>NZ_CP042173.1:0-4539645 GCF_005937895.2 Yersinia sp. KBS0713
GTGTCACTTTCGCTTTGGCAGCAGTGTCTTGCCCGATTGCAGGATGAGTTACCTGCCACAGAATTTAGTATGTGGATACGCCCCCTACAGGCGGAACTGAGTGACAATACTCTGGCGCTTTACGCCCCTAATCGTTTTGTTCTGGACTGGGTCCGTGATAAGTACTTAAACAATATCAATGGATTACTTAATGACTTTTGTGGCAGCGAGGTTCCCTTACTGCGTTTTGAAGTGGGGAGTAAACCGGCGGTAAGAGCGGCACACAGTCATCCAGTTACAGCCAGCGTTAGTGCGCCTGTCGCTCCGGTTACCCGCAGCGCACCTGTGCGCCCGAGTTGGGATAGTTCGCCCGCTCAGCCTGAACACTCTTACCGTTCGAATGTTAACCCGAAGCACACATTTGATAACTTCGTTGAGGGTAAATCGAACCAACTGGCCCGGGCAGCAGCACGTCAGGTGGCTGATAATCCGGGGGGGGCGTATAACCCGTTATTCCTCTATGGCGGTACAGGTTTGGGTAAAACTCACCTGTTACATGCTGTGGGAAATGGCATCATGGCCCGTAAAGCCAATGCCAAAGTGGTTTACATGCATTCAGAGCGTTTTGTGCAAGATATGGTAAAAGCCTTGCAGAACAACGCGATAGAAGAGTTTAAGCGCTATTATCGTTCGGTTGATGCACTATTAATCGATGATATTCAGTTCTTTGCCAATAAAGAGCGTTCGCAGGAAGAGTTTTTCCACACCTTTAATGCCTTGCTGGAAGGTAATCAGCAGATCATTTTGACGTCAGATCGCTATCCAAAAGAGATCAATGGCGTAGAAGATCGTCTGAAGTCGCGGTTTGGCTGGGGCCTGACGGTAGCTATCGAGCCGCCGGAACTAGAAACCCGTGTCGCGATTCTGATGAAGAAAGCGGATGAAAATGATATTCGCTTGCCCGGTGAGGTCGCGTTCTTTATTGCCAAGCGTCTGCGTTCTAACGTGCGTGAGCTGGAAGGGGCATTGAATCGTGTGATAGCCAACGCCAATTTTACGGGTCGGGCAATCACCATTGATTTTGTGCGCGAAGCGCTGCGCGACTTACTGGCATTGCAGGAAAAGCTGGTTACTATCGATAATATTCAAAAAACTGTTGCTGAATATTATAAAATTAAGGTCGCTGACCTACTCTCCAAACGGCGTTCACGTTCGGTAGCCCGCCCACGTCAAATGGCGATGGCGTTGGCGAAAGAGCTAACCAACCACAGCCTGCCTGAAATCGGCGATGCGTTTGGTGGCCGCGACCATACCACGGTGTTGCACGCCTGCCGGAAAATTGAGCAGTTGCGTGAAGAAAGTCACGACATCAAAGAAGATTTCTCTAACTTAATCAGAACATTATCCTCCTAGCGCTATGAAATTTATCATTGAACGTGAGCATCTGCTAAAACCGCTGCAACAGGTCAGTAGCCCGCTGGGTGGACGCCCTACGTTGCCTATTCTGGGTAACTTGTTGCTGCAAGTGACGGAAGGTTCTTTGCGCCTGACCGGTACCGATCTGGAGATGGAGATGGTGGCCTGTGTTGCCCTATCCCAGCCCCATGAACAGGGTGCTACCACAGTGCCTGCCCGGAAGTTTTTTGATATCTGGCGTGGTTTGCCGGAAGGGGCCGAAATTACCGTCGCATTAGATGGCGATCGTCTGCTGGTGCGCTCTGGTCGTAGCCGCTTCTCGCTATCCACCTTACCGGCGGTAGATTTCCCTAATCTGGATGACTGGCAGAGTGAAGTTGAATTCACTTTACCGCAAGCCACCTTGAAGCGCCTGATTGAGTCCACTCAGTTCTCGATGGCCCATCAGGATGTGCGCTATTACTTGAATGGCATGCTGTTTGAGACCGAAGGCGAAGAGTTGCGCACCGTCGCGACCGATGGTCACCGTTTGGCGGTATGCTCAATGCCGATTGGCCAAACGCTGCCGTCACATTCGGTGATCGTGCCACGTAAAGGCGTGATGGAGTTGGTGAGGTTACTGGATGGTGGTGATACACCACTGCGTCTGCAAATTGGCAGTAACAACATCCGCGCTCATGTCGGTGATTTTATTTTCACCTCTAAGCTGGTCGATGGCCGTTTCCCTGATTATCGCCGCGTATTGCCGAAAAATCCGGACAAAACGTTGGAAGCGAGCTGTGATTTGCTGAAACAAGCTTTTGCTCGAGCGGCTATCTTATCTAATGAGAAGTTTCGTGGCGTTCGGCTCTATGTTAGCCAAAATCAGCTCAAGATCACGGCCAATAACCCTGAGCAGGAAGAAGCAGAAGAGATCCTCGATGTCAGCTACGACGGGACGGAAATGGAGATCGGTTTCAACGTCAGCTATGTGCTTGATGTGCTTAACGCACTGAAGTGTGAAGATGTGCGCCTGTTACTGACTGATTCAGTTTCGAGTGTGCAGATCGAAGATGGTGCCAGTCAGGCCGCAGCCTACGTGGTCATGCCAATGCGGTTGTAATATTTATCGGGCTATCTTGCTTGCCCCTTTGCGATTGGGTAGTGCTCGCCATCCTCACGTACAATAAGTACGCTCCGGTGGCTGTGCGCTGGCCGCACGTAAATGGCCTGCGACGATAACGCCCTTGATAGTTCGATTACTTCGATAATGAAGAAATTTGCAGCATGGCTTTGACGCGTTTACTGATTAAAGATTTTCGCAATATCGAATCGGCAGACTTGGCGCTGGCGTCGGGTTTTAATTTTTTAGTCGGCCCCAACGGCAGTGGCAAAACCAGTGTGTTGGAGGCGATTTATACCTTGGGTCATGGCCGCGCTTTTCGCAGTTTGCAGGCCGGGCGAGTGATTCGCCACGACTGTGCCGAGTTTGTGCTGCATGGTCGGGTTGATGTGAATGAACGCGAGTCATCTGTCGGCCTGAGTAAAAGCCGGCAGGGTGATAGCAAAGTGCGCATCGATGGCACTGACGGCCATAAAGTGGCTGAATTGGCACAAATGCTGCCGATGCAGTTGATTACCCCCGAGGGTTTTACGCTATTGAATGGCGGGCCAAAATTCCGGCGCGCTTTTTTAGACTGGGGTTGCTTTCATAACGAACCCGGTTTTTTTACGGCCTGGAGCAATCTGAAAAGGTTACTTAAGCAGCGTAATGCCGCGCTGCGCCAGGTTAGTCGCTATGCGCAAATTCGGCCATGGGATCAAGAGATAGTCCCGCTGGCCGAGCGTATTAGCGAGTGGCGGGCGGCATACAGTGACGCAATTGCGGCAGATATTTCAGCCACATGCGCCCTGTTCCTGCCAGAGTTCGCCCTGAGTTTCTCTTTCCAGCGCGGCTGGGATAAGGAGAGCGACTACGGTGAGTTGCTGGAACGCCAGTTTGAGCGTGACCGCGCGCTAACCTATACCGCCATCGGGCCGCATAAAGCGGATTTCCGCATTCGGGCTGATGGTACGCCGGTAGAAGATCTGCTATCGCGCGGTCAGCTAAAACTGCTGATGTGCGCACTGCGGTTAGCGCAGGGTGAGTTTCTCACCCGACAGAGCGGGCGGCGTTGCCTGTATCTGCTTGACGATTTTGCTTCCGAATTAGACACCGGCCGTCGTCGTTTATTGGCCGAGCGTTTGAAAGCGACCCAGGCCCAGGTTTTTGTCAGCGCAGTGAGCGCTGAGCAAGTGGCCGACATGGTAGGCGAAAAGGGCAAGATGTTCCGCGTGGAACATGGCAAAATAGAGGTTCAACCACAGGATTAAAAATGAGCGAGAAACGTTGATGTCGAATACTTATGACTCCTCAAGTATCAAGGTATTAAAAGGGCTGGATGCGGTTCGTAAGCGCCCGGGCATGTATATCGGTGATACTGATGACGGTACCGGTCTGCACCACATGGTATTCGAGGTTGTGGACAACGCTATCGACGAAGCCCTCGCTGGCCACTGTAAAGAAATTATCGTCACCATCCATTCTGACAACTCGGTTTCTGTACAGGATGATGGCCGTGGTATCCCAACCGGCTTACATGAAGAGGAAGGGGTATCGGCAGCTGAGGTCATCATGACCGTGCTACATGCGGGCGGTAAGTTTGATGATAACTCTTACAAAGTTTCCGGCGGTTTGCATGGCGTGGGTGTGTCAGTTGTTAACGCCCTGTCTGAGAAACTGGAGCTGGTCATTCGCCGTGAAGGTAAAGTTCACGAGCAGACTTACAAAATGGGTGTGCCGCAAGCACCTCTGAAAGTGGTGGGTGAAACTGATCTAACCGGGACTACCGTGCGTTTTTGGCCGAGTTTCGAGACCTTCACCAATAACACCGAATTCCAGTATGAAATTTTAGCTAAACGTCTGCGTGAGCTGTCATTCCTGAACTCAGGTGTTTCAATCAAGCTGAAAGACAAGCGCAACGACAGAGAAGACCACTTCCACTACGAAGGCGGTATCAAGGCGTTTGTTGAGTATCTGAGCAAGAACAAAAACCCGATCCACCCGAAAGTGTTCTACTTCTCTACCGTGAAAGATGATATCGGTGTGGAAGTGGCACTGCAGTGGAATGATGGTTTCCAGGAAAATATTTACTGCTTTACCAACAACATTCCACAGCGTGATGGTGGTACCCATCTGGTTGGTTTCCGTACGGCGATGACCCGCACGCTGAACAGCTACATGGATAAAGAGGGTTACAGTAAAAAAGCGAAAATCAGTGCCACCGGTGATGACGCCCGTGAAGGTCTGATTGCCGTGGTTTCGGTGAAAGTGCCAGATCCTAAGTTCTCCTCACAGACCAAAGATAAGTTGGTCTCTTCTGAGGTGAAAACGGCGGTTGAAACACTGATGAACGAGAAGCTGGTTGAGTATTTGCTGGAAAACCCAACTGACGCCAAAATCGTGGTCGGTAAAATCATTGATGCAGCCCGCGCCCGTGAAGCCGCGCGTAAAGCCCGTGAAATGACCCGCCGTAAAGGCGCGCTGGATTTAGCTGGTCTGCCAGGCAAACTGGCAGACTGCCAGGAGCGTGACCCGGCGTTGTCCGAACTCTACTTAGTGGAAGGGGACTCTGCGGGCGGTTCTGCTAAACAGGGCCGTAACCGTAAAAATCAGGCTATTTTGCCGCTGAAAGGTAAAATTCTGAACGTTGAGAAAGCGCGTTTTGACAAAATGCTCTCTTCGCAAGAAGTGGCAACGCTGATCACCGCGCTGGGTTGTGGCATTGGTCGGGATGAATATAACCCGGACAAATTGCGCTATCACAATATCATTATCATGACCGATGCCGACGTCGATGGTTCTCACATCCGCACGTTATTGTTGACCTTCTTCTACCGTCAGATGCCGGAAATTATTGAGCGTGGACATGTATTTATCGCTCAACCGCCACTGTACAAAGTGAAGAAAGGCAAGCAAGAGCAGTACATCAAAGATGATGATGCGATGGAGCAGTACCAGATGTCGCTGGCACTGGATGGCGCAGCATTGCACATCAATGCCCATGCACCGGCACTGGCTGGTGAGCCATTAGAAAAATTGGTTGCTGAGCACTACAGTGTTCAGAAAACTATCGCCCGCATGGAACGCCGCTTCCCGCGTGCTCTGCTGAATAACCTGATTTATCAGCCAACTCTACTAGAAGAAGATTTGAGCAATAAAGAGGTTGTGACGCAGTGGATTGATTCGCTGGTGGTGTTGCTGAATGAGAAAGAGCAGCACGGCAGCAGCTACAGTTCAGTGGTGCGCGAAAACCGTGAGCGTCAGTTGTTCGAGCCAATTTTACGTATCCGCACCCATGGTGTGGATACTGACTATGAGCTGGACTTTGATTTCATCCACGGTGGTGAATATCGCAAAATCTGTCTGTTGGGCGATAAGCTGCGTGGCTTAATCGAAGAAGACGCTTTTGTTGAGCGTGGCGAGCGCCGTGTGCCGGTTTCAAGCTTCGAAGACGCACTGGATTGGTTAGTGAAAGAGTCCCGTCGTGGCCTGGCAATCCAGCGCTATAAAGGCTTGGGTGAAATGAACCCAGAACAGCTGTGGGAAACCACGATGGACCCAACCAGCCGTCGTATGCTGCGAGTTATGGTGAAAGATGCCATAGCAGCTGATCAGCTATTCACCACTCTGATGGGTGACGCGGTTGAACCTCGCCGTGCCTTTATCGAAGAGAATGCGCTGCGCGCAGCCAATATCGATATCTAATCTGCGGGTAAGATAAACGATAAAAGATCCAGAGCAGGATACTGTCTCTGGATTTTTTTTGCCTGAATACCGCCCTTATCGTCGCAACAATCGTGTGGCGCACAGACTCACTAGCATTTGAGCGCTGAATCGCGTTAGCATGAGGTATTAGTTAAATAAATCTGAGGACCTTATGGCTATTGAATTGATCGCTATCGATATGGACGGCACCTTACTGAATCCACAGCATGAAATCACACCACGGGTAAAGCAGGCCATTGATGCCGCTCGAGCCAAAGGTGTTTGCGTGGTATTGGCCACGGGCCGGCCCTATATCGGGGTCCAGCGCTATTTACGCGAATTGAATATGGAAAACAGTGGCGATTATTGCATCAGTAATAATGGTGCATTGGTCCAAAAAGCTGCCACCGGTGAATGTATTTTGCAGGAAACCCTCAGTTTCGAAGATTATCTCTATTTTGAAGCCTTATCGCGCAAAATGGGTGTCAGTTTCCAGGCTTTTGATTTTGATACCTTATATACCGCCAACAAAGACATCAGCAAATACACCCTGCATGAAGTGTTATTGACGGGTATCCCATTGAAATATCGTGCCGTAGAGGAGATGGACCCAACATTACGCTTCCCAAAAGTGATGATGATCGATGAGCCAGAGGCCCTTGACCGCGCATTAGCAATGATGCCCGCTGAGGCTTTCGAGCGTTTCACCATCATGAAGAGTGCCCCTTTCTACCTGGAAATTTTGAGTAAGCGAGTTGATAAGGGGACGGGGGTGAAAATGCTGGCTGACCATTTAGGCATTGCACAGGAAAATGTGATGGCACTGGGTGATCAGGGTAATGATATCGCGATGGTTAATTACGCTGGCGTGGGTGTGGCGATGGGGAATGCTATTCCTGAACTAAAAGAGATTGCGCAGTTTATTACTACGACGAATAGTGAAGATGGTGTGGCGGTGGCAATTGAGAAATATGTCGTTTAATTGAGTAACCTGTTCGGTTGACATGAGATTGGTGCTCACCTAACCTCCGATGCCTCAGCCGCTAAAGGGGTTACAAGCGCGTAACCCCCTTGGAACCCCTGCGCTAGCGCACGTGCTCGATTGAGATATCAGAGACAAAGTGAGCGCTGATCTCATATCAACCAGCGCCGTTCATCAGTTCAATTCAAACTAAATCAAACACCAATCCAAACTAAATCAAACCAAAATCATCACTGAATAACACTCATCACACTCTTTTGTGCCGCCATCATCGCCGGGTACTTGGCGACTAAATTAGCCATCATGGTGTTATACAAAGCCGCTTGCTGTGGCGTCTGGAACTGAACGCCGCCATTATTAAAGCTGACCTGTGTGCCCTGCTGTTGCAGGAAATCCCCTACCTGGGCCAAATCTTGCACAAAAGCAGATACCACTGGAATAGCTGGGATCAACACATTGGTGGGCTGAGTCACAATATTATCAAAAGCTTTGTTGAATACCGCTTTCAAATCATCAGGCTGTTTCAAGGCAGCTACAGCGCTATCGGCCTGAGTTTTGGCAGTGCGAATCTGCTGCACCAACAGGTTCAAAGCTCCCGCTGACTGCTGTAATGCATCACGCTTATTGAGATAATCTTGCGCCACACGAATTTCATTGATCTGTGCAATAGCAGGCGTCAGGCTAGCATCCACAGATTTCGTCAGTTGCTGCGAAAAAGTGACTAAAATCGCGTAATCGCTGACATAAGGGCCAAATTTCTGCTTTTGATCTTCACTCAGTGTTGGCAGCTTCATCCCGCTACGCATTACGGTGTTTTGCAGATAATCAATAAAAGCCTTACGTTGTTCTGGCTCTTTATCACCGCAAGCAGTGAGTTGGAACACTACCAGTAACGCCAGGAATGGCGCAAACCAACGCGAATAACGGGTCGTATTCAATGCAAAAGTCATGTGAAACTACTCCTGTAATAGGGACTTATCTTCACAACATCCCACTCTTATCACCCAATGACAGTGTTAAGAATAGCTAAGGGGAGCGATAAACGCTCCCCTATGACGAGCCAAATACCAGACTTACTGTAACAGTGAAATATCAGCAACCTGCAAGAATAGCTCGCGTAATTTACTCAGTAATGTCAGTCGGTTAATGCGAACCGCATCATCTTCCGCCATTACCATCACGCTGTCGAAGAACTCATCAATGGTTTCTCGTAGCGCAGCCAGTTCCACCAATGCCTCTTTATACTGACCGGCAGCAAAAATAGGTTCCAGCTTATCGCGCAAGACCACCAAGTGAGTCGCCAGTTTCAGCTCTGCCGGGTCTTTTAGCACCGAAGCACGCACGTGGTCATTCAGGGTATCAGTCGATTTTGCCAGAATATTCGATACACGCTTATTCGCGGCAGCCAGTGCAGCGGCTGCATCGAGTGTGCGGAAATAGGTTACCGCTTTCACCCGGGCATCAAAATCAGCAGGTCTGGTTGGACGACGCGCCAATACCGCCTGAATGGTATCGACGCTATGACCTTCATCCTGATACCAGGCACGGAAGCGGCCCAGCATGAACTCAATCACTTCATCAACCACTTTGGCGTTGGTCAGCTTGCTGCCGTACAGGCGCACGGCCTCTTCGGTCAGGGTTTGCAGATCCAGCGGCAAGTTCTTTTCGACGATAATACGCAGCACACCCAATGCCGCACGGCGCAGTGCAAACGGGTCTTTATCGCCTTTCGGATGTTGACCGATACCAAAGATACCCGCCAGCGTGTCCATTTTATCGGCAATCGCCAGCGCACAGGCAATGGGATTAGACGGCAAGTCATCGCCCGCAAAACGTGGCTGATATTGCTCATTCAGTGCAACCGCAACATCTTCAGCTTCACCGTCGTGGCGAGCATAGTGCATCCCCATCACACCTTGAGTGTCGGTGAATTCGAAAACCATGTTGGTCATCAGGTCACACTTGGAGAGCAAACCGGCACGCGTTGCGTGGTTAACATCGGCCCCAATTTGGGCGGCAACCCAGCCTGCCAGCGCCTGAATACGATCGGTTTTATCGCGCAAAGTGCCCAGTTGCTGTTGGAACAGCACGGTTTCCAGACGCGGTAAATTATCTTCCAGACGTTTTTTGCGGTCGGTATTAAAGAAGAACTCTGCATCAGCCAGACGTGGGCGAACCACTTTCTCGTTACCAGAGATAATCTGCTGAGGATCTTTAGATTCAATATTGGTGACAAAAATGAAGTTTGGCAGCAAGTTACCGGCAGTGTCGTAAACTGGGAAATACTTCTGGTCGCCTTTCATGGTGTACACCAGCGCTTCCGCAGGGACGGCCAGGAATTTCTCTTCAAATTTGGCGGTCAGTACCACCGGCCACTCCACCAGCGACGCGACCTCTTCCAGCAAGCTTTCGCTCAGATCGGCGACGCCGCCAATCTTCTGTGCTGCCAGCTCTGCATCACGCTTGATGATAGCTTTACGCAATTCATAATCGGCGATCACTTTGCCGCGTTCCAGCAGGGCCTGCGGATACTGCTCGGCATTATCAAGGGCGAATTCCGCTTCACCCATAAAGCGATGACCACGGATAATGCGGTCTGAATCGATACCCAACACTGTGCCAGCAATTAATTCGCTGCCTAACAGCATGGTCACAGTATGGACTGGGCGAACGAATTGAGTCTCTTTATCACCCCAGCGCATTAGTTTAGGGATCGGCAACTTAGCCAGTGCGGCATTAACCATGCCCGCCAGCAGTAATTGCGCCGACTCCCCTTTGACATGCGCGCGATACAGCAGCCATTCGCCTTTGTCTGTGACCAGGCGTTCAGCTTGATCGACAGTAATCCCACAGCCGCGCGCCCAACCCTCAGCCGCTTTGCTAGGTTTACCTTCAGCATCAAATGCTTGTGCAATCGCCGGGCCACGTTTTTCGACTTCGCGATCGGCCTGAGCGGCACTTAAATTTACTACTTTTAGCGCTAAACGGCGCGGTGCGGCATACCAAATCACCTCGCCATGAGGCAGATTGGCGCTATCCAGCTCGGCGGTAAAATTGGCAGCAAAAGATTCGGCCAGCGAACGAAGAGCCTTCGGCGGCAGCTCTTCCGTGCCGATTTCCACCAGGAAAGTCTGTTGAGTCATGACAGCCTCTTAGTTCTGATTCTTTTTGCACATAGGGAAGCCCAACGCCTCGCGGGAGGCATAATAAGCCTCGGCGACAGCTTTGGTCAGTGTGCGGATACGCAGGATATAGCGCTGACGCTCAGTCACTGAGATGGCTTTGCGGGCGTCCAGCAAGTTAAAGGTGTGGCCTGCTTTCAGAATGCGTTCGTAAGCTGGCAGCGGCAGCGGGGTTTCTAGCGCCAGTAGCGATTTAGCTTCTTTCTCATACTGCTCAAAGCAGGAGAACAGGAAGTCCACATCGGCATATTCGAAGTTATAGGTGGATTGCTCCACTTCATTCTGATGATAAATATCACCGTAAGTGGTTTTGCCCAGCGGGCCGTCGCACCAAATCAGATCATAGACGCTATCTACGCCCTGAATGTACATCGCCAGGCGCTCCAGACCATAGGTGATTTCACCGGTGACCGGTTTACATTCCAAACCGCCGACTTGCTGGAAGTAAGTGAACTGTGTCACTTCCATCCCATTAAGCCACACTTCCCAGCCCAGACCCCAGGCCCCCAAAGTTGGGTTCTCCCAGTTGTCTTCGACAAAGCGAATGTCGTGGATAGTCGGGTCCAGACCCAGCTCTTTCAGCGAACCTAAGTACAGCTCCTGAATGTTGTCTGGCGAAGGCTTAATGATCACCTGGAACTGGTAATAGTGTTGCAGGCGATTCGGGTTTTCACCGTAGCGACCATCGGTCGGGCGGCGTGAAGGTTGCACATAAGCGGCAGCGATTGGCTCAGGGCCAAGTGCACGCAGGCAGGTCATGGGGTGGGAAGTACCCGCGCCGACTTCCATGTCCAGTGGTTGAACAATGGTGCAGCCTTGGCGCGCCCAATAGTCCTGTAACGTCAGGATCAGGCCCTGAAAGGTCTTGGTATCAAACTTTTGCATGTTGGATTCGCACGCGATACAAGTGGATTAAAATAGAATAAGGCAGTATACCCGTTGACTGGAAGATATACAGCCAGAATCCAGTAACACATGCGAATTGATGTGAAAAATAACCTCAACTATTCAGCCACTCCGCTACCAGGTAATGGGGGGCGGGGCTAAAAAATAGTGCTGATTCTCCTTTATCGTTACTACATTTTTTATTTTTCTCTCTTTCCATTCGGGGTTGGGATCACAATAAGAGGTGCCGGGTTCCAGCGTGCAGTCATCATCTCTGATGTCACTTATGTGAGGGGGAAAAGAGGGTGTCGAGGCAAATACCGGGCCAATACCGATTACGGAAATAAGCGGGGCAACTAATACCAGTCGTCTTATAAAATAGCTATTCATAGTAAAACCTCATTATCAGGCTAATTAATGGCAAAAAAACAATATTAAATTCTGCCTACTGATTAATTATCGTGCAGTTAACCTGATGATCAAGAATAGACTAATACAAAAAAGCGATAGGTTGCTTATCTCCGCCTGAACAGCGATTATGCCCAGCGATAGCTGACAACAAAAAAGGCAAAGAAATATGAGCTTACAACGCTGCGGTTGGGTTACAGCTGATCCGCTCTACCTCGCTTATCACGACAGTGAATGGGGAGTCCCACGCACTGAGAGTCAGGCGCTGTTCGAAATGCTGTGCCTGGAGGGCCAACAAGCGGGGTTGTCGTGGATAACTGTGCTGAAAAAACGTGAGCGCTATCGCCAGTGTTTCCACCATTTTGATCCGGCCCGTGTGGCAAAAATGGGGCCAGACGATATCGAGACACTGATGCAGGACAGCGGAATTATCCGCCATCGAGGGAAAATTCAGGCCATTATTACCAATGCCCAAGCCTATCTCGCGATGGAAGCCAACGGAGAGGATTTTTCGCATTTTATCTGGAGTTTTGTTGATGGTGAACCCAAAGTGAATCATTGGTGGTGTCTGGCCGAGTGCCCCGCCACCACACCGGCCTCCGATGCAATGTCAAAGGCACTGAAAAAACGGGGTTTTAAGTTTATCGGCTCCACTATTTGCTATGCTTTTATGCAGGCGAGCGGCCTGGTGAACGATCATCTGGCAAGCTGCTTCTGCCATCCGGATAACGCGCTGAAATGATTAGAGATTATCAATCTGGCGATCTTGATGCCCTGATGCCATTATGGCTGAGCAGCACCATTGCCGCGCATCCTTTTGTGGCCGAGCAGTATTGGCACGAGAGCAGCCCGCTGGTGCGTAATACCTATCTGCCAGCGGCAAAAACCTGGGTCTATCTGCAACAGGAAGCCGCTCTCGACCAGGGGGAGCCTATTGTAGGGTTTATCAGTATTCTCGAAGAACAACTGGTGGGCGCCTTGTTTGTTGAGCAATCCTTTCATGGTAAAGGGATTGGCAAACTGCTGATGGATTACGTTCAACAACGCTATAACACACTGACACTGGAAGTTTACCAGCAGAACCGACGGGCCTGTCGCTTCTACCATAACCAAGGTTTTACGGTTATTGGGCAAGCTTATAATATTGAAACTAAAAATATGATAATGACAATGCATTGGCAGCGCCCACTCTATTAATCCCCTTTTTTATTTCCCCTATCATCTGACAAATTTTAATAATGCCAGAGGCGAATAACCACATTATTCTGTTGGTGAATATATATTCCCAATGGAGATGATAAAGATGACCAATATAAAAAACAAAAGAATTTTGTTGTTTACATTAATCTATCAACTATTTATTGGAATAGCTTTTGCCACAGAGAATAAAACCAAAAGCACAATATATGGCATCGATAACACGTCAAAAGAGAACACACAGAACTGTTTGTATTATAAATATAACACTCAAGACAATATACCCTGCCAGAACACATCTAATATTATAGATGAAACATGGATTCCTATTGGTAAAGATAGTAAATCGGGTGTAAAAACAATTGATTGCGATACGGACTGTCATATAAGTAATACCATGACCTTGCCGCTATCTGCTATTTTTCCTCAGGAGAGTTCAGATACACAAAATCAAGAAAGATCACTATTACTTAGCTTTGAAGTAACCAATAATACCTTTGATATCACTTTTGATAATTTCATGGATATTACTGTTGATGATGGCATGGTATTAATTATGTCACCGGATTCACAGAGGATTGATTTCCTATTACATCAAGCGACAACCCATATTTCATTTCTGTTCTCTTGGCTTAAAAATGAATTATCTCTCAGTTTTTTGGAGACCGCACAAGGCAAATTACTCCACTTATCGCCGATAATATCAATGCCCCTTGGTTCTCTTATCAATCAAGATCCCATTGATTTAACTATTTTCAATAGTAATTTCCGGCAACCACTGGTTTTACAAAAAGTGATGATGGCGGTACACGACGAGCCACATCGAGCCAAACGCGGCGTGGCAGGGATCGCGGGATGTTTTATCTCTGGCCCACTGGCGCTCTACAATGTCGTGACCCAAGGGCGTTGTAATCAGGTTGAGTCGGCGTGGCAACATATTAAGAAGTTTTTTGCCGGCGAGGATGCATCCAACAGAGTGGTGGCCGGCACGAGTGAGCCGTTAAAACCTAAACCTGTCGTGGTGACCACCGCACTGAAAAAAGCCCCCCCGAGTCTCACATTATCTCAGTTAAATACCGGGCTACATGGTCAGTCGCTGACTCTCCCCGCCGTGTCTCATTATTGCGAGAAACCATTAGAATATGTTATCGGAGCCCGTTTTCCCCGCCAAATCAGATACTCCTGTGCCACCTGGCTGTCATCAGTATTAGCCGATTTTACCCTACTGTTTGGCAACAGTTTACGCACCTGGTCAACGGAGTACCTGATTCAGACACTGAATGGAATTTTGGACAGAAGTGCCATCGACAGTGATCACGATGCAATAGATGCCTTTATTCGTGAGCCGACGGCGGGTAATCGTTTGATCCAAACTATTAACGATGTCGCCGAGGAACAGGGCCGATCCGTGTTAATTGATAGCATCACACAATCCTTTGCCCTCTCTGAGCAAAATTATATGCAATATGCCATCATCAATAGCCCGCCGGAGGCCAGCAACGCAAAGCCTTATGCCCACTGTCATAGTGAAAGTGACTATGACTATGACTATGACAGTGATAACTTTAATGACGGTAGCAGTAGCAGTAGCAGTGATAGCGATATCGTCTCACCACTGCAAGCTCAGCAATATCCGCTGGGAACATATCAGATGCCTATCTCCTCTTATGTTTACCAAGATGTATTACCCCGCATACTGCATAATGGCGAGTGGCAGGTAGCATCAGAAAGATTTGATATTGAGGTCATTCAGGGCAGTCGCGAGCAGACCCGTCACAGCCTATATGAACTACTCGAAACGATCGCGACATGGGAAAACACATATCAAGAACACCGTGTGAGTTGCGATCGCCACGGCATATTCCCCAGCGACATGGCGACCAATCGCTATGCGGGCCAGGTCACCAGCCAGATAATAAAGAGTTACAGCCAAAAACCTCGTCCTGGTCAGACTATTATCGTGGTGAGATTTAATCATCAGATTGTTAGTGCCAGTGTCGCGGACAGCTACTCTAATGGTGACAGCCCGCCGATGAAACACGGCACAATCAGGGCAACATTAACCAACCCCGCTTACGTCTTAACACCTCAAGTGGAAGGTGCCATCAGAGGCGCGGGATCAGCCGCACTGCACGCCATGATCCAGCGGCTAAAAGCCGACGGTGTCTCTATGGTTGAAGCCGAAGTGATCTCGACGCCCTCGGCGATGATTAAAAAACGTATCGGTTTTGTTTTCATTCCTGACGAATTGGAGAATTACCGCTTCTCCCCCTCATTTCCTTCCCCGACTGGGGCTGGGCTTTAGGTTTTCACCCTATTCGAACACTGTCCCCCTATTAGGCGACCTATAGGGGGAATCATAAAACACCACTAATCAGTAACCTTTCTGTGCCTATTTTGTTGATAAACCCGCCAAATGAACCTTTCGGCTGACACTATGAGAGTTTTCTCACTAGTATTCCCCCATTTTTTGTCGGATAACGATGGTATATAAACATCGGCCAATAAAGTGACGGCTGGTTAATGACTTTTAGTCCGCTATTGGGCGATATTGCTAGGTTTTCGCCGAAATAGAGCACCATTTAAGGAAAATTTGATGAAAAACCACATATTGGTCAGAGTCGCTGTCGTCTCTGTTGCGCTGACCCTCTCCGCCTGTACCACCAATCCCTATACCGGCGAATCACAAGCAGGGAAATCTGGTTATGGCGCAGGGATCGGGGCCGCTTTAGGGGCGGGGATCGGCATGTTGTCATCATCGAAACATGACCGTGGCAAAGGCGCATTAATTGGTGCCGCAGCCGGGGCTGCGCTAGGTGGCGGTGCGGGCTACTACATGGATGTGCAGGAAGCTAAGTTGCGCGAAAAAATGAACGGCACGGGCGTTAGTGTCACCCGTCAGGGCGACAATATCGTATTAAACATGCCCAATAATGTCACTTTTGATACTGACAGCAGCAACCTAAAACCAGCGGGAGCCAATACCCTGACTGGGGTCGCTATGGTATTGAAAGAGTATGATAAAACCGCCGTCAATGTGATAGGCTTTACCGATAGCAGCGGTGCCAGAGCCCATAATATGACACTTTCACAGCAGCGGGCGGATAGTGTGGGCAGCGCCCTGATTATGCAGGGCGTGGCTGCCAACCGTGTCCGCACCAGCGGTGCAGGCCCGGATAATCCGGTTGCCAGTAACAGCACTGCCGCCGGTAAAGCACAAAACCGACGGGTAGAGATAACCTTAAGCCCGCTATAATCCCAACCTGCTGATGCGGATAAATACTCAGATTTATCCGCACCTTGCTGACGGTAGCCACTTCCCGGTCATCATAACTCTTCTGGTTTAATGCGATAAGTGCAGCGGCGGGCGCCGGATAATATGTGCTCAACGCGTTCGACGGGTACTCCCAAAGCTTGCTGGAATACCGCCAGTTCGGCGCGACAAAACCCCTGACAATGGGTGGCTGCCGCACAGATGGGGCAGTGATTTTCGATCAACAGCAATGCGCCATCCGCCTCTACCTGCATCTCTGCCATATAACCTTCGTGCGTGCGAATTGCCACCAGCCGCTCAACACGTTCGGTCACATTGGCCGCCCCCGCCATCGCTTGACAATATTGATTGCAGGTCTCCTGCTCACGGCTATCAATCAGCAGCTCAAGGGCGCTGTCACCCAATTGGCTGCGGATCAAACGCAACAATTGCACGGTCAGTTCACCGTGGCCATCAGGGAAGTGCGCGTTACCAGCCTCGGTTAACTGCCATAGCTGAATCGGGCGGCCCACCCCCTGCGCTTTTGCCTCGGCGACCACCAGCCCCTCTTTGGCCAGTTTGACAAATTGCTGTCGGGCCGCTTCACCGGTCGTTCCCAGTAGCCTCCCGGCATCACTCGCTTGCAGCGGGCCACGGGTCTTGAGCAGCATCAGCAAGCGCCTGGCGACAGAGTGTGGCGGGCTGGTTGTATGGTTGATATTCATATCTTCCCCGCTATCATGGCGATTTTTTTAATTTTTGATCAATCTTTTCCAGCATAACATTTCCCAAGCCAATGCTTGACTTATTATCACTGACTGGCCTACCGTATTCCAAGAATTTTCTTGTTTAACTTTATCGTAACAATATAATCAACTCAACAACCAGACTTCTGGCAGGATGGAAACGTGATAATAAATGATGCAAGCCGTTGGAGTGACCTGTTCTCCGGTAAAAATGCGGCCTTTGCCATCGCTCTGTCGGGGGGCGTTGTATTACATGCGATCAATATTTATATCGCCACCACCATTTTGCCCTCGGTGGTGCTGGAGATTAACGGCCTGAGCCTGTACGCCTGGAATACCACCCTATTCGTCACCGCCTCCATCCTCGGCTCGGCGCTCTCTGCCCGGCTACTCAGTGGTTACGGGCCACGTAGCGCCTACCTGTTCGCCTCGCTGGTCTTTATGTTGGGCAGCGCCTTATGCGCCATGGCCCCCAACATGCCGATGATGCTGGTGGGTCGAACTGTGCAAGGTTTGGGCGGCGGCTTCCTGTTTGCGCTCTCTTACGCCATGATTAATCTGGTCTTTCAGCAATCACTATGGCCGCGGGCCATGGCACTGATTTCGGGTATGTGGGGGGTTGCAACTCTGATTGGCCCTGCTATCGGCGGCATTTTTGCTGAAATGGATGCCTGGCGCTTTGCATTCTGGACGTTGTTACCGGTAACCCTGATTTATGCCATTTTTACCTGGCGTATCCTGCCGGCGGGCAGATCCAGCAGCGACGCCTCGGCACTCCCTGTCACGCAATTAGTGCTATTAACCGCCATTGTCCTGACCATCTCGGCCAGCAGCATCGCCAGTAGTGGCCTGATCAACATGGCGGGAATGGCGCTGGCGGTGGTGCTGTTACTGCTGTTATTCCGCATAGAGTCCCGCGCCACCACACGTCTGCTACCAAAAGGGGCACTGCGCCTTAGCTCACCGCTGGCGGCACTCTATATCACCATCTCTCTGCTGGCAGTCGGCATTACCTGCGAGATCTTCGTTCCCTACTTCCTGCAAACACTACATGGCCAGTCACCACTGATTTCCGGCTATATTGCCGCCACCATGGCGGCGGGCTGGACAATCTCTGAGGTGATGAGCGCCGGCTGGAAAAAATCAGGTATTCGTTGGGCGATTATCAGCGGCCCCATCATTGTTCTGGCGGGGATTGTGGCGCTGGCTATCCTGATGCCAGCCGCCTCACTCGGTAGCTGGCAACAGATGGCACCTATCGCCATCGCGCTAACACTGGTGGGTTTTGGTATCGGTTTTGGCTGGCCGCATCTGCTGACCCGCATTCTGCAAGTGGCGGCTGATGAAGATAAAGACATTGCCGGGGCGTCGATTACCACGGTGCAGATGTTTGCGACCGCCGTCGGTGCCGCAATGGCCGGGATGGTCGCCAATCTCTCTGGCCTGAATTTCCCCGGTGGCGTTGCCGGGGCTGAGAACACCGCCCACTGGCTGTTTACCCTGTTTGCCATTGCCCCCGCACTGGCGATCATTACCGCGCTACGTTGTGCCACGATTGGTGCGCACAGCCTCACGGCGAAGAGTATCGCCAGCAGTGAAGCGTGATTTTTTAATGAGTCGTAACATGATGAGCGAGATTACTGCTTGATCTCGCTGTCGTGTTCGCTGTTATGCTGGCTTCAGATCTCACTTGCCCAAATGAATTGGAGTTTGCGATGAAGCCTGCCATTGTGCTGTACAAAAGCCTTCCCACCGATCTGCATCAACGATTAGCGCAACACTTTACCGTTAACAGTTTTGCTGGTTTAACGCCGGAGAATCAACCTGAGTTATTATCGGCGCTGCAACAGGCTGAAGGGCTGATCGGTTCCGGCGGCAAGATAGATCACGCCTTTTTGCAATTAGCGCCGCGTCTGCGGGCCGCTTCAACCATTTCTGTCGGTTATGATAATTTTGATGTGGATGCGCTAAACCAGCGTGGTGTGGCGCTGATGCACACCCCCACGGTGCTGACCGAAACCGTGGCCGACACCATGATGGCGCTGCTGCTCTCTTCGGCACGAAGAGTGGTGGAATTGGCCGAGCGAGTTAAAGCGGGTGAGTGGCAAGAGAGCATCGGTGATGAGTGGTATGGTGTGGATGTTCACCATAAAACCATCGGCATTCTCGGTATGGGGCGCATTGGCATGGCGCTGGCTCAGCGGGCGCATTTTGGTTTTAGTATGCCGGTGCTGTACACCAGCCGCCGTCCCCACGAAGAGGCCGAAACACGCTTTGGCGCGCGCCGCTGCTCACTGGATACTTTGCTGGCGGAGGTTGATTTCCTCTGTATTACCCTGCCGATGACCGAGCAGACTTACCATATGATTGGCCGCAGCCAACTGGCAAAAATGAAGTCCAGCGCCATCTTAATTAATGCCGGCCGTGGGCCAGTGGTGGATGAGCAGGCGCTGATTGCCGCCCTGCAAGATGGCACTATTCATGCCGCAGGGCTGGATGTGTTTGAGCAAGAGCCGCTGCCGATGGACTCGCCACTCCTCAAATTACCTAATGTGGTTGCCGTGCCACACATTGGTTCTGCCACCCATGAAACCCGTTACAACATGGCCGCCTGCGCCGTGGATAACCTGATTGCCGCACTGACCGGCAGCGTCAAAGAGAACTGCGTCAACCCGCAAGTTTTGCCGCAATCATAAACTGAACCACTGGCCTGCTTGCAGGCCAAAATCTCTCCTCCACCGCTCTCCTCCCTACAAAAGCCCCGCAAGGATGAGGCTATTTCTTCACCAGACGGCACACTGATATTCATCAAACTCTATTCAGATCTAAGGAAGATGTGCCATGAAACGTCTCACTGTCCCTTTGCTACTGGTGCTCTCTCCTGCGGCGATGGCGAATTGGTCACTCCCGCACTTTCCCACCTTTACTGAGCAGGATAGCGGGATTTTTCTCAGCAGCAGCACATTGAGCAAAGGTGAATATCCGCTCAAGTTTTATCAGGATAAACAGTGCTGGCAGCCCACTGGCGCGGTGAAGTTGAATCAAACTTTTTCACTGCAACCCTGCCAGAATCAAGCAGATATCTCATGGCGACTGTTCCGCGATGGTCAGTATCAGGCGCGCATTGATACCCGCAGCGGCACACCAACCCTCACTCTTAGCCTCAAAGAGCCGGTGACAGAGGCCGTCAAGGTGGTGGTGCATAGTTGCCAGCGCTGGGATGGGCAGCCAGTGACCATTGATGTGCGCCAAACCTTTGCCGAAGGTGAAATGGTGCGAGACTTCTACTCTGGCCAAACGGCAAAAGTCTCCCTCGGTAAAATCACCTTGCAACCCGCGCCCGAGAGTGGCGGATTACTGCTGCTGGAGTCGTCGCAAACCCAGCAAGCTGCACCATTCAGTTGGCAAAATGCCACGGTCTATTTTGCCCTGACTGATCGCTTCAAAAATGGCAACCCAACCAATGACCACAGCTATGGCCGCCACGGCGACGGAATGCAGGAGATCGGCACCTTCCACGGGGGTGATTTGGCGGGATTAACTGAAAAACTGGATTACCTGCAACAGCTTGGCGTCAATGCATTGTGGATCAGTTCACCGCTGGAGCAAATTCACGGCTGGGTCGGAGGCGGCACCAAAGGTGACTTCCCACATTACGCCTACCACGGCTATTACGGGCTGGATTGGTCCCGTCTGGATGCCAACATGGGTACCGGGCAGGAGCTGCATACGCTGGTTGAACAGGCGCATAAACGCGGTATTCGTATTCTATTTGATGTGGTGATGAATCACGTGGGTTATGCCACGCTGGCAGATATGCAGAGTTATCAATTCGGCGCACTCTATCTGCAAGGCGATAAACTGGAGAAAACCTTAGGTAAAAACTGGACGGATTGGACACCTGGCAGGGGTCAAACCTGGCATAGTTTCAACGATTACATCAATTTCGGTGATAAAGCGGCATGGGATAACTGGTGGGGCCAGAAGTGGATCCGCACGGATATTGGCGATTACGACTCCCCCGGCTATGACGATCTGACCATGTCGCTGGCTTTCCTCCCGGACATCAAAACTGAATCGACCCAAGCCAGCGGCTTACCGGTGTTTTACCGCAACAAACCGGACACCGCCGCGCGGGAAATTCCTGGTGCCACCCCACGTGATTACATGACGCATTGGTTGAGCCAATGGGTTCGCGATTACGGCATTGACGGTTTTCGGGTGGATACCGCTAAACATGTGGAGAAACCCGCCTGGCTACAACTTAAGCAACAAACCACCGCCGCGCTGGCCGCCTGGAAAGCCGCTCACCCCGATCAGGCGCTGGATGACTTACCTTTCTGGATGACCGGTGAGGCATGGGGCCACGGTGTGATGAAGAGCGATTATTATCAAAATGGCTTTGATGCCATGATTAACTTTGATTTTCAGGATCAGGCAAAACAGGCGCTCACCTGCTTCTCATCCATTGATGGCACTTATCAACAGATGGCGGATAAACTGCAAGGTTTCAATGTGTTGAGTTATATCTCCTCACACGATACCCGGCTGTTTTTTAAAGACGATGCGCAGCAGTCATTGGTAAAACAGCAGCGGGCGGGTGATCTGCTGCTACTGGCACCGGGGGCGGTGCAGATTTTCTACGGCGATGAGAGTGGGCGAGAATTCGGCCCCACCGGTTCTGATCCACTACAGGGCACCCGTTCAGATATGAACTGGAATGAATTATCGGGTGCGAAAGGCGCGCTATTGGTGCACTGGCAGAAAGTCAGCCAGTTCCGCGCCCGCCATCCCGCCATTGGCGCGGGCGAACAGAAATCGCAACAAACCGCTGATTATTATGCCTTTAGCCGCCAACATCAGGGCGATAAAGTGCTGGTGGTTTGGGTCGGTGACAAAAAAGAGTAAATTAGTGAATTATCCCGCAATAACTCCTCCTGCCGATATTTTCGCTCGGTAGGAAGAAATCCTTCCGCATTGCACCCGCTTTTATCTGCGAGTATGGTACTTGTTCACTTACGGATAACAATAAATTTTCATTTATGAAGTTCTCACTTTTCGGCGACAAATTCACCCGCTACGCGGGGATCACCAGACTGATGGACGACCTCAACGACGGCCTTAGAACCCCAGGTTCTATCATGCTCGGCGGGGGTAATCCGGCGCATATCCCAGAGATGGATGCTTACTTCCAGCAACTGTGTCAGGAGATGCTGGAGCGCGGGCAATTGACCGAGGCGTTGTGCAATTACGACGGGCCACAAGGCAAAGATTTGCTGTTAAAAGCATTGGCGAAAATGCTACGCGACGAGCTGGGTTGGCAGATTGAGCCACAGAATATTGCACTGACAAATGGTAGTCAGAGTGCATTTTTCTACTTATTTAATCTATTCGCAGGCCGCTATGCTGATGGTAGCCGTCGTCGGGTGTTATTCCCGCTGGCCCCTGAGTATCTCGGTTATGCCGATGCTGGTCTGGATGAGGAGCTATTTGTCTCCGCCAAACCCAATATTGAGCTGCTGCCAGAAGGGCAATTCAAATATCACGTTGACTTTGATCACCTCAATATTACCGATGATATTGGTTTGATATGTGTATCGCGCCCCACTAATCCCACCGGTAATGTGATTACTGATGAAGAGTTAATTCGCCTGGATGCTATCGCTCAGCAGCGTGATATTCCGCTATTGATTGATAATGCTTATGGCGTGCCCTTCCCCGGGATCATCTTTACCGACGCAACCCCGCTGTGGAACCCGAATATCATTTTGTGCATGAGTTTGTCGAAGCTGGGCCTACCGGGTTCACGCTGTGGCATTGTCATTGCCGATGAGAAAGTGATTTCGGCTATCACCAATATGAATGGCATCATCAGCTTGTCGCCGGGCAGCATGGGGCCAGCGATTGCCGCCGAAATGATTGAGCGTGGTGATCTATTGCGCTTATCTAACGAGGTGATTCGGCCATTCTATTTTGAGCGGGTACAGCAGACCATTGCTATTTTGCGCAAATATTTGCCGCCGGAGCGCTGCCTGATCCACAAACCCGAGGGGGCCATCTTCCTCTGGCTATGGTTTAAAGATCTGCCGATCAGCACCGAACTGCTCTATCAGCGCCTAAAAAAACGCGGTGTGCTGATGGTGCCGGGCCACTACTTCTTCCCCGGCCTGGGATATGACTGGCCACATACCCATCAATGTATGCGGATGAATTATGTCCCTGCTCCGGAAGAGATTGAAAAGGGCGTGGTGATACTGGCGGAAGAGATTGAGCGGGCGTTTCAGGAAGCAAAGTGATTTCTGAGAATATCTGAAAATAAAGAGCCAAGGGCCGCTCATTAGGCGGCCCTGAAAGTTTTTACAACCGTACTCAAAGTCATTGGCGCTACATGGTTGTCCAGAACAGCACCGCGAGTATCTGCGGCGACATGATGCGCAAGAACATCGCCAGCGGATAAACCGTAGCATAAGAGAGCGCCGCCGCGCCGCTGGTCGGATGCAAGCCATTGGCAAATGCCAGCGCCGGTGGGTCTGTCATTGAACCGGCTAACATGCCGCACAAGGTCAGGTAGTTCATCTTGGCTAACATGCGCGCCAGAATCCCCACGGTCAGTAGCGGTATACCGGTAATCATCGCGCCGTAACCAATCCATGCCAACCCATCACCATTGACCAGCGTATTGATAAAGTCACCGCCGGATTTCAGGCCAACCACCGACAAGAACAGCACAATCCCCAGTTCACGCAGCGCCAAATTGGCACTCGGCGGCATAAACCAATATAGCTTGCCGATACTGCCGATACGCCCGAGAATCAGCGCCACCACCAGCGGGCCACCGGCCAGCCCCAAACGTAATGCCGCTGGAAATCCCGGAATAAACAACGGGATAGACCCCAGTAGCACACCCAGACCCACGCCGATAAAGACCGGTAACATCTGCACTTGTTGCAACTTCTGTTGCGCGTTCCCCACCACGGCGGAGACCGCCTCGATAGCCTCTGGGCGGCCAACCAGATTCAGGATGTCACCAAATTGCAGGCTGGCACTATTACTGGCGACCAGCTCAATACCCGCACGATTTAGCCGAGTGATCGCCACGTCATACTTCTGTTTCAAATTAAGATCACGGATCTTTTTACCTAATACCGCCTCATTGGTCACCACCACCCGGGCGGTTTGCAATACTGTCCCTGCGGTGGATAGAGTGACATCCACCTCTTCACCTACCACCAGCCGCACTTTCTCCAAGGCTTCGCGCTGCCCAACTAGATGCAGGTAATCCCCCAGCTCGATCACCGTGCCAGGCAGCGGCACCATCAGCAAATCACCGCGTTTCAGGCGGGAGCAGACCACCTCATCACTGTTGAGCAGGGGCACTTCCTGCACTGACAAACCATTCAAATTGGGATTGCGTACCGCCACATTCATAGTTTGCAGCAATTCACGGTTCTGCCCATTACTGCTATCAAAATCTTTTGCTTCGCGGTCAACGTTGATTTTAAAGAATAAACGAATCAGCCACATCACCAGCAAAATGCCGCAAATGCCGAATGGATAGGCCATGGCATAGCCCATCCCCATCTGGCTAATCAATTGTGGTGGCGAACCTAAATCAGTAAGGATTTGTTGTGCCGCCCCGAGTGCCGGCGTGTTAGTGACCGCTCCCGAAAAGATACCCAAAATGATGGGTAGCGGCACCGCAAACAGCTTATGGATAATCGCCGTCACTAAGCCGCCGACCACCACCATCAGAATGGCAAAACAGTTAAGTCGCAGCCCCGAGACGCGCAGTGAAGAGAAGAACCCCGGCCCGACTTGAATACCGATAGTGTAAACAAACAGAATCAGACCAAACTCCTGAATGAAATGCAGCATGTCCCCGTTAAGAACAACTTCATATGTTTGTGCGAAATGGCCCACAATAATGCCGCCAAATAGCACTCCGCCAATACCTAACCCAACACCATAGATCTTCCAATTACCGATCCATAACCCCAATACGGCGACCAGCGCCAACATACTGACGGTAAGGGCGATAGCACTCATAAATCACTTCCTTGCCTAAGTTTAAAAACTGGCCGGCCAAGTGGATTATTACAAAATACAGACATGGCCTTAAATTCTTACAATTAGTAAGGATTCTGTCAGAAGGGAGGGCAGTTGAATGTGGGATACACCACAAAATGCACCGGAGAGCGGGGAATCTCTCCGGTGAAAAAAAAAACAGCAAAAAGCTTAACGCTAAAAGGACAAAACAAGGAGAGGGTAATAACTACCGGCACCCCACGCAGAGGTGTCGGTTATTATTACTGCTGGTCAGTAGTGACCGGGCTATCTAACACTTGCTGCTCTTGTGGAGCCGCACTGCCGATAGTAATACGCTGTGGTTGCAGCGCTTCAGGCACCTGGCGCAACAGATCAATGTGCAGCAGGCCATTTTCAAACTGAGCATTATCAACATTCAGATGCTCAGCGAGCGTGAAGGTCAACGCGAACTCTTTACGCACCAAGCCCTGATGCAGGTATTCAACCTGTTTTTCAACCGGTGCCGGCTTACCGCGCACCGTCAGGCGTGGGCCTTCAACTTCGATATCCAGTTCGCTCTGTTTAAAACCGGCCAATGCCAGTGAGATGCGATAGTGGTTATCATCAGTTTTTTCAATGTTATATGGCGGGAAGCCTTGAGCATCCTGACTGCTCTGCATTGAGTTAGCCAGTTTATCAAAACCAATCCACTGACGAAGTAATGGTGACAAATCATAATTACGCATAGATATACTCCTTCTTTGAAGCGAGATAATAAGCAGCCACGAATTAATGATATAAGCAGCTCTAACGCAAAACAGCGGCGTTATATTATTTACGGCTATCAATCCGTGACCGGTTAGCCCCCGATTACGGCAGGCTGCACTCAGCTATTAAATAAATGACTTCATCTATATAAAGGCTAATTACTTAATTTCAATACGACGTGGTTTTAAATTTTCAGGTACTACTCGTTCGAGGTCGATATACAGCAACCCGTTAACCAAGTTGGCACCTTTAATCTTAACATGCTCAGCCAACTGGAATTTACGCTCGAAATTGCGCTCAGCAATACCCTGATATAAGTAGGTGCGCTGTGCAGGTTCGCCGGCATGAGAGCCACGAATAATCAATATGTTATCTTGAGTGGTGATCTCCAGCTCTTGCTCTGCAAAGCCCGCTACCGCGATCGCAATGCGGTAGTTATTGTCATCAACCAGCTCGACGTTATAAGGAGGGTAACCTCCATTACTTTGATTCTGGCCGGACTCTAATAGATTAAATAGCCGATCGAAACCAATAGCTGAACGATACAGTGGAGCAAGCTCGGAATTACGCATAAAAACTGCCTCCTAAATAGATTAGCAAGGGTGTTATCCTATTTTTAATTAAGCCCTCCATATATGGACAGGCCCATGGTCAGAATACCCTGTCGGCGTACTCTCTCTGACCTAATAATAAGATGGTAGCGGTCTGCTTCTTTTCAAGAGCAAAAAACAAAAAAATTTACGAGAAAAATCCCAATAGCGGGTTTTCACCTGACTAATATTCGATAAATCAGCTGCTATAACTTACACTTAAATGCAATCGCGCCATAAGATTGAATCTTTGACCATAGGAACTGTCTGTAAGAGAGTGTAAAAAATCACGACAAAACCTGACACTATCTAGTGTGTGATCGCCTGGCATGATGATGAGAGCTGAAAAAACAATGAGAAACACAGTTATCCCTTTTGTTACTGGCTGTTCGCTGCTGTTATCCAGCGGCTGCTCCAGCATTATGACGCACACCAGCAGCAGTCAGGGTTACTACTCCGGCACAGAAGCCAATGTGGCGATGCTCAAAGATGACAATACCGGCTGGGCGCTACGCCCCTTGCTAGCTGTAGATCTGCCCTTCTCCGCAGTCATGGATACACTGCTGCTGCCATATGACTATCTGCGCTCAGACAGCGCAGACAAAATGGCCAGCTCCCCACGTGAACGTGTCCGCCAGTCTGAAGCAGCAAGTCAGCCAACGGCACATATTGACGAAACACCAGCGCAATAATCTAACCTGCATTTACGGTAAAGATTTGAGCGAACCCTTCTATTTCCCGCATAAATGCAATTTGCGAGCCGTCCGGTGAAAACACCACCGCGTCAGCCAATGGGGCGACGGCACTACGTGCAGTCAGCCGCTGAAGTTGGCCGCTGGTACTATCACACCGCATCACGCTGTTATCACAAACAAACGCCAGACTACCTCCTTGCGGATGCCAGCTAAAGGCGGATTGAATCCCCCACTGGCTGGATGTCAGTTGCCGTGGTTCACCGCCATTGGGGGAGACTAACCACAGCTGCACAACACCATTATCATCTCTCATCAGGCAAGCAATGGCACTGCCATCAGGTGAGGCGCGCAACCAGTGACGCGGGCTGGTGACAAGCCCCGGGAAGCGGCGCTCAGTGGTATAAGTCACCCGCCGCTGACTGACACCGGCAGGTGGTGCAGGTAGTGTGGTTGGCGTCCCCTCTAGCGGCGCATCGCCAGCACGAGCATAATCTCGGTGATGCTCAGGCAGATCAGCAATAAAGATTTCCGGAATTTTCTCCCCTTGCGCCGAAAGGGTATCGCCAATAAAGGCCAGCGCCCAGCGCTGGTGAGTGCCATCCGCTCTCCGATAACCCTGCGTGCCAATCCACCCCTCTTCACAAGCGCGACTAATTTGATCACTGCCCGCCTGTGGTGTGGGTGTAGTGCGGCTGATCAACACACAAAAGTGGCTGCCATCATATTCACGAGGGTGCTGTTTAGGCGGATTGACCCCATGCAGCGGCAGCGCAATACCGACATTGCGGCAATCCAGCGCCGGGTCTAATTCATGCAGCACATGGTCGTTATAGGTAAAGCTAAGGCGGCTGCCATCAGGGCTGAAAACGTGGACATGTGTACCGCCGCGCAAAGCACCAGGCGTATAGGGTGCCGTGATATCCATGGCATCCAGGGTGACCGCCAGCTCTCTATCCGGCTCCGCAACAATCACCCCACGCCGATGATGAAAATCATAATGCCAATGGCTGTCTGGATGCTCCGGCCCGTGGATAAGCACATAGCGCGCGGGCAGGTCGGGGCTGACCGTCACGACGCCAACATGCGCGCCATGCTGAGCACGATAGATCACCTCAATATTGCGGGTGACACAATTAACCCGCTCAATGGTTAAGCCACTAAAAGTGCTGCCATTGGGCCGCACGTCGTAGACCAGCCACTGGCTATCCGGCGTCCAGACATTGATATTGGTGAGCTGATGCCCTCTGGGATCAAAGGTAAGCTGCTGCTCCCGGCAAAGGGCATCTTTCTGGCTAATCATTCTGGCTCCGGTGATGCGACGGGCTAAGTTATTTATAAAGATTATATCACTAACAACCCTCCGCACCCCGTCATGAAAGACATCTCATGTTATAAGAGCATTGAACAAGTAAATCACAGTGAAAATAATTTATTAAGCTGATAAATTCAGATTTCATGCAGAAATGATAACTCTGGATAGCATGACCTCAACTTTCTATGTTATAGATACTAAATTGCTACACCCGCTTGCTGTAACTTACTAATTAATCTTAAAAGAATCGCTAAGGGGCATAGTTGTGTCTGCTTTCCATAACTGGTTATCTGAGAAATCATCTGGCGACTGGCATATCTATATCAAGCGCCTTTCCGGTAATGATACTGGTGCAACAGGCGCGCATCAGGCTGGAGTCTATATACCGGCTGAAGTGATTGAGAAACAATTCTCTTCTATTGTTCGAACTGATATTAGAAATCCAGATATTCATTTGCCGGCAAGGATAAGCTCCCATGGCAATATTGAGAGTATAGTCAGGGCTATTTATTACAATAACCGTCATTTTGATGGTACACGTAACGAAAAACGAATTACTTGTTGGGGGAAAGGTAGCCCACTGTTAAATAAAGAGAATACTGGGGCACTGACTATTTTCGCTTTTCATAGTTTGCCCAATAACACCTGTGACTTTATTGATGTGTGGCTATGCAACTCTCTGGTAGAGGAAGAGCTGCTGGAATCTATGACGGGGGAAGTGATCCCTGGCTTTTCAGTTTCAGGCCCATCAAATCAGGTTCTGGGCGGTTTTGCTATAGCAAGCTATAACTGGAAGTCCACTAATTATCCGATCCCAGAGCAATGGTCTATTTCATTCCCGCCAGGTATTGAGATAATTAGTTATCTCCCTAAAGTATTCCAATTCAAAAGTCTAAACCCTGATGAGCTATTACTCGAAAAACGCGATGCTGAATATTCTCTGTTTCGTCGAATAGAAGAATTACATGTCTTGGAGCGGGTGCAAGCAGGTTTTTCGTCAGTAGATGATTTTATTAGCTTAGCAAACTCAGTAAGTAATCGCCGCAAATCACGAGCAGGAAGATCTCTGGAATTACATCTGGAGAATACATTTATCGAAAATAGCCTTACTGATTTTGTTACTCAGAGTATTACTGAAGGCAATAAGAAGCCGGATTTTCTATTTCCCTCTGCTGAAGCTTATTATGATGCTGAGTATCCTTCCGAAAAATTGAGAATGCTTGCAGTAAAAACCACCTGTAAAGATCGCTGGCGCCAGGCGCTCAATGAGGCAAATCGCATTGATAATATTCACCTTTTCACTCTTCAGGAAGGGGTGTCTGTTAATCAGTTCCAGGAAATGAAAGATGCAGGTGTCCAATTAGTGGTTCCTAAACCTCTTCACGAAAAATATCCTAAATCTATTCGTAATGAGTTAATTTCTCTCTCTGATTTTATTGAGGAGACCAAAAGTATATATAATCCTTAACGAAAAAATGACTGAACTCTCACTTGCTTCTAGTCGGAGTTTGGTCAACTACTTATCATTTGGCTAATTCCTTGTGTATCAATTTGAGCATTTACTTCACTACTACAAATCCACTCTTCGACTCTCGCTGAAATATCATTATCTGTTAGCTTGTGCTTACCCCGTAATGCACACTCCCAGACAACTAAAACTTTCCAGCCATCATCCGAGAGCTGTTTTATAACCTTATCATCTCTTTTTACATTTCCTTGGATTTTTTTAAGCCAAAAATCGGTGTGTGAAGCTGGGCTCTTAAATAAATGGCAATTATGTTTATGCCAGAAACAGCCATGAACAAAAATTATCGCCCGATATTCATCAACAATAAAATCGGGCTTACCGGGGAGCTCACTAACCTGAACTAGGTAAGAAAGCCCTAACTGGTCAAGTATTTTTGCTAACTTAATTTCTATGGCTGTATCCCTTGCCCGGATAGCCCTCATATTTTTACTACGAGTTTCCGAAGAATGAACATCAGCCATGATTATTAAGCCGCCTTATCTTTTCGTACGTTAACTGCTTTTGCTATGAATGGAGCCAATAGCTGAGCGACTGCCGCAAAAACAGGAACAATTACGGAGTTACCAAATTGTCGATAAGCCTGTGTATCGGATACAGGAATTCGGAACGATTCCTTATCCGGAGTTTCAAACCCCATCAGTCGGGCACACTCTTTTGGGGTCAGTCGACGAGGGCGATTTTCTTGATTTTTTTTATCATCAAAATCATTTTCACCTAAAACTTTATCCCACCCACGATCAATTAAAATCTCTGAACCATCTTTGTGATAACGGGCTGATAATGTTCTGGCTACACTATCACTGTTCGTTGGGTCAACTAACCCAAATCCAAAACCATTCCCTTTTGCCTGATGCTTTTTAGCGTAATTATATAAGTACTTCCACAGATGCGGCGTCAGTATGTACTTATCATCAACAACAGGCTCAAGTAATTCGCCAAAGGTCGGGCGTTTTTCAGGGAAAAACTTATGGATATCTTTTAGTGTAAAGTCTTTATCGATATTAAGATCTTTACGAAATCCCACTAAAACAATACGCTCTCTGTGCTGGGGCAGAAAATTTTTTCCATCCACAATTTTAGGGTCTTGTGATCCGACTGCATCAGCATCTGCGACCGAATAGCCCAACTCATTTAGTGTATTCATAATAATCTGAAAAGTTTTACCTTTATCGTGACTTTTCAGATTCTTAACATTCTCAAGTACGAAAATAGCAGGTTTCTTTGAGGCAATAATTCTGGCGACATCAAAAAATAATGTCCCCTGGGTTTCACACTCAAATCCATGAGCACGACCTAAAGAATTTTTCTTTGAAACCCCTGCTAGCGAGAATGGCTGACAAGGAAACCCAGCAAGTAAAACGTCATGATCAGGAATATGCTGGTCTATATATTTATAGGCTTCTTCATCTGATATTTCCGCAGTCTCACTAAGAGTAATCTCACGTATATCTGAATTAAATCGGTGCTCGTCGGGGTCACAATACCAATTGGCTTTATATGTCCGAACTGCATAAGGGTTCCATTCGCTGGTGAATACACACTGTCCGCCAATGGCCTCAAAACCTTTTCGGATACCACCAATCCCAGCAAAAAGATCAATAAAGCGGAATTGATAATTAGGATGATGTTTTGGTGGTGAAGGTAGCATATTTTGTAGCATATCAATTTCAGCCTCAGTTAGAGGCTTCTGTATGGATTTCCCGTTATACCAGCGGTTGAGGGCTTCACGAGTCCATTCACACTTACTGACTTTCCGCAGAACTTCTGCAACAGCTTTCTGATCGTAGATTTCTAGCACTCGTCGAACAAGTTCTTTATCTTGTTGTAATCTTTTTTGTTCTTTCTGCTGTGCTTGTTCTGCAATCTGATTTGCAATTAAGTTCAATTCTTCCATCTTAGGATTACTCACTCAGGGAATTTTCAATGTAATCTTATCACTCATTTTACCCAGATGAAAGAAGGCTGTATAGAAAAACAGTATATCTATAATGATAGCCCCTAGCCCTCTTCTCGTATTAATTAGTACCTCTATTGGACTGATTTTAGATAACTATCAGAAACTAATTCATAATTTTCGAATCTATGATCCTTTATCAAATTAGCTAGATATTTAGAATAAAAAGTCTAATATAGATTTTTTATTCTAATTGATGTGACCTATGCTAAGCCGCTACCAACCCATTGCCGACGCGATAGCCACGCTTTTTTACCCCTATGCGGAAGTCGCCATTCACGACGTAGCCAGCCAATCGCTGATCTATATCGCCAATAACTATTCGCAGCGCGAATTAGGCGAAGACTCCAATCTCAGCGATCTGCAATTTGACCAGCATTCGCAGGTGATCGGCCCCTACCAAAAGCGTAACTGGAATGGCCGCCAACTGCGCTCCATCAGCACCGTGCTGCGGGATGACCAAGGGCAACCTATCGGGCTGCTGTGCATCAATCTGGATATTACGGTGTTCGAAAGTGCCAAAGCAGCGCTGGATATGTTTCTGTCAGGCCATCAACTGCAACCACAGCCTGATGTGCTGTTTCAGGATGATTGGCAGGAGCGTATCAATACTTATATCCATAATTGGCTGCAACAGCAGCAACTCACACTGGCGACACTAAACAGTGTCAGCCGCCGAATGCTGATTGAAGCGCTCTATCAGCAAGGGGCATTTAACGGCAAAAATGCGGCGGGTTATGTCGCAAAAATTCTTGGCATTGGCCGTGCCACTGTTTATAACCAGCTGAAAAATATAAAAAACCGCTGAAATTTTAAGGAACCGACATGAATACACTATTTGATGCCATCAAAGAGGCCCACCAGGTTTTGCGTCCGCAAGTGAGGGTGACACCACTGGAGTACAGCCCGCTGCTGTCGCAACACAGTGGTTGCGAAATTTATCTCAAATGTGAGCATCTGCAACACACCGGTTCTTTTAAATTTCGCGGTGCCAGCAATAAGTTACGGCTGCTAACAGATGAGCAGCGCCAGCAGGGGGTTATCACGGCCTCCACCGGTAATCATGGCCAGGCGATGGCATTGGCGGGCAAATTGGCGGGGGTTAAATCCACCATTTATGCACCGGAACAGGCGGCGGCCATCAAGCTGGAAGCCATTCGCGCACTGGGCGGCCACATTGAGCTGATACCGGGGGATGCTTTAAATGCCGAGTTAGCCGCCGGTAGCGCCGCGCAGCAGCAGGGGAAAACCTATATTTCCCCTTATAACGATGCACAAATTATTGCCGGGCAAGGCACCTGTGGCATGGAAATGGTGGAGCAACAGCCGGATCTTGATGCGGTATTTGTTGCCGTCGGCGGCGGCGGTCTGATTTCTGGTATTGCCACTGTGCTGAAAAAACTCTCTGATAAAACACAAGTTATTGGCTGCTGGCCCGCCAATGCCACCAGCATGTACACCAGCCTGCAAAACGGACAAATTCAGGAAGTGGCAGAGCAAGAGACGCTGTCAGACGGAACTGCCGGTGGCGTCGAGCCAGGGGCAATCACCTTTGCGCTCTGCCAGCAGCTCATCGATCAAAAAGTGCTGGTCAGCGAGCAGGAGATTAAAGCGGCGATGCGCCTAATTGCCCGCACTGAGCGCTGGATGATTGAAGGCGCGGCTGGCGTGGCGCTGGCCGCAGCCCTGAAGCTGGCACCACAATGGCAAGGTAAAAAGGTGGCGGTGGTGCTGTGCGGGAAGAACATTGTGCTGGAAAAATATCTGGGAGCCGTCGGCGAATGATCATCCTCAATAAGCAGCAAATTCTCGACAGGTTCGATGCCGATGCCATCACGTTACTGCTCAAACAGGGCTTTATTGCTTTTAGCCAAAAACAGGTACAAATGCCGCCGGTACAGCATTTACTCTTTCCGCAAGCCAATGGCGATTGTTGCATTAAAAGTGGCTATTTAGAGGGTGACGACCAGTTCGTGGTGAAGGTTTCCGGTGGATTTTATGATAATCCAGCGCAAGGGCTCGCCAGCAATCAGGGGTTGATGATGGCATTTTCGGCCCAATCCGGTGAACCTCAAGCTATTTTACTCGATGAGGGTTGGCTGACCGCACTGCGCACAGCACTGACCGGGCGCATTGTGGCGGAGCTTTGTGCGCCTAAGCATATTCACGCCATTGGTATTATCGGCACCGGTATGCAGGCGCGGTTGCATTTGATGTACCTGAAAAGTGTGATTTCATGCCGCCAACTGTGGGTTTGGGGCCGCAGCGAGACGGCATTAGAGGAGTATCGGCAATATGCTCAGGAGGAGGGTTTTGAGGTCAACACCACCCAAAGTGCCGCTGAATTAGCCGCTCACTGCCAGTTGATTGTTACCACCACTCCCAGCCGACAGGCGATTTTACAGGCTGCGGATATTCAGCCAGGCACACATATTACCGCCGTCGGTGCCGATGGTGCGGGCAAGCACGAACTGGCACCTGAGTTAGTGGCGAAGGCCGATAAGATTTTGGTGGATTCATGGGCGCAATGCACTGAATTTGGTGAGATTTCATTAGCATTTCAACAGCAACTTTTAGCCCATCACACCTTGACCGAGATAGGGACTGTTTTAGTGCAAAACAGCTCTTTCAGAGAGCATGATCAGCAGATTACCCTGGCAGATTTGACCGGGTTAGGGGTTCAGGATGTGCAGATTGTGAAGGGAATTTTGCGGGGATAAAAAGGGGAGTGCCCGCCTGGCCTCCTGCTCGGTTGAGGCGGTGGAGGTCAAGTGGGCGCTGAATGACTATCAACCGAAACCTGCTCCCATCGACCAATCAAAACAAGTTCCATTATCCCTGTTGCTTTATTACACATTTCCCCGTGACTTAGCTCGCTAAGCAAGTATGGATCGACAAATGTCACATATCCCTGCGGTGAACAAAAATAACTTGTGATTAACATCACATTTTCAAAATAAACCAAGCCATGTAAAGTGTGACTAATGTCACTCTTAATCGAGTTTTTAGCTTAAAAATTCTCCAGCGTGACTTTATTACAGCTCAATAATGTGATCTCAATCAATAAATAGCCCCCCATTGCAGGGTAGTTAATGTGATTTGTGTCACATAAATGCCGTGAGCTACGCGTGAGTAAAGGAGCGTGCTAGAGTTTGTTTTGCATACAGCGTGTTTGCATTCGATAGCATCGGCGGGTTTTGCAGAACTGCCTCAACAAAACAATTATACCGCGCTCTTATTGATAGCGCGTACCAATAGGGGTGTTTTATGTTTTCACCAGACGCAAAGGTCAGAATTCAAAATTTTGGCCGCTTCCTCAGTAATATGGTTATGCCCAATATTGGTGCATTTATCGCCTGGGGTATTATCACCGCACTGTTTATTCCTACCGGCTGGCTGCCAAATGAGACGCTAGCCAAACTGGTTGGCCCAATGATCACCTACCTGTTGCCACTGCTGATCGGTTTTACCGGTGGTCGTTTGGTGGGTGGCGATCGTGGTGGCGTAGTGGGGGCTATCACCACCATGGGGGTGATCGTTGGTGCGGATATGCCAATGTTCCTCGGTGCGATGATTGCAGGCCCACTGGGTGGCTGGGCCATCAAGCGCTTTGACCGCTGGGTAGATGGCAAAATCAAAAGCGGCTTTGAGATGCTGGTTAACAACTTCTCAGCCGGTATCATCGGTATGCTGTTGGCGATTCTGGCCTTTATGGCGATTGGCCCACTGGTGGAAATCCTGTCTAAAGTCCTGGCTGCTGGCGTGCATATCATGGTGCAGAACAACCTGCTGCCATTAGCCTCGATCTTTGTTGAACCTGCAAAAATCCTGTTCCTGAATAACGCGATTAACCACGGTATCTTCTCACCACTGGGCATCCAGCAGGCAACTGAAACCGGTAAGTCTATCTTCTTCCTGATCGAAGCGAACCCAGGTCCAGGTTTGGGTGTGTTGATGGCCTACATGTTCTTCGGTAAAGGCAATGCTAAGCAATCTGCTGGCGGCGCGGCTATCATCCACTTCTTCGGTGGTATTCACGAAATCTATTTCCCATACGTGCTGATGAATCCACGCTTATTGCTGGCGGTGATTCTGGGCGGTATGACAGGCGTGTTCACCCTGACCCTGCTGAATGGCGGTCTGGTGTCACCGGCTTCTCCTGGTTCTATTCTGGCGGTATTGGCGATGACCCCGAAAGGTGCCTATTTTGCCAACATTGCGGCGGTTGCAGCGGCGTTTGCTGTCTCCTTCGCGGTTTCCGCTATCCTGCTGAAAACCTCTAAAGTGAAAGACGACGAAGAAGATAGCCTGGAAGATGCTACTCGCCGTATGCAAGATATGAAAGCGCAGTCCAAAGGTGCGCAAGCGGCGAATGCTGCTGCCGCGGCGGGCGACTTAAGCACCGTGCGTAAAATCATCGTTGCCTGTGATGCCGGTATGGGTTCCAGTGCCATGGGGGCCGGTGTGTTGCGTAAAAAAGTACAAGACGCGGGTCTGAAACATATCTCCGTGACAAACTGCGCCATCAATAACCTGCCGGATGATGTGGATCTGGTTATCACGCACCGTGATTTGACCGAGCGGGCGATGCGTCATGCACCGCAGGCACAACATATCTCGTTGACTAACTTCCTCGACAGCCAGCTGTACAGCAATCTGACAACCCGTTTGGTGGAAGCTGGTATTGCGACAGCGACCACTCAGAAAGTGATTGAAACACTGGACGATAGCTTTGAAGCCACTGAAGCTAATCTGTTCCGCTTGGGTGCAGAAAATATCTTCCTCAATCAACATGCGACGACCAAAGAGCAAGCGATCCGTTTCGCCGGTGAGCAGTTGGTGAAAGGTGGTTATGTCGAGCCGGAATATGTTGAGGCGATGTTGGAACGTGAAAAACTGACCTCCACCTATCTGGGCGAATCTATTGCCGTACCTCATGGAACCATTGAAGCTAAAGACCGTGTGCTGAAAACCGGTGTGGTGTTCTGCCAATACCCTGACGGCGTGCGCTTTGGTGATGAAGAGGATGAAGTGGCCCGTTTGGTGATTGGTATCGCCGCCCGTAATAACGAGCATATTCAAGTGATTACCAGCCTGACAAACGCGCTGGACGATGAGTCGGTGATTGAGCGCTTAAGCAAAACCACCAGCGTGCAAGAGGTGTTGGATTTACTTGGCGGTAAGAAGTAAACCCGTAATAACTGAATCGGGCCGTTGGGAGTAAACGGCCCTTTTACAGCAAAAAAAGGTAACGAATATGAGAGCATTACATTTTGGCGCAGGTAACATTGGCCGAGGCTTTATCGGCAAACTTCTTGCTGATGCTGGCGCGCAACTGACTTTCGCTGATGTTAACCAGCCGCTGCTGGATGAGTTGAATCAGCGCAAAAGTTATCAGGTCAACGTGGTTGGCGAGCAGGCGCGAGTAGAAGAAGTCAAAAATGTCAGCGCAGTAAACAGTGGTAGCCCAGAAGTGGTGGCACTGATTGCGCAGGCCGATATTGTCACCACCGCTGTTGGCCCACAAATTTTGGCCCGCATCGCCGGTACTGTGGCGCAGGGGTTGATTGCCCGCCATCAACAAGGTAACACCCGCCCGCTGAATATTATTGCCTGTGAAAATATGGTGCGTGGCACCAGTCAGTTAAAACAGCATGTTTTTGCCGCTCTGCCGGAGAGTGAGCAGGCGTGGGTTGAGCAACACGTCGGTTTCGTCGACTCTGCAGTTGACCGCATTGTGCCGCCATCAGAGGCGGGCAGCACCGATATTCTGGCGGTGACGGTCGAGACCTTTAGCGAGTGGATTGTCGATGGCACCCAGTTTAAAGGGCAGCCGCCAGAGATCGCCGGCATGGAGTTGACTGATAATCTGATGGCGTTTGTGGAGCGTAAACTCTTCACCCTCAATACCGGTCACGCCATTACCGCCTACTTAGGTCAGCTTGCTGGTCACCAGACCATCCGCGATGCGATTCTGGACCCTGCGGTGCGCCAGACAGTGAAAGGCGCAATGGAGGAGAGCGGCGCGGTGCTGATTAAGCGCTATGCTTTTGATCCAGAAAAACATGCCGCTTATATCAACAAAATTCTCTCCCGTTTTGAAAACCCTTACCTACACGACGATGTTGAGCGCGTTGGCCGTCAGCCACTGCGTAAACTGAGCGCAGGCGATCGTTTGATCAAGCCGTTGCTGGGGACGTTGGAGTATCAATTGCCGCACGATAACCTGGTCACCGGCATCGCCGCGGCCATGAGCTATCGCAGTGAGCAAGACCCACAAGCACAGGAATTGGTTGAGTTACTGGCGAAATTAGGGCCGAAAGCTGCGTTAGCGCAAATTTCAGACTTGCCTGCAGATAGCGAGGTTGTCGAACAGGCGGTGAATGTGTATAACGCCATGCAGGATAAGCTGGCGCACTGATCCTCAGCATTGGCCTGGTATCACTGCCACTCTGTTACCACTATCAGGCCAATGATTACGCATTTAGCATTCACCAACCACCCCAGTGACAAACGATGATTGAAAAAACACAGGCATTTGAGAATCGGGTACTGGAACATCTGAACGCCGGAAAGACGGTTCGGAGTTTCCTGATGGCCGCTGTTGAATTATTGGCAGAAGCGCTGAATATTCTCGTGGTGCAGGTTTTTCGTAAAGATGATTATGCGGTGAAATATGCCGTGGAGCCGCTGCTGGTCGGGGATGGGCCGCTGGGTGAGTTATCGGTGCGGTTAAAACTGGTTTATGCCTTGGGTGTGATTACGCGTCATGAATATGAAGATGCTGAGTTATTGATGGCGCTCCGTGAAGAGCTCAACCACGATGGCACCGAGTATCGCTTTACTGACGACGAAATCCTCGGGCCATTTGGTGAGTTACATTGTGTCGCGGAGCTGCCTCCCGTCCCCACTTTTTTGCGCCCCGATGAAGCAGACGCCTCGTTAATTGCCATGCAGCGTCAGCGCTATCAGCAAATGGTGCGCTCAACTATGGTGCTGTCGATCACTGAACTGCTCTCCCGCATCAGTCTGAAACAAGTTTCCAAGCTTTCCCCCCTCGGCCACGCCTAAATTAGCGCAATACGCTAAGCCACTCATCCAGCAACAGCCACAGTGCGGTGATTGCCATCAACCCACCCATCACGCCATTGAATAGCCGCAATTTCCAATTCACCCGCAGCGCATGGCGCAATTGATCGCCCATCACGGCCCAGACGGCGACACAAGGTAGATTTAATAGCGCAAAACCGCTGACAATCAGCAAGGTGTGGCTGAGTGTCGCGCCTTCGCGTGGGGTGAATAAGATGGCGACATTCATTGCCATCAACCATGCTTTCGGATTGATGGCCTGAAACAGTGCCCCCTGAGCAAAGCCCATCGGCTGCCCGCCATCTTTGGCATTAGGGCTACCGGCATGATAAATCTTCCACGATAACCACAATAAGTAGCCGCACCCTAATGTCACTAGCGGCAGGCGAATCACGCCCACCCAACTGAGGATCAAGGCCAGCAGTGTGGTCATTAATGCGCATTGCAATGCACAACCAAAGGTAATGCCCAACATCATCGGTAAGGTGCGGCGCAAACCAAAGTTAACGCCAGATGCGGCCAACAATAGATTGTTCGGGCCGGGGGTGATCGACATGACGGTGACGTAACTGATAAAAGCGCTATCCAACATGGACTTATCCTCTGTTTTCTTATTTTTAAAAAAAGCCTGCGGCCAAGAGATTTAGCATAAACATCAATCCGTGATGGCGTCAGAAGCAGAAGTTATCTATTGTTATGGGTACAGTTTAACTACGTCCGAACTGTACCCATTGATCCTGCGGAGAACTGTCACCATGTCCCTTGTTATGAATGAAATTCGCTACTTGCAGGTGGCAGACAATATGGCGCAAGCCATTAAAAACGGCAGTTTGCTGGCGGGTAGCCGTCTGCCATCGGTACGCGGTTACGCCCAGAGCCATCAGGTGAGCATCAATACAGTGGTGGCGGCGTATCGCACACTGGAAGATCGCGGTCTGATTGAGGCGCGTCCGCAGTCGGGATTCTATGTCTGTAGCCCCTCGACCGCCGTGGTGCCGACGGCCACGGTGGGTAAGCCGGTAGACGAAGTGCTGGATTTGATTGATACCGTTTTTGCCGCGCAACAAAACCCGCGCTTTACCAATATTTCGCTAGCCTGCCCGCAGACGGCAGATTTTTATCCGAGCGCGAAATTGGGGCGCATTATGGCCTCGTTACTGCGCCGTGAGCCGCAATTAATCAGCCAATACGCTCTGCCCCCCGGCAGCCAACGCCTGCGCCAGCAGATTGCTCGCCGCGCCATGACTCTGGGGATGCTGGCCAATCCGGTAGATATCACCATTACCCATGGTTGTATGGAGGCACTGCAACTGGCGCTGCGGATCACCACCAAACCGGGGGATTGCGTCGGGCTGGAGTCGCCGACCTATTTCTACCTGATGCCACTGCTGGCAAGTCTCGGCTTGAAAGCGGTGGAGATTCCAACTGATCCGCAGCAGGGCTTATCGTTGGATGTGCTGGAGTTGCTGCTTAAGGAGGGGCGGTTGAATGCACTGATAGCCATGCCCACGGTGCAAAATCCATTGGGCTATACCATGCCATTGGCGGCCAAAAAGCGGCTGGCGCAGCTGATGAACGATCATCAAGTGCCCTTGATTGAAGATGGGTTATATGCCGAAATTCAATTTGGCTCCACCTTGTCCCCGGCGGTAAAAGCTTTTGATAGCGATGGTTGGGTGCTGTTTTGCTCCAGTTTTACCAAAACACTGGCGCCAGATTTCCGCATCGGCTGGATTGACGGCGGCCGCTTCGCCGAAGCCCTGCACAAGCTAAAGGCGGTCTCCTCAATGGCGGAATCGGCACTATTGTCGGAAACGCTGGCGCTGTTCCTTGAGTCTGGCGGCTATGATCACCACCTGCGCAGCTTGCGCCGCCGCTATGCTCACCAGGTACAGCAAGCCCAGCAGTTGATTACGCTCTACTTCCCACAAGGCACCAAAGTGACTCAACCGGCGGGGGGATTTGTATTCTGGGTTGAATTCCCTGAGAGCGTCGATACAGTCGCGCTGTTTCATCAAATGCTGAAAGAACAGATCTGCCTGACACCGGGGACACTCTATTCACCCAGTGGTCGCTATCGTAACGCCTTTCGCCTCTCATGCTGTTATCCGTTCAACAATCGCTATACCGAGGCATTGGCGAGGCTGGGGGCGGTGGCGTGTGAAATCAGTGGCCTGCCAGCGGGAATGCAGTGGCTTGCTGCTGAAAGGCCAGCATCCTGATACACTATCTATATTGATGCACAATCAGTGCTATCCTATCTCCAACTTTAGCGAAATATCGTGCCCATCGTGGCATGTACGGGCCAATACTATGAAAGAACATGCAGAGATCAAACGTCTAAGCGATATGCTGGATGCGATGAACCACAAAGACCCAGCTGTTATCCAGCAGGGCAATGTGGATTTAATCGCACAGCATATGAAAGAGAAAGAGAAAATGGCCGCTGAGATCCAGCGCCTGAAAGAAGTGCGGGTCAAAAATCTGAGCGCCGAAGCCCAGAAATTGGCTCAACTGCCGTTCAGCCGTGCGATTACCAAGAAAGAGCAGGCAGATATGGGCACTTTGAAGAAAGCGGTACGCGGCATCATTGTGGTACACCCAATGACAGCATTAGGCCGCGAAATGGGCCTAAAAGAAGTGACCGGTTACGCTAAAAAAGCGTTCTGATCACCGCGTCGAATATATCCGGGTAGGTGGCATTGCCGCCACCCGGTTTTTTGTGAAAATACTCAATCAAATAGTTCTGAGTGTGTTCCGGCACGAACAAAGACAATTTGGCTTATTTTACTGTGATGACTTAATTTGTAGATGAGTAAAAAGTCCACGCCAATATGACATTCCCGAAAGTTCTCCCAGTCTTTAAGGAAGTTTTTCGTATAATCTGCCGTCCTTGGCACTGTCGTTCGCTTACTTACTGTTGTCTTTTTCAAGTTCAATAAATAACTCATCAGAAGTGGTAAAGCGTGCGTCGCGAGTGCGAACAATCTCTTCTGCTTCCAGCATGGCCGCACGTGTTTGGGAATTTGGTACTTTCAATTCGAATGGAAATGCCTGATCAGTGACGATGCGATTCAAAAATAAACGTACAGCATCAGAAACTGAAAGACCCATTGCATTGAGCGCAGCCGCAGCCTGTTTTTTGACGTCATCATCAATACGGACATGCAACATTGTGGTATGTGTAGCCATTTTAGCCTCCTCATCAATAATTCTATTTTGTATCTCAATTGAGATACGGTCAAGTTTGTCGAGAAGATCTGCTGTGTTTAACTGTTAACTGCGCCTTGTCACCTAACTCCTCCCCAGCAAACGCCGATTAAAATCCTCAATTTTCCCTTCACCAATGCGCGTCAACATGGTTTTACTCCAACTGGCGGATAATCCGGCAACGGCCAGCAGACGGTGATACTGCTCTTCATCAAACGGCATGTGCCAGGCGATACCAATGGCCTCGGCGACTGAAATATCACTGCTGCGTGCTAACAGCTCCAGCGGATGACTTTCGCTGACTTTACCGGCTGAGATCACGCGGTACAACCAGCCGCAGTAGCCGGTTTGCTGCATCAGCACCGACATATCCTCGATAGCAAAATGGAAGTTGAGCTTGTAGCAAGGGGAGCGGGGTTGAGTGACCTGAATTATGGCCTCACCCCAGCGGTAAATATCCCCCATATAGACACTCTGTTCGGTCATACCGAGGGTGGAGATATTTTCGCCGTAGGCCGGTGGCGAGAAGATCTCTGCTTGCTGCGGAAACTGCTGCGCCCAGTGAGCATAATGCTCCCGTGGGTAATGACATAGCGCGCGGTCCGGGCCACCGTGAAAGCGTTTTTCCGCTTGCTCATCCCCCTCCAATCCTAGTGGTGTGAGCATGATCCCGCCAACCACCTGACGTTTACCAATGGCGCTCGGGGAACTGCCGTGATAAGGCTCGATTTTACCGATATAAACCTGTGGATGCTTCATCTGCTCTCCTTGTCTGCGTTCGGAAGGGAGAGCCAGAATACCTGCCTGATTGCTGAGCTGCAAAAGAGATTTTGATAGCACGATGGAGACGAAGAAATGAGCAGGAATAACCGTATTGACTACTCCTGCTCTATCACTGGGCTTAGTGGATAATCAGAACGTTTCCCAATTATCTTGCTGATTGGCGCGACTGATATTTGGGCCAGGGCGTGGTGTTGATGCACTATTTTTCGTGGCTGGTGCGGGGATATTCCCTTGAGCGGTATGGGTCTCCGCGTCGGAGAGTCGGAACACCGCGACCGCTTGCGCCAGTAAGATAGCTTGTTCCGCCAGTGAATCAGCGGCGGCGGCAGACTCCTCCACCAGGGCGGCATTTTGCTGCGTGGTGCTATCCATCTCGGAGATCGCCTGGCTGACTTGCGTGATGCCACGGCTTTGCTCATCAGATGCCGAGGCAATTTCTGCCATGATATCGCGCACATGGGTCACTGAGCGGACGATCTCTTCCATCGTCTGACCGGCGTTTTGCACCAGCGAGGTTCCGGCGTTCACTTGGGAGACAGATTCGCCAATCAGCCCCTCAATCTCTTTCGCGGCTTGCGCACTGCGCTGTGCCAGATTGCGCACTTCACTGGCGACCACCGCAAAGCCACGGCCTTGCTCACCGGCGCGGGCGGCTTCAACGGCGGCATTCAGCGCCAAAATATTGGTCTGGAACGCAATGCTGTTAATCACTGAGGTGATTTCAGAAATCCGTTTAGAGCTGCCGGAGATATCATTCATGGTGCGCACCACATCACTAACCAGCTTGCCACCCTGTTGCGCAGTTTGTGATGCTTCGGTTGCTAACTGATTGGCGTGATGGGCATTATCGGCATTCTGCTTAACCGTAGCATTCAACTGCTCCATACTGGCGGCGGTCTCTTCTACGGCAGCGGCTTGCTCCTCAGTGCGGGAGGATAGATCGGTATTACCCGCCGCAATTTCGCCGGAGGCATGGGACACCTGACTGACGCCAATGCGGATCTCATCAATCATGGCGCGCAGGTTTTCATTCATCCGCGCTACGGCATTCATCAGCAGGCCCAACTCATCAGTACGATTGGAGGTGGTCGCCGCCGTTAGATCACCGGTGGCGATGCGCTCTGCCATCGCCAGTGTGGTGCGTAATGGCACCGTAATTTGACGGGTCATGCGCCATGAAATTAGCAAACCAAACAGCAGGGCGGCAATGGCGGCAATGGCTAACTGCAATTGCGCATTATTGATCTCGTCGTGAGTGCCTTGCAGCTCTTGGGTGAACAGATGAGTTGCCAGCTTATTCAACTCATTGGCATTGGTTTCCATCACCTTACCCACTTCCAGCTCTTGCTGATAAGCCGGTAGATAGGCCAACACGTTCTCTTTATAGCTGCCCAGACTGGTGATAACCGGGGCTAATAATTTTTGTTGATCCGGCGATAACACAGGCATAAATGCATTGGCTGCACTGTTGGCGATATTGATTGAGGTAATGAGCGACGACTCGGCCTCCTGATTGCGATCCAGTAACAAGCCCCGCGCGTTATAGCGCACGGTCATCAGCTTCTGGTTCATCTCAGCGAGCAGAATTTGCGTATTGGTGTCTGCACCCTCATTGAGCAAACTTTGCTGTAACTCGTTGAGATTCTTCTGTGTTTCGGAGATATTCCAGCTTTTGCGCACATCATCTTTATGCGCCACTGCATTGACGAAATTACTCTGCTGTTGCAGGTATTCGTCTACCACATCGGCAATGCTGCCTATCGTTTTGCGGTTATCTTCCGACCAGCTAAGCCCTTCGCTCTGGGTCAGCAGATTTTTTATATTGTTGATGTGCTGCGAGTTTTCTTGGATGTATTTCAGATCATAAGTGCGCTCATATAACGCACGATTATATTTTGCCTGATTGGCTTCATCGTTAATTTTGTAGCTTAGGTCGACTTTGTAAGCGTGCTCTTCAATGACGGAGAAATGATAGGCGGTGGTTCCTGCGATGATCCCAACCAACAACAACATCAGGAAAAAGCTTAATCCCAGCTTTTTACCGACTTTCACGTTTTCAAAGTTACCAAAAACTTTGCTCAATGCTGCCATGTTATCTCCGTTATGCGGTGTCTTTGCTGCAAATCAATCAGCGTAGGTGAATGGGGTAGGTCTAATTATTAGAGGAGTGAAGGGGCGCTGGACGTGGGGTAGCCTTGGCAAGAGTGCTCTCCCTAACGTTTTTGTGGCGACATTTATGGGGCCATGACTCATAGATTCATGCCATAAATGTCAGTGTCCCTCTTGTACAATCTATCGGCAGGAATTGGCTAAACTTTAACAGTAAAATGAGCAATAAAAATGCCAGCAAGAGGGATCTTGCTGGCATCGATTTAGTCCCGGAAACGTGCGGTTTAAGGCAGGTTTACGTGGTACTGGTTAATTACTTGGCTTGAGCGAAACGTGCTGCTGCTTCGTCCCAGTTAACCACGTTCCAGAATGCTTTGATGTAGTCTGGGCGGCGGTTTTGGAATTTCAGGTAGTAAGCGTGTTCCCACACATCCAGGCCCACAATGGGGAAACCTGACGCGCCAGCAACGGCTTCACCCATCAGCGGGCTATCTTGGTTCGCGGTAGAAACCACCGCCAGTTTACCGTCAGCTTTCAGTACCAGCCAGGCCCAGCCTGAACCGAAGCGGGTGGCAGCAGCTTGCTCAAATGTGGCTTGGAATTTCTCAAAGTCACCGAAATCGCGCTCAATAGCGGCTTTCAGGTCACCTGTCAGGGTGGTGCCCAGTTTCAGACCCTTCCAGAACAAGCTGTGGTTAGCATGGCCGCCGGCATTGTTACGCATAAAGGTGCGTTTTTCAGCTGGGACTTTGTCCAGATCCTGGATCAGCTCTTCAACGCTGAATTTAGCCAGCTCAGGGAAGCTCTCCAACACCGTATTTGCATTGTTAACATAGGTTTGGTGGTGTTTGGTGTGATGGATTTCCATCGTCTGCTTATCGAAGTGTGGTTCTAAGGCGTCATAAGCATAAGGCAGGGATGGCAGTGAGTAACTCATAATCATCGTCTCCGTAGGTGTAGGGCGGCGCAAGAAAAGTAAGCACCGCGTAAGCGTTCGGATCATTATAGTTAATTAAATGATATTGAAAATGATTATCAATGCCGTACTAACTATGTGGTCTTTCTACGCGCTAATTCGCTGCGGATGAGTATACACCGTGGCTCTACCCGGTTTACTGAAGCCCACCAGGGTCAAATTGCAGCGCTCGGCGACTTCAACCGCTAAGGTTGTTGCAGCTGAAACAGCAAATAAAATTTCTGCGCCACACATGGCGGTTTTCTGCACCATCTCATAGCTGGCTCGGCTGGAGACCAGCACCGCGCCTTGTTGCCACGGCTGTTTGGCCCGAATTCCCAGCAGCTTATCCAGCGCGACATGGCGGCCCACATCTTCGCAGCCACCCAATAATTCACCCTGTGGATTGATCCACGCGGCAGCATGGGTACATCCCGTCAACTGACCCACGGTTTGCACCTGTTTAAGTTGCGCGAGGGCGTGGTCCAGCTGGTTCAAATTAAAGGTTTGGGTAAAGGGGAGCGGGGAGATCGGGCGGAAGATATCGTCCAGTTGTTCGATACCGCAGACACCACAACCAGTACGGCCAGCCATTGCGCGGCGGCGCTCTTTCAGGCCGGCAAAGCGGCGGCTTGATAACTCAATGTTAACTTCTATGCCGTTACAGCCGGGGGCGACATCAATGGCATAAATCTCTTGTGGCGCACTAATAATGCCTTCCGACAGCGAAAAACCCAGCGCGAAAGCTTCCAAATCCTTAGGGGTTGCCATCATTACCACATGAGAAATACCATTGTAGACCAGTGCTACCGGCACCTCTTCTGCCAGCCAATCCAATTGTGGCGCAGCCATTTGATGACGCTGTAGCACGTTAAGCTGTCTAGCACCGCAGATTTCGGTGGAGAGGTCATTTTCTGAAGGTTTGATCTGGCTCACTATGCGGTCCTGAAAGTTATAACCCATAATCACAATGTGGTAACATTCACATTAAGAATAGTGTGGCTATGTATCGTTATATTAGAAATGTATCCCACACTGCAAAGCGTGATATCGCATCAGCGATTTTAGCGCCTCCCGTTTTGTTGTGGGAAGCGCGAACTGAATTTTAAATTTCAACAATGTGACAATGAATGAAGGAGAGACCCATGCAGGTCAGCAGAAGGCAGTTCTTTAAGATCTGCGCTGGCGGTATGGCGGGAACCACGGTCGCGGCACTCGGCTTTGCGCCGTCAGTGGCGCTGGCGGAAACACGCAATTATAAATTGCTGCGTGCCCGTGAAACGCGGAATACCTGCACATATTGCTCTGTCGGTTGTGGGCTGTTGATGTATAGCCTCGGCGACGGCGCGAAAAATGCTAAAGAGAGTATTTTCCATATCGAAGGGGACCCGGATCATCCGGTCAACCGTGGTGCACTTTGCCCGAAAGGGGCCGGGCTGGTGGATTTCATCCACAGCGAAAGCCGCCTGAAATACCCGGAATACCGCGCGCCAGGTTCGGATAAATGGCAGCGAATCACTTGGGATGATGCCTTTGATCGCATTGCCAAGTTGATGAAAGAGGATCGGGATGCGAATTTCATTAAGACCAACGACGCGGGTGTGACCGTCAACCGTTGGCTGAGCACCGGGATGCTGTGTGCTTCCGCCTCCAGTAACGAAACGGGTTATTTGACCCAGAAATTTAGTCGCGCTCTCGGCATGCTTGCCGTAGACAACCAAGCACGTGTCTGACACGGACCAACGGTAGCAAGTCTTGCTCCAACATTTGGTCGCGGTGCGATGACCAACCACTGGGTTGACATTAAGAACGCGAATTTGATTATCGTCATGGGCGGTAATGCGGCAGAAGCGCATCCGGTGGGATTCCGCTGGGCGATGGAAGCCAAAATCCACAACAATGCCAAGCTGCTGGTGATAGACCCGCGCTTTACTCGTACTGCTTCGGTGGCTGATTTCTATACGCCAATCCGTTCCGGTACTGATATTGCGTTCCTGTCCGGCGTATTGTTGTACCTGATGACCCACGAAAAAATTAATCGCGAATACGTCGAAGCATACACCAACGCCAGCTTGCTGGTGCGGGAAGACTTTGCCTTCGACGACGGTTTGTTCAGTGGTTATGACGCCGAAACCCGCAAATATGACAAAACCAGCTGGAACTATCAGTTGGATGAGAACGGCTTTGCCAAACGGGACACCACCCTGCAAGACCCGCGCTGCGTGTGGAACCTGCTGAAACAGCATGTCAGCCGCTATACGCCGGATGTGGTAGCCAATATTTGCGGCACGCCGAAAGAAGATTTCTTGCAGGTTTGCGAATATCTCGCGGAAACCAGTGTATCCGACAAAACCGCCACCTTCCTGTATGCCCTGGGCTGGACACAGCACTCAGTCGGCGCGCAGAACATCCGCACCATGGCGATGATTCAGCTGCTGTTGGGCAATATGGGGATGGCGGGCGGCGGCATTAACGCCTTGCGTGGTCACTCCAACATTCAGGGGTTAACCGACCTTGGTTTGCTGTCACAAAGCTTGCCGGGTTACCTGAATCTGCCGTCAGAAAAGCAGCCAGATATTGAGACCTATCTGAAGGCTAATACGCCGAAAACCCTGCTGCCGGGCCAGGTTAACTACTGGAGCAATTATCCGAAATTCTTCGTCAGTTTGATGAAAAGTTTCTACGGCGATAAAGCCCAGAAAGAGAACGGCTGGGGTTATGACTGGTTGCCGAAGTGGGATAAAGGCTACGACGTCTTGCAGTATTTCGAAATGATGTCGCAGGGCAAAGTGAATGGCTATATCTGCCAGGGCTTTAACCCGCTGGCGTCATTCCCGAACAAAAACAAAGTGGTCGCCTCACTGTCGAAACTGAAATTCCTGGTCACTATTGATCCGCTCAATACGGAAACCGCGAACTTCTGGCAAAACCACGGTGAATTTAACGATGTTGATCCATCGAAAATTCAAACAGAAGTGTTCCGTCTGCCATCTAGCTGCTTCGCTGAAGAGAACGGCTCGATTGTGAACTCTAGCCGCTGGTTGCAATGGCACTGGAAAGGCGCGGATGCGCCGGGACAGGCGCTGAATGATGGCGCAATTCTGGCGGGTATCTTTATGCGTCTACGTGAGAGATATAGCCGGGAAGGTGGCGCGGTGCCAGAACAGGTGCTCAATATGACCTGGGATTACCTGACCCCCGACAATCCGGAGCCAGAAGAGGTGGCGCAGGAGAGTAATGGTCGTGCACTGGCGGATATCACCGATGCTGACGGCAAAGTGCTGGTCAAAAAAGGTGAGCAACTCAGCACCTTCGCGCACCTGCGTGATGACGGCACCACCGCCAGCGGTTGCTGGATCTTTGCCGGTAGCTGGACACCAGCCGGTAACCAGATGGCACGTCGCGATAACGCCGACCCATCAGGCCTTGGCAATACGCTGGGCTGGGCGTGGGCATGGCCGCTTAACCGCCGCATTCTGTACAACCGTGCTTCCGCTGACCCGCAAGGCAAACCTTGGGACCCGAAACGCCAGTTGCTGGAGTGGGATGGGGCCAAGTGGACCGGGATTGATATCCCCGACTACAGCGCCGCCGCACCGGGTAGTGATGTCGGGCCATTTATCATGCAGCCTGAAGGGATGGGTCGCCTGTTTGCCATCGACAAAATGGCGGAAGGGCCGTTCCCTGAGCACTATGAGCCATTCGAAACGCCGCTGGGGACTAACCCGCTGCATCCGAATGTGATATCCAACCCGGCCGCCCGCGTCTTTAAAGACGATTTGGCCGCGATGGGTTCTCATGAGCAATTCCCATATGTCGGCACCACCTATCGTTTGACCGAGCATTTCCACTACTGGACCAAACATGCGCTGCTCAATGCCATTGCCCAGCCGGAACAGTTTGTGGAAATTGGTGAAAAACTGGCTGCGAAGAAGGGCATCAAGCAGGGAGATACCGTGAAAGTCAGCTCTAACCGAGGCTATATCAAGGCCAAGGCGGTGGTGACCAAACGTATTCGCACACTGAATGTCCACGGGCAAGAGGTGGACACCATTGGTATCCCGATTCACTGGGGATTCGAGGGTGTCGCGAAAAAAGGCTTCCTGGCGAACACACTGACGCCATTTGTCGGTGATGCCAATACGCAAACGCCAGAGTTCAAGGCGTTCCTGGTCAATGTGGAAAAGGTGTAACGGAGAGAACCTATGTCACTGCAAACTCAAGACATTATCCGGCGCTCCGGCACCAACTCCCTTACGCCGCCGCCACAGGATCGTAACCATCAGGAAGAGGTGGCGAAGCTTATCGACGTCACCACCTGTATCGGCTGTAAAGCCTGTCAGGTGGCGTGCTCGGAGTGGAACGATATCCGTGATGAAGTGGGCCATAACGTCGGGGTATACGATAACCCCGCCGATTTGACTGCCAAATCATGGACGGTGATGCGCTTTTCTGAAATCGAAGATGAAGAGAGCGGCAAGCTGGAGTGGCTGATCCGTAAGGATGGCTGCATGCATTGTGCTGATCCGGGCTGCCTGAAGGCATGTCCGTCGGAAGGGGCTATCATTCAATATGCGAATGGTATCGTCGATTTCCAGTCAGAACACTGTATCGGTTGTGGCTACTGCATCGCCGGTTGCCCGTTCGATGTGCCGCGGATGAACAAAGATGACAATCGGGTGTACAAATGTACCCTGTGTGTCGACCGTGTGGGTGTCGGCCAGGAGCCGGCCTGTGTGAAAACCTGCCCAACTGGCGCGATTCACTTTGGCACCAAAGAGTCGATGAAAGAGGTGGCGGCTGGCCGTGTCGCGGAGCTGAAAACCCGTGGCTTCGATAATGCCGGGTTATATGACCCTGCGGGTGTTGGCGGCACTCACGTGATGTATGTACTGCATCACGCGGATAAGCCCCAGCTCTATCATGGCCTGCCGGACAACCCAACCATCAGCCCGACTATCACTTTCTGGAAGGGCATCTGGAAACCGCTGGCAGCAATTGGCTTTGCGGCCACCTTTGCCGCCAGTATCTTCCACTATGTGGGGGTCGGCCCGAATCGGGTTGAGGAAGAGGAGGAGGAGGGCGATAAGCCGGACGCCACACCATCCGAGACCACCGACAGGGCACCAGAGGCCACCACCGCTGAGCACTCAGACGACGGGGAGACGCGGAAATGAAAAAAGAGAAACGGATCCAGCGCTACAGTGCGCCGGAGCGTATCAACCACTGGATAGTAGCCTTCTGCTTTATGTTGGCGGCGATCAGTGGGTTGGGATTCTTCTTCCCGTCCTTTAACTGGCTGATGAATATTTTTGGTACACCACAGCTGGCGCGCATTCTTCACCCCTTCGCCGGGGTGATTATGTTCGCCGCCTTCCTAATCATGTTCTTCCGCTACTGGAAACATAATCTGATTAACAAGGAAGACCTGGAGTGGGCTAAAAATATCCATAAAATCGCCATGAATGAGGAAGTGGGCGATACTGGGCGCTATAATTTTGGGCAGAAATGCGTATTCTGGGCTGCTATTATTAGTCTGCTACTGCTGCTGGCCAGTGGTGTGGTGATTTGGCGGCCTTACTTTGCGCCCTCTTTCCCCATCCCGCTGATTCGTCTGGCGCTGCTGGTGCACTCGCTGGCGGCTGTGGGGCTGATTCTCGTGATTATGGTGCATATCTACGCCGCGCTGTGGGTGAAGGGCACCATTACCGCGATGGTAGAAGGTTGGGTACCGGCAGCTTGGGCGAAAAAGCACCATCCGCGCTGGTATCGTGAGGTGAATGCCAAACGGCAACTTCAGAAAAAACAGGAAGAGAAACCCTGATGAGTATTCGCATTGTCCCTAAAGATCAACTTGGGCAACAGCGCGAAAAAGGCACAACGGCGGGGAATATCCCGCCGTTACTTTTCGCGAATTTAAAAAGCCTGTATACCCGGCGCACCGAACGTTTACAGCAGTTGGCGCTGGATAACCCGCTGTCAGATTATCTGGATTTCGCGGCCAAAATTACCCAAGCGCAGCAAAAGGCGCTGCATGACCATCCGCTGGTGTTGGACATGAAAGCTGAGCTGGAACAGTCTGCTGCCAGCGGCAAACCGCCACTGGATTTGAGTCTCTTTCCGCGCACCGAACATTGGCGCAAGCTACTCTCCGCGCTGATTGCCGAGCTGCGCCCGGATGCGCCGGATCATATTCTGGCGGTGCTGGATAATCTGGAGAAGGCGTCAGTCCATGAGCTTGAACTCTACGCCGATGCGCTGTTAAATCGCGAATTTGCGCAGATCGGCAGCGAAAAAGCGCCCTTTATCTGGGCTGCGCTATCATTGTACTGGGCGCAGATGGCCAGCCAAATCCCAGGCAAAGCCCGCGCGGAATATGGTGAGCATCGCCAATTCTGTCCGGTATGCGGCAGTATTCCGGTCTCCAGTGTGGTGCATATCGGCACCAACAATGGCCTGCGCTATTTGCACTGTAATTTGTGCGAAAGCGAGTGGCATGTGGTGCGGATTAAGTGCAGCAACTGCGAACAGACCCGCGATTTGAACTACTGGTCGCTAGATAGCGAAAATGCAGCGGTAAAAGCGGAAAGTTGCGGTGATTGCGGCACTTACCTGAAAATCCTGTATCAGGAAAAAGACCCGCAGGTAGAAGCGGTGGCGGATGATCTGGCCTCGTTGATCCTCGACGCCAAGATGGAAGGCGAGGGTTTCGCGCGCAGCAGTATCAATCCGTTTGTGTTTCCCGGAGAATAAGGTATTCCCCAGATTTGGCGACCTGTGTGACTATGAGCACTGAACCACACCATCTTTATAGCCAGTTACCGGCCATTGACCGCCTATTACGGGAGCCAGCCATGGCCCCGTTACTGGCAGAGTATGGCCCCGCGCTGTTGACCGACACGCTACGCCAGATGCAGTGCGAAGCCCGTGAGCACATTAGCCAGTTTCAAGCACTGGCTGATTGGTGCACGGACTGGCCTGCGGCCTTACGTCAGCGGCTGAATCAACGTCAGCCCGCGTTAAAACCCGTCTTTAACCTCTCCGGCACGGTACTGCACACCAATTTAGGTCGTGCGGCACTGGCGGAATCTGCCATTGCAGCGGTGAATGATGCCATGCGCGGCGCGGTCACCCTTGAATACTCCCTCAGCGGCGCGGGCCGTGGCCATCGTGATCGCGCAGTAGCTGATCTGCTCTGCGAACTGACGGGCGCGGAAGATGCCTGCATCGTCAATAACAATGCGGCGGCGGTGCTGTTGATGCTGACGGTGATGGCGACGGGCAAACAAGTGGTGGTTTCACGGGGTGAGCTGGTGGAGATCGGCGGCGCGTTTCGCATCCCTGATGTGATGCGCCAGGCGGGCTGTGAACTGGTGGAAGTGGGCACCACCAACCGCACCCACCTAAAAGATTACCGGCAAGCCATCAATGAGCAAACTGGCTTGCTGATGAAAGTGCATACCAGCAACTACAGCATAGCTGGCTTCACCGCCGCTGTTGCCGAGCCGCAACTGGTGGCGTTGGGGCAGGAGTTTGCTATTCCGACCGCCACCGATCTCGGCAGTGGCTCGCTGGTGGACATGACCCGTTATGGCTTACCCGCCGAACCGATGCCACAGCAGTTGATTGCCGCCGGGGTGGATTTGGTTACTTTCTCCGGCGACAAATTGCTAGGCGGGCCACAGGCGGGGATTATCCTCGGCAAAAAACAGTGGATTGAGCGCTTACAGCAGCATCCGCTCAAGCGAGCACTGCGGGTCGACAAAATGACGCTCGCCGCGCTGGATGCCACCTTGCGCCTCTATCAACAACCGGACAGGCTCCCTGATCTGCTGCCCACGATGCGGCTATTGACCCGTCCGGCAGAAGCTATCGCCGAGAGTGCGCAGCGGCTGCTGGCGGCACTGAGTGATCGCTATGGTGCTGATTTTACCCTGGCGGTGGAGCCATGTTTGTCGCAAATCGGTAGCGGCTCATTACCCGTTGACCGCTTACCGAGTTGGGCCGTAACCTTTACCCCTAACGATGGCAGTGGGCGCACGCTGGAAGCACTAACAGCGCGCTGGCGTGAGTTGGCTAAACCGGTGATTGGCCGTGTGGCTGATGGGCGCTTATGGCTAGATTTGCGCTGTTTGGAGGATGAAACCGCGTTGCTCAGGGAATTGGCACCATGATTATTGCTACAGCAGGCCATGTCGACCATGGTAAAACCACTCTTTTACAGGCGATTACCGGGGTTGATGCTGACCGCTTACCGGAAGAAAAACAGCGCGGGATGACCATTGATCTCGGCTATGCCTATTGGCCGCAGCCTGACGGCCCCACTCTTGGATTTATTGATGTCCCCGGTCACGAGAAGTTTTTAGCCAATATGCTGGCGGGCGTGGGCGGTATTGATCATGCCTTGCTGGTGGTGGCGTGTGATGATGGTGTGATGGCGCAAACTCGCGAGCATCTGGCGATTTTACGGCTCACCGGTCGCCCAACACTCACCGTCGCGTTGACTAAAGCGGATCGCGTTGATGATGAGCGCATCGCGCAGGTACATCAGCAGGTGATGGCGGAGTTGACTACGCAAGGCTGGTCGCCAGAGCAAGTGACCCTGTTTGTGACCGCCGCCACGGTCGATCGTGGCATCAGTGAATTGCGCGAGCATCTGGCGCAATGTCATCAGCAAGATAAAGTGCATAATCGGTTACAGCGGCGTTTTCGCCTCGCTATCGACCGGGCATTTAGCGTGAAAGGGGCCGGTTTGGTGGTCACTGGCACGGCACTGGCGGGCAGAGTGGCCGTGGGCGATACGCTATGGCTCACTGGCAGTGATTGCCCGGTGCGGGTGCGGGGTATTCATGCCCAAAATCAAGATACGCAACAGGCGCTGGCGGGCCAACGTATTGCCCTGAATATCAGCGGTGATATTAGCAAAGGGCAGATCAATCGCGGCGACTGGCTATTAGCGCAGCAACCACCGGCGGCGGTGGATCGGGTGCTGGTTGCCGTCGATGCCGATGCGCCGATACAACACTGGCAGCCGCTGCATCTACACCATGCTGCCAGCCACATTACCGGGCGTTTTTCGCTGCTGACTAGCCCTTCATCCCCCGACGATCTCTCTGCCAATAACATCGCCAGTGACAATAGCATCTCCAGCGACCATACACGCCCATTGATTCTGGCTGAGCTGCTGCTGGATAGCCCGCTGTGGCTGACCGAAAATGACCGCCTTATTCTGCGGGATATCGCGGCGAAGAGAACCTTAGGCGGCGCGCGGGTGATTCATCTGTCAGTGCCGAAACGCGGTAAACGGCAACCGGCCTATTTAGCCTGGTTAACGGCGCTGGCGCAGGCCAACACTGACCGCGAGGTGCTGGATTTACATCTGGCGCAAGGGCCGGTCTCTTTGCGCGGTTTCAGTTGGGCGCGCCAGTTGGCTGAACCTGATATGGCGGCCCTACTGGCGGGGAGTGAGAGTGTGGTCGCCGGTGATATCGTGCTGTCACAACCCCATGCTCAGCAGGCGCAGCAAACCCTGCTGCATGTATTGTGCCTCTATCATCAGCAGCATGGCGATCAGTTGGGGCTAGGGCGCGCGCGCTTGCGGCGCATGGCCTTGCCGACGCTAGATGAAGGGCTGGTTTTTCGGCTGATTGACCACATGCTGGCGCAAGGGGAGTTAAAAAACAGCCGTGGCTGGCTGCATCTGCCGGCGCACGGGCTGGGGTTTACCGAGCAGGAACAGGCGCAGTGGCAGCAAGTCGCCCCCTATTTTGCGGATTCGCCGTGGTGGGTACGTGATTTAGCGGCCCAGCTGCATATGGATGAGGGCGATATGCGCAGATTACTGCGCAAAGCGGCGCAGTTGGGTCATATCACGGCAATCGTGCCGGATCGCTACTATCTGAGCCAGCGTATTGAGCAGTTCGCGGATTTGGTCCGTGAGTTGGACGCCACTCAGGGCAGCGCCTGCGCTGCGGACTTCCGCGACAGATTAGGTGTGGGCCGCAAGCTGGCGATTCAAATCCTTGAATTCTTTGACCGCAGCGGATTTACCCGCCGTCGGGGCAATGACCATTTACTGCGCGACAGTGGGCTGTTTTCGTCGATGAATTGAGATATTGCTTGATCCACCCCAATCCCGCCAGCGTGTCGGTTTTGGGGTGATATTCACAACCAATCCAGCCTTGATAGCCAACCTTATCCAGAAAATCAAATAGATAGGGGTAGTTTATCTCCCCGTCATCGGGTTCATGGCGATGGGGAACCGAGGCTATCTGGATGTGGGCATAGCGCCCGGCGAAATGCTCAATGAGCTGGGTTAAATTGCCGTCCACCCATTGCGCGTGGAACAAATCCAACTGCATAAATACATTGCCACGGTCAATGAGCGACAACAGCTCTTGGGTCTGATATTGGCTGGAGAACAGATAGTGGGGTTTCACCTGCGGGTTGAGCGCTTCAATCAAAATGTTAATCTGATACCCAATGGCTAGCCACGGTTTTTGATCGGCAGGTCGACACGGTTTTTCATCTGGCGGCGATTGTCTCCAGTCAGGCCGAGGAGGATTTTGATCTGGGAATGCGCGTCAACTTCGATGCGACCCGCAACTTATTTGAGCAGGCGCGCCAGTTAGGTCACTGCCCAAAAGTCATTATCACCAGTTCGGTAGCCGTGTTTGGCGGGGCATTACCGACTGTGGTGCCAGACGAACAAGTGTGGTCGCCCCAAAGCTCCTACGGCACACAAAAAGCCCTAAATGACCTCTTGCTGGCCGATTATAGCCGTCGGGGATTTATTGATGGCCGCAGCCTGCGGATGCCCACCATTGTGGTGCGCCCCGGTAAACCGAACCGCGCCGCCTCCAGTTTTGCCAGCGGCATTATCCGCGAGCCGCTGCAAGGTATCGAGGTGATTTGCCCGGTTGGCCTACAAACGCCGCTGTGGTTGCTATCGCCGAAAATGGCGATTAACAACCTGATCCTCGGCCATCAACTGAGCGCCAGCCAGCTGAAGTCCGGGCGGGTGATTAACCTGCCGGGCCTATCCATCAAGGTGCAGCAGATGATTGATGCCTTGCGGCGTATCGCCGGGGATGCAGTAGCGGATCGGATTAAAGTGCAGCAAGACCCGTTGATTGAAAAAATCGTCAACTCTTGGCCGGGTGATTTCGAGGCGCACTATGCCAGGAGCTTGGTTTCATTAGTGATAAGGATTTTGACAGCATCATTAATGACTTTATTCTCGGTGAGTTGCCGGATAGGGTGGTGCGATTGGCGGCGGATGGGCGATAAAAAGCGGCTACCCCCTCGGGATACCAGGTGTTTCGAGGGGGGGATGCCGGGGGCATTACTCTGCCGCGACTCTCTCCGGCTGGCGGCGAATAAATATCATCACCAAGCCCAGCCAAATCAAGCCACTGATCAAATTGAATAAATTGAAGATGCCGCTGTTGCCCCACAGGTAAGCCAATTTGGCAAATTCAATGCCGAAGGTGAAGACCATCATACTGATCATCCCCATGGCCGCAGAGACCGTCCCTTTGCTGATATCACTGGCAAACAGTGTCAGCCGCACCAAACCAGCATTCGCCAGACCAATACCAAAGGCATACAGGCTCAACCCTGCGGTCATCCATAGATAAGCATGGGATGAGTAGAGTGTGGAACCGGCGGCAATCAGCAGCCCAATTATCATTGGGCCAGCGCCGTAGCGGATTAGCCGTGGAATGCTGGTTTTGCCGCTCAATCTCGCCAGTGTCAGGTTACCCACAATCAGCGCGCCAAAAATTGGCACCTGTAGCACACCATATTCGACTGTGGATAGCCGCTCGCCGCTGATCAAAATAACTGGTGATTGAGCAATCCACGCCAGCAATGGCAGGCTGGCAAAGCCCAATGCCAGCGCACCACACAGAAAACGGCGGTTAGCGAGCACTTGCTTATAGTCGCTCCACATCGCCGCTACTGACAATTTCTCACCTTTTCGCGATGCGGTTTCCGGCATGGCTCGCCACAAGCCAACAAATGAAATAGCGCCGAGTGCCGCGAACAGCACAAACATCCACTGCCATGGCGCGACGTGAATCAGCGCAGCACCGGCCAAGGGGCCAAGTAGCGGGGCAATCAGGGCCACATTTGCCATCAGCGCGGTGATTTTGATACACACCGCCTCCTCGAATGACTCCTGAATCGTGGCGTAACCGACTGCGCCAATAAAGCATAAGCCGATCCCTTGCAGGAAGCGCATGGCGATAAACTGCTCAATAGTATTGACCAGCAAAATGGCAAGGCAGGTGACCACAAAAAACGCCACGCCGACCAGCATCACCGGACGACGCCCACGGCGGTCTGACAGTGGCCCCAGCAGCCATTGCAGAAACATCCCACCCGCCAGATAGGCGGTCATGGAGGTCGGAACCCACTCAACACTGGCATTAAAATCGGCGACTACCGCCAGCATTCCGGGCTGAATCATATCGTTGGCGATATAAGCGGCAAATTCGAATAATACCAGGCACAGCGGAAATAAAAGCGCCCGTGAGCCTAAACGCGTCGCGGGTGAAAATGAAGTTTGCATAGATTAAGCTATTAATAGTAAACGTAAAAAAAAGGGAAGCGCTCAGGTAGAATGCCAATTAGAGCGCGTCAGGTCGGCTATTTTGCCGTCAATATAACGTTATGGCAACAATTACCATCCCCCTGTGTATATCCTCAAACTTACGTTATTATTCGTGAGGTAACTGTTTTCTGGCTTATATTAAGGCGATCGAGAGTATGCATGACCAATAAGATTGGCTGGATTGATAATCTGCGGGCCGTGGCCTGCATTATGGTGGTTATGATCCACGCCACCACCTATTACGTGACCAGTGGTGCGCAGGTGGGGGAAGTGAACTGGGATATTGCCAATCTGCTGAATTCCGCCTCTCGTGCCTGTGTGCCTCTGTTTTTTATGATCTCCGGTTACCTGTTTTTTGGTGAAAAAAGCGCCAAACAGAAACATTTTACCCGCATTGGGCTGTGCCTGCTGTTCTACAGCATAATTGCACTGATCTATATTTCGACCCTCACCCCCATCGACGGCTGGGCTTCACTGAAGCATATTTTGCAAAAACCGGTGTTTTATCATCTGTGGTTTTTCTACGCCATTATCGTGGTTTACCTGGTTTCACCGCTGATCAATGTTAAACCGGTGTCGGGTCGCTATCTAGGGGTGATAATCCTGCTGCTCGCGGTGCTCGCCAACCCACAGAGCAGTAAATTTTCCCTTGGCGGCTTCCAGTTACTGCCGATCAACCTCTATATCTATGGCGATACTTTCTACTATTTGCTGTACGCACTGCTGGGGCGGGCGATTGGGATGTTGGAAACTCAGGGGCGAATTATCAGTTGGAGCGCGGCTGCGCTGTTTATCCTGAGCGTGATATTTATTGTTATCTCAACGGAAAAGCAGACGCGGATCAATGGCAGTTTTGCCGACACTTTTTATATGTACTGTGGCCCGTTGGTCTTTGTGGCGGCGGTATCGATGCTGGTGTGGTTTAAAAACTGCCTCAACCAGCAAATTGGCTGGCTGAGTTGGCTGGCGGGTCATTCATTGGCGATTTATGGTTTTCACGCGCTGATTATCCATTTTATCCGCACCCATCATTACGATTTCACCGCTTATCCGGTGCTGGATATCTTCTATGTCTTTGCGCTGTCCCTCGCATTGAGCACCTTGCTGTCAATGGGGTTGCAGCGCATCGATCGGCGACGTTTAGTTAGCTAACCGTCGGCAATCCGCGCTGTTGCGCGCGCCGTAGTTGGCGACCGGAGGAGAATCCGGCGGCCAGCGCGGCTTGCTCCAGATTAAACCCCTCTTGCAAGCGCACTTCGGCGACCGCTACCCGCAGTTGCTCGTGGAATTCGCGCACACTGACGCCGACATGTTCGCGGAACAAGCGGGTTAAATGGCGACTGCTGACGTGGGCTTTCTGCGCCACCTGCAGCAGCGACCATTCGGCTTGTGGCTCCGCCGACATCACATCTTGCGCGCGGTGAACGGCGGGGTGGAGATGATTGCGGTAACGTAACCAAGGCGAAAGTTGTGGGTCATCCCCCGAGCGGCGGAAATAAACCACCATCTCCCGCGCCACCTCCAGCGCGATTTGCGGGCTGCAATAGCGGCTGATCAGATGCAAAGAGAGATCAATCCCCGCCGTGATCCCGGCGCTGGTATATACCCCACGATCTTCAACAAAAATGCGATTTTCTTTGGTTTGTGCCGCCGGTGCTTGTTGGCGCAACCGCTCCAGCACATTGTGATGGGTGGTGCACTGATAACCATCTAGCAGCCCTGCTTGTGCGGCCAGCAATGCACCGGAGCAGACACAGACCAAGATGGTTTTTTGCTGCGCGATGGCTGTTTTCTGCTGCTGTAACCACTGGCGCGCTACTGCTGCCGTTTCGGTCGCAAAGTAGTGGCGTGAATCGCTGACACCTGGCACCACCAGTAAACTACCTTCCGGTAAGTGCGCGGGCAGCGGTTGCAACTGACCCAGCAGCATTTCGGTGGAGGAGATCACGGCCGGTAGCGGGCTGATATAGCAAAGGTTAAATGACCCTGCCAGCCGTAAAGTTTCAGCAGGGCCAGTTAAATCCAGCGACAGCACGCCGGGCAGCAAGAGAAAATAGACATTTCGTTGCATGGTTAATCCACAGTTACCGTCAAATAACGGTTCATATAAGCCGGAATATCCGGAGTATGCTGTAGCAAAGTAGCAACAAAAGCGTCGCGCTCAAAGGCCAATACCTGCAAATCCCACACGCAGAATGATTCATCCCGCGCTGCGCGCCAAACGCCCTGTTCCTGCACCCACACTTTCACGCGTAATTCGTTTTCGTTATCCCACCATCCGACAATCAGGTAATTCAGTGTTTTTCCCTGATGCTCAATCACAACACCCACGCCAGGACGATTGACGGTCTCTGCATCGCGCGGTAACCACTGCCCAACAAGTTGATAAGCGGGGCTGTAATCCGGTGTCGCCCCCTGCGCCTGCGAGTAGCGAATCACATAGCGCTTTAACCGCCATTGATTAAGGATTTTGATGCCTGCTGGCGAGATGGCTCGTGGTAAGTAGGGCTGCGGTTGCCAGCTTATGGTTTTGTCGGCGGCGGCGACAGGTTGTGAATCCAGCGCATCCAGTGTCTCTGCGACTGTACGGATAGCGGCAAATCGATCCGCTAACACGGTTTCAGTGCGCAGTTTCAACTCTGTGCTGCTCAACAGCACACCATTTGGCTGGGTCATCGGGAAGGTCAGTGTGGCCTCGGTGACAAAGGTGACCTGATAGCCCAGATCCGACGCCACGCGGGCCGTGGTCTCACAACACTGCTCGGTGCGCATACCCGCAATAATAAGATGGCTGATATCTCTCTCTTTGAGCCATTGATCCAGCCCTGAATCGGTCAGCGCGTTATGCACGCGTTTTTGCACGGAAACATCGGCCTGATGGGAGACCAGCGACATCGGCTTAACATAGCCGGAAGCCAACGAGAATGGCCCCTCGGGCGAAACATGGAACACATCCACCAGTGCGACGCCACGTTGTTTACAACCGCTAATAAGTTGGTTCAGCGCGGCTGAGAAGGCCGGCACCTCTTGCTGCTGCCAAAAAGGTTTATGCTCGAATGATTGCTGAACATCGATGATCAATAGTGCGCTGTTAGTCATTTTCGGCCCTCCGCCGTGTGGGTATGAACCCATCATGCGCGGGTTTCAAGCCGGGTGGAATGCCAAATCGGGCCATCATAGGGGATAAAAGGGACCAGTTTTTAGTTGCTCCCTTTTATTGGCCTTCCTGTGCGCTTTCGCTTTTATCTATTCAGCTAGCGGTAGTAATTGCTGATACAGTTTTTTAAAAATTATCCGACGTGCGGCGTAATCTTGATGTCGCTGCGCATCTGGCAGGTGGGTCTGCTCCAGTGGCAGCGCGGGTAATAAATCAGCCAGTGACCGCTGCGGATTTAGCGCGATTTGAGCCAAGCGCGCCGCACCTAGCGCCGGGCCAACATCGCCGCCAGTACGATACTCCAGTGTTTGGCCGCTGATATCCGCCAGCATCTGCCGCCAATAGGCACTGCGCGCACCACCGCCAATCAAGGTGACCGATTTTGGCTGTAACCCGCTGGCATGTAGAGCATCCATACCGTCGGCTAAAGCAAACCCCACCCCCTCCAACACGGCGCGCGCTAAATCTGCTCGGCGATGCTCGTGGGTAAAGCCCCAGAATGCCCCTTTGGCATTAGGATTATTATGGGGTGTGCGTTCGCCAGAGAGGTAGGGCAGGAACCATACGGGAGTCGAGGCGACAGGTGAGCTTGCCACCTCATCAATCAGGGCGGGAACAGTGTCGGCACCGGTCAGCTGGCAGGCCCAATCCAGACAGGAAGCGGCACTGAGCATCACTGACATCAAGTGCCAGCTGTTGGGGAGCGCATGACAAAAACTGTGAACCGCACTGGCCGGATTGCTGAGGAAGCCGTCGCTAACCGCAAAATAGACGCCGGAGGTACCCAGCGACAACATCGCCTGACCGGTCTGGTACAGGCCAACCCCTATTGCACCAGCGGCATTATCGCCCCCACCCGCAACGACGGGGATGGTGTTGATACCCCAGCGCTGTGCTATCTCCGCGCTGACATGGCCGGTTATCTGGCTACCCTCGAACAATGCGGGCATCTGCTGGCGGCTTAAACCGCAGGCGGACAGCATCTCATCACTCCAGTCGCGTTTAGCCACATCCAGCCACATTGTTCCGGCGGCATCGGACATATCACTGGCGAAATCACCACTGATCAGAAAGCGCAGATAATCTTTGGGTAACAGCACCTTATCGATACGGCTGAAAACCTCTGGCTCATATTCCGCCAGCCATTTCAGCTTAGGTGCGGTAAAGCCCGGCATCATCAGGTTGCCGGTAATTTGGCGCGATGCAGGCACCGCCTGTTCCAGCGCCTGGCACTGAGAAAAACTGCGGCCATCATTCCATAAAATGGCGGGGCGCAGCACTTGGTGCTGCTTATCCAGCAAGGTCGCGCCGTGCATTTGACCCGTCAGCCCGAGGGCTTTTACCTGCTGCAAAACATGGGCTGCGGCCAGCGCTTGCATGGCCTGATCGGTTGCCTGCCACCAATCGGCAGGGTTCTGTTCTGACCATAAGGGGTGGGGGCGCGAGACAGATAATGCAGCACCTTGGCTAGCAAGCACTTGCCCGTTTTCGGCCAGTAGGATTGCTTTGACGCCGGAGGTGCCCAGATCGATACCAAGGTACATATAACCTCCTTCATTATTAGGCTATTTTATCGTGCAGAGCCTGACGGGGCGACTGCACCGATGGGCACTCCGACGGCTCACGCCACTTGTATTTTAAATAAATAGGAACCCATCCGGTACATTTCCCCGTCTATCAACAGCTGTTATTAGCCCAATGTTATTAACCAAAGATATAGCGGTTAACCTGATTCTCCAGCAACTCCTGATGGCCGCTTTGGTGATGTGGGTTCAGATTGTGTTGGCCTGCATAGCGCGCCAGATCTTCCAGCGACATTTTACCTTTCAGAATCTGTTGGCCCAGTTCGGTATTCCAACCGGCATAGCGTTTAGCAACCCACTGATCCAACTGGCCATCTTCAATCATTTTGGCGGCAATTTTCAGGGCTAATGCCATGGTGTCCATCGCCCCAATGTGACCATAAAACAGATCATATTTATCGGTACTTTGGCGGCGCACTTTGGCATCAAAATTGAGGCCGCCAGTGGTAAAACCGCCCGCTTTAAGGATCTCAAACATCACCAATGCATTCTCCTCCACACTGTTGGGGAACTGATCGGTATCCCAACCCAGCTGTGGATCGCCACGGTTAGCATCCACGGAGCCAAAAATACCCAATGCAATGGCACTGGCAATTTCGTGATGGAAAGAGTGCCCCGCCAGTGTGGCGTGGTTGGCTTCAATGTTCACTTTTATCTCTTTTTCCAGCCCAAACTGCTTGAGGAAACCATACACCGTCGCGACATCATAATCATACTGATGCTTGGTCGGCTCCTGCGGTTTTGGCTCAATAAGCAAGGTGCCCTGGAAGCCGATTTTATGTTTATGCTCCACCACCATCTGCATAAAGCGGCCAATTTGCTCGCGCTCCTGCCGTAAATCAGTATTTAGCAGCGTTTCGTAGCCTTCGCGCCCGCCCCATAACACATAGTTTTCGCCACCCAGTTTTTGGGTCGCATTCATGGCAGTAAAGACTTGGGTTGCCGCCCAACTGAAAACTTCGGGGTCAGGATTGGTGGCCGCCCCTGCACCATAACGCGGGTGGGTGAAGCAGTTCGCGGTGCCCCATAATAGTTTTACGCCGCTGCTCTCTTGTTTCTCAGCCAGGACATCACTCATCACCGCAAAATTATTCAGATACTCTTTTAGTGACGCGCCCTCAGGGGAGACATCCACATCATGGAAGCAGTAATAGGGCACATTCAGTTTATGGAAGAACTCAAACGCGACATCGGCTTTGTGTTTTGCCAGTGCCAGTGCATCGCCAGAGTGCTGCCACGGGCGGTCAAAGGCATTGGCTCCGAACATATCAGCCCCGCCCCAGCAGAAGGTGTGCCAGTAGCAGGCGGCAAACCGCAAGTGATCGGCCATTCGCTTACCAAGGATAATTTCATCCGGATTGTAGTGATGAAACGCCAGCGGGTTAGCGCTCTGGCTGCCTTCGTAACGCACTTGTTCTAATTCATCAAAATAAGATTGCATGCAATACTCCTTGGAAGCTGGCCCGCATTATTGGGCGGGTGAGCTTTTATCTTCGGAGTTGTTTGCTATTCTCTCAATTACGTTATTTCACACTCAAATTCAGAGAATTATTAATTGTGCTGTAGATCTCATAAATAACCCATTAATTATAAAAACGCGCTAATACTTATCGTGCGGATAACATCTCGCTGTGGAATTATGCATTTTGCAGAGAAGAAAACATGATCGTTATCATAAAATTAACATTAAACCAAAAAACATAATTGGCGGATAAAAATCTGTAATTGCTGATGTGCAAATAAGCGTCAACAATCCCTATTGCAGTTGATGTTTACCGTTTCTCTTCCCCTGCTTGCACAATAAGAAAGGTACTGAAAGATGAAATTTAAGAACATTTTACTCTCCGCATGTGCCGCACTGGTGATGTTTAGCCAGCCAGGATTCAGTAAAGAAATTAAAATCGGTATGGCGATAGACGATCTTCGTCTTGAACGCTGGCAGAAAGATCGCGATATTTTTGTTAACAAGGCTGAGTCTCTCGGCGCTAAAGTATTTGTTCAATCAGCAAACGGCAATGAAGAAACACAAATGTCGCAGATTGAAAATATGATTAACCGTGGTGTTGATGTGCTAGTTATTATTCCCTATAACGGCCAGGTATTAAGTAATGTGATTGCCGAAGCGAAACGGGAAGGGATAAAAGTATTGGCATATGACCGCATGATAAATAATGCGGATATCGACTTTTATATCTCATTTGATAATGAAAAAGTGGGTGAGTTACAAGCTAAAAGCCTGGTTGAGCGAGTGCCACAAGGTAACTACTTCTTGATGGGCGGTTCGCCGGTGGATAACAACGCCAAGTTGTTCCGTCAAGGGCAGATGACAGTACTTAATCCACTGATAAAAGAGGGTAAAATCAAGATTGTTGGCGACCAGTGGGTTGATGCCTGGTTACCTGAAAATGCCTTAAAAATCATGGAAAACGCGCTGACGGCCAATAATAACAAGATTGATGCGGTAGTGGCGTCGAATGATGCCACCGCTGGCGGTGCTATTCAGGCATTAGCTGCGCAAGGTCTGGCGGGTAAAGTGGCTATTTCCGGGCAGGATGCTGATTTGGCAGCCATAAAACGTATTGTTGCAGGTACGCAAACCATGACGGTATATAAGCCAATCAGTAAATTAGCTAATGACGCCGCAGAAATTGCCGTGAGCTTGGGTAAAGGTGAACAACCCAAAGCGAACAGCCAATTAAGTAATGGCATAAAAGATGTGCCCGCTTATTTATTAACGCCGATTCAAGTCGATAAAAATAATATTGATAGCACAATTATCGCCGATGGATTCCATAAAAAATCAGATATTTACTGATTAAGTATATTTTGCGGTTTTATTACTAATTTTAATAAGTGGTGAATTTTACCAGTTTATTAAAATTGCTGCTATTTCATATATGGCATAAACAATTAAAGTTGCAGTTTTATTAGCTGCAACTTTAATTAAAAAGGTACAGGAGGGAGCAATGGCCTACCTGCTAGAGATGAAAGAGATCACCAAGCAGTTTGGCGTCGTTAAGGCAGTCGATAATATCAGCCTAACACTGGAGGCTGGGCAAGTATTATCATTATGCGGCGAAAATGGCTCGGGAAAGTCCACACTAATGAAGGTGTTATGTGGTATTTACCCCACAGGTTCCTATCAAGGGGAAATAATTTTTGCAGGTGAAACGCTTCAGGCCAAAAATATTCGTGAAACAGAGCAAAAGGGTGTTGCAATAATTCATCAGGAATTGGCATTGGTGAAACAAATGTCTGTGCTGGAGAACATGTTTCTCGGCTCAGAATGGGGCCGCTTCGGCATCATGGATTACGACGCCATGTATTTACGCTGTCAACGGATGCTGGCGCAGGTCAAGCTAGCGGTCGATCCCCATACACTGGTTGGTGAACTGGGCCTTGGGCAGCAACAATTGGTCGAAATCGCGAAAGCGCTGAATAAACAAGTGCGGCTGCTGGTGTTGGATGAGCCAACGGCCTCGCTGACGGAGAGCGAAACGGCCATTTTGCTGGATATTATTCGTGACCTGCGAAATCACGGCATCGCCTGCATCTATATCTCGCACAAATTGAACGAAGTGAAAGCCATCTCGGATCATATCTGTGTGATCCGCGATGGTCGTCATATTGGCACTCGCCCTGCGGCAACTATGAGTGAAGATGACATTATCGCCATGATGGTGGGCCGCGAACTTAAAGAGCTATACCCCCACGAGGCGCACCACATCGGTGAGGAAATTCTGCGGGTAGAAAATCTCTGCGCCTGGCATCCGGTAAACCGCCATATTCGTCGGGTAGATGGCGTCTCTTTCTCTTTGAAACGCGGCGAGATTTTAGGGGTGGCCGGATTGGTCGGTTCGGGCCGCACAGAAACGGTGCAATGCCTGTTTGGCGTCTATCCAGGCCGCTGGCAGGGCGAGATTTTTATTGATGGCAAAGCTGTCACCATCAGCAATTGCCAGCAAGCTATGAAGCTGGGTATCGCGATGGTGCCGGAAGACCGCAAAAAAGATGGCATTGTGCCGGTGATGGGGGTTGGGGCCAATATTACCCTGGCGGCGCTGGATGATTTTACCGGTGCTTTTAGCGTGCTGGATGATGCTAAAGAGCAATCGACGATTGTGCACTCTCTGGCGCGATTGAAAGTGAAAACCTCCTCTTCAGAGCTAGCCATCGCCCGCCTCAGTGGCGGCAATCAGCAAAAAGCCATATTGGCTAAATGCCTGTTATTGAATCCACGGATTTTGATCCTCGACGAACCGACGCGTGGTATCGACATTGGCGCAAAATATGAAATTTATAAACTTATCAATCAATTGGTCCAACAGGGGATTGCGGTCATTGTGATTTCCTCTGAACTGCCGGAGGTCTTGGGATTAAGTGATCGGGTGCTGGTCATGCATCAGGGGCGCATCAAAGCCGATCTCATTAACCAGAACCTGACTCAAGAAAAGGTCATGGAAGCCGCACTCAGGAGTGAAACCCATGTCGCAAGCTAACCAACCAGAAGTTAATGCACCGGAAAATGGCGCTAAAAAGCCGCTATTTCGGCTAAAATCAGTTAATTTGCAAGTTTTTGTTATGTTGGCGGCTATCGCCATTATTATGCTGTTTTTCACATTCACCACCGAAGGGGCCTATCTCAGCGCCAGAAATATCTCGAACCTGCTGCGCCAGACGGCGATCACCGGCATCCTCGCCGTTGGCATGGTATTTGTCATTATCTCAGCGGAAATTGACTTGTCCGTCGGCTCAATGATGGGGTTGCTAGGCGGAATTGCGGCGATTTTTGATGTGTGGCTTGGCTGGCCGCTACCCCTGACCATTGTGATCACGCTGGGTTTAGGGCTGGTACTTGGGGCATGGAATGGTTGGTGGGTGGCCTATCGCAAAGTGCCCTCATTTATTGTCACCCTGGCGGGAATGCTGGCATTTCGCGGCATTTTGATTGGCATCACCAACGGCACGACGGTGTCGCCCACCAGTAACGCCATGTCGCAGATTGGTCAAAGTTATCTGCCCAATGGTCTTGGGTTCGGCATCGGCGCAATTGGCCTGATGCTGTTTGTCGCCTGGCAGTGGCATCGCCGCAGTCACCGAATCCGGCTCGGTTTGCCTGTCGCCGCGCCACAAGGGGATGTCACCCGCCAATCAATTACCGCCATTATTGTTCTTGGTGCAATATATTTACTGAATGATTATCGCGGTGTCCCTACTCCGGTATTGATTCTGACGGCGTTGATGTTGGCAGGGATATTTATGGCTACCCGCACGGCATTTGGCCGCCGAATCTATGCCATTGGCGGCAATATTGATGCCGCTCGTTTATCAGGGGTGAATGTTGAGCGCACTAAACTGGCGGTATTTGCGATCAATGGATTGATGGTCGCTATCGCTGGTTTGATTCTTAGCTCACGTCTGGGGGCCGGTTCACCTTCGGCGGGTAATATTGCTGAACTGGATGCCATTGCCGCCTGTGTGATTGGTGGCACGAGTCTTGCCGGTGGGATCGGCAGTGTGGCCGGTGCGGTGATGGGCGCATTTATCATGGCTTCTCTCGACAATGGGATGAGTATGCTAGATGTTCCGACATTCTGGCAGTACATTGTCAAAGGCGCGATTTTGCTGCTGGCCGTGTGGATGGATTCTGCCACCAAACGCCGGGTTTAACCCTATCCCGCAGCAGAGAGTTCAGTGCCATACTGCATTGATCTCTCTGCGGATTTCGTTTTAATCCCCCATCCATTTCAGGAGCCACTCCCATGTTTGAGAAACGCTACCGGATAACCTTGCTGTTTAACGCTAATAAAGTGTACGACCGGCAAGTAGTGGAAGGCGTCGGCGAGTATTTACAGGCTTCGCAGTGCGATTGGGATATTTTTATTGAAGAGGATTTTCGCTGTCGCATCGATAACATCCGTGATTGGCTGGGTGATGGTGTTATAGCTGATTTTGATGATCGGCAGATAGAGCAACTGCTGGTGAATGTCGATGTCCCTATCATCGGGGTCGGCGGCTCTTACCATCAGCCGGAGGAGTACCCGCCGGTCGATTATATTGCGACCGACAATCAGGCCTTGGTCGAGGCCGCTTTTATGCATCTGAAAGAGAAGGGTTTAAATCGTTTTGCTTTCTACGGGCTACCGGCCAGCAGTGATAAGCGCTGGGCACAGGAGCGGGAATATGCCTTCCGCCAATTAGTGGCGGCGGAGCAATATCAAGGGGTGGTCTATCAAGGCATGGCCACCGCGCCGGCGAACTGGCAATACACCCAGAATCGGTTGGCGGATTGGGTACAAACCTTGCCGCATCAGACGGGGATTATTGCCGTGACGGATGCGCGGGCGCGCCATTTATTGCAGGTGTGCGAGCATCTGGATATTGCCGTACCAGAAAAGTTGAGTGTGATTGGCATCGATAATGAAGAGTTAACCCGCTATTTATCACGAGTGGCACTTTCATCAGTCGCGCAAGGGACACGGCAAATGGGCTATCGGGCGGCCAAGTTGTTACATCAACGCCTTAACCAACGCCAAAAACAGCAAGAGGCCCCGCCGTTGCAGCGCATTCTGGTTCCTCCAGTGAAAGTAATAGCTCGCCGTTCAACGGATTTTCGTTCGCTACGTGATCCGGCGGTCATTCAGGCGATGCACTACATTCGTCATCACGCCTGCAAGGGGATTAAGGTGGAGCAGGTGCTGGATGCGGTAGGGATGTCGCGTTCGAATTTGGAAAAGCGCTTTAAAGACGATATTGGGCAGACGATTCATGGCGTTATTCATGAAGAAAAGCTCGATCGAGCGCGCAATTTACTGGCCGCTACCTCGCTGCCTATCAATGAAATATCACAAATGTGCGGTTACCCGTCGCTGCAATATTTCTATTCGGTATTCAAAAAAGGCTATTCCATCACCCCGAAAGAGCACCGTGATAAATATGGCGAAGTGAACTATTAGCTCTTTCGAGCTGTTGTAGAGACATAACCGCTGAGTGATTCCGTAAATACAGCAGAATCTGTCACCGTGATTCGACTCTTTCAGATTTCATCTCAGACAATAACCACAGAGCAAAATCCCGCATCGCGGCAGTTTCTGTGCGGGATTGTAGGCGAGTTAACCAATATCCTCCGAGGTTAATCGTCGTGCTAAAAGGTTGGATGATGCGTTCACTACGTAGCAGGTGCATAAACATGGACGGTGGGGCCAGCGCAATACCTATTTCCTCTTGCGCCGCTTCCAGCATACTTACCGACGAGTCGAACATGATTATTTGCTGGGAAGGTGAAGGGAGAGATCCCCCTGCGGCGGTAAACCATGTCGACCATTCATCGCGACGATAGGAGCGAAGCAGAGTAAATTTTTGAAGGTCATTAGGGGTACGTAAACACCCTGCTAATGAGGGAGCACACAAAGGCGCAAGGGGGGCATCGCATAAAAATTGCGACTCCGTGCCATGCCAGGCACCATTGCCATAGCGAATGGCGTAGTCCAGCCCTTCAGCCACAACATCGACGCGATTATTATGTGTGGAAAGTAAAATATCCACATGGGGGTAATGCTGTTGAAAATGCCTCAAACGCGACAATAGATAGCCGGTGGCGAAGGTTCCGACAACGCCCACTCTGATTTTTTCACGCATCATCCCAGCAGAAAAACGGTCTAGGGTGTCAGCTATCCGATCAAAGGAGTCGTTAAGGATGGGGAGTAGATTCTCACCTTCCGTTGTTAGCACTAATCCGCGTGAAATACGAATAAAGAGGCGACAGTTGAGGCGTTGTTCCAGGGCTTTGACTTGCTGGCTTATTGCGGCATGGGTAACATTTAATTCGATAGCAGCCTTAGTAAAACTTAACTGTCTGGCCGCAGCTTCGAAGGCACGAAGTGCATTTAACGGAATATAGCTGCGTACCATAGGCTTATCTGTTAGATTTTCTATTATTAAATGCCAAATATAATCGATTGTTATCGATAGTCAATCCTTGCAGAATTTGTGCCGCAGAAGGAGCCACACTGCGTGTCATTTACCAGTCTATGGAAGATCCCCAATGATGAAAAAGTCTATAATCACTACTTTGGTCTTAGCCGCTATCACAACCTCCCCACTTTGTACCTCAGCACAAACAATACTGACGGAACAACAGGTTGCAGCTATCGTTAATAACACCCTTACGCCATTGCTCAAAGAACAGGATATTCCCGGTATGGCCGTCGCGGTATTTTATGACGGCAAGCCGCAATTTTTTAACTATGGCGTCGCGGATATAAAAACAGGCCGCCGAGTAACAGAAAATACCCTGTTTGAGCTCGGTTCGGTGAGTAAGACCTTTACCGGAGTTGCCGGGGAGTATGCGGTACAAACCGGAATGATGAACCTTAATGATCCTGTGACGGAATACGCTTCTGAGCTAACGGGGAATCAGTGGAAAAAGGTGAAAATGTTGCATCTGGCGACTTACACTGCGGGCGGGCTTCCTCTTCAACTCCCCGATTCGGTGACCGACCAGAAATCATTATGGCAATATTATCAACAATGGCAGCCACAATGGGCTCCAGGGGTAATGCGAAATTACTCCAATGCCAGCATTGGCTTATTTGGTGCGCTGGCGGTGAAGAAAAGTCAGTTAACATTTGAAAACTACATGATGAAAAATGTGTTCCAGCCATTAAAACTGAAACATACTTTTATCACTGTCCCTGAGTCGATGCAGTCAAACTATGCATGGGGATATAAGGATGGTCGGCCAGTACGTGTCACATTAGGCATGTTGGGTGAGGAAGCCTATGGCGTGAAATCCACCTCGCAAGATATGATGAGATTTATGCAGGCCAATATGAGCCCTGATAGCCTGCCTGCTGAAAACGATAAGTTAAAGAGAGCGCTCATCGCGGCCCAGTCTCGCTATTTCCAAGCGGGAGAGATGTTCCAAGGGTTGGGGTGGGAAATGTATAACTGGCCTATCAACCCACAGAGGGTCATTGCCGACAGTGGCAATGATATCGCGTTGAAACCGCGTAAAGCTGAGGAATTGCAGCCACCACACCCTGCGATACCGGCATCTTGGGTGCATAAGACCGGTGCTACCAATGGTTTTGGGGCTTATATTGTCTTCATCCCAGAGGAGAATATTGGCATAGTGATGTTGGCTAACAAGAATTACCCTAATCCTGTCCGCGTACAAGCTGCCTATAATATTCTTCAGGCATTGCGTTGAGAGTCATATCGGCCTGACCCCTTTAGAGCTGGATATAAGTGCAGTCTGGTAACAGGCTGCACTTACCTGGCGACAGCACCACTGCTGCGGAGTGATTTCCGTTAATGCAATAGAGCCATTTATTCACCAACTCATATCTAATGAATAGCGCCATACAATAAACGCGCTATAATCGCCGACTTAGATAATGCATATCTATGGAAGATCATCGTCCCCGGTGGGGCGGCTGGACTTCAAATCCAGATGGGGCCGCCAGCGGTCCTCGGCAGGTTCGACTCCTGTGGTCTTCCGCCAAAATAGTTTTCCAAACTCTCTGTGACTCAACATAATTTTTTATAATCGAATATTTAAAAAGGTAATGATCCATTTGGGTAGACTGCGTTCTACAGGTTTCTACCTATGCAGAGGCACAGTCGGGGGCATATATCCGAAGCAGATCATTAAAACATAATGAACGTTGATGATTACTTGGTGATATCGACGCTATGATGGCATTGAGATTGTCATGACTCTGCTTATGCTGGCATTGCGCCTCTCTTTCAATTTGTAATGAGATACTGATATGAGCAACATTACTATTTATCACAATCCAGACTGTGGTACATCCCGTAATACGTTAGAACTCATCCGCAATAGTGGAGTCGAACCAACAGTTATTTATTATCTCGAAACACCCCCGAGCCGCGATAAGCTGGTAAAGCTCATTGCTAATATGGGAATAAGTGTCAGGGCCTTATTGCGTAAGAATGTTGAGCCTTATGAACAGCTAAGGCTGGCAGAAAACCCGTTTACGGACGATCAGTTAATCGATTTTATGTTGCAATATCCTATTCTGATTAACCGCCCGATTGTTGTTACCCCACAGGGAACACGACTATGCCGCCCTTCAGAAACGGTGCTTGAAATATTGCCTGAACCACAAAAAGGTGTGTTTACCAAAGAAGATGGCGAAAGGGTTATTGATGCATTTGGCAAACAATATAAATAAGTGCTTAATAAATTGCCCTGAAAGCCAGGGCAATTTTGATACTAATCAAAAACGCCGTTAATGATTGCCGTTACGACGGCAGTGCTCAATGCGATCAGCACCAAATCATTACCCACCATCTTCCACTCATATCCTGGGTAATAAGGGAGCTGCCCCAGCATGGAAGCAGGAACACTTTTCTTTGCAATGCCTGGAGGAAGGGGTTTCCCGCGGGCCAAATTTTTCGCTATGCCTGGCGGCAATGATTGATAACCCGTCAGGCCGAAGTTAACTGCCAGATTTCGGGCTAAGTTATAGTTAATATCTGAGTCAACATGATCAGGTTTACCATAGTTTTTACGATGATCGGCTGACGTGGTATTTTTCTGGCTAGCGTTACCTTTTTGGCTATTCCCATGATTGCCACTATTGCCATGGTTACCACCACTGTTGCCATTACCCGGATTTGCCAGTGCCGGTGTTGCAAACATGGAAAGAGAGATAATAGCTGCCAATACTGCGATTAAACCGCGACACTTAAACATGATGATTTCCTTTTACCAACTTATCTCTCACAATATTAGATTGAGTGTTAGCGACTAGCAATCTCACGGATTCTTATTTTTGAGCGCCCGGAAAGCACTCAAATTACCTTTGCGTTTTATGAATACATATTCACCTATGAACAAAACCTCCACTACCAGTTAAAACCAGCGGTTCGGCAAGGCAAGCGGGGATATTGTGGCGATGAGAAATCATAAAAGTGCACCTCTAAATGTCAGGTTGTTATCCAACATTTGAGGTGCAACTTAATTTTTGGTATTAGAAATTTTTTGCGACGTGCTGAAATGCGGTGAGAAGTTAATCGATATTTTGAATCTGCCATGTGATTGCAATGTAATGCATTGATATTTATTGTTTTTATTATCTGTGTTTTATTTGGTACATTTGTTGGTACATTTTTATTTCTGCATTTACACATGAATAAGATAGGTCTTGCTCATCATCTTGTTAGCAAAAAAAGAGCTTAAAACTGAAAGTTGTACTATTTTCATGCTTTAAAAATATGTTGCTTAGATGGGCTATTTTTTACTTATTTTAAGTAAAAAATAAGATGGATGATTTTTGACTGTTTCGTGATCCCTCTTAATAGACTTTATAGTCTTAGCCATACCGATACCAGCACTAATCAAACCCAATATGGTAAATTTAATGTCAATAAAACCAACCGCCGCAACTCCCGATTCAATTACTAATTCGCTTAATGATCTCTTACGTAAGGATGTTATAGCTAATTCTATATACCTTATTCCGTCATCATAAATTCTTTCTTTGAATTCTTTATTAATCATTTCTATATGATATTTATCGGTTGTTAATTGCAATTTATATGCAGTATCACGGAGTACTCTTTTATATGCGTCAAAGCTATCACCATAGTCATTTTTTATTTTTGCAATGGTTTCAGAAGAGAGGCCAGTTAAAAATGGCGTATCAACTTCGAGCATTTTTCTTTTTATATTACCTTCTTTGTTTATATTATTTAGGATTCTGTTTGTAAAGTTACAGTTATAGCCTAGCGATGAATTTATCTCTTTTGCTAGTGATAAATTTAAACTCAAATTTGTAAAATGCTCTCTTATAGTCCTATTTCTTACACCAGCAACCCAATTATCATATGTAGTCCTACTTTCAGGAATAGAATCCACTCTGGAGTTTTCAATGATTTTTATATTTCCGTACTCATCTTTATATGTCCTAGCTGTAGAAAATATATATCCATTAACATAGGGTGAGTTACAATCGCTAATAGTTACTGCTAACTCACCAGCAATTGTTTTTCTATTTACTTCTTTGAAGTAAATGTCACCACCGTTTTGACCAACCCGCTTAATTGGTTTGATATCCATCGATTTTTTATATATATTTATTGTATTTTGAGGGATCAAATCCCATAGTGAATGCTCATCTGCTTGATTGGTTAATACAATTCTCTTTTTGATGGATTCATATTCTCTAGCTCTACTTGGTATTATCTGGATTGAGCCATTGCTAATTAATAACCTATTTTTACTAATGTATTTAATAAAATCGGACACTATAATTTTTGCATGAGTAATGGGGTTGTCAGGCATGTAAATTATTTTATTGTTAACCTCGTAATCTTGTATGTAAGCTAGTGCATCTATTATTTCATCATTAATAATTACTGAATCCATTGATAATAGTGCTTTTGAATAATAGCTAGAATAATTTCTACTAGGTAAATAAACATTAAGAGGTGAACTATGACAAAGATAATCTACAGTAGCTTGAAATAATAACTTATTTGCTTTTTCATTGTATGCTATTAACAAATCAACAAAGTCATCATCTCGAATGCCAACATAGTTATTATAAAACAAAACATCATCGAACAATTCAGAATCCATCAGTATATCGATTATATTGTAATCCATAATTCACCTAATTATTTGTTAGTGATGATGTGAGTGATGTGTTAAATAAATGATTTTGCTATGGCTATAATTAATACCAGTGGAATGCAGGACATTAATCCAGCAGAAAAAAAGGAAAAAACAAACCATGTTTTTGATATTTTATCATTTGGTATTATTTTCGTAATTCCAAGTAAGTAACCACGAAAAACAACCACCGTGAGTAAAATTGTAGCTAAACCTATTAAATAAAGAATAGGGTGCATAGGGTCCTTTTTAAAACCCAAAAATAATGTGGCAAAAAGAGCTGCTAGGACTGTTGAAATACCTATCATTTCATTGAAAAGTTTTATGATTTTTTCACCAACTAGATCGAATCCATCCCACCTAATCATTCATATCACCTATAGTTTATCCGTACTAATAAAATGGTTTTAAAAAAAAGCGTCACATCTTAGCACAAAGTATCCTCGGGAAGACTTTTAGACGATATGACGAAGAGCAGGATTTCATCATATCGTCGATTGATACCCAATGTCGTGGTGGATAGAGATTAATGCAATTTATTCACTGCGCGCAATGCTATCCCCTCCACGCCTGCGCGCTTTACAGGCCGCTTTTCATGCAGTTGCATGCACGCCCTCAAACCGCGGCAGTACTGGGGCTACACAGGGTTTTAAGGGGGGTATTTTGCATGCAGATCCATGCACTCTAGGCATGCACGCCCCTTTTTAGTCTCGCCAACCAGAAATAAAGCTTCAAACGGTGAACGCCATCACTAAATAGCAGACAAAAAAAGCCCCGCACGAGGGCGGGGAAAGGTTGCCATGATTCTGTTATCCGTGTCTGAATGCGTCGCCATATCGTCCTAGGATATGGCGTTTTACCGGTGGGGGTAGGTATGAGCAATCAAACCACGCGTTACTTTTTACTTATTTTGTGTGATTTGGTTTGGCGCTATTTTGTTTCAGTGATCTTGCTCTGCCCACTCTTTTACCCGCGCTAATATCTCCATTTTTTGTATTGGCGACAATGTCAGAATAATAAGCATTATTTCGGCCAATACATCATCAGCGGTATAGAAATAGGCTAACGGCACCTCTAACACATCCGCCAGTTGTTTAGCCATCTCGATACTGACTTCATGTACGCCTTTCTCGTAACGATTAATACGTGTGCTTGCCACAAACTCATCAAGCCCGGCAGCAATGCCCAGCTTCTTTTGAGACAATCCTTTAGCGAGTCTAGCCTGCTTAAGTCTTTGACAAAAAACACTATGGTAATTAGTTTTCATCTTCATAACTACGATAGTCGTAGTTTTCTCTTGATGCTGATACTACGAATAACGTAGTCAAATTACTTAAGTAATAGTGACCGTGAATTAAATAAAAAAGCCCGCTAATCTGCGGGCTTGCTGGTTTTATGCTTTCTGGTGATAGCTTGTGAAACTTTACTCGATATTCTGAATCTGTTCGCGCATTTGCTCAATAAGCACTTTCAGCTCAATGGCTGAGTTAGTGACCTCGGCATTGATAGATTTTGATGCTAGCGTATTCGACTCGCGGTTGAATTCTTGCATCATAAAATCAAGGCGGCGGCCAACAGCTTCTTTTTTCTTCAAAATATTGTGCGTTTCTTTGACGTGCGCTTCGAGGCGATCCAGCTCTTCGGCGACATCGACACGCTGCGCCATCAGCACTAACTCTTGTTCCAGACGGGTATTTTCCAGCTGGACCTGCGCTTCTTCCAGTTTATTTAGTAGCCGCTCACGTTGCCACTGCAAAATGTTGGGCATGTGTGCACGGACTTTAATCACTTCGGCACTCACGCCATCAAGGCGCTGTTCGATCAGTGTTTTTAATGCTGCACCTTCGGTCTCGCGGGAGATGATAAAGTCATCAAGGGCCACATCCAGCGCCTGCATCAGTTCAGTGCTGATGGCATCCAGATCTTGCTCTTCTGCTGACATCACGCCCGGCCAGCGCAAAACATCAAGCGGGTTTATCTCGCCTTCATCACTTTGCATTTTGACCCAGTTCGCCGCTTCAACCAGCTGTTTCGCCAGTTTTTCGTTCAGAATCAGTGAACTTTGTGCCGTGGCGTCCAGTTCAAAGCGCAGGCTGCACTCAATTTTGCCGCGAGTTAGGCGGCTGCGGATACGTTCGCGAATGACCGGTTCCAGGCTGCGGAACTGTTCTGGTAAGCGAATATAAGTTTCTAAATAGCGTTGGTTAACGGAACGCAGCTCCCAAGCTGCGCTGCCCCATTCACCCTTAATGTCACGCCGGGCGTAGGCGGTCATGCTGCGGATCATTGTGCGTACCCGTTTTAATAAAGAAAAGATGCAGGGATTATAGCCTCCGAGGCGCGGGCAGGATAGGCATTACATCACTAAGGCCGTATAATGCGCGACCAATATCGATTTAAAGCCGGAGAAAGCCCATGCGTCCAGCAGACCGAGCAGCACAACAAGTCCGCCCATTAACCCTGACCCGTAATTACACGAAACACGCTGAAGGTTCAGTGTTGGTTGAGTTTGGCGATACCAAAGTATTGTGCACCGCCACGGTTGAAGAGGGTGTCCCGCGCTTTCTAAAAGGGCAGGGCCAGGGCTGGATTACCGCCGAATATGGCATGTTGCCACGCTCCACCCATAGCCGTAATGCCCGCGAAGCTGCGAAAGGCAAGCAAGGCGGCCGTACGTTGGAGATCCAGCGCCTGATCGCCCGCTCTTTGCGTGCGGCAGTGGATCTGAAGAAGTTGGGCGAGTTCACCATTACTTTAGATTGCGACGTTTTGCAGGCTGATGGTGGCACCCGTACTGCTTCAATCAGTGGGGCTTGTGTGGCGCTGGCTGATGCGCTGAATAAGTTGGTGGCCAGCGGCAAATTAAAAGCTAACCCGATGAAAGGGCTGGTTGCTGCGGTTTCTGTCGGTATCGTGAAGGGCGAGGCCCTTTGTGATCTGGAGTATGTAGAGGACTCTGCGGCGGAAACTGATATGAATGTTGTCATGATGGAAGATGGCCGGATGATAGAGGTGCAGGGCACCGCTGAAGGTGAGCCGTTCAGTCATGAAGAGCTGTTGGCGTTGCTGGCATTGGCCCGAGGGGGGATAGAGACTATCTTCCAGGCGCAGAAGGCGGCGTTAGCGCAGTAATTGATTTAGGCGACTCGGTAGTCGCCTTTTTTTTGCCTGCAATTTGAGGCACCTAATGAATAAGTGATTAACGAAAGCCGTCACAATCTAGAGAGGAGAGGTCCCCATGAAAGCCTATCAGCGCGAGTTTATTGAGTTTGCGCTTAACAAGCAGGTGTTGAAGTTCGGCGAATTTACCCTGAAGTCTGGGCGAATCAGCCCCTATTTCTTTAATGCAGGGTTGTTTAATACCGGGCTTGATCTGGCAAAACTCGGGCGTTTCTACGCCGCTGCATTAATGGATTGTGGCGTGGAGTTCGATCTATTATTCGGGCCAGCCTATAAAGGTATTCCGATTGCAACCACCACCGCCGTCGCTTTGGCGGAGCATCATGAGCGTGATCTGCCTTACTGCTTTAACCGCAAAGAAGCGAAAAACCACGGTGAAGGCGGCAGTCTGGTGGGTAGCCCGTTACAAGGCCGAGTCATGCTGGTTGATGATGTGATAACCGCCGGCACTGCAATTCGTGAATCAATGGAGATTATCAATGCGCAAGGCGCGACACTGGCAGGTGTGATGATTTCATTAGATCGTCAGGAGCGCGGCCGTGGTGAAATCTCGGCGATTCAAGAAGTTGAGCGTGATTACCATTGTAAAGTGATCTCTATTGTTACCCTGAGTGATGTGGTCAGTTATCTGGAAGAGCAGCCGGAAATGGCCGATCATCTGGCGGCTGTTCATCGCTATCGCGAACAGTATGGCATCACCCTCGATCGTTAATTATTCGCTGCAATATCTGAACATCATGCCGTGCTTCTCCCTTGGGGGAGCTGTGCGGCACGATTTTCGCCTTTTTGATTTTTTGCCCCCCATCCAAAATGCTATTCACTTCTGTTATTGATTGCATATTTTTTGCAGAAATTGTGCAACAAAATCCTCAACGCTTTCCTGCTCGCCCTGTTAATTGCCGCTTTTTTATTCATTATCACCATTAATCATTTTTGGTTAATTGTCTGGTTGATCTCACTGTATTTCTCTTGTTGCGTTCTCTTGAAGCGTTTCAGTTCTTAATTTCGAACGAAGGGTGCAATCCAGTGCAACTAATAATTTCCATATTGTTATGAGGGTGTTATTTTCCGCGCAAGCACGGATAAAAAAGAAGTGTCACTCAATCATCACTGAGAACAAAGCGATAGGCTGCCGTGTATTTCTTCAAAAGGACATAGTTATGAAAGCGTCAATATTTAAAAGTCTTTATTTTCAAGTGTTAACGGCGATTACCCTGGGTGTTTTGTTAGGTCACTTTTACCCTGACCTCGGCGCTCAGATGAAACCACTGGGTGATGGATTTGTTAAACTAATTAAAATGATTATCGCACCCGTGATTTTTTGTACCGTCGTGACGGGCATCGCGGGGATGGAAAGTATGAAGGCCGTTGGCCGTACCGGTGCGATAGCCTTGCTCTACTTTGAGATTGTCAGCACCATCGCGCTACTGATTGGTCTGGTAATTGTGAATGTGGTACAACCCGGCGCCGGGATGAATATCGACCCGGCGACACTGGATGCCAAAGCGGTTGCACTCTATGCCGAGCAAGCCTCGCAGCAAGGGATTGTGCCGTTCTTACTTGATATTATTCCCGGCAGTGTGGTGGGTGCTTTTGCTAGCGGCAATATTCTGCAAGTGCTGCTGTTTGCGGTGTTATTTGGTTTTGCCCTGCATCGTCTGGGTGAGAAAGGCCAGATCATCTTCAATGTTATCGAGAGTTTCTCCCGCGTTATCTTTGGCATCATCAATATGATCATGCGCTTAGCGCCAATCGGGGCTTTCGGTGCTATGGCCTTTACTATCGGTAAATATGGTGTGGGCAGTCTGGTGCAATTGGGTCAGTTGATCATCTGCTTCTACGCCACCTGTATCCTGTTTGTGGTGGTGGTGCTTGGCTCGATTGCAAAATTCAACGGCTTCAATATCTTCAAGTTTATCCGCTATATCAAAGAAGAGTTGCTGATCGTGTTGGGGACCTCATCATCTGAATCCGTGTTACCGCGGATGCTGGACAAGATGGAAAAAGCGGGCTGTAAGAAGTCGGTGGTTGGTTTGGTTATCCCGACCGGCTACTCCTTTAACCTTGATGGCACCTCTATTTACCTGACTATGGCGGCGGTATTTATTGCGCAAGCCACGAACACCCATATGGATGTGATTCATCAGGTAACATTATTGGTGGTGCTGCTGCTCTCTTCGAAAGGGGCTGCAGGGGTGACAGGCAGTGGCTTTATTGTGTTAGCCGCCACCATTTCTGCGGTAGGGCATTTGCCTCTGGCTGGGTTGGCCCTGATTTTGGGTATCGACCGCTTTATGTCAGAAGCCCGTGCGCTGACTAACTTGGTGGGTAATGGTGTTGCAACCATTGTGGTTGCCAAATGGTGCAACCAGCTGGATAACGATCAGTTGCAAGCGGTGTTATCCAATAAAACTCCCCCGAATAGTGAGATGAAGGGCAGCATCTCTTCTTCTTGATAGACGCGTTATACAGTTTCAGATAATTCACATAAAAACCGCCAGTGGCTCGCTGTCACTGGCGGTACTTCCGTAAAATGAGTCCCCCATCGCCGTTTTCTGGTATTAATTACCCTTTAGAGACTATTTTTTTACTCTGATGAGTGACATCCGCAAAAGCATGCGGTCTAACAGAATGGTACACTCCCACCTCCAGTTTTCATGGAGGCGATGACCGTTGATTTTTAGCCCAAAAATGTCGGCATAGTGACCTGTTTTTGCCAGCTGGATGGTTTATGCATCTCTTTATAGCTGCGGTATATGGCGTTGGTCGCTGATATGCTAAGCATTGGCTGTTCACGTGAAACAAGTGACTTACGTAAAATTGTATTGTTTATACCCAAGGCAATTGGTGTTGCAGGTAGGCCGTCAGCGATGCACTGACCCATGTTAGGGAGGGCAGCTAACACCACTGTGGCTTCGAGTAAGAAGGGTTAAAATTGGATAGATTATTAAGTAGGGGTTCACATGCAGGGCACCAGAATTCGTCTCATAGTGGGTGGATTATTGTTGGCTGCCGCCAGCAGTAATGTGCAGGCTGAAGCACTACAACCCGATCCTGCCTGGCAGCAGGGGAAGCTAGAAAACGGGTTTTCATGGCAGTTGTTGGCAACGCCACAGCGCCCAAGCGATCGGATCGAGTTACGTCTGGTCGTTAATACTGGCTCATTATCAGAAAGCGCACAGCAAGTTGGCTTTGCCCATCTGTTGCCACGTCTGGCATTAATGAGCAGCGTGAGCTTTACGCCCGCCCAACTTCAGTCGCTGTGGCAGCAAGGGGTCGATAACGAGCGCCCGTTGCCACCAGCCATTACATCTTATGATTTCACCTTATACAGCCTTAGTCTGCCCAATAACCGCCCTGACCTGATGAAGGAAGCGCTGGCCTGGTTATCTGATACCAGTGGCAAACTGGCTATAAATGAACAAACCGTTAATGCTGCACTGAATAGCGCGACAGATCCGATTGCCACTTTCCCGCAAAATATTCAGGAACCTTGGTGGCGTTATCGGCTGAAAGGCTCTTCGTTGATTGGGCATGATCCGGGCCAGCCGGTGGCGCAACCGGTCGATGTTGAGAAGCTAAAACAGTTTTATCAGCAGTGGTATACCCCGGACGCCATGACGCTGTACGTGGTGGGGAATGTGGATAGCCGCAGTATCGCCGCCCAAATCAGCAAAACCTTCTCAGAGCTGAAAGGGAAGCGCACGACACCTGCGCCAGTGGCGATGTTAGCGCCATTGCCACCAGAGCCGGTGAGCTTGATGGGTGAACAGGCAACGCAAGACACGCTATCACTGATGTGGGATACCCCATGGCATCCGATTCAGGACTCCGTCGCATTGAGCCGCTACTGGCGCAGCGATTTAGCCCGTGAGGCGTTGTTCTGGCATATCCAGCAAGTATTGAATAAGAGCGATCAGAAGAACCTGAAGCTGGGCTTTGATTGTCGGGTGCAGTATCAGCGCGCCCAATGTGCTATTCACTTGAATACGCCGACCGAGAATCTAACGCCGGGGATGAGTTTTGTTGCCCGCGAACTGGCCGGATTACGCACCAATGGCCTGAGTCAGGCGGAATTTGATGCATTGATGGCGCAGAAAAATGATCAGCTCAGCAAGTTGTTTGCCACCTATGCCCGAACCGATACCGACATTCTGATGAGCCAACGCCTGCGTTCACAACAGAGTGGCGTGGTTGATATCGCGCCAGAGCAGTATCAGAAGCTTCGGCAGGCATTCTTGTCTAGCTTGACTCTCGCCGCGCTGAATCAGGAGCTGAAACAGCAGCTATCGCAAGATACCACGTTGATTCTGACGCAACCGAAAGGCGAGCCAGAGGTGAATGTGAAGGTGTTGCAGGAGGCGTATAACGCGATTATGACGCCGCATACCGTGGTGCCTGAGGATGCCGTGCCGGTGGTGAGTGCTGCGGAAACGGCACCGCCGACACCCACTACCGCACAGTAATTAAGTCGCCCGGCGCGCTATGCTCCGGGTTGATTGATGGCTATTGCTGAACGAAGGGGAAGCGTACCGTTGGGGTCGTAGCGGTGTAAACCGCCGAAGTGCCCCGAGGTGCGTTAGCCCCTTCGAACTCGATGCTGAGCTAATCAGACCGCCGGCATGGCTGCCAGTGGGATGATGGCACCACGATACTGAATCACTGTGCTGGCGGTTAAATGGCCACGCACTGCTGCGTCGTGGGCGCTGCCACCGGTCAGGCGAACCGCCAGATAACCGGCACTGAAGGAGTCCCCGGCGGCCGTGGTATCGACGACTCTCTCTTTCGGCAGTTTGACTGCCGGAACATCATATTGCTGGGCTTCAAAGCCCTCTTTGACCCAGACGATGCAAGAATCTGCACCCCGCTTGATAATAATCTCACTCACGCCTAATGCTTGAGTGCGATCAATCACCTGCTCCAGTGACTTCTCGCCCCACAGCATATCTTCATCATCCAGTGTCAGGAAGGCGATATCAGTACAGGCCAGCATGTCACGGTAGGCTTCCTGCGTCTCCTCCTTGCTCTGCCACAGACGTGGGCGGTAGTTGTTATCAAAGATAACTTTGCCACCATTAGCACGGCAGGCGCGCAGCAACTTCAGTAAACGCTGACGTGAAGCGCTGTCCAGAATCGCCAGACTGATACCGCTGAGATACAGATAATCAAATTTTTCCAGACGTTGGCAGATTTCGTCTGCCGCCGGGCTGGTCAGCCAGAAGCGGGCGGCGGCATCATTGCGCCAGTAATAGAAGGTGCGCTCACCGGTGCTGTCGGTTTCGATGAAATATAGCCCCGGCAACTTATTATCCATACGCTGAATAAGGTCAGTGTGGATCTTCTCCTGCTGCCAGGCGGTCAGCATCTCTTCGCTGAAGCTGTCAGTGCCCAGTGCGGTCACGTAATGCACATTCAGGGCCTGCTCAGAAACCTGACGTGCAACATACACCGCTGTATTCAGCGTATCACCGCCAAAACCCCGGCTAAGGTCGGAACCTTTTTGTGATAGTTCAATCATGCATTCGCCGATAACGGCAATATTTTTGCTGGTCATGGAAAGCTGGCCTATTTCTGAATGTGTGTCAGTGATGGGTGTGGTTTAGGCTAGTCTCACTGCTGGCTTAGTTAGAGTCAATAGTATTAAAACGACGTTTTAAATTTTTTATGATGTAGGTTGGGAAACTGACAAGTTTCCCACTGTTCTGAGCCGAATTATGACGATTTTCGTAGGTCGGTGACACTCTGACCACCAATGCCCCAGTTATCGGTCTCTACTTCATCAATGACCACCACGGTTGTTGCTGGGTTTTTGCCCAAGGTATCGACTAACAGTTGCGTGACGCCAGCAATCAGCTGTTTTTTCTGTTCCGCCGTCGCCCCTTCGCGGGTAATTTTAATATTGACATAAGGCATATTCATCTCCATTAAGAGTAATGGCATTATTGAGTTAAGTAATATAGATGGCTTAAATGTGTCGCGCCAACTCATCTACCTGGGGTCATAATCTATCTGGAAATAAGAATCTGTCATGCCGCAATATAAAGTTATGGCCATACGAGTCGATAACATCTCCAGAGGAAATCACCTTTACCACCGGATCTCTGCGGACTGGCGGCAATACACACTGCCATTACTGTCTGATGTCCTGAAACATGGCGACTAAACTGATGATGACTAACAAAGTATCAGGTTTACTTGCGCCATCCTTTGCCGCCATTGATCGTAATAAAGGGCAGAGCTTCTGGCGGCAATGTCAGCGTCGGTACACTTTTCAACCTATCTATCGCACATCCGGGGCGTTGCTGGCAATTGAGTTGCTCACGGCTGTTTTTCACCCCTCATCACCAGACACCCGTCTGAACCCTGAAGATTACTTCAGTTCTATCAGTATCCGCGACCGTTTGGATGTGGTGCTGGAGCAACTGAACATGATTAAGCAGTGGCACGCGATATTTGTTCATCACTCGGTGCTGGTTTCGATCAATATTGATGGTCAGGCGCTGATGGCAATGCAGGATGACAGGCAGGCCAAGGTGCTCATCGACGCCATGCCCTACATTCGTTTTGAATTACTCGAGCATGTTGATACCTCCCTTGATACCCCCTTTGCGCGCATTGCTGAAGCAGATCGACTGTGGTTGGATGATTTTGGTAGTGGGCTGGCGAATTTCACTTCATTCATTAGCTGGCGCTATGAATACATCAAAGTTGCCAGAGATCTGTTTATCGTGTTGCAAGAGAGTGATGTCGGGAACCAACTCTTTTTCACGCTAGTCACCTTAATGGATCGCTACAGTAAAGGAGTGATTGTGGAAGGTGTCGAAACCTCGCAGGAGTGGGCCATGGTACAGCGCTCTGACGCGGCGGCGGCGCAAGGTTATTACCTCTCCCGTCCAACTTCATTTGATCGATTGCAGACGCTACCTATGCTGTTTTGTGGCTAATGCCTTCTCAACAATATCCTATTTTTCACCACCATTAGGTTCCCCGTGTTGCCTTCCTTCGCGTCACCGCATTGAGCTGCCCAAATAATGGACTCTGCCCCATCATCGACTATGGTTAGTGTAGTCTTCTGAATCTGCATTATTAATCGTTTAACGATTTTCCTGACTAAAATTTCGACTAAAATACCGCAAGCTGACGTGCGTTCAAGCCGATCCCGGCGGTGGATTTAGCGTTATTTATCAGATTATTGGCATGGAGCTACTATGACCAAAACCGGAAAAGTACTCACAGGCGTGGGTGGCCTGATTCTGCTGCTATTGGCGGCAACAGTTGTGCTTATTATGACCTTCGACTGGAACCGCCTCAAGCCGACGATTAACGAAAAAGTCTCCGCCGAGTTGCAACGGCCTTTTGCTATCCGGGGCAATCTGGGTGTCGATTGGTCACGAAAAAGCGATGAGCCGGGTTGGCGCGGTTGGGTCCCCTGGCCGAATATCCATGCAGAAGATCTGGTTCTGGGCAATCCGCCGGAACTGGTCAGTGATAAAACGGCAGACGATAAAATAGCTGCCACGGCGTTCCCTGCAGGCGAAATGGTCACCCTAAAACGGGTTGATGCCAGCATCGCCCCCTTAGCCTTACTGGCGAAAGAGGTCTGGATACCCCGTATCTGGCTGACGCAGCCAGATGCCAACCTACTACGGCTGGCTAATGGTAAGAATAACTGGACGTTTAATCTGGCCAATAGCCCGAAGGAGGGTGAGCAGCCCTCCTCCTGGTCGGTCAATATCGACGATATCGTCTTTGATCGTGGCGCGATAAGTCTAAACGATGCCATGCTGAAAGCGGATCTGCACGCCGTGATTGATCCTCTGGGGAAGCCCTTGCCCTTTGCTGAGGTGACGGGGTCAAGCACTGAGAAAAAGGGTCAGCCGCCTGCCGATAGTGCACAAAGCAACACGGCAGATTATGTTTTTGGCTGGAAGATTGACGGCAAGTATCAGGGGCAGTCACTGACCGGCAGCGGTAAGATGGGTGGGATGTTGTCGATGAGTGATGCGAGTCGGCCATTCCCATTGCAGGCTGATCTGCGCTCTGGAGCTACGCGTGTGGCGGTGGCGGGCACCTTAACTGACCCCGGTAATCTGGCGGGGCTGGATCTGCAACTGAAATTCTCAGGCGCCAGTCTGGACAACCTCTACCCGCTGATCGGCGTGTTACTGCCCGCCACTCCGCCTTACAACACCGATGGCCGCTTAGTGGCGAGTCTCAAGCAAGCCGATGGCGCGGTTTATCGCTATGAAAACTTTAACGGTAAAATTGGCGACAGTGATATTCACGGCAATCTGACCTATACCGCCAGTCAGCCACGGCCAAAATTAACCGGCAACATGTCGTCAGAAAAATTGCGCTTTGCTGATTTAGCGCCATTGATTGGGGCGGATTCCAATCAGGAAAAAGCCAGGCGTGGCGAGCGAAACCGGCAACCCGCGAATAAGGTCTTGCCGACTGAAAAGTTTGATACCAAAAGCTGGGGGGTGATGGATGCCGATGTCACCTATACCGCGAAACGTATCGAGCGCGATAAGTCATTACCCCTAAATGATCTATCGACCCACGTGGTGCTGAATAGTGGCGAGTTATTGCTTGATCCACTGCGTTTCGGCATGGCGGGAGGGAGCCTGAATGCCACGTTACGGCTGAATGGCAATAAAGATCCCATGCAGGGTAAAGTGGATTTACATGCCCGCCGGCTGCAATTGAAGGCGCTATTGCCACAGGTAAAAGCAATGCGTAACAGCTTGGGGCAGTTGAATGGCGATGCATCCTTTACCGCGACCGGCAACTCGGTGGCCGCGCTACTGGCAACCAGTAATGGCAGTCTGCGCTTACTGTTGAATCAAGGGTTGATCAGCCGTAGCTTGATGGAGTTGCTTGGCCTGAATGTGGGTAACTATCTGGTGGCGAAGTTGTTTGGTGACGATGAGGTGAAGATTAACTGCGCGGTGGCTGATATTCAGCTGCGCAATGGGTTAGCCACCCCACGCCTGTTTGTGGTTGATACCGAAAACGCCATGATCAGCATTACCGGTAATATTAACTTCGCGACCGAACGGCTGGATCTAACCATCAATCCAGAAAGCAAAGGGCTGCGTATTCTGACCCTACGCTCCCCGCTCTATGTGAAAGGCACATTTAAGCAGCCGGATGCGGGTGTAAAAGCCGGGCCATTAATCGCCCGAGGTGCTATTGCCGCCGTGTTAGGGGTGGCGCTAACCCCTGCCGCCGCATTGCTGGCGCTGATCTCCCCCAGTGAAGCAGAGGCTAATCAGTGCACGCCATTGCTGCAAAAAATAAAGCAGAAAAAGTAGTCAGTTAGTGTATTGGTGGCGGGGGGAGCAGTTGACACTGGTGATCCTGCAACTCCTCCACTGATGCACGATGTAACTTTGTCAGATCCGCCTGGCTGGCTAACAGCAAAAACTCCCCGTTTGGCAATGCGGTCATGGCTAAACCATAACTGCCCATTTGATTTTTTGCCCCGGTAACTTCATCGGCGAGCAGGCGAAATGCGCCGAGATGCTGTAGTTCAGTTGCTGTGGTGCGCCGCGCCAGATAATCATGACCCAGTAACCCGCCGGGTAAGGGCTGCCATTGTGGGCTGAAATCAGCCTCATGTGCGGCCAGCGCCGCTTTTACCTGAGGTTTTAGGCAAGAGATATGAATATGTAATTGATTCTGAGAGCGACCATATTTTGAATTAATGGTTAGCGAGATATTTGCATCATCAATGGGTGCGCCATATTTATCGGCCATAAAGTGGCGGGCCTGCCAGGCATCCAGAAAATAGTTCGGGCTGTTGGCCGCTAATATCTGCGGGCTTTCTATGCCGCTGATTTTCGCGGTGGGCATGAGTAAATATTGCAATGGCCCGTGTATGTCCTTATACACCACAAAACCAGCCTGCGTATTGACCTCAATACAGGGCTGCGGGTCATGATTGGCTTCCATATTGGGCACGCATTGTTGGCTAACAATTTTCCACAAGGCGTCGGCATGGCTGGAGCGTGATTGATACGCCACGATCACCGCGATTACCACCAGCAGCCCTAATATCATCCATCTAAACCCAGCTTTTTTTATATAGCGTGACATCTGTGATCCTTCACTTCCGATGATGGAGCATCAGTGTAATGACAAATCAGCAGTCAGGGCAAACCCCCATAACCCTTATTTATCATTATGGGGTGTTCACCTGATCCGGACGCAGATAGATTTGGCGGGTTACCCTGCTTTTCCGCCTGGATTTTGCGGTAAGGTTTCGTCCTCCGCATAGTGGGCGGTGGCTATCCAGGCGGCGCAGAAGAGGGTCAGGCGAGCGAAGAAGTAGAAAAAGGCCATCAAACCAATCACCGAACCAAAGGCCGCGCCGGAAGGCGAACTGGCAAGGCGTGGCAGCATCATGGTCATGACAAACTTGATGATCTCAAAGCCGATGGCGGCAATTAGGGTGCCGCGTAGCAGCGCTTTTTTCTTCGGCTTATGCCGTGGCAGAATCCAAAATATCCACAAAAATAGCAGATAGTTAGCCGCGATAGAGATCGACATTGCAATCAGTGTCATGGCGGGTCGCAGCCACTCAATTCCCCCCAGACCTAAGGCGTTGACGATGGCAGACTGCGCCGCGCCGGCGATCGAGGTCAGTGACAGAGTGATAATTAGCGCGACAACTAACCCGATGAGCGAGATAAAATCACGGGCATAGCGGTAGTAGAACTTCTCCTGATCCTGCGGATTGCGCTCCCACACATCCCGTGACTGGGCACGAATGGCTTCGCGCAGATTACCCATCCAGCTAATACCGGAGTAAAGGGCAATCGCTAAACCGGTCAGCCCAACAGTCGTGCGCTGCTGAATGGCGGTATTCACAGTATTTTTAAGTGTGGCGGCTAATGCTGGGTCGCTGATGGTATTAACAATTTTGTTAATTAATTCAGCCAATAAGTCCGGATTTGAGGCCAGAACAAAACCGACGGCGGCAAAAGAGACCATCAAAATAGGGATCAGCGACAAAAATGAAAAATAGGTAATGGCTGCCCCGAACTGGCTGCCCAAGCGGTCATTAAAACGATCTGTGGCGCGGATAATATGGGCGATTGGCGGATAAGCTTTCACTCGGTTACTCATTCGCGTCATCGAGGAGATAGCTCTCTTTCCGGTTTCAATCCCCGTTGCCAGTGGCGCTGAGCTGTTTTTCGGTGCGTTCGGCATAATTCTCCTTAATTGCATTAATCCATGCCTTATGCAGATGATTCTTCTACAAAATGTGACATAAAATCGCGAGTAATCTGTTGATAATAGCAGAGTCGATGGCTATCACAACAGTCGTGGGTAAGTTCTAACGATAGTAATAGTAAGATTAACCCTCAATTTCCCGATTAAAAATAGCCTTAACGTCTTGATTAAGATCTGAATTTATATTTTGTAGGAAGCATCCTACAGATCAGGTCATGCGGTCTTATGTTAAATGTATTTTTGGCGGCCTATATTAGGTGATAGTTAGATTTAATTGTTATCCAATAATTAAATCTGGTGGAAATATAAATAAAAACAAACAGATTAACAATTTTTGATTTGCTTATTTTTTGCAAAAAACCAGGTGATTAATATGATAATAAATAGAATAGCGCCATCTGCTCGTTTTCGTAAAACGCTACTGGCCAGTCTGTTGTTCCCTCTTTTTAGCCCTCTTTATAGTTGGGCGGCACAGACTATTAGTGTCACCGATGGCAGTGCTGTTTCTATCTCTGGCGATTACGGCACAGATGATAACTACCAACCAAGTGTGGTGGTGAAAGGCCCTGGCAGCACTATTATCGGGGCTTCCGACCTTAGTATTCATACCACGGGGCTGATGGGCAATGGTGTTGAGGTGTCTAATGGTGGCGCACTGAATTTGAATGGGTCCACCATCAAAACCGAAGGTGAGGTTGCCTATGGTATCCGTAATAATAGTGGTACGGTTAATTTGCAGAATGGGACAATAGTTACATCAGGTTCAAGCGGTAATGGTATTTACACCTCTGGTGCAGGAAACCGTGCTGATATTAATGGCACCGTGTTTAATATTCTCGGCGGGCTTGCTAACGCGGTGTCAGGTTATGATGGCACCTTATTGACGGTAAATAATGCAACGATAAATATTAGTGGTGGATATGGTATTTATCTAAGTGGTGTCGGGAGCTTATTAACTGGCGAAAATAACGTCATTAATAATACTAGCTCTTATAGTGGTACTGGTGTCTATATTACTAATGGTAGCTTAAATTCCACACTGAATAATACGACACTTAATATGACCAATGCTTATGCAGGGATCGGTGTGGGTAAAGATTCGGCTATTACGATGAATGGTCTAACCGTCACGGGTAATATTAATAACGTATTCGATATCAATGGCAGTGCCAATATCAGCAACGCCAATATTGATTTGGCGTCTGGTTCGGTATTGCGGGCGATGGGCAACAGCCTGACCAACAAGGCGGTCATCGTGTTAAATAACGTCAATGCCCTCTCTCGTAGTGGCAATTCCGCGTTGGTTAACGTGAATATGAACGCCGATGTCACCATTAATGGCGGTTCTTACCACTCCCAAGGCACATATGCCATGGGGATTTGGGTGCCGGATAACAGCTCGTCGGTGAGAGTCACTAACGCCACAGTGATGACTGATGGTAATAATGCGACCGCCATCGAGAATCGGGGAACCGCGATTGTTGACCAGACCACGGTGAAAACTACCGGGGATAATTCCCACGGTATTTACTCTCAATCGATCTTTAACGCCACCAATATGGCTATTTCGACCACGGGTGTTGGCAGTGTGGGTGCTACCGCCGCCAGAGGTGGCAACCTGAATCTTGATGGGGCGACTATTGAGACTACCGGTGCTTCCGGTATGGTGCTGGGCACTTTCATTGGCTCATCAATCAGTGCGAAAAATGTGGCTGGTACTTCTACTGGTGCCAGCGCCTATGCGCTGTGGACGCAAACCAGCAGCTCTATTTTGCTGCAAGACAGCCGCATCATCACAACCGGTATGAATGCTGGCGGTATTTACGCCGCAGGCGCTGACACCATTTATAGCCAGGTGACGTTGGATAACACTCAGATTATCAGTCAACAGGGGGCGGGTGTTCGAGCTTATGGCGCCAATATAAATATTGATGTGAAAAATGGTTCGCAGCTCAGTGGTGGCAACGGCTTGCTGGTAAATGCCAGTACCAATGTTGGCACCACCACCGCGCCACTGGATATTATCAGTAACGTCAATTTGCGTGCCGATAACCACTCTATTCTGGTGGGTGATATTCAGGCCGATGCCAATAACAGTGTCAGTCTGGCGCTGAAAAATAGCTCAGTTTGGACCGGTGCTGCGCGTAACGCCCAAAATATTGATATCGACAGCAGTAGTATCTGGAACTTGACCAACAATACAGATGTCGGCTCACTGAACGTGCTGGGTCAGATAAACTTTATTCCAGCGGTTAGTCGCCTCCCTGGTACCAGTATTCCGGGCGGCAATTTCAGAACCTTAACGGTGAATGGCGACTTAACCGGCAACGGCAGTTTTGTCTTTAATGCGCAATTAGACGATGACAATTCACCGGCTGATAGGCTGCATATCACGGGCAGTGCAACGGGTGAGCACTACGTTAAAGTCGTGAATCAAGGGGGATTAGGCGCGTTAACCACCGGCGCAGGGATCAATCTGATTCAGGTTGATGGCGATGCCCTCTATGGTCAATTTTTGATGAGTGACATGGTTACCGCCGGAGCTTACCAGTATTACCTATATCAGGTTGATGGACATAACTGGAATTTACAATCCTATCTGGCACCGGTTGGCCCCACCGATCCGGGTAAACCGACAGTTGTTGACCCAAATCGCCCGATACAACCGGCGATCGCTTATCGTAATGAAGTGCCGGGCTACATTGCTGCGCCTTGGCTCAATGCCTTTTACGGCTTCAGCACACTGGGCCGCTTACACGAGCGCCGTGGATCGGCCGCTGGGGCTAACAATGGCTTTAATCAAGACTCTTGGGGCCGGATCAGCGGGCAGCGAAATACCTTCGAAGCAGGGCGTTTTAGTTATGACTCCGATATCTGGTTCGCTCAGTTGGGCCATGATTTTTATCAGGGCGAAAATGCGGCCGGAACGCAGGCCACGGCGGGGGGGATGATAACACTCGGTAAGCAGGAGACCGAGACGCAGGATAAGGCGCGCGCGGTGCGTGCGGGTTTATCAATCAATACCGGCAAAATCAAAACTGATGCCTATGGTTTGGGAGGGTATTACACGTTGATGACACGGCAGGGGGGTTATATCGATCTCGTCGGTCAGGGGACGCTATACCGCAACAGCTATCAAAGCCAGCATGATGCCAGACAGAATGGTTATGGTGTGGCGATGTCAGCCGAAGTTGGTCAAGCATACCCTGTTGTTGGTAACTGGAAAGTGGAACCCCAGGGGCAGTTGCAATATCAATATCTGAATTTGAATAGTTTTGCTGATGATATTTCTGGGGTCAATGGCACCTCCTATTCTGTCGGGCAAGCCCGCGCGGGTGTACGAGTATTCAGTGAGGCGACTAAACAGCAAGCGATTAAGCCCTACTTATCTACGGATGTGATCTATCAGCTCGGTGATAACCCAGAAGTGACTATTGATACCACGACTCTTCGCCCTGAATTCAGTAAAACCTACTGGCAAGGTGGGGCAGGTATTAATGCTAAAGTGAATAGCAACGTTGATATCTATGCGGATGTTAAATACCAAAGAGCTTTTGATGGCAAGATGGACGGTTACGCCGGTAATTTGGGTATTAAGGTCAGTTTCTAAGTGATAAGAGCGAGTTAGCTATTGATTTTCAGGCCATTTTCACGCGGTGGCCTTCGCGCTTTAAGACAATAAAAAAGGCTACAAACCCTGGGTTTATAGCCTTTAACGATCTTTTGTCAGTCTGCTTAGCGCATTGTGACAAACTCTTCGGCGGCCGTTGGGTGGATAGCGACAGTGTTGTCGAAATCTTTCTTGGTTGCGCCCATCTTCACTGCCACGGCAAAGCCTTGCAGGATCTCATCCATACCGAAGCCGATACCATGGATGCCGACAATCTTCTCTTGCGCACCAACGCAGACTAACTTCATCCGGCAGGGTTGGCGGTGCTGAGTGACAGCGCTGTACATCGCGGTGAATGACGATTTGTACACTTTCACTTGGTCGTCGCCAAACTTCTCGCGCGCTTGTGGTTCAGTCAGACCAATAGTGCCGATAGGGGGGTGGCTGAATACCACGGTCGGAATATTGCTGTAATCCAGGTGCTCATCCGGCTTGTTATTGAACAGGCGCTCAGACAGACGGCGGCCCGCCGCGACGGCCACCGGTGTCAGTTCAACCGCCCCGGTATTATCACCGACGGCATAGACCCCTGGGACGTTAGTATTTTGGAACTTATCAACCTCAATGTAGCCTTTCTCATTGGTTTTGACGCCGCTGGCGGCCAGATTCAGGTTGTCGGTTGCAGGTTCACGGCCAATCGCCCAAATCAGGTGATCCACAGTCACAGCAGTGCCGTTTTCCAGTTGTAGTGTCAGGCTGCCATCTGCATTTTTGATAACCGCTTTTGGCACCGCTTCGGTATGGAGCTTTGGCCCTTCGCTGTTCATCACTTCCAGCAGGGTTTCCACAATCAGCGGATCAAAAGTCCGCAGTGGCGCATGTTTGCGCACAAACAGATGGGTCTCGGTGCCTAACCCATTGAGTACGCCCGCGATCTCTACCGCGATATAGCCGGCACCCACCACGGCAACGCGTTTTGGCATTTCGTCCAATTCAAAGAAACCATCGGAATCAATACCATATTCAGCGCCTGGAATATCCGGATGGCTCGGACGGCCCCCGGTGGCGATCAGGATGTGGTCAGCGGTGATTTTTTCACCGTTAACTTCCACGGTATGTGCATCAACAAAACGTGCATAGCCATGAATCACATCAACTTTATTATTACCTAAGCCGCGCTCATAAGATTGATGGATACGATCGATGTAAGCAGTACGATTGGCAATTAGCTTTTTCCAATCGAAATGATTCACTGTGGTGTCGAAGCCGTAGTCTGGGCCATACAAATGAATTGCTTCCGCAATTTGCGCGGCATGCCACATCACTTTTTTCGGCACACAACCAACATTCACACAGGTGCCGCCGAGCTGTTTAGCTTCGATCAGCGCACATTTTTTGCCATACATGGCAGCCCGGTTGATCGACGCGATCCCGCCACTGCCACCGCCAATTGCTAGATAATCGTAATGTTTGGTCATCAGGGTCGTTTCCAAGTCGTTTAAAAATGGCCTAAGAGTTTAACCTTTGCTCGCATTTTGTCGCAAAGGTTGGATCAATGGCTCCGATAGGCAATTGGCATTATTCCGGCACTACCCATTTCACCAGTGTATGACCATGGCCTGATGGCACGAGCGCTTTGTGCAGCCACGGCAACAGCGTGTTCATTTGCTGTTCCAGTTTCCACGGTGGATTAATCACAATCATGCCAGAAGCTGTCATGCCGTGCTGGTCGCTGTCTGGGCGAACTGCCAGTTCAATTTGCAAGATACGGCAGATACCTGTGGCTTCCAGATCCCGTAACATGCGCTTGATTTGCTGACGTAAAACCACCGGATACCATAATGCATAGGTGCCAGTTGCAAAGCGTTTATAACCTTCCTGAATGCCTTTCACCACATCCTGATAATCGGTTTTCATTTCATAGGGTGGGTCAATCAGAATGAAACCGCGGCGAGATGCGGGGGGTAACTGTGACTTAAGCTGCTGATAACCATCGGCACGCTGGACTTTAGCCCGCTCATCTTTGGCGAATTCATTGCGCAGCAGCGGGTAATCGCTAGGGTGCAGTTCGGTCAGATGGATTTTGTCATCTTCACGCAATAAATGACGCGCGATCAACGGCGAACCGGGGTAGTAACGCAACTTCTCGGCGCGGTTAAAGTAGTGGATAGCACTCATATATGGGGCTAAATCATCAGGTAAATCATCGCGTTGCCACAGTTTCCCGATACCTTCGAGATATTCACCTGTGCGCTCGGCATGCTCACCGCTTAACTGGTAGCGGCCGGCACCGGCGTGGGTATCCAGATACAGGAAGGGTTTCTCTTTCTCTTTCAGCGACTCGATAATCAAGCTCTGAACAGTGTGTTTAAGGACGTCGGCATGGTTGCCGGCGTGAAAACTATGGCGATAACTTAACATTTTATATTAACCAATTGATATTTATGGTGAATATTAACTTCACCGAAAATATATGCTGTACATTGTGGCAGTGCTTTTTGCGGTCTATCTTTGTGGATGCAATAAAACATCACAGTCAGAAAGCGCAGCCAGCACATTATGGCAACTAGTATAAACTGTCTGGTGGATAAAAAGTGAAATCAAAAGGATTAAGGTCGCCTGCCATTGATTTTCGTGTCCGCAGACCTCATGTTAATTACTCAATCATCACTTATTCTCCACCGCTCGGCCCGCTCTGGCGCTGGAATTCAAAATCATAATCAGGACTGCCCTATGACAAATCCGCTGTTGACCCCGTTCTCCCTGCCGCCATTTTCTGCTATTCGCCCTGAAGATATCGTGCCTGCGGTAAAATCCGCTTTGGATGAATGCCGTCAAGCGGTGGAGCGGGTTGTTGCCCAGCCGGGGCCTTTCACCTGGGATAATCTGTGCCAACCACTAGCTGAATCGGATGACCGCTTATCACGTATCTGGTCACCGGTCGGGCACTTAAACTCGGTGAAAAACAGCCCGGAATTACGCGCCGCTTATGAGCAAAGTCTGCCATTGCTGTCGGAATATGGCACCTGGGTCGGGCAGCACAAGGGCTTGTATCAGGCTTATGTCAGCTTAAAAGAGGGGCCGGGTTTTGAGGCGTTGACCGCCCCACAGCGCAAAGCGGTAGAAAATGCCCTGCGTGATTTCCAGTTATCCGGTATTGGTCTGGCGCCTGAGCAGCAAAAGCGCTATGGCGAAATCGTGGCCCGCCTGTCTGAACTGGGTTCGACTTACAGCAACAATGTGCTTGATGCCACCATGGGCTGGAGCAAGCTGATTACTGATGTCGAACAGCTAAAAGGGTTACCGGAAAGCGCATTGGCGGCGGCTAAAGCTATGGCGGAAGCCAAACAGCAAGATGGCTGGTTGCTGACGCTGGATATGCCAAGTTACCTGCCCGTGCTGACCTATGCTGATAGCGCTGAATTGCGCGAAGAGATGTACCGCGCCTTTGCGACCCGCGCTTCTGATCAGGGGCCGAATGCGGGCAAGTGGGATAACAGCGAAATCATGGCTGAGATCCTCACGTTGCGTCATGAACTGGCGCAGTTACTGGGCTTTAACAGCTATGCGGATAAATCGCTGGCGACCAAGATGGCGGAAAGCCCGCAGCAGGTGCTGGGCTTCTTAAATGATCTGGCCAAACGCGCGCGTCCACAGGCGGAAGAGGAGCTGGCACAGCTACGAGCATTTGCGGAAAAGCATTATGGTGTCAATGAGTTAGCCGCGTGGGACATCACCTACTACTCCGAAAAACAGAAGCAGCATCTATTCTCTATCAGTGATGAACAGTTGCGCCCTTACTTCCCTGAACAGCGTGTCGTCGAAGGGCTGTTTGAGGTGGTGAAGCGCATTTATGGTATCACCGCCAAAGAGCGCCATGATGTGGATACCTGGCATCCGGATGTGCGTTTCTTCGAACTCTATGATGCCAGTGGTGAGCTGCGCGGCAGCTTCTACCTTGACCTCTATGCCCGTGAACATAAGCGTGGCGGGGCGTGGATGGATGACTGTGTCGGTAGCTTGCGCTTGGCGAACGGCCAACTGCAAAAACCGGTGGCGTACCTCACTTGCAACTTTAACGGCCCAGTTGGCGGCAAACCGGCGCTATTTACCCATAATGAAGTGACCACTTTGTTCCATGAGTTCGGCCATGGTTTGCATCATATGCTGACCAAAATTGATACTGCGGGCGTCTCGGGTATCAATGGCGTGCCGTGGGATGCGGTCGAATTGCCAAGTCAGTTTATGGAGAACTGGTGCTGGGAGCCGGAGGCGCTGGCGTTTATTTCCGGCCATTACCAAACCAATGAGCCGCTACCGCAAGAGATGCTGGATAAGCTGCTGGCGGCGAAAAACTATCAGGCCGCGCTGTTTATTTTGCGTCAACTGGAGTTCGGGCTATTTGATTTCCGCATGCATTATGAGTTCGATCCGCTGACCGGCGCGCAGATCCTGCCGATCCTGTATGAGGTGAAAAAACAGGTCGCGGTGGTGCCGTCACCAACATGGGGCCGCTTCCCACATGCCTTTAGCCATATCTTTGCCGGTGGCTATGCCGCGGGTTACTACAGCTATCTGTGGGCGGAAGTGCTCTCTGCTGATGCCTTCTCGCGCTTTGAGGAGGAGGGGATTTTCAATGCCGCTACCGGCCAATCTTTCCTCGACAATATCTTGTCCCGTGGCGGTTCAGAAGAGCCAATGACACTGTTCAAGCGCTTCCGTGGTCGTGAGCCGCAGTTGGATGCTATGCTGCGCCATTACGGTATTAAGGGCTAGAATGTGTCACAGGTAAGTATTTGTTTATTGTCTGAAGCAGGCGCCGATCCCGGCGCCTTGTCGATTCTGGCTGAGCGCTGGGGATTGGTGTCTGACGAGCAGGCGGTTATGGCGCTGGTGTGGACCCCCGAGCGCCTTGAGTTGCGCAAGCGAGATGAGCCAAAACTCGGCGGCATTTATGTTGATTTCGTCTCCGGCACGTTGGCCCATCGCCGCAAATTTGGTGGCGGGCGGGGTGAAGCCGTCGCCAAAGCGGTTGGCATCAAAAAAGGTTATCTTCCGCGGGTGGTTGATGCTACCGCAGGTTTGGGGCGCGATGCTTTTGTTCTGGCGGCGCTAGGTTGCCAGGTGCAGATGCTGGAACGTAATCCGGTGGTGGCGGCTTTGCTGGATGATGGTTTGCGCCGTGGGTATCAGGATGCTGAGATTGGCCCTTGGTTGCGTGAGCGTTTGACGCTGCTACATGCCTCCAGCCTGACGGCGTTGGCGGCAATTGAGCCACGGCCGGAAGTGGTGTATCTCGATCCAATGTACCCGCATCGGCAGAAAAGTGCGCTGGTCAAAAAGGAGATGCGGGTATTTCAATCGCTGGTGGGCGCTGATGAAGATGCCGATGGCTTACTGGCTCCGGCCCGTGCGCTGGCAACCAAGCGGGTGGTGGTTAAGCGCCCGGACTATGCCGAGCCGCTGGCCGGAATAGCTGCGCAGGCGGCGGTGACCACTAAAAGCCACCGTTTTGATCTCTATTTGCCTTAGCTACCCTTAGTTTAAATTCAGGCTGTGGCGAAATAGGGCTGGCAGCCTGCTTTTTATGCTTGATAAGTTACTACGCGGTGAGTTGTGGGCTGGTAATAAAGTTATTTAAGGTGAGCTGATGCCTACCGATGAGTCTTATCATCATATCGGTTTCATACACGTTATTATCAAAATCAACCATTAGATAAGTGATATCTCTCACTGCATCATATTTTTGCTGTATTTCCGTTTGCCCGCTAAAACTGAACCTATTTACCATGGCAATATTCCGATCGCCAAATAAGAGTGGCGACAAATCGATCTTATCTTTATCTGATTTGAAATCGTGAATGGTATCACTAGATGTTGAGGTGGAGTCACTGGTTCTATTATAGCGGAAGATATTGTTCCCTTCGTCACCCCATAGATGATCAGCACCTGCACCACCAGTCAGAATATTATCAACATCGTTGCCAACTAATTTGTCATTGCCACTACCGCCGATGGCATTCTCTATTACTACATCGGCAGCAATAGAGATATTCGCCACTAAACCACCGACGTCAGAAAAACCGAGTTCATTAAGATTAATATTTTGGTTTTCGGTATAACCGGAGAAATCAAAAGTATCAATGCCACCGGCATCCCAAACACAGAATATTAGCTTATCTGTGGGCGTGTTGGCCGTAAGAAAATCTCTATCACTATTGGAGTTAAAACCATAAGCGGTATTACCGGTGCGGGTGGTTAAATTTGGCCCATAGAGATATTGGACAGCGGCAATATCATATAATTGCGGCGTAGACAGAGAGTTACCACCATAATCAGCCCCGGATGCCTGCTCTGACTGGTAGCTCATGATGCTGACCTGCTGCGTGTGTTGCTGCTCTTCAGGCCAATTTTTTGCACCGTGGGTGTGTTTTAAGCCAAGGGTATGCCCAATCTCATGAGTCAGTATATGAGCGCCATAGTTTGATTGAGTAGGTTTTTTTCCATCACTGGAAAAAGAGTTAAGATATATCGGAGAGAGTATTAAGTTATTTGGATGATAGGCGGCTCCATGTCTATTGTTATCTTGCGAATAACTATAAAAACCGAGATAAGCACTCTCATCTCCAGCAGCTTCAGTAAAATAAATATTAGCTACATCAGCCCAAGACTGCATACTTTTCTTTGCTTGAATAACCTGCATTTTATTAAAGGAGAAAACGTCATCAGCGCTAACTTCAAGGAATTCATCTGCTCTTGGGGGCAGATTAAATGAGTAGTTCAGGCTAATGCCGTATCCATATTTACCCTCACCATTCAGACTGCAATCATGGACTATTCTTGGTGCTATTATTGTCTTTATTTCATTTTTGTAACTTATATACTCTTGTTTGGTTGTTGACTTATTATATCTATTTATGAAGGGCATGATTATCCTTGACTTATAAACAATACTATATGTGACCTGGTTAAAAACAGGGCGGTATATTAACAATGAATATTATTTTTAAAACTCGGATAATCTTAAATTGTTTGTTTAATCATTATCAATAAAACTATAAGTCATTATATAGGTTACCTCCCCATACTCTTTATTTATGTCGTTATAAAGAGTATGGGGGGAGTCATATCTTATTTACAGCACGCCTTGGGCCAACATGGCATCCGCTACTTTGACAAAGCCAGCAATGTTCGCGCCATGTACATAGTGGGTTTGCTTGCCGTCACCGCCATATTCAACACAGGAGTGATGAATATCCAGCATGATGTGATGCAACCGAACGTCTACTTTTTCTGATTTCCAGCTTAAGCGGGCGGCATTTTGCGCCATCTCCAGGCCAGATGTGGCAACACCCCCCGCATTGGCGGCTTTGCCCGGCGCGAACAGAACACCCGCTTCCAGGAAAGCATCTGTTGCCTGAATAGTGGTTGGCATATTTGCCCCTTCGGCCACAGCTTTAACCCCATTGGCAATCAGCTGAAGTGCAGCCGGCAGGTCCAGTTCATTCTGTGTCGCGCAAGGTAAGGCGATATCAACCGGCACACTCCATGGCTGTTGATCCGCCAGATAAACCAGATTACGTTCACGGGCATAGTCTTCAATGCGGCCATAACGTTTGTTTTTAATCTCAGCCAAATGGGCCAGTTTTTCCGGTGTGAAGCCCTCTTCATCCACCACTGTGCCGCCTGAATCAGAGGCCGTAATGACTCTGGCACCCAGCTCCATCGCTTTTTCAATGGTGTATTGCGCCACGTTTCCGGCACCGGAAACTGACACTCTTCGACCTTCAAAACCTAAACCGTGGCGTTTTAACATGGCATCGGTGAAATAGACTAAACCGTAGCCGGTCGCTTCTGGGCGAATCAGGCTACCGCCGAAGGACAACCCTTTACCGGTGAAGACACAAGCGGTGTTATTCGACAGCTTTTTCATCATGCCAGACATAAATGCCACTTCACGGCCACCGACGCCAATATCACCTGCCGGAACATCTGTATCTGGGCCAAGGTGGCGATACAGCTCAGTCATCAACGCCTGACAAAAACGCATGACTTCAGCCTGGCTTTTCCCTTTCGGGTTAAAATCAGAACCGCCTTTACCGCCACCCATGGGTAAGGTTGTCAGGGCATTTTTGAAGGTTTGCTCAAAACCAAGGAATTTAAGAATTGATAAGTTGACTGATGGGTGGAAGCGCATTCCGCCCTTATAAGGACCTATCGCTGAGCTAAACTGAACACGCCAGGCACGGTTAACTTGTACTTTACCCTGATCGTCACTCCAGGCCACTCGGAATTGAATCACCCGTTCTGGCTCGACTAAGCGCTCCAGTAGGCTTTGTTCACGGTAGTGTGGGTTCTGTTCCAGAAAGGGCCAAAGCGAGGTGAAGACTTCACGCACGGCTTGGAGATATTCTGGTTGGTTGGCATCACGTTGTTGTAACGACCCTAAAAACGACTCCAGAGAGATTAAATCATTCATTACTAATCATTCCTTGTACCAATTAAGACTCTCCCGACAATTATTTCTAACTATTATTTTTATAAAAATAGTAGGGAGACGATGTTGTGCATCATCGACTATATCATTGGTTTATATTCATACAGCAAGGGATTTTGAGAAAAGTGGGGTCGCCTTGGAAAACGGATATTTTACTACGTTAAGCCTGTTTTTTAAGTAAATGGCCCAATGGGAGCCAAGCTGAAAAATGCGACAAATCTAACAACTTATTGTTATAAATCAATTTTAGTCATATTTAGTTTTAGTTGCTTGATGGTTAGGAAGTTGGATCCGTTTTTTTCCTTTAGGTCAGAGGCAAAAGAGGGTGATAGGACCATGAGTTTCATCAGCTCAGGCAGCACGAGGTTGACGACTGGTTAAAATAACCACCATTTTGATACCCGTACCAAATTTCAGGCTGCTACATCCCGGTTGTTCAGTGAAGCGTAATACGCTTTTTCTGCCTCTACTGGCGGGATATATCCGGTGCGTTCCATTAACCGGTGATTGTTGTACCAGTCCACCCATTTCAGCGTGGCCAACAGTACCCGCACTTTCGCCCGTACGTCTCCTTGACCGATCGCTTCGTCGATTTGCTCGACGAAGCGATCGACGTGGCGGTGCGTATCGGCGGCCCGGATCACTGGCCTGCTTCGGTGGGCCATCACTACCTGGGCCGCGAACGTCTCATCTTCTGCGCCTCGCCCGATTACCTGGCCCACAGCGGCATACCAGCATCGCCCGCCGAACTGTCCCGCCACGATGCCGTGCTCTATGGTAAGGCCGATGGAACCACTGGCCCGTGGCTGTTCGCGCATGACGCGGGAACGATTGAGCGACGCACGATGGAAGGCCGCATCATCGTCGGCAACGGCGAAGCTCAGGTCGCCGCCGTCAAGGCCGGATACGGTATCGCGCAGTTGGCGACATGGCTGGTCAGCGATGAGATTGCACGCGGCGGGTTGGTGCAGATTTTGCCGGAACTGACGACCGGTGGTCTGCCGCTCAATTTGGTGTGGCCCGTCGGGCGGCAACTGCTGCCCAAGGTGGATGCCATGCTGGAACTGCTCGCTGCCGAATTGCGGATCAACTAGCCAGTTGTAGTGATGCACGGCGTTAATGGGATGGACGCCAAGTGGAAAACAAACTGGAAAAACGGTCAGTAAGGCGCTTCATTAAAACAACATGTTACGCCACTCGTCATTTTCGAGGGATCTTCCACTGGACCCCATACAGTAGGTTTCTAATGGTGTAATCTGGGGTCAGCCTGGGAAACGGATAATATTAAACGTTAAACGGGGTTTTCGTTCCATTGACCCTCAAACCCCGATAAGGGGGTTGTACGCCGGAACCGCCGGAAATTTTGTCACCCCAACTTAAGCCCCTCAATCACGGCATCCAAGTCAATTTTTTCCATCACTGATGAATGTATAATGACTATTTAGGGGTTCTAAGCCCTAACCGGCGGGACTTGTCCAACATGCAAAATTTTCAACATACCCCCAGTCAATTCCAGCTAAAATAGCTTCCAAATCAATCGGAAACCGTTTAATTGTAATCGTATCTCGCCATCATCACGATAACTGTCGACTTTTAAAATTAATTAATCAGTCCAATGAAACAAATGAAACATCCTTAAATATTTGATTATAGATAGAATTTTGTTGTTCAATATTTTTAGCCGTAGAAGACATGCCAGACAAAATAGAGAACTGTCCTGTTAAAGTGTTATTTGAGTTTAAAACTGAATTCATATTTTGCTGCTGTACAGCTACTTTCCATTTATTTTCAGTTGTATCATACCACTCGGCACTCACTGTGCCATTATTTTCAGGAAGTAAACCGATGCGCCATAGAGACCAGGTGTTTTTAGGCCAGCCGTAAAGCAGATTTGCACCAGTGTTAGTGGTACTGAATACTGGGGTGTTTATAAAGATCCCATCCATTGGTGTTGTATTGAACTTAATACTTTTAATACTAAGTGGAACTGATAAATTCCAAATAGTTAAATAAGGTGTTGCCTCAGGCAGAGTTTTTCCTGGAGATATATTTGGAGGCATGTATTGTGGCTTACCGTTATATGCAGCACTTAATTGAATTGCAATGTATCCGTAACCAATAGAGCAATACGTGGTTCCAGATGATACTTGTGCCCTTGCACAAATAGTGATTTCAGGGCATGGGGAACAGAATAAATCCATTTCAAAATAGCCATATTTACCGTCAGCCGCACTCGTGGTTGCCAGTGCCATACAGTTACCGAAAGAAACTCCAGATAAAGCAACTGCTTTAAATGTCTTTTTTCCTTGTTCTTCAGTAACTCTCCATGCATTTGTAATGCCGGGTGAGTCAAAAAATATCAAACCACTTTGGGTGTTACCCGAATCCAGCCAAATACCAGACGAGGAACGATTAGGGTACCACTCGGTAGCAGAACAACATGATTCATAAACTCTTCTGTTTAACCAGTATTGATCTGTTCGATAGGGGACGGTGGATAAAGGAACACCTTTATAACCTGAGATAATTTTATTCCATTCCGACTGGGCAAACCATTGGTGAGTTTGCGCATTGTAATGAACATTATCAGATCCAAATATACCAAAATTTGGTGCAACGCCAGTATAGTGTGGAGCATCACGGGGGTCAATGAATGCCCGGCGGGCTGGTTCCGCCGCTACAATAGATTCCAGTGATTGAATAACCTTTTCAGTATTTGCAGGATTATAGACTTGCGACAGCGGATAGAAAAAATGCCAGAAGATATCGTTGTCACCTAAAGCATCATTAATACCAGCCACTATCCGATTAAAATTCATGGCACTTGCCATTGCTGCCGGCGTGTTCAGTGTTTCTGATTCCCATTGGTTCCACTGTATGGCAATTACCCTGGGGTTTTTCCCCAGGGCCCGCAACGAGTCCATTGCCATGCGTAACGTTCTTAATGCCCGAGGATAAAGTGACTCCACATCCGATTCATTTCTGTCAGGTGACCATCTGTTATCACCCGTTGTTCCCTGATACATTCCCTGAGAACCCCAGCCCATTAAAATGACATAAAGGTCAGGTAAAGACAGGCTATTTCCGGAAGTAATGTGATTTTGCCACAAAACCGCAAAGCGGTTAGCCGCATTGACCGGATGATTTTGGTTTCCCAGACCAGAACCTGCTGGCGTACCTATATTGGCGTCACCTAAAGTTGTTAATCCTTTCCAGTTAATAGAGGGGAAAGTAATACTATAAACATCAGATTGGGACAGCGTAAAAACATTAGTTAAGCCTGGAGGTGGAATTTGTTCACTGGCTGGTAATAAGGTGTTATGCCCATAGCTATTTGACTGTCCTAAAACAATAAAAATCGGAGCGTCATTAGGACCCCATGCTGCATTTCCATTAATACTCATGAGTCTTTCTCCTATATAAAAAGGATATATTCATCTAAATAAATTTTAACGATTTTACCCTTGTGATCTACACGATGAACAACAAGCACGTTCTTGGAAAAATCAATTCAGACAATAGCAATGAACATAATGAGCCCCTCCAGTTGAATGATTAACCCATAATTGCACAGATTCCGAACACCCATACAATCAGGAGAAATCCCTTTCATTCAGCAACCATAAAATCATGGATAATAATTTGATGCGGAGTTAAATTGCTTTCCTGAGAATTCGCCAATAGGGTTACTCATCTCCCGTATAGCGCATGCATCGCTGCTATCATCCAGGAGATTAACCAATTGACCAGTTGCCTGAGCCGACAAAATAGCCGCATAGATTGCTTTCCCATATTCATTATCAAGACCAATACCAGTAGAGCGAGCCCAATAAAGTGTTTTGTCTGTATTAGAGTGAGATTGTCCACTAGGAGATAACCAAACCGCCCAATCTTTATATGCATCAGCGCTGACCCACACCTGAACTACATACCCTCCCCCGCATACCTTCATCTCTTTCACTCCAGCCTTTTCAGAGGATAAGGGCACTGTTGGCTGTATAGTGTTTTTATAAGATAGAATTTCAGATGCGCCTGCAATTGTTGATAGCGCCAACATTGATATTATTAACCCATATGACATTGTCTTTTTCATTGCATTTCTCCATAACATTAAATAATTGTATAATTTCATTCAGCTTCAGTACCTGCCTCTGGAAATTATGTCTGGTGGTGCATGCTTATAAAAACGTCGTGACAGTAATTGCATTACCTGAACACGGAATATTCAGTAACAGCTGCAGTTTATACAATCGTTCACTGGACATCCAATAACCACTTAGTGGTCCAATAATAATTTCAACATACTGGTAACGTCAAAAATTGAGTATGTTATATGATAATTACATTCATCCGATTTTAATGAACGTTCCTTTGCGTTTTGTGAGGAGTTAGGGGAACAAATATTCACCCGCCTTATAGCATTAGCTTCGGCGGGACTGGGTAATGGCATGGTGGTGGCGTTGATGAGGCCTCTTTGGCGAGAACGCGAAAAGTATTCACCTGGCTGAGATATCATGATTGGCAATGACTGTGCCGAGTTATTGATAATGGGCACTTGTATTTGGCGCTGATGCGGTGCTATTTGATCCGAATTTCTAGGGGCTGTATCGGGGTGCCTTAACCCAAGAGTATGGCCCATTTCATGGATAATGGTATGTCTAGCTATGTAGCGTGCTATTTCTTCGTGTGGCGTGTTTTGCTCAAAGCTCTCAATAGTATTTCTGTTAATAGGGATTACAAGACCTGTTGGGACATAAATACCCGCCTGGGTTATTCCCAAACGGCTTTGCGCAGATTCATAGCCAGCAGGAACACCGAGAGCAACTATATTGTTATTTGTAAATGAAATTGCCTGCACTCTATAATTAGGAGGTTCCAGTGCGGAGGCTGCTCTTATGTAAAATTCGCAGGATAAGCCGCCCGAAACTCCCGGTATATCTGCTCTAAGGGCGTTATTCCATGTAGTCGCGGCCTCTGCGACCAAATCTTCCAATCTAAACCTATATTCTCTTGTATTTTCACCAACCGTAAAAACCATCACGGGGTTGTCAACAATTCGATATCGGATATACCCGGCATATTCTTGACATGCATCGTAGGGATTATTATTTGCGCCAGACGCTGGTGCAGAAGATACAAAAAAATTAACGTGCCCATATGGGTCTGGTCCTGGATTTAGCTGTGCCTGAGCGCTTGGGATACCATGCATGTACAGGACAAGTATCGCTAATGTATTGTAAATAAACCTTCTTGCTTCAGACACAGGGAGCTTCTCATCAGTTTTTATAAACATAATAGCCAGACCTCGAAAATATGCATGACATCCAGAAAACATGAAACGTTTTCACTAGTAGAGCAGTTTGGTTCCACCTATTCCATAAGGGCATAATATTGTTAGTGCGACAAAAGCTATTGATATTATGTATAAACTAATTTGAGTGTTTGTATCATGAATAAATGGAATCAACTGATAAGAAACCTTCCCAAGGTAGTCCCCAATATTTAGTCGTACCACTCATTAGAGTTCTCTGGTTAAAATACAACCAACGGTAGAACCATCATGAAGAAAACACTGTTTACCGAAACTCAGATCCTGCGGGTCTTGAAAGAAGATTTTGGGAAGGGAAAACTCAACTCAGGATCCTATTGGCAACAGTGCCCTCCTAATAACCTCGTTATCAATTGATTCCATTTATTCATAATGTAAAAAGAAAAATCGGCCTAAAATAATACCACAGCTGATTTTAACCAAGCTCGTTGAAGAATAAACCAACTCGTTAGATGCTACAGAAGTAACTTTTTTCTTTTTTGTGGCACAGTTGCAAAATTGTATTTTTAGCAAAATCAGGCCAATATGGCACAATATACTGTATGTAAAGAATTTATATAGAACTACATATGGCAGGCAAAAAAGTTGTATCCACTATTTGCAACAGTGCCAGACGTGGGAAAGTACGGAGGATTGATTTAATACTAAATTCTTGTCACAAATAATAATAATTAAACTTAATTAATCAGGCTGTAACTATTAATGTTTGCATGGCTACAAATAGCGTTAAAGGGATAACCTTCAAAGTTGAATTCATTAATAATATTTCACACAGGGAATCGAAAACATGAAATTAATTTACGCCTTATTAGTTACGGCTATTATTTATTCAATAAACCTACTTGCAGCACCGCCTCCATATGTTTATCGTTTTGATACCAGAAGCCCAAGTTCATCGGATTATATTTTTGCAAATGGATTCACCGCTTATGGCGATAACGATAATATAATTCAGCATGTTACTGGTGAGTCTGTCGGCGGGGTGACTGGATCAGGTAAAAGTAAAAATAGTGCCTTCATTCCTACGTCAGATGATTTTTCCATAGCCAGAATTTTTGCTGGAATGACTTTTGGGGCCACAAAATCAATTCAAGGCAAAACAGCATGGATATATAAAATAAAAACTGACGAGGCTTTTTATTATGTTCCAGCCACACTTCAGAATATAATTGACAAAGGGTACTACAAAAATTCAAATGACAGCATAGTCAGTATTGAGGAATTGATTAAGGTATACGAGAGTGAACGTGAGTGGGTTGCTGTAAAGCATATAAAAAGCACACAAATAATATCTGCGTTTAGAGTAACTTATAGCCCTGACACGCACACAACAACAATAGGCTCGGAAGAAAAAAATCCATACCACGTTGAAAGCAGTCGAACCCCTATATCCCCCTTCACTTATCATCCCGGTGATACTACTTTAAATGCTATTTACATTTACACCAACATTAAAATGACACCAGACCAATGCATAATTGAAAACACTCAAACCGAAAACCTAAGTGTATCTCAAGAGCAATTGCAAACACCGTGCGGACCGTTAAAAAAATACTCGCCTGCTAATTATGCAGCCATGATCACTAATGTGAAAGCTATAATACCCATTACAACCAACCTCCTTCTAAACTAACTAGGGGTTTGAGGGCCAACCGTACGAAAACGTACGGTAAGCGAAGAATAAACGTCTGAAATATCGATTAGTAGACAACGCTGTCCGTTAAATGCCATTTTTTGATTAAAAAGATACCATTTTAAGGGCGTTTTTCTATGTCCATTATGTTATAACATTTCGGACGGTTGCAGTTTTGTTAAAAAAAAGCCATCAGGTAGGGAGGCCTATATGCCAGTTGATTTTTTGACCACTGAGCAGGCTGAGAGTTATGGCAGATTCACCGGCGAACCAGATGAACTTCAGCTGGCGCGTTATTTTGGGGTCACCCGGGAAAACGGAAATTATCCTACGTTAAGCACGTTTTTTGTACTGCTCTATTTTAGCCGGTCTTAATGCCCTGAATTTACCCGATGCCAGTTTAATATTATTTCGCCAGATATAGTCCCCTGTCAGATTGATATGTTCCCAGCCCAGTGGTGAAAGATGGGATAACAAAACCTCATTAATTCGAATACCCTTTCGTTTCAGTGAATCCAGAGCTCTTTCTATATATACGGTATTCCATAGCACTATCGCTGCGGTGACCAGTGTCAGACCGCAGGCCCGATAACGTTGATTCTCCAAACTGCGATCCCGGATTTCACCAAGACGGTGCATAAATACTGCTCTCGCAAGCGCATTACGAGCCTCACCCTTATTCAGCCCAACCTGAACACGCCGACGTAATGCCGGATCTCGGAACCAGTCCAACATAAATAGCGTTCGCTCTATTCGGCCCAGTTCTCTTAATGCTTTCGCCAGGCCGTTCTGTTTAGGATAGCTGGCCAATTTCTTTAGCATGAGTGAAGCCGTTACTGTGCCCTGTTTAATTGACGCCGCAAGTCGAAGAACTTCACCCCAGTGAGACTTAATATCTTTCAGATTCAGGCGTTGCGATGAGATAATAGATTTCAGCCCGAGATAGTGTTCCGGTTTGCCGGGGATAAATAAGCGTTTGTCAGGCAGATCTCTGATCCTAGGGGCGAAAGCAAATCCCAACAGATGCATCAGGGCAAACACATGGTCAGTAAAGCCGGCGGTGTCGGTATAGTGTTCCTTAATATCCAGGTCACTTTCATGATACAGCAGCCCGTCAAGCACATGGGTGGAATCTCTGACACGGCTAATCACCTGAGTGTGAAAGGGGCTGTATTGATCCGATATGTGCGTATAAAACTGGACGCCAGGCTCCTGACCGTATTTCAGATTAACTTGCCCAGCGTACCGACCACGACTCTCCATGCGGAAATTTTGTCCATCAGATGACGAAGTTGTGCCGTCACCCCAGTATTCAGCTAATGAGTTGTTTTTTTGAGCGTTAACCAACTCCGCCAGCGCTGCCGAATAGGTTTCATCACGCACGTACCATGCCTGAATGCCTTCCAGCGATGAAGAACTGGTTCCCGGACAGGATTCTGCCATTTTACTCAACCCCATATTGATACCATCTGCAAGAATGGTGGTCAGCAGAAGCCTTTTGTCTTTGGGCCGGACATTGTTATTTTTAAGATGAGTAAAGTGACGGGTAAATCCCGTCCAGTTGTCAACCTCATCCAGAATTTCAGTGATTTTAGGATGTGGCAGCATGCCGTAGACTAAATCAGCAACAGGTGAGACGGTTTCCGGCACCTGATTATCCAGAGGCGTAATACGCAACCCTTTATCTGAAATATCAACATCAGGCAAATTCCCTGTTATAGCCTTGGCGTTAACTTCTTCCAGTCTGGACTTCAGCAACGAAAAACGAGAGCCAATGTATTCCTGAAAATCTGTCGGGATAGTCAGCGATAATCCGGCGTTTTTTCTGGTTTTTTCAAAATCATCCTGTGGAATGAGATAGTCGTCAAAATTCTTATACCTGCGTGAACCTTTGACCCAAAGATCTCCAGAGCGCAGTGCTCCTTTCAGCTCGCTGAGCACGCAGAATTCGTAATATTGGCGGTCAATACCCGCTGGGGTAACAACCAGTTTTCGCCAACTCTCCGGTACAAAATCAAGCGGAGCAGAGACCGGAACCTTTCTGAGTTGTTTACGGTACATCTCTCTTACGACATTCAACGCGTCTTCAAGCGGTCTGGCGGCAGGTGTAGCACTAATATCCAATGCAGCCAGCATTTTTGGCGCATATTTTCGTAATGTACTGTATTTTTCGGTAATTAAGTGAAGTGGTTCGTAGTTTTCCTTACGGGCCAGAATACGGGTTTCTTCCAGACTGGATATAAACGCCTGCCAGGGCAGAATCTTTTCAATAGCAGAAAAAGGATCATCACCATATTTGCGTGCATTCATCAAGGCCTGCCCGACAGAAAGATACTGTCTTAGCTTTGCCTGTATGAGTTTACCTGTTTTCTGAAGTCTCTCTGCCTGCGTATGTTTTGCCCTGCTGAACAGGCTGTTCATAATGCGTTCATGTAGTTCAATTATTTCATCTATGAGTGTTGCTCTGGCCTCGGCCACCACACAGACCAGTGTGGCGTGGCGACGTGAAGCAGCAAATTTAGCCAGATCCCTACTGGTCATTTTTCGGCCTTCTCGGGCAAGCTTTAATAACCGGTTTTGATGAATGGCGCGTTCAATACCTTCCGGTAATGCCAATGATTCAATGGCGTTGAGGCGATCAATATGTTGCAGAACATTTTTACCATTTATTTTTCCGGGAGGCTGAAGCAGCCAGGTCAGGCGAGATGGGCGGTTATCACGGGTGACCAACAGAGTATCAAGCGCATTTTTTTGTTGTATCGACAAAGGGTCACTCAGTGCCGAAAAAACGGTTCTATCGCCCAGTGTCATAGCTTCAGCACAGATTCGCTCCAGTACATCCATTGAGGGGGCAATAATGTTTTTATGATGAAAATATAAAAGCAGCTCTTCAGCCAGGAGTATCCCTTTATCAGTCCGCGTTGTTATGGTCGTGAGATGACTGACGCACTCCTGCTGGATCTTATTGCTGAAGGGGGTGAGATCGAGGTAATCGTAGAGTTCTGACAAGTGCTCCCAGCGTGTTTCTTCACGAATGGCGTACTCACCCCAGAGTTCTGCTGATAATTTAAGTTGCTGGGAAATACTTTTGAGTAATGTAGCGTCCGGTAGACTGTTTTTATCAGGAACAAATCCCAGGCCACGTAAATAACAAAGCAAGACTGCAAATCCCAGCTTATTTGCCGGTTTTCGATGTGCGTTGATAAGTGTTATATCCTGTTCACTGAGATAAGCCATGCGTGTTAGGCTGAGTTCATCTTCAGGCAAAGCCATCAGCGCATCTTTTTCAGCGGCAGAAAGGATTTGTCTCCTTGGCATATAGTTTCCCTTTTTGATTATTTAATAAAAAAACCAAAGCATGAAACGTGTATCGCTTAAGAGTACACCCCACGGCGATAAGTAAAACTATGACTAACTCACACTAATGACATAACGTTTATGCGATACTTTGTGCGCGATAACTTATATACGATAGCGTGGAAGAAAATGTTCATTAGAGCCTACCTGAGAGCATCAACCGAAGATCAGTTTGCCGATAGAGCAAAAGAGATGCTGGACCAGTTTGTCCAGGAACGGGGTTATAAAATAGCCAGTTATTACCGGGAAAATATCAGTGGAACGAAACTGGAACGTCCAGAACTTGGACGGTTACTGATAGACAGCCACCATAATGATATTTTACTGGTCGAACAGATAGACCGCCTGACTCGTCTGAGTAACAGCGACTGGATAACGCTGAAGAAACAGATTGAACAACACGAATTGCGGATTGTCAGTCTGGATGTGCCAACATCCTGGCAGGCTTTGACGGACAAAGAGCCAGCGCAAAGTGATCCCGTCACTCGTGCCGTCATTACAGCCATAAACAATATGCTGATAGACCTGATGGCAGCAATGTCGCATAAGGACTGGTTAAGTCGCCGTCTTCGTCAAAAACAGGGCATCGACAGGGCACATTCGTTGGGTAAATACCAAGGTAAACAGGCAGATCGGGAACGCCACCAGAAAGTGATGTACTACCGACAGGTCAAGAAGCTAAGCATTCAGGAAACTGCGGATGCCACGGGTTACAGTTGTTCGCAGGTATGCAGGATACAGGCAATATATCGGGGTGATAAGGAAGGAGCATAGCTATTTTAATTATTGTCTGGAACATTTCAATTATTCAGGAAGGAGCAAAATTGAAGTTAAACTCCCTACAAGAAAAGGCATAGATTCATATGTTGGCGCTGCTCTTAATATTTATTAAGAGATTGTTAATAATTTGTTGCTCCATTGTTTAACATTCGTTTAATAAATAAATAGTATAAGTATTTACCCTTATTTTGCTTTTGTTCGCTTTAGAGCCTACGGGGAAAAATGGTTTTTGTCTGAACACAAGGATAAGTACTGTGTATAAAAATCGCTGCTATATGCCATTCATTCTTTATCCACCCGATATGTATGATGTTTCTGATACAAAATCAGATAACCAACTTATTCAATCACTGGATCTGGAAAGTGACGGAACTGATTTTGTCATGTATCTGTCAATTCCATATTGCCGTGTTTGCTGCAAAGCCTGCCCGTATTTTGTTGACCTGTTACCAATGAATAATGGGAAAAAACAGGAACTCTTAGATCGATATGTTGATGCACTGGTACTCGATCTTAAGCGTCATGCAGCAACGCGTAGGTGGGGGAATTCACGTCTGCGGGGAATATATATTGGTGGAGGTACTGGGTCACTGCTTGAAATTAGTCACCTGGATAAAATACTTTCCACGCTTAGCCGATATTTCCGGCTGGCAGATGACTGTGAGATTACTCTGGAAGGGAATGCCAAGGATTTTAATAAAGAAAAAGCTGTTTTTGTCGCAAACTCTATTATTAATCGAATTTCACTAGGCGCACAATCTTTTCAGCCTGAGGTGCTACAAATCGTAGGTTCACCCCATAAGGCTCAGCAGACAATTGATGCAATTCGCATGCTACAAGATGCAGGTATACATCATATCCAGTTGGATATGATGTATAACATGCCAGGCCACACCCTTGAGCACTGGGAAAAAGATTTTAAAGTACTCCATGAACTGGGTATTAAACATTTAACAACCTACCTCTATCGCGTGACGCCGGGAACCCGTCAGGAATCGCTTATTAAGGCAGGTAAAGTCACGCCCGTTGCAGATGCCGAAAGTGTCATGGTTAAACAAATGCAGGCCATGATCGGGCAGTTTGCTGCTGACGCGGGCATGCGCAACTACATGTATGAGCACTATGCGCTGCCGGGATATGAGTCCAAATATAACCATTGGACCATGAAGGAATGTGTGGACGCGTTAGGTTTCGGTCCAGGTGCGTACAGTTTTATCAATCAGCGTCGCACAGGTATTTCCAAGGATGTTGACCGGTATATTAATGCTGTTCTGAACGGTGATAATACTTTCACTACCGCAAGTATTCCGTTAACACCAAAGTTAAGTCGGCAACGTTATATGATTTTTAATCTTCTTTATTACCGAATTGATAAAGCGCATTACCGTGAGACTTGGAAAACAGAGTGCTACGAAGATTTTAAATCCATTATTGATAGGCTTATTCGTGACAACCTGATACAGGATACCGGAGAAGAATTCATCATCACCGACTCAGGGAAGCACTGGCTGCAAAATATGATGCTGGAGTTCTTTGATGACAGCATGTGGGAGAACTCACAAGCCCTGAGGCAGCAACAAAGTTCTTGGGCAATGAATAACCATATGATTGATATCGGAGCCTCTAAAAAAGAGTTCTGGCTAGCAAGGATGTAATTCATTTACAGGGCGTAATAACTATGATTAATGAAAAATATATCTGGCGCGCTGAAAGCGACGTTGCAGCTATTCTATTTGAGCTGGGAATAACAGGCTCTTCGAATGAAATACTTGATCCCAAGAAAGATATTCGCAACCAACTTGGGCTGGACAGTCAGGAAGTCATGACCCTTGTCGAGATTGTTTCATCTTTGGCAATTTCAGCGAAGCCGCTTCATGAAGATAATGTTAACACTCTTAACGACCTGATTAATTATCTCGTTGCTCATCGGGACAATTGGCTGCATAAAGATGTTCCTTTTATTTTGCAGGGCAGTACTGTTATTAACCGCGATATTGATTCGGTATTTGGTTACATCAAGGATTATCAGCGATGGCCAAAAATATTAAGCCACGTTTCCAAGATTGAACCTGATAACGATGATGGGCGACTGCAAAGTTTCATTATGCACATTGAAGAGTTGGGTACAGGACAAGAGTATTTTGTTAAGTCATGGCGATACGTTAATGAAGAGCTTCGCGTGATTGATTTTTCTCAGCCACTGCCGCCCAAAGGATTCAGGTGTCATAAGGGAGGCTGGCGCTTCCAGTCGTTGGATGAGGGACGAACCCGTCTCATCAGTTACCACGGTTTTTCGCTGTCAGATGACGCAAATGCTGAAGACGCTATTGTTCTCATCAGAAAACACATCCACGCTGCACTGAGTACCTGGGCCCGTTACGGAAACGGTGAAAACAATGCCTGACCTCTGCCTCAACCTGGTGACTAAGCAGGATGTTCCGCTCGGTTCGGTGCCTCTAGCTCAGATCTGGTCTCTTGACCACTGGCTGAGCGCCCTCGATCGTGTTTGTGGCATCAGTCGGATTTCAGAAAGTGCTGTCCGACAGCACTTTATCCTGTTTTTTGCTGCTGGCAGATCTGAACCTGACCGAGTTGAAGTCGAGCGTATACGTTTGTCTGACAGGATACGTGTGACGCACTTGGTTCCCCCGCCAAATGTGCTTGCGTTGAGTGCGGAATGGTGGACTGAGGCTGCACACCCGGGAGTGTTGTTCGCCAGCCGGCGTATTCTAATCGAAGAAGATGCATATTCTCCGGACATGGCGCGAAAAATGTTCACACTGTTGCGGGAAAACATTGACAGATTGGTGGGGCGGTCTTTATGTACCCCAAAATAGCCATCGTCGGAAGTGGGGTTACCGCCGGTCTGGCCGCAAATTTTCTCGCCCCACTGGGTGAAATTACGCTATTCCAGTCCCCTAATCCCTTTGCCAGTGGCATTCCTGAAATAGTGCCGAGAAGAGCGTTTTTTGACGCCTTTAGCACCATCGATGAGGAGGAAGTCATTACCCAGGCGGCGCCAGTTATTCGACGGGTACTCTGGCAACATGACGAGAAGCTGCACAGGACACAACTTGCTTCAAACGAAGAATATTTCGTCTATGACAAGGGCCGTTTGGCGACATTCATGGCTGAATGCATTCCTGCTGCGCAGCGCGTAAAGCAGGAGGTGACCAACATTGCCGATCTGGATGGGTTTGACCGGATCTTCGACTGTCGCGGTGCAAAGTCTGTGATTAACGATCCCGCTTATCAGTCGCACTTTATGCATTCCGCACGGACGGCCTGCCGCTATTTGGTGGTGCATTCTCTTCCTTACGGGGACAGAGAAGAGATGTGCTTCTGGTCTGAAAACACAGATGGCGGTAGCAGGCGCACTTTTTTCATGATCCCGGTCGGGAATGACAGGGTGTCACTGGGATGTTCGTGTTTACCCTCTGACGTGATTTCTGCCGACGAGTTACTCGTGGCTATGGCAGCCAAAGGAATTACTGTTACGCGGGAAAATATCATTTTTAGCGGATGTGCTGAGCCAGAAGGACGAGCGATGACATGCTCCTTTAGCCACGTCATGCTGCTAGGTGATACCTATTCTTTGTCCTGTCCGCTTGGCGAATACGGAACGCTTAAGGCGCTATCTCAAATCAGGGAGATTACCGGCGCAACCGCCTTGCCGCGGCAGTTATTTAAACGCCACAGGAACGGTGAAATCGATCCACATCTGCCTCAGGAGTTATTTTCATGAAAGATTACACCTGTATTTCAACCGCGCTGTATCCAGGGAATGGAGAACCTATCTCTATCCAGGTAGATATCCTTGATCATGTGGCTGGGGTCGCTCACTTGTGCAAAGGTTTCGATATCAGTCCTGAAGACTGGCCTGATGGTTACGGTATTTCTAATGAGATTGTCACGTTATCCACACATCAGGGGACGCACATTGATGCTCCCCTTCATTACTCACCCAACGGTTCTGATATTGTTGCTGCCGATATTAACCACTTTATGGGTCAGGCAGTGATCTTTACCGATCGTGAGTCCTGCGGGTCAGAAGTGGAAATTGATTGGCAGAGATATCTGCAGCGCCTTGATTATTATGCCGGGCGTGCGCATGCGGTATTTTTCATTACCGGAGCCTACGAGCGTTATGGCGAATCCAGTTACTTCACTGAGTTTAAGGGGGTACCGGCCCGTTATGTTGAAGCTGCACTCGATCGTGGTTATACCCTGATAGGTACTGACGCTTTCAGCATAGACCCCCCTTTTGCCGTGATGTCCCGCGCCTATGTTGAGACGAGAGACCCCTCCACGCTCTGGCCAGCACATGTACTGGGACGTAAACGTCCATATTACCAAATTGAGCGTCTGGCAAACCTGCGGGATTTTGAAGCCGCCAGACTCGTTGATTTCATTGCCTTACCCATAAAACTGCACTGTGGTGCTGCCTGGGCCCGGGCTGTAGCGAGGATTGTTGAATGAAGTCCCTGTATATCACCGCAGCAGCAGCAGTGAGTCCGCTAGGTAGTTCGCTGGAGGAAATCTGGCAAAATGTACTCAAGGGAGTCACTGTTTACGGTAAAGCAAGTCTGCCCGGCAAGCGAGATTTTTTCGTTGCTGAATCCGTTCCCGGTACAGGCTCTGATATTGCCGCTTATGCTCCGCTCTTCACGGAAACGATCCGCAAGCTGGTCAGTGAACTGGCGATTAGCGAACCGGTAGATGCCATTTTTTTCGCCAGTGCAGTGGGTAATCTGGCTGAAGTAGAAAATGAAATTTATGCCGGTCGTCCGGTTACACTTGAGCAACTGGATTTTGCGGCGGTTGAACGCGTTTTTGCTGGCACTGCTGCATACGGAAAAAGCACTCAGTTTGTTTGTGTTCCGACCGGTTGTTGTGCCGGACTTCAGGCAATTGGCTTAGCTAAGACAGTCATGTCTCGCATGGGACTTAAGCGTGCGCTGATCATGTCTCTCGATTTTGGCCTGACGCCTCTGGCATTAGAGGCTTTTAACAAAATCAACGCGACCCGCAGCTTCACGCCGGAATTAACCACCAGTCCCTCTCGCCCGTTTTGTCGCGACAGAGACGGATTTCTTTTTTCGGATGGCGGCGGGGCGATCCTGGTCAGCACTCAAGCATCAGAGCCGCCCGAGCCTCGCATCTCAGGGTATGGCTGTGTTTCCAGCGCATATCACATGACGGATATTGCGACTGATGGCAGTTCTATACGACAAAGTATTGAACAAGCGCTGGAAGACGCAGGAATTGATAAGGGTACAATTAATCATGTCAATCTTCATGCTTCTGGGACTCAGCAGAATGATCAGGCTGAATACCAGGCGCTAAAAGATGTGATTGGCACAGAATTACCGACAATCACCGCGTTTAAGGGCAATCACGGGCATGCTCTGGGCGGCGCCAATATGATTGAGGTGGCTCTGGCATGGAAAATGATGACCACCGGTATTCTCCCTCCAACAGCGCTGGCTCTGCCGGTGGATGCCTATGAAGAGATCCCGCCACGTCCACAGGCAGTTCCATTCCAGGTTAAAGTAATGTTAAAGACTGCCAGCGGATTTTCAGGGATCCATGCTTCGATGATTATGGAGAATAGCCATGTCTGAGACTTTCACCTGCATCCTAAAACAGGATGTTGTCGAGCTGACCGACTTTACCACTTCGGTAGTGTCATCGGTTGCATACCGTGAATTTGACGCGCTGATCCCACGTCGACAGCGGGCCAAGTTATCGGTCGCCACCCGACTCGCCGGAGGGCTATGGCAGTACTATCGCCTTAATGGGCGGCTGGAAAGTCAGGATGCAGATCCCAAAAATACGCCTCTGTTGATCCTTAATCGCTATGCCAACTGGGATTACGTAACGGAAATGATGTGCAGTGATATTGCTGTCACACTTGAGGCGGTGAATAGCTATGTCGCTACGGCATGGTTTCCCGCCAGCCTTCAGGGTTACCTCACCATTGAGCAGAGTAATAAAGCTGAAGCACTCACGCTGGCGACCAATAATACTCACATACAGGCCGCTGCCGTCGACGGTTTATTCCAGCGTAATTTGCAGGGAGCGAAGATAGGAACCGTAGTGGTGGGCACCTTTGAATGTATCCCCGGCCAAATTGGCGTACATCCCATTGCTAATGGCAAACCTGTTGCATTTGGTGCATTCAGCCTGATTTCATCAGGGGACAGTGAAGCAGATATCATCGCAACTTTATCCACTCATCAGGAGCTTTATCATTATGTCCGCAATTAACAACAATCCCTTTATATTTTCCCATTCTGTCAATATTCCTGCAGTTGCTGCCGTACGCGTCTGGGATGCATGGAAGGATTTGGCTGGCTGGCAACGCTGGGATGTTTCCCTAAAAGGGACCAAGGCCACAGAAAATGGTCTGTTCCTTGGTAAGCGTTTTATGGTTATTCCCAAGGCCGGGCCCGGGGCCATTGCCGTCAGTGTAACGGCACTGATTGAAGGTGTTCATTTCACCACCACCGCAAACAGTCCTATGGGCCTCCTTTCTTTCGGTCATACCCTGACGCTGAGTGATGACCGCCAGAACGTTAGTCTGCAGCACTCTATTTGTGCTCTGCCAGCCAGTGATGGCACCGTATTCCCACCGCCGTTGCTGGAAAAGCTGCAGGCAGATGTTATTTCCAGTGTTGATGAGCTCTCGCGGTTTGTCCTTCACGGAGAACGAGGGGCATGAAACACTGGATAGCGGTTATCTCTCAGGCTCACGCCCACATTGCTGCCGATTCTGGTTTTCTTCAGGTCTGCCACGGAAAAGCGGGCCCTTTGCGACAAACCAGCGCAGGAGATGAGGTCTTTATTTACTGCCCCCGCAGTGAAATGAATGCGGGGGAGGTATTAAAAACGGTCGAGTACCAGTGCATATTTGATAATGACCATGTGTACCAGGTTGAACAGTTTCCCGGTTTTAAGCCATTCCGTAAGGATGTGAGTTTCAACAGAAAGTTCCAACCAGTTGTACTGAAAGAGGTGGTCGGACTTGAACTCACCGCAAACTCGCATTGGGGGATGCTGGCTCGTAGAGGTTTCTTTGAGATCAGCGAACATGATGCCGAATTACTCAGATTAGCAATGAGGGGGCTGGGATGAGCCAATCTTCGACCATTATCGTGGTGTTTGACAAGGTAACACGCGAGGATTTTTTTCGCCGCCTCGAATGGTCGTATCTTGTAAAAGCCTGGTCAAAAACTATCGCCTGGCATCAACTTTCCGCTCATAAGGTACTGCTCGAACTGGCCGGACTGGACGGTATTGATAATCTGACTATTACCCGCAGACGAAGGGGCGATCGTATATTCATTGGTGCCCGTGACCGAGATGGCGTACTTATTCAGTCAGGTCTTTGGGAATACGAGCGGGAAAGCCAGCTATGCGTATGCTACAGGCGCATTTACAAACCGGAGTTGGTTCCGCTTTTACGGGAACGGCTGGCCGATTTTATCTGTTCAACGTTTATGAAATGAGGAAGCCGGAATGTCAAAATCCTCCATGCCGGGGCTGATAATTGCAGTGCTGGCGATAACCGCTTTTGCTGCTGGCTTGTCTGAATTCATTGTTATCGGGATGCTGAGCCAAGTTGCTACTGAATTCGGTGTGACAATGCCTCAGGTTGGGCTGCTGGTGACTGCCTATGCTTTGGGGATAACGCTGGGTTCGCCGTTACTCACAGCGCTGACGCTGTCGTACAGTGCACGATCACTTGCGGTTATCCTCATGTTACTTTTTTCAATTCTCAGTGCTGGCTCTGCAGTCATCTCTGACTTCACCGTTCTGCTCATACTGCGCGTGGTAGCAGGTGCCATACACGGTGCCTACTTCAGCATAACATCGGCCAGTCTGCCGACGGTTACTGACGCACGCCAGACCCCGCTGGCCATTGCCCTGATGTTTTCCGGACTGACATTAGCCATGGTACTTGGTGTACCTGCCGGGATGGTGGCCGCTGTACATTACGGCTGGCAGGCCCCGTTTGTCGCAATTGCTATTGTCGCGGCCGCCGGAGCCGCTTTGTTGTGGTTCGTCCTGCCAGCAAAATTTGGTCCCCCTATCGTGACCAGGCACCGGGCGTCAGTGTTCCGTTCCACGCTCAGCAATCCGACATTAATCAGACCATACTGTTTTACCGTGCTGGCATTCGGTGGTGGCTTTGTCTTTTTTTCTTACGCAGAACCCTGGTTGGCTGATGCTGTGGGGTTAGAACCCCGGAAGGTAGTGTTAATTATGGGGGCCGTCGGTCTGGGCTCTCTCGTGGGTAATATTATGGGGGGCATTCTTCCGGGGAAAATAGGGTTGCCAGCAGCATTAACCTTCGCGGTCTTCATCCAGATTGCCGGCCTTTTGGGTGTGTTTTATGCGGTTGGCTCAGCAAATTCATCAATATTTCTTGTGTTGTGGAGCATTGGTGCGTTTGCTACGGCACCGATGGTACAGAGTTGGGCAATCGCTGATGCAGAAACGTCTGATGCACGAGTTTCTGCCAGCCTGAATGTATCAGCCTTCAACCTGGGTATGTCACTCAGTTCTTTTATTGCCACGAGACAGGTTGCGGCAGACGGCATGACCCATCTGCCACTTACTGCCGCATTTCTGGTCATGCTGGCTATACCTTTTGGCCTTTTTCATCGGCGGACACAAGTGTTGCGCTGCCCCCTGTTCTGGAGAAATAAAATGTTTAAATGGACTTACAGTGAAAGTGTTACTACCGAAGCTACACCGGAACAAATCTGGGCAATGTGGCAGGATGCTTCATCATGGCCTTGCTGGGACAGTGAACTTAAATGGGTCAAACTGAACGGTGACTTCACAGAGGGCACTACCGGGAGAATGAAGCCAGCCAGCGGGCCTGAAGTTGATTTTACGCTGAGCCGTGTTGAGTTCCACCGCGCTTTCACCGACGTTGCAAAACTGCCATTGACGAATCTGGTTTTTGATCACGAATATTTTAGCTCGCGGGAAGCCGGTGTTCCTGCGCACATATGTCATTCTGTCACTATGACGGGATGGCTGGCGCCGGTATTTGGTCGTCTGATCGGGAGTAAAATAAAAAATCATTTGCGTGAGGCTATGACAGAGTTGAGTCAACGTGCGCTGACGGGTGATAAAACAGTACGTTAGATATTCCGTAAATACCCAGGTTGTAGGAGAGGATACAAGATGTCAGATAACATAACGGAATTACGGTTTACCCATAATGCGCCGATGGACAGCCGGGGTTTCCGCTGCCTGCAAATGTTCCAGCAGTGGCAGCGACGTATTGACATCATTCTATCCCCCTACAGCCTGACGCAACAAAGCTTCAGTATTCTCGCTATGTGTGGCTGGCTGTCGGAAAAAAACTATCGGGCGACCAAGTGCATTGCCGTCAGACAAAAAGTGTTGGTGGAAATGTCAGGTATACCCAAAATGCAGGTGTCTCTGAACCTACGGCGGCTTGAGCATAATAACTTAATCACTGTTCAGCCTTTCCTGCCAGACAGGCGAGAACGTATCATTGCACTGACTGACTTAGGAATATGTACCCTGAATGACACTCTGATACTGGTCGAAGAAGAAGATCAACGGTTACTGAACGATGTGCATTTTGGCGAATGAATTCCCCATGTCACTGTATTTTCTCTAATCCTGTCATACATAATTATAAAACGCTCTCCCGCAGGCAGCCCATAGCCTGAACGTCTGGTCAACTCAAAAACTACCGAACCTGAGTTAGGGGCTTCTCTGGCCTCGACTGTGGCATAACATGGGCAAATGTCCATTTCCCTATTGAGTAATTTGAAAAGGGTTTCTTTCGCTGAAAAAAGAATGGTTGCGGCATAAACCTGTTGTTCGGGCGGAAGGCACCTCAGCCATTTTTGCTCTGCTTCTGTCGCCACTTTACTGAGCACAGCCTGTAATGAAACCGGTACTAAAGGCGGTTCCATATCCACACCAAAAAGTAAGTCGTCTGGTCCCTCCAGAAGTAATACATTTTCACGAGAGTGAGACAGCGCTCCATTTCTGCCTTTAGGAAATGCTGGAGCTCCGGACGCTGACTTCCCTAAAGGGATATTCTGACAAAATGCCAGCATCATAAGGCTGCGGCCAGCCCAGAATTCAGCCTGACGCTTCTTTGTCGCTGTTCCCAACTTCGCGTCGTGTAATGCTTTTCGTATTAAGGCGTTTTGGGTTGGAAAAAACGTAGTCTCGTAGCGTGCGTGCCACAGTCTTATCGTTGGTGAAAGCGTGGTCTGACTGATGTTTATCAGTATCGACTCTTCAGGTTCCTGAATTGGCCGCCACTGTTGTTGCTGTATGACGTCAGGACCGTTTTGCATGTGAAATTACATACTCCGAGTGAGAGGCTGTTGGGGAAGTTTTAACTTTGCAGCATGAAGCTGGAACAGGATTTTTGCCAGAACTAAAACTTCCAGCTAAGAACAGTGTAGTGGTTCAATAGCAGCAGTACCACGAAATACGTATAAAAATAACGCTCCTCTCGCTGAAATGAAAAGGCGCTCCATTTAATGATATTTTACCGTTAAATCTGTCGCATCTGGGTTGCGACAGAGAACATATCACCTGACCGTAAATTACATCGGGTGAAACAATCTTAAGCTGACATCGGGTAAATTCAGCGCATAACGACCTGATAACATACGACCAGCTAACATAGAAAAGTATTAAAAATAGGCTTAACGTAGGATATTTTCCGTTTTCCAGGGCGACCCCAAAGTTAGCAGGGTTATCAATGAGTGGCGGTGGGGGTGATGTCACCAAAAGCACCATAAAAAACGCCCGCGAAAGGCGGGCGTGAGCGGTGATAACGTTAAGCTAGATTGAATGAACGCTTAATCGTCTTCGCCATTTTCGTCATCGCGCAGAGGCACGATTAGCATATCGACATGCACGGTGTTGATCAGCTGACGCGCTGAAGACATCAACTTACTCCAGAAGTCCTGATGATGGCCACATAGCACCAAGTCCATATCATATTTCTTAATGGCATCAACCAGTACTTGGCCCAAGTCGCCGCTACCACTCAGGGTTTGCTCAATCGGGTAGCCCGCATTCTGCGAAAGTTCAGTTAGTGCATTGTGAGTCTCTTCAGAGATGCGCTTTTGCATATCGCCAAGATTAACGTCGATCAGGCCGGTATAGAGATCTGAGTAGTTAACATCGACATGGATCAGGGAAACTTTGGCATTGTACGGTTTGGCCATAGAGACCGCTTTTTCCACCAACACCTTGCTTTCCGGAGATAGGTCAACCGCAATCAGAATGTGTTTGTAAGCCATAAGTAAACTCCTTCCATAATGTTAATTAATGGGTAAGCAAACATTCAACCTGTTGAACGGGTGCTAACGCGATATCGACATAGTAGCATTATGACCCCTAACTGAAGTGTTTCACGGATCACAACACACTGTTTTGACGATGATCACTAAAGTAACCCTATATCGTTTTACATCTATTTGTGCCGAGGTGTAACTCAATTCTGCCGTTTATAGCCTCGGGACATTATCCGGTCACTCGAATTTAGAGCAGATCATTATCTAAAGTATAGCGCTGATAAAGCACCCCAATGAACGGAATTTCATATTTGTGATGCAAATATAATTGAGTGAAAGCAGTGGTCAAGTTTATCTAATTCAGTTAAGCAAGATTAATGTCTGAGCGATTTTTGTATGAATTCAGCGCGTTTACCAGCAAGTAAGATTCGACTTAAGTTAAGGCTAATCGATACTTAATAACGGCCAAAACGGCATAATTTAGAGATTATCAGGCTATTTTCCATTTCATTTCCTACACTCATAAAGGGAGTCCTACACGTTCGGATGTTGTGTCGAGCAAATAACAGGTCGAACCACCATGAGAAAGCGAACGATAGGGGGTGGCTTTTTAAGCCCTGGGGGTGTTTGTATCGGCTAGAGTGAGCGATGGCGCAAAGGTTCAGGTCACTGATCCAATGTGTGAAATATCGCTGGGAGGATGATTATGATCAGTACCGTCGCGCTTTTTTGGGCTTTGTGTGTGGTATGTGTGATTAATATGGCACGTTATTATTCATCATTACGTGCTCTGTTGGTGGTATTACGTGGCTGCGACCCGTTGCTGTATCAATATGTTGATGGCGGTGGATTTTTTACCTCCCACGGTCAGCCGAGCAAACAGATTAGATTAGTGGGTTACATTTTTACTCAACGCTATCTTGACCATCATGATCCCGAGTTTATCCGCCGCTGTGAGCGGTTACGTGGGCAATTTATACTGACTAGTGCATTGTGTGGTTTGGTCGTGGTGAGTTTGATGGGGTTAATCTTGTGGTATTAGCATCAATGATGGGCAGAGTAGTATTTAAAAAGGCGACCTGTTAAGGCCGCCTTTTTGTTTATTATCACCGTTCAGTACACTGTACCGTTCGATATTATCATCGTGTTGCATGCAGACACACGGTGATAGTAAAAGGTTTCGCTGGGTTAAATAAACTTCAATGCGACCCAGTACAGCCCACCGGAAAGAAGAATAGAGATTGGTAGGGTTAATACCCATGCCAACATAATGTTCTTAACCGTCTTACTCTGCACCCCACCGCCATCAACCAACATGGTCCCGGCAACCGCTGAAGAGAGCACTTGAGTTGTCGATACTGGCATACCGGTATAACTTGCAATCCCGATGGAAACCGCCGCAGTCATCTGGGCAGAAACCCCTTGCGCATAGGTCATGCCTTTCTTACCAATTTTTTCACCAATTGTTACAGCAACACGTTTCCAGCCAATCATAGTCCCCAAAGAGAGGGCCAGAGCGACGGCAACGATAATCCAGGTTGGTGCGTACTCCACAGTTTCCAACAAATCAGTACGTAGATTGTTGAGGAAACGGCGGTCTTCAGCACTGGTTTCTGGCAGCTTGGCAACAGTCCCGGCGGTTTCTGCAACACACATCAGCAAGCGACGCATATGGCTGCGTTGATCAACCGTCAGGTCGTCGTAGCTTTGCAGATTAGCCAGCAGCACCTGTGCATGATCAATGGCTATCATGGCGCGTGAGCTATCACAGTGGAACTGTGCGGGTGTATTCGGCAAGGTTTCTGGTGTCGGCACCAGTGGTTTCAGCGCCACGGCATGAGGCAATGCCTCAACATGTTGCTGATAATATTGTTGCAGATGAGTCACTGCATCGCGGGTGCGGGCAATATCATAACCGGTCGCATTCATATTCACGACAAAGCCAGCCGGAGCCACACCGATTAATACCAGCATGATCAAGCCAATCCCTTTCTGACCATCGTTAGCGCCATGAGAGAAACTCACGCCGATAGCCGATATGATCAGCGCAGTACGGGTCCAGAATGGCGGTTTACGTTTACCGTCTTTCTTTTCACGTTCAGCGGGTGTCAGATGAATACGTTGCTGCTTCTTGGTTCCGTTCCAGTAACGACGTAGCAGGAACACCATCAAGCCGGCAATAACCAGACCCACAATTGGGGATAAGATTAATGACAGGAAGATTTGAATCATCTTAGGAACGTTCAGCGCATCGACAATGGATGTACTGGTCATTAATGCATTGGTTAAACCAATACCGATGATTGCACCAATCAGCGTATGAGAACTGGAGGCTGGGATACCGAAGTACCAGGTGCCCAAATTCCAGATAATCGCCGCCAGTAGCATGGAGAAGACCATAGCCAACCCATGTGCCGAACTGACGTTTAACAGCAGATCAGTAGGCAATAAGTGAACAATGGCGTAAGCCACGCTCAAACCGCCCAGCATCACGCCGAGGAAGTTAAACACCCCTGCCATCACAACAGCAACTTGTGAACGCATGGCGCGGGTATAGATTACGGTCGCAACCGCATTGGCTGTATCATGAAAACCATTAATGGCTTCGTAAAACAGCACGAACATCAAAGCAAGAACTAACATTAGGCCGGTATGGAAATCCAGGCCAGCGAAAAGATGTAGCATAAGCGTTACGCCAGTTTGTGGACATGAACGCGGCGCATTATCAGTGACAATGGGGGGTGGGGAAAAGGAAAATATGACCTTTTTTTGACATGACCGCAGACGAACTGCACTTTTTGAACAACATATGCATGTTATATCAGCAGGTTACTTAATTTTACCGTATGAGACATTTTCTTACTATAGCGATCTTTCGGTGAGCGACTTACAATCCCCCGCCGCTAATTTGTCGGTTGAATGCCCTAAATAAGATAATAAGTAGGCAATATGGGCAATTTTGCAGCAATGATGTTTTTATTCAGTGAGGCCCAGTGTGGAACAGTTTGATGTGGTAGTGATAGGTGCAGGTGCTGCGGGGCTATTTTGTGCCGCTCAGGCCGGACAAGCAGGGTGTCGGGTGCTATTGGTCGATAACGGCAAAAAAGCGGGGCGCAAAATATTGATGTCCGGTGGTGGCCGCTGTAATTTCACCAACATGTATGCCGAACCTGCCGCCTACCTGTCACAGAATCCTCATTTCTGTAAGTCTGCCTTGGCGCGCTATACCCAATGGGATTTTATCGATCTGATGAATCGTCATGGTATCGCCTGGCACGAGAAGACACTGGGACAACTTTTTTGCGATGATTCCGCGCAGCAGGTGGTGGAGCTTTTGCTGAAAGAGTGTGAATTGGGGCAGGTAGTGATCCGGTTGCGCAGTGATGTGCTGTCAGTTGAAAAAAGTGAAACTGGCTTTTTGCTCCAGATTAATGATGAAAAAGTGAGCGCTCACTCACTTGTTGTCGCTTCTGGTGGGCTATCAATGCCCGGTCTTGGCGCTTCCCCATTCGGCTATAAGCTGGCAGAGCAGTTTGGTTTGAAAGTGTTGCCCACCCGCGCGGCATTGGTGCCTTTTACCTTGCATAAACCCTTGCTGGAACACCTGCAAACACTATCCGGTGTTTCAGTTCCGGCCGTCGTCACGGCAGAAAATGGGGTTAGCTTCCGCGAGAGCATTTTATTTACCCATCGTGGACTTTCTGGCCCGGCCATTTTGCAACTATCAAGCTATTGGCAGCCTGGGGAGTATGTGAGTATTAACTTACTTCCTGACACTGATCTGGAGGCTTTCCTGAACAACGAGCGGCAAGCACACCCCAATCAGACCCTGAAAAATACCTTGGCTCAACTATTACCCAAGCGCTTGGTGGAGTGCCTGCAGACGTTGGAACAACTGCCGGATGTCACCCTGAAACAGTTAAATGCACCGCAGCAGGCTGCGCTGGTAACCCATCTTCAGCAATGGCGGGTACAACCTAATGGAACGGAAGGCTACCGAACCGCTGAGGTCACCATTGGCGGCGTAGACACTCAGGAGCTATCTTCTAAGACGATGGAGGCTCATAAAGTGCCAGGATTATACTTTATTGGTGAAGTGGTCGACGTCACGGGCTGGTTAGGGGGATACAACTTCCAATGGGCCTGGAGTTCAGCTTGGGCTTGTGCGCAGGCAGTGGCTGCTGTGAAGTAAAAATAGAGTTTATTTATATCTGTACAGTAAGATGAGCGCCAGTTGGTGTTCGGGTGAGTTGGTAGCAACTTCTTATTGGCTTGCAAAAAATATAGGCGATGCTAACAGGGATCGTCTCTTTACTTATATTCTTTTGAAACAACCAATTATTTTTAGCGAGCTTTTAGATATTACTACGATTTATAAGTGGCATTAATGTAATAGGGTTATGATAGTGTCTTATATTTTAGTACAGATAAATACAGGGATATTGAAAGTCGTAAATACATATCCATCCCCTTGCTGATAAATCCGGATCCGAAATCCTCGATCCTTAAACAGATAAAAGTCAGGAACAAATGAAACTAACATTCTAGCCTGATCGTCGCTCAACGCTGAATGGGTAGATAACATGACTATCTCATTACCATTATGAGTGTAATTAAATGATAATTGCTGCGATATTCTCTGGGGCCTCTCTCCTGGCTTACTGAGTTCACCGACTACAGCGACTTCGCCCTCATTACCATTAAAAGTGTATTTAACTTGTACATTGAAGTTTACCTCATTATAGATGAAGTTGATTCTCCCTCGACAAGAAAAGTGATCTGAGTGATAGTCATAGACCATCTTAGCAATATAAGGAGAAAAGGCGAGTGCTGTTAAAAAGACAAAAAACATGAGCGTTTTTTTACCGTTCATTTTTATTCTCTATAATATACAACTTAGTTAAGCAGGACGCAGTATTGTTCGCGCTTTTATCACAAATATGGATGACTGCGCGTGTTCTGAATATATTGATCGCAATATAGGCTAACTGCTCTGGTTGACAGTGGATTTTTTTGTTTTGGATGAAATCTAGATACTCACTACGTGGCCACAAAATAGATGTACTGCTAGCATAAATCTGACACTGGTTCACTTCGCCTATGTGCTGATAGTCGGAAAAAAAGTCTGTATTCTTGCTGGTGTCTTCATGGAAATTTAATAGCAGAAGAGTGAACACACCCAATAGAGTGAATGTGAAAAAAAGCTTCACATATAAATTTTTTTGACTGGAAAATAGTGGCTTGGATGGCGGCAATATTTCTACATCAACCGTATCGGGAGCAAGTTTATCCGTCGATGCTTTTTTGACATTGTCCTGCGCCGACTCAGCAGCAGATCCGGAGTTGCTTTCATCGGGGTAGCTCACTGTACCGGTAAATCGAATTCCTTCCTTTGGCACCGTTTTAATGATGTTTTCTTCAATGCCCGAATTTTTCAATGCCTTACGTAATAAGTGTATATTTTGAAAATAGGTGTTGGCATTAGCAAACTGCCCTTTACTTTCCCAAACTTCATAAACAAAGTCACTTTGACTGATGACAGTTCCTTGGCGTTGCAGTAGCAATAATAAGCATCGGCTAACAGGCACGTTCAAGGAAATGGCAGATCCTTGTTCTCCTATTGGCTGCAAACGATGCTCATCAGACAAAAAGCAAACCTTTCCATTAATAATAAATTTAGTATGCATTTCTAATGCCCTGATTAAAAACAAACCACTCTTCTGTACATAAGCACTGCCTAATTCTAGTGTGATTCAATATTTAATGATAAATATAAATTTAGTAAAAATGAATGTTAATCCAATAAAAACAAGTGTTTAACTAGATTCAGTCAACTGCTTTACTCTATGTTTCTCAACAACCAACTCATCTCTTGCTGACTGGCTCTTTCTACCCAAAATTGACTGTACAGAAACCTTAATAAACTTAAATAAAAAAAGTTAATTACGATAATACGGGATTGTCCCATAGTATTCATCTCACCCAACACAACGGACATAAGCACTGTTGTATGACGGCCAGGAGATAGGATAAATGCTACCGCTGAATAACATGTGTCATATAAATGAAGCTGTTTGTTATATCGAGTCATCTATGGATTTTTAGCCTCATGGTGTGCTGCTCCTATCATGTTGTTAACAAAATCCACTAGGTGTTAACTCTGTGAATATACATTAAAATAACTTTTTATGCTAGCAACGAGAGTGGAGAGGTTTTAAGATGAAAAAACCAATAATTAACATATAACTGAATAAATTAACTGCAATATGCAGAATGATAATAAAAAAACACTAAAACTAACAAACTGGCAATAAAATACTTTGCCATGTGTATGTGATTGCTTTGAGATGAGGATAACCTATATGATCATCATCAATAACCAATCGGTAGAAAAATTGAAAGATATACGCATTTGAATAGGGCTGTATGATTTATGGAAAACGGACTTTTTGGTTTTATTATTGATGATGATATTCAGTTTGATATTTCCAATAAAAGATTAACACGAATCTCAGCAGTGTTCCCTGAGCGCTCAATGATTGTGGGTGCCGTTGCTCTCAATGATGTAATGGTAAGATTTTTGAAATGCCTTTTAACGCGAGTCGCGAAGGGCGAACATACGGTTTCAAAGGAAATTTTCCTAAAGGAAGTTTGGGAAGACTATAATCTCGTTGCATCTAGCCAGCAATTATGGAAGACGATACGGGAATTAAAATTTAAGCTTACCTCTATTGGGTTGAGCCAGGATTTCATTATTAATGTTGGAAAGGTTGGTTACGCATTAAATATCCATACCATTACACCGCTATTTTATCGCTAATCTTGTCGTACCTATGATGCTTTCAGTTGCTTAAGAGATCTTTAATTATAACTTTGTATTTTTCAGATATAAACAAACAGAGGTTACTGGTGGGTTTATATCGAAGTGTATTATAAGTGCAAGCTGATTATGCTTGCATAATATAATGGAAGATCAAAAACAAAACAGATTACTGTCTTGTTTAGAGATAATTTTATCTTATTTTACTAACCCGCCTATATAGGAGGCATTAACATGACAGTACATAATAAATCGCTAACACAAAAGTTATTACCATTCAGTTTATTAGCATTGTTTCCGCTGGCAACTTCATCGTGGGCTGCCGAAGTTGCAGGTGGAACCATTAATTTTAATGGTTCTGTCGTGACTACCGCCTGCGCGGTGAGCAGCGATAGCGCCAATATTAACGTGGATATGGGGCAGGTGAGAGCTGCTACGTTGAGTGCTGCTGCTAGCGAAGCGCCAACGATGAAGAAATTCTCTATTGTTTTGGAAGATTGTGACTCCTCAGTATCTCAGGATGTTGCGGTAACCTTTAGTGGCACCCCAGATAATGATGATCCTGACAGCCTGGCGGTAGGTTCAAATGGCGGAACTGGCACTGCACAAAACGTCGCTGTTCGTCTTTATAGCGAGGAGGGTTCGGTCGTTAAATTGGGTGAAGCCTCTGGCGCTGTAAACTTACGCGATGGCATTAATACATTAAACTTTGGTGCGAAATATTATTCACCTAAAGGTGGTGCTACTGCCGGTGATGCCAGCACTGTAGCTACTTACACTCTGACTTACTCCTAATAGATAGGTCTGGCAGGGATGGCCAGACCTTAAACTTTATTCCAACATCCAGGTGTTTATTATGCGTATTCTGACTACATTTATCTTGTTGATCACTTCTCTGTGCACATCTGTAGTATATGCAGGCGGAGTCGGGTTAGGTGTAACTCGAATGGTTTATTCAGGATCAACTTCACAATCTTTATTAGACGTCAGAAATACTGATAAAGAATTATCATTTCTTATTCAATCTTGGGTTGAAAATGCTGAAGGGCAGCGCTCTAGTGATTTTGTTATCACACCGCCTCTATTTGTTCTTAAGCCAGAAATGGAAAATGCAGTTAAGGTGATGTTTAATGGACAGCCACCAGCTCAAGACCGTGAGACACTTTATTGGATAACCGTCAAGGCGATCCCTCAATCTGATAAGAAAAGTAGTTCTAATACCCTACAGTTTGCCTCTGCGAGTCGTATAAAGTTGTTTTACCGACCAGATGCACTGACAACGAAAACCAATAATGAAGAGTGGAAAAACCTGCGTGGTGAATTTCATAACGGTAAAATAAAAATAATTAATCCGACGCCTTTTTATATTACGACTATTAACATGAAAGTGGACGGAAAAAATGTTAAGCCAATAATGATTCCACCCAAAAATGCAGTGACACTTGAAGAATCATTTAGCAATGCTCGTCAGATTAGTTACCAAACAATCAACGACTATGGTGCCTGGACGCCGGAGAGTTCTCTGGTTTTAACAGTTAGTTAAGTTATTTTTACTATAAAACAATACAACATAAATAAGATTATGTAGGTGAGGATGAAAATAAATCGCGTTCTGCCATCCCTGTGTCTATTTGGAAGTATAGTTCACGCACAGAATGATATTCATTTTAATCCCGCATTTCTTAATGGCGAAAGTGATAGCGTTGCAGATCTATCTTGGGTTAATGATGGGCGTGAGTTACCTGTCGGTGAGTATAATGTCAGTATATACGTAAACGAAGATTACCTATTTACCGGGAATGTGAAGTTTAGCATTAACAATAAGAAAGGTAATTCTTTGCTTGAGCCTTGTTTAACTCTGGACCAGATGAAATCAATGCTCATTGATGTCACTCAAGCTCAGGTGGATTTATCTCTATCCGATGAACAGTGTTATTTCCTAGGTGACTATTTCCCAGACACTGAGTTCTCTTTTGACCAAAATAAGTTGTCGCTTTATTTTAATCTTCCGCAGCGATATATGTTGAATGTACCACGTGGTTATATCAACCCAAAGAGTTGGGAGTATGGTATTTCTTCAGCCTGGCTAAATTACGTCGTTAATGGATCTCGCAATGAATATCATCATGAGACACGGGAAATAGACAATCAGATGTTTATTGGTTTGAACAGCGGAGTGAATTTTGGTCCGTGGCGATTTCGTGATTATTCAACATGGACGAAAAACACGGATGATGGCCTGATGCATGTCCAAACCTGGGTACAGCGTGATTTGCCTGCATTGCAGTCTCAGCTCTATTTGGGGGAGACTCACACCTCCGCACAGATTTTTGGTTCTGTAGGGCTGAGAGGTGTGGCAATGAATACCGATGATAATATGCTGCCAACTAGCCTGAGTGGTTACGCCCCTGAAGTCCGTGGTATTGCTCGCAGCAACGCCACTGTAACTGTACGTCAGAATGGCAACATTATTTATCAGACCCCCGTATCCCCAGGGGAGTTTGTATTAAACGACTTGTATCCGACCTCCTCTGGCGGTGATTTATCCGTTACGATCCAAGAGGCCAATGGTAGTGAAACGTATTATACCGTGCCCTTTGCCAGCGTGCCGAATCTGGTACGCCCAGGACAATTTAAATATGCCACTGGGGTCGGCTATTTTCGTTCGAATGAAAACCAGGACTCCCCTCTTATTATGCAGACTGAAGTTTTCTGGGGCTGGGAATATGGTTTGACGCTCTATGGCGGCGCACAGTTTTCAGAGAATTACACTGGTCTGGCGATGGGGATCGGACAAAACGTTGGGCGCTTGGGCGCATATTCAATGGATGTTATTCATGCTCAAAGTGTACTGGCAGACCGCAATAGTTACAGTGGTGATGCTTTACGTCTGCGTTACAACAAATCGCTTAACGATTATGGGACGAGGATCAATCTAAATTCATGGTTCTTTTCGTCTGATGGCTTCTATGAGCTAAGTGATACCACCTACAAAAGGATGCAAGGTGGAAATGTGGATTTCATAAAGGAGGCTGATGGTTCAATCAGCACCAATTATGAGAATGTCTACGATCTGGCGCTATCACGTAAATCCAGAAATCAGGTCGTTTTGTCACAAAGTATGGGTGATGCCGGCGCGCTGTCGTTGTCGTGGGATAAGCAGACTTACTGGAAATCAGACAAATCCGTTGAGAGTGCGCAATTTGCGTGGAACAACACATTTGGTCGTGTTGCTCTCGGGGCCAGCTACCAGCGTAGTACCAGCCTGCATGACAGTAAAATAGATAATATTTTCTCGTTATCTCTCTCATTACCGTTAGGGGACCCCGCGCTATCAACTCGCGCCAACTACGCGCTGACAAACTCTGATTCATCAGGTTCCATCAGCAATGTGGGCCTTAATGGCTATGTGCCAGGGCAGGAAAATTTATTTTATAGCGCTAACCAACGTTACAGCACCCAGCAACAAAATGGCGGTGATCTTGCCCTGCGTTACCAAGGGGGAAGAGGCGATTACAACCTCGGTTACGGTTATTCCAAGAGCGCTCGCAATCTCAGTTACGGCATGAGTGGTGGCGCCGTGTTGCATGAAGATGGCCTGACATTAAGCCAGCCACTGGGCAATACAAATATTCTGATTAAAGCGGAGGGCGCAAGTGATGTCGCCATCCGTAGTCATCGGGGAGTTAAAACCGACAGTCGTGGCTATGCAGTGATTCCGTATGCAACCCCTTATCGTGTCAATCGGGTCGAAATGGATGTGACGACAGCTGGTGACGGTGTTGAACTGGACAATACCATTATTAGTAAAACACCGACCGAAGGTGCTCTGGTTAGAGCAACAATTCCCACAAAAGTGGGCATGAAAGGGATGTTTTTTGTGCGCCATAAAAACGATGTTCTTCCATTTGGCACTCTTGTTTCGCTAAGTGGCAAGGGCACTAACACCGGTATCGTTGGTGATGAAGGGAGCCTTTATTTGTCTGGGTTGCCACCGCAGGGGATGCTACGGGCGGCTTGGGGAACAGGTAATGATAAAACCTGCACTGCAAGTTATCAGTTGGATCAGAAATATTACAACCCTAAGACTGGTCTCTATTCGCAGGAGTTGGTATGTCAATAATTTCAAGAGTGCCATTACTGGCAATAGTGGCACTTTCGTTTTTACCTTCCCCAGTGCCGGCCTACGATGTGCTGGTATCGGTGACGGGAAAACTGATTGGTAACACCTGTACTGTTTCAACGAATTCGAAAATGCAGACGGTTCCTTTGGGAAATATTGGCACACAACAGTTCGGTGTAAAACACGGAGTTAGCAATATTAAAACCCCCTTTTTCATCAATCTGGAAGAGTGTGGGCCGACGTTTACTGGGGTCAAGGTTCGTTTTATCGGCACGCCGGATAGCAATATAGCCCATCTTATTAAAGTTGAGGAGGGAGGGGCCACCGGCGTTGCTGTTGAGTTACTGAATAGGGCCGAAGAGCCTCTGGCGCTAAATATGCAAACAGATGTTCTGGGCGCCCCCGGTGCGGAGAGTGTGCAGATGAAATTCCACGCACGCCTTACTGCAACTGGCTCACCGGTCACTCCTGGCCCCGTCTCAGCCACTGCCACTTGGGTATTGGAGTATCAATGATAAGGTTATTTCTCACTATTATTTTTTCGCTTTGCTGCATAAATAAGGCTTATGCCTTGGAGTGGAAATCAAATATTACGCTATCGCCACAGCCGATGAGCTATTCAGGTCCAGCTGATTCGGTGAAGCCCGGCAATATTATCGGTTCCACCTGGAGTGCTACGGCATCCGTTCAGCAGGTATTCTGGTGCGGTTATATCTTCAACTGTACAAAAGGCACCATGATGCCGGGCAGCGGTGCCATCTCTACGGGGGCGTCGGTAAATGTCGATGGTGTCAATTACACCATTTTTGAAACTGGAGTGACGGGGGTGGGATTTATTATTGGGGTGAAAGATTTCAACAGCTCCGTCTATATACCGCTGCAGGATGGTCTGACCCAGACATACCCGGCCCCCGGAACCAGCAGCTCCACGCCGGATTTGGGTTGGGCGGCGAAAGTGACGTTTATCAAAACGGGTCATACACTCACATCTGGTGTCTACCAGACAAGTACTATTGATGCTGCCGTGTTGACGGCCTATAACAATGAGGTGAAAACTGCACGTGTGATCATCAATCCTGTCAACATCACGGTGCAAGCATCAGGATGTACTGTCATGACCAAGGCCGCAGATGTGGATCTTGGGACGATTGATGTCCGCACGCTACCTTCAGTCGGCAGCACATCCGCTTTTGGCAATTTCAACATCACACTGGGCTGTGATGAAAATATTGCTGTGAACGCAGTGATGACAGATCAGGCTAAACCGGCGAACAGCTCCTCAGTGGTGTCATTAACCAGCGACTCAACTGCCGCCGGTGTCGGTGTGGAGTTCTTCTATAACGGTAATGGCCCGCTGATGCTAGGTCCGGACAGTTCGGCTTCAGCAACACTTAATCAATTTTTTGTTCAAACCACCGGTCAGGCACAAACACTGACACTGCCTTTCCAGGCGCGGTATATTCGGACGGGGAGTTTACAACCTGGCACTGCAAATGCGCTTGCCAGCATTACATTCTCTTATCAATAGATCAGGATGAATTAACCATTATTGTAGAAGGAGCCTGAGTCGCGCGGTTGAGGCTCCCAAAGCAAAAATATGCAGCCCGATAGTCGTCACTTAATTCCGTTTCAATCGCCGCGGTTTGGTGGGGCTTTGTGTTCCGGTCAGACCCGGCATGGCTTGGCGCATAATATCAAGAAATGCCCGCAAAAATTCGCGTCAACAGCAATACCGAAGGTAGCGATATGGCGGCGGCGCGCCCGTTGATTTGCATCAACAGTAAGTTGCCCGACAATTGTCCCATCAATACATGCCACCAGATTATGAACTCCTGTCGGAATATCTTTGATCTTTTTAGCCCACATCTCTTGTGGCGGCAGGGGAAGTTGTAACGTGTCACGATAAACCTGTGGATGAGAAAACAGCTGCTGCAAGGCTTGATAGTCAGTGGATTCGACATGGCGTATCTGCACATTCTCCATAAGCATATCCTTACTCTTAGTGTTTGAATAATTTGATAAAAAGTCGGATTACTGGCCCGGTTAAATAATATTGCCATTGGCTAAAAAAAACACTTTACAAGTGAGAGTGATAATGATTATCATTGTCGTGCTTTCAGATGAGGCCACCAAAGTTTAGGTGTTCTCATTACGAAGGCACGACATTGCTCACATTGCTTCCAGTGTTTACTTAGCCAGCCGGGTGCTGGCTTTTTTTTTTGCTGTTTTTCGCTATTTGCTCTGTGAATCATGAGCCTGCAAACTACCATGCTCAAGTTATCTCGACGTCCCCTCCCTCTAATGACTGCAAATTCAAATCATTTATGTTTCAGCTGACTAATCAGTCGAATTTTTTGAACAGAGGAGTGAGTTTTTTGCGCTTTCATATTCTCCCGCGACATCTAGACTAAAGAAAACGTTGAGGAGAACTGAATATGATTTTTTTACGCAAAGCAGAAGAGCGTGGCCATGCTAATCACGGTTGGCTGGACAGCTGGCATACCTTCTCATTCGCCGACTATTACGATCCAGAATTTATGGGTTTTTCAGCACTGCGGGTGATTAACGAAGATGTTATCGACGCCGGTCAGGGATTTGGCACTCATCCACATAAAGATATGGAAATCCTGACTTATGTGCTGTCCGGTACTGTAGAGCACCAGGATAGCATGGGTAACAAAGAACAAATTCATGCGGGTGAGTTCCAGATTATGAGCGCCGGTACTGGTATCCGCCATTCAGAATATAATGGTCGGGATGACCAGCCACTGCACCTATACCAGATTTGGATTATTCCAAATAAAACAGGTTTAGCGCCGCGTTATGAGCAGCAGATGTTCGACATCCCACAAGGGCGGCAGCTCGTGCTGTCACCGGATGCCCGTGATGGTTCGCTGAAAGTGTTCCAGGATATGACATTGTGGCGCTGGGCACTGAAGCGCGAAGAGCAGTCAATTTACCAGATTCAGGCAGAGCGCCGCATTTGGATACAGGTGGTGCGTGGTAAAGTCTCCATCAATGGTCACCATGCCAGTACCAGCGATGCATTCGCTATCTGGGATGAAACAGCACTGTCTATTCATGCAGATGAAGATAGCGAGATCTTGCTGTTTGATCTGCCACCGGTATAAGTTTTTCGCCTAATTAATAAAGGGTATGCGCATCGCGCTATACCCTTTTTAATCGGCGCTACAGCGTTGTTAGCGGCTCTCGCTACTTGGCCCATCCTTGGCTGCGAGGCCGCTGCAAGCAGCGTTCAAATCTGCTCCCAGCAGATTTGTCACCCGAATCACTTACTGATGTAGCTCATCGCGATTTACTCGTTTGCTGCCTAGCGGTAACGCCAATTACTTTGGGTATATACCCTTATTCTTTGCTAGAATGACATCCCGTTTACTCTGCCTCAGTTCATTGATAATGAAGAAAAAAAGGCCAGTGCTACAAGATGTCGCTGATATGGTGGGAGTCACTAAAATGACTGTCAGCCGCTATTTGCGTAATCCAGAACAGGTTTCCGCACTCTTGCAGGAAAAAATCGCGCTAGCACTAGATGAACTGGGCTATATCCCCAACCGCGCCCCCGATATCCTTTCAAACGCGACCAGCCATGCCATTGGTGTGTTGCTGCCGTCATTAACTAATCAGGTTTTTGCCGAGGTGTTGCGCGGTATTGAGAGTGTGACGGATGCCCATGGTTACCAAACCATGCTGGCACATTATGGCTATCAGAAAGAGCGTGAGGAGCAGCGGCTGACCTCACTACTCTCCTATAATATTGATGGGCTGATTCTCTCCGAGCGCCACCATACTGCCCGCACATTGAAAATGATTGAGGTTGCGGGCATTCCTGTTATTGAGCTGATGGATTGTTCTTCTCCGTGCATTGATTTGGCTGTGGGGTTTAATAACTTTGAAGCCGCGAGACAGATGACGCAGCAAATTATCGCCAAAGGCCATCAATACGTGGTCTATTTTGGTGCGCGTCAGGATGAGCGGACGGTGATTAAACAGCAAGGTTATGAGCAGGCGATGCGTGAGTCAGGTCTGGTGCCGATGAGTGTTATGACCAGCCGATCCTCATCCTATTCCGCCGGGGCTGAGCTATTGATTGAGGCACAGGCGAGTTATCCGCAGATTGACAGTATTTTCTGTACCAATGATGACTTGGCAATTGGTGCGGTATTTGAGTGCCAGCGCCAGGGTTTATCTATCCCCCGTGATATGGCGATAGCCGGTTTCCATGGTCATGATATTGGGCAGTCGATGGTGCCGAAGCTCGCCAGTGTGCTGACCCCGCGCGAAAGAATGGGGCAAATCGGTGCCGAGCGTTTGTTGGCACGGCTGCGCGGAGAGGTGGTCACACCCAAGATGGTTGACGTAGGTTTCACCATCCTCCCCGGCGGCAGTATTTAACTCACTATTTGCTAAGCTATTATTGCCTAGATCACCATCGACAACAGCAGGCAACCGACCAGACCACAGACTGAAATAATGGTTTCCAGCACCGACCACGATTTAAAGGTTTCGACGATGGTCAGGTTGAAGTACTCCTTGAATAGCCAGAAACCCGGATCGTTTACGTGAGAGAAAATTACACTGCCGGAACCGACGGCAATCACCATTAGCTCAGGGCTGGCGCCGGTGGTGGCGATTAAAGGTGCTACGATACCGCCTGCGGTAATAGCCGCAACTGTCGCCGAACCCAGCGCGATACGCAGAACTGCCGCAATGGTCCATGCCATCAGAATTGGTGATAAGCCGCTGCTATTCATCATGCCAGCAATGTAATGGTCAACGCCGCTGTCGACTAAAACCTGCTTGAAAGCTCCGCCCCCGCCAATCACCAATAGCATCATCGCGATGATTTTAATGGAGTCGCTGACGGTATCCATCACTGATTCCATTGAGCGGCCACGGTTTAAGCCAAAGGTGAAAATTGCGATCAGCACAGCAATCAGTGTGGCGATGACCGGGTCACCGAAGAACTCTGCATAAGAGAGAATTGGGTGGCCTTTTGGCAAAATCATCTCTGCCACTGCCCGCAGCGCCATCAGAATGACGGGAACCAGCGCGGTACTGACACTGACACCAAAGCTCGGCATCTCTGCGTCGGTGAAGGTTTTCGGGTTATACAGCCCCTCAGGAACCGGCTTATCAATCCCTTTCAGAAAACGCGCAAATACCGGGCCGGCCAGAATCACCGTTGGGATGGCCAGTAATGTCCCGTACAGCAGGGTTTTACCCATATCGGCGTGGAAAATGGTGGCAATGGCGGTGGGGCCTGGGTGAGGTGGCAGGAAACCGTGCGTCACTGATAGTGCTGCGGCCATTGGCACGCCTACATACAGTAGCGGAATACGTGCTGAGGCTGCGATACTGAATACTAATGGCAGCAACAATACGAAGCCGACTTCATAGAACAGGGCAAAACCCACGGTGAAACCGGTCAGTACCACAGCCCACTGAATGTGTTTCTTACCGAATTTATCAATCAGGGTGGTCGCAATTCGTTGAGCGCCGCCGCAGTCGGCCAGTAATTTGCCGAGCATGGCACCGAAGCCCATAATCAGCGCCAGACTGCCTAGTGTTCCGCCCACCCCAGCTTTGATTGAGCTGACCACTTTATCGACGGGCATCCCTTGCATGACACCTACCGCCAGCGCGACCAGTATCAGGGAGATAAATCCGTTGAGCTTGAAACGGATCATCAGTAACAGCAGCATGGCAACGCCAACCGCAACAATGACTAATGGCATGGTATTTCTCCACTTACGTTAGATAGGTATCTATTTTAGTTATCGTTTTTAGCCATCTTCACAGGTAGTAGGGGAAGGAAGGTGACCCTTGTTTTATTATTTACACTCAGCCTTTTTGGCCTGCGTGATGGTGCGATTGAGTTTAATAACGATGCTCTATTCGGTGTGATAAAAGTTCTATGTGATAAAAGTCACACCGCCATTTGTTACCGGTATCATGATACCGGTAACATGGTAAAGTACGGAACCATAGAGAGCGGTAAAATTCCCATTCTGAGATAGAGATCAAAATTATGGCAGGACATAGCATTATCGTGATGGGCGTATCGGGCAGCGGTAAAACCACGGTGGGAGAAGCTGTGGCCCGCCAAATTGATGCCAAATTTATTGATGGCGACGACCTGCATCCTCGCGCCAATATTCAGAAAATGGGCAGTGGGCATCCTCTCAATGATGAGGATCGTATGCCGTGGCTGGAGCGCCTGAGTGATGCGGCCTATAGCCTGAACCATAAAAATGAAACTGGCATTATTGTCTGCTCAGCACTGAAACGCCGCTATCGCAATCGCCTGCGGGAGGGTAATCAGGGAATGGTATTTTTATACCTAAAAGGCAGTTTTGACGTCATCATGGAGCGGCTCAAAGCACGGTCCGGCCACTTTATGCCAACCGACCTACTGAAAAGTCAGTTTGAAGCACTGGAAGAGCCAGGTGCAGAGGAGCCGGATGTGGTTTGCGTGGATATTGATGCAGATATTGATGAGGTGGTGCGGCGCTGTGTGTCAGCATTGGAAGGGCGGAACTGAACCACTCTCACCGTCAACGGCTGAAAATTCAAAGCGGGCAGTGCGCCCCGCTTTGGTTATCACATTGGTGGGTAGAGCTTATTTGCTCAAATACGCCCGCACGCCATCTAAAAACATCTGCGTCGATAGCATCACCAAAATTAACCCCATCAGCCGCTCCAGCGCACTGACCCCTTTATTCCCGAGCAAGCGCAGGAACAGATTCGACATCAATAAAATCGCAGCGGATAAACCCCAGGCAATCATCAATGCCAGCACCAAGTGGCTGAGTTGATTAGGATATTGATGCGATAACAGCATCAGCGTCGCCAAAATGGATGGGCCTGCGACTAAGGGAATGGCCAGCGGCACCAGGAAGGGTTCCTCCCCAGCCGATAGCCCGGTGACACTGCTTTCGGGTGAAGGGAAAATCATCTTAATGGCGATTAAAAACAAAATGATACCGCCAGATATCGACACAGTTTCGGTTCGCAGATTCAGGAACGCCAGAATCTTCTCACCCGCAAACAGGAAAATCAGCATCAATACGAGTGCGATTAGCAATTCGCGGATCAATACCACTCGCCGCCGTTTCGGCTCCAGATGCTTGAGCACCGACATAAAAATCGGTAAGTTTCCTAGTGGGTCCATAATCAAAAACAGCAATACAGTTGCTGCAATCATCTCTGTCATTATTACCTCAAAATAATCAAAACGACTGGCGTTTCCAGCCAGTCAAAGTCACATATTAGGAAGATTGCTTTGAATCATTCTGGTATCGAATAATTTAACTTGCCACTTTGTCCATATTTTGTAAGGTGGTATGACGTCTATCTTAGTCAGTCTGCTATACCCTATACAACGTGTAGATGACAAGAGAGCTATCCATTAATCGGTGTCACCCTCCAAGGCAGGACAGTAAACATGAAAAACGTTGGTTTTATCGGCTGGCGCGGTATGGTCGGCTCAGTCCTCATGCAACGCATGATTGAAGAACGCGACTTTGACGGTATCCGCCCGGTCTTTTTCTCTACCTCTCAACACGGTCAGGTTGCGCCGACATTCACCGGCCAGCAGGGCACGTTGCAAGATGCTTTTGATATTGATGCATTGAGTGCATTGGATATTATTATCACCTGCCAGGGGGGGGATTATACCAACGAAGTTTATCCAAAGCTGCGTAAAGCGGGCTGGCAGGGTTATTGGATTGATGCGGCTTCTTCACTGCGGATGCAAGATGACGCGATCATCATTCTTGACCCGGTTAACCACGATGTAATTAAGCAGGGTCTGGATAAAGGCATCAAGACTTTTGCTGGTGGTAACTGTACTGTCAGCCTGATGCTGATGTCTCTGGGGGGGCTGTTTGCGAATAATTTGGTTGAGTGGGCATCGGTTGCCACTTACCAGGCGGCATCCGGCGGCGGCGCGCGTCATATGCGCGAGTTGCTGACGCAAATGGGTATGTTGCATGCTGGGGTGGCAAAAGAGTTGCAGGACCCTGCATCGGCCATTTTGGATATTGAACGTAAAGTGACCGCCGCCACCCGCAGTGGTACTTTGCCGACGGATAACTTTGGTGTGCCGCTGGCTGGCAGCTTGATCCCATGGATCGACAAAGCGCTAGATAATGGTCAGAGCCGCGAAGAGTGGAAAGGCCAGGCTGAGACAAATAAAATTCTGAATACTGGCAGCGTGATCCCGGTTGATGGGCTGTGTGTTCGCATCGGCGCACTGCGCTGTCATAGCCAGGCATTCACCCTGAAACTGAAAAAAGATGTACCATTGCCGGAAATCGAGCAACTGCTAGCGACACACAATGATTGGGTTCGCGTTATTCCGAACGACCGCGAGCTGAGTATGCGTGAACTGACCCCTGCGGCCGTCACCGGTACACTGAACACCCCAGTTGGCCGCCTGCGTAAACTGAATATGGGGCCGGAATATCTCTCCGCCTTTACCGTCGGTGACCAGTTGCTATGGGGCGCGGCAGAACCACTGCGCCGTATGCTGCGGATTTTGCTGTAATCAGTTGTTCAGCGTGATCGGATAGCAATAAATCACCCAAAAGCCCTGATCCAATGGTCAGGGTTTTTTTAACTTAATTGATAATATGAATGTATAGCTGGCATTTGATTTTTGCATTGAATATATATTTAAATCATGTGTGATTAGATATGGTGGTATTATCTCGAAATATAGGGAAGAAGATGTTTATGATATAGGATGTCACCATGAAAAAAATCTATTACACATTCATTGCAATAGTAATATGTGTTATCTATTTGATTAAGTCATCACCCAAAATAATTATTCCACCACAGAATTATAATATTTTGAATCCAGGCACGGTAAAACAACCCGATTATTATCAGCAATAACCCGAGTGATCACTGCTCATCAACCATTGCTTCAGTTGATCGTGTTATTACCTTGGCTTGAGTGGGAGAGGTCACTCACTCGCCGTAATAAAGGGTAATTTAATAATAATCCGAGTGAATTTTTCCACCTCACTAATAACAGTGACGCCATACTCCTTGCCATAGCGGACTTTAATTCGTCGATCGACCAGATTCATCCCCAAGCCATCACCATTAGGGCGCGGTTGATACAATCCGGCATTATCTTCCACCGCCAATATAAGTACGCTGTTATCCAGTTTACCGTGCAAGGTAATTCGCCCATGGCTGAACATCTGTGATGTCCCGTGCTTAATCGCATTTTCGACCACCGGTTGCAGGGAGAATGCGGGTAATCGGGCCTCCATTAATTCATCCGGCAATGCTATTTCAACACTCAGACGATCAGCAAAGCGCGCCTTTTCTATTTCCAGATACGCCTTCACATGTTCAATTTCATCACTCAGCGTCACCACATCGTGGCTGCGTTTAAGATTCTTGCGAAAGAATGTCGACAGTGAGAGCACCAGCTTGCGGGCATGGTCTGGATTACGGCGGATTACCACTGACAAAGTATTTAATGCATTAAACAGAAAATGAGGATTGACCTGCGCGTGGAGCAATTTTATTTCGGATTGCGCCAGTAGTTGTTTCTGCTGTTCAAATTCACCGGCCAGAATCTGTGCCGATAGCAGGTGAGCAATGCCTTCGCCCAGTGTGCGGTTAATACTGGAGAACAATTTACTTTTTGGCTCATACAGCTTGATGCTGCCAATCACCCGATGCTCTTCGCCCCGCAAGGGGATAACCAGTGTGGAGCCAAGCTTGCAACTGGGGGAGATGGAGCAGGTATAGGGCACCGCGTTGCCATCGGCATAGACCACCTGATTCAGCTCAATCGCCCGGTGGGTGTGGTCTGAGGTGATAGCACTGCCGACCTGATGATGGTCAGAACCGGTGCCGATAAAAGCCAGCAGCTTCTCACGGTCAGTGATGGCAACTGCGCCAACACCCAGCTCCTCATACAAAATACGCGCCACCCGCATACTGTTTTGCTGGTCAAAACCATGACGTAGTAACCCCTCCGCCCGCGCAGCTATTTGCAAGGCTTTGGCTGAAAATGCGGTGGTATATTTTTCGAAAATAGCTCGCCTATCCAATAAGATGCGCATAAACATGGCAGCACCAATGGTATTGGTGATCATCATCGGCAGGGCAATGTTCTCGACCAGTTCGACGGCCTCATTGAATGGGCGGGCAACGGCCAGAATAATCAGCATTTGCAGGACTTCAGCCACCAGTGTCACCCCAGCAACTACCAGTGGTTGGAACAGCAGATCAAGGCGGTTTTTACGGATCAGATAGCTGTGAAGCAAGCCGCCTAATAGCCCTTCGGCGACGGTGGATAGCATACAGGCGCTGGCCGTCATCCCGCCCATGGAGTAGCGGTGTAACCCGCCAGTCAACCCCACCAGAAACCCGACCGACGGCCCTCCCAGAACACCCCCCAACACCGCACCAATGGCACGGGTATTGGCGATTGAGTCCTCAATATGCAAGCCAAAGTAGGTGCCCATGATGCAAAACATGGAGAAGGTGAGGTAGCACACCAGTTTGTGGGGCAACCGGATAGTCACCTGCATTAAAGGGATAAACAGCGGCGTTTTACTCAACAGATAGGCAATAACCAGATAGACACACATCTGTTGCAGAAGGGAAAAAATCAGTTCGACCTGGCTGACGCCCATGTTAGATGACCACAATATTGTCTGGGATGGGTTATTTTTGGCGCGATTATACCCACATTTTGGTGTGGAAAATTTTAACTGCCACCCTTTTTAAGTAAAAAAAGACCTTATCTCGCCAAACATTAGTCCAGTTCCCTATTTCCACTATTTCTTAGGACGAATGCTGACCCCGCTATTTTTATGTCATGACTTAGGATTTTTATGTTAGTGGCCCACTTCCTACGCAGTGTAAACGTCGTTTTTATGCCTGATTGACGTGAGAAAAAATTTCATTAGGCATTCGCCAATTTTTTTAGCGTCCTTTGACTATGCTTAGAGTTTGGGTAAGAAAACGCGGTTGATTGCGCATTAACCTTAGAGAAAAAACGTATTTGGACATTAAATCAACATATTGGTTGATCATTGACCTTAATCACGCTTTAAACATTAAATGGATTGCATGATGAAAAGGACATTTTCGAATTGAATTGTTCAGAATTTGTCCAAATATCATGTCATTAATCATAGGAAGAATGCCATGCCAGTACTTCCCGATCGTCAGGTGATTAATCAAATTATTTCCGGCCACTATGCCGATCCTTTTTCCATATTGGGAATGCATCAAACTGCGCAGGGGTTACAGATTTGCGCACTGCTGCCAGATGCTAAAGAAGTCTGGTTGGTCGAAACGGAAACTGGGCGCAACCTTGTTCAACTGACCCGTGAAGACCCACGCGGTTTTTTTATCGCCAAACTTCCTCGCCGTAAAAGTCCGTTTCGTTACCAGCTTGCCGTGACCTGGCAAGAAACTCCACAAATCATCGAAGATCCCTACCGTTTCGGCACATTATTGCAGGATATTGATAGTTGGCTGTTAGCCGAGGGCACTCATTTACGTCCTTATGAGCGATTGGGCGCGCATCTGATGACTCTTGATGGCGTGGCCGGTGTCAGCTTTGCGGTTTGGGCACCTAATGCCAAACGGGTCTCGGTGGTGGGTGAGTTTAACTTTTGGGATGGTCGCCGCCATCCGATGCGGTTACGCCGAGAAAATGGCATTTGGGAGCTATTCCTACCCGGTGTAGAGGTCGGGCAGCTGTATAAATTTGAAATCATTGACAGTAATGATCAGATGCGGCTGAAAGCGGACCCTTATGCGTTTAAAGCACAGATGCGCCCAGAAACCGCGTCGATAATCAGTCCATTACCTGAGGTGGTGCCCAATACCGCCAGACGGCAAAAAGCCAATGATTTGCGCTCACCGCTCTCTATCTATGAAGTGCACCTTGGTTCATGGCGTCGTCATACTGATAATAACTTTTGGCTCAGTTACGGCGAATTGGCCGATCAACTGGTCGAATATGTCAAATATATGGGGTTTACCCATGTCGAACTGCTGCCGATAAACGAGCACCCTTTTGATGGCAGCTGGGGTTATCAGCCATTAGGGCTGTATGCCCCGACCCGCCGCTTTGGTACACCGCAGGATTTCAAAGATTTCGTCGCCAAATTCCATGCGGCGGGGATTAACGTCATCCTGGATTGGGTTCCCGGTCACTTCCCCAGCGACGAACACGGCTTAGCCCAGTTTGATGGCACTTCGCTGTATGAATATGCCGATCCGCGTGAGGGCTATCATCAGGATTGGAATACCCTGATTTATAACTATGGCCGCAATGAAGTCCGTAACTATCTGGCGGGTAATGCATTTTACTGGATGGAGCGTTTTGGCATTGATGCACTGCGCATTGATGCCGTGGCCTCAATGATTTACCGCGATTATAGCCGGGCCGAAGGGCAGTGGGTGCCTAACTATTATGGCGGGCGGGAGAATCTGGAGGCGATTGCTTTCCTGCGCTACACCAATCACACCATTGGTGTTGAGCGCCCCGGAGGCGTAACCATGGCTGAGGAGTCGACGGACTTCCCAGGGGTGACATTGCCGCCGGATGCCGGTGGATTAGGTTTTAACTACAAATGGAATATGGGCTGGATGCACGATACGCTCAATTACATGCAGTGCGATCCGGTTCACCGCAAATACCACCATAATTTGATGACTTTCGGGATGTTGTATGCCTATACCGAGAATTTCATCTTGCCTATTTCTCATGATGAGGTGGTGCACGGTAAGCGCTCTGTGCTGGATCGTATGCCGGGAGATGCATGGCAGAAATTTGCTAACCTGCGCGCCTATTACGCCTTTATGTGGGCGCATCCCGGCAAAAAATTGCTGTTTATGGGGTGCGAGTTTGCGCAGGGGCGCGAGTGGAATTTCGATACCAGTTTGGACTGGCATCTGCTGGATGATGAAAACGGCTGGCATGCAGGGGTGCAGCGCTTCGTTCGTGATCTAAACCATTGCTATCAACAACATGCACCACTCTATGAGCTAGATTATCAACCCGCAGGTTTTGAATGGCTGGTGGTGGATGACCATGAAAACTCCGTGTTTGCCTTCCTGCGCCGCGATGCAAACGGCGGTGAATTGATTGCCATCAGTAATTTCACCCCGGTGCCGCGCTATAACTACCGCGTGGGCATTCCGCAGGGTGGCCATTATCGCGAAGTGCTGAATTCTGACTCTGAATTTTACCGTGGCAGCAATATAGGTAATCAGGGTGGGATTCATAGCCATGATGTGAGTAGCCATAACCACGCGCACTCACTGCTGCTAACCCTGCCACCACTGTCGACGATTTATCTGTTGCGGGAGGGGTAGGATGGTCAATCTGACTCAAGGTTTCCCGACCCCAATGGGCGCACATTTTGATGGGGCGGGGATAAATTTCACCCTGTTTTCAGCTAATGCTGAACAGGTAGAGCTGTGCCTATTTGATGATAATAATCAGGAGCTGCGCATCCCATTACCCGCTCGCACCGGTGATATTTGGCATGGTTATCTCCCCGGAGGGAGGCCGGGGCAGCGCTACGGTTATCGAGTCAGCGGGCCATTTGATCCACAGCGAGGCCACCGTTTTAATCCGCATAAACTATTGATAGACCCCTGCGCCCACGCCTTAGATCATAAAGTGGCTGATGACCCGCGCTTAAGTGGTGGGGTCAATCAACCTGATGAGCGGGAGAGTGCTGCCGCAGTGCCTAAATGTATTGTGGTGCATGAAGAATATGACTGGCAGGGGGATAGGTCTCCAATCATTCCTTGGGGCAATACGGTGATTTATGAAGCCCATGTACGTGGCTTAACCCGACTGCATCCCGATATCCCTGCTGATCTGCGCGGGACTTATGCCGGTTTGGCCCATCCGGCTATGATTAACTATTTGAAAAAGCTGGGGATTACCACGTTGGAACTGCTGCCGGTGCAATTCCACGTCGATGAGCCGCGGCTACAGAAAATGGGGCTGAGTAATTACTGGGGCTACAACGTGCTGGCCCCCTTTGCCGTAGACCCTGATTATGCCTCGGGCCGTGAGGGCGTCTCTCCGCTACAAGAGCTGCGAGATGCCGTCAAAGCGCTACACAACGCCGGTATTGAGGTGATTCTCGATGTGGTGTTCAACCACACCGCTGAGTTAGACGTTTTCGGCCCCACACTGTGTCAACGCGGTATCGACAACGCCAGCTACTACTGGCTCACCCCTGAAGGCGAGTACGACAACATGACCGGTTGCGGCAATGCGCTGTGCCTCAATCACCCTTATGTGACGCAGTGGGTGGTGGAGTGTCTGCGCTATTGGGTCGATAGCTGCCACGTTGATGGCTTTCGTTTTGATTTAGGGACGGTTTTGGGCCGTACTCCGGCGTTTGATCCCCACGCGCCGCTGTTTGCTGCATTAGCCGCCGATGAGCGGCTTAGTGGCTGCAAGATGATTGCCGAGCCTTGGGATATCGGCTTGGGTGGCTATCAATTGGGGCAGTTCCCCACCGGTTTTAGCGAGTGGAATGACCAATATCGCGACGCGATGCGCCGTTTTTGGTTGCGCGATGACTTGCCACTAGGGCTGTTTGCCCAGCATTTTGCCGCCTCCAGCGCGCTGTTCGAACAGCGGGCGCGCTTGCCCTCCGCCAGCATCAATCAAATTACCGCCCATGATGGTTTCACCTTGCAGGATTTGCTGTGTTTTAACCAAAAGCACAATGAGATCAATGGCGAAGAGAACCGTGATGGCAGTGATAACAATCTTAGCAATAATTTTGGCAGCGAAGGTTTAGTGGCTGACGAGGCTATTTGGCAACGGCGTAAATCGTGCCAGAGGGCTTTACTCACCACCTTGTTGCTGTCGCAGGGAACGCCGATGTTGCTGGCCGGTGATGAGCATGGTCATAGCCAGCAAGGTAATAATAATGCGTATTGCCAAAACAACATCCTCACCTGGCTCGATTGGGGCAGTGCGGATAAAGCATTAACGGCATTTACCGCTGAGCTTATTCGGCTACGCCAGCAAATTCCGGCCTTGATCAAAGATTCATGGTGGCAGGAGGGTGATGGCAATGTGCAGTGGCTGGATAGTCAGGGGCAAGAGTTGAGTGATGCCGCTTGGGAGCAGGGTCGTCAGAAACAGCTGCAAATCTTGCTGTCTCAGCGCTGGCTGGTGGTGATTAACGCCACTGACCAACCCTGTGACATGCACTTACCTGCGGGAGAGTGGGAGGCGATTCCTCCTTTTGGGCCATCAGAGCATGAGGGGCCATTAACCGTATGGAGTGGAGCCGCGCATGACATTTGCGTGCTCGTACAGAAATCTTAAGGAGTCAGCCATGGTTAAATTCGAAAATAAAGACCCGTTGATGTTAGCCAGACAATTACCGAATAAAACGGTGGCGCTGATTTTAGCTGGTGGTCGTGGTTCGCGGCTGAAAGATTTGACCGCCACTCGTGCCAAGCCGGCGGTACATTTCGGCGGCAAATTCCGCATCATCGACTTTGCGCTATCTAATTGCCTGAACTCCGGTATCCGCCGCATTGGTGTCATTACCCAGTATCAGTCCCATACGCTGGTTCAGCATATTCAGCGCGGTTGGTCATTCCTCAATGAGGAGATGAACGAGTTTGTGGATCTCCTGCCCGCCCAACAGCGCCTCAGTACCGAGCAGTGGTACAAAGGCACGGCAGATGCGGTTTACCAGAATCTGGATATTATTCGCCGCTATGATGCGGAATATATTGTCATTCTGGCTGGTGATCATATCTACAAGATGGATTACTCGCGCATGTTGATAGATCACGTGGAGAAAGATTCAGAGTGCACCGTCGCCTGTATTCCGGTTCCCATTAGTGAGGCCTCTGAATTTGGGGTGATGGAGGTAGCTGACGATTTTCAGGTGACCGCTTTTTATGAAAAACCGGCTAATCCACCCGCCATGCCCGGTCGCCCTGATATGGCGCTGGCGAGCATGGGGATCTATATTTTCAATGCCGATTATCTGTTTAAGTTATTAGAAGAGGATCGGAATACCCCCGGTTCTACCCATGATTTCGGCAAAGACTTGATCCCGAAAATCACGGCGCAAAAAGCCGCGTGGGCGCATCCGTTTGATCTCTCCTGCGTCACCTCCAATGCGGATATGCCCCCTTACTGGCGTGATGTCGGCACCCTGGATGCCTATTGGCGGGCTAATCTCGATTTGGCTTCGGTCACTCCTGAGCTGGATATGTATGACCGCGCCTGGCCAATCCGCACCCATATGGAACCTCTGCCGCCCGCCAAATTTGTGCAAGACCGCTCTGGCAGCCATGGCATGACGATGAACTCGCTGGTCTCCGGCGGCTGTATTGTCTCCGGCTCAGTGGTGGTGCATTCGGTGCTGTTCCCTCGGGTGCGGGTGAACTCATTTTGCACTATCGACTCCACTGTGCTGCTACCGGATGTCAATGTCGGGCGCTCGTGCCGCTTGCGCCGTTGCATTATTGACCGGGCGTGTCACATTCCCGAAGGGATGGTGATCGGGGAAAACGCCGATGAAGATAGCGCCCGTTTTTACCGTTCAGAGGGGGGGGTGGTGTTAGTGACTCGGGCGATGCTCGCCAAGTTAGCCGCCAAATAGGGCTATTTTTTATCCGATTAGTGGGAGTGAAAATGCGGGTACTACACGTATGTTCTGAGCTATTTCCTTTATTAAAAACAGGGGGATTGGCGGACGTGGTTGGTGCTTTACCTGCCGCCCAAATTGCTGAGGGGGCGGATGTGCGGGTCATGCTACCCGCCTTTCCTGACTTGCGCCGCGGCATTCCGGATACCGTGTTAGTGAGGGAGATTGATACCTTTGCTGGCCGGGTTTCATTACGTTACGGCCAGTTCCAGGGTATTGGGATCTATCTGATTGATGCCCCCGGTCTCTATGATCGGGCCGGTAGCCCTTATCACGATCAATCGTTGCATGCTTATTCCGATAACTATCGCCGTTTTGCATTGCTGGGATGGATGGCTTGTGAGCTGGCGTGCGGACTGGATGGCTACTGGCGTCCGGAGGTGGTGCATGCCCACGATTGGCATGCCGGATTGGCCTGCGCTTATCTGGCGGCGCGGGGTCGCCCGGCACGTTCGGTATTTACCGTCCATAATTTAGCCTATCAAGGGCTATTTTCAGCACATCACTTGGCTGAGTTACAGCTGCCTGCTGCATTTTTCCACATGTATGGGCTAGAGTTCTACGGCCAAATTTCCTATCTGAAAGCGGGGTTGTTCTTTGCTGATCATGTCACCACTGTCAGCCCGACCTACGCCAAAGAGATTACCCAGCCTGCGTTTGGCTATGGGATGGAAGGATTATTACAAGAGCGCGCCAGTCAAGGGAGATTGACTGGGATACTCAATGGGGTAGACAGTGGTATTTGGGATCCACAGACTGATACCTTGCTACATGCATGTTATGACGCGGAGAACCTGCAAGAGAAAGCGGTGAACAAGGTACACCTGCAAACCACGATGGGGTTAGAGGTGACGGAAAAGAGGCCTATTTTTGCGGTGGTCAGCAGATTGACCGCGCAAAAAGGGTTGGATTTAGTGTTGGAAGCCTTGCCCGAACTACTGCAACTGGGGGGACAGTTGGCGGTTCTTGGTGCAGGGGATGCAATTTTACAAGAGGCATTTTTGGCGGCCGCAGCAGACTACTCCGGCCAGGTTGGGGTACAAATTGGTTATCACGAGGCATTTTCTCACCGAATAATTGCCGGTGCAGATGTGATTCTGGTGCCGAGCCGTTTTGAGCCATGTGGGCTAACGCAGCTGTATGGTTTGAAATATGGCACTTTGCCACTGGTCCGGCACACGGGCGGGTTGGCAGATACCGTGGTGGATTGCGCGCTGGAAAATCTAGCCGATGGCAGCGCCTCGGGATTTGTGTTTGATGAATGCGATGCGCAGGCATTAGTTCGGGCAATACGCCGTGCTTTTGTCTTGTGGAGCCGGCCAAAACATTGGCGTCATGTCCAGCGCCACGCCATGGGGTTAGACTTTGGTTGGCAAGTAGCAGCGGCAGAATATCTGTCACTTTATCGGCGTCTCTGATGGCCGATTTGTCGTCACCACGATTTGTTATCACCACGAATGGGGAAAACCGCTATGACATCACCGTTCAGTTATACCTCACCCGTTGTCAGTGTGGATGCACTGAAACACTCCATTGCCTATAAATTGATGTTTATTGTGGGTAAAGACCCCACCATTGCGACTCAGCACGACTGGCTGAATGCCACTCTATTTGCAGTACGTGACCGGATGGTTGAGCGCTGGCTGCGGTCTAACCGCGCACAGTTATCACAAGACGTCCGGCAGGTTTATTATCTGTCGATGGAGTTTTTATTGGGTAGAACTCTCTCTAATGCACTGTTATCGATGGGGATTTATGAAGATATCGAGCAGGCGCTAGATGAGATGGGCCTCAATCTCTCCGAACTGTTACAGGAAGAGAATGACCCCGGTTTAGGTAATGGGGGCTTGGGCCGTCTGGCGGCCTGCTTCCTGGATTCGCTGGCCACATTGGCGCTGCCGGGGCGCGGTTATGGTATCCGCTATGAATATGGCATGTTCAGCCAGAAAATAGTGAATGGCCAACAGATGGAGTCGCCGGATAACTGGCTGGAGTATGGCAATGCCTGGGAGTTCCCACGGCACAATACCCGCTATAAAGTGCGATTTGGTGGCCGAATTCAGCAAGAGGGCAGCAAAACCCGCTGGCTGGAAACGGAAGAGATTCTCGCCTGCGCTTATGATCAAATCATCCCCGGTTTTGATACTGATGCAACCAATACCCTGCGTTTATGGTCTGCGCAGGCCAGTAATGAGATCAATCTGGGTAAATTTAATCAGGGCGATTACTTTGCGGCAGTTGAAGATAAAAACCATTCAGAAAACGTATCGCGGGTGCTCTACCCCGATGACTCAACCTATTCCGGACGCGAACTGCGCCTGCGGCAAGAGTACTTTTTAGTGTCAGCGACGGTGCAGGATATCCTCAACCGCCACTGGACCATGCACCAGACATTCGACAATCTGGCGGATAAGATTGCCATTCACCTGAATGATACTCACCCAGTGCTTTCTATCCCTGAAATGATGCGTCTGTTGATCGACGAGCACAAATTTAGCTGGATGGATGCGTGGGATGTGGTGCAACAAGTCTTCTCCTACACCAACCACACTTTAATGACTGAAGCGCTGGAAACCTGGCCAATCGACATGATCGGCAAGATCCTGCCACGGCATTTGCAAATTATCTTTGATATCAATGATCATTTCCTCAAGCTGGTGCAGGAGCAGCATCCGGACGAACCCGAACTGTTAGCGCGGGTATCCATTATTGATGAAACCCATGGTCGACAAGTGCGCATGGCCTGGCTTGCGGTGATCGCCAGCCATAAAGTGAATGGCGTATCAGCCCTGCATTCGGAGTTGATGGTGCAGTCACTGTTTGCTGATTTTGCCCGCATCTTCCCTAACCGCTTCTGCAATAAAACCAATGGCGTCACGCCACGGCGCTGGCTGGGGCTGGCTAACCGACCACTGGCGGCGGTACTGGATGACAGTATCGGCCACAACTGGCGCACGGATTTGAGCCAACTTAGCGAGCTGGAAAAGAACCTCGATTACCCCAGTTTTCTGCTGGCGTTACGCAAAGCCAAGCTGGAGAACAAAAAACGGCTGGCGATCTATATCGCTCAAAAATTGAATATTGTGGTGGACCCGGCGGCGTTGTTTGATGTCCAAATCAAGCGAATCCATGAGTACAAACGGCAATTATTGAATGTGCTACATGTGATCACCCGTTATAACCGTATTCTCGAAGCGCCTGACGAAAAGTGGGTGCCACGGGTGGTGATTTTTGCCGGTAAAGCGGCATCGGCGTACTACAACGCGAAGCAAATTATCCGTCTGATCAATGATGTCGCGAAGGTGATCAACAGTGATCAGCGGATCAATAATCTGCTGAAAGTGGTATTTATCCCGAACTACAGTGTCAGTCTGGCACAGCTGATTATTCCGGCGGCTGATCTCTCTGAGCAGATTTCGCTGGCGGGCACCGAGGCATCGGGGACCAGTAACATGAAGTTTGCCCTGAACGGGGCGCTGACCATCGGCACACTGGATGGGGCGAATGTCGAGATACGCGAACATGTCGGCGCGGATAATATCTTTATCTTTGGCAACACGACTGAGCAGGTGGAGGCGCTGCGCAATAGCGGCTATAACCCACGGAAATATTATGATGAAGACCCGGAGTTACATCTGGCTCTGACGCAGATTGCCACCGGCACCTTCAGCCCAGAAGAGCCTCAACGCTACACCAGCCTGTTTGATTCGCTGGTGAACTTGGGTGATCACTATCAATTGCTGGCGGATTATCGCAGCTATGTCGACACGCAGGATAAAGTCGATGCGCTCTATCGCCACCCTGATGAGTGGACGCGCAAAGCCTTACTCAACATTGCCAATATGGGCTATTTCTCTTCCGATCGGACCATTCAAGAGTACGCCGATGAGATTTGGCATATTAAGCCTATCCGCCTGTAGCGATACCCTTGCTGCTTGAAGCGGTAGGCTGTTCACTTGCCCAATAACAAAAACCCTCTTCAGCCATAAACGGTGAAGAGGGTTTTTTTGAGCCTAAATAAAGCTTAACTGTTTGAATTCGCTATCAGGAAACCAGCGAAAGAGTCTGCTGTTTCTTCCCTTGCTCTGCGGCTAACCACTCAGCAACGCGCTGTTTTTGTGCTTCATCCAGGGTCATGCCCAGCTTAGTGCGACGCCAGATAGCATCATCCAGTTCGACTACCCACTCTTTCTCGACCAAATAGCGCAACTCAGCTTCGTACAAACCATGGCCGAAGTGCTCGCCCAGATTTTCGATGCTGGTGGCATCTGCCAAAATCAGCTCGCTGTGGCTACCATAGGTGCGGGTATAGCGGCGGGCTAGCGCTTCGGGCAACCAATTGTAACGGTGGCGCAAATGCACGGTGTAGGTATCACGATTACCGCCAATATCGCCGCCCGGTAACGCGCCAGTTTTAGTCCACGCGGGGCCAACATTCGGATAATAGGCCGATAGTTTTTCCAACGCGTGCTCTGCCAGTTTGCGATAGGTGGTCAGTTTGCCGCCGAATACTGACAGCAGTGGTGCTTTGCCATTTTCGTCCGCCACATCCAAGGTGTAATCGCGGGTAACCGCTTGCGGCGCATCTGATTCATCGTCACACAACGGGCGCACACCTGAGTAAGTCCAGACGATATCGTCGCGGCCCAACGGCTTCTTAAAGTGGTCGTTATAGACTTTAAGCAGGTAATCAATCTCCTGATCGTCGATCTTCACATCTTTCGGATCGCCGTGGTACTCGACATCAGTGGTGCCGATGATGGAGTATTCGTCCAACCAGGGGATCACAAAGACAATACGATTATCTTCGTTTTGCAGAATATAGGCTTGCGGCTGGTTATGAACCCGTGGCACCACAATATGGCTGCCTTTGATCAAGCGGATACCATAAGGCGATTTGAGCTTCAGGCCATCGTCGAAGAACTGCTTAACCCATGGGCCGGTCGCATTCACTAAGCCTTTGGCGCGCCAGGTAAAGGTTTTACCGCTGTTCACGTCGACGGCTTCAACCATCCATAAACCTTGCTCGCGCCATGCGCGGGTCACTTTGGTGCGGGTACGAACTTCACCACCACGCTCGACCACTTCCTGCGCATTTAGCACCACCAAACGGGCATCATCTACCCAGCAGTCAGAATATTCGAAACCGCGCACCAACTCGGGCTTCAATACTGATTCTGGCCCAAAACGCAGCCCTTTACTGGCGGGTAAAGTGGTGCGTTTACCCAAATGGTCGTACAGGAACAGGCCCGCGCGAATCATCCAGGCGGGGCGCAGATGGGGCTGATGCGGCAGGCGAAAGCGCATTGGGAAGGCGATATGGGGGGCCAGTCTCAGCAGCACTTCACGCTCGGCCAGCGCTTCACTCACCAAACGGAACTCATAATGTTCCAGATAGCGTAGGCCACCGTGGATAAGTTTGGAGCTGGCGGAAGAGGTCGCACAGGCCAAATCTTGTGCTTCCAGCAGCAGAACGGACAGGCCACGCCCTGCAGCGTCAGCAGCGATACCGGCACCATTAATGCCGCCACCGATCACGATCAAGTCTTTGGTTTCCATGCTTCCTTCCTCCAGATGTTCGAAACAGCTCTTTAATGTTCGTTTTCGCTCACGATTGTAATCAAAAACCAACAAACAAGCCAAGAGTTAACCAAAAAAAAACATTCACCCGTGATGGAGGTAACAGTTTTGTTATCAGGATGTGGGGGGGGAAGTGGGTTTTGATCGGTTGAGTTGAAGTTTGGCTTGGTGATTGGTTCGGTTGTTATAGCTTCACGGCTCACCTTGCCTGCGCAATAGATCGGCGCTGGTTTCGGTTGATAATCGGTCAGGCGATTGGTTCGGTTGACATGAGATCGGCGTTCACTTGGCCTCCAGCGCCTCAACCGCCAATGGGGTTACAAGCGCGTAACCCCCTTGGAACCCCTGCGCTTGCGCACGTATCGCTTGCCTGCTTCGCAGGTTCCCTCGACTCATCCTTTCGCTGGCGGGACGGCTTTATTCGCATCCCTGCTCATGACGCCTAAATCCGCCGTCCATGGCGGATTTCCCTTGCTCCACTCTTCGCTCGGCAGCTCAAATGTGCTTTTAACTTCAAAACCTAAAAACAGGGTTTTGATTTTGACTTTCTCTTTTGACGTTGAGCGCAATCAGGAATATTGCCGACGAGGATAGAGGGTAGAGTGAGCGGGCAGGACGCCCGCGAAAAGCGCGCTTGGGCAGGGATGCCCATCGCGCTGGCTCGTCAGCCCGAAAGACGTGGGAGGTTTACCCGCAGGGCAATATTTCGCGCAAGCCGCAGGAGCAGGAGGGCCGGCCTGCCCTCCTGCTCGGTTGAGGCGACGAGGGTCAGGTGATCACTGAACGAATATCAACCGAAACCAGATCCGATTTAACAACCGAACTAATCACCAACCGAATATCAACCGCTAACATAACTCCAATTGAACATCATGCTGCTCAATAATCTTCATCACACTGGCGGGGGGCATTTGATCCGTGAACAGATAATCAATCAAATTCATATTCCCCAAATTCACCATCGCGTTACGGCCAAATTTAGAGTGGTCAGTCACCAACATCACACAACGGGAGTTTTCGATAATCGCCCGCTTAGTGCGCACCTCATGGTAATCAAACTCTAACAGCGAGCCGTCCATATCGATGCCACTGATACCAAGGATGCCATAATCAAGGCGGAACTGAGAGATGAAATCCAGTGTGGCTTCGCCAATAATCCCACCGTCGCGGGTGCGGACTTCACCGCCAGCCAAAATCAGGCGAAAATCCTCTTTGGCAGTCAGCAAGGTGGCCACGTTAAGATTGTTGGTCACCACCCGCAGACCTTTATGGTTCATCAGCGCGTGAGCAACCGCTTCAGGTGTGGTGCCGATATCAATAAAGAGTGTCGCTCCATCGGGGATCTGGCTGGCAACACGTTGCGCAATGCGGGCTTTCTCTTCTGACCACATCACTTTGCGATCGTTATAAGCGGCATTAACCGAACTGGACGGTAGCGCCGCACCACCGTGATGGCGGTGGATCTTGTTTTGGTCCGCCAAATCATTCAAGTCGCGGCGGATGGTTTGCGGGCTAACGGTAAAATGCTCCACTAACTCTTCAGTACTGACGTAACCTTGCTGGCGTACCAGTTCAATAATCGCATCATGCCGCTGCGTTTGCTTCACGATAATCCCCTAATGCGCCTAGTTATTCCAGGCAGTTATTGTGCGGTTCTTACGCTGCTGCGCGTATCCCAGAATGCCATTAATAAGCCAATAATCAAACCTGAGACATGAGCGGCGTTGGCAATCGATAAACCTAAAATATCGAAATATCCGGCAACCAGCCAGAGAACAGAAAAAGCCATCAAGCCGCGGGGTAGCGAGATACCACGCTCGGGTGCGCGCTCGCCAGTCAGCCAGACATAGCCCATTAAGGCATAGACCACACCAGAAAGACCACCAAAGTTCACGCCACTAAACAGCGACTGCCCCCAACCACTGAACAGGGCGGAAACGATAGTTAATACCAGCAACTTGCTGGTGCCAAGTCGTTTTTCCATCTGCCCACCGAGATACCACCACCACATCAGGTTAAATAGGATATGCAGCAGTGAAAAGTGTAGGAAGGCATGGCTGACCCAACGCCAGATTTGCAGATATTGGCTACCATCGCGGGGCCAGGCAAGGTAGGACATCACGGCATAATCGCCGAAGATCTGCATCAATATATAGACGGCGATACACAGCACCATCAGGCTGAGAGTCAGTGGCCCGGCCTGGCTGCGCAGTGTCTGGAGGTAGGAGAACCGCTGATAGGGCAAATTAGAGTGCAAATTCCCCGATTGCCAACTGGCGGCTTGATAGCGCGGATTCAGCGGATCAAGCAAAAACTGCTCCAGCTCATGCTGCACCAGGGGGAGTTGCTCATCATCGGCTAACCAGATCTCAGCGCCCTGAGTCTCGGGCCGGAGTTCCAGCGGCACATTGCGGGTGGCCATATAATCAACAAAGGCCTGCGCCAGACGTAGATTAGAGATTGCTATCACACGGATCATATTTTTTTCATTCTAACGTGAAGTTATAAATCTTATAAATGCGATTAAGGCGCTTAAAAATATCACAATTGGGCGAGTATTAGCTAACGGCAGACACCACCTCTTGCGGATAGCTTCTGGCCCAGGCTTCAAAACCACCGTCAATGCTGTAAACCGCATCAAAACCTTGCTGGAGCAAATACTGCGCAGCACCCTTGCTGCTGTTACCGTGGTAGCACATCACCATCACCGGTTGTTCAAAATCGGTCTGCTGCATAAAGGTATGCAGGCTGCTATTGGTCAGGTGGAATGCGCTTGGCGCATGACCTGCTTCATAACTTTGTGGGTCACGAATATCCACCAATACCGCGTTATTTTCTTTCAAACGGCTGTACGCCTGCTCAACACTGATTGTTTCAAACTGTTCCATATTGCTATTAAGCCCTGATGCAGATGAGTGATGTTAACGCACTATTGTAAGCGATTTTCGCCAGACAAAAACCAACAACTTATATAGGGGTATAGCTGCTCTTTTAAAAGGGCATACTTTATAAAATAGGGTGTTATATAAAAGAAATTTTTATTGCAGGAGGTAGAGTTATACAAAATTGTATAGGAGGATCTCTATGGGCGATATTACGGCAGGGTATTTTTCCAGTAATAAATTAAGTGAAAATGATTTATATTCTCTTCAAGTAAAACCTGATGAGTTTAAAACTCAATTAACCATTTGTGAAAAAATTGCCGATTTTTTCAGAATGATACTCAGCTTTGAAACGAAAAGTAGTGCGCTAACTCATCTAAATGAAATTATGCATAAAAATCATTTAGTAAATAACCCAATTGAGATATTGGCTGCATTAGAAAAAATACTGCCAGATGAGATAAGAGAAAAAGTTAAGTATTGTTTTCACTGCGAGGTTGAGTGGGATGAGGAAAAACTTAAAATCAAGGGTGGGAAAAAAATTAAAGCTATAGATATAAAGTACAATGACAAGTCTATAACGATAAATCCCGAGCAATGTTGGTTAACAGATTATGATGAAGAGATAATAGAAAGATTAAGGTTTAGTTTTGATAAATATGGTGATGAAAGTAATAATGATGAAATCAATGAAATTGAGTGGAATAAAAATAGCAAAAATAGCAATGGAGTAAACAGCAGAGAGGATTTCATTTACAACACGATAAGTAACGGAGTCATTAACTCCTCAACGGAGAAAAAAAACTGTTTCGTTAGAATAATCTACAATAATGATGATAAGCTAGTTAAGCTAGAGCGGGTTGTCCTGATGGCTAATGGCTATCCTCATTTGGCAATACAACTCAAGCCAGGAGAAGAAGGAGGAATACAAGAATTTTGCAATGATTCTGGTATCAGGATAGTAAAAAAATACACGACTTCGCCATATGTAAAAACAATTGATGAATTAAAGTCTCTTGACAAGATATTGGCATGTTTAGATTATGATAAAATAGTTGCGGACTATAAATTAATTGATGATGCTATCAATATAATAGAAAATTTAAAAGGGTTAATTCAGCTTAATGAAATAGTTAGACAGATAGATATTCATACTAATGTTGAGAAAATGAAATGTGGAAATCTTATTTCCACTGCTTTAGATGCAGTTAAAGACATTAAGAAAAATAAGTTAGAACGTGAAGCAGTCAGTAATAACATTGAAAATATAAAGAAAAAAATATTTTTCTTTAAAAATAACATAGTATTTCAAAGTTATCTTGATTCGAATGACAAAACGTTAAGCATTAATTATGCTGAAAATATTATTGAATCTGCGAAGAAAAAGTTAACACCTGATGAAAATAAAGTAGGCTTAACTGATACTGATTTAGACATACCTAATATGGAGAAGTTTGTTAAATATTGTAAGAAAAGTCTAAACTTAAAACCTACCGTGCAGAATACTAAGAACATTGCCAATGAAAAAGACATCGTTAACATTCAGCAGATTATCTAATCTTGAACGTAAAATAGATATGTATAAAGCGTTTAATAGGCTGTATTATTTCGCTTCGAATGATGGCAAAAGTTCGACCATTATCACAAATTGTGAAATTGAAGATTTATTATTAGTATGCCAGCAACCTGATTTTATTAATAATGAAAAGAAAAAGGTATCAAAATTAGTCGATGAGCTTTGGGTTTTTAATCCCAAGTTATTTATTCCAGGGGATTTTTATAATGAGTATTTATGTGCTAATAAAACATTGGTCGAAAAAATTAAAACCAAGCTAAGCTTGTCACGCAACGAACCGGAACTATTTAAAACTAAGGCTATGTATTTCTTAAATAAAATATATGCAGTAAAATTAGCATTCTTAGGTGATTATATGAATTGTTTTGATGCAGAACGAATAAGTGAAAGCCGGGATATGTTAATGGTGTTTAAGTCTATTCTAAATCACTTCCAACAGAACAAGACTATCGATGAGGATAAAAAATACACATGGCTTTTACGGGCTAATAAATGATTACTGGATGAAGTCAACCGCCAAATAGAGGCAAGCACCACTATACCGAAATAATGAAATAGCAGGGCATATTCGCCCTGCGGCTTAAATATACCCCATCATCTGTAATAACCGCTGCGCCTGCTGTACCGCTTCTTGTCGGTGGGCGACACCCAGCTTTTGATACAAATTACGGATATGGGTTTTAATGGTGGTGGCCGCCACCTCCAGCTCGCCGGCTATTTGGTCATTACTGTAGCCAGAATAGATCAGCCCCAACACCTGCCATTCACGTTGCGTCAGCGGGCTGGTACGAATCAATTCCGGTACTTGCGGGTGAGTAAGCAACTTATCGACGAAGATCTCATCAAAATGGGCGAACTTATGTCGATGGTGCTGGTTAAGGTCTTTCAGAATTCGTTGGGCGCGGAACTGTTCTAATTCGGGCAGGGCATTAAGCTGAATCAGTTGGCGTAGCTGTTGTGCCATGGCTTCACCTTCAATCACAAAATGGCTGATAAAGCCGGTGCGATTGGCCAGCGACAGTGATTCAATCAGCGCTTTCTGTGCTTCACCTTTACGTTCGGTTTGCCAGTATAAGGTGTTGCTTAACAATAAATTACGGTTGAGATCGCTGGTTAGGCGTAGGCGGCGAGCATTCTCATTTAGCTCGTCCAACACCACTTCAGCTTCATTAAAGCGCCCCAACATAATCTGAATTCGGGCAATATTGCGCCATTGACCCTGTAAAAAGTGGTTATCGGCCATGCCCGGTTTTTCCGCCTGACGCAGCCAATTCGCTGCCGCGACTTTATCTCCGGTCATCTGCCAGTGGATCACTCGTGGTTTATCGGCATTGGTTACCCAGTCGAGATGATACTGGCTGCCATGTTGCAACGCCTCGCAGCGCTGGATATACATATTGGCGTTATCCAGATCCCCACGAGCCAATGAACACTTCGCCAGCATCGCCAAACACTGCAGCTGCTGTTGTGGCTGGTAGTTCACCAGGATTTCGATGCCTTTACGCGCCGCCTCCTCTGCCTCATCCAGCCGTGACCATGACCACAATACCTGAGAGCGAATACGCAGCAGGAATTCATGCATCGGCAGTTGCTCAAGATGCTGCTCATGAATCAGCTCAAAGGCTTTATCCTGAGTCTCATAGGCCGCCTGTAGGAAGCCCTGAGCAATCAGAATTTCGCTCTGTTGCAGCAGCGCCCATAGAGCGTAGTGATAAGCCTCATGGCGGCGCGCCATCTGCTCGGTTTGCTGCATCATCGGCAGTGCACGGCTCAGCTCCCCCTTGCAGTGATGCACCTCTCCGGTGACGGAGGTGGCGACGATCCGGCTGTAAAAATTCGCCATCGGCAGATATTTCAGGGCCTCGGTAGCCAGTTTTTCGGCTTCGTCCGGTTTACCGGCATTGATTGCCACCTGAGCACGTAGCGCATCAAATTCAGCACGTAAAATTTCATCAATCGGAATTTTACGCTCCTGCATTGCCGCCTCTGCGCGCTCAAGCAGAGTATTGACCTCGCCGTAGCGGTGCTGGCTCTGGGCCAGCCAGGCTTGCAGCAGCGCCAGCTCTGGATTTTGTACCAATAACGAGTAAGGCAGGGCGACCAGACACTGCTCCAGTAGCGCCAGCTCACTGTGGTTAAATAAGGTCCAGGCGTGTTGCAGCAAAATATCGCGTAACATGCCGACATCACCGGCCGCCAGCGCGTGGTGAATCGCCTCTGCGGGGTAGCCCAGCGCCATCCACCCCTCCGCTGCCGCGTGATGTAGCTCCGGCAGCTCTAGCGCCAATTCCCACTGACAGCGCTGACGCAGGAAGGTGGCAAATAGGGGGTGGAAGCAGAACCATTCGCCGCTGTCATCCATGCGATGAATGAATAATCCCTGACGCTCTAGCTCTTCCAGCCGCTGCTGACCATTGTCTTCTCCGGTCAGGCGCACAATCAGGGCATCATTCATGGAGCGTAATACCGAGCACCGCAGCAGGAAAGCACGGGCATTGCTATCAACCTGATCCAGTACTTCATCGACCAGATAGTCTGACAGATGGCTGGCATTCAGCCCCGCGAGGCGCTTGGCCGATTTTTGCGCCGAGGAGTTGGGTTGACGTGATGATAGCGCAATCAGTTGCAGCGCCGTGGCCCAACCTTCAACTTCATCACACAGGCGGCTGCTATCACCCTGCTCCAGTGGCGTGGACAGGCGGCAATCGAAAAATTGCTGTGCTTCCTGATGATTAAACGCGAGCTGCTGCATCCCCAACTCCAGCAGTTGATCGCGCACCCGCAGGTTAGCAATACCCAGTGGCGGCAAGGTGCGGGAGAGTAAAATCAATGTCAGATTTTCTGGCTGATGGCGCAAGAAGAAGCGCATGGCCTCATGAATGGCGTCATTAGTGATCAGATGATAGTCATCGATGACCAGATAAAGTGGGCCATCCCAATCGGATAATTCGATGAATAATTGAGCAAATAGTGCGGAGAGGCTGGCATATTGATGCTTCTGGCTGAGGGCTTCACTTTTGCTGCAATGGCCGCCAGTCGCTAGCTGCACTGCGGCGACAAGATAGGTGGCGAAGCGTTCCGGCTGATTGTCACTTTCATCCAGAGAGTACCAACCGAGACAGGATTGGTCAGCTGCCCATTGAGCAATTAGCGTGGTTTTACCGTACCCCGCCGGGCAATTTATTAAGGTCAGGCGATAGTTCGCCACACCTGATAACTTAACCAATAGGCGGTCACGTATCACGGTATTTTGTAGCCGTACCGGGCGGCTCAGTTTTGATGGGATCAGCATACTGTATCCGGTTTTAAAGAGATCCGGTGAGAAGACGTCCTGGTGATTGATATGTCCATTTGTAATGAGTTGTTACAGGCATTCATAAGAGTAATTATTTTTAGCCTCGTAATTAATCAGCACTGCTAAGGTCTGATAACAGCCATCGTATTGCAATAGAGTTAATGTTTCCTATGGCTGTAAGTTGCACCGGATCACAATTTTAGCTACGCCCTGCGACTCATCCCCAGCTAATCCTCCGGCAGGATGATGCCCTTGCCGCTTCTCCTTGGCAGGATAAGGGTAAAATTACCCAACCCACAGGATAGAGACCTCCCTATGTCACAGCCTATGCTTAAAAAGGATGATTTCCTGGCTGCACTGACCCGCCAGTGGCAGCGCTTTGGCTTAACCTCCGCTCAGCAAATGACCCAACACCAATGGTGGGAAGCGGTCAGTGCGGCGTTAGCCGAACAGTTATCTGCCCAACCTGCGCCAGTGAAAGCCAAAAAAGTACAGCGCCATGTTAACTACATTTCGATGGAGTTTTTAATTGGTCGTTTGACGGCAAATAACCTGATTAACTTGGGTTGGTACGACCAGGTGGAAGCCGTGTTGGCTGAACAGCAGATTAACTTGAGTGATCTGCTGGAGCAGGAAACCGACCCGGCACTGGGCAATGGTGGACTGGGGCGTTTAGCGGCCTGTTTCCTTGATTCGATGGCGACGGTTGAACAACCTGCCACCGGCTATGGCCTGAATTATCAATATGGCCTGTTCCGTCAGTCTTTCAGTGAATGTAAGCAGCAGGAAGCGCCAGATAATTGGCAGCGCGAGAGCTATCCGTGGTTCCGCCACAATGCCGCACTGGCGGTGGATGTTGGTTTTGGCGGCAAGCTGGAAAAACAGGCGGATGGCCGTCAGTTATGGCGTCCGGCGTTGACTTTGCGCGGCGAGGCCTGGGATTTACCGGTGTTGGGCTATCGCAATGGTGTCACCCAGCCACTGCGCTTATGGCAGGCGACTCATCAGCATCCATTTGATTTAACTAATTTTAACGACGGCAAGTTTTTGCTGGCAGAACAAAATGGCGTTGAAGCTGAAAAGCTGACCAAGGTGCTGTATCCCAATGATAACCACCTGGCCGGCAAGCGCTTGCGACTGATGCAACAATACTTCCAGTGCGCCTGTTCGGTGGCCGATATCCTGCGTAAGCACCATCTGGCGGGCCGTAAATTGGCTGAACTGCCGGATTATGAAGTCATTCAGCTCAATGATACTCACCCGACGATCGCTATTCCTGAAATGCTGCGCGTACTGCTCGATGAGCATCAGCTAAGCTGGGATGCTGCCTGGGCGATTACCAGCAAAACCTTTGCCTACACCAACCACACCTTGATGCCAGAAGCCCTTGAGTGCTGGGATGAAAAGTTGGTTCGCAGCTTGTTGCCGCGCCATTTTGTCATCATCAAGCAGATCAATGCGCAGTTTAAAAAGCTGGTTGATAAGCAGTGGCCGGGCAATGATGAGATTTGGGCCAAACTGGCGGTGCATCATAATAAGCAGGTGCGCATGGCCAATCTGTGTGTCGTCAGTGGCTTCGCTGTCAATGGTGTCGCGCAATTGCACTCAGATCTGGTTATCAAAGATTTGTTCCCTGAATACTATGAATTATGGCCAAATAAATTCCACAATGTGACTAATGGTATTACGCCGCGCCGTTGGTTGAAGCAGTGTAATCCGGCGCTGTCTGGCCTGATTGATGAAACGCTGAAAGTGGAGTGGGCAAATAATCTGGATGCATTAGCCGGTCTTGAGTCTTATGCCGACGATAAAGCTTTTTGTGAACGCTATCAGCAGATCAAATATGACAACAAAGTTAAACTAGCTGAATATGTTAAGCGCGTGATGGGGCTGACCATCAACCCAGACGCCATCTTTGATGTACAGATTAAGCGGCTGCATGAATATAAGCGCCAGCATTTGAATCTGTTGCATATTCTCTCTCTGTATCGCCAGATTCGCGATAACCCGAATTTGGATATTGCGCCGCGCGTGTTTCTGTTTGGGGCCAAAGCTGCGCCCGGTTACTATTTGGCCAAAAATATCATTTATGCGATAAATCAGGCCGCCGATAAGATCAATAACGATCCGATCGTCAAAGATCGCCTAAAAGTGGTGTTTATCCCCGATTATCGTGTATCAGTCGCGGAATTGATGATTCCAGCGGCGGATGTATCTGAGCAGATTTCAACTGCGGGTAAGGAAGCCTCCGGCACCGGCAACATGAAATTGGCGCTGAATGGTGCCTTGACGGTAGGCACGCTCGATGGTGCTAACGTCGAAATTGCCGAACAGGTGGGCGACGAAAATATCTTTATTTTCGGTAACACCGTGGAGCAGGTAAAAGCCATTTTGGCGAAAGGCTATCAGCCTCAAAAATACCTGAAAACCGATGCGCACCTGAAAAGTATTCTGGATGAACTGGCCAGTGGGGCATTCAGCCAGGGTGATAAACACGCCTTTGACATGATGCTACACAGCCTGCTGGAAGGGGGTGACCCTTATCTGGTGCTGGCTGACTTTGCCTCATATTGTCAGGCACAGCAGCAAATTGATGCCCTGTACCGCGATAAGGATGAATGGACCCGCCGTACCATTCTTAACACTTCGCGGGTGGGGATGTTCAGTTCTGACCGTTCAATTCGCGATTACCAATCGCGGATCTGGCAAGCCAAACGTTAAGGAGAAGACTGCATGGATCGTAAATCGCTCGATCAAGCAGCGACACTGGCAGGGATCGCCGCCAGCTATATTAATGCTCATGGTAAGCCGCAAGCCACTTTGCCGGAAACCAAGCAGCAGTTGTTGGCGGCCATGGGGCGTATGAATGTATCCCATGTTACCCAGACAGAAAAAGCACCATTACCGGTGGTAAAAGTATTTATTTTTGGTAGCCCGATGCAGCTGCCAATGGCGGGGTCAGGCGATTATCATTGGCAGTTGCAGACAGAGAAAGGTGATTTATATCAAGGGCGTATCAGTGCGAATAAAACACTGACCCTGCCCACGGCCCTACCACAGGGTTATCACCGGTTGATGCTGGAGCAAGGTTTACAGCAGTGGCAGTGCTCGGTTATCGTCGCGCCGAAGCGCTGCTATGAACCGGATGCATTACTGGCCGGGAAAAAACTGTGGGGAGCTTGTGTGCAGCTCTATACCCTGCGCTCTGAGCGCAATTGGGGTATCGGCGACTTTGGCGATTTAGCCCAGATGTTAGGGCAGGTTGGGGAGCGGGGCGGCGCTTTTATTGGCTTAAATCCGATTCATGCGCTCTATCCGGCGAATCCACAAAGTGTCAGCCCTTACAGCCCCTCATCCAGACGCTGGCTGAATGTGATTTATATCGACGTCAACAGCGTGGATGAATTTAAGCACAGCGAAGCGGCACAAATTTGGTGGCGTCAGCCCGAGACGCAACGCACTTTGGCTGAGATTCGCGCCAGTGAATGGGTTGATTATCCGCAGGCGATGCAGCTTAAACTGACCGCTTTGCGTTTGGCGTTTCCACTGTTTACCGCGCGGAAAGCAAAAGATACGCGGGTGCAGGCATTCCATCAGTTTGTTGAGCAGGGTGGTGCTAGCCTGCATCAACAGGCTACCTTTGATGCCCTTCATGCCCATTTGAGTGAAAATGACCCCATGATGTGGGGCTGGCCGGTGTGGCCTGCCGAATATCGTGATGGGCATAGCCCCGCCGTGGCTGATTTTTGCCGTAAGCACGCGGATGACGTGAACTTCTATCTGTGGCTACAGTGGTTAGCCGCCAGCCAGTTTGATGACTGCTTCCGTGACAGCCAGGCGCGTAAAATGCCGCTGGGTCTGTACCGTGATTTAGCGGTGGGTGTGGCTGAAGGTGGGGCTGAAACTTGGTGTGATCGCGAGTTATATTGCCTGAAAGCCTCGGTAGGCGCGCCGCCTGATATTTTAGGGCCGCTCGGTCAGAACTGGGGCTTGCCGCCGATGGACCCGCACGTGATGGTGGCTCGCGCCTATCAGCCGTTTATTGACCTGCTGCGCGCCAATATGACCAGTTGTGGCGCGCTGCGTATTGACCATGTGATGGCGCTATTGCGTTTGTGGTGGATCCCTTATGGTCACACGGCGGATCAAGGGGCATACGTTAAATACCCGGTCGATGATCTGCTGGCGATATTGGCGCTGGAGAGTCAGCGTCATCACTGTATGGTGATTGGCGAGGATTTGGGCACGGTGCCGGTTGAGATTATCGGTAAGTTGCGTGATAGCGGCGTGTACTCCTATAAGGTGCTCTATTTTGAGCATGACAGCGAGAATACTTTCCGTGCACCGCAGTCTTATCCGGTTCAGGCGATGGCGACCATTACCACTCATGACCTGCCGACACTGCGAGGCTATTGGCAAGCAGATGATCTGACACTGGGCAATAAGCTGGGGTTATATCCGGACCAACAGATATTGAAGCAGCTCTATCTCGATAGGGAGCGCGCCAAGCAAGGGTTGTTGGAAGGGCTGCATCATTATGATTGCGTGCCTAAGAAGGTGGGTCATAAAGCTTCGTTACTGGCGATGAGCCCGGTACTCAATCGTGGGTTGCAGCGCTATGTTGCTGATAGTGCCAGCGCGTTATTGGGCTTGCAGCCAGAAGATTGGCTGGATATGGCGACACCGGTCAACATTCCCGGCACTAGCGATGAGTATCCAAACTGGCGGCGCAAGTTGACGGTTACGCTGGAAGAGATGTTTGCTGACAGCCAGGTGAATCGCCTATTGAAGGATTTGGATAAGCGCCGTAAGAGTGTTTCTGCGGGGTGATTTTTTAGGTCGCAAAAAGGATGATTAGGTGATGGGTTCGGTTGACATGAGATTATCGTCCACCGAACCCTTGATGCCTCAACCGATTAAGGGTGTATGGGCGCACACCCTTAACAATCCCGCGCCTTGCGCGAAATATTGTGGCTGCGCCATTCCCTCCAGCCGCCGCTAGCCTTGTCGGGCCATCGTCTTTGTCGGCAATATTTCTGATTGCGCTCAACGTCAGAAGATAAACTCGTCACATGCTTCAAGTGCATGCATTCGAGCGAAGCTAACACCGCTGTAGCGGCAAGGGCGCAGGATAAGGTCTGTTAACCGTCTAATATTAGCCAAAGTCATTGGTGTTACAGCAAGGCAGCAAGCGAACAAATCCCGATGAGCTGACTTGAGTCAGTGATTCGGGTGAGAGAGCGAAGCTAACACCGCTGTAGCGCCAAGGACGCAGGATAATTAGTAGTAAGAGTGCTCGCCGCGCTGATGCTCGGTCAAATCCCTCACGCCCTTCAATTCTGGGAATTTCTGCAACAGTTCTTTCTCGATACCCTCTTTCAGGGTGACATCGACCATAGAACACCCGTTACAGCCGCCGCCAAATTGCAGGATAGCCAATGCATCTGGCGTGATTTCCATCAAGGTGACTCGACCACCATGACCGGCCAGTTGCGGGTTAATCTGCGATTGTAGGACATACTCGACCCGTTCCATCAGCGGCGCAGTGTCATCCACTTTGCGCATTTTGGCATTTGGGGCTTTCAGTGTGAGCTGTGAACCTAGCTGGTCGGTGACGAAGTCGATTTCCGCGTCTTCCAGATAGGGTTTGCTCAGTTCATCAACATAGGCTGATATCTGCTCGAATTTCAGTTCAGTATCTGTTGCTTCAACCGCATCCGGTGGGCAGTAGGAGACACCGCACTCAGCGGTTGGCGTACCGGGGTTGATAACAAATACACGGATTTGGGTGCCTTCTTCTTGATTTGCCAACAGTTTGGCAAAATGAGATTGTGCTGCGTCTGTTATTGTGATCATGGCATCTGCTCAATAGTTGACTACTCTTGTCGGCTATAATACGCCCATTGTTAGGGTGACTACAAGGTTCGGCAAATACACCAAACCTGCAATGAGGCAATCCCCTCCGCCCATAATAGCTTGGCAATCTCATTCAGCGTACTGCCTGTCGTCACTACATCATCCAGCAGGGCAATATGTTGACCACGAATAGGCTCCATACAGCGAAATATTCCCCGTATATTTTCACGCCGCGCTGTGGCGTTGAGTTGCCGCTGGGGTGACGTGGCACGAATGCGCTGTAAGGTCATATTACTGTAGTGGCAGTTAAGCCAGCGGGCTAATGGCTGGGCTAACAGGTCCGTTTGGTTATAGCCACGCCGCCAATGACGCCAGCGGTGTAGCGGTACACTGATCACTCTTTCTGGTTTGATAACCTTGCCCTGACGCCACGCATCGAGCCAGTGTAGTAGTAGTAGGCGCGCTAATGCTGGGGCCAGTTGTGTGGCGCCATTAAATTTGAGTTTTTTTATCAGCCCATTCAACGGCGGGGCATAATCACTGACAAAAGTGAGGCTCCCCCACTCTGGTGGTGCGCGCAGGCAGCGGCCACAGGGGAGCTCAGTGTTGGTGCAGGGCAAACCACAACGTGGGCAACAGGGTGGTAACTTGGGCAGATGGCGACGGCAGTAGCAGCAGATGCCGTGCCATGGATGGTATAATCGTTGTTGGCATAGCCAGCATTGGCTAATGATTGTTAGCATATCCATCTCCTTATCCCCTTCGTCCTTGAAGCTGCAGGGGTGTTAGCTACACTCACTCACCCGAATCACTTACTGATGTAAGCTCATCGGGATGCGTTCACTTGCTGCCTACCTGCAACATCAATGACCTTGGGGATAGTCTTCGGCCTTGAAGCTGCAGGGGTGTTAGCTACACTCACTCACCCGAATCACTTACTGATGTAAGCTCATCGGGATGCGTTCACTTGCTGCCTACCTGCAACATCAATGACCTTGGGGATAGTCTTCGGCCTTGAAGCTGCAGGGGTGTTAGCTACACTCACTCACCCGAATCACTTACTGATGTAAGCTCATCGGGATGCGTTCACTTGCTGCCTACCTGCAACATCAATGACCTTGGGGATAGTCTTCGGCCTTGAAGCTGCAGGGGTGTTAGCTACACTCACTTACCCGAATCACTTACTGATGTAAGCTCATCGGGATGCGTTCACTTGCTGCCTACCTGTAACATCAATGACCTTGGGGATAGTCTTCGGCCGGGGCATTGCTCTATTTTCGTTAAGTCATTGAATCAGGCAAGATGCCTGACAGGATTGAGGCGATAGGATATTAGCGTATGAAACAACTTTATTGGAACATCTGCGGTGAAGGCGATCGCGATCTTGTGCTGTTGCACGGATGGGGGCTGAACGCGGGAGTGTGGCATTGCATCATTGATCGACTCTCCCCGCATTTTCGACTGCACTTAGTGGACCTTCCCGGTTATGGGCGCAGCAAAGAGTTTGGGGCGATGTCATTGCCTGAGATGGCCGCTACTGTTTTACAGCAAGCGCCACAACAGGCCTTGTGGCTGGGTTGGTCAATGGGCGGGCTGGTTGCCAGCCAGATAGCGTTGAGCCATCCAGAGCGCGTTGGTGGGCTGATCACGGTCTCTTCCTCACCCTGTTTTACCGCCGATAATGAATGGCCGGGTATCAGGCCAGAAGTGTTGGCTGGCTTCGAGCAGCAACTTAGCGAGGATTTTCAGCGCACGGTTGAGCGCTTTTTGGCGTTGCAGACTTTGGGAACGGAAAGTGCGCGGCAGGATGCCCGCTTATTGAAAGCGGTGGTGCTGCAACACCAGATGCCGGAGGTGGAGGTGCTGACCGGCGGGTTGGAAATTTTGCGCACCACTGATTTGCGGGAAGCGCTGAGCGCGTGCAGTCTGCCATTTTTGCGTATTTATGGTTATCTGGATGGGCTGGTGCCGCGCAAAGTGGCGTTGTTGTTAGATAGCGCATGGCCGCGCACGCAATCTGTGGTGATGAAAGGGGCCGCACATGCGCCATTTGTCTCTCATCCTGATGATTTTTCAAATTTAATTTTGGAGTTCGCACAACAACATCAGTGCTAAAACGGCGAGTAGTATCTTGGCTCACTGTTCAAGGTCGCATCATCGGGGTTTGTCAGTTGGCTGAGATGCCCGTCTGGGCATTTTTTCCCAAGATTAATGCTGATCTTTTAACTGATAAATCGCGGTATGGCATTGATTCTGCCCCTCAGGGCAACTTTTGCAACTGCCGGTCAGACACCCGCTATTATCTTGCTCAATACGTTCAATTTTGCCCATCGCCGTCAATCTCTCCAGCATCGCCTCAACCAGCGGTAACGGCGCTGCCAATTGTTGGCTGAGCTGATGGGCGTCCGCGCTGCCACTGAGGGCGATTGCATCGCGTAGTTGCAGTAAGCTTGCCATAGCACCTCCTCTTTTAGGCCAAACGGCCGTTAATGGCGATCATCGGTTAATGGCAGTCACTGCCTGAGCTTTGGCAACAACTGGCCGGGGTGCTGCTCTGTAATCTCATGGTGACTCGACTGCGCGCCCGCCGTAAGCCAAATAGAATCAGCGCATTAACCACAATCACTAATGTAATGATAGTTAGGCTCTGCTGTGGATGTTCGCGGAAAGTGGCTGCCTGATAGAACAGGGTTGCCAGTGAGTAAGCCACATTCAGCCCCCACAGAATCGAGAAGGTCATCCAGCCACGGCTGGTTTCACGCGCAATCGCCCCCATCACCGAGACACAAGGCACATACAGCAGCACAAATATCAGGTAGCTATAGGCGGCAATACTGGAGCCAAATTTGCTGCTCATCATGCCCATTGAACCGGCCGCCATTTCGCCATCACCTTTGCTGGCTTCAATCGGGTTAGATAACACACTGAGACTAAAGGTATCTTTTAACCCCTGCCAGGTGGTTTGCGCTGCGCCACCCAGTTCAGCCAGCAGGTTGAAGTTCTCTGCGTCAAAAGGCTGATTCTTGATCTGCTCAGCGGTGTAGAGGGTATTGAGTGTCCCCACCACCACCTCTTTGGCCATCGCACCTGTCACTAGCCCGACGGTGGCTTGCCAGTTATCACTATGCACCCCCATTGGCGTGAGTAAGGGCGTTAGCACTTTACTGACCGAGGCCAGCGCCGAGTCATTGATGCTATCCACCGCTTTGCCGCTGAAGGAGAAGCTATTCAGGCCGCCAATGAAGATACTGGCGATAACAATGACTTTCCCCGCCCGCAGGACAAAACCTTTCAGCCGCTGCCAGGTTTGCAATAACAAGCTTTTCAGATGAGGGACATGGTAAACCGGCAGCTCCATGACAAAGGGGGAAGCTTCACCGCGCATAATGGTGTATTTCAGCACCAGCCCGGTGAGAATGGCGACCGCGATACCCAACAGGTAGAGAGAGAAGACAATGCTAGCCCCCTCCTGCCCGAAGAAGGCGGCAGCGAAGACGGCAAAAATCGCCAGCCGCGCCCCACAGGACATAAAGGGTGCCATCATGATGGTAATCAGGCGCTCACGTTGTGCATCCAGTGTGCGTGCGCCCATAATGGAGGGCACGTTGCAGCCGAAGCCGACAATCAGTGGCACGAAGGATTTACCCGGTAATCCCAGCGCTTGCATTAAGCGGTCCATCACAAAGGCGGCGCGGGCCATATAGCCGGAGTCTTCCAAAAAGGAGAGAAACAGATACATCATGCCAATTTGCGGTACTAACGGCAGCACGGTATTAATCCCACCCCCCACGCCTTGGGCGAGGAAGATAGTGAGCCACTGCGGGAAATGCAGAGTATAACCGACCCATTGCAGCCCCTGAATAAAGATAGCCGCCGAGCCGATATCAAATATTGGCTGCAATGCGCCACCGATATTGATGGCCAATACGAACATTAGATACATCACAAACAGAAATATCGGGACACCTAACCAGCGGTTAAGGATCACCTTATCCAGCGCTTGCGTCAGGCGATTGGGTTCCGCCTGTTGCGAGTTGCCGACCATATCGCAGATGCGGGCAATGCTTTGATAGCGGGCATCGGCAATCACCAATTCCGGGTCTTCGTGCTGCTGCTCTCGCAGATTATTACGCGCCTGCTCAACCATCGAGGGGGCAATATTCGCGCGGGCTAAACTGTAGATATCACCTTCCAATATTTGCAGCGCGAGCCAGCGGCGCTGCTGCTCGGGCCAGGATTCAGGCATGGCCTGTACCAGCTTATCCACCTCATTGAGTAGCACGGCTGGATAGTTAACCAGTGCCTTGAAGGTGGCGGGCTGAAACTCATCAATACTACTTTTTAATTCATTGATGCCATGCCCACGGGTGGATACCAGTGGAATGACTGGGCAGCCTAATTGCTGCGATAACGCATTGATATCAATCTCGATATGCTGGCTTTTGGCAATATCCAGCATATTGAGTGCCACAATGCAGGGGATACCCAACTCGACCAATTGCAGTGTGAGATAGAGATTGCGCTCCAGATTCGCCGCGTCAATCACATTAATCAGCAGGTCAGCTTCGCCGCTCAGGATGTAGTGGCAGGCAATTTGCTCATCCAGCGAGGTTTGCTCGGAGATGGTCGTCAGAGAGTAAGTCCCCGGCAGGTCAACCAAGGTCACCTGATGCTGTGGGGTGGTGAAGTGGCCCTCTTTGCGCTCGACAGTGACCCCGGCCCAGTTACCTACCCGTTGACGGGCGCCGGTTAACTGGTTGAAAAGGGTGGTTTTACCCGCATTGGGATTGCCGATCAGGCCGATTGTGAGTGCTTTCATGATCCAACGTGTATCAGTAAATTTAAATTGAGCGGCAGCAAGGCATTTTCACCCGCCACAAGGCAGAAAAATAAGCAGGTGACCTGAGCTCTAGGGTTGTAGATCCAGTGTTAGCAGGTCTAAATCTTTTTTGCGGACCACCAGACTGACCCGACGGGTCTCTATCTGGATGGGGTCACCTAAGGGCGCGAGACGAACAACATTAAATGAGGAGCCGGGTAACATACCCAGTGATAACAATTTCTGCCGGTAAGCCGGGCTGATTTCAGGTGAGAAGCCGACTATTTTGTAGGAACGCTGCGGAATAAGATGCATAGGAGCCTCTTGATATATCGTTATTGGCTTACCAGAGTTCAGAGTAATGGTGATCTAAAAACTAATTGATAGAATAATGATAGTAATAATCGTTTTCATATTCAACTAACAGCAAATAATCAAAAGTAAATATTCGTTACGATTCTATTTTTAGAATTAATTAGTCTGATTTCTATTTGTGCCTGTTTTACCATCAAACCGCCGTGATCGCAAATGCGAATGATGAGTTAAATCAGTTAACTAAATGTTCTCTCCCGCACTGGCGCTACCGCTGCGTAACATAATTAGTCCGCTCTATTTTTAACTGAATAATATGTTCATTTTAATTAACCTACAGAATGCCATGGTAATTATTGATAATTTGAGGGTAATACCGGATGGAATTAAGTGTCATGTTAAGTGGGTTGTTAAATAAGTTCGGTTAATTGGTGATTCAAGCAGGTAACATGTAGCAAGATGAATGGCCTGCTAATTAATTTAAAAGATAAGTCCACGGTGTTATAGAAGAAAATAATATGAGAATAGGCGGCTACCACCGAGTGGGCACCCGTCGGGAGTGAGAGAAAGGGCCACCGATGTGACCCTGAGGTCATTAACAAAGCCGCCTGAGCGGAGAGAACAGGCAGATCGTAAAGACGCCGTAAATCCCTCCCTGGAGGCTCGAGCCGCGCCCTCCCTGGCGCGGACGCTTTACTCTTCTGCCTATCCTCACCGTTATCGATCAAGTCATCAGAGTTTGTCAGTAGTCTGAGGGCCACCGATGTGGCCCTGAGTAGACAAATCAGCGTTTTTTAAATGCCGCCGCCAGTGCATCGCTCATCGCGCTGTTGCCGCTTGAGCTACTCTCGGCGCGCCCTTTGGCTGATGGGCGACTATTGGGTTCATTGCTACTCCGTGGGCGGCTGGCACCACGGTTATCACTATTGGTGGTGGCGCGGCTTTCACCACTATTACCACGGCGCGAACCACTCTCACCCGGCTGCTCATCAAGACGCATGGTCAGGGCAATACGTTTACGCTGCAAATCCACTTCCATCACTTTCACTTTGACGATATCACCCGCTTTCACCACTTTATGCGGATCATCGACAAACTTATCTGCCAGTGACGAGATATGCACCAAACCATCCTGATGAACACCGATATCCACAAAGGCACCAAAATTGGTCACGTTAGTGACCGAGCCTTCGAGGATCATCCCGGGAGTCAGATCATTCATCGTTTCCACGCCTTCGGCAAAGGTCGCCGTTTTAAATTCCGGGCGCGGGTCACGGCCCGGTTTTTCCAGCTCGCGCAGGATATCGGTGACCGTCGGGACACCAAAACGTTCGGTGGTGAAATCACGGGCGTTGAGATTGCGCAGTGCGGCGGCATTCCCCATTAAATCCTGCAAAGCTTGCTCGGTGGCGGCCAAAATGCGCTCAACTACTGGGTAAGCTTCCGGATGCACAGTGGATGCGTCCAGCGGGTTATCGCCGTGATTGATACGTAGGAAGCCGGCACACTGCTCGAAGGCTTTTGGCCCAAGGCGGCTGACTTTTAGTAATTGCTCACGGTTATGGAAGCGGCCATTCTCATCACGCCAGTTAACGATATTTTGCGCCATCATGCGGGTCAGGCCGGCAACGCGGGTCAGCAATGGCACCGACGCGGTATTTAAGTCCACCCCCACGGCGTTTACGCAGTCCTCCACCACCACGTCCAGCTTTTTCGCCAGTTGGCTTTGGCTGACATCGTGCTGATACTGACCGACCCCGATGGATTTCGGATCAATTTTGACCAGTTCAGCCAGTGGATCTTGTAACCGGCGGGCAATCGAAACAGCGCCACGGATGGAGACGTCCAGATCCGGGAACTCCAGCGCCGCTAATTCAGAGGCGGAGTAAACCGAGGCACCCGCTTCGCTGACAATCACTTTTTGCGCGGTGACCGCCGGATACTGCTGTTGCAGCTCAGTAAAGAAGCGCTCGGTTTCCCGCGATGCTGTGCCGTTGCCGATAGCCACCAGTTCAACCTGATGCTTCATGCACAGGGCGGCCACAGTGGCGGCGGCTTTGGCGGCCTGCCCGGTGTGAGGGTAGATGGTATCGTAGGCGACCAGCTTGCCGGTGGCGTCCACCACGGCCACTTTCACCCCAGTACGCAACCCCGGATCGAGGCCCATGGTGGCGCGCATCCCAGCCGGTGCGGCCATCAGTAGATCTTGCATGTTACGGGCAAACACGTTGATGGCTTCGTCTTCGGCCCGCTCGCGCAGGGTGCTCATCAACTCGGTTTCCAGATGCATCAGCACCTTGATGCGCCATGTCCAGTTAACCACTGCTTTGCGCCAGGTGTCGGCGGGGGCGCTATTTAACCGCAGATCCAGATGATTGATGATGATCTGCTCACCCTGACTCTCGCGTGGGGGTTCGTCAAACTGCGGATCAGGGTTCAATGCTAACTGCAACACGCCCTCATTACGGCCACGGAACATTGCCAATGCGCGGTGAGAAGGTACTTGGGAGATAGGCTCATGGTGATCAAAGTAGTCGCGGAATTTAGCGCCCTCCTGCTCCTTACCCTCTACCACTTTCGCCACCAGATGCGCGTTTTTCCACAAATATTGGCGCACTTTCGCCAGCAAAGTGGCGTCTTCAGCAAAGCGCTCCATTAGGATATAGCGCGCGCCATCCAGTGCGGCTTTGGTGTCCGCGACGCCTTTATCAGCATCGACATAAGCCAGCGCCACCTGTTCTGGCTCTTGCTGCGGGTCGCTCCATAAGCTGTCCGCCAGGGGTTCCAGACCCGCCTCAATGGCAATCTGCCCACGGGTGCGACGTTTCGGCTTATAAGGAAGATAAAGGTCTTCCAGCTCGGTTTTACTCATGGTGCCGTTGATGGCCCCGGCGAGCTGTTCGGTGAGCTTGCCCTGATCGTCAATGGATTTAAGAATGGTTTGGCGGCGATCTTCGAGTTCACGTAGATAACCCAAACGGCTTTCCAACTGGCGCAACTGGGTATCATCCAACCCGCCGGTAACTTCCTTACGATACCGCGCAATAAAGGGCACGGTATTACCTTCATCTAACAGGCTGATGGCGGAGCTAACTTGCTCCGGTCGGGCCTGTATTTCGCTTGCAATAATGCGGCTCAGTTGTTCATTCATAAGTCTAATATCGATTCTGATAGAGGAGTAGGGGAAAAATCACAGGGATAGTTATACGGATTGCGGCAAAAAATTGCCAGTGCTGCGGTGAGACCTGCGAGCCAGAGAAAGTATTGTTGTATCTCACCACTTTGTAGCAGGAGAGCTATCCCCAGCATACTATGTGAGGTGGTCAACTTAAGCTGGCCACCACAATGCCATTCACCAAGGTCGGCAATCATCAACAGAATCTCTGCTCGTGAAGCGGTATGGGTTGATAGCGGGGGCAACTCACTGGAGAGTAATGAAATCAACTTATTGGCAGAAAGTTGCGCTATATTGCGGTGGTAGGGAACCCAACCGAGATTGATTGGATAATTTTATGGCTAAAAGCAACTATATTACCCGTGAGGGCTGGCAGGCGCTGGATCGTGAGCTGCATTATCTGTGGCGAGAAGAGCGTCCGGTGGTCACGCAGGCGGTATCTGAAGCGGCGGCGATGGGTGACCGCTCGGAAAATGCCGAATATATTTATGGTAAGAAGCGGCTGCGGGAGATTGATCGCCGGGTGCGCTTTCTTACCAAGCGCCTGGAGGTGCTGAAAGTGGTCGATCCGGACCCGCGTCAGGAGGGCAAAGTCTTTTTTGGCGCTTGGGTACGGGTAGAGAATGAAGCCGAAGAGCAGCGTATCTTCCGTTTGGTCGGGCCGGATGAGTTCGATCCCGCGAAAAAATGGATTTCTATCGACTCACCAGTGGCCCGCGCTCTGATTGGCAAACAGGTGGATGATGAGGTGACGGTTCAGACACCCAATGGTGAGGCGACCTACTGGATTTTAGAGATTCGCTATCGCCCATTCGACGAAAGTGTTGATAATTAGGCACAACAATAAGCTTTGTAACAATTTCGACTAGAATTTATACCATAAATAGCTGTCTCTTAGAGTAAGTATTTCTAACAATGTGCAGATTCGGGCAATACGGCCTTTGGGAGTAATAAAATGCAAGAGAATCACAAGATTCTGGTCGTTGATGACGATATGCGCCTGCGTGCGCTGTTGGAACGTTACCTAACAGAGCAAGGTTTCCAGGTGCGCAGTGTCGCCAATGCTGAACAGATGGATCGCTTGCTGACCCGTGAGTCTTTCCACCTAATGGTACTTGATCTAATGCTGCCAGGCGAAGATGGCCTCTCTATCTGTCGCCGTCTGCGGAGCCAAAGCAACCCGATGCCAATCATTATGGTGACGGCGAAAGGTGAAGAGGTTGACCGTATCGTTGGGCTGGAGATTGGTGCGGACGACTATATTCCGAAGCCGTTCAACCCACGCGAGCTGCTGGCACGTATCCGCGCAGTATTACGACGTCAGGCTAATGAATTACCGGGAGCACCATCGCAAGAAGAAGCCATTATTGCATTTGGTAAGTTCAAACTGAATTTGGGCACCCGCGAGATGTTTCGTGAAGATGAGCCTATGCCACTGACCAGCGGTGAATTCGCGGTGCTGAAAGCTTTGGTGAGTCATCCTCGCGAACCGTTATCCCGCGATAAACTGATGAATTTGGCCCGTGGCCGTGAATACAGCGCGATGGAACGTTCCATCGACGTGCAGATTTCGCGCTTGCGCCGCATGGTGGAAGAGGATCCGGCGCACCCGCGTTATATCCAAACTGTATGGGGCTTGGGTTACGTATTCGTGCCGGACGGCAGTAAAGCATGAGGCGTTGGCGCTTTTCTCCCCGTAGCTCATTTGCCCGCACCCTATTACTGATTGTGACCTTGCTGTTTGTCAGCTTGGTCACTACCTATTTGGTGGTGCTGAATTTCGCTATTTTGCCCAGTTTGCAGCAGTTCAATAAAGTGTTGGCCTACGAAGTTCGTATGCTGATGACTGATCGGCTGCAACTGGAAGATGGCACGCTACTTGAAGTCCCGCCGGCGTTTCGGCGTGAGATTTACCGTGAATTGGGGATTTCGCTTTATACCAATGCCGCGGCAGAGGAGAGTGGCCTACGTTGGGCGCAGCACTACAAATTTCTCAGTGATCAAATGGCCCAGCAATTGGGGGGGCCAACCGATGTTCGCGTCGAAGTTAACAAAAACTCGCCAGTTGTCTGGCTGAAAACCTGGTTGTCGCCAGATATCTGGGTGAGAGTGCCCTTAACCGAGATCCATCAGGGCGACTTCTCGCCACTGTTCCGTTATACCCTCGCCATTATGTTGCTAGCTGTTGGCGGCGCCTGGTTGTTTATCCGTATTCAGAATCGGCCCTTGGTGGAGCTGGAACATGCTGCTTTGCAGGTCGGGAAGGGGATTATTCCGCCGCCACTGCGAGAGTATGGTGCCTCGGAGGTGCGCTCGGTCACCCGGGCATTTAACCAGATGGCCGCTGGCGTCAAGTTGTTGGCAGATGATCGAACCTTGCTAATGGCTGGGGTTAGCCATGATCTGCGTACCCCATTGACCCGCATTCGTTTGGCGACGGAAATGATGAGTGAAGCCGACGGCTACCTCTCTGAGTCGATCAATAAAGACATTGAAGAGTGCAACGCTATTATTGAGCAATTCATCGATTATCTGCGCACCGGACAGGAGATGCCGACAGAACCGAGCGATCTTAATTCAGTTTTGGGTGAAGTGATTGCGGCAGAAAGTGGTTATGAGCGGGTTATTGAAACGGATCTCTGCGCAGGCGAAGTGCTGGTGGATATCCATCCGTTATCCATCAAACGCGCCTTGGCAAATATGGTGGTGAATGCGGCTCGCTACGGCAATGGCTGGATCAAAGTGAGCAGTGGCACCGAGCTTCAGCGGGCGTGGTTCCAGGTAGAAGATGATGGCCCTGGCATCAAGCCAGAAGAGTTAAAGCATCTGTTCCAGCCTTTTGTCCGTGGCGATAGCGCCCGTAGCACTAGCGGGACTGGGCTGGGGCTGGCGATTGTGCAGCGGATTATTGATGCCCACGCCGGCTCGTTGGATATCGGCACCAGTGAGCGGGGCGGGTTACGGATTCGGGCGTATATTCCTCAATTAAATTATTTAACACTATCTAATAAGTCGTAGATTCGTATTTAAATCATCTTTAAGAATAATAGAATACGCCGTTAATTACGGGGTATTCTATTATTTAATTAGATTACTACCCTTATAGTTTACTTTCTATTTAACCAATTAACCTATATATATCGTTATAATTACTTGGCTATTGATAACAATAAACAAATGTAATCTTGCTTATATAACTGCCAAGGAAATATAATGGAAAGTAATAATTATGATGTGAACGCTAATAACGATGAGATTTCAACCATTTCATTGTCTCGTAATGATAGAAATATTAAATATCAGGATTATAATAATCTTGGTGATACAGATATTCAACCACCCCCCCATACACTTGATACTTGGAGCAAGATAAATACAAGTGATATTACAAATGCGAATAATACTGACCTTGATGGTATGAATTACGATTATCAAATTATTATTGAATTATCAGGCGAATCAGAAATAGTTCGTGGTGATGAACGTCTGGCTAGTAAACATCCAGATAAAACAGTCATCATGCAATATGATATTAACAGTGGTGAGTTGAAAACGGTTTATGGTGATTTGGACAAAATGCAGGGTGATAATGTCCGTTGGATATTAAGTTCCCATGGAAGTAAAGAAGTTAATGGCAAAAATACACTTTTTGCTGGCTATACACCGGAACAGTTGGCGGCGGGTTTAGCAAAATTAAGAATAAAAAATACTCAATTAATTAATCCCAATAGAATTGTTCTGGCTGGCTGTAGTTTAGGTAGTGACGGGAGTGTCGATCATTACGGATTAAATGCCGCCAGGCTGTTATGGGATAATGGATTTACAGCTTCTGTTCGAGCCTATACAGAAATCATTGAAATTGATGAGACTGGAGAGCGGCATACTTTCGAAAGAGGAAATATACAAAGGAGAAAATATAAACGTCATCGTGTTGACTACAGCAAAAAAGACAACCAGCCCATAATGGTTAATGAGGTTGCAGCAGTACAACTATTAGTTAATGATATTAGTAATGAGAGAATAAGTATTGACCAAGCATTAACAACGTACGCAGATATTCTTGACCATTTTCTTCCTGGTAATAATAAAGAAACTTCATTATCATTATTAAATGAGGTTATTAATAGTGATGAGCACTATGTTGAATTTAATGATTATGTTGATAAAATGCTGGATGGTGAAGTAGAAAATACAGTTAAATTCTCTGACTATTTATTAAAAAGAGGATCTTCCGATAGAAATAGAGTAATCAATACGTGGAAAACACCTGACCCAGAAGCTATTTATGCAAATCCTTTAGCAAAACCAACCAACATGAGTTATGACTACCAAGTAATAATTGAGTTTGCTGATGATGATATCCTGATACAGGGTGATGAACAACTTGCCAGTAAACACCCAGATAGAACACTTATTATCCAGTACGACATTAAGAGTAAAGAGTCACGGATTGTTTTTGGGGACCCGAATAAATTGCAGGGCAGCCGTGTTAGGTGGATATTAAGTGGGCACGGTAATGGTGAACAGCACTTGTTGGAATATTACTCAGCTGAGGAGATATATGCGGGTGTTGATTTTCTGAAAAAGTCTAGAAATATGATAGAACCAGAAAGAGTCATATTGCTTTCTTGTGAATTGGGAGTAAATCCAGATGATGGAATAGAAAATCATTTTGCTTTAGAATATGCTGAATTAATGCAGAAAAATAAAGATAAAGCATCATTACGTGCTTACAGTCAAGAGATCGTTATTGATGATAATGGACAGCGTCTTACAACTGTACATAAATCTGAAGAATTTCACAGTAAAAATAGTGAACATCGGATTGATTACTATACTACATCTGATGGGCAGTTAACAATAAATGACATGCCAATTGTAACCTATATTCTTCTGGATATTGTTTCTGAGAGAATAAATGCAGTTGAGGCAGCTGAAAAATATAAAAAACATCTGGAATATTACTTTTCTGATAGTGACGGTGAAATAGATATTAAAATGTTGTCACAAACGGCTAATGATCCACTTAAATGGCAAAAGTTCAATGATCATATTATCAATAGCCAAGATAACATAGAACCACAGAAAGGCAATACGTGGTTCTATGATGGAGATCATCGCTCACGAAGTTTAAAGGAAAAGATAGACGTTCCAGTGACATTATTCGATTATATTTCTGAATATCCTGATAAATATAATAAACTCAGTGAAACGTCTCAACATGAATTATCTTCGTTAAAAGATACCATGGAAAATAGTGGGTTATCTCTGATGAGTAATAATAGACTGGTTAAAATAACAAATAAATTAGGACGAGCTAATCAGGCTATTGCTTTTACCCGATTATCTATATCGACCTCAGTGATGATGAATATATATAACTCACCAGAAACTACTGAACAAGAAAAAAAAGAAATTGATGAGCAATTGGCTTTAAATTGGAGTGAGTTTTCGGTTGATTTTGGCATAGATGTTATGCAGCCCTATTTTGAAAAAGGGGCTATGTTCTTTGCCAAAAAAGTACCCTTAACCAAGGGAATTAGCCAGATTGGTTCCCGTGTAGGAAGTCAAATTGCAAAATCTGCCGGGGCGATACTTAATATTGCTTCTGCCGGGTTCGATACTTATAACGTTGTTAAAATATATGGCCAGTTAGAAAAAGAAACTGATCCAGATAACGCAAGGGATCTTATTGTAAATGGGACATTCTCTGCGTTAGGTGCTGGTGTGGGTATTTTAACTGCTGCCGCCTTAGCCGTAGGCTTTGCTATAGCGGGGCCAATAGGCATTCTTGCTGGTATCGGTATCTCATTGGCCACAATGATTTATAATGCAGCCTCGACAATTGCAAAAATAAAAGAGCAAATTGATTTAACACCTTGGGAAGAAATTAATAATGGTACGCGGCTGGCTTTTGGCGCAGACCTGGAGAAGAGTGTTGCGGCTCGGTTAGATGAAAAGCAGAAGCGTCTCATGCGTGAAAGTATAGATCAATATGCACAAGAAATAGCGAATAAGAGATTAATTCCCTCAGGAGTGACAGAGTATTATTATGCTTATGATAAATATGGTGAAGTTAAAAAAATACAATATTATTATATAAGCAAAGAGAAGAACGATTATCTTCTTGATATTTTAAATTTTAAAGTTGATGGCTTTTTTATGCATAAAGGGGAATTGATAAATAAAGACACTGGTCAGATAGTATCTGAGAGCTATTATAAAAAAAGCTGGATAAAGTGTAGTTACAAAGAGTATGAAGAGTACGGAGAAAATAAAGAATATATTGTTGAAACAAGGCTGGAAGATGCCTTTGATGTCAGTGAAAATACCGATATTGCCATTATCCTTGATAAGGAGGTATTTGAAAGTAAATATTCAGATGATTATGTAGAATATAATAATATTCTAGCCTTGGATAAAGCAAGATCAGAACGTATGGGACATTTATTACTTAGCTCTTCTGCTAACAAAAAAGAGCATTTTAATACTGGTGTGGGAGATGCCTATATCTTTGCTGATCGTCATACACAAAACAGCTTTGATATTACTCAAGGTAGAAAAGTGTTTTATGGCGGTGATCTGGATGATGTATTCTATCTCCATGGTAATGAATTAATAGAAACCTCCCAGCCAAGTCAACTTGATGGTCGGAAAGGAGAGGATACTATTTCTGTTTTGGGTGTTAATCATCACAATGTTATTGGATATAAAATTGATTTAATGTCCGGAACAGTTCACTATAATTTTAAGCATCCATCGATAAACAAAACTAATGCAACACGATTGCTGGCAAATATTTCTAATATTGAGCATATACACAGTTCTGAAGATACCGATGATATATTGATTGGTAATGATCAGGTCAATGTCATCAATGGGATGGGGGGCTGGGATATCTTGAAAGGTTATGGTGGAAATGACCTGCTCTCATTACAATCTGGTGAAGCTTATGGTGGTGCAGGCTTCGATAACTATAAGATTTTACAAAATAAGCAGGCTAATTCGGTTTCAGTCACCCTATTCGAACAACCGAGAAATGAAACTAGCAATGTCATATTAGATTATTCTTTACAAAACATAGACGATATTTATTTGTCTGGGAATGATGTTTACATTGTATTAAATAATGAGAACAATACAGTTACCACTTTGATGCTTAAAGATGTTTACAGTGATATTGAGAGTGGTGATAAGATAAGAAACAATGACTTCATATTTTATACCAAAGATGGATTTATTTTACAGCCTCAGTGGCAGACGACGTTAGTCAATAAGAGTAGCTATAATGATGGGGACTTTAATTCAACTTTAACTACCTATCAATTTTCAAATAAGTCATCTACTCTATCGGACGCTAATAATCATGTTCAGAATACATTTATCTCTAAAAAAGGTGGCGTGAATACAGTTAAGATAGATAATGTTGATGTGGTATTAAAAAAATTCATTGATCCAATGTTGATCGGGCATAAATTTAGCTCAGATACATTGGAAGGGAATGTACAAGATAATATATTTCATCAGCTAGGTGCAGGTGACAATATATATGTGTCAAGTGGTGATGATGAATATATTATTGATACTATGGTGCTACCCGATAATGCTAAGCACGACACATTAACGTTATCGAATAATGGGCGGCATGATTGGACTATAGGGAATGAGCAGACCTTTTACCTTAATGATATCAGTGGGGATGATCTACAGATAACTTTAAATATATCTTATGGTGAGCAAGAAGCTATCATTAGCCACAAATACTTACCTGATGATTACTTGAAAATAAAATTACCTATGCCAGAAGATTGTAATATGGTCCTTAATGAATTTTTTGTGGTCGATAAGGATAAAAAATGCTTTATCGTTAAATATAATTTTCTTGAGGCTATTATTTCACACCAGCCTCCGTTTGAAATTCCTGGCCACAGAAATCTCACTAAAAATAATGACTATTTCACTATTCCGAAAGGTGATTATTTGACTGATTCGTTAGATGTATTTGTGGATAATGATATTGATCAGTTAATTATTGATATAGCTAACATGCAGAATCAAATAAAAAAAGATTCAGCCGTCTCTAATGATTATAGTTATCTTAGCTCATCAGGTATGCCTATGATTGTTGCTTCCCAGTAATAATTTTTGCATATCAGAGGGGCGCAATTTGCTCTTCAGGAGTAGTAAAAAACAATGGCGACTTTTGTAGGTCGCCATTGTTCGCATAAACGACTTAACTATTTTATTAATGCTAGATCTTCGGCCCTGCGCTCACCAACGCTGCCCCTGCTGGGGTATCGGTATACTTATCAAAGTTGGTGGTGAAACGTCTCGCTAAATCTTCCGCTTTCTCCTGCCATTGCGCGATATCCGCGTAAGTGTCACGTGGATCGAGAATAGCTGGGTCTACACCCGGTAATGCCATTGGCACCGCCAGATCGAAGATTGGCAGGGTGAAGGTTTCTGCCTTGTCAATTTCGCCGTTCAGGATGGCATCAATGATGGCGCGGGTATCCTTGATGGAGATACGTTTGCCGGTCCCATTCCAGCCGGTGTTGACCAGATAGGCCTGTGCGCCTACTGCCTGCATACGCTTAACCAGCACTTCAGCGTATTGCGTTGGATGCAGTGATAAGAAAGCTGCGCCAAAACAGGCGGAGAAGGTTGGGGTCGGCTCGGTGACACCGCGCTCAGTACCGGCCAGCTTAGCGGTAAAGCCAGAGAGGAAGTGATACTGGGTTTGATTTGCGGTCAGACGTGATACTGGCGGCAATACGCCAAAGGCATCGGCAGTCAGGAAAATGACCTTAGTGGCATGGCCCGCTTTGGAAACTGGCTTAACGATGTTTTCGATGTGGTAGATCGGGTAAGAAACACGAGTGTTTTCAGTTTTGGAGCTGTCATTGAAATCAACAGTGCCATCTGGCAGCACCACCACGTTTTCTAGCAGAGCATCGCGTCTAATGGCGTGGTAAATATCTGGCTCAGCTTCTTCGGATAACTTGATGGTTTTCGCATAGCAGCCACCTTCAAAGTTAAAGACGCCGTCATCATCCCAGCCGTGTTCGTCATCGCCGATCAACTTACGTTTCGGGTCGGTAGATAGCGTGGTTTTACCGGTGCCGGACAGGCCGAAGAAGATAGCGACATCGCCTTTTTCACCGACGTTGGCCGAGCAGTGCATGGAAGCAATGCCCTTCAGTGGCAGCAGGTAGTTCATCATCGAGAACATGCCTTTCTTCATTTCACCGCCGTACCATGTGCCGCCAATCAGCTGCATACGTTCCGTCAGGTTAAAGGCAACAAAGTTCTCGGAGTTCAGGCCCTGCTCTTTCCAGTTCGGGTTAGTGCATTTAGCGCCATTCATGACGATAAAATCAGGCTCGAAATCGGCCAGCTCTTCGTCTGTCGGGCGGATAAACATGTTTTTGACGAAATGCGCCTGCCAGGCCACTTCAGTGACAAAGCGAACTTGCAAGCGACTGTCGGCATTAGCCCCGCAGAAGGTATCAACAACAAACAGGCGCTTGCCAGAGAGTTGCTCGGTGACCAGCCCTTTCAGGTGGCTCCAAGTCTCTTGGCTCAGCGGCTTATTATCGTTTTTACCTTTGCCCTGATCGGCCCACCACACGGTGTCCTGTGTAATAGCATCGCGGACAATATATTTATCTTTTGGCGAGCGCCCGGTAAAGATGCCGGTATCGACCGCTATTGCTCCTGTGGTGGTGAGGGTTCCGCGCTCGTATCCTTCCAGCGTGGGTTTGGTCTCTTCCTGGAACAGTAAATCATAGCTTGGGTTGTAAACAATCTCGCTGACGTTATGGATGCCATAGGCGGCGAGCTCCTGCGGGGTAATTCCTTTAACACTCATGTCATAACTCCTGGATCGTCAATTTTCTACCAGCGATTGTAAATCCTCATCCCTGATTAACAGCGATAGCGTTCAAATATTTCAACATATGACCTATTTTTCGCTAGGTTATGAGAGATAGAACACGGATTGTCGCAAGTATGAAACGGCAGAAGCGCTGGGCACGAGTCAGCACCCAGCTAAATATTACAATAATTAATGAATTTGTTCAGAAGATGCACTATTGCCGCTCTTGATTGAGGCGATATCTACCGCATCAAAAAGGTAGTGATTGCCGCAATACTCGCAGTGCATATCAATATTGCCGTCCTGCTCCAGCATCTCTTTGATGTCATCTTCCGATAACGTGACTAATGCATCCGCACAACGTTCGCGCGAGCAGGTGCAGCGGAAACTCACGTTTTGTGGCTCATAAAGCGTCACTTCCTCCTGATGGTATAAACGATACAGCACCTCATTGGCCGGCAGAGTGAATAACTCCTCGGCTTTGATGGTGGTGGTCAGTTGTGCCAGATGATCAAACTCATCTTCATTGCGCTCTTGCGCAGGCATAACTTGCAGCAGCATACCGCCCGCCGCCGCTTTACCTTCCACTTCGCCGGTACGGATAAATAGGCGAGTCGGGAGCTGTTCAGATTGCATAAAGTAACTTTCGAGGCAAGCGCCGATGGTCTCGCCTTCCAGTGCCACCACGCCCTGATAGCGCTCACCTTTTGCTGGCGTAATGGTGATCACCAGATAGCCGTTGCCGACCATCTCTTTTAGTGTGCTTTCATCACTGATTTCGCCTTTGAAACGGGCGACACCGCGCATCTCTTGCTGGTTATTCCCGTTAATTACCGCCAGTGTCAGGGGGCCATCGGTACTCTGCAATTGCACGGTGATATCACCATCAAATTTCAGGGTGGCGGTCAGCAAGCTGGTCGCGACCAACATTTCACCCAGCAGTTTTTTTACCGCAGGAGGGTAATCGTGATTGGCTAATACCTGCTGGTAGGTTTCATTGACTGAAACCAGCTCACCGCGCACAGCATGGTTAGTAAACAGATAGCGGTGTAATTGGTCATGATTAGACATAGGGTTCTCTCATTTAGGCCGCCGTTTGGGTTTACTCAGGCTCGCCTTGTTTAAATTTGATTAGGTCGCGACGCTCTTTTTTATCCGGTCGCCTATCTGGGTGTGGCATGGTCAGGGCATTCAGTTTGCGCGCTTGCGCTACTTTCTCGCGGTTGACGATACTGGCCTCGGTCTCTTCATACATGGCCTGCGCTTCGCTAGCACCACGGCGCTGACCTTGTAACGCCAACACCCGTACCGTGCGCTCGTCATTGCCCTGACGCAGACGAATTTCAGCATTGAGTTCAACCAGCTTGCTGGGTTTCCCGCGCTGGCCGTTGTAATGGACTTTACCGCCATCCACCATGTCACGAGCGATGGCTCTGGTTTTATAAAACCGGGCCGCCCATAGCCACTTATCCAGTCGAATCGATTCGTCCGCGGCTCTCTTATCCTTCATGAATACTCCTGCCATTGGGCTGATTGACTCTTTGCGTCACTATTGCCCATCACGCCACACTATTCACATCGTAACTTTAATGCGGGCAATAGCTTACGGTAGTCATTGATTGCCGGGTGGCGGTGAAAAATTTTGTCAGCACAGCTGGAGTCTGGGTTCTCTATCCCCAAACAGTAGCGAATACCAAAAGTGTGCGCGGCATCCAAAATGGCTTCACTGTCATCGACAAAGAGGGTTCTGGCCGGAACCAACCCGGTATGCTGCGCGACAGCTTGCCACAGCCGTTGATCTTCTTTCGGATATCCAAATGTATGGGTGGAAAGTAATAAATCAAGGTGCTGATCCAGCGCGGTATGCTCAATTTTTACCGCGAGGCTGTGTGGATGGGCATTGGTGAGCAAAATTGTTTGCAAACCGCGCTCCCGCAAACTGGATAAAAACGGCTCGGTATCCTGACGCAGCCGGACGCGGCTACCCGCCTCAGTGGTCATGGCGTAAATATCTAAATCCAGCCGTTCACTCCAGTAATCGAAGCAATACCAATTTAAGGTGTGCTGCACCGCCAGATATTCATCGTGAATAATTTTGTGCGCTGACGCCAGCGGAATTCCTCGGTGTTGGCTGAGTCTCTCCGGCACCTGCTTTAGCCAGAAATGGCTATCGAACTCCAAATCCAGTAGGGTGCCATCCATGTCGAGCAGCACAGTATCAATTTCTTGCCAATTAAGTTCAGGGGGCATAAAGACTCCACGATCACCACAGTGGTGATAAATTATACGCGTAATAGACGAAAAAGGGCTAACGCAGGAGAGCGGTTGGAGTGAGGGTTTGGTTAAAGCAGTTATCATAATAGCGCTGAATATTATCCATGCGGCTGCGGTTTTGCAGTATTCGCTGAATGAGTAAAGTGGTATTCACCACTAAGCAGATAATCAGTGCCAGCAGCAGCAGACAGGTGCCCAGATAGCGGCTGAGTGTCATAATGTCCGGCTCGCTGTGCAGCGCAATATGGCGGGTGCCATTGGCGTCGACAGTGATATTGGTAATGATGCCTTCGGCCTTAAACGGGGTATTGAGCAGTAACCCAGAGAGCCGCTGCAACTCCCGCCACTGTTCCAGCGCGCTGTAATCAAATAGTGGCACGGCGGGTGCTGGGTGATTCACTAACTGCTTACCTTCATCGCTGGTGATCAGGAAGCCGCCCGGCGGTGGGCTGTTTAATGCTTCAGTCGCCAGATGTGTTTCACGGTAAACAAAGGATGAGGTGGCGGTTTTAACCAGATTTTCCAGAGTATCAGCACTGACGGGGCGTAACAGCACATTCATGCCTTTTAAGGTGCCAGATTGCGCACGTTTGACCAGCCCCGGCCAATTCTTGGCATTGCCTAAATTCACCAAAGCATTCTTTAGACGAATACAATCACTATCAGCACCACATAATGCCTGCGTTTTTAATACGATATCCGCAAAATCATTCAGCAAAATCATGCCAGATTTCTCAATTGCGGTTGCTAACTGCGGGTTGACGTTGGCATCACTGCCCTGTGGATGCAGCTGCTGATTGACTGTCGCCATCAGTGACGCGGCTTTTTCAATCGTGTCAGATTCAGGGAGCGGCAGGGGGGCGGCGCTATTCCAATAGATGCCGGAACAATCAAACGGCGTAAACACAAAACTGTGCGGATTTTGCGTATTCGGCGGGACATAACACATCCCTGTCCCCTGCGCTTTCAACATATCGCCGATGCGCAGTGGCATTTTTTCTAAGGCTTCGATACTGGTTACCTGCTGGCTTTGCGCACCTTGCAACCAGGCAACACTCAATTTCAGTGGCAAGCTGAGGGGGACGTAGATCAGTAACAGGGTCATCACCAGTAGGGAGCCGGCAATCAGCGTCAGGTTCTTCCCCCAGCGCTGCAATGGGAAGTGTTTCATCTCATCGTGCAGGGATAAAAAACGCCCCTGGCGGATAACCTGACGATTGAGGTAGATATCAATATTGGTTTTTTTACCCAGATCATGGGCAAAATATGGCCCCCAATGGGCCGGATAGATCAGATCGACAACCCCGAGGGAGATGTTACTCATCTGCCCCTGATTCGATTCACCAAACAGCCCCCAGCGCTTTGGCGTGCCACTCAAACAATGGACTTCACGTAAATCTTTTTCAGACAGCGGGCGGAACATATTCCAGCATGCCCAGCCAGTTAATGTCGCGGCGACAATGACTAGCCAAGGAAGAGTTACCGCGGGGCCTATCAGAGCGAAAAACAGCAGGAGCAGCGCCAGACAAATGGCCACGGCTTCTTTTAAATCATTCGCGCTATGTAGAGCATACTCTTCTGCTGTTTCCTTACGGATATTCAGCAGCTCAATGTGTTCACTGTCTGCTTTGCGAATCGAGGCATTTTGCGCGCTGGACGGCGATATAGGCTGATAGCTGATCTCCGGCTGATGATTTTTCAGCGTGTGACCATTGAGGGAGATCACCAAAGGAATGCTCTGGGTTTGGATAAGTTCTACGTCATTATCCTGAGTGATGTATTGCTCCCACGACGAGGGCAGATGGACTTCAATCGAATCAAGGTAATAGCGCCATTTATTGGGTTCGTCACTCGCCACGCCATAGCGGGTAATGGCGCGGGTAACCGAATAGACCTTTTCGCTTTGGGGCGTTAGAACGAGTTTTTCTGGCGACAGATCACGGTTGATTAGGGTGTTGGGATCAAAGGCTGACAGGTTTTTGAGACCAGAATTTTCGTGCTGGCCAAGCAGATAATTCTCAATGTTAACCCGCTCTTCCGGCGTCAGTAGGCGATGAGTGGGTTTCACGAATGGCAGTGTTGCAGCTATACGCGGGCTATGGCGGAATTTAAACCACCACAGCAAGCCTACTGCGATCAGACTGGTCAACAGTAAGGCCAATATTAAAACTATTGTGCTCATCCCATCCCCATCCGAGCGCCTCTGACTTACGTCAACTCTATGAAAGAATGCATATTATGCGTAAATACAGTGCAGAGGCGTATAGCAGAGTCATTCAGTGAATTAGCATGACATTCGCTATCATTCATCAAAATAACTAATACAGTGCTCTTAAACTGCTCGTAGACTGATAAGGATAGCAAGGTTAAAACATCGGTAATATCAGCATAATCCTATTTTCAAACACAATTTTTAACGTGCATTGAGTGGGGATTGGGTGAGATTCCACCGATTGAATCTTGACTAAACTCGCCTTCATGTTAAAAACAGATAAATTATATCTAACTGACATTGCGATAAAGGTTCTCACTAACGCACAATGTGATCAAGTTCTAATAAATTCCAGTACAAAGTATCAGGTTAATCGCGGTGGGCAGCAAATGGCTGATTAAATCACCATAATAAGACCCAGATTATCCCAGTGTGAGTCCGATCGGCAGTGAGTTTTAAATTTGGGGCTATCATGAAACACCTGCAAAAACCTAAAATTCTTAAAATAGAAACGGTTGCCCGCTCCCGCTTGTTTACTGTCGAAGCGGTGGATTTGGCATTCAGCAATGGCGTGCAACGTGTTTATGAACGTATGCGCCCATCCAATCGTGAAGCCGTGATGATTGTGCCGATTATCGGCGATGACTTGTTGCTGATTCGCGAGTATGCAGTCGGTATTGAAGAGTATGAGTTGGGCTTTCCTAAGGGGCTGATTGATCCTGGGGAGGGGGTGCTGGAGGCCGCGAATCGCGAGCTAATGGAGGAGGTGGGCTTTGGTGCTGAGCGTTTTGATTATCTCACTAAGCTGACGATGGCACCTTCCTATTTCTCTAGCAAAATGAATATTGTGGTCGCCCATAACCTCTACCCGCAAAGTTTGGAGGGTGATGAGCCGGAACCTTTGCCACAAGTACGTTGGCCGATTGCCAATATGATGGCGCTGCTCGACGAACCTGATTTCTGTGAGGCCCGTAATGTCAGCGCACTGTTTTTAGCGCAAGCATTCCTTAATCGCGCCGACACGGCTTAATCAGTGACACCCGAATAATTTGTTGCTGCATATAAAAAGCCGGGATTATCTTGCGATCTCCCGGCTTTTTTATTTGTGACGATCAGGACTCTTTCGTCAGAACAACTCGTGGGTCTGACCATTATCCATCAGTGTCGTCCCCGCCTCATGTACCGAATACTCAGTAGGTTGAGTGCCTTCGATAAAGAACTCTGGGCGGCTACCTGGCCCGCCAGTAGAGAGCTTACCGGTTTGCTTATCAATCACTACGCTGACGATACCCGGCGGTGGTGTGACAGGTTTTTCCGGCAAGCCCTCTAAAGCCGTCTTCATAAAGTCATTCCATGCTGGCTGAGCTGTCTTCGCCCCACCTTCAGCCCCGGCTATCTGGTCTGGTATTGCGCCTGATGCCGAGCTGCGACCTAAATCGCGACGATGGTCATCGAAGCCAATCCAGACTGATGTTACGGTATCCGGGCCATAGCCAGAGAACCAGGCATCTTTCGAGTTATTGGTAGTACCGGTTTTGCCGCCAATATCTTTGCGTTTCAAATCACGCCCAGCCCGCCAGCCCGTCCCCATCCAGCCAGGTTCCCCGAAGATGTTGGAGTTCAGTGCATCACGGATCAGGAACGCCAGCGGGGTGCTTATTACATGTGGTGCATATTGCTCATCGCTATTGAGTTTCGCCTGCGCAGGGGTGACTTGTTCCAGCTCCGGCATTGGCACATTGCTGGCGCTGTTGGTTTGTGATGTCGCGACATTTTCGATGTTATCGTCCGACAGCACCACCGAGCGTTGAGTGTCGCCATAAATGACTGGTAAGTTGCACTCTTGGCAGACAATTTTGGGTTTTGTCTCAAACAGCACATTACCGACATCATCGGTGATTTTGGTGATGAAATAGGGGTCAACCAAATAACCGCCATTTGCCAGCACCGCGTAACCACGGACTAACTGCAATGGCGTGAACGAAGCTGAACCCAATGCCAGTGACTCCGAATGCACAATATTTTGTGCCGGGAAGCCAAAACGTTGTAGATATTCAGCGGCATAATCCACACCCATTGCGCGCATTGCCCGCACCATCACCACATTTTTTGACTGACCTAAACCTTGGCGCAAACGAATCGGGCCATCGTAAGTTGGCGGTGAGTTTTTTGGCCGCCAGTCAGTTCCGGCACCGGCATCCCAACGGGTAATGGGCAAGTCGTTGAGGATGGTTGCCAGTGTCAGCCCTTTATCCATCGCGGCGGTATACAGGAACGGCTTAATATTCGAACCCACCTGACGCAGCGCTTGGGTAGCACGGTTGAATTTACTTTGGTTAAAGTCAAAACCCCCCACCAATGCTTTAATCGCACCATTATTCGGGTCGATAGAAACCAGGGCTGAATTGACGTCCGGCACCTGCGCCAGCCACCAGTTATCCTCGACTTTTCTGACCCAAATCTGCTGACCCGGTTGCACCACATCTGTGACTTTTTTCGGTGTCGGCCCCTGAGCGTTATCCGACTTAAATGCACGCGCCCAACGCATACCGGACATTGGCAAGGTCACGTTAGTGCCATCCGCCAGCAGGGCCGTGGCTTGTTCCGCATTGGTTTGTGTCACGACCGCCGGCAGCAGCGGGCCATAGACCGGCAACGTTTTCAGCGAATCAATAATCTGCTCACGACTCCACGCACTTTCACCCACCTTCCACAACACATTGGACGGGCCGCGGTAGCCATGACGCATGTCATAAGCCAGCACATTGGCGCGTAACGAGTCAACCGCCGCCAACTGGAGCTTTCTGGTGATGGTGGTATAGACCTGATAACCGTCGGTATACGCATTCTCACCGTAACGTTTAATCATCTCCTGGCGCACCATTTCAGACAGATAAGGTGCTGAGAAGGCAATTTGTGGAGCATGATAGTTGGCGACCAGATCTTCACTGCGCGCCTGATCGTACTGTGCTTGGGTGATGTACTTCTCATCCAGCATACGCGACAGCACGACGTTTCGGCGTGCAACCGCTCTATCGTGTGAATAGAGTGGGTTGAAGGTTGACGGCGCTTTAGGCAAACCGGCAATCATCGCCATCTGGCTGAGAGTCAACTCGTTGACTTCTTTACCGAAATAGACCTGTGCTGCCGCCCCGACACCATAGGCACGGTAGCCGAGATAAATCTTGTTCAGATACAGCTCAAGAATTTCATCCTTGCTCAATAACTGTTCAATACGAATAGCCAGAAATGCTTCCTTGATTTTACGCATCAAGGTCCGCTCTGGGCTTAAGAAAAAGTTTCGCGCCAATTGTTGGGTAATGGTACTTGCCCCTTGTGAGGCGCGCCCAGAAACCATGGCAACTGAGGCAGCACGTAGGATACCCACCGGGTCCACACCGTGATGCTCATAGAATCGGCTATCTTCCGTTGCAATAAACGCGTGCACCATTTCTGGTGGGATCTGTTTTAGTGTCAACGGGATACGGCGTTTTTCACCGTATTGGGCGATCAATTCGCCTTCGGCGCTATACACCAACATTGGTGTTTGCAGCCGGACATCTTTCAGTGTGGCAACATCGGGTAGCTGAGGCTCAATATATTTGTAGAGACCAAATATCGAAGCTGCTCCCAGTAAAATGCAACACACTGTAAGGATCAAAAAATACTTTACGAACTTCACCTGAGATTTCCCATTCAATGTCAATTGGGCAGTTTATAAACAACCGCGCCGTAGTATAAAGGCAAGCCCTTAACATGGATACGTTCTTTTATTCTCTCTCGACATGGAGGTCGACAAAGATGTACACACAATATTGGCAGGTTGGGCTGGATATTCAAATGGAGGCCATACGCGCCCTGGCGGTTGTCAGGCGTCGCCATGGCTGGCAATTGCGCTACTGGTGGCATCACTCCTTACCAGCAGGCTCGTTGCGCGACGGTATTTTACAACAGCCGGATATCGTTAGCGACAAACTAAAATTATTGCGCAAGCAATTACCGAGACATATTTCATTACGTATTGCACTGCCCGCCCAGCGGATATTGCAACATGCCATGGCTGTACCAGACCGGCGTCTGCGCGAACCGGAACGCGCAGGGTATATTAATGCGGCGGCTTGCCGGGCATTCCCGCTAAGCAGTCAGGAGTTGGCGCTGGATTATCGCACTACCCTCCGATCCGACAGTGAACTACTGATTACTGCGGCCCGTCAGTCAGAAATAGAGCAATGGCAAAACTGCTTACATCAGGCTGGCTTGCCATCACATATCATTGATATCACGCCCTGCGCTTTGCGCTATATGGCGGCAGCGGCAGGGTTATCCGGGCCATATTGGCTGATTCATCGCCTGGCGAATGAGTGGCTGTGGGTCTCTTCCAGCGAGATGCCGTTTGAGTTTGGCGTGGTAGCTATTGACGCGGATGATGATGTGCCGGAAGGCCACTACTCTAATGCAACAGAATCACGTTCGGCATTGGTGGCACAGCTTCAGACTCGTTATCCCGAACTGGGTATGGCCCAGATGAGGGTCTACTACAGCAGCACGATGGATGAGCCGCCGCCTGAAAACAGCACCCACTGGTCACCTTTCGCGGCATTTACCCAGTATCAACCGCCACTTCCCTCCTTACCTGCCGCCTACATTCTGGCCGGAGGGCTGGCACTACGCCCAGCGGACTACTGATGTATCAGGTTAACTTTTCATTGTGGCGCACTGAACACCTGCTCGCCCGCTACCGTTTTTGGCGTAATGCGGGTTTGTGCCAGTGTTCACTGTTGGTCATTACACTGGTGATCGCGTTGATACAATCCCATGGGGTACAGACCCGCCAGCAAGGCAGTTTGCTTGAGCTAACACAGCAACAGGGGGCATTAAGCCAGCATTATCAAGAGGTGCAACACGCCATGGCGCAGTTGCAGCAAACAGAGCAGCGCGTTCAGATTTACCGTCAGGCGCATCAATCTGCCCGTCGATACACCACATTATTGCAGCAGCTATCACAGCAAATTCCAGATAGCTGTTGGTTGATAAGCTTAATGCCACAAGGCGACAGGCTGCTCTTCGAGGTGATTAGCCAGGAATATGCCGCAATTAACCACTTTTTAGTGCAGTTAGGTCGTCAATCTCTTCTCGCGAATGTGCAATTACAAAAAATTGCTCAGCAGGATGACGGTAATTTTCGTTTTGCGGTTTGGGCTGACTGGCAAAGTGGGGAGGCGAATCATGAATAAGTCATTACAACGCTGGTTGGATAGGCCGGGCTGGCAGCTCTGCTTATGGCAATGGGGTGTTCTGGGGCTACTTGGCGCCGCGACTTATGGCATCTTATTGCGCCCTGCATGGCAACAACAGCATCTCAGCGAAAATAAAATTATTCAGCATCAACAGCAAGTTGAGTATCAACAGTCACTCTTGGCGACATTGCCCGAACTCTCACTCATTCGCCAGCAAATCGCGGCGGTGAGTTCTGAGGAAGCCGCCTGGCGGCAAAATAGTAGCTCTATGGCCCATTTGGTCGGTGAATTGATTGCGCCCTTTGGCGGGCAGGTCATTCATTGGCAGCGGCAACCGGAACCGGCAGCCGCGGCTGAGCTGGATACAGTGGCGCATCAACAGTGGCACGCAACTTTGCGGGTCAATTTCTATGGGCTGCTTCACTTATTGCGCCAATTATCTGAAATCTCAGTGCCGATACAAACTCAACTGGTTGAAATCAAAAGTGATAAAGCGGTACTGATGGTGAAAATAGTCCTGAAAGAGTACCGCGCGGAGGGCATCAATGAGTAATCGCAGCAAAGGGGTGATAGTGGGGCTACTGATAACGGTAGCACTGGCCCCTGCCGTGTATGCCGAACCCTTATTGACCACGGCGACGCGTAACCCTTTTCAAAAAGTATCGGCAGAGTCTTGTGGCAGTGACCGAGAACGGCTAGCCAGTTGGCAGTTTCAGGGCATGGTGAGTGGCGCAGATTACCACTCCGCTTGGGGGCGGTGGCCCGACGCTAGCGGGCAAAAGTTGGTAGTGGGGCAACAACTGCTGCCCAATTGGCAGGTTACCGATATTAGCGCACAACAGGTGACTCTACAGCATATTAACCTAGATAAGAGGTGCGGAGGGTTCTCAGCACCAGTGGTGCTATTGATGCGCTGAGTTAACTATTTTTCTGATGGATGATAGCCAGAATTAAAAGGAATTGAACTGATGGATATGACTAAAGCCAAAATTAAAACAGCAGCTTGGCTAACCCGTACATTCAGTCTCGTGTGGGGGCGGAGACTGATGCTGCTGAGCTTATTGTTCACGAACACCGCATTGCTCGGCGCAAAAGGGGGGCCGCCCGTCACACTGGCGTTTCAGGATGCCCCAGTCTCCGTGGTGTTACAGGCGCTGGCTGATTATCAGCAATTGAATTTGGTGGTTGCGGCAGGGGTCAGTGGCAATATTAGCCTCCGACTGGTTGATGTCCCGTGGGAGCAGGCACTCACTATCATTTTGCGCATGGGGCACCTGAAAGTAGAACGCGAAGGGGCGGTGATGATGGTGTTCACCGAACAGGATATAGAGGAGAGGCAACAGCGCACCAAACAAAAAACGGAGCCAGACTCTCTGAGTAATCTGACACTGGCTTTGCAACACGCTGATGCCGAACAAGTTGCGGATAGTTTGGATGAGAGTGAACTACTCTCTCCACTAGGCAGTGTGATGGTGGATAAACGCACCAATACATTACTCATTCGCGATACTCCCGCATCATTGGCAGTATTGAAAGGCTGGTTGGCTGAGATGGATCTCCCCTTACAGCAAGTCCAGCTCGCGGCACATATCGTGACCATGAGCCGCGAAAACTTGCAGGAGCTGGGTGTGCGCTGGGGCATGGGTGAGTCGCAGCACGCCACGTCGCTGAGAGTGAATGATTTCAATGTCAATTTACCGCTGGCTAACAGTGTTGTTAACGCAGGATTTAATGTCGCTCGTATTGGCGGGCGACTGCTGGAGCTTGAGTTGAGTGCATTAGAGCAAGAGAATCAGGTCGATATTATTGCCAGCCCACGTCTGGTGGCCTCTCATCTGCAAACCGCCAGCATCAAGCAAGGTTCTGACATCCCTTATGCTGTCGCGCGCGGGGATAAAGGTGCGGTTTCTATCGAATTTAAAGAGGCGGTATTAGGAATGGAGGTCACACCTAAAATACTGCGCAATGGCAAAATTACTCTAAACTTGAAAATTAGTCAGAATATGCCCGGCATGACAATTAAACGTGGCGATACTGAAGCTCTGCTAATAGATAAGCAGGAAATAAAAACCCAAATAACAGTAAATGATGGTGAAACCATTGTGCTGGGGGGCATTTTCCAACAAAAAAACAATCAGGCAGTGAATAAAGTCCCCATCCTGGCCGATATTCCTTGGTTGGGGGCGCTGTTTAAACAAGACACCAAGCAACAAAGTCGGCGAGAGCTGGTGATTTTCATCACGCCAAGGTTGATCAGTGCTTGAGCTCTAAAGGTACTGTTTTATGAAAACAGGTCAATCTTGGTGACTTTCTACAACTTTTTGTGTGATAGAAGGCTTCTAAATTTGACGCTGCGTCAGATTTAGCTTACAAGGGTTACCGAATTGAGCGCCGAGGTTTTTAATAACGTTGATACGCCGATAAAAACGTATGGTTTCCCTCCCACGACGTGTACAACGATTTATTCGGTTGCCAAACTACCAGAAGTGCTGAGATAATTTTCCGTCTGATCTCGCACTATCGCTCATGAGGTTTCAGTTTAGGTCCCGCCGCTAATTTGATTGGCGGGGCGGGTTATCATTAACGAATAGTCTTAGTAATACCAAAAACATGGCAGAGAAACGCAATATCTTTCTGGTTGGGCCTATGGGTGCCGGCAAAAGCACTATTGGTCGTCAGTTAGCTCAGCAACTCAATATGGAGTTTTTCGACTCCGATCAAGAAATTGAGCGACGTACCGGAGCTGACGTGGGCTGGGTATTCGACGTGGAAGGCGAAGAAGGTTTCCGCGATCGCGAAGAAAAAGTTATTAATGAACTGACGGAAAAGCAAGGCATTGTTCTGGCAACCGGTGGTGGCTCTGTTAAATCCAGAGAAACCCGTAACCGTTTGTCAGCCCGTGGCGTTGTGGTGTACTTGGAAACCACGATCGAAAAGCAGCTAGCTCGTACACAGCGCGACAAAAAACGTCCGTTGTTGCAGGTTGATTCGCCTCCGCGTGAAGTGTTAGAAGCACTGGCAAGAGAACGCAATCCGTTGTACGAAGAAATTGCAGATGTCACCATCCGCACTGACGATCAAAGCGCGAAAGTTGTTGCTAACCAGATTATCAACATGCTGGAAAGTAACTGATTTTAGCATTTTACTAATGCCCACGGGCGTAAGTTAAGAAGGTTACTGAGCGCGACATGGAGAAGATTACTGTCACGTTAGGGGAGCGTAGCTACCCCATTACGATCGCTGCTGGATTGTTCAATGATCCGGCCTCTTTTAAGCCGCTAAAGGCGGGTGACCAGGTCATGCTGGTAACCAACCAAACGCTGGCTCCACTCTATCTGGACTCGCTCCGGGCAGTGTTGGAGCAAAGTGGCATTAAAGTTGATCAGGTGATTTTACCTGATGGTGAGCAGTATAAATCTCTGAGCGTTTTGGAGCAGGTATTCTCTGCCCTTCTGGAAAAACCGCACGGTCGTGATACTACGCTTGTCGCCTTAGGTGGCGGTGTAGTAGGCGACCTGACCGGTTTTGCCGCAGCTTGCTATCAACGTGGTGTTCGCTTCATTCAAGTCCCTACGACCTTACTTTCTCAAGTGGACTCTTCTGTCGGTGGCAAAACCGCAGTGAACCATCCATTGGGCAAGAACATGATTGGTGCTTTCTACCAGCCCGCATCGGTGGTGGTTGACCTTAATTGCCTTAAAACTCTCCCTCCACGTGAACTTGCTTCCGGGCTGGCTGAAGTTATCAAATACGGCATTATTCTTGATGCTGCTTTCTTTGATTGGTTAGAAGAGAACATCGACGCATTACTCGCACTGGATATGTCAGCGTTAGCTTACTGCATCCGCCGTTGTTGCGAATTAAAAGCCGATGTTGTTGCAGCCGATGAACGCGAAGAGAGCGGGATGCGCGCTTTACTCAATTTGGGTCATACTTATGGTCATGCCATAGAGGCTGAAATGGGGTATGGCGTCTGGCTACACGGAGAAGCAGTTGCTGCCGGTATGATGATGGCGGCACATACCTCCCGTCGATTGGGCCAACTCTCAGCGAGTGATGTTGAGCGTATCAAAAAACTAATTTTACGTGCTGGTCTGCCTGTCTGCGGGCCGCAGGAAATGACACCTGAATCCTATCTGCCGCACATGATGCGCGATAAAAAAGTGCTGGCAGGCGAGCTTCGTCTGGTGCTGCCAACCGCTATCGGTCAGTCAGAAATCCGTAGTGGTATTGCACACGACATGGTGTTGGCGTCGATCGCTGATTGCCAGCAATAGGAAATGGCATAAGTACGAGATGCATAAATTCTATCTTCATAAGATCTATGCTCATAAGCCCTATGATGTTGTATCATAAGAACATCATATTTCTTTGCTGCGGGCGGTTTAGCCTGTTTGCAGTCAGTAAACTCAATCAGCCGGACTGCAGTGATAAATGCGGTAGGCTTTTGCCTCTAGTTGGAGGGTTTAGATGGATGATTTAAAGCCGGAAGACGATCTGAAACCAGATAGCAGTGACCGTCGTCCCACACGCGCTCGTAAGTCCTCAACGGGGCCGAAGCTGGCTGTTTCACGCCAACACATGATGATTGGTATCGGCATTTTAGTGCTGCTATTGATCATTATTGCCATCGGTTCAGCCCTGAAAGCGCCGACAGAGCATGAAGCATCTCAACAGAATCCCAATGTTGATGCCGCGAGAAATATTAATCTGTCTGATTCATCTTCACTCACCAGTGGTAATAACGCGCAACCAGGTGTGGCGAATAATGCCAGCGATGGCCATGATGCCAACGGCGTGCAGAGTACGGCTCAACCACAAGATATCACTGTTCCGCCGATTTCGCCGACCCCAACTGAAGCCGCAGCACAGCCTTCAGCGAACAGCCCGACTCAGCGTGTCGAGTTACCGGGAAATATGTCTGATGCACTTTCTCAGACTCAAGGGCAGGTCGATACACTGTCTCAGAATATGAATGATGGTCAGACATCAACTTTACCGACAGCACCGGCCACGGTTTCTGGCTCGAAAGGGGCGAAAGCACCAGTGACGGGTGATTCCACTACCCATCCATTACAGAAACCCGGCACGGTAGCGACTAAACATCCGTCTACAAATCCGCTATCCACCAATCAGCCGTCGAGCAGTCATAAAAAGCCGACCACGGCGGTCTCTCCGGCAGCATCTGCGGTGGCCGCTAAACCTGGTTCGGTGAGTGGCAGTAGTAGTGCTTTGAAAAATGCGCCAGGCAGTCACTTCACGTTACAGCTGAGCAGTGCATCTCGCTCAGACACGTTGAATGCTTATGCCAAGCAGCAAAAATTAACTGACTATCATGTCTATGAAACTAAACGTGATGGTAAGCCTTGGTACATTTTAGTAAGTGGTAACTATGCCTCTTCTGCTGACGCAAAAAGGGCAATCACCACACTACCAGCCGATGTTCAGGCGAAAAAACCGTGGGTTAAACCTGTGCAGCAAGTACAGCAAGACCTTAAAAAATAAATCATTCTTATTTGTGCGCTGATGTGCTGTTTGAAACAGAGTACAATCTGCGGCTCTGAATTATTAAGTAGCTAACTGACGGCATGAAGAAAAACCGCGCTTTTTTAAAATGGGCTGGTGGGAAATATCCGCTGGTTGATGACATTCGACGCCATCTTCCAGCGGGAGACTGCTTGATAGAGCCATTCGTCGGTGCGGGTTCGGTGTTCCTTAACACTGAGTATGAGTCTTACATACTGGCCGATATCAACAGTGATCTTATCAACCTCTACAATATCGTGAAGGAACGCACTGATGACTTTGTGCGTGACGCTCGCATTTTATTCACGGGCGATTTCAATAATTCCGATAGTTTTTACCTTCTACGTCAAGAGTTTAACTCCAGTAGCGACACCTATCGCCGGGCATTATTGTTTCTCTATTTGAATCGCCATTGTTATAACGGTCTGTGCCGTTATAATTTGAGCGGTGAATTCAATGTGCCATTTGGTCGTTACAAAAAACCTTATTTCCCGGAAGCGGAGCTGTATTGGTTTGCTGAAAAATCGCAACATGCTGTTTTTGTTTGTGAGCACTATCAGGAAACTTTATTAAAAGCCGTGCAAGGGGCCGTGGTTTACTGCGATCCTCCGTATGCGCCGCTCTCTGCAACCGCCAATTTTACGGCATATCACACCAACAATTTTGGCATTGCGGATCAACAGAATTTGGCGCGTCTGGCTTACCAGCTTTCGGCTGAAAGCCAGATTCCGGTTCTGATCTCTAACCACGATACAGAACTGACGCGCGACTGGTATCATCAGGCGTCACTGCATGTGGTGAAAGCGCGCCGTACTATCAGCCGTAATATCCTGGGCCGTAGTAAAGTGAACGAGCTTTTGGCGCTGTATAGCTGAGCGGAAACGTCCGCTCGGTAAAGATTCAAACCCAGTGGTTTATGAAATAGGCAGCTTGATGTAGATGGTTAAATCTGCAAAATGGATGCTTCATAAAACAAAGAGATACGTTTGGAGAAGCGGATGAAAAAGTTTTTAATTGCCCCATCTATTCTGTCAGCAGATTTTGCCCGCTTGGGTGAGGATACCGCCAAGGTACTCGCGGCTGGCGCTGATATTGTGCACTTTGATGTGATGGACAATCATTACGTTCCTAATCTGACCATCGGCCCGATGGTGTGCCAGGCGCTGCGTGACTATGGTATTACCGCCCCGATTGATGTGCATCTGATGGTGAAACCGGTTGATCGTATCGTGCCGGATTTTGCCAAAGCCGGTGCCACTTATATTTCATTCCATCCTGAAGCCTCAGAGCATGTCGACCGCACACTGCAACTCATCAAAGAGAGTGGTTGCAAGGCGGGTCTGGTGTTCAACCCGGCCACGCCACTTAGTTACCTTGATTATGTGATGGATAAACTAGATGTCATTTTATTGATGTCGGTGAACCCCGGTTTCGGTGGTCAGTCATTCATCCCCGAGACACTGAACAAGCTGCGGCAGGTACGTAAGCTTATCGATGACAGCGGTTATGACATTCGGCTGGAAGTGGATGGCGGGGTGAAAGTCGATAATATTCGCCAGATAGCCGCTGCGGGTGCGGATATGTTTGTGGCCGGCTCGGCTATCTTCAGCCAACCGGATTATGCCGCGGTTATCGATGCGATGCGCAGCGAACTGGCGATGTCCGCCCATGACTAAATTTGGTGCTATCCGTGGTGTGGCTTTCGATCTGGATGGCACATTAGTCGATAGCGCGCCGGGGCTTGCCAGCGCAATTGATATGGCGTTGGCTCATCAAGGCTTGCCTGCGGCGGGTCAAGGTCTGGTGTCTACCTGGATTGGTAACGGTGCTGATGTTCTCGTCGAACGCGCGTTGCGTTGGGCCGGTCACGCGCCTGATGCTCAGGCGGTTGCCCATACCCGCGAGCTGTTTGACCACTATTATGCCAAAACCGTTGAGCAGGGCAGTCAGCTATTCCCGCAGGTTAAAGCGACCTTGGAACAGCTGGCGGTCAGTGGCTTACCTATGGGGCTGATTACCAATAAACCCACACCGTTTGTTGCGCCCTTGCTGGCATCACTGGGCATTGCTGATTATTTCTCGGTCATTATTGGCGGTGATGATGTGGTGGCGAAAAAGCCTCATCCCGCGCCGCTCTATTTGCTGTTGGCTAAACTCGGCCTACATGCTCGCGAAATGCTGTTTGTCGGCGATTCGCGCAATGACATTATGGCCGCACAGGCCGCCGGTTGCCCCAGTATTGGGTTGACCTATGGATATAACTACGGTGAAGCTATTGCCACCAGTCACCCCGACTGTGTGATGGATCACTTTGCCGATCTGTTGCCCGCCATCGGGCTACCCTCTTTAAAAGATCAGGAAGTATAAAATGAGTCACCCCACTGAATTAGGTCAACCTGTTGTGTCCAATAAACCTATCGTATTTAGCGGCGCGCAACCGTCCGGTGAATTGACCATTGGCAATTACATGGGTGCGCTGCGTCAGTGGGTACAGATGCAAGATGATTATGATTGCATCTATTGCATTGTTGACCTACATGCCATCACCGCGCGTCAAGACCCCGCGCTGTTAAGAAAGAGAACACTGGACACACTGGCGCTCTATCTGGCTTGCGGCATCGATCCGCAGAAGAGCACTATTTTCGTTCAGTCCCATGTGCCAGAGCACTCTCAACTGAGCTGGGCGCTGAACTGTTACACCTATTTTGGCGAACTGAGTCGTATGACCCAGTTCAAAGACAAGTCAGCCCGCTATGCCGAAAACATTAATGCTGGCTTGTTTGATTACCCGGTATTGATGGCGGCAGATATCTTGCTGTATCAGACCAATCAGGTGCCGGTGGGGGAAGACCAGAAACAGCATTTGGAGTTGAGCCGCGATATCGCGAACCGCTTTAACAATCTGTATGGCGATATCTTCAAAATTCCAGAGCCGTTTATCCCTAAAGCGGGTGCGCGGGTGATGTCGTTGCAGGACCCAACCAAAAAGATGTCCAAATCTGATGACAACCGCAACAATGTCATTGAGTTGCTGGAAGATCCTAAATCGGTAGTGAAAAAGATTAAGCGCGCGATGACCGACTCTGATGAGCCAGCAGTGATCCGCTATGACACCGAAAAGAAAGCCGGTGTGTCTAACTTGCTGGATATTCTCTCTGGCGTGACAGGTAAGTCAGTTCCTGAGCTGGAAGCGCAGTTTGAAGGCCAAATGTACGGCCATTTGAAAGGCGCTGTTGCCGAGGCAGTTTCTGGCATGTTGAGTGAGCTACAGGCCCGTTATCACACTTATCGTGAAGATGAGGCTTTCTTGCAGGAAGTGATGCGTGAAGGGGCTGCCAAGGCCCGCGCCCGCGCCCAAGAGACACTGGCGAAAGTCTACCAAGCCATTGGTTTTGTTGCACATCCGTAAGTAAATCAGTAAGCAACCCGAAGGGGGAGAGATCTCCCTCAGACTGCCGACAAAGTCAAATAAAGGGGAAACGTGCCGTTGGGGCCGTAACGGAGTAAGCCGTCGGAGCGGCCCTAGGTGCGGTCAACCCTTTACTCACTAAGTTATAAGTCGCTTTGTCATTAACCTCAGGGGAGCTCTCCCCCTTCTGAGTCAACTCAGCTTAACCCACTCTTTCAACCTGCTCTTTTGCCGCGACTTTGTCGTGCTCGGCGCTGGAAAACCAATTCAGTTTTTCACGTAAGCTGACCACGCTGCCGACAATAATCAGGCTAGGGCTGCTGACCTGCTGGGAAAGTAGCGCCAACTGGCTCAGTTCGCCGCTGACCACTCGCTGATGTCGCGAGGTGCCATTCTCCACTAGCGCCACTGGCGTCACGGCCGGCATACCGTGTCGAATTAGCTGCTGCTGGATCTCTCCGGCCTGCGATAACCCCATATAAAACACCAGTGTTTGCTTCTCTGCCGCCAGATTGGCCCAATCCAGCTGGCCCTCTTTTTTGGCATGACCGGTAATCAGCCGCACACTCTGCGCATGATCACGATGGGTCAGGGGAATGCCACTGTAGGCAGAACAGCCCGAGGCGGCAGTAATCCCTGGCACCACCGAGAAAGGAATGCCATATTCCGCTAAGGTTTCCAGCTCCTCGCCACCACGGCCAAAAATAAACGGGTCGCCGCCTTTCAAACGCACCACCCGCTTGCCAAGCTGTGCTTGCTGCAACAAGATTTGATTGATTTGATCCTGTGGCACACTGTGATGGCCCGACTGTTTGCCGACAAAAATCCGCTCGGCATCACGCCGCACCAGATTCATGACCTCATCGGAGACTAAGCGGTCATACACCACCACATCAGCTTGCTGAATCTGCTGCAAACCTTTTAAGGTCAGCAAACCCGCATCACCCGGCCCGGCACCCACCAATACCACTTCACCGCGATCAGAGAGCGGTGCATTGAACAACTGCTCAATGTGCTGCTCGACTTGTACCTGATCGTCATTCGCCAGTGATTGCGCCAAACGATCGTGGGTTAGCAGTTTTTCCCAAAAACGACGGCGATCGGGCATGGCGGCAAAATGTTGCTTCACCCGTTGGCGCAAATGACCCGCCAACTGTGCCAACTGCCCTAAATGCAGTGGCAGCATCGCCTCGAGCTTTTCCCGCAACAGCCGTGCCAGCACGGGTGCTTTACCGCCAGAAGAGATAGCAATCATGATGGGTGAGCGGTCAATGATTGATGGCATGATAAAGCTGGTGCGCTTGGGATCATCCACCACATTGCAGAACACCCGCTGTTGGTTGGCGCTTTGATAGACCAAAGCATTCACCGCCACCTGATCAGTTGCCGCAATCACTAGCCACTGCTCTGCCAGCAGCTCTGGAGCAAACTCGCCGCTGACTAAGGTGAGCTGCTCCTGCTCGGCCCACAGGTGAAACTGTGGCGTAAATTCGCAGGCGTTGACGGTGATAGCAGCACCCGCATCCAGCAGTAGCCGGGCTTTGCGTTCGGCCACTTCACCGCCACCGACCAGCAGGCAGGCTTTGTTTTGCAGTTGGCAGAAAATCGGGAAGTAGTCCATCGGCAATCCTTCAGATTAAGGTGGTGGGGTGATAAAACCCGCCTTTGCCGGCGGGGGAGAACAGTAAAAAGTTACTCTTTTACCGCGTGTGGCGCGCTAACGGCCATAGGCTGTGGGCGCTGCTCTCGTGGCGTGGCATACCAGTAGCCGAGGCCCATAAAAACGGCACCCGACAGGGTATTCCCCAGCGTGACCCACAACAGGTTGTGACCAATGCCGCTGAGGGTATAGGCCTCGCTGTGATGACCAAACCATGACAGCGCGAACAGGGTCATATTGGCCACTGAGTGCTCGTAGCCAGAAGCAATAAAGGCCAGCAAACACCACCAGATAGCGATAAATTTCGCCGCGCCTTCTACGCGGATTGCCATCCAGATCGCCAGACAAACCAGCCAGTTACATAATATACCTTTGAAGAATAAGGTCATAGCGGGCGCCGAGGTTTTTGCCAGCGCAGCGGTGTGTACCAGGCTGGTATCCACGGTGAGCAAGCTGCCGCCGCCGTAGTAATAGAGCAGGGCCACAAACACCGAACCCAGCAGATTCCCCAACCAGGTTTGCGGCAATACTGCCCACATTTGGCTGGATTTGATGGTGCCCGCTTTCACGCCGAAGGTCAGGAACATGGTGTGGCCGGTGAACAGCTCAGAACCGGCGATAATCACCAGGGTCAGTGCCAGGCCAAAGGTGGCTCCCATCACCAGCGGACGGTAAGCCGGGTCGATCAGGTTTCCTAAGGTAAAAATCAGAATAATGCCAAGGCCAACATAGGCACCGGCCATGGCAGAACCAATCCAAAAGCCTAGCGGGCTATCTTTGGCCAGTTTGACGATTCGCGCCGCGTTAGCCGCGCATTTGTTGATGGTGTCGCTATACATTTTTAATCCCAATCCCCTCGGTATTGACGCCGCAGCGCTGTTAGCTGCAACGCCAATCACTTTGGGGATGATTGAGTGTTATTTTGTAGGTATCCGGTGCTGGCCAGTTAACCCGTTATTTATCACGCTTTGATTTGCACCATGCCGTCGCGGACTCGCACGTCATAGTGGGCAACCGAGCGGGTTTCATCTTCCAGACAGAGGCCATCATGCAGGCGAAAGTGCTGTTTTTTCAGCGGGCTGGCGACCCACAGATCACCTTGATGCTCAGCAATCAATCCGCGCGACAGTACACTGGCCTGAGCGAAAGGATCAATGTTGCTGATGGCGAAAACCTGCTCGTCAGTGTAGGGGCGGAAAACCGCAATGTGCTGCTCGCCGATCAGCCCACACACGCCGCTGCCGGGCAAAATATCGTCTAACAGGCAGAGTGGAATCCACTGGCTCATAGGTTCTCCTCCAGTTCAAGCAGCCGCACTGGGATGCGCTCATCCGGGCGGGCCGGACGATGTTGTTCACGTTCAGCCACCACTTGCACGTTCGGGTCGCGCATCGGGCTATTGATAAAGTGGGCAAAGCGAACTTGTGCCGCTGGATCCTCGACGGTAGCTTTCCATTCGCAGGTCACTTTGTCGCGCAGGCGGGCAATATCGGCTTCCAACTGATCGTTGATGCCCAGTTTGTCGTCGAGGATAACCGCCCGCAGGTAGCTAATGCCGCCCTCCAGGCTCTCCAACCACACCGAAGTGCGTTGCAGCTTATCGGCGGTGCGGATGTAGAACATCATAAAGCGGTCGAGGTAGCGCATCAGGGTCTCTTCATCCAGATCTGCCGCCAGTAAGTCCGCGTGACGTGGCTTCATGCCGCCGTTACCGCAGACATACAGGTTCCAGCCGTTTTCGGTGGCGATAATCCCCACGTCTTTGCCCTGTGCTTCGGAACACTCGCGGGTACAGCCGGAGACGCCGAACTTCATTTTGTGTGGTGTGCGGATGCCTTTGAAGCGGTGCTCCAGTGCGACACCAAAACCGACGCTGTCACCCACACCAAAGCGGCACCAGGTGCTGCCGACGCAGGTTTTTGCCATGCGCAGTGCTTTGGCATAGGCATGACCGGTCTCAAAGCCCGCTTCAATCAGTTGCGCCCAGATAGCGGGCAGGTCATCTTTTTGCGCGCCAAACATCCCCACGCGCTGTGAGCCGGTTAGTTTGGTGTACAGATTATACTCTTTGGCGATGCGGCCAATTGCGAGTAGGCCATCCGGCGTGATCTCCCCACCCGGTGAGCGCGGGATGACTGAGTAAGTGCCGTCTTTCTGGATATTGCCGAGGAAGTTGTCATTGGTGTCCTGCAGCGGCGTATGTTGCGGTGCCAATACATAGTCATTCCAGCAGGAGGCCAGCAGTGAGCCGACTGTCGGTTTACAGACTTCACAGCCGTAGCCTTTACCATATTTTTCCCGCAGGGCATCGAAGGATTTAATCCCTTCAACCCGGATCAGGTGATACAGCTCTTGGCGCGAATAGGCGAAGTGCTCACACAAATGATGATTCACTTCAATGCCTTGCTTGCTGAGTTCGGCATTCAGCACTTGGGTGACCAGCGGAATACAGCCGCCGCAGCCAGTGCCGGCTTTAGTGGCGGATTTCAGTGCGGCGACGGTATGGCAGCCCTGACCGATGGCCTGAATAATGTCGCCTTTGGTGACATCAAAACAGGAGCAGATCTGCGCGCTATCTGGCAGTGAATCTACCCCCATGGCCGGTTTACTGCCGGCGTGAGCCGGGAGGATCAGGCTGTCGGGGTTATCTGGCAGCGCGATATTGTTTAGCGCCAGTTGCAGCAGGTTGCCGTAATCGCTGGTATCCCCCACCAAGACGGCGCCGAGCAGGGTTTTGTTGTCGGCGCTGACCACCAGACGCTTATAAATTTCTTTACTTTCATCCAGATAAACGTAGCTGCGCGCCCCTTCAGTGCGGCCATGGGCATCACCAATCCCGCCCACATCGACACCCAGCAACTTCAGCTTGGCGCTCATGTCGGCACCTTTAAAGGCATTTTCGCGGCCTAACAGGTGATCGGCGGTGACCTGCGCCATTTTGTAACCCGGTGCAACCAGCCCGAAGGTCCGCTCTTGCCACGAGGCACACTCACCAATGGCGTAGACATCCGGGTCGGATGTCTGGCAATAATCATTGATAGCAATACCACCACGGCGTGCTGTGGCTAAACCGCATTGATGCGCCAGTTTGTCTTGTGGGCGAATACCGGTGGAGAAGACAATAAAATCGACTTCCAGCTGCGATCCATCAGCAAACTGCATGGTTTTGCGGCCGTTTTGGCCTGAATGAATAATTTCCTGCGTATTTTTGCCGGTATGGACTCTGACGCCCATGCGCTCAATTTTCTGGCGCAGCTGGTCACCGCCCATAGGGTCAAGCTGCTCGGCCATTAATACGGGTGCAAATTCAATCACATGGGTTTCAACGCCAAGGCTTTTCAAGGCCCCTGCGGCTTCCAGCCCGAGCAGCCCACCACCAATAACTGCCCCACGTTTGCTGCGGCGGGTACAGGCCTCGATAGCATTTAGGTCTTCAATGGTGCGATACACAAAGCAATCCTGCCCTTCGCTACCTTTGATTGGCGGGATCCACGGATAGGAGCCGGTCGCCATAATCAGCTTGTCATAATAGAGGGTACGGCCGCTGTTGGAGTGAATCACTTTCTCGGTGCGGTTGATGGTAATGGCGCGTTCGCCAACCAGCACTTTGACGCCGTGTTTTTCATAAAAGCCTTCACGAACTAATGACAGCTCTTCGGCAGTATGGTGGGAGAAGTAAGAGGAGAGATGTACCCGGTCATAAGCGATGCGAGGCTCTTCGCAAAATACGGTTATCTCAAATTGGTCTTTATCGGCTTTATCCAGTAAGTCTTCGATAAAGCGGTGGCCGACCATGCCGTTGCCGATGATGGCAAGTTTGACTTTGCTCATTTTTGCCTCAATTTTTAATTTTCTACGCTTACCTTAATCTTCCCAACATGGCACTTCTTGATGTAAATCAATTAGCGTTTCATATACCTCTAAGGTGGTAGATGGATGATTTTTAACGTTTTTTGATAAGTTGCGGATTTCATTCATCTTTAGCTGAAAGGTTTCAGTTCTGGCTGTTTTTTTGATCTAACGATAAATCCGCCGATAAAAAGAAAATCGGGCGGGTGACTGCTGATCGGATAAGCTAACAACAGATCATGCCGAAAGTGGCAAAGGGGTCATGGAGGTATCAATGTCAGCGCAATCCGCAACAAATCATTTACTGGCGAGCATCAACAATGTGCGCTTGGTCGGGCAAACGGGGCTTTGGCAGCTTAAGGTCGCGGAGGGCAAAATCAGTGCAATTTCGCCGCAGCCGGATCAACTACCAACAGGCGCGGGTGTGCTGGATGCGCAGGGTGGTTTGGCACAGCCCCCCTTTGTCGAGCCGCATATTCATCTGGATACCACTCAAACAGCGGGGCAACCGAGCTGGAATCAATCAGGCACCCTGTTTGAGGGTATAGAGCGCTGGGCTGAGCGCAAAGCGCTGTTGACGCGCGAGGATGTTAAGCAGCGGGCATGGCAGACGCTGAAATGGCAAATCGCCAATGGTATTCAGCATGTGCGCACCCATGTGGATGTCTCTGATCCCAGCCTGACGGCGCTGAGCGCCATGTTGGAGGTGAAAGAGGAGGTCAGTCCGTGGGTGGAGATGCAGATTGTGGCGTTTCCACAAGAGGGTATTCTCTCCTATCCCGATGGCGCGGCGCTGTTGGAAGAGGCGCTGCGACTAGGCGCGGATGTGGTCGGGGCGATCCCGCATTTTGAATTTACCCGCGAATATGGCGTCGAATCGCTACATATTGCCTTTGCACTGGCGCAGAAATATCAGCGGCTGGTGGATGTGCATTGTGATGAGATTGATGATGAGCAGTCGCGTTTTGTCGAAACAGTGGCGGCCTTGGCGCACCGTGAAAACATGGGGGCGCGGGTGACCGCCAGTCACACCACGGCGATGCACTCCTATAATGGCGCTTATGCCTCGCGGCTATTTCGCCTGCTGAAAATGTCCGGCATTCACTTCGTCGCCAACCCCTTGGTGAATATTCACCTGCAAGGGCGCTTTGACACCTATCCGAAGCGGCGCGGCATTACGCGGGTCAAGGAGATGCTGGCGGCCGATATTAATGTCTGCTTCGGTCATGATGATGTGTTTGACCCGTGGTATCCGCTGGGCACCGCCAATATGTTGCAAGTGCTGCATATGGGGCTGCATATTTGTCAGCTGATGGGATACGGCCAAATCAATGATGGGCTGAATCTGATCACCCACAACAGCGCCCGAACATTGAATTTATCGGATTATGGTTTGCAGTTAGGTAATAGCGCCAATCTGATTATTCTGCCCGCCGAAAGTGGTTTTGATGCGGTGCGGCGACAAGTGCCGGTGCGCTACTCCATTCGTCATGGGGTGGTGATTGCCAGCACGCAGCCCGCCGAGAGTCGGATCTATTTGGGCCACGAAGAGGTGGTGAACTTTAAGTAGGGGGCTGCCCTGCTACCGCAATGGCGGCAGGGCAGTTGATTCAGCTAAACCATCAATCAGTGTGTTGCATGGCCGTGGCTGCGGTGTTTGGTGAAGAAGCCCAGAATCAGGCACATCACGAATACCGCCAGATAGAGGCCGTTGGCTGTTGTCAGTGCGGCATGAACACCACTGTTCGCGACAATGGGGCCTGTGACGACGAAGGTCAGCATAGTCCCGACAGTACCGCAGGTCAGAATGAAGTTCACCAGTTTGGGTGAAGAGACTTTGGTTTGCAGCGAGCCGAGGGTAATCAGTGTGGTGTAGATGGCACTGGAGACAAAGCCTAATGCCAGAATGTAGTAGCTCAGATAGGCCGGATTATCAGTGCTGACAAACAGATACATCGCCAGTGTTGCCAGCGCAGCCAGCACAGTTACGATGCGTTGCAGGTCAAAGAAGCGCAGGATGAAGCTGAACACCCACATCCCAATCATGTATGAGATCCAGAAGTTACTGACCAGTTGGCCCGCTTGGCTGATATCCATATTGAAGGTCTTGGTGGCATATTCCGGCACCCACTGGATGAAACCGAGTTGACCAAGGATGTAGCACAGTGCGGCAATCGCCAGGAAGAGCACACCAATGCCCCACTTCTCTTTCGCCACGGGTCTGTTTTCATCGCTGGCCTTATGGCCCAGAACCGGGAACTCAGACATTAATGTCAGCACGAAAATCCCCACATACAGCAGGCCGATGCAGGCATAAACCCAGTACCACTCAATATGGCGTGCCAGCAGCATTGCCGCCGCTACCGGGAAAATCATCCCCGCCATACTGAAGAATGAGTCGGTAAACAGCAGGCGGGAGCCACGCTGACGCCCTTCATACATATGGGTTATCAGGAAAGTACCGATCGACATGGTGATCCCGCTCACGACCCCAAGGATAAACATGCTGATTGAGAAGAGCATCAGATTATGGCCCACCATCAATCCGGCAATCGCTACCAACATCAGAATAAAGCCAAATACCAACTGACGTTTTAATGGAATGATCTCCATCAACCAGGCATTGAGGAAAATGGAGATCAGAATACCCGCATTAAGGAAAGTAAATGTGTTACTCATACTGGCAATAGGCAGATTGAAATACTCCGCGATATTCCCCATCACCATCCCGGTGACAATAACTAACGCGCCGGTCAGAGCGTAAGAAAAGTAACTGATCCAAGTGAGTCGAAGGCGATTGCTGTTATTCATAGAGGGGCCTGTGTCAGCATAGAGTTAATACGACCATAGTTAATACAACCATAGTAAGAACGTTAATAAAAAGGGTTCAAACCAATTCACTACTCAGGCGGCGGATCCTAGCACAGGCATAGTGGGTTTTTGTGACTTACATCCAACTTTTAATGCAATGAGTGAAATGTGATAGAGAATAATAGTGAGGCGTCACATATTCCGGCTCGGAGAAAATGAGAAATACCCTTAATTTAATGAGAATTAACACTGCATTAAGATAGGTTCAGATATGATTCTTTCTGCGGCCTTGACAGGTCAGGGCTAATAAAAACTGTTCATAAAACAGAGAGTAATCAATCGTATTCTATTGGTTGTTATTGAGATAAAGGAACTATCGTGATGAACAGTGGGATTCCTGCTGTAGTGCTATTGGTGCTCCGGTGCCATTAGGTCAAATTCTTTATCGCAGCAGGCGCTACTCAGCCTGGCTGGGAATAGCCGCGATCCTGATGCTATTTATCGCACCGGTGGTTTCAGTCTCACTGGCGCTTTCTTACGATCAAAGCAAACCCGCCATAACAGTGGCTGATGGCGCGATGGAGATGGCGAGTCACCACCGCAGTGGGCCAGATGACTCACCAGAGGCCCATCACGGCGCTAAAACAGCTACTACCGCTACTTCCGATGAGCACGGGAATCGTCATGACGGCATGATGATGAACCATGCCGCCTGTGGATATTGTGTATTACTGACCCATCTGCCGTTGCTCAACACGGCTTTCAAAGCAGATATCCGCTCTGCATTACTGCGGATTGAGTTATCTCCGCCGCTATTTGTTTATACGCAACTCATCAAAGAGCGCTATTACGAGAGTCAACCACGCGCGCCGCCTACTTTTTATTCCTGATCACTCAATAAAAAATCAAAACCACTTATTTACTGTGGATTATCTGGTGTGAACTCTCTGGTATGAGAAATATCCACCGGACTCATTTCTATTGTCCAAGGAATCATTATGTCTGGTAAGAATAACGGCGGTAAAAAAACATTATTAGCGTGCGCAGTCACTTCCGCACTCTCGGTATTGACCTTAAATGCTATGGCAGCGGATCATCAGGTGGCCGCAGATCACGCGACCAACCACGTCACCGATAATCGCGGCGATAAACAAACCAATGACGCCGAGGTGATTACGGTCACCGCCCCCCAGCATTCGCCGCTCACCATCGTCACCTCGCCTAAAACACCACGCCAGCCAGTACCGGCCAGTGATGGTGCGGACTACCTAAAAACTATCCCCGGTTTTTCGCAAATCCGTAATGGCGGCACCAATGGCGATGTGGTTTTCCGTGGCATGTTTGGCTCGCGCATCAAAATTCTGACTGATGGTGCCGAAACACTGGGCACCTGCCCGTCGCGGATGGATGCGCCCACCTCCTATATCTCACCGGAGAGCTTTGACTTGTTGAGGGTAGTGAAGGGGCCGCAATCGGTGTTATGGGGGCCGGGTGCCTCCGCTGGCACCATTTTGTTTGAGCGCGAGCAACCCCATTTTGATCAAGCGGGCGTCCAGGGCGATGCCAGCTTGCTGGTGGGTTCCAACGGGCGCTGGGATAAAAATCTCAATGCGAGTTTGGGCAACGAGCAAGGCTATCTGCGCATGATGGGGAATCAGTCGCAAGCGGGTAATTATAAGGATGGCGACGGCACCCGGGTGCCATCGAAGTGGGATAAATGGAATGCGGATGTCGCGCTGGGCTGGACACCAGATGCCGACACTTTGCTTGAGCTGACGGCCGGTAAAGGCGATGGTGAGGCGAGCTATGCTGGGCGCGGTATGGACGGCTCGCAATTTTTGCGCGAAAGCTTGGGAGCGCGTTTCGAGAAAAGCAATATTGGTGAAGTGCTGGATAAGATTGAAGCTAAGGTTTACTACAACTACGTCAACCACATTATGGATAACCATAGCTTACGCACCCCGCCGATGATGGCGATGACCAGTAATCTAGACCGTCGCACCATTGGCGGTCGCGTCATGGGAACCTGGTTGTGGGAGGATCTGAAATTAGAAGCCGGTAGTGACATGCAAACCAATACCCATCGCAAGAACAGACAAAATACGTGGAACAAAAATGCCAGCTTCGCAAACTATGGCCTGTTCGGCGAACTGACGTGGACGATGAGTGAGCAGGATAAACTGATTACCGGCACTCGTTTAGACCATCATCAGGTCACCAATTATACCCGCGCCGATGAGCCTACCCGCTCCGCCACGCTACCGGCGGGTTTCATGCGTTTTGAGCACAATCTGGCTGATGCCCCAGTGATGTGGTATGCCGGTGTGGGCCATACCGAGCGTTTTCCTGACTTCTGGGAGCTATTCTCCCCGACGTTCGGGCCAACAGGGTCGAACAGTGCTTTTGAGGGGGTAAAAAGTGAAAAAACTACCCAGCTTGATATCGGTGCGCAATACAGCGGCAAGCAGCTAAATGGTTGGGTCTCTGCTTATCTGGGTCGGGTGAATGATTTTATTTTGTTCAAGTATGATCCCAAAAATCTACGTATTAGTCAGGCGGATAATATCAATGCAACCATCATGGGCGGTGAGATGGGCGCAGGCTATGCCTTCAACGACCACTGGAAAGCGGATGCCAGTCTGGCCTATGCGTGGGGCGAAAACAGCAGCAATAATCGCCCACTGCCGCAAATCCCCCCTCTTGAAGCACGACTGGGGCTGACCTATGAAACTGGCAACTGGAGTAGCACCGCACTCTGGCGGCTGGTCAGCAGTCAGCACCGGGTGGCGATTAATGAAGGGAATGTGGTGGGTAAAGATTTCGCCGACAGCGCGGGCTTTGGTGTGCTCTCAGCCAATGTGGCCTACAAAATCACGCCGCAAGTGAAGGTTAGCGGGGGCATCGATAATCTGCTAAATAAAACCTATAGCGAGCACCTCAATCTGGCCGGTAACAGCGGATTTGGTTATTCCGTCAATACGCCAGTGAATGAGCCGGGTAGGACACTGTGGGCTAAGTTAAATGTGACTTTCTAAGGGCTTATTTCCCCCTTGGCGTTGGGGGTCGCCATTAGCAAGAGAGCGGCGTGGCAGTTGCTTGCCACGCTGTTTCAATTAGCGGGACGGGTTGGGTGGCATCACCGAATCGCGCATGATAATCGCTGGTGGGAAACTGGCTGGTGGTGTCTGCGGGTTAATCAGGAGTTGCGTGGCAAATTGCGCCATCTCAACGATGGGAAAATGCAGACTGGTTAATGCAGGGCAGACGAAAGGTGCGCGTTCGCCACTGTCGTAGCAAATTAATGAGATATCCTGCGGCACCTGCAAATGGTGCTTATTGATAGCCAGCAGTGCACCAATGGCCATCTCTTCATTGCAGCAATAAATGGCCGTCGGTAAGTGGGGCTGATTGAGGATCTCGTCAGCACGCTGATAGCCACTCTCCAGATCATAAACCCCTTCAACACAGGCGATTGGTGTCAAACCTGCCGATTGCATGGCGTCGATAAATCCCTGACGGCGCAACTCGCTGGAGTGGCGCTGCGCGGAACCACTAATGCACGCAATACGCCGATGACCCGCATCGATAAGCACCTGAGTTGCCATTTGACTGGCGCGGCGGTGATCGAAGGTCACACAGCGGGCTTCAAGACCGGGAACTAACCTATCGAGCAACACGAATGAGCGGTCTGCGACCGCCAACTGACGCAGCCTTTCATCACTGAGAAAACGGACATGGAGGATCAAGCCGTCACAGCGTAAGTTATACAGGCGCTGAATAGCCTGCCACTCTTTATCCGCATTATCCCGCCCCTGAGTGACTAATAGCTGTTTACCCTGAGACTCAGCTTCCGTTTGCACAAAATCCATCAATGCACCAAAGAAGCCGCCTCGATAGGAGGTGGTCACCAAGCCGAGCGTATGACTTTGACTTGATGCCAATGCGCGCGCGGCAGGGTTTGGGGTGTAACCCAATACCGCTACCGCTTGTTCCACCTTTTCGCGAGTCAGGGCTTTGACATTGGTATCACCGTTGACCACGCGGGAAACCGTAGCACGGGAAACCCCGGCTAATACCGCGACATCTTCCAGTGTTACCATTTCTTTCTCCCATTACCCTTCATCTTTCAAATTGCAGGTGTGTTGGCTGCACTCAAAAACCCGAATCACTTACTTGAGTAAGCTCATCGGGATTTTCTCGTTTGCCGCCTTCCTGCACCTTGAAATCTATTGGGTATACAATTTAAAAGTCGCCACAATAGCTAACTTAACATCACAAATCTGCGAACTGAGGCAAATAAGGTTTATTGACCTGTAGAACCTCTTCCAGTAGCGGCTGAGCAATGCTCGCGTTAGCAATCAGTGGGTTAGTCACTAGCGCTAATAAGGCACTGCGGCGATCGCCGTGTACTGCGGCTTCAATGGTCAGACGTTCATAGGCTTTTACTTGCTGCGTTAACCCATGCATCGCCACAGGTAAGGGGCCGAAAGTGAGTGGATGAGCACCTTGTGCATCGACAATACAGTTTGTTTCTACCACAGAACAGTCGGATAAACCGCGAATCGCCCCACGGTTTGTCGTATTTACAACTAATTGCGTACCTAAATTATTATAAATAGCACGAATGAGTTCCAGCGCAACTTCAGAATAAAATGATCCGCCACGGAAGCTGAGCTGCTCAGGTTTGCTGTCCAGATGGGGATCAGCGTACAGATCGAACAGCTCTTTTTCTACTTGCATCACCTGTTCTGCGCGCGTGCCGCGCTCAGCGGCTGCAGCCATCTCTTCTGCCAGCATATCCTGAGTCTGGTAGAAATAGCGATGATACGGGCAAGGGATAGCTCCCATTGCTCGCAGGAATTCCGGCGGCCATGGCGCTTCCTTGATATTGTTCATGGTCAATGAAGCACCGTCGCACAGCATATCCATCACATTGGTGGTCACATTTTTACCCTGCTGCAACACCTCATGCACCCACACCATATGGTTGAGTCCGGCGAAACGCAGCTGGATATCTTCATAAGGCGCATTCAGTAAATTGGCGATCATATGATGCATGCTGATCGGGACATTACACAAACCGATAATTTTCGCTTTGCTATAACGGGTCACCGCTTCGGTGACAATCCCGGCGGGATTGGTGAAGTTAATGATCCAGGCCTCCGGTGCCAGTCGCTCGACTTTAGCGGCAATATCCAGCATCACCGGAATGGTGCGCAGTGCTTTGGCAAAACCGCCGACACCGGTGGTCTCCTGGCCAAGCAGGTTATATTTTAGCCCCAAACGTTCATCTGCCGCCCGAGCAGGGAGCTGGCCGACACGGAATTGGGTCAACACAAAACTGGCCCCTTCGATGGCCGTATCCAGCGAGAAGTGAACGCTGACTTTCACCTGCTCCAACCCGTGGCGATCCAACATTCTGCGGGTCAGGGCGGCAATAATCTCCACTTTTTGGCGACCCAATTCGACATCAGCCAAGGCCAACTCAGTGACCGGCAACTGGTCAATGCGCTGAATCAGCCCATCAACCAACTCAGGGGTATAGCTACTACCGCCACCAATAATGGCAATTTTAAAGGTTTTCATAATTTGGTCTCAAAATGGATGAATTAGAAATGAGAGCGCTCTCATTTGAAGGCAGATTAACGATTAACCAGAAACAAAATGGGATATTTCTCGCAAAAACGGCAGAGAGTGAGTCAGAGAATCAGCAATACGTGATCTCAGTTGCAGAATTTCACTGTTGCTGTGGAATGTGATGATGAGTTAATTTGGCTAACTAATCGCTATTGTGCCGCTTATTGATAGAAGTGACATGTTTTCAGCGAAAATGCGCATTTTGTTACGTAAAAAACGGTAAATGGGTGGCATTACGCGGGTTAGCTCTCTAGAATCAAAGCGCTTTTCCGCTGTTTGTACCCCACAGAAAGGAACCGGTAATGTTCAAACGTACTTTAGTGACCTTCATCGCACTTTGTTCCCTAAGCGCCGTGGCGCCCGCCGCTTTAGCTGCCGGTGAACCTCATGTGCTGTTAACGACGTCGGTTGGGAATATTGAGTTGGAACTCAATAGCCAGAAGGCCCCGATTTCAACACAAAACTTCGTTGATTACGTCAATAACGGCTACTACAACAACACCATTTTCCACCGTGTTATTCCTGGTTTTATGGTTCAGGGTGGCGGCTTTACCGCTGATTTCAAACAAAAAACCGCTAAAACGCCAATCAAAAACGAAGCGGATAATGGCTTGCGCAACCTGCGTGGCACCATCTCGATGGCCCGTACCGCAGATAAAGATAGCGCCACCAGCCAGTTTTTCCTCAACGTAGCAGACAATGCTTTCCTCGATCATGGCCAACGTGACTTTGGTTATGCCGTGTTCGGTAAAGTGGTAAAAGGCATGGATGTGGTAGAGAAAATCTCCCAGGTTCAGACGGAAAACGTCGGCCCGTATCAGAATGTGCCTGTTAAGCCGATCACTATCCTGTCAGCGAAAGTGTTGCCTTAATTGGTTAAGCCAGCTTTCATTCCCCGAAAGCTGGCTGATTCATACCCAAATCCCATTCCGACATAAATTAATCCGTTTGCGCCAATGGCATGCTTATAATCAATTATCTAGCGGCGATGGGGTGAAGAATTTATGAGCGAAACATTACTTATCGGGAAAGCTGTGCCGGCACAAGATTTGGTGATTTTATCGGCACTGGCAAACCGCCATGGTTTGATTACCGGGGCGACGGGGACCGGTAAAACCGTCACTTTGCAAAAGATGGCCGAGCAATTCTCCCGCATTGGTGTGCCGGTGTTTCTGGCGGATGTGAAAGGGGACCTCTCCGGCATTGGCGCTGAAGGTGTCGCTTCGGAGAAACTGCAATCCCGCCTGGCAACGATAGGTGTCACTGACTGGCAGCCACAGGCATGTCCGATTGTGCCGTGGGATATTTTCGCGGAAAAAGGTCATCCAATCCGCGCCACCATCTCTGACCTTGGCCCCCTGCTGCTAGGCCGTCTGCTTGATCTAAATGATGTGCAAAGCGGTGTACTGCAATTAGTGTTTAAAATCGCGGACGACAACGGCCTGCTACTGCTGGACATGAAAGATCTCCGCGCCATCGTGCAATTCGTCGGCGACAATGCCAAACAGTTCCGCACCCAATATGGCAATATCACCCCCGCTTCGATTGGGGCCATTCAGCGGGGTTTACTGACCTTAGAAGAACAGGGGGCGAATCAATTCTTTGGTGAGCCGATGCTGGATATTCACGATTTAATGCAGACCGACAGCAATGGGCAGGGGGTTATCAACCTGCTGGCGGCGGATCGGCTGATCAATCAGCCCAAGTTATATGCCGTTTTCCTGCTTTGGCTGTTGGCAGAGCTGTTTGAGCAGCTTCCGGAAGTGGGTGATGTCGAAAAACCTAAACTGGTCTTCTTCTTTGACGAGGCCCACTTGCTCTTCACCGATGCCCCTACGGCACTGGTGGATAAAGTTGAACAAGTGGTGCGGCTGATTCGCTCAAAAGGCGTCGGCATCTATTTCGTGACACAAAACCCGCTAGATATTCCAGATAAGATCCTGGGCCAGCTGGGCAACCGCGTGCAACATGCGCTGCGTGCCTTTACCCCGCGCGACCAAAAGGCGGTGAAAGCGGCGGCACAAACCATGCGCGCTAACCCCGCTTTCAGTGCTGAACAAGTGATTACCGAATTGGCTGTCGGTGAAGCGCTGATCTCCTTCCTCGACGAGAAAGGGCGGCCCAATGTGGTGGAGCGAGGCATGGTTATCGCCCCACAATCAAAAATGGGAGCATTGGATGCAGCAGCACGTAATCACGCCATCAATCATTCCCCACTCTATGGCCGCTATGAAGAGATGGTCGACCGCGAATCTGCCTATGAGAAATTATCCGCAGGCGGCTTCTCCACGATGGGGAGTGCAGCACCTGGGGAGGCGGCGGCCCCTCAGCAACCCACTGAACAGCAAAGTGGCGGCGGTTTGATGGGGGGGCTAAATGATTTACTGTTTGGTTCTACTGGCCCACGGGGCGGCAAGCGTGATGGAATTGTCCAAACCGCCGCCAAAAGCATGGCACGCGACTTGGGTCGACAAATTCTGCGCGGCGTTCTGGGGTCAATTACCGGTGGGCGTAAGCGCTAGGCTGAATTTTTGGATATGAAATGCTGTTATTAATCGATAATTACGATTCATTTACCTACAACCTCTACCAGTATTTTTGTGAACTGGGGGTTACGGTGGTGGTTAAACGTAATGATGAGGTACAACTGGCTGATATTGAACGGTTATCGCCATCACATTTGGTGATCTCGCCCGGCCCTTGCACGCCGAATGAGGCGGGGATTTCGTTGGCGGTTATCAGCCATTTTGCCGGTAAATTACCAATACTGGGGGTTTGCCTGGGCCATCAGGCGCTAGGGCAAGCTTTTGGTGCGCGTATTGTGCGGGCGCGGCAGGTGATGCATGGCAAGACCACCGCGATTTGCCATAATAATCAAGGGGTTTTCCAAGGGCTGAATCAGCCGCTGACGGTGACTCGCTATCACTCATTAGTCATTGACGCCGATTCACTACCCGCCTGTTTTGAGCTGACCGCATGGACGGAGCGAGAGGGCGAAATGGATGAAATCATGGGTATCCGCCATCGCACCTTGCCACTGGAGGGCGTGCAGTTTCATCCGGAGAGCATCCTCAGCGAGCAGGGACATCAATTATTGGCTAATTTCCTTAAAAATTAGCAGGTTAAGTTTCCCTCATCAATAAAATAATCTTTTTGTTTGCTTGCTTGTGATTTTTTATGCATATTTTGTGATTATATTTTCATTCGTCAGTAGTTGGCGGCTCAATGGATAATTAGAGGTGGGCAGGGCAATGTCAGATAAACTAACAGTTAATCGCAGTACATTCGATCAGGTTATTTTGCCTGTTTATGCACCAGCACAGTTTATCCCGGTAAAAGGGAAAGGTAGCCGAGTATGGGATCAGCAGGGCACGGAATACATTGATTTTGCTGGCGGGATCGCGGTTACTGCCCTTGGCCACTGCCATCCGGCGCTAGTGGCGGCCCTGCATCAGCAGGGTGAGACGTTATGGCATACCAGTAATGTATTCACCAACGAGCCAGCGCTGCGTTTGGCGCAAAAACTGATTGCCGCCACCTTTGCCGATCGGGTGTTTTTCGCCAATTCGGGCGGTGAAGCGAATGAAGCGGCATTTAAGTTGGCCCGTCATTACGCCATTGAGCGCCATAGCCCGTATAAAACCAAAATCATTGCTTTCCATAATGCATTCCATGGTCGCACCTTGTTTACCGTATCCGTCGGTGGTCAGCCAAAGTACTCCGATGGTTTTGGCCCGAAACCGGCCGACATCATCCATGTGCCGTTTAATGATCTGGCCGCAGTGAAAGCGGTGATGGATGACCACACCTGCGCGGTGGTGCTGGAGCCGATCCAAGGGGAGGGCGGGATTACCGCCGCGACACCTGAGTTCCTGCAAGGTGTGCGCGAGCTTTGTACTCAACACAAGGCACTGTTGGTGTTCGACGAAGTGCAAAGTGGCATGGGCCGTAGCGGCAAGTTGTTCACCTATATGCACTATGGCGTGACGCCGGATATCCTCACTACGGCGAAAGCCTTGGGTGGCGGGTTCCCGATCAGTGCGATGCTGACCACCGAAGAGATTGCCTCGGTGATGGCCGTCGGCACCCACGGCACCACTTATGGTGGTAATCCTCTGGCTTGTGCAGTTGCTGAAGCCGCGCTGGATGTGATTAATACCCCAGAGGTCCTTGAGGGTATTGAACAGCGCCATGGCCTGTTTGTGCAGGCGCTGGAAGTGATTAACCGCAAGTACTCGGTGTTTAGTGATATCCGTGGCATGGGGCTGCTGATTGGTGCTGAGTTAGCACCGCAATACCGTGGCCGGGCGCGGGAGTTCCTGACCGCAGCGGCGGCAAATGGGTTGATGATCCTCAATGCCGGGCCAGATGTATTGCGCTTAGCGCCTTCGCTGGTGATTGAGTTGGATGATATCCAGCAAGGAGTGGCGCGTTTAGAGAGCGCTATCGCCAGCCTGGTGAATGAGAGCTAAATTTACTCTCCGGTAAACGTCTGATCCCGCAACTTCCGGCTGCGCCAAATACCGTGGTGGGGCTGCTGCTGCCAGGCCATCGACGACACGGTATGCATAACACTTAAATGTGACAGGATACGCCGCAAATTTCGTTCCAGTTCAGATATTTGCGTGTCGACGGCCACATCCGGTGCTTGCACAAAATCATCACTCCCCTCGCAGCTGTCTGATTCTAGCCGCTGCTGGCACTGCTGAATCGCCATCTCACATAGCTGCAAATACTCTGTCGCTAGCGCGACACTCATGAGGTTGTGACCCGCTTCAGGCGGCGTGGTTGATTCAGTTAATGGATGTTCCCGCGTAAGAATAGTCATTTCGTTGATATGTCCAACAATCAACTCGCTATGGGTCGCCCACAGCCGCATATCCGCTAAATATTTTGAGTTGAATCCCGGCTCTTGCATCGCCTGATTCAGTGAGCTTAAGACGGTATTACTGGCTTTGTTCACCTCAATACGTTCATAGGAGAGCTGGGTAATATCAGGGTGTGGGGCCAGCAACAAGCGCAGGATCTGCTGGTAAGCGCTGAGTGCCTGATGGGCATTTTTACGCAGCAACCCGCTCTGCCACTGAGGCCACAGCCATAAGGTGCTGGCAAAGGCCAGCGCACAACCAATTAAGGTATCCAGCAGACGTGGGACTAAAAAGTCAGCGCCATCACCGGTTAATAGCTGCAAGATATACACCGCCGTGATGGTTCGACCAATAACCGCTAGCCCGTAGTTGTTACGTTGCACCAGATAGGCCACCAGTGTGATCAGCAACATAATGCCCAGTGTCACCCCCTCCGGCATCTGTAAATGCAGCAAACCTGCCGCCAACACCAGCCCGATCAGTGTCCCGAGGGCGCGGTGATAGATGCGCACCTTAGTCGCGTTATAGCCGTTTTGTACCACCAACATCACGGTGAGTAAGATCCAATAAGGTTTTGGCAGGTGCATCAAGGCACCAATATAGCTGCCTGCGGCCAGTGTCACCCCCAGTCGTGCGGCAGCGCGCAGCGCACCAGACTTAAATGAGAGGTAACTGATAAGGGCGGGCCAAAATGGCTGCTGTTGCTGGCTGGAGATCAACTCGCGCTCATACAGCGGGCGTCGGTCACTCAGGATCTGGATAACGTGGCTGGTATGGTAGTAGCAAAATTGCGCCACTGGATTATTGGGGTGCTGCTGGGCTATCTCTTCCAGTTCAACCAGCGCATCGCCGGCGGTGAAATTTCGCTTGGCACGGTGGTGATAGAGAATATCATCGGCAATAACGCGCATTTGAGCTGAGATAATCTGCGTATTGCGGCGAAGTACCTCCTCTATCCGACTATGCTCCAGGAGGTCTCGCACTCTATCTGACTGATTCAGCGCCGCAGTAATGTGCTCTTGCAGGTCTAGCGCCATCTGAAATAGCCCCAATAGCCGTTTGCGCTCCGCCTTGGTGGCATTGTTGATTAAGTTAAATTGCTGATAAAGCTGGTTAATTTTGTCCATTATCCCCTGTTGCCGATCAAGCAACGGGGGGAGCGCCTTTTCCGGCTCTACATGCTGGGAGAGTAGGTTGTATTTAGCGTCGCAATAATCTGCCAGTAAATGATAAAGCTGGCTTAGTGGCTCACGGATCGGCTGGTCTCTGCATAACCGGAACCACAGCCAGTTAAAGAGGCCGTACCAGAGTGTTCCGACAGCGCACAACAGGGGTGCTTGCCAGATAGGTGCGCGACCAACCATGCTTAGGCTGAATATTGCGGCGATTAACGCGGCGGGCAACAAGTGGCCATGGAGGGGGCTGATTGCGCCGTTGACACCGAGCACCAGTGCTAGCCCGAGCATGATCCACGGCAAGGGAATGTGCCACAGCAACAGCTGCTGGGTCAGGAAGCTGCTCAGTGTAAAGAGCGCGCCACCAATAATCAGCCGCCGGAAGAAGTGTTGGTGCGGTGTATCCAGCGAGGCAATATTGCAACACGCGGGTATCAGGGAGAACATCAGTCCGAGTCGCAGCTCGCCGATAGCAAAGCCTAGGGCTGCTGGCAGGCAGAGAACTAATGTTTGGCGTAATGCATAGTTTACTTCAGGATGATAAATAACCCGTTGCCACTTCATTTAGGCCCCAGAAATTTATTAATCACAAAAGATTGAGAAAACCGATGCCGAGGGTATCGGCACCGGTTTATAGGGAATTAACGGGTGCCGTAAACGACAATCGTTTTACCGTGTGCGGAGATCAAGTTCTGATCTTCCAGCATTTTTAGTATCCGCCCCACAGTTTCGCGGGAACAGCCAACTATCTGACCAATTTCCTGGCGGGTAATCTTAATCTGCATCCCATCTGGGTGGGTCATGGCATCAGGTTGTTTTGCCAGGTTAAGCAGCGTTTGTGCAATGCGCCCAGTAACATCAAGGAAAGCGAGGTTACCCACTTTCTCGGATGTAATCTGAAGGCGGTTCGCCATTTGTGAAGAGAGGCGCATCAAGATATCTGGATTTACCTGAATCAACTGACGGAATTTTTTGTAAGAAATTTCAGCCACTTCACAGGCGGTTTTTGCTCTAACCCAGGCACTACGCTCTTGGCCTTCTTCAAATAATCCAAGCTCGCCGATGAAATCCCCTTGGTTTAAATAGGAGAGAATCATCTCTTTACCCTCTTCATCTTTAATCAGCACCGCAACGGAGCCTTTCACGATGTAGTAAAGCGTTTCGGCCTTTTCACCTTGGTGAATTAGCGTACTCTTCGATGGGTATTTGTGGATATGGCAATGAGACAGGAACCATTCGAGAGTCGGGTCTGTTTGTGGCTTGCCGAGAACCATTCGCTGTTATCCTCTGTTGTTATCGCTGCCTAACTTAACAGGGCTCAGAGTTCCCTGTACGGCGTGCTTTTAAAATACACTTTCTTTTAGCATATTAATTTGCTCAATTGCCGAAAGGTATAGCCAAGATACGTACTGGATAGAAACCCTTCACTGAGTATTGGGAGCTACCCTATTTAATTCTAGAAACAACACTTTCGGTTCTGTTTGTAGCACAGGATGAGGTCAGTGTCTTGTGTTGTATCGCTTCAGCATGATGAACATCGGGTTACATTGCCAGTTTCTAAATGAAAGGGTAGTCTGGATCAGAAAATTTAACTGGGAGCGAGTGTTATGCAGGCACGTGTAAAGTGGGTTGAGGGGCTGACATTTTTGGGTGAATCGGCGTCAGGACATCAAGTTTTGATGGATGGAAATGCCGGTGATAAAGCACCTAGCCCGATGGAGATGTTGTTGATGTCAGCAGGTGGCTGCAGCGCGATTGATGTGGTCTCTATTTTGCAAAAAGGGCGTAACGATGTGCGCGATTGTGAGGTCACGTTAACCTCTCAGCGTCGCGAAGAAGCACCGCGTCTGTTTACGCAAATCAATTTGCACTTTATCGTCAGCGGTAAGGGGCTTACTGACAAAATTGTTGAGCGTGCGGTTGAGCTGTCAGCAGAGAAATACTGCTCCGTCTCCCTGATGTTGGGTAAAGCGGCGACCATTACCCACAGTTTTGAAATTCGTGAAATTGCCTAGTTAATCAGCACCCTAGTGATGTTCAACGTTCCTGGTGTTGCAGCCAGCATCATCGCAACGCCAGAAACGAAGGAGATTAGCCGATCGTCTTGCCCTCCAGTAGTTGCTGCACTAACGGGGCCATAATCAGCTCCATTGCCAGCCCCATCTTTCCACCCGGCACCACCAATGTATTGATATTAGAGATAAATGACCCTTGCAACATTGCCAGCAAGTAGGGGAAGTCGATCTGGTCCAAACCTCGAAAATGAATGACAACAAAACTTTCATCCAGCGACGGAATGGCTTTAGCCGCAAAAGGGTTGGAGGTATCGACAGTCGGCACGCGCTGGAAGTTAATATGGGTGCGCGAGAACTGTGGCGTAATGTAGTTAATGTAGTCGTCCATTGATCGCACGACAGAATCCATCACCGCTTCACGTGAGTGACCGCGCTCGCCAGTATCGCGCACCAGCTTTTGAATCCACTCCAGATTGACGATAGGCACCACGCCCACCAATAGATCCACGTACTTCGCCACATCATGATGCTCGGTCACGACGCCGCCGTGTAGCCCCTCATAAAACAGCACATCGGTGGGTTCTGGCAGTGGCTCCCATGGCGTGAAGGTTCCCGGGATCTGGTTATAAGGCACCGCTTCATCATAGGTGTGTAAGTACTTACGTGAGCGCCCAGTGCCGTGCTTGCCATATTCCGCTGCACTTTGCTCCAACTGACCAAAATCATTGGCTTCAGGGCCAAAGTAGCTGATATGCCGACCTTGATCCCGCGCCTTACGGATGGCGGCATCCATTTCAGGGCGGGTATAGCGATGGAAGCTGTCACCTTCAATTTGCGCCGCGCGAATATTCAACTGCTGAAAAATTTTACGAAACGCCAGACTGGTGGTGGTAGTCCCTGCGCCACTTGAGCCGGTAACGGCTATAACCGGATGTTTAGTTGACATATTAGCGGTAACTCCATGGGGTGAGATCCTCAGTGGCCGGGCGGCATTTGCCTGTTCATCTTATCGGTAAAGGTTATTTTTAGGGCAAAGTCTCCGGCTTGTCACCTTGATTTTCATCAAATCTCTTTGTGAGACGGTGAAGATTACGGCTGCTCTTCGGCGTCGGCGCGGAAAGAGCCTCGCGGCATGATATTGATGGTTTCGTGTAACTCAGACCAGACTAAAACCGCGTCACCGCTCAGCAGCTGACGGCGGACATCCTCGACTTTTTGCGCTAATGAGCGCTCATGTTCGCCGTAATCTGTACCTTCACGCAGCACAAAGGTTTCCAGCAGATTATCCAGCGTTTCACCGTCGATCTGCTGCCAGGGAATGATCATGAATGTTGCTCCAGATAGGGGGTGAGCCAGGCGGGAATACGTTGCTCCAGCCACATTTTTGGGTGTTTCAAGGAGCCGCCGACAAAACCGACGTGGCCGCCGTGCTCGGTTAACTGATAATCAATATTGCCCGGCAGTGTATTGATATTGGGAATGACTTCCGCCGTCATAAAGGGGTCATCTTTGGCATGAATGATCAGCAGTGGGATCTTAATCTGCGGCAATAGCGGCAGAGCACTGCAACGGCGATAATAGTCTAGCGCATCATTAAAGCCATGAATTTTAGCGGTGATTACTTCATCGAAATCTCTGACTCGCCGCAATGCTTTCAATTGCGGCAGCCCCAGCGGCAGACTACCGGGGTAACGTAACAGCTTACGGGTGGCGTTTAACTTTAGTTGCCCCAGTAAATAGTGCTGATAGACCCGCGAAAAACCTTGCTCCATGCGGTTGGCACAAGGCTCCAGCATCAGCGGGGCTGAAACTACCACCGCCGCTTGCAGCAGACTCTCCTCTCCTTGCTCCGCCAACTGCCCTTGTTCTGCCAGATAGATCGCCAGCATGTTGCCGCCTAATGAGACTCCTACCGCCGCGGTGGGTGCCTGACCATAGGTCTCCCGCAGCCAGCGCAGAAAGAAGCGCGCATCTTCTGTTTCACCGGAGTGATAAATGCGAGTCTTGCGATTCGGCTCCCCACTGCATCCACGGAAATGCATCACCACTCCCAGCCAGCCTTCGGCCTGCCAGGCGCGCAGCAAGCCATGGGCATAGGGGCTGTAGAAGTTCCCCTCCAGCCCATGGAACAGCACCACACGGGGCTTATGCCGCGCCAGTTCGGGATTTTCACTCCAGGCCAGATCGACAAAATCGCCATCGGGCAACTCCAGCCGCTGCCAAAAAGGCTGCAACTGCACATGACGCCTGACCAACCGGGGCAGCAGCGTTTGTAGATGTGGGTTACTGGCTCCGGCCAGCGGACGAAATAATTCATGCATATAGTGAATGGAAATCATGTTGTTGCTCTTGTGTGATCAATAGCACACTGTTAGCTTCATGGGTATATCGCGCATCATTTTTGGGTGGGAGGCACCCGTCTCATGGAACTGAGTTTATTTCTTTCAATGGTAGGTTTTCTCTGGGTTGCTGCTATTACCCCTGGCCCGAATAATATGTTGCTCACCTCTGCGGGGGCCAATTTTGGTTTTATGCGCTCTATCTGGCTGATGTTAGGCATTATGTTAGGTATGCAGAGCATGTTGCTGCTGGTGGCTTTTGGTGTCGGCGGCCTGATTTTGATCTACCCCTCCATCCACCTGATGCTGAAAATATTGGGTAGCCTCTATCTGCTGTGGCTGGCATGGAAAATTGCCACTTCCGCCTATGAAAAGTTAGAAACCAATGTCGTGCCGCCAAAGCCGCTGCGTTTGTATCAAGGCTGGTTATTGCAGTTCCTCAATCCAAAAGCCTGGCTGATGGGATTAGGCTCAGTCGCCAGCTTCAGCCTAGCTGGCGCGGCCTATAACCACTCTATCGTCATGATTAGCTTGGGTATGTTTATGGTGAATCTGGTGGCGGGCATTATTTGGCTCGGTTTTGGCACTTTGATTGGCCGCTTACTGCGCAGCCGTCGCGCCTGGTTTACCTTTAATATCTCAATGGGCTTACTGACGGCAGCCTGTGTACTGTTGATTTGGCATTGATCGAGCGCTGATTTGGCATTGATCAATCACTGGAGCTAATTGATGGCCTGTAACTATTATCATGTTGATGCATTTGTCGGCGCGGGACTTTCCGGTAACCCTGCAGGTGTCTATTTGCTGAAAAAACCGCTCTCTGCTGAGCAGATGCAACGTATCGCCGCTGAGATTAATCTGCCCGAGACCAGTTTTGTCTGGGATGAGGGGGATAAATCGGCGATCCGCTGGTTTACGCCAGAGCGTGAGGTGGATTTATGTGGTCACGGCACCCTGGCTGCGGCACACGTGATATTTAGCATGGTAAATCCCGGCCTGCATGATATCTGCTTTCGGAGCGCCAGCGGTGATCTGTATGTCACGCGTGATGCCGATAACTTTGGCCGCTTGGCACTGAATTTCCCCGCATTGCCCCCTGAGCAAATCGCGATCCCGGCAGCACTGCAAGCCCTGATCGGTGCTGATATTCAGCAGTTGTGGCAGGCAAAATCTCTGCTAGTGGTGCTGGAAAAAGAGCAACAGCTGCGGCAGTTACAGCCCGATATTGCCGCGCTGATTGCCTATACCGGCCGTGGTGTGATTGTCACCGCGCCCGGTGATGAGGTGGATTTTGTCTCGCGCTACTTTACCCTTAGCAGCAATGAAGATCCGGTGACCGGCTCCGCCCATTGCACCTTGATGCCCTACTGGGTGGCCCGATTGGGCAGGGCGTCACTACATGCCCGCCAGATATCAGCACGAGGCGGTGAGTTATTCTGCACGTTAGCGGGTGATCGCACCCTGATTGCCGGAGATTCCCATATTTTTATCAGTGGTAACATCGCTCTCTAAGTGAGCGCCATAGGCGCTCCTGCACCACCCAATTATCACTAAAAGGAATAAAGAATATTTTTTTATTCCTTTTGTCTGTCAACTCCTTCAGGTAACACTGTCATCTCACAGCGCCGGGTGCGCTTCGGGTCGCAACAACAGCGAATAAGAGAGTTAACTGAGCGGAGTCAACCAATGGCGATAACCTTTTCTACTGCACATCTTACCACCGTAATTCGCGGTTTCTTACGGCCCACTGGCGCATTTCTGGCCCTGTCACTGCTGGCAACCACTGCCCATGCAGTTGATGTCACGGTCGCCTACCAAACCTCGGCTGAGCCGGCCAAAGTTGCTCAGGCGGATAACAGTTTTGCCAGGCTATCCGGGGCTAATGTCGATTGGCGCAAGTTTGATAGCGGCTCTAGTGTCGTCAGGGCGCTGGCCTCCGGTGATGTACAGATTGGTAATATCGGCTCCAGCCCGCTGGCAGTGGCTGCCAGTCAAAATGTGCCGATTGAGGTCTTCCTGCTAGCCTCACAACTGGGTAGCTCGGAAGCGCTGGTGGTGAAAAAAGAGATCAAAACGCCACAAGATTTAATTGGCAAACGCATTGCTGTGCCTTTCATCTCCACCACCCACTACAGCCTGCTGGCGGCCCTGAAACATTGGGGCATCAAGCCGGATCAGGTCACTATCCTCAACTTGCAGCCTCCCGCCATTGCGGCGGCTTGGCAGCGCGGGGATATTGATGGCGCTTATGTTTGGGCACCTGCCGTTAATGAACTCGCGAAAACCGGTACTGTGCTAACTGATTCCGCCCAAGTGGGCCAATGGGGTGCGCCAACACTGGATGTCTGGGTGGTGCGCAAAGACTTTGCTCAAGCCCATCCTGAAGTGGTGACCGCCTTTGCCCGCACTGCCTTAGCCGCCCAAGGGGCCTATCTGGCGCAGCCGGAGCAGTGGCTCAAAAACCAGCAAAATCTCAGCCAGCTGGCGCGCTTAAGTGGTGTATCGACGGATCAAGTGCCGGAGTTGGTGCAGGGCAACACTTATCTGCCGGTAGCTGACCAGATAACCCAGCTCGGCCAGCCAGTGGATCAGGCTATTCGCGACACCGCCGCCTTCCTCAAGCAGCAAGGCAAGATCCCGCAAGTGGCGAGTGATTACCGTGATTTCGTCACTGACCGCTTTGTGAAAGAAGTTCAGGCCACGCCGCAGTCTTAGGAGTCATCATGCTAAACGTGCGCGGCCTGTGGGCCGAATATCAGGGCAAACCTGCCTTACAGGATGTGTCGCTACAGATCGCATCGGGCCAGCTGGTCGTGGTATTGGGGCCATCGGGCTGCGGCAAAACCACATTACTGAATTTGATTGCCGGGTTTATGGAGCCTTCAGCTGGCAGCATCACTCTGGATGACAAACCGGTTCACGGCCCGAGTGCCGAGCGGGGAGTGGTGTTCCAGCATGAGGGTTTACTGCCGTGGCGTGATGTGGTCAGCAATGTGGAGTTTGGCCTGCAACTGGCGGGGCTAAGCCGCTCACAGCGGCGGGCCACGGCGCTGAAAATGCTTAACCGCGTTGGATTGGCGGGTTTTGAGCATCACCACATTTGGCAGCTGTCTGGTGGTATGCGCCAACGGGTGGGGATTGCCCGCGCACTGGCAGTCGATCCGCGCTTATTACTGCTGGATGAACCCTTCGGTGCACTGGATGCCTTTACCCGCGAGCAGATGCAGGAGCTGCTACTGACGATTTGGCGCGATACTGGCAAACAGATCCTGCTGATTACCCACGATATCGAAGAGGCGGTGTTTCTGGCCAGTGAGCTGTTGCTGTTGTCACCGGGGCCGGGACAGGTGGTCGAGCGGCTATCTTTGAACTTTGGTCAGCGCTACGGCGACGGCGAACCTTGCCGCAGCATCAAATCTGATCCTGAATTTATCGCCCGCCGTGAATACGTGCTGGGCAGAGTCTTCCAACAGCGGGAGGCGCTGGTATGAGTCTACACGGGACTTTACGCGACAGTACTTTACGCGACACTGCATTACGCGGCAGTGCATTACCTGACAGCGCGTTACCTCATTCGTCGGCCCCCGATGCGCCGCTGGTCACTAAGCCGCGCCGCCGTTGGTCGGCGGTGAATGGTTTGTGGCTCAGCATTGGCACGGTGATTACTGTGGTGGCGCTATGGTGGCTGGTGACGGCGTTACAGCTGATTAGCCCGCTGTTTTTACCCGCGCCGCAGCAGGTATTGCATCAATTATTGGTGATTGCCAGCCCACAGGGATTTATGGATGCCACCTTATGGCAGCATCTGGCCGCCAGTTTGGGGCGCATTTTAATTGCACTATTCGCCGCCGTGGCGCTCGGCGTGCCGACCGGTATCGCGATGGGCCTCAGCCGCCGGGTGCGCGCGGTACTGGACCCGCTGATCGAAATCTATCGCCCGGTGCCGCCGTTAGCCTATTTGCCGCTGATGGTTATCTGGTTTGGTATCGGCGAAACCTCAAAAATCCTGCTGATCTATCTGGCGATATTTGCCCCAGTGACCTTGGCTGCGGTGGCGGGAGTGCGCAGTGTGGCTGAGGTGCGTGTCAGAGCCGCCCAGGCATTGGGGGCCAGCCGCTGGCAGATTTTACGTTTTGTGGTGCTGCCGAGTGCACTACCGGAGATCTTAACCGGCATCCGCATTGGGTTGGGTGTCGGTTGGTCAACCTTGGTGGCTGCGGAGTTAATCGCCGCCACGCGCGGATTGGGCTTTATGGTGCAATCTGCCGGTGAGTTTCTCGCCACCGACGTGGTGATTGCCGGTATCAGCGTGATTGCCATTATCGCTTTTGGGATGGAGTTAAGTTTGCGGGCGATTCAACGCCGGTTAACACCTTGGTATGGAGCACAGCAATGAATGAACGTTTGGTGGTGACCCCTTTAGGGCCGCATATTGGCGCGTTGGTTGAGAATATTAATATTGCCCGCCCGCTGGGCGACGGCCAGTTTGAGCAGCTTTATCATGCGCTGCTCAAGCATCAGGTGCTATTTTTCCGCAATCAGCCGATTACGCCCTTGCAGCAGCGTGAGCTGGCCGGGCGTTTTGGTGATCTACATATCCATCCGGTCTATCCACACACCAAAGAGTGCGAAGAGATTATCGTGCTGGATACCCACGACAACAATCCGCCGGACAATGATAACTGGCACACTGACGTGACCTTTATCGACCATCCGCCTCTGGGGGCGATTTTAGCCGCTAAGCAACTTCCCGCCACAGGCGGTGATACCTTGTGGAGCAGCGGAGTGGCGGCTTATGACGCGCTCTCTGCGCCATTCAAGCAGCTTTTAGCGGGATTGCGGGCCGAGCACGATTTTGCCCACTCCTTCCCTGAGCACAAAAACCGTGGGACGCCGGAGGAGCATCAGCGCTGGTTACTGGCTAAAGAGAGGAATCCGCCGCTGTTGCATCCGGTGGTGCGAACTCATCCGGTGACCGGGCGTCAGGCACTGTTCGTCAATGAGGGATTCACCACGCGAATTGTTGATCTGAGCGCGAAAGAGAGCGACGCGATATTGCGTCTCCTGTTTGCTCATGCCACCAAACCGGAGTTTCAAGTGCGCTGGCGCTGGCAGCAGGATGACGTGGCGATCTGGGATAACCGCGTCACCCAGCACTATGCCAATGCCGATTATCTGCCGCAGCGGCGGGTGATGCACCGCGCGACGATTTTAGGCGATAAGCCAGTATTCCGGCCTTAACGCGCTACTTTTTGGTGTAAAAACCCAGGGTCAGATTGCAGCGTAAAGCCCGCCAAAACTCGCTGAAGGTGCTGCTGCCACGGAACAGCGCGGCGGGTAAGCCGAGGGCGAAAAAGCGTTTTGCTAACAGACGGCGCGCAGTGGGGTCAGTTATCTTCTTGCGTATCAGCCCCAGCAGATGGCCACTCTCGCGGTTGGCATGGCGCAGTAGCGTTTTGCGTAACGCCGGTGGGCTATTGGCTGCAATCTCAACCAGCCCGTGAATGATATCAAGGTAGCTATTCGCGCGGCGCTGCAATGCTTGTGGCGATGGCGAGTTGGTGATGGATTCCGGATTAGTGCGATAGCCGTAAAACGGCTGCTGGCAGAACCCGACGCGCCGGGCAACCCGCGCCAGTTGGGTGGTCCACAAAATATCCTCATGCACCATGTCGCGGATAAAGGCCAGCTGATTCTCGATGATCACCTCGCGGCGAATAAGTTGCAACCAGGCAAAGTGTGGCCACTCATCCTGCTCAACACTGCGCATGATCCACTGCTGGCCGTCCAACACCTCGCCCCACGGCTGTTTATGCAGCAACGGCGCTGCGGTTTGTACCGCAGGATCGGTGGTGAATCGATAACCGTTGCCAATGAGTAAATCCAGCGACTGCTCTTTGGCTTGGGTTAACCAGCGCTGTAGCGCATTGGGCGCGAGCCAGTCGTCGCCATCGACAAAGGCGATCCACTGCCCTGTAGCCCGCGCGATACCCGCGTTGCGGGCAGCCGACAGACCTTGATTCGCCTGATTGATAATCACTAGCCGGCTCTCATTGCGGGCAGTGTCAGCGAGCATCTCTGGGCTGCTGTCCGTCGAACCATCATTCACGGCGATGATTTCAAATGAAACGCCTACTTGGCTTCTCAATGAATCCAGCAACTCGGCGAGATAAGTTTCACAGTTATAAACCGGAACAATGATACTGACTTCAATTGGCGTCATGCTGATTACTCCGCCTCAAATTGCTTGGTGATATCTTCCAGTTGCTCCTGCGCATCCAGCCACTGCATTTCGGTCTCTTCCAGCTTGGACTTCACCTGAATCTGCTGCTGTAGGCATTGGGTCAAATCCGCCTTGCGGGCCATATCATACAGAGCCGAATCAGCCAGTTGCTCTTCAATGGCGGCTAACTCGGTTGTCAGCTTATCCATCTGTTTTTCCAGCGTCATAATCTGCTTACGCAGCGGCTGGGTCTGGCTACGGAACTCAGCATCGCGGCGTTTTTGATCTTTACGCTGCTGGGCGCTGTTGCCCGAAAGCTCCTTGGCTGGATTCTCCTGCTGGCTCTGCTGGCGCTGCACATCCACCAGAAACTGCTGGTAATCCTCCAGATCGCCGTCGAACTGCTCCACTTTACCATCGTGTACCAGATAGAGGTCATCGGTGGTGGAGCGCAGCAAATGACGGTCATGGGAGACCACCACCAATGCGCCCTCGAAATCAATCAGCGCCTCGGTCAGGGCCTGCCGCATATCAAGGTCAAGGTGGTTGGTCGGTTCATCCAGCAGCAGCAGGTTAGGGCGCTGCCAGATAATCAGCGCCAATACCAGTCGCGCCTTTTCACCACCAGAGAAGCGGGCGGTGGGGTCAGTCACCTGATCGCCCTGAAAACCGTAGCCACCGAGGTAGTCACGCAGTTGCTGTTCTGACTCTTTGGGAGCCAAACGACTCATATGTTGTAGCGGAGATTCATCTGCGCGTAAGAATTCAAGTTGATGCTGGGCGAAGTAACCCAGTTTGATGCCTTTGGACAGGCCAATCTCGCCGCTCTGTGGTTCCAGCGTGCCTGCCAACAGCTTAATTAGGGTGGATTTACCCGCGCCGTTGCGCCCCAACAGGCCGATACGTGAGCCGGGCACCAGGTTCAGCTTGATGGATTGCAAAATGGTTTTATCGCCGTAGCCCGCGCTGACCTTTTCCATCCGCAGCAGAGGGTCGGGCAAGCTCTCTGGCGTGCGGAAGCTGAAGTGGAATGGGTTATCGACGTGGGCAGGGGCGATTAGCTCCATGCGCTCAAGCATTTTAATGCGGCTCTGGGCCTGCTTGGCTTTCGTCGCTTGCGCGCGGAAACGGTCGATATAGCTTTGTAAATGCGCGACTTTTTCTTGCTGATGCTGATACATCGATTGCTGTTGCGACAGTTTGGTAGCGCGCTGGCGTTCGAAGGATGAATAGTTACCGGTATATTCATTCAGCGTCTGCTGTTCAATGTGTAAAATCTTATCAATAATAGGATCAAGGAAATCACGGTCATGGGAGATAAGCACCAGTGTTCCGGTGTAGTTTTTCAGCCATTTTTCCAGCCAGATAACCGCATCCAAATCCAAGTGGTTGGTCGGTTCATCTAGCAGCAGCAGATCAGAGCGGCAAAGCAGCGCCTGTGCCAGGTTAAGGCGCATACGCCAGCCGCCGGAGAAGGAGCGCACCGGTTGCTGTAACTGGTCTTGGGAGAAGCCTAACCCATTGAGCAAACTGGCGGCGCGGGACTGAATAGTCCAGGCATGGATGGCGTCGAGCTTGCCGTGTACGGTGGCAATGGCATGACCATCATTTTTTTCATTGGCGGCCTGCAGTTCAGCCTCCAATTGACGATATTCACGGTCGCCGTCGATAACATACTCTATCGCCGGAATATCCAGTGCCGGGGTCTCCTGATTAACCCAGGCCAGTGCCCAGTTGGTAGGAAAAGTGGCATTGCCGCCATCGGCGCTCAGTTCGCCTTTGAGCAGCGCCAGCAGGGTGGATTTACCACAACCGTTTTTGCCGACTAAGCCGACTTTTTGGCCGGGGTTAATCGTTGCTGTAGCGTTGTCCAGCAAGACGCGAGTACCACGTCGAATTTGAAGCGAAGAAAAAACAATCATAGAGTGCCGTATGTTTAGAGTTTACCCGTCATACTTCAAGCTGCATGTGTGTTGGCTGCGCTCACTCACCCGAATCACTTACTTGAGTAAGCTCATCGGGATTTTCTCGCTTGCCGCCTTCCTGCAACTCGAATTATTTTGGGTATATGTTAAATTATATCCCCTTAAGTTTTTGAGGTTGCCGACTGACAACGCCAATGACTCCGGGTACAAATCTTAGTCTTTTTTGTCTTTGCGAAGCATGGTAACGGAAAAACCGGACCCTGACGACGCTTTGGAGGGGAATGATGTCGCAGCCACCGAAGGTTTTGCTGCTGTATGCCCATCCGGAATCACAGGACTCGGTCGCTAACCGGGTTTTACTGCAACCGGTGCAGCAGTTAGAGCATGTCACCGTGCACGATCTCTATGCACATTATCCGGATTTCTTTATTGATATTCACCATGAGCAAGAGCTGCTGCGTGAGCATCAAATTATCGTCTTTCAGCACCCCCTTTATACCTACAGCTGTCCGGCGCTGCTGAAGGAGTGGCTGGATCGCGTGCTGGCGCGTGGCTTTGCCAATGGCGTCGGCGGACATGCCCTGACCGGTAAATACTGGCGCTCAGTGATCACCACCGGTGAGCCGGAGGGCGCTTATCGGGTGGGTGGCTATAACCGCTATCCGATGGAGGAGATTCTGCGCCCCTTCGAATTGACGGCAGCTATGTGTCATATGCATTGGATGAACCCGATGATTATTTACTGGGCGCGGCGTCAAAAGCCGGAAGTTTTAGCCAGCCATGCGCAAGCTTATGCGCAGTGGTTGCAGTCACCGTTGCCCACAGGGGGGCACTGATATATGGAAGGTTCGGCGCTACTGACTGCCATTTTACTCTTTCTCTTTGCCGCCGTGGTGGCGGTGCCTATTGCCCAGCGGCTGGGGATCGGCGCGGTATTGGGCTACCTGATAGCCGGTATTGCCATCGGCCCGTGGGGTTTGGGCTTTATTCGTGATGTTGACGAAATTTTGCACTTTTCCGAGCTGGGTGTCGTCTTCCTGATGTTTATCATTGGTTTGGAGTTGAATCCGGCCAAGCTCTGGCAACTGCGGCGCTCGATTTTTGGTGTCGGGGCGGGTCAGGTGGTGATAACAGCCAGCGTGTTGGGGGCACTGCTCTATTTCACCCAATTCGCCTGGCAGGCGGCGGTGATCGGCGGCATCGGTTTGGCGATGTCCTCGACGGCGATGGCACTGCAACTGATGCGCGAAAAGGGCATGAACCGCAATGAGGGCGGGCAACTCGGCTTCTCGGTTTTGCTGTTTCAGGATATGGCGGTTATCCCCGCATTGGCGCTGATCCCTATTCTGGCCGGTAGCGGCGGTGAGGCTAATGACTGGGTCAAGATTGGCATCAAAGTCGCGGCCTTTGCCGGCATGTTGATTGGTGGCCGCTATCTGCTGCGCCCCCTGTTCCGCTACATTGTGGCCTCCGGCGTGCGGGAAGTTTTCACCGCCGCCGCGCTACTGGTGGTGCTAGGCTCCGCCCTATTTATGGATGCGCTGGGTCTATCAATGGCTCTTGGAACATTTATCGCCGGAATATTACTAGCGGAAAGTGAATTCCAGCACGAACTGGAAATTGCCATCGAACCCTTTAAAGGGCTGCTGCTTGGCTTATTCTTCATCTCTGTTGGCATGGCGTTGAATCTTGGTGTGCTGTTCACCCACCTGCTGGATGTATTATTGGGCGTTCTGGCGCTGGTGTTTATCAAAGGCGCGGTGCTGTATGGCCTGGCACGGACCTTCGGTTTGCGCCGCTCGGTGCGGCTACAATTTGCCGGGGTGCTCAGTCAGGGCGGTGAGTTCGCCTTTGTCTTGTTCTCTGCGGCCTTCTCTCAGCACGTTTTTAATGCGGAGCAACTGGCCTTGTTGCTGGTGGTGGTTACACTGTCAATGATGACCACGCCACTCTTGATGCAGCTTATCGACCGCATTTTAGCCCGCCGTTACAATGCGCAGGAAGAGAGCGACGAGAAGCCATTTGTTGAGGACAATGATCCGCAGGTGATTATTGTTGGCTTCGGGCGATTTGGTCAGGTGATTGGCCGCTTGCTGATGGCGAATAAAATGCGGATTACCGTGCTGGAGCGCGATGTCAGTGCCGTCAGTGTGATGCGCAAATATGGCTACAAAGTGTACTATGGTGATGCTACCGAGCTAGAGCTGTTACGTGCCGCTGGAGCGGAGAAAGCCAAAGCCATCGTGATCACCTGTAATGAGCCGGAAGACACCATGACGCTAGTGCATTTGTGTCAGCAGCACTTTCCGAACTTGCACATTTTGGCCCGTGCCAGAGGGCGTGTTGAAGCCCATGAACTGCTGCAAAACGGCGTCAAAGACTTCACCCGCGAGACATTTTCCAGTGCGCTGGAGTTGGGCCGCAAAACCCTATTGGGCTTGGGGATGCATCCTCACCAAGCCTATCGGGCGCAACAACATTTTCGCCGTCTCGATATGCGTATGCTACGTGAATTGGTGCCACAGCATCACGGCGATGTGGCGCAGATCTCTCGAGTTAAAGAGGCCCGCCGTGAACTGGAAGATATTTTCCAACGGGAAATGCTGCATGAAAGTCGGCAGTTAGATGGGTGGGATGAATACGAATAATGTCGGAGAAAACGATGACAATGGCGCTAAATAACAGAGCAAACACCCGCAAAAGGTTTATCGCCGGTGCTGTTTGTCCGCAATGCAATGCATTGGATACATTGGCTTTATGGCGTGAAGATCAGGTTGAAGTGGTGGAGTGTGTGAAGTGCGGCCACCATCAGCGTCAGACCGACAAACAGGTCAGTCAACATGTCCGCCAGAATGAACAAGTGATCGGTATTTTCAATCCGAAGTAGCGTTATCCTTCGCGATTTTTTATGCTGGAGGGTACAGCGGTGCAGATTTCCGCTACAATCTGTGCCAATTTTTGTTCCAAGGGTAGGAGATATCATGAAAGTAGCAAAAGACTTGGTGGTCAGCCTGGCTTACCAGGTACGTACAGAAGACGGTGTTTTAGTTGATGAGTCTCCGGTGAGTGCGCCGTTGGACTACCTGCACGGTCACGGTTCTTTGATCGCAGGTCTGGAAAAAGCGCTTGAAGGCCATGCCGCAGGCGACAGCTTTGATGTGCGCGTCAATGCAGACGAAGGTTACGGCAGCTATGATGAAAATCTGGTGCAACGCGTACCGAAAGACGTTTTCATGGGCGTTGACGAGCTGGAAGTGGGTATGCGTTTCCTGGCTGATACCGATCAAGGCCCAGTGCCGGTCGAAATCACTGCGGTGGAAGATGAGCACGTTGTGGTTGATGGTAACCATATGCTGGCGGGTCAGGATCTGAACTTCCACGTCGAAGTGGTTGCTATCCGTGAAGCGACAGAAGAAGAGCTGCAACATGGCCACGTCCATGGTGAGCATGACCATCACCACGAACACGGTGACGGTTGCTGCGGCGGCCATGGCCACGATGATCATGACGAAGGTCACGAGCATGGTAAAGGCGGTGGTTGTGGTAAAGGCGGCTGTGGCTGCCACTAAAATCTGACGTTGTCAGTCAAAAGCCAGCCTTGCGGCTGGCTTTTTGCTATTAGCTCATTGTGGTGATCAGTGCTAGCTAATCAACTGGTAGTGCTAACAAAACTAATAGTGGGGAGGGGGTGTTTCTTCTGTTGGCGATGCCATCATTGAAGATTGAGATTCCCGCAATTTGTCGGTCAGTAGGCGCAAATGCTCACGCAGTTTGGTCATTTCCATCTGATGCTCCGTCACGATCAAATTCAGTTCTTCAATCGTCACTTCCTGAAATGCCAAACGACTCTCTAGCATTTCCAGTCGTTGCTCAAACAGGGATTGTTCCATTTTATTTCCTCTCATGACTGCAAACGATGCAGCTACATGTGGCATAGCTGCAAACCATACCTTTTGGCTATTTTCCACTCGATGGCAGTATAGCTAAAATAGCAGTACACGCTAGATTCTACCTGTAAAAGCGTATGATTACCCTGCGAGCGTCAAGATATCTATAAAAACGAAACTTCTTGTAGTAAAAAAAGTCTTAATATCACTTAATAGCATGAGTACTGAGATTGTTTTGTGTTCACACAGGCAGTTATAGTACCAATTACTCTTAAAAATCGTTGCTTGGGGTAAGAGTCCTTAAGCCAATGGAGAAATGGATGAAATCACTGTTTAAAGTAACGCTACTGGCTACCACCATGGCGCTAACCCTGAATACCTCTGCGGTTTTCGCTGCAGAAGCTGCAAAAACTGCCACTGCAGCTGCACCAGCAACGACAAATAGCGCATTTAAGAATGATGACCAGCAATCTGCCTATGCTTTAGGCGCATCATTGGGGCGTTACATGGATAACTCCCTGAAAGAACAAGAAAAGCTGGGGATCAAGCTGGACAAAGACCAGTTGATCGCTGGTGTACAAGATGCTTTCGCTAGCAAAAGCAAATTGACCGACGAAGAGATCGAAAAAACCTTGCAAGGCTTTGAAGCGCGCGTAAAAGCGTCTGCTCAAGCCAAAATGGAGCAAGATGCGAAAGAAAATGCCGATAAAGGCGCTAAATATCGCGAAACTTTCGCTAAAGAAAAAGATGTGAAGAAAACGGCATCTGGCCTGCTGTACAAAGTTGAGAAGGCCGGTAGCGGTGAATCACCAAAAGATAGCGACACCGTTGTAGTGAACTACAAAGGTACGCTGACCGACGGTAGTGAGTTTGATAACTCATACAAACGTGGTGAGCCACTCTCCTTCCGTCTGGATGGCGTTATCCCAGGTTGGACTGAAGGCCTGAAACAGATCAAGAAAGGCGGCAAGATCACTCTGGTTATCCCACCAGAATTGGCTTACGGCAAAACTGGCGTCCCAGGTATCCCTGCTAACTCTACGTTGGTATTTGACGTAGAACTGCTGGATGTGAAAGCGGCACCTAAAGCTGACGCGCCAGAAGAGCAACCTGCTGCTGCGGACACCAAAGCGAAGAAGTAACTTAGCTTCGTTACCGCTCCTGCTGATAACCGCTGCGATAATTGTCGTGGCGGTTTTTTTTGTAGCACATATATCAATTTGCACTTCTGCTCGTTGATAACTTGACGGTTTATGGCTTGTGGGCTTAACGTCAATATCACGCGCAAACGCAAGGATTTTATCTCAGCATATTTGCTAGACTTAAAATCTAAGATATTGAGTTATGAGTCTGCCAACGATATTGAGACAGGCTTTACCTAGAGGATGGTGTCTTCGATGTCTAATTCGCTTCTCAGTAGCGAAACCAGTGAACTGGATTTACTGGATGAACGTCCGTTCAGTCAGACGGATCATGAAATACTAAAATCATACGAAGCAATCGTCGATGGCTTGGCGATGCTTATCGGCAACCACTGTGAAATTGTGCTGCATTCACTGGAAGATCTGAAAAGCTCAGCGGTAAGAATTGCTAACGGTGAACACACCGGGCGGCAAATTGGTTCGCCAATAACTGACCTGGCTCTGCGGATGTTGCACGATATGGCGGGTGCTGACAGCAGTGTCTCGAGAGCTTATTTCACGCGTGCCAAAAGCGGTGTGTTAATGAAGTCCGTCACTATCGCTATCCGTAACCGCGACCAGCGCGTTATTGGCCTGCTGTGCATCAACATGAATCTGGATGTTCCTTTCTCGCAAATCATTCAGACCTTTATGCCGCCGGAAACACAAGAAGTGGCCTCTTCGGTTAACTTTGCCTCTTCGGTCGATGATCTGGTGGCACAAACACTGGAATTCACCATCGAAGAAGTTAATGCCGACCGCAATGTTTCGAATAATGCGAAGAACCGTCAAGTCGTTCTCAATCTGTATGAAAAAGGTATTTTTGATATCAAAGATGCTATCAATCAGGTTGCCGAACGGCTAAATATCTCTAAACACACGGTTTATCTCTATATTCGCCAGTTTAAGAGCGGTGATCTTGTGGGGCATGATCGTTAATGTCGGGCCTGAAATATTGCCTGATGGTCACGGGACCGGCTTATGGCACCCAGCAGGCCAGTAGCGCTTACCAATTCGCGCAAGCCCTTATCAATTCAGGTCATCACTTAGTCAGCATCTTCTTCTACCGTGAAGGGGTGCTGAATGCGAACCAATTAACTGCGCCGGCCAGTGATGAGTTTGACCTGGTTCGGGCGTGGCAACAATTGGCAACTGAGCATGGTGTACTGCTGAATGTCTGTGTAGCGGCGGCGTTACGTCGTGGTGTGACCGACCAACATGAAGCAGAGCAACTCAATTTGGCGGCGGCGAATCTGCAACCGGGCTTTACTTTGAGTGGTCTGGGTTCATTGGCTGAAGCGGCATTGACGTGTGACCGTATGGTACAATTTTAATGACGATGAAACGCATTGCTTTTGTTTTCACCCAAGGTTCGCACGGCAGTTCCGCTGGGCGGGAAGGGCTGGATGCATTGCTGGCGGCTTCGGCACTGAGCGAAGAGATCGGCGCATTCTTCCTTTCAGATGGTGTTTTGCAACTGCTACCTCAGCAGCAACCCGAAATAATTCTCGCGAGAAACTATATTGCGACTTTCGGTGTCTTACCTCTATACGATGTCGAGAATTGTTATCTCTGCGAAGCCTCGGTACAGCAACGCGGGTTGAGCGAAGTAACAGATTGGGTCCTCGATGTTGAGGTGCTATCTCCGGTGGATTTTGGTCGCCAACTGTCGACTTATGATGTTGTGCTGACTTTTTAATTGAGATTTGGGTCGCTATAATGCTCTATACCGTCAGTCATTCTCCTTATCGTTGCGATTTATCTGCGTTGTTGAGATTAGTCACATCGGAAGATGAGATTCTCTTTCTGCAAGATGGGGTGATGACTGTTTTGAAAAACAGTGAGAGCCTTAAGCTGTTGTTAAATAACCCCGCTTCTCTCTTTGTTTTGGAAGATGATGTTATTGCACGCGGCTTGTCTGGTCAAATTTCAGACAGCGCTACACTAATCGGCTATACTCACTTCGTGGATTTGACCCTAAAACATCAGCAACAACTGGCATGGTAATGCAGTCAATGCTGTATATTTCTTGACACCTTAGATAGTCAGCCATAAAATTCTGCGTCCTCGTTCTCTGCCAGTAGTGCAAACGAGGGGGATTTATCACGTGTTTACGAAGCAAAAAACCAGGAGCTTTTTTAATAATGGCAACGATTAACCAGCTGGTTCGCAAGCCACGCAGCATGAAGGTTGCTAAAAGCAACGTTCCTGCTCTGGAAGCATGCCCGCAGAAACGTGGTGTATGTACCCGCGTATATACCACCACCCCGAAAAAACCTAACTCCGCACTGCGTAAAGTTTGCCGTGTGCGTTTAACTAACGGTTTTGAAGTCACCTCCTACATCGGCGGTGAAGGTCATAACCTTCAGGAACACTCCGTGATCCTGATCCGTGGCGGTCGTGTTAAAGACTTGCCAGGTGTGCGTTACCACACCGTTCGCGGCGCGCTTGACTGCTCAGGTGTTAAAGACCGTAAGCAATCACGTTCTAAGTACGGCGTGAAGAAGCCAAAGGCTTAATGGTTCTCCGTTAAGTAAGGCCAAACATTTTCACATTAATGTCAAAATAAACTCTTAGAGTTTTGGACAACCCTGAATTAACAACGGAGTATTTCCATGCCACGTCGTCGTGTAATTGGTCAGCGTAAAATTTTACCAGATCCTAAGTTCGGATCTGAATTGCTGGCTAAATTTGTAAATATCCTGATGGTAGATGGTAAAAAATCTACTGCAGAAGCAATTGTCTATACCGCGCTGGAAACCCTGGCTCAGCGTTCTGGTAAAGATTTTCTGGAAGCTTTCGAAGTAGCTCTGGATAACGTGCGCCCGACTGTCGAAGTTAAGTCTCGCCGCGTTGGTGGTTCTACTTATCAGGTACCAGTTGAAGTTCGTCCGGTTCGTCGTAATGCCTTGGCAATGCGTTGGATCGTTGATGCTGCTCGTAAACGCGGTGATAAATCCATGGCTTTGCGCTTGGCGAATGAACTGTCTGACGCAGCAGAGAACAAAGGTTCTGCTGTTAAGAAACGTGAAGACGTTCACCGTATGGCCGAAGCTAACAAGGCGTTCGCCCACTACCGCTGGTAATTACCACGCAGTAGTCATGCTAACCATACGGGCTATCTTCTTGAAAGCCCGTATGGGTTAACCGAATGAACGCCCTAGGAATAGAGGAATCAAATGGCTCGTAAAACACCCATTGAGCGCTATCGTAATATCGGTATCAGCGCTCACATCGACGCCGGTAAGACAACCACTACCGAACGTATCCTGTTTTACACCGGTGTAAACCATAAAATCGGTGAAGTTCATGACGGCGCAGCCACCATGGACTGGATGGAACAGGAGCAGGAGCGTGGTATTACCATTACTTCTGCGGCTACTACCTGCTTCTGGTCTGGTATGGCTAAACAGTTCGAACCACATCACGTCAATATCATTGACACCCCTGGACACGTTGACTTCACCATCGAAGTAGAACGTTCTATGCGTGTTCTTGACGGCGCGGTAATGGTTTACTGTGCAGTTGGTGGTGTTCAGCCACAGTCTGAGACCGTATGGCGTCAGGCGAATAAATATAAAGTTCCGCGTATCGCGTTCGTTAACAAAATGGACCGTATGGGCGCGAATTTCCTGAAAGTTGTTGGTCAGATTAAATCTCGTCTGGGCGCGAATCCAGTTCCATTGCAACTGGCTATCGGCGCGGAAGAGAAATTCACCGGTATTATTGACCTGGTGAAAATGAAAGCGATCAACTGGAACGAAGCCGATCAGGGCGTGACCTTCGAATACGAAGAGATCCCTGCTGATATGGTTGAACTGGCTGCTGAATGGCACCAGAACCTGGTTGAATCTGCTGCAGAAGCGTCAGATGAGCTGATGGATAAGTACTTGGGTGGCGATGAGCTGACCGAAGAAGAGATCAAGAAAGCTCTGCGTAAACGCGTTCTGAACAACGAAATTATCTTGGTTACCTGTGGTTCTGCGTTTAAAAACAAAGGCGTACAGGCAATGCTGGATGCGGTTATCGAATATCTGCCTGCCCCGACTGACGTTGAAGCAATCAACGGTATTCTGGACGACGGTAAAGATACTCCGGCGGTTCGTCACTCATCTGACAAAGAGCCGTTCTCTGCGCTGGCATTTAAAATTGCTACCGACCCGTTTGTTGGTAACCTGACCTTCTTCCGTGTGTACTCGGGTATTGTAAATTCCGGCGACACCGTGCTGAACTCAGTTCGTTCACAGCGTGAACGTCTGGGCCGTATCGTACAGATGCACGCAAACAAACGCGAAGAGATCAAAGAAGTTCATGCAGGCGACATCGCAGCAGCGATCGGTCTGAAAGATGTGACGACGGGTGACACTCTGTGTGATCCAGCGAATCCGATCATCTTGGAACGTATGGAGTTCCCAGAGCCAGTAATCTCTGTTGCAGTTGAACCAAAGACCAAAGCCGACCAAGAAAAAATGGGTATGGCTCTGGGTCGTCTGGCAAAAGAAGATCCATCATTCCGCGTTTGGACTGACGAAGAATCTGGTCAGACTATCATCGCTGGTATGGGTGAGTTGCACTTGGATATCCTGGTTGACCGTATGCGCCGCGAATTTAACGTGGAAGCAAACGTCGGTAAACCTCAGGTTGCATACCGTGAAACTATCCGCGACACCGTTAAGGACGTGGAAGGTAAGCACGCTAAGCAGTCAGGCGGTCGTGGTCAGTACGGTCATGTTGTTATCGACATGTCTCCGTTACCACCGGGTGGCGCTGGGTATGAATTCGTCAACGAAATCGTTGGTGGTTCTATTCCTAAAGAGTTCATCCCTGCTGTTGATAAAGGCATCCAGGAACAACTGAAATCCGGCCCTCTGGCAGGTTATCCGGTTGTTGACGTTAAAGTGCGTCTGCACTACGGTTCTTACCATGACGTCGACTCCTCAGAATTGGCATTTAAATTAGCCGGTTCTATCGCCTTTAAAGAAGGTTTCAGAAGAGCTAAACCAGTTCTGCTTGAGCCTATCATGAAGGTTGAAGTCGAAACCCCAGAAGATTACATGGGTGACGTAATGGGCGACCTTAACCGTCGTCGCGGTATCATCGAAGGTATGGAAGATACAGCTACCGGTAAAACCGTTCGCGTCAAGGTTCCGTTGTCTGAAATGTTCGGTTATGCTACTGACCTGCGTTCTCAGACTCAGGGCCGTGCTTCTTACTCCATGGAATTCCTGGAGTATGCTGAAGCACCTAGTAACGTCGCTAAAGCCGTTATCGAAGCCCGTGGCAAATAAGCTTTCGGGTTTAAAACAATGATCCAGTGCTCTCTCATAAGTGGGAGAGCACAAGAGTAAGGAATATAGTCGTGTCTAAAGAAAAATTTGAACGTAACAAACCCCATGTAAACGTCGGTACTATCGGCCACGTTGACCATGGTAAAACAACTCTGACTGCTGCAATCACCACCGTACTGGCTAAAACCTACGGCGGTAGTGCTCGTGCCTTCGATCAGATCGATAACGCACCAGAAGAAAAAGCACGTGGTATCACCATCAACACTTCTCACGTTGAATATGACACCCCGACTCGTCACTATGCGCACGTTGACTGCCCAGGGCATGCCGACTACGTTAAAAACATGATCACCGGTGCTGCTCAGATGGACGGCGCGATCCTGGTTGTTGCTGCAACTGATGGCCCTATGCCACAGACTCGTGAGCACATCCTGTTGGGCCGTCAGGTTGGCGTTCCATACATGATCGTATTCATGAACAAATGTGACATGGTTGACGATGAAGAGCTGTTGGAATTGGTAGAAATGGAAGTTCGTGAACTTCTTTCTGCTTACGATTTCCCAGGCGACGACATCCCAGTAATCAAAGGTTCAGCGCTGAAAGCACTGGAAGGCGTTCCTGAGTGGGAAGCTAAAATCATTGAATTGGCTGAAGCACTGGATAGCTACATTCCACTGCCAGAACGTGCTATCGATAAGCCATTCTTGCTGCCTATCGAAGACGTATTCTCTATCTCAGGCCGTGGTACTGTTGTAACTGGTCGTGTAGAGCGCGGTATCGTTAAAGTTGGTGAAGAAGTAGAGATCGTTGGTATCAAAGATACTGTTAAATCTACTTGTACTGGCGTTGAAATGTTCCGCAAACTGCTGGACGAAGGTCGTGCTGGTGAGAACGTTGGTGTTCTGCTGCGTGGTATCAAACGTGAAGACATCGAACGTGGTCAAGTTCTGGCTAAACCAGGCTCAATCAAACCACACACTACCTTTGATTCAGAAGTTTATATTCTGAGCAAAGAAGAAGGCGGTCGTCATACTCCGTTCTTCAAAGGTTACCGTCCTCAGTTCTACTTCCGTACAACTGACGTAACAGGTACCATCGAACTGCCAGAAGGCGTTGAAATGGTGATGCCAGGTGACAACATCAACATGGTTGTTACTCTGATTCACCCAATCGCAATGGACGACGGTCTGCGTTTCGCAATCCGTGAAGGCGGCCGTACTGTAGGCGCTGGTGTTGTTGCTAAAGTTATCGCTTAATTGCATTATTGATTAATTACTTTATTGATCAAGTAAAAGGGTGCTTCGGCACCCTTTTTTATTAATGTGCTAAATAATCTTAATTGAAATAACTCGTATTCTTATTTACACTTGAGGAATTGGTTAAGAAGTGAGTCTCTCTATGTACGTTTGTCTGTGTAATGCGATATCTGACAAAGTTATCCGTAAAGTCGTACGTCAGCACCACCCACATACCATTAAGCAGTTGCGTCAGCTAGTACCTATCGGTACAGATTGCGGAAAGTGCATTCGACAGGCCAGAGAAATCTTGATCGAGGAACGCGCTAACATTCCAGAAATGAATGATGTTGCCTAATAGTTAGCAGGGATAAGTTTTCCCCACACTTTGCCATCTGGTACTACACTTTTAGTACTGGAAGCGGAGGGTATAACTATGAAAGGCGATAAAAAAATAATTGCACATCTTAATAAACTACTCGGAAACGAGCTGGTTGCTATCAATCAATATTTTCTTCATGCCCGAATTTTTAAAAATTGGGGGCTGATGCGCCTTAATGATAAGGAGTATCACGAATCCATTGATGAAATGAAGCATGCGGATAAATACATTGAGCGCATTTTATTTCTCGAGGGTATTCCTAACTTGCAAGACTTGGGCAAGTTGAATATCGGTGAAGATGTAGAAGAAATACTGAAATCTGATTTAGCTCTCGAGTTATCCGGGGCGAAGGACTTACGCGAAGGTATTGCGTATGCCGATTCAATCCATGACTATGTCAGCCGAGATTTATTGAAAGAGATCTTGGCGGAAGAAGAGGGTCATATTGATTGGCTTGAAACAGAGCTCAGCCTGATCGAACGCTTGGGGATACAAAACTACTCACAGGCCCAACTGGCGAAAGAATGACAATTATTTACCTGCAAAGCATAAACTAAAGTGAGTATCCGTCAGGAACTCACTTTTGAAGTTTTAGAGTTTACTGTTTCCTACCCTCATCGGGTGTATCCCATTTTCTTTGGTTGATAACTCATCAAGATAAGTTGGCTGATCGAGATAGCTGATTTGGAATTGAGCGCCAGCAGCTAAAGATGCCAACGACTTATCTTCAGGATAAGAGAGCAGCAATGGGAACAGTACCGCTTCCCCAATGATGGCTCTTCGACTTCGATCTGCTGGGCTTAATCCCCATATATTTTGGAATGTTAACGGGTGTCCCTCAGCAGTATTACCGACATATAGCATTATGTGCCCCTTAATATGAATCAGCGTCATAAAAGGGCGACCTCGGCTAGCCAGAAACTTTAAGCGATCCTCTGGTTTCTGGTCACTTAACTCAATTATTTTCCCCTGAGAGGGTTGCTGAGAAGAGTGGGTAGGCAGCCAAAAGCCAAAAGGTAACATCAAGTTTTTTAGTTCACTTGAACAATCGTTATGCCCATATAACCCACCCCACCCATAAGGTTTTCCCAACCTACGCTTGATGAGCGATGAGAAATTTCGATAAGTTGCTGTGAATGGCAGGGAATGTATCTTACCAGGATGAACCTTAGCGACTGCAACCACCGCCTGTTGCTGATCATTTACTACAGGAATCAGAACATGTTGATCATCAAGCTGCGGAAAAAGGCTGCCTATACTACCCTGCTTATAAATTCGAGATAACTTTGACCCAGCGAGAGATACATTGTCATCAATGATTGCAGCCATTTTATGGTGGGCAGCTTGTCGCCATTTGTGGATAAAAGCCTTATCGGTATAAGCAATCGAATTCGAAGGAACCCATCCCAGTACATCGGGGGTTAAAATAAACGTCCAAAGCCCATCAAGTGTATACCCTAGACTATAAATTGGCGTCGCCAAATGTAAATGAGTTTCTTGTAAGTTATCAAAAGGATAACCCTCACCTGCTATGGTGTCGCTATAAAAACTAGGATCAAACGTCGGTAAAACCCTCACTGAGGTATCAGTTATCGTAATTCCTCGTTGTTCCGGTTGAAAGTGTAATTTGTTGAACTGCACGAGCTGAATGTTATTACGGATAGTATCCAACCACTGAATTCCGTGGGGACGATAATTGCTACCGTAATTAATAATATCTTTTTGGCGGTATGCATTGTCGAAATCATCTAACTTGCGTTTGATGTAGAGAGCAATACTGCCAGCCCCACTTGGCTGCAGGTGCGTCTGGACATAACGCTCTTCCCAAGGGGAAGCATCCGTTGGCATGCCACCAAAATAGTGCGCCAGTAGATTAGCTAATGCGCGCTGCTGTAGTTCAGCAGATACCAGAGGTTGATTATAACTAGGGCTATTTTCTGGAAACCAGTAAGTGACGTTTTGCGTGTAAGCTTGTAGTGGAAACAGTGAACGTAACTCTGCTGCGACGGCGACGTTGGTGATACAGCTTGTCATAAGCAGTAATAAGATACTCTGACAGTGATAGTGGGTCATAAGATGAATCCTTTTGTGCGTATCGGTGAAGTTCACCGTTCCACTTCCTGGCTTTACCAGAATTCCTTTCAATCCAACCAATAGTAACCCTGTGTGATAATAAATAAATTCACTAAAACTAACGGCATTCTGCCAAATTTGTAAGTTTCCGCATAGATTTCCAACAGTGGCTTGCTTCCTGCTGTTATTTACGTATAATGCGCGGGCCTACCTAATCTTGATAGGTCAGATTGAAACTAATCTGTCAGTCACAGCCTAGTGTTGTAACTGAACAATACTCCCGATATGGGGGTTATATGTTGAACGATTACACTCCCCCATCAATCGAAATGGGTGCGAGGAGTAATCATTTACGTTTATAAATAATTGGAGCTCTGGTCTCATGCAGAACCAAAGAATCCGTATCCGCCTGAAAGCGTTTGATCATCGTTTGATCGATCAATCAACTGCGGAAATCGTCGAGACTGCCAAGCGCACTGGTGCGCAGGTTCGTGGTCCGATCCCGCTGCCAACTCGCAAAGAGCGCTTTACTGTTCTGATCTCTCCGCACGTCAATAAAGATGCGCGCGATCAGTACGAAATTCGCACTCACAAGCGTCTAGTTGACATCGTTGAGCCAACCGAGAAAACCGTTGATGCTCTGATGCGTCTGGATCTGGCTGCCGGTGTAGACGTGCAGATCAGCCTGGGTTAATCAGGTCATTGAGCGATTGAGAGGTTGAAACAATGATTGGTTTAGTCGGTAAAAAAGTGGGCATGACTCGTATCTTCACTGAAGATGGCGTTTCAATCCCAGTAACTGTTATCGAAATTGAAGCGAACCGCGTAACTCAGGTCAAAAGCCTGGAGAACGACGGATACCGTGCTGTGCAAGTAACTACCGGTGCTAAAAAAGCTAACCGCGTTACTAAACCAGAAGCGGGTCATTTCGCTAAAGCTGGCGTAGAAGCTGGCCGTGGTCTGTGGGAATTCCGCCTTCCAGAAGGTCAAGAGTTTACTGCTGGTCAAGAAATTAGCGTCGAAATTTTTGCAGACGTTAAGAAAGTCGACGTTACAGGTACGTCTAAAGGTAAAGGTTTTGCCGGTACTGTTAAGCGCTGGAACTTCCGTACCCAAGATGCTACCCATGGTAACTCCTTGTCTCACCGTGTTCCGGGTTCTATCGGTCAAAACCAGACTCCGGGCAAAGTGTTCAAAGGCAAGAAAATGGCTGGCCACCTGGGTGACGAACGTGTAACCGTTCAAAGCCTGGACGTAGTACGTGTTGACGCTGAGCGCAACCTGCTGTTGGTTAAGGGTGCTGTACCGGGCGCAACCGGTGGCAACCTGATCGTTAAACCAGCTGTGAAGGCGTAAGGGGATAGCAATGGAATTAGTATTGAAAGACGCGCAAGGCGCGCTGACTGTTTCCGAAACTACCTTCGGTCGTGATTTCAACGAAGCGCTGGTACATCAGGTTGTTGTTGCTTATGCAGCAGGTGCCCGTCAAGGTACTCGTGCTCAGAAGACCCGCGCTGAAGTAACAGGTTCCGGTAAGAAGCCGTGGCGTCAAAAAGGCACCGGCCGTGCGCGTGCAGGTTCTGTAAAGAGCCCAATCTGGCGTTCAGGTGGTGTGACCTTTGCTGCGAAGCCTCAGGATCACAGTCAGAAAGTAAATAAAAAGATGTACCGCGGCGCGCTGAAAAGCATTCTGTCCGAACTGGTACGTCAAGATCGTCTGATCATTGTCGAAAAGTTCTCTGTTGAAGCACCTAAAACTAAGTTGCTGGCGCAGAAACTGAAAGATATGGCTCTGGAAGATGTGCTGATCGTAACGGGTGAACTGGACGAGAACTTGTTCTTGGCAGCTCGCAACCTGTACAAGGTTGACGTTCGCGATGTAGCCGGTATCGACCCAGTTAGCCTGATCGCCTTCGACAAGGTGGTTATGACTGCTGATGCTGTGAAGCAAGTTGAGGAGATGCTGGCATGATTCGTGAAGAACGTCTGCTGAAAGTACTGCGCGCGCCGCATGTATCTGAAAAAGCGTCCGCTGCGATGGAAAAGAATAACACCATCGTTCTCAAAGTTGCCAAAGACGCGACCAAAGCAGAAATTAAAGCTGCAGTGCAGAAACTGTTTGAAGTCGAAGTCGAAGACGTTAACACCTTGCTGGTTAAAGGCAAGAGTAAGCGTCACGGTCAGCGTGTTGGTCGTCGTAGCGACTGGAAAAAAGCTTACGTCACCCTGAAAGAAGGCCAGAATCTGGACTTCATCGGCGGCGCAGAGTAAGTCGGAGGAGTAAACAATGGCAATTGTTAAATGTAAACCTACATCTCCGGGTCGTCGCCACGTTGTTAAAGTGGTTAACCCTGAGCTGCACAAGGGTAAGCCTTATGCCCCGTTGCTTGAAGCATTAAGCAAAAGCGGTGGCCGTAACAACAATGGCCGTATCACTACCCGTCATATCGGTGGTGGCCACAAGCAACATTATCGTCTGGTTGACTTCAAACGCAACAAAGATGGTATCCCTGCTGTGGTTGAGCGTCTGGAGTACGATCCGAACCGTTCCGCGAACATCGCGTTGGTTCTGTACAAAGACGGCGAACGCCGTTACATCCTGGCGCCGAAAGGCCTGAAAGCTGGTGACCAGATTCAATCTGGCGTTGATGCTGCAATTAAAGCAGGTAATACCCTGCCTATGCGTAACATCCCAGTTGGTTCAACGGTTCATAACGTAGAAATGAAACCAGGTAAAGGCGGCCAATTGGCTCGTTCTGCTGGTGCATACGTTCAGATCGTTGCTCGTGACGGTTCCTACGTTACTCTGCGTCTGCGCTCCGGCGAAATGCGCAAGGTTCTAGCTGATTGCCGCGCCACCTTAGGTGAAGTCGGTAACGCTGAACACATGCTGCGTGTCCTGGGTAAAGCAGGTGCTAGTCGTTGGCGTGGTATTCGTCCTACCGTTCGCGGTACGGCGATGAACCCGGTAGATCACCCACACGGTGGTGGTGAAGGTCGTAACTTTGGTAAGCACCCGGTAACCCCGTGGGGCGTTCAGACCAAAGGTAAGAAGACCCGTAGCAACAAGCGTACTGATAAGTTCATCGTACGTCGCCGTAGTAAAAAATAATTAGAGGATAAGCCATGCCACGTTCTCTCAAGAAAGGTCCCTTCATTGACCTGCACTTGCTGAAGAAGGTAGAGAAAGCGGTGGAAAGCGGAGACAAGAAGCCAATTCGGACTTGGTCCCGTCGTTCAACGGTCTTTCCAAATATGATCGGTTTGACCATCGCTGTCCATAATGGTCGTCAGCACGTTCCTGTATTTGTTTCCGATGAAATGGTCGGTCACAAATTGGGTGAATTCGCGCCGACCCGTACTTATCGCGGCCATGCGGCCGATAAAAAGGCTAAAAAGCGCTAAGGTAGGAGGAAGAGATGGAAACTATCGCTAAACATCGCCACGCTCGTTCTTCTGCTCAGAAGGTTCGCTTGGTAGCGGACCTGATTCGCGGTAAGAAAGTGTCGCAAGCTCTGGAAACTCTGGCCTATACCAACAAGAAAGCTGCTGGTTTGGTTAAGAAAGTGCTGGAGTCTGCCATTGCTAACGCAGAACACAACGATGGCGCTGACATCGATGATCTGAAAGTCACGAAGATCTTCGTAGACGAAGGCCCTAGCATGAAGCGCATTATGCCGCGTGCAAAAGGTCGTGCAGATCGCATCCTGAAGCGCACCAGCCACATTACTGTGGTTGTGTCCGATCGCTGAGACTCTGGAGACTAGCAATGGGTCAGAAAGTACATCCTAATGGTATTCGACTAGGTATTGTCAAAGCTTGGAACTCTACCTGGTACGCAAATACCAAAGAATTCGCTGACAACCTGGACAGCGACTTTAAAGTTCGCCAATTCTTGACTAAAGAATTAGCGAAAGCTTCCGTTTCTCGCATCGTTATCGAGCGTCCAGCGAAGAGCATCCGTGTGACTATTCACACCGCTCGTCCTGGCATCGTTATCGGCAAGAAAGGTGAAGATGTCGAAAAACTGCGTAAGGTCGTAGCGGATATCGCTGGCGTTCCTGCACAGATTAACATCGCCGAAGTCCGTAAACCGGAACTGGACGCAAAATTGGTTGCTGACAGCATCACTTCACAGCTGGAACGTCGCGTTATGTTCCGTCGTGCTATGAAGCGTGCTGTACAGAACGCAATGCGTCTTGGCGCTAAAGGTATCAAAGTTGAAGTAAGCGGCCGCCTTGGCGGTGCTGAAATCGCGCGTACCGAATGGTACCGTGAAGGTCGTGTTCCGTTGCATACACTGCGTGCGGATATCGATTACAACACATCTGAAGCGCACACCACTTATGGTGTAATCGGCGTAAAGGTATGGATCTTCAAAGGTGAGATCTTGGGTGGTATGGCTGCTGTTGAACAACCGGAACCGGCTGCTCAACCTAAAAAGCAGCAGCGTAAAGGCCGCAAGTAAGGAGAATCGCTGATGTTACAACCAAAGCGTACAAAATTCCGTAAGATGCACAAAGGCCGTAACCGTGGCCTTGCGCAAGGTACGGATGTTAGCTTCGGTGAGTTCGGCCTGAAAGCTTGTGGCCGTTGCCGCCTGACGGCTCGTCAAATCGAAGCAGCCCGTCGTGCGATGACACGTGCAATTAAGCGTCAAGGTAAGGTCTGGATCCGTGTATTCCCGGACAAACCGATCACCGAGAAGCCGCTCGAAGTGCGTATGGGTAAAGGTAAGGGTAACGTAGAGTATTGGGTTGCCCTGATCCAGCCAGGAAAAGTTTTATTTGAAATGGCTGGTGTGCCGGAAGAAACTGCCCGCGAAGCATTTAAGCTCGCTGCAGCGAAACTGCCTGTAGGAACCACCTTTGTAACTAAGACGGTGATGTAATGAAAGCACAAGAGCTGCGTGAAAAAAGCGTTGAAGAGCTGAACACTGAGCTGCTCAACCTGCTGCGTGAGCAATTTAATTTGCGCATGCAGGCGGCTAGTGGCCAGCTGCAACAAACTCACCTGTCGAAACAAGTGCGTCGTAATATCGCACGTGTTAAGACTTTACTGACTGAAAAGGCGGGTGCGTAATGACTGACCAAATCCGTACTCTGCAAGGTCGCGTAGTTAGTGACAAAATGGAGAAATCCATGGTTGTTGCTATCGAACGTGTGGTGAAGCACCCGATTTACGGGAAATTCATCCGTCGTACGACGAAATTGCATGTACATGACGAGAACAATGAATGTGGTATCGGTGACGTGGTAGAAATCCGCGAATGCCGTCCACTGTCAAAGACTAAGTCTTGGACGCTTGTTCGCGTTGTAGAGAAAGCGATTCTGTAATAGAGTAGCTGACTCGAACATAATAAGCGGCTCAGAAAGTGGGCCGCTTATTTTTTCTACCCATAATCTGGAAGCGGTGTTATAATGCTGCGCCCTCGTTATTGGGGCTTTTAAACGACCTATTCTGGGTCCTAAAGTAGTAGTTGACATTAGCGGAGCACTAACATGATCCAAGAACAGACTATGCTGAACGTGGCCGACAACTCCGGTGCACGTCGCGTAATGTGTATCAAGGTTCTAGGTGGCTCGCACCGTCGCTACGCAGGCATCGGCGACATCATCAAGATCACCATCAAGGAAGCAATTCCTCGTGGCAAGGTGAAGAAAGGCGATGTTCTGAAGGCGGTAGTGGTGCGCACCAAGAAGGGTGTACGTCGCCCGGACGGTTCTGTCATTCGCTTCGATGGTAACGCTTGTGTTATTTTAAATAATAACAGCGAGCAGCCAATCGGCACGCGTATTTTTGGGCCGGTAACTCGTGAACTGCGTAATGAGAAGTTCATGAAAATTATCTCTCTGGCACCAGAAGTACTCTAAGGAGCGAACCATGGCAGCGAAAATCCGTCGTGATGACGAAGTTATCGTGCTAACCGGGAAAGACAAAGGTAAGCGCGGTAAAGTAAAGAATGTCCTGTCTGCTGGTAAGGTCATTGTTGAAGGTATCAACCTGGTTAAAAAACATCAGAAGCCGGTTCCGGCCCTGAACCAACCAGGTGGCATTGTTGAAAAAGAAGCTGCAATTCAAGTTTCCAACCTTGCGCTGTTCAACGCGACAACCGGTAAGGCTGACCGTGTAGGCTTTAGATTCGAAGACGGCAAAAAAGTCCGTTTCTTTAAATCTAACAGCGAAACTATCAAGTAATTTGGAGTAATACGATGGCGAAACTGCATGATTACTACAAAGACGAGGTGGTCAAACAACTGATGTCTCAGTTTGGCTACAACTCTGTCATGCAAGTCCCTCGGGTCGAGAAGATCACCCTGAACATGGGTGTTGGTGAAGCGATCGCTGACAAGAAACTGCTGGATAATGCAGCAGCTGACTTGGCAGCTATCTCCGGCCAAAAGCCGTTTATCACCAAAGCACGCAAATCTGTTGCAGGCTTCAAAATCCGTCAGGGCTATCCGATCGGCTGTAAAGTAACCCTGCGTGGCGAACGCATGTGGGAATTCTTTGAGCGTCTGATTACCATTGCTGTTCCGCGTATCCGTGACTTCCGTGGCTTGTCCGCTAAGTCATTCGATGGTCGTGGAAACTACAGCATGGGTGTGCGCGAGCAGATCATCTTCCCGGAAATCGACTACGATAAAGTCGATCGTGTACGTGGTTTGGATATTACCATTACCACTACTGCGAAATCCGATGATGAAGGCCGTGCATTGTTGGCTGCTTTTAAATTCCCATTCCGCAAGTAAGGTAGGGTTACTGATGGCTAAGCAATCAATGAAAGCACGCGAAGTTGTTCGCGTGAAACTAGCTAACAAATACCGCGCTCAACGCGAGGAATTAAAAGCTATTATCTCTGGTGTGAACTCATCCGACGAAGATCGTTGGAATGCTGTTCTGAAGCTGCAGTCTCTGCCGCGTGATTCCAGCCCGTCCCGTCAGCGTAACCGCTGCAACCAAACTGGTCGTCCGCATGGTTTCCTGCGGAAGTTCGGGTTGAGCCGTATTAAAGTCCGTGAAACCGCAATGCGCGGTGAAATCCCGGGCCTTAAAAAGGCTAGCTGGTAATTGTCACCAATTGAATCACGGGAGTAAAGACAGATGAGCATGCAAGATCCGATCGCGGATATGCTGACCCGTATCCGTAACGGTCAAGCCGCAAACAAAGTTGCGGTCACCATGCCTTCCTCCAAGCTGAAAGTGGCAATTGCCAACGTTCTGAAGGAAGAAGGCTTTATTGAAGATTTTAAAATCGAAGGCGACACCAAGCCTACTCTGGAATTAGCACTTAAGTATTTCCAGGGCAAGGCAGTGGTAGAAAGCATTCAACGTATCAGCCGTCCAGGTCTGCGCATCTATAAGAAAAAAGATGAGCTGCCAAAAGTTATGGCCGGTTTGGGTATCGCTGTTATTTCTACCTCTAAAGGTGTTATGACCGATCGTGCAGCTCGCCAAGCTGGTCTTGGTGGCGAGATTATCTGCTACGTAGCTTAATTCGGGAGGAAAGAATGTCTCGTGTTGCAAAAGCACCCGTCGTCATTCCTGCCGGCGTAGAGGTAAAACTCAACGGTCAGGTTATTTCGATAAAGGGTAAGAACGGCGAGCTGACTCGTACCGTCCATAGCGCTGTTGAAGTTAAGCAAGAAGATAATACATTGACTTTCGCTCCACGCGAAGGCGCTGTAGACGGTTGGGCCCAAGCGGGTACCACTCGTGCACTGCTTAACGCAATGGTCGTTGGTGTTACCGAAGGCTTCACTAAGAAGCTTCAACTGGTAGGCGTAGGTTACCGTGCCGCAGTTAAAGGCAACGTGGTGAATTTAGCCTTAGGCTTCTCTCATCCAGTTGACCATGAATTGCCGGCTGGCATCACTGCCGAATGCCCGACCCAAACTGAAATCGTGCTGAAAGGCGCTGATAAGCAGGTGATTGGTCAGGTTGCAGCAGATTTGCGTGCCTACCGTCGTCCTGAGCCTTATAAAGGCAAGGGTGTCCGTTACGCCGACGAAGTCGTGCGTACCAAAGAGGCTAAGAAGAAGTAAGGTAACACTATGGATAAGAAAGCAGCTCGTATCCGTCGTGCGACCCGCGCACGCCGCAAGCTCAAAGAACTGGGTGCGACTCGCCTGGTGGTACATCGTACCCCACGCCATATTTACGCGCAGGTTATTGCACCAAACGGTTCTGAAATTTTGGTAGCAGCTTCTACTGTAGAAAAAGCTATCAATGAGCAATTGAAGTACGCCGGCAACAAAGATGCCGCCGCAGCTGTAGGTAAAGCTGTTGCAGAGCGCGCATTGGAAAAAGGGATCACGAAAGTATCCTTTGACCGTTCCGGTTTCCAATATCATGGTCGAGTCCAGGCACTGGCAGATGCTGCCCGTGAAGCTGGCCTTCAGTTCTAAGGTAGAGGTGTAAGATGTCACACATCGAAAAACAAGCTGGCGAACTGCAGGAAAAGCTGATCGCGGTAAACCGCGTATCTAAAACCGTAAAAGGTGGCCGTATTTTCAGCTTTACCGCACTAACAGTAGTTGGTGATGGTAACGGTCGCGTTGGTTTTGGCTACGGCAAAGCACGCGAAGTTCCGGCAGCGATCCAGAAAGCGATGGAAAAAGCCCGTCGCGCTATGATTAATGTTGCTTTGGATAACGGTACCCTGCAGCACCCAGTTAAAGGTGCTCACACAGGTTCTCGTGTATTCATGCAACCAGCTTCTGAAGGTACCGGTATTATCGCCGGTGGTGCAATGCGCGCCGTCTTGGAAGTTGCAGGGGTTCATAACGTATTGGCCAAGGCATATGGTTCTACTAACCCGATCAACGTGGTTCGTGCAACTATTTTAGCTCTGGAAGATATGAAATCCCCAGAAATGGTCGCTGCCAAGCGTGGTAAGTCCGTCGAAGAAATTCTAGGGAAATAACCATGGCAAAGACTATTAAAGTAACTCAAACAAAAAGCAGTATCGGTCGTTTGCCGAAACACAAGGCAACTCTGATCGGTTTAGGTCTGCGTCGTATTGGTCATACTGTAGAGCGTGAGGATACTCCCGCTGTACGTGGTATGGTCAACTTGGTTTCCTACATGGTTAAAGTTGAGGAGTAACAGATGCGTTTAAATACTCTGTCTCCGGCTGATGGTGCCAAGCATGCGCCGAAGCGTGTAGGTCGTGGTATCGGTTCTGGCCTGGGTAAAACTGCTGGTCGTGGTCACAAAGGTCAGAACTCACGTTCTGGTGGTGGCGTACGTCGTGGTTTTGAAGGTGGTCAGATGCCTTTATATCGTCGTTTGCCGAAATTCGGCTTCACCTCTCGCAAAGCTATGATCACGGCAGAAGTTCGTCTGTCTGAATTGGCTTTAGTGGAAGGCGACGTAATCGACCTGAACACGCTGAAAGCCGCTAACGTTGTTGGTACCCAGATTGAGTTCGCGAAAGTTATGCTTTCAGGCGAAATCACTCGTGCGGTAACTCTTCGTGGTCTGCGTGTCACCAAAGGCGCTCGTGCTGCTATCGAAGCTGCTGGCGGTAAAATTGAGGAATAAGTAGCAGATGGCTAAGCAACCAGGATTAGATTTTCAAAGTGCTAAAGGCGGATTAGGCGAACTGAAGCGCAGACTTTTGTTTGTTATCGGTGCGCTTATTGTTTTCCGTATCGGCTCTTTTATTCCGATTCCTGGTATCGATGCCACTGTGCTTGCTAAATTGCTCGAGCAGCAGAGAGGGACCATCATTGAAATGTTTAACATGTTCTCTGGTGGTGCTCTCAGTCGTGCTTCTATCTTTGCCTTGGGTATCATGCCGTATATTTCGGCATCAATTATTATCCAGCTGTTAACGGTGGTTCATCCAGCGTTAGCAGAAATAAAGAAAGAAGGGGAAGCTGGCCGTCGTAAGATTAGTCAGTACACCCGTTATGGCACGTTGGTATTGGCTATATTCCAATCGATCGGTATTGCTACCGGTCTACCGAATATGCCTGGGATGCAAGGTCTGGTAATCAATCCAGGCTTTGCCTTCTACTTTACCGCTGTTGTTAGCTTGGTCACCGGGACTATGTTCCTGATGTGGCTTGGCGAACAGATTACTGAGCGTGGTATCGGTAACGGTATTTCAATCATAATCTTTGCTGGTATTGTTGCCGGTCTACCACCTGCAATAGCCCATACCATCGAGCAAGCTCGGCAAGGCGACCTGCACTTCCTCCTGTTGCTGTTGGTTGCAGTATTAGTGTTTGCAGTAACCTTCTTCGTTGTTTTCATTGAACGTGGTCAACGTCGTATCGTCGTTAACTATGCTAAACGTCAACAAGGTCGTCGTGTTTATGCAGCACAGAGCACACACTTACCGTTGAAAGTGAACATGGCCGGGGTTATCCCTGCAATCTTCGCTTCCAGCATAATTCTGTTCCCTGCCACGATTGCATCATGGTTTGGGGGTGGGACAGGTTGGAACTGGCTGACGACTATTTCGATGTATTTGCAGCCAGGACAGCCGCTTTATGTGTTACTCTATGCGTCTGCAATCATCTTCTTCTGTTTCTTCTACACGGCGCTAGTTTTCAACCCGCGTGAAACAGCAGATAACCTGAAGAAGTCCGGTGCATTCGTGCCAGGAATTCGTCCGGGAGAGCAAACGGCGAAGTACATCGATAAAGTAATGACGCGTCTAACCTTAATTGGTGCGATGTATATTACTTTCATCTGCCTGATCCCGGAGTTCATGCGTGACGCGATGAAAGTACCATTTTACTTTGGTGGTACCTCCCTACTTATCGTAGTGGTGGTCATCATGGACTTTATGGCTCAAGTGCAAACTCTGATGATGTCGAGTCAATACGAGTCTGCATTGAAGAAAGCAAACCTGAAAGGCTATAACCGCTAATCAGGGATGTTTGAGAAGTTACGGAGAGTAAAAATGAAAGTTCGTGCTTCCGTCAAGAAATTATGTCGTAACTGCAAAATTGTTAAGCGTAACGGTGTCGTTCGCGTAATCTGCAGTGCCGAACCAAAGCATAAACAGCGTCAAGGCTGATTTATCTTGCATATTTTTCTTGCAAAGTTGGGTTGAGCTGGCTAGATTAGCCAGCCAATCTTTTGTATGTGACTGCAATGCTATTTGAGTATCCTGAAAACGGGCTTTTCAGAATGGTATTGCTGTATAAAATAGTAGGAGTGCATAGTGGCCCGTATAGCAGGCATTAACATTCCTGATCAGAAACATACCGTTATCGCATTAACTGCGATCTACGGCATCGGTAAAACTCGCTCACAGGCTATCTGTGTTGCAGCGGGTATTGCTGAAAATGTTAAGATCAGTGAGCTGTCTGAAGAGCAAATCGAGAAGCTGCGTGACGAAGTTGCCAAGTACGTTGTAGAAGGTGATCTGCGTCGTGAGGTGACCCTGAGCATCAAGCGTCTGATGGACCTTGGGACTTATCGTGGTTTGCGTCATCGTCGTGGTCTACCAGTTCGCGGTCAGCGTACTAAGACCAACGCACGTACCCGTAAGGGTCCGCGTAAACCGATCAAGAAATAATCGGGGTGATTGAATAATGGCAAAGGCACCTATTCGTGCACGTAAGCGTGTAAGAAAGACAGTCTCTGACGGTGTGGCTCATATCCATGCTTCTTTCAACAACACCATCGTTACCATTACAGATCGTCAAGGTAACGCATTGGGTTGGGCAACAGCAGGTGGTTCCGGTTTCCGTGGATCTCGTAAGTCTACTCCGTTCGCAGCGCAAGTTGCAGCAGAGCGCTGCGCTGACGCAGTGAAAGAATACGGTATCAAGAATCTGGAAGTTATGGTTAAAGGACCTGGTCCGGGCCGTGAGTCTACTATCCGTGCGTTAAACGCGGCTGGTTTCCGCATCACTAATATTACTGATGTGACTCCGATCCCTCATAACGGTTGTCGTCCGCCGAAAAAGCGCCGCGTATAACGCTGCTTTTAGGTTTGTTGGAGAGAGAAAATGGCAAGATATTTGGGGCCTAAGCTCAAGCTGAGCCGTCGTGAGGGCACAGACTTATTCCTTAAGTCTGGTGTTCGTGCGATTGACACCAAGTGTAAGATCGAACAACCACCTGGCCAGCACGGTGCGCGTAAACCGCGTCTGTCTGACTACGGTGTGCAGTTACGTGAAAAGCAAAAAGTTCGCCGTATCTATGGTGTTCTAGAACGTCAATTCCGTAACTACTATAAAGAAGCAGCACGTCTGAAAGGCAACACTGGTGCAAACCTGTTGCAACTGCTGGAAGGTCGTCTGGATAACGTAGTTTACCGTATGGGCTTTGGCGCAACTCGTGCTGAATCACGTCAGCTGGTTAGTCATAAAGCTATCATGGTAAATGGTCGCGTTGTTAACATCGCTTCTTATCAGGTATCTCCGAATGACGTAGTCAGCATCCGTGAGAAAGCTAAAAAGCAGTCTCGTGTTAAGGCAGCTTTGGAGCTGGCTGAGCAGCGTGAAAAGCCGACTTGGCTGGAAGTTGATGCTGTCAAGATGGAAGGTGTGTTCAAACGTATTCCTGAACGTACTGATCTGTCTGCGGACATTAATGAACACCTGATCGTCGAGCTTTACTCCAAGTAAAGCTTAGTACCAAAGAGAGGACACAATGCAGGGTTCTGTGACAGAGTTTCTAAAACCGCGCCTGGTAGATATCGAGCAAGTCAGTTCGACGCACGCCAAGGTGACCCTTGAGCCGTTAGAGCGTGGCTTTGGCCATACTCTCGGCAACGCACTGCGCCGTATTCTGCTTTCATCTATGCCGGGTTGCGCGGTGACCGAGGTTGAGATTGATGGTGTACTGCATGAGTACAGCACCAAAGAAGGCGTACAGGAAGATATCCTGGAGATCCTGCTCAACCTGAAAGGGCTGGCGGTGAGAGTTCAGGGTAAAGATGAAGTTATTCTTACCCTGAATAAGTCTGGCATTGGCCCTGTGACTGCAGCCGATATCACCCATGATGGTGATGTCGAAATCGTCAAGCCGCAGCACGTTATCTGCCACCTGACCGATGAAAACGCATCTATTAGTATGCGTATCAAAGTTCAACGTGGTCGTGGTTATGTGCCGGCTTCTGCCCGAATTCATTCGGAAGAAGATGAGCGCCCGATTGGTCGTCTGTTAGTAGACGCATGCTATAGCCCTGTAGAGCGTATTGCCTACAATGTTGAAGCAGCGCGTGTAGAACAGCGTACCGACCTGGACAAGTTGGTTATCGAGATGGAAACCAATGGTACGATCGATCCTGAAGAGGCGATCCGCCGTGCGGCAACTATCTTGGCTGAACAGCTTGAAGCTTTCGTTGACCTACGTGATGTACGTCAACCGGAAGTTAAAGAAGAGAAGCCAGAGTTTGATCCGATCCTGCTGCGCCCTGTTGACGATCTGGAATTGACTGTCCGCTCTGCTAACTGCCTCAAGGCAGAAGCTATCCACTACATCGGTGATCTGGTACAGCGTACCGAGGTTGAGTTGCTGAAAACGCCGAACCTGGGTAAAAAATCTCTTACTGAGATTAAAGACGTGCTCGCTTCACGTGGTCTTTCTTTAGGCATGCGCCTAGAAAATTGGCCGCCAGCTAGCATTGCTGACGAGTAACCGGATCACAGGTTAAGGTTTTACTGAGAAGGATAAGGTCATGCGCCATCGTAAGAGTGGTCGTCAACTGAACCGTAACAGCAGCCATCGCCAGGCTATGTTCCGTAACATGGCCGGCTCTTTGGTTCGTCATGAGATAATCAAGACGACCCTGCCGAAAGCGAAAGAGCTGCGTCGCGTTGTTGAGCCGCTGATTACTCTTGCCAAGACCGACAGCGTAGCTAATCGTCGTCTGGCATTCGCCCGTACTCGTGATAACGAGATCGTGGCAAAACTGTTTAACGAGCTAGGCCCGCGTTTCGCGAGCCGTGCCGGTGGTTACACTCGCATTCTGAAGTGTGGCTTCCGTGCAGGCGACAACGCACCGATGGCTTACATCGAGTTAGTTGATCGTGCTGCATCGCAAGCAGAAGTAGTTGCTGCAGAGTAATCTGTAAACGCGTAAAAAAACCGGGCTTGCCCGGTTTTTTTACGTCCATAATTCAATGACGTAATGCATACTCTCGTGCTTTATCTCTTTTCCCCCTATTATTTATCCATGAGCCCATTAATCTTAACTAACCTTCAATTTTGAGAGATCTTCTCTCTGGGGTGTGACATGGTATTAATCGATGAATGGGCTGAAAGACACATTATCCAAGCCCTGGAAAATGGCGAACTCGATAATTTGCCAGGAAATGGCAAGCCACTGCAACTCGATGATGATCTCTTTGTTCCTCTTGATCTGAGAGTCGGGTATAGATTACTGAAAAATGCAGGATACCTGCCCCCTCAATTACAGGACCGCAAGGAAGCACTTACTATTGTTGACTTGTTATCGCAGCTAGAAAAGCAGCATGATGATCATGCAAAACTACATAAGCAGCTGGCCTTGCTAGAGATGCGATTGAGACAAGCGGGCTTTAGCACTGATTTTTTGCACAACGAGTATCAGCATAAAGTGGCAGATAAGCTGTCTAAAGAGGAGTAATACATGTTAAAGATTGGGCAACTCGCTAAACTTGCTGATGTTACACCAGATACTATCCGTTATTATGAAAAACAGGGAATGATGCAACATGGTGAACGGACGGAAGGCGGCTATAGACTTTACACTGAACAAGATTTGCAGCGCTTGCGTTTTATCCGTTATGCAAAGCAGCTCGGGTTTACATTGGAAACTATCGCTGAATTACTGTCGATCCGTGTTGATCCGGCACATCATACTTGTCAGGAATCCAAGGCAATTGTCGATTCGCGGTTACATGATGTAGAAAGCAAGATTGCTGAGCTGAAAAAAATGCGTGAGTCACTGAAACGTCTCAGTAATGCTTGTTGTGGTAGTTCACATGCGACGACTTATTGCTCTATTCTGGAAGCATTGGAGCAGGGAGCGGCGGAAGAATTAGTTTAAGGCTAAATTTTTAGATGGGGGTTTAACTCAGTTCAAACAAGCAGTATCATTTGTTGGTTTTTTAATCTATATCATCAGTGAGGCACTATTATGACGACATATCGCCATACCAAAGGAAAAATAAAAGATAATGCATTAGAAGCGCTACTCCATGATCCACTTTTTAGGCAGCGCATTGAGAAGAGTAGTAAAGGGAAAGGGAGTTATCAGCGTAAAGATAAACACGTAAAAGGCGCTAACTGGGAGGCCAGTGGTAAGCAGTCGATAGATTATTTACCACTGGCCTTCTGATTTAAGGGTAATAAAAAGGCCATCGGTTTGATGGCGTTAACGATACTAGCGTCTCGAAATTATTTTGATTGCTGTGCTTTCAGCAAATCACGAATCTCTGCTAATAGCTTCTCTTCAGTTGTTGGTGCTGGCGCTGCCGCAGGTTCTTCCGCTTTTTCACGGCGCATTTTATTCATAAGCTTAACTGCAGAGAATATTGCCAGGGCCACAATAACAAAATCAAAAATACTTTGAATGAAGGTACCGTAATTCATGACAACTGCGGGTATCGTCCCTTCGGCAGCACGTAATACGAAATGGAATTGCTTAAAATCGACGCCACCTAGTAATAAGCCCAATGGGGGCATGATGATATCGGCAACAAGTGAAGAAACAATCCTGCCAAATGCCGCACCAATAATTACACCGACAGCTAAGTCTACTACATTGCCACGCATGGCAAATTCACGAAACTCCTTCATAAAACTCATAACCCACACCCCATTTCAAAATGAATGACTTAATTTTAGCTAAATAAAACCCGGCACGAGCATAATTATAGGAAATTTTTCCCAATCTCCCATGGGATTAGTTTTAATTTATCAGTCAGCTTGGTTAGCTTAACTATTATTCATTACAAGAAGAATGGACTTGGTTGGAACAACCGTTCAACGTCGGGAACAAATTTCTTGTGAGTAATAAACATCACAACATGATCGCCCTGCTTAATGATGGAATTACCGTTAGCAATAATAACTTCATCACCGCGCACAATAGCCCCAATCGTCGTACCTGGTGGCAATTTGATATCTTCAACCATTCGACCGACAACTTTTGATGTGCTTTCATCACCATGGGCAATAGCTTCTATTGCCTCAGCAACACCACGTCTTAGCGAGGATACGCTGACGATATCCGCTTTACGAACATGACCTAATAGTGCAGAAATGGTGGCTTGTTGTGGTGAGATAACAATATCAATGACACTTCCCTGAACCAGATCGACATAAGCGCTACGTTGGATTAATACCATCGCCTTTTTTGCGCCCATACGTTTTGCCAGCATAGCTGACATGATATTAGCTTCATCATCATTGGTAATCGCGATAAAAACATCAACCTGCTCGATGTGCTCTTCTGCCAGTAATTCTTGATCTGAAGCATCACCATAAAAAACGATTGTGTCATGCAGCATTTCGGCTAATTCAGCAGCTCTCTGCTGGTCGCGTTCAATTAATTTTACGCTGTAATCTTTTTCTAATCGTAGGGCTAAGCCTGCACCCACATTCCCGCCACCAACAATCATAATGCGTTTGTAGGGTTTTTCTAAACGCTGTAACTCACTCATTACCGCGCGAATATGCTGTGAGGCTGCGACAAAGAAGACTTCATCACCCGCTTCAATGATAGTTGAGCCTTGGGGACGAATCGGACGATCTTGACGAAATATTGCGGCAACGCGGGTATCAATATGCGGCATATGTTCACGTAGGGATGACAATGCATTCCCTACGAGTGGCCCGCCATAATAGGCTTTAACTGCGGCAATACTGACTTTACCTTCAGCAAAATTGACCACCTGCAATGCGCCAGGATACTCGATTAATTTATAGATATAATCGGTAACCAGCTGTTCTGGTGATATTAGATGATCAATAGGAACGGCTTCCGGAAGAAATAATTTGTCGGCTTCACGGATATATTCAGCTGAACGAATACGAGCAATACGATTTGGCGTATTAAATAGCGAGTAGGCGATTTGGCAGGCCACCATATTGGTTTCGTCAGAATTCGTCACTGCAACCAACATGTCGGCATCTTCTGCCCCCGCTTCTCTTAACACGCGAGGGTGGGAACCATGCCCCTGGACTACACGTAGATCAAATTTATCTTGCAACTGGCGTAGACGGCCGGAGTCAACATCAACGACAGTGATATCATTGTTTTCACCCACCAGATTTTCCGCCAGGGTTCCACCAACTTGCCCCGCCCCGAGAATAATTATTTTCATAGCGCTCTCTGTTTCACACTGAAATTAGGTTTGAGGCATAGCAAAAGCCACGACTATTTTTCGATCAACTTAGCCTTTTGATTAACTTGGCATAAAAGAAACCGTCGCCATCCTCAGGGTGGGGCAGGTTCTGTTTACCGGGTGCTGCAGTCGTACCTGTTTCAACCAACTCGGCTTCAGAATGACGCTGCAAGAAAGCGGTAATCTGTTGCTGATTCTCTTCCGGCAATATAGAGCAGGTAGCATAAACCATTACGCCACCTTTTTTCAGTTTAGGCCAGATAGCTTCAATGATCTCAGATTGCAATTGAGCTAGTTCAGCAATGTCACTGTCTCGGCGTAACCACTTAATATCAGGGTGGCGGCGAATAACCCCGGTTGCTGAGCAAGGCGCATCTAACAAAATACGATCAAATTGTTGATCTCCGCACCATGCTTCTGGGGTTCTACCATCGCCAACACGCACGACAGCATGCAGTTGCAGGCGTTGCAAATTCTCTTTCACCCGGCTAAGGCGCTGCTCATCGATATCAACCGCCAATACATGGGCCTTTGGTGCTGCTTCCAGAATATGTGTTGTTTTGCCGCCGGGGGCTGCGCAGAGATCAAGGATCTGTTCGCCATTTTGTGGATCAAGCAGATCAACACACCCCTGGGCTGATGCATCTTGCACGGTGACCCAGCCAAGTTCAAAACCAGGTAGCGCACTGACGGCACAGGGTGTGATAAGACGCAGTGCATCGGGATAAGCATCATGCGGGGCAGCATCTATATCGGCTTGTTTTAAGAGTTCGAGATATTCACTGCGTGAATGGTGTAGGCGATTAACACGTAACCACATTGGCGGTTTCTGGTTATTCGCATCCAAAATCTGCTGCCACTGATCGGGATAAGCCAGCTTAATCCGTGCCAATAACCAGCTTGGATGTAGATAGCTGCTATCATTATTTGCCGCACGCTCCAGTAGTTCAACTTGTTGGCGTTGGAATTGGCGCAATACACCGTTAATCAGCCCCTTTAATTGTGGGCGTTTTAGCGCAGTAGCACCTTCGACTGTCTCTGCCAGCGCGGCATGGGGGGGAATACGGGTGTAAATTAGCTGATACAGTCCAACCATAATCAGATAATGAAAGACGCGCTGCTTACCCGTCATCGGGCGAGCCATCAACTGCTGGATGCACCACTCTAATTGCGGCAAGACACGCAAAGTGCCAAAACACAACTCCTGCAGCAATGCGCGATCTTTATCAGAAATAGTGTTGTGTAGCCCAGGCAAAACGGTACTGAGCGATTGCCCCTGATCTAATACCTGGCTAATTGCTTTGGCAGCGATGCTGCGGAGATTATATGTGTTTTTCATAACCAAAAAAGCCGACAAACGTCAGCAAATAAAGGGAAAGAGGCCCGATGATGAAGTATCGGGCAATGAAATTTATACCCGTCATCTTTCAAGTTGCAGATGTGTCACCCGAATCATTTACTGGTGTAAGCTCATCGGGATTTTCTTGCTTGCCGCCTTCCTGCACCATGAAATCTATTGGGTATATGACTAAAGAGATCTTTTATGCTAACTGGTTACCGGGAGTGAACCACTCGCGACGTGAATTTAATAAGTCAGCAGCAGACATGGCTTTTTTCCCAGCAGGTTGCAGTTGAGTGATATTTAACACACCCTGGGCTGTCGCCACTTGGATACCATGCTTATCAGCATGAATGATGGTTCCAGGCTTGGTATTATCAACAGCCGGGAGTACCTCTGCTTGCCATACTTTAACCGGCTGTTCATCAACGACAAAATAGCTAACTGGCCAAGGATTGAAAGCACGAATACAACGTTCTAACTGAGCCGCAGAAAGTGACCAATCCAATTTAGCCTCTTCTTTGCTGAGTTTTTCTGCATAAGTCACTTGTGCTTCATCTTGTACTTCTGGCTGTGCACGGCCTTCGGCCAATTGTTGTAGTGTTATCAATAAGCCTTGAGGGCCTAATTGTGCCAATTTATCGTACAGTGTCGCACTAGTATCTTCCGGCTGAATATCACATTCAATCTTATGCAACATATCGCCAGTATCTAGCCCAACATCCATCTGCATGATGGTAACCCCAGTTTTTGCATCTCCAGCCCATACTGAACGTTGGATTGGTGCAGCGCCACGCCAGCGTGGCAGCAGGGAACCATGGACATTGATGCAGCCTAATCGCGGCATTGCCAATACAGAGGCTGGCAGAATCAGGCCATAAGCGACCACTACCATAATATCTGCATTAAGAACAGCAACTAAATGTTGGTTCTCTTCTGGCCGTAATGATTTTGGCTGAAAAACGGGGATACCCTGTTGTTCTGCCAATACTTTAACCGGGCTAGGGGTGAGTTTGTTACCTCGTCCCGCCGGGCGGTCTGGTTGAGTAAAAACACCAACAATCTGATGCTGGGAAGACAACAACGCGCCGAGATGGCGCGCTGCAAAATCAGGAGTTCCGGCAAAAATAATCCGCAAAGAGTCAGACACGTAGGTTTCCTGCATTAGAAAGGGTTAGTTGTCACGGGCATTCAACTTGGCCATTTTCTCCAGCTTTTGGCGGATACGCTGACGTTTCAGCGGTGACAAATAGTCCACAAATAGTTTTCCAACCAAATGATCCATCTCATGCTGGATACAAATTGCTAATAAATCATCAGTTTCCAGCTCGAAAGGTTTACCGTCACGATCCAGCGCTCTGATTTTTACCTTTTCGGCTCGAGGAACCAGTGCACGTTGCTCAGGAATTGATAAACAACCCTCTTCGATGCCGGTTTCACCGCTTTTTTCCAACAGCTCTGGGTTAATTAGCACCAGACGTTGGTCACGGTTTTCCGAGACATCAATGACGATAATTTGCAGGTGAACATCCACTTGTGTTGCGGCAAGACCAATACCTTCCTCTGCGTACATCGTTTCGAACATGTCGTCCACAATGCGCTGGATTTCACCATTGACTTCTTTTACCGGCGCAGCAATTTTGCGCAGCCGCTCATCTGGGTAATGTAATACTTGTAATACTGACATAAATATCTAGATCTGCGTCCGAGTAGTGAATGATATTCAATCTCTATTCTAGACATTTCTCGCTCGGATTGACAGCATTGGCTACCAATTGAACAAATCGGTGCCAGCTTAGAAAGCAAGCCAGGGAGGCGATATGTTAGCAGCAGAATTATGGCTCAGGATGAGCAAGGTTAAGGGGTTTGGTGTAGCGAAGAGCGGGGGATTGGTCAGGCGGTTACTTGCCAGTGGTGATATTCACCCTGGGCGCTTAGCCGCTTATGGGCTGAGTCCGCAGCAATGTCAGCAGTTTTATCAGGTAGATCCCCACTATATTGAAGCCACATTAACCTGGTTGAATCACCCCTCTCATCACTTATTGACCTATGGTGAGCCAGGCTACCCACCCCGCTTAACCCATATTTCAGGCGCACCTTTGGTGCTGTTTGTTTCCGGCGAGCTGGATGTTCTCTATCGCCCACAGGTCGCCATGGTTGGGAGTCGCCATTTTAGCCATTATGGCGAACAGTGGGGCCGTCATTTTGCTTCAGAGCTGGCGCGAACCGGGTTAGTTATCACCAGCGGCCTCGCCATGGGGATAGATGGCATTTGTCATCAGGCGGCTTTGAGCGCGAAAGGTAAGACTATCGCGGTATTAGGCAGCGGATTAGAAAATATCTATCCACGGCGACATAGCCAGTTAGCCAAAGAGATCGAACACCAAGGCGGGGCTTTGGTCTCTGAGTTTTTGACGACCGCATTACCGATTGCCGCTCATTTCCCCAGAAGAAACCGCATCATTAGTGGATTAAGCTCGGCTGTGTTAGTTGTTGAGGCCACAATGAAAAGTGGCTCTTTAATTACTGCCCGCTATGCTATTGAACAAGGGAGAGATGTTTTTGCTTTACCGGGGCCATTAGGGAGTGAAACCAGCGAAGGTGTACATTGGCTGATCCAGCAAGGCGCCTATTTGGCAAGCTCGGTAGAAGGGGTCGCCGAGCAGCTAGGCGGTTCACTTCAATGGATATCATTACCTGAGAAAGCAATTATTTCTTCATCAGAGAGGCAAGTTGAATTGCCATTTGCTGATGTGTTGGCTAACGTAGGAGATGAGGTGACACCCGTTGATGTCGTCGCCGAACGTGCCGGCCAACCTGTACCAGAGATCGTAAGCAAATTGCTCGAACTGGAGTTAGCAGGGTGGATCGCAGCTGTACCCGGCGGCTATGTCCGATTAAGGAGGGCAGGCCATGTTCGACGTTTTAATTTACTTATTTGAAACTTATATGCATAACGAGTCGGAAATGCTTGTCGACCAAGATAAGATTACTGACGATCTTGCTGACGCAGGTTTCTATCGCGAGGATATCAACAACGCCCTGAACTGGTTGGAGGCTCTTGCTGACCTACAAGAAGGGCAGAAAGCACCTTATCTCTATGCCGCCGATCCGCAAGCATTACGTATTTATACTGTGGAAGAGTCTCAACGCCTGGATACCAGTTGTCGTGGTTTTATCCTATTTCTTGAACAAATTCAGGTACTACACTTTGATACCCGTGAAATGGTTATCGATCGTATTATGGCGTTAGATTCTAATGAGATCGATCTGGAAGATCTTAAGTGGGTTGTGCTGATGGTGTTGTTTAACATACCGGGTTATGAAATTGCCTATCAGCAGATGGAAGAGTTACTTTTTGAAGTCAATGAAGGTTATTTGCACTAGGTGGTAACATCATGGGCTAATAATTTTGATACAGAAGGCGTTATGACGAAAACAGTTACTGCCAAGGATAATGGGTCGTGTCCTGAATGTGGATCGGCTTTAGTCATTCGCAGTGGTGGCCATGGCCCATTCCTTGGTTGTTCGCATTATCCCGACTGCCAGTATATGCGCCCGCTAAAAGCGCAATCTGATGGCCATATTGTGAAAGTTCTGGATGGGCAACTTTGTCCAGAATGTGGTTCAGAAATGGTATTGCGGCAAGGGCGTTTTGGTATGTTTATTGGTTGCAGCCAATATCCACAATGTGACCATACTGAAGTGATTGATAAACCTGATGAGACGTCGATCGATTGCCCACAATGCGGTCAAGGAAAACTGTTGCAACGTAAGTCACGGTTTGGGAAGGTTTTCCATGCCTGTAACCGCTATCCAGATTGCCAATTTACCATTAACCAGCAGCCTATTGCCGGAAACTGTGGTTATTGCCACTATCCATTATTGATGGAAAAGAGAACAGCACAAGGCGTCAAACGTTTTTGCGCCAGCAAGTTATGTGGGAAGGTCGTGGCAAGTGAGTGATAACAGAGTAAGCATGAAAGAGAAGAGTGACGTTTTGGCCGATGTGCTGCGGGCACTGCAGCAAGAGGAGGTTATTGCCTATCCGACAGAAGCTGTTTTTGGTTTAGGCTGTGACCCTGATAGCGAAAAGGCCGTGAATGCGCTATTAGCCTTAAAACAGCGACCATGGCAGAAAGGTTTGATCCTGATTGCAGCCAATTATGAACAATTAAAACCTTATATTGACGACTCGACGTTAAGTGACTCACAACGAGAGACTATTTTTTCCTGTTGGCCAGGGGCGGTAACCTGGGTGATTCCAGCTCGAGCTGAAACACCACGTTGGCTAACGGGTAGCTTTGATTCACTGGCCGTGAGAGTAAGTGACCACCCACTTGTACAACAGCTTTGCTTGCAATATGGCAAACCACTGGTTTCAACCAGCGCCAATTTAAGTGGTCGTGAACCTTGCCGTACAGATGAAGAAGTGAGAATACAGTTTGGCCCTTCACTGCCGGTGCTCTTTGGCAAGGTTGGTGGCCGCTTAAACCCATCTGAAATCAGAGACGCCATAACCGGTAAGCAATTTCGTCAAGGGTAGGAAATAGCATGGATCAGAAGTTCGCAGTATTTGGTAATCCAATAGGGCACAGTAAATCGCCGAGGATCCATGCGCTTTTTGCTGAGCAAACAGGTATAGAGCATCAATACGGTAAGGTACTTGCACCTAATGAAACATTTGAGGAGGTATTATCGTCCTTTTTTGCGCGTGGTGCAGTGGGTGCGAATATCACCACGCCGTTTAAAGAACGCGCGCATGAAAAATGTGATGAACTGACAGATCGTGCGTCATTGGCAGGGGCGGTTAATACGATCAAGCAATTAGAAGATGGCCGCTTATTAGGTGACAATACCGACGGCATTGGTTTGCTCAGTGATCTTCAACGGCTGCACCTGATCCAAGAAACCGACACTATCCTGCTTGTGGGCGCGGGCGGGGCGGCCCGTGGTGTTATCCTCCCTTTACTCTCATACGGGTGCAAGGTGGTTATTACTAATCGCACTTATGCGCGTGCGCAGCAGCTTGCTGAAGTATTCCACCATTTGGGTGATATTGATGCTACCGAAATGCAGACCCTGAATGGGCAGCGCTTTGATTTAATCATAAATGCCACCGCCTCAGGTATTCATGGTGAGGTTCCAAACTTACCTACGAATATCATCGGCCCGCAAACGCGCTGCTATGATATGTTTTATCAAGCTGAGGATACCCCATTCTTAGTCTGGAGTAAGAGGTTAGGCGTGACAAACTATGCCGATGGTCTGGGTATGCTGGTGGGGCAAGCGGCACATGCTTTCCAACTCTGGCACGGTGTGATGCCAGAAATTGCACCGGTCTTAAATCAGTTGCGTGATGAGTTAGGTAAATAAGAAGAGCACAGAATAATGCAGGAAAGATAATGACCTATTTCCTGCATCTACTATTGCTACTTATTTAGTTTCGGCCAGATAGTCATCTTTCCAGCGTACGTAGTTACTGGCAGAGTAGAGCAGACCTTCATATTCCGCCGGTGTTAACGGACGGACTTGTTTAGCCGGGCTGCCCATATAGAGGTAACCACTAACTAATCGTTTCCCCGGGGCAACCAGGCTACCGGCTCCAATCATCACATCATCTTCTATTACTGCCCCATCTAACAGGATCGATCCCATTCCAACGAGTACTCGGTTGCCGATAGTACAACCGTGAAGCATAGCTTTGTGGCCAACCGTCACGTCCTCGCCAATAATCAGCGGGTTCCCTTCAGGATTATGTTCAGACTTATGGGTTACATGTAACACACTACCGTCTTGGATATTTGAACGTGCGCCAATGACGACTTGATTGACATCACCCCGAATCGCGACCAACGGCCAGACACTGACATCATCGCCCAGAATAACATTGCCAATGATCACGCTAGATCTATCGACCATGACGCGATCACCTAGCGTTGGTAAATAATGTAGGTAGGGGCGAATAGCATCGGACATAACAATAACCTCTTTTATAAGATCTCATTTTACTGGCAATACTAGCCTTTGTTGCTGGAATTACAACCAATCGAAGAGGGTGACCTCAGTGAAAGCACAATAGATCGACCAAGATCTGCACGTAAGGAGTGAAAAGTATTCAAACAGTAAAAAAAGGCGAAAAAAGAGTTGTGCAAAAAACTCGACTCCCTATAATGCGCATCCATCGAGACGGCACACAACGAATCAAGTAGTTAAGTGACCGGCAAAGAGAACAGAGAAATTCAACGAAATAAGTAGTTGACTCTGAGTGAGGAAAGCGTAATATGCGCACCTCGAGTTACTGACCGGAAGGTTGCTAACTCACTGCTCTTTAACAATTTATCAGACAATCTGTGTGGGCACTCGCAAGACGATATCGAAGCCTGTTTCGGCAGGCAGAAGCAATATCAAAGTCTTGAAGAGTGACCAAAGCAGTACACATTTGAACTTCGGTTCGAATGCATATTTGCAGAAAGTAATCTTTGAGCATCGCTACTTCGGTAGCAAATCAAACAAATCTTAAATTGAAGAGTTTGATCATGGCTCAGATTGAACGCTGGCGGCAGGCCTAACACATGCAAGTCGAGCGGCAGCGGGAAGTAGTTTACTACTTCGCCGGCGAGCGGCGGACGGGTGAGTAATGTCTGGGGATCTGCCTGATGGAGGGGGATAACTACTGGAAACGGTAGCTAATACCGCATGACCTCGTAAGAGCAAAGTGGGGGACCTTCGGGCCTCACGCCATCGGATGAACCCAGATGGGATTAGCTAGTAGGTGGGGTAATGGCTCACCTAGGCGACGATCCCTAGCTGGTCTGAGAGGATGACCAGCCACACTGGAACTGAGACACGGTCCAGACTCCTACGGGAGGCAGCAGTGGGGAATATTGCACAATGGGCGCAAGCCTGATGCAGCCATGCCGCGTGTGTGAAGAAGGCCTTCGGGTTGTAAAGCACTTTCAGCGAGGAGGAAGGCAGTCGTGTTAATAGCACGATTGATTGACGTTACTCGCAGAAGAAGCACCGGCTAACTCCGTGCCAGCAGCCGCGGTAATACGGAGGGTGCAAGCGTTAATCGGAATTACTGGGCGTAAAGCGCACGCAGGCGGTTTGTTAAGTCAGATGTGAAATCCCCGCGCTTAACGTGGGAACTGCATTTGAAACTGGCAAGCTAGAGTCTTGTAGAGGGGGGTAGAATTCCAGGTGTAGCGGTGAAATGCGTAGAGATCTGGAGGAATACCGGTGGCGAAGGCGGCCCCCTGGACAAAGACTGACGCTCAGGTGCGAAAGCGTGGGGAGCAAACAGGATTAGATACCCTGGTAGTCCACGCTGTAAACGATGTCGACTTGGAGGTTGTGCCCTTGAGGCGTGGCTTCCGGAGCTAACGCGTTAAGTCGACCGCCTGGGGAGTACGGCCGCAAGGTTAAAACTCAAATGAATTGACGGGGGCCCGCACAAGCGGTGGAGCATGTGGTTTAATTCGATGCAACGCGAAGAACCTTACCTACTCTTGACATCCACAGAACTTAGCAGAGATGCTTCGGTGCCTTCGGGAACTGTGAGACAGGTGCTGCATGGCTGTCGTCAGCTCGTGTTGTGAAATGTTGGGTTAAGTCCCGCAACGAGCGCAACCCTTATCCTTTGTTGCCAGCACGTAATGGTGGGAACTCAAGGGAGACTGCCGGTGACAAACCGGAGGAAGGTGGGGATGACGTCAAGTCATCATGGCCCTTACGAGTAGGGCTACACACGTGCTACAATGGCAGATACAAAGTGAAGCGAACTCGCGAGAGCAAGCGGACCACATAAAGTCTGTCGTAGTCCGGATTGGAGTCTGCAACTCGACTCCATGAAGTCGGAATCGCTAGTAATCGTAGATCAGAATGCTACGGTGAATACGTTCCCGGGCCTTGTACACACCGCCCGTCACACCATGGGAGTGGGTTGCAAAAGAAGTAGGTAGCTTAACCTTCGGGAGGGCGCTTACCACTTTGTGATTCATGACTGGGGTGAAGTCGTAACAAGGTAACCGTAGGGGAACCTGCGGTTGGATCACCTCCTTACCTCACGATACGCATTGCGCAGTGTCCACACAGATTGTCTGATAGAAAGTAACGAGCAAATAAGGCCGGGCTGAGAGATTAGCCGGGCTTTAGTACCTTGTTGGGTCTGTAGCTCAGGTGGTTAGAGCGCACCCCTGATAAGGGTGAGGTCGGTGGTTCAAGTCCACTCAGACCCACCAACTCACCATTCCCTGTTGAGTTGCAGCAATAAGGTGATTTGCTTTTTATATGGGGCTATAGCTCAGCTGGGAGAGCGCCTGCCTTGCACGCAGGAGGTCAGCGGTTCGATCCCGCTTAGCTCCACCATATAAAAAACTATTTCAAAACGTACTGCGGTCGCAAGACACAGTGTGTTGTGAAATATTGCTCTTTAACAATCTGGAACAAGCTGAAAATTGAAACAATACAGCTGAAACTTATCTCTCCGTAGAGTGACTGAGATAAAGAGTAGCCTGTATTAGAGTCTCTCAAATAATCGCAACGCAAAGGGTCTGCAAAGACACCTTCGGGTTGTGAGGTTAAGCGACTAAGCGTACACGGTGGATGCCTAGGCAGTCAGAGGCGATGAAGGGCGTGCTAATCTGCGAAAAGCGTCGGTAAGCTGATATGAAGCGTTACAACCGACGATACCCGAATGGGGAAACCCAGTGCAATTCGTTGCACTATTGCATGGTGAATACATAGCCATGCAAGGCGAACCGGGGGAACTGAAACATCTAAGTACCCCGAGGAAAAGAAATCAACCGAGATTCCCCCAGTAGCGGCGAGCGAACGGGGAAGAGCCCAGAGTCTGAATCAGTTTATGTGTTAGTGGAAGCGTCTGGAAAGTCGCACGGTACAGGGTGATAGTCCCGTACACAAAAATGCATATTCTGTGAACTCGATGAGTAGGGCGGGACACGTGACATCCTGTCTGAATATGGGGGGACCATCCTCCAAGGCTAAATACTCCTGACTGACCGATAGTGAACCAGTACCGTGAGGGAAAGGCGAAAAGAACCCCGGCGAGGGGAGTGAAATAGAACCTGAAACCGTGTACGTACAAGCAGTGGGAGCACCTTCGTGGTGTGACTGCGTACCTTTTGTATAATGGGTCAGCGACTTATATTTTGTAGCAAGGTTAACCGAATAGGGGAGCCGTAGGGAAACCGAGTCTTAACTGGGCGTCTAGTTGCAAGGTATAGACCCGAAACCCGGTGATCTAGCCATGGGCAGGTTGAAGGTTGGGTAACACTAACTGGAGGACCGAACCGACTAATGTTGAAAAATTAGCGGATGACTTGTGGCTGGGGGTGAAAGGCCAATCAAACCGGGAGATAGCTGGTTCTCCCCGAAAGCTATTTAGGTAGCGCCTCGTGAACTCATCTTCGGGGGTAGAGCACTGTTTCGGCTAGGGGGTCATCCCGACTTACCAAACCGATGCAAACTCCGAATACCGAAGAATGTTATCACGGGAGACACACGGCGGGTGCTAACGTCCGTCGTGAAGAGGGAAACAACCCAGACCGCCAGCTAAGGTCCCAAAGTCATGGTTAAGTGGGAAACGATGTGGGAAGGCACAGACAGCCAGGATGTTGGCTTAGAAGCAGCCATCATTTAAAGAAAGCGTAATAGCTCACTGGTCGAGTCGGCCTGCGCGGAAGATGTAACGGGGCTAAACCATGCACCGAAGCTGCGGCAGCGACACTTAGGTGTTGTTGGGTAGGGGAGCGTTCTGTAAGCCGTTGAAGGTGACCTGTGAGGGTTGCTGGAGGTATCAGAAGTGCGAATGCTGACATAAGTAACGATAATGCGGGTGAAAAACCCGCACGCCGGAAGACCAAGGGTTCCTGTCCAACGTTAATCGGGGCAGGGTGAGTCGACCCCTAAGGCGAGGCTGAAAAGCGTAGTCGATGGGAAACAGGTTAATATTCCTGTACTTGGTGTTACTGCGAAGGGGGGACGGAGAAGGCTAGGCTAGCCGGGCGACGGTTGTCCCGGTTTAAGCATGTAGGCGGAGTGACCAGGTAAATCCGGTTGCTTATCAACGCTGAGGTGTGATGACGAGCCACTACGGTGGTGAAGTAGTTGATGCCAAGCTTCCAGGAAAAGCCTCTAAGCATCAGGTAACATTAAATCGTACCCCAAACCGACACAGGTGGTCAGGTAGAGAATACTCAGGCGCTTGAGAGAACTCGGGTGAAGGAACTAGGCAAAATGGTGCCGTAACTTCGGGAGAAGGCACGCTGGCGCTAGGTGAAGAGACTTGCTCTCGGAGCTGAAGCCAGTCGCAGATACCAGCTGGCTGCAACTGTTTAATAAAAACACAGCACTGTGCAAACACGAAAGTGGACGTATACGGTGTGACGCCTGCCCGGTGCTGGAAGGTTAATTGATGGGGTCAGCCGCAAGGCGAAGCTCTTGATCGAAGCCCCAGTAAACGGCGGCCGTAACTATAACGGTCCTAAGGTAGCGAAATTCCTTGTCGGGTAAGTTCCGACCTGCACGAATGGCGTAATGATGGCCAGGCTGTCTCCACCCGAGACTCAGTGAAATTGAACTCGCTGTGAAGATGCAGTGTACCCGCGGCAAGACGGAAAGACCCCGTGAACCTTTACTATAGCTTGACACTGAACATTGAGCCTTGATGTGTAGGATAGGTGGGAGGCATTGAAGTGTGGACGCCAGTCTGCATGGAGCCAACCTTGAAATACCACCCTTTAATGTTTGATGTTCTAACTCGGCCCCATAATCTGGGGTGAGGACAGTGTCTGGTGGGTAGTTTGACTGGGGCGGTCTCCTCCCAAAGAGTAACGGAGGAGCACGAAGGTTAGCTAATCACGGTCGGACATCGTGAGGTTAGTGCAAAGGCATAAGCTAGCTTGACTGCGAGAGTGACGGCTCGAGCAGGTACGAAAGTAGGTCTTAGTGATCCGGTGGTTCTGAATGGAAGGGCCATCGCTCAACGGATAAAAGGTACTCCGGGGATAACAGGCTGATACCGCCCAAGAGTTCATATCGACGGCGGTGTTTGGCACCTCGATGTCGGCTCATCACATCCTGGGGCTGAAGTAGGTCCCAAGGGTATGGCTGTTCGCCATTTAAAGTGGTACGCGAGCTGGGTTTAGAACGTCGTGAGACAGTTCGGTCCCTATCTGCCGTGGGCGTTGGAAGATTGAGAGGGGCTGCTCCTAGTACGAGAGGACCGGAGTGGACGAATCACTGGTGTTCGGGTTGTCATGCCAATGGCATTGCCCGGTAGCTAAATTCGGAAGAGATAACCGCTGAAAGCATCTAAGCGGGAAACTTGCCTCGAGATGAGTCTTCCCTGGGGCTTTAAGCCCCCTGAAGGAACGTTAAAGACTATGACGTTGATAGGCTGGGTGTGTAAGTGCAGCGATGCATTGAGCTAACCAGTACTAATGATCCGTGAGGCTTAACCTTACAACACCAAAGGTGTTTTGGTGGTTTGAGAGAGAGATTTTCAGCGAAGTTCCGAGATTGGACTGACTGGCTGCACGATATATTATTGTGAAGCGGGTGAGTTAAAACAGAATTTGCCTGGCGGCCATAGCGCGGTGGTCCCACCTGATCCCATGCCGAACTCAGAAGTGAAACGCCGTAGCGCCGATGGTAGTGTGGGGTCTCCCCATGCGAGAGTAGGACACTGCCAGGCATCAAATCAAGCCGAAACCCCATGCCAAAAGCGTGGGGTTTTTGCTTTTCTGCTATCCAAAAAATAGAAACCACTAGCAGCTATGGTGAGCAGTATCGTGGCTGTAAATGCAGACTGCTGACAAATTCCGTGACCTGCTCGCCATTGATTACGACACCCAACGAGTAGAGAGGGAGTTTTTTATATCTTCACTTAAAACAAAATACAATATGCGCATTATGATCGGTTAGACTAGCACCAGAGCTAGTTAGAATGAGTATCTAAGTAATGTCGAATCAAGGTTCCCCGCTAAAACATCTCAATACTTTCGCGCTACCAGCCTATGCGAACAGCGTAATCAGTGCCAATTCGACTGAGGAATTGATCAGCGCATGGCGTGAATCACTCTCTAAGCATCAACCGGTACTTTTGCTTGGTGAAGGTAGTAATGTTCTATTTATCGAAAATTATTCAGGGACAGTATTACTTAATCGTATTAAAGGTATCACTTCCACTGAAGATGATGCCGCTTGGCATCTGCATGTTGGAGCAGGGGAGAACTGGCATCAATTGGTCTGCTATTCATTGCAAAACAACATGCCAGGCTTAGAGAACTTAGCGTTAATTCCCGGCTGCGTTGGTTCTGCACCGATTCAAAATATCGGAGCCTATGGTGTTGAACTGCAAAAAGTATGCGAATACGTTGATTTACTTGATATGAATAAAGGTACTGTTTTGCGCCTTTCAGCTCAAGAGTGTCAATTTGGCTATCGTGATAGCATATTTAAGCATCAGTATGGAGATGGGTTTGCCATCGTCGCTGTGGGTATCAGATTAATAAAATCATGGACACCGACACTGGGCTATGGTGATTTAACGCGTATGGATCCATTGAGTGTTACCGCGCAAGAGATCTTCAACTCTGTCTGTGCAATGCGCCGTAGCAAACTACCCGATCCCACCGTGGCCGGTAATGCAGGTAGCTTTTTCAAAAATCCGGTAGTGGATGCTGCTGTCGCCGAAGATATTGTAAAAAATTACCCTACTGCACCTCATTACCGACAACCCGATGGTTCGGTAAAGTTGGCCGCCGGTTGGCTTATCGACCAATGCGGGCTTAAAGGACACCAGATCGGTGGGGCGGCAGTACATCAACAGCAAGCACTGGTTCTGATTAACCTTGCAGAGGCAACAAGTCAGGATGTACTTGGCCTTGCCAGTTATATCCGTCAGCAAGTTGCCAAGAAATTTTCAATCTGGTTAGAACCAGAAGTGCGCTTTATCGCAAGTAATGGTGAGGTTAATGCTGTGGAGCGTTTGTCGTGAAAGATTATAAAATCCCTTTACGGTTAATCGGCATATTAGCGGATGGTGCTTTTCACTCCGGCGAGCAGTTGGGCGCAACATTTGGCATGAGTCGTGCCGCAATTAATAAGCATATACAAACTATCAGAGAGTGGGGATTAGATGTTTTTACGGTTCCCGGTAAAGGTTATAGTCTACCTGCGCCTATCCAATTGTTGGATGAACAAAAAATATTAAGTCACTTGCCTACAGGGCAGGTGGCTGTATTACCCGTTGTTGACTCGACTAACCAATATCTACTGGATCGTATAGCAGAACTTAAATCTGGCGATGCCTGTGTGGCTGAATATCAACACGCTGGGCGCGGCAGACGTGGGCGTCAGTGGGTATCGCCTTTTGGTGCCAATCTTTATCTCTCCATGTTCTGGCGTCTGGAACAAGGCCCCGCTGCGGCAATGGGGCTAAGCTTGGTTGTTGGGATAGTCATGGCTGAGGTGCTACATAAATTGGGCGCTGAAAATGTCCGAGTTAAGTGGCCGAATGACCTGTATTTAAATGATAAAAAATTAGCGGGTATATTAGTCGAGCTGACGGGGAAAACGGGTGATGCTGCTCAGTTGGTAATTGGTGCTGGTATCAATCTGACAATGCGTGAATCGACAATCAATGTTATTAATCAAGAGTGGATTAACTTGCAAGAAGCGGGTGTTATTATCGACCGCAATAAGTTAACGGCTGAGTTATTATCCGAATTACGACTGGCAGTGGTTAAATTTGAAAATGAAGGGTTGTCGGCCTTTATTTCTCGCTGGCGGCAAATGGATAATTACCTTGATCGTCCCGTAAAGTTGATTATTGGAAATCAAGAGATATATGGGATAGCTCGAGGTATCGATCAGCAAGGTGCATTATTACTGGAGCAGAACGGTGATATAAAACCTTATATTGGCGGCGAGATATCTCTTCGTGGTGCCTAATAAATAATTAGCGGGCAGTGATGACTACCCGCAATTTTCTATTTTCTTAAGCGCACACTTTCAACGGCATGATTGGCACTCTTCGTCATAATTAGGCTTGCCCGCTCACGGGTGGGTAATATATTTTGCTTTAAATTCAATCCATTAATTTCAGTCCATAACTGCGTTGCGATCTTGACTGCCTCGGTCTCAGGCAGTTTTGCATAATTATGGAAGTAAGAGTTAGGATTAGAAAATGCGCCCTGTCGAAATTTAAGGAACCGATTAATATACCAACTTTGAAGTAAATCCTCAGGTGCATCAACATATATAGAGAAATCTACAAAGTCAGAGACAAATACATGATGGGGATCGTGAGGGTAATCCATACCACTTTGGAGTACATTCAATCCTTCTAATATCAGGATGTCGGGTTGCTTAATAATCTTATTACCATCGGGCACGATATCATATATTAGATGAGAGTAAACAGGTGCGGTGACATGGTCAGCGCCTGATTTTACTTCAGAAACGAATTTCACCAAATTATGCATATCATAGGATTGCGGGAATCCTTTTTTCTTCATCAGACCGCGCTCATTAAGCACCTTATTCGGATAAAGAAAACCGTCTGTAGTAATCAGCTCTACACTACGATGCTCCGGCCAGCGGCTTAGCAAGGCCTGCAATAAACGGGCTGTGGTACTTTTACCGACAGCAACACTGCCCGCAATACCAATAACATAAGGAATACGCTGGCCATCGGTTCCAAGGAATTGCTCCAGAACAGCCTGGCGACGTAGGTTAGAACTGATATAAAAATTAAGCAGGCGCGAGAGTGGTAGATAAATCTGTGCCACTTCATCTAATGAAAGATCTTCGTTAATCCCTTTGAGCTTAACGATCTCTTCTTCTGTTAGTGTCAATGGTACTGAGTCGCGCAGAGCTGCCCACTGAGTACGATCGAACTGTAGATAAGGCGTCGCTAAAGATTGATCTCTTTTTGTCATAAGCCAAATTCTGCCTGTTAACGCAGGTGGACAAGGCGCTGGACGCCAACTCCAGATAAGAAACAAGCTGCATATTATAGGCAGCTTGCTCTTTGGCGTAGACATTTTTGTACTTCGCGAGTGATTTCTTTGAAGTGTGTTGCTATTCCAGTCAATTATTAATAAGTACAGTAAGGCCTAGTCTTTTTACTGTCGGGACTACCGTGGCTAAATAGCTACGGCTGTATGTGATTGATTAACAGTAAATAAACGCTTAAAGTAAATTGCTGTCGGATGATAATCACCATCCGGTGTACAGGCATAATCAGGAATTTCACCCATGCAGAAATAGCCCTGTGCACGGTAAAATGATTCGGCAGGAGAACCCGCTTGGGTATCGAGATAGAGCAATCCACGGCGCAGTTGAACGGCAACTTTCTCCATTTCAAGAATCAATTTATGTCCAATACCAGCACGGCGACTACGACTGTGTACTAATAATTTCTGTACTTCAGCCCGATTTAAGCCATTCGGTTTTTGGCAGAGATCTAGTTGTATCGTTCCGGTAATTCCCGTTTCATCGCGAGCAATCCACAATAATAGTGATCCTTTCGCCATCGCGGGGCGGAGGCTACTAAAATAGTTCTCGGCTTCTTCCTGCGAAAGGGAGCGCGTGTTATAGCCAATAGAGGCACCATGAGAGACCGCATCCATCAATAATCTTGCCAGCTCGCTGTGGTAGACCGGCAATGTAGCCGCATTAAGTAACACTATCTTCATGATAAAACTCCTCAAAAACCTTAACCGCGTAGATATTTATGTGTAAGCAATAAACAAGCCAAATAATATGGCGGCGCAACTACCCTCAATGGAGCAGAAAGTTTTTAGCAGAATCAGCACTGTAGTGGGGCGAATTGCCCTATTTTGGGGCGGTGGCTAAAATTATATGCAGTCAGCGATGATAAGATTATTGAAATGGGGGCTGGTTTTTTTGGTGGATTTTCAGTTGCACAGTCGATTATTATAGTCGACATTCTGAATGCAAATTAAGCTAATCACGGTTAATAATACTACGCTCAGCTGAAAAATGGCCGTTTTGTGAGCAAAAAGGTGACTAATGCAATTTTTTTGTTGCATCATAAGCCAGCTCTACCTAGAATGCGCAGCACTTGATGCCGGCATAGCTCAGTTGGTAGAGCAACTGACTTGTAATCAGTAGGTCCCGAGTTCGACTCTTGGTGCCGGCACCATTCAAGTAGTTACAATTAGGTGGGGTTCCCGAGCGGCCAAAGGGAGCAGACTGTAAATCTGCCGTCATCGACTTCGAAGGTTCGAATCCTTCCCCCACCACCATATTTAACCTTGAGTTTCAAGCTGACTTCCCATTGAGAATTCAGATGAGCACTCAAGGGGAAGGTGAAAACCTTCGATAAGGTTCGAGCCGAGCGTAGCGAGACAGCGACGCAACGCGGCGACCCGAAGGGTGAGGAACGAAGTGACGAATAATCCTTCCCCCACCACCATATTTAACCTTGAGTCTCAGGGTGATTCAGAAGATCGAACCCCAATACACACTCAAGGCGAGAGCAACGCTCTCGATGAAGAGTGAAGTGGCCAAGCCCTTCCTTTCAAGTTTCTGCAGATTAAGTCAGGTAGCCGAGTTCTAAGATGCGGGCATCGTATAATGGCTATTACCTCAGCCTTCCAAGCTGATGATGTGGGTTCGATTCCCACTGCCCGCTCCAAGATGCGCTGATATGGCTCAGTTGGTAGAGCGCACCCTTGGTAAGGGTGAGGTCGGCAGTTCGAATCTGCCTATCAGCACCACTTCTAATTCTCTCGTCCCCCTGATTTTTCTTTCTGTGTTATGGATTCATCAAGCATGCGCTTGGTTGATGTGGTGAAACCACCGATTCCGTGTCTTAGAGGGACAATCGATGTCTAAAGAAAAGTTTGAACGTACAAAACCGCACGTTAATGTGGGTACTATCGGCCACGTTGACCATGGTAAAACTACCCTAACTGCTGCAATTACTACCGTATTGGCTAAAACCTACGGCGGTAGTGCTCGTGCATTCGACCAGATCGACAACGCTCCGGAAGAGAAGGCCCGTGGTATCACCATCAACACTTCACATGTTGAGTATGACACCCCGGCGCGCCACTATGCGCATGTTGACTGCCCAGGGCATGCTGACTACGTTAAAAACATGATAACCGGCGCTGCGCAGATGGATGGCGCTATTTTGGTTGTTGCTGCAACCGATGGCCCAATGCCACAGACGCGTGAGCATATCCTATTGGGTCGCCAGGTTGGCGTGCCTTACATTATCGTCTTTCTGAACAAATGTGACATGGTTGACGATGAAGAGTTGCTGGAATTGGTTGAAATGGAAGTGCGTGAGCTTCTGTCTCAATACGATTTCCCTGGCGATGACACTCCGGTTATTCGTGGCTCCGCGCTGAAAGCGCTGGAAGGCGTGCCAGAGTGGGAGGCCAAAATCATTGAGCTGGCCGAAGCACTGGATAGCTACATCCCACAACCAGAGCGTGCAATTGATCGTCCGTTCCTGCTGCCAATTGAAGATGTGTTCTCTATCTCTGGCCGCGGTACTGTGGTGACGGGGCGTGTCGAGCGCGGTATTGTCAAAGTCGGTGAAGAGGTCGAGATTGTAGGTATCATCGATACCATCAGAACGACTTGTACCGGCGTTGAAATGTTCCGCAAGCTGCTGGACGAAGGTCGTGCTGGCGAGAACGTAGGTGTTCTGCTGCGTGGTACTAAACGTGATGATGTGCAGCGCGGTCAGGTACTGGCTAAACCAGGGTCGATCAAGCCACACACCAAATTTGAATCAGAAGTTTATATTCTGAGTAAAGATGAGGGTGGCCGCCATACGCCATTCTTCAAAGGGTACCGTCCTCAGTTCTACTTCCGTACAACTGACGTAACCGGTACTATAGAGCTACCCGAAGGCGTTGAGATGGTGATGCCTGGTGATAACATTCAAATGGTTGTTAACCTGATAGCTCCTATCGCAATGGATGACGGTTTGCGTTTCGCCATTCGTGAAGGCGGTCGCACTGTTGGTGCGGGCGTTGTTGCAAAAGTCATTGAATAAGATTTGACGCGACATGCGATAAAAGGGCATCATTTGATGCCCTTTTTCTACGTTGTCATACTAGAACCTATCTCATCAGTAGTTTTTTATCATAATTACCGGTGAGATGGGCTCTGGAAGTACGGCGAATAGTGCTGAATGGTGCCGATTAGAGAGTCTCTAGAGCATCCTTCGGCTTGGTTTGCTTTGCGATGCGAAGCAAAGTTGTTTGTTCTGAATCATAGTGACAGGTTGGTTTATGAGTGCGAATACCGAGGCTCCAGGGAGCGGACGCGGCCTGGAAACGGCTAAATGGCTAATCGTTGCTGTATTGTTAGTTGCAGCTATTGTTGGCAATTATTATTACCGTGATTTCAGCTTGCCGCTGCGCGCGTTGGCAGTTGTAGTAATTATCGCTGTTGCCGGTGCTGTTGCGCTGATGACGGCAAAAGGTAAAGCCACTGTAGCGTTTGCTCGTGAAGCACGCACGGAAGTGCGTAAAGTGATTTGGCCTACCCGTCAGGAAACTCTGCACACAACGTTAATCGTTGCTGCGGTAACTGCTGTAATGTCACTGATTCTATGGGGGCTAGATGGTATCCTGGTCCGCTTGGTATCATTTATTACTGGCCTGAGGTTCTAAGATGTCTGAAGCACCAAAAAAGCGTTGGTACGTCGTTCAGGCGTTTTCCGGTTTTGAAGGCCGTGTAGCTCAATCGCTACGCGAGCACATCAAGTTACATGACATGGAAGAGCTGTTTGGCGAAGTCATGGTTCCAACGGAAGAAGTCGTCGAGATTCGCGGTGGTCAACGCCGTAAAAGTGAACGCAAATTCTTCCCAGGTTACGTCCTGGTCCAGATGGTGATGAACGATGCCAGCTGGCACTTAGTGCGTAGTGTGCCACGTGTTATGGGCTTTATCGGTGGTACATCCGATCGCCCAGCACCAATCAGTGATAAGGAAGTTGATGCGATTATGAATCGCCTTCAGCAAGTGGGTGATAAGCCACGTCCTAAAACACTGTTTGAACCAGGTGAACTGGTACGTGTTAGCGATGGTCCATTTGCCGACTTCAATGGTGTCGTTGAAGAAGTGGATTACGAAAAGAGCCGCTTGAAAGTATCTGTTTCCATCTTTGGTCGTGCAACACCGGTCGAACTGGACTTCAGTCAGGTAGAAAAAGCCTGATTCATTTTTCGACAATGGTTGAAATTTGAGTCTTGTCTTAGGCGCGAAATTACAATATAATTTCGCGCCTTTTGTTTTTAGATGTTTTGCTTTTGTCATCCGTGGCAAACCCTAAGCGAGACAAAACACGGGGAGCCTCAAACGAGGCGATATTACCCAAATCGAGGAAATCGTAAATGGCTAAGAAAGTACAAGCCTATGTCAAGCTGCAAGTTGCAGCTGGTATGGCGAACCCAAGTCCACCAGTTGGTCCAGCTTTGGGTCAGCAAGGTGTTAACATCATGGAATTCTGTAAAGCGTTCAATGCTAAGACTGAAAGCATCGAAAAAGGCCTGCCGATCCCTGTTGTTATTACTGTTTATTCTGATCGCTCTTTCACTTTCGTTACTAAAACCCCGCCAGCAGCAGTTCTGCTGAAAAAAGCGGCAGGTATTAAGTCTGGTTCCGGCAAGCCGAACAAAGACAAAGTAGGGACCGTGACCAGTGCTCAGGTTCGTGAAATCGCAGAAACCAAAGCTGCGGATATGACTGGTGCTTCAATTGACGACATGATGCGTTCAATTGAAGGTACTGCTCGTTCCATGGGCCTGGTAGTGGAGGGTTAATAAATGGCTAAGCTGACCAAGCGCATGCGCGTGATCCGTGACAAAGTTGATGTTACTAAGCAATACGATATCAACGAAGCTGTTGCCCTGCTGAAAGAGCTGGCTACTGCTAAATTCGTAGAAAGCGTGGACGTTGCCGTTAACCTCGGTATCGATGCACGTAAATCTGACCAGAACGTTCGTGGTGCAACTGTGTTGCCACATGGTACTGGCCGTTCAGTACGCGTTGCTGTTTTCGCTCAGGGTGCAAACGCTGAAGCTGCGAAAGAAGCAGGCGCTGAATTGGTAGGTATGGAAGATCTGGCTGACCAGATCAAGAAAGGCGAAATGAACTTCGACGTTGTTATTGCTTCCCCGGATGCAATGCGCGTTGTTGGTCAATTAGGCCAGATCTTGGGTCCACGTGGCCTGATGCCTAACCCTAAAGTGGGTACTGTTACTCCTAACGTTGCTGAAGCAGTTAAGAATGCTAAAGCGGGTCAGGTTCGTTATCGCAACGACAAAAACGGTATTATCCACACAACAATTGGTAAAGTTGATTTCGACTCAGAGAAGTTGAGAGAAAACTTAGAGTCACTGATTGTTGCGCTGAAGCGTGCTAAACCAGCTACAGCGAAAGGCGTTTATATCAAGAAAATCAGCCTGTCCACTACCATGGGCGCCGGCGTTGCTATTGATCAAAGCGGCCTGACTGCAGTAGTGAGCTAATCACTATTTGCTTTTATCGCTTTACGTGGGCGTAAGGTTTGTCTAGAATCTTACGCCCATGCTTCTGTTGAAGGTGTTTTTTTCTCTCAACAGAAAACAGAATTTTTCGGTTGGAGCTTGGCCTTATCCAAGCCTCCGTCCAAGACCGCAGGTGTTCTGTAAAGAACTTAATCTCCTGCGTAGACGGTGACAGAACCTAAAGAAATTTTTTCTCTTTTTATAAAGAATTGAAAAGAATAGTCTTTGCTGGATTCTGCTCACCGTGTTTCAACGCCCGTTCACTGCATTTTGTAGTGTGTTGGGTGACGTGAGTTCCGGGGAATTACTCCCCGGTTAATCCAGGAGCAAGAACTAATGGCACTAAATCTTCAAGGCAAACAAGCGATTGTTGCTGAAGTTAAAGAAGTAGCCAAAGGTGCGCTGTCTGCGGTTGTTGCGGATTCTCGTGGCGTTACCGTTGATAAAATGACTGAACTGCGTAAAGCAGGTCGTGAAGCTGGCGTTCACATGCAAGTTGTTCGTAACACCTTGCTGCGTCGCATTGTTGAAGGCACTTCATTTGAATGCCTGAAAGACACGTTTGTTGGTCCAACCTTGATTGCATTCTCTACTGAGCACCCGGGCGCAGCTGCTCGTTTGTTCAAAGCTTTTGCTAAAGATAATGCAAAATTTGAGGTTAAAGCAGCAGCCTTTGAAGGCGAGTTAATCCCTGCGGCTCAGATCGACCGCCTGGCAACTCTGCCGACCTACGAAGAAGCAATCGCACGTCTGATGGGAACCATGAAAGAAGCCGCTGCTGGCAAATTGGTTCGTACTCTGGCTGCGCTGCGTGACCAGAAAGAAGCTGAAGCGGCTTAATCGCCCTCGCTTTTTTAGTCATTGCTTTTTAACGTATTAACTATTTCTGTATTTTAGGAACACTTGTTATGTCAACTATCACTAAAGACCAAATTCTGGAAGGCGTTGCAGCTCTGTCTGTAATGGAAATCGTTGAACTGATCTCTGCTATGGAAGAGAAATTCGGCGTTTCTGCTGCTGCTGTTGCTGCAGGTCCTGCTGCTGCTGCTGAAGCTGTTGAAGAACAAACTGAATTCAACGTTGTTCTGGCTTCATTCGGCGACAACAAAGTTGCAGTAATCAAAGCTGTTCGCGGCGCAACTGGCCTGGGCTTGAAAGAAGCTAAAGACCTGGTTGAATCTGCACCTGCAGTTCTGAAAGAAGGCGTGAACAAAGACGAAGCTGAGTCACTGAAAAAATCTCTGGAAGAAGCTGGTGCTTCTGTTGAGATCAAGTAAGTTAAGCTTTGAGTTCGCAGCCTAACTTATAGGCTGATGGCTGGTGACTTTTTAGTCATCAGCCTTTTTGCGCTGTAGGGCGTCAGTCGCATTTCACACTGTTTAGCGACTGACTAACCCCTAATATTCCTTTCTATTGACGACTTAATATACTGCGTTCTCAGCTACGACCCACTCGGGTAGCTCGGTAGTCAAAGTAACGCGATGAAATGGTTTAAGAGTGATAGAAAAGAGTATTCCGAGAGGTGTTTCGACTTCTCGATCAAAATAATAGTGTTGCATGACCTGTCCTAGTGTTAGGGCGGACAGAGTGGGTCACTGATCAGCGAGCTGAGGAACCCTATGGTTTACTCCTATACCGAGAAAAAACGTATTCGTAAGGATTTTGGTAAACGTCCACAAGTTTTGGACATACCTTATCTCCTTTCTATCCAACTTGACTCGTTCCAGAAATTTATCGAGCAAGATCCCGAAGGGCAGCACGGCCTAGAAGCAGCATTCCGTTCTGTTTTTCCAATCCAGAGCTACAGCGGCAATTCGGAGCTGCAATACGTTAGCTACCGTCTTGGTGAGCCAGTATTTGACGTCAAAGAGTGCCAGATCCGTGGTGTGACTTATTCCGCACCGCTGCGCGTTAAGCTGCGTCTGGTTATCTATGAGCGCGAAGCTCCGGAAGGTACGGTTAAAGACATCAAAGAACAAGAAGTCTACATGGGTGAAATTCCACTCATGACCGAGAACGGTACCTTTGTCATTAACGGTACTGAGAGGGTTATCGTATCTCAGCTGCATCGTAGTCCTGGCGTTTTCTTTGACAGTGATAAGGGTAAAACCCATTCATCGGGTAAAGTGCTGTATAACGCACGTATCATCCCTTACCGCGGTTCATGGTTAGATTTCGAGTTTGACCCGAAAGACAACCTGTTTGTCCGTATTGACCGTCGTCGTAAACTGCCTGCAACCATCATTCTGCGTGCATTGAATTTCACCACTACACAGATCCTGGATCTGTTCTTTGACAAAGTGGTCTTTGAGATTCGTGACAACAAGCTGCAGATGGAGTTGGTTCCTGAGCGTCTGCGCGGTGAAACGGCATCCTTTGATATTGAAGCGAATGGCAAAGTTTACGTCGAGAAAGCGCGTCGTATTACTGCTCGCCATATTCGCCAGCTTGAAAAAGACGGCATTGACCGCATCGAAGTTCCGGTTGAATACATTGCCGGCAAAGTAGTCGCAAAAGACTATATCGATGAGAGCACTGGCGAACTGATCTGCGCAGCCAACATGGAGCTGTCACTGGATCTGCTGGCTAAGCTGAGCCAGTCTGGTCACAAGCAAATCGAAACATTGTTCACCAACGACCTGGATCACGGTGCTTATATCTCCGAGACCCTGCGTGTTGACCCAACCAGCGATCGTCTGAGCGCTCTGGTTGAGATTTACCGCATGATGCGTCCTGGTGAGCCACCAACACGTGAAGCAGCTGAAAATCTGTTTGAGAACCTGTTCTTCTCTGAAGACCGCTACGACTTGTCAGCGGTTGGTCGGATGAAGTTCAACCGTTCACTGCTGCGTGACGAGATCGAAGGTTCCGGTATCCTGAGCAAAGAAGACATCACAGAAGTGATGAAAAAGCTCATCGATATCCGTAACGGTAAAGGCGAAGTGGATGATATCGACCACTTAGGCAACCGTCGTATTCGTTCCGTTGGTGAAATGGCTGAAAACCAGTTCCGTGTAGGTCTGGTTCGTGTTGAGCGTGCCGTTAAAGAGCGTTTGTCTCTGGGCGACCTCGACACCCTGATGCCTCAGGACATGATCAACGCCAAGCCAATTTCGGCCGCGGTGAAAGAGTTCTTTGGTTCCAGCCAGCTGTCACAATTTATGGACCAGAACAACCCGCTGTCTGAAATCACGCATAAGCGTCGTATTTCTGCATTGGGCCCGGGCGGTTTGACCCGTGAGCGTGCTGGCTTTGAAGTTCGAGATGTTCATCCGACTCACTATGGTCGTGTATGTCCAATCGAAACGCCAGAAGGTCCAAACATCGGTCTGATCAACTCCTTGTCTGTGTACGCACAGACCAATGAGTATGGTTTCCTGGAAACTCCGTATCGTCGTGTGCGTGACGGTGTGGTGACTGATGAAATCAACTATCTGTCTGCTATTGAAGAAGGCAACTTCGTTATTGCTCAGGCGAACTCCAACCTGGACGAAGACGGCCGCTTCATCGAAGACTTGGTCACTTGTCGTAGCAAAGGCGAATCAAGCCTGTTCAGCCGCGATCAAGTTGACTACATGGACGTTTCCACCCAACAGGTGGTGTCCGTTGGTGCTTCTCTGATTCCATTCCTGGAACACGATGACGCCAACCGTGCCTTGATGGGTGCGAACATGCAACGTCAGGCGGTTCCTACTCTGCGTGCTGATAAGCCGCTGGTAGGTACTGGTATGGAACGTGCGGTAGCGGTTGACTCAGGGGTAACCTCTGTAGCCAAACGTGGCGGTACTGTTCAGTACGTAGATGCATCCCGTATCGTTATCAAAGTTAACGAAGACGAAATGTATCCGGGCGAAGCAGGCATTGATATTTATAACCTGACCAAATACACCCGTTCTAACCAGAACACCTGCATCAACCAGATGCCGTGTGTGAATCTGGGTGAGCCAATCGAGCGCGGCGACGTGCTGGCAGATGGCCCATCAACAGACTTGGGCGAACTGGCATTGGGTCAGAACATGCGCGTAGCCTTCATGCCTTGGAACGGTTACAACTTCGAAGACTCCATCTTGGTCTCCGAGCGTGTGGTTCAAGAAGATCGCTTCACCACCATCCACATTCAGGAATTGGCATGTGTGTCTCGCGACACCAAGTTAGGGCCTGAAGAGATCACTGCCGACATCCCTAACGTGGGTGAAGCTGCGCTCTCCAAACTGGATGAATCCGGTATTGTGTATATCGGTGCTGAAGTAACTGGCGGCGACATTCTGGTGGGTAAAGTTACACCTAAAGGTGAAACCCAACTGACCCCAGAAGAGAAGCTGTTACGTGCGATCTTCGGTGAGAAAGCGTCTGACGTTAAAGACTCTTCTCTGCGTGTACCAAACGGTGTTTCCGGTACGGTTATTGACGTGCAGGTCTTTACTCGCGATGGCGTAGAAAAAGACAAACGTGCGTTGGAAATCGAAGAGATGCAATTGAAGCAGGCTAAGAAAGACCTGACTGAAGAGTTGCAGATCTTGGAAGCGGGCCTGTTTGCACGTATCCATGCAGTACTGGTTTCCGGTGGCATCGAAGCTGACAAGCTGAGCAAGTTACCACGTGATCGCTGGCTCGAACTGGGCCTGACCGACGAAGACAAGCAAAACCAGCTGGAACAGTTGGCAGAGCAGTACGACGAAATGAAATCCGAATTCGAGAAGAAGATGGATGCCAAGCGTCGTAAGATCACCCAAGGTGATGATTTGGCACCAGGCGTGCTGAAGATCGTCAAGGTGTATCTGGCGGTTAAACGTCAGATTCAACCGGGTGACAAGATGGCCGGTCGTCACGGTAACAAAGGTGTTATCTCCAAGATTAACCCGATCGAAGATATGCCTTACGATGAAAACGGTACGCCGGTAGACATCGTTCTGAACCCGCTGGGCGTACCATCGCGTATGAACATCGGTCAGATTTTGGAAACCCACTTAGGGATGGCAGCAAAAGGCATCGGCGAGAAAATCAACGCCATGCTGAAGAAGCAGGAAGAAGTTGCCAAACTGCGTGAGTTCATCCAGAAAGCCTACGATCTGGGCGACAACGTTTGTCAGAAAGTTGATCTGAGCACCTTTACCGATGACGAAGTACTGCGTCTGGCTGAGAACCTGAAAAAAGGTATGCCAATCGCAACACCTGTCTTCGATGGCGCGACAGAGAAAGAGATCAAGGAACTGTTACAGCTGGGTGGCCTGCCAACTTCTGGTCAGATTACTCTGTTTGACGGCCGTACCGGTGAGCAGTTCGAGCGCCAGGTTACTGTCGGCTACATGTATATGCTGAAACTGAACCACTTGGTTGATGACAAAATGCATGCGCGTTCTACCGGTTCTTACAGCCTGGTTACTCAGCAGCCGCTGGGTGGTAAGGCTCAGTTCGGTGGTCAGCGCTTCGGTGAGATGGAAGTGTGGGCGTTGGAAGCTTATGGCGCCGCGTACACATTGCAGGAAATGCTTACCGTCAAGTCCGACGATGTAAACGGCCGTACCAAGATGTACAAAAACATCGTGGATGGCGATCACCGTATGGAACCAGGCATGCCGGAATCCTTCAACGTATTGTTGAAAGAGATCCGCTCGCTGGGCATCAATATCGAGCTGGAAGAAGAGTAATTCTTCACCAGACGGCAAACTCTCATAGCCGGGAGTTTGCTGGTGGTTCGCACTGGTCACAGGGGCGCTCAAACCTAGGTTTTTATATTCTTAGGTTTGGATGCCTGGCAGGTCTAACTCCGACAGGAGCCAATCCGTGAAAGACTTATTAAAGTTTCTGAAAGCGCAAACTAAGACCGAAGAGTTTGATGCGATCAAAATTGCTCTGGCATCGCCAGACATGATCCGTTCATGGTCGTTCGGCGAAGTTAAAAAGCCGGAAACCATTAACTACCGTACGTTCAAACCAGAACGTGACGGCCTTTTCTGCGCCCGTATCTTTGGCCCAGTAAAAGATTACGAATGCCTGTGCGGTAAGTACAAGCGTTTGAAACACCGTGGTGTTATTTGTGAGAAATGCGGCGTTGAAGTGACTCAAACTAAAGTACGCCGTGAGCGTATGGGTCACATCGAACTGGCTTCTCCAACTGCGCACATCTGGTTCCTGAAATCCTTGCCTTCGCGCATTGGTTTGTTACTGGATATGCCATTGCGTGACATCGAACGTGTGCTGTACTTCGAATCCTATGTGGTTATCGAAGGCGGCATGACCAACCTGGAACGTCGTCAGATCCTGACTGAAGAGCAGTATCTGGACGCGTTGGAAGAGTTTGGCGATGAGTTCGACGCGAAAATGGGCGCCGAGGCGATTCAAGCACTGTTGAAAAACATGGATTTGGAAGCTGAGTGCGAGATCCTGCGCGAAGAGTTGAATGAAACAAATTCTGAAACCAAGCGTAAGAAGCTGACCAAGCGTATCAAGTTGCTGGAAGCATTCGTACAGTCTGGTAACAAGCCAGAGTGGATGATCCTGACCGTGCTGCCTGTGTTGCCGCCAGATCTGCGTCCATTGGTTCCATTGGATGGCGGTCGCTTTGCGACTTCTGATCTGAACGATTTGTATCGTCGCGTGATCAACCGTAACAACCGTCTGAAGCGCCTGCTGGACTTGGCAGCTCCCGACATCATCGTGCGTAACGAAAAGCGTATGCTGCAAGAAGCAGTAGATGCATTGCTGGATAACGGCCGTCGCGGTCGTGCAATTACCGGCTCTAACAAGCGTCCGTTGAAGTCACTGGCTGACATGATCAAAGGTAAGCAAGGTCGTTTCCGCCAGAACTTGCTGGGTAAACGTGTTGACTACTCAGGCCGTTCAGTGATCACCGTAGGTCCATACCTGCGTCTGCATCAGTGCGGTCTGCCGAAGAAAATGGCTCTTGAGCTATTTAAACCGTTCATCTATGGCAAGCTGGAACTGCGTGGTCTTGCTACCACCATCAAAGCTGCCAAGAAGATGGTTGAGCGTGAAGAAGCGGTTGTTTGGGATATCCTGGATGAAGTTATCCGCGAACACCCAGTGCTGCTGAACCGTGCACCAACCCTTCACCGTTTGGGTATCCAGGCGTTTGAACCGGTTCTGATCGAAGGTAAGGCAATCCAGTTGCACCCACTGGTTTGTGCGGCATACAACGCCGACTTCGATGGTGACCAAATGGCTGTTCACGTACCGCTGACACTGGAAGCCCAGTTAGAAGCGCGTGCGTTGATGATGTCTACCAACAACATCCTGTCACCAGCGAACGGCGAGCCAATCATCGTTCCTTCTCAGGACGTTGTATTGGGTCTGTACTACATGACTCGTGACTGTGTTAACGCCAAAGGCGAAGGCATGGTTCTGACTGGCCCGAAAGAAGCCGAGCGTATTTACCGCGCTGGTCTGGCGTCTCTGCATGCCCGGGTAAAAGTCCGTATTACTGAAGAAATTCGTAATATCGAAGGCGAAAGCACAACACGCACCAGCATTATCGATACCACTGTCGGTCGTGCCATTTTGTGGATGATTGTCCCGAAAGGCCTGCCTTACTCTATCGTTAATCAGCCGTTGGGCAAAAAAGCTATCTCCAAGATGCTGAACACTTGTTACCGCATCCTGGGCTTGAAACCAACGGTTATCTTTGCTGACCAGATCATGTACACCGGTTTTGCTTACGCAGCACGCTCAGGCGCCTCTGTAGGTATCGATGACATGGTTATCCCAGAAGCGAAAGCAGGGATCATCGAAGAAGCTGAAACTGAAGTTGCCGAGATCCAGGAGCAGTTCCAATCCGGTCTGGTAACAGCAGGTGAACGTTATAACAAAGTGATCGATATCTGGGCCGCGGCCAACGAACGTGTTGCCAAGGCGATGATGGATAACTTGTCGGTAGAAGACGTCGTTAACAGCAAAGGCGAAATCGAACAGCAGGTCTCCTTCAACAGCATCTTTATGATGGCCGACTCCGGTGCGCGTGGTTCTGCAGCACAGATTCGTCAGCTAGCAGGGATGCGTGGCCTGATGGCTAAACCAGATGGCTCGATCATTGAAACGCCAATCACCGCAAACTTCCGCGAAGGTTTGAACGTACTTCAGTACTTCATCTCAACGCATGGTGCGCGTAAAGGTTTGGCGGATACCGCATTGAAAACTGCGAACTCCGGTTACCTGACCCGTCGTTTGGTTGACGTGGCACAGGATCTGGTGGTAACCGAAGATGACTGCGGTACCCATAACGGTATCGTGATGACGCCGGTTATTGAAGGTGGTGATGTTAAAGAGCCACTGCGCGATCGCGTTCTGGGTCGTGTGACCGCTGAAGAAGTTATCAAGCCGGGTACGGCTGATATTCTGGTTCCGCGTAACACTCTGTTGGACGAAAAATGGTGTGATCTGTTAGAAGAGAACTCCGTCGACAGCGTTAAAGTTCGTTCAGTTGTAAGCTGTGAAACCGATTTCGGTGTGTGTGCTAACTGCTACGGTCGCGACCTGGCACGTGGTCACATCATCAACAAAGGTGAAGCAGTGGGCGTTATTGCAGCACAGTCCATCGGTGAGCCGGGTACCCAGCTTACGATGCGTACGTTCCACATCGGTGGTGCGGCATCTCGTGCGGCAGCAGAATCAAGCATTCAGGTTAAGAACAAAGGCACGCTGAAACTGAGCAACGTCAAGTTCGTCACCAATGCAGCGGGCAAGCTGGTTATTACTTCTCGTAATACCGAGCTGAAGCTGATCGACGAATTCGGTCGTACTAAAGAGAGCTACAAAGTGCCTTACGGTGCCGTAATGGGCAAAGGCGATGGCGCAGAAGTGGTTGGCGGCGAGACTGTTGCTAACTGGGATCCGCACATCATGCCAGTTGTGACCGAAGTGAGCGGTTTCATTCGCTTCGCGGACATGGTTGACGGCCAGACCATTACTCGCCAGACCGACGAACTGACTGGTTTGTCTTCTCTGGTGGTTCTGGATTCAGCAGAGCGTACCGGTAGTGGTAAAGACCTGCGTCCAGCACTGAAAATCGTTGATGCCAAAGGCAATGACGTATTGATCCCAGGTACAGATATGCCTGCTCAATACTTCCTGCCAGGTAAAGCGATTGTACAGTTGGAAGACGGCATTCAGATCGGTGCAGGTGATACCCTGGCGCGTATTCCGCAAGAATCAAGCGGTACTAAGGATATTACCGGTGGTCTGCCACGTGTTGCTGACTTGTTCGAAGCACGTCGTCCGAAAGAGCCGGCAATCCTGGCTGAAATCAGCGGGATCATCTCGTTCGGTAAAGAGACCAAAGGCAAGCGCCGTCTGGTTATCTCACCGTTAGATGGTAGCGATGCATACGAAGAGATGATTCCGAAATGGCGTCAGCTCAACGTGTTCGAAGGTGAAATTGTAGAGCGCGGTGACGTGGTCTCCGACGGCCCAGAATCTCCACATGACATTCTGCGTCTGCGTGGCGTTCATGCGGTGACTCGTTACATCACCAACGAAGTGCAGGAAGTTTACCGTCTGCAAGGCGTTAAGATTAACGATAAGCACATTGAAGTTATCGTTCGTCAGATGCTGCGTAAAGGCACCATCGTTGATGCAGGTAGCACTGACTTCCTGGAAGGCGAGCAGGCAGAAATGTCTCGCGTTAAAATCGCTAACCGTAAGCTGGCAGCTGAAGGCAAAATCGAGGCTACGTTTACACGTGACCTGCTGGGTATCACCAAGGCATCCTTGGCGACCGAGTCCTTCATCTCTGCGGCTTCGTTCCAGGAAACCACGCGCGTTCTTACTGAAGCGGCAGTTGCCGGTAAACGTGATGAACTGCGTGGCCTGAAAGAGAACGTTATCGTGGGCCGCCTGATTCCAGCCGGTACCGGTTACGCTTATCATCAGGATCGTGCGCGCCGTAAAGCACAGGGTGAAGCACCTGTTGTTCCGCAAGTTAGCGCGGATGAAGCAACGGCTAACCTGGCTGAATTGCTCAACGCCGGTTTTGGTAACAGCAAAGACTAAGCGCTTTGTTCGTCACCAAGCTAAAAAATGCTCCTTCGGGAGTAATAGCTATCAGTTAAGGATCAGTTGAGCGATCCTTATACTGTGTGAAAATCCGGGAATGTTTTCATTCTCGGATTTTTTTTATGCAAATCTCTCAAGTTCTTGACCTCATCTCTCGCTACAATGCGACTCGTCATCCCCCTGGCTTCCCAGTATCCCGGCTGAACACACCTTAAATACTCAATATCTTCTACTTTAAATTTTATTATTTCTATAATAATAAATATTAGGTATTTGCATTTATTCCAATAGAATTTTCCCATGGTGTATGCAAAAGTTAATAGGGTTTTTTATATCGCAGGAGTATTGTTTTATATAAGGATGTGAATTTATGATATATACAACTAGTAATTGGGTAGGGTTAGTAGATAAATCAAGGCTTCTGACTGAACTCTCTATTCCTGGAACTCACGATTCTGCTGCATACACTCTTCATCGTATTTCATTTGGGTATGTTCGGACGCAACGCTGGAATATAAGAGAGCAATTAGATAATGGTATAAGGTTTCTTGATATAAGGTGTCGCCTTATTAAGAATGTATTTACTCTGCATCATGGTAGCTTTTATTTAGGCTTAAATTTCGGCGATGTATTAGCGAGTTGCATTAAATTTTTATTAGATAATCCAACAGAGTTTATTATACTTTCTGTTAAAAAAGAGCATACCGAAGAAGATAGTACTATGCTATTTCACGAGGTAATGTCTGAGCGGTATATAAAAAAGCATAAGGATTTATTTTTCACGGAAAATAAAATCCCGACCATTAAGGAGATAATTGGGAAAATTGTTCTTTTCCGTCGCTACCAGGGAGGTGATTTAGGTATTAATGCCACACCATGGCGAGACAATAACACCTTTACGATTAAAAATGGAAATTACAATATACATATTCAAGATAAGTATTCTGGCTATAGTCTTTTTGACTTTCATAAAAAAAGAGAGCATGTGGCTAAATTAATAAAACGTGCCAGGAATGGGAAAAAAAATGAATTGTATATTAACTTTACCAACGTAAGTGACACTACTGTTACTCCTCGATTAGGTGCGGTGGGTAATACTATTAGGGATGGCCTTAATAAATGGTTCGCTGATGAATACGAGACATGCACAACATGTCAATTAGGGATAATAGTTTCTGATTTTGTCGATACCAATAAGGCAGCTATGATAGATGTTATTTTGAGGTCAAATGATGATATTTGTTAAAAGCACGATCTTGACTAGATTATCTAAATAAAATATTCAATCTTTATGCAAGGAAGGTGATTTATGAATAGAAAAAATTGGATGGGGAAATTAAATGGTTCAATGCTACTGAGCAATATATCTATTCCTGGTACACATAACTCGGCAGCTATCTTCCCTTTCATGATACCAACTGGGCAGATTCAGACACAACTATGGGATATCGATGTTCAATTGAATAACGGCATTAGATTCCTAGATATAACATGTCGCCTAATTAAAGATGTACTGGCACTCTATCATAGTGACGTATATCTGAATCAGAATCTCAGTGATGTGTTAACGAGTTGTTTAGTGTTTATAAAAAACAACCCGACAGAGTTTATTATACTTTCGATAAAACAGGTGGGGGATGAGGGGGAATTTCATGATGTTTTGGTAGATAGTTATTTAAAGCTATATATTGATTGTTTTTTTATCATCAATAAAATACCTTCCATTGAAGATATACGGGGCAAGATAATCCTGTTATGTCGCTATCAAGATGGGAAGGATGGGAAGGATGGGAAGGATGGGAAAGATGGGAAAGATGGGAAAGATGGGAAAGATGGGAAAGATGGGAATATGGGCATTAATGTCATGCCGTGGGAAGATAATAAAACTTTTGTTATAGACAATGGTTATTGTAAATTACATGTGCAGGACGAGCATTCTGATTATACTGTATTATCAATAACAGATAAAATAAAACCCATTAATGACTTAATCGCGTTGGCTAAAAATAAAAGTGATAATGAAATTTATATTAATTACACCAATATAGGCGGATATCTGGTGACTCCTTTTATCGGTGCTAACGGATTTACAGGATATGACGGTATTAATAAGTGGTTTTCTGATGAATATAAGCATAGAACCAAGACTTACTTGGGAATTATAGTTTCTGACTGGGTTGACGCGCAAGAAGGTGAAATTATAGATACAGTTATTAATGCAAACTTCTAAGTGGCAGCCGCTTTTCTAACGAAGGTAAAGTCAGTCTCAGTAGCGCTATTACTGAAGCTGCTTTACCCTCCCAAAAGTTTAATTCAACACGCTTGCTGCACTCAACCTGCGGGCGTAGAGCTGACGGATTAGAGAGATCGCCCTAAATGGCGATCCCAGTCTTTCCAAACCGGTTGTAGCCCTGCTTGCATTAAGGCGTGGGCCACTTGTTGCGGCGAACGATTATCGTGGGGGGAGAACTGTTCCAGCTCCGGATGATCATCAGCATAGCCGCCCGGCTGAGTTTTAGATCCGGCACTGACATTGTTGATTGCTACCGGAATCACATTATCGCGGAAAAATGGCGATTCACGAGTCGATAACGACAACTCCACATCCGGCGCGAACAGGCGGAAAGCACAAATCAGTTGCAGCAGCTGAGGTTCGCTCATCAGTGATGCGGGTTCAATGCCGCCAGCACAGGGCCGCAAACGTGGGAAGGAGATTGAATAGCGACTCTGCCAATAACGCCGTTGCAGGTAAAACAGGTGCTCTGCCAGCATATAGCAGTCAGTGCGCCAGCTATTGGATAGCCCAATCAATGCACCTAATCCGATCTTATCGATCCCGGCCCGCCCTAAACGATCAGGGGTTGCCAGTCGCCAATGGAAATCCTGCTTATGGCCCCGTAAGTGATGCTGCTGATAGGTTGCTGGGTGATATGTTTCCTGATAAACCATCACGCCATCCAATCCCAAGGTTTTTAACTCCGCATACTCCTCCTCTGCCAGCGGTTGCACCTCCATCATCAGGGAACTAAAACGACGGCGAATGGCGGGCAGATGGCGACGAAAGTAGTCCATGCCCACTTTTGCCTGATGTTCCCCAGTGACCAATAAGAGATGCTCGAAACCCAGAGTTTTGATGGCTTCGCACTCACGGATGATCTCGGTTTCATCCAGCGTTTTGCGTTTGATGCGGTTACTCATCGAGAAGCCGCAATAGGTGCAATCATTGGCGCAGAGGTTGGAGAGATACAGCGGCACATAAAAACCCACGGTATTACCGAAACGTTGGCGAGTTAGCTGCTGCGCTTTTTGCGCCATTGGCTCCAGATAGGCCAGCGCGGCTGGTGAAATCAGCGCCATGAGATCTTCCCGGTCGGGCTTGCTGCTATTTATTGCCCGTTCAACATCACCGGCAGTTTTAGTATTGATGCGCAGCGAAATATCATCCCAATCCAATTGCTGCCAGTGATGGCTAAACTCTTCAGACATGATGATTCTCCTCCAGTTGGCTGAGGAATCCGGTCAGCGGGCTGGTGGCCGTGGCCTGATGTTGTGAATGCCCCAACCCCGCCTGACGCGCTAACTCGCCGGACTCCACCGCCAGCCGAAAAGCGTGGGCCATTTGTACCGGTGAGCGGGCGACAGCAATTGCGGTATTCACCAGCACAGCATCCGCACCCAGTTCTATCGCCTCAAGCGCATGGCTTGGTGCACCAATACCGGCATCGACCACCACCGGCACCCTGGCTTGCTCGATAATAATTTGCAGAAAATCGCGGGTGCGTAATCCCAAGTTTGAACCAATAGGTGCGCCCAATGGCATGACGGCAGCGCAGCCCACCTCTTCCAGCCGTTTGCACAAAACCGGGTCAGCGCCACAGTAGGGCAACACCACGAATCCCTGTTTCACCAATATCTCAGCAGCTTTTAGGGTCTCTATCGGATCAGGTAACAGATACTTCACATCCGGGTGGATCTCCAGTTTTACCCAATGGGTGCCGAGGGCCTCACGGGCCAGGCGCGCTGCAAATACCGCTTCCTCGGCGGTTTTCGCCCCTGAGGTGTTGGGCAGCAAGCGCACACCCAACTGGCGCAATGGTGCGAGAATGGCATCGTTGCCTGATTTCAGGTCAACCCGCTTCATCGCCATGGTGATTAACTGTGAACCGGACGCCTGTAGCGCCGCCAACATCAGTGCTGGCGTCGAAAACTTTCCGGTTCCGGTAAATAGTCTTGAAGTAAAAGTGGTATCGGCAATTTTCAACATGTCAGCCTCCGGCAATAGCTTGAAACAGCAAAATGTCATCCCCGTCCTGCAATAGGCGGTCGTCCCAACTATCACGGGGGATAATGGTTTGATTGACCGCCAGCGCGCTACCCGGCTGGCTGTAGCCCAGTTGAGTTAGCAACTCCTGCACTGTCAGCGGGTTTTCCAGCGCGATCAATTCATCATTGAGTGAAATCTTCACGCGCTGCCTCCGCAAGCCGTGCAATGGCTGGCTTTGCTGAGTTGTAGCGTGCTCCAGCTTTGCTGTTTGCCATCGAAAAGGCGTAATTTGCCACTGAGTGCCGAGGGCAGCCCTGCCAACATCTTGATCGCCTCCAATGCTTGCAAGGTGCCGATGACCCCAACCACTGGCCCTAATACACCGGCGGTGCGGCAGTTGCGCTGTTGTGTCTCTTTGCTGGGATACAAGCAGGCGTAGCAGCCGTGGGTGTAAGGGGGTTCGATAATCAGCAACTGGCCGCTAAAGCCGACGGCACTGCCGCTGATTAGTGGTTTGCCCGCTTGCACACAGGCGGCATTCACCTGATGGCGGGTTTCCATGTTGTCACAGCAATCGAGCACTAAATCCGCCACCGCGACCGCATCGGTTAAGGTGCTGCCCGTCAGCCGTCTATCAAGAGTGATGGCCTCTATCTGCGGGTTCAAACCCTGCAAGTGGCGCTGAGCCAATTTGGCTTTGCTGTGACCAATATCCGCCGTACGATAGAGTACCTGTCGCTGTAAGTTACTTATTTCTAAGGCATCATCATCTGCCAGCCACAATCTTCCTACGCCAGCGGCGGCGAGATAGAGCGCCGCTGGCGAACCAAGGCCGCCCAGACCGACAATGAGTACACTGGCCTGTTTGAGCTTTTGCTGCCCCTCGGGGCCGAGATCCTCCAGTAGCAACTGGCGGCTATAGCGTAGAAAATCCTGATCACTCAATGCGTTATTATGCATAAGTTGACTCCTTACCTTCCACCAGTTGCAGTAGTTGCGCGGTGGCGTGCTGCCAGTCAGCGGCTTGGGTGATGGCACTGACCACCGCCACACTCCCGACACCGCTGGCGACCACCTGAGGAACACGCGCCAAACTGATACCGCCAATGGCAACCGTGGGATAATCCGGCGTGTTGCTCACCTGGCGCGCTAAGGCCTCCACCCCTTGCGGGGCAGAAGGCATCTGTTTGGTTTGCGTGGGGAAAATATGGCCGAGGGCGATATAGGAGGGGCGCAACTCACGGGCTAGCGCCAACTCCTGCTCATCATGGGTCGATACGCCCAGCCGTAATCCGGCTTGCTGAATCGCTATCAAATCAGCTATCTCCAGATCCTCCTGACCCAGATGCACCCCGTAAGCGCCATGCTTAATCGCCAACCGCCAGTAGTCATTGATAAATAAGCGGGCGTTATAGCGTTTACCCAACTCAATGGCGGCGGCAATATCCTGTTCCACCTCTGTCTCATCTAACTCTTTGATGCGCAATTGGATAGTGGTCACGCCGCTGGCTAATAGCCGGGTTATCCAGAGCAGTGAATCCACCACCGGGTACAGACCCAGCCGGTGTTGAGTGGTAGCAAAGGGGGCATCAGGCTTGTTCATCGTTAACCTCGCTCTGCCGGATACTTTTGCTGTGGTACAACTCACTGCCACGAGAGCGGAATTCGACCGACATCTGCGCCATACCCGCTTGTTGAATCTGGATAGGTTGCGCCGTGACGGCCGGTTGTTGTGCTGTAGCCAACTCTTGCGCTGCGGCCTCTTCTTGTGCGGCTGCATAGTCGCGCACTTCTTGCGAGATTTTCATCGAGCAGAATTTTGGCCCACACATGGAGCAGAAGTGGGCCACTTTGCCCGACTCTTGCGGCAGGGTTTCATCGTGATAGGCGCGCGCGGTTTCGGGATCAAGGGCCAGATTGAATTGATCTTCCCAGCGGAATTCAAAACGGGCTTTCGACATGGCGTTATCGCGGATCTGTGCGCCGGGGTGCCCTTTAGCCAGATCGGCGGCATGGGCGGCGATTTTGTAGGTGATTAGCCCCTGTTTTACATCATCTTTATTCGGCAGGCCCAGATGCTCTTTTGGCGTGACGTAACAGAGCATGGCGCAACCAAACCAGCCGATCATTGCCGCCCCAATGCCTGAGGTGAAGTGATCATAACCCGGTGCGATATCTGTGGTGAGTGGCCCCAGGGTATAGAAGGGGGCTTCGTGACAGTGCTCCAACTCCTCGGTCATATTGCGGTGGATCATCTGCATCGGCACATGCCCCGGGCCTTCGATCATCACCTGAACATCATATTCCCAGGCGATCTTGGTTAATTCACCCAGTGTATGCAATTCGGCAAATTGGGCTTCATCATTGGCATCCTGAATAGAACCTGGCCGCAAGCCATCGCCGAGTGATAATGAAACGTCGTAGGCGGCACAAATTTGGCAGATTTCACGGAAATGCTGATACAGGAAGTTCTCCTGATGATGGGACAAGCACCACTTCGCCATGATAGACCCACCACGAGAGACAATACCTGTTAGGCGTTTGGCGGTCATCGGCACATAGCGCAGCAACACACCGGCGTGGATAGTAAAGTAATCAACCCCTTGCTCCGCCTGCTCCAGCAAGGTGTCGCGGAACATCTCCCAGGTCAGATTTTCAGCCACGCCATTCACTTTTTCCAGCGCCTGATAGATGGGCACTGTGCCGATCGGCACCGGGCTGTTACGCAAAATCCATTCACGAGTTTCATGAATATAGCGGCCAGTAGATAAGTCCATCACGGTATCGGCTCCCCAGCGCGTGGACCACACCAGCTTTTCCACCTCCTCTTCGATGGAGGAGGTCACCGCCGAATTGCCGATGTTGGCGTTCACTTTGACCAAAAAGTTGCGACCAATAATCATTGGCTCAGCTTCGGGGTGATTAATATTGGCGGGGATGATGGCGCGGCCTGCGGCAACTTCTTGGCGCACGAATTCTGCTGTGATGTTCTCCGGCAAATTAGCGCCGAAATTCTGCCCAGGATGCTGGTGGCGCAAGACTTCGCCGCGAACTCTTTCTCGCCCCATATTTTCACGCAGGGCGATAAACTCCATTTCTGGTGTGGCAATCCCTGCACGAGCATAGTGCAGTTGGGTGACACACTTGCCCTCAATGGCTTTTTTCGGCTTCGGTAGATGCTCAAAGCGCAGATGATCCAAACCTGCGTCCGCTAAACGCTGCTGGGTAAATCCTGAACTGACCGAGGTGAGGGCCTCGGTATCCTGACGATCCGCTATCCAGCTAGCACGCAGTTTGGGCAGCCCCACATGGACGTCTAGTTTGGCGAGGGGATCACCATAGGGGCCGGAGGTGTCGTAAACCGGAATGGCCTCGTTATCTTCGTAGCGCGGATCGCTCTTGCTGCCGCTGATCAAGGTCGGGCTAAGTTGGATCTCGCGCATCGGCACCTGAATGTCAGGCCGTGAACCTTGCAGGTAGATGCGTTGGGAGTTGGGGAAAGTCACCCCCTGTAAACTATCAATAAACTGTTGGGCCTCTTCGCGCTGCTGTTTGCGCGGGCGTGATGGGTTTTTCGTGGTGGCTGACGTTGTATTATTAGACATAGCAAATTCCTACCAGTGTGGTTTATAGAGCCAATGTGGTGTATAGGGAAAATTGCTTGTCTGGAGCTTGGCGGGAGTAACGATGTTGGCCAGTGACCGGCAGACACCTGTGAAGGGGAAGACCGGGCCTGTAGCGATAAATTACTCTTGTTCCCTTCGCGGGTACTAACCCGATCAGGTTCCGCGGATCCCGAATTAACGGTCTCAGCCTGCATCTGCTTTTAAAAGCCGACGCTAGGCACTCCGACAAGAATCCTCAGTATATGAGGTTGTATTAAAACTACAAGGGCCGACCGTAAGCTATTTTCTTGCCGCACTTTGAGTTTGGGCAGTGCTCCAAATCCTCACGTACTACGTGTGTGCGCGCTGTCTGCATCCAAATTGCCTGCGACAATTATGCTTACTATTGATGTATTTGGTTAATTGGCCTGACTTTTTCTATTTTCTGGCTGAGCGGTTTGCCAGGACTCTGCTGCCCACTTAATTAACTGATCTTCTAACTGGAAACGGGCGTCGAGGGCTTCGCCGATATCGGATAACGCCTGTTGGAACTCGGTGCAGCTATCATCGTCATCGATCTCGATGTTGGTATAACGATCGTGGAATAACATGATAGTTTGGGTATTGTTTTTTAACGCAGGGTAAACTTTGGTGGTCAGCGCCATTCTTGGGCTGGACTCGCCTTCTACCTGCTTGATAATTCTGTCGTAGATGTGAAAATGACCAGCTGAGAGATAATCCACCAGGTTATGACAAAAGTTCTCCAGCGCTTTTTCATTAAGCGGGGTATGCTTTTCTTTTCGCGGCTTAATACCGATCACTGTGCAATACGAAACTAAAAGTTCTTTACGCGCATGAAGCCATTGATCAATTAATTCATTACTGCCGCCAACGCGTTGAGTCAAGCTTTCCAGTCGATTGAGCATGAACGACTCCGTGAAGTAATAATGAGTTACAAAAAAGTAACAAGCCAGATTCTAGATTGCCAGTGAAGTCGAGGTTGTGCAACAACGATATGGAACTACAACTTACAGGTAAAGAGAGTGGCTGGTGGGTAGTCAGCCATGAAAACAAACTATGGCTGCCAAAAGGGGAGTTGCCACAAGGCAATGCTGCCAATTGGTCGCTACAGGGCGCAACCGCCAGACAAATTGGTGAATGGCAGGGGCAGGCGGTTTGGCTTATTCGCCAGATCATGCCGACCGACATGGGATCAGTGCGCCAATTACTGGATGTAGATCGCGGCCTGTTCCAACTGGCTGGGCGGGGTGTGCAATTAGCGGAGTTTTATCGCTCCCACCGTTTCTGCGGCTATTGCGGCCATCAAATGCATGCCAGCCGCACCGAATGGGCTTGCCTGTGTAATCACTGCCGTGAACGTTATTATCCGCAAATCGCCCCTTGTGTGATTGTTGCCATTCGCCGTGGTGATGAAATCTTATTGGCGCAGCATGTGCGGCATCGTGGTGGGATTAATACGGTGCTGGCCGGTTTTGTCGAAGTGGGCGAAACATTGGAGCAGGCGGTGTCCCGTGAGGTTTTGGAAGAGAGCAATATTCACATTAAAAATCTGCGCTACGTGACGTCACAACCCTGGCCGTTCCCACATTCGCTCATGGTGGCCTATATGGCGGAGTATGACCACGGCGAACTGCGCCACGATCCGAAAGAGCTGCTCAATGCCGGTTGGTATCGCTACGACCAACTCCCATTACTGCCGCCGCCGGGCACTGTGGCCCGCAGGTTGATTGAAGATACGGTGGTCTTGTGCCGCAGTGAGCAGGAAAGCTGAATCTGGCATGCTACAATGCTGCCAACTAAAAGATGGCCGCCAGGTAATTAAGGGAGCTTCACCATGAATGAATTGAAAAACGATCGCTATCTGCGGGCCTTATTGCGCCAACCGGTTGATATCACACCGGTATGGATGATGCGCCAGGCGGGCCGCTACTTGCCAGAATACAAAGCTACCCGCGCAATTGCCGGTGATTTTATGTCGCTGTGTAAAAACGCGGAGCTGGCCTGTGAAGTGACGATGCAGCCATTGCGTCGTTATCCACTGGATGCAGCGATTCTGTTTTCAGACATTCTAACCATCCCGGATGCCATGGGGCTAGGGCTCTATTTTGAAACCGGCGAAGGCCCGCGCTTCAAATCGCCAATTACCTGCCGCGCCGATGTTGAAAAGTTGCCGATCCCTGATCCTGAACAGGAGTTGGGCTACGTCATGAATGCGGTGCGCACTATTCGTCGTGAGCTGGCAGGGCAAGTGCCGCTGATTGGCTTCTCCGGCAGCCCATGGACGCTGGCGACCTACATGGTCGAGGGCGGTAGCAGCAAGGCCTTCACCAAACTGAAAAAAATGATGTATGCCGAACCACAAACACTGCATCTGTTGCTGGATAAACTGGCCGATAGCGTCATTTTGTATCTCAATGCGCAAATCAGGGCCGGAGCGCAGTCAGTGATGGTTTTTGATACTTGGGGCGGGGTGTTGACAGGCCGCGACTATCTTGAGTTCTCATTGAATTACATGCATAAAATCGTCAATGGCCTGACTCGTGAAAACGAGGGGCGGCGTGTCCCGGTCACCTTGTTTACCAAAGGCGGCGGGCAGTGGCTGGAAGCCATGGCTGCCACCGGCTGTGATGCGCTGGGGCTGGATTGGACCACTGACCTTGCCGATGCGCGTCGCCGTGTGGGTGATAAAGTCGCGCTGCAAGGCAATATGGACCCTTCCATCTTGTATGCACCACCTGCGCGTATTGAGCAAGAAGTCAGCACTATTTTAGCCAGTTTTGGGCAAGGTGAGGGTCATGTGTTTAATCTGGGCCACGGCATTCATCAGGATGTCCCGCCAGAACATGCCGGTGCTTTTGTTAAAGCGGTACATGCGCTATCACGGCCTTATCACCAATAGATTATCTGAATAGGTTGCCAGATGATTGACACTAAAGCGCTCCGGGCAGAGCAACAACAGCGGGCATCTGAGGTAATACTGCAAGATGACCCGGTTCTGGCGGGGGGTGTTAACCCGCCAGTGCGCTTTATTGCTGGCGCTGATGTGGGTTTTGAGCAGCAGGGGGAGGTGACCCGTGCTGCTATCGCGATTTTGCGCTATCCCTCGCTCGAGCTGGTGGAGTATCAGATTGCACGGGTAGAAACTTCACTGCCGTATATCCCCGGTTTACTCTCTTTTCGTGAATACCCTGCATTATTAGCCGCTTGGGCGCAGCTCCAGCAACGGCCTGAACTGGTTTTTGTTGATGGGCAGGGTATCGCGCATCCACGCCGTTTAGGGGTTGCCAGCCATTTTGGTCTGTTAGTGGATGTGCCCACCATTGGTGTCGCCAAAAGCCGCCTATGTGGGCATTTTCAGCCGCTGGAGAGCGCTAACGGCGCAGTACAACCTCTAATTGACGGCGATGAACAACTTGGTTGGGTATGGCGCAGTAAAACTCGCTGCAACCCGCTGTTTATTTCGCCGGGGCATCGGGTGAGTGTGGCGAGCGCATTGACGTGGGTTCAGCGCTGCATGGCGGGTTACCGCTTGCCAGAACCCACTCGCTGGGCGGATGCTATCGCCTCAAACCGCCCGCAATTTCAACGTTGGGTGCGGAAAACTCCTGATTTGCTTGGCAACAATAGGGATATGATTTAATTTCGGGTACACTGCCGCGCAGATAATGAATAATGAGAACTCATCATGATACGTAATCCGATTCATCTACGTCTCGAAAAGCTGGAAAGCTGGCAACACCTGACTTTCATGGCTTGTTTGTGCGAACGGATGTATCCCAACTATCAGCAATTTTGTCTGGAAACAGAGTTTGGCGATCCGGCGGTTTACCGGCGCATTCTGGACCTTATCTGGGAAACGTTGGTTGTAAAAGACGCTAAAGTGAATTTTGATAGTCAGTTGGAGAAGTTGGAAGAGGCAATTCCTTCAGCTGATGACTATGCTATCTACGGTGTTTATCCGGCCATCGATGCGTGTATCGCCTTAAGTGAGGCGATCCATTCGCGTTTGAGTGGGGAGACACTGGAACATGCCATCGCGATCAGCGAAGCATCCATTCGCACTGTTGCCATGTTGGAAATGACACTGGCTGGCAAAGAAATGACCGATGAAGAGCTAAAAATCTTACCCGCAGTCGAAGAGGAGTGGGACATCCAATGGGAGATTTTCCGCCTCTTGGCTGACTGTGAAGAGCGCGACCTGGATTTGATAAAAGGGTTACGATCTGACCTGCGGGAAGCGGCTGTTAGCAACATTGGCATAAATTTAACGCAATAAGGCAAGAAAACGTGATTTAACGCCTGATTTGTCACGTCTTAAGGCTTCACATCTGCCCCCTGTCTGTTCTACATTTGGGGGGCGAAAAAAAGTGGCTATCGGTGCGTGTATGCAGGAGAGTGCTGTCATTTGGCATATCCGTCGCACTTGATGCTTTGCAAACGATAAACACACTGTAAGGATAACTTATGAATAAGACTCAACTGATTGACGTAATCGCGGACAAAGCGGACCTTTCTAAAGCTCAAGCTAAAGCTGCTTTGGAGTCCACACTGGCTGCAATTACCGAATCTCTGAAAGACGGTGATCCAGTACAATTGGTTGGTTTCGGTACTTTTAAAGTAAACCATCGTAATGAGCGCACTGGCCGCAACCCACAGACTGGTAAAGAAATCAAAATTGCTGCAGCTAATGTGCCAGCGTTTGTTTCTGGTAAAGCACTGAAAGATTCTGTTAAATCTTAATAGTGTGTCAGTGAAAATAATAAGCAGGGGGGTGGCAAAGCCCCTTTTGTTTATGCAGCGGGTGCTGATGACCCTCGGTTTAGCCTTTGGTCTCAGCGCCTGTAGCAGTCAGTCAAACTCCCCCCAATTCAGTGCTAGCGGATACATCGCCGACAGCGGCGTAGTGCGTCTATGGCGTCAGGATAATGCGCAACAGCAGCCACAGGTGTTGATGAGCGTCTATAGCCCCTACTCCGGGGACAATACTCGCGTTACCTTCTATCAATACCAAAATGGTATTTTGCATGAAATTCGTCGTAACGATTTAGGCCATAACCCACAGAGCATCGAGCTGCGTTTCGATGAGCAGGGGCAGGTGAGCTTTATGCAGCGCCAATTGGCCGAGCGTCGTGAGCAGCTCTCAACCGATGAGATTGCGGTTTACCAGTTGGAAGCGAAACGTATTCTGGAGCTGAGCAGCGCACTGCGCGCCGGAAACGTCAGATTAACTCAGGGGCATTGGCAGGATGGTATCGTCACCAGCTGTGCCGGAAAAACATTACGGCTGAGCCTCGATGATAACTCGCAGAGATGGTTGAGCCAGCGGGGCGGGAAGAGTGCGCAACCCTTAGGTGTCGCGTGGCTGGACTCACCGGAAGGTCAACAGCTGTTGCTGGCTGCCAATCAGGATTTCTGCCGCTGGGAACCGAGCGCCGGCAGTTTATAACATCTGAAATGTAAAATGGGCACAGCGAACCGTGCCCATCGAAAGTATTGACTGCTAGCTAGTTGTTTATCACGGTCTGGTTATTTGCCACGAGCAATCGCCCGATAGCCAATATCTTTGCGGCAGAAACTGCCTTCCCAATGAATATCCGCCGCTAACTGATAAGCGCGCTGCTGTGCCTTGGCGACGGTGTCCCCCAGTGCGGTTACGCACAATACCCGCCCGCCGCTGGTCACCACCTGATTATCACCATTCAACTGCGTACCGGCATGGAATACTTTTCCGTCGGCCACTTCTTGCTGCGGCAATCCTTGGATAACATCGCCCTGGCGATAATCTGCCGGATAACCGCCCGCTGCCAGCACCACACCCAGTGAAGGGCGATCATCCCAGTCAGAGGTTTTCTCATTTAGCTTGCCTTGCGCACCCGCCAAACAGAGCTCGACCAGATCAGAGCGCATCCGCAGCATGATAGGTTGTGTTTCTGGATCACCAAAGCGACAGTTGAATTCGATAACTTTCGGTTGCCCATCGGCTGAAATCATCAAGCCTGCGTATAGAAAGCCGGTATAGACACTCCCTTCCGCCGCCATGCCGCGCACGGTTGGCCAGATAATCTGATCCATCACGCGCTGGTGGATCTCATCTGTTACCACGGGGGCTGGTGAGTAAGCCCCCATCCCGCCAGTATTCGGGCCGGTATCGCCATCACCGACGCGTTTATGATCCTGACTGGTGGCCATTGGTAGCACATTCTTGCCATCAACCATCACGATAAAGCTGGCTTCTTCGCCGTCGAGGAACTCTTCCACCACGATACGGTGGCCAGCATCACCAAAAGCATTACCTGCCAACATGTCGTGAACGGCAGTTTCCGCCTCTTCCAACGTCATGGCGACAATCACGCCTTTACCTGCTGCCAGTCCGTCAGCCTTAATCACAATTGGTGCGCCAATCTTGCGAACATAAGCCAGCGCGGGTTCGACCTCAGTGAAATTCTGGTAGAACGCGGTTGGGATATGGTGGCGCGCCAGGAAATCTTTGGTGAACGCTTTGGAGCCTTCCAACTGAGCTGCCGCTTGCGTTGGGCCGAAGATAGTCAGACCCGCGTCACGGAATGCATCCACCACGCCAATCACTAACGGTGCTTCCGGGCCAACAATGGTCAGGCCGATATCGTGGCTTTGAGCAAAGGCCAGCAAGCCTGCAATATCTGTCGCGGCGATAGCCACGTTTTCTAATCGAGGTTCCAGCGCCGTACCGGCATTGCCCGGCGCGACATAGATTTTATCCGCTAAAGGCGATTGCGCGGCTTTCCAGCCTAGTGCGTGTTCGCGCCCACCGTTACCAATAATCAAAATATTCATCGGGTGACTCCGTTAAGCGGTTTAATTAATGACGGAAATGACGCATGTCAGTAAAGATCATCGCGATGTTGTGTTCATCTGCGGCAGCAATCACTTCGTCATCGCGGATAGAACCACCCGGCTGGATCACGCAAGTGATGCCAACGGCAGCGGCGGCATCAATGCCATCACGGAACGGGAAGAAGGCATCAGACGCCATGGCGGAGCCGGCAACCTGTAAACCTTCGTCGGCGGCTTTGATCCCGGCAATCTTGGCAGAGTAAACACGGCTCATCTGGCCTGCGCCTATCCCTATGGTCATATTATCGCGGGCATAAACAATGGCATTGGATTTAACGAACTTAGCCACTTTCCAGCAGAACAGCGCATCACGCAGCTCTTGCGCGGTTGGCTGGCGTTTAGACACCACGCGCAGATCCGCTTCTGTCACCATACCTAAATCACGATCTTGTACCAGCAAACCGCCATTCACACGTTTGAAATCCAGACCGGCAGAGCGCGCCTGCCACTGACCACAGATCAACACACGCACGTTTTGTTTGGCAGCCAGAACACTCAGGGCATCGGCGCTGACACTTGGCGCGATAATCACCTCCACAAACTGGCGGCTGATGATCGCCTGAGCGGTAGCGGCATCTAACTCACGGTTAAAAGCAATAATGCCGCCGAAAGCAGAGGTAGGGTCAGTTTTGTATGCGCTTTCGTAAGCGGCAAGAGTGGAGTCACCAATCGCTACGCCACAAGGGTTAGCGTGTTTGACTATCACACAGGCAGGTTCGCTGAACTCCTTCACACACTCAAGTGCGGCATCAGTATCGGCGATGTTGTTGTAAGAGAGCGCTTTGCCTTGCAGCTGCTCTGCGGCAGCGACGGAAGCTTCTTTCAGATTCTCTTCTATATAGAAGGCAGCTTGCTGGTGGCTGTTTTCACCGTAACGCATATCCTGCTTCTTAATATAGTTAAGATTCAGGGTTCGCGGGAAGTGACCTGCGGGCTGCTCGGTCTCGCCGTGGTACGCCGGAACCATGGTGCCAAAGTAGTTGGCGATCATGCTGTCGTAGGCAGCGGTATGCTCGAATGCTTTAATCGCCAGATTGAAGCGGGTTGGGTAGGTCAGCGAGCCGTCATTATTATCCAGCTCGGTAATGATAGCGGCATAGTCACTGCTCTTCACCACGATGGCGACATCTTTATGATTCTTCGCCGCAGAGCGCACCATGGTTGGCCCGCCGATATCAATATTCTCAACGGCATCTTCCAGTGAACAATCTGGACGCGCCACGGTTTCAGCAAAAGGATACAGATTGACGACCACCATATCGATCGGCTGAATATCATGTTCAGTCATGATGGCATCGTCTTGACCACGGCGACCGAGAATACCGCCATGGATTTTTGGATGCAGAGTCTTAACGCGGCCATCCATCATTTCCGGGAAACCGGTGTAATCAGAAACTTCGGTGACTGGCAGGCCAGCATCGGCCAACAGGCGGGCAGTCCCACCGGTGGAGAGTAACTCGATGCCACGCTGAGAAAGCGCTGCGGCAAATTCAATGATACCCGCTTTATCAGACACACTAAGCAGAGCACGGCGGATTGGACGGCGTTGTTGCATGGTTTTATCCCTTGGCTTTGGAATCGCAGTTTTTCATTCGCTATAAATAGAGCGTTACGTGAATCTCTACCTGGTACTTCTCTCTATATAGAGGAACAGATTCAGATAACGTCCCGAAAAGAGGACTGCCAGCCTGTCGTTAGAGCCTTGCTGGCTAGGATAAACGGAAAAACCCGCTTAATTTGGGCCTGACTGGCACTATTTTGATAAAAATCGATCCGCAAAGGCGATATTTGATGAATACCGCTCTGCAATTTCGACGCGGGGAATTGTAGCGAAAACGATTGCGTGATGCTCGTCAATTTTCAGTTCAGATCACATCTGTGGATAAGTTTGTGCACAACAGGGTATAAAGCGGGGTTTTGCTGTGGAATGCAGCAAACGATCATTTTTATTGAAATTAGCAGTTGCGGCCTGCGCGGAACTCCCTATAATGCGCATCCATCGAGACGGCACACAACGAATCAAGTAGTTAAGTGACCGGCAAAGAGAACAGAGAAATTCAACGAAATAAGTAGTTGACTCTGAGTGAGGAAAGCGTAATATGCGCACCTCGAGTTACTGACCGGAAGGTTGCTAACTCACTGCTCTTTAACAATTTATCAGACAATCTGTGTGGGCACTCGCAAGACGATATCGAAGCCTGTTTCGGCAGGCAGAAGCAATATCAAAGTCTTGAAGAGTGACCAAAGCAGTACACATTTGAACTTCGGTTCGAATGCATATTTGCAGAAAGTAATCTTTGAGCATCGCTACTTCGGTAGCAAATCAAACAAATCTTAAATTGAAGAGTTTGATCATGGCTCAGATTGAACGCTGGCGGCAGGCCTAACACATGCAAGTCGAGCGGCAGCGGGAAGTAGTTTACTACTTCGCCGGCGAGCGGCGGACGGGTGAGTAATGTCTGGGGATCTGCCTGATGGAGGGGGATAACTACTGGAAACGGTAGCTAATACCGCATGACCTCGTAAGAGCAAAGTGGGGGACCTTCGGGCCTCACGCCATCGGATGAACCCAGATGGGATTAGCTAGTAGGTGGGGTAATGGCTCACCTAGGCGACGATCCCTAGCTGGTCTGAGAGGATGACCAGCCACACTGGAACTGAGACACGGTCCAGACTCCTACGGGAGGCAGCAGTGGGGAATATTGCACAATGGGCGCAAGCCTGATGCAGCCATGCCGCGTGTGTGAAGAAGGCCTTCGGGTTGTAAAGCACTTTCAGCGAGGAGGAAGGCAGTCGTGTTAATAGCACGATTGATTGACGTTACTCGCAGAAGAAGCACCGGCTAACTCCGTGCCAGCAGCCGCGGTAATACGGAGGGTGCAAGCGTTAATCGGAATTACTGGGCGTAAAGCGCACGCAGGCGGTTTGTTAAGTCAGATGTGAAATCCCCGCGCTTAACGTGGGAACTGCATTTGAAACTGGCAAGCTAGAGTCTTGTAGAGGGGGGTAGAATTCCAGGTGTAGCGGTGAAATGCGTAGAGATCTGGAGGAATACCGGTGGCGAAGGCGGCCCCCTGGACAAAGACTGACGCTCAGGTGCGAAAGCGTGGGGAGCAAACAGGATTAGATACCCTGGTAGTCCACGCTGTAAACGATGTCGACTTGGAGGTTGTGCCCTTGAGGCGTGGCTTCCGGAGCTAACGCGTTAAGTCGACCGCCTGGGGAGTACGGCCGCAAGGTTAAAACTCAAATGAATTGACGGGGGCCCGCACAAGCGGTGGAGCATGTGGTTTAATTCGATGCAACGCGAAGAACCTTACCTACTCTTGACATCCACAGAACTTAGCAGAGATGCTTCGGTGCCTTCGGGAACTGTGAGACAGGTGCTGCATGGCTGTCGTCAGCTCGTGTTGTGAAATGTTGGGTTAAGTCCCGCAACGAGCGCAACCCTTATCCTTTGTTGCCAGCACGTAATGGTGGGAACTCAAGGGAGACTGCCGGTGACAAACCGGAGGAAGGTGGGGATGACGTCAAGTCATCATGGCCCTTACGAGTAGGGCTACACACGTGCTACAATGGCAGATACAAAGTGAAGCGAACTCGCGAGAGCAAGCGGACCACATAAAGTCTGTCGTAGTCCGGATTGGAGTCTGCAACTCGACTCCATGAAGTCGGAATCGCTAGTAATCGTAGATCAGAATGCTACGGTGAATACGTTCCCGGGCCTTGTACACACCGCCCGTCACACCATGGGAGTGGGTTGCAAAAGAAGTAGGTAGCTTAACCTTCGGGAGGGCGCTTACCACTTTGTGATTCATGACTGGGGTGAAGTCGTAACAAGGTAACCGTAGGGGAACCTGCGGTTGGATCACCTCCTTACCTCACGATACGCATTGCGCAGTGTCCACACAGATTGTCTGATGAATGTAATGAGCAAGGTAACCTGCTGTAGATGGGTGAGACGCGCACCGCAAAATCGAGTGTTGACTGCATCAGTCGCTCGGATTTGCAGGCAAATTCTCGCCTCTACACGAAATTCTCGAAGCAGTGCTTCGAGAGTCAAATTTCGTGTCCCCATCGTCTAGAGGCCTAGGACACTGCCCTTTCACGGCTGTAACAGGGGTTCGAATCCCCTTGGGGACGCCAATCCGATAATGTGTGAAAGACATTATCAACCGGTTCTTTATGAACTAAAAAATAACTTAAAGATGACTTTAACGAGTCGTGTTTAAGATATTGCTCTTTAACAATCTGGAACAAGCTGAAAATTGAAACAATACAGCTGAAACTTATCTCTCCGTAGATGTACTGAGATAAGGAGTAGCCTGTATTAGAGTCTCTCAAATAATCGCAACGCAAAGGGTCTGCAAAGACACCTTCGGGTTGTGAGGTTAAGCGACTAAGCGTACACGGTGGATGCCTAGGCAGTCAGAGGCGATGAAGGGCGTGCTAATCTGCGAAAAGCGTCGGTAAGCTGATATGAAGCGTTACAACCGACGATACCCGAATGGGGAAACCCAGTGCAATTCGTTGCACTATTGCATGGTGAATACATAGCCATGCAAGGCGAACCGGGGGAACTGAAACATCTAAGTACCCCGAGGAAAAGAAATCAACCGAGATTCCCCCAGTAGCGGCGAGCGAACGGGGAAGAGCCCAGAGTCTGAATCAGTTTATGTGTTAGTGGAAGCGTCTGGAAAGTCGCACGGTACAGGGTGATAGTCCCGTACACAAAAATGCATATTCTGTGAACTCGATGAGTAGGGCGGGACACGTGACATCCTGTCTGAATATGGGGGGACCATCCTCCAAGGCTAAATACTCCTGACTGACCGATAGTGAACCAGTACCGTGAGGGAAAGGCGAAAAGAACCCCGGCGAGGGGAGTGAAATAGAACCTGAAACCGTGTACGTACAAGCAGTGGGAGCACCTTCGTGGTGTGACTGCGTACCTTTTGTATAATGGGTCAGCGACTTATATTTTGTAGCAAGGTTAACCGAATAGGGGAGCCGTAGGGAAACCGAGTCTTAACTGGGCGTCTAGTTGCAAGGTATAGACCCGAAACCCGGTGATCTAGCCATGGGCAGGTTGAAGGTTGGGTAACACTAACTGGAGGACCGAACCGACTAATGTTGAAAAATTAGCGGATGACTTGTGGCTGGGGGTGAAAGGCCAATCAAACCGGGAGATAGCTGGTTCTCCCCGAAAGCTATTTAGGTAGCGCCTCGTGACTCATCTTCGGGGGTAGAGCACTGTTTCGGCTAGGGGGTCATCCCGACTTACCAAACCGATGCAAACTCCGAATACCGAAGAATGTTATCACGGGAGACACACGGCGGGTGCTAACGTCCGTCGTGAAGAGGGAAACAACCCAGACCGCCAGCTAAGGTCCCAAAGTCATGGTTAAGTGGGAAACGATGTGGGAAGGCACAGACAGCCAGGATGTTGGCTTAGAAGCAGCCATCATTTAAAGAAAGCGTAATAGCTCACTGGTCGAGTCGGCCTGCGCGGAAGATGTAACGGGGCTAAACCATGCACCGAAGCTGCGGCAGCGAACGTATCACCCAAGACAATTTGATGATGTGGATAATGATTGACGGAGCACAGCGACGTCAATGCGTCCAATAAAGTCGAGTTGGCTTAGGGATACGTTCGTTGGGTAGGGGAGCGTTCTGTAAGCCGTTGAAGGTGACCTGTGAGGGTTGCTGGAGGTATCAGAAGTGCGAATGCTGACATAAGTAACGATAATGCGGGTGAAAAACCCGCACGCCGGAAGACCAAGGGTTCCTGTCCAACGTTAATCGGGGCAGGGTGAGTCGACCCCTAAGGCGAGGCTGAAAAGCGTAGTCGATGGGAAACAGGTTAATATTCCTGTACTTGGTGTTACTGCGAAGGGGGGACGGAGAAGGCTAGGCTAGCCGGGCGACGGTTGTCCCGGTTTAAGCATGTAGGCGGAGTGACCAGGTAAATCCGGTTGCTTATCAACGCTGAGGTGTGATGACGAGCCACTACGGTGGTGAAGTAGTTGATGCCAAGCTTCCAGGAAAAGCCTCTAAGCATCAGGTAACATTAAATCGTACCCCAAACCGACACAGGTGGTCAGGTAGAGAATACTCAGGCGCTTGAGAGAACTCGGGTGAAGGAACTAGGCAAAATGGTGCCGTAACTTCGGGAGAAGGCACGCTGGCGCTAGGTGAAGAGACTTGCTCTCGGAGCTGAAGCCAGTCGCAGATACCAGCTGGCTGCAACTGTTTAATAAAAACACAGCACTGTGCAAACACGAAAGTGGACGTATACGGTGTGACGCCTGCCCGGTGCTGGAAGGTTAATTGATGGGGTCAGCCGCAAGGCGAAGCTCTTGATCGAAGCCCCAGTAAACGGCGGCCGTAACTATAACGGTCCTAAGGTAGCGAAATTCCTTGTCGGGTAAGTTCCGACCTGCACGAATGGCGTAATGATGGCCAGGCTGTCTCCACCCGAGACTCAGTGAAATTGAACTCGCTGTGAAGATGCAGTGTACCCGCGGCAAGACGGAAAGACCCCGTGAACCTTTACTATAGCTTGACACTGAACATTGAGCCTTGATGTGTAGGATAGGTGGGAGGCATTGAAGTGTGGACGCCAGTCTGCATGGAGCCAACCTTGAAATACCACCCTTTAATGTTTGATGTTCTAACTCGGCCCCATAATCTGGGGTGAGGACAGTGTCTGGTGGGTAGTTTGACTGGGGCGGTCTCCTCCCAAAGAGTAACGGAGGAGCACGAAGGTTAGCTAATCACGGTCGGACATCGTGAGGTTAGTGCAAAGGCATAAGCTAGCTTGACTGCGAGAGTGACGGCTCGAGCAGGTACGAAAGTAGGTCTTAGTGATCCGGTGGTTCTGAATGGAAGGGCCATCGCTCAACGGATAAAAGGTACTCCGGGGATAACAGGCTGATACCGCCCAAGAGTTCATATCGACGGCGGTGTTTGGCACCTCGATGTCGGCTCATCACATCCTGGGGCTGAAGTAGGTCCCAAGGGTATGGCTGTTCGCCATTTAAAGTGGTACGCGAGCTGGGTTTAGAACGTCGTGAGACAGTTCGGTCCCTATCTGCCGTGGGCGTTGGAAGATTGAGAGGGGCTGCTCCTAGTACGAGAGGACCGGAGTGGACGAATCACTGGTGTTCGGGTTGTCATGCCAATGGCATTGCCCGGTAGCTAAATTCGGAAGAGATAACCGCTGAAAGCATCTAAGCGGGAAACTTGCCTCGAGATGAGTCTTCCCTGGGGCTTTAAGCCCCCTGAAGGAACGTTAAAGACTATGACGTTGATAGGCTGGGTGTGTAAGTGCAGCGATGCATTGAGCTAACCAGTACTAATGATCCGTGAGGCTTAACCTTACAACACCAAAGGTGTTTTGGTGGTTTGAGAGAGAGATTTTCAGCGAAGTTCCGAGATTGGACTGACTGGCTGCACGATATATTATTGTGAAGCGGGTGAGTTAAAACAGAATTTGCCTGGCGGCCATAGCGCGGTGGTCCCACCTGATCCCATGCCGAACTCAGAAGTGAAACGCCGTAGCGCCGATGGTAGTGTGGGGTCTCCCCATGCGAGAGTAGGACACTGCCAGGCATCAAATTTAGCGTGCTGATATGGCTCAGTTGGTAGAGCGCACCCTTGGTAAGGGTGAGGTCCCCAGTTCGACTCTGGGTATCAGCACCAGTTACATGGGTTTAAAAGTTCGGTAGTTGTAGAAAAGAATTTACCTGGCGGCAATAGCGCGGTGGTCCCACCTGACCCCATGCCGAACTCAGAAGTGAAACGCCGTAGCGCCGATGGTAGTGTGGGGTCTCCCCATGCGAGAGTAGGACACTGCCAGGTATCAAATCAAGCAAAGACCCCATGCCAAAAGCGTGGGTTTTTTGCTTTTCTGCTATCCAAAAAATAGAAACCACTAGCAGCTATGGTGAGCAGTATCGTGGCTGTATAACGCAGACTGCTGACAAATTCCGCTGACTCTATCCGCCGGTTTTTCCTGCCACTAGTGCTTTGTTAATTGCATCAACCCGCTATAAATACGTCAATTTTTGCGTTTTAACCACTGACAAAATCAAGCTAACTGTTTTACTGGGCACCGATATTGTCACCACCGCAGTGAAACATTTTCAGGTTGTGGCAGAACGCTCGACTTTTCATCTAAAACCCGCTATCTTCAGGCATCTAGAAGTCTAAACGTATAAACGGATATATTGAGGATATAGGCATGCCAATTCGGGTTCCTGATGAATTACCGGCTGTGAGTTTCTTACGCAATGAGAATGTTTTTGTCATGACCTCATCACGTGCGAAAACTCAGGAAATTCGTCCCCTGAAGGTGTTGGTTTTGAATCTGATGCCTAAAAAAATTGAGACGGAAAATCAATTCCTGCGTTTACTCTCTAACTCACCTTTACAGATCGATATTCAATTGCTGCGGGTTGATAGCCGCGAATCAAAAAATACCCCTGCCGAGCACCTGAACAACTTCTATTGTGACTTTGAGGATATCCAGGATCAAAACTTCGATGGGCTGATCGTTACTGGTGCGCCACTGGGGTTGGTCGATTTCTGCGATGTCGCCTACTGGCCGCAGATCGAACGTATTATTGCCTGGGCAAAAGATCATGTTACCTCAACCCTATTTGTATGCTGGGCGGTACAGGCGGCGTTAAATATCTTGTACGGCATCCCTAAGATGACCCGCGAGGTCAAACTCTCCGGTATTTATCAGCACCAAACTCGGGAACCTCTGGCGCTATTAACACGCGGCTTTGACGAGACCTTCCTCGCCCCCCATTCCCGTTATGCTGATTTCCCGCTTGAGGTGCTTCAGCAATATAGTGATCTGGACATATTAGTCTCATCGGAAGAGGCGGGTGCATATCTGTTTGCCAGCAAAGATAAGCGGGTGGCTTTTGTGACCGGGCATCCTGAATATGATGTTGATACGCTGGCAGGAGAGTATCAGCGTGACGTGGCCGCAGGTCTTAACCCGCAAGTTCCACTGAATTATTTCCCTCACGACGATGCGACTTTGCCACCAAAAGCTTCATGGCGTAGTCATGGGCATCTGCTGTTTGCGAATTGGCTGAACTACTACGTTTACCAAATCACCCCGTTTGATTTGCGTCGTATGAACCCGACCCTCGATTAGTTTCTCCCCGCCCTCAAATGAAAATAATAGCGGCTGAATCGAAGCCGCCTGTCTGTTTCCCCTCCTGATTCGTGCCACTCACCCCTCTGTTGACTGGTCTGATCTCTTTGATAAACAATAAGTTATCTCACCAAAATTAGGTTAATGGAAGCGACTTCCTATCCATTCACCTTACACTTATATGTTAACGATATGATAAATAAAGATTAAAAAAATATTTTAAGTAAAAATGGAAATCGTTTTTGATTTTAATAATTAATTGATTATTCTTAGTGCTGTCGGGGTGAAAAATGACCATGAAATTCAGCCTTCAATATTACAGTCGAAGCGTATTTCCCGATAAGAGTCCAAGAGTGACGCTGTGTTAGCGTTGATGTGAACATCGTGAGATGGGTAAGGGGAAGGGTAATGACACAACAGATAGTCGGCACGGAGTTAGTTTTCACCCAGCATTTTAGCAGTGCTGAGCGGCAGGTTTTGCCTGATGAAGCTATCGAATTTTTGGCTGAATTAGTGGCTAAGTTTGCGCAGCCGCGTAGCAAACTCCTTGCTGCGCGGGCCTCCTGGCAACAAGCGATTGACCAGGGCGCGTTGCCTGATTTTATTTCGGAAACCAATTCCATTCGTGATGGTGACTGGAAAATTCAGGGCATTCCTGCGGACTTACGTGATCGTCGCGTTGAAATCACCGGGCCGGTTGAGCGCAAAATGGTGATTAATGCCCTCAATGCAAATGTGAAAGTCTTTATGGCCGATTTTGAAGATTCGCTGGCACCCAGCTGGGATAAGGTCATTGAAGGTCAGATTAATTTGCACGATGCGGTCAAAGGCACCATCTCGTATGCGAATGAGTCCGGCAAGATTTATCAGTTAAAACCCAATCCAGCGGTGTTAATTGCCCGGGTTCGTGGCCTGCATTTACCAGAAAAACATGTTAAGTGGCAGGGGGAAGATATCCCCGGTGGCTTATTTGATTTCGCGTTGTATTTCTACCATAACTATAAGTTATTGCTCGCTAATGGCAGCGGCCCCTATTTCTATCTACCAAAGATGCAGTCCTATCAGGAAGCGGCTTGGTGGAGTGATGTTTTCAGCTTTACCGAACAGCGTTTCGATCTACCACAGGGCACCATTAAGGCCACGGTCTTAATCGAAACCTTGCCAGCGGTATTCCAGATGGATGAGATCCTCTACCACCTGCGCCACCACATTGTTGCTCTGAATTGTGGCCGTTGGGACTATATCTTCAGCTATATCAAAACGCTGAAAAATCACAGTGATCGTGTGCTGCCCGATCGTCAGTCGGTCACCATGACTAAACCTTTCCTGAGTGCCTACTCTCGCTTACTGATTAAGACCTGCCATAAGCGTGGTGCGCTGGCGATGGGGGGGATGGCGGCCTTTATCCCGAATAAAGATCCAGAAAAAAATGCGCTGGTATTGGATAAAGTTCGCGCGGACAAAGAGCTGGAAGCGAGCAACGGCCATGATGGAACATGGGTCGCACACCCAGGTCTGGCCGATACCGTGATGGAGGTCTTTAACAAAGTTCTGGGTGATCGGCCAAATCAATTAGAGGTGAGCCGCGCGCAAGACCAGCCGATCACTGCCGCTGAATTGCTGGAGCCTTGCACTGGCGATCGCACCGAAGAGGGGATGCGGGCCAATATCCGCGTCGCGGTGCAATACATCGAAGCATGGATATCAGGCAATGGCTGTGTACCGATTTATGGCCTGATGGAAGATGCCGCCACGGCTGAGATCTCCCGAACTTCTATCTGGCAATGGATTCATCACCAGAAAAGCCTGAGCAATGGTCAGACGGTGACGAAAGCGCTGTTCCGCAGCATGTTGAGTGAAGAAATGCAGGTAGTGAAGCTTGAACTTGGCGCAGAACGTTTTGATGGTGGGCGGTTTGAAGAAGCCGCTCGTCTGATGGAGCGAATTACAACACAAGACGAGCTTATCGACTTCCTGACACTACCGGGCTATGCATTACTCGCCTGATACCCTTTGTCCTTGAAGCTGCAGCGGTGTTAGCTGCGTTCACTTACCCGAATCACTGACTAGTGTCAGCTCATCGGGATGCGCTCGCTTGCTGCCTACCTGCAACTCCAATAACTTTGGGTATAACGCCCTATTTAACCCTACAAAATTAAGTAATAAGGAATATCGCCATGACGACCTCTCGTACTCAACAAATTCAGCAGTTGGAACAGGAATGGAAATCACCGCGCTGGAAGGGGATCACCCGCCCCTATAGCGCTGAAGAAGTGATCAAACTGCGCGGCTCAGTTAACCCGGAATGCACACTGGCGCAGCATGGCGCGAAAAAATTGTGGGCGTTGCTACACGGCGAATCACGTAAAGGTTACATCAACTGTCTGGGGGCGCTAACGGGCGGTCAGGCATTACAACAGGCAAAAGCCGGTGTCGAGGCGATTTATCTGTCGGGCTGGCAGGTTGCTGCCGATGCCAATACTGCGTCCAGCATGTATCCGGACCAGTCACTCTATCCGGTCGACTCGGTGCCAGCGGTGGTGAAACGCATTAATAACAGTTTCCGTCGCGCGGATCAGATTCAGTGGTCGAATAATATTGAGCCGGGCAACAAAGGCTATACCGACTATTTCCTGCCGATTGTGGCAGATGCTGAAGCGGGTTTTGGCGGCGTATTGAATGCGTTTGAATTGATGAAAGCGATGATTGAAGCCGGTGCGGCTGGCGTTCACTTTGAGGATCAATTGGCGGCGGTGAAGAAATGCGGGCATATGGGCGGCAAAGTCTTGGTGCCCACACAGGAGGCGATTCAGAAGCTGGTTGCTGCCCGCTTAGCCGCCGACGTGCTCGGCGTGCCAACGCTGCTGATTGCGCGCACTGATGCTGATGCGGCGGATTTGCTGACCTCCGATTGCGACCCTTATGACAGCGAATTTATTACCGGCGACCGCACTGCTGAAGGTTTCTTCCGCACTCATGCGGGTATCGAGCAAGCCATCAGCCGTGGTCTGGCCTATGCCCCTTATGCCGATTTGGTGTGGTGTGAAACCTCGACGCCGGACTTGGCGCTGGCGAAACGTTTTGCCGATGCGGTTCACGCTAAATTCCCTGGTAAATTATTGGCTTATAACTGCTCGCCATCATTTAACTGGAAGAAGAACCTGACTGACCAACAAATCGCCAGCTTCCAGGAGGATCTCTCCGCGATGGGCTATAAATATCAATTTATTACGTTGGCGGGTATCCACAGCATGTGGTTCAACATGTTCGACCTGGCCCACGCCTACGCGCAAGGTGAGGGCATGAAGCACTATGTGGAGAAAGTGCAGCAGCCGGAATTTGCCTCCGTTGAACGCGGCTACACCTTTGCCTCCCATCAGCAAGAAGTGGGTACTGGCTACTTTGATAAAGTCACCAATATCATTCAGGGCGGCGAGTCCTCCGTCACAGCACTGACTGGCTCGACGGAAGAGCAGCAGTTCTAAGCAACTGATTGATGAGTTTATGTTTTATCAGGAGCCTGCTTATGCAGGCTCTGTTCCGTATGGCAGGGGGTGAGCATGGCGGTAAAATTAGAACAATTAATCGCTCAGACAATTTTGCAGGGATTCGATGCACAATATGGCCGTTTTCTTGAGGTGACCGCCAGCGCCCAGCACCGTTTTGAGCAAGCAGATTGGCATGCGGTACAGCAGGCGATGAAAAAACGTATTCATCTCTATGACCACCACGTGGGATTAGTGGTTGAACAGCTCAAGCACATCACCGACCAACGCCATTTTGATGCCGCCTTTCTGGCGCGGGTCAAAGAGATCTATACCGAGCTGTTACCGGATTACCCGCGCTTTGAAATCGCGGAAAGTTTTTTTAATTCAGTTTACTGCCGCTTATTCAAACACCGCGATTTAACGCCGGATAAGCTGTTTGTTTTCAGCTCACAACCGGAGCGGCGCTTTCGTGAGATCCCACGCCCTTTAGCCCGCGACTTTGCTCCCAAGGGGGATTTGAGCGGCATGTTACAGATGGTGCTCAATGACTTGCCGCTGCGGTTACCGTGGGAGAACTTGCCACGAGATATCGACTATATTGCGGCGGCCCTGCGGCAGAACTTTACTGATAAGCAACTTGTCGATGCCCAGTTTCAAATCGCCAATGAGCTATTTTATCGCAACAAAGCCGCGTGGTTAGTGGGCAAACTGCGACTACCGGAGGGGATCTTCCCATTCCTGCTGCCTATTCATCACAATGAATCAGGCGCGCTATTTATCGATACCTGTCTGACCAGCAAGGCCGAGGCCAGCATCGTGTTTGGCTTTGCTCGCTCTTACTTTATGGTTTACGCGCCACTGCCTGCGGCCATGGTCGAATGGCTACGGGAGATCTTACCGGGTAAATCGACGGCTGAGCTGTATATGGCGATTGGCTGCCAGAAACATGGTAAAACCGAAAGCTATCGTGAATATCTCACTTTCGTCCATCAATCTAGTGAGCAGTTTATTATTGCGCCGGGGGTCAAAGGCATGGTGATGCTGGTCTTCACTTTACCCTCATTTGATCGGGTGTTTAAGGTGATCAAAGATCAGTTTGCCCCGCAAAAAGAGGTCACTCAGGCGCGGGTTTTAGAGTGCTACCAACTGGTTAAAGAGCACGATCGTGTCGGGCGCATGGCTGACACCCAAGAGTATGAAAATTTTGTGATCGATAAGCACCGCATTAGCCCTGAACTGTTAGCTGAGCTACAGCGGGAAGTGCCGGAGAAATTGGAAGATTTAGGCGATCAAATCATCATTAAGCACCTGTATATGGAGCGGCGAATGACGCCACTGAATATCTATATGGAGCAGGCGAATGATCAGCAGTTGAAGGATGCTATCGAAGAGTATGGTAATGCCATCAAACAGCTGGCTGCGGCCAATATCTTCCCCGGCGACATGCTATTTAAGAACTTCGGCGTGACCCGCCATGGGCGCGTGGTGTTCTACGATTATGATGAAATTTGCTATATGACCGAGGTGAATTTCCGCGACATCCCCCCTCCGCGTTATCCAGAAGATGAGATGGCGAGTGAGCCGTGGTACAGCGTGTCACCCAATGATGTGTTCCCCGAAGAGTTCCGCCACTTCTTATGTACCGACTTGAAAATAAGACACTTTTTTGAGGAGGTACACAGTGACCTGTTCCACGCCAGTTATTGGCGTGGGTTGCAGGCGCGAATTCGGGATGGGTATGTGGAGGATGTTTTTGCTTATCGACGCAAGCAGCGCTTCTCCCAGCGGGTGATCTCTTGACGGCTACTGCGCGCAGGGCGCACCCAAACTCCTTTCGCTCGCTACGCCTTGATTGGGGGTAAAAATCGCTGCTGAGAGTAACGCGATCCAGAGCGGTGAGGGCGGGTAGAAGAGTAAAGCGTCCGCGCCAGGACGGCGCGGCTCGAGCCTACAGGGAAGTATTTACGGCGTCTTTACGATCTGCCTGTTCTCACCGACCGACAGGATTTAACTTTATTTTTCATTATCCTAACCGCGACTCCCGCCGCCGTAGGATTGGGTTATCTCTTTCGCGGCGTGGATGACCAGTGCGCCAAGTTCGGTGACGCGATCGTCGGTGATGCGCGATACCGGGCCGGAGATGGAGATCGCGGCGAAGGCTTCGTGGTGTTCATCGAACAGGCAGGCGGCGATACAACGCAGGCCGAGGGCATGTTCTTCATCATCAAACGAATACCCTTGCTTGCGGATCAGCGCCAAATTCTCCTTCAAACTGGCCGGATTGGTGCGGGTATGCTGAGTGTAGGCGTGCAACCCTTTTTTATGTAACAGCTGCACCAGTTGATCGTCGCTCAGGGTGGAGAGAAAGGCTTTACCCGCTCCGGAGGCATGCATGGGCAGCTTACCGCCAATAGGTGCGGACATTCGCATCAGCGCGGTGCACTGCACCTGATCGATAATAATTGCCTGATAATCACTGTGATCCAGCACCGCCAGATTCACCGTCTCGCCGGATTCATCCATCAAACGGCGCAGCATCGGGTGAACCATTGCCAACAAATTACGGCTCTGCAAAAAACTACTGCCGACAATAAAAGCATGGGAACCCATGGTCCAAAGCCCTAAATCCCCCACCTGACGGACAAAACCCTGCTGTTGCATGGTCGTCAGCAATCGATGAGTGGTTGAGTTCGGTAAACCCGCTTGCTGTGCCAAATCCGTCAGTGCCACACTTCCTTGCGCTTCGGAAATATATTCCAATAATTTAAGCCCGCGTGTCAGTGACTGAACCTGACCGGTTGCTGCGGGAGCTGTTTGTGCGGCTGCCTTGGGTTTCTTGCCCCGCTTAATTGGAATCGGTAACGCCATAAATCAGCCTCATCTTCATTTTTATGGAATTCATTTTCGTTTTTCAATTATGCATGAAAACCCACAAAAACGCTCATCCGATGAGTCAGGTTTTCTACCTGAAAAAGTCTCAACTGTGAGTGGACTCATAACGTGAGTAACTTGTGCTAGGATGTCAAACGGGTATGTCGAATGGATTATTTTTACAACAGGGTAAAGAGGCGGCAGTGGTGGATATAGTCACAAAGAATAAGGTTAAGGAGTTACATCAGCAACTGGCACAACGGATTTTGGTGCTGGACGGCGGTATGGGCACCATGATCCAGAGCTATCGGCTGGAAGAGGCGGATTACCGTGGCGCGCGTTTTGCCGATTGGCCCAGTGATCTGAAAGGTAACAATGACTTACTGGTGCTTTCCAAACCGGAAGTGATTACCGCCATCCACAATGCCTACTTGGAAGCGGGCGCTGATATTCTCGAAACCAATACATTTAACTCCACCACTATTGCGATGGCGGATTATCAGATGGAGTCGCTGTCGGCGGAGATCAACTATGAAGCCGCCCGTCTGGCCCGCATTTGCGCCGATGAATGGACGGCCCGCACACCGGACAAACCACGCTATGTGGCCGGGGTGCTTGGCCCGACCAACCGCACCGCGTCTATCTCCCCTAAAGTGAATGATCCGGCATTTCGTAACGTCAGTTTTGATCAACTGGTCGAAGCCTATCGGGAGTCAACCCGCGCGCTGATTGAGGGGGGGGCCGATCTGATTATGATTGAAACCGTTTTCGATACCCTGAATGCCAAAGCCGCCACCTTTGCCGTTGAAACTGAATTTGAAGCAATGGGCGTGCTGCTGCCGGTGATGATTTCGGGCACCATTACTGATGCCTCGGGCCGCACCCTATCAGGCCAAACTACCGAAGCGTTTTACAACTCCCTGCGCCACGTTAAGCCGCTCTCCTTTGGCCTGAACTGCGCTTTGGGGCCAGATGAGTTGCGTCAATATGTCGCGGAGTTATCGCGCATCTCTGAATATTATGTCAGTGCGCACCCGAACGCCGGCTTGCCGAATGCCTTTGGTGAATATGACCTCGACGCCAAAGAGATGGCGGAGCAGATTGGCGAGTGGGCGCGTGCCGGATTCCTGAATATTGTCGGCGGTTGCTGCGGGACAACACCACGGCACATTGCGGCGATGGCTAAAGCGGTGGCTGGCGTACCGCCGCGCCAACTGCCGGATATCCCGGTCGCCTGCCGCTTGGCGGGGCTGGAGCCGCTGACCATTGATGCCAATACACTGTTTGTTAACGTCGGCGAGCGCACCAACGTAACGGGCTCTGCCCGCTTCAAGCGGCTGATAAAAGAAGAGAAATATGATGAAGCGCTGGAAGTCGCCCTCCAGCAAGTTGAAAGCGGCGCACAGATTATCGATATCAATATGGATGAGGGCATGTTGGACGCAGAGGCGGCCATGGTGCGCTTCCTCAACCTGATCGCTGGCGAGCCAGATATCGCGCGAGTACCGATCATGATTGACTCCTCGAAGTGGGAGGTGATTGAGAAAGGGCTGAAGTGCATTCAGGGCAAAGGTATCGTCAACTCCATCTCAATGAAAGAGGGGGAGGAAGCTTTTATTCATCATGCCAAGCTGGTTCGCCGTTATGGTGCCGCCATGGTGGTGATGGCGTTTGATGAAGCGGGGCAGGCGGATACCCGCGCCCGTAAAATCGAGATTTGCCGCCGCGCCTATAAAATATTGACGGAAACCGTGGGTTTCCCGCCGGAAGATATTATTTTCGACCCGAATATTTTCGCCGTGGCGACCGGGATTGAAGAGCATAACAACTATGCCGTTGATTTTATTGAAGCCTGCGCCGATATCAAAGCTGAACTACCCCACGCCATGATCTCTGGCGGTGTCTCCAACGTCTCCTTCTCCTTCCGTGGCAATGATCCGGTTCGTGAAGCGATTCACGCGGTGTTCCTGTATTACGCCATTCGTAACGGCATGGATATGGGGATCGTCAATGCCGGTCAGTTGGCGATTTATGATGATTTGTCCGACGAGCTGCGGGATGCCGTCGAGGACGTGATCCTCAACCGCCGCAGTGACAGCACCGAGCGCCTGCTGGATCTGGCAGAGAAATACCGCAGCAGTAAAAGTGGTGAAGTGGCGATTCAGCAAGCGGAATGGCGTGGCTGGCCAGTGACGAAGCGCCTCGAGTACTCACTGGTGAAAGGGATCACCGAGTTTATTGAGCTGGATACCGAAGAGGCCCGCCAGCAGGCGGATCGGCCCATTGAGGTGATTGAAGGGCCATTGATGGCGGGGATGAATGTGGTCGGTGACCTGTTTGGCGAGGGGAAAATGTTCCTGCCGCAGGTGGTGAAATCAGCCCGGGTGATGAAACAGGCGGTGGCCTATCTCGAACCTTATATTGAGGCCAGCAAACAGAAAGGGACCACGGCGGGCAAGATCCTGCTGGCGACAGTGAAAGGCGATGTCCATGACATTGGTAAAAACATCGTTGGCGTGGTGTTGCAGTGCAATAATTACCAAATTATCGATTTAGGCGTGATGGTGCCGACTGAAAAAATTCTGCGCACGGCGCGGGAAGAGCAGGTCGATATCATCGGCTTATCCGGGCTGATTACCCCGTCGCTGGATGAGATGGTTAACGTGGCGAAAGAGATGGAGCGCCAGGGCTTTACACTGCCGCTGCTGATTGGCGGCGCGACCACCTCCAAAGCCCATACTGCGGTGAAAATCGAGCAGAACTACAGCGGCTCAACCACCTATGTTTCTAATGCTTCGCGCAGTGTTGGCGTGGTCTCCGCGTTATTATCTGATACTCAACGTGATGATTTTGTGGCGAAAACCCGCAAAGAGTATGAAACCGTCCGTATCCAACATGCCCGTAAAAAACCGCGTACTCCCCCCGTCAGTTTACCCACTGCGCGGGCGAACCACACGGTCATCGATTGGGAAAACTACCAGCCACCCGTCGCGCACAAATTAGGTGTGCAGGTGGTGGAAGCCAGCATTGAAACTTTGCGTAATTATATCGACTGGACGCCATTCTTTATGACCTGGTCGCTGGCGGGCAAGTATCCACGGATTTTGGAAGATGAAGTGGTGGGCGAAGAGGCTAAGCGCGTCTTTGCTGATGCCAATGAGCTGCTGGATAAGCTGTCGGCGGAGGATCTGCTGCACCCGAAAGGGGTGGTGGGCCTGTTCCCGGCCAACAGTGTCGGTGATGATATTGAGATTTACCGTGATGAGCGGCGCGACGAAGTGCTGGTGGTCAGCCATCATCTGCGCCAGCAAACTGAGAAAACAGACTTCCCGAACTACTGTCTGGCCGATTATGTTGCCCCTAAATCCAGTGGTAAAGCGGATTACTTCGGTGCTTTTGCCGTCACTGGCGGGCTGGAGGAGGATGCACTGGCCGACGCCTATGATGCTCAACATGATGACTACAACAAAATCATGATTAAGGCGCTGTCAGATCGTCTGGCGGAAGCTTTTGCAGAATACCTACATGAGCGGGTGCGCAAAGTGTATTGGGGCTTCTCACCCAATGAAAATCTGAGCAACGAAGAGCTGGTGCGCGAGAACTATCAGGGCATCCGCCCTGCGCCGGGTTATCCGGCTTGCCCAGAGCACACGGAAAAAGGCCAAATCTGGCAGTTGCTGGATGTGGAAACTCACACCGGTATGAAACTGACCGAGTCTTTCGCCATGTGGCCGGGGGCATCGGTATCGGGCTGGTACTTTAGCCATCCAGAGAGTAAATATTTTGCCGTGGCGCAGATTCAGCGGGATCAGGTGGAGGACTATGCCGCCCGTAAAGGGATGCCAGTGGCCGAGGTTGAGCGCTGGTTAGCGCCAAATCTGGGTTATGACGCGGATTAACACCTAACTTGCTAATTAGACAAAATAAAAAGGAGATAACCAGTAATGGCTACCTCCTTTTTTAATCCGCGTTTAGCGGGTTTGGCTGGTGAATGTTAGCCTCGAGTTACCCCCGCTACTGCATTTTTCTGTTCAGAACTACCGTGAGCGTCGATCAACGGTATTTGACCGTTTTTAATGTCGCTATAACTATTTTTCATAATATCACCGACGGAGGAGGAGGCATTCACTCTGGCCCCACCTTTAGTGTGTTTACCATTAACATCTTGTAGCTCAAGGCCATTGGTTTTCAACGCAACATCGCGATCTTGGTTGGATATTTTCCCGCCAGTCAGTTGTGTTTTGCCTTTGACGTCCAGATTAACGCTCTGCTTACCGTTAATGGCTGATTGCGTCTCAACGGCGCTGTTCTCAACTACGCTGACATCAATTAGAGCACCCCCTTTGCCCCCTTTGACTTGATCTTCCTGAACGTTGCTTTTGACTTTATTACCGACGGATTTTGCACCTTTTTGCCACCATTTATCTTTGGTTTCCTCTTCATCCGTTGATTCGTCTAACGCCACTTTTTTCCCATCTTTGGTATAGCTGACGAGTTTGACGTTGTCCTCTTCATTTGTGGTGGATTTGCTGGATAATTGGTCATATTTAGTTTCGGCTTTGTCGAATAATTTGGTGGATTTTTCGTCTAATTTTTTTTTGATTTTATCAGAGCCAATTGGGCTGGCATTGGCTAACTGCTTAATCATACTGTCACTTTTTTCGTTACTGTGGCCAGCATTTAGTGCGACATTGACATTGGTTTTGTTCAGCTCATTTTTGCGACTTTGAATTTTTAGGTCGCCGCCAATCGTGCCATTAATATTGTTGGCGGCGATGATAGCGCCGGCCAGCATGGCATCTTTCGCACTGTTCATGACAATGTCATTGCTGTTGATCTGCGTATTTTGTTGGGTGACGGAATTCAGTTTATCAACGCCAACATTTAATTTAGCGCCGATATCATGCGTCTTCGCACGGCTTTCTTGATCGACGATACCTTTGTCATCCTTTTTAACGGAGGCATTCTGACCAGCATTTGCGGCGATGTTAACGTTCCAGTTATTTTTGTGCTCTTTATCTTGCGCTGACTCCAGGACGATGCCGCCATTATTGGCTGTCAGAACCGTATGCTGGCTGGTAATATTGGCATTCTGCATATGAATAGCCTCCTTATCATTACTACCCGCTTTTACCGTCAACGTCCCGTTGCTATTGATAACGCTTCCCTGATGACTGAGGGCCGATTCATCGGTGCTAGCGACCTTGATCTCTAGGCCACCACCCATTCCTTTGCTATTTTTATCTTTACCGGTACTTTTACTGATTTTTGCATTGGCCCCAGCTGACCAGGTCATATCTTGTTTGGACGATTGTGATTGTGCGGCTTGCATATCCACTTTCCCGCCAGCCGTGAGCAGAACATCACCGGTGGCCTTTTCTTTGCTGCCAAACGATGTGCCCGTGAGTGTCAAATCCTTCCCGGCATTCAGTTCCACCCCTTGCTGGCCTTGGATATTGCTGACTTGGGCAATAGAGGTACTGCTTTCACCTTTACTTTGCCCGCCGGCTAATTTCGCCGCCAATTCTTTACTTTTAGCGTTAGTACTGAAATCCACTGACACGTTGGCATCAACATTATTATGGTTTTCGCTGGTCAGGTTAGTCGCTTGATTAACGTGAATATTCCCCCCCGCATTGATCGTCGTTTTTCCGCTACCCGCGTTGATATTGGTGCCTTGATAAATCGCATCTTCTTTCACATTGATAGTGACGCCATTAGCCGCATTCATGCTGCCTACCTGCGCTATTTCACCTTTGACGTGTTGTTCTTTAGAGCCACCACTCCCCTTGCCAGCAATGGAGATGTCACTGCCTGTATTGGTAGAGATCCGCAGATCTGCTTTGCCAAAGGTCTCTTTAATCTGTTGCTCAACACGATTAACTGCGGCCTCTGAAGTATGGCTGGCTGCATCCAGATTTATCGCGCCTTTTTCGGCGTTATAATGGGTCCCCTGATCTTTTATTGCACCGGTGGTATTAATATCGATATCACCCGCCTTGACTGTGGTTACAACGGATCGTGTGCTATCCAGGCTAGTGTCTTTCACACCCACGCTAGCTGATAAATCAACCCCGGCATTAGGTGTATTAATGTCTTGTAATCCTTCATAGGTTTCCATAGCATCGGCAACATTCGGGTCTTGAACTGCATTGATAGCCTTTTCAATCGGCCGGGTCATTTCGCTGTAATTAACATTGGCTTCGAAACCCACTTCGACCTTGGTGCCCGACGTGGTAGTTTTTTCGCTGTTAGTGGCTGCCAGATTATTGACGGTGGTGGCGTTGGCTTGATAACCGCCATCCACGACATGTGATGTTCCCTGATTAGTTAGGTCGTTGGTCGCATTAATCACCAGATTGCCCGCGATGTTTGAACCAGAAACTACTGCGGTGGATTTATCACTCTGTGTGGTAGAGTTTTCATAGTTGAAATTCGCACCACTGCCGGCTTTATCCATGCCGCCAGTATAGTGAGCCTCTAGCCCGATGCTCTCACTCTTTTTCTCGCTGCTGGTGGTATCTTGTGCCGCGAGGAATTCCACATTTTCGCCCTTAATATGGGCATCACCTGTGGTGGTGGTCAATGTAGACCCAGTGAAGGAGACATCTTTGCCTGCATCCAGGTTGACCGTACCGCCTTCAAGGGTCGCGCCTTGATTTTTAATATGGGTGGTCTTCTCACTTTCACTGCTGTGGCCTAATTTGATTCCAGCATTATATTGATCTTTGCCATTATCACTGGTAAAACCTTCGATAGTCAGCTTGGTCTTTTGCTCATCAATTTTCTGCTGTTCTACTGCGGCCTTAACATTAATGTCGCCCAGTGTTTCAATACCCAATTCACCGGCACTTTTTATCATGCTGCCAATAACGTCGACATTATCTTTACTGATAACTTTAAGATTTGCGTCTGAAACCAATTCACTGCCGATGACTTTTTCATTACTGTTATTCGCTTTATGAGAGCTGCCGGTAATATTAAAGGCCACCCCAGTACGCTCATCAATTTTTGTGGTGGTAACACTCACTGCGTTATCAATTCTTATGCCACCATTTGCTGCTTGAACATAACCATCATCGACTCCTTTTACTTTACTGCCAGTAATAGAGACGCCATTGTTGCCAATAACCAGCATTTTACCATCGGCTGTTATTTCTGAGCGGTGGCTAGTTTCTGCAATATTATTGTTATTATTGTGGTCGTTACCACCTAATCCCATACTTCTTTCATGCTTACCATCTGTTGTTTTCTGATTTATGGTCTTTTTCACATCAATATTGACTTCATTAGCATTAATGAATAAATCGCCGTCAGTTAAGGCCTTAACGCCACTCACCGTGATTTTATCCTCTGCCGTTAGTCCCAAATTTCCGCCCGCCTTAAGCGTGGTTTGATTTAGTGTTTGGGTGGTGGTTTTGTTATCCCAAGTGATATCTTTGATCGTATGGGCATAATCATGGCCTTTGTCATGGGTCGAATTATCCATAACTGTACTTTCTAGGTGTAAATCTTTCTTAGCGTTGACCGATAGGTTTTTACCTGCATTTATCGCTGTACCTGACAGTTTTATATCGCCATCAGTTGATATTAGAGAAATATTGTTTTCCCCAGTAATAGCCGTGCCAAGATTAATTTGCTGTGTGTCTGTTTTATTTTGGGATTTATTCCATTTGCCAATTCCTAAAAATCCGTTTTTACCGTCACTGGAATAACTGGATTGGGTATCAGTGAGTGTTTCCGTATCCAGCTGGATACTCCCTCCCTGAAGCGAGATATCTCTACCCTTAATCTCTGTTGCAGTAAGGTGCGCTTTCTTATTGGCAACGATCCTAATATTTTTGCCTGCCAGCTTAGTTTGTTTCAGGCTCTGAGTGGTGTTATTGCCATTTTTACTTTCTTGAATCTTGCCGATGGCACGGATATTATTGGCTTTAAGGTCAATATTCTCACCTTGCAAATTAGCCGCCTGTAAATCAAGATTACCCGCAATTGAAGTCGTAATCGCTTGCGTTGCACTTAAATTACCATTGACTTTTACGCCACTGCCTTCACTGGTACTGATTAAATTAATTCGCCCAGCTTGCATCCCTCCTAAATAAGTACTATCGAGTTTGGTTGCGTTTTTATTAATGGTCTGTATCAGCTTGCCATCCGCAGAGACTTGGTTATGGCCAGATAGGGCATTAATTTCACCGGCGGTAATATTGGCGTCGCTATAAATCACTGGCGCGATTAAATCTAATATGCCGCTAGTGGTGACTGAATTCGTCATCTCCAAACGGTTAGTACCACTATTGGCAGTATTAAAACTTTGCAGTACACCTTGTTCCACCAGTGGATTACCAACAACCAATGAACTTCGGTTGGTATTAATAAAACCACAGCTACTACAAGTAATACCATTAGGGTTAGCTAATACATAATCTGCCGCCATACCAAATACTTCCTGCTTACCCATTAACAATGATGGGTTGCGACCAACAACTTCGTTAAGAATAATATTGGCGGCCTGACCATTGAGATTTTGGTTGGCGGATAACTGGCCAGCAAGTTGTGAAAGCCCCCCTGTTGTTGAGTTGTTAAATACTGCGCCATAATTATTAACATTAAACTCCTGGTATTGGTTATGTGATAATCCTGATGCTGACGGAGGAACGATATTAATAATATCTATCTCCATCTGCTTATTGATATCCGGTCGATGGGCACTATCGCCGGCACCGACGATACCGGCTGCATAACAGGTGGCGATTGAAACTGAAATAATACCGATAGCTGCCGCCAATTTACCTGCGGGAGAGAGTTTGAACTTATTGCCTTTCACTTTATATCTCCAGTTATGTTTACATTTTGGTGTTGGTAAAAATGCTGAAAATTGGCGACGGATTAATTAAAAGGAATAGGAAAAACGTGCCATAATTTGTGTTGGATCTTTTATCGGTGAGGTGGCAGATAATAATCGGCCACGATTGACCTCAATATCCAATTTAAGATCGCGATAATTGATACTGGCACCTGCACTAAGCCCCATTGCGCTGGCCCAATTTTGTTGTTGTTGTTGCTGAATGCGGCCAACATCAAGGCCTAGGCGCGGTGTTAGGGTGATATCACCCAGTGCAATGTTGTGCGATAGCGTATTTTGTAAGTACCAGCCATTATCCGCTGATAAGGTATTACGACTAAAACCACGAATAGCACTGCTATCGGTAATACTTAGCCATTCGATACCCGGTAGGCGATCGTGGGAGTATTGGCCGTAGAACTGATTACTAAATAGATAAAAATCATCAAATAGTTTGAAATATTGATTGGAGGTCACGGCGAGTTTAGCTTTGGAAAATTGGCTATCCTGATAACGGGCTGACAAATTCTGGTCAGCACCCAGCAATGATAATCCCTGCTCAATGCTGAAATTAATATTGAATATGCCTGTGGGTAAAATGTGCAGATGATTAACACCTAATTCAAATACTGTGAGTGTTGGGCTACTGACAGCGATTCTTTGGTCATTAAGGTAGTTTTCAGCCTGCTTATAGGTCAGTTGGGCGCTCAGGCCATTAATTTGACCTTGATCGCGATAGAAAACATAATCAGTGCGTAATCCATGTTGCTGAGTTTTACCTTGCAGTTCGATGGTATTAAACTGCATTTGCACTGGGTAAAGGTATTCGGAGTAACTGCCAAAACCACTGAAAGTTAATGCGCCGTAGGGAACGGAATAAAATAGCGAGTAGGCACGGCTATAATTTTTTTGCGGGTTATCGGTGGTGTCTGTGATATTTAAGCTAATGGAATCTGATAGCCCAAGCGGATTATCAAATGAGAGCGTATTGCGGCTTAGCCACTTTCCGGTATATTCATTGCCGTAATTATCGAGTGATGTCGTCAGGTGCCAGGGTTGTGAACGGGTATTCCTGAGTTTGAGAATTGATCCTCCCGGTAGGGTGCCCGGTAAGATATCTACAGTTATTTTGTTTGAAGGTAAGCGGTTAGCTTGATCTAGCCCTTGGTCAAGCTGGGTAATATTCAGTGGCTTACCGATCATGTTCGGGAAAATAGTTTCACCACTTAACTCTGGATCATCACTTTCAAATTTTTCAATAAAGCCCTCGGTGACATTCAAGCCCAGTTCACCATCAGTATCGGTTGGTATAAACTGGATACGTGTCGTGATATAGCCTTTCGTCAGATAAATATGAGTGAGTTCGCGGGCCAACATATTGACATTTTCACTGCCAATACATTTTTCAGGTATGGCACTTAACTGAGTTAAATCATCGGGCGTTAATAAGGTAATACCCTGAATATAAACACCGTTGATGGGTAAGCATTGTTCGGTGTTTTCCAGTTCTGGTGCATTGCTCTCAACATCTGGTATTAATTCTATTTGTTTAAGTTGTGTTCTACGGCGCTCTTCTATTAGGTGATTAATTTCATTACTGCTGTTTTGTAAGCTCTGACGTGACTCATCAATGGGGAAGGGGATGTCTATCCCTGGCATCGTATTAGCTTGAGCGCCCGTGCTCAATAATAGCCACAGTGTAGTACGTTTTTTGATCATAATGTCCGGTGGGGGAGATGTACTGACCAGACAAATTAATGAGCAGGCCCTTCTTCTCCATCCTTGAGTCAAATTTACGGGCAGCACAATTACCGTCCCTAAGAAGTAAGAACGACAGGTAAATAGCGGGATTAAGGGATATTCAGAAATGATAGCAAGATAATTATATTTTAATATTAATCTGACATTGAATGGCTGGATTCAGATTTAATTAAAGTATATTCAGGTTAATGCTGGATGTTGTTTGGTTTTTTTTGTGGAAGGAAATAGCATGGGGGAGAAAATACGCCACCACTGCACTGATAATAGCCACAATACAGACCATCGATATAAAGCGAGCATCTTTAATTGTCAGTGTCAGATATGAAAAACCGGACGAAATTGCCCGGTTTGTTACGCAGTCTAACTGTTATTCAAATCTCATATTTTTCAAACAGCGTTTTACTCAAACAAATTGTGATGCAGGGTTTGCACCACTTTTTCGGCATCACTGCCCGGGATCAGGAAGCAGAGGTTATGGCTGCTGGCACCATAGCAAATCATGCGAATATTGAATGGGTCGAGCACGCCAAACACCTCTTTGCCCACACCGCAGGACTGTGACAGCTGGTTGCCGATAATCGCCACTAGCGCCAGGCCCTCCTCCACTTCTACCCGGCACAGGGAGGATAGCTCGGTCAGCAGCGAGGTGGTCAGCAGGCTACCTGCCGTTGATGTCGAGCCGGTGGTATCCAGTGTCAGTGCCACACTCACTTCTGAGGTGGTGATCAAATCCACCGAGATATTGTGGCGCGCCAGAATGTTAAACACCTCGGCCAGAAAACCGCGGGCATGGAGCATGTTCAGGCTATGCAGGGTCACCAAAGTCTGATTGCGGCGCAGCGCCAGGGCGCGGAACAGGGGCGGGTTTTCGGTTTCGTTACACACCAAGGTGCCGCCAGCGGCGGGATCTTTGCTTGAGCCGACAAACACCGGAATGTCGCTGCGCACCGCCGGTAATAGGGTGGCAGGGTGCAATACTTTGGCGCCAAAGGTTGCCATTTCAGCCGCCTCTTCAAAGGCAATTTTGTCGATGCGTTTTGCCGATGGCACCACCCGTGGATCAGTGGTGTAAATTCCTGGCACGTCGGTCCAGATATCAATGCGGCTGACGTTAAGTGCTTCGCCCAGCAGTGCGGCGGTATAGTCACTACCGCCACGGCCAAGGGTGGTGGTTCGGCCTTTGCTTTCACTGCCGATAAACCCTTGGGTCACCACAATGGCGTGCTGGATGCGCGGGGCCAACTGGGTTTGGGCCAGTTCCGCTAATACCGTGGTGTCCGGTTCTGCGCGACCAAAACGGTCATTGGTTCGCATGATTTTACGCACATCAAACCACTCTACCGCCACTTGGCGCTGGCGCAGCAGCTCGACAAACAGCAGGGTCGACATCAACTCGCCGTGGCTGACCAGCTCATCCGTCAGTGCCGCCGAGGTCGCCAAACTGGCCGCTTCTGACAGCATAGCGATGTTTTCCAACATGCGGTCAATCTCTTCGCGGATCACCAGCGGATCGGCGAGTTTCGCGAGAATAGCGTCTTGAATTCGGCGAATTTCATCCAAATGGTGCTCGCGTTGTTCTGGCTCGCAGCCATCGGCAAGGGCGACCAACAGATTGGTAATTCCGGCAGAGGCCGACAAGATCACCAAACGAACGTCCGGGTTCGATAAAACCACATCCGCGCTGCGGCTCATGGCATCAAAATCAGCCACACTGGTGCCGCCAAATTTGGCGACTACGGTCGCAGAAGGGGGGCGGTTAGTCTGTTGTTGCATAGCGGAAATCATCTAAAAAACCTCGTGTCAGGGGTGTCTGCTTGGGGGCATCTGTATTTTCTCTGTACAAGGGAATAACGGGTTATCGGCTTTCTGTCAACGATATGCCTATAAGGTATTTTCATCTTTAATAATTAGCCCCGTCATATCACTAAATTAACTGGATACTGGCTGAGATGTGGGCGGCTGCTAAGATTGAAACTCTTAACACGAATTGGCGTAGCAAGAAAACAGGGATCAGATCAAGTGTTGTTTCGAGAGATAACACCTATCGCAAGAAAAGAGATCTCAATCACACCCGAACAGGATACAATTAGGCCATTCGTTTCATTATCCTTAAGCCTAGAAGAGCGCCGCTATGAAAAATATTAATCCTAGTCAAACCGCTGCCTGGAAAGCGTTACAGCAACACTTTGAACAGATGAAGGACGTCACAATCCGCAGCCTGTTTGCCAAGGACGACCAGCGTTTCAGCAAGTTTTCAGCCACTTTTGATGATCAAATGCTGGTGGATTTCTCTAAGAACCGCATAACCGACGAAACCATGGAAAAGCTGCAAGCTCTGGCGCAAGAAACTGATTTAGCTGGCGCGATTAAGTCCATGTTCTCCGGTGAGAAAATCAACCGCACGGAAGACCGCGCCGTGTTGCATGTTGCACTGCGTAATCGCAGCAACACGCCAATTGTGGTGGATGGCAAAGATGTGATGCCAGAAGTGAATGCAGTGCTGGCCAAGATGAAGCAGTTCTGCGATCGCGTGATAGGCGGCGACTGGAAAGGCTATACCGGCAAAGCGATTACCGATGTGGTAAATATCGGCATCGGTGGCTCAGATCTTGGCCCTTATATGGTGACCGAAGCGCTGCGCCCCTACAAAAATCATCTAAATATGCATTTCGTTTCTAACGTCGATGGCACCCACATCGCCGAAACGTTGCAACCGCTGAACCCAGAAACCACGCTGTTCCTGGTGGCATCGAAAACCTTCACCACCCAAGAAACCATGACTAATGCCCACAGCGCGCGCGACTGGTTCTTGTCTACCGCCAGTGATGTGAAGCATGTTGCGAAACACTTTGCGGCACTATCCACCAATGCGAAAGCGGTCGGTGAGTTTGGCATTGATACCAACAATATGTTTGAGTTCTGGGACTGGGTCGGTGGCCGTTACTCCCTGTGGTCAGCCATCGGCTTGTCTATCGCGCTGTCAGTGGGCTTTGAACACTTCGAGGAGTTGCTCTCTGGCGCACATGCCATGGATAAGCACTTTGCCGAAACCCCAGCCGAGAAGAACCTGCCTATTCTGCTGGCGCTGATTGGTATCTGGTACAACAACTTCTTTGGCGCAGAAACCGAAGCTATCCTGCCCTACGACCAATATATGCACCGTTTCCCTGCTTATTTCCAGCAGGGCAATATGGAGTCCAACGGTAAGTATGTGGATCGTAACGGTAATCCGGTTGATTACCAAACTGGCCCAATTATCTGGGGCGAACCTGGCACCAATGGTCAACATGCGTTCTATCAGTTGATCCATCAGGGTACTAAATTGGTTCCTTGCGACTTTATCGCTCCGGCTATCAGTCATAACCCGCTGAGTGATCATCACGCCAAGTTGCTGTCTAACTTCTTCGCGCAGACGGAAGCTCTGGCGTTTGGTAAATCACTGGCTGAGGTTGAAGCTGAATTTGCTGCTGCCGGTAAAACCCCGGAACAAGTGGCACATGTTGCGCCGTTCAAAGTATTTGAAGGTAACCGCCCGACTAACTCCATCCTGCTGCGCGAAATCACGCCATTCAGTCTGGGGGCGTTGATTGCGCTGTATGAGCATAAGATCTTCACCCAAGGGATTATCCTGAACATTTATAGCTTCGACCAATGGGGTGTCGAGCTGGGTAAACAGCTGGCTAACCGCATTTTGCCAGAGTTGGCGGATGATAAAGATGTGACCAGCCATGACAGTTCAACCAATGCGTTGATTAACTGTTTCAAGAGCTGGCGTTAAGCTTACAGGCTTAAGCTCCTTGATCCGCGCTTATTAGCCTCTTACTCGTAAGGGGCTTTTTTTCGGCTCGGGTAATTTTACCGACTTTAACTAGGGGTATTTATGGCCAAAAATTCGCGTTCGCAGTGGATAGCCAAAAATCTACAACGGTTGTTGAATGTGGGATTGATTGTTTTGGCCGCTATTTTGGTGGTTTTCCTGATTAAGGAGACCTTCCATCTTGGTAAGGTGCTGTTTATAAATAATCAGGATGCGTCCTCTTACATGTTGATTGAGGGGATTGTGATTTACTTCCTCTATTTCGAGTTTATCGCCTTGATTGTGAAGTATTTTGAGTCGGGTTATCACTTCCCACTGCGCTATTTTATCTATATCGGCATCACCGCCATTATCCGACTGATTATTGTCGATCATGAAAATCCGATTGATACCCTGATCTACTCCGCATCTATTTTATTGCTGGTGGTGACTCTATATTTAGCAAATACCGAAAGATTGAAAAGAGAGTAGTTTTTTAATCATAAAAATGGCGGCCATTAAGGCCGCCCTAAAGACACAGTACCAGAGGGAAAGAACAACAAATCGAGCAGCGGCATAAATTCAGATAACAGATGATGCATAGAGGGGGGAATATTCCGTTCTGGCCCTAATGGTGTAGGCCAGCGGAGCGCCGATAGGAACAGTCTCCCCGTTATCACCATAATTTAGCCTTTCACCCCACCGGCTGTTAGCCCACCCACCAGCCAGCGCTGCGCTAGCAGGAAGACGGCGGTGATCGGAATGGCGGAGAGCACGGCGGCGGCGGCAAAGTCGCCCCACAGGTAGTTTTGTGGGTTCAGATATTGCTGCATCCCCACCGCCAGGGTGTAACTGTTCACATCACGCAATAGTAATGAGGCAACCGGCACTTCGGTGATGGCGGCAATAAACGACAGAATAAACACCACGGCTAAAATGGGTACTGACAGCGGTAAAAGTACCAGTCGGAAGGCTTGCCATGGGGTGGCACCGTCCAGGGCGGCGGCCTCTTCCAGTGAGTTATCAATGGTTTCGAAGTAGCCTTTGATGGTCCAGACGTGCAGCGCAATCCCGCCCATATAAGCAAAAATTACCCCGCCATGGGTGTTCAACCCGACAAACGGCAGATATTGCCCGATACGGTCAAACAGGGCATACAGCGCCACCAATGAGAGCACCGCTGGGAACATTTGGAAGATCAGCATGCCTTTGAGCAGGGTGCTTTTGCCCCGAAAACGCATACGCGCAAAAGCATAAGCGCAGGTGGTGGAGAGTGTCACAATGCCGATTGCGGTGATCACCGCAATCTTGATTGAGTTCCATAACCACAACATGACTGGGAACGGCGGTGGGGTCACACTGCCGTCGGCATGGGTCACACTCATGCCCAGTGCCAGCTTCCAGTGTTCCCACGAAATTTGATCGGGGATCAGGCTGCCAGTGGCAAAGTTACCGGGCCGCAGCGAAATGGTGATAACCATCAGTAGCGGGAACATAATCAGCGCGATAAAGCAGAGCATCAGAAAATGAGTGCCCCATAGACGCAAACGTTGGGATTTAGGTTGAACCATGGCCATCTGCATCTCCTCCTTAGTCAAAATTCATTTTGCTGGCTTTCAAATTCAGTATCGCTAATGCGCCTACCAGAATGAAAATCAGGGTTGCAATGGCGGCTGCCAAACCAAAGTCCTGCCCACCGCCACCTTCGAAGGCGATGCGGTAGGTGTAGCTGACCAGCAAGTCGGTATACCCCGCAGGGGTGGTGGTGCCAATCATATCCGGGCCACCATTGGTCAACAGCTGAATCAGCACGAAGTTATTAAAGTTAAAGGCGAAACTGGCAATCATCAGCGGCATCAGTGGTTTAATCAGTAGCGGGAAAGTGATGCGGAAGAAGTTCTGGAATGGCCCTGCGCCATCCATTGCCGATGCTTCATAGAGATCATCAGGGATCGCCTTCAGTAGCCCCATGCACAGAATCATCATATAGGGATAGCCTAGCCAGGTATTGACGATCAGAATCATGCTTTTCGCGGTGATGGGGTCACTGAACCAGGCCGGTTTGATGCCAAATAAGTGACTCAGCATCAAGTTGATTTCACCGAAGCTTTGGTTAAATAACCCTTTGAAAATCAATATAGAGATAAACGCGGGCACCGCGTAGGGCAGGATCAGTAGCACCCGATAGACGGCTTTGCCTTTCAGGGCGTCCCATTGCACGACGCAGGCCAGCACCATTCCCACCGCGACAGTCAGCACCACAGTCAACAGCGAGAAAATAATGGTCCAGATAAAGATGGAGATAAAGGGCTTCTGGATGCCCTCATCGTGCAGCACCCGCAGGAAGTTTTTCCAGCCAATGGTGACGGTAAAACCGGGGCTGAGTTTCTCATTTTCCCACTGCCCATCAGCGCCAACGGCCTGATAGAAACCGACATCGGTATTGGGTCGATAGATAACGCCAGTCTGCTTATTGATAAGCTCTTTGCCATCCGCGCCCAGGGTGTAGAGTGGGCTGGTTTCGGCGAATTGGCGCAGTGAACTCATGCGCAGTTCGCCACCGTCCGGCAGGATAGCCACTAATCCACTCAGCGCCTGACGATTCTGGGTAATGATCCGCAGGGAGGCGCGTTCGCCACTCTGTTCAGCACTGGCCGGGGTCACTTTGACGCTATGTTCGCCGAGAGTATCTAAGATGAATGGTTCGGAAATCAGGACGGTATTGTCATCGGGATTGGTCAGTTGCAAGCGCCATTGGTTACCGCTTGGATAGAGGCCAAAAGTGAAGGTTTTACCGGTTTGGAACTGCCGGTCCATCAAGACCGATTGGGCGCGCTCGAAGGTTAATTGGTTGGTGCTGCTATAGTTGGTAAAAGCGATGGCGATGGTGCAAATCAGTGGGAACAGGACAAACAGCCCCATCCCTGCCACGCCAGGATAGACATAGCGCCAGGCATAAGCGCGGCGATTAGCGAAAACATACAGCCCCAGACTCACTAGAATCAGCGTCACGATGGCAAAAAGATATTCACCTTGAGCATACATCAACAGGATCAAATAGCAGGTGAAGAGACTTAATACGCTGATAATCAGCCATTTAAGGGCATCACTTTGCCACCAGGCAACTCTCTTTTTACGGCTTTGGGATAACAGCATAATGGTCCCTTTTGTGACTATTTGGTGATTCTATTGAGTAACAGCATTACGACTGAAAACTGGGTGGGGCACAGCGAACCGTGCCCCTTTTGCAGGTGAAACTGTTATTTGGTGATACGGGCTGCCGCGTCGTTCAGTGCCGCTTCCACAGTCTGACGCCCAGTGATGGCGTTCAATACCGCGCTGCGAGTGGCATACCAGAAGGCGGCCATTTGTGGAATGTTCGGCATGATCTCGCCTTTGGTGGCGTTATCCATGGTCGCAGCAATACGTGGATCTTTTGCCAGCTGCTCTTGGAATGATTTCAGTGCAACTGCGCCCAGCGGTTTGTCTTTGTTGACTTCAGCCAGACCCTGGTCAGTTATCAGGTAGTTTTCCAGGAATTCAGTGGCTAGCTCTTTGTTCGGGCTAGCGGCGTTGATACCGGCAGTCAGAACACCGACGAACGGCTTGGATGGCTGACCATGGAAGGTTGGCAGCAAGGTCACACCGTAGTTGATTTTGCTCTTATCAATGTTAGACCACGCCCATGGGCCATTGATGGTCATCGCGGTTTCACCTTTGTTAAAGGCGGCTTCAGCGATGGAGTAATCCGTATCCGCATTGATGTGCTTGTTCTTCACCAGATCGACGATAAATTGCAAGCCCGCTTTAGCACCGGCATTGTTCACGCCGACGTTTTTCACGTCGTAAACACCATTTTCAGATTTGAAGGCGTAACCACCGTCAGCGGCGATAAGTGGCCAGGTGAAGTAGGGTTCTTGCAGGTTCCACATGATGGCGCTCTTACCATTGGCTCGCAGCGTTTTGTCCAGCGCAGGGATCTCTTCCCAGGTTTTCGGCGCTTCTTTGACCAGATCTTTATTGTAAATCAGTGACAGTGCTTCAACCGCCACTGGGTAACCAATCAGCTTGCCATTAAAGCGGACCGCGTCCCATGTGAATGGGAACAGTTTGTCCTGGAAAGCTTTAGAGGGGTGCAGCTCAGCCAGCAAGCCAGATTGTGCGTAGCCGCCGAAACGGTCATGGGCCCAGAAGATAATGTCCGGGCCATCGCCAGTTGCCGCCACTTGTGGGAATTTCTCTTCCAGTTTATCTGGGTGCTCGATGGTCACTTTAATGCCGGTGTCTTTCTCAAATTTCTTACCGACCTCCGCCAACCCGTTATAGCCTTTATCGCCATTAATCCAGATAACCAGTTTACCTTCTTCAATCTTGGCAAAAGCAGAGGAGGAGAGCACCAACGTGGTTAACGCTGAAAGGGCCAAAACACGTGCGGTCTTACCAATGCCGGATTTTGTGAAGCTGCGAGTCATAATCCAATCCTTTTATCCAATTTTGTGGGTACTCACTTTCTTGAGAATCATTAGCTGTAAATTCTCTAGCCTACTTTCAGGCCGGTATCGCCGTGAATCACTCAGTGAGGAGGGGGTGGCAGCATTGCAAAAATGTTGAGCTGCAAGCCAGTTATTGCACTGACCAATACATTACGCTGACATATTGAGTCACAACCGGATACAGCATCATCCTCCCCCCCTCTACGCCCCCCAACGAGTTATTGTGACCCACTTAACATTGCTGCCTATTCTGTGGTGTCAGGCACAATAATGTAGGTCGAAATTTGCAAGGCAGATCACGTATTTGTATTTACAGTGGAACTTCTGCCTACCCCCGTCGTTCTCTCATCCTCCTATCTCCTCCCCCATGAAAAACTTTGTTACGGATGATTACCTAATAGTGTCACTCCCGCATTATCGCCAACATTGAAAACGGCACCGCCACTGCGTCAGCAGCATAGAAACATCGTTACCAACAAAATGCGGTTGTTCGGTTAATTATTACCCAGCCAGATCAAGACGTTGAAGCGTTAACTCACGTGCCGCCCTATACTCAGGCCGCGACGTCGTCCGGGGCAACCGGCTTAAAGTCTGGCGGAACGACGCGTAGCCAGAGAGTTATCAGGGCTGGGAGTTATCGATGGGTTATGCCGGGATTTGCTTCCGCCATTTTTCTTCATTCAGGTTTTTATGAAAAGTTGTTTGCGAAAGCAAAGGAGTAACAGATGGCTAATGTCACGCTGAGTGGCGTTTATAAAGCCTTTGGTGAGGCTGTGATCTCCAGAGATATCAATCTGGAGATCGATGACGGTGAATTTGTGGTGTTTGTTGGCCCATCCGGATGTGGAAAGTCAACGCTGCTGCGGATGATTGCCGGTCTTGAGGACATTACCTCGGGTGAGTTGCTGATTGGTGGTAAGCGGATGAACGAAGTGCCGCCTTCTGAACGCGGCATCGGCATGGTGTTTCAGTCCTATGCACTTTATCCCCACCTATCGGTGGCAGAGAACATGTCGTTTGGCCTGAAATTGGCAGGTGCAAAAAAAGCTGAAATTAACCAACGGGTGAATCAGGTAGCAGAAGTGCTGCAACTGGCTCACCTGCTGGATCGGCGGCCAAAGGCGCTATCAGGAGGCCAGCGTCAACGAGTGGCGATTGGTCGCACCTTGGTGGCTGAGCCGGATGTTTTCTTGCTCGATGAACCGCTATCCAATCTGGATGCCGCACTGCGAGTACAGATGCGCATTGAGATATCGCGGCTCCATAAGCGGCTGCAACGCACCATGATTTACGTCACCCATGATCAGGTCGAAGCCATGACGCTGGCCGACAAAATTGTGGTGCTGGACGCGGGCAATGTGGCGCAGGTGGGTAAACCACTGGAGCTGTACCATTACCCAGCCAATCGCTTTGTTGCGGGCTTTATCGGCTCGCCAAAAATGAATTTTTTACCAGTTAAAGTGACCGCCGTTGAACCTCATCAGGTGCAGATCGAACTGCCAAATCCCAATGGCCAGTTAGTGTGGCTACCGGTAGAGGGCACTCAGGTTCAAGTCGGCGCGAATATGTCTTTGGGGATCCGCCCGGAACATCTGCTGCCAAGCAATGCCTCTGAAGTCACGCTGGAGGGCGAGATTCAGGTGGTCGAGCAACTGGGTAACGAGACTCAAATTCATATCCAAATCCCGGCAATACGTCAGAACTTGGTTTACCGCCAGAACGACGTGGTGCTGGTAGAAGAAGGTGCAACATTCTCCATCGGTCTGCCACCACATCGCTGCCACCTGTTCCGTGAGGATGGCACCGCATGTAAACGGCTGTACCAAGAACTGGGCGTTTAAAGATAGCAGCGCCCGGTGACGGCAAATGTTAAGCACGCATGCCGATAGGCAAATATAACAGGAGATTACTGATGACTACTCTGCGCAAGTTACCGATAGCACTGGCTGTTGCCGCTGGTGTCCTTTCCACTCAAGCCATGGCAGTTGATTTCCACGGGTATGCACGTTCTGGTATCGGTTGGACCGGAAGCGGTGGCGAACAACAATGTTTCAAAACGACAGGTGCCCAAAGTAAATACCGTCTGGGCAACGAGTGTGAAACTTATGCGGAACTTAAATTAGGCCAGGAGTTGTGGAAAGAGGGCGATAAGAGCTTCTACTTCGATTCCAACGTGGCATATTCCGTTTCACAACGGGATGACTGGGAATCGACTACCCCCGCATTCCGCGAAGCCAACGTGCAGGGTAAGAATCTGATCGAATCCTTGCCGGGTGCCAACATGTGGGCCGGTAAACGTTTCTATCAACGTCATGATGTCCATATGATTGACTTCTACTACTGGGATATTTCTGGCCCTGGTGCAGGTTTAGAGTCAATTGATCTGGGCTTCGGTAAATTATCTGTGGCAGCAACCCGTAACTCCGAAGCGGGGGGTTCAAGTGCTTGGATCGACAATCAACAAAAATTTGCCGAGCACACAGTTAACGATGTGTACGACGTGCGTTTAGCCGGTTTAGAAACGAACCCCGGCGGCACACTGGAGTTTGGTGTGGATTACGGTCGCGCCAATACTCAAGATGGTTACTCGTTAGCACAAGATGCCTCGAAAGATGGCGTGATGCTGACCACGGAACATACCCAAAGCATGATGGGTGGCTTTAACAAATTTGTTATTCAGTATGCCACTGACTCCATGACCTCCTACAACAGCGGCCATTCACAAGGGACATCTGTGAATAACAACGGTCATATGCTGCGCATTATTGACCACGGTGCCATCAATCTGGCCGAGAAGTGGGACATGATGTACGTCGCGTTATATCAGGATACTGATCTGGATAACAACAACGGCAACACTTGGTACAGCGTGGGTGTGCGCCCAATGTACAAATGGACGCCAATCATGAGTACCTTGCTGGAAGCGGGCTACGATAATGTGAAGTCACAACATACCGGCGAGCGTAACGGCCAGTACAAACTGACTTTGGCGCAACAATGGCAAGCAGGCGACAGCATCTGGTCACGTCCGGCTATCCGTGTCTTCGCCACTTATGCCAACTGGGATGAGAAGTGGGGCTACAACGATACCACTGGCGTGGCGCAAGATGGCACCCTCGATACCAACAGCCGCGGCAAGAGCAACGAAGTCACCTTCGGTGCGCAATTCGAAGCTTGGTGGTAACAGCAGTGATGCAGCCGTCCTTCGGGGCGGCTGTTCTGTTTTGATTCCTGTTTTTAACAAGATAAGTCTATATACCCGTCATACCTCAAGTTGCAGCCAACATCCCTGTAGCTTGAAGTATGACGGATATAATTGGTTAACTCTGCCAACCTTGCCTGTGCACAGTTAGCGCCGACACTCAATGCATGAGGGTATAACAATGAAAAAAAATCTGCTGACACTCTGTCTGGCATTGGCTCTGGGGATCACCGCACCTCTGGCAGCCGCCAACTCAACTATTTCTCCGGCGAATGTTTCTATCGCGCCGACCATCAGTACCGCCACATTACAGCAGTTGCCATGGCAGCCATTAGTGCCACCGGCGACCCAAGACATCAAACTGACAACTGCCAGCCCGCAAATCTCGCAAGGGAATATTGAAGGGGCGGTTGCTGCCTTTGCATTGCCTGCCGATCGTGGATCGATGGAGATCACTCTCAGCAGCTTAGTTATCGATAACCAGCTGTTCTCCCCTAGCGTATTGGTGCTCGACGAGCAAATGCGCCCGGCCGCTTACTACCCCTCCAGCTATTTCACCTATGAAAAAGCGGGCATTATGACCAGCGACCGCCTGCAAGGGGTGATGAAACTGACGCCAGCGCTGGGTCAGAAACAAATTTATCTGCTGGTGTATACCACGCGCGAAGATCTGGCAAAAACCACCAAACTGCTTGATCCGGCTAAAGCTTACGCCATGGGCGTGGGTAACGCGGTGCCAGATATTCCAGACCCAATTGCCAAACATACCCCAACGGGCAACTTAAAAATTAAAGCCACAGCCGAGCAAGGCATGGGTAATGTCATGATTGGCTTGATTCAGGCAGCACCGGTTTCGGCCCCAGTGGTGGTGGGCAGCGCCGCTCAACCCGCAGCGGTAGCGGCACCAGCAGCAAAACCAGCAGAACCGATGCTGAGCGAAACTGAAAACTACTTCAACCAGGCGATTAAAGACGCGGTGAAATCCGGCGATGTCGATAAGGCGCTTAAATTGTTGAACGAGGCGGAACATTTGGGCTCAACTTCAGCCCGAAAAACCTTTATTGGTAGTGTAAAAGGCAAGGGTTAAATCCCGGCACTGCCGAGTATGGCTCGATGGTTGGTGCGTTTCGACGCACCTTTTTTATTGGGGATTATAAGCGGCTACTGCGCGCTGTCTGCACCTAAACTACTGCCGCTCGCTACGCCTTGTTTCGTTGTGGTATTTCCCAATAAGTGGCTGACGGCATCTTTACGATCTGCCGGTTCTCTCCGTGGCATGCACCGATCTTCTATTCTCTCTTTCTCTATCCGCTGAATATATCTGAGTTAATTGCTTGTTGTGGTTATGATAATCAGATGCCGCCACAGCGCCATTCTGCGCTACAATGGCACCCTATTTAGCCACTGTTTTATCCCCAGCAGGGAGCGAGTCCCATGTCTACCGGCGATGCATCAATTTTAAAACCTATCCAATGGCGTGCCATTGAGCAACCAAATCTTCCCACTGACATCGCGGACTGGCTGATGGAGTTGGGGTCGATGACTCGGCGTTTTGAGCAACATTGCCAGCGGGTGCACGTCGAACCGCAACGGGAGTGCTTTATTACGCGCCGTGAGTTAGGTGAAGATGCAGAGCATTTACCCGTAAGCGAACGTTATTGGCTGCGGGAAATCATTTTGTGTGGTGATAATGAACCCTGGCTACTGGGCCGCACGGTGATCCCCGAGGAGACCCTGTCCGGCCCTGACCGCGCGCTGGTGGATTTAGGCACACTACCGCTTGGGCGCTATTTATTTGGTGGCGACAATTTAACCCGGGATTATATTCAAGTGGGGCGGCAGGATGCACTATGGGCGCGCCGTTCGTTGCTGCGCCTGTCTGGCAAGCCCTTGTTACTGACAGAAGTTTTTTTACCGGCCTCGCCGCTTTATTCGGTTTCAGCTGGTTGATGTGGCGGTGAGATTTAGGAGATGGATAAATTGAAGGGAAGTATTGTTCAGAGCAAATGGCTGGCCTATTGCCGTTTGATGCGTATTGATAAACCAATTGGTTCATTACTACTGCTGTGGCCGACCCTGTGGGCGTTATGGTTGGCGGGGCAAGGCATCCCAGAGATGCGGATACTGGCAGTCTTTGTCTTAGGGGTCTTTTTCATGCGCGCGGCCGGTTGTGTGGTCAATGATTATGCTGACCGACATATTGATGGCTTTGTGAAACGCACCGCCTCCCGGCCACTACCCAGCGGTATCATCAGCGAAAAAGAGAGCAAAATCCTGTTCGTGCTCTTGGTGCTGCTCTCGTTTGGCTTAGTCTTAACCCTCAATCTGATGACCATCGCGCTGTCGCTGGCGGCACTGGCACTGGCTTGGGTATATCCGTTTATGAAACGGTTCACCCATCTGCCGCAGGTGGTGTTAGGCGCAGCTTTTGGCTGGTCAATCCCCATGGGCTTTGCTGCGGTCAGCGAAAGTTTACCGCTGGTCTGCTGGCTGCTATTACTGGCCAATATCTGCTGGACAGTCGCCTACGACACTCAATACGCGATGGTTGATCGTGACGACGACCTCAAAATTGGCGTGAAATCCACCGCCATTTTGTTTGGTCAGCATGACAAATTGATCATTGGTTTGCTGCAACTGGCTACACTGCTGCTGCTGGTGGTCATAGGCTGGTTGATGAATCTAGGCGGGGCATTCTATTGGTCAATTTTGCTGGCGGGAGCGCTGTTTGTTCATCAACAGAAGATGATTGCCGGGCGTGAGCGGGACGCCTGTTTCCGTGCATTTTTGAATAATAATTATGTGGGGCTGGTGCTGTTTTTAGGCATTCTCATCAACTACATGTAAGCAATGACAAGCCGATAAAAAATGGCCAGATGGTAAGTCTGGCCACTCCTATTTCTACCCTGAAGGATTAATCTTCCGACTTATCATTAGCCTCAGGTTCCGGCAGTTGGTTGCTGGTTTCCGCTGGCATACTGACACTTTCAATCGTCAGCTTCACTTCTGGCGTCATCAAGGCGCTCAGCATGTTATATACTTCCAGCGTATGGGCTTGAACCGCATCACCGCTATCACTGATATAACCCTCTTCACGTAGGGTGCCGACCAGCGTTGAAAAGACTGCTTTATCAAAGAATTCCGGTGCGTTAATCCCATGCAGCACGGATAAACGCTGCGCCATGATGCGGCTCTCTTTCTCCAGCGCGCCACGATTGATGCTGGGGTTGGCACTGAGTAACGATAGCGTAATCGCATAGCGTTGCAGTGTTTCACGCACACCGGCGGCCAATAATTGCAGCGGGCGAATACGGGCCGGATTCAGCACCAATTCGTTCCCTTTGTCGCAAATCAACTGTTGGCGAGCCAGTTCATCAATCAAGGTATCCAGCGTCTTCGGCAACTGCTCTTTGCTGTAATGCAGGAACAGTTCGGCTTTCAACATCGGATAAATCATGCTGATTTGACGCAACAACTCGGCACGGGTAATGCGACGGTGGTACATCACCATGCTGGCAATCAGTGACGGCAGCATCAGCAAGTGCTGGATATTATTGCGATAGTAGGTCATCAGCACGGCTTGTTCCCGTGGCAGGATGATAATGTCACCGATATTATCTTTCTCCACCTCAAACTTATTCATATTCAAGGCGTGATTCAGTAACTCTTCCGGTGTTTTATCCGGTACGGTGACATCTTTCGCATAAGGCACATTGCGCATTAGTTGCAGGTAGCAGTCGAGCTGCTCAAGCAACTGTTCGCGGGTCAGTGAGCGCTGACGTGACGCTAACAACGCGGTAGAACAGAGGTTCATGGCATTGGCAGCGGCCGCATTGTTGATTCTGACCATAATCTTACCGGCCAAATCATTCACCGCTGGCGTCAACCAGCTTGGGCGTTGAGCTTCAATCGGATCGATAGCATCCCGCCATTGCGGCACATTGGTGTTCAGATAGGTGGTCAGCGGGATCGGCTCACCAAAGTTAACATAGCCCTGCCCGAGATTACGCAGCTTGCGCAAGCCACGTAGCATCTGCAACAGGCTCTCTTTCTCTTTGGTCGCGCCACGTAGCTCTTTGGCGTAAGTGCCCACTTCCATCACATGCTCATAGCCGATATAAATCGGCACCAAGGTGATAGGGCGCGAACCGCCACGTAGCATGGCCTGAATGGTCATCGACAACGTGCCGGTTTTTGGCTCCAACAGGCGGCCGGTACGTGAACGGCCCCCTTCCACGAAGTACTCCACCGAATAACCACGGGTAAACAGCTCACCCAGATATTCACGGAACACTGTTGAGTAGAGTTTATTGCCCTTAAAGGTGCGGCGAATAAAGAACGCGCCCAGGCGGCGGAAAATCGGGCCAGCAGGCCAGAAGTTAAGGTTAATACCCGCAGCAATATGTGGCGGCACCAACCCTTGATGATAGAGCACGTAGGAGAGCAGCAGATAATCCATATGGCTGCGATGGCAAGGCACATAGACTATCTCATGACCATCTTGCGCCAGTTGCCGCACACGCTCGGCATTATGGACATTAATGCCTTGATACAAGCGGTTCCACGTCCAGCTCAATACCCGGTCAGACAGACGCACGGCTTCATAAGAGAAGTCCGCTGCAATCTCTTCCATCAGCGTAATGGCGTTTTGCTGCGCTTTCTCATGGGAGATTTTCTTGGTCCGCGCTTCATCAGCCACGGCTTTTTCAATCGCCTTGGAGGTTAACAGCTTCTGGAACAGATCCTGACGGGCCGGTAGACTTGGGCCGACTGCCGCTAGGCGCTGACGTGAGAAGTGCATCCGCGCCACACGCGCCAGCTTATGGGCGATGGTTTTATCGGTGCCGTGTTCGCTGGCCATACGACGCAGTGAGACTGTGGTCGAAAAACGGACAAAGCTATCGCGCCCCAGCCACAAGACGGCAAAGAATTTCTGTATGCCGTTAAGCACGCGCAGATGTGGTGTACCATGGCCTTCACGACCTGGTGAGCGGCCAAACATCACGGAAACCGGTAGCATCTGGATATCCAGCGCCGGATTATTGCGATGTAGATCCAGATAATCGTGGAAGAGTTTTACCGACTCCTGTTTCGGCGCGTAATAGCGAAAGACCCTCGGGCCATTGTCGATAAACACATGGCTGGGGAGTAGCACGCCATCGATCTCCAATGGAATCAATGGATCGGGCAGATCCAGCGCCTGACACTGTGCTCGCAAAGTCAGTAAATCAGCCTTAGAATTGTAAGGCAAAACGTACAGAATAGGACGAGACGGGTCTAACCCTAACTCAGTCACAGGATCTGCCGGAATAACCTTGCTTTTTACCAACAATTTAAGTGGTAAATTCAACAACTTATAATATATTTTACGCCAACCTGACATAACAACATGAAGCCTCTTGTTAGCAATTCATCGCAAGGATACCAGAAACTGGTTTTTAGATCTGTGGTGATGAGACAACAGAAAGCGGTAAAAATCATCATCTACTTAAGATAAAGGCAATAAAACATGGCGAATCAAGTCACAGGACTCACGCGAATCTATAAAGCAGCGGGGTATTCTGCACAAGGCTTATGCGCAGCCTGGAAGCATGAAGCGGCTTTTCGCCAAGAAACTGTCGCTGCTATCACGGCTATCATACTGGCGTTTTGGCTGGATATAGATGTCGTAACACGCATTTTATTAATTAGTAGTGTCGTATTAGTGATCATTATTGAAGTTATCAATAGCGCGATTGAGGCTGTGGTAGACCGAATCGGCAGTGAGTTCCACGAGCTGTCAGGGCGAGCGAAAGATATGGGTTCCGCCGCCGTGTTTTTAGCTGTTTTGTTAGCCATTTTCGTCTGGATAACCGCACTTTGGCACCATTTCGGCTAATGTAATCGCCAATAGCAGGGGAGTGAGTTCACAACAGGACACAAATAAGCTGTGATTAATCCCTGTTTTTATTCACTCTTTGGTTCCCAACACCCGCTTACCTGTATATACTCACAGCAAGACTGTATAAACAAACAGGGGGCGGAATGAAAGCACTTACTACCAGACAGCAAGAGGTTTATGACCTGGTTCGCGATCACTTAGCGCAAACCGGTATGCCGCCGACCCGTGCCGAAATTGCGCAGCGTCTGGGGTTTCGCTCTCCTAACGCCGCTGAAGAGCATTTAAAAGCACTGGCTCGCAAGGGTGTGATTGAGATTGTCTCTGGCGCTTCCCGTGGCATTCGTTTGCTGATGGAAGAAGAGGATGGCCTGCCACTGATTGGGCGGGTTGCCGCAGGTGAACCCCTGCTGGCACAGCAACATATCGAAGGGCACTACAAAGTCGATCCATCAATGTTTAAGCCAAGCGCAGATTTCCTGTTGCGGGTTAATGGAATGTCGATGAGAGATATCGGTATTCTGGACGGCGACCTGCTGGCGGTACACAAAACGCAGGATGTGCGGAACGGGCAAGTAGTTGTCGCCCGCATTGATGATGAAGTAACGGTAAAACGCCTGAAAAAACAGGGTAATATCGTGCAGCTTCTACCAGAAAACAGCGAATTCCAGCCGATTGTTGTCGATCTACGAGAACAGAGTTTCACCATTGAAGGATTAGCCGTTGGCGTCATCCGGAATGGCGACTGGATCTGATTTTAGTGTTCCCTATATACCCTTCGAGTCAGGAGGGTATATTTGCTACCCCCTCCAAATAGCTTAATTATATTTAGATTGAGAACATTCCGACAATAGGCTATTACCTCCTGTTTTAGCTAAATATTATCAGTGCTTATTTTTTCTTTTCCATCACAACTCCAGTGATTAATATTATCTAGACTTCAATTATCATTATCCTCTGCTATAGTTATTCCTACGATAAACATTGTGACGATATTTAAATAAGCAATGAGTGTGAGTGGTCAAATTTAAATAACGCCACTGTTATAAATAGCGAATGTTTGTCGTACTAAATAAACTGACTAATCACAAGCTAACGGAGATACCATGAACAAAGATCAAGCCGACGGTAACTGGAAGCAGTTTAAGGGCAAAGTGAAAGAGAAATGGGGCAAGCTGACTGACGATGACCTTACGGTAATTGAAGGTAAGCGTGACCAGTTGGTGGGGAAAATTCAGGAAAAGTACGGCTACCAGAAAGAGCAAGCCGAGAAAGAAGTTAAAGCCTGGGAAGACCACAGTAAATATCACTGGTAACTGCCGCGTTAAATGGAGTTAAATTGATATTGATGTAAATTAACTGAGTCTCTCGTTTGGTTACATGCTTATTATTAAATCTACATTTTATTGCTTATTATTTAATAATCATAAAGTAGCCATTTTTAATAAAAAACATTTCATCAGATTGAGTATTTATATCGATGCGACACAAGGAAGTGTTTTATTTCTCTTTATTAATTACTATCCTGCCGCCTTGCGGGCGACAGTCTATTTGCTATCACCAGATCACTATTTCTTCTTGGTCACAATCGAGTGGTCGTGATCGCAATGATCATGGCTATCGCAGGCTTCAACGACCCCGCATTCAGCACATAAACCATGAGCTTCAACCACGCTATGACGCAGAGTAAAACCTGATTGTTTGGCTAGTTGCGCCAGCGATTCTTCGATACCCACAGTGGTACGTTCTGTCACTATCTTGCAGCGATCACAGATAAATAGCGCCGAAGTATGGGTTGGCTCTTCAAAATGATGGCACAACACATAGCTGTTCGCTGATTCAACGCGGTGAATAAACCCTTGTTCCAGTAAGAAATCCAACGCGCGATAAACAGTCGGTGGCTTGGCCTGAGGTTCCGAAATACGCAGTAAATCCAATAAATCATACGCGCTGATTGCGCCAGGCTGTTGCGCCATTAAGCGTAATACTTCAAGACGTTGCGGTGTCAGCCGGACGTTACGTTGTTGGCACAAGCTTTCAGCCTGAGCCAGCAGTTTTTCCTGATTGATAGGGTTCATCATATACATCCCGCAGCATTCGAATTGAACTGATTTTACCATATTTACTGTTAATCGCCGATAGATGAAAAGGCGAGGGGAAGGCGGGTATCACAATTCTGGTATGTCGCCGCAGCCACCGACTTCATTATCACTCTATGATTCCACTATCATATAGCTTCACCATCACACGGGCAGCCATGGCAGGTTCTATGGTATAATTGCGAATTCCATCCCTTTGCGTTGTTCATTTAGTGAGCAAATCAATGGGTAATAGATGCAGTAATAACAGATGAAATCACAGTAAATGCACGAAGCTCAGACATTTTCCAGCACTCAGGCCACTAAGCCGCCATACCCCCTACAGCGTTTCTCCGTCGCGCCGATGCTCGACTGGACAGATCGCCACTGTCGCTATTTTCATCGCTTGTTAACCAAACAAACTTTGCTCTATACCGAGATGGTCACCACCGGTGCCATTATTCATGGTAAAGGCGACTATCTGGCTTATAGTGAGCAGGATCATCCTGTCGCGCTGCAACTTGGTGGTAGCGACCCGCAGGCATTAGCGCATTGTGCCAAACAGGCTGAGCTTCGCGGATACAATGAAATAAATCTGAATGTAGGTTGCCCCTCTGACCGGGTACAGAATGGTCGTTTTGGTGCCTGCTTAATGGCTGAAGCCAACCTGGTCGCTGATTGCATTAAGGCCATGCGTGACGTGGTTTCTATTCCAGTCACAGTGAAAACCCGGATTGGGATTGACCAACTGGATAGCTATGAGTTTTTGTGCGAATTTGTGCAAACCGTTGCTGAACAGGGCGAGTGTGATATTTTCACCATTCATGCGCGAAAAGCCTGGCTCTCAGGGCTTAGCCCGAAAGAGAACCGCGAAGTGCCGCCACTGGATTATGAGCGGGTTTATCAGCTCAAACGTGATTTCCCGGCATTGACCATCGCCATTAACGGCGGGGTGAAAACGCTGGCTGAAGCCAAAGAGCATCTCAAACACCTTGATGGGGTGATGATGGGGCGCGAAGCCTACCAAAACCCAAGTATTTTGACGCAAGTGGATCGCGAGCTGTTTGATTCAAATGCCCCAGTAGTTGATAGCGTCAAGGCGATTGAAGCGCTTTATCCTTATATTGAGCAGGAGCTGTCACGGGGGGCTTATCTCGGCCATATCACTCGTCATATTTTGGGTATTTTCCAAGGCATTCCCGGCGCGCGCCAGTGGCGTCGCCATCTCAGTGAAAATGCGCATAAGCCCGGCGCGGATGTCTCTGTGGTTGAGCAGGCGTTGGCGCTTGTCACTCGGCCACAGTAAAGTTCACTATAAGTTAGTCATATTGACCATGCCTACCAGTATCTCAGGTAGGCTATAACTCAGTTATCGCTAATAAATTCAATGTATTAGCGATATCATCCAAGTTGGCACATTTCTTGTAATACTCTTGCTAAAACCCCGGTCGGTGCCGATATTTGACGATGTGGCGCGTGGGATATAAACAATGAGTAAGGAGCTTGCCATGTTTGAAATTCTTTTTGTTATCGGTTTTTTCATCATGTTGATGGTGACCGGTATTTCCTTGTTGGGAATATTTGCCGCTTTGCTGGTTGCGGCGGCTTTTATGATGGTCGGCGGATTGTTCGTCATGATGATTAAGTTGTTGCCATGGCTGATTCTGGCCGTTGTCATGGTCTGGCTTTGGCGTTCGATGCAGAAACCGGCCATCAGGCGTGACTAAAATTTTACTTTCTTGCGGCAGCGATCACAGCCTGAAAGTTTAGTCGGGCCAATCTGGGGGAAAACGTATTTTTTCGCCAGCGAGCTTGCTAGGATGCTACCCGATACGTTTTGGTATCACATTTTCATCTCTGCCAGAGGTAAAAATAGCCGTATAAACGGCAGTTAGTTCTGGTGGAATACTCTGCTGTACCCCTACAAATGCATCAAAGAAATAGTATAGTCAGAGCCTCGAATAATAGAGGCTCTGACTATTACTTTTACAGTGCAAGACTAGCGGCTAATGCTTAGCGCACTAAATAAATTAAGTAAGTAAGTGATGTCGTGAACTTATAATATTAAAGGTTGGTAAAAAATCTATTATAATTGGCAATGATGTAAACTATCTGAGCGACAAATGCCTCCTTAATGGCTTTCTTCTCCTCTTCATTCGGACATTTCTCTTTTATATCAAAGAAACTTTGTTGCATTAATTGGGTAGTGATGTCAGTAGATTTTTGAAAGGCAGACAAGTTGTTGTTTTTACCAAATTTATTTAGCACTGCGTCAAATCTTTCATCAGCAAAGTCTCGCAGAATCTGACACTCTTCATTGCTTATTCTATTGTCACGATAAAAAGCGTTCAATAATGTTTTTATATCTCTATTAGTTTCTGAATTATGCATAATTAAAACCTCAATATATGTAATGAATAAAGCTGCTTCAGTATTACAAACTGAGGATATATAGATAATGCGCTCAGAGCAATTGGGATTCACTCCTCAGTTGGCTGAAATAATAGAAAATAACTTTTTTAATAAGTGCTAATTTAAATAATGGATAGCAATATTGGGCTATCCATTATTAGCGCCGGAAATTAAGGGATCAGTAAACAGGACCCCGTGGTCTGGCGGCTTTCTAATATCTCATGGGCTAGGTGGGCATCCCGCAGCGGGAATTGCTGTTTTTGAGCCACATCAACATTAATCGCACCGCTGGTAATCAGCGAAAACAGCTCCTGACTGGCACTTTCCAGCTCTTGTCGATTGGTCACATACATATTGAGTGACGGGCGGGTTACATACAGCGCGCCTTTTTGGTTCAGTATAGCAAGGTCAACCCCTGTTACCGGACCGGAGGCATTACCGAAGCTGACCAGCAAACCTCGGCGCTTAAGGCTGTTAAGTGAGTCCAGCCAGGTACTTTTCCCAACCGAGTCATATACGACGCCAACTTTTTCGCCATCAGTCAGCTCAGCCACCCGTTCGGCTATACTTTCGGTACGATAGTTAATCGTCGCCCAGGCACCTGCGGCTTTGGCTAATTCTGCTTTTTCATCCGAGCCAACACTGCCAATTAGTTTCGCGCCCAGTGCTTTTGCCCATTGGCAGGCAATGAGGCCGACCCCGCCGGCTGCGGCGTGGAATAAAAATAGTTCGCCGGGTTTGATTTCATGGGTCTGACGCAATAAATATTGCACTGTCAGCCCCTTGAGGAATGACGCCGCCGCTTGTTCGAAAGAGATCTGCTCAGGGAGCAAGGCAATCCTCTCCGCTGCGACATTGTGCACTTCACTGTAAGCGCCGAGGGCTGACTGAGCGTAGACCACCCGATCCCCCACTTTTAGGGTGTGAACCGATGAACCCACCTTCACGACAACACCCGCCGCTTCTGTCCCTAGGCCGCTCGGAAAATGGGGTGGCGGATAAAGCCCGCTACGGATATAGGTATCAATATAGTTAATGCCGATCGCTCTGTTCTCTACCTGAACTTCATCAGCCGTGGGATCTGTTGGTGTGAAATCAAGGTATTGCAACACTTCAGGTCCGCCAGTGGTGGTAAATTGAATATGCTTTGCCATATTAGTTCCTCAGTGTAGATCTGTTTTCACCCTACAGGGTTCTGCGTGGGTAGCCAAGATCTGGCTAAGACCGATAAGTGATAGGTCATTCATCATTCGCCCTCAGTGCTTGAGATAGCGGCATTCACTTAGCAAATCACGGCTTGATATCTGACCGATTTATCATTCATTTACCGCCTACCTGCAACTCCAATTGCTTTGGGTATATACTAGGTCGCTATATTTTCTATTCGTCATTTTTCTATTCGCAACAAAGGTAAAGAACACTCTTCATGGCTGCCAAAAAACCAACTAACAATATGACAGAGCCACGAGACCGCCAGATGGAAGGGCTGAAGCTCCCGCCTCATTCGCTGGAGGCAGAGCAGTCCGTGTTGGGCGGTTTGATGCTGGATAACGAGCGCTGGGATAATGTGTCAGAACGCGTCGCCAGTAATGACTTTTTCAGCCGCCCACATCGCCGAATCTTTACTGAAATGCAGCGGTTGCTGGAAAACAGCAAACCGATCGACCTGATCACCTTGTCTGAGTCACTGGAGCAAAAGGGCGACTTAGATTCGGTCGGCGGTTTCGCCTATCTGGCCGAGTTATCCAAAAATACGCCAAGTGCGGCGAATATCGGTGCTTATGCTGATATCGTGCGCGAACGTGCCGTCGTCCGTGAGATGATCTCCGTGGCCAATGAGATTGCAGATGCCGGTTACGATCCTCAAGGGCGTAGCAGTGAAGATTTATTGGATTTGGCCGAGTCCAAAGTTTTCCAGATTGCCGAAAGTCGGGCCAGCAAAGATGAAGGGCCGAAAAGTGTCGATCAGATCCTCGAAGCCACAGTGGCGCGTATTGAGCAGCTCTATCAGCGCCCCCATGATGGTGTCACCGGTGTCTCAACCGGTTTTACCGATTTAGATAAAAAGACCGCCGGCTTGCAGAAGTCAGATTTGATTATTGTTGCGGCGCGTCCATCAATGGGTAAAACCACTTTTGCGATGAACTTATGCGAAAACGCCGCGATGATGCAGGAAAAACCGGTATTGATCTTCAGTTTGGAGATGCCCGGCGACCAGATCATGATGCGTATGTTGGCCTCACTGTCACATGTCGATCAGACCCGCATCCGTACCGGCCAGCTCGATGATGAGGATTGGGCGCGTATCTCCAGCACCATGGGGATATTGATGGAAAAGCGCAATATGTACATTGATGACTCCTCTGGCCTGACGCCCACTGAAGTGCGCTCCCGCGCCCGGCGTATCTTCCGCGAGCATGGCGGTTTAAGTCTGATCATGATCGACTACCTGCAATTGATGCGGGTGCCGTCGCTGTCGGATAACCGTACTTTGGAAATAGCCGAAATCTCACGCTCCCTGAAAGCCTTAGCCAAAGAGCTGCAAGTGCCGGTGGTGGCGCTGTCGCAGCTTAACCGTAGTTTGGAGCAGCGCGCCGATAAGCGGCCAGTTAACTCCGACTTACGTGAGTCCGGATCCATTGAGCAGGATGCTGACTTAATCATGTTTATCTACCGTGATGAGGTTTATCACGAGAACAGTGATGAGAAAGGGATCGCACAAATTATTTTGGGTAAACAGCGTAACGGCCCGATCGGCTCTGTTCGACTGAAGTTTAATGGTCAATGGTCGCGTTTTGATAACTATGCTGGCCCGCAATACGACGACGAATAATATCCCCTTTGTCATTGAAACTGCAGGGTTGTTAGCCATGCTCACTCACCCGAATCACTTACTTGTGTAAGCTCATCGGGATTTGTTCGCTTGCTGCCTACCTGCAACTCCAATGACTTTGGGCATAACCTCTATTAAGGATAAGAAATGAAAGCGGCAACCGCAGTAATTGACCGCCGCGCTCTGCGACATAACCTGCAACAGGTTCGGCGCATGGCGCCGCAAAGCCGCCTGATTGCTGTTGTGAAAGCAAACGCTTATGGCCACGGGTTATTAGAAACAGCGCATACCTTGCAGGATGCCGATTGCTACGGCGTCGCGCGGATTGGTGAAGCCCTGATGCTGCGTTCCGGCGGAATTGTAAAACCGATTTTGCTGCTGGAAGGATTCTTTGCCGCAGAAGACTTGCCGATTCTGGTGGCAAACCGCATTGAAACGGCGATCCACAGCATTGAGCAACTGGAAGCGCTGGAAGCCGCCGATCTTCCCGCCCCGATCAATGTTTGGATGAAACTGGATACCGGGATGCACCGTCTGGGCGTTCGCCCTGAACACGCTCCAGCTTTTTATCAGCGCTTAAGTACATGCCGGAATGTCATTCAGCCAGTCAATATCATGAGCCACTTCAGTCGTGCAGATGAGCCACAAGTGGAGACCACTCGTCAGCAACTTAGCTGTTTTGATGCCTTTGCTGCCGACAAGCCCGGTAAACAATCTATCGCGGCATCCGGCGGTATCTTGCTGTGGCCAGAAGCGCACCGTGACTGGGTTCGCCCTGGGATCATTCTGTATGGTGTTTCGCCGTTGGATGAGCCATACGCCAGCCATTTTAATTTATTGCCAGCCATGGCATTGAAATCCAGCCTGATTGCGGTGCGCGAACATAAAGCGGGTGAGCCAGTGGGTTATGGTGGCACTTGGATCAGTGAGCGAGATACGCGCTTGGGTGTAGTGGCAATTGGTTACGGCGACGGTTATCCGCGCAGCGCCCCATCCGGTACGCCAATGTGGGTCAATGGCCGCGAAGTTTGTATTGTCGGGCGAGTTTCCATGGATATGATTTCGGTCGATCTCGGGCCAGATGCCCACGATAAAGTCGGCGATGAAGTGTTGCTATGGGGGGCCGAATTGCCCGTCGAGCGGATCGCGGCCTGCACCGGCATCAGCGCCTATGAATTGATCACTAAGCTGACCTCCCGCGTAGCGATGGAATATCTGGGTGAATAAGGTAAGCTGCATTGCAGGGTAAGATAACTATTATTGATACAGGAGAGCAGCGCCGTGTTCCAAAATGTTGACGCCTATGCAGGTGACCCAATCCTTTCACTGATGGAAAGTTTTAAAGCCGACGACCGAGCAGATAAAGTCAATTTGAGCATCGGGCTTTATTACAACGAACAGGGTGAAATCCCGCAGATGCAGGCGGTGGACATTGCTGAAGCTCAGTTGAGTGCTCAGCCACACGGAACATCGGTTTATTTGCCGATGGAAGGTTTGCAATCCTACCGCACCGCGATCCAGCAGTTACTTTTTGGTCGCGATCATCCAATGCTGGCTCAGCAACGCGTCGCGACGATCCAAACCGTGGGCGGTTCTGGCGCGCTGAAAGTGGGTGCTGATTTCCTGCATCACTATTTCCCTGATTCACAGGTGTGGGTCAGTGATCCCACTTGGGAAAACCATGTCGCAATTTTCGGTGGCGCAGGTTTTAAGGTGAATACCTATCCCTACTTTGATGATGAGAAACTGGGTGTAAAATTCGAGCAGATGCTGGCAACATTGCAGCAATTACCCGCCAGAAGTATCGTGTTGCTGCATCCGTGCTGCCATAACCCGACGGGTTCTGATCTGACCAATGCGCAGTGGGATCAGGTCATTGAAGTGGCCAAAGCGCGGGATCTTATCCCGTTCCTCGATATCGCCTACCAAGGTTTTGGGGCTGGGCTAAATGAAGATGCCTACGCCATTCGCGCGATGGCGGCAGCAGAATTGCCCTGTCTGGTGAGCAACTCCTTCTCCAAAATTTTCTCCCTGTATAACGAGCGGGTCGGTGGCCTGTCGGTGGTGTGCGAAAGTGAAGAGGCGGCGGGTCGCGTGTTGGGGCAACTGAAAGCCACGGTGCGCCGTAACTACTCCAGCCCACCAAATTTTGGCGCGCAAGTGGTTTCGAAAGTGCTGCATGACACTGAATTGCGGGCGAAATGGCAGGCCGAAGTGGAACAGATGCGCCTGCGGATTATTGAAATGCGCAGCACATTGGTACAGGCCTTAAAAGCTGCGCTACCTCATCGCAATTTTGACTATTTGCTGCAACAGCGCGGTATGTTCAGCTACACCGGTTTTAGCGAGGCACAGGTCGATCGCTTACGCGAAGAGTTTGGCGTGTATCTGATTGCCAGCGGCAGGATGTGCATGGCGGGCGTCAATCACAGTAATGTTCAGCGGGTTGCTGCTGCTTTTGCTGCCGTACAGTAATTGAGCTATCAAGGCGCACTCATTGCGCCTGAGGTTGATGACAAACCTATTTTGTCACTCCGAAACTGGCGGGGCGACTGCACCGATGGGCGCTCCGACGGCTCACGCCGTTACGACCCATTCGGCACATTTCCCCGCTGATCAACTTTGTCAGCAGTCTGAGGCGCACTTATTGCGCCTTTTTTGTTTTATTTTTTCTGCCAACTTTCCGCCACTTATCCTCATCCCCGGTCAATTTAGCCTCAAGTTAATGGCTGTGGATCGATTAAAGAATATACTAATAATGTGGCTAGCATCGGCCAAGTGATCATTCATCGGTCACAGTAAACTTTTAGTGATAGGTGCAAGCTGGCACTTCAGCATATTGCTGTATCGATAGATTGAGTGTTCTTATGGAATAAATAACTGATGAGGCTTTTTCGCGAGACGGTATAGGCCCATCACAGGAGATAACCCAATGAATAATTCAGCATTATTGGAATACTGTATGTCCAAGCCGGGCGCTGAGCAGAGTGATCATGAGGTGTGGCAGGTCAATCAGATTAAAGTCGGAGACGTGATGTTTGCCATGGTGGGAGAGACAAAGGGGCGACCCTCTATTTCATTGAAAACCAGCCCAGAATTGGCGGAGAGCTTACGGGAGCAACATCCGGAGATCGTGCCGAGTGAACGCTTGAATAAAGCGCACTGGAACACAGTGTTTCTGGATGGTGAACTACCTAATTCACAGTTTTATTCATTAATCGATCGCTCTTATCAGCTGGTGTTGCAGGGTTTGCCGGAGCAGCGGCGTCAGGCGTTGATCATATAATGACCAAAAAATAGCCTCTAGAGCAACGACTGATTGCCCCAGAGGCGAGTACAGTTTGACGTGCTACTTACGTTGCAGCAATGGCTTCAAGAAGCGGGCGGTATGGGATGCGGCGCACTCTGCGACAGTCTCTGGTGTGCCGGAGACTAAAATCTCGCCGCCGCCACTGCCACCTTCTGGCCCCAAATCGACAATCCAGTCCGCGGTTTTTATCACATCCAGATTATGCTCAATCACCACAATGGTATTGCCCTGATCCCGCAATTGATGCAACACCGCCAGCAACTGCTGAATATCAGCAAAATGCAGGCCGGTGGTCGGTTCGTCCAGAATATATAGCGTCTGGCCGGTGCCGCGTTTCGATAGCTCTCGCGACAGTTTGACTCGCTGCGCTTCGCCGCCAGATAAAGTGGTCGCTGATTGCCCCAGACAAATATAGGACAGGCCAACATCCATCAAGGTTTGCAGCTTACGGGCCAGTGCTGGCACGGCATCAAAGAACTCACGCGCCTCTTCGATGGTCATCGCCAACACTTCGTGAATGCTTTTGCCTTTGTACTTAACTTCCAGCGTTTCACGGTTATAGCGCTTACCTTTACACTGGTCGCAAGGGACGTAGATATCCGGCAGGAAGTGCATTTCGACCTTAATCACCCCATCGCCCTGACAGGCTTCGCAACGACCGCCTTTGACGTTAAAGCTGAAGCGGCCCGGAGTATAACCACGAGCGCGTGATTCAGGCACGCCCGCGAACAGTTCCCGGATTGGCGTAAAGATACCGGTATAGGTGGCAGGGTTAGAACGTGGTGTGCGGCCAATGGGGCTTTGGTCAATATCGATAACTTTGTCGAAATGCTCCAGCCCTTGAATCTCGCGGTATGGCGCGGGTTCGTTGGTGGTGGCGCCGTTCAACTGGCTTTGGGCGATGGAGTATAAAGTATCATTGATCAGTGTCGATTTACCGGAACCAGAAACACCGGTAATGCAGCTAAATAGCCCGACAGGCAGTGTCAGCGTGACATCTTTCAGGTTGTTGCCGCTGGCCCCAATCAGTTTTAACACTTTGCTCGGATCTCCGGCGACCCGTTGCGCTGGAATAGCAATTTCCCGCTTGCCGCTGAGGAACTGGCCGGTCAATGAATTTGGCGCAGCCATAATGTCATCTACGGTGCCTTCTGCCACCACTTCGCCGCCATGCACACCGGCACCGGGGCCGATATCAATCACATGGTCTGCGGCGCGGATCGCATCTTCATCATGCTCCACCACAATCACGGTATTACCCAGATTGCGCAGGTGAATCAATGTTTCCAGCAAACGCTCATTATCACGTTGGTGCAAGCCAATGGAGGGTTCATCCAGCACATACATTACGCCAACCAATCCCGCACCAATCTGGCTGGCTAAGCGGATACGCTGTGCCTCGCCACCGGACAGGGTTTCAGCCGAGCGCGACAATGAGAGATAATTCAATCCGACGTTAACCAGGAACTTCAGTCGGTCACCAATCTCTTTCAGTATTTTCTCAGCAATCTGCGCCCGCTGACCACTTAGTTTCATATTTTGGAAGAAGGTCAGCGCGTGACCAATACTCAGTTCTGAAATCTCTGGCAAGGTGGTGTTCTGGACAAAAACATAACGCGCTTCTCGCCGCAGACGTGTGCCGCTACACGAGGCACAGGAGCGATTGCTGATAAATTTCGCCAACTCTTCGCGCACCGCACTGGATTCCGTCTCTTTATAGCGGCGTTCCATATTGTGCAGCACCCCTTCGAAGGGGTGGCGGCGAACGGTGGTATCACCACGGTCGTTTATGTATTTGAACTCAATGGTATCTTTGCCGGAACCATACAACACCGCTTTTTGTATTGCGGTATCCAGCGAGTTAAATGGCGCTTCGATATCAAACTTATAGTGATCCGCCAGTGAACGTAGCATCTGGAAGTAATAGAAGTTGCGGCGATCCCAGCCACGGATAGCGCCACCCGCCAGAGACAACTCAGGATTTTGTAGCACGCGGTCGGGATCAAAGAACTGTTGCACGCCAAGGCCATCACAGGTTGGGCAGGCACCGGCCGGATTATTAAAGGAGAACAGGCGCGGCTCCAGCTCACTCATGCTATAGCCACAAATCGGGCAGGCAAAGTTGGCGGAGAATAGCAACTCTTCGGCGTGGGGATCGTCCATATCCGCCACCACGGCAGTGCCGCCGGATAACTCCAGTGCGGTTTCAAATGACTCGGCCAGGCGCTGCGCCAGATCTTCACGCACTTTAAAGCGATCGACTACCACTTCAATGGTGTGTTTCTTTTGCAGCTCTAATTTTGGTGGATCAGAGAGATCACAAACTTCACCGTCGATCCGCGCCCGGATATAGCCCTGCATCGCCAGATTTTCCAGCGTTTTGGTATGTTCGCCTTTGCGATCTTTTACCACGGGGGCCAGTAGCATCAGGCGGCGGCCTTCCGGCTGGCTGATGACGTTATCCACCATCTGACTGACGGTTTGGGCTGCCAGCGGTACATCGTGATCAGGGCAGCGCGGTTCACCGACACGGGCGAACAGTAAGCGCAGATAATCATGGATCTCTGTGATGGTTCCCACGGTGGAACGTGGGTTATGGGAGGTCGATTTTTGCTCAATGGAGATCGCCGGTGAAAGACCTTCAATATGGTCGACATCCGGTTTTTCCATCAGCGATAGAAATTGGCGCGCATAGGCAGAGAGAGACTCAACATAACGGCGCTGCCCCTCGGCATACAGGGTATCAAAAGCCAGTGAGGACTTGCCTGAACCCGATAGACCGGTGACAACAATCAGTTTGTCGCGCGGGATAATCAGGTTGATATTCTTAAGATTATGGGTGCGAGCGCCCCGAACTTCGATATTATCCATTCAAACATTTCCCGGATTTGCTGAGCCTCTCACTGTGCCTTTTTCGCGCCCGTTTGCCATGAAAACACACTTTAGAAAAAGCAAAAATGTGCGCCTCGCAACGCCAAAAAAAGGACACAGCCAGTACGAAACGGATAATTATGACACAAAAAAACCTGAATGGATATCCAGTATCCGAGTGCAATTAAGAGAGATTACGCGAGAAATCTGTAATGCATTACGCACTTATGATCAGTTGTGCCCTTTGGTAGTTAGCGTGTTAAACTTACTCGTTTATACTGTACAAAATTTACTTCATCAGGAGAGTTAACATGGCCAGCAGAGGCGTAAACAAAGTGATTTTGGTCGGGAATTTGGGCCAAGACCCGGAAGTCCGCTACATGCCTAACGGCGGCGCTGTTGCCAATATCACCCTGGCCACTTCCGAAAGCTGGCGTGATAAAGCAACCGGCGAGCAGAAAGAGAAGACGGAGTGGCACCGTGTGGTGTTGTTCGGCAAACTGGCTGAAGTAGCGGGTGAATACCTGCGTAAAGGCTCTCAGGTCTACATCGAAGGCGCACTGCAAACCCGTAAGTGGACAGATCAGGCTGGTGTTGAGAAATACACCACTGAAGTTGTGGTTAACGTTGGCGGTACTATGCAAATGCTGGGTGGCCGTCAAGGCGGCGGTGCTCCGGCAGGTGGTGGTGCACCACAAGATGGCGGCGCGCAAGGCGGTTGGGGTCAACCTCAACAGCCACAAGGTGGCAAGCAGTTCAGCGGCGGTCAGACTTCACGCCCTGCTCAGTCTGCCCCCGCAGCACAACCGCAAGGCGGCAATGAGCCACCAATGGATTTCGACGACGATATCCCATTCTGATCCCTGTCGTCTAAAAACAGAGAAATCAAACCCAGTGTAATAGCTGGGTTTTTTGTACTGACCAGTCAAGGCATCGCCGCTATTTTGTCACATTGTCGATGAAGACCGGTCAGGATACTTTCTGCTAAGTCAGCAAGAACAGCTCCTAACCCAACAAGTTCAGCCTGTTTTCGCCAATGATGCCGCTGTATCTGGTTAATGAAATAGTAATTTTTACTCCCTCTCACCGCCATCGCTAACTTAATTTTTGGGGCCGCAATTTGATTACGGCCCGAGCCGATAATCGGATGGGTTGATAGCACATCATAAAGTGGTGTGAGGTGGTATAAGGAAGACACCACTGATGATCGTGAAACAAAAGTGCGGTTTTTTCTTGTGCCCCTGCGATAGATAATCTGAGATCTTCATCGTGTTCAGGGCGCACAAATGCATTGTCAGACCATGAGTTTCGTAGGATACGCGCTACATCACTCTCTGTTAGTGGCCGTTGTTGGATAGAGAACAGATCGGCGGGGGGATCATTGGCGAGTAATTGTATTGCCCCGACACAATCTCTTCCTAGTTCAAACAGTAGATCGAAAGGATTGATGCTCCGCGTGATATTTGGTTGCCAGGCGTCGCCGGATGTCATCGCTGTCGGGTAATAAGTTATCAAAATAGTCTCGTACAATATCGCCTTTATAGGGCTGATTATTGGCCGTAAAAGGCAATGATAATGACAACGGGCGGCCTTGTTCGTTTGCTAGCCATTCCTGAGCATAAATCAGTAATTCTTCACCTCGTTTTTTTCCCAATAGCCAACTTGCTGGCCGTTCATCCAGATATTGAGCCGTTGAGTTCGACGAGTCATATCACCAATCCTCTTGTTTTGACGGTAAATTTATCGCCTGACTTTTTTCTGACTGGTGAGTTTTACTGGGATGCGAGCTGGCGTTTCTTTTCTCACCAAGGATCAGTTCGACATCTAAAAGATGCAATATTTTAAAAAGCCGTCCAACACTGGCCGATGCAGGATTAGCCTCAAGCTTTGCATAGGACTGTTGGGTGATGCCTAACAGTTGTGCCAGGCTGGCCTGAGTCAGCCCTTTATTCTTTCGAAAGCCAATTAACGTAGGGCGCAATTGACTCAAAATTTTAATAGGATAGTCCATCAAGACCTCCGCAGGGAATGGTGTGCAATAGCATAATACAGCATATAAACTGTAATTTTACAATACAACTAATAAGCTGTAAAAGGAAAATACATACTATAAGTTGTCAACAGGCAATACATCTTTTAGGTTGTTATTGTGAATTACAATTTAAAGGCTGTTTTTATGATGATACCAGAATAAATAGCGTTATCTGGCACTCGACTATACTCACTCCTTTAGTGTCGTCACTTTCTTGGTCGCTTACATATGGAGCTTGGTTATGGTTATTGTCCACCATCTGAATAATTCACGTTCACAGCGTATTTTGTGGATGCTAGAAGAGCTGCAAGTCCCCTATGAGTTGAAGCGCTACCAGCGCGATCCGGGCAGCTTGCTGGCACCCCCTGAACTAAAAAAAATCCATCCGCTGGGTAAATCACCGGTAATCACTGATGGCGATCTGACGCTAGCTGAGTCAGGTGCAATCATCGAATATTTGCAGGAAGCCTATGATGCGCAGGGGCTGTTTAAGCCGACGGGTCATTATGACCGCCAGCAGTTTCGCTACTGGATGCATTATGCGGAAGGTTCATTGATGCCGCTGCTGGTGATGAAGCTTATCTTCAGCCGACTGGGCGGGCCGCCAGTGCCGTGGATTATTCGCCCGGTTGCCAAGGCGTTGGGCAATGGGGTACAGAAAAATTATCTGAATAAGCAAATTGCCACGCACCGCGATTATCTGGAGCAGCATCTCACCCAACATCAATGGTTTGCGGGCAGCGATTTCAGTGCGGCAGATATCCAAATGAGCTTCCCTATTGAGGCCATCAACAGCCGTGGTGGCCTTGCGGGTTGCCCGAAACTGCAAGATTTCTTAGTGCGGATTCATCAACGCCCCGCCTATAAGCAGGCGATTGATAAGGGGGGTGCCTACAAATTGGAGAGCTGATCTCCGGCGATTAAGTATCAAAGGTCACTCAAGGTAAATGGGTGTGAGGCCGCTCACACTTTCGTTTGCCCTCGATTTGATGCTTACGGACAAATTAATGTTAAAAAATGCATGAAATGTCGCTATCTGGTGTTGATTAGTCACTGCTATTGGCTAGATAATCGTTTGCCTTAAATGACACCTGCCCTAAATCTCGATTTTTTTCAGTCATGCGTACTTCCAGCTAATCGTTTGCTATTTCCTCCGCCATTTCGGTGTGAGGGGAGTTGACGAGTTAATCGGCAGCGACGGAAACGATTACGTATGGAAAAGGCGCCTGGCTCGCTGACGACTTTAAAATGACACACACAGGGGACATAACCATGTCTAGCACCAATCCTCAAGCGAACACGGCAGCAAAGCCAAAAAGTTCGCTTGATGCATTTTTCAAAATTAGTGAACGTGGCAGTAATGTACGCCAGGAAGTGCTGGCCGGTCTGACGACCTTTTTGGCTATGGTCTATTCGGTCATTGTGGTGCCGAGCATGTTGGGCAAAGCAGGCTTCCCGCCAACAGCGGTGTTTGTCGCAACTTGTTTAGTCGCGGGCTTGGGTTCTTTGTTGATGGGTTTATGGGCGAATTTGCCGATGGCGATTGGTTGCGCCATCTCATTGACCGCGTTTACCGCATTCAGTTTGGTATTGGGCCAACATATCAGTATCCCTGTGGCATTGGGCGCAGTATTCCTGATGGGGGTGCTGTTTACCATCATCTCTGTTACCGGGATCCGCTCGTGGATATTGCGTAACTTGCCGATGGGCGTGGCGCATGGCACCGGTATCGGTATCGGCCTGTTCCTGCTGCTGATTGCGGCGAATGGTGTCGGCCTGGTTATCAAAAACCCAATTGAAGGTTTGCCAGTGGCGCTGGGCGCATTTACCTCTTTCCCGGTGATTATGACGTTATTGGGTCTGGCGGTGATTTTTGGTTTAGAAAAACTGCGGGTGCCAGGTGGTATTCTGCTGGTGATTATCGGCATCTCAATTATTGGCCTGATTTTTGACCCCAGTGTGACCTACCAAGGGCTGTTCGCCATGCCTAGCCTGGCTGATGCCAACGGCGACTCTTTGATTTTTAGCCTCGATATTATGGGGGCGCTGAAACCTGTGGTGCTGCCAAGTGTGCTGGCGTTGGTCATGACTGCGGTGTTTGATGCCACGGGCACCATCCGTGCGGTGGCGGGTCAGGCTAACCTGCTGGACAAAGATGGCCAAATTATCAGTGGCGGCAAAGCACTGACCTCTGACTCCGTCAGCAGCATCTTTGCTGGTTTAGTAGGCGCGGCCCCTGCTGCGGTCTACATCGAGTCTGCTGCGGGTACGGCGGCAGGTGGCAAAACCGGTATGACCGCCACGGTGGTCGGTGTGCTGTTCCTGTTCATGCTGTTCCTTTCGCCGCTCTCCTATTTGGTTCCGGCTTACGCTACGGCACCGGCCCTGATGTACGTGGGCTTACTGATGCTGAGCAACGTGTCTAAACTGGATTTCGACGACTTTGTTGATGCGATGTCCGGCTTGCTTTGCGCAGTATTTATCGTGCTGACCTGTAATATCGTGACCGGCATTATGCTGGGCTTCAGTTCACTGGTGATTGGCCGAATCTGTTCCGGCGAATGGCGTAAACTGAACATCGGCACCGTGATTATTGCGGTTGCGCTGGTGGCATTCTATGCCGGCGGTTGGGCGATTTAACTCCACGACTATTGGGGACGCCCTGTCCCCAATATTACCACCACGGCAATCTCCCCATTTTTTGTGTTTTCCTGCTCTCTGTGACAGGTTTTTTCCCCATTTAATAAAAAAGTGATCTACTATCAAAAGCTGCGTGTTGGCCCTGTTGACGGGCGAGTACTATCAGTTTTTGTATCATACCCCGCAATTTTCAATCTATTGGGTATAGGTAGTGTTGAGTTGAGTTGAGTTGAGTCTAAGGAAAGCATGGAAATCTTTTTTACAATCCTCATTCTGATTCTGGTGGTATCGCTCTCCGGCGTTGTCACCCGAATGTTGCCGTTTCAAATCCCCCTCCCACTGATGCAGATTGTCTGTGGCGCCCTGTTAGCCTGGCCCCACTTTGGTTTGCATGTCGATTTTGACCCAGAATTATTCCTGGTGCTGTTTATTCCGCCACTGCTATTTGCTGATGGTTGGAAAACCCCGACGCGGGAGTTTATCCATCATGGGCGGGAGATCTTGGGTCTGGCACTGGCCTTGGTGCTAGTCACGGTGGTGGGTATCGGCTACCTGATTTACTGGATGGTGCCGGGTATCCCGCTGGTGGCGGCCTTTGCGCTGGCGGCGGTATTGTCGCCAACCGATGCCGTGGCGTTGTCCGGTATCGTGGGGAAAGGGCGCATTCCGAAATCGATTATGGGCGTATTAGAAGGGGAGGCGTTGATGAATGACGCCTCCGGTCTGGTGGCGCTGAAGTTTGCTATCGCGGTGGCGATGGGCACCATGGTATTTACCGTCTCCGGTGCCACGTTAGAGTTTCTGAAAGTGGCCATCGGCGGCTTGTTGGCTGGTGTAGCAGTCACCTGGCTATACAGTAAATCGCTGCGCCTGATGAGCCGCTGGAGTGGTGATGACCCGGCGACACAAATCGTGTTACTGCTGTTGTTGCCTTTCGCCTCCTATCTGATTGCCGAGCATATTGGTGTCTCCGGTATCCTGGCGGCAGTGGCGGCGGGCATGACTATCAGCCAGTCTGGCGTGATTCGTAATGCCCCGCTGACGATGCGGTTACGTGCTGATAGCGTCTGGTCGATGCTGGAATTCGTGTTCAACGGCATGGTGTTTATCCTGTTGGGGCTGCAATTACCGGGGATTCTGGAAACCTCGATTGTGCAGGCGGAGCTGGACCCGACCATTCAAACCTGGAATCTGTTTGCTGACGTTGCCATCATTTACGGCGCACTGCTGGTGTTGCGCTTTAGCTGGCTGTGGTCGATGAAAAGAATCAGTAAGCGCTTACTGAAGAGACGGCCACTGGAGTTTAGCAACTACACCACTCGCGAGCTGTGGGTGGCGTCGTTCGCCGGAGTCCGTGGGGCGATTACCCTCGCCGGTGTGCTGTCGATTCCGTTATTCCTTGGCGATGGCTCAGCTTTCCCATCCCGCTACCAATTGGTGTTTATCGCCACTGGTGTCATCCTGCTGTCGGTCATTGTCGGGGTCATTGCTCTGCCGCCATTACTGCGCGGTGTGGTTATGGCAGATAAAAACGCCAGCCGTGAAGAGATTCGCCTGGCACGGGCGGCGGCGGCAGAAGTGGCGATTGTCAGCCTAAATAAGATGGAAGAGCGGCTGGCGGCCAGCAGTGAGGAGAATATCGATCCAGAGCTGCTCAAAGAGGTCAGTTCACGGGTCATCGGCACTTTGCGACGGCGCACGGGCAGCAAGGATGAAGTCGAGAGCACCTTATTGATCGAAAATCTGGAGCGACGCTTCCGCTTAACCGCGCTGCGGGCCGAGCGTGGTGAACTGTATCATCTGCGCGCTACCCAGAAAATCAGCAATGAAACTCTGCAAAAACTGCTGCACGATTTAGATCTGCTGGAAGCGCTGCTGATCGAAAAAGAGAGTTAGTTCCCCTCATCCGGCTGCTGTCTGGCGGCCGGCTGTTCCTGCGGCTATCAGTGCGTAGTGGGTTGGCAAAAGGCGCGGGGCTGGGGGCCTCTTCCCATGGCGCGGGTACTGCGAAAGCCTATGAGATCGGGCCGCAGCAGGGCGTAGTCTCTAGTTTGGTGATGATGTTAGTCGGCATTATTACGGTGATTGATGCCCACTTATCGGCCATTTATTGTGGTAATAGTAGTTATTTAGGTAATAGTATTTATGGTGGCAATAGCATTTATTGAGGTAAATAGCGCCCTGACAATGGTTGCTGACGTGATAAATAGTTAACTTAATCGACATTGGCTTTTTTCGGCATAAATAGAAATGAGCCAGTGTGTTTAAAAAAACTTTGTGGAATATAATTATTAATGTTTTTTGCATCGCAATATTCGATAATCTGCTGCTTACTGGAGACGCCAGCTTTCCGATAAATACTCTGGATAATATTACAGACGGTTCTGGTTGATAGATACAGCCTATTGGCGATCTCCGTACTTGGATAGGCGTGTAAAAGGTAAAATAGCACCTCCCACTCTCTGTTGGAAAATAGAGTCGAGGGGGGCGTAAAGACAAGTGAGGTAGGTATTTGTATTTTGCTTAAATGGTTTAATGCCATATTGTCCACCGCTCGACCATGGAATATCGTTCCTACCGATACTCCATCTTCATCGATTAAGGGATATTTATCAAAAAACCAAGGTTGAACATAGGTTTTACCTCCAAATGTATGTATTTCAAGTGATGTTACTCGATCCTTTAATAATTCCACCTTACGATCATGCGCTTGAAACTCAGTTTGAAACTCGGAGGTTGATGCTGGCAGTTCGCCATCTAATCGTCCTTCCACAGAAAAACCATCAGGTAATGCCAGTAATTGATGATATTTTTTATTTGCATAAATAAACTGTGACTTATTATCTTTCACCCCCCAAGGTTCTGAACTCTGTGCCCAAAATCGTATTAGGACGTTAAGTGTTTGTGATATATCTTCTTTCATCGAGTTTCACTCTTGCTAATTTTATTAATTAACAGCTTAATATTTGTCGATGTTGTGTTATTTATAGGGGTGTGAAGTCATTAAATAACGATTACCTTCTATCGGCAAGGTTATTATTTACTTATTTTTGATGGCTAAGTAAAAGTTATAATATCACTGGTTTTAACAGTAGTTGTTTTATGAAAGATAATGTTACCGATATTTAGATTATATAATTTATTAAGTTCAATGGATTACTTGATTATTGCGCAGTAGCCGGATGAAAAAAGGGTGAGGAGACCTCACCCATAAATATTCAATGAAAACACCCAACGTAATGAATTTAGTGGATAACTTGTGCCAGAAACGCCTGTGTGCGCTCTGATTTCGGATGAGAGAAAAACTCCGCTGGCGGTGCTTGCTCCACGATTTCACCACGATCCATAAAAATAACCCGATCGGCGACGGTGCGGGCAAAGCCCATTTCGTGGGTCACGCACAGCATGGTCATGCCCTCGTGCGCCAGACTTATCATGGTATCCAGCACCTCTTTGACCATTTCAGGGTCCAGTGCCGAAGTGGGTTCATCGAACAGCATGATTTTGGGTTTCATGCACAAAGAGCGAGCTATCGCCACGCGCTGCTGCTGCCCGCCGGAGAGCTGACCGGGGAACTTATGGGCGTGCTCGGCAATCCGCACCCGCTCCAGATAGTGCATCGCCAGTTCATCCGCCTCTTGCTTCGGCATTTTGCGCACCCAGCTTGGGGCCAGTGTGCAGTTCTGCATCACGGTTAAGTGCGGGAACAGATTGAAGTGCTGAAACACCATGCCGACCTCGGTGCGCACTCGCTCGATATTACGCAAATCATCATTCAGCTCAATGCCATCCACCATGATTTTGCCCTGCTGATGCTCTTCCAGATGGTTGATGCAGCGGATAGTGGTGGATTTGCCGGAGCCGGAAGGGCCGCACAGCACAATGCGTTCGCCGGGGCGCACATGCAAATTGATATCTTTCAATACGTGGAACTGCCCGTACCACTTATTGACGTTTTCCAGCGTAATCATCATCTTATCGCCGAGAATTGGCTGATTGTCGCTCATGTTATGCCTCAATGTGTGGAACGTCCGGTGTGAAAGCGCTTTTCCAGATGCTGGCTGTAGCGCGACATGCTGAAACAGAAAATCCAGTAAACCGTGGCGGCAAAGACATAGCCTTCGGTTGACATCCCCAGCCAGGCGGGATCGACAGTGGCTTGTTGCACGCTGCTGAAGAGATCAAATAGACCAATGATGATCACCAAACTGGTATCTTTAAACAGGGCGATAATGGTGTTCACCAGCCCAGGAATGACCATTTTCAGGGCTTGTGGCAAGATAACCAGCCCTTGGGTTTTCCAGTAGCCCAGCCCCAGTGATTCTGCGGCTTCGGTCTGCCCTTTGGGGAGAGCTTGTAGCCCGCCGCGCACCACTTCCGCCACATAGGCTGACTGGAACAGCACCACCCCTACCAGGGCGCGGATCAGCTTATCGATGCTGGTGCCTTCGGTCATAAACAGCGGTAACATGACCGAGGACATAAATAGCACGGTAATTAACGGCACCCCGCGCCAGAACTCGATAAACACCACTGACAAAATGCGCACTACCGGCATACTTGAGCGGCGGGCCAGCGCCAGTAAAATACCCAACGGCAGTGCGCCAGCAATACCGACGGCGGCAATGATTAGCGTCAGCGTCAGGCCGCCCCACTGGCGGGTTTCCACGCGGGATAGCCCCAGAAAGCCGCCATATAACATCATCCAGACCAGCAGTGGGTAGGCCACTATCCAGACCGCCAGATAGCGGCCACGACGTGGCATCGCGCGCCAGAACAGTGGGAGTAGCGTGAGTAATCCGATGATTAGCGTGGTATTAATGCGCCAGCGCTGCTCAATGGGGTAGAGGCCATACATAAACTGGCCAAAGCGCGCATGAATAAATACCCAGCAGGCACCTTCGCGAGTGCAATCGGTGCGTGATGTACCTAGCCAGTTGGCGTTAAAAATCGTCCAATTCAGCAGCGGCGGAATCAACTGCCACATCAGCCACAGACAGAGCAAGGTCAGCAGACTATTGCTCCAACTGGAAAAGAGATTCTTTCTGGCCCAAAAGACCATCCGACTCAACGGGTTACCCGGCCGCACAGTGCTGGGTGGTTCGCGGGTTAATGTCATCGTCATTCGCTCCCCTTAGCGCTCTACCAGCGCAATACGCCGGTTGTAGAGATTCATTAAAAATGAAATTGATAGGCTGATAACCAAGTAGACCGACATGGTGATGGCGATGGTCTCTATCGCCTGACCGGTTTGGTTCAGCACAGTACCGGCGAACAGCGACACCATATCGGGGTAGCCGATGGCCGCAGCCAGTGAGGAGTTTTTGACGATATTCAGATATTGGCTGGTCAGTGGTGGAATGATGACCCGCAGCGCCTGCGGCAAAATAACCTGACGCAAGGTGACGGTATTGGGCAACGCCAGTGATCGCGCGGCTTCATGCTGACCATAGGGCACAGACTGAATGCCAGAGCGAATCACTTCCGCAATAAAGGTTGAGGTATAAACCGACAGCGCCAGTGTTAGGGCCGCCAGCTCAGGGATGAGCACCAAGCCGCCTTTAAAGTTAAAACCGCGTAGTTCGGGGATATCCCAGTGCAGCGCCGGGCCAAACATTAAGTGGGCCAGTGTGGGCAGGGTAATCAGCAGCAACAGCCCCAGTGGCCAGGTGTGGTGGAATTGGCCGGTATGGCGCTGGCGGAAATGGTTATAGCGATAGAGGGCGATGATGGCGGCAACCGCCAATAGCACGGCGACCAGTGCAGGGATAAAACCGGCCGCAAATTCCGGTGACGGCAAATATAAGCCACGATTACTCAGAAATGCGACACCGAAGGCATCCATACTCTGCCGTGGCCCCGGTAGATTGCGTAACACCGCGAAATACCAGAAGAAAATTTGCAGCAGCGGTGGGATATTGCGGAAGGTTTCGATGTAGACAGTCGACAGTTTACGTAATAGCCAGTTGTCAGACAGACGCGCCAGCCCGATAAAGAAGCCCAGTATCGACGCAAAGAAGATGCACAATACTGAAACCAGCAAAGTGTTGAATAGCCCGACCAAGAACACGCGACCATAGGTATCGCCCTGCTCATAGTCGATAAGGTGCTGCACAATGCCAAAACCAGCACTGTTGTTCAGGAAGGCAAAGCCAGAGGTGATGCCCCGGGTTGATAGGTTGGTAATGGTGTTATGAATCAGGTACGCACCGCATCCGATCAGTATCAATAGCGCAATAATTTGATACAGCCAGGCGCGCACCGCTGGATTGGTCAGCGAAAAGGCACCTTTGACGGTTGGGCGTTGTGACATAGTGTGGGCCTCGGTCTGGGTCATACATCCGGCAGGGCGAACCTGCCGGAGAGATCAACAACTGCATCTGTCATCAGCGAATCGGTGGCGCGTACTGGAGGCCACCACTGTTCCACAGCGCATTTTGCCCACGTTTGATTTTCAGCTCACTGCCCATACCGACATTGCGATCAAAGCTTTCGCCGTAGTTACCCACTTGTTTGACGATTTTAACCACCCAATCGTTAGGCACTTTCAGATCTTTGCCGTAATTGCCTTCCTGACCTAACAGGTGGGCCATATCCGGTGTAGTCGGTTTCGCCGCCAGTGCTTCGACGTTTTTCGAGGTCACCCCCATCTCTTCCGCATTCAGCATGGCAAACAGTGTCCAGCGGACGATGGCGAACCAATCTTCGTCACCACGGCGCACAACTGGCCCCAGCGGCTCTTTCGAGATAACTTCTGGCAAGACGATAAATTCGTCTGGTTTACCTAACTTGATACGCAGCGCATAGAGTTGGGATTGGTCAGAGGCCAGTGTGTCGCAACGACCTGAGTCCAGCGCTTTGGCGCTCTCATCGGAGCGGTCGAAGGTGACTGGTGTGTATTGCATTTTGTTGGCTTTAAAGTAGTCAGCGACATTCAACTCCGTATCCGTGCCGGCCTGAATACAGACCGTGGCCCCATCTAGCTCTTTGGCGCTTTTCAGCCCCGCTTTATTGTGGGTCAGGAAGCCGATACCGTCGTAATAGTTCACGCCGGTAAATAACATCCCCATACCGGCATCTCGAGAGGAAGTCCAGGTGGTGTTACGGGACAAAATATCCACTTCGCCGGATTGCAGGGCGGTAAAACGCTCTTTTGCGGTCAGCGGGGTATATTTGACTTTTTCTGCATCACCGAAGATGGCGGCAGCCACACCACGGCAGACATCAACATCAAGACCGGAGAATTTGCCGCTGGCATCGGCGTAAGAGAAGCCGGGCAAGCCATCACTGATACCACACTGCACAAAACCTTTTTTCTTCACCGCATCCAAAGTAGTACCCGCGTGGGCCTGACCCGCTAATGCCACTAATGAGGCGGCAGCCACCAGCGTTGAAATGATAGTTTTTTTCATGAAAGCGTCCTGTGAGGCAAAGTCGAACCTATTTTAATTTTGTGGCGCACCGGTGATGCACCGTCGCTGTCTGTTGGCATGTAGCCAGTTTGGTATTAGCAAATGGGATGCCAGAGTTGCATTTCATTGCTTAGAGAGCGAATGACTGGGGCTTACCTCTTTGTAGGTAATTTCTGACGAGGCAGGATGCACTTAAAGGGCGCATTTATCGGCAGGTTGATGCTTTTTAGTGCAGGGGGGGTGAAAGAAATGGGTACAGTTATGCAAAGGGAGCTGTCGTCGGGTTCAGGCAGTAAAAAACCCGCATTTGGCGCGGGTTATATTCTGTTGGATGCTTTATAGATTGAATGCATTCAATACAGTGATGGTTCCCCGCTAGGGCGGGTTTTAAAGCGGCGATGCAACCACAGATATTGCTCTGGCGCGCGCAAGATCTCTTGTTCAATCACCTTATTCATATAGCTGGCAGCGGCAATCTCATCGTCGATGGGGTAATCCTCCAGCGCTGGCTGTATCAGCAACTCATAGCCCCGGCCATCTGGTTTGCGCAGTAAAACCAGCGGCAGCAGTGCCGGTTTTGCCAAACGAGCCAGCATAAAGGTGCCGCTGGTGGTCGCAGCTTGATCGACGGCGAACAGCGGTGCAAACACGCTACCACGCGGGCCGTAATCTTGATCCGGTGCAAACCATACCGCTTCACCTCTCTTCAATGCCTGCACCATGCCACGGAGATCTTTGCGGTCGAGCATGGCTTTATTGGAGCGCATGCGGCCCCAGGTTTGTACCAGCTCCATTACTTTATTGTTGTGTGGGCGGTACATCGCCATCATCGGCTGACACTGCCCCATCACGCGGCCACCCAGCTCCAGCGACATAAAGTGTACGCCAATCACCAACACGCCACGGTTGCCCTCTTGCGCTTTTTTCAGGTTATCCAGGCCAGAGACGGTAAACCAGCGCTTAATGCGGGCATCGGGCCAAAACCAGGCCATACCGGTCTCCATTAGCCCCATACCCAAGGATTCAAAATTGCCCACAATGGTGCGCTCAAGGGTTGGCTGATCCATATCTGGGAAGCAGAGTTCCAGATTACGTCGTGCGATGGAAACCCGCCGCTTGAGGAAACGCATTGAGGTGCGCCCTAGCCAAAGCCCCAGCTTGTTGAGCACCGGGTAGGGCAGTTGGACTAACAGAAACAGCAAACCAAGGCCAAACCAGGTGAGCCAATAGCGCGGGTGAAGCAGGGAAATATGAAATTTCTGCGGTTTTATCATGGGAACTCTATCGTGATGCGTTAAGTGCGAGTGTGTAACGCATAAGGATATAACTCAATAGCGGTACATATCGTCAGACACTGGAGCCAATTATTTTTTTCGAAAAGAGGACAATTGACGCAATCTTTACATTAAAAGCGGGGATCGCGTCGTGAATGGTCATAAAGGCAGGCTATCGGTTAGCGAGTGTAGCTTTCAGGTAATTATATCATATTCGCGATAAATGAAAGAAAAAGATCAATGTAGGAGGTATGGGGTGAGTTATCTCGATATAAACTGCGCCCGTGCTACCGCTATGAGTAGAAAACGAGGCCCTGAAAGGGGAGTTGTATTCACACATTGTGCGCGAAATGGGATCTTTATCTCAGTTCCGAACAATGGTGGTTTTAGCCGCCGAGAATAGGTGGTTATTGGCGTGCTACATCATGCTCGGGAAAATCATTTTGCTCTCAATTGGTTAATTATTTGTTAATTAATGGTGTTATATCTCTATTTTTTTGATCGCTTTTGTTCTTCCTATTATTTTATTAACTAATATTTAACCAAATAACTCAGTATATTTTACCTTTTTGGGCTTGCATCACAGTTCACTCTGCCTCATCGCGCAGCCTCTTGTGTTCTTTTGTTAATCTTCTGTGTGTGAAAAGCAGTCACATGAAAATAAAACACTCACTTTGCAACACCACTGACTCTTCACCCTGCAACCAACCCGTTATCTGAAAGAAAACAAGAAGGTATTGCTATGAAATTTAATCTCGCATTACTGAATGCATGTGTTGTTTCTGCATGCATGCTGTTCACCACGCAAACGATGGCAGAGAAAAAACCTGAAATTGCCGTCGTGGCAAAAGTTACCGGTATTCCATGGTTTACGCGCATGGAAGTGGGCGTCAATGAAGCCGCGAAAAAGTTAGATGTGAATGCTTACCAAGTGGGGCCAGCGACGCCCGATCCAGCACAACAAGTTAAAGTTATTGAAGATCTGATCGCCAAAAATGTGGATGCCATCATTGTGGTGCCGAACGATGCCAAAGTGCTGGAGCCGGTACTGAAAAAAGCCCAAGAGAAGGGCATTGTGGTGCTGACCCATGAATCACCGGATCAGCGCATTGGGCAGTGGGATGTTGAAACCATCGACAGCGAAAAATATGCGCAGGCCAATATGGATGAACTGGCAAAAGCCATGGGCGGCAAAGGGGGCTATGCCATTTATGTCGGCTCGCTGACCGTGCCACTGCATAACGCCTGGGCAGATTACGCCATCAAATATCAGAAAGAAAAATACCCTGAGATGTTCGAAGTCACCCCACGTCTGCCAGTGGCGGAGAATATTGATAAATCGTACTCCACCACGCTGGATCTGATGAAAACCTATCCGCAAATGAAAGGGATTATTGGCTTTGGTTCTCTGGGGCCGATTGGTGCCGGTCAAGCGGTTGCCAAGAAACGGGCTAAGGATCAGATAGCGGTTGTCGGTATTGCGATGCCAGCACAGGCGGCGCCTTACTTGATGCGCGGTGATATCAAAAAAGCCCTGCTGTGGGACCCGAAAGATGCCGGTTTTGCGGTGGTACAGATTGCTGATCAACTGCTGAAAGGGCAGAAAGTGACGCCGGATTTGACCATCGACGGTTTGGGTAAAGCGGATGTTGATAGCGAAAAAGGGGTGATCCGTTTTAATAAAATTCTTGAAGTCACCAAAGACAATGCGAAAACTTTAGGTTTCTGATTTTCAGACGCCACATCAGGGAATAACCAGTGAACTCGCTGGGTTCAGTAGTAAAACAGGCAGTGGGAAAGCAGCCTCACTGCCCTCTCCACCCCCACTGAATGGCTGCAAAATAGCGCCATGCCTATGGCGTTAGGGAAGGTATTGTCATGACTCAGGCCAACGCATTTATCACGCTTGAAAATATCAGTAAGCGATTCCCCGGCGTGCTGGCGCTGGATCAGGTGAATCTCACACTGAACAAAGGGGAAGTGCACTGCCTGGCAGGCCAGAATGGCTGCGGCAAGAGCACCATTATCAAAGTAATTTCAGGGGTTTATCAGCCAGAGAAAGGCGCAAGCATCCTGATCGACGGCAAGCTGTTCCATCAGCTTACGCCGCAACTCTCACTCTTCTATGGCGTACAGGTTATCTACCAAGACTTGTCGCTGTTCCCCAATTTAACCGTCTCAGAAAACATTGCCGTCCACCGCTATCTGCCCGGCGGCGACTTCTGGGTGAAACGTAAAAGTATGCGCGATCGGGCGCTGGCCGCCATGCAGCGCGTGGGTGTCACCCTCGATCCCGATAAAAAGGTGGAGCAACTCTCCATTGCTGACCGCCAGTTAGTGGCTATCTGCCGCGCGATTGCCGCAGATGCCCGCTTAGTGATTATGGATGAACCAACCGCTTCGCTAACCAGCCAGGAAGTGAAAGGTTTGCTGAACGTGGTGCGCGACCTGAAATCGCAAGGCATCTGCGTGGTGTTCGTCAGCCACCGTTTGGATGAAGTGATGGAAGTCGCCGACAGGATCAGCGTGATGCGCGATGGCCAACTGATTGGCACCTGGCCTGCCAGCGAATTAGATAGCCATGAGTTGGCGTTCCGCATGACTGGCCAGCGCTTTACTTACAGCCAATTGCCGCCGTTGGCCGCCAGAGCAGCACCGCTACTGGAGGTTAGAAAACTGAGCCGTGGCGAGCAGTTCCGCAATATCGATTTGACCCTGCATGAGGGCGAGATTGTCTCGATCACCGGTTTACTGGGGGCGGGCCGTACTGAGCTGTGTCTGAGCCTGTTTGGCATGACCCAGCCTTCAAGTGGCGAAATACGTGTCGCTGGTGAGGCGGTACGTTTTCGCCATAATCGTGACGCGATCCGCCAGGGGATCGGCTATGTCTCCGAAGATCGCCTGACGCAAGGTTTGATCATGGAGCAGTCGATCTATGACAACACGATTGTGTCGATTTTCGACCAATTGCATACCCGCAGTGGCTTGCTGGATCACCCCAAAGCTGCCGCGCTGGTAAAACAGCTGGTGTGGGATCTGAATATCAAAGTTTCCGATACTGCGCTGCCAGTCAAAACCCTGTCCGGCGGTAATGCGCAGCGGATCGCCATTGCCAAATGGGTGGCGACACAGCCGCGTATTTTGATTCTCGATTCACCGACGGTGGGGGTTGATATCGCCAATAAAGAGGGGATTTACCACATTGCCAAGGCACTGGCGGCGCAGGGTATGGCGGTATTAATGATTTGTGACGAGATTCCAGAGGCGTACTACAACAGCCATCGGGTGTTGGTGATGCGCAAAGGTGAACTGGTAGCCGAGTTTTATCCGCATCAGTGCACCGAACAACAGATCGCCGAGGTGGTCAATGGATAAGCTAAAACTGCGGCAGCTCACGGGCCGCCATGAGTTCTATCTGGGTCTGCTGGTGCTGTTACTGGCAATCGGACTGAGTGTGAAAAGCCCTGAATTCCTGACGTTGGGCAACTTAACGGATGTTGCCACCAGCTATGCCATTTTGGGTATTTTAGCCTGCGGTCTGTTTGTGGTGCTAATTGCTGGTGGTATTGATATCTCTTTCCCTGCGGTCACGGCGATTGCGCAATATGTGATGGCCTCGTGGGTGATTACCCATGGCGGCAGCTTCGCGCTGGCATTCATCTTGGCTATGGCAGTCGGTTTGGTTCTGGGGATGATTAATGGGTTGCTGGTTTATTGGCTAAAAGTCCCGGCGATTATTATCACCATTGCCACGCTGAATCTGTTCTACGGCTTACTGGTTTATATCACCAACGGCACCTGGTTGTACGGCTTCCCTGACTGGTTTATGACCGGGATTAACTGGTTTTCGTTTACTGGCAGTGATGGCTACGACTATGGCCTGACACTCCCGCTATTTTGTCTGGCCGCCACCACTATTTTCACTGGCGTATTGATGAATTACACCCGCATTGGGAGGCAGATCTTCGCCATGGGCAGCAACAAAGATGCCGCCTCCCGTCTGGGGATTAACATTCTGCGGCTACATCTGTATGTCTATGGCTACATGGGCATATTGGCAGGTGTCGCGGCAGTGGTTCAGGCGCAGATCTCCCAATCGGTTGCACCTAACTCATTGATGGGATTCGAGTTAACTGTACTGGCGGCTGTGGTGCTGGGGGGCACCAGTATGAGTGGTGGTCGGGGAACACTGACCGGCACTGTGCTGGGCGTGATGCTGCTGGCATTTTTGCAAAACGGCCTGACGCTACTGAGCGTCTCTTCTTACTGGCATACGGTTTTCAGCGGCGTGATCATTTTGGTGAGCATTAGTACCACCGCATGGAATGAAAAACGCAAGTTGTTGAGGGAGCAGTGATATGACCTGGATAAACCGAATTATCCCCGATGACCGCATTATCCGGCTGCAACTGTTGATTCTGCTGGCGGTGATGTTGGCTTTCTCATTGACCCTGGGGCAGCGTTTTTTCAGCTTGGGTAACTTCCAGTCGATCTCATCGCAGTTGCCGATTTTAGGCATGTTGGCGCTGGGAATGGGGCTGACCATGCTGACGGGCGGTATTAACTTATCCATCATTGCGGGTGCCAATGCCTGCGCGTTAGTGATGGCGGCCATTATTGTCAGTCACCCCGATCAACCGCTGTTTCTGCTGCTGGCGTTGGTGGCGGGATTGTTAGTGGCGGTGGCGATTGGCACCTTGAATGGGCTGCTGATCTCGGTCGTCGGTGTGTCGCCTATTCTGGCGACCCTGGGCACCATGACACTGATTACTGGCCTCAATATCTTATTGTCCAATGGTGATGTGATCTCAGGTTTTCCGCCAGTGATTCAGTACATTGGCAGCGGTGATATTGCCGGTATTCCGGTGGCGATGATCCTATTTTTACTGGTGTCGGCGGGGCTGTGGGTACTGCTGGAACACACCACTCTGGGGCGCAGTATCTATCTGGTCGGCTCCAATGAGCAGGCGACCCGCTTTAGTGGTGTGAACACCCATCGGGTGCAGGTCGCGGTCTATATCCTGTCAGCCCTGTTGGGTTGGGGGGCGGCCATTTTGATGATGGCGAAATTTAACTCAGCCAAAGCCGGTTATGGCGAGTCCTATCTGTTGGTGACTATTCTAGCCTCGGTACTGGGCGGGATTAACCCAGATGGCGGCTTTGGTCGCATTATCGGCCTGATCTTAGCACTGGTGGTGCTGCAATTACTGGAAAGTGGCCTGAATTTGCTGGGGGTGAGTAGCTACCTGACCATGGCGTTATGGGGTGGGGTGCTGATCCTCTTTATCGCATTACAGAATCGTAAAGCTTAAGAATTGAGGGACAAAACAATGGCAAGTTACTTTATCGGCGTAGACGTAGGGACCGGCAGCGCAAGAGCCGGAGTATTCGATTTGCAGGGCCGCATGGTCGGGCAGGCTAGCCGTGAAATCACCATGTTTAAGCCCAAGGCAGATTTTGTTGAGCAGTCATCCGATAATATCTGGCTGGCGGTGTGTAATGCGGTGCGCGATGCAGTGAGCCAGGCCGATATCAACCCGATTCAGGTCAAAGGGCTGGGGTTTGATGCCACCTGTTCGCTGGTGGTGCTGGATAAAGAGGGTAATCCGTTGACTGTCAGCCCATCAGGGCGCAGCGAGCAAAATGTGATTGTCTGGATGGATCACCGCGCGATTATTCAGGCGGAACGAATCAATGCCACCAAGCACCCGGTGCTGGAGTTTGTCGGCGGGGTGATTTCACCGGAGATGCAGACGCCAAAACTGCTGTGGCTGAAGCAGCATATGCCCACCACCTGGAGCAATGTCGGTCATCTGTTTGATCTGCCTGACTTTCTGACCTGGCGTGCGACCAAAGATGAAACTCGCTCGCTCTGTTCCACGGTCTGCAAGTGGACCTATCTGGGCCATGAAGATCGCTGGGACCCCTCCTATTTCAAACAGGTGGGGCTAGGCGATTTGCTGGATAACAATGCGGCCAAAATTGGGGCTACAGTTAAGCCGATGGGGGAACCTTTGGGGCGTGGTTTAAGCCAGCGAGCGGCATCGGAAATGGGCCTGATCCCCGGCACTGCCGTCAGTGTTTCGATTATTGATGCCCACGCGGGCACCATTGGTATCCTCGGTGCCAGTGGTGTGACGGGCGAGAACGCCAACTTTGATCGGCGAATTGCGCTGATCGGCGGCACCTCGACGGCTCATATGGCGATGTCACGTTCGGCGCATTTTATTGGCGGAATTTGGGGGCCATACTACTCGGCTATCCTACCGGAATATTGGCTCAATGAGGGCGGGCAGTCAGCGACGGGGGCTTTGATTGACCATATTATTCAGTCACATCCGTGCTATCCAGAGCTGCTGGCGCAAGCCAAAAGCAAGGGGGAGACTATCTATGAGGCGCTGAATCATATTTTGCGCCAATTGGCGGGGGAGCCGGAAAATATCGCCTTCCTAACCAATGATATTCATATGCTGCCCTATTTCCACGGCAATCGCTCACCGCGCGCCAACCCGAATCTGACCGGCATCATTACCGGCCTGAAACTCTCCACCACGCCGGAGGATATGGCGCTGCGCTATCTCGCCACCATCCAGGCGCTGGCATTGGGGACACGGCATATCATCGAAACCATGAATCAGAACGGTTATAACATTGACACCATGATGGCTAGCGGTGGCGGCACGAAAAACCCCATTTTTGTGCAGGAGCACGCCAATGCCACCGGCTGCGCCATGTTATTGCCGGAAGAGAGCGAAGCGATGTTGCTGGGCAGTGCCATGATGGGCACAGTCGCCGCCGGGGTATTTGAGTCACTGCCGGAGGCGATGGCTGCCATGAGCCGCATTGGGAAAACCGTTACGCCGCAAACCAATAAAATCAAAGCCTATTACGATCGCAAATATCGCGTGTTCCACCAGATGTATCACGATCATCTGCGCTATCAGGAATTGATGCGGGAGGAGGTATGAGCCAGAGTGATGAATGGCAGACCGCCAGCGAGGCATGGATGACCTACAGCCGCGAGTTGGCGGCCTTAAAGGAGAGTGTCGATCAGCAGGTGTGGTTGCAGGTGTTGGATGCGCTGGCAGAGTGTCGTGGCAAAATTGCAGTGACGGGAGTAGGAACATCAGGTATCGCGGCGCGAAAAGTGGCGCATATGTTGGCCTGCGTGGAGCAACCTGCGATCTACCTGAATGCCACCGATGCCGCCCACGGGGATCTGGGTTTTCTCGGCGCACAGGATATTATCATTCTGATCTCCAGAGGCGGCAATTCTGACGAGCTGACCCGCCTGCTCCCCACACTGCAACGTAAGCAGGTGAAGATCATTAGCGTGACCGAGAACGAACAGTCGGCAATCGCGCAAGTCTCCGCCTTGGTGCTAAAAACCCATGTGAAGCAAGAGATTGACCCGCTAAATATGTTAGCGACCACCTCTATCGTTTTGGTGCTGGCGCTGTTTGATGCCATCTGTATCTGCCTGATGGCCCGCAGTGGATTTACCAAAGAGAGCTTACTGGCGGTGCATCCCGGCGGGGATGTCGGTATTGAGTTACGTAAACCGCAATAAGTGACGGGCACTCGTCGGCAAACCGTAGACAAAAATACCGCGCCAGTGTGACTGCGCGGTATTTCTAAACAGTTTGCTGTTACCAGAAACCCAGCACTTTCCACCAGGCGCTGCCGATAATCAACCAGATAGGGATCACCACCAGACTTATCAGGAAGCCAATTTTCCACCATGTCGCCAGCGGGATAAAATTGCAGCCGAACAAGATAGGGGCAGGGCCGCCGGAGTAGTGAGTGGTCGCCATATACAGGTTACTGAACATACCGAACACCAGCACGGTCAGCATGGGCGGAGCTCCCGCCGCAATAGCAATAGAAACAAAAATGGCATACATGGCGCTGATATGGGCGATGGCGCTCGCCATCATATAGTGGCTGTAGTAGTACGCCAGCAGCAGAATACCCATCATCGGAATCCAATTCATTCCCTGCACCGAACCGGCAATGGAGGAGCCAAACCAGGTAATAAAGCCCAATTTATTCAATTGGCTAGCGAGTGTCAGCAGCACCGCAAACCAGATCACGGTGTGCCACGCCTCTTTCTCGGCAATCACATCATCCCACGTCAGTGCACCGCTCAATAACAGAATGGCTAAGCCAATAAAGGCGGTCATGGTGGCATCAATATTCAATGTCGCACCACTCACCCACAGGGTTACCAGCCCGATAAAGACGGATAAAACAATCCACTCATTGCGGCTCATCGGCCCCATCTCTTTCAGTTTCTCCAGCGCCAGCGCCCGCATTTCCGGCGTTTTTTTCAGCTCTGGCGGGTAGAAGCGGTAGAGCAACAAGGGGATGACTGCCAGAGAGATTAAGCCGGGGACGATGGCGGCTAGCGCCCAACTGGTCCAGGTGATGGTAATGCCCATCTCTCCCGCCAGCTTACTGATCATCGGGTTACCGGCCATTGAGGTCAGGAACATCGCACAGGTAATAGCATTACACTGGAAGATACATTGCACCAGAAATGCCCCGATTTTGCGTTCGGTGCCGCGTTCCGGGGTAGATTCATAGGCCTCCGAAATGGAGCGAAACAGCGGAGTGATGATGCCACCACAACGGGCCGAGGTAGAGGGCATGGCGGGGGCAAACAGTAGATCAGTCAGCACCAAACCGTAAGCCAGACCCAATGAACTGTGACCTAACTTACTGATAAACAAGTAACCGACTCGGCGACCAAAACCGGTTTTAATAAAACCGCGTGAGATAAAGAAGGCGCAGGCAATCATCCAGATGGTGGGATCGGCAAAACCGGCGAGCACCTCTTTGATGCTCAGCAGCCCGGTGGCCGCAACCACTGTCAGGCTGAAAATTGCCATCGCCCCCAAGGGGTATGGCGAGAGGATCAGGCCAATAACCGTCGCCGCAAAGACCGCCATGAGGTGCCAGGCGCGTGGGTCAACGGATTCCGGCACTGGACTAAACCAGATACCTACCCCAATAAAGAGAATAAGTAGCATTCTTCCCAGACGTGTTTTGAATATCGACATGATTATTTACCTTGATACAATTATATATACAGTGTTAATCACCACCGATAACAACAGGTGGTGCTTAAATTATTAAGGCTGTAAAGATATGAATTAACTGTATAGACAAAATAACTTCACCATTTTGATCAAAGTCATTTTTATATTGTACGGAGTGCGGTGATTGGTGGGGGAAATATATTGTTCTGATGAGGGTAATTCAGACAAAGTTTATCGATTACTTTACTTTTTTAATTATAAACAACAGAATTTTATCTGTTAAAACAAGATGATTTCACATTAATAGCCAAGTCGACAGATGAACTGAGAGGGTCGAATAGATAAATACGGCAGATTAACGAGATAGGAGGAAATAACACCGAATATGTTAACTTTGCTTAGCAAATATTACCTTTTTAGCATATTAGCTATTTTATATTATTATGTGTAGTGTCATATTTTGAGCAACAAAAAAACCCGCACCAAGGCGGGTCTTTTATTCAGAATGATTTAACTGCTCAGGGCTATCTCCTTCATCGCTATCGTAAATCATTCATCTGGTATTAACTCTTACAGAGCAACAACATTTGCTGCCGCTGGGCCTTTAGCGCCGTTCTCGATAGAGAACTCAACGTTTTGGCCTTCTTCTAAGGTTTTGAAATCATTGCTCTGAATAGCAGAGAAGTGAACGAACACGTCTTTGCTGCCGTCAGCAGGAGAAATGAAACCGAAACCTTTGTCAGCGTTAAACCATTTTACTAAACCAGTCATTTTATTAGACATAGAGATACTTCCTTCAATTATTTTTGATTGCCGCCATAGGCGAGCGAATAGGCTTGGGTACAACTTATGGGGCACTTAGAAGGAATTTCGCGGAGAAGTGGTATCTGTCTGATAACGCTAATACGGGGAACTGCTTTACTAAAACTGCTTGCATAAATGTTACTGTCAACCGGGTACTGCTTTCTTACTTGAGTGTTGGCAACACTGCTCGGGTTAAACCGTCATCGCTGTCGGTTGCCAACACCCAGAATCACACTGTATTACAGAGCGACTACGTTTACCGCTGATGGGCCTTTAGCGCCGTTCTCGATAGAGAACTCAACTTTTTGGCCTTCATCTAAGGTTTTGAAATCATTGCTCTGGATAGCAGAGAAGTGAACGAACACGTCTTTGCTGCCGTCAGCAGGAGTGATGAAACCAAAACCTTTACCAGCGTCAAACCATTTTACTAAACCAGTCATTTTATTAGACATAGAGATATTTCCTTCAATTATTTTTTTGCCACAATATTGCAGCGAACGTGGTCTGTCTTTCAGAGGATAACTTATGGGCACTTAGGAGGAGACTCACGGAGAAGGGATATCTATGGATAGCGCTTGAACTGAGGACTGCTTTACTAAAACTGCTTTCATAAGGTCTGTGTTCCAAACCGATGACGCTATTTAACCACAATACATTTCTCGTGGCAACACTATATTTGACTGCCATAACTAATGTGAATGGGTTTTTCAGCTGTAATTGTGCAGTGAAATGGTGATTTTATGTGACTAAACAGGCTGTTAGGTCAATTAAAAATGATGCTAAATTTTAACCTATTTTCTGTCATTAGGCCGCAAAATACCGGAGGATAACCTCCGGCATTGAGTTTTAGCGAGGAGAAACCGTCACTGTACCGCTACGATCGCTGGCAATCATCACGCGTTGGCCTGCACCGAAACGGGTAGGGCCTTGCGCCTGTACCACGACAATGTTGCTGCCATCATCTCGGCGTATTTCCAACTGCACACCTTCACTGCGGTTCATCGCACTCTGTACGCCTTGACCTGCCATACCACCGGCAACCACACCACCCGCGGTTGCCAGGCTATTACCACGGCCACCGCCAATAGTATTCCCCAGGAATCCACCCACTACAGCACCGCCAATGGCACCAGCTACGTTATTCTTATCGCCACCCTGAATGGTGACCGGACGTGCAGAGATAACCGTCCCGTAGGTTACGGTATGAACTTGTCGTGCCTGAGAGGCAGTGAAAGTATCACCAGATGATGTGCTGTTGTTGGCACATCCACTTAATACAGTTGTTGCGAGCGCTACGGCAATGACCAGCTTTTTCATAATTAACCCCTAATTGTTGGTATGAGTCAGCCATACCCTTCTTATTTGACGTTGCAGCTTGCTCTTCCAACTTACTGATTTTCATCCGCTCATCGGAGTTCATTCGTCTGCTGCCGTGCTGAAACGCCAGCTATTTTAACTATAGATAGCCGTTGATAATGACTATAGCGTGATAACGATTGATCTGAGGAGATAAATATTGAGCCTATGCCTATATATAGGCGAGTTCTTGCTCTCTTTTCATGCTACCGTCATTGCTTAATAGGGTCTTTCTACCGCTTCAGGAATGCTGTCTTGTCACGCTCGATTATTTCTACCAAGATTTTCCGCCTCGACTTAGGTCGCCTAATCCTTATTCTGGCTCTGATGAGTGCGTTTGTGACGCTGGCGAACAGCTTTTATGCCAGTTATCGGGTGCAGCGGCAGCTATTGATTGATAACACATTGGAAGCCAATCGTGTTTATGCCACCAAGCTGGCGTCCAGTACCGAGATTTTTCTGAGAAGTGCGCAAAAGCAGCTTTATTACAGCGGCATGATTGCCGCCAGACATTTTGATGATCCCGCCATTCTGCAAGCAGAAACTGCCCGGCTAAAATACCAGACCGACAACTTTAACTCGGTGGTCATCACTGATGCGCACGGTGTTATCCGTGCCACATCGCCAGATAGTCTCCAGTTGCTGGGGCAAACCCTAACCTCACCGGGGGCGGTGGAAGCGCTAAAATTGCGCCGCCCACTAATCAGTAAGCCCTATTTATCGGCAGCTAATAATCTGGTCGTCAATATATCAACCCCGATTATCACGCCGGATGGGCGCTATCGTGGCTATATTGGCGGGACCATTTATCTGCGTAAGCAGAGTATATTAAATGAGCTATTGGGCGAGCACTACTATCGCGATGGCTCCTATATTGTGGTGCTGGACAGTGATCGGCGCATCCTTTACCACCGAGATGCAAACCGTGTCGGGGAAATACTCTCGCCGAGACCACTCACTGAGGCCGTGAAAACGGCAAGTAATGGCAGTTTGATGGTGAGCAATACCAGTGGTGAGTCGATGCTGGCGGGTTACGCTGTCGTGGAGCCATCCGGTTGGGAAATTATTACCTTGCGGCCTGAGGCATCAACCCTGAAGCCGTTAGAAGGGCTAATGATTAAGGGTTTGGGGCATATCGCGCCGCTGGCGTTACTCACTTTGCTGGGGGTTTGGCTGCTATCTCGCCTGATTGCCCGCCCGTTGTGGTTACTGGCGGGCAGTGCCAATGATATGGATAAACCAGATATCGCTTTCAGTATCAAAGAGATACCATCATGGTATTTCGAGTCCACACAACTCAAACGGGCGATGTTGATAGGCATCAGTTTACTGCAAAAGAAAATTGGCAAATTGAAATTTGAGGCGCAAACCGATCCGATGACGGGCCTGTATAACCGGCGGGGATTGGCCACCGCCCTTGAGCCTATCGGACAACTCGGACAGCACTTTTCAGTTATTGCGTTGGATATTGACCACTTTAAGTTGATTAATGACACCTATGGGCATGATATCGGTGATGAGGTGATCAAACAGCTGGCGACTCAGATCCGTGATAGCTCTCGCGATACCGATATCCTGTGCCGTAGCGGCGGTGAAGAGTTTCTGATGTTGCTACCAGGTACGACACTTGATGTAGCGACACAGGTTGCCAATCGGCTGCGCCACAATGTGGCAATGATGGCGATAGCGAACATTCGGCCCATCACGATTTCACTGGGCGTCGCCTATTGGAGCGGCGAAGGTATGCCAGAAGATGCGCTAAAACTGGCTGATGCAGCGCTATACCGCGCGAAACAGCAGGGGCGTAATCGGGTAGCGGTTGGCGAATAAATTCACAGCAGTGGGCATAGAATTATCCCAACAAAAAAGGCGCTAACCGATTAAGGATAACGCCTTTTTAAACAACAACTTAACTGACTAGTATCAGTTCATGCCGTATTTTTTCAATTTCTTACGCAGCGTGCCACGGTTGATGCCCATCATCAGGGCAGCGCGGGTTTGGTTGCCACGGGTGTATTGCATCACCATGTCCAACAATGGCTGTTCAACTTCAGCCAGTACCAACTCATACAGGTCACTCACATCCTGACCATTCAGTTGAGCAAAATAGTTCTTCAGTGCTTGTTTAACCGAGTCACGCAAAGGCTTTTGAGTCACCTGATCTTGTGAATTTACGGTTGCAACGGTCAGTACGTCAGAATTTACGCGTTGTTCGAACATAGTTCTGTCAGCTCTTTTTTCTGTTTACGCAAGATTTTCGAAATATGCCTCCAACGCCTCCAGCTGTTCGCTGGCATCCTCAATGGCGTTGAATGTGCGCCGAAACTGGTCGTTAGGGGCGTGCTCCTGGAGATACCAAGAGACGTGCTTACGTGCAATACGAAATCCCTTGCCTGGACCATAAAAGTCGTGCAATTCCCGTATATGCCCGTTTAACAAGCGCTGCACTTCGCCAAGTGGCATCGGTGGCAGCAGCTCCCCAGTGTCCAGGTAGTGCTGGATTTCCCGGAAGATCCAAGGTCTTCCCTGAGCGGCACGTCCTATCATCAGAGCATCAGCTCCAGTGTAGTCGAGCACCGCTCTGGCTTTATGCGGGTCAGTGATGTCACCATTCGCGATAACGGGAATGGTGACAGTCTGCTTAACTGCCCGAATGCTGTCATATTCCGCCTCACCATTAAACAGGCAAGAACGAGTTCGGCCATGAATCGTCAGGGCTTGTATACCACAATTTTCGGCCAGTTGGGCAATTTCTATACAGTTACGGTGTTCTGGCGACCAACCCGTCCGGATCTTCAGCGTGACTGGCACATCTACCGCGTTGACGACTGCGGAGAGGATCTGTTTGACCAGATCGGGATGCTGCAACAATGCAGATCCTGCCAGCTTGCGGTTCACTTTCTTGGCCGGACATCCCATATTGATATCAATGATTTGGGCGCCGTTTGCCACATTGATTCGGGCAGCCGCCGCCATATCATCTGGGTCGCTACCGGCAATTTGCACGGTACGAATTCCAGGCTCATCACTATGAACCATGCGCAAACGCGACTTATCCGTCCGCCATACCTCAGGATTTGAGGAGAGCATTTCAGATACTGCCATTCCAGCCCCCATGCTATGACATAGCGCTCTGAAGGGGCGGTCTGTTATACCGGCCATCGGGGCGGCAATCAGGCAATTTGTAAGCTGGAAGTGTCCAATACGCATAGACAAAGAATGACCACACTGTGTCCGTAAGGGCGCGTATATTACGCATTTTTGCGCCCAGATGAAAGGCCAAACTTTGACCAATTGATGAAAAAAGAGCAGCAAATTGCGACTCAATCTTGGCTAATTAATTATTTGTTCATATATAACATGACTTTAAGGCTAACTGGTTAATTTGTGCGCTTTAGTGTTTTCTACTAAACAACATCATTATTGACTGGTGCCGCCACATAATCTTGGTCGAAAGTGCTGATTTATTCATCAAATCAACGATAAAGCACAGATACAAATGTGTCGAGCATCTCATTTTGGCTAAAAATAGTGTGCGCTAAGGTGCCGGGAAGTGCTATTTCGAATGGGGGAGAGAACCCCTGCTGTTATCTCATAACAACAGCAGGGGATATTGCTGGCTATGCTATGGCTTACGTACGCCCGTAATGCGACACCACTCCTCTTTCTCAGCCACTGGGTCGAGGGTGAACATATCCTCGTAAGCCTCAGCGACACCCGCAGCTTGTGTTGCCAGCACCCCTGACAGGCCAAGGTGGCCGCCAGCAACCGGCAAGACGCTAATCAGCGGTGCCAACTCCCGTAGCGGGCCTGCCAGAATATTGGCAACCACCACGTCAGCGGATAAGTCAGCCGGTTGGTCTTTTGCCAGATATAGCGCCAAACGCTCTGAAACGCCGTTACGCTGCGCGTTATCGCGACTGGCCTGAATGGCCTGCGGATCGATATCAATGCCGATAGCGTGCGTTGCACCGAGTTTTAGCGCCGCAATCGCCAGGATGCCAGAGCCGCAACCGAAGTCGATAACGGTTTTACCCGCCAGATCGAGGCCGTCGAGCCATTGCAGGCACAACGCGGTGGTCGGGTGAGTCCCGGTGCCAAACGCCAGACCGGGGTCGAGCATCACATTCACTGCGGTTGGGTCGGGTACATCACGCCAGCTTGGGCAGATCCACAGGCGCTCGCCAAAACGCATCGGGTGGAAGTTATCCATCCATTCACGTTCCCAATCTTTATCTTCCAACTGTTCAATCTTATGGATGAAACCGGTGCCGAGCTGCGGGTGGTATTCCAGCATGGTAACCACTTCGGCCATATCGGTTTCGGCATCATACAGACCGATGACATCGGTATCGCCCCACAGGCGAGTTTCGCCCGGCAGCGGCTCAAACACCGGATTATCGTGGGTATCCTGAAACGTGACAGAGACTGCGCCACTCTCAATCAGCGCGTCGCCCAGAGATTCGGCCTGATTGCCGGTGGTGTTTAACTTCAATTGGATCCAAGGCATAGCTTTTCTCTTCCAAAACCGATCCTTAACTTGCGTTTTGGGATCGGTTTTTCTCAATTAGGTTTCGGTAAATAGTATAGGTTTAGGTAAATAATAGCGGTATATAGCGATTTATTCAGCGCTGGCGGTAACGGGCTGTCGCTTTCGTGCGCGATCGCCAAACTGATTACCGATATAAAACGCCAACAGATTGAGCACCAGCGAAGGTACTATCGGGTGCAGGCCGGCTATTTTAATGTTGAAACTGGCCAGTACTGTATAGCATACCGCACCGACAATCATTGAGCTAAGGGCTCCGTGGGCATTGGCGCGTTCCCAGTACAGCCCCAGCACCAATGGCCAGAGGAATACCGCCTCCAGGCCACCAAAGGCCAGCAGATTCAGCCAGATAATCATCTCTGGTGGACGCCATGCCGCAAGTAGCAGCAATAGCCCGAGGATCAGTGTCGACATGCTGGAGATGCGCTTCAATTTACCCTCATTTTTCAACTCTGCCGGCCTCAGATTGAGGTACAGATCTTTCACGATAGTGGCGGAGGATTGCAGCAGTTGGGCATTGATGGTCGACATTATCGCCGCCATCGGTGCCGCCAAAAAGATCCCCGCCGCAAACGGAGGCAGAACGGTGATCATCAGTGTTGGGATCACTTGGTCGGGGATCTTCAGATCCGGCAGGATCGCCCGCCCCAGGGCGCCGGCCAGATGCATACCGAACATCAGGATTGCCACCACAATGGTGCCGATAATGATGCCGCGATGCACGGCTTTGCTATCACGATACGAAATACATCGCACGGCGGTATGTGGCAGACCTATCACCCCAAAGCAGACCAAGATCCAGAATGAGGCCATAAATGGCACATCAAGGATCTGATCGCCCCCCTGCGGGGAAACCAGCGCCGGATCGATATGTTGCAACGTCTCGACCGCTTTATGCAGGCCACCGGCAGCATGGATCACCGCCACCAAGAGCAAAATGGTGCCAATTAGCATCACCAGCCCTTGCAGGGCGTCATTCAGCACACTGGCGCGGAAGCCACCGAAAGAGGTATAGAGCGCGATACTGATGCCGAAGATCAATAAGCCGGTGTCGTAAGGGATCCCGGCTGCGGTCTCCAGCAGGCGCGCACCGCCGATAAACTGCACCGTCATGGCCCCGACAAACGCCACCAGTAGGCTGAGGCTGGCCAGCCACACCAGTAAGCGGCTCTGATAGCGGGCGTACAGCATGTCGTTGAGGGTCACGGCATTATAGCGGCGCGCCAAAATAGCAAACTTCTTACCTAGCACGCCCAAAGACAACCAGACCGCGGGCAGTTGGATCATCGCCAACAAGACCCAGCCGAGTCCATATTTATAGGCCGCACCTGGCCCTCCAATGAATGAGCTGGCGCTGATATAGGTGGCGGTTAGGGTCATTGCCAGTACGAATCCCCCCATCGAGCGATTGCCGATGAAGTATTCATTGAGAAAATTCCCGGTTTGGCGGCGAGTATAAGCGTAAATAGATAAGCCAAATACCATCGCCAAATAGCCCACTAATGGCAGGATGACATCAGTTTGCATTGTCGTCCCCCAGTGGGATATCGCGGAAAATCACGCGCACCATCAGCCAACATAGCCCGATAAACAGCAGCGGCAGTGCAATACAGGCGGCTTCAAACCAAGCGGGTAAGCCAGTCATTCCAGGAATATTACCCGGTAAATAAGCGGTTATTATCCAGCCCGCTAAATAAGCCAGCGTTAGGCCAAAGGCCCAGCGTGCTTCTTTGTTTGCCTGTAGGAATCTTGTTTCCATATCTTCTCCATACCCTTCGTACTTGGCACTACAGCGTTGTTAGCTGCTCTCACCCACCCGAATCACTGACGTGAGTCAGCTCATCGGGATGCGTTCGCTTGCTGCCTAGCTGTAGCACCAATTACTTTGGGTAATTTCTTTGTACTTGGCACTACAGCGTTGTTAGCTGCTCTCACCCACCCGAATCACTGACGTGAGTCAGCTCATCGGGATGCGTTCGCTTGCTGCCTGGTCGCTCCCGCTATCCGAATTGACTTATCGGATTTCATTCGTTTGCCGCATGGTAGTTGTGCCAATTATTTAGGGCATCTAAGCCGAAAGAGAGTTGAAAAAGAAAAAAGGCCGGGATTAACCGGCCCTGATATAAAAGATATACCCGTCATACTTCAAGCTGCATGTGCGTTGGCTGTCTTCGTTCACCCCAGTCACTTAACTGATGTAAGCTCCTGGGCATTCACTCAATTGCGGCCTTTCTGCAACTCGAATTATTTTTGATATCAAACACATGAAAGGTAAAAATCAGGTCTCTTGCAACCCGAGCTTCTTCTCCAGATAGTGGATATTGGTGCCACCGTGCTGGAAGTTTTCATCATTCATGATGCGTTGCTGCAACTCAACGTTGGTTTTGATGCCATCGATGATGAGTTCTGCCAACGCATTTTTCATGCGCGCAATCGCCACATCACGGTTTTCACCGTAAGTGATAAGCTTGCCGATCATGGAGTCATAATATGGCGGCACAGTATAACCGGCGTAAATATGAGACTCCCAACGCACACCAAAACCGCCCGGCGCATGGAAACGAGTAATTTTACCCGGACTCGGCAGGAAGGTATTTGGATCTTCGGCATTGATACGGCATTCGACGGCATGACCATGGACTTTCACTTCATCTTGTTTGATGGAGAGAGGTTGGCCAGCAGCAATACGCAGCTGTTCTTTGATCAAATCGACACCAGTGATCATTTCGGTCACCGGGTGCTCAACCTGAATACGGGTGTTCATTTCAATGAAATAGAACTCGCCGTTTTCATATAAGAACTCGAAAGTCCCGGCACCACGATAGCCGATCTCCACGCAAGCTTTCGCACAGCGTTCACCAATATAACGGCGCATTTCGCCAGTGATACCTGGTGCTGGTGCCTCTTCAACCACTTTCTGATGGCGGCGCTGCATAGAGCAGTCGCGCTCAGCCAGATAGATGGCGCTACCCTGACCGTCAGCCAAAATCTGAATTTCGATATGGCGTGGGTTTTCAAGGTATTTTTCCATATAAACCATGTCGTTATTGAAAGCCGCTTTGGCTTCCGCACGGGTCATGTTAATGGATTGCTCAAGATCTTTATCGTGGCGAACCACACGCATACCACGACCACCGCCGCCGCCAGATGCCTTGATGATGACCGGATAACCGATACGTTTGGCAAAGGCTTTGTTCTTGGTTGTGTCGTCGGTCAGTGGGCCGTCAGAGCCGGGTACGCAAGGTACACCTGCTTTCTTCATCGCGCTGATAGCGGAAACTTTATCGCCCATCAGGCGAATGGTTTCGGCACGTGGCCCGATAAAGATGAAACCTGAACGTTCTACCTGTTCGGCAAAATCAGCATTTTCAGACAGGAAACCATAGCCGGGGTGAATAGCCACCGCGCCGGTGATCTCAGCAGCAGAGATGATTGCCGGAATGTTCAGATAGCTTTTAACAGAAGGCGCGGGACCGATACAGACAGTCTCGTCAGCCAATAACACATGTTTAAGATCACGATCTGCCGTGGAGTGAACTGCGACAGTTTTGATCCCCAGCTCTTTACAAGCTCGCAGGATACGCAGCGCAATCTCACCACGGTTAGCGATTACGATTTTATCAAGCATGGAACGCCTCGTTACTCGATGACGACAAGAGGCTCGTCGAATTCAACCGGTTGACCGTTTTCAACCAGAATGGCTTTTACAGTACCGGATTTATCTGCTTCGATTTGGTTCATCATTTTCATCGCTTCAACGATGCAAAGAGTGTCACCAGCAGAAACTTTCTGACCTACTTCAATGAAGGCTTTAGCATCCGGGCTCGGGGTGCGGTAGAAGGTTCCGACCATTGGGGAGCGCACGATATGGCCGCTGATAGCTGCCGGTGCTGCGGCTTCAGCAGCAGGTGCTGGCGCGACAGCGGCGGCCAGAGCTGGCTGCTGTGGTGCTGCAAACGCATACGGCTGTTGCATCATTGGGTAGTTTGGCGCGGCGGGAGCACGACTGATACGTACTGACTCTTCGCCTTCTGAGATTTCCAGCTCTGAAATGCCGGACTCTTCAACCAGTTCGATCAGTTTCTTAATCTTACGAATATCCATGAGTGTGATTCCGTACTCTTTTTGTGTGGCAATTAGTTGGATTTTGACAAGCGATTTACCGCTGCCTGTAAAGCAAAGTTGTAGCCATCTGCGCCAAGTCCGCAGATGACGCCAACCGCGATATCAGAGAGATATGAGTGATGACGGAAAGGCTCCCTGGCGTGCACGTTAGACAGGTGGATCTCAATAAACGGGATCTCCACGCCTAGCAATGCATCGCGCAGAGCTACGCTGGTATGCGTAAACGCTGCCGGGTTGATCAGGATAAAATCGGTATTACCCCGCGCCTGGTGGATTCTCTCGATCAGCACATGTTCTGCATTTGACTGCAAATGGGAAAGCGCGACATCCACTTCCTGAGCTTGCGTCTCTAACTGGCTGACAATCTCAGCCAACGTGGTCGAACCGTACTTTTCCGGTTCACGGGTTCCAAGCAGATTCAAGTTAGGGCCATTCAGAAGCAAAATGTGAAACTTATCCGACATTGTGCTGGTATCTCCGGCAATAAGTACATCATCGTAAAAAATAACCTGATGTTACCGATTTGTCACCTTTTTACGATGAATTTGACACTGCGATCGGTACTAAGGTCGGGCATTATAATGATATCGTAGCAATTAGCAGCTAAATACTGGTCTTATCAGCGAAGATATTCAATAGAAAAGAGTCTGAACTGTGCATTCGCCACCAATAAGCACCCGTTTTTAGCGCAACCATTGGCGAAATTTTTTGTAGCGCAGCACGAGTAATATTACGGCCGTCACTGCGTAAATAATGGGGAGTGGCGACAGGGTTTTAACCGACCAAAGATAATGAATCGGCGCAAGAATGGCGACAACATACACCAAATTATGCAGCTTTTGCCAGTTGGGTCCCATTTTTCGTTGCGCCCATAGGGTGGAGGTGACTGCCAGTGACAGCAACACTAACCAACTAATGATGCCCAAGGTCAGGTAGGGGCGGGTGACCAGTTCACGACCGAGCAGGCTAATGTTGCTTAGCCCCAACTCCAACACTGAATAGCTGACTAAATGCAGTGTGCCCCAGGCAAAGCACCATAAGCCCAATAGGCGACGGCAACGGATCAGCAGCGGCTGTTTGCCATAGCGGGCCAGTGGCGTGACCAGCAGTGTCGCCAGTAGCAGTTTAAGCGTCATGCGCCCGGTAAAATGCTGAATATCCTTGGCGGGATCAGCACTGAACCAGCCTTGGTCGACCGATAGAACCAGCCACAGGAAAGGTAGCGCTGCTGCCAGCCAGATAGCCACCTTGAGCCACTTAATGTGTTGTAGGCTGAGGCGCATCAGAAGTTTTTCCTCAGATCCAATCCACGATAGAGTGATGCAACTTGATCGGCATAACCATTAAACAGCAGTGTCGGCTGGCGCTGTACATCAAGGATGCCGCCAGAACCAATAAAGCGCTCAGTGGCCTGTGACCAGCGCGGATGATCCACATGTGGGTTCACATTGGCATAAAAACCATATTCGTCTGGGGCGCTCAGATTCCAGGTTGTGGGGGGCTGATCATTGGTCAGGCGAATATGAACAATGGATTTTATCCCTTTAAAACCATATTTCCACGGCGTAATCAGCCGCAGCGGTGCGCCATTTTGCGGTGGTAGTGCTTTGCCATAAACACCCAGTGTCATGAAGGCTAGCGGGTGCATCGCCTCATCCAGTCGTAGCCCTTCGACATAGGGATATTTTAGGCCGCCGCCAATAAAGCGGTCTTCCTGCCCTGGCATCTGGTCTGGGGCATAGAGAGTCTGGAATGCGACGTAGCGCGCATTACTGGTCGGCTCAACCAGCTTTAGCAGTTTCCCCAGTTCAAAACCAATCCACGGCACTACCATTGACCAGGCTTCAACGCAGCGCATACGATAAATGCGCTCCTCCAGTGGGAAGCGCTTCATCAGGTCATCCATATCTAGCGTCATGGGCTTAGCCACTTCACCGTCGATTTTGATTTTCCAGCCTTCCGTTTTCAGGGTGCCGGCATTGGCGGCGGGATCGGCTTTATCAAGGCCAAATTCATAGAAATTATTGTAGCCAGTCACTTTATCTTCCGGCGTTAGCGCCAGATTGGGGTGATAGGCGGCGGATTGGGTAAACTCCAACGGCTTGCCCGAAGGGGCTTTGGGGCGATTATTGCCTTTAAACCATGCCAGCAAATCGGCCTGTGCTGAGGTGGGTAGCGCCAGCGTGGCGGCAGTAATTCCCAATGCCTGCAATACCTTGCGGCGCTGGTAAAAGATGTTCTCAGGGGTGACATCTGCTTCCGTCAGTTTGCGCGGCGAACTATGGGGACGAGAAGTGTGATTTTTGGCGAAAATGTTGCGCATAGAGTTACTCCATCGAACAGAGCGTCATATTGACTGTGGTGATATTAATCATGGAGGCTTATGGCGATAAGTGCGAGAGAGCAAAGAAAAATTTAAAAATAATTACAATGGGGAGGAGATAAACCGGGAGAGTCATCCCCCCGGCGTTATTGATAGAAAAACGGTGTTACAGTGCTGATTATTATGAGAAAACGAGTTAATCAGCGCACTTTAACCAAGGTTCGGCCCGTGACTTCATTCGCTAGCAAGCGAGCGGCGATGGTCGGCGCATCGGCTAACGTGATGGATTGTGATGCTTGTTGGTAGAAGCTTTCAGGTAAGATCTTCAGCAGCCGCTGCCAGGCCTGCTGGCGGCGCGGTTGTGGGGTCATCACTGAATCTACCCCTTGCAAGCGCACATTACGCAGAATAAATGGCATCACGGTGGTTGGCAGGGTATAACCGCCCGCTAGCCCACATGCCGCAACAGTGCCGTTGTAGTTCATCTGCGCCAGCACTTTAGCCAGCAATTTGTCACCAACGGTGTCAATAGCACCTGCCCATAGCTGTTTTTCCAGCGGGCGCGAAGCATCAAGATACTCACTGCGGGATAATACCCGACGCGCACCCAGACTTTTCAGGTATTCGCTGTTGCTGTCACGACCCGAAATCGCGGCAATTTGGTAGCCTAGCGCAGAGAGCAAGGCGATCGCGGTGCTCCCCACGCCGCCACTGGCACCAGTGACGACCACTTCACCGCTTTCAGGTGTGACGCCACCCTCTTCCAGCGCCATGACGCACAACATGGCAGTAAAACCGGCAGTGCCGATAATCATCGCCTTACGGGGTTCCAGCCCTTCAGGCATCGGCACTAGCCAGTCGCCATTCACCCGCGCTTGCTCCGCCAAACCACCCCAATGGTTTTCGCCGACCCCCCAGCCCGTCAGCAACACGGATTGACCCACGTGAAAACGCGGATCTTCGCTACTGTGCACAGTACCGGCGAAATCGATACCGGGAACCATTGGGAATTCACGAATGATCTTCCCTTGGCCCGTGATGGCTAGTGCATCTTTATAATTCAGGCTAGACCAATTGACATCAACCGTGACATTACCAGCAGGCAATTGTGAGGGGGATATTTCACGCACTTCTGCGGTGGTACGGCCGTCAGTTTGCTCAAGAACAAGCGCTCGCATATCGCACTCCAAAAAAACAGAAAAATGATAAGTTAAGAGTGAGCCAATATAGCGGCAACATCAACCTTCAAGCCTGATCAAGGACAAAAATCAGGCCGTTGATTTTGACTATGACTATCCTTGAAAGAGGAACCGCCGAATTTCAGGGAAAAGGGCGGAGTTATTGGGCTATTGTCGCATTATGAAGTAAAAAATCAGTGTTATGAGCTGTTTTTGTCATATAGTATTTTCCTCAAGGGAATTGAGTTTTCTACTTCATAATGCGCTTCGCAAGGCTAAGGGATGCGATTTACAACCAAACTTTCTGCGTTTGTGACACTGCTGGTCGTATTGGGCATGTGTTTGGTGCTACTGGGTAGCACGGCAAGTTTCTTCTATCTGTGTCAGAAAAAAATGGAGCAGCGACTCCAGAGTATTGTGACGACTTATGATCAGTCGCTGCTGCTGCAATCGGTTGAGCAAGAACGTGAATGGCTGCCTATTATGATGCGAACGATTGGCGTCGTGGATGTCACTATTCAGAACGAAATCAGTACGTTGTACCATCTCAAACTCCCCGCCACCTACACACCTTGGAATAGCAATAGTCAACATCGCACGCTGGTTGTATCTATGTTGCATCAACCGGGTGCATCGATGCACCTTACTTATATTGACCCGCTAAATAGCTATGCCCGCTCTTTTTACGCGATGGCAGTTTTATCGCTGGTCGCGCTAGTGATCGCGCTGACACTTTGGCTGAGTTTTCGTTGGCTACGTGAACAGACCGATGGTCAGGAGAAACTAGAGTGGCGGGCAAAACGCATTCTGAATGGCGAACGTGAACACGCCATTCGCAGCGAAGGTCGCGAATGGCCCCCCTGCGCCAGCCGCGCCATTGACCATCTATTAGCTGAGCTGACAGAGGTGAGGGCGGAGCGTAACCGTGTTGATACCTTGATTCGCACTTTTGCGGCGCAGGATGCCAAGACCGGTTTCAGCAATCGCCAGTTTTTTGATAATCAGTTGACCACGCAATTGGAAGAGTCAGGTGCTCACGGCGTGGTGATGATGGTACAACTGCCGGATTTTGACCGCTTAAATGAAACTAATGATCATCAGCGGGTACAAGAGTTGATGCATTCGCTGATTAATATGCTTTCTACCTTTGTGGCCCGTCACCCCTCGGCGTTACTGGCGCGTTACCATCAAAGTGAGGTCGCCATATTACTGCCACATAAAACCTTAAAATATGCCGATGTTATGGCCGCGCAACTGGTCCATGCGGTCGGGACTCTACCCGACCTCCATATTATTGACCGTGAATCACTGCTGCATATTGGAATTGTGGCGTACCGCGGTGGCGAGTCTACCGAACAGATTATGGATAATGCCAGGCAAGCGACCAGAAATGCGGCGATGTATGGCGGGAATGGTTGGTATGTATTTGATACTCAAGTAGCGGAAAGAGGGCGTGGCAGTGTTAAATGGCGCACTTTATTAGAACAAACATTGGTGAGCGGTGGCCCAAGACTCTATCAACGCCCGGTCATTACCGTTGACGGCAAGATTCATCATCGTGAAGTCATCAGTCGTATATTTGATGGTAAGCAGGAGCTGCTGGCGGCTGAATTTACCCCCTTGGTGCAACTGTTCGGTTTAGCTGAGCGTTATGACCGCCAAAAAATTGATCGGATAATTCCTTTATTATCTTTATGGCCGGACGAAACTCTGGCATTTTCTATCTGCGTTGATTCATTATTGCAGCGTCCTTTCCAGCGTTGGCTGCGGGATACGCTATTACAATGCAAAAAATCGGATAGAACGCGGATTATCTTTGAACTTGCAGAGGCAGATGTGTGTCAACATATCGACCGCATCCGCCCGATGATACGTTTATTGCTTGGTGTGGGCTGCAAAGTGATGGTGTCGCAGGCCGGATTGACGGTTGTCAGCACCTCTTATATTAAGTCTCTACGGATTGAGATGATTAAGCTTCATCCGGGGTTAGTCAGAAATATTAATTTACGTTATGAAAATCAGTTGTTTGTAGAAAGTCTTACCGGTGCTTGTGCAGGCGCACATGCAAAAGTTTTTGCCGCGGAAGTGCTTACCCGTGAAGAGTGGCAAACTCTGAAAGAGAAAGGTATTTATGGTGGACAGGGCAATTTTTTTGCTCCACCGACGCCTTTGATTCCCGGAAAGAAAAAATATTCGTATTAGGCTATGTTTAGCCTGATCGTTGAGCAAAAATTAACGTAGAATGTGTTGGTCATTTCCGTAAATCGTTGGTGGGCGCTTACTTCCAGCGAGAATCAGGTTAAATGTTAGATTTTATGTGCTGTGTTACGTCGGTCGTTGCGCAGAATCTGTGTTGTGCCAAGGTTTTATTCAGCCTTTTCAAACGATATGGACTCTGAATGGAACGACATGTTAATAACGCAGCTACTTTTTCACCGAATCAGGACGTTTTTGCGCCTTGTCGCTGGTTCGTGTGGTTGGTAAAGTAGGCGGATTTTATTTTCCGCCCCCAGCTTGCAGGATTATCCTTTCGTTATGTTTAAGAAATTTCGTGGCATGTTTTCCAACGACTTGTCCATCGACTTGGGTACCGCCAATACCCTTATTTATGTTAAAGGACAAGGCATTGTACTGAATGAACCTTCAGTGGTTGCTATTCGCCAGGATCGTGCCGGCTCACCAAAGAGCGTTGCAGCTGTGGGCCATGAAGCCAAACAGATGCTAGGGCGCACTCCCGGTAATATCGCAGCTATTCGCCCAATGAAAGATGGCGTTATCGCCGATTTCTTTGTTACCGAAAAGATGCTGCAACACTTTATCAAGCAAGTTCATAGCAACAGCTTTATGCGCCCAAGTCCGCGCGTACTGGTGTGCGTACCGGTCGGGGCCACTCAGGTTGAGCGCCGTGCGATCCGTGAATCTGCTCAGGGCGCTGGCGCTCGTGAAGTGTTCCTGATTGAAGAACCCATGGCTGCGGCCATTGGTGCAGGCCTGCCGGTTTCTGAAGCAACAGGCTCGATGGTTGTGGATATTGGTGGCGGGACCACAGAAGTGGCCGTTATCTCTCTGAACGGCGTGGTTTACTCCTCATCGGTTCGTATCGGTGGTGACCGTTTTGATGAAGCCATCATTAATTATGTGCGCCGTAACTATGGTTCACTGATTGGTGAAGCGACTGCCGAACGTATCAAACACAGCATCGGTTCTGCTTATCCAGGTGATGAAGTTCTGGAAATTGAAGTTCGTGGCCGTAACCTTGCTGAAGGTGTACCTCGGGGCTTTACCCTGAACTCCAATGAGATCCTAGAAGCACTGCAAGAGCCGCTAACCGGTATTGTTAGCGCGGTAATGGTTGCTCTGGAACAGTGTCCGCCAGAACTGGCATCTGACATCTCTGAGCGCGGTATGGTGTTGACCGGTGGTGGCGCATTGCTGCGTAACCTGGATCGCCTGCTGATGGAAGAGACCGGTATCCCAGTGGTGGTTGCCGAAGATCCATTGACCTGCGTCGCCCGCGGCGGTGGTAAAGCGTTGGAAATGATCGACATGCATGGCGGCGATTTGTTCAGCGAAGAATAGTCAGCCAAAAGGAGAGACGCCAGATCGAGTGAACTCATACCCACGTTAAGTTTGGGATAGGTTTAGATTTGGCGCTTCTTCCTCATGTCGTCGAGGAATACGCATAATTTATGAAGCCGATTTTTAGTCGGGGTCCATCCCTGCAACTGCGGTTGTTTTTTGCCGTACTTGCCGCCATTATTTTGGTTATCGCTGATAGCCGATTGGGTACGTTTGTTAAAGTGCGCACCTACATGGACACCGCAGTAAGCCCTTTCTATTTTCTGGCCAATGGGCCACGCAAAGTTCTCGACAACGTTTCTGAAACTCTGGCGACTCGCGAGCAGCTTGAGCTGGAAAATCGTGTATTGCGCCAAGAGTTATTACTGAAAAACACTGACCTACAGCTACTCGGGCAATTTAAGCAGGAAAATAACCGCTTACGTGAATTGCTAGGTTCTCCGCTGCGTCAGGACGAACAAAAAATGGTCACTCAGGTGATGTCCAGCGGGACCGATCCCTATAGTGACCAAGTGGTTATCGATAAAGGTTCTAACAATGGGGTGTACGAAGGCCAGCCGGTTATCAGTGACCGGGGTGTCGTCGGCCAGGTTGTTGCGGTGAGTAAATTAACCAGCCGCGTATTATTGATTTGCGATGCCTCCCACGCGTTACCTATTCAGGTATTACGAAATGATATTCGGGTTATTGCCGCAGGGAGTGGTTGTACCGATGACTTATTACTGGAACACCTCCCCAGCAATACAGATATTCGCGTTGGTGATGTGTTAGTGACGTCCGGTTTAGGCGGTCGCTTCCCTGAAGGCTACCCAGTGGCGGTGGTCTCTTCGGTGAAAGTTGACAATCAGCGCGCCTATACTGTTATTCAGGCACGTCCGACGGCGGATCTACAGCGCTTACGTTACCTGTTGCTGTTGTGGGGCGCTGACCGTAATGGCGATCTGCCATTGCCGCCAGATGAAGTCCGCCGTGTGGCAAACGAGCGCCTCGCGCCCATGATGTCGCAAGTGCTACCCGCCGCTGATGCGATGGGGCCACCGGCACCTTCTACGGTGGCACCCACTGCAATCACTGCGCCGGGAGTCTCGCCATGAATCGTTACAGCAGCAATGGTCGTTGGGTTATCTGGTTATCTTTCCTGATTGCCATGGTGCTGCAAATTATGCCGTGGCCTGAACAAATTTATATGTTCCGCCCTTCATGGCTGGCGTTGGTTTTAATTTATTGGGTGATGGCACTACCGCACCGTGTGAATGTCGGCACCGGCTTTGTCCTCGGGCTGATTATGGATCTTATTTTAGGTTCAACACTTGGGGTGCGGGCGCTGGCACTGAGTATCATCGCTTATCTGGTGGCGTTTAAGTTTCAGTTATTTCGCAATATGGCGCTGTGGCAACAAGCACTTATCGTGATGCTGCTTTCGCTCACCATGGATGTGGTGGTGTTTTGGTCTGAGTTTTTAGTCATTAATGTCTCATTCCGGCCAGAAGTATTCTGGAGTAGTGTTGTTAATGGCATTCTTTGGCCTTGGCTATTTTTGTTAATGCGTAAAATTCGCCGCCAATTTGCGGTGCAATAAGGACTTAAGACTCATGACCGCCCTGTATTTAGCTTCTGGTTCCCCGCGTCGCCGTGAATTATTGGCCCTGCTTGATGTCCCGTTTGAGGTGCTGAAAACAGAGGTTGAAGAGCAACGCCAGCCAGAAGAGAGTGCGCAAAGGTATGTTCAGCGCCTCGCGCAGGATAAAGCTCGTGCAGGGGTGGAGGTCGCACCACAGGATCTGCCGGTATTAGGGGCCGATACCATCGTGGTGCTCAATGGGCAAGTTTTAGAAAAACCACGGGATACCGCACATGCCCAGCAAATACTGAGTGCATTGTCTGGGCAGCAACATCAGGTAATCACGGCAGTATCGCTGGCTGATCAGCAAGATATGTTATCTGCCATGGTTGTGACAGATGTGACATTTCGTGTGTTATCCCAATTGGAAATCAGTAATTATATTGCTACCGGTGAACCCATGGACAAAGCGGGCGCTTACGGTATTCAGGGGAAAGGTGGTTGTTTCGTCAGATCCATCAACGGCAGTTATCATGCCGTGGTGGGTCTGCCGTTGGTAGAAACCCATGAATTACTAAGTAATTTCATTGCGCTACGTAATGTGAGAGGAATACATGACAGCTGAATTACTGGTCAATATTACACCGTCTGAAACGCGGGTTGCCTACATTGATGGTGGCATCCTGCAAGAGATACATATCGAGCGTGAAGCCAAACGAGGGATTGTTGGCAATATCTACAAAGGTCGAGTCAGCCGGGTGTTACCGGGGATGCAAGCGGCTTTTGTCGATATAGGTCTGGAGAAGGCCGCCTTCCTCCATGCTTCCGATATCATGCCCCACACCGAATGCGTGGCCGGGGATGAGCAGAAAAATTTCAATGTGCGCGATATTGCTGAACTGGTTCGCCAGGGGCAGGATTTAATGGTGCAGGTGGTGAAAGATCCCCTCGGCACCAAAGGCGCTCGTTTAACCACCGATATCACCCTGCCTTCGCGCTATTTGGTGTTGATGCCGGGTGCCGCCCATGTTGGCGTTTCCCAGCGCATTGAGAGTGAAGTTGAGCGCGAGCGGTTGAAAAAAACCGTGGCAGCCTATTGCGACGAGCAAGGCGGTTTTATCATCCGCACGGCTGCTGAAGGCATTGGTGAAGAGGAGTTATCGGCTGATGCGGCGTTTCTCAAACGCTTGTGGACGAAGGTTCAGGAGCGCAAAAAACGCAATATCACCAAATATAAGCTGTATGGCGAGATGGCACTGGCACAGCGCGTGTTACGTGACTTTGCTGGCGCTGCGCTGGATAAAATTCGCGTCGACTCCAAACTGACTTACGATTTGCTGGTTGAATTTACCAGCGAATATATTCCGGAAATGACCGAAAAACTGGAGCTGTACGCCGGTAAGCAACCGATTTTTGATCTCTACGATGTCGAAAACGAAATTCAGCGCTCATTAGAACGTAAAGTTGAATTGAAATCAGGCGGTTACCTGATTATTGACCAGACAGAAGCCATGACCACCGTGGATATCAACACCGGTGCATTTGTCGGTCACCGCAATCTTGACGAAACCATTTTCAATACCAATATTGAGGCCACTCAGGCTATCGCCCGCCAGCTGCGGATGCGCAATCTGGGGGGGATTATCATTATTGATTTCATTGATATGAGCAACGAAGAACATCGTCGGCGTGTATTGCATTCACTGGAGCAGGCCCTGAGTAAAGATCGGGTAAAAACCAGTATTAATGGTTTCTCTCAGCTAGGCTTAGTCGAAATGACGCGCAAGCGCACGCGGGAGAGCATTGAGCACGTTTTATGCAATGAGTGCCCGACTTGCCGTGGCCGTGGCACGGTGAAATCAGTGGAAACCGTGTGCTACGAAATCTTGCGCGAAATTGTCCGTGTTCACCACGCTTATGATTCTGATCGCTTCCTGGTCTATGCTTCTCCAGCGGTGGGAGAAGCGCTGAAAGGCGAAGAGTCCCATGCCCTGGCCGAGGTGGAAATTTTCGTCGGCAAGCAGGTCAAAGTTCAGATTGAACCACTGTATAACCAAGAACAGTTTGATGTGGTGATGATGTAAGAGCCATCTAGCCTTACATGGGATAGGTGCGATTAAGATCTGCTGCTAGCTCTGCTGCGGATGGCAAGGAGAGATGTGTGAGGCGACTGCCCAGGATAATGTTCGCGACAGGCGCCACAATAATTGTTGTGGTGGCGCTGTTGGTCAGTGGGCTACGCATGATGCTGCCTCTTATCAACGATTATCGTCCGCAAATCGTGGCCAAAGTTCAGTCCATCAGCGGGATCCCACTGGAGGTGGGGTTCATGCAGGGGACGTGGGAAACCTTTGGCCCGACGCTGGAATTGCGTGATATTAGCGCTAAATTGCCGCAAGCCAACTGGCAGGTGCAACGGGTGACCCTTGCGCTCGATGTATGGCAGTCATTGCTACACTGGCGCTGGCAGTTCCGCGATATGACCTTTTATCAGTTGCAGCTTGATCTGAATACCACGCTGGATGCGCAGCAAAACAGCAGCCGCAATCTTGAAACCGGTAATATCACCGATATATTCCTGCGCCAGTTGGATCATTTCGACCTGCGCAACAGCCGTGTTTCCTTCCTCACTCCCTCTGGCCCCCGTGCCGAATTAGAGATCCCGCAACTCACCTGGCTTAACTCCCGTAACCGGCACCGCGCCGAGGGGCAAATTAGCCTTTCGACCATTAATGGTCAGCACGGCGTGGTGATGGTGCGAATGGATCTACATGATAATCAGGGAATTTTAAATAATGGCACGGTTTATCTGCAGGCCGATAATATCGACCTAAAGCCGTGGATTAGCCGCTGGTTGCACAATAATACCGGGCTGGATAGTGCTGAATTCAGTTTGGCGGCCTGGCTGAGCATTAAAAGTGGCGAGATCTACAGTGGCAATGTTCTGCTCAGTCAGGGGCAAGCCAATTGGATGGTCGGTGACCAAAGCCATCAGCTCGCGGTAGACAATTTGGTGTTGGAAGGCCGCCGTCAGGGCAATGGCTGGCAAATTGATGCGCCACAATTGAGTCTGAAAACCGATGGTCAATCTTGGCCGAAAGGGCAACTCTCGGCGCTATGGCTACCTGAAAATACTCAATTCATTGGCCCAGACCAATCCCAAGAATTACGTATTCGCGCCACCAATATTCAGCTAGAACGTGTAGGGCCGCTATTACCCACACTGTCACTGTTTACCCCTGAATTAATGAATCGCTGGGCAGATTTGCGTCCGCAAGGCATTGTTGAGGCGCTGGCATTAGACATTCCTATCAGCCAGCCGCAAAAGAGCCGTTTTCAAGCCAAATGGCACGATATCAGCTGGCAGCACTGGGAACTGCTGCCGGGCGTGAATAACTTCGCCGGCGCATTAAGTGGTTCTGTTGAGCAGGGACAGCTAGATATTAGCCTTAAAAACAGCATCTTACCTTATGGCGATATGTTCCGTGCGCCATTGGAAGTGAGTCAGGCCAGCGGGGCCGTGAACTGGCGGATTGATGATAAAGGTTGGGAGCTGTGGGGTGACCAACTGGATGTTAGGGCGAAATCGTTGTGGGGTAACGGCAGTTTTCACTATCAACAGCCTGATAAAGGGCAACCGTGGCTTAAAATCCTGACCGGCATCCGCCTGTATGATGCCACCGATGCCTGGCGTTACTTCCCGGAACCCCTGATGGGCAAGAAGCTGGTGGATTATCTGACTGAGGCGTTACAGGGCGGGCAGGTAGACAACGCCACGCTGGTCTATAATGGCAATCCTCATGATTTCCCTTATAAACATAAAGAGGGGCAGTTCCAGGTCTATGTGCCGCTGCGTAACGCCACCTTCGAGTTCCAACCGGATTGGCCTGCATTAGAGAATTTAGCCATCGACCTGAATTTCCTCAATGAAGGTCTGTGGATGGACGCCCCCCATGCGATGTTAGGTAAGGTCACTGGCAGCAATATCAGCGCCATCATTCCCGATTATCTGAAAGAAAAGCTCTATGTCGATGCCGAGGTGGCTGGCGAAGGGCGCGATGTTCACGACTACTTTACCAAGACGCCGCTCAATGATTCGGTCGCTGAAACACTGGAGGAGTTACAGGTGGGGGGTAAGGTTAGTGGGCGCTTACACCTAGATATTCCATTGGAAGAGAACCACATTACGCACGCCAGTGGCGAAGTGACGCTGAATAATAACACCCTGTTGGTGAAGCCGCTGAAAAGCCAACTGGAGAATATCAGCGGCAAGTTCCGCTTCAATGATGGCAATCTCGATAGCGATAGCTTATCAGCCAACTGGTTCGGGCAGCCGCTAACAGTTAATTTCACCACCGAAGAGCAGCCAAAGAACTTTTTGGTGAATGTTGGGTTAGATGGCGACTGGCTGCCGGCTAAATTACCGGGGGTGCCGAGTGATGTGGCTACATTGCTCAGTGGCAGTGCCAATTGGCAAGGCAAAGTGGTGGTGCAATTACCGAAAAATGGTCAGCCGGATTACAAAATAGATGTCACGGCGGATCTAAAGAAAGTGAGCAGTCACTTACCTCCACCGCTAGATAAATCAAGTGGTCAGGCGCTACCTCTTCATGTGCAGGCCATCGGCGGACTGGATTCATTTACTCTGTCGGGCAGTGCCGGGAGTCATAACCATTTCAATAGCCAATGGTTGCTGCTAAAAGATAACGTTGAGCTGACGCGTGCTATTTGGCAAAGCGCTAATCAGAAAACGGATAGCAAAAAAGCCCCGCCTTTGCCGGATGAGAAAGGTTTGGTGCTCAAATTACCGCCATTGGATGGTGAGCGCTGGCTGGCCTTGCTGGCACCGGAGTTGGCAACAGTGAGTGCGCCTTTTGCCTCATCTGCGCAACCTAAAATCAAGGGCAGCAGTGCCAATGTGATTCTCCCTAAGCGGCTGAGATTAGAGACACCACAATTATTGGTTGGTGGGCAGGCCTGGCATCAACTGACATTGCTGATCGAACCACTAATTACCGGCACCAAAGTCACGGCAAAAGGTGAGGAGGTCGCGGGTAGCCTGCTAATGGAAGAGCATGGGCCATGGCATGCCAATATTGATTATCTCTATTACAACCCTCAATGGACGGCGAACGAGGCGCAAGATCCGTTAGCGCAAGCGGCATTGCAGCCGCCAGAAAGCCCCAGTAAAATCTCGTTCCGCGATTGGCCAGCACTGCAATTGCGTTGTAAAGCTTGCTGGATTTTGGGGCAAAATATTGGGCGGATTAACGCCGATTTGACACCTAAAGGCGATATTTTGATGCTGACCAACGGCCTGATTGAAGCGGGTAACGGGCGGGCCAAAATGAGCGGGCAGTGGCAACAAGATAGCTCTGGCGATAAGACCACGTTCAATGTTGCACTGACTGGGCCAAAAATCGATGACACCATCTCGTTCTTTGGTCTGACGACACCAATAAAAGATGCCTCGTTTGATATCAATGCCGACTTAAACTGGCGTGGGGTGCCGTGGCAGCCACAGATTAATAGCTTAAACGGGACGTTAAAGAGTAGATTGGGGCGAGGGCTGTTGACGGATCTTGGTGGCGGGCGCGCAGGCCAGCTACTGCGGCTGGTCAGCTTCGACGCACTATTACGTAAGCTCCAGCTCGACTTTAGTGATACGTTTAGTCGTGACTTCGCGTTTGATTCTATTCGCGGCACCGCCAATATCAAAAATGGCGTCATGCACACCAATGATTTAGTGGTGGATGGATTAGCCGCCGACATTGCCATGAGCGGTAATGTGGACCTGGTTAAACGCCAGATCGCCATGGAAGCGGTTATCACGCCAGAGATTTCGGCGACCGTCGGTGTCGCCACCGCCTTTGCGATAAACCCAGTGGTGGGGGCTGCGGTATTTGCCGCCTCGAAGATTTTAGGCCCATTATGGAGCAAGGTTTCGCTGATTCGCTACCAAATCACCGGCAGTTTGGACCAGCCGACCATCCATGAAGTATTACGCCAGTTAAAGGAGAGTAAGGCGCCATGAAAAATGCCAATGTTGCATTATTACAGTTATGTAGTGGTGAAAATACCCGTGATAATCTGGCTCAAATTGAGCAGCAGATCAAACAGTTAAACTCGGGTGTTAAGCTGGTTCTGACGCCGGAAAATGCACTGTTATTTGCTAATGCCGCCTCTTATCGTCACCATGCAGAGCAGCACAACGACGGGCCATTGCAACAAGAAGTGCGTGAGATGGCGCGCCGCTATGGTGTCTGGATCCAAATCGGCTCGATGCCGATGATAAGCCGTGAGTCACCGGACCTTATCACCACCAGTAGCTTGCTGTTTGATGACCAGGGTGAGCTAAAAGCTCGCTATGATAAAATTCATATGTTTGATGTGGATATCAACGATATGCATGGCCGCTATCGAGAGTCGGATACCTATCAGGCAGGGCAGGAAACCACGGTGGTGGAGACCCCTGTAGGCCGCTTAGGCATGACGGTGTGCTATGACTTGCGTTTCCCTGGCTTGTTCCAGGCATTACGCGCGCAGGGCGCGGAGATTATTACCGTCCCGGCGGCCTTTACCCAAATGACCGGTGAAGCTCACTGGGAGATATTATTGCGCGCGCGGGCGATTGAGAACCAGTGCGTGATCTTGGCGGCCGCTCAGGTAGGGCGGCACGGTGCTACCCGTCGCACTTGGGGCCACACGATGGCGGTCGATGCCTGGGGCAAAATATTGGGGCAGAACCCCGATGCGGTGGCTGCCTTAAAAGTAAAAATTGACACCACAGGTTTGAAAACCATCCGTAATCAAATGCCGGTATTGCAGCACAATCGCTTTTTAGCGCCGCTGGTGCCGTCATCGCATAAACCATCATCAAATTAAAGAGTGAAAACTATGAGCCTCTCGTTTGTCAGTGAGCAGTTACTCGCTGCTAACAAGCTGAACCATCAGGACTTGTTCTCAGTGTTGGGGCAGTTGGCTGAACGCCGCCTCGATTATGCTGACCTGTATTTCCAGTCCAGCTACCACGAGGCATGGGTGTTGGAAGACAGCATCATCAAAGATGGCTCTTACAATATTGACCAGGGCGTGGGTGTGCGTGCGGTCAGCGGTGAAAAAACCGGTTTTGCTTATGCCGACCAAATCACCCTGAACGCCTTGCAGCAAAGCGCCCATGCTGCGCGCAGTATTGTGCGCGATATTGGCAATGGCAAAGTTCATACACTGGGTGAGGTGCCTTACCAGGCGCTCTATCCGCTGCTAGACCCCCTGCAGAGCTTGTCGCGGGAGGACAAAATCGCGCTGTTGCATCGCGTCGATAAAGTCGCTCGCGCCGCCGATAAGCGGGTGCAGGAAGTGAGCGCTAGCTTAACTGGCATCTATGAGCAGGTGCTGGTGGCGGCCACTGACGGCACGCTGGCCGCCGATGTGCGCCCATTGGTGCGCTTGTCAGTCAGCGTATTGGTGGAAGAGAACGGCAAACGCGAACGCGGTGCCAGCGGTGGCGGTGGTCGTTTCGGCTATGACTACTTCCTGGAAACTGTTGACGGTGAAGTGCGGGCAGATAACTTTGCCAATGAAGCGGTCAGAATGGCGCTAGTTAACCTTTCCGCCATAGCTGCTCCTGCCGGTGCCATGCCAGTGGTATTAGGTGCCGGCTGGCCGGGTGTGCTGTTGCATGAAGCGGTTGGTCATGGTTTAGAGGGCGATTTCAACCGCCGTGGCAGTTCTGTCTTTAGTGGGCAGATGGGTAAGCTGGTGGCTTCCGAGCTGTGTACCGTGGTGGACGATGGCACCATGCAAGGCCGCCGTGGCTCACTGGCTATTGACGATGAAGGTGTGCCGGGCCAATACAACGTATTGATCGAAAACGGTATTCTGAAAGGCTATATGCAGGATAAGTTGAACGCGCGCCTAATGGGGGTTGCCCCAACAGGTAATGGTCGCCGCGAATCTTACGCGCACTTGCCAATGCCGCGTATGACCAATACTTATATGTTAGCGGGCAAATCAACACCAGAAGAGATTATCGCCAGTGTGGAGTATGGCCTCTACGCGCCAAACTTTGGTGGTGGTCAGGTGGATATCACCTCCGGCAAGTTCGTGTTCTCAACCTCCGAAGCTTACTTAATTGAAAAGGGCAAAATCACCCGCGCGGTGAAGGGGGCTACCTTGATTGGCTCCGGTATTGAAGCGATGCAGCAGATCTCGATGGTCGGCAATGACTTAGCGCTGGATAAAGGCGTCGGCGTCTGCGGCAAAGAGGGCCAAAGCTTGCCAGTGGGGGTCGGCCAACCGACCTTGAAGCTGGATAATCTGACAGTGGGTGGCACGGCGTAGGGTTTAGAGATAAGCGCCGATATAATTATTAACGATAGCCCTGATATATCTCTGCAACGCTCTTAAAGTATTCGGTTAAGTAATCGATGCAGACTTGAACCTTGAGGGGCATTTTATCTTTTTCAGTATATAGCGCATATACCGGGCGTGGGTCAGAGTGATATTTTTTGAATAACACTTCCACTTCACCGCGCTTAATCTCCTCTATCACCCACATCAATGGTGCGTAGGCGATGCCTGCGCCCGCTTTAAGCCAGCGGATCATGGTTTGTGAGTCGTTGGTCACAAAGCGGCCTTGTGGCGATATTTGTGTGGTGATCCCTTCCGGTGCTATCAGCTCGAAATTACTGTCTGGCCTCACGCTGTACTCCAGCCAGGAGAAGTTGATCATATCGCTCGGCTTTTCAGGGGTGCCATGTTGCAACAAATAGCTTTTGGCGGCGCAGACCACCATTGGCATAGAGCCGAGGCGGCGGGAAAATAGCCCCGAATCTTGCAATGCCCCCACTCGAATGACCACATCCAGACCATCGCCAATAAGATCAGGTGCCGGGATACCGGTAACCAAATTGACGGACAAACCGGGGTACTCTTTCAGCATATCCGCTGTCATGGTCGCCAGCACATTTTGTGCCATGGTGGATGAACAGCCGATTCGCAATGTGCCGGTTGGCGTATTGTTAAATGCGTATAACTGCTCATGCACCTCTTGCACTTCCTGCAACATGCGCCGACAGCCCTGATAATAGATCCGGCCCGCTTCGGTCAGACCAATGCGGCGAGTACTGCGGTTAAGCAGTTTAACATTTAGCTCGGTTTCCAGCTTGGATACGGTCTGGCTTATCGAGGATACACTCATCTCCAACTGCCGTGCCGCCGCAGTAAAAGAGCCGCATTCAACCACTCTGGCAAACACCGACATCCGTTTTAGTCTTTCCATTGCTTATCCTGTGTGACCTATTTGTTTAGCGCTAAACGCTTATTTTACATTGATTGTTAACTCTAGCTTAAAAGTGATTTAGATCACACATTGTAGATAAGTTGATAATAAGCAGGCTAATATACTGTTGTCGGAGAAAGGTCCGAAGTCTGAAAGCCGCGTAGCTAAAGTGTTACCTCGCCTCGTCCAGCTTGCAGTTGCACCTACAAGTTTAACCTATAACTCTACCTTATCGCTGGTGCTTTTAGCCTTGCCCGCGGTGGTTGAATGAGTTTCAGTTTAGAATTTAACTATTAACCTAGGCATGTTCACTGACATCCTATAATTGAGAGGATTTAAAGAATGAGTTTGCTTCCGGTGATGGTGATTTTCGGCCTCTCTTTCCCGCCGATATTTCTTGAGCTGCTTCTCTCGCTAGCCCTTTTTTTTGTCGTGCGCCGTCTGTTACAACCCACGGGTATTTATGAGTTTGTTTGGCACCCGGCACTCTTTAATACCGCGCTGTATGGTTGCCTTTTTTACTTAATTTCTCGTTTTTCTTCCTGAGGTCGCCGTGAATACTTTTTCATTAAAAATAATCCGCATCGGCATCACCTTATTAGTGGTCTTACTGGCTATCATCGCTATTTTCAAGGTGTGGGCTTTTTACACTGAATCGCCATGGACCCGTGATGCTAAATTTACCGCCGATGTAGTCGCTATTGCACCGGATGTCAGCGGTTTGATCACTGAGGTGCCGGTTAAAGACAACCAACTGGTGCAGAGAGGCCAGATTCTGTTTGTGATTGACCAACCCCGCTATCAGCAGGCACTGGCCGAAGCGGAAGCTGATGTCGCCTATTACCAAACGTTAGCTGCCGAGAAGCAGCGCGAATCTGGCAGACGGCAGCGGTTGGGGGTGCAGGCGCTGTCACAAGAGGAGATCGACCAATCCAGCAATGTGCTGCAAACCGTCCGTCATCAGCTGGCAAAAGCCATTGCACTCCGTGACTTAGCCAAACTTGATCTGGAGCGAACCACAGTGCGCGCGCCTGCCGAAGGCTGGGTGACCAATCTGAATGTTCATGGGGGGGAGTTCATTAACCGCGGTGCGACCGCTGTCGCATTGGTAAAAAAAGAGACTTTCTATATCTTGGCCTATCTGGAAGAGACCAAGCTGGAGGGGGTTAAGCCGGGTTATCGGGCGGAAATCACCCCTCTGGGTAGCAACCGCATTCTGCATGGCACTGTCGACAGTATCTCCGCCGGTGTGACCAATAGTAGCAGCAGTGTCGATAGCAAAGGGCTGGCGACCATTGATAATAATCTTGAATGGGTACGTCTGGCGCAGCGGGTGCCGGTGAAGATTCGTTTGGATAGCGAAGATCAGCAGCATCCATATCCAGCAGGCACCACCGCGACGGTAGTGATAACCGGAGCAAATGATCGTGACCCTAATCAGGCCTCGCCGATGATTAAGTTGATGCACCGTCTGCGCGAGTTTGGCTAACATGAACAGCCCGACCTTCATTCGTCTGCGCTTTGCCTTTAAGCTGAGTTTTGCCATTGTAGCCGCGCTGTTTCTGGGTTTTCATTTGCAACTGGAAACGCCGCGCTGGTCAGTGCTGACTGCCGCGATTGTCGCCGCTGGCCCAGCTTTTGCCGCCGGTGGCGAGCCATTCTCTGGCGCAATTCGTCACCGTGGCTGGCTACGCATTATCGGCACATTTATCGGCTGTATTGGTGGCTTGGTTATTATCGTGCTGACTATCAGAGCGCCGGTGCTTACCCTGATGCTGTGCTGTCTATGGGCGGGAGTTTGCACCTGGATCTCATCACTGGTGCGGGTCGAAAACTCCTATGCTTTTGGTCTGGCGGGTTATACCGCGCTGATTATCATTGTCACAACCGGTGAAACCCCCCTGTTGACGCCGCAGTTTGCCGTCGAGCGCTGTAGCGAAATTGTGTTGGGGATCGTCTGCGCGGTGATGGCGGATCTATTGTTCTCCCCACGGTCGATTAAGCAAGACATTGATCGGCTGGTGGATAAGGTGCTGGTGGATCAATATAAGCTGTTGCAGCTCTGTATTCGTCCGGCGGAAAAGAGCGAAATCGATCGCGCCTGGAGTGATTTAGTCAAAAATACTAGCGCACTCAATGGGATGCGCAGCTACCTGATGATGGAGTCATCTCGTTGGCAGCGCTGTAATCGCCGCCTGCGGGTATTGCACACCGAATCACTCGCGCTGATCACGCAGGCATGTGAAAGCTATTTGGTTCTGGTTAATCACCCCAATACTCTGCCCCCTGAGCTGAAAGTGATGTTGAGCGAACCGGCATCAACGACCACAGAGATTCGCCAGCAGATGAAAAAACTGCGCCAGTTTATCGGCGCTAGCCACAGTGAGGCGATCCCCCATACCATCAGCAGTTGGGTCGGTGCCGCCACCCGCTATTTATTGCTGTCAAAAGGTATTCACACCAACAGCAGCATTAGTCGGGTAGAGGAGGGCATTCTAGCGGGTGATATGCCGGTAAAACATGTCTCAGCCGAAGGGCATCACGCGATGATCAATGGCCTGCGTACCGGCATCGCCACCGCAATTGGCGGCCTGTTTTGGCTCTGGACTGGCTGGACATCAGGGGCGGGCTGTATGGTGATGATAGCCGTGGTCACCTCACTGGCGATGCGCACACCCAATCCGCGTATGGTGGCGATCGACTTCCTACTGGGGGTCGTCATGGCGCTGCCCATCGGGGCGCTCTACTTTATGTTTATCATCCCTGCCACCCAGCAAAGCATGTTGCTGCTGTGCATCAGCTTGGGGCTGCTGGCCTTTATTATTGGCATCGAAGTGCAGAAGCGGCGGCTGGGGTCCCTGGGGACATTAGCTAGCACCATCAACATTATGGTGCTAAGTAACCCGATGGAATTTAATGTCAGCCTGTTCCTCGACAGCGCCTTGGGGCAGATAGTCGGTTGCTTTGTCTCCCTGATTGTCTTGTTACTGATCCGCGATAATGCCAAAGAGCGGACTGGCAGAACCTTGCTAAACCGCTTTGTTTACAGTGCAGTATCCGCCCTGACCACCAATAGAGCGCGCCGCAGCGAAAATCATTTGCCGATGCTCTATCAGCAACTGAATCAGCTATTGATGATGTTCCCCGGCGATATCGATAAGTATCGTCTGGCACTGACGCTGATCATCGCCCATCAACGACTCAACAGCACCGAAATTCCGGCTAATGATGAATTGAGTGCCTTCCATAAGCAAATCCGCTATACCGCTGATCGTGTCATCAATGTGAAGGGTGATCAGAAACGGCGCTATTACTTTGCCCGGTTGTTGCAGGAACTGGATCAATATCAGCAAAAACTGGTTGATTATCAGTCGCCTGATTCGGTTACCCTGCCGGTAAAACGGTTAGCGGATATGTTACATCGCTATCAGAGCGCGCTGATATAGATATCAGGTGAAGCGCGCTAAGCTGTTCTTATCGCTTTTTCAAAGGCTATACTCAAGCTGGAACCACCCCTTCCTCGCCCTCTAGTGATGAGGGCCTCATTTTCCTAAGGAGGTTGACATGATGTCAGAGCAAAACCCTTTGCAGGACCAGCAGCACAGCGACGGCGTTTATCACATTGGTTATTTTGTCGGCGGCAAATGGTGCCAGGCCCAAGAGACTTTTGATGTCTATAACCCTGCTACCGGTGAATTAGTCGCCAAAGTGGCCAAAGCCGGTAAACCAGAGAGTGAAGCTGCCATTAAAGCAGCCAGTGAGGCATTTCCTGCCTGGCGCAAAAAACCGGCCAAACAGCGGGCAGAAATTCTACAGCGTTGGTATCTGCTCATTATGGAACATCAGCAATCATTGGCTGAGATAATGGTTTCCGAGCAGGGTAAGCCGCTGAAAGAAGCATTAGGCGAGGTGGCCTATGCCGCCAGCTTTATTCAATGGTTTAGTGAGCAAGCTAAACGCGCTAATGGTGAGATTATTCCGCCCACTAAACAGGGGGCGCGCATTTTTGCCACCCGTGAACCTGTTGGCGTTGTTGCTGCCATTACGCCGTGGAATTTCCCGCTGGCGATGCTCACCCGCAAACTGGGGCCGGCACTGGCGGCCGGATGTACCGGGCTGATTAAACCGGCCAATAACACGCCACTGTCCGCTTTTGCCTTGCTGGCACTGGCAGATAAAGCGGGCGTACCAGCTGGTGTTCTCAATGGTGTGGCCGGTGACACTCATGCTATTAGCGATGCCATCATGGCCAGCGCTGAGGTGCGTAAAATCTCCTTCACTGGCTCAACTGAGGTGGGCAAAACTCTGATGCGCAATGCCGCAGCTACCATGAAAAAGATCTCCATGGAGCTGGGGGGCAATGCACCCTATATTGTGTTTGATGATGCTGATTTAGATGCGGCAGTGGCCGGGGCTATCGCCTGTAAATTCCGCAATGCTGGGCAAGTCTGTGTTTGCGTTAATCGCTTCTATATTCAAGAGGGCATTTACCATGCATTCGTCAGCCATCTGGCCGCTGAGGTGAAAAAACTGAAAGTGGGCAATGGGATGGATAAAGATGTCGATATGGGGCCGCTGATTAATATGGCGGGTCTGGAGAAAGTCGAAGATCACGTCAAAGATGCGCTTGAGAAGGGCGGGCGTCTGCTGGTGGGCGGGCATCGCCATGAATTGGGTGGTAATTTCTTCCAACCAACAGTGATTGCCGATGCCAATGAGCAGATGAAAGTGGCGTCAGAAGAGACATTTGGCCCGCTGGCAGCTTGTTTCCGCTTTAAAACCGAAGCTGAAGTGATTAAGCGCGCGAATGACACGCCGTTCGGACTGGCGGCTTACTTCTATACGCAGGATCTGCAACGGGTATTCCGCGTTTCTGATGCATTGGAAAGCGGTATGATTGGCGTCAATGAAAGCTCGCTCTCTACGGAGCTGGCCCCCTTCGGTGGTGTGAAGGAGTCCGGTCTGGGCCGCGAAGGTTCGGTGCTGGGATTGGATGAATTTATGGAAGTCAAAACCCTGCATCTGGGTAATTTATAAGCCAGCTGAATGAGCCATCTTGATTATAACATTGGGGCATGGGTGATGAGCAGACAACCATTATTGGAAGCCTAAGGGTTAAGGAGAACCATGATGAATAAACGCATTATCGCTATTCTGGGGGCGGTGTTGCTATTGATTGCGTCAGCATTACAGCTCAATGGCTGTGACCCTGCGCGTGATATCGGTCAATCGCCGGATCTGGAGCGCCCACCATTATCGACGCCTGCATCCATCGAACAATTAACGCAGCCCAAACCGGTGGCGAAATACCTACAAGCGCACCATCGCCTGCCGGATTTTTACATTACCAAGCAGCAGGCCCGTGAGAAGGGTTGGGACCCAAAAGAGGGCAATCTGTGTCAGGTGCTGCCGGGGCGCGCTATTGGCGGTGATCGTTTTTCTAACCGAGAGCGCCAACTGCCACAAGCCAAAGGCCGCAACTGGCATGAGGCTGATGTGAATTATCGCTGCGGCCATCGTGGTAGTGATCGTTTGTTGTACTCTAATGATGGCCTGATTTATCTGACTCAGGATCACTACAAGCATTTCATTCGGATGGAGTGAGAAGATGGTAAAAGTGGTATTCGATTTTGACCATATACCGGATCTTCCTGCATTTTACCGTGAATTTTCCCAAAAATTTGCGCTGAGGGAGGGCTTTGGCGCCAATCTGGATGCGCTGTGGGATGTGGTAACGGGTGAGATAGCATTGCCGGTAGAGATTGAATTTATCCATTTCAATCACCGCCGGAAACGCCGTTTTGGGGCGATAGTGTTGTTGTTCGAAGAGGCAGAAGAGGAGCTGGCCGGTAGTCTGCGCTTTAATATTAATTAGGCTACTCTACTTGCCATCTTGAGCCTGGGCAGTGCCGGACTCCTCACGTACTGGGTGTACGCTCCGGGTCCTGTGCGCTGCCTTACCCAAACTGCCTGACAGTTACGTCCCATCAAACAGGCGCGAGCTGCGCCCGATTACTGCTGTTTCTCTGCCAATTCACGCAGATACTGGAAGATCTGGCGGAATGCTTTTGGCGGCTTATTCGCGGCTTTCTCTTTTTGGGCATTACGCACCAAACTGCGCAACTGCTGGCGATCAGCATCGGGATAGAGATCCAACACGGTTGGGATCACATCATCACCCTCTGCAACCAAACGATCGCGCAGCGTTTCCAGTTTATGGAACAGCGAGATTTGTTGGTTATGACGGTTTTTCAGTTTATCCAGCGCGGTCTGAATGGGTTCGACATCACGGCCGCGCAGCATTTTACCAATTAACTGAATCTGGCGACGGCGGCCCTCTTTCTTGATTTTCTGCGCCAGCTCAATGGCTGCCAGCAGATCTTCATCCAGTGGGATCTTCTCCAGCGCGTTTTTACCCAGCTCAACCAGCTCGGTTCCGAGATCTTTCAGCGCTTCAGCATCTCGCTTAATTTCACTTTTACTGACCCAAATGATTTCATCATCATCGTCATTTTTATCTTCTGGGACTTCATCTAGCCAGTCTTCGGGCTGTTTGTTCATGGTCAAATTCCTTAAAAAGAGGCTAATCGTAGCAGGTTGTGGGATTCCATATCCAGTAGCCACGGGCTGGGCTACTGGATATCAACAACTTAAAGCATCATTAGACTTCTAAAAACATCCTACAGCATCCCAAAACCTCACAAGTGTGGACGGTTTGTGGACATTTCACTTAGCGGATTTAGCATTACTGCATCCTGTAAATAGTCAGGTGCAAAGTGCGCATAAGTCATGGTCTGCTGAATGTTCGCATGTCCAAGTATTCGTTGGAGTGCGATTATATTTCCTCCCCGCATCATAAAATGGGTTGCGAATGTATGCCGTAGAGCATGAATCGCTTGCCCGCGAGGGAGGTCAGGTTTTACTTTCTTTATCAGCTTATAGAAAGTCATGTAATGAGTTTTAAACAGTGGCCCAGTTTCAGTGGTTTTCACCTGGTCGGCGATTTCCTGTGAAATTGGTACCGAGCGTTTTTTCCCATTCTTCGTTTCAATAAACGTCACTCGGTTATGAATGATGTTTTCTGCCTTAAGGCTCTTAGCTTCCCCCCATCTGGCACCTGTCGCCAAACAGAGTATAGCTATACGCCGTGCATCACCTTTTGCCGTGTCTAATAGTCTGGCGATATCTTCCGATGATAAGTAAGACATTTCAGGCTGTTGCGTCTTAAGGCGTGCAAGTGCTCTGATTGGATGCTCGCCAAAAAATTCCTCAGCTTCGATCATCACACTGAATACACCGCTAAGTACAGCAAGAGCGTGATTAATTGTGGATGCCTTTATACCATCAGTCAGCCGTTTTGCACGGTAATCCATGAGTAAACGGTTGGTGATCTGATACATCATTGGATCACCCATGTTGTTACATATCCCCTCAATTGCATTGAGGCGCTTACTGCCGTGCTTCAAATTACGCCCGTGATAATCCCACCACTTCGAAATAAACTCGCTTAAACGCCGCTTATCAGCAGGTTTACTTAACCATTCTTTATTATGGAAGTTGGCGATCACATACTTTTCAAAAGCCAGTGCATCGCTCTTTCTATCAAATTTACGCCGGATACGTTTTCCATCGCGCCCGTGCGGCCGTAAGTCCACTTCGTAATGACCATCATCGAGTTTCTTAATCGACATAAGAAAACCCTCCGATGTAAATATCATTTTGAAACGATATTTCAAAAATGAATACTTTATAAATACTTAACCAATCTTTTTGTCTGATTGGGAAGATATTATTTTGTCTGGCCCAGAGTGCGCGAGAGCCGGTGCGATTTGCCCGGATTCAGGCGCTGTTTCGCCGGTCATAAACCAAAGAGCATATTTTTTGTACCGTGGATGATTCAATATTTTCATAATGACATCGCCTTTTGGCACGCTATCGCCGGTTTCATACCGCCATAAAGCATTTTGAGGGATACCGAGTAAATCAGCGGCCTCAGCTCTACTTGTAAGCCGTTCGCTTTCTCTCATTAGCTTCAATTTTTCTGCAATATCCATTTTCATTTTGCATTTTCCAAAATATACATACATAATCCAACTCAACCGATACATCAGGGGGCTTCACGTAACACGTAAAGCCATCAGGAAGCATCAGAAGAGAGCCATTGAGGATGTTAACAGATGCTAATAGATAGAAATACGCCAAAGTTTTCAGAACCGGAGCCAATTACGCCGCGCGAGTTCTGCACCCGCACCGGCCGTAGTTACGGTTCAGTTGTAAATATGATGGATCGTAATCAGTTACCGATTCACCGCGAGGGCCGCCCCGGAACTAAACGGCCACGCCGTTTCATCATGTGGAATGAGTATTTAGAAGTAATGGCGAAAACCCGCGCGCTTTGCACTGGCGCAGAGCGTGAGTGGATTGAAGACATAATTCGTAAGGACGCATTGACGGTTAAGCGCAATACCAAAGCAGGGCAGAGCCAAGGCGCTGCCGTATGAGTCACCCAATAACCTCTATCAGCCGTAACGCGTCAATTTATCGCGGATTCGTGATTAATTTTCGACGCAGAACGGCTATTAACTTGCTTAACCGTTATGAGGTTTTTTTGGGTGAGCAGTCTTTCGGCTTATTTGATGCTCAGGGCCTCGCAACGGGCTTTATCGATCAGTTGCATACCGAACGTGAGACGGGAGTAGCGGCATGAAATCACCTTGCCTACAGATAGCTAACGCCATACTGCGAACTCATATGACCGATATGGGAGAGTTAACCCGACGTGCAGTAGAGAAAAATGGTGTCCTTTCCCTTAAAACAAATCTTCATGCCCGTGAGAAAAAAGCCATCACCAGCAATACCATTGCGGGCTTAAGTATGATTACCGCCATAGCGTGGCAGTTAGGTGAGAACGAATTAGCGACTTTCCATCAACTGAATACTTCAACGCAGCAATTTCGTGAGTCAGGCGTGATACCCCAATTTTTCAATGAAGAGGTGCCAGCATGCCAGGGCAACTAATTGAATTGACCGGAGGCGCATTAATCATGTTGGTCGTGCTTATTTGGATTGCTGTCTTGTCTGTCCGCGCCGCAATTCGTGATCACCGCCATCGCACCAGTATCAAGAAAGAAGAAGTCGCACGCAAAGCGCGTCTGTAAGTTTAAACCGTATTAATTGTTCTCCCGTGAGGTGCGAATGATGGAGCAAACAAATACCGATGAATCACCACTCGCAATGCAGGAATGGAATCAAAAAGTAGGTTTACGGCATTTAGACCGCATCAAGGAACTGTTTAAAAAAGATCCAGATGAAGAGTTTGAACGACGTTTGGAGTCATTAAGCAGGGGTAAGACCAAAGGTATTATTTATTATGTCGCTGGGATAAGGAAAGACAGCCACGAAAGAAAATTTCGGGAGTTGGAATATCACGAAAGAAAAGCTGTGCGTAAAGCGGCGTTGGATTTATGGGTTGATTTAAATTCAATCCCAAAAGACTTGTTGTAAATAAATAACGTTTTAGCGGGTTATTAAATATGGCGCATTTATCGCGTCGGGATTCCTATTATCTAAAGTTAAGGATTCGAATATGCCGATTAAGAAAATTAAAAATGCTGATTTACTCAATGATGCCCTGATAAATGAACGTAGGAAACAAGCAATACTGACCTCTGCGCTTCTGGAAAATCTGGCGAATGTCATTATTGCTCGTGCTTTATGCGTTAAAGAATCGGTGGAATTACTGCGCCAGGAATCCGATAAAATCCAAAATCAAATAAATGAGTAAGTGGCGAATGACAATAAATCGCTCTCCGCTGAAGTGGGCCGGTTCAAAGGCTCGTATTATGCCAACCTTACTTCAACATTTGCCAACCGGTAAACGACTGGTAGAGCCGTTTGCTGGTTCCTGTTCTGTTATGCTGAATACGGATTATGATGAATATCTGATAACGGATATCAATGATGATCTGATTAACTTCTATGAAATCGCCAAAAGAGAAACGAGCGACTTAATCAATGTGGCTTCCTCACTGTTTCTTACGGCTAATTCCGACGCACAATATTATATTTTCCGCAAAATATTCAATGCACGAAACCGTGATGATATATCCAGAGCAGCAATCTTCCTTTACCTCAATCGCCACTGTTTTAATGGTATTTGTCGCTATAACCAACAAGGGCAATTTAATGTCCCCTATGGCAAATACAAAGCGCCTTATTTCCCCGAAGCAGAGATCCGTTTCTTTGCTGAAAAAGCCAAGAAAGCGACTTTCTTATGTTGTGATTTCTCCGAAGCACTGGAAATGGCTGTTGCGGGGGATGTGATTTATTGCGATCCGCCTTATATCCCGGTATCCAACACTGCTGACTTTACCCATTATCACACCGATGGTTTTAGCGCTGATCAGCAATTTCGTTTAGCCCGCCTACTGGCAAGGGCCGCTGAAAATGGCTGTCATGTTGTTGCCTCCAATAGCGATACCTCTATCAGTCGCGATCTCTATAACCGTTTCACCCTCCACTCGATTACGGCTCCGCGCTCTATCAGTTGTAAAAGTGATGGCAGAAAAAGTATCGGGGAAATTATTGCGACAATTCCGGCGCAATTATATGACTGAGCATGCCCGTGGCCGTATCACCCCCACATCACCGCTGCCTTATCCGGGCAACGGTGATGTTTCTATTGAATGGGCCTATCCATGGAATGCCCCGCGCCCTGCCATTGGTGGCTACCAATCTTTAGCGCCGGTCGCAGTGGTAGCAAAACCAAAATCTCACCCGCTGGTTATTCGCTATGTGAAGCGCCTCAATGCGTTGGGCTATACCGAATTACGCGAGCCTAACCAAACCTTACTTAAAATGCGTAGGGAACGCACAGAACTTGAGCGCCAAGCCTACTTGCGTGACAAGCAACAGTGGGCGGATTCACCGCAAGGTGTCGAGGGGCGCATTGATCAGCAGCCTATTTTCATTAAATCGCATTTTCAAAGTAAAATTAGATGGTTACGTGAAAATCATGGCGATAAACATACCAATGCATTCTTAACCGGCACCGGCAAGAATGCATTGGTACGTCTGGATGCTGTGCGCGAATATCAGGGTGTGAGCAAGGGCCGTAAATCTGAGTTAATGGCTTATTTTCAGGGAATTTACAGCCACCTTGCCGAGCTAAACAAGCGCCGGGTTAAGTCGCTGGCGAATGATGTTGCTGGCCGGATTAATGAAATGTTTTGCACCGAGGTATCAACACCCACCGAAGAAACCCGCACCTTATCTGATGCCGAGTTATTAACCATTTATCGCAATATTGCGCTTGAAGTGCGATCTTTACGGGTCAAGCCGCCGCACTGGCGCGAGCTGGGGCCGAAGCCCAACCAACCAGATGAGCCAGTGGATGGTGCAGTTTATCGTTCCGCTATTGCCAGACTGATTAATGCGGATTGGTGGGAGAGTAAATTGTGGCGACTGCGTAATGATTGGCGAGAAAGCCAGTTGCGCGCCGCTGGCTTGATCCATAAGCGTGCCGCACCTTACATCAGCAAAGAAGCGTTGGCCGACTGGATGGAGCAAAAGCGCCGCAACCGTGAATTCTTCAAGCGACATGAATTAGTTGATGATGAGGGTAACACCGTTTCTTTAGAGGCAATGGTGGACGCCAGTATCAGCAATCCGACTATTCGCCGTCATGAGTTGATGGCGCGCATGAAAGGGATCGAGCTGGTTGCTCAGTCGCGTGATGATGTGGGTATGTTCTATACCATTACTTGCCCGTCTAAAAATCACGCTAACAACCAAAGCGGCCACGCTAACCCGAAATGGAACTACACCACGCCGCCACAAGCGCAAGCCCATCTCACCAAGTTATGGCGCAACATTACTTCCAAACTGGGCCGTGAAAATCTGCGCGTCTACGGTTTTCGTGTCGCCGAGCCGCATCATGACAGTACGCCGCACTGGCACTTACTGTTATTCATGAAACCGCAAGAATGCCACGCCATCACTGAGATTATGCGCGCCTACGCCGTAAAAGAGGATCGCGCTGAATTGGGTAAGCGCACCAGCGCCCGGTTTACCGCTAAACGGCTCGATCCGAAAAAAGGCAGCGCTACCGCCTATATTGCTAAATATATCAGTAAAAATATTGATGGTTACGCGCTGGATGGCGAACTAGACCATGAAACCGGCAAGCCGCTGAAAGAAACGGCTCGTTTTGCTATGGCCTGGGCATCTCGTCACCGTATCCGCCAATATCAGCCCATAGGCACGCCGCCGGTGACTGTCTGGCGGGAGCTGCGCAAGCTGAGTAATCAACTGGTCACTACTCTCAAGATTTCCGGCACCTATCAGCGCGGCAAGCAGCTATTAGTCGATCCAGCAATGGATGCCGTTACCGCCGCCGCTGATGCTGGGTGCTTTGCTACTTACATCATGAAGCAAGGCGGCGTACTGATCCCCCGCGAAGAATACACCGTGCGCATTGCCTGGCAGGACAATGAACAGCCCAACGCCTACGGCGAAATCACCGAGAAGATTTTCGGTATCTATTCCCCGCTTTTGGGCGAGGCGTCGCGCATCTGTACTCGCCTAAAAACTTGGAAAATTGTCGCCCGCCAAAAGGTGAAGTCCGCCGTTGCCGTGGGGTTTGATGTTTTTCAGGACGGCCCCGCCGTCCCTTGGAGTTCTGTCAATAACTCTCCGGTAGAGCAAAAAACACGCGAACCGGAGGAGGCAACAGACAGAACATCAGAGCATAAAATAATCGATTTCACCGCGATCACCGATGCAGAACGTCGAGCCTTGTTCCGTAGGATGAAAAATGAGCCGGTAGCAACGATTAAAACCCATGCATTAACACCAGCCGAGGAATACGCACGCCAAGTATCAGCCGAAAAGGCCGCCCAGCGACAAGAAAAAACCGCACAGCTGGCACCAGTGGCAACAAAAATCCGTGATTTTGCCGAGTCAATTGGGCTTTCCATTAGCAAGCAGCAAGCGCAATCACTGGCTTGCGGCGCAACGTTGACCATCGGCGGCCAGAACTGGCGAGCAAGAGAGGATTGTTGTTTGTACCAGTGCCAACCAACCACCGCCCAGCGGGTATTTAGCGTCATGAGCCGGGTGGCGAAATTACGAGAGGGTTATCGAGCACAGTCATGAGTGTCTGTGCGGTACCGGATACCAAGAGCACCGTCAGCTTTGTCTGTGCTGGCCAGAATGTAGTTTTACCGGCAAGCACAGATAAACACGTCTGTGTCAGATGTAAAAATCCGCTGCAGTATAGATATTTTTAACTATGGAGATCGGAATGGGATATTTAGGCAGTAAGGCAGCAAGCGGAGCATATCAGGCAATTATTAGCCAGATGCCGCCCCATGACACTTATATCGAAACACATTTAGGCGGTGGCGCTGTGATGCTAAAAAAACCGCCGGCTGCCAATAATATTGGGATAGATATTGATGCGCGCGCCGTAAAAGATTTTGTTTTTTCTCATGATCTACCACATGTCAGAGTGTTTAATAAAGATGCCGTTGACTACCTTGACCACTTCGACTTTAGCCGCGCCGGGCGCGTCCTAATTTATGCTGATCCACCTTATTTATTGGAAACCCGCACCAGTCAGGCCCGCTATAAACATGAATATACCATTGGTGATCACCGGCGTTTGATTGCCGCTCTGCGTAATATCCCTGTTTTCGTCATGATTTCTGGCTATCCATCGGATTTATATAACGAGCTATTAGGTGATTGGCGCTCAATTCAGTTTCAAGTCATGACGCGCGGCGGCCCGCGCACAGAGCAATTATGGATGAACTATCCGGCTGAGGCTGCTTGCAGTGCTGCTTTTGCTGGTAGGGATTATATCGACCGCCAGCGAATCAAACGTAAGGCTTTGCGCTGGGCCAATAATTACAACAGTTTATCGGCGAATGAACAGCTCGCTATCTTAAACGCCCTCCTTAAAACCCATCAGACCACAGGCGAATAGCTATGAGTTTGCGAAAGGAAATTAATTACACCGACACCATTTGCACATTGTTAGCCGATGAGCAACGAATTGCTCAAATGCTAGGTGATGCATGGAATCAATATTTACAGCTTTCGGTTGAGCATCCATCTGAGCGTGATGAGTTCTGCCGAGCTATTCACGATTGCCAGAGAATCATATTGGCCCGCCCGGTAATTCGTGGGCTGGCGGAAAAAGGTCAGGGGTACATACAAAAGGAAAATAATAATGTTTAAAGAAAAGAGAAAGTTATACCGCCATGAATTTATTAATGAAATTGGTGGGCTGGAGGGGAAAAGCACCAAGGATGTTATTGAAGCAATATTTGGTGATTATGAGTATGAAAGTGATTACCAACTAGTTAGAACTTGGTTTGAGGCTCCTCCGCAAAAGTTATGGCAGCGGCTTAATTACTTGTGGGTTTTCCCCTTGTATCTCATATCCGTCCCTTTCCAGTGGTTGTTTATTGGCAGAATTGGGTTGAACCGAGACTCCAAGGTCGGCGTGCTGATTGAAAGATTAATAGGAGACTATTAATGACAGCAGCAAGTGAACGCAAGCGCGCCCAGCGCCAGCGGGATAAAGAATTAGGTATCACTGAACTGACTTTACGTCTGGATACCGCAGAAATGACAATGCTACTGGAGGGCTGCGAACAGCGCCGCATTGCTCGCGGGCCTTATGAACGGGCCGAGTATTTGATCGGCTTGCTTCGCCAGGACAATAAATTGCTACACAAACAGCTTGATGAGTTGAAAAAAAGCAGTTGCAAGCGATGTGGTGACACATTACCGGGCGATAAAGCCGGTTGCTGTTTACAAGGTGACACGGAGTGCTGGCAGACGCAGGGGTATAAGAAACTGATGTTGGACACCCTATAACGCGGGTGCTGATAGTGTACCACCACAATATTAAATAAACCATAGAAATGAATAGATATGCGTCAGTTTGAATAAAATAAAAGTCTCACTCAATTTACCCTCAAAATCACCCCACACAAAAGCGCCTCTGCGCCACCATGAGAGGCGCTTTTTTATTTCACCTCCGATGATGTGTGTTTTATGTCGAAAAGGCAGGGTTAGACACATGCGCATACAGGGTGATTTATGCCACATATGAGGATATATGACGCCACCGACCACACCCCGTTCCGCGCGCTCCCCCGCCCGCGCTTTGCGATGACTAAATATTCACTTTTTATGCAGTTAGGAAGAGGCTAGAAACCCAGTATTGGCACGGCTTAGATAGTGATTAAGGGGGGAATAGAATAATGCGGATTGTTGCGCGTTGAACTTGCGGTGTTGTGGCGGTCATTTGGCTAAACAGTTTGAGCAATTATCACTGATTTTCAGGTTGGCCGTTGCGGCTTGCTCTTTTAAAATCGTGACATGGCACAGAAACAAAATCAAGAGGCTTGTGACATGTCACAGTGAATTAATTTTTACTCGATGTGACTGACACAATTCGCAGTGGTAGAAGTGAAGAGACAAACAGTGATTTTTTCATGTGCATATAAATGCAAAAAAAACCGCCAATCGGCGGTCAATATCATTAAATTAGGTATACGGTACGTTTCTAGTTGTTTGCCAGATATTCATACCCCGCAGGTTTTAACCCTACAACGATATATTCAAACTTTATTTTGTTATTACCAGCATTGGATTTCAAAGCCTCTATAAGGCCCATATCATCCATAAGCATCATTTGGAAACCAACATTTTCCGGCTCATATGGGCTAAACTGGTAAGGGGTTATACCACTGTCGCGCTCCCCTAGTTGGGTGATTTTGACAAGGATTTTACGCATCAATTCAGGGTCTTTCTGGTACATTGCTGCCTCTTGGCTTTGCCGTTTAGGTTAATCGAGGCAAGATAATACCATAAAAAACAAGTAAATATTTTTATTTTTAACAAAAAGTGCTATTTTCTGGATGGATAGCAATTAATGTATTGACTTCAATGGAAATATATTTCCTTGATTTATTCTTTACCTAGCAACTCATACGCCTTAAACCTCACCACTTCCTCCCCAACCCAATCGTTAATTTCCATCAGCCGTTCCTGCAAGGGGGCCAGTTCGTTAATGGCGAATACCCTTGCGGCTTTCTCCACATCACCGAAACCACCGGTATTATTGGGTAGAATGCCCATCAATTGCGGGGGTACCCGTTGCATCGCGAGCTGGTCGTCGCGGGTGACATTCTTAATGCTGGCGAACTCATCTTTAGCCGCCACTTCTGCCAGCGGGATCACCTGTATCCCGTCCTTTTTACCGGCTGGGGCATACATAAACAAATTGCGGAAATTGCCCGGCCCTTTGGATTCTTTCAGCGCCTTGCGTAAGGCGTCGATATCTTCCTGTTTGTGGGCGGCGTCGTTCATATACAGGATAAATCCGGCGTGACTACCATTCAGATAATATTTACGGCGAAATAGCGTTGCAGCTTCATTAAGCCAGGTCGAGTTTAATGAGGCGAGATATTCAGGAACGCCGTAAACCTCTTGGTTAATATCCGGGTCTAACAGGTGAAAAACGCTGTTGGCTTCAAATGGGTGTGGGTTGCCATAAGATGAGACATACCAGTAAGTATCCAGATCCACACCTCGGCGGGTATATTTTGCCGGGCTGGGTACCAGTTTTATGATGCCGCCCAGCCGGTTATAGCGGGCCTCTAAAAACGAGTTGGCGAACACCAAAAAATCCAGCGCATAGCGGCTAAAATCCTGCTTTGATAGCAGCCGGTGCGGCTCAAATAGGCTAACCAGTACATTACGCTTCATGTAGATAGGCGAGCTGTGATGCACTGCCGCACGAAAGGATTTAGCCAGACCGTTGAATGATACCGGCGGCTCATACCAGCGATCCATTACGGCGCATTCCAGATAATCCAGAATATCGCGCCGATCCATCATCGGGATCGGGTCGTCAAAAGTAAACGCCTCGGCTTGCGGTGCGCTGCTTTTTACCATTGCCGTTGTATTACGTTTATTTCGCTGTTTACGGCTCATAGTGACACCACCTGATTTGCCGCCTGAGTGGGCCATTGGCACATGTAAAGCATGGCAAATTCGAGTTCGCTCATTTCCTCCCTGAGCCTGACAACATCATCAGGACAATATAAGCATCCATTACCGGCGATATCTTCAATGGTGACGATTTGGCTCCATTGAGACTCGCTCTCCTGCGCCTGTAACCAGAAATTAAAAGCATCCAAATTGTGTGAGGGGCTGGTGTAAAACGTACTGCGGTGATGCTTATGCATCGATATGGCTTTGGCTATTTTTAATAATTTGTCGGGGTTATCCGCCCAGGCATATTCACTCACGTAAACATTGCCGGAATATCCCGCAGTGTGTGAACTTTCATTAACGAAGCTGATTTGTGCGCCGTTATTCAAACGAATGGCGTTCAATTTACTAACGTTACCTCCTACGGTATCAAAGTCAGCAATATGACCAATCTTCATCCAGTTAAGGGTGTATTGCTGCGCCGCACTGTCCGCGTCATCTCCTGAGTTGAAATAGATTTGATCTCGTCCGGTTTCAAGAGCGTCAATTAACCCCTCAAGAGCAAAGAATATATCTGCACCGGCCTGTCGTGTTTTGGTTATATTCCGGGTGCGATTATCAATACCGGCCTTATACCACTCACGCTGATGATTAAAGGCCCATCTACGCATCCAGTATTTAAGGTGTTCGGTACTGGTTTCATCAGAAATAGCGTGTTTCATTAATATATCTCCATCACACTGGTGTTATTGCTGTTAATGCCCTCAAGAGGCTCATGGAATAAGGCATGCATAATGGCCCATGCCACATCACCGTGGCTGACGTCTTTGGAGCGGTCAGTGACAAAGGTGGCGTTGCGGCCAGTGGCAGTCATGGTTTTACGGATCGACATAAACGCGGTGGCAATATCAATGCAGCCCGCGTCAAACTCCAGGCGGCCGCCATGAATAATATTTTTAGCCTTATAAATCAGGTCAGCTTTCATTTCTAAGCTGTAGTGAATGGCGTTCACCGCCGGGAAGAATTGCCGCACTAATTGCGTCACGGAACGGCCCAGCCCGGTATCATCAATACCGATGTAAGTGACGTTATAGCGCTCGGTGATTTTTTTGATGTTGCTGGCCTGGTCGGCAAAATCCATCCCTTTCCACTGGTGGCGCTCCAATACCCTGAATTTACCGCCCGCCACCACTGGCGGCGCAATAACGGCGCAACCGGCACTATCACCGGTGCTGGCCGGGTCGTAGCCAATCCACACCGGCCTATCTCCAAATGGGCGTAACGCCAGCAGTTTGACGTCTGTCCATTTTTCCCAACTATCCACCATGCAACGTTGCATTTCGGCCAGTTTGAACGTGGAGGCGTTATCATCAATAAAACCGCACATAAACAGGTTTTCGAAATCTTCCTCACTGTTTTCATTGCGTAATTCATCAATATCAAACAGGTCGCAGCCGCCCTTTAATGCATCCTCAATGGTGACAATCTGGCGGTACTGCTTATCCTCACACAACCGGCCCGCCGCCAGCCGTGGATAACTGACATCAATTTCAATGCGCTTATCTTTGGCCTTGCCTTTGTTAAACAGCGTGCCAGCCCAGAACGGGTAAGCCTCATGTGAGGTGCTGGAGGGAGTAGAAAAATAGGTAGAACGGTATCTTTTCTGTGAGGCCATACCCGATGCGGCACGGCGTAACTTCTGAAAGCCGGGTATCCAAAAATATTCATCCAGATAGAGATTGCCGGGGCGGCCCTGTGCGGTGCTGGCGTTAGTGCCGAGAAAGTGCATTTCCGCGCCATTGGGTAAAATAATCACCTCACCGCGCAAATCAACATCCACCTGACGTGCAGCGGCGACAATATAGTTTTTAAACTGGTGCGCCTGCGCTTTGGAGGCCGAAACAAACATTTGGTTGCGGCCGGTGTCGAGCGCATCAAGCAAGGCTTCCCAAGAGAAAAAGTAGGTTGCACCGACTTGGCGCGATTTCAAAAAGTTACGAATGCGGAAATCAGGTGATAAACCAGCTTCATACCAGTTACGCTGATAGTCGAACATGGATTCATTGAAAATATCTTTCAGTTTGGCAACCTGCGCCTCACTGAATACATTTTTCTGTGCGGCCTTGCGTGTTCCGCTGTTGCGCTTCTCAATATTGGGGTTGAGATCAGCCTCATTACCGCCATCATTGTATTTACCAATGCGAGCGTGACGCTCGGCTTGTCGGCCCAGCAAATCAATCTCTTTGTAGTCTTTGGCCTCCTTGACAGGTTTCATGATCAGGCGGCAATATTCCGCTGCCGTGGTCAGTTGCATCTGATCCAATGGCCCGTAAGCGTCCCACTTGTCGCGGCGCTTCCAACTGTGTACCGTGACGGCTTTCTCGCCGATCATTTCCGCAATTCGGGCAATACGCAGCCCTTGCCAGTACAGATACATGGCTTGACGGCGGGGATCTAAATCGGCATTGATAAGTACGCTTTCCATGTGAAATAGCCTGTTTTATTGCTTAATTGCAACAAGGCTACCTATCCGCACCGCCTCCATCCCGCATTACACCTTGTGCCAGCCATGGCACAACAGCGCCTGATTGTTCCGTTTGCCGCCGGTCGCCAACATAGGTCACTACTATCGAATCAAACCGGAATCAATCACATGCCAATATCCAAGTTTTTCCGTGCCGTGGTGGAGGGTGCCACCAGTGATGGCCGCCATGTCCCCCGCGCCCATATCATTGAAATGGCCGAAAGCTACAACCCGGCATTTCGTGGCTCGCGCGCCAATCTGGAACACATCAAGAGTGTTTTGCCCGATAGCCTGTTTCGCGCCTATGGCGATATCGCGGCAGTTAAATATGAAGAAATCAGTGACGGGCCACTGAAAGGCAAATTAGCGCTGCTTGTCCAGGTCGATGCCACTGACGACTTGGTGAAACTGCGTCAGGCGCGGCAAAAGGTCTACTCCAGCATTGAATATATTGAGAAATTTGCGGATACCGGCAAGGCCTATCTGACCGGCATTGGTTTTACTGACACTCCTGCCTCATTAGGTGCTGAAATGCTGACATTCTGCGCGCAAAGCGAACATAGCCCGCTGGCATCGCGCAAAAGTCAGTCTGACGCCATTTTTACCGAAGCCACCGAAATCAATCTGGAATTTGAAGCCGAGCAGGAAGTTAAAACCAACCTGCTGACCACCATCAAGACCATGTTTACCAAAAAGCAAACCGGTGATGACGCACGTTTTAGCGATGTGCATCAGGCGGTTGAATTGGTCGCGCAACAAGTTGAGGGGAAATTTAGCGCCATTACCGCATTGGAACAGCAGTTTTCTGAGCTAAAAACCGCCAATGATGCGACCAAGCAAGAGCTTGATGAGCTGAAAACCATGCTCAGTAAAACAGACCGCAGCTTCTCCCAGCGCGAGCGCTCAACAGGCAATGACGGTGCCATTTTGACGGATTGCTAATTTATTACGCTTGCTACGTTAAGGATTTAATTTCACATGAAAAAAACCACCCGATTTAAGTACAACCAGTTTTTGCAGCAAGTCGCCAAACTGAACAATTTGGACAATAAAGAGGATATCAGCGCGAAATTTACCGTTGAGCCGTCCATTGCGCAAAAACTGGAAACTAAACAACAGGAAAGCAGCGTTTTTCTGTCAAAAATCAACATTTATCCAGTAGATGAAAAAGAGGGTGAAAAAGTGGGTTTGGGTATTGAGCGCCCTATCGCCAGTACCACTGATACCTCGAAGCAAGAGCGTGAAGCCTCTGATCCCAGTGGCTTAGACGGTACGAGCTACAATTGCACCCAAACCAACTTTGACACGGCGCTGCCTTACCCGAAATTAGACATGTGGTCTAAATTCCCTGATTTTCAAACCCGTATCCGTGATGCCATTGTTAAACGCCAGGCACTCGATCGCATCATGATTGGTTTCAACGGTACTCACCGCGCAAAAACCTCCGATCATACCGTTAATAAGCTACTGGAAGATGTAAACCGTGGCTGGCTGCAAGGCATTCGTGAAGATGCTCCCGGTCAGGTGATGGATAAAGTGGTTGATGAGCAAGGCAGTGTCATTTCGCCAAAAATCCGCATCGGCAAGGGTGGCGACTTCCATAATCTTGACGCGCTGGTGATGGCGGCAACAGATGAGCTGATTCAGCCGTGGTACCAGGACGATACCGAACTGGTGGTGATTGTTGGTCGTCAGTTGTTGGCAGATAAATACTTCCCGATCGTCAATCAGGAACAGCCGAACAGCGAAGCGCTGGCCGCTGATTTAATTATCAGCCAAAAACGTATTGGCGGCTTGCCCGCAGTGCGCGCGCCCTCTTTCCCGGCTAATGCCATCTTGATCACCCGGTTGGATAACCTGTCCATTTATTGGCAAGACGGCACCCGCCGCCGCCACATTATCGACAATCCAAAACGCGATCGCATTGAAAACTATGAGTCAGTCAATGAAGCCTATGTGGTTGAAGATTTTGACGGCGTGGCGCTGATTGAAAACATTGAATTCGGTGATTTCTCCGCGCCAAAAGAGGGTTAATTCCTATGACTAACCCCGTTCGCCGCCACCGGCTATTCGTGGCGGCCCAGCAATCGGGTTCACTGAGCGAGGCGGCCAATCTAAGCCACGCCAGCAACTACGAGCTGTTGTTGTTCAAGCTGCAACAGGATATGGCCCAATTAGGCCGCATTGAGTCGATTGCCCGTAAAGCCGAGGTTAAACAAGGCATGTTGCCCACATATCTTCCGTGGGTGGCGGGTGTGCTGGCGAAAGATAGCGGCGAACAGGACGACATTCTGATGCGTATGTTGATTTGGCATCTGGATGTCGGCGATATCACCCGCGCTCTGGATATCGCGGAGTACGCCATTAAGCATGATTTGGTGACGCCGGACAGCTTTAAGCGCACCACCGCGTGCCTGATTACCGAGGAAGTCGCCGCCATTGCACAGCGTACATTGACCGACCAAAAGCCGCTGGATACTCAGCAGCTATTACGCGCCCAGCAAATTTTAACCGGTCAGGATATGCCGGATATGGTTTGCGCCCGGCTGCATAAGTTTGTCGGTTATGCCCTGCGTCAGGACGGCGACAGCGTTCTCGCACTGGCAAACCTGAAAACGGCGCTGCAACTGGATGATAACAGCGGTGTGAAAACCGATATCAAGAATCTTGAGAAGCTGATTAAAGCCACTTAAGAAAAATTCGATTAGGCGTAATTGTTGCAGGCAGTTTGGACGCGGACAGCGCGGAGCAACCGGAGCGTACACGTAGTACGTGATGGGTGCGAGCACTGCCCAAACCCAAAATGGCAAATAAAATAGCCTAATCACCCAAACGCCCCGGCGAGGGCGGCACGCGAGCTAAGTCAGGATATTTTTTACCCCGGCAAAGCCAGCGTCCACCGCCCGTTTATTTTGCGAGTGTCAGCATGGAAATCGTCATCAATACCAATCAGACAGCAGGGGCACCAGAACCGCAGGAGCCAACGGAAAAAGCCGTTATAAAAAATGATGGTTTCTGGCCGGATATCGACCTGAATCAGTACCGCGAAGAGTCACGGCAGGACGGCACCATCACCCAGCCGCGCGTTATTGAGGCGGCGCTGTTTGCCATCAATGAAACCAATGATCGGTTATCTGTCTGGCGCTTAACCCAGCAAAAACAAGGTTACATGACGGCGGCTGAGGTGCCAGCGGAAAAACTGAATGAGGAAAGTACCCGTATTCAGTTGTACCGCACGGCGGTGTTTTGCCTGATGCAAGCCCGTTTAACTGATCGTTTTCGTGGCTTTGATACCACCGCTACCGGCGGGAAGCGGGCCGATTCACTGGAACCCACTATTGATAATTTGCGCCGTGATGCTGCCTGGGCAATTAACGATATTCAGGCCATCAACCGCATGACAGTGGAATTGATTTAATGCGCATTCTGGCCCAGCAGTACGACACCCTTGATGCCATGTGTTGGCGCTACTACGGCCGCACTGAGGGCGTGACTGAAAAAGTGCTGGCAGCTAATCCGGGGTTAGCGGATATCGGGCCAGTGTTACCGCACGGTTTTCCGGTGGAAATGCCGGAAGTCAGAGCCGCCACAACGACGCAAACCCTGCAACTTTGGGACTAATTGCACAATTCCCCACAGGGGGTAACGGACATGAAAATGCCAGAAAAAGATCCAAGTTGGGTGGGGGTGGTACTGGCCTTTTATTCTACCCATTCAACCGTGATAAACGGCTTTCTCGTCGCCTTTATTGTGGCGTTTCGCCGCGTAGTGTGGGGCGGCGGTAAGTTGCGTGAGGGCATTGGCGAGGGGGTGGTGTGTGGGCTGGTCGGCGTCAATATCGGCCCGGTAATTTCCCCGATGCTAATCCACCTGATTGATGCCACTCCCTGGCTAAATGGCGCGTTAACCGAAGTTGCCGCCGGGAAAGTGGAGATATTTGTCAGTTGTCTTATCGGGCTGATCGGCTTGCAGACCATCCGCGAGCTGGTATTTAAAATTGTTAACAAAAAGACGGGAACCACTGATGCCAAGCAATAAATTTATTTTCGGCAAAACCAGCGAAACCAATCTGATCGGCGTGCATCCTGATTTGGTGAAAGTGGTGCGCCGCGCGCTGGAATTGACCCCGATTGATTTTAAAGTGATCGAGGGCCGCCGCACAATCGAGCGCCAACGTGAGCTGGTCAAAGCTGGAGCCAGCCAAACCCTGAACAGCCGCCATTTAACCGGTCATGCGGTCGATATTGTGCCGCTGCCGGACGGCAAGGTCAGCTGGGAATGGAAATATTTCTATCCAATGGCTGACGCGATGAAACAGGCCGCCGCCGAGTTGGGGATCGCCGTGGAGTGGGGCGGTAACTGGACAACCTTTAAAGACGGCCCGCATTTTCAATTGCCCGCCCGTCAATATCCGGGCTGACACCATGCCAATCTTCAACACCGCTCCGCTCGCATGGGCGATTGCCGCCGCCTTACTGCTTGCCGGTGGCGTGCAAACCTACCGCTTGTCTGAGGCTCGGCAAGTAGTGATTGACCAGCAAGCGGCCGAGACAGTCAGTAAAAACGGCCAACTTATTGCCCTGGCACTGACCGCCAACGCCAACAATCAGGCACAGGCGCAATTACGCCAGCAGGTTGCCAGTACCGATCAGTTGTTGGCGCAGCGCAATAGCCAAATCAAGAGGTTATACCGTGAAAATGAAATCTTACGCCGCTGGGCTGATACTCCCTTGCCTGATGATATTATCCGGCTGCGCCAGCGACCTGCCTTTACCGGGGCCGCAGATTACCGTCAATGGCTGTCCGCGAGTCACGCCTTGCCAATTCCCGGCAGCGGAACCGCAAACTAACAGTGACTTAAACGACGATATCGACCAGTTGGAAGCGGCTTTACACGCTTGCGCGGCGCAGGTAGATACGGTGCTGGCTTGCCAGCAAGGGGCGGCCAATGTTAAAGCCTGATTCGCTACGCACCGCCATTTTAAAGGCGGTGCCGTATATCAAGCAAAACCCGGACTGCTTGCATGTGTTTATTGATAAAGGGGCGATTATTGCCACGCTGGCCCCGTCACTCTCTTTTGAGTATCAGTACACCTTAAATCTGGTGGTGACTGATTACGCCAGTGATATGGATCTGGTCATTGTCCCGATTTTGCATTGGTTGCGCACTCATCAGCCCGATATTATGGCAAACCCCGACAAACGCCAGGACAGTTTTACTTTTGAAGTTGATTATCTGGATAATAAAGTGCGCGATATCAGCATTGATATCAAACTCACCGAACGGGTGATCGTGAAAGAACAAGATGGCAAATTAGACGTTAACCATCTTGGGGAGCCGGTGCCGCCGGAGCATTTTATCAACAGCTATAAGATTGATATTGAGGGTAAAACTGTTGCGGAGTGGACACAGTGAATGACCTGCATGAGTTAGACCAAACCTTATCAATTTTACTGGCGCAATTATCCCCACAGGCGCGTGGTGCGTTTATGCATCAGGTATCCAAACAACTACGCCAGCGCCAGCAAAAGCACATCAAGGCACAACAAAACCCAGACGGCTCACCCTTTGTGCCACGCAAGAAAAAACGCCGCGATAAGCAAGGCCGCATCAAACGCAAGATGTTTACCAAACTGCGCACCGCCCGCTTTATTAAAAGCGAGTCCAACGCCGATGAAGCCGCCGTTACATTCAGTGGCAAGGTCAATAATCTGGTGCGGGTACATCACTACGGCTTGCGCGATAAAGTCAGTCGCAACGGGCCAACGGTGAAATATGAACGCCGCCAGTTGCTAGGCTTTACTGACGGCGATAGTGAATGGATTGGGGATCTGGCGTTGGAATACATCGCCAAATAGTTATTCCTGTCTAAGTTATTTATCTTTTCTTATTAAATGAAAAATCACTTTTGTCATTAGATATGAAAGAAAAAGAGCAAGAATAGCCATTTCATAATAGAGCGCTATCAGGATATTCGTATTAAGAAAGTTAAAATAACTTATCGCATTGCCAAACTGATCGCTTGACAATACCAACACCAGAACCTCTGGAATAAGAAAGGTCAAGATAACAAATAAAGTAAGAAAAGTCCCAAATTTAGCCAGTCGCATCATACAACTCCATTGTAGTATTTAAAATCCATAATTATAACGTATAGTACACAATTATTGACAATCAATGGAGTGCTAGTTAATGAATGCTTCTTTTTATTTAAAAGAAAAACTAAAGGCAGATAGAGAGTTATCGCTATCGTTAGAGCGCGGGATAAAAGGAGCTGTGAGTTCTGCCAAAGGAACGATCAGGAATGTATATAGTGGTGCTGAAAGAGCCAGTTGGTATACATCCTGTTTCTTTGAAAAATATGCGAGAGAATGTCAGGAAATAAAAGCTGAGGATGCAAGAATAATAAAAGCAATATCAGAGGTATACAGAAGATCTGATGTTATCTTTGACATGATAAAGCTTTATGTCGAATATGTTCTTGATAGGTACACACCGCGTGAAAACATGCAGAATTCCGCTTATCAGTCAACCCATTTAGCTGCTAATCTCTCAGTTTCAATAACCACTAAAAAAGCCATGGCTTACTCTATAGCTAAAACAGTTGCGGAGTCATTCTCTGTATCCAATATTGTACGGGCAGAAATAAACAAAAAAGGTTTGTTTTTAATTAATGCCGCTGATTTATATGGGAAAGTTCAAAAATCCGCTATGGCGGCCAGAAAGCTGCAAGTGATTGACCCGGAATATTATAATTTATTACGAATCAATAATATAGAAATGCTTTACGTATATATAGAACCAGTTGTTTCTAAAGCAATGGAGAAAATACGTTCCAACTCTAATTTAAGCTTTGATGAAATTGTGGATATACTTAACGGCATGGGAAGGTAATGAAAAATATATTGTGTAACATATTATTTTCAACGATTCCATTTGTGGTTATTATCATATGTTCAATCTGTTATTTGATATTTTTTCCTGATCACTTTGGAAAACTCACATTAGCAACCATCGTGATAGTGTTCTTGGTGTCTTGCAAACTAATGCCGAATAAATACATTTGAAATAACATCAATGAGGCGGCTGTTTTCAGTCACCCTATAACCATTCCTTTCTCTATGGTTGACCTTAATTCCCCTACTGGCTAACCATTAAATAAGAGCGCCGCCAGTTATTGCACTTTACTGACGGCGATAGCGAATGGATTGAAGAACTGATGTATTGCTATGCCACACTAAATCACAGCATTCCATGTGTTTTAGCGTAATCGCGCAACGCTTCATTCATCTTAGTTTGCCACCCGTCACCCTGCGCCCGATAGGCGTCCACCACATCGTGATCAATCCGTAACTTAACTGGCTCTTTCGGATTTGCCAGTTTTGGCCGACCACGGGTTTTTATCACCTTTTCCGCGCCCTCTTTCCCAAACAACTCGGTAAATACCTCGGTGGCTGGACGTGCGCGGGCAAACTCTGCCTCGCCCCACTCAGGGTTATCGGTTATGGTGACTTTACTGATTTTTTTGTTCATATCGCTTTACCTCACGGGAATTGGCCTTACGCAAGCTGATAACATGCACCTTGCCGTTACGTGGTGTGAATACCAACATATGTAACCGCTCTTCAATGTAGCCCAGTGCCTGAAAGCGCCGCTCTGGATATTCCTTACGTAGATCCTCAACAATTAGCGCGGTAGCAACTTCGAAATCACGCGCCATCTCAAAGGACAGTTTACGTTCAGCAATATTTTTTTCGTTTTTGGTTGGGTCGTAAGATATGTCCATATAATTAATGTACCCCCAATAAATACATCAATGCAAGAGATATTAGCATTCATGCTTTAGTTTCATTTCCTTTGTGCCATCCCTCACACAAAACCCATCACATGCCGCGCGCGCCCGTAGGCGGCACACTGGCCGCATGAATATCCTTATTGCTGGCCTTAAACGCCTGTTGGCTAACATTATCCGCATTGGCATCGTCTCAGACGTCGATCTTGCTAACGGATTGTGCCGGGTCAAAATTGGCAACCTTGAAACCGATTGGCTCAATTGGTTAACGCTACGCGCCGGTCGGGTGCGTTTTTGGTCTGCGCCGTCCAAAGGTGAACAAGTCATGGTGCTGAGTATCGGCGGTGAACTCACCACCGGCTTTGTGCTGCCCGCCATTTTTTCTGATGCTCATTCCGCGCCGTCACAATCGGCTGATGCCATGGTGATCACTTTTCCTGATGGTGCGCGTTTTGAGTATGAGCCGGAAACCAGTCACCTGGCTGTCACCGGCATAGCCACGGCGGTGATTGAAGCCAGTGAATCAGTCAATGTGACCGCGCCCAATATCACTTGTACCGCATCAGTCAAAATCACGCTGGATACGCCAGAAGTGGAATGTACCAACAACCTAACCACCGCCACGCTGGATGTGACCCAAAGCGGCAAGATGAGCGGCAATATCACGCATACCGGCGGTAAATTTTCATCTAATGGCGTGGTGGTTGATAACCATAATCACGGCGGCGTGCAGCGCGGCGGAAGCTGGACTGAGGGGGTTAAATGACAAGCTATAAATATATCGGTATGAACCGCAACAGCGGTTTAAACATCGGAGATATTGACCATATTCGCCAGTCAATCAGTGACATTCTGACCACGCCGCAAGGCTCGCGAGTGATGCGCCGTGATTATGGCTCCTTACTATCAACCCTAATCGACCAGCCACAAAATCCCGCTCTGCATCTAAAAATGATGGCCGCTGTCTATGGTGCGGTAATGCGATGGGAACCGCGCGTGACGCTGAATGCCATCAGTATCACCACTCAAATTGACGGTAAGATGATGGTGGATTTAACCGGTAGCCGTACCGACAGCGATAGCCGGTTGAGTTTGGTCGTGCCACTAGGAGGCCAATAATGCCAATCATTGATTTAAGCCAGTTACCGGCCCCACTGGTGATTGAATCACTGGATTTTGAAAGCCTGTTTGCCTTACGCAAAGAGGAATTTATCGCCTTATATCCGGCTGATCAACAAGACGCCGTGCGACTAACACTGTCATTTGAGTCTGAACCCATCGTGAAGTTGTTGCAGGAAAGTACCTACCGTGAATTGCTGTTGCGACAGCGTGTCAATGAGGGGGCGCAAGCGGTGATGGTGGCCCATGCGATGGGGGGTGATTTAGATCACCTTGGCGCAAACAATGGTATTGCGCGACTGACCATCACGCCAGCCAATCCAGACGCCATCCCACCGATTACCGCAGTGATGGAGTCTGACGACGATTTTCGGGTGCGTATCCCGCAAGCCTTTGAGGGTTTGAGCGTGGCGGGGCCGACCGGCGCGTATGAATACCATGCCCGCAGTGCTGACGGCCGCATCGCTGACGCCTCCGCAATCAGCCCGTCCCCCGCTTGCGTCACCGTCACTGTGCTTTCTCGCGAGGGGAACGGCACGGCACCGCAGGAATTGCTGGATAAAGTCTTTACCGCCCTGAATGACGAGAATGTGCGGCCGGTAGCCGACCGATTAACGGTGAATACCGCCGATATCGTGGAATATCAGATTGACGCCACGCTCTATTTTTACCCAGGGCCAGAAGCCGAACCGATCCGCGCTGCATCAGAAGCCCAATTGCAAAATTACATCAGCACTCAGCGCCGATTAGGGCGCGATATTCGCAAGTCGGCGATTTATGCCGCGCTGCATGTCGAGGGGGTGCAGCGAGTTGATCTGGTCGCACCGATAGCGGATGTGGTGTTGGATAAAACACAGGCAGCCTATTGTACCGGCTATACATTAATAGCGGGTGGCTCAGATGAATAAACGTTTATTGCCGGTTGGCTCAACCCCGCTGGAAGTTGCCGCTGCACAAGCCTGTGCGCGCATGGCTGATATTGATGTGCCGTTGCGTCAGTTATGGAATGCGGACACTTGCCCGCTGGAGTTACTGCCTTATCTGGCGTGGGCGTGGTCGGTCGACAGATGGGATGAGGGCTGGCCGGAAGCCACAAAGCGCGCAGTGGTCAGCGCCTCGTTTTACGTCCATAAACGCAAAGGCACTATTGGCGCAATTCGGCGTGTGGTGGAGCCGCTCGGCTATCTGATTAAGGTGATTGAGTGGTGGAAAACCAACGAGGCTCCCGGCACTTTTCGTCTGGATGTTGGCGTGCTGGAGACCGGTATTACTGAGGAGATGTATCAGGAGTTGGAGCGGCTGATTGATGATGCCAAGCCGTGTAGCCGCCATCTGATCGGCCTATCGATTAATCTCGATGTTAACGGAACGATCCCCATCAGCGCCGCCAGCTATGACGGTGACGAAATGACCATTTACCCCTATCTACCCGAAACTATTACCGTTAGCGGCCAAGGCTATTGCGGCGGTGTGGTGCATCTGATTGATGATATGAGAGTCAACCCATGACAGTGAAATATTTTGCGCTACTGACCAATTTGGGGGCGGCCAAGCTGGCAAACGCGGCCGCTCTCGGTACCCCATTACAAATTACGCATATGGCGGTGGGGGATGGCGGCGGTGCCTTACCAATTCCAAACCCGGCACAAACACAGCTTGTGGGTGAAAAACGCCGCGCCGCATTGAATTCATTGAGTATTGATGAGGCGAATAGTAGCCAGATTATCGCCGAGCAAGTGATCCCCGAAACGGACGGCGGTTGGTGGATACGTGAAATCGGGCTATTTGATAAAGATGGCGTATTAATTGCCATTGCCAACTGCCCGGACACCTATAAACCCCAGCTACAAGAGGGCAGCGGCCGCACGCAAACCGTGCGCATGGTGCTGATTGTGAGTAGCACTGAGGCGGTCACATTAAAAATCGATCCGTCTGTGGTGTTGGCAACGCGCAAATACGTCGATGATAAGGTGATTGAGGTTAAAACCTATGCCGATGAATTGATGATTGCACATTTGACAGCGGTTGATCCACATTCACAGTATGCTCCCAAAGCTAGCCCCGCACTGACGGGTAAACCAACTACCCCTACACCGGCCGCGGGAAATAATACCCAACAATTGGCGAATACCGCTTTTGTGCAAGCCGCCCTCACTGCTTTGGGTTTGGGAGATGCAGCTAAATTAAGCTCTGGTGTCGCCGGAGGCGTTGCACTCTTTAACGATACGCTCCGCGTGGTTAATGACTTAATCGAAATTAAAAACAAAGGTGAAATCGCCAAAACTAACGCAAGAGTTAATCTCGGCTGTGGAACGGCAGCGGCAAAAGATGTCGGAACCGGTGCGGGACAAATACCCGATATGAGCGCCTGGTCATTTGTCAAAAATGCCGATAACAGTAAGTGGACGCTGACATTACCCAATGGTTTTCTTCTGCAAAAAAGTTCCGTTGTCACTCAGGGCGCAACTGCAACGATTAACGCCGCCTGGTTAACCCCATTTCCAATTGAGTGCTTAGGTGTGTGGGGAACAGATGGTTCGTCTGGCGTCGCTGATTTAGGGTCTGCTAACGCAGCTCAATTACCTGCTGGTCGAATTTATTACATGTTAATGACCACGACATATGCGACTGTCGGCGGTTATGGCGGCATTGATATCTACGCAATAGGACATTAAGAATGAAATATTATTTCTCCCCTACCACGCTTGGACTTTACCGCGAAGAAATGAAACCTCGCTATATTGCGGCCGAGTCATGGCCCAGTGATGCAATAGAAGTCACGCAGGATATTTATGACCAATACACCAATGCAGCCCCAACAGGGAAAGAAATAGGTGTTGATAACACTCAGCCTTGTTGGGTCGATATTCAAACGCTACCGCTAAACCCCGACCAACTAGCGGCAAAAGCTCGCGCCCATCGTGATGATTTTATTATTGCCACTGACCCCATGATGGTCAGCGATTACTCGATTGATGACGCCCCACTGACCAAGGAACAGCGCACCGAGTTAACCGCCACACGTGCGCTCTATCGCGCATGGCCGATGCAGGAGAACTGGCCGCTGATTGAACTACCCGAACTGCCGCAATGGCTGTTAGTGGAAGCCGTTAATCAGGGCTATCGTGTCCCAGTCTGGCCGCCGCTGTCAGCCTGACATTTTATATTAGCCCCGACCTCGGGGCTTTTTTTTGTGCCATCCCTCACACAACCCCCACCCACTGCCCCGCGCGTAATTATCCGGCATCATAGCGAATGAACGCTTAACCGGAGAAAACGCATGTCTGCAACCGATTACCACCATGGTGTGCGCGTCATTGAAATTAACGAAGGCACTCGCCCGATCCGCACTGTCAGTACGGCGGTGGTCGGGATGGTCTGTACCTCCGATGATGCTGACGCCACCCTATTTCCACTCAATACCCCGGTATTACTCACCGATGTGTTAGCCGCCAGTGGCAAGGCCGGTGAAACCGGCACATTAGCCCATTCACTGGATGCCATCGGCGACCAAACCAAACCCGTTACTATCGTTGTCCGTGTGGCTCAGGGTGAAACCGAAGCCGAGACCACGTCAAACATCATTGGTGGATCCACACCGGATGGCCGCTACACCGGCATGAAAGCACTACTGGCCGCACAGGGCAAGTTTGACGTTAAACCGCGAATTTTGGGTGTCCCAGGTCATGACACTAAAGCGGTAGCCACCGAACTGCTTTCCATCGCTCAAGATTTACGCGCCTTTGCCTACATCAGTGCTTATGGTTGTAAAACCAAAGAAGAGGCCATTATCTACCGCGATAATTTCAGCCAGCGAGAAGCCATGGTGATTTGGCCGGATTTTCTTAGCTGGGATACGGTCACTAATGCCGAGACGACCGCCTTTGCAACCGCTCGCGCACTCGGCTTGCGTGCCAAGATTGATAATGATGTTGGCTGGCATAAAACACTGTCTAACGTGGGAGTAAATGGTGTTACTGGCATTAGCGCTGATGTGTTTTGGGATCTGCAAAACAGCGCCACCGATGCCAACTTGCTCAACAGTAAAGACGTCACCACTTTGATCCGTAAAGACGGTTATCGCTTTTGGGGTTCTCGCTCTTGCTCTGATGATCCGCTATTTGCCTTTGAAAATTACACCCGCACCGCTCAGGTACTGGCTGACACCATGGCCGAGGCGCATATGTGGGCTAACGATAAGCCGCTCAGCCCATCACTGGCAAAAGACATTATTGAGGGCATTCGCGCCAAAATGCGTGAATTGAAATCATTGGGCTATTTGATCGATGGCGATTGCTGGTACGACGACAGCGTGAACGATAAAGACACCCTGAAAGCGGGTCGCCTGTTTATTGATTACGACTATACGCCAGTGCCACCACTGGAAGATTTAACCCTACGCCAGCGCATCACCGATCGCTATCTGGCTAATTTCGCCGCCGCTGTTAATAGCTAAGGAGTTTAATTATGGCCTTACCACGCAAACTTAAGTTCCTGAATGTATTCAATGACGGGAACAGCTATCAAGGGGTAGTTGAATCGATCACCTTGCCAAAACTCAACCGCAAATTTGAAGAGTTTCGCGGTGGCGGGATGAACGGCAGCGCTAAGGTCGATTTGGGGCTGGCGGATGGCGCGCTGGATGTTGACTGGACACTGGGCGGTATTGAACACGAGATTTACAAGCAATGGGGTGTAACCAAAGTCGATGGCGTGATGCTGCGTTTTGCTGGCTCTTATCAGCGCGACGACACCGGCGAAACCCACGCGGTAGAAATTGTGATGCGCGGCCGTCATGAGGAAATCGACGGCGGTGACAGTAAACAAGGCGACAACACCACCACCAAGATTTCCACTAAAAACACCTACTACAAACTGACGTGGGACGGTGAAGTGCTGATTGAAATCGACATTGTGAATATGGTCGAAATGGTTAACGGCGTCGATATGCTGGAAGCCCACCGCCGCAATATTGGCCTTTAATGCCCCCATCAGAGAGTAGATGACGAGTCACGATAGCCCATCGATGGGGAAAAGTTCCGTTCGGGTCGTAGCGGCTTAGGCCGCCGGAGCGCCCGTAGGAACAGTTGCCCCGTCGCACTCGGGGCAAACCTCCTAACTTTTAATCGGATAATTATTATGAAAAAAGACACGACAGAACCCCAATTTAATGTGATCACACTGGATGTACCTATTGTCCGGGGGGATACCACCATTACCGAAGTCACGGTGAATAAACCCAACGCCGGAGCGTTGCGCGGGGCTAAGTTGCAAGCGCTGTTAGATACCGATGTTGACGCCTTGATCCGGGTATTGCCTCGCATCACTACGCCCAATCTGACCGTGCCAGAAATCAGCAACCTTGATCCGGCGGATATCTACGCGCTGTCTCAGGCGCTGGCGATTTTTTTCTTACCGAACTCGGTCAAGTCCGACTACCTGAGTGCTTAACAGTTGATGATTTGATGGCTGATATTGCGGTGGTATTCCATTGGCCGCCATCCGCCACCGATCCAATGACTATTGGTGAGCTTTTAGAATGGCGACATAAAGCCATTATCCGTAACGGGGGCAGTGATGAGTGATAAGAACCTCCGCTTGCAGGTTTCTTTAAGTGCCATTGATAAAGTGACCAAGCCCTTTAAATCTATGTTGGCCAGCAATAAGATGCTGGCCGCATCGATTAAAAATTCCAAACAAGAGCTTAAACAACTCAATAGCCAGGCGGCTAATATTGAGGGCTTTCGTAAGAACAAAGCGGCGGTTAATGGTGCCGCTCAGGCATTGGCCGCCGCCCGCGATAAAGCGCGCCAGCTTGCTAATGAATTAAAAAACAGTGCGGCACCCACTGCAAAGCAAGCCAGAGAGTTTAAGCGCGCCAGCGAAGCCGCCGCCAAACTAAAACAAAAATACAATGACTTACGCATCGCGCTACATACCCAGCGCAGCGCATTACAAAGCAGCGGCGTTGCCACTAACCGATTAGGTCAGGCACAGCGATCCCTTAAAGCCAATATCACCAGCACCACCGCCGCGCTGACTGCGCAACAGCGCCGGTTAGAGCAGCAAGCGCAGCAACAACAGCGCCTCAGTGCCGCCCGTAACCGCTTTGATAGCAGCAATCAACGCAAAGCCATTGCCGCCGGGCTGGGTTACACCTCGCTCTCCACCGGCCGCGCCATGGGCCGCGGGATTGGGAACGCCCTGCATGTCGGTTATGAATTTGACGCCATGATGAGCGGTACCCAGGCGGTAACCCGCATTAAAGATAAAAACTCGCCCGAAATGCAAGCCATGCGCCATCAGGCCCGTACTTTGCCGCTGTCCTCTAAATTTACCGACCTGCAAGTCGCCGAGGGCCAATATTACCTTGGCCGCACCGGCTACAGCCCGAAACAGGTTGTTGGGGCAATGCCGGGTATGCTGAATTTAGCGGCGGCCGGTGATATCGATTTGGGTACCACCGCCGATATCGCGTCCAATATTCAAACCGCGATGGGTATCCCCGCCGAGAAAATGGATCGGGTGGCCGATGTGCTCACCGCCCTGTTTACCCGGAATAACGTGGATATTCCGATGTTGGGCGAATCCATGAAGTATTCCGGTGGCGTTGGCCGCGAATACGGGCAGAGTTTGGAGACAGTCGCAGCGTCTACCGCCATGCTAGGTAGCGCCGGTATTCAGGGTAGTCAGGCCGGTACCACCATGCGTAGCATCTTAAGCCGTATTGGTGGCTCCAGTACCGTTAAAGATTTAGGGGTTAAGACGGCCGATAAAAACGGCAATATGCGCGATCTGGTGGATATCCTCAAAGATATCAATGAGAAAACCGCTAAAATGGGCAACGTTGAGCGCGGGGCTATCTTTAAGAGCATCGCCGGGCAATATGCCGTGACCGGTTTTGGCGTGCTGATGCACGCTGCCGGTAATGGCTCGTTGGATAAGATGCGCGGTCAGCCCGGTGAGTATGATGGCGAGGCGGCGCGCGTGGCAGCGACCAAGCTGGACAACTTAAAAGGCGACATGACTATTATTCATGCCGCCCTGGAAAACGTCAGCGTTGAACTGTTTGAGAAAAATGACGCATGGCTTAGGTCAACAGCTAAAAGCATTACCGAGTTTATGCACGGTGTGGCCGAGTTCCTCAAAGCGCATCCAAAAATCAGCCTTGGCATTGTGCAGGTGGGTACCGCTGTCGCTATTGCTACCGCCGCATTCGGTGCATTGGCGATTGCCGTGGTCGGTATTTTGGGGCCATTCGCCCTACTGCGTTTTACTACCTCAGTATTGGGCATCCGATTGTTGCCGCAGCTGTCGTTTGGTATGTCCAGACTGGCGAGCACTACTCCGATAACCACCCAGCAGATCGGCAACTTTAGCCGCTCACTGCTTACCCTGTCTAAAAATGGCGGTCAGTCGGCGATTGCCACCCTTAAAGGGCTGGGTAATGGACTGGTTAATGTGGTGCGTTCGCCGGTTAAATCCGGCATCAGCGGTTTTAAAATGCTGGGTAATGGCATTAGCTGGCTGGCTAAATCTCCGCTTAAATTCCTGCGTTTTGTCCTTGGTGGCTTAGGGGGCATGTTCGGGATATTAATCAGCCCCATCGGCCTGATTGGTGCGGCTATCGCGGGCGTTGGCCTGTTGATTTACAAGTATTGGAATCCGATTAAGGCGTTTTTAGGCGGCGCGGTGGATGGCTTTATGCAAGCCGCCGCCCCGATTAGAGAGGCACTTAAACCGCTGGGGCCGGTGTTTGACTGGATTGGTGATGCGGTTAAAAACGTGTGGAATTGGTTTAAAAAGCTATTGGAGCCGGTGCAATCCACCACCGCCGATTTAAACAGCGCTGCCGATGCCGGTAAATCTTTCGGTAAATTTCTGGCCGATGGTATCAGCTTTGCCATGACACCGCTTAACGCGCTGATTTCATCCATTAAATGGGTGCTGGAAAAGCTGGATGAAGTGAAACAGCGCTCCGAGAAAACCCGCGAACTGGCACAGAGTAATCCGGCGCTAGCCGCCGCCGCTGGCAACTACGGTATTACATGGAAACCCGCCCCCAAGGGCAACAGTGCCGCTGATATCGCCGCGAAATACACCGGTGAATATGATAACGGCGGCACTATCCCGTTGGGTAAATTTGGCGTAGTCGGTGAGCATGGGCCAGAGATTATTAACGGCCCGGCACACATCACTGGCCGTCGCAATACTGCCGCCATGGCGGTTGCCGCTTCCATGCTATTTAGTGGCTATCAAGCTGCCGCCGCCCCGCTTCATCCGTACAGTTTACCAGCGACACAGTACCGCAATAATCACAGCGGCCAGACCAATAACCCGCCACAAAACCAAGCCAGCCATGCCGCGCTCATTATCAATATTTACCCGACGCCGCAGCAGGATGCACAGGATATTGCCCGCGAGGTGGCCCGTCAATTAGCGGCTTATCACCGAAACACGCAAAGCAAATCAAACCGCAGCTATCAAGACCATGACGACTAAGGAGTAATCACATGATGATGGCATTAGGGATGTTTGTCTTTATGCTGCAAACCGTCCCTTATCAAGATTTTCAGCATCAAATGGCATGGCGTCACCCCTCAAATGCCCGCATTGGCTTACGGCCAATCAGTCAATTTTTAGGGCCAGATGAAGAGTCTATTACGCTATCCGGTGTGCTATACCCTGAATTGACTGGCGGTAAAATCTCACTCATGGCGCTGCAACTGATGGCTGAAACCGGCAAAGCCTGGTCATTGATTGAAGGGAACGGCGCTATTCATGGCATGTTTGTCATTGAGAATCTTAGCCGCACCAAAAGTATTTTTTTCAGTGACGGGTCGGCGCGGAAAATTGAGTTTACGCTCACGCTAAAGCGCACCGATGAATCTTTGAAAGAGATGTTTGGTGATTTATCTCAGCAATTTGACGATATCGCTACTCAAATATCGGACACTGCCAGCGGATTATTATCATGACCATAATCGATAGCCTGTTAAATAACGGGCATAACGCGCCGGATTATTCTATTAAAGTCGACGGTGTAGATAAAAGCGGCGGCATTAAAAAGCGATTAATGTCATTAACCTTGACGGATAATCGCGGCTTTGAAGCTGATCAGCTTGATATTGAATTGGATGATTCAGACGGTCAATTAGTGTTGCCACGTCGCGGGGCGAAAATAGCGGTTGCGCTGGGCTGGCAAGGGTCGGCGCTAATTGATAAAGGCGTATTTACCGTGGATGAAATAGAGCACAGCGGCGCACCGGACAAGCTGACTATTCGCGCCCGCAGTGCGGATTTTCGTGAAACGCTGAATGTTCGCCGCGATCAGTCTTACCATAAAACCACCATTGGCGGGATCATTAAAATAATTGCCGAGCGCAATAAACTCAACCCAACTTTAAATAAAGCCATGTCTGATTTAACGGTTGACCATATAGACCAAACCAACGAATCAGACGGTAATTTAATAACCCGATTAGCGAAACAATATGGCGCTATTGCCGCCGTAAAAAATGGCAATCTGTTATTTATCAAACAAGGCCAATCGAAAACCGCCAGCGGTAAACCGATACCAGTCATGACCGTTATCCGCAGTTTGGGTGACGGCCATCAATTTAGTATGGCTGACCGGGGCGCATATACCGGCGTCGTGGCGAACTGGCTTAACACCCGCACCACCGAAAAACCAGCGGTAAAAGTAAAGCGTAAACGCAAGACGAAAAGCAGCGCCAAGCCCAAGAAGCCAGAAGAGAAACAGGGCGAATATCTGATAGGTACGGATGAAAATGTACTGACCTTGCGCACCACTTACGCCAGCAAGAACAACGCACAGCGGGCGGCTAAATCGAATTGGGAACGGCTGCAACGGGGTGCGGCGAAATTCTCTATTCAACTTGCCAAAGGTCGCGCCGATCTCTATCCCGAAGTGCCGGTTAAAGTGACCGGATTCAAAAAGCAGATTGATGAAGCTGATTGGACGCTGGTCACTGTTACCCATTCGGTGAGTGGCAGCGGCTTTACTACCGCGCTGGAATTAGAGGTGAAAATAGATGATTTGGATATGGAATGATGATTTTTAATCAATAATCACGCATAATTATCATTAACACCGGCCATAGCCGGGATGATGCCGGAGTCCGGATCATGTTCAATTGCCCTTTATGCCATAGCGCAGCCCATACCCGCAGCAGCAGCCAAATCACCACCGAAACCAAAGAGCGCTATCACCAGTGCATCAATGTGAATTGCGGCCATACCTTTGTGACGATGGAAAGTTTTATGCGTTCAATCTCCAAGCCCGGTGAGATTAACCCGGTGATGCCTCATCCACAAACTGGAGGGCAGGTGGTGATGTTCTGACCGTGAAATGAAATCATTAGTCATTCTTTGATCCTGCTTTTAGCAGGATTTTTTATGTGTGCCGGGCATGCTCAGCAGCTCGGGGGTGAAAGTCCCCTGTCCAGCCTGATGGTGGCGAAGGACTAGTGAAGCGCAAGGGCGTCGTCGTGAGGCGGGGTCTGAAGGAAGCGTGGAGCAAAACCATGACCTGACGGACAGAAACCCGATATAAGGCCTACCCGACTGGCGGAGCAAGCATGTGATTGCGAAGGCCATAACCATCAAGAGCCGGGGTGGTAGATTGGGCAGGTGTGTGGTGAAAGCGGCTGAGCTTACCCCGGGAGGCCTGTCCGGCGTTCTGTATTCAGAACTGAGTGCATCGTAAGGTGCGCTGACCGGTGGACAGGAGTCAGCAGAGGGCATAGTAGGACGTGACGTCTGAAGGCCCGAACGGTAATGAGTGACGAGTATCAGCGGAGGTTCTGAACGGTCATGCAGCAGAAAACGCATCGCGGCCCTGAAGCCCGAAGAAGGGGTGAAGCCCCGGACGCCGGTTCCCGGGGGGCTGAAACCGGGCAGGCACCGACGACCAGAGAAAGTCCGTCGTCAACAGCGTGGCTGATGGAAGCCATCTGTGAACCCGTCAATCTCAGGCAAGCCCTGAAAAGAGTGAAGGCCAATAAAGGTGCGGCGGGAGCCGACGGCATGAGCGTAAGCGAACTGCCGGAGTACCTGAAACACCACTGGCCCGAACTGAAAGCGCAACTGCTGTCCGGCAGCTATCGCCCATCCCCTGTAAGAAGAGTGACCATCCCGAAACCCTGCGGCGGCGAACGTCTGCTGGGTATCCCGACGGTGGTGGATCGTTTTATCCAGCAGGCGATGATGCAGGTGTTGCAGATGCAGTGGGATGCGTCGTTCAGCGACAGCAGCTACGGGTTCCGCCCCGGGCGCTCTGCCCATCAGGCTGTGAAACAGGCTCATGAATATATTGGGTCCGGGTATCACTGGGTGGTCGATCTCGATCTGGAGAAGTTCTTCGACCGGGTGAACCACGATGTACTGATGAGCCGGATAGCGAAACGGGTGTCGGATAAACGGGTGCTGTCACTTATCCGCAGGTTCCTGAATGCAGGCGTGATGGAAGCCGGTCTGGTAAGGCCGGTGACAGAAGGGACGCCGCAGGGCGGCCCGCTGTCGCCGTTGTTATCGAATCTGCTGCTGGATGACTTCGATAAGGAACTGGAGAAACGCGGCCTGAAGTTCGCCCGTTATGCAGACGACTGTAATGTGTATGTGAAAAGCGAACGTGCAGGCAATCGTGTGATGGCGGGGCTGACGCACTGGCTGAGCCGTAAACTGAAGCTGAAGGTGAATGCGAAAAAGAGCGCAGTGGCGCATCCGGAGTCGCGTAAGTTCCTGGGTTACAGCTTCATAAGGGGCAGGAAAGTGTGGTGCGTGGTGTCGCCGGGATCGGTGAAGCGGTTCAAAACGCGGATAAGGGAACTGACGGGACGTAACACGGGCAGAAGCCTGGAGCAGCTAATCGAGCCGTTAAAGCGATATATGACGGGCTGGAAAAGCTACTACAGGCTGAACGAGTGGCCATCGCTGATAAGAGAGCTGAACGGGTGGATAAGGCGCAGGCTGCGGAGTGTCCTCTGGAAACAGTGGAAAACGGGCGGCAAGCGTTATAAAGAGCTGCACAATCGCGGGGTTAGCAAAGACCTCTCGGCGCAGACGGTGGGAAGTTGCCATAAACAGTGGCGGGTGAGCTGTAGCCCGGCGCTGAACATAGCACTTCCCAATAACCTGTTCGTCAGACTGGGCCTGCCAGAGTTATAGGAAGGCGACGATCAACATAACCGAACCGCCGTATACGGACCCGTATGTACGGTGGTGTGGGAGGAGGCTGGTTGTGAGATCAGCCCCTATCCCGATTTGCCTGATAATTATAAGTATTAACGCAGGTAACTAAAATTTACTATCAAGTTAAAGATGGACTCATAAAAACAGTGAATGGGGATAGGGATGAAAAAGAGAATTTTAGTGGCACTGCTGATTGCTGGCTTTGCCGGTAATACGATGGCTGCAACACTTAGCGGCAAACACCCGGTTTGCACATCCAAAGATGCTTTCGAGCGCCTTTTTGCAGCAGCAAAACACAATGATATGCCCGCTATCACCGAGATAATGCAGACTGAATGCTTTATGCCGAAAGTTGGCCTACCCGTTGATAAGGTGGTGTCTATGGGGGTGACAAGCGGAGTGGCGCAGGTAAAAGTTTATGCCGATGGAGATCTATTTGACCTTTGGACTAACTCTGAGAGCTTGAAAGCGGATTAATAACATTTTGATGAAAAGCGCCCGCAAAAATGCGGGCGTTTTTATGCTATTGACGTACTATTGTAGCTAGATGTGGTCAATGTGTGGACATTGCTAGAAATTAATCCTTTAATTTCAGTGATATAAATTCGCGTAAAGCCTAGCAGGTTGTTGGCTTTCTGCGAAATCGCACCAAGATCTCTGATAGACTGAAAGTATGGCGTCCCCTATTTTATCCGTGTAAGTCGTCGTATTACGACACTTTCCTGAACGATTATCTCATTAATTATGGCAGATCGATGAAAGTAGTCACTCAAGTTGCAGAACAGCGTAAAACGCTGGAACACGCTGTTGCACAAGCGTTGGAATTGGCCCGTGCGGGTTCTGATGCGGCTGAAGTTGCCGTCAGCAAAACCACCGGAATTAGTGTCAGCACTCGCTTTGGTGAAGTGGAGAACGTGGAGTTCAACAGCGATGGTGCGCTGGGAATTACTGTTTATCACCAGCAACGCAAAGGCAGCGCCTCCACCACCGATTTAAGTCCGGATGCGGTCGCCCGTACCGTGCAAGCGGCACTGGATATCGCCCGCTATACCTCGCCTGACCCTTATGCGGGGCCGGCAGAAAAATCGCTACTGGCCTTTGAGGCACCGGATCTGGATCTGTTCCATCCGGGTGATTTGGATGCTGAGCAAGGTATTTTGCTGGCTGCGCGAGCAGAGCAGGCGGCATTGCAGGCAGACACGCGAATTACTAATACCGAGGGTGGCAGCTTTAACAGCCATTACGGCATTAAGGTCTTTGGCAACAGCCACGGCATGTTACAGAGCTATTGTTCCAGCCGCCATTCACTCTCCAGCAGTGTTATCGCCGAGCACAATGGCGATATGGAGCGGGATTATGCCTATACCATTGGTCGGCGGATGGAAGATTTAGCCAACCCTGAGTGGGTGGGTGAAGAGTGCGCCCGTCGCACTTTGTCCCGCTTATCGCCACGTAAGCTGCCGACCATGGAGTCACCGGTGCTGTTTGCCGCCGAAGTGGCGACGGGCTTGTTCGGCCACTTAGTGTCGGCTATCAGCGGCGGTAATATTTATCGCAAATCGACTTTTTTGCTCGATCACCTCGGCAAGCAGATTTTGCCTGAATGGTTGACCATTGAAGAGCATCCGCATTTATTGCGTGGTCTGGCTTCAACGCCGTTCGACAGTGAAGGCGTGCGCACGCTGCAACGAGAGATTGTCAAAGATGGGGTGCTGCAAACCTATCTGCTGACCAGCTATTCAGCCCGTAAGTTGGGGCTGCAAAGCACCGGGCACGCCGGGGGGATCCATAACTGGCGCATTGCAGGTCAGGGGCAGGATTTCGCCGGAATGCTGAAGCAACTGGATAAAGGCTTGGTGGTGACCGAATTGATGGGCCAGGGGGTCAGTACCGTGACGGGTGATTACTCTCGCGGGGCTGCTGGTTTCTGGGTTGAAAATGGTGAGATTCAGTACCCGGTGAGTGAGATTACAATCGCCGGTAACCTGAAAGATATGCTGCGCAATATCGTGAGTGTCGGCAGTGATATCGAACTGCGTAGTAACATTCAGTGTGGTTCAGTCCTATTACCGGCGATGAAGATCGCGGGCGAATAATAGCCCTCCTGTCATATTCTTATTTCATCTCCCGCCTGTAGAAATACGGGCGTTTTATCTGTTCATCCGCACAGTTTTGGCTTTTTTCTGTTGGCAGTAAGAAATCATTGCCAGTTTCCCCCTCCATTGACTACGTTAAGTATGAGCAATGTATCAATGAGAACTATGCAGTTAACAATAATTATAAGGAGTGTGAGCATGAGTAAGAAGATGATGGCGTTAATGGCGGCGGTGTTACTCAGCGCCAGCACGTTAGCCATGGCGGCCAGTGTGGCGGATAACATGGACACCATTGCCGAGAATTACGGCAAAGTGTTGAAGGCCGACTCTACAGATGTGATCAAGCAAGGTTTAGCGGCGATGCGCGTGGCGGCACTGGATGCACAAAAGGGCATTCCTGGCAAACTGAAGAGTAAAGGTGAGGGGAGTGCGGAGGTGAAGGATTTCCGCCATGGTTTGGATTTACTTATTGGGCAGATTGATGGTGCGCTGGCTTTGGCCAATCAAGGCAAACTGGATGACGCCAAAAAAGCCGCCCAAGATTTCAAGCCCACCCGCGATACCTACCATAAAAAATATCGCTAATCTGCGGCAGGAGGGTAATGGCCCTAGGCTATTACCCTCACATCATATGCGCAGATATTTCAATCAACATTTATCGGCATTTATTGTCGATTAATGACGATTAACGATGAAATTCACCCGCGGCTTCTGGCTGATATAACAGCTCCAGCACAATAATGCGGGCTTCATCCCCACCAGGCAATTTCCAACTGATTTCGTCATTGACGTGCAAGCCCAGCAATGCTGCCCCTAAAGGTGCCATCACCGAGAGTTGATCGTTGCTGTCTTTCAGTGATGCCGGATAAACCAGGGTGCGGATATGCTCCTCCTGGTTATTCAGATCACGAAAACGCACACGGCTGTTCATAGTCACCACATCTGCCGGAATAGCATTAGGTGGCAGAATTTCTGCGCGATCCAGCTCTTCATTGAGCGCTTGTGCGACCACTGTACCGGCAAAGGCCGGTTGCGCCAGTAACGCATCCAAACGTTCAGCATCCAGCTCGTTAATCGTGATGGTTGGCTTGGTCATACCACTCTCCAATTCAATTTCAGCAAAACATAAAAACAACACCCCCACGCCATAGGAGAGGGGGTGTTCGAAAATAACTTTAATATTGATCTGATATTAGGCGCTTCCGGCTAGAAAAGAAAGAGATCCGGATCACGAACTTTTTTCCACCGCAGGCATTCACGGTGCATTTATATAAAAGTTATTTTGTTGTTAATGATTAAGTTAGCTATGTAAACGCCTATTTTGCGAATGTGATCCCCCCGGTACATGACATTTCCACTTTGAACTGGAAAAAATGCCGCTACACACCTATTCCGCTTGCAGGTAGGGTGATGTCATCGCGCAGAGGGGAGGTAAACGAAGCTCTCTTTGTAGTCAGAAAGTTGTTACAGCAAGAAATAGAGGATTGTCAGCGTGAATGATGTAGCCACATTGAATGCAGCCGAGGAACCTGGAGTCGCAGAGGTAAATATCATCACTGAGCGGGTATTAGCTGAAATTACCGTGATGTTAAATGCCGAAAACATTTTCACCAACGATGTGCAGCAGCAAATGTTGACATCACATATTCGGGCCATGGTGTTACGTTCAATCACTGGCGAGCCATTACCTGAGGTGGATAAATCATTATTTGATGAAATTTCAGCACATTCAATGCAAATGGCCCAGCAAGTTGTCGACAGGTTTGCCAATTTGCCGATTGAAGAGGCTTATTTGTTATCGGTGCATTTTGAAGTAGCGAAAGATAATAACCCATAAAACAGTCATCTGGAGAAGAGACTATGAGTCAAATTACCGTTGTAATTGGCGACCGTTTAGGTAAAGGCCAAAAAGTTGGGCAAGGTGTTGAATTGGCTGGTGGCCGCGTGGTGGTTATTCCCGGTGTTGCCGCAGACATGAAACTGGGTGATGTGATGAATAGCGAACAAGCAGACTTCGGTATCTCATTTTGTGGTAGCGGCGGTGCGGGTGCTATTACGGCCCAAAATAAGTATGGCTACAAAGCAAAATACGGAATGCGCTCAGTCGAAGAGGGTGTGACCGCAATAAATGAAGGCTGCAAGGTATTAGGCTTCGGATTTATGGATAAAGAAGAGTTAGGGCAGAAATTAGTGGAAGCGTATATCAAGAAATATGGTCAGCCGTAATGAAAGAACAATATACCACTCAGGTGCAGGTAAAAGGCAAAGGCGATACTAAGGGTAAAGCTTTCGCCAATGCACTGGGTAATGTCCAAAATACGGTGTTGAAGTCGACGCAAAATATTCTGTTACGGATTGAACCACAAGACGTCAAAGTATTACGCGCCGAATTATCAGTGAAAAAAGAGAAGTTTTTACTCTTTTTTCTGCCGCGAGAAAGAAAAACATACAGTGTTGAATTAGATATTACCGTGAACGTGACAATTATTGACACAGAAAAGGTTGTCTTCGTTTCTAAATAAAAAGTCTATTCCCACCGCACTGTTATTTGCAGCTAGCTGCAACTTCAATTGCTGGGTGTGACTTATAGATGAAAGGATATGTTGATGTTTTTAATTATTCTTTTTAAGTCGATTATTATCGGCGGACTGGTCGGCGTGGGGGTTGGTGTTGGGGCCGCCCGCATGTTCCATGCGCCGACAATACAGGGCATGGGCGCATTTCGTACCTTGGGCGAGTTGAACTCGTGTGAGGGCGATCCGGCATCGCATTTCTCCTTCGGGCTAGGCTTCTTCTTCAACGCCTGGGCCTCGTCGGTTGCCGCTGGGGCCTTTACTCAGGATGTCGACCACCGCATTATTCCGAACTGGGGTGCTGCAGCATTGATGATTAAAAATCGCAATGTGGCGGAAACCATGCATAACCCGAAAAAGATGGCGATTGCCTGCGGCATTATCGGGGTTATTGTCGTCAGCTTCCTCAATACTACCGCTTCAGCGGTTCCGGCTGCATTACAGGTTACGGCAATTAAGGTCTTGGTGCCGGCCGCTAATATTCTGGTTAACACCGTGATGCCGGTTATTTTCTGGCTAGCCGCCATTGATGCCGGACGTCGTTCTGGTTTCTGGGCCACTATTTTCGGCGGCCTGGCGCAGTTAATTATGGGTAATGCCGTTCCGGGTCTGGTTCTGGGTATTTTAATTGGTAAAGGGGTTGAGGAGAGCGGCTGGAATAAAGTCACAAAAATCATGATGACAGTGATTGTGCTGCTGTTCGTGCTCAGTGGCTTCTTCCGTGGATTCGACATGAAATTCCTGGAGTCATTCAGTCTGGGTGTGCCCGTGTGGCTCGATACCATTCATAACGCATTGAGCGGAAAATAACACAGCGAGAGGAGCTTAATGATGGATGAACAAACCAAGAATAATTTCTGGTATGCCGACTGGTCCTTTCCGATCTTTGTAGGGCTATTATCTTCCGGCGTGTTTGCGGGTACTCATATGTACTATTTATATGGTATCGGCGCATTTAACGAAGTGGCATTTGTTTCAATGCTACGTGCAGGAATGGATACCGGGGTTTATGGGGCAGTGGCTGCATTTGGTGCCAGCTTCTTATTTGCCCGTATTATTGAAGGTTCGCTGGTCGGTATTTTAGATATCGGTGGTGCGATTCAAACCGGCGTAGGTTTGGGTGTGCCGGCATTATTGCTGGGGGCTGGATTTGTGTTCCCGGTGGCCAATTTTGCCGCCTCCTTGGTGACCGGCCTGATAATTGGTCTAGCTATCGGCTATCTGATTATTTTGGCACGTAAATTTACGATTAACCAAAGTAATTCGACTTACGGTGCAGATGTCATGATGGGCGCAGGTAACTCATCGGGCCGCTTTTTGGGGCCACTGATTATTCTGTCCGCGATTACTGCATCAATTCCCATTGGTATCGGCTCTTTAGGTGGCGCATTACTGTTTTATCTGTGGAATAAACCTATAACCGGTGGCGCAATTTTGGGTGCCATGATTTTAGGTTCTATTTTCCCGGTCGCGATTTCCTGAACTTCGGGGTGAATATTCAAATTACCGGATATTTACCCCGCTGCGATACTCAGTAAGAAGGGTATAACGGAGAATAAAGATAATGCATGACTTTATTATCACTCGGGCACTATTGGTTAATGGTCATCAGGTGGATATTGCCATTAATGATGGAAAAATAACGGCGGTGAGCGCGACTATTGCTGCGGTTGAAAATAACCAAATTGAATCCCCTTTTTATCCGGCCAAAAAAGTCCTGGATCTGGCTGGGAGATATTATCTCAGTGCCGGCTGGATTGATTCCCATGTTCACTGCTACCCCGCATCGCCTATTTATCATGACGAAGCTGATTTAGTTGGTGTTGCCAGTGGCGTGACCACGGTGGTGGATGCCGGCAGCACGGGTGCCAATGATATTGATGATTTCTACCGCCTGACTCGCGCGGCCAAAACCCATGTTTATGCTTTTTTAAATATTGCAAAAACCGGCATCGTCACGCAAAACGAATTAGCTGATATGGCGCAGATTGATAAGCAAAGTGTCAGTCAGGCGATTGCTCGTAACCCCGATTTCATTATCGGCATTAAGGCCCGAATGAGTAGCAGTGTGGTGGGTAAAAACGGTATTAAGCCGCTGATTCGCGCCAAAGAGATCCAGCAAGAGAACAACCAGTTGCCGCTGATGGTGCACATTGGCAATAACCCGCCGGATCTGGATGAAATTGCCGATTTACTGACGCAGGGCGACATTATTACTCATTGCTATAACGGCAAACCCAACCGAATTCTGACCCCCGCGGGGGCTTTGCGTGAATCTATTCAGCGCGCACTAAAACGCGGCGTGTTGCTGGATGTGGGCCATGGTAGCGCCAGTTTCAGCTTTGAGGTTGCCGAGCTTGCCATCAAGCAAGGTATCTACCCGCACACCATCAGCTCCGACATCTATTGCCGCAACCGCATAAGTGGGCCGGTGCATAGCCTGGCGAGCGTGATGTCCAAATTTTTCATCATCGGCCTAAACTTGGAACAGGTCATCAGCTGTGTAACCGAAAATGCCGCCCAAGCGCTGCGCCTGAGCCATAAAGGGGTCGTGGCTGAGGGCTATGATGCTGACCTGACTATTTTTGAGCTGAAACAGCAGCCGCAGGTATTCAGCGATTCGGAAGGTAAATCGGTCACCGGTGAACAGTATCTGGTGCCACTGGCTGCGGTGGTGGCCGGTGACTTAGTGTTAACTGACGAAGGGAAGTTAAAAGATGTCTTCAGTTTATGAGAAATACCAGCTAAAACATGTGATTAATGCCTCTGGCCGTATGACAATGCTTGGGGTTTCAACACCACGGCAAGAGGTGATTGACGCCGTGGAGCTGGGTCTAAATCACTACTTTGAAATGAAAGATCTGGTGAATAAAACCGGCGCTTACATTGCCGATTTACTAAATGTTGAGAGCGCGGTGGTGGTCTCCTGCGCCTCTGCCGGAGTTGCGCAATCCGTCGCCGCAGTGATCGTGAAAGATGATGCGAATTTGCTGGTCAATCTTCATGCCGCACCCCGCACCGTGCCCAATGAAATTGTGCTGCCGAAGGGGCACAATGTTAACTTTGGTGCGCCAGTTGATACCATGGTGACCTTGGGTGGCGGTAAAGTGGTGGAAGCCGGTTATGCCAATGAGTGTTTGCCTGAACAGCTAGAAGCGGCGATCACGCGCAATACAGCGGCGATCTTGTATATAAAATCCCACCATTGTGTGCAAAAAAGCATTTTATCGGTTGAGCAAGCGGTGGTCATCGCCCGCAAGCATCAACTGCCATTAATCGTTGACGCGGCAGCGGAAGAAGATCTGCTCTGTTACTACCAAATGGGCGCTGATTTGGTGATTTACAGTGGGGCCAAAGCTATTGAAGGGCCGACCAGCGGATTGGTCTTAGGTAAGAAAACCTATGTTGATTGGGTGAAACTGCAATCAAACGGCATTGGTCGGGCGATGAAAGTGGGTAAAGAGGGTATCCTCGGCCTAACCCGCGCCATTGAAAGCTACATGACACTGGAAAAAGAGAGCGGCCAGCAGATGGTGGCGAAGATGACGCCTTTCATCACCCAACTGAATAGCATCGACGGCGTCTGCGCCAAAGTGGTTTGGGATGCGGCTGGGCGCGATATTGCCCGCACTGAGATCAGTTTTGATGAAGCCAAAATCGGCCGCTCGACACCAGATCTGGTTGATGCGCTAAAAAATGGTGATATTGCCATCTATTTCCGTGCCTACAAAGCCAACGAAGGTAAGATTGAAGTGGATGTTCGCAGTGTAACACCACCGCAACTCGAAACAATTTACCGCTGTATCAACCAGCTGATTAAGGGAGCCTAAGCCATGAAATTGACCCCAAATTATTACCGTGATCGGGTGTGTCTGAATGTGCTGGCCGGTTCAAAAGAGAATGCGCGTGAGATCTACCAGGCCGCCGAAGGCCATGTGTTGGTGGGGGTGTTATCGAAAAATTACCCTGATGTCGACAGCGCGGTGAAAGAGATGCGCGAGTATGCGGCACTTATCGATAATGCTCTATCCGTCGGGTTGGGTGCGGGTGATCCTAAGCAATCGACGATGGTTAGCCAGATTGTGCAGCAGCTGAAACCACAGCATGTAAATCAGGTATTTACTGGCGTCGGCCCGAGTCGCGCTCTGCTGGGGCAGCAGGAGACGGTGGTTAACGGCCTGGTCTCACCGACCGGTAAAGTGGGGTATGTGAAGATCTCCACCGGCCCCCTCAGCTCACAGCAGAAAGACGCGATCGTTGCGGTCACCACCGCTATTGCCATGTTGAAAGATATGGGCGGCAGCTCGATAAAATTCTTCCCAATGAACGGCTTGGACTCTATCGACGAGTATCGATTTGTCGCCGAAGCTTGTGCGGCGACCGGTTTCTGGCTGGAGCCAACGGGTGGTATCGATCTGGATAATTTCGAGCAAATTGTGCAGATCGCACTGGATGCCGGAGTGACAAAAATCATCCCGCACATCTACAGCTCAATTATCGACAGCAAAACGGGCAATACCCGCCCGCAAGATGTAAAAACATTATTGGATATCGTCAAAAAGATCGTGGTGTAACGACCGATACAGGTACTCGACAACCACTGCCTGTAGGCGCTGAATCAGCACCGCGATAGCAGAAGCCGCTTTAAAATTGATCCACAAAGTGGCAAATTGACCCTGGCACTTGGTGAGACCATCCCCTGCGCAGATGCTGGCAGGGGATGGCCTCAATGCCTTGAAAAACAGCATGTTTGGATAACGGAGTGGAGCAGTGAGATTTCCCTATCAACGTCTGGCCTATATGTTCGATGCACTGCAATCGGAGACGCTGCCTCAGGATGAGCTGGCGAAGCGCTTTGCGGTCTCGACACGTACTGTGCGGGCAGATATCACGGCGTTGAATGAAATTCTTGAGCATTATGGTGCACATTTTGTACATAACCGTGGCTTTGGTTATCGGTTAATGATCGATGACGCCGAGCGCTTCCGTGCTCTGCAGCAGCAAAACCGTAAAACGCATTTAACCCCGCGCACTGCCAATGAGCGAGTGCACTATCTGTTAATCCGTTTTCTGACCTCCGCTTTTTCATTGAAGCTGGAGGATTTAGCCGATGAATGGTTTGTCAGTCGTGGCACATTGCAAAATGATATGGCTGAGGTGAGAGAGAGGCTGAACCGCTACCATTTGACGATTGAAACCAAGCCCCGCTATGGCATGAAATTATTTGGCGCGGAGTTGGCGATCCGCACCTGTCTGACGGATCTTTTGTTCCAGCTACAACTGCAAGACACCGATAACCCATTATTAAAAAATGAGTTTCTGAGTATTCAGGCCATACCGGATTTGACCGAAAGATTACACGCGCTACTGGATCAATATGGGGTGCGGCTGACTGATGAAGGTGAGCAATACCTGATTTTTTACTGTGCGGTGGCGATAAAACGGATCACTGATGGCTATCCGTTATCCGATTTTGACGCCGAAGATGTAGATGAGGCGGTGAAACTGGCATCAGGCCGCTTGGCAAATGAGCTTAAGTCACTGTCCAAAAAAGATATTTCGGCGGCGGAAGAGGCCTATTTACGGGTCAATATTGCCGCCCGTCGGGTGCAAACCAACCCGTCTGGCAGTAGCCGGCCAAGTGAAATCAATGCTGATGATGAAGAGACGCTGGTGGATTACATCCTCTCTTATATCAACACGCACTATAATTACAATTTGCAGGGCGATAAGCAGCTGCGTTGTGATCTGCTCACCCATATCAAAACCATGATCACGCGGGTGAAGTATCAGATAACCATTCCTAACCCGTTGTTATCCAATATTAAACAGCACTATCCGATGGCCTATGATGTGACGCTGGCGGCGGTATCCAGTTGGGGGAAATACACCCCTTACAGCTTGAGTGAGAATGAAATTGGCTATCTGGTGCTGCATATTGGGGTGGGGCTGGAGCGCCATTACAATATTGGTTATCAGCGCCATCCGCAGGTGATGTTAGTGTGTGACACCGGTAACTCCACCACCCGTATGATCCAGGCGCAGATTTCCCGTAAGTATCCGCAAATTGTGATGACACAGACCATTTCCCTGCGTGATTACGAAATTCTCCACCATATCGACGAAGATTTCGTTATTTCCAACTCGCGATTAGCTGAGAAAAACAAGCCAGTGGTGGTGATGTCGCCATTCCCGACCGAGTATCAGCTGGAGCAGTTGGGCAAGCTAGTCTTGGTGGATCGAACTCGCCCCTACATGTTGGAAAAGTTCTTTGATCGCCATCACTTTATGATTATCGACCAGCCGATAACACAGGCACAGCTGTTTGAGAAAGTCTGTGGTCAGCTGGAGGCGGAAGGGTTTGTTGACGCCGATTTCTACCCGTCAGTGGTTGAGCGGGAGGCGATTGTCTCCACCATGCTAGGCGAGGGGATCGCGCTGCCACATTCACTGGGCTTATTGGCGAAGAGAACGGTGGTGGTGACACTGCTGGCCCCCAATGGTATTGCCTGGGGGGATGGCGAAGTGGCCTATGTCATCTTCTTGCTGGCCATCAGTAAAACCGATTATGAAGAGGCGATGGCGATTTACGATCTGTTCGTCACCTTTGTGCGCGAGCGCTCCATGAGCCGTCTGTTGAGTAGTCAGCATTTTGATAGTTTTAAGGCCATCGCGATTGATTGTTTGAGTCGAATTTAACTCTCACCTCAAACGAATCAATCGCCAAATCAATATGTAATACAGCTAGCATCACTGCCAGCCATATCTCCTCACAAACCACCCCTTCACCCACTGCGTCGTCACCATATATCCGGCCAGGATCACTATCAGCCATGGGAAGTAAGCCAGTGGCAGCGCTTGTAATTGCAGGAATCCCGCCAGTGGTGAGAAGGTTAGCCCGATACCGATGACCACCACCGCCAGTGTCATTAAGCACAGTGGCCATGAGGCGCGGCTCTGGATAAATGGAATCTTACGGGTACGAATCATATGCACGATCAATGTCTGAGACAGCAGCCCCTCAATAAACCAACCGGACTGGAACAAGGTCTGCATTTCCGGCGTATTGGCCTTAAATACCCACCACATAAGGCTAAAGGTCAATACGTCAAAAATAGAACTTATCGGGCCAAAGAACACCATAAAGCGCCCCAGATCGCCGGCGTTCCAGCGTTGTGGCTTCGCCAGTTGCTCTTCGTCGACGTTATCGAACGGAATGGCAATCTGCGAAATATCGTACAGCAGATTTTGGATTAACAGATGTAGAGGCAGCATCGGCAAGAAGGGTAAAAATGCGCTGGCAATCAATACGCTGAAGACATTACCAAAGTTGGAGCTGGCAGTCATTTTGATGTATTTCAGCATGTTGGCGAAGGTGCGGCGGCCTTCGATCACCCCCTGTTCCAGCACCATTAGGCTCTTTTCTAGCAAAATGATATCGGCGGCTTCTTTGGCGATATCCACTGCCGAATCCACGGAGATCCCAATGTCGGCCGCCCGTAGCGCTGGCGCATCATTGATGCCATCCCCCATAAAACCGACCACATGGCCCGCAGCCCGCAGGTTTTGCACGATACGTTCTTTATGTATCGGGGTCAGTTTGGCAAACACGGTGGTGGTGCGGGTAGCTTCGGTCAGTTCTGCCTCTGTCATCTGCTCAATATCATTGCCGCGCAAAACCTGCTCGACAGATAATCCAACATCTTTACAGACCTTACGCGCCACTAACTCATTGTCACCAGTAAGGATTTTTACGTTAACACCACTGTTTTTCAGCGCCAATAGCGCAGGGGCAGTGCTCTCTTTCGGTGGATCGAGGAAGGCGATATAGCCTTCCAAAATCAGGTCATATTCATCGATAACGGCATAATCCCGCTGATAGGCGGGTAGAATGCGGGTAGCGACGGCAACCACCCGCAGCCCTTGCTGGTTCTGCTCATCCGTGATGCGGCGGATACGGGCCAGCAGCGCATCAGTGATGGGGATAACCTCATCCCCCTGACGGACATGGCGGCAAATGGAGAGCATCTCTTCCAGCGCCCCTTTGCAGATAAGCTCGTGATAATCCGATTTATCGCTGACCACCACAGACATGCGGCGGCGTTCGAAATCAAAGGGGATCTCATCGATTTTGCGGTAACCCGCCAGTGTGTCGGCGGCCTGAGACTCGGCGGCGGCAGATCCCGCCATGGAGGAGAGCACCGCCACATCCAGCAGATTTTTCAGCCCGGTTTGGTAGTAGCTATTGAGCCAGGCGTAGTGCAACACGCGCTCACAGTTGGCACCAAACACATCGGTATGACTCTCCAACACGATCTTATCTTGAGTCAGGGTGCCGGTTTTATCGGTACACAGAGTGTCCATCGCGCCAAAGTTCTGAATGGCATCCAGTCGTTTGACGATCACTTTCTGTTGCGACAGCTTCACTGCCCCTTTTGCCAGGGTCGAGGTGACGATCATCGGCAACATTTCTGGGGTTAAACCGACGGCGACAGAGAGCGCAAAAAGCGCGGCTTCCCACCAGTCACCTTTAGTAAAGCCGTTGATCAGTAACACAATTGGTGTCATCACCAACATGAAACGGATCAGCAGCCAACTGACTTTACTGATGCCACTCTGGAAGGCGTTGGGTTGCTCATCCTGATGGGTCACCCGCTCAGCCAATAGGCCAAAATAGGTTTGATTGCCAGTGCCGATGACTATCGCCAGCGCCGAGCCGCTGATCACATTGGTGCCCATAAAGCACAGGGTATCGCGCTCCAGTGGATTCTGCTCCTCACACTCACGGCACTGGGCCAGTTTCTCCACTGGCAGTGATTCACCCGTCAATGCGGCCTGACTGATAAACAGGTCTTTTGCCAGCAAAATGCGCAAATCTGCCGGGATCATGTCGCCAGCCGAGAGCTTGATGATATCGCCGGGCACTAACTGTGAGATGGGCAATTCACGATGTTCGCTCTTGCCGGTATGGGCATCGCTGCGGATCACGGTCGCGGTGTTGCTGACCATGGCTTTCAATGCATCCGCCGCGCGGCTTGAGCGCGCTTCCTGAATAAAGTGCATCAGGGTGGAGATCAAGACCATGGCACCAATTACCAGTGCGGCGGTGAGATCTTCGGTGGCATAGGAGATCAGTGCCAGAATGGTTAGCAGCAAGTTAAATGGGTTGCGGTAGCAGTGCCATAGGTGGACCCACCAGCGAGTTGTCTGCTGATTTTCAATTTCATTATTGCCGCTGTTGAGGCGAATCGCCTGCACCTCCTGCTCGGTCAACCCCTCTGGGTGGCTCTTAAAGCGCTGGTAGAGCTGCTGTGGCGTCTCATTGGCGCACTGCAAGCGCTGCTGAGTCAGGGCGACGGGCAGATCTTGAGCCGCACTTCCCTGCGGCAAACCCTCTAGCATGGTTTCCCGGCGGATCAGGCGGCGGGGCAGGCTGCGGCTCAATGCATTGAGCAATTGTCGGGTGAAATTTTTAACGTGCATGGTGCTAACCTTACTGTCATTTGATGACGCCGCTTATCTAGCGCCATCATGTTGCGCCCACAGCAAAGCTGCCGTGAGAGAGCAAAAAATCATCAGCAGAGACCAACACGGGGAAAGTGCGCGGTGACGGCCGACCAGATTATTATCCGGTCAGGCAATCACCTCAGACGAGGAGAGACCTTACCGGAGGCACCCATTGGGTGCGGTTGAGGGAACAGGATCCACTGGGTCATTAACCTCCGGTAAATTAATAACTAGGGTAGGCGCTACGCGACTTCTACCCCTCTGGTACGCGATAAAAATAGGTCGCTAATGATAGCTTAGCCACCAAACAGCTAGACAGACACTAAACGGCATAACCATGGTTAACACGGCAAAAATCACCCTGACGAGAAGATAATCCGTTAGGGTGACAATATGTCGCCGGTCATTGGGATATCATGCGCTGAGTCTGATTCTGTGCATGCTATGCTTCCCTGTATGCCATCAAGTATAAATAATCAGTTTATTATATATTTCTAAACCTAAACATTAGGTAAACCATGCAAAACCGCTTAACCATTAAGGACATTGCCCGCATGAGTGGAGTTGGAAAATCCACGGTTTCGCGGGTATTGAATAACGAAGGCAGTGTCAGCCCACAGACGCGGGAGCGGGTTGAGGCGATTATTCGTCAGCAGGGGTTTACCCCGTCAAAATCAGCTCGTGCCATGCGAGGGCAGAGCGATAAAGTGGTAGCGATTATTGTCTCGCGTCTGGATTCACCGTCTGAGAATCAGGCGGTACGCACCATGCTGCCACTGTTCTACCAGCAAGGTTACGACCCGATTCTGATGGAGAGCCAGTTTGATGCCACTTTGGTCAGCGAGCATCTGCATGTGCTGCAACAGCGCAATGTGGATGGGGTGATTCTGTTTGGTTTCACTGGGTTAACCGCAGATATGCTCTCGCCGTGGCAAGAGAAAATGGTGGTGTTGGCGCGGGAATACGCCGGTTACTCCTCCGTCTGCTATGACGATGAGGGGGCGGTGCGCCTGCTGATGGATAAGTTACGCCATGCGGGTCATCGTCATATCAGCTATATCGGCGTGCAGCCGTCGGATGCCACCACGGGTATGCGCCGCCACCAATCCTACCTTGATTACAGCCAGCAGCACGGCCTGATACCTACGGTTGCACTGGGTGAATTGAGCTATCAGAGTGGTTTTCAACTGGCACCGCAGGTGATAAAACCGGATACCTCGGCACTGGTATGTGCCTCTGATACCATCGCCATGGGGGTAAGTAAGTACTTACAGCAGCAGGGGCAGCAACATATTCAGGTGTGTGGCATTGGTAATACGCCGCTACTGCACTTTCTGTTCCCCAATACCCTGTCAGTCGAACTAGGTTATGGCAGCGCAGGGGTGAAAGCAGCACAACAACTACTGGACCAGCTTAATAATAGTCAGCTAATTCAACAGATTATCATCCCCGGTCAACTGGCCTGATACCTCATCTTACTCTGCTGTTAGCCGCTATCCCATCCTGAGTGGTGGGTAAACAGCGGCAGCGCTCCTGTTTTTGGCGACTTATCTGGCGCAAAAAATTGCAAACTGTGATCTTCAACGCAAGTTGGGAACGTTCCCATTCCATAAATATAAATACGTAGCTAATCTTTAATTAGTCGAATATTTAATCGGTGATGGTTTTAATACTGGCGACCCCCATAGTGCCGACGGCCGTTTTCACTCTTTTTTATTCAAGATAGACCTTACAGATAAAAAAAAAGCTTTATCACTCAGCACGCTATCCCACCGTTGAAAGGTACGTTGAAATGAGCAAAGTAAAACAACAAGATATCGATCAATTGATCGTACTGGTGGGAGGCAGAGAGAATATTGCCTCCGTCAGCCACTGCATTACCCGGCTACGTTTTGTGTTAAATGATCCCTCTAAAGCCTCGCCAAAAGAGATCGAAAATCTATCGATGGTCAAAGGCTGCTTTACTAATGCCGGGCAATTTCAAGTGGTTATCGGGCCAGAAGTGGACGATTACTACCAGGCGCTGATCGCCAAAATTGGCCTGAATGAAGTGGATAAAGAGCAAACCAAGCTGGCGGCGCGGCAGAATATGACCTGGTTTGAGCGCGGTATTTCTCACTTTGCCGAGATCTTCTTCCCGCTGTTACCGGCGCTGATCAGCGGCGGTTTGATCCTCGGTTTCCGTAACGTGATCGGTGATATCCCGATGAGCGACGGTAAAACGCTGGCGCAGATGTATCCGGCGTGGAAAACCATTTATGACTTCCTCTGGCTGCTGGGCGAAGCTATCTTCTTCTACCTGCCGGTGGCTATCTGCTGGTCGACAGTGAAGAAAATGGGCGGCACTCCGGTATTGGGGATTGTGCTGGGTATCACGCTGGTTTCACCGCAGCTGATGAACTCCTATCTGCTGGGCCAACAAATTCCTGAGGTGTGGAATTTTGGCTGGTTCACCATTGAAAAAGTGGGTTATCAGGCGCAGGTTATCCCCTCGATTCTGGCGGGTTTAGCGCTGGGCTGGATTGAAACCAACCTGAAGAAAATCATCCCCGCTTACCTCTATCTGGTGGTGGTGCCGGTGGTTTCCCTGCTGCTGGCGGTGTTCCTCGCCCATACACTGATTGGGCCATTTGGCCGCATGATTGGTGATGGGGTGGCATGGGGCGTGAAAGCAGTGATGACCGGCAGTTTCGCGCCGATTGGCGCCGCGCTGTTTGGTTTCCTATATGCGCCGTTGGTTATCACTGGTGTGCATCAAACCACGTTAGCCATTGATATGCAGATGATTCAGAGCATGGGCGGCACGCCAGTTTGGCCGTTGATTGCACTCTCTAACATCGCGCAGGCTTCGGCAGTACTGGGCATCATCATTATTAGCCGCAAAATTAATGAGCGCGAAATCTCGGTGCCAGCGGCCATCTCGGCTTATCTCGGGGTCACTGAACCGGCCATGTATGGTATCAACCTGAAATACCGCTTCCCGATGCTGTGCGCCATGATTGGCTCTGCACTGGCGGGCCTGATTTGCGGATTGACGGGGGTGATGGCGAACGGCATCGGTGTCGGCGGTCTGCCGGGTATTTTATCCATTAAGCCACAGTTCTGGGGCATCTATGCTTTGGCGATGTTGGTGGCGATTGTGGTGCCACTGCTGCTGACGATTATGGTTTATAAACGTAAAGAGAGTCGCGGCGAGCTGCCGGTTTAAGTCATGAAACGCCGCTGGTGATACACTGGCGGCGTCATTTTTCCCACGGTTTCTGTTTTTCTACGAATAAAGAGTCTGCTATGAATAATCCTATCCCTTGGTGGCAAAACGGCGTCATTTATCAGATTTACCCGAAGAGTTTTCAGGACAGCACCGGCAATGGCTTTGGTGATCTGGCGGGGGTGACGCAACGTTTGGATTATCTGCAAAAACTCGGCATTGACGCCATTTGGCTGACACCCGTCTATCTCTCGCCACAAGTGGATAACGGCTATGACGTCGCGGATTACTGCGCCATCGACCCGGCTTACGGCACACTGGACGACTTCAAAAATCTGGTCGCGCAAGCCCATCAGCGCGGGATCCGTATCGTGATGGATATGGTGTTCAACCACACCTCCACCGAGCACGCCTGGTTTAAAGCTGCGCAGGATCGCCACAGCCCTTATCGTCAGTTCTACATTTGGCGTGATGGTGAGGGTGATAACTTACCGAATAACTGGCGCTCGAAATTTGGCGGTAACGCCTGGCAATGGCACGCCGCCAGTGGTCAATATTACCTGCATTTGTTCGCCACCGAACAGGCGGATTTGAACTGGGAGCATCAGCCGGTACGCGATGAACTGAAAAAAGTGTGCGAGTTCTGGGCTGATATTGGCGTCGATGGTTTGCGGCTGGACGTGATCAATCTGGTTTCTAAACAGCAGGACTTTCCTGATGATTTTGAGGGCGATGGCCGCCGTTTCTACACCGATGGCCCCCGTATCCACGAATTTTTACAAGAGATGAGCCGCGATGTGTTTCAACCACGCGGCCTGATGACGGTGGGTGAGATGTCCTCCACCCGCCTTGAACATTGCCAGCGTTATGCCGCACTGGGTGGCGATGAGCTGTCGATGACCTTTAACTTTCATCATCTGAAAGTGGATTATCTCAATGGCGAGAAGTGGTCGCTGATACCGCCGGATCGGGTTGAGCTAAAGCAGATTTTTAACCAGTGGCAGCAGGGGATGCATAATCGCGCCTGGAATGCGCTGTTCTGGTGCAACCACGATCAGCCGCGCATTGTGTCGCGCTTTGGCGATGAAGGTGCTTTGCGTCTGCCGGCGGCCAAGATGCTGGCGATGGTGCTGCACGGTATGCAGGGCACCCCCTATATCTATCAGGGCGAAGAGCTTGGGATGACCAATCCTAACTTTAGCTCTATCAGCCAATACCGTGATGTAGAAAGCCTGAATATGTTTGCTGAGTTGAGTGCCAAAGGGCGCGAACCTGATGAGTTATTGGCGATTCTGGCAGTGAAATCCCGCGATAATGGCCGAACACCAATGCAGTGGGATCGCAGCCGCAATGCGGGATTCAGCCAAGGGACGCCGTGGATTGAGCCATGCAGTAACTATGGTGATATTAATGTCGATGCTGCACTGGCGGATGCTGACTCAGTGTTTTATGCCTACCAATACTTAATCGCCCTGCGTAAGCAACATGATCTGTTCACGTTTGGCGATTATCAGGATCTTTGTCCGCAACATCCTGATTTATGGTGCTATTTGCGCAGTTGGCAGGGTAAGCAGTTGTTGGTGGTGGCGAACCTGAGTGGTGAACCGCAGGCATGGCAGCCAGAGGGGATTGAGCTGGATGGCAACTGGCAACTATTGATGAGCAGCTACGGTGAAAGCGCCTTCCAACCGCAGGAGATGGTGTTGCGGGGGTATGAGGGGGTTTATTGGATCAAGGGGTGAGTTAGTTCAAATCAGTTCAGTTCAGTTCAGTTGGATCGGATCTGGTTTCGGTTGATATTCGTTCAGTGATCACCTGACCCTCGCCGCCTCAACCGAGCAGGAGGGCAAGCCGGCCCTCCTGCACCTGCGGCTTGCGCGAAATATTGCCCTGCGGGTAAACCTCCCACGTCTTTCGGGCTGACGAGCCAGCGCGATTCGCATCCATGCTCAAGCGCGCTTTTCGCGGGCGTCCTGCCCGCTCACTCTACCCTCCATCCTCGTCGGCAATATTCCTGATTGCGCTCAAGGTCAAAAGCACATTTGAGCTGCCGAGTGAAGAGTGGAGGTAGGACGCGAGGCATGGATGCCGAGCGAGCCGTGCTTGAGCAGGAGCGAATCACGGCGGTCCGTCAGCCGAAACGATGATTGAGGGAACCTGCGAAGCAGGCAAGCGATACGTGCGCTAGCGCAGGGGTTCCAAGGGGGTTACGCGCTTGTAACCCCTTTGGCGGTTGGAGCATCGGAGGCCAAGTGAACGCCGATTTTATGTCAACCGAACCGATCATCAAACCGAATATCAACCGAAACCAGATCCGATCTATTGCGCAGGCAAGCTGGGCACTGACGCTTTAACAACCGAGCCTACCACTAACCGAATGTCAACCGAACCAATCGCCTGAACGATTATCAACCGAAACCTATCACCAAAACCGAATCACCTCCCCAATTTCAACCCCGGTAACTGCGCAAAAATACTCACCAAACCCTCGCCCCAGCCCTTACGGATCATCATAAAATAGGGGTGATCCTCGGTGATTCTATACTGCTGTTCGGTGCTGAAACTGTCGAGGGGGTAGATCATCACATCCAGCGGCAAGCCCACGGATAAATTACTGCGTAAAGTCGAGTCCATCGAAATCAGTGCACATTGCATCGCCTGATCCAGTGGGGTGTCGTAGCTCAACACGCGATCAATAATGGGCTTCCCATATTTACTCTCGCCAATCTGAAAATAGGGGGTGTCCTGAGTGGCTTCAATAAAATTACCCTGCGGATAGATGTGGAACAGCCGTAGCCCTTCACCCTTAATCTGACCACCTAACAACAGGTTACAGTTAAAATCGGTGCCGCCGCTATTTTGCTGTGCGCCGCTGTCCCGGTTAATCACCTCACGCACCGTTTCACCCAACAGGGTGGCGGCTTCGTACATTGAGGCGACATTCATCAAGTTGGTTTGCTCAGGATCGAGACAGCGGCGTTGCAGCAAGCTGACAATACTCTGTGTGGTCGCCAAATTGCCCGCGCTTTGCACCACCAGTGTTCGTTCGCCCGGTTGCTGAAACAGATGCAATTTACGAAAAGTGGAAATATGATCCACTCCGGCGTTGGTTCGGGAGTCGGAAGCAAACACTAACCCGGACGACAGCCGCATGGCCACACAGTAAGTCATTGCACGGTATCCTTTTATTGTGACATATCGCGTCGCGGGGTCGATAACATATGCACGGCAGCAATGGTTTGCATATCCTCATAACCACCGCCTCGGCGAATGCCGCGCACTGGGCAGGCATCCAGATAATCTATGCCCACCGCCAGTTTCAAATGCTGATTCGGTTTGCAGGTGTTATTGGTGACGTCAAAGCTCTGCCAATGCCCATCCAGCCACACTTCGGCCCAAGCATGGGTCGCAACATGACTGGAGGATTCTGTATAAAGATAGCCGCTTACATAGCGTGCCGGAATATTTAAACTTCGGCAACAGGCAAGAAAGACGTGGGTGTGATCCTGACATACCCCTTGCCCGGCGGCAAAAGCTTGGGCTGCGCTGTCCTGAACCGTGGTGGTGCCGGGGCTGTAGGGCATTTTTGCCAGCAGCTCGCCCATCATCAGTGTCAGGCAATCCAATTGTGCATCCGCATGGGTCACGCCCTGACAATAACCGGATGCAAATTGGCGAATGGCGAAATCCGGCTGAGTCAGTGGACTGTGGCGCAGAAACACCAGTGGGGAGAGGTGGTCGCCACTGTCATCCTCCATGTTATCTTCAATCTCCACCACCCCCTGGGCCTGAATGGTGATGGCTTGATGGGGCTTATCCAGCGTCAGTACGTGCAGCACATTGCCAAAGGCATCAGTGGTGCAGATGGCATCTTCCGGTAAGGTCAGTTGCCAAGAGAGAATTCGCTGGTGCGCCGAATCCTGTGGCGTTAGGCGCAGATACTGCGTGCTGTGCTGCACTTGCTGTGCATAGGTGTAGTGGGTGCTGTGATCGACATTCAGTCTCATTGGACCTCCAGATAGGTTTGACGAATGCTGTCAGCGATCGCATTGATCTTGCCTAAAAAATCCATCAGATAGAGGTGTAGGCCATCGGCCATCACATCGTTAATGCTGCTAAAACGCAGCTCGGCAAGCAAGATACTGACCAACCGCCGTGGCTGATGACTGCGGCTGCCGCCAATCAATTCCAACTGCTGTTCCATGTCGTTGATGCAGGCCAGCAGGGAGCGGGGGATCTCATTGCGTAAAATCAGCAGTTCCGCAATCGCCTCGCGGCTGAGTTGCTGCTTGTACAAGCTGTGGTACGCCTCACGGGCACTGACGGCCCGCAGCAAGGTGTCCATGCGGTAGTATTCGCGCACCGGATCATCATCGCTATCCAGCAACTGGTTTTTCACATCCAACAGGCGAGCGGTGCTGTCAGCCCGCTCAATCAAGGTGCCCAGACGAATAAAATAGAGTGCATCGCTGCGCAGTAAAGTGCCGTAAACCGCACCACGAAAGAGATGTGAGCGCTCTTTAACCCAGTCAAAAAAGGCATCAATACCGGCGGCGCTGATCCCCTGTCGGCGCAGCTGTTTCATCTCAATCCAGGTGGCGTTGATACTTTCCCAGACCTCGGATGACAAGCTGCCGCGCACCGCATGGGCATTGTTCCAGGCCATCTGTAAGCAGCTGAAGATACTGCTGGGATTATGGCTGTCGAGCACGAAAAAATTGAGCAGGTGGGTCATCGACACCTGCGGGTAGTGTTCGGCAAACAGGGCCTGCGTGTTGCTCAAACTGAGGGGCACCAATAGATCAAAATTCACGCGGGTGCTGGTGGGCATCATCGATAGCCGGTTGGTGACATCCAGCACTCGGGTGATGTTCTCTGCCCGCTCAAGATAGCGGGCCATCCAATAAAGCTCGCTGGCTGTTCGGCTTAACATGCATCATCCTCCAATACCCAAGTGTCTTTGGTGCCGCCGCCTTGTGAGGAGTTCACCACCAGTGAACCATCCGCCAGTGCCACGCGGGTCAGGCCACCGGGCACTAGACGAATTTCCGCGCCGGAGAGGGCAAAAGGGCGCAGATCAATGTGGCGTGGGGCAAGGCCGTTGTTTACAAAGGTCGGGCAGGTCGAGAGAGCGAGGGTCTCTTGTGCAATGTAGTTTTGTGGTCGCGCCAGTAGCAACTGGCGGAATTGGGCAATCTCCGCTTGGGTGGCCGCGGGGCCGATCAACATGCCATAGCCCCCTGCGCCATGAACTTCTTTCACCACCATCTGATCCAGATTCGCCAAGACATAAGATAAATCAGTAGGTTGGCGGCATTGCCAGGTGGGGACATTCGCCAGAATAGGATCTTCGGCGAGGTAAAAACGGATCATCTCCGGCACATACGGATAGATAGATTTATCATCTGCAACGCCAGTACCAATTGCGTTAGCCAATACCACCCCACCTGCCCGATAGACTGATAGTAGCCCAGGGACACCGAGCATGGAGTCCGGGCGGAAAGCCAGTGGGTCGAGGAAGGCGTCGTCCACTCGCCGATAGATAACATCTATCTTGCAAGGGCCGGCGGTGGTGCGCATAAAGACCGCCCCCTCTTTGACGAACAGATCCGCGCTTTCAACTAGCTCGACCCCCATCTGCTGCGCTAAAAAACTGTGCTCAAAATAGGCGCTATTAAAGCGCCCAGGGGTCAGCACCACCACGGTAGGATCGTTGATTGGCGTGCTTTCGCGCAGTGTTTGCAACAAATGGGAAGGGTAGCGCTCAACCGGCGCGATGCGCTGTTGCGCAAACAGCTCCGGATAGAGCCGCATCATCATTTTGCGGTTTTCCAGCATATAGGAGACGCCGGATGGGGTGCGCAGATTATCCTCCAACACATAATAGAGGCCATCGCTATTACGAACCATATCCACGCCAATGATATGTGCGTAGGTGTCGCGGTGCAGGTTCACCCCTTGCATACAGGGCTGATATTGGTCATTGGCTAACACTTGTTCAGCCGGAATAATCCCTGCTTTTAGGATGTGTTGATCGTGGTAAATATCATGCAGAAACGCATTCAGCGCTTGAACACGTTGGCGAATGCCACGGTCCAACATCTGCCATTCACTGGCAGGAATAATACGTGGCACGCTATCAAACGGGATTAAGCGCTCGGCGCCATCATCGTCACCATACACATTGAAGGTAATGCCCACCCGGTGAAACAGCAGCGCAGCTTCTTCGCGCTTGCGCGCAATGGTCAGTTGATCGGCCTGTTGTAACCACTGCCAGTAGGCGTCGTAATGGCTTCGGTGTTGCCCCTGCGCCAGTAACATTTCATCGAAAAATCGTGATGTGGAAAGGTCGATGTTCAGCATTATTACCTCGCAAACAGAACCGGCTGTAGTGAGGATTACGCATAAACTGTGCCAGCTCGTAAAACAGGCAAAATAGGGGGGGTAGCGCGATTTCAGCACTATTAGGGTGCAATCAGTGAGTCTGCTGCTTTATTGATGGGCAGAAAATTGCCACATCATTAGCATGATGATCTGTCATGGCGCACAGGGAAAAGGGGGAGAAAGTATTTATGGCGGAGCAATAAAACACGGCTGGCAATCACCAGCCGTGGCGCAATACAGCAGAATTAACGACGTACCGCGATAGCTTCGATTTCGATTTTGACATCTTTCGGCAGACGCGCCACTTCAACACATGAACGCGCAGGGAATGGCGCACTGTGCTCATTGAAGAAGGCTTCGTAAGTGGCGTTAACTGTGCTGAAATCATTCAGATCTTGCACGAATACCGTGGTTTTCACGATATCGGCAACTTTCAGGCCAGCCGCTTCGACGATAGCTTTCACATTTTCCAGTGACTGACGTGCCTGAGCTGAAACCTCATCAGCCACCAGGCCGGTTTTAGGATCAACCGGGATCTGGCCGGAAGTGAAGATCATGCTGCCCAGATCAACACCCTGGACATAGGGGCCAATGGCGGCAGGGGCGAGTTCAGTGCTGATAATGCGTGACATGGTGACTCCTGGTTTATGTGATGCAGAAATTATTTCCATCATTATAAAGCTGGGGTGAATAACGGCAACCCGCACGAACTAAGTTTGCTACCGGCCGCCGTGTTAATTCACTTACAGCTTGTCATCCATTTGCAGAACTTCATCCATTTACAGAACTTCATCCGCTTGCAGCACCACCTGATGATCAAACTCTTTCTCGCAATATTTGCACTTCAGGTGGATCTCGCCCAATTTGGCTTTCACTTTGAAGCTGGAGTCGACCGGCTCATTATGGCTGATGCAGTTGCTGTTCGGGCAGGTGAGGACGCCGTCGATCTGCTCTGGCAGGCTGAGGGTGAGCTTCTTCACCACTTCGTAGTTATCGATGCGATTGACGGTCGCGTCTGGGGCATACATCGCCAATTGGTTGGCTTGTTGCTCAGTCAGGAAAGTATTTTCTATTTTAATCAGATCCTTACGGCCTGAGCGCTTAGAGGGCAAATTCAAGCCGATGGTAATACGCTGATCTGTCGCGGTCAGTTTGAATAGTGATAGCAATTTGAATCCGATCTGCGCCGGAATATGGTCAATCACGGTGCCACATTTGATAGCTTCAACCTGTAGTTTGTAATCCTGAGTCATGTGCAATTCTCCCTCAAAGAGCCAATTCAGCGTTTAAGACCAGTGCCAGTAGCGCCTGGCGGGCAAAAATCCCATTACCTGCCTGTTGGAAATAGTAGGCGTAAGGCGTTTTATCGACATCGGTGGTTATCTCATCGATGCGTGGCAGTGGGTGCAGCACTTTGAGATTATCCCGCGCCCCATTCAAATCCGCAGCACGCAGGACAAATTGTGCTTTGACATTGGCGTATTCTGACGGGTCAAGGCGCTCTTTTTGTACGCGAGTCATGTAGAGAATATCCAGATCCGCGACCACCTCTTCAATGCTTTGGTGCAGGCTGTATTCGATCCCTTTTTCATCCAACATTTGCAGAATATAGGCGGGCATTGCCAGCGCATCCGGGGCGATAAAGAAGAAGCGATTGCCGTCGAATTTTGCCAGCGCCTGGGTCAGTGAATGCACAGTGCGGCCATATTTCAGGTCACCGACCATAGCAATATTGATGTTATCCAGCCGCCCTTGGGTCTCCTGAATGGTGAAGAGGTCGAGCAGGGTTTGCGTCGGATGCTGGTTTGCACCATCACCAGCATTGACCACTGGTATATTGCCGGAGAATTGTGCCGCCAGTCGGGCCGCGCCCTCTTGTGGGTGGCGCATGACGATGGCATCCACATAGGTGCTGATCACCGACACGGTATCGGCCAGTGTCTCGCCTTTCTTGCCTAGCGACGTATTACTGCTGTCAGAGAAACCGACCACGGATGCGCCCAGGCGATGAATCGAGGTTTCAAACGACAGACGGGTGCGGGTTGAGGCTTCGAAAAAGCAACTGGCGATCACTTTATGTTTTAACAGCTCAGGTTGCGGGTGGTTCTTCAGGCTGGCCGCGGTGCGTAGCACCAGTTCCAGGTCATCGCGACATAAGTCGTTAATTGAGATGATATGTTTGTGATACAACGGGTTGGCCATTTTTCGCTCTCCTCTGTGACTGCCCGTGGTCGCGGGCTTTTAATCGGTTGTAATGCAGTTAAGGTGAAATTCAGCCCGATCGACAGACAAAAAAAAGCCCCTCAACGAGGGGCCTTACAGGATCGGTTTAGCAACGGGAGAAACCACGGCAGTTTGCTGCCTGCTGGCTGGCCATTTTGTCGACCCTCAATTGGGTCATTTTCAACAAAACGACGATGTTGAGCGAAATCTAAGCAGATTTTCATCATATCTCCCGGCAAATTGTGGCGAATTATACTCGCGTGCCATTTCTCTGCAAGGGGCAAAAGCCGCATTTTTTATGATTAGCAAACGATTACTTGTTGGGTTTGGCTTCAAATGGGAAACAGTTGCAAAATGGCGGGGATCGTCACTAATGCAATGAGCAGTGAGACAACAATCGCCAGCGCCGATGACATCAGTAGCTATATGGATATCAATAAGATGCTATGGGGCATATTTGATATTAGAGAATTATCACCCGCAATTTATCATTCTGAATGAAGTTTTTATTCTAGGTTGATTGTAAACTGATGATTAATTACAGAAATTTATTTGTAGCTTAAATAATTTAGGTTGTATTTTTATAGATAATAGTCAGATGTGGCGCAATAAAATTATTGCTGATCTATTTTAGCCGCAAATTGATCATAAATAATCAATAAATGCGGCTATCGGAAATATTAAGCAGCAAGTGTGCCGCTAACTCTATTCCTCGTCGAACCCCGAATTAAACAACTCAATAACCGCACTCAGCGCCTGAATCTCATCAGGGCCGGTCGCTTCAACCTCAATCTGGCGGCCTTTAGCGGAGTCTAGCATCAGCAGTGCAATCACACTGCTGGCTTCGGCTTCGGTCCCGCTGTCATTACGTAACATCACTTCTGCATCAAAACTCTGAACCAGCTCGAACAATTTCATTGCGGGTCTGGCGTGCATCCCCAACTTGTTCTTGATCTCAACGGTCTGTTTGACGGTCATTGTTTACGTTTTTCCAGAGTACGGTGGCGTGATTGGACATTTTTGCCACGAGCGCGGAAATAATCTGCCAATTGTTCAGCTACATAGACCGAGCGGTGCTTACCGCCGGTACAACCAATGGCAACCGTCAGATAACTGCGATTATTGGTTTCCAGCATGGGCAGCCACTGTTCCAGATAGCTGCGTGTCTGGTAAACAAAATTGTGCACTTCAGTATGGCGATCAAGGAAGGAGATGACCGGCTTGTCCAGACCCGTCATCGGGCGTAGTTTCGGGTCCCAGTGTGGGTTCGGCAGGAAACGTACGTCGAAAACATAATCGGCATCAATGGGAATTCCGTGCTTGAAGCCAAATGACTCAAACACCATCGTTAGTTCGCGCTCACGTTTACCCAACAGGCGGGTACGCAGCATCTCAGCTAACTCGTGCACTGACATTTCTGAGGTATCAATAACCAGATCAGCCCGTGAGCGCAGAGGCTCCAGCAGGATACTCTCTTCATCAATAGCACTTTCTAATGACAGATTTTTCGCCGAAAGCGGGTGCAGGCGACGGGTATCACTGTAGCGACGAATCAAGGTATTGCGGTCAGCATCCAAAAACAGCAGCTGCGGTGAGAAACTGTCTGGCAATTGGGTCATGGCATGTTCAAATACCTCGGGAGATTCCGGCATATTGCGCACGTCTATGCTCACTGCCGCTGAGATATTCCTACCGGCAAGTGTGTTTGCCAATTGCGGCAGCAGAACCACGGGCAAGTTATCGACACAGTAAAAGCCCATATCTTCCAATGCGCGTAAAGCAACAGACTTCCCTGAACCGGAACGGCCGCTGACAATCATCAGCACCATGTGAGTGACTCCCCTTGGTATCTCTTTGGCGCTCATCGCCACTATTACGAATCGACATTCCGGCTATAACAGGCGGGTTTGCGAATAGACCCGCGCTGCTAGGCACCCTTTACCCGTTTACGCCGTTTCTGGCGGTAACTCTGTAATGATCTGATAAAGCTCATCATCACTGTGTGCTGCACGTAGACGGCGACACACTGTTTTATCAGCTAATCGCTTGGCCACTAAAGACAAAGTGTGTAAGTGAGTTTTACATTGATCTGCCGGAACCAACAAGGCAAATAATAGATCAACAGGTTGATTATCAATAGCATCGAAGGCAATGGGTTGTTCCAGGCGGATAAACACACCCACGGCGCGCAGCGTATCTTCCTCCAGTTTGCCATGAGGTATCGCGATGCCACTACCAATGCCGGTACTGCCCATGCGCTCACGGGTCAATACAGCATCGAAAACGACCTGTGAAGGCAGGTTTAGCTGTTTGGCAGCCAACTCGCTGATAATTTCCAAAGCCCGTTTTTTACTTGAGCAATGTACGGCGCTTTTGGTGCACTCGATATTTAATACCGAGCTTAATTGCAATGCTGGATCGTTGATCATCTCATCTTTCACTTAAGCGCTATTTTAAGCCCAAACCAGCGGTGATCTGTTCTTCACCGCTGGCTCGGGTTATGTCGCGCGTATAGAACCTTCGTTAGGTATAATAGCTACAAGGATTCTTAATGTTGTTTCAATTTATCTTTATGCTTGTTCAACTGGCGGGCCAGTTTATCAACCAAAATATCAATTGCGGCGTACATATCTTCCTGCTCTGAACTCGCGTGCAACTCGCCTCCATTCACATGTACCGTGGCTTCTGCAATTTGTTTTACTTTTTCGACACTTAAAACCACGTACACTTGGTTAATGCGATCAAAATATTGCTCAAGTTTGGCAAATTTAGTGTTAACAAACTCACGTAATGCTTCGGTTATTTCAACATGATGTCCGGTAATATTGAGCTGCATAGTCTCTTCCTTCTCAGTTCAGGTCAAACCAACTGTTTACGTTGATTCGACGGCGGGATGGATAACGACTCTCGGTACTTCGCGACGGTTCGCCGTGCCACCATGATGCCTTGTTCACATAATAGTGTGGTCAGCTTACTGTCGCTAAGGGGTTTGGCAGGGTTTTCTGCCGCAACCAATTTTTTCACCAGTGCACGAATTGCGGTGGAAGAGGCTTCGCCTCCGCTCTCGGTGTTGACGTGACTGGAGAAGAAATATTTCAACTCGAAAATCCCCCGAGGGCTGTGCAGGAACTTCTGCGTGGTCACGCGGGAGATGGTCGATTCATGCATATCTACGGCTTGGGCAATGTCAGCCAGTACCATGGGTTTCATAAACTCAGGCCCATTTTCAAAAAATGCGATCTGCTGCTCTACAATACAACGCGCGACCTTCAGCAGCGTTTCATTGCGGCTTTCAAGGCTTTTTATCAACCATTTTGCCTCTTGCAGATTGCTGCGGATAAACTGCCCGTCGCTATCATTACGAGTATTATTACCCATGGCAGCATAGTGTTGATTAATTTTTAGGCGTGGAATGCTATCGGCATTTAGCTCGACCGTCCATTGATCTTTGTCTTTACGGACCAAAACATCGGGAATGACATACTCAGATTCGCCGGTATTGATCGACTGGCCCGGTCGTGGGTCCAGTGACTGAATCAGGGCGATCGCTTCCTTAAGTGTATCTTCTTTTAGCCGACTTAAACGGATCATTGTGCGGAAATCATGGTTGCCTAGCAAATCCAGATAGTCACTAACGACCAAGCGAGCTTCGGCAAGATAAGGGGTATCTTTGGCATATTGCGATAGCTGCACCAACAGACATTCACGCAGGTTACGCGCTGCCACGCCAATGGGATCAAAGTGCTGTATCCGCTTGAGTACGGCTTCGACTTCATCTAGCGCGATGTTCTCGTCACCCATGCTTTCCAGAATATCTTCCAGCGGGACGGTGAGATAGCCGGTTTCATCAACTGCGTCGACAATGGAGGTCGCGATGGCGGCATCGGTTTCAGAGAAGGGGGTTAAATCCACCTGCCACATGAGATAATCTTGCAGTGTTTGGGTGGTTTCACCCTGATAGACCGGTAGCTCATCATCACTGTAATCGTTGCCCATTCCTGATGGCGTACCTGCGGTGTAGATCTCATCCCAGGTGGCATCCAGCGGCAACTCTTCTGGCATATCTTTTTGTTCCAGCGCTTCGCGAGTATCAAGCGCTTCACTGTCTACTGTCTCTTTGGCGTCTATCTCTTCATGAAGATCCGTTTGCTCAAGCAGGGGGTTGCTCTCCAGCGCTAACTGAATCTCCTGCTGGAGTTCAAGTGTAGAGAGTTGCAACAGACGAATAGCCTGTTGAAGCTGCGGAGTCATTGCCAGTTGTTGGCTGAACTTGAGTTGCAAACCTTGCTTCATAATGCGGTATCAATTTTCCTTAATGGCTGAAAAACGGCCTTACGATCTGTATTGGAAGAAGATTAGAGACGGAACTCTTCACCCAGATAGACACGTTTAACTTGTTCGTCAGCCAAAATTTCCTGTGGTGTGCCGTGAGCGATTAAGTGCCCTTGGCTTACAATATAAGCCCGCTCACAAACGTCTAACGTTTCACGCACGTTATGGTCGGTAATCAGTACACCAAGACCACTGTCGCGCAGATGCTCAATAATTTTTTTGATATCAATAACAGAAATTGGGTCAACCCCGGCAAATGGCTCATCCAGCAGAATAAACTTAGGATTTGCCGCCAATGCGCGGGCAATTTCAACACGGCGGCGTTCACCACCAGAGAGTGACTGCCCCAGACTGTCACGTAGATGGGTGATATGAAACTCTTCCATCAACTCATCAGCCCGTTCCTGGCGCTGCTCAGCCGTGAGGTCTTTACGAATTTCCAGCACCGCCATCAGATTATTAAATACACTCAGGCGGCGGAAGATGGAAGCTTCTTGCGGTAAATAACCAATGCCGCGACGAGCGCGTTCATGGAGAGGCAAGAGGCTGATATCTTCGTCATCAATCACAATGCGCCCGGCGTCACGCTGGACAATGCCGACGACCATATAAAAGGTGGTGGTCTTACCTGCGCCGTTTGGCCCAAGCAGGCCGACAATTTCACCGGACTTTACACTCAGGCTCACGTCTTCGACCACTTTACGGCCTTTGTACGCCTTAGCCAGCTTTTCTGCGATTAATGTTGCCATAAATGATTACTTACTCTTCTTTTGGCCTGAAGCTGCTGGCCCTTTGTCTTGTAATTGGGACGGTAATAGTACGGTTGTGACGCGATTGCCTTTGTCACTGAAGGCTTCCATATGCTGTTTTTTCACCAGATAAGTGATGCGATCACCTTTGATATTACTATCAAGTTGCTCCAGATAAGCATTGCCAGTCAACACCACAAAGTCATTCGCGACTTCGTAACGCAATTTTTGACCATGGCCTTTGACCGGCTTACCGCTGTCTTGCATCTGGTAGAAGGTGACCGGGTTACCAAAACCTTCAATGACCATTTTGCTCTGATCACCACCAGGGCGGGTGACAACCACTTTATCCGCTTTAATCTCGATAGTGCCTTGCTTGATAATCACGTTGTCAGTAAAGGTGACTGTATTCGCCTGCATATCCAGCGCTTGCTTGCCGGAGACCACATTAACGGGCTGATCAGTATCGCCGGTTAAAGCCAGTGCTGGCAGGCTTGCAGCCAAAAGTGAACTGGCAAGTAAAAGATGGCGAATTTTATTTTTGGATTTCATAAGAGGTTTTAACCTTTTCAATCAGCTCAGCGGTTTTGTCCCGCAAGTTCCCGCGCATTTTCATGCCGTTAGACGTGAATCCAACACCAAAGAGGGTAACTTCATCGTCTGAGGATACATCCTGAGTGATCAAATTAACCTGGGCGTTATCAGTTTTAATTTTCTTTAATTGTGCATCTGGAGTCAGGCTATCGACCTCAACATGACCATACAAATAGAGCATTTTATCATCGGTCAGCTTGGCGCGATCTGCCCGAACTGTCCAGGTTGCAACCGCATTATCACCAAACATCGTCATAACCGGCTTGGTAAACCAAGTCAGTTGCTGGCTACTGAAGTTCTGAACGTCTTCCGCGATCAATTTATAACTCAATTGCCCGACCGGATTAAACACCACGGTGGTGGTATGTTGGCTTTGCGAAGATGGCTCATTATTATCAGCCACTGTTTGCGTGTCCTGCTGGTTAAAGCCGGACATATTCCAGCCAATCAATGCCAAAGCAATCAATGCCAGGGATAGGGTTATCCATAGTCTTGTTTTACTCATATCGACAATCCTTTGGCGCCGTCGAGTTTATCCTGGGCCAATAATATCAAATCACATATCTCGCGTACTGCACCGCGTCCGCCACTGATTTGCGTCACATAATGCGCTTTGGGGAGCAGCAACGGATGGGCATCCGCCACCGCGACAGATAACCCCACTTGCGCCATCACTGGCCAATCAATCAGGTCGTCGCCAATGTAAGCCACCTGCTCAGGCTGGCAGTTTACTGCTTGCAACAACTCCTTATAGGCGACCAGCTTATCAGATTGCCCTTGATAAAGGTGGGTAATGCCTAAGGTGTTGGCGCGGTCTTCCAGTAATTTGGCGCGGCGGCCGGTGATAATCGCCACTTCAATACCTGAGGTTATCAGGCAGCGGATACCATAGCCATCACGCACATTGAACGCTTTCAGCTCTTCGCCCTGATTCCCCATATAAATCAGGCCATCGGACATCACGCCATCTACATCACAGATTAGCAGGCGAATGTTTGCCGCGCGCTGCATGACACTGTCAGCGACTGGGCCGTAGCATGTGTCCAAATAGACGGTGCTGCTCATAATTTATCCTTTGTTAAACGACACCGGCTCTTAGCATGTCGTGCATATGCACCACGCCGAGCAGTTGCTCACCGTCAGCCACCAACACCGCCGTAATATGACGTGACTCCATCAGGTTGAGCGCATCGACCGCCAACATGGTCGGACGAACTCGAATACCGCCGCTAGTCATCACGTCGGCGATTTTCGCACTATTCAAATCAACGCCCATATCGAATACCCGGCGCAAATCACCGTCGGTAAAGATACCCTTAATCATCATCAGATCGTCACAGATTACGGTTAAACCCAGATTTTTCCGAGTAATTTCCAGTAGTGCATCACGCAATGAAGCATCAGGGCTGACGTGTGGGATCTCCGCGCCAGTGTGCATGATATCGCTGATTCGCAACAGCAACTTGCGCCCAAGTGCTCCGCCCGGATGGGAGAGGGCAAAATCTTCCTGGGTGAACCCGCGCGCCTGTAGCAATGCCACGGCGAGGGCATCACCCATAACCAAAGTGGCGGTGGTACTGGTGGTAGGGGCCAGACCTAGCGGGCAAGCTTCTTGCGGAACTTTAATGCACAAGTGAATATCGGCGGCTTTACCCATGGTGCTTTCAGGGTTGTTGCTCATGCAGATCAGCTTGATTTTCTGGCGCTTGAGCACCGGGATCAGCGCAAGAATTTCGTTGGACTCACCTGAATTGGAGATAGCCAAGACGATATCTTGCGGCGTGACCATGCCAAGGTCGCCATGACTGGCTTCCGCAGGGTGGACAAAAAATGCAGGTGTACCGGTGCTGGCAAAGGTCGCTGCAATTTTGCAGCCAATATGGCCGGATTTACCCATCCCCATCACCACCACTTTGCCATGGCAATTAAATATCGCTTCGCAGGCGCTGGAAAAATCGTCATTAATGTATTGATCGAGCTGTGCCAGTCCTTCGCGCTCAATGTGCAATACCTGTTTACCCGCCTGCTGAAAATCCATTCTTGGTTGCGAATCAAAAGAAGACATATTTGGTTCCCGTACACAGCACTTTTTTATAGGCCACAATTTCTTATCACGCGGCTTTATGCAGCACTGCTTTGTGTGGCACTGTTTTAGGTAGCATTACTTATGCTACATCACCCTAAAAGGGGCGAAAAACAGCACCGCAAGATAAGCGATGAACCCACATAATAACAGAGCACCCGCCATATGGCCGATTCGATGTTTACGGCCCAGACAAAGAATCGTGAATATCACGCTAACACCGAGCATCACCCAATAATCCCGCTGAAAAGCTTCTGGGTTAATATCACCCGGGGAGAGCAGCGCAGGTACACCTAACACAATCACAATATTAAAAATATTTGATCCGATGATATTACCGACCGCCATATCATCTTCGCCTTTCAACGCGCCAGCAATGAATGTCGCCAGTTCAGGCAAACTGGTGCCGATAGCAATCACGGTCAAGCCAATGACCAGCTCACTGACGCCAGCGACGCGGGCAATAACCGTCGCATTATCGATAATCATTTTGGCCGACAGCGGCAAAATAATGAAGGCCAGCACTAACCACAATAGGGCCACGGTGGTGCTACTGTCCTGCGGTAATTCAGCCAGCTGTTCGCGGGTCAGGATATCATTTCCCTCCGCATGGGCCAGTCGCGCAATTTTAAGCATCAGGACAATAAATGCCGCCGCCGCCAGCAGCAAAATAATCCCATCCCCACGGCTGAGATGATTATTGGCCAATAGGAAGCCACACAGCACCGTGACCAGCAACATTAAGGGTAATTCACGGCGCAAAATCTCTGAGCGCACGGTCAACGGGCGTATTAAGGCGGCGCCACCCACAATCAGCAACAGGTTGGTAATATTGGAACCAAGCACATTGCCGACCGCCATATCGGTCTGGTTATTGAGGGCCGCAGTCACCGAAACAATCAACTCTGGCAGCGATGTGCCGATCCCCACAATGGTCATCCCAATAATGAGCGGCGGAATACCGAAAGAGCGGGATAACACCGCTGCGCCGTAGACTAATCGATCAGCGCCATACACTAATAAAACCAAGCCAATGATTAATAGTGTTATCGCAAGAAACATGCAGAGTCCTTTATTAGGTATAATCCCGATCCATTGGCTGCTGGTAACAGATAGCCCGTTGGCAAAAAATGGCTGACAATAGGTGTTCACACTTATTTTTGCTTAGGCTCTAATTTTGACTGCGAGAGTCAGAAAAGTAAAACTTATGGCAACTTTGGCTACGAAAAAACAGTAATAAATTGCCAAACTACTTCCCAATTGCGCTCGTTGCGGCCATTTGATGTAGCATTGGCGGCTGGATGAGTAATAAAAGGCTCAAAGGACGAATGATAATGAATCAAATGGCGTCGAATTTGATAGAGATCCAGGGGATGAGTTTCACCCGTGGTGAGCGTCCGATATTCACCGATATCAATATGACGGTCCCGCGCGGCAAAGTGACTGCGATTATGGGGCCTTCAGGTATAGGTAAAACCACGCTGCTGCGTCTGATTGGTGGGCAACTTGCTCCAGATGCCGGCGAAATCTGGTTTGATGGTGATAATATTCCGACGCTTTCACGTCAGCGTTTGTATGATGTGCGCAAGAAAATGAGCATGTTATTTCAATCCGGGGCGCTATTTACTGATTTAACCGTCTTCGAAAATGTGGCTTTTCCACTGCGTGAACATAGCCGTTTGCCAGAGGAGCTGCTGCACAGCACGGTGATGATGAAGCTGGAGGCGGTGGGGTTGCGTGGCGCGGCTAATCTGATGCCTGCGGAGCTTTCTGGCGGTATGGCGCGTCGTGCGGCATTGGCGCGGGCGATTGCTCTTGATCCTGAATTGATTATGTTTGATGAGCCGTTTGTCGGCCAGGATCCCATTACCATGGGTGTGCTGGTGAAGTTGATTGATGAGCTGAATCATGCGCTGGGGGTCACCTGTGTGGTGGTTTCCCATGATGTACCCGAAGTGCTCAGCATTGCCGATTATGCCTATATTGTTGCAGATCAGCATGTTATTGCTGAAGGAACACCTGAGCAGTTACAAGCCAACGACGATATGCGGGTACGCCAGTTCCTCGATGGTATTGCCGACGGGCCGGTGCCTTTCCGTTTCCCTGCCGGGGATTATAAAACCGAGCTATTAGGCTGATGGAGTATTCATGTTAGTACAGGCGTTAGCGTCTTTAGGTCGCCGGGGCATTAATGTCTGCGCCTCCTTTGGTCGCGCAGGTTTAATGCTGTTCAATGCCCTCGTTGGGCGGCCTGAACCGCGAAAGCAGTGGCCATTATTGGTCAAGCAGCTGTATAGCGTCGGGGTGCAATCCCTGCTGATTATTGTGGTTTCCGGTCTGTTTATCGGCATGGTTCTGGGGTTGCAAGGCTTTTTGATCCTGACCACCTATAGCGCGGAAGCTAGCCTCGGCATGATGGTATCACTGTCACTGCTACGTGAGCTGGGGCCAGTGGTGACGGCGCTGCTGTTCGCTGGTCGCGCGGGTTCTGCCTTGACCGCTGAGATAGGCTTGATGAAAGCGACGGAGCAGATCTCCAGCCTGGAAATGATGGCTATTGATCCGCTGCGGCGGGTAGTCGCGCCTCGGTTCTGGGCGGGTCTTATCAGCATGCCATTATTGACCGCGATTTTTGTTGCCGTGGGTATCTGGGGCGGCTCGGTGGTCGGTGTTGACTGGAAAGGGATCGACGGCGGTTTCTTCTGGTCGGCGATGCAGAATGCGGTTGAGTGGCGTACAGATTTACTAAATTGCCTGATTAAGAGTCTGGTATTTGCTATTACCGTGACCTGGATTGCGCTGTTCAATGGTTATGATGCGATCCCAACCTCTGAAGGGATTAGCCGGGCAACGACCCGTACCGTGGTGCATTCATCGCTGGCGGTATTGGGATTAGATTTTGTGCTGACAGCACTGATGTTTGGGAACTGAGTCGATGCAAACGAAGAGAAGTGAAGTCTGGGTAGGCGCGTTTATACTGATTGCTATACTGGCAGTCATATTCCTCTGCCTGCAAGTAGCAGACATTAAATCGGTGGGCAATCAGCCAACTTACCGGATTTACGCAAATTTTGACAATATTGGTGGTCTGAAAACCAATTCGCCGGTCAAGATTGGTGGCGTGGTGGTTGGGCGGGTAGCAGATATTACTCTGGATACCAAAAACTACAGCCCTCGTGTAGCGATGGATATTCAACAGCGCTATAACCATATCCCAGATACCAGTTCACTGGCAGTCCGCACCTCCGGCTTGTTAGGTGAGCAGTTCCTCGCGCTAAATGTCGGATTTGAAGATCCAGATATGGGTACTACTATTTTGAAAGATGGTGGCGTGATTCAAGACACCAAATCAGCGCTGGTTCTGGAGGATCTTATCGGTCAGTTCTTGTACAAAAGTGGCGGGGATGGTAATTCTGGTGCGCCAGCGAGTGAGCCAGCAGCACCAACAGTTGGCGAACTAACACCGGCAGCAAATGGTAGTTTGCCTGCAACTCAACATCCATAAAAGGGAATCTGAATGTTTAAACGCTTACTTATGGTCGCATTGCTGGTGGTTGCCCCACTGGCGAATGCTGTCGATCAAACCAACCCGTACCGTCTGATGGATGAAGCGGCGCAAAGAACATTCACGCGCCTGAAAACTGAACAGCCTAAGATCAAACAAAACCCAGACTATTTACGCACCATCGTCCGTGAAGAGCTGTTGCCATTTGTCCAGATCAAGTATGCCGGCGCACTGGTGCTTGGTAGCTATTATAAAGCGGCAACACCAGCGCAACGTGAGGCTTATTTCAATGCCTTCGGCCAATATCTGGAACAGGCATATGGTCAGGCATTGGCGCTGTACCACGGCCAAACTTACGACGTTGCCCCAGACCAACCACTGGGTGATGCCAATATTGTGGCTATTCGTGTGACTATCCTTGACCCCAATGGTCGCCCACCGGTGCGCTTAGATTTCCAATGGCGTAAAAATAGCCAAACGGGTAACTGGCAGGCGTATGACATGATAGCCGAAGGGGTTAGCATGATCAGCACCAAGCAAAATGAGTGGGCATCTATCCTGCGCCAGAAGGGGGTTGATGGCTTGACTCAACAACTGCTGATTGCAGCGAAACAGCCGATTACCTTAGACAAGAAATAATGATGGCAAATGAACTGAACTGGCACTCCCAGCAGGAGACGCTGGTACTACAAGGTGAGTTGGATCGTGAAACGCTGTTGCCTCTTTGGCAGCAGCGCGCGGCACTGCTGGCCGATAAAACCCATATTGATGTCAGCCAATTACAGCGTGTCGACTCATCCGGTTTGGCGCTACTGGTGCACTTTCGTGAACTGCGAAGCAAACAAGGGGTCTCACTCACCATAACCGGTGTCAGTGATCGGTTATCGACTCTGATTGAGCTTTACAACCTTCGGGATATCATTCCGGTAGAAACAGTCAGTACGTAGTCAGTGGAATTAAGTCGGCGAGCTTTTGTGTCGCCTATTTCCAAAACAAAAAACTAAAGTTTTTAGGCCCCTGAACATAATAATGAGACAGGGGCTTTTCTTTAGTTTCGGAGCACGCCGTATTCCACTAATATGTTTGGCTGGCTATGCTCCTCATAACACTATCGATCCTCATAAAATAGAAAGAATCTTATGGATACTAACGAAATTAAAGACGTGCTGATGCGAGCATTGGCACTACAAGAAGCGCATGTTACCGGTGATGGCAGCCACTTTCAGGTGATTGTGGTCGGTGAGTTGTTTGCTGACATGAGCCGGGTGAAAAAACAGCAGGCTGTGTATGCGCCTTTGATGGAATATATCGCTGATAACCGTATTCATGCTTTATCGATTAAGGCTTATACGCCGCAAGAGTGGCAACGGGATCGCAAGCTAAACGGCTTTTAATACTGCTGGCTGGTGGGCTGTTTAACGTTATCGTAAACAGCTAAGGCGGGCAGTGAATTCGAATTTGACAACAGAGAGTGGTCACAATGGATAAATTTCGTGTGCAGGGGCGGACTCGCCTAAGCGGTGAAGTCACTATTTCCGGCGCGAAAAACGCCGCATTGCCAATATTGTTTGCTGCGTTGTTAGCTGAAGAGCCGGTAGAGCTGCAAAATGTCCCAAAGCTAAAAGACATTGATACCACTATTAAGCTGCTTGGCCAATTAGGCACCAAAATTGAACGCGATAGCTCGGGTTCTGTTTTTGTTGATGCGCGTGATGTGAATGAGTTTTGTGCGCCTTATGATTTAGTCAAAACCATGCGTGCCTCTATTTGGGCGCTGGGGCCACTGGTTGCTCGTTTTGGTAAAGGGCAAGTCTCTTTGCCCGGCGGTTGCGCTATTGGTGCGCGTCCGGTTGACTTGCACATCACGGGCTTAGAACAGCTGGGTGCTGAAATTAAGCTGGAAGAGGGCTACGTGAAAGCCTCGGTCAATGGCCGCCTAAAAGGCGCGCATATCGTGATGGACAAAGTTAGCGTTGGCGCAACAGTGACCATTATGAGTGCTGCGACTTTGGCTGAAGGCAGCACGGTGATTGAAAATGCAGCCCGTGAGCCAGAAATTGTCGATACCGCGAACTTCCTGAATACGCTGGGCGCTAAAATCAGCGGCGCAGGGAGTGACCGCATTACCATCGAGGGCGTTGCGCGCTTGGGGGGCGGCGTCTATCGTGTGCTGCCTGACCGCATTGAAACCGGCACTTTCCTGGTTGCAGCGGCTATCTCTGGCGGTAAAGTTGTTTGTCGTCAGACCCGCCCTGATACGCTGGATGCGGTATTGGCTAAGCTACGAGAAGCAGGCGCTGATATTGAAGTTGGTGATGATTGGATCAGCCTCGACATGCATGGGCAGCGCCCTAAAGCGGTGACAATCCGCACCGCGCCACACCCAGGTTTCCCAACGGATATGCAGGCCCAGTTCAGCTTATTGAATTTGGTGGCGGAGGGGACGGGGGTTATCACCGAAACTATTTTCGAGAACCGTTTCATGCATGTGCCTGAGCTGATCCGCATGGGCGCACATGCGGAGATCGAGAGTAATACCGTGATTTGTTATGGTGTTGAGCAGCTATCCGGTGCTCAGGTGATGGCAACCGATCTACGTGCTTCTGCCAGTTTGGTATTGGCGGGCTGTATCGCTGACGGGGTCACAATCGTGGATCGTATCTATCATATTGATCGTGGTTACGAACGTATCGAAGATAAACTGCGTGCACTGGGTGCCAAAATTGAGCGGGTGAAGGGCGAATAAAAGTTCGCTAAATCAGACCAATAAAAATGCCAGCCGATAGTTACGAGCTGGTATTTTTTTGACTAAAAATTATGGCTGTAGCGACTCTTGCTGACTACTAAGCTCCGCATTTTGATCGAATTCCGTGATGGTTATCTGCATCGTCATTTGCTGGCCATTGCGCAAGAATAAGACTGGAATTGTGGTGCCGGGGCGGATCTCTGCAACCTGATCCATAGTTTCAATCACAGACGTTGCAGGCTTGTTATTCACGCTAAGAATGATATCACCCACTTGCAGGTCGGTTTTCGCGGCTGGGCCATCTGGCGATATTCGATTCACTTTAATGCCGTGTATCCGGTCTGATGAACCATTACCGCTGGCATTGAAGGGGGGATACTCCTCGCCAGTCACGCCGATATAGCCACGGATCACCCGCCCGTCACGAATCAGCTTTTCCATGACTTTGGTCGCTAGCGCGGTTGGAATAGCAAAACCAATACCTTCGGGTGTTTCACCGTTGCTGCTTTTATCGAAAGATAGGGTATTAATCCCCATTAATTCGCCCAAGGTATTCACTAGCGCACCACCGGAATTACCCTGATTGATTGAGGCATCTGTCTGGAGAAAGTTTTGCCGCCCGGAAGCACTCAAGCCAATACGCCCGGTCGCGCTGATGATCCCTTGAGTGACTGTCTGACCCAGATTATAGGGATTACCGATGGCCAGCACGACATCACCAACATGGGGTATACGATTAATATTGATGGGAATGACCGGCAGATTCACCGCATCAATTTTCAAAACGGCTAAGTCGGTCAGATTATCTGAACCCACCAGGAGTGCCTCTGATATACGACCATTCTGTAATGCCACAATGATCTGTTCAGCATTATTGATAACGTGCTTATTGGTCAGGATATAACCCTTATCACTCATGATAACACCAGAACCTAGTGTACGAATGGCCAGCCCATCTTGGGTCGGACTTAAGCTACGGTTATACACATTAACCACTGCTGGTGCTGCTCTGCGCACCGCTTGGTTATAACTGGCGGGCGTCTCTTCATCTAAGCTACTGCTGTTACCGGAAAAAAAGTGACCCGGATTACGCAGCATAGGCATTGCGACCAGTAAAAGACCGGCGACAATTAGCCCCAAAACAATTGAACGCAATAGCTTAAGAAACATGAGGTTTAAGGCGTGAATGAATGGATATCCGGAGAATAGCATGAGTTTGGCGGACACAGCATGGTGCTGTGTCCGATTTTTCTGCAAATTAGCGTATTAGCAGGTAAATATTCTCGTCACCACGGACAATATTCAGTGCGATTACAGCAGGTTTGGCTTCGATAGCTTTCCGTAATTGGGCGATATCCTGAACTCGCACACGGTTTACGGCAATAATCACATCATCTTTCTGCAAGCCAGACTGTGCGGCTGGTGAGCCTTTAGTGACACTCTCAACCTTAACCCCTTTGCTACCGCCTTTGATCTCGCCATTACTCAGGGATGCACCCTGCAATGAGGGAGATAAAGTATCTGCACTGGTTGAAGTTGGGCTGCTATTCTCTAGCGTGACTGTAACTTCAAGTGGTTTTCCATCGCGCAGCAAACCAACTTTAACGGCTTTACCCGGCCCAGTGGTGCCCACTTTGGCGCGCAACTCCGCAAAGCTGCTTATTGGCTTACCATCAACGGAAACCAACACATCACCGGCTTTGATGCCCGCTTTAGATGCGGCTGATTTTGGCAATACTTCACTGACGAATGCGCCACGCTGAGCATCGATATTAAAGGCTTTTGCCATGTCTGCGGTCATTTCGCTACCACGGATACCCAACAACCCGCGTTTCACTTCGCCAAACTCAATCAACTGCTGGCTGAGATTCTGCGCCATGTTGCTTGGGATTGCGAAGCCGATGCCGATGTTACCGCCGCCCGGAGCTAGGATCGCGGTGTTAATCCCAATCAATTCGCCATTGAGGTTAACCAGGGCGCCACCAGAGTTACCACGGTTGATGGAGGCGTCAGTCTGGATAAAGTTTTCCAACCCTTCAAGGTTCAAGCCACTACGGCCCAAGGCGGAAATGATCCCTGAAGTCGCGGTTTGCCCCAAACCAAATGGGTTACCGACTGCGACCGCGAAATCACCCACCCGCAGGTTATCGGAGTCAGCAATTTTAATGGATGTCAGATTCTTGGCATCAGTTAACTGCAATAGTGCGATATCAGTTTGCTCATCACGGCCCAGCAGTTTGGCATCATACTCACGGCCATCATTGAGCTGAACACGAATTTTATCCGCATTATTGATCACGTGATTATTGGTCAGCACATAACCTTTTTCAGCATTAATAATGACGCCAGACCCCAGCCCTTCGAAGGGACGATTGCTCTCTTTACCGGCGGGTGCATTGGGGCCAAAGAAGAATTTGAACTCTTCTGGCAAGCGCTGCTGCTGTGCTTGCGTCCCAGAAACATGAACGCTGACAACCGCGGGCAAAACCTTTTCCAGCATTGGTGCCAGGCTAGGAACTGCCTGCCCGGCCACGGCCGCTGGAAGTGCTGCGGCGTTCACCATAGGAACACTAGCGAGACCTAAGCCGACACTCATTGCCAGCGCACTAAGAAATAATGACTTTTTCTTCATTGATTTAAACTCTCTCAATACCTAACGGTGAATGAATAGGGTGGATGGCTGTTACAGGCCCGTTGTAAGTTCAGACTCTGAGTTAGCTAAAAAATTCACTTATTTCAAAAGGCTACTGTTACCTTAAAATACGTAGCCTGAGATACCGCTTGATATAAGGTTCGCTGTGGAGCAATTCAAGGAGGGGTGAGTATAGAAGTGTAAATGTGCTGACTACGATTGCGTAGTCAGCATGGTATATATGTGCTTAATCGCGGGTCTGATGCTCCGGGCGTAGTAAGCCCGATGCCCCTTCAGAGTAGTCGCGAGGCGGCATTTTCACTGGTGCCTGATCATTATCGGCCTCAGATTCGGTCAGACGGTAGCGGAATGGATTATCCTGCAACGGTAAGTCCGGTAGTAAGTTATTGGAGCTTTTCGCCATATGCTGATAGAGCTGGCGGTAGTCGCGAGCCATATTATCCAGCAACTCAGCACTGCGGGCGAAGTGCCCAACCAGTTCCTGACGGTACTCTTCCAAATCTGTTTTGCTCTTCTCCAGCTCATTTTGCAGCACTTGCTGCTGACGCAATTTGCGGTTGCCAAAGCGCATAGCTACCGCGCCAATCACGATACCAACAACCAACCCAATAAGCGCATACTCCCAGGTCATGATGACTCCTTTTTTGACTTCATTGTTCAGCAGGACTTTTCACTTAATAATAGCCACTATAACCGCTAACCTTGTCTGAGTGGAATCCTGATGCAACTTTGCTTTTGGTTATCAGGTTTTTTCCGCAGAGATAGAGTCGGTAAATGCTGCGATTGCACGATAAATCAGTGAGAAAGTAGCGTGAAAAGTAGATAACTATTTTATCAGGGATTGGTGATAAACATGCAATCAAGTACACCTACAACACTTTACCAGCAGGCACTTGATGCTGGTGACTATCAATCTGATGATGTGCAACGGCGCGCTGTAGCCCAACTAGACCAAATTTATCACGCACTGCAACAGCGCCAGAGTGAGCCACCGACTGGCGCCGGTTTACGTGGGCGGTTGAGCCGTTTGATTGGGCGCACGTCAGCCAAAAAAGTCATACGTCCGGTTCAGGGCCTATATATGTGGGGCGGCGTCGGGCGCGGTAAAACCTGGCTGATGGATATGTTTTTCCACAGCCTGCCGGGTGATCGCAAGCTGCGATTGCACTTCCACCGCTTTATGTTGCGGGTACATCAAGAGCTGGCCGAGCTACAAGGTCATGAAAATCCACTTGAAATTATCGCCGATAACTTCAAGATGCAGACTGATGTGCTGTGCTTTGATGAGTTTTTTGTCACCGATATTACGGATGCCATGCTGCTGGCAACACTGCTGGACGCACTCTTCGCCAGAGGCATTACACTGGTCGCGACATCCAACATTCCACCGGATAATCTGTACCAAAATGGGTTACAGCGCGCCCGCTTTCTGCCGGCTATTGCATTGATCAAGCAGTATTGTGACGTGATGAATGTTGATGCTGGTATTGATTACCGCTTGCGCACGTTAACTCAAGCGAATCTCTATCTGACGCCGCTCAGCCAACAAACCGCGCAGGCGATGGATGAGATTTTTGTCAAGTTAGCGGGTAAAGTGGATGAGCGCGCCCCTGTACTGGAGGTGAATCACCGGCCACTGCCCGCCATTTGCGCGGCACAGGGCGTTTTGGCGGTGGATTTCCATACTTTGTGTGAAGAGGCTCGCAGCCAGTTGGATTACATTGCACTATCGAAACTCTATCACACTGTTTTGTTGCACAATGTCCACCGCATGGAGACGCGAGATGAGAATACCGCTCGGCGTTTTCTGGCGTTAGTCGATGAGTTCTACGAGCGGCGAGTGAAGCTTATCATTGCGGCTGAAACTTCTATGTTCGAGATTTATGGTGGTGAGCGCCTCAAATTCGAATATCAGCGCTGCTTATCGCGGCTACAAGAGATGCAGAGTGAAGAGTATCTCTCTTTGCCGCATCTGCCGTAAGTGCATATTCTGTGCCACAGTTATTCACTTTTGACATGCTAAAATGCTATTCTATTGCGGGCGATTATCCTTCGCCCTGACTTAACATGTTTAATTTATGCCTTTCTCGTCAAAAACAGTTCGATCTTTAACGCTGACTTCTCTATAATCTTGCGACCCCACGTTACAACAAAGTTTTTTTCCCAAAAACTTTGATAGTGCCGGCATTGGCTATTCGAAGGGGTAGGTTTGCTGGACTGATGGTCGTGTGAGCCTCAACTGTTTTTGAACGTTTGGGTGTTCACCAACGTGTAACTTATTAATTGGGTAAGCTTTTATAATGAAAACTTTCACAGCTAAACCAGAAACTGTAAAACGCGACTGGTATGTTGTTGACGCGAATGGTAAGACCTTAGGTCGCCTCGCTACTGAACTGGCTAGTCGCTTACGCGGCAAGCATAAAGCGGAATACACCCCGCACGTTGATACTGGTGATTACATCATCGTTCTGAACGCAGAAAAAATTGCTGTAACCGGCAACAAGCGTACAGACAAGATTTATTACCGTCACACCGGCCACATCGGTGGTATCAAACAAGCGACCTTTGAAGAGATGATTGCCCGCAGTCCTGAGCGTGTGATTGAAATCGCGGTTAAAGGCATGCTGCCGAAGGGTCCGCTGGGCCGTGCAATGTATCGTAAGCTTAAAGTTTACGCAGGTACTGAGCACAATCATGCGGCGCAGCAACCGCAAGTTCTGGACATTTAATCGGGATTATGGCAATGGCTGAAAATCAATACTACGGCACTGGTCGCCGCAAAAGTTCTGCAGCTCGCGTTTTTCTTAAGCCGGGCAGCGGTAAAATCGTTATTAACCAACGTAGCCTTGAAGTTTACTTCGGTCGTGAAACTGCCCGCATGGTAGTTAATCAACCGTTGGAACTGGTAGACATGGTTACCAAGTTTGACATGTACATCACTGTTAAAGGTGGTGGTATTTCAGGTCAGGCTGGCGCTATCCGTCACGGTATCACCCGTGCACTGATGGAATATGACGAGTCTCTACGTGGTGAACTGCGTAAAGCTGGCTTCGTAACGCGTGATGCGCGTGAAGTTGAGCGTAAGAAAGTGGGTCTGCGTAAAGCACGTCGTCGTCCACAGTTCTCCAAACGTTAATTTTTTGCCTTTATGGCATCAGATTGATGGTAAAAGCCCGGTGTTTCACCGGGTTTTTTTATTTCTCTGAAAAATATATTTGAAAAACATATCTGAAAAACACCTCCCTACCACGCCATATATTATATTTTTTGCCGCTAACTAATTGTCAGATAGACGATTTTTTATGAAATAGCCGTACCACCCCCACAAAACATTCAAAATCTGGTAAACTATCACTCACTTTTGTGCCTGTTCGGCGAACTGTTGGCGCCCGTCTATCTCCCTGGCTGAATTATTCTCTCGACCAAGGCTTATTTACGGCAGCAGCTGTCGAGATTGCGAACTGGCGGTAAAACGACTCAGGATAGCAACCTCACCGTGGGCTATTCGCACTGTTTTCTAGATAATCTTGGAGGTTTTCATGGCTGTCGCTGCCAACAAACGTTCGGTAATGACGCTGTTTTCCGGCCCGACCGACATTTTTAGCCATCAAGTACGTATCGTACTGGCGGAGAAAGGTGTCAGTGTTGAGATTGAGCAGGTTGAAGCTGGTAATCTGCCGCAGGACCTGATTGACCTCAATCCCTACCAGACCGTCCCTACTTTGGTTGATCGCGAGCTGACATTATATGAATCCCGCATCATCATGGAGTATCTGGATGAGCGTTTCCCTCACCCGCCATTGATGCCGGTATACCCAGTTGCTCGTGGTAGCAGTCGTTTGATGATGCACCGCATTGAGAAAGACTGGTACACCCTGATGCATAAAATTGAGCAGGGCAATGCACAGGAGGCAGAAGCAGCACGTAAGCAACTGCGCGAGGTTCTGCTCTCTATCGCCCCAGTATTCAATGAAACGCCTTACTTCCTGAGCGAAGAGTTCAGCCTGGTTGATTGCTATTTAGCTCCGCTGTTGTGGCGCTTGCCAGTATTGGGCATCGAGCTAACTGGCGCGGGTTCTAAAGAGTTGAAAGGCTATATGACACGTGTGTTTGAGCGTGATGCGTTCCTGGCTTCCCTGACTGAAGCTGAACGTGAAATGCACCTGAAAACCCGAGGTTAATTGCTATGGAGATGTCGGATATGTCTCCGCGCCGTCCCTATCTGTTACGCGCATTTTACGAATGGTTGATTGATAATCAACTGACGCCACATCTGGTGGTTGATGTGACAAGGCCAGGTGTTTCGGTGCCAATGGAGTTTGCACGTGATGGGCAGATTGTATTGAATGTGGCACCGCGCGCCGTGGGTAACCTGGAACTGGGTAATGATGGCGTGAGCTTCAATGCCCGTTTTGGTGGCGTACCTCGTCAGGTCATCGTACCTATGGCTGCGATAGTGGCAATTTATGCGCGAGAAAATGGTTCTGGCACCATGTTTGAACCTGAAGAGGCTTACGATTCGGATGCTGAGGGTAATTTCGAGGGCATCGAAGAGGAAGAGGGCAATAACGCACCAGCTGACAATCTGATGTTAGTCACGGACGAAACACCATCTTCGCAAGACGATAATGGTTCACCTGATGATGAGCCGCCACAACCGCCACGCAGTGGTGGTCGCCCAGCATTGCGGGTCGTTAAGTAGCCCCTTCGTTTTCAAGCAAAGTATTAGTCTTTCTAAGGGCGGCTTGGCCGCCCTTATCATTTCCTCATAACCAATAATCAAGATAACTTTTTCAATTCAGCCAGGCAGTTATCACGCTGGCTCATCATGTCGCTATTTCTGATCGTGGATAAAGTATGAGAGGCGCGCTGCTGGAAGTTAGCTTTGGTGGCACTATCTTTGATATCAGCTGGCGCGGTACAAATCTCTGATAATTTGAGTGTTTTGCTATCACTTACCGCTTTTAGTACTGCGGCTGGGTTGTAAATCAGTGCGGAAGAGAGTGCTGATTTTACCCCTGCGGTGAAATTTGCGTTCCCCCCATCGGCCAGTTTAGGGGCCATGGCAATCCAATTATCATCACCCAGTTTGATATTATTCTCTACCGCTGGCAGTTGCCCAGCTTTTGCCAGTTCAGCCACCACTGCGCGGGCACCACGTGCCTCAATGTTATAGCCAACTTCTTGATAATTAAGCGACATCGCCAATGCGCTGCCACTCATCGCCAGCAATCCGCCAGCAATAAAAAGTAAGTGAGATTTCATAACAGATGATCCTTTCTTTAAAACGGGGCGTAACAAGATAAGTAGGCCAAGCGGTGTCGGCCCAAAAGCCAATATAAACTCGGCCTTTACTATAGCGCTTCACGGTTAAAATGCTGCAAATAAGGGGGGTGAGATTGTTACAAAATCTTGGGTGGGGGGGATAAACTCATAAAAATGCCGGATAGCCAGCCATTATACCATTGACCAAATTGATTGAAGGGGGAATGTTCCGTTGGGGTCGTAGTCGCGTAAGCGACCGAAGCGCCCCTAGGGGCAGTCGCCCCTTCACACATCTGGCTTAATGTTGGGTTTGTCATCAACTTGAGGGCTGGATAACCAGCCCTCAATACCATTAAATGATCGAAAAATCCTGAGTATCAGACTTCCAGATAATTCATGATGCCTTCTGCGGCTTTGCGACCCTCGGCGATGGCGGTTACCACCAAATCAGAGCCACGGACAATATCGCCGCCAGCAAAGATTTTCGGGTTACTGGTCTGGAAGGCATTATCGGTGCTTTCAGGGGCAACGACACGGCCTTGCTTGTCCAGCGCCACGTCATGGGCAGCCAACCACTCCATGCTGTGTGGGCGGAAACCAAACGCCATTATCACGGCGTCTGCGGGCAGAACATGTTCTGAACCTGGGATCTGCTCTGCCATGCTACGGCCCTGTGCATCAGGCGCGCCCAGTTGGGTGCGAACCATTTTCACGCCGCAAACTTTGCCATTGCTGTTCACTTCAATGCTCAATGGTTGCAGGTTGAATTTAAATTCGACCCCCTCCTCGCGAGCATTCTTCACCTCCCGTTTGGAGCCTGGCATGTTGGCTTCATCGCGACGATAGGCGCAAACCACGTCAGTTGCGCCTTGACGGATAGAAGAGCGCACACAGTCCATCGCGGTATCACCACCACCCAGCACCACCACACGTTTACCCTCCATGCTGATGTATGGCTCGTGAGCGGCTGCTTCGTAGCCCATCAACTGTTTGGTATTGGCAATCAGGAATGGCAGCGCATCGTAAACACCGGATGCATCTTCGTTTTCCAGCCCGCCGCGCATAGATTGGTAAGTACCCACACCGAGGAATACCGCGTCATACTCTTTCAGCAGCGCATCCATGGTGATATCTCTGCCGACTTCGATATTCAACTGGAACTCGATGCCCATCTCAGAGAAAATTTTTCGGCGCTTAATCATCACCTCTTTTTCCAGCTTGAAGGCTGGAATACCGAAGGTCAGTAAGCCGCCAATCTCTGGGTGACGGTCAAACACCACCGCTTGCACGCCGTTACGCGCTAATACGTCAGCACAGGCCAGCCCCGCAGGGCCAGCGCCGATCACCGCGACACGTTTGCCGGTCGGGTGAACATGGGACATATCCGGCTTCCAGCCCATCTCGATAGCTTTATCACTGATATAGCGCTCGATGTTACCGATAGTGACCGCACCGAACTCGTCATTCAGGGTGCAAGAGCCTTCGCATAGACGATCCTGTGGACACACGCGGCCACAGACCTCCGGTAAGCTATTGGTCTGGTGAGCCAGATCCGCCGCCTCCATAATCCGCCCCTCATTGGCGAGTTTCAGCCAGTTGGGGATGTAGTTATGTACCGGACATTTCCATTCACAGTAAGGGTTACCGCAAGATAAACAGCGGTCTGCCTGTGCTTTGGCCTGTGTTTCCGAGAATGGCTCGTAAATCTCAACAAATTCAATTTTACGGATCTTCAGCGGCTTTTTCGGCGGATCTACGCGCTGTAGGTCGATAAACTGATAAACATTCTGACTCATTTCAACCCCTTACTGCGCTTGAATCCGCAGCTCAGCTGCGGAACGGCTACGGTGGCCCAACAGTGCTTTCACATCGCTGGATTTCGGTTTAACCAAAGCAAACTTGGTCACCCACTCCGGCCAGTTAGCCAGAATCTCTTCGCCACGGCTAGAACCTGTCAACTGAACATGTTCAGTGATCAGCCCACGCAGATGCTCTTCATGGATGGCCAGTTGATCGACATCCAGGACCTCTACCAGTTCAGGGTTAACACGTTTACGGAATTCACCGTCTTCATCAAGAACGTAAGCGAAACCACCGGTCATACCGGCACCGAAGTTAATCCCGGTGCGACCCAGTACGCAAACAATTCCGCCAGTCATATATTCACAACCGTTATCGCCGATACCTTCAACCACGGTGATAGCACCGGAGTTACGCACCGCGAAACGCTCACCGGCACGGCCTGCGGCGAACAGTTTACCGCCAGTGGCACCATACAGGCAGGTGTTACCGACAATGCTGGCTTCGTGGCTACGGAAGTTAGAACCCACCGGAGGGCGCACCGCGATACGGCCTCCCGCCATCCCTTTACCCACATAGTCGTTGGCATCGCCAGTCAGGGTCAGCTCAACGCCGCCGGCATTCCAGACGCCAAAGCTCTGACCGGCAGTGCCGGAGAAGTAAGCTTTGATGGGATCAGTCGCCATACCTTGATCGCCATGTTTAGTGGCAATCGCGCCGGACAATGACGCGCCTACCGAGCGGTCAGTGTTGCGGATATCAAAGTAGAACGTTTTGCTGTGTTTGGCTTCAATATGTGACTCGGCCTGCGACAGCAACTCTTTGTTCAGTGACCCTTTGTCGAACGGTGGGTTACTTTCGGTGCAATAGAGTGCTTTGCCCGGATGTGGCGTGGCGGTTTTCAGCATTGGCGACAGATCCAGCTTGTTCTGTTTGGCGGAGATGCCATCCAGCTCCAGCAGCATGTCGGTACGGCCAATCAAATCAACCAGTTGGCGTACACCCAGCTCGGCCATGATCTCACGGGTTTCCCGCGCAATGAATTGGAAGTAGTTCACCACACGCTCAGGCAAGCCGTGATAGTGGTCACGACGCAGTTTCTCATCTTGGGTGGCGACACCGGTGGCGCAGTTATTCAGGTGGCAAATACGCAGGTATTTACAACCCAGGGCCACCATAGGGCCAGTGCCGAAACCGAAGCTCTCTGCCCCCAGAATCGCCGCTTTAACAATATCAACACCCGTTTTCAGGCCGCCATCCACTTGCAGGCGGATTTTATGGCGCAAGCCATTGGCAACCAGTGCTTGCTGTGTTTCAACCAGCCCCAGCTCCCACGGACAACCGGCATATTTCACCGACGAAAGTGGGCTAGCACCAGTGCCGCCGTCGTAGCCAGCAATGGTAATCAGATCGGCGTAGGCTTTCGCTACACCAGTGGCAATGGTGCCCACACCCGGCTCAGAGACCAATTTCACTGAAATCAATGCCTTCGGATTGACCTGTTTCAAGTCGAAAATCAGCTGCGCCAGGTCTTCAATTGAGTAAATATCATGGTGCGGTGGCGGGGAGATCAAGGTCACACCCGGCACGGAATAACGCAGTTTGGCAATATACGGCGTGACTTTATCACCCGGTAATTGACCGCCTTCACCCGGTTTCGCCCCTTGGGCTACCTTGATCTGGATAACATCAGCATTCACCAGATACGCCGGTGTGACGCCAAAACGACCCGAGGCCACCTGCTTGATACGGGAGACCTTATTGGTGCCGTAACGGGCCGGATCTTCGCCGCCTTCGCCGGAGTTAGAGAAGCCGCCGAGGCTGTTCATGGCGATAGCCAGTGACTCATGGGCTTCTGGGCTGAGTGCGCCGATAGACATCGCGGCGGTATCAAAGCGGGTGAATAGGGATTCAGCCGGCTCCACCTGATCGACAGGGATCGGCGTACCTTGCGGTTTGATTGCCAACAGATCACGCAGTGTGGCGATCGGGCGCTCATTTACCAATTTGGCATAAGCCTGATAATCGCTATATTCGCCGCTGTGAACCGCAGTTTGTAAGGTGCTGACCACATCCGGGTTATAGGCATGGTATTCACCGTTATGAACAAATTTCAGTAAACCGCCCTGATCCAATGGCTTACGTTTTAACCAGGCGCGTTTGGAGAGATTCTGCAAATCCTGCTGGAAATCGCTGAAGCTGGCCCCGCCGATACGGCTCACCACACCCTGGAAACAGAGATCAGTCAGTTCACGATGCAGGCCAACTGCTTCAAACAGTTTAGAGCAGCGGTATGAGGCGACGGTGGAGATGCCCATTTTGGACATGATTTTGTACAGGCCCTTATTGATCCCATTACGATAGTTAAGCATCACATCGCGATACTTCTTATCAATAGCCTGGGAATCAACCAATTTAGCCAATGATTCATAAGCTAAATAAGGGTAAATCGCAGTTGCACCAAAACCGAGTAGCACCGCGAAGTGATGTGGGTCGCGGGCGCTGGCGGTTTCAACAATAATGTTGGCGTCGCAGCGCAGGTTTTTCTCTACCAGGCGGGTCTGGATAGCGCCAACTGCCATCGGAGCCGGAACCGGCAGACGATTCGGGGCAATAGCACGATCTGACAGCACCAACATCACGGCACCATCACGCACTTTGCGCTCCGCTTCTTCGCACAGGGCGAGCACCGCTTGTTCTAAATCAGTTTCAGCGGGATCAAAGCTTAAATCCAGACGATCGGCGCGGTAGTGCTCCCCTTCCAGCGTGGTGAGCTGCTGGAAATCGGAGAACAGCAAGATGGGCGACTTGAAGCTCAGACGGTGCGCCTGACCTTCCGCTTCGGAGAACACATTCATTTCACGGCCGATACTGGTGGCCAGTGACATGACGTGCGCTTCACGCAGCGGATCGATTGGCGGGTTGGTCACCTGGGCGAACTGCTGGCGGAAGTAATCGTAAATAATGCGTGGGCCGCTGGACAGCACGGCAAATGGGGTATCATCGCCCATTGAACCGGTCGCTTCCTGACCAATTTCACCCAGCACGCGGATGACTTGATCCAGCTCTTCGCTGCTGTAACCAAACTGTTTCTGGTAGGTTTCCAGTGTCGAATCATCTAACTGGCGGCTGCCCACCTGATCTTCCGGCAAATCTTCGAACGGCACCAGGCGCTTAACGTTCTTCTCCATCCACTCTTTATACGGGTGGCGGCTTTTCAGGTCGTTATCGGTTTCGGCAGAGTGCAGGATCTTGCCACTGCGGGTATCGATCACCATCAGTTCGCCGGGGCCGACGCGGCCTTTTTCAATCACTTCATCGGGCTGGTAATCCCAGATACCGACTTCAGAGGCGCAGGTGATCAGCTTGTCTTTGGTGATGACGTAGCGCGCAGGGCGCAGGCCATTACGGTCAAGGTTACAAGCCGCATAACGGCCATCTGACATCACGATCCCCGCCGGGCCATCCCATGGCTCCATATGCATGGAGTTGAAGTCAAAGAAGGCGCGCAGGTCGGTATCCATATCCGGGTTGTTCTGCCAGGCCGGTGGCACCAGCAGGCGCATGGCGCGGATCAAGTCCATGCCGCCACTGAGGAACAGCTCCAGCATGTTATCCAGCGAGCTAGAATCTGAGCCGGTCTCATTGACGAATGGCGCTGCATCCTGCAAATCGGGGATTAATGGCGTTTTGAATTTGTAAGCACGTGCGCGCGCCCATTGGCGGTTACCGGCGATGGTATTGATTTCGCCGTTATGGGCCAGATAGCGGAACGGCTGAGCCAGCGGCCAGCGCGGCACGGTGTTGGTTGAGAAGCGCTGATGGAACAGGCAAATTGCCGATTCAAGGCGCAGGTCAGCCAAATCAAGATAAAAGCGGGGTAGATCCGCAGGCATACATAAGCCTTTATAGATCGTCACCAGGTTAGAGAAACTACAAACGTAGAAATCTTTGTCACCTGAAATCCGCTTTTCGATACGGCGACGCGCCACAAACAGGCGGCGCTCCATATCACGTGGACGCCAACCCGCAGGGGCGTTCACAAAAATTTGTTCAATCCGAGGCAGGGAGGAGAGAGCGATTTCACCAAGAACATCTGGGTTGGTCGGCACTTCACGCCAGCCGATAATCGACAGCGTTTCGTTTTGCAACTCTTCTTCTACAATGCGGCGGCTTGCCTTGGCGAGTTCTTCGTCCTGACTGAGGAACATCATGCCGACGGCATAGTTTTTGGCCAAACGCCATCCGCGTTCTTCAGCGACCATCCGGAAAAAGCGATCCGGTTTTTGTAAAAGCAGGCCACAGCCGTCGCCAGTCTTGCCATCAGCAAGGATCGCGCCACGGTGTTGCATGCGGGCCAGTGCGTGTATAGCGGTACGCACGACCTTATGGCTAGGTTCGCCTTCTATGTGGGCGATTAGGCCGAAACCACAGTTGTCCCTTTCTTGGGATTTATCGTACAACATATCAGTGAACCTCCCCAGGCTCTGCGAGACTCTCACAAACCGACTCCAGAAGGACATCGTGACTGAGGCGGTGTGGGCTGACAGGCGCGTATTTCGCGGCAAATCTGCTTTTCCGCCCTCCGCCAATGGCCTCTTGTGGCGGTTCTCACAAGTGGTAAAAGACTTGTTTTAAGAGGGAGTCTTAAATTACTGCATAATTATGACTAGACGTTTGCCCGTCTAGAAAGCTTCCAGCGGACCTCCAACTTAGCGAGAAAGAATACTCAGGTCAAATATAGGCTTAAGATATATCTTTAAGGTGATAAGTGGCTTTATCGCCATGAAAAATAATAGGTTATTGGCATTTTCAACCCGTCGGATGCATTGTGCAGTAGACCTAGAAATGTGAGCTGTCTCACTATAGTGCAATCGACAAATCTCTGCACCATGCTAGTGCTGACGGGGATGCTGGAGTTATATGCTGCTTTTATTATATTTATTGATGTTTAAAACTATTTTTCACTGAATTGTAATAGAAGCGCTAAGGGCTTGGTGCAAATAAGAAAATTTAATCATCGGTCAAGTGATTTTATTTGCATTTATAATGAATGGTTATGCGAAGTTGCACCCAAGGGCATGGGAGTTGATCTCTGTCATCGCGCACAACATCGTTGGCGGGTAACCTTGGGTTCTTTTCAGACAGGTAGTGCCAAGATTATGCAGTTGCAGCGATTAGTCAATATGTTTGGTGCGGATTTACAACGGCGCTATGGTGAAAAAGTGCATAAACTCACGCTACATGGCGGGTTTAGCTGCCCCAATCGTGATGGAACACTCGGTCGTGGCGGTTGCACTTTTTGTCAGGTGGCCTCATTTGCCGATGAGCAAATGCAGCAGCAAAGTATTGCGCAGCAGTTAGCGGCACAGGCAAAAAAAACCAATCGAGCAAATCGTTACCTGGCTTACTTTCAGGCCTATACCAGTACTTATGCAGAGGTGAATGCGCTAGCGGTGATGTATGAGCAGGCGCTGGCCGAAGCTGATATTGTCGGTTTATGTGTGGGAACCCGCCCTGACTGCGTACCGGATGCGGTGCTGGATCTGCTGAGTGGTTATCATCAGCAAGGTTATGAGGTCTGGCTTGAGCTAGGGCTTCAGACTGCGAATGATAAAACTCTTAAACGCATTAATCGCGGCCATGATTTTGCCTGCTATCAGCAGACTGCGCGCCGCGCCCGCGCCCGTGGCCTCAAAGTGTGCTGCCATCTGATTGTTGGCCTGCCCGGCGAGGATCAGGCGCAGGGGATGGAGACCCTGGAAATGGTGGTGGCAACGGGCGTTGATGGGCTGAAACTGCATCCGCTGCATATCGTTGAGGGCAGCACCATGGCGAAAGCCTGGCGCGCAGGGCGCTTGCCAGCACTGGCGCTGGAGGATTACGTGCAGACGGCCGGTGAAATGATTCGCCATACGCCAGCCGAGATTGTTTATCACCGGATCTCCGCCAGTGCGCGCCGCCCTACGCTGCTTGCCCCCCTGTGGTGTGAGAATCGCTGGACCGGCATGAATGAGCTGAATAATTATATGCTTGCTCATGGTGGGCAAGCCTCTGCTTTGTGATCGGCTACTGCGCCGTCAGTTTTGACCCGCACCTTATTTTGGCTATATCTGCCTGCCGTTTGTGGGCAGATAATCGGCTTGTTTTCCCAATCTCTCCCGTTATTTGCACTCTTTTCCACACTTCTGAGGAAGCCATCTTATCTCTCGCTCGTTTTACGGTATGATTTATCTCCTTGGGGATATCCAGAAATAGAGACAGGGGTTGCGATGAAGCAAATCAGGGTATTGGCCCAGTATTACGTTGATTTAATGGTTAAGTTGGGGCTGGTTCGCTTCTCACTGCTATTGGCCTCGGTGCTGGTGTTGCTCGCCATGGTGGTACAGATGGCCGTGACCTTTGTGCTGAGTGGCTCAGTGGAAACCCTCGATCTAGTGCGGTCTATCTTCTTTGGTTTGCTGATAACACCCTGGGCGGTCTATTTCCTGTCAGTGGTGGTGGAGCAGTTGGAGGAGTCGCGCCAACGGCTATCGCGTCTGGTGGATAAGCTTGAAGTGATGCGCTACCGCGATTTGGAACTGAATAAGCAGCTGACCGAAAATATTGCTCAGCTCAATCAGGAGATCGTCGAGCGCGAGAAAGCAGAGAAAGCGCACTTGCAAGTGGTTGATAAACTGAAAGAAGAGATGGGCCACCGGGAACAGGCTCAGGTTGAGTTGGGGCAGCAGTCCGCTCTTTTGCGCTCCTTTCTGGATGCCTCGCCGGATCTGGTTTATTACCGTAACGAAGATAATGAGTTCTCCGGCTGTAACCGCGCGATGGAGTTGCTGACCGGCAAAAGTGAGAAGCAATTGGTCGGGTTGACGCCAAAAGATGTCTATGCGCCGGATATTGCTGAAAAAGTGATGGAAACCGATGAAAAAGTCTTCCGTCACAATGTCTCTCTCACCTACGAGCAGTGGCTGGTTTACCCCGATGGCCGGAAAGCCTGCTTTGAACTGCGAAAAGTGCCGTTTTATGATCGTGTCGGCAAACGTCACGGCTTAATGGGCTTTGGGCGCGATATAACCGAGCGTAAGCGCTATCAGGATGCGCTGGAGAATGCCAGCAGGGATAAGACCACCTTTATCTCCACTATCAGCCACGAGCTGCGCACGCCGCTTAATGGCATTGTGGGGCTGAGCCGCATCCTGCTGGATACCGAATTAGACAGCGAACAACTGAAATACCTGAAAACCATTCATGTCAGTGCTATCACCCTCGGTAATATTTTCAACGATATCATTGAGATGGATAAGCTCGAGCGGCGCAAAGTTCAGTTAGATAATCAACCGATTGATTTTACAGGATTTATGGCGGATTTGGAGAATCTCACCGGTTTGCTGGTGCAGCCGAAAGGGCTGAAATTCATTATGGAGCCGGAATTACCGCTGCCGGAGAAGATCATCACCGACGGTACGCGCTTACGCCAGATTTTGTGGAATCTCATTGGTAACGCCGTGAAATTTACCCAGCAGGGCAAAATTGTGGTGCGGGTGCGGCGTGAGGGTAATGACCGCCTGACTTTTGAAGTGGAAGATTCAGGTATGGGCATCCCTGAAGATGAGCAGGATAAGATTTTTGCCATGTATTATCAGGTGAAAGATAGTAACGGCGGTCGTCCGGCAACTGGCACAGGGATTGGCCTGGCGGTCTCTAAGCGGCTGGCACAGAGTATGGGCGGCGATATTACTGTGAAAAGCACCCAAGGATCAGGCTCCTGCTTTACACTGACCATTAAAGCGCCGGCGGTGCAGCAAGCTGTCAGCGCGCCATCAGGTGATGAGATACCGCTACCTGCGCTCCACATCTTGCTGGTGGAAGATATCGAGCTGAACGTGATTGTCGCGCGCTCGGTGTTGGAGAAACTGGGCAACAGTGTCGAGGTGGCGATGAACGGCCACGATGCATTGGCGATGTTTAAACCGGATGATTTTGATTTGGTACTACTGGATATTCAACTGCCGGATATGAGTGGATTGGATATTGCGCGGCAGATTCGAGCGCAATATGACTCCGAATCACTGCCACCACTGGTGGCATTGACCGCCAACGTGCTTAAAGACAAAAAAGAGTATTTAGACGCCGGGATGGATGACGTGCTGAGTAAGCCGTTGTCGGTGCCAGCGCTCACGGCCATGATTAAGCAATTCTGGGATCATAAGCCCTCTTCCTCAGCCAAAAAACAGGAACATAAAGTGATGCAAACCCATGAATCGTTACTTGATACTGCGATGTTGGAACAGTACATCGATTTGGTCGGCCCGCAATTGATTCATCAAAGTTTGGAAATGTTTGAACAGATGATGCCGGGATACCTGGCGGTGTTGGATTCAAATATGACCGCGCGGGACCAAAAGGGGATTACCGAAGAAGCGCATAAAATTAAGGGTGCGGCAGGTTCTGTTGGCTTGCGTCACATCCAGCAGCTTGCCCAGCAGATTCAAACACCGACACTGCCAGCATGGTGGGATAACGTGCAAGATTGGGTCGATGAATTAAAATTAGAGTGGCGCAATGATGTGCAGGTGTTACGTGAATGGGCGGCGGAAGCTGAAAAAAAATAACCCCGACCGAGGCCGGGGTGCGCGAATACTGCGCCAACACCAGGGAAATCGTTAACCTGCATATTATTTCGATTTCGAGTGGATTTGCAGGTTGTAAGGATTCGTCCATACATCATACAAGCAATAACATAGCAAATGTAAGCGCTCTTGTTACAAGATTCATTAAAATATGTGATAGAGATTGGTCTTTGTCACTAGAACGGGTTAAGCGATTGACAGCGTAAGAAAAGGAGAGGTGTGATGAAAACGGTCGGTGTAGTCCTTAGCGGATGTGGTGTTTTCGACGGTGCTGAAATACATGAATCTGTCTTAACAATGCTGGCGTTGGATCGTGCGGGAGCTAAGGTTTTACTCTTCGCCCCCGATAAGCCACAACTACATGTTATTAATCATATTACCGGCGAAGCGATGGCTGAGCAGCGGAATGTATTAGTGGAGTCCGCGCGCATTGCCCGTGGGCATATCACCCCACTTTCCTTAGCCAATTCAGCGCAGTTGGATGCTTTGATTGTCCCCGGTGGTTTTGGGGCCGCCAAGAACCTCAGCGATTTCGCAATTAAGGGTTCTGAATGCACCATAGACCCAGATTTAGTTAAGTTAACCCAGTCAATGCATAAGTCAGGTAAACCAATTGGATTTATGTGTATTTCGCCGGTTATGCTGCCGAAACTGTTGGGTAAACCTATCCGCCTGACGATTGGTAACGATCCCGATACTATTGATGCAATTGAGATTATGGGTGGGGAACATGTTATTTGCCCTGCTGATGATGTGGTGATTGATATTGATAATAAAGTGGTGACAACCCCGGCTTATATGTTGGCGGGATCAATGTCTGAAGCCGCCAAAGGGATTGATAAATTGGTCACGAAGGTGCTGGATTTAACCGAATGAAGTCAGCCAGGCGCGCACTAAATCGGCTTTGGTATTGGGTAAAACGGGGCGTCATTGGCATTGTTGCATTGTGGTTGGCCGGTATTTTGATTTTTGCCTTCCTGCCGGTTCCTTTTTCCATGGTGATGATCGAAAGGCAGCTAGGTGCTTGGTTAACCGGAGATTTTTCATATGTTGCGCACTCTGATTGGGTGCCAATGGATGAAATTTCACCTTACATGGCGCTGGCCGTGATGGCGGCGGAGGATCAAAAATTCCCCGAGCATTGGGGGTTTGATGTCGACGCCATTGAATCTGCGCTATCTCATAATCAGCGCAACCAACATCGTATCCGCGGCGCATCCACGTTATCGCAACAAACGGCGAAAAATCTGTTTCTGTGGGATGGGCGAAGCTGGGTGCGTAAAGGGCTGGAAGTGGGGTTGACCGCCGGTATTGAGCTGGTGTGGACCAAACGTCGTATTTTGACTGTGTATCTGAATATTGCAGAGTTCGGCGAGGGTATTTTTGGCGTAGAGGCTGCTGCAAAGCACTTTTTCCACAAGCCAGCCAGCAAATTGAGCGCATCAGAAGCCGCCATATTGGCCGCAGTACTACCCAATCCGTTACGTTTTAAGGCTAATGCGCCTTCGGGTTACGTGATTTCACGGCAGCAATGGATTTTGCGCCAGATGCGTCAGTTGGGCGGGAAAGATTTTTTACAAGAGAGCGCTTTGGATTAACCCTACCCTTCGTCCTTGGAGCCGCAGGGGTGTTAGCTGCGCTCGCACACCCGAATCACTTACTTGTGTAAGCTCATCGGGATGAGTTCACTGGCTGCCTACCTGCAGCGCCAATAACTTTGGGTACATGTATTACAGGATTGCAGATAAAAAATGGGCTTAGAGAAATCTAAGCCCATAATAGTTTGATCTCACGCCAATAAGCGGAATTATTTCACGATAGTGAATGCGGTAGTGACGTGTTTAACACCACTGACCTGGCTGGCAATCTGTGCAGCTGATTGCGCTTCCTGCTGAGTCACCAGACCCAAGAGGAACACTTCGCCATTCTCGGTGGTCACCTTTACATTCGACGATTTAACCGAGTCGGCGGTGAGTAATTGTGAGCGAACTTTGGTGGTGATCCAGGTATCCATTGACGCGGTAGTCAGATCAACTGGTTTACCCAAGCGCATCTCGTTATACACTTCGGTGGCGCCATCGACGCCCGCCGCAATTTGTTTTGCGCGATTAGACAGCTCTGCGGTTGGTGTTTGCCCGGTCAGCAATACTTTCCCTTGATAAGCGGTCACCACAAAACGTGTCTGGCTTTTTATCTGCTGATCTTTGCTTAGCGCGTTGACCACTCTGGCTTCTAGTGTGCCATCGTCTACCTGAGTACCGACAGAGCGTGGGTCTGTTGCGGATTTTGTAGCAACCGCTGCGCTGCCGACAACCACGGCACCGACACAGCCTTGCAGCAGCAGGGCGCTGAATAGCATGGCAAAAATATAACCAACCTTCATTCGTGCTCCTTTAATCGTCCTGATGAGGAAATAGAGTGTTATCAATTAAGTCACACAAGCAATTCACTGTGAGCATGTGTAATTCTTGAACCCGCGCGCTACGGTGCGAAGGGATGCGGATTTCAACATCCTGCTGACCTAACAGGCCAGCCAGCTCACCACCATCGTAACCGGTAAGGGCAACAATGGTCATATCACGGGTCACTGCGGCTTCGACCGCTTTCACAATATCACGGCTATTGCCGCGAGTGGAAATGGCGAGCAAAACATCGCCAGCGTGACCGAGCGCCCGTACCTGTTTGGCATAGACTTCATCGTGTAAACGATCATTGGTGATAGCCGTCAGCACCACATTATCAGCATTCAAAGCGATAGCTGGCAGGCTTGGCCGTTCTGTTTCAAAACGGTTTATCATGCTGGCAGCAAAGTGCTGCGCATTAGCCGCAGAAGTGCCATTGCCGCAGCAGAGAATTTTATTGCCGTTGAGCAGTGACTGAACCAACGTCATTGCTGCACGGGATATAGCATCAGGCAGTGCCTCAGCCGCGGCAATCTGGGTTTGAATACTTTCGGTAAAACAGCCTTTGATTCTATCCAGCACGTTGATTTAACTCACTTATTATTTAATCATTCCGGTAACAATCCGGCGAAACTTATTAATCCGCATTGAAGGCGTTAGGTAGCCATTCTAACTGACTACCGGTGATAGCAAACACATCAAAACGGCACGGTGTGGTAGCAAAACTGGCATCTCGTTGAGCGAGCCAAATGGCGGCGGCTCGGAGTAACCGTTGTTGCTTGCGGTAGGTGACGCTGGCCGCGGCACCACCAAATAGGGCATTGCGCCGAAAGCGAACCTCAACAAATACCCAGGTTGGCCCATCGCGCATGATAAGGTCAATCTCACCGCTTTGATAGCTGACATTGGCCGCTTGAAAAATCAAGCCCGCCCGCTCCAGATGGCGACGGGCTTGCTGTTCGTAATGTGCGCCAGTATCCTTTTGGCTCATACCTATTCCCTTCGTTCTTGAAGTTGCAGGGTTGTTAGCTGCTCTCACGCACCCGAATCACTTACCTGAGTAAGCTCATCGGGATTTGTTCGTTTGCTGCCTACCTGCAACTCCAATGACTTTGGGAACACTCTTCGTTCTTGAAGTTACAGGGTTGTTAGCTGCTCTCACTGATCCTAATCACTTTACGCGGCAGGTACTACCATGCCCTGACGATATTGTAACCAAGGTAGCTTACGGGTGATAACGCAATCTGCGGAAGCGGTTAATTCACCGGTGGTGCCGCTGACTTGGAAGCCCGGAATCTGTCGCATTTCAGCAAAATGGTTCGACAATGTCCATGCATCAATCCCCATGGCGTACAAACGCACCAGTGAGTAGTCATTGGCATATTTGGCCGCCGCTTGTTGCATCAATGCGGGATTAGCCCCTGCCATCAATGGGATATCACTAAACTGAATACCTTCCATCTCTAAGCGGTAATCCGGGCCGGCACCCGCCTGATAGCTACGTGAGCTGGCAAATAGCGCAGGTTTGCTGCGCGAGCTGGTGGCCATATCAATCATCGGCTTAATCAGCGTCAGTTCAGCAGGGGTGGCAATGATATACACCGAATCAATGTTACCACCGGCAGAGGTGGAGACGACCGGCGCATCCACTGGCGGTGCCGGAATTGTCAGGCCGGCAATGGTGACAGAGGCGGGTGCCGCAGCAGGTGCGCTTGAAATGGCGATCGGCTGCCCAGTCAGACGGATACCGGCACCACTATTGATGGCTTGTTTCAACTCAGCAGTGGAACCGAAATTCTGCTGCAATACTGTCTGCCCACCCTGTTTTTGCCACTCCTCAGCGAAGGCTTTAGCAACGCGATCACCGAAGGCACCACGCGGGGTTAGCAATAGTGGCGCTCTTTTTTCCTGACTCCACAGATGATGCGCGGCATCGCGGGCTTCATCTTCTGGCGACAGTGCGAAGTAACAGATATTCGGATTGTTGGTGTTCACTTCCGGCTGGTTCAAGGCCAGGATATTTAGGGTGCTTGGGGTCGCACTCAGTTGCTCAACGTCGGGCTTCAGTAGTGGGCCAACAACCAGTGTTGCGCCATCTTGCTGGGCTTGCGCCAATAGTGCGGCAATGGGCTGGGTAGTGGTATCGTAGATCTTCACTTGCGCATTGCTGGTGGCAACAACCGGTGCCGCTACTGGCGCTGGAGTGGCCATGGCGGCTACTTCTGCCGGTGCGGTGGCATCAGAAGGGGTGTTCGCCGTGGCATCGGGTGTTACGGGAGCCGAAGCGGCTACCGGTAACCCACTCTGCGCGGCAGTAAAACCTTGTTGGATAGCATCGGCGAACACCTGTGCCGGGCCACTCAATGGCAGCAACAGCGCAATTTTCGCTGTGGATGCCTGGCTGAAATTGCTTATCTGAGTCAACGCCGTTGGCAAACTCTTCGCCGCTGGATTTTGCGGATAGCGGTTCTGCCAATCTTTAATCGCGGCTTTCAGCAGTTCAGGATCTTGTTTGTTATCCTGATACACATGGGTTAAATCCAGCCAGCCTTGCAGCACATTTTCGTCTGCATTAATCACAATGTTATTCAATTCTTGTGGCGTTAGCTGTGCCAGTGCTTGCCAAGTGCTATCGATATTATCCTGATGGGCTTTATCTTTCAGCAGCGGTTCCTGGGCGATAAATGCCCGAATCAGTGGGAGCGTAGCCCTACCTTGATTGGCCGCAATTTGGGCCTGATAGAAGCGAACTTGTTGATTAGCGGAGAGCTGGGTGGCATCTAGCTTGCCAAGAATATCGGCAGCAGCAGGCGTGTTTTTCTGCGCCACCAGCAGTTCTGCGGTCAGTAATTGCTGTTCCTGACGTTGCGTATCGCTCAGATTAGCCGGTAGTGCAGCAAGCTGTTCTGCCGCCTGAGGAGTCTTCCCTTCACGTAACAGGGCACGAATGGCGAGTAATTGCCAGTCAGCCTTGTTATCATCACTGCTCTGTTGCAGCTGCTGCAAATAATAGTCGGCGTTAGCGCTGGCTTCGTCCTGTATATTTGCGGGTGGCGGTGTCTGTGGTGCTCTGCCTGAACAGGCTGCCAGTATTAGCGCAGCAAGAACAACAGGGAAAAACCCTGCTTTGGAACGAACGAATGTTGAGGAAAGCATACTGTATCCAGTGATGTTTTTTTCAAGATGCTCAATATTAAATCGGTAATTCGGATGAAACAATGAATCAACACGATCGAGCAGTGATTTCTGCATCTACGCTTTATGTGGTACCTACCCCAATCGGTAATTTAGGGGATATCACCCACCGGGCGTTAGAGGTACTGAAAGGCGTTGATTTGATTGCGGCAGAAGATACACGTCATACAGGGTTGCTGTTACAGCATTTCGCGATCAACGCCCGCCTATTTGCACTTCATGACCATAACGAACAACAAAAAGCCGATCATTTACTGGCGAAACTGCAAGAGGGCCAGAGTATTGCGCTGGTTTCAGATGCAGGAACGCCACTTATCAATGATCCGGGCTACCATTTAGTGCGCCGTTGCCGTGAAGCTGGCATCAGAGTTGTGCCATTACCGGGCGCTTGTGCGGCGATTACTGCCCTTTCTGCCGCCGGTCTTGCCTCAGATCGTTTTTGCTACGAAGGCTTCCTGCCCGCGAAAACCAAAGGCCGTAAGGATACTCTGCAAGCGCTGATTGAGGAACCTCGAACACTGATCTTCTATGAATCAACGCATCGCTTGTTGGAAAGTTTACAGGACATGGTAACCGTACTTGGCCCACAACGCTATGTGGTACTGGCCAGAGAGTTGACCAAAACCTGGGAGTCTATCCATGGTGCGCCAGTTGGCGAGTTACTGGCTTGGGTTCAGGAAGAAGAGACCCGTCGTCGTGGCGAAATGGTACTGATTGTTGAAGGGCATAAAGTGCAGACCGATGATGCATTACCCGCCGCCGCATTGCGCACTTTAGCGCTGCTGCAACAAGAGCTGCCGTTGAAAAAAGCCGCCGCCTTGGCCGCAGAAATTCACGGTGTGAAAAAGAACGCGCTCTATAAATATGCACTTGAACAGCAAAATGGCGGTCAAGACCAAGCGGAAGATGACATTCAATCGTAATGTGATTATAATCCGCCGCGGAGTTGACTAGACAGTCGCCGCTTCGCTGCCGTCCCTTTCGGGGGAGACAGGTGAAGGGGAGGAAAGTCCGGGCTCCATAGGGCAGGGTGCCAGGTAACGCCTGGGAGGCGCAAGCCTACGACAAGTGCAACAGAGAGCAAACCGCCGATGGCCCGCGTAAGTGGGATCAGGTAAGGGTGAAAGGGTGCGGTAAGAGCGCACCGCGCGGCTGGCAACAGTTCGTGGCATGGTAAACTCCACCCGGAGCAAGGCCAAATAGGGGTTCACATGGTACGGCCCGTACTGAACCCGGGTAGGCTGCTTGAGCCAGTGAGTGATTGCTGGCCTAGAGGAATGACTGTCCACGACAGAACCCGGCTTACCGGTCAACTCCACTCATTCCATCAAACCCCGCTTCGGCGGGGTTTTTGTTTGATGAGGGAGAGGAGTGGCTGCCCACGGGGCTCGTTTTTGTTCGTTAAAAATAGTCAATTAGCTTATTTTGGCAATGCCAGTCACTCTAGAACGATGATTCCAAGGCGGCCCATTAGCTGTGATACCTGGTCACTATCCAATTTGACGCCCTCCAAATCGTTTTTACGCAGGTCTAACTCACCGATGGCAGAATTGGTCAGGTCACAATGTGTGAAATTTGCTGAACTCCAGTCAAAAGATGAGAATTCACCGCCAGATAAATCAGATCCGCTAAAAGTTGCCCCTAAAACATTAGTACCAATCCAACGGTTTTCCCATAATTCACATTTTTCTAGCACAACCTTCGAAAAATTCGCATAACTTAAATTGTTTTTAGTGATATATGCACTACAAAACCAACTTCGAGCGGTAATCATATTCATAAAACTGGCCCCGCGAAAATCAGCGCCTTGAGCTCGGCAATCTCTTATTTCTATTCCCAATGCATTAATATTCATGAAGTTATTCATGGTTAGATCGCAGTTTTTAAAACTGGCGTCTTTTAAGGTTGCGCGATTAAATTGACAGCCCACCTGATTTTCTCGATCGTAGAATTGGCAGTTGATGAACTGTGTATCGGTTAAATCGTTACCAGAAAAATCGCATTCAAAAAACTGACTATTTTCTACCGTGCTTCCAGTAAATTGATTGGTATTAAACTTTGTACTGCGATAGAGGGACGACATCATTAAAATACCTGTGTATTTGCTCAATCTGAGCACTGTCAGTTAACGGCCTCAACCTGTTTTTGAGTGCGGTAGTAGAGTAACACCAGCACAAAAGCGATTACCGTTAAAAAGATCAAATAGGCCCCATAAGTTGGGAGCATCTCGGCAAGGGTCTGCCCTCGCATAGCAAAATCGCGATAAAATCGATACTGCCACACCAGTGGGAAGGCATAACTAATGTAGTAGGCCCAAAGGGGCATGAAACCCACCGCCATCGTTGCCCCGCCCATAATAAAGCCGGGCGGCACTAGGAATGTCATGAGACTGGCACCTTCCCCCGGATTTTGCGTCTTCCAGGAGAGAATCAAGGCCAACCAACCAAAAGCCAATCCGGTCATGAATATGGTGGGGACATAGGCAAAATAGTTGCCCTCAAATCGCAGTTGACCAAATACAACCAATAAGGCGCTCACCAGAGTAATTCCCGTGGTGTAAAAGAGGGCATAGGGGACCATACGGCACATTAGCGCCAGCGGGCCTCGGTTAAAGACGGCATTTCCCCAGGCGCCCGTGACTTTCAACCTTCCGATGACCATCAGTGTTGCCAAGCCATAAAAAAGTGAGGAGAAAAAGTAGACAAAAGCAATGCTGGTGGAGTTGGTCGCAGAGCTTGTCGGGTTAAATAAATTGCGACTTTTCAGCAGCATTGGACTCAACGCCGCCTCTAGCTGCGCATTACCCAGCCCTAATGAGGAGATGCGCGCGGCTCCAATTTCAGCCCCCAGTTCGGGGATATATTCATGAAGATTTTGCAGCACTTCTGCATTTTGTGCTGAGTTGCTGTAGTCCGCAAAGTAACCAAGCCGCACAGTGTTGTCGCCAGTATTCAGACTCTTTTCAAGCCCCTTAGGGATATAGAGCACGCCAATATTGCGGTCGTGTGAGGTCAATATTTCCGGATTAACGGGGGAGTGTAAAACCTGAGTGACCTCAATATAGGGCGACGTATTGATCTTCTGAATTAGCTCAGTTGAATAATGGGAGGCATCCAGGTCAATGACCGCAATCTTGCCTTCAAAGACCGTCGAATGAGAAAAGATCAATGAAAACAATAATGCGATAACCGCCGCAACGACAATGGCGACCTTGTGATAGGGCATCACGTGTCCTGACATCATGGCACCAATTTCATCGAGCATGGACTTAACGATGTTGTGCATCATCCACCTCTAGTGTCATTCCGGTGAGTAGTTGCGGTTTTTCTTCGGTGTAGATGCGGATTTGGTAGGAGGTCAAATCGGCCTGACCACGCTCTCGGGTCATGCGCAAATCAGAAAAAGAGGGGGCGGCATTCGCAAAACGCACCACACCTTTAACTTGAGTAGCAAGTGCAGGCACTTGTGCGCTCACTGCCGTACCCGGTTGGTAGGCGCTAACCATATTCTCATTGACGTAAATATCAACATATCTGCGGTCACTCTCCAGAAGAACCGCAGGGGCGCCAGTTGGGACAATTTCACCCGGCTCATAAAGAAGTTTTAAGACCTTACCCGCTTCAGGTGCGGTCAGTGTCAGGCGGCTGTGATTGACCTCAAGTTGCTTAAGCTCCGCTTGAGACTGGGCTAACTGAGCACGAAGCTGATCCAGCACATTTTCGCGATTTTTGATCGACTCGCGCGAGTTGGCGATAGCTTGCAGTGTCATGCCCTGAGCGCTCGCCTTCTCCGCAAGCCGTTTCATCTGTTCTGGTGTAGTACCAATCATGGCCGAAGCAAGCTGGCGCTCTGCTTGCACCACCGCCGCATGGCTCTGGGTTAAGGTGCTTTTTGCACTATCCAACATTGATTGCGAGACACTGCCGGTGTGACTCAACTTCAGCGCACGATTAAAGTCAGTGCGGGCCAGCTCTTCACTGGCGCGAGCGGCACTCAGCGTGGCCTGAATCTCCTCGATTTTTCGCCAGGAAGAGACTTCCGTTAATTTAGTTTCATCATTTGCGATTCGGGTCGCAGACTCTTCCAGACGAATAGACGCCTGCTGAGAACGGATAACTGCCTTTAGGCGCTCAATGGCGATGTTAGTGTCCACTTCATCCAGCACCATGAGGATGTCACCTTGCTGAACCCTCTGAGATTCCTGCACATGACGCGTGATAAGTTTCCCGCCGACCTTCTCAAACGCAATATTGATTTTATCTGCGGTCAGTACACCCGATTTCAAACTTTGTGCCACGGATACCGCATCATTTCTCGATCCAAAATAGATAAGGCTCGAGCCAACTAGCAGCAGTATCAAGAAAGTCACTGCAATTCTCTTTATTGGTTTTAAGGTGTTTTCTTGTTCTGGATTCAATTTATTTAGCCGACTAAGTAGATGGTTAAAAAGAGGGTTTACCCTGATAAACCCAGTATTTTGAGCTATTTTTAGGTGTGTTTTCGCAGCAGTTTGCGCAGCATTAAAATCAGAGATTCGCGCTCTTGATCATCCAGCACTTCGGCAAAAGCGCGAATGGCGTTGATATGACCCGGCAGCGCCTCTTTAATGACGCGGCGGCCAGCGGCGCTTAACGCAATTAAGCGGGAGCGCCCATCGGCATGAGTTCGGGTCATAGTAATCAATGGCTCGGGGATGGAGAGCATACGTTTGACCATGACGGAGACGGTCGCAGGGGCGACACCAATTCGCAATGCCAGCTCGCTGGCAGCAGTTTCGCCTTCGCCATAAAGTGACATTAATAGAATAAATTTACCTTCAGAAATGTCATATTTATCAGAAAGTTGTGCGTAAATACTCGAGCGAATTAAATCGGCTGTAGTGATCAGATTTAAGACTAAATCCACACCCGAAACATCTGTGTCGAGATTCTCTTGATTCTGCACGCGGGCCAGTGTCTCGCGGGTTGGCAACGCTCTTGCTTTATATTCCATATTGCCCACTTTTTTATTTAGCCGGCTAAATTATAGCGATGCAAAAGAAAATTACAATAAAGAAAAAGAGCCGAAAGGGGAGGCTACCCGCATCTTTCAGGCCAACTTTTGCTCTGTTAACCGTGATAGCGCAGGGCATCAACAAACAGTGAAAAGGCGGTGGTATGCTGCCTGCGGCTGGGGTAGTACAAATAGTAGCCAGGAAAGGGTTTGCACCAGGTCTCCAGTACGCGAATCAAGCTATCGCTGGAAATCTCATCTTTTACTGCATCCTCCGGTACGTATGCCAGACCAAAACCAATCACAGCGGCATCAATACGTTGGCGCAAACTATTGAAGGTGAGTTGACCATCAACCCGCACTTTTAGCTCACGTCCCGCCGTTTCGAACTCCCAAGCATAAAGGCCACCGATGGTTGGTAGGCGCATATTGATGCAACGATGATTTTGTAACTCTGCCGGGGTAGCAGGCACGCCATATTTAGCCAGATAAGTGGGGGAGCCGACCACGGCCATGCTCATATCTGGCCCAATCCGCACCGCAATCATATCCTTCGCGACTTGCTCCCCCAAACTTATGAGTTAAATTCATAGAACCATGCGAGTTTATCCCTCTAATCTTCCACTCAGGTATTTGCTACTTTCGCTCAGCGCACTAGCCAGCTTGAATTGAGGAATAACGATGAAATGACTCGCAGCGTCTACAGTTATATTGTCCATGTTAAGTCCGGCGGCTGTTGCCGCAGTGGAGGAAAAAGTGAAAATTACGCCAAGTGGTTCCCAGCCTTCTCGTTCAGGCCCAGAGAGTTACTTTAGCGGCCAGGTGCGCATTGATGCGCCTTTTCAGGCGACGCCATCTGCCCGTGTTGGTGGGGCTGCTTATCGCGTTTAAAGTTACTGTACTCATAATACCGGAGATACCAGATGACAATGAAAGTACTCGGTTATGCTGCCAAGTCAGCACAAGTTCCTTTGGCGCCGTTAGAGTTTACCCGCCGTGATCCTCGCCCCGATGATGTGGTGATGGAGGTGCTTTACTGTGGCGTTTGCCATTCTGATCTGCATCAGGCGCGCAACGACTGGGGGTTCAGCACCTATCCGCTGGTGCCTGGTCATGAAGTGGTTGGACGAGTGACGGCGGTCGGCAAAGATGTCACCAAATTCAAAGTGGGTGACTTTGCCGGCATTGGTTGCATGGTGGACTCCTGTCGCGTGTGCCAACCCTGTCAGCAGGGGCTGGAGCAGTATTGTGAAGTTGGCAATGTGCAAACTTACAATGGGGTTGATCGCCATGACCATACGCCAACCTTTGGTGGCTACTCACAAGCTATTGTTGCATCACAAGATTTTGTACTGAAAATGCCCGAAGGTCTAGATCTGAAAGCCGCCGCGCCACTGCTGTGCGCGGGTATCACCACCTGGTCGCCGCTACGTCATTGGAAAGTGGGTAAGGGCAGTAAAGTGGCGGTTGTCGGGTTGGGTGGCCTGGGCCATATGGCATTGAAGTTGGCCAATGCACTGGGTGCTGAAGTGACACTCTTTACCCGTTCAGCGAGTAAAGAGGCCGATGCCCGCCGTTTAGGGGCCGATCACATCGTGTTATCCACCGACGATTCACAGATGGCCGCCACTAAAGGGCAATTCGATCTGATTATCGATACCGTCCCTTACGTGCATGATATCAACCCTTACATGCCGACGCTGAATGTGGATGGCACACTGGTGTTTGTGGGGTTCTTGGGCGACCTCAGCCCGATGTTGAACACCATGCCATTGATTCTGGCGCGACGTTCGGTGGCGGGTTCATGCATTGGCGGCATAGCGGAAACCCAGGAAATGTTGGATTTCTGTGCCAAACATGGCATCGCCTCCGATATCGAGATGATCAACATTCAAGATATCAATGACGCCTACGAACGTATGCTGAAAAGCGATGTGAAATACCGTTTCGTGATTGATATGGCGTCGCTAAAAGCTTAAGTTGCCACTCTCACTGAGATGCCACTATTAGGTGGCATTTTTGGTGATAGCTACTCTGCTCACTCTGGCAAATCAATCAGTAGCGCCCGCAGTGGCGTCTCTGCTTTAATCACTAAATGCTGCTCTTCTTGCACAAAAGCCCCGTCGCCGCAGGTTAGGCGCTGAGCTTCGCTGACTTGTGGCCCCTCCACGGCAACTGTTCCATGAATGGATTGCAGATATGCCCTAGGGCCATGCAGATTAATCGTATATTGCTCACCCGCAGCTAAGTCCAGATGATGAATCCACACTTGTTGGCGCAGCTTCAGGCTACCCTGCTCGCCGTCAGGCGAAGCCAGTAGCCGCAATGGCTGAGTGCATAGTGACAAATGCTGAGCAGGATGACTCTCCTGCTCCGGGCAGGCATTGAGCCATAACTGAATGCGGGTTAAGGGTTGATCTGCACTTAGATTATGCTCGCTATAGCTGACACCGGGCTGCGTCGAGAAGAGCAGCACATCGCCGGTCTTGCCGCGTATATGGTTACCCAGACTATCCCGATACTCCGCTTCACCTTGCAAAATCAGATTCAGGATATCCACCCGTGGGTAGGTGCGCGGTTGGAATGAGGCACCGGGTGCCAGCACCTCCTGATTCAAGACGCGTAGTGAGGCGTAGCCTAATAATTTGGGATCAAAATAGTGGCCGAATGAGAAAGTATAGCGGGCCTGAAGCCAACCAAAGTCAGCTTGCCCGCACTGTTTTGCTGTTCTGCATGTGATCATGATGGCCTCCATACCCTGCGTACCTGGTATTACACTGTTGTTAGCGGCTGATCTGCAACACCAATGGTTTTGGGTATATATTGAAGAGATTAATCGATAAAGACATGGTATGCGTCTGGACGCCGGATTGTTAGCCAGTTAATCTGGTCGCTATATTCAAATTTCCTGATTGAGAAAATGATGGCCAAAGATCGGGCTCTAACGTTAGAAGCATTGAGAGTGATGGATGCCATTGATCGTCGTGGCAGTTTTGCAGCGGCGGCTGATGAGTTGGGGCGGGTGCCTTCTGCGTTAAGCTACACCATGCAAAAGCTTGAAGAGGAGCTGGATGTGGTGCTGTTTGACCGCTCTGGGCATCGCACCAAGTTTACCAATGTGGGCCGCATGTTGCTGGATCGTGGGCGGGTGCTGTTGGAAGCGGCAGATAAGTTAACCACCGACGCCGAGGCCTTGGCACGCGGTTGGGAAACCCACATTACTATCGTCAGTGAGGCGCTCTCACCTGCATGGAAACTCTTCCCGCTGGTGGACAAACTGGCGCTCAAAGCCAATACGCAAGTCTCTATTTTTACTGAAGTATTAGCCGGGGCATGGGAGCGATTAGAGCAGGGGCGGGCAGATATCGTGATAGCGCCCGACATGCATTTTCGCGCCTCCTCAGAGATTAACAGCCGCAAATTGTACAAAGTGACCAGCGTCTATGTTGCCAGCCCAGACCACCCAATCCATCTGGAGCCGGAACCGCTTTCAGAGCTGACGCGGGTGAAATACCGTGGTGTTGCTGTCGCCGATACTGCTCGTGAGCGGCCGGTGTTGACCGTGCAATTGCTGGATAAACAGCAGCGGTTGACTGTCAGTACCATTGAGGACAAACGGCGGGCGCTGTTAGCCGGTTTAGGGGTGGCGACCATGCCGTATGAGATGGTCGAAAAAGATATCGAAGCTGGACGTTTGCGGGTTGTCGGGCCGGAGTATAGCCGTGAGGCGGATATTATTATGGCGTGGCGGCGGGATAGTATGGGCGAGGCTAAGTCGTGGTGTCTGCGGGAGATCCCTAAGCTTTTGGGGCGAGGATAGGACGGCTTCGCCTTGAGTTGTTGTGTTGAGCGGCAAGGTGGATTTAGGCAAAGCGGCTATCTCGGCCATGAGGCTCCAGCAGATTTTGCTGCGGGCCGATGGAGATGATTCCATATGGATTGATGGTGCCGTGGCTGCGGTAGTAGTGATGGCGGATGTGGGCGAAATCCACTGTTTCAGCAATACCGGGCATCTGATAAATATCTCGCAGGAAACCATAGAGATTCGGGTAGTCGCTGATGCGCCGTTTATCACATTTGAAGTGGGTGACATAGACCGGATCGAAGCGCACCAGTGTGGTCCATAAGCGCAAATCGGCTTCGGTGAGTTGGTTACCGGTCAGATAGCGCTGTTTTGCTAAAATCTGTTCCAGTCGATCCAGGGCATCGAATAAGCTATTGACCGCTTCGTCATAGGCTGGCTGAGTGGTAGCAAATCCCGCCTTATACACCCCATTATTGACCTGATCGTAGACCCAGTCATTGATATCATCAATATCACTACGTAATGCCGCAGGGTAATAATCGCCAACTTTAGCTCCGATACCATCAAAAGAACTATTGAACATGCGAATGATGTCGGCTGATTCATTGCTAACGACAGTTTGCTGCTGCTTATCCCACAACACCGGAACTGTCACGCGCCCGCTATAAGCTGGGTCCGCGCGCAGATAGAGCTGATACAGATAATCGAGCTGATAAAGGTTATCGCCAGTAGCGGCGGGGAAATCGTCAGCGAAAGTCCAGCCATGTTCCTGCATCAGCGGGTGTACAACTGAAACGGAAATCAGAGGCTCCAGACCTTTTAGCGTACGCATCAGCAGAGTTCGATGGGCCCAAGGGCAGGCAAGCGAGACATATAAATGGTAGCGATTCGCCTCGGCGTTAAAACCCGCCTTACCCTGCGGGCCTGCCTCGCCATTTACCGTGACCCAATTGCGGAACTGCGAGCTACTGCGCTTGAAATGACCACCGGTAGATTGGGTGTCATACCAGATATCTTTCCATTCACCGTTAATTAACTGTCCCATCTATATCCCCTAAATAAACACGCCCTACCAAATGATAGGGCGCATTAATTATAGTCTAGTCGTCATGACTGCTTTTAGGCCTTGATTACCACTTTTTACCCAACAGGCGGTCGATACTGAAGCCACCAGGGCCGGCGACGGCCAGAACGATGAAACCGCCAGCGATGGTCAAGTTTTTCATAAACATCAGTTGGTTAACGCCTTCCACAAAGTTAGTGTGGAAGATCAATGCGGTCAAAATGGTAAAACCAGCAGTGAACAGCGCGGTGGTACGGGTCAAGAAACCAAACAAAATAGCCAGACCGCCGCCAAATTCCAACAAAATCGTCAGTGGCAGGAAGAAACCAGGGACACCCATGGCTTGCATGTATTGTTGGGTGCCAGCATAGGCATCACCCATTTTGCCGTAACCGGCCACAATAAACAGCATTGGCATCAGAATGCGCGCTACCAACAGGCCAGTATCTTGTAATTTGTTCATCGACGACTTCTCCAAAAAGTGATTTGTATTAATGCCGGGCATCTGCGGGCGTTAATGGTTAACAAAAGATGTTTTGTATGTGGTTGCCTGCTGGTGTTATCCCGCAAGTTTCCTGAGTTGATGAGAGAATGTTAGTGGAGAAGTTGAGAAGTTGTTAGCAAGTAAATCTGTTGGTTTTTATCAAAAAAATTGAACTGGGAAGCGCGAAATGCTGAAAACGCCCCACGCGGCTGCATGGTGACGATTCAGCGTAATAAAAAAGTGCGTCGAAACAATTGGATAGTGCCCCATGCACTGACGGCTCTGCGTGACCAGCGGATTAATTTGCTGGGGTGGCGAACACCGTATAACGCTAATAAGCTCGAACCAATCATCAAATATTTTCGCATACCGACGATTTGCGCCCAGCCACGATCATAAGGGGCGGTGACTTCAATCCAATGCGCAGCGCTGTTGGCGAGATCCAGACGTTGTTGCTGGATCTCACGTAACAATGCGGCCTTTTCCTGTGCTAATTGACGGCGGCTCAACGCTCTTTCTCCAATAGTTCGCGATCCGTTTGCAGTTGCTGACGAGTCGAACCTAGCAGTGTGGAGCGGCGCGCCTTGGTGAGTGTCCAGATAACACCAATTATCGCCAGTGCTAACAGCACCGCGGTGGTGGTTCCCAGCGCCATTAAGCGATAGACAGGGTCAATAGCCCAGATGACTAACACTAACAGACTCATTAAACCGAAAGCAGTAAACAGCAGGGTGATCCCCGCCATCATCAGCAACTGAATCAGTGTTGCCTTCTCTTCTTCCAGCTCAATGGCTACCAGCCGCACGCGGGTTTCGACCATGCCAACCACAATGGTGGCAATCCGATGAACAGTGTCGAGGACCCCTTTGCCGGGGCCCTTAGTTTGAGGTTGCTCAGCCATAATTAGCGGCGAGACAACAGAACGCCTAACACCACGCCAACTGCGGCACCGATACCGACGCCAGCCCAAGGGTTGTCGTGAACATAAGTGTCTGCTTTATCGGCAATTTCTTTGGTTTGGGCGGCGATTTTATCGCCAGTTTCGCTCAGACGCTCACGTGTATCTTTCAACGCGCTTTCTGCTTTGGCCCGCAGTTTGTCTAACTCAGCTTTCGGCTTATCGGTCGAAGATTGCAGTACTTCTTCTAACGTATCTGCCAGTGACTTAAGTTCAGCACGTAAATGTTCAGAGGTTTTATCTTGTGGCATGTAATAGCTCCTTAACATAACTGAGGTGAATACTAAACGTAACGAATATCTCCGGAGGTTAACAGGTTAATAATCCTAAAATAACCTCGGATGATTCGCTGTTTGTATTGTGAAAAACCAGGTTGCTACTTCTGTTCCTTAGCTTGCGTTAACTCAGCTTGTGCTTCTGTTAACTTCTTTTGCTGCTTGGAGATTTTGCTAGCATCACCTTTCTGCTGGGCTTCTTTCAGCTCTTGCTGACGCTCAGTGACTTTGTGCTGCTTTTGTCGAATTTTTTTCTGCCGTTCAGCTTTCAGATTTTCCGCAGTACAACTATTTTTAACTTCTTTTAACGCGGTTTCAAGCCCTGCGGCGCGGCGGGTATTGCCATGCTGTTTGGCATAATCTATCTGTTGTTGGATCTCTTTGGCTTTTATATCGCACTCATTATCAGCCGCCGCCTGAGTGGTACTCGAAAAGATGATGATAGGTAAAACCAACAGGAGAGAGTGACGTAATAACGTCGTACGTAACAACATAGTATTGCTTCCTTTTACAGCAAGATTCAGAGTCGAAACAGGTTGCCGTGAATGACTAAGCATAGCGCCGAATGATGTGATACCCAAGTTTACTACAGGATTTTTTATAGATTAATCAGATATCAGCAGAATAAAGGGGGAATAAAGGAGAAGCGACGACGGAGAGATCCCCTCCGTCGCGTGAATTACCCTACATTTTGTGTACTATTTCTGAATGCAGGTAATAATCGATGACGTTTTTTTGACTCACTCGAAACGATGACATAACCACTCGGTAAGATATCCTGCAATACCTCAATAGCTGCTTTCTGCTGCTCAGGGGATTCCAGATTCACCACCAGACTATCCTTCTCTGGGATGATACTTTTGATACGAATACCCCGCTGATCGAGATGTTGGTACAGATAAAACCCATCAGGCAGCGACAATCCCTGCTGATTCGGCCGAATTTTTAATGCACTCTCGGTGCGCAAAATTATCGGCGTAAACAGCAGTGCCGCCAACAACAAAGCTGTTACTGGCAGAGTAAGATAGTGCCAAACTGGGCGGCCAAAACGGCCCCTGAGCTTGATCACTCTGACTGACCTTTGTCATTACTGTCGTCAACGGGGGCGGCGTTCTTCTTGCGCCAAAGCACATACAAAGAGCCAAATAAGCCAATCACCAATAGCGCCAGTGGTAACAACATCAGGAAGAACATCACCTCATCTTCGTATTTAAGGAAGACCGGGGTTTTACCGAAAGCAAAGCCCATGGTGGTCAGAATCAACACCCACAGCAATCCACTCATCCAGTTAAAGAATTGAAAACGGGCATTACTCAGGCCAGAGAGACCGGCGATTGTTGGCAGCAAGGTGCGAACGAAGGCCAGGAAACGGCCAACCAGCAGGGCGGATAACCCGTGGCGGTGGAACAGATTGTGGGCGCGCTGATGATAATGAGCCGGCAGATGGGAGAGCCAGCCCTGTACCACTTTGGTATTCCCCAACCATCGCCCCTGAATATAGCTGACCCAGCACCCAAGGCTGGCTGCGGTGGTCAAAACGACGAGTGTGACCGGGAAACTCATGGCACCTTTTGAAATCAGTACGCCAACCAGAATCAGCAGGCTATCGCCCGGTAAAAATGCTGCCGGAAGCAAACCATTTTCCAGAAAAAGTATTACAAACAGCAGGATATAGATGGCCCACACCAGAGACGGGTTAGCCAGCGTCTCATAGTCTTGTGCCCATAAAGCATGTAAGAGTTCTTTAATGATATCCATCTGGTATTCCTAAAACGTCATTGTTATATATCCTTCGTACTTAAAGCTGCGGGGGGGGTGTTTTGCTTACCTGCAACTGCAATTACTTTGGGTATATCCGTTAGTTTATAAACACGATCCGCGAAGATATCTGATAGTTTTCGTATTTAAACGATGGTTTTGATAAAGGTATTCAAAACAAACCCATTCGCTGATATCAACAGGTAAATGTACTTCTCGCTGTGACAACTTTGAGGTTATGACAACGGAAAAGTCATCACATCATCATGGTGGTAGGTAAGCATCCCGCTATATTGAATATTACTCTCTTTCCAGCCACCCACACGATTTCGCTGTGTCGATACATGGAATATCCAGTTGGAATAATTCACCAGTGGCAGTGATTGCCGTGGCTGTTTATAGATCTCATCCGCCCGACTGCTGCGTAATGTAACCAGGTTTGCACTAACCCAGCTGTTATTGGCCAATGAAGGATTGGCAGAACCGGTAAATTTGGCCGCCCCCAGCCGATTTTTTATGGCGGTTTTCTTGGCTGGCACACCCACCAGACGTAATTGCGAGTGTATGACGCTATTTTGTAGGCTCAGGAAGGAGGAAAATGCACTGGCGGATGGTGGCGTAGCGCTAACAAGAGATGTGTCAGAATAAACAGCACTCTGCGCGGATAACGCCATGCCTGATGGGCTGGAATTGGTGTGCAAGGGCATGCCACCGGAGACCGAGCCGGCCCAGCCAGACATTGCAATAAATAGAGCAAACAACCAGCGCATATATTTGCGTTTCGCTCCCAAAGCACCCGAATAAAAAAGTGCTGCCACTTTAGCAAAATAGCGGGATATGAAACAGGGAAATATAGATGCCAACTGGGCATTTATTAACCAATGGTTTAAAAACAGGTCTCACACTGACATTTGCTGACAGAACTCGACATTTGCTGACCCCAAAGCGCTATATTCATGGGGGAAGAGAAACAATAGTGTGAGTTTCTCTCCCCCTCGATTTTCCACTGCGCTTGGGTGTTAGCGGCGTTCACTCACCCCAATCTCTTTGGGGATGTCGAGGTGAACCACCGGGTTTTCTGTGAACAGATAGCGGTCCACATTAAATTCGAAATCATCGGTCGTGGCGCGGAATAACATCTGTTTGGTGTTCTCCAGATGTTGCCACATGGCGAGTTTACTGGCGTAGGGATCTTTGCGCATCAAGGCTTCAAGGATCCGGTCGTGATCTTCGCACCAGCTCTCGATCGACTTATCGTCAATGTGCTCATGGAGCTTGAGCCAATAAGGGTTATGCACCCGCTGGCTCCACATTTTTTCGACAATCGTGGCCATGGCGGTATTTTGGGTCGCCAACGCCACCTGCACGTGGAACTTGAGATCCCACTGCGAATCACGGAAACGATCTTCCTGCCGGGCATGTTTCTGGATCTCGATCAACTGCACAATATCTTGCCGTGTCACTTGGGTAGCGGCGAATTCTGCAATATTACTCTCAATCAATTGGCGCGCCTGTAGCAGCTCAAAAGGGCCTGCGGTGGCGAACTCAATACCGTGATTGGGCATCACCAGGTGCTTTTGCTGATTCGACATCACATGGATGCCGGAGCCTTTACGCACTTCGACGTAACCCTCCACTTCCAGCATGATAATCGCTTCACGGACCACGGTTCGGCTGACATTCATCTCTTCGGAAATGTAGCGTTCTGCGGGCAATTTATCACCTACCGGATAAACACCCGCTTCGATTCGCTGCTTTAACTCTGCGGCTAACTGCTGGTACAACCGTCTGGTTTCTGTGAATTCCATGATTAAGGCTCTTGGATCAACTGAGGCCGCATATTTTGCGGCTCATTTTGTCTGGAAGGCTTGATATCCCAAAGGAGATATAATTGGACTTGTTATACCACTTATCCCTACTGGGTTCTAGTCATTGCGATCACAGTTGTGATGGATAACGCGCGGTATATCGGGGCTGAGAGATAATAAAAAAACCCGGCAAATAGTGGCCGGGTTTTCATTGAGGCGCAGAGTTAATGATCGCTAATGGGATCAGTTCTGTCCGGCCGGTGTTTGCTGAATGGGGTCGAGAGCCGGTTCAGCTGCCGGACGGTTTTGCAGTACAGTCCAGATAACCACTACCGCTAACACGTCAAACACGGCGAGGGCGGCAAATAGTGGGCTGAAGCCCATGGTATCTGCCAAGGCACCGACCACCAGAGCAAACATGGTACTGGCAGTCCAGGCCGCCATACCGGTCAAGCCGTTAGCTGTTGCCACTTCGTTTCGACCAAAGACGTCAGACGACAACGTAATCAGTGCGCCAGAGAGTGATTGGTGAGCAAAGCCCCCAACACACAGCAGTGCGATCGCAGCATAAGGGCTAGTGAACAGGCCGATAGTCCCTGGTGCAATCATTAACAGGCCACCCATGGTTACCACTAACTTACGGGAAACAATCAGGTTAACTTTGAAATGCTTCTGGAAGAGTGGCGGCAGGTAGCCACCCAAAATGCAGCCCAAATCGGCAAACAGCATTGGCATCCAGGCAAACATGGCGATCTCTTTCAGGTTAAAGCCATAAGCTTTGAACATGAACAGCGGGATCCACGCGTTAAACGTACCCCAGGCAGGCTCTGCCAGGAAACGTGGGATCGCAATACCCCAGAACTGACGGTTACGGATAATCTGCAATGCAGACATCTTTTTAGCATTAGCGGTTGAGTGCTGTGCTTCCTGACCACTGAGGATGTATTCGCGCTCTTCATCAGTCAGTTTTTTCTGATCTTTCGGGTGTTTGTAGAGAATCAACCAGGCAATAGCCCAAATCAGGCTGAGCACACCGGTGATGATAAATGCCATCTGCCAGCTATGCATCACGATAGCCCACACCACTAATGGTGGTGCGATCATGCCGCCGATTGAGGAGCCGACGTTGAAGTAACCCACGGCAATAGAGCGCTCTTTTGCCGGGAACCATTCACTACTGGCCTTCAGGCCCGCAGGGATCATAGCAGCCTCTGCCATACCTACCGCACCACGGGCGATAGCTAAACCACCCCAGCTGCTAGCCAACGCGGTGCTCATACAGAAGATGGCCCACATAATGGCAAACATGGCATAGCCCACTTTAGTGCCCATGACATCCAGAACATAACCGGCTACCGGTTGCATTAAGGTGTAAGCAGCAGAATAAGCGGCGATAATGTAAGAATATTGCTGTGTTGTGATATGTAACTGCTCTTGCAACGTCGGTGCGGCAACAGCTATCGCGTTACGTGTTAGGTAACCCAATATCGTGCCGACGGTGACCAAAGCGATCATATACCAGCGTAAGCCTTTAATTTTACGCACCATTTATAACTTTCTCCCAGTCTAAGATTACTGCTATGAATTGCAGTCTGTAGCCGCATTTCATGGCGCAATTTGGTCCAACCCGACATTGCTGTGCATGCGGAGGTACCTGACCTTTCTTAATTAGCATTGCAGTGGTGTTAGCTGCCGACCTGCAACCCCATTACTTTGGGTCATGCCTTCTTTTTTGAGTTGAGGCTCGAATGCATTGGCAGCCTCAACTACTTTGGGTATCCCTTCCTATTGAGAGCCGCTGTGCTGTAACTGCTCTCACTCTTACTTGTCTATTCCCATTCAAGGTCAAATCAGCGCGGTTGATCGAACAAGGCGGATGAGATGACTGAGGACGACGCAACAATAACTTGTCATACAGATTTAAAAGTTGAGTGATATCACAAAAACCACTTTTCAATTAGGGAATAATAGAACCCGACAGACTTAGTGCCGCAAGGGACTAAATAGACTATAAATGTTGAGTATTTGTTCTTTTTGTTAGCTTTTTGCGATCTCTATCGATAAAAAAATGCTGGACGATAGATGAAATTGGTGTGATAACTTCGCGATAACAGGAAGCAGTACTCGAAGATGTACTCAAGTGAGGAACCTAATATGTCGCAGTTTTTGACCGAAGACTTTTTGCTCGACACCGAATTCGCCCGTCGTCTCTATCATGACTATGCAAAAGATCAGCCGATTTATGATTATCACTGCCATTTACCCCCAGAACAGATTGCAGAAAATTACCGCTTTAAGAATCTGTATGACATCTGGTTGAAAGGTGACCACTATAAATGGCGTGCGATGCGGACCAATGGTGTAGCCGAACGTCTGTGTACCGGTGATGCCAGTGACCGTGAGAAGTTCGAAGCTTGGGCGGCAACGGTTCCTCATACCATCGGTAACCCGCTGTATCACTGGACGCATCTGGAGTTACGTCGTCCATTTGGTATTACAGGCAAATTATTGTCACCGGCAACCTCAGAAGAGATCTGGCAGCGCGGTAACGAATTACTGGCTCAGGACAACTTCTCTGCACGCGGAATCATGCAGCAGATGAATGTCAAAATGGTCGGCACCACAGATGACCCTATTGATGACCTGCGCCACCACAAAGCCATTGCCGCCGATGGCAGCTTTAACATTAAAGTGTTGCCAAGCTGGCGCCCGGACAAAGCTTTCAACATTGAAGCCGCCGGTTTTAACGACTACATGCAGCGCCTGGAAGCTGCCGCCGATACCTCTATCAGCCGTTTTGCCGATCTCTGTAGCGCACTGAACAAACGTATGGATCACTTTGCCGCCCACGGCTGTAAAGTTTCTGACCATGCGCTGGACGTGGTGGTTTACGGTGAAGCTGACGAAGCCACACTGGATGCAATTTTAGCCCGCCGTCTGGCAGGCAATCAGCCGAGCACTGAAGAGATTGCCCAGTTTAAGACCGCCGTATTGCTATTCCTGTCTGGCGAATATCATCGCCGCGAATGGGTACAGCAGTACCATATCGGCGCGCTACGTAACAATAACAGCCGCATGTTTAATCTGGTGGGGCCGGATATCGGTTTTGACTCCATCAATGACCAACCGCTGGCGCAACCTCTGTCCCGCTTGTTGGATGCACAGGGCCTGCGTAATGCTCTGCCAAAAACCATCCTTTACTGCTTGAACCCACGGGATAACGAAGTGATCGGCACCATGGTCGGAAACTTCCAGGGCGAAGGCGCGGCAGGAAAAATGCAGTTTGGTTCCGGCTGGTGGTTCAACGACCAGAAAGATGGTATGCAGCGCCAAATGACCCAGCTGGCACAGCTTGGTTTGCTCAGCCGCTTTGTTGGCATGCTGACAGATAGCCGCAGCTTCTTATCTTATACCCGCCATGAATACTTCCGCCGCATCCTCTGCCAGATGATTGGCCGTTGGGTTGAGGATGGTGAAGCGCCTGCGGATATTGAGCTGCTGGGTTCAATGGTGAAAAACATCTGTTTCGATAACGCGAAACAGTATTTCGCCATCGAGCTGTAAGCGCCCGAGCTGTTTGAGCGATAAATCGCTGGTAATAAATCACGGGGCTGTATGCCAGCCCCGCATAACTTTAACTTATTGTTTTTTAACGCCCGGCTGCGCTGCGACCAAGACCTTATCGGCAACGAAAGGCTTGCCTGCAAAGCACGGACTGTCAGCGATGATGGGTCCACGCCTGTATGCGTTATGAGGTGAATCCTGATGCAAACCCTGAATCGTCGTGACTTTCCCGGCCGTAGCCATCCAGACAAAATTATTCAATTCGGCGAAGGTAACTTTCTGCGCGCTTTTGTCGACTGGCAGATTGATCTACTGAACGAGCATACCGACCTCAATGCTGGGATCGTGGTGATCCGCCCGATCGACACTGATTTTCCGCCATCACTCAGTACACAGGATGGCCTGTACACGGCGGTGATCCGTGGGTTGAACGAGCAGGGCGAAGCGGTGCGTGAATCCCGCCTGATCCGCTCCGTTAACCGCGAAATCAATATCTACCGCCAATTCGATGAGTACCTGGCGCTGGCCCGCGATGCCAATATCCGCTTTATGTTCTCTAACACCACAGAAGCAGGGATTGCCTGGAACGAAGCGGATCAATTCAGCGATGCGCCACCTAGCTCTTTCCCGGCTAAATTGACCCGCCTGCTGTTCGAACGTTTTGAACATTTTGCCGGTGCCGCAGATAAAGGCTGGGTGCTACTGCCTTGCGAACTGATTGATTACAATGGCGAAGCTCTGCGCGAGTTAGTGCTGCGCTATGCCAGCCATTGGCAACTGCCAGCCGAATTCAGCCAGTGGTTGACTGAAAATAACTGCTTCTGCTCAACATTGGTTGACCGTATCGTCACCGGCTACCCACGTGATGAAGTGGCGGCGCTGCAAACTGAACTGGGTTATCAGGACAGTTTCCTCGACACTGCAGAGTACTTCTATCTGTTTGTTATTCAAGGGCCAAAAGAGTTGGCGCAAGAGTTGCGTCTGGATCAGTTGGATCTGAATGTGCGCATCGTCGATGACATCAAACCCTACAAAGAGCGCAAAGTGGCTATCCTGAATGGCGCCCACACCGCGCTGGTGCCGGTGGCTTACCTCTCTGGCCTGGAGACTGTCGGTCAGACCATGGATGACGCGCAGATCAGCAGCTTTGTAGAGAAAACCATAACTGAAGAGATTGTGCCGGTACTGGACTTACCGGAAGAGGAGTTGTTGTCATTCTCACAGGCGGTATTGAGCCGTTTCCGCAACCCGTTCATTCAGCATCAATTGCTATCTATCGCCTTGAATGGCATGACAAAATTCCGCACCCGTATCTTGCCGCAGTTGCTGACTTATCAGCAGCAGCAAGGCAAATTACCGCCACGCCTGACTTTTGCCCTCGCGGCATTGATCGCCTTTTACCGTGGCGAACGTGAAGGTCAAACTTACCCATTGCAGGATGATGCCTACTGGCTGGAGCGTTTTTCCACCCTGTGGAGCGGCGTAAAACACAGCGACATTACGCTGGCTGAATTGGTTCACAGTGTGTTGTCCGATGCGGCCCATTGGGGGCAGGATTTGACCGCGCTGCCGCAACTGGCCGATCAGGTGACAGAACAACTGCAATCCATCATTGATCGCGGTATGAGAGCTGCGGTAGCGGCATACAGCTAAAGGTTTAACTATGCAAAGTATTATAAAAATTCACCCGTTGGATAATGTTGCTGTCGCACTGCAAGACCTGGCCGCTGATGAAGTGATTGAATGCGGGGAGTTTAGCGTTAAGCTAGCTCAGCCGGTGGGACGTGGGCATAAATTTGCCTTAACCGCCATCGAACCTGGCCAGATGATCGTTAAGTATGGTTTGCCTATCGGTCATGCATTAACCCTGATCCAGCCGGGCGAACATATTCATTCGCAAAATGCTAAAACCAACCTGAGCGACCTGGATGAGTATCAGTACCAGCCAGAGTTCAGTGAGTTGCCGCCGCAAATGGCGGATCGTGAGGTGCAGATCTATCGCCGCGCCAATGGCAACGTGGGTATCCGCAATGAGCTGTGGATAGTCCCAACCGTGGGTTGTGTGAATGGGATCGCGCGCCAGATCCAGCAACGTTTCCTAAAAGAGACGCAAGACGCTGAAGGTATTGATGGCGTCTATCTGTTCAGCCACCCATTCGGCTGTTCACAGCTAGGTCAGGATCACGAAAATACCCGCACCATGCTACAAAACATGGTGCGTCACCCGAATGCCGGTGCGGTGTTGGTGATTGGTTTGGGCTGCGAAAACAATCAGGTGGACGTTTTCCAGACCACACTAGGTAAGGTTGATGAAGAGCGAGTGCACTTTATGGTGTGCCAGCAGCAGGATGATGAAGTCGAAGCGGGCCTCGAGCATCTGCGCGCCTTATATCAAGCGATGCGCGATGATAAACGCGTTCCGGGTAAACTGAGCGAGTTGAAGTTTGGGCTGGAGTGCGGCGGTTCTGATGGTTTGTCCGGTATTACGGCCAACCCGTTGCTAGGGCGCTTCTCCGACTATGTGATTGCTAACGGCGGCACATCGGTGCTGACTGAAGTTCCGGAGATGTTCGGTGCGGAGCGCATCTTGATGAGCCGCTGCCGTGATGAAGCCACGTTTGAAAAGACCGTCAGCATGGTCAACGACTTCAAACAGTACTTTATTGCGCACAACCAACCGATTTATGAAAACCCATCACCGGGCAATAAAGCGGGCGGTATCACAACTCTGGAAGAGAAATCCCTTGGCTGCACCCAGAAAGCGGGGCAGAGCAAAGTGGTGGATGTGCTGAAGTATGGTGAGCGCTTACAACGCCCTGGCCTGAATTTGCTCAGCGCACCGGGCAATGACGCGGTGGCAACCAGCGCATTAGCCGGGGCCGGCTGCCATATGGTGCTGTTTAGTACCGGCCGTGGCACACCTTACGGCGGTTTTGTTCCGACAGTCAAACTGGCAACCAATAGCGAACTGGCCGCCAAGAAACCCCATTGGATCGATTTTGATGCGGGTAAGCTGATTCATGGCACCTCAATGGAGAGCTTACTGACTGAGTTTGTTGATCTGATAGTTGACATTGCAGACGGCAAACCCGCTCGCAATGAAGTGAACGATTTCCGTGAACTGGCGATCTTTAAAAGTGGCGTCACCTTGTAAATAGCATGGTTTTTAATTAATATGAAACGGCGTTTTATTTTTATCAATAAGACGCCGTACTCCAGGTACGAAGGGGATTGATTATTAATTTGTAAGACACAGTGCGGCCAGCCGCACGCCAGGACTCTCCTACCATGACCTTCTATTGGTTTGCCCAAGCCGTTGGTGTACTGGCATTTTTTGTCGGTATCACCATGTTCTTCAACCGCGATGAGCGGCGTTTCAAACTTCAACTCTCCGCCTACAGTGCCATTATTGGCTGCCATTTCTTTCTGATGGGGGCCAGTGCCGCCGGTAGCAGCGCCATGCTTAATGCATTGCGCAATCTGGTGGCCGCCAAAACCCGCAGCAATATTGCGATGATTGTGTTTATCATCCTAACACTGGCATTTGGTCTTTGGCGTATGCAGCACGCGATAGAGATATTACCGATTTTTGGTACTGTGATCAGTACCTGGGCCATGTTCCGCACCCGTGGCCTGACAACCCGTTGCGTGATGTGGATATCCACTGTCTGCTGGCTTATCCATAATGTTTGGCTGGGGTCTATTGGTGGGTCATTGATTGAAGGCAGTTTCTTGCTGTTAAACGGGTTTAATATTATCCGTTTCCGTCGGCTGCAATTAAAAGGGATAGACCCTTTTAAGGTGGAGGAAAAAGCGACGAAAGAGGAAGCGGCCCAATAAAAACGGGGGCCATAAGCCCCCGATAATCATTATAGCGATCAATATCAGACGATTTTACGACTCGCCAGCGGATCTGGATCCGCCAGTCTTGCATCGTCAGCCTGACAGGCCGCGGCAGTAAACAACACGTCGGTTGAGGAGTTCAGCGCAGTTTCAGCTGAGTCCTGCAATACGCCGATAATGAAACCAACCGCCACCACTTGCATCGCCACTTCGTTCGGAATACCAAACATGCCACATGCCAGCGGGATCAGCAGCAGTGAGCCACCGGCCACACCGGATGCACCACAGGCGCAGATTGCCGCGACCACACTTAACAGCAGGGCAGTTGGCAGATCGACGGGAATACCCAGAGTATGAACTGCCGCCAGTGTCAGCACGGTGATGGTAATCGCCGCACCCGCCATGTTGATGGTGGCACCCAATGGAATGGAGACCGAATAGGTGTCTTCATTCAGGTTCATCTTCTTGCACATCTCCATGTTCACTGGAATGTTAGCGGCTGAACTGCGGGTAAAGAAGGCGGTAACGCCACTTTCGCGCAGGCAGGCAAACACCAATGGATAGGGATTGCGGCGGATTTTCCAGTAAACAATCAATGGGTTAACCACTAATGCTACCAGCAACATACAGCCTATCAAGACCACCAACAGCTGTGCATACCCTAACAACACGCCAAAACCGGTTTCTGCCATGGTTGAGGAGACCAGACCGAAAATACCCAGTGGTGCGAAGCGGATAACCACACGTACCACTTTGGTTACGGCATCAGACATATCATTAATCAATGCTTTGGTGGTATCAGCTGCATGACGTAAGGCAACACCCAGCCCCACAGCCCAGGCCAAAATACCAATATAGTTGGCATTCAGCAGTGCATGGATTGGGTTTGCGACCACACTGCTCAGCAAACCTTTCAACACTTCGACAATCCCACTTGGCGGGGTAATTTCGGCAGTGCTGGTCGCCAGAATGAGGGTTGATGGGAACAGGAAGCTAATCACCACGGCAATCAGTGCCGCTGAAAAAGTGCCTAACAAATATAAAAACAGAATAGGGCGGATACTGGTTTTCTGCCCCTGCTTATGGTTGGCAATTGAGGCCATTACCAGCATTAACACCAGAACGGGTGCCACCGCTTTTAATGCGCCAACAAACAGTGTACCGAGCAGGCCGACAGCCGTTGCTGCTGGGGTAGAGACTAACGCTAAAATAATACCGGCAATCAAACCGACCAGTATCTGTTTCACTAAGCTGCCGCGGATAATAAATCCGATGAATCCAGAAGGTGTCTTTTCCATAGTTTTCCAGTGATGCCTCTTCCCAAGTTGAACTTGTTTTATTTTTAGTCGATCAACGCCTGAGCCGGAACGTGGCCAGGCGATTATTCCCACACCTGTAACTTAGTATTATTTGTAACTGGGTGTGTTTGCATTGACAGTATAAGGGAATCTATTGGGCAGGAAAGAGGCAATCAGCAAAATCCAATAGAGATCAAATTTGCATAACATTTTGTTTACATTTATGTGATCGCAATAACATTTGGCTGATGGAGCGAAGTGCAAAATAAGTGCGGGGTTATAATCACCCCGCATAATATATTGTGTCGCTAAAGGGACTATTTATGGTCAGCTTTATCTGCTGCAGAGTGGCGGTCTGCACGATGATTCACCCAAAGGTTAATCAATAATGTCAGAGCCAAAATACCGGCCACCACACCTAACGAAATGCCGATAGGGATATGGAACAGATCGATAATCATCATTTTGACACCGATGAACACCAAAATAACCGATAGGCCGTACTTCAACATGGAGAAGCGCTCTGCCACGTTTGCCAGCAAGAAATACATGGCGCGTAGGCCTAAAATGGCAAACAGGTTAGAGGTCAACACAATAAAGGGATCAGTTGTAACGGCGAAGATGGCCGGAATACTGTCGACGGCGAAAATAACATCACTCAACTCAACCAGAATCAATACCAGCACCAGTGGCGTGGCGTAGAGCAGGCCGTTTTTACGCACAGTAAAGCGGTCGCCGTGCAACTCGTCAGTCATGCGCAGATGGTTACGAATCCAGCGAACCAGTGGTTTTTCGCCAATCGGTGTATCGTCTTCTTTCGCCATTGCCATTTTGATACCGGTAAACAGCAGGAAGGCCCCGAATAGATAGAGGATCCAGCTAAATTGCGACACCAGCCAACTTCCGGCAAAGATCATGATGGTACGCAGCACAATCGCACCCAGTACGCCGTAGATCAGTACACGGCGCTGCAAATTGGCAGGGACAGCAAAATAGCTAAACAGCATCAGCCAGACGAAGACGTTATCAACCGCCAGTGCTTTTTCAATCAGATAGCCGGTCAGGAAGGCGAGCGCTTGTTTGTCGGCAATTTCACGACCGACGGTTTCGGCCAGATACCACCAGAAACCGGCGTTAAACAGCAAAGACAAGCTAACCCAGACTAATGACCAGCAAGCTGCCTGGCGCAGTGTCATGGTTTGCGAGCCACGGCGGCCCTGCAACAGTAAGTCGATGGCGAGCATGATCGTCACCACAACAGCAAAACTACCCCACAGTAAGGGAGTACCCACGGTATTCATCATTAAGGAACCTCATAAAAACAAAAACGGCCAACGTCGGAAGACGCCAGCCGCTATGTCTGAGCTGCAAGCAAACCTCGCCTTCCGGCAAGGTCTCACTTACAACTCTACTAATGCAAAAGCCCTAAACAGGCACTGGTACATTAATGAGGTTGCCCGGTAACCGGGTGCTTTCGCACCGTAATGACGGCAAACCGGCAATGAAGTTACTCCCCTTTGCCGCGCAAAAATAATAGAAAACGGCCTGCGGGTCAATCACTGAAACAAAAAATTAACTTATCGCTGGCGGCTGGGTATCTGCCGGGAAGATAACGCCGGTTTGACGGCGAATCTCCGTCTGAATACGGGATGTCAGTAGTGATAGCTGCAACCCATCGTGTTCCACCTGCTTATTTTCAACCAGATTGGCAAAAACCTCAGCTTCATACAGCATAGTATTAATATGCTGCGGTTGCGTCAGGTCTTGTGAGTGGCTGCCGCGTGGCGTAAAAGCCACGGATTGGCATTCAGAGATGCTCTCGATAACCAACGAGCCATCTTCGCCCTGAATTTCACTAGGAATATCTGATTGGCTGACTTTCGAATGGATGATAGCCACATCAAAATCACCGTAATTCAGACAAATAGTGCCGTGGGCATCCACCCCGCTGGGCAACAGGCTTGCACTTGCGAGCACTGATTTTGGCTCACCCCACAATGCCAGTGCACTGGCCAGACAGTAGTAGCCAATATCCATGATCGAGCCGTTAGAAAACGCCGGATTAAACGTGTTGGGATTTTCACCATTCAGATAGCGTTGATAGCGGGAGGAGTACTGACAGAAATTAATAAAAGCTTTCCGCAGTTTACCCACTCGCGGCAGTGACTGTTTTAACTGAATAAAATTAGGTAGATAGGCTGTTTTAAAGGCTTCAAACAGAACCACTTGATGCTCGCGGGCGCAGGCGACCAGTGATTCGACCTCTGCCAGATTCGAGGCCAATGATTTTTCGCAAATAACGTGTTTTTTATGGCTAAGGAGCAGTTTAGCCTGAGGGTAATGTAAGGAGTTCGGGCTGGCGATATACACTGCATCAATTTGATCACTCGCCGCCAGCGCTTCCAGATCATCAAAGCATTCAGTAACGTTATAATCAGCACCAAACTTTTCAGCTTGATCCCGTTTACGGGAGTAAACCGCGACCAGTTTTATTTTGCCACTTTCGTGGGCAGCATCAACAAAGCGCGCGGTGATCCAATTGGTGCCAATAACGGCTAAACGAATCATAGTGAACTCCATTCCTACAGAAGAAAAACACGTGAACGGCCAGATTATCATGACCCTGGAGTCACCGATGGGTTTTCTCCGATTTACCTGTAAATGCTAGTAAATCGTGCCAAAAAGATCCAAGTGTGTCAGATAGAGGCGAGTATCAAACTCTAGCTGATGATATTGCGACTCCATATGACAGCACAAACTGTAGAATGCTTTGTTGTGATCTTTCTCTTTTAAATGAGCCAGTTCGTGCACCACTATCATTTTGAGAAAAGCTTCAGGGGCATTTTTAAACACCGTGGCGACGCGGATCTCTGCTTTGGCTTTTAATTTGCCCCCCTGCACTCTGGAAATCGCAGTGTGCAAGCCAAGCGCATGTTTCATAACCTGAATTTTGCTGTCGTAGGCAACTTTACTCAGTGGTTGAGCATTGCGCAGATACTGGTTCTTTAGATCAATCGTATATTGGTACAGCATTTTATCTGTATTTAAATCATGAGGTTGTGGGTATCGCTGGCGCAATACACTCCCCAGCCGCTGGTCAGTGATAAGTTGGCGTACCTGGGATTGTAACTGTTCGGGATAACCTTGCAGATAGCTTAGTTCCTGCATATGTATTTGCTCTGCCTAATTTGATGAATCTATTGATAGTGCTGATAGCCTGATAATAACGTTTTCCTGTTGTTTAGACAAAAAATGACCAATGCCAGCATCACTATCATACTTTGCCAGCATTGGTCGTTTTGAGCTAAAGCGGGAACTTAAAAGTGGTAATTCCCCCCAATGATGGCCTGCGTCTCGGCGTATTTATGCTGGCCGAATTGTTGGCCTACATTCGCCCACAGCTGTAGGTTGTTGCTGATTTTACTTTCAATACCCAATTTCAGTTCAGCAATATGACGATAACCTTGTGGTGTAACATGGGTGTGGTTTAGCCAGACACCTTCGCTCGTGCGGTTATGTTTCCAATTAGCTTCAAAGGAGGGGCTGACTTGCAGCTTTTTAGCCGATGAAGTATCAACATCAAATTCCAGTGCTGTGCGTACACCTAATTTGGTCGCGATGGAGCTGTTCTCCTTGATGGTTATTTGTGTTCCAGTGCTTTCCTGATGTGTCAGCCCACTGGCACGCTGCGAGGATACTTTCATATTTGGTTGTATAGAGAATCTGACCTTCTCTTTTTCGATCAGCTGAATGGTGTAACCTGATTCCAATGTATTAGTTAATAGATAAGACCTATAATTCGTGGCCACTTGATCGCCGGGCATCTTAATTTGATTTTTGAAAAAACTGTATTGCGTGAGCAAACCAACATAAGGCCCGAGCTTAGTTTTATTATTGGCATACCAGATATTATATAGGCCAAGGTTATAGCCCTCTACCGATCCCAGGGACAAAATAATAGAAGAAGCAGAATAGCTACTGCTTTTGGCCCGACCTAAACCGGCAGTGATACCCAGAAGCCCCTGATCGTTTCCGCCACTGCTCCATTTGCTCAGTGGCCCGCCGAGTTGGATAGTGTAGCGAGAACTTTTTGTATGCAGCTGTTTGTCGCCCGAATGAAAATGGTTTGTGGCGCTAGAGCTATTCAACCACATATTGGTCGTTTTTTTCTTACTGCTTATTGGGTCAATGTAGAGAGCTTCCCTCTGGCGATATTGTAGGTCATCGGTGGTAAACATCTGTTGAGCGGCTATCTGGTTCGCGATATAGCTACCGATCTGTGGGTTATCTCCAATCATGGGGGCTGGTTTAGCTACAGGTTTAACTACAGGTTTTGCTACAGGTTTTGCTTTGGCTGTGATTTTGGGGGCAGGCAGTTTAGGTTTCGTTGCTTGCGGTGCATTGCCTGTTTTTACAGGAACTTTAGTGGGCAAAGGTTTCTTAGTTTTTGTAGTCTTTTCCTGCACGGCCTGTTCTTGGTCATACTGATCCCAATATTTCTGTTTCTGCTCCTTATTGATTTTCTCCTCCCACTTCGGGTACATTTTATTCAGTTGTTCCCGTTGCTGGTGGATCTGTTTTTGCAGATACTCTAATTTTTCCTTTTGGCTCTGATTTGGATGCAGTCTCTCCTGATTAGCTTCATTCTCTAGGTGGGTATAGTGTCGCGCCATCTTCCGCATCTGAGCCAATTGCTCGCTTTCTTTTTTTCCAATATCAACACTCGCCCATGCTGCGTTATTGCTCAGTATAAGTAACAGAATACTAATGGCTTTGGCGCAAGGTGCTAAACGATGGGGGATATGATATTTAAATGAATTTGAGGGGAGTGAAGAATGGCCCGGCTGTATAGAATTTAATAAGGACATTATTTATTTACCTTCCTGGTAATTGATACTTCAGTTGCTGGCTATAGACATTATCGATGATAGAAATAACACGTAAGCTGGAGTGATAACTTTGCTTGTAATATTTAAAGATAAATCATTAATTTTTTAGTTTTTAATATTGATGGTGACTTGTTACTTAATTAAGTAAATGAATTAGTGATAATGGCAAATCAATTAGTAATGCGATTTTATATTCGAGAAACTATTCTATGTTTAGCCGGTAAAAATTGAATGTATTGATAATGATTTGACATTAAAATAATAATTAATAAGATATGATCTCCATATCAAAGACAGGTTTAACTAAGCTATCTGTTTGGCTGCTTTGCTTAGGATGATCTCAGTGTTTTTTTGTTTTGCTGGCCTTAGTTTCGATAAAATGCCATTTAAGTAAAAAAACATTTTACTGATCGCCCGTTTTAGGGGATAAACAGCCCAAATTTATTATTCAGGAGCGGTGATGAGCCAACTCTTACTGGGAACGCAGAGCCTTGAACTTGAGCGTTTCCCGCCACAAGAAAATTCCAATACCCTACAGGCGTGGGAAGCAGCAGATGAATATCTGCTACAAAACATTGACTTAAGCCAAATCGATGGTCGCCCGGTGCTGGTATTTAACGATCAGTTTGGTACGCTGGCCTGTGCCTTACATGCGCATCGACCATTCAGTGTCAGTGACTCTTATATGAGCCAACTGGCCACGGCGCATAATTTGCGTTTAAACCATCTGGACGAAGAAGCCGTCACATTGCTGAGCAGCATTGATGCTTTGCCCGAGGCCCCTAAGCTGGTGGTGATTAAGATCCCTAAAGCCCTGGCGCTGCTGGAGCAGCAATTGCGTGCTTTGCGCCAGGTGGTTGCGCCGGATACGGTGATTATTGCCGGTGCAAAATCTCGTGACGTGCATAACTCGACCCTGCAACTGTTTGAAACCATCCTCGGGCCGACTAAAACGACGCTGGCCTGGAAGAAAGCGCGGTTGATCCACTGTGAGGTGGCTGATCTGCCGCTGACAGAAGTCCCAGCAACCACGGACTGGCCGCTGGCGAATACCGAGTATGTTATCCATAATCACGCGAACGTTTTCTCGCGCAATAATCTGGATATCGGCGCGCGCTTCTTTATGGAGATCCTGCCGTATGATGTGAGCGGTAAAATCGCGGATCTTGGCTGTGGCAATGGGGTGGTTGGCTTGATCGCACTGGAGCAAAATCCGCTGGCAGAGATGCTGTTTGTGGATGAGTCCTATATGGCGGTGGCCTCCAGTGAGCTGAATATCACCTATAACCGGCCACAAGACTTGTCGCGCTGTGAGTTTATGGTGAGCCATGGGCTGGCGGGTGTTGAACGTGAGAGTCTGCAATTGGTGCTGTGCAATCCCCCTTTCCATCAGCAGCACGCGGTTAGCGACCATGTTGCGTGGCAGATGTTTTGTGATGCTAAGCGCTGCCTGAAAGTGGGCGGTGAGCTGATGATTGTCGGGAATCGCCATCTGGACTACTTCCACAAACTTAAGCGTTTGTTTGGTAACTGCGAAACTCTGGACTCCAATCAGAAGTTTATGGTGCTGAAGGCAGTGAAAACAGCCTCATCCCGCTCAGAGGGCGGTGGTTCCGGGAGTTTGGATATGTCGTATAGCGATTTCTAAATTCCCAGCATACCCTGCGTCCTTGAAGCCGCAGGGGTGTTAGCGGCGCGCACTTACCCGAATCACTTACTGATGTAAGCTCATCGGGATGCATTTGCTTGCTGCCTACCTGCGACTCCAATGACTTTGGGTATTTTCCTGTTGCTTGAAGCCGCAGGGGTGTTAGTTACGCGCACTTACCCGAATCACTTACTGATGTAAGCTCATCGGGATGCGTTTGCTTGCTGCCTACCTGCGACTCCAATGACTTTGGGTATTTTCCTGTTGCTTGAAGCCGCAGGGGTGTTAGTTACGCGCACTTACCCGAATCACTTACTGATGTAAGCTCATCGGGATGCATTTGCTTGCTGCCTACCTGCGACTCCAATGACTTCGGGTATTTTCCTGTTGCTTGAAGCCGCAGGGGTGTTAGCGGCGCGCACTTACCCGAATCACTGATTTGAATCAGCGATTCGGGATTCGTTTTACTGACAGCTAGAAGTGGTATTTTATCCCTGCCAATGCATTGGTATTTTTATCGTTATACCGGCCCATTTGGTGATCTAGGGTCGCCCAGATATTCAGCTGCTGGCCAATATTACTCTCTACGCCAATTTTGAATTCTGTGCTGTTGGTGCTTTTACTCTCAATACGTTGTCCTGAAATGATTGCTCCAGTATTTTTATTTTGGCGCAGCCAGTTCACGGCAATAAAAGGCATGAATTGGCTATCCTGACTATTTATAGTTTGCAGATAAGTTTTGGCACCAATACGTGTGACCATGTGACCTTTATTATCATCACTGATTAATTCGTTGTAGGCTGTTTTATGGGTCTGTGCTCGGATCCCCTGCAGAGTAATTTGTGCATTGGGCTGAATGAAATAACCCAATTGGCTTGTCTCTGCTATTTTAAAGGTATAGCCACTCTCAATTGAGGTAGTGAAACCAGATGACTTATATTTGTCTTCCGCCTGCTCCTGGCCATTTACGGTATTGTTAAACCAGCTATATTGCGCCAGGGTATCAATATAGAAGCCAGTATTATCTTTTTGCTCAGGTAACCAGGTTGCATAGACACCAAGGTTATAGCCGTTGACGGCACCATTGGAGTAATACCCTGTTACTTTAGAATGGCTGTGGTTTGTCGCTTTACCTAACCCAGCTAGCACACCAAGACGTCCGCTCCCCTCTTGAATAACATCCATCCCGAGCTGGACTGAGTAATATTTCCCGTTGATATCTAATTGATCGACGGCGTGACCAAAATTATTTCGCCCCCCTTGGGTGCGTATCCACATACTGGAGGTGCGCCATTGTCCATTCGCATCTTTATAGTGATAACTGCCTGAGCGATCGTCTAAACGGGTATTGAACAAGTTTCTTGCCATGACAATATTGGCAATATAGCTGCCATTTTCAGGGGCATAAACTTGTGGCTGGCTTGGTGATGATGTTGCTGCTGCTGCTGCTGCTGCTGGTGCTGGTGCTGCTGCTGGTGCTACTGCTGGTGGTGCTGCTGGTGGTGCTGCTACTGGTGCTGCTGGTACTGCTGGTGCTGCTGGTGCTGCTGGTGCTGCTGGTGCTGCTGGTACTGCTGGTACTGCTGGTGCTGCTGGTGCTGCTGGTGCTGCTGGTGCTGCTGGTGCTGCTGGTGCTGCTGGTGCTGCTGGTGCTGCTGGTGCTGCTGGTGCTGCTGGTGCTGCTGGTACTGCTGGTACTGCAGCGTTATCTAATTTAGCGTCATTTTCTTTATCTAGATTAACGGGGTCTGTCTTATCAGCATCAGCATTTGAGGTTTGGGCAATGGTATTTGTATTAGTTGGTTGGTTTTTTTCTTCAAACAAAGGTGGTTGAGCTGTTTCTGAGGTCTCATTATAGTCGTCTATAGCTTTGAGTGCCCCATTGACAAAAAAGTTGAGTAGCTCAGAAGGTTTCTTAGCGGGCGGATTATTGTTTGGTTCAGCATCCGTTGGTTTGTTATTATCCACGGCGTAATCAGCTAATTTACTGTGCAGATACCAATTTTTGTGAAGATTATCTTCGCCTCGGCCTAGTTTATATTCAAAAGCACCCGCTTTAATACGGCCCGATTGAATAAACTCACCATTTGAATTGCCGAGCACTTGGATTAAAAGGATACCTAAATTGGTTTTATCCCCAGCACCCCTAATATTATTGACTTTGACATTGGTTTTTCCAGAGGTATTTCCGCTAACCATCATGCGGTCAGTTGGTGAGTCATCATCGCCTAATTGTGTATTAAATTCCAATAGACTTTGGTTGTCAGCATTATAATTCCCATGAATGGTTAATATATTTCCTGGCTTGTTATTATGACTAAGATTAACTATTCCACGTGATGATAAATTCAAATTATGAATAGAGGATGCTCCAGTCATGTCCCACTGGCTATTATTAAGAATAGAAACATTAATGCCCCCCTGTATAACTGTTCGTAGATAAGATTTATTATCAGAACCGGTTTCGCCAATCCAGAGTTCTGTTGCTTCTGGGTTCGGAGCGTTACTTCTAATTGGACTGTTATGAAAAGTGGCCTCTTTTATTTGAAGAGTGCTACCATCCATTAAAAATGTGTCCCCTGAGTAGTCATAATCAGCGTCATCAGGATCGTTGATATTCCGGCCAATTAAGATTAGTTCTGTGTTATCTGGATTGATGCCTGATGGGTCTTTCTGTATTGTTATTTTTCCATCACCTTTTATTCCAGCTGCTATTTTCATACTGTTTGAGAAAATAATTTCCCCATTATTTATTAAGTCAAATTCATCATCATCATTATCATTAGCCTCAATTTCTAATTTAGAACCAGGGAGGAAGTAAGTTCGACCTTCCAGTTGCACTGAACCACTTAATGTTAATATGCCTTCTATCGTGGAGTTGCTCAGCATTGAAGATTGTGTCCCTATAGAAATTTTTCCTCCGGGCTTAACGATAGTATTGTCAGCAGTGGCTCCAGTAGAAAGGAAAAGTGAGCCACCACTTTCGATTTGCGTATCGAAAGCTGATGGCATGTGACCTGATAAAAATAACTCACTTTTGTCGTGGACTGTTGTACTATAAGCTTTAGCCTTTCCAGATATATGAAGGGTACCATGATGAATTACCATATTATCGACCCTTTGATCACCGGTAATCTCTAACCTTGCATATTCTTCATCTGTACCTATTGTTTGATCATAGGTGGGTTTATCTTCAGGTGCGGCTATTGCATGAGCACTACCAAAAACAAACAGTGCTGTAGCAATGAAAGTAGCAAGAGGACTCTTGTTTTTTCTTAAAATCGAGTTTTCTTGGATATAATTTACATTCATCGGAGATATTTTTCGCGTATTAATTCTATTTTTCATAATTAATATAACTGTCCATGTAATTGAGTTGATAATAAGCAATCTTTTTATATTAGAGATTGCTATTATTTATTCAGCTGTAGTTGAGTGGCTACACGCGATTGTGTTAGGTTTGGGAAAGGGGATTCAAGGAGGTTAATTTATTATATTTCGATTGGTGAGTTCAGTTTTTTATTCTTATAAAAATTATTTTTTATTATTTTTCTCGGCTGTTTTTTTATTTGCCACTCATATATTCACGAGTGTTATTAATAATATTTGGTGCTATTTTTAGCATGATTAAATAATGGATATTCATTATTTTGCGGTGTGATGAAAATGGCCTTATGCGGCTAAGAAGGAGGACGTTGATATGTCGTACAGTGATTATTCTGCGCAGTTGAAGTTACAGGGGTGGGGCTACCACCCGCTGCTTATTATTCATCTGCACAATTCAAATCGCCAACGCCAGGCGAGTTCCTTGATCAATCGCCCGGCGGGCATCCAGCTCGGCGGCGACATCTGCGCCACCAATCAAATGCACGGTTTTGCCCATATCCAGCAAGGGTTGATGCAGTTCGCGACGTGGCTCCTGACCGGCGCAGATAATGATGGTATCGACGGGCAGGCAGCTGCTCTGTTCGGCGCGGGTAATATGCAAACCTTCATCATCAATGTGGTCGTAGCTGACACTGTTGAGCATCTTCACGCCGCGCATCGCCAGAGTGGTACGGTGGATCCAGCCGGTTGTTCTGCCCAAACCTTCGCCCACTTTGCTGGTTTTTCGCTGTAACAGGAAGATCTGCCGTGGCGAGGGTTCCACTTTGGCCCCTGCTGGCGCTAAGCCGCCGCGATGGGCGAGCTGCTGATCGATCCCCCATTCATGGCTGAAGGCGGTGCTATCCAAACTGCTGGAGCTGCCGGATTGACTGAGGTATTCCGCAGTATCAAAACCGATTCCACCAGCACCGATAATGGCAATTCGCTCCCCGACCGGCTTTTTATCACGTAAGACGTCCAGATAGGTCAGCACTTTTGGATGGTCGATACCCTTGATGGCCGGTAAGCGCGGCTGAATACCACAGGCGAGAATAATTTCATCAAAATCAGCCAGATGCTGTGGTTGCACTGGCGTATTCAACTGCTGAGTGACCCCATGAAGCACCAATTGGCGGCGGAAATAGCGCAGGGTTTCGTCGAACTCCTCTTTGCCGGGGATCTGGCGGGCAATATTGAACTGGCCGCCGATATCTGCTGCGGCTTCAAAGAGTGTCACCTGATGGCCACGGCTGGCGGCAGTCACCGCAAAGGCTAATCCGGCTGGACCAGAGCCAACCACGGCTAAGCGTTTTGGCGCTTGCGTTGGCAATATGGGCATTTCAGTCTCACGGCAGGCGCGCGGGTTGACCAGACATGAGGTCAGTTTTCCGTCGAAAATCTGATCTAAGCAGGCCTGATTGCAGCCGATGCAGGTGTTAATTTCATCCGCCCGATCCTGCGCGGCCTTTTGGACAAAAGCGGCGTCGGCTAAGAATGGACGTGCCATCGAGACCATATCCGCACAGCCATCAACCAGCACTTGTTCAGCCACTGCGGGGTCGTTAATTCGGTTAGTGGTGATCAATGGAATGCGCACTTTGCCCATCAATTTGCGGGTCACCCAGCTGAATCCGGCCCGTGGCACCATGGTGGCGATGGTAGGAATGCGCGCTTCATGCCAACCAATCCCGGTGTTAATTAGGGTGGCTCCGGCTTGTTCAACCGCCAGTGCCAGCTGTTCGATCTCACTCCAACTGGAGCCATCTTCCACCAGATCGAGCATTGATAGGCGGTAAATCAGGATAAAATCAGGCCCGGTTGCCTGACGAACGGCCCGCACAATTTCGACGGCAAACCGCATTCTGCGGGTAAAATCGCCACCCCATTCATCATCGCGATGATTGGTTCTGGCGGTGAGGAACTGATTGATGAGATAGCCCTCAGACCCCATCACCTCGACACCGTCGTAACCGGCTTGTTTGGCCAGTTGGGCGCAGTGGGCGAAGTCAGCAATAGTTTGCAGCACCTCATCATGGCTCAAAGCTTGTGGTGCAAAGGGGTTAATGGGCGCTTGCAGTGGAGAGGGGGCTACGGGTTGCTTCTGATAGCTATAACGACCCGCATGGAGAATCTGTAGCGCGATTTTGCCGCCTGCCTGATGCACGGCATCGGTCACGATTTGGTGGTGGGGGAGTTGTGCGGGGTCATTCAGCACTGATGCGCCCTGATAGACCACCCCTTTTTTATTGGGCGCGATGCCGCCAGTGACAATCAGGCCAACGCCGCCGGCCGCCCGTTCAGCATAAAACGCCGCCAGACGTTGTGGGCCATCGGCTAACTCTTCCAGTCCGGTATGCATTGACCCCATTAATACGCGATTTTTCAAGGTGGTGAAGCCCAGATCCAGGGGGGCGAGCAGGTGAGGGTAAGCTAACATTGCAGTCTCCATCGGGTGTACTTCTGGCTCTATCAATCAGCTCAATATAGCCAAACCGTTATTGTTATTTCTCGCCGCCCTGACCGGATTGGGTAAGTGGTCGGATGAGATTTTTTATTCAAATTTAGACGGTGGCGTACAGCTTGGGAAATTTCGATGCGCTGATTGTGATAGCGGTCATGAATATGACGTTGGAAGAGGGTATCCCAGATCAGGATACCGCACAGAGGAGGGGGCTAGGCGTCGCGTTTATAGAGGCTCGCAACCATAAAGCAGCTAAATGAACTGAACAGCATCTCAATCCCGACCAAGGTGGTGACCATGGTGATCGACATCAATGGCCCGGCGCTGACCAATAGATAGGTAATCACCAGATCCAACACCCCTAGCAAGATCTGTAACCATGCGCCCGGCATTTTCCATGTTTTAAAACCGGTGATTAGCCGCATTACCCCACCAAAGGCAAAGAGCACGGCCAGTACCACCGCCAGACTTATCATGCCGATTGCTGGATTTGTGACAAATACATAACCCATAACAATGTATGCCACGCCGAGCAAAATACCGGTCACCATCGGCCAGAGGTCATGGGCGCGGCGGTTGGTCACCATTCCGACAATCAGGGCGATACCACTGAGTAGTAGCAGAATACCAATGATCTTGCTCAGCACCACGCCGGAGGCTAATGGGTTAATCAGGCAGAATATCCCGCCTAAGAGCAGTAGCACGGCAATGATCCGCATGATCAATCGCTGTTTTTTTAATGCACTTTCATCAAGATTCATGAGGTATTTTCGATCAATATTAAGCATGACTCTCACTCCTGTATGATCTGAATTAAATTATTGATGGCTGTGATAAGTATAAGCCTATCATTTGATGCATAAATAAAATTAATCATATCAATGGAATTCCTACGTGGAATGTTTCCTTTACAAGATATGTAGCCTGACTCTTTTTAAGGCTTGATGTCGCCAAATAGGGAGTGAATCAGCAGTTGTAGTGCCTTGCGTTGTTTATCATCAATATCCTCGTAGCAGGGGCGGCTCTCATTGGCGCGGTGTAATAGTGCGACCAGCCAGTCATAGATATATATTGCATTGACCGCCGTGGTTGGTGCGCCAAGAGAGGTCAAGCGGTTGTCTGCACTCGCCTGAGGCGGCGGGGCAAAGATCGCTGATTCTTTACTTATCCGGCTTATTGGGCGATCGGCTAATGGCGTCTGGCTATATCCCAGCCAGCCAACAAAGTCGTTTATGACATTTGCGGCACGGGTAATGGCGATGGCGGCATCACTCTCATTTTGTGCCAGTGCCTTTGCCAAGGTCAGTTGAAGTTTCAGCCGATTGCCTGTGGAGATAAGAATGTCACACAGTGTTTGACGTTGGGCTGAGTCCAGTCCCCATGACGGTAGGGTGGTCTGGCGATGCGCCCACTGGCGCAAATGGCCGACCCATAGCGCATACACTTGTGAGGCGAAGTCGCAATTTTTGCTGATTGACGGCGTCAGCGGGGCCAGATCGTCATCCGCAAACAGATCGATTTTTAGCTCAAGATCTTTAGGTTTGTTGAAGACCTTCTGGTGGTATTGCAACCAGCACTGATGAATACTCTCTCGGGGGAGGCTGAGTTGGTCAATAAGTTCACCGTGCTGGGCCGCTTGAGTTTGCAGTGTACGAATGAGATCTTCGGCTTGTTGCTGATGGTTCGCCGCGCTGATGTCACTGCTTAAATAAAGACGCTGAAATTGCTGGGCAACCTGCTCTGTTAGGGTGCGCTGGAGCGCGCTCTGCCGATGCTGACGGCATGATGTATTTAATGCTACAGCCAGCCACTCCTGTAAGCTCGCCATGTTACGCTTATCCACGGCCTGCAATGTCCCCCAGCGGATACCAAGCGCGGTAATCGCCTGCTGAACGGCCTTATCATAAGGTTTACCTTGGGTAAAACGCATGTCGAATGGCGTGATGGCCCAGATCAGTCGAGGCAGACTGTTTTGGCTCTGCGGCTGGGTGTGTTGAACCCACTGTGCCAAACTCTTCGCCATCGGCGAGACATGTTGAGCATCCATCGCGGCATCACAGATCAACAAGGTGTCCGGTTGTAGGCGCTCTTGATAGTCACTTAATTGGTGTGTTGGGATATCCACCAGTTCGACACCAGCGAGTGCAGATGGGTGGCTGAGTGTGAATGTGATTTCAGCACAAACACGCGCCAGTTCCTGCTCGGTGATGCTTTGGTATGTGGGTGCGGCTGCATTTTTACGCAAGCAAACAATAACATCAACCTCTTGCACCGATTGCTCTGACGAAATCGGGAGCAGGAATCCTTCGCGGGGAAGGAGGAAGCCATCAACAACCAAACTGGCTGGTGCTAAAACGTGAGAGAGGTTTCCCAACTGTTTGAGTGTTTGAGCTTGTTGCCGCCATTGGGATGTTAGCGCTGCATTCCCTCCCCATAATAGTGACAGTAATTCCGCGCGGTCAGTGAGACTCAACCAAGGTGCCAATTCTGCCATCTGGTACTGAAGCCCATCATCCAGTTGATATGGCTGGCGAATATTCTGCTGATAACAGTGCATTATTGATGAGAACTGTTCGCTGGTCATGCCGGCATTCGGCTCTGGCTGACGTCGTGCTTGTAGCTTGGCTAAGGTAGCCGTAATAACACTGCTGGATCGCGGCTGGGAGGGGTGACCCGGCGGATGTTGGCGTATCAGCCGTTGTGCTAACTCACTTTCACTGAACAAGGTCAGTAACAGCGGGTAATTCTCTACCACGGGTTGCTGCGCATCGGTGAAACGCACCGCCATTGAGGTTGGCCCATGACCGGGGTTGATGTGTGTCAGGTAGTTAAGTGTGTTTTCACCCAACTGAACATACAGCTCATCTCGCCCCTCAGTGATGATCATTTTGAGTAAATGATGCTTGCCTTCAATGGCGTTGCCATACAAGCCAAGGGTCATTGGCGTGTGGCTTAGCGCGCTAATTTTTTGCTGACGATGGCACCAATGAGTGAGTCGTGCCAGCAGCCCGTCCGCTTCAAGATGCAGCTGTGGAGAGTGCTCACGGGTACGTTGTAACCAGTTCGTCAGATGAGTTAGCATCGGGTCAGATGGATTCATTTTGAGTAGACACTCCCGCTATCGATCCAGTAGTGATTTGCTCCGCTATAGCTGTTGGCAAGGGTATTTAGTTTTAATTTCAGGGCCGTGAGTGGGACGGGGCTACCATCCTGCATTTTGGCTTCCACCAGTGAAAAGTCGGCACTATGTGGGTCATATTGCAGCCGGACATACAATACGCCATCGCCAGCAATGCGCTTAGCTAACTCGGGAGTGGTTATTTTCAGTATATACAGTGGCGTCGCTGGCCAGTGTGCATCCGCCAACTGGCGGAAGCCCAAATAGGTATCTCCCCTCAGTGGGAAGCAAAGCTGGCTATCCAGATGCGCGTCGGGGTTATCCAGGTCAATATCGGCATACCAGACATTCTCCTCATGCAAATTATGACTGCCATCAAGCACGCCGAGATAACGAATGGTGGAATAGGCTTGGATATCTGCCGCTTTAAAATTGAAACCGGGCAGACGCAAGTCGATCGCCAGCCGGTATAACATGGCGCCCAGGGCTGCGGTTGATTTCGGGTTCGCAACACAGCCATGACGACCAAAAGGAAATTGTCGGTGAATGGGATAACCCCCTAACCAGACAATACGACTGATGGGGACGGGTTGCAGGTAGCGCAACAGTGCCTGAACACCTGGTAGGCAAGCGGGGTGCCCCGTGACAAGCAGTACATCACAACAGTAATGGCGGATGATTTCGCCGAGTGACTGTAGGGGGGCGGTGAGGCTAAATCGCCCCGTCAACAGTGCTTCTTTGAGGGTCGCCAGCGCTATTTGCAAGGGTGTATTCAGTACGTCAAACGGGAGAGCTTCTACGGGTAATAAAGGCTGAATTAGCTGATGAATATAATTTATTACGTTCGCTGTGGGTGGCTGGCTTAGTAGCTCACCAAATGTGCCCTCCAACTGGGCGTAAGGATCCAGTGGGTCACTCTTTTCCCAGCTTGCCAGAATGGCATGGCCGAGCGGAATAAACAGCTGCAAGGTGGTCTGCTGGCGCAGTGTGGCCCGGTTGTCATCAAGATCCACGTCACCGAATAATTTTGCCATGATGCTTTCGACATCCGCAATGCCAGCATCAAGCAACACTTGTTGTAGGGCAGGCAGAACACAATACTGGATGACATCCAGCAGAAGGTCGTCCCCTGCAATTTTAAATCCCTCTCTGAACAGCAAACGTGGGGTGATTTTTATATTGCTGCCAATGCCGTCATCTAACTGATATTGCGTAATCGCCATGTCGGTGGTGCCGCCACCAATATCAATAGAGGCCACGCGCAGAGTGCTACCGAAGGCGGTATTTGGTGGCGTCAGGCGTTCGGGGCGCGCCAAACTCTGGAAGAGGGTTCGGGCGTGTCCGGCATAATTATTCATTGTTTCATTATAGAGCCAGACCAGCTGGCCACAGGTCGCTTCGTCCCACTCCATATGCACCTCTGGCAGTGGTAAGGTGTCTATCCCCTCTTCATCCGATTGCCATCCAAGGGCTTTCCAGACCAACTGTGTAGCTTCTTTCACCCGAAGCCGAAAAATTTCACGCTCTTGTTTTGGCATCGCGGAGGGCAGGGTAAGGATCAGGCTACGCAGGCGACGGGGAGCATGTATTAGCCCCATGTTTTGCCGATGACTGACACTGTTGATTTGCACCAATGCCTGAGTGATGACCTCACATAACATCATGGTCATTAGAGAGCTGCGACTATAATTGGATGAAAATACGGGCAACCGCTCCTCTGGTGGCAGGCTATGCAAAGGTTGGCCATCATCATTCATCAAATTCATGAGTGGAAGTGCAATCGCGCGCGGCTCACTCTGTTTTTTGCCACTGAACTGGCTGAAACGCCAGGCTTGAGGTGCGGGCATATCATCCCAGAGATAACGCCGTGGACTTGAGATCCCGCTAATGCCATCAGTGCCTTTCCGCTGCATCGCCAGGCGACCAGCTTCATCCCCAACCCGAACAATCGAGGGCCAGATAAAGGCATCTTCACGGCCACTCTCCATTGAGAAATGATGTTTACCAAACTTTGCCTCATTGAACTCCAGACGGCTGGTGAACAGGGGGGCGCTGATAAGTTGGGGATCGCCCAGTGAACGGATGTGTAGTTCTGAACTTTGCTGTAACCCGGCATTCTTTTCGCCATGATCTTCAAGTAATACGCCACAAGTATGGCTATTACCCACATCAAGTATCAGATCAACCGGAACCATGGGCGAGTTCAGTGTCTGTGTCACTATTTGCACGTCAGGTACAGCGACTTGGGTGCCGAGCATTTCCAGAATATTGAGGAAATGTGCCTGATATTCAAATGCTTTCATTGCACTATTGATATCGCGCTCCCCATTTTCGTCTTGGCGGGTGGCGTAATAGTGGACAAAGACCTCACGAAGCCAGCCATCTACCCATGTTTGATCAAGAAACTCATTGATTTCATTATTATGCCAGGCGAGGACAAAACGAGTGCCATTACGGACATCTGCTCGCGTGGGCATCAATTGGGCGCTGGCATCATCCTCAGCATGCACTTTGGTATCAAAAGCAATGCAGATACGTAAGGTATTACCGGCGGGATCGGGTTTTTGCAGGCGCTTAATATGAACGCGTGCCCAGTTCTCCGGACTGCTGCTCAGGCTCCGTGCGGAACTAAAACGCATAAAAGGCAGCGGCAGCCAGAGACTATCCAACACCCGCAGAGAGTCTTCGAGTGAAATCGTACTTTCTGGCTTGAGGATCTCCGGCTCACTGCCATTCTCACCCGGCAGGGTGAATTTGCCTGATTGGGTCTCATAGCTGAGTCGCAGTAGCGGGCCGTTAACACTTTGGCGAACAAAACGGCCGCTATGGGGGTTGTCCATCACAGGAGTAATACCAAAATCCAGGAACTGGATACCGCTGTTTTTGACCAGAGTGACACTCGATGGGTAATCGATAAGGTTTATCAACATGGGTTATTTACTCACTTTAATAAACGTGATTGGAACAACGGTGTCACCCGCATAGCTCCCCGTGCACTGCGCCACACCGGAGAGGGGCTGTGTGCAAATAATATCGGGAATGGGGTAGCGGCTGCCGTCGCTGCATTTGGCTTGGCCGCGACTCTTGATACTGAGATTGCCCGATGGCATCAAGCCTAATTGGATGTCTGATTTACAGGTGACGTTGTCGCCATGCATTGTCCGAACGGTGCCGCTATTATTATTTATCTGATAGCGCAGGCTCGGCGGCTTGCCGGTGAGGGGATCTTTGACATCAATAGTGGCTCGCCAGGCACCATTTAGAAATTTGGTTGACCCGGCTTTAACCGCCTCCGCAGGAAGCACCAGTGCATTTTTGGCCGGTTTGCTCTGTTCTCTCTCCGGCGTGTTGACCGGTGGCTTTACCACAACAGGGGGCGGGACGACCTGGGCCGGTTGTAATGGCAGGGTATTAGTTAATTGGATCATTGGGACTATTGGCGCTTCGATTGTAGGTATAAACGCGTCGGGCGACTCACTTTGGGTGAACAGCGATGGAAATACCGCGGCCAGATACGAGTAGGCCAATGGCGCGATGACAAAAAGTGAGACTAGCGCAATGATTTTTGGCATCAAACGTGGCCGGAGTGCGCGTGATTTTTCCGGTGATGATTCTGACGCACTCGGGGGGATCGGTTTTGCTACCACTGTTGCAACGACGGGAGATAAAAGAGGCATTTCTGGCTGGCTCAATGTGACTCGAGTTGGCTCAGGATCTGCCAGATACTCCTCATCCTCATCCTCATCCTCATCCGCTTCTTCCACTACGGTTGTTGCCAAAGATGGCTTGACGGGATCGGCTATTTCTACATCTGGCAGCTCGGATAGCGACAAGCACTCAAGCACATCCTCCCGTGCGGAGTCGCCCAAATTCACAAATCCCCAGAAGGTAATGACGGGCTTATCTGCAACCAGATAAATATATTGGCTGGCAGGAAATTGGAGTGCTTTGGTCATCAAGGAACCGAATAACTGTACTGCGGTTTTCTCGGCGTGTAGGCAGCGCTGACTTATCGTTGAAGAGGTGGCCAGGCAGTTTTCCAAATAACGCAGCGCATGTTGACGCTGGTCTTGACTCGCTGATGCCCAAGGTGTGATAGCGCCCTCAAATGGGGCATACCAGTCGACTTTTTCTTCAGCATCATTGAGCTGGGGAATAGCCAAACAATCCAGCACTATTTTTTGTTTTCGCAGACGCAATGTTTCGCGTATTTGTAACGCCGAATCAAATATGGTCTGCCCATTCTCACCCAGCGCAGTGAGTTCATTTAGATAACCACTACGCAATATTATTTTTGCCACTTCATCAACCTTGCCTGTTAGGCATATTCGCTAATCAATTCTGCACAGTCTATTTTAACGCTTTAGTGGCAAAAAAAACGGCAAAGAGAAGGGGCGAGGAGCGGACAAAAGTGTCAGCTTATAAGCTGATTGATGCTGGAAAATAAACTTCCTTGTTAAAGGAAGTTTACATAGGGTGAAAATGCCAGACGAAGATATTTAGACACTGATGTTATAAACTTTTCCAGAAGAAGGCTGATTTGAATGTCCTTCAGAACCATATAATGATGAGCCTGTGCTTGCTTTATTAACAATGTTTTTCAGGTTATTGGCTTTTTGCATGTGTATATCGAGCAACACATAGACTTTTTTATTTAGCTCATCAGCGGCTTTAACTTTTTGGGTAATATTTTTCCAGTAGGATGAAAACCTTGCATTTTTAGGATAAGGCGCCGTGTGTTGTAACGTTATCTCCTGTTGCTTGCGCAGTTCATCATAATGGCTGATGGTAGACAATAATTGACTTTTACTGTCAGACACAATCTGCAGTGAAACAGGATTTATTTGTGGCCGTTTTAATTGATTCGCCTCTTCGATAAGAATTGCTTCCAGTTCCTCGAGGGAATCCTCCAATTTGAGTAGAATGGAGCGTAAATTTTCCATTTTCATTTTTTTATAATAGTTTGTTAGTGTTGAAATATATCTTGTACCAAGACATTAGCAATTTTGTCGCTGTCGAGAACAAGTTCACCTGCATCCATAGATGCCTGAATTTTAGCAAGGCGATCGTAATCAATATCGCGGGAGCTATCTGTCTGTATCTGATTGGTCAACTTACTCAATTTAACCTGTGTGCCGGAGTTTTCGTTGCTCACGATGGGTTGTGAACTCAGCTCTGCTGTTCTTGGGCGTAATTTTAAATCCTGCGGAGCATTCGCAGTGGTCATTGATAATGGTTGTTGTGCTCGATCTATACTCATCGTCATCCCCGGGAATTCGTTACTATTGCGACCTAGTGGTAGTGGTATGAATATAATATCGGTGGATATCAAAAAAACTAAAATTATTCTTTGAGGTCAATGTTCACTTTCCCCTCAGCGGTGACTGTACCGGTCATTATTTGTCCTGTTTTCGTAATAATTCGGAGTGTTCCTCCCAGCGCGGCGTTATCCAGTGCCTTGCCTCTTGACCGGATCCTAAACCCTGGTCCTGTTGCTATCATCTCGACTTCCTGCCCGGTCATAATAACCCGAGGTTGCCGTAACTGATTTTGAAGCACAGGCTGCCCACGATTAATGGAGCGGGTGGTTGTTAGACCAATAATATGCTCTTTGTTGAAGACTACCCCCTCTGGCAGGCGTGCCAGGGAGCCAGTTCGAGATTCAAGATCTTCTGGCTGGATGGTGACGCCTGGTTTAAGGGGATGGCTTGGCGTCCACCAAGTGCCTTGTGCATACACCGCTATCTGGATAAATTTTCGCTGGCCTTCACATTGTGCAATCACACTTTTGTTGCCAGTGAGACGAGTGTTATTACCTGCAAGTGAGAGTTCTGGGTTGGGGCACAGGGAGGTGAGTTGCTCGGGAGGAGTTAGGATTTTTATGGTTCGAGTAACGTCGGCGTCAGTGGCACTCCCGCGCTGAGAATTTAGCAGTGCTGCTATTTGTGTCTCCAGTGCGTTATCCGATGGCTGGGGGGCCGCCGTCGCATCAAACATCTTGAAACAGACAATAAGTGTTAATAATGTAATAAAGTGGCTACGTGAGGGAAGCATGGATTTTATAACCTTAATAATATGGATGTGGGCAAAAAGAGTTTATAATTGGTTTTGATAATAAAAATTATATGTCAGAAATTAAGTTTATTAACATGCTAAATACGCAAATTATTGGCGCCAATTCTCCCGATAGCGGTTATTAATGCCCTCTGAGTGAGTCATCCTTTTAATTAAGGTTACTTTTGTCATATCCTCGCAGTATAAAATTGAACCATTCAACCATAAAATGGCAGCGTTATTTTTCACTTAGTAGAGGTCAATTCTTTCATGATTGATAAACTTGATAACGCGTTTCGTTTTCAGCAAGATGCACTAAGGTTATTGACTCAGCGTCAGGACATTTTGGCCTCTAATATAGCTAATGTCGACACACCTGGGTATTTGGCGAGAGATATTGATTTTTCTCAACAATTAAAAACTGCAGTGGATCGCAGTGCGCCTGAAAAAGGCTCACTCTCCTTAGGACTCACCTCAGGTGCACATATTGCAGGTATGAAATCTAGGATGAATGATAGCCAATTACTTTATCGCATTCCGGACCAACCCAGTGCAGATGGCAATACTGTTGATATGGATCGTGAGCGAATTAATTTTGCTGATAATAGCATGAAATATCAGTCCAGCTTAACGATTCTCAGTACGCAAATTAAAAGCATGATGGCTGTCATCAATTAGGAATAATTATAGCGATGTCAACATTTAGCATCTTTGATATTTCGGGCTCAGCTATGGCAGCCCAATCGAAACGACTTAATGTCAGTGCCAGTAATATGGCCAATGCCGACAGTGCTGTCGGCCCTGATGGGCAACCTTATCGCGCGCGTCAGGTTGTTTTTCAGGTCAATAGTGCTCCAGGACAAGAAATTGGCGGGGTTCGGGTGAGTGATGTGATGGAGAGCAGTGATCCCGATCGGATGGTCTATGAACCAGGTAACCCATTGGCAGATGATAAAGGCTACGTGCGCATGCCAAATGTCAATGTCGTGAGTGAAATGGTGAATACCATTTCTGCCTCCCGAAGTTATCAGGCCAATGTAGAAGTTCTAAATACAGCTAAATCAATGATGTTAAAAACATTGACCTTGGGTCAGTAAGGAGCCAGAAATGGGTGTTTCATCAGTAATGAATTCCACTGATGTATCTGGAGGTACGGGGTCCAGCGGTGGTAACAGTATCGAGGATTTATCTAATAGTTTTATGACACTCCTCGTTGCACAAATGCAAAACCAAGATCCAACTAACCCAATGGATAATAACCAGCTGACCTCTCAATTGGCGCAATTTAATACCGCATCAGGGGTTCAACAGCTCAATAGTACCCTTAATAGCGTCGGTACTCTTGTGACCAGTATGCAGCAAATGAATGCTGCGGAGTGGGTCGGCCGTAATGTCTGGATTGAAGGCGAATCGGTTATTTCTTTTGCAGACGATGGCAATAAAGAATTTGCGTTCGCTGCGGATACCGATGTGGACAAAGTGACGGTGACGTTAACTGATTCGCAGGGTAATGCTTATTCTGCCGTCTTGGAAAATGTCAAAGCAGGTGTGAATAAATTCACTTTCGACGATTTGAGTAGCTTCCAACCCGCCGAACCACCAACTGATATTGCGGGTGGATATAAGGTTTCATTCTCAGCATCAAACAGTGACGGTAGTGTGCCAAATGTCTCTGCTTTGAAAAAAGCAAAAGTGGACGGTGTTTCATTTACCACTGCCGGCGCAGTATTGCAGTTGGGATTAAATGGGACGGCGACATTAGGCAACATTTATTTAATTGAGTGATCAGATCTCGAATTTTATTTTTTAGCGTTCAGGAATATCAATAATGAGTTTTTCACAGGGCCTTAGTGGTTTAAGCGCAGCTTCGCAAGCACTCGATGTTGTGGGTAACAATATTGCGAACTCCCAAACAGTTGGGTTCAAATCGGGTTCTATCGCCTTTGCCGACGTATTTGCTGGATCCCAGGTAGGGATGGGGGTGCAGGTTTCTTCTGTTAATCAAAATTTCAGTGACGGTGTTTTGGGCATGGGGAACAGCAGCCTGGATATGGGTATTCAGGGGAACGGTTTTTTCCGTTTAACGAATGACGCCGGGCGGGTGTTTTATAGCCGCAATGGACAATTCAAAACCGATGCCGATGGTTTCATTGTCAATAACCAAGGCATGAATTTGACCGGTTTCCAGGCTACCGGTAACCCACCAACTATTCAGCCAGGTGCTGCCGTTGGCCCGATTCAGATCCCTAACGGGCAGATGCCTGCTCGTGCGTCTGATAGCGGTATCCTGAATGGGAATCTGGACTCTGGTACTGAGGCGATAGATCAAACCGTCAATCCCTTTGATCCCGCTGATAACAGTAGTTATAGCTCAGTCAGCCAGTTAGATGCATATGATAGTTTGGGCAACAAGCACACTATCAATATTTACTTCGTTAAAACCGGTGACAACGAATGGAAAGCCTACTCCAGCAATACCACTTCACCAAAGGTTGATGGTGCAGGTGATGCGGTTTATCAGGAGCTGGACATTCAGTTTGATACTTCGGGTCAGTTGGTCACCACACCTGCAAAATTAAATATTCAAGGGGCTGCTTTTAACGGCGGTGAACCACTGGATTTTGATCTGGATCTTGCGGGGATGACCCAACAAGCCTCCGAGACCTCAATGGATAGGCAGTCAACGACGGGTTACGCCCCCGGCATGATGAATGGTTATACCGTTGGAGATGGTGGCGAGATTATTGCTTCTTATAGTAATGGCGAGCAGCAATTACTTGGGCAGGTTGTGTTATCGAGCTTCACCAATCCAGGCGGTCTGTCATCTCAAGGCGATAACTGTTGGTTAGAAACACCGGAGTCCGGGCAGCCCGTCACTGGCATTTCAGGTACGGGGAACTTGGGGAAATTGTCTGGTAATAAACTTGAAGCCTCCAACGTTGATCTGAGTAAAGAGATGGTCAATATGATCGTTTATCAACGTAACTATCAGTCCAACTCACAGACCATTAAGACCCAGTCTGAACTCCTTCAGATTCTGGCTAACCTCAGTTAACGGCGGCTCCTATGGATCGCGCAATTTACACCGCAATGGGCGCGGCTAATGCCGCCCTTAATCGTCAGGGCGTGACGTCCAACAATTTGGCCAATGCATCAACCACGGGTTTTCGTGCACAGCTTTCGGCATTTCGTGCCGTGCCGATTAATGGGCCATCAGTTGAAACCCGCACATTGGTAACCGAATCTACGCCGTATCACGATGATTCGATGGGAACCATTAACCAGACAGGCCGCAACCTTGATGTTGCTTTGCCGCAGGATGGTTGGCTGGCCGTCGAACTTCTCGGCGGCGGAGAGGCTTATACCCGCGCGGGCAATATCGATATTGATAGCGAGGGTTTGCTGAGGGTCAATGGGCGTGCCGTGCTGGGGGATGGTGGCCCGATAAATGTCCCACCACAGGCAGAATTAACGATAGCACCAGACGGAACCATTACCGCTCTCGGCGCGGGAGAGGAGCCTTCAGCGCTTGCTCAAGTGGGAAGACTCAAGCTGGTTAATGCTCGGCTTCAGGATCTGCGTCACGGTGACGATGGTCTGTTTCATATTGCTGAAACCTCGCCTAATGCCGGATTGATGGCGTTACCTGCCGACCAAAGTTTGCAGTTAGCGCCGGGGGCACTGGAAAGCAGCAATGTGAGTCCCGTTAAATCCATGGTGGACATGATTGCCACAGCACGCGGATTTGACATGAATATAAAAGTCATCAGTGCGGTGGATGATAACGAAAAGAAAGCTAACCAATTACTGGCCATGGGGTAAGTCCCGGCGAAGAGGAATTTCAGTATGATCCGTTCTTTATGGATTGCCAAAACAGGTCTTGAAGCTCAGCAAACCAATATGGATGTTATCTCTAACAACCTGGCAAACGTGAGCACCAATGGATTCAAACGACAGCGTGCGGTATTTGAAGATCTGCTTTATCAGACGCTACGACAGCCTGGCGCGCAGTCCACGGAGCAGACAACGATACCCTCTGGCTTGCAATTGGGGACTGGGGTTCGACCTGTATCGACTGAACGTCTTCATAGCCAGGGGAGCCTGAACCAAACCAGCAACAGCAAAGATCTGGCAATTCAAGGAAACGGTTTTTTCCAGATTCAGCTTGCTGACGGAACCACGGCTTTTACTCGCGATGGTTCGTTCCAGATTGATCAAAATGGTCAGTTGGTGACATCCAGCGGTTACCCGGTTCAACCGGCCATCACTCTCCCGCCGGATGCCGAAACATTGACAGTAGGTAATGACGGCATCGTGAGTGTCACCGTTCAGGGACAAACGGCTCCACAGCAGGTAGGACAGATCACGTTAAGCACCTTTATTAACGATTCTGGTCTGGAAAGCATCGGTGAAAACCTCTACCGCGAGACGCAGTCCTCTGGCGCACCTAATGAAACTACGCCAGGTCTGAATGGCAGCGGCACGCTCAGACAAGGGTATGTCGAGACCTCCAACGTCAACGTGGCAGAAGAGCTGGTTAATATGATCCAGACTCAACGTGCCTATGAAATTAACAGTAAAGCGGTATCAACATCTGACCAGATGTTGCAACGCCTGACGCAGCTTTGATAACACCTATCAGCCAGGCCCTTGTGCTCAAAACAAGGGCCGATTTATGGCTATTTTGACCGCAGTGGATGAAATGAAAAACCAGTCTTGTTACGCCATACCCAAAAGAAACGCCCCCCATGCACTCCTTGGTTCTAAAAGTGTTATGGGGTCGTTTTTGTCCCCGATAGTGCTGACATTGTTTCTGACGGGGTGTTCCTACATCCCTCATCAGCCACTGGTGGGGGGTGTAACAACTGCCAGCCCGGCCTCACCCACGATGACCACCGTGAATGGGTCAATTTTTCAGACCGGACAGGCAATGAGCTATGGCTATCAGCCGATGTTTGAAGATCGTAGACCGAGAAATGTCGGTGATACTTTGACCATCGTGCTGCAAGAAAATGTCAGCGCCAGTAAAAGCTCTTCAGCCAGTGCTAACCGTGGTGGCTCCACCGGGATATCTGTCGACGCTGTCCCAAATATGTTGTCTGGGCTACTGGGTGGCGATCGGGCCAATACAGCCATTAGTGGGAGTAGCGATTTCTCAGGTAAAGGCGGGGCCGCCGCGAGAAATACCTTCAGCGGGACGATTACCGTCACCGTGCAACAATTACTGGAAAACGGCAACCTCAGGGTGGTTGGTGAGAAGCAAATCGCCATTAATCAGGGGACCGAATTTATTCGTTTCTCCGGCGTAGTCAACCCACGAACCATCAGCAGTAGTAACACAGTGATCTCTACTCAAGTATCCGACGCACGCATTGAATACGTCGGTAATGGGTACATCAACGAAGCGCAGCAGATGGGTTGGTTACAGCGTCTGTTCCTCAATATTTCTCCCATTTAATGTAAAAGCTAATGAATACTTCATTTTTAACGTTATGCCTGAGCTTGTTTTTTACCGGCTTGATTTTTCTCGTACCGCAAGATGCTCAGGCAGAGCGAATTCGTGATTTAACCACTCTTCAGGGCGTTCGTAGCAACTCTCTGATGGGGTACGGACTGGTCGTCGGGCTTGATGGCACTGGCGATCAGACCATGCAAACCCCGTTCACCACACAAAGCCTCAGTAACATGTTATCGCAGTTAGGGATCACCGTGCCTCCAGGCACCAATATGCAGCTTCGAAATGTTGCCGCCGTGATGGTCACCGCTGAGTTGCCGCCATTTTCACGTCCAGGCGAGAAAATTGATGTTGTTGTCTCTTCACTGGGTAATGCGAAAAGCCTGCGTGGCGGTACGTTACTCATGACCCCTCTGAAAGGGGTTGATAACCAGATTTACGCCCTTGCTCAGGGGAATTTACTGGTATCGGGAGCGGGGGCGCAAAGTGGTGGGAATCGGGTACAGGTAAATCAGCTAAACGGTGCCCGGATAAGTGGCGGTGCGTCCGTTGAACGCGAAGTTCCCGTCTCATTTGCCAATGAGAATATTCTACGCCTTCAGCTCAATGAAGATGATTTCTCTGTTGCTCAGAAAATGAGTGATGCAATAAATCGCCGATTAGGTGGTGGGGTCGCAATGGCTGAAGACTCTCGGACCATCAAACTCAATGCACCGACTGACAGTGCAGCAAAAGTGCGCTTTTTGGCAGAAGTACAAGATATTCCAATCCAAATTGACATCATGGATGCAAAAGTGATTATCAATTCTCGTACGGGATCGGTGGTGATGAATCGGCATGTGGTGCTTGATGCTTGCGCCGTTGCTCAGGGCGATTTGACGGTGGAAGTCTCCCAAACAAATGAGGTTAGCCAACCCAATACGCCACTGGCGGGCGGACAGACGGTGGTAACACCCAATACGGAAATATCGATTCGTGAACAAAATGGCTATTTACAGCGAGTAAACACCAGTGCTGACCTTAACAACGTTATTCGTGCGTTAAACAACTTGGGCGCAACACCGAATGATTTGATGTCAATCTTGCAATCAATGAAAAGCGCGGGTTGTTTACGGGCCAAATTGGAGACTAACTAATGAGCAGCTCACCACTTTCTACAGGCGCAGCCTTCGATGTTCAAAGCCTTGGTGCACTAAAGTTAGAGGTGAAAAACAACTCCCCGCAGGGGATAAAAGAAGCGGCAAAGCAAATGGAGGGCATGTTTATTCAGATGATGCTCAAAAGCATGCGTGACGCTTCTTTTAAAGATGGCTTATTGAATAGTCAGCAATCTGACATGTTTACCTCCATGTATGATCAGCAGATATCGCAGGATATTGCTCAACAAAGCAAGATGGGGTTCGCTGACTTAATGGTGAAACAGATGGGCGGTGAAATGCCCATCATACCCAATACACCGGGCGCAGCCCCGGCACCCTATAGCCTCAATCCAGCGCTGGTTAAGCAGCAATATGTCACACCTCAACCCAATGCTGGCGCGCACAATAGTGCTGAGGCGAAGAATAATAATGAGGGGGGGGCGACACGCTACAACAGCGCTGCGGGGAATAGCACTCACTTTATTTCGCGCATCTTGGGGCCAGCGATAACTGCTGCACAAAAAAGTGGTATTCCTCATCAATTAATTATTGCCCAAGCCGCACTTGAATCTGGTTGGGGGAATAGGGAAATTGAGACGAAAGAAGGTAAGCCTAGCCATAACTTATTCGGTATAAAAGCGACACCGAACTGGAAAGGTGAGACGACTGAAATAACCACAACAGAATATATTAATGGCAAGGCACAGAAGGTCAAAGCTGCTTTCAAAGTATATCCATCCTATGCAGAAGCTCTCACTGATTACACCTCTTTATTGATGAATAACCCCCGCTATCAAAATGTTGCCAAATCTAACACAGCGGAAAATGCTGCACATGCCCTACAATCAGGTGGATATGCTACTGACCCAAGTTATGCAAAAAAATTAATCAGTATCATGCAACAGGTAAAAGGGAATATAAATCAAGGCCTGAGCGCCTACAAGACCGATCTTTCTTCATTATTTTAGCCCTTAACGGTTTAGTTTATTTTTTAATAACCGATAGATTAGATATGTACGAATTTTCCTAGGAAGATTTCCTAGAAGAAAATGCTAGCAATTTTTCAAGAAGTATAGCGATGGTGATTTATGAATCTAATGAATTTGGCCCAAAGCGGATTGAGCTCGGCTCAGGCAGCGCTCAATGTCGTAGGTAACAACTTAAATAATGCCATGACAGCAGGGTACAGTCGCCAGAGTATTATGCTCGGTCAAGCGGGTGGTCGCACAACCAACGTCGGTTTCTTTGGTTATGGCGTTCAGGTTGATGGCGTCCAGCGTGCTTACGATGGCTTTATCAATAATCAGCTGCGTAGTGCCGTTACTGATTTCAGCGCATTGACAAGCCGTCATAACCAACTTAGTCAAATTGATAATATGTTCGGCGATGATACCAACAATATTTCTGTGTCGATGAATAATATCTTTACCGCACTGGAAAAAATGAGCAGTGATCCAGTGAGTCCAGCTGCCCGCCAGGGAGCCTTATCTCAATTTAGAGCGATCTCGAGTCAATTTAATAGTAATAGCCGTACCCTCAACGGATTAGAAAAGAGTACGAATACACAAATTAACCAAACCGTAAATGACATTAACGCTAATGTAAAACAGTTGGCAAAACTGAATGATGAAATCACCAAGATTCATGGACAGACGGGTGGTCTTCCTGCCGACTTACTTGATCAGCGAGATATGTTATTAGAACAGCTCAGTGGCGCTGTTGGTATTAGAGTTAATGAAGATACAACCACAGGCCGGGTGAATGTCACTCTCACTAATGGGATGCAATTGGTTAATGGCAATCGCGCCTATGAGCTTGAAACATCATCTTCGGCTGAAGACCCGAGCAAAACGGTAGTGTCCTACATTGATGCATCCGGTAATAAGATGCAACTTAACGAATCTACAATGACGAGTGGAAAATTGGGCGGGTTATTTAAATTCCGCAATGAGGATCTCGTAGATGCTCGTAACCAATTAAACCAGCTCGCCTTGCAGATGGCGAATAAGTTCAATGAAGTTAATGCTGCAGGTTATGATCTTGATGGCAATCCGGGCGGCGATATATTTAATATTGCCAATCCGGTTGCACTCGCTAACCGAAATAATGCCAGCGATGCCACATTAGACATCAGCTTTACCGATATCAGCCAAGTCAAAGCTGAAGATTATACTTTAACGTATAAAGGTCCTGGACAAAACGATTGGGAAGTAAAAACCAGTGATGGTAGAACGATTACCCCCACCATTGGCGCTGCGGGCGAACTTGAATTCGATGGTATTTCTATTACACCGCAGGGAACACCAGAACCCAATGACAGTTTTGTTTTGAACCCAACGTCAGGCATTGCGGGGTCACTCAATGTCGCCATTACACAAGGTGACGAAATAGCGGCCTCAAGTTCATCTGATCCGAGTGATGTCAGTAATAACGAAAACATCAAAGAGATGATTGCGATTAAAGACGCCACGTTGATCGGTAATGGCACTTTGACCGAAGCGTATGCCAGCTTGGTCAGTTCCGTTGGGTCATCAATGACGGCACTAAAAAGCGATGTGACAACAGGGGGTAATGTTTTAGAAGCGGTAGCACTTCAACAGCAAAGCGTTATCGGTGTTGATCTGAATGAGGAGTATATGAGGCTGGAAATGTATAGCCAATACTTTAACGCCAATACAAAAGTACTCCAAACGGCGACAACCCTTTTTGACACATTATTAAGTATTAGATAAGCCCCATTAACGGTATTGCGAGTAATTTGATAAGAGATTGAGGAAATAACAATGCGTCTCAGCACCCAGTACATGTATCAACATAATATCGATAGTATGTCAAAGGCCATGACGACTAACAATAATATTTACATGCGCTTATCAGCCCAGAGAAATTTATTGACGCCTTCTGATGACCCCGCTGGTGCTTCACAGGCCATTATTTATCAAAATGCACTATCAAATATTAATCAATTTGATACAGCGCGCTTATATGCTCAAGATGCGCTTGAACAGGAAGATAATGTTCTCAGTTCTGTGGGGAATATTTTAACCAAGAATTTGAGTGAAAAGATTATTGCAGCTGGCAATGATACTCACTCGGATGCAGACAGAGCAGCACTGGCCACGGAATTGCAGGGCATTCGCGACAACTTATTGGATTTGGCAAATAGCAAAAACAGTAATGGCCGTTTCATTTTCGCTGGATTTAAAACAGGCTCTGAGCCTTTCCAGAAAGATGGTTCGTATGTTGGCGGGGATACCCCGCCCACCCAGATCGTCGCCGATAGTACCGAAATGCAGGTAGGCCATATTGGTAGCGATGTTTTTATGACTGGGACATCTGACGATATCTTTGCTGCATTGGACAGCGCTATTGCTGCACTAAATACCCCTATAGTTGATGATGCTGACCGCGAGGCGCTACATCAAGTATTGGATAGCGCCAATATCGCGGTGAAAAATGGTATCGACAATCTGGGTAAAATTCAGGCGCAAGTAGGTACTAATCTCCAGCAGATTGACTCTTTGGCCTTGAACTCAGCGACACAAAAAATCAATATTGAATCCAGACTGCAAGAAACAGTGGGGTCGGATTACGATTCAATTATTACATTGATAGCCCAATCTAAAATGTCTGATTTTGCTCTGAGCTCCTCCATGATGGTTTTTCAGAGTATGCAGAAAATGTCTATATTTAATATGTAACCTTAACTCGACAGTGTTTCACTATAATTAAACTATAAACATCATTACTTAACTAGTATGTAAAATTATAGTATTAATAAATCACAACATCTTATTTTTGAGGAATAATTTAAGCAGGCATCTGCTTAGATTGATATCTACTATGTTAAAAAAAATGAAAATATCTACAGGCATTACTTTCATTATATGTATGTTCGCCCTATCGTTGAGTGTGATAGCCGTGTTCAGTTTGTTCAACTCTATTGAGAGCAAAGATAACTTTAATCGTACCATTGTATCGACTTCAAATATGGAGGGTATGCAAAGCTCCATCTTCAATCTTTATAGTGGGTTGGCGCAAGTTAATGGGTTGTTGTTACAATCAAGTCTTAATAGGACTATTGACCCGCAATCGATCGCCAATGCTAAAGATATTCTCGCTAATTCAAAAGCGACAATGGATAGCTTCATGTCAACGGGGTTCAATTCAACTGAGGTAGAACAAGCCGCTATTGTACTAAATAAGCAGTTTCTACGTGTATTGAACACCACTCTTGATAAAGCGGACTATATCTCCAATCCAGCCGGTATGCCCGATACCCTGGAGAAGGAAATGCAAGAACGCACGATTTTAAGAGAAAATATAAACGCCTACCAAAATATTGCTAATCATCTTAATGATAACTTTATTCAGGGTGCAGACAGTGTGTATCGCCAGATGGTTACCATGGCGATAGTGGTGCCGATTATTTCAATCGTCTTGTTAGTGCTTGTTCGCATATGGCTAAAACGTACTTTGACCACGCGGATGTCACAAACTTCAGCATCGATCAAAAAGATCGCCAGTGGTGACTTAAGTGAAGAGATCCAGGTTGGTGATGAAAATGAACTTGGTCTGATGCTAGTTGAGCTGGAAAAAATGCGTGTGTCGTTGACAGGTACTGTCTCTAATATCAACGACGGTGTGAGTCGAATTTATAGCAATGCTCAAGAGATCGCTCAGGGTAATAATGATCTGTCAGCCCGAACTGAAGAGCAAGCGTCGGCATTGCAACAAACCGCAGCCAGTATGGAACAGCTCAAAACAACGGTTCGTCAGAATGCGGATAATGCTCATACCGCACGCCAACTGGCAGAAAGTGCAAGTCTCAATGCACGCAATGGTGGCAATGTCATGACTAATCTTGATGACATCATGCAACAGATTACGCAAAGTTCGCGTCAAATTGCAGATATTAATGGCGTCATCGATAGTATTGCTAATCAAACTAATATTCTTGCGCTTAACGCGGCGGTTGAAGCCGCAAGGGCCGGTGAGCAAGGGCGCGGATTTGCGGTCGTTGCTGGGGAAGTACGTAGTTTGGCCAAGCGCAGTGCTGATGCAGCCAAAGAAATTAGTCAGCTTATAACGACTTGTGTAGCGAACATGAATACAGGTTCTCAGCAGGTAGATCAGGCTGGAACCGTAATGAAGGACATTGTAAGCTCTGTTACCCAAGTAACTGATATAATGGGTGAAATTACCTCTGCTTCTGATGAGCAAAGTGCAGGTATTAATCAAATTGCCCAGGCAGTCAATGAGATGGATCAGGTGACTCAACAAAATGCTGCCATGGTCGAAGAAGCTGCACTGGCTGCCAATAATCTGGAAATGCAGTCAGAAGAGTTAGATAGCATCATTTCTAAGTTCACTATCAATAAAAATATTGGCAATAGAAAGACCCATAGAGAACGCGATAATGGAATAGAGCGAAATCGTGATAAAAAAACGCTACGACCTGGACCTGTATCTGCCAAGCAATCCGAGATGAATAAAAGTATCGCTGAAGAACAGTGGGAAACGTTTTAATCAGACTGTTGGATTTATTAGCAGTACTAATAAGTATCCTAGGTGATAGGTTCATCATGACGTTTTTGGTAGTGATGATTAAATCAAAGTTCCGGATTGGGCAATATAGTACGACCTTATCACGCTATTTGATCTCGCATTAATCCTCAATAATATAGTTCGTTTTTTTGTAGGTTGGATAATGTAATTGTGAATGGTATTTATAACCATGATGGCGTAATACAGAAAGATCAGTTATGGCCCAAATATGGTTTCTTAGTTAGACATGAGGCTCTGCGTTTGCAGGCTAGATTACCTGCTAGTGTAGAGCTTGATGATCTTATACAGGCTGGTGCAATAGGGTTACTGACAGCTATTGATCATTTTGATCCTAAAAAGGGGATTGGATTAAGTACTTACATTACCCAACGAGTACGTTGGGCAATGATAGATGAGCTACGGGAACGAGATTGGGTTCCCCGTAGGGTTCGCAGTAATGCACGTGAAATTGCAGTCATAATTCAACGGATTGAACAGGAAAGTGGCCATGTTGCGACAGAAGCTGATGTGGCCAACAGCATGGGAGTAACATTACCTGAATATCAGAAAATGCTGGCAGATACAAATAGCAGCCAACTCTACTCTTTAGATGAATTGCAAGAAGAACTTGCAGATGGTTTTGAGCAATCGGATACGCAACATGAAATGTTAAATCCTTTGCATGAAATAATGAAAGGGAATTTAACAAAACAAATTAGCCGAGAGATAAAAGCACTTCCAGAGCGGGAGCAGTTGTTATTGAATTTGTATTATCAACAAGAGCTGAACATGAAGGAAATAAGTGTTTTATTAAACGTAACTGAAACGAGAGTCAGTCAGTTGCATAGTCAGGCAATTAAGCGTTTGCGGGCAAGATTGGATGCTATAAACATCTGATTACACATAATTTTATAAGAAAATTCTTACTATGTGACTTTAATCACTTTAGAGGGGATTTGTTTGTAATGATTTGATTTTATTAGTGATTTTTATCAAGTTGATATTGGTGGTTGATGGGTTTTAGTCAACTTAATGTTGAAATTCTAACATTAAGTGTTTATTATGTTTGAACAGTATCCCTCTCGCCAATAATCACTTTGAGATATTAGGTTTGACTATTGGTCTTCGCAATTAACGTCATTTTTTGTATTGAGTTTTACGGAGTTAGAAAGACAATTTTTTATCTCAACTGAATGAGAGAGCATGAGCACGGCTTGTATAATCGCAGGATTTACAGAGTCGGATTTATCGTCTCTACATTATAACCAATGTGATGGTAAAGATTATCCTATGGTTGTTTTAATCTATTTACTGTAATCAGCAGTATAACTATAGTTTTAGTCTAATTACCAATTTTTAACATATTAATTAACATTCATCCATGCAGTCGGTGAGATGAATATGGTAACGAAAATGATTGCAGGACATATTGACGAACAGCTACAAAGAATACACGACATTAACTTATCTTACCTGTTGCTGGCGCAACAATTAATTAGAGAAGATAAGTTTGCCGCTGGTTTTCGTTTAGGATTGACTGAAGAAGCTATTGATTCATTGAAAGAGCTCTCACTCCCTCAGTTGATTAAGCTGGCATCGACCAATCAGCTCATTTGCCGTCTTCGTATTGATAACGAAATTGTGATTGATAACTTAACTAAAGATTCTCGTATTGAAGCCTTACAACAGATCCATACAGGCATAATTTTGTCGACTAACTTGCTTAACTCGCTTTCTGAGCAAAATATTACACCGTCTTAAGGAAGTTTGTGATCATGAGTGAGAAAAGTATATTACAGGAAATGAAAGAAGTACAAATTGCGATGGAGCTGATTTCTTTTGGTGCTCGTATGCAAATGTTGGAAAGCGAAACCAGTTTAAGTCGTAGAAGATTATTGCGGCTCTATAAAGAGCTTAGAGGTGTACCACCACCTAAAGGGATGTTGCCGTTCTCTGAAGATTGGTTTATGGCTTGGGAACAAAATATTCATTCATCTATGTTTTATAACATTTACCTTTATTTGCAAAAGACGGAATCTTGTCGGCCAATTGAGGCAACGGTAAAAGCCTATCGATTATACCTGGAACAATGTCCACCACAGCAAGGTGAAAAACAAGTTCTTGGATTAACTCGCGCATGGACATTATTAAGATTCATCAATTGTGGAATTATAAAACATAAAGAATGCTGTATTTGTGGTGGTGGCTTTGTCGTAACGAATGAACACTCGAAAGGTTCATTTACATGTAGTCTGTGTAGCCCACCTTCTCGTGCAGTAAAGAAATGTAAAACACCTGACTTAGCAGTGGGTGATACCCTCGGCATATAACTGACTGAGTGGTTAATAAAAAGTTAATATTAAAGAATAGTATCGGATTTATACGGTACGGACACCCTGTATTTGAAACTCATGGTAACCAAATAGTTAGGTGAGATTAGAGTAATTAAGAGTTAAGGAGTGTATGTGTTAGTCATTATTGGTTATCTGGTTGTCATTTTGACTGTTTTTGGTGGATTTAGTCTCGCAGGAGGAGAGCTTGCTGCGCTTTATCAACCAACGGAACTTTTGATTATCGGAGGCGCAGGTGTCGGTGCTTTTATTGTAGGTAATAATGGTAAATCAATAAAAGCGACCTTTAAAGCCTTCCCACATTTATTAAAAGGCTCAAGTTATACCAAGGTACTTTATATGGACCTTCTGGCGATGTTGTATCTGCTGCTGACCAAAAGTAGGCAGAATGGCATTATGACGCTGGAGAGTGATATTGAGGACCCGCAGAATAGTGCCATATTCTCTGCTTATCCGCGTTTACTTGCTGATCCAATGTTGATGACGTTTATTATCGACTATTTACGCATGATGGTCAGCGGGAGTATGAATTCTTTTGAAATAGAAGCATTGATGGATGAAGAAATTGAAACCTGTGAGCATGAACATGAAGTCCCCGCCCATAGTTTAAATGCTGTCGGTGATGCATTGCCTGCATTCGGTATTGTTGCGGCAGTAATGGGGGTGGTGAATGCATTAGCCGCAGCAGATCGTCCGGCCGCAGAGCTAGGCGAACTTATTGCTCATGCCATGGTGGGGACATTCCTGGGTATTTTGCTGGCCTATGGTTTTGTGTTGCCGCTAGCTTCCCTGTTGCGCCAAAAGAGCAGCGAAGAGATCAAAATGTTGCAGTGTATTCGAGTGACACTGCTCTCCAGTATGAATGGCTATGCACCACAGATCGCGGTTGAATTTGGCCGAAAAACGCTGTTCTCTCCTGAGCGCCCAACTTTCCTTGAACTGGAAGATCATGTCCGTGAGGCGAAATCCACCTCAAATAGCAATACCTCAAATAGCAATACCTCGGATAGCTCGTCATGAACAAATCTGTACAACCCGTCATTATTGTTCGCAAACGCAAACGGCATAAAGCTGAGCACCATGGTGGTTCATGGAAAATAGCTTATGCGGATTTTATGACAGCCATGATGGCTTTTTTTTTGGTGATGTGGCTGCTGTCGTCCTCGACTCCCTTACAACGTGAGCAAATTGCGGATTATTTCAAAACACCGCTCAAGCTGGGGATGGCACAAGGGGAGAGAGTCAGTCTGAGTGACAGCCCTATTCCTGGTGGTGGCGATGATTTTGCGAAACAAGAGGGGGAAGTATTCCGGCAGACACTGAACAAACTGGATGAGCGCAAGCAATCGCTGAATTTACAGCGTGCGCACCAAAAACTTAAAGACCTCATTAAGAATGATCCACGTCTGAGTAATTATAAATCGAATCTTAGACTTTCCCTGACCGAGGATGGATTACTTATCCAGGTCATTGATAGTCAAGAGCGCCCAATGTTCAAGGTCGGCAGCAAAGAGTTAGAACCTTATATGCGTGGGATCCTCCAGGCATTGGTTCCGGTGCTGAACGACCTGCCAAACAAAATCAGCCTGACAGGTCACACGGACTCATTGCCCTATGCTCGCGGAGAAGTGGGATACAGCAATTGGGAGCTTTCGGCTGATCGGGCCAATGCATCACGACAAACTCTGGTTGCCGGTGGATTGGCTGAAAATAAATTTCTGCGTGTGATAGGCACGGCAAACATGATGAATCTGGAAAATGTTAGGCCGGATGATCCTATCAACAGGCGCATCAGTATTTTAGTACTGAGCAAGAATAAGGAAAAAGACATTCTGGAAGAGGATACCGTTTTACAGAGTGTTTCAGATAATCAAGGGAGTGAGAAAATAATAACTGAACTGAAAATGATGTCGACTCGCGAAAAAACAGCGGAAATCGCAGTCGAAACAGACTCTGTTCAGACTAATTCTACACAGGAAAAGGTTGAACAAGATGGACGTGAGTGATTTTTACCAAACCTTTTTTGATGAAGCTGATGAATTATTGGCTGATATGGAAAGGCATCTTCTGGAGCTAGATTTCATTTCGCCAGATAAGGAAATGCTAAACGCGATATTTCGCGCTGCCCACTCAATAAAAGGGGGAGCAGGTACCTTTGGTTTTACGGTGTTGCAAGAAACAACGCACATACTGGAAAACTTGTTGGATGATGCCCGACGTGGGGAACTGCGGTTAAACAGTAACATCATTAATTTGTTTCTGGAGAGCAAAGACATTATGCAAGATCAACTTGATGCGTATAAATCCTCACAGGAACCTAACCAAGAAAGTTTCGAATATATTTGTAATGCCCTACGACTAATAGCGCTGGAAGAGAAGAATAGTAGTACCTCCGTGGTTGTACAGCCCGAGCAAAAAATAGCACGGATAGCTGAACCAAATTTCGCTTTTAATCTATTGACCGTTTCACTCAGTGATATTTCTGAAAGCGACAAAGTGGTGTTGCAAGAAGAGTTGGCAAACCTGGGTGAGGTGATCAGCATACAACCGCAGGCCAATGGGTTGCAGGTACATTTGCAAACTACGACATCAGCTGACGATATACTCGCGGTGTTGTGTTTCATTCTTGAACCTGAGCAGATTGTTATCACGGCAACTGAACCGGCGGCAGAAGATCATACTGAACAGAGCGAGCCGATGACGGCGGATGCGGAAGGTGCGACACCTACTATCTCCGCAAGTCAGCTTCCTAAAGAAGCTGCCGCGACCCCGAGTGAAAATCCCGCAGCGGTCACACCACCAAGACCAAAAGCAGCATCAAAAGCCCCGGCGTCTGAATCAAGCAGCCTTCGAGTCGCGGTGGAGAAAGTCGACCAAATCATTAACCAGGTCGGCGAACTGATCATTACTCAGGCCATGCTGTCACAGCTTTCAGCATCACTGGATCCCGCCTTGCATGACTCATTGATCAGCAGCATTGGTCAGATGGAGCGCAATGCACGGGATTTGCAGCAATCCGTGATGTCCATCCGGATGATGCCTATGGAGTATGTGTTCAGTCGCTTCCCGCGTCTGGTGCATGATCTGGGCGGCAAACTGAATAAAGAGGTTGAATTAACCTTAAAAGGCGGTTCTGCCGAGCTGGATAAGAGCTTGATTGAACGGATTATTGACCCGCTGACTCACTTGGTGCGCAACAGCCTGGATCATGGTATTGAGTCAACGGAGATCCGTCGAGAGAAAGGAAAACCGACTAAAGGCAATCTCACCCTTTCAGCAGAACATCACGGTGGCAGCATTGTGATCGAAGTGATCGATGACGGGGCTGGCCTGAATCGTGACAAAATCCTCGCCCGTGCACGTTCGCAAGGGATGGTGATTAACGAAAACTGGAGTGACGAAGAGATTTGGATGCTTATTTTTGCTGCCGGTTTCTCGACAGCAGAAAAGGTCACCGATGTTTCAGGCCGTGGTGTTGGCATGGATGTGGTGCGCAGAAATATTATGGCAATGGGCGGCCATGTCGAAATCCATTCAGTTGAGAATAAAGGCACGACCATTCGAATTATTTTACCGCTGACGTTGGCAATATTAGATGGTATGTCAGTACGAGTGGGCAATGAGATTTATGTTTTGCCGCTGGGAACAGTAATGGAATCGCTCAAGCCGTCTGAAAATGCACTGTATCGAATGGCGGGTAATGAATTGATGCTACAGGTCCGGGGTGAATATATGCCTCTGGTCGAACTACATCAGATATTCGATATCGTCAGCGATTCAACACTGGCCAATGAAGGAATTGCCGTTATTTTGCAAAGTGCAGGTTGCCGTTATGCACTGCTTGTCGATCAGCTAATTGGCCAACATCAAGTGGTGGTCAAAAACCTAGAGCTTAATTACCGTAAAGTGCCTGGTATATCGGCAGCGACCATATTGGGTGATGGCAGTGTCGCATTAATTTTGGACGTCGCCGCCTTGGTCACGCTTTGTAAAGATAAAACAGTGGCTGAAAAACAAAATTAACTTGAATCGATTGAATGAGGTAATTCAATGAACTTATCTGGAACAGAAAAACGAATGGGTGAACAAAATTCCGGCCAGGAATATCTGGTATTCACGTTAGGTAAGGAGGAGTATGGTATTGAAATCCTGAAAGTTCAGGAAATCCGTAGCTATGATCGTGTCACGCGTATTGCGAACACCCCAGATTTTATTACTGGCGTAACTAATCTTCGTGGTGTCATCGTACCTATCATTGATCTCAGAGTTAAATTCCAACTGCATTCTGCAGAGATCGATGAAAACACCGTTATCATTGTACTAAATTTGACCAGCCGTATTGTCGGTATTGTAGTTGATGGTGTTTCAGATGTACTCGCATTAACCGATGAACAAATTAGGCCTGCTCCTGACTTCTCTGTAACACTCTCCACTGAGTATTTATTGGGGTTAGGCACAGTTAACGAGCGTATGCTTATTCTGGTTGATATTGAGAAACTGCTCAACAGTGAGGAAATGGATCTTGTCGATCAAATCACTGAAACTATCCACGAATAATACGACTGTCCTACTCTTTATTTTTGGAAAAATAGGCCTCTATAATAATATAGCAGGCTAGAATACTCTGTTTATTATCTTAATGCTTATCGCATTCTTATCATGGGACTCTGTATCCATGATACTTCTATGCGGTATTTGGCAAACATAAGTTAATCACTTATGTTTGTTTTATTAACAGCAATAATTATAAAAGTGATAAGGGTGGTTATTTTGTTATATATTGTTAGTGTTAAAAAGATGATGAGATTTTATCTTGGCATGATTGTGCTATTTTTTATTTTTCTGGCTGGTCTCAGCCTAAAAATGTCTAGTGATGCCCGCGATAATTTTTCAGATACGGTCAGTCTACATACCCGAGTAAATTTGGTGCAACAGGCTCAATATAAATTGAGAACAGTTCGTGGTGAACTTGCCTCTCTTACAATGGCTGCGATGTCGAATCAGCCTATTGATCCAGCAAGAGTTAACGCCATACGTAATCATAATAAAGAGGTGCGGAGTATTGTTGAACAATGGATCCGCGAACCAAAAACATCAACTTATAATCAGGAGTTATCTGAGCGTGCCGGTGCTGTATTTGTTAAACTTCTGGACAATTACATGCGCTCTCTGGATAACTTACATCAGAGTGCTCAGATCATCAATGAATCTGATGCTCTTATGCATCAGCTTGAAGGTTTAAACCAAGAATATTTAAAAATATCTGCGGATCTTATCTCCTCTTACGAGAATAAAACCGAGTTATTGCACCGTGCGCTGATTGTCTCGTTGGTAATCATTTCCGGGCTATTTATCTTGCTGTATTTATCACTGTTCCGTTATATCACTCGAAATGTACTTGATCGTTTGGCTGAAGCATCAACTATTTTCTCTGAAATAAGCAAAGGACAGCTTGCCAAAAAAGTGCCGCAATATGGCAGTAATGAGATTGGTAAACTGTTTGTCAATATTGAGCTTATGCGAAAATCTTTGGCTGAAATAATATCAGGAGTCAAAGAGGCGGCAACTAATATCAAAAATAACTCAGTGGAGATCGCTGAGGGGAATAATGATTTATCTTCACGTACTGAAGAGCAGGCAAGTGCCTTGCAAGAAACAGCAGCCAGTATGGAGCAAATCAAGACCACCGTTGAGAATAATACTACCCATGCCCATGAAGCGAATAAGCTGGCCATGGACACTAAAGACATGGCGGATAGTGGCTCATTGATTATGGTCGATGTCGTTCACTCGATGGATACTATTGCCAATCATGCCAGCCAGATTTCCAATATTATTAAGGTGATCGACGGTATTGCTGGTCAAACTAATATTCTGGCGCTTAATGCTGCGGTTGAAGCTGCCCGTGCCGGTGAGCAGGGCCGAGGTTTTGCTGTAGTCGCAACTGAAGTTCGTAATTTGGCACAGAGAAGTGCAGATGCCGCTAAAGAGATTCGTGGTCTGATTGAGCACTCTGTTCATGATACTCAGACCGGGAGCAAGCGAGTAGACAGCGCTAAAAATACCATGACTGAGATTGTTGCCATGGTCAGTAAAGTGAGTGGTATTATGCAAGATATTACCCAAGCATCTGAGGAGCAGAGCATGGGTATTCGCCAGGTAGCCGTCGCTATTAATGAAATGGATGTGGTGACTCAGCAGAACTCGGCCTTGGTTGAAGAGTCTGCGACCATTACCGCATTGATGAATGAACAGACCATGGTAATGGAAGAGATGGTGTCAGTTTTTCAACTTAATGAAGCAGAATTATCCCGCTAATAAATTAATCCGATAGTCCCAGCGGCAGGATATATTCTGCCGCTTTTTTATTATGCCAATTTGCCCGATTCTCTGCATTAACACGACATCATGTTGATGTTCTGCATTAGTTAATCTCATTTCCCTCTTCTGCTATTACCGACATTAGATTTTTTGCTTATTGATTGATGTGGATTGGCCTCTGTCGATTCAATCTGATTAAGCGATGATTTCATATAGGTTCTTCCCGCCCGTTGTTCTACCTATTTCTGCAATAGCACAGTAAAATACCTGCATTAATATTATGGAATTGCCCAGTTATTGACAGGCTACGCGACATTTATATGCTAAAACGGGCTATAAAGTATAATGAATGGACAGTTTATGGATTCACTGTTTTTGGGGTTGCAGGAGAATACTCAATGTCCGTGAGAGTGTTACTTTTACTTCAATCTCATTTTCAAGTAAGAATTGAAATGCCGCACACTCATTATCTAAAATTAACTCGATGCGGGGATCTTCTCCTGTGTATTGGTTGACAATACTTTCGATATCTATCTTTATCTTATTCATTACATCATTAAGCAATATTTCTCTCTCGTCAGTCATGTTTTTCATGGTGTATCCTTTTTAGTGTAAAGATATCGCTGTTTTCCTGGCATGTTACTCACCAAGTCATCTCATATCTGTTGTGGTATTCAGTCAGCGGTGGTTATCCTAATAATGTTGATGAGGTTTATATGTTACTGCTTTTGAATTTTTATTTATGTGGGTGTGTTTGTCCTCTGGCTAAATAGCCAATTAAATCATAATGTACCTTCATTAAATATTCATTGACGTTTGTCATGCTGCTTTTTAATAAAAGAGAGTCAGAAAATAGACTGTTACACTAATAAGTTATGGGAGGATATTATTCTAAATAAAAACCCAGCCGATGAGGGCTGGGTTTAGGGGCTAAGAGGGTATTAAGAGTAATTAGCGCAGCAGGGACAGTACGTTCTGAGGTACCTGGTTTGCCTGGGCCAGTACACTGATACCCGCTGATTGCAGAATATTCGCACGGCTCATTTCAGATACTTCAGACGCGAAGTCGGCATCCAGGATACGTGAACGCGCATCCTGTAAGTTATTGACAGTGCTGTTCAGGTTACTGATAACAGAAGCAAAACGGTTCTGGGAAGCACCCAGGCTAGAACGTAGTCCATCAACCATCGATAATGCTTCATCAATCGTAGCTAACTGGGTGCTTGTTCCGCCAGCTATCATCTCCAGATCAGTATCACTTGCTGCCGTGCCCGCTGCAAATGTTACTTCTGTATCAGTAAAATTAAATGTAGTGTCTAAGTTAATGCTAACTTCTGTACCATCACTCTTTTGACCGATGGCAACAAAGCTGATATCGCCAGTCGTATCATCTGTAATCATATGGACTGTGCCTGAGCCGCCAACCCCGAATGCTTCCTCCTCCATAGCTGCAATGTCAGTAGCGGTTAAGGTCACTGAGACATCATCAGTACCATCCTTGCCCTCTAACGTCATGCCTGCAGACACTTGTTTGATGGTAAAACCTTCAACGCTGCTCTCTGAGGAGGCTACGTTAAAATCAGCCATATTCAGTGTGGTTGCGTCCATCTTGCTCAGGTCAATACTAATGGTCTGGCCATCGTTGGAACCCACCTGAATGCTTAGTGACTGGTCTTTACTCAGTACTTTTACACCGTTGAATTCAGTCTGTTCAGAGATACGGTTGATTTCTGCCAGACGTGCATCGATTTCATCCTGAATTGACTGACGGTCAGAATCGGAGTTGGTGCCATTCTGCGCCTGTAAGGTCAGTCGACGGATATTTTGCAGGTTATCGTTAACCTCATTCAGGGCACCTTCAGTGGTCTGCGCAAGAGAAATACCATCATTGGCGTTACGTGAAGCCTGGCTTAGACCGTTGATGCTCGCTGTGAAGCGGTTGCTGATCGCCTGACCCGCAGCATCATCTTTCGCGCTGTTAATACGTAGACCTGAAGAGAGACGCTCAATTGCGGTACCCAGTGAAGACTGAGATTTATTTAAGTTATTTTGTGCTACCAAGCTCAGTGAGTTGGTGTTAATGACTTGTGCCATGAAATTGCCTCATATATTTATAGATTAACACTGCAATACTTTTGCAATATAACTATGCGTGTTTCGTTCGCATGTTAAATATATCGGCATTAAAAAAAACATCTAAATGCCTTGTGGCAAATTTTTTCGTTTTTTTTTGAATTTAATATGCGGCGTGGTTGTTTCTCTTTATACGCTAATTTATTAATTTGACGGCTAAAATAGCCAAATTGCATAAGTGCCTACACTAATGGCGGTAATTTGACGGTTAGCCTATTGATGGTGAAGCGCAATTGACTAAATATCTAAATCTATTTGTTGAAAAGAGCGTGAGCGTGTTTTTTTACGGATATTGGGTTGATGAGTTAGTGACAAAAAATTAAACTTTATCGGATTAAAACCGATAGCTAATAGAGAAGTGCAAATAAAATAAGATAAATTCTATATAGGAGAATTTAATGGCAACTTTATCATCATTGGGTATCGGCTCTGGCATAGACACTGCGAGCATGCTCGAACAGATCAGGGCGGGGGAGCAGACACGTCTGGCACCCTATACCAGTCTGCAAACCAGTTATAAGTCAAAAATTTCTGCCTGGGGACAAATCTCCAGCTCACTGTCTGCATTGCAAAGTAGCGTTAAAAAACTGACTGGCGATGCATTTAACACTTTAACTGTCAGTTCAAATAAGGCCTTTACTGCAACAGCAACATCTGATGCCAATGCAGATAGTCATGTGGTGACGATTAATCAGCTGGCAACGGCACACAAACTCAGGACCGAAGGGTTTCAGAGCGCTGATGACCGGCTGGGTGATCAAGCTGGAGGTACTCGGACTATTACCATTACCACAGGAAATGGTAACACAACGAGCGTTGAGCTGAAGGATGATCAAACCTCTCTGAACCAAATCAAGGATGCTATTAACAAGCAGGATAGTGATGTTACTGCTTCAGTGCAGCGCACGGATGATGGCTATCAGTTGGTACTGACGTCAAAAAACACCGGTTCTGATGGCGAAATGTCGGTGAGTGTCACGGGTGACGATCAATTGGGTGGCATATTAAACACCCAAAACGGCGGTAATGATCCGGAAGGCACTTCGAATGGTGATGCCATGACATCGGTTAGTGCGGCTCAAGATGCCAAACTCAGTGTTGATGGCAGTGAATATACCCGCTCGACAAATAACATCTCCGACATCATTACGGGTGTGACACTGGTACTGAAAAGTGAATCGGAAGAGGGAAAATCAGAGCAGCTGACGCTAACGAGAGATTCGTCAGCCATCAAGTCTGGCGTCAAGGACTTTGTTGAGAAGTACAATGCCCTGCTTAATCTGACGAGCGCAGCCAGCAAGTATGTGCCTAACGAGACCTCAGGTTTAACTGACTCAGATGTCGCTACCCAGAATAGCCAGAATGGTGCGCTGATGGGTGACTCCACCTTGCGTGGCCTGGTGAGTGAATTTCGTTCTGCAGTCAATGGTGTTTATGGTGATTCGTCAGACGATTATGGTTCACTCGCTGATTTAGGGATCAAAATCGATGCTGCCACCGGGCAAATGACCCTGAATGAAGGCAAGTTAGATGAAGCCATCGCCAATAATCCCGATGGTATCGCTAATATGTTTATTGGTCGTGGCGATAATGAGGGCTTGGCAACATCGCTGAACTCGATGATTACCAACTATGTTGGGGATACAGATAAAAAGATTGATGGAGTCATCAAGGCATCCACGACCAGTCTTGATTCGCAAGTCAAATTGATGACGACCCAAATTGAAAAGACCCAAAAGCTCATTGACTCACAGGTGGAGCGTTACCGGGCGCAGTTCCAGAATCTCGATAGCACTATGTCAAAACTTAATAACCTGAGTAACCAGCTAGGATCTATCTTGGCGTCGCTCTAGGTTATTCAGCTTAATTTGGCAGGAGATGAAGGTCTTCTGCCAATCTATTACGGAGAAAATATGTATTCAAATCCGGGGATTAAAGCCTACGCCCGAGTTGGCCTGGAGAGTCAATTGGCGGGGGCGTCACCTCATCAGTTAATTTCGATGCTGTTGGATGGTGCCCTTAATGCAGTGCTACGAGCAAAAATATATTTTGAAAATGGAAATATTGCAAAGCGTGGGGAGATGATATCCAAAGCGATTAATATTATCGATAATGGATTGCGAGCCTCATTGAACCATGAGAAAGGACAGAATATCGCACAGGACCTTGAACGCTTATATGATTATATGTCAAGGACTTTGCTTCAGGCCAATCTACACAACTCACCTTCAGAACTCACCAGCATCAGCGAAATATTAACGAACCTTGCCAATACATGGAAGGAGATTGAACCTAAGGAATCACAGAAAAAAAATGGTTAATAAACTATCAGAAGATTACGAAAATATTTATAAATTAAATTTGAACCTATTAGATATGGTTAAGGAAGGAAAGTGGACGGAGTTTATTGAATTAGCTGAGGTTTATATTGTTAATTTGCAGGCTCTTATTGAAACGCAACCGACAGAGATGATACCAGATGAGAAGAAAAGTTTGGGTATGATTATAACCAGTTTGCTTGAAAATGAAGATGAAATAACGAAAGTGCTCGAAGAGCGTCTTGATGTATTAAAGCAGGATATATCTTCTTTGTATCAGGGACAGAAGTGCAATAAGGCTTACCTATCACAATTTACCTCTATCTACCATTAATCCCAAAAAAGGCTATTTTGAAAATAAAATAGCCTTAACTTTCTTTTACTCTTTGATGCATTGGCAATTAGCCCAATGCTACCTTCCTATTTACCCACTCTTGCTGACGCAATGATACTCTTGTATTTGAAATTTTTTACCCAGTTAATTATTAACGATAATTAATGGTCAGTTGATTGCTTACCACATTAAGGGGAGGAAAGAGCTGCCCTCGGCTCTCTACTGAATAGATAAAATAGAAAGGCCCCTGAGCGGTGAATGATGTGTCGAGGCTCTTTTGCCCGGAGAGTGAATCCAGCAAGATACAGCTTTTCTGGCTGCACAATTTTATTTGTAATCCTGGTGGGGCAGCAGAGAGCAGTGTAATACGCCATGCAATACGGTGTAACGTCGCGCCAGGCGGAAACGCCGGTGTTAATGGGCGGCTCGCCAATGTTTGCCCCCCGACACTGACAACCCCACCGGCAGCACTGCCACTCCACGAGCCACTGACAGCAGAAGCCATCAGTGGGAATATGCTCAAAGACAGCACCGTTATTAACGATGAGCACTTCATTCTTTTCCACCAATAATATATGACATGCGTACAGTGCGATTGTTGCTGATTTCCTGGTTGGATAATACCGCGAGTTGAGGGAACGCCCGACGCAGGAAACGTGACAGCATGAAACGTAAAGGTTGGTTGACCAGCAGTACCAACGGTGCAGCTATCGCATCTTGTTGCAAAATGGCTTTCTCAGTTTGCCGCATGATGTTATCGGCGATACCGGGTTCTATCGCACTGCCACTTTGGGTCGCCTGAATGAGAAGTCTTTCGAGATTAAGGTCTAATCCGATCACTTGAATTTCATCATTGCCAGGGAACCACTTCTGGGTGATAGCTCGTCCCAGTCTGATACGCACTTGTGCGGTGAGTTCATCAGGGTCAGTTTGGACCGCTGAGCATTCGGCAAGCGTATCAATTATCGTTCTGATATCACGAATCGAAATGCGTTCGGCCAATAAGTTCTGCAAGACCTTATGGAAGATGGTCAGAGAGATGATGCCTGGAATAAGGTCTTCAACCAATTTAGGCATATCTTTAGTTAGACGATCCAGTAATTGCTGGGTCTCCTGACGGCCAAATAGTTCATCGGTATGGGTTGAGATTAAATGATTCAAGTGCGTGGCAATAACTGAGCTTGGATCAACAACAGTGTAGCCGAGTGTTTGGGCTTGTTCGCGCAGCACCTCGTCAATCCATACTGCTGGTAAACCAAAGGCAGGATCTTGGCAAGCCTCACCGGCCAACTCCCCATCGGCGCAGCCAGGATTGATCGCCATCCAGCGTTCTGGCTGTATTTCTCCGCGACCAATTTCCACGCCTTTCAATAGGATACGATAGTCTGTCGGTGCTAAATCCAAATTATCACGAATATGTACAGCAGGTGGCAGGAAGCCCATTTCCTGAGCAAACTTCTTACGGATGCCGCGAATTCGTGTCAATAACTGACCATTTTGCTCACTGTCTACCATGGGGATCAAGCGGTAGCCCACTTCCAAGCCTAGAACATCTTCGTGCTGTACATCAGACCATGAGGCTTCACTGACTTGCGCGGCCTGTGCCTCCGCTTTACTCGACGTTTTATCTTCCTTGCTCATTGCCCGCTTACTGCCAGTCGGATCAGCTAATTGGCGGCCGCGCATCCACCAGGCAAGGGCCAGTAGCCCCACGGTAAACAGCAGGAACACAAAGTTTGGCATACCAGGGATGATCCCGAGCAGGCCGGTAACGCCAGCTGCCAGCACCATAACCTGTGGGTTATTAAACAGCTGGCTTACCATCTGTTCACCCACATCCTGATCGGTGGCAACGCGTGTAACAATAACCCCTGCGGCAGTTGAAATAATCAAACCTGGGATCTGAGCGACCAAGCCATCACCGATCGTCAGCAGAGTGTAGGTTCCCGCTGCCTCAGAAAACGACATGTCGTGTTGTAGAATGCCAATGAACAGGCCGCCAATGACGTTAATCGCCATAATCAGCAAGCCTGCGATGGCATCACCGCGCACAAATTTACTGGCGCCATCCATTGAACCATAGAAGTCAGCTTCTTGGGTGACATCGCTACGGCGGCGTTTTGCCTCTTCTTCGCCAATAATTCCCGCATTCAGATCGGCATCGATAGCCATCTGTTTACCGGGCATACCATCAAGCACAAAACGAGCGCCGACTTCAGCAATACGCCCGGCCCCTTTGGTGATGACCATAAAGTTGATGATGATTAAAATCACAAAAACAATAATACCAATGGCAAAGTTACCGCCAACCAAGAAATGGCCAAAGGCATCGATCACTTGGCCGGCAGCCCCATCCCCCGTGTGACCATACATGAGGATAATACGGGTCGAGGCAATGTTTAACGCCAGACGCAATAGGGTAGCAAACAGCAAAACAGTAGGAAATGCTGCGAATTCCAGTGTCTTTTGCGTAAACATAGCCACCAACAAAATCATCAGGGAGAGCACGATGTTGAAGGTGAATAATAGATCCAGAATAAACGGCGGCAGAGGCAATATCATCATCGCCAAAATGGTCAAGATTAATACTGGGCCTGCCAGTATTTGCCACTGCGTTTGTTTAAAATCCGGTAGATGTAATTTGGTGGCTAAATTGGCCATCACTCTTTACTCTCTTGTGCAAAATCCAGTGCGGCAGGCACAGGAAGATTTTCAGGTTTTTTAGGACGTATTCCGTTGCCTTTTCGCCAGCGTTTTATGCTGTATACCCAGGCTAAAACTTCGGCGACCGCGCCATACAATTCTGTTGGGATCTGTTCCCCTATCTCGCAATGACGATACAGGGCACGTGCCAGCGGCGGTGCTTCAAGCATTGGAATGCGATGCTTAAGGGCCTCTTCTCGAATGCGTAATGCAACCTCGCCAGCACCTTTGGCCAACATCGTAGGGGCTAACATTCCACCCTCTTTATAGCTAAGGGCGATGGAATAATGAGTGGGGTTATTGACAATGACATCGGCATTGGGAATATCACTCATCATTCGCTGGCTTGCGGCTAAACGTTGGAGTTGCTTGATCCGGCCTTTTAAGTGCGGATCCCCCTCCTGCTGTTTAAATTCATCGCGTATTTCTTGGCGACTCATACGTAACTTTTTAAGATTGCTCATTATCTGGTAGAAGACGTCATAACCCACAAGTGGGATCAGTGCCAAAATAACCATCAATAAACATCCAGAAATAATGGTTCGCGCATCCTTTAAGGCGATATTTATCGGCTCGTAAATAAGCTGGATCATATGTGCTTTATTACCCAAGATAAAAATGGCACAGGCAGAACCAACCAGCATTACTTTCAGGATGCTTTTTAATAACTCGGACACCATTTGTGTCGAAAACATACGTTTTAATCCGGATAAGGGATTCAAACGCTTGAGATCTACTTTTAATGACTTGCCACTTAAATTCAGCCCACCGAGCAGCATCGGTGATGCAATACCGGTTACAAATAGGCCGAGTAAGATGGGTAGCACCGAAAAAATAGCCATCTTAAACAGCTCATAGACCCGGATAAGCATCACGTCAGTATCAAGTACGATCAATCGGTCAAACATCAGTCCGTTATGCAGCAACTGGACAAGTTTCCCGGCAACATGATTGCCACCAATTAGAATCAGAGACCATCCTGCCAATAGCATCAGTATTGAGGTTAACTCTTTTGAACGCGGAATTTGCCCATCTTCACGCGCTTTTGAGCGTCGCTGGGGGGTGGGTTCCTCTGTTTTTTCTACATCACTTTCTTCGGACATGGGCTCGACTAAACAAACTGCCGCAGATGCTGGCTAACATTAATGAATGGTTGACTGAATCAAAAATAACACGTGGTCATTGCATGAATGTATCGTCCGGGAGCCGTGAATAGGTGTCTATTTTCTACGGCTTTGCGACATTCAGATAACTGGGCCACGTTGAGGGTTAAAACCCTAATGTTTCGAGTAAATCATCAACCTGATCTTGATTGGCAACAATACCTGCGACGGATTGGTTAATCTGAGGTCCATTTTTCAGATTATCTAATTTTTCAGCAGGAGATGAGGACGAGTTGGGCATATTTTCGACCAAGACGAGAATAAGCTCTTTTTCGACACTCTCTATCAGCGCCATCATATTTTGAATAACCTGACCGGTGAGATCCTGAAAATCTTGAGCCATCATGATTTCCATTAACTGCTCATTAGTCTTGCTGGCAATTTTCGGTGTGTTACTCAAAAACTCTCGGGTATCTGTTACCAATTCACGAGCCATGGGTAATTCAATTGGATCGTCAAACCATGCATCCCATCGTTCAGTTAGTGCGGTTGCATTGTTACTCAGCTCATCCTGAAGGGGACGCGCTATTTCCACGCAGTTTAATGCGCAATCTGCTGCTTTAGATGTTTTTCCAACCACATAACTTAAACGATCACGGGCATCAGGGATGGCTTCCGCGACATCCATAATTGCGCGATCTAAGCCAAAACTCGCCATACTGTCGCGTAATAAGCGCGTGAGGTGGCCAATACGAGAAAAAATATCTTTATCATTATCTTCTGAAGACTTACCTGGTAATGTATTCATGGCTTACCATCCGAGTTTTTCAAATATTTTGTTTAACTTCTCTTCGAGTGTGGCTGCGGTAAACGGCTTCACCACATAACCATTCGCACCCGCTTGAGCGGCAGCAATGATATTTTCTTTTTTTGCTTCGGCAGTCACCATCAGAACCGGAATTTTATTCAGATTCTCATCTTTGCGAATCTCGGATAATAATTGCAGCCCATCAAGATTGGGCATATTCCAATCGCTTATCACAAAATCAAATTTTGATGCACGTAACTTGGTTAAAGCATCCAGACCATCTTCTGCCTCATCAATATTCTTGAAACCAAGATCCTGAAGAAGATTACGAACGATTCGGCGCATTGTGGCGAAATCATCAATAACCAAGAAACGTAAATTCTTATCTGCCATGTATGTATCCTATAAATGTAAAATGCACCCAATGAAGGGTGCCCAATGAGAGTAGGGGGTAAGTTAAATTAAATTCTGCGAGCCTGACCGACAATGCTACTGAGTATGTGCTGGCTAATATCGTCGAGGTCTACAGTTTGGCAAGCTGCTCCGAGCGCAATCGCCTCACGCGGCATACCAAATACCACACAGCTTTTCTCACTTTGAGCCAGTGTGTGTGCACCGGCTTTACGCATCTCTAATAACCCGGCGGCACCGTCGTTACCCATGCCAGTCAAAATTGCGCCCACTGCATTTTTCCCCGCAGATTTGGCGACGGATTTAAACAAGACATCAACCGCTGGACGATGGCGATTTACCGCAGGTAACTTATTCAAACTTATATGGTAATTCGCACCACTACGGATGAGTTCCATATGCAGATCCCCCGGCGCGATATAAGCATGGCCAGGTAATACGCGATCACCATCTTCAGCTTCTTTTACCGCTATCTGACAGAGATTGTTAAGGCGCTCGGCAAAAGAGCGGGTAAATCCTGGTGGCATATGCTGAGCTATCACGATGCCAGGGCAACTGAGTGGCATTGGCATTAATAACTGCCGTAAGGCCTCTGTGCCGCCAGTGGATGAGCCGATCGCAATAATCTTTTCGCTACCCACCAATGGGATAGTCAGGGCTTTAGGTGGACTGGTCAGTTTGCCACTACGTCGCACCTGAGCACGCGAGGCTATACGGATTTTTTCTGCAATAATTTCAATATATTGCATCATTCCATCCTTAAGCCCCATTTGTGGCTTAGTGACAAAATCTACCGCCCCCAATTCCAACGCACTCAGTGTTATCTCTGAACCTTTACCTGTCAGGGAAGAGATCATAATGACGGGCATCGGGCGCAGACGCATGAGACGTTCCAGAAAATCCAGACCATCCATACGCGGCATCTCTACATCCAACGTTAATACGTCGGGGTTATAAAGTTTGATCAAATCTCGGGCAATAATAGGATCTGGCGCAGTAGCCACCATTTCCATATCAGGTTGTTGATTCACAATATCGCTCATAATACTGCGTATCAACGCCGAATCATCAACACAAAGTACAGTTATCTTTTTCATAATGTCTCTTGAGCCAGGTAATACACTGACTGCCCACGTAGACGGAAAGGCCCATTCATATTGTTAAAATGTTCAGAATGGCCAGCAAATAAAATCCCTCCCGGTTTCAGCATCCGGGCAAAGCGGGACATCAACTTTTCCTGTGTTTTCTGATCGAAATAGATCATGACATTCCGACAAAAAATAGCGTCAAAGGGCGCAGGAATATCCCAATTTGGATCGAGTAAATTAAGTTGTTGATACTGAATAGTTGAGAGCAATTCTTTTCTTACTTTCACTAAACCCGCTTGTGCTCCGGTTCCCTGCAAAAAATAGTTTTTTCTTTGATCCTGGGTCAGGCTTTCCAGATCGGATAATCGATAAACCGCATTTTTTGCTTTACCTAACACCTCAGTATCTATATCTGTCGCCCATACTCTTGGACCGGCAATACTGGAACCTAATTTCTCATGCAGTGTCATTGCAATAGAGCAAGGCTCTTCCCCTGTCGAGGCTGCCGCGCACCACACGGTATAATTTGACCCTCTGCTACGGGCATGTTCGGCCAAGATTGGGAAGTGGTATGCCTCCCGAAAGAATGACGTCAAATTAGTTGTTAGCGTATTGATAAAGGCTTGCCACTCATCGCTATTCTTATCTGATTCGAGCCGCACTAAATACTCGGTAAAACTGGTCATTTTTAAATCACGTAACCGCCGGGAAAGGCGGTTATAGACCATATCCCGCTTCTGGTTATTTAATACAATCCCTGCGCGTTGATAAATTAACCCACTGATCTTTTGCAGGTCTTTATCTGAGAGCTCTTCCTGAATACGTAATTTTGTATTATTCAATTTTGAATTTCGCCAATGTTTCTGCTAGATAATAACTGTACGCATGTAAGATTGAGAACATCTCAATACTGCTGTATCTTGGTGCGGGCATTTAGTGAAAAAGAGCCGATTCTGCTTCGGGAACTTAGAAGTCACAGATGCCTACGGAAAATAGGGTGAAAATTATCAGTAGACTATATTGCTTATTAACAAATATGTTAGGCAGTTTACTTACACTGACATGTTCATGACTTCTTGGTACGCACTAACTAATTTATTACGCACCTGAACACCTAAATTTAATGCCAGAGATGACTTCTGCAAAGAAACCATTACGTCATTAAGACCAATGTCAGTTGCGCCTGTCAGATAGTCTTGTGACTGACTTTTAGCCTGGGTTTGTATTTCATTGATACTATTAACACTGCTAAACAGTACGTCAGAAAATTGTAGTGGTTTTTCAATACCTTGACGATCTGAGATGAATGGCGATCGTTGAGTGTTTGAAACTTGCTGGGCCTGGAAGTTAATTTGTTCCAGAACACCACTGATCGATTGAATAGACATCACTAATTCCTTTAAATCTACGTATTGAGATTTACTTGCTTTTCTTACTTCGTATTTAATAACCAAAGCTTAACATAGCAAGCTACAAATAAAATAATCCGATAAGCTGACGAAAATTTCAGCTTATCGAGACTTAAAAAAAATACAATTAGGGGATAATACGCGACTTGAATTATGTCAGTGTATTTACCGCTTCGTTTCTTCATCCCCGTAACCGGAGTGCTGATTCGCAATAACACGTCTATATTGCGTCATTAATTTTTTTACAGGACTACGGCATGAATGCCACGACAAATGGTATCAAAAAAACCAGTACAGCTAATCTTATGGCAGTATTAGAACGTATTCGTTCCAGCCCTAAGATTATTCTGCTTATCAGTGCTTCAGCGGCCATAACGCTTATTATCGCACTATTATTTTGGGCAAAATCACCGGATTACCGGGTTTTGTTCAGTAACATTACGGATCAAGATGGTGGGGCTATTGTCTCGCAATTGGCACAAATGAATGTGCCCTATCGTTTTGAAGATCGTGGCGGGGCGATTATGGTGCCTGCCGATAAAGTCTATGAAGCTCGCCTCAAACTTGCTCAACTCGGATTACCCAAAGGCGGAGCCGTTGGGTTTGAATTACTGGACCAGGAAAAGTTTGGTATCAGCCAATTTAGTGAGCAAGTTAACTTCCAGCGTGCGTTGGAAGGGGAGTTGTCACGCACGATTGAAACCCTTGGCTCAGTCAATGGCGCTCGTGTGCATTTGGCTATGCCAAAGCCCTCAATGTTTGTTCGTGAGCAAAAACAGCCATCCGCATCAGTGACCGTCCGTCTGAATAATGGGCGCTTACTGGAAGGCGAACAAGTAAGTGCGATCACTTATCTTATTGCCAGCGCAGTACCGGGTTTGAGTGCAGATAGTGTCACGATTGTGGATCAAAACGGTCGTCTGTTAACGCAACGTGGGGGCCAAACGACTCAGACCTCGCAGCTTAAATTCACCAGTGAAGTGGAAGCTGATTTTCAGCAGCGTATTCAGTCGATTCTGTCCCCAATTGTTGGGCGCAATAACGTCAAATCGCAGGTGACAGCACAGCTTGACTTCACTTTACACGAGCAAACGGCTGAACAATTTCAACCGAATACGGCACCTGATCGGATGTCGATCCGCAGCAGCCAATCCAGTGACGCTGAGCAGGGCGGCAAGGGTGGTGTGGGTGGCGTACCGGGCGCATTAAGCAATCAACCCTCGCTTCCTGCGACTGCACCGATAACTCAAGCGGCTACGCCGACGGCACCTGGCGCGACTGGGGCGGCAGGTGCAGCAACAGCAGGAGCGACAGGGGCCAAAGGTGGCGCGGCGACAGTCGCAACTCCGATACCTTTCAACAATCGTCGGGATAACACCACCAACTACGAACTTGATCGAACACTGACTCACATCAAGCGCAGTACCGGCAGTATCGAACGTCTCTCTATTGCTGTCGTGATTAATTACTTACCGACCGCAGAGGGTGAATCTGCCCCTCTACCCAAAGAGCAGATGGAGCAGATCAGCGCATTAGTGAAAGAGGCCGTAGGATTTTCTGCGGAGCGTGGTGACACGGTAAATATTGTTAATTCTCCTTTCAACAATGTTGAAGAGGAGGTTGCACCGCCATTTTGGCAGCAAGCCGGCTTTATTAATCTGTTAATGGCGGCGGGTCGCTATTTATTGGTGGCGATTGTGGCTTGGCTATTCTGGCGCAAGGCTATCAAACCTGCATGGCTGAGAAACCAAGAACTGATATTGGCTCGTTTGGAATTAGAGAAAGAAGCTCGTCAGGCAGAACTGGATGCGCATAAGCGTAAAGCTGAAAGTGGTGAAAGAGCCAAAGCGGAACAACGCGTCGAAGCTGAACTTAATACGCAGAATCTGCGGGAATTGGCAGAACAGGAGCCTCGGGTTGTTGCTCTGGTCATTCGCGAGTGGATTAACAAGGAGCTGAAATCATAATGAATGCCTCTGATAAAAGTGCAATTGTCATGTTGACACTCGGTGATGGACTGGCTGCTGAAGTATTCAAGCATCTCAGTACGCACGAAGTGAAACAAATTAGTGGGTCGATGGTCAACATGGGCGGTTTTACCCATGAACAGCTTAGTTCCGTCCTGAAAGAGTTTCAGCGCGACTCCAGTGAGTTTGCAGCACTGAGTGTCAATACCAATGATTACCTGCGCAGTGTGCTGGTGAAAGCATTAGGTGAAGAGAGAGCATCGAGCTTACTTGAAGATTTACTGGATACGCAAAATGGCACAAATGGCATTGAGACGCTGAACTTTATGGAGCCTCAGGTGGCATTCGATTTAATTCGTGATGAGCACCCGCAAATTATAGCCACCATCCTTGTTCACCTTAAACGTGGGCAAGCTGCTGATGTATTGAGTAAATTTGATGATCGTGAACGTAATGACATTATGCTACGTATTGCTACTTTTGGTGGTGTTCAACCGGCGGCACTGCAGGAGCTGACAGAAGTGCTCAATGGTCTGCTGCATGGACAGAACTTGAAACGTAGCAAAATGGGCGGGGTACGCCCTGCGGCTGAAATTCTTAACTTGATGAAATCTCAGTTGGAAGAGGCTGCAATTGAGGCGGTTCGTGAATTTGACCAAGAGTTGGCACAGAAAATTATTGATGAAATGTTCTTGTTCGAAAATCTGGTTGGAATTGAAGATCGCAGTATTCAGCGCATTCTCCAGGAAATTGAGAACGAGTCACTGATCATCGCCCTTAAAGGAGCCGATGCGGCACTTCGCGATAAGTTCTTCCGAAATATGTCCAGACGTCAGGCGGAGATAATGATGGAAGATCTTGGTTCTCGTGGGCCAATTCGTATGTCTCAAGTCGAAGCTGAACAGAAGAGTATCCTATTGATTGTTAGACGGTTAGCTGAATCCGGTGATGTGGCAATTGGAGGCAGCGACGATGCCTATGTCTGATAATGAACCAAAACTCGACTGGCAAAGCTGGCAGCCGCAGAATTTACTGGGTGAATATGACCAGTCTGAGCATGAGATTATTGAGTCGGCAAGCCCCCATCATTCCGATGAGCTACTGCAGGCTGAACTCTCACGACTTCGCCAACAAGCGGAACAAAAGGGGTTTGCCAAGGGACAGGCCAGCGGTATTGAAGAGGGAAAAAAGCAGGGCTACGAAGCTGGGTTTAGCCAAGGACAAAAAGAGGGCTTCGAACAGGGGCTTACCGAGGCAAATCTACAGCAAAGTGAAGTAGGGGCGCGTTTTTCCACACTGCTTGAAGCGTTTCGGGTAGCTCTGGACAACCTTGATAGCGTGATTCCATCCCGCTTAGTGCAATTATCCTTAACTGCTGCTCGCGCGATCTTGGGTAAGAATATTGTTTGTGACAATGAAGTGCTGCTAGAAAAAATTCAGCAGTTGCTACAAGAAGAAACCCTCTTTAAGGGAAAAGCACAGTTATGGGTTAATCCTGCGGATGTCGACATCGTTGAGCAAAACGTCGGTAAATCACTTGAGTCATTGGGATGGGAGTTACGTTCTGACGCGCAAATTCTACCCGGCGGCTGCCGGATAACCTCGGCGGAGGGGGAGTTCGACGCGACAATGACAACGCGCTGGCAAGCGCTGTGTGAACTCGGACGTGAGGATTATCCCTCATGACCCTGCGCCTAAAAAACTGGCTGGATGCCATTGATAGAAAAGAGAAACAGATCATCTCGCTGCCGCCTTTCCAGCAATATGGAAAATTAACGCGGGCAACAGGATTGGTGATGGAGGCTGTTGGCCTGAAATTACCCATTGGCACTCTTTGCATTGTTGAGCGAAATAGAGGTAATGGCACGGATAAAATAGAAAGTGAAGTTGTTGGTTTCAATGGTGAAATCCTGTATTTGATGCCACTTGAAAATGTTGATGGAATTCTACCTGGGGCGCGGGTTTATGCGTTTGAAAGTGGTGCCGGTATTACCAAGGGGAAACAATTACCGTTGGGGCCGGAACTCTTAGGCCGAGTACTGGATGCGAGTGCACGACCACTTGACGGGCTACCGCCCCCAGGTTGTGTAAAGCACGGATCCTTATTTACGCAACCGGTTAACCCACTATTACGAGATCCAATTAAGCATGTGCTGGATGTCGGCGTCAGAGCCATCAATGGGCTGCTGACTGTAGGACGAGGCCAGCGCATGGGGCTGTTTGCCGGTTCTGGGGTGGGGAAAAGTGTGCTACTCGGCATGATGGCACGCTATACCAAAGCTGATGTTATCGTCGTAGGACTTATCGGCGAGCGTGGCCGAGAAGTGAAAGATTTTATCGAAAATATTCTAGGTGAAGAGGGGCGAACTCGCTCCGTGGTTATCGCGGCACCTGCGGATGTCTCGCCTATATTGCGTATGCAAGGCGCGGTATACGCCACCCGTATTGCTGAGGACTTCCGTGATCGGGGCATGGATGTGCTGCTCATAATGGATTCGCTAACACGCTACGCCATGGCACAACGTGAGATCGCCTTGGCCATTGGTGAACCACCTGCAACCAAGGGTTATCCCCCATCAGTGTTTGCAAAATTACCTGCCCTGGTGGAGCGAGCGGGTAACGGCGTCAAAGAGGGGGGGTCAATCACCGCATTTTATACGGTGTTGACCGAGGGCGATGATCAACAAGATCCGATAGCAGATTCCGCTCGCGCCATTCTTGATGGGCACATTGTTCTATCACGGCGGCTTGCTGAATCCGGCCACTATCCGGCCATCGATATTGAAGCATCAATAAGCCGCGCAATGACAGAGTTGATTGACGCAACGCATTACAAAAAAGTGCAGTCTTTTAAGCAGTTACTCTCATCATATCAACGAAATCGTGATCTTGTCAGTGTCGGGGCTTATGCGGCAGGCAGCGATCCATTACTGGATAAAGCCATCCGCTTATATCCCGATATGGAGCGCTTTTTGCAGCAGGTCATCTATGAGAGTAGTGGTTATGAGGAGGCCTGCGACAGGCTTTCTGACATGTTTTCCGACAGTTCTAATATGAGCAATTAATCATGGCAATTACCAGTCCAATGGATGTCCTACGCGATCTTGCAGAGCAAACGTTGAGTGACACTACTGTTCAATTAGGCAAAGTGCAGCAAGTGTACACTCAGGCCACGATACAACATGAACAACTGGAAAGTTTCGAATTGGAATACCAGCAGCAACTACGCGCCAATATTTCAGGTAAAGGTATTCTGATAGCTGACTTGCTAAACCGACAATCTTTTATTGATTCACTGGGGCAGGTCGTCAAACAACATGCCGGCCATGTGGAGAAATGCCAGAACTCGGTCGAAGAGACATTATTGGATTGGAAACGTGATAAGAAACGTCTCAACGCCTTTGAGACACTGAAAAGCAGAGGCGATGCGGCGAGACTATTAAAAGAGAATCGTCTGGAACAGAAGATGATGGATGAATTTGCACAACGTGCCAGTATGGGGAAAAAAATATTATGATCGTCAATGCCATACCTGCCATTACTGGATTGACCGCAAAAAACAATCAACAGGCTGCAACAGCAGACGGCTTGGATTTTTCTACAACGTTGGAAAATATGCTCGCTCCAGGCCCTGTAAAAATGGCGTCGAATGCTGAACTCGTGCAACCTGAACAGCAGCTTCCTGGCCTGATAGAAACAGTGGAGAGACCTGATTACCCGGACACTATTGATGCAGAGTTGATCGGTATGATTGCCGAAATATCCGATGAAGAGCAGCAGCCCGAGACCCCGGCTCTCCAAGATCCACAGCTTCAACATTTGCAGCAGTTAGTGGTTAATGTCTCATTGGGTGCCGCGACAACACCAGTAATCACGGTGACCCCCGCCCCTGTTGAATTGACAGATGAACAGGGCGCAGAGGAGATGGCGGACACGGATCCTGATCTTGCCAATTCACAAGGTCGGGAGCGGCAGAGTAACCCCGCCGCAATGAGTGATAACAGCATTACGAAAAGTTTCACCCACTCTTTGCCGGAAGTCCTACAGGGGAAGCAGATGGCAGACAAAGCAGCAACTGAGCAGCGCGATGCTTCACTTCCACGGGCGAATGATGGCGCGGCGTATCTCAAAGAAAATGCATTGATGCCAGTAAACTCACCACTCAATGTGCCAACACCATTGACACAGGACAGCCAGCTACCACAGACGTCGGACATCACCCTACGACCACATTTGTCTGCGGCTCCTGATGTGTCCAGCTCTCAGCCAGTCTCAACTACCACATCACCCACCGTGTTGAGTCAAGGATTAGGGACACCCGCATGGCAACAAGCCTTGAGCCAACAATTGTCTTATTTTTCGCGCAACGGCATCCATAATGCGGAGTTACGGCTGCACCCTGAAGAGTTAGGCGCTTTGCAAATTAACCTACGGATGAATAGTGATCAGGTACAGTTGCATTTTGTGACGGAAAATCATCAGGTACGTGCGGCCCTGGAGGCCTCAATGCAAAACTTACGTACCTCATTGGCAGAATCAGGCATTAATTTGGGCCAAAGTAGCGTTGGCGCTGATTCATCCTCATCGTGGGGGGCGTTTTCTCAATCTGATAGAGCAGCAAAACAGCACGATCTTGATGATGAAAGCATCAGACAACTCCCTGAAGAGACAGGTGAAATTAATATCAGAACGCTGAATTACACCAGTGGAATAAATACATTTGTTTAGCTAATTAACTCATCAAGCGAATTGGCGGCAGTAATTCAATTTCTTTAGTGAATTGCCCTAGAGGTTAACTGTAATAGAATACTCTGCTCATTCGAATGCCTTCTGTTATTGGCATTCGAAGTATTTTATAACAGGATTTTTTTTAAAATGACAAAAAATAACACCAAAATTGCCAAAGGAGGGAAAAAAAGCTCTCTGGTGATTTTGTTTATGATGTTAATTACCATAGGTGCATGCGCCTTGGCTGGTTACACTTTTTATGAAATGAAAAATATCAAGGCTCATGTATCCGGTGATAACAACGATACGGTAGCGACACCAATATCTGAACCTATTATTCCATTATATATACAAATGGATACGTTCACCGTTAGCCTTAAACCGACACCAACTGATGATGGTCGTGTATTGCATATTGGCTTGACCTTACGGGTGAAAGACGAAAATTCAAAAGTATTGATAGAAAAATTCTTACCGGAAGTACGTAGTCGATTGCTTATACTTTTAGCACAGCAAACAGCAGAAAACATATCGGCTGATAAAGGGAAGCAGCAATTAATTGAAAAAATTAAAAGCGTTGTTAGTGAGCCACTTACACCTAATCAGAGTGTGGTGATTACTGATGTATTATTTAATGCATTTATTTTACGGTAAATCCTATGTCTGACAGCATATTATCTCAGGCTGAAATAGACCGCCTTTTAAATGGCGGCAGCAATACCGAAAATGAAAGTATAGCAAACAATAGAACATTGGATGAGGGCATCAAGCCTTATGATCCAAATACACAGCGCCGTGTTGTTCGTGAGCGTTTGCACTCTCTGGAAATTATTAATGAACGTTTTGCTCGCCAGTTCAGAATAGGGCTATTTAATCTTTTGCGTCGTAGCCCAGATATAACTGCCGGAAATATTAAAATACAGCCGTATCATGATTTTGCGCGGAATCTTCCCGTGCCGACCAACCTTAATCTGGTCCATATGAACCCCCTGCGCGGTACTGCACTTTTTGTTTTCTCGCCGAATTTGGTATTCATGGCTGTAGATAACTTATTTGGTGGTGATGGCCGATTTCCAACGAAAGCGGATGGGCGTGAATTTACGCCAACAGAGCAGCGCGTCATTAATCGCATGCTAGCCATGGCGCTGGAAGCCTATGATTTTGCATGGAGCTCTATTTTTAAACTGAAAACTGAATACGTTCGTGCAGAGATACAGGTGAAATTTACCAATATCACTTCATCACCGAACGATATTGTTGTGACAACACCATTTTATGTAGAAATAGGCCCGCACCGGGGAGAGTTCGATATTTGCATTCCTTTTAGCATTATTGAACCTTTACGCGAACTGTTAACCAGTCCGCCAATGGAAAGCTCAAGACAAGAAGAAAAACAATGGCGAAATACACTTGCTTCTCAGGTCAGAGAAACTGAACTTGAATTGGTGGCAAAATTTGCAGATATATCAACTCGTCTTTCTAATATCATGAGCATGAAAGAGGGCGATGTTATCCCAATAGATAAAAAAGAAAGTATTGAAGCCTGTGTTGATGGCGTTCCGGTATTTTCTGGTAAATACGGTTACATGAATAAGCAATATGCTCTCAAAGTTGAGAAAATATTAAATCCGGCGCTATTATCTTTAAAAAAGGAGTAATTCCCTCATGAGTGATACCACATCCTCGTCAGATGCTGATAAGCAATCCATTGATAATCTTTGGGGGGACGCTATGAGTGAGCAACTGGCCGCAGATAGCTCACCACCAAAGGATAATCTGGTGCCTAATTTTTCTGAAGATCTTGATTTAATTCTCGATATTCCAGTTAAAATGACCGTTGAATTAGGTCGGACTAAAATGACTATCAAGGAGTTACTGCGCCTCAGTCAGGGGTCTGTTGTCTCTCTGGAAGGTTTGGCGGGTGAACCGTTGGATATTCTGATCAATGGCTATTTAATTGCCCAAGGTGAAGTTGTTGTTGTTTCCGATAAATTTGGCATCCGCATTACAGATATTATTACACCTTCAGAAAGAATGTATCGCCTGAGTCGATGATGAATACCCAAACAATACACTCGATGAGTGAGGCCACAAACTCTGGCTCAATATTGGCCACTGTCGGTGGTTCATTGATACTTATATTAATGATTATCACTGCTATTGCATGGATTGCTCGCCGAACTGGATTGACTCCGCGCTTACCTAAAGGAAACCAAATACTTTCAGTTGTATCCAGTTATTCACTGGGGCAGCGTGAACGTATTGTCGTGGTAGATATAGGTGATAAAAGATTATTACTCGGTGTTACCACTAGCCAAATCAGTTGTCTGGGGACATTTGATCAGTTTGATGATCATGCTATGACTCCTGAACCATTATTATCCGGCGATTTTCAGTCAACTCTGCTCGGTATGTTAAAAAAACGCAAAGCAGGGCCTACAGCATGAATATTTTGCCAGCACAGCGCATCAATCCATGGATGCTCTTGGGAACAGTCACCCTATTAGTTTTGGGATTATTGCTACCAATACAGAGTGTGTGGGCGGCAAATGCTGATTTGATGGTCGCGCGTTCTGCTGATGGAGAGAATTGGTCATTGCCTGTGCAGACGTTAGTCTTACTTACGTCTTTAACATTTTTACCTGCTATCTTGCTAATGATGACAGGGTTTACCCGTATTATCATTGTATTAGGATTATTACGTAATGCGCTTGGTACGCCGTCCACCCCCCCTAATCAGGTACTACTGGCATTGGCTCTATTTTTGACTTTCTACGTGATGTCACCTGTTTTTAATCAGATATATAAAGAAGCTTGGCAACCTTTGTCCGAAGACAAAATCTCCATGGAGACTGCGCTGGAAAGAGGTGTTCAGCCTCTGCGGGTATTTATGTTGGAACAGACAAGGGAAAGCGATCTGGCTCTTTATGCGCGTATGGCGAAAGAGGAGAATTTCCAAAGCAAGGACGATGTTCCTTTGCGGGTTTTACTCCCAGCCTTTGTGACCAGCGAACTTAAAACAGGTTTTCAGATTGGTTTCACTGTGTTTATTCCTTTCCTGATCATTGATCTCGTTGTTGCCAGTGTCTTAATGGCGCTGGGTATGATGATGGTTCCTCCTGCAACAATCTCATTACCCTTCAAATTAATGCTGTTCGTTTTGGTTGACGGTTGGCAGCTATTAATGGGTTCCTTAGCACAAAGTTTTTTTAGTTAAACAGGATAAGAAAATGACACCAGAAAGCGTGATGGCGATGGGCTTTCAGGCAATCAAAGTGGGGCTGATGATTGCCGCGCCATTACTATTTGCTGCATTATTTACTGGGCTTATTGTCAGTGTTTTGCAGGCTTCCACACAAATAAATGAAATGACATTGTCATTTATACCCAAAATATTAGTTATCATTGCTGTTGGTGTAATTTTGGGGCCCTGGATGCTGAGTGTCTTTCTTGACTACACACGCACACTCTATAGCAATTTACCCTATGTCATTGGATAACCATGCTGACCTTATCAATAGTCAGTCTCTATTCCATTATTAACCAATTTTTTTGGCCAATGCTGAGAATATTGGCATTGTTCAGTACTGCGCCAATATTCAATGAAAAAGGTATTGATAGAAAAACCAAGGTAGCGCTGGCGGTTATTATCGCTCTATTGATTGGCCCAAATATTCCTAATAGTCATATTGAAATATTTTCCATTTCAGGAATATGGGTAGGTGCGCAACAATTTATCATTGGGGCTGCCATGGGACTGACAGTACAGCTTATATTCGTAGCTGTTCGCAATGCTGGAGAGATTATTGGTATGCAAATGGGCCTATCCTTTGCGACCTTCTATGATCCTGCTGCCGGTGGGAATATGCCGGTCATTTCAAGAATACTTAATCTGTTAGTAACATTGCTATTTCTGACCTTTAACGGGCATTTATGGATGCTAAGTATCTTATCGGATAGCTTTATTGTATTACCCATTAGCGAAAATACCTTGAATCCCGAAAGTTTTATTTACCTTGCGCGAACAGCAGGACTGGTTTTCAGTAGTGGGTTGATGTTAGGTTTGCCAATAATTACGTTGTTGTTATGTCTCAATCTCACATTGGGGTTGCTGAATCGTCTTACGCCTCAGTTATCTATCTTTGTTGTCGGCTTTCCTCTGACGTTGAGTATAGGAATGATGGCTATGTCAATGATTATGTATACATTATCACCATTTTTCGAGAATATGCTGGAAGTAATATTCGGACATTTATCGAAAATAATTCTCTTGTTATCATGAAATACCCATTCATTAAAATATTACCTCTCATTTTAGCGTGAAAATTGTTTGTTGTTTGCTCGATTGTTTTGAGTGAAATAGGTTGTGATAACCAATGAAATCAGTAGAATAGATGCCTATGACCTCTCTTGTTTATCAATAACATCTATTGTTTTAGAGGTGTCATTATATTTTAATTTTGACTCATTAGTTATATTAATAAAGATTAAATCACATCCGGATATCTATATTCAATTAAAGATTTCGCTTATGAAATTATTCTGTTTTTAATATAGATCTTCTGAAAGAGTGGGTTAACTACAGCGAGTTGGTTATTTTCTTTCTGACGCGCATAGAATATCAATTCTATCTTTTTTGATCTAATTTATTGTAAGTGGTAGAGGTTTTATGAATAACATCCTAATATTCAGCAATTGTGACTTAATTAGATATTTTTTCAAAATAAAAGTAGAGAATGCCTTAACGCTTAAGCCAATGAATATAAGCCCAAATGTATTCATTTGTAACTCTCTATCTGATTTTAAACAAAAATTAATAACATTAAATGATATATTCGTTATTTTCGATCCTGATAATTTATCCGGGCATGAGCAAGCTATTTTTTTTGATCTTATTCATGATCACGTAAAGAAAGATAGGTGTCTTATATTCACAAAAGATCCTGATTTATTAGGGTATTACGATATCTTAACTAAAATGTCTTCTTTCGTGTTAAGTAAGGAAACCTCGGAAGAGAAAGTTGAATCTATGTTATACAACATAATTCACAATCCAGCGGTTTTCTTAGAAAAAGACAGCTCAGCAGATTTGCTCAATAGACCGAAAAAATCCATTTTATCCCTACGTGAAAGTCAGGTTTTTCAGTGTCTTATATTAGGTATGTCTAATTTGGATATTGCCAGGTCACTTTACATCAGTCCTAGATCTATGGGAGGGTATCGCTCAAAAATTTTCAAAAAATGTAAGGTGAATAACTTAATTGAACTGTATGAGAGATTTAACTAAGAAATGATTTATTTCGTCTTGTCATCAATAGTGAAAGAGTACGATTAGAATCATGCTATTTAACGATAAATGTGCCCCATGATATTTCATTTATGACCGTTCCCACTTCTTCTGCTTCTCATCCAGTGAAAGGACGTTGTGGTGTCACGGTCAAGTAATCCTGTTCATCGATTATCTTCATTTAGATATATATTCACTCATTGTTATCGCCCACAATATTCTGGTTCCGAGTTTCATCACCGCGATAGTTAACCCTCCCTGATTTCAGACTGCGATAAACCTATTTGTACCGATATTATCCAGATAATTACCTTTGCGACTCATGTTGCCCGTAACATTAATGTTATTCTGGCAGGGCTTCTGTCGGCCAAATAATCTGGCGCCCAGCATGCGTCATGGTCATAACTGTTGGGTAATCACTCTTATATCTGTCCGAATATCGCGTGAATTGACCTTGTGCAGATCTTTTCGATTATATTGAAGTCTTCGACCACAGGGGCTACCGCGACAGCCACCTCTGTGGCTGTCATTCGAATAGGCCATGGCGGGGTGAGACCAGACTGATACTAACTTCAGTACAGAAAGATACCGCTGAACGAGAGTTGTACCCCACTGAGCATCATGCTTCTACTTCCTGAGAAGACACGGTTTTTTGCTGATAGTCTTCATTGTCGATCTGAAACACTGAAACCGTTGCGGATAGTTCTTTAGTCTGGTTGCTCAGCGTTCGGGTGTTGCGAGCAGTCTCTTCTACTAACGAAGCATTTTGTTGTGTCATTGTATCCATCTGGTTAATAGCTACAGCGATTAAATTGACACCCGCACTTTGCTCCTCGGAAGCAATAGAAATTTCCTGCATAATATTGCTAACATTGGTAATGGAACTGACAATGTCACTCATGGTTTCACCCGCATTAGTCACAAGTTGAGAACCACGTGAAATATTATCGATGGCGTCATTTATCAACACACTAATTTCTCTGGCGGAAGTACTACTGCGTGAGGCTAAATTTCTAACTTCGGAGGCTACAACGGCGAATCCTCTGCCTTGCTCGCCTGCCCGTGCGGCTTCAACAGCCGCGTTGAGTGCCAGAATATTGGTTTGGCTGGCAATACCGTCAATGACAGTGGTGATGCCTGCGATTTTTTTCGTGAGCGTCTCAATATCTGCCATAGTCGAGACAACTTTATGCATTATATCAGCGCCATTCTTGGCGGCCAGACTCGCTGTATGTGATAGCTGGTTTGTCTGTTGTGCATTTTGGGCATTGCTGAGGACGGTCGTTTTTATCTCCTCCATGCTGGCTGCTGTTTCCTGAAGTGCGCTAGCCTGTTGTTCAATGCGAGAGGACAGATTAAAGTTAGCGTCGGCAATCTCTGTTGAACCACGAGTAATGATGATAGTGCTTCCCTTGACCGAAGAGATGATCTTTTTCAGAGAGTTTTGCATATCTTCCAAACAAGAAAAGAGGAAACCTATTTCGCTTTTACTTTTATATGAGATGTCAGAATTCAAATCACCTTTGCTTATTTTATCAAAAATATCACAGGCAAGTTTAATTTTTAGTATTATATTTTTATTGAACCATGTTGTCGCTACCACTGTAATTAAAATATAAGAAAGTAACAGTGTAATGGCAATCACATACGATTGTTTTTTAACACTATTGGCACTATGCAAGGTAGACATATAGATATCAGTATTGACTGCTGAAAATTCTGCAATGCTATCATTAACTTGTTGATATGCTTCTCTTAAACTTAAGTCGTTATTGATATTACCAGTGATAAATCCATTTGCTGCATCCTCCATATGATCTAGAATAGCCGTGATGTTTTTATGTAGAACAGCGGTTGTTGCGTCGTAACGACGATCGTTTTCCATTGCTTCGATATAAGAGGCTAGTAACTCCCTTGACGAAGTAGTCAATTCGATAAAGTGTTTAATCTCTTCTTTATCTAATGGGACATTAGTTAAAGAACCTATTACCTGATTATTAAATATTGCTCGTAGACTTGCTAAGTTATAGTGAAGACGGTCGATATCGTCTCTTTGTGACTTTGTTTCTTCTGCAAATAGAGTTTGCTGATAGCCTTGCTGTGATGAATATATATCATGAACGGCAAACAGAACCATCATTATTAACAATAATGACATAATTATCTTAGCAACTTTTAATAAGGGCATATTATTCATAATCTAAATCCAAGTATTAAATATTTGCTTAAATGTTACGTTTTTAGCATCTATTCGTGACATTTTTAATCGCATTTAAATGTAATGAAATTCACATTTGTGATTTTGTTAAATAAATTGGGTTAATGTTGGCAGTTTTAAAGTCACTCAGAACATTACTTTGCTTTTAGCTGCCTAGACTATAAATAAATCGGTATATAAGGAAAAAACATAATAGTGATACTGTATTATATTTGAATTATCCTATCCTAGGGCAAATCCTGGCTGCAGTTAAGACCCGGATTTTGGCATGCTAAAATCCCCTGAAACGGAGGTTGGATGGATGAAATTTTGCGACTCTTCGAAGAAGAAACTTTCTTTGCTTGAAGCAGGCCGCAACAAAAATTGCAATAGTTGCTGCCCTGCTAGGGTTAATGTGTTATCACAAAGTTATTTATAAGTTATCACGAGAACATCGAACATAATTATTATTATGAATATTTTATGTATTCAGAGGATTTATAAGCATCTTAAAGAAATTAATTGGTTCATATGGGTACTTAAGACTTCTCATCTCGGATTGATTTTATTAAGGACTATTTTCTCTTTGGTTTATAAGAATAGTATTAATGCATGAAGATATATAAAGTGCAAAGGAATACCATCCGGCTGGATGCTAAGCCGCTTAGTTTCATTGACTATCTGGTAAATAATATCTTAAGTGGTCAATAGTATTGTATTGATGTCTTTAATTGCTTGTGGTTCAGTGCATGGGACTTTGGGCATGTCAGATAATACGTTAAGGTATCAATAAATACTCAGCGGTTAAGGGGATGGTCCAAAAATCATTGATGATTTTGCTTTACCAACTAAGGGCTGTAAAGAAGGAGGTTAAAATAGCTTTCAATCTCGGTATTGTGACTTCGTTTAGATATCTTTCTGCAACACTTTTGCGACACAGACTACCAAAAACAAAAAAGCCACCTTGTTAAAAGTGGCTTAATTATATGATTTTAAACTAAAATTTGGTGGCCCCTACTGGACTTGAACCAGTGACCAAGCGATTATGAGTCGCGTGCTCTAACCAACTGAGCTAAGGGGCCAAACTTGGACGCTGATTATACGGTAGTTTTTATCCTGCGGTCTAGAGCTGAAGAATCAGGTGCGCGTTTTATGCACAAATATAAGGTTTTTTACGGCGGCAGGGGAAAGCAGTGCTGATTTTCGGTGTAGAAGATGCTGTTTAGGGTCAAAAAAAGAAAACCCCCGGCATGCCGAGGGTTTTTGTTTGCTGATGACTACAACTCGACGATTAATCGTCGAGGAAGCTGCGTAGCACTTCAGAACGGCTTGGATGGCGTAATTTACGTAATGCCTTCGCTTCGATCTGACGAATACGCTCACGGGTTACGTCGAACTGCTTACCCACTTCTTCCAAAGTGTGGTCAGTGTTCATATCGATACCGAAACGCATACGCAGAACTTTCGCTTCACGAGCGGTCAGGCCAGCTAACACGTCGTGAGTGGCAGAACGCAGGCTCTCAGAAGTTGCAGAGTCCAGCGGTAGCTCCAGAGTGGTATCTTCGATGAAATCGCCCAGATGTGAATCTTCATCATCACCAATTGGGGTTTCCATTGAGATTGGCTCTTTCGCAATCTTCAGCACTTTGCGGATCTTGTCTTCCGGCATCAGCATGCGTTCAGCCAGCTCTTCTGGCGTTGGCTCGCGGCCCATCTCTTGCAGCATCTGGCGTGAGATACGATTGAGTTTGTTAATTGTCTCAATCATATGCACCGGGATACGGATGGTGCGTGCCTGATCCGCGATAGAGCGGGTGATTGCCTGACGAATCCACCAAGTCGCATAAGTTGAGAACTTATAACCACGACGGTATTCGAACTTATCTACTGCTTTCATCAAACCGATGTTACCTTCCTGAATTAAATCAAGGAATTGTAGGCCACGGTTGGTGTATTTTTTCGCAATAGAGATAACCAGACGCAGGTTAGCCTCAACCATCTCTTTCTTAGCACGACGCGCTTTCGCTTCACCGATAGACATACGGCGGTTGATGTCTTTCACTTGCTCAATCGTCAGGCCCGTCTCTTCTTCGATCTGGCGTAATTTCTGCAAGCTACGTTGAACATCATCCGAGACATCTTTCAGTTTCTCAGACCATGGTTTACCCATAGCCACTGCCGCCGCAAACCAGGTATCGCTGGTCTCATTGCTGGCAAACAGGGTAACGAAGTTTTTCTTCGGCATTTTGCACTGTTCAACACACAGCTTCATGATGATACGTTCTTGAGTACGAACGCGATCCATCATGGCACGCATGTTATTGACCAGATAGTCGAACTGCTTCGGTACCAGACGGAACTGTTTGAACACCTCAGAAAGGTTCAGAATCTCGGCAGCAGCAATGGCATGGCTACGGCCATTTTTCTTGATTGCCATGCGTGTAGTTTCATACTGCTCACGCAATTCGCTGAACTTCTGACGTGCCAGCTCTGGGTCGATGCTGTTGTCGTCTTCTTCTTCTTCTTCGTCTTCTTCTTCTTTGTCGTCGTCATCCATCTCTTCAGTGGATAATTCAGAGCCTACGTGAGTTGCCGTCGGCGCAATATCTTCTTCGGCATTGGGATCGACAAAACCGTTGATCAGGTCGGATAAACGGGCTTCACCCGCTTCGACACGATCATATTGTTCCAACAAATAAGTAATGGCTTCAGGGTATTCAGCTACCGAGCACTGAACCTGATTGATACCCTCTTCGATACGTTTGGCGATATCAATCTCGCCTTCACGGGTCAATAGCTCAACAGTACCCATTTCGCGCATATACATACGCACCGGGTCGGTTGTACGCCCGATTTCAGATTCAACACTGGACAACACCTGTGCAGCAGCTTCCGCCGCGTCATCGTCGGTATCAGTGGTGTTCTCGGCCAGCATTAAATCATCGGCATCAGGGGCTTCTTCAAGTACCTGTATGCCCATGTCATTAATCATCTGGATGATGTCTTCGATCTGATCGGAATCGACGATATCTTCCGGCAGATGGTCATTGACCTCAGCATAGGTCAGATAGCCTTGCTCCTTACCACGGGTGACAAGTAGCTTCAGCTGTGACTGCGGGTTTTGCTCCATAAGACGGTATCCACACTTCAGAGTATTTGGGTTGGTGTCGGTCGGCGAAACCGCCAACAATAGCATTTGGGGCCTTTTTTTGTCGCCGCTGCCCGCTATGGCGGCATATTGTGGGGAGTCGCCCCCACATTTATCGGCAATTAAGCCGTTGGGTGATTCATTTTTTTCTGGCTAAAGCCAGATTCAAAGACCAAAGCTCTTTACGTTCTTCGGCGTTTAATCCATGTGTCCGGTCACGTGCTATGAGTGTTTCCTGACGTTGCTCCAAAATGGAGTCATACAGGCTCGCTAGCGTATCGACAAAAGTCGGTTCGACCATATCCTCAACAATCATGTGGTTCCATGTTGCGAGAGTTTCAAGCTGTTGGCTGAATTTATTATCACGGTACAGTTCCAATAACTGCCCGGTTGTCAGCCCCGGTTGGGCCAAACAAGTCTCAACCAACTCAATAAATAACGGTAAACCGGCTAACTTGGCTTGTTCAACCCCCTGTAGTGAGGGAATGAGTGTAGCCAGTTGTGGGTTCTGTACCAGTAGCCCTATAAGTATACGCATGGTTGTGCGTTTTAGCTGGGGCGGCTGGTAGGTATTCGTATTATCAGCCTGTTTTGGCATCAGCTTATCAAGCTGGCTGTCATCAAGTAGACCTAACTTATTGCCTAATTGCTGACGCAGGTAAAGGCGTAAGGTTTCACCGGGCACTTGGCTGATTAAAGGTAGTGCCAGCGTGCTTAACTTGGCGCGCCCATCGGGGCTACTTAAATCTACCTGTGGCATCAACGTTTCGAACAAGAAGGTTGAGAGTGGCTGCGCCTCCTCCATCCGCTGTTCAAATGCGTCTTTCCCTTCCTTACGTACCAGAGTGTCCGGGTCTTCGCCATCGGGCAAAAACATAAAGCGTAGCTGACGTCCATCATTTAGATAGGGCAGTGCCGTTTCTAATGCTCGCCAGGCGGCATCTCTACCCGCCCGATCGCCGTCATAACAACAAATTACGTTATCGGTCGCGCGGAATAATAGTTGAATATGTTCCGCGGTCGTCGCTGTTCCCAGCGAGGCAACAGCATAATCAATGCCAAATTGCGCTAGTGCCACCACATCCATATAGCCTTCCACCACGAGTAAACGTGTTGGATTGGGGTGATTCACTTGCGCTTCATACAAGCCGTATAACTGGCGGCCCTTATGAAAGATCTCTGTTTCTGGGGAGTTGAGGTATTTCGGCACTCCGTCGCCCAGAATTCGCCCACCAAAAGCGATAACCCGCCCGCGCTTATCGCGGATAGGGAACATGACGCGCTCACGAAAACGATCGTAAGTCCGCCCTGTATCATTAGTCACCAGCATCCCTGCATCGTTCAGCGCAGTACGGCTCTCGCCATCGCGGCCAAAACGTTTTAAGGCATTGTCCCAACCTGGCGGGGCAAAGCCGATAGCAAAATGTTGGATGATCTCTTCACTCAAACCGCGATGTTTAAGATATTCGCGTGCCTGATTGGCGTTCTGGCCGTTGAGTGATTGTTGATAGAATGCGCTCAGGCTCTCCATCAGTTGATAAAGACTTTGTCGTTGGTGACGTTCGATCTGGGTGGTGCCGGTTCCTGCCTCGTAGGGCACTTCCAGCCCGTGCATGGTAGCCAATTCCTCGATACTCTCGACAAATTCAAGTCGATCATAATTCATCAAGAAATCAACGGCATTACCATGTGCGCCGCAACCGAAACAGTGATAGAACTGCTTTTCGCCGTTAACGGTGAATGAGGGTGTTTTCTCATGATGGAACGGACAGCACGCATGGTAATTTTTGCCTTGCTTCTTCAGCTTAACCCGAGCATCGATAAGATCGACGATGTCGGTGCGAGCTAGCAAGTCATTGATAAATACGCGTGGAATTCGTCCAGCCATAGGCCCCTAGTCGTCAGTCCATAAACGAGAACAAGCCGCGCATTCCTTTCGGAAAGCACGGCCTTCGTATGCAACTACTCGATCTGCGCGTTCTTAGAACATAAAAAACTACGCGGTGGGGTTACCCCCGAAGAATTAATACAGACGAGTGCGGCGTGCGTTTTCGCGAGCTAATTTCTTCGCGTGACGTTTCACAGCTGAAGCTTTAGCGCGTTTACGTTCGGTAGTCGGTTTTTCATAGAACTCACGACGACGAACTTCAGCTAAAACACCTGCTTTTTCGCAAGAGCGTTTGAAACGACGAAGAGCTACGTCGAACGGCTCGTTTTCACGTACTTTAATTACCGGCATGTGCCTCTCACCTCAATAGAAATCGGTTTGCTGCTGGCCAATCGCCAGCCTTCTCAAAATGGTGCGGAATTTTACTTCAATGGATGCTGCTTTGTAAAGCACCACAGCAAATTGAAACAGGCACGCCCCTGTAATGTCGACCCGTCCTTTACAAGAAAGTTGGTGCCTAAGGGTGCGACGGCCGCTGATTATATACTAAACAGGGGCATTGATCGAATTTATCAACACTCTTTTCAAATATGAAAACTATCAACAACATTTGTGTCGTCGGAGACCCAAAATGGGACTTTTGCCCCGCAATTTGGGATCAGAAATCATGACGGGCGTCACTGTTATGCTAAACTATCGGTCGCACGTGAATGATGGGAAATGTAATGCGAGTTTTGGGTATAGAAACGTCCTGCGATGAAACCGGAATTGCAGTGTATGACGATGAAACCGGTCTGTTAGCTAACCAACTGTACAGTCAGGTTAAATTGCATGCTGATTATGGCGGCGTTGTCCCTGAGCTGGCTTCCCGTGATCATGTGCGCAAAACGGTGCCGCTGATTCAGGCGGCATTGAAAGAAGCCAATCTGAGTGCCAAAGAGATCGATGGCGTGGCCTATACCGCCGGTCCGGGCTTGGTTGGCGCATTATTGGTCGGGGCCACAGTAGGCCGTGCATTGGCATTTGCCTGGGGTGTCCCTGCGGTGCCGGTTCATCATATGGAAGGCCACTTACTGGCACCGATGCTGGAAGATAATGCGCCTGAATTTCCTTTTGTCGCGTTACTGGTTTCCGGTGGTCACACCCAATTGATCAGCGTAACTGGTATCGGCGAATATCTGTTGCTGGGCGAATCTGTTGACGATGCCGCCGGTGAAGCTTTCGATAAAACAGCCAAATTATTAGGGCTGGACTATCCCGGTGGGCCGATGCTGTCGCGTATGGCGCAACAAGGCGCTGCGGGGCGATTTACCTTCCCGCGCCCAATGACTGACCGTCCTGGGTTGGATTTCAGTTTTTCTGGTCTGAAAACCTTTGCAGCAAATACGATTCGTGCCAATGGCACTGATGATCAAACTCGTGCCGATATTGCCCGTGCATTTGAAGATGCGGTAGTGGATACGCTGGCGATTAAATCCAAACGTGCGCTGGATCAGACCGGTTTCAAGCGCCTGGTCATCGCTGGTGGTGTTAGTGCTAACCGCACTTTGCGCTCAAAGCTGGCTGAAATGATGAAAAAGCGGGGTGGTGAGGTGTTCTATGCCCGGCCAGAATTTTGCACCGATAATGGGGCGATGATCGCCTATGCGGGTTTGATTCGACTGAAAAGTGGCGCGAGTAGTGAGTTGAGCGTTTCGGTCAGGCCGCGTTGGCCTTTGGCTGAGTTGCCGAAAGTCTGATCAGAAAGTTTGAGTGGGGCTGCGGCTGTGTTGCCGCGCCATCTCGCGATGCTCACATACTGACGTATGCTCCCTCTCTCAACTCCCTGCGCCTTGCCTCGCTCCCGCTCAGTCATTCTGGATTCGGTGGGATGGCGAGGTCATTCGGCAAAACTAATCCTCTTTCTCTTCCAACTCTGCGGCCTCTTCGGCGGCGGTTTTCTGTTTTTTCTTTCTGAGTTTGTCCCAGATTTTACTCTCTTTTCCGCGCCATAAACGTTGAATATTATCGTGGTGGCGCATTAGGATCAGGCAGGAGAGCATGGCGACAGGGAAGGTGAATTGCGGTTTAAACCACCAGACGTAGAAGGGGGCTATCAGGGCGCTGATAATGGCCCCTAAAGATGAATAGCCGCTCAGCAATACCGTCAACAACCAAGTGCCGGTCATCAGGCCAGTGAGATCCCAGCCGATGGGCGCGATAGCACCGAATGCTGTGGCAACACCCTTGCCACCTTTAAAGTGGAAAAATACCGGATAAATGTGGCCGAGGCAGGCGGCAATAGCGGTCAGGCCAAGATAGAGTGGCGAAACATGCAGCAGATAAGCTATCCAAACTGGCAACATGCCTTTCAGCACATCAAAAATCAGGACGGTTGCGGCAGCAGCGCGGCCACCAATGCGCAGTACATTGGTGGCACCGGGATTACCGGAACCATGCACACGCGGATCTGGCAGCTTGGCAACCCGGCAGACCAAGATCGCACTGGAAATAGAGCCACACAAATACGCGAAGATAATCATGCCAAGCGCGATAGCACTCATAACACCGCCCTGTTGAATAATGATCGTTTTAATCCCCACATCAGTGGATAATACGCATATTCGGCTGGAAGTGGTATCCGGCGAGCACAAAAACAGAGAGTGGCGTGATGGATATCGTATTTATTGAAGAACTCAGCGTCATAACCACCATCGGTGTTTATGACTGGGAGCAGACCATTCAGCAAAAGCTGGTGTTCGATATCGAAATGGGCTGGGATAATCGCAAAGCTGCCGTCAGTGATGATGTGAATGATTGCCTGAGTTATGCCGATATCAGTGATAGCGTCATAAAACATGTGGAATTGCAACGTTTTGCCTTGGTCGAACGGGTAGCTGAAGAGGTTGCCGAACTGCTGCTACAGCGCTTTAAGTCGCCTTGGGTGCGAATTAAGGTCAGCAAACCGGGGGCAGTGGCTCAAGCCAGAAATGTCGGCGTGGTGATCGAGCGTGGCCAACGTCCTGACTGAGTGATGGACTATTTTTTCGCCGGGATGACATAAAAGTGCAACGCTGCATCGATAATGTGGTCTGATTGCATTGGATAGCGTGATAAGTTAATTAAATATTAAATTTGAACGGCACTGTTTTGTTAACCATATCGTTTTGTTAATCCTATGGTTTTCAATATTGCCGTTTTTTTGGTTTCTATAATATGGCATTGGGTATCGTTGATGACGGATATGTATTCGCTGTTTGTGGCTTTTGTTCTGGGTGTAGTAGAAGGGCTGACCGAGTTTCTGCCGGTTTCATCTACCGGGCATATGATTATTGTCGGCGAGTTACTGGGCTTTACTGGTGACAAAGCCAAGACCTTTGAAGTCATTATTCAGCTAGGGTCGATTCTGGCCGTGGTAGTGGTGTTCTGGCGGCGGTTGTTTGGCCTGATTGGCATCCATTTTGGCGCTGTACCTCATGAGGGGAAAACCAGCGGCCATCTGACCTTAGGCCATATTTTACTGGCGATGCTGCCCGCTGTGGGGCTAGGATTGGTATTCCACAATGTCATCAAGTCGCTATTTAACCCGCACAGTGTCATGTATGCCTTGGTTGCCGGTGGCTTGCTGCTATTGGCCGCTGAGTGGTTCAAACCTAAAAATGCGAAAGCCGTCGGGCTGGATGACATCACCTATCGCCAGGCTTTTGCCATCGGTTGCTTCCAGTGTCTGGCACTGTGGCCGGGGTTCTCCCGTTCTGGTGCTACCATCTCTGGCGGGATGCTGGTCGGCGTTAATCGCTATGCCGCCTCTGAGTTCTCCTTTATTTTGGCGGTGCCGATGATGATGGGGGCCAGCGGGCTGGATTTATATAAGAGTCTGCACTTCCTGACACTGGGTGATTTGCCGATGTTTGCCGTCGGATTCATCACCGCATTTATTGTCGCGCTGATTGCTATCAAAACCTTCCTGTCACTGATTAAACGCATCTCCTTTGTACCTTTTGCCATCTATCGCTTTGTGGTCGCCGCTGCGGTGTACTGGGTCTTTATGTAACCGCGTGATGAGTTTGAAGCATAAAAAAGCCCTGATTAATCAGGGCTTTTTGTTTGATGGCGGTCAGAGTTTATTCTGGCGCAATTTCCTGAGCTTGCTTCCATTGCGCCAACGCCTGTTGACGGCGGCGTTTCAGTTCGTCACGAATCGCCAACCCTTGTAGCCCGCTGGCGACCACTTCCTGCACCGATACGCCATTGGCAATCTGGAATGCAGCTCGCAGATAATCCCCTTGTGGGTAGGGATTATCTTCAAATCCAGTGCGACCACGGGCATCCGCCTCGCTGGTCATGATCATCTGCTCAAGGCGCTCTGGCTTGCGCCAAACATCAATCGCATCAAATAATTTGAGCAGAGTTTCAGGGCGAAGCTTATTCACTGTATGGATGAGATCATGGTACTCCGCCACCAGTTTTGCCAAATCACGCACCGGATTAGGCACGCGTAAACGCTGACACAACTGCTCAACCAATTTGACGCCCGCGGGGCCATGTCCATGGTGATGTGGCCAAAACTCTTTTGGCGTCAGACCCTTGCCTAAATCATGGCAAAGGGCGGCGAAGCGAATATCAACCTCAGGAGTGAGTTGAGCGGCGATAGCCAGCGTCATCAGGGTATGGATACCGGTATCAATTTCCGGGTGCCATTTTTCCGGCGCAGGAACACCAAATAAGCGGTTAATTTCAGGGAACAGCACCGCCAATGCACCGCAATCGCGCAGCACCTGAAAATAGATCTGTGGGTTTTGTGTTTTCAGCGCTTTCTCGGTCTCTTTCCAGACCCGTTCTGGCGTTAGAGCAGACAGCTCGCCACTTTGTGCCATTGCCGCCATCAATGATTGAGTCTCAGGGGCGACAGTAAAGCCCAAGTGAGCAAAGCGGGCAGCGAAACGGGCAACCCGCAGGACACGCAGTGGATCTTCGCCAAATGCCTCGGAGACGTGGCGTAACAGCCTATTTTCTAAATCTTGTCTGCCGTGATAGGGGTCGATTAACTCACCGTTATCACGGCGGGCAATGGCATTAATGGTTAGATCGCGGCGCAGTAAATCCTCTTCCAGCGTCACATCAGGAGCGGCATAGCAGGTAAAACCAGTGTAACCCTGGCCTGATTTACGTTCGGTGCGGGCCAGCGCATACTCTTCATGGCTGACTGGATGAAGGAAAACCGGAAAATCTTTGCCCACCTGTTGGTAGCCCTGTGCCAGCAGCTGTTCCGGCGCCGCGCCCACCACCACCCAATCCCGCTCGGTCACCGGTAGGCCTAATAAGTTGTCGCGGACGGCACCGCCGACCAAATAGATTTCCATGTAAACCCTTCGTTGTTGACGTTACAGCGGATATCAGTTCATCCAACGATTATTCTTTTTACGACTTGGGATCAGATGCGGCAGCACCAGGCCCAGCAATAAGCCAATCCCCGCGACACCGCCACCATACATAAACCACTGTAGGATGATGGTGCGCTGCTTATCATCCAATTGCAGATTGACTGCGCTGACCTTCTTCTGAGCAACCACTAACTGGTTTTTCAGTGATTCATTCTCTTTTTGCAGTTCGGAGATGACGCTATCACTGGCAGCGACTTTCTGCTGCATCTCTGCGGTGCGCTGATTCCAGCTATTATCAATATTAGCCAGTTTATCAGTCAGTGTTTTGACCTGCTGTTCAAGGTCTGGCACCCGAATACGTAGGCTTGGTGTTTCACTCAACTGATTCAGTGGGATCCAAGTGGTTTTACCCTTACTGTCGCGGATTTGGCCATAATTTGTGCCTTCATCAACGCTTATCAGGGTGACTTCATCCCCACCTTTTAGCGTGCCAACAATGCGGTATTGATTACCGGGGCCACTATGAACGTAGGTATCCAGCTCATCAGAGATGTAACGTTTTTCTTCAGCGTGCGCGCCCCAAGAGAGAGTGAGACTTAGCACCGCGAGACAAATTAGGCGTATTTTCTGCATTAGAGAGTCATTTATGAGTGAATTTATGGAACGATAGTAGTGTGTTCAGTTTGCCGACGCAACGCATAAACCGGAATGAGAACTATCTTACTCTCATAGCCAGCGCGGCCTGGGCCACTTTATTGGCTATTTTTACCGCAGTGAAAATTTGTATTATGAAGCCTTAGGGCAGATTGGCTAAAACAGGTTAAAATAGGCTTTGACTTGGGGCTGCCGAGCGGTTTTTTGTGTAAAACAGGCAAATCACCGTGAAAAAGGCATAATGCCCGTAATCTCGCAACATACCGGTGTGAATGAAATTATGACCGTTGAAATAGAACTAAAATTTATTGCTACGCCTGCGGCCATCGCGGCGTTGCCGGAGCGGCTCACATCCTGGCAGAGACAGCATTCAGCGCCGCAAACACTGGCGAACATCTATTTTGAGACCGCAGATAACCGCCTGCGCCAGCATGATATTGGCCTGCGTATTCGTGGTTATGATGGTCGTTATGAAATGACAGTGAAGAGTGGCGGCAAAGTGGTCGGCGGTTTACATCAACGGCCTGAATACAATGTCGATATTGATAGCGACAAACTCGATCTGGCGCGTTTTCCGGCAGATATCTGGCCAGAAGGGTGGTCGGTTGAGGCGCTGCAAGCTGAGTTACAACCGCTGTTTCGCACTGATTTTACCCGTGAGAAGTGGGCAATCACTTACGGTGAGAGCGAGATAGAGCTTGCTCTTGATCAAGGATCGATTAGTGCTGGTGAGCTGTCGGAGCCATTGAGCGAAATTGAGCTTGAGCTGAAACAAGGTAATCAGGCTGATTTACTGGCACTGGCCACTGAATTGGCGCAAATCGGCGGTTTACGTCAGGGCAGTCTGAGTAAAGCGGCGCGCGGCTACCACCTGGCACAAGGCAATCCTCCTCGCGAACTGCGGCCATTGCTGGTTCTGCAACCAGCGCCAAAATCGACTGTCGAGCAGGGAATGGTGGCCGGGCTGGAGATGGCGCTGGATCACTGGCAATACCATGAAGAGCTGTGGTTAGGTGGCGAATCAGCGGCTAAGGCGATGATTATTGAAGCATTAGCTATGGTGCGTCAGACTCTGGCGATTTTCGGTGGATTAGTGCCGCGCAAAGCCAGCACCGAACTGCGGGCGCTGTTGATTGCGCTAGAGCCACAGCTAGAACCGAAAAACGTGAAGGCGGAGCAGCTCTGTTATAGCACCGATTATCTGAAATGTAAGTTAGCGCTCACATCGTGGCTAGTCACTGCGGGCTGGCGGCCATTTATGGATGCCAAGGCGCAAGCGAAGTTCGATGGCTCATTTAAGCGCTTCTGCGACATCATGCTGAGCCGCAGTGCCGCCGATCTGAAAGAGGCATTTGCTCACCATATGGATGACGACGGCTATCTGGCCCAACTCCCCCGTTTGAATCGGCAGATTATGACCTTCCAGCTGCTCTCTGGTTTCTATCCACAGAGTGAATGGCACCCATATATTGATGGCTGGTTTGGTTTGCAGCTGGCAATTATGGAGCGTCAAGGCCATTGGCGCGATACCGCCCGTAAAGAAGCATTGGCGCAGGCAGCCTTTTGGCTGAACGGTGCTGTCCGTTAGTCGAACATATACCCTAACTCATTGAAGTTGCAGGCAGGTGATAAGTAAACGCCGCTGCGACTTCAAGTTCGATGGGTATCCAAGGAATTCGCTATGTTGCCACTCCCCCCGGAATTACAGATTCAGGCGCAGAATGTACAGCAGCGCTTTCATGAGTTACCGACGCCGCTGAGCTTAGGTGATGAAGAGATCGCCGTATTGGTGTTGAGTGATTTTGTCAGTGACATGCTCCTGATTCACCCTGAATGGCTGGCGGAGTTGCATCAACAGCCGCCGCAACCGCAGGAGTGGCAACTTTATCCGCAGTGGCTCAGCCAGGCGCTGGCCGAGGTGCAGGATGAAGCTGCGCTGTTAGCCGCTTTGCGGCTGTTTCGCCGCCGGATTATGGTACGTATCGCCTGGTCACAGGCACTGCAAAGCAGTGCCACGACTGACACCTTGCAGCAACTCAGTTGGTTGGCTGAAACCCTGATTATCGCGGCCCGCGACTGGCTCTATCAGGTATGTTGTCGTGAGTTCGGCACACCCTGCAATGGCGAAGGTGTAGCGCAGCCGCTGCTGATTTTGGGCATGGGCAAGTTAGGCGGCGGTGAGCTGAATTTCTCCTCTGATATCGATCTTATTTTTGCTTATCCAGAGAGTGGTCAAACGCAGGGGGGGCGGCGGCAGTTGGACAATGCCCAGTTCTTTACCCGCCTGGGCCAACGGCTGATCAAGGCGCTCGATCAGCAAACCATTGACGGCTTTGTCTATCGGGTGGATATGCGTCTGCGCCCGTTTGGCGATAGCGGCCCCCTGGTGTTGAGCTTTGCGGCGCTGGAAGATTATTACCAGGAACAGGGCCGTGACTGGGAGCGCTATGCGATGGTTAAAGCGCGTCTGATGGGCGGCGCTGAAGACCACTACAGTAAGGAGCTGCGCCAGACCCTGCGGCCTTTCGTCTTCCGCCGCTATATTGATTTCAGCGTGATTCAATCACTGCGCAACATGAAGGGGATGATCGCCCGTGAAGTGCGCCGACGTGGCCTGAAAGACAATATCAAGCTGGGCGCGGGCGGTATTCGTGAGATTGAGTTTATTACGCAGGTGTTTCAGCTGATTCGTGGTGGCCGCGAACCGCGCCTACAAGAGCGGGCTTTGCTGCCCACCTTGCAGGCGGTGGCGGAGTTGGGCTTATTACCGGAGCCGCAAGTGGCGGATCTCATTGGCAGCTATCTGTTTTTGCGCCGCCTGGAAAATCTGCTGCAAGCCATTGCTGATGAGCAAACTCAGACCTTACCCGGTGATGCGCTCAATCAGGCCCGATTGGCTTGGGGCATGGGGTATGGGGATTGGGCCGCCATGAGTGCGGCGCTGGAACAGCATATGCAAGCGGTGCGTGGGGTGTTTGATGACCTGATTGGCGACGATACCCCCGATATTGGCGAAGATCCCAGCCATGGGCTGTACAAAAGTTTATGGCAGGATGCGCTGGAAGAGTGTGATTTAGCTCCACTGACACCGCATTTAGACCAGGCCGCGCGCCGCCAATTACTGAACACTATCAATGAGTTCCGCCACGATATGGATAAACGCACCATTGGCCCCCGTGGCCGTGAGGTGCTGGATCAACTGATGCCGCGGCTGTTCGCTGAGGTCTGTCCGCGTCCTGATGCTAATGTTGCGCTTAGCCGGCTGATTCAACTGCTGCTGAGCATCGTTACCCGCACCACTTATCTGGAATTGCTGGTGGAGTACCATGCGGCGCTAAAACACGTTATCCGTCTCTGTTCGGCCTCGCCGATGGTGGCTAGCCAGTTAGCTCGCTACCCATTGCTGCTGGATGAATTACTCGATCCACAATCCTTCTATCAGCCGCTGGAACCCGGTGCTTACCGCGATGAGTTGCGCCAATATTTGCTGCGAGTGCCGGAAGATGACGAAGAGCAGCAGTTGGAGGCGTTGCGCCAGTTTAAGCAGGCGCAGCAATTACGCATTGCCGCCGGTGATATCACTGAGGCGCTGCCAGTTATGAAAGTGAGCGATCACTTAACCTATCTGGCAGAGGCCATTATTGATGCGGTTATCCAGCAAGCCTGGAACCAGATGGTGGCTCGCTATGGTCAGCCGAGCCATTTGCAGCAGCGCGAAGGCCGTGGTTTCGCGGTGATTGGCTATGGCAAGCTGGGGGGATGGGAGCTGGGTTACAGCTCAGATCTCGATTTAGTATTCTTGCTCGACTGCCCGCTAGAGGTAATGACCGACGGCGAGCGCAGCATTGATGGCCGCCAGTTCTATCTACGTTTGGCCCAGCGAGTCATGCACCTATTCAGCACCCGCACCTCGTCAGGTATTTTGTATGAGGTCGATGCCCGGCTGCGGCCATCCGGTGAAGCTGGCATGTTGGTCAGCACCGTCGAGGCTTTCGCTGATTATCAGCAAAATGAGGCCTGGACTTGGGAGCATCAGGCGCTGGTTCGCGCCCGTATTGTCTATGGCGATCCGGCGCTGCATCAGCAGTTTGACGCCATTCGCCAGCAAATTTTATGCCGCCACCGTGATGCCCCGCAATTGCAGCAGGAAGTGCGCGAAATGCGCGAGAAAATGCGCAATCATTTGGGCAGCAAACAGCGCGATATCTTTGATATCAAAACGGACGAAGGTGGGATCACTGATATTGAGTTTATCGCGCAATATCTGGTGCTGCGTTATGCCGCCAGTGAGCCGCGCTTGACTCGTTGGTCAGATAATGTGCGCATTTTTGAGCTGATGGCGAATAACGATATTATGCCGCTGGATGAGGCTGCCGCACTGACCCGTGCTTATGTCACCATGCGCGATGAGATCCACCATCTGGCGTTGCAGGAGCAATCCAGCAAGGTGGCCGCCGATAGCTTTATCGTCGAGAGAGCACAGGTGGTCGCTAGTTGGCATAAATGGCTGATATCAACGCCAACTGATGCATAGGTTGCGGTTATTAATGGTAAGCAAGGTGTCTGTGATATTATCTGGCGCCATATAATGAACACAATATTGGAGCGAAGGATGCGTGTTTTCGGGGTTAATAACAGCTCACAGTGGGGGGCAAACGTATGAAAGTCACGCTGCCTGATTTTCGTCGCGCCGGAGTATTAGTAGTTGGTGATGTGATGTTAGACCGCTACTGGTATGGGCCAACCAGCCGGATCTCACCGGAAGCGCCAGTTCCCGTGGTCAAAGTTGATACTATTGAGGAGCGCCCCGGTGGTGCGGCGAACGTCGCGATGAACATCGCCTCCCTTGGTGCCATCTCCCGCTTAGTGGGCTTGACCGGTATCGACGATGCCGCGCGCGCCCTGACCAGCAAGCTAAATGAAGTTCAGGTGCGCTGTGATTTTGTCTCGGTTCCCACGCACCCGACCATCACCAAATTACGGGTGCTTTCCCGCAACCAGCAGCTGATCCGCCTGGATTTTGAAGAGGGTTTTGATGGCGTTGATCCTCAGCCTATCTTTGAGCGCATTCAACAGGCGCTGCCACAGATTGGCGCGCTGGTGCTGTCCGATTACGCCAAAGGCGCATTGAACAGTGTACAGCCGATGATTCAATTGGCTCGTAAAGCGAAAGTTCCGGTACTGATCGATCCTAAAGGCAGCGATTTTGAGCGTTATCGCGGCGCAACCCTGCTGACACCTAATTTATCTGAATTTGAAGCGGTAGTGGGTCACTGCAAAAACGAGGAGGAGTTGGTCAGTCGAGGCATGAAGCTGGTGGCCGATTTTGAACTTTCCGCTCTGCTGGTGACGCGCTCGGAGCAAGGGATGACCTTGCTGCAACCAGGTAAACCGCCGTTACATTTGCCAACACAGGCGCAGGAAGTCTTCGATGTGACCGGTGCCGGTGATACCGTGATTGGCGTGTTGGCGGCGGCACTGGCGGCTGGAAACAGCCTCGAAGAGTCATGCTTCCTCGCGAATGCCGCAGCTGGCGTGGTGGTTGGTAAGTTGGGAACCTCAACGGTTTCGCCGATTGAGCTGGAGAATGCCATCCGTGGCCGGGCCGAAACCGGTTTTGGGGTGATGGATGAGCAACAACTGAAAAAAGCCGTGGCGCAGGCTCGCCAGCGTGGCGAGAAAGTGGTGATGACCAACGGCATTTTTGACATCCTCCACGCCGGCCATGTCTCGTATCTGGCTAATGCCCGCAAGCTGGGGGATCGCCTGATTGTCGCGATGAACAGTGATGCCTCGACCAAGCGCTTGAAAGGCGAAAAACGCCCGGTTAACCCACTGGATCAGCGGATGATCGTATTAGGTGCGCTGGAAGCCGTGGATTGGGTGGTGCCGTTTGAAGAGGACACCCCGCAGCGCTTAATCGCTGATATTTTGCCGGACCTACTGGTGAAGGGCGGTGATTATAAGCCAGATGAGATCGCGGGCAGTGCCGAGGTTTGGGCCGCCGGTGGTGAAGTTAAGGTGCTGAATTTTGAGGATGGTGTCTCTACCACCAATATTATTCAATCCATCAAAAACGGTCGTGGTTAGGTTAGCGCCAAAAGGGTGCTGACAATATTAGCTGCATAGGATGTGAGTGGTGAGTGGACTAAAACAGGAGTTAAGTCTCGCACAGGGAGTCGGGTTGTTGTCCACTTCACTGCTGGGCACCGGCGTTTTTGCCGTGCCAGCACTGGCGGCCATGCTGGCGGGTGATGATAGCTTGTGGGCCTGGCCAATTTTGATTGTGCTGGTTTTTCCGATCGCGATCGCTTTTGCTGCTTTAGGCCGCCACTTCCCCAGTGCCGGTGGTGCTGCTCACTTCGTCACCCTGGCTTTCGGGCCGCAGTTGGGTAAAGTCACCGGCTGGCTATTTCTCTCGGTCATTCCCGTCGGTCTTCCTGCCGCCTTACAAATTGCCGCTGGCTTTTGGCAGGCGACCTTTGGTTGGCGCGATAGTGAACTGTTAATGGTGCAACTGGTGACCTTGCTGGTCATTTGGCTGTTAGGGACGCGCAGTGCGGGTTCCAGTGCCAATGTGCAGACCCTGATTGCGCTGCTGGTCATCGCGCTGGTGGTGGCTATTTGGTGGCAGGGAGATATTCGCCCATCACAGATACCTTGGCCATCGCCGCAAGATATTTCCCCGCCAAATATGTTCAGTGCGCTCGCCGTGATGTTTTGGTGCTTTGTCGGGCTGGAAGCTTTCGCGCATCTGGCGACAGAGTTTCGCCATCCCGAACGTGATTTCCCCCGAGCATTGATGGTGGGCCTACTGGTCGCGGGGGCGGTCTACTGGGGATGTACGGTAGCCGTGCTGCACTTCCATGCCTATGGCGAAGCGCAGGTCGCGGCAGCCTCGCTACCCAGAATTGTGGTGCAACTGTTCGGCGAACATGCGCTGTGGATTGCTTGCATTATTGGCTATCTGGCCTGCTTTGCCAGCGTCAATATCTACACCCAGAGCTTTGCCCGCATGGTGTGGTCACAAGCTCAAGTGCGGCCACAAAGTAAGCTGGCGCAGCTTTCAGCTGGGCAAACCCCGGTTTATGCGCTGACGGCGGTGGTGGGCAGTTGTCTGGCATTTGCGCTGTTGATCTACTGGCTCTCTCTACCATTGGATTTACTGATTGTTTATGCCAACGGCATTTTCGTGCTGATCTATTTGCTCTGCATGTTGGCTGGGATTCGTTTATTGAGCGGGCGCTCGCGGGTGATGTCGGTGATTGGTAGTGTGCTGTGTTGTCTCTTGCTGGTGATGATTGGCTGGAAGAGTTTATACGCGCTACTGATGTTTGCTCTGCTATGGATATTGATATCCCGAATGCCAAGAGCGGTAATACCATCATAAATTTAGGGTGCTACATAAGCACCCTGATTATCAACGATAACGTTTTACTTATAATGATTTAATCAATCATTACTCGCCAGTCTGGTTATCGCTTTTTTTATCTTCAATTGCGGTTGGCGCGCTGTTGAATTTAGCTTCCAGCTCACCCATGCGTTGTTCCAGTAAAGCCAGTTTCTCTCTGGTGCGCAGCAGCACTTGAGTCTGCACATCGAACTCTTCACGATTAACCAAATCCAGTCGGGTTAACTGCGATTGCAGCACTAGCCGAATTTTCTTTTCGACGTCGTCCCCGAATTCGCGAATACCTTTCGGCATAGACTCATGCACCTGGCGGGCGATTTGTTCAATTTTTTTCGGGTCAATCATGATATTTCCCTAATTAGCTGTGTAGTGACTCCCCCTAGTGTAATGCCAGATGACAATTGTATAAACCTCCGCACATCTAGATTTTGGTAATTGCTCAGAAGAATCAATAGCGCTATAGTCATACACTTATTCTCAGGGCGGGGTGTAAGTCCCCACCGGCGGTAAATTGTGTTGTGGCGTGCTAACGTCATGGTGCAAAAGCCCGCGAGCGCTCACCTTGTTTCTCTTCTCAAAGAAAACAGGGTAGAGGTCAGCAGATCCGGTGTAATTCCGGGGCCGACGGTTATAGTCCGGATGGGAGAGATTAACGGTATCTGCTGAGTTTATGCACGTTTAGCTTTCAAGGTGTAGCCAACACACACATGCAACTTGAAAGCTGTCGGGTATAGCTCGCCTGCGTTATTTCGGCTATTTCTATCTCTAGATCAATGCATTTATAGATAAAAAACCGGCCAGTTACTCCTCAAGACCGCCCTGATTCTGGTAATCCATAATTTAATGAGGTTTTTTTTACCATGAATCAGACTCTTCTATCAGATTTTGGCACGCCTGTTGAGCGTGTAGAACGTGCTATCGACGCTCTGCGTAATGGCCGTGGCGTTATGGTGTTGGATGACGAAAACCGTGAAAACGAAGGCGATATTGTTTTTGCGGCACAAGCCATGACCGTTGAGCAAATGGCACTGACTATCCGGCACGGTAGCGGCATTGTGTGTCTGTGTATCACCGACGATCACCGCCAGCAGCTTGAGTTACCAATGATGGTGACCAACAACACCAGCCAGTTCCAAACTGGGTTTACCGTGACTATCGAAGCCGCTGAAGGCGTCACCACCGGCGTATCTGCGGCAGATCGCTTGACCACTATCCGCGCGGCAATTGCTGATAACGCAAAACCTAGCGACCTTAATCGCCCTGGTCATGTATTCCCACTGCGCGGCCAGCCCGGTGGTGTCTTATCCCGCCGTGGTCACACCGAAGCCTCTATCGATTTGGCAATACTGGCAGGTTACAAACCCGCTGCGGTATTGTGTGAACTGACCAATGACGATGGCAGCATGGCACATGCGCCAGAAGTGATTGAGTTTGCTAAGTTGCATAATATGCCGGTTGTGACGATTGAAGATCTGGTGGCGTATCGCCAGTCTCACTAACAGAGAGCTGATATTATTAAATATTAGCTGCTAATTCTGAGTGTTAAACGCCGGGTAGCCTCTAGTTTTCTGAATAGATCGCGGCCCGGTTATTTCCCATCGCCATAGAATTCCATCACTGCTTCTCCCCCTCTGATTTCCCCTTCAAAATTATTGAATATCTTCATCACTGTTATCCGGCTGTGTAATGAAAAAAAAGCGCGTAATGTGTTGCTTATGGTTTAAGCGCAGATAATTTTAAGCGCCACTCTTCTTCTTAACAGTAAGGATTTTCTATGAACACGCCTCGTATGCCTGCACTGTTTCTCGGCCACGGTAGCCCGATGAACGTGCTGGAAGAGAACAGTCACACCCAAGCATGGCGTGCGTTAGGTGAGACATTGCCGCGCCCTAAGGCAATTTTGGCGGTTTCCGCCCACTGGTATACCCGTGGGACGGCGGTGACAGCCATGGCGAAACCTCGCACTATCCATGATTTTGGCGGCTTCCCGCAGGCGCTGTTCGATACTGAGTATCCTGCACCGGGTTCGCCTGCGCTTGCCGCACAAATTCAAGAGTTGTTGGCACCTATCGCCGTGCGGGCGGATACCAGTGAGTGGGGGTTGGACCATGGCAGCTGGGGGGTATTGATTAAAATGTACCCTGAGGCTGATATCCCTGTGGTGCAACTGAGTATTGATGGCACCCAACCGGCAGAGTATCACTATGAATTAGGCCGCAAATTAGCGGTGCTGCGGGAGCAGGGGGTGATGATTGTCGCCAGCGGTAATGTGGTACACAACTTGCGTATGGTGAGATGGCAAGGAGATAGCACTCCGTATCCATGGGCCGAATCTTTCAATCAGTTCGTGCGGGATAACCTGAATTATCAGGGCGATAACCACCCATTGGTTAACTTTATGCAGCATGAAGGGGCGGCGTTGTCTAACCCATCACCTGAGCACTATCTACCGCTGCTGTATGTGCTGGGGGGCTGGGATGGCAAAGCGCCAATTTCGATCCCAACGGATGGAATTGAGATGGGGTCGTTGAGTATGCTGTCAGTGCTGGTTAACTAGCCCAGAGTGTAAGCATTAGAATATAAACAAGGGGAGGCATATTACCTTCCCTTGCGGTTAATGACAAAGTCGTCTGAGCGGAGAGAACGGGCAGATCGTAAAGATGCCGTAAAATCATTCCTGATGGCTCGAACCGTGCCATTCGTGGCGCGGAGGCTTTACTCTTCTACCTGTCCTCACCTTTTGAGATCGAGTCGTCGAGGTTTGTCAGCAGTCTGAAGGGAAGGTAGATTACCTTCCTTTATGAATGAGCGTTTAACCCAAAATAATATGTGGGTAGAAACGCGATAGATCTTGAGTGATCAGCTCACGATCTTCACGCAAACCAATACCGCATGGTTGATCATTCACCAGCCAGCTACCAATCAGTGTGTAGCTATCCCCGAATTTAGGCAACGGATGGAATTGTTGAACAATCATGCCCTCCTCGCCGTATGGCCCGTCAACCCGCGCCACCTCTTTGCCATTTTCCACTATCTGAATATTGGCACCTTCCCGCGAGAATAGCGGCTTGGTGACATAGTGATCCATCGCAGGATGATCATCTTCCGCAAAGTAAGCAGGCAACAGATTTGGGTGATTCGGGAACATTTCCCACAGCAATGGCAGCAAAGCTTTATTGGAGATAATGCTCTTCCAGGCGGGTTCCAACCAGCGCACGCCAGCATCTTCCAGTTTGGTAGAGAACATTTCGCGGAACATAAATTCCCACGGGTAGAGCTTGAACAGATTACTGATCACTTGGTTATCGAGATCAGTAAATTGCCCTTTCTCCCCTAAGCCGATCTCTTCCATAAACATGAATTCAGTCGGCAGCCCCGCTTCCAGTGCGCAATCTTGCAGATATTGCACCGTGCCACGATCCTCTTCGCTGTCCTGACAGCAGGCCAGATGCAGCAAGCTAAAACCATGGTTATCATGCAGATCAACAAAACGCTCGATCAGCTTCTCTTGCATGCTGTTGTATTGGTCAGAATCCTGGCTCAAATTGCCTGCATTGATCTGATCTTCCAACCATAACCATTGGAAAAAGGCGGCTTCATACAGTGAGGTTGGGGTATCGGCATTGTTCTCCAGCAGTTTTGCTGGATTGACGCCATCATAGGCCAGATCAAGGCGAGAGTAGAGTGAGGGCTGATGGGTTCGCCAGGAGCTACGAACAAAATCCCAGCAATGTTTTGGAATGCGGAATTTCGCCATCAGTTGATCGCTATTGACCACTTTTTCAACCACTTGCAGGCACATTTGATGTAACTCTGCGGTGGTCTCTTCCAGCTCTTCAATTTGCGCTAAGGTGAATTCGTAATAGGCATCTTCACACCAGTACGGCTCGCCATACATGGTGTGGAAACGAAAACCAAATTCGGTGGCTTTTTCACGCCAGTCTGGGCGCTCGCTAATTGCTAAACGTTTCATTAATCAGACCTTAGCCACCCATGCTACGCGTGCTGGTTTTGGATGATGTTGCGGCGCTACGTTGCATAGTGGACTGCTTAGCCACCGACTCGCCAAAACCGCCACGGGTGATGGTATTGGTCACGGCTGGCTTCGGCGCCATTGCGGTGCGCGGTACTGTCATGGTGCGGCCTGTAGTGGCGGAACCAAAGTTTTTACCGGTGGCATCAACAAATTTGCCGTTAGCGGGGCTATTTGCTGCTTTAGAGGTGAATAGTGGCTGGCTTGCGCCGCCGCCCATCATCCGACCCATCATATAACCGGCCATTAATGGCATCCACATACCACCGCTCTGTTGCGGTGCGGCGGCGGTGGTTTGTTCAGTTGAAGATGACGATGTTGGCACCATGCCCGCTTGTGCCGGGGCCTGAGTACACTGCGACTCACCAAATTCTGCTATGCAGTCTTCGCGGGTGGCATACTTCGGTGCTGTTTTCGCCGCTTCCTGCAAGGCAGTGTTGTAAGCAGTGGTACATTCAGCGCTCTTGGACGGGTTTGCCGCAGAGCAGTCATCAGCATTTTGGTACAAAGAGACAGTTTCGTCAGTTTTTTCGCAGCCGGCCAGCATAAATACGGCACTGACAGCAAAAGCTACTGGCGCAAGGCGATAACTGCGCCAGGATTTACGGAAAGTCTCTTGATTGATGTTTTGAGTCCGTTTCATCATTATTTGTCTCATTTCCGGGCGTTCAATGCCCTTTCCCAGTAAGAACCCTAAGGATAGGGGAAACGTGTATAAAATTAAAGCGTGAGGGGCGGTCAGCGGCAGACTTTACAAAGCTATACGAACTGTTGCGAGTTGCTTCGCTTTTTTCATTGACGAAAAATGCTTGGTCATTAAAGGGGAGGCAGGAAATAAGCCGGGCGCAGCCTGATGCTGCGCCCGGAGAGCCGAACCGGTAAAAATCAGTTACGGAATGGATTGCCGTTACGTGCAGGTGCGGTGGTTGAAGGCTGGCTTACTGGTGTCACACGCGGTGCTGCCTGAGTGTTAGTGCCATCAGCATAAGCATTCTGGTTAGCATTATCTGGTGCCAGAGCGGTTGCTGAAGTTGGAACTGGTTTATCCAGTACCCCGTTCAACTCCATCAGATCATTCATGTTCAGTGTACCCAGTGCTGACTGGATATTTAACTGATTAATCAGATAGTTATAACGGGCGTCAGCGAGCTGTTGCTTGGACTGATACAAGTTAGTTGTGGCAGTCAACACATCCAGAATCGTACGAGTACCGACCTGATAGCCCGCTTCCATTGCATCCAATGAGCTTTGGTTAGAAATGACCACTTGCTCATAAGCTTTAATGCTGCTGATAGAGGCGGAGATATTGTTGAATGAGGAGCGGACAGTTTGCACCACACTACGGTGGGCGCTCTCTAACTGCTCACTGGCTCCCACGAAATTGTACTGCGCTTGTTTCACCGCAGAATTGGTGGCCCCGCCGCTATACAGTGGCAGGCTCAGTTGCACGCCAATTTGGTTCTGGCCGGCATCATTATTGACTTGCTGAGTGCTTGGTGTGCCGCCGCTGTAACGGGTATTGGTTACAGACGATGATGCCGTCAAATCGATGGTTGGCATATAGCCGGTTTCTGCCGATTTAATTTGCTCACGGGCCAAATCTTGACTCAAACGGGCAGAAAGTAACGAAAGGTTACGTTTCTCAGCATCTTTCAACAGGTTAGCAACGGCCTCTGGGCGCTTTGTCTTCAAGCGATCAACATTCAGTGAGGCTAATTCTGGGTAATAAACCCCAGTAATCTGGCGCAGATTTTCCAGCGCATTATCCAGATTATTACGCGCCGTCACTTCATCTGCTAATACGGTATCATAGCTGGCTCGGGCGTTCTGCACATCGGTGATTGCGACTAAACCCACATTAAAACGCTGGGTGGTTTGATCTAACTGACGATAGACCGACTGTTTCTGTGCTTCAGTATAAGAGAGGCTATCAATCGCTCTAAGCACATTGAAATAGGCTGTTGCTGTGTTCAGGATCAATGCTTGTTCGTTGGTTTGGAACGTTACATCCTGAATACCTGCCGCTTTTTCCTGCAAGGTCAGAGCACGCCATTTAGACATATCAAAAATGGTTTGAGTCAGTTGCAAAGAGCCTGAAGTGGCGTTGCTATCCGGGTTGCTAGAGGCATCGCGGAAACCATTGGTATGGCTATAACCCGCACCTAAACCGAGCTGTGGTAACAGCGGGCTGCGAGCTTCATTAATTTTTTCATATGCGGCATCACGGTCAGCAGCCGATTTGCGTAAATCCGGGTTACTATCCCTGGCTTGCTTATAAACTTGCAGCAAGTTCTCTGCCTGGCTCATGGTACTGAAACCAGCCAGACTCAGCCCGATAAGAAGGGGGAGCAGTTTCTTCATTTGCAGTCCTTGTTGTGCAGCAGTTGTGCAGCAATATTACTATGGTAGCTGTCGATAGACGAGTTGTTGCCGATTCTATCAGAGTCTGCCAATGGAATAAGGTGGCTGATTGTGCCATCTCGCCTTAATTTACTTAAATCTATCACAAAGCTAAAAGTGTGTTCAGACAACTAATCTGTATCGCGCCATCTTTGTCAAATAATCTTTATCAAAGTCTCTTTTTAAACCGCTAATCTTAGTAAGGAAATAAGTCTATGTCATCAGCACAACCCTCACCGGTGACCTTCGACAAGAGCGATGTGGAAATTATTGCACGTGAAACTCTGTACAGTGGTTTTTTTTCATTGAATTTATACCGTTTTCGCCACCGTCTGTTTAATGGTGAAATGAGTGGTGAAGTTAAGCGCGAGATTTTTGAGCGCGGTCATGCCGCCGTGTTATTACCTTATGATCCGGTGCGCGATGAGGTGGTGCTGGTGGAGCAATTGCGCATTGCAGCCATTGACAGCAGCCCATCGCCTTGGTTATTAGAGATGGTCGCCGGAATGATTGAAGAGGGCGAAACCGTCGAGGGAGTGGCGCGTCGCGAAGCGGAGGAGGAGGCGGGAATTCATATTGGTCGCTGCAAGCCGGTGCTCAGTTATTTAGCCAGCCCGGGTGGCACCAGTGAGCGCCTATCCATTATGGTGGGTGAAGTGGATGCGACGACGGCGAGCGGTATTCATGGTTTGGCCGACGAAAATGAAGATATCCGAGTGCATGTTGTCAGCCGTGAACAGGCTTGTCGTTGGGTGGAAGAGGGTGCTATTGATAACGCAGCCTCAATCATTGCATTACAATGGCTGGCGTTGCACCACTTATCGCTAAGAGCAGAATGGCAGCCGTAAAGAGAAAGCGAGCATAATAATGATAAAACGCTACACACCTGATTTCCCTGAAATGATGCGGTTATGCGAAACTAACTTCGCACAATTGCGCCGTTTGATACCACGGGTCGATGAAGTGGGCGAAAATGTTGCTTATCAGGTTAATGGTGTCAGTTATCGGCTGACAATAATTGAGTCTACCCGCTACACTTCGGTGGTAGAGATTGTGCAAACTGAGCCTGCCGTCAGTCAATGGGGTCTACCGTCGATGGTGGTCAGGCTTTATCATGATGCACAGGTCGCGGAAGTGTGTGCTAGTCAGCAGATCTCCCGCTTCAAAGCAAGCTATGATTATCCGAATAAAAAGTTGCATCAGCGGGACGAAAAGCATCAAATTAACCAGTTTCTTGCCGACTGGTTGCGCTACTGTTTGGCGCATGGAGCGGTGGCAGTTCCGGTTTATTAGACAGACTTATAGCCTTGCCTACCGAGGATCAAAATCGGGTTGGTCAAGGTGCAAAAACAAGGACACCATTTGGAAAGCCTGTTTAAACTGCCTATGGCGAGTGGGGCCAAGGTCAGAATTTTACAAATAACAGATACCCACCTATTCGCTGGTGAACATGAGACCTTACTGGGTGTCAATACTTCCCACAGTTATCGCGCTGTGTTGGATGCGATTATTGCTGAGCAGCACCCATTTGATCTTATTGTTGCCACTGGTGATTTGGCTCAAGACCACTCTGTTGCTGCCTATCAAAATTTTGCGAAGGGCATCGCCCGTTTGCCCGCACCTTGCTTATGGCTACCCGGCAATCATGATTTTCAACCGGCGATGGTTGATGCACTGGCTGATGCGGGTATAGCACCTTCAAAGCAAGTTTTGGTGGGGGATAACTGGCAAATTCTATTATTGGATAGTCAGGTCTTTGGTGTTCCTTATGGTGAGTTGAGCGACTATCAACTGGAGTGGATGGAGCGCTGTCTGGAGGCATATCCAGCGCGCTATACACTGATTTTATTGCATCATCATCCAATGCCATCGGGCTGTACCTGGCTTGATCAGCACAGCTTGCGTAATGCGCATATGTTGGCGGCGACTCTTACCCGCTATCCGCGGGTGACCACCTTATTGTGCGGCCATATCCATCAGGATTTGGATCTCGATTGGTATGGTAAGCGCCTGCTAGCCAGCCCATCGACCTGTGTGCAGTTCAAACCTCACTGTACTAATTTCACCCTTGATACTGTGGCTCCGGGATGGCGCTACCTCGATTTACTGCCTAATGGAGTACTTGAAACTGAGGTTCGCCGGTTAGCCAGTGATGAGTTCTGCCCGGACATGGACGCGGACGGTTATTGATGAGCACGCTTCTATACATTCATGGATTTAATAGTTCTCCCAGTTCGGCGAAAGCAACCACCTTTAAAAACTGGTTGCAGCAACACCATCCTGATATTGAGATGCTAACCCCACAACTGCCACCTTATCCCGCAGAAGCCGCAGAGATGCTAGAAAGCATTGTGATGGATAAAGCTGGGCAGCCTATTGGCATTGTTGGCTCTTCTCTTGGCGGCTATTTTGCCACCTGGCTTTCCCAGCGCTTTAGTATTCCGGCGGTGGTGGTTAACCCCGCGGTGCGGCCATTCGAGCTGCTCAGTGATTACCTGGGTGAAAATGAGAACCCCTACACCGGGCAACAATATGTGTTAGAGTCTCGACATATTTATGACCTGAAGGCCATGCAGATTGAAAAGTTGGAATCGCCGGATTTACTCTGGTTATTGCAACAAACCGGGGACGAAATCCTCGATTACCGTCAAGCGGTGGCCTATTACACCCCTTGTCGGCAAACAGTAGAATCAGGTGGGAATCATGCCTTTATTGGTTTTGATCACTTTTTCTCCCCGATTGTCACGTTTTTAGGGCTAGCGACTGCCTAAAGCTTCCATCCATTAGCCGAATATTAATCAAACCATGACTGAATCCAGCTATAACGCTGATGCCATTGAAGTACTCAGCGGTTTAGAACCAGTGCGTCGTCGTCCGGGAATGTACACGGATACCACGCGGCCAAACCACCTTGGTCAAGAGGTGATTGATAACAGCGTCGATGAAGCGCTGGCGGGTCATGCCCGTCGCATTGATGTCATTCTGCACGCCGACCAATCATTGGAAGTTATCGATGATGGCCGTGGGATGCCGGTCGATATCCATCCTGAAGAGGGTGTTCCTGCGGTTGAGCTGATTTTGTGTCGCTTACATGCCGGCGGTAAATTCTCCAATAAAAACTATCAGTTCTCTGGTGGTTTGCACGGTGTAGGTATTTCCGTTGTGAATGCCTTATCCAAGCGAGTTGAAGTGACGGTGCGCCGCGATGGGCAAATTTACAGCATCGCCTTCGAAAATGGCGACAAAGTGCAGGATTTGCAGGTCATCGGCACCTGTGGCAAGCGCAATACCGGGACTAGCGTGCATTTTTGGCCGGATGTCTCGTTCTTCGACAGTCCACGTTTCTCGGTTTCCCGCCTATCCCATTTGCTGAAAGCCAAGGCGGTGTTGTGTCCCGGCGTGGAGATCGTCTTTAAAGATCTGGTGAATAACACCGAGCAGCGGTGGTGCTATGCCGATGGCTTGACTGACTACCTGATGGAGGCGGTTGATGGCTTGATTACCCTGCCAGAAGCGCCGTTTGTCGGCTCTTTTGCTGGCGATACCGAAGCTATTGATTGGGCGCTGCTGTGGCTACCTGAAGGTGGCGAACTACTGACCGAAAGCTACGTCAACCTGATACCAACGATGCAAGGCGGTACTCACGTCAATGGGTTGCGTCAGGGCTTGCTTGATGCGATGCGTGATTTCTGCGAATACCGCAATATTCTGCCGCGCGGTGTCAAACTCTCGGCAGACGACATCTGGGAGCGCTGTGCTTACGTGTTGTCAGTGAAAATGCAGGACCCACAATTTGCCGGCCAGACGAAAGAGCGACTCTCCTCACGTCAGTGCGCGGCCTTTGTATCCGGCGTGGTCAAAGATGCTTTCAGCTTGTGGCTGAATCAAAACGTGCAGGCGGCAGAACAGCTGGCTGAACTGGCGATCTCCAGTGCTCAGCGCCGGATGCGTGCGGCGAAAAAAGTGGTGCGTAAGAAACTGACCAGTGGCCCCGCCTTACCCGGCAAGCTGGCGGACTGTACGTCGCAGGACTTGAGCATGACCGAGCTGTTTTTGGTGGAAGGGGATTCCGCAGGTGGCTCGGCCAAACAGGCCCGTGATCGTGAATATCAGGCCATCATGCCGCTAAAAGGCAAGATCCTGAACACCTGGGAGGTGTCGTCAGATGAAGTGCTGGCTTCGCAGGAAGTGCACGATATCTCAGTGGCGATTGGTATCGATCCCGACAGCGAAGATTTGAGCCAACTCCGTTACGGTAAAATTTGTATCCTCGCGGATGCGGACTCCGATGGTTTGCATATTGCTACTTTGCTCTGTGCACTGTTTGTGCGCCACTTCCGTGCATTAGTGCGCAATGGCCACGTTTATGTGGCGATGCCGCCACTGTATCGCATCGATTTGGGTAAAGAGGTGTTCTACGCCTTGGATGAAGAAGAGAAAGCCGGCGTGCTGGAACAACTAAAACGTAAACGCGGCAAACCTAATGTTCAGCGCTTCAAAGGCTTGGGTGAAATGAATCCGTTGCAGTTGCGTGAAACCACCCTTGATCCAAATACCCGTCGTTTGGTCCAATTGACCATTGACGATGATGATATTGATAAGACGATGGCAATGATGGATATGTTGCTGGCGAAGAAGCGCTCCGAAGATCGCCGCAATTGGCTGCAAGAGAAAGGGGATACGGCTGAAATCGAGGTGTGATTGATGATGGGGCAAAATCGATGAAAGTGACGTTAGAGGAGTTGCAGGCGTTTACCTCGGTGGTCGACTGCGGCTCGATTACGGCAGCCGCAGAGCAGCGCAGCCAAACCACCTCCGGTATCAGTCGGGCCTTGAGTCGGTTGGAGAAAAAGCTGGCGACTACGCTACTGCGTCGCACCACGCGGCGGCTGGAACTGACTGAAGAGGGCGAGTTGTTCCTCAGTCATGCGCGGCAGATTATCGGCGCGGTAGATGATGCCGAAGAGCAGATTGCCCTGCGGCGGTTAAAACCGGCGGGGCGGCTGCGGGTGAATGCGGCTGCACCTTTTATGCAGCACGTCATTGTGCCAATGATCACCGGTTTTCGGGCGCTCTATCCACAAATCAATCTCGAGCTAAATACCGACGATCTTAATATCGATTTACTTGAGCAGCGCACCGATATTGCCATCCGTATCGGCACGTTGCGCGACTCGACGATCCATGCGCGCTTGCTCGGTGCCAGTCGGGTGCGAATCCTTGCCAGCCCAGATTATCTCCAGCGCCACGGCACCCCACAGAGTATTGATGAGTTGGCGAACCACAGTCTGCTGGGCTTTACTCAGCCAGAATCCCTGAATCAGTGGTCGCTGCCCCATTTGCCGGCAGGGCGTGGGTCAATCATCCCCAATCTCGCCGCATCCAGTGGTGAAACGCTGCGCTTATTGGCCTTGCAGGGGGAAGGGATCGTTGAATTATCTGATTTTATGACCCGCGAGGATCAACTGGCGGGGCGCTTAGTTGAGGTGATGGCCGACCAAATTTTGGAAACCTGGCAGCCCATCAATGCCGTTTATTATCGCAATACACAACTTGCCGCGCGGATAACCTGCTTTCTGGACTATGTCAGTGAGCAGATTAAGTTGCGGGGGAGTAGTTGGCTGCGGGATGGCGGCTAACACAGCTGCAACTTCAAGTAAGAAGGCTAAGCGTTATCGAGGATGTGAATATTCACATCCAACACATCATCCTTGATTCTTTCACGATGCTGCTGCATATGTTCCATCTGCAAATGTAATTCCAAATGGTGAACGCTCTGCCACTTTTCCAGCATAAAAATGGAGTCTGGCGATTTTTTCTGCCAGTCGAGCTGGGTGGGCACGTCACTCATCGGTCGATAGCCGCTACAACCCTTCTCAGCCAACACCGCAGGTAACAGCGTCTCAATCGCCTGCAATACCGCCTCACGGCGTCCCGGTTTGACTTTTATTTCTGCAAAAACAGTAATCATTGCTGCCCCAAATTGCGTTACGGTGTGAAATTAAGCGGTCTGACCGTTAAAATGTGCGGCTAAATGCTGACGGTAACGGCTAATATCACCTTCGATATCAGGCTGTTTTATCACGTCATTACACATAAATGTCGGCAATGGCTCCATGCCAAGGAATTGATTTGCTTTATGAAAATGCAGATAAACACCATCAACACCGACACCCTCGAAGAACTGGGTAGGATCAGTAAAGGCTTCAACTGGAGCATTCCAGGTCACTGAAAGCATGTAAGTTTTACCCTGAATTAAACCGCCAGAACCGTAGCCTTTAGTGGAATCGGAGCGGGTACGGCCATCACTTTGATACAAACGGCCATGACCAAAGGTAAAGACTTCATCAATATATTTTTTCAAAATCCATGGCTCGCCCATCCACCAGGCTGGCATTTGGTAAATAACGGTATCAGCCCACAGATAATTTTCAATTTCACTTTCAATATCATAGCCTTGGTCAACTGTGGTGATTTTAACCTGATGATCGCTTTCCTGTAGAAATTCGGTAGCGACGTTAGTGAGAGTGAGATTAAGTGCGCCGGTGGAGTGCGCAAATTCTTTCATTGCGTTAATAATTAATACGTTACTCATTGATATAATCCTTGTAAAGCGGGGGCTTGTTTACATCTTGTTAGTTGCACAAGAGAGTAGCCAAGCCGGAATACTGAGTATGCTAACGGTTACCACGCCAGAGAAAAATGCGCAGTAGTGCACAACACTCTTGCTCAGCAAGCAACAAAAGGGATGGATTAAGGATGATTAGTACCTTTTTGGTTGTTTGCAGAAGCCGAAATTTGCCCTGCTCAGAGGGAAAGATCGAGATTCTCTGTGGGTTGTGACAGTCACCCCGCAGATGAGGTACTATCGCGGGCAGAAATCGACAATAAACTTGCGGTGCCGATCCGCTGACGCCCAGTGATCGCCATTCCAGAGTCTGAGGATATTTGAGTAATGAGTGATTTGACTCATGACGGTGCAGAGCGCTTACCGCTGCACACCTTTACTGAAAACGCCTATCTGAACTACTCCATGTACGTCATCATGGATCGGGCGTTGCCATTTATCGGCGATGGTTTGAAACCAGTGCAACGGCGCATCGTCTACGCGATGTCTGAACTGGGGCTGAGCAATAGCGCTAAATTCAAGAAATCCGCCCGTACCGTGGGTGACGTACTGGGTAAATATCATCCCCATGGCGACAGTGCTTGCTATGAAGCCATGGTACTGATGGCGCAGCCATTCTCTTACCGCTACCCGCTGGTGGATGGGCAAGGGAACTGGGGGGCGCCGGATGATCCTAAGTCGTTTGCGGCGATGCGTTACACCGAATCCCGCTTGTCCAAATATGCCGAAGTGCTGCTGGGTGAGTTAGGCCAAGGTACGGTTGACTGGGTGCCAAACTTTGATGGCACCATGCAGGAGCCGAAAATGCTGCCGGCGCGCCTGCCGAATATTCTGCTCAACGGCACCACCGGTATTGCCGTGGGGATGGCAACTGATATTCCGCCACATAATGTGCGCGAAATTGCTCAGGCGGTGATTGCGCTGATTGATAAACCTGCGACCTCGCTCGAAGAGTTGCTGGAATTTGTGCAAGGGCCTGATTTCCCGACGGAAGCCGAGATCATTACGCCACGTAATGAGATTCGTAAAATTTACGAAAATGGCCGTGGTTCTGTTCGTATGCGCGCCTTGTGGAAGAAAGAGGATGGTAGTGCAGTCATTACTGCGTTACCGCATCAAGTTTCCGGTGCTAAGGTGCTGGAGCAGATTGCCAGCCAGATGCGCGCCAAGAAATTACCGATGGTTGAGGATTTACGTGATGAATCTGACCACGAAAACCCTACTCGGTTAGTGATTGTTCCCCGTACCAATCGTGTCGATCTGGATCAGGTGATGAACCATCTGTTTGCCACCACGGATCTGGAAAGAAGCTATCGAATCAACATGAATATGATCGGCCTGGATCATCGCCCGACAGTAAAAGGGCTGCTGGAGATCCTCACCGAGTGGCTGGTATTCCGCCGCCAAACCGTCCGTAACCGCTTGAATTACCGTCTGGAAAAGGTTCTGAAGCGGCTGCATATTTTGGAAGGCTTATTAATTGCCTTCCTGAATATCGATGAAGTTATTCATATCATCCGCACTGAAGATGAGCCAAAGCCGCTGTTGATGCAGCACTTTGCCATTTCTGAAACGCAGGCTGAAGCGATCCTCGAACTGAAACTTCGCCATTTGGCCAAGCTGGAAGAGGTGAAGATTCGCGGCGAACAAGATGAATTAGCCAAAGAACGTGATCAGTTACAAGCATTGCTGGCATCAGAGCGCAAGCTTAATACTATGATAAAGAAAGAGATTCAGGCGGACGCAGCGGCTTATGGCGATGACCGTCGCTCCCCGTTGACTGAACGTGCTGAAGCTAAGGCCATGAGTGATCATGACATCGTGCCTTCTGAGCCAGTGACCATTGTGCTGTCTGAAATGGGCTGGGTGCGCAGTGCGAAAGGCCATGATATCGACCCGAGTGGATTAAGCTATAAAGCGGGTGATAGCTTCCGTGCCGCAGCACGGGGCATGAGTAACCAACCGGTAGTGTTTATTGACTCAACCGGTCGCAGCTATGCGTTAGATCCACTGACGTTGCCATCTGCGCGTGGCCAAGGAGAGCCGCTGACCGGTAAACTGACGCCACCACCGGGGGCGACCATCGAACAGGTATTGATGGCACCAGATGACCAAAAATTATTAATGGCATCGGATGCGGGCTATGGTTTCGTCTGTACTTTCAATGACTTGGTTGCCAAGAACCGCGCCGGTAAAACGATGATTACGTTGCCGGAAAATGCCAAGGCCCTGCCGCCATTAGAGATTTATGGCCCGGATGACATGCTGTTATCCATCACGGCTGCTGGGCGTATGTTGATGTTCCCAGTCGCCGATTTACCTGAGTTATCAAAAGGTAAGGGTAACAAAATCATCTCAATCCCTAGCGCGCAAGCCGCAGCAGGCGAAGATCGTTTGGCATGGCTGTTTGTTTTACCGCCTCAAACCTCTGTGACACTTCACTTTGGTAAACGTAAGTTAACTTTGCGGCCCGAAGATTTGCAGAAATTCCGCGCTGAACGTGGGCGGAAAGGCTCACCACTGCCTCGCGGCTTGCAACGCATTGATCGTGTTGAGATTGATGCGCCAGCACGAGTGATACCAACAGATAGCGAAGCTTAATATTCAGCATCGTTGGCGTTTTTAGGTTGGCATCCGCCGTAAATGTAACGGATGGCGCGCGCATTTTGCGCGCGCTGTCGCGTAACATAATGATGGTAAGCAATCAGCGCGGTTTTTTGTGGTTAAGCCGTTATACTAGCGTCGATTAGGTCTCTAAGAGTCAGTGTTTAAGAGGGTGTTATGCTATTAATTTTGCGCACGGTACTGGCCGTTTTCTATTGTGTTCTGGTGTGTGTGTTTGGTTCGATTTATTGCCTATTTAGGCCGCGAAATCCGCGTAATCTCGCGACCTTCGCCCATCTGTTTGGTCGGATGTCAGTGCTGTTTGGCATTACGGTTGAGCAACGCATTCCTAAAGAAGCGGCCAGCTACGGCACCTGTATCTATATTGCCAACCATCAAAATAATTACGATATGGTCACCATGTCGAATGTGGTTCAGTCTGGTACAGTCACTGTGGGCAAAAAGAGCCTGCTGTGGGTGCCATTATTTGGGCCACTATACTGGCTGACCGGTAACTTGCTTATCGATCGCGATAACCGCGCTAAAGCGCATGGCACTATTGCTCAAGTGGTCGAGCAGGTGAAAAAAAGAGATGTCTCTATCTGGATGTTCCCAGAGGGCACCCGTAGCCGTGGTCGTGGTTTGTTGCCATTTAAGACCGGTGCTTTTCATGCAGCGATTGCCGCTGGTGTGCCGATTGTGCCAATTTGTGTCTCCAGCACGAATCATATCAACTTAAATCGTTGGTCAAATGGCAAAGTCATCGTAGAGATCATGCCGCCTGTGGATACCACCGGCTATGGCAAAGAGCGAGTGCGCGAGTTGTCTGAGCACTGCCGCAATCTGATGTTAGCTAAAATTGAGCAACTCGACGCAGAAATTGCCCAAGAGGCGCAACAGACCGCGACTGAAAAATAGTCATTAGCTGCCAGGGGCAGGTTATTGTGCGCTGGTTGTTATGATTGGCGTCAGTCTTAATTGAAGCGGATTTTGGTTGAAGCGAATTTTAGTTGAAGTAAAGTTTTGGATTTTCATTTAAGCGACTCTAGTCGTGAGCGTTTTGCCGTGCTTCAGCGTTATTCGCAGTCAGGCAAAATTTTGCAGTAGATTTGATTGTGGTTTTCACGGAGAAGATATGTCACTCAGTCGTCGCCAGTTCATTCAGGCTACGGGCTTAGCGCTAGGTGCTGGTTCGTTGCCATTGAGGGCACAGGCTAATAGTACCCAACAACCCTCGCTACCTGTTCCACCCTTACTGGAGTCCCGCCGCGGTCAACCGCTGTTTTTGACCTTACAGCGGGCGCACTGGGCATTTAGTGGTGGTCAGAAAGCTGCCGTATGGGGGGTTAACGGCATGTATTTGGGGCCAACAGTCAGGGTTTTTAGCGGCGATGACGTCAAACTCATTTACAGCAACCGCTTGACTGAGCCGGTATCCATGACGATCAGCGGCCTGCAAGTCCCCGGTACGCTGATGGGCGGTGCGGCGCGCATGATTTCGCCTGGTGCTGATTGGTCTCCGGTATTGCCGGTACGCCAGCCGGCAGCGACCTGTTGGTATCATGCCAATACCCCTAACCGCATGGCACCGCACGTTTATAATGGGTTGGCCGGTATGTGGCTGGTGGAAGATGAAATCAGCAAAGCGATGCCTTTGCCGAACCATTACGGCGTTGATGATTTCCCGATTATTATTCAGGACAAGCGGCTGGATAACTTTGGCGTGCCGGAATATAACCCGCCCGCTAAAGGTGGCTTTGTCGGTGATACGCTGCTGGTGAACGGGGTACAAAGTCCGTTTGTTGAAGTTTCCCGTGGTTGGGTGCGGTTACGTTTGCTCAACGCCTCCAACTCCCGCCGCTATACCCTGCAACTTAGCGATGGTCGCCCGCTACATGTTGTCGCGAGTGACCAAGGGTTCCTCCCCTCCCCGGTGGCAGTGCAGCAACTCTCGCTTGCGCCCGGTGAGCGGCGTGAAGTGGTCATTGATATGTCGCAGGGCAGTGAAGTTTCCATCACGGCGGGTGATTCTGCCGGAATTATGGATCGCCTGCGTGGCTTATTTGAGCCATCGAGTATTTTGATTTCCACATTGGTTTTGACCTTAAAGCCCACGGGTTTGCTGCCGTTAGTCACCGATAATCTGCCAATGCGTTTGCTTGCTGATCAGATTCTTGATGGCAATGTGATTCGTTCCCGTGAGTTCCGTTTGGGGGATTCCCTGCCAGGAATCAATGGTGCAATTTGGGATATGAGCCGGGTTGATGCGCAGGCGCAGCAAGGTACTTGGGAGCGTTGGACGTTACATGCAGATATGCCGCAAGCATTTCATATCCAAGGCGTTTCTTTCTTGGTGAAGAGTGTTAATGGCGCGCCGGCGATGGCTGAGGATCGCGGTTGGAAGGATACAGTATGGGTCGATGGTGATGTGGAGCTACTGGTCTACTTCAATCAGGTTTCCTCGCCGCACTTCCCATTCTTGTTCCACAGCCAGACGCTAGAAATGGCGGATCGCGGCTCGGCGGGGCAGTTGGTGACGGTGGCAGCCCCAACAGTGGGTTAATGGTGATCTGGTTCGGTTGAGGCATTTAAGCCAAGGTGAGCATAAATCTCATGTCAATCGAACCAATCACCCTCATTATTAACGCCACTTAATCCCTAAAACTCATCCCAAAACTAGCAATATCCTTCCTCTTCTCATGGATAAATGCGTATAATCGCCGCCCGGTGATGATTTCTTAACCCGAACCACCTCAACTTGCCCAATTCAAAGAGTGTTGCCATGAGTACCAGCCTGATCCAACCAGAGCGTGACCTGTTTTCTTATCAGCCATATTGGGCTGAATGCTATGGCACTGCGCCATTCTTGCCGATGTCACGGGAGGAGATGGACATATTGGGCTGGGACAGCTGCGATATCATTGTTATCACTGGCGATGCCTATGTTGACCATCCAAGCTTTGGTATGGCGATTATTGGCCGCATGTTGGAGGCCCAAGGCTTCCGTGTGGGGATTATTGCCCAGCCGGATTGGACTAATAAAAATGACTTTATGCGCCTTGGTGAGCCAAATCTGTTTTTCGGTGTGACCGCCGGGAATATGGACTCGATGATCAACCGCTATACCGCTGACCGAAAATTGCGTCACGACGATGCCTATACCCCCGATAACCAAAGTGGTAAACGACCAGATCGCGCCACATTGGTGTATAGCCAGCGCTGCAAAGAGGCCTATAGCCACGTGCCGGTATTACTCGGTGGGATCGAGGCCAGTCTGCGGCGCATTGCCCACTACGATTATTGGTCGGACACGGTTCGCCGTTCGGTGATCGTGGATGCGAAAGCGGATATGTTGGTTTACGGTAATGGCGAGCGGCCATTGGTTGAAGTTGCACATCGTCTGGCGGCGGGTGAGAAAATTGCCGATATTCAGGATGTGCGTAACACGGTAGTGATGCGCAAAACGGCGCTACCGGGCTGGAGCGGGGTGGACTCTACCCGTCTGGATAGCCCTGGGCGCATTGAAGCCATCCCCAACCCCTATGGCGAAGATCTACCCTGTGCAACCAATGATATCCCTGAGCCAGAGGCGAAACCTATTACGGTACGCGCCGCTAAACCCAAACCATGGGAAAAGACCTATGTCTTACTGCCTTCTTACGAAAAAGTGAAGGCAGACAAAGTGTTATATGCCCACACCTCGCGGATTTTGCATCATGAAACCAATCCCGGTTGTGCGCGGGCTTTGATGCAAAAACATGGTGACCGCTACATCTGGATTAACCCGCCGGCGATCCCACTCAGCACGGAAGAGATGGACAGCGTTTTTGCGCTGCCTTACCAGCGCGTGCCGCACCCTGTTTATGGCAAATCGCCGATCCCAGCCTATGACATGATCCGCTTCTCAATCAATATCATGCGCGGTTGCTATGGCGGCTGTTCATTCTGCTCTATCACCGAGCATGAAGGGCGCATAATTCAGAGCCGTTCAGAAGATTCTATTATTCGTGAAATCGAAGAGATTCGCGACAAAGTCCCTGGTTTTACCGGCATTATTTCAGATCTTGGTGGCCCGACAGCCAATATGTACATGCTGCGCTGCCAATCACCGCGCGCCGAGCAAACATGCCGCCGTGCCTCTTGTGTTTACCCTGAAATCTGCCAGCACATGGACACTAACCATGAACCGACGATCTCCCTGTATCGACGAGCGCGTGATTTGAAGGGGATTAAAAAGATCCTGATAGCCTCCGGGGTACGTTACGATTTGGCAGTCGAAGATCCGCGTTATATCAAAGAGTTAGCCAGCCACCATGTGGGCGGCTATTTGAAAATTGCCCCGGAACACACAGAGGAAGGCCCACTTTCCAAAATGATGAAACCGGGAATGGGCAGCTATCAGCGCTTTAAAGAGCTATTTGATACCTACTCTAAGCAGGCGGGTAAAGAGCAGTATCTGATCCCTTATTTCATCTCCGCCCATCCGGGGACCGAGGATAAGGATATGGTTAATCTGGCGTTATGGCTGAAGAAAAACCGCTTCCGTTTGGATCAGGTGCAGAACTTCTATCCCTCGCCGCTGGCGAACTCTACCACCATGTATTACACCGGTAAAAACCCGCTGTCGAAGGTAGATTATAAGAGTGAGGAGGTGGTGGTGCCGAAAGGCGATCGTCAGCGGCGGTTGCATAAAGCATTACTGCGCTATCATGATCCGGCCAACTGGCCGATGATTCGCGACGCATTGGCCGATATGGGGTTGCAGCATCTGATTGGTAGCCGTCGTGAATGTTTGGTGCCGGCAGCGACAATAGAAGAGCAGCGCGAAGCACGCCGCGCGTTGCGCCATCATACGCCAGCGTTGACCAAGCACACCTCAATTACCCGCCAGCGCCAGCCCGGTAGCCGAACTCAGGCCGTGCCAGCGGGTAAGAGGCCGCAGTCAGCCAATAGCCCGGCCGCGTCTAAGTCATCAGGCAGCAAAATCGGCGGCAACAGAGCGCCGCTGAATAAGCCTTCGGGCACCAGCAAAGGTAAAAGCAAGCCTCATTAAGCTGAAAAGTTCTTAAATCAGCGGTCAGACCCGAAAACATCCGGGTCTGGCCCCAATCGTTTACCGCTATCTAGCTTCGAAATTGCCGTCAGTTCATCTTTGTGCAGCTTAAAATCAAACACCTCAAAATTCTCTCTGATACGCGCTGGCGTTACCGATTTAGGGATAACGATTAGCCCGCAATCAAGGTGCCAACGGATCACTATCTGAGCCGCTGTTTTGTTGTATTTTTGCGCGAGCTGGCGGATAACGGGTTGATCGAAAACACCTTCGCCACCTTGTGCCAAGGGGCTCCAGGATTCGGTCGCAATATGGTGGGTAGCATTCCAGGCATGTAACTGGCGCTGCTGTAACAGCGGATGCAGCTCAATCTGATTGAGGGTCGGGGCAACCCCGGTTTCATCAATCAACCGTTGCAGGTGAGGGATATTGAAGTTACAGACGCCGATGCTGCGAACTAAACCTTGCTCTTTCAAGGTGATAAGCTCACGCCAGGCACTGACATAACGATCCTGCGCGGGATCAGGCCAGTGAATCAGATAGAGATCCACGTAGTCGAGCTGAAGTTTTTCCAGGCTCTCTTCCAGCCCCTGCTTTGGGTAGCGCTGGCCGTCATTCCACAATTTGGTGGTAATAAATAGCTCTTCGCGGGCGACGCCTGCCGTTTTTAGCGCGTGACCAACACCCACTTCATTCTTATAAATAGCCGCAGTATCGACTAACCGATAGCCCACCTCTAGCGCCTTACTGACTGCCAGCTGTGTCTCTTCAATGCTCGCCTGCCAAACACCAAGGCCAAGCTGTGGCATCAGGTTTCCATCGTGCAATTTGATAATGGGTTGCGTCGCCATGTTTATCTCCTTAGCTTACAAACTGGGCTGTTCCAGCCCTGTGACCGATAGTGTAAGTTTAGCTGTGATCATCATATTTATTAGCTTGATTGGTATTTATCGCGTGTGGGAACCATCAAAGGTGAACAGGTCTATCGTCGGCACTGACCTGCCAATGAGATAGGGGTAGCGTGATGTGTGGCAATAATCCAAAGCCTAGCAGTAAATAAATATAACGCCCACTATAATAGATGAAAGTAGTGGAGTGCTGCCTTCAGTCGTGACATAGAGCCAGCGATTGCCGACTCTATGACACCTAATTATTAGACCGCAGCTTCGTAGATACGTTTACTATCCGCTAGTGTGATATCACCGTGTTCACCAAGTTGGGTCATGCCGTGCTCTTCCAATTTTTTGATTAAATCGGGAATAGAGCTGCCATCCAGTTTGTAGGCGGACAGGCGAGTCGCGACCCCCATGCTTTCAAAGAAATGACGAGTCGCTTCAATGGCGGCATCGATGCGCTGCTCTTCACTCCCTTCACGCAGGCCCCAGACACGTTCAGCATATTGCAGCAGTTTGGCGCGTTTTTGTTCTTTCTTGGCAACCAGCAGTGCAGGTAGTACCACCGCCAGTGTTTGTGCATGGTCAAGACCATGGCGCGCTGTCAGTTCGTGACCCAGCATGTGTGTTGCCCAGTCTTGCGGGACACCGGCCCCAATCAGGCCATTTAATGCCATGGTGGCGCTCCACATAATATTGGCGCGCACGTTGTAATTCTCTGGGTCAGTCAATGCTTTCGGGCCATCTTCAATCAGAGTTAAGAGCAGCCCTTCCGCGAAGCGATCTTGCACTTTCGCATCAACCGGATAGGTCAAATATTGCTCAATGGTATGCACAAATGCATCGACAACACCATTCGCCACCTGACGTGGCGGCAGGCTGTAGGTAACAACCGGGTCCAGCACCGCAAACAGCGGTTGGACATGCGGGGAGAAGAAGTGTTGCTTATCGCCAGTGCTGCGGCGGCTGATCACCGCGCCACTGTTGGTTTCAGAGCCGGTGGCAGGTAAGGTCAGCACGGAACCCATTGGCAGCGCTTCAGTGATATCGCTACCTGTGGTTTCCAGAATGTGCCATGGATCTTGTGGATAGTTAACAGCGGCAGCGATGAACTTGGTGCCATCCAATACTGAACCACCGCCGACTGCCAGCAGGAAGTTGATTTTTTCTGCCCGAATAAGCTCGACCGCCTTCATCAGGGTTTCATAGGTTGGGTTAGGTTCGATACCGCCAAACTCAAGGAAATCAAAGCCTTTCAGTGCGTTATGGACTTGGTCCAACACGCCATTTTGCTTAATACTGCCGCCACCGTAGGTGATTAAAATGCGGGCATCAGCGGGGATCTCTTTGCTCAGTTGCGCTATCTGGCCAGTACCGAACAGCACTTTAGTCGGGGTGTGGAGGGTGAAGTTTTGCATTATTTTTATTCCATCGTTATTAATGACATTGGTAGCCATTGTCGGCAACTTAGCACCATATCTCAATGCACATTTCTGCCTTGCTCTTGCCTATTTCTCCAAAACACTGTAGAAAACTCGGTAAATACAGCACAATTTATGTCAGATCGTTTCCGATGATAGATTGCTCTAGATAACAGAAACAGGTGAACTCACCATGGTAGAGGTTAATGATATTCAGGTGCTGCTGGCGAAGAAGATTAGCCATCTGGCTCAGGGCAATGGCTTAACCCCCTCAGCTGTGCCACGGGTGAAAATTTTATACTCCACCACCCATCAGCCGCGCACCCCGGTAATGTACACCCCCAGTGTGGTGATTATATTTCAGGGGCATAAAGTGGGTTATTTGGGCAGTAAGGTCTTTCGTTATGACCCGAAAAACTACCTGATTCTAACGGTGCCACTGCCGTTTGAATGTGAAACCTTCGCCAGCCCAGAGATACCACTGGCAGGGATTTCGATTCATATAGACAGCCAAATGCTACAGGATTTACTTATCGATATAGGTGATGACGAGCTAGATAAACCCTTCGGCAATAGTTCGGGGGTTAATTCGTCTGCGCTGACTGATGAAATGTTGTGTGCCACCGAGCGATTGCTGGATGTGATGTCCAAACCCCGTGATGCCAGAGTGCTTGGCCCGCAAATTGTGCGTGAGATTCTCTACTATGTGCTCTGTGGGCAGTGCGGCGGGGCTTTGCAGGCGCTGGTTAACCGCCATGGGCACTTCAATCAAATCACCAAAACATTGCGACGGATTGAGCATCAATTTGCGGATAACTTGAATGTCGAGCAGCTAGCGGCCGATGTGAACATGAGTGTTTCGGCGTTTCATCACAACTTTAAAGCGGTGACCAACACCTCTCCGCTGCAATATCTGAAATCTTACCGGCTGCATCGGGCGCGGATGATGATGTTGCACGACGGCCTAAAGGCCAGTACCGCCGCAAACAGAGTGGGATATGAGAGCGCGTCACAGTTCAGCCGTGAATTTAAGCGCTATTTCGGCCATACCCCGAGCGAAGAGGTCGCCAAACTGCGCGCTAACTGATGTTGACGGCTCTGCTACTCAGTCACGCTTTTACGTTTGCACCACACCAGAACCAGGGTGCCGACCAAACCCACCAACAGCAACACAATGGGTAGAATCATCAGTGCAGTCATAACCTGATTTTCATAATGCTTAACCAAGGGAATCTGGCTTAGTGCGAAGCCCAAACCCACCACACTGCCAACCCACAGCAGCCCACTGAGCCAGTTAAAGAATTGAAAACGCGCGCTATTTAGGCCAGAAATACCGGCCAGTGTGGGCAATAAGGTGCGCACAAAAGCGAGAAAACGGCCAATAATTAGGGCCGCCAGACCATGGCGTACAAAGAGAGTATGGGCGCGCTGACGATAATGAACCGGTAGCTGCAAGAGCCACTTTTTGACCACTTTAGTATCGCCTAACCACAGCCCTTGCAGGTAGCTCAGCCAACAACCCAGACTAGCGGCAATGGTCAGAATGATCATGGTGGGCAAGAACCCCATGACCCCCTTGGCAATTAATGCACCCGCCAATAGCAGCAAGCTATCTCCGGGGAGGAAAGAAGCCGGCAGCAAACCGTTTTCTAAAAATAGGGTGGTAAAGAGTATGCCGTAAATAACCCAAATCACATTCGGGTCGGCAAGTTTACTAAAATCCTGCTGCCATAAGGCATGAAGGATTTCGCGTAATACATCCATTTCTGTTCCTGTTTGCCTATCGTGTGAGGATATTGTCGGTAAGGACAACTGTTGGTGTGGAGTGACCTAGTGTATCCGCATTGGCGCTGATCCACATTGATCTTATCCTCAATAACTGAATTTTTGAGGGGATATATATGTGCTGTTGATACTCTTTTTGTAAAAGAGGATGAATGCGCGGAGATTGTCACCGCGCATTAACAAGTGACCTCACTAAAACAAGTCACCTCGCTAAACAAGTCATTTCGATAAAACTAAAACAAGTCATGCCGATCAGAACCTACTCCTGCGCAGCTTTAATGCGCTCAAAGCCAGCCGCCAAGTCGTCTTGCAAATCTTGAACACTCTCCAGACCAATATGCAGGCGGAATAACGTGCCGTTAATTCCTTCGCCCTCATAGCGGCGGATCGCGCGGATATCTTTGGGTTGATAACCCAGAATCAAGGACTCAAAACCGCCCCATGAGAAGGCCATGCTGAAGTGAGTGAAGTGGTCGAGATAGGCTTCTAACTGCTGCTGTGTTAGCTCCTGTTTTAGTTCAAAGGAGAATAAACCGTTACAGCCAGTGAAGTCCCGCAGGTAGAATTCATGGCCTTTGCAGTCAGGCAGTGCCGGGTGGTAGACCGCCGCAACTTCTGGGCGCTGAGCCAACCAGTGGGCTATCTCGATACTGTTTTTCTCATGCTGTTTTAGGCGAACACTAAGAGTGCGCAACCCACGGCTAGCAAGGTAGGCGGTGTCAGCATCGACCATCTGCCCCATCAGATAAGAGTCTTCCCGCAGTTGCTCCCAACAGCGCGCATTGGCAACAGCAATTCCTAACATGGCATCAGAGTGACCAATAATATATTTGGTTCCTGATTGGATGGAGATATCAATATCAAAATCTAATGCTTTAAACAGCACACCAGCCGCCCAAGTATTGTCCATCATAATGATTATCTCAGGTGCCACCGCGCGGATAGCCCTCACCATCGCCGGAATATCCTGTATTTCCATGGTGATAGAGCCGGGGGACTCAAGGAACACCACTTTGGTTTGCGGGGTGATCAGGGCGGCGATACCCGCGCCAATCATCGGGTCAAAATAGGTCGTGGTGATACTCATGCGCGATAAAATTTTATCGCAAAAACTTTGAGCCGGCTCATAGGCCGAACCGGTCATCAGCACATGATCGCCGGCTGAAACAAAGGATAAAATGGCATTGCTGATCGCCGCCGCGCCGCAAGGATAGAGAACGCAGCCCGCGCCACCCTCCAACTCAGTCATCGCCTCCTGCAAGGAGAAATGGGTTAAGGTGCCGCGGCGGCCATAGAATAGCTCGCCATTTCCCCGATTGATGGTGGCCTGTTTTTTCGCTTTAACGGAGTCGAAAACCAGAGACGATGCCCGCTGAATCACGGTATTAACCGAGCCTTGGGTGAATCTTTTACTCCTGCCCGCGCTGACCAGGATGGTTTCCAGTTTTTCGGTGGTTGGCTTATTTGCAGACATGATTTCGTTGTTACCTTTTTATCAGCTATGCCCAGATTTCATTGACAGCATTTATAGGGGAAATTATTTCTTACGTTAACATGATGATTGTTGTGTAGGCGCAGTTTTTAGCATGAAAAAAACTCAATAGGGTGACCCGCTGTTTTCTGTGGGTTTGTCATGGGAAAATGCTACGGAAGTCGCGAAATGGGAGATTTATTAAGGAATCATAAATAGGGGGTATTTTAGGTTGCGCAGGTGTTATGACGCTCAATTAATCAATTTCCCATCTTTACACTTAATGGCACTCCCGCTGTACAGCCAATAGCTCAATCTGGTGCGTCGAAGTCGCGTAGTCCCTGATATCAGGCAATTTCTCTTTTTTTCGCAAAAAATCGGCGTAAACACTAATGATAATTACTATCAATCCCCCATTTGTTTGATATGATCGGCAGCTGATTTCGTCCTTAAATTGATATGTATATTGGGTGGAGGCACAGCGTGAAAACAGCTGGCAAAGAGATTAAAGATAGATCATTCGTGCAAGGCCGGATGATGACAGGCGTAGTGGCATTACTGCTAGTGGCCGGTTTAGCAGGTCATGCACAAGCAGCACCCGGCAACAGCAGTGCCATTGCTTCATCTGTTGCGGCACCAACAACAGCAACATCGACCCCGCTACCGGCACCGGAGCTAACTGCCGTCGCTGCAACAGCAGTAAACAGCGAAGCAAGCCCGGCGGCGACAGTTCAGCCAATAGCGGCACCCGTTCCACAAGGGCTGGCGATGGACTTATCTGTCTGGGGAATGTATCAACATGCCGACGTGGTGGTGAAAGGGGTGATGATTGGCCTGGTATTGGCATCAATTGTCACCTGGACCATTTTGTTCTCCAAAGGCACCGAGCTATTCCGCGCGCGCCGCCGCTTACTGCAAGAGCATGAAGTCATCGGCGCAGTGACGGATCTGGATACCGCATCAGAGCGTGCAGAGGTATTTGCCTCAGATAGCATCAGCAGCCTATTGCTTCGTGAAGCGCAGAACGAACGTTTATTGTCAGCAGAGTCGAATGACAACAACGGCATTAAAGAGCGTGCCGCTTTCCGCTTAGAGCGGCGGGTGGCAGCCATTGGCCGCCAAATGGGCAAAGGCAATGGTTTCCTCGCCACTATCGGTGCAATCTCACCCTTCGTGGGGCTGTTTGGTACAGTTTGGGGCATCATGAACAGCTTTATCGGCATTGCTCATTCACAAACCACCAATCTGGCGGTCGTGGCACCGGGCATTGCTGAAGCCCTGCTGGCAACAGCGCTGGGTCTGGTCGCCGCCATCCCAGCGGTAGTTATCTACAACATCTTTGCTCGCCTGATTGGTTCTTACCGTGCGCAAGTGGGTGATGTCGCAGCACAGGTGCTACTGCTGTTAAGCCGTGACCTCGATCTGAATAGCAGCAGTGAAGCAAAGTCATCTAAGCAGCCTCATCAACTGCGTGCGGGGTGATCTATGGCGATGCGGATGAATGATAACCTCGATGAAAGCGGTGAACTGCACGAAATTAACGTGACGCCGTTTATCGATGTCATGCTGGTTTTGCTGATTATCTTTATGGTGGCCGCGCCATTAGCCACGGTGGATATCAAAGTGGATCTACCGGCATCGTCAGCGGTGCCGCAGCCACGGCCGGAGAAACCGGTCTTCCTGACGGTGAAAGCGGATAACCAGTTATATGTCGGTGACCAGCAGGTTGATCGCGATACACTGGCAGCGGCACTAGATAAAGTGACTCAATCCAATAAAGAGACCACCATCTTCTTCCAGGCGGATAAAGTGGTGGATTATGAGACCCTGATGAGCGTGATGGATGCGCTACGCAAATCAGGATATCTCAAGGTTGGTTTGGTCGGCATGGAAGCGGGCGGCGCTAAATAGCCTCTCTTAGGCGCGGTGAGTGTGACCGCGCCTGATGCTAATGCTTAGGTATATTGCGGCCTACTACCTCGCTAGAGGTTGTTGTTAATGACTGCCTGAGAGCGGCTTCTAGCTCGTGGGCATCAGATACGTAGTAATAATTATCCTCACCGACGCATTTTTTCCAATCAATATAATTTGCTGGTTCGTTAGTTTCATTTGAGCCATCTTTGATGGCGATAAAAACCATTTTAATATTATTTTCTTTGATTCTTTCGCACATCCCTTTATCTATCAGTGTCTTGGATATATAAATACTTTGTTGTATTGTGGTATCATTTATAAATACATCAATACCATCAGAGATAATTACCATTAATTTATTATTACTGTTATTGCTTTCTTTTTTAAATAGGGTATTGGCATATAATATCCCAGAACTGACGAGTGTTTGGCCCAAAGGTGACATAGCTATCATTTTATCTATGAGGTCATCATGACTATTATGACTATCTAGTGAGTATGCATTGGAGTTATTCAGGCAAATAGATTCGTTTATTATATCATCTAATGGAATATCGATATATTGTGCATCTGAATTTATTGATTTAATTGTTGCGTCATAATCAATGGTAGTCGTTATAAATATCATTTGTTGCATGTATGTTGGAATATTAAGTGTAATGCGGAGGAACTCCAGTGCCTTATTTCTATATTCCTGTTTAGCCATGTTTTTTATGACGTTAGTAAGGGTGTTATATTCTCCCAACGTTAGTTCCCCATAGTTAATCTTATCAATATCAGTCAATCCTTCCAGTCCAGGGAATTTTTTTAGTCCAGATACAGTGTATTGCCGAAAGTAGTTATTATCTGCTCTATATAGCTTGGGCACAAAAGGAAAATGACAATACTTTTTTTCTTGATTATTCTCTATTACGATTCTTTTTGTTCCCCACGAGAAGGGTACGAAACCAATAAGATTAATATTGCTATTTTTGAGGATGCTACCATTCAATCGGTTAAATACATCTCTTAAGGCATTTATTTTTTCTCCTCTTGGGACTTTACCATGAAAACCCTCATTCATTGATCCAGAATAGTCGGCCACAAAGATGACATCAGTAGCTTTATCTTGAATTGTAGATACTTGTTTTATGGCAGCACCATTATCTTCAGTGCCTATTGTGGTGATTGTATTTGTCATAGCTGTTTTAGATAAGAAATTAGCAAAGTAGCTCATGGTAATCTTCGCATTATATGTCAATTGGCCACAATTATTTTTTATATCGATCTCCGGTACTGAGAAATGCTCTAATGGCAAATATGCACTAGAAAAATTAGAGACTAAATAAACATTTTTTCTCATTTGAAGCTCGTCCGGTAGGTCATCATTCTCGACCGTTAATGCTAATGTCGCTTGCTCAATAGCATCAGAGAGTTTAGCTTTTTTTTGCAATAGCTGCGAAATCTCAAAGGACAGAAATAATAGTGCAATGAAAAATGGCAATATTATAATAAAGGGTAATAAAATGGCTCCTTTATCATTTTTTATAAATTTCCGACTTATTATTATAAAGAGAGATAGTAGATTGCCGGGACGAAAAATGGATCTATTAGTGAGCATAAACTTCCTTATTAATTTTATTATCATGTTGCTATGAGTTAGGCGTTAGCGTTCAATCGCCACAGCTGACGATGTTATCGGAATAGCCAAACCTCCCCCTGCGGTCGGCAGACATAATGTGACTTGATACAGCGGTATCCAGCGGCCAGTATGGGCATAGGGTGACAAATTTATCATCTTAGATAGTGGTCGTATTGGTTGGCATGAGCCGAGGCTAACTGAAACAGTATTCTGATTATCAATATCTTTTATTTCAGGATTGCTCGGCAAAAAATGCAATGTCTCAATTGTCATCGCCAAGTTAGAACTCTTCATGCCCGAATTTAATAGCATTTTTTCAGCGAGACGTTTTAACTCCTCAACTTGCATCTGAGTCAGACGATAGTCACTGCCATATAATTTACTCCGCTCCCTTACTATCCCGGCAATAGAGTATGAGATACGATCCAATTTACCCACTGTTGATTGATATGTTGCCACTGAGAGCAACACTTTGATAAGCAGTGTAATAATAAAAACCGCAAATGCGAATTCGATAATTACCGAACCATGGCAGTTGAGAATAAAATTATTACGCTTAATTTTCTTGTACAAAAATCACCTCGCGAGATAACAATATATTAGACCAGACGGAGGGAATCGGGAAAAAAAGGGGGCTATAGGTATAGCTAACACTATAACGTGCTAGTTTTTGATCTGTATATACTTTGCTCATTTTATTAGCGATGATATCTGATATGTTATCACTAAATTCTACACTAGCAGTGACCGCGTTATTATTGGTTATAAAAGCCCCCAATACACCTTGCTGAGCCATTAGGCGATTAAGGAATACCGACTGATAAGTTGCACTATCATTTTCTTTCTTATTTTTAGCTGATTTTGCCGCTTCTGAAACTGCCAGATCCAGGCTGGCAGAAATATAGAGTAAGCGAGAGATTTCTGCTGAAAATAACAGTGTGAAAATTAACAGAATAAAGAGTATTGAAAACTCAATAGCAACAGAGCCGCTATTTGATTGAAAAAATAGCCGTTTTATCTTGCACATCATACACCTTCGGAACTTAATTTTTCTTGACGAAGATGGCTCACCTGACTCAATGCTAATATTAGCTCATCAGGGTCTGTTGCCATTTTATCCGCAATAATTATCTTTTTTGCATACGCAGTATCACCAAGTTGAATAAGTGAAAACACCAGGTTATGTAATAATTGTGGGTTTTTATTTCCGGCCAGATAGTCAGGTAAGAGTATTCTAACCGCATCAGTATAACGTTCATCAAGCATTGCCACGACAGCAAGATTATTCATTGCGGTTTCATCAGATATAAATAAAGTGCGAGCTTGTTCAAAAGCAATTTTAGCTTGATGGGTTTCACCATCATTAGCTAATATAATTCCATGCAAGTTATGGGCTTCCGAACTCTTCGGTGAAATAGCGAGGAGTTTTTTTACCGCAATTTTTGCTGCCACATTATCATTGCTGTTAATGAGATTCTTGGTTTGCAAAATATAGTAATATTCATTTTCTTTATCGACTATTGGCTTTGAATAATATAAAGACGACTGACTATCACCGGCAAGATAGTATGCATTCGCTAATTTTAGCCTAACTGCATCATTCTCTTTTGTTTTTAGTTGTTCACGATATAAGCTAATAAGCCCACCATAGTTATTAGCTTTAAGTAAAATACTTTCTCGATAAGAGAACTCCTTTTTACTCAGATTATTAGAAGAGCAACCAGTGATTATAAATGTAAACAGAGAGATGGCGAGTATAGATTTAAACTTGTTGTACATAAGCGATTAACTCCAGAACACTAGGTGAGATAACTAATACGACAAAGGGAATAAGAATAAAAATAAACAAAGGTAGTGTCAGTTTTGTCGACAATTTACTTATTTTTTCTTCTGTGACTAACAGTTGCATTTCTCTTATATCTTGAGATAGCTTAATTAATTGGTCATAAACAGTAGAACCAAAACTGATACTGTATTGTAGTGTGCTACAAAACATTTTTATTTCAGTTGCAGTGGAGCATTGATGCAACTCTTTAATTGCGCTTTCTAGACCATTTATTTCTGCCCGTTTAGCCATTTTGAGAATTATTAAGCTCAAGTCTGGGTTTATTAACTCAAATTTTCTTGCAGCATAACTCAGTGAACTGTCTATTGTCATTCCAGATTGCACACATGCGGCCGTAATATCAATAAAGAATGGGAGCGACTTAAGTATAGATTCAACTCGCCTGGCGATAATTTTTTTTATCATCACTTTCGGCAGATAAAGGGTCGCGAGTATGGTAATGAATCCAATCCCTATCAATGAGTTCAGATTAATAGTAATTGTACCTGTCACGACCAATATAATAGCTACTGCTAGGACTATTATGATGATCAGTAACTTCAGATAAACCATATTATAAAATATAGCTGGCAGTTTTATAAAGTGAGCTAAGTTATCGTCTTGCTCTTTCTCTTCTTTTACCTTCTCTTTGTTTTCTTGTGTTTTATCATGCCCATTTACTCGATTAAATACTGAGATTTTATTTGATTTTGATTTCTCCTTTAATAGCATGGCAATCAAAAATAGAGGGATAGCAATAAGAAAATATATTTTCATAACGTCTTCCTGAGCATTTTCCTTATTAATGCCAGTCCAATTAACTCACTGGCGATAATATAGTAAAAAATAAGCTTACCAATACTATGATTCCACATTGACTCTATTGTTGTCGGATCAATAAAATAGAGTAAAAGAGAGAATGCCAGCGGCATTAACGATATAATATTTACTGACATCCGAGTCTGAGCGGTCATTACGGCTTTTTTCTGCTCAGATGTTTTGTTTTTCGCTATAACGCTTGATAAGCGGTTAGTCAGCTCCCTTAATTGCCCACCTTGTTGCAGATTAAGTAATATTATAGTGATAAGAAAATAAAACTCGGGGTAGTGAAAACGCTGATAGGCATCATAAAAAACAGTTTCAGGTGACTCACCCAAATTAAGCTTTCGGCAAATAAGGGTAAGTTCATCACCCAATGGGCCATTTATTTCATATCCACAACGCTCTAATATTTGATTAATACTTGCACCACTACTGGCTGCCATGGTTATCATCAAGATGACCTCAGGAAAGTCCTGATGAAAAATAGCATGATGCATTTTTCTCGAAAACCTTAATTGGAGGAGTATCACACTGATAAAGATAAATACTGATATAAGAAAAATATTAATATGGAACCAGTTATAATTTACTGAATATATAAAAATTAAGTAAATCATCGGAATGGCTATATGCTTTTTGTTTTTATTTTTAACTATATAAGATAAGTAGCCAGTCCACTCTAATAATATTTCTCTAAAGAAATTTGTGATCTGAAGATTTTTTTTGAATGTCCTTTTTTCAGTGTTGTCAATGGATCTTTTTATTCTAATCCATTTCAAGCTGCTTAATACCAACAATAGAATACCAGATGATAATATTATATAGTATGTCATTATTTCACCACTGAAAAAATACTACTTAACTCATTTGATAAGTTATAGATATCAGCATTTATCCTGACAGCGGAGCGGCTAAATAAGCCATGATTAATAAAGTCCCCCTGGATTTTACCTTGTTGATCACGTTCTTTATCTGGCTTGAATGAAAAAATATCCTGTAATACGACATTCTCACCTTCCATCCCCATAATTTCACTTATATAACGGACTTTCCTGGATCCATCATTCATCCGTGAGACCTGTACTATTAGATTGATTGCTGAGGCAATATTACGCCGAATAGTAAAAATGGGCATATTAACTGGCCCCATCATGATCATACTCTCCAATCGTGCTATGGCATCACGAGGTGAATTAGCATGTAGTGTTGACATTGATCCATTATGGCCAGTATTCATCGCCTGGAGCATTTCAAAAGTTTCTTCGCCGCGACACTCACCAATAATGATCCTATCGGGGCGCATACGTAATGAGTTAATGACTAAATCCCGCATCGTGATCTGTCCGGTATTTTCCAACCCCGCTAGGCGTGTCTCCATGCGCACCACATGGGGTTGTTCAAGATTGAGTTCAGCTGCATCTTCTAAGGTAATCACTCTCTCATTTTCAGAGATGTATTTTGATAGTGCGTTGAGTAATGTCGTTTTCCCGGAACCGGTGCCGCCAGAGATAACGATATTGACCCGACAACTGGCGGCAATAATCAAAAAATTGGCCATATCACTGCTCATTGCCCCCATATCGACTAGGTCTTCCAATTTTCTTTTATTATTACTAAATTTTCGGATCGAGAGTGCTGTGCCATCTAAGGTAATAGGACTTATTGCTGCATTGATGCGGCTACCATCAATTAACCGGGCATCAGCCAGAGGCCTACCTTCATCAATACGGCGATTTACACGTTGCATTAAGCGCTTGGTAATATCAGTCAATTGAGTATTATTAATAAATCGGCGATCGCTTAAGCTTATTAGCCCATAGCGCTCAATAAATATTTTCTCCGGGCCATTAACCATAATGTCGCTGATAGAGTCATCTTCCATTAACTCTCTTAGTGGACCAAATCCTGTAATTTCATCTGCTATCATTTCGACTATTTTTTTCTGATCTTGAGTCGTTAGTTGATGCTCATTATCATTAAATAGCTCATGGTATGTTTGAGAAATAAGATTAATTAGTCTGCTATAATCATTGACCAGATGTTCCACCTTATCTGTGTCAATATTCGCTAGCATTTTTTCTCGGATTAACTCTTGTGTAGATAATGGTATCTTCATGATGAGCCTTTTATTTTAGCAGTTGTATAATCTTATTAATCCACATTTTGTTATATACCGATGTATTAATACGAATGCCAAGTGCATGTTTGGCTAATTCGGTAATTGATCTCTTTCTACGGCCAAAGTAGTTTGAGTGACTAATTGAATCACTTCCTTTGCTTATATAAGGTATTTTAATATCTATTGTTCGTCCTAATAATGATTGCACATCTGAGGTGTTTAGCATGTCTTTAGTGACTGGACGGCTCTCATTTAAGCAAATTATTAATTTAATACCTCGCTTGTTATCTCGCTTAAAACGAGAATAAGTATCAATAAACTCTTTGGCGATCCGAACTGATATCATGCTATTGTCTAGTATTAAAACTATACAGTTAGAGTATTCGATATAATCTGTTAAGTTTTCTTTCGGTGTATTATAAATTGGTTGATCGAATACAATAAAACTATGCTTTTTAGTTTTATGAAAATTAATATCACTTAACTTCTTCTCTTTACATAACATCAGATCAAGGTTTTTTTGATATTCAGTTAGCTCTGCACTCATCTTTTTTTCTGTCACCAGGTCAAGATCTTGCGATCCTTGACTACCTTGTAACAGTAGAGTGGGGGATTTTCTTAATTGAGTCACTTCATGAGCTAAATGATAACTGAGTAGTGTGGTGCCAATTCCCCCTTTACAACCGAGCACACTGATAAAAAAGGCTTTTCTTTCTGATTCTATCTGAATGCCTTTCAGTAAATATTGTGTTAGTTCAGCTGATTGTGACTGAATATTTAAGTAGAGTAGCCCGCATTCAGTAAACTGCTGTGCAATAGTGATTGAGTCAATATCACCGACTAAAACACACCAGCAGTCACGAGGGACATGATTTTTTATTAAATTTAATATATCTTCAACATCACCATTGTCACTGATGTCAAGGATCACTCCGACAGTCTGATCTGGAATATTTACCGCTGTCACATTAAAAATATCCTTTTCGACGCTTTTAATTTGATTTATGTCCGTCAGTCGTATTTTTTCAGATATTTTTTCAATTACCCAGTTTCTTTCGGAAATAATGACAATGGTATTTTTAATTTTATGCTCTTTTCTGCTGATTAAGTCTTTGTTGAGAATTAGTTGCATATATCACCATTGTCACTAGAGCGTTTTCTATTGTTATTTACAGCACATCCTATAGCTTTGTTTTTTAATGCACGATAGTCATTAAGATTATACTTACAATGGCTATATTCAGTTTTGTTCAGATAATAGACATCTTTACTATTACTGTTTACAGTAAGTTTGTCTTTTTTAACTAAAACAAATGAACGATCACTCTCTATAGGCTTAATTATTGTTGTGGCATGAGATAAATTAGGTAGTAAGAGTGTGCTACTGATTAATAAAAATTTCACTTAATAAACCCTCCCTTGCTTAGGAACTCTTTAGCCATCCTCTCTCTTTTTATTTCCATAATATGGGTAAAGTTAAAGAGGCGTTCAAGTGTTGAGGTATGCATAAAATCAGGTAGTTCGATCTCTTTTCTTGAGACAGGTTTTACCAGGTTTACTGTGGCGATCACGACCAACTCAGTTTGGCTTTGTTCAGTTTGCGCATTGCGGAATAAAGCACCTAATATAGGAATATCACCTATAAATGGAATTTTTTTGAGCGACTCTCTTTCGCTATTACTGATAAGACCGCCCAAGATAAAACTTTCACCATCACCCAGCTCTAATGTCGTTGCGGCTTTACGTGTTTTTAATGAAGGATAAGAATCGCCGCCTTCCATGCTAAATGATTTACCTATGCTGCTAACTTCTTCATTTAAGAGAATGCGTATCCGTTTTTTCTCATTTACTTTGGCACCAATATTGAGTTTGATGCCAAATTCTTTATAAGTCACTGTTTGACTATTTTCAGTGTTACTTGCAATAGGAATTTCACCGCCAACCAAAAATGATGCACTCTCACCTGATAATACCGAGAGGTTCGGCTCAGCTAACACACGAGCAATAGATTCATCATTAATTGCATGTACTAATGTACTAATACCATTGGCATTGAATTTAACGAACTGGAAAGAGCCAATGGCGTCACCCATAGTGCTCCAATCTACCCCGACATTTTCAGTGAAATCCTTGGTGACTTCAGCAATGGTTAATTTGACATTGACTTGATTAGCTTGTGGTAGTTTTAACTTATTAACGATGTGTGCATAATCTGGCGTGCTGAGATATTGTTTCTCGCTGGCTTTCTCTTTCTGACTACCAATAGCCTCGCCAACAATAGTGGCGATGGTGTCTTTCTCCTCTTCTGACTCCACTATCCCGGTTAAGATGTAGCTGTCGCCAATTTTATCAATGTCAATGTTACTGTCGGGATACTCAATCAGTACTCGCTTATTTGCCGCGTTAATAATATTATTTACCAAGATAGTTTTCTTTGCGAGCACCTGGTGTTTATCATCAAATAATATGATTTCTGTGGTTCCTTCACTTTTAGCATAAACAATAATGCTATTTTTATTGACTAATTCATAGTCAGCTACAGCGGCCGAAGAGACAAAAACAGTATCTATCTCTGCCTCTGTTTTAATGATGTATGATTCACCTGAAGAAATATAAACCGATTTTGCATTGGCTTTGTTAACTACTATTTGTAACACCGTGATGATAAGTAAAAAAAACAATGTATCCCAGTTTAGATATTTTGCTCTGACTGATCTCATCCTCTTAGCTCTCTTATTGTGCGTAGTTTGGGGAAAATGTCATGTAAGCTTTTTGATGTATGATGTTCATCACGGAGTTCAGTACCTGGTATCAGGAATATATCACCCGATTTTTCCGCTAAGTGTATTATATTCAGTTCCTCAGTATTGATTATGACCTCTATATAACCAACTAATGAGATTTTAGTCTTTTGGTTTTTCTTATTTTCTTCTGATAATTCGTTGGCGGAGTACTTTTTTATCCTTATTACTCGCATGTTGGGAATGACTTCAGTTAATAAGTAGTTCTGTTTTTTTCTGTCATTCATCTCTTGGGTGTTAATAGCAATACCATTTTCCACTCCTTTTCTTAAATCTGTCTCAAGGGTTCTCAATTGTAATGAAAGGGTATCACCGAAATTTAAGACATCAAGTAAGTGCTGCTCCTGTTGTTCTATATCAAACTTATAAATGACTTCACCTTTTTTTAAGCTTAGGCGATCAAATTCACTACTCTCTGGTGAGACCAACATCTCGTTAGTAATATAAGAGCCACTAAGAATATTTGTTTTCAATAAGTGACTTTTAATGTTTTCAGGGTTTGATAGATCACTTTTTATTAGTTGGCTAGATTCTGGCACCATCACTGTCTTTAGCGCATAATCATCTTTAGTTAAGATGGTGCCTGAAGATAGGTCGCGTGTTGATTGTGCCAGCATAATAGTGGCGATTTTCTCTTTTTTTGGTTCGACAAGATTAGTGAGAGTATTGCTGCCATCTTCCCTATTACCCAATACTCCTGCGGCACCTATTGCTATAATGATAAGTGAAAATAATAAAATAAGTTTACGGTTCATTATTGCTAACCTCTATGCTTATGGGAGACAAATTATTTATTTTTAGGTAAATAGAGATAATAAAAAACCACCAGTAATGGCGACAGCATAAGGTACTCCTCGTTGTTGAATATCAGCGCGGTTGATAAGCATACCTATAATCATCACAACTCCCCCCATGATTGCCGTATAGAGTATGAAATTTAGCGATTGCTCTGCGGTTAAAGCTAATAGTAATACGGTAATTAACTTTACATCGCCACCTCCAATCAGTTTGAAATTAAATAGGATATAGCCAGTCACTAGTGCGAACAGTGGAATAATGATACTGACCCTATGGTATTGAAAAAAACCTAAAGCTAATGTATTGATTGCAATAGTCATAATAAACCTATTGCTAATGATACGGTGGCGGATGTCGCTATAGCAAATTAGCAGTAGCTGTAGCATTAATAAGCTGGTTAACAAAAAATTAATAATTCCCAATATGGCTCCTCATATAGAAGTTCAATATGGCAATCTAAGGTTGCCATATTGAATAATTAAATTTATATCTGTTGCCTCTCAGCTCTAAGGCGTTACCCCTTAGGAATATTTACTGCATTTTTGGCTGTATCGATCACGGAAAGAACCATCTGTTCCAATGGTCCTTTGGCTGACGCAATAAGGATAGCCGCTAAAGCAATAATCATGACGTATTCAATAATGGAACCTCGATTATCTTTCATGAATTCTTCGGTTTTCAGTTGAGTCGCGATATAGCCTTTAGTGATTAAGTTCATCATATTCGTTTTCCTTTTAAGTTTTTAAGTGGTGGGGGGTATTCCCCATTATTTTATTCTAAGTAGATACTTAACTAGATTAGTTGGGTGTTTGACTACTTCCCGAATCGATGTGTTTATATTCGCCTCGTTCGTAGTGGTAGCTATTTAACTGTTTTTTTTTCACCAGTGCCATTTCATTATCATCATTTAATCTTGTTAAATTATCCTTATCTGATTAATGGTGTTAAGGATGAGGAGTATCGCCATGAAATAATATAATTATGACTAAGACTGAGAGGAATGAGAGCCAGCAGAAAGAGAAAAATGCCAGCAGAGAGATTAATTTTTTCCAGCGGTAGCTTTGTAAAAACCCCGGTTTAGTAGGCGGCAGCGCAACTTGCGCAACCACACTTGCCATCGAGGGGGAGAGGGCAAGTGGTGCGGGGGCTGCTGTGGCTAGGATGTTGGTTTCACTCTGTTGTGGCTGTTCAGTCGCCTCATCACAGGTTGTGATTTGGTTGACGGCACCGATATAGCGCACACCTTTGCGTGGAATAGTATGGATCAGCGACTCTTTCAGCCCGACTTGAACAAATGCTTTGCGCAACATATAGAGTTGCCCGTAGTAGCTGCTTTCGCTGACCGCGCCCCGTTGTTCTTTCCACACCTGATTAATGATCTGCTCTTTTTCAGTCACGCCGCTGAGTAATAGTTTTAAAAACCTAATATTATTCTCAGTTAATATCGCAATCGCCCCATTGGGCCCATTTAAGCAGCGTTGTGCAGGGGAGAATAGCACTGTCCCTTCTAATTTAAACACAATCTCATTTGTCTCCATATTGGCGGCCACCTATCCTTTATAAGGGTTACGCTTATTATTTTAGTGTTTTTACTGTTTCTGTTGCGATCTAATGATAGTAGTAAGAGCATTAAGATGTTGTGCGCCTGATTTATTCTAAATCTCAACAGTTCTAATGTTTACTCAGCATATTCTTGCACGGATTAATTATTGTTAACAAGTCTGTGATGAGCATCGTTAGCCTAAAGTTTATTATTTATCGTTTCTTTTTCTTATTATTTTTCTATTGTATTATATTTTATGTAATTTCATTTTTAATTAAGTTACAGTTAATAGATGGTTCTTCTTTATTTCTGCCGAGTCATTCTATTTTTATACCTTAAAATATAATATTTGGTTTTTATGAGATATCAATAGAGAATAGAGGGCGCTGCCAATATCTTATTTAGCCCTTATGTGGGCGCTAAATGGTGCGGGTTATTGGTGTTGAGTGGATTAATTTCTTTTCGGTTACATCAGTTGTGCTGAGAAGTGATATGACAGCAAATGAGAGCGCCCTAACTCCTTTGAGGCAAGAGTTAGGGCCAGGATGATTTTTATTGCCGTTTTATGGCGTTTCGTTACCTTTTTTATGCAGCAGCATATAGACCGCCGGTATAACCAGCATCGAAAGTAGTGGTGCACTGACCATTCCGCCGATCATGGGTGCGGCAATGCGCTGCATCACTTCTGAACCAGTCCCGCCACCCCACATGATTGGAAGCAGGCCCGCCATGATGGTGGCGACGGTCATGGCTTTTGGTCGCACTCGTAGCACGGCCCCCTCGTGGATCGCGGCGCTCATCTGGCTGGCGGTCATGGTTATGCCGGGTTGTTGATGCTTTTTCACGGCCTGATTGAGATAGAGCACCATGATGACACCAAATTCCGCCGCGACCCCCGCCAGTGCGATAAAGCCTACCGCCGCGGCAACGGAAAAGTTATATCCCAATCCATACAGCAGCCAGACACCACCAATCAGTGCAAAGGGCAGAGTGGCCATGATCAGTGCGGCATCGCGCACACTGCTGAAGGTGACATAGAGCAGCACGAAAATGATCATCAGGGTGACGGGTAACACAATTTTCAGTTTTGCCGTCGCCCGTTCCAGATATTCAAACTGCCCAGACCAGCCAAGTGATACCCCTTCCGGCAGCTTCACTTGCTGTGCCACCGCCTGCTGCATCTCAGTGACCGCTGATTTCAAATCTCGCCCGCGCAGATCGACATACACCCAGTCGGATAGGCGCGCGTTTTCACTTTTCAGCATCGGTGGGCCTTCGCTCACCTTAATGTCAGCCAGTTCGGAGAGCGCCACTTGCCCACCATTGGCCGTTACCACCGGTAAATCACGCAGTTTTTGCAGTGAATCACGAATTTCCCGTGGATAGCGCAGATTGATGGGGTAGCGCTCGCGCCCCTCAATGGTTTCGCCGATGTTTTGCCCGCCGATAACTGTTGCCACCAGTGATTGCAGCTCTTTGACTGATACCCCATAGCGGGCCGCCCGCAGGCGATCGATATCGATATCCACATAGCGCCCCCCTGCCAGCCGTTCAGATAGTGCTGAAGTGACACCGGGCACCTTGCGCACCACCTGCTCAATTTGTTGTGCGACCTGCTCGATCTGCTGCACATTTTTGCCGTTAACTTTTATCCCGACCGGGCTTTTGATGCCGGTGGACAGCATATCCAGACGGTTGCGGATCGGCGGCACCCACAGATTGGCAATGCCGGGGACATTGACAGTGGCGTCCAGCTCCTCGATCAACTTATCCATGGTCATACCGGGTCGCCATTGATCCTTTGGCTTAAAGCGGATGGTGGTTTCGATCATGGTGAGCGGCGCGGGGTCGGTAGCTGTCTCGGCCCGCCCGGCTTTACCAAATACTGTCGCCACTTCCGGCACCGTTTTGATCAGACGATCAGTCTGTTGCAGCAAGTGGCTGGCTTCCCGTACCGAGATCCCCGGTAGGGTGGAGGGCATATATAGCAAATCGCCTTCATCCAGCGCGGGCATAAATTCGCTGCCTAAGCGACTGAGGGGGTAGAGGGTTGCCAGCAGCAACATACCCGCAATCGCCAGGGTGGTTTTAGGCCGCGCCAACACGGCGGTGAGTACCGGATGATAGATTGCAATCAGGGCGCGGTTAATTGGATTGGCACTCTCATCGGGAATTTTTCCGCGAATAAAATAGCCCATTAATACCGGAACCAGGGTGATGGCTAAACCCGCCGAAACCGCCATGGCGTAGGTTTTGGTAAAGGCCAGCGGGGAGAACATCCGCCCCTCCTGCGCCTGTAGGGTAAAGACCGGAATAAAGGATAGGGTGATGATTAATAAGCTGCAAAATAGAGCCGGGCCGACTTCAATGGCTGCCTGCTCTGATATGCGCCAATAGTCCTGGCTGGCCGGCGTTTGTCCGGGGTGACTCCGCCGCCACTGCTCCAGCACCTTGTGCATGTTCTCGATCATGACGATCGCTGCATCCACCATGGCCCCGATAGCAATGGCAATGCCGCCGAGCGACATAATATTGGCATTGACCCCCTGATAGTGCATCACGATAAAGGCGCCGAGGATCCCCAGCGGCAGGGTGATGATCGCCACCAGTGCTGAGCGGAAGTGGAACAGGAACAGTGAGCAGATGACCGCGACGACTAAAAACTCCTCCAGCAGCTTAAATGATAGGCTGTCGATGGCCTGGGTGATCAGTTGCGATCGGTCATAAACCGGCACGATCTCCACCCCAGCAGGCAAGCTGCGCTGAATCTGTTGCAGCTTCTCTTTCACCGCATTGATAGTTTCCAGCGCATTTTTGCCGTAGCGCATCACAATGATGCCGCCGGCGACCTCCCCTTCACCATTCAGCTCCGCCACGCCACGGCGCATCTCTGGCCCCATGCGCACACTGGCGACATCGGAGAGTAAAATGGGAGTGCCATCACGGCTGGTGATCACGATATTGCTGAAATCAGCTGGCGTTTTCAGGTAACCGCTGGCCCGCACCATATATTCGGCGGCTCCCATCTCCAGCACTGACCCCCCGCCCTCCTGATTGCTGTCGGTAATGGCGTTGGCAATTTGCTGATGGGAGAGATTTAGCGCCCGCATCCGTTCGGGATCGAGCACCACTTGATACTGGCGCACCATTCCGCCGACGCTGGCGACTTCCGAGACATTCGGCACGGTTTTCAGCTCAAATTTTAGCGTCCAATCCTGCAGTGCGCGCAGATCCGCCAAACTGTGTTTGCCACTTCTGTCGATTAAGGCATATTCATAAATCCAGCCGACACCAGTGGCATCCGGCCCCAGTGCGGCTTTGGCCTCGGCGGGCAGGGTAGATTGCACCTGGCTGAGATACTCCAGCACCCGTGAGCGCGCCCAGTAGGGATCGGTGCCATCGTCAAACAGCACGTAGACATAGGCATCGCCGAACATCGAGAAACCGCGTACGGTTTTGGCGCCGGGCACCGAGAGCATGGTGGTGGTGAGTGGATAGGTGACCTGATCCTCCACCACTTGCGGCGCTTTGCCGGGGTAACTGACGCGAATAATTACTTGGGTATCAGAGAGATCCGGCAGGGCATCGAGCGGGGTCTGTTGCAGTGACCAGACTCCCCACGCGGCCATCATCACCGCGCCGAGTAGCACCAGCAGGCGGTTGCGCAGTGACCAGCGGATAATGGCGGCAATCATAAGTGGCCTCCATGGATATCGGCACTGCTATTTGATTTTATCGGCTGGATCTGGCGGATCTGCGCCCCTTGTTCGCTGAGAGTAAAGGTGAAATTAACCCGGCTGCCCACCACGATTTCCGGTGCTAACTTGCTCGTGGGCAGCAGGAAATCCATGGTCATCGCCCCCCATTTCAGTGCGGCTATCGGGCCGTGAGATAGGGTGATGCTCTGGCCGTTGATAGCTTTGACCTCCCCCTGCACCGAGTAGATATCAACTGGGCTGCCAGCTGCACTCTCTGCTGGCGGCGTGACGGCTGCTGGAGTGTCATCCATTTGCGGCAGGGCGCTTTGCAGGTTGGCTTCTGAATCAATCAGGAATTGACCCGAGGTGACCACTAACTGGCCCACATTCAAGCCGGATTTGATCTCTACCCAACCCTCCTGAGTTTGTCCGGTACTCACCTCGACTGGCTTAAAGTGACCCTCCCCTTGTGCCAGTAGCACGGTGTTGCGGTTGCTGCTCATCAGCAAGGCTTCCTGCGGGATCGCCAGCACCGATTGCAGTTTATCTGCGGATGTCGATTGCACACTCAGGTACATACCCGGTTTGAGCTGCTGCTGCGGATTTTCCAGCACCACTCGCGCCTTGAGAGTGCGGGTGGTTAGCTCCATATTGGGCAGTAACTCGCTGATTTTGCCATGAAAAGTCTCACCCGGCCAACTGGCGGTGGTGGCCGCAATAGTGCTGCCGAGAGTGACTAAACTGGCTTGCGATTGCGGATAATCGACGACGATCCATACCGGATCAAGACTCGCCAGCTCGAACAGTGATTGTGTCGCGGTGACTTGCGAGCCGACGCGGATATCCAGCTTATTCACATAGCCATCAGAGGGGGAGCGCAGTGTCACCCGTGTTTGCGGCTGACCACTTCTCTCCACGCTACGAATCACCTCTTCGGGCATAAATTGCAGCTGTAGCCGCTGGCGGGCGGCGGCGGTCAGTTGGCTATCACCCAGGGTGCGGATCGCCAGATACTCCTGCTGGGCGGCACTCCAATCGGGTACCCAGAGTTGAGCTAATGGCTGGTTTTTAGTGACCGGTTGCTGATTGGCGCGCACGTACAACTGTTCAATGATGCCGTTAGCACGCGCGGCGATCACTTGCAGAGTGCGCTCATCGGTGGCGACGGTGCCGTAACCATGCAGGCGATAGTTGAGCGCGCGCATCTCTGCTGGCGCAGTGCGAACCCCCAGATTTTGCTGTTGACGCGCGCTGATGGTCACGCCGCCATCGTCAGTGGTTTCACCGGCATAACGCGGCACCAAGTCCATATCCATAAAAGGCGATTTACCCGGTTTATCAAAACGTTGACCGGGTGACATCGGATCGTACCAATAGAGCACGGTGCGGCTATTTTCTGCTGTTGCATCGGCGTGAGTTGCCGCTGCTGCTGGGGTAGTTGACGACGGTTGCCCTAACAGATAACCGCCAAGGCCACTGATCACCGCGACCGCCACCAAGGTTAAACTCAATTGCTTTTTCATTGCGCGCTCTCCTGCGGGGTCAGATAACGGATGGCAGCCCAAGTGCGGGCTAACTCTCTGGCGGCATTGCTGGCATTGAGTTGGCTGTCGAGCAGGGCGCGCCGTGCTTCCAGCACACTGCCCAAATCACTTTTATTGGCCTGATATTGTGCCATCACCAAATTAACCCGTTGTTTTTGCAGCGGTAACACCTCAGCTGTTTGCCGATGCCATAACTGCTGGCTGGCCTGATACTGCGCCAACAGTGTGTCGAGCTGCGCCCGATGATCGCGGGTCAGTAAGGTCAGTTGGTCATTGGCTTCCATGGAGCGCGAGAGGTCAGCGGCGTAATCTTTGTCCTGCCGTTGTGAGCGGAACAGCGGCAGATCGACGGTCACCATCACGCCCGCCATATCCTCATATTCGTCCGCCCGTTTGGCGTAATAGACTTCAATCCCAATATCGGGGGTGGCGGCAATAGCCGATTGCGCCGAGCGGGCTTTGGCAACATCCGCTTCACGGCTGGCGAGCAACACCTCCGGGTGTTGGTTGATGGCCTCGCGCAACAGGGTTATCTCGGCAGGCAGACGGGTGAAATGGGGCAAGGGGCCGCTGATGTGATTGACCTCAATGCCGGTCAGCTGGGTCAACTGGGTTTGCGCCAGGGCGACATCCCGCAAGGCGGTGGTCAATCTGTCCTGCATCGATGAGAGGGCCAGGCGGGCATCAAGCACACTGCTGGGTAGTGCGCCACCGCTGGCAACTCCCGCCCGTTGCAGCGCCACCTGTTTTTCGCTCTCCTGTACCAGCACCTTGGCATCACTGACCGCCTGCTCAGTTAGGGCCAGATCCAGCCATGCCTGTGCGGCCTCTTTTTGCAGCCGGGTGCGGATGGTTTCACTACCCGCGGCGGTTTTACGTGCTTCGGCGCTGAGGGTATCGGCCTTTCTTTGCCGTTTATCGCTGCTGATATAGTCCTGCATGATGCCGACGCGCTGCATGGTCATGCCCTCACGGGTAAAGCGGCGGGCATTGTTGCCGCCGACGGGCAGGTTTTCAATGCCGAATTTCAGTTTAGGATCAGGTAATTGGGTGGCGGAACTGGCCATATTTTCCAGCGCATTAACCTGATGCTGGTTAGCAGACAGCTCAGCCGAATAGCGCTCAGCGGAGGTGAGCGCCTGTTCCAGCGTGATGTCTGCCGCGTGGCTCACTGCGGGCAGAGTGAACGCCGCTGCCATCAACCAACTGACAAATCCTAAACGCCATGCAGCCGTGTGCCGCCCCTGTGGCGGGTGATTAAGTGATGAGTTCATGGTGACTCCCGCCTTACGGCTGCTGCGCTGAAATGGCGGTCAACTGATAGCCCTGAGGGGTTTGGCGAAAGCTGAATGTCACTGGCGTGCCGACCGGCAAGGGGGCTGCGACCAAACTCTCCGGCAGGTCGAAGCTCATGGTCATCGGTGGCCAGTTCAGCGCCGGAATAGCGGTGTGGGCGATGGAGACACCGCTGGCACTCCAGGCTTTAATCTGCCCGCGCGAGTGGTAATTATCGGCGTCAGTAGCGGCGCTATCCGCCATCATCGCCCCATGAGGGTGGGACATCGGCATACTGTCTGCCATTGGTTGAGTCGCGGCAAACAGGGGGGCAGAGAACAGAGTCACCGCAGAAAGTACAACAGCCGCAGTCGCGGAGAGGGCATTAGATAAGAAACTCATAGGAATAACTCCAAAACATAAAATAAGCGCAACGCACCGCACTAAGGCGGCCTGAAAAATGCGATCAGCTAGGTCTGGAGTTACTCTCTAAATCGGCAGAAAACGATTTCGGTGGGGGGGCCAACAATTGGGGGTGTTTGCCAGTCAAGGCGGTGGATGCGCGGGTTTTGCTGCACATCTGCCAGCACTAATTCGGTATGGGTCGGCAGGGCTGCCAGTACCAGCATACCGCTGTCAGACTGCACTGAGTCAGGGATGCAGTGCTTTTCGCACAGTGAGTTTTGCGCCTGACCATGGGACATATTCATCATCGATGGCATGTCATGCATCTGGTTCTGCAAATGACCTTGGTTCTGCAAATGGCCTTGGTGCTGAGTAAAGACTGGCGAGGCGGCAGGCGTGATATCACATTGATGGCTGGCAACCGCCAATTGCGCATTGAGGATCAACCAGCAGGCAATCAGCAGCATACCGCACATGCGCTTTTTACTGGCGCGCATCCGATGCATAAGCTGTGATATTCCCATGAATACTGGCATTTTTAACCCGAATGAGTGGCGGTATGAAATTATGCTGTCAGCGAGTATAGGGCTATCCCCCTGTTTTTAGAATGGTTTTGTCCGGTTACGCTGATTGAATGGAAAGGTTACATAAAGGTTAGCACACTGAATTTATTCTGTTTTTTTTTAAACGCGAGGCATAAATGGCGCGAATCGAGGTAAAAATTTACTTTTCTTTAATCAATTATCGGTAATATTAATAATTCTGAGCCTACTCAAAAAGGATAGTCCGTGAGCGTGGTGAACCGATATCCAGATAGTCAGCAGTTGTTACACTCACCTTCGGCCGGCAGTGACGGCTGGTGGCAGCAGATTGCACAGTGGGGCACTCCACTGGCTGAACCGCTGGGTGAGGGCAAAGTAAAGCTGACATTTCTCTGGCGTGATCGGCAGGGTAGGGCGCGCGATGCTGTGGTTAGCCGGGTATATATCGACGTCAACGGTGTAACTGATCACCACAGTGTCAATCCTGAAACCCTCCAGCGGTTGGGCCAGACCGATGTCTGGTATTGGCAGGCGGAGGTGGAGTCTGATTTTCGCGGCAGCTACAGCTTTATTCCCGTCACTGGCGAGACGTGTTTGTGTTTGCCGGCAGGCAGCCGGCAGGAGCGGCGTCTGGCACAGCGTAATTGGTGGATCTCATTAATGGATCTGGCGGAAAACGACCCGCTAAACCACACTGCCGCCCATGCTAGTTATCGGGGGATGGCGCTCTCGGCGATACATTTAGCCGATGCTCTGCCACAGCCCGCCTGGCACCCCATTGATGCAGGCCAACCACTCCCGCCCGATCCACAACGGCTGCAACTGATCACTTGGGACAGCCCGTTATTAGCTAACAGCCGCAAGGTGTGGATTTACTCTACGGGCAGTGCTGAAGCTCTGGCCGAGCGGCCATTAGCTATCTTGCTCGATGGGCAGTATTGGGCGGAGAGACAGCCACTGTTTGGCGTACTGGATAATGAAACCGCTGCGGGCCGCCTTCCTGCCACTGTGTATGTGTTTATCGATATCATTGACCAAGAGCATCGTTCACGGGAACTGCCCTGCAATCAGGATTTCTGGCAGGCGTTGCAAACGGAGCTGTTACCGCAAGTGGCCTTGCTGCAACCCTTTACCGAGCAGCCATCTCGCACCGTGGTGGCGGGGCAAAGTTTTGGCGGCTTGGCATCGCTGTATGCCGGATTACACTGGCCACAGCGTTTTGGCTGCGTGCTGAGCCAATCGGGTTCTTTTTGGTGGCCGGACGTCGACCATGTTAAGGGGTTAACCGCCGGTACGGTCGAGCGTCAGGGCTGGTTGACTGAGCAGGTGTTGCAAGGGTTGGGGGCTAACCAGCCGTTGAATATATTTATGGAAGCAGGCCGCCACGAGGATGTGATTTATCAGGTCAATGAAGTGATGAGTGAAGCGCTACGCCGTGCCGGGCATCGATTACAGTATCGGGTTTATTGCGGCGGGCATGATTCACTCTGTTGGCGAGGGGGGCTGATTGAGGGATTAGGGCGATTGCTGGGAGCACGGTGTGGGGGCTGATGGTTGATGGTTGATGATTGAGATTGGATCTGGTTTCGGTTGATATTCAGTTAGTGGTTGAGATTGAGATTGAGATTGAGATTGGATCTGGTTTCGGTTGATATTCGTTCAGTGATCACCTGACCCTCGCCGCCTCAACCGAGCAGGAGGGCAGGCCGGCCCTCCTGCACCTGCGGCTTGCGCGAAATATTGTGGCTGCGCCATCCCCTCCGGCAGCTTGCCGGCTAATCGAACCGGGGCTGACTCGCTCCCAGCTCGACAGCCCCTTTCGCCGCGTCCATGCGGCTCATTCGGCCTGCAATCTTTGTCGGCAATATTCCTGATTGCGCTCAAGGTCAAAAGCACATTTGAGCTGCCGAGTGAAGAGTGGAGCAAGGGAAATCCGCCATGGACGGCGGATTTAGGCGTCATGAGCAGGGATGCGAATAAAGCCGTCCCGCCAGCGAAAGGATGAGTCGAGGGAACCTGCGAAGCAGGCAAGCGATACGTGCGCAAGCGCAGGGGTTCCAAGGGGGTTACGCGCTTGTAACCCCATTGGCGGTTGAGGCGCTGGAGGCCAAGTGAACGCCGATCTCATGTCAACCGAACCGATCGCCTGAGCCGCTATCAACCGAAACCTGATCCGATCTAACTAAACTTAAACTTAAACCGAAACCCTAAATCTCCCCCTCGGGATCACCAACGGCGTCCCCGACACCGGATCATCAATAATCAAACACGGCATACCAAACACCTGTTCTACCAACTGGGCGGTAATCACCTCGCGCGGTTTACCTTGCGTCACAATCTGCCCGTCGCGCATGGCGATAATATGGCTGGCGTAGCGGCAGGCGTGGTTGAGATCATGCAGGACAGCAACCAGCGTGTGGTTATGGTGCTGATTCAGGTGGCTGAATAACTCAAGTAAATCAATCTGATGGGCGATATCCAAATAGGTGGTTGGCTCATCCAACAGCAGCAGCGGTGTTTGCTGCGCCAGTACCATGGCGATCCAGACTCGCTGGCGCTGCCCGCCAGATAGGGCATCGACTGACCGGTCAGCCAGTTCACTGACGCCAGTGGCCTGCATCGCCTCACTGACTGCCCGTTTATCGGCCTGTGTCCACTGCTGTAATAGCTTCTGATGGGGATAGCGGCCCCGCGCCACCAGATCCAATACACTGATACCGTCCGGTGCTTGCGAGCTTTGCGGCAATAAGCCCAAATGGCGTGCGACGTGGCGAGTATCAAGGCTGGCGATATTCTTGCCATCCAAAATCACCTGGCCCGCCTGCGGTTTCAGCAAACGGCTCAATGCGCGCAGCAATGTCGATTTACCACAAGCATTGGGGCCGACTATCACCGTAAACTCACCATCAGGAATGGCGACACTCAAATTTTGGCTGATTACCTTGCCGTCATAGCCCAGTGTCAGGGCATCAGCCTGCAAACGGGGGGTGCTGCTCGCTGGGTTAACAATAGTCATGATCGCCCGGACTCCCGGATTAAAAGCCAAATAAGATACAGCCCACCAATACTGATAGTGATAACACCGACTGGCAGTTGATTAGGTAAAAACAGGTGTTGGGCGCAGAGATCCGCTGCGATCAACAGCAACGCCCCCATCAACGCCGAGGCGGTGAAGGTCACTGACGATGTTCCCGCCAGACGCCGTGCAATTTGTGGCGCGGCTAAGGCAATAAAGGAGATTGGCCCAGCGGCGGCGGTGACGGCAGCCATCAGAATCACCCCAATCGCCATTAGGCTCAGGCGCGTTCTCTCCACTGGCACACCCAAAGCACCCGCAGCATCATCACCCATTTCTAGCAACGGCATACGGCGGCTAAGTAGTATCGCAACCAGCATGGCGATAGTGATAAACAGCACCGAAGGCAGACCTTTTGCCCAAGTCAGGCCATTGAGTGAACCGGCCCCCCAGGCCGCGGCGGTCATGGCAGACTCCAGTGACGCGGTGATCGTCAGCCAGGTATTGAATGCCGTCAGCATTGCACCCATGGCAATGCCGACAATAATCAGCCTAAAGCCCTGAATCCCCTGCCGATATGCCAGTAAATAGACCGCAATGGCGGAGAGTAACCCCCCCACCAGTGCGCTACTGGCAATCTCAAAATAGTTGCCATTAAACAACGTGATGGCGACCAGTGCGCCGGTATAGGCTCCCACATTGAAGCCGATGACATCTGGGCTGCCCAGTGGGTTGCGCACTAATGATTGAAATATCGCGCCACTAACGCCTAGCGCCGCCCCGAAAATTAGCGCCATCACAGCACGGGGTAAGCGCCATTGATTGACGATAATATCCACAGTGCCATGGCTATTGCCGAGCAAGGCATTCACCACCTGCTCGGGAGATAACGACAGCGTGCCGGCCATTAATGCCAACAGCGCACTCAGTAAGCAAGCCAGTAATAGCAGAGCGCCTACCATCAAACTGCGTGACCGGACACGTAAGTTTACCGGGCCATCAGGACGCCCCAATAGCCACGTGGGTGTGGCGGGTTTCATAGTGTGGTCATCCTTTTGTTACGCCGTACCAGCCAGATCAGTAGGGGCGCACCAATAAATGCGGTCACGATGGAAACCCGCAATTCGCCCGGCACCAAAAAGCGCCCAACAATATCGGACACCAATAGCAGGATAGGTGTCATTACCAGTGTAAATGGTAAAATCCAGACCTGATTTGGCCCGACAATCCAGCGCGCAATATGTGGCACCATCAGGCCAACAAAGGCGATAGGGCCGACGGCCGCGGTCGCCGCACCACATAATAGAGTGATGGTGATTACCGCCCAAAATTGGGTGCGGGCAATACGCGCCCCCATCGCCGCCGCCAGATCCTGCCCCATATGTATGGCATTTAGTGACCGCGCCAGTAGTAGGGCAATGATGCAACCGAGCAGAATCAGTGGGGCGACGGCTATCACCACCGCCATGTTACGGATATCCAGCGATCCCGCTTGCCAGAAGCGGACACTATCGTAAACCTGTGGATGGGTCAGCGAGATACCGGAAGTGATGCCGGTTAATACCGCACCAATGGCGACGCCAGAGAGTGTCAGGCGCAGAGGATTCATCCGCCCGCCGCCGGTTGCGCCGACCCAATAGACCACCAGAGTGGTGATCAGGGTGCCGATAAATGCCGAGATCATATAGCCGTAAATGGCGTGTACGCCAAACACCACTATGCCGATGACCACAGCAAAACTAGCCCCTGCATTCACCCCGAGAATACCGGGATCAGCCAGCGGGTTGCGGGTCAGCGCTTGGATCACCGCACCTGATAACCCCAAGGCAGCACCCGCGAGCACCCCGATCAGGGTGCGCGGCAGGCGTGATTCCAATATCAAAATGCTATCGGCATTGTGGCTCTCACCGAGCAGGCTTTGCCACACCACGGATAAGGGGATAGCTTTGGCCCCGAACATCAGGCTGGCCGCCATCACCAGCATCAATATAAGGAGGCTGAGAAGCAGTAACAGGGCGTGTCGGCGCTGCGTTTGCGCACCTGGAGTGGGGGCTGGTTTCAGCGCTGTTGTTGACGATTGATCTGAGGAATAAGCAGCTGGCATTGTTACTCTTTTTTAACAAATGATTATTGTTATCGATTTGATTATCATTATTATTTGCTGGGGTTATGTTAGCACGAGTTATGGTGGGAGGGCAGGGGGATTTATTACAATTCAGTTTGGTTCAGTTTGGTTCAGTTTGGTTCAGTTTGGTGATTGGTTCGGTTGTTAAAGCTTCAGTGTTCACCTTGCCTCCGATGCTCCAACCGCCAAAGGGGTTACAAGCGCGTAACCCCCTTGGAACCCCTGCGCTTGCGCACGTATCGCTTGCCTGCTTCGCAGGTTCCCTCAATCATCGTTTCGGCTGACGGACCGCCGTGATTCGCTCCTGCTCAAGCACGGCTCGCTCGGCATCCATGCCTCGCGTCCTACCTCCACTCTTCACTCGGCAGCTCAAATGTGCTTTTAACCTTGAGCGCAATCAGGAATATTGCCGACGAGGATGGAGGGTAGAGTGAGCGGGCAGGACGCCCGCGAAAAGCGCGCTTGGGCAGGGATGCCCATCGCGCTGGCTCGTCAGCCCGAAAGACGTGGGAGGTTTACCCGCAGGGCAATATTTCGCGCAAGCCGCAGGTGCAGGAGGGCCGGCCTGCCCTCCTGCTCGGTTGAGGCGACGAGGGTCAGGTGATCACTGAACGACTATCAACCGAAACCAGATCCAATCTCAATCTCAATCTCAATCACCAAACGAATATCAACCAGAAACCTGGTTCGGTTTCCCCCTTTACCCCTTAAACATCCCCTCAATCCGTGCTAACAAATGACTCGCACTATAATAATCCAGCCGGAAAGTATCATAACCCACCACATAAACACGGTTGTGCTCAATCGCTGGGATGTGCGCTAAAAACTGATTACTTTTCAATGCATCAACTGCCGGTCTCTCGCCGGAGAACAGTAAAATCGTCTCCCCGTTTAACCCCTCGGCCAGCTTCTCACCACCTAACTGAATGATATCCTTGCGATGTCCCATGCTGGTGTTGCCTTTCACGGCATCAGGAATAGTCGCCAGTGTGAAGCCCAATTGCTGCAATAACTTCCCCTGCGCTGAGTTATCAGTCCATAAATTGGCGGTGCTGCCCGCTGCTTGATAGACAAAAGCGGAGGTGGGTTGTGGTGGCAGGGTGATATTCTGCTTCACCTCATTAAGCCGATTGGCAAAACTATCAATCACTTGCGTTGCATCTGACTCATGCCCGGTAGCCTGCCCTAAAAGGATGGCTAACTCCTGCCAGCTCTTATCATCGTAATTAATCACTAATGTTGGCGCGATAGCGGATAACTGCTCATACAACTTCAGCGCGGAGTCGCCACCGGTAGCGGAAATGATAATTAAGTCCGGATTCATGCCGGCGACAGCTTCGGCATTCGGCTCGGTTTGATACAGCGGTACCAGTTTTTTAGCCTGTGCAACATCTGACCACTGGATAAAGAACCCTTGATTATCCGCGACAGTGGTATTGGGGGCGGTGGCTCCGGTGGCAATAACCGGGGCATTGATCGCCAGTAAAGTGCCAGTGATGGTGATGCTGGTGGAGACAATACGCTGCGGCTGTGAGGTCAATGTAACCGGGCCTTTTGCTGTCTCCACCGTTCGGGACCAGGCTGGCGTATCTTTCGCTGCCGCTGATGTCTCGGCTTCTTGCGCAGGTTTGCAGCCAGATAAGCCGAAAGTGAGAGTTAAGAAACTCAGCAGGAGGAGAACAAAACGAGCTGTTTTGGGTGAAATTGGTGGCACGTATCGGGATATCACGGCGTTTCTCTCTCTATTTGACGATGCTGGGCCGTAATTTATCACGCCATAAAATGAATGGTAGTAATTATTATTTCGATTATTATTTGTGACGAGGAGACAAAAAAGAGCTGCCAGAGAGGCGTTCGATAGCATGGTTGATCGGGCGAATAGTTGTACTTTAAGCAGGATATTGGTGTGTTAAGCACGGAAATTGCTTTTTATGTCCCTATAGCCAATATGTGATTGAGCGGTATTCATCGGTTAATTTCACTCAAGGTAGCTCGATAGGCTGATTTTAGTTTTCATACTAATCATTTCAATTTAATTCACTCGGATTATTGGTTTAATTCACTCATAGCGAAAACTATTGCACCAGCCAAATCATTTAGACGATAATGATTATCGTTAAGCTTTGTTGGCTAAAGTTCCCTTCCACCGATTTTTTATGCGCTGACCTCCATGACTCATATGACCACATTCTGGAGTAACTTCTATCTGGCTCATCAGGGCTGGTTGCGTGGATGGCTGCGTAAAAAAGTGGGTTGTCACCATAGTGCCGCCGATCTGACCCATGACACCTTTATCAAATTGCTGACCATGGCTGATCCCAGTGTGATCCGCCAGCCCAGAGCTTATCTGATGGTGACGGCTAATCATGTGATGATCGATCAATTCCGTAAGCGCAAGCTGGAGCAGGATGCCTTAGTGGCGCTGGCCCAGATGGCGGAAGATGTACATGAGCAATCGGCAGAAGAGCGGGCGGCGGTCAGTCAGCTGGTGGCGCAGGCGGTGCAGATCCTGGCAAGCGAGCTGGAAGATCACGTCTGCCGTGCCTTCTTAATGGCTCGTGTTGAAGGGTACAGCTACAGCGAAATTGCCCAGATACTGGGGGTCAGCGAAAGTAGTGTAAAACAGTATCTCGCCAAGGCACTTATTCATTGCCATAGCCGCATTTTTTGTCAGGAAAATCATGAATAAAAACCCCCATAGCCCTGATGGTGGGGTTGCTCAAATTCAGCAAGATGCGGCGCAATGGCTGTTGGACTTCTCTGAGGCGACGCCCGGCAGCCCGGAGCATAGCAAGCTGTTGGATGCCTGGTACAACTGGTGTCAGCAGAATGAGCAACATGAAAAAATTTATCAGCAAATGAGTGGGTTATGGCACAGCGGCCAACATGAGCCAGTGCGCCGCCGACCGGGTCTGCGGGTGTCGATTTGGCTGGCGCTAATGGTCAGTGGGTTGCTGCTTAGCCAACTGCCATACGGCTACTGGTTGGCGGATCAACGCACCGCTGTTGGCGAAATCAAACATATCCCGCTGGATGATGGCAGTGAGATCATTCTGAACAGCAACTCGGCTGTGAACATTCACTACTCATCGGGGCAGCGCCTAATCACCCTGCAACAGGGCGAGGTGTATGCCATTGTGGCAAAAGATCAGGCTAAGCGGCCCTTTGTGGTCAGTAGTCGTGATGCGCAGGCGCGAGCACTGGGTACACGTTATACGGTAGAACAGCAGCAGCAGGAGACCAAAGTCAGTGTGGTTGAGTCCATCGTCGAAGTCAGGGCGAATGGCAACCTACAGGCCAAGGTGACATTGGTGGCAGGGCAGCAGGTGAGTCTCAATAAGCACGCATTTACCGGCTCGGTATCCAATAACCGCAACGCCGACAGTTGGCTGCAAAACCAGCTGATTTTTGAGGATGCGCCACTTGAACAGGTGATTGAACAATTGACCCGCTATCGCGCTGGCCTGATGTATATCGATCCCCGTAGCCGGCGCGCATTAAGCGAATTGCGCTTCACAGGTGTACTACCTGCAACCGACAGTGATCAGGCGCTTAGCCTGCTCAGACAATCACTGCCGCTAAATGTGAATACAGCGCTGCCCGGTCTGGTGTGGCTATCAAAAAAATAAATCATCACTATTCAATTGGTTAACTATTTTTTGAACAAAAATGATAATTAATTTCATTATCAACTGCCCATTTTTATCTCTGATGCGTCTTTGATCCTGAAAACATAAAAATATTATTTCAGGGTAAAAGTATGCGCAGGAAAATTCTGCTGAATACATTGCTGACAGTCATTCTGTCTGGCGGTACTTCAGCGCTGGCTATCGCAGCTTCAGGGAGCGGCGGCAGCACCCAGGTTATCACTATCTCTGCACAGCCATTAGAGAGTGCATTGACGCAGTTTTCCAAACAGACCGGCATCACCTTTGGCGTCGATAGCCGCTTATTGACGGGTAAACAGGCCGCAGCCATCAGTGGCAATTACAGCACCCCTCAGGCGCTGGAATTACTGCTAAAAGGCAGCGGGCTGTATGCGGAGTTATCGGTCGATGGCCGTAGCTATATTCTGCGGCCACTGGCAACTTCAGCGGGTGAGACCGCTGATTCTGACCGCAAAACACTCCCCACTGCCACCGGAAATGCACAAAGTACCGGGGATGTGATTACCGTGCGAGGACGTGCGGCGGGGCAGTTGCAAATTGGTAGTCAGCAGATGACGGAGACAGATATTGCCAAACAGCCTACCGGCAACGGCAATATTACCGAGCTATTGCGCACCAATCCCAATGTGCAGTTTTCTGAAACGTCGCGCAACAGCACGACGCCGGGAGAGCTGGCCCCTGAGGCGGTCTCTTTCCACGGGGAAAAGTTCTATAACAACAATTTTATTGTTGATGGTTTATCCAATAATGACCGCTTAAATCCCGGCGACAATGTTGCTGATATTGAGAAAGCACCGAATGGCAATTCAGGGGCAGACTTTCCTGCGGGTCATCCGGAAGCCTTTTGGATTGATACCAGTTTGCTGGAGTCGGTCTCCGTCTATGACAGCAATATCTCCGCCAAATATGGGCAATTTACCGGTGGTGTGGTGGATGCCACACTAAAACGCCCGTCATTTACTGAATCTAGCGGCAATATCTCTTATCGCACCACTCGCTCTAGCTGGGCGAAATACCATATCGAAGATAAGAAACAGGTCAGTTTTAATAAAGCCTCCTCACTGGATGCTCAGCCCAAATTTACCAAAGATTTTTACAGCATCACGGTCAATCAACCGCTGAATGACCGCGCGGGTTTTACCTTTTCCTATAATCGCAAAGAGTCGGCCATCCCCTATTGGCACAGCTACATGCAAAAGTGGGAGGACCAGTCACGGCTGAGCGAAACCTACTTATTACGTGGCTCTTGGGACAGTGACGAAAATAATAAATTTAACCTGACATTAATGTATTCACCGCACAGTTCGACCTTCGTGCGCGCCAATACCATGAATGGCCAATATACCAATGAGGGGGGCGGTTATAGCGCTAATTTTGATTGGGCAAATCAGAATAAATTAGGTTCGCTTAATACTAAGCTGGCCTATCGGCAAAATGAAAACACCATCACTAACCAAGAGCAGAACTATTTTGCCTGGATATCCAGCCCCCACTTTGATTGGCGTAGCTCCGCCGGCTTGTCCGGTTTTGGTGGCTATGGCAGGGTAGAGACACAGCAGAGAAGCCAGATTTTACAGCAGGAGATGGCGTTCAATAGCTTCTACACCGGCCCTGTGAACCACAAAATTGATGTGGGTTATACCGCCGAATTTTCAACGGCAAGCTATAACCGACCAACCAGCAGCTACGGTTTTACCGGGCAGATTGCCGCGCCTAATGTGGTCTGTAACGGGGATATCGGCTGTCTGGATGGCGACCAATATTTCTATATGCGATCTGTGTATAGCGCCGGAAAAACGGACGTCAACGCCAGCACTTACGGGATCTATTTGCAGGATACGGCGAAATTTTCCCGCCTGACCATGATGCCCGGCGTGCGTGTGGACTATGACGATTACATGAAAAATCTCAATGTCTCACCACGATTAAACCTTGCTTATGATGTGTGGAATGATCACCACACCGAGGTGTTTGCTGGGGCTAACCGCTACTATGCGGGCAATATTCTGGCCTATAAATTGCGCGAATCCCGTAAGGCGGTTTATACCGAGTGCCGTGCCGGACATCTGTCGTCCACGGGAACTTGCGCGAAAGGGAAAACCCCGCTTACCACTCCGGGGCCGTGGGTTTACAGCAAAGCTCAGTCAACCACCAACTATAACTACAGCCAGTTGAACACGCCGTACAGCGATGAGCTGAACTTCGGTTTGCAACAACGTATTGGCGAGACGATTTGGACGGCCAAATGGGTTCATCGTCAGGGTAAAGATCAATTTGCCGCAGAAAAAATTGAGGGCACCAAAACCTATGTCATGACCAATGACGGGGAGAGCAGAGCAGATACTTACAGTTTGACGGTTGCCCCTGTTGCCCCAATTGACTGGCACTCGCTGGTTTTATCCTGGAATTTGGGTGCCAACATTCAACGTAGCTATAGCTCGAATGGGACTTATGACGATGAGGCCGATCCTGACCAACTGATTATCTATCGGGGCAGTGTTATCCGACAAATAGAGAAACCCGCAGATAACTTTAATCGCCCATGGTCGGCGTTTGCTGAATTAAATACAGAAATTCCGGCATGGCGTTTGGACTGGACACAGCGGCTGAGTTATATCGCCGGTTATCGCTCTATCACCACCAAAGAGACAGTTTCATGTAACGTCGATGTGCGCTGTCAGGGTTATAGCGGCACCATGGATGTTTATGAAGAAGAGCAATTCAGCCCAAATATTAATCTGGATTGGCGCGTTTCTTATACCCAACCATTAGGCAAACAAAATATTAAGGTGGGTTTGGATATATTCAACGTACTTAATCACGTCAATAAAACGGAATCGAATTATCAGATGGGCCGTCAATATTGGCTGGATGTGGCATATAGCTGGTAAGCAATTTTAAATAAAGAATAAGGATAGTTATGACACGCATATTGCGCTATTGGTCAGCGGGTATTCTATTGCTGCTGACTGGGGTTCCTGTTGCCAGCGCACAGGAAATTAGCAGCCCGGCACCTGAGATAATCGAAGGGCAATTGGAGAATGGCCTGCGCTATTCGCTGGTTCCACTGGCGGGGCAAAAGGGGCGGGTGGATATCCGTCTGGTGGTCGGTGCCGGCTCTCTGGATGAAGAGGAGCAACAGAGCGGCGTTGCCCATATGGTGGAACATATGGTGTTCCACAGTAGCAAAAATTACCCGCAAGGGGTCTCTGAATATTTGCATCAACAGGGCTGGGTGCGGGCGCAGCACTATAATGCAATGACCAATTATGAGCGCACCTCCTATTTATTCAGCCCCCCTAAAGGCAGTAAGCAATTACCTGAAGCACTGGCGGTATTAAGCCAGATGGCAGGTGAGAGCAATATTACGCAGCCGGAGTTGGATCGCGAACGGCAAATAGTTTACGAAGAGTGGCGCAGTAAACTCGGGGTGGCTGAACGTATGAATCAGCAGCGGGTTCAGGCAGTCCGTTTTGCTTCTCGCTATCCCGAACGGCCAGTCATTGGCGATGAAAAAAATATCAGAACACTACCCGCCACAGAGTTAAAAGCCTTTTATCAGCGCTGGTATGTACCGGGTAATATGCATTTGATTATTACCGGCGATATTGATGGGGAAAAAGTCACGCAACAGATTATCCACTATTTTGCGCCTTTGATTAGCGCCCAACTCCCTGAGCGTCACTATTATGAACCGACGCTATCCCCGCAACTGCGGGTGGTTCGCCTGCAAGATAGTGAAAGTGGTGGCAGTCAGGTCTCTTGGGTCTATCGCTTAGATGAATCTGCCAGTCGGGTGGCGGGCTATAACGGTATTTATGCGCGTTTAGTGGATCAAATCGCACTCACCGCACTTACCCGCCAACTGCGCCGTCAACAGCAGCAGCTTCCGCCTGCGGTCAGCTCGATGGTTATTCGGAAATCCAATATTGGCAGAACCACGTCAGCGCTGGGTATTTTCGCGCAAGTGACACCAGAGGGGCACCGCCGTGGGTTGACGCAGATTCAGACTGAGATCCAGCGCTTACAACGCTACCCGATTGCCGCTGACGATATCAACGACATCAAGCAAGAGCTGCTGGAGACACTGGCGAAAAGCAATGATCGCGAAGAGAGCCGCGATTTTGCCGCCTGGGTGCAGAAGGTCAGTGATACGCTGGTGCAAGACAAGCCGATGACCAGCCAGAAGCAGATCAACCAATGGGCCACTATGGCGCTGAGCCATATTGATGCCGATAAAGTGAATGCTCGCATTCAGCTTTGGTTATCCACTCCAGACCGCTTAGTACAATTCACCGTGCCGGGTAACGCCCCCTTTGCCCTGCCAAGCGCGGGGGCGATTTTGCGTGCCGAGCAGCATCTCCAAAACAGAACCATTGCGCCGCCACAAGCCAAACCAAAAACTGTCGCCGCGCCGTTTTTACCCGTGGTCAAAACCACAGGGACTGTAGTGCGTAAACAGAATTATCCACAGCAACAGGTTACTGTTTGGTCGCTCAGCAATGGTGATCGCGTGGTCTGGTTACGCTCACCGCAAGCGGATAAAAAAGTCTGGTTTACTGCCGTCAGTGGTGCCGGATTTATGTCCCCAGATCTTAATCCGTGGCAGTCCCAGTTAGCCTCGCAGTTGGTACAACAAAGTGGCCCTCAAGGCTGGAGTGGAGAACAATTTGCCGCATGGAGAAAGCAGCAAGGCGTCTCACTGAGCTTCAACCAAAAAGCAACTGAGTTGCAGATAAGCGGCCAGACTGATGCATCAAAGCTGGATGATTTGCTGGGCTTATATAACAGCCTCCATCAGCAGCCGCAAATAGCATCAGAAGTGATGAAAGAGAGTCTAAATTCGCTATTACGGATGACGGCAAGTAGCGCTGATTCTGTTAGCGCGAATAAGGAGCAATTGGTAACTCAGTTGCGGTTTGGCCAAGAGATCTTTACCCGCCCAACTCATGCGCAGTTATCTGCGGTTAGCCAGGAAGACTTGTTGTCACAGTGGCAACGAAGTGCCGCCGCGCCCGTCACGTTCTATCTGCTGACGGATGTAGATGCTCCGCAACTACAAGAAAAAACCGAGCGCTATCTGGCGGGGATCCCCCGAAAACCGCTGGCCGCCGCAGCCACCCACTCCCCACTAGCGGGCCATCGTGAAACCCGTAATCAGTGGAATATCGAGCCGCGCTCAGATTTAAATGTCTGGAGTTTCACCCCGCTGAAATGGACGCCGCAGCAGGCGGTTCAAGTGGCTATCGCCCAAGACCTGGCGCGTAAATACCTCAAAACAGCTTTACGGGATGATTCACTGGGTATTTACCGCATGAAAATTGACAGCACATTAGCGGATAAAACCAATCGCATCGACACCACAATGAGTTTTGGCAGCGAACCGGCTCGAATTGAGGCGCTATTGCAGCAGGCCGAGAGAGTCTTTGCCCAATTGCCGACGTTGATTACCGAGCAAGATGTCAACGAGGGGATCGCTAACTTCAAACGTAGCCAAGCCCCTCGCCTCAGTGATCCGACGACCCAATTACGGCTGTTGATCCTGAGTGACGAGAATTATGGTGATCCTCGCTATCTGAGTGAGGTTAAGTCGCTAGCGGATACGATCACCTTGGCGGGGGTGCGCACGGCGGCGGGCCAGTTATATAATCGGCAAAACAGTGTGATATCCATTATTCAACCACAGGAAAAACCCGCTAAGCCACAAGGTAGTTCGACAGTTCCGCAGGAGCAACAGCCGTGAAAAAGCTGTTTGCGATGCTGCTCGATTTAAGTCGCCCATTCTGGTGGAAACGCCAGAACTGGCAGGCGTGGCTACTATTGGCGTCAATATTGGCGATCGGCTTTGGTGTGGTTTATTTGAATATTCGGATTAATGACTGGAGCAAATCTTTCTATGATGCGCTGGGGGCATTTGATAGCGCGAAACTCTATGGTTTGGTCAAAGAGTACAGTCTCTATATTGCTATTTATATTGGCATTTATGTCTATCAGGATTGGCTCATCAAGTTGTTGACCATTCAGTGGCGAGGGGCGCTCACCGAACAACTGATCGACAGCTGGTTTGCCAAAAGAGCATTTTATCGTTTATCGCTCAATGGCCAGATGGATAACCCAGACCAACGTATCGCCGAAGACATTGACCTGTTTGTCACCAAAACCCTTGAGCTGTTTACCTCATTTATTATCAATTTTGCTCAATTGTCCTCATTTGTCATCATCTTGTGGAATCTCTCTGGAGTGCAGCAATTTACCCTGTGGGGCAAAAACATCACCCTATATGGCTATTTGGTGTGGGTAGCGGTCATTTACACCTTGCTGGGCAGCTTGATTACCCATTGGATTGGTAAAAAACTGCATGGCTTAAACTACCAGAAGCAGAAAGCCGAGGCCGATTTCCGCGCCTCATTGCTACGTAAACACGATAACGCCGAGCAAATTGCACTCTATGGCGGCGAAAATCAGGAAAAACATCATTTAAAACGTAATTTCTCGGCGATCGTGAGCAACTGGCGCGCCATGATGAATAGCGAACGAAATTTGGGTTTCTTCACTGTGGGTTATGGGCGTATCAGTATGATTGTCCCTATTTTCGCGGCCCTGCCTGCTTTCTTGAACAAAACCGTGACGCTGGGGGGCTTGATGCAAATTCGCAGCGCCTTTAGTCAGGTTTACAGCGCGTTAAGCTGGTTTGTGCGGGCATATCACTTGCTGGTCACCTGGTCGGCAACACTGGAGCGCTTAAGCCAATTTAAGCAGGCGATTTTGGATGAACAGCGTAAACAGCCGTTAGCCACAGCGGGAGACGAATTAGTCACTCAGAATTTATCGCTGTCGACCCCACAAGGCATGGCTTTGCTGCACGATATCAAACTGCATTGTGCTCACGGCAGTTGGCATCGGCTCTCCGGAGAGAGCGGCTTGGGTAAATCGACCCTGTTGCGCACATTAAGTGGATTATGGCCTTACTATTCAGGTGGTTGGGTAATGCCGCAAGGGCGAAATCTGCTGTTGCCGCAGCAGAGCTATCTGGGGCAGGGCACATTGGCTGAGTTACTGTGCTACCCGCTGGCAAGCACCGCAGAACCTGAATATCTGCGCGAAATACTGCATAAAGTGGGGCTATCGGGCTGGCAAGATCGGCTTGATACGCGGCTTAATTGGGATCGCATATTCTCCGGTGGTGAGCGCCAGCGTTTGGCTTTTGCCCGAGCGCTGATTAACCAGCCGGATACGCTCTATCTCGATGAAGCAACCAGCAATTTAGATACCGCAACAGCCAGAGAGTTGCTATTGCTGCTTAAAAAGCAGCTACCACAATGTACTCTGGTGGCTATCACCCATCAGCATGGATTGGCTGACCTTTTTGAGTATCAACACGACTTAAGTCAATTCAGGCTACCTACTGCTGCAATCTCCGCCGTGAATTAAGGGAAATTAACCGCCAGCGCTCCAAGAAGTTTGCTGGCGGTTTCTCTTCCGGGATAACTCAATGTTGCGCTATGCATTTAGCCGCATATCAATGAATAAAATTGTCACTCTTCTCGCCATATTTCTTTGCTCAAAAATCGATACAAAAAACAATTTTGATAAATAGATAAATTCTGCTGTATATCGAATCTGATAACTTTAAATGAATTTTTGTTAATTTTTTATTTATTGCGTCTAATCTCATTTAGTGGAGTGTTTAATGCTGCCATTGTAGGGGCGTTAATGACGACTCAGTAAGCAAATTAATTGTTTGGCTTATAATCCTAATAGTTAATAGGCAAGATGACACTGTATTTATATTCAAAATAAAGACATATTCTGCGAAAAATAGTGAGAGTTGCTAATTACTTTTCGATCAAAATTAGCGATCGTTATTTACATTTTAATAGGTAAAATCAATCAGTTACTTATTATTGATCGGTTATCTTGATCTTTTGTGTTGGTTTTATGCTATTTTGGTGATTAATCCTGATATTAAGCCTTTTTCCCTGCGGGAATTATCAGCGATAAACACCTTGAAATCTCAAGGAAATAAACTAAAAAAATAAAACACAAGGGTATTCCCGTGAATTTTCTAAAACATATCACCATCAGGATGGCGTTATTATCTATTCTTGTTATATTTTTGTTGCTCTGGGGCGGTGTTTCAACCTTTACATTATTTTCACTTAATCAATTGATGCACTCTTTGCAATTGAGTTCCAACCAACAGAAAAACATTAATATTATTAACCGGGGCAATGACCAATATTTCCGCGTGGTAACACGTTTAAGTCGTGCGGCAGCATATCGCCAGAGTGGGGCAACTGCCGAGGCAGATCGTGAACTGGCTTCGGCAGGGGTAGCGCTGAAAAATACTCAAGACGCGTTGGCGGCATTTAAGCTGCAAATCCATGAGCCGATGGACCCCGCATTGACGGATAAAACGATTCAAAGCTACTCAACACTCCTAAGTCAAGGGATTGAACCTATGTTCAAGGCGGTAGCTGAAAATCGATTTGATGATTATAACAAACTGTTTAATCAAGGTTATCCACCATTAAGTCGCGAGTTTGGCGCGGCAGTAGAGAAATATAACTCTACTGTCGATCAAGCAACCGAGGCCGCCAGTGTCCGGGTTGAGCTATTGGTCACTTGGTGTGTGCGGGCGCTGATCGCGGCATTAATTGCCGGTTTCATTATTTTGCTATTAACCGATCGCTACATTGTTCACTATCTGGTGCGCCCGCTGGATTCGATTAAACAGCACTTTAAGCGGATGGCGGAAGGGCAGCTAGGTCGACCAATGGCTGAATTTGGCCGCAACTGCGTTGGGCAATTAATCCCCTATTTGCGTGAAATGCAAAACAGCTTAGTAAACACGGTTTCGACTATCCGCAGTAGCACCGATGCCATCTATACCGGCGCCGGCGAGATAGCGGCGGGCAATGCGGATCTCTCTTCGCGCACTGAACAGCAAGCGGCGGCACTGGAAGAGACGGCTGCCAGTATGGAGCAGCTAAATGCCACGGTGAAACAGAATGCGGAGAATGCGCATCAGGCCAGTAAGCTGGCAGATAATGCCTCTGTCACGGCACAAAATGGTGGGCGAATAGTCAATGATGTGGTCGCCACCATGAGTAGTATTACCGAAAGCTCGCGGCGTATTGCTGACATCATCGGCGTGATTAACAGTATCGCCTTCCAGACGAATATTCTGGCTTTGAATGCCGCAGTGGAAGCTGCTCGTGCGGGTGAGCAGGGGCGTGGTTTTGCGGTGGTCGCCAGTGAAGTGCGTAATTTGGCGCAACGTAGTGCGCAGGCCGCCAAGGAGATCGAGGGGCTAATTAGCGAATCGGTCTCTCGAGTCAATATTGGTTCGAAGCAGGTCTCTGAGGCTGGAGAAACGATGAATAGTATTGTTCAGGCAGTGACTAATGTGACTGATATTATGGGAGAAATTGCCTCTGCCTCTGATGAGCAAAGTCGTGGTATCAGCCAAATTGGTCAGGCTGTCGCTGAGATGGATGGTGTTACACAGCAAAATGCCTCCTTGGTGCAAGAGTCAGCAGCAGCAGCGGCTTCGTTGGAAGAGCAGGCTCGTCAACTGACTGATGCTGTTTCGGCATTTAAGCTTTCGGATAATATGCAAGAGCATAACCATAATTAAAATAAGGATTAGGCTTAAGTTAGTGAAACTATTGCCGTCATAAAATAGTCAGTAGATAAACCATCCGTTTGGGCTAAGTGATTAGCCTAGGCGGGTGGTTTTTTATTTTCAACTAAAGATATTTTTTGATAGAAAAGATATAATATGAACGAATAGAGCTGGTTTGTAGTAATAAAAATCATATATTCTTCATCAGGTTAAATAATTAATATGACTTTTTTCCGCAATGTTTTTTTTCTCTTGATACTGCTGTTTTCATCCTCATCTTTCGCCATTAACTGCCAGCGGGCAGTGACACCGGTAGAGTATACCGTATGCAGCAATGAGGATTTACACTGGTTAGATCAGACCTTCAGTGAGATCTATCAGGTGATGCTCATCAAATATGATACTGAAATAGTTTATCAGCAACGGCGAGTGTGGGAGAAAGCGCTGAATAGCTGTACCAGTAATAGTTGTATTCAGCGCGCCTATTTTCAAGGCATCGCGTCTATGTCTGATATTGATAAGAACTTTGATTGGAAGGGGCAGTGGTGGAATATTACCAAAGGGAATGATCGTGGGGGGGTTATCAAAATTAACCGAATTACCGAGTGGGGGTTCAGTATTGATAGCCGTGCCTGGTCGGGCGAAAACAGCGGTACTTTCAGAGCCGAAGCGCGCAAGATTGAGGGGCTGGCTGTTGTCGATCTCATTGATAAAACATCAAATTGTCGCTTGTTGCTGATCCCGATAAAAGATGGTTCTATTCAGGTACACAGCAATGGCAGCTGGGGCTGTCGTATTTCGATGCCCAAAGATGTCTTTATTGATGGGCAATATGTGAGGGCGGATAAAGATCCCCGCGAAGAACCAACACTGCTCTCTATCGGTATTTTTGCTAATGCTGAGGACGATAAAAACTTCCGCGATTTAGTTGGTGATAATTACACTCAATTTGTCGCTTCAGCCAATGTCTATATCTATACCCATGATCTGGATAACCTAGGGGCGAAAGTATTAACCACCTGGGTACGTGGTGCGGCCAATACACGGGCATCAATAATCATGTACAGCCCTACCGGTGAAATATGGGCTGCTTTTGTTGCACCGGAAAAAAATGGCGACTTGCAGATTCACTATTTCACCAATGTCGCTGGCGATAAAGATAAGAGACCAAAAACCATTACACAATGGCAACAAACATTTATGGATAACTGACTTTTACGCTAGGCCACAGTGCTATTTTTTCTGCTTTTACACTGTGGCCAGTTTTATCATCACTTGTTGTGAAATAGCGCCTTTACTCCAATGTACCAATGACATTCAGTGCCATATCATCGGGCACTTCATTATAAGACAATACATTTAGCCCATCGCAGAATAATCGCGCATAGCGCGCGACCAATGGGCGTAGTTGTGGTGTAACCAATAAAATTGGCTGGTGATTCTCTGCCTTCATTTGTTCTTTAATGATGGGCATATTCTGTTGCAGCTGAGTTAGGATATTGGGTTCAACAGGGAAATTATCCAAAACAACTTTCCCCGCTTGCTGTGCCTGATTCAGTGAACCCAATAACATATTCTCTAATTCGTGATTGATGGTATAAACCGCCAGATTTTTATCGTCGCCATTGATGGCATTAACTATCCCTGAGCGCAAGGCGTAGCGTACATCAGAGGTCAATAACAGAGCATCCTTGGTAACATTGGCGCTTTCCACTAAGGTAGTGGCAATGGTGACTATATCTTTCAGTGAGACATTTTCGATTAATAATTGGCGATATACTTTAAGCAGTTGACTGAAATTAAGTGCTGCAGCCAAATCTTCAGCCAGACGTGGTGACAGTGATTCAAGCCGTTGGTGTAATTGAGTGATGTCGTCATAGTTAAACAGTTCAGATAAATGATCCCGCACCACTTTATTCGCATGTGTCGCTACCACACTGGCACAATCAACTATCTGATAACCGAAGTTTAAAGCGGTCGCTTTATCATGTGGCTCTATCCACACTACAGCCAAGCCGTAAGTCGGATCGATATCCAGAATACCATCGATCTCGCCATATTGTTCCGCTGTAGGAATTGCCATCAGTTTATCAATATGGACTTCGCCCCCCGCCATTTTGACACCATTAATATTGATGGTGTACTGAGAGGGCTTTAAGCGAAAATTCTCTCGGACTTTAATTTCGGGTAATAAAATTCCGCAGGTTTCGGAAATAATTTGCCGTACCCCCCGCAGGCGTTGGATTAATGGGCGACCTTTTGATTCATCGACCAGCGTTACCAGTTTATAACCCAAATTCAGTCCAATTGGCTCTACCACCGGGATATTATCCCAATTGATATTTAACGCACTATCTTCAGAGATGGCTTGGTTGATGGCTGTAAGATCGGGTTCAGCATCAGCTTGCTGAATTTTTTTACTTTGCTGCCAAGCAGCGAACAGGAGTAATCCGGTGAAGCTGAGAAAGGCAAGATGGGGCATCCCCGGCACAATGGCGAGAATGAACATCACAAATGCCGCGGCATATAAGATGGTCGGTTTAGCCAATAACTGATCTTTAATTTCATCAGTCATATCCCCGCCATCACTGACTCGGGTGACAATAATTGCCGCTGCGGTTGCCAATAATAGCGACGGAATTTGTGCAACTAAGCCATCACCAATGGTCAGCAAGACATATTGCTGGAACGACTGGCTAGCACTGAGATCGTACTTAAATATACCGATACAAACACCGCCGATCACGTTGATCACCAGAATCATAATACCGGCAATGGCATCACCGCGAACAAACTTGGATGCACCATCCATTGCACCGTAAAAATCAGCTTCACTGGCGACATCTTTGCGGCGTAGACGTGCTTGCTCTTGATTGATTAACCCAGCATTCAGATCGGCATCAATTGCCATCTGTTTCCCTGGCAAGGCATCTAATGTAAAGCGCGCGGAAACCTCAGAAATTCGCTCGGCACCTTTGGTTACTACCACAAAGTTGATTGTTGGGGTCGTCTCCGAAGAGGAGCGACAAGAAATTGTGGCGCAATTGAATGGCGAAACCATTTTTGACAAGCAATCCTATATTTCGATCCCCTCCAAAAGTAAGAGTGGTGGCGGCAAGTTCTCCGACAGCATTGATGGTCACGAACAGGCCAAAGAGACCAAAAGTAACCTTGCAGTGGAGGTGCCGGAGCCAGAACAGTCATTGGAAGAGGTGGTGGATAAGTCGGGTAAAGAGATGGAAGAGTTATCGCGCATTATTATGCAAATCACCTCAACCTACGACGCGCAATCTAACTTGAAAATGGAGGTAGTACCGCAAGGGCTACGTATCTTGATTCAAGATGATAAGCAGCGGGATATGTTTCAGCGCAGCAGTGCGTTATTGACCCCATTCTTCAGCCGTTTACTGGCTGAACTGGCACCCGCCTTTAATGAAATGGACAATAAAATCATTATTACCGGTCATACCGATGCATCCCGTTATCGTGATCAGGTGCGGTATAACAACTGGAATCTATCTGGCGAAAGGGCACTAATGGCGCATAAAGCGCTGGTAAAAGGCGGATTGAGTGAGGAGCGAGTGCTGCAAATCAATGCAATGGCGGATCAGATGCTACTGACTCCGACAGAGCCTTTAGCGGCCAGTAACCGACGTATCGAAATTATGGTCTTAACCAAAACAGCGTCGGACACCCTATATCAGTTCTTTGGCAACCACGGTGAGAATGTCGTGAAGTCGGCGGTCAAAAAAGTCGAACAGTGACACTCATATTTTTCACCGTCCAGCCTACCCTCGAACCTCAGGGCTGGACGGTGTTTTTTATTGGCGATAATCGATTTGTTAACGCCACTCCTGCTAACGCCCATCGAATGTCGCTATTTGTCACGCCAAAAATTATCGTGGCGTGATAGTGACACTATTGCCATTGGTGGCAATCGTCACCCGTTGACCCGCATGGAACTGTGTCACCCCTTGCGCCTGAACAACCAGGAAGGTGGTGCCATTATCACGGCGGACTTCCAGTTCAACCCCACTGCTGCGGTTCATCATGCTCTGGACTTGTTGGCCGACAACGCCACCAGCAACCGCCCCTGCGGCGGTGCCGAGACGGCGGCCAGTACCACCACCAATGGTGTTACCCAAAAAGCCACCCACAACAGCCCCACCTACCGCACCGGCAATGTTATTGCCATCCCCACCCTGAATAGTGACCGGACGAACAGAAACCAAGGTGCCGTAAGTCACCGATTGGGCTTGCCCCGCCTGAGAGCTGCTAAAGGTATCGCCCGAAAGTGTATTATTATTGGCGCAGCCACTGAGTGTGGCGATGGCTAGAGCAGCAACAATGAATGATTTTGTCATAGCGGACCCTTCCTACTTGAAGTTGCAGCGGTGTTAGCTGCGCTTACTCACCCGAATCACTTACTGGAGTAAGCTCATCGGGATTCGCTCGTTTGCTGCCTACCTGCAACTCCAATTAGTTTGGGTGATACCCTTCCCTTGAAGTTGCAGCGGTGTTAGCTGCGCTTACTCACCCGAATCACTTACTAGAGTAAGCTCATCGGGATTCGCTCGTTTGCTGCCTAACCGGTTGAATAGTGACCGGTAAACAAATCATAGCACGACTCATTTACCGATAAATTGATTAAAACACAAAATATACAATTAACTACGATATTGGTGAGTGAGATTAAGGCTTTGTACCTGCGCTGAATTGACGAGGGGGAGGTCACCGGGGGCGCGTGTGTCACCTTTGGGCATGATATTACCGCTTTGCTGGCTCATCGACTAACCCCAGTAAGGTGATGGCGGCAGCACAGGTAAAGTTGATGACTCAATATACCTATAACGAGTTATTATCCGGGGCTGATATTATCTGTTTTCATTTCTCGACTTATGAAATTAATATTTATAGTTAAATAACTAAAATAAGTAATCGGCTATTAAAGTTATTAAGTCAATTTATGTTTTTGGCTAAATGATATTGAATTTCATCGGCATTATTCGCGGTATCACCTGACAGATTTTTTATTTTCTGGCAAATGAAATATTTTGCTGAAACGGTTTTAGTTCACAGATATTAGCCCCCCAATCATTCAATCAATTTCCATTGATAAAGATCAACTTAATTAAATTGGTGAGGTTACAAACTATTAACACTAAAACCATGTTTTATCTAAGGGTATAAACAGAGGAATAATAATGGTAGGGGAAAAAAACATGCTTTCCCAGCATGGCGTTAACCGTCGTGATTTTATGAAGCTTTGTGCAGCACTGGCTGCCACCATGGGTCTTAGCAGTAAAGCTGCCGCTGAAATTGCTAACACGGTCAGTTCACCGCAACGACCACCGGTCATCTGGATTGGTGCGCAGGAGTGCACCGGTTGTACTGAATCGCTACTACGTTCGACCCATCCCACCATTGAGAATCTACTGCTCAGTGTTATCTCGATGGAGTATCACGAAGTGCTGTCGGCCGCATTTGGTGAGCAAGCGGAGGAGAATAAGCACCGGGCTATCGAACAGTACAAAGGGAAATATGTGCTGGTGGTAGATGGCTCTATCCCGCTGAAAGATGGCGGGATTTACTGCATGGTGGCGGGCAAGCCGATTGTCGAGCATATCCGCGAAGCAGCGGAACATGCGGCGGCGATTATTGCCATTGGTTCCTGCTCCGCCTGGGGAGGTGTGCCCGCCACTGGCGGCAACCCGACTGGCGCGGTGAGTTTGCAAGACGCACTGCCCGGCAAAACGGTGATTAATATCCCCGGTTGCCCACCCAACCCGCATAACTTTTTGGCGACTGTCGCCCATATCATCACTTTCCAGCGGCCACCCGCGTTGGATGCCAAGAACCGCCCAACCTTTGCTTATGGCCGCTTGATTCATGAAAACTGCGAGCGCCGTCCGCACTTTGATGCTGGCCGCTTTGCGCGCCAGTTTGGCGACGAAGGTCACCGGCAGGGCTACTGCCTTTACCACTTGGGCTGTAAAGGGCCAGAGACTTATGGCAACTGCCCAACACTGGAGTTCTGCGATGTCGGCGGCGGCATCTGGCCGGTGGGTATTGGGCACCCTTGCTACGGCTGCAATGAAGAGGGAATTGGCTTCACCAAAGGCATCGCCCAATTGGCGAATGTGGAGAACCCCACACCGCGCGCTGAAAAACCGCTGATTCATAATCCGGAAGGCGGCGAGGTGTCGACCACGGCGACGGCACTGCTGGGCGGCGTGGTGGGATTGGTGGCGGGCGTTAGCCTGATGACCGTCCGTGAGCTGGGGCGGCAACAGAAACAGCGCCGTAAAGATGACGATCACCCATCGCGGGAGGAGTAGCCGTGAACCGACGTCACTTTTTCAAATTAGCCTCTGGCGGTGTGCTGCTAGCAGGGCTTTCGCCCAGTGCGCGAGCTGAGGTACAAAATCGGCCACCGATCCCCGGTGCGTTGAGCATGTTATATGACTCCACGTTATGTGTCGGTTGTCAGGCGTGTGTGAGTAAATGCCAGCAGATCAACCATAGCGAGTTTGCCGAACATGGCGAAACCTATGCCAGTGGTGAGGCCATCTGGTCAAACAACGACAAACTTAGCCCCTACACCAACAATATTATTCAGGTGTGGACCAGCGGCGCGGGGATTCATAAAGATCAGCTAGAAGATGGCTACGCCTATATCAAAAAGCAGTGTATGCACTGCGTTGATCCCAACTGTGTTTCTGTCTGTCCGGTGAGCGCACTGCGCAAAGATGCCAAAACCGGCATTGTCCACTATGACCCCAATGTTTGTACTGGCTGCCGCTATTGCATGGTCGGCTGCCCATTCAATGTGCCGAAATATGATTATGACAACCCCTTTGGCCAGATCCACAAATGTGAATTATGCAATCAGAAAGGGGTAGAGCGGCTGGACAAAGGTGGGCTACCCGGCTGTGTCGAGGTGTGCCCAACCGGTGCGGTGATATTTGGCACCCGTGAGGAGTTGCTGTCTGAGGCGCAACGGCGGCTGACCCTGAAACCGGGTGAAAACTACCGCTTCCCGCGTCAGACACTCAGTGCCAATGACACCTACGAGCACCCGGTCGCCCACTATGAACCGCACGTTTATGGTGAAAAAGAGGGCGGCGGCACACAGGTCTTGGTGCTGGCGGGGGTCCCGGCCGAGAAGCTCGATTTGCCGCCACTGGCAGAACTGGCGACTGGCGCGCGCTCTGAGCATGTCCAGCATACGCTGTACAAAGGCATGATCCTACCGCTGGCGGTTCTGGCGGGTGTCACGGCACTGGTGCATCGCAATACCCGCGATGAGCGCAAAGAAGATGATAGTCAGGAGCCGCCACAGAGCCAGGGTAAGCCGCAGACGCAGAACAAAAAGGAAAGTCGCGATGACGATGCATAAATCCAGCCCACTGGGTGGGCGGCTGGTCAGCTGGCCAGTGATGCTGTTAGCGCCCTTTGTGGTGCTCTGCGCGCTGCTGATAGTCAAGCGCTTGGTGCTTGGGCTGGGGTCTGTCAGTGATTTGAATGGCGGCTTCCCATGGGGGATCTGGATAGCCTTCGACTTACTGGTCGGCACAGGACTTGCCTGTGGCGGCTGGGCGCTGGCGTGGGCGGTTTACGTGTTTAACCGTGGTGAGTATCACCCGCTGGTACGCCCGGCACTGCTCGCGAGCCTGTTTGGCTATGCGCTCGGCGGTTTGTCGATCACCATTGACGTGGGCCGCTACTGGAACCTGCCGTACTTCTTCATTCCCGGCTATTTCAACGTCAATTCAGTGCTGTTCGAAACCGCCGTCTGTATGACGATTTATATCGGCGTGATGGCGCTGGAGTTTGCCCCCGCCCTATTCGAACGTCTCGGCTGGAAAGTCTCGCTGAAGCGGCTAAACAAAGTGATGTTCTTTGTTATCGCCCTCGGTGCGCTGCTGCCCACCATGCATCAATCCTCCATGGGGTCACTGATGATTGCTGCGGGTGCCAAGATCCATCCCCTGTGGCAAAGCTATGAAATGCTGCCGCTATTCTCCCTGCTGACGGCCGCCATTCTGGGCTTCTCGATTGTTATTTTCGAAGGATCCTTAGTACAGGCGGGATTGCGCGGGCGAGGGGCCAATGAAGCGCCACTGTTCACCCGCTTAACCACCATCATTGATCTGTTCCTGCTGCTGTTTGTGCTGCTGCGCCTCGGTGAAGTCATCGTGCGCCATAAGACCGATTATCTGTGGCATTTTGACCGCTACGCCATCGCCTTTTGGGCGGAAATCGTGCTGATGACCCTGCCGCTGCTGATCTTCCGTATTCGGCGGGCCAGAGAGGATAGCCGCTTACTCTTTATCGGCGCGCTCTGCATGATTGGCGGCGCGGCACTGTGGCGGCTCAACTACTCGCTGCTGGCCTTCAACCCCGGCGGTGGCTACAACTACTTCCCCACCACCAGTGAAATTCTGGTCTCAATCGGCTTCGTCGCCATTGAGGTCTGCGCCTACATTTTATTGATTCGGCTGTTGCCGGTGCTTCCCGCTCACGGACAGTTACATAAGAGTAATCAAACAGAGGTAAAGCATGAGCCAACGCATCACCATTGATCCCGTTACCCGCATTGAGGGACACCTACGGATCGACTGCGAAATTGAGGATGGCAAGGTGATCAAGGCCTGGTCCTCCGGCACCATGTGGCGCGGCATGGAGGAGATTTTACAGGGCAACGATCCGCGCGATGCCTGGATGATTGTGCAGCGCATTTGCGGCGTCTGTACCACCATTCATGCCATCGCCTCGGTACGTGCGGTGGAGAACGCGCTGGGGATGGAGGTGCCGGTTAACGCGCAGCATATCCGCAATCTGATCCTCGCAGCCCATAGCATTCATGACCATATCGTGCACTTCTATCAACTGTCGGCGCTGGATTGGGTGGATGTCACCTCTGCGCTGCAAGCCTCGCCACAAAAGGCGGCCGCCATGTTGAGCGGCCTATCCAGTTGGCCATTGAACAGCGCTGAAGAGTTCACCCGCGTGCAGCAGAAAATCAAAGATCTGGTCGCCAGCGGGCAGTTGGGTATTTTTGCCAACGGCTATTGGGGCCATCCGGCAATGGCGCTGCCGCCAGAGGTGAATTTGATTGCGGTGGCGCACTACCTGCAAGCACTGGAGTGTCAGCGCGATGCTAACCGCATCGTGGCAGTTTTGGGCGGTAAAACCCCGCATATTCAGAATCTTGCGGTAGGTGGCGTGGCTAACCCGATCAATCTGGATATGCCGAGCGTGCTCAATCTGGAGCGCCTGATGCTGGTGAAATCCTTCATCGATCGTCTGGGCAGCTTTATCGAGCAAGTTTACAAAGTGGATACGGCGGTGATCGCCGCTCACTATCCGGGCTGGCTCCATCTGGGCAAAGGGGCGGATAACTACCTCAGCGTGCCGGAGCTACCGACAGATCGCAAAGGCGAAACCTTCCTGCTGCCGGGGGGCTATCTGGAAAATGGCCGCTTCCGCCCGATAGCCAATCACAACGATCCCTATCTGATCAAAGGTATCGCCGAGAGCGGCAAACACGCCTGGTATCAGGACGACGAACCGCTCGCGCCATGGGAGGGTAAAACCAACCCGAACTACACCGGCTGGCAGGAAGATGGCAAATATTCGTGGGTCAAAGCGCCGACCTTCTACGGCAAAACCGTGGAAGTGGGGCCACTGGCGTGGCTGATGTGTGGCATGGCGGCAGGCCATGGGCCAACCAAGCAGCACTTCAACGATATCGGCGCGGCCTATCAACAGCTCAGCGGGCAGGGGATCACTGCCGAACAGTTACCTTCAACACTGGGCCGCATTATTGGTCGTGCGGTGCATTGCTGCGTGCTGCATGAAACGCTGGCGCAGCAGTGGACGGCACTGGTCACCAATATTGGCACCGGTGATGTGGAAACCTTTATCAAGCCGGATATCCCATTGACAGGGGAAATACGTGGTGTCGGATTTGAAGAGGCACCGCGCGGCATGTTGTCGCACTGGGTGGTGATTAAGGATGGCAAAATCGCCAACTATCAGGCGGTGGTGCCCTCCACCTGGAATGCCGGGCCACGTAACTATAACGACGAACCGGGGCCATACGAGCAAGCGCTGGTGGGCACGCCGATTGCTGATCCTGCCAAGCCGCTAGAGGTGGTGCGAACCATTCACTCATTCGACCCGTGCATGTCTTGTGCTGTACATATTGTTGATACAACGGGCAACGAAGTGACCAAAGTCAAGGTGCTGTGATGGGGATTTTGGTATTAGGTATAGGTAATTTGCTACTGAGTGATGAAGCGGTGGGAGTGCGTCTGGTGGAAGCACTGGAGCAGCGCTTTGCCATTCCTGCGGGTGTCGAAGTGCTGGATGGCGGCACGGCTGGTCTGGAGCTAATGGAGGCGATGGCGAATCGCGAGCATCTGATTGTGGCCGATGCGGTGCTAACTGGTCAGCCGCCGGGCAGTGTCGCGGTGCTGCGTGATAAAGAGATCCCCGCCATGTTTAGCCGCAAAGTGTCGCCCCATCAACTGGGGCTATGTGATGTGCTGATGGCGCTACAACTGACTGATGAGTTCCCGCGCCAACTGACACTGGTGGGCGTGGTGCCAGAGTCACTGGCGCCGGGGATCGGCCTGACCTCCACCGTGACGCAAGCAATGGAACCGGCACTGGAACAGATCCTGGCGGCGCTGCGGGCCAGCGGCGTCACCCTCAACCGACGGGAAGAGAGTCATGTCTGATGTGATTACCGGCCATCAACACCATCCGGCGGCGTTGCTGGAGAGTCGCTTTGGTCAGATAGCGGCTGAGTCGATGCGCGGTTTGCCGTTTTACCGCGACCACATCCCACTGCGGGCCTGTGGATTTCAGCTATTTGAGCAGCAGTGGATTGGCGCGCTATTGACACCGTGGATGCTGAGTTTAGTGGTGTTACCGGGGCCGAGTCAGAGCTGGCAGCGCCGCACTGTGGGTGAGCGACTGATGCTAGCGCTGCCTTGTGGCACCATCGGTTTTACCGTCAGCGAAGTGGCGGGCTGTGGCCAATACCTGAGTCGCTCGCTGATGTCGCCACTGGATACTACCCTCAGCGCGGAGCGGGCGCTGCAACTGGCAGAGCAAAGTGCGCGCATGGCGCTCTCACTGCCGGTGGTAGATGCCGACGGCCCTGCCAATCCACGGCGGCGCGCTTTGTTTAATAAAGTTAGCCAAATAAAGAATCAGCATGCATGAAATCAGCTTATGCCTCAGCACGCTAGAGCTGATTGAACAGCAGGCGCAGCGCCACGGTGCCAAACGGATAACCGCAGTATGGCTAGAGATTGGGGCGCTCTCTTGCATTGAAGAGAGCGCCCTGCGATTCAGTTTTGATGTCGCTAGCCGCCAGACACTGGCCGCCGATTGCCAACTGCATCTCAGCTACTTGCCGGCAATGGCTTGGTGTTGGGAGTGTAGCGCCAGCGTAGAGATTGAACGGCATGATGCCGGGTGCCCGCATTGCGGCAGCCATGCTCTGCAAGTAGAGAGTGGCGGCAATTTGCAGGTGAAACAGATAGAAGTGGAATAATTCTGAAGGAGTGAGTTCCTATGTGTACCACTTGTGGTTGCGCCAGCGGCGAGAGAAAAATCGAGGGCGACGACAGTCACCATCACGACCATCACGACCATCACGACCATCATGACGGCCACCACCATCATGACCATCACGACCATGATGATGGCCACCACCATCATGACCAGCACGACAGTGATACCAATGCGGCAAACATTCAGCATAAGCATAAACACAAATATGTCGCCAAAGGCACACAGCCAGTCATTGTCCATCACCACTATTACTACCATCAAGGCGATGTCCATCACCACTATCATGGTAAAGGCGCTGAGCATGACAAAGCCCCTGAGTCGCTGACTTTCTCTGAACCCGACGACACTGATGCGCCCGCCGTGGAGCCTTTTACCCCGCAGCTACATGCCGATCAACAAGGGCTGCATTACGGGCAAGGTGAGGCCGGTAGCCATGCGCCGGGGATGGGGCAGCGCCGTTTGCTGCAAATCGAGCAAGATGTGCTGAGTAAAAATAACCAGTTAGCCAGCCATAACCGTGAGCATTTTGTTGAGCAACATATTCTGGCGCTGAATCTGGTCTCCAGCCCCGGTTCCGGCAAAACGACCTTGTTGACCACTACTCTGCGACGGCTGGCAGGGCTGGTGCCTTGCGCGGTGATTGAAGGCGATCAGCAAACCACCCACGATGCCGAGCGCATTCGTGCCACGGGGGTGCCGGCGATTCAGGTCAATACCGGCAAAGGCTGCCATCTGGATGCGCAGATGGTGCATGATGCCGCGCACCGCTTGGATCTGAGCAATGACAGCCTGCTATTTATTGAAAATGTCGGCAATTTGGTTTGCCCCGCCAGCTTTGATCTGGGGGAGCGCCATAAAGTGGCGGTGCTCTCAGTGACCGAAGGCGAAGATAAGCCGTTGAAATACCCCCATATGTTTGCCGCATCCAGCTTGATGATTATCAATAAAATCGATCTGCTGCCCTATCTGGATTTCGATATTGAGCAGTGCATCGCCTATGCCCGCCAGGTGAATCCGGGCATTCAGGTGATTGCCCTGTCCGCCAGTAGCGGCGAGGGGATGGATCTGTGGCTGGAGTGGCTGGAGGCGCAGCGATGTGCTTAGGCGTACCCGGTAAAATTGTGGCTGTCGGTGAGGATATCCACCAGCTGGCTTGGGTCGAGGTGAGCGGCGTAAAACGTGAGATCAATATCGCGCTAGTGTGTGATGAATCACCAGCGGCCCTACTCGGCCAATGGGTATTGGTGCATGTCGGCTTCGCCATGAGCTTGCTTGATGAGGAGGAGGCCCGGCAGACACTGGCCGCGCTGGCCCATATGCAGGCGGTTGGATTGGATCTGGACGATATAGCAAGTGGGGCTGGTGATGCGCTACGTTGATGAGTTCCGCGATCCCGCCTTGGTGAGCGCCTTACTGGCCCGGATCGAACACTTACTGCCGCAACTGCCGGATCAACAGTGCTTGCCATTGCAGATCATGGAGGTGTGCGGCGGTCATACCCATGCGATCTTCAAGTTTGGCCTCGATCAACTGCTGCCGGACGGGCTGGAGTTTGTCCATGGGCCGGGTTGTCCGGTGTGTGTGTTGCCGATGGGGCGTATCGACAGCTGCCTTGAAATTGCCGCCCATCCGGAGGTGATTTTCTGCACCTACGGCGACGCCATGCGCGTACCAGGGCGTAATGGCTCAATGCTAGATGCCAAGCGGCGCGGCGCGGATATTCGCGTGGTCTACTCGCCGCTGGATGCGCTGACACTGGCACAGCAAAACCCAGAGCGGGAAGTGGTGTTTTTCGGCCTGGGTTTCGAAACTACCATGCCCGCCAGTGCCTTAACTCTGCAACAGGCCAGGCGGCTCGGGCTGAGCAACTTCACCCTGTTCTGTCAGCACATCACCATCATTCCCACTCTGCGCAGCCTGCTGCAACAACCAGATGTGCGCATCGACGGCTTTCTGGCTCCCGGCCATGTCAGCATGGTGATCGGCACCACGCCATACGGCTTTATTTGCGATCAATTTCGTAAGCCGCTGGTGGTCACGGGTTTCGAACCGCTAGATATCTTGCAAGGGCTGGTGATGCTGCTGGAACAGAAGGTCAGCGGGCGCTGCGCGGTGGAGAACCAGTATCGCCGCATTGTGCCGGACAGTGGCAACTTACTGGCGCAACAGGCGCTGGCGGAGGTCTTTACCGCTAAAGCCAGCAGTGAATGGCGCGGCTTGGGCGAGATAGCCGGCTCCGGTGTCCAGATAAGCCCGGCGTATCAGGCTTTCGATGCCGAGTTGCGCTTCAACCCGCAACAGCAGCGGGTCGCCGATGATCCGCGATCCCGTTGCGGTGAGGTGTTGACCGGCCGCTGCAAGCCAGATCAATGCCCGCTGTTCGGCGGCGAATGTACGCCAGAAAATGCATTTGGGGCGCTGATGGTCTCCTCCGAGGGGGCTTGCTCCGCTTACTATCAATATCGATAGTTTTCGATATCAGAGTTATGGCAAAGCTGGCCGGCGGGGAGATGTGCCGAATGGATCGTAGCGACGCAAGTCGCCGGAGCGCCCATCGGTGTAGTCGCCCCGCTAGTCTCCGAACTATAACTATTGGTTATCAAAATCAATAATCAGGCTACAACATAATGAATAACAAAGAGATTACCTTGGCTCACGGCAGTGGTGGCCGGGCGATGCAGAGCTTGATCGAGTCGCTGTTTCTGACGGCATTTTCTAACCCAGCGCTGAATGAGCGGGAAGATCAGGCGCGTATCGCGCTGGCGGATCTGGTGGCGCAAGGAGATCGACTGGCCATCTCGACCGACAGCTACGTCATTGATCCGCTTTTCTTCCCCGGTGGCGACATTGGCAAGCTGGCAGTGTGCGGCACCGCCAATGATGTGGCAGTCAGTGGCGCAACCCCGCGCTATCTCTCCTGCGGCTTTATTCTGGAAGAGGGGCTGCCGATGGCTGACCTTGAGCGCATTGTGCACTCGATGGCCGCTACCGCCCAGCAGGCGGGTATTCAGATCGTCACTGGCGATACCAAAGTGGTACAGCGCGGTGCGGCAGATAAGATCTTTATCAACACCACCGGCATCGGCGTGATCCCCGCCGAGATCCAGTGGGGAACCGCAATGATCCGTGCCGGCGATCGGATCATTGTCAGCGGCACCTTAGGTGATCATGGCGCGACCATCCTCAACCTGCGGGAAGGATTGGGGCTGGAGGCCGAGCTGAGCAGTGATTGCGCGCTACTGGCCCCCTTGATTGCGCCACTGCGTGCTATTGCGGGGGTGAGGGCGCTGCGTGATGCAACTCGCGGTGGGGTCACCGCAATTTTGCACGAATTTGCCGCCGCCAGTGGTTGCGGCATGGAGATCAACGAAGCAGATTTGCCGCTAAAATCGGCAGTGCGCGGGATCTGCGAGCTGCTGGGGCTGGATGCGCTCAACTTTGCCAATGAAGGCAAACTGGTGCTGGTGGTCGCCCCCGAGGCGCAGCCGGCGGTATTGGCCGCACTGCATCGCCATCCGCTAGGTCTTGATGCGGCAGTGATCGGGCAAGTAACCGAACGCCAGCAGGTGCGCTTATGTGGTGCGTTTGGTGTCTCGCGGCGATTGGATCTGCCGCTCGATGAACCTTTACCGCGTATTTGTTAATCCCATTCGTACTTGAAGCCGCAGGGGTGTTAGCTGCGTTCGCTCACCCGAATCACTGACTAGTGTCAGCTCATCGGGATTTGCTTACTTGCTGCCTACCTGCGACTCCAATTACTTTTGGGATCCCAGAGTCCTTTAAGCGGCAGAGAATTAACTATCAGTGGGAGTGTGATGTGGAGACAAACGGCCTCTGCCTGCGGGTAAAAGGCAAGGTGCAGGGGGTGGGGTTTCGGCCCTATATCTGGCAGCTTGCCCACCGCTACGGGTTGCGGGGTGATGTCAGTAATGACAGCGCTGGCGTCACTATTCACTTGTGGCAATCGGCAGCGGTGGCCGACTTTTTGCGTGCGTTGCCGCAAGAGTGCCCGCCATTGGCGCAGATCGACAGCATCACCATCAGCCCCTATCACTGGGGGCAACCGCCGCTGGATTTTGTGATCCACCACAGTGGGGCGGGGCAGATGGACACCCAGATTGTGCCAGATGCCGCGACCTGCGCTGCTTGCCTGCATGAAATGAACGATCCCGCCGACCGCCGCTACCGCTACCCCTTTATCAACTGCACCCACTGCGGCCCGCGCTTCACCATCATCCACCGGATGCCCTACGATCGCCCAGACACGGCTATGGGCGAATTTCCGCTGTGTGCGGCTTGTCAGGCAGAATATGACCATCCCGCCGATCGCCGTTTTCATGCCCAACCCAATGCCTGTGCGGCGTGTGGCCCGCAACTATGGTTGAGCGGGGCGAATGGGCAAGCCGTGGCCCATGGCTTCAGTGCGCTAGAGCAGGCCGCGCAAGCCCTGCTGGCGGGCGAGATCGTCGCCATCAAAGGCTTGGGCGGTTTTCATCTGGCGGTGGATGCCACTAATGCCGCTGCGGTGGCCCGTTTAAGACGGCGCAAGCAGCGGCCCTCTAAGCCACTGGCGGTGATGCTGCCGAGTGAGGAGTGGCTGACGCGCTGCGTGCAGAGCGCTGATAATGACGCACTGCTCCGATTATTGCGCAGCCCAGCGGCTCCGATTGTCCTGGTCGCGAAACAGCCCGACAGCCCGCTCTGTGCGGCAGTCGCGCCGCAATTAGCTGAAATTGGCGTCATGCTAGCGGCCAATCCGCTGCAACATTTGTTGCTGCAACAGGTGGCGCGCCCGCTGGTGATGACCTCCGGCAATGGCAGTGGCAAGCCTCCGGCGCTCAGTAATGAGCAAGCCCTGAGCGCCCTGAGTGATATCGCCGATCACTGGCTGCTACACAACCGGAAAATTGTGCAGCGGGCTGATGACTCACTGGTACGTTTCACGGCACAAGGGGCTGAAATGCTACGCCGTGCCCGTGGCTATGTGCCGGATAGCTGCGAACTACCGCCGGGATTTAGTCAACAGCCGGCGATTCTGGCGCTGGGCGCTGACATGAAAAACACCTTTTGTCTGCTGCGCAACCACACTGCGGTCTTGAGCCAGCACTTAGGGGATCTGGCGGATAGCGATATCGCGCAGCAACAGCAGCAGCTTTTGGCGCTGTTTTGCCAGATTTACCACTTCACGCCGCAGGCGGTGGTGGTGGATGCCCACCCCGCTTATGTCAGTCACCAATTGGGTAAACAGTGGGCCGCACAGCGGGAGATCCCCTGTGTGGCGGTGCTGCATCACCATGCGCATCTGGCGGCTTGTCTGGCCGAGCATGGCTGGCCGCGAGAGGGCGGGGCGGTGATTGGTCTGGCGCTGGATGGGCTGGGCTATGGTGCTGAGGGGCAGCTGTGGGGTGGCGAATGCCTGCTAGTGGATTATGCCAACTGTGAATATCTGGGCGGCTTGCCAGCGGTGGCGCTACCCGGTGGTGATCTGGCCTCCCGCCAGCCGTGGCGCAACCTGCTGGCACAGTTGCAGCGCTTTGTTCCGCACTGGCAACAGTTACCCGAAGCGGCGGCCATTGCGCAGCCGCAGGGGATGATGTTGGCGCGCGCTATTGAGCGCGGGATCAATGCGCCGTTGGCCTCCTCGACTGGGCGGTTATTTGATGCGGTCGCCGCTGCGCTGCATATTGTTCCGTCGTCGATAAGCTGGGAGGGGGAGGCGGCCTGCTTGCTGGAAGCGCTGGCAGGGCAGAGCGCCCAAACCGCCCCGCCGGTCACTCTACCGTTGCGTGATAATCAACTGGATTTAGCCACCTTTTGGCAGCAGTGGCTGGCCTATGATGCCTCACCGGCTGAGCGGGCTTATGCTTTCCACTTTGCACTGGCGCAGGGTTTTGCCGCCCTGGCCCGTCAAGCCGCTCAGCGTTTTAGCATTGATACTATTGCCTTTTCTGGCGGTGTGCTGCACAACCAACTGCTGCGAGAGTTACTTTGCGCGCAGCTGAGCGATTTTCAGCTCTTGCTGCCGCAGCGTCTACCTGCTGGTGATGGTGGATTAGCCTTGGGGCAAGCACTGATTGTGGCGGCCCGTGGTGTTGCTGGGCGATAGTCATTGCCCCGAGACCGAGCGGTGTTGGGTGGTGCGGCAGTTAGTCGAAATAGGCATTGCGGATAAGCACCGATAAATCATGCAATCTCATTGGCTTGCCCAATAAGTAACCCTGCACTTCATCACACATCAGCGACTGTAAATAGCCCAGTTGCGCCTCGGTTTCAACCCCTTCTGCCGTCACTGTCATCGAGAGTGCATGACCAAGATTAATGATGCCCTCGACAATCGACTGCCCCTCATGTGATTCAGCCAGCTCATCAATAAAGCTTTTATCAATCTTCAGCCCATCAAACGGGAAGCGGCGCAGATAGTTTAGTGATGAGTAGCCCGTGCCAAAATCATCCATCGATAAGCGCACGCCAAGGGCTTTGAGCGCCGTCATGGTCTTAAATGCCCCGTCGGCATCTTCAATCATGATCCGCTCGGTGATCTCCAGCTCCAGCCGATGGCTGGGCAGCCCTGTTAGCAGTAGCACTTGTCGCACCCGCTCAATCAGGCGCTGGCTGCGGAATTCAATGGCGGAAATATTGACCGAAACAATCAGTGACGGATGCCATGTGGAGGCATCCTGACACGCCTGCAACATAGTCCAGTCGCTGATTGAGGTGATAAGCCCGGTCTCTTCTGCCAGCGCAATAAATTGATCCGGCATCAGCAGCCCCAGCACCGGGTGATTCCAGCGCACCAGAGCTTCGGCACCAGTTAGTTGCGTGCCTTCGATGCGGTAACGCGGCTGGTAATAGAGGCTGAATTCGTTGTGTTTGACGGCTTGGCGTAAAAATCGCTCCAGTTCACTGCGCTGCATTAGCCGATCATTCATCTCACTGGAGTAGAAACTCCAGTGGTTAAGGTCACTGTTTTTGGCTTCATACATGGCAATATCGGCAAAGCGCAATAGCTCCTCGGCCTGCATAGAGTCTTGCGGAGCCAGTGCAATGCCGATGCTGGCACTGATATAAATATCCTGATCATTAATGACGTAAGGGCTTTCGATGTGCGTAATCACGCGGGCGCAGAGCTGCTCAATCTCCTTGATTGAGGAGAGGCCGGTAATAATCAGAATGAACTCATCTCCCCCCTGACGGGCCACTAAATCTTGATCGCGCAAACAACTTCTTAGCCGCTCAGAGACTTGATGCAGCACCTTATCGCCAGCAATATGACCGAAGGTGTCGTTAACCGGCTTAAATTTATCCAAATCAACATTGAGAATAACCAGTGGGTGCGGTGAGGCGGCGAGATTTCGCAGCTTATTTTCCAGAAACTCTTTCATTCGCAGACGATTAGGTAAACCTGTCAGCGCATCATGCAAAGAGAGGTGCTGAATACGCTCCTGCGCTTCTATTTCTCGGGTGATATCCGATGCGGTGCCACGGAAACCGATGGTTTCGCCATTTTTGATAATGGGTTTGGCATAAATACGGCAGATCCGTTTCTCGCCTTGGGCAGAGAAATAGGTGCATTGCAGCTCATTGCGCGACTCGGTGAGATGGGTATGTTGCAGCCAGGAGCGGAGCGGAATAATCTCGCAATTGAGCAGCGAATCCAGATTACGCCCTAGCCAATGCTCCACACTTAATCCGGTGATGGTTAAAAAACGCTGAGACAGATAGGTGATGCGCAGATTGGCATCGGTCTCCCATAACCAGTCAGTGGCGGCTTCGGCGACATGACGAAAACGCTCTTCGCTGGCTATCAAGGCGGCTCTATTTTCATCGGCAATCTGTGCTTCGGACATTGCACGCCTTAGTACCAGCCAGCCGGATAGCCCTAGGATCAGTGCAACCAGTGCCAGCAGCGGGAGCAAGATATTGAGCAGTTGTGCACCGGGCATATTTTGGTTCCAGTGCAGCGCCAGCGTACTATTATCATCTGAGGATAGCAGCATTGACGGGTTGGCGGCGGCATCATCTTTGTCTCGAGGTGTGCGCAGTTGATGGATACCATAATCTTCGCCTAAGGCACTTAGCTCAGTTTGGGTCAGAAAATCGATAAAAACTAAAACAGAAGGTGCACCGGCGACTGATTTAACGCGCGGGTCACTGCCGGTGGTTAAGGCTGCGGCGGCCACGATCACCGGTTGCCCCGCCACCTCAATGGTTTCTGTCGCGATATATTGTTGTGTCGCCCGCTGGCGTGCCGCATCAATAATGGGGGTAATATCTTGACCGAGCCAATCTAGCAAACTGGTACTGGCCAACTGCCCTTTGATGACGGAGTAGCGGGTCTTTCCCTGCCCATCAACCACAAATACGCCTTCATAGCGAAAGTCGTTATACAGCGACGGCCCTAGATTTTGGCTGACATAGGCCCACTCGGGGTCCACTTTGGTATGCAGATGCTCGTAAGCATCCCCCCAAAATGCATTATCTTTGATGCGAACTTTTATGGCGTCCTGGCGCATTTGCCAGGCTTTCTCTACCAGAAAACGGCTTTGGGACTGTGCTTGTTCATTCAACTGTGAGGCAATATAGATGATGCCCACCGCAGCAATAATAATGGTTGCTCCCACTAACAAGGCCATGGCCTGTAAAGTTTGTTTCGCGAAGAAAACATTATCCCCTTTTGTCCGTGTTTCCGGCCACTTGGAGTCTGTCATGGTGAATTCCCTTAGCACTGACGAAGTTCGGGCTGATAGTGAATATGATAAAAACTTTTTTTTAATCAGCAGGAAGCGATGACTCTGAGGCAATACAAGCTAGCATATTTCTGCATACATATAATTTGAGCTTAGAATAATTTAATGTTCAGATGCTGATTTTTTCAGCAAAAAAGAGAGAATTTAGAAAAAGCTTATATTATTACCGACTTAATCTTAAGGAGGTATGACCTGTTTATTCTGTGGGCGGCGCGATAAGGGGGATCATTCATCAGGCGGTGATAGGAATTTTTACCCTAAGACGTTAAAGTGACATCAGAATATTATTAATCCCGCTAAGCTTTGTTAAAGCCGCACTCAAACACATTATCCTGCCGAGAGTAAGGAATAAACCACCATGCCCACACTGAAATTGATTCGTCACAGGATAATGGCTGACATGCAGCAAGCCCGATTTGCTCGGCGACACCCTCTGACCCCTTATATTATTGCGCTACTCCTGAGTTTCAGCCCATTCGGCGCGATGGCTGCCGACGCGCCACTGCCGGCGGTGACCGTGGCGGTGGTGACCTCAGCCACGCCAGATTCGGCACTGCAATATCTGGGGCGAGTGGAAGCCATTCAAGCGGTGGATGTGACAACCCGCACTGAAGGTTTTATTGCCCGCCGGTTATTTACTGAGGGGCAGATGGTTAAGCAAGGGGATCTGCTGTATGAGATTGATCCCGCGCTGCATCAGGCGTCAGTCACTCAGGCGCAGGCGCAGTTAGATAGCGCCACTGCCAGTGCCAACCATGCGCAGGTGAATCTCACCCGTTTGCAGCGGTTAGGCAATAATCGCTCAGTCAGTCAGGCGGAAGTGGATGAAGCGCAGGCGCAGCGGGATATCAGCCGTGCTGCGGTGGCACAGGCGCAGGCCAACTTACAAATTCAGCAGTTACAGCTCGGTTTCACCCAAATCACCGCCCCGATCAGCGGTCAAATTGGTCACAGCCGCTTTAATGTTGGCAGCCTGATTAACCCCGCCAGCGGCACCTTGGTCAGTATTGTCCAGCTTGATCCGATTCGTGTGGCGATTGCGGTCAATGAACGCGATTACATCACGGCGACCTATCAGTTATCCGCTGCGGGAACCACCGCTGATAATACTGCCCTGGCGTTTGGCAATTTCACGCCACGCATTCAACTGGCAAATGGTAAGCAGTACCCAGACAGCGGTGTTTTTGAATCCGTCGATAACCAAATTGATAAGCAGACCGGCACTGTGACGATCCGCACCCGTTTTGCCAATCCTCGGCATCTGCTGCTGCCCGGTGGGGTCGTGAATGTGTCGCTGGCGGCAGAAACGGCGAAATCAGTGATAGCGATACCCATTGCCGCGTTACAGCAGAATAAGCAGGGCCACTTTGTGTTAGTGGTGACTGATAAGGATCAGGTTGAGGTGCGGCCAGTGACCCTCGGCGAGCAGTTTGAGCAGCAATATGCAGTGAAAGATGGCCTGAAAGTGGGCGAGCGGGTGATTGTGGCGGGGCTACAACATGTGCGCCCCGGCATGACCGTCAACGCCACGGTTGCTACACCGCTGACCACGAACTAAGGGGAAGGCCAGATGCTGCATTTCTTTATCCGTCGCCCTAAGTTTGCCATTGTAATCGCCCTGGTGATCACCATTGTTGGTTGGGTGTCACTGCATGTGATCCCGGTGGAGCAATACCCCGACATCACGCCGCCAGTGGTCTCTGTCAGTGCCGTCTATCCGGGGGCCAGTGCTCGTGATGTGGCGCAAGCTATCGCTTCTCCCCTCGAGGCTCAGGTCAATGGCGTCAGCAATATGCTCTATATGGAGTCGACCAGCGCCAATAACGGCAGTTATCAGCTCAGCATTACCTTTGCCAGTGGCACCGACCCCGATATGGCGGCGGTTGAGGTGCAAAACCGCATCTCTCAGGTCAGCGCCCAGTTGCCGGCAGAGGTGAATGAAAACGGCATCTCAGTGCGCAAGCGGGCCTCCAATCTGCTGTTGGGGGTCAGTGTCTTTTCGCCGAAACAGACCCATGACGCCCTGTTTGTCAGCAACTACACCAGTATTCAGTTGCGTGATGCGATTGCGCGTATTAATGGTGTCGGTGATGTGCAGGTGTTTGGGGCGCGTGATTACAGTATGCGCGTCTGGCTAAACCCACAACGTATGGAATCGCTGAATGTCAGCGTGCAAGATATTGTCGCCGCACTACAGCAACAGAATGTGCAGGCGGCGGCGGGGCAGATTGGCTCATCCCCGTCGATGCCTGGTCAACAGCAGACCTTAACCATCAGCGGGCAGGGGCGACTGACTGACCCGCAGCAGTTTGCCAATGTGATTATTCGCAGCAATCCTCAAGGCGGGATGATTCGTCTGGGTGATGTGGCGCGCGTGGCTTTGGGGGCGCAGAACTATCAGGTGAGTGCGGCGCAAAACCAGACGGAATCGGCCTTTTTAGTGGTCTACCCGGTGCCCGGTGCTAACGCCCTAAATGTGGCGAATGGGGTGCGTGATGAGATGGCGCGCCTGTCGGCCTCTTTCCCCGAGGATCTGACCTATGAAATCAACTATGACTCCACCTTGCCGGTCACCGCGACACTGCATGAGATCGCGCTGTCACTGACCCTGACCCTGATTGTGGTGCTGGCGGTGGTGTACCTGTTTTTGCAAAGTATGCGGGCGACATTTATTGTCGCGCTGACAATTCCGGTCTCCCTGCTCGGCACCTTTGCTGTGCTGTATGTCTTTGGTTACTCAGCTAATACCCTCAGTTTGTTCGCCATCATTTTGGCGCTCACCATCGTGGTGGATGATGCCATTGTGGTGGTGGAAAACGTCGAGCGCTTATTATCGAATGACCCGAATCTGACGCCGGCGCAAGCCACCAAACAGGCGATGAGCCAGATAGCGGGGCCGATTATCGCCACTACACTGGTGCTGATGGCAGTATTCGTGCCAATAGCCATTTTGCCGGGAATCATTGGTGAGCTGTATCGCCAGTTTGCCGTGACCCTCTCAGCGGCGGTTATTTTGTCCAGTATCAATGCGTTAACCCTCAGCCCGGCGCTGTGTGCGCTGTTGCTGAAGCGGCGAACGCTGTCGACCACTGGGGTATTTGGTGGCATCAACCGTGGTTTGGATCGCGCCCGTGATGGTTATGTCTCATTGACGGGCCGTATCAGCAGCCGCGCACTATTCAGTATTGCCGCGCTGTTGCTGGTGGGATTGGCAACCTGGTGGGGCTATACCCGCCTGCCAACCTCATTTCTGCCGGAAGAAGATCAGGGCTACTTTTTTGTCAGCTTACAGCTGCCAGATGGGGCTTCCCTGAATCGGACTCAGGCGGTCATGGATCAGATGTATCAACAGGTGACCGCCAACGACGCCGTCGAGGATGTGATCAAAATCACCGGTTTCAGTCTGCTCAGTGGCAACAACGCCCCCAATGCAGGTTTTGCCATTGTGATGCTCAAACCTTGGGGGCAGCGGCCACACATTGATCAGGTGCTCGCCGCGATCCAAGCCAATTTAGCAGCCATCCCGTCGGCGATGATTATGGCGGTAAACCCGCCGGCGATTGCCGGTCTGGGGAGTGCTTCAGGCTTTGATTTGCGCATTCAGGCGCAACTGGGCCAATCACCGCAAGAGCTGGCGCAGGTCAGTCAGGGGATTATTTTTGCCGCCAATCAGGATCCGAAACTGAGCCGGGTATTTACCACCTTCAGCGCCTCAGTACCTGAAACCAATTTGAGCATTGATCGTGACCGCGCCGCGCTGCTACAGGTGCCAGTTAGCCGCATTTTCCAAACCTTGCAGACCTCGCTTGGGGGGATGAACGCTGGTGATTTCACCTTGAACAACCGCATGTTCCGCGTGCAATTGCAAAATGATATGGATTTTCGCCAGCGCACGGCGCAGATCAATAGCTTGAATGTGCGCAGTGATAATGGGGCGCTGGTCAGTTTGGCTAATTTGGTCACCCTGACGCCGTCGGTCGGTGCACCATTTATCAGTAATTTCAACCAGTTCCCATCAGTCGCGGTGAGCGGCTCGGCGGCCGAGGGGGCCAGTTCGGGTCAGGCCATGGCGGCGATGGAAGCCCTGTTGGCGCAGAATTTACCGCAAGGTTACAGCTATAGCTGGAGTGGCATGTCATGGCAGGAGCAGCAAACCGGCGGGCAGGTGATGCTTATTTATCTGGCGGCGTTGGTGTTCGCTTATCTGTTTTTAGTCGCTCAGTATGAGAGCTGGAGCATTCCGCTGGTGGTGATACTGTCGGTGGTGTTTGCCGTGGGGGGGGCGGTGGCCGGGTTGTCAGCCATGGGCTTTGCCAATGATGTTTATGCGCAAATCGGGTTGGTGCTACTGATTGGGCTGGCGGCCAAGAATGCCATCTTAATTGTTGAGTTCTCTAAAGCCCGACGGGAAGAGGGGGCCAGTATTGCTGAGGCCGCGCAGGATGGGGCTAAACAGCGCTTCCGTGCGGTGATGATGACGGCAATCTCATTTATTCTTGGTGTGATGCCGCTGGTTTTCGCCAGTGGTGCCGGGGCGATGAGCCGCCAAATTATCGGTATTACTGTATTTGGCGGCATGTTGATGGCGACCGCAGTGGGGATTCTGTTTATTCCGGCGCTCTATCTACATATTCAGCGGCTGCGGGAGTGGGCCAAATCCCGCAAGCAGCCTTCGGATGAAGGTTCGCAACACTAAAATCACTCCCGGATGAAGAGTGTCGGCAAGGGCGCTGTTCATCTGGGCTTGGTTGAATAGAGATCACTCTTTATTTGAGGCGAAAACTCTCGCTGCAAAGTCATGATCAGCTGTGTGCATGGCCAGATAAGCCCCGCTTATGTAATTGATGGCATGAATGGAATGTCCAACTAGATATAGCTGCAATACCAGCTATAACAGCGCATATAACCTTTTATTTCCGCAGTTTAAGTGGCTATTTTGGTATGGTTCAATTAGCCACTCTACTGCTTTATAGCCGATTTACCCTACACATCTCCTCTATTTACAACTATTCTTATAAATCTACAATAAAGTTTTTAACCCTTAATCGGTACTACCATTTATCTGTGGGTTTGACTTTATATCGTGGAGCAACAGGGTAAATAAGGAAGAAAAATGGGACTCAGAAGAAAGAGTGTTAAACCGATGCAAATCAATGACATTACCATCATTGATGACACCAAATTGAAGAGAGCGATTACCGCCGCGGCGCTGGGCAATGCAATGGAGTGGTTCGATTTTGGGGTGTATGGTTTCGTCGCATTCGCCCTTGGACAGGTGTTTTTCCCCGGCGCTGACCCAGGTCTCCAGATGATCGCCGCATTGGCTACTTTCTCCGTGCCTTTCCTGGTTCGCCCCCTCGGTGGCCTATTTTTTGGTGCCTTGGGTGACAAGTATGGGCGGCAAAAAGTCCTGTCTGTCACCATTATTATTATGTCGGTCAGTACCTTTTGTATTGGTTTGATCCCCTCTTATGCCTCGATAGGTATTTGGGCACCGATACTGCTGTTATTGGCAAAACTGGCGCAGGGTTTCTCTGTTGGTGGCGAATATACGGGGGCCGCTATTTTTGTTGCTGAGTATTCACCGGACAGAAAGCGCGGTTTTCTGGGTAGTTGGCTGGACTTTGGCTCTATTGCCGGTTTCGTCTTAGGGGCCGGGGTGGTGCTGCTAATCTCCAGTATCGTCGGCGAGGCCCAGTTTCTCGAGTGGGGATGGCGGATCCCATTCTTCATTGCTGCGCCATTAGGACTGATTGGTATCTACCTGCGTCATGCGCTTGAAGAGACACCGACCTTCCAACAGCATGTGGATAAAATTGATAGTGATTCGCGTAACAGTATTGCCGAGCCACCTAGAGTCTCTTTCCGCGAGATTCTCACCAAGCAATGGAAAAATCTGACTATTTGCGTCGGCATCGTGATTGCCACCAATGTCACCTATTACATGCTACTGACCTACATGCCGAGCTATCTCTCTCATAGCCTGCACTACTCAGAAGATCATGGCGTCTTGATCATTATCGCCATCATGCTCGGAATGTTATTTGTCCAGCCAGTCATGGGGTTAATGAGTGATAGATATGGCCGAAAACCTTTTATTATTTTCGGCAGTCTCGGGCTGTTTATTCTCGCGATCCCCAGCTTTATCCTGATTAATAGCGGTGTTATTGGTTTGATATTTTGTGGTTTGCTGATTTTAGCCATTTTGCTTAACTGCTTTACCGGAGTGATGGCTTCAATATTACCGGCAATGTTCCCAACCCATATTCGCTACAGTGCTTTGGCTATCGCTTTTAATGTCTCGGTACTGGTTGCTGGCCTGACCCCAACGGCTGCCGCATGGTTGGTTGAAACCACGCAAAATCTCTTTATGCCGGCTTATTATCTGATGGTGGTGGCACTTATTGGGCTGGTTACTGGGATATTTATGAAGGAGACGGCGAATAAGCCGCTGAAAGGGGCGACACCAGCCGCGTCTGATCGGGCGGAGGCTAAAGAGATATTGCAGGAGCACCATGACCATATCGAACAGAATATTGAAGATATTGATCAGCAAATAGCGGAGTTGGAGAAAAAGCGTAAAAATCTGATTGCTCAACATCCTGATATTGATTAATCCGCATTGTGAGGGATATCACGGGTTGAATTTGATTTAAATCAATAAAAGACATTTATATACAATCACTTACCTTTCTATTCAAATCTATCTTTGACCCTCCCCTTAGGGGAGGGCTTAGATTATTGCGACTTACATTGAGATTATGACTCTTATCGACAGGACCCTCACAATGAATAAAACCTTCGCTTTCGCTACCCGATTGGCGGTTGTTGCTTTAGCCGCAATGACTTTCAGCCATTTTGTTTCTGCGCAAACAACTACCAGCGCTGAAAATAACTTTCTGGCTCAACAGGGTTTAACCGGAAAAACCACTGAGCAGATGATTGAGGCGATTGATCAGTCGAAACAGGCGCGGCCTCTACCCTATTCAGCTTCGGTCACCGGCACCGAACTAAAATTATCGGATGGACAACAGCAACTCTCTTTCCCGCTGGGCGATAAGTTTTATCTCTCATTTGCGCCTTTCGTGAAGCAAACTCACCCTTGCTTTAATCACAGTTTATCCGGCTGCCGTGGTGAAATGGCGGAGACGACATTTGATGTCAAGATTACTGATAACGCCGGGAAAGTGATCATGCAGGATAAGTTAACCAGTTACCCAAATGGCTTTATTGGTGTGTGGCTGCCGCGTAATAGCGAAGGGACGATTGAGGTGAGCTATCAGGGTCTTAAGGCAGTATCACCTTTTGCTACCCATGCTGAGAGCCAAACTTGTATGACCACACTACAGCTGAAAAAATAGATCCCACCGGATATTAGGCTTAAATTGAAATCAGTGGGGATCAGTCATCAACGGCACATATCATTCGGTATGTGCCGTTTTTATGGTCAGCATCCGCTTAATCCAAAGGCTCTTCCTGCACTTCCAGCACATGGTAGGCCGTCGAGCAAAATAGTGAGTTTAAGCGCTTCATATCCCCTAGCAGCCCCATATGCAGGCTACTGGTTTCAATGCTCTGGACGTTTTGCTGATGCAGACGTTCAACGTGAGAGTGGGAGTAGCGGCGGTTCAGCAGGCGGAAACGGTGCTTGGCACGGCGCAGGCGCTTGGCGTTATTGATATCACGCGATAAAAATACCGACATGCCCAAATCCAGATTCGCCACCAGCCGAGTATGCAGGGTATTTAGCTCCTCAAAGCCCTCTGCGGAAAATGGCTTCTGGGCATTGAGGGATTTGGCGGCGACATCGGCGGTCATGCGGCCAATAATATCGCCAGCCTGTTGCAGGTTGACGGCGGTATCAATAATTTCTGCCCAGCGGCGTGAGTCAATCTCACCCAATTCATCTTGTTGAATTTGCGCCAGATAGAGCTTAATCGCGCTATACAGCATGTCCACTTCATCTTCCAGCAAACCCACTTCATGTTTTTGCTGCTTGTTGCCCTCGAGCACCTCTTTAAAGCGAAAGAGCATCTGCTCCAATACATCACCCATGCGCAGAGTTTCCCGCACCGCATTAGCGAGCGCCAGTGATGGCGTGTCGATGGCGGTAATATCAAGATAGCGCGGGGCTGAGGGCAGCGCGCTATTGGGGTCATCTTTAACTAATCGGCTACAGATGCGGGTCATCACTTCCACCAATGGCAGCATCAGTAAACAGCGCAGCAGGTTATAGAACACGTGGAAGTAGATGACCACTTCGGCGGCAGGGAGGTTCTGACCGAGCAACCACTGCGCTAAGGTATTGACCCATGGCAGCACCAAAATACAGCCGATCACTTTAAATAATAAGCTCCCTAACACCACTTGTCGGGAGATAGCATTCTGCCCACGGCTGCTGATCAGTGCCAGTAAACCGCTGCCCAGATTTGAGCCGATCACAATGCACAGGGCGATATTCAGTGGCACTAAGCCGGTGGCGGCCAGTGTGGCGGTTAGCAATACGGCGGCCAGACTGGAGTAGCTGATCATGGCGAACAGTGCGCCAATCAATAACGCCAAAATGGTATCGCCGGTCAGGGAGGAGAAAATGGCCTGCACGGCGGTGGCCTGGGTAATTGGCCCGGCGGAGGTGACAATCAGTTGCAGCGCCAGAATAATCAGCCCAAGGCCAATCCCCACGCGGCCCATCTGGCCAATGCGGCTTTTGCGCTGGCCGAGAAAGGTAATCACCCCGATTAAAATCAGCAGCGGCGATAGCCAGGAGAGATCAAAGGTCAGCACCCGTGCCATCAGCGCGGTGCCGACATCGGCACCTAACATGATAACCAGTGCAGGCGACAATGAGATCAACCCCTGCGAGACAAAAGAGATCACCAGCAGCGCGGTGGCATTGCTGCTTTGCACCAGTGCCGTCACCCCAATCCCCGCCATAAACGCGGTCGGTTTTTTCTGGATACTGGCACTCAGAATTCGGCGCAAATCAGCGCCATAAACCCGCATGATGCCGGTACGGACAATGTGTGTTCCCCAAACTAGCAGGGCGACGGAAGAGAGCAGGTGAAGCAGTGTCAGCATAGTTAATCTCAGTTGTGGTAAAGCGGCAGCCTTACACTGATTTAAGTCAGATCCTATTTAAGCGGGGCCGCCCGACAGCGAAAAGCCCCAAGATGGATAGCTATGATAGCTGATACCTGCCGAACAGGTGCTCAACCAGACTAATGATAACAACTTAGGGCGTGATAAAGCGTCGCCAAGAGTTTTTTATTATCAACAGTTTGCAGTATAGTGACCGGTTTACCTTTGGGGGCCGGAATGCCAACATCCAAACGCAAACTCTCTGGGCTGAAACGCAAGGTCATGCCACGGGTCAGTGCCCCCTCCAGCGCCACATCGAGGTAGTCGCTGCCGGTGGTGACGATGCTTTTATCCAGCAACCAGGCGACCACCAGTGCATCATGCACCCAACAGCCCGGCAACTGACGAGTCTGCATTGAGTAGCTGATCCACGGACGGATAGTCTCCACCAGATAGCGGCTGAGTGGCGACTCAATTTGCGCGATTTTATCCAAATCCTGATGCAGCAGTTGGGTCTGGGTGGTGACATCCAAAGGTGCGAGGGTGATATTCGCGCCACTGGTCAGTACCATATGGGCCGCTTCTGGATCGAGACCAAAATTGGTGTCTTTCAGGTAACCATCGACATTAAAAACCCCGCCCATGATAGCAATTTCGGCGACCGATGAGGCCAACTGCGGATAGAGCTGCATCGCGTGGGCGATATTGGTCAATGGGCCGATAGCCACCAAGGTTATCTCACCGGGGTTATTACAAATTAATTCACCTATGGCATGGGCCGCCAGTGGTGCATTGGGTGCCACAACGGGTGGGCGCGCTGTTTGCTGCCAAAGTGCGGTTAATCCACTTTTGGTTGCGCCATTATCCAGTTTGTCGCGCCATGGTTCGGGTGGCTCAACCAGCGCCTGCGAGGCCCCACGAACAATGGGGACACTCAATCCCAGACGGTTGACTAAATCATGGGCAACAGAGAACCCCACCTCGCTTGGGGTGTTGCCCGCCACGATGGTGATTAATTCTAAGGCTATTTCCGGGGCCGCGATGGCCAGTGCCAGGGCTAAACCATCATCGACATTGGCGCCGGGTACGCCATTTCCTGGGTCACAATCAATAATTAAACGCATATTTTTTTATCTTTTTTATGTTGGAAACTAATCTCTTTTACTTCTGGAGCAGCCGCAGGACTCACCGAGTTGCAGTGAGAAATTGAATTCGCGAATAGTTGGCGCGCCGCTCCAGTTTTTCAGCATTTCGATAGCGGTTTTCGCCATTGCATCCACCGGTTGGCGTACAGTGGTCAATGACGGCACGTTATATTCAGATTCAATGGTGCCGTTAAAGCAGATAAGCGCCAGATCCTTAGGTGCCGTCAGATTGTGTTCAGCCATGGCCCGCAGACAGCCAAACGCCTGTAATTCATTGGTGGTAAACAGGGCTTGTGGCAACCGCCCTTTTAGCATCTGCTGTGCCGCCTGATAACCACCGGGGCGGGTATAGCTGGTCGCGAAAATCCACTCATTGCGCACGGGTAATCCGGCCTGTAGCAAGGCATCGCGCCAACCATTGACCCTATCTTGAGTATTAAGCATATCCAGCGGACCGCAAATAATGGCGATTTCACGATGGCCATGCTCAATCAGATGTTGGGTCGCCTGAAACGCCGCTGCACGTTCATCCACCCGAATGGCGCAGACTTGCTGCGCAGGGTCGACTCTATCGAGCATCACAAAGGGTGTGGCGGTGGACTGAATCAATTCGATATAGGGATGGCGGTCGACACTGGTATACAGCAAACCATCAACCTGACGAAGCAGCAGGTTATTAATGAGTTCGAACTCACGCTGACGAGAGTCACCGGCGTCGCCCAGCAGCAACACTTGCCCATTGGCAAAGGCTTCACGTTGCAGGGCATGGGCCATTGAGGAGATAAAAGGGTTGGAGATATTGGGCACCACCAGACCATAGGTTTTAGTGGTGCCGGACGCCAATGCTCTGGCAATTCCATTGGGGCGGTAACCGGTTTTTTCGATGGCATCCAGCACACGTTGCCTGGTTAGCTCAGCTACCGGACGCGGCCCGTTATTAATGACATAACTCACCACTGCCACAGAGGTACCCGCTTCGCGGGCCACATCAGAACGTGTAATACGGTTGACCAAAGTTACCTACTTAATCTGCAAACAGATGCCAAACATCCCTGAAGGGGTTATCCCCAGTAAAGCGGGTGCTAAACTCACTTTACCGTGAAAGGCAGGTAATTTCTGTATTAAATCGCATACTTCAAGCTGCATGTGTGTTGGCTACATTCGTTACTCGACCCATCCATGGGTCGCGGCATTAAATTGCATCTTCTGGCAGATTGAGGTCACGTCCGCGCGTCTCAGGGGCAAAGAAGGTGGTGACAAAGCCGATTCCTGCCATAACAGCAAAGTACAGGGCGATTGGCCACCAGTGGCCGGTGAAGGTCAACATGGCTGCGGCCATCAGTGGGGCAGTGCCGCCGGACAAAATGGAACCTAGCTCTTTAGCCACCGCCATCTTGGTGTAGCGGTTAGTCACGCCAAATAACTCAACGCCCCACGCCGCTTGCACGCCGAAGATACCCAGTGATGCCAGGCCCATACCCACAATGATAGTTGCCATTACAATAATTGGCTCGCGGGTTTCCAACAGCATAAAGGCCGGGAACGCATAGATAATCAATAGCAGGCAGAACCAGCGGTAGGTGATACGGCGACCAAAACGATCCGACAGATAGCCCGCCAATGGGATGATCAGGAAGCCGAGGCAGGAGGCGATAAACACCGCCATGGTCGGCACCGACTTATCAACCATCAGCACTTTGGCGACATAACCAATCATAAAGCCCTAGGCCAGATAAGAGGGGCCGTTCTCGCCGATACGCAAGCCCACCATGATCCAGAAGGATTTACTGCGCTGCCAGAAGCTGCGGTTATCCACTTCTGCAATGTGCTCACGACCCAGTGCCAGTGCTTGTTGGCGCTGCTGCTCCAGCACCAGTTTTTGGCGTTCAAATACTGGGCTTTCACGCATATGGCGGCGAATAAACAGCGCGGCACCGGCGATTAAAATGCTGGAGAGGAACGGAATACGCCAGCCCCAATCAAGCAAACTCTGTTTGTCCATCTGCAACACTAACAACCAAACTAGCGCTGCCAGTAACGTGCCGCTGTTAGAGCCTAATGCAATAATTGAGGAGACCAGACCGCGTCTTTTGGCTGGGGCATACTCCCCCAACATCACTGCACCGCCGGAGAGTTCAGCGCCAGCCCCTAATCCTTGCATAAAGCGTAAAAAAGCCAGGGAGGCCGGCGCCCACAGGCCAATAGAGGCATAACTGGGGATTAAACCAATGAGAGTGGTGGATGCCCCCATCAAGGTAATGGTGGTAATCATCACCACTTTTCGGCCCTTGCGGTCACCGAGTCTGCCGAACAACAGTGCGCCAATGGGGCGAGCAATGAAGCCGACAGAGTAGGTGGCAAAGCTAGATAACAAGGCAATCGCCGGTGTTGCTTCAGGGAAGAAGACATCACCAAATATTATGCCAGCAGCTAAACCATAGAGTGCGAAATCCGCATACTCCATGGCGGTGCCGAGCCAGCATGAAAAGGTTGCGCGCCAAAAGTCTTTGCGACCTTCGGGCGTAGCCAGACGCTCTTCCGCAGCCATGCTCTCTGATGGAGCATTGTCTGCCGCCGAGCTATTTAGTGAAGTCATTAAAAAGGTTCCCCTGGTGTTGAAGCATCATGTTCACGCATTAATGTTTGCTTATTCGCCTTGCACCCAGCCACTGAGATAAGCGGGCTAAAAAATGCAGGATGAGAAACATTAACAAACATTAATCTTTACCTTCCTTTTTAGTGTATCTACCCGCGTAGATAGGTCAATCTAATTATTAAATCTTTAGAGATTGTTCACAAAACTGTCATGTAACTGAGTGGGATTTGCACGGGATAGCTGTGGTGGCCGGATTAAAGTGGCTTTTTAACCTGTTCATCACAGGCAGAGATAGGTATTATCTCGACATTAGTAATGCAAATCATTAGCGTTAGCACTCAAGGATCTTTACATTCCCACTTTTCAGGAGAGAAAATGCGATTACGTTTGGCTCTATTTTCATCATTACTGGCAGCCACTGTTGCGATGACTGGTTGTGATGACTCATCTACGGCTTCAGAACCATCAGCAAAAATCAGCATTGAACATGCTCAAGGGAGCACCCAGGTTCCGCTAAACCCGCAAAAAGTCATCATATTGAACCCATCCGTATTGGATACCGCCGATGCACTGAACATTAAAGTGGCCGGTGTCCCGCAGACCAGTGCCCATCTGCCCGCATTTTTATCCAAATACAGTAGCCCTGAGTATTTGAACGCCGGCACACTTTTTGAACCCAACTATGAAGCACTGAGCCAGGAAAAACCTGACCTGATCATCGCGGGTGGTCGCGCGCAAGATGCCTATGACAAACTGAGCGCCATCGCGCCCACTATCGCACTGGATATTGATCCCCAGCACTTTACCCAGAGTTTGACTCAGCGCACTGAACAACTGGCCTCAATATTTGGCAAAGAGGAAGAGGCGAAGGCGCTACTGGGCAAATTCACCGCCCAGATAGATGAGATCAAGCAGAAATCGGCTAACGCAGGTTCAGCCATGGTGGTGATGGTCAGCGGCGGGAAAATGTCTGCCTACACCCCCGGTTCCCGGTTTGGTTTTGTCTTTGATGAGCTGGGATTCAAACCTGCGGCCGTCTTCACAGAAACAGGCAGTCATGGGAATGTGGTGACCTCGGAATTCATTCTTAATGCCAACCCTGACTGGCTATTTGTGCTGGATCGCGACAATGCGATTGGTCGGGCTGAAGGGCAATCTGCACAACAAGTGCTCGATAACCCGCTGATTAATAAAACCAAAGCATGGCAAAAAAACCAGGTTGTCTATCTTGATTCGGCCTCACTCTATATTGCGGGCGGTGTGCAGAGCTATATGCAACTGATGGATAAAATTGCCTCAGTGCTGGATCAACAAGCAGCAGCTCAGTAATCATTACTAATGAAAAATCTTGGCTTTATCGCCGGCCTGGTTAGCTTACTGGGCCTGATGATGTGCAGTTTGTTCATCGGTGCCGGACATGTCACCTTGGCGGATGTCTGGTCAGACTCGGATATGCGCGACATCTTTCTACTTAGCCGAGTGCCGCGAACACTGGCATTGGTTCTGGCGGGTAGTGCGATGAGTGTTGCCGGTCTGATTATGCAGATGTTGACACAAAATCGTTTTGTCGAGCCATCAATTGCGGGAACCACCCAGTCGGCCAGCCTTGGCTTGTTGTTGGTGATGGTTTTCAGCCCCTCAGCGCCAGTGATAGTCAAAATGCTGGTCGCCACAGTATTTGCGATGGGCGGCACTGCGCTGTTTATGCTGCTACTGGCACGAATGAGGATGAAATCGGCGCTCATGGTGCCGCTAACCGGCATTATGCTGGGGGCGGTATTTAGCGCAGTAACCACCTTTTTGGCGATGGAGTTCGATCTCCTGCAATCGCTAGGTAGCTGGGAATCCGGTGATTTCTCTGGTGTGCTACAGGGCCGTTATGAGCTGCTGTGGATAGTGGGCGCTCTGACGTTGATTGCCTGCCTGATCGCGGATCGCTTTACCGTTGCCGGAATGGGCCGGGACTTCTCGGTCAATGTTGGCTTGAATTATCAACGCGTTATGATGGTCGGGATGTCCATTATTGCCATCATCAGCGGTGTGGTCGTGGTGGTCATTGGTGTGCTTCCTTTCCTCGGTTTGATTGTACCCAATATTGTCAGCATGGCGATGGGGGACAATCTACGCCGAACCATACCTTGGGTGGCGCTGTGCGGCGGTGGGCTGGTGGTTTTATGCGACATTATTGGCCGGTTGATCAGTTATCCATTTGAAATACCTGCCAGCGTTATTTTAGGGGCCATTGGCGCACTGGTTTTTCTGTTATTAATTGTTGGGACGAAACGCCATGCAGGCTAGTGAGTATTCTGCAAAAGAGGGCCAGCTTCAGGTAAATAGCCGGGCGCTAAGCATTCCTGCAAAAAGGTTAGTGTTACTGAGCCTAATTGCCCTTGCCGCTATTATCATCTTCATGACGATTAATCTTAAGGGCAATATTCAGTATATTTTGGTTCACCGTGGTCTTATTTTAGCCACTATGCTGTTGGTGGCATTTGCCGCAGGTATCGCCACCATATTATTCCAAACTGTCACCAATAATCGAATCTTAACGCCGTCAGTGATGGGGCTTGAGGCGCTATTTATCCTCATTCAGACAATGTTGATATTCTTTATCGATGCCAATGGTTTCAAAGTGTTGGGTGTCACCGGTAAGTTTCTTTGTGAATCGGCATTGCTGCTGCTGTTTTCGGTATTTCTTTACCGCTGGTTACTGAGCGGGGTGGGGATCAATCTGCACAAAGTGCTGCTGGTGGGATTGGTGTGCGGCACCTTATTCCGCAGTTTATCCAACTTGATGCAGCGCCTGCTCTCGCCGGGGGAATTTGCCATCTTACAGGGGAGGCTGTTCGCTACTTTTACGCGAGCTGCCCCGGAAATTATCGCCCTGTCCACTGGGATAATTGTGATGGTGGGTATTATCGTTTGGCGCATGCGCTATTGCCTCGATATTATCGCCCTTGGCAGAAATACCGCGATTAATTTGGGTGTCGCCTATCAGAAAAAAATAACCGCGATCCTCCTCTTGGTCTCGTTATTGGTGGCTATCTCGACGGCACTTGTTGGGCCGCTGACATTTTTAGGCTTGCTGATTGCTAATCTGGCTTATCCCATTGTGGGGTCATTCCGGCATCAATATTTGCTACCGGGTGTATTTCTGCTGGGGACCATTACCTTGGTCGGTGGCCAATTGATCCTCGAACGTCTACTGAACATGTCGGGAACACTGTCGGTGGTGATTGAGTTTATTGGTGGCGCGCTATTTATTTATCTTTTAATAAAAAAGGCTCCAGTGTGATTGAAATTAATGACATTAATAAAAAATACCAGGACACAGCGGTGCTCAATAATATCAATGAGAGCATTCCTTCTGGTGGAATTACCTCAATCATTGGGCCAAATGGTGCCGGTAAGTCTACGTTATTGTCGATCATGAGCCGTTTGCTGATGCCGGATCTGGGCCGCGTACTGTTTAATGGGCTAGATGTAGCGAAAACGTCCGGGGATAAGCTTGCAACTATCCTCTCTGTTTTGCGCCAAGAGAATCACTTCACTAGCCGCCTGACAGTGTCGGATTTAGTTGGATTTGGCCGCTACCCCTATTCGAAAGGGCGACTTAACGAGAGTGACCGCCAGCATATTGATGCCGCGATGGAGTTCCTCAATCTGATGGCGCTAAAAGATCGCTACCTTGACGAGCTTTCCGGCGGGCAGCGGCAACGGGCATATGTCGCCATGGTGCTTTGCCAGGATACAAAATATATCTTGCTGGATGAGCCATTAAATAATCTTGATATGAAGCATTGCGTGGCGATGATGAAGCAATTGCGGCGTGCTGCCGATGAGCTGCACAAAACCATCATACTGGTTATCCATGATATCAATTTCGCCTCAGCTTACTCCGACCATATGATCGCCATGAAAAACGGTGAGGTAATATATCGGGGCGCGCCTGAAGAGATGATGAAACCTGATATTCTGGAGGAGATTTTCGATATAAAAGTCAGCATAGAAAAAGTGCAAGAGCAGCATATTGCGGTGTATTACCGCTGAGTCATTAATAACCTAATTTATAGCTCGGTGACTGGCGGGGCGACTGCACCGATGGGCGCTCCGGCGGCTCACGCCGTTACGACCCATTCGGCACATTTCCCCGTTAATCAACTTTGTCCACAGTCTGAAGGCTTGAGTATTCTCTACTTAAGCCTTTTTGCTCTATTTGTGGCAAATAGATCCGCGATAAATAAGCATCGCGTTATATTGCGGCGTACTCTCCGGTGCCTTCCGGCCACGGCGTTAGTAAGTCATATCCGGACTCGGTAACGGCAATAGTGTGCTCCCATTGTGCCGACAGAGAGCGGTCTTTGGTGACCACAGTCCAGCCATCAGACAGTACGCTGGTTGCGGCTTTGCCGGCATTAATCATCGGTTCAATGGTAAAAATCATGCCCGGTTTGAGGATCATGCCAGTCCCTGCAATCCCATAGTGCAGCACTTGTGGTGCCGTATGATACTCCTGACCTACGCCGTGACCACAATACTCCCTGACGACAGAGAAGCCCGCCCCCTCTGCGACATGCTGAATGGCAGCCCCAATATCACCGAGTGTCGCTCCTGGGCGCACAACTTTAATACCCTCGACCATAGATAAATAGGTGATATCAACCAGACGTTTGGCCCTGACTGATGGCTCACCGACAAAATACATTCTGCTGGTATCGCCATACCAACCCTCTTTAATAATGGCCACATCAATATTCACAATATCGCCATTCTTGAGTTTTTTATCTGAGGGAATGCCGTGACAGACCACATGATTGACGGAGGTGCAAACAGTATGAGCATAACCGTGATAACCAATGTTGGCGGGAGTGACCTTCAGCTCATTAATAATGTAATCGTGGCACAACCGATCAATTTCATCCGTCGTAACGCCAGCAAGAACATAAGGGGTGATTATTTCTAATACCTTAGCCGCTGCGTGACCTGCGGCGCGGGCCATTTCAATCTCAGCGGCTGAGTGGATTTTTACTGCTGTCATTGTACTTCCTCTGCTTTATTCAGAAGAGCTTCATTTTGAATCATTCTGGTAATGTCAGCTCCCCCTTGTAATTCTGCCTGAACCAGTGCCCGGGCAAGCTCATGATGAGTCAATTGGGGATAAAGCTCAGCCAGCATCCCCATCTTGAGCCAGTGCTCAGCCTGTGAATTGATTGAGCGACTCATCGCATTACTGGCGATACGCAGGTTTTCATGCATCAAATCGGAGATTTTTACGATACCCATAACCATAAAATGCCTATACGAAACATACATGGAACATATATTGCCACAAGTGCGGGTAAAATACATCTCTCAAAGCATTCAAAATGAGATGCCCAAAGCACGCATTAATATTAAATTAAATCTGCATGCCGTCGGGGATTAAAAGAGAATAGAACTACATCATAAAGCCGTATCAAAACTAAAATGTATTTAATATTGTTCTTAGTTAAATTATAAGTATTTTATGGTGTAATTATTTTCAATTTGAAACTATTAACTTAATAGGGTGCCGTGTTAATTATCCCATCCTGACTCTGTTTTTTGTTATTGAATTTCACTATATTAATATGGTTCTCATTCAGGTGGTCGCACTCCATAACATGCCTTAAACTTTTCAATGATGAAGTAAATATTCAAAAATATAATTATTTGCGTTGGTATCTTTTGTTTTTTTAACTTACTGACTTACTCATTTGTTTTACTGATTTCTTTAAATTAAATGATATTTTATTGTTATAAATCAATATGGTTGTGGTTGTTTGGTTTTTCAGGGATATTTGGGCTATTGAGGAGAGGAGGATCTCATTATTTTTTATTGACGATAAAAATAAATTGTAAATGGCGTTTTTGTAGGCATAATTCTCGAAAATAATTTTATATCTTACATTCCATATATATTCGGGAAAGGAATTCCTTGTGTCTCGCATCTGCAATTCTATATTAATAGCCACTGTTCTATTGCTGGCGAGTGCTATTCCCTACGCCAGTTATGGCGCGGAATCCCCCCCCGTTGAGCAAAGTATTCATCAACAAACCCGGCAACGAGCACTGGAAGAGCGCCTGGCACCCTCAACGCCAGATGTGCGCTTATCGGCCCCTGCGCCCTCTTTGGGGCGTATCTCCTTCCCCGCAGAGAAACCCTGCTTTGTTATTGAGCGCGTAAAAATCAGTGGCGCAGAGCCGCTCCCCCGCTGGTTGCCACTGCAACGCCTCGCCAGTCAGGCGCAAGGGCAGTGTCTGGGGGGGCAGGGCATTAATCTGCTGATGAGCCAGTTGCAAAACCGCCTGATCGATCACGGCTATGTCACCAGCCGAGTGTTGGCCCCGCAGCAGGACTTGAACAGCGGCACACTGGTGCTACAAGTGGTGCCCGGCACAATACGCCATGTGGCGCTGACCCCCGACAGTGACCGCCATGTCACGCTGTTCAGCGCCTTCCCCGCCCGCCCCGGTAACCTGTTGGATCTACGTGATATTGAGCAGGGGCTGGAGAATCTCCAGCGCGTGCCGACAGTGCAGGCCAGCATGGAGTTGATCCCCGGCGATGCCCCCGGCGAGACCGATATTGCCCTGAGCTGGCAGCAGAGCAAAATGTGGCGGCTGGCGGCCTCACTGGATGACTCCGGCACCCGCAGCACCGGCCGCTATCAAGGCGGCGCAACCCTGTTTCTGGATAACCCGCTCTCCCTGAGCGACCTGTTTTATCTCTCTGCTGGCGGCTCAATCAAAAACCGTGGCGAAAAAGGCACCAACAACCTGACGGGCCACTACTCGCTGCCGTTCGGTTACTGGACCGTCGGCATGACCGCCAGCAGCTATGACTATCACCAGACAGTGGCGGGCCTCAATGGTGACTACCACTACAGTGGCGAAAGTGAAAATGTGACGCTGCAACTCAGCCGCCTGTTGCACCGCAATGCCAGCCAAAAAACCACTTTTACTTACGATGTGCTGACCCGCGCGTCGAAAAACTACATCAATGATACCGAAGTGGAAGTGCAGCGCCGCCGCACCTCGGCCTGGCGTGTCGGGCTGCAACATCGCCACTTTATCTCGCAGGCCACGCTGGACGCGGGTATCAGTTATCAGCGCGGCACCCGCTGGTTCGGTGCCATGCCCGCGCAGGAAGAGTATGTCGGCGACGCCACTGCCCTGAGCAAAATCCTGCGGCTGAATGCGCAGCTGGATATTCCTTTCACCATCCAAAAACAGAACTTCCATTACAACCTGCAATATCAGCGCCAAAGCAGCAGCACGCCGCTGACGCCACAGGATCAATTCAGTATCGGTGGCCGCTGGTCAGTGCGCGGTTTTGATGGCGAACGCACGCTGAATGCTGATCGTGGCTGGACGGTGCGCAATGATCTCGGCTGGTACACGCCACTGCCGGGGCATGAGCTGTATGTCGGCATGGATTACGGCGAAGTCGGCGGTCGCAGTGACCCTTATCTGCTCGGTCACCATCTGGCCGGTGGTGTGGTCGGGGTGCGCGGCAGTGTACTGAAGACCCGCTATGACCTGTTTGCTGGCCGCCCCTTCTCTAAACCCGATGGTTTCAAAACTGACGACGTGACGATGGGCTTTAGCCTGAACTGGCAGTACTGATGTGTCCGATCCCCCCATTCATCAAGGATGAACCATGAATAAGAACCTGTATCGTATCGTGTTCAACAAGGCGCGTGGGCTGTTGATGGTGGTGGCGGATATCGCCGCGTCCGGTCGGGCCGCCTCGTCGCCCTCGTCAGGTGTTGGTCATACTCAGCACCGCTGTGTCACTGCTTTATCGCGGCTGAGCTTTAGCCTGCTACTGGCACTGGGCTGCGTCTCGTTATCCGCTCAGGCCAATATTGTTGCCGACGGCAGTGCGCCGGGTAATCAACAGCCGACTATTATCAGCAGCGCCAACGGCACCCCACAGGTCAATATTCAGGCACCGAGCAGCGGCGGGGTGTCGCGCAACGTTTACAGCCAGTTTGATGTCGATAATCGCGGCGTGATCCTCAATAACGGCCAGGGGGTTAACCAGACCCAACTCGGCGGTTTTATCAATGGCAACCCGTCGCTGGCGCGGGGTGAGGCCAGTATTATCCTCAATGAAGTCAACAGCCGTGACCCCAGCAAGCTCAATGGCTATATCGAAGTGGCCGGACGCCAGGCGCAGGTGGTTATCGCCAATCCGGCGGGCATTACCTGTGAGGGCTGCGGCTTTATCAACGCCAACCGCGCCACCCTGACCACCGGTCAGGTACTGCTCAATAACGGCCAGCTCACCGGTTACGATGTGGATCGCGGTGAAATCATCATTCAGGGCAAAGGGCTGGACAGCAGCCGTCAGGATCATACCGACCTGATTGCCCGCTCGGTCAAAGTCAATGCCGGCATCTGGGCCAGTGATCTGAAAGTCACCGCCGGGCGCAATCAGGTGGATGCCGCGCACCAAAATATTAGCGCCAAAGCCGCCGATGGCAGCCCGCGCCCCACTGTGGCGGTGGATGTCGCCAATTTGGGTGGCATGTACGCCGGTAAAATCCGCCTGATTGGCACTGAAAGCGGTGTTGGCGTGCGCAATGCCGGCGAGATAGGCGCGTCAGCCGGCGATATCACCATCACGGCGGATGGCATGCTGGTAAACAGCGGCCAGATTAACAGTGCTCAACATCTGGCGGTGAATACCGCAGCCGGCATAGAGAACGCGGGGGTGCTCTATGCGCAGGGCAATACCCAGCTCACCACCGCCGGTAAGCTCAGTAACAGCGGTACTATCGCGGCGGCGGGTGACACCTCACTGCGCGCGGCAGAGGTGAACAGCAGCCGCGACTCGGTACTGGGTGCGGGCGTCAAGTCCGACAGCAGCGCTATTACCAGTGGCACCTTGCGTATCGACGCCAGCGGTAAGCTTACCGCGCAGGGGAAAAATGTGAGCGGCACGGCGCAGCTATTGAATGCGCACAGCATCGATCTGAGCGGCAGCCAAACTGAGAGCCGTGATCTCACACTCAGCGCGCAAGGCGGGCCAATTGATCTCAGCGGAGCCAAATTATCCGCCAGCCAGCGCCTGTCAGCCGCGACCGCTTCTCTGCTACGCACAGATAATGCCCGCCTGATTGGCGAGAAAATCACCCTCGACGCGCAATCGCTCTCTAATGTCGGCGGCGTGATAGCCCAAACCGGAACCACAGATTTCAATCTGAATCTGCCGGGTTATATTGATAACCGGGATGGCAAAATCCTCTCTAGCGGCACACTCGCGTTGCAAGCCGAGAGCTTGAACAGCAGCGGCAACAGCTTGCTGGGCGCAGGTGTGCAGAGCGATGGCAAGCTGGCCCAGAGTGGGGAGCTTAATGTCGCCACCCGTCAGGTATTGATTGCTCAAGGGCAAAATGTGGCCGCAGGTGCCATGGCATTAACAGGTAGCCGGGTTGATCTGACCGGTAGCCAGACTCAAGCTAGCAATATCACCATCACTGCCCGTGACGGCGATGTTTCTACTCAAGACGCGACCGTGATGACACCCGGAACTCTTGCGATCACCGCCGCAGCAGACCCGAAACAAACACTGAATAACAGCGGCGGTAAATTACATGCGGATAATATCCAGCTCAATCTCGCCAGGCTGGATAGCAGCAAAGGGGAAATAGCGGCCGCCACCGACATGTGGATTCGGCTGCAAAGTGATTTCACTCACCAAGCTGGCGCACGTTTAACAGCGGGGCGTGATCTGCTCTTTAACACCAGTGGAGCACTGATTAACCAGTATAAACTGGAAGCCGGGCGAGATATGCAACTCACGGCGCTCAGTATCAGCAACAGCAATGCCGATAACAGCAGCGCCCTACTGGCCGGTCGGGATTTGTCATTGAACACCGATAGCCTATTTAATAGCGGAACTCTTTATGCAACCGGAGTTGGGCAATTTACTGTTAACGGAAATGCCGAAAATCTGGGTGAGATCTACACCGAACAACAATTGACTTTAGTCTCTGCTGGCAATCTGGATAATCGCGGTGTGGTACAAACTCGCGGGGATATGCAGTTATCCACACAGGGCTATCTCAACAATAGCGGCACCCTGTACGGTGCGGGTGACCACATGGGGCTATCTGTCACCGGTAACCTGACCAATAAGGGCAGCCTCTATGCCGCCAAGGGGGACTTACACCTGTTAACTGAGGGCAATCTGGATAACAGCGGCAGCCTCTATGGCGCGGGGAACAGTGAGCTAACCGTGCAGGGTAATGCGGTTAACTCCGGCTCCGTTTATACCGCAGGCGCACTACAGTGGCAGTCTGGCGCAAGTGTACATAACAGCGGTTCCATTGCCGCACTTGGCAACCTCCAACTGAGTGCCAGCGACTTACTCAGCAGCACTCCGTCCCTGATAGCGGCGGGTTTGACAGCAGACGGTAGCCACGCCAACAGCGGTGATTTAACTATCACGACTGAACACGATTTGATTGCTCAAGGGCAAAATATCGCCGCAGGAACATTGGCGCTGTCAGGTAGCCAACTTGATTTAACTGGCAGCCAGACTCAGGCTAATGCAATCACCCTGGCGGCCAAATCGGCAGATATCACCTTAACTGAAGCGGTGGTTAAAGCGGCGACGCAGCTGTCGGCCAACACCAGCACATTGCTGCGCACCGATAAGGCTAACCTGATTGCCGAACAGATAACCCTCGCCGCGCAATCACTCTCCAATCTTGGCGGTGTGATAGCGCAAACCGGAGCGACAGATTTCAATCTGAATCTGCCGGGCTATCTGGATAACCGCGGTGGCACCCTGCTCTCTAAAGGCAATGTGGCGGTCAATGCACAGCGCCTTGATAGCAACAGCACCAGCCTATTGGCTGCTGGGGTGCAGAGTGATGGTCGCCTGACAGATGCCGGTGATCTGGCGGTAACCACCGGTCAGGACTTAATCGCGCAAGGGCAAACCCTCGCCGCGGGGGCTATGACGTTAACCGGTAGCCGGGTTAGTCTTGCCGATAGCCACACGCAAGCCCGTGAGATGAATATTATCGCCAACAGTGGTGATGTCAGCACGCAGCGCGCCAACATCATCTCCCTTGGCTCACTGACCATCAGCGCGGGCGCTAATGCAGGTCAAACCCTCAATAACCAAGGTGGTGCGCTGGCGGCGAATAACATCTCATTGAATCTTGGTCAGTTTGATGGCGGCGCAGGTAAAGTTACCGCCAGTCAAGATCTGACCATTGGTTTACTGAGTGATTTCAATAATCTGGCCGGTTCTACACTGCAGGCTGGTCGAGATTTAACCTTTACCACTCATGGTGCCTTAACCAATGATGGGCAGTTGTTGGCAGGTCGAAAACTCAGTACCGACTCCACCACTTTGTTCAACCGCGGCAGCATTATTGGCGCAGAGGCCACACTCAAGGCACGGGAGCGCATCACCAACTCCGGCCCTAATGCCCTGATCGGGGCCACCGATGAGAACGGCACCTTAGCTTTACTGGCGCCGGTGATTGAAAACAGTGATACCGTCACCAACACAGACAGCGCCCCGAGCACCACCATTTTAGGGATGGGCAAGGTTATCTTTGCTGGCGCATTAGACAATAGCGGCAATTACCTGGCGGCCAGTCAGGTGCTCAACATTTCCGGTCTGATTGAATCCGGCAAAGATCTGCTGGTTTACGCCACGACACTGACCAATCGCCGCCATATTCTCACCGCTAATAGCAATTTCGTTGCGGCTGGAACGGAGAGTGGAACAGCTTACTGGACAGCAGCAAACCCCGACATCCCCGGCGGGCGCTATGCTGAACCACCCCATGGCGGCTCCATGAACAGCGACTATATTGGCACAAACTATACGTCGACTATCGCCAAAAACAGCATCGATAAAATCAGCCCTGAAGCGCAACTGTTAGCGGGAGGAAGCTTAACGCCTCATGTTGGTACACTGGAAAATTACTGGAGTAAAATCAGTGCGCAAGGCGAGATTGACCTCTCGAGTGTCACCCTAAACCAAGATGGTTGGGGGAGTGCACAACGGCTGATCGAAAGAACCACCTCCACCGGTGAGTGGCGCTACCGCACCTACAAAGGCAATTTGTGGGGCACCGGTTGGGGGCCAGAGGTAAGGGAGCACGCGACCAACCAATACGCCTCCACTCTTACGGCGAAAACCATTAGTGGCAGTGGGGCGACTATTCACAATGGGGCAAACTCCGGCGCAACCACCCCACCGGGTGATCGCGACAATACCGGCAAAGAGATTGCTGTCGAGTTTGACGGTATTTCGCTAACACTTCCCAGCGGTGGGCTGTATCAACTCAATACAGACAAAGGCCACTACGCGCCAAGCCCGGAAGGTGACCTCTCGCTTGGCAGTATCAATAACCCGTCGCCCCTTGATCCCAACTTGGGCGGCACCAACCTTGCTACCCCTGGTCGTGCAGTGAGTGGTGGCTACCTCATAGAGACCAACCCTGCGTTTGCCAACCTAAATAACTGGCGCGGCTCGGACTACGTGCTCCAGCAGCTGAATAACGACCCTTCAGTGATCCACAAACGTCTGGGGGACAATATTTATGAGCAGCGTCTGGTGCGGGATCAGGTGCTGGCGTTGACCGGGCAAACCGTCGCCACTGGCTACAGTGATGCGCAGGCGCAGTTCGAGCAACTCTTTGCGGCGGGCCTCAAGTACAGCAACGAATTCAATCTTGCCCTTGGCACCCACCTCAGTGCTGAGCAGATGGCGGCATTAACCAGCAATATTGTGCTGATGGAGACCCGCGAAGTGGCCGGGCAAACTGTGCTGGTGCCGGTGGTCTATCTGGCGGGGGTGAAACCGGGTGACCTGCAGGCCAATGGCGCGTTGATTGCCGCCAATAATATCGAATTGACTGATATGCAGGGGTTAACCAATCAGGGGGCGATTAAAGCCACCAATAACCTGCAAATCAGCATGGCCAAAGATATCACTCTGACCAGCAATGGCGGCCTGCTTCAGGCGGGCGGCAATATGCAGCTCAGCACACTGAACAGTGATATTGATCTGACCGGCGCGCGGCTAAATGCCACCAATCTGCAACTGGATAGCGGCCGTGATCTGATACTGCGCACTGATAGTGAACAACTCAGCAGCAATGGCGCAGTGCTGCGCAATCAAACCATCCTCGGGCAGCTGGCGAGTATTAATGTCACCAATAATGCGGTGATCAACAGTGATCGTGACTTTATCATGCAAGGCGCGGGCCTCAATGTCGGCAAGGATCTTCAGGTCAATACCGGTGGCGACTGGCTGCTGAATACCGTACAAACCCGCGACCAGATCAGTGCAAATTATGGTTATGGCCACGCCAGCAGTGAACATATTCGCCATCTGGGTAGTGAGGTGAATGTCGGCGGTGCGCTGACCGCCAAGGTTGATAATCTGACCGCCGTGGGGGCCAACATCAATGCCGGCACTATTGATGTGCAGGCGCAGAATATTAACCTCAGCGCGGCGACCGACAGCCTACAGGTCACCGGTAAAGCTACCACTAAGCTCCATAGCGACTCAGTGGATCTCTATGATGAAACCCTGCTGGGTAGCCAGTTAAATGCCACGGGCGATATCAATTTACAGGCGGCAAAAGATATCACCCTCAGCGCCAGCAAGGCGCAAACTGACGGCGCGCTGAAGCTGGCGGCGGGCGGCGATGTCACCTTGACTACACAGACCGAACAGCATGATGAACTGCGCATTCATACCGGTAAGCACAAAGGTCTGGCTTCCAGCTCCACCACGCACACCGAAGACAGTATTAGCCAGACGCTGGCGGTCGGCTCGATGCTCTCGGCGGGTTCGCTTGATATCAGCGGCAAAAATATTGCGGTCAGCGGCAGCAATGTGGTGGCCGACAATGATGTTAGCCTGCGGGCGAAAGAGAACCTCACCATCGGCACCGCGCAACAGCGCGAGAGTGAATCTCACCTGTATGAGAAGAAAAAATCCGGCCTGATGAGCACCGGCGGCATTGGTGTTACGGTGGGCAGTAACCGTCAAAAAACCACCGATCAGGCGCAAACCCTAACGAATGTTGGCAGCACGGTGGGCAGTCTGGGGGGCAATGTCACTCTTGAGGCCGGCGATCAGTTGACCCTCCACGGCAGCGAGGTGATCGCGGGCAAAGACATCGCCCTGAAAGGCGCGGATGTGGCGATCACCGCCGCAGAGAACAGTCTGTCACAACAGCACACCACCGAGAGCAAACAGAGCGGATTAACGGTGGCGCTGTCCGGCCCGGTCGGCAGTGCCGTCAACAGTGCGGTCACCACTGCGCAGCAGGTCACCAAAGAGACCGACGGGCGACTGGCCGCCTTGCAGGGCACCAAAGCAGCGCTATCGGGGGTGCAGGCAGTACAAGCAGGCCAACTGGTGCAGGCGCAAGGGGGCGATACTGCCAGCATGTTCGGCGTCAGTGCCTCATTAGGCTCACAAAAATCGGCCTCGCAGCAACATCAGGAACAGACCAGTGTCAGCGGATCGACAGTGACGGCGGGTAACAACCTGAGCGTGACGGCCACCGGTGAGGGGAACTCGGCGAACAGCGGCGATATTGTGGTGCAAGGCAGCCAGCTTAAAGCCGGCGGCGACACCACCCTGGATGCCGCACGAGATTTACTGCTACTCGGTGCCGCCAATACCCAGAAAACCGACGGCAGCAACAGCAGCAGCGGCGGCAACATTGGCGTCAGTCTGGGGTTCGGCAGCTCCGGCGGTGGCCTGAGCATCTTTGCCAACGCCAACAAGGGGCAGGGAAAAGAGCACGGCGACGGCACCTTCTGGAGTGAAACCCAGCTCGACAGTGGCGGCACGCTGTCGCTCAGCAGCGGGCGTGATACTTCGCTGATAGGCGCGCAAGCCAGCGGTGAAACCGTCAAGGTGGATGTCGGCCGTGACCTGTTACTGCAAAGCCAGCAGGACAGCGATAATTATGACTCGAAACAGAGCAGTATCAGCGGCGGCGTCAGTGCCGCGGTGGTCGGCGGCGGTGGCTCTGCCAACCTGAGCATGAGTCGTGACAAACTGCACAGCAATTATGACTCGGTGCAGGAGCAGAGTGGTATCTACGCCGGTAAAGGTGGCTTTGATATCACCGTGGGTGAACACACTCAGCTCGATGGCGCGGTGATTGCCAGCACCGCAGACAAGAGCAAAAACAGCCTCGACACCGGCACATTGGGCTTCAGTAATATTGAAAATAAAGCCGATTTCAAGGCCGAGCATCAGGGCGGCAGCCTGAGCAGCGGTGGCCCGGTGGGGTCTGACCTGCTGAGCAATCTGGGCAGTGTAGCGCTGTCAGGACTGGGCGGGAGCGGTCATGCGGAAGGCACCACACAGGCGGCGGTGAGTGAGGGCACGCTTACAGTTCGTGACACGGATAAACAGCAGCAGAGTGTCGATAACCTGAGCCGGGATACCGACAATGCCAATGGCAGCATCGGGCCAATATTTGATAAAGAGAAAGAGCAAAACCGGCTGAAGGCGGCGCAGCTGATAGGAGAAATTGGTGCGCAGGCGATGGATATTGCGCGCACACAGGGCGCGATAGTGGCGACCAAGGCGGCGAAAAAGCAACAGAACGACCCGGATGCACAGGCGGCGGCGAAAGCGAAACTGGAGAGAGAAGGCAAACCGGTAACAGCAGACGCCATCCGGAAACAGGCGTATGACACGGCATACAATCAGGCGCTGAATGACTCCGGGTTCGGAACAGGAGGCTCGGTACAACGCGCCTTACAGGCTGCGACGGCGGCGGTACAGGGGCTGTCTGGCGGCAATATGGCGGCGGCACTGGCGGGGGGTGCTGCGCCGTATATCACTAAACTTATCGCCGATACCCTGCCTGATGATCCGGTATCGCGCACACTGGCACATGCGGCGGTTAATGCCGCACTGGCAGCGGCACAGGGTAATAACGCGCTGGTTGGTGCGGGTGGCGCGGTGACAGGCGAACTGATAGGCATGATTGCAATAAATGCTTACGGCAAGCCGGTTAGCGAATTGAGCGAAACGGAAAAACAAACGGTCTCGGCGCTGGCGACACTGGCGGCAGGATTGGCGGGTGGATTGATTGGTGACAGTACAGCGGATACAGTAGCAGGGGCGCAGACCGGTAAAACGGTGGTGGAGAATAACTCCCTGAGTGGAGATCAAGCCCGTGAGTCTGTTAAGCAGGTTACGAGCAACCTGAAAGATCAGGTAAGAGACAAACTGGGTGAAGGCACACTCTCCGCTATCGTTAACAGTATAATTAATGCGACGGCTGACACAGGTGATGCGATATTAGGCGGAGCAGATTACGGCGCTGATGCAGCGATGGCGCTCACCTCATGTGCCATGGGAGACAGTTACTGCACTCAGGCATTAAACGATCTGGCGGGTAAAAATCAGGCTGCGGCAGATACGCTGAAAGCCCTGATGAAGAGTGAAACCTGGTCAGCGGTTGCAGGACAGGTGAAAGAAGCGGCTCAAGGTAACCAGCTTGCTCTTGAAGCAACAGGCGGAATGTTGGCGGGTATGTTCCTGCCGGGCAAAAAAATACCTGATATTGAGGCTGCTAAGTTACCAAGCGGACCGAGTAGCTCAATAGTTCCTAGTGGGGGATTAGCTGCTCATGAAGCGGCAGGTGGACACCTAATCGATAGGCATGTTGGAAAAACAGAAGCGGAGCTATTAAATAGAGTGTCAACGGGTAATGTTAAATCAGCGTCCTCATTCACAGATAGGGCTACTGCTGAAGCAGTCACAAGCAAGGCAATTGATAGCAATCAGGCTAAAATCGATAGTTATCTTTCTGGTAGCCAGAAAGGATATTTAGAGATTGATTATCAATCCAATGTACCGATTGGTATTAGTGTCTCTCGTGGTTCTACAAATGTCTCTTCAGTGACGAATGCTAGAATTATCATTGCAAGAGATCCTTCAATGCCAACAGGGTATAAAATTATTACTGGATATCCAACGCCATGATTATTAACGAAAAATATCCTTCTTTGTCATATCTACTAAGGTGTTACTTTAACCAGGATTTTGAGGTGCTGTTTGGTAATGCAGATGAAACATTGGCAGCTTATAAAGCTACTGAGACTGCGGAAGAGCGGTTGCAGATGAAGGCTGAAATAGATTATCTGCTGGCACTTTCTCTGCCAGATGATGAATTACAGGACATCCTGCTTAACAAAATTGATTGTAGTTATTATTACCCTAATGAATGGTCTTCATCTGAGGAATGGTTGAAGCATATATATAAACAAATGAACTGAAAGATCCCGGCCAGTTGGCCGGGATCTTTGCTTCTAAACCCTAAAAACTTCCCCTTCACGCCGCTGCAATCGGAGCACATCGGGCGCGGCGGTCACTTCCAGTTGTTCCGCGTCGGTAATGCCAGACTCAGTAAGCCAGTCGCCAGCAATCACCAACTCGCCGTTCTCCCGTACCCAATCTGCCCCTAAATCTTGGCGGTCTTGGCTGGCCTCGCACAGCACTTCCTAGGTGGCTTCGTCGGTGACGACAGTGATCCAGAGCATGTGATGCTGGCGTGTCAGTTGCAACGGGGTGCCAGTGGTAAATCCCAATGCGGCCAACGTGCCGCCTGTCAGTGTCAGTTCAGGGATCGGTTCGGGGGTAAAGGTGATGTTCATGCGGCACTGCGCGGAAAAGCAAGAGCGAATCTCACCTGTTCGAGCAGAAAAAATCGGGCCTGATGAGCACCGGCGGCATTGGTGTTACGGTGGGCAGTAACCGTCAAAAAACCACCGATCAGGCGCAAACCCTGACGAATGTTGGCAGCACGGCGGGCAGTCTGGGGGGCAATGTCACTCTTGAGGCCGGCGATCAGTTGACCCTCCACGGCAGCGAGGTGATCGCGGGCAAAGACATCGCCCTGAAAGGCGCGGATGTGGCGATCACCGCCGCAGAGAACAGTCTGTCACAACAGCACACCACCGAGAGCAAACAGAGCGGATTAACGGTGGCGCTGTCCGGCCCGGTCGGCAGTGCCGTCAACAGTGCGGTCACCACTGCGCAGCAAGTCACCAAAGAGACCGACGGGCGACTGGCCGCCTTGCAGGGCACCAAAGCAGCGCTATCGGGCGTGCAGGCAGTACAAGCAGGCCAACTGGTGCAGGCGCAAGGGGGCGATACTGCCAGCATGTTCGGCGTCAGTGCCTCATTAGGCTCACAAAAATCGGCCTCGCAGCAACATCAGGAACAGACCAGTGTCAGCGGCTCGACAGTGACGGCGGGTAACAACCTGAGCGTGACGGCCACCGGTGAGGGGAACTCGGCGAACAGCGGCGATATTGTGGTGCAAGGCAGCCAGCTTAAAGCTGGCGGCGATACCACTCTGGATGCGGCGCGTGACTTGCTGCTACTCGGTGCCGCCAATACCCAAAAAACCGACGGCAGCAACAGCAGCAGCGGCGGCAACATTGGCGTCAGTCTGGGGTTCGGCAGCTCCGGCGGTGGCCTGAGCATCTTTGCCAACGCCAACAAGGGGCAGGGAAAAGAGCACGGCGACGGCACCTTCTGGAGTGAAACGCAGATTGACACAGGCGGCACACTGTCGCTCAGCAGCGGGCGTGATACTATCGCTGATAGGCGCGCAGGCGAGCGGTGAAACCGTCAAGGTGGATGTCGGCCGCGACCTGCTGCTGCAAAGCCAGCAGGACAGTGATAATTATGACTCGAAACAGAGCAGTATCAGCGGCGGCGTCAGTGTCGCGGTGGTGGGCAGTGGCGGCTCGGCCAACCTGAGCATCAGTAAAGATAAGCTGCACAGCAATTATGACTCGGTGCAGGAGCAGAGTGGTATCTACGCCGGTAAAGGTGGCTTTGATATCACCGTGGGTGAACACACTCAGCTTGATGGCGCGGTGATTGCCAGCACCGCAGACAAGAGTAAAAACAGCCTCAACACCGGCACATTGGGCTTCAGTAATATTGAAAATAAAGCCGATTTCAAGGCCGAGCATCAGGGCGGCAGCCTGAGTTCAGGCGGCCCGGTGGGGTCTGACCTGCTGAGCAATCTGGGCAGTGTGGCGCTGTCAGGACTGGGAGGGAGCGGTCATGCGGAAGGCACCACTCAGGCGGCGGTATCTGAGGGCAACATCACCATCCGTGATACCGATAAACAGCAGCAGAGTGTCGATGACCTGAGCCGGGATACCGACAACGCCAATGGCAGCATCGGGCCAATATTTGATAAAGAGAAAGAGCAAAACCGGCTGAAGGCGGCGCAGCTGATAGGAGAAATTAGTGCGCAGGCGATGGATATTGCGCGCACACAGGGGGATATCCTCGGGCTTGAGGAGGCTTTGAAACGCCATCCTGAGTTGAAAGGCGATGCGGAAGCCTTGCGTGAGACAAAAGAATACAAAGCCGAAATGAAGAAATACGGCACCGGCAGCGCACTGCAACAAGGGCTTCAGGCCGCGACAGCAGCCATACAGGGCTTGGCCGGAGGAAATATGGCGCAGGCACTGGTGGGGGCTTCTGCGCCGTATCTGGCTGAAGTGATTAAGAAAAGCACCGGAGATAATCAGGCAGCCAACGCCATGGCGCACGCCGTATTGGGTGCAGTCACCGCCTATGCCAGTGGCAACAGTGCGCTGGCGGGTGCGGCTGGCGCGGTCACTGCCGAGTTGATGGCCCCGACGATTATCGCGGCAATGGGCTGGGACAAGAACAATCTCAGTGAAGATCAGAAGCAGACGGTCAGCGCGTTGGCGACACTGTCAGCAGGACTGGCCGGTGGCTTGACCGGCGACAGCACCGCTGATACGGTTGCCGGTGCACAGACAGGGAAAAATGCGGTTGAGAATAATGCGCTGGGTGAGATCGTTGATCAGAAAGTCTCTGGTGTATCGCAGGCCGAGAAATACCAGAATGCACAAAAGCAAATCGAAGCAGCGGTGGAGGAATTCAAAGCTCAGAATTGTGCGGGAATAAGTGCCGATGCGTGTTCAGCCAAAATGCAGGCCAATAGCGACGAATTGCTGAAAGGTGCCGCCGGTTTTGGGATAGACTTCGTTCCCATCATCGGTGATATCAAGAGCATTGCGGAAGCCCAGAGTACGCTGGATTACCTGATTGCCGTGATAGGGTTTATTCCAGGTGCAGGTGATGTCGCGGGTAAAGCGATCAAGGCAGCAGAGACAGCACTGAAAAAAGGTGATATTGCTGAAGCGTCGAAATTACTCAATAAGGCCAGCGATGAAGTTAGTAGCGCCAAGTACTTCGGCCAGGAAAGAAAATATTGGTCTGATGAACCAATACAATTTAATGGTAATAAGGTCTATCAGCGGCATGATTTGTTCGATCCTCACTATGTGGATCCAAAGTCTGGAAAAACAAATCTCCAGCTAATGGATGCAGGTAGGGCACCAATAGGTACTGATGGTAACCCTGTGAATCTCCATCATATGTTGCAACGACAAGATGGGCCAATTGCTGAAGCCACTCAATCTTTCCATAAGGAAAATCATGAAGTTATCCATATCAACGATAACAGTATTCCTTCTGGCATTAACCGTGCTGAGTTTAATAAATGGCGTTCTAACTATTGGAAGGAAAGAGCTGCAGGACTTAAGTAGGAGAACATATGAATAGTGATATCGACAAAGTAATTAATGAGTTAAAGATTTTGTCAGGTGGTGAAATTCTTAATATAGAACTACCTGACGACGCATTAATAGCGAGCTATGAAAAAAATATTGGTTTTACTTTTCCAGAAGACTATAAAAAAGCTCTAAAAGAGGTCAGCAACGTCTTCTATGGAACAGTTGAGCTATTATCGGTTACTAAAGATGGGAATTACTACGGTGAGCTTGCTCAGGCGCTACGTGATGCGAAAGAGCAGGGGCTACCAGAAGGTTGGTTACCTATCTGTGAAGATAACGGTAGTTATTATTGCCTTGTTCCTGACGGCCAAATTAGATACTGGACGACAGATGGCTATAGTGATGAGAAATGGCCGGATTTGGCAAGCTGGATTAAACAAGTCTGGATAGAAAGTAACTAAGCAGTAACCCCGGCTTTTGCCGGGGTTACTGTATCTAAGTCCTAAAAACTCCAACTCTCGCCGCTGCAACCTGATCACATCGGGAGCGGCGGTGACGTCCAGTTGTCCCGCATCGGTGATTCCGGATTCGGTCAGGTATTGGGCAATGCCAGCATGATCGCCGGTAAAAACGTCACTATTCTGGCGGCGGAAAATCAAAGCAGCCAGACCCATAGTGTCGAGCAAAAAAGTAGCGGCCTGACACTGGCACTGTCCGGTGCAGTCGGCAGCGCGATGAATACCGCGGTCACCACCGCCAAAGAGGCCAGTGAAGAGAGCAATGGCCGACTGTCTGCGCTGCAAGGTGTTAAAGCGGCACTCAGTGGTGCGCAGGCGGTACTGCACTCAGGCATTAAACGATCTGGCGGGTAAAAATCAGGCTGCGGCAGATACGCTGAAAGCCCTGATGAAGAGTTAAACCTAGTCAGCGGTTGCAGGACAGGTGAAAGAAGCGGCTCAAGGTAACCAGCTTGTTCTTGAAGCAACAGGCGGAATGCTGGCAGGCCTTTTCCTGCCGGGTAAGAAATTGCCTGATGTTGGCGCTGTAATTGCCTCTGATAGCATCGTTTTCAGCACCAAACAGTTAGATAAAAAATTCAAACATGCAGTTGATTTTGATGTTGTTACCACAAAGAAAAACTCTGAAACACTTAAGCAGTATGAGACTGCAATTAAAAATCATATGGATGATACTACTACCTTTGAAAAGGGTACTTATGGTTTTGTGAAAGACTCTAAAGTATTTTTTAACCCTACTACAAATAACGCAGTTATTATTGATAAAACAGGTGAATTTATTACAGGTTTTAAAGTCATTCCTGGGACACCACAATATGATAACTTTATGAAAAATGGGGTTTTAAGATGAATTACTTACTTTTGGACTTTGCTAGATCTTTTGTTGCTGAAAGATTGTCAGCAACAGTATTTTCAGAAGCATATATAGAGCTTTGGCGTATAGAAAGAGATAACAAAAATATACTTAACTATGATGCGAAGATAAGTGAGTGTTTATCAAGTATATTTTGTCTGGCTGATATGTATAACCCAGATGAAGATCGTGAGGAGTATGAGTTTAATGATGATCAGCTACGAGATGAAATAAATAAACTCATAGTTAATTATATTTGATAGTAATAAATATCTCCCGGCATAGCCGGGGTTTTTTCATATGCGCCTATAAGGCTTTGTTACCTGCCGCGCCCTAACAGGCGCATAGCAATCTGACAATTGAAATCCCGCCCTTCACGGCGGGATTTTTACACCTAAGCCTCAAATCCTCCAACTCCCAACCGTTGCAACCGAATAACACCGGGAGCAGCGGTCACCTCCAGTTGTTCGGCATCAGTGATACTGCCAGCATGTTTGGTATCAGCGCCTCATTAGGCTCACAAAAATCGGCCTCGCAGCAACATCAGGAACAGACCAGTGTCAGCGGCTCGACAGTGACTGCGGGCAACAACCTGACCATCAACGCGACCGGACAGGGCGGCGCGGCGAACAGCGGCGATATCCTGATTGCGGGCAGCCAGCTTAAAGCTGGCGGCGATACCACTCTGGATGCGGCGCGTGACTTGCTGCTACTCGGTGCCGCCAATACCCAAAAAACCGACGGCAGTAACAGCAGCAGTGGCGGCAACATTGGCGTCAGTCTGGGGTTCGGCAGCTCCGGCGGTGGCCTGAGCATCTTTGCCAATGCCAACAAAGGTCAGGGCAATGAGCACGGCGACGGCACCTTCTGGAGTGAAACCCAGCTCGACAGTGGCGGCACGCTGTCACTGCACAGCGGGCGTGATACTTCGCTGATAGGCGCGCAGGCGAGCGGTGAAACCGTCAAGGTGGATGTCGGCCGCGACCTGCTGCTGCAAAGCCAGCAGGACAGTGATAATTATGACTCGAAACAGAGCAGTATCAGCGGCGGCGTCAGTGTCGCGGTGGTCGGCGGCGGTGGCTCTGCCAACCTGAGCATGAGTCGTGACAAACTGCACAGCAATTATGACTCGGTGCAGGAGCAGAGTGGTATCTACGCCGGTAAAGGTGGCTTTGATATCACCGTGAGTGAACACACTCAGCTTGATGGCGCGGTGATTGCCAGCACCGCAGACAAGAGTAAAAACAGCCTCGACACCGGCACATTGGGCTTCAGTAATATTGAAAATAAAGCCGATTTCAAGGCCGAGCATCAGGGCGGCAGCCTGAGCAGCGGTGGCCCGGTGGGGTCTGACCTGCTGAGCAATCTGGGCAGTGTGGCGCTGTCAGGGCTGGGCGGGAGCGGTCATGCGGAAGGCACCACTCAGGCGGCGGTGAGTGAGGGCACGCTACCGGTGGTGATCAGATAGCAGGGTCTGGCTCAACCAACACGGGCGGAAACCAATTATCAGAACAGGGCGTGAATCATACAGGTAACAATAATGGTCAGACTGATACAGGGCCAAATAATACAGGTGGAAACCAAACTGTAGACCCATCACCAAACAACACGGGTAATACTGAAGCTGTACCTGACCTACCTAACCATATGGTAAGTGATGGACAGGACAATGGAGCTGAAAAACCCTCCAACATAAAAGTTGCCGATGATAAATTCCTAAAAAATAATGAAATAGATGCTCATCAAATCAAAAAAGACTTCTTAGGTGCTAAAGCGGAAATCAAGCTTTATGATATTTACGTTGATAAAGACAGTGGGCAGCTATGGATCTTTAGAAAGGGCGGCACAGGTGAAGGCATTCCAACTGGCGAATTTATCAAAAAATAGGATAGTTACATGGAAAAAACAACAGTTAAAGCTGAGTTTTCTATTTGTGGGGATGTTTTTGACCCAGAAGAAATAACAGCCATGCTACAAATAGAACCTTCTGAAATTTATATCAAAGGTGTTATCAGTGGCACAAGAAAAAGACCTAGTACAGAGACTAGTTGGTCAGTATGTACAGAAAAGGAAGAGTCTTATGATGTTAATGAACAGACAAAAAAGTTGCTTTTTTTATTCAAAGATAAAACTGAAATCCTAGAGAAAATAAAAGAAAAATATGCTGTTACGTTCATTTTATCTCTCTTAATAGAGATAGAAAATGGTGAAAAGCCATCCATTTATTGGTCGGCAGAAACGAACAAATTTCTAGGTGATATCGGCGCGGAAAGCTCCATTGACTTATATGTCTACAGCTAAAGCAGTCTGAAGTAGTTTGGCTCTTATCTGACATACAACCCCGACCAATAGTAGCCGGGGTTACTGTCTTTAAGCCCTAAAAACTCCCACTTCTCTGTACTGCAACCGAATAACACCGGGCGCAGCGTTGACTTCCAGTTGCTCAGCATCAGTAATACCGGACTCGGTAACCCAAATGTTCAACGTGCGCCAGCTTCGACATTCAGAAGTGGTACATATGCTGAAAAAGTTGCGGAAACGGATATTTATCTATATCGGAATTATGGCGGTTCTGCGAAAGCTGATGGTCGTTATTGGACACCAGAACCATCAAAAGGGCCGCTACAATCTCAGCTATATAGCGCGGTTCTCCCTGAGTGGGGAAACACGTTCCAAAATCAAGCCGTTATAAAAATACCTAAGGGTACAACGTACTACGAAGGTGCAGCAGCAGCCCAAACTGGCACTCAAGGGACAAATCCAATACTAAATGGCGGCGGTACTCAGATATTTTTACCTACTCCGCAAAATGACTGGATCATAAAAAAATGAATACGAATGAAATAGTTGAGCAATGGATAAGTAACAGAAGTTCATTTTACTTCTTTCTACCCATGTGAGTGTCCTGACAACCCGTGTGGGCAGTGACAGCGTGACCAATTCACAGGGTGAGCACCTTTCATTATTAGTTTTAGCCGTTAATCGGCCCCCTTCAAGTTAGCACTCACGTTGCGTGATACCCATTCTAAAATTTACCGCTAGAGCTTCTGCTAAATAAAGTGACTGACAGTTGTTATCACTATTTCTTTTATAAAAAATCTAATTATGCTGATACGACATAATAGCTTTCACGGATTTAATAGTGCTGCCACAAATGCTATTTAATTATAGTGCGCTGGTTCGCAACTATAGATAATCACTGATTTTTTTGTCATCAACAATCTACAGCTGTCGCCTAAATTTAATTTATTTATATTTGGTTTTAGCAACTATAATAGTGCTTTACTCTATGATTGAGATCGCGCCTCTCTGATTATTGATTCGGCGAACTGTTCATACAGGAGAGATTTATGTCTCACAGGCCATTAATTCAGCTCCCCCACACTCATGGCGAAGGTTGCCTCTGTAATAGCCCCGTATTCGCGCGCATCAATACACTATTTTCCCAGAAAGCCGCGCAATCAGCCCCCATTACTGCGGCGACTGTCACAGCGGCGGTGCCGGAAACATCACGACAAAAAAGAGCTATCGCCGCCAATGCTGTGCCCGTCAAGGCTTTCATTAATGTTCGTGTTTTTGATGGTGTTTCGGACCAACTGCGGGATGGGTTACGAGTATTAGTGGAGGGTAACAAGATCAAGGCGGTAGAGCCTGCGAATGCACCGCTGTCGCCGGATGTGGAGCTGATTGATGGCGGTGGTGGTGTATTGATGCCGGGGCTGATTGATGCGCACTGGCACGCAATTATGGCTCGCCCGTCGATGATGACCGCCATGACGGCCGACTTTAACTATATCCAGGCACTGGCTATTGCTGAAGCCAATGCCACATTGATGCGGGGTTTCACCACCGTGCGTGATATGGGGGGGCCGGTTTTTGGATTGAAACGGGCAATCGACGAACAGGTGGCGACTGGCCCACGTATTTTCCCTTCGGGGGCATTCATCACGCAAACCGGCGGGCACGGCGATTTTCGCTTGATTGGCGAGTTGCCCCATACGCCGTCAGATCCGCTGAGTTATGCCGAGCGCGTGGGTATGACCGCCATTGCTGATGGTGTTGATCAGGTGTTATTGCGGGCCAGAGAGCAATTGATGCGCGGTGCATCGCAACTCAAATATATGGCGGGCGGTGGTGTGGCTTCCATGTATGACTCCATCAGTGTGACCGAGGGGTCAGTGCCAGAAATTCAGGCGGCGGTCACGGCCGCTGAAAACTGGGGTACTTATGTGACGGTCCACGCCTACACTGCCCGAGCGGTGACTATGGCTATCAAAGGCGGGGTTAAGTGCATTGAGCACGGCCAGTTGGTGGATGAGCAAACTGTCCAGTTAATGGCAGAAAAAGGCATCTGGTGGAGCCTGCAACCCTTCCTCGACGATGAGGATGCGGTGCCCATGGCCAGTCCGGCGTCGCGTGCCAAGCAACTCGAAATGGTTGCCGGTACAGATACGGCATACCGGTTGGCGAAAAAATATAACATCAAGACGGCATGGGGTACTGATACGCTGTTTGATGCTCGGCTGGCAACCCGGCAGGGCGCACAATTGGCTAAGCTGACTCGCTGGTATTCACCGCTTGAAATTCTCAAAATGGCGACCAGTGTTAATGCTGAACTTTGCGCCCTCTCTGGCCCAAGAAATCCCTATCCCGGTCAGTTGGGCGTGGTGGAGAATGGTGCGTTTGCTGACTTGATCCTGGTCGCGGGTAATCCACTCGATGATATCCAACTCATTGCCCAGCCAGAGAAAGCATTTCGGTTAATCATGAAAGATGGGCAAATTTTTAAAAATACCTTGGGAAACGAACAGTAGCGGCGGCTTAGGCTAATCAACCCGGTTTTCTGGTGGAGTGTCGCGTGTTAATTAAGGTTATTCAATGAATAATATGACTTCCCTCAGGAAGCCGCAGTGGTTTTTCGGCAAGTTATTAAGCACCATAAAACAGACGCCATGGTGTGGATCATGGGGTCTGTTCTCAGCTATCGCGCTGAGTGGATGCTCGGGTGCTGAGGCCCCCTCATTTTCATTAGTCGGCTCCTATTTCCCCTCCTGGATGGCATGCGCTTTTATCGGAATAATCACGGCGGTGATTGCTCGCGTTCTGTTTATTCGTGTTGGTATTGATGAGGTGCTGCCATGGCGGCTATTGGTGTATGTCTGCCTGGCGCTGGCAGTGGCATTTATCTGTTCCCTATTACTGTTTACGCGATGAATGATAATGATGAATAAACTACCAGGGAGTGGGGGCAAGCGGCAACTGGCGCTGATTGTTGCGGGCGTTATCATGGTCGCGGCCGTGATATCAGGATGGCTTTCAGTGCGGCAGACCACACTGAATCCGCTGTCTGAGGATGCTGAGCTGGGAGCAAGCGTGGTGCATATTGCCAGCTCGGTTCCTGGTCGTATTAGCGCCATTAATGTGGTGGAAAATAGCAAGGTTCGGCGTGGCGACCTGCTGTTCTCCATTGAGCCAGATCTCTATCGCCTGCAAGTCGAACAGGCGCAGGCTGAGTTGAAAATGGCACAGGCGGCCCGTGATACACAGCAACGGACTGTCGTCGCTGAACAATCCAATGCAGCGATTACCGATGAGCAGATTGTTCGGGCGCAAGCCAACCTCAAATTAGCGACGCAGACATTGGCACGGCTGCAACCTCTGCTACCCAAGGGCTATGTTACCGCTCAGCAAGTCGATGATGCCGCAACGGCAAAACACGATGCCGAGGTCAGCCTAAAACAGGCGTTGAAACAATCATTTGCGGCGCAAGCTTTGGTCAGCAGCACCGCCGCCGCTGAAGCGCTGGTCGTTGCGCGTCGCGCAGCATTGGCTATTGCCGAACGAGAACTGGCGAATACCCAAATCCGCGCGCCCCATGATGGTCGGGTTGTGGGGTTGACTGTCTCTGCTGGTGAGTTTGTGGTGCCGGATCAGGCTATTTTTACACTGATCAATACCGAACATTGGCATGCCTCAGCATTTTTCCGCGAAACGGAATTGAAGCATATCAAAGTGGGGGATTGCGCCACCGTGTATGTCATGGCGGATCGTCAGCGCGCAATTGAGGGGCGGGTTGAGGGGATTGGTTGGGGCGTTAGCTCCGAGGATATGCTGAATATCCCGCGTGGCCTGCCTTATGTGCCGAAATCCCTCAATTGGGTGCGTGTTGTCCAGCGTTTCCCAGTGAGAATCAGTCTGGAAAAACCACCGGAGGAGCTGATGCGTATTGGGGCGACTGCTGTGGTTATCGTGCGCAATGACGACGGTTGCTGACGGTACACTTGGCGGCATAATCCGTCAGGCAAAGGCGGATTTGGCCTATTTCCCCGGGCGAGTCGCGATGACCTGGCGGGTAGCTGCGCTCTGTGCATTGATGGCGATGGTTGCCATGGTGTACGGCATCCCGGAATCCGCGCTCAGTTGCTATCTTATTATTTTCGTTATGAAGCCGGATGGCGTAGAGAGCATGGTGATGGCCATCGCCATCACCCTACTGGTGTCGCTGGTTGTCGGGCTGGTATTTCTGCTTATCCACTTCACTTTGGAAGCCGCGCCGCTGCGCATGGCGGCCTTGATCGTCAGCTCGTTTTTGTTTCTCTATCTTGGCTCGGCCAGCAAACTCGGCCCGGTGGGCAGCATCATTGCGCTGGTGATCGCATTTGTGATGACGTTGCTCAGCAATATTCCGATGGGTGAAGTAGCAACGCGGGGGCTGTTGTATGCCTGGTTAATGGCGGTTTCCCCGATGTTACTGATTATTGGCTTTAACCTTCTCCTTGGCCGAGCGCCACAGCGGTTATTGCGCGCCAGTTTATCCGAGCGACTCCTCAGGGTCGCCGTGGCATTGCAGCAGCCGGACGTCACCAATATGGCGGGAGTGAGGCAACTGCTACAGGAAGGGCAAAAGGAGCATCAACAGCGGGCGCTTTTTGTCCGTATCTTTCATCTGCGGCCCTGTGCCGAGGCCATCTGGCTTGAGAGTGCCGTAACCAGCAGTTACCGATTGCTGCTGGCGACATCGGCTTTACCCCCCACCTCACCTGAGAGTGCGCGCCTTGAGCTTGCGGCCTACTGTCGTGATGTGGCGCAGGCGATTGCTGAGGGGCGGCTTGTTGTTCCCCCGCACTTTGCGCTTAAGAGTGCGAGCGCTGAAATCGATGAGATCAACAACGCGCTGATAGCACTGGCGAATGGTGATATTGGGCCAGATTTGGATGCCCCTAAATCCTCATTTTTTGCCGCAGACGCGCTGACTAACCCCGCCCATCAGCGTTTTGCACTGAAAACCACAGCAGCGGCGCTTATCTGCTATCTGATCTATAGCGCATTGGATTGGCAGGATATTCATACCGCCATGATCACCTGCTATGTTGCGGCGCTGGGGACGACCGGCGAGACCGTGCATAAACTGGTGTTACGGATTATTGGCTGCCTGATTGGGGCGCTGATAGGGGTGCTGGCGATCATGTTTATTATTCCCCACCTGAATGATATTGGGCAATTGATGGCACTGGTATTTGGCTGCACGCTATTGGCTGCTTGGGTCTCCTGTGGCAACGAACGTATTGCCTATGCCGGTGTGCAGATAGGGCTGGCTTTCCTGCTTACCGTGCTACAAGGCTTCGGGCCAAGCACGGATATGGGGGTAGCCCTCGACAGGGTGCTCGGCATCTTGCTGGGCAATCTGGTGGTGTATCTGATTTTTACTCGGTTATGGCCAGTGGCAATTGCTGACGCGGTACAAATACATATTCGTCATGCATTGACGGGGCTAACAAACTTGGCGGCACTATCAGCGGATGCACGACCTGCGGCGCTAAGAGAAGCTACCACCGTTGAGGCAGAGATTACCGATGCGCAAGAGGAGCTGGCGCTGATCCCCTTTGAGCCAGCACAGCTACGGCCCTCGCAGGAGGAGTGTGCGCGCTTACAGGCGATACTGTCAGAAATGAGTCAATTGTGCCCGGTGCTGTTTCTACCCATTGAAAAATCGGCGTCCGATGTAGCGCGATTGCGCCAGCTCTCAGCGGGTGGCGATGCCATGACATTATCGGCTGAACAACAACAGAGTAGCGCATCATCACGGCCAGAATTATCGCCAATTGATCTGACTATTCAACAACGTATAAAGCGGCTCGAGCAGCTTCTGGGAACTTGATGACATGATGACGCACACTGTACTGACGGCCCGGATAGCCAAAATAAGCCTAACTTATTCGGTGTTGAGTTTGAGCATGTTGATTGCCGGTTGTGCTACCGATCGCTTAGATCTGGCTCCTGCATCTTATTCCGAACCCTGGGCACCTGATGCGAATGCTGGGGCCACAGTGGGGGCTGGGAACTTTTCTGTACCGCCGAATCCGCTGGTGGCGGAACTTGCGCCACCACCCAGTATCAATCGCGACCACAGCTATTCGTTGCCGGAACTGATTGATATCGCTCAGAGTCAGAATCCTGACACTCGCATTGCCTGGCAACAGGCGCGGCAGGCCGCGCTGGCGGTAGGGATGGGGGAGGCGATATTTTTGCCGATCATTTCGGCGAGTGTGATTGGTGGCTATCAGAGTACCACCACGCCGCTGCCTTACGCGATCGGCAATGAAAAGGATCTGAAAACGAGTGGTAGCGCTGTTGTTCCTGCTTTGGCATTACAGTGGCTTATCTTTGATTTTGGGCAACGCAGCGCACTGCTTGATGCGGCGAAACAGACCTCCTATGCCGCCAATGTGACTTTTAATGGTATGCACCAGAAGCTCATTTACGACGTGACTCGCACTTACTTCCAATATGGCGCAGCACAAACTCAGCGCGAGATAGCAGAACAGACGCTAAAAAATAGCCTAAAGATTCAGGATGCTGCCGAACAACGCCGGAAAAATGGGATTGCTACGACGGTAGAAGTCGCGCTGGCACAACAGCAGGTTGCGCAATCTGAGCTGCGCCGGGTGATGACAAAAGGCACCGAACGCGATGCCTATCAAGCATTACTCGGGGCGATGGGGGTTTCCCCTTCGTTGGTCATTAAAGTCGGTTATGCCGAGGATCGTGCCTTGCCAGAGGTTGCCAGTCCACCGACAGAAAAGATGATTCGGCTGGCACTTTCCCAGCGGCCAGATGTCTTGGCTAGCTATGCGGCGGCAGAAGCGGCCAAGGCGGGTATCAAAGCGACTGAAGCGGATTTCCTGCCAAAAGTCTATCTTGCTGGGGCTGTCGCGGGTGGCGATGGGCACTTTGATATTCAGGGCTTGCCGGGTATCAGCCCGCAGACCTCATCCTCCAGTATTCTGATTGGCGTCAGTGTACCTCTTTACGATGGCGGGATCCGCGCAGCTCGGGTTAAAGAGGCACAATCGCGTGCGGCGGTTGCTACCGAAGGTTTTAAGAAAACACAAGATCTGGCTGTGCGTGAAATTGTGGTGGCGGCAGATACATTGCGCTCGGCGCTTGAATCCAATCAGGCGGCATTAAATCTCGTGAAAACATCATTTATTACCTATGACGCTGCGCTGGAATCCTATCGCAATGGGGTTGGCACTATCACAGTCGCCAACGAGGCGGCAAATGGTTTGCTGAATGCACAACAAATGAGTACAGATGCACATGCCGCTTCTTTGGTCGCCGCAGCCAATCTGGCTTTTGTGATGGGTAAAATGACTAACAGCCCAGAATAGGGATTACGCCAAGTATGGTAAAAGTCTCTTCTGTACTCTATAACGACGTATTTTTAGTGGAAACATGCGTCTTTAAATTAATAAAACTTAGAAATATATCGAAGTAGTCATGAAAATCAGCATTTAACTTTAAAAAGTAAATTGATATATACCCATTGAAATCCTAATTAGGATTGCTGACTTGTGATTATTTTTTAATTATATTTTTCATGTAATTAACATGATGTCTGTTTTTTATGTCAAGATTAATCTTGCCTTTTTATAGGCTCGGCAGGATAAATAACAAGAATAATCCTAACTTGGGGTGTGGCCACAAAATAATACAAATGTGATTTTGAACGCTATATTCATAGGTAAAAGAATAACTATATTAGAGTTATCAATGTGTTTATAAAAAGCTGACCGCCGATATGTGTTATTTTCTATGTGAGGCTCGCTGATATGGAAAGAGATACATCCATAAAAGAGCTAGCAGCGTTTGGTTTGGCAATAGGGGTATCCGCTGTAGGTAAAGCCTTCACCAGGGAGCATGGATTACCCGACAAAATGACCGCTATACAGGGCCGCTTGGGCGAAACTAACCGCCCCACTTTGCAACCATCATATTTAAGGAAATAAATATGTCACAGTCCCCAGCCAATCATTCAGATGTCAAACATTCCAAACAACGCCGCTCGTTATTAAAAACCGCGGTAGGGATGTCTATTCTTGGTATCGCCAGCGGATTAAGTTTAGCCACGCCGGGGATATCTTATGCAGCAGCACTAACACGTGAAGAGCGAGATAAATTAACGCCGGAGCAAATTATTGCTGGAATGAAAGAGGGTAATATCCGCTTTAGAACAGGCAAGATGCAACAGCATGATTATTTGGCTCAGAAACGTGCTAGTGCTGAGGGGCAATACCCTGCTGCGGTTATCTTAAGTTGCATTGATTCACGGGCACCGGCAGAAATTCTTTTTGATACCGGGATTGGCGAGACATTTAATGCCCGTATTGCCGGTAATATTGCAAATAATGATCTACTGGGCAGTATGGAGTTTGCCTGTGCAGCAGCCGGGGCAAAAGTGGTTCTGGTATTAGGACATACGGCCTGTGGCGCAGTACGTGGGGCTATCGATGGCGTAGAACTCGGTAATCTGACCGGACTGCTAAATCAAATTAAACCAGCCATTGAGGCCACGCAATTTAGTGGAGAAAGAACCGGTAAAAATGATCAATTTGTTGATGCTGTTGCTAAAAGCAATGTGCTGCATACGATCAATGAAATACGGAACCGGAGCAGCATTCTCAATGGATTAGAGAAGGATGGAAAAATTAAAATAGTTGGCGCTATGTATAATCTTAATGGCGGAGCAGTTGAGTTCTTTAGCTAATAGATGGCAAGCTCCGGGCTTTGTTGCTCGGAGCCTGTAATTAGGCATGATTCTGTTTTTTCTATTTTTTATCAGAGTAGTAATAATCTGATAGTACCCTGATTTGTCACTATAGCTAATCCGTGCCTCGTAAATACATTTTTTCTCCGGTGTGAAGCTAATATTCACATGCCGACTATGCTCTTGTACCCAGCCTCCAACAAACTTCCCATCGCATTTTTTGATATCCCATTGTTCCAAGATCCAAGACTCTATAGGTGATAATCGCTACATTCTCATTTGTAACAACATCCTAGAGGGTGACTTAACACTAATATATTTAATGTATGTTTATATGGCATTTAATTTTCGAATGATATGTTAATAAATAGTTGGCGTTGGTGATTTTTTTGTAAAATAGCAAAGGGAAATTGATGTGAAAATGAAACAATGGCTTGCTTTTATTGCCTTATTTGCAATTAGTTTTATCGCATCGGCCTCTGCCCTTGACTCGATAATGATTAATGCACAACAAGGTGCTCTGGGAACTATGACAATAGGTGAGAGGTTTATCTATACCAAACGATTTAATATTGAACTCAATAACGCAGGTAAAAAGACAATAGACCTGAACAATATTTGCTTTAACGTTTATGCGCCGGATGGGGAAAAGTTCAATTTTGATACTGTGGATGCATCACTGGTTGAGGGTTCACTGAAACCAAAGATGTCAGTAAAGGGATTTGTCGTGTTTTCCTCGCAGAATGATTCAGTTTATAAGGCAAAATTTGTGAAAATATCAACCAACTGCTAATGATATTGAATCACTGCGACTATATTAAAATAGCCTACCAATCTTTGTGGGTTTTATTTGTTAAGTCCCTGTCTGAACAGTGATTTCATCATCTCTGCACTCAGTTAATTAAGGGGTAGGTTCACGTTTTATACGTTTTGCTAGAGAATGAATTCAGGTTTGTGAATATTAAAATGTGTGCTGGCTCACATTTATCCTACTGAAAAAATAAAGTGCCACAACTTGCATATTATTCTTGCCAGCTCAAAGTAGCCGTTTGTATTGTTAGGTTGTGCCTCACCAGGGAACAACACAGTTATGAAGTAAATAACTTAATATAGATAATATTAGCAGTTATGTCATAACAATAATAATTATAGAAGTACACCAATCAGGGTGAAAATTAATTTTCACGATTATGAAATGAAGAACAGGTCCAGTTAACGAGATTTTTAGATATGGAGAGCATGTTATGAATGAAGATGAATTGACTAGGAGTAAGGTAATGCCTTTGTAATCAAAGATATATTGAGGTGTGGCTTCTCCTTCTTATGCCCAACCAGTAGTCACGCCTCAATATAATTATATTTTCATGCCCGTTGATACATATTCAGAGATATAGCTCCCCAGCACCGTCTATCTGGTAAATGTTATATTTTTTCTCGTCATTAAATGAATCTAAATATACTTATTAATCAATAAGCTCTATGGTTATAGACCAAGGGGCTTGATCCTGTACATTATATTTTGAAACGCAAAGTCTACTACCATGGGCTATACCCAAATTACCGTTTGAGTCTTGCCCAATGCTAAGGGATATATCATCAAAAGTTAAACCGATCATCGACTTGACTCCATTTCCCCGCCAATTCATAGTAATTATTAATAATTCATTTTTTAATATAAGTATTGGTGGATCGCTATCTGGTTGACTAAGTCGATGGCCATTAATATACAAAATTTGATCGATAAATCTCGGCGAGTTATCAATAACTATATGATTTTGAGTAGAGTTTTTTACTGTTACAATGATTGTTTTCATGTTGTTTACCTATAAATCATTGTTAACTATATAAAATTGCAACAAGCCCCTCCTATTCAACTAAAACTGGATAAGAAAAGAATTTCTTACAATCTCCTTTTTAAGTATATAACCATAACCAATATTAAATATAATGAAAAAGAGTTATCGATTGGTGACATCCAGTAAAACTGACAGATTTATATAGGGTAATAATTCATTATAGAGAAATAAAATAATTGGCTCAATCAGGCGGTCATAAAAAAATCCCCACAGGGTTAGTGGGGAGCACTGTGCTTCAAATCGAAGCAAGATGGGTAGAACTGCAATGACAAAATAATTCTCTTAACGGTAGTGCATTATTGTCAACAGGTTTACCTGTGACTATTTATAAAAATTTAGTAGCCAAAATCACTGATAATGAGTCGATCAATAGGTCGACGTTTCTTGCTAGTAATAGCAGATTTCACTTGTGGATGTAGACGTGGTTTTTTTGTACTTAAGTTAGGTTATCAAATGATAACTTTTCTTCATTATTAATGAGGGTTTTACTCTGCTATGTTTGTACTTGTTCTTTGTCAACCATTTGTAATTTATAATAATAACACTATGATACTTGTTTTTTAATATTGCCAACACCAGGCTATTTAAGTAAGTTAAATAAATATAATTTATGATTCTATAAGATTTTAAAAGTTAAAGTGCCGTATTTTTGTTACATCAAATTTAATGCTTAATTCATGTAAGAATATTTTTCATTCATTTTTTTAATTTTTACTAATTAAGGAGTATCTCTCTATCCTGAGAGATAGATAATATTATGGATGTAGAAGGAAAGTGTCGTTTATCGGCTGAACATGGTGGATGTGTAGGATTCCTCGAGGGGACTTTTGTCCGTTTTTACCAACAAGGGCTATTTACATGGAACAGTTTTACAGATACCCCATTAAAAGTTTGTGGTCGACAGGTAAAAAAATTAAATGGCACCTGGCTATTAAGTGGTGGATTGCCTTTAGCATCGTTTTTGGCACAAAAAATTGATGCCAAAATATATAAATGGGGAGCTGTGCTGGATATGGCATGGGAGAATGAGAAGTATGAGTTTTGGTATCAGAAAGAAGTTAATCGGCTTAGTGTTCCAAGCTATCAGCCAACTATAACAACACAAATTTTGATGGAAGGTAATGATGAATCTCTGACGTTTCCATTAAATACTCTTTTTCATTGGGGGTTATTTACATCCACAAAAAAAGAACAGAAGATGCTTATTAGAAAAATCAGAAAAGAGATGTTAAATATCAGGTTGAAAGAGAGTAATGATATTTTCTAAATTGCGCGGGATGTTGATTCTTGCACTTTTTCCTGCATGGAGTTAGCTTTTTAGAGCCATGTCGATATTGTTTTTAGATTATTTATATGTGGTTTATCAATGAGAGATATTTCTTCTTTACATCATTTAACAAATGGCCAGAGATTCTCATTATATAAATATATGATAGCCGTTAGTAGGGCTGCTGTACTTCCACCAGAAAAAACTAATATTAGTGTTAGGCTAGCACTGTGCCAGCTATGATGAAATCGAGCTGCTATCCCCCATAATAGGATGATGAAAATGATGAGCTGTAGCCATAGATCTTGTGGCAGTAAGTAGATACTGAACTGGAGAAGAAATAACGTAATAAGATAAGCTGCCAGGCTATTTGCAGGAGAAATTCCTAATGAACGGCTCAGAAGAGTACCGATACCTGCGCCTAATCCAATTATGGTTAGCATTGATTTTCATCCTTATTTTTCACCGATATCTGCTGTTGTTATGATGTTATCGTTCAGGGTATTAGCATGGCGTTATTCTCTTCATAAATAAGCTATTTCCCAGTGTGAAAAATTTGACGTTATGAATGGTTGATTTTGACTGTCAAGCAGAATATGACCGGTCACTCGAATTTATTTTTAACAATAAGCTAGCTGGGGCTGTATAAGTATTTATCCTTTTAATCCTATTATCGAAAACGCTGATTTTTACCAGAACTTCGTGGCGAATATTTGACATAGTCGAGCTACCGTTCAAATGCTGGATAGATAGGCTCTTTCTATCAAGTAGTGATCAACTGCAACTTGCGTGCAGAGCCTTATGTCAACTGGTTGGTTTTCTTTGAAGACCAGCAATGCTTACAGGTTCTGGAGTATTTGATGATGAGAAAATTGACAGGTACACGTAAATTGTTCTTTTTTGTCTCAGCTGTTATTGCCGGTTTTTATTCATTGCAGATCGCAGAAGCTTGCACGCGTATTTTATGGAATGATAATAAATTGGGGGTGTTTGTTGCGCGATCAATGGATTGGCCGCAAAGTACAGAACCTATGTTATTTGTATTTCCCAAAGGTATAACACGTAATGGTGCTGATTTTGGTTCAGATACAGTTGTAAAGGACAACCCTGCGGTATGGACATCACAATATGGCAGTATGGTGACAGCAATTTATGGTAGGGGCACTGCCGATGGATTTAATGAAAAAGGTCTGGCAATCCATATGTTATACCTTAATGCGACGGATTATGGCCCAAGAGATAGTAGTAAACCTGGCTTACAGGTTGGAATATGGGGGCAGTATGCATTAGATAATGCTGCGACAGTGGCTGAAGCATTAGATAAACTGTCACAAATACAGCCCGTGATGGTGACAGTAAATGGATTTAAGGGGACAGTTCATTTGGTTTTGGAAGATGCGTCGGGGGATTCAGCTCTGATCGAATATATTGATGGTAAAGCTGTCATTCATCAGGACAAAAAAAATCGTGTTGTAACCAATGATCCTCCTTATACAGAACAACTGGCCATGTTGGGTAAATTGGATTTTAGTCACCCGCAAAGTACGACACCTTTACCGGGCAATATGACTTCAGCAGATAGACTTGAACGTGCCACCTATTTTCTTCAGTTACTGCCAGAACCTAATAATGAACGAGAGGCTGTCGCGAGCATAATGGCCGTTGCGCGAAATGTTTCCGTGCCCTTCGGTGCACCCTACAAAAATTTTGGTATTTATGACACAGAATATCGGACGGTCATTAATTTTAACGATCAACGGTATTATTTTGAGCTGACAACTAGCCCTAGTGTTATTTGGGTAGACTTGAAAAAGTTTAATTTATCAGCAGGAAGCAGTATTTTCGCTTTTGATCCGCGCAAAACTTCCTTGTCAGGGGATATCTCTGATGCATTTGAAAAAATAGATAAGGCGCCATTTTAAATTAATTTTTTCATTACTTAATTAACGTTCTGGAGTATTTCCCGTTATAGCTTGCTTCTCAATAATCGGTTATATCACTTATTCGGAAGGTGTTATATGCCTATGATATTTTTGCGCATGTTAATGTTACTATGCTTATCTGGCTTAAATACAACTGTATTTGCAGCCACGTCTCCATTAGCGAATGATGATTGGACAATAACCGTTACACCCTATCTTTGGGCGCAGTCATCGAATGGTAATGTGTCGGCATTAGGGCACAGAGCGCCGTTGAATGTTCCTTTTGATAAGGCATTGCGTGATACTAATGCTGGCTTTATGGGGAACGTGAGCGTGACTCACGGACGACTGGGCGGGTTTATTGATGCACAATATCTTAGATTATCTGGCAGCCATAATATTGATGCCTATGGGGATCAGATAAGTGGGCGTGGTAGTTCAACAATGGTGAGTCTTGGGGCTTTTTATCGGGCCTATCAATTTCCATTGGGGGGAAATACTATCTTTAATGATCCCCGACTCTTTATTGTGGAACCTTTGGTGGGTGTTCGCTGGACTCGCTTATCTGCCCATATCGGTGCGCTGGGGCACGAGGTTAGTGACCATGCTCTTTGGCAAATTCCCTTCGTGGGGAGCCGGTTAATATATGATCTGTCGGATCGTTGGCGTTGGGGGATTGAGGGGGATATTGGTGGTTTGCACGACCAACTCGCTCTTCAAGGGCAAACCTGGCTCGGTTATCGTACCGTTATTTTGGGGGTCAATACAGAATTACGTGCCGGTTATCGAGCGTTGTACCAGAATTATAAAAAGGGTGACTTCGACTGGGATGTTACCCAGTATGGGCCTGTTGTGGGAGTGGCAATGCATTTTTAACGGGAGAGACCGGCGTATATATTCGCCGGTTTGATGCCGACTCATGAGTTGTTTCTCTCTTGGTGTGAGAAGCGTAAAGGTTATGTCGTGTTCGTTTATTACCTTGCTGCGAAGCGCCTCTTTTTAATTCCCCGTTATAATTTTATATTTGTTATTCATCAATAATAACTTTACCGCAGCAATGTGGGCTACTGAGGGAAAGCCTATGAAAGGGTATAGATATGTGCGTGGTTTTATACTCCTTATTGGGGTGTTCTTGAGTTCGCCATTGTTGGGGAAAGGGGAAGTACATTTACTATTCCATATGGGGGCGGGCGGGGGCGGTCAATTTATTGTGGGCGGAACACTGGTTAATACCGGCGATACTGCAGTCGCCGGAGGTTATCTGGTTATCATTCCTGTCGGGGCTAACTGTCAATTGGCCACGCCGAAACTACAAACCTTTGGCCCTTTGGCCCCAGGGGAAAAAGTGGGATTTCGAGCCGCAGTGGATATACCTCTGACAGATTATCATTTAGCCAGTTTCGCGGCCTATGACGATATGGGGTTCCCGTTACCGGTCGTCGACGAAACCCGTGAAATAATAAAAGTCCGAGAGCCTGAGCAACGTAAGGCTTGCTCTGCTGCACGTCAGGCAAGTGATACGAAAAACAGTGGATGAGTGGCTGCTGAAATTCAGCAGTGCGTTACATTTAAATAGGCACTTAGCTCAGGAGTTAATGCTAAGTACCCAGTTATCAGTGTGTTTCGTCGAGAGTATTATATTGATAGACAAATGTATTATTTTCCAGCGAGATGTGTAACTGGTGATAGCGCAACGCATTTGCTTTGGCCGTCAGCAAAGTGTGGCTGATCTGCGGCATAAGAGTATTCGTCAGAATAGTGTCGACCATTCTCGCCCCGGATTCTACTTCGGTGCATCGGGCCACAATCTGGCCGATTACCTCGTTGCTGAATGTACTGGTAATCCCATGATTTTCCAGTAATCGGTGTTGAATATTGCCCAATTGTAAGCGCACAATATTTTCCAGTATTGCGTCGGTAAGCGGATAATAGGGTGTTATCAGTAGGCGGCCAAGTAGTGCCGCTGGGAACACTGAAAGCAGCTCTTGGCGCAACATTTGCTGCAGTGCCTTCGGCTCAGGGATCTGATCAGGCCTGCTACACAGCCTGGTTATTAGTTCACTCCCTACATTGGACGTCAAGATGATGATAGTATTGCGGAAATCGATATAGCGCCCTTCGCCGTCCTCCATCCAACCCTTATCAAATACCTGGAAAAAGATCTCGTGTACATCCGGGTGTGCTTTCTCAATCTCATCCAGTAGCACCACGCTGTAGGGGCGGCGGCGTACGGCTTCAGTGAGCACTCCACCCTCACCATATCCAACATAACCTGGAGGTGCTCCTTTCAGAGTGGAAATAGTGTGTGGTTCCTGAAATTCACTCATGTTAATGGTAATAATGTTCTGTTTGCCCCCGTATAGGGTTTCCGCTAAAGCAAAAGCTGTTTCAGTTTTACCTACACCAGAAGGGCCAGCTAGCAGAAATACGCCAACGGGTTTATTGGGATCATCTAGTCTGGCGCGAGAAGTGTGAACCCGGCGGGCAATCAAATCCAATGCATGGTGCTGACCGAAGACTCGTTGATTCAATGTGTCAGAAAGTTGTAACACCGCTTCAATTTCATTTTTGACCATGCGGCCCAGTGGAATACCTGTCCAGTCGGCAACAACAGCTGCAACGACATTGGCATCAACGGCAGTGAAGATCAGCGGCGATTCACCCTGTAGCTCATCCAGTTGTTTATGACATTCACTAAGTTGTGAGCGCAATTCATCAATGGAGGGAGAGGGCGGTTCTGCTATTTTCGTGTTGGCTTTATCTGTTTCCTGTTGGTGCAATCTACCCCGTAACGCAATGATCTGTTTGGTTAGCTGCAGTTCCTGTTGCCAACGTAAAGTTAATTTTTCCAACTGCTGTTGCAGCACAACCAGTTGTGCTTCAATTTCTGCTGGGCGCTGCGGGTTGCCAATACTCACCTTAATTTCACGGCGCGCGATATCAAGTTCAATCTGCAATGCTTCAATATTACGCCGGCAATGCTCGACGGAAGCGGGTTCTGCGTGTTGGCTGATGGCTACGCGAGCACATGCCGTGTCTAGCAAGGCTATTGCTTTGTCTGGTAATTGGCGAGCCGGGATGTAGCGATGAGAAAGGTGTACTGCAGCATCCACCGCTTCATCAAGTAGTAGTACATGGTGGTGCTGTTCCAAAGGTGATACAAAACTGCGAAGCATTAGCAGCGCCTTATCTTCGTTTGGCTCATAAACTTGTACTACCTGGAAACGACGGGTTAGCGCGGGATCTTTTTCGATATACTTTTTGTATTCAGCCCAGGTCGTTGCACCGATAGTGCGCAGTTGACCACGAGCCAGTGCAGGTTTCAGTAAATTAGCTGCATCGCCAGTACCTTGGTGACCACCAGCTCCCATTAGTGTGTGAATTTCATCAATAAAGAGAATGGTGGGTGTTTGGCTGGATTGCACTTCATCAATCACTGACTGTAACCGTTTTTCAAATTCACCTTTTACTCCAGCACCTGCTTGCAGCATATTGATATCAAGCAGATAGAGTTGTACATCACGCAGTTGTGGTGGAACATCCCCTGCGATAATACGCAGGGCCAGACCTTCCACTACTGCGGTCTTCCCCACACCTGCCTCGCCAGTCAGTAATGGGTTATTTTGTCGACGCCTCATGAGAATATCGATAACTTGACGTATCTCTTCATCGCGTCCGACGACCGGATCAATCTCCCCTTTGCGCGCACGCGCTGTGAGATCCAATCCATATTGTGCCAACACACTGCCGCTTGTCGTGGGCTCAGTAGTTTCTGCTATCAATGGTGCAGAAACATTTTCCGACGAGCGGGCCGTAATGGCTGTGAATTGATCAATCAATTGGTCAACATTGATCTGGCTGAATAGCGCAGATATTTCGGTTAGTTGATAGCGCAAGCTATGTGTTTTCAGAAGAGCAATCAGTAAATAACCACCACGGATCTTCTGTGAACCGAATTGCAGTGAGCTGTGTACCCATGCCCGTTCTACCGCATTATCAATGTGCTCAGAAAGATCGGATATGGCGCTAGCCCCACGGGGTAGACTATCAAGTGCGGCGATGATGTCTTGCGCCAATCGATCTCCATCAAGGCCGAAATGGCGAATAAGTTGCTGTAAGTCCCCTTCCGCTGACTGCATTAATTGATGCAACCAGTGTACCAATTCAACATATGGATTGCCGCGCAGCTTACAAAAAGCAGTGGCATTCTCTATGCCGGTAAATAAATGACTATTCAATTTTCTAAATAATGTCGAACGGTTAATTTCAGACATGCCTTTCCTTAATTTTCAAAATGATAGATTGGACCACTTATTGGGTTACCCCAATATGCATTGGCTAATGTGATGTTTTTGGATATGGAATACGTTTTAGATATGGAATGCGTTTTAGGGGATCACTCTTAATCCTGACGCACATCAGGCTCAGGGCTGAACGTTAGATCGCTGACATCATGCTGTGGTTTGGTGTTGCTCAGCCAACTGCTTAATCCCAGGCGCTGTGTGCCGCCAATTTGAGTGTTTTGTAATGCCTCTTTTGCCAGAATTAAGCGCAGTTCCCAAACCAACTCAATACCAAGATATTGCCGCACCCAGTCGCGTAGTTGCTCACAATATGCAGAGCCTGGTAGGAATTGGTCGTAATCTTGTTGCGACATCGGACCCAATTCGATACGAAATTTGTGCTGTATATCGCGTACCGCGACTCCGAGGAGTGTTGATACCCCTAAACGTGTGGCGTTGCGCCCTGCTCGTAGTCTGGCTCGTTCACAGGGTTCCACTCTTAACCAGTGAGGAACATTTTCCACAATATGTACTGGCACTTTAAAATAGTGGCGCAATATTTTGCCCAGACCTTCCGGATCGTGACTGTGGCGAATTAAGTGGCCAGCCATGAAGTGCTTAGCGTGAACGTTGATGCTATCGCGCGCTTGCAGTACGGGCTGCCCGATACCAATCAGATTAGAGAAGTAGTTGTCGAAGCGTTTATGGTCTGCGCGATCCAGTGAGACGGTAGGCTGAGTATCTGCCCAGGCACGATAAAATAGTGCGATCAGCCGATGGTGAAATAGGTCGGCAAATGCAAGTAATGTGTCATCCTGATGGTGTTGTATTCTCTCGTGCACAAACTCGGTCAGGTGGAGAGGGAGTGGGCCATCGGGGCCAAATAGACCAAAGTTGAAAATAGAGACCTCATGCAGTTGTGTACCACTACGTGAGCTAACTTTTGTCAATATTGAGGGGGAGAAGGAGAGTTGGGGCTTCTGGCCCAAACGTAGTATTTCGTAGCGTGGTAGTGGTGCTTGCCCCAGCAAGAAGGGTTGACCCGATCGGGCATCAATGTGCCGTAATAGGTGAAATAGCCCATGGCGGCCAGGGCTTGTGATCAGATCCTGCCAAAAATCGAGTGACAAGCGGCATTTATTGTTGATATGAAAGGTTTTTTCCACCACAAATTCGCTCATATCAGCATCCTTTTACCTAGACGTGCTTGCCAATGGGCAATTTCGCCACACTGCGGACTGGAAAGTGTCATTTCGGTAAAGGTATTTATTGCCACCAGACGTGAAAATAGGTGCTCCAATACACTGCCAAGTAAGTAGGGGCTGCTGCCGGAGAATGCTTGATCGTCCACCGTGAGTTCAATGGCAATACCACGGGCGAATACAATTGGCCCTGGCTCGGGAATGCGGCGATAGACCGGGCGCAAGCGACAGTGACGTATTCCTTGAATTTGCTTGGCGACAGCCGGTTCGCTGAGATTACCGTATAGCCCAAGTAACTGACGTAGACTCTCTGCGCCCTGCTCGGGGTCACTATCCATGATGCTGAGGTAGTTGAGTTGTAGCTGGCTGATTAACCGCCATGTAACAACGCCCTCCGCTAACGCAGGCCGTGGCGGTGTTGGCCCTTTTCGCAATGAAACCTGCTTGATAGGGATCGAGTCCGGCATTTCAAAACTACCTTGTTGCTGCAGTAACATCAGCGGCAGATCACGATTGGTGCACAGCACGTCGGCTGTCAGGTATTTAAGATCACTATTCCAAGGCGACTGGTGCTCATCGACCAGTGAGACAAATAGTTCAGAACCCGAGTAGTTATTACGGCTACCATGTTGACGCGCATGTTTGGACAGCGTGCGTTGTTCGCGGCGTTGTGAAAAGTAGGCACCGTAATTGCCACTGTCGGTACTTGCGGTACGGTAGAATGGGTTGAACTCTTGCGTGTAGTCCTGTTTGCTAGCCCTCAGTCGTTGAATAGAAAATATTTCATAATCAACCGGATGGATATTATCCACCACCAGATGGTATTCGTGGTTTTTATCATTAATTGTGATGCGTTCGGTCACTTTAGGGAATAGGTTGATAACCGGTGTGCAGTGCAGTGCCAAATGGTTGATGTCAACCACACGCTCCAGAAACTCACTCTGGCTATCCAATAACACCACTATCTCGAATTGGCGCAATGCGCTCTTATTGTTTAACTGCCTCGGTAGCCCGTTAACACTAAAAAACTGGAAACGTGCCGGAAAGGCAAAATATTCTTGCAGTAGGCGATAGCCCTCAAAATTGCGTTGATCACTTGGTAATAGCGCCTGCTCTGGTTCAAATCCCTCCTGGCGTAATGCCTCTTTTGCCAATAACCACCGCTGTGGCTGCTCTTCTACCGTTTGATACACAACCCCAATGTTGTGCTGCATGAGCAACTCCAACAGCTGTACTGCTTGTTGGTCGGGGCCTGCGAGAAAGAACACCAACTGGTCGAGTTTCATGTCGTTCAGCGTGACTGTCTCATCGCACTCAAGCCGGATACGCAGTGCGCTGACACAGTGCTTGAGATGTGGGTCAAGTGTTGAAAGGGGGATATCGGTTGGAATACCGGTCAGTTCAATCTGTTTCAGCCGTATGGGCTGTAAAGTGACATTATGCGCGGTGGTATAGCTACAGGTTATGCCGCTCTTTTTTAGTGAGCTGCTGTCTATCCGCGTTCCTCGTGGCACCACAAAACCGCCACTGATGTCACCTTTGCTGATATCCGGCTGCAACTCTGCAATGGCTATTGATGGTGTAGGTGAAAGATAATTGGGATAGAGGCTCTCCAATAAATGTTGGGAGAAATTCGGAAACTCATCATCCATCTTTAACTGTATGCGCGAGGTAAGAAAAGCAAAACCTTCCAGCAGGCGTTCGATATAGGGGTCTGCTACTTCAATTCCGTGCATACCAAGGCGGCCAGCAACTTTTGGGTAGCGTTCGCTGAACTCAGTACCCATCTCACGGAGGTAAGCCAGCTCACGGTTATAATAATTCAACAGTTTTGTATCCATCTGCTTACCCTATATCTTTTAGATCGAAGTGGCCGCTTTCCAGATCCATATCAGTACGAAACAGGAATTCGAGTGGGTGGGGTTTGCACCATAGACGGCCTTTAATTTCAATTGATAGTACATTGTAGAGTTCTAGTGAGCCGTTATTCGTCACACAGCTTACCTGCAATCCATCGCGTAGAATGCGTGGCTCAAAGTTAAGGATCGACTGGGTTAGCGCATACTGAATATCTTTCCATTCGATGCCTGAGATACATTTGCCTGCCAGGGAGGCGATACCATAGTTAATAGTGGAGCGTTGCACCCAAGGAAGATCCCCTAAGGTATTATTCGACTCGCTATTGATGCAGTTGAATAGTCGTTGCAGATCGTGCAATACATGAAGTCGTAGTTCATGGTGTGATATTAAATTACTTAAGGGCGCTTCTTGTTTTTTTTGTGGTTCGTTATCGGTGAGCATGGTGAGTAGCATCGGCAGTATATTATTACGCGATGTCTGTCGTTGACTCTCTTTACGTTGAGGATAATTTGAGTTGTACAGTAGGTCGTTTTCTTGATAGGGAGTAAGTTGTTTAGCATCCATAGTTAATTATCCTGATTCAGCTAATCTTTATGATTCTTATATTTTTGTTAGATGGCGGTATCTATTCAGGTATCTGGCTACTCTTTAGATTTGGTCTGTCATGTTTTGCGTTGGTTGACTTGCTTGAATTAGCTCAGATAGATGCCCACTCTTCGTGTCGACAATAAGTTGATGATAAGATTTTACAAAGTGATCCCATAAAATTGCTTTACGATAATAGGGTAGAGGCCACCGTGATATGCTGCGTGTACTACGGACTTCTTCTATCAATGTTATTGGATTTAAGGATTGTAGAGCATGGGCAATAATTATGGGGGTTCTGTTCTGGTATATATCTTTATTGTTTAGTGCCACAGAAGGTTTTTTTTCTGGTTGTATGGTATCCATAATTTTCGGTATCATGTGCTCTTCAAAACTATTATTTTTTGGCGTATGCGGTGGGGCGATTGAGTGCTGTAGTTGTTGATTATCCTCAGCCAATAACACGCTTGGTGTCGTATCTGCCAGCAAGTTTTCATATTCAAAAACAGTACTGTTATCGAACAGTGCCATGGGGTCACTTGTTCTCTGTTGCACATGAATGTGACCCGCCAGGTTCTCCCCTGGTTTATCCGTGGGTAGTTCGGGTGAGGGTTGCATAATTTTATTATTTTCGCTGACATCCACCAACGGTGAGGAGGCAGAAAATGGCATAGGAAACTCTTCTAATAGAGTATCCCAAATTTTATCTTCAATGAGGTTTTTATTGTATTTTTCGTCTTTGATATCGGTGAGTTCTGTCGCCTGAACTTCTCTTTCGCAAGACTGTGGTATTGCATTTGATTGTTGTAACTGACTGATTTGTAATTGGTAGTTATTGATGCAGAGGCGATCTCCGTGTAGCAATTCCATTTGTTTACTCTCTGCCAGAGGTGCATTATTTAATAATATGTTGGAAATGTTGTCATAGTTTATGATATAGCATTTATCATCAGCAGATACTGTTACAATAAGCATGCGGTAAGGTGTTTTTTCATTTTTATTAAAAATATAGTTATTTCCACTGTTGTTAAGAGTGCTTCTTGAAAATAAATTATGACAGCAATTGACATGGCAGATCTTATTATTTTGTTTTTTTTCATTATGTGGTTGCATAAGTTATTCCTGCTAATTTTAGAGTAAATAAAATGTGACTAATGATTCAATTATTATATTTTATTTTTTAATGTAAAATAGAACCCCAGGTATTACCCTGGGGAGTTTTTTATTAAACTTCAACGCCTTGTTTGATATTCCATCCAAAGTTTTTACCTAAACCTTGACCCCCATCCTTTGTTTGCTCAGTATACTTTTGATCTACTATTGCAGCTTGGAAAGTATAAATCATACCAACTTGTCCGTTATGACCAGGCCCAGTATATTGCATGGCCGTAATCAAGGCTTCTTTTAAGGTGATAGTTAAATACTCAAATTTTGATCCAGCATTCCCGGCTTTACAAACAGATAACACAACTTCATCTATGTGTTTGCCTGTACTGCAGAATCTCAGCATTGTTGGAGTTGCTATATCGATGAAAGCATTAATGTGCAAGTCGTGATAAATCACTTTACCAGCTCCTCCCCCACCACCGCTGCCCATATTTCCCGGCTGTGTAGCTCCCCAGGAAAAAGAGTTAATAGCTATTGTTTCCTTATATGATTTGTCTTTGGATTCACCTTTAACATGACTAATTTTTAGAAACATATCGGTATTAAGTTCACTCATAGTGTTATCCTTTATCATGGTTGGATAGATCGATTTGGCAATTAATTTCAGTAGTGTTAATAGGGTAATAAATAGGATGGTCTATTCCCATTAACTCTCTGATATTACACGCCGATTTTGCCATAATCATGGCATATGAAACTGCATATTAATGTATCTATGCAGTCTTATTTTAATTAGAGTTATTAACATATATAAATATACGAGATATGAACATCTAATTAATAATAATCAATTAGAGATAGTACTTAAGCATTATTTTGTTTTAACGAAGGTAATTTTGATGTCAGGCGCAAGGATACCGTCAAACCTTCTAGCTGATAATGTGGACGCAGGAAAAATTTGGCACTGTAGTATCCGGGGTTATCTTCGTTTTCCTCGACGACGACTTCAGCTGCCGCCAGTGGTTTACGGCATTTGACTACCTGTGAGGAGTTAACTGGGTCACCATCAACATAATTCATGATCCAGTTATTGAGCCAACGTTCCATGTCTTCACGCTCTTGGAAAGAGCCAATTTTATCGCGCACAATGCACTTGAGGTAGTGCGCAAAGCGACAGCAGGCAAATAGATAGGGAAGGCGGGCTGAGAGGTGCGCATTGGCTGTGGCATCTGGGTCATGATACTCCGCTGACTTTTGTAATGATTGGGCGCCAATAAATGCAGCCACGTCGGAGTTTTTGCGGTACACCAACGGCATAAAACCATTTTTCGCGAGTTCACTCTCTCGGCGATCACTGATGGCAACTTCTGTTGGGCACTGTACATTCATACTGCCATCATCACTTGAGAAAGTGTGGCATGGTAACTCCCCTATGGCACCGCCGGATTCCACACCACGTATTGCGCTACACCAACCAAACTCTTTGAATGATCGGTTGATATTGACAGCCATCGCGTAGGCAGCATTTGCCCAAACATAATTGCCCTGTGCCGCATCGTGACAATTCTCCTCAAAGTTGAAATCATCCACCGGGTTAGTGAGGATACCGTATGGCAGCCGTGCCAGAAAACGTGGCATTACCATACCTAAATAGCGTGAGTCTTCAGACTCGCGCAAACTGCGCCAGGCGGCATATTCAGTATTCTGGAAGATTTTGCTCAGATCGCGCGGGTTGGCTAGCTCCTGCCAAGACTCCATCTGTATCACATTCGGCGACGTGCCAGTGATAAACGGGCAATGGGATGCGGCACCAATCTTCGCCATTTCGCCCAGCAGCTCCACATCGGGTGGGCTGTGGTCGAAATAGTAATCTCCCACCAGGCAACCAAAGGGTTCCCCACCAAACTGACCATACTCTTCCTCGTAGACTTTCTTGAATATCGGGCTCTGATCCCAGCCAGCACCCTTATGCCGTTTTAATGTACGACCTAACTCTTGCTTGGAAATACTCATAAAGCGTATTTTCAGCATATTGTCAGTTTCGGAGTTGCGCACCAGGAAGTCTAGCCCAGTCCATGCCCCCTCTATTTTTTGAAAGTCTTCGTGATGAATTATCTGATTGATTTGTTGTGATAGTTTTTCATCAATCTCAGCAATTAATGCCTGAATGGTGTGATAAGCATCTGATGAAATTGAGACCGTTGTTTTCAGCGCCTGTTGAGCCAATATTTTCACCGCATTTTCTACTGACTCTTTAGCCTGATCAGTTTTTGGTCGGAATTGTTTACTCAACAGCGCGTTGAAATCATCACTGGATAGAATATCCGTCGCTTGCTGAAATGGCTGTTGCAACTGTAAATCATTCATTAATTACTCCTCAGATTTATTGTCGTCACTATTGTTGTCTTCGGTTTCAGGTTTGGGAGCACTAACAAGGGACTTCAGCATCTCGGGATTTTGCAGTATTTGTGAGATCAGTTCCTCTGCTCCATTCTTGCCATCCATATAGGAGAGCAGATTGGATAATTCAGTCCGCGCATCAAGTAGGTGATTCAGTGCTGGAATTTTGCGGGCGATAGCAGCGGGAGAAAACGCGTCCATACTTTCGAAACTCAGATCGATATTCAGCTTACCTTCACCGCTTAAGGTATTGTCTACCTGGTAGGCGACTCTCGGTTTGAGTGATTTCATGCGCTCGTCAAAGTTGTCGATATCGATTTCGAGGAACTGGCGTTCACCAACACTTGACTGAGGTTCGGTAGATTTTCCGGCCAAATCGGCCATGACTCCCATGACGAATGGTAATTCAACTTTGCGCTCTGCACCGTATAGCTCAATATCGTATTCAATTTGTACACGTGGTGCACGATTACGGGCGATGAATTTTTGTCCGGACATAATTCACTCCATCTAACATCAGATAATGATTAAAAGTTTATCCCGCCGTCTGTTGGTCGGGGTTACGAGAATTGAGCATTTAGCTCGGGCACTGATAAGCCAAAAAAGGATCATCATAAAAATGATGATTAGTGATGATCCTCGCCATAAGTTTGGCCCAGAATGGTCTCCAACTGGCTAAGGCCATTGGGGATCAGGTTTTGAATGATTTGTATGAAATCCAGGGCTATCAGTTTTTGCGCCCGATCGATCATCAATGGCGCCGGATGACTGGGTTCATAAAGGTAAAAATAGTTTTTTACCTTCTCGAGTAGCAGTTGCGCATCATCGCGTGATTGAACTTGCAAACCGTGCCAGTCGAATGCTGCTGGCGTGGCTTGTGGGGTTAATATGGATAGCTGCTGTGTTGCCATTGGCGGCTGTTGGCTGGTTGGAGGCGGATGGCAGGCTTGAGCAATAGTATTGAATTTTTTCAATAAATTATTAAATTCTGGTTGCGCCGCTTCCCCTAAATGTTGCGTTACCTGCTTGTGGATAGCGATAAGATATCGAGGGATGTCGGTAATCAGTTGAGTTACAGATTGCTGTTGGCGCATTAATTCGCTCTGTAGACGTGTGCGCCCCCCTGGGAAATTCGGATTATCTTGATTATTGCCATTAAGTAAGTCACTCGCGGCTAGCAATGAAATTTCACTGCCCGTCTCTTTTAATAGAGTGCTGTTATACACACAGGTTGCCAGGATGGATTTATCACCCAATTCTGCCAGCACATTGGTGCGTAATAGTGGGTCGATTTCCCCCCCAAACTCCAGTGATGGAAATAGAGAACTCCAATAGTTTTCCAGTGTTTGATAGATTAGCTCCAGCCCATCGGCATAACCCTGTAGGCCCCGTAATTGAGTCCAGGCTCGGGTGAGATATAACATGATGCGCAAGTCTTTAGTGCGTGTCAGTAAGTTGCAGGCCAAACCTTCAACCAACATCCAATCTGGTGTTTGTGCGGGGATAATCGTATCGCCAAATTGTTGTTCGGCCTTGCCTATAAAAGCCTGCTCCAAGGCCAAAAAATCAGCATCATACTCTAAGTTTTCCCCACAAGGATTTGCTGTATTTATGGGGGATAGCAACTTATTGATTAATTCAGACGTCATGCTTTAAATCGCCTTTATCAGGTGGTTAGTCGGTTAGGTTTCATATGTTGTCGCAAGAGGCAAGTTGCTTTAAGGGCAGGAGAAAGCCGGTAATTGAAAGGGGCTATAGATACTGTTTGCGATGAATTCCAGTGTGACTCGATGACCGTCTATATTGAAGGTGGATTGTTTGCCATTGAAGGCCAATTGATTATTGCTGCCCTCAGAGGGTTGCGCCATATCAACCATACGGTTCAGCGCCCACGGACCGCTGGTGGTTAAATTAGCACTAGAGCCATTAGCCAGCGTTAATTGTAGAGATACCATGTCAGTATTACGTGTACCCGGCCAGGTCACTACCAGTGGCACCAGTGGGCCATGGCTATACTTGAACAGCTGCCCGTCAATATCCAATGTTAGCTTGAGAATGTCGCTATCCATCCGCACCGGGCGTACTGTTACGCGATAAGATGGTGCAGGAGTGCTGCCGGCAAAAAAAGTATTACGGATCTGTTGTGCCTGTTGGAATGATTGCAGGATATTGCCGCTGCTAGGGAGTATTTTGCCATCCACTCCTGGGGTAAAAGCCCAGTTATTTTGTCTGGTATCCACCTTCCCTTGTAAATTGTCGCGAAAGAATTTGTCCATCAGGCCAATATTGGGGGCGAATATATGGGCCAGATCGTCAGGCGTGATTTCCTGTTTGGCGTGAGGGGATAAAGGATAGCGTTTGGCTATTTCCTGTTGGCAGAAACTGCTCACTTCGAAGTTAATACGCTGCTTGAGATTTTCCATCTCTTTATGTTGAGTGTCGCTACTCGCGCCCACTGCTAGCGATAACAACATTGATTTGAGTGGCTCGGGTAAACGCCCTGAATCTGCCTGTAGACGTGAGATAATATCGCTTGGTGGAACTGCGATACCACTGTTGGTCGCCCCTTGCACCGCAGTCAGATAGTTATACAGTTCATCCACTTGTTTGAGTATATTATCGAACGGAATGGCTTTATTACCCTGCTCCTGACTGCGAGACAACTCTAACCATGGGGCGTAATGTGCCCTAATGGCCTGCACAGGCTGAGTCGCGATATCATCACCAATATTGGCTGTTGTGGAATTAAACAATACATCCAATGTTGGGTTGTTACTCTGGTTCAATTTGCTTTTGGTTTTATCGAGTAGTCCGTTGCGGGCGTCAGTGCGCAACAGGGTGTTTTTACTGACGTTCATCAGTAAATTAAGCAAAGGAGAGTGAGGGCTGGATAATAAGCGTGCGCTACTAATTCGTTGTTCCAGGTTGCTAATATTTGTCAATTGAATGTCGTTTAATAACTCATCCCAGTTTTTGATAAATTCCTGCATATACAGCTGTTGTATAGTGGTAATCAAAATAGCCCTTTTTTGCTCTATTGGGCCGCTGTCCAATACCCAAGTATCCTCTTCCCGCAGTGTATCGACGGCGCGGTCAATATCTTTGTTGAATGCAGACCAACCTTGTGGGGTAAATAGCTCCGACACACTATCCGTCAGAGGTTTACCGCTCTTGCGGGAGAAGACTAACTCGGCTTGCGGCCCCGCCAGAGTCAATAAGTTCACCAATTTTATCTCAGCCTGGCTGAGCCATTGGCGTTTAAGCTGGCGTTTTAGTCTGCTATAGACCCGTTGAGATAATGGAACCTGGTTGATAATCGCCTGGCTTCGCTCCACTAACAGTTGATTTTTGGTGTAGGGTGAAATCTGAGTCTGATTGTCAAGCAACTGGCTCAGGTGCCATTCAAGCCGCTGTAACAGTATTTGTGGAACCCCTTGCGGCAAGTTGCGCTGTAGGTTGAGTATCACCCAAGAGCGCAAATACTTACCGTCATACCGCTCCGATAGAAATAGCATTTGGTACGCTTTCAGTGCTTCATAGCTGAACTCCACATCATTTTGTGGGTCGTTACGCAGGGTATTGGTAATTTGTTGAACTAACAGGGGTAATAGCAGTTCTTTTAGCGCTTTTTGGTACAACTTATTACTGGCTGTACTCACTTCATCACCAGAATAGAGGCCCATATGATAAGTGAACGGCGGGTTCCTTAGCGGGAAATCCTGACTTTCTGGCAGGGACAGCACACTGTCAAGAAATGGCAGTATGGAGAGCATATCTTCTGGCTTCGGTGGTGAGAGTTTTTGCCCCTGGCGCTCGAGTGATGCCACCTTGGTTCTGACCTCTGTCAGGTAGGTTTTGCTGTCGATGTAATTACTGCTCCATAAAACAGTTAATGTTGTCGCTATTGCTGCTAACAGAATATAGCCCGCCCAGTGAAGTGCGCGGTTACGGTATTCCCACCATTTGTTACTGCTGGCCAGTCCCGCCTCTCGAAATACAACGTCTTCCAGCATTTTTTTCAGAAAAAAACTCTGTTTAGGGACGGGCGGCTCTAACGCTTTTGGGGGGAGGCCCGCCGTAAGGGGCGAACTATCGCCGTGACTGCCCGCAGTAGAGAGCTGTAAATAGTGACTTAATTCGCCCATCACCTGGTCAATGGGTAAACCTTCTTGAGTCGCGCTGGTGAAGTAGATGCCGCGTGGGATAAAACGGGTTTCAAAGCTTGACGTAACGAATAAAGTGTCCAGATATTGACGAAGTAATGGGCGTAATGCAGAAAATTGTTGAGGAAAAAGATGACTTTCTGCACGTTGATTCATTGAGTGATTAGTCAGCAGAGTATCCGGTAATGCATCAATGAGTCGCTGTTCCAGCAGGGCATATTGGTGCTCAAACTCATGGCCGAGGTGGAAATCAGGCTGAGTAGAGGCCTCATAAGGGAATACCAAGCCCCAGATTTGTTCACGTTGTTTATTATCGAAATTACCGAAATAAGCGGAGAAACCCTGCAGTAAATCACTCTTGCTGATGATGACATAGATCGGAAAGCGGATACCCAATTGTTCGTCAAGTGATAGCAGTCTTTTGCGTAGCTCATTGGCCTGTTTAGCCAAGGATTCGGGGCTATCAGAGAGTAGATCCAAAATACTGATAGTGACGACTACGCCATTGATGGGCTGGCGAGGGCGATATTTTTTCAGTAAACCGACGAATCTTTTCCATTCGTCGGTATTCTCATCGTACTGACCATGGGGGATGCTGTAACGGCCCGCAGTATCCAGCAGTATGGCGTCATTCGTAAACCACCAGTCACAATCACGGGTAGTGCCGGTATTGTGCAGGGATAAAGGGTTGATATGGTCCGCCAAAGGAAAATTCAGCCCCGAGTTGACCAACGCAGTGGTTTTCCCAGCACCTGGTGCGCCGATGACCATATACCAGGGCAACTGGTACAAATAGTGTTGACTGAAACAGGATATCCAACGGAATTTACCGGTATGGTTTAAGAAATAGGCTTTTTTCAGCCGTTGTTTCACCTCGTTAAAACGCTGCGTCAAGTCACTCTCTTGCTGCGGTTCTTCCTGGTTTTTATTTTTCTCTGATGAAGCATCAGTGACATTCAAATTACGCGGGGAAGCGGCACGATTACGGCGTGAAATAGTGTACCAAAGCCCCCAGAGAAGATAGATGACACTGATGATAATGATGCGGTTCAATTCCAACTTCATGGGTTGGCTTTTACCGATGGCAACCTGTGGGCCGAATATCCAAATGGCTAATGCCAAAATAGAGATGCCGACAGTTCCCCATACCAAGCGATTGGTAAGGATAGAGAGTAATTTTTTTAACATTTTTGATTGTTCCTTTACTGCAATTTATTCAATTCCGTTTTCGTATTTTCCGGCGGAACTAATAATGTAATTTCAACCCGACGGTTTAATGCCCGATCCTTTTTGCTGTCATTGGGGGCTACCGGATTGGCTTCACCACGACCTTCAGTTTTTACCCGTTGTGCACTATCAAGGTATTTTTGCAATTGGCTTCCGACTGCATTTGCTCGGGCCAATGAAAGTGCTGAATTGGACGTGAAGGTTGATTTGCGAATAGGGACATTATCGCTATAACCCGTGACCATGATCTTACCGCTGACGCCGTTCAGTGCGTTGCCGATGTGATTAATGACCTGATTGTAGGCGGGGCGTATTGTGATCATACCGGAGTCGAACAGCCCGTCTCCTCTGAGAGCAATGACACTTTGTTTGTCATCGGTACGAACCACCACCATCCCACTGGCAATTTCTTCCTGCAGGAAGTTCGCCAGATTTAATACTGGGGACACTGCTGGTATAGGTAAGGGAGTGAGCCACTGTGGTAAGGCTACCTGGTAAATTGATGCCAGCACTGGGCGAGTGGCATCATCCAACTTCCAGCTCAACACAATGAACAGTAGTGAGGCCAGGAATGCGGTGAGACTGGTGCTCGCCCACAATGGCATCTTAGGCTTCCTGCGTTTTTGTTGAACCGAAAACGTCTGGGCATCTGGAGAGAGTAGCTCGCTATAACCGCCACGCACCAAACGAATGCGCTGTTGCAGGCGCTGTTTCAGCGTTTCTAACAGTGAATGGCCGTTGTCCATGACTTTGTAACGCCCTTTGAATCCGAGCAGTAGGCAGTAATTTAATAACTCCAGTAATTCGATATATTTGTGTGGGTTTTGCGATAACTTGGCGAGCAGATCAAAAAACTTATCGCCGCCAAAGGTTTCATTGTGGAAAGTGACCAGCAGCCCATTCCCTGACCAGATGTTGTCATCTCCCCAGGCGGGCATCAGCGCGGCAGCTTCATCCAGTGAAGTGCACAAACAATAACGTGCACCAATAGTGATTTCATACGGCAGATTGTCGAGTTGGCAGCGAAGTTCAAAACGCCTGATCTCTTCAATCAAATGTTGGCGTAATTGTGTCGGGTTATCATGGGTCGCTGACTGGCGAATTTTAGCAATAATATTCAGCAGCGGCCTGGCCGCAGAGACCAGCGAATTGCTCCCAGAGACTAATTGAGTTTTTTCCTGAGTCATGGTTACCTGTCCGTATGGTTGCGAATGGCCCAAAATTCCATATTCATGCCAGGAAAATCACCAGCCAAATACAGGGCAAAAGCACTGGATTGTTCCATCTGTTCCCACAGGTCACCGCTCTTCTCTAGTTGAAAGTAGGTATAGCCTGAGTGGTACGGGATTTGACGCGGTGCCGTTGAGGTGTTGCATAACTTGATGCCTGGGAGTTGTAACTGCACGATATCGCGGATCTGGGTGATGGGGGCAATCTTCATTTGTGCCGGAAAATGTGCCAATAGCACGTCAGCCGTGACATTAGCGCGTACTGCCAAAACAAAATCGAAATCCCGTATCATAGCTGCGTCTTGTATGATGGCGACATTGAGCCCTGGGGAGCGCTCAACCAACGCCAGTTGGATGGCGTTGTCTTTCAATATCACTGACAGCCCGTGGCGCAGCAGTAGCATCAGTTCGCCAAAGCAATAAGCCAAATTGTTGTGGTCATACACGGGTAACTGAGCATCAGGTGTACGCTGTAAAGAAAAACTGGCCAGCTCAGTGGCAAATTGTAGCCACTCGGCAAACAGGCGTTCCGGGTGTATATGACTGAGCTGGGAGACATGATTGACTTGCCCCACATAGCGGTTAATCAACTGTAACTGCATGAAATCAATCATTTCTGAACTATTGCGGTTCTCAGGTTGCTGAAGGCGCAGGCTCATCTGTAGGCTACGTTGCAGCAGCAGCCCTGCGAGACCATTGATAAAGGTTTTCAGTTGATGGTTGTTTTGGCAATTAAGTGTTGGGGGAATGCAGTTTTTTTCCAGTTGTAATCGGGGGGGATCACTTTTTTCCTGTATCTCCGCCACAATTAATGCTGTCCACTCGGCACTTAAGTCGCTTTCCAGCATCAGACGCAGACGCAGGGAGCTAAATTGCAACTCGGTGCTGCTAACGGAGACCTCGTTCAGATCATCGACCTCCGCTTCATACGCGAGATAACGGGCTAGTGCGTCGGGTTTCTCCTGAAAAATGATCTCCTCACGACCAGCACGTTGGCTGGGGAGTGCCAGTACCACTTTCTCACTGTTTTTACTCGTTTTTATCACGAGTGGTGTGGGCGCATATTGTGCCCCGCTGAAGTTGAAAGGCGTTCCGTCAGGCATGATGCCACAAGCCTCAGTCAGTGCGATTTTGCCCTGCTGTAGCAGTTCTTGGTCTACTTCCAGATTTAAAAAACCCCAGAAATAACCATTGTGTGCTTGCCCCCAGGCGCGTATGTAATGTTCCAGATAATGTTCTGCCCGCTGAAAATGGTGTGGGCGTAAAAACATTCCTTCAGTCCAAACGATCTTATGAGCTTCTTTCATTATCATAATTAAATACGTTCCTTGCCTTAGAAAGCCGATTACTATTCATTTGTGTTGATGGTTTTCAAGCCCTCAATACCCGCAACGATATATGTGCCCCGCCCATCTGACGAAGATTGACACTCTTGGTCGGTATCTATTGTGGGCATCGTAGATAACGGCAGGGAAAGGCGCCAAACCTTAGCATTCAGGATTTGGTATTCGGCAATAACGCCGATGTAACGGGCATCTTGTGCTATTTGTCCCTGTAGCTTTTTTCCTCTCTGCCCTGGCGTCAGAAAGAACTGATCGCTGCTCAGCAGGCTATTACCAAGAGCGTTCGGGGCATCGTTTTGCAAGCTAAAGAAATCAGCATCCATAAACTCTGCATCAGAACGAAGTAGCAGTGTGCGTATCTTTATCGGTAAGGGATGTCGCTGTACTCCCGTATTAACCTGACGATCGGCATCGAATACCAAACAGTAGATAGGCGGGCCGTCCGGGGACGAAAACGTACAACTGCTCAGTAGCATAAAACCAAGAATGATTAGCAATAGATGCAAACATCTTGAGGCAGTATGTGGTTTTCTCATGATGTTTTTCCGTTGCTATTTGTGTTTGCCGCTGGAAGTTACTGGTTGATTTATCAATGAATTTTTCGGTTTTAACTCTGTCTTTTTACTATAATTTTACTGCTGTAAAGGGTTTTTGGATTGAGTTAGGAGGCAAGGATCAGCACTTTGAACTGACTTGGAACCATACGAGAACCCGAAGCGTTAGTTGAATTTTGTAGGCTGCTGCTGGTGAGTCGAGTAGCGGGTGAACCTTTTAACAATACTGAGAATGCGCCGGACAGATGGCGTGATGGCCCCATCACTGTCGCGGAAGCGACTCCACCCGCAACGCCAGGGCTATCGCCATTGGTTAATGGTATTATTGTCGCCATATTGTGCGCAGGTGCACCGACGAATAAGATATTGAATGCATTTGGGATAGCTGTCTGCGCCGATGCAAAGTTTGGGTAAGGTACGGGGAGTGGAAGCGGACTGGGCGTTAAGCAAACGTCAGGTAACGCAATATCCATGCCCATCATTTGGGTATTGGCAAACATAGTTATTCCTTATCCAAGATGGATCTGTTCTGAATCCAGTTTAGTGATATTTTTTGACGTAATGATCAGGTTACGGGCATGCAAACGTGCATAATCCTCGGCCTGAAGATCAAGTTGTCCTGCACGTACGTGTTCGATCTGACGCACTCGGCGAAATAAGGTATGGCTGGTTTGAATGATTGAATGCCATAAGGATTCGTAACGTTTACCGACCAGACGAACCAGACTAATAAAGCCAGAGAACTCGTTACCGCTGTAAGCCATTTTGTCAATATTACAGTCAGCGCTTTGTGCCTGTATCGCCAGCGTATCGCTACTGATTTTGACCTGTTTAGTGCTATGTAATATCAGCGAACCACTGGGTGTTTCTATTTGTAGATCACCCACCACATTCAGGCGTGTCACTGTGCCTGGATCGGCTCGCTCCAACACCGCGATAACCCAAAATTGTTGACCAGCGTCGGCGACCAGAACCGTATCACCAATATTCGGCATCACCAGGCAACTGGTTGCCTGACGACAAACTCTACCCTGACTCGAATATTGCACTAGCAAACTGCCATCAGGTAGCTTGTCTGCAATCAAACCTGCTGTTTGTTGTGGTAGTAAGCTACTGATTGAATGGTTTTTTGTGACTGTATTCATGGCGTTGCCTCTTGAGTATGGGGGATCAAAGTTTGCGTTCTGAGCTCCAGATTTCGGCGGTATGTAACGCTTCATCCCTTTCTAATACGCCACTACGATCACTCCAGTGCGTTTGCTGTTGCCTGGCTCCGTGTAAGCGTGTGTGCATGAGATGGGCATAGCTCATGTTTGCCTCATTAATATTGGCGTAAGAAAAATCGGCGTAAACTAGATAGCTTTTACTGAAATCGCAGCGTTCTGCCTGACAATAATGGAACAGGCTTTGGAAAAGGCGCGCTTGATGAAAGCTGGCATTATTTAGCGTAGCCCCGTTGAATATTGCTTGATCAAACTCCCCATATTGACACTGCGCCCCGGTCAGGTTGGCTTCTATAAACAGTGTTTGTTGAGCCTGTACTGTATGTAACTTGGCGCGTTGCAAAGAGGCTCCCTTAAAGTTGCTTTGGCGCAATACCGCATTGCTGAAATCAGTATCGTCCAACTGATTATGGGTAAATTGACAAGCCTGCAATTGTTGACCTGCGTAACTTTTCCCACGATGGTCACATTCGAAGAAAGTGACCTGATCAAAATGGGCACCAAGGGTCTGTGTATTGCGTAAATCCAGGCGGAAAAAAGTGACAAGATTCAACTGACAATCATTTAAAAGGGCATCGCTCATTGCAGTTTGGTTAAAGGTCGTTCGTTCTAATTTTCCTGCCGTGAAGTTGCTGCCGCAGAGAGTGCTATCAGTGAAACTCACTTTATTAATTGTTAGCGCACTAAAATCGGCATTATTTAACGTACAGTGGTGAAAAATGGCTTCTTCACATTGGCTCTCCAAAAATGTGGCATGACTTAATTCACAACTATTGAACAGTGTTTTAATAATATTTGCGTGGTTGAATACGCAATCAGTCAGTTGGCAGTTATCAAATACTGCCTCGTTTAAATTACAGTGACTGAAATCAACCCCGGTTGCTGTTAGTTCAGAAAAGATCCCGCCGGAAAGATCCATACCGCTGAGTTGTAGTCCAACAATATTGTGTCCACTGACATATTCGCCACGCTTTATTTGTTGCTGTAACTGAGTTGCACTGAGTCTCATCAGCTTTCTCCTTTGATACGCGGCTGCATTTTGGTGCTTTCGGTATAGGCGCCATCCCAGTTAGTTATATCGTCAAAACGTGATTGCGATATATCCGCACGGAATAGATTGGCCCCGCGTAGGTCTGCACCGCTTAAAATAGACTTTTGCATTATCGCGCTGATCAAATTGGCATTCATGAGTTGGGATTCAGAGAAGTTGCTGCGGATAAAAAGGCTGCCACTACCGTTCAGATATTGTAGATTTGCTTTGATCAACTGTGCTTCCGAAAGATCGCTATTATCTAATCGTGCCCGCTCAAAGCTGGTTTGATGTAAGGGGGTCTGCCGTAAATTACATTGTTTTAGTGTGGCATCACTAAAATCGGCCTGCGCCAAGTCGCTGCCAGCGGTAAAAGAGCAGGTGACAAGATGTGCTGCATGGAAACTGCTGCCGATGGCTTTTGTGTCTACCCAGCAACCGTTCTCTATCTGAGCGTGACTACAATTGAACTCCAGCAGACGGCATTTGATAAAACTGACTTTTTTCATCTGCGCCTCAATAAAACTCATACCATTGAGTTCGAGTTCAATAAAGGTGGTATCAATAATATTGGCCCGCTGAAATAAGCACTGAATAAAAATAGTTTGGTCACCGAACAAATTTTCCAGAAGGGCGTCAGTGAAATTGCAATTTTTAAATAAGGTTTTATGGATATTAGTTCCAATCAGACGAGAAGAGGTAAAATTAGTATTTTCACATTGTGCTAATGCTAAAGATGCATTTTCTAAATGGGTGTGGCTCAGATTAGCGTTAGTGAGATCAGCCCGTGCCAGCATAGCTTCCTGGAGAGAAGCATATTCAAGATTGCATCCATATAAATTAGCATTTTCAAGTAATGTCCCCCGTAGATTAGCATGACGTAGATCCATCTCAGCCAAGTCGGCTCCTGTTAAATCTATACCACTGAGATTTTTATCTCTGGCCATTACGGCACCCACATAGTCACGCACTATTGCTATTGTATTTCCGGTTAGCCGTGTTGCTGGTTCTTGGGCCTGAGCACTCATTAGATAGGTTTGAAACAATGTCTGTTCAGTCTGAGCCACACTTTTCTCATCGTTTTTCCCTACCCCCTTGTAGAGCAGATTGAGTTGCTGATGATAATTATCTGCACCAGAAAACGGCATGTGAGGATTGGACGATTTTTCCGGAGCAAATAGGTCAGCCTGGCCCACATTATTAATCTGTAGTTCCAATACATCAGCTTGTTGCTTTAATTTTGCAGCATAATCTGGCAGTTGTTCCAACGAGGGGGGAGTCGTCTCCTTACTGGTGGGAAATAGTTGTTCAATATCTTTTCCTTCCTCCGCTAACTTAAGACGGTAATATTCGTGCTGATGACGTTCAAAATTTGATATATTTTCATGTATCGGACTTTGAGTATGAGATGAATGGGCGTTCAGACCAGTGGCAATAGCTATTTCAGGGAGTAAATCCTTTTCACGAAATGAGAATAGGGCACCTTTTTCTTTATCCAATCGCTGTTGTAGCACTTGATAGTAGTGAATTGAGGAGCGTGGCTGGTTGATAATTTCCAGTGCTGGCATCAATTCCAGAATGTCGGTTGCATCATCTTCGCTAACACGAATATACCCCTGATAAATTAATACCATCTGTTCACGGTGCGGAAAGAACCAGACCGTGGTGTGGCGCATGGTGATCTCTTCAAATTTCTCTTCACCATCACGTAGGCTATTAACAAAACAGCGGGCTCGCCAGGGCGGAAGTTTGCCCTGCTGGAGTGGCTGAGTGGGGTGCATGTTCCAGATACAGTAGTTCGCTTGGGGAGGTAACTCATTATATTGAGGAAATTGTTGATCACTCTCCGCCATATTAAATAAGCGCCAGTCAATATCCTTGGCAAAACCGGGAAAATCATTTTCCAACCAGTCGGCATCATAGTTTTTACCAATGCGAGTAAAACGACGTGGGCAAGTAATATCGATTGCGTCAAAACTGACGGGTAAAATATTTTGGTGAGGAGAGGTTAATCTAACCTGTGGCGATTCAATATTTGGCAGTTTCTGATGCACATTAGGGTTGGGTTGCTCAGGGGCGACACCTACGCCGTATGGGTTCTCGACAAATTGTGGCCCGCCAAACGCATTACTCCAACCAAGCCCCATTTTTGTGAAGGGTAATGGCTCAGTGGAACTTTCTTGAACCCAGTGGCGATCACCGGTAACAATTAAGGTTTTTTCAAGGATATCGAGCTGGATCTTTACTGCACAAGTTGTTTTATCACTCTGATGATGGGTATATGCGTTACCCGTCGCGAGAAACTCAGCACAATTTTTAGGCATTGCAAGGTCGAGGAGACCTCCACTCGTGGTTAATTCCTCGCTAACAAGTTTCCACAATTCTGCTTCAGGAGATAAATGTGGCGTTTCCTCCATATCTGCCAGAACCAAAACGGAAACACCTAGATGATGCTGCCCCTGCAAGGTGAAAGGTCGCTGAAGTATGCTCAGATGTAACGGTTTTACAATTTTCATCAAATACATCCTGTTATTTTGACTAAAATTCATTTGTTAGCAGTATTTTTAATATGCTGTAAATGAATGAAATGAACACTTCCAGGATATATACGTGACCGATTTTTGACAGGCGTGACTGATCCTGATGTCAAATGGCTTCACCAAAATAATCCAATGATACGTTGTTAAATCTATTCACCCATATATTGCTCTATGTATTAACCCATGACTTTATTATGAGTTAAATAATATTTATAAGTTACTTCCCACCATAGCTACCGCACGAGATTGCAATATTTTTGCCTCGATTAATATAGGTGCAATGCTAGTGGCAGAGTTATGCCTGCATTGATAATAATGATTATAAAAAACAATCACAGAATAGGATTGTTATAATGCGAGGTTATCGATGTCAAGGGATAAATATATATTTCTCCATTGTGATTATTACTTTTTATTTATTACTAATTTTTACATTTTGTTATTTTTGTTACAAGTACACTGATTTCTAATTTATATGTAAAAATAAAAAAATAACTATATAACAATGAGTTGATTTTTAATTTGTGCGAAAATTCAAATTAATTTGATATTTACATGTGGTGCTGAATTCAATGAATTAATTATATGTTTGATTTTTTTCTTGACTATCGCGAGCTGCCGTTAGCACTATGTAAAAATTATATTTATTAAGTTAAATGGATAACTGAGTGGTGGAAATTAATGCGAAGAACGATCAAGTTAAACTCAAAGAAATTATCTGATGAATGGATTTTTAGTCGTTTAATCGGTAGTGAGTCGCTTTCGACACTCTATAAATATAATCTGACATTATTGAATTCTTCCGCTGAAGTTGACCAGCGTGACCTTTTAGGGACGCCGCTGTCCGTTTATATTGAAGATGAGGGGCAACCCGCAAGGTATATTAGTGGCGTTATCACCTCAGTATCACGACAAATTCACGCAACGACTCGCGGTGATTATTATATTTACGATCTTACCCTGCAACCGGCATTATGGTACTTAAGTTGCGGTCGCGACTGCTCTATTTGGCAAGGAAAGTCTGTACCAGAAATTGTGCAGGAATTCCTCAATCGCCACAATATATTACTAGAAAGTAAATTATTAGAATCCTACCGTGAGTGGGAGTACTGTGTGCAGTATCAGGAGAGTGATTTCTCCTTTATTAGCCGTTTGATGGAACATGAAGGCATTTATTACTTTTTCCGCCATGAGTCCAATCAGCATGTGATGGTACTTGCTGATCATCCGCAGGCACATGAGGCTACTGGTGTGAGTAAACTTGCGCTAACTCCTGCAGATAACAAGGGTAATGAAGTCGCTGGGATCTATGATTGGCGGGAAGAGGATATCATTGGCCCTGCGCTATATAGCACCGATGATTATGATTTTCGTAAACCACGTGCTAGCCTGCTACAGACCAGAAAGAACCCAGGTTCTCAAGCCCCTGAAGCCGTGAGTATTTTTGATTGGGCAGGGCATTATACCGATAGCAAACATGGTGAAACTTATACTCGAGTGCGCCAACAAGCATTTGCTGCGAGCCAATATCAGATTATAGGGCAAGCACGTGCTTGTGCTGGCGCGATGGTCCCAGGACAACGAATTTCAGTGGATCATGGTGGGAATTCTGGGAGTAAAACCTATCTGGTGGTGAGCATCGAGTGTGATTATCAGCAAAGTGGGGATGTCTCGGCAGATTTCATCTCTGCTCAATCCGGCACCATTTTCAGTGTCGTACCTGCATCAACTGTTTGGCATCCCACGTGTGAAACCCTATGGCCACGTACCTTTGGGCCGCAAACAGCGGTGGTGACCGGACCCGCTAATGAGACTATTTGGGCTGATCGCTATGGGCGAGTAAAAGTACATTTTCGTTGGGACCGCTATGGAAAGGGGGATGACAGCAGCTCTTGCTGGATCCGCGTATCCAGTCAATGGGCAGGATGGAAATATGGTGCAGTGCAAGTACCACGAGTAGGGGAAGAGGTCATTGTTGATTTTATTAATGGGGACCCTGACCGCCCAATGATTATTGGCCGAGTTTATAATGAAGACAATCAGCCGCCGCTTAATCTGCCCCAGGATGCAACCCGCATGGGAATAATGACTCGCAGTAAAGGCGGTTCTGCAGATAAGTCCAGTTATTTGCTGATTGATGATGCACTGGGGGGGGAGTCAGTCGCTTTGCACTCTGAACGTGATATGAAGATTTCAGCTGAAAAAGATCAGGACATCCATATTCAGGGCAATATGCAACACCGCACCGATGGCAATAAACATCAGGAGATCAAAGGGAATGTAAATATCGATATCACAGGGAATTTAACTGAGGATATCAAAGGGAATGTAAAGCGCAGTATCACCGGCAGTTGGGATGAAAATGTTCTGGGGGGGATTACTATTAGTTCGCCACTGGCTATTACCATTAACAGCGGTGTTAAACTTAATATGCAAGCTCCCGCGTCAAGCTTGACGATTGCTGGTCACACAGAGAGTATTACCGGCAGTTCCAGTTCTATTGTTGGGTCATCTCAGGATCTGAAAGGGACAAGCAAATCAATGGTAGGGCAGAGTCTTACCACCACGGCACAGAGTATCTCCTATACGAAAAATAATACTGCAATAAATGATGTGAATATATCTTACACAAAAATGGGATATAAACGCAAAGGGCAAGAATATGAGTATACCCAAAGCAAAACGGAGACCGGTGTGCACCGCTTGATTCAAACTGCACTATTTTCTATTAACTGATGTCGGTGAAAATAAACGAACTGTTATTGAACACCGCATAAAAGACTTTATAAATCTCTATATAGGATGTGATATGGATTTTCAGCCAGTTGAAGTACAAAATGCTGCGCCGGTAACGAAGCAGGCCATATTGATCCGTGAGCGACAGGCGGTGGGCAATGCGGTATTTACTCGAGGAGATTATAAGCCGGGTGAGGTTAAGCACATTGTATTATTCCGTTACGCTGAATTTGTCAGCCCAGATAAACGACGTCAACTGATGGAAGATTTTCTGGCGTTGCAACATTTGGCACTGCGAGAAGGTAAACCTTATATCGTCTCGATAACCACAGGTAAGCAAGCGAGTGGTGAGGGGGTTGCAGGGGGCTTTGAACAAGGATTTATCGTGACCTTCCGCTCTCAAGGGGATCGCAATTATTACGTGGGTACTCCCGTGGTTACCTCGCCCACATTTTATGATGCAGCACACCAAAACTTCAAAAATCAGGTAGGCCCATTTTTGGCGAAAAAGCAGGGGGTGCTGGTATTTGATTTTATCAGCGGAGATTGAGCTGATACCTGCCTTATTTATTTGTGGTTGAGGCCAAGCGGTGTCTTGGCTAATCAATATTCTGTCAGTCACCATCTCATCTTGTAGGTTAGCACTGAGAATGCTGCCGGGCAGGGTGGCGAAATATCCCCTCTCGGAATGCCTGCATTCAACTTATTGACATCGTTTACCTTCCGTTTATAGCGTGATTTTGAGTGTATCAAGCTGCACAGTGAGGATATATCTGCTGGCGGCACCTATAGGCAGGAGGATGTATGGGTGACAGTAATTTATTGAGTGAGCTGCTTTCCGCGGACCCGCAAACGGGGAATTTGAGTATACAAAATATCGTCAGCTGGGTTGAATTACATGGCGGAGTGAAAGGAATTACCGAAAAATTCAATCAGAATGGACTCGGAGATATTGTTAAGGATGTCGGCGGGCAGAATGGACAGCCAATAATATCCGATGGACATATACAGCAGGTATTTGGTCAGGAAGAGATAGGTCGATTGGCGACGCAATTAGGCATTGATCCACAGGCTACCACCGCTATGCTGAGTCGATCTTTACCTGCGTTAATGGCCCAAATTCCTGGTAATGGATCTATTGCTAAATCAGGGGTTTTGAATGTGATATTACGTTTTTTCAAACGCACGTAATTGAAAACCACGTAATTGAAAACCTTGTCAGGAGATGTTTATGTGTATAAACAGAATGTTATCTATCTTGGTTTTGTTGTCTACAGTACTTATTATCGGCCCGGTTAATGCCGCTCAGACTAAAGCTACTGCAGCAGTCGATCCGGCATCGGCAGCGAATTTAGTTCAAGATCCTAATGGTATTAAGCCCACAGTAAAATCGCCACGCAAACCACGAACCAATGCGAGTGAAGCGGAAGTCTCGGGATTGCCAGCAACAGTGAAAGTACCTGCATCAACACGTAAATCTCACTCTTCTGTGCTCTCGGCAGAAACGACTCCCGCTATTCCAGCGCCGATAACAGTGAAGCCAACGACTCCCGCTATTCCACCGCCGATAACAGTGAAGCCAACGACTCCCGCGACCCCACTGCCGGCAACAGTGAAGCCAACGGCATCGACACCATCTGTTCCTCGGGTGGCTGCATCGCCAGCGTCAGGCAATATTCCATCAGGTGCCACTGCGCGTTGTCAGGATGGTACTTATAGTTATAGCCAACAGCATAGTGGAGCTTGCTCCCGCCATAAGGGCGTGGATAGTTGGTTACAGCAATAGCGCGGAAAAATTATTATGACATAGCATGACAGAAATATTGTTGACCCTGGCATGCTATGTGTATTGACGTCGTTTAGGGCAAAAGGATGATGTTGAAGTAGGTTACAATCCCTTTTACGGGATCGATATCGCATTGGAAAGTAAAATCATGCCAAATATTATCGGCTCGCACCTCACCACTGCCGGTAAGATGATATTGTCCTGTTAGGCTCAAGCTATCTTGGTTATTATCACCAAGAAAAACCCGATCGGCTTTTAGAAAGTCTTTGCTTTGTATTTCAGCGAGGGCCGCGGGTCTACAGATAAATTCAGATACTTTTTTTGCATTATCCCACCGAATAGCGATTTGTCGCTCTTCTGCACGATAAAGCTGACTGATAGCGACATCGATTCGAGTTTGAATACCTGCTGTTAAAGGTGGAGGTTCTGAGGCAATGAGTTGATTGACAAATAATAGTAATAACCAAATGTTATGCTTAACAGGTAGTCGCATTAATATCTCCTGTATATGTATAAGTACAGCATGATAATATTACATCATGCTGTAACTTGGGCTTTTAGAATATTAACTGGGGGCTGTAAGTGTCAAGTTAAGAGTGATAAATGCGAAGGTGTGTTTATATCAATCCCATGATCAGTGCTTTTGAAATGGCCTGGAATTTATTTTTGCAGTTGAGTTTTTTTATAATATTTAACATATGAAAATCGACGGTGCTTTTTGATATGAATATTTTACCTGCTATTTCATGAGAAGTCATTCCATCAACACTAAACATAAGTATCATTAATTCCCGTTTGGTTAAGGTGATATTGTTTTTGTTGAATGTTATCGGGCTTTCAGCGTTCAGAATTATTGAGTTTATTATTTTTACACAGATTTTTGAAAAATAGGATTGTGCGAGTGATATTTCTTTTGGCGTTATTGAGTGACTCATATTTGAAAGTGATAGAATGCTATGGTAACCCTGTGGGAGTGGCATGCCAAATGTAATACCACTCTGGTAACCATACTCTACACCATAGGCCCAGATCTCTTCATGTCCTTTGAAAAAAAGACTATCCCAGACCGCATATTCTAGTTGTGGCATTGGTTTGTAAAAAATCACGGGATCTATTTTCCATAATTTATTTTTCTCATATAGCGTTCTCCATGAGTCATTATAATTATCAAATGTATATATACGTGATTCCGTTATCGGGTATATTTCTCTTATCACAAAAGAAAAGAATGAAAATCCCGTATTTAATGTTATGTAATTACTTATTTGTTGTAGAGTTTCCTCTGATACATCAATTCTATTAAAGGACTCTGGATTATATTTTGATATAAGCATTTACTTTATTCCAAGAGTTACTGCTGGTAGGCATAATGAGATTATACCGTTATTTTTTTTCTCATTTCATTTTATAAATAACAACTTTATTGATATTTATCATATTTACTGTTCTTATCATTATTTAATGAGATGGCGATAGGGCACTGATTGTACCAGTAAACACCATCACCGATGCTGACAAAGGCATAAAATAAGATAACTCAGTGAGTCAATCAAGAACCTGTCGCATCCAGGGTATCTCATCATGCCTTCTGTGTAGGTATTTTAATTATATTAGATTCATTAATTAATAGCTGTCTAATAAAATAAAGTTATCAACCGATAACTTTATTTTATTGGTTTTTTAACGAGAGTGAGATTAATTTGTATGATTTATTTTTCTTGTGAGTGATAGCAAGTATAAAAAATAAAATAGCACTATTAATACGATATTTTGGGGTTATATAGATAATGTCATTCATGTTTTTTATTCTATTATCAGTTGATAACTTAATATTATTTGATGGCTATTTTTTTACCGACTAAGGTGAGTATTGCAATGCAATAATAAATCAGAATGTCGGAGATTAAAATGAAACAGAAACTGAAAACCTTTTTAGAGGATATTGATGCCACACTACCTGCACCTATCATGGTAGATGCGATAGGTTATGCTGGTCTAAATCGAGCAACGATTTTTGATCCAAACAAAAGTCTCACGGTTCGAATTCCTTTTAAGCCTGGGACTAAAGTAGATACCAGAGTAGATTTGTTTTGGTGTAAAACGGGGGATGAAGCTAATGCTATCAATATTAATTTTCCCATAAAGACAATAACCAGTGAAGATATTCAAGTGGCTCACAAAGATATATTTGTTAATATTGGGCAGCTTGATATAGTCGATGGAGATACAACTGTATTTTATACTTTTGCCGAACCACCAGGAAGTAATATAACAAGATCATTTGATGCCAATTTCTTGATAAAAACAACTGTACCCGGCGGGATTGACCCTGACCCTGCAACGCCTTATGTGAACGATTTGTTACCTGCGCCGGGGGGCATTCCAAATGAAATAACAACGGGTAATATTAACGCTATTTCCGCTTCTATCCCTGCTTATAAAAATATGACTAAAGGCGATGTTGTAACATTAAGTTGGGCTGGGAATAAAGATTCTAAATATACGGTGGCAGAGTCTGATATCAATAAGCCTGTGATCATTAACGTTACTGCGGATACTATCAAATTGGCGGGGGACTATAGTGATGCAATCATAAGGTACGAAATAAGAGATACCGTAAATAATTGGTCTTTATGGTCGATTAGTTCCATGGTTGATATTGATGTCGAAGATAGTATCTATCTGGCGCCGGGAGTTCAACAGGCAGTCAATGGTATGATTAATATTGATGACTTGAAGGGTAAGGATGTTTATGTTCAGATCCCTGTTTATCTTAATATTAAATTGGATGATATAATAACACTGAAATGGAAGAATGGGGGGATATTACCTACGGAACAGACGGCTACTATTTTGGCTTCTGATCTTAAATATGGTCATACTTTTATTATCCCCTACTCACAAATTCGTGGGATGGGTGGGGAAATGGTCACCGTCTATTATGAGGTGAATGGTAAAAAATCCCAAAAAACTAATCTGATCATTAATGGTAACCCTTATACACTCCCTGCCCCTGTCGCCCCACAAGCCAAATCTGGAATCCTTGATCTTAACACCATACCGGAAACGGATAACTTTTTGGTTAGACTTAATCAAGATGGAAATTTGGTGAAAGATGATATAGTGACATTAATTATCTCGGGTGTAACTTCTGCCGGTGAGCCGATTGTCATATACGATAAGTCTCATATCGTTACCGAACTTGAGGTTGGTACACCGCTGGTCTTCTCTATTGCCAGAGATAAAATAGTGGGTATGGCCGGTGGCGGTTTGACTATTAGTTATCGGGTTAAAAGTGAGACGAGTGAAGATTTTTCTAGCTCTTATCCTTTAGAATTGGTGTTATTGCCATTAAATAACAATTTGCCAGCCCCCACTATTACCGAAATGGTTAATCCAGGGATACTGAACCCGATGGATGCTGATGCTAACGGGGCGGTGCATGTTCGTGTTGGGAGTTATCCAAACAAGGCGCGCAGAGATGGAATACAATGCTATTGGAGAGGGAAAGTAAATTATGATCCGGATGACATAATTCTGAAAAATGGGGTCGACGATAATTTTTTCACAATTCCGAAAGATATCGTGCAACAGAGTATCGGTGGTTGGGTTGAGGTGTACTATGAAGTCGATGATCTCGCCGGGGATATATTTTACTCTAACCGATTGATATTCCAGGTAACCGAAGATTTACCTGCACCCACAGTTGATCAAGCAGTGGGAAATACTATTACTCTGGTGCAGGTTCCGGCCACTGGTGCAACCGTCACGATACCCGCTGGGGCCAAATTAAAAGAATCAGATGAAGTTGTGCTTAGCTGGACAGGCTCAGGTCCCACTAACTCGAGAAAGGATATACATCAAGTCACTAATCTTGAGTCTGGATTGTCGCTGACATTCACCATACCTTATGAATATGTTGCCGCCAGTAAGGGTGAACTGATTAGTGTGGATTATAGCATTAAGCGCGCTAATGGCGGGATGCAGTTCTTCTCACCGAAAAACAGCTATAACGTTGTTAGTGTCCCTGTTTCAGGAAAACTTAAGGTGATGGGCGCCAGGTTCTCACCTGGTAACTCCTATGGTTTTGGTAATATCAACTCCAAATATATTACCGCGTTGTCCTCTGATACAAATAAACCTCTTGATGGTGCTGAATGGCAATACGCTGGGGATTCGAACTGGAAGCCGGGCGCTCGTTTTCGCGATGTTTCACCAGAACGTGTGTTACGAGTAAGAACGGAGAATGATAGCGTGACACTCTCCGCCTGCAATGTGGCGGGCAATGGGGTTACGGTCGACCCGGCTTTTGCTGTACGGCGCAACAATGGTCATATTGCTGCTTGGGGAAGTTCCATCTTGGGTGGCGATGTACCCGCAACGCTCTTGACGCTTGATGACGTCGTTTACATTGCTGCCAGCCAAACTGCTTTTGTGGCGCTACGGTCTAATAAGCGGGTTGTCTCATGGGGGGAAGATACATATGGGATTGTACCCCCTGAGATTGCGGCAATGAATGACATTGAGCAAATTGTGGCTGCAGGCTACGCCTTTGCTGCTTTACGCTCTAGTGGTAAGGTTGTTGCATGGGGCGGAGCAGTTTCCAAGGGGGGGGTAGTGCCAGCTGATATTGCTCTTCAGACGAATATCAAAAAAGTTTTTGGCGGAGAATTGGGCTTTGTCGCGTTGTGTACCGATGGATCAATTGTGTCATGGGGAGGATTGGCCTTACCCAGTGTTATTAAGCAGCTAACTGATATTGTTGATATTCAGTCGACGCAAGGCGGCTATGTCGCGCTGAGAGCAAATAAAACGGTTGTTGGTTGGGGATTGGCGGTACCTACGATAATCGCGGCCAGAACTGATATCGTGGAGCTGATGGCTTCTACCAATAATTCCTATGTCGCCAAATGCAGTGATGGGACACTGGTTGCATGGGGGGGGTATGGTGGTGTTATTCCTGCGGATATCGCGGGGTTCACAGATATTGTTGACGTTGCTAGCACCGCCAATACGTATATTGGGTTACGAAATAATGGCACTGTCGTGAGTTGGGGGAATGATATATCAATTGTAAATGGCATCGCGACAGAAGTCGCTATGCTGGAGGATGTCGTCCAAATAAGCACCACTGGCTCTGCGGCTGCGGTACTGCGGGCAACAGGGGAGGTTGTGGCATGGGGAAACACTGCGTATGGGGGAGATGCATCGATGGTTCAATCATTATTAACCAATGTACGGGCGTTATATTCAACCTCGACAGCATTTCTGGCCTTAACCAAGGATAACCGTGTTGTCACTTGGGGTGACCCAACCGGTGGGGGAGATAGCAGTACAGTACAGCCATATATTACTGAGCAGCTATCCTATGAGATGACACCACTTTAACAAGGCTTAGTACATTATTTGCTAAAATAATTCAGGAGAGTCAGTTTTATTGATGGCTCTCCTGTTTCATATTGAAATCACAGGTTAATTTTTCCAAACTTCCACCTTCGATAAGCTCTTACCTACAACACCGCCTTGCCAATCCTTCATTTTTGCCAACAAAACTTATGTTACGTTTATTGTTATTTGTTCATTAATCATATGATTTAAAACGTGACTTAAATCTCATTTTAGGACTTCGATGATAAAAAAACCTATGATAAATACTAGAAGATCGACTATTTAGGCGGTCTTTGTTTACATTTATGTAAGAATTGTCCTATGGTTGTTATGGTGACTTTCACTAAGATTAAATGCACTAAAATACCTACTGGTGAATTTTAGAGTGTGAACATCACTATATTTTACCCTATATACCGGACTAATATTTCTTTAGTCTATTTATCTACCTTGCTAGTAAAGAGGGATACAATGGATATTAGAAAATTGAATGCCTTTATCGTGCTGGCGGAAACGTTGAATTATCATAAGGCGGCAGATAAACTTTGTGTCACTCAACCGGCGTTGACTAAACAAATAAACTCATTAGAGGAGAGGCTCAATTGTATCCTTTTTTACCGAGGGCCAGATGGTACACATTTAACGTCTATTGGTCAGAGTGTTTATGCTGAAGCAAAAATATTGATGAATCATGTGAATAAATTCAGAAGAAATACTGCTGAGCTATCAACCGTTAAATATAATGAATTTAAGATTGGGGCTTTCTCTTTTGATTCACATCATAACTATGTATTTAAACAATTCACCGATCTTTTCCCTGATGTTCCTTTAGTGTTATTGAATGGCATGTTACCTAATGAATTAGCTTACCAACTGACTCAAGGTTTATTAAATTTAGCGATTATGCCTTACCCTATCCCTAAAGAGTTATCTTCCCGCCGACTATTCAGTGATTCATTAGTGATTGTCGAGAGAAAAAATATAGATAGAACAACAGGTTTTTCTCTAGGGAGTATTAATAAGTTGGGGTGGCGGGAGACGCAAGAGTTAGAGAGTTACTCCATTAATGGTAATATAAATATATATGCAGTATATGATAGATTGACAATGAAACCGGTAGTGACTACCAATAATATCATGACCGTTCTTGAGTTGGTTATCAGGAAGGATGCCTTTTCCTTTGTGCCGAAAAGTGTTATTTCAGATGTAAGTAATAAATATCTTGAGCTTATGGATATAAAAGAAACAGATATGAGCGTAGATATAGGCTTAGTTTGGGAACCTAATTTTACCAATGAAATTACTCGTAGTGTGATTGATATTTTCCTAGGAAGCCAGGTCGCATCTGTCTGCTAATTATTTATCTAATAAAAATAGTCATGACAATCAAATTGATATCATTATCAATTTGATTGCTATGCCCAAAGGTTATCATCTGATGATACTAATTCATTAGACAGATAGTTATTTTAGTAGGATAACTGTTATTGAGATTAACATTATTTAATCTCAATGGACATCTGTATTATCGGTAGCTATATCAATTATATGACTCACTGTTGTCATATAATATACCTATTCTTTGTTGGAGATATAAATCATGAGCACAAACTATAGAACTACGGTTAAAAGCTATGCTCCACCTCCACTTATTGAGGCTAGAAACACTCTTATACCATCATTTAGAATTATCGACGCTCTACCTGATGGCGTTATTCTCAAAGAGAATGAAAATAATGATCTTGTTGTGAGGGTTGATTCATGGCAAAATTTAAAAGATACCCCCCCCAAGGCTGCTAGAGGTGCTATGCGGGTTTATATGGTCATGGATACTGATGCTGAACCAGAAATACTAGATCCTCCAGGTATCGATAATTATATCGTGGCGAAAGGAGTTGATGCCGAATGGACTCAAGATGAGAAAAATAATGGTTTTACTATGACTATAGATAAAAAATATTTTATTAATAGTGATGAGAATAACCACTATGTCATGCTTTATATAATGCCAGTGTCTGGTAATGTAGATTCTACTATCAGGAAGGAATTCACGTTATTGAAGAAATCTTCGGGAGGAGTGCCGGTTGCTCCATTGATATTTGACACGATATATTCTACAAATGGTATAACAGAGCTAAACCTGGTCAATAATGCGAAAGTACCGCCAGAAAAAGTATTGCCTGTGCACATACACTCATATTTTGATATGCGACAAGGTGATAAAATAAGTCTGTTTTTTGGAGCCTCCTCAGATAATCTTCTTCCCGTCCCCGATGCGGATGTAATTGTTAGTTTAAACCAACTTGGCCAAGATATACCAGCCGAGTTTAATCAAAGTTTATTTAATGGAGAGCCAGATGGGCCTCACTTTTTTAGTTATACCATAACTAACGAAGCAGGCTATACTAGTGACCCGGCTGAACCGGTTATGCTGCAACTGGCCTTTGGTGACTTCCCGGCAGGATTAAAACCTCCAGTGCTACCTGATATTGCAGACAATTTTATTATTAATGATTTTATACATCCGCTTCGTATTGATATACCAGCATATGATAATGTACAAGTTCAGGATATTATTACCCTTCATTTTAAGGATGATAAAGGTGTAGATGTCGTTATAAAGTCCTCACCTCCAATACAAACAAAAAATCTTGGTAGTGACCCCATTTTTACATTTTTCCCAGTCTATGATGAAATTATACCCTATGATAAGAAATCTGTTATTATTTATTACGTGGTGAGTCGCGGGGATAGTAGTATTAAAAAAACCGCTTCGCGAGAGTTAGTGGCAGGTGTTGATCTCTCTATTCCTGCTGAGCCTAATCCTGATCCTGACTCACCTGAAAATGGAAATTTGAGGCTTTTAACTATTTTTAGCGATAGTAATGAACAGAACAAAATAACAGGGCCGGCGGTAAATAAAGATGCGAGAGTATTTATTCCTTTTCAGACAGTGAAAAACGCTAACTATTTGCTTGTTGGTGATGTCATTACCGTTACATGGGGGGCGGTAACGTTAGCCCCCTTTAAAGTAACTACTATTCCCACTTCGGAAATAATTATAACTTTACCTGCTGCTGATATTCTCGCCTCTGGAGGTGGGCATATTCCGGCACATTATACTGTTACCCGATTATTAGTGGATAATATACACTCTTCAAGTTCTGTTTCACCGAAGATAGACATTCTTGTCAACTCGACCAATACTAATCCAGGTGGTAAGGACGGGTTACAAAAACCACTTTGGTTATTTAGGAATAAACAAAACACAATAAATATCAAAACAATAAATGATACTAGAGGTTGTATTTTTAGTGTGCTTAAATATGAAAATATTCGTATTGGGCAAATTATCATACTAAAATTAAGGGGAACAGAAGGATTTGAGGATGTTAATGGTCCAGCTGTAGATAACGCAGATTATGATTCTCCCCCCTATGAAATAACTGCAGTTAATATTGGTTTGGATGAACATGAATTTCTTGTTCCGGCAGCCCCGTTTTACACCCTTTGCCAGGGAGTGGTGCACGCCACTTATACAGTTCAGGAGAGTGCTGGTGGCGAGGTTTTCAACTCACTAGAGCTAGTAGAATTTAGTGATATGAAGCTGCCTACCCAAAATGCATGTGGTGTTCCTCCTGTTTTTAATTAGTTTGATTAAGGCTGCCACTCCAGGCAGCCTTATTTCGATATGGAAAAGTTTAGAGGCAGCTTACAAGCTGTCCGTCGGTTGCTACCAGGCCAAATGCTTGCCCATTATTCATGTTAATACCATAAAATCCGGCAGGGGCGCTTGTTATTGACCAATAATAATAACCTGTGCCGTTTGGCCACCCATGGCTATTCACTCCCCCAGCGATATACAATGCATCAAGTTCTGTCTTTGTGGGCAAGTTATTTACACATGTTTGCATGGCATCATTATGAGATGGGACATTCCACTGCTCATTATTCAGTTCTTCCGAGCCTTGGCCAGAAGCTGCCTCCGCTGCCAATAATGGCCGTTTAAAGGTCACACCCGCTGCCGTTATTGTCTCATCCATATGTCCCCAGTACTTGGCTAAAGTACTATCCGGGCTGGTGATCACAGTGAAAATAACATCGTTAGTTTCACTGATGGCACCGTTACTACTGGTTAGGGTTGTTTTTATCCCCTTACCGGCTGGATCCGTCAGGGTTACCTGTACTTTTCCATCGCCGTCCGTGGTAACGTCATCGGTCAGGGGCTTACCGTTGACCTTTAGCGTTGGCGTTTCAACTTGACCACTCCGCGAGGCGGCCGATGTTGCCTCAAGCTTTATTTGAGCGCCAGAAACCGGCAGGTTATTTTTGTTGAGTGCGGTAATGGTGAAGCTAATCGTCTCGGTCACTTTCACCTTATTATTGAATGGATCTATCTGAAGTTTTGTCACCGCCGTTGACCCGGTGACTTTACCCTGCTCGCCGCCCGTGGTTTTATTGGTATTGGTGTCGGCCGAGGCCGAGTCCACCGTGAGCGTATTGCCGGTAACCGCAAGGCTATTTTTCGCCTGTACCGAAATTTCCATCACTTTACCGACATCAGTCGATTTCAATAGGTATTCCGGTACTTGCCCAGAGGTTGTCACGGCTGAACCGTTAGCGACGTTGGCCGCTGTTGCCCCTTTTTCACCCCATTGATAGGTTGAGGCATCCGTTGCGGCAGGCCCGCCCACCGGTTGGGTAAAGGTATAGGTTGCCGACAGTTTGCTATCTTCCGCCAATTCACCCAGCAGAATCAGGTTAGACACTGAGGGTTTTGTGGTGGATGTATCGGTATAGGTGATGGTGGCTGATGCTAACTGCGATCCCTGAAGCTCAGGTGTTAATGTCAATATACCGGGGTTGGTGCCCGCAGTTACTGTAGTTTGGTAGACCCCTGGGCTGATTTCAGTCAGGGCACTGAGTGTGGGTTCGCTGCCGGAGCCACCCAGAGTATTTTTCTTCAGGGTGATGTTATTCGCCTGGCCGATCAGTGGGTTGCCTGCCGCGTCTTTTAAGGTCAGAGTCAAAAGGACGGCGCTATTACCATCCGCAGGCTTGGTACTTGCCGCTGGGGTCCAAGTGCCGCTGATAGTAGCAGGGGTGTCTTGCAACTGCACCAGTGTCACGGCGCGGTTAGATGTGTTCCCCTTGACGTCGCTGGCAATAGCACTGATGGTCCAGTTATTGCCCCCGGAAGGTTGCGGCGGTAACTGTAAGGCAAACTGGCTAGGGCCTTGAGGAATAATTTTCCCACCGGCAGCGGCCAGTGCGCCCTGGTCAAACTGGATATTTCTCAGGCCATATTTTGAGGTGACACTCACGACAAGTTGTTTGGTCTCAGCAGCACGACCGCTAACATTGTTGGATACATACAGGTTGATAACATCCTGTTTTTTGTATTCCAGTACAATTTGGTTATTACGTTCGACCAAATCATTGCGGCTACCTTGCAGAGTACGGCGCGCATTGACCGCATCAGGGCTTATCTGTTTGGCCCATGGTGTGCCGACCTCATAGTTGACGCCAAGGTTGAACAGCGTTTCACCGTTACCGGCGCTTCCTTGTTTGCGGTCAATACCGACCGTGACCAGTGGGATTGGGGTATAGTTGATGCCCGCGGTGATGGCCGCCGGGTTTTGTTGCCGGTTATCCTTGCCAAACAACCCAACATCATTACCAAAGTACTGTTCATACATCAGCTTCCCCCCCAACTGTGGCAGTGAGGGTAAGTAGGCTTCTGCCCGCAGATCAAATCCGGTTGCCGGACGTTCGCTATAGCTGCTGAAATCTGGGGAGTCACGCCAATCGCTCAAACGCAGGTAGCCGTTTGCCGCCAGTTTCAGGTAGTCACGGGCATATTCGGCACCAGCACCGACGCGGGTATGATCGCGAGTGATATCGCGGTCGAGGAAGAGGTTGTAACCGACCATCCAGTCGTCAATAAAATGGCGGATCCCAATCCCCAGATTGGCGGTGGTGCGTTTGTCGATCCGACGTATGCCAAACTGCGTGAAGGCCATTTGTGATGGCGTATCATAGAAAGGCATCAGCATATCGAATTGACTGCCGTCGAGATCTCCACGGTCATCAACATTCGCCTGTAGGCGAGCGGTGCCGAAATTGTTAAGCCAGCTATTGGCTGCCTGATTGGCATTGCCAACCGCCAGCCCACGTAATTGGCGGGCTGCCGCTTTATCACCACTATTTAGCATCTGAGCACTTGTTGTGGCTGCTTTGGCCAAATTACGTTCAGTGGTTTGCGTATCAGTCAGCGCTGTATTCTCAGGGGCTAATCCGAGATTTGACCGGGCCTGAGGGATCTCTAGCTCATCACCCGCTTGCAGTTTGGCGAAGGGTTTACTGAAAGTGCGTAACTGATTGATTTTCTTCAGTTGCACTAAAGTTAAATTATGCTGTTTGGCAACCATATCCACTGTTTCGCCCGGTTTTAGTACATAGGGCATGGTAGGAAGAGCCGCCAGGCGTTCATCCCCTTGCTGGCTGGTGCGAGGCAACATGTTCGCATTAGCCGGAGTGAAAGCCAGGGTTAGGGGAAGGGTCAGATGGGCGGCAATAGTGCCCCATGTGATAACCTTTACCCGATATGGTTTAGTTGATGTACTCATATATGATCCTGATTTAATGGGTTTTTTACATAAAATATGTATAAAGTGTGGCGGTGAAACTTATTGTTTTGTCGTTTCTGTGCTTCCTGTGGTGCTAGCGGTATTGATAAATAAATTGCTTCAAAGGCAGAGCATTGCGATCGAACATATGTTGAGGTCGGCGCAGACCGAGTTTTTGCAATGCATTACTGCGCTGGGTGTAAATCGTTTTACAAGAAATCCCTAACTGGCGGGCGAGCTTGGCAACGGACATGCCTGCTAATAGGCTCTGAAGCGCGGTTAATTCCCGAGGTGTCAGTTTCGGTAACTCTGTTGTTGGCTTTTGGGTCTGCAATAACCCGGCCCGTAGGGTGGCTTGTAATACGTCCAGAGGGCCTCGGGCAGGCAACATCGTGGCTACGCCAAGGGCATGGTAGATAGCCAGCAACGCGATATTGGGCACATCGGCCATCATAAATACCCGGCAATGTGGGTGGATGCGTAAAAATAGGGTGAGGAAAGCGATACCGCTGAGATCTTGCTCTTCAAAACTATCTGGATGAATAATTAATAAATTTGTGCGGACACGTAAGGCAAAAGGTAGGGAGTGGAAAGCCATGACTGAGGCTACCTCGCACAAAACCTCCGATTTCTCAGGAAGTTGTGACAACAGCGCTCGAAGCCCTGTGGAACGAAAATGATTACTGCCAATCACGACAATACGATGCTGCTTGATTATCACGTCTTCATTGATGTCTGTGTCTGAGACAACCTTCGATGCATAAGATAAAGTGCTCATCATAGAACTCCTGCCAATGTTATTTCGGGCGCAATGCCAGCCCAGAAAGCATCCCGTGGTATGCCAGCAACGACCGATAGTTGCCCATTCATATCCGCCAAATGCCCGCCCGCATGCTGGCTGCGTAACAAAAATCCCTGGTGTCCGGTGATACAACAAAGCTGCCAAAGTGATCCTGAAACCGGCTTTTTCTCTAATACCACTGCGCGTCCGGCGCTATTGACTAAACTGCGCGAGCCGGCGGCTAACCACCGCGTCCCTAATGTAGGGTGTTGAACGCTAAGGCGACCGGCATCTCTGGATATGGGTTGCCACTGCAACGGCAGTAAGGGTTTGGTTGTGGGGTAGGGGCTGGTGGTCGCACCTTGGTCAGTGGCGATTAAATAGCGTCCGTTTGCAACCTGTATCAGGCTAAACTGCTGGCCGGTATAGAGCAGATTGAATGTGGGATAGAAGGTCTCTTCTCGCCATAAAGTGCCCTCACCTTTGCTTAGGCCGACACTGTCCGCCTGTAGGGTGAGCGCGCCAGAACCATCAGCTTTGATCAGTCGAATAAAACCTCTTTCCGACCAGATGCAATCCCAATGTGCGCCGGGCACTTCCGGCCCGATGTCCGGTATGATCTGCAGTTGCTGGTCACTGCTGACTAACCAACTGCGACTAAATGTGTTCCAGAGCCGCCAGCTTGGGCGCCCACTGGCGGTAGGAATACCGCCGGGAACCCTCACCCAGAAGCTGAATGCCTCCTCAAGTGAGTAGGGGGGCCGCAGGTTACTTTCGGTACTGGGTTGCAGGGTGATGTCTTTAAGATGTTGGCAGGCGCTGAGTACGCGTTGCCCGGCATGCAGGCGCACTATCTGGCCCTGTTGCTGTGATGGTCTGATGTGCCAGATGGCGTCTTGTGGCTCAATATCTGGTGTTGGCTTGCCGGGTAATAGGCTGAGTTGCCAGATCTCGACTGGTTGGGATAGTGGCAAACGGTGCAACACATCTGGTCGCGCCTGCACACTCCAGTGGCGGTCTGTTGTTGTGATGTCCCATAACTCAGTACCAAAGATGGCGCAGTCATCACTATCTTGCCAGACGTTATCCTGCGCACCGGTGAGCATGTCACGCTCCTCCGGTGTTAATCGCAAGAGGCTGTCACCCATAAGGGAGGCCTCAGCTCTCTCTGTTGTGAGCTTATATCGCCAGTTATCACGTATCTGTTGCAGTCTCTCTGGCCAGTGGTGAGGCATTCTTTTCCCTACCCCACTGATCCGTAAGCAAAATGGCTGGTCTGGTGCTATCTGTAGCGAAAAACACTCACCCTGGGGGAGTTGATGGCACAACTTGCCACTGGCACGAACCTCAAGTGCGAATGGGCAAGTGTTGTGCAGGGTGACGCTAATGGTGGCGGTAGATGAGATCATTCAGGATCACCTCCCGCTGGACGTGTCAGGAGCCAGTGCCATAGCTCTTGCTGCCCTTCTTTGTTATAGGCGTTGGATGTCCGGCGCTCCGGGGGGCGAAATGCCTGACGGGGTGGGGCAGGTTCAGCGACTGCCAGCACCTGTAAATAGAGGCAAGAGTGGCCACTACCGATGTTGACCAACGACTTTTTACTGGTAATACAATTTTGGCGTTCGATATAGATATAGGTCATCACATCAGCCGCTCGTCGCACCGTAATATGGAAAGCCGCACTGAGGTCATCGCGCGTAAACGGGGACTTTTTGAGCAATCCCCAATAGGCCACGGCCATATATAACGGGGGGCTGCCGAGGTGGGCAAGGCAGGCCGGCAGGTAGTAATCACCGTGATTGCTTTGACGACCTTTTATTTGATTGTTGTTCTGCTTATTCACGGGACACTCCTTTTCTGCTGGCGGTTAACCGTTGCGATAAAAACCAAATAATCCAGGCGCGGATGCCGTTATTGAGAAGGGCGCATGGTCTTTTGGGGTCAAAATGACTACCCAGCACATTTCTGGTTTTATACTTTTATTTTTTGATTTTTAACGGTTTTTTATTTTGATATTTTGGTTTTTATTGAGATTTTATTTCGAGATTGTGTGAGGGAAGGTAAGATGTGCGCTGTGGGAATCTATGGGGCTTAGCAACGACAATAGCGGCTCAATAAGCTAGCCCTAGGAATAATTTTCATATAAGTCAAATCGTTGAATTAATTCTTAACAAAATAATAAAAAAATACGTATCTTACTTGCACAATTATTGAGTTATGTCATAGTTAAGTAGTCATTTTGACCCCAAGTGACTCGTATTTTTTTGCGTTTTATTTTAAAAAATAAATTAAAATCAATGCGTTACTGTTTCCTCTTGAATTGTTTCATATTAGTTAATATAAAAATTATATTTATGAAATAAATCACTCCAGTGATTAAGCTGACTCAATTTATCCTCCGTTAGTTGCTATTTCTCGTCTCCCCCCCGCTGATAACCACTCTCCACTTAAAGTGTTTGTCGCTATTTACGAAGATAAGAAAACCTAAAAATTAATGGCACCGCAGAAGGGGAGGGCTGTGGAGTTAAGTCCGTTTGGCGTTGATAGTGAGGGGGATTTGGGGCTTGTGGTGGGCAGAAAAAATGGGGCTGTTTTTCCAAACGCCCCATCTGCTACTGGCTGAATTAAGCCGTTATTTATATCGCTATCATCCCTTTAGATAAGCATCATCTTGGCAAAGATAAATAGTCGTGCCTGAAGCAGGAGATATACTGCCACTTGAAAGATCTACGCTTGTGATATCCCAGCCTAGATAGCTTTTGCTGGTTGGGAATCCTGAGTTTCTCAGGGCGCTGGTACCTGCGAAGTCCTGTAATGTGACCAAACCAGCTGTCCTTGCGCCCTGAGGTAGAACCAGACGAAAGTTTGTGCCGCCACCAGATCGTGCATTGCAGCTCGCGTTGCCATCAGTTGTATTACTGACTGCCGACCATTGCTCATTGTCGGCAGTTATTGAGCTATATCTACCATTTTCAGTATAAAGTTGTGGGCGGTAGAAAATAGCACGACTGTAGGTCACGCTATCTGACATGTGCCCCCAGAAATTAGCTCCTGAGGCATTTGGGCTGGTTGAAACGGTAAAAGTGACACTTTGCGAACTGGTTGCTCTATCACTGACGATGTTGAGATTGGTTGCTACTCCCTTGCCATTAGGGTCGGTCAGGGTAACCGTCAATGGATTAGTGGTGCCAGTGAAACTGCTTTGCCCGTTAATGAGCAATGTGGGGGTCTGTGCCGCACCTTTGCGGTTAGTTGCTGAGACACTGGTCAGGCTTATTGATGCCCCATCCGCGGTATTCCCGCTCGCATCTTTGGCTGTGACCGTCAGCGTAATAGTCTCTGTTACCTTAGCTGTAGTTCTACTGACACTCGGCACCAGTGTGGCAACAGTTCCACTGCCACTTCCGTTAATGACGGCACCATTGTTACCACTAGTACTATTATTACCTTCTGCCGCACTGGCATCGGCCGCAAGTGTCAGGGTGTTGCCGGTTTTATCCAACCCGTCCCGTGCTTGCACTGACACTTCCATTACCGTCCCCACATCCGCTGCGACCAGAGGGCGTGCGGGTACTTGGCCGGAAGTGGTCACATGTTGACCGGAAGGAACGGCTGCGGCAGTACTACCTTTGACACCCCATGCATAATTGGAGCTGTCAGTGGTATTGCCGCCTGCATTCTCAAAGGTGTAACCGGCCGTCAGCGACTGCCCAACTTCCAGTTTGCCAGCGAGGGTCAACTTACTGATCACTGGGCCGCCATCCGGGTTCGTCACACCACCTTGTCCATTTCCGCCGGTCGTCTTGTTACCTTCTGTGCTGGCATCAGTTGCTAGAGTTTGTATATTACCGATCTTATTCTGGCTATTTTTAGCCCGTACTGATATTTCCAGTACTTTTCCTGCATCAGCCTTAACGATGGTGTAACCGGTGGGCTTACCAGATGTTGTCACCGTTTGGCCCTGAGGAGCCTGAGTTGCCGTACTGCCTTTTTGGCCCCAGGCAAAGGTGGATTTGTCCCCAGAGCCACCCTGACCTGCTGAGAAGTTGTAGCTCGCTTGCAAAATTTGATCGACATCCAATACGCCAGTGAGTGCCAAATTACTGACCAATGGCGAGAACGGATCTCCCACTCGTCCTTCGCCATCACCCTCCTCGGTGGAATTGCGTGGATCCTCGCTGTCGCTGGCCAGTGTTAATGTGTTGCCAATGATGCCGAGGCCATTTTTCGCCTGTACCGATAGCTCCATCACATGCCCGATATCGGCCGATACCAGCAGGCGGGGTGTCACGTAACCGGTACTGCCGATCATGGTTCCGTTGGCAACCTTTTGCGCGGTTTCGCCTTTATAACCCCAGCTAAAGGTGGATTTGTCCACGGTATTGCCACCGTTGGCACTAAAACGGTAATCACCTTTAAGGGACTCTCCTACATCTAAGTCACCTCTTAAGAACAATTTACTGATGACTGGCGCGGGATCGGCGGCGGTAGCGATGACAGGGAACAGTGAGCCAAACATCAAAGAGACCAATAACGTGAGTGGGGTAATCAAGAATGAGGGGGAAGGTGCTGATGGTGTCGCAAGGGATTTCATCATGGGGATACCTTTATTATTTTTTAAGAGGGCAATATCAGACCTACGAACGGCTAAAGGTCGTCAATGTGAAAGAAGCAGAGTATCGTTGATAACGAGTTAGCAAAGTTCTGCACTCTCAGAGAACGAATGTAGGTTGGTTTGCCTGATTGGGATAATGAAAAAAAGGACTCAATTGATAATTATTGGTATCACAGATAAATAGATTGTTATTTTTAAGTTAAATTGGATTATTTTTCACCCAAGTTTAATAAACGAAAATAATACCATCATTAATGGTGAGTTTAATTGTTATTAATATTAATCAGAATAAATAAATTAATTACGGATAAGCCGAACGGGAGGTCTTCTCATTACTGCACTGTGCCTTATAGTTAAAGCCGGCTGACATATGATCAGACTGTTAATAGTTTGAAAGGAGTGAACATGATTAAGCGACTTTTAGCTGAATTAATAGGCTCGTTCTGGTTGGTGCTTGGCGGATGTGGCAGTGCAGTTCTATCGGCAAGCTTCCCTGATTTGGGAATTGGTTTTCTGGGTGTATCACTGGCTTTCGGTCTTACGGTTATTACCATGGTTTATGCTGTCGGGTCTATTTCAGGCGGTCATTTCAATCCGGCGGTAACGTTAGGAGCATGGGCTGCCGGGCGTTTTCCTTTTCGCGATATTTTACCTTATATGATGGTACAAGTAGTTGGCGCTATTTTGGCGGGCGGTACACTGTACCTTATTGTTACCGGTAAGAGTGGTGGGCTTGATATTGTCAGTAGTGGGTTTGCGACTAACGGCTATGGAGAGCACTCCCCGGGCGGATATAATCTTCAATCTGCTCTCTTAACGGAAATAATAATGACAGTGTTCTTTCTGCTAATCATCCTTGGTGCAACTGATAGCCGGTCATTGGTTGGTTTTGCACCACTGGCCATTGGTTTGGCGCTAACACTGATTCACCTGATTACTATCCCTGTGACTAATACCTCGGTCAATCCTGCCCGCAGTACTGGTGTGGCGATTTATCAGGGGAACTGGGCACTACAACAACTGTGGTTATTTTGGTTAGCACCACTGATTGGGGGTCTGTTGGGTGGTGTCTTATACCGAGTATTGTTGTCTAACACTCCTACTTCATTTTCGAATGAATTAAAGGATGAGTAAATGGATTGCCGCACGATGGGTTAAGGAAGACCCTAGTTCCGGATGTATTATCTTCGCTATTTAAACTTTATAAAATTATTAGCGTTTCTTCACGGAAGCTGCGTTGGTTTTTTTTGATTTTAGCTAGGTGATTTTTATTATGCAGTTTAATACAGAAATTATATTTTTCTGGGATAAGGGCTATTATTTTTATGTTGTGTGATGTTTGTGACAAGGTACGATCATTGGTATGGTTTTCCACCGTTTCTTATGCGAACGTTTGGAACGCTATCATTTATAGCCGGCCGATGGCTGTCGTATCTTGCATTCCTTCTATAGTACACACTTGGCTGTTGTGCTCTGTTTCTTATTCGTATCCTTGTGGTGTCCTATTATTGGTAAACAGGAGGCACGCAACTGCGTGTGATATCGATAGCTAAAATTACGCAATAACACTCCCCGAGGAAAGTATGGCAACGCATAAACGTAAACATTTAACTCAGGATGAAGTAACAGCATTATTGCAGGCGGCCAAAGCTGGCTCTCATCCAGAACGAGATTATTGTCTTATCACGCTATGTTTTTTACATGGATTTAGGGCCAGCGAACTAAGACAATTAAGGCTATCTGATATCGATTTGATAGGGAAACGGATCTGTATTTATCGACTTAAAAAGGGGTTCTCCACTATCCATCCTTTGCTGGATGAGGAGGTGAGAGCTCTGACAGTATGGTTGGGTATGAGAGGGGATTTTCTTAACGCACATACTGAATGGCTCTTTCTATCCCGCCAGGGAAATCCACTCTCTCGTCAGCGAATCTATCAACTGATAGCTCAATTGGGCGCTATCGCAGGAATAGCGGTACAAGCACATCCTCATATGCTGCGACATGCATGTGGGTTTGCGTTGGCAGACCGTGGGGTTGACACGCGGTTGATACAAGATTATTTGGGGCACCGTAATATTCGACATACGGTATGGTATACAGCCAGTAACGCGCAACGGTTTTATGGTGTCTGGGATGATAAAAAAAGCCAGCTTTAGGTGGAGTGTATATAGAAATAAAGCATACTCCTAACAAGAGGTTCCAAAGTTGATTGCTATTCATCATGGCGGCAGTATTCAGCATACAGCACATCAATTCTACATGGAGTTGATCTTTGTTCCATTACTGAATACTACCATTGATATAAGCCGTTTTGAGTACTAATCACCTCTTAACTTAACATTAGCAAAATATGTTATGCGGCGATGGCGTAGATATGGAGGTCAATAAACAGTTCTACCTTGTATAAATAAAATACTAAAAACGAGAGGCTGGCATTGTCAATAGTCATATAGCGAATAGGGCTATATATATTTGTTAATGCCAGTGTCCATTAGCCTATTATTTCCTCTCATCTGACATACCTTTCATTAACCATGCCGGGTTCGAACATATCAATCCCTAAGCATCACTATCAGTGCTCACTAAAATAGCCAATAACCCTCCATTTTTTAATGTTTTCTTGTAGATAGCTTTAATCACTTGTAACAATTCAACATGATTCTGAGGATTGATTTTCATTAGCTCCCGTTCCGGTAATTCACACGCTGTGATTTTGTACTATCGCTATGCAAAATAGGGTCTTAGGGTTTTTTGGAAAAATAGCCCTGTATAAACAGTCATAATGAAAGGAAGACATAATGGCAGATGAAATATTTCCCCCTTCGATATTATATAAACGACTTTATGATGAAGCTACAAGAGAAGGGCTTAATATAACTACCTATAACAAAATTATTGCATTTGCAAATTCTTTGAATAAGGCAGATGTTGAACATTTTTTATGGTTAGCCGATAGCACCTATCCTGCATATCTAAAATTAAAGGGATTGGCTTTATCTGGCAACGCTGATGCGATAGCAATTTTCAACGAATTTAATCACAAAGTCAGTTATAGGATGTCTGCTTCATTAGGAGATTATCATGCTCTTGGTTATACGATGGGAGTGGGGATTGGTCTAACTGCTTTCATCGCTATAATTATGGTAGGAGTAAACACTGTAGCTACAGGTTGGTTACAAACAGCATTGAAAATGACAGAAAGCACCGCAAAGGGGGTTGCGGCATTCCTCGCCATTATTGTTGTTATTGTGGGTTTTGTAGACAGAAGAGTTAATTACAATGACCGGGTCATTAAGCTTATTAAGAAAATAATGAATCTAAGGTTGTCTGGAATTAAATATCTGGAAAATATAAAAGAAAAACACAGTAATAAAAAAGATGCTTTACTTGGACTCATTAATGATGAATTCAAGGAAAATGTAGAGTCTCGACATTTAATTATATTAATTAATACAATTTTCGACAATGCAAACTCAGCCGAATGTTACAAGATGCCAATTCAGGAAAATTGGCAGGGTCGCAAACCTATTTTTTGCTTAAATGCTGTCAATGGAGCCGCGGGAGAGTCTTTTTATTTAGAAACAGAAAATCTGTGGAATAGCGTTATTACCCGGATAGGTGAAAATCCCGCCCTCGTTATATTGCCTGGTGCTGTTGCGGCAGATCAACCTGGCGGCCTTGACGATATTGTACCGGTACCACGTGATCGCGCAGACTCTGTTGTTCAACGTAGGATAAGACAATTTAATGGTAATGCCTAAACGCAAAACCATGGTGCGCAGATACTTGAAACAATGGATGGCAGAGCCACTATTGCTGTCTTTATGCAAAGAAAACTAGCTGACACAAACTTGAACGATCGACAGCAGCACTTTCGCTGGGATCACGTTGCCGCCAGCAATACTTCCGCTGGAGCAACGTGGTCCGTATTTAAGTCTATAAATATAGGGCATACAAAAACGTTACCATTACCAAAATAAGTTGAAAATATTATGAGCAACTGCTACCTAGATGGTAATAGTTGTTTTTTAGTGGTTAACTTAAATATTAACTATGACCCTGCTTAAAGTACGTATTAGATTCTTAAATAATTGGAACACATATCTTCTGCGTTAATTTTAGTGGCGTGCTTGAATTTCATTTTAGAATTGTGTGTGAGGTGTTTTTTTAGAAAAAATAACCAATTTTTATTAGTCTGCTTATTATTATTCATAGATGAATGATATGTAATAATATTTGAGTGCATTTATATCTTTTTGATAATTAAAGTGTTAATGAATAAATCCAAATAATCTGCCAATAATGGTTATATGCCCCGTTTTATTTTCAATTAATGGTTTATTTGACTGCTTATTTTTAAAATATACAGATTAAATGCTAATAATTATCCTAATTGCACAGGTAAGATTCTGTACTTTGATATGCAGTAGCGATCGTTTTTGTGTTTTTGATAGGTTGCGGCTATCAAAAGAAATGAAACATAAGCAACAAAACGATTATACAAATTGTCAGTTTTTGTATAGCCTAATTAAAGTAAGTTGTTTTTGGTTTCTATTATTTGATGTTTGATTCAATCAAGGGGATTTTATCTCTTTGTTTTAAGACTTTTCATTCTTAATTTCTCGTGCAGCCAAGTTTGTGTTTTCTATTAAAAATAAAATGGTGAGTGGTTGGTTTTTGAGTCAATTGCTTCGAGGATGATGTTGGGACTGTCGAGTGGCTAACTTAACTCATGAGTCGCGGATAATTGTTGTGAACAAAGTCTGTTTATCACTAAGAATTTATCTTAGCTAGTACTGTGGTAGAGAGTTTTGCGTTAAAGCATATATGGCGTCTATGGGGAGAATAGTTAATAAAATAGCCCTAAAAGGATAGGTTATAAAGTCTAAAGGAGATTAGATAACATGGCTAAACGTATCGTAATTTATTCCGAATGCCCACATGCGGCATTGGGTTTGGCGAGCTTATGCCAAAATTTGCCAGGTAAATCAGACTGTCAGGTAGTTATGACCCTGGATGCTTTACATCAAGCACTGATTCAGCCAATTGTCACTTTATTGCTTTGTGTGGCGAAAGGAACAACAGAAGAGATGGCCGGCTTGCTTGAGATGTCTGTGCCAAAACATTGCCATCGAGGAAGCGTAACACTGCATGATACGCCAGTGTTGAAAAGAATGTTTGATGCTGCCGGGTTTGATATGGTGCTGTCAGCTCGTGAACCACTGGCATCATTGGCAGAGCGTTTGCGACTTATGTGGCGTCGCACGCCGCAGCAATATAAGCAGCAATGTAAAAAGGCAACCATTTACCTGGCGAAAGAGCGAGCCGTGTTATGTGAATTGCTACGTGGCAAGAATTTGCATTATATCGCCGATAATTTTGGTCTGTCATATAACTCGGTTAGTCGCTATAAGCAACGGGGGCTTCGGCGTACCGGAATAGACTCTTTAAATGCCATGATATGTGAACTCAATGGCAATAGATAATTGTTATCTATAGGGTAATATTTTTTTAAAATTAATTGAGTCTGGGACGTAAACTCTCCAGAGGGATCTCTTATTTTTAAAATATGTTTTGAATGATGGTGTGGTGAGTGATGAATAGATAAGTCACACCATTATTCATTCGTGGTGACGTTATCTTTTTCATGTTGAGTTACATCGACATATCAGATGACGCTTGATATCTATTTTTATAAATAAATAAGGAAATATTTTCATGAAAGTATCTAAATTAGCTATTATTGCAGTACTGGGTGTTATCTCTTATGGCGCAACAGCAGCAGGTAATAACGGAAAAATAACCTTTAATGGTGAAGTGGTAGATTCACCATGTAATTTAGCCCCAGGTCAGGATGGTACGGATGTCAAAGTACCATTTGGTCAGCTTTCATCATCCCAATTGAATGCCAATGTGGTCACCGCCAAGAAGTTTCAGATCCATCTGGAAAATTGTAATTTAACGGGAAAAACGGCTGATATTACCTTTGCCAGTACCGATCTGCTCAGTGGTAAAAATCTACTGACCACTCATGGTTCGGCTACCGGGTTGGGGATCGCTATTTCTGGCATCACTTTTGGTACAGCCAAGCCTATTCTTGGTCTGAACCCGACGGGTGACAATATTCTGACTTATACCGCAGAAGCCAAAAAAGCAGATGCAGCGACCAATGTTACTGTGGGTAATTTTGAAGCTACAACTAACTTTGTCATCGCCTATAAGTAATTTTCAGCCCCTCTTCCATAATAGGATGAGGGGATTGAACTGATACGGTTAGGCTGTTTTAGGTGATGTTGTACTGTGCCTTTCTGGAAGTTTTTCTTCTAGAGCCAGGGAATAATTATGGCGTATTACATCTCAGTGAGATTAATACGCCAAATTAACTTAAAAATAATAACCTCATCTGAAAATAAAATTTATATCCGTACAGATGACTTATGGGTCACTTTTCTGTGTGGAAGGATACGCTCGTGTCAATAGCAGGAATTAATGATACGGAATTCAGATAATTATTCCGGTGATAAATTATGAATCAGCGTGTATTGAACATAAATCGTGTATTGAACATAAATCGTGTACTGAAGATAAATAGTGTATCCGCCTTAGTCATTATGGCGCTATTTTCTATCAAAGCATTTTCAGTGGAGTTTAATACTGACCTTCTCGATACGGATGATAAGAAGAATATAGACTTCTCCCGATTCTCAAGGGAGGGGTATATTCTGCCCGGCACATACCAGATGCAAGTGAAATTGAATGGTGAAAGGTTAGGAAATGATATTGCTATTCCTTTCTATATTAACCCGGTAGCCGCAGAGACTTCATCTTCCCCGAGTATGCCTGAGGCTTGCCTATCGCCAGAGTTGCTTAGCCATCTGGGTTTGACAGAAAAGTCCATCAAGCGGGTAGGTGTTTGGCATCAGGGGCAGTGTATCGATTTCACACCGCTGAAGGGCACCACTTTGAAAGGTGATATCAGCAATGGCACCCTGAATATCAATATGCCTAAGGCGTGGCTGGAATATTCAGATGCGACTTGGTTACCCCCCTCCCGTTGGGATAATGGCATTCCTGGGGTGATGTTGGACTACAACATCAATAGCACGATGATAAAAACTCAGGGTAATGGGCAGCAGCAAAATGCAAGCCTCAGTGGGACGCTGGGTGGGAATTTGGGGGCATGGCGTCTGCGGGGAGACTACCAGGGCAGCTACTTCCGGGCTAGTGGCCGAGAAGCTTCACAGCATAATTTTGATCTGACTCGGGTTTATCTGTACCGCCCACTACCGATGATTGAAGCGCTGCTGACTATGGGTGAAGACTATGTCAATTCTAACCTGTTCGACTCATGGCGTTACTCTGGCGTTAGCCTTGTCAGCGAAGAGCGCATGCTACCACCGCGTTTGCGTGGTTATGCGCCTGAAATCATCGGGGTGGCGAGAACCAACGCCAGAGTTACGGTAACTCAGCAGGGACGGATGGTTTACGACAGTATGGTCCCGGCCGGGCCATTTCGTATCCAGAATCTAGACAGTGGCGTCCGTGGTCAATTGGATGTGAGGGTGCTCGAGCAAAATGGTGAAGTGCAGACCTTTAGTGTGACGACGGCATCGGTGCCCTATCTGACTCGTCCGGGCCAGGTTCGCTATAAGGTCGCCACCGGGAAGCCCAGAACTTGGAACCGTCATACCGAAGGGCCGCTCTTTACCATGGGAGAGGCATCATGGGGGATATCTAACAGTTGGTCGGTGTTCGGCGGTACAACGGTGTCGGATGATTATCAGGCCTTGGCGCTAGGGGCTGGTCGTGATCTCTTTCAATTTGGTACTGCGGCACTAGATGTCACCCAATCATTTGCAAACTTACCCGTACAAGGGAGGCGGGAAGGTAAATCATGGCATATCAGTTACTCCAAGCATTTTGATGATGCCAATACTGATGTGAACTTTGCCGGATATCGCTTCTCCGAGCATGACTATATGTCCATGCAGCAGTATTTAGATACCCGGTTTCGAGACAATAACAATACCCGTCAGAGAGAGCGTTATCAGATCAATGTCAGCAAGCGGTTTGATGAGTTGGCTCTGCCGCTATCCCTTAGCCTCAATTATGAACACCAGAACTATTGGGATCACGGTGGTACTGACCAGTATGGCGTTAGCCTTAACACCTGGTTTGATCTGCCGTCACTCGGCTTGAAGGGTCTCTCTTTGACCGCGACTGGCAGCCGCAGTCGGTATCTGGAGCGTGATATGGAACGTTATGATGACGCCATTAATTTGACGTTGTCGGTACCGATAGGAAAAGGAACGGCCAGTTACAGTAGCGATTACAGCGGGAAACGGATCGGGCAGCGCGTGGGATATTCCGCTTCTGTCGGGCAGCTCGACAGCTACAACCTGAGCGCCGGGCGGGATCAGGGCAATGGCCAGGCTGCGCGCAGTCAGTTTAGTGGCATGTACACCCACAACAGTCCTTTGGCAAACCTTACCGGTAATGTGGCAATGGCGGAGAACAGCTACAGCTCTTTGGGGATAAGCGCCACCGGAGGAGTGACGGCAACAAGCAAAGGTGCGGCACTACACTCTGGTGGCTATAACGGCAGTACCCGCTTAATGGTCGATACCGACGGAGTCAGTGGCGTACCGATAGATGATGGCCGGGTGGTGACTAATTCGCGGGGCATCGGGGTATTGACTGATGTTAACAGCTATTACCGCACCACGGCGCGAGTCGATATCAACAATATGGCCGATGACATAGAGGCAACACAAGGGGTAGTGGAAACCGCACTTACCGATGGTGCCATTGGTTATCAACATTTTGGTGTATTGAAAGGGGAGCGGTTGTTTGCGGTTCTGCGGCTGAAAGATGGGACATACCCGCCATTTGCTGCCAGCGTGCGTGATCTAAAAGGCCGGGAACTGGGGATCGTCGGCGACAGTGGCCTAGCCTGGTTGAGTGGGGTGACCCCCAATACGGTGCTTGATGTGGCTTGGGACGGGCAGACCCGTTGTGAGGTTACGATCCCGTCGAACTTAGATGGGAAGCAGTTGCTGTTGCCCTGTGGACCCACTGCGGCAGCTAAGCATTAATGGGCACACAGCCTTAATAGATAGGATAAGACAACATGAGAAGCATTCATAAGGTATTAAGTCTGGTTTCGATGACAGTGCTGTTTGCGATACATCCAGCGGTACAGGCTGCCGTGGGGTTAGATCGCACTCGAGCCATATTTAATGCAGACAGCAAATCGATCACTTTAAATATTAGCAATGAAAACAAACAACTACCCTATTTGGCGCAAGTCTGGTTGGAAGGAGAGCACCAACAGAAACTGGTGCAGGGGCCTTTAGTGGTCACCCCTCCGGTACAGCGTCTGGAGCCGGGAATGAAAAGCATGATACGGGTGTCGTCAACCCCAGATGCCAATCAGCTTCCTCAGGACAGAGAATCACTGTTCTATTTTAACCTGCGGGAAATTCCACCCCGCAGCGATCAACCCAATGTGCTGCAAATAGCATTACAGACCAAAATCAAATTATTTTATCGTCCGAAAGGGATAGTCACCACTCCCGGCGCTGTCTGGCAAGACCAACTTATCTTGCATGAGGAGGGGAGCGGCTATCGGATAGAAAACCCGACACCTTATTACATCACGGTCATTGGCCTGGCGGGCAGCCAGCGACAGTCTGAGGATGAAGCATTTGATGTAGTGATGGTGTCGCCCAAAAGTAGCACTCAGGTGAAAGTCGGGCACTACACAACCCCCTATCTGACCTATATCAACGATTATGGTGGTCGTCCGGTGTTGAAGTTCAGTTGCCGTGGCGGGAACTGTGCTGTGAAAAAGGTTTAGCCAGGCGCTTCCTGTTTCAGGGCTGGCATTGTGTGGAGAGGATGATGAGTAGAGACAATTTATGGTGTGTGTTGGCGCTGCTGGTGGTTATCCCCAATGGGGGATCTGCTGCGGGGGCAGGCGTCGATCTCACGTTTAACGGCACACTGCTGGACACTCAGTGTAGGTTTGAACGGGAGGATGCCCCGCTATTAGTGACGCTACCCTCCCGTTCAGTACAAGATTTTAGTCAATATGGGCGCACACCGAGCGAGCCATTTGATATAGGGCTGAAAGATTGCACGGCGGCTATGCAGGGGAAACTGGTCACGATGATGTTCAGTGGAGCCAAAACCCAGACTGTTGGTGGGATAACGATGTTGGCGGCAGAGGGTGGAACCGGTCTGGTTATCGGGCTAGAGGATGAAGCCGGTAGCTTAATCTCGTTGGGTAAAACCGTCACTGCGGGGCAAATAACGGTGACAGGCAGTGGGCAGGTAAACCGATTCCGTTTTGGTGCGTATGCCTTGGCACCGGATAGGGCAGCGGTGAAAGAGGGGCCTTATACCGCGACGGCGACATTTGAGGTCTCCTATCAGTAGAAATAGGCCAGAGAGCGCAGGATCAAGGATTTAGTAACGGCAATCTGGCTCTAAATTGAGGAAACAGGCGATGAAGCGATTAATGCACGGGATGTTGTTGTGTACGTTGCTGTGGAGTGTTCATGGGCAAGCGGCCACTCTCCCTATTACGATCAAAGCGACCATTCTGGAACCGGTGTGTACAGTAACGGGTAATAATGGTGAATCGGCGGTAGAGGTGCCATTCGGCGAACTAACTTTGGAACAAGTTGGAACAGCGGCGGCCGAACAGTCGGTGAACCTGAAGATGAGTTGCGACAATTCAGCACCGACGGGCAAGACGCTGAAAATGTATCTGAGCCCGACGAGCTACGGGGTAATGAGTGAAATGGGGGCAAACGTACTCTCCACCTCACTGAATGGGTTAGGCATCGCACTCACATCGGGTAAAGCGGGGACGACACCGGTGAACCTGAATAGCTGGGTGCCGGTCGAGGGTATGGGAACGGGTGAAAGTACAGTAGAGGGGCAACTGCAACTGAAAGCACAGTTAGTGACACCATCGATAGCGCAATTGCACGCCGGTACTTTTCAAGCGACGGCAAGCCTGATGATAAATTACCAGTAACCGTTTAAAACGGTTGTGATAAATATCAGCGCCGAAACACACAAGGAAAAGTGAACTTTTGAATGAGGCTCAATCCCTTTCGATAAACCTATCAGGAATTTATTATGCTCTATTTTAGAATGCCAATTAAAGATGGTTATTTTTTTATGAAAATAGCGAAGCTGTCGATAATAACAGCACTCTCTTTTTATGCTCAGTTTTCTCTTGCTTATAGTTATGTTCAGGAATCATCAAGAATACAACACACCTGGTCACTACCCTCGGGTGATGTTATTTTGACGCCAGGTGGGAGTGCGGAAACGATTAATATATCATTGTCTATTTTTGGTGACTATAATTCGAATGGTGAAGATGCATCCTGTGTTGCAGGTTGCCAGAATGGTACTATGTATTCTCATCCAGGTATACAACTTGATCGCTGGATGATGGGGGTTGGTATAACAGCACCATCATCCATCACAACTAATAATGGTGTTAGCTTTAATATTGAAGGGCAGCAATCAAGAGGTCGTAATTATATCAAAATAGCATCAAAAAATATGGCATTTACTGATGGAGTCGCATATCACTATAGCCCTTGGATTGAATGGTTTAATGTACCAATGACAAGGCCATACGTTTGGCATAATGAGACCTATACTGCACCAATAAAAATAACCGCGCCGGAGAATACGCCCGCCGGAACTTATATTTACCGAGGGGTCATTGCCTCATTTAACCATCAATACTGTGGGACTGCCTCATGCTCCATGCGACATGATGATGGTCGCTATTGGTTTGATTACCAAGGAGAACTTCGTATTACAGTCAGGGATACGTGTAAGTTCTCTGCAAGCAGTTTAGTTATTGACTATGGTTCTATACATGAAAAGGAGATTCAGGGAAACAAGAAAGCAGTATCGACACTGCTAACCTGCAATTCAAGTGTAAAGTCGGGAACATTAAAACTCATATCATCATCGGGGAGTAATTGGAGTTCAACTGATGGAACACCGGTAAAACTAGGTAAAAATATTGACGCTGTCGTTAAAATTAATGGAAAGAATGCATCACAAGGTATACCTGTGGCATCTTCCACACCTATTTCAGAGCCTATCGAAGTGACTTCTGAATTAACTACTCAGGGTAATAAGGTAGAGCCGGGTGTTTACTCAGGAAGTGCGGTGTTAAGTTTTAACATTAATTAGCCTGCTTGAAAAAACATTAATTACTCATATAAGCATCATTTTTAAAGTGGAGCTGGCGATATGGTGCAGTGCCTCGAATGAAAAATTATACTGCACTATAATGTGTGGAACTAAAACGGGTCTACTTACAATATGTATTGCAATGCTATTTACTATATTGAATACACGACCCGCAATTTTTCATCGGTGGGAAATTCTCCTGCATGGGGAACTAGCGGTCAACCAGAAACCGCCTTTGATAGTGACTCAAATTTCAGTGGCGAGGAGCAAGTGGCTGGGCATTATAATTATCTCGCCCGCAGATTCAGCCCACCAAAGGTGATAACAGCTAATGACTGATAACGATTTTCCCCACATGCTGGCGTGAATCAAAATGCTGCCATGCCTGTTTAGCTTCAACAAAAGGAAAAGTGCTATCAATGACGGGTATGATTTTATGCTGCACTAACGCCTGGTTCATTTGTTCGAAATCTTCACGTGAGCCCACACTGATCACCCGAAAGCGCGCTGCACTTTTAAACAGGCTGAAGAAATCTATTGCCACCGCATCCCGAGCGACAAATCCGATCAGCGCCAGCTCACCACCAATGCAGATAGAGCGAATGGATTGATTTAGCGTCCCTGGGCCACCGACCTCGACCACTAAATTAACCCCTTGCCCAGAGGTTAAGCGCAAAACTTCTTCACTCCATTCAGGGTGTTGAACATAATTGATGACTTCGTCGGCACCCAGTGCTTTCAACTGTGCGCTTTTGGCTTCACTCGAAGTGGTGGCGATAACCCTTGCACCCATTGCTTTTGCTAGCTGGATAGCAAACAGTGAAACTCCACCGGAGCCTAAGGTTAAAACTGTCTCACCGGCTTTAACCGGTCTATCGCCGTTGAGTGCCACCCACGCGGTCACAGCCGCGCAGGGAAGTGTTGCGCCCTGTTCGAAGCTGAGGTAGTCGGGTAATGATAATAGTGATTCCTCACTAACCACTTTATATTCAGTCAGCCAGCCATCACGGTCACTACCATAAAGTTCATCACGTGCTGAAGCCTGAAAAGCACCACCGAACCAGCGTGGCATAAAGGTATTCACCACCCGATCACCGACCTTAAAACGTTCGACCCGCTTGCCAATTTGAATCACTTCACCGGCGGCATCGGAGAGCGGAATATGCCCCGGGCGAGACGGCAAGGTGTATTCACCATTCATAATGGCCAGATCACGATAATTCAACGAGGTGGCGCGCACCCGAATGAGCACTTCTCTGGCCTCAGGTATCGGCATATCTTCCTGGTGAAGTTCTAAGTGCTCAATATTGCCAAACTGTTTGAAACGATAACTTTGCATATGAGTATTTCCTATTGAGATAAACATGATGTTTATAATCCGGCGAGCTTTACATTTTGATCAGATACATGACCTTGGAAAAATGCGGCCAGCAACAACCAGTGAGAAATTCTAGACAAGGCTGATTAATGAAACTAGATTGATAAATTCAATCTTAAATTCCGAATATGAAATTATGTTGGATGAATTAGCCCTATTTGTGAGCATTGTAGAAACGGGAAGTTTGCGGGCTGCAGCGGAAAAAGCCGCGATTCCAGCGTCTACGCTGACACGCCGTTTACAGAAGTTAGAGCAGCATTTAGGTTGCCGCTTGCTGCACCGCAGCGCCCGGCGCATGACACCAACGAGTGAGGGCTGGCAATATTACGAACAGTGTCGCCCGCTGGTGCATTCTTTACAGCAAGCCACGGCGAAGCTGGACGTTACATTGCATCAGATCAGTGGCTTGATCCGGATACTGGCTCCGGCGGATTTAGCCAACGATAATCTGGCTCCCGCCTGGGTGTCTTTTTTAACGCGGTACCCCGAAGTCCGGCTTGAGCTAGAACTGAACAATTACACTCAGGATCTGATTGGTAGCGGCGCTGATGTGGCGATCCGTGTGGGTGCTCAGCCGGATTCATTACTCAATATGCGAAAACTGGGGCAAAGCAAGGAGATACTGTTGGTCGCCTCGCCTGATTATCTGGCGAAGAATGGCATTCCTGAATCTATGGATGAGCTGAGGCTACACGACTTGGTAATTAGTGCGCCATTATCAACCTGGGTGATGCAACACCGCCAGAATGGAGACACCGTGCGCTGGCAGCCGCAGGGAAAATTTTGTGTTAACGGCATTTATCTGGCGCTACAGGCGGCGCAGGCCGGGTTAGGGATTCTGTTTTGCCCATTGAGTTTATGCCATAACCCACTCCAGTGCGGCGAACTGGTCAGAGTATTACCGGAATGGCAGGGTGCTCCCCGGGAGATTTATGCGGTATGGTCGCAGCAACGGTATGTTCCGGCCAGAGTCCGGGCTCTAATTGATCATTTGGCCGACTTTTGTCAGCAAGACCCTCAGTTGATGATGTGAGTCTTTTGCTTCACCCACAATCTCGGCAAACTTAATGACTGACTTGATATGCAAGCGCCTTGATATAGTCATCCTGCTTATGCAGGTTATAGCCTTCTAAATCCATTTTGCTACGTAATAGTTGGCTCCAATAGAACTCTAGGAAAGGGAGTTCCGGATAAGGCTTACTCGTTTTAGGGTTAAGACTTTTATCTGACTTATCGTCAGAGATACCACGTAAATAATAGAGCATTGAGTGATACGGATCGTCCTGAAGACCGCTCATGCCCAGAGTGTTAGGCAACTACACCCCAGAAAGCGCTAAACGCTTGGTATCTATCACTCAGATTAAAGCTTTCCCGTTGGCCAGATATCAACTGTGTTCATATCTGCGTCCACTCATTGAATGTTGGCTAATATATTTATCCACCTCAATGGGAGGGGGCATTTGCATAAATTTGCCACTCACATCTCTTTGCAGATTACTTGTAATACACAATGACGTTGCCTATCGATAAGTCATTTTTACGTTATTAGAGGTTAATTGATTCACGGCAATAATAGATAAGTCTCTTGTTACGCAACAGATTAGCAGCAACACCCAGCACCCATTCTTATTGCAACTGGCCGATCAGTTAGCGCGCCAGCCAGATTCTGTCGCCGGCCCGCTGACTACGCTGCTGAATCCCTATCGCCCTTCACCGTTGGCGGGGGTGATATTCAGCCCGGCGTCGGTCAATGCAAAACGCAGCGTGAAGCACCACTGGGGCAAGGATAACCGCTGGGATGTGTTGATTGATTCACTGCCGTCATTGCCCGCAGGCTTAGCGGCGAAAAAGCTGGGGTTTGCCTGGCGTAAAACGCTGGCGATGGCGCTGGCGGGCATCATGGTGTTGTGGGGGGCGGGCATGGTGATGTCATTCCTGGTCAACCGCGACACCCTAAATACTAGTGAATCTCAGGTGAAACTGGCGGCTAACGTGCAGCAACCGTTGCCCGCCCGTCTTCAGGCGCAGTTGGATCTGCAACACACATTAGACCGATTGCAATATCGCCAACAGCAAGGTGCGCCTTGGTACAGCCGGTTTGGTCTGAGTCAGAATGATGCGTTGCTGGCTGCGCTCTGGCCACACTATCAGGCCAGCGCCACCCCTCTGCTGCGCGATGCTGCCGCTCGTCACCTTGAAGCGCAACTCAGCACCATGGCGCAACTGCCACCGGATTCTCCGCTGCGCGATACGCTGGTAAAACCCGCTTATGACCAGCTAAAACTCTATCTGATGCTGGCGCGCCCGGAGAAAATGGATGCGCCATGGTTTAGTCAAACACTGCTGCGCGACTGGCCGCAGCGCAGTGGCGTGCCGGACAGTCTCTGGCAGGGCAGCGGCCCGGCGCTGCTGGATTTTTATGCCCGTAATCTTGCCCAGCACCCGGTCTGGCGTCTGACGCCGGATGAGAGTCTGGTCAGTCAGGTGCGAACCCGGCTGATCAGCCAGATGGGGGCGCGTAACAGTGAATCTTCGCTCTACCAAAAGATGATGGTGCAGGTAGCGCATCAGTATGCTGATTTGCGCCTGTCTGATATGACCGGCGATACCGATGCTGAACGCATCTTTACCACCGATGCCGTGGTGCCGGGCATGTTCACCCGTAAAGCCTGGGATGACGCAGTAAAACCGGCGATTGAAAAAGTGGCCAGTGAGCGTCGGGAAGAGATGGACTGGGTACTGAGTGACAGTAAAAATACCGCATTGCAGCAGGATTCTCCCGAAGCCCTGCAGGCGCGGTTGAAAGCGCGCTATTTCGCTGATTTCTCTACCAGTTGGTTGGACTTTCTCAATAGCCTGCACTGGCAGCAAGCACAGACGTTATCGGACTCCATCGACCAACTCACCCTGATGGCAGACGTGCGTCAGTCCCCCCTGGTGGCGCTAATGAACACCCTGAGCGTACAGGGGAAAACCGGGCAAACCGGTGAGGCGTTGTCTGATTCGCTGGTCAAATCGGCCAAAAATCTGTTAAACCGCGATGAGCAGCCCGCTATTGATCAGCAAGCGGGTGCACAGGGGCCGCTGGATGCCACTTTTGGTCCGGTACTGGCGCTGATGGACGGCAAGGCCGGCGGACAGGGCAATACCAACCTCAGTCTGCAAACCTTCCTGACCCGCGTTACCCAAGTACGCCTTAAACTTCAGCAGGTGGTGAATGCTGCCGATCCTCAGGCCATGACCCAGACTCTGGCGCAGACGGTATTTCAGGGCAAAGCGGTCGATCTGACCGAAACCCGTGATTATGGCAGTCTGGTTGCCGCCAGCCTCGGTCAGGAGTGGAGTGGATTTGGCCAGACGGTATTTGTCCAGCCGATGGAACAGGCGTGGCAGCAGGTCTTAACCCCCGCAGCCCAGAGCCTGAATGCCCAATGGCAGGCGTCGATCGTCGATGACTGGAACAGTACTTTTGGCGGACGTTATCCGCTAAAAGATACCAGCAGTGAAGTGTCACTCCCGCTGCTGGCACGTTATCTCAACAGCGACAGCGGCCGTATCGCCCGCTTCCTGCAAACCCGGCTGAACGGCGTGCTGCACAAAGAGGGCAGCCATTGGGTGCCGGACAGCATCAATGCTCAGGGGCTGACATTTAACCCGGCATTCCTGAAAGCGGTGGACCAGCTGAGTTACCTGTCTGACGTGGTGTTTGCCGACGGTGAAGCAGGCATACGCTTTGAACTGCGCCCCGGCACCGCCAAAGACGTGATGCAGACCGATCTGGTGATCGACAGCCAGAAGCTCAGCTATTACAACCAGTTGCCGGTGTGGAAACGTTTCACCTGGCCCCATGATACCGAAGCACCGGGCGCTAGCCTGAGTTGGATAAGTACCCAGGCCGGTACCCGACAGTTTGCCGATCTCCCCGGGGCCTGGGGGTGGATCCGTTTACTGGATAAGGCGCAGGTCACCCCGTATCAGGGAGTGAACAGCAGCTTTAATCTTGCCTGGAAAGCGCCTGATGGCAGGCCGCTGAACTACACCTTACGCACTGAAGCTGGAGAAGGCCCGCTGGCGTTACTGAAACTGCGGAATTTTGTTTTACCGACGCAAATATTCAGCGTGGATGCCACTGGCGGTGTTCAGAAAGCGGATAGCGCAACCGGAGAAGAATACTGATGGCCACCTTGCACAGCTTACTCAGCGCCTGCCATGCCGAACAGCAGGCGCTTTCGCAGCAGGCCCAGCAGCAGATTTCGCTCTGGGAAAAATGGCTGGTCCCCATTGCCCCGGATTCACCGGTGGGTGATGACCCCGGTTATGACGATGATTTCCAGCAGATGCGTGAAGAGGTCAACAAACTGTCCGGCGCAGATACTGGTTTGGTCTGTGCACTGGCGGAGAAGCTGCTGACTGGTACGTGCAAAGATGTGCGCGTCGCGACCTATTATATCTGGGCGCGACTGCATATTGATGGTGAAAGTGGATTAGCGGACGGTCTGGCCTTGCTGGCCGGGTTGGTCCAACGTTTTGGTGATGCACTGCATCCACAACGTGGTAACAGCCGCAAACTGGCACTGGAATGGTTGGCGGGTAGCCGGGTGCTGGACAGCCTGTCACTCTATCCGGAAGTGGCAAAGGCTGACTTTGAGCGCATCGTGGGCGCGCTGGCGTTAATCGAAGACAGTGTGGGTGGCTGGGATGCGCCCACCTGCCCTCAGTTTGCTGGCCTTTATGCGGCATTGGAAAATCGACTGATGCAGTCCGGTGGCCCAGACGCCGTCATTCCGCAAAACAGCAGTCCCTCCCGTCACGCCGCATCGGATGCGCCTGCATTGAAAGCGGTCAGCTCCGGGCGTGACTTGCTCGATCAGGCAAAACTGCTGGCGAGTTTCTTGCGCGACCAGCCGAACGGCTGGCTGTCGGGCCACCGCCTGATGAAAAGCATCCGTCTGGACACGTTGCATGAATTGCCGCCGTTGGCCGCCGACCGATGTACCCGTCTGGCCCCACCCAAACCGGAGAACCGCGCCCTGCTGAAACGTCTTTATCTGCAACAAAGCTGGCTGGAATTGTTGGAGCAAGCCGACATCCTGTTCGCACAGGGCGTTAATCACCTGTGGCTGGATCTCCTGTGGTATACCCATCAGGCATTGACCAAAACAGGCGGGCTGCATGAACGCTGGGCTGACATCATTCAGCAAGATTTAAATGGCCTGCTGACCCGCCTGCCGGGGCTTGACGGTCTGGCATTCAGTGATGGTACACCTTTTGCTGATGAGGTGACCTTGCACTGGATAAACCAGCACGTCATGGCAGCAGAAAGTTGGGGCAGTGAACCGGCGGCATCCGCCAGTACGGCGGGTGATGACGATATTTTGCAACTGGAACCGGAAGCGCTGGCGCAAGCCGACAGCGAAGGCGTGGAAGCGGCACTGAACTGGCTGCAAAACCGCCCGGGTGCCCGCACGCCACGCCATCAGTGGCTAATCCGCCTGCTGATGGCGCGGGTCGCCGAGCAGTACGGAAAAAACGACATGGCATTGCATTTGCTGGGTGAGCTGGAGGGGAACGCGACCTTGATGACGCTCACCCAATGGGAGCCGGAATTACTGTTTGAAGTGAAAGCCCGCCGTCTAAAACTGCTGCGCATGAAAGCCAGCCGAACCGAGTCGGACAAATCACGCTTGCATGGCGAGATGGAAAACCTGCTCGCCGGATTAGTGGCCCTCGACCCGGCACGGGCTGCGGTGCTGTGTGGTTAATCGATAACCCTATCCTGATAAAAAGAAAACCATGAAAGACCTTACCCTGCGTTATTACGACGCCGAAATGCGCTATCTGCGCGATGCAGCTAAAGAGTTTGCCCAAACTCACCCTGACCGGGCAGCGATGTTAGATCTGGATAAACCCGGTACGCCTGACCCTTACGTGGAACGTCTGTTTGAAGGTTTTGCCTTTTCCATGGGGCGGCTGCGCGAAAAAATTGATGACGACCTGCCGGAGTTCACCGAGGGGCTGGTCAGCATGTTGTGGCCGCACTATCTGCGTACCATTCCCTCACTCTCCATTGTTTCGCTGACCCCCAATGTCCCAGCGATGAAAGTGGCCGAAACCGTGCCCGCAGGTATGGAAGTCTATTCCCGCCCCATCGGGCCGAAAAACACCGTCTGCCAGTACCGAACCACTCGCGATATGGTACTCAACCCACTCGCTGTCTCAACCGTGGTGATGGCAACTGAACCAGACGGCCGCTCGGTGCTGCGCCTGCGACTGGCCTGCAGCCCACAAGCCGACTGGTCGCAAGTGGATTTACGTCGTCTCTGTTTTTATCTGGCGGGGGATGCGCCAGTCAGCAGTGCGTTACATCTGGCCCTGACCCGGCGTCAGGCCGCGCTCTATTTGCGTCTACCCAATCAGGCTGAGCGGATAAAACTGGACGGCTGGTTTTCACCTGGCGGCTTTGCAGACCAAGATCTGCTGTGGCCCAAAGGCGAAAGCGCCTTCAGCGGCTATCAGCTATTGCTGGAATATTTCACCTTCCGCGAAAAGTTTATGTTCGTGCATCTGAATGGGCTGGAAACCGTGACGCTGCCAGCGGGGATGGCCTGGTTTGATATTGAGGTGGTGTTTGACTGCCAGTGGCAAAGTGACCTGCCGGTCAGGGATGACGCGCTGCATCTGCATTGTGTGCCCGTGGTTAACCTGTTCTCGCTGGAAGCTGACCCGCTGACCATCAATGGGTTGGAAAGTGAATATATGCTGCGTCCGCGCCGTTTGCAGGATGGGCACACTGAAATCTACTCCGTGGACGCGGTGACCGGCTCACAGCGGACATCCGATGCCACCTATGTTCCCTTTACCAGTTTTCGCCATCGCGGCGGGATGCAGAGACGCCATGCGCCAGAGCGCTACTTCCATACCCGCGTAAAACGGGGTGTGACCGGGCTGCACGATACCTGGCTGATCCTCGGGGGTCAGCAGTGGGAAGCGGATCGACTGTTCACTCGTGAGGCGGTGTCGCTGAAAATTACCGGCACCAATGGCCAGCTACCGCGCAAAGCATTACAGAGCACGCTGTTGGACCGCTGCGAAGCAGTGTTACAGACGCCACTGAAAGTGCGCAATCTCTGCAAGCCGACGCTGCCGTCTTATCCCCCGGCGGAAGATCACTTCCAGTGGCGGGTATTGAGCCATCTGGGTTCAAGCTACCTCAACCTGATGAGCAGCGCACAAGTGCTGCGTGGGACGCTGGAACTCTACAACTGGCAGGGGGATGAACTGAATAACCGACGTCTTGACGCCATTCAGCAGGTGCAGCACCACCAGATTCAGCGTTTTGAACAGGGCTTTCTGCTGCGGGGCATCGACATTGAAGTGACACTGGATGGCAACGGTTTTACCGGTGAAGGCGATATTCATCTGTTCGGGGAAATGCTCAACCGCTTCTTTGCCCTTTACGCTGACATCCATCTGTTCAATCAGCTCACCCTTATCGTCCAGCCTGCCGGGAAATGTATCCGATGGAAAGAGAATCACAATCAGCGTCTGCCCGGCTAATCGAACAACTGTGGGATAAACTGCCATATACCCAGTTTTATCGCTTCTGTCAGTTACTGGAGCAAAGCCAGCCGGATGCCCCGCCATTGGGTAGTCACTGGCAGGTCAGGCACGATCCGGTGCGTTTTCGCCCCCATCCCGGCATGGGGTTTCCGGCCAGTGAATTTAAACGGGTGGAAATACCCGAGCATCCACACCTGCCGCCGACCATCCGCACCACCTTTCTGGGGCTGTATGGCGTGGAGTCACCGCTGCCCACCGCCTATATTGATGATATTACCCAGCGCCGCGAAGGGCATGAGGCAGTCAGCGACTTTCTCGATATCTTCAATCACCGATTGATCACGCAGTACTACCGCGTCTGGCGGAAGTACTCTTATCCGGCCAGCTTTTCGCCCGGCGGCACCGATAAAACCTCTCGGTATCTGCTGAGCCTCTGTGGTCTGGGCATTGAGGGATGCGCCCAAAATATCGCTACGCCGGTATCCCGCTTTCTGGCGCTGACCAGCATGATGCGGCTGCCGACGCGCACCAGTGAAGGCATTATGGCGCTGGTTCAGTTGCTGGCACCGGAAACCGAGGCCCGCGTGAGTGCCCATGACCGCTGCCGTATCCCGTTGCACAACCCACTGACCATGAGTGCACGCCACCCGGTCAGTATGAGCAACAGCCCGGTGATGGGCAGTCACGCGGCGGATGTTAACAGTCAGGTATTGCTGAGATTGAAGACGGATAATCCCGATGAAGCCCGAGAGTGGTTGCCCGGCGGGCAGTTACACACGGATTTGATGGCGTTGTTGCATGTGTATCTGGGGTCGCGGCTGCATGTGCGTTTACAACTGACGGTGTTACGCGCGCTACTGCCTGACGCACAGCTCTCCTGCCAGCCGAAAAGCACCGGTATTCTGTTAGGCAGAACCGCCGTAATGCGGACACAGCGCGTCGCGTCAAACACACCCACCGACACTGAAATGATCACAATTAATCTGGGCCGCTATCAGCGCGTTCAGGAAAATTTTCACCGAAGGGACACCGATGAATATGGCGATTACCGCTGGTAAAACACGTTTTGCATTACTGATGCTGGTCATGATATCCACCCTGAGCGGATGTGGGCTGACCCAGAAAGTGAGTGACGGCACCGTCGCGGTGACAAAATCCATTTTTTATAAGCAGGTGAAAATACTGCATCTGGATATACAGGCGCGGGATGCGGTAAACAATAATGCGGCCGGGGCCCCACTGGCCACGGTGGTGCGCATCTATCAGCTACAAGACCGTAAAACGTTTGATGGCACCGATTATCCCTCATTATTTGCCGAGGACAGCCAGGCCATCAAAGCTGATCTGCTGGCTGAAAAAGATATCCGTATTCGCCCGGGTGCTGCGGTGTCCATCGATATGCCGCTGAACGAAAAAGCGCAATATGTGGCAGTCGCGGGTATGTTTCTGGCACCTGATATCGCTAACAACACCTGGCGGGTGGTGTTGAACCGTGACGACCTCGACCCCGATAAGGCCCGTCAGATTGAACTGAATAATCATGGCATGACGCTGTTACCCCTGAAGGATAAGTAAGATGTCCCAGCCTTCTCTCTATGAAATGCTGTTCGGCAACGTCGCGGGTGAGCTTGACCTTCATCAGGTGAGCGAGGAAAATCAGGTCATTCTCTCGGTGCTGGATAATATGCAGCGCATTCTTAACTGCCGCGCCGGTACACTCAGCCATCTGCCAGATTACGGCCTGCCGGACATGAGCAAAATCCTGCAAGGGATGCCCGGCACCGCCCATTCACTGCTGACCACGCTCTCAGCCACGTTGCTAAAATATGAGCCACGGTTGAAAAGTCTCAATGTGGTGCTGCTACCGCAATCCACCCCGGGGCATTTGGAATATGGCATTGACGCCGAGCTAAAAGAGTTGGGGCTGGTGCACTTTGGCACCGCGTTTATGCCGGAAGGCCGGGTGCTGATACGTCATCTTAAACAACAACATTATCTCAATCCGGGTGAGTCATCTTAACGCCTATTCAGGGAAGACAAACACATGATATCGAATACTGAGCGGACGGTTAAAACCGGCGGCGACCCGCGCCATTTTGCTGAATTTAGTGCCTTACGTGACGAAATCGGCAAATTACATCATCCTGCTCGCCCGGATGTTGATTGGGCGCGGGTCGAGCAGCTTTGTTTAGCGCTGTTTCGCCAGAACGGGGTTGAGTTGCAGACCACGGTAGATTTTACCCTGGCGCGGACTCACATCGCAGGACTGGCTGGGTTGTGTGAGGGGCTGGAGTTGCTGGCGGGCTTGCTGTCTCATCAATGGAGCGCATTGTGGCCACCGCAAACTCATGCCCGAGTGGCGTTACTGGCCTGGTTGAGTGACAGATTACAGCAAGTCTGGCGCACCATGACACTGTGCTATGGCGACCTGGCGCTGGTGTATAGGGCTGAACGTGCGCTGGAGCAGCTATGTACTCAACTGCAAACTTTAGAACTCAAGCATCTGAGTAAATTGGATGGTGTTCGCCTGATGTTACATAACGCCGCACTGCGTCTGGAAAGTGCCGAGGCGAGTTCTGATACGCCAGTCCGGTTGAGGGTTCCGGCACGGCACCTCGGTATCACTGAATCACCAGTGCAACCCACATTTTCGTCTGCTGCAGTCAGTGAGCCACTGGTCTATATTGTTAACGAACCGGCGCCGCCGAGTGTTCAGGTGGCATTGTCCGCTCCGCCGCCGCGTTGGAAAGCGGGTCACGGTTTTGTTGCCGGGTTATCACTGATGGCGGTGTTAATGGTGGGCAGTTTTGTTATCTGGCAGTCATTGTCATCCCCTCAGCTGGAAGAGGTATTGTTAGCTCGCGCTGCGACTTTACCTGTGCCGTTAACAACTAAGTCAATGGATGAACTGAAGAATCAGGCCTCAGATATCGAGTGGGCGCGTCTGGCAGAACCGGTGTTGCAAGCCAGTGCGGCGCAGTTGGATCAACTGGCACAGTTACCGCCGTTATGGGCGCAACAGCAGGGTGATGCACTGTTAGCGCAGGCGCAACAGCTGTGGCCCGCTAATCCAGAGGTCAAACGGTTGAGTACGGTGTGGCAACAGCAACGAGAGAGTGGGGCTGCCCCATTGGTGGAGCTGAAACATTACGCGCTGGCGCAAGACCGCTTGCGGCAGTTGGCTGAGCGCTTGAACAGTCTGGATGAGAAAAAACGGGGATATATGACGGTCTCTGAACTGAAATCTGCCGTCTACGCTATCCAGCAGCCGCTGGCAAAAACCTTACCGCTGGAAGAGTTGCTGCGGCAGTATCAGGAGCAGTTAGCGTCAGGGCAAACCCCGCCTTCGGCACTGCGCCAACAGATAGACAACCGATTTACCCAACTGCTGAACCGGTACGCGCTGCTGGCCTCATCCTCTAACGCTCAGTAAACCTTTATGGTGCCCGGACTCGGACAACCCGCGAAGCGGTGTTGAACGTCGCTTGCGACGGCCCCGAAGGGGTGAGTCCTGCTGGCAGGGCGAATAATCGAACGGCGTTCGATGGAGAGTCAAACGTCAGAAAGCAAAAAACCAGCTATTAAGCTGGTTTTTTTAAATATGGTGCCCGGACTCGGAATCGAACCAAGGACACGGGGATTTTCAATCCCCTGCTCTACCGACTGAGCTATCCGGGCAACGGGGCGCATTAAACCGTATTGGTGCCAAATCGTCAATGAGTTTCTGATATAAAGGCGGTTAGTTGCTCTATTTTCATGCAAAATAGTTAGAAAGGAATAAAATTACCCGTTTTTACTATCACAGCTAGATATTTTATCTAATTGATTTATCGATTTTTTATTTTTTAGCTCATTAAATAACAATAGCTTAGATATTCACTAAATGTGCATTTTTATTGGTTGCTAAGGGTTGCCCCCATGGATGAAACATGCAACTATTGCGCAAAATTTAGCATTAGTATTCATGCTTATAGTCCATATCATTTTGAGAGTTCAAACAAGAGGCGGTCATGGCACTATTACACTCCCCAATGCATATTGAACGCCTTATGTGTCCTTTTTTCTCTTATATCCCTGCAAAGTCCCTTACTCCTTTTATGCGGTAAGGCTATCTGTGGCCCACTGTTAGGCATTATTAAAAATAGAGTAAATGCTCTGATTTTACTGATGTTTATTGGTTGGTGCTGAAACCAGCTCACCTATTACTCAGACTTACCTTTCCGCCGATGAAAGGCGTAGGTGTACAACATCAATTTACCGGCATTGCATTAGCGCTCAATACTATGCGATGTCATCTATATGCCTGAGTGGCAGCCTCATACCTGACCGTTTGAGAGTAAGTGATATGACACTATTAAAAATAGCAACAAGTGCCCGTCTGGCTTCTTATATAGAAACTCAGCGCGGTGTTGTGTACCTCAATCATACTGATTTTACTGATGTTGCCGCCGTGGTGATGTCGGTTGAAGATGCGAATGCCGGTATATTGTCAACACTGCATGACCTTGGTTTTGCTATTCCAACTTTTATTGCTGTGATGTCAGAGCAGAGGGTTTCTGCGGACTATTTGCCGTTAATTCAAGGGATCATCACGTTGGGTGAGGCAAATAAAGGGTTTTACAATGCTCAGGTGGAAGCTGCCGCCAGCGAATATCAAAGAAATCTATTACCACCTTTTTTCTCAACGTTAAAAAAATATGTCGAGATGAAAAACTCAACCTTTGCTTGTCCAGGGCATCAGGGGGGCGAGTTTTTCCGTAAGCATCCTGCCGGGCGTCAGTTTTTTGAGTTTTATGGCGAGACAATATTCCGTTCAGATATGTGCAATGCTGATGTCAAATTGGGCGATTTGCTTATCCATGAAGGTGCGGCAAAAGATGCGCAAAAATATGCGGCGAAGGTATTTAATGCAGATAAAACCTATTTTGTGCTGAATGGCACGTCGGCTGCGAATAAGGTGGTCACTAACGCCTTATTGACCCGTGGTGATTTGATATTGTTCGATCGCAATAACCATAAATCTAATCATCATGGCGCACTGATTCAGGCTGGAGCGACACCAGTCTATTTAGAAACGGCTCGTAACCCATTCGGATTTATTGGTGGTATTGATGCCCACTGTTTCGATGAAAATTATTTACGCCAGCAGTTGCGTGAGGTCGCGCCTGAACGTGCGGAAGAGACACGGCCATTTAGATTGGCGATCATTCAGTTGGGCACTTATGATGGCACTGTCTATAATGCACGCCAGGTTATTGATAGTATTGGTCATTTATGTGATTACATTTTGTTTGATTCCGCGTGGGTTGGTTATGAGCAATTTATTCCGATGATGAAGGATTTCTCGCCGTTGTTGCTGGAACTAAATGAAAACGACCCTGGGATTATTGTGACTCAATCGGTGCACAAGCAGCAGGCTGGTTTTTCTCAGACCTCGCAAGTGCATAAAAAAGATAACCATATCAAAGGGCAAAAACGGCACTGCAATCATAAACGTTTTAATAATGCATTTATGTTGCATGCTTCGACCAGCCCATTCTATCCATTATTCGCTGCACTGGATGTTAATGCCAAAATACACTCTGGTGATAGCGGCCGCCGTATGTGGATGGATTGCGTGAAACTAGGTATCGAAACCCGTAAATCATTATTAGCGCGTTGTTCAATGCTGCGGCCTTTTATTCCTCCGATTGTCGGTGGTAAACAATGGCAAGATTACGATACTAATATCATCGCCAATGACGCGCGTTTCTTTAATTTTGTGCCCAATGAGGCTTGGCATGGATTTGAAGGATATAACCAAGATCAGTACTTGGTTGATCCTTGCAAATTGTTGCTGACGACGCCCGGCATTGATGCCAGCACTGGCCAATATACTGAGTTTGGTGTTCCGGCAGCAATATTAGCGACCTTTTTACGTGAAAATGGCATTGTGCCGGAAAAGTGCGATCTTAATTCGATCTTATTCCTGCTCACGCCAGCAGAAAATCCAGCAAAAATGGCACATCTGGTTGATATGTTGGTACAGTTTGAGCGCTACGTTGAGCAAGATGCACTACTTTGTGATGTGTTGCCGACGATATATCGTAAGAATGAAGTGCGCTATCGCGGCTACTCTTTACGCCAGTTATGCCAAGAGATGCATGACTTATATGTCAGTTTTGATGTTAAGCAGCTGCAAAAAGAGATGTTCCGCAAAGCGGGTTTTCCGCAGGTTGTCATGAACCCGCAAGATGCCAATATCCAGTTTATCCGCGATAATATCGAGCTGATTCCAATTGCTGAAGCAGAAGGACGTATTGCTGCTGAAGGTGCGTTGCCGTATCCGCCGGGTGTATTGTGTGTGGTGCCGGGCGAAGTATGGGGAGGGGCAGTGCAGCGCTATTTCCTGGCGCTGGAAGAGGGCATTAATTTACTACCGGGCTTTTCTCCAGAATTACAGGGCGTTTATATCGAAAAAGGTGATGTGGAGTGGCGGCGTATCTTTGGTTACGTTATTACTCAGTAATTGCAGTAAGCAATAAATAGACAGCCGATGAGTGTATTGGCTGTCCCGCCCACTATTTTTCGCTATCGGGTTAATCAGTAACCGAAATATCGGGCTAATAAAACGGCTCCGGAAATCAGCAATAAGATGTTTATTATTCGGATAAGTTGCTCGCGGCTGATCCCTAAACTGATTTTATTGGCGATAAGTAGCCCAACCAACATGCCTGGTGCGAGCAGTAACACCATCCATAAAATGGATAAATCCATATAAACCCCGGCCAGAGTAAATAAAATGACTCGGGTTAGGGTGCTTAGACCAATGAGTGTCGTCTGAGTAATCCGTAAATTATCTTTGTTGGCTATTCGGCCTGATAAATAAATGGCATAGATAAACCCTCCACTACCAAATAGTGCACTAAAAATCCCCCCAATCAAGCCGAAAGGAATCGCTGCGATAGAGTTGAATTGCCCTTGTGGCTTGCGTCGGCTGAGTGAGTAGATTGCATATAAAATGACAAATAGACCCAGAGCCAATAATAAAATATCGGGTCGAGTACGCAGCAATATGGTTGCACCAATCAGGCTGCCAATAATCATTAATGGCACCAGCCGTTTAAGCTCAGCAAGATCAGCGTGTCGACTATGGCGTGCGACATTGGTCATTGCTGCGAACATATCGACGATTGCCAATAGCGGTACAATCTTAGCGACAGGAATAAACAGTGCTAATACTGGGCTAGCAATTAACGCGGAACCAAATCCTGTGATGCCAAAAATAGTGTAGGCAACAACCATCGTGGAGAAAATTGCTACCATTTCGAAAACAGTAAGTCCAAAATCCATGTGCGCAGCCTGCGAGTGTGGGTAATAGAGTGATGATCGATACTATAAGCATTTTATTAAGAATGGTTGTTATTCAAATGTGCAATATTTTTCTGTGACCACAATTTTCCATAAAAAATGGCACGGTGAGTTGTGCCATTTGAGTTTTATTTATCAAGTCTCACTAAAACTAATAGCGGCGGTAGCTCTTCTGCGCGCTGTTCACTTTCACCAGATAACGGCGGGATTCACCGGATGGGTGCTTAGTGGTTAGCGTTTGGAATACATCACCCGGTGCCATATTGTTGATAATATTCACCGCTTGATTTTTATCGCTGTGGAATACTCGTAATACGCTGCCTGCACCACCATTATAAGAGGTAATAACGGCATAACGGCGTGAGGTTATATTTTGAATACCACCTAAATAGGTATTTTGCAAAATTGACAAATATGCTGTGCCTGCATCGATATTATTTGCTGGATCAAATAGATAACTGCGACTTGGCTGACCACCTTTGCCTTTCAATTTGAATACATCTCGCCCGGCAGTATGCTGAACGACTTGCATCAGGCCTAGCGCATCAGAGCCGCTGACAGCATAGGGGTTGAAGCTAGACTCTGTCTGCATGATTGCCAGAATCAGTGACTCTTCGACACCATATCGCTCAGCTGATTGCCGAACTAGTGGCAGATATTTATGAGCACGTTTATCCAGATGGTTTGGCACTAATTGCAAGGTTACCGACCAGATAACATGCAGACCAGAGGTGCGTTTTTGCATTCTGGTTTGCAGTAAATAATCAGCAAAATGGGCCGCCCGCCACTCCCAGCGAATCGGCTCGCCATTATTATCGAGCACCTGCCCATAGAGGAATGGCTCTTTACTGATCTGAATATCGTTAGCGTCAGAATAGAGATCAATCGAGCCTGGGTCATCGCCCATTAATAATGTCGTGATTATCGCCTGACGTAAGTGAGCCGCCGGATCGGTCGTGGCAATAGTTTCAACTGTAATAGTACCGGCATCGAAATTGATATGGCTGCGGGTTTTATACTGATCCGTATACTTAACGTAATCTTTCGGACCCGCGATTAAGACTTCTTTTAATCCCCAAATATTTTCAATGTCGTGGGCAAATTGGCCCATTAAAATCTCAAAACCGTTGGTGTCTTTGACAAAGGCTTCGCTATCTGCCTGATTTTTATTACCCGAGCAAGACACTAACAATGGTGCAATTACCAACAAAGCTAAAATTTTCTTCATCTTACAAGCCATATCTTGATGAGGAGTGGAGCCTACAAAGGCCCCACGTGGTTATTTACTCGGCGGAGTATAACCTTCAATATGAACGTCCTGTCCCTCGAACAAGAAGTTGACCATCTCTTGTTCCAGCAGTTTGCGGTCTGCCACATTCATCATGCTGAGTTTTTTCTCATTAATTAGCATGGTTTGTTTGGCTATCCATTGTGACCAGGCTTCTTTTGAGATTTCGTTATAAATACGTTTGCCTATTTCACCCGGATACAGCTGAAAATCCTGCCCCTCAGCATCCTTCTTTAAAAACGTGCAAAAAATCGTTCTGCTCATGCTAAATCCTCTTCTATGACTATCGTCAAATAAAGCAGTTTGGGTCGATGGTTGTGCTGCCCGTTATTGTTTTGCCAACTCTGTTTTTGCCAACATATGCAATAAACGCTCAACTGGGGCGGCCACTCCTACCGAAGGTGGCTGTGTTAAGTTATACCAGAGACCAGCACCATCATCCATGCATCCACGGGCTGATTCCACATTCAGCCACATCGGAACAATATCCAGATGGAAGTGGCTGAAGGTATGACGGAATGCGGTCAATTGCTGCAAACCACTAGCCGAAATACCTCGTTGCTGTAACCAGCGCTCAAGTTCTTCTTGCTCCGCAAATTGCGGGAAACAAAATAGCCCGCCCCACAGGCCCACTGGTGGGCGCTGTTCAAGCCACGCTTGGGTGCCATTTTGCATCAACAGAAAATAGGCGGTTTTTTCCGGTATTGTTTGTTTGGGTTTTTTACCAGGGTAGCGTGCCCAACTGTGGTTAGCATAAGCCATGCAGCCGATATTTAATGGGCAGAGTTCGCATTTGGGCTTAGAGCGGGTACAAACTATGGCACCTAAATCCATCATTGCCTGATTAAACTGGCCTACACCTTTAGCGGGGGTTACCTCTTCACTGATTTGCCACAACCGGCCTTCGACCTCCTTTTTACCGGGCCATCCCTCAACCGCATAACAACGTGCCAGCACTCGCTTAACGTTACCATCTAAAATTGGAAAATGCTGCCCTAAAGCGAGCGACAATATGGCACCGGCCGTTGAACGACCAATCCCCGGCAGTGCAAGGATCTCGTCAAAAGTAGTGGGAAACTCGCCCTGATGGCGTTCCACCACGGTTTGGGCTGCTTTATGTAGATTTCTGGCTCGGGCGTAGTAGCCCAGTCCAGTCCATAAATGCAGAACTTCATCCAGCGGCGCTGCTGCCAGAGCACGGATATCAGGGAAGCGCAGCATAAAGCGTTGGAAATAGGGGATCACCGTCGCAACCTGAGTCTGTTGCAACATAACTTCAGACAACCACACTTGATAAGGTGTTTTATCCAACTGCCACGGCAGTGTCTTGCGGCCAAAACGTTGGTACCAATCAAGTACCGCGTGCGCGAATTGTTGCGCTTGCATCATAAGCAGGTATCGATATCCGGCAGATAAATAAATAGGGCTGGATTGCAGCATAGAGTTCCAGCGCTGTAAACCCCCTTCGTACTTGAAACTACAGCGGTGTTAGCTGCACTCACTCACCCGAATCACTGACTTGAGTCAGCTCATCGGGATTCATTCATTGGCTGCCTTGCTGTAGCTCCAATTACTTTGGGGGATACCTTTGGACTTGAAACTACAGCGGTGTTAGCTGCACTCACTCACCCGAATCACTGACTTGAGTCAGCTCATCGGGATTCATTCATTGGCTGCCTTGCTGTAGCTCCAATTACTTTGGGGGATACCTTCGTACTTGAAACTACAGCGGTGTTAGCTGCACTCACTCACCCGAATCACTGACTTGAGTCAGCTCATCGGGATTCATTCATTGGCTGCCTTGCTGTAGCTCCAATTACTTTGGGGGATACCTTCGTACTTGAAACCACAGCGGTGTTAGCTGCACTCAATTTCCTGAATCACTGACGTGATTGAGCATATATACGTTATTTACTGCTTAATTTTGTACTTATGACGTCCATAGTTGATAAACTGGCGTATCTTTGCATAATGCGCATTCATATACGCAATTAACAGACAGAAAGCACCATGATAAATGACGTCATATCCCCGGAATTTGATGAAAACGGCCGCGCTATGCGCCGTATTCGTAGTTTTGTCCGCCGTCAGGGCCGCCTGACCAAGGGTCAACAACTGGCGCTGGATAGCTACTGGCCGGTGATGGGCGTGGAATATCAGGCAACGCCGGTTGATTTAAGCGCACTATTTGGCCGCGAAGCGCCAGTGGTCTTGGAGATCGGTTTCGGTATGGGCACTTCTCTGGTGACCATGGCGGCCAGTAATCCACAGCAGAACTTTCTGGGAATAGAAGTTCACTCTCCGGGGGTTGGTGCATGTCTTGGTTCAGCGCACGAAGCTGGCCTGAGTAACCTGCGGATCATGTGTCATGACGCCGTTGAAGTGCTGGAAAACATGATTCCGGATGCTTCATTGGATATGGTTCAGCTGTTTTTCCCCGACCCATGGCACAAAGCGCGCCATAATAAGCGCCGCATCGTCCAGACACCTTTTGTTGAACTGGTGAGAAGTAAATTAAAAGTGGGTGGCGTGTTCCATATGGCCACCGACTGGCAACATTATGCGGAACATATGCTGGAAGTGATGTCAGGTGTGAACGAATTCCACAACCTTTCAGAACAAAATGATTATGTACCTCGTCCGGACTCACGTCCGCTGACAAAATTTGAATTACGTGGCCAGCGTCTGGGACATGGCGTTTGGGATCTGATGTTTGAGAGGAAAGAATAATGGCTAATAATCGTAGTCGTCGCTTACGTAAGAAAATGCATATCGCTGAGTTTCAGGAATTAGGTTTCTCGGTAAAGTGGACCTTCCCTGAAGGTACAGGTGTTGATGTCATTGATGAAACTGTCGATGCTTTTATCGATGAAGTCATTGAAGCAAACGGCCTGGCATTTGATGGCAGTGGCTATTTACAGTGGGAAGGTCTGATTTGCTTGCAAGAGATCGGTCACTGCACTGATGAGCATCGTGCATTGGTTACTAAATGGCTGGAAGCTCGCAAGCTGAAAAATGTAGAAACCAGTGAGCTGTTTGACATCTGGTGGGATTAATCTTTCGTTTTAACGGCAGATAATGAATAAGGGCGCCTAAGCAGGCGCCTTTATACTGTTTCATGATGTTGAAATTAAAGGATTAATTTCTATCAGTGTCCACGCATTGACCACATCGACAAAAAAGGCCCGCGATTGCGGGCCTTAATTTATGCGTAACGGAACAATTAGTTAGATTTTGGTCGTGTAAACAAAACCAACATCCCGATAATGATATCGCCGATAACCCAAATGGTGCCGATCATCATCATGCCGATACCTGTACCGATAGCCGCCCCTGCACGTTCTGCATCAGAGCCAGCATTTTGCATAACTTCGCCAGTAGAACCGACGCCCGCAACTAACCAATAAATCATAAGCAGATTAAATAAGATAAAACTCCACTTAATGACTTTACCAAAAAATGTACGCTTTGGTTTTCTTAGCTGATGGCCGCAAGACGGGCATTTAAACGCAGTATCACTAACATTATTGGTGCATGAAGAACATTGAACTAATGCCATTTACTTATTCCCTTTTATGTAATTACTTCTAGCCCAGTGGTTTAATACTTCAGCAATTGTAATGAGTAATAAGTCATCAATCCAATAAAAAGCCCGCACGCGGCAGGCTGATTGAAAACTGTTGAGTATCAAAAACCTAAATCAAACTGATCATCACCCAGATGCCCTGGCAGAAACAGATCGCGGGGTAGGGTGGCGGTGTTATTACGGTTGGGGTGGGACAGGATTTTATCGACTGATTGCAGCGTGGTGAATGTGCAACTGCAAAGCAGGTTTTGGCATTGGTGGTAATTCTCTTTGGTATTGACGGTTATCATTCTGCTGGTACGGGTGCGGGTGACGGCACCACATTGTGGGCATGACATCATGATAATAACTCCAACCTTCTCTTGCTTGGCTAAAGTATAACCTATTCATTCTCCGAATTCTTTTACTCTGTTTCTTCTCCCGCCATATCCCAGTTGGATATTTTCACTTCAAAATTTAGCGCAGTCGTAAAGCCATTATCGCCGATGGTGTGGGTGACTTGGGTAATGATCCAATCGGCCTGATCAATCTCCGGCTTAAAGCCTTGCATGACAGCGGGCAGTTCTGGAAATAGGTCAGCGCGGCCGCGTGCCAGTGTCATAGTAAATTCAGCCGCACCCCGTTGCAGTTTCGACCAGCGGGCGGCAGCGGCGCGACGGGCGGCCCGTTCTGTCTTGAATGTTTCGCGCATCACAAAAACATTTCCCTCGACACCCTCCAGATAATTTCCCTCCTTGCTGGTCGATGCCGGGATTTTGACTTTCGGGGGTGTTTTGCTTTTCCGCTTGCGGCGAACGCTGGTTTTTTGTGGCTTGCCGTAATTGAGATCCAGCCAGTAGGCGGTAACGCCGGTATAGGCGTCACGGTCAGCCACCCGAAAACTGTGTTTGTCACCACTGGCGCGGGTGATGGTAATAGCCGGTAACAGCTTGCCGCTTTGGGATACCGCGCGCCCTGGGTGCATGAATAACAGCATGCCGTTTTTGATGGTGGTAATTGCGCCGAGCTTTTCCGCCATGCGGGTTAAAAAACTGATATCTGACTCGCTGGTCTGGTCGGCGTGATCAATCTCTATCTTGCCTAAATCCTCACTAACGCCCGCTTTCAGGTCATAGCGCGAGGCAATACTGGCAACCACTTTCCCGACGGTAATATCGTGCCAACTGTACTCCCGTTTCACATTGAAGGTATCGCGAAAATCAGCACTGCGGGCGGTGACAATCAGCTGATCCGGCGGGCCAGTATGGCTGATTTCATCCACGGTAAAGCGGCCCTTACTGATCAGCGGTTCACCTTTCCAGCCCAGCGCAATATCAATCTGTGCCCCACGTTTAGGCAAGGCGACTTTCTGGTCAGCGTCATCAATGACCAATTCCAGCATATCAGCTTCAAAACCACGGTTATCGGTCAGCGTTAAACTGATCAGCCGGTCGTTAACCGTGGTCTGAGTTTTGCCGCCTATTTTGATATCAAAGGCGGGGCGTGGGGTGAGGTCGTCCGGGAGTAGTTGCATGGGGTAATTTTGCGGGGAAATGACGCGCAGACAAACCCCTGTTTGCTGTGTCAGGCCTGATACAACAGGCAGGCGGTGATTTACGCGCGAGGTTGGTTAATGATTTCGGCAAGGATTAATCCTTTTCGGAGCGTACCCCAATGGCAACAAATTATCACCACGGTGTGAGCGGTGAGGAAACCACTGACACCTCGACCATCATTAACGATATCGACTCCGCCGTGATTGGTGTGATCTGTACGGCTGACGATGCTGACGCCGCCACCTTTCCGCTGAATACGCCGGTATTGCTGACGCGGGTTAAGAACGTGCTCGGCAAAGCAGGGAAAACCGGCACATTACGGCAAACCCTGAAGGCTATTTCTGACCAGGCCAGCCCGCAAACGGTGGTTATTCGCGTGGCGGAAGGCGGCACAGAAGAGGGTGAAAAAAGCACTGAAGCCAATGTGATTGGTGGCGTGGATGAGAACGGACTTTATACCGGCCTTTATGCCTTGCTGGTCGCTGAAATGCGTGTCGGCGTGAAGCCACGCATCATTGGCGCACCGGGGCTGGATACCTTGGCAGTGGCCAATCAAATTGCCATTTTTGCCCGAGAACTGAAGGCGTTTGCTTATATCAGTGCCAACGGCTGCAAAACCATTGCCGAGGCCAAACTTTACCGCAAGAACTTTATTCAGCGCGAAGTGATGGTGATTTACCCCGACTGGCTGGCCTATGACAGCGAAGCTGAAAGCAACGTTGTGGTGCCCGCACCGGCTTATGCGTTGGGATTGCGCGCCAAGATTGACGCGGATATTGGCTGGCATAAAACCCTGTCCAACGTGCCGGTTGATGGTGTGCTGGGGACATCGGTTGATATCTATTTTTCCTTGCAAGGCAAAGACACCGACGCCGACGAGCTGAACAGCAACCACATTACCACGCTGATCAAGCAAAAAGGTTTTCGCTTCTGGGGTTCCCGCACCTGCGAGGAAGAGGTGTTTATTTTCGAGAGCTACACCCGCACCGCCCAAATCCTGCTAGATACCATTGCGGAAGCCCATTTCTACTATATCGACAAACCGCTAACGCCGTCACTGGCGAAAGATGTTATCGACGGTATCAACCGCAAATTGTCGGCCTATGTTACCGCCGGTCGCCTGTTGGGTGCACGGTGCTGGTATGACACCGACGCCAACAGCACCGACACGCTGAAGCTGGGCAAGTTGACCATTCGTTACAACTACACCCCGGTGCCGCCGCTGGAGAATCTGGGGTTGATTCAGGAATTCACCGACGAATATTTCGCGAGCTTTGCGAATGCCGTCAATAGCTAAGGGTTATTACTATGGCATTGCCAAGAAAACTTAAGTATTTCAACGTCTATGTCAATGGCGAGAGCTATCTGGGGCAAGCCTCAGAGCTGACACCGCCAAAGCTGACTATCAAGACGGAAGATTATCAGGGTGCCGGTATGCCCGGTTCGGTGGCGGTGGATCTCGGCTTTGAGGCGGGGGCGCTGGATATGGAATTAACCCTCGGCGGGCTGGCCCCTGAATTGCTGAAACTGTGGGGTACGCCTACCGCTGACGGGGTGCAGTTCCGTTTTGCTGGCTCCTATCAGGCGGAGGATACCGGTGAGGCGATCCCGCTGGAAATCCAAACGCGCGGCCGTTACACCGAGCACGATCCCGGCAGCGCGAAACAGGGTGATGATACCAGCCATAAATACACACTGAAAAATACCTACTGCAAAATCACGGCCAACAACGAGGAACTGGTCGAGTTGGATGTCCTGAACATGATCTACCGGGTGAACGGTGTGGATATGCTGGAAAAACACCGCGCTAATATTGGCCTTTAATCTGGGAATTTATTTATGTTGAATACCATTGTTTTACAAACACCGATCAAGCGCGGGAAGACAATCATCAAAGAAGTTTCTTTGACAGGCGCGCTGAAACAGGCCGGTTCTTTACGTGGCCTGAAGATGTACGACATCATTACCACCGATGTTAACGCCCTGATTAAGCTGTTGCCGCGCGTCACTTCTCCGGCGCTGACCGAGATTGAACTGATCACCATGGACACTTGGGACTTTTCCCAATTGGCACAAGAGGTTGTCACTTTTTTACAACCTGCTTCGGAGGCGGAACCGACGACAACGGAAGCCCTGCCTGCGAATTTGGATTTAGCCAAATAGAAGAGGTGATCGCTGATATCGCGGTTGTTTTTCACTGGTCATTGCCCGATCTCTGGGTAATGACTGTGCCCGACCTTTTAGACTGGCGTGAACGTGCAGTAGCACGCTGGGGAACCACGGAAGAATAAGCATGGCTGACCGCAACCTACAGATCAAAGTGGCTTTAGGGGCGGTCAATAATCTGACTCAACCTTTTAATGCCGCCCAGAAAAGCACCGCCGCACTGGGGCGGCAAATCAAATCCACGCGCGATAACCTGCGCGACTTACCCAAACAAGCCGCCAGTTTCGACAAGCTGGCCGAGTCCAGCAATAAAGCCGCCGCCCGTATAGAGAAATTGCGCCGGGCATCAGACGCGGTTAAATCCCTCGACAATCCTACCCAGAAGCAGATCGCCGCTGTGCAAAAGTGGGATAGCCGTTTGGGTAAGTTGCAGGAAAAACAGACCGTTGAAGTGCGGCGGCTGGCTGAACTGCGCGCCAGTCTTTACCAGCACGGCGTCTCGGTTGCCAGTAACAGCACTGCCACTGAGCAAATCACCCATCGCACCGCCCAATATAACCGTCAGTTGCAACTGCAAGAGCAGCGACTCAAGCGGGTGGCAGCGGCGCGGGCCAGTTACGATCGCGGGCAGGAGCTGCGCGGTAAGTTGCAATCCGGCGGTATGACGGCACTCGCCACCGGTGCGGTGATGGCGGCCCCGGTGGCTCTGGCGCTGAAGAGTTACAGCGGCATGGAAGATGCCATGAAGGGGGTGGCGAAACAGGTTAATGGCCTGCGCGATGATAACGGCCAGCGCACCACGCAATTCTATGAAATGCAAAACGCCATTAAAGACGCGGCCGAAGATGCCCCCTTGCCGGGTGGCGCGGCTGACTTTGCCGCCCTGGTCGAAGGTGGCGCACGCATGGGGGTGACAACCGAGGGGGCTGACTGGGCGCAGCAGAAAAAAGAGCTGTTGGACTTTGCTAATGTCTCCGCCAAAGCGTCGAAAGCCTTTGAGCTGCCCGCCGGTGAACTGGCGGAAAGCCTCGGTAAAATCTCCGGGCTGTACAAGATCCCCACCAAAGATATTGAGCAGCTGGGCGACGCCCTGAACTATCTGGATGATAACGCCCAGTCGAAAGGGGCGGATATTATTGATGTGCTGCAACGGATGGGCGGCGTGGCTGACCGGCTCAACTATAAACAGGCAGCAGCACTGGGATCGACCTTCCTGTCATTGGGGGCGCAGTCTGAAATTGCCGCCAGTGCGGCTAATGCCATGGTGCGCGAACTGTCGATTGCCACCATGCAAAGCGACAAGTTTCTCGCCGGGCTGGATGCACTGGGCATGGATGAAAGCAAGATTGAAAAGGCGATGTCTGTCGATGCGATGGGCACTATTCGCGAAGTGCTGGGGGCGGTTAAAAAATTGCCCGACGTGGATCGGCTGCGGGTACTCACTCAGCTGTTTGGTAAAGACTTCGGTAAAGATGCCGCCAAGCTGGTGAACAATATTGATGAACTGGATCGGCAACTTACCCTTACTCAGGGAAAGGGCGCAAAAGGCTCGATGCAAAAAGAGTCTGATATTGATAAAGACTCTATTTCGGCGCAATTGCAGCTGTTGAAATCCGGCGGCGGTAACGCGCTGAGTTCGATGGGGGAAACCCTGCGCGCGCCGATGCTGGAGGTGGTCGAGACCTTAAAAAACATGATTGGTGGCGTGCGTCGTTGGGTGGAGGCTAACCCTAAACTGGCAGGCACCATCATGAAAGTGGTAGCGACACTGTCGATTGCCACGATTACGCTGGGCGGATTGGCACTGGCTGCGGCGGCATTACTGGGGCCGATGCTGGCCCTGCGGTTGGGGTTCTCGTTACTGGCCGGTAACGGTGGCTTAGGATTATTACTGCCGAAATTCAGCTGGTTATCGGGTGGGATCAGTCGGTTGGTGCCTAACCTGCTGCGCGTCTCTCCGGCGTTATTGTCGTGGCGAACCAGTGCCAGCGTGGCCGGTTCTGCGCTGGGTGGCTTGCAGTCGAAAATGGCACTACTGGGTTCTAATGCGCAAATGGCACTGTCGGGTGCGTCTGGGCGTGCTGGTGCGGCTATGTCCGCTGCGTTTAGTCAGCCGGGTGCAGCGCTGGGTCGTCTTGGCAATATGTTGAAATGGGTAGCAACTTCGCCGCTGCGCCTGTTGGGCAGTATTGGCGGTGCGGTATTTGGTGCGCTGGGGTCTGTGATTGGCTTTCTGTTAAGCCCTATCGGACTACTGGTCGCCACGTTGGTCGGGGCTGGCATCCTGATTTATAAATATTGGGAGCCGATAAAAGCATTTTTCAGTGGCTTCTTTACCGGGTTAATCGAAGGGTTAAGGCCAGTCAGAGAAGCTTTTGCACCGCTGGCTCCGATATTTGACGGCATTGGCAGCGCGATTGGTCGGGTGTGGAACTGGTTTACTCAGTTGCTTTCACCGGTCGAGTCGTCAAAAGCCTCACTGGAAGCGGCCACCAATGCCGGTAAAACCTTTGGTGAAGTGGTCGGGGCGGTAATTAGTGGGCTGTTCTGGCCGGTAGAACAACTGGCGAAGGGGTTAGGCTGGTTACTGGAAAAACTGGGGGCTATCCCGAAAGCGGCGGATGCCGCCAGCGGTGCGGTGGCAGCGATGAACGGGCCGAAAGCACCGGTGATGTATGAGTGGGACCCGGTACTAAAAAAGATGGTGGCAGCGAAATCCGCGTGGTCGTGGAGTCCTGATAAGCCGGTCGCCGGCAACAGCAGCGCCATGGCGAACGCAGCAGCATCCCCGATCGCCAGCGCGCCCACGGCGGCCCCATCCATTTACGGTGCCGTTGACCGCAGTAAAAAGAAAAAAGGCAGTGGTGACAGCCTCGCCAGCAGTTCGCCAGCCACCGCAGCGGCGGATAATGCGCGGGATAAACTGGGCGATATCGTGTTTAAGAATGTGCCGGATTATCTGCCGCTGGCCTCACCGTACTTATCCGCTCCGGCAAAAGCGGCGGCACAGCCCGGCCTGTTGGCAAGAATGCAGCAGAGCGCCAGCGATATGCTGGCCCGCACGCGGGAGATAATCGCGCCGGGTAATGATTTTGACCAGTTATCACTGGCCGGTGATATTCCACAACTGGCGAGAAAGCCGCTCAGTGCGCAGCGCAATAGTGGCCCGATAACCCATGAGGGCGACCGCTACGACATCACCATCAACCTGCAAGGTCAGCAGGCGGCCAGCATAGATGAGAATAAACTGGTCAATATGTTGTATGACAAAATCGCCACGCTACAGCGCCAGAAAGAGTCCCGCCGCCGTTCCACGCTGACAGACAGGGAGTAATAATTATGATGATGGTTTTTGGGCTATTTGTGTTTGAACTGCGCACTGCGCCTTATCAGAATCTGGGGCAGGAGAGCACCTTCAGGCACGTCAATAACAGTCGGGTAGGCAAGTCGCCACGCTATCAATATATCGGCCCCGGCGAAGATAAAATTACGCTGGGCGGGACGTTGTACCCAGAAGTGACCGGCGGCGATGTGTCGCTGGCGGCACTGCGCACGATGGCCTACACCGGCAAGGCCTACCCGCTAATCGAAGGCACTGGCGGGATCTACGGCATGTTTGTGATCACCGGTATCAGCGAAACCCGCACCGAGTTTTTTAAGGATGGTAAGGCGAGAAAAATTGAGTTCTCGCTCAGTCTGGAAAAAGTCAGCGAGGATTTGCGTGAAATGCTGGCTGATGTGGATCTGGGGTTGAGGTTTTTGTAATACCATGGAGCACAGTCAGCTTTATCTGTACTGCAGCAACAAAAAAACCGCTATTTATGCGGGCTTTTTGTTTGTTACTTATGACGTTATGGCGTGTCGTTCTTCGGCCGGAATATATTTGTATATAGTTTTGGGGGATACATCAATAATCAAAGTCACTTGATGCAGTGTCGCGTCCTGTGGAAACATTCGCCTTACCCTGCCCACCCATAGCTCTATTTTCAGAACATTCGGAGCTTAAATCATTAGGAGTAATTAGATAAAACCCAATATGATTGAAACAATACTGTAACAATCAGGGAAAGGTTATGGATTCAGCAAGATTTATTAAGGCAATGGCCGAGGGAATTAAATCTATTCCCATGGACTTATATTTGGGGGTTGAACGAACCTTTCAGGATTTGAATCTCTCGGATGGTGGGCGATATTATCAACAACGTAATATGGTTGATGATAAGCGTTTCCTGAAAGTCTTTGATAACCTTATTCGCGATCGATTTATTATCGCTAAAGTGGCTGATATTATCATTAATGATACTCTCAGCCGCCTACCAGATGAAACCATTCGACAATTGCACCAAGAGCTTATCTATGGTGCAACGGGTAAAATCACTCGTATGGCCGCCCAAACACTGATATCAGGCCACATCAGTGGCAAAGTCGTTAGTGGTTTAGTGGCAGGTGCCTTAGTAAAATTTAGTGTCAGGTTTGGCACTACCATTATGATTTCCGGTGTAATGTTTCAAGGGGTTATGGCGCGGGCATGTGAAGCGTCACGAAAATTATCCCAAGAAAGTCCATTTCTTTTTAATAAACTAAAGCCAAACGACTACGATATGCTGTTCTTCCTTTTTGAAAAACCATTTGAGCGTTTTATTCAACTCAGTAAAATGGCAAAAAATAACCTTATATCTTTAAAGTGCTTAGCAGATGAAATCAAAAGTTATTAATGGGTTATTACGTTTTGCCTTCGATATGATTGGCACTATAGTCTCATTTATAGTGGTAATAGGGTTGGCTGTTGCTTATGCTTTCTATGACGGAATAACTGCCTGGGTAGTCGCTATCGGATCAATCATCGTCGGCGGTATCATCTTTTGGGGCGTAGAAAAATGTAGTGATAAATGCACAGCGACTAAACAGAAATAAAGGTTATGCGATTGAACGATATCTGATGTTTTCTAGATTTGTTTAATAGACCGGGCAATTAACCCGGCCACGGTTAATCATTCAGGCACCAACGCGAGACGCTCTCCAGCCGGAATATATTTATAGATAGTTTTGGGTGAGACATCGAGCACCAGAGCGACTTGATGCAATGTTGCACCTTGGGCAAACATCCGTCTGGCGCGATCAACCACTTCAGAGGTCATGACTCGACGACGGCCCCCGATCCGCCCTTCCGCTCTGGCGGCAGCTAATCCGGCAAGTGTACGCTCGACAATCAGCTCACGTTCCATTTCAGCCAACGCAGACATGACATGAAAGAAAAAGCGCCCCATGGCAGTGCTGGTATCAATGCTGTCGGTCAAACTGCGAAAATGCACGCCTCGATTTTTAAGCTCTTCTATCAGCGAAATTAAGTGACGCACGCTGCGCCCCAGTCGGTCAAGCTTCCACACAACCAACGTATCCCCTGCCGACATGACCTTCATAGCTCGTTTTAGCCCCGGCCTGTCCGAGGCTTTCCCGCTTATTTTATCTTCAAAAATCTGTTCACAATTTGCACTCAATAATGCAATGCGTTGCAGTTCGGTGTTTTGGTCATTTGTTGACACTCTGATATAGCCAATCAGCATGTTTGGTTCCCCAAAGAAAATGACGGGAGTGTGTCATTTTTATGGGAATGGCTAAAGAGTTAGTGTTCGCTTAAACCTTGGTTTAGGCGATGCCGCGAAACGAACGGTAGGGACTGGCACTAATCAGATCCCAGACATGAACTCGTTTTCTAATAATTTCGGCACTGATAGCGGATGGATGAAACTACCCGGCGGACTCATGATTCAGTGGGGTTTCTTTTCTGGAAACGGTACATCAACCCCAGCAGTCATATCTTTTCCATCCCCGTTCCCATCTGCCGCAATTTCAATAGTCGCATCATGTAGAAATACAGAAACACAAGCTGTTGCACTGGTATCGATAATTAATAACGCTACATTCAAAGGAGCGTTTCGATCGCCATCCCCAACCACCGATACCGGTTACTTTATCGCCATTGGACGTTAATCATGAAAACTTATAAGTGGTCAGCAAAGAATAACGCATTTCCTGATATAAAATTATTTGTTGAGTACACCGCCGCTGGGTGGGATTTATCAGATATGATAGATGTTTCAGAAGATATATATCGTGAGTTCGGCACCCAATATCCGGCGGGTAAACAACGTGGCGTTATTGATGGAATGCCTGCATGGGTCGATTTACCACCACAAACACACGATGAACTAGTTGCTAGCGCCAAGGCTAAAAAAGCTGACCTAAAGGTTGTTGCAGATTCAGAGATAGAATGGCGGCAAGATGCAGTTGACGCAGGGGATGCAAGCGAAAAGGAAATAGCTGACCTTGCCGCATGGCGTAAATATCGAGTGGCGTTGATGCGTGTTGATACCTCAAATCCGGCTAATATTACCTGGCCTCCCGCACCTTAATAATTAAAAAAGATGCCGGGTACTAAGCCCGGCTAATATCGACTATTCCGGCACTACCGGCCATGCTGGGTTATTAATATCAACATCATCAAGCGCAATGCGATAGGCCTTCCACAACTTCAACTCAGCGGCTTTATCCTGCCCCGCTTCGATCCGGTCTTTTAGTATTTCTACCTTATCGCTGGCATCGCTAATTAATTTCGATTTATCAACTTTAGCTTGAGCCACATTGATGGCTTTAATCTCAGCAAGTTGCTCTGGTGTCGGTGGTGGTAAATCCACCCACACAGGCCGACCATTAGTAGCTCCTAGCGTTTTCCCATCGGGAGGAGTTTGACGCCAGTACATCGCAAGTTCTTCATTCGTGGCAGCAATAAGATTGTCTGTAATGTCCTGGCTATAACTTCCATCAACTGCCATATTCTCAGGGATGAAGGACATAAGTTCATGGCTAAATAGTGCTTTCATATCAGTATCCTATAGCCAGTATTAGAGGGTAAATGGAACCACTTGCTGCGGAGGTTGTAAATTGTTGACAAAAAATAAGCGCCGAGGTTTTAGTCCATGATGTCACTTGCGCCATGTAGTCAGATGTATTTGAATTATTCCCCTGTGTTGCGGCACTCACGAAAACACAGGCCGTTGGGAACGGAATAGGAAAAGTGATCGCTGGAAATGCCCCCTCGTTAAATCCAGCAGTCGCCCCTCTTACCCATTGAATGATTAGCCCGCCCGGAACGTCGGGGATTCGAATGTAATCAGCAGCAGCAAATGAACGCTTGGCAAAAAGGCTCATCACGGCAGCAACCGTAGGAAGCAAGGATGTGCTGGTGCCTGCCGCCATTTGCGAGTTAGTTGCCACTCCCAATTTAGCCGCATCGCCTAAACCAAGGTTAGCAAGAAAGGCTGCCACATTCGCAATATCGCTACCATTTTTGGCTTTATCCATTTTTCCGGCCAAGGCGTTGGTCATGGTGGTGGCAAAATTAGGGTCATTGCCCAGTGCGTCAGCCAGCTCTTTTAGTGTGTCGAGTGCGGCCGGTGAGGATGCAACCAATGCCGCCAGTGCGGCCTGCACAAAAGCAGTATTCGCTAGCTGCTGGGTACTGTTTCCCGCTGCGGCTGTGGGGGTTGTCGGTGTGCCGGTCAGCGCCGGACTGGCAAGTGGTGCATAGTCTGCAAGCGCCAATTTAATATGCGCCGTGGTTGCCAGTTGGGTGCTGTTATCGGTTTTTGCCGCCGTGGGGGCGGTGGGTTTGCCAGTCAATGCCGGGCTGGCAAGCGGTGCGTATTGTGAATGGGGATCAGCCGCTGCCAAATGCGCAGCCATCAATCCATCGGCATAGGCTTTAACCTCAATCGCCTTATCATCCACTTTTTTATCAACGTATTGGCGCGTTGCCAGCACCACCGAGGGATCAATTTTTAACGTGACCGCTTCGGTACTACTGACAATCAGCACCATGCGCACGGTTTGTGTGCGGCCGCTGCCCTCCTGCAACTGCGGTTTATAGGTCTCCGGGCAGTTGGCAATGGCAATTAAGACGCCATCTTTATCAAACAGGCCGATTTCACGTATCCACCACCCGCCATCCGTTTCCGGAATAACCTGTTCGGCGATAATCTGGCTACTGTTGGCTGCATCGACACTTAATGAGTTCAGTGCGGCGCGACGTTTCTCGCCAATCAGCTGCGTTTGTGCGGCGTTCGGCAGCGGTAATACGCCACCACCGTCGCCCACAGCCATCTGAGTGATCTGTAGTTGGGTGCCGAGGGCCGTGGCGTTCGCCAGTTTGGCCGCCCCCAGATGGGTCAGTATGGCAAAGAATTTTGTGGTCATGGGTTCACGCTCACGCTGTCAATAAGATGAAGTGTGCCGCCGGTGTAGTGTTGGCCGCTCACGGTAATAGTTTCAGGTAAATAGGGGTAAACGGTCAGCTCGTCACCGTCGTAACTGGCGACACTGACAGGGATCGCACCGGAGACATCCAGATTGATAGACAGGCCCACCAGATGGCGGCTACAGGGTTTTGCCCCATCAATTAGCCGCTCCAGTTCAAAATACATTTCATCGGTAATGCCGGTTTCCAGCACGCCGACATCAAGGCGAAAGGTGCCGGGTGTCTCGCCGGTTTTCCACCATTCGGTTACCCGGATAAGGTAGCCGAGCGGCTCAACCACACGACGCAGTGCGCCAATGGTGCCCTTGCGTTTGTGTACGTAAGCCGAAGATTTCACTACCGCGCGTTTGGTGGCTTCCGGCCAGTTCTCATCCCAGCGATCCACTGACCACGCCCACGCCAGATAGGGCAGTAACGGTAGCGGGCACAGGTCCGCATTCCATAACTGGCGCAACGGCACCGGCACCTCACCCAACCGGGCGCAGGCTTGCGCGGCGGCGATCTCCAGCGGGGATGATCCCGCCGGTAGCAAGCGGTTATTCATCAGTTCCCCCGACCGTCAATACCGCATGGGTGCAGTAAGCCGCCTGTGTGCTGTCGAGTACCACATCAGCCAGCGGCGCATTCAGTTCGACGCGTTGCACCCCTTCAACATGCAGCGCGGCATAAATGGCGGAAGTCCGAATATCCCGTCCGAGTCGGCGCTGAGTGCTGATATAGGCATTGAGCTTGGTCTGAGCAGCGGCGCGGACCGGTTCAGCTTCCGGCCCCGGATAGATATAGAGCACGGCGTCAATCTGGTAATCGACAATGACAGCGGATTGCACGGTGACGCGGTCAGCCACCGGCCGCACGTCCTCGTCATTCAGGGCAAGGCGGACAATGTCGAGCAGTTCCGGCGAGGCTTCGCCGTTTCCGGCCCGCGCCAGTACGGTGACAGTGACACAGGCCGGTGATGGACTCAGTGCCGAGGCATCAGCCACCCGACCATCAGCGCTGCGGGCGTGGGCCTCATAGGCTCCGGTCGGACCGGCCACACTCAGCGCTTCAAAGGCTTGCGGAATACGCAGGCGAAAATCCGTATCAGACTCCATCACGGCGGCAACGGGCGGAATGGCATCCGGATCGGCGGGCGTGATAATCAGGCGTTGAACGTTATTGTTAGCCCCCAACTGGTCTAAGTCGCTGCCATTGGCATAGGCCACCATCACCGCCTGCGCCGCCTCGTTAACCCGCTGGCGCAATACCAGTTCACGGTAGGCGTTCTCTTGCAATAACTTGACCAGCGGCTCGGACTCTAACGATAAGGTGCGGGTGATGGCCGCCTGCTCGTCAACCGGATACAGGGCGATCAGTTCCGCCTTGCGTTCAGCGAGTAGGGTTTCATAATCCAGTGCTTCCACCGCCAGCGGAGCGGGTAGCTGTGACAGGTCGATAGTGCTCATGAACCGCCTCCAACGGGGATCGCCAGATTAAAGATATCAGCCAGATCGGTGCGCTGGCCCTGAAGCTCCAGCGTCATTTTCCCCGCCTGCGGTTCTGCCAATAACACGCGGGTCAGTACCACGCGCGGCTCCCAGCGCATGATGGCGCTGTAGGCCGCTGACATGGCTTTTAGCCGTAACAGCGGGTTCTGCGGGTCGTCAATCAGGTCAGACAGCAATGAACCATAGCCCCGGCGCATACAGCGCGTGGTGGTCGGGGTGGTGACGATGTCGGTGATCGACTGGGTGATATGGTCCATATCGGTAATGCGCCGCCCGGTCTGGGCGTTCATGCCTAAATAGATCATTTGTTTGGCCCGTCAGTATTGCTACCGCCGCGCTGTACGCCGCCGTGGTCATGGCTATCAATCATCACGCCATTAGATGAGAAGCTGCCGCCGGAATGTTCAATATTTCCGGTCATTTTGCCGCCTTGCTTCACTTCTAAGGTGGCAGTGGTCAGATGTTGGGTGCACTCCACAATGGGCGTATCCAGTGTGATTTTGATCGAAGCGGTACAGGTGATCTCTGGTGCGGTGGCCTGAATGGATTGGCCTGCATTAAGGGTGGCGGTTTTAATGCCGCTGGCTTTCAGTGCGCCGGTATCAGCGTTGTACTCAATCACTGCGCCGTCGGGGTAGGTGGCGTGTTGAGTGTTGGCGGTATTCAGCGGCGTGGGGGCACTTTTCTGATACAGGGAGGCAATGATCACCCCGGCGGACAGCTCACCGCCAGCGGCCAGAATAATCACCTGTTCCCCTTCGGTTGGCGGCCACCACGTTTTAGCGGTTCCGGCGCGGCGCACCGACCACGGCAACCAGTCGGTCAGTAATTCACCGCAGCGTACGCGGGCTTTGGGCGGATCGAGGGTTAAATTCACCTGTTCCACGATACCGAAACGGATCAGATTCATTATCAGGCGATAGATTTCGGCGTTGGTCATGGCGGTCAATACTCGTTATTCAGCGTAACGGTATTGTTTACGCGCGCGGGCAGGGGCGCAACGCGCGGCAGTTGTAGGGGGACTGTGACAACTTTTAACAGGAAATGTCGGAGTGGTTTAACGAATACAGCGGGCGAATAACGCAGTCATGCGTTGATAACGGCAATGGTAACCATCAATATTGGCCTGAATCCATTCATCGGGGTTGATGCCAGCGAAGGAGATTTGAAAGCCACAATTGATAATAATGTGTTCGAACAGCAACCGCTGCGCCCGGCCATTACCTTCACGGAAAGGATGGATAACATTAAGGTCAGAGTAGTTCTCAGCCAGTTTTACAATCAGCGAGTCATAGGGGAGACCAACCAGATAGTTTTCTTGCGCCAGTTGGTTAAACAGTCGGTTGGCTTCAGGTGTAATACGATTGATATTGCAAAATCGGGTAGTGCCTTTGGATATATCAATGGTTCGCAGCTCTCCGGCCCAATGATAAATATCGCCAAACAAGGCTTGATGCAGTGCGCACCAGTAGCGCAAATCATAGGGTGGCGGGCTAAATTCGATGTCCATAATAGCCAGCTCGGAAAAATCTTTTTCCATCTCAATAAATTGGTCGTCATCAGTAATGCCGAATTTATTGATTAACACCTGACTGTTCGGATAGGTATAAGGATCTGGGCCGTCACCGTATTTATCGCTGTTCACCGCGAACTCGGCTGGCTTTTGGTGGCGTATTTATTTATCAGGCTTTGCTTCAGTTTAGCCCTTTCGTTCTTTGAGGTTGGCAACGTTTGATTAGTACTGTTCAAGCCTTCCAAACGCATACTTTGACGATAATTTTCTAACTTCACACGGTCGAAGTATTGTTTTTTCTCAGCCAGACTCGTCATTACATTAGCCATTACGATCCCCGGTAATACATATAGAAATGCAGATAAAACAAATATACGCGATCCAGCGGAGTTTTTCATCCCAGCGTAATGTTAGCCACGGGCGATAAAATCAAACACCTGATTGAGTACGTTATCGCTGTCTTTTGACGTGATACCGAGCAATTGACGGGCGGGGTAATCCGCTTTCACATAGGGGTTAACCTGATCGGTGCCGCCGTACTGGTGTATCTGGGCAATTTTGGCCGCAACACCGACATAACCGGCACCGGCGGAATCAGGTAACGCCTGAAGGCGCAGGAAGGTGGCATTACGCAAGCGGCGAAACATCGGCTGTTTTTTGTTGGTACGCTGGGTGGTGGCTTCGGTTTCGACCGATAAAAAACGGTCAATATCGACACGGTTAAAGGTGCGGATAGCATTACGATCGTTATCCCAGCCGGTTATCTGGCGCTTATTGCCCGACCAGTTTTTCAGGTCGCGCACCGTGCCCTGATAGATAAACCGCAGGCGTTTTTGCACGGTTTTGATGCTCTCTTTGCGCTTGGTATACGGCGAGCCGTCCGCGTTTAATTGTTGGCGAATACGTTGTTGCTGACCACGGCGCAAGGTGATGGCGATATCGCGACTCAACTTGTGTCGTGCGCCGGATTTCCCGCGATTAATCAGGCGTTGTAAATAGTGTTCAAGTTCCTGAAATTCGTTATCCATGGTGCCTCTTTCTCTCTATGGCCAACACAGTCATTTTTGGCTGTGCGCGATGTCAGCCCGCCCAAGGGGTGTTGGCGGCGGCCTGTTCCCAAGCTGCCAGCATATCGCCGCGCGGGTCGGCGGGTTCGTCAAGGTGGGTTAATTCCAATCGGTCATTCACGTCCGCCACTCTGACCGCCTCGGTTAGCTCAAGGTGCAACATAATATCGGCGGTGGTGCTATTGAGAATATCCGCCTCAAAGGTGAAGCCGGTTTTGCGCCGATCGGGATTAAAAATTAAGTCCGGTTGATGGCGGTGGATCCACAGCATGGCGGGCAAGGTGACGGTATCCATGCTGTAGGGGTAATCCATCACCATAACGTGCGCGGTGTAGCGGTATTCGAATGACAGCGACTGTTGCCCGGTGGCGACCACAGTTCCTTTATCCAGCCAGATCGCCAGTTTGTCGGGATTCTCCCGCAGGTAGGGCACCGCCTGACTCAGCGCCGTTCGCAGCAGATTAGGTTTTAGCATTGGCCGTTCCTTGCTGGCAGGTTAGCACGGTATCAACCTGTGCCGCGCAAGCGTGCAAAGCCGCTTCTAGCTGGTCGATATCGTCGCTCAAATCGCCGTTAGTTTGCGGGCTGGCCGCCGGAAACAGGCAGGGAGTGACCTTTGGACAACCATTGACGGTAATCTGTGGCCCCGGTGAAGGCGGGGCGCTGACGCAGCCGGATAATATCATCAGGCAGGGGAGTATCAGCCCAGCGGCGTAAGGTTTCATTTTCACGGTATAACCTCTTGATTTGGCTGTTACGTTGTGCCAGCAACTGATCGGCGCTGGCAACCTGTTGACGTAATTGTGATTGCGCCTGATTGTTGGCATTGGCGGTCAGTGCCAGCGCGATAAGCTGGCCGCTTTTAATCGTTGCCTCAGCCGCTTGCTGGTCAATCATCACTTGGCGAGACTCCGCCAAACGGTAAGTCTGTACGCCACTGGTAACCAGTAAGGCGGCGGCAATCGCCCATGCGAGCGGGGCCGTGTTGAAGATTGGCATAATGTCAGCCCGGATATTGACGGGCGGGCAATTGAAAATGCGGGCCGTCTTTAAAGGTGGTCCAGTTACCACCCCATTCCACGGCGATCCCCAGCTCGGCGGCGGCTTGCTTCATCGCATCGGCCATCGGATAGAAATACTTCCATTCCCAACTCACCTTGCCGTCCGGCAGCGGCACAATATCGATCGCATGGCCGGTTAAATGGCGGCTGTTCAGGGTTTGGCTGGCACCGGCTTTAACCAGTTCGCGCTGGCGTTCCAGTGTGCGGCGGCCCTCAATCACTTTAAAATCCATCGGGGTTAGCTCCAGCGCGCGGCGCACCACCTTGACCAAATCAGGATGTACGCCGGTCAGGTTGTTTTCGCTGGCTTTGCCGAAAATAAATTTAGGGTTTGGCATCAGGGGTTCCCACCTTTTTATTGACGATTTTAAACACCAACTCTCGGATAGCCTGCAAGCCGATTAGCCCGATCAAGCAGCTGATAAAAATTTCCACTTTTCCGGCAGCGACTTCAGTTAGCGCGCCGTTTAGCCACGGGATGGCATCAATGGCGCGGATCAGCATCGGGGAGATTACCGGACCGATATTGACGCCGACCAGCCCGCAGACCACCCCCTCGCCAATGCCTTCGCGCAATTTTCCACCGCCCCAGACCACGCGGCGAAAGGCCACAATAAAGCCGACCAGAAAGCCGTTGATGACCGTGGAATGAGCAGAATAAAAGGCCAGTAATGCACCTATCCAACTTGGATCTTTTTCTGGCATTTTCATGTCCGTTACCCCCTTTGGGGAGCCGTGGCTGTGGCGATTAGTCCCACAGCTGAATAATATTTTGTTGTGCCGCTTCGGTGGTGTTGGGCAGTTCCAGCCAGTGACCGGCGGGCAGTAGCGGCCCCAGTTCAGCCAGCCCCGGGTTAGCCTGATAAACCGCCTCAGTCACCCCCTCGGTGCGGCCGTAGTGACGCCAGCACAAAGCGTCAACGGTGTCATATTGCTGAGCCTGAACCCGCATTTACACCAACTCGGCAATGCCGCGCTCACGGCCTTGCACATCACTGATGGCCCAGCGGGCATCACGCCACAGGTCGGTGATTTGCGGATCAAGGGCGTCCGCCCGCTTATTGCCATCGCCAGTGGTGTCCATATCGCGATAGCGTTCGGTCAAATTGGCCTTAGCATGGCAGTAGACCGCCCGCCGGTAGCGCTGTACCCGGATGGATTCGCCCGCGACTTGTTCGGATTCCACCGCTTCCAGCTTCAACACGCCAGCGGCCTCTTGCTCGATGCGCCATGCCCGTAACTGGCCGTTGGTGTTACTGATGGCCTCGATCACCGCTTCTTTCAGGCGTTCGGCGGTGACATTGCCGTCCAGGCGCATCACTTTGCGTAAATCACCCAGTGAGATCACCGGCCAAAACGGCGCGCTGGCGATTGTCACGTCCGGCCCTTCGGGTGGGCTTGCCGGGTGTACTGGTTCAGTGGCTAACAGGCTCATATCATCACCGTTAATAAAATGGGCGGTGGACGCGGTTATCAGGGATAAACCTCATTGCCGCGTGCCGCCCGACGTGCGGGGCACGATTCAGGAGGTGCGTTTGGCGCGCACCGTGTTTGTTTTGGCTTTGGCCGCCAGTTTTTTGGCAGCGGCAGCGGATGTCGTTTTGCTGATTGTTTTCGCCGCTGGGCTGGCAGGGGTTTCTGCGCTAACCGCTGGCGTATCGGGCAAGGTGGCGACCACGTCAGCGCTTGCGGTCGTGATAACGTCGGTAGCCGTGGTCTGCTCAGTAGCGCCTACACCACCAACTTCCGCACTGGCCGCAGCCAGCGCGGCTTTTTTCAGGTTGCGCTCCAGCACTTCAATATCTTTTTTCACCCCCGCATCTTTATGCGCGGCTAAAGCCCGCTGCAACCAGATAAGCGCAGATGCCTGATCGGCCAGATTAGTGCTTTCACGTTGGGTATAACCAATCGCTTTAAGCAGTTTGGCGCGGGCTTCATCCGGCATATCTTTATCCGCCGTCAGCTCTTGCAGGCGCAGCAAAATATCAATTTCAATCGCCGGACTATTGGCGGACGCAAGTTTGAAATTCAGCAACGCGGCTTCAGAGAGTTGATCGACAACGAAGCAGGCGGCCGTGCGCTGGTATTTGTCAGCCATTGGCAGGTTATGGCCGATCACATATTCCGCCAGGCGCAGTGCGTCACGGTATAAACCGGCATCCACTGACCACACCATGCAGGTAGTGACCACCTCGTCACTTTGGCCGCTATTGGCCGCCAGTACGCCATCGAGCCAGCCGTCATAGGCGGGCAGCATTTCCCGTTTCATGGTGGCGCGGGTGAGATGTGATTGGAATTGCGACAGGCGGCGTTGATCAATGCGCAGCCGGTAAAGCTGTTGTTCGTAGGCGGAGCCTTGCACCACGTCTTCCGTGGTGCCGCGCCGTTCTGCCATCACTTTGTCGTAATGGCGTTGTGCTGGAGTTAACATCATGCCCCCTAGGCGTAATGGGGCGGCGGGCCGCCCGTAAGTGACTAGCGACCGTTAAACCGGCTCACCGGCTTTGATACCTTCAATCAGGCAACCGAAACCGTAATCCTCCACGCAATAAGCCTCGTTATCCGACTCATAGGTGGTGACGCGGTTAAACTCCGGTTCCTCTTTGATGGTGCGGCGGTGTGTCCCTTCCTGCACATAGATAGCCAGATTGTCGAACGTAGTGATAAACATGGCGTCAGCTGGGAAGAATGGCGCGCGGTAGGTCTGCATACCACCGATTTGCTTCTGCGATACCAACATCTGACCGGCCAGCGCTTCAGTGTGGGGATTGCTGCCGCTGACGGTGTTCAGCACCGGGAAGTATTTATCCGCCAGCAGTTTGCGGCCGCAGATAACAATCAGGCCGGTGTCGTCCTGATACCACGGATCGATCAGGCTGTTGACCGCATCAAAGGCCAGTGAATCAAGGTTGCCATACTGCCCCTTGGTGATGAGTTTATTGTCCTCATCACGGGTGGAAACCATCACGTCAGACATCACACGCTGTGGGGCAAACAGACGGTATTTTTTCAGCCAGCCGATATTCACGTCTTGTAATAACGGGTTAGCGGTAATATCTGATTTAGCCGCCACTGACGTGCCATTAAAGCCAATCATGATGCGATCCAGTGCGCGGCGCGTAATAATCTGATTGGTCACTCGCGTTTTAAAGTCACGCTTACCGGCCCATGCATCCAGACGGGCATAGCTGATATAGGTATCAGAGTTGGTCTGTTCGCAGCGGTATTTGCCATCATCTTCAATGGCTTCCGGTGAGTTAGGCTCACGGCGTACCGTTGTTGAGGTATTGCGGCTGGCAATCGGGCCACTAACACCAATGCCGATGCGCTGGCCTTCCTGTTCCGGGACAAGGTTTACATTGATGCGTTTTAGAAAATCACTGGAGTGCTGGATCTTATCTTCCAGTGTTTGAGCAACGGACGGAGCCACCGTAAATTGTTTAGTGACTCGATCTACAGGCAGGCTGTTAAGTCGGGCCTGTGCGGACAGATATTCGTCCCATTTATCACGTGTTTCATTTCTCATGTTCTTCATTCCTGTGGATTAAATAGGGCGATTTAGCAGTTGATAGTGTCGTCGGCACTGCCTTCCGGGCCACCTTTAGCCGGTGGGCGACTGGTGTGCTGACTATCTTCGCCTTGTAGCTTGGTCGTCAGCGCGGCAAACGAGGTGGACAACTGGGATAGCTGGCCTTTTAGCTCAGTCACTTCCTGTCGGCTGGCGGTAAATTGTTGCTGGGTTTCCAGTACGGTTTTCTGGCTTTCGGCAATCACCTGCACGGCGTGGCGAATATCGTCCAGATTGCCATCGGTTTTGCGTTTGGCACCAAATAGCAGGTCTTTAATCTGTTCGGTGAATTTCTTGCTGGTATCGTCTACCGGCATGGTTTCATCGAATTCAATCAGGGTTTCTTCCAGCGCGGTGAACAGACAATCGTCGGATTGTTTGCGACCGGCTAGCGGGTGCGGCTTACCGGCTGCAACCTGTTGCGCGCAGAACTGGATCATTTCCGTACCCAGACTGCCTGGGTTATCGGTCAGCGCCAGCCCCTTTAGATAAGCGCGGCCACTGTCGGCAAAGTTGGGGGAAAACTGGATCGAGGTGTAGACCTTCTGACGGCTCTTATTCAGCGTCAGCATTTCATCTGTAGGGTTGATTTGTGCCAGCAAAGCCAGCTTGCCACTCAATGGGCCGTTAATGATTTTTTCAGTCTTGACGGCCGTCACGTCGCCATAGCAGCGGAATAAGCTATCAGGCATCAGGCTTTTGTAGTGCTCCAGATCGACGCGGGCACCAAAAACCGTGGGGTCATAGGTCAGCGCAATATCTTCTAAATCCTGACGGTTAATCGTGCGGCCATCAGCGGCGGCCCCTTCAACGGCAACGCGGAAAAACTTGGATAATTTAGGCATATAACAATGCTCCGGGTATCAGCAATCGGTGTGCAATAAGCAGCGGACACCATCATCACCCCAGCGGCTAAACCCGCGCAAAGCCTTGTTATTGTAAGGGGTCTGCTACAACTTTATCGCCTCGCCGACAGTCACGCGGGCGCGATAGCCTAAGCCCCATGAGCAAATTAACCCCCGATTCTGTCCGCGATGCCCGTAGTCTTTACTGGCAGGGATACCAGATATCCCATATCGCCAAGTTGACCGGTTTCAACGTGCATACGCTGTACTCCCGGCGCAAGCGCGAGAACTGGGACAAAACCGTGCCCCTCGACCGGGTGCGCTTTACCACCGAGGCCCGTTATAACCAGCTGATTGATAAAACGGAGAAAAGCGGGCGGGATTTTAAAGAGATAGATTTGCTGGCGCGCCAGCTGGTGCGCTTTGACCGCCAGCTAAATAACGAGGGCGGTGAAGGGCGCAAAAAACAGCCGAAGAACCATTTCAGTGATGAGCAAATCGAACAGTTGAGAGCCAAGTTTTACGAGGGGCTTTATGAGCACCAAAAGCGTTGGTATAAAGCCAAAAGTCTGGCGATCACCATCAGGAATATCCTCAAGTCGCGCCAGATTGGGGCGACCTGGTATTTTTCCCGCGAAGCGCTGATCGATGCACTGGAAACCGGCCGTAATCAGATATTCCTATCCGCCTCTCGCGCTCAGGCGCATCAGTTCAAACGCTTTATTATCAAGTTTGCCGCCGAGGTAGGGGTCGAGCTGAAGGGCGATCCGATCATGCTGTCCAACGGGGCCGAGCTGCATTTCCTCGGCACCTCGGCAGCGTCGGCGCAGTCGTATACCGGGAATCTCTATTTCGACGAATATTTCTGGACCAGTAATTTTATTAACCTGCGCAGTGTGGCCGCCGGGATGGCGACACAGAGCGGGCTGATCGAAACCTATTTCTCTACCATCTCCAGTGAAGAACACGAAGCCTATCGCTTCTGGTCGGGCGAGCTGTTCAACGAGGGCCGCAAAAAAGCTGACCGCGTTAACATTGATATCACTCACAAGAATCTTAAAAACGGCAAGATTTGCGCGGATATGCAGTGGAAGCAGATCGTGACAGTGAAAGACGCTGCGGGGTTGGGTTTTGACCGTATCGATATTGACGACCTGATCGCCAAGAAATCCCCGGATGAATTCAACAATCTGTACATGTGCCAGCCCATCACCAACGGCGAACGGCCATTCTCATACAGTGAGTTGATTAACTGCGGCGTGGATGGCTGGAATGCGGGTGTGTGGGATGACTGGCGGCCCTATTCGCCGCGACCATTGGGCAATACGCCAGTGTGGATTGGCTATGACCCCAACGGCGAAGGCGAGGGGGGCGATAGCGCCGGACTGGTCGCCGTCGCACCACCACAGGTGGAAGGGGGCAAGTTCCGCGTGCTGGAAGCTATTCAGTTGCGCGGGATGCCGTTTGAACTTCAGGCGGAGGAGATCAGGAAAATGACCCAGCGCTATAACGTGCAGTTTATCGGTATTGACGGCACCGGCATTGGTGGCGCGGTGCATTCGCTGGTACTGAAATTCTTCCCGTCCGCAATGAAATTTGTCTACAGCATCAGCGTGAAGTCTGCTTTGGTCCTTAAGGCGCAGATGGTGATGCGCCGTGGCCGTTTTGAGTATGACGCCGGGCTAAGTGTGATTGCTCAATCGTTTATGACTATCCGTAAATCAGTGACACCGGGCGGAATGACGACCTATGTGTCCGACCGTTCCAAAGGGGCCAGTCACGGCGACGTGGCGTGGGCCATTATGCACGCATTGCAAAATGAACCGATTGGCGCAGAAACCGGCAGCACCGGCGGCGGCTTTGTACAGGAGTTTTAACCGTGGAAATGAAGACTGTTTTACCCGCAATACCCGCTGATGCACCGCCAGCCCCGCAGCCCATCTCGACGATGGAATCCTTTACCTTTGGTGACCCGACACCGGTATTGGATCAGCGCGACTTATTGGATTGCATGGAGTGCGCCCGCAATGGTGACTGGTACGAGACGCCGATCAGTTTTTACGGGCTGGCGCGTATTTTTCACTCGGCTATTCACCACCAATCACCGCTGAATTTTAAACGCCGGGTACTGATGAGTTGCTACCGGCCGCACCCGTTACTGTCCCGCGCCGATGCCGGGGCATTCGTGCAGGATTTTCTGGTGTTCGGCAATGCCTATCTTGAACTGCGCAAGAATCGACTGGGCGGCCCGCTGGCGCTAAAACATGTTCCGGCTAAATACATGCGGCGGGGGAGCAATCTGGATCAGTATTGGTTTGTGACCTATGAGAAAGAGGATTACGCCTTTGCGGCTGGCTCGGTGTTCCATCTGGCCGAGCCGGATATCCATCAGGAGATTTACGGTTTGCCGGGGTATCTGGCCGCCATCCCGTCGGCGTTGCTCAATGAGGACGCCACGCTGTTCCGGCGCAAGTATTATATTAACGGCAGTCATGCCGGGGTGATTGTTTATCTGTCTGACGCCATGCAAAACGATACTGATGTGCAGGCGCTAAAGCGCACCCTGACCGACGCCAGAGGGAAGGGGGCATTCAAGAACGTATTTGTCTACGCGGCAGGCGGGAAGAAAGACGGCCTGCAAATCATGCCGTTCAGTGAGATAACCGCCAAAGATGAGTTTAACGGCATCAAGAACGTAACCCGCGATGATTTGCTGGCCGCGCACCGAGTACCACCGCAACTGATGGGGATCATGCCGACCAATACCAGCGGCTTTGGGGATGTCGAGAAGGCCGCGAAGGTGTTCGCCATCAATGAGCTGTATCCCATCATGGAAGATCTGAAAGCCCTGAATGACTGGCTGGGCGTGGAGGTATTCCGGTTCAACCCCTATGCACTGGCCGCCGTGTGAGTCTAACCCGCCGATTCATTCAATAATTTTCATCCACACCCGCACGGGCGCGCCTTGCAACCCGTGCAATTCTCCGTTCGCGCTATAACGCGCTGTGCGCCCCATAGCGAGGCGCACGCCTCACGTATCCGATCACGACACCCATCACCCGAATGCACATCACCATGACCCACAGGCGGAACATCAGCCGGAGGTGCCCGACCTCCCCCACACCCTTCAGCGCGCGATTGTCTCCCCTCCACGCCTGCACGCGAAAAGGGTCGCTTTTTGTGCATTTGTGCAAGTGGCGGCAGGCCGCGCCAGTTCTGGGCTGGAAGGGGGTAAATAGCATCAAAATTATTGTGCAAATTTGTGAAAAATATAGATTTAATTTTATATGACTAAATGATTGCTTAGATAATAATTTGCATATTTAAGTAGTTGTGAAAATATTATTAACATAAGATTGAAATGTAGCTTAACTGGCCAAAAATCAATGATTCCAGCTAAGAAAGTTTTTAGTTTATTATTCTTAGTATATTGTATTTAGAAATTACATTTCACTTATGCATCAATAATGAGAGGGATCACAAAATGCCAGTAACAACTGCACAAGAAACTCCTGAAGATAACGAGCCAGTCGACCAGACAGTCAATGGTGATGAACTAATCGGAGTATCTGAAGAGCAGGGTAACGAACCTTATGAGTATGTTAAGGAACGTAAAGTTGTCATTCAACCATACGATTATGCTGTTCGAACGCTTATGGATATGATTATTGAAGAAGACTTAATTCTTGACCCAGACTATCAAAGAAAGTATCAGTGGGATGATCTTAAAGCTTCGAAATTTATTGAGTCTATTTCATTAAATATTCCAGTCCCGGTTATATATTTAGCTGAAGAAAAAGATGGTTCCTTCAGTGTTATTGATGGGCAGCAGAGACTGACCTCACTGTTTAGATTTATGAAAGCTTCTGATATAGAAGGGGTGTTCACAGACCCAAGTATTTTACCACTCACAATAAATGGTCTAAAAATACTTCCTGAATTCAATGGGAAGACATATCTTGAATTAGATAGAATATTTAAATCTACTATAGCAAAACGCCCAATTAGATGCATTGTGGTATTAAATGAGTCTGATGAGGCTCTAAAATTTGAAGTATTTGAACGGCTAAATACTGGTAGTGCATCATTAACAGATCAAGAGGTAAGAAATTGCGTATACAGAGGCGCATATAATTCATTAATAAAAAGACTTTCTAGTTATGAAAAGTTTCAAGAGCTATTATCATTGCCAGCACATTCTTTAAAATCAATGAAAGATTCAGAGTTGGTATTGAGGTTTTTAGCGTATAGAGATTTAGGACCAACTGTTGAGTACTCTGATAATTATTCTGAATATCTTAATATTCATATGGAAGAAAATAGAGGGTTATCACCATCAAGAATTAATGAAATTGACGCGATATTTAAAGGAACTGTCGATTTAATCTATGAGGTGTTAGGAAGTGGAGTTGCATTTAGAAAACCTAAAAATAGAAATAATCCAACAGATAATGGTTTTGCTCATAACGTAATAAATGGTGCTATCTATGAATCTCAAATGGTCGCATTTTCGAGAGTGTTAGATTTGGAGGATAAATCAGATTTAGCAACAAAAGCTCTTTCGGCGTTTAGTAATGATCAATATTGGGATTGTCTATTCCAAGGAACATCTAAAAGATCTAAAGCGTTGCGTAGAAGCACTATTCTTACCGACTGTTTGCAAGCGGAGTAGATTATGACTCTGACCTGTACCGTTACACATCTTTCATATCTCGATGAGATAGATATTATTGCTGGCGCTGTAACAGATGAGTTGAATCTTGGTGCTAATGTTAACTTTGTTAAAGCCAATGCAATGACTCGTTCTGGGTTAGTATTACTATGTGGTTACTTCGAGGGATTCATTAGGGAAATGAGTAAAGAGTTCATTGATATAATAAATGATTCTCAGCTTAAGTCTAAGGAAATACCGATAAGTTTACTTTCAGAACATGCTGTTGAGTGCTTAAGTAAATTCAAAACTAAAAATGCGACTCCCTTTAATGCCATGATTCAGAGTTTTATCATGGATGATTGTTTAATATTGGACAGTAAGAAATTATCGTCAACAAAAGCAAATCCTTCTGTAGATACTATTGAAAATATATTTTTTAACTTTGGCATACCTAATGTAATTGATATTGTTACAGTAAATGATTATTCTGACTTGGATAGTACATTTATTATGGATTCGCAGATTAATAATGCTATGCTAACTGCAATAAAAAATGCAGTCGATAATGATCCAGAAAAAGAAAGGTTAATCATAGATGTAATCGAATTAAAGTGGATGAAAAAAAACAAAAGAAGACGGGTGGGGTATTTGAACGTAATTGATGAGTTGCTGAAGAAAAGAAATAGAATAGCTCATGGTGAAGGGATGGATTTAATTACCCCCGAAGAGTTGTCAGGGATGACAGATAGTATAAGGAAGCTTTGCTTAAGTCTAGCTCGCGAGTTAGAAATAAAGATTGCAGATTTAATAACTTGATTTTTTAATTATCCGGCATAGAGAGAGGTAATGCTTTCTCTATGTTTATATTCACTGATTTTTAGCAAATAATATGGTTGCTTATTATATTCTACGTGGGTTGATTATGCTATTTAAATGCCCATTTTCACACATGAAAAATCTCATTTCACCCCCAAAATCCACCTTACCCCCCATCACCAACGCCCGCAATTCCCATGCTTCCGGCTCTATGCCGATTTTTCGCAGGAAACTGAGCACCTGACCTGCTAACTCACCGACAGGCTGATACTGAGCCGCTATCTCTGCTTTTTTCACCTCGCGATTATCTGAGACTGTCTTACCCTTATCCCCATCATTGCGGATACGTTCGGCCAGTTCTCGCCGTTCTTTACGCCCCATATCCTCAAAAAGCTGGCTGGTTTGCTGGTGATAGCGTTTTATCTGCTTGGCTGTGGCGTTCTTTGGCAGTTTTGGATAACTAAATTCTGCGGCTGGCGGGGTGCTTTCAACCGATTTTTCCGGTTGAGGATCGCTACCGCGTACAGTTATTGACAGAACTCCAAGGGGCGGCGGGCCACCCTGAACGTCAACAGAAAAATCCGCGTCTGCTTTGATTTTAGGGACAATTTTGTAAGTGGTGGTGCGGGTATAGATAATTGAATTAGAACCTGATTCGGGGGCAAAGACGCCAGTGATCCGGCTGACGTTATCCCCGTAATCATTGCCGTTCTCGGTGATGTCGTAATTGAGCCTTACACGCAAATCTTTACGGGCAACTAACGGGCCGCCTTGTGCGAGGGTGTAACCCGCCCAGTTGCCCTCGTCAGCGGCAACCTGTGCCGGTGATATCTCTGGGAATAGACGCAGCTCCTTATCACGCAGACGGCGTAATTCACGGTATACCGTGACCGGAGCACCACCTATTTGCTGAAACTGGCGAATACGCCAACGGGACGCCCATGCACTGACTCGCTTGGCGGTTTCCTTTAGGGGTTTACCGCTTTCGTCGTCCAGCTCATCATCAAGCGCATAACCGTCGATATTCTTTGATATATATTTGGCAATGTAGCCGGTGGCGCTACCCAGTTCTTTATCAATGGGTACGACATGGAAACGGGCTTTAAGTGCATCTTGTGATTGCAGCTCTTCCGAGTCTTCCCAGCGGGCATAGGTGCAAAAAATATCGCGAGCCAGTTCGATGTCAGTAGGCAGCATAAACAGCAGCATATGCCAGTGGGGTGTTTCGTCATGGTGGGGTTCTGCCACACGGAAACCAAATACCCGGATATCGGCACGTTTCCACGCGGCACGAACCTGTGACCAGATGCGACATAAATACTTCTGCGTCTGCCGTGGGCTGGCACCACGCCATTTGTGATTACGTTTGCCACTGTTGTGCATGGAATGGAATTTCGACGGCGCGGTTAACGTGTAGAAATCACCGGCTAAATTCTCTTGTTCCGCGATATCCTCAAAACCGCGCATTCTGGTCATTAATTCGCAGCGGCGGATCGCGGGATTGGCAATACTGCCATCGTATTTATCAACCAGTGAAATTCGGTTCCCGTCTTCATCTTCAAGCTCAAACGCCTGAAGGAATTCACGGTTAGACTTCTTCTGTGCTTGCCATTCTTTGAGGGTGGGATCACTGCAATAGGGCGCTGATTTGGCGTGAACATAACCCGCCGCAATCATCAGGTGTTCACGCCACTGATCATGGATATGCTTCAGACGGCGTAACCACCATGAAGGGGACTCAATACGGGCAGTGGCGCGCAATGCTTCGTCCGCTGTCATCGTTTGGCTTTCGTATAATCCCCAGCCCGGTGCGCTGGTATTTAGCTGACGAGTTAAAAAACCGATATAGCCATAACCGGATACAATCGCGGTTTCAATATCACCATCAGGTAAACCCATTTGATGATCATATTCGCGGATAAATTCGCCAGTCATACAATCTGATAGGCGATAGGCCAGCCTTTTGATCTCGCGCTTGCCGTAGTAAGGAATACGGCGAAAATCATCGTAGAACGGGAGTAACACATGGGATCGAATATCAATCTGATATTGCTCTGTTACGCAGTCCACACGCGGCAATAGGTACTTTTCGATTGAGTTGATTAAGTAGCTATTGGCTCGTTTGGCTCCACTGTTTTGTTTAATGTTCTCCACCCGTGAAGTGTAGTAGCGGCGGATATAGTGAGGCAGTGATTCAAGACGGCGCATAACACGCCGCGCACGGGGAATGGGTTCATTGGTTTGAGCAAAGCGTCTGAATAAATCCTCGCTGATTGGTTTCTCACCGGCAGCGGTCGCAATAGATGGTCGAGGCGCATTCCACGAGTAAGCCCCGGTAAACGTTTCAGAGTTACCGGGGTAAGGTTTAGGCGGGTTTGGGGTACTGCGACCGCGTGAATGGTTGGTCATTCATTGCGCCTAAGAGTCGCGATGATTTCCCCGGTACTTTTTCGGCCGTCCGCCTTACAACTGATAGAGCGCGGAGCCGTAATAGAGTGAAGAGTGAAACGGCTATAAAGATCACGGGCGATAGGAGTATCGCTATTAGACGCAACAACATGACAACCATTTTCAGCGGCCCTTGCCAATAATCGGGCTAACCGAAATTGTTGATCAGCGCTGAAACCATCGGTGTGGTATTTGGTAAAGTCAGCGGTGCTGGAGACTGGGATATAAGGTGGATCGCAATAAATCACATCGCCTGCAACAGCCATATCTAGCGCTTCGGTAAAATCGCAACATAAGAAGGTCACTTTCTTGGCTTTTTCAGCAAAGAAGCGGATCTCAGCTTCGGGAAAGTAGGGTGCTTTGTATTTGCCATAGGGGACGTTAAATTGCCCTTGTTGGTTATAGCGACAAATACCATTAAAGCAGTGACGATTTAGATAAAGGAAGATTGCCGCTCTGGATATATCATCGCGGTTTCGCGCATTAAATATTTTGCGGAAAATATAATACTGTTCGGGGGAGTTAGCCGTAAGAAACAGTGCGGAAGCCACATTGATTAAGTCGCTCGTCTCTCTTTTGGCGACTTCATAGAAGTTAATCAGATCATCATTGATATCCGTTATCAGATATTCATCATAATCAGTATTTAACATCACTGAACAAGAACCCGCGAACGGCTCTACCAGCCGTTTACCTGTTGGTAAGTGTTGGCGCAAGGTTGGCATGATACGAGCCTTTGAACCGGCCCATTTCAATGGGGAGCGATTCATAAAGCACCCCGATAGTGTTTCTTTTTCTCTTCATGGATTTGCTGGCAAGTCACACAATAAATTACCCCCGGCACACTGATACGCCGTTGCTCTGGAATTGCAGCCTCGCAGGATTCACAGATAAAAGTAGAGGGGGCGGCTGGCTTACTGCGAGCATTGGCGATCTGAGCGGCTAATACCATCTCTTGCCGTTCTTGGACGAGATCGATTAAATCAGGCATCAGTGTTGGCCCTCAGAAATGGCTTTGAGGTTGTCAGCAACTTGGCGAATTAATTCAATAGCTTCAATGCTGTTAAGGTCACGTTGGGAAATATGATCTGAAAGGGCCGTTAACTTTTCTGACAAATTAAGCGCAAAGGCTTTTCGTTCCTCCATTCGTGCGCTATTTAAATATTGGTGCATGGCTTCAGTTGAAGTGGATGTTGCGGCAAGTCTGCGATTCATCATTTTGCTATTCCTTGTTTTCAGACAATAAGAGTCCCGGCGCGATATAAAACGCCTGTGGCTTTCTGGTAATTAATTACGGGTCTTGATTGATTACAGCGTCAGCATCGGGCAGTTCTTTAGGAAATGAGGCCGTCAACTCGGATAATTCTCTCATGGCCTTAATCACCCCTAATCGGTCTGATTTATCTAATTCGTGAAACTTCAATTTATGCTTATCCCGGTGCAGTCCAGCAGTGAAGTAGATCAATCCTCTGTGGCGAAATGACACACCTGATAAAAATGCGGCAACTCTATTCGTTCTCCTTAATGCCTTGTTAAGCATTAGCCGGACATTAGCTGTCTGAATAAGGCCGGTTTTTATTTGCTCCGCTGTGAGTTCAATTGCTCTTGCAGACTTTTGCATAGCAACACCTCCGGCAAAGATAAGTTAAGCGAATATCCCCATAAGGCGGGCAAACCAGCGACGTGGCGCTCTGGGTTTCGCCATATAAGGTGTTCTTAGTCCTGGGATAAACTGCACTTCGCTAGCTTTCGGTTGGAAATATCGACCGTCTGGGGTTTCTAACCAGCCGCGTTGGTGATGGTAATGCGTGACTTGCTGGCCGTTCACCAATAATGCGGCAAGGGATGGGCACTGTGAGATTTGAGTCATGACGCATTCCTCATCTGGTGCAGTTGATCAACGTAAGCCGTTGCTTGTGCCTGAGCATCAAACTTGCCGTAAGAGTGATCGCCCTGGCTCACCTGATAGCGAGTAATTGGGTTTATTTTGTTACGTTTCAGGCGGGTAATAGAGAATCCACGGTAAACGCTGGTATGTTCGCTGACTTTAACCACGGCAAAAATCGGGTTGAATGTTTCTTCGAACAGGCGCTTTGTTGCTGAAATGGCAAGGTTCATCATGCTGCCGCCCCTACTTTATCTTTACGCCCCTTTCCTGGCTTGCTAGCGCTGATGCGGTCTTTCCATCCATGCCAAGCTGATGGAGCATCTTCAACTAATTGTTCAGCGTATTTATCCCACTCCGACCGGCTAATCCACAATTCAGCGTTGCCGCCGGGCTTAGATGGGTCAGCCATGTAGAACGCGGGAAGCTTGCCAGCTTTCGCCATCGAAACCACAGCGTCTACTGTCTTGCCTATATATAAAGCGAAGCCCTCTTTCGAGAGAAGATTGGCGGGTTTTTCCGACAGCCTAATCGTTCTTTTGGTTGGGGTGTCTTCATTTTTCAGCAAACTTTCAGATCCAAGAGTTTGAGCGACTTCTGACATTTGCTATTCTCCGTGTTGGTTCCTGAATCACTATCTAGCACTACATAGGACTAGTTAACTGTGATTTGGGTTTTTGTTTCATTGAAAGATTAGCGGATACAGAAACTATATGTCAAGTACGCAAGGTGAGAAACTCAAACTGATAAGAGAATCAGAAAGACTAAATCGTAGGGAACTAACTGATTTAGTTGGAATACCTTACGGTAGTTATGCGAATTATGAGTTGGATAAAATGAAAATGTCATTTGAAGCTGGTACCAAGCTATTCAAACACCCAAGATTTAGGAAATATAGAGACTGGTTTATGTTCGATGAGATAAACCCCGGAGCCGGACAGATCGCTCCGGCCCTCTCCCCTGATGGGCAGTACGGAACAATCTCTACCCACTTAGGGAAAGAGATTGGTTAAGTGTTTATAAAACCTATATTTTTGAAATAATATTCCAAGATGAAGTATTCATCGGAGGGCTATCTTATGTCGATTAAGAAGCTCGATGATGGTCGTTATGAAGTGGATGTAAGGCCGCAGGGTTCCGAGGGAAAGCGAATCCGGCGTAAGTTTAATACCAAGGGCGAAGCACAGATTTTTGAACGTCACACCTTGGTTAATTTTCATAATAAAGAGTGGCTAGAGAAGCCAGCCGACCGGCGAAAGCTCACTGAGTTACTGGATTTGTGGTGGATATACCACGGCAAGAACCATGAGACAGGCAAGAAACAAAAAGAGCGATTAAATGCGGTTATTCGGGACTTAGGTGATTTGGGTGTAACTCGCGCAGATCAGCTAACAAAGAAAGCCATTATTGATTACCGGGTATATCTGCTAGGTACTAACTTGAAACCGTCTAGTGTGAATAAACTCCATTACATCTTAAGAGGCATGTTCACAAAACTCATTAAGGCTGATGAATATCATTGTTCAAATCCATTCGATGGGATTAAAAGATTTCAAGAGGCTGAATCTGATATGGCTTTTTTATCTGATGATGAGATGATCAATCTTCTTGAGCGCCTGAATGGGGATAACCGTAAAGTTGTTATGATGTGCCTGGCAACCGGTGGCCGTTGGAGTGAAATAGCTAACATTAAATGCCAGCATATTATAGGCAATAAGGTTAGTTTCATGAAAACCAAAAACGGGAAACAGCGAACAGTGCCAATTTCTAGCGAACTGAAAGCCTATGTGACGCATGGGCAATCTGGTGCACTGTTCTCGCCAAGCTATACGACTGTCCGCAATGTTCTGAAAGAAATAAAACCTGATTTACCACATGGTCAAGCGGTGCATGTGTTAAGGCATACATTTGCCACGCATTTCATGATGAATGGCGGTAACATCATTACGCTTCAACGCATTTTAGGGCATGCGACAATACAGCAAACTATGACCTATGCGCATTTTGCACCGGACTTTTTACAAGATGCTGTAACGCTAAATCCTATTGCGGGAGTGTCCATAAAGTGTCCATGAAGTAGGTCTAGTTAGTGCTAGTTAGGACTATATAGATACGCTAAGTGGTTGTTTTATAGCTACAACCCCCGTTCCTTTAGGGGTTGTAATACGCCTAAGCAGGCGCCTTTGTTTTTATCAGTTGCGATTAGCAGAAGCTGTTATCGGGGTTTTATTGGGAGCATCGTGTTGGCAAAGGTTTTTGAGAAAGCGACAGTTTTAGATAATGCTCTGCTAGCGGATATATTGCAGCAAGTTCACCCGCTGATTGGTCAGGGAAAAGTTGCTGACTATATTCCCGCGTTGGCTAAAGTCTCAGCTGACAAACTCGGTATTGCCGTCTGTACCGTTGATGGCAAGATATTTCAGGCCGGAGATGCCAATGAGCGATTCTCAATTCAATCGATTTCGAAAGTATTAAGCTTGACGCTGGCATTATCCCGTTATGGTGAGCAGGAGGTATGGCAGCGAGTTGGCAAAGAGCCATCCGGTCAGCCATTCAACTCACTGGTTCAGCTAGAGTTAGAAAAGGGTAAACCGCGCAATCCTTTTATTAATCCGGGGGCGCTGGTGGTGTGCGATATGCTGCAAAGCCGCCTGAGTGCACCGAAACAGCGGATGTTGGAGGTGGTACGTCAACTGGTGAGTGATGATAGCATCAGCTATGATTCTCGAGTCGCTCGCTCGGAGTTTGAGCATTCAGATCGTAATGCCGCCATCGCCTATTTGATGAAATCTTTCGGCAATTTCGAAAATGATGTGCTGACGGTACTTCAGACCTATTTTCACTACTGCGCCATGCGCTTGAGTTGTACCGAGCTGGCCCGCTGCTTTGTCTATCTGGCGAATCAGGGGCGCAGCATAGGTGGACATGATCCATTGATTACGCCGATGCAGGCGCGGCAAATCAACGCCCTGATGATTACTAGTGGCATGTATGATGGAGCAGGTGAATTTGCCTTTCGCGTAGGTATGCCAGGAAAATCTGGGGTGGGTGGTGGCATCATCGCCATTGTGCCAGATGAACTCTGTATTGCTGTTTGGTCACCTGAATTAGATAGCGCAGGGAACTCTCTCGCCGGAACCGCTGCCTTAGAGCTACTGGCACAGCGGATTGGTCGCTCCATTTTTTAAACCGTTTTTCAGGAGTCTTATGTTACATAAAATGAAAGCATTACGAACCGCAGGTTTGGCACTATTAATGCTGACCACCTGGCAGGCGCAGGCTGAATACCAGTGCAGCGTAAAGCCACAGGATGATGTAATTATCAGGCCGCAATCTGTCCAGATAGTGGGGGCTAGCGGCAATTTGCAGATTTCACCCGACGGTGATGTTATTCGTAATGGCAAAACATTGACGCTAACAGATGCACAGCGCCAACAGGCATTTCGCTATCAGACTGCATTGCGTAAAGATTTGCCTTGGATAGATCAGGGGGCGCAACAACGTCTGGAGAAAGCACGAGTCTCGTTAGATAAAGTGATTGTTAAAGAGCTGGGCAGCAACAGCAATGTGCGTAACCGCCTGACCACGCTTAATGATCAACTAAAGCAGCAGATGAGCCGTATCATTGAAAAGCGCAGTGATGGTTTAACCTTCCATCACCAGGCTATTGATCAAGTTGAGAAAGATGGCCGGCAACTGGTGCAACAAAGTATGGGCGGCGTATTGCAAGATAGCCTGAACGAGATGGGGGTCAAGCAAGCGACCAGCGGCGCGGGTAATAATCCGTTGCAGGCCATTATGGGCAATTTGGGCGGGCTACAGCAGGCCATTCAGAATGAGTGGAACAGCCAGGAGCAGGATTTCCAGCAATTTGGCCATGAAGTCTGTGGGCGGGTGACGGCATTGGAGCAGCAGCGTAAAGATCTACTCAACGCTTTGAATTAATATCTTGCTTCAGATTTTGCAGGTTCAGACTGGGGATGCCATCTGAACCTGTTTTCTATCCATTAGCGTTATAAAAATAGCTCTAACAGTGAGTTAAGGAATAGTTTTCCTTTCTCGGTTATCTGCCAGTACTCCTCGGTTTCAATTAAATACTCTTTTGCTAATGCCTCATCCAATTGCGGGCGGATGGTGCTTTCAGCCAAACCAGTAAAGTGGTAGAAATCCGCGCGTGGCGCAGCTTCTAGCAGGCGGAACCGGTTCATAAAGAACTCAAAAGGCCGATCGGCGGTTTCCACTTCATATCTCTTATCCAGGTATTTACCCTGCATAAAACCACGGGGATGCTTGGTCTTTATCGTGCGTAAAATTCGCCCATCGCTGAAGGTTATTTTACCGTGCGCACCACAACCAATGCCCAAATAATCGCCAAAGCGCCAGTAGTTAAGGTTGTGTTGGCATTGATAGCCCGGTTTGGCATAGGCCGAGGTTTCGTACTGCTGATACCCAGCAGCACTGAGCAGCTGATGGCCTTGTTGGAAAATATCCCACAGTGCATCATCGTCTGGCAGAATTGGCGGGCGTGAACTGAAACCGGTATTCGGCTCGATAGTCAGTTGATACCAAGAGAGGTGAGGCGGATTCAGTGCAATCGCCTGGCGCAAGTCGCTCAGTGCCTGCTCTAATGTCTGGTCGGGTAGGCCATGCATCAAATCCAGATTAAAGCTGCGCAACTCCAATGAGGTTGCCAGCTCTGCGGCACGTTTAGCCTCCTCTGGCCCATGGATTCGCCCAAGGCGCGTCAACTTCTCTGCGCTAAAACTTTGCACCCCAATAGAGATGCGATTGATACCGGCGCGTTGATAACCGCTGAAGCGATCAGCTTCGACTGCACCGGGGTTAGCTTCCATGGTAATTTCAGCATCAAATGCTACGGGCAATCTGGCGCGGACACCATCGAGCAACTGTTGCATTGCCTCGGCACTGAGCAAACTTGGGGTGCCACCGCCAATAAAGATAGTGCTGATTTCACGGCCACTGACCAGCGGCGCGTCTACATCAAGATCCGCCAATAAGTGCTCTACATACTCCTGATGGGGTACATCGCCTTTCAGCGCATGGGAGTTAAAGTCGCAGTAAGGACACTTCTGCACACACCAGGGAATATGAATGTAGAGGCTGAGCGGAGGTAATTTAAGCATTGCGCAGTGCATCCAACATCATTTTCAGGGCTTGACCACGATGAGATACCGCATGTTTCTCTTCGCGGGTCAATTCTGCTGCGGTTTTGCCCAGTTCAGGGACATAGAAAATAGGGTCATAGCCAAATCCGGCACTACCCGCAGGCTGACGGGCAATCACGCCAGGCCATTGACCGTGAAACACCAGCGGCGTTGGATCATCACCATGGCGCATATAAACCAGTACGCAATGGAATTGAGCACTGCGCTGTTCGTCGGGAATATTTTTCAGTGTTACCAGCAGCTTATCGAGGTTCTGTTGATCACTGGCATCTGCCCCCGCAAAACGTGCGGAGTAAATTCCCGGCGCACCACCCAAAGCATCAACAGCTAAACCTGAGTCATCGGCGATGGCTGGCAAACCGGTTGTCTGTGCGGCATGGCGCGCTTTTAATATGGCATTTTCAATAAAAGTTAAGCCAGTTTCTTCGACAGACTCAACACCCAGATCGGTTTGTGCGACGACATCTAAGCCGAAATCAGCGAGCAGACTTGCCAGCTCACGCACTTTTCCGGGGTTGCCGGTAGCTAATACTATTTTTTGCATGAATGAATCCTGAATTTTTAGCTGATACTACTTGGCTGAGACTTAATGGCCTGACGGGGAAGTATCACTCGAGCAGTACCGCAACTTCTGGCGGTATCTGTTGCGGATTGACGATTTTAATCTGCTTATGTCGCCCCAACTCGCCCTTTTCGATAATCACCTGACTTTTCGCTACCCGGAACTGTTTAGCGATAAATTTGATTAAGTGGGCATTGGCTTGCCCATCAACGGGCGGGGCAGTAATGGCGACTTTCAATTCATCGCCATGTAAACCGACTATCTGATCACGGCTGGCTTTCGGCTGAATATATAGCCTGAGCACCAGCCCGTCCAGCAAGGATGTTGCTGCACTCACAGCATAACCCAAAGCTCGCCCAACATATCCATACCTAAGAAATTGATCAGATACAGAATAAGGATAACCACCATCGCTGAGAAATCGATACCGCCCATGGCGGGTAAGATGCGACGAATTGGTGCCATTAAAGGCTCTGTTAGCTGATAAAGCAGATAATCCATCGGGCTGCGGCCCTGACTGACCCAGCTCATTAGCGCGCGAATAATCATGATCCAGAAAATCAGATAACCCGCGGCTTTAAACAGGGCAATAACCCCAAACAGTAAATTATAAGGGCTGAGGGATATCGAGCCGCTGCCAATCAGCAATAGCAGTGGGAACTTAATGGTCATCAACAAGTACGCTAACAGCAATGACGCGCTATCGATTGGCCCTAGCGACGGGATAATCCGGCGCAGCGGCCCCACTATTGGCTGGGTTATTTTCACCACAAATTGTGAAAACGGATTGTAGAAATCGCTGTGAACCCACTGCATCCAGATGCGCAACAGCAGTACCATCACATACAGGTCAATGACCGTTTTGGCCAGAAAAGTCAGCGTTAGCATGAGTTGCTTTCGTCCTTAATATTAGATATTCGCGTACATTACCGGCCCCTATCTTAACGAGAAAGTGTCAGAGCCAGTGTCGGTTTTTGTAAATATTGTCGTCGTTAGAACAGCTTTTCCATCTCTTTCGCTCGCGAAATAGCTGCTTGCATAGCAGCGGCGACGGTTTCAGCCAAGTGTTGCTCACTAAATACCCGAATGGCTTCTGCTGTGGTCCCACCTTTAGACGTCACTTGCTGACGCAGTGTTGAGATAGGTAGTTGCGGGTTGGCTTCCACCAGCGCAGTGGCGCCAGAAGCGGCTTGTTGTACCAGCAGACGGGCGGTTTCACTGTCAAAACCTAACCGCTCAGCTTCTTGCTGCATCGCTTCCATAAATAGGAAAAAATAGGCGGGTGCACTACCCGCAGCGGCAATCACGCTATTGATGCCATTTTCATCATCTACCCAACAAACTCTACCCACTGAACTCATTAGTGCGGTAGTGAAATCTCGATCACCCTGCGAAACCTGTTCTGGAGCATATAAGCCGCTCATCCCTTTCCCAATCAGTGATGGGGTATTGGGCATAATACGCACCAGATTGAGTCTATCGCCCAATAATGCATAAAAGCGCGAAACCAGAACACCAGCAGCAATGGAAAGTACCAGTTTATCGGTGAAGTCGACATTTTCCTGCAACGGCTGACATACATCGGCCATTAACTGCGGCTTAACCGCCAAGATAACCACGTCGGCCCTCTGTGCCTCGGCGATATTATCATCGCTACTGATAACACCAAACTCAGCGGCCAGAGCGTCACGATTCTTACCTGAAGGCGCACAGACGCTGATTTTTTTTGCGGGATAACCACCGGCAACCAAACCTGCGATAATCGCGCGAGCCATATTGCCCGCGCCAATGAATGTAATGTGGCGATGTTGCATTGAATTCTCCTATACCCTTCGTACTTGGAGCCGCAGCGGTGTTAACTGCGCTCACTCACCCGAATCACTTACTGATGTAAGCTCATCGGGACTCATTCGCTTGTTGCCTTGCTGCAACTCCAATAACTTTGGGTAACCTGTTTCGTACTTGGAGCCGCAGCGGTGTTAACTGCGCTCACTCACCCGAATCACTTACTGATGTAAGCTCATCGGGACTCATTCGCTTGTTGCCTTGCTGCAACTCCAATAACTTTGGGTAACCTGTTTCGTACTTGGAGCCGCAGCGGTGTTAACTGCGCTCACTCACCCGAATCACTTACTGATGTAAGCTCATCGGGACTCATTCGCTTGTTGCCTTGCTGCAACTCCAATAACTTTGGGTAACCTGTTTCGTACTTGGAGCCGCAGCGGTAGCTGTGCTCACTGGTACTCTGGGTGTTTACGCGCGGGCACCAAAAATGGCGGTGCCAATACGCACTAATGTACTGCCGGCAGCAATAGCTGCGGGCATATCATCTGTCATACCCATAGAAAGCGTATCCATCTGAGGATACTGGGCTTTTAAAGTCAAGAAAGCCTGATTCATTTGCTCAAATACCGCCAGTTGTCGCTGATAATCAGCTTCAGGGGCCGGAATGGCCATCAGCCCGCGTAAATGCAAATTAGGTAGTTCGCTAATATTGGCTGCCAACGCCGGCAATTCCGCTAAAGTAATTCCTGATTTGCTCTGCTCATCACTGATATTGACCTGAATCAGGACGTTTAGTGCGGGCAGCTCTGCTGGGCGCTGGGCACTCAAGCGCTGTGCTATTTTTAGCCGATCAACTGTATGGCACCAGGCGAAATTTTCTGCCACTAAGCGGCTTTTATTGGATTGCAGCGGGCCAATAAAGTGCCATTCAAGAGGATGGTTATAGGGCTTATTCGCGAAATAGTGGATTTTATCCACCCCTTCCTGCACATAGTTTTCACCAAAGGCATATTGCCCAGCGGCAATAGCTTCTTCGATAGCGGTCACAGGTTTGGTTTTACTCACTGCAAGCAAGGTAACTTCTTCTGGAGAGCGTGCGCAACTACGTGAAACAGTTGCGATCCGCGCTCTGACATCCTGTAGATTCTGCTCAATTGTGCTCATATGGACCCAGGAGTTTGATATGGATTTCACCAGTCTGGATGATAAAAACTCAGAGCCGGATAACCCGGCATCTAACGGTATAGCCGCCAGATGCATTGATTTAGAAAATCCCGAACCTACCAATGATGGTTTCGACGAACAGGATTTCGCTAATAAGGTGGTGGCTAGTGTAAATCATAATGCGTCAGATCTGCACCTTTGTACTGGTTATCACCCGGTATTACGCATTGATGGTGAATTGAAAACCTTTACTCACTGGCCACGAGTTAATGCTGGTTGGCTCAATGGGTTAAGTCAGCACTTATTGAGTGAGACGCAGCAAAGGCGCTTGCAACACACAGGGCAGGTGGATTGCGCCTACACCACAGTGGCGGGCCAAAGGTTACGCGCTAATATTTTTCAGCAACGGCAGGGGCAATCAATTGCTTTTCGTATTATCTCTACGCTCTGTCCGTCACTGGCTGAATTAGACGCCCCAGACATCATTAGCCAACTTATTGAGCAAGAGAATGGATTGATTCTGGTGACTGGTGCCACAGGTAGCGGTAAATCCACTACATTGAGTGCAATGATCAGTGCCATTAATCAGCAGCAGGCTCGCCATATCATCACACTTGAAGATCCGATCGAGTTTATTCATACCAGCCAATCATGCTTGATCCAGCAGCGGGAGTTGGGCAGTCATACCCACTCTTTTGGCAGCGCCTTGAGTGCAGCCCTACGACAAGATCCCGATATCATCCTGCTGGGGGAGTTACGGGATCAGGAGACGATCAGGTTAGCGCTGACGGCCGCTGAGACCGGGCATCTGGTATTGGCGACACTGCATACTCGCACCGCCACTCAGGCAATAGATCGGCTGGTGGATGTTTTCCCGGCGGCAGAGAAAACCGTTATCCAGGCGCAGCTAGCGGCTAGCTTGCGGGCTGTTATCGCGCAAAAGCTGTGTCAAAAAAGTGGGGGTGGGCGTATTGCAGTGTTTGAAATACTGACGCAGACCACCGCGGGCAGTCATTTGATACGCGAAGGTAAAACCTACCAGCTACCGACAGTAATACAGTCCGGCGGACAATGGGGAATGCAGACCTTTGAGCAGAGTATCGCGCAGCGACAGCAAGAGGGAACTTTGGCGAATGAGAACTGAATACCTGGCCACTGATGGGCAGAGTAAAGAGAGCCGCTAACACAGTAGCGGCTCCGAGTACGAAGGGGAACCTAGGCTGCGGGGATCTGCTGGGTAATACAGTGAATATTGCCCCCCCCTAGCAGGATCTCGCGGGCAGGAACACCGACAATCGCGTAGTCAGGGAACATCTGCTGCAATAGATCCTGTGCCAACCCGTCAGTGCGGCTATCTAGCAGAGGATAAATAATCTGCTGGTTACTGATCAGGAAGTTGACGTAAGAGCCAGCAAGTCGCTCGCCAGCGGTGCGTGGCACGGCATCGCTGGACAGCACATCGAAAGTCTCTTCTTCGGTGTTATACAGCGGGCCAGGAGCGGGTAACTTCCAGATTTTCAGCTTACGACCTTTGGCATCGACGGCATTAGATAGCACATCAAAAGCAGCAACAGAACGTGCGTACTGCGGATCCTGTTGATCGTCGGTCCAATGCAGGGCGACTTCACCGGGGCGGACAAAGCAGCACATATTGTCGATGTGACCATCAGTCTCATCGTTATAAACGCCGTCCTGCAACCAGATGAAATGTGTGACGCCAAGATATTCACGCAACAACTGCTCAATCTGCGCCTGATTCAGATGTGGATTGCGGTTTGGGTTTAGCAAGCATTCAGCAGTGGTCAGCAAAGTACCTTCGCCATCGGTATGAATGGAGCCACCTTCTAGCACCAACGGAGCGCGGTAATGAGCATTCTTCAGGAAGTCACTCACCTGAGCGGCAACTTTTTCATCTTGCTGCCAGTCGCTATACAAGCCGCCGTTAAGGCCGCCCCAAGCGTTGAACTGCCAGTCAACAGCCCGGCGCTCACCAGCACCGTTGATAACCATGGTCGGGCCGGTATCACGAATCCAGGCATCATCGCTGGCCATTTCTACCAAGGTGACACTGGCCGGCATGGTGGCTTTAGCCTGCGCCATAAACTCAGCAGGTACGCCCATAAATACCGGCGTAGTGCGGCTGATGGCTTCGGCCACTTTGGCAAATGTCTGCTGAGCAGGGATACCTTTACCGCGCCAGTTATCCTGGCGATAGGGCCACAGCATCCAGACGGCATCTTGCTTCGCCCATTCGGCAGGCATAAAGAAGCCATCCTGTTGTGGCGTACCGGATAGTGCTTGTGAGGCAGGGTTTGGTAAAACCGCGCTTTGTACAATCGTGTCTTGTGCAGACATAAATTATCTCCGGGTCTTGCCGTCAGAAGTAGCTAATGCCTGATACATTTCCGGGCGGCGATCGCGGAACAAGCCCCATGACGCGCGCTGTGCTGCTATCTCCTGCAAATCAAACTCATGCAGCAAAATGGCCTCATCAGTTTTGTTCGCCTGAGCCAGCAGGGCACCGGTTTGGTCTGCAATAAAGGAAGAGCCGTAGAAGGTCATTTCCAGGCCATCAATAAACTTACTCTTCTCAGTGCCGATGCGGTTAGAAGCAATCACTGGCACCAGATTCGCGGCAGCATGACCTTGCTGGACACGGGTCCAGTGTGGCTGACTATCGATTTCAGGGTAAGCCGGTTCAGAACCGATGGCCGTTGGGTAGAAGATAATTTCTGCGCCAAGCAGTGCCAGACTACGGGCGGTTTCTGGGAACCACTGATCCCAGCAAATGCCCACACCGACTTTGGCATAGCGGGTCTGCCAGACTTTAAAACCGGTGTCGCCTGGGATAAAGAACTGTTTTTCCTGATAGGCCGGGCCATTTGGAATGTGAGTTTTACGGTACACATCCAAAACAGCGCCATCAGCATCAATCATGACCAGCGAGTTGTAATAGGCATTATTGGCTTTCTCAAAGAAACTCAGTGGCAATACCACTTGCAGTTCGGCTGCCAGCTTAGAAAAGTGTTTGATCAATGGACTATTATCCAGCTCTTGGGCCAGTGCATAGTGTTCTGGGCTTTGATCAATACAGAAATAAGGCGCGGCAAACAGTTCCTGAATCAGGATTATCTGTGCGCCCTTGGCGTGTGCCTGACGTACCAGTTTCTCGGCATTTTCAATGTTCTTAGGCAGGTCCCAAGAACAGGCCATTTGAGTCGCAGCAACAGTTACTTTTGTCATGAGAAAACCTCAATAAATGTAAAAAACACCCGCGTGGGGTGTGCAATATTTTGAGCCGCTGATTGGCATAAAGAGAGTATACAATTCCGTGGGCGCAGGTGCCATGATATGCGTGGATCACCCAATCAGAACATGGAAACAGCCGGTAAGAACAGCCTTTGGCAAATAAAAATAGCTTATTTAGCCAGGCTGTTCATCAAACCAACTTTCTAGAATAATGACCGCAGAAGCGGCGTCGACACTGCCTTTGTCCAGTGCGCGATAGCCGCCACTGTCAAACAAATTGGCGCGCGCCTCGACAGTGCTGAGGCGTTCATCCTGTAAGGCTATTTGTACACCAAAGCGGCCATGTAGGCGGTTGGCGAACCGACGCGCACGAGCGGTCAGTGGCTGTTCGGTGCCATCCATATTTAGCGGTAACCCGACCACCACCAAATCAGGTTGCCACTCTTTCAGCAGCTTTTCGACCTTCTGCCAGTCCGGTGTGCCGTCCTGAGCTTTAAATGAGGTCAGTGCTCTGGCGGTACCGGTGACTTCCTGACCAATAGCTACGCCGATACTTTTGGTGCCAAAATCAAAGGCGACAATAGTGCGATTAGCCATTAAGCATGTCCTGCTTGCGGGGCAATATTAAAAATATTGATACCCAACTTGTTGGCAGCCGCTTGCCAGCGCTCAGCAATCGGGGTGTGGAACAGGATCTCGGTATCCGCCTCAATAGTCAGCCACGTGTTATCCAGCAACTCCTGCTCTAGCTGCCCCTGTTGCCAGCCCGCATAACCGAGTGCCACCAGTAGATTTTTAGGCTGCTCTGGTGTGCCAAAGGTCTCCAACACATCTTTGGAGGTGGTTATCATGGTATCGGGTGAAATTGGGATACTGGAACCGAAACCTTCCTGTGGCGAATGCAGAATAAATCCGCGATCTTCTGCCAGCGGCCCACCAGCTAATACCGGTTTATCCAGACGTATAGCAGGATCGCGTGGTGAAGGGCTGATTTTCAGTTTTTTAAGCACAGTTTCTACCGTGAACTGTTCCATCGGCCGATTAATCACCAAACCCATGGCTCCCTCTTCGTTATGCTCACAAATATAGATAACCGAGCGCATAAATTGAGGGTCCTGAAGTGACGGCATAGCGATAAGAAAATGATGCTGTAAATTCATTATGTTATATAGAGGATTCGCTGAGTTAAGGGGTGAATTGGTGTCAGTATGCGGATAAATGATGATAAAGTCACGACCCCCTTCGCCCTTGAAGCCGCAGGGGTGTTGGCTGCGCTCACTTACCCGAATCACTTACTGGAGTAAGCTCATCGGGATTCGCTCCCTTGCCGCCTACCTGCAACGCCAATGGCTTTGGGGGGTATCCTTCGCCCTTGAAGCCGCAGGGGTGTTGGCTGCGACTCCAGGTTTATGGGCGGGGTATCCGGCTTACTTATTCGCCAACCGAACTTCAATTGCATCCATCAACATACCGGTAATCGATACATCCGGGAAGGCGGCTTCAATTTCACATATGCAGGTTGGGCTGGTGACGTTAATCTCAGTCAGGCGATCGCCGATAATATCCAAGCCGACAAAAATTAAGCCTTTTTGCTTCAATACTGGGGCGACTGCACGGGCAATCTTCCAATCACTCTCACTGAGTGGACGAGCTTCGCCACGACCACCTGCGGCCAGATTACCACGGGTTTCACCCTGCGCTGGAATACGTGCCAGGCAATAAGGCACCGGTTCGCCGTCAACTACCAAGACACGTTTGTCACCCTCTTTAATGGCTGGCAGGAAGTTCTGCGCCATGCAGAATCGGCTACCCAACTCGGTCAGTGTCTCAATGATAACTGACAGGTTAGGATCATCTTGCTTCACGCGAAAAATTGAGGTGCCACCCATGCCATCCAGTGGTTTCAAGATGATATCACCGTGTTCCTGATGGAATTTACGGATATGATCTTTACTGCGGCTAACCAGTGTGTCCGGCGTCAAGTCAGCGAACCAGGCGGTAAACAACTTCTCGTTGCAGTCGCGCAGGCTCTGCGGCTTATTCACCACCAAGGTACCTTTATCTTCCGCACGTTCCAGAATATAGGTGGCATAGATGAATTCGGTATCAAAGGGGGGATCTTTGCGCATCAGGATGACATCAAGATCATGCAATGGCAGGTCTTGCTCTGCACCAAAACTGAACCAGTGGTCTTTATCCTGCTTCACACTCAGCAGGCGGGTGCGGGCGCGGCCATCGCCGCCACGCATATAGAGGTCACCCATCTCCATGTAATGCAGTTCCCAACCACGGCGCTGTGCTTCCAATAGCATGGCGAAGCTGGAGTCTTTCTTGATATTAATGGACGTGATGGGGTCCATTACGATGCCGAGCTTGATCATTATTCTCTCCTAATGGGAACGAATTTTATCCCAGATCGCCAAATCGCACCTGCAAAGCGGTGATTGCGGTAAGGGCAGTAGTTTCGGTACGCAGAACTCGCGGCCCCAGCAGAATATCAGTAAATCCAAGGCGCGAGGTCATGGTAATTTCATCGGCGGAAAGGCCGCCTTCTGGACCAATCAACAATCGCACTTTATTGAGCGACGGGGGGAGGGTATTAATGCTGTTGCTGGCACGGGGATGCAGATTCAGCTTCAGGCTGTCATCTTGCTCTGCGCACCAATCGGCTAACTGCATTGCAGCACGGATTTCAGGAATAGTATTGCGCCCGCACTGCTCGCAGGCGGCGATAGCAATTTTCTGCCACTGCTGGATTTTTTTCGCCAGACGCTCACCATCCAACTTTACGCCGCAGCGCTCAGAAAACAGCGGAGTAATGACATTGACCCCCAGTTCAATGGATTTCTGAACAGTAAACTCCATTTTTTCGCCACGGGAAATCACCTGACCTAGATGCAGGTTCAGTGGTGATTCGCGGTCTTCCAACTGCCCTTCGGCAAGGCGAACTACCAGACTTTTTTTATCTGCCCGGATGATTTTTGCGTCGAAAACCTGATTGCTGCCATCAAATAGTTGTAGGCTTTGCCCCTCCGCCATCCGGAGCACGCGGCCTACGTGATTGGCGGCTTCATCACTCAGCGCCAGTTCGCTATTCGCCTGCAAGGGTTGCGGATGATAAATGCGGGGTATACGCATGGGTTGCCCTAACTCCTGAAACGAAAACATACCGCGCGGCTGATTGAGCTGCGCGAAATAAATTAGTGCCTAAGGATACCAGAGGCAGGGAAACATCAGCCAATCGAAAATATCGCCCATACCGCAATCCTATTTATGAGGCGCATACGGGATTCGAATTGATTGACCAATATACTAGATTAGCCCTTTCGCTGCTGGCAAGCCCGTTGTACATAAGGGTTATGATTCCCTTGGACTTTCGCTACTCGCTCGTCGCGCAAGCACTCCCAATCTGTCACCGGATATTGGCGATCCCAAACAGCAAACAGTTTGCTTTGCTGGCTGGAAAGTCGCAGTTGATACTGCTCGCTCATATAGAAGTAGGTCCGCGCGATCGCCCCGCGAGCACGAGCAGGTGGCTCCGCGACCTTACTCTTAAAATCAACTTTCATCTCACACTGACCGTATTGACCGTTGCCGCCATTCCATTGGGAATACATGAAGTTATTGCGATCACCATTCACTTCGCCAATGGCTGGTTGCAGATTATGTAAATCTGTCTCTATCTGGCGGTAGACCGGATCTTTAGCGCAGTTTTTACGGCCGCCTTGCTGCCAGCACTGACGCTGATGACCAAATTGCCAGGCCGGAACCACATGTTCCCACTCAATTCGCGCGGCTCGTTGGGCATTTTTTCTGGCTTGATAACCGCAGCTCTTCAGGTCAGGGAGTCCTTTTTTACCTTGCCAGTCAATCTTGCAGCCACAGTAAAAACTGCCGGGCGCATCTTGGTTAATTTTCGCGGCGACCGCTTTGGCCTGAGTGAAGTTATTGATGCTTTGACTGTAGACCGTCAGGGGTAGCAAAGGGGGGGATAAAACCAGCAGGAACAGAAAGTTGCGTAACATATCTCAAAACAGCCCGGTGATGAAAAGCAGGCAGGTTATCGATATTATTTATGGATGGCAAGTTAACGCGCTGTTTTATAACAAGTAACGTAAAGTTCTAACAGTTTTTTACCGTGATAAATTGTAGTTTTTCACCGCACTGACGACAGCGGTACTCACTCTCTCCGCGCTGTACTTTATTGTGGCGGCGAATGGTTAAGGCGTGCTGCTGGCATTTACATTGATAATTGAAGCTCTTGCTGCGCACCGAGGCCACTTCAAACTGATGAGTACGGCTGGCCGAAACTTGCAGCACTTGCTCCATCATCCAGCGCCACTCCTTACCATGGGGGGCCACTCGGCCAAACTGGCGATAAACCAGCAGGTGGGCCAGTTCATGGGGCACCACTTCATCTATAAATGGCTGTTGATTTTCCAGCAATAAAACGGGATTTAGGCGAATTTCGAAGGTTTGCAGATAGGCACTGCCCGCGCTAGTACCACGTTGATAATAATTGATTTTTGGCTCCGGATAAGCGGTGCCAAGGTGCTGATTCGCCAGCTGCAATTTGTCGCGTAGACAGCGCATAACGGCTTGCTGTAACGCGATGGGGATTCTTAGTGCACTCATATGGCGGAAGAATAAAACGGCAGATAACCAGATGCAAGCCAGTAGATGGGGCTAATTTCCCCTTCAGTTCGCTCGAAGGGGATTATCGGCGATAACTCGGCGGCAAAAGAAACCCCGCAGCGCGGGGTTTCAGACTACTGACAAAGTTGATAAGCGGGGAAATGTGCCGAATGGGTCGTAACGGCGTGAGCCGTCGGAGCGCCCATCGGTGCAGTCGCCCCGCCAGTTTCGGAGTGACAAAATAGGTTTGTCATCAACCTCAAACCCCGCAGCGCGGGGTTTTTACCGTGCGATTCTGGTGGGCTAAAACTTATTTCAGGCCCGCAGCATCACGCAATATTGCGGCTTTGTCGGTTTTTTCCCAAGGGAACTCTTCGCGACCAAAGTGACCATAGGCGGCGGTAGCTTGATAGATTGGGTGTAACAGATCCAGCATTTGGATCAGGCCATAAGGGCGCAGCTCGAAGAACTCACGTACCAGTGTAATGAGTCTCTCTTCAGAGACTTTCCCTGTGCCGAATGTTTCTACCATGATGGAGGTAGGCTCTGCCACACCAATGGCGTAGGAGACCTGAATTTCACAACGGTCAGCCAGACCAGCCGCAACGATATTCTTCGCCACATAGCGGGCGGCATAAGCTGCTGAGCGGTCAACTTTAGAGGGATCTTTACCTGAGAATGCACCGCCACCATGACGCGCCATGCCGCCGTAGGTATCAACGATGATTTTACGCCCGGTCAAACCACAGTCACCCATTGGGCCACCGATAACAAAACGACCCGTCGGGTTGATATGATATTTGGTGCTTGCAGTGAGCCACTCGGCAGGCAGAACCGGTTTGATGATCTCTTCCATCACCGCTTCTTGTAAGTCTGTCAGACGGATATCTTCTGAATGCTGAGTTGATAGTACTACCGCATCAATACCAACAATTTTGCCATCGTCATACTGGAAGGTCACCTGGCTTTTTGCATCTGGGCGCAGCCATGGCAAGGTGCCATTTTTACGCACCGCTGCCTGGCGCTCAACCAAACGGTGAGCATAGGTAATGGGGGCTGGCATCAAGACACTAGTTTCGTTAGTGGCATAGCCAAACATCAGGCCCTGGTCACCCGCGCCTTGTTCCAGTGGATCTGCACGGTCAACACCTTGATTAATATCAGGAGATTGCTTACCGATTGCGCTTAAAACGGCACAGGAGTTAGCGTCAAAACCCATCTCAGAATTGACATAACCGATTTCGCGTACTGTACGACGGGTGATCTCTTCGATATCTACCCATGCGTTAGTGGTGACTTCACCGCCAACCAATACCATACCCGTTTTGACATAGGTCTCGCAGGCAACACGTGCTTTGGGGTCTTGCTCAAGAATTGCGTCGAGGACGGCGTCTGAAATCTGATCAGCAATTTTGTCCGGGTGCCCTTCAGAGACCGATTCCGACGTAAATAAGTGTTTAGCCATTATCTTCTTTACCTTGAATACAAGTGAAATGTCACTGCATAGCGTGTGAGCCCAACAGCATAAAGCCGCGTTTGCGCTGACTTTTTGCGATTTTGCTCCGAATCACGCCCCTTTAGGCAAAGCCTTTAGCAGTCTATCAATTGAGAAACCGTTAGCGTTGATAACGTAACGGGAATTATAGCAATTTAAGTCTATGGATGTATTAACATCTAGACGTCTATTTTAGGCCAGATTTTATCCTTAATGCCAGCGCTTTTTACATCAAGATATTTCTTATTTCGGTTGCCCTTCAGTTTATTTACCGCTTGATACAGTTACAGATCATTTTCATTTTGCATTTTACTTGCGTTATCGGTATAAACTGCGCGCGCAGCTTATTTGATACGCAATGATGAAGATGGCAGAAGATGACATTAGCTCATTGCTCGATTTTTAGTGTTTTACCCTCGCTGAGGGCGCTCAATATTGATGAGCGCTTAATGGTAGGTGGGCACTTCAATGGCAGCGTCATCAAACTGTTACCTAAATTGTCTATTAATAAAGTCTTGTCCGTTCATGGTGAACGGCCTGCGTGGAGGTGGTTGGATTAATGATCCGTTGTCTACTGGTTGCTGCACATCAACAGCTGCGTCGTTCTGACGTTCAATCCCCCCTTGCAACCTTCCTTTCTTGTACACCATCAACCCGATGTTACACCCACATGGGTGCGACTCAGGATTCGCGGGCAGGTTAACCACCGCCTGAAACACTGAATCCGGCTAGCCTGACTACTTTGCGGCTAATCCGATTCACAAAATCTCAATACGTATTTACAGTCAAACGTATTTTACATTTAAACCTGTTTTACCCTTTGGGTAATGAATAGCTGAGTGATAAACCGCTCGTGGATGGCGCTTTCCAGCGTATTATTCTGCCAATTTGGCATTCACGCGGGTTGTCCTTGCCGGTTGTAGCTGCGATAGTGGCTGACTTTATCGTCAGTATCGCAATAGAGGCGAATTATGTCTGATGATAACTTGATTGGCCGTCCGTCAGCTGCGGGCGCACATGTTTCTTTACGCTCCATGCAGGAGGTTGCCATGAATGATCGTAATGCCAGCAAGATGCTGAGCACCTATAACGTCGCCTATTGGGGTGGCAACTATTATGACGTCAATGAGTTGGGTCATATCAGTGTTTGCCCTGATCCCGATGTTCGTGAAGCTCGTGTCGACTTGGCACAACTGGTCAAAGGAATGCAGCTTGAGCAGGGGCAGCGCCTGCCGGCGTTATTCTGTTTCCCACAAATTTTGCAACACCGCCTGCGCTCAATTAACGGGGCGTTTAAACGTGCGCGAGAATCCTTTGGTTATGAAGGCGATTACTTCCTGGTTTACCCCATTAAGGTCAACCAGCATCGTCGGGTCATTGAATCCTTAGTGAGTTCTGGCGAGCCGCTAGGGTTGGAGGCCGGTTCTAAAGCGGAAATGATGGCGGTTCTGGCCCATGCCGGTATGACCCGCTCGGTCATTGTCTGTAATGGCTATAAAGACCGTGAATATATCCGTCTGGCGTTGATTGGTGAAAAACTGGGCCATAAGGTTTATCTGGTTATCGAAAAGATGTCAGAAATCAAGATGGTACTGGAAGAGGCCGAGCGCCTGAATGTGGTGCCGCGCTTGGGTGTCCGTGCGCGTTTGGCATCACAAGGCTCCGGTAAATGGCAGGCCAGTGGTGGTGAAAAATCTAAATTCGGCTTATCTGCCACTCAGGTGTTGCAACTGGTTGATATGTTACGTGAAGCCAACAGTCTGGAGAGCCTGCAATTATTGCATTTTCATTTGGGTTCTCAGCTGTCCAATATTCGTGATATCTCCACTGGCGTGCGTGAATCCGCGCGATTCTATGTGGAGCTGCATAAACTGGGTGTCAATATCCAGTGCTTCGATGTCGGTGGTGGTCTGGGTGTGGATTACGAAGGGACGCGCTCTCAATCTGATTGCTCGGTTAACTATGGCTTGAATGAATATGCCAATAACGTTATCTGGGGTATCGGTGATGCTTGTAATGAGCATGGTCTGCCGCATCCTACTGTCATCACGGAGTCTGGTCGTGCCGTCACTGCGCATCACACGGTGCTGGTCTCCAATGTTATCGGCGTAGAGCGTAATGAGTTCAACGAGCCACTGCCACCAGCAGCTGATGCGCCTCGCGCGTTAGAAAGCTTGTGGGACACCTGGCTGGAGATGCAAGAGCCAGAGAACCGCCGCTCGCTACGTGAGTGGCTACATGATAGCCAGATGGATTTGCACGATGTCCATACCCAGTATGCTCATGGCATGCTGGAACTGGCACAACGCGCTTGGGCTGAAGAGCTGTATCTGAGCATTTGTAATGAGATCCAAAAGCAGTTGGATCCAAGCAACCGCGCGCATCGGCCCATTATTGATGAGCTGCAAGAGCGTATGGCTGACAAGCTGTATGTCAACTTCTCCCTGTTCCAATCAATGCCAGATGCATGGGGCATTGATCAACTGTTCCCGGTGTTGCCATTGGAAGGTTTAGATAAGCCACCGGAGCGTCGCGCAGTGTTGCTGGATATTACTTGCGACTCTGATGGCACCATCGACCACTACATTGATGGTGATGGCGTGGCAACCACCATGCCAATGCCGCCATATGATGCGGAAAATCCACCGCTGCTGGGCTTCTTTATGGTCGGCGCTTATCAGGAAATTCTGGGCAATATGCATAATCTGTTCGGTGATACAGCGGCCGTTGATGTGTATGTTTTCCCTGATGGCACAGTTGAAGTTGAGCAAACCGATGAAGGTGATACTGTGGCCGATATGCTGGAGTATGTTCAATTGAACCCAGAGAAGTTGCTGGCTCATTTCCGCGATCAAGTGAAAGAGACGGATCTGGACACTGAGTTGCAAGCTCAGTTTATGCAAGAGTTTGAAGCCGGTCTGTACGGCTATACTTACCTCGAAGACGAGTAAACCACTCACTGTTCTATCACGATTTAAGGGCGAACTTCGGTTTGCCCTTTTTTGTTGTTATACCCGCTGGTAATTAGTTAAATCTCAACCACACTGATATTAATGGTTTCTATCATGATTCAGTGGACAACGGGGGGCTTCAATGGGGTGGTTCAGTGTCTGTAAGGTTAATTATGTCAAACAGGACTCCCCTTTTTCCGCTCAGGCAGATGATAAAAGGATTGGTGTTTACCTGGTTGATGGCGAATATTTTGCGATGGAAGATATCTGCCCTCATGCGAATGCGCTATTAAGTCAGGGGTTTGTTGATGGCGCGACCATCGAGTGCCCCTTGCATGGCGCGCTGTTTGATATCCGAACCGGGCAATGCTTACGTGAGCCAGGTGATCGGGACTTAACTATCTATCCCGTGCGAATCAATGGCGATCAGATTGAGGTCTCTCTGGGAGAGGGGAGCTAGCTTCAGCCGCTATCAATTGGGGCAGTATCCACAATGACGCCCGTATCATCACGGGCGTTTTGTATTGATAAGTTGGCCTGATTTACTTCTCGGTCGCAATACGCTGGCGGATATGATCGGCGCGCGCTTGCGAGGATGGATGGTCATCAAACATGCTGCTGGTGCGGCCCGCTTCCATGGTCGCCAGTTTTTCGAAGCTGGTGACCAAACCATTAGGATCGATACCCCGCTTTTTCAGCAAATCGAATGAGTAATCATCAGCTTCACTCTCTTGCTTTTGTGAGAACTGGGCGCTAACCAGCTTCTCGCCAATATCAACTAACTGAGATTGGGAGAGTTGGCCGGCAATGCCACCGGCGGATGCTGCCGCAGTGCGCAGGGCGGTGGTGCCGTAGGCCACTTGCATGGCTTTGCGGGTGTGGCCCAATGCCACATGGCCCATTTCATGGCCGAGAACACCCTCCACTTCATTGTCGGTCATCATGTCCATTAAGCCGCTGTAGACGCGAATACAGCCGTTAGCCATCGCCCAGGCATTGACATCTTTCGTCACGTAAACCTTATAGTTGGCTGGCGTACCATTGATATTATCACCCAATGCAGCCGAGATTTTCGCCAGACGTTTACCGTAAGTGCTATCCGCTGGCGCTATTTGGGCCTTTTGATCCATCTCTGCGCAAGATTTTTCACTAAGAGTTTTCACATCAGCATCGCTTAGGGTTGCGGCCTGAAATGCCTGCGCGCCAGACTGCATTAAGCCATCAGTGTTCATATTTTGGCAGCCGCTAAGCAGGGCTGTCAGGCTCAGTGCAATCATAGAGGTACGAATTTTCATAACACTTTTTCCTGTGGTTACGCCATTTTTATCATTGGATAGGGCAATTCTATTGGTTTCGACAACGCATTATTAGCTGTTATCTATTCATAGCGCTTTGCCTATAGTAGCTGTCACATTCTTGTCAACTATCGCATTAATAGCTGTTGAATCGACGGCGGTTGTTCTACTCTGTCGGCAATAGGTCTTACCCGAAGTTGTAGTTGCAAAGTAAGGTTGGTACTGGTCTGTTTGCAAAAACGGGCGCTTCCAGCTCCTCGAGTGTTTACCCGCTCATTGTGTGGCTAAAAACGCAGCGAGGTTACCGTGCCTTGGGCGTTACAGCTATAGCTTAATTCTGAAAATCAGCAGATTCCATTCGTCATTAATATGGAAGTTATAGCCAATAGATTTAAAGATGCAGGAAGGCGGCAAACGAGAAAATCCCGATGAGCTTACATCAGTAAGTGATTCGGGTAACCGAGAGCGGCTAACACATCTGCAACTTGAAAGATGAAGGGTATTGCTCATTTGTTTTTAGTGATTGCCGTTTCAATGCTTGATCTGAGAAAATGGTAAACTTGAACGCTTTTTTTAATCCGACCTGGAGTAAAACATGTCCTCTCGTAAAGAGCTTGCCAACGCGATCCGCGCACTAAGCATGGACGCAGTGCAAAAAGCGAATTCCGGCCACCCCGGCGCCCCTATGGGCATGGCAGATATTGCCGAAGTTCTATGGCGTGATTACCTGAACCATAATCCAACGAATCCACACTGGGCAGATCGCGACCGTTTCGTCTTGTCGAATGGTCACGGCTCCATGTTGATCTATAGCCTGCTGCACCTCACGGGCTACCCCCTGCCGATGGAAGAGCTGAAAAACTTCCGCCAATTGCACTCTAAAACGCCAGGTCACCCAGAATATGGCTATACCGCTGGCGTAGAAACCACCACTGGCCCGCTGGGTCAGGGCATTGCCAATGCCGTTGGTTTTGCGATTGCAGAACGCACGCTGGGCGCGCAGTTTAACCGCCCTGGCCATGATATTGTCGATCACCACACCTATGCCTTTATGGGCGATGGTTGCATGATGGAAGGCATCTCTCACGAAGTTTGCTCTCTGGCTGGCACCATGAAGCTGGGCAAACTGACCGCATTCTACGATGACAACGGCATCTCTATCGATGGTCACGTTGAAGGTTGGTTCACCGATGATACTGCTGCCCGTTTCGAAGCTTACGGCTGGCATGTGGTGCGTGCTGTGGATGGTCATAATGCTGACTCCATCAAAGCCGCCATCGAAGAAGCCCACAAAGTGACCGACAAACCTTCGCTGCTGATGTGCAAAACTATTATCGGTTTTGGCTCACCGAAGAAAGCCGGTACTCATGACTCACATGGCGCACCATTAGGTGCCGATGAAGTTGCGGCTACCCGTGTCGCACTGGGCTGGAAATACCCGCCATTCGAAATCCCGCAGGATATCTATGCGGCGTGGGATGCGAAAGAAGCGGGCCAGGCGAAAGAAGCGGCCTGGAACGAGAAGTTTGCCGCTTATGCTAAAGCGTATCCAGAACTGGCTGCTGAATTCAAACGCCGCGTAAGCGGTGAGCTGCCAGCTAACTGGGCGACTGAATCGAAGAAATTTATCGAACAGCTGCAAGCTAACCCGGCTAATATTGCTAGCCGCAAAGCCTCACAAAATGCGCTGGAAGCTTTCGGTAAAGTGTTACCTGAATTCCTCGGCGGTTCCGCTGACCTGGCACCAAGCAACCTAACTATCTGGTCTGGCTCTAAATCTCTGAGTGACGATCTGGCTGGTAACTACATTCACTACGGTGTCCGTGAATTTGGTATGTCTGCCATCATGAATGGTATTGCTCTGCACGGCGGGTTCATCCCTTACGGCGCAACCTTCCTGATGTTTGTAGAATATGCCCGTAACGCAGTGCGCATGGCGGCACTGATGAAGATTCGCAGCGTATTCGTTTACACCCATGACTCCATCGGTCTGGGGGAGGATGGCCCAACCCATCAACCCGTTGAGCAGATGGCGAGCTTGCGTGTCACACCGAACATGAGCACCTGGCGTCCGTGTGACCAGGTTGAATCTGCGGTGGCATGGCAGTATGCATTGGAACGTAAAGATGGCCCAAGCGCACTGATCTTCTCCCGTCAGAATCTGGCACAACAGCCACGTACTGCCGAGCAGTTAGCCAACATCGCTAAAGGCGCTTATGTGCTGAAAGATTGTGCCGGCCTTCCTGAACTGATCTTTATCGCGACCGGTTCTGAGGTTGAACTGGCGGTGGCTGCTGCGGATCAACTGACCGCCGCTGGCCGCAAAGTGCGCGTTGTTTCGATGCCATCAACTGATGCATTCGACAAACAAGACGCGGCTTACCGTGAATCAGTATTGCCATCTGCTGTCAGTGCTCGCGTTGCAGTAGAAGCAGGTATTGCTGATTACTGGTACAAATATGTTGGCCTGAATGGCGCAGTTGTGGGTATGCACTCCTTCGGTGAATCTGCTCCAGCTGACTTGCTGTTCAAAGAGTTTGGCTTCACCGTAGAAAACGTGGTGGCGAAAGCTCAGGCGCTGTTGAAGTAATTTATCGCTAGAGATGAGCGACCTGTAAAGGGTAATGATAATCTCGGTAATGCACCTGTTAAAAGACCGCTTCGGCGGTCTTTTTTTTCGCCAATTGATGGATGAATTGTGCCCTTTATCAGGCAGATATTCCTTTTATGATTGGTTTGGTTTATTCTGGCTGAAGCGTTTCAGTCATGATTGGTTTTCCATTTCAGCCAAATTCGCTGAGGAAAAAGTCGGATGTATTCTGGCTGAATTGTGATAAGACGATTACCATCTTAGGGGGCAGTGCAGTAGGCTATAGGGTTGCATGATAATAACCAGAATCAGGGAGTAACATGACAATCCGCATAGCGATAAATGGCTTTGGCCGCATTGGCCGTAGCGTTTTACGCGCATTGTATGAATCGGGTCGCCGGGCAGAAATTTCAGTCGTTGCGATTAATGAGTTGGCGAATGCGGAAGGGATGGCCCATCTGTTGAAGTATGACTCCAGCCATGGCCGGTTTGCCTGGGATGTTCGTCAGGAGTGCGACAGTTTATACGTCGGGGACGATATTATCCGGCTGATACATCAGCCAGAGATCGGGCAGTTACCCTGGGGTGAGTTAGGAATTGATGTGGTTCTGGATTGTAGCGGCGTGTATGGCAGCCGCGCAGATGGCGAGGCGCACTTAACCTCCGGTGCCAAAAAGGTACTGTTTGCCCATCCCGGTGGTCATGATTTGGATGCGACTGTGGTCTATGGTGTTAACCATCAGGATTTACTGGCTGAACACCGAATTGTCTCCAACGCCTCCTGTACCACGAACTGTATTATTCCTATTATTCAGTTGCTGGATGATGCTTATGGTATTGAGTCCGGCACTGTGACCACCATTCATTCATCAATGAATGACCAGCCCGTTATTGATGCTTATCATCAAGATTTACGTCGTACCCGGGCAGCAAGTCAGTCGATTATCCCCGTGGATACTAAACTGGCCGCAGGGATTACCCGTATTTTTCCGAAGTTTTGCGACAGGTTTGAAGCTATCTCGGTACGGGTGCCGACCATCAATGTGACGGCTATCGATTTAAGCGTTAGCGTGACAAGCCCGGTTGGCGTGGCTGAGGTTAACCAGCTTTTGCAAAAGGCAGCAAGAGGCTCATTTCGTGGTATAGTTGACTATACGGAATTACCTTTGGTGTCGACCGATTTTAACCATGATCCGCACAGTGCAATTGTCGATTGCACCCAGACGCGGGTCAGTGGGCAGCACCTGATTAAGACGTTGGTATGGTGCGATAACGAATGGGGTTTCGCCAATAGAATGTTGGATACGACATTGGCGATGGCCCGCAGTGGTTTCTAGTATGGTATGCCAACGTATTGTTTTTCCGTGATTTATTGCGGTTATATCAGCGTTGATGTGCAGCTTATGCAACTTTAAAGAGAATCAACAAGAGGATTCACCATGTCTGTAATTAAGATGACCGATCTGGATCTGGCAGGCCTTCGCGTGCTGATCCGTGCGGACCTCAATGTTCCGGTAAAAGATGGCAAAGTGACTTCTGATGCGCGTATCCGTGCATCTCTGCCGACCATTGAAGCGGCACTGAAGCAAGGCGCTAAAGTAATGGTTACCTCTCACCTGGGTCGCCCGACCGAAGGCGAGTACAACGAAGAGTTCTCCTTACTGCCAGTCGTTAACTACCTGAAAGACAAATTGTCTGCTCCGGTACGTCTGGCGAAAGACTATCTGGACGGCGTTGAAATTGCAGCTGGCGAGTTGGTTGTTCTGGAAAACGTTCGCTTTAACAAAGGCGAGAAGAAAGACGACGAAACGCTATCCAAGAAATATGCCGCACTTTGTGATGTGTATGTGATGGATGCATTTGGTACTGCTCACCGTGCTCAGGCGTCGACTCACGGCGTGGGTAAATTTGCCCCTATCGCGTGCGCCGGCCCGCTGTTGTCAGCAGAGCTGGAAGCACTGGGTAAAGCATTGGGTAACCCAGCGCGCCCAATGGTTGCTATCGTGGGTGGTTCTAAAGTTTCAACTAAACTGACGGTGCTGGGTGCGCTATCTAAAATCGCTGACCAGCTGATTGTTGGTGGTGGTATTGCAAACACCTTTGTTGCCGCTCAAGGCCACAATGTGGGCAAATCGCTGTACGAAGCAGACCTGATCCCAGAAGCAAAACGCCTGCTGGAAACTTGCGATATCCCAGTTCCAACTGATGTTCGTGTTGCGACCGAGTTCTCTGAAACTGCCGCTGCAACACTGAAACCTGCTGATCAAATTAAAGATGATGAGCAAATTTTGGACTTGGGCGACGTCTCTGCGGAGCGTCTGGCTGAGATCCTGAAAAATGCCAAAACCATTCTGTGGAATGGCCCTGTTGGCGTGTTTGAGTTCCCTAACTTCCGTAAAGGGACCGAGATCGTCGCTCGTGCTATCGCAGACAGCGAAGCATTCTCTATCGCAGGCGGCGGTGACACACTGGCAGCAATCGATCTGTTCGGTATTGCTGACCAAATCTCCTACATCTCTACTGGCGGCGGTGCATTCCTTGAGTTCGTTGAAGGGAAAAAACTGCCAGCGGTTGTGATGCTGGAAGAGCGCGCTAAGCAGTAATTTAGATAACGGGGGGCGAAAGCCGCCCGTTTCGCTGTTAGCTCATGCAGCTAGGCAAGCGAAACCGATTTACATTTAGGGCCTATCCCATCGGATAGCTGCTATCTTCAGTCGACGAAACAGGACAACGTACATGTCTAAAATTTTTGATTTCGTAAAACCAGGTGTCATCACAGGTGATGACGTTCAGAAAGTGTTCGCAGTAGCAAAAGAGAACAACTTTGCTTTGCCAGCAGTTAACTGTGTCGGCACCGACTCTATCAACGCAGTGCTGGAAACAGCAGCCAAAGTGCGTGCGCCGGTTATCGTTCAGTTCTCTAACGGCGGCGCTGCATTTATCGCAGGTAAAGGCGTGAAAGCAGAAGGCCAAGGCGCTGCTATTCTGGGTGCTATCTCTGGCGCCCACCACGTGCATCAAATGGCTGAACACTATGGTGTTCCGGTTATTCTGCACACTGACCATTGCGCCAAGAAGTTGCTGCCATGGTTAGACGGCTTGTTGGACGCGGGCGAAAAACATTTCGCAGCGACCGGCAAACCACTGTTCTCTTCTCACATGATTGACCTGTCAGAAGAGTCTCTGGAAGAGAACATCGAAATTTGCAGCAAATACCTGACTCGCATGGCGAAACTGGGTATGACACTGGAGATCGAACTGGGTTGTACTGGTGGTGAAGAAGATGGCGTGGACAACAGCCACATGGACGCATCTTCGCTGTACACTCAACCACAAGATGTTGATTACGCTTACGAAAAACTGAACGCCATCAGCCCACGTTTCACCATCGCTGCCTCTTTCGGTAACGTACACGGTGTTTACAAACCAGGTAACGTGAAACTGACCCCGACTATTCTGCGTGATTCTCAGGATTATGTTTCTAAGAAACACAACCTGCCGCACAACAGTCTGAACTTCGTGTTCCATGGCGGTTCAGGTTCAACTGCTGCTGAAATCAAAGAAGCGGTAAGCTACGGCGTAGTTAAAATGAATATCGACACCGACACCCAATGGGCGACGTGGGAAGGTATTCTGAACTACTACAAAAAGAACGAAGGCTATCTGCAAGGCCAACTGGGTAACCCAGAAGGCGCGGACAAACCTAACAAGAAATTCTACGATCCACGTGCGTGGCTGCGTGCAGCCCAGGTGACTATGATCGCTCGTTTGGAAAAAGCATTTGAAGAACTGAACGCGAAAGACGTTCTGTAATTCGATACTGCTTCACACGATATGAAAGGCCCTGCGGGGCCTTTTTTCGTGTGTGCCGGGCATGCTCAGCAGCTCGGGGGTGAAAGTCCCCTGTCCAGCCTGATGGTGGCGAAGGACTAGTGAAGCGCAAGGGCGTCGTCGTGAGGCGGGGTCTGAAGGAAGCGTGGAGCAAAACCATGACCTGACGGACAGAAACCCGATATAAGGCCTACCCGACTGGCGGAGCAAGCATGTGATTGCGAAGGCCATAACCATCAAGAGCCGGGGTGGTAGATTGGGCAGGTGTGTGGTGAAAGCGGCTGAGCTTACCCCGGGAGGCCTGTCCGGCGTTCTGTATTCAGAACTGAGTGCATCGTAAGGTGCGCTGACCGGTGGACAGGAGTCAGCAGAGGGCATAGTAGGACGTGACGTCTGAAGGCCCGAACGGTAATGAGTGACGAGTATCAGCGGAGGTTCTGAACGGTCATGCAGCAGAAAACGCATCGCGGCCCTGAAGCCCGAAGAAGGGGTGAAGCCCCGGACGCCGGTTCCCGGGGGGCTGAAACCGGGCAGGCACCGACGACCAGAGAAAGTCCGTCGTCAACAGCGTGGCTGATGGAAGCCATCTGTGAACCCGTCAATCTCAGGCAAGCCCTGAAAAGAGTGAAGGCCAATAAAGGTGCGGCGGGAGCCGACGGCATGAGCGTAAGCGAACTGCCGGAGTACCTGAAACACCACTGGCCCGAACTGAAAGCGCAACTGCTGTCCGGCAGCTATCGCCCATCCCCTGTAAGAAGAGTGACCATCCCGAAACCCTGCGGCGGCGAACGTCTGCTGGGTATCCCGACGGTGGTGGATCGTTTTATCCAGCAGGCGATGATGCAGGTGTTGCAGATGCAGTGGGATGCGTCGTTCAGCGACAGCAGCTACGGGTTCCGCCCCGGGCGCTCTGCCCATCAGGCTGTGAAACAGGCTCATGAATATATTGGGTCCGGGTATCACTGGGTGGTCGATCTCGATCTGGAGAAGTTCTTCGACCGGGTGAACCACGATGTACTGATGAGCCGGATAGCGAAACGGGTGTCGGATAAACGGGTGCTGTCACTTATCCGCAGGTTCCTGAATGCAGGCGTGATGGAAGCCGGTCTGGTAAGGCCGGTGACAGAAGGGACGCCGCAGGGCGGCCCGCTGTCGCCGTTGTTATCGAATCTGCTGCTGGATGACTTCGATAAGGAACTGGAGAAACGCGGCCTGAAGTTCGCCCGTTATGCAGACGACTGTAATGTGTATGTGAAAAGCGAACGTGCAGGCAATCGTGTGATGGCGGGGCTGACGCACTGGCTGAGCCGTAAACTGAAGCTGAAGGTGAATGCGAAAAAGAGCGCAGTGGCGCATCCGGAGTCGCGTAAGTTCCTGGGTTACAGCTTCATAAGGGGCAGGAAAGTGTGGTGCGTGGTGTCGCCGGGATCGGTGAAGCGGTTCAAAACGCGGATAAGGGAACTGACGGGACGTAACACGGGCAGAAGCCTGGAGCAGCTAATCGAGCCGTTAAAGCGATATATGACGGGCTGGAAAAGCTACTACAGGCTGAACGAGTGGCCATCGCTGATAAGAGAGCTGAACGGGTGGATAAGGCGCAGGCTGCGGAGTGTCCTCTGGAAACAGTGGAAAACGGGCGGCAAGCGTTATAAAGAGCTGCACAATCGCGGGGTTAGCAAAGACCTCTCGGCGCAGACGGTGGGAAGTTGCCATAAACAGTGGCGGGTGAGCTGTAGCCCGGCGCTGAACATAGCACTTCCCAATAACCTGTTCGTCAGACTGGGCCTGCCAGAGTTATAGGAAGGCGACGATCAACATAACCGAACCGCCGTATACGGACCCGTATGTACGGTGGTGTGGGAGGAGGCTGGTTGTGAGATCAGCCCCTATCCCGATTTTTTTAAAAATGGCTATTAGGGCCAATGTGATTGATTAATCGTGTGATATCTCCGGCTAAGATTGGCGGGCAAAATTGGCAACACGCCCCATTGTTGGTTACCCTAGATAAGTTGTCTGCTTTATCAGTCAGCATTTTGCGGTATTTTTTTGCGTAATCTCTCCCGCTGGGAGCTTTTTGTAGGATGGTTCAAATGGAAGAATTAAACGTAGTCGATGGTATCAATGAAGCCAGTACCTGGTTGGTCAATAATCAGGATTTGCTAATTCAATATGCAGTTAATCTTGTCGCGGCACTATTGATCCTGACTGTCGGTTCGATCATCGCTAAAGTGGTCTCGCGGATGTTGGGTCGGGTCATGAAGTTACGGGGCATCGATGTCACGGTCGCGGATTTCCTGGCGGCAATGGCACGTTACAGCATCCTGGCCTTCACCATCGTTGCTGTATTAGGCCGCCTTGGTGTGCAGACCGCCTCGGTCATTGCGGTTATCGGTGCCGCCGGTTTGGCTGTGGGTTTGGCGCTACAAGGCTCACTGTCCAACTTTGCGGCCGGTGTACTGCTGGTGGCCTTCCGTCCATTTAAAGCGGGTGAGTATGTCGATCTGGGCGGGGTAGCGGGTACTGTGGTGCAGGTGCAGATCTTCTCAACTACTCTGCGTACCGTTGATGACAAAATCATTGTGGTGCCAAATGGCAAAATCATTGCCAACAACATAATCAATACTAGTCGCGAGCCGAACCGCCGCACTGATATGATTATTGGCGTGGCCTATGATGCTGATATTGATGTGGTGAAGAAAGTGCTGGGTGACATCATTGCTGCTGATAAACGCATTATGCATGATCAGGGCGTCACGATTCGCCTCAATGAGATGGCGGCCTCTTCACTGAACTTCACGGTGCGTGTCTGGACCACCAACGGCGATGCGATGGAGGTGTATTGGGATTTGATGGAGAGCTTCAAGCGCGCACTGGATGCCCATAAAATTGGTATTCCATACCCGCAGATGGATGTGCATTTGCATCAGGTAGCCAAAGCGGAATCTAGCCCGTCGGCGTAAATCTAGCGCATGGTAAATCCTGTCAAGACGGGCTGTTATTGGCCCGTTTATTCGCTCTTCTTCCCGCCGCGCCCTTAAATTTATCAGTTATTAGTTTTACTTATAGTTGATAAGAAATATCAATTTCCTCTGATGACTAACTCCCCGTACTATGCTGCTCATAGCTCTCCTATTTCCTCAGTTAGCTCTGAGTATTATCTAAAGGTAACAGTATGTTAGCTGTATTTTTGCAAGGTTTTGCCCTCAGTGCCGCCATGATTTTGCCCCTTGGGCCACAAAATGCCTTTGTGATGAATCAGGGTATCAAGCGGCAACATCATTTGATGAGTGCCTCGCTGTGCGCCTTGAGTGACATCATCCTCATCTGTGCGGGTATTTTTGGCGGCAGCGCTCTACTGAGCCGCTCACCACTGCTGTTAGCACTGGTGACGTGGGGCGGTGTGGCTTTCTTGCTCGGGTATGGCTGGGGGGCGTTAGTGGCCGCATGGCGGGGTGAGGGCGCATCCTCTTCTGCCACTGCGGGCGCACAGGGCCGCTGGCCGATAGTGGCCACTCTGCTCGCGGTGACCTGGCTTAATCCCCATGTCTATCTTGATACCTTTGTGGTGCTGGGGAGTCTCGGTGGTCAACTGTTACCTGATGTCCGTCCCTGGTTTGCTTTTGGCGCGGTGAGTGCGTCGGTTGCCTGGTTTTTTGCACTGGCGCTGCTGGCGGCATGGCTATCGCCATGGCTTAACCGGCCCACCTCACAGCGGGTGATTAATCTGCTGGTGGGGGGCGTGATGTGGTTTATCGCGTTTCAGTTAGCGCAGCAGGGATTAAATCTGTGAGTTTTATCATTAATCCGAATCCCATGCCTCGAAAGATATGCTACGGTTGATGTGTTGATGGCGTTACCGACGGCAAATTAATCACTCTGCCAATAGGACCTCAGTAAGTGTAATTAACTGCAAATATATTTGTGGCTAATTGAATTCACTGGTTATCTGGTTGGCGTAGATTGGCTTACCATGAATAATTTGTCATGCATATATTAGGAGGCACCGTGAAGTTGAAGACATTGGCTTTGGCCGCAATGATGGGATTAGGGACGTTACCTTTGGCGCTATCAGTTCAGGCTGCCGAAGTGCCAGAAGGGCCGCATGTTGTCACCTCCGGTACGGCCAGTGTTGATGCGGTACCGGATATCGCCACCATCGCCATTGAGGTCAGTGTATCGGCCAAAGATGCTGCCGATGCTAAAAAGCAGGCAGATACCCGCGTCGCGCAATATTTTGATTTTCTACGTAAAAGTGGCATTGATAAGAAAGATATCAATGCAGCTAATATTCGCACCCAACCTGAATACGACTACCAGAAAACTGGTGAAGCGGTGTTGAAAGGTTACCGCGCGGTGCGCCAGGTTCAGGTCACCCTACGCCAGCTTGATAAGTTGAACGAGTTGCTGGATGGGGCGCTGAAATCGGGTCTAAATGAGATCCGCGCAGTGGAGTTAGGGGTCGCAAACCCGGACACTTATCGCGAACAGGCACGTAAAAAAGCCATTGAAAACGCGATTAGCCAGGCCGGTTCTTTAGCGGAAGGGTTTAAGGTCAAACTGGGGCCTGTTTACAGTATTCGTTACCATGTGGCGAACTACCAGCCGATGCCGGTAGCCCGCATGTTTAAGAGCGCTGAAGCAGCACCGGCTACGGATGCGGCCCAAACTTACGAACAACAGACCATCCATTTCGATGATCAAGTTGATGTGGTGTTTGAGCTGCAAACGGCCGCCCCTGCCGCCAAATAACTCAGTCCTGCCGCAATACCTGACGCCCATAAGATAACAGGGCGTCAGTCACTTTCCTCATGGTCCGGCTTTCCGGTGCAAAACGGTGCCAGAACAGCATTCGCCGCTGCCGTAGCCCCGGAGTCAAATCAATCAACTCCCCTGACGCCAACTCTTTTTCGATTTGCAGATGCGGGATCATGCAGCAAGTAGTGCCCTGCCTTGCCAACTGCACAAAGGCTTCCGACGAGTTAACGATATGGCAGGGGACGCTGCCGGGTGATAAATCAAAATTCTGCTGTAAAAATGCCTGATGCATATCATCCAGATGGTCAAAGGCCACCGCAGGTGCTTTCAGCAATGCCGAGCGGGTCACGCCATTGGGGAAGTAGCGCTCAGCGAAGGGTTTGGACGCCACAAACAGATAGTCCAGCGCACCCAGTTGGTCAACCAAACAGCTCGGCAGTGGCTGTGGTTGGATACTGACCGCCCCCACCACTTCCCCACGACGCAGCCGCTCCTGGGTTCGGGTTTCATCTTCAACCTGCAAATTCAGCCGGATTGGGGAGTCTGCCAGCACCGGTTTCAATGCCGGTAACAGCCAGGTCGCCAGACTGTCGGCGTTGACCGCCAGTGACAGCAATAGCGGCGTATCCACGCCGTTATCATTGCCGAGCCACTCCTCCTCCAGCAACTCCACTTGATGCAGTAAGGCGAGCAGTTTCTGCCCCTGCTCTGTAGGACGAGGGGGCACTGTGCGCACTAACAGCGGCTGACCGAACAGGTTCTCCAACTGCTTAATGCGTTGAGATACCGCCGATTGGGTGATGCAAAGTTTTTGTGCAGCGCGTTCAAAACCGCGTTCACGGATCACCGCGTCCAGCGCTTGTAGCGTACGGTAGTCTGGGCGTTTCATCGGAGTCATCTCTCCAAATATTAAGTCGATACCGCACTATGCCACATTTCGCCGCCATATTTTGGTCATTTTACTCTGGCTGAAGAGTAAAGTGCCCGCCATAAATAAACCGCTATAACTGTGATCCAGCTAGAATTAACCGCGTCGCAAGTCCGCTTTATTGCGACGATTTATCCTGCGCATGTTCTATAATGGATACAGTTTTTTCATATCATAGGCAGTGAACTCACCATGACTCAGGATGAACTTAAAAAAGCAGTGGGCTGGGCAGCATTAGATTACGTCAAACCCGGCACCATCGTCGGCGTTGGTACTGGCTCCACCGCAGCACACTTTATTGATGCTCTCGGCTCGATCAAAGATCAAATTGAAGGGGCGGTTTCCAGCTCTGACGCCTCTACCGATAAACTGAAAAGTTACGGCATTCATGTCTTTGATTGCAACGAAGTGGATGTGCTGGATATCTATGTTGATGGCGCTGATGAGATTAATGGCCATATGCAGATGATCAAAGGCGGTGGTGCGGCCCTGACCCGCGAGAAAATCATTGCGGCAATCGCCCGTAAGTTTATCTGCATTGCCGATGCGAGCAAACAGGTTGATCTGCTGGGCAAATTCCCGCTGCCCGTCGAAGTGATCCCGATGGCTCGCTCTTATGTGGCTCGTGAGTTGGTTAAGCTGGGCGGATTGCCAGAATATCGCCAAAATGTGCTGACCGATAACGGCAACGTTATTTTGGATGTGCACAACCTGACGATTTTGGATGCTGTGACGTTAGAGAATAAAATCAACGGAATTGCCGGTGTGGTGACAGTTGGGTTATTTGCCAACCGTGGTGCTGATGTGGCACTGATTGGCACCGCTGATGGTGTTAAGACGATAGTAAAATAATCGGCTAAATCATTTTCAGGATGAGGTGATACAGCTTCATCCTGATAACTTTTTTGCCTTTAAATATCTTTTCTTAAAAACGTTAAATTTGGTGATATATATCACATTCTGTCATTTCAATTTATTAACCTGCCATTAACCCTCTCACCGCCAGTTTTTTATTCCATAAATTAACACTTGTGCTGATTGTTATGCTGATAGGTAGGCAATCGTTTGTATTGCTGCCTGCGTAATATTTGTTATGTTGACAGGGTGCTGACCGGATTCATTCGATAGCGGCAGCCACATCTGAAGTCTGAAAATAGGGTCGGGGACATGGCAAAAGTATCACTGGAGAAAGACAGAATTAAGTTTCTGTTAGTGGAAGGGGTGCACCAGAGCACAGTTGATAATCTGCGTGCAGCCGGATATAGCAATATTGAATACCATAAAGGTGCCTTAGACACCGAATCACTGAAAGAATCTATTCGTGATGCCCACTTCATCGGAATTCGATCGCGCACTCATCTGTCCGAAGAGGTTTTTGCCGCAGCAGAAAAATTGGTTGCGGTTGGTTGTTTCTGTATCGGTACCAATCAGGTTGATTTAAAGGCGGCCACCACGCGCGGCGTGCCGGTATTCAATGCACCTTTCTCCAATACTCGTTCGGTGGCCGAAATGGTGCTGGGTGAGTTACTGCTGATGTTCCGAGGGATTCCGTCGGCGAATGCCAAAGCTCATCGTGGTGAGTGGAATAAGCTGGCGGTCGGCTCCTATGAAGCCCGCGGTAAGAAACTGGGCATCATCGGTTATGGTCATATCGGCACACAGCTGGGTATTTTGGCTGAAAGTGTCGGCATGAAAGTTTTCTTCTACGATATCGAAAATAAGCTGTCGTTGGGGAATGCACAGCAGGTTCGCCATCTGTCTGATTTGCTGAATATGAGTGATGTGATTAGCCTGCATGTGCCGGAAAACCACTCCACCAAAAATATGATTGGCCCTGAGCAGTTAGCCCTGATGAAGCCGGGTGCGATGCTAATTAACGCCTCACGCGGTACTGTGGTTGATATCCCGGCCCTGTGTGATGCTTTGGCGAGCAATCATCTGGCAGGGGCGGCAATCGACGTCTTCCCTGAAGAGCCAGCAACCAATAAAGAGCCGTTCAATTCACCATTGTGTGAGTTTGACAATGTGTTATTGACTCCGCATATCGGTGGTTCAACTCAGGAAGCGCAGGAAAATATCGGTGATGAAGTGGCCGGTAAGTTGGCGAAGTATTCCGACAACGGCTCCACGCTGTCTGCGGTCAACTTCCCGGAAGTTTCTCTGCCAGCCCATGGTGATAATACCCGCCGTCTGCTGCATATCCATGAGAACCGCCCAGGCATTCTGACCAGCATTAACAGAATCTTTGCTGAGCAGAACGTCAACATCGCCGCGCAATATTTGCAAACCAGCGCTGAAATCGGTTACGTCGTGATCGACGTTGAAACTGATGATGAGGAAAATGCAGAAAGAGCGTTGCAAGCGATGAAGGCTATCCCAGGGACTATCCGCGCACGTTTGTTGTACTAATATGACTAAACACCCGCTATGTATAATATCGGGTGTTTTTTTATGTTGAACGCCCTAGCTCACCAGCGCCAGACTTTTTCGGCTGTCACAATCTCTGGCAACGGCACATCCCAATATTCACTCGGTAAATGCTCGACTCGTTGGCAATCATGGGCCAGCCCAATAGGGTAGGGGCCAGCTTGCTGCCAGTGTTGCAGTGTACGATCATAAAACCCGCCCCCCATACCTAAGCGCTGACCATGGCTATCAAAGGCCACCAGAGGGGTGATTACCACATCCAACTGATTGAGCGGTAGAACTTCACGCACATCAAGCTGTGGTTCCAGGATCTTCAGGCGATTACGGATGAGCTGGCTATCGGGGCGATAGCGGAGAAATAATAGATTACCGGCGCTGAAAGGGTGGAGAACAGGCAGGTAGACCTGTTTTTGCTGCTGCCACAACATCTCAATGATAGGGCCGGTATTCAGCTCACCATCAAAGGAAAGAAATATCGCCACAGTGCTGGCTTGTTGAATTTTATCATGGGCAGCGAGATGACTGGCGACCAAATCGGCAGCGTGTTGCTGTTGTTCCGGTGTTAGCAGGCGTCGACGCGCACGAATTTCTTTGCGAATGTTATGCCGCTCAAGGGCGTGTTGTGGATTCAAAGTCTGTTGCGGGTTTAGAGGCATGTAGTTGACTTAAAGACATGTAGTTGACTTAAAGACAGATGACTTAAAGAGGTGAATAGTGGCTTATATCAAAATGAACGTGATAACTCAAAATATAAGTTACCCGCTAAGAAAGGGATCTCCGAGATGCCGCCGCAGGCTGTAACCCTTGAACCCATGGTTCAAGGTGAACGCAGCGTCGCAACCTTAAGGCTTCTCGGCGGACCGAGCATGCGCACCGGTTACGGAGGCACTACATTCTGTTGGTATTAAATATCGGCTCAGGGGACTGGCCCGCTGGCAAACACCTCAGAGAAATTCTTTACTCGCTATTGAATCTATCATTCAACAGAGATTTATTCAAACTGTGCATCCTGACGTTCAGAGATGCGACCTTGTTCAAGCAGCGCCTGTTCAATGGTCTGTTGTAACATCCGAATACGTTGCTCCATATTGGATGCATAGTCACGGGTTTTCAACCTTTCCTGAGCTAATTCGTGACAGACGTTCAATGCCGCGATAAAAACTAACTGCTCAGTATTTGTGACTCTAGTGCGAACTTTAAGATCTTGCAACCGTTGGTTAAGATCTTCTGCAGCCATATTCAACGCATCTTGTTGTTCTGGCGGACAGTTTACCCTTAACGAGCGACCAAAAACTTGAATATCTACCGGTTGTGCAGACATGCCACCTTCCTGACTAATTTTCGCGCCAGCCTTGAAAACCAGAGGCAAATTGCTCATAGCTGCAAAGCGGGCGTCACTATATATACCTGTTTACCAAGATACAACCCCTACCCGTCATCTTTCAAGTTGCTGGTGTGTTGGCTGCTCTCACTCACCGAATCACTTGCTGGTGTAAGTTCAGCGGGATTCCTTCATTTGCCGCCTGCCTGCATCTTGAAAGCTATAGGGTAATATGGCTATGCGTTTTCTGGTATAGGGACTGAGCTTGATGGTAGCATAACATGAACTTATCCAGCCAACGATGACCAATACGCATGTCTATAGAGAATACATTACCAACTTATCAATCCGTTGCCCTGGCGTTGAACCAGCAAGCAGTGGCATTAACCCCTGCTGAAATGCACGGCCTGATCAGCGGCATACTCTGCGGTGGTAGTAAAGACGAGGGCTGGCGCGTGTTGGTGCATGACCTGACCAATGACGGTGTTGCCTTCCCACAGACGCTAGGTTTGCAGTTACAGCAGTTACATCAAGCAACACAAGATGCACTGGAAAATGAAGGTTTTATGTTTCAGTTGCTGATCCCTGAAGGCGATGAAATTACGGTATTTGAGCGCGCTGATGCATTATCCGGTTGGGTGAACCATTTCCTGCTAGGGCTTGGGATGCTGCAACCTAAATTGGCGCAGGTGAAAGGAGAAGTGGGTGAAGCCATCGACGATCTGCGTAATATCGCTCAGTTAGGCTATGACGAAGATGAAGATCAGGAAGAGCTAGCCCAATCTCTGGAAGAGGTCATTGAGTATGTGCGCGTGGCCTCTATTTTGTGCCATATCGAATTTACGCAAGAAAAACCTACTGCGCCAGAGATGCGCAAGCCGACGCTACATTAAGCGAACCAACCAGGTTGTGCGTTGGATGATGAAAATCGGATATTTCAGGAGGGTGTAATGACTCAGCAAGAGTACCAGAACCGCCGTCAGGCGCTATTGGCGAAGATGGCTCCGGGCAGTGCGGCAATTATTTTTGCGGCACCAGAAGCTACACGCAGCGCAGATTCTGAATATCCCTATCGGCAGAACAGCGATTTTAGCTACCTGACAGGCTTCAATGAGCCGCAGGCGGTACTGATTCTGGTGAAAAGCGATGAGACTCATAACCACAGCGTGCTGTTTAACCGGCTGCGGGATTTAACCGCTGAAATCTGGTTTGGTCGCCGCTTAGGGCAAGAGGCTGCCCCGGCGAAGTTAGGGGTTGATCGGGCGCTACCTTTCGATGAGATCGATGAACAACTCTACCTGCTGCTCAATCGTCTTGATGTGGTTTACCACGCGCAGGGCCAATACGCCTACGCGGATAAAATTGTCTTTGCCGCACTGGAAAGATTACGTAACGGTTTTCGTAAAAATCTGCGTGCACCTGCAACCTTAACTGACTGGCGGCCATGGCTGCATGAAATGCGCCTGTTTAAGTCAGAAGAGGAGATTGCCGTGATGCGCCGCGCGGGTGAAATCAGTGCGCTAGCCCATACCCGTGCAATGGAAAAATGCCGGCCCGGTATGTTTGAGTACCAGCTGGAAGGGGAGATTCTGCATGAATTTACCCGCCACGGTGCGCGCTATCCGGCTTATAACACCATCGTCGGCGGCGGTGAAAATGGCTGCATCCTGCATTACACCGAAAATGAGTGTGAACTGCGGGATGGCGAACTGGTGCTCATTGATGCGGGCTGCGAATATCAGGGCTATGCGGGCGATATCACCCGCACCTTCCCGGTGAATGGCAAATTCACGCCAGCGCAGCGGGAGATTTATGACATCGTGCTCGCCTCCATTAATAAATCACTGGAACTGTTCCGCCCAGGCACCAGCATCCGCGAAGTGACGGAGCAGGTGGTGCGGATCATGATTACTGGCCTGGTCGATTTGGGCATTTTGCAAGGTGATGTCGAGCAACTCATCGTGGAGCAGGCGCATAAGCCATTCTTTATGCACGGGTTGAGCCACTGGCTGGGGCTGGATGTCCATGATGTCGGCGACTATATCAACAGTGATCGTGGCCGCACTCTTGAGCCAGGTATGGCGCTGACTATCGAGCCGGGTCTCTACATCGCGCCGGATGCTGATGTTCCCGCGCAATATCGCGGCATTGGTATCCGTATCGAGGATGACATTGTGATCACCGCTGACGGCAATGAAAACCTGACCGCCAGTGTGGTAAAAGATCCCGATGACATTGAAGCATTAATGGCGGCGGCGAGATAACTGATGAGCGTGATCATTGTGGGTGGCGGTATGGCCGGTGCGACACTGGCACTGGCTATCTCATCCCTGACGCAAGGAAGAGTGCCAGTCGCGTTGGTGGAAGCGCAGCAGCCGGATAGCCGAGCGCATCCGGGTTTTGATGCCAGAGCCATTGCGCTGGCGCAGGGGACATGCCAACAGCTGGACCGCATTGGCATCTGGTCGGCACTGGCCGATTGTGCTACCGCCATTGATCATGTCCATGTCAGCGACAGCGGCCACTCCGGCTGCGTGAATTTACGAGCGCACGACTATCGCGTGCCGGCGCTGGGTAATGTCATTGAGCTGTTTGATGCCGGTAAACGGCTGTTCGCCTTGTTGCAGAAAGCACCGGGTGTGACGTTACATTGTCCGGCGAAAGTGGTGGATGTGGTGCGCACTGCTGAATCCGCCGCTGTGACGCTGGATAATGGGCAGCAACTGAGCGCCAAATTACTGGTGGCAGCAGATGGATCTCACTCGACACTGGCCCGCGCCTGTAATATTCAGTGGCAGCAGCAGGATTACCAGCAGATTGCGGTGATTGCCAATGTCACCACCTCCGAGCTGCCCGAGGGCCGTGCCTTTGAGCGCTTTACCCGCCATGGGCCATTGGCACTGCTGCCGATGTCGCAGGGGCGCAGCTCACTGGTCTGGTGCCATGCAAAACAAGATCAACAGCAAGTCGATAGCTGGGACGACACCCGTTTTCTGGCTGAGTTACAGCGTGCTTTCGGCTGGCGGTTGGGAAAAATACGCCATGTAGGGCGGCGCCACAGCTATCCATTACAGCTACTCACCGCCTCGCGCCATGTCAGCCACCGCCTGGCATTAGTCGGCAATGCTGCGCAAACACTGCATCCGATTGCCGGGCAAGGCTTCAATCTGGGGCTGCGCGATGTGATGTCGCTTGCCGAAACCATTGCGCAGGCCACCTCGTTGGGGCGCGATCCCGGCGACTACGGGGTACTTGCCCAATACCAACAGCGGCGGCGGCAGGATCAGCAGGCCACCATTGGTGTCACCGATGGCTTGATTCGCCTGTTTGCCAACCGCTATGGGCCGCTGGTGGTGGGTCGTAACCTGGCATTGATGTCGATGGAGTACCTGCCGGCGGTTCGTGATGCATTTGCCCGGCGAACATTGGGCTGGGTTGAACGTTAAAGTTTTTTACCCGTGCTCTGTCACGTTGCAGGTGTGTTGACCAATTTGTCTCTCGCTTGCCGCTTTCCTGCATCGAGAAATCTTTAGGGTAAGTTAACTTCATATTTTCATGGGGAAATGTTTCGGCATGCAATCATATGACGTAGTAATCGCCGGTGGTGGAATGGTCGGTCTGGCATTGGCCTGCGGCTTGCAGGGCAGCGGTCTGCGCATTGCCATTCTCGAGCACCACTCCGCGCCGGAGCCACTATCCGCGCCCTTGACTGCTGAGTTGGCGTTACGCGTCTCGGCGATCAATGCTGCTAGTGAGCGCTTGCTGCAAAAAATTGGCGTGTGGGACGGCATTCAAGCACTGCGGGCCAGCCCTTACAGTGGCATGGAAGTCTGGGATCAAGACAGTTTCGGCAAAATTACTTTCCATGCGGATGAGTACGGTTTTAGCCATCTTGGGCATATCATCGAAAACCGCGTGATTCAGCAGGCGTTGTGGCAGCGTGCCAGCCAACTGGCGGAAGTCACGCTGTTAGCACCCGCCAGCCTCAAACAGGTGGCTTGGGGGGAGAGCGAAGCTTTTATCACCCTGGCGGATGATCGTATGCTCAGCGCCAAATTGGTTGTCGGTGCCGATGGCGCTCACTCCTGGTTGCGCCAACATGCTGATATTCCACTGACTTTCTGGGATTACGCTCACCATGCACTGGTGGCGACCATCCGCACTGAAGAGCCTCATCAGGCCACCGCTCGGCAGGTATTTCATGGCGACGGCATTCTGGCCTTCCTGCCATTTAGTGACCCGCACCTCAGCTCAATTGTCTGGTCACTGCCCCCTGAACGCGCTGCCCAATTAGCTGCACTGCCTGCTGAGGAGTTCAACCGAGCGCTGGGCATGGCATTTGATATGCGCTTAGGGCAGTGCCAATTGGCGAGTGAGCGCCAGACCTTCCCGCTGATGGGGCGCTACGCCCGTAGCTTTGCGGCACATCGGTTGGCGTTAGTCGGCGATGCTGCCCATACGGTGCACCCGCTGGCTGGACAGGGGGTTAATCTGGGCTTTATGGATGCCGCCGAGCTGGTTTCAGAGTTGCGGCGCTTACAGCGTCAGGGCAAAGATATCGGTCAACACCTCTACCTGCGCCGTTATGAACGCCGCCGTAAGCACAGTGCTGCGGTGATGCTCGCCAGTATGCAGGGCTTCCGCTCACTGTTTGCCGGCAGCAACCCGGCGAAAAAGCTGCTGCGGGATCTTGGGTTAACACTGGCGGATAATTTGCCGGGGGTTAAACCGCAGTTAGTGCGGCAGGCGATGGGGTTAAATGATTTGCCCGCTTGGCTAGAGTAGTTTTGTGGGAAATTCCCTCTTCAGTTGAAATAATCTAATTCCAGTCCATTTTTCGCATTAGTTTTTCTCACGCCAAGCCAAAACCTGAAAAGTTGAATCTGATAGGGTTTTGGCTGTTTGGTTATATAACATCGCTACTTTCACTGCTTAATTGTTAATTATGTGCCTGTGTGCGCAGTTTTGCAGTGGAAAGCTCTGCATAATAGCCCTGCACTTTATACCTTCATCCTGTGTCATTGCTTATTTTAGCTTATGGTTACCAGATAGATTCGGTGATAACGTTGGGTAAAAGGTATCGTTTGCGTAGCGGTGCTCATACCTGTTTTTAGTGGGTTTTGGAGCCGATACAAAACACTCATTAATGTTATTCCCAAAGTCTTGGCGTTGCGGGTAGCAAGCAAGCTCCCCCCTGTAGTGCTAAGCGCGATGGGTATATTGAGGGAAAAGATGGCTAAGCAGACCCCGCTGTATGACCAACACGTAGCGTGCGGTGCGCGCATGGTAGATTTTCATGGCTGGATGATGCCATTGCATTATGGCTCGCAAATCGACGAGCACCATATCGTGCGCCAGGACGCCGGTATGTTTGATGTTTCTCACATGACGATAGTCGACCTGCACGGCGCGCGTACCCGTGAATTCCTCCGCTACCTGTTAGCCAATGATGTTGCCAAACTGACCCTGCCGGGCAAAGCCCTTTACAGCGGGATGCTGAATGCGTCCGGCGGTGTCATTGACGATTTGATTGTTTACTTCCTCCGCGAAGACTATTTCCGCTTAGTGGTTAACTCCGCCACCCGTGACAAAGATCTGGCCTGGATCACTCAGCATGCTGAGCCGTATCAGGTTGAGATTACTGTGCGCGACGATCTGGCGCTGGTGGCCGTACAAGGCCCTACGGCGCAACAGCGAGTAGCCACTTTACTGACCACTGAGCAGCAACAAGCCGTTGCAGGAATGAAACCATTCTTTGGTATTCAGGCGGGTGATTTGTTTGTCGCCACCACTGGCTATACTGGCGAGGCGGGCTATGAAATCGCGCTGCCAAAAGAGCAGGTGGTTGAGTTTTGGCAACAACTGCTCGCCGCTGGCGTGAAACCTGCGGGCCTGGGTGCACGTGACACTCTGCGGCTGGAAGCGGGTATGAATCTCTATGGCCAAGAGATGGATGAATCTGTCTCCCCATTAGCCGCCAATATGGGCTGGACGGTGGCCTGGTTGCCGGAAGATCGCCAGTTTATTGGCCGTGAAGCACTGGAGCAGCAGCGTGCTAATGGAACTGAGCAACTGGTCGGCTTGATCATGACCGAAAAAGGCGTATTACGTAATGAGCTGCCGGTGCATTTCACTGATGCTTCGGGTCAGGCGCAGGTGGGGGTTATCACCAGCGGCTCCTTCTCGCCAACACTGGGCTTCAGTATCGCGCTGGCCCGTGTGCCTGCCGGTATCGGCGAGAGTGCCGTAGTGCAGATTCGTAATCGTGAAATGCCAGTGCGCGTCACAAAACCGGGTTTCGTGCGGGCCGGTAAGCCGGTCGTGCAGTAAGTCTATTTGTCATCATTCCAGCTTATACGAGCCTAAATATTGGCTCTATAGCCAAATTAATTGGAGTTGCAGCAATGAGCAATGTACCAGCAGAGTTAAAATATGCCTCTTCCCATGAGTGGGTTCGTGCCGATGGTGATGGCGTCTATAGTGTCGGGATCACTGAACACGCGCAGGAGTTACTGGGCGACATGGTGTTTGTTGATTTGCCAGAAGTGGGTAGTGATGTTTCAGCGGGCAGCGACTGTGCTGTTGCTGAGTCAGTTAAAGCGGCATCCGATATCTACGCGCCAATTAGCGGTGAGATAGTCGCGGTCAATACCGAACTGGAAAGCTCACCAGAGCTGGTGAACAGCGCGCCTTATACTGATGGCTGGCTGTTTAGCATTAAAGCGTCAGATGAGAGCGAACTGGAAAATTTGCTTGATGCTGATGCCTATCTGGCGGCTATCGACGAGTAAGGGCTATTTTATTTGCCATTTTGAACCTGGGCAGTGCTCGAAATCCTCACGTAGCCATGATTTACAAGGTCATGGTGTACGCTCCGGTTTCTGTGCGCTGTCCGAGTCCAAACTGTCTGCAACAATAACGCCCTTTGAAATCAGCCTAATTTCCCGTCCCATGCCCTATTCAGGAATTTGTAGCAATGACTCAGAATCTCAGCCAGCTTGAACATAACGATGCTTTTATTCAGCGCCATATCGGCTCCTCAACTGAACAGCAGCAACAGATGTTGGCCGCCGTGGGTGCCAGCTCGTTAAGTACATTGATCCAGCAGATTGTTCCGGCAGATATCCAATTGCCCAGCCCGCCACCGGTGGGTGATGCCGCCACTGAACATCAGGCGCTGGCGGAACTGAAAGGGATTGCCAGCCAGAATCAATGCTATAAATCCTATATTGGCATGGGCTACAGCCCGGTTCTGACGCCACCGGTTATCCTGCGCAACATGCTGGAAAATCCGGGTTGGTACACCGCTTATACCCCCTATCAGCCAGAAGTTTCTCAAGGCCGCCTTGAAGCGCTGCTCAATTTCCAGCAATTGACCCAAGACCTGACAGGTCTGGATCTGGCGTCCGCCTCTTTACTGGATGAAGCCACGGCAGCGGCAGAATCGATGGCGCTGGCTAAACGCGCCAGTAAGCTGAAAGACGCGAACCGCTTCTTCGTCGCTGATGACGTTCACCCACAAACTCTGGATGTGGTACTGACCCGCGCTGAAACCTTTGGTTTTGAAGTGATCATTGATCGTGCGGAAAAAGTGCTGGAGTTGGAAGGTATCTTCGGCGTACTGCTGCAACAAGTGGGCACCACCGGCGAGCTGCATGACTACAGTGCGCTGTTGGTTGAGCTGAAAAAACGCAAAATTATTACCAGTGTTGCCGCCGATATTATGGCGTTGGTGCTGCTGACTGCGCCGGGCAAACAGGGGGCTGATGTGGTATTTGGTTCCGCTCAGCGCTTTGGTGTGCCAATGGGCTACGGCGGCCCACACGCCGCCTTCTTTGCCTGCCGTGACGAATTTAAGCGCTCAATGCCGGGCCGGATTATTGGGGTATCGCGCGATGCTGCGGGTAACACTGCGCTGCGTATGGCGATGCAAACCCGTGAGCAACATATCCGCCGCGAAAAAGCCAACTCCAATATCTGTACCTCTCAGGTGTTACTGGCCAATATCGCCAGTCTGTATGCGGTCTACCATGGCCCACAGGGCTTGCAGCGCATCGCTGGCCGTATTCATCGTCTGACCGATATTTTGGCGGCGGGGTTGCAGCAAGCGGGTCTGACTCTGCGCTTCCAGCACTGGTTTGATACCCTGACGGTGGATGTCAAAGACAAAGCCGCGGTAATGGCCCGTGCATTGAGTTTCGGTATTAACCTGCGCACTGACATTCATGGCGCTGTAGGTATCACGCTGGATGAGACCACCTCCCGCGAAGACATTCAGGTGCTGTTTGCCCTGTTAGTCGGTGATAATCACGGCTTGGACATTGACCAGCTTGATGCCAAAGTCAGCCAGCACAGCCAGTCGATTCAGCCTGCAATGCTGCGCCAGGAGCCAATCCTGACGCACCCGGTCTTTAACCGTTACCACAGCGAAACCGAAATGATGCGCTATATGCATCGTTTAGAGCGCAAAGATTTGGCGCTGAATCAGGCGATGATCCCGCTGGGTTCCTGCACCATGAAGCTGAATGCTGCCGCAGAGATGATCCCCATCACTTGGCCGGAATTCGCTGAGCTGCACCCATTCTGCCCGCCAGAGCAAGCGGCTGGCTATCAACAGATGATTGGTCAACTGTCACAATGGTTGGTGCAACTGACCGGTTATGACGCCGTCTGTATGCAGCCGAACTCGGGCGCACAAGGGGAGTATGCCGGTCTGCTGGCGATCCGCCGCTACCATGAGAGCCGCAATCAGCCGAGCCGCCATATCTGCCTGATCCCAAGCTCTGCCCACGGCACTAACCCCGCTTCCGCACAAATGGCGGGGATGTCAGTGGTGGTGGTCGCCTGTGATAAGCAAGGCAATATTGATTTGCATGACCTGCGCCAAAAAGCGGGTGAGGCCGGTGATGAGCTGTCATGTATTATGGTGACCTACCCCTCCACCCACGGCGTGTACGAAGAGACGATCCGTGAGGTTTGCCAGATCGTGCATCAGTTTGGTGGCCAGGTTTATCTTGATGGCGCGAACATGAATGCGCAGGTGGGGATCACCACGCCGGGTTATATCGGCGCGGATGTTTCCCACCTTAATCTGCACAAAACCTTCTGCATCCCACACGGCGGTGGCGGGCCAGGCATGGGGCCAATTGGCGTCAAAGCCCATTTAGCGCCATTTGTTCCCGGCCATAGTGTGGTGCAAATTGATGGCATGACCACTCAGCAAGGGGCGGTTTCTGCGGCACCATTTGGTAGCGCGTCTATCTTGCCAATCAGCTGGATGTACATCCGCATGATGGGGGCCGATGGCCTGAAGCAAGCAAGTCAGGTGGCTATCCTGAATGCCAACTACATTGCGACCCGCCTGAAAGGGGCCTATCCGGTGCTGTATACCGGTCACGATGGTCGCGTCGCGCACGAATGTATTCTGGATATTCGCCCGCTGAAAGAGGCGACTGGCATCAGCGAGATGGATATCGCCAAGCGATTAATTGATTTCGGCTTCCATGCGCCGACCATGTCCTTCCCTGTGGCAGGGACGTTGATGGTGGAACCCACTGAATCTGAAAGTAAAGTTGAGTTAGATCGCTTTATTGATGCCATGCTGGCGATCCGTGCGGAGATCGAAAAAGTGACCCACGGCGAATGGCCGCTGGAAGATAACCCACTGGTGAATGCGCCTCATACCCAAGCTGAGTTGGTTGGTGACTGGCAGCACCCCTATAGCCGTGAGTTGGCGGTTTTCCCCATCGCCGGTGTGATGGAGAACAAATATTGGCCGACAGTGAAACGTCTGGATGATGTTTACGGCGACCGCAATCTGTTCTGCTCATGTGTGCCGATTTCTGATTACGAATAATCCGTGTTGTGAATGAAACCAAGGGTCGCGCAAGCGGCCCTTCACACTGCTGGTAAACCCCGATGGCTCTGATCGATAACGGTGAGGATGGGCAAATGATGCACCGCCGACACTATGTATGGTTTACGAGACTGCGGTTTACGACACTATGGCTTACATATGCTGACAGAATATTTAAGCGTACACGTGTACACTGGAATCATTCTCAGTTAATCTTAGTGCGGTCTTTTTGTGCAATTGGATACTCTGCTACCGCGCTCAGAGCTAATAACTAAACACAATAAAATAAATAATATTCAGGATAATTAGTATTGAAGAACAAATCATCTACACCAGCAATTTCTGAGGTGCCAACGGCACCAACAACCCCGCTTTACCCTTGGGCAGAAGAGATAGCCAACAGTATCAGCCATGGCATTGGTGTGGTGCTCGGCATTATCGGGTTGATACTGCTCTTGGTGCAAGCCGTGGATAGCGGGGCTGATACCAAAGCGCTCACCAGCTATAGCCTGTATGGCGGCAGCATCATTCTGCTGTTTCTGGCCTCCACCTTGTATCACGCGATTCCACACCGCAAGGCGAAACTCTGGCTACAGAAGTTTGACCACTGTGCCATTTACATCTTAATTGCCGGAACCTACACGCCGTTTCTGCTGGTGGGGCTGGATTCCCCCTTAGCGCGGGGTTTAATGGCGGTAATCTGGGGGCTGGCACTGGTTGGCGTGATATTCAAGCTGGCCTTTGCTCACCGCTTTGAAGTGCTGTCACTGGTCACTTATCTGACGATGGGCTGGTTATCTTTGATCGTGATTTATCAGTTGGCGGTGAAGCTTGAGATTGGCGGGCTGGCGCTACTGGCGATCGGCGGTTTGCTGTACACCCTAGGGGTGATTTTCTACGCCTCGAAACGCATCCGCTTCGGTCACGCTATCTGGCACGGTTTTGTATTAGGCGGCAGTGTCTGCCACTTTATGGCGATCTATTTGTACGTCTGACTCCTCCAGATAATATTTTGATAAATATAGATAATATTGAGGCCAGATAACCGACCTCAATATAGGCATATCAATATTATTTATCTTCGGCCAGCGAATAAGGTAGCGGCTGAATAGAAAGCACGCTATCTGCATCATCACGCACCCGCAACACACTCTCTGCCGCCAGATCGTTATTCAGTACCGCTTGAACCCACACCTTACCATCACTGAGCTGAATTGCTGCCAGCACGCTACCGGTACGACGCCAGTTCTCACCCAACTGCCACTCTAAATCTTCACCGGCTGCCGGCACGCGGCTGGCCTGACCGGCGAGCCAGTACAGCGCACGTTTGTTGGCACCACGGTATTTTGCTCTGGCGACCATCTCCTGCCCGGTGTAACACCCTTTACTGAAGCTAATGCCATTTAGCGCCTGAATGTTCGTGGCTTGAGGTATAAATTGTGCGCTGGTATCCGCATCAATGATCGGGAAGCCTGCTTCGATATCCAACGCCAACCATTGCTGGCTGTTGTTAAGCTGCGCACTATCAGCCAGTTTATCAATCAGTTGCTGTGCCTGTTCTGTGTCCGTCACCAACAGAAAACGTTCGGCAGGCAGTGAGAAGTGCAGCAGTGTGCTACTCCCTTGCTGGAGCACCGGATGCTCGGCATCGGGTAGTTCGGCAAACAGCTCGGCCAGCGCAGCTCTGGCCTGTGCGCCGGCGATCCCCAACAATACCGCCTCGGGTTGTGCGGCAATCACCACTTTAGAGAACACCGCGTATTTTTTCAGCTCACTTAGCTGGTTATCAAGCAGGCTGCGGCGTTCAATAAACGCCAACCCCTCACCACGGTAAAACAGCCGCAGGTTGCTCCACATCTTCCCTTTGGCATCACAATGGGCGCATAGAATATGTTGATCAGCGGGCAGGGCATCAATATCTGCGGTCACTTGCCCTTGCAGATATTTGACTCGATCAGCGCCGGTTAAGGTTACCAGTGCCCAATCCTCAAGTGAGATCAGCGTTAACGGCAGCTCGGAGGAGGCGACCGGCGGTTGTGCAGCGAACGGAGTATTATATGTCATGCTGTACCTGCAAATTGAAAAGTACCTGCCAATGAGGTGGGTGCTGTGGGCTTATGCCCTAATGGTAAAATAGCCGGGTAGCTTTGCAAGCGGTTATTCTACGGATTTACCACTATTATCCAATCTCCGCACTCCCCCTATCTGAGGTACAATAGCCGCAGATTTTGTGGCGCAGTGCTGGATATAGTTGAAAAAACAGCACTATAGCGCCTTTAACCTATCAGCATCCTTTCTTTGAGGAGTCAATCAGGACATGGAAATCGATAATAAAGCCCGTATTCACTGGGCGTGCCGCCGTGGTATGCGTGAACTGGATATCTCTATCATGCCGTTTTTCGAATATGAATATGATGGCTTGAGTGATAATGAGAAGCAGGTTTTTATTCGTTTACTTGAGTGCGATGACCCAGATTTATTTAACTGGCTGATGAATCATGGGGAGCCGCAGGATAGTGAGCTGCGTCAGATGGTCAAATTGATTCAAGCACGAAATAAAGCCCGTGGCCCAGTGGCGATGTGACCTGCGGGTATCCTGGCACACTCAACTTTTCTCGTTATTGACGCACGGTGTTTTGGTGATACTCACCTTGGTCGCGCCCTGGCCCCAGGGCTATACCGCACTATGGTTAGTATTGCTGACACTGGTGGTGTTTGAGTGTATCCGCAGCCAGAAAAACATCACCTCCTGTCAGGGTGAAATCAGGCTTAAACCCGGCAATCTGGTGCTATGGAAAAGGCTCGAATGGATGGTCGTTAAGCAGCCCTGGATCACCCGCTATGGGGTGTTGTTGAGCTTAAAACAGGCGAGTAACCACGCTATCCATAAGCGTTTATGGCTGGCGGCTGATAGCATGTCAGAAGATGAGTGGCGGCAACTCTGCCTGCTACTGCGCCACTCCTTTGATGCTGATGAGGGTTTGAATCGATGAAGCCTTTGATTTGGCTGGTGGAAGATGAGCCGAGCATCGCCGACACGCTGATTTATACATTGGAAAGCGAAGGTTTTACCCTCCGGTGGTTTGACCGGGGGGAGCCGGCGCTGGCGGCACTGGCTAACGGGCCGCCGGCACTGGCGATCGTCGATGTTGGCTTGCCTGATATCAACGGTTTTGAGCTCTGCCGCCGTCTATTGGTACAGATGCCGGAACTGCCAGTGGTTTTTTTGACGGCTCGTAGCGAAGAGCTGGACCGGATTGTCGGTCTGGAAATTGGTGCTGACGACTATATTGCTAAGCCCTTCTCGCCCCGCGAAGTGAGCGCCAGAGTTCGTACCGTCTTACGGCGCTTACAGAAGTCACAAACGCTCTCGATACCTGCCGCGCTACACCAATTTGGCCATTTCACCCTAAATGAAGCCAGCGCGCGCGTGACCTATCATCAACAAGTTTTATGGCTAACGCGCTATGAATATCTGCTGCTAAAAACCTTATTGCTGGCACCTGAGCGCATATTCTCACGCCAACAACTGATGGATATTGTCTGGGCGCAGGCGGAGGAGAGCCAGGATCGCACTGTCGACACTCACATCAAAACTCTGCGCTCAAAGCTGCGCATGACCTACGATGAAGAGTCGCCGATCCGCACTCATCGCGGCTTGGGCTATAGCCTGACGTATCAGCCCTAACTTGCCGATGATGAGTCCGCGCCCATGAGCTTATTACTATGAAGATCGGTGCCCTATGAAAATCGGCGTACGTCTGCTGCTGGGTTACTTTTTGATAGTCGCCATTGCCGGTTACTTTGTGATTCGTATTTTTGTGCAGGAAGTAAAGCCCGGCGTGCGGCGTGCCACCGAAGGCACCTTGGTGGATACCGCGACCTTGCTGGCACAGTTCGCCCGGCAAGACATGCTACAAAATAGAGTCGCAGGGGGCCAACTGGCACAAGCTTTTGCGTCGCTGAATCTGCGCCCCATCGGGGCCAATATTGAAGGTATCCGCAAGGATCGTAACGAATATCGGGTCTATCTAACCGATGCCGACGGGCGAGTAATTTTTGATTCATCAGGCAAATCAGTGGGGCAGGATTATTCACGCTGGAATGACGTCTGGCTGACGTTGCGCGGTGAGTATGGCGCACGGAGTAGCCGCAGCGACCCCCATGATGAGCAAAGCTCGGTGATGTATGTGGCCGCACCGGTCATAGTTGAGAACAAAATTATTGGTGTGCTCAGTGTGGGTAAACCCAATATCTCCATGGCCCCGGTTATCAAACGTAGTGAACGTAAGATCTTGTTAGCCGGTGGAATTTTGCTGGGCATTGCACTGCTGATTGGCTTGGGGTTTGTCTGGTGGATCAACCGGGCCATTGGTAAATTAGTCAATTACGCCGAGCGGGTTGCCGAGGGGCAATCAGTAGCGCTGCCCGCCATGGGGAGCAGCGAACTGAATGATTTGGCGCGGGCGCTGGAAAGTATGCGGCTGAAATTGGATGGTAAAGCCTATATCGAACAATATGTTCACACGCTAACTCATGAACTGAAAAGCCCGCTGGCGGCCATCACCGGGGCTGCTGAGTTATTGCGCGAGTCTCCGCCACCCGCCATGGCTCAGCGCTTCCTCCTAAATATCGAGCAGCAAAGTGCGCGCATCCAGCTATTGGTGGATAAAATGCTGATTCAGGCGCGGCTGGAGAGTCGGGTAGACCTGCAACTCTCTCCATTGGAGGTCAGCCACATCTTGCAGCAGACCTTCAGCGGCAAAGAAGCACAGGCGGTTAGTCGCGGCATTCGTTTGCGGCTAATCGGTGCCGATAGCGCGATATTAATGGGTGATGCTCTGTTGCTGAGCCAGGCGTTGAGCAATCTAATTGATAATGCACTGGATTTTACGCCTGTGGGGGGGGACGTGACATTATCTGGCGAGCGGCAAACGACGGAATATCTGATCACGGTTGAGGACAGTGGTAGCGGTATTCCTGCTTATGCCCAAGAGAAGATTTTCGACCGTTTTTACTCGCTACCCAGAGCCAATAGCCCTAAAAGTACCGGGCTGGGGCTGAATTTTGTGCGCGAAGTCGCCGCTATTCATCAAGGAGCTATTTCGCTGGAAAACCGCCAGCCACAAGGGGTACGCGCCCGCTTGATATTGCCACTCGATAGCGCCTGATTCGCTGACTTCACTTTCACTTCACATAGCCTCATTCTCCTTTCACTTCACTCTCTTAAGCTGCTCTCCTGACCTTACAAGGAGCGCAAGCCATGTTCAAATCTGTTCTGTTTTGGAAAATAGCCACACTGTTGGGCTTAATTTTGTTGATGATGATCCCGAAAGAGATGTTGCTGAATGTTATCTATGAGCGCAGCGGCTATCGGCAGAGTGTGATTGATAAAGTGAGCGACAGCACCAGCCGATCGCAGAAGATCCTTGGCCCGCTGATTGTGGTGCCCTACAGCGAATGGGTGGAGACGGAAGTGGACGGTAAGAAGCAGGGCCAGCGTATCAGCCGCCATCGCTACTTACTGCCCGAGGTCATGACAGTCAAGGGCGCGCCAAATGTAGAAGTGCGCCAACTGGGTATTTATAAGGCTCAGGTATATCAGGGGGAGCTTTATTTTCATGGTCAATTTGAACCCTCCTCACTGGATGATTTAGATCGTGAGGGGGTCATCATCGGCGCACCGTCACTGGTATTGGCGCTGAGTGATTCACGGGGTATCCAGCAGATTTCGCCGCTGACCTTGGGCCGTGAAAAAATCAACTTCGAACCGGGGGCTTTTCTGGGGCGCGCCGCGCAAGGGGTGCATGTCCCGCTGACACGGGCACAGATTCAGCAGGGCAAATTTGATATCGACTTTAAGCTGACCCTGACGGGCACCAATAGCCTCTCGGTGGTACCGGTTGGCCGTAGCAGTGAGCTGACCTTGCAGAGCAACTGGCCACACCCTAATTTTGTCGGCGAGTTCCTGCCGATGCAGCGCAAAGTGGATGAAAATGGTTTCCGTGCGCACTGGAGCAGTAATTGGCTGGCCAATAGTATGAATATTAACTTTGCCAGCGACGGAGCACTTTTTGATATCAATGAGTTACCGGCTTTCACCACCAGCCTGATTGAGCCAGTTGACCACTATCAACTCACTGAGCGTGCGATCAAATATGCCATTTTGTTTATCGGCCTGACATTTTTCAGCTTCTTCCTGTTTGAAAGCCTAACCTCACTGCGTGTCCATCCGATTCAATACTTGCTAGTGGGTGCGGCGCTGGTACTGTTCTATCTGATGCTGCTGGCGTTCTCAGAGCACCTTGGTTTTACCTTGGCTTATATTATCGCCAGTCTGAGTTGCAGCGCACTGATTGCTATCTATCTGAGTGCTGTTTTGGGCGGCTGGTTACGTGGTCTGCTGTTTGCCGGTGGCCTATTACTGCTGTACGGGGTGTTGTTTGGCTTGCTGCAATCCGAAGATAATGCGCTGCTACTGGGGGCCGGATTGCTGTTTATTGTTTTGGCGGCAGTGATGGTACTCACACGAAGACTCGACTGGTATCAAGTGGCCTCACCACAACGCTTTACTGGCGCCAAAAATAGTGAGTCAACGAACACGGAAGCCGAAGTTAAAGCTGAAGAGATGTCGATCGAAGCCACGCCAGCGGGGGGCAGCTCTCAAGATAAATTCCGGTTGTGGAAGTAAAATTGGATTAAATCGGGCACACGAGTGCCCGTTTTTTTGATTTTTAGTGTTGGGGTAATTAAAGCAGGGCGTCCATCTCTAACAGGATCTGCTCGCACCACTGCTCGATCCGCGCGTCACTCAAATCGTATTGATTGACCTCATCCAACGCCAGGCCGACAAAGTGTTCACCATCGGTACTGAGCGGTTTAGGGCTGGTAAATTCAAACCCTGCCGTTGGCCAAAAACCGATAAATTTCACGCCCAGTGGCGCAATATGGTGATACAACATGCCAAGGGCATCAAGGAACCATTCGCTATAACCGAATTGATCTCCCATACCATACATGGCGACAATCTTTCCCTTGAGATTAAGCGCTGTTAACTGTGGCCAGATAGCTTCCCAGTCCTCCTGTAACTCCCCGAAATCCCAGGTGGGAATGCCCAAAATCAGGATGGAGTACTCCTCCATCAAGCGGGGGCTGACATCCTTCAGATTATGTAAATCAACCAAATCTTCGCCGAGAATATCGCGGATTTTTTCTGCCACCATTTCGGTATAACAGGTGCTGGAGCCGTAAAAGAGACCAATCTTCATGATGTATAGCCATAGCATTACTAATAAGGAATAGCATCGAGTGTACCAGATTTGTCCCGTCATCAGGCATAATGGCGGCTGAGTTCAATCAAAGAGAGCAACAGCAATGCAACAGCAAAATAACCCGCTGATTGAACAGTTTCTTGATGCTTTGTGGCTAGAGCGGAATCTGGCGGAGAATACGCTGGCGTCATACCGTTTGGACTTACATGCATTAACCGGATGGTTAGATCATCACGGCAGTGATTTATTGCGCGCCGGTTCGCAGGAGTTGCAATCTTTCCTTGCTGAGCGCATTGAGGGTGGATATAAAGCCACTAGTTCCGCCCGCTTGCTCAGTGCGATGCGGCGGTTGTTTCAATATTTATATCGCGAAAAATTACGTGACGATGACCCGACAGCCATACTTTCATCACCTAAGCTGCCGCAACGTTTACCGAAAGATCTCAGTGAGGCGCAGGTTGATGCATTGCTCAATTCACCCAATGTTGATATCCCGCTGGAGTTGCGTGATAAAGCGATGCTGGAAGTGCTCTATGCTACTGGCTTGCGGGTGTCTGAACTGGTCGGGCTGACAATCAGCGATGTAAGCTTGCGCCAGGGCGTGGTGCGGGTGATTGGTAAAGGCAATAAAGAGCGGCTAGTGCCTTTGGGCGAAGAGGCGGTGTACTGGATTGAGAATTACATGGAGCACGGGCGACCGTGGCTTATCAATGGTCAGTCGCTGGATGTGCTGTTCCCCAGCAACCGCAGTCAGCAAATGACCCGCCAGACTTTCTGGCATCGAATCAAACACTATGCGATCCTTGCCGGTATTGATAGTGAACGGCTTTCGCCCCACGTATTGCGGCATGCTTTTGCCACGCATCTGTTGAATCATGGTGCGGATCTACGTGTGGTACAAATGTTACTGGGCCACAGTGATCTGTCGACGACCCAGATTTATACCCATGTAGCGACTGAACGTTTGAAGCAGCTACATCAACAGCATCATCCGCGCGCATAATTGCCGCGTGGAAAAGGATAGGATTTTTATATGAAAAAAAGTTTATTACTGCTGCCGATGTTAATCGCGGCCCTCACTGGTTTGGCTCATGCTGACGATACTGCTATCCAGCAGACACTGAAAAAACTCGATATTCAGCAAGCGGATATCCAACCGTCGCCGATCCCCGGTTTGAGTACGGTAATGACTGAAAGTGGTGTGCTTTATATTTCGGCGGATGGCAAACATCTATTGCAAGGCCCGTTGTATGACGTAAGTGGTAGCCAGCCGGTGAATGTGACCAATCAGTCGCTGGTGAAACGACTTAATGCATTGAGCGGCGAAATGATCGTGTACAAAGCGCCGCAGGAGAAGCACGTTGTTACCGTGTTTACCGACATCACCTGCGGCTACTGCCATAAATTACACGAGCAGATGAAAGAGTATAACGCGCTGGGGATTACCGTGCGTTATCTGGCCTTTCCGCGTCAGGGTTTAAGCTCCCAGGCGGAAAAAGATATGCGCTCTATCTGGTGCATGGCCGATCGTAATAAAGCATTTGATGATGCGATGAAAGGCACCGAAATCTCACCGGCAACCTGTAAAACCGATATCAGCAAGCATTACCAGCTAGGTGTGCAGTTTGGTATTCAGGGAACGCCAGCCATTGTGCTGCAAAATGGCACTGTCGTTCCGGGTTATATGGAGCCAAAAGAGATGTTACAGATGCTGAATAAGCATCAGGCTTCCGCAAAAGCGGCGGGTTAATTGCCCGTGACATTGAAAACTCAACTTCGTCGTCGTGAGGCGGCAGATGACAGCCATTTGCCGCCACAATTGCATCCGTTGCTGCGCCGTCTCTACGCCAGTCGCGGCGTAAAAAGTGCCGAAGAGCTAGAGCGTGGCGTCAAAGGGCTGTTGGCATGGCAGCAACTAGATGGCATTGACGCGGGAGTCACTCTGCTGCAGCAAGCGCTGGCAGAGAGGCGGCGCATCGTGATCGTCGGTGATTTTGATGCCGATGGCGCAACCAGTACTGCGTTGGCGGTGCTCGCATTACGTAGCATGGGCGGCAGTAATATTGATTATCTGGTGCCCAATCGTTTTGAAGATGGCTATGGGCTTAGTCCTGAAGTGGTTGAGCAAGTTGCTGCCCGTGGGGCAGAACTGATCGTCACTGTAGATAATGGAATTTCCTCCCATGCAGGGGTGGAGTTGGCCCATGCCAAGGGGATTCAGGTGCTGGTTACCGATCACCATTTGCCTGGTGAAACCTTACCTGCAGCGGAAGCCATCATTAACCCGAATCTGGCCGGATGTGATTTTCTGTCCAAATCGCTGGCAGGGGTTGGGGTCACCTTTTATCTGATGCTGGCGTTACGCGCCCGCCTCAGGGACAGCGGCTGGTTTGAGCAACGTGCGCTGGCCATACCCAACTTGGCTGAGTTGCTGGATTTAGTGGCACTCGGCACAGTGGCTGATGTGGTACCGCTGGATGCCAATAACCGAATTCTGGTTCACCAAGGCCTAAGCCGCATTCGTGCGGGAAAATGCCGTCCGGGAATTCGTGCATTGCTGGAGGTGGCAAATCGCGATGCCCGCCAACTGGCTGCGAACGATTTGGGCTTCTCTCTCGGCCCACGGCTAAATGCCGCAGGGCGTTTGGATGATATGTCTATTGGGGTGGCGCTACTTCTTAGTGACGATATTGCTCAGGCCCGCGCGCTGGCAATCGATCTTGATACGCTAAATCAGACCCGCCGCGAGATAGAACAAGGTATGCAGGTCGAAGCCCTGCAACTGTGTGACCAATTGGAGCGCACCAGTACTGAACTACCTTACGGCATCGCGATGTATCATCCGGAGTGGCATCAGGGGGTGGTAGGGATTCTGGCCTCACGGATTAAAGAGCGCTTTCATCGGCCGGTCATCGCTTTTGCCCCTGCGGGGGATGGCTTACTGAAAGGATCGGGCCGCAGTGTTGCCGGTTTACATATGCGCGATGCTCTTGAGCGCCTCGACACCTTGAACCCTGGATTGATTCTCAAGTTTGGTGGGCATGCCATGGCCGCCGGATTATCGCTAGAGCAGGATAAATTTGATCAGTTCCGCCAATGCTTTGCAGATTTAGTCGGTGAATGGATGGACGCTTCTCAATTAGAAGGCGTTATCTGGTCTGATGGAGAGCTGAAAGGTGGCGACTTATCAATCGAAACCGCAGAGTTACTGCGCGATGGTGGCCCGTGGGGGCAATCTTTCCCAGAACCAATATTTGACGGCAAATTTCGCATTCTGCAACAGCGGCTGGTGGGGGAGCGCCACCTGAAGCTCATGATTGAGCCATTGAATGGTGGGCCGTTACTGGATGGCATTGCTTTTAATATCGATACCACCCTATGGCCGGACAGCAGCGTGCGTGAAGTTAAGCTCGCTTATAAACTCGATATTAATGAGTACCGCGGTAACCGTAGTGTCCAGTTATTGATTCAGCACTTGTGGCCTTATTAGCTCATGACTAAACACAACCCGAATTGCTCACCTCTGCCAGTGATTCGGGGTAATACTGACTGGTAACACGGCTGTAATTCTCAGTAAGCAGGAAATATAGTCAACTTGCTATAAACCGTCGTTGAGATCCGCTAGAATTACCGGTTCTAATGACATTCCGTCATCGACGACTCAACGTAAGACTTTAAATCATGTTTGAAATAAACCCGGTAAAAAACCGAATTCAGGACCTGTCTGATCGGACAGCCGTTCTCAGGGGGTATCTTTGACTATGATGCCAAGAAAGAGCGACTGGAAGAAGTAAACGCCGAGCTGGAACAGCCCGACGTCTGGAATGAACCTGAGCGCGCCCAAGCGCTGGGTAAAGAGCGTTCTGCGCTGGAAGAGATAGTCACCACTATTGATCAATTGGATCAAGGCATGGAAGACGTCACTGGCTTGCTAGAACTGGCGATTGAAGCTGACGACGAAGAGACGTTTAACGAAGCGGTTGCTGAGTTAGATATCCTTGATGGCAAGCTGGGCCAGCTTGAATTCCGCCGTATGTTCTCTGGTGAATATGATAGCGCCAACTGCTACCTGGATCTGCAAGCAGGCTCCGGTGGTACAGAAGCTCAGGACTGGGCCAGCATGTTGCTGCGCATGTATCTGCGCTGGGCTGAATCCAAAGGTTTCAAAACTGAAATCATTGAAGAGTCGGATGGCGATGTCGCGGGCCTGAAGTCTGCCACGATCAAAATCATCGGTGAATATGCATTTGGCTGGTTACGTACTGAAACTGGCGTACATCGCCTGGTACGTAAAAGCCCATTTGACTCCGGTGGCCGCCGTCATACCTCTTTCAGTTCTGCCTTTGTCTATCCTGAAGTTGACGACGACATTGATATCGAAATCAACCCGGCAGACTTGCGTATTGACGTTTACCGCGCATCTGGTGCGGGTGGTCAACATGTTAACAAAACGGAATCTGCGGTACGTATTACCCATATTCCAACCAATATTGTGACTCAGTGTCAGAATGACCGTTCTCAGCATAAAAACAAAGATCAAGCGATGAAACAGTTGAAAGCGAAGCTGTATGAGTTTGAGATGCAAAAGAAAAATGCTGATAAACAGGTTCTGGAAGATAACAAGTCCGATATCGGTTGGGGCAGCCAGATCCGTTCTTATGTACTGGATGACTCACGTATCAAAGATTTGCGTACCGGTGTGGAAACACGCAACACGCAAGCGGTACTGGATGGTGATCTGGACAAATTCATCGAAGCAAGTTTGAAAGCCGGGCTATAAGGAACTGAGATGTCAGAGCAAAAAACGCAAGTCGCTGAGCAAGCGCAAGAACTCAATAGTGAGTTACAAGCTCGTCGAGAAAAACTGGCAGTGCTGCGGGAAAAAGGGATTGCTTTCCCAAATGATTTCCGCCGCGAGCACCTCTCTGACCAGTTGCATGCTGAGTATGGCAGCAAAGAGAACGAAGAGTTAGAAGCACTGAATATCGAAGTAACCGTTGCCGGTCGCATGATGACCCGCCGCATCATGGGCAAAGCATCATTCGTGACACTGCAAGATGTCGGTGGCCGTATTCAGTTGTACGTTTCCCGTGATGATCTGCCGGAAGGCGTTTATAACGAAGAGTTCAAAAAGTGGGATCTGGGCGATATCCTGGGTGCACGCGGTAAACTGTTTAAAACCAAAACCGGCGAGCTGTCTATCCACTGTAGCGAACTGCGTTTACTGACCAAAGCACTGCGTCCGCTGCCAGATAAATTCCACGGCCTGGCTGATCAGGAGACCCGTTATCGCCAGCGTTATCTGGACCTGATCGCTAACGACGAATCTCGCAATACGTTCAAAGTGCGTTCGCAAGTGATGTCTGGCATCCGCAGCTTCATGGTGGAAAAAGGTTTCATGGAAGTCGAAACCCCAATGATGCAAGTGATCCCTGGCGGCGCGTCTGCACGTCCGTTCGTGACACATCATAATGCGCTGGATATCGATATGTACTTACGTATCGCACCAGAACTGTACTTGAAACGCCTGGTTGTCGGTGGTTTTGAACGTGTGTTCGAAATTAACCGCAACTTCCGTAATGAGGGTGTTTCACCGCGCCATAACCCAGAGTTCACTATGATGGAACTCTATATGGCGTATGCGGATTACAAAGATCTGATCGTATTGACCGAAGAGTTGTTCCGTACCCTGACTGAAAACATTCTGGGTAGTAGTGTGGTGCAGTATGGTGAGCAGACATTTGATTTTGGTAAACCTTTTGTCAAGTTGACCATGAAAGAAGCCATTTGCAAATATCGCCCTGAAACCAATGTGGCGGATTTGGATGATATGGGCAAAGCTGTGGCCATTGCCGAGTCACTTGGCATCAAAGTGGAGAAGAGCTGGGGCCTGGGCCGCGTTCAATGCGAAATTTTCGAAGAGACCGCAGAGAGCCACCTGATTCAGCCAACATTCATCACTGAATACCCGGCAGAGGTTTCTCCGCTGGCACGTCGTAACGACGATAATCCATTCATCACTGACCGTTTCGAGTTCTTCATCGGTGGCCGTGAAATTGGCAACGGCTTCTCTGAGCTGAATGACGCTGAAGACCAAGCTCAGCGCTTTGCCGATCAAGTTAGCGCCAAAGAAGCAGGCGATGATGAAGCAATGTTCTACGATGAAGATTATGTCACCGCACTGGAACATGGCTTGCCGCCAACGGCTGGCTTGGGCATTGGTATTGACCGTATGGTGATGTTGTTTACCAACAGCCACACTATCCGCGATGTTATCTTGTTCCCAGCGATGCGCCCGGTAAAATAAGCAACCTTGGTTAACGGTAAACCTATTAGGGCGCTACGGCGCCCTTTTTACTGAGCAAAGGATTCCCAGAAAATAGCAGTAGTTACGGCTTATTTAAGCTAATCGCTTAAAATACCGGCGCTTAGACTATATCTTCGCTTGCCCACGTCAAAGAACCGGTTATAATGCAAACCGCACACCGAAGCGGGTGTAGTTCAATGGTAGAACGAGAGCTTCCCAAGCTCTATACGAGGGTTCGATTCCCTTCACCCGCTCCAAACTCCTTGTATCTCAATAAATTAGAGATATAAGTGCTTCTAGCGATAGTGATAACTCACATACCTGCCTTTTGTCCCCATTGAACTATCCCAGATAATTGAACTATCCCAGATAACTGTCACGTCTTGATATGTGGTTAATCGGGTAGCTTATCAATACACTGGCGGCTCTTTCAGAGCTTTACCGCGATAGCACAACAAGAATCTATGCCGCCAACCAACGGCTCTAAACTCTATCTAAAACTCATAGCAGGGCGCATGTTAAGCCCGATGCTCTCTTATGCCACACGTCGTGATGACGTTGCAGAGGATAAACAGGTCAATCTAATGTTACTCCCAGCTTAATGTAGTCAGTAAAAGTATGGCACTGGTTATGTAAGGGAGGGACGTCCATCACATCACGACATAGACGACATACCCGTGAATACACTGAGCGATGTTATCGACGGGATAATACAGTCGTTTGAAGGCTTTTCGTATCAGAGAAATGGGCGGAGATTCTGGTAAATAAATGAGATATTACCCGCGCCTTTGCTTAATGCAACACAACCTAAATCCCGGAGGTTCATTGAGTCCTAGACCGAATAATTCGGGTTCTACAGTGGCAGCAATTTGAATATCGATGCGAAAACTAATGGAGAAAGCCGCTGGTTTTGTTTTCCTCAATACACCGACACAAATCAAAGCTAATAAATAGCATCATTAATAAAGGTAATTCATCTAATTAAATAATTTCGCAAATCAAAATACGTTAAAAATACAATTCAAAAATCCTGTAAAGGTAAAAAATACATTGCATATCATTTTGATTTAATAGGGTTTTTAATTAAAAAAGGAAAAATTAATTTTTAAGACTATAGATCAAACAAGTAATTTAAAGTAAATTATTGCTCTAGATTGATTTTGCATACCTGAATGAAAGTCAGTGCCCCCTTGCAATAATCCTTATTCAAATCTAATTTTTACGGGAAAGGAATATCAATGTAACCTAGTGCAAATGGGATAGGGAATATTACTTCCCATTAGTTCCTCTGAACTCAATTATTGATAATTAACTTCCCATTGTGATTAAAGCACAAGGGCGGAAAACACGTCCATTTTCTGCAGTCTGTTCTCGTTTTCGGCATATTGGCAGCTGTAAGTCAGGCGCGGTAGCGTGGGTAAATATTAACCAATGGGAAACTGATGGCACGTAGTGGCTTGGAAGTACAAAAAGCTGCCGTTAAGGCACTTTTTTTAAGGGAAATTAAAACCCGGTTTGGCAAATACAGGCTTGGATATCTATGGGCAGCGCTGGAACCCATGGCCCATCTGCTGATCCTGTTGACTATTTTCGGCTTCATCATGCACCGCACCATGCCGGATATCTCCTTCCCGGTATTTTTGATCAATGGAATCATTCCCTACTTCGTTTTCAGTAACATCACCAATAGGTCTATAGGCGCGATTGAGGCCAATCAGGGTCTGTTCAACTACCGGCCAGTCAAACCTATAGATACGATTATTGCCCGCGCCATTTTAGAGGCGTTGATCTACGCAGTGGTTTACGTGCTGCTGATGGTAATTGTGGCTCTGGCAGGCGAAGAGTTTGAAGTGGTTAAACTGACTTCGCTGGTACTGGTTTGGGTACTGCTGGTGATCTTCTCTTGCGGTGTAGGGCTGATCTTTATGGTGGTGGGTAAAACCTTCCCTGAAACCGAGAAGTTTTTACCTATCCTGATTAAGCCGCTGTACTTTATCTCCTGCATTATGTTTCCGCTACATTCAATTCCAAAAGAGTACTGGCCATATCTGTTATGGAACCCGATCGTGCACGTGGTCGAATTATGTCGTGCCGCCGTCGTCCCCGGCTATGTCAGTGAGGGAGTAAGCCTGAACTATCTGGCGTTCTGTGCTCTGGTTACCTTGTTTGTCGGGCTCGCGCTCTACCGTAACCGTGAAGAGGCGATGCTGACCTCATGATCAAAATTGAAAATCTCACCAAATCATACCGCACTCCTGCCGGTCGCCATTATGTCTTTAAAGATCTCAACGTAGAGCTACCTTCGGGGAAAAGCGTCGCATTAATTGGCCGAAATGGCGCGGGTAAATCTACCCTGCTGCGGGTTATTGGCGGTATTGACCGGGCTGATTCGGGCCAGATCCATACAGACAAAACAATTTCTTGGCCTGTAGGACTTGCTGGCGGATTTCAGGGCAGCCTAACAGGACGCGAAAACGTCAAATTTGTTGCTCGCCTGTATGCTACTCACAGCGAACTTCGAGAAAAAGTTGCCTTTGTCGAAGCGTTCGCCGAGTTAGGAAAATACTTCGATATGCCGATCAAAACCTACTCTTCGGGTATGAAATCCCGCCTCGGTTTTGGCCTGAGCATGGCATTTAAGTTTGACTACTATCTGGTGGATGAAGTCACCGCCGTCGGCGATGCCAAGTTCAAGCGGAAATGCGCTGATGTATTCAAAGCCCGCCATGAAGAAGCCAGCTTTTTGATGGTATCGCACAGCCTAGGCTCGCTGAAAGAGTTTTGTGATGTTGCGCTCTTTATAGGTCGGGATAATCAGGTGAAATATTTTGACTCAGTGGATGAGGCAATTGCCGTTTATAAGGTGGATGAAGGGATATAGTTTGTCTGCCCTACATTTTAGATAACAAATGAAAAAATTAAAAAAATTCCTTCAAAGTCCAGGCGTGTTTTTTCGTGATCACTTAAATAAAAAATACCCTATCATTAGAAATGAAATTCTTTGTCCTGAATTAGAAGAAAATATTCTTATTCGCCATGATTTGTCATTGGAAAAACTAACAAATGTTAACTTTCCAATAGATGTTGTTTTTACATGGGTTGATGATTCTGATCCCGCGTGGCAAAAACGCTATCAACAAAATAAGAACATAGTAGATAAAGATACTCTGGGTCAGCATGCAACAGATAGTGCGAGATTCAGTAACCATGATGAATTGCGTTATTCTATTAAGAGCGTAGAGCTTTACCTACCTTGGGTTAGGCAGATATACATTATCACCGATAAACAACGTCCTGCCTGGCTACAATGCAACTCTCGAATTACAATAATCGATCATAGTGACATTATTGAAAGCCAATATTTACCTACCTTTAACTCACATGTTATAGAAGCTCATTTACATAAGATACCGGGCCTGGCAGAGCACTTTATCTATTTTAATGATGATGTTTTTGTTGCAAGGCCCTTGCCGCCAGGACATTTCTTTAAAGGTAATGGTATAGCTTCATTATTTCTTTCTCAAAAAAGCCTGGCGGATATGCAAGCTAAAGGAACGAATACACCAACGCTTTCTGCCTCACACAATGTAATAGATATCTTCGAAAAAGATTTTCAAATAGCGATTGATACCCCCTTGGTGCATACCTATGTTCCGCTCAGGAAAAGCATTTTTGAACAAAGCCATCAACGGTATGAACGTGAGATAAAAAAGTTTTTGCCTAATAAATTCCGAACAAACCATGATATGAATTTAGCAACATTCTTTGTTCCTTGGCTATCTTATATTCAAGGCGCAGCCGTGCCAGCCCGAGATATTTGCTACTACTTTAATATTAGATCGACCGCAGCAAGAAGCAGCTTTAAAGCATTAAAAGTAGCCAAGAAAGAGGGCTGCCTACCTCACTCTTTTTGTGCTAACGACTTCAACACACAGAAAGCCCCGCTTGAAAATTATAAATCCCTATTAATATCCGCACTTAAATATCATTTTGAATCAGAGAAATAAAATGCTCACTAGAAAATTAAAGAAATTAATTCGCAATCCTAATCTGTTTCTTTTAGATATGTTAACAAAACAAGAAAGAAGAATAAAAAAGTTAAGGATAAGGAAATATAAAGGCACTTATCAATATACAATAATTTCAGCAGTATACAATGTTGATAGATATTTAGATGAGTTTATTAAAAGCATTGTCAATCAACATATAGATTTCAAAAATAACATTCACATAATCTTGGTTGATGATGGTTCAACCGATGGTTCAGGAAATACAATAAAGTACTGGCAGAAAAAGTATCCATTAAATATAACTTATCTTTATAAAGAAAATGGTGGGCAAGCCTCTGCAAGGAACCTAGGTTTAGAATATGCTAATACAGAATGGGTAACTTTTATTGATCCTGATGATTTTATTGATAATGAATATTTTTCATCAATAGATTTATTCATTAAGAACAACAGTGACAAAAATTTAAGTCTAGTTTGTTGTAACCTTATATTTTATTTTGATGCCATGAATATATATAAAGATACACATCCGCTAAGATATAAGTTTTCGAAACAAGAAACAATAGTCCCAATAAATGATTTAGGACAGCAAATTCAACTTCATGCCAGTTCTACTCTATTTAAGTTGTCCAATATAAAAAGTCATGACATATCATTTGATGTGGAGATAAAACCTAACTATGAAGATGCACATTTCATAACAAAATATATTTTTCCGTTAAATTCAGGTAATGCTGCATATTTAAAGAATGCGAAGTACTTTTATAGAAAAAGAAGTGACGGCACATCAACTTTAGATAATGCATGGGAAAATCCAGGGCTGTACGGTATTGTACTGCAAAAAGGCTGTATTGAATCTATGCAACGTTACCAACAGTCGGGTAGACCTATCCCTGAATCCCTACAAACTCAGATTCTATATCATGTTTTTTGGTACCTAAGGCGACTTATAAACCATGAATCTAAACTCTCTTTTTTAGAGAGGGAAAAAGTAGTTTCATTCGAGAAAAATATACACGATATTTTTTCAATGATTGATAATAAAATCATTATGCAGTTCGGACTTGCAGGATGTTGGTACTACCATAAGGTTGGGATGCTTTCATGCTTTAAACAAAGTGAACCTACATTCCAGATAGTATATGTAGAGTCATATGATAAGATGAAAGGGCTGGTTCAATTACGTTACTTTACTGGCAAACAAGAACTTGAGCACATAACTGTCAATGATGTAGATACTATTCCTGTTTTTATTAAAAATATTACTCATAAATTCTTATCTAAAAATTTCGTCAATGAAAGACGGTTATGGGTTAAATTTGACCCAAAATCAGTTATAAAAATTAATATTTGTGGAAAATCCGCCAGAATATCACTTGCTGGAAAACAAGAAAAAAATGGGGTGCACGGCGCGGCTATTATTAAGTATTTTGAAGACGTCACACCTAAATATAATGTATCAGAGAAGTATAGAAACGCATGGATATTGATGGACCGCGATACACATGCTGACGATAATGCTGAACATTTATATCGTTATATCCGAGCTAATCATCCTGAAATTGAGATATTCTATGTACTAAGAAAAAGCTCATGTGACTGGCTTCGCCTTATTCACGACAATTTTAACTTGCTTGAATTTGGCAGTGAAGAACATAAAATTGCAGTGGGAAGTTGTTCAAAATTAATTAGCTCTCATGCAGATCACTTTGTGACTAATTTACTGGGGCCAAAGATGTTGTCAGGCCGACATTTTGTTTTCTTACAACACGGTGTAATTAAGGATGACCTTTCTGGATGGCTAAATCAGAAAGACAATATTGATTGCTTTATTACTGCATCAAAACCTGAATTTGATTCTATTGTTTCTGATGACTCACATTATAAATTTGGCAAGAAAGAGGTGGTTCTGACAGGACTGCCGAGGCACGATAGCTTATTAAAATCCACCAAACCTAATAACAATAAGAATATATTGATAATGCCAACTTGGCGATCTTCTATTATTGGGGCGGCGAATAAAGAGGGTACTGAAAGAGATCTCAACCCTTTGTTTATGGATTCTAGCTATGCTAAACATTGGTACAGCCTACTTCATTCACCAGAGCTGCGTCGGATTTGTACGAAATATGGTTATGACGTTGTTTTTTTTCCACACGTAAATATTTTACCTTATCTAGATGAGTTTAAAACCCCCGATTTTATAAAAATAGGAAGCCAGGATAACAGAAATATACAAGATTTATTCAACGATGCTTCACTATTAGTTACAGATTACTCATCTGTTGCTTTTGATATGGCAGTGCAATCTAAATCAGTAATTTATTATCAATTTGATGAAGATACCTTCTTTCAGGGAGATCATACTTATACCAAAGGGTATTACGACTATCGCAAGGATGGTTTTGGCGCAGTAGTCACTAATGAGCAGTCATTTTTCTCAGAATTAAATGTCGTGCTTAAGAATTCAGCCAAGCCATCAGAGAAAATTCAAAAGCGGATAGATAATACTTTTCAACATCGTGATGGCAATAACTGTAAGCGCGTTGTTAGCGCTATTGAAGCACTTGACCTTCCATTACCAATTGATTTTGTAGATGCGGATATATTATTTGAATATGCTACTCACGCCAGTAATAGTAAAGATTGGCTTCTTGCGATTTCACGCTGGGCACTAGTCTCCAAGTATGGCAATGAGCATCATAAATATGAAGCGACAATTCAAAATATTATCTCATTGAACAACCTTGGGAAAATCAGATTAGCTTTAGAATCTATTAATGAAAATTATGGGAGTAATAAATTAGTCTGGCCAAAACCAGTGATTCGTGAATTCGCGATCATTCAGATGAAACTTCAACAATGGGAAGCCGCTGTGGCATGTTGGGAAATGCTAACTGACCATAGTGGTGAGGACACGATTGCTATCCTTCAATGCACAGCAGAGCTTTCAGACTCAACCAGATTCGAGTATATTTATAAAAAATACTTCTCTAGTAGTGACGAAAAATATTTGCTACTTAGCAAGGCTTGGTATTATATATGTCATTCTGATTGGTTAAATACTATTATGCTATTAGATGGTGATTCTGTTGACTTAATCAATTGTGAATTCTCAAGATTACAAGCTGGTATTATGTTGGCTCGTTGTAATAGGGAGTTAGGACATTATGAAGTCGCAAGAGAAAACCTTGATCTGGCATCAATACAACTAATCGACAAAAGCATTTTGAATTATGAAAATGCAAAAATATCTTTTTCAGAAAATAAGTTAGATGAAGTTGTTCAACAAATATTTAATAGAAATGTCGAGTTACTCTCTTTATCTAAAGAGCTAATTATTATTTATCTCAAAGGGCTACGTTCACAAGAGAGATATCTAGAAGCGGAAGCTATTCTTAATAAGCTACCGATTGAATATTTTGATAATAAAGAACTTTTATTTGAGGCTGGTGAAAATTGCTACTCAATGAGGAGATGGGATGCTTCTGCAAAGATCTGGTTACAACTGCTAAATGAATATGATATTGCAAACTATCGGTTGGCATACTCTTATAGAATGCTGGGAATGATAGAGGAGGCAATGACTTTATTGAAAATTTCTAAAAATACTTTTCCTGAGAGTATTGATGAATTGATTCTCAGAGCCGAAATTACCCAACTTTGTTGCAAATGGGATGAAGCTGTTCACTGCTGGTCGTCAATACTTCATTATTATCCTGATAATGCGCCACAGGACAGTTGGTCAAGACTTCATCAATCTCAAATGATGTTGGCACTTTCAAGGCCTAATTAATTAAATAAAATGAGCGGGAAACATATTTCCCAGTGTGGTAGTAATTCCAACATTCCGAATACTGCGTCATTCCCGCTCTTTTAAATCCTCCACACTCACTAAGCTATTTTTTTGAAATACTCGGAACGAGGCTCTTTTTTTTCCGTCGGTATGGGTTCAATCTGATTATCACCATAGTAAACAGCATTAATCTGGGTGTTTTTCAGCATATAGAGACGGAATTTCTTGAATAGCTTCATATCCGGTTTGAAGTCAGATTGCCAGAATTGGTTGAGATGCCCCTGAAACGTCAACCCTTTTATGTTATACATCGCACGGCCCATCACAATTAACGGCTTGTTATGGATCAGCGCTGAAATACCCGCTGTGCTGTTGATGGTGATCACCTTTTTGGCGTGGTTCAGCAGCTCCGGCATCGGCAGGTCATGCACGTATTTAACCCGGCCACTGATGTTGTACTGTTTGCACAGTTTGCGGATTAATGGCCCATATAAGCGGTGTCCCCGGTCCATGGGGTGATGTTTGATCACCAGATACTGGTCACTGGCCGCCTTCTTTGAAAATGAATACATAACTTCATTAATGTAGTCGCGCACGTCATTATAGGGGCTGTGATTGCGGATTTGGCTGTCGTTGTAGACCTGCAAAATGGCCAGATGGTAGCGCTGATCCAGCTCGCCCTGCAGTTGGGGCAACACCTTTCGTTGCAGGAATCGATACCCTTGTTTTCTCACTGCAGCACGCGCCCAGCAGCGCGCTTCATAGAGGGGGGAGAAGGATTTATGGTGTCGATATTGCGCAAATTCGTGGCGATAAAACCAGCCGGCCAGGTAATAAGTCATGGCATGGCGCACGCGCAGACGAAAACATGATGCCAATTTTTTTGCCACCGGGGGCGTTGCATCGGGCAACTTACGGTAGAAATCTGGATGACGCGGCAATGAAGAGAAGGCGTTTACGCCCCCCTCTTCCAGCGTAATAAAATGGGGCCGGAGATAGCCCTCCTCAAACGCCAGAAAACGCACGCCTTTGGCTTGCGCCCACAGCTTCGCCGCCTGATGCAGTGGCCGACAATCGCCAAAGCACAAAATAGTGTCGAAGTGGTAGGTTTGCCAGGTCTCTTTTAGCCAGACGGGAAACTCTTTTGGCGTCTGCTTAAACAGCAAATAGTCGCGCTTACGACAATAAAACTTGTCGCCGCCGTTGAATACCACGTTTACCGCTTCGCAGCCCATGGATTCAAGCCACCCGGCGATATCACTGAAGAAAGGCCCCATCGGGCCTTGTAGCAGCAGGTATTTTTTCCCAGCGAGAAGTTTGGTTAGTGCGCGGCTATTTGTAAGCATAAACTGGTCACCATTAGGATTTAACAGACTGATTTATAGATTCATTGTGACTTTGGCTAACATGATCAACTTTCGGTAATAGCGGATAATCCTGCCCGCCCTCTTTTTACTCAATTGCATCCTGGCGCGGGGTTGAGCGGCCAGAATGTCTAACGCCCGTTCAGCGGTGATGGCTTCGCGCCGTTGCGGGTCAACATAGGTCGGGTAAGCGATTAACGCCTGATAAACCAGGTCATCCAACATCAAAATACGGTTTCGGCGGGGCGAACGATGTTCATCCTGTGTCAGCCCCCATCCGGCGTAAAATGGCAGGCCGTAACAGAACACCCGCTTGCCGTGCAGCAGGGCTTCAAAACCTGAGAGTGACGTCAGGGTATGCAACTCATCGGCCACCTGGATACACTGAATGATATCGGCGTCCAGCGCCTGAAGATCCGCCCAGCGCGCCACATCGGCGGCAGGAATATCGCCTTGTCGGTTGCCGACCAACACATCCGGGTGCGGCTTATAAATGATGAAAGCATCGGGGTTACGCTGGCGGACAGTTTTCAGCAGCTCGCTGTTAGTCCGAATCGTGACAGTGCCAGTCAGTATTGAGGCATCATCCTCCACCTGACCGGGCACCAGAAGAATACGTTTCCCCTGCGCGGTCAGCGGCAGACGGAATGTGCCGCCAATGTTGTATTTACTGACTTTGCTGCTCACCAGTCGTTGGCGGAATTCTGCTGCCCGCGCAGACTGTAGTGCAGTTAACTGACTGCGGTTGAGTAAGGTCTCCAGGTCACTTGGCCGGGTGGCATCGTAGTAAATGCCACTTTTGTCCAGCACCAATGACAGCGGTAGGTTCAGGTCGGAACCCAGCCCCGATGAACGTAAAAAGCCATCTTCCATCCGCCATACTGGCAGGTGTTGCGACAACGCCTTCTCTTGCCAGCGCTGTTCACCTTTACTCCCCCACACCACACAAGCGGTGTTCGCGGTTTTACCTTCTCTGAAAGAGACACGGTTCAGTGATGTTTTTAAGAACAGCAGAAAAATGCTGCGTTTCCAGAGTGTTAACCCCGGCGCCCATAGCTGTCCCTGCCGTTGGTATTGATGATTTTTTTGCATCAACAGGCCATTAATCACATCAAACAGTGTGGCGGGCTGCCCACTACAGGGGTCGATATAGCGGCTATAGCGAAAATAAGCTGCGCTAAAGAGATCCTGCAAAGTTGCCTGCCCGCGCCGCGCCGATAAAGCACTGGCCTGTGGATGGCGATCGTCGGTCAATCCCCAACCGGCATACCAGGGCTGGCCAAATACCGTGACGCTCTTCCCTGCCAGTAGCGCCTCAAAACCATATTGTGAGGTCACCACATAGACGCGGCTGACATGGCGCAATAGCGACTGTGGGCTGACATTTTCTGCGAGCAACTTGATGCGCGGATCGTGCGGGATGGCTGTGAAGTAGCCCGCTTTCTTGCCCTGTAACACATCTGGATGAATCTTCAGCCAGATCTCTGCCTGCGGGTTTTCATCCAACGCGGCATGCAGCATCGCTTTAAAATCAGCCGCATCCGCATTGCCGTACTTCACCGCCATATCACCGAAGGTCTGGTCCACCACCAGCACTGCATCGCCTTGCGGCGGCTCGCCACAAAATGGCGGTGCCAGGTTATATTTCGATAGATCCGCCGCGACTATCAGCTGCATGGCACTCTGCGCATCGGCATAAAAGGGCTGATTACCGGCGCGATCAATAATCAGTGTTTCCAGCGAACTGGCCCGACTGGCGTCGTAATAGATCCCCTGGGTATCCACCACCATCGACAGCGGCGGACAACCCATCACGCCCAACCCTAGTGAACGGATAAAACCATCTTCGAGACGAATAACCGGCAGACCCGCGGCGTGCGCCAGCGAGACGGCTTTCTCCCCCGTCGGGCGATGGCCCCACACCGCCACCGAGTGAACCTCTGGCGGAATGGAGCGCAGCGATGAAAGTTTGCAGCAAGGCTGCGCCAGAAAGTTTTCCAGATGCTCAATGCGGCAGATGCCTGCCGAGAAAATGCCTATCATCAGAGTGTTAACACCACTTTAGCCGCAACCGCCAGTTGGTAAAGAATGGTCGAAATGCCACGTGTGACTTCGATATTCTTCGATTCAAACTTCGGCAGCACCATCAGTTCGTCGCCCGGTTGCAGTGTTTTGACATCGTCAGCATTCAGCGCTTCACCATTTTGCTTAATCAGAATGACCTTGGTGTTGCTGGCTTTTTGCGTGTAGCCGCCAACCTTGGTGATGTAGTCATCCGGGCTAAGCCCTTTCTGCCAGCTCACCGCATTTGGGAACAGCACTTCACCGTGGATCATGACCAGCGAAGTTTTCTCTGGGATCTTAATGACGTCACCATCTTCCAGAATCACCTGATCAAGATTGCTGTCGTTAAGCACCACTTCGCCCTTCGGCACCACATTGCGGGCCTTGGAAACGAAGCGGCTGATAAGCTGTGCCTCCTGCATCCGCAGGCGGGCCTCTTCTGAGGTGGAGGATTGGGCAGATAAAGAGGCCTCCTCGAGTTTTTGCAGCGACAGATCCAGCATCTCTTTTTGGCGCAGCGCTACCGAGCGGCGGTGCAACTGAATGGCATCCATTTGTGACATGCTGTTGGGGCGAATTTTGGCCAACACCTGGCGCATCGTCGCGCCATAAGGCAATACCATGGCATGTTCGCCGGAGTGCGCGCCTTCAATTCGTACCTGAATGGTGCCGGAATACCGATCAGTACTGATGATAAGTCTGTCGCCATCCTGCAATGAGCGGCCCGGCGCAGAGCTGAGCGGATAGTATTCACTGCGCTTTATCGTGCCCTGCTGGCGGATAATGGTCATGTGTGTCGCACCCGGCTTAGGGCGCGCCCAGCTCAGTGCTTCGGTCACCGGGATGGTGCTATTGCGGAACTCAAAATCATAGCTATTGAACACTTCGCCCTCCACACTAAAGGTGTGCTGACGCGGCCCGACCACGATGGTATCGCCATCAGAAAATTGTGATAACCCCAGATTGCCATTGAGTAAAAAATCATACAGATTGACCTGCGAGCGCACGTTTTTACCGCGTTTGATGCTGATATCCACATAACTGCCGCTCTGGGTATCGACCCCACCGGCTTTGCTGAGGTAAGAGAGCAGGGAGTCCGAAGCGACACCGCCATACAAACCGGGGTTATTGACATAACCGGTGACAAATACCTTGACCGGCTGGGCCTGTAATAAAGAGGCGTAGACGTTCACGTTGGATTGATAGACCTGTTTGACCTTGGCGGTCACCACGCTATTAATCTGGCTATTCGGGATGCCGGCCACCTTCAGCGGGCCGACATTCGGCAGGAAGATATTGCCTTTCGGGTCTACACTCAGTGCGCCTTCAAAATTGAACGCCCCCCACAAGCGCACTTGGATCTGATCCCCCAAGCTGACAACATAGTTCGGATTGAAACCAATGCTGGAACCACTGTCCGCAGCAGAGACCGAGGTAAAGAGCTGTGCGCCAAACATGCGGCTCATCACTGCCGGCATCACAGCCGGTGGCGGGTCGTAAAACTGGCCGTCGTTATAGGCTTGCTGCTTTTGACCCGAGATCATTGACGGCAAAGGTGCCGCCCCCGTCATATTCGGGTCAGCATTCAGATCGACGGCCTGAACTGATGTTGCCTGGATGGCCATAATCAGAAGAACAGATTTCAATAATTTCATAACATGCTCTGAGTGACTGCCTGCGGTGTCATTCCGACAAGCCGGATATTGCATTAAAACAGCGTCAGTCTTTATGATCGTCAATCACCGCCAGCAATAACTTGACGGTGCCAAAGAGTAAGCAACACACCAGTAACCAGCTGATGAGCAGATACAGGCGATTGGGGAATTTAGCCTCCTCCGGTAGCTGCGGCGAACTGATAACTGACAACATTTTCAGTTTTCGTGCCGCCTCAACACGGGTTTTCTCAATCGATGTCAGGGTCAATTTGTAGATATCGGTGTCGAACAGCACCCTGGCTTTGATCTCTTCAAAATCCACCGCCATGCGGTTTAGCTTGTGGCCGTCGGGGGCGGTGATTTTGCTTTTTTCATCCTCAATCTGGCTGGAGAGCGATTTGAGCGCATTCTTTGCGCTGATGACCTGCGGAGCATCTTCACGGAGATAGGTCAGCAGGTTACGCAGCTCAGTTTCCATCTGAATTTTCTGCCCTACCAGGGTATTCACCAGCGAGGTGGCGGCCAGCGCCTGGGCTTCGGGATCGAGGGTATTGTGCTGGTTCTGATAAGCCAGGAGTTGGCCTTTGCTGGCACTAAGACGGGTGCGGGCCTTGAGCATTTCGTTTTCAGCAAAATCCTGCTGTTCGCGTGCAATTTTGTGTGAGATCTCGTTGATGAAACGTTCTGATTCCTTCAGTATCGCTTCGTTAAACAACTTAGCGAATGCAGGCGTGAATCCCTGTGTACCGATAGTCAGTAGCCCCGTTTTATCGTCATATGTGACTGAAATACGGTCGCGGTAGTAATTAAGGAGTTGCTCACGGGTGGCGCGGTCAGACAGATGATAGAAAAAATCCCAGCCGCTATGGCCGAACGCAGAATGGAAATCTAACTGTTTGTCCAGCACAGCCAGCATGTCAGGCGAGTTTATATATTCTTTCAGATACATCGCATCCTGCGACGAGCCAGGATTGGCGGCCCCCAACAGCAAGCCAACATTCAGACTGCCGCCACTGAGGTCATTTGAGCTTTTGATCGCCACAGTAGATTCACTGAGATAACGCGGATGACTGAACATAAACAGATAGATGATAAGCAGTATCATCGGTAAGCCAATAATAATCTTTCCCAGATTCTGATTAAGCGCCGCCAAACTTAAATAAGGCGATCGACAAGCCAGGGTAATATATCCCCTTATCCGAACAGACTTCATTTTCTCAATAAACATTTATTATCACACGATAAGTAGCACGTATTCACTTTCGTGCCTTATGTAAAAAGCACTGCGTACTCCCCCTGTTATCTTCTGATATAAGATTAGGGTGTGGAATATAGCTGGTGCACAAAATTAATCGAAAATACTAACCAGCCTGGCAACATTATTCTCTTTAGCCTTCATTTACATAGCGGCATGGTACTGCAATGCCTCTATCTGCTTAGGGCGCGAATTTTGCTCTGAGTCGATCAGACAGTTCAGCGCTACATTGCAGCAAAGGAAAATGAATGAGTAAGTAACCGGAATCATTCCGAGTATAAATATCTCTCCCCGCAGGTTATATAAAGGAGAAAATACAAATTTGAGGTCATTATTAATATTAGAAACACATTCATTCAATTCATGTATTTTTAACATGGGCTGCGACACAATACAAACCAGCTATAAGCCCCCAGTAGAACTTGATGTTATAATGAACAAATAGTCTGGCGAGTTAAATGAGGATATTTTCTTTTATAACAGCAAGTTATTTCAATTCTTCCGTCAGGGGGTAAAGTCATCGTTGAATATCCCCTCTCTTTTGACGGATGTTCACAGGATGGGATTAACCAAAAGCAAGGTCATTATGTGGGCGCATGTTCTGTGGGCGTATGGTAGCGCTGTTCAGGATCAGATTGGCGATACCGTTCAGCGGCTTATGTTGCATTAAGTGAAGGCACTATTTGTGTTATCACCTATCACGCCACCGGAACCCTACAACTTTAATGGATCATGTTGAAAGTAAAGTTGAGGAGGCAGAGGAGTTTACGGGTTAACTGAAAGAGATTAAGTAGGGAGGAGTGCAGATTATGGCCGGTGCCGGAGAGACTCTGCTGCAAAGAACAGAAATCAAAATGTAGTGAATCTGTGGTAATTAACTGTATTCTGTTCCTATGCCAAATCTCTATCGGTATTCCTATGTTGATAGCTTACTTAGATGCATTAAATATTTTGAGTACGCCGGTTTGGGTTGTCATGCCCAAAAATCAAGAGTTGCTGTTTGCTAATAAGGAAGCCCGAAAGATTGCAGGTGACTGCCAACTACCGTTAATGCGTAATGGCCGGTTTTCAGCACATGCGCAGCAACAGTTGGATGCCTACCTCCCGGCGTTAGCTGGCGACGATCAGATTGTCGAGATTTGGACTATCCAGAGCGCAGGAAATATCTTTCCCCTAAGTTGCCGGCTCTCCCTCACACAGATAGAGCCTTATGGCGATGTTATTGTTTTTGAAGGGTTGTATATCGCCGAAAACGTACTAACCCAACCCAATATGGGGCAGTTATGCTCAAAACCCTATCGCCGAGATGAACAGGGCTTTTATGAGCAATTATTCAATACCAATACCGCCCCGATGCTGCTTATTGATCCCTTGAGAGAGGGGCAAATTGTTGATGCTAATCAGGCAGCAACCCGTTTCTATGGCTATTCGCGGGATGAGATGTGCATGAAGCACACCTGGGAAATCAATACCATGGGAAGGGATGTGTTGCCGGTCATGAATGAGGTCGCTAGATTACCGGGGGGTCATAAGCCGCTAAATTTTATTCATAAATTAGCGGATGGTAATACCCGTCACGTTCAAACCTATGCCGGCCCGGTTGAGTTGGATGGCGTACGATTGATGCTATGCATTATCCATGATATCACCGAACAGAAACGGCTGGAGCAGGCGCTGGAACATGCTGCTCTGCGCGACCCACTGACAGATTTAGGCAATCGGCGTCAGTTCTTCCCCTTAGTCGAACATGCTCATGCCCAGAGCCAACGTTACGGTCACTGCTTCAGCTTGATTTTATTGGATGTAGACCATTTCAAATCTATTAATGATCAACTTGGGCATAATAAGGGGGACGAAGTTCTGATTTTGTTGGCAAGAACCTTAGAGTCCATCATTCGTGAAAGTGATAGCGTTTTTCGTTGGGGAGGCGAGGAGTTTACGATCCTCCTGCCCTTAACCCATCTGGAGGGAGCATTACAACTGGCTGAATCTATTAGGGAAACTATTCAGATGATATGTCAGCCTAATCTGCCGCAACTCACAGTTAGCATCGGCGTCGCGCAACATCAGAGCGGCGAAGATACCGATAGCTTGTTCAAACGTATGGATGAGGCCCTCTACCGCGCAAAAGCATCAGGGCGAAACCGGGTACTGGCGGCGTAGAGGGGGGCAACAACTCTGCGCAAATTTACGTCAGTGGCAAGTGATCTAGCGGTTTGACTTCGCGCAGCACGAAGGTGGTTTGCATCTCTTTAATCCCCGATAGCCGGCGAATAACCGACATCGCAAAGGTGGAGAAACTGTCGAGGTCTTCCGCCACCACTTGCAGTAAGAAATCCGCATCCCCCGCGACAGCATAGCAAGCAATCACCGGTTTTAGCGCCCCTACCTGCATTTCAAACAGCCTGGCTTCCTCTTCACTGTGACTATCAATTTTTACCCGAATAAAGGCCAAAATCCCCAAGCCAATTTTTCGCCGATCAATATTGGCCTGATAACCAGTAATGACACCACTCTCTTCCAGTTGTTTCACCCGTCGCCAGCACGGGGAGGTTGCCATACCCACTTTATCGGCCAGCTCTTGGTTGGTCATGCGGCCTGCATGCTGTAATTGCTTTAATATTTTTATATCTGCCGCTGTTATTAATGATGATGGCATATCTCACCTAATTATTATTCAATTTGGGTATAGATTACCAATATTAGCTGAATCAGAGTGATAAAAGAAAGCACTTACCGGCAGAGGAGAGATATGATCTTTTGCACAGACTTATCGGTAAAAAGGTACTGATGTGGCAGAACAGATGCGGATCGCAATTATTGTTAACCCTGAACTTCCGGTTGGCTTAATCGCCAATACCACCAGTGCGGTGGGGATTGGTTTGGCGGCAAGATTTCCACAACTAGCAGGGGCAGTGTTGTCCGACTCAGAGGGCAAAGAGATTGATGTGAGTTCAAAATTGCCAGTACCCATTCTACAGGCGAATGCTTCACAGATGAGAGAGGTGCTGCTGAAAGCATTGGCGGCAACTCATGAGCGGGCGATTGTGCCTTTCCCGGCATTTGCCCGTTCGATGCACAGCTTTGAGGATTATGAGGCAACCTTTCCGCTACGTTCACTTACCAATGAGCAGTTAGATGGCCTGGGGCTGGTCGGGCCGGAAAAATGGGTGCGCTCATTGACTGGCGCACTAAAACTGTTGCGCTAGTCAGGTATGACTATTTAAGTAAAAAAAAAGTTAAGTGAAAAAAAAGCGGGTTCTGGCAAGGAACCCGCTGAGTAAATGCATTTCACTGCACTATTTCAGCTGATTTAACTGAAAAGTATGGCCTGTAACGCCGTTGATCACTAACTCGCGCCGCTCATCCATTGGCAGATTCACGGTCAATTCATGCCATGCGGGTTGATAGCTCCCAGTGCGGCTGAAGGTGATATTGATATGGTGATTATCAGTCGTCACCAGCCAGCTTAGCCATAGCGCGTGGCCTTGCTGCCAGCGGTGACTTTCGCCGTCATCTTCAAACAACAGGCCACTGGATTGCCCCGCCCCTTTGGTGGGATAGAGCGCCAGCTCGCGTTGAGAGTCCAGTTTGGCATTCACAAAGGCGATGCGCCGTGATAGCGGCAGTGCGGCACCGGCTCGCACCAGGAGCGGCAAACGTTCCAGTGGTGCATCTAAAGTGATTGTCTGCCCGCCGCTGTACCACTGCCCGGTGTGGAAACAGTACCAGCCGACCTGATTATCCGGCAGATAGATCTGGCGTTGGCGCTGACCCGGCTCTACAACACTGGCAACCAGCAGATCACGGCCCAGCATAAAGTCGTCATTCTCCTTGAACGTGCGGCTATCGTGCTCATGATCGAGGAAAGTTGGGCGCAACATCGGTTCATCATCATGAGAGGCCTGCCATTGCAGCGTATAGAAATAGGGCAATAATTGATAACGTAAGGCCATGGCATCCCGAATCATCGGAGTCGCTGCGGGGTACATCCAAGGCTCATTTACCGTGTTGTCGTCATTCCATGAGTGAATGGTAAAGCGCGGATGCATCACGCCGTTTTGTACCCAGCGAATAAATAACTCTGCTTCCGGTTTATCGCCAGAGAAGCCGCCGACATCGTGGCCCAGGTTGTACAACCCTGACAGACTCATGCCCAGCCCCATACGGATGTTATAGCGCAGAGTCTGCCAACTGGTGCGGTTGTCGCCGCTCCAGGTCTGGGCATAGCGCTGCATCCCGGCGCAGCCAGATCGTGATATCAGATACGGGCGCATATCTGGTGCAAATGTTTGTTGAGCCTCCATTGAGGCGCGCATCATCAGTAGAGGCATGACTGGCCTGATGTGCTTGATGGCAATTGATTCACCAAATCCATGGCATTGCGCCTCCCCATCCCACACTTCATATTCGTTATTATCATTCCAGGTCGAACCAATTCCCATCTCCAACAGCTGTTTGGTCACATTCTCCTGCCACCAATCCACAGTCGCGGGGTTGGTGAAATCGAGGTGAGAACCTTCGTCATCCCAAAATGATGAGCGCTCAGGTAACCCGGTTTCGCCATCACGGATAAACAGCCCACGTTCAGCAACTTGCTGATATTTTGGATGATCCTGCAACAAGCAAGGTTTGATATTAGCTGCCAGCTTGATGCCAGCTTGCAGGAAAGTTTGACTCATTACCTTGGGCTGCGGCACTTTGTCGTTATTCCAGTTAAAGACATAGCGCTTGTTTTTGATGGAGGTATAGCCAGATGAGAGCTGGAAAGAGTCGCAGGGAATATCATGTTGCTGACACAGCGCAATAAACTTTTGCAATTGCACCTGCGCATCCGGGGCGTCGGTGTAGTGCATGGTGGAGCCACTGTAGCCGAGGCTCCATTTCGGGCCAAACTGGGTCTTACCGGTCAGGCGGACAAAGGCTTTGGTGACATCCAGCACTTTCGGGCCGAGGAACAGGTAGTAATCCAGGTCACCGGCTTCAGCCTGATAGCGGCGATAGGCCAGATGGTAGTTATCGATTTCGTTACCCAAATCCAGCCAGCAACTGCTGAGATTGTCATAAAACAGGCCAAAACTGACGTCATCACGGCGGGTGATGGTAAAGGGAATGTGCTTATAGAGCGGATCAGTACTGGCGGCGTTATAACCCATGGCATCTAAATTGCGCATCTCAAAGCGACGACCTGCGCGGTTAAGGTCACCGGCTTTTTCACCCAGCCCATAATATTGCTCATTGGGATAGCGGCGCTGATAGTGAGCAATCGCTTCGCCTTGCGGGCTGAGCAGATAAGCGCTGGTGGGCCGATCGGCGGCCAGTGGCTGCCATTGATCCTGCGAATTTTTGTACTCCCACTCCAGATGCAAAGGCTGATGAATAGTGACCCTTAGGCACTCGGTGGTCACTACCAGCTGTTGCTTATGCTGCTGCAACTGATAGCCCGGCACGGAGAAGCCCGCCAGACTCAATCGGTCACGCCCTGACCACGGCACATCCCCTTGCGGCGCAATGCTCCAGGTGCGATTGAGTGCCAGTTCGCCATTGCGTTTAATCAGTACGCGGCAGAGGTTTTGCTCTAACACATACAGACAAAAAATATGACGGTCATCGACCAGTAATTCCAAATGGTCAGGGAACTCATTTATTAACTGCCAGTTTTTTAATGTTTTCATCACAGCTCATCTCTTTTGGCAACAGCACTGCGGCACTGTTGCAGACAGAATTAGGGGATAGATCAGGTTGCCGGTTGTGCCTTATTACGGCGCTCAGCAAATAGCGCAATCAGGAATACGGCACCAATCAAATCGAAGAAGCCCATGGCAATAAACAGCGGGTTAAAGCCGATGGTGTCGGAAACCGCACCAATGAGTAAGGTAAACAGGAAACTGGCGATCCATGCGGAGGAACCCCGTAGACCATTGACGGTGGCAACTTGGTTTTTATCAAAAGAATCAACCACTAATGCGCTAAGCATACAGGAGATAACCTGGTGCCCGAAGCCGCCAATGGAGATTAGCGCAATCGCCAAATAGGGGTCTTTGGTGATTGCCACAAAGGCCAATGAAACCATCATAAAGGCCCCGGTTACTGAGCTGGCAACCACCGAGTTGATGCGGCTGAAGCCGAACCACTTCTGATATAACCGGGTTAAATAACCACTGGCAACACTGCCGATATCTGCGGCCAGGAAGGGGAGCCAGGCGAACATGGCGATCTGCTTTAGATCCATCCCGCGTTCTGTGGCCAGGTAAAGTGGCACCCAGAAGCTAAACACGGCCCAGGCGGGTTCCGCCAGAAATGCGGGGATCGCAATGCCGTAAAATTTCTTATTTTTGCTCAGAATGGCCAATGATTTGAGGAAAGGGAGCCGTGGTAGCACCGGTTCATTGTCCTGATGAATCAGTTCAAACTCTTCTTTACTGAGATTTGGATGGGTATCCGGCGAGTGGTAGAAACGCCACCACAACAGCACCCAAATCATGGCTAAAGCACCGGAGAATAAAAACGCACCTTGCCAGCCAAGTGCCACATGGGCCAATACAATAATAGGGGGGGCTAACATCGCACCAATAGAGAAGCCGACTCCCGCCCAACCGGCGGCAATTGGCCGCTCTTTTTTCGGGAACCAGTCAGAGATCGCTTTGGCGTTTGCCGGTGTTGCCGCCGCTTCGGCACTGCCCATAAAGAAGCGCAGCACCGCTAACTGGAACCAGGTCCCTGCGCCGGCATGCATCATGCACACCACGGCCCAAACACTGGCGCAAATCAGGAACCCCATCTTTAAGCCGATGACATCAATCAGCCAGCCACACAGCGGTTGGAAAACGGTGTAAGCCAACTGAAAAGAGGCCACGATCCATGAATATTGCTCCGTGGTCATATTCAGGCTGGTTTTCAGTTCGGGGGCGAGGATACCCAGAGAGTTACGGGTAATATAGTTAACTGTGACACCAAGTAAAAATAGTGCCAGCATCCACCAACGTAGTGACTTTATTTTTCGCCGCCCGATAACTTTCGCGGATTGATTAATCTCAACACTCATCCAAGCCTCCTGGTGTTAGCCGGTAGCAAGTTAACCGGGCCAACTAATTATTTTGGTATGATCCATTTTCGGTTATTAAGATTTCGCTGAGTTTTAATGTGACTTTGTTCACACTAAATCGGCCAATAAAATATACTTAATTGTTTTTTATCGTATTTTTATCATTCATCAAAACAAACCGGACTGATAAGTTTTTAAAATTGGTTTACCAAAACAAGGTAGCTAGCTTAAATTGGCTTTAATATGCGTTTTTTTGAAAGAATTTTCATAAGCTGGATAATATTTCAGCATTTATATTGTGTAATGGCCTGAATAAGGTATTTACCAGCTATGAAAGTTTTTTCATTTGCTAATTTGAGAGAGATCACAAAATGAATGGAAAGCTAAAAATACAAGAAATAGCCAATCAGACGGGCCTTTCAATTAGCACGGTCTCCAGAGTCTTAGCCGGTAAAGCAAACACCAGTGCGAAGGCGAAACAGCAGGTCATGGCGTATGCGCAATCACAGGGGATTTTGCAGAATCTATCCAGCGGGCGATTAATGCTCAATAACATTATGGTCTTTGCACCGCACCGGGCCTTCGATGTGCGTACCGACATTTTTTACTACAAAGTCATCCAAGGCATTACCGAAGCCGTTAGCCAACATGAGGTGATGATTCGCTACTGTGGATTATCGGAAACGCAAAGTGATATCTCGCTGTTTCTGGAGAAAATGACCAATCCGCAGACCGAGGCTGCAATCATCATCGGTATTGATGATCCACGTATTCATACCTTGGCGGCTGGCGTGCATAAACCCTCAGTACTGGTGAATTGTCGCGACAAAGAGATGTCACTGGATAGTGTGTCGCCAGACCATCAATTGATTGGCGAATTTTCTGCCAACTATCTGATTCAACAAGGGCATCGGCAAATTTTGACCTTGCAATGCTTACGTCGTAATACCATGGAGCTGCGCTTGCTGGGGATTAAAGAGGCTTTCGCCAGCCATAATATAAGTTTTGATGATAACCAACATCTGATCACTACCCATGGTTTTGGTGGCGAAGAGGCAGAGCAGGCGGTCAGCGACTTTATGGCAGCTTGTGAGGATAAACGCCAGTGGCCGACGGCAATTCTAGCCGGTGGCGACTATATGGCGGTAGGTGCCGTTAATGCGCTGAATAAGTTGAAAATAAGTGTCCCTGATAGCATATCGGTGATGAGCATGGATGGCTTTAATCTGGCTGAGATTCATGATGTCCCGCTCACGGCGGTGCATGTCCCTCGTGACGAGTTGGGGGCTGAGGCGATTCAACTGCTGCAACGGCGCTTATTACGCCCAGATGCCCCCTTCAGTAATACCTTATTGCAGGGGCGACTAGTGGTTCGCTCCTCGGTGAAGCAGGTTAATCATAAAAGGGCAATGTCCGCCGCCAATAAGCCATCGGATCAGTTATATGATTTGTAATATTCACGTGGGCAATGGTCAGGATGACAATATAAAACCCACAAATAAGCCATTGCCGCTATAGTTTAGATTTACTTCGTTTAAGGTTTTAAACGGTTGAAATATGCACAAACAGGTTTTATATAAGTCAAATGGGGAAACTTATAGCACATTGAATTTAAGGATATTGCCGCATGGAATTTAAAGACTATTATGCCGTGATGGGCCTAGAGCCCACCGCCTCCCTGAAAGAGATTAAAACCGCCTATCGTAAGCTGGCGCGCAAATACCACCCTGATGTCAGTGATGAACCCGATGCTGAAAGTAAGTTTAAAGAGGTCGCGGAGGCTTACGAAGTACTGAAAGATGCTGAACGGCGCGCTGAATATGATGAATTAAGGCTACATCGCGACGATCCTCGCTTTACCCAGCAGCAGGCCGCCTATCATTCAGGTGGTCAACAGTGGCACAGCAGTGCTGGTGGGGGGGACTTTTCGGATTTCTTCGAGTCCTTCTTTGCCAACCGTGGCGCTTCAGCTCACCACTCATCTCACCGAGCATCTCACGGGGTTCGGGGCCAAGATCTTGAGATGGAATTGCCCCTCTTTTTAGAGGAAACACTGGCAGAGCAGACGCGCTCAATCTCTTACAAAATTCCGACTGTCGATGCTTCAGGTTTTCCGGGCGCAGACACCACCAAGACCCTGAAAGTAAAAATTCCTGCCGGTGTGGGTGATGGTGAGCGCATTCGTCTTAAAGGACAGGGAGCGCCGGGTTTTGCGGGGGGAGCTAATGGCGACCTATTTCTGATTATTCGCCTGGCACCACACCCGCTATTTGATGTTGATGGTCATAATTTACACATTGTCGTGCCGTTAGCCCCATGGGAAGCGGCATTGGGGGCTAGCGTCGAGGTGCCGACGCTGACCGGTAAAATTAGCTTAACCATCCCGGCGGGTAGCCAAAGTGGTCAACGATTACGCATCAAAGGTAAGGGCCTGGTTAGCAAAAAAGCGACTGGCGATTTGTATGCGATCCTCAAGGTGGTGATGCCACCGAAGCCAGACGAGAAAACGCGGGCGCTGTGGCAGCAATTGTCAGAGCAGACGGCATTTAATCCTCGTACTGGGTGGGAGTAACAGATTATGGCTGAAATAGAAATCACCTATACTGTCACTGAATTGTGCCAGTCAACGGGCATTATGCAGGAAGAGCTGGTCGAGGTGGTTGGACTGGGCTTGATTGTGCCACTAGAACCTGCGGACAGTGTCTGGGTTTTTGATGCTGATGCATTGAGCAGCTTAAAACGCGCCCAACGTCTGCAAAATGAGCTGGATCTGGACTGGTCTGGTGTGGCGATGACCCTAACGCTACTCGAGAGAGTTGAGCAGCTAAAAAAAGAGAACAATCAACTGCGTAGGCAGCTTGATCGCTTTTTACAAACATCCTGACGTGACCTGAGACGGGTTGGTACGCGGTGTCGGCCAACCCGATTTAGCCTGTAACCGATGGGTAAAATAGCACCTATAGGGTGATTATTTTGGCGTTATCAGTCTCAGTCTCAGTCTCTGGCTGATCTTATTTTCATTGTTACTCCTTAAAGGCTGCTGACGCCGCCATCGACTCGCAATTCGGTTCCGACAACAAAGCTGGACTCATCTGAAGCCAGAAAAACGGCTGCATGGGCAAGCTCAATCGAGGTTCCCATTCGTTTGATTGGCACCAGTTGGCGTATCTGCTCAGCCAATTTTTCTTGTTCATCACCCGATAGCCCCAATTTTTGCAGCGCCGGTGTCTGTGTTGGGCCGGGACTTAAGCCATTTACCCTAATTCCTCTTTCCGCCCACTCACCGGACAAGGTTCGCGCCAGAGAGAGTAACCCCGCCTTACTGGCGGCATAAACACTGCTTTGAGGTAAGCCAATATGGGCGCTGGCAGAGCCACAAAGGATGACGGATGCAGGATTAGTTAGCAGCGACAATAGTGATTGTAGAAGGAAAAAAGGGCCTTTCAGATTGGTTGAGAGTACCCGGTCAAAACTTGACTCATCCCACTTCTCAATTGGATTGTGAGTAACATCACCTGCATTGATATAGACAATATCCAGCCGTGGCCAGACTTCCGCTAGTTTTGCGGCTAACTGATATTGGTCGGTGATATTACTGGCATCACTATTTAGCAGCAAAACAGAATCCCCCAGTTCCGCGCGGGCCGCCTGCAAAGCGGCGGCATTTCTACCGGTGATAGCGACTGTTGCCCCCTCGGCGAGGAATTGGCGCGCTGTTTCCAGCCCGATGCCGCTGGTTCCTCCGGTAATCAACGCATATTTATGGCTTAAACGATTCATGGTGAGCCTTCTGATTAATAGCAGTGGAACACCATTTTTAATATAAAAGTATCTAAAGTATAGTAGGTACTGATTGGATACTAACGATGGATTAGGAAAGCAATGACAACCCATAAGCTATTAACAGATAAAAATAAATCGGCATCTGGGAGCGAAATAGCGGAAGAAAGGTGCCCAATGGTGCAATTTGTTGAACTCATCGCCGGGAAGTGGGCAATTCCCACTCTCTATCGCTTGATTGTGACAGCAGCGCCAATTCGTTTCGGAGAGCTGCAACGGGCGATTGCGCCCATTACCCAAAAAGAGCTGACCCGGCAACTGCGCGCTTTTGAGCAACGCGGCTTGGTCAATCGTAAAATCTATGCTGAAGTCCCGCCACGGGTTGAGTATGAAATTACCCCGCTGGGTAAAACATTGCAGCCCACACTGGACTCATTGGCTCAATGGATGAGAGAGCACCATAAAGATCTCAATAGTCGTTTGTAATACTCATAACTATTGCATTGAGAAATAGCTAATTCTTGTTAATTAATATTGTGGTTGCCACATAACATAAAAAACATGCACGACACTCAATCAACTGCTCACTAATTATGTAGCATCAAAAATGGTAACAAAAGAGTAGAAGCGCAGGAGGGCAATTTCCAGCGGCTGTCATCCTGAACTGTATTGATTCCTAAGCGACAGTAGAAATTGTTCTGGATACGGGGACGGGTGAAACATATTTAGTTATATCCTGCGCCCATGATATTGATTCAATGGGAGCATCTATGATTACGCGATTAGATAACATTATTTTATATATCCCCTTCTTTTATTTATAGCTGCTTTATGCTTGGCGGAAATTTACACTTGTGTTTATATGACTAAAGCAACAATAGTGTACCAGGTAAGTCAAACGGCATACCAATAAATGAAACCTGAACTTATAAGTGATTACACTAGCAATATGAAATTTATAGTGGCTTATTGACCGGTATACAGATGGTACATATAAATGTTATTAATGCTTTTTTATCCAGTGATGTCCCCTGAGATTATTGAAAGATATTTCCCTTGAAATTTTCTATCATTATTGTATGTTAACTTCGGTGATGACCTATACCTTTATAGATGAATAAAACGAATTTAGAATGTTAAGAGCAAGGGTGGAATTTACATTGATATAAACTACACTATCCATGTAAGTGATTCACTTAAGTAATGCATTGCTCTTTGATTGTTGATTTTTAATTAGCCACCAATAGATATATTTTTATATAGATATCAATATTTGTATGTAAATCGCACATTAAATATAATTAAAATATATAATTTAATTTGTTTTATTCATTGAATGAAAGTAATAATAATCACTTGTTCCTTTATCACATTTGACGTGTGATTGGCTTTTATTAACTGAGTGAATATGTTTGAGGGGTTATCTATGTATGTCGATACAGTCTCTGTTGTTTCGGGTAGTAAATTTATTGATATCAATGGAAAAGGAGTGATTGATTATGAAAAAGAGATATCACTGGATTGCTGTATGAATAAAATCCATTTCCATACTAAGAAATTAACTGTAGATATTAATGAAAAGCAAAAGAGATTGGTTATGTGCTTGTTTAATGATGTCAATCGAAAACAAGATATTATAAAAGTTGTATGGTATGAGAATCATAAAAGCATATCTGATAATAACTATCACCAATTAATACATAAGTTCAGAGCCCACTTGAAAAGTGCAGGTATACCCGACGGAATAGTTAAAACTATAAATAGGTATGGTCTTCGGCTAGATGCAGGAATATTGAAAGCCATGGCTTCCAATAAGATGAATGATAGATTCCTAGGCTATTAACAGAAAATACAGGTAGTGCTATTTTCTAGATTGACTTGACTATAAATGAGAGGTAAGGGTGTTATCGTTTTTTAAAAGGATAAAAATAGCACCCAACCAAACCTTGGTAAGTAAAATACAATACGTTTTTATAATAGCTATAATACTAATTATATTATATCAACTCATCGTTGTCTGCTATACAGTGATGACTCAGGTCGAGTCTCCAACTCTGGTGACATATGAAGGTTACAGTGGTGGTGACGAAAAGGAAAATAATAGCATTAAAATGATAGCGAAAATAAAAAAAATGATGCTATTTAGTCAGAAACGTTTTGATGATAATTCGAAAGATATTGTTAATGTTATAGATAATAATGCTAACTATCCAATTTATACTGGCGAAGTAAGGTTGGTAGGCATTCTGGAGCATAAAGATGAGACTAAATCCATTGCGATATTACAATCTAATGGCCGACAAAAAAGCTATTTTATTCACGATGAAATAAGTGATGGAACCACAATAGTGAAAATACTGACAGATAAAATCATTCTTAATAAAAAAGGTTCTTATTTTTTATTAAGAATGTTGTAATGAATATGCCCTAAGTTATTACGCATGGGGAACATTATGTCTTATTGTAGCCATTTCACCAGCACTCCTAATATTATACCTTTAAAACATCTCATAACTAAAGTATTCAGGGTTAAGTTAGTCACACTATTTTTATTTTTGTCAATTGAGATTAGCAGTGCTAACTTTTCAGTCTCTTTCGTCGATGCAGATATAAAGGAAGTTATTAATACAGTGAGTAAAAACATAAATAAGACGATAATTATAGATCCTAAAGTCCAAGGTTTGGTCAGTGTCCGTAGCTATATGTTATTAGATGAAGAAAAGTATTATCAATTCTTCCTTAATTTACTTGATGTCTACGGATACACACTGGTAGAGATGCCTAATGATATCTTAAAAGTGATACCATCAAAACGCGCTAAAGGTTCGATTGTTCCCATGCTAAAGGAGAACGGAGAGATTCATGGTGATGAGATAATTAATAGAGTTTTTACGCTTAAACATATCTCAGCAAAAACCCTGGTTCCACTGTTACGCCAGCTAAATGATAATGCTGAATTTGGCACTATTATTCATTATGAACCCTCAAATGCGATATTAATTACAGGTCGTGCCGCTGTAGTTAATCATCTCCATTCAATTATTAATACATTTGACCATGCTGGAGATACTGAGGTTGAACTCTATAAGCTAAACCATGCAGTGGCAACTGAAGTTGCTAAACTGGTTAATGAACTCATCACTTCAATTAATAACAGCAAGAAAGAGACATTTAATATAGGAAAAATTATTGCTGATAACAGAACCAATTCAATATTGGTGAGTGGCGATAGTAGTGTCAGAAAAAAAGCCATTCAAATGATAAAGGATCTTGATCATGAAGAAAGTAGCTTTGAGAATACAAAAGTTATTTATATGAAGTATGCCCAAGCATCTAAGTTATTGGATGTGTTAAATGGGATTAGCCAAGGTCAGCGGAGTGATAAAAAAGCAAGTGTGGTAAGTAAGAGTCAGAGTGGGAATATTGCTATTAAGGCATATGATCAGACCAACGCTTTAGTTATTACGGCAGATCCAAGGATGATGAAAGAGCTTGAGCAGGTTATCGAAAAACTAGATGTCAGACGTGCACAAGTATTAGTTGAAGCTATTATTGTTGAGACCCAAAACGCCGAAGGATTGAATCTTGGTATCCAATGGGCGAATAAATATTCTGGAGGTATTAATCTTCTTCCTCGTCCTGGTCATGCAAGAAGCCACAGTGAACAGCCAATGCCCACGGTTATAGCTGGGTTAACCGCTGGTTTTTACAAAGGAAATTGGAACGGACTATTTACTGCACTAGCCACTAATTCTAATAACAATATCCTTGCTACACCGAGTATTGTCACATTAGATAATATGGAAGCTGAGTTTAATGTAGGGCAGGAAGTTCCAGTACTGACATCGACACAAACAACAGCGACAGATAAAGTATATAACTCCATTTCAAGGCAATCTGTTGGTATTATGCTGAAAGTAAAACCACAGATCAATAAAGGTGACTCAGTTCTTCTTGAAATCAGGCAAGAAGTATCCAGTGTGGCTGACAGTTCTAATACTAATACCAATAATTTAGGCTTTATCTTTAATAAAAGAGCCATAAATAATGCAGTTTTAGTTAAAAGTGGTGAAACTGTTGTGGTCGGTGGACTATTAGATGAAAAATTAAGCAAAACGGTGAACAAAATACCGTTGCTGGGTGATATTCCATTTATAGGCGGGTTATTCAGACAGAGCAAAGAGAAGGTCGACAAAAGTAATCTTATTTTATTTATTAAGCCAACGATACTGAGAGAAACGAATGACTATAGTGTAGTAACAATAGATAAGCATACTAAATATAAAGATAGTAATTCCCAGGAGAATACTATTAATAATAACAGACTCTATCATGATCTCTTAGCAACTGAAATTAAGAGTGATAGTTATAATCAGATTAAAAAAGACATTATGAGTTTTTATGATAATGCTGAGATGCGCTTATGATTAAGGAGCAAATAGAATCAACCTTATTAAGTTTCACATGGGTGAGGGATAATGGTGTTGTTTTATTACCAGTAGATCAAGGTTATCAAATTATTTGCCGCCATACAGCCTCCCTTGAGGCAATTCTTGAAGGTAACAGAATCGCTAATCAAGCAACAGGACTTGATTTTGTTACTGATGATGAGTTTGATACCTACCTTGTGACTGTATATCAGAATAGCTCCCAGAGATCACATACCATAATTAATGCAATCAGTGATGAAATTGAAAATTATTCATTTTCAGGTGAACTACCGGATAGTGAAGACTTACTAGATACGAGTAATGAGGCTCCTGTAATTAGATTAATAAATACAATATTAGCAGAAGCAATTAAAGAGTTGGCCTCAGATATCCATATCGAATCCTTCGAAAAAAAACTGATCATAAGATTTCGTATCGATGGTGTATTAAAGAATATATTAGAGCTACAGAGAGGTGTTGCGCTATTATTGATTTCACGAATTAAAGTTATGGCAAAGCTGGATATTGCAGAAAAACGCACACCACAAGATGGGCGAATTGCTCTGAATTTAGCAGGACGGGCGCTAGATGTACGTGTTTCTGTATTACCGTCAAATCATGGCGAACGAGTCGTTATGCGATTACTGGATAAAAACAGTATTAAGTTGGATTTGCTGTCTTTGGGTATGTCGAAAATAAACTGTGATGCTATGAAAAAAGTTGTACTTAAGCCCCATGGAATCGTGCTAATTGTCGGCCCAACTGGGGCGGGGAAAAGTACCACTCTTTACGCAGCCTTAATGGAAATAAATTCACATGAACGGAATATTATGACAGTAGAGGACCCTATAGAGTTTGATATTGATAGAATTTCTCAGACACAAGTTAACTCAAAGATTGGTATGACATTTTCCCGTAGTCTAAGAGCTATATTGAGACAAGATCCCGATGTTATTCTGATTGGTGAGATACGAGACGTAGAGACGGCTCAAATAGCAGTACAAGCTTCGTTAACTGGGCACCTAGTTTTATCAACGCTACATGCTAACAGCGCAGTAGGTGCGGTAACCAGGCTAAAGGATATGGGCATTGAACCCTTTATGCTGGCAAGCTCATTATTAGCTGTGCTATCTCAGCGACTGATCCGAAAATTATGTTGTGAGTGTCGACAGAAGTATTTATTGACACAAGATGCGCTAAAGGATTTAGAGATAAATTATCGGATAATGATGAAACCATATGGGTATCGGGCACTGGGTTGTAGCCACTGTAATACAACAGGTTACCATGGACGAATAGCGTTGCATGAACTCTTGGTAGTAGACAATACTTTACGTGAAGGAATATATAAAGGCGCCAGCGAATTCGATTTGGCCAATTTGGCTCAGAGAACGATGTGCAGCATTAAGCAAGATGGAGTAAGTAAAATCATTGCTGGCTTAACCACTATTGAGGAGGTGATCAAAATAGGTTTAGAGGATAAATATGACACTATTTAAGTATGTCGCGATAAGCCATAATGGGATGAAAATAAGAGGTAATGTTGAAGCTGAAAACATACGGGAAGCTAGATATATTCTCTACCAAAGAAAAATAAGTATATTAAGCATTAAAGTAAGAAGAGCAACAGATAACTCAATGGTTATGAGTTTTTTTAAAACAGTTAATAGCGCTGATTTAGTATTACTTACCAGACAAATGTCTATATTAGTAAGTTCTGACATACCATTAGATGAGACACTCAAGATAATTGAGAAGCAAAGTAAGAAGAGATATGTCAGTACAGTGATTCATGATGTAAGAAAAAAGGTTGTTGAGGGATACTCATTATCTGATTCTCTCTCATATTTCCCTAGAGTATTTAATGTGTTATATAGATCCATGATTGCTGCTGGTGAGTTATCAGGTCATCTGGGGCTAGTGCTATCACAGCTTGCTGAACATATTGAACAGACACAACGATTACAAAGAAAAATAGTTCAGGCGCTTATCTATCCTGCAATATTAATTTTTATATCCGCAGGTGTCATAATCATACTTTTATCTGTTGTAATACCGAACATAATAGAGAGTTTTTCTTTTGATAATCAAGAGTTGCCATTGTCGACTAGGGCCATTATGAATATTAGCTATTATTTGAAAAATAACATGTTACTAATAGTCATAATAGCAGTAGCACTCTGGATTGGATTGCGTAGGGCGTTGAAGATAAAAGCGGTAAGCTATCTATTTGAATGTTATTATTTGAAAATTCCAGTGTTAGGTAAAGCAATTTCCAGAGTCAATATATCACGATATCTGAAAACATTGACAGTTTTGACTTCTAACGGCATTAGCTTAATACCAGCCATGAAAATTAGCAATCAAGTTATAACTAACTACTTCATTAAAGAAAAGTTAGTTAATTCGACTAAATTGGTTGGTGAAGGAAATAGCTTATCCTCATCACTCTCTTTAAGCCGGGTGTTTTCACCCATGATACTGCATATTATTTCATCAGGTGAGTGTAGCGGAAAACTAGACGTAATGTTAAAGAAAGTTACCTCCATTCAAGAAGAGGAGCTTGTCACTCAGATTAATATTTTCATAACATTATTAGAACCAATAGTAATGATTATCATGGCCGTTTTTATATTTATTATTGTCTTGGCTGTTTTTGAGCCAATACTACAAATTAGTAGTTTAACTATTTGACTATTATCAACGGGGTTTTATGAATGATACCAAGGTCAGTGGATTTACATTGTTGGAAATTATGATTGTTATTATCATACTCGGGCTTCTTGCTAGCCTAACAGTTCCTAGTTTGATGTCCAATAAAAATAGAGCTGATAGGCAGAAAGCACTGAGTGATATCGCCGCCCTGGAAAATGCATTGGATCTGTATAAATTGGATAATGGATATTATCCCACCGAACAGCAAGGTATTGATTCGTTGATTATCAAACCAACAGTGTTACCTATCCCGAAAAACTACCCTCAACATGGGTATATTCGTCGGCTACCACAAGATCCATGGGGGAGTTCATATCAGTTAACTAACCCCGGAAAATATGGAGAGATAGATATATTCTCTTCTGGGCCAGATAAAATCGTTGGAACTGAAGATGACATTAATAATTGGTTGGAGCCATCGGCAGCAGAGAAATAGACAGTGGCACTTGGGATTTTTTATATTATGAAAAATAATTAGGTGAGCACTTGTGTAATAATAAAGGGTTTACTTTATTTGAACTTATGGTTTCATTGGCTATTTTTGCATTTTCTGCCATTGGTGTTATGAAGGTTATCAGTGAAAAATTAGTATTGGCAAAAAACTTAGAAAATAGAATGGTATCTTCTTGGGTAGCAGAAAACATTTTGTCTGAAATTAAAATTATGAGAATAGCTCAAACCGACAACTGGCTGAAAGGGCAAGAGTTCATGATGGACAAATTATGGTATTGGCAATCGAAAGAAATTAAATACCAAGAAGATACTATTATCACTATTATTGTTGAAGTTCGGGAACGGGAGGATAAAATAACACCTGATTTTATATTAGCAGGATATCGTGTTATTAATAAGTAAAACCACACATTGTGGTTTTACTCTACTTGAAATGTTACTTTCTGTGGCTATTTTTACTATGATGAGTTTGATGGCGTATCAGGTTCTTATGATTGTGACTAAGAGTAGTGTTGCTATAAATAAAAAATATAAGCAAATTAGTGAATTGGAAAGTGTAATTAATAAGCTAGATCACGATATATCACATATCACAATCCACCAGAACTCCTCGAGTAATCATAATGATTATCTTGATATAAGAAATAAGCTACTGGAGAGTGATGAGTTTGGGCTGTATTTGTTATGTGAAGATAATAATAGTGAGGAGATTCTGTTTCACTATCAATCAAATACTTTAGGTTATAGATTGAAAAATAAAAAATTAGAGAGAATATCAGCTAGTAATTCAGATGATTTGAACATATCGGATCCTGAGGTTTTTACTATGGTCAATAGCATTGTAGGGTTTCGTATGCGTATTTATCATAAGGGTAAGTGGGTAAATGAATGGAATAGTGGATCTATTCTGCCTCGCGCTGTAGAAGTGACGATTGAGTTTGAAGGTATAGGCACAATAAGGCGTGTTATTATATTATTAAATAGTCAAACAGAGCTTTTGAGTTGAGGATGTTAGTGAAACAGTGTGGTATTGCTTTACTGCTTGTTCTTGGTGTTCTACTGTTGATGGGGGGAGTAGTAATAGCATCGAAATATCATTGGTCAGTAATATATATCTTGTCAGAAAATAGCAAACAAAGAAAATCAGAGAAGTTGTTGCTACTTGGTGCGGAAGAAAGTCTATTGTCTGAAATGATGAGAGAGAAGAGCATCAGTAATGATGTAGCCGATATATCAGCAGGGGTATTTAACAAACCTAGATCTATAAAAATAAATAATATAGATGTACATTATAAAATAATCGATCAAACAAACTGTTTCAATGTTAAGTCATTACAGTCATCTTTATCTTTTAATAAAGATAGTGAAATATATTATCTGACAGTTTTAAATAATATAGCGGGTGATTTAAATTTGTTATTTTCTGATGTTGATGAAATCAAAGATGTTATTTTGAGTTACTTTAAGAAAAAATCAAATTGGGATGCTATCAATAGTGATATCTATTCTAAAATGACCCCATTGTTATGTGTCAGATATGATAATTTATTAGTCATAAATATCAATGCACTCGGAATTCAACATAGTAAGCTCATACAGGAAATTCTTATGAATTTAGTCGATGAAGAAAACATTATGAGGACCATCTTGTCTAAACCTGATAGTGGTTGGGGGGATGTTCAAATTTTTCTGGATACATTGATAGATAGCTCTGAAATAAAAATTGAGAACGTACAGAGAGTAAAAGATATTGTCATGTCAATATTTTCCCATGATAGATATTTTATATTATTGGTCTTTTGGTTGAGTAATGAGTATAGACATTATCAATTAACGAGTTTACTTGATGTAAGGGCGAGGGGAATTACGGTGCTTCACCGAAGGTTTGGTATTAGTGATAAATATATTAAACAGATCAACCACTCAAAATAACCTCATCATCAGGCTGGGTAGTTATGCAACAGATCCTATTTACTGGTGCATGGAGATACAAGGTTCTGAGGGAATAACTCATGGTAAACTAGACAATCACTGTGAATTGATTAAAATTGCAGCATATGATTATACTAGAGTTAAAGTAATAGTCTCATCAAACAGAGTTGTTTTTCGTAAAGTTGATGTCAAGAATATAAAGATAAGAAATATAATTAAGGCTATTGCATTCACTATCGAGCAATCAATAGTAGGTAATATAGATGACTTTCACATCATCATATTGAAGCGCGATGATGATTTCTGCTATGTAGCGGCCGTCGAGCACTCACTGATAAAAGTTTGGCTGGGATGGTTACAAAATGCAGGGATATATACAGAAATTATCATGCCTGATGTTTTGATATTACCATTTAACCCAGGGGAGTGGTATGCAGTTAATTTAGGCAATGAGTGGCTAATAAGAGACCATGAGTTTTCAGGCTTTTCAGTCCAGGAGGCGGTACTAAAAAAATTAGTTCTATCAAGGTTCATCTCTATATCTAAAGATCTATTTAGTACTTCTAATGATAAACCGATAGATCACCATCTTGTATCTTATTGCGATGTGCTGCGCATTATGTCCGAAAATATTGAAAATTGTAGTGCTAACTTTCTTCGTGGGAAGTATGCTTTCTGTCACAACCAGGGGAGTAAAAGTAACTATAACTTTAAGTTTATATGGCTATTGTTTTTACTCTCTACTTTGATATGTTCTGGTTACTTAATTGAGAACTATAAAATAGGAAAGAGTATTGATGCATTAACTTTGATGTCAGATGATTTTCATAATGACTTTTTCTGGAATAATAGAGTTGGTACCACTGAAATAATTGATTTTAGCTATTATACTTATAGTTACAATAGACGAGTTATGAATTTTAACTTAATTGCTCTGTTACATGACTCTAGCCACATAATTAATGATTTAGATTTAAGTATTAATAGTATTTATCTTGATAATGAGAGACAGACCATCTCTTTCAATGTCACCACAATAGTCGAGGAGAGTATTATAGGTGAGATGCTAAAAAAACGAGAGAAAGATTTTTCGACCTCAAACTTAAATGCAGTTACCATTGATAATGATAATGATAATGGAACCTATGACGTTATATTTAAGTGTTGCCAATGAATTGGATAATTCTCTTCATTTCCTCTATTAAAAATAGATTGGCTGTTTTTTCTCTACTATTTATGTTGATTGCTACTGTTTTTTACTTAATCACACTGGTGCTGGATAGTGTTCTATTGACACAAAAAAATGACTGGTTAGCTAGCAAGATTACATATTACTCATTTGTGACTGAAAAGCTAAAAATGAGGAAAACCCCGAAAGTATGGAACAACCATGGCTCAAATGAAGGAGTTGATAATGAAGTGACTGATCTTCTCATTGAAGATGATACCGTGTTTAATATTTCCATGTTAGATGATGAGAGTATATTAATTGATATTAAAAATGTAAGTTTCTCTAGGCTGTTGGATGTTGTTCTTATTCTATCTTATTATCAGGATGTAGAGATTAATAATATTAATATCTATAGAGCGAACAGTGATGCGAACAGTGACGATAGTGGCGATCTTCTAAGTGGTATTATTTGTATCAAACACTTATCTAAAGGGATGTAATAAAATCATGATGGATGTGTATAGCTTAGGATGTATGTTGTTTTATATTATTATTGGATCGTGTGTAGGGAGTTTTTTAAACGTCATAATATATCGACTACCCATTATGTTGACTAGTGTGATGTTGAAAAACCCAGTGAAGTATAAAGAAGCTGAAGTATTTAACCGTAAGATTACACTATGCTATCCAAGATCATTTTGTCCAAAATGTTATAACCCTTTGCGGGCCTGGCATAATATACCTGTTTTTAGCTGGTTATTTTTAAGAGGCATAACACATTGTTGTAATCAAAAAATAAGCCCTCGCTATTTAATTGTGGAGATAATAACAGCTGTATTAACACTGGCAGTTATATACTGCATAAAAAATGATTATATAATGATTGCTAGCCTGTTTTTGGTTTGGGCACTTGTTGCACTCTCTTTTATAGATCTTGAGTGTTATCTTCTTCCTGATTGTATTACATTTCCATTATTATGGGCTGGGTTGCTATTTAATATAAATAATGGGCTATCCTCTTTGTCTTTTGCTGTAATTGGTGCAGTGACTGGCTATCTTATTCTATGGATGCCCTATTGGTTACTTAAGTTTTTTAAGGGTGTTGAGGGGATGGGACATGGTGACTTTAAATTAATGTCTGCGTTGGGAGCGTGGTTTGGTTTGTCTGCCATTCCTGTTTTGGTTTTACTATCTTCCTGTCTCGGTATTATGGCTTATATTATTCTTCATAAAATATCAAAAAAGAGGGAGAAGTACATCGCATTTGGTCCCCATATTGCTCTGGCAGGTGTTATTTATCTGTTCTTAAATGGGTAAATGACAGTTTTTTGAACCAAGAAAAGTTAAAAAATTAGCTGTATTTTATACTTATAACTCTCCTATGCTATAAAATTGATGTCTATGTATTTTTCTATGGATAATATTTTTTTATTGATAGATTTTTACTTAATTGAGTTTGTTTTTGATGATGCTTATTAGATTTCCATAGAAACTATTACTTTTAATTTTATTAATGTTTGTAGGTAACACACTCTTAGTGCTATCTCTGTTACTCTAATCAGCGATAACTGTAGGGTAAGAGGATGGATGAGATAATTATTGGCAACATTATATTTACTCCGACAAAAAGAGCAATTAATAAAGGGGGGGCTATTGTAAAAATAAGAAATAAAGAATCTGAGGTGCTCTCTTTATTGTGTCACCACTATCCTTCATCACTCTCTCGTGAGGATATTGAGAGGGAAATATGGGGCGAGAGTTATGTCACTGATAATACATTAACACAAACCATTAGTAATTTACGTAATGCACTTGATGATAAAGATCATGAGATAGTGACGACAATCCCTAAAAAAGGATACTCTATTGGTATTAAGCCTAGCTTCATCTCATCTGGCTCTCCGCAAGATTTGAGATTCACCCATGCTGATTCAACAGTAGGTGTTAAGCCTAAATCTATCTCTTTATCCCTCAGGTTTCTAAGTTTTCGTTATAAAGCTATTATGCTGGTAGTCTCTGTTGTTTTATTTTTTATTTCATTTGAACTAACATCAAATTACTATCAAATTAAAATTAACGAGGTGAAATCTTTACCCATATTAGTTGGTTTAGATAAGGTTCGAGATAAGGAGTTTTTATCCTTATATCAAAAAGACCCCTATGTTTTTTTGAAAAGAAGGAGTCATGGTGAATATATTGCATGCAAATATTGTGAGGGAGAGTTAATTTGCGAAAAGAAATAGTGGTTCCTGCGCTTCTTTTTTTATTTTTAGGTCTGTGTACCGGATATGTTTCAGGGCGAGTGTATTCTTATATTCACCCAATGAAAGATATTGAAGGCTATTGGGAGGTGAATAGTCGACTTAGTCATGGGCTTAGTGCTTATCATATATATTCTCGGATAAGTATTATAAATAGAGAGGTCAATTCATCTGTTGATGTTTATGATGATAATCACTATATAAAAGCAAGGCGTAATATTGTTTTTGATGTTATGGATACGGGTAGTAATATTTTAACTGGCAAGATATTATCTGTATCAATCATGAATGATGATGATCGTGACTTAAATGATTTTCTTAATACCCCTTACACGATAAGTCATCCGTCTATCTATAGGTTAAATGAAAATACTATTTTTATAGAGCAATCCCAAGGGCATCCTGTAAATAGTTTGCGATTATTGACACGTATTAATACATGATTATATATTTTTATCATTTCATTTTGCTATCAGGTGACAGTAAACTACTTGTTTTATAAGTAATAGCTGCATTTTTTGAAATATTTTATCCTAATTGATAGGTAATGTTGATATATCAACCATAACTAATTGTGAAAATAGTGTTCAACATATTTTTGTTTGCTTGGCTATTACCCGTTGGATTATCAGATTACTCAATTATCTTATTTCACATATTAATGTTATTGCTGCCGGAGCTTTGCCGCATCAACATCCTGATAAGGAGGTCGCCATCAATTTTTAGAGCGCGATACTGTTTTGCAGCATCTCGGCCCAGGCGGATGGATTGCCATAGTAGTCACTTGCGGGTAGCACACTCATTTTTCCCTGTTGGTCTTGCAGTACAAATGTTGGAAATCCATGTCCGCGCACTTTCGCCAGTAGAGCGCGGCTTTCAGCAATATGCTGGGTGGATGTTGTCTGAGCGGTGTGAAATGCGTCGATAAACCCATCACTGCTCAGGCCAATATCCGAGGCAAGTTCAGCTAATACTTCTGGGGCAGCAATATGCCGGCCTTCTATATAATGCGCTTGCTGAATACGATGCAGCATATTGGCTCCGCGCCCAGCCAGTGCCTCTGCTGCCAGAATGGCAACAATAGGTGGCGTGGAGTCCATGACGGCTGAAGTATCATTCAGTAAATGATTATAGTAAGCGTCACCAAAGGTTTGCCCGGTTAACTGGGCAATCCGTTGGTCGTGGGGCATAACATAACCGCGCCATTGGCTATCAATCTGGCGGCGATTGGCCCCAGACATCATCCCGCCGCCGTGCAATACCAGTGTTAGATTAGCAATATTTTGCGCGGCTTGAACCAATGGAGCAGCACCATAGCACCAGCCACATAATGGGTCGAAAATGTAATGCAATTTTGTAGCGGCCATGATGGCTTCCTCTATTCTATTTACTGGCATATATGTTATTTAATGGAATATATGCTATTTGCTGGCATAGCAGTTCAGCGTCGATTAAATTTAGCTGCCTCTACTGAGGCCATTTCATCTCGTTTTTTAATACTTTGGCACTTAATTCCAGGCTGGATTTATCTTTTAGCTCAGGATAATGTTTTTCCATCGCCCCTATCAGCTCAGCGGAATCTTTTGCTTTAGGAATCTCTGCATTTAATGTGGTTAAATAGTTCTGAGTGAAGGTCACTGATGCCAATGTTTGTGGCGCATTATCCAGATAGTGCCCCGGAACCACAGTCACAGGTTTTAAAGCTTTAATCTTTTCTAATGTTGTCAGCCAGTGCTGGCGTGATTCTGCTGTTTGGGTATCGGCAACCCATAAGTGGATATTACCGGAGACCGCAACTCCGCCGACTACCGCTTTTAATGATGGGATCCAGACAAAGGTTTTTTCTGGTGATGGGCCGTCTAAGCCTTCAACCTCAATCTGGTGTCCATCAATGGTAAAACTCTTACCTTGCAGCGGTTGCGGAACAATCACTTGGGTCGGCGCGTTCTCTTTCAAAATTGGCCCCCAATAGGCCATTTTACCCGCCTGAGTGGCCTCTATCTCTTCGATAGTTTGCGGCGTCGCGAGCACTTTGGCGTGTGGGAACGCTTTGGTAATCACCTCCAGACCAAAGTAGAAGTCGGGATCTGCCTGGCTGATGTAGATGGTGGTCAGTTTTTTACCACTTTGCTGGATTTTCTTCACCAGCGCTTCGGCGTCATTGCGCTGAAATTGGGCATCAATTAAGGCCACTTCAGTTTTGCCGCTGATAATTTCCGACGACACCGGGAAGATACTTTTTTCTCCGGGATTGTAGACCTCCATTTTTAGGGTGTCAGCAGCATTAGCCGTTGATACCATAGCAAAAATAGCCATGCTGGCGAGGGTCATTTGTAATAGTTTTTTGTTTAACATGTTGCTTGTCCTGAGAGTGACTGGGTATGGGCTAGATAATAGATTGCATATATCGATAGAAAAACCCGATAATGGACAATTGTTTGTTGCGTAAATCGAGCTAATCATGGATAGAATCACCGCCGCAGAGGTCTTTGTCGCGATTGTTGAGCGGGGCAGTATGATTGCCGCCGCCGAGTCGTTGGCGATGTCACGCGCCATGGTGACACGCTATCTGGCGCAGATGGAGCAGTGGGCAGGGGTGAGATTACTGCACCGGACAACCCGAAAGTTGAGTCTGACTCACGCGGGGGAGACGACACTTGAGCGCTGCCGACGGATGCTGGAGTTTGCTCAGGATATGAATGCCGTGGTGGGGCCGGAGAGCGGCGGCCTGCATGGCTTATTGCGCATCAGTTGCTCTCAGTCACTCGGGCAGAGCGCGCTGGTGATTGCCGTCACTGACTATCTGCGCCGCTATCCGCAGGTTGCAGTTGATTTGCAAATGAATAATCGCGCGGTCAATTTAGTCGAAGAACGTATTGATCTGGCGTTACGTATTACCAATGAGCTAGATCCTAACCTGATAGCCCGGCCACTCGCTACTTGTCACTCAGTGGTCTGCGCCTCACCCGCTTATCTATCTGCCAAGGGTGTGCCGAAAGATCCATCTGACCTGGCGCTACACAACTGCCTGACCTACTCCTATTTCGGCAAAAGTTTATGGCATTTTGACCAGCAGGGCGTGAAGTCATCTGTTGCCGTCGGGGGGAATTTGAGCGCCAATGAGTCGGTCGTTTTACTTAGCGGGGCGCTAGAGGGGGCGGGTATCACCTTGCAGCCCAGCTACTCTGCCGCGCCTTATATTGCCCGTGGGGAGCTGATAAAGTTATTACCTGATTATCAACCGCAGGCTATGGGTATTTACGGTATCTATACTTCTCGGCGACAAATGCCCGCAACATTAAGGACAATGTTAGATTTTCTGGTGGAGTGGTTCGCCACACATCCGCTGCCTAACTAAAGTTACAGCGCTACTAACCATTACTGGTAATAATTTGATTTGCCTGCTACCTATATGGCGGGTGGATATTGTCTGACTGGGAGCTTCTATTATGCCTGTTGCGCTGTTGGCATTAGCACTGTGTGCCTTTGCTATTGGAACCACCGAATTTGTCATTATGGGGCTGCTGCCTCAGGTGGCGGATGATTTACACATCTCGATTCCGACCGCCGGTTGGTTAATCAGTGGTTATGCGCTGGGGGTGGCGATTGGCGCTCCTATCATGGCGGTGCTGACGGCTAAGTTACCGCGTAAAAAGACATTATTGCTGCTGATGGTGATCTTTATCATCGGTAACCTGATGTGCGCCATGGCATATAGCTATGATTTCCTGATGCTGGCGCGGGTGATTACCGCGTTGTGCCACGGGGCTTTTTTTGGTATTGGGGCGGTGGTGGCCGCCAATCTGGTCGCGCCCAATCGTCGAGCTTCAGCGGTAGCACTGATGTTTACTGGCTTAACCCTCGCCAATGTGCTCGGCGTACCATTGGGGACTGCGCTGGGGCAGACTTTTGGCTGGCGATCCACATTCTGGGTAGTTTCGGTTATCGGCTTATTCTCTCTGGCCGCGCTCTACCGCAAGTTACCCTCATCTTTGGAAGAGGCTCCGACCGAATTACGTAAGGAAATTGCCGCATTACGGGGCGGCGGGATCTGGCTCTCTCTGCTGATGACGGTCTTTTTTGCCGCCGCGATGTTTGCTCTCTTTACCTATATCGCGCCTATTTTGACCGAAGTGACACAGGTTTCTGAGCAGGGTGTCAGTTGGACACTATTGCTGATGGGGGTGGGCCTGACACTGGGGAATATTGTCGGTGGGCGGCTAGCCGACTGGCGCTTATCTGTCAGTTTGACGGTGACATTCTTGCTCATTGCGGTGCTATCAGCCCTGTTTAGTTGGACCAGTTACTCCTTATTAGCGGCGGAGGTGACACTGTTTCTCTGGTCAGCGGCGGCATTCTCGGCGGTGCCGGCCTTGCAAATTAACGTGGTCACCTATGGCAAAAAAGCGCCTAATTTGGTGTCGACACTGAATATTGCGGCGTTCAATGTCGGCAATGCATTGGGCGCGTGGGTGGGCGGTATGGTCATTGCGCGCGGACTCGGTTTGACGGCGGTTCCACTGGCAGCGGCAGGGCTGGCGGTTATCGGGCTGCTGCTGTGCCTGTTTACCTTTTCCCGCGCGCGGGCGGGTAAGATGAAGGCAGCTTAGTTAAGTCAGTATCAGTTGACTATTGCTGGGTGATCACCTTGGCCAGCCGCTGTTGGAAGGTGATTGCCTGCTGTTTTAAGTGCTCGATAAAGGTATCTACCAAGGTGGATGATGGCCGATGTATCGGCTGTATCAGGCTGATAGTAAAGGGGATCTCGACACTGAAAGGCCGCACGCAAACCCCTTCCTCCATCCCTTTGCTGATATAATCCAATGCCGTCAATGGGTTAACGATTGATACGCCCACCCCTTCCCGCACCATGGCACACACCGATGCGGCGCTGTGAGTCTCCAGCACTAGCCTGCGGCTAATACCTTGTTCAGTAAACAGATTATCCAGCAGTTGGCGATAACTATCGGTGACTGACAGACTGATAAAGTTTTCGCCATGAAAATCTTGTGGCGTCAGCACGGATTTTTCCCGCAATGGATGGTCGCCAGGCAATACACAGACCTCATTGACTGTCATCAGTGCATGGCGCAATGTTCCTGCTGGCGTCTGAGTATTCTCGGTCAGCCCCAAGTCATAGCGCTGGGCTGAAAGCCACTCCTCCAGTAAAGGGGACTCCTGCGGGATAACACTCAGACTCACTTCCGGGTAGCTTTCAATAAAGGGTTTGCACACGGCGGGTAGCAGTGATTGCGAAAACACCGGCAGACAGGCAATCGACAGCTGCGCCTGTTGAAATTGGCGGATCCCTTCGGCGGCTTGCCGGATGCGGTCAAGGCCGTAATAGGAGCGCTGTACCTCTTCAAATAGCCGCAAGCCTTGTACTGTTGGGTAAAGGCGGCCCCGCACGCGATCAAAGAGTTTTAGTTGGACTAATTGCTCGAAGCGGGCCAGTTCACGGCTGACCGTGGGTTGTGACGTTTGCAGTAGCAACGCCGCTTCCGTCAGGTTGCCAGTGGTCATCACACCATGGAATATCTCGATTTGTCGTAGGGAGATGGCGGGCATCACGGCGCTCCTGCGGTGGCGTAAAAATAGTCTAAGCCATATCATAAATGAATAGACTCTGGCTAAATAGATATTTTCATAACAAGAACAGGATTGTTAATAATAAGGTATCAGCGAAACCGTTTCTTTCGCTCAACATATTGATTGACCCAATTATTAGGAAAACCCTATGCCGCGCGCACTTAACGACACCTCTTCGGCCCTGACCGCCCAAAACCTGATTGCTCTGCCTGCGCGTTTTGGCTGCCCAGTGTGGGCCTATGATGGTGACATTATTACTCAGCGTATCAATCAATTACGCCACTTTGATGTGATCCGTTTTGCGCAAAAAGCCTGTTCGAATATTCATATTCTGCGCCTGATGCGTGAGCAGGGGGTCAAAGTGGATTCAGTCTCGTTGGGTGAAATTGAGCGCGCACTAATTGCTGGTTTCCAGCCGGGGCAAGAACCGGCCGAAATTGTGTTTACTGCTGATCTGCTGGATCAGGCCACCCTATTGCGGGTGACGGAGTTAGCTATTCCGGTCAATGCTGGCTCCATCGACATGCTGGATCAACTGGGGCAACAGGCGCCCGGCCATCCCGTTTGGCTGCGCGTCAACCCAGGTTTTGGTCATGGTCACAGCCAGAAAACCAATACGGGGGGGGAAAACAGCAAGCACGGTATCTGGTATCAAGATCTACCGCAGGCTATCGAGAAAATAGCGCAGTACGGTTTAACCCTGGTCGGTATTCACATGCACATTGGCTCGGGTGTTGACTACCAACATCTGGAGCAGGTCTGTGACGCGATGGTTGAGCAGGTGGTAACACTGGGGCAGGATATCAGCGCAATTTCGGCAGGCGGCGGCTTGTCGATCCCTTATCAGTTTGGCGATGATGAGATTGATACCGAGCATTACTACGGCTTATGGAACAGCGCCCGTGAGCGCATCGCCGCCCACTTGGGTCATCCGGTCAGCCTGGAAATTGAGCCGGGCCGTTTTCTGGTGGCGGAGTCTGGTGCGCTAATCGCGCAGGTGCGGGCGGTTAAAGAGATGGGTAGCCGTCACTATGTGTTGGTGGATGCGGGCTTTAACGATTTGATGCGCCCTGCGATGTACGGCAGCTACCACCATATTTCGCTGCTACCGGCGGATGGGCGCTCACTCAGCGCTGAACCGCTTATTGAGACGGTGGTCGGTGGCCCGCTTTGTGAGTCAGGTGATGTCTTTACTCAGGAAGCGGGGGGCGGGCTAGAGACGCGGCCACTGCCTGCGGCCCGAATTGGCGACTATCTGGTGTTCCATGATACCGGCGCTTATGGCGCGTCGATGTCATCTAACTACAACAGCCGCCCGCTATTGCCGGAAGTGCTGTTCGAGCAAGGGCAGCCGCGTTTAATCCGCCGTCGGCAAACCATCGAGGAGCTGATCGCGTTAGAGTTGGTTTAATGACGGCAGTCCACCGCTTCACTCCTCGACCACGGTTTGCGGGCTGGCGACAGAGTGGCGGCGCACCAGTGTCGGGCTAAACATATTGGTTATCTCTGGCAGCGGAGTATGGTTGGCCAGCGCCAGTGCTAACTCCGCCGCTTGTGTTGCCATCGCCACTACCGGGTAGCGGATGGTGGTCAGTCGTGGTCGCAAATAGCGAGAGATCAAAACATCGTCAAAACCGATCAGTGAGATCTCTTGCGGCACTTCGATGCTGTTATCACTGAGAACCGACAGGGCGCCTGCGGCCATGGAGTCGTTATAACAGGTGACGGCGGTGAAATGTTTGCCACGGCCAAGCAGGTCGGTCATGGCTTGTTCGCCACCGATCTCATCCGGTGTACCGTAAGAGATCAAACGATCATCAACGGCGATATCAAACTCTTTTAGTGCATCCAGATAGCCTTGCAGGCGGTCAATGGCATCGGAAATCTGATGGTTGGAGCAGATAATCGCTATCCGCTTATGGCCTTGCTGAATCAGATGGCGAGTGGCCAACCAGGCACCGTAACGATCATCTAATGCGACACAGCGGGTTTCGAAGCCGGGCAGAGTGCGATTGATCAGCACCATGCCGGGAATTTGTTCCATTAGTGAGGTCAATTCTTCATCAGATAATTTTTTGGCGTGAACCACCAGCGCGGCGCAACGATGGCGGATCAGTTGCTCGATAGCCTGGCGCTCTCTCTCCGCATCATGGTAACCGTTACCAATCAGCAGGAAATTACCGGTGGCATAGGCCACTTGTTCTACCGCTTTTACCATGGAGCCAAAGAAGGGATCTGACACATCAGAGACAATCATACCGACAGTTTCGGTGGATTGCTGGGCCAACGCGCGGGCATTGGCATTGGGGTGATACTGCAACTGCTCCATGGCGCTAGATACCGCCACACGTGATGCCTCACTGGCCTTAGGCGAATTATTGATAACACGAGATACCGTCGCGACGGAAACACCCGCCAGCTTGGCAACATCCTTAATAGTGGCCATTTTTCTTCCAGAAATTTTTAGGGTAATCGCTTACATCACTCAGTTTTGCGGAAAACCGCCTTGCCCGCAAGGGGGGATGATCGCAACTTGGTGAGAAAAAACTAAAGAAAAAGCAATTAGGCGTATTAGCGGTTGCTTTCGCGACTCCAGATGCACTATTGCCCCCTATCGCTGGCATTTTCCTTAGTACCAAAACATCATATTTAGTCGAAATTGTGCTTTGGTTTTATGACCTGATGGGTGTTAAGTTTACCTTCTAATCAATCGTCTGAGATACCCATGTCCATCATCCGTTACCCCCAGCTTGCCCACTGGGGCGCTTATACTGCTGTCGTCGAAGATGGTAAGTTAATCCGCTGTGAGCCTTTTGCCGATGACTCCAACCCTTCGCCACTACTGGCATCCATCACGCCGATGGTTTATTCCGACAAACGTATTCGCAAACCAGCAATACGGCGTTCATGGCTACAACAGCGGGAGAGAAGTGATCGCACCCTGCGCGGGCGGGAGGATTTTGTCGAGGTAGATTGGGATGTGGCGCTGGATTTAGTGGCCGAAGAGAGTCGCCGGGTGCGGGATCGCTATGGCCCTTCAGGGCTATTTACCGGCTCATACGGTTGGTCTTCTGCTGGGCGTTTACATCACGCACGCTCATTAGTCCGGCGTTTCTATTTCGCTGGCGGTGGTGGTGTCGATCAAATGGGCAATTACAGCTGGGGATCGGCACAGTTCTTCCTGCCCTATGTGATTGGGACTTTTAGCCCGCTGACTGGCAGGGTGACATCATGGCCGAGTGTGGTTGATCATTGCGAGCTGTTTATCGCCTTTGGTGGGCTGGCACTGAAAAATGCCCAAGTCTCTTCTGGCGGCTCGGCGGAACACTCACTAAAACCCTGGCTGGAGAAGCTGGCGCAAAAAGGCACGCCGGTTATCAACATCAGCCCGATGCGAGACGACTGCCCGGCTTTTGTCAATGCGGAGTGGATACCAATCCGCCCGAATACCGATGTGGCACTGATGCTGGCGCTGGCTTATGAAATCCAACGCTTTGATGGGCAGGATGAATCTTTCCTCGCCACCCACTGTGTGGGCTATGAGCAATTAGCGGATTACATCCGTGGCGTGAATGACGGTGTGGCGAAAACACCGGATTGGGCCAGTGAGATTACCGGCATTCCGGCGGCAAGAATTAGCCAATTAGCGCAGCAACTTATTGGTGTGCGCAGCTTTATGACCTGCTCCTATTCAGTACAGCGCGCCCATCGCGGCGAACAACCTTACTGGATGGTGATTGCGCTATCGGCCATGTTGGGGCAAGTGGGGCTGCCCGGCGGCGGCTTCTCATTTGGTCACGGCTCGATGAATGGGGTGGGTAACCCGCGTATCGACACCCCTGGGCCAACAATGCCTGTCGGCAAAAATCCCTCCGGGCTGGCGATCCCAGTGGCGCGGATTTGTGACATGCTGCTGCAACCGGGGCAGCCTTATCAGTTTCAGGGCGAAACCCACACCTATCCCGATATTCACCTGGTGCATTGGGCGGGCGGCAATCCATTCCACCATCATCAACAGCTGAATCGGCTGGTGGAGGGGTGGCAAAAGCCGGATACGGTGATTGTGCAGGATATCTGGTGGACACCGGCGGCTAAAATGGCGGATATCGTGCTGCCAGTGACCAGTTCGCTGGAGCGCAATGATATTGGCGGCTCATCACGGGATCGCTATGTTCTGGCAATGCATCAGGCGATTGCGCCACAGCATCAGGCCCGCAACGACTTTGATATCTTCGCCGATCTGGCTGAACGGCTGGGTTATCGCGACGACTTTACCGAGGGCCGCGATGAGATGGCGTGGATTCGGCATATCTACCAAGAGTGCGGTGTTGCCCAACAGCCGCATGGGGTTGAGTGGCCAGATTTTGCGACATTCTGGCAGCGGGGCCATGTTGATCTTCCGGCACCGCAACAAGAGTTCGTGTTCTTCGATAACTTCCGTAGCGATCCACAGGCGCATCCGCTACAGACACCCAGTGGCAAAATTGAGCTGTTTAGTGAGAAGATCGCCAGTTACCAATATGCCGATTTTGCGCCACATGCCGAGTGGAAACCGCCGGTAGAGTGGCTGGGCGCGCCCGAAGCTGGGCAGTGGCCGCTGCATTTGATCTCGATTCAACCGGCAGATCGCCTGCACAGTCAGCTCGATCCCGCGCCATTAGCGCAGGGCAATAAAACTGCGGGCCGTGAAACACTCTATATGCATCCACAAGATGCGGCCAGCCGCGAAATTACCGATGGCAGTCAGGTGCAAATCAGCAATTTACGTGGCAGCTGCCTGGCGGGGGTACGGATTACTGATGGTGTGACCCGTGGCGTGGTGCTGATGGCAACCGGTGCTTGGTTTGATCCCGGTTTTGGTGGCAAGCAGCATAAAGTTGAGCAATCGGGTAATCCTAATGTTCTGACTTTGGATATTGGAACCTCTCCCTTGACCCAGGGGCCGAATGCGATGAGTTGTTTAGTGGAGGTCGCACTTTGTGAATAGGGGCGCTACTGCAATGAATTACAAACCTTTTCGCCTTTTTGACAATGTTCACTGCTGGTTACACTTTGCACGCAAATGTTTCGATTGCTAGCTAGCTGTGGCAGCACACAAACGGCTATCCTGATTGTCCCAGAGGTATTAATTGGTGAGTAATCAACATACGCTGTGTGTTAAAAACCAGTTTTTGATTTGCACCGACCTACGCAGATGCGTAGGTTTTTTTTTATTTGTTCGCGCCCGCCACTTTCAGCTTCTCCCTACAGATAAATCCGCCACTATTATAGTATTCTCTCTTTATCGGATTCATTGACTTATAGAGAGACAGAGATGGTTTATCGCTTGCTGCGCACTCTTTTTCGTGGGTTATTTCGTGTCACCATTGAGGGGGTAACTGACCAGTTTACGCATCAGAAACTGATCATTACGCCCAATCATGTCTCCTTCCTCGATGGTATTTTGTTAGCACTCTTTCTGCCGATTAAGCCGGTTTTTGCGGTCTACTCCAGTGTCACCGAGAGCTGGTTTATGCGCACTCTCAAGCCATACGTCGATTTCGTCGCCCTCGATCCCACCAAACCCATGGCCATCAAACAGTTGGTCAGAATGGTCGAACAGGGCAGGCCGGTGGTGATATTCCCTGAAGGGCGCATCACCGTGACCGGTTCATTGATGAAAATCTATGATGGTGCTGCATTTGTTGCCGCGAAATCCGGTGCAGCGGTGGTTCCCATCCGGTTGGAAGGCCCCGAATTTAGCCGCTTTGGCCGATTAGCTGAGGTACTGAAAGTCCGCTGGTTCCCGAAAATCAGCATTTATGTCTTACCCGCCACCCATCTACCGATGCCGCAAGCGCCGCGCGCCCGTGAGCGCCGGGTTCTGGCTGGTGAGCGCTTACATGCCATTATGATGGCGGCCCGCATGGCTATTGTGCCACGAGAAACCCTGTTTGAAGCGCTGCTGGCGGCCCAAACTCGCTATGGGCGCTTTAAGCCCTGTATCGAAGATATCTCCTTTAAGGAGGATAGTTACCAAACGTTGCTGAAGAAGATCCTTGGTGTCAGCCGTATCTTGCAACGTTTTACCGCGCCGGGGGAGCACGTTGGCATGTTACTGCCAAACGCGACCATCACGGCGGCGGCTATTTTCGGGGCTTCAGTGCGCGGGCGCATTCCGGCGCTGCTAAATTACACCTCGGGTGCCAAGGGGCTGAAGAGTGCGATGACTGCGGCCTCATTGAAAACTATCGTCACATCGCGCCAGTTTCTGGAGAAAGGTAAGCTGACACATCTGCCGGAACAGGTGACTGAGGCCAGTTGGGTCTATCTGGAAGATCTCAAAGATACCGTGACACTCGCAGATAAATTATGGATTTTATTCCACTTATGCTGCCCGCGCCGGGCGATGCTGCCACAGCAGGCTGATGACAATGCCCTGATTTTGTTTACCTCCGGCTCTGAAGGCAATCCGAAAGGGGTGGTGCATTCGCACGCCAGTTTATTGGCGAATGTTGAACAAATCCGCACTATTGCCGACTTTACGCCCCGTGATCGCTTTATGTCGTCACTGCCGCTGTTCCATGCCTTTGGCTTGACCGTTGGGTTATTCACCCCGCTGATGACCGGTAGCCGCGTATTTCTTTACCCCAGCCCACTGCACTATCGTGTAGTCCCCGAGCTGGTGTATGACCGTAACTGTACCGTGCTGTTTGGCACCTCAACCTTCCTGGGCAACTATGCCCGCTTTGCGCACCCCTATGATTTTGCTCGCTTGCGCTATGTGGTGGCGGGAGCCGAGAAATTAGCCGATAGCACCAAGCAGATTTGGCAGGACAAATTCGGCATTCGCATTTTGGAAGGTTATGGCGTCACTGAGTGCGCGCCAGTGGTGGCAATAAACGTGCCGATGGCGGCGAAAGTGAATAGTGTCGGCCGCATTCTGCCGGGGATGGAGTCTCGATTGATTAAGGTGCCGGGCATCGATCAAGGGGGGCGTTTGCAGCTACGCGGCCCCAATATCATGCGCGGCTACCTGCGGGTAGAAAATCCCGCGGTACTGGAGCCGCCTTCGGCTGAAAATGCGCAGGGTGAACGGGAGGCCGGTTGGTATGACACCGGTGATATTGTTGCCATTGATGAGCAGGGGTTCTGCGCGATTCGTGGTCGAATGAAGCGTTTTGCCAAATTGGCGGGCGAAATGGTTTCACTAGAGAGCGTGGAGCAACTGGCACTGCGAATCTCGCCAGAGGGGCAACATGCTGCGGCGGCTAAAACCGACAGTGCCAAAGGTGAGGCCTTGGTGCTGTTTACCACCGACAGTGGGATGACCCGCGAGCAATTGATAAAAGCCGCGCGCGCGAGCGGCGTGCCTGAGCTGGCCGTCCCGCGGGATATTCGGGTGGTGAAAGCATTGCCACTGCTCGGCAGTGGTAAACCTGACTTTGTGACGTTAAGCAAAATGGCGGAAGATCCGGAGATGAGCGTATGAGTCAGCAAGCAATAGCCGATAAACCTTTGTTATCCCGAGGGATGATTGCGGTACTCTGCGCCCAGTTTTTCTCGGCATTTGGCGATAATGCGCTGCTTTTTGCCACCCTGGCGCTCATTAAGCAGCAGTTATATCCCGACTGGAGCCAGCCCATTTTGCAGATGGCTTTTGTCGCGACCTATATCATTCTGGCACCTTTTGTCGGGCAGTTTGCTGACAGTTTCGCGAAAGGGCGAGTGATGATGGTGGCGAACGGCTTGAAGTTAGCTGGCGCGCTGGTGATCTGCTTTGGTTTCAATCCCTTCTTGGGCTATAGCCTGGTGGGGGTTGGGGCTGCGGCTTATTCACCGGCTAAATATGGCATCTTGGGTGAGATCACCTCCGGCGAGCAACTAGTGAAAGCGAATGGCATGATGGAAGCCTCGACTATCGCCGCTATTTTACTGGGTTCAGTGGCCGGCGGTGTGCTGGCCGACTGGAATTTGATGGCCGCCTTAGGGGCCTGTGCGCTGGTGTACGCCATTGCGGTGGTCGCCAACTTATTTATTCCCCGCTTAGCGGCTGCCCGAGCGGGCAGCTCATGGCGGCCTCGGGCGATGACGAGCAGCTTTTTTACCGCGTGTCGACTCCTATGGCGTGACGGCGAAACTCGCTTCTCACTGGCGGGAACCAGCCTGTTTTGGGGGGCGGGGGTCACGCTGCGCTTTCTACTGGTACTCTGGGTGCCTATCGCGCTAGGGATTACCGATAACACCACGCCGACCTTACTCAATGCCATGGTGGCGATAGGGATTGTGGTTGGCGCTGGAGCAGCCGCGCGCTTTGTTACCCTTAAAACTGTGAAACGCTGCCTACCCGCAGGTGTGTTGATTGGGGTGGTGGTGGCCATTTTCGCCCTGCAACACAGTATGCCAATGGCTTATTTGCTGTTGATTATCATCGGGATTTTGGGCGGATTTTTTGTGGTGCCACTCAATGCCTTGCTACAAGAGCGCGGTAAACAGAGTGTTGGTACGGGTAATGCTATCGCCGTGCAGAATCTGGGTGAGAACACCGCCATGTTGCTAATGCTGGGTTTGTTCTCAATGGTGGTCAAACTTGGGGTGCCCGTGGTGGCAGTCGGCGTGGGGTTCGGTGTGATATTTGCACTGGCTATCGCACTACTTTGGGGCTGGCAGTGGTGGCAACTGCGGCATAAAACGGTGGAGTGACGACAGCCAAACCAAAGAGCGCATTAATGCTGCAGGTGAATGCAAGGGGCGGATCAATCAGGGAGTTTTGTCAGTATTGGCTCAGGGGTTAAAGCGCCCCGGAGCCAGATATTATTGGCCTTCAGGGGCGTCGGTTAATGGCCCTTGGCCGCCTCTTCAATCAATGCGATGATCTCATTGGGATGGGAAGCCAGAGAGGCATGGCTGGAGTCGAGACGAATGGTTTTCTTCGGTTTCATCCGCTCAGTAAACCACTGCTGAGTTTCTGGCGGGATCATATTGTCCTGATTGGAAATCTGATACCAACTGGGTTTAGTTTTCCACGCCGGTTCTGCCGAGACGTCTTCAAAGCAGTGGCCTGAGGTCGGTTTCTGCGCGACAGCCATCACGATGGCTTCGGTTTTGTCTAAGTCGTGACAGAAACTTTCGTGGAATTTATCCCGCTTAATCCAAAGAAAACCATCTTGATCCGGAACCAAATTGGCTGCACCGGAAGGGAGGTCGCGCAGTTGGAAAATAGAGCCGAGGCTTTCACCTTTATCTGGCGCAAAGGCGGCAATATAGACCAGCCCGACAACCTGCGGCAGGTCGCCAAGTTGCGAAATCACCATCCCGCCATAGGAGTGGCCTACCAGAATCGTGGGGCCTTCCAGTGATGCCGCCAACTTTTTCGTACGTTCCACGTCATCTGCTAATGATGTCAATGGGTTTTGTACCGCGTAGACAGGATAGCCCTTGTCGTGTAGCGCAGGAATAACATGACGCCAGTGAGAGCCATCACCCCATGCGCCGTGTACCAATAGGATATTCGGTTTTTTTGCCATTTTATGCCCTGTATTATCAGTAAAGAACATTAAATAGGGATGTGGATAGGCTGATATCAGCTCTACCACAGACCCCTAAAGTATAGTTCAGGCATAGCTTTCCTGGAAACGTCGGCCGATATCACGGGCGGATGGCCTCGTTGATCCGCGAAGCTGAGCGGCCTTCTGTCATTTGAATTCAGGCGCTTATGGTGCAGGAAAAGTGAAGCGAGTATGAATCTCTTCCAATGCATCTAACACTTCCTGACTCAACACCACATTCTGGCTATCAATATTACTTTTCAGCTGCTCCAGTGTGGTTGCACCTAACAGTGTGCTGGCTACAAAGGGTTGTTGCCGCACGAAGGCCAATGCCATCTGCGCCGGATCGAGGCCGTGACGTTTTGCCAGCGCCACGTATTCAGCGACAGCTAACTGAGGTTGGCTGCCGGTATAACGGGTGAAACGACTGAACAGAGTATTGCGTGCACCAGCAGGTTTTGCGCCATTAAGGTATTTGCCGCTCAGGGTGCCGAATGCGAGGCTGGAGTAGGCCAGTAGTTCAACTCCTTCGTGCTGGCTAATCTCAGCTAAACCCACTTCAAAGCTGCGGTTAAGCAGGCTGTAGGGGTTTTGAATCGACACAATGCGCGGGAGATCATGTTTCTCTGCCAGTTGCAGATAACGCATTACTCCCCACGGCGTTTCATTCGAGACACCAATATAACGAATTTTACCGGCCCGCACTTGCTCATTCAGCGCTTCCAGGGTTTCAAGCAGGGTCACAACGGCGGTTTGTTCGCTATAGCGATAGTTCAGCTTGCCAAAACAGTTGGTCTCCCGCTGTGGCCAATGTAATTGATAAATATCGAGATAATCGGTATTGAGCCGCCGAAGGCTATCTTCCAGTGCGATGCGAATGTTTTTCCGATCCAGCGCCATATTCGGACGAATCGGCTGATCGCTGCCGCGAGATGGCCCGGAGACCTTGCTGGCTAAGATGATTTTATCCCGGCTACCGCGTGCTTTTATCCAATTCCCGATGTATTGCTCGGTTAACCCTTGGGTTTCTGGCCTTGGGGGAACAGGGTACATCTCTGCGGTATCGATTAAGTTAATACCAGCTGCAACGGCATAATCCAGTTGAGCATGGGCATCGGCTTCACTGTTTTGCTCACCAAAAGTCATGGTGCCCAGACCCAACAGGCTGACTTCTAGTGAACTGTGGGGGATACGATGATATTGCATTGCCGACCTTCCTTAATGTCTAAAATTATCAGGCCATACCCTGGGGACTTGGCGTTGCTGTCCCGCCAATGATTTGGGTATAAGTCAAACCCGCCTTATTCGACTATAACGAAGCGCAGCAGTAGGGGGAAGCCTGTAAGGCGAAAGTGTAAAAAAAAGTGAGAAACGGGTGCGTTGAACCGCACCCGGAGGTGATTATGCTTTTTTATCAGCAGGCTTACTTTTCTTTCCGCGCATCAGATTCAGGGTTTCAACACCCATTGAGAAGAACATTGCGAAGTAGATGTAGCCTTTTGGAATGTGGATCTGGAAACTTTCCAGCATCAGCGTGAAACCGACCAGAATCAGGAAAGAGAGCGCCAACATTTTGACTGATGGGTGACGGTTTACAAATTCACCAATCGGTCTGGCAGCAAACATCATCACACCCACAGAAATAATTACCGCAGCCATCATAATGAACAGATGGTCCGACAGCCCAACCGCTGTGATGACCGAATCCAGACTAAAGATGATATCCAGCAGCATGATTTGCACGATGGCACCGAAGAATGAGCTAACGTTGCTGCTGTGCTCAGTATCGCTGCCCTCGATGGTTTCATGAATTTCTTTACTGGCTTTCCAAATCAGGAATAACCCACCTAACAGCAGGATCAAATCCCGCATGGAGACACCATGACCCGCTAGGGTAAATAGCGGTTCAGTCAGGCGAATCACCCAAGCTATAGACGCCAGTAATGCCAAGCGCATTAACATTGCCCCAGCCAAACCTATACGGCGGGCTTTGTTCTGCTGCGCTTTAGGTAATTTTGCGACTACCAAAGAGAGGAAAATAATATTGTCTATCCCGAGAACGATCTCGAGGATAGTTAACGTGCCCAGGGCCAACCAGGCATTTGGATCGGCAATCCATTCAAACATTGCGCCTTTACACCTTACGGAAACACAAAAATACAATTATACGCTTTTATTTATCAATCGGAACATCTCTGAGGTGATTGGTGTGGTGACTTAGCCGCCAACAACATCTACTTCGGTGATATTTTACAATAGGAAGTGGCGAGCCAGCATAGGTCCGGTAAAGGTTTTTTTCAGATAAAATCCACGGGGTAAGGTCATGATAGGCTGCCCCTGCTCGCCGATGGCTTCGGTCAATGCGCGGCTATTGGCCGCCTTCGGGCGTAACTGCAACACCTCGCCATGGCGCGCTGTGATGGTTTCGACTCTACCTAAAACAATAAGGTCCATTAACTCTTCCCAGTCGCGACGTAGCAACTCATCTTCTTGCGCATTCGGGCTCCACAATAGAGGGGCACCAACCCTGCGTTCCGCCAGCGGAATGTGCCGCTCTCCTTCGACCGGCACCCACAAGACTCTGGCCAATTTATGCCGCACATGGCTATTTTCCCAAGTGATACCGCTATTTCCGGTCAATGGTGCGACGCAGACGAAGGTGGTTTCCAACGGCTTGCCTTGGCCGCTGATCGGAATGGTTTTCAGCTCAATCCCAATATCCGCAAAATCCTGCTCAGGTTTGCTGCCCGCGCTGGCCCCCAGATAGAACTCCAGCAACATGCCAACCCACCCCTTGACGCGTTTTAAGTCTGCTGGGATGAGCCATTGTGCACGTGCGGCCAACTCACCTAGGGTAAAACCCGACAAAGCTTGGGCGCGCTGAAAAAGTTGATGTTCATCGGTAGGAGGGGCTGGTGGCAGTGAATAAACAGACATTGATGGAAACCTGCTAAAGTCGGTTAAAAAACAAACTGAATTAAAAGTGGCAGTATATGTGTTGTTGCTTAGCGCAGTATAAATGAATAATAGCATGATTTAACGGAAGTTTTCTTGGCTTCGGCGAAGGAAATACTTTTACTCTGGCTATCTTGTGCACCTACTGACAGTAATAATGAACAGGATCTTACACCTATTTATCCACAGATTTCTTGGATAACCTCAGTAAATCACGATCACTGGTTCAATTTACAGCCTTGACGAGCGCTTTTTTTGCGAGTTTTGCTATTTTTTGCATAACTTTGCTTCATTATCTGTGGATAAAAACTGCATTGATGGATCTTTAGCCAGCACCAGATTCAAAACGGATATAGATCACATTTTGGGGGTGTGGATACCTGTGGGAAACCTGTTACTTGATTGAAATTAATCATTTATTTTTTTAGATATTTTTATCGTATTATTAGTTTAAAATGAGTTGTACCCGCTTTACCCTAGAGTTCTGCACACCTATATCCACAGAAAAAGTGAATAAAACAGTGTGTCGGTTCCTTAGGGTGTTTATAACTTTGCTAATATCTGTGAGTTATCCCAAAGTTATCAGGTTTTATTGCCTGATAAGCAGTGGTTTACCGCCTGTTCCTAGTGTGAAACAATCAGGGTATCTTTGCGTTTTTAAGCTTATCGAGGTAGTCCGGTGATCGATGATGATGGCTACCGCCCGAACGTGGGTATCGTAATTTGTAATCGGCAAGGCGAAGTGTTGTGGGCCAGGCGCTACGGCCAGCACTCTTGGCAGTTTCCTCAAGGGGGGATTAACCCCGGTGAAACACCAGAGCAGGCTATGTATCGCGAACTTTTTGAAGAGGTAGGACTGAACAAAAAGGATGTCCGAATTCTGGCTTCAACCCGTAACTGGTTACGTTATAAATTACCGAAACGTTTGGTGCGTTGGGATACAAAGCCGGTGTGCATCGGCCAAAAGCAACGATGGTTTCTGCTACAGTTAATGTGCAATGAAGCCGATATCAACATGCAACGCAGCAGTACCCCGGAGTTTGATGGCTGGCGATGGGTCAGTTATTGGTATCCGGTGCGTCAGGTGGTCTCTTTTAAACGTGATGTTTATCGTCGAGTAATGAAAGAGTTTGCTCCAACCGTCATGCCTGTACAGGAGATTGCTCCGCCACGGGTGCCGCCTGCTTATCGCCGTAAAAGAGGTTAAGTTAAGCCGATCATGCTCATGCGTTTGCGAGAAATAGTTGAGAAAGTGGCGATGGCAACCAGCCTGACGGATGCGTTAGAGCTGTTGGTCAATGAAACCTGTCTGGCGATGGACACGGAAGTTTGCTCGATTTATCTGGCAGATAATGACCGCCGTTGTTACTACCTGATGGCGACGCGGGGTTTGAAAAAACCTCGTGGTCGCATTATTACGCTGGCTTTTGACGAAGGTATCGTTGGGCTGGTGGGGCGTTTGGCCGAGCCAATTAACCTGGCTGATGCTCAGAGTCACCCCAGTTTTAAATATGTTCCGCAAGTCAAAGAGGATCGCTTCCGCGCGTTTCTTGGGGTGCCTATTATCTATCGCCGCCAGCTCCTTGGCGTGCTGGTGGTTCAGCAACGTGAGCATCGTCAGTTTGATGAGAGCGAAGAGTCGTTCATGGTCACGCTGGCGACACAGCTGGCGGGCATTCTTTCTCAATCTCAGCTTAATGCCATTTTTGGTCAATATCGTCAAACGCGAATTCGCGCTCTGGCTGCGGCACCCGGCGTGGCTGTTGCTGAAGGGTGGCAGGACACCTCCCAGCCCTCCCTCGATTTGGTTTATGAAGCCTCAACGCTTGACACTGTCCAGGAGCGCGAACGCCTAACTCAGGCGTTGGAAGAGGCCGGGGCTGAATTCCGCCGCTTTAGTAAGCGCTTTGCTGCCAGCTCACAAAAAGAGAGCGCGGCAATTTTTGATCTCTACTCCCACTTGCTAAATGACGCCCGCTTAAAGCGTGAGCTTTTCGCGCAAATTGATGCCGGTTCTGTGGCCGAATGGGCGGTGAAACAGGTGGTTGAACAATTTGCGGCGCAATTTGCCAACTTGCAAGACACCTACATGCGCGAGCGTGCTAGTGATCTGCGGGCATTAGGTTTGCGTTTGCTGTTTCACCTCGACGACAGCACTTCCGGGGCCAGCCAATGGCCTGAGCGGTTTATTCTGGTCGCCGATGAGCTAACCGCAACATTATTGGCTGAGGTGCCACAGGATCGTCTGGTCGGTGTGGTGGTGCGTGACGGTGCGGCTAACTCCCACGCCGCTATTTTGGTGCGCGCCATGGGGATCCCGACGGTAATGGGCGCGGATATCCAGCCAGCACTGCTGAGTCAGCGGCTATTGATTGTCGATGGCTATCGTGGCGAGGTGTTGGTCGATCCTGAGCCTGTGCTGATCAAAGAGTATCAGCGGCTGGTCACCGAAGAGATTGAACTCAGCAAGCTGGCTGAGGATGAGGTCGAACAACCTGCAGCCCTGAAAAGTGGTGAACGGATTCAGGTCATGCTGAACGCCGGTCTTAGCCCGGAACATGAAAAACTGCTGGGGGGACGAGTCGATGGCGTGGGCCTCTACCGCACTGAAATTCCATTCATGTTACAAAGCGGTTTCCCTTCAGAAGAGGAGCAAGTCGCGCAATATCAAGGCATGTTGCAGCTTTATCCCAACAAATCCGTGACTTTGCGTACCCTGGACATTGGCGCAGATAAGCAACTGCCCTACATGCCCATTAGCGAAGAGAACCCTTGTCTGGGCTGGCGCGGCATCCGTGTTACCCTCGATCAGCCGGAGATCTTTTTGATCCAGGTCAGAGCGATGCTTCGCGCCAATGCAGGCACCGGGAATCTGGGTATTTTATTACCGATGATCACCAGTCTGGAAGAGGTCGATGAAGCCAAACGTCTGATTGACCGCGCCGGGCGCGAGGTTCAGGAAGTATTGGGTTATGAGTTACCACAGCCGAAATTGGGCGTGATGATTGAAGTCCCGGCGATGATCTTTATGTTGCCTTACCTGAAATCTCGAGTCGATTTCATCTCGGTGGGTACCAATGATCTAACACAATATTTGCTGGCAGTAGATCGCAACAACACTCGTGTTGCCTCGCTGTATGACAGCCTGCATCCGGCAGTGCTGCAAGTGCTAAGCCACATTTTGACGCAAGCGACACAAGCAGGTTTGCAGGTGAGTTTGTGTGGTGAAATGGCTGGCGATCCTATGGGCGCGCTGCTGCTGGTTGGATTGGGCTATCGCAATCTCAGTATGAATGGCCGCAGTGTGGCACGAATTAAATATCTGCTGCGTAATATTGATTTGGCAGATGCACAAGCATTGGCTGAGCGGGTATTAACCGCACAAATGACCACTGATGTGCGTCACTTAACAGCGGCGTTTATGGAACGCCGAGGGTTGGGTGGGTTGATTCGCGGCGGTAAGTAACTTTATCCGTTGAAACTCATCGGCATTCATAGGTTTGTTCGATGTCAACAACCTCAATGAGTTCGGGGATATCCATAAAAGCTTTTGGCGGATAATCCTCACTTTCAGGATCACTGTTGTTTACAGAACTTTTCCTTCCGGTGCGCCCCTAAGTGACCGCCTATGCTATTATGCGCAACTTGTGGCCCTAACCGGCAAGAACACCTGTTTTCCCAAAAACAATAGACATTCCGTGGTGATAGATGAGCAATAGCTATCTGGCGTTTCCTAAATTCGATCCGGTCATTTTCTCAATTGGCCCGGTTTCACTTCATTGGTATGGCCTGATGTACCTGGTCGGCTTCGTCTTCGCCATGTGGTTGGCGGTTCGTCGGGCCAACAAGCCAGGTAGCGGCTGGACTAAAGAAGAGGTCGAAAATCTCCTTTACGCCGGTTTCCTCGGTGTGTTTGTTGGTGGCCGTGTCGGTTATGTTCTGTTCTACAACCTGCCGATGTTCCTCGATAACCCCCTCTACCTGTTTAAAGTCTGGGATGGCGGTATGTCATTCCACGGCGGTTTGATTGGTGTTATCTGCGTAATGTTGTGGTTCGCCCGCCGTACCAAGCGCCATTTCTTCCAAGTTGCCGACTTTATGGCACCGCTGATTCCCTTTGGTTTAGGTGCCGGTCGCCTCGGTAATTTTATCAATGGCGAGCTATGGGGCCGTGTCACGACCGATACCCCGTGGGCGATGCTATTCCCAACTTCCCGTGGCGAAGACATTGCGATTGTTGCTGCTGATCCGGCAAAATGGCAGGCAATATTTAACCAATATGGCGTATTGCCGCGTCACCCTTCGCAACTGTACGAAATGCTCCTTGAGGGGGTGGTGCTGTTTATCATCCTAAACCTGTTTATCCGCAAGCCGCGCCCGATGGGCAGTGTTTCTGGCCTGTTCCTGATTGGTTATGGTGTATTCCGCATTATCGTGGAGTGTTTCCGCCAGCCAGATGCTCAGCTTGGCTTGTTCGACGGCGTGATCAGCATGGGGCAGATCCTCTCTGTACCTATGATTCTGGCCGGTATCATTATGATGATTTGGGCGTATCGCCGTCCTGCGCAACAACTTTCGTGAGGTAACATGAAACAGTATCTGGATTTGATGAAAAAAGTGCTGGAAGAGGGCACCCCTAAAGATGACCGTACCGGTACAGGTACAGTATCGATTTTTGGGCATCAGATGCGTTTCAATTTACAAGACGGCTTCCCGCTGGTAACCACCAAACGCTGCCATTTGCGTTCGATCATCCATGAGCTGTTATGGTTCCTCAATGGCGATACCAATATTGGTTATCTGAAGGAAAATAGTGTCTCAATCTGGGATGAGTGGGCCGATGAGAATGGTGATCTTGGCCCGGTATATGGCAAGCAATGGCGTGCCTGGGGCGCTGCCGATGGGCGTCAGATTGACCAACTGAGCAACGTAGTAAAGCAGCTTAAGCAAGATCCTAATTCACGTCGCATTATTGTCTCCGCCTGGAATGTGGGTGAACTGGACCAAATGGCACTAGCACCTTGCCATGCTTTCTTCCAGTTCTACGTGGCTGATGGCAAGCTCTCTTGTCAGCTATATCAACGTTCTTGTGATGTGTTCCTTGGCTTGCCATTTAACATTGCCAGCTATGCATTACTGATACATATGATGGCGCAACAGTGTGATTTGGACGTTGGTGATTTTGTCTGGACGGGTGGCGATACTCACTTATACAGCAACCACATAGAGCAAACGCACCTGCAATTGAGCCGCGAACCTCGGGCATTGCCGAAGTTGATTATCAAACGTAAGCCTGACTCCTTATTTGATTATCACTTCGATGACTTTGAAATTGAAGGATATGATCCGCATCCGGGGATTAAAGCTCCGATCGCTATTTAATCTTCTGACCTTCTGACCGGAGCCGCAATGGCTCCGGTTTTATATCTGCTATCTTCATAACACCACCCCCATAATTGTCCTCTATCCTGCAATAAAAATGCGAGCCGTGCCGCACTCTTTTCTGCATTTATGTCATCGTAAATAAAATTTTGCGCACCGTTTCCAACCCTGATAATGAGTCACTAGACCTCAAATTTTAACGCCGTAAACTTGCGGCATGAAAATCGACATTGCACTCAATAAAATAGGGTTCATAAAGAACAATTTCCTGATAAAACAAAAAGGTATCAGCCTGATTGAAGTATTGCTGGTTATTGCATTGGTCGGTGTTATGGCGACATGGGGGGCGCAAAGTTGGCACCAATATCGGCAACGGGAAAGGCTGGCTGATAGCGCACGCCAGCTACTTGCCTTCTTAACACATTTGCAGGTACAGGCTAATCGCAGCAACGACACGGCATTATTGTGGATACAACAACATGGGCAAGGGTGCCTGGGCAGTGGTGATAAACCCACAGCGCCTTGTTCCGTATTAACCGGCAGAGTGTTTATTCCACCTTATCCTGATGTGGCTATCACTATGTCATTGCAAAAGAGTATTGGTTTCTATGGGGTAAGAAACACCGCGCAAGCAGGAAGCATCCTACTCAATAACCCCGCAGGGCGTATCCGGTTGATTATTTCCAGTCGGGGGCGAATGAGGCTATGTGGTGAAGGTCAGTCAATATCAGGTATTCACGTATGCTAAGGGTAATCATAAAGCCGATTGGGTCAATGCCGGAACAGACTTGGCATAAATCTATTTCAGGTTTTACATTGCCGGAAATGATGCTGGCATTAAGCATTGGCAGCATGATTGTGTTTGGCTCGGCACAGATTTTCCCCAAATTACGCCAACAGATATCAATATTACAGCAACACTATCGGTTGGAATTGGCACTTAGTCAGGCGATGGCGATGCTGGAAAAAGATTTGCGGCGAGCGGGTTTTTGCCATGGAGAGTGTCAAGGGAAGGCTATCACCACACATCATTATCCAGGTGAAGCCACCGACTCTTGCCTGATAGTTGCGTATGACCTTAACCGTAATGGCCGTTGGGAGGGGGAAAAGCATCAGGAATCCGAATACTTTGGCTATCGTTTGCGAAATAAGGCATTGGAAGCCCAGCGTGGGGAGCTGAATTGTGTTGGCGGTAGTTGGGAGCGAGTGTTTGACCCAAAAGAGGTCACCATAACGCATTTTTCTATTAGTCGATTACCCGAGCCAACATCTGCTCAGATTTACAAAGTGCAATTAGCTGGGCAAAGCACAGGTAATGCAACAGTCCATCATCAGCTTATTTATATGATTCGTGGGAATAATCTATGAAGCAGAATCGTCAACAAGGGGCCAGCACCTTAGCTGCTGTCGCCACACTTTTTGCTCTTGGTTTATTTCTACTGTCAGCTTTACACCGCCAATTGGACAATATTCAGCAAATCACAGCTGAAGAGCAGCGCCATTTACGGGCTTTTAATCAGGCGACCTCATCATTAGCCTGGGGAATAAACCAGCGTTGGTCATTCACTCTGCCATGGAGTGCTGGAGCAGCATGGCACTGTAATGAGCATCCACACTATGGCTTAAAAGCTTGTATTAAACCGGCATCGCTGACTGGATTTTTTATCTTGAGAGGGGAGAGCCAACCCTTTGGCGCACAGCCACCCTTGATGCTTTATCAGCGGGTCAAACTGGATGCTAATAAAATAAATAGGAAAAGCTATCAATTGGTTAAAGCCGCTCATGGCTGGTTGGACTTTTGCCCGGATAAGGATGCACAGTTTTGTCTTTATTAAGATGTTGCCACAGACCGCAATTTACCAAGGGGTTAGCCCATTCGCGGGAGTCGTCAGGATTTAGCCTGCCAGAAGCCTTAATAGCAGCACTGTTTTTCTCAGTTTCTCTGTTGGGATTGCTGCAATACCATCAGGCACTTTTACAGGGTTTTTCTGCTTTGTGGCAACAACGTCAGGCTTGGTCTCTGCTCCATCAGCATATTGAAAGTATCGGAGACGACACGCCTGATAGGCCTCTTATCTCTGGAATGAAGCCTAACTGGCTATATCGTCAATCGGTCGGCAGAGTTGAAGGGGAGTGCACCGAGTTTAATTTCACTATTGTGGTACGGCACAACCAACAAGCAGAACTAAGCCGTTGGTTTTGCCCGCTGAGTGAGATCTAGCCTCTGTCACGTCATGTACCAAGGGTGATAATGACGATAACCTATTGCACTCACTTATTATCAAGTTAGAGTATTAAACCTCAGGATTGATTCACAAGTGATAATCAGGTGGTTTAATCATTTATGAATGTTATCCATAGTGCCTTAAGGGAGTCATCATGTTCACGGTTTATCATTCTAATCAACTGGATTTACTCAAAGCGCTAACTACTGCGCTGATAGAACGAGAGCCGTTGGACAACCCTTTCCAGCAAGAAGTCGTGCTAGTTCAGAGCCCTGGTATGGCCCAATGGCTACAAATGCAACTGGCACAGCAGTTCAGTATTGCAGCCAATATTGAGTTTCCACTGCCCGCGACTTTTATCTGGGATATGTTTACCCGTGTCTTGCCGGGAATTCCCAAAGAGAGCGCATTTAGCAAAGACGCCATGACGTGGAAACTTATGTGGTTACTGCCAGATTTGCTGGATGATCCCGTGTTTGCGTCTATGAAACGCTACTTAAGTGATGACGGCGATAAACGTAAGATTCACCAACTTGCGGCACGGGTAGCCGACCTTTTTGACCAATATTTGGTGTATCGTCCGGAATGGCTTGAGGCTTGGGAACGTGGTCAACTCATTGAAAAACTGGATGATGCCCAGCTATGGCAAGCCAAATTATGGGTTAAACTGACAGACTATACCCGTGAATTGGATCAACCTGAATGGCACCGCGCTAATCTCTATCAGCGTTTTATCCGCATGCTACTCGACTCGGATATTTGCCCTGTTGGGCTACCAAAACGAGTATTTATTTGCGGTATATCGGCACTGCCTCCCATCTATTTGCAGGCGCTACAAGCACTGGGTAAGCATATTGATATCCATCTAATGTTTACCAACCCTTGCCGCTATTTCTGGGGGGATATTCAGGATTATGCCTTTTTGGCTAAGTTGCAAAGCCGTAAACGCAGGCATTATCGTGAATCGATTGAAGGCAAATCGATCGAAGTAAAACTGTTTCGTCATCCAGAACAAGCCGAACAACTATTCAATGCTGATGGAGAGCAGGATCTCAGTAACCCGCTATTAGCTTCATGGGGGCGGTTAGGCCGGGATCACATGTATCTATTGTCACAAGTTGATGATATCCAAGAGGTACATGCTTTTGTCGATATTGAGGCAGACAATTTATTGCATGGTATTCAGCACGATATGCTGGAGCTGGAAGATCACGCCATCATTGGTACCACACCGGAAACCTTAGCCCATAGCGACCAAAAACGGGTATTAGATCCAGCTGATCGATCTTTGAGTCTACATGTTTGTCACAGCCCGCAAAGGGAAGTTGAGGTTCTACAAGATAACCTGTTGAGATTATTAGCCGCCGATCCTGAGCTAACCCCACGCGACATCATTGTGATGGTCGCCGACATTGACAGTTATACCCCCTATATTCAGGCTACATTTGGTAATGCGACGGGGGGGCGTTATCTGCCCTTTGCTATCTCTGATCGTAAAGCCAGTCAGGCCCATCCGGTGTTACAAGCTTTTATTACCTTACTTGATCTCCCCCATAGCCGCTTTACCTCCGAGCAAGTATTGGCGCTGCTGGAAGTTCCTGCCTTAGCCAATAAATTTGCTATTACCGAAGATGGATTGCGTCGCTTGCGACAATGGGTGGGGGAGTCGGGTATTCGTTGGGGGTTGGATGATGACAATGTTCGAGAGCTATCTTTGCCCGCGACGGGGCAGCACACTTGGCATTTTGGCATAACCCGCATGTTGCTCGGTTATGCCATGGACAGTGGAGCCGGGGATTGGCAAGGTGTCTTGCCATATGATGAATCAAGTGGTTTGGCGGCGGAACTTGCCGGGCAACTGGCTGATATGTTGATGCACTTGAGCCAATGGCGGCTACTGTTAAGTGAATCACGTTCACTCAGCGACTGGTTACCATTATGCCGCAGCTTATTGGATACTTTCTTCGAGTCCGATAATGATACTGAGGCTGTTTTGGTGCTGATTGAACAGCAGTGGCAGAAGGTTGTCAGCTATGGTATTGCCGCTCAGTATCCGGATGTTGTGCCGCTTAATTTGTTACGTGATGAACTGGCCTCACGTTTGGACAATGAGCGCATCAGCCAGCGTTTCCTCGCGGGGCCAATCAACTTCTGTACCCTGATGCCAATGCGCTCTATCCCGTTTAAAGTCGTTTGCTTATTGGGCATGAACGACGGTATTTACCCACGAACACTTCCGCCGCTGGGATTTGATTTGATGGCAAAACAGGTTCGGCGTGGTGATCGCAGCCGCCGTGATGATGACCGTTATCTGTTCCTCGAAGCACTTCTTTCTGCCCAGCAACAGCTTTATATCAGTTATATCGGGCGTTCAATTCAAGACAACAGCAAGCGCTACCCTTCAGTGCTGGTGAGTGAATTGATTGAATATATTTCGCAAAGTTATCATTTGCCGGGAGATGAAGAGCTTAGTGCTGATGACAGCGCTAAACGAGTCATTAAGCACCTGCTCTGTTTACATGCTCGCATGCCATTTTCGGTAGGAAACTTCATCGAAAACAGTGAATTACAGAGTTACGCTGCGGAGTGGTTACCCTCCGCTGAATCCAAAGGGCTGGCACATCCAGAGTTTAATCAACCTCTGTCGCCTGAACCCTTACCTGAAATTACCTTAGATGAGTTAATTCGTTTCTTTCGTCATCCTGTCAGGGCATTCTTCCAGCTACGGTTAGGGGTGAATTTTGTTATTGAAGAAACGGAATTGCCAGATGAAGAGCCATTTACCTTAGATAACCTCAACCGTTACCAGTTTAACACCCAGTTGCTGAATGCACTTATAGATGATGGTGATATTAGCACCGTATTTACTCGTGCCCGAGCAGCTGGCAGCTTGCCTTATGGGGCCTTTGGTGAGCTTTACTGGGAGAGTCAGCAAGAGGAAATGGTGCCATTAGCTGAACAGATTAGTACTGAACGTAAAGAGAGCCATAGTATTGAACTTAATATTGAATTTGGTGACACCACTCTTACGGGCTGGATTCATCAGGTTCAGGAGGATGGACTTATTCGTTGGCGACCAGCGGCATTGACAGCTGTCGATGGGCTTTTATTGTGGGTTGAACATTTGGTGTATTGCGCCGCAGGTGGTGAGGGTGAAAGCCGAATGTATGGCCGCAAAGGAACCGCCTGGCGCTATGATTCTTTGGGTTGCGATGAGGCTCGGCAATATTTACAGCAGCTAATGACGGGATATCAGCAAGGGATGTGTGAACCTCTGCTACTGTTGAGTAAAAGTGGTTGGGCATGGCTGAGTCACTGCTTTGATAGCGAATCTGGTCAGATTCTGTGGGATGAAGAAACGCAGACTAAAGCAATAATGAAACTTTTACAGGTCTGGCAAGGGGATCTGCGAGTTGCCGGAGAGGGGGAGGATTACTACGTAAAAAGGGTGCTCCGCCTGATGGATAACCAACATCTGGACATGATATTGCACGAAACGGAACGTTATTTATTACCGATTGCCCGCCATAATAAGGCATGAAAACTGCGCGTCACTCAAGTAGATGATCGTACATATTCAATACAAAAGAGCTGGATATGTGTTTTAGCGGCAATTTTAAAGGGGTTAGGGGAGAAACGGAATGCATAAACAGTTTGCCCGCACTATTGGCATATTTTTCTTATTAAGTTTGCTGGCACCACTGAGCTGGGCGGCGGCACCTGCATGGCAACCACTGGCAGAAGCTATTCACAAAAGTGAACATGATTTACGTAAATATCAGGCAATAAAACTGCCAAATGGTATGACCGTATTATTAGTTTCTGATGCACAAGCACCTAAATCATTGGCCGCGCTGGCATTGCCGGTCGGTTCATTGGAGGACCCTAATAATCAGCTAGGTTTGGCTCATTATCTGGAGCACATGTTATTGATGGGATCTAAACGTTTTCCTGAACCAGGTAGTTTCTCTGAATTTCTGAAGAAACATGGTGGCAGTCATAATGCGAGTACCGCCTCTTATCGAACCGCCTTTTACCTTGAAATTGAAAACGATGCATTAGCTCCTGCAGTTGACCGACTGGCGGATGCCATTGCCGAGCCCTTGCTAGACCCAATTAATGCTGATCGCGAACGTAATGCAGTCAATGCAGAATTGACGATGGCCCGCTCCCGCGATGGGATGCGTATGGCACAGGTTAATGCTGAAACCCTTAATCCAGCACATCCGAGTGCACGTTTCTCTGGCGGTAATCTCGATACGCTGAAAGATAAGCCTGATGGCAAGTTACATGATGAATTATTGAGTTTCTATCATCGCTACTATTCTGCCAATCTGATGGTGGGAGTGCTGTATAGCAATCAGTCACTGGAACAATTAGCACAATTAGCGGCTGATACATTTGGTCGAATTCCTAATCGGGATGCAAAAGTACCACCGATTACAGTACCGGCAGTCACCCCTGATCAAACTGGAATTATTATCCATTATGTTCCGGCCCAGCCTCGTAAACAGCTAAAAATAGAGTTTCGCATTGAGAACAACAGTGCAGAGTTTCGCAGTAAAACAGATACCTACATTAGTTATTTGATCGGCAATCGCAGCAAAGACACACTATCTGACTGGCTGCAAAAACAGGGATTGGCAGATGCAATTAATGCCGGCGCTGACCCGATGGTAGACCGCAACGGAGGGGTATTCTCCATCTCTGTATCACTCACCGATAAAGGCTTGGCCAAACGTGATGTAGTGGTTGCGGCCATCTTCGATTACATCAATATGTTGCACAAAGACGGCATTAAAAAGAGCTATTTTGATGAGATCGCTCATGTCTTAAATCTTGATTTCCGCTATCCCTCAATCACGCGAGATATGGATTACATCGAGTGGCTGGTGGATATGATGCTGCGAGTGCCTGTCGCACATGTACTTGATGCGCCTTATCTGGCTGATCACTATGATCCTAAGGCCATTGCCGCCCGCTTGGCTGAAATGACACCAGAAAATGCACGAATCTGGTTTGTTAGCCCTGAAGAGCCTCACAACAAAGTAGCGTATTTTGTCGATGCACCTTATCAGGTCGATAAAATAAGCCCTAAAGAGATGAAAGAGTGGCAACAATTAGGTGGGGATATCTCGCTGAGCCTACCGGCACTTAACCCTTACATTCCGGATAATTTTGAGCTGATTAAAGCAGATAAAAATATTACCCATCCACAAAAAGTGGCTGAACAACCGGGCTTACGGGTGTTTTACATGCCAAGCCAATACTTTGCTGATGAACCGAAAGCTGATATCTCAGTTGCTTTTCGTAATCAGCACGCCTTGGATACTGCCCGTAATCAGGTTCTGTTTGCCCTAACCGACTATTTGGCCGGCCTTTCACTCGACGAACTGAGCTATCAAGCCTCTATTGGTGGGATTAGCTTCTCAACGGCACCAAACAATGGTTTGTATGTTAGTGCTAACGGCTTTACGCAGCGGATGCCGCAGTTGTTAACCTCACTGGTTGAAGGCTACTCCAATTTCACACCAACGGAAGATCAACTGGTGCAGGCCAAGTCTTGGTATCGTGAGCAGTTGGAAGTTGCCGAAAAGGGCAAAGCTTATGAACTGGCGATCCAGCCGGCCAAGTTGTTATCTCATGTGCCCTATTTTGAGCGCAATGAGCGGCGTGAATTGCTCAATACGATTAGCGTGCAGGATGTCGTGACCTACCGTAATAGTATGCTCAAGCAATCTGCCATTGAGGTATTGGCGGTGGGTAATATGACGGCCCCACAGGTTACTGCGCTGGCGGAGTCATTGAAGAAACAACTAGGTTTGACGGGAACCACTTGGTGGACTGGCGAAGATGTTGTGGTCGATAAGGCCCAGTTGGCCAATATGGAACGAGTTGGTAGCAGCTCTGATGCTGCGCTGGCTGCAGTTTATGTACCTACCGGTTATTCAGAAATTGATGGTATGGCGCATAGCGCCTTACTGGGGCAAATTGTTCAGCCGTGGTTCTATGATCAACTGCGCACGGCGGAGCAACTTGGTTATGCGGTATTTGCTTTCCCAATGTCTGTTGGACGTCAGTGGGGTTTAGGATTCTTACTGCAAAGTAACAGTAAACAACCTGATTACCTTTATCAGAGATATCTGGCTTTCTATCCACAGGCTGAAAAACGGCTGCGTGAAATGAAGTCGACTGATTTTGAACAATATAAGCAGGGGCTAATCAATCAATTGCTACAACGTCCGCAAACACTGGATGAAGAAGCTAGCCGTTATAGTAATGATTTTAATCGTAATAATTTTGCTTTTGATAGTCGTGAGAAAATGATTGCTCAAGTGAAGTTGCTAAATAGCGCCGCGCTGGCTGATTTCTTCCAGCAAGCAGTCATTAAGCCGCAAGGACTGGCACTGCTTTCTCAGGTGAAAGGCCAAGGGCAAACGACGGGCGGGTATGCGGTGCTTAAAGGATGGACTACCTATCCAAGCGCCTCCGCCTTGCAGGCGACCTTGCCGCAGAAGGTATTGGCTCCATGACATCAATGACCCCCCAGCGGCTAGAGCCGCTAACGCTCCCCCTATATGGCGAGAGGCTAATTGAAGCTTCAGCCGGAACGGGTAAGACTTTTACCATTGGGGTACTTTATCTAAGGTCGCTACTTGGCTTGGGTGGAGAGGCTGCGTTTAGTCGCCCCCTTATGGTCGAGGAGATCCTGGTGGTGACCTTTACCGAAGCAGCAACTGAAGAGTTAAGGGGGCGAATCCGCGACAATATTCATGAGTTGCGAATAGCTTGCGTGCGGGGAGTCAGCGATAACCCAATGCATAAGGCCTTATTAGCCGAAATCATTGATTTAAGTGAGGCCGCCGCACAACTGCTGGCGGCTGAGCGCCAGATGGATGAAGCTGCAATTTATACCATCCATGGCTTTTGTCAGAGAATGCTGGCTAATAATGCTTTTGAATCTGGCATTTTGTTTGAACAAACACTGGTGCAGGATGAACTGCCATTACGCAGACAAGCCTGCGCCGATTTTTGGCGGCGTCACTGCTATCCGCTCCCTTTAGCTGTCGCTCGAGCTGTCAGTCAGGAGTGGAGCGGGCCAGAAGCACTACTCAAAGATCTTTCAGCCTATCTACAGGGCGAAACGCCAAAGTTTCGGCAAGCGCCCGGTGATGATGAAACGATAGTTAGTCGGCATCAGCAGATCATAGTGCAAATTGATGCGCTCAAAACGCAATGGTGCGAAGCCGCGCCTGAATTAGAGGCCTTGATCAGCAGCTCTGGTGTTGATAAACGTAGCTACAGCGCTCGATATTTACCTAGCTGGCTGGAAAAAGTCGGTGCATGGGCAGAGCAGGAGACGACCGATTATCAGTTACCTAAAGAGCTGGAAAAATTCCGTCAGTCAATATTATCTGAAAAAACTAAAAAGGGTGCAGCTCCACAACATGCCCTATTCGGTGCCATAGACCGCATATTCGAGCAACCACTGACGTTAAGAGATTTAATTTTAGCCCGTGCAATCAGTGAGATACGAACATCCGTTCAGCAGGAAAAACGGCAACGTGCGGAGCTGGGATTTGATGACCTGCTTAGCAAACTGGATGTGGCATTACAGCAACCGGGTGGTGAGCTATTGGCCCAATCTATTCGTAGCCGTTATCCTGTCGCAATGATTGATGAGTTTCAGGATACCGATCCTCAGCAATACCGTATCTTCCACACGCTTTATAGTGGGCAAAAAGAGTGCGGCCTACTACTGATTGGTGATCCTAAACAGGCTATTTATGCTTTCCGTGGTGCAGATATCTTTACCTATATTCGTGCCCGTTCTGAAGTAAGCGCCCACTACACACTAGAGACAAACTGGCGCTCCTCCTTCCCGATGGTGCAATCAGTTAATCGGCTGTTTAGTTTGGTCGACGTGCCTTTCCTGTTTGAACAAATTCCTTTTATAAATGTGTCTGCTGCGGAAAAAAACAGCCGCTTATCTTTCGAAATTAAAGGAAAAAAGCAGCCCGCTATCTCTTTTTGGTTGCAGCCAGGAGAGGGCGTCGGAGTGAGCGAGTACCAACAATTGATGGCGCAACAGTGTGCGGCTCAAATCCGTGACTGGTTAACCGCAGGCCAAAATGGGCTGGCTCAATTAGTGACAGTCGATGGCTCAAGACCAGTTCAAGCATCTGATATCACTATTTTGGTGCGCAGCCGGGCAGAGGCCGCATTAGTGCGTGATGCACTGAGTGCATTAGCCATCCCATCGGTTTATTTATCTAATCGTGACAGTGTGTTTGATACCGCAGAAGCTAAAGATCTGCTGTGGTTGTTGCAAGCGGTGCTGGCTCCAGAGCAGGAGCGGGCACTGCGTAGTGCAATGGCGACAGGAGTGCTCGGGCTGGATGCAAAAATGCTGGATGCATTGAATCACGATGAGCGAGCTTGGGATGCTTTGGTAGCGGAGTTCGATGGCTATCGCCAACATTGGCAGCGCCGCGGTGTACTGCCTATGTTGCGGGAGATTATGGCTCACCGCCATTTAGCTGAAAACCTGCTCGCGACACCAGGTGGCGAGCGTCGGCTGACAGATGTGCTGCATTTAGGTGAGCTATTGCAAGAAGCTGCATCACAGCTTGATAGTGAGCACGCACTTATCCGCTGGCTGGCACAACAAATAGCGCAACCCAATCATCAGTCAGATAATCAACAGCTGCGCTTGGAAAGTGACCGCCATTTAGTGCAGGTCATCACGATCCATAAATCGAAAGGGTTGGAGTATCCACTGGTTTGGTTACCCTTCGTTGGCAATTTCCGCCAACAGCAGGAGGTGTTGTACCACGATCGCCTCAGCTTTGAAGCATTACTTGATCTGAATGCGGATGCAGAGAGTCAGGCTCTGGCAGAGGAGGAGCGGCTGGCGGAGGATTTACGGTTACTCTATGTTGCGCTGACCCGTGCGGTTTACCATTGCAGTGTGGGCATTGCCCCGCTGATTAAAGGCGGGCGGAAAAAGCAGGGCGAAAGCGACATGCACCGCAGCGCGTTAGGTTATCTGGTGCAACAGGGGCTGGCGGGTGATGCACAATATTTGGCCGATAAATTAGCAGAATTAACCGCCGTAACAGACGGCGATATTTCTGTTTCACTGGCAGAGCGTCCGGACGATACACCGTGGCAGCCGCAGCCGGAGATTTTGCCGGCGCTTGCTGCGCGCCAGTTTAACCGACAAGTACAGGATTATTGGCGTGTCACCAGTTATTCTGGCTTACAGCAGCATGGCTCCGGTAAAGGTGGCGCATCACAGCCCCTTAATGTGCCACTGCAAGAGTTGCTTCCACGGCTAGATACCGATGCTGTTGGTGAGCAGGCACTAATCACCGAAGCGAATTTAACCCCCCATACTTTCCCACGCGGCGCAGCACCGGGGACTTTCCTACATGACTTACTCGAGCAGATGGATTTTAGTCAGCCTATTGAGCAAAGCTGGTTGGCAGAGCAGTTGCAGTTACAGGGTTTTGGCGAGCAATGGTCGCCAATGCTGTATCAGTGGCTAAATGACACTGTACAGGTTCCTCTCAATACAAGCGGTGTGACCTTGGCTGGATTAACGCCACAGAGCAAGCAGGCAGAATTACAATTTTATCTGCCAATCGACACTTTGCTCCGAGCCAGTGAATTGGATGCTTTAATCAAAAGCTTTGATTCACTATCTCGACAGTGCCCAGCGCTGGATTTCCTGCAAGTTAGAGGGATGCTTAAGGGGTTTATTGACCTGGTTTTCTGCTGGCAGGGCAAGTATTACTTATTGGATTACAAATCAAACTGGTTAGGTGAGGAGAGTAGCGCCTATACCCAAGAGGCGATGGCGCAAGCTATGGCTGAGCATCGTTATGATCTGCAGTATCAGCTCTATACACTGGCATTGCACCGCTATTTGCGCCACCGATTGGCTCATTATGATTATCAGCGCGACTTTGGTGGTGTCATTTATCTCTTCCTGCGTGGTGTCGATAAGCAACATCCGGGTAACGGTATTTTTAGTTGCCGTCCTGAACTGGGGTTGATTGAAGGAATGGATTGTTTGTTCAGTGGTCGTGAAATTAATCGTGATGCTATCCAGGCAGATGGGAGGGTATCACTATGATGGCGTTACTGAATCAGGCGGTTGGTAACCACTTACTGCGTCCGCTGGATCTTCAGTTTTCACTCATGATCGCGGGCGACAATGATCCAATGCTGCAATTGGCCGCCGCTATTCTCAGTGCAGAAGCGGGGGCTGGGCATGTGTGTCTACCATTAAGCTATTTGCAGCCCGATCAGCTATTTGGTGGGCGACAGTCGGCGTTATCACAAGCACTGTGGCAGGCTGCGGGTGCGCCAGATGAGTCGTGTTGGATACAGGCATTTAATCACTCTCCAGCTGTGAGTGACGGCTCACAGCCAACGCCGCTGGTTTTGCAAAATGACCGTTTGTATCTGCAACGAATGTGGCAGTACGAAGGGGATGTAGTCCGATTTATTGCCAGCGACAGTACGGCGGCATGGGCTAATGAACCTCGAGAGGTAAACGAAGCGCTATTAAGAACCACACTAGACCGCTTGTTCGGCCTAGCGGAGTCTGAGGTTGACTGGCAGAAAGTGGCCGCCGCCGTTGCTGCTACCCGTCGTATTTCCGTGATCTCCGGTGGGCCAGGAACAGGGAAAACGACCACAGTAGCAAAGTTACTGACCGCGCTGATACAGCTGAGTCAAGGGCAACGTTTACGTATCCAACTGGCCGCACCAACCGGTAAAGCGGCTGCTCGATTAACCGAGTCACTGGGCAATGCCATTCGACAACTTCCGCTGACGGATGATGAGCGCAAACTATTGCCAGATCAAGCATCCACGTTACACCGCTTGTTAGGGGCGCAACCTAACAGCCAGCGCTTGCGTTACCACCGTGGCAATCCGTTAAATCTTGATGTGCTGGTGGTCGATGAAGCATCAATGGTGGATTTACCGATGATGGCGCGGTTAATTGCAGCTCTGCCCGCGAAAGCTCAAGTTATTTTTCTTGGCGATCGTGACCAGTTGGCCTCGGTTGAGGCCGGTGCGGTATTGGGTGATATTTGTCGTTTTGCTGAATGGGGTTATAGCGAATCACGGGCTGAACAATTAGTGCGGTTAACCGGGTGTGCATTAACTGATAGTAGATTGATCGATAGTAGATTGATCGATAGTACATTGACCAATAGTACATTGACCGGAATCATCCCCATTGGTGATGTGCCAAAAGATACACTCAATGTCCGTGATAGCTTGTGTTTACTGCGCAAAAGCTACCGTTTTGATGAAAAATCAGGTATTGGGCAGCTCGCTTTAGCCGTTAATGCCGGGAAGTATCACAATGCATTATCAGTTTTAAGTGGCACCTATTCTGACATCGAATGCTTCTCTCTGGCCGATTCAGATGACTACCAGGTATTGCTGGAGGATTGTGCCGCTAGCTATCAGCACTACCTTCAGTTGGCGACATCCGGTGCTCATGCGGTTGATGTATTGGCGGCATTTGGCCGCTACCAGTTGCTGTGTGCATTACGCACCGGGCCATTTGGGGTCAGCGGCTTAAATGAGCGGATTGAGCAGTTGTTGCATCGCAAGCGGTTAATTGAGAGAGCATCTGGGCCTGCGGGGCGTTGGTATGTTGGCCGACCAGTAATGATTGGGCTCAATGACAGTGCTCTGGGCCTGTTTAATGGGGATATTGGTATTGCGCTATATGACTCAGAGGGCGAGCTTCGGGTGCATTTCCAGTTGCCCGATGGCAATATCAAGTCGGTACAGCCTAGCCGTCTTCCCACTCATGAGACCGCTTATGCCATGACAGTTCATAAATCTCAAGGATCGGAGTTTGAACACACGGCATTAGTATTGCCCAACACCTTTATGCCAGTGCTCACCCGTGAATTGGTTTATACCGCGATCACCCGTGCTCGTCAGCGATTAACACTCTATTGCAGTGATACCGTGCTGAGTCATGCGATACGGACACCCACGCAGCGTCGTAGCGGGTTAGTTGATCGTCTGAATGAGTTGAATAAATAAAACCAATGGGGGCAGCCCCTCAGACTGTGGACAAACCCCGATGACTCGATTTGGAACGGCGAGGACGGGTGGAAGAGTCAAGCGTCCGCGCCAGGGATGGCGCGGCACGAGCCTCCAGAGAGGGATTTACGGCGTCTTGATGATCTACCCGTTCTCTCTGCACAGACGACTTTGTCAATAACCTCTGGGGACAGCAGCTCCCTTGATGTCATCGACTAATCGTTACAAGTCGGCCAGCAGAATCTTTGAGCGCCGTTGATAGTTATATAACTCCTGCTTCTGAATCGGTAAAACTTCGACCTCCGCTGGAGTAAAGCCGCGCTCTTGGAACCAGTGAATGCTACGGGTGGTTAACACAAACAGCTTTTTAAGGCCCATTTGGCGCGCCTGATTCGCGACTCGTTTGAGAAGCATCTCCCCACGGGAGGAGCTGCGATAGTCCGGGTGCACGGCCACACAGGCCATTTCACCGATTTGCTCCTCGGGAAATGGATAAAGTGCAGCGCAGGCAATCGTCAGGTTATCTCGCTCAATAATGGTGAACTTATCGATCTCCATCTCAAGCTGTTCCCGTGAGCGGCGCACTAAAATCCCTTGTTGTTCCAGTGGGCGAATCAGCTCCAGTATGCCGCCAATATCATTAATGGTTGCACGGCGCACTTGTTCCGCACTCTCCATAACAATTTGAGTACCGATACCATCACGGGAGAAAAGCTCTTGCACTAGCGCGCCATCTTCCTGATAACTCAGCAAATGGCTACGGCGCACACCGCTGCGGCAGGCTTTTACTGCCCCACGTAGAAAACGTACTGTACCTGAGTTGTAATCACCCTCGTGCTCAAGATCCTCGATCCGTTTTTGAGCATCATTGGGGAACAGTTCGGAAATAATATTGCCTTCGCTGTCCGTCACCCCTTGGGATGAGCAGAAACCGATCATTTTTTCAGCTTTGAGTTTGATGGCTAATTGTGTCGCCACCTCTTCTGATGTGAGATTAAAACTCTCGCCAGTCACCGAGACAGCAACCGGCCCCAGCAATACGATAGCGCCATTATCCAATTGACGATGGATAGCCTCTTCATCGATCCGCCGAATGCGTCCGCTATGGCAATAATCAACACCGTCATCAACGCCTAATGGTTGAGCAATAATAAAGTTGCCGCTAACCACATTAATATGCGCACCTTGCAGCGGAGTATTATTTAAGCTCATTGATAATCTGGCGGTGATATCCAGCTGCAATAAGCCCGCTGCCTGCTTAACCATTTCCAGTGTTCGGGCATCAGTGACTCGGGTATGCTTGTGATAAATAGGTTCGTAGTGATGCTGCGCCAGATTACTATCGATTTGTGGGCGTGCGCCGTATACCACGACCAGCCGAATGCCAAGACTATGCAGTAAACCGATATCGTTGACGATGCTAGAGAAATTCTCATGTTCAATCGCCTCACCACCCAACATGACGACAAATGTCTTGCCACGGTGTGCGTTGATATAGGGAACTGAGTGACGAAATCCCTGGACCAGTTCAGTACTACGTTCCTTCACGGCAGACCCTCATTGAATTTTTATTCGCTATTTTTGTATTTTTATTCTTTTTTGATCAAGATGGCAAGCAACAAATTACGATCAATTGCATATGTATGGTGCATAGCTATTAATAAATTGAATAACATAAAAATGTTTTTCTAATGACAGCATTGAATTGATTGGTTAAAGTTTTTCCTCATAAAACTTTTTTGTTTGTTTTTTATTCATATTTTGGTAGTTATTTTGGAGTTACATGGCAGATTCAAATCATAATTCTGGGCGTCGCCGTCTATTACAAGGTGCTGCCGCAGCCTGGATGCTGAGTGTCAGCCGGGTTGGATTTGCTGCTTCTTCGCACATTATCGCCGTCAGGATCTGGCCCTCTTCAACTTATACTCGGGTGACGCTGGAATCCAATACCCCGCTGAAATATCGTCAATTCGCGCTGAAAAATCCTGACCGCATTGTGGTTGATATTGAGGGTGTGCATCTCAATAGTGTACTAAAAGAGATTAGTGGTCAGGTGCAGTCCGGCGATCCTTACCTCAAGCAAGCCCGGGTTGGGCAGTTTGATAAAAATACTGTCCGCTTGGTTTTGGAGTTGAAACAGAGTATCAGCCCACAACTATTTACACTGAAACCCTTTGCTAAGTTTCGTAACCGCTTGGTAGTGGATTTATATCCTGAACAGGGCAGTACCTCGATTGAAGACGATCCCTTACTGGCATTATTGGAAGATTATAATAAGGGCAACGTGGAGCGTAATTTACCCGCAGAGACAGCCAAAGTGGGTAAAGCGGGGCGGGATAGGCCGATTGTTATCATGCTAGATCCTGGGCACGGTGGTGAAGATCCCGGTGCTATTGGACGAAATAAGACTCGCGAGAAAGATATTGTGTTGCAAATTGCCCGTCGGCTGCGGGCGTTGATTCAGAAAGAAGCAAATATGCGGGTGTTTATGACCCGCAATGAAGATGTCTTTATCCCGCTGAAAGTGCGAGTAGCAAAAGCCCGTAAACAGCGCGCGGATTTATTTATTTCTATTCATGCCGATGCATTCACCAGTCAGGCCGCCAGAGGTTCCTCTGTTTTTGCGCTATCGACCAAGGGCGCAACCAGTACCGCCGCACGTTTTTTGGCCCAAACACAGAATGAAGCAGACCAAATTGGTGGGGTCAGTAAAAGTGGGGATCGCTACCTGGACCATACCATGATTGATTTGCTGCAAACGGCGACCATCAATGACAGCCTGAAGTTTGGTAAAGAGGTGCTTAACCGCATGGGCAAAATTAATAAGCTGCATAAGAACAGTGTCGATCAGGCGGGCTTCGCTGTTTTGAAAGCGCCTGATATTCCATCCATTTTGGTTGAAACAGCATTTATCAGCAATCTGGAAGAAGAGCGGAAATTGCGCACCAGCCATTTTCAGCAGCAAGTGGCTGAATCTATTTTCGCTGGCATCAAAGCCTATTTCGCTAATGGTGGGGCGCTGGCACGGGTGTAATCAGTCGGGGAGTTACTATTGATAGCCGCAGGGGTGAGATAGCCCTTGCTGGGGGAGTTCTCGATACTCATTGGAGGCCAGAAACAAAAAAACACCCTTTAGGGTGCTTGATGTTGATATGAAGATGATTAAGAATTGGTTGCGGGGGCCGGATTTGAACCGACGACCTTCGGGTTATGAGCCCGACGAGCTACCAGGCTGCTCCACCCCGCGTCCGTCTTAATACAATTTTCTATCTTACTATTTAACTCTTGTTGCACAATGTGTAATTGGTTGCGGGGGCCGGATTTGAACCGACGACCTTCGGGTTATGAGCCCGACGAGCTACCAGGCTGCTCCACCCCGCGTCCGTCATTACACTTTTACTTCTGTTGCTGTTTTCACAGCTGAACCGCTATTCTACCTAATTAGTCTTAATTTTCAAGACCATCGGACGACATTTGATACTGCTGGTAGCCAGTATCGGTTGGTTGCGGGGGCCGGATTTGAACCGACGACCTTCGGGTTATGAGCCCGACGAGCTACCAGGCTGCTCCACCCCGCGTCCGATTGAGCGCACTATACTCTGGATGAGATCTGTTGCAAGTAGTTTTGCCACTTAATTTAGGTAAATAGGTTTTTTCGATTAATTTATCCACTATCTGTTCCCTTTTTCCTCACAACGGCAGCAGGGGATTTTTTTCCACCTGCTGATTCCTTTATCCATAGGCGTTTGTTATGGTTCGCCGGTAGATAAAATAAGTAAGAGAAGGCGTGAAATGACAAGTCGTTGGGGCAAATACCTATTGAGTGGAATAATGATTGCTGTTCTGGCTGGCTGCCAATCACGGCCAACCGATCGTGGACAGCAATATAAGGATGGGCATCTGGAGCAGCCACTGGAGTTGGTGAATGAGCCAAATGCGACAGGTAAGCCAGTCAACGCAAAAGATTATTCTGATCAGGTGAAAGTGATTAACCAATCCTCACCAGGTCTGTATGGCCGCAATAGTAGTACATTTAATGCGGTAGAAAACTGGATGTTAGCGGGTGCTGACACCAGCAAATTAACTCTATTTGGTCTAAATGCCTACCAGATGGAAGGCGTGGATAACTTCGGCAATGTGCAATTTACCGGTTATTACACCCCAGTGCTGCAGGCGCGCTATACCCCACAAGGCGAATTCCGTTACCCACTTTATCGTATGCCTGCTAAGAAAAAGGGGCGCTTACCCGATCGCGCTTCAATATATGCTGGCGCATTAGATAGCCGTAATTTAGTTATCGCGTACACCAATTCATTGGTGGATAACTTTATGATGGAAGTACAGGGCAGCGGCTATGTCGATTATGGTGATGGGCGACCACTGACTTTCTTCGGCTATGCGGGTAAAAACGGCCATGCTTACCGCAGTATCGGTAAGGTATTGATTGATCGCGGAGAAGTTGCTAAAGCCGATATGTCGATGCAGGCTATCCGTCACTGGGCTGAAACTCACAGCGAAGCTGAAGTCAGAGAGTTATTAGAGCAGAATCCCTCTTTTGTCTTCTTTAAACCGGAAATGTATGCGCCGGTAAAAGGGGCCAGTGCAGTTCCTTTGATAGCCAAAGCCTCGGTTGCTTCTGACCGTTCGCTGATCCCGGCGGGTACTACGCTGTTGGCTGAAGTTCCCTTACTGGATAAGCAGGGGAAATTCACCGGCCAATATCAGATGCGGCTGATGGTCGCACTGGATGTAGGTGGGGCAATTAAGGGGCAACACTTTGATATCTATCAGGGAATTGGTCATGAGGCAGGGCAGGCCGCTGGTTTCTACAACCATTATGGTCGTGTTTGGGTGCTGAAAAATGCCCAAAGTAATGGCCCACTATTTACTGCTTATCAAGGTGGTGCTAAAACAGCACCCGCTGGCAATGGTTCATCATTATTGGTGAGCAATCAAAGTCAGTAAGCCGATGGTTTGATGTAATAGAGTCACTATTTATCAGGCGGCCAACTGGCCGCTTTTGCATTTTCTCCACCAATTTATTAGAGCCATTTATTATTTCTAAGTTATTAAGGTAACAACTCTATGAGCACAGCCTTTTCCGAAGCTTACCAGCAGCGTTTTGGTGGTATCGCGCGCCTTTATGGGCAGCAGGCGCTGACACTTTTTTCACAGGCGCATGTTTGTGTGATAGGCATTGGCGGCGTGGGATCTTGGGCGGCGGAAGCATTGGCACGAACTGGTATTGGCGCAATCACGCTGATTGATATGGATGATGTTTGCGTCACCAATACTAATCGCCAGATCCATGCACTGCGGCACAATGTCGGGCAGGCTAAAACCGAAGTGATGGCGGAACGCATTCTGGCTATCAATCCTGAATGCCGAGTGACTTGTATCGATGATTTCATTACTGCAGATAATGTTGCTGAGCTTTTAAATAATAATTTTAGCTATGTCATTGATGCGATAGATAGTGTTCGCCCAAAAGCAGCACTGCTCTCCTACTGTCGCCGCTATAAAATCCCGGTAGTGACCACCGGTGGTGCGGGTGGGCAAATCGATCCAACCCGCATTGAAGTGGTTGATCTGGCGAAAACCATTCAGGACCCACTGGCGGCAAAGCTACGCGAAAGGCTGAAACATGATTTTAACGTGGTAAAAAACAGCAAAGGTAAACTGGGGATCGACTGTGTTTTCTCCAGTGAACCATTGGTTTACCCGCAGGCCGATGGTTCGGTCTGTGCATCCCGCACTACCGCTGAGGGGCCAAAGAAAATGGATTGCACTTCCGGCTTCGGTTCGGCAACCATGGTCACCGCGACCTTTGGTTTTGTTGCGGTATCCCATGCATTGAAAAAAATGATGGCGAAAGCGGCACGTCAGGCGTAATTATTCTCTGCCGTTTATCGCGAGATATATTGGGCCGCGATCGCCCGCACTCCCTGCGCCAGTGCTTGCAGACCACTGGCGCGTGAGCTACTTAATTGCTGGCGTAAGCCGAGTTGATCAAACAGAGCCAAGGGGTCTTCTGCCAGGACCTGCTGTGGTGTTTGGCCTTCCACTGCGGTTAATATCACCGCCAATAACCCACGAACAATACGCCCTTCACTGTCGCCGTAGAAATGTAAGCGCCCATCTGGCAGATGCTGATGCCCCAACCACACTCGGTTTTCACAGCCGGTCAGTTCCAGTTCATTTTGTTTCAATGATTCTGGTAATGGCGGGAGTTGCTTAGCCAGCAAAATTAACTGGCGATAACGATCTTCCCACTGTTTATGGGCACTGAATGTCTCGATAAGTTGAGCTACAGTAATATCGTGACCAAAAGGGTGTGGCGCAATCATCATTTTCTCGTTTTATTGCATGTTGATATTTATCGAAATTATCATCTGTTGATGCTTAATCTTGCAACAGATCCAGTGCTTTAGCGATCGCGGCGCAAAGCATTTCAACATCGTCAGCGGTATTGTATGGCGCGAATGATGCCCGCAGGCTGCCATTTATCCCCAGTGCTGCCATAAGTGGCTGTGCGCAGTGCTGCCCTGCGCGTAACGCAATACCTTGTTCCGCCAGCAATGTCACCAAATCGCTGTGATGAATGCCATCGAAAGTGAAGGCTAACAAGCTCGATTGCTGGCAACGGAAGCTGCGAAAGCCCGGTAATTCAGCCAACTTATTCTCAGCCATCGTGGCTAAACTTTGGCTATATGCCTCAGCCTCTTCCAGATCAATATATTCAAGCCAACTGAGCACCGCTGATAAGCCAATCACACCGGCAATATTTGGCGTGCCCGCTTCAAAGCGGTAGGGCACCTCGTGGGGGGTGAAACCACCGAATGAAGCATGAGTGAGCATTTTCCCGCCACCTTGCCAGGCGGGCATCTCTTCCAGTAATTCTGATTTACCGTACAGCACCCCAATACCGGTCGGGCCGTAGAGTTTATGAGCGGAAAAAGCATAAAAATCAATATCCAATGCTTGAACATCAGCCGGACTGTGAACAATACCTTGCGCGCCATCCACCATAACCACACACTCATATTGATGAGCGAGTGCTATTGCATCCGCCAATTCAGGACTACCACCAGTGACATTAGACATCTGCCCCAGCGCTAAGATGCGCGTTTTACCATTTAGCAACTGTGGAAGTTGTGATAAATCGGGTAGATGGTCAAGACCGATAGGTAACTTAATGATTCTGGCACAGGTCTGTTCTGCAACCATAATCCAGGGGATTAGGTTTGCATGATGTTCTGCTTCGCTGACAATAATTTCATCTCCAGCTTGCAGGCGAGGGCGAGCATAACTTTGCGCCACGAGGTTAATCGCTTCGGTGGTGCCGCGGGTCCAAACGATATTTTCTGCTGCGGGAGCATTGATAAAGTCAGCCACCTGTTGGCGAGTCTCTTCAAAGCGGACCGTCAATGATAATGCCGATTGATGCTGACTGCGATGCACTGTCGCGGAGTCCTGCTGATAAAACAGCTGGGTTGCCTCAATCATGGCGCGGGGCTTCAGGGCAGTTGCCGCGCTGTCCAGATAGATAATCTCATCGCTAATTGCCGGAAATTCCTGACGAAAATTCGTTGGATTAAAAGCCTTCATACCGTTTTTTATATCCTTGGGTTCACTTCGGAACTGTCTCATTCTGGCGCATTTTGCTCATAAATTACCCACTAATGGCCCTGATGGCTGGAAATATGTCATAAGCGGGTTATGCTAAATAGTAACGGACACAACCATTTGTCTGGTAATTGAATCGAGTTTTTCAGCATTTTAATCTGCAAGGAGTCACCTATGAAGAAGACAGCTGCCGCAATTTCTGCACTTATGCTCACTTTTACTCTAGCAGCCTGTTCAAGCAACTATGTTATGCATACTAATGATGGTCGCACTATCGTTGCTGATGGTAAACCTAAAGTAGATGATGAGACAGGAATGATAAGTTACACCGATGCTAATGGCACCGAGCTGCAAATTAATCGTTCAGAAGTCAAAGAGATGGCTGAGGGTAATTAGCTTTATGCTAAGTCATTGTTGAAATGATATCTAAAAAACTGTGATAACAACTTAAATGTAAGCTCTGACTGATGTGCCATACCAAGTGGCGCTTACATTTAAGCTCTAAAAACTAAGTAAACTCTAAAATTTGGGTAAAAAAAAGCACCGCGAAAGTGGCGGTGCTGCATAAAATCACTATGGACAGACAGGGTAAATGTACAGGAAGTGAAAAAAAAACAGTAGCTTAGCTACTATGTCTGGTATACCAGACCATTTGCAAACACAACATCACAACCACAAAGCCAAAAGCATTTCAGTACCTGGATACTAAACCTACTTTTCGTTCCGGCTTGGGAAGTGCCGCCACTATAGGTATTTGCTGGCACATCATCAACGGACAATTTATAATGCCTCGGATTATAAAAACTAATAAGTAAACAAAGGGTTTCATCTGAGGATGAACCGTTATAAAAAAGTATCCAACTCATGTCAAAACGACTACCACCCTTGAATGCTTTGCGGGTTTTCGATGCGGCCGCACGCCACCTAAGTTTTACTAAAGCGGCTGACGAGTTATTTGTTACCCAAGCTGCGGTTAGCCACCAGATAAAGTCCCTGGAGGATTTTCTCGGGCTAAAATTGTTCCGCCGCCGCAACCGCTCTTTGTTGCTGACCGAAGAGGGGCAGAGCTATTACCTCGATATCAAAGAGATTTTTACCTCCATCAATGAAGCCACCCGCAAATTACAGGCCCGCAGTGCGAAAGGTGCATTGACGGTAAGTCTGCCCCCCAGTTTTGCTATCCAATGGCTGGTGCCACGTCTTTCTGGATTTAATGCTGCTTATCCGGGCATTGATGTCAGGATTCAGGCGGTGGATCGGGAAGAGGATAAACTCGCTGATGATGTCGATGTCGCGATATTTTATGGTCGGGGCAATTGGACCGGCTTGCGCACTGAACGTCTGTATGCTGAATTCTTACTCCCGGTCTGCGCTCCTGGCTTATTAATGGGTGAGCATGGATTAAAAGTACCGGCAGATCTGGCTTATCATACGCTGTTGCATGATACTTCCCGCCGAGACTGGATGGCGTATACCCGTCAACTGGGGGTGCCGCAGATTAATGTGCAACAAGGGCCGATATTCAGCCATAGCGCCATGGTGGTTCAGGCTGCCGTTCATGGGCAAGGCATTGCGTTGGTGAATAATGTGATGGCGCAGTCTGAGATTGAAGCCGGGCGATTGGTGTGCCCATTTAATGACGTATTGGTCAGTAAAAATGCTTTTTATCTGGTTTGCCATGACAGTCAGGCAGAACTGGGTAAAATAGCCGCCTTTCGTCAGTGGATACTGGCAAGAGCTGCCAGTGAGCAGGAGAAATTGCGTTTTCGTTATGACAAATGATTGATCATGGTGTTAAGCGATCACCCTCTCTGCACAGTCATGACCACCCATTCACGATGGTCGCTGGCTACGATAAAATAGGTTATTGCCTGATATCACGACATACCTAAAGTTATGGGTGTTGCAGCACACGTGCTTGCAGCGCCAAGTAGCAAAGGTATCACTCTATCTAATTCAAGGTTAATGGCGATGAACAGTCGGTTAATGCTGATATTTGCCGCGCTGAGCGGTTTTTTCTATGTGGCTTTAGGCGCCTTTGGTGCCCATGTATTGAGCGCCACAATGGGGCCGAATGAGATGGCCTGGATCCGTACCGGGCTGGAGTACCAAGGGTTCCATACGTTGGCGATTCTGGCATTGGCTGTTGCGATGCAACGGCAGATAAGTATTTGGTTTTACTGGAGTGGAGCCTTGCTAGCGCTCGGAACGCTACTCTTTAGTGGCAGTTTATACTGCCTGGCTCTATCGCACCTGAAACTGTGGGTATATATCACGCCAGTAGGCGGAGTATGCTTCTTGGCGGGATGGATTTTGATGTTGATTGGCGCACTGCGTCTAAGAAAAAGGGCAGAACGCCATGAATAATAAAATTGCTTTATATTGCCGCTCCGGCTTTGAGAAAGAGTGTGCGGCAGAAATTACCGCGAAAGCGGCACAGCTCGAAATTTTTGGTTTCGCGCGAGTCAAAGATAATAGCGGCTATGTGCTGTTTGAGTGTTATCAGTTGGAAGATGCTGATCGTTTGATTCGTGAGGTGCCATTCCGCGAGCTGATTTTTGCCCGTCAAATGATGGTGGTGGGTGAGTTATTGAAAGACCTGCCACCGGAAGATCGTGTGTCACCCATTGTGGGTATGTTGACCGGCGTTATCGAAAAAGCGGGTGAATTACGGGTTGAAGTCCCAGATACTAATGAAAGCAAAGAGTTACTGAAGTTTTGTCGTAAGCTGACAGTCCCTTTGCGTAGTGCTATGCGCGAACAAAAAATATTATCCGCCCGTGAAAATGCTCACCGCCCTGTGGTGCATGTGTTCTTTATCGCGTCAGGTTGTTGTTATGTCGGCTACTCCTATAGTAATAACAACTCCCCATTCTATATGGGGATCCCGCGTCTTAAATTCCCATCAGATGCGCCAAGCCGCTCAACATTAAAATTGGAAGAAGCTTTCCATATGTTCATCCCTGCGGATGAATGGGAGGAGCGCTTGGCCAGTGGTATGCATGCTGTTGATTTAGGTGCATGTCCCGGCGGTTGGACTTATCAGTTAGTGCAACGCAGCATGATGGTTCAGGCCATTGATAACGGTGCTATGGCGCAAAGCCTGATGGATACTGGGCAGGTGACACATCACCGTGTTGATGGTTTTAAATATGAGCCGACACGCAGCAATATCTACTGGTTAGTGTGCGATATGGTGGAGAAACCGGCTAAGGTAACCGAACTTATCATCAAGTGGTTGGTGAATGGTTGGTGCCGTGAGGCGATTTTCAACCTGAAATTGCCGATGAAAAAGCGTTTTGAAATCGTTTCAGAGAATCTGGAAATGATGGATGAGCAGCTGAGAGAGAATGGCATCAATGCGCATATTCAAGCCAAGCAGCTCTACCATGACCGTGAAGAAGTGACGGTGCATGTGCGTCGTATTTGGTCTGGTTCTCCAGGGCGCCGTGATGAACGCGAGTAAAAGTGAGTGATATAGCGCTATAACGTTATGTTTAAGGGGCCTTTTGGCCCCTGAGGTTATTGGCAAAGTGCCGGTTGCGGAGAGAACAGCTAGATCGTAAAGACGCCGTCAATCCTTCCCTGGAGGCTCGAACCGCGCCCTCCCTGGCGCGGACGCTTTACTCTTCTACCCGTCCTCTCCGTTCCAGATCGCGCCATCGGGTTTTTTCAGCAGATTAAGGGGCCTTTTGGCCCCTTAATCTTTCTGTAAACGAAGCTGCTGTAAGTTGCCACTCAATGGTAAATCAGTTTTCAATGTGGCGATTTTTTTGCAAATAAACGCCATATCTTGATGCAGTTGCAACTTTTTACGCCATTTCTCCGGTACTGACTCCAGCCCCTGATAGAGTGCCTCTAGCGTGTTGGCCTGCTGTAGCAACAGTGTGGCCGTTTTTGCCCCAATACCCGCGACGCCGGGAATTTTACTGCTGCTGATCCCAGCAAGCCCCCAATAATCAGGCAGTTGGTGCGGTAATACGCCAAACTCCTGTTTCACAAACGGCATATCCAACCAGCGCTTTTGAAAGTAATCACGAATCTGCACATTTGGTGCCAATAGCTGGCAGTAACCTTTGTCGGTCGAAACAATCGTCACTTGATGGCCTGTGCCGCCAATTTTAGTTGCTAGCGTTGCGGCCAGATCATCGGCTTCATTGCCCGGTGAGTGCCAGCAAGCGACCCCTAGCGAATTGAATGCCTCACGGATAAGGGGCATTTCCTGCTGTAAGTTATCGGGCATCGGGGAGCGGCCCGCTTTGTAATCCGGCAGACACTGATGACGCCAACTGTCTGAGCGGTCATCTTCATCAAAAACCGCCACGGCATGTGTGGGTTGGCTGTGCTGAATCAACTGTTGCAGCGCATGTTGGCAAGCCTTAATGCAAGGCGAACCCTGCACCGCGTGAATGCGGCGAATTAAATTAAGGGCATCAACGATAAGAAGGTGGATTTGCATAGCCTGTTTTATATGAGAATTAAGCCAGTGGAGTCGGGCAGCGCTGGATCTCAATGCTGCCCGGTGATTGTACCTCTCTTTTAGCTACAGATTTCGTAGCACGGCGTATAATCACTGCCCGGCAATTTCATTCGTTGTTGAGCGATAAAGCCTTGCAATAGGCTATCCATTTGCTTCATCAATTGCGGGTCACCGTGTAATTTGAATGGCCCATTAGCTTCAATCGCCTGAATTCCCACCTCTTTCACATTGCCCGCCACAATTCCAGAGAAGGCACGGCGTAGCGCTGCGGCCAGTTTCTCAGGGGGCTGATTATGGGACAAGTTCAGATCCGCCATGTTTTCATGGGTTGGTTCAAATGGATGCTGCAGATCAGGCTCGATGCGGATTGACCAGTTAAAGCTATAAGCATCACCAGTATTGCGGCGATTCTCTTTCACTAATGGCATCGCTTTTTTCATCTGGCGAGCCACTTCATCCGGATCACCAATAATAATTTGGTAGTACTTACGCGCTTCATCACCCAGGGTATTCATGATGAACTCATCCACAACGCGGAAGTAGTCGGCACTCTCTTTCGGTCCGGTCAAAATCAGTGGCAATACCTGCTCACTGTTCTCTGGATTCATCAGAATACCTAACAGATAGAGTAGCTCTTCGGCGGTCCCTACACCGCCTGGGAAAATAATTATCCCGTGTGCGATGCGGACGAAGGCTTCCAGCCGTTTTTCAATGTCTGGCATGATAACCAGTTCATTGACCAGCGGGTTTGGCGGCTCCGCTGCAATGATTGAAGGTTCGGTCATACCGATAAAACGACTATTTCTGTAGCGCTGTTGGGCATGACCGACAGCTGCGCCTTTCATGGGGGCTTCCATCGCACCCGGCCCACAGCCAGTACAGATGTTCAACTCACGTAAACCGAGTTGGCTACCGACTTTGCGCGCGTATAAATACTCGTTTTCATTGATCGAATGGCCCCCCCAACAAACAACCATATTCGGCTCTTCATCAATATGCAGGGCGCGGGCATTACGTAAAATAGAGAAAACCAAGTTGGTCAAATGGCTGGAGCTTCCCATATTCAAATGCTGGTCATGTTCCGCACTAACAATTTGGCCATTCACAAATAAGATGTCGCGCAGTACGGCAAAGAGGTTCGCCTGCAAAGAACGGATGATTTTACCATCCACAAAGGCATGCTCTGGCGGATTCACCAGTTCGAGCTTCACACCACGCTCGCGGCGCAGTACGTTGATATCAAAGGTTTCATAGCGCGATAAAAGCTCTTTGCTGTTATCAGTCAGGCTACCTGAGTTGAGAACGGCCAATGAGCAGTTGCGGAACAAACGGTACAGATCACTGCTAGCTGTTCGCTTGAGCATATCCACTTCTAGCTGTGATAACAGATCCATTGAGCCGAGTGGGCTGATATGTGTAATCAAAGTTGCTCCTTTACACCCTTGAGGGTGGTAGTGCCCGTGTATCAGAATGCTACTTTCTATTTTGCTTAGGAATATCAGAGAGATCTTTCAGTATTCAGTTTGTGTTTTTTTGCTGAAAATAGCCGGAAGATACTGTAATTAACCTTAACGTTGTCCCCCGCATTTTGCCAACATTAACGTGCACTGGGCTAAAATGTTGCGCACATGCGCGCATTTATTGCCGTGCCAGACGACCTACTGACGGTACAAAATGGGTGTTGGAGCGCCAGGGATTGATATCCAATCCTCCACGACGGGTATAGCGGGCATAGACGGACAAGGTTTCCGGCTGACAAAAACGCATGATGTCATTGAAGATGCGCTCCACACACTGCTCGTGAAATTCATTGTGATGGCGGAAAGAGACCAGATAGCGCAGCAGTGCTTCGCGGTTAATTTGCCGACCACTGTAGCTGATTTGCACTGATCCCCAATCGGGTTGGTGGGTGATCAGGCAGTTGGATTTGAGCAGGTGGCTGACGAGGCTCTCTGCTACGTGATTCGCCCCAGCCGCGCCTTGCAGATAATCTGCACTGAATTCATAGCTATCAATGCGAATATCTTGCTGATCCAGACACTCTCCCGCAAAATTGGTAATCGGCTGATCCGCTATTTCATCGAGCCGGTACAGCGTGACGCTGACATCGCCCACAGCACAGGCGGCCAAATCACGTTGCAAAGTCGCCTGCACACTCTCCCAATTAGTAAAAACAGTTTGGTTAAAACTATTGAGGTAAAGTTTGAAGCTCTTTGATTCAATCAGATTGACGCTATTCGCATTGAGGCTTATTTCGCCTACCGCGACCTGCGGTAGCCCGTTGCTGTTTAGCCAGGATAGCTCATAAAGCGTCCAGATATCAGCGCCATGGAAGGGCAGGTTATCTGGATACAAGCCGAGAGGCTCGCGATTCATGCTACGTGGTACGGCTTGTAGTAAGGTCACGTCATAGTGATCGCGATAGGCGGTTGGTTTGCCCAGCGTCAGTTCCGCCAGCGCCTTGTGGTCTTGATATTCAGACATGCTGTTTCCATGATGAGAGTTCGGTACAATGGTTCTAGTTTATCAATTTATGCCGCGTTTAACTGCATTTCTAAGCGGGTGCGATACCCACCATGTTGCAGTGCACGCTGCCAGGATACTGAGAATTAAGAATGGACCAGAACGTTTCAACGGCACTGAACAGTTTTACTCAACGCTATATCGATTTATGGCAGCAGCAAACCGGGCACCCTCCCGCCAGTGAAGAACTCTATGGCGTACCCTCACCCTGCATCCTAGAAACGCAGGATAATCAGGTGATTTGGCTACCTCAGCCCTGTGTTGCAGATGCCAATCTGAGCAATATTGAGCGGGCACTGGAGATTCAGCTTCATCCAGATATTCATGAGTTTTACACTTACCAATATGCGGGTGACATGGTGGCTGATCTTGGTGATCACCGTTTCAGCTTGCTGCAAGTGTGGAGCGAAGATGATTTTATCCGCTTACAGGAGAATCTGATTGGTCACCTGGTAACACAAAAAAGACTGAAACTCTCTCCGACGCTATTTTTGGCAACCACTGAGTCAGAAATGACCATGGCCTCACTGTGCAATGTCAGTGGCAATGTGGTGTTAGAGCAATTTGGCAGCGGTAAACGTACGCTATTGGCTTCGATGCTTATACATTTCCTGGATGCATTACGCCCCGTATTGCCTGAATAAATAAGTGGTTATCCTGTATTCAGAGGCCCGTGCGTGTGAGAGATCTCGCACATGGGCTGTGAGACATCACTTCTATTGCTCATATGTAAAATTCTTGTACCAGATTTATCTTCAATAAAATCATTTTGTTATAAACGTTCATTTTTTTATATGAAAAAGTGTCAGCATCAATACCCTTACAGTACCTTGTCACCCTTTGTCGTTTAAGCGATCCTTCTACTCGCTGGATAGGATCTGGCGGAGAAGGAAGGTAGCGGATGCTACCACTTCAGGATGAAGAACACAGGGACTGCTTAGGACGAGTGAAGGGACGTTTCAGGATGAAACATAGGACACCTCCAGGATGGAGATTGAGAGCCGGTTCAGGATGGATGGTGGGTTAGGATAACTTCAGGATTAGCACCGGGATGGTGTAGGACAACGCTACGGATTGCTGGTTAGGATAACCGAACGGAAAAGTTTTCAAGGATTGAGCAGGGAGCATCACTTTTAGCTGGATAGCTATAAAACGAATCGAGGGGTACTGGTAAAACAGTACCCCTTTTTTTATCCACATTTTGCTTAGGTTATATCTGTTGCCTATGGTGTGAGTTTGGGCATAGCCTGCTTCAGTGGTATGCTTTGCCGCCGTTGAATCAGCCCGGTGAATGGCTGTTTTTGGTTGAGAGTAGAATCATGAATATAGAAAATAAAGTGCGCCAGAGCCTTCAGGATATTGAGCTAGCTATGCGGACCATTGATCTCTGGCAAACAGTTCCGCCGCAAGCAGAAGCTTTCGAAAGCAATGAACCTTTCAGCATCGACACTATGGATGCTGAGCAGTGGTTGCAATGGGTGCTTATTCCCCGGATGTATGCATTGCTGGAATCAAATGGCCCACTTCCCACCCGTTTTGCTATCACGCCCTATTTTGAAGAGGCGCTGAGTGGTGATGACCGGCCCGATTGCACCACACTGCTGGTGCACTTACAGCGTCTCGATGACCTGCTAAATAAAGAAAGTGCCTAATGCTGGAAATAATCTATCAAGACGAACATATAGTTGCAGTGAATAAACCGGCTGGTTGGCTGGTTCATCGCAGCTGGCTGGACAGTAATGAAACCGTATTTGTGATGCAAACGGTACGCGACCAAATCGGTCAACATGTCTATACCGTGCACCGTCTGGATCGTCCGACATCGGGGGTATTGTTGATGGCGCTATCCAGCGATGTTGCTCGTGCGCTCTCTTTGCAGTTTGAGCAGCATCAAATTCAGAAAACATATCATGCGGTAGTCCGTGGATATGTGCTGGAGGGGGGGACGGTTGATTACGAAATGACCGAAGAGCTGGATAAGATTGCTGATAAATTTTCTCGCCCAGATAAAGCACCACAGCCTTCAGTCACTCATCATCAGCCGCTTGCACAAGTGGAAATGCCTGTGGCCATTGGCCGCTACGACACTGCGCGCTTTAGCTTAATGGAGCTGAAGCCGGAAACAGGACGTAAGCATCAGTTGCGGCGGCATATGGCGCATATCCGTCATCCAATCATCGGTGATAGCACTCACGGTGACTTACGACAGAATCGTGGCGTTGCACAACACTTTGATTGCTCAAGACTTATGCTGCATGCGAGCCATTTAGAACTGAATCATCCGGTGACCGGTGAAGCTCTTTCGCTTACTGCGCGTTGGGATGAGTCCTGGCAAGGATTGATGTCACATTTTGGTTGGTCGGGCATTGCCCCTCATCTTGAAAGGGTTGAGTTTTCTGTAGCCGCCAGTCAGGATAGTGAATAATTTTTTCTAGCTAAAAGGGTATCTATTTTATGGCTCAGATCGGGATTTTTGTTGGCACAGTCTACGGTAACGCACTGTTAGTGGCAGAAGAGGCTGAGAATATACTGAAAGAGCAGGGCCACGACGTCAAAGTGTTCGACGAGGGTACCTTAGAGGCCTGGCAATACTATCGCCAACATTATGTTCTGGTGATCACCTCGACCACCGGGCAGGGCGACTTTCCCGATAGCATTGCTTCGCTCTTTGTGGCGGTTCGCGATCAGGTCGGATTCCAGCCTGAGCTACGCTATGGTGTCATTGCTCTGGGTGACAGCAGTTATGATAATTTCTGCGGCGCTGGGCGTGCATTTGATGAGTTGCTACAAGAGCAGGGGGCAACTCGGATTGGTGAAAAATTAGAGATTGATGCTATTGAGCAGCCAGAGCCGGAAGCGGTTTCCGCGCCATGGGTCGAGCAATGGGGGCGATTAGTTCAGTAATAAGCAGTAGTTTGGCCTCAGGGTTAATAATTAATTTACATAATAAAACTGAGGCTACTCCTTTATAAACTTCAATATTTCTTCATTTCTCATAATTAACCCACACTTAAATGGTTCATCAATGGTCTCTGTGTAATGTTGCTGCGACTGCCAATGCAGTGACTTATTTACTTTTTTTAAGAGACACAGCACTATGAATAGTACTTTTCTTTCTGTTACATCGGATCAATTGGGTTGTGGTAGCTTACCTTCAGGTTATGATGAAATCATATTTGAACTTTCAGAGGGCAAACCGGTTTACGATATTTTTTTACCTGACTATCCTGCCGATAATAGCAGAGTTGTTATTCGTTCTTCAGCAACCTGGGATGCAATGTTACATCTGCCTTTCACCTCAGTGAAAGTTAAGCCTAGCAGTGAATACTCTCTTGAATATCAATCAGATATTCAGCAATGGAGTATCAAAGGAACAGATATAAATTATCTGACGCCAAACAGTGATGGCAATATTACTCCTGATAATCCTAGCCATCTTACCTGCTATTCGATGGATGATAGTAATCACGCAGATGAAGTGACTCTGCCAACTAGAGCAGAAGATGGCGATATCATTGTTATTAGCTCAACAGCAGAATTTGATTCAAAAATTTCTGGTGTTAATAGATTAAGTAAAGAGGAAAAAACACTTAAGCGTGGCGATCACTATATTTTCAGATATCAGTCTAAATGTAATGGCACTGGCTGGGTGCTTGACTCTTTACCCATCCAACCACAGGAAGATATTAGTGATGAAAGCCCTGATTCAGAAGTTTTTATTAGCTATATAGATGATAGTGATGAGGTGGTTAAATTTACATATGATCTGTCAGATGATAATTGGACTGACGAGATTGTATTACCAACACAACCGACGGATAAATGCAAAGTTGAGATTAGTTCTTCCGCAGCTAAAAATTCAACACTAAATCTACCATTTGGCTCATTGAGTATTAAAAATGGTGATCAATATTTCCTCGAATATCACGCTGATACTCAGCAATGGAGTGTAAAAGGAACAGATATTGATTTTCTGACGCCAAACAGTGGTGGCCATACTCCTCCTGCCAAACAACAGACTAATATTAGTAATGAATCACTGGGTTCAACTCCAGATGTTACCGATGGCGTAGTGAGTGAAGAAGTCGATATAAATGTTAATAATGAAGAGAAGCAAAAGCGAAAAGCACGGCCGATAGCTAACCCCTTATCCACTACACCGAATAAATTAAAGAGTGGCTTATTACCTTCAGGCCATAGTGAGGTGGAGTTCAAACTTTCAGATGGTAACTGGACTAAAGATATCTTTTTACCACTGCAACCTGAGCAGGGGGATCGCGTTGTTATTCAATCTTTTGCAGGATATAATGCATACCTGCATCTACCATTTACCACAATAAAAATTGAAACTGGCAGTAAATACTCTCTTGAATACCGTGAAGATATACAGCAATGGAATATCCAGGGGACAGATATTAACTTCCTGACGCCAGACAGTGTCGGCAATACTATTCCTGATAAGTTAAAAGGTATTACCTACTATATGATGGAAAGCTATAACTGGGTGCCTGAAATTAGGCTTCCAGCTGCCGCCGAGGATGGGGCGCTTATTATTATCCGCTCTGCCGCAACAAACAGTGAGGCAAAAATCGCTGCGGAGAATTTGCTATATAACAGCACCAGCACGATAAAAAGTGGTGATCAGTATGTTTTAAAATATCTGAAAAAATTCAATGGTTGGGTATTTGAATCTGCGCCAATAAGAAGAGCCGAGTTTGATAGCACTGATGGAGAGATACCATATCCAACAGGAAAAAACACGCTGGTCGATATTACTGATAGTCATTGGTTGGCCAAAATAAAACTGCCTGAGCAAGCTGGGGACCGTGATAAAATCACACTGAAGTCATCAACTGACAAGATAACGATAATTGATACTACCCATATTAATGATCCGGGGGTGATGAAGCTCCGTAATGGCGAACAGTATGATTTTTTCTATATTGCTGAAAATGGAAAGTGGCAATTAATCAGTTCGCCGGATACGGTTTATCAAGCGCAAGATATTCTTAGTGGAGAAGTTCCTGAATTACGCACGCCACGAACGATCATTAATATATCTACCGATAATTATCAGCCAGAATTACGGTTACCGACAAACCCGTTATCAGGTAGTCGGGTTATCATTAATAGTGATGCTGAGTCAGATATTTCAGTTTCGGCGGGTAAAGAAAACTATAAAGTCTCTCAGGGTGAGACGGTGGCATTTAAAGTGGATGAGCAAGGGCTATGGTTCCGCGAAACAGTCACCATTGATATGTTATTGCTTTACAGCGATAAAGCCGCAGATAAGTTTGGTGAAGATGTCATTCGGGCTCAGTTGATAGAAGAACTTAATATAACCAATGAGGCTCTGGAAAATTCTGGGGCCAACTTTCGCTACCGTATGGTGGGTTTACGGCAGATAGAGGCGAAAGCGCACTGGCGCGGGTTGATAGATCCTCTTCGGGATTTACGTGATGATACTCTTGTACAAGAGTGGCGGGATACGTTAAAAGCTGATGGTATTTATTATAAAGGTACTGAAGATGGTTGTGGGTTGTCATGGCTAGGCACCCACAATAATAGCAAGAATATGGTTGCCACAGGTTCAACAAATTGTGGAAAAGCCGTTATGCGCCATGAAATGGGCCATAATATGGGCCTGAAACATTATCATAGTGATGGCTCATATAATGCAGGTTACGGGCTTTTATCAACTATTATGGCTGACAATTCGATTCCCTATTATTCCAACCCAAATCGCTATACTGCAGATTACGGCATACCAATGGGAATTGTGGGTGCACATGATGCTGTGCGGGCAATGAATGAGCGCTCTGCGACAGTCGCGGGCTACCGTTAAATGGCAGATCACGATTAATAGATTTGAGTTAGGGCTGAATTAAGCCCCTATTGTGGCGTGATGTTTACGCCACAATAGGTATCAGACTTAATATCTACCCTACGATTTAACTGCAACCGATTTAACGGCCACTGGTTAATTTTTCCAGGTCAGATTCAATCTCAGAAATTTTATTGGCGACCACACTCTCTAAATGACGCAGGTCATCCAGGATTTTACGTTTTAAATCAACTTCAATCTGATCGCGTTTGCACAATTGATCTAACTCATCAATGACATAACGTAGATTGGGGTTGATTTCATTGATCTCTTTGTAGCCATGGCCTGCATTATCCGCCACCACTGTTTTGCGTTGGCGCGGATATTTGAATTTCACACTTTTCGCGAAAAATTCGCCCTTATCTTTGCGGAAATAAATTTTCAGAATGTCGTTATTGGCCTCCTGACGCAGGCTATAGCGATCGACATCTTCTGGTTGTGTAATTCCTAAGCTTTTCAGATTGTCATACATAGCGCCACCTTTTTGGTTTTATATTCCACAGTTTTCTATTGTGACGGTAAATTCCGCCAAAATATGTGATTGCAGGCGATAACTGCTTTATCAGGCAAAAAAAAACGGGTGGTTAGCCCGCTTGTTTCAATATTAGTCGATAGTGCGTAATAACTCATTAATACCAACTTTTCCGCGTGTTTTGGCATCAACTTTTTTCACGATAACTGCACAGTATAGACTGTAGCTGCCGTCTTTTGATGGCAGGTTACCTGAAACGACAACCGAACCTGCTGGAACACGGCCATAGTGGATTTCACCGGTTTCACGATCATAAATACGGGTGCTTTGGCCGATAAATACCCCCATGGAGATAACGGAACCCTCTTCGACGATCACCCCTTCGACCACTTCTGAACGTGCGCCCACAAAGCAGTTGTCTTCGATAATGGTTGGGTTAGCTTGCAGTGGCTCCAGTACGCCGCCAATGCCAACACCGCCAGATAAGTGCACGTTCTTACCAATTTGCGCGCAAGAGCCGACAGTAGCCCATGTGTCGACCATGGTGCCTTCATCAACGAATGCGCCAATATTCACATAAGAGGGCATCAGCACGGTATTACGGGCAATAAAGGCCCCTTTACGCACTGTTGCCGGTGGCACCACGCGGAAGCCTTCACGTTGGAAACGTGCTTCGTCATAACCCGCGAACTTCATCGGCACTTTATCGTAGTAGCGGGTCTCTGCGCCTTCCATAACCTGATTATCATTAATGCGGAAAGAGAGCAGCACCGCTTTTTTCAGCCATTGGTGAGTGACCCACTGACCATCAATTTTTTCTGCAACACGCAGTGCGCCGGTATCGAGTAGATCGATCACGTGATTAATAGCTTCGCGCGTGATGGTGTCTACGTTCGCTGGCGTAATCTCTGCACGGCGCTCGAAGGCGGTTTCAATAACGTTTTGTAGTTGTTGCATTCTATTTCTCTTCCCTAACATTAAGAAGTTGTAAGTAAATTAATCGCTAAAAAGTTATTTGTATCACAGTTTATCGTTCGGATTGAGGGTATCTGTCAACCGTTGTGCTAATTCACGGCGCGTTTCTACACTCAATGCGCGGCGATCTTTATCGGCTAACACAAATAGATCCTCCACCCGTTCGCCGATCGTCGTGATACGTGCGCTATGTAGTGATAATCCTAAATCCGCAAAAATCTCGCCAACGCGCGCCAGTAGGCCCGGCTGATCCAGCGCAATTAGCTCAAGATAAGTTCGGCGCTCATTGTGAGTCGGCAAAAAGTTAGTTTCAGTCGGCACGCTGAAATGCCGCAGCTTGGGTGATAACCGCCTGACGCGCGGATGCTGATAGTTTGGTTGCGTCATAGCTTGCTCTAAAGCATGGCTGATGATGGGATGCCTATCTTGCGCCAGCGGGCTGCCATCTGGCTCCAGCACCACAAAGGTATCCATCGCCATCCCATCGCGGTTGGTGAAAATTTGTGCGTCATGGACACTCAGGTTGCGGCGATCCAACTCACCGACAACCGCGGCAAATAGTGATGGGCGATCAGGGCTCCAGATGAAGATTTCGGTGCCGCCACGGGTTGCCTGATGGCTAACCAGCACCAGCGGTTTGGTTGAGTCATGGGCCAGCAAATGGCGGGCATGCCAGGCCAATTGATTGGGTGAATGGCGCAGGAAGTAATCGGCCCGACAGCGGCTCCAGATACGATGTAGCGCTTCTTCATCAATATTATCCATCCGCAGCAGTGCCAGGGCCTGTAGCCGATGGTGGCGGACGCGATCACGTAAATCTGGGCTATTTTGCATACCACGGCGTAGCTGTTTCTCGGTCGCAAAATAGAGTTCGCGTAACAGGCTCTGTTTCCAGCTATTCCACAGGGTTTCATTGGTGGCGCAAATATCGGCTACGGTCAGACTGACTAAATAGCGCAAGCGGGTTTCGCTTTGTACCTCAGCGGAGAATTGCTGAATCACATCCGGATCTTGAATGTCCCGCCGCTGGGCGGTTACTGACATCAATAAATGGCAGCGGACTAACCAGGCGACCAACTGCGCCTCCCGTGAGTTAAGCCCATGCTGCTCAGCAAATTCCAGTACATCGTGAGCGCCGAGAATTGAATGGTCACCACCACGACCTTTGGCAATATCGTGGAATAGCGCGGCGAGCAGCAGTAATTCAGGCTGAGGCAGGCGCGGATAAAGCTCTACACACAAAGGGTGCTGTGGCCGTGTCTTTTCATCGGCGAAACTTTCGAGCTTAAGTAGCACTCGAATCGTGTGCTCATCAACGGTATAAGCATGAAACAGGTCAAACTGCATCTGGCCGACGATACTGCCCCATTGCGGCATATAGGCCCAGAGTACACTGTGGCGATGCATTGGCAGCAATGCGCGGGAGACCGCCCCTGGATGGCGCAAGATTGCCATAAACAGCTTACGGGCTTCAGGAATGTGACATAGCGGCTGCTTCAAATGCCGGCGGGCATGGCGTAAGCGGCGCATCGTAGTGGAGTAAATGCCTTTGATCTCCTGATTGCGAACCATCAGGTAAAACATGCGCATAATTGCTTCGGGCTGCTGTACAAAGAGATTCTCATCACGCAGATCAATGAGATCGCCACGTAACTGAAATTCATCATCCAGCGGGCGCGGTTTTTCATTGGTATCTAGCGCCAGTATGGCTTCGTCAAACAGCTGCAACAACATATTGTTCAGTTCGCTAACCCGGCGTGTCATACGATAAAAATCCTTCATCATATGCTCGACCGGTTCATTGCCTTCGCCCTGATATTGCAACAGCTGGGCAACACTGAGTTGGCGGTCAAATAGCAGGCGGTTATCGTAACGGGTCAATACCAGATGCAGCGCAAAACGGATACGCCATAAAAAGCTTTGGCTTTCAATCAGTTCGTTGCGCTCAGCTTTGGTCAGAAAACCGAAATCAACCATCTCACTTAACGAGGTGGCACCAAAATGACGACGCGCCACCCAGAGTAGGGTATGGATATCCCTTAATCCGCCAGGGCTGCTTTTGATATCTGGCTCGAGATTGTAGCTGGTGCCGTGGTAGCGCTTATGCCGCTCTTGCTGTTCGGCAACTTTGGCATGGAAAAATTGGGGTGAAGGCCAGAATCCGTCGCTAAAAATGTGTTTTTGCATCTGTAAAAACAGGGCTACATCGCCACAAATTAAGCGAGATTCAATCATATTGGTGGCAACGGTGAGATCAGCTAGCCCTTCCAGCAAGCACTCCTCCAGCGTTCGCACACTATGGCCGACTTCTAACTTCAGATCCCATAGCAGCGTAATCAACTGACCGATTTTCTGAGCATGTTCATCATTTAGGCGCTGCTTACTTAGGACAAGCACATCAATGTCTGACAGGGGATGTAGTTCGCCCCGACCATAGCCACCGACGGCGACCAGCGCGGTTTCTGGCACCTCATCAAAGCCATAGAATGTCCATAGTCGCCGTAACAGACGATCAATGTAATCACTGCGCGCAGCAATGAGTATCTCGGCGCTTATTCCACCGTTGAATGCTTCAGTTAGCCAGAATTGAAACGTCTCAAGCCGTTGCTTGAGTATCTGGCAATTAAGCTCGCCATCAAGATAGGTGCTGGGTGATGGGGGCTGCTCAGGAATAGTCAGCGTGAGCGCGCGTGATTCAGAGTGCTCGGTATGATTTTCAGACATATGTTTACCCGATGAATATTTACCCGATGAATGTATATCGGATAAAAAACGCAGCCCATAAAAAAGCCGGCGGGTGCCGGCTTGTCGTTATTACTCGTGCGTTATGATGTTGGGGATGGTGTCATCCTTGCGCAACGTCATTATTTCGCAGCCGTTATCCGTTACCACAATAGTATGCTCATACTGTGCCGACAAGCTGCGATCTTTAGTTTTTACTGTCCAACCATCTTTCATGGTGCGAATGCGGTAATCCCCTGCATTGACCATGGGTTCAATGGTGAACGCCATACCTGGTTGCAAAATGACGCCGCCGTCATCGGCATCGTAGTGCAGCACTTGTGGCTCTTCATGGAAACCTTCGCCAATGCCGTGACCACAATATTCACGTACCACCGAGAAGTTTTCCGCTTCCACAAACTTCTGGATCTCTTTACCCAGCGTACGCAGACGAATACCCGGTTTGACCATGTTGATGGCCAGATACAGGCTCTCTTGTGTCACGCGGCACAACCGCTCACCCAAAATGGTCGGTTTGCCGACAATGAACATTTTTGAGGTATCGCCATGGAAGCCATCTTTAATCACGGTAACGTCGATATTCACGATATCGCCATCTTTCAGGACTTTTTCATCACTGGGGATACCGTGGCAAATGACCTCATTCACCGAGATACAGACAGATTTCGGAAAGCCGTGATAGCCCAAACATGCAGAAATAGCCTGCTGGTGGTTGGTGATATGGTCGTGACAAATGCGGTCGAGTTCACCGGTGGTTACCCCAGGTTTGACGTGAGGCTCAATGATCTCCAGCACTTCAGCAGCCAGGCGGCCAGCAACGCGCATTTTTTGAATATCTTCAGGTGTTTTGATTGAGATTGCCATGCAAAAGTGTCCGTAGGGGCTGTGAATATCAGCCGCCATTATTAATATGACCTTCGTACTTGAGGTGCAGGGGCGAACTTGCTACCGAGCTGCCACGCCAAATGTTCAGGGCATAGATGCAGAAAAAAACAGGTGTATGTCGATTAATAAAAAATCTGTCGCCAATGTTACCAGCCCTGCAATTTGCTGCCAAACTTTCGTTTGCAGTCGCGGCACAAGATGCAACAAAAGTTGGTGTGTTGTGGCTGTTTATGGTATAAAGCGCGCCGGCGAACCGTACTGTGTTCTTGGAGATATTCTGGTCACGAATACGTTGTTTAGCTGAGTAATACCAATCGCACTCATATGTGTAAATAACACACACGTGTCGACACATACGCCGGGGTGCCCTAAAGTTTTTGATTAATATCAATCGCTTATGGGGTCGGCGTTATGGGACACGTGGAGGCATAACCCCAACTGATACTATAGAGGTTTTAATCATGGCAACTGTTTCCATGCGCGACATGCTCCAGGCCGGTGTTCACTTCGGTCACCAGACCCGTTACTGGAACCCGAAAATGAAGCCTTTCATCTTCGGCGCACGTAACAAAGTTCACATCATCAACCTGGAAAAGACCGTACCACTGTTCAACGAAGCTCTGGCTGAATTGAAAAAGATCTCTTCCCGTAAAGGTAAGATCTTGTTCGTTGGTACTAAACGCGCAGCAAGCGAAGCGGTAAAAGAAGCTGCCAACAACTGCGACCAGTTCTTCGTGAACCATCGCTGGTTGGGCGGGATGCTGACTAACTGGAAAACAGTTCGTCAGTCCATCAAACGTTTGAAAGATTTGGAAATCCAGTCTCAAGACGGCACCTTTGACAAGCTGACCAAAAAAGAAGCGCTGATGCGTACTCGTGAGCTGAACAAGCTGGAAAACAGCCTGGGCGGTATCAAAGACATGGGCGGTTTACCAGACGCTCTGTTTGTTGTTGATGCTGATCACGAACACATCGCTATCAAAGAAGCTAACAACCTGGGTATCCCGGTATTCTCTATCGTTGATACTAACTCCGATCCAGATGGCGTTGACTTCATCATCCCAGGTAACGACGACGCAATCCGTGCAGTTAAGCTGTACCTGAGCGCGGTTGCTACTGCCGTCAATGAAGGTCGTTCTCAAGATCTGGCCGTTCAAGCGGAAGAAAGCTTCGTAGAAGCTGAATAATAAGTCAGGCTCGCAGGAGCCCTTATTAACCAGGTATTGAAATATGTTGGTTAGGGGGGCCTTTTATAGGCCCCCTTTGCGTATCTAATGTGAGATCTTCTCTTCACAAGAGAACCGAGGAAATTTAAATGGTTGCTATTACCGCTGCTTTGGTAAAAGAACTGCGTGAGCGTACTGCCGCAGGCATGATGGAATGTAAAAAGGCGTTGGTTGAAGCTAACGGCGACATCGAGCTTGCCATCGACAATATGCGTAAATCTGGTCAGGCTAAAGCTGCCAAGAAAGCAGGTCGTATCGCTGCTGAAGGCATCATCCTGGCTAAAGTTTCAGCCGACGGTAAATTCGGTGTGATTCTGGAACTGAACTGCGAAACTGACTTCGTTGCTAAAGATGCTGGCTTCAAAGCATTTGGTGAAGAAGTTATCAACGCAGCTCTGGCTGACAAAATCGCTGATATCGACGCTCTGAAAGCTAAGTTCGAAGAACAACGTGCAAACCTGGTGGCTAAAATCGGTGAGAATATCAATATTCGCCGTATTGCTGCGCTGGAAGGCGACGTTCTGGGGACTTATCTGCACGGCGCACGTATCGGCGTTATGGTTGCTGCAACTGGCGCTGATGAAGAGCTGGTTAAGCACATTGCTATGCACATTGCTGCAAGCAAACCTGAATATGTTAAGCCAGATGATGTTCCTGCTGAAGTTGTTGCTCGTGAGCACCAAATCCAGTTGGACATTGCTATCGAATCCGGCAAGCCACGTGAAATTGCTGAGAAGATGGTTGAAGGCCGCATGCGTAAGTTCACCGGCGAAGTTTCTCTGACTGGTCAGAACTTCGTTATGGACCCAAGCAAAACTGTTGGCGATTTGTTGAAAGAGAACAAAGCTGACGTTGTAAACTTCATCCGCTTCGAAGTGGGCGAAGGCATCGAGAAAGCTGAGACTGACTTTGCTGCTGAAGTTGCAGCAATGAGCAAACAGTCTTAATGCTAAAAATGGGCCGCCAATAGGCGGTTCCATTTTATTCACTCCCCAATATTTTTACTGCTGCTTAGGACAGAACACCATGGCAACCAATGCAAAACCCGTATATCAGCGTATCCTGCTTAAGCTTAGTGGCGAAGCCCTGCAAGGCGCAGAAGGTTTTGGTATCGACGCAAGCGTTTTGGATCGCATGGCTCAAGAAGTTAAAGAGCTGGTCGAATTGGGCATTCAGGTCGGTGTGGTCATTGGCGGTGGTAACTTATTCCGCGGTGCCGGTTTGGCACAGGCAGGAATGAACCGCGTCGTGGGCGACCACATGGGAATGCTGGCTACCGTAATGAACGGCCTGGCAATGCGAGATGCACTGCACCGTGCCTATGTGAACGCCCGCCTGATGTCAGCTATTCCATTGAATGGTGTGTGTGATAATTACAGCTGGGCTGAAGCTATCAGCTTGCTGCGCCACAACCGCGTGGTGATTTTTGCCGCCGGTACGGGTAACCCCTTCTTCACCACTGACTCTGCTGCGTGTCTGCGTGGTATTGAAATCGAAGCTGATGTTGTGTTGAAAGCCACCAAAGTCGATGGGGTTTACTCCGCAGATCCGGTGAAAAATCCTGACGCGACGCTATATGAACAGCTAACCTATCAGGACGTTTTAGAGCGTGAACTGAAAGTTATGGATCTGGCAGCCTTCACTCTGGCTCGTGACCATAATCTGCCAATTCGCGTCTTCAACATGAATAAGCCAGGCGCTCTGCGTCGCGTGGTGATGGGTGAGAATGAAGGGACGTTGATCACTAAAGAAGTGACCTCGATCGCGAAATAAGCGGCTACTCGTCCTGTCAGGGGGATCTCAATTGAAGATTTGCCCCTCTAGCCAGCAACTGTTGGTTTGTATATTCACTGGCTATACTGAAGTTATGGCCTGCCAAGTAACCAGTTTTCAAGGGTTGACAACGTGATTAACGAAATTAGAAAAGATACTGAAGTGCGCATGGAAAAATGCTTAGAAGCTTTCCAGAACCATATCAGTAAGATCCGTACCGGCCGTGCTTCTCCAAGTATTCTTGATGGCATTCAGGTTGAGTACTATGGTACTGCTACACCACTGCGCCAGTTGGCTAACATCGTTGTTGAAGACTCCCGTACTTTGGCGTTGACTGTTTTTGACCGCAGCCTGAGTGCAGCAGTTGAGAAAGCGATCATGACCTCTGATTTGGGCCTGAACCCCTCTTCTGCTGGCACCGTTATTCGTGTTCCACTGCCAGCATTGACTGAAGAGCGCCGTAAAGACCTGATCAAAGTTGTTCGCGCCGAAGCAGAGCAGGGCCGTGTTTCTATTCGTAATGTGCGCCGCGATGCTAACGAGAAAGTGAAAGCTTTGTTGAAAGATAAAGAGATCAGTGAAGACGAAGATCGTCGTTCTCAAGATGAAGTACAAAAGCTGACTGATGCCTTTATCAAGAAAGTTGATGCTGCATTGGCTGCGAAAGAAGCCGAGCTAATGGATTTCTAATCCTCATTCATAATTGCAAAGCGCTGCTTAGGTGGCGCTCTGCTTTCGGCCAATCTGTTATGAGCTCATAAAGCGCCATAAAATTGGGCACGAGGATATTAATAATACCGCCTGTCATACAGATGGTTAACGCCTCGCCTATCATAAAAACAGTTATTCAGAGCACTCTCATGAAGCAACTGACTATTCTTGGTTCTACTGGTTCCATCGGCAACAGCACTTTGGGTGTTGTGCGCGCTAATCCTGAATTATTCAAAGTCACTGCGTTGGTTGCTGGCCGCAATGTCGAGCAGATGGCTCAGCAATGTCTTGAATTCGCTCCCCGTTACGCTGCAATGTCCGATGAACTATCGGCTAAAGCGCTGCGCCTGCTATTGGCTGAAAAGGGATCAAGAACCGAAGTATACGCTGGCGAAAAAGCTGCCTGTGAACTGGCGGCGTTAGATGATGTTGATCAAGTGATGGCGGCGATTGTCGGTGTTGCCGGATTATCTTCTACATTGGCGGCGATTCGTGCGGGTAAACAGGTATTACTGGCTAACAAAGAGTCACTGATTACCTGCGGCAAGCTGTTTATGGATGAAGTTAAGAGCAGTAAAGCGCAACTGCTGCCAATTGACAGCGAGCATAATGCTATTTTTCAGAGTTTACCTGAAAAAATTCAGCGCCAATTAGGCTACTCTTCATTGAGTGAGAATGGCGTTTCTAGCATCATCTTGACTGGCTCTGGCGGTCCATTGCGTGAAACCCCGTTGTCGCAATTCGCCGATGTCACCCCGGATCAAGCTTGTGCTCATCCAAACTGGTCTATGGGGCGTAAAATTTCAGTCGATTCTGCGACAATGATGAATAAAGGGTTGGAGTATATTGAAGCCCGTTGGTTATTTAATGCTAGCGCAGAACAAATTGAGGTGATTTTACATCCTCAATCCGTCATTCACTCGATGGTGCGCTATCATGATGGCAGCGTGTTGGCACAAATGGGAACACCTGACATGCGCACACCGATTGCGCATGCCATGGCCTACCCAATGCGGGTTAACTCTGGTGTAACAGCACTGGATTTCTGCAAGATACGTGAACTGACCTTTGCTACACCGGATTATCAACGTTATCCATGCCTGAAATTGGCGATCGATGCATGTAATGCCGGGCAGGCCGCTACTACTGCACTGAATGCGGCTAACGAAGTCTCTGTCATGGCATTTTTAGATTCACAGATTCGCTTCACTGATATTGCAGCCATTAATCGAGTGGTAGTGGAGTCTTTGTCATTGCCAGAACCCAGCTGTGTGGATGAGGTGCTGGTGATTGATCGTAAAGCCCGTAATGCAGCTGCGAATGCAATCGCAAAATTGAATAATTCAGAGCTACTGCCTGATTTGGGAATTTGTTAGGGCAAGGCTGAGATGGTATAGTCTGCACCGTCGATGGAGAGATAGACTGTTGATTAGTGGCCCAATAGGTATTTAAACCGTCTATTTTGGCTGTCACTTAAGAAGCCGTGACTTGGTACACGGCTTTTTTTGTGCGCTTACTGCCTAATGTTCGGGACGAACAATTGGTTTATTGAGGAAATGAGTTCGCATTATGTCGTCTGTAAATGAAGATAGGGCTAACTTGTCCCCCCTGATACCACGCCATGTCGCTATCATTATGGATGGTAATGGGCGTTGGGCTAAAAATCAGGGTAAATTGAGGGTTTTCGGTCATAAAGCAGGAGTGAAGTCAGTTCGCCGGGCAGTGAGTTTTGCGGCTACTCATCATTTGGATGCGCTCACGCTTTATGCTTTCAGTAGTGAAAACTGGAACCGCCCTGCTCAAGAAGTCACCGCCCTGATGGAGCTTTTTGTTCGTGCGCTGGACAGCGAAGTAAAAAGCCTGCATAAACATAATGTGCGCTTATCGGTTATTGGTGATATCAGTCGATTTAGTGAACGTTTGCAACAACGGATCCGTCGCTCAGAAGTGTTAACAGCAAATAATGACGGTCTGAAACTTAACATTGCTGCCAATTATGGTGGGCGTTGGGATATTATTCAGGGTGTGCGCCATTTAGCTGAACAAGTACAGCGAGGGGAGCTGCAACCCACAGATATCAATGAAGAATCGCTAAACTCGCATATCTGCCTGCATGAGCAATCTGAGGTGGATTTAGTGATCAGAACCGGTGGTGAACATCGCATCAGTAATTTCTTGTTGTGGCAAATTGCCTATGCTGAACTTTACTTTACTGATGTACTCTGGCCTGATTTTGATGAACATGTCTTTGAAGGTGCGCTGAATGCATTTGCACAACGCGAGCGTCGCTTCGGGGGAACTACACCTATCGATGCCACTGCATCCTAGGGGGAACTTTTGCTGAAGTATCGTCTCATAACTGCTTTGATTTTGATTCCGGTTGTCATTGGTGCACTGTTCCTGCTTCCGCCGGTTGGTTTTGCTATTGTTACTCTCTTTGTCTGTATGCTTGCAGCATGGGAGTGGGGTCAATTAGCTGGATTTGCCAGTCGTTCACAGCGTATTTGGTTAGCTATACTTTGTGGTTTTCTACTTGTTCTGATGCTGCTTAGCCTTCCAGCCTATCAGCATTCAGCTCATCTTCCACAAGTGAGTGTTCCTCTCTGGCTCTCTATGGGCTGGTGGTTCGCTGCATTGCTGTTGGTGCTTACATACCCACGCTCTGCCGTGTTCTGGCGCGATTCACGTCTCTTACGTATAATTTTCGGCATTCTGACCATTGTCCCCTTTTTCTGGGGCATGGTGGCACTGCGCCAGTATGGTTATGACCAGCACCACAATATTGGTGCCTGGTGGCTGTTATACGTGATGCTTTTGGTGTGGGGCGCAGATTCTGGTGCTTACATGTTCGGTAAGTTATTCGGTAAACATAAATTAGCGCCTAAAGTCTCACCAGGTAAAACGTGGGAAGGATTAATTGGCGGTTTACTGACATCAGCTCTGATATCATGGTTGTTTGGTCGATATGCTCCATTGGATATCATCCCAGAAAAGCTGCTAATCTGTTCCGTGGTTGCTGCATTGGCCTCGGTACTCGGCGATTTGACCGAAAGTATGTTTAAACGTGAAGCGGGAATCAAAGACAGTGGTCATTTGATTCCTGGTCATGGTGGGATACTGGATCGTATCGATAGCCTGACCGCAGCTGTGCCGGTATTTGCCTGCTTAATGCTGTTAGTGTTTTAATCCGTCGCTGACGGGGAGTTTAGGGAATATGATGAGCATACTCTGGAGCCTGGCCGCGTTTATTATCGCACTGGGGATCTTAATTACAGTGCATGAGTTTGGCCACTTTTGGGTGGCGCGGCGCTGTGGTGTCCGTGTCGAACGCTTTTCTATTGGTTTTGGCAAAGCTTTATGGCGCCGGACTGATCGCCAGGGTACTGAGTATGTTATCGCCCTTATCCCGTTGGGGGGCTATGTTAAGATGTTGGATGAGCGTGTGGCGGCTGTTGCACCGGAGCTTCGCCATCAATCTTTTAACAATAAAACTGTTTTACAACGCGCGGCAATCGTCAGCGCGGGTCCTATAGCTAACTTCCTTTTTGCTGTCATTGCTTACTGGCTAGTGTTTATCATTGGCGTGCCAAGTGTGCGTCCGGTTGTGGGTGATATTTCGCCACAATCTATTGCTGCACAAGCCAATATTTCTCCGGGAATGGAACTTAAGTCTGTAGATGGTATCGAAACGCCTGACTGGGATTCTGTTCGTTTGGCATTAGTTAGTAAAATTGGCGACAAGCAAACACAAGTTGGTGTAGCTCCATTTGGTTCTGTCAATGCGCCTGATTCTGTTAACAACCCGGATTCTGTCAACAACATAGTGCAAAAGACGTTAGATTTGCGTCAGTGGCAATTTGAACCTGATAAGCAAGATCCTGTCGTTGCGCTGGGTATCATTCCTCGTGGTCCGCAGATTGAATCCGTCCTGGCAGAAGTTCAACCAGGGTCAGCGGCACAAAAGGCGGGTTTACAAGCGGGGGATAGGATCGTTAAAGTTGGCGGTCAATCACTGGATCGTTGGCAAACATTTGTTTTGCAGGTTCGTGATAACCCCGGTAAGCCACTGGTGTTAGATATTGAAAGGGGAAGTACCCCCTTGTCTTTAACCTTGATACCAGATACAAAATCGGTGGGAGCAAACCGCAGTGAAGGTTTTGCGGGCGTAGTGCCGAAAGTTATACCGCTTCCGGATGAATATAGAACGATTCGCCAATATGGCCCGTTCACGGCACTCTACCAAGCTGGGGATAAAACCTGGCAGTTGATGCGGTTGACGGTAAACATGTTGGGTAAACTGATTACTGGTGATGTTAAGCTGAATAACCTGAGTGGCCCGATATCTATTGCACAAGGTGCTGGGGTTTCAGCTGAGTACGGGTTGGTGTATTACCTAATGTTTTTGGCACTGATCAGTGTCAACTTAGGTATTATCAATCTGTTCCCGTTACCGGTATTAGATGGTGGACATCTGCTCTTCCTGGCGATAGAAAAGCTCAAGGGTGGGCCGGTTTCTGAGCGAGTACAGGACTTCAGTTATCGCATTGGCTCTATTTTGCTAGTGTTATTAATGGGGCTTGCACTTTTCAATGATTTCTCCCGTCTTTAACGGCAGGGGATAGGTTAGGAAGAACGCATAACAACGATGGCGATGAAAAAGTTGCTCATAGCGTCGCTGCTGTTTGGCAGCGCCACCGTATACGGTGCAGACGGGTTCGTAGTGAAAGATATTCATTTCGAAGGCCTGCAACGGGTCGCCGTCGGTGCGGCGTTACTTAATATGCCGGTTCGCGTAGGCGATACCGTCAGTGATGATGACATCGGTAAAACTATCCGTGCGTTGTTTGCTACAGGCAACTTCGAGGACGTTCGTGTCCTGCGCGATGGTGATACGCTGATTGTTCAAGTCAAAGAACGCCCAACGATTGCCAGCATCACTTTCTCCGGTAATAAAGCGGTGAAAGATGACATGCTTAAGCAGAATCTGGAAGCCTCTGGCGTCCGGATTGGCGAAGCCCTGGACCGTACCACTATATCCAGCATTGAAAAAGGACTCGAAGATTTCTACTACAGTGTGGGTAAATACAGCGCTTCAGTGAAGGCTGTTGTTACACCACTGCCACGTAATCGTGTCGATCTTAAATTGGTCTTTACCGAAGGTGTCTCTGCAAAAATTCAGCAGATTAACATCGTCGGCAATCACAGTTTCACCACCGATGAGCTAATCTCGCGCTTCCAATTGCGTGATGAAGTGCCATGGTGGAACGTGGTCGGTGATCGTAAATATCAGAAGCAGAAACTGGCGGGCGATCTTGAAATCCTGCGCAGCTTCTATCTGGATCGCGGCTATGCGCGCTTTAACATTGATTCAACCCAGGTGAGCTTGACGCCAGATAAAAAAGGCATCTATATCACCATCAATATTACCGAAGGCGATCAATACAAGCTTAACAGCGTAGTTGTGAGCGGTAATCTTGCAGGCCATCAATCTGATGCTGACAAGCTGGTCAAGATTGAGCCGGGTGAGTTATATAACGGCAGTAAAGTCACGCGCATGGAAGAGGACATCAAGAAGATGTTGGGCCGTTATGGCTATGCCTATCCGCGTGTCGTGTCTCAGCCTGAAATTAACGATGCTGATAAAACCGTCAAACTGCATATCAATGTAGATGCGGGTAACCGTTTCTATGTCCGTAATGTTCGTTTCGAAGGTAATGACACCAGTAAAGACTCCGTATTGCGCCGTGAAATGCGTCAGATGGAAGGTGCATGGCTAGGTAATGATCAGGTCGAAGCGGGTAAGGAGCGTTTGAACCGTTTAGGCTATTTTGAAACCGTTGATGTTGAAACTCAACGTGTGCCAGGAACTGCTGATCAGGTCGACGTGACCTACAAAGTTAAAGAACGCAACACAGGTAGCCTAAACTTTGGTATCGGTTACGGTACTGAAAGTGGCGTGAGCTTCCAGGTTGGTGTTCAACAGGATAACTGGCTGGGTACGGGTAATACTGTTGGCATTAACGGTACGAAGAACGACTACCAGACCTATGCTGAATTTACCTTAACCGATCCTTACTTCACCGTTGATGGTGTCAGTTTGGGCGGGCGTATCTTCTATAATGATTTTAAAGCAGATAATGCAGATCTATCTGGCTATACCAACAGCAGTTATGGTGTTGATGGTACTTTAGGCTTCCCAATCAATGAGAATAACTCATTGCGTGTCGGCTTAGGTTACGTCCATAACGATCTGTCAGATATGGAACCGCAAGTTGCAATGTGGCGATATCTTGACTCTGTTGGCCAAGATCCTAATCTGATTGACCGTGCAGGTTTCACTGCCGACGATTTCACACTGAATCTGGGTTGGACATATAACAACCTTGACCGTGGTTTCTTCCCAACCAAGGGTGTTAAATCATCAGTAAATACCAAAGTCACTGTGCCGGGCTCTGATAACGAGTTCTATAAAGTGACTTTCGATACCTCTGCGTATCAGCCGTTAGATGAAGATCATTCGTGGGTGCTCTTGGGGCGTGGCCGCTTGGGTTATGGCGACGGTATTGGCTCTAAAGAGATGCCATTCTACGAAAACTTCTATGCCGGTGGCTCTAGTACAGTTCGTGGTTTCCGATCAAATAACATCGGGCCTAAAGCTGCATACTATAATGCTAATGGAACTGTTAGAGACTCTACCGATGCTGTCGGGGGTAACGCGATGGCGGTGGCCAGTTTAGAGCTGATTACACCGACACCGTTTATCAGTGAGAAATACGCTAACTCTATACGTACCTCATTCTTTATTGATTCCGGTACGGTATGGGATACCAATTGGGAAAATACCGCAGCTACACGAGCTGCTGGCATACCTGATTACAGTAAAGCGAGTAATATTCGTGTGTCTGCCGGTGTGTCATTGCAATGGATGTCTCCATTGGGGCCATTAGTGTTCTCATATGCTAAACCGGTTAAAGATTACGAAGGCGATAAGTCAGAACAATTCCAGTTTAACATTGGTAAAACTTGGTAATTGATTGGCAAAGCAGTACTGAATTTTCAAGACAGCACTGGTAGTTGGAAAAACCTAAAGTAGCGTTGGCCTAGGTCGGCGCTATCTTAGGCATTATTCAGCATTAAGTGCACTTCAAGGTGTCTCTGACACAAACGGGTAATGGTAAGGAGTTTATAGTGAAAAAGTGGTTGTGTGCCGCAAGTCTTGGTTTAGCATTGGCAGCTTCTGCCAGCGTTCAAGCCGCTGACAAGATTGCTATTGTTAATGTTTCCAGCATTTTCCAACAATTACCTGCGCGTGAAACCGTAGCTAAGCAGCTGGAGAATGAATTCAAAGGCCGTGCAACCGAATTGCAAGGGATGGAGAAAGATCTGCAGACTAAAATGCAGAAACTGCAACGTGACGGTTCTACCATGAAGGCCAGTGATCGTACTAAGCTGGAAAATGACGTAATGAAACAGCGTGAAACTTTCTCAACTAAAGCCCAGGCTTTTGAGCAAGACAATCGCCGCCGTCAGATGGAAGAACGTAACAAAATTCTGAGTCGTATTCAGGACGCTGTGAAATCTGTTGCTAGCAAAGGCGGTTATGATGTGGTGATTGATGCGAATGCTGTTGCATACGCAGATCCTGCTAAAGACATTACTGCTGACGTGCTGAAACAGGTTAAATAAAACATGCCTTCAATTCGACTGGCTGATTTAGCCCAGCAGTTGGATGCACAGGTGCACGGTGATGGCGATCTTGTCATCACCGGCATCGCTTCTATGCATTCTGCCGAGCCTTCGCAAATCACATTCTTGTCAAACAGCCGTTATCAGGAACAACTCGCCACTTGCCATGCCGGTGCTGTGGTGCTGACAGAAGCTGACTTACCTTTTTGTAAATCTGCGGCTTTGGTGGTTAAAAATCCTTATTTAACCTATGCACGTATGGCGCAGATAATGGATACCACACCTCAACCGGCGCAAGATATTGCACCAAGCGCGGTGATCTCCGTGCAGGCAACTCTGGGAGATAATGTCTCTGTCGGTGCTAATGCGGTGATAGAGTCTGGTGTTGTGCTGGGTGATAACGTGGTTATCGGTGCTGGCTGCTTTATTGGTAAGAATACTCACATAGGTGCTGGTAGCCGTTTGTGGGCCAATGTCTCCGTTTATCATGAAGTTGTGATTGGACAAAACTGTCTGATTCAATCCGGTACGGTCATTGGTGCAGATGGTTTTGGCTATGCAAATGATCGTGGCAATTGGATAAAAATACCACAGCTCGGTTCTGTACATATTGGCGACCGCGTTGAGATTGGTGCTTGTACAACGATTGACCGTGGTGCACTGGATAATACGATTATTGGTAATGGTGTCATCATTGATAATCAATGTCAGATTGCACATAACGTTGTGATTGGCGACAATACCGCAGTTGCGGGTGGTGTTATCATGGCGGGTAGTCTGAAAGTTGGCCGCTACTGTATGATAGGTGGTGCCAGCGTGATCAATGGTCATATGGAGATTTGTGACAAAGTCACAATTACTGGAATGGGAATGGTGATGCGCCCAATCACTGAACCTGGGTTATACTCCTCCGGTATTCCGCTACAACCGAATAAAGTTTGGCGCAAGACAGCTGCTTTAGTGATGAATATTGATGGGATTAATAAGCGATTAAAAGCTATTGAGCGTAAAATCGATAAAGAATAATCACTCAAGCCCGACACTCTGAGCGAATAATTAAACTTATTGGCAATTGATGCCAAAAGTAGATACCCAAAGAAATTGGTGTTGCAGCTAGTATCACCGCAGTTTCAGTTCGAAGGGTATACAGAGTTCCTAATTTGCGGCCTGCCTAATGCCTCCCTTTTGGGGCAGTGCAGGCCGTGTTGTTGATAGCATCAGTTTTTTAGACAGGAAGAGTATTTTGACTACTGACACTCATACTCTGCATATTGAAGAGATTTTGGATCTACTCCCGCACCGTTTTCCGTTCTTGCTGGTAGATCGCGTCCTTGATTTTGAGGAAGGAAAATTTCTGCGTGCAGTGAAGAACGTCTCTTTCAACGAGCCATTTTTCCAAGGCCACTTTCCGGGCAAGCCAATCTTCCCGGGTGTGCTGATTTTAGAAGCGATGGCTCAAGCTACCGGGATTTTGGCCTTTAAGAGCCGTGGTAAACTTGAACCGGGTGAGCTTTATTATTTTGCTGGTATCGATGAAGCTCGCTTCAAACGTCCAGTAGTCCCTGGCGATCAAATGATCATGGAAGTTGAGTTTGTCAAAGAGCGCCGTGGTCTGACTCGCTTTACTGGTGTTGCGAAAGTAGATGGTGAAATTGTTTGTACGGCCACTATGATGTGTGCTCGTAGCAAACCCGCGACACCGCCAGCAGAACCTGTAGTTGCAAAGGAGTCCTGATACGTGATTGACAAAACGGCCGTTATCCATCCAAGTTCTATTGTTGAAGAAGGCGCAGTTATTGGCGCTGGCGTTCATATTGGCCCCTTCTGCTTTGTCGGATCCCAGGTGGAAATCGGCGCTGGCACGGAACTGAAGTCCCATGTCGTCGTTAATGGAATAACAAAAATCGGCTGCGATAATCAGATTTATCAATTCGCTTCTATTGGTGAAGCAAATCAGGATCTGAAATATGCAGGCGAGCCAACTCGAGTCGAGATCGGTTCACGTAACCGTATCCGCGAAAGCGTTTCTATCCACCGTGGCACAGTGCAAGGTGGTGAATTGACAAAAGTAGGCAACGATAATTTACTGATGATCAATGCCCATATTGCCCATGACTGTATCATTGGTGATCGTTGTATTCTTGCGAATAATGCAACGTTGGGTGGTCATGTGGAAATTGACGATTATGCCATTATTGGTGGTATGACAGCTGTTCATCAATTCTGCGTGATCGGTGCGCATGTTATGGTGGGTGGTTGTTCTGGTGTTGCTCAGGACGTGCCTCCGTTTGTCATTGCTCAGGGTAACCATGCGACACCGTTCGGTATTAATATCGAAGGGTTGAAACGCCGTGGCTTCGACAAAGAATCACTTCACGCTATCCGCAATGCGTATAAGTTACTGTATCGCAGTGGCCGGACATTGGATGAAGTGAAGCCCGAAATTGCCGAATTGGCGGAACAATATCCGGCGGTTAAGGCATTCAGTGACTTCTTTGCTCGCTCCACTCGCGGCATTATTCGCTGATCTATGCAAAATAGCCCATTATCTGTTGATCGTCCATTAAGTGGCGGGCGTCCTTTAACGATAGGTTTAGTCGCCGGAGAGACGTCTGGCGACATTCTGGGTGCAGGGTTAATTCGTGCACTGAAAGCTCAGGTGCCTGATGCGCGCTTTGTCGGTGTCGCAGGGCCTCTGATGCAAGCTGAAGGATGTGAAGCCTGGTTTGAGATGGAAGAGTTGGCAGTGATGGGGGTTGTTGAAGTACTAGAGCGACTGCCACGCCTGCTGAAAATCCGAAAAGATCTGACCCAGCGTTTTAGTGAGCTATCCCCGGATGTTTTTGTCGGTATCGATGCACCTGATTTCAATATCACCCTTGAAGGGCGCTTGAAACAGCGAGGTATCCGAACCATTCATTATGTCAGCCCGTCAGTGTGGGCCTGGCGACAAAAACGTGTTTTCAAAATAGGTAAAGCGACTGATATGGTGCTTGCTTTTCTCCCTTTTGAAAAAGCGTTTTACGATCGCTTTAATGTTCCTTGCCGCTTTATCGGTCATACCATGGCCGATGCCATGCCGTTAACCCCTGATAAACAAGCCGCAAGAGCAGAGCTGGCTATTGCGCCGAATGTGCCTTGCTTAGCCTTATTACCAGGGAGTCGTCACTCTGAAGTTGAAATGCTCAGTGGCGATTTTCTGCGTACAGCAGTGCTCCTGAGGGAGCAACTGCCTGAACTGGAAGTGCTGGTTCCCCTCGTTAACAGCAAACGACGCGAGCAGTTTGAGCGAATTAAGGCCGAGATTGCCCCTGATTTATCCGTGCATTTACTCGATGGTAATGCCCGTGCGGCGATGATCGCCAGTGACGCAACACTGCTGGCATCCGGCACTGCGGCGTTGGAGTGCATGTTAGCTAAATGCCCAATGGTGGTCGGTTACCGGATGAAACCTTTCACCTTCTGGTTGGCAGAGCGTCTGGTCAAAACGCCCTATGTTTCGTTACCGAATCTGTTAGCGGGCGAAGAGTTGGTGACTGAACTGCTACAACAAGAGTGTCAGCCGCAAAAATTAGCCGATGCACTGCTGCCTTTGTTGCAAGGTGGTGAAGCGGTTGAGATATTAAAAGCGCGTTTTCTGATCTTACATCAGAGCATTCGCTGTGGCGCAGATGAGCAAGCTGCGCAAGCGGTTTTGGAGTTGGCAGGACGATGACTGATATTTTTATATATCCGCAGGCAAATCTGATTGCCGGTGTGGATGAAGTTGGCCGTGGCCCTTTAGTCGGCGCGGTTGTCACTGCTGCCGTGATCCTCGATCCTAAGCGGCCAATCGTAGGCCTTGCTGATTCGAAAAAGTTGAGTGAAAAGCGCCGCTTATCACTTTATGATGAAATTACCGACAAGGCATTATCGTGGAGCCTTGGTCGCGCAGAGCCAGAAGAGATAGATCGCCTGAATATATTGCACGCGACGATGCTGGCTATGCAGAGGGCGGTTGCAGGGCTGCATATCACCCCTGATTATGTTTTGATTGACGGTAACCGCTGCCCGAAACTGGCTATGCCGTCATTAGCCGTGGTAAAAGGCGATAGCCGAGTGGCAGAGATCAGCGCTGCCTCGATCCTGGCTAAAGTGACGCGAGATCGTGAAATGACTGAGTTGGATCGCCATTTCCCTGAATATGGTTTTGCGCAACATAAAGGCTATCCAACCGCTGTCCATTTGGAAAAATTGTCCGCCTTCGGTGCGACAGAGCATCACCGACGTAGTTTCGGTCCGGTTAAACGTGTGCTGGGTCTGGTGTAAGCCACCAAGCAACATCCATAACGTATCGATATGATTCCTCAGCAGTGAATCGCTGAGGGCATGATTCAATCCACTAATTTCTGGTATCTGGATATGGCCGAACCTCGTTTTGTCCACCTGCGTGTTCACAGCGACTACTCCATGATCGATGGATTAGCCAAGATTGGGCCATTGGTGAAAAGAGCTGCTGCGCTAGGTATGCCCGCTCTGGCCATTACCGACTTCACTAACCTTTGCGGCTTGGTGAAATTCTACGGTAGCGCTCATGGTGCTGGGATTAAGCCCATCATTGGCGCCGACTTCTACGTGCAAAGCGAAATTCTGGGTGATGAATTAGCCCATCTCACTGTGCTGGCACGCAATAACGAAGGTTATCAAAACCTGACTTTACTGATCTCCGAAGCCTATCAACGTGGTTATGGCGCTGCTGGGCCTATCATTGATCGTGATTGGTTGATCCGGCATAAAGAGGGGCTGATCCTGCTATCTGGTGGCCGGATGGGGGATGTCGGCAAATTTATTTTGCGTGGTAATCAGATTCAGGTTGATCAGTGTCTTGAGTTTTATCAGGAGCATTTTCCTGGCAGCTACTATCTGGAATTAATTCGTACCGGTCGGCCGGATGAAGAGAATTATCTGCATGCCGCTGTAGCATTAGCTACTGAGCGTGGCTTGCCGGTAGTGGCAACCAATGATGTGCGTTTTATCGATGAATCCGATTTTGATGCCCATGAGATCCGCGTCGCCATCCATGACGGTTTTACACTGGTTGATCCTAAGCGGCCCAAAAATTATAGCCCTCAGCAGTTTATGCGCGATGAAGAGCAGATGTGTGAACTGTTCGCGGATATCCCTGAGGCACTGATCAACAGTGTTGAAATCGCCAAACGTTGCAATGTGACCATCCGTCTCGGGGAGTATTTCTTACCGCAATTCCCGACCGGGAAGATGAGTACAGAAGATTTTCTAGTCGAGAAGTCGAAACAAGGTTTAGAAGAGCGGCTTGAGCTACTCTTCCCTGACCCTGAAGTGCGGGCGCAGAAACGACCAGAGTACGACGAGCGCCTGGAAATTGAGCTGAAAGTGATTAACCAGATGGGCTTCCCTGGTTACTTCTTGATCGTAATGGAATTTATCCAGTGGTCGAAAGATAATGGTGTACCAGTAGGGCCGGGGCGAGGCTCGGGTGCGGGCTCTTTGGTGGCGTATGCGCTAAAAATTACCGACCTTGATCCATTGGCATTTGACCTGCTGTTCGAACGTTTTCTCAACCCAGAACGTGTCTCAATGCCCGACTTCGACGTTGACTTCTGTATGGAGAAACGCGATCTGGTGATTGAGCACGTGGCGGATATGTATGGTCGTGATGCGGTTTCCCAGATTATTACGTTTGGTACCATGGCGGCTAAAGCCGTCATTCGCGATGTTGGTCGCGTACTGGGCCACCCCTATGGTTTTGTCGATCGAATCTCCAAATTAGTTCCACCAGACCCAGGTATGACCCTGGAAAAAGCCTTCGCAGCTGAACCCCAATTGCCTGAAATTTATGAGGCAGATGAGGAGGTTAGAGCGCTGATTGATATGGCGCGCAAGCTGGAAGGGGTAACGCGTAACGCCGGTAAACATGCCGGTGGTGTGGTGATCGCGCCGACTAAAATTACTGATTTTGCACCGCTATATTGCGATGCAGAAGGCAACAACCCCGTTACCCAGTTCGATAAAAATGATGTGGAATATGCCGGGCTGGTGAAGTTTGACTTCCTCGGTTTGCGAACACTCACTATCATTAACTGGGCGCTGGAGATGATTAACGCCCGGCGCGCCAAAACCGGGTTAGAGCCAATAGATATCGCCTCTATTCCGCTGGAAGATAAAAAAAGCTTCGATATGCTGCAACGTTCGGAAACGACAGCGGTATTCCAGCTTGAATCCAGAGGGATGAAGGATCTTATTAAGCGCCTGAAGCCTGACTGCTTCGAAGATATGATAGCACTGGTGGCGTTATTCCGCCCCGGTCCGCTGCAATCAGGGATGGTAGATAACTTTATCGACCGCAAACATGGCCGTGAAGCGATATCTTATCCGGATATTGAGTGGCAACATGAGTCCTTGAAACCGGTGCTTGAACCGACTTATGGCATCATTTTGTATCAAGAACAGGTTATGCAGATAGCCCAGGTTCTGTCTGGTTATTCACTCGGCGGCGCAGATATGTTGCGCCGTGCGATGGGTAAGAAAAACCCGGCAGAGATGGCTAAACAGCGCTCTGTATTTGAAGATGGTGCAAAAAATCAGGGCATTGATGGTGAACTAGCGATTAAGATTTTTGACCTGGTAGAGAAATTTGCCGGTTATGGTTTCAACAAATCTCACTCCGCAGCATATGCATTGGTCTCCTACCAAACGCTTTGGTTGAAGGCGCATTATCCGGCTGAATTTATGGCGGCAGTCATGACCGCTGATATGGATAACACCGATAAAGTGGTTGGTTTGGTCGACGAATGCTGGCGTATGGGGCTGAAAATTCTGCCTCCTGACATCAACAGCGGCCTGTATCATTTCCATGTTAATGATGAAGGCGAGATCGTTTATGGCATCGGGGCCATCAAGGGTGTGGGCGAAGGGCCGATTGAGGCCATGCTGGAAGCCCGTAAAGAGGGCGGACACTTCAAAGAGTTATTTGATTTGTGTGCCAGAGTCGATACCAAAAAACTCAATCGCCGCATCTTAGAAAAATTGATTATGTCCGGTGCCTTTGACCGTCTGGGGCCGCACCGTGCCGCATTGATGAGTTCGTTGGGCGAAGCATTAAAAGCTGCTGACCAGCATGCCAAGGCCGAAGCTATTGGTCAGGCAGATATGTTTGGTGTATTGGCTGATGCGCCTGAGCAGGTTGAGCAATCTTATGCTAATGTGCCGCCGTGGCAGGAGCAAATTGTCTTAGACGGTGAGCGGGAAACGCTGGGGCTGTACCTGACCGGTCACCCGATCACCCAATATCTCAAGGAGATAGAGCGTTATGCCGGCGGGCAGCGTTTGAAAGATATGCATCCGACGGATCGGGGCAAAATGACCACTGCAGTGGGGCTGGTTATCGCGGCAAGGGTTATGGTAACAAAACGCGGGAATCGCATTGGTATTTGTACTTTGGATGACCGCTCCGGGCGTCTGGAGGTGATGCTATTCACCGATGCGTTGGAAAAATATCAGCATTTATTGGAAAAAGACCGTATCCTGATAGCCACCGGACAGGTCAGCTTTGATGACTTTAGTGGTGGACTTAAAATGACCGCCCGTGAGTTAATGGACATCAGTGAAGCTCGTGAAAAATATGCCCGTGGGCTTGCTATATCGCTGACCGACAGGCAAATTGATGACCAGCTTTTGAACCGTCTCCGTCAATCGTTGGAACCCCATCGAGCGGGGACGATCCCAGTGCATCTTTATTACCAACGGGAAGATGCTCGCGCCCGGCTGCGGTTTGGAGCCACATGGCGCGTGACGCCCACCGATCGCTTATTGATAGATTTGCGGACGCTGGTAGGTAATGAGCAGGTGGAACTGGAATTTGACTAAAATAGGAATGCTATGAGTCTGAATTTTCTTGATTTTGAACAGCCGATTGCAGAGCTGGAAGCGAAAATTGACTCGCTGACTGCAGTCAGCCGTCAAGACGAAAAATTAGATATTAATCTGGATGAAGAGGTCCAGCGTCTGCGTGAGAAAAGTCTCGAGCTGACGCGGAAGATTTTCTCGGACCTCGGCGCATGGCAGATTGCCCAACTGGCACGCCATCCTCGTCGTCCCTATACCCTGGATTATATCGCTAATATCTTTACCGATTTTGAAGAGCTGGCTGGCGATCGTGCCTATGCTGACGATAAAGCTATCGTCGGTGGCATTGCTCGTTTGGATGGTCGCCCAGTGATGATCATTGGTCATCAAAAAGGTCGCGAAACCAAAGAGAAGATTCGCCGCAACTTTGGTATGCCTGCACCGGAAGGTTATCGTAAGGCACTGCGTCTGATGGAGATGGCTGAGCGATTTAAGTTGCCAATCATTACTTTCATCGATACACCCGGAGCCTATCCGGGGGTTGGCGCAGAAGAGCGAGGTCAATCTGAAGCCATCGCACGTAACCTGCGTGAGATGTCACGATTGAATGTACCTATCGTTTGTACCGTTATTGGTGAAGGTGGTTCTGGTGGTGCACTCGCCATCGGTGTTGGCGATAAAGTGAATATGCTGCAATACAGCACCTATTCCGTTATCTCTCCAGAGGGTTGTGCTTCTATCCTGTGGAAAAGCGCCGATAAAGCGCCATTAGCCGCAGAAGCTATGGGCATCACCGCACATCGTCTCAAAGAGTTGAAGATGATTGACTCCGTGATCGCTGAGCCGTTAGGTGGCGCACACCGTGATTACTTAGCGATTGCTGCTTCACTGAAAGCACAATTGCTGGCGGACCTCAGTGATTTGGATGTCCTGAATGAAGAAGAGCTGTTGAATCGTCGTTATCAGCGTTTGATGAACTACGGCTACTGCTGAGTTTATTGCTCATTGAGAAAAACCGGTGCAGAATTTAAGCATCGGTTTTTTTTTAGCTATTTTTTGCCGAATAGCTAAGTTTGGCTAAACCATATATAGCCTAAATAGCTTGAGTGCAGGAGGGTCGCCAACGCACAGGTAACCCGAAGCATGATGGGCATGGATACTTAATTTAACGGAGGATACATGCTGATAATACGTCAGGTTCACCATATTGCGATCATTGGCTCAGATTATCAGGCCAGCAAAAAATTCTATTGTGAGCTGCTGGGCTTCAATCTGCTCAGTGAGGTTTATCGTGCAGAGCGCGATTCGTGGAAAGCTGATCTGGCGTTAAATGGGCAATACACCATTGAATTATTCTCCTTCCCTTCACCGGCACCGCGCCCGAGTCGCCCGGAGGCTTGTGGCTTGCGACATCTGGCTTTTCAGGTTGATGACATTGAACAGGCGGTCAGTGAACTCGGCACCGCCGGGGTGATTTGCGAAGCAGTTCGCATTGATCCTTATACTCAATCACGTTTTACTTTCTTTAATGACCCAGATGGTTTACCACTGGAGCTCTATGAATTGATGCCGGAATAACATGAACCCAGTCCCTGCTACGCCAAATGTTTTACTTAACCCCGTGTTCGCACAATTGGGGGGGCAGCGCAATTTTCTGGTGGGATTCAGTGGTGGCTTGGATTCGAGTGTATTGCTGCATCTATTGGTCTGTATACGTGACCAACTCATTCCTGAACTGAAAGTACGCGCCATTCATATTCACCACGGCTTAAATCCGCGGGCAGATGGTTGGGTAAAGCATTGCCAACAACAGTGTGAGCGATGGCAAATTCCACTCGAAGTGGTTCGAGTGAGTATTGATCTCCGTCACAATGGTATTGAGGCGGCAGCCAGGAGTGCTCGCTATCAGGCATTCTCTTCACATTTAGCCGCCGATGAAGTGTTACTTACAGCCCAACATCTGGATGACCAATGTGAGACCTTCCTGCTCGCACTTAAGCGGGGTAGTGGCCCGGCAGGTTTATCTGCAATGGCTGCCAGAACGCCCTTTGCTCACAGTCAGTTATTGCGGCCTTTACTGACACTCTCCCGCGAAACACTGGAGAACTATGCCCGAATCCAGCAATTACAGTGGATTGAAGATGACAGCAATCAGGACGATCGCTTCGATCGTAATTTCCTGCGCTTGAGAGTTCTGCCTTTACTTCATCATCGTTGGCCGCATTTCGCACAGGCCACGGCACGCAGTGCGGGTTTGTGTGCTGAGCAAGAACAGCTATTGGATGAGTTGTTGGCTGAGAGTGTGCAACAACTAAAAAATCACCATGGCGCGCTCTCTATTGAGGGGCTGCTGCTGGCGTCAGAGGCTAAGCGAGCGGCAATAGTGCGCCGTTGGTTAGCAGAGAGAGGAGCCTTAATGCCGTCGCAGAGCCAGCTACAGAGATTGTGGTTGGAGGTCGCGATGGCCAGGCAGGATGCAGAGCCTCAATTAACCCTCGGTGCTTATCAGGTTCGCCGTTTCCGGCAACACCTCTATTTGGTGCCGGCGCTGCAAGAGATAGGTGTCGCGCATATCTTTTGGGCAACAGTTGAGGATAAAGAGCTGCCACCTGAACCCTTGGTTCTGCCCGCCAAACTAGGTGTACTGAGCTTGACTGCCCATGGTGGGCAAGCGATAAGAGCTGCTGCTATCGGCGACGAAATCAGTATAGGTTTTGGATTACATGGCGACGTCAAAATTGTCGGGCGGCACCATTCGCGCCAAGGCAAGAAGATATGGCAGGAGTTAGGCATTCCGCCATGGCAGCGGGAACGTATTCCATTGCTCTATTTTGGCGAGCAATTGATTGCCGCAGCTGGGGTTTTCGTGACTCAGGCGGGGCAGGCTAAAGAAGGCGAGCCGTGCTGGTGCCTGAATTGGACCAAAACGGAATAATAATAAATAGACCCAATAGATTTCAGCGGGCGGGAAGGCGGCAAACAGACGTCGCCAACAGGCCCGAAATTGGCAAGATACTGTGTGAGGAGCAATGATGAAATTAGTCGTCAGTACATTGGTCGTTCTCGGCCTATGCAGTTTTTCGGCGTTGGCAAAAAATGATATTGAGGCGGGGCGAGTGAAGTCAGCCAGTTGTGTGGCTTGCCATGGTATGAATGGCAAAGTTTCAGTGCCGATGTACCCCAATCTGGCCGGGCAGAATGCACTCTATCTGGAGCAATCATTGGCCGCGTATAAAAAAGGTGGGCGTACAGGAGGGCAGGCTGAAGTGATGCGGGCTTATGTCTCTAACTTATCTGACGAGGATTTTTCTGACCTGGCCGCTTACTATGCCAGTCTTAAACCTTAATATGCCGATTTAACCACTTAAACTTTAGGGCCGCTGTAAAGCGGCCCATATAAAGCGTGGAAATTATGATGCACTCACCACGACAGTCCCGATTTCGGGATGACTGAAACTGGCAATATGGTCCAGACGTAACTCGCGCATAGCTCCGTCTTGTTCGACAATCAGGTACTCGACCTTTTTTCTCAGCAGCAGATCGCTAGCTTTACCTTCCACGATCTCACCGCCTCTCAACTTCAACGTCAATATCAGGTGATGTTGGCAGGCGAGTTCCAGATTATCGTAGTCATCACAGTTGATGGGTTGATACTCTTCACTCATCGACATAATCGCTCACCAATAAGTTAGCGGCGGCATAGGCCGCCTGTTCCCTAACGGAGGACGGGAGTGCGTCGTTAGCCGCAACTTCGTCCAATGCTTTCAATACACAACGCAGGGCGTCTGGCACGTAGCCAAGATCACCACTTCCTATTTCGGCATAAAAACGGCGTACTAATTCACAGTATTGCTGCACAGTAATCCTCCTGAAAAGTTTAACCCGGTAGATTCTCAGTGGAAACAGCGCACTGTCAACCTACGAAGATAAACTCTGAACTTATAAGGACTATAGCACAGGAGTGATGGAGATATTAGAGTGGGAGATAAGGTTTCTTTTTAGTATTGATGCCACTAATAACTCTCTTTATGCAGGGTTGTCTGGCTGCTGGCAGACCTAATCAAGTACACTGTCCGCCAGATAATTAAGAGGTCACCCATGGCACTAAAAGCAACCATCCATAAAGCCGCTATTAACATTGCTGATATGGATCGTAATTTTTTTCAGGATGTTAACCTGACGATAGCGCAACACCCCTCCGAAACCGACCAGCGCATGATGCTGCGTTTATTAGCGTGGATTTGTCATGCAGATGAACGTTTGCAGTTTACTAAGGGGCTGAGCGCCGATGATGAGCCGGAAATCTGGCGTCACAACGATCACAATGGCATTGAACTCTGGGTAGAATTAGGGCTGCCAGAGGAGAAACGGTTACGAAAAGCCTGTAATCAGTCACAGAAAGTTGTGCTGTATGCCTACAGTGAGCGGGCGGCTAAAGTGTGGTGGCCACAGGTTCAGGATAAGCTCTCAGGACACCGCAATCTTCAAGTGCGCTTCCTTGATGATGAGCAGATGGCAAAGTTGGCTGCGCTGTCTAACCGAAATATGTCATTACAGGCCACGTTGCAAGAGGGAACTATCTGGCTATCAGATGATAAGAATAGTCTGGAAATTAGTTTTGCCGAATGGCAAAGCAGTGGGCAATAAGTGTGCTGATTATATCTAATAGCGTCAGCCTACCCGACAGCGAGATTGAGCTGACCGCGATCCGAGCGCAGGGGGCGGGGGGCCAACATGTCAATAAAACCTCAACTGCTATCCATTTGCGCTTTGACATCAAGGCATCAAGCCTGCCAGAGTATTATAAAGAAAGGTTATTATTGCTAAATAGCCATTTGATGACGGCTGAAGGTGTGGTCATCATTAAAGCGCAGGAGTACCGCAGCCAGGATATGAATCGTGAAGCGGCATTAGCGCGACTGGTGGCATTGATTCGTCAAGCCATGGTCGTGGAAAAGCCCCGTCGGGCGACGAAACCCACCAAAGGCTCAAAAATCAGGCGGGTTGAAAGCAAAGTCCGCAAAGGGGTAACCAAAGCGCTGCGCGGTAAAATAGATCAGGGATGATGCCTGAATGGCTTCATGCCTTATATATCGGACACTGTATGGGAGAGTGGCTGTGAGTAAATTAGCAATAGCGCTGTTTGTGGCAGTAGGTGCGCTGTCACTCTTCGGTTGTAATAATCGGCATCAGCCGATAGAGCAGGTTTTACAACCGATGCAGCAAAGTTATCAGGGGGTATTACCCTGTGCAGATTGCAGCGGACTGGATACCTCGCTGTTTCTTGATAGTGATGGCACATTTGTCCTAAAAGAGATTTATCGTGGCAGCAAAGAGGGTGATCAAACTTTTGCTGAATATGGTAAGTGGGCGCGTACTGCGGATAAGTTGGTGTTAACCAATGGGCAGGGCGAAAAACGTTATTTCCGCCCCGTGGGTAAGAATCTGCTAATGCTTGATCAGCAGGGGTTGCCGATCCAATCTACCTTGAATTATCAGTTGGTGCCGAGCGAACAATCTTTGCCTAAAACGCCGATGCCATTAAGTGGCATGTATAAATACTTTGCGGATGCCGCACTATTTACTGATTGTGCAACCGGCAAAACTTTCCCAGTAGAGAATAGTATCGCGCTGGAGAGAGGGTATTTGAAAGCACGTAAAAATGCCGGTGAACCTGTATTTCTGACCCTCAATGGTCACTTTGATATTCGACCTTCGATGGAAGAGGGGCAATCGGATAAAACGCTGATTCCGGCGGGTGATGATATTCAGTTCAATGCTAATAAAAGCTGCGACAGCCAATAAAATCGGTTTGTCGCTGAAATAAAAAAGCCGCTGGTGGTGATTACCCAGCGGCCTGATGAGCAAAATACCTAACTTAGCGTTTGATCTGACTCAGCAGGAAATCAATGATTTCGCTGGTTTTAATCATTTGCTTTTCGCCAGCACGGCGATGTTTATATTCCACTTCTTCGCTATCAAGATTACGGTCGCCGATCACGATATTGTGTGGCACACCAATCAATTCCATATCGGCAAACATCACACCAGGGCGCTCTTTACGATCGTCAAGAATAACGTCAATGCCATGTGAACGCAGCGTGACATACAACTCTTCTGCCAACTCTTTCACTCGGAAGGATTTGTGCATATTCATTGGCAAAATTGCCACCTGGAATGGCGCGATCGCATCTGGCCAAATAATGCCACGGTCGTCATAATTCTGCTCAATCGCCGCAGCAACCACACGAGAGACCCCGATACCATAGCAACCCATGGTCATCACTTGATTACGGCCATCCTCACCCTGAACCGTGGCTTTCATCGCTTCGGAGTATTTGGTCCCGAGCTGGAAGATATGGCCCACTTCGATCCCGCGCTTGATTTGCAGCGTACCTTTACCATCAGGACTGATATCGCCCTCAACCACATTACGCAAATCAGCAACTTGTGGCAGCGGCAAATCGCGCTCCCAGTTAATACCGAAGTAGTGTTTATCGTCGATATTCGCGCCCGCACCGAAGTCACTCATCACTGCCACGGAGCGGTCAGCGACAACCAGCAGTGGCAGATTAACCGGGCCAAGTGAGCCAGGGCCTGCGCCGATTGCCGCACGAATCTCCTCTTCGCTGGCAAAGGTCAGTGGTTTGGCAACTTGTGGCAACTTCTCTGCTTTGATTTCATTTAATTCGTGGTCACCGCGCACCAGCAGCGCTACCAACTTATGTCCACTCTCTTCATGAGCATGGACCAATAAGGTTTTCACTGTTTTCTCAATCGGCAGTTTGAACTGCTCGACCAACTGAGCGATGGTTTTTGCATTTGGGGTATCAATGATACGCAGCTCTTCTGTTGCCGCGGCCCGGGGTTCAGTGGGGGCCAGAGCCTCAGCAAACTCAATGTTAGCGGCATAATCAGAGTCGGTTGAGAAAACAATATCGTCTTCGCCACTTTCTGCCAGCACCTGGAATTCGTGGGATGCGCTGCCACCGATTGAGCCGGTATCTGCCAGCACAGCACGGAAATTCAGATCCATACGTTCGAAAATCTTACTGTAAGCGGTATACATCGCGTCGTAAGTTTCCTGCAACGACTCCTGAGTGGTATGGAAAGAGTAGGCATCTTTCATCAGGAATTCGCGAGCACGCATCACGCCAAAACGTGGGCGAACTTCATCGCGGAACTTGGTCTGGATCTGGAAGAAATTCAGCGGCAGCTGCTTGTAAGAGTTGATCTCACCGCGAATCAGATCAGTAATCACCTCTTCATGAGTCGGGCCGAGAACAAAAGGGCGCTCGCCGCGATCAACAAAACGTAATAGCTCAGGGCCATATTGTTCCCAGCGGCCACTCTCCTGCCACAAGTCAGCCGGTTGCACCACTGGCATTGAAACCTCGATAGCACCCGCATTATTCATCTCTTCGCGCACGATGTTTTCGACTTTCTTCAATACCCGAACCCCGGTCGGTAACCAGGTATAAAGACCTGATGCCAGTTTACGGATCATCCCGGCGCGGAGCATCAGTTGGTGGCTGATGACTTCAGCATCGGCAGGTGTCTCCTTTAGAGTGGAGAGCAAATATTGGCTAGTACGCATGATGTTTTGGTTCCATTGGCACTGCAACAAGTAGAGGCAGCCAAAAAGTAAAAAGTGGTTTAGTTTACCAGTGAGTACGGGTTGTCAAAAGAGAGCAGGGCGAAATTTAACGTGGGTCGATGGATAACACTTCTGTTTGTTGGCCCATAACCCGCCAGCGCACATTAAATTCCAGTAGTAGAACAGCATACTCGCGGTTGTCGTTATCATCTTTGCGGTAGGCGGGACGCGGGTCCTGCGCTAAAACCTGAGTGATGAAACGCCGCAAATTCGGATACTGTTGTTGTTGCTGTGCTAACTGCTGTTCGGCGGTGGTGGAGAAGCAAACCTGCATGTTAGCATCAGGCGCTAATTGAGCAAAACCCGCGCGCGCTTGCGGTTGGCTCTCCGCAAAAGGCAGATAGGGCTTGATATCAATCACTGGCGTGCCATCAACCAGATCCAAACTGCCCAATGCTAAAATCACCTCGCCACCTTGGCAGCGCACCCCTTTTAGCTCAATCAGAGACATCCCAATCGGGTTAGGGCGAAAAGTGGAGCGGGTAGCAAAAACGCCCATTCGGGCATTGCCGCCTAAACGTGGCGGGCGAACCGTCGGGCGCCAGCCGCCATCCATGGTTTGATGGAAAACAAACATCACCCATAGATGGCTGAAATCAGATAAGCCCCGCACGGCCTCCGGCTGATTATAGGGTGCTAATAGTTGTAACTCACCCCCGCCATCCTCAATCAAACCGGGTTGCCGTGGCACGGCAAACTTCTCTTTATAGGGTGAACGGATCACGCCGATCTGATTAAAGGAGAACAGACTCATTTTGAGGAAACGCTCAGCGCTGAACCTTGGCATACCGCTTGTTGATAACAGCCAGGGACACCACTTTGTATTTCACATTCATGGAGCAAGACTGCATTGGCTTTCATATAAGATGCGCGGGTCTGCATTCTTTTGCGGGCGGTTGCAATGCTGGGTGGAGAGTCCTGAACTGTCGATTGGCAAGATTCACCGGACACCTCCCCTAAGTCACGGAAAGGCTTGCCGACCAGCTCTTCCGCGCTTTTATAAAGTTTTACCGGAGCCGGGCGAGGGGCTACCGTTGGGCTGGTTTTAGTCACCGGGGCGGGTTGTTTAACCGGGGTTTCTGTGGTGGATGGCTTTGATTGAAGCATGGAGCATCCCGTTAGCGAAAGGGCTAACAGACACAGAGGTAACGCACGCATAGAAATTCCTCAGCCTTTTTATTTAGGAGGCGCTATTGAAGCAATCTATTATGCAAATAACAAGACGGGCCATAGCCCGTCTTACAATATATTTAGCAAACACTGAATTTAGTTAGCGTGGTATTCAGCAAAATAGCCAATTGATGATTACCAGCCTTTAACTGCACCGCCATTGAAGGCTTTATTTGCTGCGTCGTAAACTTCGTCAGACTGGTAAGCCTGAACAAATTTCTTCACATTTTCCGCATCTTTATTATCTTCGCGGGCCACGATCAGATTGACGTAAGGTGACTCTTTATCTTCCACAAACAGGCCATCTTTCGCAGGTGTCAGACCAATCTGGCTTGCATAGGTGGTGTTGATAATGGCCAATGCTATCTGTTGGTCATCCAAAGAGCGTGGTAACTGAGGCGCTTCCAGTTCAACCAGTTTCAGATTTTTAGGATTCTCAACCACATCCAGCACGGTTGGCAACAAGCCAACGCCCTCTTTCAGCTTAATCAGGCCCACTTTTTGCAGCAGTAACAGAGAACGGCCCAGGTTAGTCGGATCGTTTGGCAGTGCGACCTGAGAGCCAGGTTGTAACTCTTCCAATGATTTGATCTTCTTAGAGTAACCAGCAATCGGGTAAACGAATGAGTTACCTACGGAAACCAACTTGTAGCCACGATCTTTGATTTGCTGATCCAGATAAGGTTTATGCTGGAAGGCGTTCAGGTCAATATCACCTTTGCTCAGTGCTTCGTTTGGCAATACATAGTCATTGAAAGTGACCAGTTCAACATCCAGACCATATTTGTCTTTTGCTACTTTCTGCGCAACTTCAGCAACTTGTTGCTCAGCACCCACAATGACACCCACTTTAATATGGTTTGGATCTTTTTCCGCCGGGCCGCAACCCACGAGAGCCAGAGTACCAATGAGTGCGCTGACTGCCGCGATAGATTTGAATTTTAAAGACATATCCCTTCCTCTATAGACCTTCGTTAAGGTGCGCCGCTGTGTGAGGCAGTCGCTATATAATTTATGTGGCAACAACTACTTTATGTGGCAACAACTACTTGTGGGTAACGGCTTTTACAATCCGATCGCCACTAAGCTGGATTAGATAAACCAGAATTACTAATAATACTAATACCGTATTCATTACAGTGGCGTTATAGCCAATGTAACCATACTGGTAACCGATTTGGCCTAGACCACCGGCACCGACTGCACCCCCCATAGCGGAATAGCCTACCAGGGTAATCAGGGTAATTGTGGCGGCATTGACCAAGCCTGGAAGGGCTTCAGGCAACAGCACCTTTTTAATGATTTGCATCGGCGTTGCACCCATCGCACGCGCGGCTTCAACCAAACCGGACGGGATCTCCAGCAGGGCGTTCTCTACCATTCGGGCAATAAAGGGTGCTGCACCGACGGTTAACGGCACAATCGCGGCCTGCAAACCAATAGATGTACCGACTATCATTCGCGTAAATGGAATCATCCACACCAATAAGATAATGAAAGGTATAGAGCGGAAGATATTCACCACCCCAGACAGTGTTCGGTAAATCTTATTGTTGGCAATAATTTGCCCAGGACGGGTGACATACAGCAGAACCCCGACCGGTAGCCCCAAAACAAAGCCAAAGAAACCGGAGACAAAAGTCATCATTAGAGTTTCCCAGACGCCTCGGCCCATTAACCACATCATTGCCTCAGACATAACCCAGAACCTCTACTTTTACATGATGATCTTGCAAGAACTTGATGGCAGCGAGGCCATCTTGAGTGTCGCCATGTAGCTCAGCTAGCATGACACCAAACTTAACGCCGCCGGCATAATCCATTTGCGAGCTAAGAATCCCGATATCAATGTTGAAACGGCGCACTGCTTGTGAAATCAGCGGCGCATCAACAGACTTACCGGTGAACTCCAGTTTCAGCAGTGGGACGCTATCCGTCGTTGACTCTTGAGTCATACGCTTGGCGTAATCCTCCGGAATATCCAAATGCAGGGTTGATTGGATAAATTGTTGAGCCAGCGGGGTTTTCGGATGAGAGAACACTTCGCTGACACTATCTTTCTCAATCAATTTACCGTCACTAATAACGGCGACTTGATCACAGATGCGCTTCACCACATCCATTTCATGGGTGATCAACAAAATTGTGAGGCCCAAGCGGCGGTTGATATCTTTTAGCAATTCCAGAATTGAGCGGGTCGTTGCCGGATCCAGTGCGCTGGTGGCTTCATCACACAGCAGAACTTTAGGATTGCTGGCCAGTGCGCGAGCAATAGCGACACGCTGCTTCTGCCCCCCGGATAAGTTCGCGGGGTAAGCATCTTGCTTATCAGCCAGGCCGACTAAATCCAACAGCTCGGTTACTCTCTTCTTTATATCTGCGCGTGATCTGTTGTCCAATTCAAGCGGCAACGCGATATTGCCATACACGGTACGGGAGGCGAGTAAATTAAAATGCTGAAAAATCATGCCAATTTGACGACGAGCGCGCGTCAACTGGCCTTCTGATAAGGTGGTGAGATCTTGACCATCTACCAGGACTTGCCCGCTGGTAGGGCGCTCTAGCATATTGGCGCACCGAATCAGTGTACTTTTACCGGCACCTGAAGCACCGATAACGCCATAAATTTGCCCAGCTGGGACGTGTAGGCTCACGTCTGAAAGCGCGGTAATCGTGCGCGAACCCTGCTGGAATACTTTGCTGATGTGAGAAAGTTTAATCATATTATTCTTATTTTATCGTTATTTCCGTGGCTAGATATGAAGTCAACTTCAGCAGAACCGAAGTATGGATTGGATGTTAAGGCGTCTAGACGGCTAAGTCAACTGGCAACACTGATTCTCTTCCATTCTCAATCGGCAATAAAACATGCGATACTAACCGAGTTTACAGCCTTCAGGAGCAGATAAGTGACTCAGCCCGTCCCCGCAATATTTTTAGATCGTGATGGTACAATTAATGTCGACCACGGTTATGTTCACGAAATTGACAATTTTCAGTTTATAGACGGTGTTATTGATGCATGCCGTGAATTGAAGGAAATGGGTTTTGCTTTGGTATTAGTCACCAATCAATCGGGCATTGCACGCGGTATGTTTACCGAAGAACAATTCTTAAGCCTTACTGAGTGGATGGATTGGTCCCTTGCTGATCGTGGGGTTGATCTGGATGGTATCTATTTCTGCCCACATCATCCCGATGGTAGTGTCGCGGAGTTTAGCGAAGCATGTGAATGCCGTAAGCCACTGCCAGGTATGTTACTGCAAGCGCAACGTGAAATTAACATCGATATGGCTTCTTCTTATATGGTTGGCGACAAAATTGAAGATATGCAGGCAGCATTAGCAGCAAATATCGGTACTAAAGTGTTGGTGCGCACCGGCAAAGCAGTCACGGCAGAAGGCGAAGCTGCGGCAGATTGGGTGCTAAATAGCCTTGCAGATCTGCCAAAAGCGATAAAAACGCGTCACAAATGACCTTTGTGTTCAAATAACCATCAAGCGGAAAAAACTTTAATATAAACCCTTGCCATTCTGAAGCGGCTCCCTATAATGCGCATCCATCGACACGGCGCTGTGAGCAACTTCACAAAGTAGCCGAGTAGAGCAGAGGAAATTAAGTGATTGACTCTGTGGCGGGAAAGCGTATTATCTGCCTCCCGCGTTACCGTAAGATTCGCTGAAAAGCCAACGGGTAACGAACGCTCTTTAACAATTTATCAGACAATCTGTGTGGGCACTCGCAAGACGATATCGAAGCCTGTTTCGGCAGGCAGACGCAATATCAAAGTCTTGAAGAGTGACCAAAGCAGTACACATTTGAACTTCAGTTCGAATGCATATTTGCAGAAAGTAATCTTTGAGCATCGCTACTTCGGTAGCAAATCAAACAAATCTTAAATTGAAGAGTTTGATCATGGCTCAGATTGAACGCTGGCGGCAGGCCTAACACATGCAAGTCGAGCGGCAGCGGGAAGTAGTTTACTACTTCGCCGGCGAGCGGCGGACGGGTGAGTAATGTCTGGGGATCTGCCTGATGGAGGGGGATAACTACTGGAAACGGTAGCTAATACCGCATGACCTCGTAAGAGCAAAGTGGGGGACCTTCGGGCCTCACGCCATCGGATGAACCCAGATGGGATTAGCTAGTAGGTGGGGTAATGGCTCACCTAGGCGACGATCCCTAGCTGGTCTGAGAGGATGACCAGCCACACTGGAACTGAGACACGGTCCAGACTCCTACGGGAGGCAGCAGTGGGGAATATTGCACAATGGGCGCAAGCCTGATGCAGCCATGCCGCGTGTGTGAAGAAGGCCTTCGGGTTGTAAAGCACTTTCAGCGAGGAGGAAGGCAGTCGTGTTAATAGCACGATTGATTGACGTTACTCGCAGAAGAAGCACCGGCTAACTCCGTGCCAGCAGCCGCGGTAATACGGAGGGTGCAAGCGTTAATCGGAATTACTGGGCGTAAAGCGCACGCAGGCGGTTTGTTAAGTCAGATGTGAAATCCCCGCGCTTAACGTGGGAACTGCATTTGAAACTGGCAAGCTAGAGTCTTGTAGAGGGGGGTAGAATTCCAGGTGTAGCGGTGAAATGCGTAGAGATCTGGAGGAATACCGGTGGCGAAGGCGGCCCCCTGGACAAAGACTGACGCTCAGGTGCGAAAGCGTGGGGAGCAAACAGGATTAGATACCCTGGTAGTCCACGCTGTAAACGATGTCGACTTGGAGGTTGTGCCCTTGAGGCGTGGCTTCCGGAGCTAACGCGTTAAGTCGACCGCCTGGGGAGTACGGCCGCAAGGTTAAAACTCAAATGAATTGACGGGGGCCCGCACAAGCGGTGGAGCATGTGGTTTAATTCGATGCAACGCGAAGAACCTTACCTACTCTTGACATCCACAGAACTTAGCAGAGATGCTTCGGTGCCTTCGGGAACTGTGAGACAGGTGCTGCATGGCTGTCGTCAGCTCGTGTTGTGAAATGTTGGGTTAAGTCCCGCAACGAGCGCAACCCTTATCCTTTGTTGCCAGCACGTAATGGTGGGAACTCAAGGGAGACTGCCGGTGACAAACCGGAGGAAGGTGGGGATGACGTCAAGTCATCATGGCCCTTACGAGTAGGGCTACACACGTGCTACAATGGCAGATACAAAGTGAAGCGAACTCGCGAGAGCAAGCGGACCACATAAAGTCTGTCGTAGTCCGGATTGGAGTCTGCAACTCGACTCCATGAAGTCGGAATCGCTAGTAATCGTAGATCAGAATGCTACGGTGAATACGTTCCCGGGCCTTGTACACACCGCCCGTCACACCATGGGAGTGGGTTGCAAAAGAAGTAGGTAGCTTAACCTTCGGGAGGGCGCTTACCACTTTGTGATTCATGACTGGGGTGAAGTCGTAACAAGGTAACCGTAGGGGAACCTGCGGTTGGATCACCTCCTTACCTCACGATACGCATTGCGCAGTGCCCACACAGATTGTCTGATGAATGTAATGAGCAAGGTAACCTGCTGTAGATGGGTGAGACGCGCACCGCAAAATCGAGTGTTGACTGCATCAGTCGCTCGGATTTGCAGGCAAATTCTCGCCTCTACACGAAATTCTCGAAGCAGTGCTTCGAGAGTCAAATTTCGTGTCCCCATCGTCTAGAGGCCTAGGACACTGCCCTTTCACGGCTGTAACAGGGGTTCGAATCCCCTTGGGGACGCCAATCCGATAATGTGTGAAAGACATTATCAACCGGTTCTTTATGAACTAAAAAATAACTTAAAGATGACTTTAACGAGTCGTGTTTAAGATATTGCTCTTTAACAATCTGGAACAAGCTGAAAATTGAAACAATACAGCTGAAACTTATCTCTCCGTAGATGTACTGAGATAAGGAGTAGCCTGTATTAGAGTCTCTCAAATAATCGCAACGCAAAGGGTCTGCAAAGACACCTTCGGGTTGTGAGGTTAAGCGACTAAGCGTACACGGTGGATGCCTAGGCAGTCAGAGGCGATGAAGGGCGTGCTAATCTGCGAAAAGCGTCGGTAAGCTGATATGAAGCGTTACAACCGACGATACCCGAATGGGGAAACCCAGTGCAATTCGTTGCACTATTGCATGGTGAATACATAGCCATGCAAGGCGAACCGGGGGAACTGAAACATCTAAGTACCCCGAGGAAAAGAAATCAACCGAGATTCCCCCAGTAGCGGCGAGCGAACGGGGAAGAGCCCAGAGTCTGAATCAGTTTATGTGTTAGTGGAAGCGTCTGGAAAGTCGCACGGTACAGGGTGATAGTCCCGTACACAAAAATGCATATTCTGTGAACTCGATGAGTAGGGCGGGACACGTGACATCCTGTCTGAATATGGGGGGACCATCCTCCAAGGCTAAATACTCCTGACTGACCGATAGTGAACCAGTACCGTGAGGGAAAGGCGAAAAGAACCCCGGCGAGGGGAGTGAAATAGAACCTGAAACCGTGTACGTACAAGCAGTGGGAGCACCTTCGTGGTGTGACTGCGTACCTTTTGTATAATGGGTCAGCGACTTATATTTTGTAGCAAGGTTAACCGAATAGGGGAGCCGTAGGGAAACCGAGTCTTAACTGGGCGTCTAGTTGCAAGGTATAGACCCGAAACCCGGTGATCTAGCCATGGGCAGGTTGAAGGTTGGGTAACACTAACTGGAGGACCGAACCGACTAATGTTGAAAAATTAGCGGATGACTTGTGGCTGGGGGTGAAAGGCCAATCAAACCGGGAGATAGCTGGTTCTCCCCGAAAGCTATTTAGGTAGCGCCTCGTGAACTCATCTTCGGGGGTAGAGCACTGTTTCGGCTAGGGGGTCATCCCGACTTACCAAACCGATGCAAACTCCGAATACCGAAGAATGTTATCACGGGAGACACACGGCGGGTGCTAACGTCCGTCGTGAAGAGGGAAACAACCCAGACCGCCAGCTAAGGTCCCAAAGTCATGGTTAAGTGGGAAACGATGTGGGAAGGCACAGACAGCCAGGATGTTGGCTTAGAAGCAGCCATCATTTAAAGAAAGCGTAATAGCTCACTGGTCGAGTCGGCCTGCGCGGAAGATGTAACGGGGCTAAACCATGCACCGAAGCTGCGGCAGCGAACGTATCACCCAAGACAATTTGATGATGTGGATAATGATTGACGGAGCACAGCGACGTCAATGCGTCCAATAAAGTCGAGTTGGCTTAGGGATACGTTCGTTGGGTAGGGGAGCGTTCTGTAAGCCGTTGAAGGTGACCTGTGAGGGTTGCTGGAGGTATCAGAAGTGCGAATGCTGACATAAGTAACGATAATGCGGGTGAAAAACCCGCACGCCGGAAGACCAAGGGTTCCTGTCCAACGTTAATCGGGGCAGGGTGAGTCGACCCCTAAGGCGAGGCTGAAAAGCGTAGTCGATGGGAAACAGGTTAATATTCCTGTACTTGGTGTTACTGCGAAGGGGGGACGGAGAAGGCTAGGCTAGCCGGGCGACGGTTGTCCCGGTTTAAGCATGTAGGCGGAGTGACCAGGTAAATCCGGTTGCTTATCAACGCTGAGGTGTGATGACGAGCCACTACGGTGGTGAAGTAGTTGATGCCAAGCTTCCAGGAAAAGCCTCTAAGCATCAGGTAACATTAAATCGTACCCCAAACCGACACAGGTGGTCAGGTAGAGAATACTCAGGCGCTTGAGAGAACTCGGGTGAAGGAACTAGGCAAAATGGTGCCGTAACTTCGGGAGAAGGCACGCTGGCGCTAGGTGAAGAGACTTGCTCTCGGAGCTGAAGCCAGTCGCAGATACCAGCTGGCTGCAACTGTTTAATAAAAACACAGCACTGTGCAAACACGAAAGTGGACGTATACGGTGTGACGCCTGCCCGGTGCTGGAAGGTTAATTGATGGGGTCAGCCGCAAGGCGAAGCTCTTGATCGAAGCCCCAGTAAACGGCGGCCGTAACTATAACGGTCCTAAGGTAGCGAAATTCCTTGTCGGGTAAGTTCCGACCTGCACGAATGGCGTAATGATGGCCAGGCTGTCTCCACCCGAGACTCAGTGAAATTGAACTCGCTGTGAAGATGCAGTGTACCCGCGGCAAGACGGAAAGACCCCGTGAACCTTTACTATAGCTTGACACTGAACATTGAGCCTTGATGTGTAGGATAGGTGGGAGGCATTGAAGTGTGGACGCCAGTCTGCATGGAGCCAACCTTGAAATACCACCCTTTAATGTTTGATGTTCTAACTCGGCCCCATAATCTGGGGTGAGGACAGTGTCTGGTGGGTAGTTTGACTGGGGCGGTCTCCTCCCAAAGAGTAACGGAGGAGCACGAAGGTTAGCTAATCACGGTCGGACATCGTGAGGTTAGTGCAAAGGCATAAGCTAGCTTGACTGCGAGAGTGACGGCTCGAGCAGGTACGAAAGTAGGTCTTAGTGATCCGGTGGTTCTGAATGGAAGGGCCATCGCTCAACGGATAAAAGGTACTCCGGGGATAACAGGCTGATACCGCCCAAGAGTTCATATCGACGGCGGTGTTTGGCACCTCGATGTCGGCTCATCACATCCTGGGGCTGAAGTAGGTCCCAAGGGTATGGCTGTTCGCCATTTAAAGTGGTACGCGAGCTGGGTTTAGAACGTCGTGAGACAGTTCGGTCCCTATCTGCCGTGGGCGTTGGAAGATTGAGAGGGGCTGCTCCTAGTACGAGAGGACCGGAGTGGACGAATCACTGGTGTTCGGGTTGTCATGCCAATGGCATTGCCCGGTAGCTAAATTCGGAAGAGATAACCGCTGAAAGCATCTAAGCGGGAAACTTGCCTCGAGATGAGTCTTCCCTGGGGCTTTAAGCCCCCTGAAGGAACGTTAAAGACTATGACGTTGATAGGCTGGGTGTGTAAGTGCAGCGATGCATTGAGCTAACCAGTACTAATGATCCGTGAGGCTTAACCTTACAACACCAAAGGTGTTTTGGTGGTTTGAGAGAGAGATTTTCAGCGAAGTTCCGAGATTGGACTGACTGGCTGCACGATATATTATCGTGAAGCGGGTGAGTTAAGACAGAATTTGCCTGGCGGCCATAGCGCGGTGGTCCCACCTGATCCCATGCCGAACTCAGAAGTGAAACGCCGTAGCGCCGATGGTAGTGTGGGGTCTCCCCATGCGAGAGTAGGACACTGCCAGGCATCAAATTAAGCCGAAACCCCATGCCAAAAGCGTGGGGTTTTTGCTATGTGTAAAAGTAAAAATGGCTATCCTTACGGCTGGCAGGAAAAACATTGCGTTCGCGTGACCTGTGGTCGCTAAAAAGACAAAACCCCACGAAAAAGTGGGGTTCAGTTTGTACTTAGCGAGCTACACGTCCCACTTTGGTGCCAGACCATCGGGGCTAACCTGACGTTCCCCCTGATCCAACGTTGCGATTAGTGCCATATCCTTTGCGCTTAAGCGCAACTTCTGTGCCAGTAAATTACTGGCCAAATTAGCCTCTTTGGTTGATGACGGGATAACGCTGTAGCCCAATTGCATCGCCCAGCTTAAAATGACTTGTGCGGGGGTTGCGCCATGTTGTTCAGCAATCACTTTGATGACCGGCTCTTCCAATGCTTTACCATAGGCTAGAGTCATGTAAGAGGTAATTGCAATGCCATTTTCCTTTGTAAATTCAACCACTTTTCTATTCTGTAATAGAGGCGATAGCTCGATCTGATTGGTCGCAATGGCCTCTGCGCCTACCGCCGCAATTGCCTGTTTCATTAGATCAATGGTGAAATTAGAAATCCCAATCTGACGCGTTAATCCCATCTCTTTGGCCTTCATTAGCTCAGCCATAAATTCATCAACAGAGATTTCATCATTTGGTGATGGCCAGTGAATTAATGTTAAGTCCACATAGTCGGTTTTCAGCTTCTGCAAGCTCTCTTGCAGACTAGGAATCAATTTTCCTTGCGCTAAATTAGCAATCCAGATTTTGGTGGTGATGAATAGCTCATCACGTTTGATACCACTTTGTGCGATAGCTTGGCCAATGGCTGCTTCATTTTCATAGATTTGTGCTGTATCAATAGCGCGATAGCCCAATTTCAACGCTTGGCTAACGGAATCAATAACAACTTGATCTTGAAGGCGGAAAGTTCCCAGGCCGAATACAGGTACACTCATTATAATTCCTTGTTTTGCTGATAATGGTCTTATCTTTAGCTGTGATTGAGAATTCTCTATCGGCCATAACGGCATATATTATCGGCTCGATGAAGAACTGAGTGAATTATGGCAAGAGTGTTATCAACAAAAAATGCGGTATTAGACATAATACTATTGATTATAAATCAAGTATTGCTATCACCAAGAGGGGAAGGATCTTTTGCCGTTCAGTTTGTGGGTTTTTTATCGCTTGACGGTTTATTAGTGCATTATGAATTACATAAATTGAATCTTCCTTGCGCATCCCTATATCAAAGTGATGCCGTGGGTAAAAGAGATTACTGAGTGCAACATCTGGGCGTATAATCAGTAAAGCATCGGCGGCAGTTACCTCAAAAGCCATCGTGATTTCGAATAAGGAATAGGCTATCAAAGTGCCGAAACGAACATATGCAATGCGGTATGTTGCAGGTCAACCGGTTGAACAGATTTTCCCTGGCTCAGCAACGCAGTTGGGGCAGGGGTTACCGCCTGGTGCACCATTGCCTACATCTGAGTTCCTGCGTGTGATGGTGTGGAATATCTTTAAGCAACAGCGCGCTGAGTGGCTCTCTGTTCTCAAAGAGTTCGGGCGTGATGCTCAGTTGATGTTACTGCAAGAAGCACAAACAACACCCGAGCTGGTGAGGTTCGCTACGTCCCATTATCAGGCCGCAGATCAGGTTCCCGCTTTTGCGTTGCCTCAGCACCCCTCTGGCGTCATGACGTTAGCGGCTACTCACCCAGTCTACTGCTGCCCATTACGTGAGCGTGAGCCACTACTGCGCTTGTCTAAATCGGCATTAGTCACCGTTTACCCAATCCATGATGGCCGCTTATTAATGGTAGTGAATATTCATGCCGTGAATTTCAGCCTTGGCGTCGATGTCTACAGTAAACAACTCGAGCCCATTGGTGAACAAATTGCGATGCATCGCGGTCCGGTTATTTTGGCGGGAGATTTCAACGCCTGGAGTCGTCAGCGGGTTAATGCTTTGCAGCGTTTTGCCCAAGATGCGGGTCTGGATGAGGTGAAGTTCCGCACTGATCTTCGCAGTCGTGCTTTTGGTCGGCCCCTTGATTTTGTATTTTATCGCGGACTAACGCTGGCTGATGCATCAGTACTGGTGACTCGAGCCTCCGATCACAACCCACTTCTGGTTGAATTCGAGCCATAAAAAAAGCACCCCGAAGGGTGCTTTTTAACAGCTTTAATAGCGATTCTAGCTCTACGTATCCGGGGTCGATTTGCCGTCAACGAACAACGTCAATTTTAAGCCTGGCTGTAAATTATTAGCTTTGCTGACTACCGAATTCCATCGCATCACATCATTGGTGTCTACACCGTGACGCTTGGCAATACTGGCAAAGGAATCACCTTTACGAACTTGATAGGTGATGCTGTTGCTGGTTGTATTGCTTGCCAGTTGCAGGGTTTGCCCAACTTTTAAGGTGCTCTTGGCACGTAAGTTGTTCCAACTCTGCAAATCGCTGGTCTTGATATTCAACCGCTTGGCAATCGTAGATAAGGTATCGCCGGGACGAACTTTATACTGCGAACTTGATGCTGATTTTGTGCTGTTCTGCGCCAGTTTAGTGGGTTGAACTGCGGCAATATCAGTATCTGCCAATGAATCTTTAAGCTGCTCAGCATGGGCTTTCGGCAACATTATATAACGAGGACCGTGTCCATCAGGTGCCGTTACATTGCGCTTATACCCAGAGTTAAAGGATTTCAACTTTGTGAGTGACATCCCCGCCATCTCAGCCGCCTGAGTTAGCTGTATCTGCTGACCAACATCAACACGCGCCAATGCACGGTCTTTGTCGGGTTCAGGTAAGGTTATACCGTACTTTTTGCTGTTCTTGATTAAGTCACCCAAGGCCAGCATTTTTGGAACATAAATTGACGTTTCACGTGGAAGCGACAATGCCCAAAAGTTCGTCGGTTTACCCTTTGCCTTATTGGCTTTCACCGCTTGCATGACTCTGCCTTCACCGCTGTTATAAGCAGCAACTGTTAATAACCAGTCACCGTTAAACATCTTGTTCAGGCGCTCCATCATATCAAGCGCTGCTTTGGTAGAAGCAACCACATCTCTGCGGCCGTCATACCATTGGTTCTGTTTTAAGCCATAATTTCGACCGGTACTCGGCACTATCTGCCATAGCCCTGCGGCGTTGGCGGATGATGTCGCGTGAGGGTCAAAAGCGCTCTCCACTATGGGTAGCAGTACCAGCTCCATCGGCATCTTACGTTTCTTAATCTGCTCGACTATCAGGTACATGTACGGCTCTGCCCGTAATGTTACATCGTGGAGATAGCTCTTATTTTTTAAGTATTTTTGCTTCTGTTCACGGATCCGGGAATTTTCCGGAACCTTCATCTTCAGCTCGTCGCTAATGAAGTTCCACAAATCTTGCTGCGCGAGACTACTTTCACTATCCAGCCATCGCGCGCTGCCCACTCGGGCGCTATTTGTGTACTCTCCTGCTTCACTCTCTTGACCTGCCGAAGACAAACTCTGTGCATGCTGTACGGGGGCCTTCACATCCGTCTTGGACGTCTGGCACCCAACAAGCAAGACTGAGGCGAGTAATATCGCTTTGGTCTTCATGTGTGTGTCAATGTAGTTGCTTAAAAGACGAGCAATCATACTTTGCTTCGACAAAAAACACAACTAAAAGCTCAGAAGCGGTCTTTCCGGGCGCGTAATTCGGAAAAAACTGAGACAAGTGTGTCTGGTGGCGAAATTACGCCTATTTCTCTTTGTAAATCAACGTCATTACAGCGTAAAAAAACATTAATTTTACGCTCAAATTGCAATTTTACCGGTAGGCTAGGTAGGTTTTTTGCCCGTAATTGCATGATTTGTTGTTGATATGTAGCTATATCTTGATCTGACGGTAACAGTGAGCGGGCAAACTTAAGATTTGCGAGAGTATATTCATGCGCGCTGCAAATTAAGGTTTCATCAGGGAGTTGCGCGAGCTGTTGAATTGACGTGTACATTTGCTCTGGCGTACCTTCGAATAACCTGCCGCAACCAGCGGAAAATAGGGTGTCACCACAGAAAAGATAAGGTTTGCTGTAGTATGCAATATGTCCGAGGGTATGGCCGGGTACGGCAATCACGTGGTAGTTTTGCTCACCAATTGTCAGGTCATCACCCCCATTTACAATAATTGTTGCGCCTTTGTTCGCCGTTTCCTGTGGGCCATAGACGGGAATGTCGGGGAAATGGCGACGTAAATCAGCAACACCGCCGACGTGATCGTGATGGTGATGGGTGAGTAAGATGGCCTGAGGTGTGAATTGGCCTTGGCTCAGGGCTGCCAGTACCGGGGCTGATTCACCGGGATCAACAATAACGCACTGTTTTTGTGGGTCTACTAATAGCCAAATGTAATTGTCTTGAAATGCCGGAATGCTGATAAGATTCATTGAGTACCTCTTTTGTCGATAACTGTTTGAAAGAAGATGATATCTCCGTCATCTTTCAAATTGCAGGTGTGTTGGCAACTCTGGTTCACCTGAGTGACTTGCTTGCCGCCTTCTCGCACCTTGAAATCTATTGGGTAGAAACATGAAACCAGCACAAACGCGCCGAAAGATTGATGCACCCACATCCTGGGCTGAGTTGCCTTGGGGAGAGTATTATCGCGCGGCAATTGAGCAGCAGTTGCAGCCTTGGTGGCCCAAATTCTTTGGTTTTCACTTGCTGAAAATAGGCCATTTAAGTGCCGAAATCGCCAGCGATAAATGTGTCATCTCCCATCAGGTTAATGTGGGGGAAAGAGGCAAAAATATGCAAGTGTTTGCCAGCCCGTACCAGTTACCTTTCGCTGAAAAATCAGTGGATGCCTGTTTGCTGTCTCACACTTTAGCTTATGCTGCTGATCCACACCGCATTTTACGTGAGATGGATAGGGTGCTTATCGACGACGGCTGGCTGGTTATCAGTAACTTTAATCCAATGAGTATGCTGGGTGCAGGAAAGTTTATCCCCATATTACGCCAGCGACAGCCCTATGTTAGCCGGATGTTTACCCAGATGCGTTTGCTGGATTGGCTGAGCCTGCTAAATTATGAAGTTTTGTATCTGTCGCGCTTTCACGTTTTACCCTGGCATAAAGAAGGTGGGCGCTTTATTAGCACCCACTTGCCGGCGTTAGGTTGCGTTAGCCTGATTGTCGCCCGTAAACGCACCATTCCACTGACGTTCAATCCGATGAAGTTCGGTGCGCGTAAACCTTGGTTCAGTCGCGCCGTTGGTGCCACCAAAAGCTATCGCGATCAGCCCTAATTTGGTGGCAACATATTAATTGGGAATATAGCCAGTATCCTCTAACGTCGGTGAATTCGCCCCTTGGCGGGCCAGTTCATCGCAACGTTCATTTTCCGGGTGGCCTGCATGGCCTTTTACCCATTCCCATTGCACGGTATGGGTTTGGATCGCCAGATCCAGACGTTGCCATAAATCCACATTACGTACCGGTTTGCGATCGGTGGTTTTCCAGCCGCGTTTTTTCCAGTTGTGAATCCACTGAGTAATACCCTGGCGTACATACTGGCTATCAGTGCTGAGCGTCACTTCACAAGGTGAGGTCAGCGCCTCAAGGGCGACGATGGCAGCCATCAGTTCCATGCGGTTGTTGGTTGTTAAATAGTAGCCGGCACTAAAGGTTCTTTCATGCTGCTTGTAACGCAAAATTGCGCCGTAACCACCGGGTCCCGGATTGCCAAGGCAAGATCCGTCGGTGAAAATCTCTACCTGCTTAGTCATCTCTGGTAGACTCTTCCTATCTGTTTAAACGTTAAGTCTGACATAAACGAGCGCTATGAGCACTGGCAATATGATCGTTACACCGACCAGACAGATTGTTCTGGATACTGAAACCACCGGTATGAATAAGCTGGGCGTTCATTATGAAGGCCATCGGATTATTGAGATCGGCGCAGTTGAAGTGATCAACCGCCGTCTGACCGGCAGAAACTTCCATGTGTATGTGAAGCCCGATCGTCTGGTTGATCCAGAGGCATATGGTGTTCACGGTATTAGCGATGAGTTTTTGGCGGATAAGCCGACGTTTGCTGATATTGCGCCTGAATTTCTCGAGTTTATTCGTGGTGCAGAATTAATCATCCATAATGCGGCGTTTGATATCGGCTTTATGGATCATGAATTCCGTATGTTGCAGCAGGATATTCCGAAAACGGAGACCTTCTGTACCATCACCGATAGCCTGTTAATGGCGCGCCGCCTGTTCCCCGGCAAGCGTAATAACCTCGATGCGCTGTGCGATCGCTACCTGATCGATAATACCAAGCGAACACTGCACGGCGCGCTACTTGATGCCGAAATTCTGTCAGAAGTCTATCTGGCGATGACTGGCGGTCAGACGTCGCTCACTTTCTCAATGGAGGGTGATCAGTCACAGAATGACTCTTCCGACGATATTCAGCGCATTACCCGCCCAGCATCCGGGCTGAAAATTATTTATGCCGCAGAGGATGAATTGGCGGCCCATGAGTCGCGCCTCGATTTAGTGATGAAAAAGGGCGGGAGCTGTTTGTGGCGGATGCCGCTTGAATCGGAAGGCAGCGCAAACGCAGAATAGAGTGACACCCGATGAAAAACTACGCAACCAGCTTATTTTGCTAGAAAAAGTGTTGACGCCAGCACCTTCGATACGTAATATCCGTCTCGTTCTTAACCGGAACAGCAGCGTGGTGCGGTAGTTCAGTCGGTTAGAATACCGGCCTGTCACGCCGGGGGTCGCGGGTTCGAGTCCCGTCCGCACCGCCAACATTCAGAAGCCCTGAGTTAGCAATAACTCAGGGCTTCGTTGTTTTTATCCCCTTAAGACTTGAAGTCGTGGGCGCCAGGCTTGTTAGTTGGCCCATCCATGGGCCTCGCCTTCGTTTATTGCCTACCTACAACTCCAAGTTCTTCCGGGAGATATCAATTTTTATTGGGTTATTTTTGCATTTCCTGCTTGTGCGGCGGTATTCACCCAACCATCAAAGGTGGCCTGATGAGCTTGAATCCAGCCGTTCACATGGCGTTCGATATCAGCATCTGATGATTCACCGGCATGCATCCGCATGTTCTGAGCATTCACATCATTAATTGATAATTTCATCACAGAGAACAGTTTAGCGGCAGCGGGGTTGGCCTCCGCCCATTTTTTGTTGGCGACAATATGCATCACACTCGGTGGGTAACCATAGTTCGCGCCGTTAGAAAGTTGGGTGTCGATAGTTTTATCTGGCAGGGAAGAGAACGGCACCTGCAACCACACCACATCCCGCCCCGGTACTAAGACATCACTGACCCAATAGGGGGTCCAGGTGTAATAAAGAATCGGTTTACCCTCTTTGTAGCGGGTGATGGTATCGGCAATCATGGCGGCATAGTTGCCCTGATTATGGGTCACAGTGTCGCTCAAGCCGTAAGCTTTGATTTGATGATTAATCGGCGCTTCACAGCCCCAGCCTGGGTTGCAGCCGGTGAGATCGGCTTTGCCATCATTATTGGCATCAAACAACTTGGCGATTTTCGGATCTTTTAACTGCTCAATATTGGTGATGTGGTACTTATCGGCGGTTTTTTTGTCAATCAGATAGCCCTGCGCCAGCCCTTCAATATAGTTACCCTGACGATAAAACTTGGCATCGCCACCGGCTGCGGCATATTGGTCGTTATGCAGTGGCTCCCAGTTTACCGCCAGATAGGTGGCATCACCTGCGGCAATGGAAGCATAGGCGACATTGTAGTCAACCTCTTTGGTTGGCTGGACGTCGTAACCGAGCTTCTCTAGCGCTTTATTGACCAACGAGGTCTGGAAGGTCTCTTCGGAAATGGTGCTTTGCAGCGGTTGGACGCTAACGCCTTTGCCCGGTAATTCTGCGGCGGATAACTGAGTGCTGATCAGTGTGGTGAGGGCTAATATCCAGATTCTTGTCTTACGCATAATTTTCCCCTTATTCCCTTCGTCCTTGACGCTGCTGCTGTGTTAGCGGCGCTCGCGCACCCGAATCACTTACTTATGTAAGCTCATCGGGATTTACTTGCTTGCTGCCTTGCCGCAACGCCAATGACTTTGGGTATAATATTGAGTGTGATTATTTAAAGTTATTTGCTGTTACGAAATGGTTTGGTGAGTAGTCCAATCGGGCCGGTGGCATACCAGCGACCAACACCTTTACTGCGGCGATCTCGGCCTAATGATTGGGTTAGGCGGTCAAGAATAATCGCCAGAATCACGATGCCCACTCCGCCGACAGCTGCCAGCCCCATATCCAGACGACCAATACCGCGCAGAACCATCTGACCTAAACCGCCGACGGCAATCATTGAGGCGATAACCACCATCGACAGTGCCAGCATCAGGGTTTGGTTCACACCTGCCATAATGGTTGGCATCGCCAGTGGCAACTGCACTTTGAACAGTAATTGGCGTGGATTGGCACCAAAGGACTCTGCGGCTTCAATAAGATCTTCCGGCACCTGTTTGATGCCCAAAATGGTCAAGCGAACAATCGGTGGTAGCGCAAAGATAATGGTGACCACGACGCCCGGAACATTACCGATACCAAATAGCATGACGATCGGCACCAGATAGACGAAGGCTGGCGTGGTCTGCATGGCATCCAGCAGTGGCCGAATAATACGTGCGGCACTATTGCTACGCGCCAGCCATATCCCGAGCGGTAGCCCGATAAGGATGCAGAAGAATAGCGAGGTCAGAACCAGCGCCAGTGTCACCATGGCTTGTGACCACGCGCCGATAGCGCCGATGGCGATCAGTGAGACCAGTGTCGCCACGCCCATCCCTAAGGTGGAGAACTGCCAGGCTATCAGGGCGAAAACCAAAATTGCCACCGGTGCTGGCATACCCAACAGTAAGTGCTGGAAGCCGCTGAGAATAAAGTCGACCGGTACACGAATGCCCTGGAACAGTGGGCGGAAGTGCAGTACCACCCAGTCAATGCCGTGAGTGACCCATGAATCCAGTGGCAACCAGGTGGTGTGGAACGGGTCCATCAGACTGAAATGTTCAGGTGCCGCCGCAGGTGCGCTGTTTAACCAGTCAGTATTTGCCACTTGGCTCTGTGCCGCCTGAGCGGCAGCCTCGTGGCCGGCACTCCCTGCGGTATGGCTACCCTCGGCCATACTGGCTCCCCAAGGGTCAGCTGCGGCTGACAGACTCTGAGGGGCGGTGTCAGTGACGGCAGGGGCTGTCGACGCCGCATCCGTGGCCCACGGGTTACTGACGGTTTGATCATTGATCTGGATTTGATCACTCATTTGGCGTCTCCTTATCTAGGGCCTGTAACAGCATGGCCTTGGAAATAATACCGATATAGCTGTTGTCTTCACCGACCACCGGCACCGCGCACGGTGCTTGTGCCACCAGTGAGATCAGCTCACTGAGGGGCATATCTGCGGGAACCGGTGCGGGATCAGCCAGTAAGGCGCTGTCCAACGACTGGTTTTCAGCCAACGCTTTTTTCAGTGAATCTATCGATACCACGCCAATAAACTTCTGCCCGCGCTCCAGCACATAGCCGTAATCGCGGTCTTCATCCTGAAGCAGTTTTAATGCTGAACGGGGGCCGAAACCCGGTGTTTTGCGGATCAAAGAGACTGGACGTCGGCGCGCAATATCTTTGGCGCTGAAGACGTGGCTAATATCAACGCCACGGAAGAAGGTGCGCACATAGTCATTAGCCGGATTGTTCAGTATCTCATCTGGGGTGCCGACCTGTACGACCACGCCGCCCTGCATAATGGCAATACGATCACCAATGCGCATGGCTTCATCCAGGTCATGGGAGATAAAGACGATGGTTCTTTGCTGTTTGGCCTGTAACTTGACCAACTCATCTTGCATTTCGGTACGGATTAATGGGTCGAGGGCGGAAAAAGCCTCATCCATCAATAAGATGTCGGGGTTGTTGGCCATTGCGCGGGCTAAGCCGACACGTTGCCGCATCCCGCCGGAAAGCTCATCGGGATAAGAGTAGGCGTAGCTGTCTAGACTCACCTGACGCAAAGCTTCCATGGCTTTTTCGTGGCGCTCCTGTTGAGGGACGCCAGCCAACTCCATGCCGAATGCGGTATTATCAAGAACATTCAAGTGGGGCATTAATGCAAAGGATTGGAAGACCATACTGATCTTGTTACGACGCACAGTGCGCAGGGCGCTATCCGATATTTTGGCAATATCTTCGCCGTCGATCAGCACTTCGCCACGAGTAGGTTCTATCAGACGATTGAGAAGGCGTACCAGGGTGGATTTACCGGAGCCGGATAATCCCATGATGACGAATATCTCGCCTTCTTCAATGGCCAGATTGGCATCTTTAACGCCAACGGACAAACCTGTTTTAGCAAATATCTGCTCTTTATTCTTGCCGGATTCAAGCAGTTTAAAAGCCCGTTCGGGATGCTCACCAAATATTTTATATAGATTCTTTACTTCGAGTTTAATTGCCATGCAGCTGGTATATCCCTCTGTCAATTTTGAATTATGTTTATTCGATCGATGTTATCCTGATGGAAAAATAGAGCGCTATATACCCTAACACAGTGAGAATCTGAGACAACCCTCAATATCCTTATAATCAAATTCGCAATGGTCACTGTTTCAATATATATCATTTGGAATGATTGATTTACATGCGTTAATATTGTGGTTTTTTGGCTCTGATAAATTGTCTAATATTGTCGGTGAGAGTAATGGATAATTAGTCGATTATTGGTATAAATATTACGCATATATAGTGAATATTATTTTGTATCACTTTTGATTATATCTTTCCTGAAAATTGGCTCTCATTTAGCTCTGTAGAGGTGTAGTTAGCTGGGCTAATAGGGTATTTTTGTTGGCCATGCCAGATGGGCGGAGTCCCCTAATGCTCTGGTCTGTCGCCAAATGTATCGCGAGATGATAATTTCAAATTCTGCTACTTGCTCTGGCCGTTGAACCGGCAAAAATAGGGCGAGGTCGATGGGGTATCTTTAGGGCGAAATTGGAGGGTAATAGCAGAAAAAAAACAGGCAACCTCAATAGGGCTGCCTGTTGGTCTTGACCCCTCAATTTTTATGCTCTGACAAAGGGAGGAAGATGCAGAGTGAGAAAGCTTAAAAATCCCAATCTTCGTCTTCGGTATTGACCGCTTTACCGATCACATAAGAGGAGCCAGAACCAGAGAAGAAATCGTGATTTTCATCTGCATTTGGCGATAATGCCGCCAAAATAGCCGGGCTGACCGCCGCCTGGCTGGCGGGGAATAATGCTTCATAACCTAAATTCATTAATGCTTTATTGGCATTATAGTGCAGGAATTTTTTGACATCTTCTGTCCAGCCGACCTTATCATAAAGGTCTTCGGTGTAGCGCACTTCATTATCATATAAGTCTTGCAGCAAATCGAAGGCGAAATTCTTTATTTCCTGACGGCGGCTATTATCGACTCTCTCTAGGCCTTTCTGGAATTTATAGCCGATGTAATAGCCATGCACTGCTTCATCACGAATAATCAACCGAATAAGATCCGCGGTGTTGGTTAATTTAGCTCTACTAGACCAATACATCGGCAAATAGAATCCGGAGTAGAATAGAAATGATTCCAAGAATACACTGGCAATCTTCTTCTTCAGCGGATCATCATTATGATAGTGTTGAAGGATAATATCGGCTTTCTTTTGTAGTGGGCCATTTTCCTCACTCCAGCGATAGGCATCGTCCACATCAGATGTCATGCAAAGTGTCGAAAAAATGGAGCTATAGGAGCGGGCGTGTACCGCTTCCATAAAACTGATGTTCGAAAATACCGCCTCCTCATGGGGGGTAATGGCGTCTTTAATGAGCGCCGGTGCTCCCAGCGTATTTTGAATGGTATCCAGCAGAGTCAACCCGGTGAAAACGCGAATTGTTAGCTGCTGCTCATTGGGGGTCAATGTTGCCCAAGAGGGAATATCATTGGATAGCGGGACTTTTTCCGGCAGCCAGAAATTAGCCGTCAAACGGTTCCAGACTTCCAGATCTTTATCGTCTTCAATTTTATTCCAATTAATGGCGCTGATGCGTGTTATCGGTTTTACTGCGTTCATAGTGGCTTCCTTATTAACCCGATTTTATTCATTTACAGCGAGCAGGAAACACAACCTTCGACTTCCGTGCCTTCCAGCGCCATCTGACGCAGCCGAATGTAATAAATAGTTTTAATCCCTCTCTTCCAGGCATATATCTGCGCTCTGTTAATATCGCGGGTGGTGGCGGTATCGCGGAAGAAGAGTGTCAGTGATAGCCCCTGATCGACATGCTGAGTCGCCTCGGCGTAGGTATCGATGATTTTCTCCGGCCCTATCTGATAAGCATCTTGATAATACTCAAGATTGTCGTTGGTCATATAAGGTGCGGGATAGTAGACGCGACCAATCTTGCCCTCTTTGCGGATCTCAATTGGAGAGACAATCGGGTGAATGCTTGATGTCGAATGATTGATATATGAAATTGAACCAGTTGGCGGCACGGCCTGCAAGTTCTGATTATAGATGCCGTGTTCCATCACGGATTGGCGCAGGGCGGCCCAATCTTGCTGGTCGGGAATTGTAATGCCCGCATCGGCAAACAGCGCCTCTACCTTGGCGGTTTTAGGCTGCCAGCGCTGTGCGATATATTTAGTGAAATAGCTACCCGAAGCATAAGCCGACTCATCAAAGCCCTTAAAGTGGCAACCGCGCTCTATTGCCAGCAGGTTAGATGCCCGGATCGCATGGTACACCACGGTATAGAAGTAGATATTGGTGAAATCCAGCGCCTCTTCTGAGCCGTAAAAAATGCGCTCGCGCGCCAGATAACCGTGCAGATTCATCTGCCCGAGGCCAATAGCGTGGGACTCCTGATTGCCTTTTTCAATTGAGGGTACTGAGCGAATATTGCTCATGTCAGAGACTGCGGTTAATCCACGAATGGCGGTTTCAATGGATTTACCAAAGTCTGGTGAATCCATGGTGTGGGCGATATTCAGTGAACCCAAATTACAGGAGATATCTTTGCCAATATGACGATAGCTGAGGTCGTCGTTATATTCGGTAGGTGAATTAACCTGCAAGATCTCTGAGCACAGATTACTCATATTGATCCGGCCTTTGATTGGGTTGGCGCGATTCACCGTATCTTCAAACATCATATAGGGGTAGCCGGACTCAAACTGAATCTCTGCCAGGATCTGGAAGAACTCGCGCGCCTTGATCTTGCTTTTACGGATGCGTTTGTTATCAACCATTTCGCGGTATTTTTCGCTGATGCTGATCTCTGACATTGGCACGCCGTAGACCTGCTCTACGTCATAAGGCGAAAATAGGTACATATCCTCACTATTTTTCGCCAGCTCAAAGGTGATATCCGGGATAACCACCCCCAGTGACAGGGTTTTAATGCGCACTTTTTCATCAGCATTTTCCCGTTTGGTATCGAGAAAACGCAAAATATCGGGATGATGGGCATGGAGATAGACTGCCCCCGCACCTTGTCGCGCCCCCAATTGATTGGCGTAAGAGAAAGCATCTTCCAGCATTTTCATGATGGGAATGACCCCGGAGGACTGATTTTCAATCCGCTTGATAGGCGCACCGACTTCACGAATATTGCTCAGCAAGAAAGCCACCCCGCCGCCACGTTTAGACAACTGCAGCGCCGAGTTTATTGAGCGACCAATGGACTCCATATTGTCTTCAATGCGCAACAAGAAGCAGGAGACCAGTTCACCGCGCTGCTTTTTACCGCAATTGAGGAAGGTCGGGGTGGCGGGTTGGAAGCGGCCAGAGATTATCTCCTCGACCAACTCCCGCGCCAGTTGTGGGTTACCGGCCGCCAGTGTCAGCGCAACCATGCAAACGCGATCTTCATAGCGCTCCAAATAGCGTTTGCCATCAAAGGTTTTCAGGGTATAGCTGGTGTAATACTTAAACGCGCCAAGGAAAGTCGGGAAGCGGAATTTTTTGCTATAAGCTTGCTGGAATAGGCTCTTGATAAAGCTGAAGTCATACTGATCCAGAACCTCTTTTTCGTAATACTCCTCCTCAATCAGGTAGTTGAGTTTCTCCTGCAAATTATGGAAGAACACGGTGTTTTGATTGACGTGCTGCAAGAAATATTGCCGCGCTGCCAGCCGGTCTTTATCAAATTGGATATGCCCGTCTGCGTCATAGAGGTTCAGCATCGCATTCAGTGAGTGATAATTAAGCTCGCTGTTGGATGGATCGGTGATTTTCAGTTCTGTCGTTGCCAAAATTCAGTTACTCCCTTGCGCACGTTTGCCACATCTTCAGCTGTACCCAGTAGTTCAAAACGATACAGATAAGGCACCTGACATTTTTGCGAGATGATTTTTCCCGCCAGGCAGTAGGCGTCGCCAAAATTAGTGTTACCCGCGGCAATGACACCGCGAATCAGTGAACGGTTATGGGGATCATTGAGAAACCGAATGACCTGAATCGGCACTGTGCCTACCGGGCTGCCGCCGCCATAACTGGGTACTAACAAAATATAGGGTTGCTCGACCCGTAATTTTCCCCGCGCCCCCGCAATGGGGATTCGTATCGCAGGGAGTTCGAGCTTCCCGATAAAACGGTGGGTGTTCTGTGACGAACTGGAAAAATAGACCAGCGGGTTCATGCCATTGCCCTCATCAGGCACTGACAGCTTGAGCCAGTGCGCTTATTTTATCGGGACGAAAGCCAGACCAATGGTCATCACCGGCAATAATCACCGGCACTTGCTGATAGCCAAGGGATTTAACGTGAGTTAATGCCTGCATATCTTCTGTTAAATCAATGACCTGATAAGCGATTCCCTGTTTATCCAAAGCCCGGTAGGTGGCATTGCACTGGACACAATCGGGTTTACTGTAAATAATAATGCTCATGATTCGCATTTACCTTTTGTATTGAGGAAAGGCGTAATTAGCCAGGTTGTTCGTGTGTCGTGACGACCTGCCCCTGATTATCAACCACAGTTTCATTCCCGCAGATGATAGTTAAATACTATATCTAGTGTTTATTTAATTCAACCACACCATATGTAGTTATTTGCATGTATTCTGTGAGCCACATAGAGACAAGGCCGCCAGCACGGGGCTGGCAGCAGAGTTTGGTAATAATGAGCAGGGTAAAAATATTTTTAACGCAGAAGGGGGCGGGATGGATCTGTTACTGGCGCAGACTGACGGCTAACCGGTTAAATGCATTCATGATGCTGATAGCAAAAGTTAAGTCAGAAATTTCGGCATCAGTAAAATGGGCCTTCAAGGCGTCGAAAATATGATCAGGTGTGCCGCTGGTGGTGATGTTAGTGACCGCTTCTGCCCAATCCAGTGCCGCCCGTTCAGCTTCACTGAAAGCATGACTCAGCCGCCACCCAGCGATCGTATCCATTTTGGCGTTATCAAAGCCATTGGCCCGTAAAAATTTACCGTGCATATCCAGACAGAACGCACAGCCGTTAATTTGTGAAACCCGCATAAAAATCAATTCGATCATTGCTTTTGGCAACGAACTTTTATCCAGCGTGAGGGAGGTGTTTACCAGTGCTTTGTAGGTGGCTGGAGAGAGTTCGGAAAAATAGAGGCGCTGCTTAACCATGATAGTTACCTGTGATGTTGATAGTAAAATATGGCGCTACTCTAGCAACACCATGGCCTATACTATAGGGCCATAAATTACTTATTTTAGTGGGTCATGATGAAGGTGTTTTCGCGCCTGTTGAATTTGGATCGTCAACAAAACGAGCCGGTTTATCGCCAGATTTATCAACGTATTAAAGATGCGATTGTTCAGGGCGCACTGCTACCTAATACTCGGGTGCCCTCGGTTCGGGCGCTGGCCAGTGAAGTGGGGGTCGCGCGCGGGACTGTGGAAAACGCCTATGCCCAATTGATTGCCGAGGGCTTTTTACAAAGCCGTGGGCAGGGGGGAACTTACGTTTCAGCCCAGCTGCTTGATGCCCCTTTGCTGCCATTGAACAGTGTAGCTGAAGGCCGTCAGCCGATTGCCGTCAACCATGCATTATCAGCTAATCGTATGATGGCGCTGCCGTTTCAGTTGGGGCTACCAGCACTGGATGCCTTCCCGCGCGCGCAATGGGGGCGAATGATGGCTAAACAGCTGCATAGCTTGACCGCCGCATCACTCGGGCACCCTCCCGCCACCGGATTACCCGCCTTACGTGCATCAATTGCTCACTATTTGCAGCTCTCACGGGGGGTTAGTTGCCAACCGGAACAAGTATTTATCTGTGCTGGTTATCAATCGCTACTGGATTTGGTGGTCAGTAGCTTACTGAAACCCGGTGATTGTGGCTGGCTGGAAGATCCCGGCTACCCAGCGACTCAACAGCTGATCCGCGAAGCGGGATTGATTCCACATCCAGTGAGGGTGGATGACGAAGGCATGGATGTGAGCGCCGCCACTCAGTGTTGCCCGCAGGCGCGTTTTGCCATTATCACACCGGCACATCAAAGCCCATTAGGTGTGGCGCTCAGTTTAGTGCGGCGCATGGCGCTACTGGATTGGGCTGAGCAGCAGCAATCCTGGATCATTGAGGATGATTATGACAGTGAGTTCCGCTATCAGGGCCGACCACTGCCTCCGCTGAAAAGTATGGATAGGCAAGGGCGGGTACTCTATGCCGGAACATTTAGCAAAGTGATGTTTCCAGCACTGCGGCTGGCCTATCTGGTGGTGCCCCCCGCGCTGGTGGCGGTATTTAATCACCGTTGCCAATTGCGCACCTGCGCCTGCCCGCCATTGATACAGGCCAGTGTGGCGGAATTTATGAATCAGGGGCATTTTTATCGCCACCTTAAACGGATGCGCCACCTCTATGCAGAGCGTCGCGAAATGTTATCCGTCAGTCTGATGCGGCAACTTGCGGGTATCGTCGAGGTTGAACGGCAGTCGGGTGGCATTCAATTACTGGCGCGGCTGGATAGCCGTTTTGTTGATCGGGTTGTTGCCGCAGAGGCTCAGCGCCAAGGGCTGGCGATTCAGGCTCTATCAGACTGGGCGCTGGCAGAGAGAGTGGGCGGCAACCAAGAGAATGGCCTGCTAATGGGCTTTACTAATTTGACGTCAGTGACAGAAACCGATCAACTGGTGGCACGGCTGGCAAAAATAGTCAGCGCTTTATCTGAGGGATAGAAGGTGTTGGCCCGAGGTGAGGGTCACCTGGGCCGCCGATAAACAAACGCAACTCAAATACAGTAGACACAGCAATGAGGGTGATGAGTTATCGGCATCAGCTTGATTTTAGCGGCGTGCCAGCAGCACACCCAGTACGATACCGACGGCGGCACCAATACCGACACCTTGCCATGGCTTATCGCGGATATAGTTATCTGCATTGCCGGCCACATCGCGGGCATGCTGCTTAAGGCTGGTCGAGCCACTGAACCGCGCTCGAGCATCACGTAAAACCCCTTCGGCATTTTGGCGCACCTTGGTCAGCTCCTCTTTGGTTTTCTCACCTGATGAGCGCAAGACATCGTCGAGAGTATCTGCCAGAAGGGTCACATCTTGATCGAGGTCTCTTTCGATTTTTTCTGATTTTTTGAACATTTGACTCTCCATTTGCCTGATGAATATTAAGCATAGACCATCAATCAGCCGATAAATGGGCTTCAGGAGTAATCCGAAGGTGAGTAGCATTTATGGCACCAATCATCATCACCATGACTTTGTACATTTGGTTACTTAGCGAAACCAATGACTCACGGAAAGAGAAAATTCATTCCTCTATGATTCTTCCCAACGGCCCCATCGGGGGCTTAGCGAAAAAACTCTGAGGATTTGAAAATGAAAAAAGTATTAGCGATGATCGTTGCTGCAACTATGGGTCTGTCTTCTGTTGCTTTCGCTGCTGAAACGACTGCAACTGCTGCGGCACCAGCGACTACCACTACTACTGCGGCACCCGCTGTAGAGAAAGCTGCACCAGCTAAAGCAACTCAACATAAAAAGCATAAAGCCACCAAACAAACAACAGAGCAGAAAGCACAAGCTGCTAAAGCTAAAAAACACGAGAAAAAAGCCGCAGTACAAAAAGCACAGGCTGCTAAAAAACAGGTGAAAAAAGCGCCAGCTCAAAAAGCACAAGCCGCTAAAAAACATCACAAAGCGGCTAAAAAATCAGTAACAGCTCCAGCTGCATAATTACGCCGGAATGCGGGCCTTGTACCGCACCATCTAGCCAATTCCAGACACTCGGTTAATGCCGGGTGTCTTTTTTTATAGGCTAATCATCATGATCAATCGCTATCTGTTTGAACTGATTTTCGGTGTCGTGACGTTGTGTGGTCTATTACTTGCCTGCGTATTATTGCTGACTGACTCGGTTATTTAGCCGACATGCCCCCCTCATCCCCTCGCAGTGGCGTGTGGACTATTCCTAAATAGCCGTTTTGAGCCAATAAAGAGGTGGTTTCCCTTATTTATTGCGGTAAGGTCGCTCAATAGTAGTTAAAAAGAGGGAAAGTAAATGTATTTACGGCCAGATGAAGTGGCTAGAGTGCTGGAGAGTGCCGGCTTTGAGCGGGATTATACGGTTGATCAGGCTTACGGTTATCGGAAAGCGGGACACTATGTTTATGTGAATCGTGAAGCTCGCATGGGTAGGACCGCTTTGGTTATCCACCCCGCGCAAAAAGATAAAAGTTTGCTGTTTGCCACACCGACAGCCACCATTCGTATCAGTGATAAGTATGTTGAGTTTCCACTCTATCTGGCGGGGGAAGCCGCAGATCGCTACGGTATTGCTCACGGTTTTAGTTCAAGGGAAATATTATTGCGCTACCTGAACAGCATGTTTCAGACCATTTAGCGCGCTACCCTACCGCAATACATATCATCGCGCCGTAGTGCTATTATCAATGCAATACGGCGTCAGCTTCCTGATTAAAATGCAGATTATAGTGGCGGCGGAATTGCGCCAATTCAAAGGCATCTAAATCCAGCTCAGCAAAATAGAACAATGCCGCTTCAGTGTGTTCGGCCGTTAGCATTGGGGATATATGTGCGCGAACCAGCGTGTTTCGCCATTGCATTACATTTTCGTCGGAGGGATCTTTAATAAAGGTCTGATAGATGAAAACCAGATATGCCGCCTTTCTAACATCCTCGGCGTAACCATTGCTGGTGGAGCGGATAAACATTTGAGTTTGACGTTGCCCCATCTCTTGCAACATCGACTCAATATATATGGGTTTTATCTTCAGTAAATTAGCCAGCGTATCCACAGCCTTACGGGTATCTGATGTCAATACACGGTAGCCCACAATAAAAACCACGATCAGAACAGCAATAATTATCCACGTCATTGAGTGTTTCTTTGCGCCCTACAAGGTGAAATTGGTAACGTAAAATTATCTGGCTGTTAAATCGCCTGAGCCGATAAATTCAACGAAGTGTTTAAGGGGTATTGCCACTGAAGTTATCACTGTTTCTCTGCTGATTATTCAGATGATGGTTGAACGCTGCGGCATCTTTCGCCAGCGCATCAAGATGGGCACCCAGCATTTTTATCTGTCTGACCAGCGAATGTTGCTCTGGCAAGGTGTTCGCGGTATTGAGCTTTCTAAGCAACATATCATTTTTAGCACGCAATGCTGTCTCTCGTGCTTTTGACTGCTCCAGCTCATATTGCAGTGCGGTAAAACTTGCCTGCCATGTCTGATGCTGCTTCTCAAAAGTTGACTGCAACTCACTCATTGCATTAAGAAACTGGACTTCAAGCTCTCGCATTGTCATTGCTTTTCCTTTATGACGACTTCCGATTTTGAGTGGCAGTATAACGAAATTTGAGCATAACCTCATCCGCTAGAATCTCTGTTTCGCCCTCGGTGTAGAGTGCCATCGGGCGATGCATTACCTTGAGTTTTACCATAACTTATGAGTGATTTGTGCTTATCATTCATTGAGGGGCAAAATAAATAAGCCTTGCTATTAATATCTTAGCATGCGTTAATAGCTTCATCGGTTTGTAGCACAGACCTATTTATGTAAGCCATTTAAGTAAAGCAGTTCCTAGTTAAAGCGATATTTTTAGACATCACTTCTCCGACGAATTTCCTTCTTTAGTGCCCCCATAAGTAACTCTTGATAAGCAGACCTCAATAGCCAAATATTGGCACTAATAATGAAGGAAATATCTTATGTCTAATAAAATGACTGGTTTAGTAAAATGGTTTGATGCTGGTAAAGGTTTTGGTTTTATCTCTCCTGCTGACGGTAGCAAAGATGTATTCGTACATTTCTCTGCAATCCAAGGCACTGATTACAAAACTCTTGATGAAGGCCAGAACGTAGAGTTCAGCATCGAACAGGGTCAGAAAGGCCCTTCAGCTGTAAACGTAGTAGCGCTGTAATTTATACTGCTGCAATAAGCGTTTAGCTGTAAAAAAAACCTCGCCCCGGCGAGGTTTTTTTATTTCTGCGATCGTAGAAGTATATGTATTCAAAGTTTGGTTTTTTGGCCGCTGGCATCAATGAATGCCAACTAAGAATGCTTCCTGCTATTATTATGATATGTTTCAATCAGTGGATAATAACCTCCGGTTGGAATCTTCCTTGTTATTTCGGCACTGTTTTGATTATTCGAAGCGCAAAATAATAGCTTAAGTGATCAGTCGACAATTAATCACCTTGATAAAGCAATAGCAAATAATAAGTGGGCTAATTCATAGGCTAAGCCTCTCGGTAATGAGATTACGATAGTTAAATCTTGTGGTTAGGTTGAATGGTAAGGATTATATCTGTTATTCAAGCTCGATGTTTTTTACTGCTTTATCGATGTAGATCAATTTCATCTGTTAATTATTTTATTTCTGACCTGGCTTTTTTTGATTTACCTCATCTAAATCCGATATTTGTCACATAAATACTTTAAAGTTCTAATCAATGAATAGAAAATTAGTCATTACTACTAAAGAGGGGCAATATTACCCATATTAATGTTTAGTGCTACGCTTAATTGCTTGTTGAATCTGTCTCTGACAGGCAATGACCTATATTCGCTAGCTAATTTGTCCAAGGATGATACATGTCTAAACGTCTATTGCTCCGCAATACCTTACTGACCGCCACTTTATTGAGTGCATTATCTATTTCGGTCAGCGCTGCACCCCCCCACACACTACAACTGGCTATCGGTGATGAACCAACCGAAGGTTTTGATCCCATGTTAGGGTGGAGTCATGGCAGCTATTTGCTACTGCACAGCCCCTTGCTGAAACAGAATGAAGATCTTAGCTGGAATAGTTTTTTGCTGAGTCAGTATAAGAGCAGTGACGATGGTAAAACCTGGTTACTGACACTCAAACCCGATCTCAAATTCTCTGATGGTTCGCCGCTGACAGCCAAAGATGTGGCCTTTACTTACAACAATGCCGCTGCCAGTGGCGGGAAAGTTGATATGGGTAACTTCCTCAGTGCCGAAGAGATCGACCCGCTCAATGTACGTATCCAACTGAAAGCCCCACAAAGTACTTTTGTGAATGTATTGGGTTCACTGGGGATTGTTTCAGCCGATAAATACGATGCTAAAACATATGCGCAAAAACCTATTGGTGCCGGCCCCTACCGCTTAGTCAGTTTCCAACCCGGTCAGCAGATGATTGTGGAGGCGAATCCTTACTATGCGGGGAGTAAAAACGATTTTGACAAGTTGATTTTTGTCTTCCTTGATGAAGATAGCGCCTTTGCAGCAGCACAAAGTGGGCAATTAGGTGTGGTACGTATTCCCCCATCAATGGCGGCAGGCCCGGTCAATAACATGAAGTTATGGGTCAGACCAAGTGTCGAAAACCGTGGCATTGTGTTCCCGACCACGCCAGCGGGTAAAAAAGATGCCCATGGTGACCCCATTGGGAATGATGTCACGGCTGATATTGCGATTCGCCGGGCGATTAACTACGCCATCAACCGCCAGCTACTGGCCTCGCAAATCATGGAGGGCCATGCTATCCCGGCCTATACCGGCGTGCAGGGGCTACCATGGAATAATCCGGATTCGGTCATCAAGGATGGTGATAGCGAAACAGCCAAACAGATTTTGGAGCAAGCTGGCTGGAAGCTGAACCAAGAGGGCATTCGGGAAAAGAGTGGTGTGCCAGCAAAAATAACCCTTTGGTATGCCAGTGGTGATACTACGCGCCGTGATTTAGCGCAGGCCGTTCGCTCGATGCTAAAACCTATCGGCATTGATGTTGATTTAAAATCAGGCAGTTGGGAAACCGTAGAGCGAAATATGCATGCCAATCCCACCCTGTTTGGCTGGGGCAGTTTGGACCCAATGGAGCTGTACCATCACTACAGCAGCAAAGCGGCGGGCGTGGAGTATTACAATCCGGGCTATTACCAGAATCCGGTGGTAGATAAACATCTGCAACAGGCACTGGATGCCCCCACTTGGGAACAAGCGGTGCCATTCTGGCAGCAGGTGGATTGGGATGGAGCCACGGGGGCTGGTATTCGTGGCGATGCGGCCTGGGCATGGTTGCTGAATATTCAGCATACATATCTGGCTAATAATTGCGTTGATTTAGGTAAGGGGGCGCCAGAGATCCACGGCTCCTGGTCACTGCTCAATAGCCTCGATAGTTGGAAATGGATTTGCCAGTAATGAAGGGCATCTCGTTTTTTGCTCTGCGCTTAATTTGCCTGCTGCTGGTCACCGCAGTGGGCACCTTTACGCTACTGAGCTTCTCCCCCGTCGATCCCATCCGTGCCTACATTGGCAGTGAGCTGCTACATGTACCACCGGAGCAATATCCGCTGATTGCAGCGCGGTGGGGGCTGGATTTACCGCTATGGCAGCGATTCCTACACTGGTTTAGCCAGGTCGTACAAGGGGATTTGGGCTACTCGATGCTGTACAACGCGCCGGTCTCACAGGTGATCGGCGAGCGGTTTGCAACCTCATTCGCGTTACTGCTTTCGGCGTGGTTGTTCTCAGGTATTGTTGGGTTACTGCTGGGGCTAACGGCGGGGCGCTACCTCAATCGCTGGCCAGATCGTGCTATCTCATCGCTCTCCTATTTGCTGGCCTCGCTGCCCACCTTCTGGATTGGTCTATTGCTGCTGTCACTGTTCGCGGTAAAGCTGAATTGGGCACCGATTTGTTGTGCATGGACACCGGGTAGTAACGCCGAGACCGCCGGTTGGGGCGACAAACTGCACCATCTTATTTTGCCGATGCTAGCTCTGGGGCTATTGGGGGTCGGCAACATCGCCCTGCATACCCGCGCCCGGGTGGCCGAGGTGATGAACAGTGAATTTATTCGTTATGCACAAGCGCAGGGGGATAAAGGCTGGTCGTTGGTGAATTTCCATATTTTACGCCATGCGATAACCCCGGCACTTTGTCTGCAATTCGCTTCAGTGGGGGAGCTGTTGGGGGGATCGTTACTCGCTGAAAAAGTCTTCGCCTATCCCGGCCTAGGGCAGGCGACTATTGATGCCGGGCTACATGGTGATATTCCGCTATTGATGGGGATCGTGATGTTTTGCGCCATCCTGGTTTTCTGCGGTAACAGTGTGGCCAATGTCCTGTTACACCGTCTGAACAGGGGGGCCGCACGGCCATGATGACTTATAACCCGAACCGGGCGTTGTTCCGGCTGTTTGTCTCAATAGCACTATTATCCATTCTGATCATTTATGGGTGGGCCATCTATCCCGTTGACGTTCCAATGGATTTGATGGCTCGTCGTCAGCCGCCATCAATGATCTACTGGTTCGGCACTGACAGTTTAGGGCGTGATCTGTGGCTGCGCTGTTTTCAGGGCATGACCACCAGCTTGCAGATTGGCCTAATTGCCGCCTTTGCCAGTGGCTTGTTGGCGATGCTCACCGCCAGTCTGTGTGCGGTGAATAAAACGCTGGATTATCTGATTCGTGGGCTGATTGACAGCATGTTAGCACTGCCACATTTGCTGCTGTTAGTGCTGATTTGCTTCACCTTGGGCGGCGGAAAACAGGGGGTTATTCTGGCGGTGGCATTCACCCACTGGCCCAAACTGGCCTTGATTCTACGGGCGGAAATTTTACGTATTCGTGAAACTGATTATGTGATGCTTTCTCATCGGCTGGGTAACAGTAATTTTTACCGCTGGCGTCATCATCTGCTACCGTTATTACTACCGCAGTGGATTGTTGGCACCCTATTGATGTTCCCCCATGCGGTGTTACACAGCGCAGCACTCAGTTTTCTCGGCTTTGGGTTGTCACCTCATGAGCCGTCATTGGGGATATTATTAGCCGATGCATTACGCTATCTGAGTAGTGGGGCATGGTGGCTGGCATTTTTCCCCGGATTGATTTTGGTGGGATTAGTGCTGATATTTGACCAGTTTGCCCGATCACTGCAACAGCTCTGGGTGAGGATAACCTGATGTTGAAATTTGAAAGGTTTGCCATTGATGTTGCCCATTACCGCTGGTTAGGGCGAAAAACCTGGCATCCTCTGCTGAGTCACATTTCACTGGAGGTGAATCCGGGGGAGTTGGTCGCGTTAGTGGGTGGCAGTGGTGAAGGTAAAAGTCTGTTGCTGCAAAGTGCGCTGGGGTTGCTGCCGGATAATATGCGCTGTCATGGCGAGATTATCCTGGATGGCGAGGTGTTGTGTGCTCGCGACAAAATTGAGCAGCGTGGCAAAACCCTGTGCTATGTCCCCCAAGGGGTCAGCGCCCTAAACCCCTTGATTAAAGTGGGGTCGCAAATGACCCGCGCAGCACAGCTCAGTGGTGTAAAACTGCGGCTGGAAGATGTCGCCATGCAGCTGCAAACCTACAATTTGGCACCGGGGCTGGTTCACGACTTCCCACGTCAACTCTCTGGCGGGATGGCAAAACGTGTCCTGACCAGCTGCGCAACACTGACCCATGCCCGCTATATTCTGGCCGATGAAGTGACCTCCTGGCTAGATGATGACCATGCCTGCCAGTTACTCACCCACTTGCGGGCTTTTTGTCAGCAAGGGCGCGGCATTTTGTGGGTCACTCATGATTTGGCGCTGGCGGCCCGTTTTGCCGACAAAATTGCGGTATTGCATAAGGGGGAATTGCACGAAACACTCAGTGCGGATGAGCTGAAAAATAATGGCGGTAGCCCGTGGTTACAATCGCTATGGGCGGCACTGCCGGAGCAGCAATTTGTCAGCCAGAAACTATCGTCGACGGAGGTAGCAGAGTATGTTTAGTGTCGACAATCTGACCATTGATCAGGGGGGAAGACGGCTGTGGGATTCTATCTCCTTCTCTCTCAAAGCGGGGGAGCGATTGGGCATCTCCGCCCCCAGTGGCTTTGGTAAAACCACCCTTGGTCGGGTGCTGGCACAGTGGCAATCAGCCACCTCAGGGCAAATTTTGCTCGGGGGGGCACCGCTGGCGAAAAAAGGGTATTGCCCGGTCCAACTGGTGCCTCAGCACCCGGAACAGAGCTTCAATCCTTACCGCACCACGGGAGATAGCCTGCATGATGCCTGGCGGCCAGATAGCTACTGGCTTGAGCGAATGGCGGTGAATCCCGATTGGTTGAAACGTCGGCCGGATGAGCTATCTGGCGGGGAGTTGGCCCGTATTGCGCTGCTGCGAGCGCTGGACCCGCGCACTCGTTATTTGATTGCTGATGAAGTTACCGCGCAACTGGATGCACACATTCAGGCGCAAGTCTGGCACGTGTTATTGGCTGAAGCGGCTCACCGCCCGCTCGGATTAATTGTTTTTAGTCACAATAAGGCCTTATTAGAAAAGGTGTGCTCACGGATATGGATACCTGCACAAGAAAATGAAACCTCTCTTTATCCAGGCAGCAAGGTTAAGCCGCATCTTGGTTTGGCAATGGTAAAAACAGGGTAGGGTTATCTAGCGAAAAATAAGAGGAGATCAAGATAAGCCTAACGGGAGAATAATAATTCTGCGTGATAATAAGCTGACGCGAACTATGATTTTTAGCTTATTGTTTTAAATGCATTGATTAAGATCATATCCTTACTTTTGTGAATAAATGCTTGCCAAAGGTAGGTTGGGTTAACTTTAGTTGTAACAAATATAAACCAGCTGATATTAACTATCATTATATTGATTTTAATCGATATTTTTATTGGCTATAGCGCATTTTTTATTAAATTTCTAATTAATGATGTGTTTTCAGTGTTTTGGTCTATATTGGTTAAAGGCTCTATTTTTATAGCAACCCATTGATTTATCGCTATCTGTTACAGAAGTGTTATACCGAAATCCAGTTTTAAATAAAGGGATTGATTAGCTATGACATTCGCTATTGAAGGCAAACGATTAATTGATTTACTCATTTGTGGATCACTGTGGATAAATGCAGTGACATATTTTTGTTTTAGTAAAAAAATATTAATGAGCAATCATTTTTTATTGATTGGAATAGCTAAAAGCGGTAAAAAAAACCCATCCAAACAAATCATCATACAAACTAATCTGACGGGGTGACCTCGATAAAACACGACTGTCGTTATTATCAACAACAGTGTGATCGGTGGCTATTCGTCTTTTTTCAGTAAATTGTTTTTCTCACTTTCACTTTCTTAACACGATACAGGAGGGCTTATGCAGCTCACCCCAAGAGAAGTTGAAAAGCTTATGATTTACACGCTGTCTGATGTGGCGTTCAAACGCAAAGCGCGTGGCTTGAAACTCAATTATCCGGAAGCCGTTTCTATTATTACAGTGACTGCAATGGAGGGGGCCAGAGATGGCAAATCCGTAGAGGATGTGATGAAAGAAGCTAGTAAAGTTCTTACCAAAGATGACGTGATGGATGGGGTAGCTGATCTAATTCCCAATGTTCAGGTTGAAGCGATTTTTACTGACGGTAGCCGTTTGGTCACGGTGCACGATCCTATTAAATAACCGATGGCAACATGCGAGTAAAACCTGAACTGATTATTGCAGAGGATTAAAGCATGAGCGCAAAGAAAGGCACTAAAACATCAACAGAAGAGAATACCCCTCTGGGCGGCTGCATTTTAGCCGATATCCCCATCACTTTTAATGAAAATAAGCCGGTAACCAAAGTGAAAGTGCGAAATACCGGTGACCGGCCCATTCAGGTGGGTTCACACTTCCACTTCTTCGAGGCTAACCGCGCACTTGAGTTTGACCGTGCTGCGGCTTATGGCAAGCGGCTGAATATCTCCTCAACTACCGCCATCCGTTTTGAACCCGGTGATGAGACCGAAGTTCAGCTGATTCCCTTCGGTGGCAAGCAAACACTGTATGGTTTTAACAATCTGGTGGATGGCTGGACTGGCGAAGGCGTGGTGCCGAACAGTGAGCGCCCGGATAAGCTCGAGGCTATCCGCCGTGCGGCGGCGCGTGGTTTCAAATCACCTAAATAACACGTTATTTATTGAGTAAATCATCGAAATTCGCATACGTGTGATGAAGAAATCCGTTACACGCACCGGAAAAAGAAAGGAGCGACAGATGCCTCAAATTTCTCGGCAAGAATACGCGGGTCTATTTGGCCCTACCACGGGCGATAAAATCCGCTTGGGTGATACCAATCTATTTATCGAAATCGAAAAAGATCTGCGTGGATATGGTGAAGAGTCAGTTTACGGTGGTGGCAAGTCATTGCGTGACGGGATGGGGGCCAATAACCATCTGACCCGTGATAATGGCGTGCTGGATTTAGTGATTACCAACGTCACTATTGTGGATGCTCGCCTTGGGGTGATTAAAGCCGACGTCGGTATTCGCGATGGCAAAATTGCCGGTATTGGCAAAAGTGGTAACCCTGGGGTGATGGATGGTGTGACACCTGGAATGGTGGTGGGGGTCAGTACCGATGCTATTTCCGGTGAGCATTTAATTCTCACTGCGGCCGGTATTGATAGCCACATTCATTTGATCTCACCGCAACAGGCATACCATGCATTATCCAATGGGGTCGCCACCTTCTTCGGCGGCGGGATTGGCCCAACGGATGGTACTAACGGCACCACAGTGACACCTGGCCCATGGAATATCCGCCAGATGCTGCGTTCAGTTGAAGGGCTGCCGGTTAACGTGGGGATTCTGGGCAAAGGTAACTCTTATGGCCGTGGCCCATTACTGGAGCAAGCTATTGCCGGTGTTGTGGGCTATAAAGTCCACGAAGACTGGGGTGCAACTGCTAATGCCCTGCGCCACTCTTTGCGGATGGCGGATGAGATGGATATTCAGGTTTCCGTGCATACCGATAGCTTGAATGAATGTGGTTATGTGGAAGATACCATTGATGCCTTCGAAGGTCGCACTATCCATACCTTCCATACCGAAGGGGCCGGTGGGGGCCATGCGCCGGACATTATCCGCGTCGCCAGCCAGATGAATGTGCTACCAAGCTCCACTAACCCAACCCTGCCCTATGGTGTCAACAGTCAGGCCGAGTTGTTCGATATGATCATGGTGTGTCATAACCTCAACCCGAATGTGCCCGCTGACGTCTCCTTTGCTGAAAGTCGCGTGCGCCCGGAAACCATTGCGGCAGAAAACGTCCTGCACGATATGGGGGTTATCTCCATGTTCTCCAGTGATTCACAGGCGATGGGCCGAGTCGGGGAGAACTGGCTGCGCATTATGCAAACGGCCAATGCGATGAAAGCCTCGCGCGGCAAACTGCCAGAAGATGACGCCAACAACGATAACTTCCGCGTGCTGCGTTATGTGGCGAAAATCACCATTAACCCGGCTATCGCGCAGGGCGTCAGCCATGTCATCGGTTCGGTTGAAGTGGGCAAAATGGCTGATCTGGTGCTGTGGGACCCGCGCTTCTTTGGTGCCAAACCTAAACTGGTTATCAAGGGTGGCATGATCAACTGGGCGGCCATGGGTGATCCAAACGCGTCATTGCCGACACCTCAACCGGTGTTCTACCGCCCAATGTTTGGGGCCTACGGTAAAACCCTGCAAGACACCTGCGTTACCTTCGTTTCTCAGGCCGCGCTTGATGATGGGGTGAAAGAGAAAGCGGGATTGGATCGTCAGGTTATTGCGGTTAAAAACTGCCGAACCATCTCCAAGCGGGATCTGGTGCGTAATGATCAAACGCCACACATTGAGGTGGATCCAGAAACCTTTGCGGTAAAAGTGGATGGTGTACACGCCACCTGTGAGCCAATCGAAACCGCATCAATGAACCAGCGCTATTTCTTTGGCTAATTGATAAATCAGGTGAGTCTGGACGCTAATCCCACTGATATCAGGGCCAGTCGATTACAGAATTCAGCTTGCCCATGGTAAGTGTCATCTAGCCTTTGGATGGGGCGACCAACAATGGCTGGGATATGTGGCACAGAAATGGATTTCATTACTGTGGGCAACTGACCACTCGCAATGGATAGATGCAAGGAGCCGCAACATGATTTTGATAGAGCACATTTTGGGTAATGTGAAAAAAGATCCGGTTTGGCGGGAGAGACTCAAAGGGGCCACTTTTGACTTCCTGGTGCTGGATCAGCGGGAGGCGCAAAAAAGTCGCTGCCGTAAATCCAGCACTCAAGGTCTGGATTTGGGAATTTCTCTCGATCGAAACGTGGTACTTGCTGATGGTGATGTGCTGTCATGGGATGAAAAAACCAATGTTGCCGTCATCGTGCAGATCAATTTACGCGATGTCATGGTGATTGATCTGAGGGAGTTAAAAAAACGTTCAGCGGATGAACTGATTAAAACCTGCTTTGAGCTGGGACACGCGCTAGGTAATCAGCACTGGAAAGCCGTCACCAAAAATAACGAGGTGTATGTCCCGCTGACGGTTGCCACCACCATGATGGACTCCGTCATGAGAACCCATGGTTTTCAGCATCTCCCTTTCCGCTTTGCTAAGGGGGCGGAGATTTTACCTCTGCTGAGTAACTCTGAAGCTCGGCTGCTGTTTGGCGGCGCGGAGGAGAGCGACACTCATGTTCATGTCGCCAGCCCCTTAGATGAACCCCATGGTTCCGGCTTACATGTGCACGCCATTCATTCTCATGGCCATAGTCACAGTCATGACCATGATCATGATCACAACCACGACCACGACCATAAACATAAACAGTGATCCGGGCAGAGGAGGGGCAGCGCAATGAATGCATCAGATCTGATTCGGATTATGCAATTTGGTGATTCGGTACTGCCGGTCGGGGCCTTTACGTTTTCCAATGGTGTGGAGTCAGCCATTCAAACAGGCATCGTCCATGATGTGGCGACCCTAAAAGGCTTTGTGTTGACAGCACTGAAGCAGGCTGCCAGCTGTGATGGCATGGGGGTTGTCGCGGCCCACCGCGCCGTGATGGCCGATGATCGGGACGGCATTATCCGCGCCGACTGGGCGGTGAATAACCGCAAATTAAATGAAGAGAGCCGTCTGATGGCGACCCGCATGGGGAAAAAATTGGCAGAAATGTCTATCCATGTGGTGGAGCACCCGCTAATTAGCTGGTGGCTGGAACAGATAAAAAATGGCAATACCGCCGGGACTTATCCGGTGACTCAGGCCGTGGTCATGGCCGCGCAGGGGATCGGGCAGCGGGAAGTGGTGGTGATGCATCAATATGGGGTGGCAATGACAATATTAAGTGCGGCCATGCGCTTAATGCGTGTGACCCATTTTGACACTCAGCACATCCTGTTTGAGTTGAACCATGACATTGAGAAGTTCTGCGATATTGCCGAAATTGGCGATATCGACCAGATGTCGTCTTATGTGCCCATTGTGGATGTATTGGCGGCGGTACATGTGAAAGCCCATGTTCGCCTATTCAGTAATTAATCGGTTAGCAAACCACTGATTAATAAAAGTGCATGCTGAGTACTGGGTTTGCTGTAAACCCAGTACCGACCCAAATCAGATTAAAATGAAGAGGATTATCCTGTGAACAGCCATTCAACCGATAAACGCAAAAAGATCACCCGCATTGGTATTGGTGGCCCGGTAGGTTCAGGTAAAACCGCCATCATCGAAGTGATCACCCCCATTCTGATTAAGCGGGGCGTTAAGCCACTGATTATTACCAATGATATTGTTACCACCGAAGATGCCAAACAAGTAAAACGCACGCTGAAAGGCATTTTGGATGAGGAGAAGATCCTCGGGGTAGAAACCGGCGCTTGCCCGCATACTGCGGTGCGCGAAGACCCGAGTATGAACATTGCTGCGGTGGAAGAGATGGAAGAGCGCTTCCCTGATAGCGACCTGATTATGATTGAAAGTGGCGGCGACAACCTAACACTGACCTTCAGCCCGGCGCTGGCTGACTTCTATATCTATGTCATTGATGTGGCTGAAGGGGAGAAAATCCCGCGTAAAAATGGCCCCGGTCTGGTGCAGGCCGATATTCTGGTTATCAATAAAATTGACCTTGCCCCCTATGTGGGCGCCAGTCTGGATGTGATGGAGAGTGACACCAAAGTGGTTCGTGGTGAGCGCCCTTATATTCTGACCAACTGTAAAACCGGGCAGGGTATTGAAGAGCTGGTGGACATGATTATGCGCGACTTCCTATTTACCCACGTACAGCCTGAAGGAGCAAACGCATGACATCCCAGAGCCAGAATATCGTGGAAACGCCTTCACGGGTTCGAGCTCACGCATTAGGCATTAACGCGCCGGAATTAGCGAAATATCAGGACGAGCCGGCGCAAATGCGTAGCGGGGCCGTAGGGAAAAGTGGCTATCTCAAACTGAGATTTGCCAAACGTGGGCAGCGCAGTGTTTTGGCAGAAATGGAAAGACGGGTGCCATCTTTGGTGCAAAAGGCGTTGTACTGGGACGAAGAGATGCCCGAGCTACCTTGTGTCACCATGATCTCGACGGCAGGGTGCATTTTACAAGGGGATCGGCTGGCAACCGATGTGCATGTGGAGGCCGGAGCCTGCGCCCATGTCACCACCCAGTCAGCAACCAAAGTTCATATGATGAATGCGAACTACGCGGCGCAAATACAGAATTTCACGGTAGAGGAGGGCGGTTATCTGGAATTTATGCCGGACCCGCTGATTCCGCACCGCAATTCGCGCTTTATTACGGATACCACTATTCATATTCATCCGACGGCGACGGCGATTTATTCAGAAGTGCTGATGTCCGGGCGCAAATATCACCATGCGGAAGAGCGCTTTGGCTTTGATGTTTATTCATCCAAAGTGGTCGCCCATAATTTGGCAGGAAAAGAGCTGTTTGTTGAGAAGTATATATTGGAACCTAAAGTTGAGAGCCTGGATGCCATTGGGGTCATGCAAACATTTGACTCATTCGGCAACGTTATTTTATTAACTCCGAAGGAGCATCATGACCGTATTTTGGCGCGGGTTCCTGCGCGCTTTGATATTAAAGGCGGCATTGCCAGTGGGGCAACACGTTTACCCAATGATTGCGGCTTGGTATTTAAAGCACTGGGTATTGATAGTGCCGGTGTTAAAGCCGAAATTCGCCAATTCTGGAAGATAGCGCGTGAAGAAATTCTCGGTATTACATTGCCGGAAAAATTTTTGTGGCGCTAGGTGTAAGCCAAAAATAGTGCTGTTACCGCTGATAGGCTGCAACTTCATGTCAGAAGGATAAACATAATGAATGCAAAAACCGGCAATTTATCTGGCTGGGCGCAACTGAGTAGTTCGAATGTTTTCATTGAATTTATCGATACCACACTGCGCGGCTGTGCTCAGGTTATGTTCCAAAATAATCCACTCACAGGGCTACTCTTTTTTATCGCAATATTTGTTGGCGCTTATGGTGAGGGGAATCCGGCGGTCGCTTATGGTTGTGTATTGGGTACAGTTATTGCCACCTTAACGGGGCTAACCATGCGCGATCGTAAATCATGGCGGGCTGGGCTATATGGTTATAATGGCTGTTTAGTCGGCGCGGCACTGCCGACTTTTTTGGTCGTCACGCCGATACTTTGGGCTTGCATTATCTTGGGCAGTATCGTGTCGGTTATTGTCACTGCCTGTATTGCCGATATTTTAAAAACCTGGAAAGTCGCAGCACTGACAGCGCCTTTTGTCTTAACTACCTGGATGATACTGCTAGGCAGTTATGCATTTGCCGGTTTGCACAGCAGCGGATTACCAACGCCAGCCTTACCGCATCAACTTATTTTGGATGGCAGCAACTTTTTTGCGCAAAGTAATATTTTTGTCAGCATGTTTAACGGCATTTCACAGGTCTTTTTATTCAGTAGTTTGATTGGTGGTATTTTATTTGTTATTGGCTTAGCCGTTGAATCGCTATGGGCTGCTATTTTTGGCGTCTGTGGTGCATTATTAGCGATCCTGACAGCCGCTCTCCTTGATGCAGATCACCAGAGTATTAATGCCGGGCTCTATGCTTTCAGTGCGGTATTAACGGCTATTGCATTAGGCTCTACATTTAATAAGCCCAGTTGGCGAGTTCTGGCTTACACCATTGTCGGGGTTATTTTCACTGTCATCGTCCAAGGAGCGCTAAATACTTTACTGTCGCCGATTGGCATTCCGACATTAACCATGCCGTTTGTTTTGGCCTCGTGGTTATTCCTGGTGCCGAATAAAGATGTGATGCCTGCGCATCGACAATAACGATTTTATTCTGGAGTACAAACATGACGACAGGAATAGAGAGAAGTAGCGCCTTTGGCAATCGGGAAACTAAGCTTCGTGCTATCTACTTGCTGATTGGCTTATTGATTGTTAATGGGCTGGCGTGGGTTTGGGCTTTTACGGAATTTAATGATAATGCAGTATTGATGGGGATGGCATTTTTGGCTTATAGCTTTGGCCTTCGTCACGCCGTTGATGCGGATCATATTGCTGCCATTGATAACGTCACTCGCAAATTGATGCAGCAAGGTAAAACCCCGATTGCCGTCGGAACATTCTTCTCTCTCGGCCATTCAACCATTGTGATATTAGCATCACTGGCCATTGCTGCGACCGCCATGGCATTTAAGAATAATATGACTTGGTTTCATGAAACCGGCGGTTTGATCGGCACACTGGTTTCATCTGTATTCTTGTTATTGTTTGCCTTCCTTAATTTAACCATCCTGATTTCAGTGTACAAAAAATTCAAACAGGTCAAAGCGGGTCATGTGTACAAAGATGAAGAGCTTGATCTGCTGGTGACGAATAATGGTGGCCTACTCGCCAGAATTTTTAAGCGAGTATTTAATATGGTCAATAAAAGCTGGCATATGTACCCGGTGGGTTTTTTATTTGGCTTGGGTTTTGATACTGCCACTGAAATTGGAGTGTTAGGGATCTCAGCTGCCAGCGCAACCCATGGTATGAATCTGTGGTCGATTATGGTGTTCCCAATCTTATTTGCTGCCGGGATGGCATTGATCGATTCACTTGATAATTTTGTGATGATTGGCGCTTATGGTTGGGCTTTCTCTAAACCGGTGCGCAAACTATATTACAACATCACTATTACAGCAGCTTCAGTTATCATTGCTTTCTTTATTGGCGGTATTGAAGCATTGGGATTAATATCAGATAAACTTAACTTGACCGGTGGAATTTGGACGCCAATTAATAATATCAGCGAAAACTTGGGCGAGATAGGCTATTGGATTATTGGTATGTTTATACTGTGTTGGTTAATTTCGGCTATTAACTATTATGTCCGTGGCTACGATAAATTAAGTATTACTCGATAGGATTTTATTACCCCAAAATATAAGATGCCCATTAGTCGTTATGGCCAATGGGCATCTTACTTACTGCGCTACATTTGACAATTACATATTGTGTTTCTTAGCGAAATTTAAAATATCCTGTTTCATTTCAGATAATTTACTTTCAGGCGACTTTTTGCACACCTCAACGACCTTTGGTGTCACGATGGTATCTGTTTCGTGTAAATCAACATAATCGCCATGCTTATATTGAGTATCATCATTCAATACCCAATACACAACAGGAGTTAATGACTTAGGGTTCAGATCCAGGAACTCTTTGCAGGTCATATCACTCGGGGTAGTTCCTGTTGCGCTAGTGGTTGTTGCTGCAAAGGTTGTTGCCGCAGCGGAAAGGAGTAAACCAGTCAATGCAATATTACGAAGTGATTTGTAGGACATGCTTATTTCCTTATTTATCTGTTAAATACGGTTAGATATTTGTAACATTAAATTAAGGGTGATGAATATCACTCAAGGATAAGAACTCCAGCGTATTATATGCCAGAGAACAACTATATTATTGTTTATGAATAGAATTAATGCCAATAATTCTATTTGTTTTTTTACAAATTATTGAGTATCGATAACTTTACAGGGTGTAAAACTAGCTTTCAATAAAATCAATACATTAAATATTAACGTCTGATGATTATATTGGATCTTAAATCCGATTGCGCCGCGTGAATATTAGATGACTATAAGTGCATGCAACTCTCGCCGTATTCAGTAATGTTATCTCTTGATTTTAGTCAAAAATAGTCTGGTTCTGCCATGAAATATCTCATTTTTTATCTATACTTAATCTACCTATAACAATTTTAGTCACTCTATTGATGAAAATATTACAGGAAATTAAGACTAAGGTATCAATACCACTTTTGTTGGCTATTTTGGTGGCCATTAATGGGTGTCTGGTGTTAAGCCCTGTGCTTCTCCGGGCGATCTCTCATTCAACTGATGCGATAAACAATTTCAGTACCTGGAAGGAGGCGCTTAGTTTTCTTGATTTATTTGAAATTCCACAATTTATGATCGGTGTGCTATTGATACTGATGGCATTTGCAGTGTCGATGAAAATCCGTACGGCATGGTTCCTTACGGTGTTATTACTGTTTACTCTCGTTGCTATCAATATATTTATTCTGAGAGATCAGAATAAATTGACGACTTATTCTCTTATCGTCGTTGTCGCGCTGCTATTTTATTGGCGTGAGTTTGATCATTACAGTCTCGGTAGTGCGACATTCTTTGCGATCGCAAGTATCTGTTCCTTAATCGTCTATAGCATGTTGGGCACACTTTACATGGGCGATGAATTTGCACCGGTAGTGACTGATTTACCGACTGCATTCTATTTCGCGATTGTCTGTATGTCGACGGTGGGCTTCGGGGATATTATCCCGCATACCACTGTGGCGAGAATGTTCACTCTTACGGTGATTATTGCTGGTATTACTGTTTTTGCGACTTCAATTGCTTCGATTGCCGGCCCGATAATCAGTAATAATATTAAACGCATAGTTAAAGGCAGGATTACTCACGTGGAACGTAAAAATCATTTTATTATTGTTGGTTCCAGTTCTTTGGCGCTGAATGTCTATAATGGCCTGCGTGACCGAGGTGATGATGTCACAGTTGTCTGTGCCGTCGGCAGCCAACACAATTTCCCTCCTCATGCAGATGTTATCGAGGGTGATCCCTCTTCGGTAGAAACATTGAAACTGGCCGGCGCGGCCAAGGCAAAATATATTATTGCATTGTGCAACAGTGATGCCGACAACACCTTTACCATTCTGGCCGCCAAAGAAATTGCTGGTGAAGGCACGAAAACATTGGCATTAGTTAATGAAACGCAAAATATGGAAAAAGTTAAACGGGTTAATCCTGATATGGTGTTCTCACTCCCCTTACTCGGCAGTGAACTGCTGGTTAGAACCCTGAATGGCGATACCATCAATAATTCCCTGATTACGGAAATGTTCTTTGGTAAATGCCAAAAATTAGATTAATTATGGCGAGTTTTTATCAGTAATAGCAGATAAAACACCCTCGGCAGTGAGGGTGTTGTTTTTCTTCTTGGGACGATAGTCAGTTTTTTATTTATTCAACGGCTGCTTGTGGATCTTTGGGTTTCTCTTTTGGGCCGATCATTAAACCCAATTCAACCGCAATAAAACCAACGATTAGGCTAGTGACTAAATAGCAGATTGAGATTAACACCCCGGTTGGATTTTTCATCATCTCGACTGCGCCAAATACAAAGCTGGAAAATGTCGACAGCCCGCCCATAATCCCAGTTCCTACCATTAGATGTACATATTGGTTAATTTTGTTTTGTTTAAACCAAGAGGTCGCCAGCCCCAATAAAAAGGCGGCAATGATATTAGCAACAAAAATATCCATGGGGAATCCATCGGCCAGTCGCGGCACTGACAGCATAATGAACTCACGACACATGGCACCAAATGCGCCACCGACAAAGACGAGAATAATAAGATTCGGCATAATAGTGCTCTCCGATTAATAAGCCAGCCAAGCGCCAAATGCCGCTGCGGCTAGACCTACCAGAACAGAAATAATCAAATACCCAGCAGCAATGGCTCTACCACGTATAGTCGCCAATTTTGCCGCATCTAATTGCATGCTACTGAAGGTGGTATAGCCACCTAAAATACCGGTTAATACCGCAGCATTCATTAAGTCACCATAGCGGTCACGCCAGTCAACGTTAAAAAGAACACTCAGATAACCAATAATAAATGCACCGGAAATATTGATCAGAAAAGTGCCGAGCGGGAGATTGCCTTTATATACTCTGCCGACGCCCAGCCCTATCCACCATCGTAAAAGTGAACCGATGCCGCCACCCAGTCCTACCCACATTACATCTATTGCTGTCATAACAAAGCCCTCAATGGCTATTCGTTAGAGTCGGAATAATTGTAGTACAAATAAGCTGAGGCGATTAGCCAACCGTAATGCTTATTTTCAGTAATTTACCGCCACTTTCATTGGTTAACAGGTAAAGATAGCCGTCAGGTCCAATGCGCACATCGTGAATATGTGCGCTGCTAGCTCTTGAAGAGTAGAAATGCACTTCGCACCACGAATAAAGCCGTGACACTGAATCACTGTCAATGTGGGAAAAGTTCGAATGGGACGATTCTCAAACCGATAAGAATCCCTAATTTATCCTGCCATAAGTTTCAATGTATTTTTATTGCTGCATCTTGTTCTACTGTCATTCGCGAATAAAACTAACCATATGAAATGCAAATGAATTAAACTTAATTCGCCGAGCAAAAAAATAACCATTTTGCGATAACCATCACATTGTAATCGCTTAGAAATGTGAAGGGCATCAATATCAAAAGTCAATTAGAGACGATTATAGTGATATGTGAATTACTGACTTGGCTATCAACGCCGTATACTGCCGACAACCAGAAACAATGGGCTGGGCAAGGGGCACGATAAAGTACAGATAAAGGGAATTCACCATTGCACTGGCATATAAATAACTTGTTTCTTTTGAACATCAAAAGGTGTTGGGTATGGAAAAGAAAAAAATTTATCTATTTTGCTCTGCCGGTATGTCCACCTCGCTACTGGTTTCCAAAATGAAAGTACAAGCAGAGAAGTATGAGGTGCCAGTTATCATCAATGCTTACCCGGAAGCGCTGGCGGCAGAGCATGGTGCTCAAGCAGATGTGATCCTACTAGGGCCGCAAATAGCATATATGTTGCCCGAAGTTGCCAAAATGTTCCCCAATAAGCCAGTTGAGGTGATCGACGCGCTTCTATACGGCAAAGTCGACGGTTTAGGGGTATTAAAAGCAGCTGTAGCCGCAATAAAAAAAGCAAAACAATAAGGGGAGCACTGTGAGCGCATTTATTAATTCTCTGGAGAAGGCTATTTTGCCTTTTGCGATTAAGATTGGCAGACAGCAACATATCAATGCCATCAAGAACGGATTTATCCGGCTGATGCCATTAACCCTGACGGGGGCCATGTTTGTTCTTATCAATAACGTATTCTTAAGTTTTGGTGAGGGGTCATTCTTCTTTTCAATGGGGGTGCGGTTAGATGCTGATACCATTGCCACGCTCAATGGTTTGAAAGCGATAGGCGGCAACGTCTATAACGGTACTCTCGGCATCATGTCGTTAATGACGCCATTCTTTATCAGTATGGCCTTGGCTGAAGAGAAGCGAGTCGACCCTCTCGCCGCCGCTCTACTGGCTATTGCCGCTTTTATGACGGTAACCCCGTACAGTGTTGGTGACGCCTATGCGGTGGGGGCCAATTGGCTGGGGGGAGCGAATATTATCTCCGGTATTATTATTGGCTTAGTGGTCGCAGAAGTCTTTACCTTTATTACTCGGCGCAACTGGATCATCCGCTTGCCGGACAGCGTTCCAACCTCAGTTTCCCGCTCCTTCTCCGCCTTGATTCCGGGCTTCGTTATTCTTTCCATTATGGGTGTACTGGCCTATACCCTCGGGTTATACGGCACTAACTTCCACCAGATCATTATGGACAGCATTTCAGCACCGCTATCAAAAATGGGCAGTGTGGTAGGTTGGGTGTATGTCATGTGCTCCTCGCTGTTATGGTTCTTCGGGATACATGGCGCGATGGCACTATCTGCACTGGAAAGTGGCATTATGATGCCGTTTGCCTTGGAAAACGTAGCTACTTATACCCAATATGGTTCAGTCGCGGCGGCATTGGCTGCGGGCAAAGAGTTCCATATGTGGGCCAAGCCTTTTGTTGACTCCTATATCTTCCTGGGCGGAACCGGGGCAACTCTTGGGCTGGTTATTGCTATCTTTATCGGTTCCCGCCGTGAAGATTATCGTCAGGTCGCAAAACTGGGGGCGCCAGCGAGTATTTTCCAAATTAATGAACCTATTCTGTTTGGCTTACCGGTCATTATGAACCCGCTATTTTTCATTCCATTTATTCTGGTTCAGCCGGTCTTGGCAATCATCACTTCAATTGCATATTACACTGGCTTTATTCCGCCAATCACTAATATTGCGCCGTGGACCATGCCAGTAGGCTTGGGGGCATTCTTTAATACCAACGGTAGCATTGCCGCGATGTTATTAAGCTTGTTCAACTTAGGTGTCGCCACACTGATGTATCTGCCGTTCGTGATTATTGCCAATAAGGCGCAGAGCGAAATTGATCGTCAGGTTGAAAGTGAAGAAGATATTGCGGATAGCTTGAAGTTTTAATGAATACCCTGTTTTAGCGTACTGGTCTGGAGGCTGGAATGAAATATCAATTTCCCGATGATTTTTGGTGGGGTAGTGCCACCTCTGCAACCCAATCTGAAGGGGCGTCATTGCAGGATGGCAAGAGCAAGAATATCTTCGATTATTGGTATGAGATTGCACCAGAGCGTTTTCATGGTCAGATTGGCCCAGAAAACACCTCCACCTTTTACGATAATTATCAGCAGGATATTCTGCTGCTAAAACAGCTCGGGCATAACACGTTCAGGACGTCGATTTCATGGTCGAGACTGATCCCAAGTGGTGACGGTGAGCTTAACCCCAACGCCGTCACCTTTTATAACGCGGTGATCGACAGTTTATTGGCGAATGGCATTACGCCATTTATCAATCTCTATCATTTTGATATGCCACTGTGTATGCAGGAAAAAGGGGGATGGGAAAGTCGCGCCGTTGTCGATTCCTATGCTCGGTATGCCAAAATCTGTTTTACCTTGTTTGGTGATCGGGTAAAACATTGGTTCACCTTCAACGAGCCGATTGTCCCGGTTGAAGCTGGCTACTTAGGCCATCAACATTACCCTTGCGTGGTTGATTTTAAACGCGCGGTGACCGTGGCCTATCATAGCGTGTTGGCACATGCCAAAGCGGTAGAAAACTACCGAGAACTCAAGCAGGGCGGTGATATTGGGATTATTTTGAACCTCACACCGACCTATCCTCGTTCCGACAGTTCATCAGACCAGGTGGCCGCCAACCATGCAGATCTGCTGCTCAATCGCAGTTTTCTCGATCCGGTCACCAAAGGGGCTTACCCAGAAGAACTGATCCGGTTATTGCGCGATCACGATCTATTGCCATCGACTGAATCGGGTGATTGCGAGCTAATTGCGAGTGGCGTCATCGATTTATTGGGGGTTAACTATTACCAGCCCCGAAGGGTTCAGGCGAAAGATATCCCAACCCCTAAAGGGCAGGTGAGAACGCCGGAAGACTTATTTAGTTTCTATTCAATGCCCGGGCGGAAAATTAACCCACATCGTGGCTGGGAAATCTATGAAAAAGGGCTATATGACATCCTGACAAATCTGAGAATAAATTATGGCAATATTCCGTGCTATATCTCAGAGAATGGCATGGGGGTTGAGGGTGAGGAGCAGTTTATTAATTCATCCGGTCAGGTAGATGATGAGTATCGGATTGAGTTTATCCGTGACCATTTGAAATGGCTGCATCAAGCATTACAAGAGGGTAGCAACTGCAAGGGTTATCATTTATGGACCTTTATTGATTGCTGGTCTTGGCTTAATGCTTACAAAAATCGTTATGGATTTGTTCGGTTAAATCTGGCAAATCAAACGCGGGTCATCAAGAAAAGTGGCTATTGGTTTGCGGATGTCGCAAGGCAGAATGGCTTTAATTAACGGAGTAACAGTATGTTTGATTTAGATAAAATCGTTGAAGATGTGCAACCCACTGATGAAATGGAAGATGTGATCATGGGGTTGATTATCAACGCAGGGCAAGCCCGAAGTCTGGCTTATAAGGCGCTGAAGCAGGCAAAAAGTGGTGATTTTGCCCAAGCAGATGAGTTGATGGCGCAATCACGCCAGGCTCTGAATGAGGCGCATCTGGTTCAAACTAAGCTCATTGAATCCGATCAAGGTGAAGGGAAAACCAGAGTAACATTAGTCTTAGTACATGCTCAGGATCATTTAATGAACGCGATGCTGGCCAGAGAGTTAATTACTGAGCTGATTGAGTTACACCAAAAGTTACGATAAAACGGGTAAACTTGTTAGCTATTTCGAACGAAAGAGTGAAGGTAAATAAGATGGAAGTCAGGTTAGTACGTCAAAAAGACTTTTTTAACGGAAAAGAGTTTCATCTATTTATTTATAACAAAACGGAAAGCGCAACGGGTCTACACCAACATGACTATTATGAATATACCCTGATATTAACTGGGATGTGTTATCAGGAAATTAATGGTAAGCGGGTCTTCTTAGAACGCGGCGATGTCGTTTTTATTCCCATTGGTTCTCATCATAAAAGCGCCTATGAATTTGGTGCGACACGTATATTAAACGTTGGTATCAGCAAAACCTTTTTCGAAGAGCACTATTTCCATCTGTTATCGCGGCCTATTGTGGCCTCGCAAGCCTATCGCCTAAAAGGTGATTTCCTTTCTTATATTGAATCAGCCATTTCTGCACCGCACTTTAGGGAAGATGAACTGACTGAATTGGTCGAGCTATTGACATTTTATGTCACCAACCGCATCAGCCACTATAAAGAGAGTGAGGTCAACGACGATATTCCCCTATGGCTAAAAACCAGCATCGACAAAATGCACGATAAATCGATGTTTGGTGAGAAAGCCTTGGTGAATATGATTGAGCTTTCCGGCAAAACCCAAGAGTACTTGACCCGTGCGACCCGACGTTATTACCAGAAAACGCCGATGCAGATTATCAATGAAATAAGAATCAATTTTGCTAAAACCCAGCTTGAAGTGACGAACTACTTAGTTTCAGACATTGCCTTTGAAGCGGGTTACAGCGACACCACATTATTTATCAAAAACTTCAAGAAACTGACCTCTTTTACGCCAGGAAACTACCGCAAGAAATTCAACTGCGTCAGAGAGGGGTTATCCGATTAGTTTCTGGCTAGATATTACCTGCCGGAACCGCTTACAAGGCATCCTCAATGGAAAAGTTACTTATTGTTAATGCTGATGATTTTGGTCTATGCAAAGGACAAAATTATGGAATCATTGAAGCATTTCGCCATGGTATTATCTCATCGACCACGGCAATGATGAACTGCGCGGATATTCACCACGCGGCAGAGTTGAGTCAGCAAAATCCAGCATTGCCCGTCGGGATGCATTTTGTGCTGACCTATGGGCGGCCGTTAACCGCGATGCCTTCTTTGGTTGATGCTAATGGGCTATTGGGCAAAGGTTTGTGGCAACGTGCTGAGGCCGGTGCGCTAAATTTGGCTGAGATTGCGCAAGAGTTGGCTGCTCAGTTTGATAAATTTGTCGCTATTTTTGGTCGTTCGCCGACACATATCGACAGCCACCACCACGTACATATGTTGCCGCAGATCTATCCGCTGGTTGAAGCTTTCGCTCGCGAAAAATCACTCGCGTTACGAATTGACCGTCATGAAGCGCAGCAACAGGGTATCTCGCTCAATGAACCACATAGCACTGAATGGTTTGATGCTGGCTTTTATGGCGAAGCGCTAACGGAACAGACATTCTTACAGCTGTTGGACCACGCTGACCAAAAAGGGGTTAGCTCGCTGGAAGTTATGTGCCATCCGGCTTTTATTGATAAAATTCTGATGACCAGTGGCTATTGTTATCCACGGCTGACCGAGCTGGAAGTACTGACTTCGCCGACATTAAAGCGGACAATTGAACAGCGTGGTTATCGGTTGGGATCTTATTTGGCGTGCTGAGTGGTAATTTCTCTTGTTATCCATCTCTAGGGCAACAAGAGAAATTGTTTTGCCACGAAAAACGCTAAAGCCGTGGTCAGTTTTAGTTGACCACTACAATACAAGAATAAAAGCAATACACTTCAAACTGATAATGATGCGGAAACAGATCAGCTCTGGCTGGGGACGGAGCTATTGTGCTCCCTATTGATGAACACTCAGAGGTATTTGCAACGTCCGCCCTGGCACAGAGCGGACAGTCCATGACTAATATCAGCTGATCTGACGGGCATTCCACTCATCGCGGGTGATTTCCCACAGATCAGAGTCCAGCAGGCCGCTGACATACTCTTTCTTATCCGTCCTGATGAGTCGCATGCCGCTACTGGCTGAAATACGCTGGGAGCGGCTATTGACAGCTGCCTTCGGAGCACGCAACACCGGCTTATTCAGCGTATTAAACCAGTAATCCGTAGCCGCAATACTGGCCTCACGCATATAGCCCTGCCCCTGATATTCCGGTGCCAGCCAGAATCCGCGGTTATTATCCTCAACGTCATAAAGACAGATTAAACCCATGAGGTAGTCAGGCGCCTCACGACGTCTGATAGCCCAGAACCAGGCAATTCCTTTCTCCATATCTGGCAGTACAATGTTATTGACGTAATTCTCAGCACCGTTATCAGGATAGGGCCATGGCACTGAGGCGACCATATAGCGAACTATCTCCCAGCGCGGAAAGAGCTTCTGAATCTGAATTGCATCTTCTGCAACCAGCGGTTTTAAACACAGTCGTTTTGTTGTTAGCGTGGGTATCGTCATCCATGGATTTCCTTTTGAGTAATTCGCTTATTTTTACCAGTGATTCCAGCGACTCCGCTCTCTCTTTTGGCAAAGCTTATTTCTTAATTTTGTTTTTAACCCATTTGGTAGGATTGCGCCAGTTTACGCATTGATTCCCCCTGAGCTTAATTCGATAGTGTCTAACACCACCCCAATGATTAATGCAGTGGGGGATTAACAACATCAGATTATGGCACCGAGCTGACTGTCAGATCTGATTTAGCCCAGAGTACAATGAGTGTCAGAGTAAGTATGAACGAATACAAAAAACGCATAAAAAGCTATTCGTTACGAATTTTACCCACTATTATGATAAGAGTGGGTTGTGCAGTAGCGCTTACCCAGTCAAATAAACCTCGCCATCGTGCGGGGTTTTGTCGTGTGTGCCGGGCATGCTCAGCAGCTCGGGGGTGAAAGTCCCCTGTCCAGCCTGATGGTGGCGAAGGACTAGTGAAGCGCAAGGGCGTCGTCGTGAGGCGGGGTCTGAAGGAAGCGTGGAGCAAAACCATGACCTGACGGACAGAAACCCGATATAAGGCCTACCCGACTGGCGGAGCAAGCATGTGATTGCGAAGGCCATAACCATCAAGAGCCGGGGTGGTAGATTGGGCAGGTGTGTGGTGAAAGCGGCTGAGCTTACCCCGGGAGGCCTGTCCGGCGTTCTGTATTCAGAACTGAGTGCATCGTAAGGTGCGCTGACCGGTGGACAGGAGTCAGCAGAGGGCATAGTAGGACGTGACGTCTGAAGGCCCGAACGGTAATGAGTGACGAGTATCAGCGGAGGTTCTGAACGGTCATGCAGCAGAAAACGCATCGCGGCCCTGAAGCCCGAAGAAGGGGTGAAGCCCCGGACGCCGGTTCCCGGGGGGCTGAAACCGGGCAGGCACCGACGACCAGAGAAAGTCCGTCGTCAACAGCGTGGCTGATGGAAGCCATCTGTGAACCCGTCAATCTCAGGCAAGCCCTGAAAAGAGTGAAGGCCAATAAAGGTGCGGCGGGAGCCGACGGCATGAGCGTAAGCGAACTGCCGGAGTACCTGAAACACCACTGGCCCGAACTGAAAGCGCAACTGCTGTCCGGCAGCTATCGCCCATCCCCTGTAAGAAGAGTGACCATCCCGAAACCCTGCGGCGGCGAACGTCTGCTGGGTATCCCGACGGTGGTGGATCGTTTTATCCAGCAGGCGATGATGCAGGTGTTGCAGATGCAGTGGGATGCGTCGTTCAGCGACAGCAGCTACGGGTTCCGCCCCGGGCGCTCTGCCCATCAGGCTGTGAAACAGGCTCATGAATATATTGGGTCCGGGTATCACTGGGTGGTCGATCTCGATCTGGAGAAGTTCTTCGACCGGGTGAACCACGATGTACTGATGAGCCGGATAGCGAAACGGGTGTCGGATAAACGGGTGCTGTCACTTATCCGCAGGTTCCTGAATGCAGGCGTGATGGAAGCCGGTCTGGTAAGGCCGGTGACAGAAGGGACGCCGCAGGGCGGCCCGCTGTCGCCGTTGTTATCGAATCTGCTGCTGGATGACTTCGATAAGGAACTGGAGAAACGCGGCCTGAAGTTCGCCCGTTATGCAGACGACTGTAATGTGTATGTGAAAAGCGAACGTGCAGGCAATCGTGTGATGGCGGGGCTGACGCACTGGCTGAGCCGTAAACTGAAGCTGAAGGTGAATGCGAAAAAGAGCGCAGTGGCGCATCCGGAGTCGCGTAAGTTCCTGGGTTACAGCTTCATAAGGGGCAGGAAAGTGTGGTGCGTGGTGTCGCCGGGATCGGTGAAGCGGTTCAAAACGCGGATAAGGGAACTGACGGGACGTAACACGGGCAGAAGCCTGGAGCAGCTAATCGAGCCGTTAAAGCGATATATGACGGGCTGGAAAAGCTACTACAGGCTGAACGAGTGGCCATCGCTGATAAGAGAGCTGAACGGGTGGATAAGGCGCAGGCTGCGGAGTGTCCTCTGGAAACAGTGGAAAACGGGCGGCAAGCGTTATAAAGAGCTGCACAATCGCGGGGTTAGCAAAGACCTCTCGGCGCAGACGGTGGGAAGTTGCCATAAACAGTGGCGGGTGAGCTGTAGCCCGGCGCTGAACATAGCACTTCCCAATAACCTGTTCGTCAGACTGGGCCTGCCAGAGTTATAGGAAGGCGACGATCAACATAACCGAACCGCCGTATACGGACCCGTATGTACGGTGGTGTGGGAGGAGGCTGGTTGTGAGATCAGCCCCTATCCCGATTTATTTATTGGGTGCAAAAAAAACTTACTCCCGCTTATCTTGGCAAGGGGTGCCAATAGGTGAACACCGGGGAAAGCTTTACTGCCAGTTGTCATATTATTGTTTAAGTTAATTAATGTTTTTAAAGTTAAATTGAGTGACTAACTCATTAAAATTAATAAATTTATTTATAATGGCGCTTATTCGTAATAGTAATTTTAATAAACTATCTAATTGTGTTAATGGTTTCATAAGCTAGAGTTAATATGTAACCAACTAGCCAGTACCACGGGCAGGCCCCCGTAACGATGCCTCTCGCTTCAGCCCAACCTAACCGGTAGGGCTTTTTTGTTTCTACATTCGCCTGAGCATCACTGAATGACGGGTTCATATCCCAATCTATTCAGGACATTGTTGCAGCAGTGGTTGGTGCTCAGCCGAATGTGGTGAATACGCGACCAGCCCGTCCGGGCGGGGGAGATATGAAAATGAGCAATAGAACAACAGCGGTCTCCTATACCGTGTCGGGTGGACTATTCAGTCAGTCTACGGGGTATAACTCCCTAACTGTAATAACCCGCGTTTATAAATCCTCACACCTGTATTTGGTGGGGATAGCCGTACCAAAAAACACGATAAGAATATAACTATATGTTATTTAATATTAAAATTTATATTCATCGACCAACAATTTATTTTCTGATATATAGACTAAGGAATGTCAGTCGTTTTTAAGGATGAACAGGCAATGAGAGTAAGCGAAGAAGCGCTGTTAAGCTCTGGCTTCAGTCATACAGAACTTCAGAAAATTAAAAATAACGTAGAAAGCTATGGTGGAACCCTTGGGGAAGCCATTCAAGACTTAGCCAAGCGCTTTATCATAGCTATATGTGTTGTTAGCAGTTGCCTTGCTGTATTTCTTTTCCTGGTGATGTTCGGAACTACGGAAAGTATCTTTTCTGGTGGAATTGGTCTTCTTTGCGGCATTGCTATCGCCACTTTTATACAACCGCCAGTACTTTCTTATAAGTCTTGGCGATACTGCCGAACTAATAAAACTTAATTGGTGGTGTTATCCGTCGCCAGAAGATCGAAAATCACCTTCGCTTTAATACCATAGCCAGCAATTTTCATCGTTAATTTAGGCCTGCTCATCGTATCAACCTTTCTGTAATAGTCACGGGGAAGCCAACGAAATAATCTCCAAGCCTCTGGTTTCCTTGCTAACCCCAAAATACCATAAACGCCAGCGCTTAACGTGATTGCATTATAAAAAGCCAGACCGGATTCTGGTTTAAACCCCATAAACTGAGCTGCTTCCATGGCCTCATTAGCAAAGATACCTTCTGATTGTGATTGTTTGCCATAATGAAGGTGGCTGGCTTCTTTTGTTATTCCATTAACACCATCCATGAAGAGAATCGCACCAGCAAGAACCCCAAGTGGGGTCATTGTTGACATCATTATCATTCCGCCGAATAGAGCTGCACCGGAAACAACAATATGTACAACTGAAATAACATACCCGACAATTTTATTATTTTCCCGGACAAACTCCACTTTGGCGTAAAGTTTCGCGGTTTCCATCCGCAACATCCGGTCCTGCGCCTGAAGGTTTTCCGTCTCCGCTCTCAGACTTTGTATGCAGACCATACACTCTTCGTCCGATGTAGCACGTCGCGCGGCAGCGAACTGTTGCTCAACAACTTCCTTTATTTCTTGGATAAAATTCATTTGGGTCAGACTATCACTAAGGTGGGAAGCGGACAGCGTGTTCGCGATATTAATTAGCTTACGGGCCTCCAGGTTCACCATCGTTTCTGACCAACTTGTAATCCTGCCACCTGACCGCATCCTTGAAAGCAACGTCGCATCCATTTCTTTATCTCCCTGTGTTTATTGACTCATCCGATAATACGACATTGTTTTTCGTTCAAGCATATGGTGTTTTATCTGGCTACTCCTAATGATTTAAGCTCCGAATATTCTGAAAATAGCGCTATGGGTAGCAGGAATACTTATTGAAGTTGGCATTGGCGAATGGAGCAAAAGGAGGTGAAATATTTTTATGTGTGTGCAGGTTTGCGCAGAGTAAAGATATATAGTCTCAACACTGAATAGAAATGTTGAGCCATCTGTTTGGATAGTAATCTTTTTACTGCGGTTTTGGGGTAAAAGAATCTAGGTACGAAATTATAGTAACAGCAGAGTCTATATAACTTTCAGCGTCAGCAGCCGCGAGTTCTACGTCAATATTATGAGCCATTTGGTTTCTTAGTAAACGTAACGATTGTAATACATTGGCTTGTCGAGTGTTTAGAATCTCATCGTTAACTAATTTTCTAATTAACGTTATTGGGTTTCGTTCAGGTATAAATGTCTGTCCATGCTTTCTTTCTAATGCTTCAAATGCTGATTTTTCAACTCTAATCCAAGCCTCCATGATTGCAGCTCTAGGATCTTTTGCTAGTAGAGATGCTCTTATATCAACATATTGGTCTGTATTAGTGTCAGGTATAACCTCTGAGGTTTCTTGTGCAAGCTTCTCTGCTTCATCACTGAAGATAGCCTCAAATTGATCGCCGACCTTAATAGATTTTAATGTTCTAACGAGTTTAAGTATGTCATCTCGGCCATAGTAGAGAATAAGAAAGACAACCACTGGCCACGCAATACTATCAATAATCTTGCTGATGAAAGTAAAAAAATCCATTAACGGGATCCTATAAAAAAGCCCGCAAGAAGCGGGCTTAGTGTTTTTTAAAGGAGCCGCGTATCTTTTGCGTATCCTTTTTGGTCTAAACTAGGTCAGTGCTTCGTCCGGTAATTTATCATAAGTTACTGGTTTATATGATGCTGTCCGGTCACTGTCCTATTAAAAGTGGGCTGGGGGACGCTGAATAGATTAATCAATACATTGTATTTATTGATAAAAATTGAGTTCAAACTTTCTGTGTGTACCTAAACGTGTACCAATTATTGAAACTGACAGTGAAGTAGGCTGTGTTTATTAATGGATTTCTCTGCTGCTAGTTTATGTATTTGTAAGGTACCTTACGGAAAAAAAAGATTTATAGAAAAACTGTTCACACTGTTCACTTTTGAATTTAATCATTTAAATACAATGTATTAGACGGTGATGAGTTAGTGACGAGTTTATCCAAACTAGTCACTTGCTGTGAACAGTCGGCCATTGAATACAAAAACACCGGCCCAGGCCGGTGTGATTATTTTTGAGGTGCCAAGAGATGTGGGACGAATTGGGGATAAAAGAAAGGCCTGCAAGCAGGCCCGAGTACACACTGATACATTGCTCCCCGGTGTTGGATGTATGAGGTTTGTACAACGCAACTATAAGTGTCGTAACTGATAGCGTCCAATGGGTTAGGCAGATCAATAACGCCATATTGATCGGTAGAAACGATCGTGATGTTGTTTATTCAATGTGCTTCACATTTAGGCAACCAATCGGCCTCGCAGTCTTCACTTAATATCAGATTGGTTTGCATCCCCTGATTGGTCTTACGTTTTAATAAGGCTATTTCATATTCGCTCAAGGTTTGTGGCACAGCGCGCCCGAATGCGGTCAGGCTCATTGGCCGTTGATGGCCGCGCGCCTCCATAAATGACAGGTAAGCGTGATACAGGTATTTACGCGGGTTAGCCGGGATGATGTTGGCATTCCCCATATACAGGCCATTGGGGGTATTAACGGCCAGCAGATAACCACAAAAATCGACCAGCGGGTCAGCACCGCGTTTAATCTCCAGTGCTTCATCCGAGTTCTGCTGTGCTTCGAGTAGCGCACGAGCATCATTGGGGGCGGTAAAGCGCTGCATCAGGTGGCGCACTATCACTGCCAGTTCACCGGTAATTTTCGCCAGTAATAGCGGGTCGCGCTCATTGGCCGGAATAACCTCCGGGAACGGCAAAATAACCCGGCGACGGGAGACGCCGCCACTGCGGTCACTGAACTGCATTGGGTTGTTATTGACGGCCAGAATCACCGCCGGAATATGAGTGGAATAGGCATCACGGTATTTCGGGTCTATGGCAACGGCATCACCGCCAGTAATGGCTTTAATGCCAGCCCCATCACCACTCCAACGCTCTTGGTCTGGCAGGATAATCAGTGAGAACCCCACCACGGAAGCACGTTCCCGCGATGACTCCAGCGTATCGATGGTAGCCGAGGTAGTATTGTCTTTACCGGCCAGCAAGCTGGCGATGGAGGCCATCACGCTTTTACCACTGCCACCCGGCCCGGTCACTTCAAGGAACAGTTGCCAGTCATAGCGGTTCGCCAACACCATATAAAGCGCCGCGAGAATACGCTCCTGTTTCTCATGCTGTTGCCCGGCGGCCCGTGTTAACCAGCGCCAAAAGTGCGGGGCATGGTCGGACAGATTTTCCCCGGCTTTGGGCGGGGTGTAATCCACACTGTTCACGGTACGCAACCAGTGCGTTTTCTGGTGTGCGCTGAACTGGCCGGTAGTGGTATCAAATACCCCGTTACGAAAACCTATCAAGTGCCGAGCGGGTGTTCCCATTTGTGGCACCATCAGCTTGAGCGTATCGAGTACGCTATTAATCCCTGACGCTGAGAATGGGGCGCGGATTTTCTGGAACAGGGCGGCAATCTCTCGACTGAGAACCCGATATGGCAGCACCTGCCACGCCCCTTTTTCATAGCGACACAGGTCTTCACCCACCTGTGGTACGGCCAATAAGTGCTGATAGTGCTCTGCTAATAGTTCGGCCTTTTCACTGGCACTCATGGCTTTCAGGTCGGCGTCACTGAGCGTATCAAACGGGCTGGGCTGTTGCGGCTGATTGAATGCTTGTAACTGGGTCAGAGTAGCCAGTTTGCCTTGCTGCTGATAAACGTCGTTCCAGTCACCGACAACCGACGGCAACGCCAGCTTACCGCCGCTCAATTGGGCGGCCTCTGTTGCGCGGCTCTGGCCGGTGCCGTTCTCGTCATTATCGGCGGCCAACAATAGCAATGCATCCGGGTAGTGGGTACGCAACTGTTGCGCCAGTGCGGGCAGATTGTTAGCGCTGAGCGCGACACACACCGTTTCCCCTGTCAGATGATGCACCGTTAGCCCGGTAGCATAGCCCTCAGTCAGCCAGATAACGGCGTTATCCTGTCCGGCCAAAGAATGACAGGCTGTTTTCACTTGTCCCCCGGCCAGTGTGCGCTTGTCACCGTCGGCGTTAATCAACTGAACGTTAACCACTTCACCGCTACTGTCAGTCAGGGGGAATAACAGGTCGCCGGGTTGATAGGTAATACCCCCAACACACAACGGTTTACCGTGTAATGTCAGCGTCTCCAGCTCTGGCCAACCTTTGGTGGTCAGATAGGTATTCCCGGCCTGTGGTTGGGCGACAGTCAGCAACTGTCTGGCCTGTTCTGCGGCCCGCTGCCGTGCTTGCGCTTTCTCCTGCGCTTCCTGTCCGGCATTGTGTGCCGGTAATGGAGGGGTCGATGGTTCCCCTAACACCTCGGCCACTTTGCAGGCGGCTTCCTTGGTCGTGACCGCCAGCGCCTTTTCAACCAGATTCAGGCCATCGCCGCTGCCGCACTGGTTACAAAACCATGTGCCACGCCCTTGCAAATTATCAAAGCGGAAACGGTCTTTACCGCCACACATCGGGCAGGGCTGCGCTCGCCCTCCGGCGGTGATATGAATACCAAGCGCCGGGAGCAATACCGGCCACTGGCCGGTGGCTGCACGTGAGGTTTTTGAAACGTTTAATGTTGTCATTCTCTGTTTCTCCTCAGTGCAGGGTGGTTTTGCGGGTTGTGGTTATCTGCGCTTGGCACAGTTCATCCATCATTTTTTGCCCCAATACTGTCAGGCGTGGCGGAGCCAGCAAAATATCCGGTTGCACCATGTCACTGAGCATAGTGCAGGCCATATCCATACCGGCTTCTGGCCCGTGCTGGCGCACAAAGTAGCCCTCAATATCCATCGCAATCGCCATTTGCAATTCATCCAGCGAGTAACCAAGGCTCACCCCGTGAGACACGCAGGTATCCAGATAGGCATGGGCCAACGCGCGGCGATAAACAGCGGTACGGACTTCAACGGGCAGACAGGATTGATTTAGGATATTCATACGATAGGTGCCTCCATGCGGGATAAAATTTGAGATTCGCAGGTGTTCATCACCTGTCCGAGCTGGTCAGTCAGTAACGCCACCATTGAGGCGAACGATTCAGGCGACGGCGGGGTAATGCCGTGCAACAGACTGCTTTGCGTTTCCAACATATCGAGGAACGTCACACCGACATTGTGTGCATGCTGGAGACGTAAGAAATCGGCGTGAGGGATGCTGTACTGCGTATCAAAGTCATAACGGGCGGCAAGGGTATTCATGCGACCTCCCCCAGTGGCAGACGGCCAGCAAACGACAGGATGTAGTCACGGGTTAAACGCAGGCGGGCATTTTTCTCACTGCTGGCGGTGGTACGCAACATGCAGGGACGCGCCGTTAATTCAGTACGGCGAACAGCAGCAAACAGATAGATAAATTGCGGGTGTAACGGGGTGAGGGATGTAGCCATAGTGGCAGCCTCCATTGAGTCATGGTTATTGCTACCGCCGGAGCTGCAAATCTCATGGGTGGTAGCCCAGACGGGGTTTGCAGTACCGGCCTCAATGGATACCGGCCAGCCCGAAGGCTGCCCCGCCTGAGCCACCATTGCTTGATAGCGACAGCGGTGTAGAAACCACTGCGCAAAAAACTGGTAGGCTAAAGCTACGACATAAAAAAACACGCCAGGCGCGTGTTGAGTCGCCATTGAGTTGCTCGGGCTGCAAATCCCGGCTGTCGATTTTGCGACAGCACGGCGACTATAACGCAAGGCCTGCAAAAAATGCAAGCCAGAGAAAAACCCATTTTGCGGAATGAGCGTCATCGGTTTAACAATCAGTCTGAATATCAGGCTTGGGCTGAGTAGGAGCACGGGAGTAGAAATTGGCCTGTGCTGGCGTGCCTGCCGCATTGCCCGACATCACTTGCACCACGCCGTTTAACTGGCTGCGGTACTTGGGTAAAGCAAGGCCGGGTTGTTGTTGCGCAATCTGGAACGCCTCAGCGATGTACTGCACGTCGCCATCATTCAGAGTGAAGAATTGCTCGCCGATTTTTAGGGTGATCATGCTGATACCCCCTGACGGTTAGCAATACGCTCTGCCATCCAGCCCTCAATCTCAGAGGCCAGCCATGCGACGTTCTTACCGCCGAGGGAAATCTGTGCGGGGAAGTGGTCACGGCTAATCAGTTCATAAATGGTCGAGCGGGATAATGCGGTGGTGTTAATCACTTCCGGCAGACGCATAAAGCGGTCACGCGGGTAGTGTGTTGCCATGGGTGGTGGCGTATTGGATAGAGCCTGTTGGGTCATTGCAAGCATGAAAAGCTAGCTTGTTGTTGTCCGGCCATATACCGCCGGGTTTGCTGGGATTCAGTTGGGTAGCCCCCTATTGTGAGAATATTTTTACCTGATGCAACAAGACGTTGTTGTGTGATTTACCACAACAAACACGCGTAAAAATGACGGTATTTGACTCTCTGGGTCTATGTGGGTGTATTCGGGTATATGTGTGGAAGGGGTGTTTTTTTGTACTGAGTCGTTAAAGCTAAAATGAATTAAAAGACATTGATTGATATTAAAATGCTCTAAAAAGAGTGGTGGTGGTTGAGCACAACAGTGAGGATTTGGCCTGCTTTTTAAGCTAGCCAGAGAAAAAGCTCTTTTTAACCAAGTGAACAGTAGTGAACACTTGGTGAATAGTTTTAAATGGACTGTTCACCCTTTTATTTATTGATTATTAATACTTTTTTCCTAAAGTGAAGAGTAGTGAACAGTTTTTATAAAACTATTATTTTTATAGCCCTTTTAGTTTGATTTGAGAGTGTGTTGTATGGGAAATGGCACAACGGGCATTGATTGAGGCGTTGTGTGAGAGCTTGCAAAATGACTCCACCTTGACTGAAACGGAGTTATACCAATGAGCACGATCCCTGACATGACCCCTTTGGAACATTTTGAAGTGGCGAAAGCAGCACATCAGAAAAACATGCTAATACTGAATGAAGTTACCTCCGCAATTACTCGTTGCCATGAGCAACAACAAGAAGCAGAAATAAAAGGCAAGCAGGCGGAAAGTAGCTGGCGGAGCTTGTTTCGTAATATGCGCGGTGAAATGACCGATGAGCTGAAAGAACAGCATGGTCAGCGAATTTCACAAAAAGAATTAGCTAAGGAGTTCTCAACACTAATCAAAGAGCTGGAGCTTGATAAAGATTCAGCGATGCTGGCATGTTGTTATTCAGCAAAAAAACTTGAAAATACCTATAAAAATAACTTTAAAATTTATGCTGAACAAGAATGGCGACAGGCTTTACTGGAACTCCCCTCCTCTCTGATAAGGGTTATTAAGTTGAAATTACGTGCTCTAGCACTAGCTAATGAGGGCAACGAAAATCAGCTTGGTTATGAAACCCCGGATAAGATAATGGAACGGCAAGTAGGGCAGATATTAGTAGGTGTTGCGGAACGTCATAAGATCTCAATATACCCAGACTCAACTTTAGATAAAATCGGCTGGAATAGGCCTAATTTAGATGGAGTGGACTGGAAGTTATACAATAGCCCGGCTTCTTGTTCTAAATTAGCCAAAGAGATAATTATAAAAAGAAAGAAATTACAGCAAGAAGAGGAATGCTAATATGATGCGTTGCCCAGTGTGTAAACATGCGTCTCATACTCGCGCCAGTCGCTATTTATCAGAGCAGACAAAAGAGGCATATTATCAGCGTCAGAATATAGAATGTTCTTGTACCTTTAAATCGATTGAGAGTGTGGATAAAATAATTACTCGCCCTCCGGTTAAAGAGCCTGAAATAATACCTGATGTTATTCTACCAGAACGAAAAATATTAAATCGCTACGGTTCTAACGCACGAATTCATTAATAATCCCACCCTGCCTGTAACCTCTCAAGGCGGGGACTTTTCTCCGACTCTCACCACTACGCCCTTGCCGTTTAAGGGCTTTTTCTCTGGCTAGCCTGCCAAAAAGAGCACTGCATGCATATAGTGCATGATTTTGCATGCAACACCCCAGCATAAAAACATCTGAAACACCGCGCCACAAGGGCTTGTAGGCTCTCTATGCCATGCATGAAAAGTGCATGATAAAGTCAGAGCGCGTAGGCGGGGGACCATTGCGCGCGCGGGGATTGAAGATAGAAATTGATCCAACAACCATCTCGATTTCTTAGGCAACACACTGTTAAGAGGCCAGTAGCGATCTCCTAGAAGACAGGTTTACAATCGGAGTTTGATGAGTCTAATGCTCTTAAGAAAATGTCTTCAAAAAAATATAAATTGAAACAGTAAGTTATGAGCATGTTGGGGCAGTTTATAAGACCCGGTAGCAGTGGGTAAAACTGTATTGCCGGATCTCACAATGTTCTATCTTTTTAGTTGCGAAATAAAATAACACTTAATATGCTAGTACCATACTTTAGTTTGGTGGAGAGGATTTATGTTCGACCAATCATTTAATATAAAAACACTAGCATATCAGCTTAAAAAAAGTGATTTTTTTAAATATAAAGAGATTCGTAACGAGGACATAAAAGAAAAGGCTTTGAAAGAAGCAGATGAATTGGCTAAAACTTCTCTTTTAGCTTATAAGTTAAGAAGCAACACATTAAAAGGTAAAGTGGTTTTTCAGCTTGATGGGTTGTCTCAGGAACTGGTATTTAGGAAGTTGAATAACAATTTGGAGTATTATCTTAAAATCAAGTATTCGAATAGAAGTGATATTGTCGATAACATTAAGAATATATTGTCTGAGGGTAATCCATATACTGTTTATAGGCTGGATGTAAAATCATTTTATGAATCATTTGATATTGAATTTGTGAAAAATAAGATAAATTCAGAACTGTATTTATCAAATGAAACAAAAAAATCGTATCTAATGTATTAAATGAACATCTTGCCTCAGGTTATTCTGGTTTGCCAAGGGGATTAGCTACAAGTGCAATTATTTCAGAATACATGATGAAGGATTTTGACCTATTCATAAAAAGAAAGGCCGGAGTGTTTTACCATGCACGATTCGTTGACGATATATTTATAGTCACTAATGGAGAAGATGATGATGTTAAATTCGTAAGTGAGGTTCAAAAAAATCTGCCTAAAGGACTTCAGTTAAATAAAAAAAAGAAAAGTATAAAAAAATAAGCAACAAGGTATCACCGAATAAAGGTAACGCTCTCGATCATATCCTTGAGGTGGATTTTTTAGGTTATAGATTCACTGTGCATGAGCCACAATATGATAAAAGTATAAAAAATAGTTTCAGAGATATTCAAATAGATATATCCGGAGATAAGGTTAGGAAAATAAAAACCAGATTGGTCTGCGCATTTAAAGATTTCAATGATAGCAAGGATTTTAGTTTGCTAGTGAACAGATTGAGGTTTCTTTCCTCAAATTTTAGTGTGTTAGATGCTGAAAGAGAGCGGAAGAGACTGTCTGGAATATTTCATAACTATCATATGACGCATGTTGAACGCTCAAAATCTTTGGTTGAATTAGATTTGTTTATTAAGAAGGCTGTTTTATCTGGTACTGGCAAAGTCTTTTCAGATTCATATTTATCATTGACGCAGATGCAAAAATATAGATTGTTGAAATTTAGTTTCAAGCGTGGTTTCCAAAATTGTCATTATGTATATTTTAAAGCTGATAAACTGAAAGAAATTCAGGAGTGTTGGAAATATGTCTAACAGCACAGAGAAAAAAATTGATAAAAAGGATTTTTTCAGAGTTCTTGTGACTGAAACAATTCCCTTTGAAACTCCACTAATATATTCCAATGATGGATTATATAAGAATTGCGATAGACATGGAAAACATTCTATTTCCAATGATTTTTTTGATTTTCTTGTTATTGGAAATGGAAAAAGAAAGGGGTACACAATACCATACCAGTATAAAATCAGAAAGAATGACGTCGATTATAGAAAGCTCTCAGTACTCCATCCTATCTCACAAATGGAAACAAAAGAGTTTTATAAAAAATTTAGCACTCTTATTTGCCATTTTTGCACGCGTAGTAGTTTCTCAATTAGAGCTCCAAAAAAGATAGCATCTACTTTTTATTATAAAAACTCTTGGGAAGATATTAAAAAGTTCAAAAGAGGTGGTGTAAGTAATGTAGAGAATGAATTATTATTAAAGCATTCCACTTCATACTTTTCATATTCAGGTTATGACCGGATTTATAAGTTCTACAATTCTGTTGAGTTTATAGGGTTGGAGAGAGACTTTCCCTCATTTTGGACTCTAGACGTTTCAAAATGCTTTGATAGTATTTATACGCATTCTATAAGTTGGGCAACTAAAGATAAAAAACATGTAAAAATAAGAATGGGAGCTATTGCAGATTTTGGGAATGAATTTGACTCATTAATGCAACGCTCCAACTACAATGAAACTAATGGTATAGTTATTGGCCCAGAAGTAAGTAGGATTTTCGCTGAAATTATTTTTCAAAAAATTGATTCAATATTAGAAGATAAGCTTTTAACAGGTGAGAAATCCTTAATTCACGGTCGAGATTATAAGGTAAAAAGATATGTTGATGATGTATTTATTTTTGGAGTTAATGAAACAGTAGCCAAGCAAGTTTATGAAATGTACTCAGACTGTTTAAGTACATTTAATCTACATGTTAACAAATCTAAATCACTAAAATATCAACGCCCATTTTTTTCTGTGAAATCAAAGTTGATATTGCGGGTAGGTTAGTTAATTAATGATTTTATTGATAAGTTTATAGGGCCATCAGAGGAAGAAAACCTTCAAATGATCCCTAAACGGATATTTAGAAAGTCTAATTTAATAAATAATTTTATAGATTCAATAAAATCTGCTTGTGTTGATCACCAAGTAACTTATGATGAGGTTTCTTCTTACATTATTTCTTCTTTGTTTGAAAGAATAAAAAGACTTGTGGTTAATGATGATAGTGAATATTTGATTAGAAACGAAGAAAATATTAAGGATGCTTTTTTAGTTTTCATTGAAATTATGTTTTTCTTTTACTCTGTATCTCCTTCCGTTACTTCATCATATAAGCTCTGTTCCTCACTAATTATCATCAGCAGATTTTCAGAACTGAATTTTAATATTTACAGTACTACAATAAAACAAAAAATACATGAGAGAGCAATATCTTTATTTTCTGGTGAGTTGTTAAAAAACAAATCAAAAATTGATGGTTTTGTTTTTTTAGAAGCCATAAATGTGGCTCTAACAATAGGTGAGTTAGGTGAAGATTACTCACTTAGTAGCGATGTTCTGGAAGGGGTTTTTTCAGGCAATAATACTTATTATAATTTAATTTCATGTTTGTTTATTGTTAAGGACTTTAGTAAATACAATGATATTAAAATTAAGACTATTAGCTCGATTGCGGAAAAGTTATCTGATTTAAATGATATACAAACTGATGCTGAGATATGCTCTTTATTCTTAGATTCTATTAGTTGCCCATATATCCATAACAAATATAAGCATAAGTGGATACGAGATTTTTATAGGGTTGTTCAAAAAAAAGCACCATTGAAAGCTGACATTGATGACTTTTTAGCTAGCATGCCGAGAGAACATTGGTTTGTAGATTGGCAAGCCGTGGACCTTCTAAATGCTCTTGAACGTAAGGAATTGAAAAAGACATACTAAAGTGTTAGCTTGAGTAAGGAGTAGCCAATATGCCCTCTACGTTTACGATATACTAGTTAATAGCCAATCTAAGACCTTCAACAGTTGATTTGCGGCTTTTTCAAGAGCAGAAATGCACACACTAAGGGATGAGGCTGCTCCACCATTTTTATGTTATTGCTAATTTGATGTGGTCATTAGAATACTTCCGTTACCAAAAATTTATCGTGTAGAGAATACCTTATCCCCCCACCATTGCATGAGTTTCCGCCGTTGTTCAAGATATGTTGATCGGTTATAAGCTTTCCTCACTTCATTTTTTTCACTGTGTGCCAAGGCAGCTTCAATCACATCTGCATTGAATCCGGTCTCATTCATTGCCGTGCTGGCGATTGATCGTAATCCATGAGCTACAAGCTTCCCCCCATAACCAATACGCTTTAAAGCTGCATTGGCAGTCTGACTGTTCATTGGATTACTCGGATTATTGCGGCTAGGGAAAACGTACTGACGATTACCACTAATTGGACGCATAATCTCTAGCAGTTCTAAAGCTTGTTCTGAGAGAGGGACTATATGGTCACGTTTTGCTTTCATACGTTCTGCAGGTATACACCACTGTTTATTCTCAATATCGATCTCTGCCCATGCTGTTGCTGATGCCTCCGCGGGACGTATCAGAGTCAATAATTGCCATTCAAGTAAGCAGCGAGTTGGTATCGATAGATTGCTCATGGCTATAGTACGCATTAGCTTGGGTAATTCTTCTGGCCTTATGGTTGGCATATGCTGCTTTTTAGGGCGTTCAAAAGCGTTACCTATACCTGATGCAGGATTAGCATCAATCAAGCCTACATTTACCGCATAAATCATTATCTCGTTTATACGTTGTACCAATCGCCTGACCGTCTCTAATGCCCCACGTGCTTTGATTGGTTCTAACGTCTGTATCAACGTTCTCGCTTTGATATCCTGCACCGGGGTATTTCTGATAGATGGCAAAATATCTTTCTCTATGGAGCGCCAAATATCTTTTGCGTGTTCTTCGCTGACATGTGTTTTTTTTAGGCTAAACCATTTTTGTGCAACATTCTGAAAAATACTCTCTTGGGCTATCTGGCGTTCTTCAGCTTGTTGCTCTTCTTTCTCTTGGGGATCAATACCACGAGCGAGTAGTGCTAGTTTATCATCTCGTATTTGTCGCGCATCGGCTAATGAGAGTGCGGGATATGCCCCAAGACTAACATTTGTACGTTTGTCACTGGCAGGGCGTTGATAGCGTAAACGCCATAACTTCTTGCCACTCGTTTTAACAAGCAGGAATAGACCATTGCCATCATGCAGAGTGAAGTCTTTATCTTGAGGTTTGGCTTTCAAAATTTCATTGTGGGATAAAGGGCGTGTTATTCGCGCCATAGCTAGCCTTTTTCCATAATTGGTACACGTTTAATGGTACACATTATAACGTGTACCTAAACGTGTACCAATGTTTACTGGATTTAGCCGGATATCCTCGGACTACTACAGACACAAAAAAACCCGCAAACCTAGGTGGAATGCGGGCTTTCCGTACTTCTCCGGACTTATCTGGTAATACCCGGATCATTATTTGGTGGAGCTGGGGGGATTTGAACCCCCGTCCGAAATTACTACGCCGTCGGCACTACATGCTTAGTCCAGTCATTACATTCGCCGGTTAGCTGCGGACGGACACGCCACTAACAAACTATCCTGATTGGGTTTAACGCTTTCACCCCAGGCAAGGTGTCCACGCGATCTCTTTTAGGTTTGACCTCTCTTGATCCCCGTCCTAAGAGCGGAGGCTAGGGAGAGAGGGAATCTTCAGTTTCTTAGGCTGATTAAGCTGCTAAAGCAGCAGATTCGTATTGCGAGTCGTTTGCAATTATTTTTTTTGCGGTTTTTTACGAGGCCTCCGCACCTCGGCATGCACCTTGGGTTTCGCAAATCCCGTCGAATCCAGAATCAGCCCCAAAGAACTTATTTAGTATACCAGAACTATCGCCTGTTAAGCCAGTGACTTAACGATTAGCATGTTTCATTATTCTGGCTTTATCAACCTGCCACTCACGATCTTTGATGTCATCGCGCTTATCGTGATCTTTTTTACCTTTTGCGACACCGATTTTAACTTTAACCCACGCATTTTTCCAATACATGGAAAGGGCAACTACAGTAAAACCGTCGCGGTTAACTTTGCCGATCAGCGAATCTAGTTCGCGTTTATTCAGCAATAATTTGCGTGTACGCATTGGTTCACAGACAACATGAGTTGAAGCGACGTTAAGCGGTGTAATGGTTGCCCCGAATAGGAAGGCTTCACCGTTTCTAAAAGTGACGTAGCTATCACTGATGTTGGCTTTACCAGCACGCAGGGATTTTACTTCCCAACCTTGCAAAGAGAGGCCCGCTTCGAACTCTTGCTCGATGAAGTATTCGTGGCGGGCGCGCTTGTTTTGCGCAATGGTTGCGGAACCAGGTTTGTATGCTTTTTTCTTTGTCATAATGTTGATCATTATACTGTATGTGGAGGCGAATGAAATCCTTTCCCGCAGGATGCCGGTGCATTTTGTCTCATTTGTTGCACGGAATGGCTAGCAGATTTTTTGTCTGGCGGCAGATAAATGGTATTATCAGTGCGTTTTATGTCTCACAGGAAATGTTATGCCACAAATTAGCCGCTCTGCGTTGGTTCCGTTTAGCGTAGAACAGATGTATCAACTAGTTAATGATGTTCGTTCTTACCCAGAGTTTTTACCTGGCTGTACCGGAAGCCGAGTACTTGATGCTACTGAAAATGAAATGACCGCAGCCGTTGATGTTGCCAAGGCCGGAATAAGCAAAACATTTACTACACGTAATACATTGACTGATAACCAGAGCATAAATATGCAACTGGTGGATGGACCGTTTCGTAAGTTAATGGGCGGATGGCATTTTACGCCACTGAGTGCGGATGCCTGCAAAGTTGAGTTACATCTTGATTTTGAGTTTACGAATAAGCTGATTGAATTGGCTTTTGGTAAAATATTCAAAGAGTTGGTTGGAAGTATGGTGCAGGCGTTCACCCAACGGGCTAAAGAGGTTTATAGTGTCTGATATTCGCGTTGAGGTGGTTTATGCCCTGCCTGAACGCCAATATCTGCGCTCTGTTTCTCTTGATGAAGGCAGTACTGTCGAGGATGCGATTAAAGCATCGGGCCTGCTTGAGTTGCGATCAGATATCGATCTGACAAAAAATAAAGTGGGTGTCTATAGTCGCTCGGTAAAACTTGGCGATAAGATTAATGACGGTGATCGGGTTGAGATATATCGCCCACTCATCGCTGATCCGAAAGAACTACGCCGCCAGCGCGCAGAGAATACAAAAAAATAAGGCACAGTCGCGCCTTATTTTTTTATTGTTGCCCTAGGCTGCCCTTGAGAAAAAACGTGCTCTATCTTGTGGTGGCATAAGCAGTAATCGGCCCAGCACAAAAAACTAATCAGCATCCGCCCCTCAATCTACTCGGCAATCCTCGGATAAATTAATTTCCTGCTAACGTTGGATCGTTTTTGATATCAGTCAGCACACCACTGCTATCAAAGGTCAACGTTAATGTTTGTTGCGTGATTTTTTCGTGACCAGGTTGCTGACGGAATACGTAGAACCAGGTTTTAGTACCAAACGGATCCTGCAACATTGGGGTGCCTAAGGTATATGCCACTTGTTGCTGGGTCATACCCTTATGAATTTTGGACGCATCATTAGGTGATAAATAGTTACCCTGATTAATATCAGGCCGGTAGACCACCTTCTCCAGTGTTGAACAACCCGCAGTAAGCATTGCAAGCATTACAGCGGCGGCAGTCAGCATTTTACAGCGCATAGTAATCACATTCCTTTAGGGCGTAGGATGACGATGATAATAGACCTTGCAGCAGTTGGAAACCTTTACAGGGCACCTGTATGACCTCTGGAAAGGAAAAAAGTTAATCTTTTCTATGCTGCGAGCAATTCTTTTGCGTTTGCCAGGGTATTTTTCGTCACTTCACTGCCACCCAGAAGGCGCGCCAACTCTTGCAAGCGAGCTTTTTTATCAAGTCGATGCATATGTGTTTCAGTTTCAGTGCCATCAGTTTGTTTGCTCACAAAGAAATGTTGATGACCACAACCTGCAACTTGCGGAAGGTGGGTCACACACATGACTTGAGTCGACTCGCCAAGCTGGCGCAACAGGCGACCCACTATGGCTGCTGTCGGCCCACTGATACCAACATCAACTTCATCAAAGATAAGCGCAGGGGTGTCCATTTTACGTGCTGTAATGACCTGAATAGCCAAGGCGATGCGAGATAGTTCGCCACCAGAGGCAACTTTAGCCAGTGGTTGTAGTGGCTGACCTGGGTTGGTCGTGACACTGAACTCAATCCGGCTCGCCCCTTCGGCACTGAGGTGTTCTGGCTCAAACTGGGTATCGATAGTGAGCCTGCCATGTGGCATCGACAGCTCATGCATGCTCTCAGTAATCAATGCAGCTAATTCATCAGCATAATGCTGACGTTCCTCGTGCAATCGTTTAGCGATAGCAAGTGCGTGCTGATAGTGAGTGTTAACTTCATGACTGAGCTGTTCGTGATCGTTTTCTTGCTGTGAGAGTTGCTCTTGCTCATCCAATAATTGCTGATGGAACTGTGGCAGATCTTCCGGTGCAACGTGGTGTTTGCGGGCCAGATTTAATTGGCGGGATAACCTCTGTTCCAGCTCATATAAGCGATTGGGATCCATATCCAATTGTTCTGCATAATGACGCAATTCATCACTGACTTCACTAATTTGGATTGAGGCTTCTTCCAGCATATTGAGCAAATTGTTGAATTGTTCGTCCATACTCGCCAGTTCGGTTAACTGATTTTTGGCGGAGTAGAGCTGGCTGAGGATGTTGCTTTGTTCATCATCTGACAGTTGCTGCAAGGTCTGTTGGCTGAGTGACAACAGTTGTCCACTGTTTGCCAGGCGCTTATATTCATTATCAACTTGCTCGTATTCTCCCGCTTGCGGGGCGAATGAGTTCAGCTCTTTTAACTGATATTGCAGCAGTTCATGGCGGGCGTTACGCTCCAGTGATTGCTGCTGATGAAGTGCCAGCGCGCGGCAACTTTGGTGCCAGATCTGATAGGCGGCTTTCATTTCTGCCAGCAGGAGTGATTGGTCTGCGTAAGCATCTAATAATTGTTTTTGGTGGTCGGGCCTTAGCAGCAATTGGTGGGCATGCTGGCCGTGGATCTGGATCAGGTGTTGGCCCAGTTCGCGTAATTGGGACAAAGGCACTGCAGTGCCATTAATAAAGCCTCTTGAGCGACCATCTGTTCCAATCGCTCGCCGCAGCAAGCATTCATTGCTGTCATCAAGATGGTTATTTTCCAACCACTGACGGGCTGATGGGGTGTCTGCCAGTGAGAAGCGGGCGCAAATATCAGCGCGTGTAGCCCCCAAACGAACCATGCTGCCATCTGAACGGCTGCCAAGACATAATCCTAAAGCGTCTATGGCGATGGATTTACCTGCCCCAGTTTCGCCAGTAATTGCTGTCATTCCGGGTTGAAAATCAATTTCTAACTCACGCACAATTGCAAAATTACTGATGGTTAATTGGGCCAGCATGGTAAATCTCCTGTACATAAACACATGACTGTATTTGACTACAGTATAAACTGGTTTTATATACAGTAAAGTCCCTAAGGCACTTTTTAGAATAATTTTTTTGACCAACCCAATTTGGTACTTAATGTATTGAAATAGCTGTAGTCTTTTGGATGGATAAGGTTGAGGTGGAAATCACTGCGCCGGATTAGCACTTCTTCTCCCTCCTGAATTGGTAAGGCTATCTGGCTGTCGCAACTTATTTCCAGGTCACTGGTAATTTGTGAGAACTTCAAGCGAATGGTGCTGCTACTATTAATAACCAGTGGGCGAGCTGTCAGGGTGTGCGGGAACATGGGAACCAAGACGATGGCATCCAGTGTGGGTGTCAGGATTGGGCCGCCTGCCGAGAGCGAATAAGCTGTCGAGCCAGTTGGAGTGGCAATGATTAGGCCATCAGAACGTTGAGAAAATGCGAAGCGATCATCAATATACACTTCAAATTCAATCATATGTGCCACTTTGCCAGGATGTAAAACCACCTCATTGATCGCCGTGCTGATGCGGCTTTGTTGATCTGTGCGAGTGACCTGGGCTTCTAGCAAGAAACGTTGTTCGCTTAGGTATTCGCCTTCCAATACATCGGAAAGCTGTTGCTGAGCATTATCCGGGTCTAAATCAGTCAGAAAACCCAGATTACCTCGGTTGACACCAATCACTTTGATATCATAGCGGGCGAGGACTCGTGCGGCACCAAGCATGTTGCCATCACCGCCGACCACCACCGCTAAATCAGCTTTTTGGCCGATTTCAGCCAAACTGCCGGTGACTGCGCCAGTTAAATTGAGATCTTTAGCAATCTGTTGTTCAACCATAACGTCATAGCCTCTGGCGTTTAGCCAGTGGTAGAGCATTTCATGGGTGGCAAGTGCAGCCGGGTGCCGTGGATGACCGACAATACCAATACAATTGAATCTTTTATTATTCATTGCCGTGATTTTCCTTACTGGGGGACTCTTTTACCCCACATTATGACCGGTTCCCTTGAATCCCCGGTTTTGATCCCCATAATAAGCCAAGTAGCGAGATTAATGCTAAAACGCGGAGATATCCATGAGTAGTAAAGAACAGAAAACACCAAACGAGCAAGTCTCGGAAGAAATGGAAAATGCAGCAGAGCAGCAAGTGGAAGCGACACAAGAGACGGGTGAAGGTGTAGATCCGCGTGTTGCCGAGCTTGAAGCGCAGTTGGCTGCAGCCATACAGCGTGAGCGCGAGAGCTTGCTACGCGCTAAGGCTGAGGTTGAGAATATCCGTCGTCGTACTGAATTGGATGTTGAAAAAGCGCATAAGTTTGCTTTGGAAAGATTCTCAGCTGAATTATTGCCAGTGATCGATAATCTGGAGCGTGCACTGGATACTGCTGACAAAGCTAATACCGAGCTGACTTCGATGATTGAAGGTGTCGAATTGACACTGAAATCACTGCTCGATGCGGTCGGTAAATTCGGTATTGAAGTTGTCAGCGATACCAATGTGCCATTTAATCCTGAGGTTCATCAGGCAATGACGATGCTTGAATCTGCCGATCATGAACCCAATAACGTGATGATGGTGATGCAAAAAGGCTATACGCTGAATGGCCGCTTGTTACGCCCGGCAATGGTTGCGGTATCTAAAGCGAAAGCTTAAGGTGTCCTGATGCGAAAAGGCACCTGGAAAGGTGCCTTTTTTATCCGTTTTTTTGAGTCAATAACGTTCTATTCTTCAGTGGGTAGCTTGGGTTGCCAGTCAATTGGCGCTAAACCTTGCTGCTGTAATAACTGATTTGCTTGTGAAAAGTGCTTACAGCCAAGAAAACCACGATGTGCCGAGAGTGGTGATGGATGTGGGGCTTTCAAAATAAAATGGCGCTGGGTGTCAATAATTCGGCCCTTTTTCTGCGCATGAGCCCCCCACAACATAAAAATCACACCTTCACGATGTTCATTCAGTGCCGCAATGACTTTATCGGTAAAGGTTTCCCAGCCAAGATTGGCGTGGGAGTGTGCATTACCCGCTTCGACAGTTAGCACGGTATTAAGTAGCAGCACACCTTGCTCGGCCCAGCTTTGCAAAAAGCCATGGTTAGGTCGCTGGAAGCCAGGAATATCGGTGGCCAACTCTTTGTACATATTCACCAGAGAGGGGGGCGCGGGGACTCCCGGTAACACGGAAAAGGATAATCCATGAGCCTGATTGGGGCCGTGGTAGGGGTCTTGACCCAAAATAACCACTTTAACCTGATCTAACTCGGTTAGGCGAAACGCGTTAAATACATCTTTTTGTTGCGGGTAGATAATTTTGCCGGCATTGCGTTCTGAGGCCACATAAGCCAGCGTATCTTTAAAATAGGGCAGTTCTTTTTCCTGGCCGATCACATCGTGCCAGCTTAGGGAGACGGACATAAACACTCTCCTTGGTTCTGTAAGATATTGATGCGCTAAGCTTACCGATTCAAACTCGTGAGTGAAACCGTTAAACCTGACTCTGTGACGCCATGATGTTTTTTTGACCTTTTTATGCAAAAAATGTTGAAAATTTACAAAAATAATTGCTGCTAACCCTATTGATAAAATTGATATAAAACATAAATTTGGCTGTGGCACACTTGTCAGCTCGGCGAAAATATTGATTTAAGTCAAGGAATCACGACTGTCTGGCTGGTATACAGAACAATAAGACAACAATGGTTTTACCAAATAACCAAGAAAGTTTTCTCCCCCTTGGAATTTATAGCCGTATTACGGAGGCACCAAATGATTACTGGTATTCAAATTACTAAAGCTAGCAATGAAGCTCTATTGAACTCTTTCTGGCTGCTGGATGATGAAAAAGATGAACTGCGTTGTGTTTGCGCTAAATCAGGCTACGCAGAGGACCAGATCGTTCCAGCAAGTGAGTTGGGCCAGATCGAGTATCGTGAAGTTCCGCTGGAACTGCAACCTACTGTGCGGGTTGAAGGTGGTCAGCATTTGAACGTGAACGTTCTGCGCCGCGAAACGCTGGAAGATGCAGTGAAAAACCCAGAAAAATATCCGCAGCTGACCATTCGTGTCTCTGGCTATGCAGTGCGTTTCAACTCACTGACACCAGAACAGCAACGTGATGTGATTACCCGTACTTTCACTGAAAGTCTGTAACTCTTCTGATACCGATTTAGTGACAAAAATTATAAAGGGAGCTTCGGCTCCCTTTTTTAATTATAAAATAGCCGCTATTAATAAGCGGTTTTTTTGGTTAATGTGCTGAATTAGCCGTTACTCTTGGTATCTGCTTTTTCTTTCGGCTGACGGCGTTTACCCACGTTTTTAGCATCGCGGTGACGAACCTTCACTTTGGCTTTTTCTTTGCTAGCTTCTTTTAGTTCTTTACGCTTAGCCAAAACCTTTTTCGACGGCTTGCCGGTAGATTTTGAACTCGGCTCTTTACTGGTTGGGCGTAGTTCATCAATAACCCGCGGTTTCAGCGGCTCTTTGAGATAACGGCCAATTCTGCCCAGTAATAAGTGGTCATGGGCTTCAACCAGTGAGATCGCCACACCTTTGCGCCCGGCGCGACCAGTACGACCAATGCGGTGGAGGTAGACGTCAGCCGTTAGTGGCAGGTCAAAGTTGAACACGTGACTGATATCGTCGATATCCAGGCCGCGTGAAGCAATGTCAGTCGCCACTAACACATTTACTCGGCCATCACTTAAACGGATAACTGCTTCGGTACGTTTGGCCTGAACCATTTCGCCTTCGAGGAACCAGGCGTTGATCCCAGCTTCACGCAACCAACTGACCAGTTGATGTACCTTTTCACGGGTACGGACGAAAATGATAGATTTCTGCACTTCCGGTTGCTTGAGCAGATGCACCAGCAAAGCGGTTTTGTGTTCGATATCGTCAGCGCGATAGTACCATTGCTGAATTTTTTTGCGTTCACGGCGCGATGGATCAGCTTCCAGCTCGACCGGCTCTTCGAGGATGCGCTCGGCAAACTCACGAATGGCTTCGCCTTCCAGTGTTGCGGAGAACAGCAACGTCTGCTTGCGCCAGCGAGTCTCTGCCGCGATGGTTTCGATATCCTGCGCAAAGCCCATATCAAGCATACGGTCAGCTTCGTCCAGAATCAGGGTCTCTACTGCCCGACAGTCAAAGTTCTCTTCTTTGATGTACTGCAGCAAGCGGCCAGTGGTGGCAACCACAATATCCTGATTCTCGCTAAAGACTTCTGCGTGGTTCATATAAGCCACACCACCGGTGATCGTCGCGATATCCAGTTGTGTGTGCTTGGCCAGTTCACGGGCTTGATCCGCCACTTGCATTGCCAGCTCACGGGTTGGCGTTAGGATCAAAATCCGCGGCGGGCCAGATTTTTTGCGTGGGAAATCCAGCAAATGCTGCAAGGCTGGCAGCAAAAAGGCGGCAGTTTTGCCCGTACCTGTTGGAGCCGAACCCAATACATCACGCCCATCCATCGCAGGCGGAATAGCTGCAGCTTGAATAGCGGTTGGGCGCTCATAGCCTTTGTCGCGCAGTGCGTCAATTAGGCGTTCATCGAGATCGAGTTCGGAAAAATTGGTTACAGTCATGGTCTTCCTCTACTTGGGGCGCCGATTATAGACGGGTTAGCCGAATTCTTCACCTGTTTAAGCGGTAATGATCTCTTTTCCCTTCAATCATATTGTCCTATGCTACGCCGGTTATAGATTTTGGTGACTAATGTGGGCGAACAATTGAAAAAAAAACCGGTATTGCGTGGTGGTGGTTTCACTTTTAAACAATTCTTTGTGGCACATGACCGTTGTGCAATGAAAGTGGGCACCGACGGGGTGCTACTGGGTGCTTGGGTATCGGTAGAGAAAGCCCGCAAAGTACTGGATATTGGCTGCGGCAGCGGGCTTATCGCCTTGATGATTGCTCAGCGTTCGTCATCAGAGGTATTGATTGATGGTGTTGAACTAGAATCTGAGGCGGCGCAACAAGCGAGCAGCAACGCGGCGTTATCGCCTTGGGCTGCGCGAATACGAATTTATGCGCAAGATGTGCATCAGTTTGCCGAAAACCATCCTCATCAGTATGACCTGATAGTCAGTAATCCACCCTATTTTTCCCCCGCAGTGGCTTGCCGGGATGAAGCCCGTGATACCGCACGTTACACCGGCTCCTTAACTCATGACGCTTTACTGAATTGCGCTGAGCAGCTTATCACAGACGAGGGGATGTTTTGTGTGGTTTTACCGCAGGATTTAGGCATCGAACTCGCTCGTTTGGCTGGGCAAAAAAAGTGGTTTGTCCGCAGCCAGGTTGATATTAGGGATCGCCCCGGTAAACCCTTGCATCGAATGTTGCTGACATTATCGCGTGAATCCGGTGAAACCGAATACCAGAAATTGGATCTGCGCCAATCGGAAGGTGTCTACTCACCTGAGTTCTGCGCGTTAATCAGTGATTTTTATCTTAACTATTAGCCTGGATATTAAGAGCGCGGGGGGGAGATTGAAATAGGGCGCAATACTTGAAAATGCGCCCTGACAGGCATTATGGATGGAGAATGGTTGGTTTTGGATTATCTATTTGATCAGGATAATCAAGTGTATAATGCAAACCACGACTCTCTTTGCGGTCCATAGCACAACGTACAATTAACTCGGCGACCTGCACCAAATTACGTAATTCCAGCAGATTATTGGAGATACGGAAATTGGCATAATACTCATCAATCTCCTGCTGCAAAGTATTAATTCGGCGCAAAGCGCGCTCTAAGCGTTTAGTGGTCCGTACGATACCGACGTAATCCCACATAAATAGGCGTAATTCATGCCAGTTATGCTGAATGACAACTCGTTCATCTGAGTTATCAACACGGCTCTCATCCCAGTCCGGTAAATGCTTAGCCAACTTGGCATGGGGTAAGCGCGTAAGAATATCCTCCGCGGCAGACCAGCCGTAAACCAGACACTCAAGCAGCGAGTTAGATGCCATGCGGTTAGCACCATGCAAGCCGGTATAGCTGACTTCGCCAATGGCATATAATCCATCTAGATCGGTGCGCCCGTGCTGGTCAACCATCACGCCACCGCAGGTATAGTGCGCCGCCGGGACGATAGGAATGGCTTCTTTGGTCAGATCAATGCCCAATGACAGCAGTTTTTCGTAAATCATTGGGAAGTGCTGTATCACGAAATCAGCGGGTTTATGGCTGATATCCAGATACATGCAATCTGCACCGAGGCGTTTCATTTCATGGTCTATTGCGCGGGCGACGATGTCACGTGGCGCGAGTTCACCCCGTGAGTCAAAGTCGGGCATGAAACGGCTACCATCAGGGCGCTTAAGATAGGCTCCCTCACCACGCAATGCTTCGGTCAATAAAAAGTTACGAGCTTGCGGGTGGAACAGGCAGGTTGGGTGAAATTGGTTAAATTCCAGGTTGGCGACTCGACATCCAGCACGCCAGGCCATGGCAATACCATCGCCAGAGGAGATATCTGGATTAGTGGTATATTGATAAACTTTCGCCGCACCACCGGTAGCTAACACGACGGCTTTAGCCCGAAAAGTTTCAACTTTTTCCAACTCGCGGTTCCAGATGTAAGCGCCAACTACGCGTTTAGTCCCCGTCAGGCCAATTTTGTTGGATGTGATAAGGTCGACTGCATTGCAGCGCTCTTTAACTAAAATATTAGGGTGGGTACTTGCTTTACCTACGAGTGTGGTTTCTACTTCTTTACCTGTCGCATCAGCGGTATGCAGAATACGGCGATGGCTATGGCCGCCTTCACGCGTAAGATGATAGCGCTCTTCGCCGTTGGCACTGGTTTCAGTATCAAACAGAACGCCTTGATCAATCAGCCATTGCACACAAGAGCGGGCGTTGCTGGCAATAAACTCTACGGCGTCTTTGTCACAGAGTCCGGCCCCGGCAATCAGGGTGTCATCGACATGTGAACTGATGCTGTCGGTTTCATCAAAAACGGCAGCAATTCCTCCCTGAGCATAAAAAGTGGCGCCTTCATTAAGCGGCCCTTTACTCAGAACGGTAACTTTACAATGTGGCGCGAGGCGTAGTGCTAATGACAAACCGGCAGCGCCACTCCCGATGATCAGTACATCGCTAACGTGTTCAGATGATGATTGCATATCGTATGATGTGTGCAGAAGAAGAGGGAATTTCATGTTAGCCTATCTGCCAGAGCAAAAGCTATGGCTATAAGATGTCTAAATAATATTCAGACAAAAAATCTGGCAACATGGAACTTTGCAAATTTTATAAACTCCAAGCGTGTGCTTGCTCAGGAAAATAATGATATGGCTGGCAGTACTATTTTTGGCGTGAGGATAGATTTCGGGAGAGTTCACCTCGGATGAGCGAGCAGTTAACGGATCAGATGCTGGTTGAACGGGTCCAGAAAGGTGATCAGCAATCGTTCAATTTACTGGTAATTAGATACCAGCATAAGGTTGCGAGCCTAGTATCCCGATACGTGCCTCAGGGCGATGTCCCTGATGTAGTGCAGGAATCTTTTATTAAGGCGTATCGCGCACTGGCATCATTCCGTGGCGATAGCGCTTTCTATACCTGGCTTTATCGTATTGCTGTTAATACAGCAAAGAATTACTTAGTTGCTCAGGGGCGGCGCCCGCCATCCAGTGATGTGGATGCAAATGATGCTGAAAATTACGAAAATGCGGGTGCATTGAAAGAAATATCGAACCCTGAGAACTTAATGTTGTCTGAAGAATTAAGGCAGATAGTTTTTAAAACCATAGAGTCACTTCCTGAAGATCTCCGGATGGCGATTACACTCAGGGAGTTAGATGGTCTAAGCTATGAAGAGATAGCTGAAATTATGGACTGTCCGGTGGGTACTGTTCGTTCCCGTATCTTCCGTGCCAGAGAAGCTATCGATAACAAAGTTCAGCCGCTAATTCAGCGTTAAGCGGACACATAAAGGGTATTTGGCATGCAGAAAGAAAAGCTTTCCGCTCTGATGGACGGAGAAACTCTTGATAGTGAGCTGCTTGGATCTTTATCGAAAGATAAAGCATTGCAGCAAAGCTGGCAGAGCTATCACTTAATCCGCGATACCCTGCGGGGGGATGTTGGTGAAGTTTTGCATCTGGATATCGCCAGCCGTGTTGCAGAGGCGCTCAAAAACGAGCCTACTCGTTTTGCTCCTATTGCTGTGCCTGAATCTCAGCCACAACCACATACCTGGCAGAAAATGCCGTTCTGGCATAAAGTTCGCCCATGGGCCAGCCAGATTACGCAAGTGGGTGTAGCAGCCTGTGTTTCGCTAGCCGTCATTGTTGGGGTTCAGCAATATAACCAACCTGAGTCTGGTAATTTGCAGCCAGAGTCACCTGCATTTAATACATTGCCGATGATGGGTAAAGCTTCACCAGTCAGTTTTGGTGTTCCTGCTGATGGTTCTTTCGGAACGTCTCAACAACATCAAGTTCAAGAGCAACGTCGACGCGTCAATATGATGACCCAGTTGCAAGATTTTGAATTGCAACGTCGTTTACCACAAACTGATGTGTTGCAGCAGCCTTCGACATCAACGCAAGCTGCAATTCAAGTCCCTGGCACTCAGTCCTTAGGAATGCAGCAGCAGTAATGAAGCAATTTTGGTTTTCCGTTTGTTTATTGGCGGGCAGCCTGTTCATGCCAACATTAGCTTCGGCGGATACTGCGCCGATAGCTATGTTGCAGGAAATGAGCACTGCCAGCCAATCGCTCAATTATGAGCTATCGTATATCAATGTTAATAAGCAAGGGATTGATTCTCTTCGTTATCGACATGCTATTTTAGATAAAAAAACCTTGGCGCAATTACTGCGTATGGATGGTCCACGTACTGAGATCTTACAGCGTGGAAATGAAATAAGTTATTTCGAGCCAGGTTTTGACTCTTTCACCCTTGCCGGCGAGCATATTGTCGATGCATTGCCTTCTGTTGTTTTCCCCGATTTTGAAAAACTATCAAAATATTATAACTATATTGCCCTTGGTCGTGCCCGCGTAGCGGATAGACCCTGTCAGGTTATTCGGGTGGTATCCCGTGACAGCACTCGCTATAGCTATATTATTTGGATGGATGAGACCACCAAACTGCCGATGCGAGTAGATTTGCTAGATAAGGATGGTGAAACACTTGAGCAATTTCGGGTGATCTCTTTTGCTATCGGAGAGCCTATTCAGGAGATTTTGCAAGGTTTGGTCAAACTCTCTTTGCCTCCGCTGCTTGCACTACCCGCTAAAACTAAGGTGGATTTCACTTGGGCGCCGCGCTGGTTGCCGGAAGGTGTTACCGAGGTTTCACGCAGCCGTCGTACGTTACCGAATATGGATACGCCAACGGAATCACGGCTGTATAGCGATGGCTTATTTAGCTTCTCGGTGAATGTGAACCCGCTGGGTAAAGATGTTCCTTCAGAACAATCTTTGCGTCAGGGGCGTCGCACTGTCCATACCGAAGCTCGCAATAATGTAGAAATCTCCGTCGTTGGCGAGCTGCCTCCTGCAACAGCGAAACGAATTGCTGATAGCGTGGTTCTGGAGTCGGCAAAATGATGAGGGAGTGGGCCACTGTTATCTCGTGGAAAAACGGAATTGCGCTTCTACGTTGTGAGCCACAATCTGGTTGTGGAAGTTGTAGTACGCGTAGCGGCTGTGGCAGCCATCTATTAAACGAATTGGGGCCAGAATCTGATCATCAGCTACAAATAGCAATTTCACAACCGCTTGAGCCAGGACAGAAAGTTGAAGTTGGGATCAGTGAAGGCAGCTTATTACGTTCTGCCTCTTTGGTTTATTTAACCCCATTAGCGGGGTTAATTGGTGGTGGGGCTCTGTTTCAGATGTTATTTGTCACTGATGCATTTACTGCTCTTGGTGCTATTTCAGGAGCTAGCTTAGGTTTTTTGTTAGCCAGAAAATTGGCGGCTAGAATTGAAGGGCAGAGTGATTATCAGCCTACTATTTTACAAATTGGGTTACCGCCAACGGCTATACGAATTCAGCAAGAACAATGATTCATTATCGTCATCTTAGCCATAGTAGGCGGGGATGCGGTTTTGTATCATGTGTTCAATTAAAGCAATAAAAAGGTCAGCACTGATAAGCGCCGAATAGTCTAATGAAAAGAGAATGTTACCTTCCGCATCAAATAATCGTATTTTGTCATGACGTTTTTCACGACAGATCTCGATACGTAAAATATCTTCAATATAAATAATACCTTCTATCGTCATCAGTGCGTGTGCACTAAGTGTCAGTGGCGTTGTATCTATCTGCATTTTTTTTACTTTAATAACATTTAAAATACCATTAACCATCGGTAAATTTAACCAGCTATCATTTTTTCTGATTTGATCAAACACGACATTTTTACCTAGAGATAAAGTATTTAAGCTTATTACACCAACATGCATAATTTGCTGATGAATTATCGTATTGATAAGAGGGTAAGCGTTGCTTATATTGTTAATGATAATGTTCCATGGCTGAAGTTTTGATGTGCGAAATGCCATGGTGTTAATTTTACTATTGAGATTTATTCCAGTATGGTATTTATGAATGTACAGTATTTTATTAAATGGAATAAAATAGACATTTCCAGTGTAATGATTAAAAACACGCACACCTTTTTCATAAAGGAAATAGGTAAAGGTTGGGCGACTATTTAATCGGTGATAAAATATCAAACTCAGTGAGGTAACTGAAATAGCAACGAAAAAAATAGAGGGAACAGATGGTGCTGAGGAAATGGATTTTGTTATTGAAGTAACAATGAGAGCAAGAACAGACGCTAATGTAAATATTATTGCAGCAATAGTTAGCTTTGATTTTTCAGTTTTGAACTCATGGCGGCTAAGTATTTTTCCTTCGTCAATCATAATATTCTCCATATGCCTGCCAAGAGGATATTGCACTTGGTTGATATTAATAACTCTAGGTTATTTCTCATTGAGGTAAATGAGCATTTTCCTAAAGTGATGTAATAAAAATTCACACTCAAGAATAGAAATTATTGGTTATCATGAATCATGGTAACAATGTTGACTACCACACTGATTATTATCAGAAAAAAATAGCGAAACTTAAAAATAGAGTTTATAGACATAAAATAATTATGGGTATTGTCTGTTTCTAGCGGATATTTGATAGAAATGGTTGTATGTGACTGTGGCATCAATCATCGTGAGCGGTAAGGTGTAGATACATTTTAACAGGGTAAATCAGCTAACAAGCTAAGTGTGATGCCTTTCACGAGGCTAACTTACAGTGTAAGATGCCTGCATATTTATGTGGGTAGTTTTGGGTTTGAGTCCATCGCTGTGTCCACCAATAATTAATTAAAGACAACGACTAGAGAAAAATTCATATAAATGAAGCACATAAGAAACTTTTCTATTATTGCCCATATTGACCACGGTAAATCGACACTGTCGGACCGTATTATTCAGATTTGTGGCGGATTATCTGAGCGTGAAATGGCCGCTCAAGTGCTCGATTCTATGGATCTGGAGCGTGAGCGTGGTATTACCATCAAGGCACAGAGTGTGACCCTTGATTACCATGCTAAAGATGGTCAAACCTATCAACTCAACTTTATCGATACCCCCGGTCACGTTGACTTCTCTTATGAAGTTTCCCGCTCTTTGGCGGCTTGTGAAGGGGCTCTATTGGTGGTAGATGCAGGGCAGGGCGTTGAAGCACAAACGCTGGCAAACTGCTACACCGCGATGGAAATGAATCTGGAAGTTGTTCCGGTACTGAACAAAATCGACTTGCCTGCCGCTGACCCTGAGCGTGTTGCTGAGGAGATCGAGGACATTGTCGGTATTGATGCAACGGATGCGGTTCGTTGCTCAGCCAAAACAGGTGTTGGTGTCCCTGATATTCTTGAGCGTTTGGTGCGTGATATCCCGCCACCGGAAGGTGATCCAGATGGCCCATTGCAGGCGCTGATTATCGACTCCTGGTTTGATAACTATTTGGGTGTGGTGTCATTAATCCGTATCAAAAACGGTTCATTGCGCAAAGGCGACAAAGTTAAGGTAATGAGTACCGGCCAGAGCTATAACGCTGAGCGCCTGGGTATCTTCACGCCAAAACGCATTGATCGTGATGTGCTTAACTGCGGTGAAGTCGGTTGGTTGGTCTGTGCGATTAAAGACATTCTCGGTGCGCCAGTTGGCGATACCTTGACTTTAACCCGCAACCCGGCTGAGAAATCATTACCTGGCTTTAAGAAAGTTAAACCACAGGTATACGCGGGTCTGTTCCCGATTAGCTCAGATGATTATGAAGCCTTCCGTGATGCACTCGGTAAGTTAAGTCTTAACGATGCATCTCTGTTCTACGAGCCAGAAAGCTCGACGGCATTGGGCTTTGGTTTCCGTTGTGGTTTCCTTGGCTTGCTGCATATGGAAATCATTCAGGAACGCCTGGAGCGTGAATACGATCTGGAGCTTATCACCACGGCACCAACAGTGGTGTACGAAGTGGTCACCACCAGTCAGGAGACGGTTTATGTCGATAGTCCTTCCAAGCTACCTGCACTGAACAATATTGAAGAACTGCGCGAACCTATTGCAGAATGCCATATGTTGTTGCCACAGGAGTATCTGGGTAACGTCATCACGTTGTGTATCGAAAAACGTGGTATGCAGACCAACATGGTTTACCACGGTAACCAAGTTGCGTTGACATATGAAATTCCGATGGCTGAAGTGGTGCTTGATTTCTTCGACCGGCTGAAATCTACCTCCCGCGGCTATGCTTCACTGGATTACAATTTCAAACGCTTCCAGACCTCTGACATGGTCCGTGTTGATGTGTTAATCAACAACGAACGTGTGGATGCGTTGGCACTGATTACCCATCGCGACAATGCGCAGTACCGCGGTCGTGATCTGGTTGAGAAAATGAAAGAGCTGATTCCACGCCAGCAATTCGATATTGCGATTCAGGCGGCTATCGGCAACCACATCATTGCCCGTTCAACCGTGAAACAGCTACGTAAAAACGTACTGGCGAAGTGTTATGGCGGTGACGTTAGCCGTAAGAAAAAACTTCTGCAGAAACAGAAAGATGGTAAGAAACGTATGAAGCAGGTCGGTAACGTTGAATTACCGCAAGAGGCTTTCCTGGCTATTCTGCACGTCGGAAAAGACAGTAAATAAGGAGTTTTGATGGCTAATATGTTCGCTTTGATTTTAGCGATAGCAACGCTGTTGACAGGGATTATCTGGTGCTTCGAGCGGTTTAAATGGGGCCCAGCCCGTCAGGCGAAAATTGCTGCAGTGCATGCGCAAACGGCGGAGATCAAGGCACAAACGGGCTGTGCGGTAGATAATAAAACCTTATCGCAGGCGGCTAGACAACCAGGCTGGATTGAGACTTGTGCCTCCGTCTTCCCGGTGTTGGCACTGGTATTTATCGTGCGTTCGTTTATTTACGAGCCTTTCCAGATCCCGTCTGGTTCGATGATGCCAACGCTATTGATCGGTGATTTCATTCTGGTTGAGAAGTTTGCTTATGGCATTAAAGATCCGATAACGCAAACTACGCTGATCCCTACCGGGCATCCAAAACGTGGTGATATTGCCGTATTTAAATATCCGCTTGATCCACGTGTGGACTATATCAAGCGTGTGGTGGGGTTGCCGGGTGATCGGGTTAGCTATAATCCAATCAGCAAAGAAGTGACGGTTCAACCTGCGTGTAATACCGGAACCTCTTGTGATAGCGCGTTGCCAATTACCTACAGCCCATCCGAGCCAAGTGATTTCGTGCAGACATTCCGTTATAGCGGTAATGGCGAAGCTTCTGCTGGATTCTTCCAGATCCCGACTAATCAGGCTGTGCCTGATGGTGGTGTGCGTCTGCGTGAGCGGAGCGAGACGTTAGGATCAGTTGCACACCATATTCTGACTGTTCCAGGGCGTCAGGATCAGATAGGCGCCTATTATCAGCAGCCTAATCAACCGCTAGGGGTTTGGGTGGTGCCGGAAGGCCACTACTTTATGATGGGCGACAACCGCGATAATAGTGCAGATAGCCGCTACTGGGGTTTTGTGCCAGAACGTAATCTGGTCGGTAAGGCCACGGCTATTTGGATGAGTTTTGAAAAGCAAGAGGGTGAATGGCCAACGGGCGTGCGTTTAAGTCGGATTGGTGGCATCCATTAATATCGACTCCCCAAAGTCATTAGCGTGGTAGCAGGTCGTCGTTAACAGATCTCGAATCATTGGCAAATGTCAGTGATTCGAGAGTGTGAATGTTGCTAATATCGCAGTGAGTTCAGGTGAGCAGGGTATTTAAACGCAGCATTATATTTCCACTCGTTGTAGAATAACCTTTCGAGCGATAAAAGTTGGCTCTTTTATGGGGGCCACTGCAAACGAAACAGTTTTGTCCTGATATTTTTGGTGGATCAGACCTGTTCCGTATGCTGTAGTTTTTGACGCATTCTTGATCTATTGGTAACTCATGAACCCCATCGTAATAAACAGGCTACAGCGGAAGCTGGGCTACACTTTTCAACAGCAGGAGCTCTTGCTGCAAGCACTGACTCATCGTAGCGCCAGTAGTAAACACAATGAGCGTTTGGAGTTCCTGGGTGACTCTATATTAAGTTTTGTTATCGCCAATGAGCTGTATCGCCGTTTTCCCCGTGTTGATGAAGGGGATATGAGCCGGATGCGTGCGACATTGGTCAGAGGCAATACACTCGCCGAAATGGCCCGTGAGTTTGACCTTGGTGAGTGTCTACGCCTTGGGCCGGGCGAATTGAAGAGTGGCGGTTTTCGTCGTGAATCAATTTTAGCGGATACGGTAGAAGCCTTGATTGGCGGTATATTCTTAGATAGCGATATACATATGATTGAACGGCTGATTCTCGACTGGTATCGCAGTCGGTTAGAGGAGATAAGCCCCGGTGATAAGCAGAAAGACCCAAAAACGCGCCTGCAAGAGTATTTGCAGGGCCGTCATCTGCCATTGCCTTCTTATCTGGTCGTGCAGGTTCGCGGTGAAGCACATGACCAGGAATTTACTATCCACTGCCAGGTGAGTGGCTTGAATGAACCGGTAATAGGTACTGGTTCAAGCCGACGTAAAGCTGAGCAGGCGGCAGCGGAACAAGCGCTGAAACAGTTGGAGCTTGAATGAGCGAAGTAGAAAAAACGTATTGTGGTTTTATTGCAATTGTAGGTCGCCCAAATGTGGGTAAATCTACCTTGCTCAATGAATTGTTGGGGCAAAAGATCTCCATCACTTCACGTAAACCGCAAACCACACGCCACCGTATTATGGGTATCCATACTGAAGGGCCATATCAGGCCATCTATGTTGATACCCCTGGGCTGCATATTGAAGAAAAACGCGCCATTAACCGCTTAATGAATCGCGCGGCCAGCAGCTCTCTTGGTGATGTGGAATTAGTGATTTTTGTGGTTGAAGGCACCAATTGGACTGCCGACGACGAAATGGTAGTTAATAAGCTGCGCAGCTTAGATTGCCCAGTGTTATTGGCGATCAACAAAGTTGATAACGTAACAGACAAAAGTAAGCTGTTGCCGCATATCCAGTTCTTAAGCAAACAGATGAATTTCCTTGATGTTGTGCCGATCTCTGCTGAGAAAGGGATGAACGTGGATACTATTGCTGGCATCGTGCGCAAGCTTATGCCGGAAGCTGAACATCACTTCCCGGAAGATTACATCACTGACCGCTCCCAGCGTTTTATGGCGTCAGAGATCATTCGCGAAAAGCTGATGCGCTTTTTGGGTGAGGAGTTACCTTACTCAGTGACAGTTGAAATTGAACAGTTTGTACCAAACGAACGCGGTGGCTATAACATCCACGGGTTGATTTTGGTTGAGCGCGAAGGCCAGAAGAAGATGGTCATCGGCAACAAAGGTTCAAAAATCAAGACCATCGGCATTGAAGCTCGTCAGGACATGGAGAAAATGTTCGAGGCTAAAGTGCATCTTGAGCTGTGGGTGAAAGTGAAATCAGGCTGGGCAGATGACGAACGTGCATTGCGCAGCTTAGGCTATACCGACGACCTGAAGTAAGGTCGCCAATGGACGGTTGGCAGCGCGCATTTGTCCTGCATGGGCGACCTTACAGTGAAACCAGTTTGATGCTGGATTTATTCACTGAAGGGGAGGGCCGTATGCGAGTGCTGGCAAAAGGTGCGCGCGGTCGCCGCTCCAATCTAAAAGGCTGCTTGCAGCCTTTTACGCCTTTGCTGGTTCGCTGGACTGGTCGCGGTGAAGTCAAAACATTACGCAGTGCTGAGCCGGTGTCGTTGGCCCTCCCATTGAGCGGCTCTATGTTGTACAGCGGCTTATATGTCAATGAGCTGCTTTCTCGCGTGTTAGAGCACCAAACCAACTACTCCGCTCTATTCTTCGACTATCTACACTGCTTGCAATCATTGGCTGGTAGCGATGGAACGCCTGAATATGCATTGCGCCAATTTGAATTGGCGATCTTGGCTCACCTTGGTTATGGCGTTGATTTTCTTCATTGTGCCGGTAGTGGACAACCAGTAGCGGACACCATGACCTACCGCTATCGGGAGGAGAAAGGCTTTATCGCCAGTCTGGTTATCGACCATTACAGCTTTACCGGTCGCCAATTGCTGGCTTTGGCTAACCGTGAATTTCCTGATGCCGATACTTTGCGTGCTGCCAAACGATTCACCCGCATTGCTCTGAAACCCTATCTGGGCGGTAAGCCGCTAAAAAGTCGCGAACTGTTTCGCCAATTTGTCATTAAACCGCCGGCTGAACCCTTAGCCTAGTGCGGGCCTTCACTATTTAAGCTCTCCTCGCCAATTTTCACTTATTGCCGCCAGTCGACTCAGTGTAAACTGCGAAGCACTTATACGTTTCATAGCAGGCTTTTTTTGCGTGCTTATTGACCTAATCAAGATGCATCCATAACTGGAGGGCTGTCATGGCTGATTTGTTGCTGGGCGTTAATATCGATCACATCGCGACATTACGAAATGCACGTGGAACCATTTACCCTGATCCTGTTCAGGCCGCGTTTATCGCCGAACAAGCCGGTGCTGATGGTATTACCGTGCATTTACGCGAAGATCGTCGTCATATCACCGATCGTGATGTGCGTATCTTGCGTCAGACCATCCAGACCCGTATGAATCTGGAAATGGCAGTCACTGATGAAATGGTGGGTATTGCCTGTGAGCTACAACCCCACTTTTGCTGTTTGGTGCCGGAAAAACGTCAGGAAGTGACCACTGAAGGCGGTTTAGATGTCGCAGGGCAAATCGATAAAATGACCGTTGCGGTTAGTCGATTAGCTGAAGCTGGCATTCTGGTATCACTGTTTATTGATGCAGATATGCGCCAGATTGATGCGGCTGTTACCGTCGGCGCGCCTTATATTGAGATCCATACTGGTGCCTATGCGGATGCCACCACTGATTTGGCGCGTCAGGCCGAGTTGGTGCGGATTACCAAAGCCGCGACTTATGCTGCCAGCAAAGGGCTGAAGGTTAATGCGGGTCATGGCCTGACTTACCATAATGTGCAGCCGATCGCCGCCCTACCTGAAATTCACGAGCTGAATATTGGCCATGCCATTATTGGTCAGGCAGTGATGACCGGCCTTGCCGCTGCGGTTAGCGAGATGAAGGTATTGATGCGGGAAGCGCGTCGTTAATGGCTATCCTTGGCTTAGGCACTGATATTGTTGAAATTTCAAGGATAGAAGCGGTGGTTGAACGTAGCGGTGACAGGCTGGCGCGGCGCATCCTGAGTCCATCGGAATGGCAACATTATCAGCAGCATCAGCAACCAATCCGTTTTCTGGCTAAACGTTTTGCGGTCAAAGAGGCGGCGGCCAAAGCATTTGGCACCGGTATCCGTAATGGGTTGGCGTTTAATCAGTTTGAAGTGGTTAACGATGCCTTAGGGAAGCCGACCCTGCATTTGCATCAACGGGCGGCCGAATTGGCCGTTGAGTTGGGGGTCAAATCCCTGCATGTCACTTTAGCCGATGAGCGGCGTTATGCCTGCGCGACAGTGATTATTGAAAACTAGCGCGATTTTCGAGCGGTGGCGAAAGAGAAGCTAATAGGCGTGCATGAAAATGCCGCCTTTTTTATTCGCAGGTGGCTATTACAGACGATCGGCGTGATGCAGTTGGACAAATTTATCCCACAACTGCTCGTTAGATTCAACCCAGGCAGGATCGGCAGAAATGGTATTATCGATAGGGCAGACCAACTGGCAAGTTGGCGTCTCGTAGTGACCAACACACTCCGTGCAGCGCATGGGGTCAATCTGATAGATCTCTGCACCCATGGAAATTGCCTCGTTAGGGCATTCCGGCTCGCACATGTCGCAATTAATGCATTTACGAGTGATCAATAGGGCCATGATTCTCTTACCTTAGGTCGGGTATTCTCAACAGCGGAGGATTATACGCCTCTCAACTCCTTAGACCAGTTTTTTCATCAGTGCGGCGCTGTGCTTGATGTGATCCTGAGCGCTTTCAAGATCTTGCTGAATCATCGCCATAAACAGCAGATCCGTCAGTGCATATTGCGCAGTGCTGGAAGAGATAGCAGCACTGCGGATCACCGGCTCTTCCGAGATGGTATACAAGCAGTGGTCAGCGCGCTGCTGCAAACTGTTGGGGGAGAAACTGGTCAGTGCCAGCACCTTGGCACCACATCGCTGCGCCTCTTCAGCCGCCAGATTGATCTCTCGCCGCTCGCCACTAAAAGAGATTGCCAACAGCAAATCCCGCGAATCCAATGCTTGCACAGCAGCTAACTGGGCGTGCATATCCGTTTCCGATACTGCCATTACGCCAATTTTCAACAGTTTATAGGCAAGATCTTTCGCCACCAGCCCTGAAGCACCAATGCCGGTCAAGATAATGCGCCGTGCCGCCCGCAGCATCTCCAGGGCTTGGGTGAGGCGCTGCTCGCTATTGATATCCAGTGTGGCGCGCAGCGCGGCGGCTTTTTCACTCAATAATTTTTCGCCGACGGTTTTTAAGCTGTCGGTACTCAGAATTTGGTTATGAAGTGTGATGGCCTGCGCGGGTGCGGCGACAACCTCGCTCAGGGCCAGTTTGAGGGCCGGAAAACCTTTGTAGCCTAATTTCTGAGCAAATTTGACCACTGCTGATTGGCTGACACCGGTCTGCTGCGCCAGTCGTTGCGAACTCAGATGGCGCGCCTGTTCAGGGTTGGTCAGCAGAAAGTCGGCCAGCTTGCGATCATTTTGTGCCAGCGTCGGGTAGAGCTGACGGATACGTAGAAGAGTGCTCATAAATCAGTTCCTGAATCAGGGGCGCTTGATAAAAATACCCATTAATACTGCAGGTAAAGGCTAAGTTAGGCAGCATAACACCCTTTTTTTGTGATCATCCGATGAATGCGACAAGAAAACAGTCGCTTTAATGAATATTATATTCAATTATAAGTAAACATTTATGAATTAAAAATTCACTGAGGGTAGATCATGAATCTGGGCGCATTGATTTCTGAAAGCCGCAATCCGGCCACCATGGAGTTGGACAAACTCTCTACGCTGGCGATGCTGACTTGTATTAATGATGAAGACTGTAAAGTGCCGCAGGCCATTCGCCTGGTCTTGCCAGCCATTGCGCAGGCGGTTGAACTGGCCGCCGAGGCATTAAAACAGGGGGGGCGGCTGATTTATTTGGGAGCCGGCACCAGCGGGCGGCTTGGGGTTTTGGATGCTTCTGAATGTCCGCCAACTTTCGGTGTGCCTCATGGCATGGTAATTGGCTTAATTGCTGGCGGCCCTGGTGCGTTACTCAAAGCGGTTGAAGGTGCCGAAGATGATATGGCGCTCGGCGCGCGGGATCTGCAAGATTTGAATCTCACCGCCACCGATATGGTGGTTGGCCTGGCGGCTTCGGGCCGTACGCCTTATGTCATTGGCGCCCTGCGCTATGCCCGTCAGTTGGGCTGCCCGACGGCGGCCATCTCCTGTAATCCAGATTCCCCTATTGCACAGGAAGCACTGGTTGCTATCTCACCGGTGGTCGGGCCGGAAGCTCTGACCGGTTCCACTCGAATGAAATCAGGTACTGCGCAGAAATTGGTGCTGAATATGTTATCCACCGGTGCGATGATCAAGCTGGGTAAGGTTTACCAAAATCTGATGGTGGATGTGAAAGCGACCAATGTGAAGCTGGTTGATCGCGCCTGCCGTATCGTGGTGGAGGCCACCGGTGCCAGCCGTGCAGAGGCTGAAAATGCCCTGTCGCAAACTGAATTTGAAGTGAAACCAGCCATTTTAATGATTCTGAAAGGGGTGAGCGCCGGGCAGGCCCGTCAGGATCTACAGCAGCATCATGGTTATTTACGTGCTGCATTGTAACAGTCACTTTCAGGGGATCGGCAATGGATAAGTCCACTATATTGGCAACACAAATTCTTGCGGGTATTGGCGGTGAAGGGAATATTCTCAAACTTGAAAACTGCATGACCCGGGTTCGTATTGTCGTGAAAGATGAGCAACTGCCGGATTTAGCGCTGCTTAAACAGTTGCCAGGTGTGAAGGGCTACATCAAGCAGGGGCAGCAGCATCAGCTAATTGTTGGCCCAGGAGCTGCGTCCAAAGTGGTTGATAGTATGCGTAATCTATTGAAAAATAATGAGGATTATGCTGCGGCACCTCAGGATGATATCAGCCGCAATAAGGCGCAGGCCAAGGCGAAATATGCCGCGCCAATGAGTGAAGCTTTGCGGCAACTGGCGAACATATTCATCCCGATTATCCCGGCATTTATTGCCTCAGGTTTGATTATGGGGATAGTTAACCTGCTGAAACGGCCTGATATTTCCGGCGATCTGGCGCTGCAATACCCAAACCTGCTCGGCCTGCTAGCCATTTTCGGTAGCGCAGTGTTCGCCATTATGAATATTTTGGTGGGGGTGAATGCCGCCAAAGTCTTTGGTGGCTCAGCAGCCATGGGGGGCGTGATGGCGGGCATTCTGACCAGCCCGGCATTGGCGCAAATTAGCTTATTTGGTGAGGCATTGCAGCCGGGACGGGGTGGTGTCATCGCCGTGCTACTGGTGGTGGCACTGATGTGCTGGCTAGAGAAGTGGCTACGCCAGCGCCTGCCGGAGTCCATTGAGCTTATCGTCAACCCCCTGTTGACGACCCTGATTACCGCCTCGTTAGCCATTGTGATTTTGCAGCCATTGGGCGGCTATATCTCTGAGGGCATTACCCATGGTGTCAATCTGGCGATTGATCATGGCGGCTTGCTGGTGGGTGCGCTGTTGTCCGGCTTCTTCCTGCCACTGGTATTGACCGGGCTGCATCAAGGGTTAGTTCCTATTCATGTTGAGCTGGTTCAAGCCCACGGTGCCAATCCACTGTTGCCGATTTTGGCGATGGCGGGTGTCGGGCAGGTGGGGGCGGCGCTGGCGGTATTAATGAAAACCCGCAATAGCCGATTGAAAAAAGTGATCAAAGGGGCGCTGCCGGTGGGCATCCTGGGGATCGGCGAGCCGCTGATTTTCGGTGTTACTTTGCCTCTGGGGAAACCTTTTATTGCAGCCTGCTTAGGGGGCGCGGTGGGGGGCGCACTGATCAGTTACTGGAAAGTGGCGACGGTAATTACTTTTGGTATTTCCGGTTTACCACTGGCGCTGACCATTGTAACCGGTAAAGTGATGTTGTATTTAGTGGCTATGGTTGTCACCATACTGGCAGGTTTTCTATTTACCTGGTTTATGGGATTTAATGACCCTGAGGAGTAACTTTTGAGCGGAAAGCAGGCCAGCTCCACCTTTGAGCAAACTGACCTTCCCCCTGAAACGACACGCGAACCGCTAGCCGTCAGTGGCAAACGCGTTGTCTTTTTTGATTTAGATGGCACTTTGCATCAGCAGGATATGTTTGGCAGCTTTTTACGTTTTTTGTTGCGCCACCTGCCACTGAATCTGTTGTTGGTGATCCCGCTACTGCCGGTGATTGGACTGGGATTATTGGTTGGAGGGCGCTGCGCCCGCTGGCCGATGAGTCTGTTACTGTGGGCGACGACCTTTGGGCGGCGGGAAGCGAAGCTGAAAGATTTGGAGTTGCGCTTCGTGCAGGCGTTTCGGCAGAAAGTTACCGCGTTTCCGGTGGTAGTGATGCGGTTGCGCGAATATCTGGAGAGCAGTGACGCCGAAGTTTGGCTGATCACCGGTTCGCCACAGCGACTGGTCGAGCAGGTTTACCATGACTCAACATTTATTCACCGCTTACGGCTGGTGGGGAGCCGCATGGCACGGCGCAATGGCGGCTGGGTGCTGCCTCTGCGCTGTTTGGGGCCAGAGAAAGTGGTGCAGTTGGAGCAACGGTTGGGGTCACCGCTGAAACTCTACAGTGGATATAGCGACAGTAAGCAGGATAACCCGCTGCTGCACTTCTGTGAGCATCGTTGGCGGGTCAGTAAGACCGGCGAATTGCAGCAACTAGAGTAAAAGTTGTTGCTGCTATTCGCCACGTTAATGGGTTACCCCTTAGTGAGTGACGTCATTGTCATGGTGGCCAAGCCGCCAGATCCGCTCAGCATGTCTGCCCAGCAGCCATAGGCTGATGCCCAACAGCAGGAATAGCACCGTTTTTGGCATTGCATCCCAGAATAGCTCAAAGAAGCGGGTATACAGGTTGATGGCGAGGAATGTCAGGCCAAAGCCGCGTAACATCGCATCATCCCGTTTTAGCCCTAGCCAGATGGCCATTCCAGCCGCCATGGCAAACAATAAGCTCCAATGTAACAGCTCTATCTGGCGAGTCTGATACCAATGGTCAATATCGCCGTAATTGCCAAAAATAGACAGTATCCATAAGGCGATAAACAGGTAAAGCAGCCCCATCGCCTGTGAAACCCGATCTAGTCGACGCCGCGCCAGCTGCGGTTGCAACGCCAGCGCAGCGGCGCACAGCACCAGGCCAAAGGCGATAAAGCGCATCGGATAATTCATTCCTAGCCAATAAGCGCCCCAACCTGATGCATAGCCGGTCTCCGCCCCAAAGGCATTCCCTAGCGAGAGTAACGCGAATAGCCACACCAGCGGCGAGCGGCCAAACCAACCGACCACGCCATAGATAAGGGTGCCGAGCAGCAATAAGCCAGAGAATCGCCCACTGCCATTATCCAGCCAGAGGCCCAGTTGGCTGATAGCGGCGGCGGTCATCAGGACGCCGAGGAACAGTATCGCCTCATTGCTGTAGATTTTGCTGGCATCTTGTCGGCGGCGGCGAAAGCCCCAAATATAAAGCAGGGTTGCCAAAACCCCTGTCACGGCGACCCGCACCGGGGGATCGAAGCGGAAAAACTGACTAATCCAATTGAGCAGGAGTGTGTCAGCCATTAAGCTGCCAATGGAGATAACCAGTGACGCCAGTGCTGCGAGAAAGGCATAACCTGCCAACCTGCGCCAGTCAAAAGGTTGAATATCGATGTGGTTTAATAAGCGCTGATGTTCTTCCTCGGCGATCACCCCTTCATTGACCCATCCATTGAGCGTTTTGCGCACAATCGTGGCATTTTTCTTGCTGAGCTTCATTTATCTGGCTTCCATTATCAGAGAACACTCATATCGGCAGGTACGTTTTCTATCCAGCCGAAACAGTAACCGATCATGATATTCTGAGCTACTTTATATGCAGCTAGTGAAGCTGTTGCCGGGATAACGGGTGTAGAGGTTATGGTTAGCTGTGTATAATGCACGCCGCAAAAGTAGCTGAGAGGTTAATGTGTCTGCTGATAATAATTTATCTTCTGAATGTGTGTCGACCGCTGAGTACAGTGATGAGTACTGGATGCAGCGCGCCTTGATGCTGGCCCTGCGCGCGCAGGAAGAGGGTGAAGTCCCAGTGGGCGCGGTGTTGGTGCTGGATAATCAGGTGATTGGCGAAGGCTGGAACCGCTCTATTTGCGATAGTGATCCCACGGCGCACGCCGAGGTCATGGCGCTACGGCAAGGTGGGCAAGTGGTGCAGAATTATCGTCTGCTGGACGCCACCCTCTATGTGACGCTGGAGCCATGTGTGATGTGTGCTGGTGCTATGGTACACAGCCGGATTCGCCGTTTGGTGTATGGGGCGAATGATCTGAAAACTGGTGCCGCCGGATCACTGCTGGATATTTTACGCCACCCAGGGATGAATCATCAGGTGGAGATCAGCGCGGGTGTGCTGGCAGAGGCCTGTTCCCAGCAGTTAAGCGCGTTTTTTCGTCAGCGCCGCGCGCAGCAGAAAGCATTGAGAGTCGCGCTGCGGGCCTCGGTGGACAAAAATTAACCCGCGCGCGATAACCTGAGATGAAAAATGAGTGTTAGTTACTGATTGACCAGCCGGGGGCGACGACCGGATAGGCTCTCCCCAATTCAGCCTCGATAGCCGCGTGTTGGGCAGCTTTTTTCTCTTTTTCCTGCAAATACCCCACCAAACTCACCTGATAACGGCGAATATTCTCGACGTAGTTATAGGCTTCGTGACCACGGGCGTAGCCATAGGTGGTGCTCGGGTAGTAGCGTTTTTGGCTCAACATGGGGAGCCGCATTTTGACATCAACCCAGCTGTCTGGGTTGCCATTCTGGTTTTTGGTCAGCCGCCGTGCATCCAGCATATGACCATAACCCATATTGTATGCCGCCAGTGCGAACCAGATCCGCTCATCCTCGGGGATGGTTTCCGGCACTTTTTGCATCAGCCGCTGCAAATAGATGGAGCCGCCTCTAATGCTCTCCTCGGGGTCTACGCGGTCTTTGACCCCCAAACCATCTGCGGTGGCGCGGGTTAGCATCATCAAACCCCGCACGCCAGTTGGCGAGGTGGCTTGCGGGTTCCAATGAGACTCCTGATAAGCAATCGCCGCCAGCAATTTCCAATCGATATCACCTGCATGTTTTTCAAACAGTGGCCGGAAAGTGGGCAGCACATTGTCGATGGCGGAGAGGAAAGTTTTGGTATCGACATAATCAAAGCTACCGACATGGCCGAGATATTTCTCCTCCAGCCGCGCCAAACTGCCGTCTTCCACCATCTGGCTGTAGAAGTCGAGCATCGCGGCATAGAGGCTGTCATCACTACCTTTGCGGAAATACCAGGTCACCGGCTCTTCATCTGTGACATCAAAGGCGACCGCCAATTGCGGGTGAATGCGTTGCAGCAGAGCAATGGTGATGGAGTCACCCAGGGTATAGTCGAGTTTGCCATCAGCAACTTGCTCCAGTAGCTCTTTCCCTGTGCGGTCAATGGATGATCCCCAGTTAAGATCCGGATATTTGCTCTGCTTAAGCTGTTTTAGTGTGGTCATATGAGCTGAACCGGAGGCAACAATCAGCTGCCCTTTCAGATCACCGAAGGATTTTGGTCGTGATGTGCCAAGTCGGTAGACCAACTGCTGCGAGACCGAATAGTAGGCAGGGCCAGAGCGCGCCCGATTAAGACGTTCGCGGTTATAGATAAGCCCGGCGGCCAGCATATCTGCATCATCGCTATCTAAAGCATCAAACAGATCGTCAATATTATGATGTGGGGTCATGACCAGCTTGACCCCCAGATAATCGGCAAAACGTTTTGCCAGCTCATAGTCGAGGCCGGAAGGGCCATCTTTTCCGGGGGTGTAGTTCAGTGGTGAACTAATAGTGCTAACTCGCAGCTCACCACGGGCTTTTATGCGATCGAGTTGCCCCTCCTGACCATTGCGCCAGGGAATATTGGGCCACAGTGCGAGGGCCAAAAGTATGGCAATTACACCGATAACAAAGTAATTTAATTTTATGCGCGTCAAATAGTTATCTCTCGGCAGCGCTCTTTATATGTGTGTCGTGAAGCGAGAATCGACATGGTTAAATCCCCAGTGGAGTGGCATTTTGCGCAACAAATCGTCAGTGTGCAACTTTATTGCGTGCTTATTTATCCGGTATTCAGCCAATAACCCTAATCGCAGTTTCTGACGCAATTATGAATAATAGCTACGCAAACGGTTTCGTCGGCGGCTTAGATTCACTATAATGGCGCGCGTTTTCCCCTGTTTTGCGCCAATGAGTGCTGCGCCCAATGAAGTGCTGTTCCAGTCGCTTCGAAGAGAGAGAAACTTAGATTATGGAAATACTGCGTGGTTCGCCCGCTTTGTCGGCTTTTCGTGTTACCAAACTGTTGTCCCGTTGCCAGGATGCTCACCTGCCGGTGAGTGATATCTACGCCGAATATGTTCACTTTGCCGATGTTAGCGCACCACTGAGTGCCGATGAACACGCCAGACTCCAACGGCTGCTTAAGTATGGGCCATCTCTCCCTGAGCACGCGCCAGAAGGGCGTCTACTACTGGTTACCCCACGGCCGGGAACCATCTCTCCGTGGTCTTCCAAAGCCACTGATATTGCGCACAACTGTGCATTGCCACAAGTGCTGCGGCTGGAACGTGGTTTGGCCTTCTATATTCAAGTTCAAGGCCCGAGTCTGAATGAAAGCCAGTGGCAACAACTGTCGGCGCTGCTGCATGATCGCATGATGGAAACGGTATTTTCCGATTTGCAGCAAGCAGAACAGCTGTTCTCCCATCATCAGCCAGCCCCGGTACAACGGGTGGATATTCTGGCGCAGGGCCGCAGTGCACTGGAGCAGGCCAATACCAAATTGGGTCTGGCACTGGCAGCGGATGAAATTGATTATCTGCTGGCCGCCTTTACCGGGCTTGGGCGCAACCCGACGGATATTGAGCTGTATATGTTTGCGCAGGCAAACTCTGAGCACTGCCGCCATAAGATCTTTAACGCGGATTGGATAATCGACGGGGTTGCTCAGCCTAAGACCCTGTTCAAAATGATCAAAAATACCTTTGAACACACGCCGGATTACGTGTTGTCTGCTTATAAAGACAATGCCGCGGTGATGGAAGGTTCTCAGGTTGGGCGCTTCTTTGCCGCGCCAGAGAGTGGTGTTTATGGCTACCATCAGGAAGAGGCGCATATTCTGATGAAAGTTGAGACCCATAACCATCCAACGGCCATTTCACCCTGGCCGGGGGCGGCGACCGGCTCAGGCGGTGAGATCCGTGATGAAGGTGCCACCGGACGTGGCGCGAAACCGAAAGCAGGTTTGGTGGGCTTCTCAGTCTCTAACTTGCGTATTCCCGGTTTCGAGCAGCCGTGGGAAGAGAATTTCGGCAAGCCGGCGCGGATAGTCACCGCGCTGGATATCATGACCGAAGGCCCATTGGGCGGTGCCGCATTCAATAATGAATTTGGTCGTCCAGCGCTGCTGGGCTACTTCCGCACCTATGAAGAGCGGGTTAACAGCCATAACGGCACTGAGTTACGTGGCTACCATAAGCCCATTATGTTGGCGGGTGGGATCGGCAATATCCGTGCCGATCATGTGCAAAAAGGCGAGATCACCGTCGGCGCTAAGCTGGTGGTACTCGGCGGCCCGGCAATGAATATTGGCCTGGGGGGCGGCGCGGCTTCATCCATGGCCTCTGGTCAGTCAGATGCGGATCTGGATTTTGCCTCGGTACAACGGGATAACCCAGAGATGGAGCGCCGCTGTCAGGAAGTGATCGACCGCTGCTGGCAGTTAGGTGACCACAACCCGATTCTGTTTATCCATGACGTCGGCGCGGGCGGCTTGTCCAACGCTATGCCGGAGCTGGTCAGCGATGGCGGTCGTGGTGGTCGTTTTGAGCTGCGCGATATCCTGAACGACGAGCCGGGCATGAGCCCGCTGGAAGTGTGGTGTAACGAATCTCAGGAGCGCTATGTCATGGCGATCGCCCCGGCGCAGATGGCGCAGTTTGATGAGATCTGCCGTCGTGAGCGCGCCCCTTATGCGGTGATTGGTGAGGCTACGGAAGAGTTACATCTCACCCTCAATGATCGCCATTTCGATAACCAACCGATCGATATGCCGCTGGATGTGCTGCTGGGTAAAACGCCGAAAATGCTGCGCGACGTGAAGAGCCTGCAGGCCGAAGGTGAGGCGCTGGAGCGCGCTGATATCACGATTATTGATGCGGTAAAACGGGTGCTGCATCTGCCCGCGGTAGCTGAGAAAACCTTCCTGATTACCATTGGCGACCGCACCGTGACCGGGATGGTGACCCGTGATCAGATGGTGGGGCCATGGCAGATCCCGGTGGCCGATTGTGCCGTCACCAGCGCCAGCCTTGATAGCTACTATGGCGAGGCGATGTCGCTGGGCGAACGTGCGCCAGTGGCGCTGCTCGATTTCGCCGCCTCTGCCCGTCTGGCGGTCGGTGAAGCGCTGACCAATATCGCGGCGACCCAAATTGGCGAACTCAAGCGCATTAAGCTGTCAGCCAACTGGATGTCAGCCGCCGGTCATCCCGGTGAAGATGCCGGTTTGTATGATGCGGTGCGCGCTGTCGGCGAAGAGCTGTGTCCGGCGCTGGAAATTACTATTCCAGTGGGCAAAGACTCGATGTCGATGAAAACGCGCTGGCAGGAGGGGGAGGAGCTGCGGGAAATGACCTCACCGCTGTCACTGGTGATTACGGCCTTCGCCCGTATTGAAGATGTGCGCCACACCGTGACGCCACAACTGCGCACTGATAAAGGTGATAACGCGCTGCTGCTGATTGATTTAGGCGCGGGCCACAATGCACTGGGTGCCACTGCTCTGACTCAGGTTTACCGCCAGTTAGGGGATAAACCGGCGGACGTGCGTGATGTGCAACAGTTGGCGGGATTCTTTAACGCCATGCAGCGCCTGGTGGCGGATCAACTGTTACTGGCCTACCACGATCGTTCTGACGGCGGTCTGTTGGTGACACTGGCTGAAATGGCCTTTGCTGGTCACTGTGGCATTGATGTCGATATTCACTCACAGGGTAATGATTCACTGGCCTCATTGTTCAATGAAGAGTTGGGGGCGGTGATTCAGGTAGGTGCTGAGCAGCGTGAGGCGGTAGAAAAAGTGTTGGCCGAGCACGGTTTGGCAAATTGCGTTCACTATCTGGGCCGTGCGGTTGAGGGGGATACTTTCGCTATTCGCCGTGGCACTGAGCTGGTCTACAGTGAAAAACGTAGCACCTTGCGCTTGTGGTGGGCAGAAACCACCTGGCAAATGCAGCGCCTGCGGGATAACCCGGATTGCGCGGATCAAGAGCATCATGCGAAGCAGGATGAGCGCGATCCTGGCTTGAATGTGAAACTGACCTTCGATCCGGCTGAAGATATCGCCGCACCTTACATCATCAAGCAAGCACGGCCAAAAGTGGCGGTGCTCCGTGAGCAGGGGGTTAACTCCCATGTTGAAATGGCGGCCGCCTTCCACCGCGCCGGTTTTGATGCTGTCGATGTGCATATGAGTGATCTGTTGGCGGGGCGCATTGATCTGCGCGCCTTCCAGACCTTAGTGGCCTGTGGCGGCTTCTCTTACGGCGATGTCTTGGGCGCAGGTGAGGGTTGGGCGAAATCGATCCTGTTCAATGATCGTGTGCGCGATGAGTTCGAGGCCTTCTTCCACCGCCCTGAAACTTTGGCGTTGGGGGTGTGTAATGGTTGCCAGATGATGTCTAATCTGCGCGAATTGATCCCCGGTGCTGAGCACTGGCCACGCTTTGTCCGCAACCTGTCAGATCGCTTTGAGGCGCGCTTTAGTCTGGTTGAGGTGGCGAGTAGCCCATCACTGTTTATGCAGGATATGGCCGGTTCACGGATGCCAATTGCCGTGTCACACGGTGAAGGTCAGGTTGAAGTGCGCGATGCTGCGCATCTGGCGGCATTGCAGCAAAACAACCTGGTGGCATTGCGCTTTGTGGACAATTACGGCGCAGTAACTGAACAATATCCGGCGAACCCGAATGGTTCAGCGCAGGGTATCACGGCGGTGACCAGTGCCAGTGGTCGTGCAACCGTTATGATGCCGCACCCTGAACGTGTCTTCCGTACTGTCAGCAACTCATGGCATCCAGAAGAGTGGGGCGAGGATAGCCCATGGATGCGGATGTTCCGCAATGCGCGTAAGCAATTAGGCTAATCAATCCGGCTCAGGGGAGTGATCCCCTGAGTTTTATCACTCCAGCGTAATATCGTAATTTCTGCTCACCGTCACTTTATTATTATCAACTAACTCGATAATAACCTTATAGTTTCCTGCAAGAGTGCTGGTCTTCTTTAGTGACACATGGCGTTGATTATTATTAACAAAGCCTGATGTTTCTATGATGTCAAAATTATCTTTATCATTAAGAACAACATTATAATACAGTAACCCACTGCTTTTTAAGGTGAATGTTATTTCCGCCTCTCTGCCTGCGATATTTTGCACAAGGTGAAAGTCCTCAATGGAAAATTCGGGGAAGCTATCATCGTCATGATGTTCGATAGCGGATACCCGTGTAGGTACTGGCTTAGCGGCTATCGCGCTTGAGTTGTGGTTTAGCGCTGCGGTGTAGTAGGGGCTAAATAGGGTGGTGAGTAATATTAATCCCGTGGTTATATTGGCAGGCTTCATTTTGCCTCCTTATATTCGGATTAAGGTTAAGCGGCATCCTTGGTCAACTGAGTAGAGTGCTCCTGTTTTTGGTGGCCACTTCTGGGTCAGAACAGAATAGTGAATTATTTGCCTTGGTAATGAAATCGCATAATTTATAACGCAGTGGTGGTTTTCGCGTAGGCGGGGCGCGAGTGACTCAGCAGCGGGCTGACTCAATAATCCGATTAATATATTAAAAATTAATTTTTATCTTATTGAATAATAACTATTTTAATTTAACTGTCGGTAAATCGCGACAATCAGCTAAATCACTGTCTCAAATAAGAGACATTTAACATTATGATTTATATACAGTTTATTTAATTTGCCTTTAGGTGTCGTGATTAAGCGACAAAGAATTTATCATTGATTAATTATTGAGCTTTTGTGGTTTTTATTATTTTAATTAAAAAATAATTTTTCATTATAAATCAATTGATTAATATTTATTTTTAAAAGTTGGCACGCAAGCTGCATTATCCTATTCAGTTGCTCATTCACCTCTTTATGATAGTCCCGCTGTTAAGCGGAATATGCGCTTCATAAGCCACCGAATGATGCCTAAGACTGGTGCCTATCGTCCACCTAAACCGATATTGTGTGAATGCACATTATCAAACATCGGACGACACGTTGAGTGAGGCACCGCCTATGTCCTGCTGTGATGAACCATTCATCAATTTTGGACATGTCTGGATGCTATTCGTCTCATTCTCCCGATGATTGCTACGGCTTCATCACACTGGAGACGATATGTAAGGGCATCCAAATATTCTTGCGACGGGGCAGCTATTGCCCCGTTGTCTCATTGCCAGTTAGTCATTTCATCACTGTATAACAGGCAGGTCTGATAATGATTCTGACGGTTATGAGTAAAAAAAATTAAATTTAAAGCACTTAGCTTCTGGCGAGTGCTTTTTTTTTATCCCGCATAGGGCGGTCGCGGTATTTATTTGGATTGCAGCCATTGTAATCCCGACAGAGTCAGCTAGCATCACAACAGGATGATAGGTAATGAGATGATTTCGTTGAAAAGATGGCGTTTATTCCCCCGTTCTTTACGTCAATTGGTGCTCATGGCATTTCTGTTGGTGCTGCTGCCGCTATTGGTGCTCGCATATCAGGCGTATCAGAGTCTGGATCACTTAAGTACTCAGGCGGCTGATATCAACCGCACCACGCTGGCAGATGCCCGGCGCAGTGAGGCGATGACCAGTGTGGCGCTCGAAATGGAGCGCAGCTATCGCCAATATTGTGTGTTAGATGATGCCACGCTGGCCAAGCTCTATCAGCATCAGCGTAAACAGTACGCGCAAATGCTTGATACTCACGCCCCTATTCTGCCTGATGCTCGCTATTACCAAACCCTGAGTGGGCTTCTGAACCAACTTTCTGATATTCAATGTAAAAATAGCGGCCCGGCACAGAACGCTTCTGCGCTATTAGAGCAATTTTCCCGCTCAAATGCCGAAATGGTACAGGCCACCCGCGATGTGATTTTCTCGCGCGGTCAACAGCTGCAAAAAGATATCGCCGAACGTGGCCAATTCTTTGGCTGGCAATCACTGTTGCTGTTTTTGGTTAGCGTGCTATTAGTAGTGTTATTCACCCGGATGATAATTGGGCCGGTTAAAGGCATTGAGCGAATGATAAATCGCCTGGGAGAGGGACGACCGCTGGGTAATACCGCCCTGTTTAAGGGGCCTCGGGAGTTACGGTCACTGGCACAGCGCATTATTTGGCTCAGCGAACGTTTAGCCTGGTTGGAGTCACAGCGCCATGAATTTTTGCGCCACATCTCCCATGAGTTGAAAACGCCATTAGCCAGTATGCGCGAAGGGACTGAATTGCTGGCTGATGAGGTGGCCGGGCCATTAACCCAGGATCAGAAAGAGGTGGTCGCTATCCTTGATAATAGCAGCCGCCACTTGCAGCTGTTGATAGAGCAACTGCTGGACTATAACCGCAAACTGGCGGATGGCCCCGGTGAACTCGAAAATGTTGAACTGGCTGACATGGTTGAAGATGTGATTTCCGCCCACAGTTTACCGGCGCGTGCCAAGATGATCCGCACCGAGCAGGATTTGCAGGCGGACATTTGTTGGGCAGATCCAACGCTATTAATGCGGGTATTAGATAATCTCTACTCCAATGCGGTGCACTATGGCGAGGAATCCGGTACCATTTGGATTCGCAGTCGTCAGGTGAATAACCGCGTACAAATTGATATCGCCAATACCGGGGCGCCAATCCCGAATTCAGAAGAAACAATGATATTTGAGCCTTTTTTCCAGGGAAGCCATCAGCGAAAAGGGGCCGTCAAAGGCAGCGGATTGGGGCTGAGTATTGCTCAGGACTGCATCAGACGTATGCAGGGCGACCTGCAATTGGTGGCCGTGGATTATGCCGCCGTCTGTTTCCGTGTTGAATTGCCATTAACCGCCGAGAATGAATGAATAATGTACAAATGGTCTATAAGCAGTATCACTAAAAAGACCGCCTTGTTATCAGGTTCCACCTCAACTGCGGCCACTATGCCTGCGGGCAACTCTGGTATGGGTATTTTTTGGCGAGCTATATTGCTGGCCCCACTGTTACTCACCGGGTGTACAGATAATTCTGCTAGCAGCCGTTTTTCACAAGCGGTTCAGATGGTGATACCGGAAACGAAAATCGTTGATTATCGTACGTTACCCTGTGATGTGCTGTGGGATATTGATGATAAAGAGACGCTGGAAAACTCGCTGTACTGGTTACGAGCAATGGATTGTGCTGAGCGCCTTGGTTCTACTCAGGCGCGGGCGTTAGCCAAAGCACTGCCAGTGATCACTTGGTCTGCCGCCTTTAAGCAGGGCATTCTGATTAGCAGTGCCGAGCCGTCGATAGCCGAGCGGCGTCAGGTGGTTGAGCGCCTAAACAGCTATAGCCCAACCTTGCCAGCCGCTGTGCGCCCATTGATTCAATTGTGGCGCGAGCAGCAGGTGCTGCGCATCTCTTTGGCTGAGGAGCGCACTCGCTATCAGCGCTTACAAGATGAATCAGATGCTCAGATAGATCGTCTGCGGGAGAGCCAGGTCCGGTTGCAATATAACTTGCTGGATACCACCCGCAAGTTGGAAAATCTGACCGACATTGAGCGGCAGCTCTCATCGCGTAAGCAGTTACAAAATGAAATTCCAGAAACTGACGCGGAGAGCAAACCCGCGGCAGCAGCGGCCAAACCCGCAGAAGTGAAACCTCAACCCAAAGTGGAGCCTGCCAAACCGGCAGCAGCTAAGCCGATTGAAGCTAAGCCGATTGAAACCAAGCCAGCAGAGGCCAAACCGGCAGCCGCTAAGCCAGTTGAAACCAAGCCAGTAGAAGCTAAACCGGCAGAAGCTAAGCCGATTGAAGCCAAACCAGCAGAGGCCAAACCAGCAGAGGCCAAACCAGCAGAAACCAAGCCAGTGACACCCCAAACTGACACTCAATCGGTCGCGCCAGCAATAGAAAAACCGGCTGATACCCCGCCAGTGGTGCCGCCAACTGACCTCCCCCCTGCGACTAATAAGGAATCTCATGACGCCACGCAAACCGGCCAATCTACTGCTGGTTGATGACGATCCCAGCTTACTCAAACTACTGGGGATGCGTTTAACCAGCGAAGGATTTAATGTCACCACCGCTGAAAGCGGCCAGGAAGCATTACGCCTGTTAATGCGCGAGAAGATTGATTTGGTTATCAGTGATTTGCGGATGGATGAGATGGATGGCATGGCGCTGTTTGTCGAAATCCAAAAGCATCAACCCGGTATGCCAGTGATTATCCTGACTGCCCACGGCTCGATTCCTGATGCTGTTGCCGCCACTCAGCAAGGGGTGTTTAGCTTCCTAACCAAACCGGTTGATCGTGATGCTTTATATAAAGCGATCGATGCGGCTTTAGAGCTTTCTATGCCTGCCGGTGATGATAGCTGGCGCGAAGAGATTGTCACCCGCAGTCCGGTGATGTTGCGCTTGCTGGAACAAGCCAAAATGGTGGCGCAATCAGATGTCAGCGTGCTGATTAACGGGCAGAGCGGCACTGGTAAAGAGGTATTGGCGCAAGCTATCCATGCTGCCAGTCCACGGGCGAAAAAAGCCTTTATCGCCATCAACTGCGGTGCACTACCCGAGCAGTTACTTGAATCAGAACTCTTTGGTCATGCCAAAGGCGCATTTACCGGCGCTGTCAGTAGCCGCGAAGGGCTATTTCAGGCCGCAGAAGGCGGTACGCTGTTCCTCGACGAAATCGGCGATATGCCGTTGTCTTTGCAGGTAAAATTGCTGCGGGTGTTGCAGGAGCGCAAAGTGCGCCCACTGGGCAGTAACCGCGACTTAAGCATTGATGTCCGGGTGATTTCAGCCACCCACCGTGACTTGCCTAAAGCGATGGCGAAAAATGAATTCCGCGAAGATCTCTACTATCGTTTGAATGTGGTGAATCTGAAGATCCCCGCGTTACATGAGCGTTCAGAAGATATTCCGCTGTTGGCAAACCATCTGTTACGTGAGTCAGCTAAGCGCCATAAACCCTTTGTCCGCAGCTTCTCAACTGATGCTATGAAACGGCTTATGACCGCCAGTTGGCCGGGTAATGTGCGCCAACTGGTCAACGTTATCGAACAGTGTGTGGCATTAACTTCGGCTCCGGTTATCAGTGAAGCGCTGGTTGAACAGGCGCTAGAGGGGGAGAACACCGCATTACCGACTTTTGTTGAGGCGCGTAATCAATTCGAATTGAATTATTTGCGTAAGCTGCTACAAATCACCAAAGGAAATGTGACCCAAGCCGCCAGAATGGCGGGGCGCAACCGTACCGAGTTTTACAAATTGTTGTCACGTCACGAGTTGGATGCCAACGATTTCAAAGAATAACTGTTGTTAATCAATGACAACGCTGATAACCGAGTTTAAATACAAATGAGCAGATCACTTTCCGTTGCGTTAGCCCAGCTGAATTGGCTGGTTGGCGATATCGAAGGCAACACTGAACGTATGTTGCAAACCTTAAATGAGCAGCAGAAGGCGGGGGCCAGTCTGGTCATGTTCTCCGAGCTGGCTTTGTCCGGTTATCCGCCAGAAGATCTGCTGTATCGCGATGATTTTTATCAACGCTGTGAAGCACAGTTGGATCGTCTACAAGCCGCAACGCAGCATATCGCGGTGCTGGTAGGCCACCCGTGGCGCGAAGCGGGTAACCTGTATAACGCATTATCGCTGTTTTCTGAGGGTAAATTGCTGGCGCGCTATTTTAAACAGCAATTGCCGAACTACGGCGTATTCGACGAAAAACGTTACTTTTCAGCCGGTCATGACAGTTGTGTCGTTGAGTTGAAGGGCTACCGTCTGGGCTTGCTTATTTGTGAAGATTTATGGTTCGACGGCCCGGTCGATGCCGCGAAAGCCGCCGGTGCCGAAGTGCTGTTGTCGATCAATGCCTCCCCTTATAACCGCGAAAAACCCTATATCCGTAAAACCTTGATGGCGGCACATTGCCAGCGCACCGGCTTGCCATTGGTCTATCTCAATCAGATTGGCGGGCAGGATGAGCTGATTTTTGATGGCTGCTCCAAAGTCTTCGATGCAGCGGGCAACCTGACCCATCGTCTGGCGGCATTTGCCGAGCAAACCACCTTGTTGCAGCTCAACGAGTGTGAAGTGGTGCCGATGATGGCACCTGCCGCTGAACTGCCACCACTGGCGCAGGTCTATGAGGCTCTGGTATTAGCGGTGCGCGATTACGTCACTAAAAATGGTTTTAATGGCGCGGTACTGGGCTTATCCGGCGGGATTGACTCCGCGCTGACACTGGCGATTGCCGTCGATGCGCTGGGTAAAGATAAGGTTCAGGCATTGATGATGCCGTTCCGATACACCGCAGATATCAGTATTGCCGATGCCAAAGAAGAAGCTGAGATTCTGGGCATCGAATTTGATGTGCTCTCCATCGAGCCAATGTTTGATGCTTTTATGGGGCAACTGGCCCCGATGTTTGCCGGTACTGCGCGCGATACCACGGAAGAGAACCTCCAGGCGCGTTGTCGTGGTGTGGTGCTGATGGCGCTGTCCAACAAGCGCCGCAGCATTGTATTAACCACGGGTAACAAAAGCGAAATGGCCGTGGGCTATGCCACTTTGTACGGTGATATGGCGGGCGGTTTTGATGTGCTGAAAGATGTGCCAAAAACCCTGGTCTTCAAATTATCGGCATACCGTAATACCGTCTCCTACGTGATCCCGCAGCGGGTTATCACGCGCCCACCCTCTGCGGAGCTGGCTCCTGATCAGAAAGATGAAGATAGCCTGCCGCCTTATGATATTTTGGATGCCATCCTCGAAGGCTATGTCGAGCAAGATAAGTCGGTGGCTGATTTGGTCGCAGACGGCTTTGATGAAACTATCGTGCGTAAGGTCATCCGCCTGGTAGATATCAATGAATACAAACGGCGTCAGTCAGCTGTCGGGCCGCGCATCACTGCCCGCAATTTTGGTAAAGATAGACGCTATCCGATTACATCAGGCTTTGGCCGCAAGAATTGGTAACAACAGGGATTCACCATGAAAAAAATTGACGCGATTATTAAGCCATTCAAACTGGATGATGTCCGTGAGGCGCTGGCTGAGGTTGGCATCACCGGGATGACAGTGACAGAAGTAAAAGGTTTTGGCCGCCAGAAAGGGCATACCGAACTGTACCGTGGCGCTGAGTATATGGTGGATTTCCTGCCAAAAGTAAAAATCGAAATTGTGGTTGCTGACGATATCGTCGATACCTGCGTCGAAGCGATTATGCAGACAGCTCAGACCGGTAAAATCGGTGATGGCAAAATTTTCGTGTTTGATGTCTCCCGCGTGGTGCGCATTCGTACCGGTGAGCAGGACGAAGAGGCGATTTAATTTGCCGCCCTCTGGCAATTAGAGAGCCGGCAACAGATAGCACGCAAGAAAAAGCCCGTTTCGTTTATAACGAACGGGCTTTTTGGCTTCTACACTCTATTTATCAAGCTAGGACAAGTATCAAGCTAGGACAAGTATCAAGCTAAGACAATTATCAAGCTGGAACAAACAGCCCCAACCAATAAAACAGATTCAGCACCACCCCGGCGATAATCACCGCCACCACAGGGGCGGCAATTTTCATCACTGGGCGGCCAATGGCTTCGTTGAGGAAATAGAGCGCCGTGGTAATGGTAAAACCGGTGTATCCGGCCATCTTGATCGAGGCAAAAATAGCCCCGATTAACAGCGCGTATTCCATCAGCAAGTTCATGGCATTACGGATATTATCCGAGGCATTGCGCACTGAAGGGAAGCGGCCCAACCACTTGCCGATTGACCGCAACATCAGCACTTCCAGCGATATCACTACCGCCCCGATGATTCCTGCCAGCAATGGATTCGGCACCAGATAGCCGACCACAAACACAAAGGTGAAACCGGCAACGGCATAGACCCCGGTTGCCAGTGCGGTGGTAGCAATCAGCGGCACAAAGCCCAGACCGCGCATAAACTCAGCCAGTGACGCCTGATGGATCAGCGCTAGCGACTCTTCCGGTGTGATGCCGGGGGCGTAGGCTTTCGCCAGCGTATAAATTGACACTTCGCTGCCGCCGAAGATCTTCATGCTCGCCACCGCAGAGATTAACCCGCCGACAATCGCCAGCATCGGGAGATTTTTAATAATGCGCTGGGTTCGCTCTTCGAAAACCGAGTGTCCACCCCCCCCCAGGTGGGTTTTTGCCCGCAAGTCTTGCGCAATGGCGATGCCAATCAGCAGTATCATGCCGACGAAAATTTCAATGGATTCAGGGAATAGCCCGGTAAAGCGGGTAATCAATAGGCGGGTCAGCAGCACAATAAAGGCGGAGACAATCGCCGTTTTCCAACCAAATTGATAGAAAATAGCCACCAGTGGGAACAGGGCAAAGGCGGAAATGACAGGGCTACTCAGCTCCCCCAGCGAACCGATAAAGTTCACCGGCAGTGAGGTTAGCGCGGTGTTCACCGCCGGCAGGCTAGTGAGAGCCAAAATCCCCCAAGCGGCACCTAGCGCGAAAGCCAGATAGCTATTGATCGCCAAGACACCAATGATGTCGGTTGGCAGGAACAGTAACCAGGAGTTAAGCAAACCGGTTGAGAGTGTAAACGAGATGCCGACGGAGGCGATAAAACCGACACTCAGACCGAAAGCGATACTGCCTGCTTCACGGCGGCTCATGTTTCCCTCAACCAATTGCGGCAGAATAGGGCGGATACCGTCATGGAACACGGCAACAGATCGGTGAGAAAGTAATGCGGTCATCCCTGTCAGCAGGGCAACCACAATAATATGAATATAATCCACGGTGGCCCCTTAGCGCAGTTGGGTAATCAGCAATGGGATGGCATGTTCAATATGTTCGACGGATAGGCCAAACGCCACTTTACCTTCCGCCACCACTTTCTCTATCTGCTCAGCTTTGGCTTTGATGCCGGGCTTGGCGATGGTGGCGCTTTTGTTATAGCCAATAATCGCAATCGCCATGGATAGTGCGGCACCAGCCCCGGTGTTGCAGGCACCAATGTAGTAATCCAACTGGCCCTCTTTTACCTTGACGGCCGCATCCATATCCGAAAGGATAAATGTCTCAAACGTATTCGGTGCCGTCTGCTCAATCATTTCGCGAATTAATTCTCGTTGCAGCCCGGCAATGCCAATCTTCTTCATAATCACTCTCCTTGCGTGGCGAAAAATTTATTAGGATTGTGGCGCAACATCATCTCCACCTGAGCTTGGGAGATCCCTGCGGCCAGTAACATGGGAATAAACGAATCCACTAAATAGCTAAACCCGCTGCCACCATTGATTGTTAAATGTGAGCGGCGGGTAATATCCATCGACAGCATCACCCTATCCAACAAGCCGTGTTGCGCCAGCGTGACGAGCATGGCGACCCTGCGCTCATCGGGGAAATAGCTGTTTTTGCCAATGGTATCGAACTGGACATACACGCCCATATCGATCATTTGTAAAATCAGATCCGGCTGCTCTTTCAGGTCGCAATGGCCGATAACCACCCGATCCAGCGGCACACCATGCTGCTTAAGCAGGGCTATCTGTTGCAGGCCCATGGTGCTGAAACTGGTATGGGTCGAGATGGCGAGGCCGGTAGCATGGTGGGTCAGCGCGGCGGCATGGAAGACTTTTGCTTCATCGGCGGTGATAACCCCTTCACTGGTGCCTATTTCGGCAATCACACCCGCTTTCAGTTCAGTGCCGTCAATACCCGTTTCTATCTCATCAATCATGGTCTGCGCCAATTGCTGCGCCGTGCTTTCGCGAACCATCGGAGGGTAGAAACTGTCGGTATAGTAACCAGTTGAGGCGATGACATTGATGCCACTGTCACGCATCAGATTCAATAGGAATTGGGGATTGCGGCCCATGTAGCGGTTGGTGACTTCGACAATATTCGCCACCCCTTTAGCCACTAATTCGCGCATTTCGTCACAGATTGGCTGATATTGATCCAGCCGACAGTCCAGATTATTTTTAAATCCAGACAAATCAATGTGGAGGTGTTCGTGCGCGTAGGTGTATCCATCAGGATTAATCATCGGCAGGCTCCAAAGCAGGTAAATATAGGGGCAAAATCTCACCCGATATTGACGGCCATTGATCGCTGGGCGATTAATTTCATTAGCGCAACTTATGATGGCGGCAACTAATATATCGGCAGATTAATCAATCAGTACAGTAATAATATTACTTATCCGTCATATTATTCGATAAAGCGCTAACAAGAACATATTACATAAGCTAACGCATTAGATCGTGGTCTCTTTAGCTCAACTGATTGCCGCGACTATCATAGCAGCCAAGCAGGCGGGGTTCTCCGCGCTGAATGCCATCAATCAATACCACGTCACTGCGGGTCGCAAATATTTGAGTGCGGAAACTCATGATAACCGGGCTGCCTATCGGGAACTCCCCCGCCAAGCCCAGACAGTAATCGATACTGCTCTCATCAATGGGTAATAGGGAGCTTTGGCTGAATTGATTGTCATGGTGAATCAATGCGTTTTGCAAATGGCCACGACGATAATAGCCACCACCATAGAAATAACTGTTGCCAGAAAAATGGTGGGAAATCTCGGACAGATAGAGCATCGATATCTGTTCCGGTTGGTCACCCTGTTGATTGGCGGGGATGGTTCCGGTGAGGGCATGGCCGGGTTCCGCGTGTGTCACCCCCCATTGGGCTAATTGTGGCAGGGTAGTACAACTGGTAGCTGAAGGGGCATTCACCTGTTCAACGTCGACCCCCTCGGCTAGCAGGATATCCCGAGCCGCCAGCAACGTGCGCATATTGGCGGTGGGTAAGGTCTGGTGTGATGGGGGGTCATACAGCATACAGGGGAAGTGAGTTATCCCGACCAATCGCACCGCCGGTAATTTACGGATAGCGGTAATCACTGCCGGTAGATCTGTTAATTCAAAGCCCGCCTCTTGCCCGGCATACAGCAGATCGCCAGCCTGACAAACTTTCAGCAGCAGCGGCTGGGTAGTGTGCTGCTGGTGTGCCGCCTGTGAGATCTCCTGCGCTTTCTCCAGTGAGAAGATGGTAATCACTTCCGGCTGCCTGCGCACTACTTCTGCCACCATCCCCGAGGGGGGCTGTACTAAGTGACCAATATGCGCGACAGGGATCTGGTGGTGATAGAGCAGCCGGGCCTCTTTGAAATCAACCGCGACCATACCTTGATAGCCAGCGCCCTCATAACGGCAAGCCAACAGGCGGCGGCAGAGTTCAGGGTTGCGCCCAAACTGCTTGCTCATCAGATACAGTTTTATCTGATAATGATGGGCGGTTTTCAGCAGTAAACGGGCATTAGTTTCCGTTTGTTCAACATCGATAACATAACTATCTGGAGTGATTTTTCCCTGGTGCCAGAACGAAATAGCCGCATCAACTAATTTAGTGTTTTGTTTTAATAGGGTTTTTAAAAACATTTTATGTCCTAAGCGCCCGAGGCATTATTATTATCTGTTAAATAATTTTTATTTTGAATATTTATAAAAAAAAGACCCTGATGTTGTATATTTGATAACACTATCTACAAAGCAAAACTAGCGCAGTGGTGGCAAGTCACTAGAAAGGTATAGACCGTAAAGGTTCGCGAGTAAATATCCAATTTCATTTTCAGCGGGTTTTAGTGAAAAATAGGCCAATAAATCCTGATTGATCTCGCGAATATAGTGGATATGCTCACTTTGGACAATTTCAGCCAGTATCGCCGGGTCCAGGGCTGGGATCTCCTCACCACGGCGAGTGCGCATTAATGCATTCGCCATATGAGTGATGGCCATAACCCCATGATCGGCATGAACTGGCAACTGCCAAAAGTTCTCTAACCGATTGATAACCTGGTCTAAACCCTGACCGATGTCGGTGTCGATAACCCCAGCCTGACACAAAATATTAAGACGTGAATTAATACAGATTTCCAAAGAGTTAGCCTCCTGAAAACAATAGCTTAGCCTGCAATTAAGCTAAAATAATTAATAGCGGGGTTCTATCTCGCCCTTTTGAACCGCGCGCTGGTGATTTAGTAGCAATGTTTCATTGATCCCTTTCTCCAGCAGTAATTTGATTGGGTGATTATCTGGCCGGATCAAGATGACCGCTTGCGAGGCTTGAATATAGCGCTCATCGCCTTGTAGTTTGATCGCTTGCAAATGGTCATGGGGAACATCATCAGCCAGATTCCAAATAGCAGCATCAATATCACCACGATTAATATGCACGATACAGTCGCTATAAGGTAATTCAACCAACTCGATAGCTTGCCCGGCAAATTTAATTTCAGTCAGTAAGCATTGATCGGGGGAGCGCGGGTCTAATCCAACCCGGCGAATATTGTGCTGTTCACCGCGGCGGCAAATAAGCTGGTGGCCATCGACGTAAGAACCATTGCCCAGATTTAATGCCATCGCCACTCGCCCTTGAGCCAGATAACTTTTTGCAGCCAGATGCGATACCACCGCCATATCGTAAATACCATCTATCAAACATTCGATACGCACTTCGGCACCACGCATATGGGCGAAATAGAGTGGGAGTAAGGTAAATTGTTCCCTTAAGCCACTGGCCAGACCTTCATAAAGTTTAGTATAGGGTAGCGGCATCGCACACACCATATTACCCAGATCTGCTTGTTGCAGTAACAGTGCCATATTCAGATCAACTAATAAGGTGCCATTGCGGCCACGACGTTCAACGATGATAGCTCCATCAGCCTCCAGCACTTTTAATGCGTGCTGCACCACACCAACGGATATGCCGAAATCTTCTGATAATTCATCGATGGTTTTAAGTCGATTACCGGGGCGCTCACCAATTAAATAGCGCGCCATAGATACCAATGCTAACCCTTCTTTTTTTATGAATTTTTTACTCATGGTAGGTTAATTCAGCCTTATTATACTCAGCATGCCCTTTATTCTTGAAGTTGCATATGCGCACTGGTTCCCTACCTGCAACTCTAATCATGTTGGGTATAAATTATGTTACCGAGTAATAAACAGTGAGGGGATAATTTTAGCCACATTAATAACTTCAGTTATATGAATTTTGAGAAATTCATCTGAATGCCTCATGGTGGCAATATTAAGTTAGGATATATGAGATCTAAATCACGTTCTACCAAATTTAAGCACAATAATCAGGCTGAATTTTTAGCGCGGAAATGTGTGAGAGGCCGAATGACCTCCCACGAAAAATTAAATAAAATTCAATAATTAAATAACTTTATGCGGCCCGAAACACTCATAATGAATTCGTTCGGATGCTACCCCCTGTGCCAATAATTGACGTCCGACAAATTGCATAAATGCCAGTGGGCCACAGCAGTAATAGTGTCTATTGGCATCGGCGGTCAACCAGTGATGTGAGCTGAGATCCATCAACCCCTTGCTATGGTACTCCTCACCCTGATTATCTTGCGCGGTGGGTTCGCGATACCACAGGTGACAGCTAAGATTCGGCATGTTGGCGGCAATCGCGGTGACTTCATCGGCGAATGCATGAACACGACCATTTTCAGCTGCATGTAACCAATGCACCGATGCGCCATGTTGTTGATCGTGCAGGGTATTGAGCATACTTAGCATGGGTGTTTGACCCACACCGGCGGAAATCAGTGCCACTGGGGTCTCCGCTGAGATATCCAGAAAGAAATCACCGCGAGGAGGTGCGATGCGCACACTGTCGCCTTCGTTTAGCTGTTGGTGCAGATAGTTAGACACCGTACCTAACTCTTCACGTTTCACCGCAATGCGATAGGTCTTACCATTGGGCGCGGCGCTCAGTGAGTATTGGCGGATCTCCTGATACTCGAGCCGCTCATCTTCAATATAGATACCCAGATACTGACCCGGTTTGAAATCCAGCACCCGACCACCATCTTCCGGTGCTAATACAAAGCTGCAAATCACCTCACTCTGCCGCTCTTTTTTAATGATACGGAAGCGGCGCAAGCTTCTCCAACCGCCAGTGCTGGTTTCACCCTGTTGATAAATATCACTTTCTCGCTGAATAAACAGATCGGCTAATACTCCATAAGCTCTACCCCAGGCGTCTAACACCTCCTTACCGGGCGAGAACATCTCATCTAGCGTGTTAATTAAGTGATGACCGACGATGGCATAATGCTCAGGCTGAATATTCAGGCTGGTATGTTTCTGGGCAATGCGCTCAACGGCGGGCAGCAGGGCCGCCAGATTGTCGATATTCGCCGCATAAGCGCAAAGGGCGTTGAACAGCGCTTCCCGCTGATCACCATTTTTCTGATTACTCATGTTGAATATGTGCTTTAACTCAGGGTTGTGCTCGAACATGCGATCGTAGAAATGCGCGGTTAGTTTGGGGCCAGTGGCGGCAAGTAATGGAATGGTGGATTGAACGGTGGCGATGGTTTGGCGGTCCAGCATGGTGACTCCTTGGTCATTTTTATCCCTTGGCATTCGCTGCTAAAGCTCAAATGTCATTGGGTATTTATCGTGTGTAATTTAATACATGTATTTTAAATGCATCTTATAGATTGCCCCCTAATTTGTAAATGCACTTTGCTGTTATAGGGGATTACCGTGGCAACCCAGCTCACAGAATGTGAATAAACCACATGATGAATATGAGGAGATTTCCCTTGCCCTGGATGAACACTGAACAGGTCAAAGCCTTACGCAGCATGGAGCCAATCGTTTGCGTAAAAACCTCTGTCAAGACCTATCATAACGAGGGGGAAACAGTTTACACTGTGTGCCAGAACCCAAAAGGGTGACCTTCCAGGTATAATTTGTTAGCTAAGTCAGGAGAGCCGGATGTTAAAGCGTGAAATGAACATTGCCGATTATGATGCAGATCTATGGCGTGCAATGGAGCAGGAAGTGGTGCGCCAGGAAGAGCACATCGAACTGATTGCCTCTGAGAACTACACCAGCCCGCGAGTTATGCAGGCGCAAGGTTCTCAGTTGACGAACAAATATGCTGAAGGCTACCCGGGCAAGCGTTACTACGGTGGCTGTGAGTATGTCGATGTTGTTGAGCAACTGGCTATCGACCGTGCTAAAGAGCTGTTTGGTGCTGATTACGCCAACGTTCAACCGCACTCCGGTTCACAGGCGAACGTTGCTGTTTACTCTGCATTGCTGCAACCGGGCGACACCGTACTGGGGATGAATCTGGCGCACGGCGGCCACTTAACCCACGGATCACCGGTAAACTTCTCCGGCAAACTGTACAATATCGTGCCATACGGTATCGACGAATCAGGCCAGATTGATTATGACGATCTGGCGCGTCAGGCAGAAAAACATAAACCAAAAATGATCATCGGCGGCTTCTCGGCTTATTCCGGTATTGTTGATTGGGCAAAAATGCGTGAAATCGCTGACAGCATTGATGCATGGCTGTTTGTGGATATGGCTCACGTAGCGGGTCTGGTTGCTGCGGGCGTGTACCCGAACCCAGTTCCTCATGCACATATCGTGACCACCACCACGCACAAAACACTGGCTGGCCCACGTGGCGGCTTGATTTTGGCGAAAGGCGGTGATGAAGATCTGTACAAAAAACTGAACTCATCTGTTTTCCCTGGCAACCAGGGCGGCCCATTGATGCACGTTATCGCCGGTAAAGCGGTCGCGCTGAAAGAGGCGATGGAACCTGAGTTCAAAATTTACCAGCAGCAAGTGGCTAAAAATGCCAAAGCAATGGTGTCGGTGTTCCTGGAGCGCGGCTACAAAGTGGTTTCTGGCGGCACTGAAAACCACCTGTTCTTGCTGGATCTGGTGGATAAAAATATCACCGGTAAAGATGCAGATGCTGCTTTAGGCCGCGCCAATATTACTGTTAACAAAAATAGCGTGCCTAATGATCCGAAAAGTCCGTTTGTGACTTCCGGTGTGCGAATCGGTAGCCCAGCGATTACCCGCCGTGGCTTCAAAGAGGCGGAATCTCGCGAACTGGCAGGCTGGATGTGTGATGTGTTGGACAACATCAACGATGAAGCGACCATTGAGCGCGTGAAGCAAAAAGTCCTGGATATCTGCGCCCGTTTACCGGTTTACGCATAATATCGTCGGATCTGCTTTAGCCGAATAAAAACCCGCGAATCGCGGGTTTTTTTATGTCTGACAGGTAGATAACCGAGGCGATTATAGAGTGCGGTGGCTACCGCATTACTTGTGAGTTTTTTGTAAATCTTGCTACTTAAATGTGAACTTAATCTCAAACTCCATGTTTACACAAAGACAAAGTTGCTAGCGGACGGGGCCTCTGTCACAGTGTCGACTGACCTCGGAGGGATTCATGGTATTGCAATCAACACGTTGGCTGTCGCTCAGCTACTTCACTTATTTCTTCTCATATGGCATTTTTCTGCCTTTTTGGGGCATCTGGTTACAAGGGGAAGGGATTCCCCCTGAAACCATCGGCATTTTGCTGGGGGCTGGCTTAATTGCCCGTTTTCTCGGCAGCCTACTCATTGCCCCAAGTGTTAAAGATCCATCCCATCTGGTGACCGCCATTCGTATTTTAGCCCTGCTGACACTGGTTTTTGTGGTGGGCTTTTGCTTTGGAAATGGTTGGGCGTGGTTGATGGTGGTTATCGCCGGTTTTAACCTGTTTTTTGGCCCATTGGTGCCACTGACTGATGCGCTAGCGGGCACCTGGCAGAAACAGATCACCATGGATTACGGTAAAGTTAGGCTATGGGGATCACTGGCTTTTGTTATCGGCTCGGCGCTGACCGGCAAATTAGTCTCTGTTTGGGGCCATCCCGCTATTCTCTACAGCCTGATTTTTGGTGTTTCAGCCATGCTGCTGGGCGCACTGCTGAAACCCAATGTGATGCCGCAGGGTGAGGTTAAGCATCGCAATGTGACCGCCACCAGTTGGAAGGTGTTGCTCTCTGATTCGCAAGTGTGGCGCTTTTTACTCTGTGTCACCTTATTGCAAGGTGCACACGCCGGTTACTACAGTTTCAGCTCCATATACTGGAAAGATGCGGGTTATTCTGCCGCGACCATTGGCTATTTATGGTCGTTAGGGGTGGTGGCTGAGATTCTGGTGTTCGCGTTCAGCAATGTGCTATTTCGCCGCTGGACAGCCCGTGGTTTGCTGCTGCTTTCTGCCATCACCGGGATTATTCGCTGGAGTCTAATGGCCTCCACCACGGAGTTGCCGTGGCTCATTTTGATTCAAATCCTGCACTGTGGCTCGTTCACCGTCTGCCATTTGGCGGCGATGCGATTTATTGCTGCACGGCGCGGGCCGGATGTGATTCGTTTACAGTCGGTCTACTCTGCGCTAGCGATGGGTGGGGGGATTGCGGTGATGACGGTGATATCCGGTTTCCTGTTTGAACATTATCAGGGCGGCGTGTTCTGGGTGATGGCATTGATTGTGATTCCGGCGCTGTTTATTCGCCCTCGGGTTATCGCGAATCAGGAAGATCAAACCGGTTAAGGCAACTCCAATACATTGCGTAACTGGCGGTTTTGTTTGGCACTCAGCGGCAATAGTACCTGAATTAGTGGCGGCGTTGATTCAGATTGCCGCACCGCATAGGGTGTGAGCACTACCGCTATACCTGTGGGGGCACCAGATTGCAGATAAATGTCATGGGGCAAATATTTAATATGTAGTGGCAGCAGGGTCAACTCGCGGATTTGCTGCTCCAACTGCTCTTCCAGTTCTGGGTTATTCCGCGTCAGCAGTAAAATCTGTTTCTCCTGCAAAGCATTATCCTGCATCAGGCAGGCGCCAAAACTAATGGCAATCAGGCCAACTTCATCGGCAGAAAATTGAATCTGATACTCCTGCTCGAAGGGGACTAGCGCTTGTTGGGTAGTGCGCAGCAGCAGGGGATATTTACGGATGACCTCTTCCAGTAGTGTGTTATCAATGCCGATATTGAAATAGCAGCGCTCAATAGCGGGGGCGAGATGGGCAAAAAGCTGGGTTATCAATGTTTCACTACTGCTCAGGGTCATGGCGGAAATTTGCTGAAAATCTATCACTAACTGGTAAATGGCATTGATCAGGCGAGTATCTTCCGCTGATTGAGTGCTGTGATAACTGTGCGCCTTAATCATCGTCAACATCAGGATCAATATATCCCGCTCAATCCTATCCAGCGGAGTGCCCGGTAGCGGATGACCTAACAGTGGATTAAATGAGTCAAATAAGCTGTCAGCCGCAGCCAGTGCCGGTTTGCATTTTAACCACTGCTGTTGGGTGAGCGAGAGTTCTGGCGGCGCTTGCTGCTGACTCTCCCAAGCACAATAGGCCAAATAGAGCTGTAAAAACTGACGATCTTTATCATTGAGCTGCCGGTTAAGGTGAGGCTCACATTGGCTCACGATCTGTGGCAAATGCTGCGATAGCACCGGGGCATCCCAGGACAATGCTTCATACAGGCTGGGGATAAACTGATTCTCAACGAAATGCGGGCAATAGCGCAATCCACGCCGCAACCAATGAATCAGGCAAAGCCTTTTATCAAGGCGGCGGCCATAAATCAGGAAGCTATCATCGCTATTGGCACTGAGCTGCAAATGGTAGAAACGCTGGATTTCATTTGCAACCTCAGCTATATCTTGCCGTGTAGTGGGTAGCCCGACGCCATTCAGTTGGCTGATAGTATCCAAGTTTACCCTGTGTGCGGGCATAAACATCATCAACACCATGTGGCAGCGTCGTTGTTGGCCAGATAGTGATTGCTCGGATAGCTGAGGCTCAGCGGAAGTGTCTACACACATATAACATTCCATGATGGATTCGTCGTTATTCATCAGGTTTAAGCATAGCAAAAGAGATTCTATTCGGTTTAGTGAGGCAACGAGCTTTTATGCTGACTTACAACTGACATCACAGTTATACCCTTCGAGCTTGGTGTTACAGGGGGCATTACCAACTATTTTGATTTTTTCGGAAAATATCCAAGGATTGATTAATGCAGGGTATGTTATGTTATAACAACTTGGTCGGGGCTAATAAGTCGAGTGTGATTAATCGGCTGCTGGTCTTGCTGTTAGCCGGGGCGGCACTCATTTATAGCCCGTGGAGTGAGGCGCATCCCCACAGTTTTATTGATATGGATGCCACTTTTGTCAGTGAAAAGCAGATGCTGGTGGGCATGAAAATGGTGTGGACCATGGATGAAATCACCTCTGCCGATCTGCTGTATGACGCAGAAAATGCCAAAAGCGATTCTGAGATCTGGAAAAAATTGGCGGCTGAAGTGATGGCGAATGTGTTGGGGCAACACTACTTCACGGATATTTATCGTGATGGTAAGCCAGTGAAATATAAAAACTTACCGACAGAATATCACTTGTCCCGCAAGGGGCATCAGGCTGTTTTAGAGTTTGTTATGCCATTGGCAGAGCCACAGCCCTTGGTCGATGAGCCTTTTATCATCTCAACTTACGACCCAACCTATTTTGTGGATATGACCTATGCCGATAATAAGGCGGTCAGGTTATCGGCTGAGATGGAGAAAAGCTGCAAATTAACCCTATTCACCCCGAATCCCAACTCCTCATTACAAGCTTATGCGTTGTCGTTGGATAAAAATGATTCCCCAGGAGAAGATATGGAACTTGGAAAACAATTCGCACAACGGATAACTGTGCAATGTCAGTAGGTATTACAGCCGCCACGCGGCAGCGGCATTGGGTGATAAACCTCTGGCCACTGTTATTGTTTTTACTGCTGCTGGCTGGTGCGGCACAAGTGGCCTGGTTTTACTGGCCAGAACTGCTTTTCAAAACAGTCGTTTGGCAAAAGAACATGCATCAGCAGATGGCGCAGTTACTCCAACAGGTAAAAGCGAATCCCCATCAGACGGGCATGGCGCTGATGATGTTCAGCCTGATCTATGGCGTGCTACATGCGGTAGGGCCAGGGCATGGTAAGGTGGTGATTATCACTTATCTGGCGACCCATCCGGCGCAGCTCAAAAGCAGCTTGAAACTGACTTTTGCCGCCTCGATACTGCAAGGTGGTGTGGCTATTTTGCTGGTGACGCTACTGCTGGGGGTATTGCAACTCTCATCCCGCTATCTGCACCAAAGCAGTTTCTGGTTGGAGAAGGGGAGCTTCCTGTTGGTTATCGGGTTAGGTGTTCTACTCTGCTTGCGCGCCATAAAGCGGCTCTGTCAGCAGGTAAAAGCACTAAAGCCGCGGAAAATCACCATTCAGCGGATACAACCTTTAGCCGCCGATCATATCCACAGTGATGAGTGCGGCTGTGGGCATCGCCATCTGCCCAGTGCTCAAGAGTTGCAAGCTGGTGATGACTGGCGCACCCGCCTGGCGATTGTGCTGGCGATGGGGATGCGGCCTTGCTCCGGTGCGATTATGGTGCTGCTGTTTGCTAAAGTGATTGGGGTTTACTGGTGGGGCATTCTGTCAGCCATCGCCATGGCCATTGGCACCTCCTTGACCATCTCATTGTTGGCCCTGTTGGTCCATTATGCGCGGCGATTGGCGGTGCATTTAAGCCGCAAACAGGCACCTGCGGCTTGGGGGGCAATAGCCTGGGCGACCCTGGCACTCACTGGCGGGATGATCCTGCTGTTTGCTGGTGTACTGCTTTATCTCTCCAGCCAGCCGGAGATGATGGGGGGCATCCGGCCCTTCGGGCGTTAAATTTAGCATTAAAAAAGCCAGTCAGATCAGCCGACTGGCTTTTTAGTTGAAGCCGCTATTCACGAAGGATTAACGTTTCAATGCATCACTGATTTCATCGCTCATTGCCTGAACGATAGATTTCACAATGCGTGGATTACCGGCCACGATATTGCCAGAGCTGAAATGGTTATGGCCGCCAGCGAAGTCAGTCACGATACCACCCGCCTCACGCACCAATAGCTCGCCACCGGCGAAATCCCACGGTTTCAAGCCAATTTCAAAGAAGCCATCTACGCGACCGGCGGCAACATAGGCCAGATCCAGCGCCGCTGAGCCGGTGCGACGGAAGTCTGCACACTGCTCAAACAGTTTACCCACCACGCGCAGATAAGCGGGTGCATGTTGTTTCACTTTGAATGGGAAGCCGGTTGCCAAAATGGTGCCGTCCAAATCTTTGGCGTTGGTGCCACGCAGACGATAACCGTTTAACTGAGCGCCTTGACCACGGGTGGCTGTAAACAGTTCGTTACGCATTGGGTCATAAACCACGGCAACTTCAGTGCGGCCTTTAATGCGCACGGCGATAGAGACAGCGAAGTGAGGGAGACGTTTGATGAAGTTGGTAGTGCCATCCAGTGGATCAATAACCCATTGCACATCATAATCTTCGCCGAGCAACTCACCGCACTCTTCACTGATAATAGAGTGTTTTGGGTAAGATTTACGGATAACGTCGATAATCAGATGCTCTGCATCACGGTCTACATTAGTAACAAAGTCATTACTGCCTTTCTGGCTCGCTTCGACAGCGTCCGGAGTTTCATAATTTTTGGCAATCAGGTTACCGGCCTTACGCGCAGCGCGTATGGCGATAGTCAGCATCGGATGCATGGGTATCTTCCACTAGGATGTTAAAGAACGAGAAACGGCGCGTAGTATAGCAGGGGTTCTGATAAATTCATATGTCTGTGTTAAGATATGGCGATTCCCCGTTATCCTCAGAGTTTGTATGCTACACAATATTCGTATCGTTTTGGTTGAGACTTCTCATACCGGCAACATGGGTTCGACAGCCAGGGCCATGAAAACCATGGGATTAACCAATTTGTATCTGGTTAATCCGTTGGTAAAACCGGATTCTCAGGCCATTGCGCTATCCGCAGGTGCCAGTGATGTCATAGGCAACGCCACTATAGTCGATACCTTGGATGAAGCGCTGGCTGGGTGCAGTTTGGTGGTCGGCACTAGCGCCCGCTCCCGCACACTGCCTTGGCCGATGCTGGAGCCGCGCGAATGTGGCGTGCGTAGCGCACGTGAAGCAGAACATGCGCCGGTAGCACTGGTATTTGGTCGTGAGCGCGTGGGTTTGACCAACGATGAGCTGCAAAAATGTCATTACCATGTCGCGATCCCGGCAAACCCGGAATACAGCTCATTGAATTTGGCGATGGCCGTTCAAATCCTGGCCTATGAAGTGCGGGTGGCACACCTTGATCGCCTGCAAGCGGCGGCACCAGTAATAGAAGAAGAGGAAGCCCCTTATCCATTGGTGGATGATCTGGAGCGCTTTTACCTGCATCTGGAACAGGTTTTGTCCCACACCGGTTTCATCCGTCAGGCACATCCAGGCCAGATTATGAGTAAGTTACGTCGCCTGTTTACCCGCGCGCGTCCAGAGGCCCAAGAGCTAAATATCTTGCGTGGGATGCTGACATCGATCGAAAAGCAGGATAAATATCCACAGCGCGCTGCGGGTGATTCGCTGGGGGATGGTAAAAATTAATGTGTTATATCAAGTTGTTGTTTCAGAATTCGACCCATATTATTGAAAATGGGATAGGCCAATAATACTTGAGTGATTTACTAGGTTAAATAGTTGACTGAAACACTCAAGAATGTCAGACTTCGGACTTGTTTTCGTCAACAGGTAATTTTAGCTATGAGACTGACATCCAAAGGCCGTTATGCCGTGACCGCCATGCTTGATGTGGCATTACATTCCCATGACGGGCCAGTTCCTCTGGCCGATATTTCTGACCGTCAAGGGATCTCATTATCCTACCTGGAACAACTTTTCTCACGGTTACGCAAAAATGGCTTAGTGGCCAGCGTGCGTGGTCCAGGTGGCGGTTATCTGCTGGGTAAAGATGCAGCAGCTATTGCGGTCGGTGCTGTTATCATCGCCGTTGATGATTCTGTCGATGCCACCCGTTGCAAGGGTAAAGAGGGGTGTCAGGACGGTAATATTTGTCTGACTCACTCATTATGGTGTGATTTAAGTAAACGCATTTGCGGCTTTCTGAACGACATCACACTGGCAGAGTTAGTTAATAACAAAGATATCCTAGAGGTTGCGGATCGTCAGGATAACGATACGCGCCGTACGACCAGTGGTCGACCGCAAGAGACGATCAACGTCAATCTGCGCGCATAAGCAGAATCTGCGGAATTTTACGTTTTGGAAGTGATGTACGGAGCATAAGAGCAATGACCGAATCAAAAGTAAAGACACCGATCTATTTGGATTATGCAGCAACCACCCCGGTAGATCCTCGTGTCGCTGAAAAAATGATGCAGTATCTGACTCTGGATGGCATTTTCGGTAACCCCGCCTCGCGTTCCCACAAGTTCGGCTGGCAGGCAGAAGAAGCTGTTGATATTGCACGTAATGATATTGCCGCATTAGTCGGTGCTGACCCTCGCGAGATAGTCTTCACCTCCGGTGCCACTGAGTCTGATAACCTGGCAATCAAAGGTGCTGCTAACTTCTATCAGAAGAAGGGCAAGCACATCATCACCTGTAAAACCGAACATAAAGCGGTGCTGGATACCTGTCGCCAACTGGAGCGTGAAGGCTTCGAAGTGACCTATCTGGCACCGCAGTCTAACGGTATTATCGACCTGAAACAGCTTGAAGCGGCAATGCGTGCAGAGACCATTCTGGTTTCCATCATGCACGTGAATAATGAGATTGGTGTGGTGCAGGATATCGCGGCAATCGGCGAAATGTGCCGCAGTCGTGGGATCATTTTCCACGTTGATGCCACCCAAAGTGTCGGTAAATTGCCCATTGATCTGAGTAAACTGAAAGTCGATCTGATGTCCTTCTCTGCCCATAAAGTTTATGGCCCGATGGGTATTGGCGCACTGTTTGTTCGCCGTAAACCGCGAATTCGTATCGAAGCACAGCAGCACGGCGGTGGTCATGAGCGCGGTATGCGTTCTGGCACCTTACCGGTGCACCAGATTGCTGGCATGGGTGAAGCTTACCGTATCGCGAAAGAGGAGATGGAGAGTGAAGCAGCACGTCTGCGTTCACTGCGTCTGCGTTTGTGGAACGGTCTTAAAGATATCGAAGAAGTTTACCTGAATGGCGATTTGGAGAGTGGCGCACCTGGCATTCTGAACGTCAGCTTCAACTATGTTGAAGGTGAATCGCTGATCATGGCACTGAAAGATTTGGCTGTTTCATCAGGTTCCGCCTGTACCTCCGCGAGTCTGGAACCTTCTTACGTGTTGCGCGCGTTAGGGATGAACGACGAACTGGCTCACAGTTCAATCCGTTTCTCTCTGGGGCGTTTCACCACCGAAGAGGAGATCGACTACGCCATTGCGCTGGTTCGTAAATCCATTGGCCGTCTGCGTGACTTGTCTCCGTTGTGGGATATGTTCAAGCAGGGCGTGGATATCAGCAGCATTGAATGGTCTCACCATTAATTCCAGACTTTAAGACTCAGGAGTAATCACATGGCTTACAGCGAAAAAGTAATCGATCATTACGAAAATCCCCGCAACGTCGGTTCATTCGACAACGCAGATCCTAGCGTCGGTAGCGGCATGGTTGGCGCCCCCGCTTGTGGTGATGTCATGAAGTTGCAGATCAAAGTTAACGAAGCTGGCATCATTGAAGATGCACGTTTCAAGACTTATGGTTGCGGCTCTGCCATTGCTTCCAGCTCTCTGGTCACTGAATGGATGAAAGGCAAATCTCTGGATCAGGCAGAAGCTATCAAAAATACGCAGATCGCCGAAGAGCTGGAGTTACCGCCAGTCAAAATTCACTGCTCAATTCTGGCGGAAGACGCCATTAAAGCTGCTATCGCCGACTACAAAAGCAAACACACTGCCAAGTAGTTGTAAAATAGGTTATTAATAACTGGCTCATTTTCCTAAAAAATTTCAAGATACTGCATTCCAATACACCTGCGGTTTGAAAGATGATGGGGATATGAGCGGGTTTCAGAGTTGAGGAAGCTGTATGTCGATATCAATCAGCGACAGTGCTGCACAGCGGGTCAGCGCCTTTTTAAGTCACCGTGGTAAGGGCTTAGGTCTGCGCTTGGGTGTCAGAACTTCGGGCTGCTCCGGCATGGCATATGTGCTCGAATTTGTTGATGAAATGAACGATGACGATATCGTTTTTGAAGACAAAGGCGTGAAAGTGATCATCGACGGCAAAAGCATGGTCTATCTTGACGGCACTGAACTGGATTTCGTCAAAGAGGGGCTGAACGAGGGCTTTAAGTTCAACAATCCGAACGTCTCCAATGAGTGCGGATGTGGCGAAAGCTTTAACGTCTGATCCTGTTTTTGTTCCTACCTCAGGCACTTGATACCTTATATACCCAACGTCATTAGAGTTACAGGGGAGTGAGCGCAGCTAACACCCCTGCAGCTTCAAGGACGAAGGGGATAACTCCAGAGCATGTTATGGATTACTTCACACTATTCGGGCTACCACCTCGCTATCAGCTTGATGGCAACCAACTCACTACCCGCTATCAAGAGTTGCAACGTCAATTCCACCCTGACCGTTTTGCCAACCAGCCTGAGCGCGAACGTTTGGCCTCATTGCAACAAGCCGCGACCATCAATGATGGCTACCAAACCCTCAAGCACCCGTTAAAACGGGCCGAGTATATGCTATCTTTGCAGGGTTTTGATTTAGGCAACGAACAGCACACGATGCGCGATACCGCGTTTTTGATGGAGCAGTTGGAGCTGCGCGAAGAGCTTGATGCCATCGAACACCAACCCGATGCTGAAACGCAGCTTGCGGCATTCAGCCGCCGTCTGGCTTTGATGACGCAAAGGCGTAGTCAGCAGATGGTTGAGCAACTGGATCAACAGCTGTGGGCGTCAGCCGCGGATACGGTGCGGAAATTACGTTTTCTGGATAAATTGCAGCAGCAGGTTGAACAGCTAGAAGAGCGCCTGTTTGATGATTTTTCCTGAGGATGTTGCCCGACAAACTCTTATAACAGTGATATATCAAACGACCTTTGCAACAGATCTGAATATAACGCAAGGCCTTGGTATCTCGCCGGATAGATTTTGCTTTTTAGACTCATGATTGATGGAAGCTCAACATGGCCTTATTACAAATTAGTGAGCCTGGTTTAACTGCGGCCCCGCATCAACGGCGGCTGGCGGCAGGGATAGATTTAGGCACCACCAACTCATTGATTGCCACGGTGCGCAGCGGTAAAGCGCAAACGCTGGTCGATGAACAACAGCGGGATCTTCTGCCCTCGGTGGTTCATTATCAACAAAATGGCATTGATGTCGGCTGGCATGCGCGCGAGTTCGCCGCGCAGGATCCGGTCAACACCATCAGCTCAGTCAAACGCATGATGGGCCGCTCTTTGGCGGATATCCAACAGCGCTACCCCAATCTGCCTTACCAATTCCAGCCTAGCGAGAATGGCCTGCCGATGATCCAGACCGCCACGGGATGGGTCAATCCGGTGCAGGTCTCTGCCGATATTCTGAAAACCTTGACGCAGCGCGCGCAGGCGGCGCTGGAGGGGGAGTTGGATGGCGTGGTGATCACGGTTCCGGCCTATTTCGATGATGCGCAGCGTCAGGGCACCAAAGATGCCGCACGTCTGGCCGGGCTGCATGTGTTGCGCTTATTGAATGAGCCAACCGCTGCGGCTATCGCATATGGTCTGGACTCCGGTCAGGAGGGGGTGATCGCGGTTTACGATCTGGGGGGCGGCACTTTTGATATCTCCATTTTGCGCCTCAGCCGTGGGGTGTTTGAAGTGCTGGCAACCGGCGGTGACTCGGCATTAGGGGGCGATGATTTCGACCATCTATTAGCCGATTGGCTGCGTGAGCAAGCTGGCATTGATTCCCGTGATGATCACACTATTCAGCGGCAGCTACTTGATGCGGCGATTGCCGCCAAAATTGCTTTGAGTGATGCCGATGTTGCCGAGGTCTCGGTGGCTGGCTGGCAAGGGCAGATCACGCGGGCGCAGTTTGAATCCCTGATTGCCTCGCTGATTAAGCGCACACTCATGGCTTGCCGTCGCGCACTGAAAGACGCCGGTGTTACTGCTGACGAGGTGCTGCAAGTGGTGATGGTCGGCGGCTCGACCCGCGTGCCGCTGGTGCGTGAGCAGGTGGGGCTGTTCTTTGGCCGCACGCCGCTGACCACGATCGACCCCGATAAAGTGGTCGCCATCGGCGCGGCTATTCAGGCTGACATTCTGGTGGGCAATAAGCCAGACAGCGACATGCTGCTGCTTGATGTTATCCCGCTCTCATTGGGGCTGGAAACCATGGGCGGTTTGGTGGAAAAAGTCATCCCACGTAACACCACCATTCCGACGGCCCGCGCACAAGAGTTCACCACCTTTAAAGATGGTCAGAGCGCCATGATGATCCATGTGCTGCAAGGGGAGCGCGAGCGGGTGCAGGATTGCCGTTCGCTTGCCCGTTTCACCCTGCGTGGCCTGCCGCCACTGCCTGCGGGCGGGGCGCATATTCGCGTCACTTTTCAGGTGGATGCGGATGGGCTATTGAGTGTCACGGCGATGGAGAAATCCACCGGCGTTGAAGCATCGATTCAAGTGAAGCCATCTTATGGGCTATCTGATAATGAGATAGCTAACATGATTAAAGATTCGATGGTTAATGCACAGGCCGATATCAGTGCACGTAAGCTGGCGGAGCAGCAAGTCGAAGCCGCCCGGGTGCTGGAGAGTCTGCAGGGCGCATTGGCGCAAGACGCGGCACTACTCAGTGAGCAAGAGAGCAGCGCTATCGCGCAAGGGATGACGTTATTACAGCAGCAGATGCAGGGCAGCGACCCACAGGCAATCGAAGCTGCGATCAAGGCGTTAGATGCACAAACGCAAGATTTTGCCGCGCGCCGGATGGATGCCTCCATTCGCCGTGCTTTGGCTGGCCATTCAGTGGATGAGGTTTAATCATGCCCAAAATAGTATTTTTGCCCCATAAAGACCTCTGCCCGGATGGCGCAGTGCTGGAAGCAACCCAGGGTGAGACCATTCTGGACGTTGCCCTGCGTAATGGCATTGATATTGAGCACGCCTGTGAGAAATCCTGCGCCTGCACCACCTGCCACTGTGTGGTGCGCGAAGGTTTTGACTCCCTGCCGGAGAGTAGCGAGCTGGAAGATGACATGCTGGATAAAGCATGGGGTCTGGAGCCAGAGAGCCGCCTGAGCTGTCAGGCCAGAGTCACCGACGAAGATCTGGTGGTTGAGATCCCGCGTTACACCATTAACCATGCACGGGAGCACTGATATGAGCATGACCTGGCAAGATAGCCGTGAGATTGGCGAAGCCCTTTACGACCAATTCCCCGATATCGATCCCAAAACGGTGCGCTTTACCGATATGCATCAGTGGATTTGCTCCCTAGAAGATTTTGATGATGACCCGCAAGCATCGAATGAGAAAGTGCTGGAAGCTATTTTGCTGGTTTGGTTAGATGAGTTTAGCTAATCATTGATAAGGGCCGCCGGGTGAGTGGCGGAGAGAACAAGTAGATCGTAAAGACGCCGTCAATCCCTCCCTGGAGGCTCGAGCCGCGCCATCCTTGGCGCGGACGCTTTACTCTTCTACCCGTCCTCTCCGTTCCAGATCGCGTCATCGGGGTTTGTCAGCAGTTTAAGGGTCGCGTAAGCGGCCCTTTTGCTTTCTGTTACTTTTTATCTGTTACATTATCTCTAACGAAAGTGACTTTTTAGCGTAAAGTGTTGGCTTGTTCGATAGAAATTTTTGTTCCGCCGTGGCTAACACAGAGTCACGTATTATCAGCTGAATAACAGCAAAAAATAATAATGACGAGGTCGTCGATGACAACAGAAATAATGCAAGTATCCCTATCCGATAATCCTGCCGATGCCCGTTGGGGCGAAAAAGCGCTGCTCAGCACTGATGCTGAGGGCATGACCATCCATCTGACGGCGAACGGCCAATTGGGTGCTATTCAACGTGCCGCCCGCAAGATAGATGGGCAAGGTATTAAGCAGGTAAAACTGGCCGGTGAGGGCTGGGGTCTGGAGCAGAGCTGGGCATTTTGGCAAGGGTTCCGTGGGCCAAAAGGCCAGCGCAGTGTTGAGTGGGCAGAGCTGCCAGAGAACGAAAAAACCGAGCTAGAACAGCGTCTTAAAATTATTGACTGGGTGCGAGACACCATCAACGCCCCGGCTGAGGATCTCGGCCCAGAGCAACTGGCGAAAAATGCCATTGATCTGCTGTGTGCGGTATCTTGTGATGCCGTCACCTACCGCATCACCAAAGGTGAAGATCTGCGCGAGCAGGGTTATGCCGGAATTTATACCGTCGGGCGCGGATCTGATCGTGCTCCGGTACTATTGGCGCTGGACTATAACCCGACCGGTAACCCCGATGCACCAGTAATGGCTTGTCTGGTCGGCAAGGGAATTACTTTTGATTCAGGCGGTTACAGCCTGAAACAGAGCGCGTTTATGGATTCGATGAAATCCGATATGGGGGGCGCGGCGACAGTGACCGGCGCGTTGGCATTGGCTGCGGCCCGTGGGCTGAAAGCGCGTGTGAAGCTCTATCTGTGCTGCGCTGACAATATGGTTAGCGGCAATGCTTTTAAGCTGGGTGATATTATCCGTTACCGCAATGGTAAGTCGGTAGAGATCATGAATACTGATGCAGAAGGGCGTTTGGTGTTGGCCGATGGCCTGATCGATGCTTCCAGTCAGCAAGCACCACTGATTATTGATGCGGCCACCTTAACTGGCGCGGCAAAAACCGCCTTGGGCAATGATTACCATGCGCTGTTCAGCTTCGATGATGAGCTGGCGCAGGAGCTATTAAGCAGTGCAAAAAGTGAGCACGAACCTTTCTGGCGCTTACCGCTGGCGGAATTCCATCGCAGCCAGTTGCCATCCAATTTTGCTGAGTTAAATAATGTGGCGGGTGCCGCTTACAGTGCGGGTGCCAGCACTGCTGCTGCTTTCTTGTCCCATTTTGTGAAAAATTACCAACAGGGCTGGCTGCACATTGACTGCTCCGCCACTTACCGTAAAGCAGCAGTGGATCAGTGGTCTGCAGGCGCTACCGGGTTAGGGGTGCGGACTATTGCCAACTTGTTGTTAGCGAAAGCAAAATAAGAAATTGATGTGCCTAGGAGTGAGAATAGGCAGATCGTAAAGACGCCGTAAACCCTTCCCTGGGGGCTTGTTCCGCGTCATCCCTGGCGCGGACACTTTACTCTTCTACCTATCCACCCTCCCATTTATCCTAGCAAGATGTTTTTTGGAGTAGAGCATGAGTTTGCCGCAACCCCCTATTGATGATAATCACCATCACCACCATGATGATGAGCAGAGTCTGGAGTCCCTGCTAAAGCTGGCAGCGACCGAGTCGATTCATCGTATCGCCTTTTTCCGGGCCTTGCTGGATGCCACTGTTTTGGTGCTGGTGGATAGTTCGGCGCAGGGCAGTGAAGAAGATAGCGAGATGACCTTCACGGCGGGCAATGGGGTCAATATTCTGCATTGGGAAAAGCAGGATGGTGAATCTGTGATCCCTTTCTTCACCTCGGTAGAGGTGTTGCAGCAGGCGCTGGATCTGGCCGAAGAGACGCCAGAAGAGCGCGAAAAGCAGCCCTTTATCGCCATGCCAGTGCGGCTGTTATTTGAAATGACACAGGGCGCACATCTGTTTTTGAACCCGAAATCAGAGCACGGTAAAGAGTTCTGGCCACAAGAGGTGGTAATGCTGCTGGAGAATGGCGGTTTAGCCCAACCCGCTGAAATGACGGTAGATAAAGAGAGCCAGATTTTGCTGGGGCAGCCGGAGGAGTACCCTACGGCGATGGTTGACGCGCTGATCCAACTATTCAGCCAGCGTAAGCCGGTGCGCCGTGCATTTTTGGCACTGATGCATGATAAGAGTGTGGACGAGAAACCTAACCTGCTGATTGGGCTAGAGGTGGATGGCAGTGGCGAGGAGATTGACCAGCTGATTCAAGAGGCCGGCAGTGTCGCCAGTGACCATGCAGCAGATGATAGCCCGGTCGATTTCTGTCTGGTTAGCGAGCAACAGCGCGGTGTTAGTCACTATCTGATGACCCATACTCAGGCGTTTTATCAGCGCAGATGGGGCAGTTGGCTGCGCAATGTTATCCCTTCGGTCAGCCATTAGTGATTGATAAATGACATAAAAAAAGGGAGCCGATAGTGGCTCCCTTTATTATTTCACTGCTACATGAATTTCACTGTGGTTTACAACTTAGAAGGTGTAACCGACACCCAGATTAATGGTCACTGGGGTATCCACGTTTTTGCCTTTCGACAGCTTCACTTCAGAACCGATAGAGAGGTTTTTGGTCATGTTTACATTCATACCCACACCGGCATTAACACGCGTACCTTTGCGGCTGTTATCAAACATCTCGCCATTGACCAGCACGTTGTTACGCGCCATCAGGTCATGGTCAACAGAGAACAGTGCATATGGCTTGATCTCTGCACCGCTATTCAGCACAAAGCGATAGCCGGTGTTCACACCCAAACTCCCGGTGGTGTTACGTGAACCTTGGTTCTGCGCATCCATACCGTTAGACAACTGGTACTGGCTCTTGCCGGAAGTAAAGGTGCTCAGCGCGGCATAAGGAGAAACATACATTGCATCAACATTGATATGTTTACCCGCTTTCAGTGCCACACCCAGACCAGAGAAGTTAGCACTACCGTTGGCGCTGCTGCCATTCGAGGTGATATTCAGCTTCTGCTTAAACTGGTTAGTTTTCAGCACACCATTCAGGTAGTAACCACCATTGGTCAGATATTGTGCATATGCACCCAATGAGTTACTTTCCACGCTACCGCTGCTCTGGTAATCAGATTTGATATCTGAGCTGCTTTGGCTGCCGAAAGCACCAATACTCAGTACAGAGTCACCTACTTCAATGGCCTTATCGCCACCCAAGGTTATGCCATTCAGTTTTTGGTCGAAATTAGCGGCCGTACCTTTCACTTTGAAGTTATTGTTCAGGTAGTTGATCCACACGCCACTTTCGTTGGCTGAGGTGCTTTGCTTATCTAAACGATTCTGAATAGAGCTTAATTCAGCATTAAAGATAACCGGCATGGTGTTTGCCACCGCCAGAACACCGGCAGTACTTGGTGTCAATGCAGCGGTATCCGCCACCAGCTTATAGCCGCCTTTACCATCGCTGACCAGATTGTGCTTGTAGTTACCCAGGTTAATCGGCCCATTAGACAGCGAGAAACGAGCGGCATTAGTACCTTGTACATCAATCAGTTGCAGGTTGGTTGGTGCGACACCATTGTCACTTAGTTGGATGCCAAAGCTACCATTAGCATCGCCGGTGACATTCAGCGGTGCATTTGCCTGATTGTACAGTGATGCTGTCAGATTAAAGGTACCAGCACCTGACAGTGACGCCATGGTCAACTGAGCATTGGTGCTGCTCATATCAACAGTACCGCCATCCAGTGCAACATTTTTAAAGGCGAACTGTGCAGGATTACTCACAGCGGCACGGTGCAGTGCGTTTTGTGGTGCATTCGCGCCAACTAACTGCATATTACCGGCTAAGTTCAGGTTCGCATCTTGAGTTTTTGCGCCGTCATGCACGGTGATAACGCTGTTTTCAACTGCATTAATATTGCCGCTAATGGTCGCTGTTTTATCGAAGATAGCGGTGCCGCCATGGAATGTTGCATCTTTAAGTTCACCGGCGATCAGGGCGTAACCATTTTCAACAATGAGCTTAGCTGCCTGAGCGCGCTCCATCAGATTAAATTTACCGCCATTCACGTTGACCGTATTAGCAGTTGCACCCTGTTGCACGTCAAATACGCCGCCGTTTACGATGGTGTCGTTAGCAGTACCTGCAAGGGTGAATGTACCGTTATTCACGGTGGTGTTATTGGCTGTTACTCCGCTAACCAGCGTGAAGTCAACTTCGTTGAGTGTGGTATCAGCAATAGAGGCACCGGATTTAACATCAAATAGCCCACCATTGATGGTTGTGCCTTGTGCTTCCGAACCGCTTTCAAGCGTGAAAATACCACCTTCCAGGGTAGTGCCCGTTGCAAGAGCTTTATCTTGTAGGGTTAATGTTCCGCCCTTAATGGTGGAGTTAGAGACCTTCGCATCTGCTTTGGCAGTAACCTCACCTTCACTGACCATATTACTGATCAATGAATTCGCGTCAGCTGTCACAACCCCACCTTTGGCAACGGTAGCACCTTCAGATGTGGCTATCTGCGTGCCACTCGCCCCTGCGAGGACTAACTTACCTTGAGCGCCAACCTGCGTATTGGTATCTGTACCGCCGCTATTGGTCATGGTGCCCTCGGTGATCACCGAGTCAATCGCTTGTGCATCTGCTGCCAGATTTATGCTGCCGTTTTCGGTCACAATGCTGCCAATGACCTTGCCTTTAGTGTCTACGTCTTGCGTGCCACCGTCCACTTTGGTATCGATAGCGATAGTATCTGTAGCAACAGTATCTGTTGTACCTAAGGTGATAGTTTTATCGACAGCAGACAAATTAAAAGCAGTGTCTTTGACTAGATCGCTAACAGCACTCTTGGCGTCATTTAATTCCGTGTTTTTGGTGACTAGCTCAGTGTTTGCGTTGTTTTTGGCCGTTTCTGCTGTAGCAACATCTGCCTTGATACTATTAAGTTCTTCAGTTGACGCATGGTGCTCAGCCGCTGCACTCTCTGCCGCTGTTTTAGCAGCTTCAGCAGTCTTGATTGCTTCATTTGCCTGTTTGGCCTTATTGATTTTCCCCTCTACATCATCGAGTTGTTTTTTTGCATCAATTTTAGCTTTTTCTGCAGTATCGGCTGCCTGTTCTATATCCTGGGTCTGACCCTCAGCGGTGTTTTTCTCGTTCGTAATACCTGATTTTTCATCTTCTAGCTTTTTGCTTTTTGCTCCATTTTCTGTAACTGCATCATTAGCCAGCTTAATATTATCATTATAGGTTTTGACTAAAGCGTCATAGGCTTCTTTATTCGCGGTTGCTGTGGCTTTTAGTGCGTCATCTTGGCTGCTAAGGTTACCTTCGGTTTGGTCATGCTCTTTTTTGGCTTTAGCAATTTTGGTAGTAGAATCAGCTTCTGCAACGCCTTGAGCACTTTCTGCGGTAGAGAGAGCTGTATCTAACTTGCCTTTTTCTGTGGTGAGATCAGCTAATTTACCTTCTAGCTCTATAATCTGCTGATCAAACCTGCTAAGTTCATCTTCGTGCGCCTTTTTATCTGCTGCTGCTTTTTCAGCCTTTTCTGTTCTCTCGACTAGCGCTTGAGTTTTAACTTGAAGCTCTGTTTCTGACGTAGTAATCAGCTGAGTGACTTGTTGTGCGATATCGGCGGCGCTAGGATCTAACGTTATGCCAGTAATGGCAGTAATGGCAGCTTTTTTCTCACCGTCTTTTGTTGCAAAATCTGCCTCTAAATCAGTTTTAGTTTGTTTTTTTGCCGCGACTTCTTGGACGGCAGTAGCTTCTTTTTTCTTCAACTCATCAAAGGCTTGAGTTGAAGTTTCTGCTGCTTTTTCTGCTAACTCAACGGCTGCTTGCGCATTTTTTTCCGCTTCTTTCTTCTCGCCCAGCAGTTCTAAACTATCTTTCTCTGTTTGAGTAATAATACCAGCAGCCAGATAGTCGCTTAGTTTTTCATAGATACTCTTTTCAACAACCGGTTCTTTCTCGACAACAAGTACTGCCTCCTGGACAGACCCAGCATCAGCTATACGCTTGAATTTGCCAGTACTGATTTCTTTAGGTTGAAGAGGTTTGCTCTCTTTTATCAAAGTTGTCGATGTTGCCATTGCCCCGCCAGAAACCAGCGATGAGATCAGAATAGATAAAGGTAAGAGACGCGTATTTAATGTATTGCGATGATTCATAGTTTTATAACTTCCTATTTGCAGATAAATTTTAATAAATGAATGCTAAAGATAATAAGGGACGACAAAATGTTGGGAGGAATATAAGGAACTAACCTTAGCCAGGCTAGTTATTAAAACCTTAAAGACATTAATTTATATTAATTTGATTTTATATTGTATTTTTCAAGGTTGAGTATGCTATTAAGTTATTGTTATTTATTGTTTTAATTTGGCGCTCTCTGGTCTTTAATTTTTCGCCAGAGTTAATTTAATTTTTTATTAAAAAAATATTAAATACGTTTTTCTGTTTCTGTGCTGCAAAGTTAGAATGTTTCCTGGAAATTCCGCCTTTTTCTGGAGGGAAAAAACCATCTGTTTTATCTCTCTATATTCCCTTTCAGGCGAATGCTATAATCTTGCTATCATTCAGGGAGCAAGATATGAATCACCATGGTGTGCTGCGGTTAATCTCAGGAATAAAAAAGGGTATCGGGGTCAGTGCCCTGTTGTTGAGTATCACTCTGCTATTGGCGGGTTGTGATAACCGCAGTAGTAAAGAGGAGAGTAGCGCCCCGGCCCCTACCACCACCCAGGCCACGGCGCTGCCCGCCAATGGCCCGTTGAGCCAAGCCAAAGATGCCGCCACATTGGCCGCACTGGCAAAACGCCATGCCGGCCAGCCGCTCACCTTGCTCGATGCCTCTGAGCTGCAACTTGATGGGGCCAGCGCCATGGTGCTGACCTTCTCGCAACCGCTCGATCCCAATCAGGATTTTGCCGCGCAAGTGCATCTGGTGGATACCCTCAGCGGCACCATTGATGGCGCTTGGGAGCTATCAGATAACCTGATGGAGCTGCGCCTACGCCACCTCAAACCTGAGCGCAAACTGCTGCTCACGGTTGATAGCACACTAAAAGGGGTTGGCGGCGCGCAGCTTGGCGCACCACAACAGCAGCAAATCACCACCCGTGATAGCAAACCGAGTGTCGGTTTTGCCAGCAAAGGCTCCCTGCTACCGGGGAAACTGGCGCAGGGGCTGCCGGTGATGGCGCTGAATGTTGATAATGTCGACGTTAACTTTTTCCGCATCAAGCCCGCCAGCCTGGCCAACTTCCTCGCCAGCTGGCAGTACCGCAGCGCACTCTCTAACTGGGAGTCGGACGATCTGCTAAAAATGGCCGATTTAGTCTATAGCGGCCGTTTTGACCTCAATCCCGCCGCCAATACCCGTGAAAAACTGCTGCTGCCACTGGCCGATATCAAACCGCTGCAAGAGTCCGGCGTCTATCTGGCGGTGATGCAACAGGCGGGTCACTACAGCTATACCAATGCTGCCACCCTATTTACCCTCAGCGATATTGGCGTTTCGCTGCACAGCTACCATAACCGCATGGATGTTTTCACTCAGGCGCTGGCGGGTGGTGCGGCATTGCAAGGGGTCTCGGTGCAGCTGCTGGATGATAAAGGGCAAGTGCTGGCGCAGGCGGAAACTGATGCTCAGGGCCATGCGCAGCTAGAGAAAAAGGCCAATGCCAAGCTGCTACTGGCCTCGCAAAATGGGCAGACCAGCCTGATTGACCTCAATGCGCCGGCGCTGGATCTGGCGGAGTTTGATATTGCCGGGCCAGAGGGCTTTTTGAAGCAGCTCTTTGTCTTTGGCCCGCGCAACCTGTATCGCCCCGGTGAAACCTTAATTGTCAATGGCTTACTGCGCGATGCCGATGGTAAGCCGCTGACCACCCAGCCGGTTAAAGTGGATATCCTCAAACCGGATAACCAGGTGGTGCGCAGCTTTGTTTGGCAGCCGCAAGCGGGATTGTATCAATACCAATACGCCATTCCTGCCGGCGGCCCGACGGGGGAGTGGTCGCTGCGCCTCAATCTGGGGGATAACCAGCCGCGTTTGTACAAATTCAAAGTGGAAGATTTCCTGCCAGAGCGCATGGCACTGGAGATAGCCGCCAGTAAAGCGCCGATCGCCACTGATAGTGAGGCTCACTTTGCGGTCACCGGGCGCTATCTCTATGGTGCGCCAGCATCTGGCAACCGCCTGCAAGGGCAGCTGTTCCTGCGCCCACAGCGGGAGGCGGTGGCGTCACTGCCCGGTTTTGAATTTGGTTCGATTACCGAAGAGAACCTCTCCCGCACGCTGGATGAGTTTGATACCACGCTAGACAGCGAGGGCAAAACTGACGTCGCGGTAGAGAACAGCTGGCAGAGTGCCCAATCGCCGCTGAAACTGATTTTACAGGCCAGCTTGCTAGAGTCCGGCGGTCGTCCGGTCACTCGCCGTGCTGAACAGGCGGTGTGGCCCGCCGAGGCGCTGGCGGGAATTCGCCCACTGTTCAATCAGCAGCAGGTTTATGATTACCGCAGTGACAGCTATAAATCGCAGCCGATGGTTGATCAGGACTCTCAGGCGGATTTTGAGATCCTCTATGCCACGGCGGATGGTGAGAAACAGGCGGTTAATGGCTTAAAAGTCAAACTGATACGCGAGCGCCGTGATAACTACTGGCAGTGGTCAGAAAGTGATGGCTGGCAGTCGCTGTTTGATAAAAAAGATCTCCAACTGGCGGAGCAAACCATCAATATTGCCGCCAACGGCAGCGCGAAAGTCAGCTTCCCGGTGGAGTGGGGCGCTTACCGCATTGAGGTGAGCAATCCGGATAACTCACAGGTCAGCAGCTCGCGCTTCTGGGCCGGCTACAGCTGGCAGGATAACACCGCAGGCAGCGGCGCAGTGCGCCCGGATCAGGTCAAATTGACACTGGATAAACCCGCCTATCGCCCCGGCGAAAAGGTGAAATTGCACATTGAAGCCCCCGCCGCCGGTAACGGCTATCTGCTGGTGGAGTCCAGTGACGGCCCACTGTGGTGGCAGCAGGTGACTATTGCGGCAGGTGGCACTGAGGTTGAGGTGCCGATTAACCCCGGCTGGAATCGCCATGATCTCTATCTCAGCGCGACGGTGATCCGCCCTGGTGATAAAACGCAGCAGGCGACGCCAAAACGGGCAATTGGTTTACTGCATCTGCCGCTGGTGGATGAAACCCGCAAACTGGCACTGCAACTGGATGCGCCAGCCCGTATTCGCCCCAATCAGACCTTAACTGTTAAAGTGAAAGCCAGCCGCAGCGGCGCGCCGCTACCTGAAAAAGTGCAACTGCTGCTCTCCGCCGTCGACAGTGGGATTTTAAATATCACCGATTACGTCACGCCAGACCCATACGACGCCTTTTTGGGTCGCAAACGCTACAGCGCGGATCAATATGATGTTTATGGTCAGCTGATTGAGGGGCAGGGGCGGTTAGCCAGCTTGCGCTTTGGTGGTGATGGCGAAGAGGAGGATGCGCTCGCCCGTGGTGGTAAAAAACCGATTACCGAAGTGACCATTGTGGCGCAGCAAGCCCTACCGGTGACACTAAATGCGCAGGGTGAGGGCATAGTCGAGCTGGCTATTCCCGATTTTAACGGCGAACTGCGCCTGATGGCTCAGGCCTGGAGTGACGAAGAGTTCGGTAAAGCCGAGTCTAAAGTGGTGGTGGCCGCGCCACTGATTGCCCAACTGGCGACCCCACGCTTTCTGGCCGGTGGCGACACCACTGAGCTGGCGCTGGACTTAAGTAATCTATCCGGTCAACCGCAAACCCTCTCTCTCAACTGGCTCGCCAGCGAATTATTGGCGCTAAAAGGTGAATCGACTCAATCTGTTACTCTGGCAACCGGCGAGCGCAAAACGGTGTTGGTTCCGGTTCGCGCGCTGAACGGTTTCGGGCAGGGCGATATTGGTCTGACGATCAGCGGCATGGTGCTGCCGGGGGAGAAACTGCCGGATTATCAGCACCATTGGAAAATTGGCGTGCGGCCTGCTTATCCGGCTCAAACGCGCCATTTCGCCAATGTGCTGCGCAGCGGCGAGAGCTGGAGTTTGCCGACGGAGGCGATGGCGGGATTGGTAGCTGAAACCTTGCAAGGGCAACTGCTGGTGACCAGCCGGCCACCGCTCAATTTGGCGCGTTATATCAGCGAGTTATACGCTTATCCCTATGGCTGTCTGGAGCAGACGGTGAGCGGCTTATATCCGTCGCTCTACAGCAACCATGAGCAGTTGACCGCGCTGGGTATCAAGGCGGATAGCGATGAAAAACGGCGTCAAACGATTGATGTCGGCATTGAGCATCTGCTTGGTATGCAGCGCTACAATGGCGGTTTTGGCTTATGGCGCAATGATAGCCCGGAGGAGTTCTGGCTGACCGCCTACGCCACTGACTTCCTCTATCGCGCCAGCCAGCAGGGCTACAGTGTGCCAGAGGCCGCGTTAACCGCCGCCAACAGCCGTTTGCAGCGCTACTTGCAGGATCCGAGCCAGATTGAAATTCGCTACAGCGAGCAGAGCAAACATACCCGTTTTGCCGTGCAGGCCTATGCCGGTTTAGTGCTGGCGCAGCAGCAACAGGCCTCGCTGGGCGCATTGCGCCAGCTGTATACCCGCAGTGATGATGCCCGCTCCGGCTTGCCGCTGGTGCAACTGGGGGTGGCGCTCAAACTGATGGGGGACATGCCGCGCGCCAAAGAGGCCATCACGCAAGGGCTGAATACCCCGCGCAGCGATAAAGATTACTGGCTGGAAGATTACGGCAGCTCACTGCGCGATGATGCTCTGATTTTGGCGCTACTCACTGACAACAACTTGCTGCCAGAGGTGCGCGATAGCCGCTTGTTGGCGCTATCCGAGGCATTAGTTGGGCGCAATTATCTCTCCACCCAAGAGAGTAATGCGCTGTTCCTCGCCGGGCGCACGCTGATAAGTGGCGCTGAAATGCCGTGGCAACTGGCGATTGCGCCATCGGCGGAGTTACTCGCCGAGCGCGCGACCTTAACGCAGAGCACGGCGCTGAACCAAAATTGGTCGGCACAACAATTGGCCGGTGGGATGCAACTGCAAAATCGTGGCGATACACCGCTCTATAGCCGCGTCGATGTGGTGGGCTATCCGCAACAAACGCCAGCGCCATTTAGCCGTAATCTGCATATCAGCCGCAGTTATATCGGGCTTGATGGCAAGCCGTTGCAGCTATCACAACTGAAGAGTGGTGAGCTGGTGCTGGTGCATCTGGATGTGTGGGCGGATCAGCGGGTGCCGGATGCACTGGTGGTGGATCTACTGCCCGCCGGCCTGGAGCTGGAGAACCAGAATCTGGGCGACAGCAGTGCCACTCTGGGTGAGAGCGCCAATAGCGTGACTGAGCTACTGCAGGATATGCAGCAGTCAGATATCAAGCATCAGGAGTTCCGCGATGACCGCTATGTGGCGGCAGTCAGTGTTGACGGCTATCGCCACACCACGCTGCTCTATCTGGCACGCGCCGTCACACCGGGCATCTATCAGGTGCCAGCACCACAGGTGGAGTCAATGTATGTGCCGGATTGGCGGGCGCTCGGGGTCACGCCGATGCAACTTGAAATTGTTAAGTGAATACTTACTCCCCTTTGCTGGCGGTTAGTTGCAGCAAAGGGGGGTAAAGGCTATTGATGCGAACCACTCTTTTTTCCCGCTATCGCCGCCTGTGGTGGGCGCTGGCTATCATTGTCATATTGCTCCCGGCCACACTGTGGCTGGCGGATAAGCTCTGGCCGCTCCCCTTGGCGCAAGTTCAGGTCGCCCGGGTGGTGGTGGCTGAAGATGGCACGCCACTATGGCGTTTTGCCGATGCCGATGGGGTATGGCGCTATCCGGTGACCCTGCAACAGGTCTCACCTTACTACCTGCAAGCCCTGCTCACTTTCGAAGACCGCTGGTTTTACCGCCACCCCGGTGTTAATCCACTGGCGTTGGCCCGTGCCGCCTGGCAGGATCTGCGGGCGGGTAAAATCCTCTCTGGTGGCAGCACGCTATCAATGCAGGTTGCCCGCCTGATCGAGCCACATCCCCGCACCTTGACCGGAAAATTACGCCAAATTTGGCGCACCTTGCAGCTGGAGTGGCATTTTTCCAAAGATCAAATTCTGGAGCTTTACCTTAATCGCGCCCCATTTGGCGGCACCCTGCAAGGTATCGGGGCCGCCAGTTGGACCTATCTGGGCAAAGCGCCGGCCCAACTGACACCGGCAGAAGCGGCATTGTTGGCCGCCCTGCCACAGGCCCCAAGCCGATTGCGGCCAGATCGCTACCCGCTGCGGGCCAAAGCGGCGCGGGATAAAGTCTTAACCCGGCTGGCTGATTATCAGGTCTGGACGCCAGCAGAGGTGGCTGATATCAAACAAGAAGATATCTGGCTGGCACCACGTCAGGTGCCGCAACTCGCGCCACTGCTGGCCCGCCGCTTAACCCTGGGCAATCAGCGGGAAGTGATCCAAACCACTCTGGATGCTGCGCTACAGCGGCAATTGGAGGATATGGCGGCCAGTTGGCGGCATCAACTGCCGGAGAAAACCTCGCTGGGGCTGCTGGTGGTCGATCACACCACCATGAATGTGCGCGCTTACCTCGGCTCGGTGGATTTTCAGGATGATAGCCGCTTCGGCCATGTGGATATGGTCAGCGCCTGGCGCTCACCGGGTTCAACACTCAAACCTTTTCTGTATGCCATGGCGCTGGATGATGGCCTGATCCATGCTGAGTCACTGCTGCAAGATGTGCCGCGCCGCTTCGGTGATTACCGCCCCGGTAATTTTGATAGCGGATTCCATGGCCCGGTCAGTGCCAGCGAAGCGCTGGTGCGCTCACTGAATTTACCAGCGGTGCAGCTGTTGGAAGCTTATGGCCCGAAACGTTTTACCGCCAATTTGCGCAATGGCGGCCTGAATTTACGTTTTCCGCCGCACAGCGCACCGAGTTTGGCGGTGATCCTCGGCGGGGCTGGCTCACGACTGGATCAACTGGTGGCCGCCTATAGCGCCTTCGCCCGTGGTGGCATGGCGGCGACACTACGTTTTGAGCCGCAACAGCAGATACAGGAGCGGCGGCTCTTCTCACCTGGTGCCGCGTGGATTATCCGGCGCATACTGGCCGGTGAGGCCAGACCACTGCCGGACGATACTCTGCCGGCAACGGTGCCATTGGCGTGGAAAACCGGCACCAGCTATGGCTACCGTGATGCCTGGGCAGTGGGTATCAATGCCCGTTATACCATCGGCGTGTGGGTTGGGCGGCCAGATGGCACACCGGTCGCCGGGCAATTTGGCTATGCCACCGCTATCCCCATACTCAATCAGGTCAATAACTTGCTGATGACAGGACTGCCACCCGCTGGCCGCCAGTTACCGCGTGATCCACGGCCCGCGTCAGTCAGCCGGGCAGAGATCTGTTGGCCTGGTGGGCAACCGCTCGCCGCTGGCGACAGCAACTGCCGGCAGCGACGTCAAAGCTGGGTGCTCGACGGCACCTTACCACCCACCTTGACCGCTATCGGCCAGGAAAATAGGCAAGGCAGCTTGCTCACTCTGTGGCTAAATCCACAGGGCCAGCGGGTGGCGGCTGATTGCCCGGAAGCGGTGCCGCGCCAGTTAATATTATGGCCGCTACCACTCGAACCCTGGTTACCGATTGCCGAGCGGCGTAGCCAACGATTACCGACCGCCAGCACACAATGTCCTCCCCAAGCTGGGGGAGATACGGTGCCACTACTGATTTTAGGCATACGTGATGGTGCCATCGTCAAACGTTTACCCGGCCATGCTAGTCTCGATCTGCGTTTGGCGGCGCAGGGGGGGCGTGGACAACACTGGTGGTTCCTCAATGGGGAGCAGGTGGCGATGACGGAGAATAACCAGTCATGGCTCCAGACCTTATCAGCGCCTGGTGTCTATCAACTCAATGTATTGGATGAAAGTGGATTAGTGAGTAATTTACTGTTTCGGGTGGAATAGACTTCATTACCTTCTTCAATTAATCAGAATGCATTGTTTTATTATAACTAATTACCAAATCACTCTTCTTGTAATAAAAAAAGAAATATGAATTTTTAGATTATTCGCTAGAGTAATTAATCTGTCGCTGAGTGTTTACCCTGCACTTTATAATTCATATGAGTTAGCCGCGAGGAGAGTTGGCATGATAAAAAATAATCGCGTTCTCTTATTTGTTTCAATGCTTTTAATATTAAATTGTGATGTTATGGCAGAACAACCCAAAGTTTGCTTTTATGCCAATGAGTCTTATGTTGGGGAGAGTTTTTGTGCTGAAGAGGGTTTTTTTTCCCATTCACTTTTTCCTCAATGGAATGATAGAATTTCATCTGTCAAAGTTCCTCATGGTATGGTCGTCACTCTCTATGAACATGTGGATTTCTCTGGTCATTCATTCACCCTGAACCGTGATACCGATTTATTACACTCTCAAGACCTTCGCTGGTTTAACGATAAAACAAGTTCATTAAGAGTAAAAAATGCAGTGTGTCTTTATGAGAGTGATAATTTTATTGGTGATACAATTTGTTTATCTGAAGGTAAGCAGATTGATCTATATAGTCACGATAAGATTAAGAGTCCCCACATGCTATTGAATTCACTTAATGACCAAATAAACTCCATAACAGTACCAAGAGGTATGCAAGTTACTGTTTATAAAAATGATAACTTCAGCGGAGATGAGTTCACCTTAACGGAAACCTACTCGTTTAATGACCTGAAAGAGATAGGAATGGATAATCACATAAGCAGTCTCAAGGTCTATCAAGATAATAATTTTCTTTGTGACCACTCTTGCGCGATAAAAAAATATATGACACTGCCGATTAGGCAGGTTTTTGGGGATTATTGGATTGATGAAAAAATAGGAGCAAAGCAGATGCTCCTTAGCTTCAAGCTAACGGGCAATGATGAGTTCCTTATATTTATCACTGATGGTGGGTTAATTAAAGTTGGAAATAAGAAAATATACATTATTTATGACAGGTTAGATAATGCAGCTTATTTTGATCTGAACGATGAAAGTGAAAGTTTGTCAATGTTAGCACGCTTTAATGGTGGATATTTTGAGGTGCAGTTTATTGAATCTATGGGAACTCAGCCCACCTTTTACACCCCGCTTATTGGATATCTATTTGATCCCTTGGATGTTAATATAAATTTTTTTCTGGTAAACGCGAATACGAATGAAAATAGATCAATTATAATTGATAAAATCGTGATGACAGCAGAGAAGGTTTATAGCAGAAAGATACGAGATATCAGCGGAGCCGTTGCTTGTTGGTCCATACCCCTGCTTAATATTTATAATTATATTGTGCAGGGGCATTGCAACCAAGCAGATCGTTTTGTATCAAGTGCCTCTGATTTTTTTAGCGGTGGTCACGATAAGATATTGCAAGTTTTTGGCTCATCTAAGCCGCTGCCTAAAATAAGTGCCAATGAGCCTCTTCTTTTTGCAGATAGCGAGTTGACCCCCTCTTCAAAGATTGAAGCTACATTGACTCATGTCAATACCTCTATGGATAAAAAATCACTGACAATTCCGGCCACGGCTTTGGCCTGTCAAGTATCGATGAAGGAGCAATTACTCCCACATATCCGTTCTCGGCGTGACCTTAATCCTTGTATTCACTGGACCCTTAATATTATGACGGATTTTACGTTACTGTTTGGTGGCACTCTCACCAGTTGGAATAATGAAATTTTTGGTCAAGTAATTGCGCGAATTCTTCAGGAGGGAAATACCGGTTATGCAGTCTCTGATGTTGATACCGAAACACGTTTAATTAATAATGTTAGGGAGTATATCGCTGCAGATGAACATCATGAACAGCTCCACTTAAAAACAGCCTTCGACTTTTCTCAACTCGGTTATGCCACCTATTTGTACTTCAATAATCAAAATGATCCGGTTGTCTCCCCACAGAATACCCAAACTTTATCCTTGGGTCGTTATGAATTGGCATTGGAAACCTTTAATTATGTAGAGACCATACCCAGAATACATCAAAATGGCTACTGGGTTGAATATGCTAATTCTCATTTTGAGATTGAAATTATTACTGGCGCACCTGAAAAGACACTGGCTGCCCGGCAACGGGTTATTCCTACGATAAGCGAGTGGCGGCGATTATATAAGCAGGAAAAGCCATCTGAAGGGGGAATTGCCTCAAAGGATGTTGATGAAAAAACACATAGTGAAGGAGCTACCAGTGCGCAGGCCAATATAGACGGGGCTATTTCTGCATCACATATTGTCAGTGATGTTGTTGATAGTTGGTTAAGAACCAGTCGTGAGGATTATGTTTATGTCATCGTTCGTCTGGCAGGACGAATAGTGAGTATTACTTTGGCTGTTGATATTAATGAAACTGATGTGGGTATTGCTGGCTCATTAACCGATCCTGCTTATGTACTGCATCCTGCATCTGAAGGGACAATACGGGGCGGGGGAACGGCAGCGATTAGAGGCCTGGCCAGATATGCGGCTAGTATAGGGAGGCGGACTTTAGTTTCAGAGGTGATTAGCCAACCCTCAGCGATTGTAAAGAAAAAAGTTGGATTTACCTATACAAAGGAGCTTTAAATAGGGTTGAGACGTTTGAGATTATCAGGATGATTTATATGTAAAATGTGAGTTGTGCATAAAAATGAGTAATTAGGATAAATTATTTTTAATAAAATGTTGTGATTCCCGTATGCAATCGCTGATAGCGAACATATAATCGGCGGCCACCTATACAGGTCGGTAACATTGAGTGTTCAGGCGCTGCCTGTCAGCCAAGCTTACCCCCCTTATTTAAGGCTGTTAGGGGCGGTTCCGAGTCCGGTCAATATTAGAAATCCAATAGAGGTTATCATGGCTTTAGAACGTACTTTCTCCATCATCAAACCAAATGCTGTTGCCAATAACGACATCGGTGCTATCTACGCGCGTTTTGAAAGTGCTGGTTTCAAAATTATTGCTGCAAAAATGCTGCACCTGACCAAAGAACAGGCTGAAGGTTTTTACGCTGAACATAAAGGCCGCCCATTCTTTGATGGTTTGGTTGAATTTATGACCTCTGGCCCGATCATGGTTCAGGTTCTTGAAGGCGAAAATGCGGTTCAGCGCCACCGTGATATCATGGGCGCAACTAATCCAGATAACGCACTGGCCGGCACACTGCGTGCTGATTTTGCCGACAGCTTCACCGCGAACGCCGTACACGGCTCTGATGCAGTGGAATCTGCTCAGCGTGAAATCGCTTATTTTTTCGCTGCGGATGAGATTTTTCCCCGTAGCTAATGGATTGATCCCGTTTGGGAATGGCTGATATTTAACCAACGGAAACAATTAAAGTTGGTCGAGCGCCTTTCCAATTATGGAATCCACGCCCTAAAATTTGTACAATGCCGCGCCCCGGTGGAGACATCTCTCCCGGGGCGTTCTATTATTGATTAGATTCCAGTCTTTATTCATCGCCGTTTCTGAAGCCGTACCCGGTTTAAAGCACAGCGCCGTAAAGTGTAACAACGAGGCCACGACAATTTATGTCTGAACAATTATTAACTGCATCAATGCCAACTGATGTTGCCACTCTGTCTGACAATGGGGTTGAGACCACCGCACCTGTCACCAGCAAAATCAATCTGCTCGATTTAAACCGCCAGCAAATGCGCGAATTTTTTGCCCAAATGGGTGAGAAACCTTTCCGGGCAGATCAGGTCATGAAGTGGATGTATCACTACTGCTACGACGATTTCGAGCAAATGACCGATATCAACAAAGCGCTGCGCGCTAAGTTACAGCGCGTGGCAGAGATTCGCGCCCCTGAAGTGGCACAAGAGCAGCGCTCTGCGGATGGCACCATTAAGTGGGCCATCACCGTGGGTGATCAGCAAGTTGAAACCGTGTATATCCCGGAAGCCGACCGCGCCACGCTGTGTGTCTCATCACAGGTAGGCTGTGCGTTGGAGTGTAAATTCTGCTCTACGGCGCAGCAGGGCTTTAACCGCAACCTGCGGGTATCCGAAATTATTGGCCAGGTATGGCGCGCGGCGAAAATTATCGGCTCATTAAAATCAACTGGCACACGGCCTATCACCAACGTGGTGATGATGGGCATGGGTGAACCCCTGCTGAACCTAAATAATGTTGTGCCCGCCATGGATATCATGCTGGATGACTTTGGTTTCGGTCTGTCCAAACGCCGCGTGACCCTATCCACCTCGGGTGTGGTGCCGGCGCTGGATAAGCTGGGTGATATGATTGACGTTGCACTGGCCATCTCATTACATGCGCCGACTGATGATATTCGCGATGAAATCGTACCAATCAATCGCAAATACAATATTGAAACCTTCCTGGCCGCGGTACGCCGTTACCTGGATAAATCCAAAGCGAATGGCGGGCGGGTTACTGTTGAGTACGTTATGCTGGATCACATTAATGACAGCGTGGAACAAGCTCATCAACTGGCTGAATGTTTAAAAGACACACCATGCAAGATTAACCTGATTCCATGGAACCCGTTCCCCGGTGCACCATATGGCCGTAGCTCAAACAGCCGAGTGGATCGTTTCTCTAAGGTGTTGATGGAGTATGGGTTTACCACCATTGTGCGTAAGACGCGCGGTGATGATATTGATGCCGCATGTGGTCAATTAGCCGGAGAAGTGATTGATCGCACCAAGCGCACCTTGAAAAAGAGAATGGCGGGTGAACCAATCGCCATTAAGACAGTCTGATTGATAAGATTGCCTGAAGACAGGTAACTAACTGTTATTTAACTTATAATTTGTAGCGTGCTCAATGCTGAAAAAGTTATTCAAATCTCAGTAATGGGAATAACATGAGTGCCTAATTCCGGCACTTATCTTCACACATAAGGACAATTGAGAAAGCATGAAGCTGACAAGACTGTGGAGAGTTTGCCTGCTAGCAATAATACTGACTGGTTGTTCTGGTTCGTCGCCAGAAAAAACCAATCAGCCAGCGGCAGGGCAGACGCGCTTACAACTGGGTTTAGAGTATTTGGCGCAAGGTGATCTTAATGCTGCGCGACAGAATCTTGAGAAGGCTGTAGAGGCGGATCCGCAGGATTATCGTGCTCAATTGGGCATGGCATTTTATGAGCAACGTATCGGTGAAAACAGTGCCGCAGAGCAGCGTTATCAACATGCGATGAAACTGGCACCTGGAAATGGCACTGTACTGAATAATTACGGTGCGTTTCTGTGTAGTTTAGGGCAGTATGTATCGGCCCAACAACAGTTTAGCGCAGCAGCGCTGTTACCTGATTACGGCCAGGTGGCAGATAGTCTGGAAAACGCCGGATATTGCTTTTTACGGGCCAATCAAAATGATCAGGCTCGGCTATTGTTGAGTCGGGCATTGAAGTACGATCCAGATAAAGGTGAGCCGCTGCTCGCAGAAGCTCAACGGCATTTTGGTGAAGGGAATCGTGCTCAGGCGCAACTACTACTGGATATTTACCAACATACGCTACCAGCCAGTGCTGAAAGTTTATGGTTACAAATTCGTTTCGCCGCGCTAGCGGGCCGTCAAGATAGTGTTCAACGCTATGGCAAGCAGCTTGCGCGAAGTTTTCCACAATCCAAACAGTACCAGCATTTTCTAGCTAATGAATACTGAAGCCTCCCAAGATCAAACTGTTCCAGAGACGACAGGTGAGCGCCTGCGTCAAGCCCGTGAAGCACTAGGGCTAACTCAGCAGACGGTTGCAGAACGTCTGTGTCTGAAAGTATCCACAATCCGTGATCTTGAGGAGGATAAAGCACAAGCTAATCTCGCCTCAACATTCCACCGTGGTTACATTCGTTCTTACGCCAAACTAGTTCACCTTCCAGAAGATGAACTGCTACCCATGCTAGAAAAACAAGCGCCAGTCAGAGCGGCGAAGGTTGCCCCAATGCAGAGTTTCTCATTGGGCAAAAAGCATAAAAAACGCGATGGCTGGTTGATGACATTCACCTGGCTTATTGTGTTGGTTGTGCTGGGGCTGACCGGGGCATGGTGGTGGCAAAATCATCAGGCGCAGCAAGCAGAAATAGCCACCATGGCTGATCAATCCTCTGCTCAACTGTCGCAAAATGGCGGGCAATCTGTGCCGCTGACTGATGATAATAGCGATCCTGCACCATCTTCGGATGCTCAGGCTCCGGTTACCAACACTACACCAACAGCAAATGGTACCGCCCCTGTCACTGACAGTGCGGCACCAGCCGATACGGCAAATAGCCGTGTCGGGACCACCACCCAGGGAACGACGCCGGCGGAGTCAGTGGTCGTCTCCCCAAGTCAGGCTCCGTTGCCTGATGTTTCTACCACGCAACCACCATTGCCGACTGCAGACGCTGGGGTGAATGGTGCGGCATCAACTGCGGGTTCATTGGTCATGAACTTCACAGCTGATTGCTGGTTACAGGTTGTTGACGCGAGTGGAAAAACGCTGTTTAGCGGTATCCAGAAAGGGGGGGCTACCCTCAATCTATCGGGTAAATCGCCCTATAAGCTAACCATTGGTGCGCCGGGTGCACTGACGATCACTTATCAGGGTAATCCAGTAGATTTAACTAAGTTTATTAAGGCTAATCGCGTAGCCCGCCTGACTGTCGGTGTAGAGTAATATTGTGGTCTTGAGAAACTATAAGGTGGTGCAGATAGGTAACCACCATAGTTTTGATAGAGTGCTCTGTTGTATAACCTACACGACTGTAAAGGAGAGTGTGTAATGCATAACGAATCCCCCATTATCCGCCGTAAATCTACCCGAATTTACGTCGGTAAAGTGCCTATTGGTGATGGTGCACCGATTACAGTGCAATCAATGACCAATACCAAAACCACGGATGTTGATGCCACAGTTGCCCAAATCAGGGCATTGGAACGTGTTGGCGTGGATATCGTACGTGTCTCGGTGCCGACGATGGATGCGGCTGAAGCATTTAAGTTGATCAAACAGCAGTCGAATGTACCGCTGGTTGCCGATATTCACTTTGACTACCGGATTGCCCTTAAAGTCGCTGAATATGGTGTTGATTGCTTACGAATTAACCCCGGCAATATTGGTAACGAATCCCGTATTCGGGAGGTGGTTGCCAGTGCCCGCGATCACAATATCCCTATCCGTATTGGTATTAATGGTGGTTCGCTGGAGAAAGATATTCAGGAGAAATATGGTGAACCTACGCCGGAAGCCCTGCTTGAATCCGCGATGCGTCATGTCGATATTCTCGATCGCCTCAATTTCGACCAGTTTAAGGTCAGTGTTAAAGCCTCCGATGTTTTTCTGGCGGTAAACTCCTACCGCCTGTTAGCCAAACAAATTAATAATCCTCTGCATTTAGGGATCACTGAGGCCGGTGGTGCGCGCAGTGGCTCAGTAAAATCGGCCATTGGGCTGGGTTTGCTGCTGTCAGAGGGTATCGGCGACACCCTGCGTATTTCGTTAGCTGCGGACCCCGTTGAGGAAGTTAAAGTCGGCTTCGATATCCTTAAATCTCTGCGGATACGTGCGCGCGGGATTAACTTTATCGCCTGTCCAACCTGCTCCCGTCAGGAATTTGATGTTATCGGTACAGTGAATGCGTTGGAACAACGGCTTGAAGATCTGATTACGCCGATGGATGTTTCTATCATTGGTTGTGTGGTCAATGGGCCGGGTGAGGCATTGGTATCGACCATTGGTGTGACTGGTGCACGTAACCAAAGTGGTTTCTACGAAGATGGTGTTCGTCAGAGAGAGCGCTTTGATAACAAAAACATGATTGATCAGTTGGAAGCGAAGATTCGTGCCAAAGCATCAATGCTTGATGCCAATAACCGAATTACTATCAATCTGCTGGATGATAAATAGGTCGTTGGGTGCAGATAGGTGCTGCTGGTAGTGTGTTATTAGCCAGTATGCATGCCAGCCAACATGAAAAGTGGATAGCGCCCACTTTATATTGCATATTGCGCTTGTAGAGGTAACAAATTGCCGCCATTGAATAAGTGGATGGCAAACCTCTATAATCGACTTTATTTTTTGCACTATGCCCAAGCTCGCGGGAGTGGCCGCTAATAACGTTGCTACTTCCCGTTAGATGGGGATAAAACTACAGAGAACAGACGTGGCAAAGAACATTCAAGCCATCCGTGGTATGAACGACTACCTGCCGGCCGACACGGCGATATGGCAGCGTATTGAAAGCATCTTGAAGCAAGTGCTTGCAGGCTACGGCTACAGCGAAATTCGTATGCCGATTGTAGAGCAGACCCCGTTATTCAAACGCGCTATTGGTGAAGTCACCGACGTGGTTGAAAAAGAGATGTATACCTTCGACGATCGCAATGGCGAAAGTCTGACACTGCGCCCGGAAGGCACCGCAGGGTGCGTACGTGCCGGTATTGAACATGGTCTGCTGTACAATCAGGAGCAGCGTCTGTGGTACATCGGCCCGATGTTCCGCTATGAGCGCCCCCAGAAAGGCCGCTATCGTCAGTTCCACCAGTTGGGTGCCGAAGTTTTCGGCCTGCAAGGGCCAGATATTGACGCCGAATTGATTCTGCTAACTGCCCGTTGGTGGCGTGCTTTGGGGATCTCAGAGCACGTGCAGCTTGAGTTGAACTCCATTGGGTCATTGGATGCTCGCGCTGATTACCGTGAAGCACTGGTGACGTTCCTGGAACAGCATGTTGAGGTGCTGGACGAAGATTGTAAGCGCCGCATGTATAGCAACCCGTTACGGGTACTGGACTCCAAAAATCCCGATGTTCAACAGTTGCTTAATGATGCACCTAAGCTATCTGATTACCTGGATGAAGAGTCAAAACAACATTTTGCAGGTCTGTGTGAACTTTTGGACCAAGCCAGCATCCCATATACCGTTAATGAGCGTTTAGTTCGTGGCCTGGATTATTACAACCGCACGGTATTTGAGTGGGTGACCAACAGTTTAGGCGCACAAGGCACCGTTTGTGCCGGTGGGCGTTATGACGGCTTGGTCGAGCAATTAGGTGGTCGTGCAACGCCGGCTGTTGGTTTCGCGATGGGGCTGGAGCGTCTGGTCCTATTGGTGCAGGCAGTCAATGCTGATTTCCAGGTACCGGCGACCGTTGACGTTTATGTCATCTCGTCAGGTCAAAATACGCAAAGCGCCGCGATGCTACTCGCCGAAAGCTTGCGTGATGCCATGCCAACACTGAAATTAATGACCAATTACGGCGGTGGCAATGTCAAAAAGCAATTTACCCGCGCTGATAAGTGGGGGGCTAGTGTGGCATTAATGCTTGGCGAAAGCGAAGTGGCTGCAGATCAAGTGGTCGTCAAAGATTTGCGAAATGGTGAACAAGAAACGCTGGCGCAAGCGGATGTTGCTGCGCGTCTGGCTTTGATGTTGGGTTAAGGAGAGAGACACCGTGGAAGTCTATACCACTGATAATGACCAGGTTGATGCAGTGCGCCGCTTCTTTAGCGAGAATGGTAAAGCGCTGGCCGTGGGTGTGGTGCTCGGGATTGCTGCATTAGTGGGTTGGCGTTACTGGCAGAGTCATCAGAATAGTGCCATGACGGAGGCCTCCACTGCCTATCAGCAAGCTAGTGATGCTTTGTCAGCTAACAGTGCTGATGGTGTTGCGCTTGCTGAAAAATTTGTTCAGGGCAATAAAAATAACTATGGCGTACTTGCCGGGTTAGAGCTGGCGCATCATTTCGTTGAGCAAAACGAGTTTGATAAAGCAGCACAGCAGCTGACTCAAGCGCTGGGCCAGACAAAAGATGAAAACCTGCTGTCACTGATTAATCTGCGTCTCGCTCGTTTGCAACTGCAATTGAAAAAACCAGACGAAGCATTGAAAACACTGGATGCAGTGCAAGGTGATGGCTGGACAGCGATGGCGCAAGATGTCCGTGGTGATGCGTTATTAAGCAAAGGTGACATCTCAGGTGCGCGTGCCGCTTACAGTAAAGGCGTCGAATCCAATGCTTCTCAGGCGCTGCAAGCTCTGCTGCGCATGAAATTGAATAATTTGTCCAGCTAAGGGGTATTCCCATGCAATTGCGTAAAACACTCTTAGTAGGACTGGTATCTGTTGCCCTATTGAGCGGTTGTTCACTGTTTAACAGTGAAGAAGATGTGGTTACCATGTCACCACTGCCAAAAGTTGAGAACCAATTCACGCCAACTAAGGTGTGGAGCACCTCTGTTGGTGGTGGTGTTGGTGATTATTACTCTCATTTACGTCCAGCCTGGCAGGGGACATCTGTCTTCGCCGCAGACCGTAAAGGTCTGGTGAAAGCCATGGATGCAGACACTGGCAAGCAAATTTGGCAAACCGATCTGTCTGAGAAAACTAACTTCCTTTCCAGCAACCGCTCTGCAATGTTATCGGGTGGCGTAACGGCTTCAGGTGCACATGTGTATGTCGGTAGCGAGAAAGCAGTGGTGTATGCCCTGAACTCTGACGATGGTCAGATTGCATGGCAGACCGTGGTGGCGGGTGAAGCACTATCTCGCCCTGTGGCCAGTGATGGTGTGGTTCTGATCCACACCTCAAATGGTATGCTGCAAGCGCTGAATGAATCTGACGGCGCGATTAAATGGACACTCAATCTGGATACGCCTGCTTTGTCCCTGCGTGGCGAATCTGCGCCAGCTGTGGCATTCGGTGCTGCAATTGTTGGTGGCGATAATGGCCGCGTCAGTGCGGTGATGATGGAACAGGGTCAGTTAATCTGGCAGCAGCGTATTTCTCAAGTGACCGGCACCACTGAAATTGACCGTCTGAATGATGTCGATACGACGCCAGTGGTGGTTGATGGTGTGGTTTATGCACTGGCATACAACGGTAACCTGACGGCACTGGATCTGCGTTCCGGCCAGATTCTGTGGAAGCGTGAGATGGGTGCAGTGAACGACATTATTGTCGACGGTGGCCGCATCTATCTGGTCGATCAGAATGACCGCATTGTCGCGCTGAAAACTGATGGCGGTATAACTCTTTGGAGTCAAAGCGATTTATTACATCGTAACTTGACCGCTCCAGTGATGTATAATGGCTATCTGGTTGTCGGTGATGCCGAAGGTTATCTGCACTGGGTGAATACTGATGATGGTCGTTTCGTCGCTCAACAGAGCGTGGATAGCTCTGGCTTCTTAAGTGCGCCAGTGGTTGCCAGCGATAAACTGTTGGTTCAGGCCAGAGGCGGCACGGTTTACGCCTTTACCCGTTAATTTTGATTCAGTGCCTGTTTAACAGGTCAATACCCAAGTCATTGGCGTTGCAGCAAGTAATATCGCTGCAACTTCAAGGACGAAGGATTTAAAGCGGCTCCTGATGTTCAGGGGCCGTTTGTCTTCTAAAAACTGCGCTGTTGAAAGTTCGGTACAGCGCTGTAACGCTTTGAAAATTAAGTAATGAGGCTTCAACAATGATACCTGTCATCGCGCTGGTCGGGCGCCCGAATGTGGGTAAATCCACTCTATTTAACCGCTTAACGCACACCCGTGATGCGTTAGTTGCGGACTTTCCCGGGCTAACGCGTGACCGTAAATATGGTCGTGCCGAGGTCGAGGGTCATGAGTTTATTGTTATCGATACCGGAGGTATTGATGGCACAGAAGATGGCGTAGAAACCAAGATGGCTGGTCAATCGTTACTGGCGATTGAAGAGGCAGATATTGTCCTATTTATGGTTGATGCGCGCGCCGGGCTGATGCCTGCGGATCAGGGCATTGCCCAACATCTGCGTAGCCGTGAGAAAGCCACCTTTTTAGTTGCTAACAAAACTGATGGTATTGACCCGGATACTGCAACAGCCGACTTCTATTCATTAGGCTTGGGTGAAGTACATGCCATTGCGGCTTCCCATGGCCGTGGTGTTACCCAACTGATTGAAGATGTTATGGCGCCTTACATTGACGCCGAAGAGCCTGAAGTTGAGCTGACCGATGAAGAGGCCAATGCGGCCTATTGGGCGGCGCAGGAAGCTGGTGACGACGAAATTCCGGAAGATGAAGAGGATGATTTCGATCCGCGGACTCTGCCAATCAAGTTGGCTATTGTTGGGCGTCCTAACGTAGGTAAGTCCACACTAACTAACCGCATCCTCGGTGAAGATCGTGTGGTGGTGTATGACCTGCCGGGCACCACCCGTGACAGTATTTACATCCCGATGACCCGTGACGAGCGTGAATATGTTCTGATCGACACCGCTGGTGTGCGTAAACGCGGCAAAGTGACTGAAACTGTTGAGAAATTCTCAGTTATTAAAACCTTGCAGGCCATTGAAGACTCCAACGTTGTACTGTTGGTTATTGATGCCCGTGATGGTATTTCGGATCAGGATCTGTCGCTGTTAGGCTTTATTCTAAATAGTGGGCGCTCACTTGTTATTGCCGTCAACAAATGGGATGGCATGACAGAAGAGGCCCGTGCGCAGGTTAAAGATATGCTAGACCTGCGTCTTGGCTTTGTTGACTTTGCTCGTATTCACTTTATTTCTGCTTTGCACGGCAGTGGCGTGGGCAACCTATTTGAATCCATACAGGAAGCTTATGACTGCTCTACCAAACGAGTAGGCACCTCATTACTGACCCGCATTATGCAAATGGCAGAGGAAGATCATCAACCTCCGTTGGTTCGCGGCCGTCGTGTTAAGCTGAAGTATGCCCATGCTGGCGGTTATAACCCGCCGATTGTGGTTATCCACGGCAATCAGGTGACGGATCTGTCAGACTCTTACAAACGCTATCTGATGAATTACTTCCGCCGTTCACTGAAAGTAATGGGTACGCCAATCCGCATTCAGTTCAAAGAGGGTGAAAACCCGTTTGCGGGTAAACGCAATACCTTGACACCGAATCAGATGCGTAAACGTAAGCGTTTGGTTTCGCACCTGAAAAAAAGTAAGTAACCACAGCAAAGCGCGGGCATTCCGCGCTTTTTGCCTTTTTAGCGTACAGTATTTAAGATGCCATTTTGGCAATTTTCGGCCTGGGCCGCTTACCGGTAGACAAAAGGAGTTGAACACCCGCCATGTCATGGGAAACCTGGAGTTTCGCATTCGGTGTTACTGTACCTAACTTATTGATGATGTTGCTCGGTGTGCTGTTACGGCGTGGTGGTTTGATGGATGACCGCTTCTGCGATGGTGCGACCCGCGTGGTCTTCAATCTCGCCCTCCCTTGCTTGCTGTTTTTCAGTGTCGCCACCAATAATGTTAGCCTGATGGATAACCTACCACTGGTTATCTATGGTGCTGTTGGGACGTTGTTCACCTTCTTGTTACTTGAGTTCTCCGCCAAATGGCTGGTCAAAGACCCGAAAGAGCGCGGTGTCTTCGTGCAGGGTGGATTTAGGGCTAATACGGCGATTGTCGGTTTGGCTTTCGCCATGACCGCCTATGGCGCAGAGGGGGTTGCGTTGGGGTCGATGTACCTAACGGTAACGGTGATACTATTTAATATGCTGTCGGTGATTACACTCACCCGCAGCTTGCAAGCCGGGCAGGGCGGGAAAATCAGCAAAATGGCCTTGTTACGCAGCATTGTGACTAACCCCCTGATTATCGGTTTGCTATGTGGTTTAGCCTATGCTCAAACCCATTTACCTATTCCTACGGTGATTGCCCAGACCGGTAGCTATATCTCTGGCTTAGCACTTCCATTGGCGCTGTTGTGCACTGGGGCGAGTCTCGATTGGCAGGCGATGTTCCGTTCGTCTAATGTGGCGGCGTTATCTTCGGTGGCCAAACTATTCGTGGTGCCTATGCTGATGACCCTCGGCGGTTTGCTGATGGGATTCCGTGGCGCGACGCTAGGAATTATCTTCCTCTTTTCCGCCACGCCAACCGCCGCAGGTAGCTATGTGATGACCCGTGCGATGGGGGGCAATGCCACTTTGGCGGCGAATATTATTGCGCTCACCACGGTCGGTTCATTCTTCACCACCGCACTTGGGATCTATCTCTTACGTTCGCTGGGCGTAATTTGAGTGTTGAACCGCAAAACAGGAGAGAAATGATGGATGCGTTATGTCCGATTTGCCAAAAAGTGATGACAGAAGTCAGTGGTCACTATCATTGCGCTAACTGCCATGGCAACTACCAGCAGCAGGCTGATTGCCCTGATTGCGGCAAACCGCTGCAAGTGCTTAAAGCCTGTGGCGCAGTCGACTATTTTTGCCAGCAGGGTCACGGGTTGATTTCGAAAAGCCGTGTGCGCTTTAGTTACCTGCCGACACTCTGATAGTGCCACGAGGGGCTGAAACGGCTCCGCTACTCTTTTGCTGCTTTGCGTTGGCGCGGCTTCTTCGCCACATTGATCTGGGTAATCTCACTCTCCACCCAACCATCTTGCAGCCGAGTGGTTAATTTATCACCTGCTTGCACTTGTCTGGTGCTCTTGAGCAGTGCGCCCGCAGGGGTCTGAGTGACGCTGTAGCCGCGGGCTAATGTCGCTAATGGGCTGACGGTTTCCAACTGTGAGCAGGCGATGCCAAAGCGCTGACGATAGCCATTGAGCTGGCGCTCCAGTGCTTGACGCAAACGGTACTCTTGCTGCTGTACCCGTTGGTGGTAGCGGTGGATCTGCCCCTGCGGCTGCGCTTGAACCAAGCGCTGCTGGAGCTTTTCGCTGCGCCGACCCAATAAGCGAATCTGGTTCTGCGCACTCTCTGCCAGGCGTCGTTGCAGCTTCAACAGCAGTGTCTGCTGACGTGCCAGTCGTAAATGGGGATGTTGTTGCTGCAACCGGTGTTCGAGGCGGCTGAACTGCTGCCCACGTTGCGCCAGATAGTAATCCATCGCCATCTCCATCCGTTGCTGCTGCCCCTGTATTTGCCGAACCAATTCAATCTGGTTACGGCTGACTAACTCTGCGGCAGCGGAAGGGGTAGGGGCGCGTAAATCGGCAACAAAATCAGCAATAGTGACATCGGTTTCATGACCGACAGCACTGACAATCGGAATGCGGCTGTTAAAGATGGCGCGGGCAACCCGCTCGTCATTGAAACTCCACAGATCCTCCAGCGAGCCGCCACCACGCCCGACAATCAATACATCACATTCAGCGCGTAAGTTAGCGAGCTGAATGGCGCGGACTATCTGCAATGGTGCATCGGCACCTTGCACCGCTGTCGGGTAAATAATGACCGGCAGTGAGGGATCACGGCGCTGTAAAACTTGCAAAACGTCGTGCAGAGCCGCGCCGCTGGCGGAGGTAATCACCCCGACCTGCTTAGCCGGGCTGGGCAGAGATTGCTTGTTAGTTTGGTCAAAAAGCCCCTCTGCGGCCAATTTCTGCTTGAGCTGCTCGAATTGTTGTTGCAACAATCCGTCACCGGCAGGCTGCATGCTCTCGGCGATTAATTGATAATCACCACGGGGTTCATACAGCGTAATCGATGCCCTGACCAACACTTGTTGGCCATTTTGCGGACGGAAAGTGGTGCGGCGATTGGTGTTGCGGAACATCGCGCAACGCACCTGCGCCCGATCGTCTTTCAGGGTGAAATACCAGTGACCGGACGACGGCTGAGAGAAGTTGGAGATCTCGGCAGTGAGCCAAATCTGGCCCATTTCCATTTCCAGCAGCTGTCGCACCGTCTGATTAAGGCGGCTGACCGTAAAAATTGTTGATGCAGAAGATAGTGGCATGTGACCTGGATCAAATTTTAAAACAAGCACTTAATTGATCGATATTACCTGCCTCACACCTGTTGGCAAGAAATATTATGAGAAAGTACTGGAGGCAAACGGTTACGCTCTGTAGAATGCCACGGCAATATTTTATCTTTTCACATTCACCTTGGTGAGATATTGCCCATGCTACGTATCAAGAAAGAAGCACTAACATTTGACGACGTTCTCCTGGTTCCAGCCCACTCCACAGTGCTGCCTAATACGGCGGAACTTGGCACTCAACTGACCGCAACTATCCGCCTAAATATCCCTATGCTCTCCGCAGCGATGGATACTGTTACCGAAGCTCGTCTGGCCATTGCGCTGGCGCAAGAGGGCGGTTTAGGTTTCATCCACAAAAATATGTCCATTGAGCGCCAGGCTGAAGAAGTTAGCCGGGTGAAAAAGCATGAAAGTGGCGTTGTCACTGAGCCACAGACTGTTACACCAACCACCACTCTTCGCCAGGTTAAAGAGCTGACCGCCCGTAATGGTTTCGCCGGCTATCCGGTGGTGACCGAAGATTACGAGCTGGTTGGGATCATCACTGGCCGTGACGTTCGCTTCGTTACCGACCTGGAGCAACCAGTGACGGCGGTGATGACACCGAAAGATCGTCTGGTTACCGTCAAGGAGGGCGAGGCGCGCGAAGTTGTGCTGCAAAAAATGCATGAAAAACGCGTCGAGAAAGTGTTGGTTGTTGATGACAGCTTCCACTTGCGCGGCATGATCACCGTGAAAGATTTCCAAAAAGCAGAACGCAAGCCAAACGCCTGTAAAGACGAACACGGTCGTCTGCGGGTTGGTGCTGCTGTCGGTGCCGGAGCAGGTAACGAAGAGCGTATCGACGCGCTGGTTGCTGCTGGCGTTGATGTTCTACTGATCGACTCCTCCCACGGTCACTCCGAAGGTGTGCTGCAACGTATCCGCGAAACCCGTGCTAAATATCCAAACCTGCAAATCGTGGGCGGTAACGTCGCGACTGGCTCGGGCGCAAAAGCGCTGGCGGATGCAGGGGTGAGTGCGGTTAAAGTGGGTATCGGCCCTGGTTCAATCTGCACTACCCGCATTGTTACAGGCGTCGGCGTGCCACAGATTACGGCAATTGCAGATGCGGTCGAAGCGCTGGAAGGCACCGGTATTCCGGTTATCGCCGATGGGGGAATTCGTTTCTCCGGTGATATCGCCAAAGCCATCGCGGCGGGCGCTTCTTGCGTCATGGTCGGTTCTATGTTGGCCGGTACTGAAGAGTCTCCGGGTGAAATCGAACTGTACCAAGGCCGCTCATTCAAATCTTACCGCGGGATGGGTTCACTGGGCGCGATGTCCAAAGGCTCCTCAGACCGCTACTTCCAGACCGACAATGCGGCCGATAAATTAGTGCCGGAAGGCATTGAAGGGCGCGTGGCGTACAAAGGTCTGCTGAAAGAGATTGTGCATCAACAAATGGGGGGCCTGCGTTCATGTATGGGGCTGACCGGTTGTGGCACCATCAATGAATTACGCACCAAAGCTGAGTTTGTTCGTATCAGTGGTGCCGGTATTCAAGAGAGCCATGTGCATGATGTGACTATCACTAAAGAGTCACCAAACTACCGCATGGGCTAACTCCTCGGGCTGAAACTGGCGAATTGGGTGATCGTCCGCTGCACATGCTCTGCAGCGGGCGTTAACTCCTTTCTTGAGTCCTGCCGATGGAATGCTTTCAATTATTTACTTTTATTAAAAACCCTTGGAATTTGCCGCACATGACAAAAAATATCCATCAACATCGCATCCTTATTCTTGATTTCGGCTCGCAATACACTCAACTGGTGGCGCGCCGTGTTCGTGAGATTGGTGTCTATTGTGAATTATGGGCGTGGGATGTCACTGAAGCCCAGATCCGTGAATTTAATCCAAGCGGTATCATTCTTTCCGGCGGCCCTGAAAGCACCACCGAACACGACAGCCCACGTGCGCCTGATTATGTGTTCACCGCAGGTGTACCTGTGCTAGGTGTGTGCTACGGCATGCAGACCATGGCAATGCAGCTGGGCGGCAAAGTTGAAGGTTCAAATCAGCGCGAATTTGGTTACGCGCAGGTTGAGATTAAAACTGATAGCGCACTGATCCGTGATATCAAAGATGCCATCAATCCAGCCGGTGAAGCAGTGCTGGATGTGTGGATGAGCCATGGCGATAAAGTCACCGCTATCCCCTCTGATTTTGTCACTGTTGCCAGCACCGACACCTGCCCATTTGCCATTATGGCCAATGAAGAAAAACGTTTTTATGGCGTGCAGTTCCACCCAGAAGTGACCCACACCAAGCAAGGCCAACGTCTGCTGGAGCGCTTTGTTCTGGACATCTGCGCCTGCGAAGCGCTATGGACACCTGCTACTATCATCGAAGACGCCATTGTCCGCCTGCGTGAGCAAATCGGTGAGGACCACGTGATCCTCGGCCTGTCCGGCGGTGTTGACTCATCAGTGACCGCAATGCTATTGCATCGTGCCATTGGCAAACGCCTGACCTGTGTGTTTGTTGATAACGGCCTGTTGCGTTTGAACGAAGCGGATCAGGTGCTGGAGATGTTCGGCGATAAATTCGGCCTGAATATTGTCCATGTGGCCGCAGAAGATCGTTTCCTCTCGGCACTGGCGGGAGTGGACGAACCAGAAGCCAAACGTAAAATCATTGGTCGCGTATTTGTTGAGCTTTTCGACGAAGAAGCCTGCAAACAAGAGCAAGTTAAGTGGTTGGCGCAGGGGACTATCTATCCAGATGTGATTGAATCTGCTGCATCTGCTACCGGCAAAGCGCATGTGATTAAATCTCACCACAATGTGGGCGGCTTGCCGAAAGAGATGAAACTTGGGTTGGTAGAGCCACTGAAAGAGCTGTTTAAAGATGAAGTGCGCAAAATTGGTCTGGAGTTGGGCCTGCCATATGACATGCTGTACCGCCATCCATTCCCTGGCCCTGGTTTAGGTGTCCGCGTGCTTGGCGAAGTGAAAAAAGAGTATTGCGATTTACTGCGCCGCGCCGATGCTATCTTTATCGAAGAGCTACACAAAGCGGATCTCTACAATAAAGTCAGCCAGGCCTTTACCGTGTTCCTGCCTGTTCGTTCGGTTGGCGTGATGGGCGATGGTCGCAAATATGATTGGGTTGTTTCACTGCGTGCGGTTGAAACCATCGACTTCATGACCGCACACTGGGCGCATCTGCCATATGAGTTCCTGGGGCGCGTCTCAAATCGTATCATTAATGAAGTGAATGGTATCTCGCGCGTGGTTTACGATATCAGTGGTAAACCACCAGCAACCATTGAGTGGGAATAGCCTACTGCCTTTTGAAGAGTATTGACCACGATAGCCAAACCCTTAAACCCTCTGCCTTGGCAGGGGGTTTTCTCTTTTTGACGATGGATAAAGATTGAGGGAAGACTCAAATTTCTGACGGTATTTTTGACGGTATTACTTAGCAAGAGACACTGACATGCTCACTGATACAAAACTAAAAAATCTCAAGCCAAGAGATAAGCTTTATAAGGTTGCCGATCGTGATGGACTCTAGCCAACACTGAATATCAAAGTGGATGATGTCAAAACGCTGCGCGGGGAGTAAGGCATCAGCCCCTATTTAGTCATTTGAGGGAGCGCCTGATGCTCCCTCTCTTATTTAATTTTTTCATTATGCCAATGCATCAAAATATAGTCGCCGTCAATGCTCTTGCCGGTAGCAATCGCCACCCACCCCTGTTTTTGATAAAACGTCAGCGCCCGTTGGTTTTTTTCCAGGCATTTCAGTGAGCCATGGCGGGTAAATAGTGCATGTGCTGCCAGTAATAGTGCTTTTCCCGCCCCGAGATATTGCGCCGCAGGATCAACAAACAGATTATGCAGGAAGCTCTCCTCGATAAAAATTGAGGCAAAACCCAAGTGTTGATCACCATCGATGGCCACCAAAATGGTCTCTCCGAGAGTGGCACGGTCAAAATCTTCCAGGTGAAAACACTCGCCATCCCGCCAGCTAAAGGCGTCACGGCGTGATGCCAGATACAAAGTGCGCAGAAAGGGGCGGTCACTCTCCTGATACAGACGAATCTCAATACTCATTCTTCAGTTATCTCTCCAGTACAGCGTATTTTTGTTCTCTTGATTATTTGTTTTGCGAATGCATCGTTGACCTTCTATCACCTGCCGATGATAATAACAATTCTGACTCGGGGTGCCCGCCACAAAAGTGGTTTGGCTGAGATATACCCGTATTACCTGATCTGGATTATACCAGCGTAGGGAAGTCTCGGCACCGCAGGGTTCCGCCTTCTTGACCGCCGGTTAGGAGGAATATGTACGTTCAACCTGCCGCTTTTTCTTCAGTTGTCACTGTGAATCCCGCGCTATTCGCCCGATCGCTTACGAATGTGAGTGTTGGGATGTATTCATGAAGCGTATTAATGCACTCACCATTGCCGGAACTGACCCCAGTGGTGGCGCGGGTATTCAAGCTGACCTGAAAACCTTCTCTGCTCTGCAAGCTTACGGCACCACGGTTATCACCGCGCTGGTGGCGCAAAACACCACCGGCGTGCAGTCGCTCTATCCCATCGAACCCGCTTTTGTCGCCGCGCAACTGGATTCAGTGCTGAGTGATGTGCGCATCGATAGTGCCAAAATAGGTATGCTGGCCAATGCCGACATTATTGAGGTGGTCGCCGCGCAACTGCGCCGCTATCCAATTGCATTTGTGGTGCTGGATACCGTGATGGTGGCGAAAAGTGGTGATCCGCTGTTGGCACCGGAGGCAGTGGCGGCTCTGCGCCAGCTACTGCTGCCACAGGTAGACCTGATTACGCCGAACTTGCCGGAAGCCGCGGCGTTACTCAATTGCCAATCTGCCCGCGATGAACAAGAGATGCGTGAGCAGGGGCGGGCGCTGTTGGCGCTAGGCTGTCAGGGGGTGCTGATGAAAGGGGGTCACTTAAGTGGCGAAGATAGCCCGGACTGGCTGTTTACCGCGCAAGGGGAGCAGCGTTTTGTCACCCGCAGAGTCAGCACTCGCCATACCCACGGCACCGGTTGCACCTTATCAGCAGCACTAGCGGCGTTGCGACCACGGCACGCCAACTGGGGGGATACAGTCAATGCGGCCAAAGGCTATCTCCAGAGGGCATTGGAGCAAGCCGATACTCTTGAGGTGGGGCGGGGGGTTGGGCCGGTGCATCATTTCCATTTATGGTGGTAATCCCCTTCGTCCTTGAAACCACAGGGGTGTTAGCTGCGCTCATTTACCCGAATCACTGACTTGAGTCAGCTCATCGGGATGCTTTCGCTGGCTGCCTACCTGTGGCTCCAATGACTTTGGGGATGGCTTTTTTCCTTGAAACCACAGGGGTGTTAGCTGCGCTCATTTACCCGAATCACTGACTTGAGTCAGCTCATCGGGATGCTTTCGCTGGCTGCCTACCTGTGGCTCCAATGACTTTGGGGATGGCTTTTTTTTCCTTGAAACCACAGGGGTGTTAGCGGCGCTCGCTTACCCGAATCACTTACTGGTGTAAGCTCATCGGGATAAGCTTGCTTGCTGCCTACCTACAACGCCAATGACTTTGGGGGGATATTCTTCGTCCTTGAAAACACTGGGGTGTTAGCGGCGCTCATTTACCCGAATCACTGACTTGAGTCAGCTCATCGGGATAAGCTTGCTGGCTGCGGTTTACGGTAACAAATGGCGCTGGGTCATGGTAAACATTGCGATGGCACGTTGCAGATGATGAGCATCAAAGCGGTTAAGCAGATAACTCTCCGCGCCTTTGCGGGGGCGGATACACAGTGACAGCTTAGGCTTGCCAGCTTCATCGTTGATCAGACTAAACTGATAGCTACCAATCTCTTTCTCATTTTCGCGCCAGGAGATCTCTATGGCAGGCAGTGGGTTAGCGGCCGTGGGGTGTCTGACGGCAAAAAAGTACTCGCCAGCCCAGAAACCGGCGTAATCGCCGTCAGCTTGCAAGGGTTTGCTGCGAAAGATGGCGGCATCGGCTAACTGGCTAATCGCCTCCGGTGTTATCTGCAGTTGGGCTTGCTGCCACAGCGGGGTGTCGTTCTCCAGTTGCCAGCAGGCGGCTCCCAGATAGTCATTTAGTTCGCGCCAATCCGCATCCAACTGCTGTAGCAGCTCTTCGTCGAGGATATTGCGGTATTGCTGCATACCGCCAGGTTGCTCACCCAGTGTTTCGTAGGTGATTAACTCCATGGTGCGCGGCTTGCGGCGAAAGCTCATCCACAGCACCGCTTTCGGAATGCGGAACTCAATCGACTGAATACTTAGCCGATAGCGATCGCCTTTGTTCACCACAAAACCGTTGGCCGTGCCGCGCTTATTTTGATAGTTACGCACCACCACCACACTATTGAGCCCCATCCAGCCGGTGACATAGTGCTCGCTATCTGAGTTGGCGACATCAAGATCGATCACCATCTGGATGATCTTATCGGTCTCAAGCTTGTCCAGCGGATGGGCATCCCCGGCAGAGTAATAGAGCTTCTCGGGTTCTTTGGGTAACTCATAGGTTAACATGGCATGGCCTTCTCATCATCATCTGGTTCATAGCTTAACTCAAGCTGTCATACCGATTGTGGTATAACTGGAATTAGCGTGAAAATTCGTGCTATGGATCAACTTTTTCTACTGTTGATGGTCATAGACAGGCAAACCAACACTACGCCTGCAAATCAGTTGCACAGAGAGCATGTTCAATACTCCGGCGAGTAGATTAATCAGATCATAAGGATTTCGATAATGAAAGGTCATAAAACCCTCCATTGTCTTGCTGCTGCTGCGATACTCAGTGCCAGTTCCTGGGCCTTCGCGCAGCCAGCCAGTGCAACTTCAACCGTTTTAGCTTCATCCATTTCAACTTCGGCACCTTCTCAGGCTACGCCGGCTAAACCCCTGCCGACCACGGCGGATCTTCTGCAACAGCCGGTTTATAAAAATAGCTGGCAGAAAATGACCAAGAGCCAAAAAAACCTGCCGGCATGGGCGCGCAAAGGGGTGGGAACCTCAGGGCCGTATGAGGTCATCAATTGGGCAGGGCAGCAGTATAAAGTGGGCCGCATTTGTAAACCCCATGATTGCAGCAACCAATTTATGTGGGTGGCATTTAGCCAGAATAAAAAGCAAGTTTGGCAGGCGTGGGGGATGAGAGTCTCGGTGGAGGATAAGCCGCAAGCACTGGATAACCCGAGTCAATTCGCCACTTATCAATGGCTGGGCCGCCCTGATGAGCACATTCAGGCGCTGCTGAAAAAGCAGTTACAGCAAGATCCTAACTGGCGCTAATCTTTGGCGGCAGATAGTGAGCGCGGAGCATGATGTTGAGTGCCATGCCCCGCCGCTATCATTAAGCAATCCCCGCTTGATGCAGGTCATGCAGATTAATGGCGCCGACCAGTTTCCCTTGCAGATCTACCACCGGTGCTGCACTGATATGATGCTGATGCAGTGCTTCCAGCGCTTCGCCAGCACGCCACTGTTCAGGTAATCGGAAGCCGGGGCGGGTGATCGCTCCCGCCAGTGGTTGTTGTAATGTGCCGCCTTTTACCAGCCAGCGGCGCAAATCGCCATCGGTAAACACGCCAACCACCCGCTGATGCGGATCGCATACTGCCACCAACCCGAGTCCGGTGCGGCTCAGCTCCAGCATCGCCTCCATAACGCTGTCGGATTCATTCACTACCGGCAGGCGATCACCGGTTCGCATCAAATGATGGACGCGATTTAGCAAGCGCGCACCTAAGCTGCCCCCCGGATGTGAGCGGGCAAAATCTTCTGCATTGAAGCCGCGATGGCGCATCAATGCCATTGCCAGTGCATCACCCATCATTAGGGTATTTACTGCGCTGGATGTGGGAGCTAGCCCCATTGGGCAGGCCTCGTGCTCAACACTGATATCTAATACGCAGGCGGCACCTTGTGCCAGTGGTGACTCTTTACCACCAGTGATAGCAATCACCGGAATATGGCTGTCAGCCAGCAGGGGCAAAATCAGATCCAGCTCTTTAGCCCGGCCAGAGTAGGAGATAAAAATCAGCACATCCTGCGGGCCAATCATGCCCAAATCGCCATGTAATGCTTCGGCAGGATGGACGAAAAATGCGGGGGTGCCGGTACTGGCCAGTGAGGCGGCGATCTTTTTGCCGATATGGCCGGATTTTCCGATACCGGACACCACCGCTTTACCGGTGCAGGCCAGCAACAGCTCGCATGCACGAATAAAATTATCATCTAATCGAGACAGCAACTTGTGGGCTTCTGTCAGCTCAATTTCCAGTGTTTCACGGGCGTAGGTCAGCAGTGGATTACTCATTTTTATCAACCAGAATGATGTTAATGCCCATCTCTTGTAGTGCCTGCAAATATTCCGGGCTAATCCCTTTATCGGTAATCAGGGTATCAACGGCGCTTAATGGGCAAACTACATTCGGGCTTTTACGGCCAAATTTGGAGGAGTCGACCAGCAGAATGATGCGGCTGGCGGCACGGCACATCGCGGTACTGACATGGTAAACTTCGTTAAACGTGGTGACACCGGCTTTCAAATCAACACCATCTGCGCCGATAAACAGCTTATCGAAGCTGAAATTATCAAATGCAGACTCCGCCAGACTACCATGAAAAGAGGCTGAGCCTTTACGGTAAGTGCCGCCTGGCATCAGAATTGTTTGATCGTTATTTAACTCAACCAGCTCATTGACGATATGCAGGCTGTTAGTCATCACCGTGATATTGTTGAATTTTGTCAGGTGCGGCACCATTTGTAACACCGTGCTCCCGGCATCAAAAACCAGGCTGTCGCCATCTTTGATCAGTTGACTGGCCGCTTGGGCAATCTGTTTTTTCTTATCGGTATTGATATGTGTTTTGCGGTCAATTGGCTGCTCGACATCATCACGATTTAACACCACGCCGCCGTAGGTACGAATAACCGCCCCCTCTTTCTCGAGAGTGGTTAAGTCCTTACGGATAGTGGTTCCGGTGGTCGAAAAGTGGTCGGCGAGTTCATCAACTGCCGTCTTACCGTGTTGCTGGAGATATTCCAGTATAGCAACCTGCCGCTGCTTTGGTTTCATAGCGATTCCTGCTCAAGTATTTCCATTGCCTCTTTTTCAGGCATAACTTTCACATGAAAAAGAATAACTTTCATTATGAAAATATCATGATTTCGGTTTAATCGCTAACGATAGTGCAGTTTGACATGCGGTATCCGTAGGAAAGATCACATTTGGAATTAAATCCTGCTGATGTAACCCATGGAGGTGAGTTAATGGGCGTGGGCGGGCAAACACACTGATTCCACGCATGATCATGCTGTCGCTGACCCGCATATTCTCATCAAAAGCTAAAGCCATCACCACTCTGGGCTTAAAACGCCCACCAGAGCGGCCAACCCCTACCGATTTACTGTGCTGACACAGGCGATCAAAAGCACGATTAAATTGATTAATTTGCCACCAACCCAGCAAGATTTGTAGGACCCAGGCGATGATGACAACACTGATTAGTGCAGATGTAGGTGTCATTTACTCTTCTCCCTTGGCGCTGCAGCGGTGTTAGCTGCTGATGGGTGGCCCGGGTCACTGGTGCGAGTCAGTGACCCGGGTGTTGGCTACTTTAAAACATCACCTGCCCGCCGGTAATATTTATCGATTGGCCGGTGCAATAGGCGGCTTTATCACTGGCGTAGAACAGCAGGGTATTTAGCACATCTTGATAATCACAGCCACGTTTTAGCGGCACTTTATCGGTATAGTACTTCTCAACTTCTTCTGGTTTAATGCCCAACTTAGCGGCGTACTGTGGTAAAAGTGATTGGAACATCGGTGATTTGAGTAAATTCCCTAACATCAATGAATGCACGGTAATACCGTAATCAGCCAAGTCCAATGCCAGTGATTGCGTCAGCCCCACACCGCCAAACTTCGCGGCACTGTAACCGGAGTTGTGTTTGCTGCCCACTTTACCCGATTTAGAATTGATTTGGATAATGCGTCCGCCATTACCATCACGGATCATCAGCCGAGAGAACTCACGGGCGCATAAGAAGTAGCCCACCAGATTCACCTGTAATGAGCGGTCAAAATCATCCAGCGGGAAATCTGTAATCGGCGCGGCTTTGGCAATGCCCGCACTGTAAACCAATAAATCTGCTTGATGGAAGCGCTGATCGACGGCTTTTGCCAGCATCTCCACACTGCTTTCATTGGTGGCATCAACCTGAAAACCACGGGCAGTGTCTGCGCCATACTCTGCATTAATCTGGTCGGCCACCAACTGTGCGTTATCTGAATTTAAATCAGCCACCGCCACTTTATAACCTGCTTCAGCAAGCCCCTGACACAAGAATGCGCCCAGAGTTTGCCCACCACCAATCACTACTGCTACTTGTTGTGACATATACACCTCCATTATCCTTCGTACTTGAAGCTGCAGCTGTGTTAGCGGCACTCTTTCACCCGAATCACTGACTGATGTCAGCTCATCGGGATTAATGAGCCTTTTTGAGGCTCACCCTGCGGGCTAGCATAAATGCTGTTCAAATCGGTTTGACCGATTTGTCACTCGCTGGCTGCCTTGCTGCAACTCCAATTACTTTGGCTAATATCCTTGGTACTTGAAGCTGCAGCTGTGTTAGCGGCACTCTTTCACCCGAATCACTGACTGATGTCAGTGATTCGGGATTAATGAGCCTTTTTGAGGCTCACCCTGCGGGCTAGCATAAATGCTGTTCAAATCGGTTTGACCGATTTGTCACTCGCTGCAACGCCAATAACGTCGGATATAAATTAATAAATAAATTAACGAATAAATTTCAGTGAGCTACCAACAGGAATATCACTGGGGGTCGGGCCATTCACATGGATGGAGCCGGGGAACTCGGGCTGCTGATCACCATTGAAACGGATGGTGACGTGGCCCAACTCCCGCAGATTTTGAGTTGCCACCTCGCCAACCGCAGTGATGATGTAGCGCAACTGTGCCAGTTCCATAATGTTGCCTGCCTGTAACTCCCCATCAGTGGTACTGTGCTGGTGGATAAAACAGAACTCTTCAATATCTTTGGGTGCCCCCTCGCGGAAGGTGATGAGCATGTCATCAAGCAGCGCCTCGCGGGCGCTGTCGCCGATAGTGGTAATGGTTGTCTGATAAATAGTATTCATACGTACATCCTTAACCGTTGAATGTATTACAGAAATCTTTAGGTGATGCTCTTATCGATTCGATAACTCTTACTGATAGATAAAGGCCGATACTGCCCAGGCAATCAATACCGTTGGTGCGCCGGTGAGGAAGCGACCAACCAGTACTGATGGGACGCCAACCCGCACGGTATCTTGCTTCGCTTCAGCCAGAGAGAGACCAACAGGGATAAAGTCACAGGCTGCCTGAGCATTTATCGCAAATAACGCTGGCAGGGCTAATTGTGGTGGGATATTCCCCAAACCAATTTGTACCCCAACTAATACGCCGATAACCTGGGCAATAACCGCCCCTGGGCCTAAGAATGGGGACAACAGCGGGAAGGAGCAGATCAGCGCCAGGAGCACTAACCCTATCGGGCTGCTAGCCAGTGGAGTTAAGCCGTGGGCAATAAAATCACCCAAACCGGATGCCATGATGATGCCGATTAAGGCTGAAACGAAGGCCATAAACGGCAGGATAGTTTTCAGCACGGTATCAATGGTGTCGCGGCCTGACTGGAAGAACACCGCCACGACAGAGCCCATGCCCATACCCACTTTCGCCAACAATCCGTCACTCTGCTCGGTGATTTTCTTGCTGGTGTCGTAATCACGCCCACCTTTGGCTGCCACCGCAGCTGCGGATTCGGTGTTCACTACGACTGCTGTTGCCTGGTCAGCTCCGCTGATTTTCTGGATATTTTTTTCACGCACCCCGGAAACATAAATATCTTCCAGTATGTATTGCGCCATCGGGCCGGATTGACCGGTTGAATGGATGTTGACGGTTGGAATACGGCGTTTGGGATACAGGCCGCAGCGCAGGGTGCCACCGCAGTCAATAATGGCGACCGCGATCTCTTCTGCTGGTGGTTCACCTTCTTTAAATCCATCAACCGCTTCCCAGCCGGTCAGTTCACTAATACGGTCAATAATCGCCGGGCGAGTTCCTGCCGTGATATAAACAATTTTCTTACCGGGGACGATGGGCAGCACTAATGGGCCACCCCAACCGCCTTCGCCTTTTTCAATCCGGATAAATTCACTCATGATCTGCTCCACACAGTATGTATTTAATTTACATATTAAAGTTGTACGTTACGGTCCAGACGGATACCCATTTTGCGTTCGAAAATGGAGGTCGTCAGATCAGTCACCCAGCCACGGAAGAAGTTGGTGAACAAGCCAACCAGGAAGTAACTCACTGCAAGTGGGCCTAGTGGCAAGCCCAGTGTGGTTAAACCACTAGCGATGCCTAAGAAGACGAACAACTCACCTGGGTTGATGTGTGGGAACAAACCATTCATTGAGTGACAGCTGTAAGAGGCAGCTGCGTAATAACTTGGTTTATATTTTTCTGGCATAAAACGTCCGAGACTCAAGGTCATCGGGTTACAGAATACAAAGGTCCCGATCAGTGGCAGCAGCAGATAGCGGGAAACGGGGTTGCCCGCGCAACGTTGTGCCAATCGTTCGATTCTATCCTGACCAACAAACTTGATCAGGGCATTCATGATAACTAATAAACTGATTAATAAAGGTAAGATCCCGGTGACCATGCCAACAAAAACTTCTCCCCCTTTTTGGAAGAGTCCGATAAACCACTCGGCTCCATGGGTTATAAGTTCAATCATTCTTTTTCTCCTGTAATCGACGTTATGGCTGTTTTTATAAACCTTTGTTATAAGGTTTTGTTATGAAAAGAAATTTTAAAGACCACATATTAAAATGGTTTCAAAATGCTGGGGTGTTAGAGTGAACCTCAGTATCTTGTCTATCGCCATGGGTACTACCATAAGCATTTTTCAGATCTATTTATCGCATATAGATCACACTTTGAAAGATAAATCTTTCAAGCTGAAGATTAAAAGTAAAAGAAAATCGGATTGAAATGAAAGATTTTGGTGTGAATTGAATACGCTAACAGTGACTGAAGCTTTGCCAGCATGGGGGGGAGTGGGAACGAAATGGGAGTGGAAATAGATTAAAAAGATAATAAAATCATGGGTTAAGTATGATTAACCCACGAAGTGATATTTAGCCGAGCAGCTCACAATTAGGGGGTAAGCGGCACTGGATGGCATTGGGAACGATTTCAATGCGGAAATGTTTGCCTGACAATGGTTCACCGTCCAGATTGAAGATGATGTCGTGCGGCGCAGTAATTTCCAGCCAGGTCAGATTGGCCTCAACCACATTTTTATTTTTCTCGCCGCTGAATAGACTGGTCAACAGGGCAGGGAGCAGCTCTTCGGCAGTCAATAACCGCAATTGCAGCAGGCCATCATTAATCAGTGCATCAGGACAGAGAGGCTGTCCGCCGCCAGCTTGTCTGCCATTACCTATTCCTATCACCAATGCATCACCCGCCCAGTTGAACTCAGGCCCATGGATTTCACAGCTGTCTGCTTTAATCGCATCCATGCGCATCAGGCCATGAATAAAATAGGAAGCTCCGCCCAGTACTGCTTTGAGTTTTTCGGGGGTTTCAGTGGTGATTCGAGTCCCAAAGCCACCCGTCGCCATATTGATAAAATAGTGCTCGCTATTCACCTGCGCGATATCAATGGTCACGGCGCGGCCTTTAACCGCTAATTGCAATGCGTTCTCTATTTGCAGGGGAATGTTGCAGCTGGTGGCAAAATCGTTGGCGGTGCCGAGTGGCAGGATACCTAAATCGGGCCGATTTTCGGCAGCTATTGCCATTAATGCGGTCGTGACCTCATTCAGAGTGCCATCCCCGCCGCCAGCAATCACGACATCAACACCCAGAACCGCGGCTTCTGCGACATAACGTTTCGCATCACCTTGCTCCCAGGTGACCCGAACATGAATTGTGACACCCTCCTCACGTAGGTTTTTGACGGCATTACGAACATCAAGATTACCTGATTCTTTACCGTTCAAGACGAGAAGGGCACACGGCGTTGGGGTCATAGCTTGCTCCGGATCAATTCTGTAATAGCGAGTATATACCCTTCATCCTTGATGCCTAGCTGCATCACCAATGATTTGGGTATATCAGATTATTTAAAGAATAATTGAATTTATTAATGATTGTTAGGTTTAATAGGGGGGGATTTTATTTTTACTAGAATATGAAGCTAACTGGAATAATTATTATTTGAGGTGAGATTATTGATGACAACAGGATTTTTTTATTATTAGTTAATAGCTTAACAAGGGTTGCTAATAATAAAAAAACAAGAAAAATCCTTTTTAATCATACAGATATACATCAAAAAGAAAAGGCCAGCCCAAGGGAGATTGGGCTAGCCAAGGAGGTGGTTCCTAGTCTTGTTTTAAAACTTTTTTAGTTCTTGATTGTACTCGAGCTATACTACCCCTCCGCCATTATAATTGATGTGATCTAATTCTAATATTTGCTAAAAATGCCACCTTAGCGATGGCAATATTTTTTATTGTTTTACGTTACGCTTTTTCATGGGGATTACGGCTATTTGTTCCGTTCAGATTACGGATCAGTAAGCCATATTCCACATCAATATCAGCCGGGATAGGCAAATACATGATATGCCCATTACCCGGAGCAATATCCGCCGCTTGGCCTTTTTTATCCTGCATGCTCTCAAGGGTGAACTGGATATTGCCGTTTGGCGTCATCAGCTCAACACTGTCACCGACCGAAAATTTGTTTTTGACCACCACTTCAGCCAGGCCATCACGGCGTACAGCAGTAAACTCACCGACAAATTGTTGGCGCTCTGAAACCGAATAACCGTAGTCGTAAGTTTGTTGATCTTCATGCACGTGACGGCGTAGGAAGCCCTCGGTATAGCCGCGGTGTGCCAGACCTTCTAGTGTGGTCAATAGTGTGGGATCGAAAGGTTTACCCGCGACAGCATCATCAATGGCGCGGCGATAGACCTGCGCGGTGCGGGCGCAATAGTAGAACGATTTGGTTCGGCCCTCAATTTTCAGCGAATGCACACCCAATTGGGTCAACCGCTCCACATGCTGGATAGCCCGCAGGTCTTTTGAGTTCATGATGTAAGTGCCGTGCTCATCTTCTGAGGCGGTCATATACTCCCCCGGGCGCTGCGCTTCTTCTAGCATAAACACTTTGTCGGTGGGGGCGCCGATACCCAGAGTTGGCTCGACACTCTTCACCGCGATAGGCTGATGAATATGCACGATATTGCCGATATCGTCCTCTTTGCCTTCCTGAACGTTATATTCCCAGCGGCAAGCATTGGTGCAGGTGCCCTGATTTGGATCGCGCTTATTGATATAGCCGGAGAGCAGGCAGCGACCTGAATAGGCCATGCACAGTGCGCCGTGGACAAACACTTCCAGTTCCATGTCAGGGACTTGCGCGCGGATTTCTGCAATCTCTTCCAGTGATAACTCACGGGAGAGGATCACCCGGGTCAAGCCCATCTGCTGCCAGAATTTGACGGTCGCCCAGTTGACGGCGTTAGCTTGCACTGACAGATGGATATCCATCGCTGGAAATGCTTCCCGCACCAGCATAATCAAGCCGGGATCAGACATAATCAGCGCATCTGGCCCCATATCGATCACCGGTTTCAAATCACGCAGGAAGGTTTTCAGTTTGGAGTTGTGGGGGGCAATATTCACCACCACATAGAAGCGTTTGCCAAGTGCATGGGCTTCCTCAATACCTAATGCCAGATTCTCGTGATTGAATTCATTATTACGCACCCGCAAGCTGTAACGCGGCTGACCGGCATAAACCGCATCCGCGCCGTAAGCAAAGGCATAGCGCATATTTTTAAGTGTACCGGCAGGGGATAGCAGTTCCGGTGTAAAAGGTGCATTAGAGGATAGTGCTGATGACGACATATTGTTGGCTCTCAGTCTGAGTTCAAGTCAGAACCACGCCCGCAGGGGTGGCTAAAAACCGGGGATTGTAACCTTGCCCATCGTGAAAATCAGCCCTTGCACAATTTTTGTAAGGTTTAAATGATTTAGATCAACTCACTGTTAGTAATATTTTTGCTGACAGTATGCCGCAGCAGGTTATATATGATCTCTATGGTGGAGATAAATTTATAAGCGTTAAATTAACTCAATAGTTAAAATTAATCACATGGCGATGGGTTAATATAATCATCGCTGATTATTGATGCTAAATCAATAAAATGCGCGGTAAGGTAGCCCGCGCAGGGAGAGGTAAAAGTTAAAAGTTACAGCGTCAAATCTTTTATTGTTGCTGTCGGGCCATTTTTCATCACTGAGGCAATGCCATTTTTAGCGGCAGCTTCGGAACTGTAGGCTTCGCTGACACCAATAACTTGATGGTTCTTCGCTTTCAAAACGAAATAGGGCTCGTTTTTGACATTACGTTTAGACTCGTACTGGCTCTCTAGTGGCGAGTTACTCTGTACTGATGCGATGCCGTTCTCTGCGGAGGCTTTACTGGCATACATCTCACTGGAGAGAATAATTTCACCATTGCTGGCTTTCAGATTGAAATGGTATTGCCCATTCTTTGCCTTTTTAATCTCATAGTGACCCATGGCCATAGTGTTTCTCCTGTTGGTTGTGATAACTCTACTGAGTGTAGTCAACGTTGACCGAAAGTGAGGTCAATGCGCCATGCACCACCAACATTAATAGATCTTCTGTCGCGATGAAATTACAGTAAACGACAGATCTCTGCTTCCCAACGATACCCCATGCCATAAACCGCGCGGATAAAAGGCTTCTCGCCATCGAGCGCCTCCAGCTTGCGCCGCAGATTTTTGATATGACTGTCGATAGTGCGGTCAGTCACCACACGATAGTCGTCATAGAGATTATTGAGCAGCTGTTCGCGGCTAAACACATGTCCCGGCTGTGTTGCCAGTATTTTCAGCAGGCGAAACTCTGCCGGCGTCAGCTCCAGTAAGTGACCCTGATAACTGGCCTGAAAGCGCGACTCATCAATCAGCAGCGGCGCACTCTCACTTGGCTGTTCGCGCTGTTGTTGGCAGCGGCGCAGAATGGTTTTAACCCGCGCCACCACCTCCCGTGGGCTATAGGGTTTGCAGATATAGTCATCAGCACCGATCTCCAGCCCCAGTAAGCGGTCGATCTCCTCGGTTTTTGCCGTGACCATCATGATGGGCACATCGGAGAAACGGCGAATTTCCCGGCAAATGGTGATGCCATCGCTGCCCGGTAGCATTAAATCCAGCAATATCATCGCCGGTGGGGCCTGGCGCACGGCGGCCACGACCTCTGCGCCATTGGTGATCCACTGGGTGCTGTAACCCGCCGCTTGTAGATAATCGACCAATAATTGGCCGAGTTTAGGTTCATCTTCAACAATCAATACGCAGCCAGACTGGCTGGCAGACTGAAGCGGCTCGTGCATTACCATGAGTTACCCTATGGAGTGGAAGAGGGGAAATAGTACCGTAATCCGCAGCCCCCCTAAAGGTGAATGTGCCGCGCTGATTTTCCCCCCATGGGCCTCGACAATATTGTGACAAATTGCCAGGCCCAGCCCCGATCCGCCACTGGCGCGGTTACGCGAACTTTCGGTGCGATAAAAACGCTCAAAAATACGCTGCAACTGTTCGTCACTCAGGCCCGGTTTACTGTCCTGCCAGTGTAGCGTTAAGGTATCGTCATCGAGTTGTGCGGTGATCTCTAGCCGCCCGCCCTCATTGGTATAGCGCAAACTGTTCTCCAGCAAATTGTGGAACAGCTGATTCAGGCGGTCGGGATCGCCAAAGATAACCCCCTGCTCCGGCAGATTAGCCATCACGGTGATATTTTTGCTTTGGAAGCGGCCATGGAAGCTGGCAACGGCAATCTGTAGCAGCCGCACGGCATCCAACTGGGTTTTGCGGTAGGCCAGTGCGCCGTGATCTGAGAGCGACAATTGATGCAGGTCATTGACCAGCTTGGTGAGGATGCCGACCTCAGCTTGCAGCGAAATCAAGGATTCAGGTGTCGGTTGGCGCACGCCATCTTGCAGGGCCTCCAGCTCACCGCGCAATACCGCCAGTGGGGTGCGCAATTCATGGGAGACATCGGCCATGAAATCGCGCCGCATCTGCTCATTTTTCTCCAGCGAACTGGCGAGCTGGTTAAAGTCCTGTGCCAGACGGCCTAGCTCATCACGGCTGCTGACTGCCACGCGGGTGCTGAAATCACCGGCGGCTAGCCGATGGGTGCCCTCCACCAACCGTTTTACCGGTGCCAACATGCCGCGCGATAATAGCCAGGTGGCGGCCGCCGCCAGTAGGGTCGAGAGGCCGACAATCATCCAACTGGTGCGGCGCTGTTGCAGATCAAAGTTGATATCGGCATTGCGGGTCAGTTTTTCCGATGGTGTCGACATCACCCAGCCCACCACCTGTTTATTCACGGTGATAGCCTGGCGGCTGGCCTCTTTTGGCACCCGGTCACTGCGCCCGGCCAACAGATTATTGTGCTGATCGACAACCCAAAATTGGGCGCGCCAGCCATGTGGGGGCATACTGCGGCTGTTATCACCACTCTGTTCGAATGAGCGCATGATCTGATAAATCAGCTGATCATTATTGCGCAGGAAATCCCAGTTGCCATGTTGCTGATACTGCACCTCCAGCGCATTGCCTAACATGCTGATCCGCTGCTCATTACTCTGCTTGATGTAATCAATAAAACCGCGCTCGAAGCTGGCTCTCACGCCCCAATGCATGGTGATCAGCACTAATATGCAGGTGGCAAATATCGCCATAAACAGTTTTCCGGTAATGCCGATCCTCATTTTTCACCTATCTCTATCGGTTTGCTGGGGCGGTGGGCCAGATGACAGACTACTCCAGCCTCATGAGCGGCTGTTTGCTAAAACGGCTGCGCAGCCGGTCAAAGTAGAGGTAGACCACCGGCGTGGTGTAGAGGGTGAGCAGTTGGCTCACCACTAACCCGCCGACAATGGTGATCCCCAGCGGCTGGCGCAACTCCGCCCCATCGCCACTACCGAGAACCAGTGGCAGTGCGCCGAACAGGGCCGCCAGTGTGGTCATCAGAATTGGCCTGAAACGCAGCAAACTGGCCTGGAAAATAGCATCGCGGGCGCTGATATTGCCATTACGCTGTGCATCAAGGGCGAAGTCCACCATCATAATGGCGTTCTTTTTCACGATACCAATCAACAACATAATGCCAATCAGGGCGATAAGGCTAAAGGGCGCATTGAACAACTCCAGCGCCAGCAGCGCCCCGACACCGGCGGAGGGCAGTGTTGACAAGATAGTCAGCGGGTGAACATAGCTCTCATACAGGATGCCGAGCACGATATAGACCGTGGCGATGGCGGCCATAATCAGCCATAGCTGAGATTTCAGCGTCTCCTGGAATACCTGCGCGGTGCCGGTAAATGTCCCGCGCACGCTAGCGGGCACGCCAAGTTCGGTCATCGCCCGCTCAACGGCCGCAGTCGCCGCAGATAAACTACCGCCCTCCGGTAAGTTAAACGAGATGGTCGAAGCGGCAGAAAGTCCCTGATGATTGACCGCCAGTGGCGCATTGGCAGGTTGCCACTTGGCGAAATAGGAGAGCGGAATGGATTGGCCGCTGCTATTAATGACAAACATTTTGTCCAGCGAACTCACATCCTGCGTGTATTGTGGCGCGACTTCCATCACCACTTTGTATTGGTTTAACGGCTGATAAATGGTGGAGATCTGCCGCTGACCAAAGGCATTGTTCAGCAGGGCATTAGCATCGGAGACATCAATCCCCAGCCGCGCCATAGTTTCACGGTCATAAGTGAGCGCAATCTCAGCGCCTTTATCTTGCTGGTCGGAGCTAACATCCGCCAGCTCCGGCAGCTTCGCCAGCGCGGCCCGCACTTTGGGTTCCCACTCACGCAGTGCGGTCAGATCGTCGGCCAGCAGGGTAAATTGGTAGCTGGCATTGGCTTGCCGCCCGCCAACGCGGATATCTTGCACCGGGGCCAGAAACAGACTGGCGCCCGGCTCTTTGGCTAATTTGGCCCGCAAGCGGGTGATAATTTGCTGGGCGCTTTCGCCGCGTTCACTCAGCGGTTTGAGCGAGATAAACATTGAGCCGCTGTTGGTGCGTGAACCGCCAGTAAAACCGGTGACATTATCGACCGCCGGATCATCATTGATGATCTTCATGAAATTTTTCAGTTTTTGCTGCATCGCCTGGAAAGAGATGCTCTGATCCGCCTGAATAAAGCCCATCATGCGGCCGGTATCCTGCTCAGGGAAAAAGGTTTTCGGGATGCTGATATAGAGCCAGACATTCAGCGCAATAGTGGAAAGCAGCACAACCATCACCCAGCGTGTATGGCCCAGCACCCAGTTGAGTGAGCGGCCATAACCCCGCTGAATCGCCAGTAGCACTTTACCAAAACCACGGATCCGGGGTTGCTGACCCGCCGGCTGCGCGCGCAGCAAGTGGGCGCACATCATCGGGGTCAGGGTCAGGGAGATGACCAGCGAGATGCCGATCGCCACTGACAGCGTAATGGCAAACTCGCGGAACAGTCGGCCCGGCAGCCCCTCCATCAGCAGCAGGGGGATAAACACCGCCACCAGTGAGATACTCATCGACAGCACGGTAAATCCGACTTCGCGCACCCCGCGTAGGGCGGCCACCATCGGTTTCACCCCCGCCTCCAGATGGCGGGAGATATTCTCCAGCACCACAATGGCATCATCGACCACAAAGCCGGTGGCGATGGTCAGCGCCATCAGTGACAGGTTATTGAGACTAAAACCGCACAGATACATGGCGGTAAAGGTTCCGATCAGTGAGACCGGCACGGCAACCGCGGGGATCAGTGTGGCGCGTCCTGATCGCAGAAACAGGAACACCACCAGAATTACCAGCGCCACCGCGATGATCAGTGAGCGCTCCACCTCCTCTAGTGAGGCGCGGATAGTTGGCGAGCGATCTTGCGCAATTTTTAACTCAATTGAGGCCGGGATCGAGGCACGCAGGGCGGGTAGCTCCGCGCGGATCCGGTCTACCGTGGCGATAATATTCGCCCCCGGTTCGCGGCTGATCACCAGCAGCACCGCCGATTTGCCATCGGACATCCCGGCGTTGCGCACATCCTGAACTGAGTCCACCACGTTGGCGACATCCTGCAATCGCACTGGCGACCCATTATTGTAATGAATGATTAGTGGGCGATAACCCTCGGCGGTTTTGATCTCATCATTGGCCTGAACTTGCCAGTGCTGCTCGTGGCTATCGACAGAGCCTTGCGGGCGGCGCACATTGGCGGCAGTGATGGCCTGGCGCACCGCATCAAGTGAGACCCCCTGATTAAATAGTGCGCTAGGGTTCAGCTCCACCCGCACCGCAGGCAGCGAGCTACCACCGACACTCACATCACTGACGCCCTCAGTCTGGGCGATTTTCTGCGCCAGTTTGGTAGAGGCGAAGTCATACAGCTGGCCCTGAGTGAAGGTGTCTGAGGTCAGCGTCATGATCATGATGGGGGCATCCGACGGGTTCATCTTGTAGTAGGTCGGGCGGTTCGGCATGCCGGTCGGCAGCAAGCTTTGCGCGGCATTCAGCGCCGCCTGCACATCGCGGGCAGCGCCATTAATATCGCGGTTGAGATCAAATTGTAAAATGATCCGCGTGCTGCCCAGTGAACTGGTCGAGGTCATCTCATTGACTCCGGAAATTCTTCCCAGAGCGCGCTCCAGCGGCGTGGCGATGGATGACGCCATGGTTTCCGGATCAGCTCCGGGCATCGAGGCACTGACCATAATCACCGGATAATCGACCTGCGGCAGCGGCGATACCGGCAGTAAACTAAAACCGATAATGCCACTCAGGGTGATAGCCAGTGTCAGCAGGGTGGTCGCCACCGGGCGCTGGATGAACAGAGCAAAGAATTTCACGGCAGCTCCCGCCCATCGGGTAATGTAGCTGAATCCATATCTTCGTGATGATGGGTATTGCGCGCCACTCTATCGAACAGCAGATAGATAACCGGGGTGGTAAACAGGGTCAATATTTGGCTGACAATCAACCCGCCGACCATACAGACCCCCAGCGGCTGGCGCAATTCGGCCCCGGCCCCGGTACTGAGCATCAGGGGCAAGGCACCGAACAGCGCGGCCAGTGTGGTCATCAGAATGGGGCGGAAACGCAGCAAACAGGCCTGATAGATAGCATCATAAGGGGTCATGCCCTGATCCCGCTCGGCGGCGAGCGCAAAGTCGATCATCATGATCGCATTCTTTTTGACGATGCCGATCAGCAGAATTATTCCGATGATGGCGATCACATCCAGCTCATGGCCGGTCAACATCAGCGCCAGCAACGCCCCGACCCCAGCGGTCGGCAGGGTGGATAAGATAGTCACCGGGTGAATAAAACTTTCGTACAACACACCGAGCACGATATACATCGCCACAATGGCGGCGATAATCAGCCACAAGGTGCTGCCGAGGGCGGCCTGAAATGCCAGCGTCGAGCCTTGGAAGCGGGTGGTGATATCGGCGGGCAGCTGAATGGCCTGCTCAGCTTGCGTCACCGCGGCCACCGCCTCGCCAAGGGAGTAGCCCTGGGCCAGATTGAAGGAGATGGTGGCTGACGGGAACTGATTCAAATGGTTGATCGACAGCGGCCCAAAGCGCTCCTCAATGGTGGCAATACTGCTTAGCGGCACCCCTTTGCCGTCACTGCCGGTCAGGCGGATATCATTGAAAGCCGCCAGCCCCGGCGCGGCTTGCACGTCATGCTCCAGCACCACCCGATACTGATTGGCCTGGGTATAGATGGTGGAGATCAAGCGCTGACCAAAGGCGTTATACAGCGCATTGTCGATGGCGGCCATGGTGATCCCCAAACGGCTGGCGCTGTCTCGGTCCACATTGACAAAGGCCACTAGCCCCTGATCCTGCCAGTCGCTGGTCACATCCTGGAAGGGCGCTTGCTGCTGCAACTCGCTAATCAGCTTCGGCACCCAGGTGCTCAGCTCTTCGAGCGAGGTGGCCTGTAGCGTGAACTGATACTGCGTGCGGCTCAGTTGGGTATCGATGGTTAAATCTTGCACTGGCTGTAAATAGAGTTTGATGCCCGGAATGCTGGCGACACTCTGCTGCAAGCGGGCTATCACCTGCGGGATGCGGTCGGCGCGCTCAGCCAGTGGCTTAAGGTTAATCTGCAATCGGCCACTGTTGAGGGTGGCATTGGTGCCATCGACACCGACAAATGAGGTCAGACTCTCCACCGCCGGATCTTTGAGGATGATAGCCGCCACCTGCTGCTGGCGCTCAGCCATATTGCTAAATGACACCGATTGCGGCGCTTCTAGTGTGCCCTGAATCAGCCCATTGTCCTGCAAGGGGAAAAAGCCTTTGGGCATCAGCAAATAAAGCAGCACCGTCAGCAGCAGAGTGCTCACGGCAACACCCAAGGTTATCCATTGATGCTTCAGCACTTTTTTTAGCGCCACGGCATAATGGGCGATCACCCAATCGAAGAATTTCTCACTAGCGCGTGACAGCCTATTTTGCTTGCGCAGTGACTCATAACTGAGCATCCGCGCGCACATCATTGGGGTAAGGGTCAGGGAGACCACCGCTGAAATCAGGATCGCCACCGCCAGGGTGACGGCAAACTCGCGGAACAGCCGGCCGACGATATCGCCCATAAACAGCAGCGGAATCAACACCGCAATCAATGAGAAGGTCAGTGAGATAATGGTGAAACCAATCTCTCCCGCCCCTTTTAGCGCCGCATCCAGCGGTTTCTCGCCCTTTTCGATATAGCGCGAGATATTCTCAATCACCACAATGGCGTCATCCACCACAAAACCGGTGGCGATGGTTAGCGCCATCAGGGTCAAATTATTGATGGAAAAACCGAGGAAATACATCGCCGCAAAGGTGCCGATCAGTGACAGCGGCACCGCGATACTGGGGATCACAGTGGCGGCGGCATTGCGCAGGAACAGGTAGATAACCATCACCACCAGGGCAATCGACAGCAGCAACTCAAACTGCACGTCACTGACCGAGGCGCGGATGGTGGTGGTGCGGTCGGTCAGGATGTTGACCTCCACCGACTTGGGCAGACTCTTAATCAGCTCCGGCAGCATCTGGCGGATACTGTCGGCGGTGGCTATCACGTTAACCCCCGGCTGGCGCTGGATATTCAGCACAATCGCCTGCTGGTTATTGGCCCAGGCGGCCAGCTTGTTATTCTCCGCCCCCTGCTCAATGGTGGCGACATCCCGCAAGCGGATTGGCGCGCCATTTTGGTAGGCGATGACCAGATCACGATAATCCTCGGCGGATTTCATCTGATCATTGGCCGACAGAGTCACCGAGCGGGTTGGCCCATCCAGACTTCCTTTGGCGGAGTTGACATTGGCATTGCTGATGGCGGTGCGGATGGTTTCGCTATCCAGCCCAAGGGCGGCGACGGCGGGCGCATTTAGCTTCACCCGCACCGCAGGGCGCTGGCCACCCGAGATGGTGACCAGACCGACACCGGTGACTTGCGAAATCTTCTGCGCAATGCGGGTCTCCACCATGTCCTCCACCTGAGTCATCGGTATCGCCGTGGAGGTGACCGCCAGTGTCATAATTGGCGGATCAGCCGGATTCACTTTGCTGTAAATCGGCGGATAGGGCAGATCACCTGGCAGCAGATTCGTGGCGGAGTTAATCGCCGCTTGTACCTCCTGCTCTGCCACATCGAGCGGCAGGGCGAGCTGGAATTGCAAAGTGATAACTGACGCGCCGCCAGAGCTTTGCGACGCCATCTGTTTCAGGCCGGACATCTGACCAAACTGGCGCTCCAGTGGCGCGGTGATAGAGGAGGTGACCACATCCGGGCTGGCGCCGGGATAGAGTGTCACCACCTGAATGGTGGGGTAATCCACCTCCGGCAGGGCGGAGACCGGCAGGGCGCGGTAGCCGAGAACCCCGGCTAGCAGAATGGCGACCATAAACAGGGTGGTGGCGACCGGGCGCAGGATAAACAGCCGTGAGGGGCCACCACCGGGTGTTGGGGGCATCACTTGCATCAGGACTTCTCCGCCGGAGTGGTTTGGCCGGCTTGCGCATTAGCGCCATGTTTTCTGCCGGTGCGGGTGCCGGTTTGTTCTGTTGGCGCGGCGGCATCGCTTTGCTCTGTCGCGGTGGAGCGCGGCGTGACCACTTCAACCTGCACCCCCTCGGTCAGGCGGTCGATGCCGTCAGTGACCACCCGCTGACCAGCATTCAGGCCGGAGCTGATTACTACCTGTTTGCTATCCTGAATGCCGGTGGTGACCAGATGTTTGCTGACCCTATTTTCGTCATTGAGTGTCCAGACAAAGCTACCTTCGCTGCCCATCTGCACCGCAGCGGTGGGGACGACCACCGCATTTTGCAGCAAATCGACCTTGATGCGGGCATTGACAAACTGATTCGGGAACAGCGCATCATCTTCATTGGCGAAACGCGCTTTCAGCTTAATAGTGCCGGTGGTGGTATCAATCTGGTTATCCATGCTCAGCAGATAGCCCTGCGCCAACAGCTGTTTGTTGGTGCGATCCCAGGCCTCCACTGGCACGGTACTGTTATTTTTGGCCGCATTTTTCTGCGCCTGCATAATGGCCGGAATATCACTCTCCGGCAGAGTAAAGAGTACATCAACCGGATGTGTCTGGGTGATCACCACAATCGGTGTGGCGGTGCCACTGGTGATAAAGTTGCCGACATCCACCTGTTTTAGCCCCACTTTGCCGGAAATTGGCGCGGTGATGCGGCTATAGGTCAGTTGCAGTTCAGCACTATCAATCGCGCCCTGATCGGCCTTCACGCTGCCCTCACTCTGGCGCACCAAGGCCGCTTGGGTGTCCAGCTCTTGCTGTGAAATCACTCCGGTTTTGACCAATTTCTGGTAGCGGGCCAGATCACGGCGCGCATTATCGAGGGTGGCCTGATCTTTGGCCAACTGCCCCTGTGCTTGGGTCAGTTGCACCTGATAAGGGCGTGGGTCGATCTCGGCTAGTAGCTCACCGGCCTTGACCTGCTGACCCTCGGTAAAGTGGATCGCCATTAACTGACCATCAACACGGCTGGTGACGGTGACAGTATTGGCGGCTATCACGGTGCCTAATCCGCTGAGGTAGCGCGGCACAGTTTGCTCGCTGGCGGTGGCGGTCTGTACTGGTGACAGTGGCATATTACGTCGCCCGCCGGCCCGCGCGGGGCTGCTGCTGCTGCTGGCGGGTTGCGCTCCCGGCGCCCGGCTTTCAGCGGTGGCACTGAAGTGACGCCAAACCAATAGAGCAACAATAATCGCCACCACTGCCCCCAATAACATCAGTAACCGGGAGGTGCGTTTAGATTGAGCTTTCATGATGGCGGAGCATTCCTTTTGATGTTCTGGTTATCTGCAGTTGCAATATAGATGCATAAGTCAGTTTTTGGATATGTTACTAGTTTAGCGGGGATTTACCGGATAAAAATGGAGGAAATATGAAAATAGTGTATAGATTCGTTCACGAGTTAAGTTGGTGAGGGGGCTGTCGTTGGGGGGCGACCCAACACCACGCCTTGCGCCAAGATTGGATAGTCGCGTTGCGTCTATCCAATCGCTGGGCCTAAGCAGAAAAATCTGCTTACCGATAGAGCGTCTGCGCCCAGCGGGCTAACCCGGCGGTTACCGAGCCAAAGTCATTTCCCCCCACCAGCGGAATTCCCGGTAGTTGCTGCTGCAAGGCGGCGCGCAGTAATGGGGAGCGGGCGCTGCCGCCGGTCAGGTAGATCACATCTGGGGTGATGTGGCTGGTGGCGAGCGCCAGGCTGACTTGTTCCTGAATCCGTTGCAGCGGCTGAGAAATAGCCTCGGCCAACTGCTGCTGGCTGATGGTCTGCCCCAGTTCCGGCTGGACAAAACTCAGCGCGGCGGCGACCTGCCCCTGCTCAGAGAGCGCAATTTTGCTCTCTTCTGCGGCGCGCACAATGCGGTAGCTCAGGCGCTGTTGATAGACTTTCAGCAGGCGCTCGACCTGCTGCGGGTTGGCGGCGTCGCGGATCAGATCCCGCAGGAAGCGGCCATTGGCGATGCTGTAGAAGTCGCTCTGTGCCGGAACATCATTGGTGGCCACCGCATTCCAGTAGGGCAGTGACGGCATGGCAATGCCTTTTTCGGTTTCGCTCCCCATGCCAAACAGCGGCATCAACTGCTTAAACGCGAGCATGATATCCAGATCGTTACCGCCGACGCGGCAGCCACTGTGGCCCAGCAGGCTCTGCTGGCGGTCTGCCACTCCCTGCCATTTTGGCCCCATCAGCAGCACCGAGCAGTCAGTGGTGCCGCCGCCGATATCCACCACCAGCACGGTTTTCTCTGTGGTCAGTGTGGCTTCAAAATCCAGCCCCGCCGCCACCGGCTCAAACTGAAAGGCGATATCGCGAAAACCGGCCCGTTGCGCGGCGCGTAGCAAGATGCCCTCGGCCTGACGGTTGGCCTCTTCGCCACCGGAACCCTGAAAGTTGACCGGGCGACCAATCACCGTTTGGCTGATTTCTGCAGCTAGCACTGACTCTGCCTGCCGCTTAATATGGAACATCATGGCGCAGACCAAATCCTCAAACAGCGCCAGTTGCTGCGGCTTTAGGCCATTGGCGCCAAGGAAGGATTTAGGGGATTTTACAAAGTAAACTTCTTCTGGATCTTCAATATATTGCGCCAGTGCTGACAGGCCGAACATCAGGCTGTCTGCGGTGACCGGAATATCCTCTTCGCGGTTAAACGCCATGGCCCGGCGCAACAGTTGCTGGTTTTCGTCACTGCCCGTTGGCACTTGCCAGTGGCGGTGCAGGCACTCACTGACCGCTTCCCGGGTCGGCGCACACAACATGGAGGGCAGATAGACGTCACTATTTTCCAGTGTCAGCAATTCGGGAGCATCGCCCCGCATCACGGCAACCGAGCAGTTTGCTGTGCCGTAGTCAAATCCAATGAACATTAGTGCTCCCCCCCAAATAAAAGGGGCCGACTTTACCCCAGAGTGAGCAGCGGAGCAATCGTCAAAGCAGGGATTTTTTTATCCTGAGCAGCGGCGCTGCGCCTAAGGAATAAAAATATTCGCTGCGGCGCGGTCGATGGCGATGAAGGAGGTCAAAAGTATCGCCCGCGACTGAAATTATTTAGCCGCGAAATAGCCGCTGTTCAGCACCTCAGATAGCGGCTGCGTGCGGCCAATAGTCTCGCCGTCAGCTAAATCGACGCCAATCACGATCAGCTTATTGAGGATCTGCGGTAATTCGGCGGGGCCTGCCAGTGTGGCGATATTGGCCCGTTGCGCCGTGCCGTTGATGATGGAGACCAGCACCTCATCCATTTGATTGATATGAATATGGGCAATTAAGTCACTGTTGAACTTAAGGTAGTTGATGGTGTGCTCAGCCAGCAGCTCAAAGTCATTTAGATTATGACCAAACTCCTTGACGATTAGCTGGCAGCCCAGCTGTTGCAGCTTGGCGAGGAAGTTACCAATCGCAAATGGATATTGCAGCAAGGTGGATTCGTCGACCATCCAGTACAAACTGTGGGGTGGCAATGGGGTCTGTTGCACCAGGGTCAGCAGTGACTGACGAAACTCCTCTTTGAGCAGCGCAGTTTCTGAGAGTGGAATCGCCAGTGCCAGCCCTTTGCGGTTGATCGCCTCGGCTTGCGCCACTAACAGTTGCTCGCACACCCAGCCGTCAACTTGCGGCAGTAAACCATACAGCAGCGCGGCCTCCTGAAATGCGGCCTCGCTGACATTGATGTTTTCTGGCCGATTGACAATAAAACTGACCTGATAAAAGCAGACTGACAATGGCGTTTTAGGCGGAGCAGTTGGCGTCAGTTGCAGTGTCAGTTGGCTGTCACTGAGGATAGTTTCAACATCCTCTCTGCTCAGCAAGTCGTGCTGGCGTGCCAACAGCTGTTTTTGTCGTGGTTGATAGAGGAACACCTGACCGCGACCACTGTGTTTGGCGGTATAACAGGCGATATCGGCCTGCGCCATAATCTCACTGCGCTGGTTGTTGCTACTGCTGATTTGGGTCACTCCGGCGCTGGCACCAATACGATAGAGCTTATTCTCCCAGTAGAATTGGTAGCCATTGATAGTGGAGACCAGACTTTGGGTGATAGCTTTGGCGTGGGGCAGGGTGCAATTGAGCATCAATAGACCGAACTCATCCCCGCCGAGGCGCGCGACACAATCACTATTGCGCAAGTGCTGGCGCATTAACTGGCTGATCTCTTTCAGTAATGCATCCCCCGCCGGATGCCCTGCGGTGTCGTTGATGGCCTTAAAATAATCTAAATCGAGGAACGCCAGCGCATGTTGCTGGTTTAGCTCAACACTGACCTGAATGGCCGCCTTCAGCTTATTTTCAAAATTGGCGCGGTTTGGCAGGCCGGTCAGATTGTCGTGGGAGGCACTGTGGCTCAGTTTGCGCATCATAGCGCGCGACTCGCCGACATCCTGGAACACCATCACCGCCCCGACCACCTCACCTTCCAGGGTTTTCAGCGGCGCGACCGACTCCTGAATGTCGTAATACTGCCCATCGCGATGATGTAACACTATCGATTCATTGAGCGAAGAGTTAGAGCGATGGTTGAGACAGTGGGCGATTGGGTCGGTAATTTCTGGCCCCTCCACACCATTGGTCAGCTTGATGATATGGTTGACCGGCTGGCCCAGGGCGATGGTGTTGGCCCAGCCGGTCATTTTCTCGGCGACCGGGTTCATAAAGGTGATCTTCATCTCCTGATCGGTACAGACCACCGCTTCGCCGATGGAGTCTAGCGTGATATGCAGCCGCTCTTTCTCTTCGTGCAGCGCTTCCGTCAGGTTTCTGATCTCGGTCATATCCAGTGTGGTGCCAATCAGGCGCAGCATATTGCCGTGCTTATCACACACCATATTGGCCTGATTGCGCAGATGGACAATCTCACCGTTGGGCAGTAGCAGCCGGAACTCCAGACGATAGGGCTGGCGCTGCTTGAGGGCCGCGCTGTATTCGCGATTGACCCGGTTGAGATCTTCCGGATGCACGTGTCTGCGCCAAACTTTATCGTCAACCGGGGTATGTAGCGGGATATGATAAAGCTCATACATCCGCTTATCCCAACTGATTAGCTGTTTTTTCAGATCCAGTTCCCAGATGCCAATGCCGCCCGCTTCATTAGCCAGCGTAATGCGCTCCATCAGGCGGCGGTTAATGATCTCGCTCTTTTTCAGGTCATTGATATCTTCGACCTGGGAGATGTAATAGAGCGGTTGTTGCTGATGATCCCGCACCACACTAACCACCAGTAGCGCCCACACCACCTCGCCATCACTGCGGATATAGCGCTTTTCCATCGAGTAGCTGGGGATGCGGTCATGATATAGGTCATCGAGCAATTTCAGGTCAGCGGAGAGATCTTCCGGATGGGTGATTTGCTGGAACGTCAGGGTGAGTAAGGTCTCCTGGCTGTAACCCAGCAACCGGCACAACGCCTGATTGACCTGCATCCATTGCCCTTCCGGTGACACCAGCGCCATGCCGATAGCCGAATACTCCATGGCGTTACGAAAGCGGTTTTCACTCTCAATGATATGTTCTTTCTCCATGCGGAAGGCGTGCATCACCATCGCCATGGCGTGAGGCGGGATTAGCACCATCAACAGAGGAATAAAGGAGAATGCCTGCACCAACATTTTGGTATCCGCCTGCAGGGTAAACAGGTTGAAATTGATCATCAGTGCAATCAGCAAGGTGGCCAGAAAACAGATGGTAAATGTCTCAAAGCGCGGCAGGCGAATTGCGACCCAAATCAGCGACATAATGACAAAGGTGAACGGGAAGGGCAGGTAAAGCAGACCGATATAGCAGACAGATAGCGATAGAATCATCATCCACATCATATCAAACAGCGCTTTAGATTTGGTCGCGATATTAAAGTAGCCACGGCGATAGAGCAGCCCGACCGGGCCGAGAGCCAACATGCCGATGGCTTCGGACATAAACCACACCGTGAACACCTGCCCAAAGCTGCCGTTATCGGGGGCGAGATACCAGGCTGCTGCCAGCCCGCTCATCAGTGGCACTACAATCACCGTGCAAATCGAGAACTTGAGCCAACTGAACAGGCTATTGAGTGGGTCTTTCGGTTGCAGGAATCGCCGCAACAGCCACGCGCCGGCTGCCGATTCTGCCAGATTGATCAAGGTAAGCGGCAGCGGGAACCAACTGACGCCATATAAAATAAAGTTGGCGGCAACAATACATAGCCCCGCAGAGGATAGTTGCCACCACCAGTAGCGTGTCGGGTGGTGGAATAGGGCCACCATCAGTAGGGCGGTTGGGAACCACAATGGGGCCAGATTCTCTGATCGCTCAGAGAGTTGGATACAAAAGAGTGCAAGCAAAAACACCACTATGCTGACCAGAGTGATGTGCAGAATGGTTTTATTGTCAGGTGCCGGTTGTTCGGCCGCGCTGAGATCCATAGAGTGCCTTATTTTGCTTGCCAGTGTGCTGGTTATGATGAGAAGGCCTCATCACATAAAAAATATACCGCAGTTAAAATACGGTCATATTCAAAAGTTTAGTATAGATGAGCAGTGCCGAGTGTTGTTCGTTTTGTCTCATGCTCAATTTATTGCTTAATTCTAATAATATCTAAACTAAAAATAGGGTGGCTAACCCCAGGAAGATGAAAAAGCCGCCAGTATCAGTGATGGCGGTGATCATCACACTGGAGCCAATTGCCGGATCACGGCCTAATCGGGCCATGGTCATTGGGATAATCACCCCCATCAATGCCGCCATTAATAGGTTCAGCATCATTGCTAAAGTCATGACACCGCCCATAGCCGGGTCGCCATAGAGTAGATAAGTGACCACCCCCATAATACCGCCCCAGACCAGACCATTAATCAGTGCCACCCCCAACTCTCTGAACATCAGGAAGGTCACATTGCCCTGCTGAATATGGTGCAGGGCCAGAGCGCGGACAATCATGGTGATGGTCTGATTGCCAGTGTTACCGCCAATGCCGGCCACGATGGGCATTAATGCCGCCAGCGCCACTAATTGCGAAATAGTATCTTCAAATAAGCCGATAACGCGTGAGGCCACAAATGCGGTACAGAGGTTGATCGCCAGCCATGACCAGCGGGTGCGCACCGCGCGGCCGACCGGGGAGAACACATCCTCTTCCGGGCTTAAGCCCCCCATCCGTCTTAAGGTGGTATCACTCTCTTCATTGACCACGTCGACTATCTCTTCGATGGTCAGACGGCCCATCAGTTTGCCTTTGGCATCAATCACCGCAGCACTGATTAAGTCATAACGTTCAAACGCGCCCGCCGCATCTTCCGCTTTCTGCTCGGGTTGGAAGGTGGTTGGATTACTCTCCATCACCTCAAACACCTTGGTGTCAGGTGCGTTGAGCAGGATGGCGGTCAGTGGTAGTTCGCCGAGTAAGGTATTCTTGCGGTCAATAACAAAGATTTTATCTGTGGCGTCGGGAATGCTGCGCCGATAGCGCAAATAGCGGTGCACCGTCGCCAGTGTCACGTCTGCGCGCACGGTAACCAGCTCGAAATCCATCATCTGGCCAACAGTGTCACGGCCATACTGAATAACTTCCCGCACACGGGCGCGCTGGTCGGGGTCTAGTGAGGTGAGTAGCCGGCCCATCAGGTTACGCGGCAGATACTCCGCCAGATAAGCCTGCTCATCGACATGTAAGGTGCGCATCGCTTTCAGCAGGTCTTTATCGCTCATCTCTTTGATCAGGGTGTCCCACACCGTCTCCGAGACTTCAACTAAGGTTTGACCGCGCTTCTCATTTTTGACTAAGCGCCACAAGGCTAAACGTTCGTCGTTGGGGAGAGCTTCGAGCAGGTCGGCAAGGTCCGCTGCGTGTAGATCATCAAGCAGCGTTTTGATCTCTAAGGTTTGTGCTGATAACTGCTCATCACTGAGCTTTTCGCGCTCATCCTGACGGCCAAGAATACCGTCAACCAGCGCTTTATTATTCAGTAACAGAGAAAGTATCCGGTTGCGGATCTCTGCCAGTTTCTTTGTTTTATTTTTCGTTTTGTTCTTTATAGTGGCGGAAAGTGGCGCAGGTATGATTGGTGCTGGCATAGTATATATTACCCTTGGTGCTTGAAATTGCAGGGTTATTCGCTTGCCCGAGCCGCTGAGTGACTCGGGATAGGTTAACTGATATCTAGGGGCTGAGATCGCTCTCGTGGGGGCCAGGTGGCTCACCCTCCACCGACAGTTCGAGCCGCTGCGTTTCACGTCGCTCCTGATGATGAGAGATAGACGCGACTGCGGCATACAATAAGCGGCCGAACAGAATGAGGAAGCTCACCAGTAAGATTATTTTTGTTAGCTGTGTGGAGGGCCGTCGCTTCATTTTTTCCCTTCTTCCTTGGCGCTGCAGCGGTGTTAGCTGCTCTCACTCACCCGAATCACTGACTTGAGTCAGCTCATCGGGACTCACTCGTTTGCTGCCTTGCTGCAACCCCAATGACTTTGGGAAAATCCGTGGCACCTTGGCGCTGCAGCGGTGTTAGCTGCTCTCATTTACTCGGCCCATCCTTGGGCCTCGCCTCTGCGAGGCCGCTGCAAGCAGCGTTCAAATTTGCTCCCAGCAAATTTGTCACCCGAATCACTGACTTGAGTCAGCTCATCGGGACTCACTCTATTTAGGCCGCTGGTGCTGCGTTATTTGCCTGTTCCGGCGCCTATTCTTCGATGATCAACTTCCAGCCGACCACGTCATCCCAGTATGCCTGCTCGCGTTCAAAATCCAGTTGCACCAGATTATTTTGTGCCAGATAACCCGCAGGGAAGCGCAATGTCCAGTGGCTATCATCGGTTATCAGCCGCAGACTTTCTGGTGTGGTGGTCGATTGGCGCTGATTGTTGAGCAAGGTGCTCAGCCGCAATAATTGAATTAACGGCAAATAATACTTTTTCTTGAATAAATTCAAGCGCGGCAGCTCATCCAGCTTAATGCCTTTACGATGCATACGAACCAGCGTTGCTAACAGCAATTGCTGCTCTTGATTGAAGCCCGGCAAGTTGGTGTTTTGCAGAATATAGGCAGAGTGGCGATGCATCCCGCTGTGATTAATGCTCAGGCCCACTTCGTGCAGCATTGCCGCCCATTTCAGCAAGGCTTCAAGCTGCGGTTGTACCAGCTTAGTATTCTGTGCCAGCCACTGGGTATAGAGTTGCTCGGTTGTCTCCAGCACCCGGCGGGCCTGTTCGCGATCAATATTATAGTGCTCCGCCAGGCTTTTGGCAGTGCGCTGACGGATATCCTGATGGCGGAAACGGCCTTCCATTTCATACAGCACACCTTCGCGTAGCGCGCCATCCGATAAACGTAACTCTTTGACAGCTAATGCATCGAACACACCACACAAAATAGCCAGACCCGGAACAAATACCGATTGGCGATCTTCTGATAGCCCCGGCAGACTCAGGGCCGAGAAGTGTTTGAATTGCAGCACTTGCTCCACCAGCATTTCGAGCCGTTCCGGCGTGATTAAGCCATCTTTCTCGCCCATCTCCACCAGCACTTCGTAGGTGGCTTTAATGGTGCCGGATGCGCCCAGCGCATACTGCCAGCCTTGAATTCGGTATTGCCACGCCAGATTTTCCAGCTTTTGGGCCGCCGCCAGACGGGCGCGCTTGAAGTTGGTTTTGCTGATTTCGCCATGGGGGAAGAACTGCTGGGCAAAGCTGACGCAGCCCATGCGGCGGCTCTCTACCAGCAGCGGTTCAAAGTCTTCACCAATCACTAACTCAGTGGAGCCACCACCAATGTCAATCACCAGCTTGCGGCCTTTCTCCGGCTGAGTATGCTCGACGCCCATGAAAATCAGACGCGCCTCTTCCTGACCGGAGATGATTTCGATGGGGTAAGGGATCACCTCAGCGGCGCGTTTGAGGAAGGTTTCCGCATTCGCTGCCTGGCGCAGTGAATGGGTGCCGACGATACAGACGTTGTCCGGTGAGAAACCCTGTAGGCGCTCAGCAAACAGTGCCAGACAGGCCAGACCCCGCTCAATGGCCTCTTCGCTGAGCATATTATTGCTATCCAGACCATCAGCCAGATGCACCCGCTGCTTTAGGCGGCCTAAAACTTGCAACGCGCCGTTGACGACGCGGGCGATCACCATATGGAAACTGTTAGATCCCAAGTCGATAGCCGCAATTTCCTGCGGTTTGGTGGTAGTCGAATTATTGGTTAGCGGCATAATTTTCGCCCTACTGCTCTGGTTGTTCCAGCGCTTTTAAATAATCATAGATGGCAATCTGTGCACGTACTTTGCGCCTGTTGCCACGCGGTACATAACGATTACTCAGTTCTTTATCAATATAACGGGCTTTTACCGTGTCGTTAAATAGCAGCTCTAAAATATCCAACACCCGCTGCTTTAATTTCGGATCAAGCAGCGAGACCGCGACTTCTATACGGTAATCAATATTGCGGGTCATCCAGTCAGCGGAGGAGAGATACACCAGTTTGTCGCCTTTATTATCGAAGACGTAGACCCGGTCATGCTCTAAGAAGCGGTCAACGATGCTGGTGACCTGAATATTATCGCTGATCCCCGGCATATTGGGGATTAATGAACACATTCCGCGCACTAATAATCGAACCTTCACCCCGGCACTGGAGGCGCTATATAACCTATCTACCAGCCCTTTATCCACTAAATTATTTATTTTCAGTGAAATTCCCGCGCTTTCCCCCGCCTGAGCATGAATAATTTCCTGGTCAATCAATTGATAGAGCATGATGCGCGAGTTTTGTGGTGACACCATCAGATTATCAAACTTCACCGGGCGGTATGGATTCTCAATAAAGTTAAATACGCGCCGCACTTCATTGGTGATACGTGCATCGGCCGTCAGTAGTGAGTAGTCGGTATAAATCCGCGCGGTTTTTTCGTTAAAATTACCGGTGCCAATATGGGCATAGCGCACGATTTCATCGCCTTCAAGGCGGGAAATAAGGAATAATTTGGCGTGGATCTTCAGGCCCGGCGCGGAGAAAATAACGTGTACACCCGCAGCGGTCAGGCTTTTGGCCCAATGAATATTAGCTTCTTCATCGAAACGCGCCTGTAACTCCACCACCACCGTGACTTTTTTGCCATTATGGGCGGCATGGATCATCGATTCAATAATACGTGAATCTTTGGCGACCCGATAAATATTGATTTTAATCGCCAAGACACTGGGATCAAATGATGCCTGGCGCAGCAGTTCTAATACGTGCTCAAAGGTGTGATACGGATAGTAGAGCAGTACATCCTGTTCACGAATAGCATCAAAGCCGTTGCGGAATTTATCAAACCAAACATGGCGCAGACGCGGCATGAGTTTGTTCACCAGATTGCTTTTACCGACATTGGGGAAGCTAATAAAATCTTTGAAATTATGATAACGGCCGCCGGCGATCACGGAATCATCGTTAGAGATACCGAGCTTGCCGCGCAGTAACTCCACCATTTCGTTGGGCATATCACGTTGATAAACAAAGCGTACCGGCTCTGCCGTCAGGCGCTGTTTCAGGCTCGATGACATCAGTTCCAGCAGGCTGGACTCCATCTCAGTGACCAAATCATATTCGGCATCGCGGGTCATCTTCATCGAATAGGCATTCAGCGCATCGTAATCAAAGAAGCCTTTGAAGATCTCATCGAGGCAATAGCGCAATATATTATCAAGTAATATCATTGGCTTTCGGCGGCGAGGTGCTTCCGGTGGTAAATTAACGAAGCGCGGCACTTTATCCGAAGGAATTTCCAGCAGGGCATAGGCAATATCCTGACCACGGATAATTTCCACTGCCAAATAGGTATAATCGTCTTTTAAAAACTGCACCAGATTGGTGTCATGGTTAATTAGAATCGGTGTGATGTGCTGGCGTAGATGCTGCTTAAAATAGAGCTTTAGCCAGACTTGCTGATTCTCAGAAATTTGCCGCTCATTAATCAGGAAGATCTGATTACGCGCCATCTCCAGCAAAAGATCATTATACAGCCCATCAAATTCTTGGTCGGCCTTCACCACTTTGTTCTGAATTTTTTTCAGCAAATGGCGCGAGGTCACGGCAGAGCCTTGCTCTTCGCTAATCAAAATGCGCCGCTTCAGATCGGCGAAACGGACTTTATAGAATTCATCCAAATTATTGGAGTAAATGCCAAGGAATCGCATCCGCTCAATGAGTGGATTGCTCTTATCCGCTGCTTCTTGCAATACCCGCTCATTAAAGGCTAACCAGCTGAGTTCTTTCTCGATGTAGAGCTTTTCCTGACCCATTGCAACTCCAGTAAGATTATTGTGGGAGTATTTAGTGTCCGTAATCATTATTGCGAAAGAATGATAAGAAAGTCCAACAGATATCATTAGTTAACTTTATTAGGTAAACATCAAACCTATTGTCAGGTAAATAGCGCACAGATGTTGGGCGGGTGTGGCAAACATTGTCATGCAAATGCCACAAAAGTGACATAAAATGCTCGGTCATCTGGCGCTATGTTATAGCCATAAATTGTGGCCGGAGTGATAACATAGACGGATATGGCGTAAGGGCATGGGGCAATCAAAGATGCAGCAGCAAGTGGGTGTAGTAACACCATCAGGGAGAGATAAGCGCCGGGCTGTCATTGATCGTCTGGTGCGCATGATGGTGACAGGCAGTGGCTTGCTGGTGTTGCTGACTCTGATGCTGATTTTCGTTTATTTATTGTACGCCGTCTTCCCTCTGTTTAAGCCCGCCACCGTCAGCTTGCATAATGAATTTGCGGTCAATCGTAGTGCACCCACCGCGCTGCTCGGCCTTGATACTCAAGGGCAGGTGGCCTATCGCATTGATAATCAGGGCAAAGGATACTTTATTCGGCTCAATGCACAGGGGGAGTCTCCCGCTGGCAGCCTGATTAGTGAACAGATATTATCACCACCGCCGATATCAATTAGCCGCGCGGCAGGGGGGCAACCGCTATATGGGGTCGGTTTGAGCAATGGGCGGCTTCTGCTGCTGCAACCTGATCTCTCGGCCACGCCACCGCGCTGGCAATTTCCACTGGGTGAGCAACCGCGCTTTTTGGATTTGCGAGGCCAGCGCTTACACCATTTGGTGCTGGCGGAGCCGCAACCACAACAATTTACCCTGGCCGCCATGACTGAGGATGGCCGCTTGCTGACCGGAACCTTTACTGCGCAGGGCCAGCAAGTCAGCGAACTGACGGGGGTGCCGAGGGCCGATCAGCTGTTATTGGCCCCTGACGGGCGCTTGCTCTATCTGTTAGCGGGCAATCAGCTGTACATCTACCAATTGGGCGCCGAACTGACACTGCGCGAAGTGGTGTCGTTGCGAAATGATAAGCATGCCGCTGATGGCCCCTTAACCCTCGCTATATTGGCGGGCGGAAAATCCCTGTTGGTGCAATCGCCAGATGGCCAGTTAACCCAATGGTTTGATGTACGCAAAGCGCAGGATAACTCGTTCCACTTAACCCCTATCCGCACTTTTACCCCAGCGCTCAAGGGGTTACTGACCACCGAAAATAGGCGGCGGGTCTTTGCATCGTTGTCACCACAAGGGGAGTTATCTCTCTTCTCTAGCATCCAATCCGCACCGCTATTGCAACAAAAAATGGCTAAGGGGATCACTCATGCCGCCTTCTCCCCTTGGGGCGATAATCTGCTGGTGGAGAGTGCCGCCGGTTGGTCATTTTATCAGGTGGATAACCGCTATCCCGACATCAGTTGGCGCAGCTTATGGCAACGGGTGTGGTATGAGAATTACCCGGAGCCGGCTTATGTGTGGCAATCAAGCTCAGCCGAAGAGAGCTATCAGGCCAAATTCAGCTTAGTGCCGATCATTTTCGGCACATTAAAGGCCGCCAGTTACGCCATGTTATTTGCTATTCCACTGGCATTGGCGGGGGCCATTTACACTGCCTATTTCATGTCGGCGGGTCTGCGGCGCGTGGTGAAACCGGCCATTGAGATGATGGGGGCATTCCCGACCGTGGTGATTGGTTTGATTGCCGGTATTTGGCTGGCTCCGGTGATTGAAAACTATCTGGCGGGCATTTTATTGCTACCGCCACTGCTGGCATTGACCATCATTCTGTCCGGCTGGGGCGCTACCCGATTGGCAGAAAAGGCTCAGTGGCGGCTGCCTGCGGGCTGGGATGCCATTGTGCTGCTGCCAGTTATTCTGCTGACGGGGTGGCTGGCATTGTGGTTGGGGCCGCAACTATCGATGTGGACGCTGGGGGGGCCGTTACATGAGTGGCTGGGTGACAACTACTCTCAGCGCAATGCGCTGGTGGTGGGGGTGGCGATGGGCTTTGCACTGGTGCCGGTCATTTTCTCACTGGCGGAAGATGCCCTATTTAGTGTGCCGCCGTCGCTAAGCCAGGGGTCATTGGCGCTGGGGGCCACCCCCTGGCAGACCCTGGTGCGAGTGGTGTTGCCCTCGGCCTTCGCCGGTATTTTCTCCGCCCTGATGATAGGTTTTGGTCGTGCTGTGGGTGAGACGATGATTGTGTTGATGGCGACCGGTAACACGCCAATTATTGATGGCAGCATTTTTCAGGGGCTGCGCGCGATGGCGGCCAATATCGCCATTGAGATGCCGGAAGCGGTGGTGGGCAGCGGGCATTATCGGGTGCTGTTTTTGACGGCGTTGGTGCTGTTTTGCTTCACGTTTTTAGTGAACACGCTCGCCGAAGCCATTCGGTTACGGCTGCGTGAGCGCTATCAGATGGAGCGGATGGCATGACGACGGCAGGCACTATCAAAAGGTGGTTTGCCTCCGGCTCGCCGTGGATCTGGCTGACCGCCAGTGCCGTGAGTATCAGCCTATTGGCGCTATTGGGGATAGTATTGCTGCTGGCGGGGCAGGGGATGCGCTATTTTTGGCCCGCGCCGGTTTATCTGTTTGAACTCAAGCAGACGGCTGCCGGCCCGGTCAGGGTGATTGGCGAAATTTATCAGCAGCAGTCGCTGCCACGGCAACAACTCGAACAGGCCGGGGTGATTTTGCCGCCACAAACCGGTGAGACGGTGACCCGATATCTGATTAAAACCGGCAATCGGGAGATTCAGGGGCAGGATTTTCATCGATTGCTGGAGAGTGATATCCAACAACGCACGCAACCTAAAGAGCTGTTGGTACTGGATCGGCAAAACAGTGGCACCGCTTACGGTTTTCTCGCGGGTATGCTGGATAACGGCCAGCCACTGGTGGGTGATGATTTGGCGCAGGAGCTGCAAAAGCGTATTCCCGTTATTCAGGGGCTGGTTCGGCAGTCGAAAGATATTCAGTTCCGCCAGATAAATATGCTCAATCAGCAATTTGAGGCGTTGCGGCTACAGAAAAAACGTCTGCAAATGACCGGTTCGCTCGACAGTAAATCGCAAGACAGCATTGACGCGGAGTGGGGCGAGTTACAGCGCCGCCATCAGGCGATGATAGAGAAATTGCGGGGTCTGCAAACTGAGCAGAATCGCTATACCTTATTGCTGCGGGATATGAATGGGCAAATTCACCCCCAGTTGCTCAGCCAGATCAACCGCGCCTGGTATCCCAATGAGATGAGTTTTGGGCAAAAATTGCGCCATTGGCTGGCACAAGTTCATCAATTTTTGACCGATAATCCCCGTAATGCCAGCACCGAAGGCGGCGTCTTCCCGGCTATTTTTGGTACTGTGCTGATGGTGATACTGATGTCGATTATTGTCATGCCGTTAGGGGTGATTGCGGCGGTCTATTTGCATGAGTATGCGGGTAAAAATTGGCTGACCCGTATGATTCGTATTTCCGTGGTGAATCTGGCGGGGGTGCCATCCATTGTCTATGGGGTATTTGGCCTCGGATTCTTTGTCTATTTTATCGGCGGATCACTGGATAAACTCTTTTATCCGGAGGCGCTACCCAACCCCACATTTGGCACGCCGGGTGTACTGTGGGCGGCCTTGACTCTGGCGCTACTGACGCTGCCGGTGGTGATTGTCGCCACTGAAGAGGGGCTGGCTCGCATTCCGGCCAGTTTGCGACAAGGCTCGCAAGCGCTGGGGGCCAGTAAAGCCGAGACACTGTGGCACATCGTGTTGCCGATGGCAGCGCCGGCGATGATCACCGGGCTGATTCTAGCTGTAGCACGGGCGGCGGGTGAAACCGCCCCGCTAATGTTGGTGGGCGTGGTAAAATCAGCGCCACTCTTGCCGGTAGATGGCATCTTCCCGTTCCTGCATTTGGAACGTAAATTTATGCATTTAAGCTTCCAGATCTACGATATGGCGTTCCAAAGCCCCAATGTGGAAGCCGCCCGCCCATTAGTCTTCGCCATCGCATTGCTGCTGGTGATCATAGTGGTTGGCCTTAATTTAGCGGCCATCGGCATTCGCCACCATTTGCGCGAAAAGTACCGAGGTTTAATGCTGTGATTGAACTTTTTAACCCGCAGGACGAAATATGGGACTTTTGATGCCGGATGCGCTGCCACTGTTTGATGTGCAGCAATTGAGTGATGAGCAAACGGCGCTGGCGGTCGAAAAGCTCAACTTATTCTATGGCGACAAACAGGTGCTGCACGATATTTCGTTTTGTGTGCCTAAGCACCGGGTAACTGCGCTGATTGGCCCGTCTGGTTGCGGCAAATCCACATTGCTGCGCTGCTTTAACCGCATGAATGATCTGCTGGATAACTGCCGCCTTGAGGGTGAAATCCGCTTGGGTGGCGAAATCATCACAGATAAAACCACCGATGTGGCCGCCTTACGTCGGCGGGTCGGCATGGTCTTCCAACGGCCTAACCCATTCCCAAAATCAATCTATGAAAATGTGGTCTATGGCCTGCGCTTGCAGGGAATTCGTGATCGTCGGCTGCTTGATGACGCCGTTGAGCGCTCCCTGCGGGCGGCGGCGCTGTGGCATGAGGTGAAAGACCGCTTACGGGAGAATGCGTTTCGTCTCTCCAGCGGCCAACAGCAGCGCTTAGTTATCGCCAGGGCCATTGCGATCGAGCCAGAAGTTTTGTTGCTGGATGAACCGACATCGGCCCTTGACCCTATCTCCACGCTGACCATTGAGGAGCTGATCACCACGCTAAAACAGCAATATACCGTGGTGTTGGTGACCCATAACATGCAGCAGGCTGCGCGGGTGTCAGACTATACCGCCTTTATTCATCAGGGGAGTTTGGTGGAATATAACAATACTGATGCTCTGTTTACCTCACCATATCAGCGCCGCACGGAAGATTATATTACCGGGCGTTATGGTTAGCTCCGCGTGGAGGGCGTAGGCTAGCTCGAGCTAGGGTCTTCACTGTATTTATTTTTCACCATTTAAGTTTACATTATTACGTGTCGCTCGTTATTAAAGTAACTATTAAATGGAAATGTTAAGTGAAAGAGCTATTGATAACCCAGCCTGATTTTATGGAGACATTTAGTTGTGTGGGTACAGCCTGTCTTGATCACTGTTGCAAAGGCCAGAATGTCATACTCGATAGAAACCGCTATCAAAAATACATTAAAAGCCCCTACTCAGATATTAAACGTATTGCCATCACTCATATCTCTGTTACTCAAGATAGTCTCGCCTCTTGGGCCAATATTAGCCCCGATAGTCAGGGTAATTGCCCCTTTCTTGATGAACAGCGACTATGTCAGATTTATAAACATGCCGGTGTGAATGCGCTGGGTAATCGCTGTTCAACTTACCCTCGCGTTGAACATATCTATAAAAATCAAAAGATTAAAAGTATGTCACTCTCCTGTCCTGAGGTCACTCGGCAAGTATTATTCTCGCCTGATGCATTAACCCTGCGATTTTCGATTATTAATCAATATGACTATTTTAAATCACCGGATATTGTTGTCGAAGAGCGATTGGTCAATCGTGCTTGCGCGGCGATTGCAGCAATTCCGCAGGTGGATATAGCAGAAAATCTTTGGGCAATAAATTGCTTCTTGCACAGCTATCAAGCTTGTAATGATGTGAACAGAAATAACATGGTTGAGATCGATAACCTGCGTAGTAAATTAATTTCTTCCATAGAGACCGGGCAAGCGGCCCATGAATTAATGGCCGTAGAATATAATCCGGTTATCCGTGGTGAGTTATTAAATTGCCTGCACAATTTTATGGCACAGCTATCAGATGTTCGAGGAAAAAAGAGACTGACGGCCTATACCAATAGGCTACTGACCAATTCCACTGATGAACAGATTGAATCCCACAGTTTTCGGCAGCAATTAACGACGGCCTGGCAGCAGTATGCACTGCCTTTTTTTATGGGGAATCCGTCTGTGTTGCGTAACTACTTTCTGTTTCGCATTCATCATGACCAATTGGCAATGGGCGGGGGATTATCTGCGGTGGCTGCGTTTAATCTACAAATTATAGACTTCTTTTATTTGAAAATGCTAATCACGGCCCATGTAAATGAGTATGGGCAATTAGCTGAGGATGACGTGATTGGTATTGTCTACTCTTACCATGCCTGCCGTGAGTCTAGTGACAGCTTAAGCCAGCGCTTTATGCAGCAACTGACTGTTTATGCCATGAGCGATGATTTTCCGTTATTATCCTTACTAATGTGAAATTAAATTTAATTCCACAGCCTGTTGTGTCGCTTGTTATGGCTAAATAATCAGTGACTAATAGGATTTCATTCGGTGAAAAAATTACAAATTACTCAACCTAAGTTTGTAGAGCGTTTTAGTTGTGTCGGTTCTGCCTGCCGTGATCATTGCTGTAATAGTTGGAGCATCCAAATCGATAAAGAGACGTACCGAAAATATAAGAGTAGTCAGAATCAAAATATCAGAAATATAGCAATAAAAAATATTAAGGTGACACGAGATAGCCTAGAGAGTTGGGCCGAAATACGTCTTGATGATGACGGTAATTGCCCTTATCTTGATAAGGCTCGTTTGTGTGAGATTCATAAATGCTTAGGTGGTGAGGCACTAAGTAAAACCTGTTCCACATATCCGCGTAGTAGTCATGAATACAAAATTGAAAAATTTAATACACTGACACTCTCCTGCCCAGAAGTTACCCGATTAGTATTATTTAGCCCAGATGCGTTTCTTGTTAATCAGGAAGAGATAAGCCAGCAGCACTACTTCAATAATAGAGAGATCCACGCTGAAGGGAAGATGGTTAATGATTATTGTAATCAATTGATGTCCACTCCACGGGAGAATATTGAAGAGAATATTTATGCAACCAATGTATTTATTCATTATTATCAGGATATCGATAAAGCTGTTAAGGATAAAACTCAATTAATATCTGAAGGTTATGCAGCAATTAAAAATATGCTAACCTCTGGCCGTATGACTGAGGAGATGACCAGCATTCCTTTTAATGCTAATGTGCGCTGGCATTTTTTAATGGCATTCCAAAGACATATTGTTAATTCCCTATCTAGCAGAGGGAGAAAAATGATGATTAATTACATGGGTTTTTTAATCCATCATTTAATGAACGACGTGGATGTCAATCAACTTGAAAAACGCATGAGTGAACTGAGTGAGACTTGGAATAGCAAAGTTATGCCTTTGCTCAATCAACACCCCCATATTTTGAGTAACTTTTTTCTGTATAACTTCTATCATCACCAGTTTGCGCTGAATAAAACTGATGAGATTGACAAGGAGTTTTATTCTTATGTCATGGATTTTTTCATTATAAAATCAGTTATCAGTGCTTTTGTCATATACAACAACACGCTAAGTGAAGATGACATAATCAATATTGTTTACTCATACAGTGTTTTCAGAATACACACCAGAAAATCACAGGAGTATTTATTAGGGAAAATAGATGAAATCAATGCGAGTGATAACATTACTTTATTAAATTTGTTGAATTGATTCTACCATAACTATTGGGGCCGTGTGGCCCCTGTTTGGGTATAAATCAAGCACTCTTTATCGATGGCGTTTTATATTTAGCTAAATATTGTGGCTGAAAAATGCACATACGAATCACCGTACGGTATTCACCATTGATAAAGAACTCCTGCTTCAGTTCGCCTTCCACTTCAAAACCTAATTTGCTGTAGATATGAATGGCTTTTTTATTCTCTTTATCCACGATCAGATAAAGTTTGTACAAATTCAGCACAGAAAAACCATATTCCATGGCCAGTTTTGCTGCGGTGCCAGCATGGCCTTTCCCCTGATGGGCGGGGTCGATAATAATCTGAAACTCAGCACGGCGGTGAATATGGTTAATTTCAACTAACTCGACCAGCCCTACTTTTGTGCCCTGACTTTCAATAATAAAGCGGCGCTCACTCTGGTCATGAATATGTTTATCGTAGAGATCAGAGAGTTCGACAAAGGCCTCGTAAGGCTCCTCAAACCAATAGCGCATAACACTGGCATTGTTATCTAACTGATGGACAAACGGCAGATCATCCCGTTCAAGTGGGCGTAAACGGACGCTGCTGGTGGTAGACATGCTTATTCCTCATAGGGCGACAGCGGCTGCTGCCACAACGATTATATACTCTCATGCTTGAAGGTGCAGTGGGAGATCTGCGACTTTGGCGATAACCTGAGCGCGATAATTAGCATAACGCATTAAGAATAAAGCATAAAAAAGGCGCTAACCGCAAAACGGTAGCGCCCTTAATCAATGCACTATTATCTGTTATTGCATCAATCTACTCTTCAGCCGCATAACCTTGCGCAGGTAAGCGCTTGCCATCCAGCCAGGCTGCGTTATCACCCATAGTCAGTCGGCCATCAGTAAACCAATTCACCACCAGCGGATAGATGTTATGTTCCTGAGTTTGCACTCTTTCGATAACATCATCTTCGGTGTCATCACTGAAAATGGGCACTTTGGCTTGCAGAATCACCGGGCCGCCATCCAGCTCCTCAGTGACAAAATGTACTGAAGTGCCGTGTTCCTGATCGCCGTTTTCCAGTGCCTGCCGATGAGTGTGCAGGCCAGGATATTTGGGCAGCAGGGAGGGGTGGATATTCAACATCCGCCCGGCATAGTGCTGCACAAACACGGGGCTAAGAATGCGCATATAACCGGCAAGTACCAGCAAATCAGGCTGATACTGGTCAATGGCTTGGGCCAATGCCGCATCAAAACTGGCGCGGTCAGCAAAGGTTTTGGCATCCAACCCATGGTGTGGGATACCCGCCAGCTTGGCACGTTCTAACCCATAAGCCGCAGGGTTATTGCTGAATACGGCGCTAATCTGGCCTGAAATGCGCCCTTGCTGCTGGGTCTCTATCAGTGCCTGTAGATTGCTTCCTTGGCCAGAGACTAAAACGACAATTTTCATCATCATTACGGATTGATAATAACTTGTTCAGCGCCTTCGACTGCCGCTGCGATCACCCCTATTTTCCAGGCTTTTTCACCAGATGCTGTCAGCAACTCAACGGCACTATCTGCCAGTTCCGCTGGGAGAGCAACCACCATGCCGACACCACAGTTAAAGGTGCGGTACATTTCGTGGCGGCTCACATTGCCAGCTTGCTGCAACCAGCTGAATACCGCAGGCCACTGCCAGCTAGCTTCATCGATAACCGCTTGAGTGCCTTGCGGTAATACCCGTGGGATATTCTCCCAGAAGCCGCCACCGGTCAGGTGAGCAATCGCATGAATATCAAGTTGTTCAATCAAGCTCAGAATAGATTTTACGTAGATTTTGGTCGGTTCCAGCAGATGGTCGGCCAGGGATTTACCTTCCAGCTGTGTCTGTTCTGGATTGGTGTTGCTGACTTCCAAAATTTTGCGAACCAATGAATAACCATTGGAGTGTGGGCCGCTGGCACCTAAGGCCACCAACACATCACCGGGCGTCACTTTGCTGCCATCGATGATTTCAGATTTTTCGACCACGCCAACACAGAAGCCAGCAACGTCATAATCTTCGCCGTGGTACATGCCCGGCATCTCGGCTGTTTCGCCGCCGACCAGCGCACAACCTGACTGTTTGCACCCTTCGGCAATACCGGTAATGACACTGGCGGCAGTATCCACATCCAGTTTACCGGTGGCGAAGTAGTCGAGGAAGAACAGTGGTTCGGCTCCTTGAACCACCAGGTCGTTGACACACATGGCCACTAAATCGATACCGATGGTATCGTGGCGTTTCAGGTCCATCGCCAGACGCAGCTTGGTGCCCACGCCATCAGTGCCTGAAACTAAAATAGGTTCACGGTATTTTTGCGGCAAAGCGCACAGGGCACCGAAGCCGCCCAATCCACCCATGACCTCTGGGCGACGGGTCTGTTTAACCACACCTTTTATGCGATCAACAAGGTCATTGCCGGCATCAATATCTACACCTGCGTCTTTATAGCTGAGAGAGGTTTTGTTGGTCACTGCGAGGTCCCCACGGCGGTTGGCGGTTTAAGCATAGGAAGAAAACGCGACAATTCTAACAGCGCAGGCAAACGTTTGCGAGTAGCTTGTGATATCACGCTGATTTTTAGCTTTCTTGACTTAATAATGATTTTCTATTGATCTGAATCAGGCTATTGATTGTGGCGTTCAAAAAAAAAGGCGGTATAATCTCGCGATTTTTTTGGCCGCCAGTCGCCTAACCAGGAGAAAAATAATGAAGATCGTTGAGGTGAAACACCCGCTAGTAAAACATAAACTTGGTTTGATGCGTGAAAATGATATCAGCACGAAGCGTTTTCGCGAGTTAGCGTCTGAAGTGGGGAGTTTGCTGACTTACGTGGCAACCGCCGATTTGGAAACTGAAAAAGTGACCATCGAAGGTTGGAACGGGCCGGTTGAAGTTGAGCAGATTAAAGGTAAGAAAATCACTGTGGTGCCCATTTTGCGTGCCGGTTTGGGCATGATGGAAGGGGTGTTGGAAAATGTACCGAGCGCCCGCATCAGTGTGGTGGGTGTCTATCGTGATGAAGAGACACTAAAGCCAGTACCTTACTTCCAGAAGCTGGTTTCTAATATCAATGAGCGGATGGCGTTAGTGGTTGACCCAATGCTGGCAACCGGTGGTTCGATGATTGCCACCATTGATTTGCTGAAGAAAGCGGGCTGCCAGAGCATTAAAGTCTTGGTATTGGTCGCGGCACCGGAAGGTATTAAAGCATTGGAACAGGCGCATCCAGACGTTGAGCTATACACTGCCTCTATCGATCAGGGCCTAAACGAACACGGCTACATTATCCCAGGTTTGGGTGATGCCGGTGATAAGATTTTCGGAACAAAATAAACGATGATAGCCGACTCGATAGTCGGCTTTTTTTTGAATAATTTTTAGCATAAATCACACCATTGAAGAGGATAGAGATAATGAGCCGTCGCACCATTGGCGTCAGCGAGCGTCCACCGCTGCTCCAGACGATCCCACTGAGTTTTCAACATTTGTTTGCCATGTTCGGTGCCACAGTTTTAGTTCCTATCCTATTTAAGATTAACCCGGCCACAGTGCTGCTGTTCAACGGCATTGGCACCTTACTCTATCTGTTTATCTGTAAGGGCAAGATCCCGGCTTATCTGGGTTCCAGCTTTGCGTTTATTTCACCGGTTTTACTATTATTGCCATTGGGATATGAAGTCGCCTTGGGCGGTTTTATCATGTGCGGCGTGCTGTTCTGCTTGGTAGCGCTGATTGTGAAAAAAGCCGGCACTGGCTGGTTGGATGTGATATTTCCACCGGCGGCGATGGGGGCGATTGTCGCGGTTATCGGCCTTGAGTTAGCCGGTGTTGCTGCCGGAATGGCAGGACTACTGCCAGCACCGGGGGTGACGGTAGATTCAACCACCATCATCATCTCAATGGTGACCCTGGGGGTGACCATTTTAGGTTCGGTGCTGTTCCGTGGCTTCTTCGCCATTATCCCGATTCTGATTGGTGTATTGGTGGGTTATGCCTTGTCATTCGTGATGGGTGTGGTTGATTTAACACCTATTAGCGAAGCCCATTGGTTTGCTTTGCCGACCTTCTATACCCCCCGTTTTGAGTGGTTCGCCATTCTGACCATCTTGCCTGCGGCGCTGGTGGTGATTGCCGAGCATATTGGGCATCTGGTGGTGACCGCCAATATCGTGAAAAAAGATTTAATTCGTGACCCCGGCCTGCATCGCTCGATGTTTGCCAACGGTATTTCTACAGTGATCTCCGGTTTCTTTGGCTCCACGCCGAATACCACTTATGGCGAAAATATTGGGGTAATGGCGATCACCCGGGTTTATAGCACCTGGGTTATCGGTGGTGCAGCGATTCTGGCGATTATGCTCTCTTGTGTCGGTAAACTTGCTGCTGCCATTCAGGCCGTGCCTGTTCCTGTTATGGGCGGCGTTTCACTGCTGTTATACGGCGTGATTGCGGCATCTGGTATCCGTGTGTTGATCGAGTCAAAAGTTGACTATAACAAGGCACAAAACCTGATTTTAACCTCGGTCATCTTGATAATCGGCGTGAGTGGCGCGAAAGTGAACATTGGCGCGACTGAACTTAAAGGCATGGCGCTGGCGACAGTGGTCGGTATTGGTCTGAGCCTGCTGTTCAAAGTGATCAGCTTGTTGCGCACGGAAGAAGAGATTCTCGATGCAGCGGAAGATAAGTCTGCGCACTAAAAAGTGAAATCTGGCCGAGCCGCTGTTGTCTGCGGAGCGCACATCTGTCGGTTCGGCCACTATTTCATCCCAGATCAGGTTTTTATGCTGTTGTTACTTTTTGTGTTAAGCTGACTCTGTTTTCCCGCCCGTTTTGTTGGTTGAGGTGCTTTTCTGAATACGCCGGCACAGCTTTCACTGCCACTATATCTTCCCGATGATGAAACTTTTGCCAGTTTTTATCCGGGTGAGAACCCGTCGCTATTAGCGGCGATCCAGTCCGCTGTTCATCAATCCCACGGCAGTTACATCTATTTCTGGTCGCGCGAAGGCGGTGGCCGTAGCCATCTGTTACATGCCGCTTGCGCGGAGCTATCGCAACAAGGCGAGGCGGTAGGCTATGTCCCGCTGGATAAACGTGCCTACTTTGTACCCGAAGTGCTGGACGGCATGGAGCAGTTAGCGCTGGTTTGTATTGATAATATCGAGTGTATTGCCGGTGATGAGCAGTGGGAAATGGCGATGTTTAATCTCTATAACCGCATTGTAGAAACCGGTCGTACCCGTTTACTGATCACCGGTGATCGCCCGCCACGGCAGTTAAATCTCGGTTTGCCGGATTTGGCCTCTCGTCTTGATTGGGGCCAGATCTATAAATTGCAGCCACTATCTGATGACGAAAAGTTGCAGGCTTTGCAGCTGCGCGCCAAATTACGTGGTTTTGAATTGCCGGAAGATGTGGGCCGCTTTTTGCTAAAGCGACTGGATCGGGAGATGCGCACCCTATTTATGACACTGGATCAGCTTGATAGAGCTTCCATCACCGCACAGCGCAAGCTGACTATTCCTTTTGTGAAAGATATCCTCGGGCTGTAATCCCCTGCATCCTTGACGTTGCAGGGTTGTTAGCTGCGGCCACTCACTTACTCCTGCAACACCAACGACGTTGACCAGGAGTCGTTAGCCGGTTTATTCGTGCCACTTTTCGTCTTGATTCAATCACGGCAAAATGTCCAATACCTGCTCTGGCGGCCTGCCAATGCGCGCTTTCCCTTGATAAACCACAATTGGGCGCTCGATCAATTTGGGATTTTCGCTCATGATTTGTAGCAATTTTTCTTGTGTCAGCGACGGGTCTGCCAGATTCAGCTCTTTGTAGCACTCCTCTTTGGTGCGCATCAATTGCCGGGCATCACTAAAGCCCAACTGTTGCAGTAACTCTTTTAATGTCGCCACTGACGGCGGGGTGTCTAAATACAGAATCACCTGCGGCTTAATCCCCTGTTGTTCAACTAACGCAAGGGTCTCGCGGCTTTTTGAGCAGCGCGGATTATGATAAATCGTGACATTTTTCATCGTAACTCTCCTTAGGTTTTCTGGTATTTACGAAAGCGCTCATTCAACTGGCGTAGCTGGTCAATACGAGCGTCATAGCGAGCCTGCTCCAGACTTCCTAATTTCACCCGCGCGCTGGCATCACTAAGCAGGCCAATTGCCTGTGTCAGCTTGCCACTTAATGCCAAACTCTCCGCTCGGGCGGCCAATTCTTGATCACGTAAATTCAATGCCGCCGCCGCTTGTGCTAATAGATCCCAACCATTCGGGTCGTTCGGATTGGTGAAAGTGTAGCGATGCAGTATCTTGATGGCTGCAGCCGGTTGTCCACCCTGAACATAAGCGTTGGCCAGATTGAGTTGCAATACCGGCTCATCATTCTGTTTTGCGGTGGCAGCTTGTAGGCGAGAGATGGCTGCTGCCGCTCTGTTCTGCCCCAAATCAATATCGGTCATCAAATCGAGGAACCAAATATTGCCCGGTTGCTGGGTTAACAGCGGCTGTAACTGATTACGGGCTTCGTCATATTTTTTGGCCTGATATAGCAAGATGGCCTGACCATATTTGGCTGCCAACTGTTCGCGCACCGTGCCTTTGCTCAAGGTTTCCAGCAGGTCTGGGGTCAGGCTATTTTCAGTTGAACCATACATGCCCAGAATACGAACTTTGGCGAATAGATAATCTTGTGATGAAGCGATAGGGTGCGGCTTCATTTGATTGGCGCGGTTACGTGCATCAGATAACCGGCTATCGGGTAAGGGGTGAGTCAGCAGCATTTCTGGCGGTTTTGACGCATATCGTGACTGATCGGCCAGTTTTTGCAGGAAATTGGGCATGGCTTGCGGATCAAATCCCGAACGTTGCAGCACTTGAATCCCAATGCGGTCAGCTTCCTGCTCATTGCCCTGAGTAAAGCTAATGACACCTTGCTGAGCGCCCGCCAGGGTGCCACTTAAGCCCGCCATACCAGCTTGTGGGCTGGCCATGGTCAACAGGATCGAGCCTAATACCCCGACCCATGTCAACGGGGCCATACGTTGCTGCTCTTCCATGGCTCGCGCCAAATGGCGTTGAGTGACATGAGATATTTCATGGGCTAATACTGATGCCAACTCACTTTCGTTATCGGTATAACGGAACAGCGCGGAGTGGAGCACCACGTTGCCACCAAAGAAAGCAAAGGCGTTAATCTGGTCGTTATTGACCAGATAGAAATGGAAGGGGGTGCGAACTGAGTTGGCATTGGCAACCAGCCGCTTACCCAGCGTATTGATATATTGCGTCAATAACGGATCATATATCAGTGGCGTACTGGCGCGCATTTGGCGGACATAGAAATCCCCCATCGCCAGTTCTTGATCGATGCTCAAGGTCGCCCCGGCTGAAGTCCCGATATCGGGCAGCAGGTCTTGTGTCTCAGCGCTAGCGGGTATTGTGCTGGTGAGCAGCAAGCTACTGAGCAGTGCTGCAAGCACTCTCTTACGTAATCGGCCCGTTTGATTAAACCGACCTGTGTTACTCAACCGATAAGTCATAACTGAAGCTGCCCCTGCCAATGTAATGACAATTAGACTCCGAGATGTGTAAGAGTTCTTCTTCCTTGCTCTGCTCTCCAGTACAATCATCACGAAAGCGAGCTATATCACAAAAATAGGTTCAAATAGGTCAAAAGCTAAGCTCAGCATCCATTGCTGAGACTCATAACTATCTTAGCCAGCCTGCGAGTATAAAGAAATAGTTATAACTTAATGGATACCTAGGCAATGGCGTTATGGAAGAGCCGACAAAAAATTTGACCTTCGGGTTGTGCCTCTGCTGAGCGGGGCGGTTTAAGGAGTTCGTCAATTTGCGGATTCCTCATGGTATTTAAGGAGCAATTTCGGATGCTAGAGCTGTTGTTACAGTGGTATCGTCGCCGTTTTACCGACCCGCAGGTTATCGCTTTACTGGTTATTCTGTTAGCTGGGTTCTGTATTCTCTATTTCTTCAGCGGTATTTTGGCCCCGCTACTGGCGGCAATCGTATTGGCCTATCTGCTGGAGTGGCCGACTGCCCGATTACAGCGCATTGGCTGTTCACGCCTTTGGGCCGCCACTATTGTACTGGTGGTTTTTGGTGGTATCACACTGTTAGCGGTGTTTGTCGTGGCACCGACGGTCTGGCAACAGGGTAATAATCTGATCTCAGATATGCCGAAAATGCTAAATAAATTCAACGCATTTGCTCAAACACTGCCCTCGCGCTACCCCGCGTTGGTGGATGCCGGTATCGTCGATATGATGGCGGAAAACCTGCGCAATAAGCTCTCCGGCATGGGTGAATCCGTGGTTAAATTCTCGGTGGCCTCATTAATCGGCTTGCTGACACTGGCGATCTATTTGATTTTAGTGCCGCTGATGCTGTTTTTCCTGCTCAAAGACAAAGAGCAGATGTTGAATGCAGTGCGCCGTGTTCTGCCGCGTAATCGTGGCCTTGCCGGGCAGGTTTGGCTGGAGATGAACCAACAGATTACCAACTATATTCGCGGCAAAGTGGTGGAGATGGTTGTTGTCGGCATCGCCACCTACTTAGTGTTCTTCATCATGGGCATGAATTACTCGCTGTTGTTGGCGGTGTTGGTCGGTTTCTCGGTTTTGATTCCCTATATTGGCGCGGTGATTGTTACCATTCCGGTGGTGCTGGTGGCGCTATTCCAGTGGGGGCTTGGTGCTGATTTCTGGACCCTTTTTGTCGCCTATCTGGTGGTGCAGGGGCTGGATGGCAACTTATTGGTGCCAGTTTTGTTCTCGGAAGCCGTCAATCTACATCCGCTGGTGATTATTCTGTCGGTGATCATTTTCGGCGGTATGTGGGGTTTTTGGGGGGTATTCTTTGCTATCCCATTGGCGACTTTGGTCAAAGCCGTTATCCACGCCTGGCCGGAAGAGCTTGCTCTTGAAGCGGATTGATTAACAGAAAGCGATGCGCTATTTTGACTGAATAAACAGCAGGTTGAGCCAATAAAAAAGAGCGCCTAAACGCTCTTTTTTGCTTTTTATGGGAAATGCGACCACTTAGGCACTTTGGCGTAAATAGTCCATCACAATATCGTGGTGGTTGGTGGTTTTGAAATTATCAAACACATGCTCCACCTTACCGTCGGCATCAATTAAGAAGCTGATGCGGTGGATACCATCGTAGGTTTTACCCATAAAACTTTTTTCGCCCCAAACGCCAAATTGCTCTGCAACCTGATGATCTTCATCCGACAGCAAAGTGAAATTCAGCAGCTCTTTCTCCGCGAAACGTGACAGTTTTTCAGGTTTATCAGTGCTAATACCCAGCACTTCAACCCCCGCGCTCGTCAATTCATCCATGTTGTCCCGCAGACCACAGGCCTGCACAGTACAGCCCGGTGTCATGGCTTTAGGATAAAAATAGACCAAGACACGTTGTCCCTGGAAGTCGGCCAAACTAATTTGCTCACCATCTTGGTCGGGCAAGCTAAAGTTCGGCGCTAAATCACCGGCTTTCAATGGGCTCATTACTAACTCTCCATTCGTGAATCATGTTGTGGATAGTTCACAACGCTAATACTGCCTTGTGCATTGAGTTCTGTACATAGCTGATAAAAAGCGTGTTCAATTATCGAACTGTCTTGACTGGCGGGGCTGTGCGCACTCATCTGGATATGTAACCGAGGAGGCATGTCGCCTTCAGCCGGTTGAGTTTTGGAAACCAACTCCGCGATATTCATATTGTGGCAATGAAACAGGTTGGTAAAGCGTTCAATAATATGTGGGGAGTCATTCACTTCAACTTTTACCCATACTGTCGCCGGCATCGCTTTCTGCTCTTGGGCGTTGGTTCGCTTCATCACAATCAGCAAATCAAGCTCTGCGCCTTTTTGCGGCAAAGTTGATTCCAGCAGGGTAATGGCATTCCAACTGCCTGAAAGCAACATAATAAATGTGAACTCTTCACCGAACATGGCCAGACGGCTATCTTCAATATTACAACCGCAGCTACTGACATGGCGGGTGATGGTATTCACGATCCCAGGGCGGTCAGCACCCAGTGCGGTAATGACCAGATAATGTTCATCAAGCTGCGGCAAAATCGCTCTTCCTGTCATGCTCTTGGGGGTTACCATGGTAAACATAAAAAAAACCTGCTGCCAAGCGCTTACAACAGAGTTGTTTGCTTGCTTTTGGATAGAGGTCAAAAGTACCATGAGTAACTTGTTTAAGGAGGGGGTGGGCAATGTTTACGGGAAGTCCGATGTTTACAGGCAACGCAATGTTTACAGGTAGCATAGTTGCACTGGTAACGCCGATGGACGACAAAGGTGCTGTCGATCGTGCGAGCCTTAAGAAACTAATTGATTATCATGTCGCCAGCGGTACTGCGGCGATTGTCTCCGTGGGCACCACGGGAGAGTCAGCCACACTGAATCATGACGAGCATGTCGATGTGGTGATGCAGACCCTTGAACTGGCTGATGGCCGCATTCCCATCATTGCTGGAACCGGTGCTAATGCCACCTCCGAAGCAATTTCTCTCACGCAACGGTTCAATAACACCGGTGTGGTGGGTTGCTTGACTGTGACGCCATATTATAACCGGCCAATGCAGGAAGGGTTATATCAGCACTTCAAAGCGATCGCTGAAAGTACCGATTTACCACAAATTCTCTATAATGTGCCTTCGCGTACTGGTTGCGATATGTTACCGCCAACCATCGCCCGCTTAGCCAAGATTAAAAATATTGTTGCTGTTAAAGAGGCAACAGGGAACTTAAGTCGTGTTAGTCAGATCCAAGTGCTGGTTGATGATGAAGATTTCATCCTGCTCAGTGGTGACGATGCGAGCGGACTGGACTTTATGCAACTGGGCGGCAAAGGGGTTATTTCGGTGACGGCGAACATCGCTGCGCGTGAAATGGCTGAACTTTGTGCGTTGGCTGCACAAGGCAACTTTGCACAAGCACGCCGTTTGAATCAGCGCTTGATGCCATTGCATCAGCATTTATTTGTAGAAGCAAACCCAATTCCGGTGAAATGGGCCGCAAAGCAACTGGGATTAATGGCGAATGACACTTTGCGTCTGCCAATGACCCCGCTGACTGATCCGGCTAAACGGATTGTGGAAGACGCGCTGAAAAGCGCAGGTTTGCTGTAACTCTTAGGGAAATTTGATGGCAATAACATTGCAAAAGTCGACAGTGGTCACGGTAGTGGGTGTTTCGCTGGCCATGCTGCTGGCAGGCTGCACCACTGACCAACGCTACAAACGCCAGGTTGGTGGTGACGAATCTTATCTGGAAGCTCCGGGGCTGAAACCGCTTAACTCACCAGCAGGCATGATTTTGCCGGTACAAAATGGCGATTTTGATGTCCGTTCCGTCAACTCTCAAGGCGCTGTGGGTAAACAGTTGGACATCCGTCCTCCGGTACAACCACTGGCATTGTTAAGCGGTTCTCGCGCTGAAAATGCTAACGATACCAGCAAGCTATTGTTAGAAAATAGCCCGCAAAACCGTAATCTGTGGGCGCAGGTTACCCGCGTCCTGCAAGATAAAAACTGGCCGATAGCCAGCCGTCAGGATGCCAGCCAAACACTGACCACTGACTGGGTCAAATGGAACCGCGCTGATGAAGATGTGCAGTTTGAAGGCCGTTATCAGATAAGTGTGCAGGAGCAGGGTTATCAGTTGGTATTGGTGGTGAAATCCCTTGCTCTCCAGCAAGGAGGTCAGCCCGTTAGCAGCTATACCGAAATCCAGCGCTACAACGGCGCAATGCTGAATGCCATTATCGAAGGTTTGGATAAGGTTCGTTCTGACAGCGAAAGCAGCCAGGCAGCCCGTAAAGTTGGCTCGCTAGATGTTCAAAGCGGCAGCGACGACACCGGCTTACCACAACTGATTGTCCGCGCGCCTTATGCTGTGCTGTGGGAGCGCCTGCCAGCCGCACTTGAGAAAATCGGCATGAAAGTCACTGACCGTAGCCGTCCGCAAGGCTCAATTAACCTGACCAACAAATCTATGAGCAGCAGTGACTGGGATGCGTTGGGGGCCAAAGACCCTGAATTGCCAGCAGGTGATTACAAGCTGCAAGTCGGTGACCTTGATAACCGCAGTAGTTTGCAATTCATCGGTCCGAAAGGGCACACCCTAACCCAGTCGCAGAATGATGCGCTGGTCGCGGTGTTCCAGGCGGCGTTTAGCCAGACAAGCGCCACAAGTACCAAATAAAACCAAAGGGGCTTCGGCCCCTTTCCCTTTACACCCGTCATACTTTAAGCTGCATGTGCGTTGGCTATGTTCAATTATCCGAATCACTTACTTATGTAAGCTCATCGGGATTCTCTCTTGCCGCCTTCCTGCAACTTGAACTATTTAGGGCTTACCCATTTTATGGCGAGTTACATTTTCACATTACTGGAGTAATAAAATGCAAAAGCTAGCTGAGTTGTATCGTGGGAAGGCGAAGACCGTCTATACCACCGAAAATCCTGACCTATTGGTATTGGAGTTCCGTAACGATACGTCAGCACTGGATGGTCAGCGCATTGAGCAATTCGATCGTAAGGGCATGGTAAACAACAAATTTAACCATTTTATTATGGCTAAATTAGAAGCGGCCGGTATTCCCACTCAAATGGAACGTTTGCTATCTGATACTGAAGTGCTGGTAAAAAAACTGGAAATGATCCCGGTTGAATGCGTTATCCGCAACCGTGCTGCTGGCTCGTTGGTAAAACGTCTGGGTATCGAAGAGGGCATAGAACTGAATCCACCGCTGTTTGACCTGTTCTTGAAAAACGACGCAATGCACGACCCGATGGTTAACGAGTCTTACTGCAAAACTTTTGGTTGGGCAACAGAAGCACAATTAGCGCGGATGAAAGAGCTGAGCTATTTAGCCAATGAGGTGCTGAGCAAACTGTTTGACGATGCCGGTTTAATCCTGGTGGACTTCAAATTGGAGTTTGGCCTGTTCAACGGTGAAGTGGTATTGGGTGATGAGTTCTCGCCGGATGGCAGCCGTTTGTGGGATAAGAAGACCCTCAACAAGATGGATAAAGACCGTTACCGTCAGAGCCTGGGTGGTTTGATTGAAGCCTACGAAGAAGTTGCACACCGTATCGGCGTTAAATTAGACTAACTACGCAATCGATTACCTTTCGTTGGCGTTACTGTTCTAAGGGGAGATAGCCTCTATCTCCCTTCAATCTCCCTTCAATAACCTCTCTCATCCCTATCATCGTTGAATCAAATCCGCCAACATACCAATCATTCTTGTTTTTAATGGTGTTGAGCCAATATATTTCCTACGATAGTGGTAAGGAATATCTCTGGGAGTACAGCTATGCGTTGGCAAGGTCGTCGTGAAAGTGACAATGTGGAGGACAGGCGGGGCGATTCATCCGGTGGTGGCGGTGGATTTAGACCGCCGATTGGTGGCAAGGGCGGTATTGTCATCCTGATTGTGGTGCTGGTCGCTGGCTACTATGGGGTGGATCTGACACCACTGTTGAATGGCAGTGATCCTATGTCGCAAACCCAGACGCAGCCGCGCTCATCAAGCTCCGTCAGTGCCAAAGATGACCAATATGCCAAATTCACCTCCGTGATTCTGGCTGACACGGAGGAGACCTGGAAACCGATTTTCCAGAAGATGGGGCGCAGCTATCAAGAGCCTAAATTGGTGATGTACCGTGGCGCAACCCGCACCGGCTGTGGCACCGGCCAATCGGTGATGGGGCCGTTTTATTGCCCGGCAGACAGCACGGTTTATATCGATTTATCCTTCTATGAAGAGATGAAAAACAAGCTGGGCGCAGGCGGTGACTTTGCGCAGGCGTATGTGATTGCTCACGAAGTTGGGCATCATGTGCAGCACTTGATGGGCATCGATACCAAAGTGCGGCAACAGCAGCAGGGGGCGACGCAGGCAGAAGCTAATCGACTGTCGGTCAAAATGGAATTGCAAGCAGACTGTTTTGCTGGCGTGTGGGGCAAAGCGATGGATGAACAGCAGGTGCTGGAAGTGGGGGACTTGCAAGAAGCCCTGAATGCCGCGCAGGCCATTGGTGATGACCGACTACAGCAGCAAAGCCAGGGGCGCGTGGTGCCGGACAGCTTCACTCACGGCACATCACAGCAGCGTTACACCTGGTTTAAACGTGGATTCGACAGTGGCGACCCCAATAGCTGCAACACCTTTGCCAGCCGCTAATAGCGCTAGAACCTCGCGTCAGCAGCGATTATCATAACAGCACTTTCTTCTGGCCGGCACTTTCGCTGCCGGCATCTCTTGCAAGGCAAGGATAACCATGGCCGCTCTCGATCCCACTTTATTGATTCTATTGGCGTTGGCTGCGCTCGGCATCATCAGCCACAATATGACCGTCACATTAGCCATTCTGACACTACTGGCCATTCGCATCACTCCCCTGAATCAGTTCTTCCCGTGGATAGAAAAATATGGCTTAACCATTGGCATCCTGATTTTGACCATTGGGGTGATGACCCCGATTGCTAGCGGCAAAATCAGCGCCAGCGAGGTGCTGCACTCTTTTGTGCAATGGAAATCGATATTGGCCATTGTGGTGGGGGTGGCGGTGTCGTGGCTCGGCGGGCGAGGGGTTTCGCTGATGACACATCAACCGTCGGTGGTGGCGGGGCTACTGGTCGGGACAGTGCTGGGTGTGGCGCTGTTCAGAGGTGTGCCGGTCGGGCCATTGATCGCCGCCGGATTGCTCTCGCTGGTGATTGGTAAATCCTAACGTGAGTCAGGGGATAGTTGCCAGCCAACCGCTGATGGCACAGCAGGGGACACGCCGTTTACTGGTGCTCAGTGGCAGTGCTGATTGGTCACGGCAACAGGCGCTAAATCTATGTCAGCAACTGCCGGGGGATTGGCTGTGGATTGGCGAGGAGCTACCCGCTGATACTCAGGGGATTCGTCCGACGGCGGCAAAAACCTTATTGGGTCAGGAGTGGTTGCACGGCGTATTTGATGCCACTGATGGCTTGAATACCGAGGCGCTGGCGGTGCTGGCGGGGACATTGCAGGCCGGAAGCTGGCTGCTGCTCTTGGTGCCCGAGTGGGGCCGTTGGCCGAGTTTGCCCGATAGTGATAGCTTGCGTTGGAGTGAGCAGGGCACCCCCATCACCACGCCCAACTTTATCCAGCATCTGCAACGCCAGCTTCTGGCTGATCCCGATGTGGTGTTGTGGCAAGAGGGCCAGCCACAACCTGCGCCGATAGTGGACTCACGCCCCAACTGGCAGCGACCAGACGGCTCTCCTACCCTGGAGCAGCAAAATATTTTGCAGCGTTTGATGCAGGCCAACAGGGGGATTTGGGTGCTGACCGCCGCTCGCGGGCGCGGCAAGTCGACTCTGGCTGGCATGTTGGTGGCGCAGTGGCAAGGCCAGTGCTGGGTGAGCGGGCCGGGTAAGGCCGCTACGCAAGTTTTGAATACGCGGGCTGGCGAACGGGCGCAGTTTTGGGCGCCGGACGCACTGTTGGATTACTGCCGACAGCATGATGTCAGTGAAGTCGACTGGCTATTGATTGACGAGGCCGCCGCCATCCCCGCCGCATTACTCGCCGCGCTATTGGCCTACTTTCCACGGGCATTATTAACCACCACGGTACAGGGTTACGAAGGCACCGGACGCGGCTTTTTACTGAAATTTTGCGCCACCCTAAACGATTGGCACCATTTGACACTGACGAACCCGATCCGCTGGGCCAGTCACGATCCGCTGGAGCGCATTGTGGATGCGGTGATGCTATTTGATGATCAATGGTCACTCACGGCCCCTTTATCCTCGCCGGTTGATATCATCACCTGTGAACAGCGCGATTGGCTGGATAATCCCGAATTACTGCGGCAGTTTTATGGTCTGCTCTCCAGTGCACATTATCGGACTACACCACTAGATTTGCGGCGGTTGATGGATGCTCCGGGTATGCACTTCTCTGCGGCGCAAGCAGCTGATGCTGTGGTTGGCGCACTGTGGCTGGTGGATGAAGGTGGCTTGAGCCGTGAATTGGCCCAAGATGTTTGGGCGGGCAAGCGGCGGCCAAAGGGCAGTTTAGTGGCGCAATCACTGGCAGCGCACAGCGGGCAATGGCAAGCGCCGATCCTACTATCGCGGCGTATCAGCCGGGTGGCGGTCGCCCCATTATGGCGGCGGCAGGGGATTGCCCGCCAGATGATTGCCGCCGAGCAGCTACGCGCGCAGCAACAGCAGCTTGATTTTCTTTCGGTTAGTTTTGGCTATACAGCAGAATTAGCGCATTTTTGGCACACCTGCGGATTTCAACTGGTGCGCATTGGCAGCCACCAAGAGGCCAGTAGCGGCTGTTATGCCGCCATGGCGCTGCTCCCTTTGAGTCGCGCCGGGCAAGCACTCTGTAACGCGGCACGCCAGCAATTAGAGCGAGATTGGTATTGGTTGCAGCAATGGATTGAGATCGACACGCCAGCATCGCTATCCCTGCCTGAACAGCCTGATGTCAGCTTAAATGATGACGACTGGCGTGAATTAGCGGGTTTTGTCTCTGCTTCCCGCCCATTAGAGGCCAGTTTACCTGCGTTGCAGCGCCTGTTAGTGCACAGTGAATTACCCCTTCCTGCGCTGCGGCAATATTTGCAGCAGGAGGTGCCACCTGCGGAGATTGTTAGCTCACAGGGTCTTTCTGGGCGCAAGGCGTTAGTGGCGCGTTGGCGGCAGGAGGCCGCAGCAGGAGTGCGGGGGATTGATGGTGAACGGCCGTGTGCAATTTCCTTTTATTTACTTAATGGCTCAGGTTCTTATGAGTGATTAAGAGTGTATCAGGTTAAGATTTTTCGAATATTCAGGATGAGTATAACGAAGGATGCCAGGCTAGATGCACACGCACAGATTGGTCACTGAAGGGGCGCAATTGACTTATTGTTAGGCGAACTACACTATTTATACCGAACTTTAGTGGATTTTATGCTCAAGGTTGCCAACAATGAAAGTATACAAATTCTGTATTTTGTTGCTGAAAACCGAGCCTTAAATGCCATATACCCGAGGTATGTGAAGCGGTTTGCCAGAGAGCACAACCTAACCTACATAAATGATGGAGCTTGTTATGCGATACGGACACGGCACTACCCACACTAAAGGGCCGATTGATTTTAAAGCGATTCATGATAGCAAAATCGAAATGTTCAAACGATTTATGGCCGCTAAAGAAATTGCTGAGCGTAATGGTAACGTGGTCATCACGCCACTTTGAATGTTCTGCCCGGTAACGAAAAGAGGCCTATTGGCCTCTTTTCTTGATAAAAAACCAGTCGCCAGAACAAGCCGAATCGATTACATCATCACCTTCAATAATTCCCACCAACTCCATCAATAAAACCCAATATCCCTGCGGCACGAGCGGCCGTATAGTAACACTATCGTCACTCAATGATTAAAGGCCCCTAATGAATCAACAACATATCGTGGTGCAGCAACCCGCCAAGGCAGAACAATTGATTTTACTGTTTCATGGGGTCGGCGACAGTGCCGCTGGCATGGCACCGGTAGGCAGCCATTTCGCGCAAGCTTTTCCTCAGGCGCTGGTGGTCAGTATTGATGGGCCATTTGCCAGCAGCATGGGCAATGGAAGGCAGTGGTTTTCGGTCCAGGGGATTACCGAAGAGGGCCGCCAGGGGCGCATCGACGAAGTGATCCCTCAATGGGTTGCCACGATACATCAATGGCAGCAACAAAGTGGCTTGGGGGCGCAGCAGACCACGTTGGTTGGCTTCTCGCAGGGCGCTATCATGTCATTAGAGGGGATGAAAGCCCAGCCACAACTCGCAGGGCGGATTATTGCCTTCAGCGGGCGGTTTGCCACTTTGCCACAACAACCGATAGCGGATGTGGTTTACCATCTGATTCATGGCGAACAGGATGGTGTGATACAGGTAGAGCACGCGAAAAAAGCGGTCAGCAGCTTAACGGCGTTAGGTCATAAGGTGACGTTGGATCTTGTACCCAACATGGGGCATGGCATCAATCAGCTGATGCTAGAGCAGGCGATCGCCCATTTGCGGCAAGATCTGGCCGCGAGATAAGGGTTATTGGCGAAGGGGGGCTATCCCTTCGCGGGGGGCGCGCGTTCAGTTTACTTTTTCTTATTTTTATCCGGCCAGTCATCATCGTCGTCCCACTCCGCATTATTGTCGCGGTGAGGTGGGATCTCCGGCTTATTGCTCAAAAAGCGTTTATGGTCGAGACGGCGTAACTCTTTGATGCCATTTAGGATAATCCCTGCCAGTAGGATAAGGATTATCCACCAGTAATCTGCTAGCCAGTGCATAATTAAGATCCTTCCATCGTGGGTGTCGCGATAAATCGTGAAAAAATCATGGGTAAATGGCGTGTCAGCCACTCACTGCCCGCCACATCTTCTGCTTGCCAGGCTTCCAGCAAGATTTTGGGTGTCAGTAACTGTGCCGCCGTGACGGCTAACGGGCGATAGCTCAAGTGCCATGGCTCTACAGCGACGCCGCCACTCTCCTCGCTAAAAGGTCGGTAAAAACCAAATTCAGCCATATGCGCACTCAGCCATTGGGTGAGCGGATAAAAATAGCCGCCAGTTTGGTACTCCCATGGTTCCAGCTGTAGTTTGGCCTCCGCTGGCAGCAAGGAGGGATCGTAAATATCCAGATCACTGCCCCAGTGATGGCGGCTGGCCCCCGGCAGGGCAGACCAGCGCAAAATAGCTTCACAGCGGGCTGCATCGTCAAGCTGGCTGATATCTATCGGCTGACTCTCTTTATCTAATACTGGTCGCTCACCGCGAAATTTACCATTCCAAATCGCTAATTGGCGGTCAAAATCGCGAAAAGTGCTGGCAGGCTGGAGATCAAAACCTGCCGCTTTCGCCGCCTGCTGCATGGCCTGAAAAGCCTCAACCGCCTGCGGCTGTAGGCGGTGATTGCCGGTTAACACCATCAAATGTTCCGTTGAGCGCCCGGTAAGCATCTGTGGGGTTAATGTGTTAACTGTCATGCGATAAGTTGCTCCATGATTCGCTGATACATTCGGCTTAGCAGTTGTAAATCAGCCGCGTGAACGCACTCATTCACTTTATGGATAGTGGCATTAACTGGCCCCAGCTCCACCACTTGAGCGCCCATTAAGGCGATAAAACGGCCATCTGAGGTGCCACCGGTAGTGAGTAGCTGCGGCGTGATTTCAGCGTAATGCTCAACGGCGTTAACCACCGCATCGACCAGCGCGCCTCGAGCGGTCAGGAAGGGTTGGCCGGAGAGCACCCACTCCAGGCTGTAATTGAGTTGATGGCGATCCAGCAGGGCTTCAACCCGCTGCTTAATCAGAGTGTCGGTCAGCTCAGTGCTGAAACGGAAGTTGAACTGCACGTAGAACTCACCGGGGATCACGTTATTGCTGCCGGTGCCCGCGTGTAAGTTAGCAATCTGCATGCTGGTGGCGGGGAAGAACTCATTGCCCTCATCCCACTGGGTGGCAACCAACTCATTCAGGGCTGGCATGGCGCGGTGCACCGGGTTATCAGCCAAATGGGGGTAGGCCACATGCCCTTGAATACCGTGGATGCGCAGATTGGCGGTGATCGAGCCTCGGCGGCCATTTTTCACCACATCGCCGACTCTATCGGTACTGGAGGGTTCGCCTACCAGACAATAGTCTAACCGTTCATTGCGCGCCATCAGCGCATTAACCACTTTTACGGTGCCGTTAATCGCTTTGGCTTCTTCATCGGAGGTGATCATAAATGCCAGGCGGCCCTTATGATTCGGCTGCGCGGCAACAAAACGTTCGGCGGCGACCACCATGGCGGCCAGTGAGCCTTTCATATCGGCAGCACCACGGCCATACAACATGCCATCACGAATGGTCGGCTCAAAGGGTGGAGTGCTCCAATGGCTCTCATCACCGGTTGGCACCACGTCGGTATGACCGGCAAACGCCAGCGTCTCGCCTTCGCCACGCCATGCCCAGAAATTAAGAGTATCGCCAAAATTCATCGGTTCAACAGTAAAACCAATCGCCTCTAAGCGCTTGATCATGATCTCCTGGCAACCCGCATCATTCGGGCTGAGCGACGGGCGCTTAATTAATTGTTGGGCCAGTTCGATTACCGGACAGATCATATTATTGCACCTCAATAGCGGTTTGGTTTTGGATAAAGGATTGATAACTCTCAACGTTGAAGCCCAGCAGCATCTCGCCATTGGCGGCTTCCAACAGTGGGCGCTTGATTATGGCGGGCTGCTCTAACATCAACACTTTGGCGGTTTGGGCATCGGTGATGCTATCTCGCCGCTCTTCTGGCAGCTTGCGCCAGGTGGTGCCGCGGGTGTTGAGTAGCGGCTGCCAACCCAGTTTATCAATGAAACTTTGCAGACGTTCGTCACTCAATCCATCCACGCGATAATCATGGAACTGATAGGCAATGCCTTGTTCTTCCAGCCAGCGGCGGGCCTTTTTTATGGTGTCGCAATTTTTAATGCCATAAAGGCGCAATGATGGGGTGGCAGGGCTATCTGACATGGAAAAATAGTACCTCGGCTAGAGTGGTAAAACAGGTCAGCTACTAATGCGGCTGCCCGGCTCCAAAGGAGCAATTAGCCCATAATGCGGGAAAATGAGGTTTGAATCCAGACGGCTATGGCTTGTTTGGCGTTCCGACAATCAGGAATGAGCTGCGGTTTTAGCTGATAGCGTCAAGGTCAACGGCATATTGGCGCAGCGCTTTTTGGTAAAGGCTGATCTCTTGATGGTTTGAGGTCTGCGCCAACAGTAGCAGCAAAGCCGCCACCGCTTCTTGGGTTTCACCCAGATTATGCAGCGTCATGGCGCGAAACAGGGTTATCTCCTTCGCTTGCGGGAAGGCCGCCAGCGCGCGGTCAAGTGTCTCTAACGATGCTTGATATAACCCCAGTTCCCGATAAGTGCTACCCAGCCCCAAATAGGCCTCCTGTAGCTCTTTACCCACCAGGTGATGATCAATGGCCGCACGATAGAAGGGAATGGCCTGTAACTCCAACCCCTGCACATCATACAGGGAGGCGATTTTATACATCAGACTGGCGTTATCTGGTGAGTGTTGCAGCAACTTCTGCGCCATTGCCAGCGCATCATCATAACGGCCCTGCTCTTTTAGCGAGTCGATGGAGTGTTTCATGGTTTCACTCTGTCATTTAAGTGACACACAGTCATTTAAGTTTCACACAGTAATTAATTAGCAAACTGCTCGAATTAATGAGCACGCTACTCCGGAATTGAACCTCTGGCAAGCTGAGCGCAGCCAATTCGGCTATCAACAGTGCCGCTCTTCCCCGAAGTAAATCTATGCCGCACATCTTTTAGAGAGAGAGTTTGGGCAATAATAGCGCGATAAATGAGCGCCATCACAAAATAAGAAGACAAAAAATTAACTTCATTGCTTAGCGACACATATTAAATATATGTTGTTTTTTCGTTCCATAAATGGATATTGGAGTTAATTATATGTTAAGGAAAGTTAAAGTATTAATGATGGCGACGGCGGTATTAGCCACTCTTCCAGCCATTGCTCAACTCCCAACTTATTATCCTGCTGATTATCAAAACATTATTGATGGCGCCAAAAAAGAGGGCAAAGTGGTGGTGTATGCCTCTACGGATATCAAAGCCGCAGCGCCGCTGATTAAGGGATTCGAAGCCGCCTATCCGGGGATTAAAGTCGAATACAACGACATGAACAGCACCGAGTTATACAACCGCTACATCAGTGAGCAGGCATCAGGTAGCCTCAGTGGTGACGTGGTGTGGAGCTCCTCCATGGATACCGCGTTGAAGTTGGCGACCGACTATGCGCAGGAGTACCTCTCTCCAGAGCAGGGTGAGCTGCCAACATGGGCAGTATGGAAAAACAGGGCCTACGGCACGACTTACGAACCGGTGGTTTTCATCTATAACAAGCGCCTGATCCCCGCAGCAGATGTGCCGACGACCCATGCCGCACTGGCAAAACTCATCGCCAGCCAGCCTGATAAATTCAAAAAGAGAGTGACCACCTATGATATTGAAAAGTCAGGTTTAGGTTTTATGTTGTCGGTACAGGATTTCAAAGCTGATCCTAACTACTTTGCGACACTGGCTGATATCGCCAAGGGCGGGCTGACGGTGCAATCCTCCACCGGCACGATGATGGAGAGAGTGTCATCTGGTGAGAATCTGATTGGTTTTAATATCCTCGGCTCTTACGCCGAAACCCGTGCTAAAACAGACCCTTCTCTTGGGATCTCCTACCCGCAGGACTACACCCTGGTGCTGTCGCGAGTCACATTTATCAGTAAAAATGCAACCAATAATAATGCGGCCAAACTGTGGGTTAACTACGTGCTATCAGAAGCGGGCCAAAATATTTTGGCTAATCAGTCAGATATTCCTTCAATTCGCAACGATATCGAGGGTAACAACGACATCGCTGGCATGACCAAGAAGCTAGGTGATGCGCTCAAACCGATCGCGGTTGATGAGAGTCTGTTGGAGTATATGGAGCAGACTAAACGTCTGGACTACATCAAACAGTGGCGCAGCGCGGCCGCAAAATAAGGGCTCCCCCTTGGTGCGTATCTGTGGCGGTACGCACCCTGATTTTACTGGTTTTATCATGGATTTTTAACCAACGGGACTCATTATGAAAGCATTGCGCAGAAAGTGGCAAAGCTTGCCGCGCGGCTTGGTAGTCTTGATAACCACACTGGTTATCTACGTACCACTGTCATTTATTGTTATTCAAAGTTTCCTTTCTGCCCCCTTTTTCTCACCGAGCAAAGTGTTCAGCCTTGAGGCATTTCGCTTCATTTTTGCTGATCCCGATTTTTATAAGGCGCTGAAAAGTGGTTTTATTCTGGCTTTCGGGCTGGTGGTTATCGCGATTCCGTTGGGAGGGATTCTGGCCTTTTTGATGGTCAGGACTGATCTACCTGGCCGCCGGATCATCGAACCGCTGATTTTGGTGCCTATTTTTGTCTCGCCCATGGTGTTGGGGTTTGGTTACGTGGTGGCGGCAGGGCCGGTGGGATTCTTCTCCCTGTGGGCGGAGTCATTGATAGGTTTTGTGCCCTGGAATATTTATGCCATGTCCAGCATCGTGGTGATTGCGGGCCTGACCCACGTTCCTCACGCCTACCTCTATATCTCATCGGCGCTGCGCAGTGTCGGTTCTGATGTGGAGGAGGCGGCGCGCACGGCAGGGGCCTCGCCTTTGCAGGTGATGACGGCGGTGAGTTTGCCGATGGTGCGCCCATCGATTTTGTATATCACCGTATTGCTGTTCTTCCTGGGGCTGGAGGTGTTCGGGCTGATGCTGGTATTGGGCGATCCTGAGGGCAACTTGGTGCTGGCGACCTATCTCTACCAACTGACCAATAAGCTGGGCACCCCCTCTTACCATCTAATGGCCGCCGTAGCGGTGATACTTATCTGCATCACCATTCCGTTGGTGATGTTACAGCGGGTACTGATGCGTACCGCCAACCGTTTTGTTACGGTCAAAGGTAAAGCGTCTCAGGCGCGACTGCTACCTCTGGGCAAGTGGCGTTGGATTGCCGGTGGTGTGGTGGCGTTTTGGCTGACGGTTACCATTGGCGTGCCGCTGCTGGGGGTGGTGCTACGTGCTTTTGTCTCTAACTGGGGCATGGGGGTATCGCTCTGGGATGAGCTATCGCTCAACACTTTCCGCACCATCTGGCAGCAGCCTAACTTGCTGCGGGCCATCGTCAACTCGATGGCGATCGGGGTATTTGGCGGCGCGTTGGCAGTTATCTGCTATCTGTTTATCGGCATTGCGATGCACCGTAAACCGGATGGCGTGACGCGTTTCCTTGATTACAGCGTGTTAGTCCCGCGTGCAGTGCCGGGGCTGCTGGCGGGGTTGGCATTCTTATGGGTCTTCCTGTTCCTGCCGATGTGGCTGGATAACTCCTTGAAAGAGGGCTGGTTATCCTCGCTGCCAATGGCCGAGTGGTTGCGGGGGAATCTGGTGGTGTGGCTCCGCTCTCTGCGCAGCACCATTTTTAGTGTCTGGCTGGCGTACACCGTGGTGTGGATGGCCTATGGCCTGCGGCTGATCTCGTCGACTTTGCTGCAAGTCGGGCCTGAGTTGGAAGAAGCGGCCCGCAGCAACGGCGCCAGCCGGGGTCAGGTGACGCGCCATGTCACCATTCCACTATCCCGCTATGGCCTGATTGGTTCGTGGCTGCTGATGTTCCTGATTTTTGAGCGCGAATACTCTACCGGGGTTTATCTGCTGTCACCGGGTACGGAAACCATTGGCTCGATGCTGGTTTCACTGTGGGCGGCGGGGGCGATTGATATCGTTGCCGCGCTCTCCTTTATTAATATCCTGCTGGTGGTGTTGGGGCTGGGTATTGCATTGCGCTTTGGAGTTAAACTAAATGATTGAATTATCAGTAGATAACCTGCATTTAACCTATGGCGATAACCCGGTATTGAAAGGGGTGTCGATGCAATTAAAGCGCGGCGAAGTGGTCTCTCTGCTAGGGCCATCGGGGAGTGGGAAAACCACCTTGCTGCGCGCAGTCGCGGGTTTGGAGAAACCGAGTCAGGGTTGCATTATCATTGGTGAAAACAGGGTTTATGATGGTAAAACGAGTCGTGAAATCCCTGCCGAAGAGCGCAACCTGGGCTTGGTGTTCCAGTCTTATGCTTTGTGGCCCCACAAAACGGTATTTGAGAACATTGCTTACCCGCTGAAGTTGCGCAAAACGCCGGCGGCGGAGATCACTCAGCGGGTGCAAGCGGTACTCGACCAACTGGGGCTTGGGGCGCTGGGTCATCGCCATCCCCATCAGCTTTCTGGTGGGCAGCAGCAGCGTGTGGCCATTGGTCGTGCGCTGGTCTATAACCCGCCGGTTATTCTGCTGGATGAGCCGCTATCGAATCTGGACGCCAAATTGCGCGAGGAAGCGCGGGTGTTCCTACGTGAATTGATCATCAAACTCGGCTTGTCAGCGCTAATGGTGACCCATGACCAAAATGAGGCGATGGCAATCTCTGACCGTATTTTGCTGCTAAATAATGGCAAAATTGAGCAGCAGGGGACGCCACAGGAGATGTACGGTTCGCCAACGACGCTTTTTACCGCAGAATTTATGGGCAGCAATAACCGCTTACATGGCAAGGTCACGCAGGTTAGTGAGGGTAAGGCGCGAATCGAAGGTAAAGATTGGGCGCTGTGGGGATGGGCGGGCGAGGGGGTGCTGGTGGGGCAAGAAGGTACGGCAGTGATCCGAGTCGAACGGGTCAATCTGACGGATGATCCGAACGGCAACCAGCTCAATTTACCCCTGCTGACCAGCATGTATCTGGGCGACCGCTGGGAATATCTGTTCCGCACTGCGGCTGACGATTTTGTGATCCGCGCTTATGGTGCTGAGGTTCGCCGCGAGGAGCTATGCTCGATCTCTTTACCGATGGAGCATCTGTGGGTCTTCCCTAAGGGATAAACCTTCCGATATCAGGAGATTATTAACAAAGTTTCAGTGGCGGAGAGAACAGACAGATAGTAAAGATGCCGTCAATCCATCCATGGAGGCTTGAGCCGCGCCATTCGTGGCGCGGACGCTTTACTCTTTAGCCTGTACTCACCTTTTCCAATCGAGTCATCGGGTTTTCCATCAGTCTGAGACCTGCTTTTAGTAAAAATAGCTCTTTTGACTGCTCAACTCATTCGCCTGCTTTCTATTTTGACTGTTCAAATAATAGGCGTATAATGACTCGCGATAATTAGAGAGGACGTTATGGTTGAATTTGAGTTAAGCACGTGGAAAGAGTTTATCGATGCTATGCTGCGTAAGGCATAAGCGAATAAACCAGCAGTAAGAGTTATTATCTTTTTGTTGTTTTATCGATACAGATCCAGGGGCGAGTGATCGCTCGCAGAAAGGCAGAACCGTTGAGGTATCTGCCTTTTTTATCGGCAAATGCTCACTAGCTGTTTTGATATTGGTAACCCAACCATGGGACGACAATATTGCCGCTGTTGATCAGAAAGAAGCGCTCAAAACCGGGGATCAGGACATGGGTTACCGTGCAACCTGCCGCACTCTGATAGAGGATACTGATCAGCACCGGATGACCTTGCGCATTTAAGCCCCGCTCAATATGCAGTAGTTGATCAATCACTGAGGTGATGGGTTCATCTTCTGGAATATCGACCGCTTGTAAGGTTCGATCCGCTAATAGCCCGGGTAAATCAGCTTTACAGCTACGGCGGAGCTTTGGCCATGGCGATAGACGCCGCAAATAGTGATGTTGTGCCTCAATGAGATGGGGGTGTCGGGTGGCAATGGAGTGAAATTGAACCAGCTCTGTGATGGCTCGGGATAGGGCATAATAAGGCGAGAGGGATGTTCCTGCGCCAAATAAATGTATCGCCTGGCAGGGTTTGTGGCCGAAAGCGATGAAGGTCCGGCAGACGCAAGAGCGGCTGATTTCCAGTACTGTAATTTGGTCCGCTATTTCAGCCTCAGCATGGCACCATAAATGATGAAGCTCTTGCTGTAGTGAATCCCGGTTCACCCGTCGTAACTCATCATCACTCTCCTGATAAAAGTAGTTAATCAAAAATTGCGATATATCTTCACGTTCAATACTTTCATTAACTGCATGTAGAGTGGCTTCTTGAAAAGAGGAACCAATAGCGGTGCCACTGTTGCTGGAATAGCGGCGTAATACCTGATAATCGAAGTTATCTCCCTCAATGGGCGAGTTGGCGTAATCGGGGGTTGAAAAGGCGACCGGGTAAAAAACAGAAATATCGCCAGTGATATTTCGGTAATGGCGGCAACCAATTTTTGTATCCGGTTGAGTTTGCAATAAACTTCTAACGAAATCATACTCTTTTAATGTGTGTTGCAGCTTATTTGTTTTACATAATGATATTTCACCGAACTTTTGATAACTGGTTGAAATATAGTGTTCAAATGCTTCATAAAAGGAGCCGATTAATGCTGCGCCGTCAATACCTTTGCCAACACCTTGGCTCAGTAACTTATTATTATGATCATAAATATCACAGGTGGTAGTAATAATATTTTGACCAAGATTCTCTATGTAGGGGATCATACTATTCCCCTGAAACTCAGTCAGGATTCGTTTTTGGGCTTCAGCTAACGTGATTTCACGCTCATAAGGTAATTCCATATGTTTATCTCCAATAAACAATCAATTAAGGAAGCCGAAGCTTCCTTAATTATGGTGCTATTCATTTTCCAGTTCAGCTAACTCCTTTTCTGTTAAACAATTAATGTGTTCATTGTTCTCAATTGATTCATCCTCATCAACTTTATTTGGTAATAAACCGAGAATACCCATGATGATATCTCCTGACTCTATTGAGGTTAATATGAAGTTGTGTTTTCACGTCGATATTGCCACGTGATAGATAAATATGGATTATGATTTTAAAATGATCAACATGCAGTGTGAATATATTAAAGTAATTTTTTTGTTTACCGATTAATGATTCATTTGAATATTATTAATATAAATGATTTATTGTATTTGCTACTTATTTAAAATAAAAGGTGACATTAATTATTAATGTCACCTTTCTCACGCCACATATCGCGGTTTACTGATTATCTACCGGCCAAAATTTAGGCTTTCCTCCGCGCTGCTCTGCCGGGGAAGCGACGGCGAACCAGGACAAAGAACAGCGGCACAAAGAATATCGCCAATACAGTGGCGGAGATCATCCCGCCCATCACCCCGGTTCCTACCGCATGTTGGCTACCGGAGCCGGCCCCCTGACTGACCGCCATTGGCAACACACCAAAAATAAACGCCAGTGAGGTCATCAGAATGGGCCGCAGCCGCTGGCGTGACGCCTCCAGTGTGGCCTCCACCAGATCTTTGCCTTTGTTGTTCAATTCACTGGCAAATTCGACAATCAAAATGGCGTTTTTGGCCGATAGCCCGATGATGGTCAGCAGTCCAACCTGGAAATAGACGTCATTCTCTAACCCACGCATCCAGGTGGCGGCAACCGCGCCAATCACCCCGAGCGGCACCACCAGCATTACGGAGAAAGGTATTGACCAACTCTCATACAGTGCCGCCAGACACAAGAACACGACCAGCAGCGAAATAGCATAGAGGGCCGGGGCTTGCGAGCCAGATAGCCGCTCCTGATAGGACATGCCGGTCCACTCCAGACCAAAACCATTTGGCAGTTGTTTAACCAGATCCTCCATCACATTCATCGCGGTGCCGGTACTGACCCCCGGCGCGGCCTCGCCGACAATCTCCAGCGCCGAGTACCCGTTGTAGCGCTCTAGTCGTGGTGAACCATATTCCCAGCGAGTGGTAGAGAATGCGGAGAAGGGCACCATGCCGCCGCTCTTATTACGCACATACCACTTATTGACATCTTCCGGCAGCATACGAGCGGTGGCCTCAGACTGCACATAGACCTTTTTCACCCGCCCGCGATCAACAAAGTCGTTAACGTAGGTCGAACCCCAGGCGGTTTTCAGCGTGTTGTTGATATCATCCAGTGAGACCCCCAGCGCTTGTGCTTTGCGCTGATCAATATCTATCTGCAACTGCGGGCTATCATCCAACCCGTTATGCCGCACCCGTGTCAGGGCCGGGTCTTGGGACGCCATCTGCAACAGTTGGTCACGGGCCGCCATCAGCTTATCGTGGCCTAAACCGCCGTGATCTTGCAGCTCCATATCAAAACCGGAGGAGCCACCTAAACCTGAAATGGCCGGTGGACTACTGACTGACACTTTGGCCTCGGTTATCTTATTAAAGGCTTTGGTCGCGCGCTCAATAATGGCAAAGGAGGAGTCATGACTGCTTTTTCGCAGCTCCCAATCAGAGAGCCGAATGAATAACCGCGCCACGTTTTGACCATTACCGCCGGGGCCGGAGCCCACGGTGGCAAACACCGACAGCACGCTCTCTTTCTCGGCCGTCAGGAAGTAGTCCTCCACTTTCTCGACCACTTTCAGTGTCTGTTGCTGGGTGGAACCCACAGGAAGCTGGACTTGTGCCATAAAGACCCCGCGATCTTCCAGTGGTAAAAATGAGGTCGGTAATTTTACGAACAATAGCGCCAGCCCGCCTAGCAGCAGTACATAGAGCAGCATATAGCGCAGACTGTGGTGCAACACCTGCGCCACGCCCCGCTCGTAACGATGAGCATTGCGATCAAACATGCGGTTGAACCAGCCGAAGAAGCCGCGTTTGCCGTGATGATGCCCCGGCTTAATTGGCTTGAGCATGGTAGCGCAAAGTGCCGGTGTCAGAATCAGCGCGACCAGCACTGAGAGCACCATGGCAGAGACGATGGTGATGGAGAACTGACGGTAGATGGCCCCAGTAGTTCCGCCGAAGAATGCCATCGGAATAAATACCGCTGATAGCACCAGTGCAATCCCCACCAGTGCGCCCTGAATCTGCCCCATGGATTTGCGCGTCGCTTCCCGGGGGTCTAATCCCTCTTCGCTCATGACGCGCTCGACGTTCTCCACCACCACGATGGCATCATCAACCAATAGCCCGATGGCGAGCACGATGGCAAATAGGGTTAAGGTATTAATACTAAAACCAAATACCGATAGGATAGCGAAGGTTCCCAGCAGCACCACTGGCACGGCGATGGTCGGGATCAGGGTGGCGCGGAAATTTTGCAAGAACAGATACATCACCAGGAACACCAGCAAAATGGCTTCCAATAGTGTTTTGACCACATCCTTGATTGAGGCTTTGACGAAGGGGGTGGTTTCATAAGCGATTTTGGCCTCAAGGCCATGGGGGAAGAAGGGCGCGAGTTCGGCCAACCGGGCTTTTACCAGTGCATCGGTTTGCAGCTCATTGGCACCAGAGGCCAGTTTGACACTCATCCCCGACGCGGCTTGCCCGTTAAAACGGCTCAGATAGTCATACTTCTCGGCCCCCATCTCAATCTTTGCCACATCGCCCAAAGTGACCAGTGAACCATCCTGGTTGACTCGTAGTGTAATTTCCCTGAATTGTTCAGGTGTTTGCAATTGAGATTGCGCATTAATTGTGGCATTCAATGCCTGATTATCAACCGAAGGTGTCCCGCCCAATTGTCCGACGGCTATCTGGCTATTTTGCGACTGGATAGCGGTGACAATATCCTGCGTAGTGAGTTGATAATTATTGAGTTTGTTAGGATCGAGCCAGATCCGCATCGCGTATTGCGAACCGAAAGCATCAATACTGCCGACCCCTTCGATTCGGCTAAGGGGGTCTTGCAGATTACTGGCAACATAGTCGGCAATATCTTGCTTATCCATGCTGCCATCGGTGGAAACAAAGGCCACCATCATCAGTGTGCTATCACCGGATTTTGAGACTGAAACCCCTTGCTGCTGTACATCCTGAGGCAGTTTTTTGATGGCAGATTGCAACTGGTTTTGAACCTGTTGCATAGCTTCGTTAGGGTTGGTGCCAGCCTGGAAAGTTAAGGTTATCGAGGCACTACCGGAGTTGCTGCTCTGTGATGACATATACAGCAGATTATCCAGCCCGGTCATACTTTGCTCAATGACCTGCGTGACAGTGTTTTCCAGGGTTTGCGCCGAGGCACCGGGGTAGGAGGCACTGATGCGCACAGTCGGCGGAGCCAGATTGGGGTATTGCTCAATCGGCAGTGTTGAGATTGCCAATGCCCCAGTGAGACACATAATTATCGCCAATACCCAGGCAAATATCGGGCGGTCGATGAAAAAGTTTGCCATGCAGTGCCAGCCTCTATAGAAAAAATGATTTGCCGCAAAATCTACACTGCACTCTACGCGGGAAAGCTAAAGGAAACGTGAAGAAAATAAGGAGAACCTGTAAAAAAACCTCGATAAAGCTGAGTTAATTCACCTTGATACAGAAAAGAGTGATAAACAGGTGTTTTTTCGGGTATCAAGTAGACTGAATAGCAGTCACTCAACATAGGAATGTGTATGGAACTCAATCCGGTATTTGCCCGTCGTCTCTATCTGTGCTGGCTTATTAGTCGTGGTGACTCGCTGAACGTGCCGCGCTTGATGGAATTAACTGGCTGGCCACGGCGAACGTTGCAGGATGTCTTAAAAGCACTGCCCGGTTTGGGCGTCACGCTAACATTTGTACAGCAGGGTGTGCGCAATAACGCGGGCTATTACCAGTTAGATAGCTGGGGGCCACTGAATAAAAAATGGATATACGATAACCATGATTTGATCTTAGCGGCCATTGAATAGCCTCGCGGCTAGAAAAGTTGGCTGATAATTAACCTGCTGGGCGGCTGCTAATATTTCTTATTTTCCAAAAACATGATGGTTGCCGCCACACGCGAACGCACATTCAACTTACGCAATAAATTACGGATATGCACTTTCACGGTCTCTTCGGAAATGTGTAATTCGAAAGCCACCTGTTTATTGGACATCCCGCGAGCCACTTCTTGCAGCACATCTAATTCGCGCTCGGTTAATTCACCGAAAGGATTAACCTGTTCGTGGCGAGAGGATAAATAGAGCGCGACTTCATCACTGAATACTTTTTCACCCTGTGCCGCCTGACGGATATTTTCTAGCAATATTTCTGGTTCGCTGTCTTTGAGCAGATAACCGTCCGCACCAGCATCAATCATGGCATACACATCGTTGCGGGCATCAGAAACCGTGAGGATAATAATTCTCGCATCGACACCTTCATTTCTTAATGCTTTCAATGTATCTAGCCCAGACATTCCTTTCATATTCAGATCGAGCAGAATGACATCCGGCTGACATTTGGTCGCTTCAATAATGGCGTCACTACCGCAGTTAGCTTCAGCGATGACATTAAAATTACTGTCTAATTCAAGTAGTTGTCTAATGCCTCGGCGCATTAATGGATGATCATCAACGATCATAATGGTGTGACTTTTGGTCATAATAAGTAATGTCCCTGTAACCGAAAAAACGGTTATACCGTTATTAACGTGAAACCGCAGGGGTTAGCGATGTGGATTCACCCGGCTCAGTTAATCGAAATGAGCTTATCGGGGGATGTTCGTTTGCTGCCCTACCTACAATTCCAATGACTTTAGGTATAAATATCTGCTGTAAAATATGAATTATTTTTTGGTCACTAATTAGGCTAAACATGTTAACAATCATAGTTAGTTGACCTATGATTTAAGTGTACCGCACTCTTCCCCTATCTCCTGCGGTAATTCTCCTTCGTAGTATAAGGGGGTTCTGATTGGAACTCTATTCTTTACCCACAAGGAAGGGAAGAGTGTTTTAAAACAGCAGTCAAATTCATTTAACCGCTGCATTTTGTCTTAAGAAATAATTACCAAAGTATTATCTTGATTTGATAGCTATTCTCATTAAACAAATCGTTATATAAAAAAACTAATAACGCAAATAGATTTAACCACGACAAATCAGGTAAATAACCACTAAATTAATTGATCCTGCTCAATATCTCCCACTGATTAACCCTAAAGAGTAATTATTTTATTACTCATTATTCTGTATTTAGTACCTAAACACTGGGGAATCTCTTTCATTAATATAAATAAGAATAATTATCATTATCCCGAGATGAATCCTTGGGCGCTAAATGAACTATCTCTCTTGCACTCGCGGGCGCGCCAGCAGGTATTAAGGATATCAGCATGACTGATTTATCGCGGCGTAAATTACTGACCGGCCTTTGGCGAGCGGATAGGCAACACTCCTCTGTTATACGCCCCCCCTGGTCGGTGATGGAGGCTGATTTTATTGCGGGTTGTACCCGATGCCATGCCTGTGTTGCCGCCTGTGAAACCGGCGTATTGATCGCGGGCAGTGGTGGATTCCCCGAAATAGATTTTCAGCGTGCCGAATGCAGCTTTTGCCAGGCCTGCGTGCGGGCATGTGAAGCCGATGTTTTTACCGCAACAGAACGGGCAGCCTGGTCACTTAACATCAACATATCAGACCGCTGTTTGCCTTTTCACAATATTGAGTGCCGTAGTTGTCAGGATAGCTGTGAAACGCGAGCGATTAAGTTCCGCCCGCGCTTGAATGGCATTGCTCAGCCCGAATTAGATTTACCAGCCTGTACTGGCTGCGGTGCCTGTGTGCCCGGCTGCCCAGTTCAAGCCGTAACCCTCACCCGGAGTGATGATGGACAATAAAGAGTGGCATGTCTGCGGATTGGTATTGCAAGCCAAACCGGCGCGATTTGCGCAATTGATTGACAGCTTGCTGGCGATCCCGGGCACTGAAATACCCACCAGTGATGCCGCGCAAGGCAAACTGGTGGTGGTCATGCAGGCGGCGCGCTCAGACGTGCTCCTGAATTATATTGAGTCAGCACGTAATCTGGATGGTGTGCTGGCTGTATCGCTGGTGTATCACCAGCAGGATAGCCAAGGTGAGGAAATGCCATGAAACTCAGTCGCCGGGATTTTATGAAGGCCAATGCTGCGGTTGCCGCAGCTGCCGCAGCCGGATTGACCATACCCACAGTCGCTAAGGCTGTGGTGGGTGAGACATCAAACGCAATAAAGTGGGATAAAGCACCTTGCCGATTCTGCGGTACTGGCTGCGGTGTTTTGGTCGGCACGCAAAATGGTCGCATCGTGGCATCGCAAGGTGATCCGGACTCACCGGTCAACCGTGGGTTGAACTGCGTGAAAGGCTATTTCCTGCCAAAAATCATGTACGGCAAAGACCGTCTGACCCAGCCGCTGCTGCGGATGAAAGAGGGGCAGTATGATAAAGAGGGCGATTTCACCCCAATCAGTTGGGAAAAAGCCTTTGATATCATGGAGCTGAAATTCAAAAATGCGTTGAAAGAGAAAGGCCCGACGGCTGTTGGCATGTTTGGCTCCGGCCAATGGACGGTGTGGGAGGGCTACGCCGCCTCGAAATTACTGAAAGCGGGCTTCCGCTCCAACAACCTTGACCCCAATGCCCGCCACTGTATGGCCTCTTCCGTGGTGGGCTTTATGCGCACCTTCGGCATGGATGAGCCAATGGGTTGCTACGATGATATTGAAGAAGCAGATGCTTTCGTGCTCTGGGGCTCCAATATGGCGGAGATGCACCCGGTTTTATGGTCACGCATGACCAGCCGCCGCCTGACCAATGAAAATGTCCGAATTGCCGTCCTCTCGACCTATGAGCACCGCAGCTTTGAACTGGCTGATAACCCGATGGTCTTCACCCCGCAGACCGATCTGGCGATCATGAATTACATCGCCAATTACATCATCCAAAACAATGCTGTTGATCAGGGCTTCCTTGACCGCCATGTGAATTTCCGTCGTGGTGCCACTGATATTGGCTATGGTTTACGACCAACCCATCCACTGGAAAAAGCGGCGAAAAATCCGGGTAGCGATGCTTCTGAGCCAATGAGTTTTGATGATTTCAAAGCTTTCGTCGCCGAATATACAGTCGAAAAAGCCGCTAAAATGAGCGGCGTGCCGGAAGACCAATTGGAGTCACTGGCGCAGCTGTATGCTGATCCGAAAGTGAAACTGGTCTCCTACTGGACGATGGGCTTCAACCAGCACACCCGTGGTGTCTGGGCCAACAACATGTGCTACAACCTGCATCTGTTAACCGGCAAGATCTCCAAACCGGGTTCTGGCCCCTTCTCCCTGACCGGCCAGCCATCGGCTTGCGGCACCGCACGTGAAGTAGGGACCTTCTCCCACCGCTTGCCCGCAGACATGGTGGTGACCAACGAAAAACATCGCCAGATTGCCGAAACCAAATGGCAACTGCCTGCCGGGACTATCCCCGAAAAAGTGGGCCTACATGCGGTAGCACAAGACCGGGCGCTGAAAGATGGCACCCTCAATGCCTACTGGGTGATGTGCAATAACAACATGCAGGCTGGCCCGAATATCAACGAAGATCGTATGCCAGGCTGGCGTGATCCGCGCAACTTTATTGTGGTGTCTGACCCCTATCCGACCATCAGTGCACTGTCGGCTGACCTTATCTTGCCGACGGCGATGTGGGTCGAGAAAGAGGGCGCTTATGGTAATGCCGAACGCCGCACTCAGTTCTGGCGTCAGCAAGTCCCGGCACCGGGCGAAGCAAAATCTGATTTGTGGCAGATGGTTGAGTTCGCCAAACGCTTTAAAGTTGAAGAGGTGTGGCCGGCTGAGCTGGTTAACAAGAAGCCGGAATATCGCGGTAAAACGCTGTATGAGGTGCTGTTTGCCAACGATGTGGTGAGCAAATACCCGCTGAGTGAAATCCCCGCCGATCAACTGAATGACGAAGCGCGCGATTTCGGTTTCTACATCCAGAAAGGGCTATTTGAGGAGTATGCCGATTTTGGTCGCGGTCACGGCCACGATTTAGCCCCATTCGATCGTTATCACCAAGAGCGCGGTCTGCGCTGGCCGGTAGTCAATGGTAAAGAGACACTTTGGCGCTACCGCGAAGGTTTCGATCCCTTCGTGCCGAAAGGCGAGGAGGTGCGCTTCTATGGCAAACCGGATGGTAAAGCGGTGATCTTTGCCCTGCCTTACGAACCCGCCGCTGAAAGCCCGGATGAAGAGTATGACCTGTGGCTCTCTACCGGCCGGGTGCTGGAGCACTGGCATACCGGTTCCATGACCCGCCGCGTACCTGAGTTACACCGCGCCTTCCCTGAAGCGGTGCTATTCATTCACCCACTGGATGCCAAAAAGCGTGGTTTACACCGTGGCGACAAGGTGAAAGTGATTTCACGCCGTGGTGAACTTATCTCCCTGGTGGAGACCCGAGGCCGCAACCGCCCACCAGAAGGGCTGGTGTATATGCCGTTCTTCGATGCGGCACAACTGGTGAATAACCTGACGCTGGATGCCACCGATCCACTATCCAAAGAGACAGACTTCAAGAAATGCGCAGTGAAATTGGCGCGGGTCGTGGCGTGATTTAGTGGAGTGGCGTGATGTAGTGGAGTGATACGGCTGCTCGCCCAAGGGCGGGCTATGCCACTCACTTATCAAAATCATCCAGGGATGCTCAGGAAAAGAGTGTCTTTCAGGAGGAAATAATGAATAGCACAATGTTTAAATCACTAAACCGCCGATTTTTGGCAATCATATCGCTGCTGGCGGTACTGGTGGTCACCGGCGCGGTCAATGCGGCCAACAATGTTGAAATGGACTTAAGCCAATCACCGGAGGTCTCAGGGAGTGCGGCAGGCAAGGTGACAATGCCGAGACAGCAACAGCGGATGGCGCTGAACTATGTTAACCAGCCGCCAATGGTCCCCCATAGTGTGGATGGTTATCAAATCAGCAAAAATACCAACCGCTGCCTGCAATGCCACGGCGTTGAGCACTATCGAACCACCGGCGCACCACGGGTTAGCCCGACCCACTTTATTGACCGCGATGGTCGAGTGTCGAGTGAAGTCTCGCCACGTCGCTATTTCTGCCTGCAATGCCATGTGCCACAAACCGATGCCGCACCTATTGTCGGTAACAGCTTCCAACCAGCCCCTGGCTTTGGTCAATAACCCAGGTGCTACTGTGAGATTCGTGATGAGAGAGGCCAGTGATGAGTGAAACTAAAAAGCCCGGTGTGATCCGACGGATATGGCAGTGGTGGCGTCGGCCAAGCCGACTGGCGCTAGGGACTTTACTGCTGATTGGCTTTGTCAGTGGCATCATTTTCTGGGGCGGTTTTAATACCGGCATGGAGATGGCGAATACCGAAAAATTCTGTATTAGCTGCCATGAAATGAAAGATAACGTCTATCAGGAGTACATGGGAACCATCCACTACAGCAACCGCAGTGGTGTAAAGGCGACCTGCCCTGATTGTCACGTGCCCCATGAGTGGGGGCCAAAAATGGTGCGCAAGATCAAGGCCAGTAAAGAGCTGTATGCCAAGACCATTGGCTTGATCAATACGCCGCAGAAGTTTGAGGCCCATCGTCTGGCCATGGCCGAAAATGAGTGGGCGCGCATGAAAGCCAATGGTTCGCAAGAGTGCCGAAATTGCCATAATTTCGACAATATGGATTTCACCGCGCAAAAAACTGTGGCGGCGAAGATGCACAGTAAAGCCATCACTGAAGGCAAGAGCTGTATCGACTGCCATAAAGGCATTGCCCATAAGTTGCCGGATATGAAGGATGTCCCAACCGGGTTTTAATCCTGACGCCGTCGGTATCAATAAAATAGTGGTTAGATGCCTTGTGGACGTAGTGTCGACAAGGCATTTTTTATTGCAATATTAAGCTGCATCTCACATAATGAGACCTGTTAACAGGTCTTTTGAGGTGTTTATGCCAAGTGTGATTTTGACTGATACCAGCGCCAGTGTGAGTGAACTGAAGAAAAATCCAATGGCAACGGTCAATGCTGGCGCGGGATTTCCTGTTGCCATTCTCAACCGCAATCAACCCGCTTTCTATTGCGTCCCCGCCGAACTTTACGAACAAATAATGGATGCACTCGATGATCATGAGCTAGCAAAACTGGTCAATGAGCGCCGTAATCAATCGTTGCATGATATCGATCTGGACAGCTATTTATGATTTATCCCGTTAAATTCAGAGAAGAAGCGCTAAAGGAGTGGCACAAACTGGATAAGACGATACAGCAGCAGTTTGCCAAGAAATTAAAAAAATGCAGCGATAATCCGCATACTGAAAGCGCAAGACTGCGCAGCATGAAAAATTGCTACAAAATTAAATTACGATCTTCTGGATTTAGATTAGTGTATGAAGTTATCGATGATATTTTGATTATTGCAGTGGTTGCCGTAGGAAAAAGAGAGCGCAATGAAGTTTATCAACTTGCAAGTGATAGATTACGCTAAATCCTTCGACTTCGACGTTGCAGGAGTGGCCTGTTCACCGCTCTCCCCGTTATAAGGCTGCTACACGCAGCATTCAAATCTGTTTCCGGCAGATTTGTCACCGGAATAACTTCCACGTTTTTGCCGCGATAAAAGAAGGGCGTTATGTCAGTTAAAATTGAAAATATTCAGTGTGAAGTGTTATCCAAAAATTGGTTTAAATTACATAAATATACCTTTGATTTAAAAGCTGATGATGGCACCACAGTGCAACAGATTCGTGAAGTCTATGACCGGGGTAATGGCGCGACCATTCTGCTGTATAACCGTGAAAAGGGCACAGTAGTACTGATAAACCAATTCCGTATGCCCACCTATGTTAATGGTAATCCTACTGGCATGTTATTAGAGACCTGCGCAGGGTTATTGGATAATGACTCACCGGAAGAGTGTATTCGCCGTGAAGCCATGGAGGAGACCGGGTATCAGATTGATAAAGTGCAAAAGTTGTTTGAAGCCTATATGTCACCGGGTGGCGTGACTGAAATTATCTATTTCTTTGCTGCGCAATATCATGCGGATCAGAAAGTCACTGATAATGTTGGTGTAGAAGATGAGGTGATTGATGTGGTTGAACTACCCTTCAGCGAGGCGCTGGCGATGATTGCCGATGGTCGGATTAAAGATGGCAAAACTATCATGCTGTTACAATATGCCCAAATCCAGGGCTTTTTTAACTAATATTATTCCTACCTGTACCACCGCGATACTTTTACTGCCGCTACCTGAGCGGCATTTAATTTCGCCATTATTGATAATCCCTTCTGATTGATAAGCAAATTCCCTGATTGATACAAAAATGTTATGCAGAGTATGCCCTGGTTCATAGATTGTGGTGATTCACTCACTATACTGGTTCAGCTGTTACCTCAAAACAAAAAAGCAAAGGGAACCTACAATGGACGAACAATTGAAACAGAGTGCGCTTGATTTTCACCAATTCCCCACCCCAGGGAAAATTCAGGTGTCGCCAACCAAACCGCTAGCAACCCAACGGGATTTGGCGCTGGCTTACTCTCCCGGTGTTGCGGCCCCCTGTTTGGAAATTGCAGCTGATCCTGCGGCAGCCTACAAATATACGGCGCGTGGCAACCTGGTCGCGGTTATTTCCAACGGCACCGCAGTTCTTGGGCTGGGTAATATCGGCGCATTAGCCGGTAAACCGGTAATGGAAGGTAAGGGCGTTCTGTTTAAAAAATTCTCGGGTATTGATGTATTTGATATTGAGGTGGATGAACTCGACCCGGACAAATTAATTGATATTATCGCCTCACTGGAGCCGACCTTCGGTGGCATCAATCTGGAGGATATTAAAGCGCCGGAATGTTTTTATATTGAGCAGAAATTACGCGAGCGCATGAAGATCCCGGTATTCCATGACGATCAGCATGGCACTGCTATTATCTGTACTGCCGCAGTGCTCAATGGCTTGCGAGTGGTGAAAAAAGATATTAGTGATGTGAAACTGGTGGTGTCCGGCGCCGGCGCGGCATCCATTGCCTGCTTAAATCTGCTGGTGGCGCTGGGATTAAAGCATCACAACATCACGGTTTGTGATTCCAAAGGCGTGATTTATAAGGGCCGCGAAGCCAATATGGCTGAAACCAAAGCGGCTTACGCCATTGATGACCATGGTCAGCGCACACTGGGCGACGCCATGCCGGGTGCGGACATCTTCCTCGGCTGTTCCGGCCCGGGCGTGTTAAGCCAAGAGATGGTGAAAACCATGGCTCCTAGCCCGCTGATTCTGGCGCTGGCGAACCCAGAGCCTGAGATCTTGCCGCCACTGGCTAAAGCGGTGCGCCCGGATGCGATTATCTGTACTGGCCGCTCGGACTACCCGAATCAGGTCAATAACGTACTCTGCTTCCCATTCATCTTCCGTGGTGCGCTGGATGTGGGGGCGACCACTATTAATGAAGAGATGAAGCTGGCTTGTGTACACGCCATCGCTGATCTGGCGCTGGCTGAGCAGAGTGATGTGGTGGCGTCAGCTTATGGTGAGCAAGATCTCTCCTTCGGCCCTGAATATATTATCCCGAAACCATTCGATCCGCGTCTGATTGTCAAAATCGCGCCCGCAGTGGCTAAAGCGGCAATGGATTCTGGTGTGGCCACTCGTCCCATCACTGACTTCAATGCTTATATCGAGAAATTGACCGAATTCGTCTACAAAACCAACTTGTTTATGAAGCCTATCTTCTCGCAAGCGAAAAAAGAGATGAAGCGGGTGGTGTTGGCGGAGGGGGAAGAGGAGCGGGTGCTGCACGCCACTCAGGAGCTGATTTCCCAAGGACTGGCATACCCGATTCTTATTGGTCGCCCAACGGTGATTGAGACCCGGCTGAAGAAGTTGGGCCTGCAAATTGCCATCGGCAAAGATTTCGAAGTGGTCAATAATGAGTCTGACCCGCGCTTTAACGAGTACTGGCACGAATATTATCAAATCATGAAACGCCGTGGGGTGTCGCAGGAGCAGGCCCGCCGCGCAGTGATTGGCAACCCAACCCTGATTGGTGCCATTATGGTGCACCGAGGTGAAGCTGACGCGATGATTTGCGGCACCATCGGCACCTATCATGAACATTATGATGTGGTGGAGAAAGTGTTTGGTTTCCGTGAGGGGGCACATGTGGCGGGGGCGATGAATGCGCTGTTGCTGCCGACTGGCAACACCTTTATTGCCGATACCTATGTCAACGATGATCCGACACCAGAGCAGTTGGCGGAGATAACATTAATGGCGGCTGAAACTGTGCGCCGTTTCGGCATCGAGCCGAAAGTTGCGCTGCTATCCCATTCAAGTTTCGGCTCTTCAGATTGCCCGGCGGCGCGCAAAATGCGCCGCACATTAGCGCTGGTCAATCAGATGGCCCCTGAGCTGGAAATTGATGGTGAGATGCACGGTGATGCCGCGCTGGTGGAGAGTATCCGCCATAATCTGATGCCAGATAGTCCGCTGAAAGGGGCGGCTAACATATTGATTATGCCAAATATGGAGGCGGCACGTATCAGTTATAACCTGCTGCGCGTGACCTCGTCGGAAGGGGTGACTGTCGGGCCGGTATTGATGGGCGTGGCAAAACCGGTTCACATTCTGACGCAGATTGCGTCGGTGCGGCGAATCGTCAATATGGTGGCGTTGGCAGTCGTCGAGGCGCAAACCGAACCGCTCTAAATACTCTTCGTCCTGGGCGTTGCAGTGTTGTTAGCGGCTTTCGGTCACCCGAATCAGTTACTGATGTCAGCTCATCGGGATTACCTCAACTGCTGCCTGGCTGCAACGCCAATGACTTTGAGTATTGAACCCGCCTCGGCGGGTTTTGACTTATCGGGCCTTGCCGGCTTGCTGTAGCCACTTATCCAGCTCATTGGCAAACTGCTGGCGGTCACGCTGATTGAGGGTGTTAGGGCCACCGGTCTGAATGCCGCTGGCGCGCATAGTATCCATAAAGTCACGGATATTCAGTCGCTCACGGATGGTATCAGGAGTGTAGCGCTCCCCCCGTGGATTGAGTGCGATACCGCCTTTCTCAATCACCTCTGCCGCTAGTGGGATATCGGCGGTGATCACCAGATCATTTTTCTCAACCCGCTGCACGATTTCGTTATCGGCGACATCAAAACCGGAAGCAACCTGTAACGTGCGGATAAACTTTGATGGTGGTGTTTTTAGTGGCTGATTCGCCACCAGTGTGACCATGATGCCGGTGCGATCTGCGGCGCGAAACAGCACCTCTTTAATCACATTCGGACAGGCGTCTGCATCAACCCAAATTTGCATCAGTGCTGTTCTCCTGCAGTTAGCCACTCTTTGACCGGCAGAAAATCGCGGTACAATGCCGCTTCCGCGCTCTCAGCCGCCGGCTGATAGTTATATTCCCAGCGCACCAGTGGCGGCAGGGACATCAAAATAGACTCTGTGCGCCCACCGGTTTGTAAGCCGAACAAAGTGCCGCGATCCCAGACCAGATTGAATTCAACGTAACGGCCACGGCGATAGAGCTGGAACTGGCGTTCGCGCTCGCCCCAACTCAGTGCTTTGCGCCGCTCAACAATGGGTAAATAGGCAGCGAGGAAGCCGTCGCCCACCGCCTGAGTGAAGCGGAAACAGCTATCAAAATCGGGGCTATTCAAATCGTCAAAAAACAGGCCGCCAATGCCCCGTGCTTCGTTACGATGCTTAATATAAAAATAGTCATCGCACCATTTTTTATAGCGCGGATAGACTTGCTCACCAAAAGGCTGACACAGCTGATAGGCGGTCTGATGCCAGTGAACCGCATCCTCTTCAAAGCCATAAAATGGCGTTAAATCAAAGCCGCCACCAAACCACCACACAGGATCTTCACCCGGTTTCTCGGCGATAAAAAAGCGCACATTGGCGTGACTGGTGGGCAAATAGGGGCTGAGCGGGTGAATAACCAGTGATACGCCAAGTGCCTGAAAACTGCGGCCGGCCAATTCGGGACGATGTGCGGTGGCGGATGCCGGGAGTGTCGCACCTGAAACATGGGAAAAGTTAACCCCTGCCTGCTCAAATACCGCGCCATTAATCAATACCCGGCTGCGCCCGCCACCACCCTCTTCACGGGTCCAGTTCTCCTCTGCGAAGGTAGCGCTGCCATCGGCTGCGGCCAGAGCGACACAGATTTTATCCTGCAAATCCAGCAGATAGGTTTTGATTAGGGCGATATCGGGTAAATTCATCAGCGGGGTTCTAGTTATCGGGAAGTTTTCAGGGGCCAAGTATACCCCGATTTGACGCCATTGTTGTACTCTCGGTGTGGATTAGTGCTTATTGAGCCGGAAGCCGAACGAAATTTATCTGATTATGCTCAAATATCATTAGCACTATCACGATGGGAAATATCACTTTATTATTGGGTGATATAATATTGTGTCATAACCAGCATATCCATTTGACTCAAGGGTGCGAATATCCATGGAAATCCGCGTATTTCAGCAAAACGATTTTGAAGAGGTCATTCTGTTGTGGGAGCATTGCGACTTACTGCGGCCCTGGAACGATCCAGAAATGGATATTGAGCGTAAGCTGAACCATGATCCCGAACTGTTTTTAGTCGCAGAGGTCAGCGGCGCGATTGTCGGCTCAGTGATGGGCGGTTATGACGGCCACCGTGGCTCGGCCTATTATCTCGGGGTCCATCCCGATTTCCGTGGCCGTGGCTTTGCCAATGCGCTGATCAGCCGCCTGGAAAAGAAACTCATCGCCCGCGGCTGCCCGAAGCTGAATATCATGGTGCGCGAAGACAATGACGCAGTGATCGGCATGTATGAAAAACTCGATTACGAAACCCAAGACAGCATCATGCTGGGTAAACGGCTGATTGTGGATCAAGAGTATTGAGGGGTAGTTGGCGTAATCAGAATAAACTTTCCCTCAGCAGATGAGGGAAAGTGGGTATTGAATTTTTTATTATTAATGGGTCGTAGCTATGGTTGGAAGATTGCCAGTATCAAAAGGTGGAACCTCACACTGCACTCCAGAGCTCTGCATCTGATCGCTGAATTCAGATATATATTCAGCCATTACATCGTATGGATACCCTTCTGGGTTAATACATTCCGACTCGTTATTTGTATAGTCAAAATAATCATCAAGAGAATTAACCTGGAGGGAGTTGGTTTTATTAGAGGTGATGAATTTTTTTGAGTCATATGTCACATTTTCAATAATCATCTCTTTAATACCAGTCATTTGATTATCAACTATATGATTATTCAAATCATGAAGCAGATTTTTATAATTAGAAAATGCCTTTTTTTCCGCATTAAGGCGATCTATTTTTTTGCTGTCAATATTATTATTAATATCATGTAACAGCTTGTTGTAATTAGTGATTTCATCTTTCATTGCATTAAGATTATCTATTTTTTCGTTCTGCTTGGAAATCAAGATTCTAATTTTAATATCCACTACCTCAATGACATTATTGATTTTATGTAAAATTAATTCGGTGGGGATATCTCCCTCGTTATAATTTTGGTAAAGTATTTGATGAGTAAAATTAGAGTCGTTAATTACCTTATTATAATGTTTGTTTGCTGTTATGGCATCTCTATATATATCTCCATCTCCATCTATGGTTAGGTCATAATTATTGAAAAGTGCGTGTTCTATCTCATCGGCAGCTTCCTGTAAATTGGCTAATGCTTGGTTATATCCAGCATAACCAGCGTTAGAAAACGTCACTTTATGGCCAGATTCTTTATCTAGTAGATAGCTACAATTCTCTCCGGGGATGTATACTAAATTCTCTTTTTTGCTGTTCTTGAAAGTTAAGGTGGCAGTGCCGTCAGCATTACTAATAATATAATTTCTTTGCCTTAAATCTACCTCAAATTTATTATTTTCTAACTTGCCCTCTAATTCTATTGTTTCTGATTTGGTGTTTATTGAATAGTGGTCGTTATTTATCATTGCGTTTTTCCTTATTTATTTTTTATTTGTATAAATTATTATCTCAGGCGATTTATCTTGGTATGCCTGATAAATTTAATCATAGTGTTATTTTAATTGGCTTTAAATAAACAAATAATAAACATTTCTTCACAGTAAATATATTAAATATATTTGAATTTTATATTTTTCTTTGATGATGATTCGTTGAGGAGAGCATAGGTGTTAGGGGTATTATCGGGTACTGAACTCACTGAGATACAGTACCCGAGGTTAAAAATGAATGATTGAATCTTGATAATTATTGAATCTTGCTAATATTCTTCACATCCACTTCTACTGAGTTCCAGTCTTTATCCACTTTCCCTTCGATTTGTACTTTATCTTGCGGCGTGATGGTTTGGCCTTTCCAGCGTTTGTCATCAATATCAACCGTGATGGTGCCAGTGGCGTCGCGGAAAGTATAAGTGTCGTGGCCCAGCCGCTCGATAATATTCCCTTGCAGGGTCACACGGGCGTCATCCCGCATACTTTTGACTTTATCCACAGTGGTGTTCGTGGCGCTAGGGCCGGTAAATCCGCCCTGAGTTGCCGGTTGAGTCTGTGTGGTTGCCGGGCCATCAAAGCCGCCTTTCGTGGTGTCGGTCGCGCTGTGGGCTAATAGTGGCGCACCGCATAACATCATTAGCGTTGCAGCTAAGGTTAATTTTTTCATTATATTGCTCCTTCAATGAATGAATAATTACGTCTAAAACGGGAGGCGATAAAAGCCTCTCAGGTACTCAAGAGTAGACCAAATTTAAGTTAAAACATGCAGAAGTTTCAATACCCGGCAATTAAATAGGGCCGATGTGGGTTTTATCAACCACCGCCAGTGGCTTTCATCTGGGTAGCGCAGTAAATTAGATGCGCCGCTGACCAGTGATAGCGATCAATGCCTGCGTGGCAATGGCACTTTTTCTGCGCTGAAGACTCCAACCACTGGTTATCATTTTTCAACTGCCCATAACTCTGTCTCTGCGCCGCACTCTTTGCAGAGAAGCTTACTGGATGCAGTGGTTTTTTTTAAGGAGCTTTAGATGAATATTCGCCCACGGTTGTCTGGGGTGCGGTTGTTATTACTGGGTGCCCCTTTGTTGCTGGCCGGGTGTTCAAGTATGTCCGGTCTCTCCTGGTCAAGCCTCTCTCCGCTCAATTGGTTTAGCGGCAGTAGCAGCTTGCAGGTGACTGATCAGGGGGTCGGCGGGATTACTGCCAGCACGCCGCTGGCCGAAAATGAGATTAAAGAGGGGCTGAAAGGTGATTATCGGTTACGCAGTGGAATGGCAACCAATGATGGCAAATTAGTCTCTTTCTATCAGGCGATGCAAGAGGAGCAAATTAAGCTAGTGATATCCGGTCAGCCAAAAGGTACGGTAGAGCGTATCGACGTAATGGATAAAAATATTCCTAGCCAGTGGGGTGTCAAAATTGGTACTCCATTTGGTGATTTATATAAAAAAGCCTTTGGTGTTTGCCGCCAGGGGCATGGTGATGACGCCGCGCAAATAGAGTGCGTCGCACCGGATAGCAAGCATGTCAGCTACTTATTTGACGGTGACTGGCATGGCCCTGAAGGCTTGATGCCCTCTGATGACACGCTAAAAAGCTGGAAGGTGAGTAAGATTATATGGCGAAATAGTAGCCAATAATTTTTATTGTCATGCTATTAAGGCGCGGCATATTTCTCGCGCCTTAATAATATTCTCATCTCCCTTCTCCATTTTATTTTGCGTTGACGCAAGGTTATTTAAATCGTTTCAGCTATGATATTCAGCATTATCAATACGGATTTTAGTAAGGAAAAAAGATGACTCAAGTACAGAGTGGCATTTTGCTGGAGCATTGCCGTTTTGCCATATTTATGGAAGCAAGAGTGCAGGGCGAATTTGATGCCATTCGTCAGGGCTGCAAAAAATTCTGCCATTCATTACAAGAGTTGCAGCAACAATTTCCTCATGAACATCTAGGTGCCGTTATCGCTTTCGGTTCTGACATTTGGCATGATCTATCCAATGGGCAGGGCGCGAAAGAGTTAAAGCCTTTTGTCCCATTGGGTAAAGCGCCAATGGTTGCCCCTGCGACTCAGCGCGATCTATTGATTCATATCCAATCACTGCGTCAGGATATCAACTTTACCTTAGCGCAAGCGGCTGTTGCGGCCTTTGGTGATGCTATTGCGGTTGAAGAGGAGACCCACGGTTTCCGCTGGGTTGAAGAGCGTGATTTTACCGGCTTTATTGATGGCACTGAAAACCCGCAGGGCGATAGCCGGCCAGAGGTGGCGGTGATTGCTGATGGTGAAGAGGATGCGGGCGGCAGTTATGTTCTGGTTCAGCGTTATGAGCACGACCTGAAAAAATGGCAGCGTATTCCTGAGCATAAACAAGAACAAATTGTTGGGCGCACCAAGCATGACAGTCAGGAGTTGCCTTCGGATCAACGCCCAGATACTTCCCACGTCAGTCGGGTTGATCTGAAAGAGCATGGTAAGGGGCTGAAGATTTTGCGCCAAAGCCTGCCTTATGGCCAAGCCAGTGGCAAACATGGCTTATATTTTATTGCTTATTGCGCGCGCTTGCACAATATCGAGCAGCAATTATTAAGCATGTTTGGTTCAATAGATGGCAAGCATGATCTGCTACTTGGTTTTAGCAAACCGGTGACTGGCAGCTACTATTTCGCGCCGTCACTGACTAAATTGCTCTCCCTCTAACTCTTGGTCTTGGTCATAATAAAGGCCGGATATCCGGCCTCAGACTGATACAAACCCCGATGACGCGATCTGGAATGGAGAGGGCGGGTAGAAGAGTAAAGCGTCCGCGCCAGGGAGGGCGCGGCTCGAGCCATCAGGGATGATTTTACGGCGTCTTTACGATCTGCCTGTTCTCTCCGCTCAGGCGACTTTGTTTGCTATTACTGCCATCATTCAATTAAGCAGAATATATTGCGTCACGCATTCTGTTCACCACTGTTTGCTTCTGCTCTTTGGTCAGTGCCCGCAGTGGCAGACGTGGATTACCGGCATCAATACCGTGTAACTGCATCGCCGCTTTGCCGGCGGCAACACCGCCAAATTCAACCAGCACACGAATAAGCGCAATAACCTGATCCATGCTGCGCTGTACCGCCACTTGATTGCCCGCATTGAAGTCAGCAATGATTTTGTGGAACAGTGGGGCGGCATAGTTATAGGTGCTGCCGACTGCGCCGATAGCGCCCACGGCCAAACCCCCCGGCAGATGCTCATCTACGCCAAATGGAATATCATATTTACCGCCACTCACTCGCAGGCAGCGCTGGAACTCATAGAGATCCGCATTATTGAATTTGATGCCTGAAAGGTTAGGGATCTTGGATTCAGCTTTGATCAGGAACTGCTCCATATCCAAATTCACCCCAGACATCCCAGAGTGATAATAGTAGAAGCCTTTCGAGGGTGCTGCGGCCGCGATGGCCTGACAGTAGGCTATCAGATCATCAAGATTGCCGGGCTTAAAGAAGCAGGGGCCGATGGCGGAGGTCGCGAAGATATCCAGTGTTTCTGCATGGCGAGAGAGGTCGACGGCATCTTTGATGCTGAGCGCGCCGGTGTGCAGGGTGATGCTCAGTTTGCCTTGTGCCGCCTTGACCCAGCGCTCAGCAATGTTCTTGCGCTCTTCAACTGAGCAGTGAATGCCCTCGCCAGTGGTGCCGCAAACATAGACCCCTTTCACGCCATCATTGACCAGATGCTCGGCAATTTGGTCAATAACAGGATAGTTGACCTCACCCTGCTCATCAAAGGGGGTGTGCGGAGCTGCTATCAGGCCGGTTAACTTTTTCATACGCATCCTTATAAATCAGAGAGAGTGGGTAGCCCGGATGGGCTAATAGCCATTAGTATTCAGTCAGTTTTGCGGCTTGATGCTGCTTGATTGCTTCGCAAAACCAACCGCAAATATGTTCGATTCGGGTAATGGCCGAGCCGACAGTCACGGCATAAGCACCCGCTGAAATCGCGGCGGCTGCCAGAGCTGGCGAGTTATAGCGGCCCTCCGCAATCACCCGACAACCCGCTTGGGCCAACTGATTAACCAGCGCCAGATCCGGCTCGGTAGGCACACGTTTTTGGGTATAGCCGGATAGAGTGGTGCCGATAAAATCGATACCTAATCGATGGGCCAGCAAGCCATCGTCAAGATTGGAAGCATCCGCCATCGCCAGGCGGCCGGTCGCCTGCACTCGTTGGTACAGCTCTTCAACCGAGACCGGACGGGCGCGGCAGGTGACATCAAACGCGATAATATCGGCACCGGCGGCACTCAGACCATCGACATCTTCCAGCCACGGAGTAATTCTCACCTCGCAATCCGGCAGGTCGCGCTTAATAATGCCGATAATTGGCGCATCTGTAACCCGGCGCACCGCCAGAATATTGTCGATACCTTCAATCCGCAGGCCAACGGCACCTCCAGCGAGAGCCGCACAAGCCATTGCCGCCACAATTTCAGGTCTATCCATGGCGCTGCCGGGGAGTGGCTGGCAAGATGCGATTAAGCCATTTTGCAGCTTGTGGCGAAGATCACTGGTGTTACTCATGGTCGGGTCACTCGCAGTCAGATTGCGCACGGTTTTTTGCTCCGATCTTTAATTTTAAATGAAGTTTTACTCCATTATGTTAGATCTTTTATTTGCAGGGCGCAATGGTGATAAAGGTAAATAAATGTCTCGATTGGAGTGTAACTCCAATTTGAAAATAATAATGGAGTTAAGGCCAGAAAATTGCCATAGTCAATGTCATGACATTTATGACAGGTGCAAGAGGGTTACGCCGGATGGGAAAAGTATTAGCACTGGATATTGGTGGGACAAAAATTGCGGCGGCAGTGGTCACCGAGAGTGGCATGTTGATTGGTCGCCAGCAGGTGGCAACGCCACGGGGCGGGGCGGAACAACTGGCTATCGCCCTGGACACCCTGGTGACACCTTATCGGCATCTGGTTGATTCTATTGCAGTTGCCTCAACAGGCATTATCAGTGGTGGCCGCCTCACTGCGCTGAATCCTGCCAATCTGGGCGGGCTGGCGGATTTCCCATTGCAGGAGTGTATTCAGTCGATCGCTGACTTGCCCTGTGTGTTGCTCAATGATGGGCAGGCCGCAGCCTGGGCTGAGTATCAGGCATTAAGTGATAATGGCGACAGTCTGATTTCTGTCAATAATATGATGTTCGTCACGGTATCTACTGGCGTGGGCGGCGGCATTATCTTGAATAAAAAGTTGCTGGTCGGCAATCACGGGCTGGCAGGGCATATTGGCCACACGCTGGCTGATCCCCATGGTCTGCTATGTGGCTGTGGTCGCCGTGGGTGTGTCGAAAGTGTGGCATCCGGCAGTGCCATTGGTGCTGAAACCTTGGGCTGGAAACAGCCGGTCGCGGCGGCCAAAGTGTTTGAAATGGCGCAACGTGGTCATCTTCCTGCGGAAAACATCATTAACCGTTCCGCGACAGCGATAGCACAGATGCTGGCAGACATGAAAATGGCACTGGATCTGGAGATCGTGATTCTGGGTGGCAGTGTCGGGCTGGCTGTGGGGTATCTGGAGCGGGTGATAGGTGCGCAAAAAGCGCTACCTGAAATTTATCGCGTACCGGTACAGGCGGCACATCATCGGCAGGATAGTGGCCTGTTGGGGGCCGCACTCTGGGCAAAAAACAGCCTTTGTTCTTGACGCCGCAATGAGTGTGGGTATTCATTTTATGATTAAAAATAGAGGGTCAATATGATCAGCGGATCATTAACACAAACAACATTTTTTGGCGGATTGCCAGAGCGACTTCAATGGGTTTTAGCTTATTTGGCCAAGTTGCCACTGGCGGAGCTAAGCTGCGGGCGTCATGACATTGATGGCGAGCTACTTTTCATGAATGTTATGGAGTTTGACACCCAACCGGCTGAGAGCAAAAAAGCTGAAATGCATCGCACCTATGCTGACGTCCAGCTATTGATCAGCGGCATTGAGGGCATTGAGTATTCAACGCTGACGCCAACTGAGCATCTGGAACCTTACCATGCGGATGACGACTACCAACTCATCGCCGATATTCCGGATAAAAGCCAATTACGTATGCTACCGGGGATGTTTGCGCTGTTTTTACCGGGCGAACCCCATAAACCAGGCTGCAAGATTGCCGACTCCGGCACCATTAAGAAGGTGGTGGTAAAGGTTCACTACAGCCTATTGTAAATACTATATCGCTATGATTTTTATATAATAATAAGGCAGGTTATCTTTGACATCTTCCCCGGCCCTCCGGGGTTTTTTTATCGATTTTTTATGGAGTGCATCCCGCATAACAGAGCCATTGTTCTTCACGAAATGGGCCAATTATGTCATGATGCGCCCCAGATATGTCCCCTGTTCATCAATTCTCTTTCCCTTGAGGTGTCCGCGTGAAGACTGGTGCCCCCCGTTTTAAGCCAGGTAAAATTCTTGATGCCTTGGGTGCGATGCAAAATAGCCTGACACGCTCAGCACAGCGAATTGCGGCCTATATTCTGGCGGAACCGGCTAAAGTGACTCACCTTTCTATTGCTGATCTCTCCGCGAACACGCAGGCCGGTGAAGCCACCATTATCCGCTTCTGCCGGACACTGGGCTATAAAGGGTTTCAGGATTTTAAAATGGATCTGGCCATTGAAGTGGCAACCCGCCATAACAGTGAAAACAGCCTGTTGGATGCGGATGTACAAGAGGGCGATGATGCGCTGGCGATTGGCAATAAATTGCAGTCGGCGATTAATAACGTGCTATCCGAAACCCTAAATCTGCTCTCTATCGAGAGTGTCGAGCAGGTGGTTAAGTTACTGCGCCCGGCGGATCGAATCTGCATTTTTGGTGTCGGCTCTTCCGGCATCACGGCGGAAGATGCCAAAGGTAAATTAATGCGAATCGGACTGCGGGTTGATGCCGCTACCAATAACCATTTTATGTATATGCAAGCCTCTTTGATGCGCCCTGGTGATGTGGCGATAGGTATCAGCCACTCGGGGACCTCGGCTGAAACTGTGCATGCCCTGAAGCTGGCGAAGCAGGCGGGGGCGACCACTGTGGCATTGACTCACAATATGGGTTCCACTATTACTGAGCTGGCGGATTATGTGCTGATTAACGGCAACCGTCAGGGGCAGCTGCAAGGGGACTCCATCGGCACCAAAATCGCCCAACTCTTTGTGCTGGACCTGATCTACGCCCTGCTGGTTAAAGCTGATCCGGCGCAGGCGGAGAGCATTAAGCGCAAAACCACTCAGGCGGTCAGTCAAAATGGATGACCGGTAATACATTTTCTGCTGCAATACCTAGCCCCCGCGACGGAGATATTCCGCCTGCGGAGGTAAATACCCCGTTATCCTGTTGCCTCTCTCTCGCACACTAGCATTTCGCCATCTTTGTCACGTTTTAGACACATTGTGATTGAAATAGCGGGCTGATCTTATACACTCAAATGGAGTTTTACTCCTTTTGTGTATTTTGTTTGGAGTAAAACCACATAAATATAAATGTGGCGAGAACCATCGGGTAGTGACAGATTATGTGATGATAAACAATCGGTTGCTATGGTTATACCTGCCGCGGGGAAAACAGTTTCTGCCAGTGAATTTGGCTGGTGGTGGAGAGAGCGACGATATGAGCACTTCAGTAGGATCTCGTGGAGACAAGCCATTGCGCTGGTATAAGCAGCTAACCCCTGCGCAATGGAAGGCATTTATTGCCGCCTGGATCGGTTATGCCCTGGATGGTTTCGATTTTGTTCTTATTACTCTGGTTCTGACTGATATTAAACAAGAATTTGGTCTGACACTGATTCAAGCCACCAGTCTTATCTCAGCGGCCTTTATTTCACGCTGGTTCGGTGGTCTGGTGCTAGGGGCCATGGGCGACCGTTATGGCCGCAAACTGGCGATGATCACCAGTATTGTGCTGTTCTCTTTCGGGACGCTGGCCTGTGGTTTAGCGCCCGGTTATACCACCCTATTTATCGCGCGACTGATTATTGGCATCGGGATGGCGGGGGAGTATGGCTCCAGTTCCACCTATGTCATGGAGAGCTGGCCGAAGAATATGCGCAATAAAGCCAGTGGTTTTCTGATTTCTGGCTTCTCTATTGGCGCAGTATTGGCGGCTCAAGCCTATAGCTATGTGGTTCCGGCATTTGGCTGGCGTATGCTTTTCTACATTGGATTGCTACCGATTATTTTTGCACTCTGGTTGCGTAAAAATCTGCCAGAAGCGGAAGATTGGGAAAAAGCCCAAAGTAAGCAACAGCACTCTAAACAGACCAAAAATCGCAATATGGTGGATATTCTCTATCGCAGCAACTTGAGTTATTTGAATATCGGCCTGACCATCTTTGCCGCCGCCGCGCTCTACGCCTGCTTTACCGGCATGGTATCGACTCCCGTGGTGGTGATCCTGGGTATCCTTTGTGCTGCAATATTCGTCTACTTTATGATTCAAACCAGCGGTGAGCGCTGGCCGACAGGTGTCATGCTGATGGTGGTGGTGTTCTGCGCCTTCCTCTACTCATGGCCGATTCAGGCACTGCTACCCACTTATCTGAAAATGGATCTAGGCTATGACCCGCACACGGTCGGCAATATCTTATTTTTCAGTGGCTTTGGTGCGGCGGTGGGTTGCTGTGTGGGCGGCTTCCTCGGTGATTGGTTAGGCACCCGCAAAGCTTATGTGACCAGCTTGCTGATTTCGCAATTACTGATTATTCCGCTATTCGCCATTCAGGGCAGCAGCATCGTGTTTCTTGGTGGTTTACTGTTCCTACAACAGATGTTGGGGCAGGGGATTGCCGGATTACTGCCCAAACTGTTGGGGGGCTATTTCGATACCGAACAACGAGCAGCGGGCCTGGGCTTTACCTACAACGTCGGCGCACTGGGTGGGGCATTAGCGCCCATTCTCGGGGCATCCATTGCTCAGCATCTGAGTCTCGGCACCGCGCTCGGTTCGCTCTCATTCAGCCTGACATTTGTGGTGATTCTACTGATTGGTTTTGATATGCCATCCCGCGTACAGCGCTGGGTGCGACCATCCGGTTTGCGCATGGTGGATGCTATCGACGGCAAGCCATTTAGTGGCGCTATTGGTGCAACTAATGTCAGTGTAGTTACGCAAAAATAGAATCAGCCCACTATTTATGCCCAGTGCAGGTCGGCTGGGCTTTTTTTATCGATAGAGAACCGCAAAATGGAGTGGCTGGCGACCTGCGGTGTGACTGGCTTAGAGCATTTGATACTTGCACATCACTAAACGGTATATAAAAGCATTATAGGTATGCGCCTAGTTATAAATACACTGAACATATTAAGGGCGGTATTAACATTTATAACCCGCCTGCCGGATGAACTCAGTGAATAAGGTGCAGAATGAAACAGACCTCAGTGAAGAGAAATGGATGGACTCGTGTTGCCTTATTAAGCGCGTTAGTTTTCGGCAGTGCAACCGCCTGTGCAACTGAGTTGCTCAACAGCTCTTATGATGTCTCGCGCGAACTATTCACCGCGTTGAATCCGGGCTTCCAGCGGCTGTGGGAGCAGCAAAATCCGGGCGACAAACTGACCATCAAGCAATCTCATGCCGGCTCCTCTAAGCAGGCATTGGCTATCTTGCAAGGTTTGAAAGCCGATGTGGTGACCTATAACCAAGTCACTGATGTGCAAATTTTGCACGATCGCGGCAACTTGATCCCGGCCGACTGGCAGGCGCGCTTGCCAAACAACAGCTCGCCATTCTACTCCACCATGGCTTTCCTGGTGCGCAAGGGCAATCCAAAGAGTATCCACAACTGGGATGACTTGGTGCGCGAAGATGTGAAACTGGTGTTCCCAAATCCAAAAACCTCCGGCAATGGCCGCTATACCTATCTGGCAGCATGGGGCGCGACACAGCAGGCCAATGGCCAGGATGAGGCGAAAACCCGCGACTGGATGAAGCGCTTCCTGAACAATGTACAGGTGTTTGATACCGGCGGTCGTGGTGCTACCACCACTTTTGTTGAACGTGGTTTGGGTGATGTGCTGATCAGTTTCGAGTCAGAAGTGAATAATATCCGCAAAGAGTATGGCAGCGACAAATATGAAGTTATTGTCCCGCCGGTCGATATTCTGGCGGAGTTCCCGGTGGCGTGGGTAGACAAAAATGTGGCGAAAAATGGCACGGAAAAAGCCGCCAAAGCTTACCTCAACTACCTCTACAGCCCAGCGGCGCAGCAGGTTATCACCAGCTTCAACTATCGTGTTTACGATAAAGCCGCGATGGAGGCGGCCAAATCCCAATTCCCTGATACCAAATTATTCCGCGTTGAGGAGCAATTCGGTAGCTGGCCACAAGTGATGAGCACCCATTTTGCCACCGGCGGCGTGTTGGATAAATTGTTAGCGGAAGGGCATCAGTAATGTTGTCGGCATCCAGTAAACGGGTTCTGCCCGGATTTACCCTCAGTCTTGGGAGCAGCCTGCTTTACACCTGCCTGATCTTGTTATTACCACTCAGCGCGTTAGTGATGCAGGTCGCACAGATGAGTTGGGCGCAGTACTGGGAGGTGATAACCAACCCTCAGGTGGTCGCGGCTTATAAAGTGACCCTACTGGCGGCGGGGGTGGCGAGTCTGTTTAATGCGCTCTTTGGCATGTTGATGGCGTGGATTTTAACCCGCTATCAATTCCCCGGCCGCAGCTTGCTGGATGGCCTGATGGATTTGCCGTTCGCTTTACCGACCGCAGTCGCCGGTTTGACTTTGGCGACCCTGTTCTCCACCACCGGCTGGTATGGGGCCTGGTTGAATGAATTGGGTATCAAAGTGTCATTCACCTGGTTAGGCATTGCGGTGGCGATGGCATTTACCAGCTTGCCGTTTGTGGTTCGCACGGTGCAGCCGGTGTTGGAAGAGTTGGGGCCAGAGTACGAAGAGGCGGCTGAAACCTTAGGTGCCAGCCGCTGGCAGAGTTTTCGTCTGGTGGTGATGCCCGAACTGGCGCCGGCACTGCTGGCAGGAACGGCACTCTCCTTCACCCGCAGTCTGGGCGAGTTCGGCGCAGTTATCTTTATCGCCGGTAATATCGCCTGGAAGACCGAAGTCACCTCGCTGATGATTTTCATCCGCTTGCAGGAGTTTGATTACCCGGCAGCCAGCGCCATTGCCTCGGTTATTTTGGCGGTTTCACTGCTGCTGCTGTTTGGTATTAACACGTTACAAAGCCGCTTTGGTCGGCGGATAGGTGGGCACTGATGGCGGATATCAGCGAGTTTAACGGCGTGGCCCGCCCGCCGATCAACTGGGGCAAATGGGCCTTGATCGCCATCGGCGCAGGGTTCTCACTCCTGCTGCTGGTGATCCCGATGGTATGGATCTTTATCACCGCGTTCTCGAAAGGGATTGAGGTGGTGGGGCAGAATTTACTCGATCCCGATATGTTGCACGCCATTTGGCTCACCGTGCTGGTGGCGCTGATTACCGTGCCGGTGAATCTGGTGTTTGGTGTGGTGTTGGCCTGGCTGGTGACCCGGTTTGTCTTCCCCGGCCGCCAATTATTGATGACGCTAATTGATATCCCGTTTGCTGTTTCGCCAGTGGTCGCGGGCCTGATGTACTTGCTGTTTTACGGCTCTAACGGGGTAGTCGGCGGCTGGTTGGACTCCCATGATATCCAATTGATGTTCTCGTGGCCCGGCATGGTGTTGGTGACCATCTTCGTCACCTGCCCGTTTGTGGTACGTGAATTGGTGCCGGTGATGATGAGTCAGGGCAGTCAGGAGGATGAAGCCGCGGTGCTGCTCGGCGCATCCGGCTGGCAGATGTTCCGCCGGGTGACCTTACCCAACATCCGCTGGGCGCTGCTGTATGGCGTGGTGTTGACCAACGCCCGCGCGATTGGCGAGTTTGGGGCGGTCTCCGTGGTATCCGGTTCTATTCGTGGCGAGACCTACACCTTGCCGCTACAAGTTGAGTTGTTGCATCAGGATTACAACACCGCCGGGGCATTTACCGCCGCCGCGTTATTGACCCTGATGGCAATAGTGACCCTTTTTCTGAAAAGCGGCCTGCAATGGCGCTTAGCGCGTCAGGTTGTTCGTCTCGAACAGGAGCAAAAGCATGAGCATTGAGATTGATAATATCAGCAAGTATTTTGGTCGCACCAAGGTACTGAACAACATTACGCTGGATATTCCTTCTGGCCAGATGGTGGCGCTGCTCGGCCCGTCCGGTTCAGGGAAAACCACCTTACTGCGCATTATTGCTGGGTTAGAGAACCAAAACGCCGGGCGGTTAAGCTTCCACGGCACTGATGTCAGCCGCCTACATGCCCGTGATAGGCGCGTGGGTTTTGTGTTCCAGCATTACGCCCTATTCCGCCATATGACGGTGTTCGATAACATCGCTTTCGGCCTGACGGTGTTACCGCGCCGTGAGCGGCCAAATGCCGTGGCCATCAAGCAGAAGGTGGCACAGCTGCTGGAGATGGTGCAATTAGGCCATCTGGCTACCCGTTACCCGTCACAGCTCTCCGGCGGCCAGAAACAGCGCGTTGCATTAGCGCGGGCGCTGGCGGTTGAACCCCAAATTCTGCTGCTGGATGAGCCATTCGGCGCTCTGGATGCACAGGTGCGCAAAGAGCTGCGCCGCTGGTTACGCCAGTTGCATGATGAACTGAAGTTCACCAGCGTCTTCGTCACCCACGATCAGGAAGAGGCGATGGAAGTTGCTGATCGAGTGGTGGTGATGAGTCAGGGGAATATTGAGCAGGTCGGCACGCCAGATGAGGTGTGGCGCTACCCGGCGACCCGTTTTGTCCTGGAGTTCCTCGGTGAAGTGAATCGCCTGAGTGGTGAAATCCGTGGTTCACAGTTGTATATTGGCGCTCATCACTGGCCGCTGGATTTAGCCCCGATGCATCAAGGCAGTGTGGATCTGTTCCTGCGCCCATGGGAGATGGAGGTCAGCACCCAATCGAGTGATCGTTGCCCGTTACCGGTACAGGTGCTTGAAGTCAGCCCGCGCGGTCACTTCTGGCAACTGACAGTGCAACCTATTGGTTGGCATCAAGATCCTATCAGTGTCGTGCTGCCAGAGGGTAATATCGACGCCCCAGTGCGCGGCAATCGCTATTACGTGGGTGGATTGAATGCTCGCTTATATTCAGGCGACCAATTATTACAACCCATTGCTTTAGCCCAAAGCGCCTGATAAATTTTTCTGCAAGTGGCAAACAGAGGTGGCCTTATGGTCGCCTTTTCTTTTATTGAGTTCAATTCAAGTTAGGTAACGAATGTGACTACCCTCGAACACTGCATCGGCAACACCCCACTGGTCAAACTGCAACGCTTAAGCCAAGGGCTGAATGCAGAAATTTGGGTCAAACTGGAAGGTAATAATCCGGCGGGGTCGGTCAAAGATAGGGCAGCTCTCGCTATGATCCAGCAGGCAGAATTACGCGGGGAGATTGCACCTGGCGATGTGTTGATCGAGGCAACCAGCGGTAATACCGGGATTGCATTGGCAATGATTGCGGCCCTGAAAGGTTATCAGCTGAAATTACTCATGCCAGAAAATATGAGTCAGGAACGTCAGGCGGCGATGCGCGCTTATGGTGCTGAGCTAATTCTGGTGAGCCGCGAGCAGGGCATGGAAGGTGCGCGCGATCAGGCGTTGATGATGCAGGCCGCAGGGCAAGGCAAGGTGCTGGATCAGTTTAATAATGCCGATAATCCCTACGCCCATTTTACCGGTACTGGGCCAGAGATTTGGCAGCAAACGGCGGGTAAAGTGAGCCATTTTGTCTCCAGCATGGGAACCACCGGCACCATTACCGGGGTCAGCCAGTTTCTGAAAAGCCAAAATCCTGCGGTGATCACTATCGGGTTGCAACCGGCTGAGGGCAGCAGTATTCCCGGTATCCGCCGTTGGGCAGCGGAATATATGCCGGGGATATTCCGCCCCGAATTAGTGGATCAAGTATTGGATATCACGCAGATCTCAGCCGAACAGACCATGCGCCGACTCGCCACGGAAGAGGGGATCTTCTGTGGTGTCAGTTCTGGTGGCGCGGTCGCTGGGGCGTTGCGCGTGGCGGCAGAGAACCCGGGTGCGGTCATTGTGGCGATTATTTGTGATCGCGGAGATAGGTATTTATCGACCGGGGTGTTTGAGTAATCGCGCTTCTCTTACCATGACCCAGTAAAACCCAACCTGATCCTATGATCAGGTTGGGTGACATAACATTTAATAATAAAAATCCTGACGGTAAAAATAGTTCACTCTCGTTCTAACGCCCTGATAGGGTCCATCTCCGCCGCTCTCTTGGCCGGGAAAAAACCAAAAATCACCCCAATCAGGCTGGAACAGACAAATGCGGTGATGATCGAGGTTGCCGAATAAACCATCGAAAAGCTGCTGCTGAACTGACTAAATAGCAGGCCGATACCCAGTGACAGCACCACCCCAATACCGCCCCCCAGCAGGCACACCAGGACTGCCTCAATCAAGAATTGCTGCATAATGTCACCGGCTCGCGCACCCACCGCCATTCGAACCCCAATCTCTTTAGTGCGCTCACTGACTGATACCAACATGATATTCATCACACCGATACCACCGACTACCAATGAAATAACGGCAATCATTGATACCAGTAATGTCATGGTTGAGGTGGTCTTCTCAATGGTTTGACGGATGCTATCGGTGTTCATCACGAAAAAATCCTGTGCGCCGTGACGCTGGGCCAGCAGTTTGGTGACACCCTGCTCAGCATTCGCCAAATCTATATCATCGTTAACTCGCACGGTAATGCTGCGCAGATAGGTTTGCCCCAGCATACGCTTCATGGCGGTGGTATATGGTATCCACACATTCAGATTCTCGTCACTGCCAAAACCGCTCTGTTTCTTGGCTGCAACCCCAATTACCCGGCAGGGCAGGGAGCCGAGCAGGATAACTTTACCTAAGGGATTTTCGCCGTTGGGGAACAGCTTATCGCGCGTATTTTCATCAATAACAGCCTCTTGCATCAATCCATCGACGCTGGCACGGGTAAATGCCATCCCTTGGGCAATGCTATAGCCGCGCACCATAAAGTATTGTTCGCCGACACCATTCACGGTGCCACTGACAGATTTATTACCATAGCGCAGCGTGCTACTGCTGGAGACCGCCGGTGTCACGCTGTGGATATAGCCCTGTTTCGCCAATGCATCGGCATCAGTGGCCCGCAAAGTTTGGATGGCAGCAGAGCGCATATCGCCGAAATCTTTGCCGGGGAAGATCTCCAGCGTGCTGGTGCCCATGGCGCTGATGTTAGCGAGCACTTGCTGTTGCGAACCTTTTCCCAATGCTACGACGGAGACCACTGACGCAATACCAATGATGATCCCCAGCATGGTCAGCAGGGTGCGCAGGCGCTGTGCAGCCATCGCCAGTGTCGCCATTTTAAATGCTTCACGGAGGCGGTCACGTTGGGCCATCCAGGGCGATAGCACGGTTTTTTTAGCACTTTTGGGTGCTATTTCTGGCGTGATTATGGGGAGTCGTTGTGCCTGTTGTGCGGCCTGCTGCACCGCTCTATCCGCAATCACCTCGCCGTCTTTTAGCTCGATAATCCGTTGAGCATGTTCTGCAATCGACATATCGTGGGTGACAATGACCACGGTATGGCCTTGTCGATGCAGCTCTTTAAGGATGTTTAACACTTCATTGCCGCTGTGAGTATCAAGTGCGCCTGTGGGTTCGTCGGCCAGAATAACTTCGCCGCCATTCATCAATGCTCTGGCAATACTGACCCGCTGCTGTTGCCCGCCAGAAAGCTGGCTCGGGCGATACTCCAGCCGGTCAGCCAGGCCGAGACGGGATAGTAGATCGCCAGCGCGTTGACGGCGCTCTTCACGATCGATACCGGCGTAAATAGCCGGTATCTCAACATTTTCCCGCGCATTTAAGTCATTGAGTAAATGATAGCGCTGAAAAATAAAGCCGAAATGTTCGCGACGTAGCTCGGCGAGGGTGTCGCTATCCAAATGCTGCGGAATACGGCCAGCCACCAGATACTCTCCTGAACTGGGCTTGTCCAGACAGCCAAGAATGTTCATTAGCGTCGATTTGCCGGAACCGGATGCTCCGACGATCGCCACCATTTCACCGCTGTAAATCGTCAAGTTGATGTTTTTCAGCACCCGGACGCGCTCTTCACCTGCAATAAACCAGCGGCTCACGTTATCAAGTTGCAGCAAAATCTTTCTTTGGTTGAGGTCTATCATCAGTTACATCCCCATCGGTGGGCCGATATGTTGGGCCTTATTGTTGGCGGGGGCGGCACTTGCCTGACTGACAATCACCTGCTCCCCAGCCTGCAAACCGGAGAGAATCTGAGCATCGACATTGTTATTTAACCCGACGGTGACCTCGCGCGCACTGATTTTGCCGTTGCTGCTCACCACCTGAACCCGATACGTCCCGTGATCATTTTCCAGTGCCGTGGCGGGGATGACCAAGGCTTTTTCGTCTTTATGTAGCACGATATACACTTGGGCGGTCATCGAAATACGCAGTGCTCCGTTCGGGTTCGCCACATCAAACAGGCCGTTATAGTAAATGGCAGTGGTGGTGGAACTGCTGCTTGAACTTGATGTTGTGGTGGTGGTTTCATCGTTTATCGAGTCAGGGGCGGGTTCGATGGCGCGCAGTGTGGCACTGAAGCGCTCTTCCGGCTCGCCTAAAATAGTGAAGTAAACGGGCATACCGGCTTTGACTTTGACCACGTCCGCTTCAGAGATCTGCGCTTCAATCGTCATCGTATCGAGCTGAGCGACTTTAATAATAGTGGGGGCGCTTTGCACCGCGTTAACGGTTTGCCCCTCTTCAACCGGAATAGCGACCACCGTCCCGGTGATCGGCGAGCTGATTTTGGTATAACCGAGATTGAGTTTGGCGGTATTCACGGCGATCTCAGCCTGCGCAATTTGGGCATCCAGCGCATTAATCTCAGCTTGGGCGCTCTCTAATGTGGCTTTGGCACTATCAAAATCGGCGCGGACGCCGAGACCCTTGGCGAGGATTTGCTGCTGTCGCTGGTAGGTTAATTGGTTGTTCTGCTGTGTCGCCACTTTGGCTGCACGCTGTGCAAGCACATTTTTCAGCGCTTCCTCCGCGTCTTTCAGCGCATTTTGTTGCGTAAGATCATCAATTTCGGCCACTAACTGGCCTTTTTCAACTTGCTGCCCTAGGGTGATATGCAGGGCTTTGATCTGCCCGGAAACTTGTGCGCCGACAGTGACCTGTTTTTTTGCCTTGATAGTGCCATCGGCGAGTACGCTCTGTTCCAGTGTGCGGATCTCGGCCGCTGCGGTGATATAGCCGGGTTTCTCCGCAGGAGAGAGCCATTTGAAGAGCAACAAACCGGCCAGCATCAGCAACACAACCGCTAACCCAATAAAACGCCGTTTTGACTTGGTAACCTGTAGCATAATTAATCAAAAATCCTTGAACCACAATGAAGAGAGTGGTGAAGCCAAATGCAGGGAGCTAATTTACCGCCAAGGCCGCTGAGTGTGAGTTAAGTCGAATTCAAAAATATGTAAGGATTGAGTAAAACTGGCTGCGTGCGCACCAAATAGGCATGAAAATAGCTGAAATCAGGCAGGAGAGTTAAAAATGAAGATTTTGTTAGTCGATGATGATGTAGAACTGGGCACGATGTTGAGGGAGTACCTGAGCGGCGAGGGCTTTAATGCTGAGTTGGTATTAACTGGCAAAGAGGGCATTGATGGTGCCTTGTCCGGCGACTATACCGCCTTGATCCTCGACATTATGTTGCCTGATATGAGTGGTATCGATGTGCTGCGGCAAGTGCGGAAAAAAAGCCGTTTACCCATCATTATGTTGACGGCCAAAGGCGACAATATTGACCGGGTTATCGGCCTTGAGATGGGGGCAGACGACTACATGCCAAAGCCATGCTATCCGCGTGAACTGGTAGCTCGGTTGCGTGCAGTACTGCGCCGTTTCGACGAACATCCTGACTTATCATCCACCGATGACAGCGTTATCACCCACGGGGATTTGACACTCAATCCGTCAACTCGTAGCAGTGAATGGCAGGGCAAGACATTTGATTTGACCGCCTCGGAGTTTAATTTGCTGGAGCTGCTGCTACGCTCACCGGATCGTGTGGTCACCAAAGATGAGTTATCAGATAAAGGGTTAGGGCGACCACGGGAAGCTTATGACCGCAGTGTCGATGTGCATATCAGCAATATCCGCCAGAAACTGGCCGCTCTGCCGGGGAATACCCTGAATATTGAAACGGTACGTAGTATTGGCTATCGCATCAGATAATCGCCATCAATGAAATGAGATAACATATGCGTGGACGATTGTTCTGGAAGATCCTGCTGGGTTTTTGGCTGACCTTTATTTTAATGACCCAGATGCTGTGGGTGGTGTTCTCCTTCTACGGCAATCGCCATGAACCGCCGGAGCGCGAGATGGCACGCCAGATTGCCAAATTACAAATAGCGTCAGCCGCTGCGGTATTGCATTCCGGCGGCTTGCCAGCGTTGAATGCCATGATTGCTGACTGGCCCGAGGCAGCTAAAAAGCAGTTATCAGTCTTGCCCGCCGCCATGATAGCGCCAATGGCTGGAGCCGTCCCCGTTGAGCAATCCGCCCCCAGCGGCAATGAACCTGAGCTTCATCGCTCGGAGGTCACGACCTGGGCCAAAAGCCCCGATGGGCAGGGTTATCGTATCAGCTATAACATTGATGGTTTGCGGGGGGGAGGTGAGCCTGGTGAGAAGCGCCGTGAAATACTCAATATTCCGATCCCGATGATTTGGATGGGGCTATTAGGCGGCCTGTTCTTCAGTGCGCTATTAGCCTGGAACCTGACGCGGCCAATGCGGCAGTTAAGGGCGGGTTTCGAGCGGGTGGCACAGGGCGATTTATCGGTGCGATTGTTGCCAGTGATGCGCCGTCGCCATGATGAGTTGACGGAAGTGGCGCGTGATTTTGACTCAATGGCCGAGCGCCTTGAGGCGCTAGTCAGCGCCCGTGAGCAGCTGCTGCATGATGTCTCCCATGAGTTACGTTCACCGCTGGCTCGCTTGCAATTGGCTATCGGGCTGGCGCGTCAGAATCCGGGTAACGTGGAGAACTCATTACAGCGTATTGAGCATGAGTCGCAGCGGCTGGATAAGATGATTGGTGAGTTATTGGCGCTTTCACGTGCTGAAAACCATGATTTGTCCGATGATGATGAATATTTCGATCTGCATGAATTAGTGAAAGTGGTGGTGAATGATGCTCGCTACGAGGCGCAGGTGCCGGGGGTGGAGATTCTGCTACAGGTCGCGCCACAGGCAGTCGAGTTCACCGTTAAAGGTAATGCCGAGCTGATGCGGCGGGCAATTGACAATATCGTTCGCAATGCACTGCGTTTCTCCGCCCATGCTCAACAGGTAAAAGTGGCGCTGTCAGTGGTTGATAAGAGTTATCAGATTCAGGTGGTCGATCAAGGGCCGGGGGTAGAGGCGAGTAAGCTATCCTGCATTTTCGACCCTTTCGTGCGCGTAAAATCTGCGATGTCTGGCAAAGGTTATGGCTTGGGGTTGGCCATTACGCGGAAAGTGATTCTAGCCCATGGCGGGCAGGTCGAAGCAAGAAATGGCGAGCTGGTGGGCTTGGTGATTACACTGCGGATACCACGTTGGGTTGCCGCTGATTAATTGATTTTAGCCAACAAAAACGGCACCCTTGGGTGCCGTTTCTTATTCGTAGCGAGAAATTACTTCTTAATACGAATAATTGGCGTCTCACCAACGGTGACACTGCCAGACAACTTGATCAGCTCTTTGATCTCGTCCATGTTGGAGATAACCACCGGCGTCAATGTAGACTTGGCTTTCTCTTCCAGCAGGGCCAGATTGAACTCAATAACCACATCACCTTTCTTGACGCGTTGACCCTCTTCTGCGATGCGTTTGAAGCCTTCGCCTTTCAGTTCAACAGTATCAATACCGAAGTGGACGAACAGCTCAATGCCGCTGTCTGATTCGATAGAAAAAGCATGGTTAGTTTCGAAAATTTTACCGATGGTGCCGTCAACAGGAGCAACCATTTTGTTGCCTGTCGGCTTGATGGCAATACCATCACCAACGATTTTCTCTGCAAAAACAACATCAGGTACATCTTCGATGTTGACGATTTCGCCAGACAGTGGTGCAACGATTTCAATAGTACCGCTGTCTTTTTTATCATCTGAAACCAGTGATTTCAGTTTATCGAACAAACCCATGATCTTCTCCTAAGTATTTATATTGGGCAGCGTTCCAGTATCGTGGAATTAGCAGAGCGTTTTTTCTTCGATGAATGTGGTAACCAAATCCATCAACTCCTTCGCTGTTGGTTGAGCCAATGCCTGCTCTGCCAACACTTTCACATCTTCGAAATTCGTATTGCGGATAATTTTCTTGATGCGTGGGATCGAAATCGCACTCATGCTGAACTCATCCAGCCCCATGCCCAATAGCAACAGTGTAGCACGTTCGTCGCCAGCAAGTTCACCGCACATTCCGGTCCACTTACCTTCAGCGTGAGATGCATCAATAACCTGTTTGATCAGCCCCAATACCGATGGCGACATTGGGTTATAGAGATGTGAAATCAGCTCATTACCACGATCTACCGCCAGAGTATACTGAGTTAGATCGTTTGTCCCAATACTAAAGAAGTCAACTTCTTTAGCTAAGTGGCGAGCGATGACCGCCGCCGCAGGTGTTTCAACCATGACACCGACCTCGATAGTTTCATCGAAGGCTTTGTTTTCTTCACGTAATTGGCTCTTCAGCAGCTCAAGTTCTGCTTTCAGCTCGCGTACTTCTTCAACCGAAATAATCATCGGGAACATAATACGCAATTTACCAAATGCTGATGCCCGCAAGATTGCTCGCAGCTGTGCGTGCAGAATCTCTTTGCGATCCATAGCAATACGGATGGCGCGCCAGCCCAGGAATGGGTTTTCCTCTTTCGGCAAATTCATGTACGGCAGGTCTTTGTCACCGCCGATGTCCATAGTACGGACGATCACGGCCTGAGAACCCATAGCTTCCGCAACGGCTTTATATGCCTGGAACTGCTCTTCTTCAGTAGGCAGTGAGTCGCGGTCCATGAACAGGAACTCGGTACGATACAGACCAACACCTTCAGCGCCATTACGTTCAGCACCGGCGATATCACGCACAGTACCAATGTTGGCAACCACTTCAACCTGATGGCCATCAAGCGTGATAGCAGGCAAGTCTTTCAGTTTGGCCAGATCATTTCTTTCGGTGATGTATTGATTATTCACCGCCCTCAACTGCTCAATAATATCAGCAGTTGGGTTTAAATAGACTTTGTTGTTTACTGCATCAAGGATCAAATAGTCGCCATTCTGCACTTGTTTGGTCACATCGGTGGTGCCGACGATAGCCGGTAACTCCAATGAGCGAGCCATAATGGAGGTGTGAGAGGTACGGCCACCTAAATCGGTGATGAACCCTAACACTTTATCCAGATTCAGCTGTGCGGTCTCTGATGGCGTCAAATCAGTTGCAACCAGAATCACTTCATCCTGAATGGCACTTAAATCGACAATGTTCAGGCCGAGAATGTTTTTCAGCAGGCGTTTACCGATATCACGTACGTCAGCGGCACGCTCTTTCAGGTATTCGTCATCCAGCTCTTCCAGGGCTTTTGCCTGCCCTTCAATCACTGAATAAGCGGCTGCGTCGGCAGTGGCATGCTCATCTTTGATGAGGGCTATGATTTCCTGCTCAAGCTCTTCGTCTTCCAACAGCATGATATGCCCTTCGAAGATAGCAGCTTTCTCTTCGCCGAGGCTTGCTTCAGCTTTGGTCTTAATCGCTTCCAACTGTTCTGCGGCCTTGGCCCGGCCAGTTTTGAAACGCTCGACTTCCTGCTCCACTTGGTCAGCAGAGATCTTTTTCCGGTTGATAACAATCTCATCTTCTTTCAGTAAAAGTGCTTTACCAAAAGCGATACCCGGTGATACTAAAATGCCTGAAATCATAACCCTACCTTACTCTTGACTGGTGTTAACTTAAAAAGCGTGCGTGATTACTCAAGCTCAGCCATCAGTTTTACCAGATGCTCAACAGCTTTCTTCTCATCTTCGCCTTCAGCAGAGATCGTAACAACAGTACCTTGGGTCAGGCCCAGAGTTTGCAGTTTGAACAGGCTCTTGGCGCTAGCGCTTTTACCGTTAGAGATCACAGTAATTTCAGACGCGAAGCCTTTTGCTTCTTTTACGAACTGGGCAGCAGGGCGGGTATGCAGACCGTTTGGTGCAGTAATAGTAACTTCTTGCTGGAACATTGTATTTCCCCAACTTATTGGATTTATGTTGTGGAGCTAAAGTTTAGTGTAAAACCGAAACTTTAGCCTGTATTGGTGCGCGTAAAACGAGACTATTTGACTCGCGCATGACTATGCCTCAACCACCGGCAAGTCACAAAGACAGTTTCTGATGCAACCTGAATTCAGGTCTAAAATCAGCACTGTCGTATCTAAGAATAATGCTCTCTTTACATTATGTCTTCAATCAGCGTGAGCTGATGACATTTTTTGTCACTTTGCATAACGCATTGCATAATAGATAAATCGATTCAGCCTGAGAAGCATCAAAGCTGCGATTAATTTCGCGTATCAAAATAATTGTCCGGTTAAATACTAAACCCAGAGGCTAAAATCAATCTTTATGTAGTAAAAACTTTGAAGTGCGCCACAAAAAAAGCACCCATAAGGGTGCTTTTTTAGCATTTAGTGCGACGGCATCACTACTGTTGCAGCTCTTGCTCAGTGAACAGATCTGCGAACAAAGCCGTGCTCAAATAGCGCTCACCCGAGGAGGGAAGAATAACCACAATTGTTTTGTCAGTAAAGCCATCTTCCTCAGAAAGTTTGACCGCCGCGGCAACCGCAGCGCCGGAAGAAATACCGGCTAAGATGCCCTCTTCATCCATCAAACGGCGGGCCATAGAGATGGCTTCGTCATTGGTTACCAGAGCAACACGATCAACCAGTGTTAGATCAAGGTTACCGGGAATGAAGCCAGCACCGATACCCTGAATTTTATGCGGGCCGGGTTTGATTTCCTGACCTGCTAATGCCTGAGTAATAACCGGAGAGTCGGTAGGCTCCACCGCAACTGTGGTAATCGCCTTACCTTTGGTGTTTTTGATGTAGCGGCTGACCCCGGTCAAGGTGCCACCGGTGCCCACTCCAGCGATAAAGACATCGACTTCACCATCAGTATCTTCCCAAATTTCTGGGCCGGTGGTTTTTTCATGAATTTCTGGGTTCGCTGGGTTACTGAATTGCTGCAAAATGAGGTAGCGGTCTGGATCAGTCGCTTGAATCTCTTCTGCTTTAGCAATTGCCCCTTTCATTCCTTTGGCGCCTTCGGTCAGCACCAGGTTGGCACCCAGCGCTTTTAGTAGCTTACGGCGCTCGATGCTCATAGTTTCAGGCATGGTCAGGGTTAATTTGTAACCGCGTGCGGCGGCAACAAATGCCAGCGCAATGCCGGTATTGCCGCTGGTAGGCTCTACCAGCTCTTTATCTGTCGTCAGAATGCCGCGTTTTTCAGCATCCCAAATCATATTCGCGCCGATACGGCATTTAACGCTAAAACTTGGATTACGTGACTCAACCTTTGCCAAAATGCGTCCGTTACCGATACGGTTCAAACGAACCAGCGGCGTATGGCCGATTGTTAAAGAGTTGTCTTCATATATCTTGCTCATAGCCCGTCCTTTAACTCTATGAAAATGTAGGAAACGTTCAAAGCATACGCTAACAGTATGGCTATGGAAGTAAGTAATTGGTATATCGATATGTGATTAGGAGATAAGAACATAATCACATGGAGAAAGTTATTTTTTTATAATTAGTTATAAAATAAAGGAATTTTAATAACTGAATCATCTTTTAAAAACAAAATAATCCGCCCTTAAAATTCTTCTGCAAAACCCCTGCAAAACTCTTCTGCTAAACTGGTCAGTTATTGCACCACTTTAAACCGCGATAGTGATCCACTCCTTTCCTCTGTCGTCATTGTATTTATCCGTCATTGTTTGATTTTTGTGACCCAGTAGTGATTTTGTATCGATGCCTTGCTCGCGGTATAACCGTTCTGAAAGCGATCGCTGGTTCGTGAAATGTTGGTGGTATTTGATTAGCATTTATGCACACAAGGTTCTCTGGGTTCTATGTCAACAGGTACCGAGTCTGCTCACACTAAAAGATTCGATATTGTTCTCGCTAATCTTGGTGATAAGGCATTAAAACTGAACAAGATTTGCCACCCCTGATGGAAAAAATTCGAACTTGATACCGTGGACGAGACGTTATTGAACGGCTCATTGAAACCAAATGCATCAGTAAGGGGATTTGCAGTGTTTTCCTCACTGGATGATTCTGTATATAAGTCAACATTTGTAAAAGCATCAATTGATTGTAAGTAACATTAAGTAGCCTGCCACTGTGTTAAAGAAATCCGCCATCCGCGCGGAATTATCTATTTAAGGCCTCACCTAACTAGTTGAGGTTTTTTCATTTCTACATCCGTATGGTGCTGGGTTGGTTAATCCAATCGTTGTGAAACAGTACTCAGTGGAATGTGGTGAAGTGGTCAAGCCCGATAACCATTGCTGTTGTAGATACGAGGCTAGAGACCTCGGTGGCGGGCCAAATGAGATGCAAGAGATAATGGGATGGGCTATGTGAAGAGATTAATTATAGTGTTATCTATGGTGGTGATAATTGCGCTTGGCTTATTTTCACTAGGGAAATTAAAAGAAATCGCATGTCCAGCGCAATGTTAGATGGTTGGTTTCTGTTCGTATTTGCCCTAAGCATGGGAACTAAATGGCAGAAGGGCACAGTTGGTTTTGATACACACTACTGACCCCTACCACTACACTAGTACCCTAATTGTGCCCTTGGTGTGAAGTGACTACCGGGAAAGATCGACAACCATTCAGGCCCCTGAGTTAATAGCTCGAGGGCTTTTTTACATGTGGGATTATCCCCTATGTAGAATCAGAGGAATGTGGTTAAGCCGTTAAGTGCAAAGCCCGCCAAGGTGGATATCACAGCAACAAAGCTTACCCACCGACGAATAATGAGATCACACTCTCATTTTTAGCTATTACCATTTGCTCGGGAGACTCTGCCGTCATTAGTGTCAGTCTCGCCGATTATTCGGCATCCTTAAGCTTATTTGTCGCTGATTATAAAAGCGATTTTACCCGCCATCAGTTCATTTATTTGAGCTGTTGTCTCCGCAAAGAGATGATGACATTAAGTTCCGGATGCCGATGGCGGGTGTTTTTTATATACAAAAGCACATTGGGTTAAGTCGATGAAGGATCGCCGGAGGTATCCAGTGTGCTTACCTATTTCCGCCATTAGCTCAGGAGGATAGAGCGGTCATGTCTGTGGATATGAGGGTGCAGGGTTCAAGTCCCTGATGGCGGTCCAAATGAGTCACAATAGAAAAGCGCGTCGGGTTGTGCTGATTGGTATTATCGGCGTCTTCTGGGGAATGACCCGATGCGCTCCTCCATTTTGACTTAGTATAAATATTATGGAAAACACGAAGCCCTGACTCTAGCCAATCAGGGTTTTTGCTTTCTACATTCGCCTGAGCATCACTGAATAACGAGTTCACATCCCAATCTATTTAGGACATTGCTGCAGCAGTGGTTGGTGTTCAAGCGAATGTGGTGAATACGTGACCTACTGCTCGCGATGAAAAGGGCATAGAATGATTACTCCTCTGAATTGGAGGTTGCATGATCAAGAAGATTTTAAACAGTAAGTTGGCAGGCTATATCGTAGGAATACTGATTGCGATTGGCCTTGGCGAAAGCTTCATCACGACTCGCGAAGAAGCGGACAAATTCGCTAAATAACCCAGTAACTAAGTTTAAGGCTGCCTATTCAGGTGGCCTTTTTCCGTTTTAGCCCATCAGTCACCCAATCAACTCCACACACTATTAACAGATGAGTGGCTGCACTGGTGGTCATTGTGTCAGCGCTGTTTTTTAACAGTTACCGCCTCTCAAATTGTTGTTTTAAAAAATATCTTACTGACCATTTTCCACTTCCACCAGAATCAGTGTAGCCATCAATCCTAAAACGGTGACTCAGAACTATCACGCAGATTTACATGGCTTATATCGGCCCATTTGGCAGATGCATCAGGACACTTGAAATATTGACACATCGTCCCGATATATTGAATAAACCCCCCCTCATTTAAAACATTGTATAATAATGCTGGCCCAGTAATAATTATAGTCTGTTCTAATCTACAGTGGCTAAGAAATGGATTAGGTACTGACATTTTAGAAAATGGGTCATACTCTAAGTTTGAACGTTTCTTTGACCATGTATAGTTTTCGTTGATTGGGGCAGAATAATTTCTTTCTATAGAATCTAGCATCAATTTAATCCAAGGGTGGTTTGGTGCTACCGCAATTATATTATTTTGAATTGCAGCTCTCCCTGGAACAACCTCTCTTACAGAGAAACCATATTGACTTTGAACCGCAGATACATTCAACTTTGAGTATAACTCTGCATCTAGATCTAAATAAACCCCGCCAATATGATATAGAATCAATAAGCGTAATATATCTGATGCTGCGGCATAATTCCTATAGGCGCCAATAGACTCACGTATAAATGCGCTGTAGTTTCTTACGTTTACCTCTTTTAAATACTCGCCAATAACTCTAACTTCTATGTTATTTACAAAGTACAGTTTACTCTCTCTTAAGAAAAAATCCGCATATGAATTTGCATCTACAATTACCGCTTTTAGACGATAATATTCTGAATAACTATCAGTCCAGATAATGAATTTAAATCCAATGGAATTTTTGACAACATGATTAATCACTCTGCAAATTTGATTTGTATTTAATGGTGAACCTAACCAAATATAATGTATGATTGAAGGAACCGTTGTGTTCACTGGCATAATTGGTGGGTTATAAGGTTTTTCATTGGTTTTTTTGTGTTTTACATTCTCAGTCTCACCAAAACTAATACTTATTGGTCTTTTCATTGTAATTTTCCATTCATTGGTTTCTAAAACTAAATTGGCATAGTCCTATTAGTTACACTACAAACGAGAGCATATATTTAATAGGTTAATTGTCTGTGGCGTCAGATTATTTACCAGATTGAGATAATAAAAAAAAGGTCTCAGTTGATAAGGTTTAGTCACACATTTTACGCCACTCGTCATTTTCGGGGGCCTCCACTGGAACCTTATTTCAATCATACAGCCAGCGGCTTGCCTTGGCTGATTCGATAAGCATATGGACTGTAAGCGGCTCAGGTTTATGACGGTCTGATTTTAAGCGCTCATGAAGAATACTATTAGGCAAAAAAGGAAAAACCACCTGGGGAAAATAACGCCTCCAGTATATTTTGCTGCAATCGACATTAAACTTTTCAGAATATTTATCCATTAACTCATAGATATCTTCGGGAACTGTTTGATGTTCACCGGTACTGAGCGATGAATCTATCTGTAACTGACAACAACGCAACTCATCTTTGACGAATTGTAGTACCGCCTCATGAGTGTTCATTCCAAACGATCCCTTGACGAAACAATGAGGTTGTAACGGTGAACACTTCTATACCCGATAATACTAATATCATAAGCTGTAATGGCTACACCTAGCCAAGGTATCCACCTACCGATGAGCCCACCCAAACTTGTCGATCTTGCCCAGCCTCCACCAATTAATGTCTTCCATGTTGGTGATCTCCAGCGATTGTTAAGGCGACATGAGATCATGCGACGAAGGGATAAATGATAGAAGGCTAGTGCCGGGGGGGCTGTATGTGGCTTACCGGGGACGGGAATGATGTTCAATCCTCCAAGAATGAAAGCAAAAGCAACGATATCTATCCCGTTGAATTGCTTTTCAACTTCATCAACAGTGACCCAAAAAGCTAATTCACCCTGAGACAGATTGTGCATTTCTTTAAAATAATAACCACTTACTTGCTCAACCGTATCCATAGCCTTCCCTGATTGTTACAGTATTGTTTCAATCATATTGGGTTTTATCTAATTACTCCTAATGATTTAAGCTCCGAATGTTCTGAAAATAGAGTGGTATTATGGACGCAGCCCGAAAGACTGCGTACCAGTTATGTTAATTTCACTAAGGCTGAAACCAATCATCAGCGCTTTCCCACGTCTCCTGCAAAATCTCTTCGACCGTCTTTTTATCCTCGCTAGCCCCGCCCAGCACTGTTAATTCATCGGCACCCGCAAATCTAACCTTCACGTGAATATCGCTAAATTTACGACTGAGGCGTTTTGTTAATTCTTCCGTCAGTGCATTGGTATAGCCAAGAGGAAAACTCTTGGCGTTCAGCTTATCTATCGTCACTTCGACACGCAGCATAAATTCCCCTCAAGTTAAATATCGATAACCAGCCACTGTTCGGCTTCATTAAACATTTCCTCAACCAGTCGATTGATAATAGCTTTAGTGCGGTCCTCTTCTGACATTCTGTGCAATAGTATTCTGAAAATGACAGCAGTCGCTGCATGTGTATTGAGTTACGTAAAATAGACTTACATTTTGAAAGTTCTCATTCGTATAACTAGTGCGGTAGTCTGTGCTAGCTGGGAACTCGTAGCGAAGTAGATTATTCCTATTTTATCCACACTGAATAATGAAAGGACAACATTATGGCGGATAGCAACCTAACACTCACGACTAACCACAGATTACTTAATATTATATCCCGAGATACAAATATTATTTTTTTTAACAATGTAGTTCATTTTATAAATGGATTAGATATCAGACAGTTGGACGTTTTTGTGGGTACTTTAAATTCTTCAGCTCGGACATTCAGATTATTAAAGAAATATGCTGGGGGAAATGCTGATGCACAGAAAATTTTGGATAATATGTATGGCGGGATTATTTCTCACATGTTTGAACCAAGAGGAAGTGCTAACTATAAATATTATATTTACGACCCCATAACAAGTGTTATTTCCTTCTTTTCGCATAATCTTCGGGAATGTTTGCCAAGTTCGATATCAAATGTATTGTTCTATTTTTGCGGTGATATCTATCAAACATACACTAGAATTAATGAAAATACGCTTTTAAATACTTTCCCACAAGCGGTATCCATTGGTTCGGGTTTGGCATCTAATTTACTAGCTACTGTAACACATGATTATAATAAGGATTCTTCTACTGCCACTCCTGCCGCTCCTACGGGTAATACTACCTTCATAATTGATAGTGCTTTTAAAGCAAGCGTAGCCGTTTGGTTCGTCATGTCTGCATTGAGTAATACTGCAAAATCTTATTATACTTATAACGAAACTCGCCTAAAGATGCTTGGTGATATAGCCTCACTAAGGCAGAGTGGTATAAAATTCTTTAATGATATAAATGAAAAATATTCATCAAAAGATGATGTTCTGTTGGACTTAATAAATCATCATAATGATTATATAAATTATAAGGAACCTTTAAGTCGCATACTTAATTCAACATTATATGTCCCCGACAATGCAGGTACTTATCAGTTAGATATGGATAAGGCCTTTTATTTAGGTGGTGTTGATTATACTTATGAGCAAGCCAAGATATGGGAAGCTCTATTGATAATGGCTACGACTCATACAGTACCCACAGCCCGGAACCAAACAAGATCGCAGATCCCCAGACCAGTAGTCATACCACAAAATGTAAGCCCTCACAGGCCTAGGGCAAGCACACTGGGAGTCCGACCCGCCTGGAGATAATTCTGAGTCATTGCCAACTGAACTCGATAATAAAATGACTTATTGCTAGCCACCAGTTATGGGGTGGCATATTCCATTTTTTATGATTTCTTGCCATGCCACCTCCCATTAAGTTGCTGCTTGTATAAACAGTAATTAATTCTTTTTCTGTTGAAAAAGCTTTCTGCAAAACTATTTTTCTTTACTTGATAATCAATAAGTTACAAAGACCACTTTTAAATATTTTTTACGAATAAAAGGGTCAGCATCCATTGATAAATCATATGATTGTTGGCCCTTGGTGTATCTAAGTAATTGGTATATCGATATGTGATTAGGAAATAAGTTTTAATCCCAATAACAAGGGCGTGACCGGCACGCCCATAGATGATTATCGTGATGGTTGAATAAACTGCTCGCGGTAGCGATCAACCCACATTGCTGTGGCACCGCAGACTGCAACTGGCATAATCACCAAATTGAGAAAGGGAATCATGGTGAATAAGCTCACCAGTGCACCAAATTGCAGGTTATCGACTTTATTCTGGCGCAGCGCACTGCGCATCTCCTGGAAACTCACTTTATGGTTATCAAAGGGATAATCGCAATATTGAATTGATAGCATCCAGGCGCTGAATAAGAACCACAGAACCGGGGCCAGTGTTTGACCGATGCCCGGAATAAAGTACAGCAGCAGTAACACTAAGGCTCGTGGCAGGTAGTAGGCCAATTTGCGCCATTCACGCGCCATAATGCGCGGTAGATCTTTCATTATGCCGATGATACCGGTGTCTGGCAGGGGCTTACCGGTTAGGCTAGCCTCCAGTTGATCGGCCAGTAAGCCGTTAAAAGGGGCCGCGATAAAATTGGCAAGGGTACTGAACAGGTAACTGAATACCAGCAATACCGAAATCACCATAATTGGCCACAGCAAATAGCTCAGCCACTGTAACCAGTCGGGCACATGGCTCATCAATTGTGGTACCCAGTCACCTATACGATTGAATAACCACCAGAAAGCGCCTCCCATCAGCAGAATATTCACCAGTAACGGCAAAATAACAAATCTTCGGATGCCCGGACGAGAAATCAGCTGCCATCCCTGGGCAAAATAGTGGACACCACTGACCTTTTTTACCGCTTTTTGCGTATACGCCATGCCATTCAGTTCTCTATTTGCTTATCGACCCGGGTATCATATCGGTATGATTTCCCACTGCATAGTCACATATTGTGCGAAAAGTGAGCGAAACATCTAGCATAATCATCTTTCTTCGAAGAAAATTGAGCACGGACTTGCACTTGTGTTCGTTGGGAAATAGAGTTAAAGGGTGAATGTTTGCCGCGGTGGCAATGTATTGGAACAACAGAGATAGTAATGATGCAGGATTTGCGTCTGATATTAATCGTTGTTGGCGCGATCGCCATAATAGCGTTGTTATTGCATGGTTTATGGACCAGCCGTAAAGAACGCTCATCACTTTTTCGCGATCGCCCAGTTAAACGTCTGAAACAAGAACGTGTTGAAACCCCGATCGAGAGTCTCGATGAAGGGGTAGGAGAGGTGCGCGTCCGCACCGCTCATCCACAGGAGAAGCCTTCGTTTAGTCATACTGATGACGATGATGAAGAAATGCCGGTTATTCAGCATGATGATGCTAAGCCGGCTCAGGTGAAGACAGAATCTCGTCAGCAGCCTTTTGCTTCCGTGCAAACAGAATATGACGACCCTCTTTTGGGTGGGCTATCTGCTGAGCAACCACCGCATGAGTCACAGCGTGATCCTTTGCTTGGATCGGTTGACGAATCCTATTCACAACCGCGACACGTAGAGCCACAACATGCGGCAGAACCGGCACATCGTGCGGTTCCACAGCCCGAACCTGTTGCTCCTGCTCCTGAGGTGAAACCGCAAAAACTGAAAGAGACCGTTTTGGTGCTGCATGTTGCCGCGCATCACGGTGGTGCGCTAGGTGGCGAGTTGCTGCTACAGAGTGTTCTTCAGTCTGGTTTCCAGTTTGGCGAGATGGGCATTTTCCATCGTCATCTTAGCCCCGCAGGCAGTGGCCCAGTACTATTTAGTCTGGCGAATATGGTCAAACCCGGCTCCTTTGACCCCGATACCATGGCTGATTTCTCAACGCCGGGTGTCTCAATGTTTATGATGGTGCCGTCTTATGGCGATGCACATCAGAACTTTAAGCTCATGTTGCAATCAGCCCAACGTATTGCCGATGATGTCGGTGGTGTGGTGTTGGATGATGAACGCCGTATGATGACCCCGCAAAAACTGGAAACGTATAAGGCGCGCATCCGCGAAGTGCTGGAAGCAAACGCAACCGCCTAATCACGTTGCCTCGCAATGAACCGAATTAACCCGAACCCCCGCATGCCGGGGGTTTTTTATCTTTGATGGTGAGCTATGGAATCGATAATTCAGCAAATTAATCAACTAAGAACCTCATTGCGCCATCACGAACATCAATACCATGTGTTGGATGCCCCAGAGATCCCTGATGCTGAATATGACCGCCTGATGCAGCAACTGCGTGATTTGGAAAGCCAACATCCCGAACTGATTACCAGTGACTCACCGACGCAGCGGGTGGGCGCAGCCCCTCTTGATGCGTTTGAGCAAGTTAAGCATGAAGTGCCGATGCTCTCTCTCGATAACGTGTTTGATGAAGAGAGCTATTTGGCGTTTGATAAGCGGGTGCATGATCGCCTGAAACGCACCGAGCCGCTGACCTTTTGCTGCGAGCTGAAGTTAGATGGTCTGGCGGTCAGTTTACTGTATGAAGATGGCGAACTGGTCAGGGCGGCAACCCGTGGTGATGGCACCACCGGTGAAAATATTACCGCCAATGTGCGCACCATTCGTGCTATTCCGCTGCGTTTACACGGGGATAACATCCCACGTCGGGTTGAAGTTCGTGGCGAAGTCTTTATGCCACAGGCCGGTTTTGAGCAACTGAATGACGAGGCGCGCCGTAAAGGTGGCAAGGTTTTCGCTAACCCACGTAATGCCGCCGCGGGATCATTGCGCCAGCTTGATCCTCGCATCACGGCGAAACGGCGATTAGCTTTCTTCTGTTATGGCGTTGGTTTGTTGGATGGCGGCGAGCTGCCACGCAGCCATATTCAGCGCCTGATGCAATTTAAGGCCTGGGGCTTACCGGTCAGTAATCGAGTGCAGCTCTGCACCGGTAGCGAGCAGGTTATTGCTTTTTATCGTCAGGTTGAACAGGATCGCGCCGGTTTAGGCTTTGATATCGATGGTGTGGTTATCAAGGTTGATGATCTCGATTTGCAAGAGCAGTTGGGCTTTGTGGCGCGCGCCCCTCGTTGGGCAACCGCGTTTAAGTTTCCAGCCCAAGAGCAGATAACACAGGTCCGCGAAGTTGAGTTTCAGGTGGGGCGCACGGGGGCTATCACGCCAGTTGCCCGTCTGGAACCGGTGCAGGTGGCGGGTGTGATTGTCAGCAACGCGACCTTGCATAATGCCGATGAAATTGAGCGTCTTGGCTTGCGCATTGGCGATACCGTCATTGTGCGCCGTGCTGGCGATGTGATCCCGCAAGTAGTGGGGGTGGTGATGGAGCAGCGCCCGCAGGACGCGAAAGAGATCACATTCCCAGAGCACTGCCCGGTGTGTGGTTCTGATATCGAGCGGGTAGAAGGCGAGGCGGTTGCCCGCTGTACTGGTGGCCTATTCTGCGCGGCGCAACGCAAAGAGGCGCTTAAGCACTTTGTCTCCCGTCGGGCGCTGGATGTGGACGGCATGGGCGATAAAATTATCGAGCAGTTGGTGGAGAAACAGTATGTCGAGAACCCGGCGGACTTATTCGAGCTGACGGCAGGTAAACTCACCGGGCTGGATCGGATGGGGCCAAAGTCGGCACAAAATCTGATTGTGGCATTAGAGAGAGCAAAACAGACCACCTTTGCTCGCTTCCTGTATGCCTTGGGTATCCGCGAGGTGGGGGAGGCGACGGCAGCTAACCTGGCCGCTCACTTTCGCAATATGGCAAACCTGCGCGCAGCTGATATTGATGAACTGAAAAGTGTGCCAGATGTCGGTGAAGTGGTGGCTAAACACGTGTTGAACTTCCTCGGCGAGGAGCACAATCAGCGAGTGATCGAAGCGCTGGAGAAAGTGATCAGTTGGCCAGAGCCGCAGCAGATTATTGCTGAAGAGATCGACAGTCCATTTGCCGGTAAAACAGTGGTCCTGACTGGCTCACTAACGATCCTCTCGCGGGACGAAGCGAAAGATCGCCTGACTGCCCTAGGGGCAAAAGTGAGTGGCAGTGTCTCCAGGAAAACCGATCTGGTGATAGCCGGTGAGGCTGCGGGGTCAAAATTGGTGAAAGCGCAGGAGCTAGGGATAACAGTTATTGATGAAGCTGAGATGATCCGTTTGCTGGGTGAATAGTTCTAACATCAGAGGACAGTATGGAAAAAGAGAATCTGATTGAGATTGCCAATACTCGGATGCCTTTTGGTAAATATCAGGGGCGAGTATTGATTGATCTGCCCGAAGAGTACTTGCTGTGGTTCGCCCGCAAAGGTGAATTTCCACAAGGTAAGCTGGGGATGCTGATGGAACTGACGCTGACAATTAAGGTGGAAGGGTTAGAGAGCTTAGTTATGCCGCTTAAGCGGGGCTAAAACATGGCGGTGGGCGTAATCTGTCCATCGCCATGGATCGGTTTTATCGGGTACAAACAGCTTAAATATAGACGTCAATCTGGTTTTGAGTAGAAGGGCGGTTGACCCCATCACCTGTCGGCGTACTCGCGCTTAGGCTATCGTTTTTACCCTCTTTGGCTTTTTCCGCTTCCTGCGCCTCAATACTGGCGATTTGAGCTTGCAGCGCGGCAATTTGCCCCTGAATCTGTTGCTGCTGTTTTTTCAACTCATCAGCCGTCAGACCAGAGTCTTTTAAGGTGCTTAATTTCTCGGTCAGCTTTTGGATCTGCTGATAAATAGACTTAATCTGTGCGGCAGCGCTGCTGTCAGAAGAGCTACTGCTGCTTACTGACGCAGATGCTGCTGAAATCGTGTTCGACATCATGACTCCTTAGAAAAACGTGGGTGGAGTAATGCTTATCGACGACAGAGTATTAACCTTTAATCTTCTATGGCTGTTTTACACAATCTTATCACTAACTTATCACTTGGCGTTTTTATGAGCGCCTAAACAGGGTTCTAAGGGGCTAAACCACCAAACGCAACTCAGGCCAATGTTGTTGCCAGCCTTTACTGGTTATTCGTTGGTGATAGGTGTCGATTTCACCGTTTTTAGGATTCAGAGTAATAGTTCGGGTAAATAGCGCATCCAACCCCCACGGAGCCACCAATTCGATATCCCCACACGCTTTGAGCCTGGCACCAATCGCCGTTTCCACTTCAACCCAATAGCTGATGGCATCTTCTGTGCTGCGATAGGGCTGACGACCACTGCGCAGGTGCATTCTGGCCTGGTTTTTTACTGACCAGGGGAAGGAAGCGTGCTGAGACGCGGCGTTTTGCCGTAACTGCGCCTCTAGCTGTAAATCATGCTGCTCGCTGATGTTTTGCTTATCAAAATAGACTAAATCAATATCATTGAGTGGTGTAGGAGAGTGATGGCCGTGGAGCTGATCCCACACGAGATTGCGGACAAATCCTGCGGCCAGACACCACTGATTTAGCCCGAGTTCGCGGGCAATAGACAATGCCTGCATACGATAAGAGTCAGCATAGAGCCATTGAATGATTTGTTGCTGCTGATCCATACCCTATTCCTAAAGTCATCAATACATTTAGAGTGTGCAGGATAACAGGGGTCAATGACAAAACGGAGATGCATTTAAAACGAGGCGCGTGACAAGGATGGGCGCTGGAAAGCAAAAACCGGCCATGAGCCGGTTTTTTAAAGAGTGGTGGAGCTAGACGGGATCGAACCGTCGACCTCTTGCATGCCATGCAAGCGCTCTCCCAGCTGAGCTATAGCCCCACAAATGTGGTTGTTCGTACTGATTTATCTCTGTGCCACCCATTTAACCCATCTGATTAGGCGATAAAGCGCACTGATCAAAAGGTAAAATTTGGTGGAGCTAGACGGGATCGAACCGTCGACCTCTTGCATGCCATGCAAGCGCTCTCCCAGCTGAGCTATAGCCCCAATGCGCACATAATAAATCGTGTGAACGGGGCGCATGATATGAAACCGCTGAAACAGTGTCAACGGCTAATTCTATTTCTCGTGTTAAGCGCTGAAAAAGCCGCCAAATCAGTCAACAAACAGCAGAATAAATGGAATCCTGCTCACAATTAATGATGCTATCCATATAAAAAAGGCGGCTGAGTAGCCGCCTGATCATATTAAGAATGCTCAGTTATTGCTGTTGCGCTTCGCGTTCGCTGATAAAGGCCAGTGCTTTATCAATTCGGGCCAGTGAACGAGCCTGACCGATAGCATGAACGGTCACATCCATACCCGGTGATTGGCCGGCACCAGTGACGGCAACACGCAGCGGCATACCCACTTTGCCCATACCTACAGCTAACTCGTCAGCAGTGCCCTGAATGGCATTGTGCACGTTTTCCGTGGTCCAGTCAGTGATAGCGGCAAGTTTAGCTTTGACTGCTTCAAGCGGCTGGCGGGCAACCGGGCGCAGATGTTTTTTAGCGGCGTCAGCATCGAACTCATCAAATTCTTCATAGAAGTAGCGGCAAGATTCCGCCATCTCTTTCAGTGTCTTGCAGCGCTCGCCCAGCAGCTTAACAATTTCAACCAATTCAGGGCCGTTACGGGTATCGAGACCCAACTGCTCGATATGCCACGACAGCTGCACGGCAACATGTTCTGGCGGCAAGCTATTGATATAGTGATGGTTCAACCATTGCAGTTTTTCAGTATTGAAAGCACTGGCTGATTTGCTCACCGCATCCAGTGTGAATAGCTCGGTCATTTCGGCAACCGAGAAAATCTCTTGATCATCATGAGACCAGCCCAAACGCACCAGATAGTTCAGCAGTGCTTCTGGCAGGTAGCCGTCATCACGGTATTGCATGACGCCAACCGCGCCGTGACGTTTAGATAGTTTTTTGCCGTCATCACCGAGGATCATTGAAACGTGGGCATATTCAGGAACAGGTGCTCCCAATGCTTTTAGAATATTAATCTGGCGCGGGGTGTTGTTGATATGGTCTTCACCACGAATAACATGTGTGATCTCCATATCCCAGTCATCAACTACCACGCAGAAGTTATAGGTTGGTGAACCATCAGTACGGCGGATAATTAAGTCATCCAACTCTTGGTTGCTGAATTCGATCGGCCCACGGATTTTATCGTCGAAAATGACCGAACCTTCCTGCGGGTTACGAAAACGCACTACCGATGGCTCATCAGCACTGTGGGTACAGTGGCTATCGCGGCAGCGGCCATCGTAGCGAGGTTTCTCGCCATTGGCCATTTGAGTCTCACGAAGCTCATCCAGGCGCTCTTTAGAGCAGTAGCAACGATAAGCGGTGCCTTTTTCCAACATTTGGTCAATCACGGCATTATAGCGATCGAAACGTTTAGTTTGGAAATACGGGCCTTCGTCCCAATCCAGATTCAGCCAGTTCATACCGTCCATAATGGCATCAATAGCTTCCTGGGTTGAGCGCTCAAGATCGGTGTCTTCTATGCGCAGCACAAATTCACCGCCTAAATGACGGGTGAATAACCAGGAGTAGAGCGCGGTACGTGCGCCACCAACATGGAGATAGCCGGTAGGACTGGGTGCAAAACGGGTTTTGATTTTCATTGGGATCGATGCCTTATTACGCTACGCCGACCAGCAGACGCCGGTTGTTGCTCGAAATTAGAAAAAGTAGGCGCCATTCTACCACCCTCAGGTAATTCCTCAACGATGTTACCAGTAGGCAATCGATGATTACTGACAGATATAGCTAAACAAACGTTCATAGCGGCGATAAATATCGCATCCTGTCTAAATTTGCGGCGAACGGTTGTTTTCGTTTTAAAAACCGTTGACTCACTTCGAACTATCCCTATAATGCGACTCCAACAACACGGCGGGGCGATTAGCTCAGTTGGTAGAGCATCTCCTTTACACGGAGGGGGTCATCAGTTCGAATCTGGTATCGCCCACCAAACTCGGCGTGTTGTGGATAGAAGCAGTAAGTGAGATAGATGAGGGCGATTAGCTCAGTTGGTAGAGCATCTCCTTTACACGGAGGGGGTCATCAGTTCGAATCTGGTATCGCCCACCACTCATCACTCATGGTTTTAAGTATTAGGTTTCAAGTAGTAGAAGTGGGCGATTAGCTCAGTTGGTAGAGCATCTCCTTTACACGGAGGGGGTCATCAGTTCGAATCTGGTATCGCCCACCACTTCTTTTACTCGTATTATCAATATAGTGGGTCGTTAGCTCAGTTGGTAGAGCAGTTGACTTTTAATCAATTGGTTAAAGGTTCGAGCCGAGCGAAGCGAGACAGCAACGCGTTAGCGTTGACCCGAAGGGCGAGTCTGCAGGAGGAGTAATCCCGCACGATGAGCATCGAATTGTCATTAAGCAGTAAATACATAATGGGCCGTTAGCTCAGTTGGTAGAGCAGTTGACTTTTAATCAATTGGTCGCAGGTTCGAATCCCGCACGGCCCACCATTATGTAGCAGTACAAGTTATCCAGCACGACCCATGATTATTTCAAGCACTCAATTATCCCCCCCCAAAAAAACACTCCATACCCTCAAACTGCTTCCAACTAATCAATGTTTCCATCAATCCTGACATTAAATTCCTTCAGCACATATTCTCCAGCCTGTCAGTTTCCAAATAAGTCATCACTCAAACAGATTCCTCAGCCCTGAATCGCAGACATAAAAAAAGGCGCCGTAGCGCCTTTTTAGCGAGTTTTTTCTGAAGCTTAGAGCACCAGGCCCGCGATAGAGGCGGACAGCACACTGACCAGTGTAGAGCCGTATAGCAGTTTCAGGCCGAAGCGAGAAACCACGTTGCCTTGATGTTCATTCAGACCCTTAATCGCACCGGCTACAATACCGATAGAGGAGAAGTTAGCGAATGAAACCAGGAATACGGACAAAATACCCACGCTACGTGGTGACAGTGTTGATGCGACTTTCTGCAAATCCATCATTGCCACGAATTCGTTAGAGACCAGTTTGGTTGCCATGATGCCACCGACTTGCAAAGCTTCATGAGTCGGTACGCCCATGACCCAGGCAAACGGGAAGAACACATAGCCCAGAATCCCCTGGAAGCTAATCCCGAACAGCAAGCTGAATAAGGCATTCATTGCGGCAATTAATGCGATGAAACCAATCAACATAGCAGCAACGATAATGGCTACTTTGAAACCGGCCAGGATATATTCACCCAGCATTTCAAAGAAACTTTGGCCTTCATGCAAGTTGCTGAGTTGTAACTCCTCTTCATCTTCCGCTTTATACGGGTTGATCAACGACAACACGATAAAGGTACTGAACATGTTAAGCACCAGTGCTGCGACCACGAATTTCGCGTCCAGCATTGACATATAAGCACCGACAATCGACATAGAGACTGTCGACATTGCGGTCGCCGCCATGGTGTACATGCGTTTTTCAGACATTTTGCCCAAAATGTCTTTATAAGCGATGAAGTTTTCAGACTGGCCCAGAATCAATGAACTGACGGCGTTGAATGATTCCAACTTGCCCATGCCATTAACTTTGGATAATAGAGTCCCGATAATCCGAATAACGATCGGCAGCACTTTGATGTATTGCAAAATACCAATCAGAGCAGAGATAAAGACGATAGGGCATAACACTCTTAGGAAGAAGAATGCGAGACCTTTATCACCCATATTGCCAAAGACAAAATCAGTACCGGTAGCGGCAAATCCAAGTAATTTGTCGAATAGACCGGCGAATCCTTTCACAAAACCTAATCCAGCTTCCGAATGAAGGAAGAAGTACGCCAATAACACTTCAATAACCAGCAATTGAATAACAAACCGAATGCGAATACTTTTACGATCTTTACAGATCGCCAAAGCTAATATGGCCACCACGACTAAGGCCAACGCAAACTGCAGAATATGGGACATGTGTGCTCCAAATTTGAGGCAGGCTAGATTTTGGTGGACATTTTATGTAACGGCTACATTAAAAACGAGATGTAAGCTGCAAATATAGAAATTCGTTTTCATAAATGCAAACAAATTAGTGGGGTTGGTCACAAAAAAAAACGCTGTTAATCATTTGCTGTGGCAGTAGGTTAGCTATGCTAGCTTGAATAATTGTAGCGCCTGCCTTGAAAATAGTAATGTCACATTTAGCTCAACTTTTTAGTAGCCAAAAGCCAATGATGACGAGATGGCTGATTAATTGGGGTCGCCTATTAAAGAGATAATTTTTGCCGATCTAAATGCGCTTGATAATTATTATCATTTAGATATTATGGATAGCAAGTAAAGAAGGCCTCATTTTCCAAGGGTATTACTGAATGCTAAATAGCCGTGTTGTCGATACATCCCGCCGTACATCAAGGAGAGTTAAACTTTCCCTGATGGGGCCTGCTTTTATCGCCGCCATTGCTTATATTGATCCCGGTAATTTTGCGACTAATATTCAGGCCGGTGCTTCGTTCGGTTATACCTTGCTGTGGGTGGTGGTGTGGGCCAATGTGATGGCGATGTTAGTTCAGCTGCTCTCCGCCAAACTCGGTATTGCGACGGGCAAGAATCTGGCGGAGCATATCCGCGACCGCTTCCCCCGACCCGTGGTTTGGGCATATTGGGTGCAAGCTGAGATTATTGTGATGGCGACCGATCTGGCTGAGTTTATCGGGGCCGCCATCGGCTTCAAATTGCTGCTGGGCGTCACGCTACTGGAAGGGGCGGTGCTAACCGGGATTGCCACTTTCCTGATTCTGATGCTGCAAAATAGGGGGCAAAAGCCTATCGAGTTAGTGGTCGGCGGCTTGCTATTGTTTGTCGCGGCCGCCTATATCGTAGAGCTGATTTTCTCTCAACCCAATATTGCCGCACTTGGTCGTGGGATGCTCATCCCAAATTTACCCAATGGTAACGCCGTATTTTTAGCCGCCGGTGTGCTGGGGGCGACCATCATGCCGCATGTTATTTATCTGCATTCAGCATTGACTCAGGCGGAAGGGAGCGAGTCCAAAGCTCAGCGCTATGCTTCGACCCGATTTGATGTGGCGATCGCGATGACAATCGCCGGTTTTGTCAATCTGGCGATGATGGCAACTGCCGCTGCGGCTTTCCATTTCAGCGGTTATCAGGACGTCGCTGAGATAGAAGAGGCCTATTTGACCCTACAGCCGCTGCTGGGTAATGCCGCTGCCACTGTTTTTGGTTTGAGCTTAATCGCGGCGGGGCTTTCATCGACGGTGGTGGGTACGATGGCGGGGCAAGTGGTGATGCAGGGTTTTGTGCGGTTTTATATTCCAATGTGGCTGCGCCGCTCGGTGACCATGTTGCCCTCCTTTATTGTCATTTTGGTAGGAATAGATGCAACACAGATATTAGTGATGAGCCAGGTATTACTGAGTTTTGGTATTGCGCTGGCGCTGGTGCCACTGCTGGTTTTCACCGGTAATAAAGAGTTGATGGGGGATTTGGTCGATACAAAATTCACCCAAATTCTAGGTAAATTAGTCGTCTTATTCGTGATTGGGCTAAATGCTTATCTGCTGATTAGCTTAATTTAACCTCTGGAAGCTGGCGGGGGGCAACAACGCGCCAGCGCCCCTTTAGTTAATCATCGCCGTGATGACCGTGGCCATGGCCTTTACCCTGATGATGTTTTTTACCTTGATAATGTTTTTTACCGTGTTTGTCATAGTGCTTATCGTATTTCCAGTAGCGCCCTTCACGGTAATAGTAGTTCTTCTTCCACCAGTCCCTACCTTGCCAGCGATGTCCATCCCAGTAGTGTCCATGGCGGTTACGTTCGCCTAAATCCCGCCCTTGATGATCATGCCACCATTGGCGGTCACGCCAGTCATAACCATCCCAATAGTTACCGCTGCGATCTTGCTCGCCAATGTTTAAAGTGACACTGGGTAATAACTCAATGCTCTCAGCATTTGCCATCGGAATGAGTGGTAGCCAGGCTAATATGGTTATCAGCAACAGGGGTTTTACCCTTCTTGGTCTTACGACACTCAGTTTCAGCATTGTCGATTGAAACGCGGCCACTTTTAACATGATTTATCCTTACTTGGCCTTATTGGCTATGACGTTATCTTAAACAGTTCGCCAACCTCTGGGATTCGGATAAAACTGTAAAATATATATTTAGGATTTATCTGTGGGAGTGATGGGGGCGAATGGAGCAGGGGCCGTGAGTACCCCTGCCAATGTTTTAAAAAGAGAGCGTTTACACCAAAATGGCTTCGATTATGCTGATCTCTTCAGCGCTGAATTCACTATTCGCCAACATCCCCACGGCGTCATCAATCTGGCTGGTTTTGCTGGCACCAATTAGTGCTGAGGTCACCCGCCCATCACGTAATACCCAGGCTAAAGACATCTGCGACAGTTTCTGCCCACGGGCAAGTGCCAGCTCATTGAGTCGACGAACTTTAGTCAGTTTTTCTGCCGTAAGCTGCTCAGGATTAAGGAATTTACTGTTGCTGGCGGCCCGAGAGTCCTGCGGGATACCCGCTAAATAGCGATCCGTCAATAACCCGCCAGCCAGTGGGGAGAAGGCTATCGACCCCACGCCGTATTCGTCCAGCACATTTTGCAGATCGGCTTCAATCCAGCGTTCAAACAGGGAGTATTTAGGTTGGTGGATCAGACAAGGTGTACCCAGATCCGCCAGAATCTCAAATGCCTGACGCGCTTGCTCAGCAGGATAGTTAGACAAGCCGATATAGAGTGCTTTCCCCTGGCGCACCAGCAGATCTAAGGCGGCCATGGTCTCTTCCAATGGGGTATTAGGGTCGGGACGGTGATGATAGAAGATATCAACATAATCCAGCCCCATACGTTGTAAGCTCTGATTGATGCTAGCGACCAGATATTTCTTCGAACCCCAGTCACCGTAAGGGCCGGGCCACATGGTGTAACCCGCTTTGGAGGAGATAATCAACTGATCACGATAAGGGCGCAGATCCTGCTGTAGGATTCGACCAAAGTTCAGCTCAGCAGAGCCGGGAGGTGGGCCATAGTTATTCGCTAAGTCGAAATGAGTGATGCCACTATCAAAAGCACGGTGAATGAGATTACGGCTATTTTCGTACAGCGTGCTGTCACCAAAGTTATGCCACAGGCCCAGAGAGATGGCGGGGAGCATTAGCCCACTACGACCACAACGATGATACTTCATCTCCTGATAGCGGGAGGACGCTGCTTGATAGACCATGATGCCCCTGATTGAAGAGAGTAAATGACACTTTAGTGTATGCGCTTTCACTCATTGATGAAGTTGGCAGGATCACAGAGTTGATCAGCAGTGCTGCGCCCCAGAATAGGGAGGGCAGTAAATGATGACGCTGTTAGCTAATCAAAGTGCTTGAGGCTCGGAATGGGGCTATCTGATATCACCGGTTAACTGCTCCAACAACCAATAGCCTGCCGGGCCGGGTGGGCTTTTTTTCGACCAAACCGCATCAATAGAGATCATTTTTGGCCAACCAAGGGTCGATAATGGCACCAGTTTTCTGTGGCTGTATTGCTCAACCAACCAGCGAGGTAAAATAGCCCAACCGAAGCCCTGCTCAGCCATTTCCAGCAACATTAAATAACTGGGGGCCGACCAGATTAATCCCTGTGGCTGATTGCGTTCGGTGCGATTGTAGGTGTTGAGGCAGAGTTGGCGGGTGGTGGCCAACTGCTCACGGTGAACCTGGGGCAGTTGTGCCAGCGGGTGATCAGCTTGCACAAATATCGCCATTTCAGTTTGAGCGGATAAGCGGCGAGCCGCAATGTCCGGCGGATAGCTGTTTTGCACCTCCACCACACCAATGTGCGCGCGTCTGAGCTGTAATAGATCAATCACGTCGGCATCTTCGGCGATCAGGCACTCAAATTCGATATCAGGGTAGCGCTGCTCAAAACGGCGCAGCAGATCTTCATGATGTGTCGGCTGATAGGTGTCGGAGAGCACAAAGGTCAGGCGGGTTTCAACCTGGCCTGCCAGACGAATTGATAGCGAATCAAGCCGTTCGCTGGCGGCCAGAATCTCTTGCACGTGGGACAGCACTCGGCGGCCATGATCCGTCAGCACTGGCTGACGCGCCTGCCTATCAAATAGCGTCAACCCCAGATCTGCCTCCAGATTGGCGATGGCGGTGCTGATCGTCGACTGACTTTTGCGTAGCTTACGGGCGGCGGCCGAAAACGAGCCGAGTGCGGCGGCTTCAACAAAGGCAATCAAAGCTTCAGGAGAATAGTGCATAAACTATCTATTTTATCGATGGGTTCTAATTTCAATCTATCTTAAAAAACGATGATAATCACCCTCGATAATCAGTTATCAGTTAATTAAATAGGTGTTTTATGCAAGTTCATCACAAATCTCTCTCTGAACGGTTTATCCATGCTATTGGTTTTGAAGTGATCGCCATCGCGATTTGTGCCCCGGTTGGAGCATGGCTGTTGGATCGTTCAATACTGCAAATGGGAACCTTGACCATCATGCTCTCTTCCGTGGCGATGCTGTGGAATATTGTTTACAACAGTTTGTTCGACTACTTCTGGCCCGTCAGTCGGGTCGCCAAAACCCTGGGTGTGCGAGCGCTCCATGCCCTGGGCTTTGAAAGTGGCTTTATCCTGATTGGCTTGCCGATTGCGGCTTATATATTGGGTGTTTCGTTGCTACAGGCATTTATGTTGGAGATCGGTTTCTTCCTGTTCTTCCTGCCTTACACCATTTGCTATAACTGGGCCTATGACGGCTTACGGATGCGAATTATCCGTGCCCGCCAGCCTGCGATGTTGGCTCCCGCAGCAGAAAAAGGTCAAGGCACATCTGAGCGTTAATCACTATTTTTCCCCTTCAGCAGCGGTATTTTGCCGTGGCTGAAACGTTTTTATGTGATCGTCATCGCAAAGCGAAAGGGTTTACAGCTTTGAGATTGTTGTTTCTCCAACCTAATTTTACAGTGGTAAAAGTAGAAGTTAAGCATCCCTGTAACGGAGAAGTTTCTGATGACGAGCTATGCCCTGGTGGGTGACGTTGGCGGCACTAATGCCCGTTTGGCGCTTTGCGCTGTGGCGACGGGCGAAATATCACAAGCAAAAACATATTCAGGGCTGGAATGCGACAGTTTGGAAGATGTTATCCGGCAATACTTGTCAGAGCATACCGTGACGATAACCGATGCCTGTATCGCCATTGCTTGCCCGATTACTGACGATTGGGTGGCGATGACCAACCATACTTGGGCATTTTCGATTGCCGCCATGAAGCAGAATTTGGGGCTGAATCATTTAGAAGTGATCAATGATTTCACCGCGGTATCGATGGCAATCCCGGTGCTGTCCGAGCAAGATGTGCTGCAATTTGGCGGTACTGCACCCCAGCCGGGTAAACCGATAGCAGTGTATGGTGCAGGTACTGGGTTGGGGGTGGCGCATTTAGTTAATGTCGATCGCCGCTGGATAAGTCTGCCGAGTGAGGGCGGGCATGTCGATTTCGCGCCAAATAGTGAAGAAGAGGACCGGATCCTGGCGGTATTGCGTCAGGAACTGGGCCATGTCTCTGCCGAGCGGGTACTCTCTGGGCCGGGGTTGGTTAATCTCTATCGGGCGATCGTTATCTCTGATGCCCGCCTGCCAGAGAATCTGGCACCGAAAGATGTGACAGAGCGGGCGCTGGCGGATAGCTGCACTGACTGTCGCCGCGCATTGTCGCTGTTCTGCGTCATCATGGGGCGTTTTGGCGGCAATTTGGCGTTGAATCTCAGCACCTTTGGCGGCGTATATATCGCGGGCGGTATCGTGCCGCGCTTTATGGAGTTCTTTAAAGCCTCCGGTTTCCGTGGTGCTTTTGAAGATAAAGGCCGCTTCAAAGATTTCCTGCATGACATTCCGGTTTATATGATTACCCATCAACAGCCGGGATTATTGGGGGCGGGGGCTTATCTGCGCCAGACGCTAGGTCATACCCTTCGTCCTTGAAGCCGCAGGGGTGTTAGCTACGCTCGCTTACCCGAATCACTGACTTGGGTCAGCTCATCGGGATGCGTTCGCTTGCTGCCTACCTGCAACTCCAATGACTTTGGGTATCTTTTGTCCTTGAAGCCGCAGGGGTGTTAGCTACGCTCGCTTACCCGAATCACTGACTTGGGTCAGCTCATCGGGATGCGTTCGCTTGCTGCCTACCTGCAACTCCAATGACTTTGGGTATCTTTTGTCCTTGAAGCCGCAGGGGTGTTAGCTACGCTCGCTTACCCGAATCACTGACTTGGGTCAGCTCATCGGGATGCGTTCGCTTGCTGCCTACCTGCAACTCCAATGACTTTGGGTATCTTTTGTCCTTGAAGCCGCAGGGGTGTTAGCTTTCGTGTTACCCGTTGAAGCAAGCAAAGCTTTGGATCTGCTTCAGACTGATAACAAATCTCGACGACTCGATCTCAAGAGGTGAGGGCAGATAGAAGAGTAAAGCGTCCGCGCCAGGGAGGGCGCGGTTCGAGCCTCCATGGATGGATTTACGTCGTCTTTACGATCTACCTGCCCTCTCCGCCGCTGGCACTTTGTCAATAACCTCAAGCAGAGCTAAGGCTCTGCTTTTTTATGCCGCCGACTTAAACTATACTCAAGTTGAGCATAGTCATGTGAAAGGTTATGGATAGACGAGGAGATAGAATGGATGCTGTATTTATAGAACTACCGCCATTCGAGCGCTTTAGAGTGGGCTATTTATCGGATGATAAATATAGAACTTTGCAGATTACGTTAATGAATAATCCAACTGCTGGGGATGTTATCCAACAGACCGGCGGTTTGCGCAAAATGCGATTCAGTGATGCAAAAGCGGGTAAAGGCAAACGTGGCGGTGTCAGAGTCATTTATTATTGGTGGGTAGAGCGTTTTCAATTTTTACTCTTCGCCATTTATAGCAAAGGTGAGATGTCTGATTTAACCAATGCACAACGGAAAATACTTAGTAATCTTCTTAAATGCCGTAAATCTGAATGATATATATCGAGGTAATATATGGAAAAAAGAGATTTATTTTCAGAGTTGGTTGAGGGAATGGGTGCATGGGAAGAGGCCAATACGGGTAAAAAAACACTGAAAACGCACAAGGTCTCAACTGAAAGTAGCCTAACACTGACCTCTGAGGAGCTACGTCACATTCGCGAGACTTTGAATATTTCACAAGCGCTGTTTGCTCACTATTTACAGGCGGGAACTGCAACCTACCAGAACTGGGAGCAAGGCCGCGCTAAGCCAAATAAGCAGGCTATTTTGCTGATTAGAATGGTACAAAAAGACCCCCATACCTTGCACACTCTGGCCGAGTTGTACTCGTGATGAGGGCCTTTTTCAGTCAATGGTTATCAAGCATGGCTACTGGCTGTGGGGCCGGCAGGGGCGGGAATAGTGCTTTCTGCCTCGGTGGCGGCACCTTTTGGTGGCTTGATAATGAGAGTCAGCAGCAAGGAGAGCACTGATAGCACCGCGATGACGATAAAGGTGGCGTGATATCCCCCCAGCCGCGCGGCAATAAATGAACCTGCCAATGCGCCCAAACCAAAGCCCTGATAGATGACCCCGTAGTTTTTGCTGTGGTTTTTCAGGCCAAAGAAGTCGCCGACGATGGCGGGGAACACAGTGATATTGCCGCCGAAACAGAAAGCAATGGCCCCAACGCACAGGAAGAATAGGGCGTGAGTTAGCGGCACAAAGGTCAACACGGAGACCGCCAGGGTGGTGACTAGCAAGGTGAAACTAATCACCCGCAGGCGGCCCACTTTATCTGATAGCGCCCCCAAAATAATTCGTCCGGCGGTGTTAAAGATGGCGATAGCTGAAACAGTATTCGCCGCTGTAGCTAAATCCATCCCTGCCAGTTGCACACCTAAGTCTTTCACGATACCAATCAGATATAGGCCACTCATACAGGCGGTGAAGAAGATGATAAACAGGAAGTAGGACTCTTTGACCGCCAGCATCTCACCAACACTAAAATCACGCCCCGCGTTAGCGGTTGGCTGGCTGTTGGCAACGGGTGGCGTGGCCACTTTCTCCCGCAGCAGGAGAGAGCCGGCCCCAACCAATAGCATCACAATAATGCCCCAGTAGAAGAATGCCAATGACACGCCCTGATTGGCAATTAAGCTGGCATTCACATATTTAAATAGCAGGCTACCGGTGCCAAATGCCCCGACGGAGATACCTGAAATCAGCCCCTTGCGTTCCGGGAACCACTTAATCAGATTCGACAGCGTGGTGATATAGGCGGTGCCATCAGCAAAACCAACCACAATCCCCGCCAGCAGATAGATCATCCCCAGCGAGGTGGCAAAGGAGCTGGCAATCAACCCCAAACCGAGGATGATGCCGGAAATCAGTGTCAGCTTGCGGATACCAATACGCTCTTGCAGGCGGCCAGCGAAGAGTGTCGCAATAGCCAGAGAGAAACTGGTGATAGAGAAGGTGGTGGCTACCGCCGCCAATGACCAACTGAACTTCTCCCCCAAGGGCTGATTAAATAAGCTCCAAGTATAGATTGTGCCCAGACCCATCTGAACAATGATAGTACCTACAACGATTAGCCAACGATTTACCGGTTTACTGCTCATGCCGGACTCCTTAAACATCAATGCAATGTGGCCCGAATATGGCTATTGATAGCGATAAATAGCGTCGGAAGCCTAAAAGTTACGCGCTGATGGAGCACCGGAAATCTTGTGTTGAGGTGTTATCAGCCCGCCGAATGAAACCAGTATACGGGCGGGCTAATAGCTATAGATCGAAAGGGGAATGAGCTGCACTCCAGCTGGAGTGAAATGCATTTAAAGGCGCATCAGTTGCCTAAACTCTTTTATCTTGCTGCGGCTGACCGGGACTTCAAAGTCCAACTCACTGAGCCGCAGGATGTAAGTGTTGTTAAACCAAGGGACGATTTCACGGATTTTGGCTAAATTGACGCAATAAGAGCGGTGACAGCGGAAGAAATACTCCTCCGGCAAGCGGCTACAAAACTCAGTGATATTCATCGGCATGATGAATTCTTCGCGGCGGGTGTAGACCAGCGTGACCTTCTCCTGCGCCGCCGCATAGTAGATATCATTGATGTCAGTGACGATGATGCGTTCGTCTTTCATCAGATTGATGGTATGCGCTGCTGCACGGGGGGTGGGGCTGCTAGTTTGCTCTCTATTTTGACCATCACGCTGATGCAGTGCTTCCAACTTTTGCAGCATGGTGACGATACGTGACTCATGGTAGGGCTTCAAAATATAGTCGAATGCTTCAATCTCAAATGCTTCAACCGCATGCTCTTTATAGGCGGTGATAAAGATAATATAGGGCTTATGGGTAAATTTGCTGATGTTCTGAGCCAGCAATACGCCATCTAGTGACGGGATATTAATATCGAGAAAAATAGCATCAACCTGATGATTTTGCAGATATTTAAGCACATCCAACCCATCGTCAAAAGTGGCCTCAATGGTGATGTGGCTGTGCTGGTGAATCAGGTAGCTCAACTCTTCCTGAGCCAGAAACTCATCTTCAACAATGATTGCTTTCACGGGTTAAACTCCGGCTGAAATGCTGGGTTCTGCATGGATTTTGCCGCCATTTTTGCTGATATAAAAAGAGATTTCGGTGCCCGGTTCCATGCGGCGGATCTGTAAACCCTCGCCATAGAGTAATTTCACCCGATGATGCACATTCAGTAAACCGATTTTATTGCCCGGCATTTCATTATTAGCGACGCGCTCAATGGTTTCTGGATTAATACCATTGCCGGTATCTTTCACTGAAATCTTAATTTGATCACCATGCTCTTTGACCGCAATGACCACCACGCCTTTGCCACGATAGGGCTGAATGCCATGCACAATGGCATTTTCCACCAAAGGTTGAATCAGTAGGCTAGGAATTTTCAGCGCAATATCGTCGTCAATATCATAAATCACGGTCAACTTGCTGCCGAACCGGGCCTGCTCAATGGCGATATAGTCCTGAATTTGATGGAGTTCTTTGCGGATATCGATTTGCTCATCATTCAGCTCAAGGTTATAGCGCAAGTAGCGAGATAAATTGATGATCAATTGACGGGCGGTGTCTGGATTAATACGGATTGACGACGAAATCGCATTCAAAGCATTAAATAAGAAGTGCGGGTTAATTTTGCTTTGCAGTGCGCGCATTTCCGCTTTATTCGCCATTTCACGCAGTTGCTCGATGCGGGAAACCTCAATTTGTGTTGAGATAATCTGCGATAAACCCACCGCCATGACTTTCAGCGAATAGGTGATTTTATGGGCATGGCAGTAATAGATTTTCAGCGAACCGGTGACTTCACCTTTTTCCCATAACGGGATAATAATCAGCGAGTGAATTTGCGGTGTACGGTGAACTTCATCGTTATTGCGGATGGTAATTTTACCGCGCTGAATACTCTCTTTGGTGATATCACTGATAATCTCATGGCCGATATCGTAGGTTTCGACCCCGACTCCCACATAAGCCAAAATATTCTGGGTATCGGTGATAGCGACTGCATCCGCCTTGATATCGTTGCGAATAATTTCGCATACGCTACGTAAGGATTCGCCATTAATATTGCGGAAATAGGGCAAGGTTTTATTGGCGATATCCAGGGCGAGTTTGGCCTGCCGTGCCGCAATCACCTCTTTTTCATCCTCAACACTCTGCACTAGCAGCACAATCAGCCCGATACACACCGCCCCTAAAATCATCGGAATGGCAATTTTAGAGACAATATCGATGCCTAATGCTGTCGGTTTGGCCCAGATGACCACCAATAGCATGGTCAGTGATTCGCAAATCATGCCCGCTAAAATACCGACCCGCCATTGCCGCTCTTTCTTCACTTTCAGGTTGATATAGCCCGACATCAGGCCAGCAATAATACTGGTAATCAGGCAGGGAACTGAGGTAATACCATCAATATCAATTAAGTAGCGGTGAGATCCGGCGATCAATCCGGTAATGATCCCGACCCATGGGCCAAAGAGAATTCCGCCAGACATGACGGCAATAACACGGACATTGACCAACGAACCTTCGACATTAATACCGGAATAAGTACCGAAAATTGCGAATAGCGAGAAAATTGCCGTCACGGCAGCCAGTTCCAGCGGGGTGTGCTTCTCTTTTTGCAGCAACTGACGGAACAGGCGGGTGCGGGTCAGGAAGAACAGGCAAATTAGCATTAGCGCGGCGCGATCAAACACCGCCAGTAGCATTTCAAATATCTGGTGCACGCAATTTTCTCTTGGCTACGGCCTGGGATCTTAGGCCGAAGATAATCAGATCTTGAGGTGAATAAGCGGCTAACTATAAGGAAAAGGGCGGCTGACTGCTACTTTATCCGTGCTATCGAGGGGGCTGCCGGAGGTCAGGCTCCGGCAGGGAGAGTGGCGGGATACAATTATTCAGTCATTCCCAGTTGCTGCTTGCCTATCGGGGTCAGGTTTTCGGCCGTCGCTCTGCCTGAGAAATCGACTTCAAAATCATCGGCGGCGAAGTCTGGTGGCGAGCGGCCATCAATAAAGCTGGCTAACTGGCGCGGCAAGTAGGCGGCGTTTTTTTCGCACCATGGGGCGGCGGCGATGTACATCACGTTGCTGTCAAACTCACCATTATGCTCATTTTCTACTGAGTGAATCACATCGCAATGCCAAAATACGGTGTCGCCCGCCTCCAAATCAGGAATAGGGGAAATCGCTTCGATTAAAAGAGGATGCCACTGCTCGGAAGCTGACAGTGCACGACCTGGCGCGGCACCACAGAGGTCATCGTCGGCAACATCATCCTGAATGGCCCGCAACAAGATATAGGCCATGGCATTGGCGATTGGAATAACGTTTAACGTCCCCGCATGGGTACGTTGAGGTGTCAGCGCGGTCCAGCCCTGGAAGGTGCGGAACATCGAGCATACCGCCGGTGACGGGAACTCGCGCACTTCTGGGCGGCCCTCTGCCGCGAATGGATCATACTTCTGCCATTCACCAGAGAATACGTGGCGATAGACATGGCGGAAATTTTCATCCAGCCAGCGCTCAATGGAGCCGCCATCCACATGGGGTGACAAGCCCAGAGAGGAGGATTTTGGCGGACGGCGACGTGTGCGGTCAGCATAGGTCACGACGCGGTTAGCATCAAAATGCTGCTTGCCGTTGCTCTCGGTGTGCCACAGATTATTCAAGAATATCTGTACCGCATTCATGCGCTGATCCTGACGAGCTTCAACTTGTGGTGTTGACCAATAAATGCCGTAAATTTGTGGCTTGCTGGCAGCCAGAGTGCCAAAGTAATTATCTTCGGCGGCATTTTTCAGCCGCACGACAAAATTATTACGATCCAGATAGTTACCGATTTCACGGTTCCAGGCGGCGGCTTTTTCTGTCGGGAAAACACCAAGAATGGCACAACATCCCCGCTGCTTTATTTGTGCTTTTTGTTCATCAGTCACTTTGCCGTTGATAATATCATCAGCATGAATGCGTGGGACGGGGTTTTCACCCTGCGCCAGAGTGCGGCGAATTTCGGTAACTTGCTGGCGAATGTTCTCTTCAACGGCTTGAAACACCTGCTGGTAATCCGGTAGCGCCTGACGTAATTGCTGTTTCACCGCTTTGATTGCTGCGGGAATATCGTCTATTTGTAATGAAGCCATAATGCTGATTCTCCGATAGCTGTAGGGTTGAGGCGGTGGCATGGGTCGGCTGGTACTGACCATTTGTTTGTTTTTTGTTACTTTGGAGTAAACATTATTCAAGTAAAATGGAGAAGAATAAAGGGATGAGGTTATGACAAAATTTCCCCTTTAATTTTCGATCCTCTTTTTCTGGCTAACATCTTAATTTGAGAGAAAAATGGCACCTGTGATTCAAATGTTCAGTCGTTCTCCCATTTCACTAAAAACACCACGGCTGCTGCTCGATAGCCTTAACGAGCAGGATTGGCCGCTGTTTTTACGTCTATATCAAGACCCGGAGATTCAGCGTTTTATTGCTGATCCGATGGATTTAGCTGAGATTCGTGCGCGGTTTGAGTCACGTCTGATGCCATGGGAAAAGAGTGCCAACCATTGGCTCTGCCTGGTTATTCGCGAAAAGAGAAGCGGGCAACCTGTGGGATTGACCGGATTTTTAGCTGAATGGTCGCCATTACAGCAAGCTGAGGTGGGCTATGCCATGTTGCCCTCTTATCAAGGCAAAGGTTTTGCCAAAGAGTCGCTAATGGCCGTATTGGCGTTTGGCTTCCAGCACTGTTTGTTCCATAAAATGAAAGCAACAGTCACGGTGGGAAATCATGCTTCTCGGGGGCTGCTAGAGCGCTGTGGTTTTCAGTTGGAGGGCACTTTGCGGGATAACTATCAGTTGGCTGGGCAGTGGTGTGATGATTGGGTTTTGGGGATGCTTAACCACGAATTTCAGCCGTAGTCACTTCTCCGATGAGTGAGATATTTATGAGCCGCCACTCGACACCTATGCGGCGCTGGGATATGTTCATAAATAGACCATTTGCTGGTCTGCGTCGCTCGGATGGTCCGGGCGCTCACGTATCCCGAGGAAATTATGGCTGAATACCCTTCCAAACGTCGTTTTACCCGAATTGAACGTCTTCCCCCTTATGTTTTCAATATCACCTCTGAGTTAAAAATGGCGGCGCGCCGTCGTGGTGAAGATATTATTGATTTCAGTATGGGTAATCCGGATGGCCCGACACCGCCACATATCGTTGAGAAAATGTGCAGTGTTGCGCAACGTGAAGACACCCACGGCTATTCAACCTCCCGTGGGATCCCCCGCCTACGCAGGGCCATTTCCCGCTGGTATGCCGATCGCTACCAGGTGGAGATTGACCCGGAAAGCGAAGCGATTGTCACTATCGGCTCGAAAGAGGGGCTGGCGCATTTGATGCTGGCAACACTGGATCACGGTGATACCGTACTAGTACCGAACCCGAGCTACCCGATTCATATTTATGGTGCGGTCATTGCTGGTGCACAAGTGCGTTCGGTGCCACTGACCGAGGGCATTGATTTTTTTGGTGAGCTAGAGCGCGCGATCCGCGAAACCATTCCTAAACCAAAAATGATGATCCTCGGCTTCCCCTCTAACCCGACGGCACAGTGTGTCGAGCTGGACTTTTTTGAGCGGGTGGTGGCGCTGGCGAAGCAATATGATGTGCTGGTGGTGCATGATCTGGCCTATGCCGACATCGTCTATGATGGCTGGAAAGCGCCCTCAATCATGCAAGTTCCCGGCGCAAAAGAGATTGCGGTTGAGTTTTTCACCCTATCCAAAAGTTACAATATGGCCGGTTGGCGCATTGGTTTTATGGTGGGCAATCCTGAACTGGTCAATGCGCTGGCGCGTATTAAGAGCTATCACGATTACGGCACTTTTACCCCACTACAGGTTGCGGCTATTGCGGCGCTGGAGGGGGATCAGCAGTGTGTGCGGGATATCGCCGAGCAGTATCGCCAACGCCGTAACGCTTTGGTGCGCGGGCTGCATGAAGCGGGTTGGATGGTCGAAAACCCGAAAGCCTCAATGTATGTTTGGGCTAAAATTCCAGAACAATACGCGCATTTAGGGTCGCTCGAGTTTGCTAAACGTCTGCTCTCTGAAGCGAAAGTTTGTGTCTCGCCGGGGATTGGATTTGGCGATTACGGTGATACCCATGTTCGTTTTGCGCTAATTGAGAACCAAGACCGGATCCGTCAGGCGGTGCGCGGCATTAAAAGTATGTTCCGCGCTGATGGCTTGCTGAAACCAAGTAAACCGACATCAGATGAAACGGCGTAACTTAGCCATGTAATCACTATTCTGGCTGATTGCTCATGGTGATCAGTCAGAATAGCCGTGCTCTTCTGCCGAATGACGCAAATAACACCTTAATGTTCTCTTCAGCTGTGATACACCATACTCATCATTAATGAATCAATTTATTGTGACATATTGGAGTGGGCGGCTATGAGAGATCGCTATTCGTTACCCCAAATAACCCTGCATTGGCTAACCCTATTGATGCTGATTTTGACCTATGCGGCCATGTTGCTCAGTGACAGCGTGCCTGACGAAGATCGAACATTAGTGAAAAACCTGCATTTTAATTTTGGTATTTCTGTCTGGCTATTGATGCTGATGCGCCTTTGGTTGCGCCATCGAAATGTGACACCCGCTATCACCCCGAAATTACCGGATTGGCAGCTGTTAGCTGCTCATATTTTGCATTGGGGGCTGTATCTGCTGTTCTTATCCTTGCCGATACTCGGCGTACTGGCGCAAGCTTACGGCGGGAAAACCTGGTTTTTACTGGGCTGGCAGGTGCCGCAGTGGGTGACACAAAATGATGAAGCGCGATCCTACCTTAAGCAGACCCACGAGCTAATCGCCAATTTGGGCTATTTTATGATTGGAGCTCACGTTCTGGCGGCTCTCTATCATCACTATATTCGCCGTGATGATACATTGCGCAGAATGATGCCAGGTAAATGAGTAGCTAAAAATCAGAATGATAAAGGGCGCGAATGCGCCCTTTATACGATGTCAGATGGTGGATGGTTCGAGCCAATCTTACTCGACCATCATCATGAAGGTGCCAATCCAAACCACCAACATGATTGAGATACCCATAAAGAAATATTTCACTGAACAACTCCCCTTGGAGCTACCTCGCCAGTAACGATCCCAATTGCTGTGCTGAGTATCAAATGGATAAATAGGATCGCGCTAATGTAATCCCAACAAGGAGAGACTTACAATACTGTAATTTTATGCATTAGATCACAATTTCACACATAAATGGCAAATATTGTTAGCCAATGTATTGAAGTGTGAAGCTATTAACGTTTTTTTTAATTATCTATAGATAACAATTTGTTACTTTGTTGGCTGAATTTTAAGCCACCTAACGGCGTGTTAGGCCATCAACTGATCTTTCTGACCGCGACATCTGCCTCAAAGCCCAGTAGATACAGGGCTTGCTCCAGTGCTTCAACTTTAGAGGCGTAATAGACATCCAACAGGCGATCCATCTGTGCCGCATTCAAACCGAGCTTGCGAGCCATATCGGCTTTGCGGGTATGGGTGGTGAGCATGGCATTGTGCAATTCAGCTTTCAGTCGCACCAAAATTGGCACGTGGACGGATATATCACCAGCTTGCAGCGCCGACGGAGCAGGGACTGGGCGATGCTCTTCTATCTCTGCGGCGATGCCATTTTTAATGCCATCCTGTGCTTCCAGCTCAATATCTTCCAGGGAGTAGGTCACTGAGGCCAATTCAGGGAAGTCGCGATACTGAATGTGGTATTCGCCGCTGGCTTCATCAAGGGTATAACTGGCGGGGTAGTGGAACACGGTGTTACTCCTGTGGGGGAAGGTGGTACTCAAAGTACTGGCATTGTACTGACATCAGCCACCCAAGGTTACTTATTTAACGTATTGATCCAAATGATGGCGATTTATCAGCATTAGCCGAAATTTATTATTCTACCCGCTAATTATCTTGTTTTTCAGGCGGCGCAGTAACGAAAAAACAACATCCATTATAACTATACCCATACAATTGCTTATTGCATAACCAACGATAATAATAAGTGATAAACTAATTTCGCTTTAAATAAAATGCGGTTTTTAAACCTTAAGTAAAATTTAGATACATAGATTGGGTTTAATATTTCAAAATGTATTTTATATCTGTTATTATTCGCTCGCGAAAATCCTTTTTAAATCAATGATAATTATATGTGTATTTATCAATAATAACTCTTTGTTATTATTACCGTTCTATGTTAGTTAATAGGCTGATAGTTTAACTTAAGTAAAATTATCACTATTTATTTCTTCCAGTTATGGCGTTTAATCTTTTATTGAGAATATTGCTTTTATGATGAAAAAAATATTTTTAGCTTCCACGTTAATAACCGCGTTCTTATTAAGTGGATGCGCCTCTGAGTCCTCCCGTTCGTTAGAAGTGGCGAAAGTTGCCTCTTACGGCACGCAATATAACGGCCCCCGCAGCCCTATTTCTGTGGGTAAATTCGACAACCGTTCAAGCTATATGAGCGGGATATTCTCCGATGGCGTCGATCGTTTGGGGAACCAGTCAAAAACCATTCTGGTGACGCACTTACAACAAACTGGCCGCTTTAACGTATTAGAGCGCACCAATATGGAAGAGCTGAAAACAGAAGCGGCGATTTCAGGGCAAAACCAGCAATTGAAAGGTGCGACCTATGTCGTGACCGGCGATGTGACCGAGTTTGGCCGCAAAGAGACTGGCGATCGTCAGCTATTTGGCATTTTGGGCCGGGGTAAATCTCAGATTGCCTACGCCAAAGTCAATCTGAATATCGTCAATGTGAAGACCTCTGAAGTGGTCTTCTCCTCACAGGGTGCTGGTGAGTATGAACTCTCCAACCGCGAAGTGATCGGTTTTGGTGGGACGGCAAGTTACGACTCAACCTTAAATGGCAAGGTGCTGGACTTAGCTATCCGTGAAGCTGTCAACAATCTGGTAGCTGGCATTGAATCGGGTGCATGGCAACCGGCGAAATAGACATTAATAGCAAAATAATTCCTCATCACGAGTATGGATACCGCAACATGAAATTAGTGAAAAAGCTCTCCCTGCTGCTGGCTGCCGCTGTATTGGCGGGTTGTGCCACGGCCCCGAAACCTATTTACAACTGGGATAACTACCAAACGACGATTTATGATTACTATAAATCTGATGCCAGCCCTGAACAGCAAATTGCTGCTTTAAAAGAGAATATCGAAAAATCACGTGCGAAGAACATGCCAGTCCCTCCGGGCTTACATGCTCATTTGGGTATGCTGTATGGCAATACCGGGCATACAGATTTAGCGATGGCTGAATTTAATACCGAGAAAACGGCATTCCCTGAGTCTGCTCCGTTTATGGATTTTTTGATGAGCAAGGATAAAGGGGCGTTTAAATGAGATCTATTTTCGCAATATGCGCAGTCATGATGGCACTGCTGTTGACTGGCTGTGCCAAGCCGGTACAGCAGGACTACTCTGCATTTAAGCAAAGCAAACCAAAAAGTATTTTGGTGCTGCTGCCACAGAACCAATCGCCAGAAGTGGCTGCCAGCCATGGTATGTTGTCTCAGGTCACTTACCCATTATCTGAAGCGGGCTATTACGTGCTGCCAGTGGCTGTAGTGGAAGAGACATTTAAGCAAAATGGCATGACAAATGCGGGCGACATCAGTGCTGCCAGCCCAGCCAAACTGCATAAAATCTTTGGTGCAGATGCGGTGTTGTACATCACCGTGGTGCAATACGGCACCTCTTATCAGGTCATCACCAGTGATACTCGGGTTACGGCGAATGCCAAACTGGTTGATTTGAGAAGCGGCAAATTGTTGTGGAGCGGCAGTGCGACTGCATCCAGCAATGAAGGCGATAACTCCTCTGGTGGTGTCATCGGCATGTTGGTTCAAGCTGCGGTAACTCAGATCAGCAACACACTCACTGATCGTAGCCATGATATTGCCGGTGTTACCAGTGCACGTATGCTGACCGCCGGAACGCCTAACGGTATTCTCTACGGGCCGCGTTCACCTAATTACGGTAAAGATGCGCAGTAACTCGCTTTAGTGCCGATGCCCCCTGAAGTTGCAGGGGGCATCTGTTACTCTCCCCGCTGTGTTTGATTTAATCGCTGACTTTCCGGTGAGTTAACCCATCCCTCGTAAACTGCTATTCTCTATCTCTACTCTTCATTGTATTACCACGCAGGGAATCAGCGCGATGTTGAATATGAGAAACCGATTTGAGCGTAATAATCTCTTTGGGGAAAAGAGTATCCATGCTGTTTTTGAAATCAGTCTGCTGCTAAAAGCCATACTGGCGGCCCTGGAGATCATCGCCGGTATTTTAACGTATTTTATCACGCCGCAATTTTTACTGAATTTGCTGCATCGCATTACGCAAGTTGAGTTTATCGAAGAGCGTGGGGATGTCGTGGCTAATTATTTGCTGCATGCCGCACAAAGTCTCTCTATCAGCAGTTTACATTTCGCTGCTTTTTATCTGGTGGCCCATGGCGTAATTAAGCTGTGGATCATTATTGGATTATGGCGCAAGAAGTTGGGTTATTACCCCATGGCCATGGTGATTTTTAGCTTATTTATTGTTTATCAACTCTATCGCTATACCTTTACCCACTCGCCACTGCTGATTTTGATAACCATTCTGGATGCGGTGGTGATTGTGTTGACCTTGCTGGAATACCGGCAACTGCGGCGTCAACTGCGACCTGCTGGCTGAACATCTACCCTCAGCAGGTGAGTTAGCACTTTAATCAGCACTTTTAATCACTAAAGAGATGCGCCTGACCAATAATCGTCAGGTCAACCATTGAGCCGATACGAATACCTTCTCGACTGATAGTTTTGATCTCGACACTCTCTTCGCTAGCGACGAGATATAATGTGACTGTCGAGATAAAGCCGGCAAAATCAATATTGGTAATTTTCGCCAGGCAGTGAGTCGGGTAGTGATGATCGGCGGGCAGTGGAGTGATGGTAATTTGCTCGGGGCGCAACATAATCCGCGTCAGGCCATGGCGTTTTGCATCGTCAACCTTGACCCGACCCAATGCACAATCGGCCCATCCGTTGGCGATATTGGCAGAAAGAATCAGTGTTTCCCCCAGAAAGGTCGCTGTCGGTTCATCAATCGGCCGCAGGTAAAGCTCTTGTGGCGGGCCAACATGGGCCAGTTTACCGGCGCGCATGACCGCAACCTGATCGGCAAATGACAGCGCTTCAGTTTGATCATGGGTCACTAAAATAGAGGCAATATTCGCCTGTGCCAGTAGTTCGGCGACCGCTTTGCGGGTTGAGGCGCGCAATGCGGTATCCAGCGCAGAAAATGGCTCATCCAGCAGCATCAGCACCGGGCGCTGCGCGAGTGCTCTGGCGAGAGCTACCCGCTGTTGTTGCCCACCGGAGATCTCATGGGGCCAAAGTTGGGACAATCTGCGGTCTAGCGCGACCATCTCCATCAACTCATCAATCCGGCGTGTTTTCTCCTGCCGGGTGCCTTTTAGCCCATAACCGATGTTGCCCGCCACGGTGAAGTGTGGGAACAGCGCACCATCTTGCGGGACAAAACCAATTCCTCTTTTATGTGCGGGTACTTGAGTTTGGCTATCAAATAGCGGTTCCCCTTGCAGGATAACTGTGCCGTGATCGGGCGTTTCGAAACCGGCAATGATTCGCAGCAGTGTGGTTTTGCCTGAGCCAGAAGGGCCGACAATGGCGGTGCGACTACCCGAGGTAACCTGTAAGTCAATGCGATCTAACACGGTAACCGATTGATAAGACTTGCCGATTTGCTGAAGTTCAAGCGTGCTCATAGTCCTGCCGTACGTTGAGATTGAGAATAAAGCAGCCAGGTTAGCGGCAGGGAAAGCGCCACCATCAGCAGTGCATAAGGTGATGCTGCAACATAATCGATTTCGCTGGTCAATGCCCAGAAACCTGTTGCTAGTGTGCGGGTGCCATTGGGAGCCAGTAATAGCGTGGCGGTTAACTCATTGGAGATGGCGAGGAACACCAATGCCGCTCCGGCGGCAGCCCCCGGTGCCGCGAGGCGCATGGTGGTGCTCCAGAGGGCTTGAGTCGGCGTTTTGCCCAAGCTACGCGCCACGTTTTCTAATTCAACCGGCGCTTGGGCAATCCCGGCCCGCAAACTGATCAACGCCCGTGGCGTAAACATCAATAAATAGGCCAGCAAAATAGTGAATTCGGTTTGATACAGCGGGCGTGCAATGCGGATAGTGATGGTCACCAGTGCCAGCGCGACCACGATACCGGGCAGGGAGCTGGTGACATAATTACAGCCCTCCATTAGCCGATGCAAACGCCCTGGGTAACGTACTGATAACCATGCCATTGGGACGGCGCATAGTGTGATAATCACCGCACCACTCAGTGCTAATGCCAGTGTTTGTTTCAAGGCAGGGAGCAATTCAGGATTCAGCCACACATCGATGCCACCAATATAGAGCCAGCGGGCGAGAGTGATAAAGGGCACGCCCAGCGAGAGGGCGGTGAGCACCAGCGGCAATAACAGGCAAAATAGGGTGAGCGCCGAACCCATAGCGTAAGCGGTTTGGCTTCTAGCGCTACCGGAACCGACTCGTGCATAGCGATTATAGCCGCGGCTGGTGGCCTCAATTAACAGTAATCCCAGGCAACATAGTGCCAGCACTCCGGCTAGCATATTAGCTGCCGGGCCATTAAAGGTGGACTGGAACTGGTCAAAAATGGCGGTGGTAAAGGTATCGAAGCGGATCATGGCATACAGCCCATATTCGGCCAATAAATGTAGTGCAATCAGTATTGAACCGCCCCAAATGGCTAGTTTTAGCTGTGGTAGCACCACTTTAAAAAATACCGCAGTGGGGGGGCTGCCCAGTGACGCGGCGGCGTCTTCAAGGCCGGGATCAAGACGACGTAATACCGCTGATGCGGGCAGGTAGATAAAGGGAAAATAGGCGATAACAGAGATAAAGACTCCTGCGCCAAGCCCGTGCATGGCGGGCACCAGACTAATCCAGGCATAACTTTGCACAAACGCGGGTACTGCTAATGGCGCGATAGCCAGCAGTGACCAAATCCGCCTACCGGGTAGGGCGGTGCGTTCGGTCAGCCACGCCAGTGCGACACCAATAATGGTACAAAGGGGTAGGGTAAAAACCACCAGTAGCGCGGTGTTGATCAGGAGTTCACCCACGCGAGGGCGAAAAACCAGTGCTTTGACGGTTGACCAGCCAGTATCGATGGCAATACCGATAACAAACCCCAATGGCAGCAGGGATAGCAGCGAAAGCATAATCGCGATAGCCACAATCCCAGAGCCTGGGCGGCGGTTATACTGCCGTGTTGCTGCCCTATTCAGTGCAACCGGTGCAACATCGGTACTTATATTGGCCATAATCGTCAAGGCACTCAGCATGTTAAATGCCCGCCGGGCTAGAGACGCGGCGGGCTAAAAAATCAGTCGATTGACTCTATTACAGCAGGCCTGCTTCTGTCATCAATTCAACCACTTTCTTGCTATTTAGTTTGGATGGTTCGACTTTCGGTGCTTGCAGATCTTTCAGTGGCACCAATTTAGGATTTGAAGCTGCATCAACGCCGACGGCATACTCAAATGCATCGTTGGTGCGCAGGATATCCTGGCCGGATTTACTGGTGATCCATTTGACGAACTCTTGTGCTTCTTTCTGATGCTTGCTAGAGGCTAACACGCCGCCGCCAGAGATACTCACAAACGCGCCTGGATCTTCATTTTTGAAGTAGTGCAGCTTGGTGTTGCCGCTGTTCTCGCCAGTTTTTGCCTGATCAACAAAGCGGTAATAGTGATAGATAACCCCACCATCGATTTGTCCCGCATTCACGGCTTTCATCACGGTGCTATTGCCTTTATAGGCGGTAAAGTTGGTTTTCATGGCTTTGAGCCACTCTAACGTCGCTTTTTCGCCTTTTAGCTCCAGCATAGCACTGACAATGGCCTGGAAATCTGCGCCGGATGGTGAGGCTGCCCAGCGGCCTTTCCACTCAGGTTTAGCCAGATCCATAATGGATTTAGGCAGCTGCGCTTCGCTGATTTTTTCCGGATTATAGACAAACACGGTGCTACGGGCGGCAATGCCGGTCCAGCGGCCATGCTCAGGGCGGTACTCTTTAGCAACCTGAGCTTGTGTCGCCGCATCCAGTGGTGCGAACAGTTTGGCATTATCAACCAGCACTATGGCTGGCGAGTTCTCGGTCAGGAAAACATCTGCTGGCGATGCGCTACCCTCCTGAACCAACTGGTTACCTAACTCGCTATCCCCGCCATTACGCAGGGTGACTTTGATGCCAGTATCCTTGGTAAAGCCATCAACCCAGGATTTCACCAGGTTTTCATGTTGAGCGTTATAAATCACAATGCTTTTATCATTTGATGCGGCATGAGCAGAGAACGCCAGCATCATTGAGGAAGCCAGTATAGAAGAGGAGAGCAGTGCGACAGAGCCAAGTGCGGGGAAACGTAACTTCATAGCGACATCCTTTTTAAAAGGTCAGAAGAAGAAAGCGGTTGGTCTGATAGTGGCGAAACAAAATGATTGTATAGAAAGAAAATGGTAATCATAGTGAAAATCATTCGCAATATATGCTACAAGATGTTTCATTTTCAACGCTATTTTTTGTATGGATAACGCCTCCTGCCCCTTGTATTAAGCTCTCCTGCGCATTTATCTGTTTGTTGGCAACAGACAATGACTTAACATAGCTATCACTTTTTTGCATGGTTCATGGATATTCGATGCGCTATCTGGCTGTTATTCTTCCCTTACTCACGTTGCTCTCTGCCTGTAGTAGCAAGCCGACGCCTCCCACCACCGCCACACCATCTGATGGCTTGATACAGAGCGGATTTTTACTTGAACCGGAGCATCAGGGGCATCTGCAAAACGGTGATTTTGCTTATAACGCCGACACTGCCCGCTTTGTCGACAAAATGGTGCGTGAGCACGGTTTTGAGCGCCAACAACTGCATGATGTATTGGCCCAGACCCAAAAGCTGGACTGGGTTATCCGCCTGATGGATAAGCAAGCGCCCACTTCAGGTCGCCCTTCCGGGCCAAATGGGGCTTGGAACCGCTACCGCAACCAATTTATTACGCCGGATAATGTGCAAAATGGCGTGAATTTCTGGAATCAACATGAAGAGGCGCTGCAACGCGCTTATGAGATCTATGGGGTTCCGCCAGAGATTATCGTCGGTATCATCGGCGTTGAAACTCGCTGGGGCCGAGTGATGGGCAAGACCCGCATTATTGATGCATTGGCGACACTCTCTTTTGCCTATCCGCGCCGCGCCGCGTACTTTACTGGCGAGCTGGAGACCTTCTTGCTGATGGCACGTGCTGAGGGCAATGACCCGCTCAGTCTGCGTGGCTCTTACGCGGGTGCGATGGGTTATGGTCAATTTATGCCATCGTCATTTAAGAGCTATGCAGTTGATTTTAATGGTAATGGCCATATCAATTTGTGGGACCCGGAGGATGCGATTGGTAGTGTTGCCAACTACTTCAAATCTCACGGCTGGACGAAAGGGGCGGCAGTCGCGATACCGGCGAATGGTCAGGCACCCAATCTCGAAAATGGTTTTAAGACCAAATATCCGCTATCGACCCTATCTGCGGCGGGGCTAAGCCCAACAGCGCCACTGGGCGACTATCAGGAGGCTAGCCTATTGCGCCTTGATGTCGGCACGGGTTATCAATACTGGTACGGTTTATCTAACTTCTACACTATTACCCGTTACAACCACAGCACCCACTACGCCATGGCGGTGTGGCAATTGGGTGAGGCGGTCGGCAGGGCGCGTAGAGGTTATTGAAATAGCTGCTGACAAAGCTGAACCAAGGGGAAACGTGCCGTTGGGGTCGTAAGCGGCGTAAGCCGCCGAAGTGCCCCTAGGTGCGCTCCCCCCTTGGCTCACAACTGTTTTCATCATACTCAGGGCCACATCAGTGGCCCTTTTTACCACTAAACTAGCGGCTTACAGCAGATGTGAAATATCATCCGGATTCACTGATGGCGGGGATTTACGCCAACCACGGGTGAGCCACAGCAGATAGATAAAGCCTGCCAGCAACCACAGTAGACCCACCTCCAGAGCGCGCTGCTCTAAATGCAGCCACAGCCAGACTGACATCACAAATCCCATCATGGGTAACAGCCCATACTTGAACATGGCCGACGCGCCACGGCGCTTCTCATTGATCAGGAAATGCTTTATCACACTCAGGTTGACAAAGGTAAAAGCGCCCAGCGCGCCAAAGCTAATCATCGACACCACTAAGTTCAGATCAAGGAACAGCGCCAGCAGCGAAATTGTCGCGACGAACAAAATGGCCCGCCATGGCGTATGGAACTTGCGATGCAGATGGAAGAACACTTTACGTGGTAATACCCCTTCACGGCCCATGGCATAGAAGATGCGCGATACACTGGTCTGCGCGGTCATTGCCGAGGCATACACGCCCGTCAGGTAGGTCGCCATAAAGAAGTTATACATCCATTTACCGCCGACATGCTCGGAGATAATCAGGCTGGCGGTATCTTGATGCGGGATCAGCGACTGCCAATCGGGATAGGCCAGATGAGCTGCATAGGAGACGGCGATAAAAATAGCTCCGGCACTGATGACGGTAAACAAAATAGCGCGCGGTAGAGTGCGCTTGGCGTCGTGGGCCTCTTCAGCCATGGTGGCGATGGCATCAAAACCGAGGAATGCCAGACAGAGCACCGCAGCACCGGACAACAAACCAGAGAGATCACCAGCATTCACCAGTAGCGGCTTCATCAGCGCTGCCGGGCTTAGATCTGCCTGACTGAATGAAAGGGCGATAAATAGCACGATAAACACCATCTGTGCGGCGATCAGCGAGAAATTCACCGAAGTGAGCAGTCGCACACCGAGGATATTGAGTAAGCTGACACTGACAATAGAGGCAATGATAAAGAGCGGTGCGGGAACAGCCGGGAATGCCTCGTGCAGGAAAATACCTAAAACCAAATAGTTCAGGATCGGCAGGAACAGATAATCCAGAATTTGCGCCCAGCCCACCAGAAAACCGGTTTTTCCGCCAAAACTGCGCTGAACATAAGAGTAGGCCGAACCTGATAGCGGCATGGCGCTGGTCATCCGGCAATAACTGAGGGCGGTAAACAAAATGGTGGCAACTGTCACCAGATAAGCAATGGGCAAGTGGCCCTGGCTTAATACGGTCACCTGTCCATAGGTGGTAAATACGCCTAATGGCACCATGTAGGCAAGGCCGAAAGCGACCAGCGCGGGGGTTTTAAGCACTCTGCGCAACTGAATATTTTGTGGCATTACCCTATCATCTCCTGGTGTAAACGAGCACCGTTGAGCTGCATTTTTATGCAGCTGTAAAATACAAAGGAGCGGATTTTGACACAAGGGGGGCAGCTTTGAAAGTCCATCACTACCTGACTCGGTAACGGGTGCCATTAAGCGCAATTATTTACCTGAATCACTGACGTAACTCAGTGATTCAGTTTGTCATCTCTTGCGTTTATCTATCCGAATCAGCAGCTTGATAGACTAATTTACCGCCAATCAGTGTGCTCTCCACCTCAGTTTGATAAATCCTCTCTGGCGACTGCTCAAATAGGTTATTTTTCAGAATAGTGATATCGGCGAATTTACCAGCTTCCAGTGAGCCGATGTACTGCTCTTTAGCAATCATATAAGCGGCATCAATGGTGGCAGATCGCAGCGTTTCGATCAGGGTCAGATCCCGGTCAGTATCCAGACGCGGGCCTGCCGGATGACCATCAAGATCCCATGCGCGGCGGGTCATGCCCACTTGCAGGTTGTACCACTCATCCAGGCGATCAATAGGCCAGTCACTGCCATAAGCGATTCGTGCACCAGCATCGAGAAAACGGGCGGCTGGCTCCATATGCTGAAAACGGGTCTCGCCCAGCATGGCACGCTCTTCATCAATTAGCACGCCCGGTAAACCGGCCCACTGGAAGGAGAGCACTGCCGTGGCACCCAGTTTGGCAAAACGCTCATATTGATGAGCGGCAACCAGCTCATTGTGCGCCAATCCCGGCCGGATATCCTTGCCCGGCAGTGCCGCACGCATCTGCTCCACCGCATCTAACACCATCTCGATGGCGCCATCCCCTACGGTGTGAGTATGGGGATGCAGGCCGGCGCGGGCGCACTCCAGAATCACGGCATTGACCATCGGCGCGGTAAAGTAGAGATCGCCATAGTGCTCGGTATTTTGCCAATCTGGCTGCTGCGCGGTGCCATGGTTTGCCCGGTAGGGTTCGAGCAAGGCGGCAGTCATGGTCGGCGGTTGTAACACCCCGTCGATAAAGAGTTTCAGGTGATCGACAGCAAAGCCCGGCGCAGGGCTCCATTCGCGGCTGCCCCATTCACGACCAAACTCCACCACCTCCTGCACCACGCGCGCGGCGTCCTCTGGCCCTTGCAGGCTATCGGGGGTGACCTCTTTAGCTCCCAGCACTCGCAGGGTCAATTCATTACGTTCATGTAACCGACGAAACGCCAGCAACTGCTCGGCAAATACACGGGTATCCATCACGGTCGTCACGCCCTGAGCATTCAGGACCTGCTGCACATGGGCGGCGATTTGCACATTTTTTTCTGCTGTCGCGGATGGGATGCTATCAAAGGCGCGCATGGCGGGTGCATCTTCCAAAATACCGGTCAGTTTGCCATTCGCGTCACGGGCAATTTTGCCGTCTGGCGGCACCGGGGTATTTTCATCAATGCCCAGCAGCTCCAGCGCGCGGCTGTTGGCCGCCAGGGTGTGGCAGTCATTGGAGAATAGTGCCACTGGGCGGCGGGTATTGAGGGAGTCCAGTGCCGCGCGGCTCATATCGGCACCCACTGGCGTCATCGCCTGACGTTGCCAGGCGCGGACAGTCAGCCACTCATTTTCGCCTTTAAAAGGGTCATTATCGAGGTGCTGCTGGATGATATCTAACGTCTGCTCAACACTTAGCGCAGCATAATTAAGGTTACAGCCAATCAGCTGTTTTCCGCCCCAAAACGGGTGCATATGGCTGTCGATCAGGCCGGGCATCATAAACTTGCCGGCCAGATCGATAAGTTGGGTTTTCGCGCCGGAAAACTGGGGGATAAGTTCATCGCCGCCAGTGGCCAGAATATAGCCCTGGCCCAGTGCGATGGCGCTGCAAATGGTGTTATCGGTGTCAGCCGTATAAATCGTGCCGTTGTAATAGATAACATCGGCTACTAACGTCTGTTTAGTCATGTTATGTACTCAATAAATCCCCTTTTAACTGGGGATAGGGATCATTAAATAGCGATTATAGCCTGTTATTGATGGCAAAGCCGCCACAGTGAGCGACGGGCTAATATCAAGAGTTGAGTATCGATTTTTTAGCGATTAATTTTTCAATAGCTCGGTTGCCATCATGGCATTCAGATGGCGCAGGATTTCAGCTTCTGAAAAGGCTAATTCGGTAAACTGGATTAGGCCATCCAGACCACAGACCAGCCCAATTAAGCGCCATGCAACATCACTGGCGTTAATATCTGAGCGGAATTCATCATTGGCAATGCCGGCATTAATGACCGCTAGCGTCGCCTGGTGCCAGTCTGACATTGAGGCGGCATAGGCGGCTTTAATCAGCTCATCTCGCTCTGCCAAAATCGAAACTTCATTCCACAAACGTGTCTCTCTTTGTCCCATCTCATCTTGCGGATAGCCCAGTACTTGTTGCAGCCGTTCAATGGTGGGTAAATTTTGGCACTCTATCGTAAAAGCGGCTAACGACTGTTTCACCAAGAGCAGAAAAGCATCGGCCCGCAGACGTGAAACTGACGCGAAGTGGTGGTGAACCTGCCCAACTGCCACCCCAGCTTCATTGGCAACACGGCGCACGGTGGTAGCGGCCATCCCCTCGGTTATGGCGACACGCATCGCCGCGTGCAAAATGGTGTTGTGGCGCTCTTCGCGGTTCAAATAGGCCAAAAATGGCTCCTTATCTGGTCCATCACTGTTTGGGTCATTATGTGATGAATTGGACGCTAGTTCAACTTTCCGCTATTATTGCGATATTGAACAGGTGTTCAACATTAACTTATGCCCTATTTGAGTGCTGTTTGTATGTCTAAAAAGTGGATGATTTTTTACGTTATTATTCTGATGTATCTCCCCGTTTCGATTGATGCAACCGTATTGCATGTGGCGGCTCCTCGGCTGGGTATTGCCCTGTCGGCGACCGGCAGCGAATTGCTGTGGATCATCGATATTTACTCGCTGGTGATGGCGTGTTTGTTGCTGCCGATGGGGGCGCTGGGGGATCGTATTGGCTTCAAACGGCTGGCTTTAATGGGGTCGGTACTGTTCGGCTTGGCATCACTGGCGGCAGCCCTTGCGCCCTCGGTTGCAGCACTTATTGTGGCGCGCGCGTTTCTGGCGATCGGCGCGGCGATGATCCTGCCAGCCACTTTATCCGCCGTGCGCCATATTTTTACCGACGAGCGCGAGCGGGCGCTGGCGCTGGGGGTATGGGTAGCGATTGGCACTATGGGGGCCGCGATGGGGCCGCTGGTGGGCGGAATATTGCTGGAGCACTTCTATTGGGGTTCGGTTTTTCTGATTAATATTCCCATTATCATCGCCGTGGTGATTGCGACCTTGGTGGTGATCCCCAGCCAACCCATGCGCACTGAGCAGACATGGAAATTGGCTCCGGCACTGGTATTGATTACCGCGATCCTGATGCTGGTCTATGCCGCGAAAACCGGGCTACGTGGTGGTGGCGATATGGTTGTCACCTCTCTGACGGCGCTGTTTGGTGGTGTGATGCTGTTTGCATTTGTTCGCCATCAGCTATCCACGTCGGCCCCAATGATTGATTTTCGTCTGATTAGCCAGCGGGTGATCGCGGTGGGTATGGTGATGGCGATGACCGCCATGATCACGCTGGTGGGTTTTGAGTTGCTGCTGACACAGGAATTGCAGTTTGTCTTGGGCAAAAGTCCGCTCGACGCGGGCATATTTCTACTGCCGCTAATGATTGCTAGTGGGGTGAGCGGGCCGCTATCCGGTTGGCTGGTTGCCAGATTGGGGCTGCGCACCGTCGCCAGTGCTGGTATTGCATTAAGCTCACTGAGCTTTCTGGGGCTAGCCTGGACTGATTTTGCCACTCAAACTTATCTGGCATGGGGATGGATGATATTGCTCGGTTTCAGTATTGAAGCTTCGTTGCTGGCCTCAACGGCGGCCATTATGAGCGCAGCCCCCCCTGAAAAAGCGGGCGCGGCGGGCGCGGTAGAGGGGATGGCTTATGAGTTGGGGGCCGGGTTAGGGGTCGCCATATTTGGTTTGATGCTCTCGCGGGCTTATAGCGCCTCGATTGTGTTACCGGCAGATTTACCGACTGACTTAGTTGCTCAGGCAACGGCATCTATCAGTGAAACCATCCAGGTGGTAAATAGCCTCGGTGGGAATGAACCGCTGCTTGCCAGTGCTAAGCTAGCTTTTTCAGCCTCGCACAGCTTGGTATTAGGTACTGCCAGTGGATTGTTGATGCTACTGGCGCTGGCCGTTGGGTTCACCATGCCGGGGAAACGCGTCCTGCAACTGGCGCACTGATCGTGGGGCTGAAAGGTCGCCAATGATCTTTCAACTATTACTCATTACTCTTACTAAAGTGTGTGATATATCTACTTAAGGCAGTGACCTTTGGTATGCTGATGATGTCATAACCCTATCTTAATAAAGAGTAAGGCTTTCTCTATGACCGAGCGGCAGTTCACAGTACAACTCGATATCGACAGCTCGGTTCAGCCGGTCCGCGTTGCGGCTAAAGGGGATTGGGTCTTGGCGCACTACCGTGCCTTGGAGCCGGAGGTGACCCAATTGCGGGCGAATTTGCCTGCGGCCGTGGTATTTGATCTCAGCCAATTGGGCGCGTTGGATACTGCGGGGGCGACGCTGCTGGTACTGCTCCTCGGCGAGGAGCGTGTCAAGCAATTACGCGAGCTGGCTCCCACATTACCTGATGAGCGCCGAGTCTTACTGGAAACGGTTAGCCACGTTTTACCCGATTTAACGCCGGAACCCGCCACCAAAGCCCCCCCGTTCTGGCTGGAGTTATTGTCCAATATTGGCCGTTCAATGGACAATTTATGGCAAGATATCAAATCCTTACTGGGCTTTGTCGGCCTAACACTCGAAGCTCTGCTGAGCACAATATTTCGCCCCTCCCGCTGGCGAATGACCTCGCTTATCGCCAATATTCAGCAAATTGGCCTGAATGCTGTACCTATCATTATGCTGCTGACCTTTCTGGTCGGGGCTGTCATCGCCTTTCTCGGTGCCACCGTGTTGACCACCTTCGGCGCGGGCATCTTCACCGTTGATTTGGTGGTGTTCTCTTTCCTGCGCGAGTTTGCGGTATTGCTCACCGCCATCCTGATGGCAGGGCGCACCGCCAGTGCCTTCACCGCTGAAATCGGCCTGATGAAAGCCAACGAAGAGATCGACGCCATCCAAACACTGGGGCTTAATCCGGTTGAACTGCTGGTGCTGCCCCGGGTATTGGCGCTATTGATTTCGCTGCCGATGCTGACATTTATCGGCATGATTTGCGGTATTTTTGGTGGCATGGTGGTGTGCGCCTTAACGCTGGATATTTCGCCGACCATGTTTTTGTCGATCATGCAAAACAGCAACGGATTGCAGCACTTTCTGGTGGGGATAAGTAAAGCGCCAGTTTTCGCTTTCCTGATTGCTATCATTGGCTGTCTGGAGGGGTTCAAAGTCACGGGCAGCGCGGAGTCCGTGGGGGTTCATACCACCACCAGTGTGGTGCACTCTATCTTTGTGGTCATCCTGCTTGATGCTGTCGCCGCGCTATTTTTCATGGAGATGGGGTGGTGAGCCAAATGAAGCAAGATGCAATCATTCAAATCCGTGGTTTGGTGAACAGCTTCGGCAAACAGACGGTGCACCAAGACCTGAACCTTGATGTTCAGCGCGGCGAAATTCTCGGCGTGGTCGGGGGGTCGGGAACCGGAAAGTCGGTACTATTGCGCAGTATCGTCGGGTTGCGCCGCCCCACTGGTGGGCAGATCCACGTCTTTGGTCAGGATTTAATGGCGCTGTCGGGGATGGCACGCTCTATGGTCGAACGCCGATTTGGCGTGCTGTTTCAACGGGGTGCGCTGTTTAGCTCTCTGACGGTGACTGAAAACGTGGCGTTGCCGTTAATCGAAAATGCCGGTTTGCCACGGGCGGAAGCGGAGCGTCTGGCGCAGGTCAAATTGGCGCTGGCGGGGTTACCGCCGGGTGCTGGCAGTAAATATCCGGCATCTTTGTCGGGCGGTATGGTCAAACGGGTAGCTTTAGCCCGTGCGCTGGCGCTGGACCCCGACATTTTGTTTCTTGATGAGCCGACGGCGGGTCTTGATCCCATTGGTGCGGCGGCCTTCGACAGTTTGATTCGTACACTGCGCGATGCCCTCAATCTGACGGTGTTTTTGGTGACTCACGATCTGGATACGCTCTATACGCTGTGTGATCGTGTGGCGGTGCTTTCGCAAAAGAGAGTGCTGGTGGTGGATACATTGGATAACGTCGCTGCGACCCATGATGACTGGATTCAGGCGTATTTTCATGGCCCACGTGGCCGGGCTGCCTATCAGGCAGCCACCAATAGTGGAGAGAGGTGGTAATATGGAAACCCGTGCTCATTATGTTGTCATTGGTTTGTTCACTCTCATTGTGGTCAGTGCCGCGCTGTTATTTTGCCTATGGCTGACCAATGCTGGCGCTAATCGGCAGTTCAAACTGTACGATATTGTCTTCAATGAACCGGTGAGTGGCCTCTCTCAGGGCAGCACCGTGCAGTACAGCGGGATCCGCGTCGGCGAAGTGATTCAGTTACGTCTGGATAGCGAAAATCCCAATAAAGTTTGGGCGCGGATTCGGGTATCGGCATCAACGCCCATCCGCCAGGACACCCAAGCGCGGCTAACAGTCGCCGGGATTACCGGCACCTCAAATATTCAATTTAGCAGCAGTAACCAATCAAGCCCACTGCTGGAGGGGCAAGATGGTGAGATCCCCATCATCATTGCTACCCCGTCGCCGATGAGCCAACTATTGGCTAACGGTGAGAATTTCATGAGCAACGCCAATGAAGTGCTGGTGCGCCTCAATCAACTCTTGGAACCCGATAATCAGCAGCGCCTCATCAGGACGCTGGATAATCTGGCGCTGATTACCCAGACCGTGGCTGACCAACGTGGCGATATCCGCACCATGTTGCAGCAGTTGGCGCAGGCCAGCAAACAGGCCAATGAGACACTGGCACAGACCAATCGTTTACTGCGCAATGCCAACGGATTAATGGATGGGCAGGGCAAACAGCTGGTCAGTGATGCCGCTAAGACTATGGCGTCGTTGCAAAAAACCAGTACCATCCTCAATCAATTGGTGAGTGAAAATAAAACCTCACTCAGTAATGGTATGCAAGGGATGAGTGAGTTGGGGCCAGCGGTTGATGAGCTGCGCAGAACATTAGCCACATTACGTGCGGCGGTTTCCCGCCTGGAAGAGAACCCAGCGGCCTTGCTGCGTGGCCGTGAAAGAACACAGGAGTTTACGCCTCGATGATATCTCTTAAGGTAATACGCTATTTAGGCCGCCGCACTTGGCTATTGATGTTATCAATGCTGGCTTTGTTGCTATCAGCCTGCACCATTTTACCCACCGCGCCGGTCTCACAGGTCTATCTTCTGCCGGTGCCGCCAGCGACGAATGCCCCACGAGCGCAGAGTGTCAATTGGTCGCTACGGGTTTCTCAACCGGCAACCAGCCAGTTCTTGAACAGTTCACGTATCGCTGTGCAGCCGCAGGGGCAGGAGATTGCGGTCTATCAAAACTCACGCTGGAGTGACCCCGCGCCGATTTTGGTGCGCAATCGCTTGATTCAGGAGTTCCGCGCAGATGGCCGTATTCGTGCCGTCAGTAGTGATGATGACAGCTTGCAGGCTGATGTTGAGTTGAGCGGTGATCTCTCTGCATTTCAGGGCGTCTACCTAACGGATAAGAGTGAAGTGCTGATCCGCTTTGATGCCCGACTGGTCAGAATTTCGGATCGTCGGATTATTGCCACCCGCCATTTTGAGATCCGCCAGCCGATAAAAGGCACGGAGATGAATGAGGTGGTTCAGGCGTTTGGTCTGGCGAGCGATCAGTTAGCCACTCAAGTGCTTAACTGGATGTTGCAGCACTCTATTACGTCATCTTAAAGCCTATCTCCCCCGATCAGACGGATGTCATCACTCTGGTCGGGGTACTTATTGCCACGTCTCGCGCTATTTATCCTGCGCAAACCAATATTAGCGGCATGGAGATGAAATACCGGGTGCGCGCAATAAATACACATAATCTTATTTTTAATGCTGACTGCGAGGCGCTAGGGCTAATATAACCTCTTTTATATTTCTCTATATTTGTTATCTCACTGTCAAGTTAAGTAAAGTCAGCCAATTAAACTGACAAACTCTTGTTCGACTCCGGCAAAATAACTGAAAGCGGTTAGAGAAGTATATTTAATATCAAATAAGTGTTGATTTTATGTTTCATAATGTTTGACTATTGCACAATAAATTGAGCAAAAGGGAATCATTATGCTTTGGAAAAATACCAGGGAGCAGTTTGGTCGCATCACTATTGGCATCCACTGGCTGGTGGCATTAACCGTCTATGGGCTATTTGCTCTGGGGTTGTGGATGGTGACACTGGGCTACTACGATGGTTGGTATCATCAGGCACCTGAAATACATAAAAGCATCGGCTGTATATTATTTGCTGTAATGATATTCCGGGTTATTTGGCGCTTTATTTCACCGCCACCAAAGCCCTTATCCAGCTATAGCTGTTTCACGCGAGTTAGCGCGATATTGGCTCATCTGACTTTATATATTGTTCTATTTTGTATTATGTTCAGTGGATATTTGATCTCGACGGCTGATGGACAACCTATCAATGTATTTGGCTGGTTTACTCTACCTGCGACATTAACCGGCTTACCTGATCAGGCTGATACCGCTGGCACTGTACACCTTTATCTGGCTTGGGCCGTGGTAGTGCTTTCACTATTACATGGGCTGGCCGCGATCAAGCACCACTTTATTGATGGTGATATTACCCTTAAACGGATGCTGGGACGTAGCACCGATTAACCAACTCTATTATGGAGAATGAACATGTTTAATAAGACCCTATTGGGCCTGACTGTAGGTGCACTGATGTTTACCGCAGGCAGCGCCGTAGCCGCCGAATATAAAATCGATAAAGAGGGGCAACACGCTTTTATCGAATTCCGGATTAAACATTTAGGCTATAGCTGGTTATACGGTAGCTTTAACGATTTTGATGGCTCTTTCACTTTTGATGAGAAAAATCCGACTGCCGATAAAGTGAATGTGGTGATCAATACCAATAGTGTTGATACCAACCATGCTGAGCGTGATAAACATCTGCGCAGCAAAGAGTTCCTAAACGTCAGTAAATTCCCACAGGCGACATTTGAGTCAACTGAAGTGAAGAAGAGTGGCGAAGGTTATTCCGTGGTGGGTAACCTGACACTGAATGGCGTCACTAAGCCAGTCACACTGGAAAGTAAATTGACTGGCCAAGGCAATGACCCATGGGGCGGGTACCGCGCTGGTTTTGAAGCGAACGGCAATATTAAGTTGAAAGACTTTAATATCACCACCGATTTAGGCCCGGCCTCACAAGAAGTCGAGCTGATTTTATCCGTCGAAGGTGTTCGCGCTAAATAGTTTTATTCAGGCTAGATAGTTTTGTTGAGGTTAACTGGTTTTTGGGCTAAAGAAAGGCCCATAACTGACCGAGTCCCTGAGCATGAGGTCAGACTGAAACCTATTTTCGTTTGATAAATAGCCCCCGTCCAGCATGGATATTAACCGGTTGATAACTTCATTTATCATGCTGCTGACGGGGTCTTTAATGCTGGATAATGACGGGCTAAGAAAAGGGGCAAGTGGAATATTATCAAAGCCGATGATAGATATTTCCTCTGGTACCCGAATGCCCACTTCAGTTAATTTTTTCATCGCGCCAATCGCCATATCATCATTACTGGCGATGATTGCGCTAAAAGGCAACTGACTGGCGAGTAATGACTCAACCGCCACAAAACCACTCTGTGGTGTCCATCTTCCTGGTGCAATAAGTGTTTCTCGCACAATCAATGAGTTGGCCATTAATGCGGCTTTGTAGCCGGAAAGGCGCTCAATAGCGGTGGGTGAATCTAGTGAGCCGGTAATAAAGGCGATATCCCGATGCCCCTGCTCGATAAGGTAATTTGTGGCGTTATAGCTGGAGCCTTTATGATCGCAGAAAATAGAGTGGCTATGATTTTTTCTTAATTTCCTGTTGACCACCATAATCGGCTGCTTATGTTTATCAATAATCAGATCCATGGCATCAACAGTTAAAAATCGCGGATAGATGATAATGGCATCACAGCGGAGATCTAGCAGAAACTGAATTGCCGCTTGTTCCTCTTCTGCGCTATGTTTCCCGTCTACCAATACCAACTGACGGCCACTGTCTTCTAATTTTTTGGCCGCCTGAGAGAGAATTTCATTAAAGTAATTCCCATTGTAAAGTGTATTGGTCACCACGAAACCGATGCATTCTGATTTATTGGTTGCCAGATTTCGCGCTAATAAATTTGGCCGATATCCCGCCTCTTCGATCGCTTTATATACCTGCTCTTTTGTCGCTTCGCTGACATAACCTTTGCCTGACAGAACCCGTGAAACAGTGGCTTTCGATACGCCCGCTTTCTTTGCCACTTCCTGCATCGTAGACATAGGCCCTTCCTGGCTTTTAAATAATAATGACTATTCTACAGGTTACGACAGGCAAGCAACATGCTGTTGAGCAGAATAAATCACCGCACTTATGCTGATCGCTATCACAAAACGTAAATTGTATTCGCCCATCTATTGAATTCCATCTCGTAATTAACGATTCTCATGCGGAACCGGTTACCTATCTGTTTGGAAAGAACAAAATAGGCTGATTACCGGCAGGTGGGTTAATTATAACTATATGAATATAATGGCTAATTGCGCATTTATGCTGATGAGGGCAGTTTCCCTTCGGCCGCAAATGGTTCGCTTAGTCCGGCGTGCGTCGTTACGGGGAGTTGTTACTCATGTCTAAGAATTATGCCGTAGTATCTCAACAGATAGTCGATGCCATTGGTGGTGTCGGTAACATTAAAGCTGTGACCCACTGTATGACGCGGTTACGCTTTGTGCTCAATGATGATAGCGTGGTCGATCTGGCTAAGTTAAAGGCCATCCGTGGCGTCCTGGGCGTGGTGCGCAATGAAAACCAGTGTCAGGTCATCATTGGTAATAGCGTCTCCTATGCCTATGCAGAAGTTCTGAAACTGCTGCCAGAAGGCGCATTGTCTGAAAGTAGTGCACCGCAAAAAAATAGCATCACTTTAAGGCGAATAGGGGCAGGGATCCTTGATGCGTTGATTGGTACTATGTCACCGCTGATACCGGCGATCATTGGTGGGTCGATGGTCAAATTGCTGGCGATGATACTGGATATGACCGGTATCTTCGGCAAAGGCTCCTCAACACTGATCATTTTGAATGTCATTGGCGACGGCGCTTTCTTCTTCCTGCCAGTGATGGTGGCGGCTTCCGCCGCAATCAAATTCAAAACCAACATGTCGCTGGCCATCGCCATTGCCGGGGTGTTGGTACACCCGACCTTTATTGATCTGATGGCGAAGGCCGCGCAAGGCCAACAGGTTGAATTTATGGGGTTATCCGTCACCGCGGTGAAGTACACCTATACCGTGATCCCGGCGCTATGCATGACCTGGCTGCTCTCTTATATTGAACGTTGGGTTGACCGTATCACCCCTGCGGTGACCAAAAACTTCCTTAAGCCGATGCTGATTGTGCTCATTTCCGCCCCCATTGCCATTATGTTTATCGGCCCGTTGGGGATCTGGATCGGCAGCGGCATCTCCTCTTTGGTCTATACCGTTCATGATTATCTGGGCTGGCTCTCTGTCGCGATTATGGGGGCACTCTGGCCATTACTGGTGATGACCGGGATGCACCGCGTCTTTACCCCGACGATTATTCAGACCATTGCCGAAACCGGGAAAGAGGGCATGGTTATGCCGTCCGAAATTGGTGCTAACCTTTCGCTCGGTGGCTCCTCACTGGCAGTGGCATGGCGAACTAAGAACCCAGAACTGCGCCAGACAGCACTGGCGGCGGCGGCATCCGCAATTGTGGCGGGTATTTCGGAACCCGCGCTTTATGGTGTCGCTTTACGGCTCAAGCGCCCGCTGATCGCCAGCTTAATCAGTGGATTTATTTGTGGTGCTGTTGCCGGGATCGGCGGATTGGCCAGCCATTCGATGGCCTCCCCTGGGCTATTTACCAGTGTTCAGTTCTTCGATCCAGCCAATCCAATGAGTATCGTCTGGGTGTTTGGCGTGATGGTGCTGGCGATAGTGATTTCATTCGTCACCACACTATTGCTGGGGTTTGAGGATATTCCCGTCGAGAGCAGTGAAGGTGATAACACCGCTCCTGGCGACGAGGTGGCTGTTGCGCAGAATGCAGTGAAAATTAACTAAATAACGAGGTATTTCATGGCGGTATCAACATTTCCTGACGGTTTTTTATGGGGTGGCGCATTAGCTGCAAACCAGGCCGAAGGTGCATGTTTTGAAGGTGGTAAAGGGCTGACGACAGTTGACATGATCCCCCATGGGCCGCACCGCCTGGCGGTGAAACTGGGGCAGGAGAAGCGGTTCGCATTGCGGGATAATGAGTTTTATCCCAGCCATCAGGCCATTGATTTTTACCATCGATACAAAGACGATATCGCATTAATGGCTGAAATGGGATTCACCGTATTTCGCACATCAATAGCGTGGAGCCGAATTTATCCGAATGGCGATGAAATGACGCCGAATGCGGAAGGTATCGCCTTTTACTGCGATCTGTTTCGCGAATGCAAAAAGTACAATATTGAACCCTTAGTCACTTTGTGCCACTTTGATGTCCCGATGCATCTGGTCACGGAGTATGGTTCGTGGCGCAACCGGAAAATGGTCGAGTTCTTCACGCGCTATGCGCGCACCTGTTTCGAGGAGTTTGATGGCTTGGTGAAATATTGGCTCACTTTTAATGAGATCAATATTCTGCTGCATAGCCCGTTCTCCGGTGCAGGATTGGTATTTGAGCCAAATGAGGATCAGGAGCAGGTCAAATATCAGGCCGCCCATCACGAACTGCTTGCCAGCGCACTGGCGACCAAAATTGCCCATGAGGTCAATCCGGATAATCTGGTGGGGTGTATGCTGGCTGGCGGGAATTTCTACCCGCGCACCTGTAAGCCAGAAGATGTCTGGGCGGCGCTGGAAAAAGACCGCGAGAATCTGTTTTTCATTGATGTACAGGCGCGGGGCGCTTATCCGGCCTACACCAAACGTCTCTTCAGAGATAAGGCAATTGCCATTGTCACTGAAGCTGGGGACGATGATATCCTGAAAGATACCGTGGATTTCGTCTCCTTTAGTTATTACGCCTCCCGTTGTGCTTCGGCGGAGATGAACGACCATAACAGCAGTGCGGCTAATATCGTAAAATCCCTGAAAAATCCTCATATTGCGGCTAGTGAATGGGGCTGGGGCATTGATCCCTTAGGTTTGCGCATCACCATGAACATGATGTATGACCGCTATCAGAAACCACTATTTCTGGTTGAAAATGGGCTAGGTGCGAAAGATGAAATTAACCCACAGGGTGAAATTGAGGATGATTACCGCATTAGCTATTTGCGCGAGCACATTAAAGCCATGGGTGAGGCTATTGATGACGGTATTCCGGTTATCGGCTACACCTCATGGGGCTGTATCGATTTAGTTTCCGCCTCGACCGGGGAGATGAGCAAGCGCTACGGCTTTATCTATGTTGACCGCGATGACCAGGGAAACGGCTCTTTAGCACGTCGGAGAAAGAGATCTTTTTATTGGTATAAAAAGGTTATTGCCAGTAATGGTGCTGATTTGGGGTAAAAATGTGGGGAATATCGCCGATAATTGATATTCCCGCGAAATAACGCATATATGGCCTTATTCTGCTTTACTGCTCGCTATCCTGCTGCTGGCAGCGAGGTGAACCTTTTTTCAGCAGAGTCATAAACTCCATAAATGCCGTGCGCAACGGGGCAAACAGCGGATGTTTGCGGTTCTCCATCATGGTTTCTGAAAACAGTTTCAGACCCACAGCAAATGCCGCTGTTTTATCTTTGCCGAACGCCAGATCTTCGCGCGCTTGCAGCCGGTCGATGATGCCGAGGATCTCATCATGATTCTCGACTTCAAAGGTGACCGGTGCTTTATCCATTGGCTCACCTTTACGATCGGTGAGCGGCTCAACAGTAATGCGATAACGATAGCCGGACATCAGTTCTTCTCCTGTGCATCCGCATCAGTCGCCACAGAGGCGGGCGTTAACTCTTTCTCGATAGCTTCTACTGCGGTCATTAAAGCGGCATTTATGCGGACAACCTGCTCTGGTGTGACATCTGATCGCACCATGTTGCTGCGCAAAATATGACGTAAACGATGCATTACATCGGAAATACCTTCTGCCAGATTCCCCTCTGGGCGACGATTGACCTGCGCCAGTCGAGAGAAAATCACATCGACCATCTCTTGATTTTGCTGTAATTCAACCTTACCCGCTTCGGTGATTTGGTAGCTTTTGCGGCCATTCCCGGTTGCCACTGGTGTGACAAAATCTTGCTCCTCCAGCAGGGTTAGCGTTGGGTAGATAACCCCTGGACTTGGCACATAAAGCCCGGATGACGCCTCTTCAATAGCCTTAATCAGCTCATAGCCATGGCTGGGTTTTTTATCAACCAGAGCCAGCAAAACAACACGTAAATCACCGTGTTCGAACAGGCGATGCATTTTGTCACCACGCCCACCTCTGCCACCCGCCATCGGGTGGCGACCACCACGATGCATTCTCTCGCCGCCACGGCGCTGCCCTTCATGATGCTCTTGGCCATGGCAATGACCACGTTTTGAAAATCCAAACATAACAACTCTCCTTTAGATATATCGAAACAATTTCGATATATCTAATCTAGATCGATATATCGAAGTTAGCAAGGGGATGATGCAAAAAAGATATATCTAAATGAAAGATTCATCGGGATGGGGAGGTGAGTGAGCTTAAGGCAGAGGGTAGAGTGGGGACTAGGTGGCACAATAGATATTGCTATAAATCATCCCCTTGCTCAGCAGAACTACACCGAGCAAGGGGGAAAATAGTTGGTTACAGTATTAATTTTTCTTAACAAACTCAGATTTTAGCTTCATCTGACCAAATCCATCGATTTTACAATCGATATTGTGGTCGCCTTCAACCAGACGGATACCTTTCACTTTGGTGCCAATTTTCAAGGTTGAAGAGCTGCCTTTTACTTTCAGATCCTTAATAACGGTGACCGAATCGCCGTCAACCAGCAAGTTGCCATTGGCATCACGCACCACCAGACCCTCTTCGTCTGCTGCTGAAGCACCACTTTCTGACCACTCATGACCACACTCTGGGCAATTCAGTTGTTCCCCCTCCTGCCATGTAAATTCAGAACTACATTTTGGACAGTTTGGTAAACTCATCTCGCTAACTCCTTGAAATTAAATTTAATAAATATAAAAAAGTGATAAATAATCGGTTACTGTCTTGATAATCAACTATTTTACACTTTTTATCAGGTTATTGACTAGTCAGATGCGGAGTAAAGAGCGTAAAGGGGGGCTACCTACTTTTTGTCTCATGTTTTTATCGCGATAATCTTATGGGGAGAAACCCCTTTTCTAGGATAAATAAAAGTAAATCATCACTCTATATTCAACCCTGTTTCAGGCACTAGAATTAACATGTATTGAGGAGGGCTTGTTTTAACCAATTATTTTATATTAATATAATTCTCACGTATGTTTTTTGGCATCACGCTGAAATTAAAGTTAATTCCCTAATTCTAACGTGTTATTTATAATGGGCCGCATAAACTTTGATTAACGCTATATATAGTTATAGCGAATTTAAAAATAATAACTTGGACATATATTGGCGTCAAACCCTGCTAATTAATAGCAGGTCATTACGGGATCTACAGGCGGCTAAATGGTACATACCGACAGCCAGCGCCGGATATTTTAGTAATATGGAAACAGTAATATTTCCATATGGTAGAAAGCCAACATGTTCTGTGATCTTCGGCGATTCAACGACTATCGCCGAACAGCTTTTTCTGAATGAGGATTATCTATTTGTCGGGCCAAAAGCGATGTTGGCAATACCTTATTTACAAAATATTGTCACTAGCATCCCAATCAAAGAAAAACTGCCTGATGGCAACTATAGTTTAATTTACCGGCAACAGCAGGTGTTACCCCCATTGGCAAAACACCTGATAGATGAGATTCGTTTCGCTTATTGGGAGTTAATGAGCCGCCAGATAACATGATATTTTTACATCCTCGGATGAATATCTCTTTATGGGTTATCGCCTCACATTGTTGATCAAACATAATGGGAGAATGGCTGTGAATTAGTTTTTGGTGTGTCGCGAGGTAATGCGGTTATGGTGTCCCCGACTGGAATCGAACCAGTAACTAGCCCTTAGGAGGGGCTTGTTATATCCGTTTAACTACGGGGACCCGGTCATCGGCAAGTTGCCGGTGAAGTGTGCTGCTGGAGCATTATACGCATTTTGACCCAGATAATAAGCAGTTAGCTGTTCGTTTGGTCACTCTGTCGCCAATTTAGGGTGAATAAGTGCTGTCTGCTATCCAAAAACAGCCGTTGACAGTGGCTAAATGCATGCAGTTATTTCTGTGATGACGATGATTTTTTATCTACTTTATCGCCGTTTTTAGGTTGATGAGTCATATCGCTGCGGATCTGGGCGTGACTTATCAGGGCGAAGATAAAGGTGCCACCAATGATGTTGCCCGCCAGTGTCGGGATAGCGAAAGGGTAAATAAATTGCTGCCAGGGTAGTGAGCCATTGAACACCAGATAGAAGATCTCCACCGAGCCGACCACAATGTGAGTCAGGTCGCATAAAGCGACTAAATAGGTCATTAGGAAAATGACCCAAATCTTGGCAGCGCCAGCCGCAGGGATCATCCATACCATAGTGGCAATTATCCAACCGGAAAATATACCTTTAGCAAACATCTCTCCCGGTGAGCTATCCATGACACCTTGCGCTATGCTGACAAACGCCGCGCGCGTGGCATCATCAAATACCGGCATATGAATAAAGGCGTAGGCGGCTATCCCAGTCCCCAGCAGGTTGCCCAATAGCACCAGCCCCCACAGACGAAATAACAGAATAAAGTTCTGGCCGCTGGGTTTCTGCATTATCGGTAGTACGGGCGTGACGGTATTTTCGGTAAACAGCTGTTGGCGCGCCATAATGACAATAATAAAACCGAAAGTATAACCGATGTTTTCCAGCAGAAAACTGGCTGGCGTGTCGGGCAGTTTGGCATGGAAAATACCTTTGGCAATCAGTGAGGCCCCCATGGAAAGGCCCGCCGCAATTGCCGACCACAGTAGTGCAAAACTGTCACGCTCTAACTCTTTTTCGCCGTCGACACGGATAAGTTCATGAATTGCCGCCGCTTTGGAGGGCAGGTTCTTCTCATTGATTTCAATTTCTTTTCCCTGCTTTTGTTCTTCGCTTTCCACTTTCAGTTCACTCTCATCCTGGGGCGGTTTTTTATCACTCATCGGGGATTTCCTGATTGACAGAAAAAATTATTGTGGACGCTCGGCGGCAATAAAATAAGGGAATAGTAAAATAATAAGCATAGATGCTAATTTTTGTTCGCGAGGTTTTACCGATAATTGTTGTGTTAAATAGGGCGAGATTGACGAAATCATGCTCAGTTTTGCTGGAAAGAAGTAACCAAATTTTAACACTGTCGATTTTTTCTACAGAAATTTGATCTTATCCCGAATATTACCTCTATAAGGGTAGGGATAGCGTTAGGCCCATGCTACGTAAGGTTTAAGCCTTATGTTATCATTCGGTTTTCCTGAACTAACAATCCTACGGTGGAAGAGAATCCTTCATGCTGGAAGCTAAAGAACTGACCTGCATTCGAGATGAACGGCACTTATTCCAACGGTTAAGTTTTTGTGTGGCTGCGGGCGAAATTGTGCAGGTTGAGGGGCAAAACGGCGCGGGTAAAACCAGCTTGCTGCGTATTCTCGCCGGACTTGCCGATGCCGATGAGGGGCAGGTGAGCTGGCAGGGTAAGAATATCCGCAGTGATCGCCCTCGCTATCATCAGGATCTACTATTTTTAGGTCATCAGCCGGGTATCAAATCGGTGCTGACACCTTTTGAAAATCTGGCGTTTTATCAGTCAGTGTTTCAAAAGGTGGATAGCGCTGCAATTTGGCAGGCGCTGGCTCAGGTCGGGCTGGTGGGGTACGAAGATCTACCGGTCTCTCAGTTATCGGCAGGCCAGCAACGGCGGGTGGCGCTGGCCCGTTTGTGGTTGAGTCAGTCGCCGTTATGGATTTTGGATGAGCCGCTGACTGCTATTGACCAGCAAGGTGTTGGCACACTGTTGGCGCTGTTTGTCGAACATGCCGCTAGCGGGGGAATGGTACTGCTCACCACCCATCAGGAGTTGGATGCGCTCGGTCAGCAGGTGCGAAAAATCCGTCTCACCAACACGCGGGAGCATTAATGTTTATCAGCGTGTTGCGCCGTGAATTAAAAATAGCCTGCAGAAAGGGTGGCGAAATTGTTAACCCGCTCTGGTTTTTTCTGATTGTCATCACTTTGTTTCCATTGGGTATTGGCCCTGAACCGCAACTGTTGGCACGCATTGCACCGGGTATCGTCTGGGTTGCTGCACTGCTGGCGTCGCTGTTATCACTGGAGCGGTTATTCCGTGATGATTTTCTCGATGGCTCGCTTGAGCAGTTGCTGCTATTGCCCACACCGCTGGCGCTCACGGTGTTAGGCAAAGTGTGTGCTCACTGGGTAGTTACCGGGCTGCCGCTGCTTATTTTATCACCACTGGTGGCGTTGCTACTCTCCCTAGACACAAATACCGCTATTGCGATGGCCCTGACACTGCTATTGGGGACGCCGACCTTAAGTTTTATTGGCGCTATTGGTGTGGCGCTCACTGTCGGTTTGCGTAAGGGCGGTGTTTTGCTGAGCTTATTAGTGTTGCCGCTCTATATCCCGGTGCTGATATTTGCCACTGCGGCTATTGATGCGGCCTCGATGGCGCTGCCGATTGATGGTTATCTGGCCATTCTGGGGGCGATGCTGGCAGGGAGCGCGACACTCGCCCCTTTTGCTACCGCCGCTGCATTGAGAGTGAGTGTGCACTAGCGGTTTATCGCTAGCGGCAAACCGCAGTTAAACCAGTAGCGATTTTCATCAGTATTAGTTTTCATGAGCGTGAGTTTTCAGCAGCTTAAACGCGGTAGCCAACGACAGTCACAGCAGATTGTGCGCCGTATCCTGTACCGGTATTGCCCAGGCGGCAGTCCCCGTCCAATTTCAACGTGAGCAATGAAAAATGTGGAAATGGTTTCATCAATTGGCTAAACCCGAGCGGCTCTATCAGCTATGCGGCCGATTTATTCCGTGGCTGGGCATGGGGGCAGCCCTCTGTCTGCTGGTGGGCTGGGTGTGGGGCTTTGGTTTTGCCCCTGCGGATTATCAGCAAGGTAATAGTTTCCGTATCATCTATTTGCATGTTCCGGCAGCCATCTGGTCGATGGGTATCTATATGTCGATGGCGATAGCCGCATTTGTCGGATTGGTCTGGCAAATGAAAATGTCCGATAACGTGCTGGCCGCCATGGCCCCTGTGGGGGCGGTATTTACCTTTATTGCCCTGGTCACCGGCTCCGCCTGGGGCAAACCGATGTGGGGAACCTGGTGGATCTGGGATGCACGTCTGACCTCTGAGCTAGTGCTGCTATTTCTCTATCTGGGGGTGATAGCCCTGTATAACGCCTTCGAAGACCGCAAGCTGGCAGGGCGTGCGGCCGGTATTTTGGTACTGGTTGGCGTGGTGAATATCCCCATCATTCATTTCTCGGTTATATGGTGGAATACCCTGCACCAAGGCTCAACCAACATGCAGCAGAGCATCGATCCGAGTATGCGCTCGCCACTGCGCTGGGCGATTTTGGGTTATTTGCTCTGTTTTATCACCCTGACATTAATGCGCCTGCGCAATCTGATTTTGCAGCAAGAGCGCCATCGCCCTTGGGTTAGCGCCTTATTGCGTAAGGAGCCACGAGTATGAAACCAGCCTTTGACTCTTGGGCGGCATTTTTTGCCATGGGCGGCTACGCCTTTTATGTCTGGTTGGCGGTGGCGGCCACATTACTGTCACTGCTGGGTCTGTGGCTAGATACCCTGCGACAGCACAAACAACTATTAGCAGATATTCAGCGCCGTCAGGCCAGAGAACAGCGCATTCGTCAGCACGCAGCCCATTCACAGGAGAAATCACAGTGAATCCACGTAGAAAAAGTCGGCTCTATCTGGCGTTGGTGGTGCTTATCGGTATCGGTTTGACCACCACACTGGTGCTGTATGCCCTGCGCTCAAATATTGATTTGTTTTATACACCGGGCGAAATTTTACAGGGCAAAGGTGAGCGCCATGAGAAGCCAGAAATCGGTCAGCGCTTGCGCATCGGCGGCATGGTGATGCCGGGGTCGGTCAAACGAGATAATAAGACGCTGGAGATGAGTTTTAAGGTTTATGATGCCCGTGGCGCTGTCACCGTGACCTATACCGGCATCCTGCCGGATCTGTTCCGCGAGGGGCAGGGCGTCGTGGCGCAAGGGGTATTTGCTGCCGGCAATACCATCAACGCCAAAGAAGTGTTGGCAAAACATGATGAAAAATACACCCCACCAGAAGTCAAAGAAGCGATGAAAGAGAACCATACACGTCCAGCCGAGGCTTATAGTAGCGCTAACAGTGGGGGCAATGCCTCATGATGCCTGAAATTGGCAGTTTCTTGTTATGTCTGGCACTGGCTATCTCGCTGCTACTGAGCCTCTATCCGCAGTGGGGGGCGGCACGTCAGGATGCCCGCATGATGGCCACCGGCCGGCCACTGACCTACGGTATGTTCGCCACCATTACGCTTTCATTTATATGTCTTATCTACGCATTTGTGGTGAATGATTTCACCGTCTCCTATGTGGCGGCTAACTCGAATTCACATCTGCCGGTCTATTACCGGATCGCCGCCAGTTGGGGGGCGCACGAGGGATCACTGCTGCTGTGGGTGTTGCTGCTCAGTTGCTGGTCACTGGCGGTAGCGCTGTTTAGCCGTTCAATGCCGGATGATGCGGTAGCCAGGGTGCTATCGGTGCTGGGGATGATTACCGGTGGTTTCCTGCTGTTTATTATTCTGACCTCGAATCCATTTACCCGCACCTTGCCGGACTTCCCCATTGATGGCAACGATCTGAACCCACTGTTGCAGGATATCGGGCTGATATTCCACCCGCCGCTGCTCTATATGGGCTACGTCGGTTTCTCGGTGGCCTTTGCTTTCGCCATCGCCTCCTTAATGGCCGGGCGGCTCGACAGTGCCTGGGCGCGCTGGTCACGACCATGGACACAAGCTGCATGGGTGTTCCTGACCTTGGGGATCGTGCTCGGCTCGGCCTGGGCCTACTATGAGCTAGGCTGGGGCGGTTGGTGGTTCTGGGACCCGGTAGAAAATGCTTCATTTATGCCGTGGCTAGCCGGTACTGCGCTGATCCACTCGCTGGCAGTGACTGAAAAACGCGGCACATTCAAAGCCTGGACTGTGCTGCTGGCCATCACCGCATTCTCATTGTGCCTGATGGGAACATTCCTGGTGCGTTCTGGCGTGTTGGTCTCGGTACACTCGTTTGCCTCTGATCCGGCGCGCGGCATGTTTATTCTGGCCTATCTGGTGATTGTCATCGGCGGCTCCTTGCTGCTGTACGCGGTTAAAGGTGCGCAAGTGCGCAGCCGGACTCAACATGAGGTGTTCTCCCGCGAGACTTTCCTGCTGGGGAATAATGTGCTGCTGATTGCCGCCATGCTGGTGGTGCTGTTGGGCACCCTGCTGCCATTGGTCCACAAACAGCTGGGGCTGGGTAGCATCTCTATCGGCGAACCCTTCTTTAATACTATGTTTACCTGGCTGATGGCGCCGATGGCGCTACTGATGGGGATTGGGCCGCTGGTGCGCTGGCGTCGTGATGAACCGAGCAAGCTGTGGCGGCGCTTGTCGGTGGCGCTGGTGGTCACCTTGCTGCTGTCGATTCTGTTGCCGTGGCTGCTGCAAGACACCATTGCCGGTATGACGGTGGTCGGTTTGATGATGGCTATCTGGGTGATTATCCTGACATTGATGGAGCTGCATGAGCGCGCCACCCATCGCCATAGCTTCTGGCGCGGCCTGAGCCACCTCTCCCGCAGCCATTGGGGCATGGTGCTGGGCCATCTGGGGGTGGCGGTGACCGTGATCGGCATTGCGTTTAGCCAGAATTACAGTGTCGAGCGCGATGTGCGCATGAAGGCAGGCGATAGTATCGATATCCACGATTATCACTTTGTTTTCCGCGATGTTCACGATATTAAGGGGCCTAACTATACAGGCGGCGTGGGGATCATTGATGTCACCCGCAATGGCAAGCCGGAAGCGACCCTACATGCGGAAAAACGCTACTACAGTGTGGCCCGTTCAATGATGACTGAGGCGGCTATTGATGGCGGCCTGACCCGTGATCTCTATGCGGCATTGGGCGAAGAGCTGGATGATGGCTCATGGGCGGTGCGCCTGTATTACAAACCCTTTGTGCGCTGGATCTGGTATGGCGGGCTGTTTATGGCCATCGGCGGCATCTGCTGTATGCTCGATCCGCGCTACCGGATGAGTAAAAAGTTAAAACGCGGCGCTGCGTCGGAGGCTGAATAATGAAAACTCCCACTTCATTCAATAAGCTGATGTTCATTCCGCTGGTGCTGTTTTTGTTGCTGGTGGTGGCCTTTTTAGTGCAACTGACCCGCAATGCTAATGGCGATGATCCCACCATGTTAGAGTCGGCGCTGATTGGTAAACCAGTGCCGACCTTCAAGCTGGAGTCCCTTGAACAACCGGGCAAAATATTTGATCAAGCGGTGCTGCATGATGGTAAACCCATGCTGCTCAATGTCTGGGCGACCTGGTGCCCCACCTGTCGGGCCGAGCATCAATACCTGAATAAACTGGCCGCGCAGGGCATTCGTGTGGTGGGCCTGAACTATAAAGATGATCGCGTCAAAGCTGTGCAGTGGCTCAATGCGCTGGGCAACCCCTATGCGCTGAGTCTATATGATGGCGATGGTATGTTAGGGCTGGATCTTGGGGTGTACGGCGCGCCGGAAACTTTCCTGATCGATGGTCAGGGTATTATCCGTTATCGCCATGCCGGTGATCTGAATGATCGGATCTGGTTGCAGGAAATTTTGCCGCTATATAAGAAGTATCAGGGGGGCGCATGAGATTATTGAGCCTGATGCTCGGCCTGTTGTTGAGCTGGAGTGTGTTTGCGGCCATCGATACCTACACCTTCAAATCGGAGGCGCAGGAGCAGCAGTATCGCGAGCTGACCGAGCAGCTGCGCTGCCCGAAATGCCAGAACAACAGCATTGCTGACTCCAATGCCATCATCGCCGCTGATATGCGCGGTAAAGTGTACGAACTGCAGCAGCAGGGGAGTACCAAACAGCAGATCATTGACTATATGGTGGCGCGCTACGGCAATTTTGTCACCTACGAGCCACCGGTTACCGCCGCGACGATGATTCTGTGGGTCGGGCCAGCACTGTTTGTTCTGATAGGTGCAGCCGTGGTGATATTACGCGCCCGCCGACGGGTGGAGAAGCAGACCTCGCTTTCCGTGCAGGAGCAGCGGCGGTTACAACATCTGTTGGCTGAACAACCGACCCCATCAAAACCGACTGACAGGAAACAACCATAATGGCTTTTTGGCTAATAGTGATTATTTTACTGGCGGTCGCGGCGGCCTTGTTGGTCATTCCGGCCATGGGACAAGGGGCGAATTCACCGGCGACCACCCGGGATGAGCTGAATAAGGCCATTTATCAGGACAGGTTAGCTGAATTGGCGGAGGATGAAGCGCAGGGCGTGGTGGAACAGCGGCCTGAACTGATTCAAGAATTGCAACAAAACCTGTTGACTGATATCCCACAGCAATCGGATGAAACGACAACGCCAATCAACCGCTGGGCGCTATTACCGGGCGTGGTGATTTTGGTGGTGATCGCGCTAGGGCTATACCTGAAAACGGGCGGTTTGACCCAGGTGCAGGCATGGCAGCAGGTAGAGGGGCAAATGCCTGAATTACGTGCCAGAGTTGCTAATGAGCGCGCGGAGCCGCTGACCATGGAGGAGGTCGCCCGTTTAGGGCTGGGGTTGCGCACCTCCTTGCAGCACGATGCCGCTAACGTCAACGACTGGATGATGCTCGGCAGAGTGGGGATGGCGCTGAATAACGCCACCACGGCGACGCAAGCTTTTGCTAAAGCTTATCAACTCGCGCCCGATAATGAGGATGTCAGACTCGGCTATGCCGAAGTGCTGACACGTTCCAGTGATCCGCAGGATAATCAGTTAGCAACCCAGATGCTGCGCAGCATGGTGGGGCAAGATCACACCAATCTGCGCGTCATGAGTTTATTAGCTTTTAATGCTTTTGAGCAGGGCGATTTCAAACAAGCCATTGGCGCGTGGGAAGTTATGCTAAAATTGCTGCCTGCTGGTGATTCTCGCGTAGAAGTGATAAAACGCAGTATCGCGCAAGCTAAATCACAGGCAGGGCAGGAAACAGCTACACTGGGAATAGAGGTTTCACTATCATCTGATGCCGCCCGAAAATTGCCCCAGCAGGGAACAGTGATTATATCGGTCACCGATGGAGCCAATCCGGTGCCGGTTGCCGTCAAGCAACTGCCTTTGAGCCGATTCCCGCTAGCAATAGCGCTAGATGACAGTAATGCAATGATGCCGGAGCGCTTGCTTTCGTCACTGCAGCAGGTGAAAGTGCGTGCGCGTATCTCATTGGATGGCACCGCTAATCCACAGCCGGGTGACTGGTTTGGTGAGAGTGACGTGCAGAATTTTGATGGGAAAGGGCAGCCTCAGACGATTCATGTCGAGATAAATAAGCAGACTCCTTAAGTGTGAGGGGTTGAAAAGAATTTCATGGAGAAAAATATGAACTACCGCCTGATTGGGCTGGCTTTTGCAACTGTGCTGTTAGTCGGCTGTGCCAGTAGCTCGCCGGATCACATGGAGCAGGGCCGCTCTGATCCGCTAGAAGGTTTTAACCGGGCAATGTTCAATTTCAACTACGAGGTTCTTGACCCTTATGTGGTGCGCCCGGTCGCCGTGGTCTGGCGCGATTACGTACCACAGCCAGCACGTAATGGGATGAGCAACTTCCTCGGTAACCTTGAAGAGCCAGCCAGTATGGTGAATAGCTTCCTGGTGGGGGACCCCTACAACGCAATGAAACACTTTAACCGCTTCTTCCTGAACACAATTTTGGGGATGGGTGGCTTGATTGATGTCGCCGGTATGGCGAACCCGAAACTGGCGAAAGAGGTGCCGCACCGCTTTGGTAGTACGCTGGGCCACTATAATGTCGGTTACGGCCCTTATGTGGTATTACCGGGCTATGGCAGCTTCACTATCCGTGAGGATGGTGGTAATGCGGCTGATTACGTCTATCCGGTGCTGAGCTATTTGACCTTCTGGATGTCGGCAGGTAAATGGATGGTTGAAGGGATTGAAACGCGTGCGCAACTGCTGGATTCCGATGGTTTGCTGCGCAACTCCTCTGATCCTTACCTGATGATGCGCGAAGCTTACTTCCAGCGTTATGATTTCCTGGCCAATGGCGGGCAGTTGAAACCGGAAGTTAACTCGAATGCACAGGCCATTCAGGGTGACCTGGATAGTATTGACTCCGCGAATTGATCGATTCAGCCAATGAGTAGTGGTTAATACTGAACAGAAAAAAAGCGCCGGAAGGCGCTTTTTTTGTGGGCATCAAACTGCCAATAACGGCTATCAGAATGCGTAGTTAAAGTTCACGCCATACAGCAGCGCGGTGCCTTCTGAAGAGAACTGGTAATTTGGTGCTGAAGGAGAAACTTGTTCGCTGATTTTGACGTTCTGCCCATGCATATAGGAGATACCGACGTCAACAGATGCATCTTTGTTGAAGGCGTAGGTAGTACCGGCACTGATCCAGAAGCGGTCCTGATCAGGGATTGAGATTGAACGGTTATTCGCAGGGACTGGGCTATCATCGAAGGCGATACCGGTACGGAAGGTCCAGTTATCATCGTAATAATAGGTGGTACCCAATGCGATACGGTAAGCGTCTTTGAAGCCTTCATGTTTTTCAAACAGTGTCTGACCGTTATTGCCGACGGCTCTCAGCTCTTGGAACTGACTCCAACTGGTATAAGCCAGACTGTAGTGAATCGCCCACTGTGGCGCCACTTTATTGTAGCCGGACACCTCCCATACTTCTGGCAAGTTCAAAGTCAGCGCACCTGGGATAATTTGTCCACCCGTGCCGACAGTGCTGCCAATAACTGCACCTTTAGGGAATTGGTTACTGTAATCACCGTCAAAATCAATTTTCACTTTTGAGCGGTAGGTGAAGCTGTAGCGGTTCTCTTTATCGACTTCGTACAGAATACCGGCATTCCAGCCATAGCCCCACTCTTTACCTTCCAGACGTGCTGATTCGGTTGTTGATGGGATCGCACCGCCTGTTGCTATTGGTACTAATTCACCTGCGGTACGGGTAATCTTGGCATCAGCATAAACAGCATTGAAGCCCAAACCGAAACTGAAGTTTTCATTGAGGCGATAAGCTGCGGCTAAGTTTATGTTGGCTGTTTTCAGATCAGTTTTACCGCCGATAGGGCCAGCGAGATAGTTATCATCAAACTCGGTAGCCAAACCGTAGTTTGAGGTACCGGAGGCACCAATAGCCCATTGTTCATTCAGCGGCATAATAAAGTGGATATTTGGGATCCAGGCTGATGGGGCGATATCATTGGCACTTGTGCTGCGGCGTGTGACCGGAGAAGTTCCTGTGATATCAACACTAGGGTCAACATAAACAATACCACCAGAGAATGAAGGGCGGTCGAATAGAGTCATTGCAGCGGGGTTACGGCTACCAACAGATGCGTTGTCGGCAACAGCGCCTTCACCAGAGAAAGAGCGGCCCAATGCAGCGGCTGAATATTCATTCAGTTGGAAGCCCGCCGCAGAAACGTTCGAAGAGATGATTGCTACTGCAGCTGCCAGAGCTGATCGGGTAAACAGGTTTTTCTGGTTCATGACCAAAACCTCATTGTTTTAATTAATGTTACATACCGTAACAAGAGAATGCGGGATTGTAGGGTCCGTTTTCGGTCAGACAAAGCAGACCAGTGGCTGAAGTATAGGTCTGACCTGTGTGCATGTTGCAAGTATGTTTTAATATTTGTTCGGATTTGATCGCAAAAAATAGACGCAGTTAACAAAAAACTTACAAATTGGTATCAATAAACACGCTATTGATGAGCAAATAAACAAAACGACTGTGATATCCATCACTTAATAGGCCTATAAACAGTAAGTCCTAGTGCCTTCGGGATTGGGGTAGTAAAATAGCGCCAGAGAAATTTTTTTTTGCGCCAGGTTCTATTTGCTTTGTACTTACTGCTATTTGCGCTAACCGGTAGGCAATTTGCACCTATTTTGAAATGTCCGTTGAGGAGAATTGAAGATGTCAGATACCAACGATCGTCCAATAAAAAATCTGTGTAGTGCTGAAGAGACTGCGGCCTGTTGCTGTGTCGATGTTGGCACTGTCATGGACAATACTGACTGTACTGCATCCTACAGCTGTGTATTTGATAACCGCGCTGAAGCAGAAGCCATGCTGAAAACGCTGACTGAAAAAGCGCGTGCTGTTGAGTCTGACCCATGCCTGATTGAGCATAAGCTGGAAGAGAGTGAAGGCGGCGTGCGTTTAACCGTCGATTTCACTTTTGCCTGCCAGGCTGAAACCATGATTTTCCAGTTGGGTTTGCGTTAATCAATACCTCGCTGTGAGGGAGTTCAGATACGCTGAATACTCATCCAACGCGGAGCTTTTTGCTGCGCGTTTTGTTTTTATGCACCTTGCTGCGTGAATTTGTTGCGCTAGACCATCACTTCGATTGATGTGACTCCACCCTCGACTCTTCCCCCACGAGGTTTTTTACCTCAAAAAGTTGCTCCTGCTCTCACTTTCCTGCTCTATAGGTTTACCAAATGTAAATGTTTGGTTAACAATCATTAGATCAGGTCAGACCTGTTATTTGTTATGCTTTAATAACAGCCACTTTTATTTATCAGGAGCCTTTATGAGTAAGCCATTACCGCTAGTGACGCGTCAGGGCGATCGTATTGCCATCGTAAGCGGCCTACGAACCCCTTTTGCTAAGCAGGCAACTGCTTACCATGGCGTGCCTGCTGTCGACTTAGGCAAAATTGTGGTCAGTGAGTTGCTGGCACGAAGTGGCGTGGCTCCTGAGTTAATCGACCAACTGGTGTTTGGCCAAGTGGTCCAAATGCCAGAAGCACCAAATATCGCCCGCGAAATTGTATTGGGGACGGGCATGAGTGTGCACACCGATGCCTACAGCGTCTCACGCGCTTGCGCGACCAGCTTTCAGGCGGTGGCGAATGTAGCGGAAAGTATCATTGCCGGTTCAGTGACGGTGGCGATAGCTGGTGGTGCCGACTCCTCTTCCGTCCTGCCCATTGGGGTCAGTAAAGCACTGGCGCGCACCCTGGTTGATGTCAACAAAGCGAGAACGCTAACCCAGCGGCTAAAGTTGTTCAGCCGGTTAAAATTACGTGATCTCCTGCCAGTGGCCCCGGCAGTCGCTGAATACTCAACGGGTTTGCGCATGGGGGATACTGCCGAGCAGATGGCGAAAACCTATGGTATCAGCCGCCAAGATCAGGATGCGTTAGCGCTGCGATCTCACCAAATGGCAGCTCAAGCCTGGCAGCAAGGGCTGTTGCACGATGAGGTGATGACGGCCTATATTCCGCCTTACCGTGATGCAATTGCCGAAGATAACAATATCCGCAAAGATTCCACGTTGGCGCAATATGCCAAATTACGCCCGGCGTTTGACCGCCAGCACGGCAGTGTCACGGCGGCGAATAGCACACCACTGACTGATGGTGCGGCGGCGGTGATGATGATGAGTGAATCAAAAGCTAAAGAGCTGGGGTTGCTGCCACTGGGTTATCTGCGCAGTTTTGCTTTTTCCGCGATTGATGTTTGGCAAGATATGCTGCTAGGCCCCTCCTACGCCACGCCGTTGGCGCTAGAGCGCGCTGGGATCACACTGGCGGATTTGACCCTGATTGATATGCACGAAGCTTTTGCCGCACAAACCCTGGCTAACCTTAAAATGTTCGCCAGTGATACCTTCGCCCGTGAAAAACTGGGTCGCAGTCAGGCGATTGGCGAAGTAGACATGAGCAAATTCAACGTATTGGGTGGTTCGATTGCTTACGGCCACCCCTTTGCAGCAACCGGTGCGCGCATGATAACCCAGACATTAAATGAGCTGCGTCGCCGCGGTGGCGGGCTAGGGCTAACCACCGCCTGTGCTGCGGGCGGATTGGGTGCCGCGATGATTTTGGAGGTGGAGTAATGAGTCAGGACAATGCACTTAATCCTATTGATGAGTCAGTTGTTATCGATACTGCGGCGGTGACTCCCTCTGCATTTCACCTTGATATTCGCCCGGACAATATCGGTATTATCACCATTGATGTTGTTGGCGATAAAGTGAATACCTTAAAGGCTGAATTTGCAGAACAAATTACCGACATACTGCAACAAGCACAGGCTTTACCCCAATTGCAGGGGCTGGTGATTATATCTGGCAAACCAGACTCTTTTATCGCGGGCGCTGATATCACTATGATTGCAGCTTGCCGTACTGCGCAGGATGCCCGGAAGTTGGCCCAAAAAGGGCAATCAATCTTGGCGCAAATCGCGGCATTCCCCGTGCCAGTGGTAGCGGCTATTCATGGTGCTTGTCTGGGGGGGGGGGTGGAACTGGCGCTGGCGTGCCATAGTCGCATCTGTTCGCTGGACGATAAAACGGTGCTGGGCCTGCCGGAGGTGCAACTGGGGCTGTTGCCCGGCTCCGGTGGAACACAACGGCTGCCGCGTCTGGTGGGGGTCAGTAAGGCGCTGGATATGATACTGACCGGCAGGCAGGTTCGCGCCCGTCAGGCTCTTAAAATGGGGCTGGTGGATGATGCTGTGCCGCAAGATATCTTGCTGGATGTGGCTATCGACAGGGCCAAAGCGGGCTGGCGTGACAAGCCGGTAGTGCCTTGGCAAGAGCGTCTGCTCAGTGGCCCGTTAGGCAAGGCGCTGCTGTTTAGCATTGTGCGCAAGAAAACGTTGGCGAAGACCAAAGGCCACTATCCGGCGGCTGAACGCATTATTGATGTGGTGCGTAAAGGGCTGGATCACGGCAGTGCCAGCGGCTATGAGGCTGAAGCCACCGCGTTTGGCGAACTGGCGATGTCGCCTCAATCGGCGGCATTGCGCAGCCTGTTTTTTGCCACCACCGCACTGAAAAAAGAGACCGGTGGTGACGCGCAACCCCGCGCTATTCATCGTGTCGGCGTGCTGGGGGGCGGCCTGATGGGCGGTGGCATTGCCAGTGTCACCGCGACCCGCGCGGGTTTACCTGTGCGTATCAAAGATATCAATCCGCAGGGGATTAATCAGGCGCTGAAATATACGTGGGACGCTTTAGGTAAACGGGTGCGTAGTAAGCGGATGCGCCCGGCGGAGCGGCAACGGCAGATGATGCTGATTTCCGGCAGCACGGATTACCGCGGTTTTGAGACTGTTGATATCGTAATTGAAGCGGTATTTGAAGATTTATCATTGAAGCAACAAATGGTTGCGGATATCGAGAGCTTCGCTGCGACACATACCATTTTCGCGTCCAATACCTCGTCACTACCGATCAGCCAAATTGCCGCTCAGGCACAGCGGCCGGAGCAGGTTATCGGCCTGCACTACTTTAGCCCCGTCGATAAAATGCCGCTGGTGGAAGTGATCCCTCATGCAAAAACCAGCGAAGAAACAATAGCAACCACCGTGGCTTTAGCCCGTAAACAGGGTAAAACCGCCATTGTGGTGGCTGATCGCGCCGGATTCTATGTAAATCGCATTCTGGCCCCCTATATTAATGAGGCGGCTCGCTGCCTGCTAGAGGGGGAACCTATCGACTCCATCGACAGCGCACTGGTCGATTTCGGCTTCCCGGTTGGCCCGATTACGCTGCTGGATGAAGTCGGCATTGATGTCGGAACCAAAATCATGCCGATTCTGGTTGAGCAATTAGGGCCACGCTTTGCCGCGCCGCCATCATTTGACGTTATTTTGCAGGATGGACGTAAAGGGCGCAAAAATAGCCGTGGATTTTACTTATATCCAACCCAAAGTCGCGGCGTTAAGTGGAAGCGAAACCCCGGTAAGCAAGTTGATACCAGTGTTTATGTTTTATTGGGTGTCACAGCCAAAGCTCATCTAGGATCTGCGACAATCGCGCAGCGCTGCACGATGATGCTGCTGAATGAGGCCGCCCGTTGTCTGGATGAGTCCATTATTCGTAACCCACGAGACGGTGATATTGGTGCGGTGTTCGGTATTGGCTTCCCACCATTCCTCGGCGGGCCTTTCCGCTATCTGGATAGTCTGGGTGCTGATAAGGTGGTGAAAACGCTTAGATTGTTGGCGCAGCAGTTTGGTGAGCGCTTTGAGCCTTGTCAGTTGCTGGTGACGATGGCGGAGCAACAGCAGCGGTTTTACCCACAGGAAAACAGCGAAAATGAGGTGTCGGGCAACGCCTCTGTTTAGAGTGTGAGCAGGATCACTACCTGCAATTGTTGCGGATAAGGTGGCTGTACACAGGGAGCAACCCGCGCTACCTTAAGCCAGAATCACCTGAAGTGACTATTCGTAGCAAAATGAATTAATCGCTACTTATTGGCAGGTAGTGGAGTTTGGATTAAGCTATTGATATGGTTATTATGTAACCAGTCAGGGTTGGCTGCCGGGATGACCGGTGTGAAAACAGCCATTTTCTTTACTTTAAGTTTCAGGCAAAATGCCCGGCCGCCATAGAGAGACGGCGCGTTATCGTTATGAAGTTTCTTTACTCACGGGTAAAGGTTTCGGCGGTACAGCACGCAAAGCGTTTCTGTATAGCGTTATTTTGTTAACAAAAACGGTGCAATATGCAAGTTTTCATTATGCGTCACGGTGACGCGGCCCTTGACGCAGCAAGTGATGCGCTAAGGCCCCTAACTCTGTGTGGTCAGGATGAATCACGTCAGATAGCAAGCTGGTTAAACGAGCAATCGGTCGATATCGACCAGATTCTGGTGAGCCCTTATTTGCGCGCTGAGCAGACATTGGATGTGGTGCGAGGGGTCATGCCTCTACCGGCAGAGCAGGAAGTGATGCCAGAATTAACGCCAGGCGGGGATGCGGCTTTCATCTGTTGCTATTTGCAAGCGCTGGCGAAAGAGGACCATGCAGCAGTGCTGGTTATCTCACATTTACCGCTGGTGGGCTATCTGGTGGCGGAACTTTGTCCAGGGCAGTGCCCGCCAATGTTTGCGACCTCGGCAATTGCTTGTATCTCGCTGAATGGCGAGACAGGTAAGGGGACTTTTGACTGGCAAGTCAGCCCGACACAGCTTCTGGCAAAGGCTTGCCACGGTTGATTCATAGCAGCATATAAATATGAACCGATAAGGGCGCAATTCATATTGCGCCCTTTTTGATGCTACTGGAGAGCCTTACGAAGACTGATTAAGTCTAAACTCCAGCGGTAATCAAAGGTACCACCGGCCTGACGGTTACTGCTGGATTGCCATAGCAGGAAGTTGATTGCAGTTCATTTTCAGCACCGAATGATGCTATTGCATCTGAGGTGGTGGGAGTAAGCTCAGGGGATGTATAAGCATCTTGTTTTGTAGTGCTTTCTTCTTTCAACGTATTTTTTACCCCTTCCACTCTGCTAAACTCATTGAAATTTAGTAGCTTATCACCGTTACCTTTGTTGTCTCTGAAGATATTGCCGTCATCGGCATCCATCCCTGTCGTTATATTGGTTGCCTCTTTGGCGGTGGCGTTTTTATCAGGGAATGTGGGTTGTAGCCCTTGCCCCAGAGCCTTGCGGATATCCGTCATTACCAAAATTTGGCCATTCACTTCAATATTTTTCAGTGAGTTACAACCTGAGGATGTTGATTTAAGGTTTTCATTAATAACCAGGTAGTCGCCGGAAGGGCTATTTTTAAAGGTGATTTTCGTTTTAGGACGTACAACGCTGCCAATGCTTTCGAAGTGCAGCTTATCAAGCGTGATGCCAGCACCCAATGTTAGGGTATTATGGTGAGATCCGGAGGGGAGCTTTATCAGTCTGCCACCATCGCCCAAATTAAAAGTATAACTATTCTCTCCCTTGGTGTTTTTTGTCAAACCTCGGGGGGGCGAATCTGGGAATAGGGGCTGCAGATTTTGGCGCAATGCTCTATGGATACTCCGCATTGGCAGACTTACACCACCCACCTTTATATTTCTCAGCAAGTTACGCGTTGTGGATTCCGAGCCAAGGCTTTCATTAATAATCAAGCAGTCACCGGAACGGTTACCGTTAAAGGTGATTTTCGTTTTAAGGAGTGAATCGGTGACAACTCTTTCGAAGTGCAGCTTATCAGGCGTGATGCGAGCATCCAATATTAGGGTATTATGGCGAGATTGGGGAGTGAGGTTTAACTCTCTGGCACCATCGCCCAAATTAAAAGTATAACTATATTCATCTTTGCCGATTTTTGTAACATCCAGGGGGATCAAATTTGGAAATTTGGGCTGTAAATTTTGGCGTAATGCTGTATGGATATCCTGCATTGGCAGATTTACACCCCCTACCTCTATATTTTTCAGTGAGTTATAAAAATAGGCTTTCGAGTTATGGCTTTCATTAATAATCAGATGGTCGCCGGAAGGGCTATTTTTAAGGGTGATTTTCGTTTTGGGATATACAACGCTGCCAATGCTTTCAAAGTGCAGCATATCAGGCGTGATGCCAGCACCAAATATTAGGGTATTATTACGAGTTCCGGGGATGAGCGTGATCATTCTGCCGCCATCGCCCAAATTAAAAGTATAACTATTCTCTCCCTTGGTGTTTTTTGTCAAACCTCGGGGGGGCGAATCTGGGAATAGGGGCTGCAGATTTTGGCGCAATGCTGTATGGATACTCCGCATTGGCAGACTTACACCATCCACCTTTATATTTCTCAGCAAGTTACGCGTTGTGGATTCCGAGCCAAGGCTTTCATTAATAACCAGGTAGTCACCGGAACGGTTACCGTTAAAGGTGATTTTTATTTTAGGGTAATGTTTCGTGCCAATGTATTCGAAGTGCAGCTTATCAGTCGTGATGCCAGCACCCAATATTAGGGTATTATGGCGAGATTGGGGAGTGAGGTTTAACTCTCTGGCACCATCACCCAAATTAAAAGTATAACTATATTCATCTTTGCCGATTTTTGTAAAATCCAGGGGGATCAAATTGGGAAATTCGGGCTGTAAATTTTGGCGTAATGCTGTATGGATATCCTGCATTTGCAGACTTACACCTCCTATCTCTATATTTTTCAGTGGGTTATGAAAATAGGCTTTCGAGCTATAGCTTTCATTAATAATCAGGTGGTCGCCGGAAGGGCTATTTTTAACGGTGATTTTCGTTTTGGGGTAGAAAGTGGAGGTGCTAATGTTTTCAAAGTGCAGCATATCAGGCGTGATGCCAGCACCAAATATTAGGGTATTATTGTCAGATCCTAAGGGGAGCGTCATCATTCTGCCACCATCGCCCAAATTAAAAGTATAACTATTTTTGCCTTCAGTATTGTTTGTAGAACCTCGGGGGAGCGAATCTGGGAATAGGGGCTGCAGATTTTGGCGCAATGCTGTATGGATATTCGGTATTGGCAGACTTACACCACCCACCTCTATATTTGTCTGCGAGCCAAATCTTGGATTCATCGGCAAGCCAAATCTTGGTAACCTCAAGTCATGGCTCTGATTAATAATCAGGTAGTCACCGGAACGGTTACCGTTAAAGGTGATTTTTATTGTAGGGGAGCGTTCCGTACCAATGTTTTCGAAGTGCAGCTTATTAGGCGTGATGTCAGCACTCAATATTAGGATATTATTGTGAGGTTCGGAGGAGAGTGTGATCTTTTTGTTACCATCAGTTGGATGATAAGTGTAATTCATACCGCCGTTGGCGTTTGGTACCCCGTCTAGATTAATCTTTTGGGTTGATATAGGGCTATTTTCCATCATGTTGATAACTCCTTAGTAAGGTTAGAAATACGAGTAACTTCGCATTCAAATTAGATCATTGAACAGAGATAATCTCGTAACACTAAGCAGAACTAAGTGGCTGTAATAAAAATAGTTATAGCCTAAAATGCAAAAATAAATCTCAATTATTCAGCTAACTCAATTAACACCAACAGTGCAGCGGTTCCCCCCCACTCTTTAGGGGCTTGATGGAATGCCAACACATCGGGATGCTGCGCCAGCCATAACGGGGTTTGCTGTTTCAGGACATGCTTACCATGACCATGCATAACGCAGGCGCAATGCACATGCTCGCGTTTGCAGGCGGCAATCAAGGCACCTAGCTCTTGTTTGGCCTGTTTCTGAGTTAATCCGTGTAAATCCAAAAACATATCGGGTGAGTAATCGCCACGCCGCAATTTTTTAACTTCAAAATGGTCGACACCTGGCCGCACATAACGTGTCGGGCCTTCCATATCCAGCTGCGGCTGGAATTCATCAGAGAAATAATAGCTAGCATCAACCTGCTCCTGGAGTAATCGCTCAGGGGCGATTTTCTTACCCAATTTAGGCGGCTCACGGTGGAGGATGGTATCTTGCTTCAGCTTCTTTGCCCCGGCTATCGACTCTTTAAAAAGCTGTAGTTCATCGGTTGTCAGGTGATATTTGTTTTTCATTATTAGTTCATTGGCATGTTGCAATTGTTCCCAGTTTACCTGTTGATGGCCATCTGCCTAAATAAAAATCTGGCCTGAGTGGCGACTTTAATGCGTTCTTCATTATTCGGTTATCATTCTACTGATGTATTGCTGCTGATTTGTCGCAGGCTTCATGGCAAACTAGGGGCATAGATCATGATTTTACGCACCAGTTGGAGATAACCTTGGACAAGATTTTCGTCGATGAAGCAGTAAATGAGCTGCACACCATTCAAGATATGCTGCGCTGGGCAGTCAGCCGGTTTAATGCCGCCAATATTTTTTATGGTCACGGTACTGATAATCCGTGGGACGAAGCGGTGCAACTGGTTTTCCCAAGCCTGTTTTTACCGATTGATATTCCAGAAGATATGCGCAGTGCGCGTCTGACCTCCAGCGAGCGTCACCGCATTGTTGAGCGGGTTATCCGCCGGGTCAACGAGCGTATCCCGGTGGCTTACCTGACCAATAAAGCCTGGTTTTGTGACATGGAATATTATGTTGATGAGCGCGTGTTGGTGCCTCGCTCACCGATTGGTGAGTTAATCAATAACCGCTTTGATGGGCTGATTCGCCATCAACCTAAACATATTCTCGATATGTGTACCGGTAGCGGCTGTATTGCTATTGCCTGTGCTTATGCTTTCCCTGAAGCTGAAGTGGATGCGGTTGATATCTCCAACGACGTATTGGCGGTGACTGAGCACAATATTGAGCAGCATTCGATGGAGCACCAGGTCACGCCAATTCGCTCGGATCTGTTCCGCGACTTGCCGCCGATCAAATATGACTTGATTGTAACGAACCCGCCATATGTTGATGCTGAAGATATGGCCGATTTGCCACAGGAGTTCCGCTTCGAGCCTGAGTTAGGGCTGGCTGCGGGCAGTGATGGCCTGAAACTGGCCCGCCGAATTCTGGCCTGTGCGCCAGACTTCTTGCAAGATGATGGCGTGCTGATTTGTGAAGTGGGCAACAGCATGGTGCATTTGATGGATCAATATCCAGATGTGCCGTTCACCTGGCTGGAATTTGACAACGGTGGTGATGGCGTCTTTATGCTGACCAAACAGCAACTGATTGACTGCGCACCACATTTCAGCATGTATCGCGATTAATTAAGCGCCACTTATAACCTCTGCCAGCACGATGATATTGTGCTGGCAGATTAATTATGAGTAATTTATTTATCACTAAAGGGTAAGGAGCCGTGATGGCTGGGAACAGTATTGGGCAATTTTTCCGCGTCACCACTTTTGGTGAGTCTCACGGCATCGCCTTGGGATGTATTATCGATGGTGTTCCGCCGGGTATTCCCATCACCGAGGCCGATATTCAGTTGGATCTCGACCGACGTCGTCCGGGCACTTCACGCTATACCACCCAACGCCGCGAGCCGGATGCGGTGCGTATTTTATCTGGTGTGTTCGAGGGGCTAACCACCGGGACCAGTATCGGGTTGATGATTGAGAATACCGATCAGCGTTCGCAAGATTACAGCGCGATTAAAGACGTGTTTCGCCCAGGCCACGCTGACTACACCTATGAACAGAAATACGGGGTGCGCGACTACCGTGGTGGTGGCCGCTCTTCCGCCCGTGAAACGGCGATGCGCGTTGCTGCCGGTGCCATTGCTAAAAAGTATCTGGCGCAGAAATTTGGTGTGCAGGTGCGGGGTTATTTGGCACAAATTGGCGATATCAGCTGTGATTTGATTGATTGGGATTTGGTCGAGCAGAATCCGTTCTTCTGCCCGGATGCCAGTAAATTGGAGCCGCTGGATGCGCTGATGCGCGAGCTGAAAAAAGCGGGCGACTCGATCGGTGCCAAAATCACTGTGGTGGCTGAACAGGTGCCAGTCGGTTTGGGCGAGCCGGTTTTTGATCGTTTGGATGCGGATCTGGCCCATGCGCTGATGAGTATCAATGCGGTGAAAGGGGTGGAAATTGGCGATGGTTTTGCGGTGGTGACCAAGCGTGGTAGCGAAAATCGTGATGAAATTACGCCGCAAGGTTTCCAGAGCAACCATGCTGGCGGCATTCTGGGCGGTATCAGCAGCGGCCAGCCGGTCGTGGCGCATATCGCTTTGAAACCTACGTCCAGTATTATGGTTCCGGGGCAAACCATTAACCGGCAGGGGGAAGCGGTGGAGATGGTCACTCGTGGTCGCCATGACCCTTGCGTCGGCATCCGTGCGGTCCCGATTGCTGAAGCGATGATGGCAATTGTGCTAATGGATCACCTGCTGCGCCAGCGTGCCCAGTGTGGTGATGTGGTTTCAGACGTTCCGCGCTGGTAGGCACAATGAACAGATGGATTGCGAGTGCGGTGGCACTTGCCGGCATAGTGTTGCTGGGCGCAACAGCCCCAGTCATGGCTGCGACGCCGTGGCAACAGATAGTGAATCCGGTGCTGGGATCGCCACAGTCGATTGGGGGTTTTGCCAATGGCTGCGTGATTGGTGCCATGCCTTTGCCGCTTCAATCGGCAGATTATCAGGTGATGCGCCCAGATCAGCGCCGCTATTTTGGCCATCCTGATCTATTGAACTTTATTCACCGTCTAAGTGATAAAGCTCAGAAAAATCAGCTTGGTACAGTGTTGATTGGTGATATGGCGATGCCCGCAGGTGGGCGTTTTAACAGCGGTCATGCCAGTCATCAGTCAGGTCTGGATGTCGACATCTGGTTACAGTTGCCACCACAGCGCTGGAACCAACAGCAGTTGCTAAAACCGCAACCTATTGATTTGGTTGCCGCGGACGGTAAAGGGGTGGTGCCAGCACTTTGGCAGCCACAAGTTGAAAATTTGATTAAGCTAGCGGCTAACGATAGTGAAGTGACCCGCATTTTCGTCAATCCAGCGATTAAAAAACAGCTCTGTCTGGATGCGGGCACGGATCGCCATTGGCTGCATAAAGTACGCCCGTGGTTTGGTCACCGTGCTCATATGCACGTGCGTTTGCGCTGTCCAGCCGATAGCCTGGAGTGCCTGGATCAAGAGACACCGCCAGCGGGTGATGGCTGCGGTGCCGAGCTGGAGAGCTGGTTCCAGCCTCATCAGCCAAGTGCTAAACCAGGTAAAACCCTGCCACCACCACTGCCGCCTTCATGTCAGGCGTTGCTGGACAACCATTTTGCTACGGAATAAATCATGGATTGGTTTACCCTTGGTCCTGCGGTTCTGGGGATATTGTTTGTAGTTGCGTTATTGGCCGGATTTATTGATTCCATCGCGGGTGGCGGCGGTTTACTCACTGTCCCGGCGCTGTTAGCGGTGGGCTTACCCCCGGCGCAGGCCTTGGCGACTAACAAATTGCAATCTGTTGGCGGGTCGTTCTCCGCCAGCCTCTATTTTATCCGCCGTGGCGCGGTTAATCTAAAGGATCAAAAGCTGACCATTGCACTGACTCTGGTCGGTTCGATGCTGGGCGCGATTTTGGTTCAGCATATGCGGGCGGATATTCTGCGGCAAATTTTGCCGTTGCTGGTGATAGGCATTGGCGTCTATTTTCTGGTGACCCCTAAGCTCGGCGAATTTGACCAAAAGCGCCGTTTGTCTGCACTGCCCTTTGCCCTGATAGCCGGTGGTGGGGTCGGTTTTTACGACGGTTTCTTTGGCCCCGGCGCGGGTTCTTTCTATGCACTGGCCTTTGTCACCTTGTGCGGTTTCAATCTGGCGAAATCCACCGCCCATGCCAAAATCCTGAATTTCACCTCTAATTTGGGCGGCCTGACTTTCTTTATTGTCGGCGGCAAAGTGGTGTGGAGTATTGGGCTGGTGATGTTGGTCGGGCAGGTGCTGGGTGCGCGTCTGGGGGCGCATATGGTGCTGACGAAAGGGCAGAAATTAATTCGCCCAATGATTGTCGTGGTGTCATTCGTCATGAGCTGCAAGCTGCTGTACGACAGCCACGGTGCCGAGATCTCCTCCTGGCTGGGATTACACGTTTTCGCTTAACTTAAGGTATCAACTATCAGGGATAACCTGATGTCGCTCGCGATACCGCTCTTACGGACTCAAGCATGACCCATCATTATCAGCAGTTGATCGACGTTTTTAATGCCAGCTTTAGTGACTCATTTAATACGCGATTGGTCAAAGGGGAGGATGAACCTATCTACCTGCCCGCCGACGACCAACTCCCTTACCATCGGGTGGTTTTCGCCCACGGCTATTACGCCAGCGCGATGCATGAAATCTCCCATTGGTGTATTGCCGGCGAAGAGCGGCGCAAGCTTGTGGATTTTGGCTATTGGTACTGCCCGGATGGGCGCGATGCGTTAACCCAGAGCCAATTTGAAGTGGTAGAGATAAAGCCGCAGGCACTGGAGTGGATGTTTTGTGTAGCGGCTGGTTTCCCTTTCAATGTCAGTTGCGACAATTTGAACGGGGATTGTGAGCCGGATCGAATCACATTCCAGCGTAAAGTGCGCGAACAGGTGCTATGGCATCTGGAAAACGGAGTATCCCCACGACCTGCGGGCTTTATTCAGGCGTTACAATCGTTTTACAATACACCGCCGTTGACCCCAGAACTATTTCCCTACCCGGAAGATTTAGTTTAATAACAGATTGATATAATTAGGATAAGAGTGATGATCGCAGAGTTTGAAACACACATCTTGGCGCAGATAGATGACATGGTAGAGCACGCCAGTGATGATGATTTATTTGCCGGTGGTTACCTGCGCGGTCATCTGACGTTAGCGGTGGCGGAGTCGGAAGAGTTCGGTGAACACACCGCGGAGCAGTTACATGCCCGCGTACAAGCCAGTTTGGAAAAAGCCATCAAAGCCGGTGAGTTATCGCCACCGGATCAGGTTTTGGTGCTGGGATTGTGGGATCGTTTGCTGGAACAGGCTATTAAATAACCTTTGGCCCTGAAATCGCAGGGTTAGCGCTGTTGCACCGGTCTGCCTTTCAGTAATTTTCGAATCCAGAAGCGGTTAGGATTCAGTGCCGCCAGGGTAGAGGCATCCAGTGGCAGCGGTTCGCCAAATATCTGTGCTGCCAGAATTTCAGCCACCAGTGGCGCACTGCATAAACCACGTGACCCCAATGCACCCACCATAAATAACTCCGGCCACACTGGGGCTGGGGCTATTTCATCACCGCGCTGAATTTTGCGTGGCAGATCCTGATACTGCGCCAGAGTTGCGGCGTACTCCGGCACCGCACCGACCATCGGTAAATGGTCACGGATAGCACAGCGCACCCCACAACGGGCCTGATTATCACTGATATCAACCTGTTGCGGCCAGCTCACCTGTGGTAAGCAGCGTAAGAGTCGATCGCGGTTCTCTTGCTGCTCGTCAGCCCGAAAATCAGTGGCGACATCGCCGCGCTGATAACTGGCCCCAATACAGTGATGCTGATTGGCGGGGTTCACAGGTGTTAGGTAGCCGTCATAGCACAGAACCTGCCGTAACTGACTGAGTACGGGCGTGGTGGGGATATGCGATACCTGGCCGCGCACGGCAGAGAGCGGCAGATGGCGAGTTTGTTCCCACTCGGGTAAGCGGTGACCGGTTGCCAGAATCACGGTGGCATGCTGTTTGGCGGCTTGTGCAAAGGTTAGCTGCCACTGCCCATCAATCTGCGCTAACTGCTGCAATTCATGCTGATAATGGCAAACCATGCCGTTTTGTTGTCCCAGCGCTATGAGCGCGATGGTGAGATCTGATGGGCAGAGCCAGCCACCGGCAGGGTAGTGTATGCCATCGTGGGCGCAATCTAATCCGGCCAGCGCACTGAGTTGTTCGCGGTTCATCCCTTGGGCGAGAGCTTCCGGCCACTGGCTTTGCAGCATCTTATCAATCTTGCCGCGGCTTTTTTCATCAAATGCTAATTGGCTAACACCGCACCACTGGTGATCAAAACGAATACCTTGCTCAATCAATTGGTCATATTGGCGGCGGGCAAAGGTAAAGGCGCTGGTGAAAAAAGCCTCCAGTGCATCATTTTTGCCATTCAGCAGCGGGTAGAGCGCACCTTGCCGGTTACCGGATGCCCCCTGTGCCGGTTGTGTATCGGCGCAATAGAGTGTGACCTTCGCCCCACGGCGCTGCAAAGCCAATGCGGTTAATGCAGTGACAATCCCGCCGCCGACAATTGCGATATCATCACCATGGGCAGCAGAGGGGCGGTGATACCAAGGGGCGCATTGCGTATCGAGGCTTTGTGGTAAGGTGCCAGTCAGCATTTCACGTTTTTGCCCGAAGCCTTTCACTTTAGCGACCTCAAATCCTGCCTGCTGTAACCCTCGGCGCACAAATCCGGCGGCGGTGAAAGTGGCAAAAGTGCCTCCCGATCTGGCCATACGCGCCATCGAACTGAACAGGGTATCATTCCACATATCGGGATTTTTGGCGGGTGCGAAGCCGTCGAGGAACCAGACATCCACTTGATTATTCAAGCTGGCATCCCGCTGTGGCAGCAAGGTATTGACATCACCAAACCACAAATCCAGCGTGATAGCCCCTTCAGCCAGCAAAATACGGTGGCAGCCAGCAAGGGGCAGGGGCCATTGCGCTCGCAACTGTTCGGCAAAGGTCGCCAGTTCCGGCCAGCGTGCATGGGCAGCCGCCAAATCGGCGATCTGTAGGGGGTATTTCTCGAAGCTGATATAGTGCAAACGCTGAAGTTTGGCGGTGGGATTTTGCTGCTTAAATTGGGCAAAATCGCGCCATAATGTCAGAAAATTCAACCCGGTACCAAAGCCGGTTTCAGCAAAAATGCAGTTATCTCGTGGGTGTTGGGCAAAACGTGCCGGAAAGCCGTTGCCCTTGAGAAAAACATAGTGCGTCTCTTCCAGCCCATCGTCATTGGAAAAATAGATGTCATCAAACTGTTCCGATACAGGTGTACCCTGTTCATTCCAGCTTAATGTTGCAGTTTGGATTGGCGCTTGGCTCACGTTAAAAGACTCGTATCTCAAGGGGTGGGGCGATTCTAACTATGTGACCCGCCGCGTGCAAATTGTAAAATTATCTGGCTATATTACGCTGATCGGACTTGTTCGGCGTACAACTGTACGCTAAAGTGCGTTGCAAAATCCCGAATGTAAAATTAGTGGAAGAGGTATTGAATGAAGCGTGCAGTCATTACTGGCTTGGGTATTGTCTCCAGCATTGGTAATAACCAGCAGGAAGTTCTGGCATCTTTGCAGGAAGGCCGTTCTGGCATTACTTTCGCTCAGGAATTTAAAGACGCAGGTATGCGCAGCCATGTCTGGGGCGATGTAAAACTCGCCGCTGAGCCAAAAGATCTCATTGATCGCAAAGTGCTGCGTTTTATGAGCGACGCCTCAATTTATGCTTACCTTGCGATGCAAGAAGCGATTGCAGACTCTGGTTTGTCGGATGAGCAGGTCTCTAATTTCCGTAGTGGGCTGGTTGTCGGTTCTGGTGGTGGTTCTCCCCGCAACCAGGTGGCCGGCTCCGATGCCATGCGTACCCCCCGCGGCCTGAAAGGCGTAGGCCCTTACATGGTGACAAAAGCCATGGCGTCTGGTGTCTCCGCTTGTCTGGCAACACCCTTTAAAATCAAAGGGGTGAACTACTCCATCAGCTCCGCTTGCGCAACTTCTGCCCACTGTATTGGCCACGCTTTGGAGCTGATCCAACTGGGCAAACAGGATGTGGTCTTTGCCGGTGGTGGGGAAGAATTGTGCTGGGAGATGGCCTGTGAGTTCGACGCGATGGGCGCATTGTCGACCAAATACAATGAAACGCCAACCAAAGCTTCCCGTACTTATGATCAAGACCGCGATGGTTTTGTGATTGCAGGCGGTGGTGGCATGGTGGTGGTTGAAGAGCTGGAACATGCTCTGGCCCGTGGTGCACACATTTATGCTGAAATTGTTGGCTACGGTGCCACCTCTGACGGTGCCGACATGGTGGCACCATCAGGTGAAGGTGCAGTTCGCTGCATGCAGATGGCAATGGAAGGTGTGGATACTCCAATCGACTACATGAATGTACACGGCACTTCTACACCGGTTGGTGATGTGAAAGAGCTGGGCGCGATTCGTGAAGTATTCGGTGATAACACGCCAGCTATCTCCTCAACCAAAGCGATGACCGGTCACTCTCTGGGGGCCGCAGGTGTCCATGAAGCTATTTTCAGCCTGTTGATGGTTGAGCACGGTTTTATCGCACCAAGCATCAATATTGAAAATCTGGATGAGCAAGCGGCGGGGATGAATATCGTCACCAAGCCAACTCAACGTGAACTGACCACGGTGATGTCTAACAGCTTTGGTTTTGGTGGGACTAACGCCACCCTGGTTATGCGTAAATACCAGCAATAAGGTCAGTGGCAGATATTTCTGCTAGTTGATACTGAATAACTAGGCCCGCGAGAGATCGTGGGCTTTTTTATTCGCTATAAAATATAATTTATGCAAAAAATGGCGTGTCATCATCAGAGAGACGTATCTTTCTTGTTAATTTTATCTTTTTGTATAAAAGAATGAGAGGGGATCACTTGTTATTCATAAAAACATCTTATACTAAATAACTAAAGTGGATAACAATATAAAAAGTAGGTGGTTGAATGCTAACGTATTAGCTTAAATCTCACTTTTTTTTAATGTGCTCTTAGTTGCTTAAAGTCAAATTTAGCGTTAAAAACCCCTTGCCTGCCTAAAAGCGTTAATTCACAATATTAGAACAATAATTAAACAAACCTATTTTTGCTTTTTAATTTACCAACACAGCAGGGTAGTTCAATGAGCCATAATCAAAGTGATCAGAAGCTGAAGATTGCCGATTTAAACGAGCGCGTTGTTCATGAAATACTGGAAGTAATAAGTGATGGTATCTGGGATTGGAATGCAAACAATGGATTTGTTTACCGTAATTCCGGTTGGTATGAAATGCTGGGATACCCTGTTCATGCATTTGAAAATACAGTACATACGTGGGAAAAAATTATCCATCCCGATGATTTTGAGCGGGTCATGTTTCAGTTTGATGCCTATATTAATAATCAGTCCGAAAGATACCAGATAGAGTATCGCTGCCAGACTCATGAGGGCGACTATATCTGGATTGAAGATCGCGGCAAAGTGATTGAACGTAATCGCGATGGTTCGGTATCAAGGATGATCGGGGCTCACCGAAATATTCATGATAAAAAACATCGCCTTGAAAAGTTAGAGCTAAAAAACAAAACGCTGGAAGCATTAGTTGAAGAGCGAACGTCAGAGTTACGTAAAATCAATTACCAGCTACAGCAGCAATTAGATATCAAAAAAAGCCTTTCCGAAACCGATGTATTAACCTCAGCCGCCAACCGCTATTTACTGGAGAAAGTTCTGAAGCATGAATATAACCGTGCTAAGCGATTTTGCCAGCCGCTATCATTGCTTTCGCTGGATTTAGATAATTTTAAATTTATTAATGACCAATATGGCCACTCTGTCGGGGATTTAACGCTGACACATATTGTTGATGTGATTAGGAATAATATTAGGGAAATCGACGTTTTGGGCCGTTGGGGGGGCGATGAATTTATGATCGTGTTACCGAACACGCAATTAAACGAGGCTAAAACCATTGCTGAGGAGATCAGACAGCTCATTGAGGTAATGCCGGTGGATGGCAATATTCACGTGACAATGAGCTTGGGCGTGGTCGAGTTGGCGCAAAATGAAGCGCAGGAGCAATTATTAATCCGCGCGGATAAAATGCTTTATAACGCCAAGGCTGCGGGTAAAAATGTTATTAGAGGCTGATATTTTCATGCTTGCCGTTGCTGGCTTGCTATAACCGCAACGGCAATAACATTGGCGTTAATAACTAGCCGCTAATAACAATTAGGGTTTCAGTGCATACTCTGCGGCGGCTTTGGCATGGATAGCTGTGGTATCGAAGACCGGCACACTGGCATCTTGTGCATTTACCAGCAGGGTAATCTCAGTGCAGCCAAAGATAATGCCTTGCACACCTTGTTGCTCTAATTTTCCTATAATTCGGCGATACTCTTGGCGGGAGATATCATTGATAACCCCTAGACACAGCTCTTCATAAATAATGCGGTTAATGACTTCACGGTCAGCACTGTCTGGCGTAATAACCTCAATATCGTGTTTTTCAGTTAAGCGGCCACGATAGAAATCTTGCTCCATGGTATAGCGGGTACCCAATAAGCCTATTTTATTGATCCCTTGCTGCTTAATTTGTGCGGCTGTGGCATCAGCAATATGTAATAACGGCAATCCACTGGCGGCTTCAATATCATCGGCCACTTTGTGCATGGTATTTGTGCATACCACTACCACCTCAGCCCCCGCGAGTTTTAATGATACGGCAGCATCAGACAGCACTTTTGCCGCGCTCTGCCAGTCACCTTTAACTTGCAGCTGTTCAATTTCATGAAAATCAACACTGTAGAGAATAATTTTGGCGCTGTGCAACCCGCCTAATTGCTCTTTAACCTGCTGATTAATCATCCGGTAATAAGGAATGGTCGATTCCCAACTCATCCCACCAATAAGGCCCAAAATCTTCATCGTTATATTCCTGTCAGCATCGGTTGTGAGCTATCGGAAAAATCTATTCACTCTTATACCATTAACGGGTTTGATTGGCGCTTATAGGAATATTACTAGTAAACAGGCGATCACTATGGCTACCGCGACAATCACCAGTGACGGTTTTTGCAGTAAGTTTTGTACTGATTGCGGTAATGCGACAATCATTGGGTTAATCAGTGGCTGTAGGATTTTTTGGTCTTCGGCTAAATTTTGTGTCGCATTGGCCCGGTCTAATCGGGCGGAAAATAGCACATTGATAATATCGTTCAGCTGCGCTTGTGTCAGTGGCGTCGAGGGGCTGGCCTGAAAGCGGTTCTGGCTATAATCGAGCAATAACTGCTGCTCTTGCGCAGTGGCGGGCTGTTTTAGCGCGGTTTGTAGATTAACCAGTGTCGGCGCAGTTTGCTGGCTAAGAGCCACTTTAGTCTGCAAAAACTGGCTGAGGATCTGGAAATGGCGCGCTGGTAGCGGGTCACTACTTTTCACCCCCACCATATCAAATAGCGCTTGCCATATTTTTGCCGGCTGTTCGCCGGTGACGGCACTGAGTTTTGCCACCAGCGATTGAATATTTTGCTGTTCTGCCGGTAATAGTGGCCGGTCAGTTATGGTGGTCAGCTGTGGCTGCGGAATATTTAGCGTGCCGGATTGCAGCAGCACTAATACTTGCTGTAATTCGAAATGGCTTAACTGGCTTAATACTGTGTGACCAAAATTCTGGCGAATAAAGTCGCTCACCGCCTGTCGATTATTACCCTGCGGCAGCAGTTCAGTCAGTTGTTGGCGTAACTGGTGATTGGCGTGATTTTCCTGTGTCTGCAACAGGCGGGTTTGCAGCAGTTGTTCCGCTGGCTGGAAGTGGCGAGCGAGCAAATCACTGGTGCTGCTAAGGGATAAATCGTGACGCAGGGCGGCCCAGATCTCGGCTGACTTAATCGGGCTGAGAGCCATAATCCGCACAATCAGTTTTTCCAGTGTGGTGCGTTGAGCAGGAGTCAGTGCCTGATCGTCCACTTGGCCCTGATGGGTCATCTTGGTCGGTGCGACATTGCGATCACTGGCAAGGGGGGCACCTGGGCCGTTCAAAGGTTGCATATAACCGGTCCTTCGCTGTGGAGACGATACGATGGAAAATAGTGGGATTAGCCAGCGATAGGGCGGGCCGCCGACATGATACCTGTAAATGTGTCGCCTACATTACATTTTTTAAGTAAATGCCTTGGTCATTAATTGTAATGTTGAGTGATAGTTTAGGTTCAGACATTGATAATCTTGATTATGCCGCTAAGATGAGCGCTCATCCTGTATGGGACTGACTCAATAATTTTTGAGATGAATCGCCCGGATAATGGTTAAGCAAGGATAATGGTTAAAAGACAACGCGCTGCTAAGTGGTTCCTCTGTCTGGCTTGCCTGGTCATACTGGTCTGTATGACGCAACGCATTGCCAGCCTGCACGCGTTGGAAAAAACTCTCCTCCCTAGCTCGTCATCACAGACCCTTGCCGACACCAATGAAGCCCCCACACCTTGCGAGCTAAGTGCCAAATCTCTCTTGGCCTCACCGCCGGTACTGTTCGAGTTAGCCATTTTCTCTTTGGGTCTGTTACTGCTGCTGTTGATGCCGACCGCACCGACCCGCATGAGATTCCCGCCGCCCAGAGTTATCTCACCCAGTGATTTGAGGGTGCATCTGCGATTATGCATTTTCCGAGAATAGAGACGTTTTTGGCGTCATGACGGCAACCCAGTTGTTGCTGTGATTAATCTATTTTTGGAGAAAAACAGTGCTCAATTTAAGCAAGACAGCCCTGTTCTGTCTGTTGCTGCTATGGATGCCCACCCTTTGGGCGGCAGACAGCGGCTGGCTGGTCAGTCCACAAAATGACCACGCAAAAGTTCGGCTACGTGCCGAACCATCAACGGGCGGTGAAACCCGCATGTTACTTGCCGTTCAACTGCAAGATGGCTGGAAAACCTACTGGCGCTCGCCAGGAGAGGGGGGGATTGCGCCCACCATTGCATGGGATCTGCCGCTTGATGCAGTAAAATGGCACTGGCCAGTACCGCAACGTTTTGATGTTTCTGGGATTTCAACTCAGGGATATCATCAGCAGGTGATGCTGCCGATCGTCATTTCCGGGCCGCTGCCCAAGAGAATGAGCGGAACATTAACCCTATCGACCTGTAGCAATGTCTGCATTTTGACCGACTATCCATTTAGCCTCGATCTCTCCTCGCCGATAAGCGCTGAAAACCAGCAGCAATTTATGCACGATTTTGCCCAGGCGATGGGGCAAGTGCCGATTGCTAATGCCTTGACCAAACAGATTCAGGTGGGCTATGGCAACGGCGAAGTGCAGATTCTGGCGCTGCGTGAGGAGGGGTGGTGGCAGCCCGCGTTGTTCTTCGATACGCTGGATGACGTGGATCTCGGCAAACCCATCGTTAGCGTGCAAGGTAACCAACTGTCGGTGCGGGTTGCAGCCACGGATGGTTGGGGGGAAGGGACGGCGGATCTGCGCGGCAAGCCGCTGACCATGGTGATTAGCGATGCTGGCTTGGCGCAAGAAACCACGCTGAACATTGGGTCGGCACTCAGATTACCTGCGTCATCCACCACCTTTTGGTCGTGGATATTCATGGCGCTGGCGGGCGGATTGATTCTGAATCTGATGCCCTGCGTGCTGCCGGTATTGGCGATGAAACTGGGTTCGATCCTGCAAACAGAGCAGCAAACTCGCCGTCAGGTGCGTTGGCAGTTTTTGGCCTCTGCGGCAGGGATCATCAGCTCATTTTGGTTGCTGGCACTGCTAATGACCGCCTTACGTTTAGGCAATCACGCCCTGGGTTGGGGGATTCAGTTCCAGAGTCCGTGGTTTATCGGTTTTATGGTGCTGGTCACCGCGCTTTTTACCGCCAATCTGCTCGGCCTGTTCGACATCCAGCTCTCCTCGTCACTGAACAGCCGCATTGCTGCCCCGCGCATTGAGAAATCAGGCGCCCGTAGCATGGCGGGGCACTTTGGGCAGGGCGCACTGGCGACCCTGCTGGCAACCCCTTGTTCCGCGCCATTTCTCGGCACGGCAGTGGCGTTTGCCCTAGCGGCCCCGCTACCTGCGCTGTGGGGAATATTTACCGCGCTCGGGGTCGGTATGAGCTTGCCGTGGCTGGCGGTGGCCGCGTGGCCGACATTAGCTCTTTGCCTACCGCGCCCCGGCCGCTGGATGATCCATCTGCGCATTGCCATGGGGGGGCTGATGCTAGCCTCCAGTCTGTGGTTACTCACTCTGATGATCAGCCATATTGGCCTGCTAGCGGTGATTATCACGGCTGGCGTGCTGCTACTGGCGCTGTTACTCGCCATTGGCTGGCGCTATGGCGCCCGTGTTGCCGTCATCGTCAGCTTAATCAGCGTGCTGATTATAGGTGCCCTACTGCTGGCCGGTTCACTGACGGCTAACCTGTGGCGTCAGCCGCTCCATGACAACATCCCATGGCAGCCGTTAACAGAATCCGCCATTAAACAGGCACTGCGCGAGCATAAACGGGTGTTTGTCGACGTCACGGCTGATTGGTGTGTGACCTGCAAGGTCAACAAGATACATGTGCTGATGCGCGATGATGTGCAGCAGGCGCTGCAAGCGCCGGACGTGGTGGCGCTACGGGGTGACTGGACACGGCCCTCGGCTGCTATCACCCAATTTTTGCGCGAGCGCGGCACTGTGGCTATCCCATTCAATCAGATTTATGGGCCGCAGCAACCGCAAGGGGTAGTGCTCTCCCCGCTGCTGGATCGTGATGTTTTGTTGAAAGTTTTGGCCGATGCCAAAGGAGATAAAGAGTGAAAATTTTGATGATTTTGTTACTAGCGCTGATCGCCACGCCACTCTGGGCGGCAGAACCCTTCACACCCGCACAAGAGCTGCGGATCAAAGCGTTAATCCGCGAAACCCTGGTAGCGAACCCGGATATTCTGGAACAATCAGTCAATGCCTGGCAGCAGCAGGCCAATCAGGCGCAGGGGCAGCAGTTGAGTCAGTTTATCGCCGCCAATCAGCAAGCCCTATACCTAGACCCCGCTAGCCCACGGTTCGGTGCGGCAAAACCCGCACTGACCTTGGTGTCATTTACCGATTACAACTGCCCATTCTGCAAAACCTTTGATCCACTGCTGGAAAAAATAGTGCAGGAGTATCCGCAACTGGCGGTGGTGATAAAGCCTCTACCATTTAAAGGGGAAAGCTCAGTGACCAGCGCCCGACTGGCGTTGACTCTCTGGCAGCAGCACCCGGATCAATTTATGGCATTTCATCAGCGCCTGATGACGAAAAAAGGGCTCCATGACGCCAATAGCATTGCCGCGGCGCAGAAAAAAACCGGTGTCACGCCAGTGGAACCGAGTGAGCAAAGTCTGAATGTGCTGCGCAGTAATCTAAAATTGGCCGATCAACTGGGCATTCAGGGCACCCCCGCCACTCTAATTGGCGACCAACTGGTGCCGGGCGCTATCTCCTATCAACAGCTGGAGGAGATAGTGAAACAGCAACTGGCATCGGTGGATAAATGAGCCGCTTAAAGCGCTGGAGCAAAGAGCTGGCGGTTTTAGTGCTGCTGGTGGCGGTGGTTTCGCTGGGAATGGATTGGCTGCGCAGCCCGCAGGCACCGTCTGATTGGTCAGATACGCCTTTGCAAACGCTCACCGGGGAAACCGTCTCTTTACAGGCGATGAGCCAAAACAAACCGCTGCTGATCTATTTCTGGGCGACATGGTGCGGGGTGTGCAAATTCACCAGCCCCAGTGTCAATCAGTTGGCGCAGGAGGGCGAGAATGTGTTGACCGTAGCATTGCGCTCCGGAGATACCCCGCAGCTTGAGCGCTGGCTGAGCAAAAAAGGCTATCAATTACCGGTGGTTAACGACTCATCCGGCCAGCTATCAGCCCAATGGCAAGTCAGTGTGACGCCGACGCTGGTGATCCTCTATCAGGGCAAGATGGTGCAGCACACCAGCGGCTGGAGCAGTTATTGGGGGATGAAGCTGCGCCTGTGGCTGGCGGCATTCTGATATAACATTTTTCTATGCTATCGCCCGGTGCATTCATGCCGGGCTTTTTTTGGGCTTTATTGTGCGCTTTTTCTGCGCAGCGGCTTGCGCAGGCGCTGAGCCAGTATGACACCCGCGAGGGTAATGCCGCCGCCAATCAGGTGGTAGCTGTGCAATTGTTCATGAAGGAGAGTTACGGCAATAATGGCGGTAAATACGGGCGTCAGATTCATAAATATTGACGCGGTGTTTGCACCAAGGCGCATAACACCCTGAATCCATAAATAGGGCGCAATAATGGAGGCGGGAATGCCGGCAAATAGCACCAGCGGGATATTTTGCGCGGTTAATTGGACATCCGCTGCCAGCAGGAAATTAGGGATTAATAGCAGGACACCAAAGGCTATCTGCATATAAAGGGATTGCCAATTTGGTAACTGAATGGCCCAGCGCTTGGTTAACACCCCATAGAGGGCATAGGATGCCGATGCGCCTAACATCATCAATTCACCTTTGCCGATGCCATGTTGCAGCAATTGTGCGGGGTTGCCCGCACTGACTAGCCACACTAATCCCCCCAATGACAACAGGCTACCCAGCGCGATGCCCACTGTCGGGGCCACACGTAGCAACACAATACTAATCAGCACCGTCAGCAGCGGAATCAATGAACTGAGTATTCCCATAAACAGGGCGCTAACGCTGTGGGCCGCGTAATAGGCCAGACTTTGGTACAGCACCATGCCCAGTAACCCCAAAATCATCAGTTTCCACCAATAGACGCGTATCGCTGACCAGTTACGGATCACGCCCAACAGCAAAAATGGGGTTAATGTCAGTAGCGCTAACACCCAGCGGTAGAGAGAGATTGCGGCGGGATCAATGGCGGTTGCCGATACTTTGCTGACCACGGCATTGATTGACCAAATAATCACCGCGAACAGGGGGAATAACACATTCATGCTAATAATTCTCATCCATACACTTATGCGGTGCAGTTTACCGCTGTCTGGTTTATTCTATATAACGATAATCAGACAATAATTGGGGTAATCAGGACAATTTAAGCCGCAGGAATGGGGCTTGCCGGAGCCAATGCATCATGACAGAACCCTCTTTTCCCGTGGTGGCCGCCATCGAGCCGCAGAGTTTGTCCTTCCGCTGTGAGAGATATCATGCCAATACTGAATTCCTGCCGCATACCCACACCTACGGGCAATTAATCTGTGTAAAATCAGGGGTGTTGGCGATGAGTATTGGCGGTCAACGCTTTTTAGCACCGCCTGAATTCAGTGTCTGGGTTCCCGCCGGGGTCGAGCACTCCAGCTTTAACCGCAAATCACTACATTTTCGTGCCATTGATATTGCCCTCGATCTCTGTGATGGCTTACCCGATTCCGCCTGTTTGATGAATATCAGCCCAATCGTTAGCGCCATTATGGAGGATTGCTTCTCTCGCGGCTTATTGATGCCGGAAAGTGAGCAAGATAGGCGATTAGCCCACGTATTTATTGATCAGCTCAGGGTGTCACCGGTGCAGCGCACCTATCTGCCCACTTCGCAAGATAAACTATTGTCGCCAATCCTGGCCGCACTGGAGCGCTGCCCTGCGGATAACACCTCGCTGGCACTCTGGGCCAAGCGGGTCTATACCACTGAGCGGACATTATCGCGCCGTTGTCAGCAAGAGCTGGGAATGGCATTTAGCGAATGGCGGCAGCGACTGCGGTTTCTCCATGCTATCTCATTGTTAGAACAGGGAAAAACCGTACAAAATGTGGCGCTGGATGTAGGCTACAGCTCGGCATCTGCGTTTATTGCGATGTTTCAGCAAGTGGCAGGGACGACACCAGAGCGTTTTCGCCGCGCAAATCCCCGTCGTCCTTGAAACCACAGGGGTGTTAGCTGTGCTCACTTACCCGAATCACTTACTGATGTAAGCTCATCGGGATGCGTTTGCTGGCTGCCTACCTGTGGCTCCAATGACTTTGGGGATTCCTGTGCTCTTGAAACCACAGGGGTGTTAGCTGCGCGCACTTACCCAAATCACTTACTGATGTAAGCTCATCGGGATGCGTTTACTGGCTGCCTACCTGTGGCTCCAATGACTTTGGGGATTCCTGTGCTCTTGAAACCACAGGGGTGTTAACTGCGCGCACTTACCCGAATCACTTACTGATGTAAGCTCATCGGGATGCGTTTGCTGGCTGCCTACCTGTGGCTCCAATGACTTTGGGGATTCCTGTGCTCTTGAAACCACAGGGGTGTTAGCTGCGCGCACTTACCCAAATCACTTACTGATGTAAGCTCATCGGGATGCGTTTACTGGCTGCCTACCTGTGGCTCCAATGACTTTGGGGATTCCTGTGTTCTTGAAACCACAGGGGTGTTAGCTGCGCTCACTTACCCGAATCACTTACTGATGTAAGCTCATCGGGATGCGTTTGCTGGCTGCCTACCTGTGGCTCCAATGACTTTGGGGATTCCTGTGCTCTTGAAACCACAGGGGTGTTAGCTGCGCGCACTTACCCAAATCACTTACTGATGTAAGCTCATCGGGATGCGTTTACTGGCTGCCTACCTGTGGCTCCAATGACTTTGGGGATTCCTGTGCTCTTGAAACCACAGGGGTGTTAGCTGCGCGCACTTACCCGAATCACTTACTGATGTAAGCTCATCGGGATGCGTTTGTTGGCTGCCTACCTGTGGCTCTGCGTTTTTTGGGTATATACTAAGCCCCTGTTTTTCATCTGTAGGGCAGTGAGCTGCCGGAGAATAACGTGAAGATTCTGGTTGATGAGAATATGCCATACGCGGAGGATCTATTTCGGCGTTTAGGCGATGTGCAGGCGGTGCCGGGGCGACCAATCCCCCGTGAAGCGCTGGCTGACGCCGATGCGCTGATGGTGCGCTCGGTCACCAAAGTTAATGAGGCACTGCTGCAAGGCACCTCAATTGGTTTTGTGGGCACGGCGACTGCCGGTACTGACCATGTCGATGACAACTGGCTGCGGCAGCAGGGGATTGGCTTCTCCGCCGCTCCGGGTTGTAACGCGATAGCGGTAGTTGAATATGTTTTCTCCGCACTGATGATGATGGCCGAACGTGATGGCTTCCAGTTGCGCGATAAAACGGTCGGTATCGTTGGGGTAGGGAATGTGGGATCACGACTGAATGCTCGCCTGCAAGCCCTTGGTGTGCGCACACTGCTCTGTGATCCACCCCGCGCAGATCGTGGCGATAACGACACTTTTTGGCCGCTGGAAAAACTGGTGCGCGAAGCGGATGTCCTCACCTTTCATACGCCACTGAATAAAACCGGTGCTTATCAAAGCCTGCATATGGCGGATGATGAGCTACTGGCGGCCCTGCCGGATGGTCGTATCCTGATCAATGCTTGCCGTGGTGCGGTGGTGGATAACGCCGCACTGCTCCGCGCGCTGGAAAAAGGCAAAAAACTCAGTGTGGTATTGGATGTGTGGGAGCCGGAACCGGAGCTGTCGTTACCGCTGCTGGCCCTTGTCGATATTGGCACGCCACACATCGCCGGATACACCTTGGAGGGCAAAGCGCGCGGCACTACGCAAGTGTTCGAAGCTTTCAGTCAGCATCTGGGGCAGCCACAATCGGTAGCGCTAGCCACCTTATTGCCAGCGCCAGAGTTCAGCCACTTACAGCTCAATGGTGAGCTGGATGAAGGCAAATTAAAACGATTGATGCACTTAGTGTATGATGTGCGCCGCGACGATGCACCGCTACGCCGTGTTGCTGGCCTGCCGGGGGAGTTTGATCGCCTGCGTAAGCACTATCAGGAGCGACGCGAATGGTCATCACTTTGTGTGCAGTGTGATGATGCGGCCAGTGCCGAGCTGTTGCAGAAATTAGGTTTTATGACTCAGCTATTGTAACCCAATAACGCGATCTGAAAGGTGAGGATGGGTAGAAGAGTAAAGTGTCCGCGCCAGGGATGGCTTTTTTTTCAAAGGACAGACGGCGTCTTTACGATCTGCCTATTCTCACCGCTGTAAGAGCTGGGTCATCAACCTCAAGAGGTATTTTACCGTCTCTTTGTATTTGTATAAATCCTTGTATTTTAATGAACGTTAGTGGAGAAAACCAACATGTCTGACGGCTGGAATATTGCTCTGTTAGGAGCGACGGGCGCAGTAGGTGAAGCTTTGCTGGAGCTGCTCCATGAGCGCCAGTTCCCGGTTGGTGAGTTGTATCCGCTGGCCAGCGAGCGCAGTGCTGGGGCTACCGTGCGCTTTAACGGCAAAAGTATACTGGTTGAAAATGTTGCTGAATTTGACTGGTCACAGGCGCAGTTGGCTTTCTTTGTCGCCGGCCCTGAAGCCTCGCAGCAATATGCGGAAGAGGCGGGTAACGCCGGTTGTCTGGTTATCGACAGCAGTGGTCTGTTCTCAATGGAGCATGATGTGCCGCTGGTGGTGCCGAGTGTCAATCCTCAAGTGCTGGCGGATTACCGTAATCGCAATATTGTTGCGGTGGCCGATAGCATGACCAGCCAGTTGTTGACAGCTATCAAGCCGCTGACAGAACAAGCGGGTTTGTCCCGCCTGCATGTCACGGCGCTCATTTCTGCCTCAGCCCACGGTAAAGTCGCGGTGGACGATCTCGCCGGACAAAGTGCTAAGCTGCTCAACGGCATCCCTGCTGAACCGGGCTTCTTTGCCAAACAGCTAGCATTTAATGTCTTGCCGCTGATGGCGGATGAAGAGGGCAGTGTACGCGAAGAGCGCCGCTTGGTAGATCAGGTGCGCAAAGTGCTACAAGACGATGGTTTGCCTATTTCGGTGACTTGCATTCAGTCGCCAGTATTCTATGGCCAGGCGCAGGTGGTGCATCTGGAAGCGCTGCGCCCAATCTCCTCGGATGAAGCCCGTAGCGAGCTGGAGAGCTGCGAAGATATCCAATTATCTGAAGAAGATGATTACCCCACACAGGTCAGTGATGCATCGGGCAGTGATGTCCTGAGCATAGGTTGTGTGCGCAATGACTATGGTATTCCCGAGGTATTACAGTTCTGGTCGGTGGCCGACAACATTCGTTTTGGTGGCGCATTAATGGCGATTGAAACGGCGGAGCGCCTGTTGCAGGAGCAACTTTACTGATGTCCGAACTTGAGTTGGCTCAGCAAAAAACAGTTGCGCAGCAAGAGGGCGCAGTGGCAGAAACGGCCAGTTTGAAGATTGCGCTGGGTATCGAATATAACGGCAGCCGCTATTTCGGCTGGCAACGTCAGCAAGAGGTCACCAGCGTGCAAGCTTGCCTGGAGGCGGCACTCTCGAAAGTTGCTAATGCGCCTATTGGCGTATTTTGTGCAGGGCGGACGGATGCGGGGGTGCACGCGACCGGGCAGGTGGTGCATTTTGTCACCACGGCAGTGCGCAAAGATGCCGCCTGGACGATGGGGGTCAATAGCCATCTGCCGGGCGATATTGCAGTGCGCTGGGTAAAAACGGTTGATGAAGATTTCCATGCCCGTTTCAGTGCCACGGCCCGCCGCTACCGCTATATTATTTTTAACCATCGCTATCGCCCGGCGGTATTGGCGCAAGGGGTGACCCATTGCCATCAGCCACTGGATGCCGAAAGAATGGAGCAGGCTGCGCAGTGTCTACTTGGCGAGAATGATTTTACCTCGTTCCGCGCCGTGCAGTGCCAGTCGCGCACACCATGGCGAAATGTAAAACATATCAAAGTTACCCGACACGGCGCGTATATCGTGGTAGATATCAAGGCCAATGCCTTTGTGCATCATATGGTGCGCAATATTGTCGGCAGCCTGATCGAAATTGGTTGCGGTAATCAAGATGTGACCTGGATGGCCGAGTTGCTGGCGCTAAAAGACCGAACTCGCGCGGCGGCAACCGCGAAAGCGGAAGGGCTATATTTGGTCTCTGTTGACTATCCTGAGCGCTTTGGTTTACCCGCAGCGCCGATGGGGCCGCTTTTTTTGGCAGATGATTGATTAGGATAAAATGATGGGTGTTTGGCTGAACACTGACCTTAAGCTAAGGAATACTTAAGGAAGTTCAGCTAGTCTCAATCAAAGTTTAAGCTTGCTCACCACTCGAGAGTATTTATGGAATTTATACGTTTCGTTATTGATTTTATTTTGCATATTGATGTTCATCTGGCTGAGTTGGTGGCGCAGTATGGGGTCTGGGTTTATGGCATTTTATTCCTGATTTTATTCTGTGAAACCGGTCTGGTGGTGACGCCATTCCTGCCTGGCGACTCTTTGCTCTTTGTCGCCGGCGCGCTGGCATCATTGCCATCCAATGATATCAATGTGCATATCATGGTGGCCCTGATGGTGACGGCGGCTATTTTGGGGGATGCTATCAACTACACCATTGGCCGAGTGTTCGGTGAAAAGCTCTTTAGCAACCCGGATTCCAAAATTTTTCGCCGCAGTTATCTGGATAAAACCCATCAGTTTTACGAGAAACATGGTGGAAAAGCGATCATTCTGGCGCGATTTGTGCCCATTATTCGCACTTTTGCACCGTTCGTCGCCGGAATGGGGAAAATGTCCTATCGTCACTTTGCGGCCTATAACGTGATTGGGGCGTTGGTATGGGTGCTGTTATTCACCTATGCTGGTTACCTGTTTGGTAATGTGCCTATCGTACAGAACAATCTGAAATTGCTGATTGTCGCCATTATTGTGGTGTCAATTTTGCCCGGTGTATTTGAGATTTGGCGGCATCGGCGCGCGGCGGCACGTCAAAAAAATCAGTAAAAACGTTACCTAAGCCAAGGGTTCGACCAGTTTTTTATCTACACTGTCGAGCCAATATGGTTTAATGAGTGACATTTATGGTCTGTTCCTGCGGACAACCCGAATTTCTGTGCCTTAGCCACGCTGTGTTGGCGTGTATCTCAGGCATTTTTTATTGGGGCGTTTTCAGGGAGATGGTTAAAGCATGAACAGCGGACTGGCAACGGCCAGGTTCAAACAGAAAGGTCATCGATGAGCTGGATTGAACGAATTCTTAACAAAAGCAATATCACACAAACCCGTAAAGCGAGTATTCCTGAAGGGGTGTGGACGAAATGTGACAGTTGCGGTCAGGTACTTTACCGTGCCGAGCTAGAGCGCAATCTGGAAGTTTGTCCTAAGTGTGATCACCATATGCGTATGTCAGCCCGTGCACGGTTACATATGCTGCTGGATGCAGGTAGTGAAGTTGAATTGGGTAGCGAGCTGGAGCCGAAGGACATCCTGAAATTCAAGGATTCCAAAAAGTATAAAGATCGTATTTCGGCCGCTCAAAAAGAGACTGGCGAGAAAGATGCTTTGGTTGCCATGAAAGGAACCTTGCAGGGCATGCCTGTTGTTGCCGCCGCATTTGAGTTTGCCTTTATGGGCGGTTCAATGGCGTCAGTAGTGGGGGCGCGTTTCGTCCGCGCCGTAGAGCAGGCACTGGAAGATAATTGCCCGCTGGTGTGCTTCTCCTCCAGTGGCGGTGCCCGTATGCAGGAAGCATTGATGTCACTGATGCAGATGGCAAAAACCAGTGCGGCGCTGGCTAAAATGCAAGAGCGCGGTTTGCCCTACATTTCAGTGCTGACAGACCCTACCATGGGGGGTGTTTCCGCCAGTCTGGCGATGCTCGGTGATATCAATATCGGTGAGCCTAAAGCCCTGATCGGTTTTGCCGGCCCACGGGTTATCGAGCAAACCGTACGAGAGAAACTGCCGCCGGGCTTCCAGCGCAGTGAATTCTTGATTGAAAAAGGCGCTATTGACATGATCGTGCGCCGTCCGGTTATGCGTCAGACGATTGCCAGCATCTTGTCTAAATTGACTCATCAGCCACAGCCAAACGTGGTTGACGCCAAAGATAGTAGTGCTGCGACGGATACTCAGGCAGAAGCTTGATTCTCCCAACGGGCATCACCCTGATAAGGTGGTGCCCGGTTATTGTGAATAAAGGTCAGTGACGGGACTCATGAACAATCATCAAACTCCCCAAGCCACGTCGCCTTTGGCCGCGTGGCTTTACTATCTTGAGCGCTTGCATTCTCAGCCAATCGAGTTGGGTCTGGAGCGTGTTAAACAGGTTGCTGAGCGTCTTGATCTGCTTAAACCTGCCCCGAAAGTATTTACCATTGCCGGCACTAATGGCAAAGGCACCACCTGTTGTACTCTGGAATCAATTCTACTGGCAGCTGGCCTGCGGGTAGGGGTCTACAGCTCACCTCATCTTTTGCGTTACACCGAGCGAGTCCGTATTCAGGGGCAAGAGCTACCTGAGGCCGAACATAGCCACTCTTTTGCCCAAATTGAGGCCGGGCGCGAGGGTATCTCGCTGACTTACTTCGAATTTGGCACCTTATCGGCGCTGCAACTATTTAAGCAAGCTAAGCTTGATGTAGTGATTCTGGAAGTGGGGCTGGGTGGGCGTTTGGACGCGACCAATATTGTTGATTCTGATGTCGCGGCTATCACCAGTATCGCGATAGACCACACCGACTGGTTGGGCTTTGATCGCGAAAGCATTGGGCGCGAAAAAGCGGGTGTGTTCCGCGCCGGAAAACCCGCCGTGGTGGGTGAACCCGATATGCCGCAATCCATTGCCGATGTCGCCGCGCAACTTGGCGCACCACTCTATCAGCGTGATAAAGCATGGCAATTTAGTCAGCAAGCGAACCGTTGGAGCTGGCAGTGCGACGATCAGCAGTGGCGTGATTTACCGCTGCCCAATGTGCCGTTGGCGAATGCGGCCACCGCATTGGCGGTGCTGCACTATTGCGGATTACCATTGAGCGAATCAGTTATTCGCCAGGGCTTGCAGGCTGCCCGCCTGCCAGGGCGCTTCCAGATTGTCAGTGAGCAACCTTTGTTGATTTTGGATGTTGCCCATAACCCACATGCTGCACGTTATTTGACCGACAGACTCGCTCAATTGCCGAAACAGGGTAAAGTACGGGCAGTGGTTGGGATGTTATCAGATAAAGATATTGCTGGAACCTTAGCGTGCTTATCCGAACAGGTCGACGAGTGGTATTGCGCACTGCTAGAGGGGCCGCGTGGGGCTACTGCGGCGCAGTTGGCTGAGCATCTCACGCTATCTCGCCAATTTAGTGATGTTGAAACTGCCTGGCGTCAGGCCATGCAAGATGCACAACCACAGGATGTGGTCATTGTCTGTGGCTCTTTCCATACTGTCGCCCATGTGATGGCTGCATTGAATCTATGACCGTATCCTTTTGATAAAAATCGAATTTATAAACGAATGAACGTGGGGAATGCGAGTGGCAAGTAAGTTCCAGAACCGTTTAGTCGGGACCATCATTCTGGTGGCGTTGGGCGTGATTTTGCTGCCGGGGCTGCTGGATGGTAAAAAGAAGCATTATGAGGATGAGTTTGCTGCTATCCCATTAGTGCCAAAACCCGGTGATAGCCAGGAGATTGACGCGGTTCCACCGGTCAGTCAGCCTTTGCCTATCGCGCCACCAGAAGGTGCAGCGCAAGCGGTGGAAGTCCCTAAAGATGACTCCGCCTCTCAAGCCGCTAATGATGCCGGTAACCTGCCATCTGAACCGACAATCGTTGCACCGCCAGCGATGCAAAATAAGCCGATTGAGGTGAAACCTGTCGAGAAGCGACCGGTCGAAATCAAACCGACTCCGGCAGAGAAAAAACCGCAGGAAGTTAAGCCTAAAGCGGAGGTTAAGCCAGAAGTTAAACCAGAAGTTAAGCCGGAGAGCAAACCGGCCGCAGAAGAGAAGGCACCGGTAGGGCAGGCTTATGTCGTCCAACTGGGGGCGCTCAAAAACGCTGCTAAAGTGAATGAGGTGGTCGCTACATTGCGCCTGTCAGGCCATCGGGCATTTACGGTGCCTGCGACCCCGGTTCAGGGCCAGATAACACGAGTATTTGTCGGGCCGGATGCATCAAAACAAAAACTGCAATCCGCACTGCCGGAGCTTAATTCATTAAGCGGGCTGAATGGGCAGGTCAGGCCCTATAGCACGGGGCGTTAAGATTTAGCTAAGCAGTAGGATGTCAGTGCGCACGGGGTTTGGGCGCTAAGTTTGTGCGGCGATTGTTGTTTTTAAAATCGCCGCACTTTAATTTGTCGCGGGGTCAGAAACCCCTACGCAAACGTTTTCTTTTTCTGTTAGAATTCGCCGCGAACAGGATGCAGCGGCGATTTCGTCATTGGAATAGTCATGGTCTGGATTGATTACGTCATTATAGGGATTATCGGATTTTCTGCGTTAGTCAGCTTAATCCGGGGATTTGTCCGTGAAGCATTGTCACTTGTAACATGGGGATGTGCGTTTTTTGTCGCCAGCCATTTTTACACTTACCTTGCTATCTACTTCACCCGTTTTGAGGATGAAGTGGTACGTAACGGCATTGCCATCGGCATTTTGTTCATCGCGACATTGATCGTCGGGGCTATTGTTAACTATGTGATTGGTTCACTGGTTGAACGTACCGGGTTATCAGGAACAGACAGGGTATTGGGGATCTGTTTTGGGGCGCTGCGAGGTGTTCTGATTGTCTCAGCCATGTTGTTCTTTCTCGACACGTTTACCGGCTTCTCACAAAGTGAAGACTGGAAACAGTCACAATTAATCCCGCAGTTCAGTTATATCATCAGGTGGTTCTTTGACTACCTGCAGAGCACGTCGAGTTTCTTACCGAATCAATTACCGATTCGAAGCGGCTTATGAGGAAAAGACAACATGTGCGGTATTGTCGGTATCGCCGGTTTTGCACCGGTAAACCAGTCGATTTATGATGCGCTGACGGTGCTCCAGCACCGAGGCCAGGATGCTGCGGGCATCGTTACCATTGATGCCCATAATGGGTTCCGGCTGCGTAAAGCAAATGGCTTGGTGAAGGATGTATTTGAAACCCGGCATATGCTGCGCTTACAGGGGAATATGGGGATTGGCCATGTTCGCTACCCGACCGCTGGCAGCTCCAGTGCTTCCGAGGCTCAGCCCTTCTACGTTAACTCACCGTTTGGCATCACCCTGGCTCATAACGGAAATTTGACTAACGCTCACCAACTGAGAAAGAAATTATTCGAAGTTTCTCGCCGTCATGTGAACACCACCTCTGACTCAGAAATTCTGCTGAATATTTTTGCCAGTGAATTAGATCGTTTCCAACACTACCCGCTGGAATCTGACAACATTTTTGCCGCTGTTGCCGCCACGCATCAGTTGATCCGTGGTGCCTATGCTTGCGTCGCGATGATTATCGGCCACGGCATGGTCGCCTTCCGTGACCCTAACGGCATCCGTCCGCTGGTGATTGGTAAACGCACCCTGGTTGATGGCCGTAATGAGTACATGGTTGCTTCTGAAAGTGTGGCACTTGATACCCTTGGCTTCGAATTCCTGCGTGATGTAGCGCCGGGCGAAGCGGTGTATATCACCGAAAAGGGCCAGTTGTTCACCCGTCAGTGTGCTGAAAATCCAAAATTCAATCCGTGCTTGTTTGAGTATGTCTATTTTGCCCGTCCTGACTCCTTTATGGATAAAATTTCTGTTTACAGTGCGCGGGTGCGCATGGGGCAGAAATTGGGCGCAAAAATTGCTAAACAGTGGGAAGATCTGGATATTGATGTGGTTATCCCTATCCCGGAAACCTCCTGCGATATCGCGCTGGAAATTGCCCGTATTCTGGATAAACCGTATCGTCAGGGGTTTGTGAAAAACCGCTATGTAGGCCGCACTTTCATCATGCCGGGCCAGCAAGAGCGCCGTAAATCAGTGCGCCGCAAACTGAACGCCAACCGTGCCGAGTTCCGCGATAAGAATGTGCTATTAGTGGATGACTCAATCGTACGTGGTACGACCTCAGAACAGATAGTCGAGATGGCACGTGAAGCTGGGGCGAAGAAAGTCTATTTTGCTTCTGCCGCTCCTGAGATTCGCTTCCCGAATGTGTACGGTATCGATATGCCTAGCGCCAATGAGTTGATTGCCCATGGCCGCGAAGTGGACGAGATTCGCCAGTTGATTGGTGCCGATGCACTGATTTTCCAGGATCTTCCTGACCTTATCGAAGCAGTACGCGAAGATAACCCAGATATCACTCAGTTTGAGTGCTCAGTCTTTAATGGTGTTTACGTCACCAAAGATGTGGATCAGAGCTATCTGGAGTATCTGGAGTCGTTACGTAACGATGATGCACAGGCATTACGTAATCATAACGAAGCAGAAAATCTTGAAATGCATAATGAAGGGTAATTACTCCCTCGTGTTTTGAGTTGCCGCACTATAGGCCGCATATCAAAATCTACCGGTACATCCAGTGCCGTTTGAGCGGTAAAGGCAAATGAATTAAAAAGGTGCAACCTGCGCTCAGGCGCGGTGCACCTTTTTTGTTATCGATTCATCGGCAAAACAGTCGAGAGTGAGTGGCTATAACTTGCTAATCCCTGCCTGATACGGCAAAGTTTGCCCCTATTTCTTTATGTTATGCTTAGTTTGAAAAGCATAATGTCAGTGTGAGGCAGTGTTCCATGAAACGACTTATTATCGGTATCAGTGGTGCCAGCGGGGCCATCTATGGCGTGCGGCTGTTACAGGTGCTGCAACATGTCGAGGGCGTGGAAACGCATTTGATTCTCAGTCATGCGGCGCGTCAGACTCTGGCGCTTGAAACCGAATTCAGTGTTAAGGATGTGCAGGCGCTGGCGGATGTGGTGCATGACTCACGAGACATTGCGGCTTGTATCTCCTCGGGGTCATTCAAGACCCATGGCATGGTTATTTTACCCTGCTCAATCAAAACCTTATCTGGCATTGTCCATAGCTACACCGATGGATTATTGACTCGTGCTGCTGATGTGATATTGAAAGAGCGCCGGCCATTGCTGCTGTGTGTTCGCGAAACCCCGCTACATTTAGGCCATTTACGGCTGATGGTGCAGGCCGCTGAGTTGGGTGCGGTGATTATGCCCCCGATGCCTGCGTTCTATCACCACCCTCAAACCATTCAGGACATTGTTGATCAGACCGTTAATCGGGTTATCGATCAATTTGATATTGAGCTACCTGAAGATCTTTTTGTTCGTTGGCAAGGCCATAATTAACATTTCCCACTTAATTGATACATTTGTGCAACATCGCACTGAAATGGGGCGAGTAATGCACCATAATGATCCCGTTGCACGATCTGTGCTGTGATATAAATTGCCAATTTGATTTCTGTTCATAGCCTGATGCCCTGATTTAGTGATGATCGTGCTAAGAAAGCAGTGATGGAATCTGCTTTCCCTCCAGATAATTACTGGCACGATTACTGCAAATTGATCTATGAAAAGTTATTAATTTAAGAAAACTCTGGGCTGTGCAGAAATCTAACGTGCTTTATGGCATCGAAAATCAATTTGAGGATTATGTATGAATAAGAAGATTCTGGTTCTTCCTTTAGTTTTAGCATTGGCTGCCGCGAGCAGTGCTTTTGCTGCCATTCCTAAAGATGTCAAGATTGGTACTGATCCCACTTATGAACCATTTGAATCTAAAAATGCCAGTGGTGAACTGGTCGGTTTTGATATCGATATAGCAAAAGAGTTATGCAAACGCATTGATACTAAATGTACTTTTGTTGAGAGTGACTTCGATGCATTAATTCCATCACTCAAAGCTAAAAAAATTGATGCCATTATCTCCTCGCTCTCCATCACTGAAAAACGGCAAAAAGAGATTGCCTTCACCGACAAACTTTACGCCGCCAATGCCCGCTTAATTGCGCCAAAAGATAGCAAGATCGAACCGACTTTGGTGGCCTTGAAGGGCAAACGTGTTGGCGTGTTACAAGGGTCGACTCAGGAAGCATTCGCCAATGCTGAATGGCAGCCCAAAGGCATCGATGTTGTTGCCTATCAAAACCAGGACTTGATCTATGCTGACCTGGCTTCAGGTCGCATTGACACCGCTTTCCAGGATGAAGTGGCGGGCAGTGAGGGTTTCCTGAAACAAGAGGTCGGTAAAGGCTACGCCTTTGCTGGGCCGTCAGTTAAAAATGATCAATTCTTTGGCGTAGGCACCGGAATGGGCTTGCGTAAAGATGATGCAGAACTGAAAGCCGCGTTGGATAAAGCCTTTGCCGAAATGCGTAAAGATGGCACTTACGACAAACTGGCGAAAAAATATTTCGATTTTGATGTTTACGGCGGTTAATTCTATTACCGTCATGGCCCCTGTCTATTCCGGCAGGGGTCACTAAGGGTACTTAATAATAGTCATTTACCAGACTCCTTACTCAGTAAAACAGGATAACCCAGATGCTGGATGGATATTCGAAACTGATATTTGAGGGTGCGCTGGTGACGCTGGAGTTAGCATTGTGCTCAGTGCTGCTGTCAGTGATTATCGGCCTGATGGGTGCCGGTGGAAAGTTATCATCAAATCGGCTGTTATCTGGCTTATTTGAGTGCTACACCACGCTTATTCGCGGTGTACCGGATTTAGTTTTAATGCTGCTTATCTTCTATGGTTTGCAAATAACCCTAAATAGCGTGACTGAATCGCTCGGTTTTGAACAAATCAATATAGACCCTCTCTCCGCCGGGATTATTACCCTCGGCTTTATCTATGGTGCTTATTTCACGGAAACCTTCCGTGGTGCTTATATGGCGGTTCCTGCCGGCCAAATTGAAGCGGCCACCGCATTTGGTTTCACCCCAAGCCAGATTTTCCGCCGAATTATGTTTCCGGCGATGATGCGCTATGCACTACCAGGTATTGGTAATAACTGGCAAGTCATTTTAAAAGCAACAGCATTGGTCTCTATTTTGGGATTAAATGATGTGGTTAAAGCAACCCAGTTGGCGGGAAAGGGGACCTATCAACCCTTCTTCTTTGCTCTAGTGGCGGGTGCGGTTTATCTGATCTTCACCACGCTATCAAATGGTGTATTGCTATGGTTGGAACGGCGCTATTCCCAAGGGGTGAAGAGGGCTGAACTATGATTGAAATCCTGCACCAGTATTGGCAAGCACTACTTTGGAGTGATGGCTACCGCTTTACCGGAATGGCCGTCACTTTGTGGTTATTAATATCCTCGGTAGTCATGGGGGGGCTGCTAGCTATTCCTTTAGCGGTAGCTCGGGTGGCCGAACGGCGCTGGATTCGCTTACCGGTCTGGATTTTCACCTATATCTTCCGTGGCACACCACTATATGTGCAATTATTGGTATTCTATTCCGGTATGTACAGTCTGGAGATAATCCGAGGCAATGATCTACTTAATGCATTCTTCCGCAGTGGATTAAATTGTACTATTTTAGCGCTGACGCTAAATACCTGTGCCTATACTACCGAGATTTTCGCCGGTGCCATTCGTTCGGTGCCACATGGTGAAATTGAAGCAGCCAGAGCTTATGGTTTCTCGCGCTTTAAAATGTATCGTTGCATTATTTTACCTTCGGCCCTGCGTATTGCCTTACCGGCCTACAGTAATGAAGTGATTTTAATGCTGCACTCTACGGCGCTGGCTTTTACAGCCACAGTGCCGGATATACTGAAAATAGCGCGTGATATTAACGCCGCGACTTATCAGCCGTTTTATGCTTTTGGTATTGCTGCCGTACTTTATCTGATTATCTCCTTTACGCTAATTAGCCTGTTCCGCCAGGCAGAGAAACGTTGGCTGGCTCATATAAAACCGCAGGCATCGCATTAAGTACGGAGAAACCATGATGGACACATTAGAAACTATGACTGACGCATCAGAAACTAAAATAGCTGAAACCAAACTGTCTGTGACCGAATTGCATAAGCACTATGGTGAACACGAGGTTTTAAAAGGTGTTTCCCTCTCAGCCAAAGCGGGGGATGTGATCTCCATTATTGGCTCCTCCGGCTCGGGGAAAAGTACTTTTTTACGCTGTATCAATTTTCTGGAAAAACCCAGCGAAGGCACGATCAGTGTAAATAATCAAAATATCCGCTTAGTTCGAGATAAAGATGGGCAATTAAAAGTCTTCGATAAAAAAGAGCTGCAATTACTGCGTACCCGGTTAACGATGGTATTCCAGCATTTTAATTTATGGAGCCATATGACAGTGCTGGAAAATGTCATGGAAGCACCGGTTCAAGTATTAGGGCTGAGCAAAGCGGTGGCGAAAGAGCGGGCTATTCGTTATTTGGATAAAGTTGGCATTGATGAGCGGGCGCGGGCGAAATATCCGGTACATCTTTCTGGCGGTCAGCAACAACGTGTTTCTATTGCCCGCGCATTAGCAATGGAGCCGGATGTATTACTGTTTGATGAACCCACCTCAGCGCTAGACCCTGAACTGGTCGGTGAAGTATTACGTATTATGCAAAAACTGGCAGAAGAGGGGAAAACCATGGTGGTAGTGACCCATGAAATGGAGTTCGCTCGCCATGTTTCGAACCATGTTATCTTCCTGCATAAAGGGGTCATTGAAGAGGAAGGCCCGCCGGCTGAACTTTTTGGGCACCCTAAAAGCCTCCGCTTACAGCAGTTCCTTTCTGGTGCACTGAAGTAATCTACTCCAATGAGATGGGTGTTCTACTCATCTCATCGCCCTACCAACCTCTCAGCTTTTCATCTCCATAATAATAAAAATTCAAATCATTATGATTTGAATATAATGATATCAATATAAGCAATATAACATCTCATGTAAAAATAAATTAAAGAGTTTATAAGTTAATTATATTAGATAAAAAATTCATGTGTGATATTACTGTTTTTTCCTGTAAAGAAAGTTATTTTTTTAGCAAGTCCTGTGCTTAAAGTTAATACATTATTAATGATAATTAAGCATTAATAATTAATACTGATAACATATCATAAATTAATATTGGAGACACCATGAATAAGCCTATAGCTGAGTGGGGTGAGGTTTCATCTGAATACATTCACTTACTAAGTGAAAAGAATCCCCTTAGTTCCAAGGGAATGAATTATGACTATCAAATTATTTTCCAACTGGAGGATGATGAAGGCATTCGTGATGCCGTGAAGTATTCAGCTGCAAAACATCCAGATAAAACAATCATTATCCAATATGATATTAAAAATAAGAGGCATCGAATTGTCTATGGTGATTTGGAGAAAATGCAAGGTGATAATGTTCGTTGGCAGTTGAGTGGACATGGAGGTGCTAGGATTGGCATCACAAATTCTCGCCTTGCTTCTAATACTTCAGATGAACTTATTATCGGCATGCTGGAAATAAAAGAGAGGCTAAAATCAATCAATCCTAAACACATTGTTCTTTATGGTTGTAATTTAGCTAATGAGAATTATGTTGGCTATTTTGCTTTAAATTTTTCCAGAGGAATATGGAAAAACGGCATTAATGCATCAGTTAAAGCTTTCAATCAAGGTATTGTTGCTAATGTATTGGGGGAGAAATTAGGTATAAATACAGGTGTTGATTTGTATTATGATTTTGGTATTAAAGACAATAGTCATCGCGTTATTTATAGTAAAGATATAGAGGGTAATATTATTTTTAATGATAAGATGGTGTTGGGAGTCCTAATAAAAAACATAGCGCAGGAGTATATATCGATCCCTCGTGCAATTAGAGATTTCCCTGATCTATTAGAAAAAGAGTTCTCTCAACAGGGTAAGATATCTCCAGAATTAATAGAGAATGCGACCAAAGACTTGGATGCTAGTGAAAAATTTGGTTTTTTTTTGGATAAAAAATGTAAAGGAGAGATCCCCAAGGAAGAGTCCTTTTCTAATTGGGTAATGAGGGAAGCTAATAGTGGAAGTTTCGATGAGTTATTGGCTAAGGATTATTTACTAAATATAGAGAAAAATGAGAGTAGACAGATAGCTGATGTTATTGAAAATACAGATCTAACACAACCTAAACTCAGTGATCATCAAGACAGTGACTTGGAGCGATCGCTAGATAAGCCTACATCTAAAACTGTGGTTTTATTAGATGCTTTAGCTGACGGTAGTATCAGTGCTACCGACCTAAGTAAAAATACAAAAAACTGGCAGGGGATAGACATAACTCATCCTGACGAACTCTTGCTTAGCAGAGAAATACTAAAAGCAGTGAGTGAACCAGACTATTACCAAAATATACATTCGGATCTACTTGAACTACAAAAGATAAGTGCAAAAAATACTGATTTACTGGCAGTGCCAACAACTGACATATTAAGTCCCAGTCGAATCTTAGATAAAAATCAGGTTGGTAAAAATTTAAGCCTAATGAAAACTGCGGGTGATGATCAGGTCAAAGATATTAATCCTCACGGTTTGTCTGTAAATCGTTTTCAATCACTTGGGCAAAAAGTGGGTGCTGGTGCTCAAACAATAGGGATGTTGACCTTGTCTATTGCCACAGCAACAATGGCAAAAAGATTATTAGCGCTGGATATAACAGATGAGGAGCGAGCTGAAATAACCAAGCAATTAGCAATCAGTTGGAGTTCTACAGTCGTAGATTTAGGCACCGATCTTATGCAGCCCACGTTTGATAAATTACAGGGCTACTTTAATAAGAAACTCTTATCGGGAGTCCATTCGAGGGGAGGGCGTGCTGGCTATAAGATGGCGGCTAAATCGGCAAAGTTTGCCGGGGCGGGTTTAAATGTAGCTGCGGCTGGTTTTGAAATTTATGAGGCGATTGATAATTTTAGCAAAGCTGAACGAGAAACTGATCGAGATTTAAAAACAGACTATATTGTGAATGGCTCGCTCTCAACGATTGGTGCTGCGGTAAGTACAGCAACCGCGATAGCATTAGTCATGGGCGGGAGTATTGCTGGCCCTATTGGCATTGCTATTGGGGCGGCCATCATGTTAGCAGGTATGATATATAATGCGGTTCGCCAGGTGGAGTATATTAAGCGCGAAATTGAGCTTAATGGTTGGGAGGAGTTTAAAACCGGCATACGTCTGGCATTTGGTGCAGAGCCTGAAGAGTATATTAAGCAAAGGCTGGAAGAGAAGAGCAAGGCGGAATTAAGCACCTATATTACACAACAGGTTAATGATACCTTTGAGCAGCGCATAAAACCACTGGGATATAATCGCTACGCATATGTCAATGAACCTGTAGATTTAACCCCAGTTAAGAAATACGTTTATATTTATAAGGCAGATACCTATTTTATCGGGATGGAGGATAAGTACTTTAAGAGCGATTATAAAAATGGGTATATAACTGATAGCTTTCTGGATTTATTATATTCACATAATTATAGTGAAAAGAATCAAGATAGATATGGATTAATGCGCTATTCCAGAAGGCCCCTTTCAGAGAATGAGTTGAATCGCTGGAAAGAGAGTGTAAATGTTGATGACTATAAAATAATAGAGCTAGAGGTTACAGATTTAAATAATAAAGATGAACAAGATAATGCGATTATTTTCAACCGAGATCTTTTTAATTTCTATAATACAATTGGCTCAGCGCGAGATATTTGGCTCGACAGGGAGTCCAGCACAAGGGTTATTCTAGCCAGTGGTAAAGAGTATAATGACTTGAGTACACATTTTAATTCTGGTGGTGGAGATGACCTAATTTTCGCTCATGCAGATCATAGAAATAGCTTCGATGTTTCTCAAGGTCATAAAATATTCGTTGGTGGAGATAAAGAAGATACCTTTTATTTGATGGGTGATGTTGAAGCATCTGTTCATCGTCCTGCCAGTATTCTCGATGGTCAGGGGGGGAGTGACACCATTATAGCCATGGGTGTTCGTTTTAGTGCTGATGGTTATGAGATTAATTTAGCAAAAGGCTTTGTGAAATATATAAATGATAAATTGAGACTTGCTACTATTTATAATATTGAAAATGCTTATGGCCAGGCGGATACGAGTGACAAGTTGATTGGTGATGACAATATAAACTACTTAAATGGTGGTGGAGGCGATGGTTATGACCGACTAGAGGGGCTGGGAGGAAATGATATTCTTGTGTTACAACAAGGGGTGGCGATTGGTGGCAAAGGCTCAGATAATTATATTATATCTCCCCCCGTCACCAGCGTTATTGATGTGGTCATTATGGATGATGGACTAGATGAAGTCAGTACAGTTCAGTTGCCTTATAATGCCGAGAAAATACGTAATATTTTGCTAGATGGAAGTGATATAGTTATATCCCTTGGTGATGAGTATCATGAAAGTGGCGTAATTAGATTAAAGGGTGCTTATAAGACTAATGAGGCGGGTGATAAGAAGGCCCTGTCTCATCACTATATTATCCAAACTGCGGATAATCTGATATTGCTTCCAGAGTGGCCTCAGACATTGGATATAGCTGAAAATAAACTTCCGTTATCACTTAAAATGAATGCACACTATAATCCAATGGTTGAATACTTAACTCAAGCAGAGAACAAACAATCTGAACCGCCAATAGTGACTGTATATAAAAGAGGGAGTAGGGGTGACACTATTACCGTTAATGATAAAACCAGTACATTACCTACTTTCATTCGAGCTTCACTTAATAGTAGTCAATTAATAAAACATAAGTTTTTTGGTGATGGAGCGGGTTATCATTTTGAAAATTTAGGCCCCGGAGATTCCGTTGTTGCTAATGGCGGGGATAATACGTTCTATATTCCGAAATTATCTCTTCCAGAAGAGCGTGATAGTGACTCGCTAATTATTGATTGTCGTTTGCTGACTAATTATAGCCGAGAGGATAATCGAGTTAATTTGGTGCTAGGTGATATAACGGGTTATGAACTGCGGGTCACTGAAAATAGCCTGGGGGACTTAAGTCTCACTCACCGTGATAAACCTAATACATTCTTGAAGATAGCACTTAATTGCCCTGATGATCTTAAGTATAAAGATTCTAAGCGATTAATTTCATTCGTTGATAAGAATCACAATACTTTTTCTATTGAGAATAGAGGCGGTGGGTATGAAATTCATCCCGACTCCCCGGTAATAGTTAATCCGACAGCGCTCGGCGAGGATATTATCCTTCCTGAAGGCTATCGCCTGTTAAATAGTACACTAGATCTTATGGCGGGTGATGATTCCATTAGCGATCTGAGCTGTATTGGCCATAATATTGATGGTGGTTTAGGTGATGATATTATTTATGCCAAAGGTGGTGATAATAGACTTATTGGCGGAGAGGGGAGTGACCAGTTGTTCTCTGGTAGTGGTAATGACTATTTAGTCGGTGGTGATGGGCAGGATATACTATCCGCAGGCAGTGGAATAGATAAGATGGAAGGCGGTGAGGGAGATGATATTTATGTTATTGAGTTGGGGGTTGGGAAAACTACAATTCGAGATAACCACGGGAAAAATAGTGTAATACTTAAAGATATTGATCATAGAAAATTATGGTTTAAAAAACAGAATAACAACTTACTGGTTAGAATACTGGGGGTTGAAAAAGAGGTGGTGATAGAAGGTGACTCTCCAGGTCACAATATATTGGCGGGTTTTGTTCTGCAAACTAATGACCATAAAATAGAGGGGGAAGGGCTGGATTTATTGGTCGATAATATGATGCACATCCCAGATGTCATTCACGATGGTCGTAAGGAACCGGCCAGCCAAATATCTAATGATGTTCTCCAACAAGCCTGGAAAAATATCATTGCGGCATAATTTTGTGCCTTGTAGATCAGAGCATCGGGCCGTCGTCCGCCAATCTTCGAGCTATAAGATAGGTTTGTCAGCAAGATATTCCCCCTATAAGGAATATCTTGCTGGTCAATTTTACGTTATAGGTTTTTTCAGTACATCACGAAGTGCTTCTTCCAGTTCAAAATAGCGGAAAGCAAAACCAGCCTCTTCTAATCTTTTCGGTACTGCCCGTTGTCCACCCAATACTAAGGCTGCGGATTCGCCCAGTAATAAACGAATTGCCGCCGCAGGAGTACGAATGACCGCCGGGCGGCCTAATGCCTCGGCCAGGGTGGCAATAAATTGTTCGTTATGCACCGGATAAGGGGAGACCATATTAAAGGGGCCATTTAGGCCATTGGTCGTCAGTAAAAAATAGATGCCATGAACCATATCATCGATATGTATCCACGGCAGATATTGGCGACCATCACCAATAGGGCCGCCTAAACCGAGGCGCAACAGTGGCACCATCTTAGCTAATGCCCCACCGTGCGGGGCCAGTACGATACCGGTGCGCAGTAAACATACGCGGGTATGACTGCTTTCAGCGGCGCGAGCCAGACTCTCCCAGCGCTCACACAACTGATGAGTAAACTCTTCGTGTGGCGTCTCCTCTTCAGTGACCAATGCTTGCCCTTGGTCACCATAAAAGCCTACCGCCGATCCAGAAATAAGCACCGTCGGTGGCGCACTGCTGGCCTTGATTAAAGTGGTGAGTTTTTCGGTTATCTGCCAGCGACTTTGGCACAAAATCTCTTTTTGTTGTGAGGTCCAGCGTTTTTCTGCAATAGGTTCACCAGCAAGATTGATCACCGCATCAAAATTATTGAGGTCATGCTGATCATCTAGCGTCGACCAATAAGTGACTTGTGTGCCGAGCAGGTGATTTGCCCGCAGCGGATCTCGGGTTAGAGCGGTGACATGGTGGGCTTGTGACAAAAGAAAGGCCGTTAAATGGCGCCCAATGAGTCCTGTCGCTCCGGTTATTAAGATACGCATAGCCAATCTCCGTTTATGCCGTTTTTACTTCAGCATAGGTGATCCTGCACACTTCTCCCACGACCTTGAGCACATCCTGAGTGAATTTTTTGATAATATAAAAATAATAACTAAATAAATCTGTCGATCTGTCCGATTAATAGAGAGTTAACACACAGGTAATACCAGATCATGGCTAGCGCTGAACTGTCCTGCTTCTGCGCACGGGCAATAGTGATAAGCCACGGCATTGAATACTTTTAACACACTGAATTCACAGAAATCTGCTAGAGTAAACAGACAAATCTGAATAGAGGAGCGAACAGGCTCTCCCTGTGAAGTTGAAGGTTTTATAAATAACCGTTGTCTGTTTTATAAAAACCTGTGGTGGCTTATAAATCCTCTGGCTGAGATCAGTTGGTGATCTCATTGTTGTCCATACACTTTTCAGGTGCTCATGAAGCTAAATATCGAAGTTAATTGTTCTTATGTATGTGAACCCATATATAAGCAAGACGGTAGCTTATTAGCAGTCGAGTTATTGAGCCGATTTTCAGCTAAGTCGGTCGATTTACCCATTGATATAGAACAGTTTATTAGGGACATGAGTGTCGATGGAAAGCGTGAGTTATTCCAGGATCAATTGCGTGCGGTGAAAACCTATAGCGATTGGTTTATTGCTAACAATGTTCTGTTATCGATTAATATCGATTTTGATTTGGCCAGCGTGATTGTTAGCGATGACTCAACCGACCAGATGTTAGATGACATGCCCTTCCTGCGGTTAGAGATCATGGAGACCTTCTCCAATTTATCTGATGGCATGAATAACCCATTGTTACGTGAGTTGGCCGAGCGCTATCCATTATGGTTGGATGATTTGGGCAGCGGGGGTTCTACGTTAAATGCGGTCACGGCCAATATCTTTGAATATGTGAAAATAGATAAGCATTTCTTCTGGCAGCACAACAAACATACCTTCCCGATATTGATCAATAACATTAAGAAATACTGTCTTGGGGTTATTGTTGTTGGCGTCGAAAATCAAGATGAGTCGGAACAGCTCAAGGGGACTAATATTGATGCAATGCAGGGATATTTATTTAACTCTATGACATTGGCTGAGTTAGTGTCCCAACAGGCGCAATAACTGCTGCTCCCTCGTTTTACCTCATTTCGCGCTGACATGATTTTATTCTGTCAGCGCGATTTTTTGCGATAAAATACGCTAATGACAGATAGCTGTTTTTATCAGATTAATCCGACGGATTGGATGATAGAATAGTGGCTCTTTTAGCTCTCATTAAGTGCTGCGGCAGTGCTTGTCGCCTGATTTGCTGAGATTAGACCTGAGAAGACGATGTTATGAAGTTAATGTTTGCTTCTGATCTACATGGTTCACTGCCAGCGACTGAAAAGGTGCTGGAGATTTTTGCCCGCAGTGATGCCCAATGGCTGGTGTTATTGGGTGATCTACTCAATCATGGCCCGCGTAATGCGCTACCGGTGGGGTATCAACCAGCAGCAGTAGCTGAGTACCTTAATCCCCATAAAGAGCAGATTATTGCAGTGCGCGGCAACTGCGATAGTGAAGTCGATCAAATGCTGCTGCAGTTCCCTATCATGGCCAGTTGGCAGCAGATTATTATGCCGGAAACACGTCTATTTTTGACGCATGGTCACCTTTATCATCCCGGTGCACTTCCCCCGTTGCGTCATGGGGATGTCTTAGTCTATGGTCATACTCATCTGCCGCAGGCAGAGTGGCAGGATGAGGTGATTTGCTTTAATCCCGGCTCCGTTAGCATCCCTAAAGGGGGATATCCGGCGAGTTATGGCATGTTGGACGGCGCTGTTTTACAGGTTCTGACCCTACAAAATGATGAGCCTATCGCCCAGTTGGCATTGAAAAAACCAATAATATAAATAGTATTTACCCCCATTCAGGGTGCGCGTAGCAGAGTGCGGCCTTGAGGCGTCAGGGGAATCTCTTGATTAACAATTGCGCGCGTCTCATCGCGCCTAGATAGAAGGTTTTAGAGGATGGTGGAGCAAAATCCAGCAGCAGTCATCGAGTGGGTTGATATTGTTGATGAGCAAAACGAGGTTATTGCTCAATCCAGTCGTCAACAAATGAGAGCTCAACGACTACGCCACCGTGCTACCTATATTGTGGTGCATGATGGAATGGGCAAAATTCTGGTACAACGCCGAACTGAGAGCAAAGATTTCTATCCCGGCAAGCTTGATGCGACCGCCGGTGGTGTGGTGCAAAGTGGCGAGAATTACCTTGAATCTGCGCGGCGCGAAGCAGAAGAGGAGCTAGGTATCGCGGGTGTTCCGTTTGCCGAGCATGGGCAGTTCTACTTTGAAGAGGCCTGTTGTCGTGTGTGGGGGGCGTTGTTCAGCTGTGTATCTCATGGCCCATTCGCCTTGCAGGTGGAAGAGATTGATGAAGTTCGTTGGATGCTACCGGAGGAGATCACCGCGCGTTGCGACGAGTTTACACCAGACTCTCTGAAAGCCCTGTCACTGTGGTTAACCCGCAACAACGAACAGGATTACGGCAAGATTACGCCACGGGAAGATTGAGTCCAGATTATGGTTAATGTCCCGGCCAGCAGGCCGGGATGCTGAATCAACTTCACTGTGGGGCGGTTGGGCCAGCCAGCTATCTGAGCAAAACATGCTGGCGAATAACAGCGGCGATGCCCGGCTGCTCATTGTCGGCGATAACCAAATCAGCCCGCTGCTTGATGGCGTCAGCGCTGTTACCCATCGCCACGCCCAGACCAGCGCTCTCCAGCATACTCAGGTCATTAAAGTTATCTCCGAAAGCCACCACCTCGCGCATACTGATGCCCTGAGACTCAACCCATTGCTGCAAGCGCATACCTTTACTGTTGCCCGCTTGGGCGATATCCACTTGATCATGCCATGACCATTCACAGGCCAGCCCCATTTCATCTTCAACCATGGTAGCAAAGGCTTTCAGCTGTGCGGTATCGGCGTGGGAGGTGGCGAACTTCCAGATGGCGGTGGCGCTGTGGGCGGCATCTAATAAGCTATCGACGTGGAGCAGTGTCGGGCGCTGGGCGGCGGGTAATGACTCGGCCCAACTCAGTGAGCGGGTGACATGCCCACTGGTCTGCTGGTAGAGCATTGCATCATCGACATACATCAGCCCGTGGATATGGGTTTGCTCTAGCAACTGCAAGACCTGAACCGCTTGCTTAGGCTGCAATGGATTTGAATCCAACACTTTTTTGCCATGATAATCATAAATATAGGTGCCGTTACAGCAAATGGCGGGTGTATCAAGCTCTAACTCCTGATAAAACGGATGAATAGCCACATGATGACGGCCAGTTACCACCACCACCTTAACCCCTTCGGCACGGGCTTGAGCCAGTGCTGATAAAGATTCCGGCAGAATACGTTTTTTGTGATCCAGTAGTGTTCCATCCAGATCCAGTGCAATTACGCGATAGGTCATAGCAGTCCCAGACTTATTGAAGGGGCGAGTGAAATAGTATGTTTCAATATGATTTTCTGATAGTACACCGGATAAGCCACTGATTAAACCAGACTGTATATCGGCTAAGAGTAAGCAGGGTAAGTTTATCGCCACGAGGTCAGAGTGTTGCTATAGAGTGTTGTTATGCCCACTCAGTCAGGTAAGCTAGGCTAAAATAGTGTGTTAATAATCGATATTTGCTTAAGGCCGAGTGGGATGAGTCAGACTCATTCGGCTAAACAGTGTTGCCCAACAGGCTCGACTAAGGAGTAGAGATGAAGCAAGTGGTTTACGTGGCAAGCCCAGACAGTCAGCAGATCCATGTCTGGCAATTAGATTCCGCCGGTGCATTAACCTTGCTGCAACAGGTTGAGGTTCCGGGCCAGGTGCAGCCGATGGTCATCAACCCGAATCAGCGCCATCTGTATGTTGGGGTGCGCCCTGATTTTGCTATTGTCAGCTACAACATTGCCGATGATGGCACCCTGACTGCCGCAGGTATGGCACCGCTCCCCGGTAGCCCGACCCATATTGGCACTGATTTACAAGGCCATTTCCTGTTCTCTGCCTCTTACAGCTTCAACTGTGTCAGCATTAGCCCTATTGATGAGCATGGTGTGGTTCAGGCACCTATTCAGCAATTGGATGATTTGCCAGCACCGCACTCAGCGAATATTGACCCAACGAATCAAATTTTGCTGGTACCTTGCCTGAAAGAGGACAAAGTGCGGTTATTTGATTTAAGCACTGATGGCAAGTTAACGCCGCACGCACAGGCTGATATTAAAGTTGCTGCTGGTGCAGGGCCGCGCCACATGGCCTTCCACCCGAATCAGCAGATTGCCTATTGCGTCAATGAGCTTAATAGCTCAGTGGATGTGTATCAAATCAGTGATAACGGGCAGGAGTACCAACTGATTCAGACTCTGGACGCCATGCCTGCTGATTTTACGGGCACCCGCTGGGCTGCTGATATCCATATCACGCCAAATGGTCGCCATCTCTATATCAGCGACCGAACTGCCAGCCTGTTAGCTATTTTCAGCGTATCGGAAGATGGCCGTGAAATCTCACTGGTAGGGCATCATCTGACAGAAGCGCAGCCGCGCGGCTTTAATATTGACCACAGTGGCAACTTCCTAGTCGCATCGGGTCAAAAATCTGATCATATCGCAGTGTATCGGATTGATCAGAACAGCGGCGAACTGACGACGCTGAGTCGGTATCCGGTCGGAAAAGGCCCTATGTGGGTCAGTATTGGCGCACCACGGGCGTAATTGCAATTAACAGCCCGAAAGGGCTGTTTCCATACCCGCCACCGCACTTATCACGGCATCGGTGAGTCGGGTCAAAGCTTCGGGTGAGATGATATAAGGCGGCATAAGGTAAATAAGCTTGCCAAAAGGCCGAATCCACACGCCGTGTTCGACAAATCCCCGTTGCAGACGGGCGACATTAACCGGTTCTTTCATCTCCACCACGCCGATCGCCCCCAACACCCTCACATCTGCCACGGCGTGATGCTCTGCCAGCGGCAGTAGCGCCTGCTTCAATTGGCTCTCTATCGCGCTCACCTGCTGTTGCCAGCGATTCTCCGCCAACAGATTAAGAGTGGCGGAAGCCACGGCGCAAGCTAATGGATTTGCCATAAAGGTTGGCCCATGCATAAAGCACCCAGCATCACCATTACTGATGGTTTCTGCCACATTACGGCTAGTCAGTGTGGCGGATAATGTCAGATAGCCGCCGGTCAGCGCCTTACCCAGACAGAGAATATCGGGCACGACCTGCGCGTGTTCACAAGCAAAAAGCTTGCCGGTACGGCCAAAGCCAGTGGCTATCTCATCGGCAATCAACAAAATTTGATGCTGATCGCACAGCGCTCTAACCTGCCGTAGATAGGTGGGGTGATAAATTCGCATCCCGCCTGCGCCTTGCACTATCGGCTCTAGGATCACCGCCGCAATCTCGTCACAGTGCGCGGCAATCATGGTGGCGAAATCAGTGATATCGTCAGGGTTCCACGCCTCATCGAAACGGCATTGTGGCGCAGTGGCAAACAGATTTTCGGCTAAATAGCCCTGATACAAGCTGTGCATTGAGTTCTGAGGATCACAAACCGACATCGCACCGAAAGTATCGCCGTGGTAGCCATGGCGCAGGGTCAGGAGCCGCTGACGCCGTTCCCCTTTGGCCTGCCAGTATTGCAGTGCCATTTTCAGCGCCACTTCGACCGCCACCGAACCCGAATCCGCTAAAAAAACGCACTCCAGCGCCGGGGGAGTTATGGCGACCAACTGCCTGCACAGCTCCACAGCGGGGGGGTGGGTAATGCCGCCAAACATCACGTGCGACATCTTATCTAACTGCTGATGTGCGGCCTGATTCAGTGCCGGATGATTATAGCCGTGAATAGCTGACCACCATGAAGACATGCCATCAATCAATCTTCGACCATCTGCCAGCTGTAGCTCAACCCCCTCAGCGGCAACCACCGGATAGCAGGGCAGAGGGTCGGTCATTGAGGTGTAGGGATGCCAGATATGGCGTTGATCAAAAGCCAGGTCAGAAGGTGTCATGAGAGTTTACTGTAAACCAATTTGCTACAAGAATGGTTGACAGTATATCGAGTTTATTTACACTGACGACACTTTTTTCTCTTCTTTGGAGAAGCCGTAATGGCAAATTATATCCGCTGGACAGTCGGGCAAGCCCAGGCCCTGTTTGAGAAACCGCTGCTGGATTTACTGTTTGAAGCTCAGCAGATCCATCGTCAGCATTTTGATCCCCGCCAGGTGCAAGTCAGTACCTTACTCTCGATTAAAACCGGTGCCTGCCCGGAAGATTGCAAATATTGCCCACAAAGCTCGCGTTACAAAACCGGGCTGGAGAGCGAACGGCTGATGCAGGTTGAGCAAGTGTTGGCGTCCGCTAAAAAGGCCAAAGCGGCCGGCTCCACCCGCTTCTGTATGGGGGCTGCGTGGAAAAATCCCCATGAGCGCGACATGCCTTATCTGGAGAAAATGGTTGAGGGCGTCAAGGCGATGGGCATGGAAACTTGCATGACACTCGGCACACTGGATAAACAGCAAGCTCACCGTCTGGCAGATGCAGGGTTGGATTACTACAACCACAATCTCGATACCTCACCGGAATTCTACGGCAGCATCATCACCACCCGCAGCTATCAGGAGCGTTTGGATACCCTCAGCGAAGTACGCGATGCCGGTATCAAAGTCTGTTCCGGCGGCATCCTTGGACTGGGGGAGACAGTCCGTGACCGCGCCGGATTGCTGGTGCAGCTAGCGAATCTGCCCAAGCCCCCTGAAAGTGTCCCCATCAATATGCTGGTCAAAGTGAAAGGCACGCCGCTGGAAAATAACGATGATGTCGATGCGTTTGAGTTTATCCGCGCCATCGCGGTGGCGCGCATCATGATGCCCACCTCTTACGTCCGGCTCTCAGCTGGCCGCGAGCAGATGAACGAACAGACACAAGCCATGTGCTTTATGGCGGGTGCCAACTCCATTTTCTACGGCTGCAAATTGCTTACCACACCGAATCCAGAAGAGGATAAAGATAGGCAACTGTTCCGCAAATTGGGGCTGAATCCCCAACAGACCGCCACTGAGCAAGGGGATCGCGAGCAGCAGCAAGTATTGACCGAGCAATTGTTGCACAGCGATTCATCACCTGAAGACCGCGTTCAATTTTATAACGCGGCGGTGTAATGAGCTGGCAAAGCAAGATAGAGCAAGGGTTGCAACAGCGGCGTGCTGCGGCGGCCTACCGCAGCCGTCAGGTCAATGATGGGGCTAACGGGCGCTGGTTGCAGTCCGGCGAGCGGCAATATCTCAACTTCGCGGGTAATGATTATCTGGGACTCAGCCAGGATGCCTCGGTGATTGCCGCCTGGCAGCAGGGCGCACAGCGCTACGGGGTTGGCAGTGGTGGCTCGGGCCATGTGACCGGTTACAGCCAGCCCCATGCCCGATTGGAGCAACAACTGGCCGATTGGCTGGGTTACCCGCGTGCACTGCTCTTTATCTCCGGCTATGGGGCGAATCAGGCGGTATTGGCGGCCCTAACCAATGCCGATGACCGCATATTGGCCGATAAACTCAGCCACGCCTCGCTACTGGAGGCGGCTACGCACTCGCCGGCTCAGTTGCGGCGTTTTGCGCATAATCAGCCGGATTCACTGCAAAAGCTGCTGAGCAAGCCCTGTTGCGGCCAGACTCTGGTGGTCACCGAAGGCGTTTTTAGCATGGACGGTGACTGCGCGCCGCTGGCCGCGTTACAGCAACACAGCGCCGCCGCAGGGGGCTGGCTGATGGTGGATGATGCGCACGGCATTGGTGTGCATGGCGAGGGGGGGCGTGGCAGCTGCGCGTTACAAGGGGTGAAACCCGAGCTGCTGGTGGTGACCTTTGGCAAGGCATTTGGCCTTAGTGGCGCCGCGGTGTTGTGTCAGGAGCCGGTGGCTGAATATCTGCTGCAATATGCCCGCCACCTGATCTACAGCACGGCGATGCCCCCTGCGCAGGCCGTTGCTCTGCAAGCGGCACTATTACGCATTCAGCAAGGTGATGATCTACGCCAACAGCTTCAGCAACGTATCGCACAATTTCGTCGCGGTGCGGCGGATTTACCTCTGTCATTAGGGGCTTCAGACACCGCTATCCAACCGCTATTGGTGGGGGATAACCGGCAAACAGTGGCACTGGCACAGCAATTGCGCGCGGCCGGTTTATGGGTGACGGCAATTCGCCCACCCACTGTCCCGCCGGGCGGGGCCAGATTGCGCATTACCCTTAGCGCCGCGCATCAGCCGGATGATATCGACCGATTACTGGAGGTGCTTTATGGCGCTTGCCACTGAAAATCTGCCGTCAGCATCAGTGGATAAATCCGCGATTGCCGCTGCATTTAGTCGGGCAGCGGGCAGTTATGACACGGCAGCCGATTTACAGCGCCAAACGGGGGAGACCCTGCTGGCGCTGGGTCATCAGCATAGCGGGGTGGCGGTGCTGGATGCAGGATGTGGCACCGGTCATTTCAGTCGCCGCTGGCGTGAGCTGGGCAAGCAGGTCATTGCGCTGGATCTTGCCGCGGGCATGTTGGATCACGCGCGCCAACAGCAGGTCGCAGACCACTATTTACTGGCGGATATTGAGCATATTCCGCTGCCAGATCAATCAGTTGATATCTGCTTCAGTAATCTGGCGGTGCAGTGGTGCGCGGATTTATCGGTGGCATTGGCACAGCTGTATCGCGTTACGCGTCGTGGTGGCATTATCCTCTTCTCTACCCTGGCGGAAGGTTCACTTGATGAGTTGGGGCAGGCGTGGCAACAGGTGGATGGCAAGCGCCACGTCAATGATTTCCTGCCATTTCAGCAGATTAGCGCCGCTTGTCTGGAGTACCGCCATCAGCTGATACCACAGTTATATCAGCAACAATTTCCAGATGTGATAGCCCTTATGCGCTCGCTACAAGGTATTGGCGCTACCCATTTACATCAGGGGCGTGAGGCCGGCTTGAGTGGTCGTCAACGTCTGCTGGGGCTGCAACGGGCTTATAACAGGCAAGCGGATCACTACCCGCTGAGTTACCATTTAGTTTATGGGGTTATCTATCGTGATTAAATCTTGGTTTATTACTGGCACTGATACTGATGTCGGTAAGACGGTCGCCAGTTGCGCCTTATTGCAAGCCGCCGCCCGGCAGGGCCATCGAACTGCTGGCTATAAGCCGGTCGCTTCCGGTAGCCAGATGACGGCGGCTGGTTTACGTAACAGTGATGCGCTGGCACTACAGGCGAATAGCAGTGAGGCGCTCGATTATGTGCAAGTCAACCCGCTGACGCTACTGGAAGCTACCTCGCCACATATTGCCAGCGAAAGTGAAGGGCAGCAGATTCATTTATCTGCCCTATCGCAAGGCTTACGGCAGCTTGAACCATTAGCTGACTGGATAGTGGTAGAGGGGGCTGGCGGCTGGTTTACCCCACTCTCCGCGCAAGCCACTTTTGCTGATTGGGTGCAGCAGGAGCAATTGCCGGTGATTATGGTGGTTGGGATCAAGCTGGGATGCATCAATCATGCACTGCTGACTGCGTTGGCTATTCGGCAAGCGGGTTTGGCTCTGGCCGGTTGGGTCGCCAATGAGGTCATGCCAGCAGGAGGGCGGCAAGCAGAGTATCTGGCGACATTGACGCGGATGATCGATGCACCGCTACTGGGTGTTGTCCCCCATCTGACTGATCTTAATCAGTATCCGGTCACTGAACGTCGTGATCTGGGTGGCTTTCTCGACTTGAGCTTACTCTTCACCACAGACTTACACTCCACCACAGATAAGTTAACGGCGTAAGTGCGAACTGATAAAAGGGAGGTTGATGACACACCTATTTTGTCACTCCGAAACTGGCGGGGCGACTGCACCGATGGGCGCTCCGACGGTTCACGCCGTTACGACCCATTCGGCACATTTCCCCGCTTATCAACTTTGCCAGCAGTCTGAGGGCTAATAACCACTATTAGCCCGATAATTTTTGCGGCGCCATCGCCGCGGTCGGCCTGATGAGTTGCTGCGCTGGGCTGCATCAACTGGCCAAATGCTCAATAATCATATCCTCATCCAACTGATCCAAAGTCCCTTGCGCCACATTTCTCCCGCCCGCCATCAGGCAAAATCGATCCGCCACATGCTGAATCAGTGGTAATCGATGCTCAACCAATAAAACGGTCAAACCCAGGCTACGACTGAGTTGATGCAGGATATTGCCGATATCTTCACTCAACGGCGGCAAAGTGCCGCTCCCCGGTTCGTCGAGGATCAGTAGCTCCGGCTCCGCCACCAGCGCTCTGGCGATAGCCAACTGCTGTTGTTGATTGCGGGTGAGTTCGCCACCGCGTTGGCCACGTTTGTCATACAACTGGGGGAACAAATCAAATACCCAGCCTGGAATATGGCGCGACTTATGACGGCCCGCCAACACGGCGATCAGCATGTTCTCCTCGACACTCAATTGAGAAAAAATCTGCTGCCCTTGAGGAACATAACCGATACCCAGCGCAGTGCGCCCCTCGACCGGCTGCTGTAGCAAGTTTTGCGGCGGCTCATGGTTGGGCTGCCAAGTCATAGTGCCACTCTTAATTGGCAAATGGCCCATGATGCAATTAATTAACGTGGTCTTCCCGACACCATTGCGCCCAATCAGACAGGTGCATTGCCCACGGGGAAGCTCCAGATTGATATCCCAAAGGATATGATTCTGTCCATAGTATTGATTTACGGCGGTTAAACTCAGCATCAGTGCTTCTCCTCAGTCGATCTCAGTGGTTCACAGGTGGCCCAGTGTTCTGTAACGGCTAGTGAAGGATTAACCAGCAAATCTGCATACTTGATAGTGGCAGTACAGCATAAAACACCACACTTATGGCGGGTGGTTGTTAGTGTAAATTGAGCTAAATTTGGCTAATAGCGGTATAAAAACGCAATAACGGGCTATTTCTACTGCTAATCACCCCGCCTATTGGATAATTATCAGCCTATTGATGCGCTGCACCGATTTAGGTCATTTAACCTCTAATTTCTCTATTTCACAGAGATATAAAGCAACTCTTGGGCCAAGTTGGCGTAGATAGCGGTAAAACGCGTATGTTAACGAGCTGTAAATGGTTTTGACGTGGGGCGATAAGTGAAAGTCATTTAACCGGTGAGAAAAAGGCGGTGAGTGGCGGATGAGTTGCACCCAAGCGGTGCTCTGATGGAGATCTTGGTGCAGAAAAAACAGATCGGTGAAAATGATTGGCGCAGGGAGCGCAGAGGAGGAAACTTTAGACTTAGTAAGTCGAGTAGTTAGTTCTATTTGAAATATATGCTGAAATAAAAATGTAAAAAAAACACTAAAAAAGCTAATTAGTCCCTATTTCATCGTGAAGCTTTGCTTTTCGCCAACTCCCAGCCCCCATGGGGTTGAATGAGTTATCCACCATTCCTGTGGATAACCTTGTGCATTAGCCATAGAAAACTGATGGCAAGCGAGAGCGGGCGCGGCTTCTGACCCTGTTGTCCGGATTCTCTACTTTTAAAAAATACTATTTATTTTCAATTGGTTAATTAAAATCAAGCATCCTAAATTATAATCAGTGGTGATGGGTGGTCTTTAATCAATTAACTATCACTAAAGTGTTTCTGTTAACCCTTGGGGATAAAAATACCTTTACAGTGCAGCTACCGTCTGGGTGTCGCTGTCACGAAGCAATTCGGTGCGTAATTAAAGAAATTCCTACATTTTGGTGCTTGAAGCTGGTTTTATATCCAGTATCATAGGGGTGGCAAAATTTTATGGGGCTTTCATAATTAGCCTCCTGATAGTGTGTGTTCCTCCGGCGGGTAGCAAATTGATGAATAAAGCATTCAAACTACATTCTGAGTTTAAGCCTGCGGGCGATCAACCTGATGCCATTCGTAAACTGGAGGAGGGGCTGGAGAATGGTCTGGCCCACCAGACACTGTTAGGGGTGACGGGATCAGGTAAAACCTTTACGGTCGCCAATGTCATTGCTGACTTAAATCGGCCAACTATGGTGCTGGCACCGAATAAGACATTGGCCGCCCAGCTTTATGGCGAGATGAAAGAGTTTTTCCCCGATAACGCGGTAGAGTATTTCGTCTCCTACTATGATTATTATCAACCCGAAGCCTACGTCCCCAGCTCCGACACCTTTATCGAAAAAGACGCCTCGGTAAACGAACATATCGAGCAAATGCGGCTGTCCGCCACCAAAGCACTGCTGGAGCGGCGAGATGTGATTGTGGTGGCCTCGGTCTCCGCCATTTATGGTTTGGGTGACCCCGATTTATACCTGAAAATGATGCTGCATCTGACCAAGGGCATGATTATCGATCAGCGCTCAATATTACGCCGCTTATCAGAGTTGCAATACAGCCGTAATGATCAAGTGTTTCAACGGGGTACTTTTCGAGTGCGTGGTGAGGTTATCGACATCTTCCCTGCCGAGTCTGATGAGTGGGCGCTGCGGGTTGAATTGTTCGATGAAGAGGTTGAACGGCTCTCGATATTTGATCCACTGACCGGCCAGTTGCAGCATGAGGTGCCACGTTTTACGGTTTATCCGAAAACGCACTATGTGACCCCAAGAGAGCGCATTTTACAGGCCATGGAAGAGATCAAAGTCGAACTGGCTGAACGGCGTAAGGTACTGTTAGACAACAATAAACTGTTAGAAGAGCAGCGCATTGCTCAGCGGACTCAGTTTGACCTCGAAATGATGAATGAGTTGGGCTATTGCTCCGGCATCGAAAACTACTCCCGCTACCTTTCGGGGCGCGGCCCGGGTGAGCCGCCGCCGACGCTATTCGACTATCTGCCCGCCGATGGTTTGCTGATTGTCGATGAGTCCCACGTGACTATTCCGCAAATTGGCGGCATGTACAAAGGTGACCGTTCACGTAAAGAGACACTGGTCGAGTATGGATTCCGGTTGCCATCGGCACTGGATAACCGCCCGATGCGTTTTGAAGAGTTCGAGGCCTCGGCACCACAAACTATTTATGTTTCAGCAACGCCGGGCAAGTATGAACTGGAGAAGTCCGGTGGTGATATCATTGAGCAAGTGGTGCGGCCGACCGGCCTGCTTGACCCATTGATTGAAGTACGGCCTGTCGCCACGCAAGTAGATGATCTGTTATCCGAGATCCGTATTCGTGCTGCGATTAATGAGCGGGTGCTGGTGACCACCTTGACCAAACGAATGGCTGAGGATCTGACTGAGTATCTCACCGAGCATGGTGCACGGGTGCGTTACCTGCATTCGGATATCGATACCGTGGAGCGGGTAGAGATTATTCGTGATTTACGTCTGGGTGAGTTTGATGTGCTGGTGGGCATCAACTTGCTGCGGGAGGGGCTGGATATGCCAGAAGTTTCACTGGTTGCTATTCTCGACGCCGATAAAGAGGGTTTCCTGCGCTCTGAACGCTCCTTAATCCAGACCATTGGCCGCGCGGCACGTAACCTCAATGGTAAAGCCATTCTCTATGGTGACCGAATTACCGCCTCGATGGAAAAAGCCATTAGTGAAACGGAGCGGCGGCGCGCTAAACAACAAGCTTACAATGAAGAGCGTGGCATTATTCCGCAGGGGCTTAATAAGAAAATTGGTGACCTGCTACAACTGGGTCAACCCTCTACCCGTGGTAAAGGGAAAGGGCGGGGTGGTAAAGCGGCAGATCCTAATAATTACATGTCATTACCACCGAAAGCACTGGATCAGAAAATCCGCGAGTTGGAAGCCAAAATGTACACTTACGCGCAGAATCTGGAGTTTGAGCAGGCGGCAGAACTACGTGATCAAGTTCATCAATTGCGGCAACAGTTTATCGCCATCTCCTGATGAACTTAGCTCGCTAAGGGAACGGGTGATTAATCGGGAATTTTGCTTGTCGCATCAGCCAATCCTGATTACTGTGTGCGGCTGATAAAATTGTCACCTAATAAAGTGTGAGATAAATAATGAGTGATCACTTATCCAAAGACCCGCTGCACGGTATTACGCTGGAGCAATTGCTGACCAAATTGGTGGAGCACTATGGCTGGGAGGAGCTGGGATACCGTATCCAGATCAACTGTTTCACCAGTGATCCCAGCATTAAATCTAGCCTGAAGTTTTTGCGCCGTACCCCATGGGCACGGGCTAAAGTGGAAGCACTCTATATCCATACCATTGATAATGCGGCGTTGCAGGCTAAATCCAGGGAGTCACGCTCTTAGCTCATTCTAGGTGGAAGCAGTACCACCCAGTTGTTGCAAAGTGGCTTCCAGTGCCAGACGCAGTAGCTCGCGGTCATGGCGATAAGGAATATCTTTAGCTTCCAGCGGTTGCTGGACAATAATTCGATCTGTTACGCCACTGATATCAATCTGTGGGCTGACAATTGCCGCATCAATAATTTTGCGGCCAATTTTGCTCTCCATAATAGCCAGTTTTTCTTGCAGTGAGAGCGCCGCCGCCGCCACACTTAGTTCGCGTCCCAAATTGCCAATATAGATCATACTGGCAGAGCTGCGGCGTAAAGCTTGGGTTAAATCATCCAGCAGCAGCAGTGGCATCAGGCTGGTTAAAAAGCTGCCGGGGCCGATCAGAATGACATCTGCCTGACCAATGGCTTCGATTGCCTCCCGCGTCGCGTGGACATGAGGTGACAACAGCATCTCTTGCGGCATCTGAGCTAACTGGTCGATATTCACCTCACCATAAACCGGGTGTCCTTCACTATCGATAGCCAGCAAATCTACCGGGTGTTCGGACATTGGGATGAGCCAGGCATCCACTTTCAGCAAGCTACGTACCAGATTGATGGCTTCAATTGGCCGAATACTAAGATGATCCAGTGCCTTGAGCATTAGATTTCCCAGATTGTGGCCCGCCAATTCACCATTACCAGTAAATCGGTATTCGAACATGGCAGAGGCTACACTTGGCTCAGTAATCAATTGATTAAGGCAGTTTCGGGTATCGCCCCAGGCAATTCCGCCTTCTGAACGGCGTATGCGCCCGGTCGAACCGCCATTATCGGTGGTGGTAACAATACCTGTCAGGCGCGAGCCTAAAGGGGAGAGGGCTGACATCACGCGGCCCAGTCCATGACCGCCGCCTAATGCAACCACCCGATCGAGATCCGCTAATGTGCGATTTCGCATATTTTTCCTGTCTAAATATTGTTGCTTGGTTCTAATTACGGATACCTGCCATCTTTTCAATTGTAGGTGCCTTTATGCACCTTGAAATCTATTGGGTATCGCTAATGGTGGAATTGCTGCATAAGTTAACGGATTTGTCGCGACAACGCGATAAAAGTCATGATTTTCGTGATTTTAAACAAGGTATTAGCCGTCAGTAAAATAATTATCAATCACCGTGAGTTGTATTAGCTAAGTCGTTGTATATAAAAATATATAGCGAAAAACTGCGATTGGCTATCCTGTCGTTTTAGCGTTAGAATCTTGAGGAAAAGTGGGGTTTTTAGCCTGTTGCTGCTGTTATTGACTCCACTTTTTAAAACCATGGTTCAGTACAGTGCACAAACTGCGACTGAACATAAACTCCTAGCCTTGGTGTCTACGTTGTCCGGTGTCGCGAATACGTTTTTCGTTTACCGGCAATATGATGCTCTGGCCGTGGCTTTAAGCCACCAGGGTGCGAGGTAGAAATGCCTGCATCTCCCGTATTTGGAAAGGTGTTATGGTACAACTTACTGACGCATTTGCGCGCAAGTTCTATTATTTGCGCCTATCGATCACCGACGTGTGCAACTTTCGCTGCACCTACTGTCTGCCCGATGGCTATCGCCCCGACGGGCTAAAAAGTTTTCTGAACCTTGACGAGATAAGCCGCGTTAGCCGCGCCTTTGCTCTGTTGGGAACGGAAAAAATCCGCCTGACCGGTGGTGAACCCTCTATGCGGCGTGATTTTACCGATATTATCGCCACTATCCGGCAAAATCCCGCGATCCGCACATTAGCGGTGACCACCAATGGTTATCGTTTAGCGCGTGATGCCGCACAATGGCGGCAAGCTGGGCTGACGGCGATTAACGTCAGTGTCGATAGCCTCGACCCACGGCAATTTCATGCCATCACTGGGCAAGATAAATTTCATCAAGTCATGCAAGGCATTGATGCGGCTTTTGAGGCCGGTTTTGACAAAGTCAAAATCAATGCGGTGTTGATGCGCGATGTCAATGATCGCAATTTGAGCGCCTTCCTGAATTGGATAAAACCGCGACCGATCCAACTACGATTTATTGAACTGATGGAAACCGGCGAGGGCGGTAATCTGTTCCGCAAACATCATATCTCCGGTGGCGTCATTCGCCAGCAATTACTCCAGCAAGGTTGGCAGCAGAAAGAGCGCGCGCGCAGTGATGGCCCGGCTCAGGTATTCCATCACCCTGATTACTTAGGGGAAGTGGGGCTGATTATGCCGTACGAAAAAGAGTTCTGCGCCAGTTGTAACCGCTTGCGTGTTTCAGCGCTGGGGAATCTGCATCTATGCTTATTTGGCGAACAGGGCATTACGCTGCGTGATCTGCTGGGTAGCGACGATCAGCAAGATGAGTTGATGGCACGGATTCAGAGTGCACTGCAAACCAAAAAACAGACCCACTTTTTGCATCAGGGCAACAGCGGCATTACGCAGAACTTATCGTTTATTGGCGGCTAATGCCCTAAAACGTCAGCACGAAGGATTGACTTATGACACAACTGACCCACATCAACGCCGCAGGCGAAGCCCACATGGTGGATGTGTCCGCTAAAGCCGAAACCGTGCGCGAAGCGCGGGCGGAAGCTTTTGTTGAGATGCAGGCGGCGACCCTGGCCATGATTATTGAGGGTAGCCACCACAAAGGTGACGTGTTTGCCACGGCACGAATTGCCGGCATCCAAGCCGCTAAGCGCACTTGGGAACTGATCCCTCTGTGTCATCCGCTACTGCTGACCAAAGTGGAGGTTCAACTGGAAGCGCAGCCAGAGCACAACCGGGTGCGTATTGAGTCCTGCTGCCGCCTGACCGGCAAAACTGGGGTCGAAATGGAGGCCCTGACGGCGGCTTCAGTGGCGGCGCTGACCATTTACGATATGTGCAAAGCGGTACAAAAAGATATGATAATTGGCCCGGTTCGCCTGCTGGCGAAAAGTGGCGGGAAGTCCGGTGATTTTAAGGTGAACCCATGATTCAGATCCTCTTTTTTGCTCAAGTACGTGAATTGGTGGGCACTGACCGCCTGCAACTGGCCGCGGAGTTTCCCACAGTCGAAGCCCTGCGACAGTCGCTGTGTCAACGAGGTGAACGCTGGCAGTTAGCACTTGAAGAGGGCAAGTTGCTCACGGCGGTCAATCAATCATTAGTTAGCGCCCAGCATCCACTGGTGGCGGGTGATGAAGTGGCTTTCTTCCCACCGGTAACCGGGGGTTGATGATGGATCACACCCGAATCTACGTTGGGCCAGAAGCGTTTAACGTCGGCGATGAATATCATTGGTTATCGCAGTGTGATGAAGATGGTGCCGTTGTGACCTTTACCGGCAAAGTGCGCAACCACAATTTGGGTGAGAGTGTCAGTGCATTGACGCTGGAACACTACCCCGGCATGACCGAGAGAGCGCTGGCTGAGATTATTACCGAGGCTCGTAGCCGTTGGGCCTTACAGCGGGTCGCCGTGATCCACCGCGTCGGGCCGCTATTTCCCGGTGATGAAATCGTCTTTGTCGGCGTGACCAGTGCTCATCGTGGCATGGCGTTTGATGCGGCTGAATTCATTATGGATTACCTTAAAACGCGTGCGCCTTTTTGGAAACGGGAAGCTACTGCGCAGGGTGAGCGTTGGGTTGAATCGCGGGACAGTGATCATGCGGCCGCTAAGCGTTGGTAAATGGTACGTAAACCCATGTAAAGATCAGTGCTAAATGCCTATTTTTACTCCCTTGTTTAGGGTGGTTCTGTGGTAACCTAAAAGAGTCGGTGGGCTGTCAGTTGATAGCCTGTTTCATTATTTATATGCATAAGGTAACTACCATGGATCGCTATCCACGCTCTAATGGTTCTATTGTCGAACGTGCCAACACTGGCATTCAGGCATATATGGCGCAGGTATACGGCTGGATGACCTGTGGTCTGTTATTAACGGCGGTTGTCGCCTGGTACGCAGCGAATACCCCTGCGGTACTTAACTTTATCTTCTCTAGCCAAATCACCTTTTTTGGGCTGATTATTGCTCAGTTAGGTTTGGTGTTTGTGATTTCTGGCATGGTTAATCGCCTGAGTGGTTCGATGGCAACCAGCTTGTTTATGCTCTATTCCGCGTTAACGGGTCTTACACTCTCGAGTGTATTGATCATGTATACCGGTGCCTCCATTGCCAGCACCTTTATCATTTGTGCGGGTATGTTTGGCGCGATGAGCTTCTACGGTTACACCACCAAGCGCGATTTGAGCGGCATGGGCAGCATGCTGTTTATGGGTCTGATCGGTATCGTTCTGGCATCGGTTGTTAATATCTGGCTGAAAAGCCCAGCCTTAATGTGGGCTGTGACCTATATCGGCGTGTTGGTGTTTGTTGGCTTGACCGCGTATGACACCCAGAAGCTGAAAAATATGGGTGCACAGCTAGATGCTAACGATAAAGATAGCTTCCGCAAATACTCTATCGTCGGCGCATTGACCCTGTATCTTGATTTTATCAACCTGTTCCTGATGTTGTTGCGGATTTTCGGCAACCGTCGTTAATAGGACGTCGCCAGCTTAAGCTGGTGGCTTGAGGTTTTGAAGAAGGACACGAGGTTATTGATAAAGTGCCGGTTGCGGAGAGAACAGCTAGATCGTAAAGACGCCGTCAATCCATCCCTGGAGGCTCGAGCCGCGCCATCCTTGGCGCGGACGCTTTACTCTTCTATCCGTCCTCTCCGTTCCAGATCGCGTCATCGGGTTTTGTCAGTAGTCTGAAGGACACCAATCTGGTGTCCTTTTTGTTTGGGCCGAATATCAACTGAAACCAGATCTGATCCCCTGCCAACTAAACTTAATCCCTTAGGCTATTTTCCGCCTAAACATCCCATAAGCCGCACTCCCCGTCGTGGCGGTGATCACCAACAGCGGCCACAAACTGTGCCAGATAATATCGAAACTGGCATCCTTGAGATAAATCTGTTTGGTGATATCAGTAAAGTGGCGAATAGGATTGATCCAAGTGATGTTTTGTAGCCAAACTGGCATGTTCTCTACTGGCGAGACATAACCAGAAAGTAGGATCGCCGGCATCATAAACACAAACACGCCGATAAATGCCTGCTGCTGAGTGGAGCACAGTGATGAGATTAGCAAGCCAAAACCCACTAATGACAGCCCATAGAGCAGCATGGTGCCGTAAAATAGTGCCAGTGAGCCGGCAAACGGGATCTGGTAGAAAAAGATGCCAATAAACAACACGATACTTGCCTGGAAGGCGGCAACAATCAGCGCCGGAACGGCCTTGCCAATAAAAATCTGCCAGGTGGTCAGTGGTGAAACCAGCAACTGTTCCAGAGTGCCTTGCTCGCGCTCACGCGCTACCGAGAGTGCAGTCACAATCAGTACGCCGATGGTAGTTATCATCGCAATCAATGACGGCACTACAAACCATTTGTAGTCCAGATTTGGGTTATACCAATTTCGAATTACTAACTCACTGTTATTGGGCTTAATTTGGCCAGCGGTTAGCTCTAGCTGGTAATCACGCACGATTTGCTGAATGTAGTTCGCCGCAATCTGCGCACTATTAGAGTTGCGCCCATCCAGCACTAACTGTAACTGAGTGGTTTTACCGTTCGCCAAATCCGCACTGAATTGTTCCGGGAAGCGAATTAACAGCAGCGCTTTCTGGTTATCAATCACCGGTTGGATCTCTTGCGGGCTATGCAGCAGCAACACATGGGAAAATGCTTCGGCTTTCGCCAAGCGCTGGGTGAGTTCCACCGAGGCTTTGCCGCTATCTTCGCTATAAATGGCGATAGTGGCGTTGGTCACTTCCAAAGTGGCGGCGAACGGGAATAAGATCACCTGTAATATCACCGGCATGATTAATATCGCACGGGTTTGCGGTTCGCGTAATAGCGACTGTAACTCTTTAATAATCAATGTGTAGAGGCGATGAAACATATTTTGCTTCCTTCCTTTAATCTCACCGATGCTTAATCTAATCTGCGCTGCGTTTTCCATGCCGTCAGGCCGATAAACACGGCTGCCGAGGCTATCAGAAACAGGAGATTAACCACCAACACGGTTGCGATATTTCCCGCCAGGAATAGGGTTTGCAGGCTGCTGACAAAGTAGCGGGCAGGAATGATATAGGTCACAGCGCGCACTATCGCAGGCATGCTATCAATTTCGAAAATAAAGCCCGATAGCATCACCGCCGGCAGAAATGCGGCGTTCAGTGCCACCATGGCCGCATTGAATTGATTGCGGGTGATGGTTGAAATCAGCAGCCCCATCCCCAGCGTGCTGGCTAAAAACAGGCTGGTCATGACAAACAATATCCACAGTGAGCCGCGATAGGGCACGCCCAGAATAAACACCGCCACCACCATGCAGAGTGTCATGGCTATCATGCCGAGGACGTAATAGGGGATAAGTTTTGATAGCAGTAACTCGCTGCGCGTGACCTGAGTCGACAGCAGCGCCTCCATGGTGCCGCGCTCCCATTCACGGGCGATCACCAGTGAGGTCAGAATTGCGCCAATGACCGTCATGATAATGGTAATTGCGCCGGGAATAATAAAGTGTCGGCTGATGGCGGCGGGGTTAAACCAATAACGAACCTGAACTTCAATCAGCGGATCACTCTTTTGCCCTAAATTTTGCGCCTGTTGTTGCTGCCAGAGTTGCCACACGCCTTGCGCGTAGCCTTGCACAAAGTTGGCGGTGTTTGGCTCGCTGCCATCGGTAATCACCTGGATCGGCGCTTGACTCTCTGGCCGCGCCAGTTGCTCGGCAAAATCATTTGGAATGACGATTAAGCCGCGAATTTTCCCCGCTTGCATCGCCTGAATCAGTGCCGGACGATTATCACTGATTTGCGGTGTAATATAGGGCGAGCTGGCAAAGGCATTCGCCAGATCCTGCGCCGGTTTGCTCTGCTGCTCCATTAAAATGCCGACGTGCAGTTTGCTGGAGTCCAGATTGATGCCATAGCCAAAAATAAACAGCAGCAGCAGCGGGATGACGAAGGCGATCAGCCCGCTGCTGGGGTCACGCAGAATTTGGCGGGTCTCTTTCCGGCATAAGGCACGCAGGCGACGCCAGGAAAACCCGGTGTCCTGATAAGTTTCGCCCTCATTTACCGACGAGCTATTTGTCGGCGACTGATTTATTGGTAATGGATGTGGCTCGGTCATGACGATTGCTCCTGATCGTTTTGTTGGTCATAGCGCTGAACCAACCCGATAAATGCCTCTTCCATTGATGGGTTAAGAATTTCATCAGTGGCCACCTGCTGCTTTAGCTCATCCGGTGTGCCCGCCGCAATAATTTTGCCACGGTAAACCAGCCCGATACGGTCGCAGTACTCCGCCTCATCCATAAAGTGGGTGGTCACCATGACGGTCACCCCTTTATCGACCATCCCATTGATATGCAACCAGAACTCGCGGCGAGTTAGCGGGTCGACCCCTGATGTTGGCTCATCAAGAAACAAGATATCCGGCTCATGCATCAAGGCGCAGGCTAGCGCCAGCCGCTGTTTAAACCCCAGTGGTAGCGAGTCCGGCGTCTGCTTAAGAATCGGCGTAAAATTAAAGGCTGAGGTCATGTCTGCTATTTTGTCGCGCTGCGTTTTGCCTCGCAGGCCATAAACACCAGAGAAAAATTTTAGATTTTGTTCAACTGTCAGATTGCCGTACAGCGAGAATTTTTGCGCCATATAGCCCAAATGTTGTCGCGCCTTGCCGGAGCTGGTTTTCAGATCCATCCCCAGCACCAATGCATTACCGGAACTGGGTACTAGCAGGCCACACATCATCTTAAAAGTGGTCGATTTACCGGCACCATTTGGCCCGAGTAGGCCGAAAATCTCACCGCGCTTCACCTTAAAATTCACATGGTCAGTGGCGGCGAAATCACCAAATTTTTTGGTTAACTCTTGGGCTTCAATCACCGTCTCATCATGGCCGCCTTCCACTCTCGGCATGATTTTCGCCAGTGCCGATTCACTGGCTGGGCCACCGCCCAACAGGTCGATAAAGGCATCTTCAAAGCGGGGTTCAGCCTCCATCATCTCGGCATTGGGCTGATTGAGCAGGGGCAGTAGTTGGCGGTGATCAACCTCCGGCTTGAGGATCAGTCGCACATATCTCCCCTGAATCACCCCGTCACTGACCTGCGGTAAGGTGAGGGCGTGTTGCAACAGTTTGCGGTGGGTGCCCGTTTGGGCGGCCACCATAATTGTCCGGCCACTCATGCGCTGGGTGAGACTCTGCGGCGCACCGCTATACAGCAATTGACCCTCATTCAGCAGCAAGACTTCACGGCACTGTTCCGCTTCATCCAAATAGGAGGTGCTCCAGAGGATGAGCATACCGTCGCTCGCCAGCTCATGTACCATGCGCCATAACTCGCGGCGTGAGATGGGGTCGACCCCCACTCCCGGCTCATCCAGTAGCAGGACTTTAGGTTGACCGACCAGAGTACAGGCCAGGCCCAGCTTCTGTTTCATCCCGCCGGACAGTTTGCCCGCTAAGCGTTCAGTAAAGCGGGTCAAATCAGTAAAGGTCAGCAGGCGTTCAAATGTCTGGCGGCGCTGTTCGCCGGTCACCCCGCGCAGATCGGCATATAGCGTCAGGTTCTCCATCACCGTGAGATCTTCATATAAACCAAATTTCTGCGGCATATAGCCGAGAATTGAGTGCAACTGCCGATCGTTTTCCAGCGGATCGAGGCCCACTACTGTCATCTTGCCCTGGCTGGGTTTGAGTAAGCCGGCCAACATACGCAGCAAGGTGGTTTTACCAGCGCCATCCGGCCCGACTAAACCGGTGACCGCGCCACTGCGGATCTCGGTCGTCAGGCTGGCGACAGCAGGATGATCCAGTCCGGGGAAGCGCTTTTCAACGCCATCCAGAGTAATGAGATGCTGGATTCCATTCATAGCTTATGCCGCCTTAAGGTTGTGCAAAACGGACGGTGACCGGCATACCTTGTCGTAGCGACTCATCAGCGTCTGTGATGATAATTCGCAAGCGATAAACCAGGTCGGTGCGCAAATCCGGCGTTTCGACACTTTTAGGGGTAAATTCGGCGGTCGGCGACACGAAACCTATCTTGCCGTGATAAGGCTTGTCCGGGCGTCCATCGGTAAAAACTTCCACCTGTGTACCGGGGATAGCTCTATCTAAGTTGCGCTCACTGACATAGGCGCGCACCCAGACCGGATCGGTCAGTGAGAGGGTAAAGACAGTATTACTGGCGGATAAAATGGTTCCCGGTTCAACCGCCCGGGTCAGCACGGTGCCTGCTGATGGGGAGAGTAGGATGGTGTCTTGCAGATTGAGCTGGGCTTGGGCCAGTTCAGCCTCAGCCTGGGCCAGATTGGCCTCCGCCTGAGCAATTTCCTGCGGACGATTACCACTTAAATATTGAGCGAGCTTATCTTTCGACGCTTGCAGATTGGCCTGTGCCTGATTACGCGCCGTGCGGGCATTTTCCAGCTCGTTAGCGGAGGTCGCTTTGCTGGCCCACAACCCCTGCTGCCGTTTCAGGAAGCTATCGGCGTAGCTGAATGCAGCCTCACGTTGGGAAACTTCAGATTTCACCTGCGCTATCTCTTCGTCGCGATAGCCCGCCTTTAGCAACGCCAGCTGCGCCTGCGCACTTTGCACATTGGCTTGCGCCTGCTTGAGCGCATTGAGATAGGGGCCGTCATCCAGTTTCCCCAGCAGTTGCCCCGGCTGGAGTTCATCCCCCTCATCAACCGCCAGCGATGCCAGACGGCCGCCGACCCGGAAGCCCAGATTCACCGTGCGGATATCCACATTGCCGTATAAGGTCAATGATGAGTCATGTTGCTGACGATAATAACGCCATCCGTAACCCATCGTCGCCAACAGGGCGACAATCACAACGGCCACTATAATCTTCTTGCGATTCATAATGCTCCCTATCTGTTACTGGCTTTTATCACCACGGCCATGATCTTGATGAAAAAACAGTCGCGATTTCACTTGGATGCCTTGGCCCGCAATCCGTAAAGAAGCAGGTCAATATGTTCGATAAGCACTTGATTAATCATCTCAATTTCAGCTGGCCCCATCTCCTGCCAACCCGCTTGTCGGCGGATTGTCTCCCGCCCCATACGAAAAGCTAAAACCTCACCAATCAATGCATGGGTATGAAGAATGGTTTTAGTCGCGCTGGCATCAGCACCAATGAATGCGGCCAGTAGCAGGTTCAATTTTTGGTGTAATGGTGCAATGGCTTGAGCATGAATCAGCGGATAGGCCTCACTGGGCGAAAGTTGCTCGCGCGCCATGATTTTGCTTATATTTAAGGTCTCTGGCTGTGTCATCAAATGGCTAAATTCCAGTAATCCACGGCGAATATAGTGCAACTGTTGCTCGGCAGTTTGATCCTGAGGGGGGCGCTGGAGGAATTGATTAATCTCCTGCGCTAATGGCGCAAACGCCTGCTGAATAAAATCAGCAATTTGCTGAGCCACCGCCAGATATAACCCCTCTTTGGAGTTGAAATAGTAAGTGATGGCGGCGATGTTCTGACCCGCCCGCTGTGCAATATCTCGTGTCGTCGCGCCTTTCAGCCCCAGCTCGCCGAATAGTTCGGTTGCTGCCTGAATCAATTGCTGGCGCGCCTGCTCACCACGGCTGGTCACTGACACAGAGGTTGTTAAAGCATGAGGGGTGGAATGGGACATAGGCTCCCTACTCGGTTAACGGGTTTTATACCAATACCATTTGCGCCACTATTAATAGGTAGCCAAATAATAAATCAATCATATGATTAACTTTAGGATCACTCTATGAGTCTGTAAAGTTATGGTGCGTCAAAGCCCTATTTTTGTGAGCAGAGCGGGATTAATAGTCAGTAACAAGTCAGTTTTTTGGATGTATGTCGCATTAAAAAACTGAATAAACGTGTAAATATCCCTTTTATTGCTAAACATCTGTTATAATCAGCCGCAATGGTGCACTGCAGTTTGTGCCAATCCTCGTGGTAATGCCTCAATTCATGCCTCGTCTGATAATCTTCCCTTGAAACTGCACCTGACGATATCGTCGGGATTGGGAAGATCTGGAGCTTCTCGTAATATGTCATTTGATTCTCTCGGCCTAAACGCCGACATCCTGCGTGCTGTTGAAGAGCAGGGCTATCTTGTGCCGACGCCAATACAGCGTCAGGCAATCCCTGTGGTACTGGAAGGCCGTGATTTAATGGCCAGTGCACAAACCGGTACCGGTAAAACGGCGGGCTTCACCTTGCCGCTGTTACAACTGCTTAACCAGAACCAAGAACCAATTAAAGGTCGTCGCCCGGTGCGCGCGTTGATTTTAACGCCAACTCGTGAACTGGCTGCGCAGATTGACGAAAACGTACAGAGTTACAGCAAATACCTGAAGCTGCGTTCGCTGGTGGTATTTGGTGGCGTTAGCATTAACCCACAGATGATGAAATTGCGTGGTGGCGTCGATATCCTGGTCGCCACCCCAGGCCGCTTACTGGATCTGGAACATCAAAACGCGGTTGACCTCTCCAAAATTGAGATTTTGGTACTGGACGAAGCTGACCGCATGTTGGATATGGGCTTTATTCACGATATCCGTCGTGTATTGGCTAAACTGCCAGCTAAACGCCAGAATCTGCTGTTCTCCGCCACCTTCTCGGATGAGATTAAAGGTTTGGCCAGCAAGCTGCTGCACAATCCGGTCTCGGTTGAAGTGGCGCGCCGTAATACGGCTTCTGAGCAAATCACCCAAAGCGTTCATTTTGTGGATAAAAACCGCAAACGTGAGTTGCTCTCTCAGATGATTGGCGAAGGTAACTGGCAGCAAGTATTGGTGTTTAACCGCACTAAGCACGGCGCGAACCATTTAGCTGAACAGCTAAATAAAGATGGCATCACTGCCGCTGCTATTCACGGCAATAAGAGTCAGGGCGCACGTACTCGTGCACTGGCTGATTTTAAAGACGGCAAAATCCGGGTACTGGTAGCGACTGATATCGCTGCACGTGGTCTGGATATCGATCAGTTACCTCATGTGGTTAACTATGAGTTGCCGAACGTACCAGAAGATTACGTGCACCGTATTGGCCGTACTGGTCGTGCGGAACGTACCGGTGAAGCGATTTCACTGGTTTGCGTTGATGAGCACAAACTGCTGCGTGATATCGAACGTTTACTGAAACGTGAAATCCCACGTATTGCGCTGGATGGCTATGAGCCGGACCCAAGCATTAAAGCTGATCCGATTCAAAATGGTCGTCAGGGCCGTGGTGCGCAACGTCCGGGTATGGGCCGTGGTAGCAGTGCGGGTCGTCCACAAAATGGTGGTGGTGCAGCAGGTCGCGGCGATAGCCGTAACAGCCGTCCGCGCAGCCAGGCTGATGGTCAACGCCGTCCAGCAGGCCCGTCCTCTCGCGGACGTAGCCGCAATCCGGGCGAATAAGCTGTAAATGCTATTTGCTGATGGAACCGCCTCTTTGAGGCGGTTTTTTTTCATCTCAATCACCGCAACCAAGCGGTTATTCCTTGTTATACGCCGCTTTTCCCCCGTATTATTGCCGCTCTTTTTTGCGGTTATGCTGAGTGGGATTTATAGTCAGGGGCCGCTGAGTGTGATGGTACGGATAATGGATCAGGGTAATTAGCATGCGGGTAATATTGGCACCGATGGAAGGTGTATTAGATTCACTGGTGCGCCAATTACTCAGTGAAGTGAATGATTATGACCTTTGTATCACCGAGTTCTTGCGGGTGGTCGATCAACTCTTGCCGGCGAAATCCTTCTACCGCCTGTGTCCAGAGTTGCATAATCAAAGCCGTACGCAGTCAGGCACATTAGTGCGAATCCAATTACTGGGCCAGTATCCAAAATGGCTGGCGGAAAACGCGGCCCGTGCCGTTGAACTTGGCTCATATGGCGTAGATTTAAACTGTGGTTGCCCTTCAAAACTGGTCAACGGCAGTGGCGGTGGGGCCACGTTGCTAAAAGATCCTGAACTGATTTATCAGGGGGCAAAAGCGATGCGCGAAGCCGTACCGGCGCATTTACCGGTTACCGTCAAAATCCGCTTAGGCTGGGATTCTGGTGATCGTCAGTTTGAAATTGCTGATGCTGTGCAGCAAGCCGGTGCGACCGAACTGGCAGTGCATGGTCGAACCAAAGAAGATGGCTATCAGGCTGAACGGATCAACTGGCAGGCAATTGGCGAAATCCGTCAGCGCCTCACTATTCCGGTGATAGCTAACGGCGAAATTTGGGATTACCAGAGTGCTCAAGAGTGCATGAATGTCACCGGCTGTGATGCTGTAATGCTAGGGCGCGGTGCGCTGAATGTGCCCAATCTGAGTCGCGTCGTAAAGTATAACGAACCGCGTATGCCGTGGCCGGAAGTGGTCAAATTACTGCAAAAATATGTGCAGTTGGAAAAGCAGGGCGATACCGGCATGTATCATGTAGCGCGTATCAAACAGTGGTTAGGTTATCTGCGTAAAGAGTATGCCGAAGCGACAGATTTATTCAGTGAAATACGTGGGTTAAAAACCTCGAAAGATATTGCGCTAGCTATTCAGCGTATTTGATTGACAGATATCTATATTTGCAGATATTTATTAAGTCTTAGCGCTCAATAACTCAGTAAGTAACTTATCCCGTGCGGAAATATGAAAATAAGCACTGCTGCAAACGAGCCAATGATGCATGTTTGCAACAGTCGTTTTATTAGATATTAATGACCGTCATGCTGCATTGTTTTAAGGATTTTACCGAAACTGATTGTTTTACTTCCCACCTTTCTCATCCCATCTTCTGGAAGATAGCTGAACTTAACATAAAGTACTTTACCTTCTGCTTTATCTTTATGGCTTAAATGCTTAATAACCTGATACATTTCATTTATATCAGAAGGCATACCGGCAGCATCGGTTAAAATAGTGCCTATCGGAACGAATTTTAACGCCTGCTCGACAGTTTTGCTCAACAGGTCATGTAGTGGAAATAAGCCGCTAAAGCGCTTATGCGGCACATAATTTGTGATACCCATATAGATGTCAGGAAGTTCTTTAATATGATTCTCTATGCCGCGAGTCTCGTTCTTAATCAAAAATTCTGAAATTTCGAGTGGGGTGCCGATAAGTACTAAAGGCTTAACGCCACTCCCTTTCTCAGAAAAAAGATAATCGTTATGACTACTTTTGACTGCTTTTTGTAGTTCACCTCGATCAAGTATAAGGCTGTAATACTCCCCCTCTTTCACCACAGGCGCGGGTTCACGCCATAACGTAATTTCATTGGCAGATACAGAGCCAACTTCCATTGCGCCGGCCATTAGCAATATTAATGGAATTATGGTCTTTTTCATCAATAAGTTCCTTCTTAAAGTGGTTGCAGTATAAAGGTCAACAATCATGACATAATAATATAATATCTTTACTTAGCATAAGGATAGATAGAGTAAGAATACCCACACAATAAGATATAATACACGGAATATGCTTACTCATGAAAGTGCCGAAGTAAAAAATAACATTTAAAATATTAATGATTAAGTTCCGAGTTGATACTTAGCTATAAATTTTGACAGTTTGTAGTAACGATTAAACAACATGTTGTTATGCTAACAAAAGACGCATTACACGCCTTTTGTCATCAATGATAGTGAATTACTATCTCTTCTTACGCCCGATAAATTTAGCAACTCCTAGCAGGAATACCGCGCCAACAAAGATTAGTAAAGCATCAACCCAGAATGTCAGTGATGCTAGATTTTCATCATGAATATCAGCTAAACCTGCAGCTATCAAAAATACACCAAAGAAAATACCAAAAATTGTTGTTCCCATAGTAATACCTATAAATCCGAATTATTAAAAAATCATTCTGACAATTATAAGTTAATAATTAATTTGGCAGGATCTTTTTTACTACTATTGAGACCCCGTTTAGGTTTCTGCGGCTAATGGCTGCGCTAATTTACCTCACCGCCATATAATCTACTTAAATTGATATCCCTAGCGGGTCTTGATTGTCTTATAAACAACCACTATCGTTCAAAATAGACCTTTCAATCACGGCATACCCCGTTATCACTGAGAAATGTTTACCTTTGGGCAGTGATTAGTCAGCTTTAATCTTTGTAACAATCATTTGAAGAATGTGTGATGCGAAGGGCATTACTGTAATTTATAATGCGCTAGCTCAACCACAACCACTCCCAATAACCTATTTAAGCTGATGAACATGCATGTGAAAATCCGTTCTGCACTATTAAGTATTTTGCTTTTATCGACTGGTATCAGTGCTGCTCCTTTAGCCGTCGCCAGTGGTGGAACGACTGAAACTAAAGGGAAAGCCCCCCTGGAGCTGGCGTCCGGGAGTGCAATGGTGGTTGACCTACAAACCAATAAAGTCATTTATGCTAATAATCCAGATGAGGTCGTACCGATCGCGTCAATCACCAAACTGATGACAGCAATGGTGGTATTGGATGCTAAATTACCGCTTGATGAAATTATTTCGGTCGATGTTCATCAAACTAAAGAGATGAAAGGGGTATTTTCGCGAGTACGTGTAAACAGCGAAATTAGTCGCAAGGATATGCTGCTGTTGGCGTTGATGTCGTCAGAAAATCGTGCTGCGGCCAGCTTAGCTCATCACTACCCAGGCGGTTATAATGCATTTGTTAACGCAATGAATGTGAAAGCTAAATCTTTGGGAATGACGAAAACCCATTATACCGAACCCACGGGCCTATCGATTGATAATGTATCCACAGCACGTGACCTGACAAAACTATTGATAGCGACCAAACAGTATCCGCTGATTGGGCAGTTGAGCACCACGACAGAGAAAATGGCCACTTTCCGTGAGCCAAATTACACACTGCCTTTCCGTAACACTAACCATTTGGTTTATAATGATAAATGGAATATTCAGCTAACAAAAACAGGTTTTACTAATCAGGCTGGGCACTGTTTGGCGATGCGTACCGTCATTGGCAGTCGTCCTGTTGCACTCGTCGTGTTAGATGCTTTTGGTAAATATACCCATTTTGCTGATGCAAACCGCCTGCGTAGCTGGATGGAAACTGGCAAAGCTGCGCCGATTCCAGGTGCGGCGAAAAGTTACCGCCAACAAAAAGATAGCCAGGCACGTTTAGCTCAGGTCTCAGAATAAGCATCACAACGGAATTGAATGGCGGAGTTTGCAGCTAGGGCTGTAAACTCCGCCTATAGCTTTAGTCTGATTGACGACAATATATGTCAGGCACTGATATAACACTTTATTCAATGTGGCCGGTATTCAATACGATAGATGGGTATCACCCTCAGTGCCGTCATTTTTCTTGCCACTGTTTTAATTTTGAAGTTTTGCCGATCCCCGGATTAAAGCTATTGGTTGGATCTATCTGCTGATAAAAATCCTTTAATGCGGGTTTTGCTATATAAAGATGCCCGACATTATGCTCAGCTGGGTATTCCGCACCTTTGTCACTCAATAGTGCCAGCATCTTTTGCTTTAATGCTTGGGTATCGACGCCTTTCTTCACAATATAATCCTGATGGAAAACATGACACAAGAAATGACCATAATAGAGCTTGGCGACCAGACATTGATCTATTTCTGGTGGAAGTGTCTCAAACCACTGCTCTTCATTGCGTTGTAAGGCAATATCCAGCGCCAGAATATCTTCCACTTTGTCGGCGTGAACGGCGTGATAGCGCACCGCCGCACCTGCCGCGGCAAAGCGGTGCAAAAAGGCCTTTTTACCCTCCTCAGCGGTGCAGGTGATAAAGTTACCCTCAGCAGTGGCAAAAAAGTTTTTTAAGAATTGCTGTGCTTCCTCGATACCGCTACCTGACATTTTAAGCATCAGATGATGCTCATATTTATTGCGATACATCTTAAGGCGCTTAGGTAAATGATTAGGCAGTATCTGGCTGAAGCCCTGCATTATCCGATCAGTTAAGTGGTTGATTAGAAAAGGAACTTTACTCAGGCGGGCATCAATTTTTCCTTTTAAGGTAAAGAAGCGGGGGATGTTATTGGTACCCATACTATTGATCATCACAAAAGTGTCTTTGCCGTACACTTCGGCAATATCAAAAATATCGCGATGCATATATTCACCCGCTACCGGTAACTGCTTGAAGTCACGTAAAATAGCACGGCGTAATTCAGTTAATACCTGAGTTTGATTAGTGCCGATATAAAAGACTTGCTGCTGCTTTTCACTTGGGAAGGTATCCAGCCGTACTGCAAATACCGCTAATTTACCGGCACATCCAGAAGCTTCAAATAATCGTCTGGGATCGGCATTAAAGCGGGAAGGGGTCGGTGCATCAATATCTCGCACTCGAGTGGCATATTCGTGGTCTGAGGTTTGTTGTGCGCCTTGGCTAATATCACTGGCTCGGTATTTACCGCGTTCCAGACGTTGCAGAATTTCTTCTGGTGTATTACCTAGATTTATTCCTAAGTGATTAATTAACTGTAATTCACCTTGCGCATCAATTTGTGCATATAGTGCCATTTCAGTGTATGCCGGCCCTCGTTGAACTAAAGAGCCACCTGAGTTATTACAAATACCGCCAACTACGGAAGCACCAATACAAGAGGAGCCAATCACTGAGTGTGGTTCACGGTCATAAGGTTTCAGCAGCTTTTCCAACTGATTCAGAGTACTACCAGGGAAACCAATGACTTGCTTCCCATTATTCAATAATTGAATTTGATTGAGGCGTAAAGTATTTAGTATAACAATCGGTCTGTCATAATCATTGCCGCTGGGTGTGGAGCCTTCAGTCAATCCGGTATTCGCTGCCTGCATGATAACAATGGTATCGGCAGCCACACAGAGTTGTAGTAACTGCCATTGCTGCCATAACGTTGAAGGGAATACCACTGCGAGAGCCGCTCCTACTCCTGATCGGAACCCCTTACGATATCGCTCGGTTTGCCGTTCGCTGGTGAGCAAATAACGTGCACCCACAATCTGCTGTAATTGATTCAGCAAGGTTTGCGTTTTTTCATCATTGAAGTGATTCATTGGTGCGATTTCCTGTAGTGACATCGATTTTTTATATCACCGGGCATTACACCCGCGCGCAGATTAATATGAAATAGATATATTAGTGTCATAAAGTAAACATGAGGTAGGAGAGGCTTTCTCGATAAATCGTTTTATTTGTGATCAGTCTCACGTTCTTAGTGCTTAAACTGCTTTTAACCATGCAGTAATCGCAGCTTAAATATTACTAACATTAATGATTAAATTAGATAGTGATTCAATAAATATGGGCTTGTTAGATCCTCCCGGTCTTTTGATAATAATTTTGATTATTGCATGATGAGGTATAGGATCGGACTTCATTATTACACGGATCAGTAAGGTACCCATGAGTGAGCATTTTGTTGGTAAATATGAAGTTGAGTTAAAGTTTCATATATCGAATATTGGCCAATTACATGAGCAGTTGAAAATATATCAAGCAACACCATTTACCCTCAATAATCATGAAAAAGATATCTATCTGGAAGCTAACGGTGGTGATTTAGCGGCGAACCAGATCAGTATGGTTTTACGGGAGATGAACCCATCTGGCATTCGGTTATGGATAGTCAAAGGGCCAGGAATAGAGCGCTGTGAAGCCAGCAATATTGAAGATATCGATAAAGTGAAAAGCATGTTGGGCACTTTAGGGTATCAGCCGGCATTTACACTGGAAAAACAACGTAGTATCTATTTTATTGGGAGGTTTCACGTTACGCTGGATCACTTGGTAGGGCTTGGCGATTTTGCTGAAATTGCCATCATGACTGATGATGCAGCCGCGCTTAATAGTCTGGAGACTGAATGCCGACATTTAGCCGACAAGCTAGGATTATTGCCAGAACAGCAGGAGCATCGTTCATACCGGCAATTATTGGGTTTTTAATCACTCAATGACAATTAAGCAATATTGGTCGCCATAAATTCCGCGACCAAGCAGGCTTATTTTTTCATCAATGATTTTAGGTTTGCGAATGGATTATGGGTTGCAACTCCCTGATCATTCTGGGCGTCATCGCCTGCTATCACGGTTGAACCATATTGATCCGCTTCAGTGTATTTAGAGTGTTCATGATCATGGCAAAAAAGGCATAACATCTCCCAATTACTGCCATCTTCGGGATTATTACTGTGATCATGGTCAATATGGTGAACCGTCAATTCTCGCAGATTGGAATAAACAAACTCTCGAGAACATTTGCCACAAACCCATGGGAAAATCTTTAGTGCTTTCTCCCGATAGCCACTCTCCAGACGGGTATAGTTCTTCGGTATATATGCCATGTTAACCTTCAATTTCGTGCAAAATAATACTTTTATTTTAGCGTGAAATCAGGTTGTAGACTATCAACTATTGATGATAAATATCTCGATAGTGAACTATCCTGCCCGCAGGATGACTTAGGAAGATACTGAATCAATTATTATAAAAAGGGTTTAGATATTAATCGTATCCAACGTGTTTTTGAGACTTTTGCTGATGATTTAAAGGGCAAGAGCGTTTTACACTATCAGTAAGTGTTTACCACCTCATGTTGTGACTACCAGCATGTTTACATTATCAGTATAAAGTTATTAGCATGAGATTATCAGTATCCCGCTAATAGACTTACTTTACGGCAGGCATGCAGTGTGTTTCGCCTGAAATCCTTTGCCGAAACAGTTGAGGCGATATGAAAGAATCTGAAGTGCTGGCCGAAGTCAGTAATGAAAACCAGACATTAGTCGCCGTGGTGCAGCAGGACCAACGGGTCGTGTATTTCTATATCTATCCGCAGGAGGCATTTGAAGAGCGCTTCCCAGTTCGTGCTTGTTGGGTAAGAAATTTGGTTGCCGCCCCCCAATCTGCTGATAATGCTGCCCTTGAACAAGGCTTAGCCCCGCGATTAGCGGCCGAGTTTTGCCGTAATGTAGCCGGTGAGGCAGAACTTGATCCACAATTTATTACGATAGTCTGGTCTGAAAGTGATGATGGTGCGGCATTATGGTATCAGGGCCAATTACTGGCGATTATTCCTGGCTGGAGCTTATATATCGATCACTCCATTTGTTATTCTGCCAGCTGTATTAAAGATAATCCCCTGACATTACCCCTTGGCTCAGCTTCAACCAATACTCAATATGCCAACGCACAAAATACCCGTCAATTTTGGCGGAGTTGGCAGCAGGAAGAGGGAAATCCGTGGCCCGCATTACAGGCTGAATATATTCAATGCTATGAACAACACTTTGGTCCATCGTTGAAATATTATGCCATCGACCAAGGCAAGTGGCCGCCAATGGCCATTTCTCAGCACGAAAAAGAGGGAATATATTATTTTCTGACATTGGGGGTCAGTATTCGCCCTCAGCCGTGGGTTGAAATATTATTCAATGATGATGCCGCTAAATATCGGCGTTTGGAGATGGCAATAGCGATAGATGGGCAATATGTGGATGAGGACAATGCTATTCATATGGCCAGCGCTTTGGCTGGGTTCTCTCATGTTCCCTGGAGCAAAATAACTTGGCTAGGGGAGGGGCATACATTGGAGTCGTCAGTTGCGCCTCAGGGCTACGAAGGCTACATTTTATCGTCAGAGTTATATGCTGATGCAGACAATCTTACATTGCCCCAACAACAAGGCGACCCGGTCAATATATATTGGGCCAGCCCCATCTTTACTAGTGAAAGGGAGTTCGCTCATAGCATGCCAAATGGGGGGATTGATTTGTTGAAAAAGTTACAACAACAGGGTGTTAACCAGATTGTCATACCGCGTCAGCCAGTTATTTGATTTGTGCTGAACATTGCTGATCTGATTTGCAGATTTTGTTATTCGGGTCTTAACTTAATAATGATGATAGCTGTTTAAGCTTGTAATAGTGAGTTTGTCATGTTTGTTTGAGATCTTATGCTTAAGGCCAAAAGCAAGACGTGAACGACGGATTATTTACAGAGTCGCTAAATTAGCTGTCAGCGAAAATTAATTTTATGGAGGTGCTTATGGGCATACTATCTTGGATTATTTTTGGTCTTATTGCCGGTATTTTGGCTAAATGGATTATGCCCGGGGAGGATGGCGGTGGCTTTATTATGACCATCATTCTCGGTGTGGTCGGGGCTTTGGTCGGGGGCTATATCAGCACCTTCTTTGGTATGGGGCGAGTTGATGGATTTAACCTTGGTAGCTTTGTGGTTGCAGTTATCGGTTCGTTGGTCGTGCTATTTGTCTACCGAAAGTTAAGAAGTTAGCCCCGCCAAAGAGATTTGTGATAATGACATAAAATAATCATTACTCACTACAATCTATGCGCTTAAAAAGATATGAAAGGTGGCTATTTTTTTGTCACCTTTCTCTCATAAAACTATCATCGATATGCAATAAAAATATACGTTAATGGCTCATGACTACAGGCAATCTGAGAGACATGATATGGGCCAGGCATTGCGTAAATTCACTGTGGCTGATTATCCGGCTACGGTGCAAGAACCGCGTAAGAAGGTACTTGCCGTTAAAGGATTAGTTAAAGCATACAAATCACAGCATCGCGTTTTAGATGATATTAATTTCGAACTTCATGCTGGTGAATTTGTCGCAATTATTGGCCGTTCAGGTGCCGGTAAATCCACATTGCTGCATGTGTTAAATGGCACGATCCCTAGCAGTGCTGGTGAAATTATTAATTATCATGACAATGGCGATATGCAAAATATTGCAGCACTCACAGCAAAGCAGATGCGCAAATGGCGTGCCAAATGCGGTATGATTTTTCAGGACTTTTGTCTGGTCCCCCGTCTTGATGTTATTACTAATGTCTTATTAGGCCGCCTCAGCTATACCTCAACACTAAAATCATTCTTCAAAATATTCGCTGAGCAAGATCGAGCCAGAGCAATCGAGTTATTACAATGGCTTAATATGTTGCCCCATGCCCTGCAGCGTGCCGAGAATCTCTCTGGTGGCCAAATGCAGCGAGTTGCTATTTGTCGCGCCATGATGCAGAACCCCAAAATATTATTGGCCGACGAACCCGTTGCTTCTTTGGACCCAAAGAACACAACACGTATTATGAATACATTACAGAAAATAAGTGAAAACGATATTGCAGTGGTCGTGAATTTGCACTCTGTTGATTTAGTTAAGGACTATTGTACCCGCGTTATTGGTATAGCACATGGAAGAGTTGTTTTTGACGGGCCTCCGGCGCTACTGAATGACACCATTATTCAAGATATTTATAGCGATGAATCAACTGATCTTTTGCATTAATCCCTACTTATCCCTTTATCATAATAGGTTATTTTAATGAAAAAAATATTTTGTCTTACCTCATTATTGGCAAGCATGATGGTATTTAATGCTACAGCAGCGGATGCACCGAAAGAGATTAATCTGGGTATTCTTGGCGGGCAGAATGCGACACAGCAAATTGGCGATAACATGTGCGTCAAAGAGTTCTTGGATAAAGAATTAAATGTAAAAACGAATTTGCATAATGCATCTGATTATTCTGGTGTTATCCAAGGTCTATTGGGTGGGAAGATTGACCTGGTATTAAGTATGTCCCCCTCATCTTTTGCCTCTGTTTATATTAAAGATCCTAAAGCTGTTGATATTGTTGGCATTGCAATCGATGATACAGATAAATCGCGCGGCTATCATTCAGTTGTCGTGGTAAAAGCAGATAGCCCTTATCAGAAAATTGAAGACTTGAAAGGCAAAGCATTTGGTTTTGCTGATCCTGATTCAACGTCAGGTTTCCTGATCCCTAACCAAAGTTTTAAGCAGAAATTTGGTGGGACGGCAGATAATAAATATAACGATTTCTTCTCTAGTGTGACTTTTTCTGGTGGTCATGAGCAAGATATTCTCGGGGTTATTAATGGTCAGTTTGCCGGAGCGGTGACTTGGGCCTCAATGATCGGTGATTATAATACCGGTTATACCAGCGGAGCATTTACTCGCATGATCCGCATGGACCACCCTGATTTAATGAAACAGATCCGCATCATCTGGCAATCTCCATTGATTCCTAATGGCCCGATTTTAGTTCGCAGTGCATTGCCAGCTGAATTTAAAGCGCAATTAGTTGCAGCGGTTAAAAAATTGGACAAAGAAGATCACGGTTGCTTCATTAAAGCGATGGGCGGTAAACAACATATTGGTGAAACATCACTTAGCGAGTATCAAAATATCATTGATATGAAGCGTGAATTAACCAAAGGCGATCGTTAAGCCGATCCGGCGGATAAATAATATATCCCCAAGGGACTTGGAGTTGTAGGCAGCAAACAGATAAATCCCGACTCACTTATATATGTAAGCGAGTCGGGTGAGTGTGTGCCGCTAATCTCCTGTCAGCTCAAGTCAGTAGGGTATAGCTCTGGCTTAGCTGGGGTTATTGCTCTTAGGTGGTAGCTAATTTTGAATACAGACTTTAACCACTACTATCAGCAGATACGCGGTAAACAGAAACGTGAAACGTTGATTTGGTCATTAACATTGGCAATTATCTATCTTGGCGCGGGAAGTATTGCTGAGTTTAATTTGCATACTGTTTTTATTTCCATTCCAAATTTCTTTGATTATTTGGCTGAGACCATACCCGTACTCCATTGGCAAAGTTTATTTGCGGACGGTCGTACAGAAGGCTCTTTTGCTTATTGGGGCTATCGGCTTCCTATTCAGTTACCGCTGATTTGGGAAACACTACAATTGGCGGTGGCATCAACTATTTTATCCGTAATAGTTGCCACTATCCTCGCCTTTTTAGCCGCGAATAATACGCAAAGCCCACCTTGGTTGCGCTTATTTATTCGAACTTTTGTTGCATTTTTGCGTACCATGCCTGAATTAGCTTGGGCGGTGATGTTTGTAATGGCCTTTGGTATTGGCGCGATCCCTGGTTTTCTAGCACTTGCATTGCACACCATTGGCAGCCTGACCAAGCTATTTTATGAGTCGCTGGAAACAGCATCAGATAAACCTGTTCGCGGCTTGGCAGCTTGTGGTGCTGGTAAATTGCAACGAATGCGTTTTGCTCTCTGGCCACAGGTAAAACCAATTTTCCTCTCTTATAGTTTTATGCGTCTGGAGATCAACTTCCGCCAATCAACAATTTTAGGTTTGGTGGGGGCTGGAGGAATAGGACAAGAGCTGATGACCTCGATAAAACTGGATCGTTATGACCAAGTGAGCATGACGCTATTGCTAATTATCATTGTGGTTTCATTGTTGGATTACACATCCGGTAAATTACGTAAGCGAGTGGTAGAAGGAGCATCATAATGTTGACTTATCAGCTGACAACGGAGCAGATATCAGCGCTCAAACAGCAACATCCGCAGCTTTTTTTACAGCAAAAACGTTATGTTAGACTGGTTGCAGCTATTGCTGTGGGGATCTTTTTGTATTACATTTTTTTCTTCAAGGTTTTTGGTATTCCTTGGCAGACATTGACTCATGGAAGTCAGCAAATAAGCCGCTATTTTTTACGAATGTTTGTTTGGCATGATTTTATTAACTGGCCATTTAAATATTATTTCAGTCAGATATTTATCACCTTAGCTATTGTTTTTGCCGGGACACTCACGGCGACATTGATCGCTTTGCCCTTATCATTTTTGGCTGCGCGGAATGTCATGTCGACACCGGGTTTGCGTATTATTTCCTTTATGATTCGCCGCTTTTTAGATATCTTCCGGGGCATTGATATGGCCATTTGGGGGTTGATTTTTGTCCGTGCCGTGGGCATGGGGCCACTGGCTGGGGTGCTGGCGATTATCATGCAAGATATGGGATTACTGGGTAAACTCTATGCTGAAGGGCATGAAGCTGTGGATAAATCGCCCAATCGTGGCCTGACGGCTATGGGAGCGAATGCACTACAAAAACATCGTTTTGGCATATTTACTCAGTCCTTTCCAACATTTCTGGCGTTAAGTCTTTATCAAATTGAATCTAATACCCGTTCGGCAGCGGTCTTAGGTTTTGTGGGGGCGGGGGGTATTGGCTTGGTTTATGCTGAGAATATGCGGTTATGGAACTGGGATGTCGTGATGTTTATTACATTAATCATGGTGGTTATTGTCATGATCATGGATAAGATATCTGCCATCCTACGCAGAAAATATATCATTGGTGATTATATCTCGCTTTATCAGCCTGTCAATGGTATTAAGGCTAGTGTCTGAGATTACATAATAATAAAAGGTTAAGATGATAGTTAAGTAATATGTTTCATTGATATTTTAATGCTCATCTTAATATAATATTAGTCATTCCCTATAAATAATAGTGTTAACAGCCGTCTATTATCTATTTTGAGCTATGACCATTAATCAGATTTACATTGAGAAAATCAACGTTGATCTATACAATACTGCCCGCTAGACGTTAAAGAAATGTTTTTTTCTTGCGATATTCGCCACGTCTAATCTAAATAATAGGAATAGGGCAGTAATATGATGAACAACGATGTGCTCCGTAGTGTTCGCTACATGCTTAACGTAAATGATACCAAGATAACAGAAATCATTAAGCTGGCTGATTTTGACGTGAACAATGCGGATGTCGTTAATTTCCTTAAAAAAGAAGATGAAGCTGGTTATCAGGATTGCCCTGATCTGGTGATGGCACATTTCCTTAATGGCCTGATCTTCTTTCGTCGCGGTAAAGATGACAAGTTCCCAGCACCTGCGGTAGAACCCGTCATTACTAACAATATTGTGCTAAAAAAACTGCGTGTAGCATTTGAGTTGAAAGATACCGATATGCACGATGTGTTCAACGCGGTTGAATTCCCAGTGTCAAAACCTGAGCTGAATGCCTTGTTCCGTAAAGAGGGCAGCAAAAACTTCCGCCCTTGCGGTGATCAGGTTTTACGTTATTTCCTGAAAGGTTTGACTTTACGTATTCGTGGCCCTAAAAAGTAAAATTAATGATATCGGCCAACAGTTGTTATATTGATATAAGCAACTGATACATATTAGTGATAAGAAAACAGGAGTGGCAATTGTCATTCCTGTTTTTCGTTAAAATCAATGCTCCCATTTCTGAACTGACTCATCTCTTTTGTATTTCTCATATTAATGATCCCTCACATTAAGACTCAAGTTTTTTGCACTATCTGTGCTCATGCATTGCGCATTAATGGTGCAGATAATTCGCTGATATATTCAGTTATTTGACCATTATATATATATTCTTCAATTAAATTATCAAGATATAAAACTGGCATGGCGATTGCGCAGAGTAATTCGATCTTGTGTATTTTACTCAACGACCAGAGGTTAACGCAATGCAACATCGTAACTTAATTAAGGTTTTTGCACTTTCGGCTTCGGTTATCAGCATGGGGGTGGCTTTTGGCTCGCTGGCTGCGGATACAATTAAAGTGGGCATTTTGCACTCGTTGTCCGGCACGATGGCTATCTCTGAAACACCATTGAAAGATATGGCTCTGATGAGTATTGATGATATCAATGCCCATGGTGGCGTGTTGGGTAAACAACTTGAGCCAGTTATTGTTGATCCCGCATCTAACTGGCCGCTTTTTGCTGAGAAAGCACGGCAATTATTAACCCAAGATAAAGTTGCGGTGGTATTTGGCGCCTGGACTTCGGTTTCCCGTAAATCTGTATTACCGGTATTTGAAGAGTTGAATGGTTTACTGTTCTATCCGGTGCAATACGAGGGAGAGGAGATGTCGCCGAATGTTTTCTATACCGGTGCCGCACCCAACCAACAAGCTATCCCCGCCGTGGAGTATTTATTAAGTGAAGATGGCGGTGCAGCTAAACGCTTTATTTTGTTGGGTACTGATTATGTTTATCCGCGTACCACTAATAAAATTCTGCGCGCTTTCTTACACACCAAAGGCATTCAGGATAAAGATATTGAGGAGATTTATACCCCATTCGGCTACAGCGATTATCAAACCATTGTTGGCAATATTAAAAAATTCTCTGCCGATGGAAAAACAGCTGTTATCTCCACTATTAATGGTGATTCGAATGTTCCTTTCTACAAAGAGTTAGCCAACCAAGGTATTAAAGCGACTGATGTTCCGGTAATTGCTTTCTCAGTGGGAGAGGAGGAGTTACGTGGCATTGATACCAAACCATTAGTGGGTAATCTGGCTGCCTGGAACTATTTCCAATCGGTGGATAATCCGACTAATAAGAAGTTTGTTGAGCAATGGAAAGCTTACGCCAAAGCACACAAGTTGCCGAATGCGGATACTGCCGTCACTAATGACCCGATGGAGGCGACTTGGGTCGGTATGCATATGTGGGCACAGGCGGCCGAAAAAGCCAAATCAACGGATGTGGATAAGGTTCGTGCTGCCATGGCAGGGCAAACTTATCCGGCACCTTCAGGTTTTACGCTGACGATGGATAAAACTAATCATCATCTGCATAAACCTGTGATGATCGGTGAAATTGAGGCGAACGGGCAGTTCAATGTGGTATGGCAGACGGATGCTCCAATTCGTGCTCAGCCATGGAGCCCGTTTATCGCAGGGAATGACAAAAAACCAGACCATCCAGTAAAAAGCACTCAGTAGCGGTGACTTTCCAGAGTTGGCTTTTGTCGATGACGACAACTGACTCTGGATCTCTTTTGCCATATATCAGTGATGAGTGAGCCTATGAAATCATTAATTCCTGTGTGGGGGCGAGCGGCCAATTATATGCTCAGGCTGATGATTGGCCTGTTACTGGGGATGTCGACATTGGCAGTTGCTGGGCCAGCCCATGATTTTGCCGCGGCCAATCGCTCACAACAAGCCACTCTGTTACAGCAATGGGCGACAGAGCCAGATGCCAGCCGATTGCCTTTATTGCAGGCACTGAAACAGGAGACGTTGGTAATAGATAGCGCGGGGCAGGCTTTCGTCCAGAGTAATCAGGGGTTTACCCCGCTAGAAGGGCAATTGCAACCAACAGATACACCGAAGAAAGTGTGGCTTAACAACCGGTTACGAATCTTGATTGCCAACGCGCTGGCGTCTCAACGGTTGGTGAGTGCGGATGAGTCAGTGCGCTTACAGGCCGCATTAGAGTTACAGCAGCAGGCCAAAAGTGACCAATTGCCGCTACTTAACCAGCGTCTGAAATTGGAAACTGATAGCAAAGTTAAAGAAGCATTAGGCATCGCACTGGCTAATTTACAACTGACTGACAGCAATCCGCAGGTGCGTCTGAATGCTGTTCAGCTGTTGGGGCAATCCGGTTCACCCCAGACTCAGTCACGGCTGCAAATCTTAACCGATGCCAAGGTTGAACCTGATGCGCAAGTCCGCACTGCGGCGGCCAGTAGCCTAAAACAGGTGCAAAACCGATTATTGGTGGGCGATATTATTGGCCAAGTGTTCAGCGGGTTATCACTGGGTTCCATCTTATTGCTGGCGGCATTGGGCCTGGCTATTACTTATGGTTTATTGGGGGTCATTAATATGGCCCATGGTGAGATGCTGATGCTGGGGGCCTATTGCGCTTATTTGGTGCAATCACTGTTTCAACAATTTGCACCGCACTGGTTGGCACTGTATCCGCTGGTCGCTTTGCCAGTCGCCTTCTTTATCACTGCCGGTATTGGCATGGCGCTAGAACGTACGGTGATCCGACACCTCTATGGGCGGCCATTGGAAACGCTGTTGGCGACTTGGGGGATCAGCCTAATGCTGATTCAGAGTGTGCGGATGATTTTTGGTGCACAAAATTTAGAAGTCGCCAACCCGGCGTGGCTCTCTGGCGGGCTACAGATCTTGCCGAATTTAGTTTTACCCTGGAATCGTATTGCGGTGATTGCATTCGTAGTCGTTATTCTGCTGCTCACTTGGTTACTGTTGAATAAAACCCGCCTTGGATTACAGGTGCGGGCCGTGACACAAAACCGAGCAATGGCTGCTTGCTGCGGGGTGGCGACAGGGCAGGTAGATATGTTGGCCTTTGGCCTCGGCTCAGGTATTGCTGGGTTAGGTGGGGTGGCACTATCTCAACTGGGGAATGTCGGCCCAGAGTTAGGGCAGGGTTACATCATCGACTCTTTCCTGGTGGTCGTTCTCGGTGGTGTCGGCCAATTAGCGGGCAGTGTGGTTGCGGCGCTGGGGCTGGGAATGCTGAATAAAATTCTGGAACCGCAGATTGGCGCAGTACTAGGTAAGATTTTGATTTTAGTGCTGATCATTTTGTTTATTCAAAAACGACCACAAGGTCTGTTTGCCCTCAAGGGCAGGGTGAGTGACTGATGAATCAACCTCTAGCGATCACTTTGACGCAAAAAGCACCAATTGTCAGTCGGTCATTGGGTGCCGTAGCGGTGGTGGCACTAATGATTCTGCCTTTTCTGGTGTTGTTGCCTGCGGAGAATCCACTGGCAATATCGACCTATACCTTAACACTTATCGGTAAAATTCTATGTTACGCGGTGGTCGCTATTGCACTCGACCTGGTGTGGGGGTATGCCGGATTACTATCACTTGGGCATGGCCTATTTTTCGCCCTCGGCGGTTATGCCATGGGGATGTATCTGATGCGGCAGGCGGCAGGCGATGGGCTACCCGCATTTATGTCTTTTCTGTCATGGTCTGAGTTGCCGTGGTTTTGGAGTGGTAGCCAACACTTTGCTTGGGCGTTGTGCCTGATCGTGTTGGTGCCCGGCTTACTGGCTTTTATTTTTGGCTATTTTGCATTTCGTTCCAAAATAAAAGGGGTCTATTTTTCCATCATGACACAGGCATTAACCTATGCGGGGATGCTACTCTTTTTTCGCAATGAAACCGGCTTTGGTGGTAATAACGGCTTCACGGGTTTCACCACCATGCTGGGATTTCCGGTATCGGCAACCTCGACTCGTATTGCCCTGTTCCTCGCAACACTTATCCTATTAATCGCCAGCCTGGCACTGGGGTTTGCATTAGCTCGTACCAAGTTTGGCCGGGTACTGACCGCAGTGCGTGATGCTGAAAATCGGCTGACATTTTGTGGTTATGATCCGAAAGGTTTCAAGCTGTTTGTCTGGACACTATCCGCCGTGCTGTGTGCTTTGGCAGGTGCTCTATATGTGCCACAGGTCGGTATTATCAACCCCAGTGAAATGTCGCCGACTAACTCCATTGAAGCCGCTATCTGGGTGGCACTTGGTGGGCGCGGCACTCTTATTGGCCCAGTACTGGGGGCGGGAATTGTTAACGGCGCAAAAAGTTGGTTCACCATGGCTATGCCGGAATATTGGCAATTCTTCCTCGGCTTAATATTTATTCTGGTGACCTTGTTCTTGCCGAAAGGTGTTATTGGCTTGCTGAAGCGGGGGAGAGAAAAATGAGCCGATTTCAAATTACTGAGCAACTGATTTATCCAGAGATCATCGCTCAGGAGCCAGGAGCTATTGAGTATGCGGCTGATAAGTATCGCCAGCAACGTGATCCCGTGCTGACATTGGAAAATATCAATGTCAGCTTTGATGGTTTTCACGCGTTACGTGATCTCTCATTACAAATTGGTGTCGGAGAGTTACGCTGCATTATTGGCCCAAATGGTGCGGGTAAAACGACCTTGATGGATGTGATAACCGGTAAAACGCGCCCACAGACCGGCAAGATGATGTATGACCAACAGCATGATCTTTCAACGATGAATACGATTGAAATTGCCCAAGCGGGGATCGGGCGGAAATTTCAAAAACCCACAGTATTTGAAGCGCTAAGTGTCTTTGAAAATCTAGAGCTGGCGCAAAAAAGTACCAAAACAGTTTGGGCGAGTCTAGGTGCCAAGTTAAACAGTGAGCAGCGGGATCAAATTGATGAAACGTTGACCATGTTACGCCTCAGTGATATGCGGCAACGGCAGGCAGGGTTGCTATCTCATGGTCAAAAGCAATTTCTTGAAATTGGTATGTTATTAGTGCAAGACCCACATTTACTACTATTAGATGAGCCAGCCGCTGGGATGACTGATGCAGAAACCGCCTATACTGCCGAGTTATTTAATCAACTGGCAGGAAAGCATTCACTGATGGTTGTGGAGCACGATATGGGATTCGTTGAGACTATTGCCGATCATGTCACGGTATTGCATCAAGGGCAGGTGTTGGCCGAAGGCTCACTAGCAGAGGTGCAAGCTAATGAACAGGTGATCGAGGTGTATCTCGGGCGCTGATTTGCCTCCCTATTATGGGTTAACCAAATGCTGGATGAGGTTTGATTGTTTTTTGATCGATCACTATCCGTTGAGTTGAGGGTAAAATATGCTGCAAGTAAATGAACTCGAACAGTATTATGGCGGCAGTCATATCTTGCGTAACTTGTCATTCGAGGCTGCTGTAGGGGAGATTACCTGCTTATTGGGCCGTAATGGCGTCGGTAAAACTACGTTGCTTAAATGCCTGATGGGACTCGTGCCACTCAAAAATGGTAGCATCACTTGGGAAGGTAAAAATATTAGCCATCAAGCACCACACCAACGGGTAAAAGGTGGAATTGCTTATGTGCCACAAGGGCGAGAAATTTTCCCCCGACTCACAGTAGAAGAGAATATCTTGTTAGGCCTTTCGCGCTTTCCCGGCTCACAGAGCAAGGTTGTGCCAGAGAGTATTTATCAACTTTTCCCCATCTTACAAGAGATGAAGCATCGCCGTGGTGGGGATTTATCCGGTGGTCAGCAGCAGCAACTGGCGATTGGTCGGGCATTGGCTTGCCAACCTCGGTTACTCATTCTGGATGAGCCAACCGAGGGAATTCAGCCCTCAGTTATCAAGGAGATCGGCGTGGTTATTAAAAAGCTGGCCGCCCAAGGAGATATGGCCATTCTTTTGGTTGAGCAGTTTTACGATTTTGCCGCAGAACTGGCTGATAACTATTTAGTGATGTCCCGCGGAAAAATTATTCAGCGGGGGCGTGGTACTGATATGGAACAGGATGGCGTCCGTGGGCTGGTCGCTATTTAGCTCTCCTTTATGGAAGGTGAGTCTCATCAATTGGCAGAGAGTCCGATGCACCCCATTCAGCCCACGAGCCGTCATAGAGTGATACCGATGGTGCATTTACGGCTGCCAACCCCAGAGCAACGACGGCGGCTGTTACACCAGAACCACAACTGGTAATTATAGGTTTGGTTAAATCTACCCCTTGGGCTGCAAAAATTTTTGCCAGCTCTTGTGGTGATTTTAAATTGCCATTCTCTACCATGCTCCCCCAAGGAGTATTGATACTGCCGGGGATCCGCCCAAGGCGTAAACCGGGGCGAGGTTCTGGTTCCTGTGCTTTAAATCTACCTGCTGGTCGGGCATCTAAAATCTGTATTTGATCATTGCCAAGTGCGGCGATAACCTCATCAACACTTTTGACGGCTGCTTTATTAAAACTCACATTGAAAGTTTGATGGGTTGGTTTAGTCGTACCACTTTCTAATACGTAACCAGCCTGATGCCATCCGCTAATACCGCCGGCCAAGATACGTACATTTTTGGCACCGAATATACGGAACGTCCACCAAACCCGTGGTGCAGAAAAGAGATTACCATCATCATAAATCACTAAGGTATGTTGCTCACTGATCCCTAATTGGCCAACCATCTCACTGAACTGCTGTGGGGATGGCAGCATATGAGGTAAGTCAGTGCTGTGATCTGCTATTGCATCAATATCAAAGTAAACGGCGCCGGGAATATGCCCCTGCTTAAACTCGGTCTGAATATCTCTTTTAGGTATCAATCCTGGCGGCGACATTCTGGCATCCAAAATAACGATTTTTCCATCGTTCTTATGTTCAGCCAGCCACTGCGGTGTAACCAGAAAAGGTGAGCTCATAGCGAATTACCTGTAAAAATCAAAAGGAGCAATTGAGTGATCGCTTCATCGTGGTGCTCACTATATAACGAAATTACGCGATTGAAACCCTGACTTATCAGCTATGCGTAACATCTTGCATTTTTCGAAATCTATTTTTCAAAAAATTACATAATGAAAATATATAATTATGTTCACTGTTCGATTTTTGTGAATTGGTCACTGAGGATTTCTTCTGTTTATGCAATATTCATCAGCTTGAGAATATTTTTCGTAGTACATCGCAAAAAGAGTCTTTCATTCTATTTTCGTCTTGATAATGAAATTTTGATTTCGTATAACCATTGGCATGTAAAGCCTCTGATGGGGGCAATAATCTATAAGCAAGCAGAGGAAATAGGATGAAAAAGGTTCGAATTGGCCTTATCGGTACGGGTTATATTGGTCTTTGTCATACCATTGCTTATGCGCAGGTTGCGACTGTTTTCCCATTAAAGGGCTGTCAGTATTAGAAATGCTGGCAGAAGTCACCCCAGAACTAGCCCGGTAGCGTGCCGTAGAGTTTGGATTTCCCCTGAGTTTCCCTACCACTAATCCCACAAACAAAAAAACCAACCCTAACGGATTGGTTTTCTTGAGGTATTTTGGTCGGCATGAAAGGATTTGAACCTTCGACCCCCGACACCCCATGACGCCCGTCTCTAACCTTTGAAACCCGCATAAACACTGGCTTTCATTTGTTTTAACTGTATAAACAAACAGTGCATTTTTTACGATTTCCACGCTATACACATCAACGACTTAGGGTATGGTTTTACCATCGAGTAACCTTTGATCATCTAACATGATTTTTTAAAATGAAGGGGTCTGCAAGCATTGTTATATTCTAAATAAAATGTTAATCATCGTTTAAAAGTTGTAACTCTTTAGCACATATCCCTTTAATTCTATCTATGGCTCTGTCAGTGTCTTCTTCAATATATTCATAGTACTCTAGAGACGATTCTTCTTTTTCTTGATTCAATCTATTTAAAATTATTGATAATTCTTTAAAAACATCTTTGTCAATAAAAATAGACTTAACTTGCATTTTTTCTAGCACTATTTTCAATGACTTAAGGTGATTAATTTTTAAAATATTAAAATTCTCTATTTCCTCTTCAATATCTGGTCTTTTATCATAAATGGCCTTTTCTTCTTTCCAAGCATCTTCCATTTGTTTCAATGCACTTTTGGTGAGGTAGTCTTCAGGAAACCCTGGGTCCTGAAAGGAACTAAAGTAGTATGCTTTATCGATAGTTTTAACATTCTCACTAATGTAATTTTTTATATGGTATAAGCATAAAAAAATATCTTCATAAATTTCTTGTTTTTTTAACCAAACTTGCTGATTAATCCATAGCTTATGTGTAAATCTCGATTCTATACTTTTTACTATCTCTGTGTTTTCAACTAATTGTTTTTTTAATGTTATAAAATTATTAGTTATAGCTTGTATTTCAGAATATTTGACTGAATAGCCTTTTACAAAGATAAGTAAAACTGAAAATGTCGGTATCAATAAAAATAAAAGTAACGCTACCCAAATACTTGAATCTGTAGATTTTATAATTTCTAAGAGCGCTTTATAATCTGCTATTGTCATATAATTCACCTAACTGTAATTTCTGCATGTGGTACTGTAACCCATGCTACATGATTCTCTGTATAAATCTGCGTTGATTTAGCATCGCTATGAGCCATGCGAGCTTGCGGATCCATGCCTTGTATTTTAAACATGTGGGCGGCGAGGGCGCGGATCTCATGAAATGTTGGGCGTTGCTCAAAGGGCAATTTAGAACCTACACCCACTTGATCACGTAGCGTAGAAAATGCCCGACTCAAATAATCAGGTGCCACCTGGGTTGGGTGGCGTACTTCTTTGCTGGTGGGATTGCTACGATTGAGTGGTAAGCGATGGACAACATATGGACTGGCGATGTTATCCCGGCTTTCATCAATGATAGCTTTGAGGACATTGCCTATGGGTATGGCCACATGAGATGCTTCTTTGTGCTGAACCTTTTGACGATGAATGTAAAGCATCCCATAAATCCCGTTTACTGGCTCGTCATACATTTTACAGCCACAAACACCTTCTTTGGGTTGGCTGATATTGTAACGAATACGTGATACTTCTAATCGTGCCTGGGCAGTTTGAATTGCCAGATCCATTGCCGTTCTCAACCATCGATCAGCAGCATTACGAATTTTAATAAAATCTTCAATTGATAATCGGCGTCTTATTTTGCTATCTGTTCGCCGCATTTTTTTACGCGCGGCCGGATTATCCATCATCAGTGATTCATCGACTGCATAGCTGAATAGTTTTTTTAGAAAGCTGGCTTTGCGGTTCTGAACATTTGCTGATGCATCAGCATGATAGTGTTGGATGAATCCATTTACGTGCTCAAGGTCGATATCGCAAGTGGCAATATTGGAAAAATATTCTTTAACTCTCACTTTGTCGCTTTCCCAGTCGGCCTTGGTCGCTGCTGCTGGTTTTTCATCGATAATTGCACGGGCTAATATTTTATCAACATGCTCTGAGAATGGGCGTGCTTCGCCATTATTGCCGCCAGATTCCCGGATCAGTGAATGGATAGAAACCGTTTTTTCTGGGCGCATTTGATTGTTGTATTCGCGCGCAACAGCGATGGCAATAGCACGATCAGTGCCGAGAGATTTTCTCTTGCCGGTAACCAGGGTAAAACGATAAACACCCGTAGATTTATCAAAATACAGTTGGTCTGGTAAATGCCTGTTTACTCGCTGCCGGGGACGGGCTGCCATGATTTACGCCTCAGTAATCATTTGATGAACAAGTGATGAGATTGCTGTTTCAACTCCCCAACGTTCTGAGGAATTAACCCAGATACCCCCATCAATAATTTTTCCTTTCAGTTTTCCAATCTCAATCCAGCGCTTAATAGTTCTATTATCTGGAACAGAACCCTCTTCAAACTCACGCTGGCCCCATGCGCTTGCTTTCATCAATTTTCCACTTTTAAACATGATGACTCCCCCACACTGTTTATTTAAAGGCCCGCCGCACACAGGCCGTGACAAAAATCATTCTGTTGCTGGTGGATCACACTGTACTGGCTCAGCGATAACACCATGACGATTTAATACACTAATAATTAATTCCCGCTTACAGCCGATCGCTGGAACGTCGCGCAATTCATTTACCAGCATTGAGAAAATATGCCGTGGTAATGCTTCGGGTTTGGCTGCTGTGAATAGTCGTGCTCCATATGGGATGCTGCGCAAATCAATCAGTACCTCAATTTCTCGCTCACCGAACGCTTCTGGATCGCCGAATTTTGATACAACCTCAGCCACCGGCTCCAGCGCTTTCAACTCTGCAAGTTGCTCACGCAGGGATAGCAGTTGTCGTGCTATCTCTGCCTCGCGACCAACCGGGTAAAACTCCGCCATATTATTTTCGAAGGCGGTAATCAGGTACCGGAGTTGCTCGTCAGTTATCTCCGTTGGATATTCCCGCTTATTTTTACTCGGCATACGCATCTCCCTGTACTGCTCGCTTTGCAGCAATTGCTATTCCAGCTCGTGAACCGCAGGGGTCGATAGCTGTGTTATGAATCCCGTACAGAACCTCTTTCATATCTTTTATCTGTGCTTCTGCTGCTGCCAGTTGAGCTATCAAATCTTCACCTGGTTTTTGAAAGCATACCCAGTTGGTATTGGCCCGTTTACCTGATGGGTGCCCAAATATGGGCGGTACTGGCGACAGCTTGATAATGTCTCGGGTAGGGATGTGTACTTCATTCCATTTGAATATCAGCACCCCACCGGCCCGAAGTACGCGGAACGCCTCAGCAAAGCCTTTGTTCAGGTCGTCTTTCCATGACTTACTGAGGATGCCGTATTTCTTACCCTGCCAACCCTCTGGCCCACAATGGGTAAGGTGAGGCGGGTCGAATACGACGATCTGGAAAGTATTATCCGCAAATGGCAACTGGCGAAAATCAGCAACCAGGTCTGGTGCTATCTCCAGTTTCCGTCCATCACATAGGATGTGGCTCTCGACACGAATATCGACGAATACAGCGCGCGGATCGGCACGGTCAAACCAGAACATACGGGAGCCGCAGCACATGTCGAGGATGGTTTTATTCATCAACTGCTACTCCTGCAATTTTTGTCGCTGAAAATGTAGGTTGTTGTTCCATATCTACAGAGAAATGCCCAACGCTAACCCCATCAATGAAAATCTCAAAGCTGAGTGGCCAGTTTGATTCCCAGCCATCGAAGCGCTCCCAGAAATCTTCGGCGGCGATCCCGGCTAAAAACTCGTAACCACCATCACTGCTATATGCTGGGTCAATATCTTCTGCATTATCAGGGAATACCCACCCCTCAGTTCGGCAGATATATTGGATTTTATCAGGCATTCTGTTCACCCCTCAGGCTGGCGGCGAAACTCAATGCTTCTTTGCTAGCTACAGCCCAATGCCGTTCGGCCTCGTAATCACCATCACTGTCATCTGCCCACGATTTAAATGCTTCCGCCAATTCATCAACACCCTGAGCCTTTGTCTCGTTAAGAGCCTGAGTGGTGGCGCTCATTTCAGCTTTGATTATTTCTAATGCTTGGGCGTGAGTTATATGACCAGCCATGTTTTCATCAAACCAGCCTTGCAAGCCATTCACCTCCATTCCGTCTGGAATTTCCAACTGAGCCTCGTCAGTAGTACCCTCAAGCCACTCCCTTGCTTGACCTAAATTCCCTTGAGTAATGCAGAAAAGAGCCGCTTGTGCACCCATCATGGTGCGATGCAGTAACCATGCATTTGATAACTCACTGGCGGCTTTATCGGTAAGCGCCGTATTCTCGCCAACCAACCGCTGCACCCGAGCAATGGTGTCACCCGCAACAGAGCCGGTAATCCCCAAAACCTCGGCGATCAGTGAACAAGTATTGAGTGCCGCATCAAGATCAGTTTTAAGGCTGGCGATAGTTGCCCTGTACTGTGGTTCGCAAGAGTGAGCGCCACTAAAACCGCGCTTCCACGTAAAGCCGCACTCGCATTTGAAGATGTCGTTATCTGGTTTCATCACTGTTTCCTCGCATAGAGAACGCCATCAACTGGCAGGCATTCATATTCAGGTGGCAGACCTTGTTGCTGGATGTCGGCTATACAGTTCTTATCATCCGGATAGACGTAGCCTTGCGGCTCGTACTGGCACGGCTGGAATGTGTAGCAGACGAGTAGAAACAGGCCGTACATCATGATTGGTTAGCCGTAGTCAGTTCATTGAATCGCGCCAAGAAAATAACTCGAGCATGGCTAGGAGACATGGGGCAAATTGCGATATCGGCAGGTGGAATGCCCGCTAGCATCGGCCAAACTTCGCCGTCATCTATATCCAGCTCTAGACGCTCGGTAGCCAACATCACCAGATCGAAGTGATGAACCTCTGGTGACATCTCAGCGGGTAAACCAAACTTACTCCGGACAACTAAATCAATACGGCACTCAATGCTTTTGTAATCTGGCAGTAAGCGCTTTAAAGGGGAGGGAATATCTTTGCAGTACGCTTCTGTTGCATCGTGCAGTAGCGCCTCCAGTGCATATTCAGGGCTAACTAGCTGACTGACTAACCATGAATGCTGAGCAACAGAATAGAAATAGGGGATATGGCCAGCGAACCGGCATTCATTAGATAGCGCTTGCGCAATATCATTAATACTAATGCTGCTTTCTTTTGGATCTGCATAATCAAAATGCAGCAAATCCGGATATGTTTTTATGCATGACATTTAAATTTACTCCACTGTTGATGACACCCGCACGTGCCGGTATTGGTTTATGCTTTCTTCTTTTTGGCGGTTTTTATTGGCTTAGCCTTTTCACCGCTCATTTTTGCGTAATTGAGGGCTACCTTTAGGCAGTCGTCGTAAATGCCGCGACTGCGAGTAGTTGGCTGAGAAGCGCGGCGATACAGATCAACCGCTTCATTTGCCCCCCCCTGAGCCACCGGTAAGGAATAGCCCTCATCCATAAGCTGCTGTGTAATGTTCTTGCTGATAAATTGAATCGGATTCATGAAATAACCCTCAGCCTGAATTTAGGTAACAGTTATCCAATCACCCAATTAATGGGCAATTTATAATTCATTGATTAACTATTCTTTTTCGACAGGCTTATAACTCAATAAAACACACAGCCGGTTAATAACATCCGTCAAGAAAATAGTAAGCACTGCTGCTTCATGTCTCCAACGATAGGGAATATCATCCTCATCATCGTATTCAACATCATCACGAGTATTAATGCGCTTGAAATGGAAGTTTTCAGTTAATAGAAATGAAAGGTCACCAGTACATAAACACATTTGGTCAACAATGAATCCATCATTTAAATTATCAGCAAGTTCAGATTTTATTGTGTCAATTTCTGCGGCATATTTAATAACTTCGTTTTGCTCACCTTTACGTGATAACTGAACAAAGTCGCCAATATAGAAACCATCAAAAGCATCTTTATCGTCGCTAGTAAATCTTTTCAATCGAGTGGTGAGGCCATGTTTGATATCACTAATGTGAATAGTTTCAGTCTTGATGGAGCCTACCGCCTTGACGAGGTAGGAAACAAACAAGGAGGCGAAAGGCTTACTACCAGTCGCAACAATTAAAAAAGCATGTTCGATATTATAATAGGCATTAATGATAGTGGTTTTAACAAATGCTTTTTTGCATAACTCAGAGATAACGATATCTTTGACGGCATTTCGCTCTGCTCGTTTAAGTTTTTTACCTGTTTGTGACTCGATAACAGCAGCACGTTCGTTTACTTCTTTATTGATAACATGAGATGGCATTATCTTTTCATCAATGCGTAGTGAAACAGATAACCCGCCATTAAACGGTGTAACTAATTCACCAGTGATAATATTTGAAATGAAACCAACTCGGCTCTTTTCATTCTCAGCAATGGCAGTAAACAGAACTTCATTTAAGTGAACTGAAAGTAATTCAGCTTCAGGCAGCGTTGCCTTAAAAATAATTGCATTTTTTAATTGGGCTTGTTTCACGTTAATTACTCCACATAGGTTTATAAGCAATTATCACCGCACCGATAATTGTTATTTAGTTACTCCACACACAGAGAAGTACTCCGATCCGGGGGCTTTATACTGTACGGGTTTAAAGGGATAACCCGCCCGGAGCACTTCTCTGTGTGAAAAGGGCGGCTGGCCCAATCTGGTGTTGGCAGGCGCAGCCGCTAAAGACACAGCACAGCAATGGAACAAGGATGTGATTTCCGGCGCTTATTTCCGGCTGCTGCAATTGCACAGGCTAGCTCTTTGGCAAACCACAATCGACTGAGCACTACATTTGACCACCTTGAGCTGCTTGGCTTGAACGCGGTTTTCCGACCTAACTACCTTGTCGGTAACTTGCATCAGAGGCTGCTATGACACATATCCGGTGTAATGCTCATGCGATTGTGAGCCTGGTTACTTCTCCACCTCAGGCGGCGGTGGTATCTTGGGAGTTCTCACACCACCAAGAAAGGACGCTATATGAATACCTACGCAAATCTGTGGAATGAAATTTCTTCTGATATCTGCAGTAAGTACAACGTGCCACATTCATATTTTTTCGAAAAAGAGCAACTCGGTCGAAGTGATGTTTTAATTGCTAGAAACCATGCTTATTTGATTCTTATGCTGGAGTTGGTCCTCCAGGAACACAGAGATAAATATTCTCTACCATTTGAAAAACTCTCTGGTTCCGCTGCCCTTCATCATAAAATTTTCCTTAAAACTAAGTGGCTCCCACAGGTCATTAGAGATCTATGCTACGAGGATTGCCTGTTTGTGCTTCTTGAGGATCTTCGACCTGAAAACCTTTCAGCTGAAGCCCAAAGTTTTTTAAAAAATATCGAAGCTCAGAAATTTGTTTTTGAACCAAACAAACCTCTGTTGGAAGGGTGGACTCCTGAGAAGTACGAACTCCAAGTAAAACACCTTGCTCAAAACATCCGCTAACCTCTCTACCCCATGAGGCTGCTGATATCAAATCACTGTCCATCGCAGCCTTTTGTTTTACAAAGCACTTAACGACATAGAGTCGATGCTCCAGCCAAGCTAAGAGTTCCTCAGCATTTAAATCACCTGCGTAAATGTACGGTTCGCGCTCTGCACTCATGCTTATTACTCCACACTGTTAACCCTACTAAGCGAATCATCCGGTGTTTCTATGCCACCGGCAGCTACTACGTGGGCGTCCTGCCTGTTCGCTGTTGATGGATTAAATCATGCTACTTAAAGTAGCTAAAATCAACTACAAAAAGTAGAAATGATGGAAGTTATCAATGAAAATATGCTTACTATCTGATTTTTAGGCATAAAAAAACCGACATAAGTCGGTGTTTATTAGAAAGGGAGTAATTCTAAGAGAAGTCGTTAAATTTGAGAGGCAAGTGCTTTATAAGTTTACCGAAAAAATAAAGCTCATTCATTTCATTGGCTTCAATGAAGAATGGTGGGTATTTATCGTTATCAGAAAGAACTGATAATCGTCTCCCTTTCACCTTTTGCAGTCGCTTGACGAATGTTGAGTCTTCGAAATTGAACACATAAACACCATCACCATTGAAGTGATCTATCTTTGTGTCAATAAACAGCAGGTCGCGCGGGTGAAGTGTTGGCATCATGCTATCGCCATCAACATTCATTAAATGTATACCATCCAATGACTTACGCCCAAATAGTTCATATATTTTATCTTTGGGTATTTCAATCGAGCTAATCACGGCTGGAAATTCGTTGTTGATATAGCCATGGCCAGCTGAGGCGAAAACCTCAAGTTGCCTTAATTTTACAACTTTCGAGTCAACTTCAACATCTCCCCCAGTAGCGGTTCCGTAATCTAGATACGCTGGAGAAACGTTTAAGTGATCCGCAATCTTCAGCATCTTCTCATCTCGCGGTTTTGCTGTACCCAAGGTATAGCGCCGCGCCATCTCATAAGAGACACCACTTAGCTTTGCCAGGTTACTGACGCTGATTTCATGCTTGCTCATCAGTGCGTTCAAACGAGCCGCAAAATCATCATATTTAATTTCATTTTCTACCATGAGTAGAAGAGTACAACCGCTACTAATATTAGTCATTTCTATTTTTGGTTGTTGATTTTAGCTACTTTAAGTAGCATTATCCCTTTTGTAGAAACTATAGGAGGGCATAATGTCCAATAAATGCAAAAACACCACTGACCGGGCGATCAGAGCCGTTGGCTCATTGTCCCGCGTCTCTCGGGCTTTCGAGTTCAAATCTGTTCAGTCTGTCGCTAATTGGATTATCAATGACCAGGTGCCAGCGGATCGGGTAATTCAACTATGCGCAATGGGGAAGTGGGTAGTAACACCCCATGAACTACGCCCAGATATCTATCCAAATCCTCGTGATGGTATGCCGCAGACGGATGCAGCTTAACCAATTTATTTAATCGGCATCACCACCAAAGAGAGAGAAACATTGTGGATAACAAAGACTTTCCAACTCAGCCGGATATTAGTGACGCGATACACCAGCTGATCACCCAGACACCGGGCAAGTATGACGCTATGGCTAAACAGTTATGTCCGCTGTCCGGTACTGAGAATGCATTACGTAACCGCGTTCGCCAGTTAGCAGGGCAGTTTGTGCCGCTGGGCATGGCGGTCGAGATGGAATCAATTTCGGGCCGTTCTGATATCACAGAGGCCATGTGTAAGCGTGCTGGTGGTGTGTTCGTGAAGCTGCCGGAAGTGAATGACGTTGGCAATGATGAGCTGCTGATCAAGTTTAACGATCTGCTGATGGCGCTGGGTGATTTTGGTCGTGCTCACAATCAGTTTACCGCTGATGGCGTTTTAGATCGTGATGAGACTAAGCGGCTGAAAGCCAAGGGTTATAAAGCGCAGTCGATTATTGCAGAGATTGTGGCGGTGACGGTGATGTTATGGGGTGACGCCCCAGTGTGCGGCACTGAGGCGTCGGGTGCATTAACTAAACGTGTGGAGTAATTAACGCATGAACATTGTAGCGGCTAAACGATTCATCCCGCAACTGCGTTGTGTTGGGTTAAATCCGTTCCGGTATGAACGAATGATAAGGGGCCAGTGGAAACCGTGCAACCACAGCAGGGTGAGTGGGATTGTGGGTGTGGTCTGCCGTAAGTGGGGGCGGGTATGACGAATCCCGGTTCTGGCACCACTAACCCTATCCAACTGCTTGATCGGTATTACCACGATCGGCGCGGCGTGCGGGTTCATGTGGTTGGCTACGACAGCACTACGGGGCAGGTAATTTTTCGCCGTGATGATTATGCGCATGAGTGTTCAGTGCCCATTCGGCATTTTAGGAAAGAGTTCAGGCAGGTGGATGTATGAGCGTAAAGCTATCAAGTTTTGTTTGGGACGGCTGCGCGGCTGCGGGTATGAAGATATCGAAGGTGGCCATTATGGCCCGTCTTGCTGATTTTTCTAATGATGAGGGGGTGTGCTGGCCGTCAGTGACGACGATTGCCCGGCAGATTGGGGCAGGCGAGAGCACCGTCCGTACCGCGCTGGCTGAATTGGAAACCGATGGCTGGTTAAGCAAGAAAGCCCGCCGTGCGGGTAACCGCAATGCCAGTAATGTTTATCAGTTGAATGTTGCCAAACTTAAGGCTGCTGCTCATGCGTCAGAATCCGACACCTCAAAATCTGACGGGTCAAAATCTGACGGCTCAAAATTCGACGGGTCGGAATCTGGCAGAAATGGCACTTTTGACCCGCCAGAATCTGGGGGCGATCCGTCAGTAAATTCAACACCAGATCCATCAAGTATAAAACCTACTTGTCAGCCGCCGATGGCGACCGACCCCGAAGTTGAAATTACTGATCAGGCCAAAGACGTTTTAAAACATCTGAACCAAACCATCGGCACTCGGTACCAGACCAGCAAATCATCGCTGGAGAACATCCGCGCCCGACTGAAAGAGCAATTCACCGTTGCAGAGCTGAAACTCACGGTTGATTACCTGCACGCTAAGTGGGCCGCAGATCTGGATATGGCTGAATACCTGCGCCCGACAACACTTTTCCAGCCAACTAAATTCCCTGGCTACCTTGAAGGTGCCAGCCGCTGGCATGCACACGGACGCCCAGTCCGCAAGGATGGCAAATGGGTTAAGGCGAGCGGGGAATTACTGACTGGCGATACCACTCTGCGCGATAAAGCCTATAAGCGTTTCATTGGTTCAGGCTTACCTGTTCGTAACCCAACCCCACTTGAAACCATGGTCAGCAACGAGGCCAGTAAACTTGGTTTGCGCGGTATGGGTAATGGTTTTGGCGTCAATAAGTGGAACGCCATCTGGAAAGAATGCAGCCAGCGTGTGAGTGGGGAGGCAGTTCATGATTGATTTCTCCAATACCGAATATGTCCAATCATTGGCGGCGCTTAAGTCGGCTGAATCTCATTTGCTGAAAGAAGTTGGCGATCAGTGGCGTACTCCCGATGCGTTGTTTTGGGGCATTAACCAGATGTTTGGCCCACTGGTTCTGGATCTGTTCAGCGACGGTGAAAACAGTAAATGCCCTGACTACTACACGGCTGAAGATAATGCGTTGGCACAGAACTGGGCTAAGCGAGTGGAAGCGCTTAAAGGTGCGGCGTTCGGCAACCCGCCATACTCCCGCGCTAAACAGCATGAAGGTGAATACATCACCGGTATGACCCACATCATGCAGCACACAGCGGCAATGCGTGAGGCCGGGGGGCGTTATGTTTTCCTGATCAAAGTCGCCACGTCAGAGAGCTGGTGGCCTGAACAAGCGGATCATCTGGTTTTCATTCGTGGTCGCATTGGTTTCGATCTCCCACACTGGTTTATTCCGGCAGATGATAAACAGGTTCCGAGTGGTGCATTCTTCGCGGGTGCGATAGCGGTATTTGATAAGTCGTGGTGCGGGCCAGCAATGAGTTATGTCTCGCTGGATCAGCTTATGGCTATTGGAGGGGCATTCTTAGCGCAGATCCGCAGAGAGGCCGAGCGCCTTGCACCACAAAGCCAGCCACAAAATATTTCTGAAATTATTCCGGTACCGGAAACTGGTAACACTGTCTGGCCCGTCGAAGTAAATCTGTATTTTGGCAAGGTACCAGGTGCCGCTGAATTACCTACCGATCTGCAACATAAAATCTTAGGCAATATCAACCGTATGAAGTTAGACGGTATTCCGTCTGATGCCATTATTGCCGCCGCCACAACACTTACCGCCGCTATGGGAGCAACAGTATGAAAGAGATCATCGTAGATAATTTTGCCGGTGGCGGTGGTGCTTCTACCGGGATCGAAATGGCAACCGGACGCAGTGTTGATATTGCAATCAATCATGACCCGAATGCTATCGCCATGCACACCACCAATCACCCCGACACCCTGCATTACTGTGAGTCGGTATTTGATATTGACCCAGTAGCCGCGACTGCCGGCCGACCTGTCGGGTTGGCCTGGTTCAGTCCTGATTGTCGCCATTTCAGCAAAGCCAAAGGCAGCAAGCCAGTTAAAAAAGAGATCCGGGGGCTGGCGTGGGTGGTTATTCGTTGGGCATTGGCGAAAAAGCCTCGAGTCGTGATGCTGGAAAATGTCGAAGAGTTTAAAACGTGGGGGCCGCTAATTACTGCCGAAGATGGTACAGAACACCCTGATCCCGTCCGCGCGGGTGAGACATTCTCCGCATTTGTAGCGATGCTGACCACCGGCATTGCTGCTGCGCACCCAGCGCTACAGGAGTGCTGTGAGGTTTTAGGGCTTGATATCAAGGGTGCTGAGGCTAAACAGCTGGTGTCTGGTCTGGGGTACGTCGTGGATCATAGAGAGCTTCGGGCCAGTGATTATGGTGCGCCGACCATCAGAAAGCGCTTTTTTATGGTGATGCGTTGTGATGGTTTGACAGTGGTGTGGCCTGAGCCGACTCACGGCGATCCTAAGTCGTTGGATGTTCAAAGCGGCCACCGTAAACCGTGGCGCACCGCCGCCGAGTGTATTGATTGGTCAATCCCTTGCCCGAGTATCTTCGAGCGCAAGAAACCGCTGGCAGAGAACACACTGAAACGTATTGCGCGTGGCATTCAGCGCTTTGTTATCGATAACCCCACGCCGTTTATCGTGAAATGCAACCACACCAGCAGTAAAACTACCTATGACTGTTTCCGAGGGCAGGCGCTGGATCAGCCATTGCAGACTATTACTAAAACTCATGGTTATGCGGTTGTGACCCCTCATATCACTAAATTCCGCTCTGGCGCCACAGGGCAGGAATGCGACGAACCGCTGCCAACAATTACCGCCGGTAGTTCTGCTCGCCCGGGTGGTAATGGTCATGCGCTGGGAATGGTTGAAGCAAAACTGGCTCCGATCATTGCTCGTCAATTTGGCAATAGCATCGGTCACGCCATCGATGAGCCAAACGGCACGATCACTGCAGGCGGCGGTGGTAAAAGTCAGTTATGCACCGCGTTTTTGGCTAAGCACTTTGGTGGCAATTATACCGGCGCTGGCGCTGCTATGGATGCACCAGCGCACACGGTCACAACTACTGATCACCATGCGCTAGTGACCTCAAGTCTCATTAAGATGCGCGGTACAAATACGGGTCAAAAAGTTACAGAACCGCTCCAAACTGTTACTGCAGGTGGAAATCATTTTGGGGAGGTTCGCGCCTTTTTACTGAAATATTACGGTAATGAGAAAGAGGGCGTTAGCCTGAATGATCCCCTGCATACAGTTACCACTAATGACCGGTTCGGCCTGGTAACGGTCGAGGGCACTGATTACCAGATCATCGATATCGGCATGCGCATGTTGCAACCCCATGAGCTATACGCCGCGCAGGGATTCCCGAGCTGGTACATCATCGACCGTGACTACACCGGTACTAAATACGCTAAAGATAAACAGGTAGCCCGCTGTGGTAATGCGGTGCCACCGCCGTTTGCTGAAGCTCTGGTTAGAGCCAATCTCCCAGAAATGTGTGTAGAGCGTAAAGAGGTGGCAGCATGAAACTATCCCATTCTGTTGTGACTATGAGTAGTCGCGAAATCGCTGTACTGGTAAACAGCAAGCACGGAGATGTGAAACGCTCTGCAGAACGCTTATGTGCTGGTGGCATTTTAACCGCGCCGTTGGCGCAGTTCGAATTTGAGCATAACGGCAACCGATATTATGAGTATCGGTTTAATAAACGCGACTCACTCGTATTAGTTGCCCGACTCTCACCTGAATTCACCGCTGCAGTGGTTGACCGCTGGCAAGAGCTGGAACAGAACCTGATCCCTCAAACCTTGCCAGAAGCGTTGCGTTTGGCTGCTAATTTGGCAGAAGAAAAGCAACAGCTTGAGAATCAGCTTTCTATTGCTGCGCCAAAAGTTGAGTTTGTCGATCGCTACGTTAAGGCTACTGGCTCAATGGTATTCCGTCAGGTTTGTAAGTTGTTGAGTGCTAAGGAACCGGAATTCAGGCTTTTTCTTATGGATAATCGCATTATGTATCGGTTATCAGGCGGGTTGATACCGCATCAACAGCATATTGATGCTGGACGGTTTGAAGTTAAAACCGGTACCAATCAGATAAATAGCCATGCTTTCACTCAAGCTAGATTTACACCAAAGGGCGTCCGCTGGGTTGGTGGCTTGTGGATTGAATATCTTGCTAAGAAAGGTGCTGCATGAGGGCATTATTAACCCCATTCATCCAGCAAGAACTCGGTGTTGTGATACTGAAGCCGGGCGCTGAACTGTTGCCATATTTATCTAGTCGCTTGCTGGTGGCCACTGAGCCGGAGGAATTTAAATCACTTCCATCAGGGCGGTTACCAACAATCGATCAGCAACTGGCTAATGATCCGCGCTTGCTGCCATTTTTTGAGCATGAGCGCGTTATTAATGCCGCTGGTGGGCCACGAGTGCTGGAGGCATGGGTTAAGCAACTGAAAGAGTGCCAATGGCATGATCCGGATGATACCCACGTTCAAAATCTCACAACATTGCGTTATGGCCAGCGTTCTATTCGTTTGTGTTGGCATCATGATAATAAGCTGAGAGAGCATACACTCCCCCGATTGGACCAACTGGCCACCAGCAATCTCATCACTTGGATAATCTCAGCAATATGCAGTCATTTTCGGCTTCCGGAGGGCCACCAGCTCACTATGCCGGAGTTGTGTTGGTGGGCAGTGGTTAACGAGGTTTCCGATCTACTACCCGATTCAATTGCTCGAGCAAGTTTGCGAATGCTGCCAGCAGCGATGAAGTCAGGGCCGACGAGGGAGAGTGATATCACTTGGACGCCAAACCCGACCCAAATCATTGAAACCAAAGTGGAACAGGTTAAGAAGGTGCTGGCGCTGAAAATTGATGATGAGCCACCAGCCAGTTTTATGCGCATCCCTAAGCGGTATCGGTGGGAGAACAAGAAGTGGCTCAAGTGGGTTAAATCCCAACAGTGCTGCGGGTGTGGTAGTTCAGCGGATGACCCTCATCACATCATCGGTCACGGTCAGGGTGGTATGGGGACTAAGGCACATGACCTTCTCACAATTCCGCTATGCCGCATTTGTCATGACGCGCTGCATGCTGATATGCGTGTGTGGGAAGCGGAGCATGGAAGCCAAATTGAGCTGTGGTTTCATTTTATGGACCGGTCTATCTCGATCGGGGCAATGGCCTGATGGTCATAATGTGTGGAGTAAAAACTATGAATTCAGTAAACGGTATGCGGACCGATTACAGTCTGGAGAAAATATCATGATCCTTGAATCGGCATTAAAACACCTTGGCCCTAAAGGGATGTCAATAACAGATACCTCCAGAGCTACAGCGTCAGATGAAATAACGGGTACGGATGTGATGGCAGCGCTGGGCATGGCTGAATCAAAGTCTGAATTCGGTATGGCTCTATATCTTGGTAAGCACGGAGATAGCGAAGAAGATAAACAACGAGCCATAGCGATGTTGACCCAATTCGCACTTAAAAAGGCTCCAAGGGCCATAAAGAGAGCTTCCGGCGCTAAATTCGGTGGGTGCCTGCGGATAATTGCATTTCTTGCATTCAATGAATTTTGCCGGACAGCAGAAACAAAACAGACGTGTCATTGTTGCAACGGCGAAGGACTGATTAGTCAAAAGAAAGAGTTTAGGAATCAGAAAGCTATAGATAGACAAGAGTACCTTGATAGCTTGCCCGGTAACATTGGGTGGTTATATGACAATGAAATGAAAGTCAAAAATGAAGGTGTCGAGGTCATTAAGGTTTCTTGCAAAATATGCAAAGGGAAAGGGGTTCTGCCTGCACGTTGCCGCTGCATGGGGACGGGTGAGACTCTGGATGAGAAGGAAAGCAAACTGCGCGGAATTCCCGTAGTTAAAGAATGCCCCAAATGCAAAGGGAGGGGATTCAAGCGGGTTCAACCATCAGTCATCTACTTTGCCGTTAAGAAGAAGCTCCCCGAATTACCTGAAAGAACATGGCGTTATACGTGGAAACCATTTTATGAATCACTGCTAACTAAATGTTATCAGGAAGAAAGTCATGTTGAGGCTATATTTAAAAAAATAACTCGATAAGTTCTAGTTGCAAAAGTTGCCGCTTTTGGCTAGATTTAACTCTAAGAATGGGTTAATTCGTTCTTAAGCAATTTTAAACCTCGCTTCGGCGGGGTTTTTGCGTTTCTAAGGTATGCGGTCAGCACATTGGTAGGTGTTGACGCCGGAACCGTAACCGGCTTCAAAATGACAAGCCCCGACATAAGTCAGGGCTTTTTTTGTTTGTGGAATGGGCGGCAGAAGAGTGCTGATAACACTACCTCTGCCATTCACCCGTTTGTAAGGTCACGGGCGAACCAAGGCCCACCGCTTGTGTGCACAAAGCGATCTGAGCCTACCAAAAAACGGTAGACTGATCTATGAAAAACACTGTTTATTTAAACAGTAACAAATTAATCAATGCTGATTCCCTTCGTTATATCAAAACATTACCCGATAACTCTATTGACCTGATTGCAACGGACCCCCCTTACTTCAGGGTTAAAGCCTGCAAATGGGATAACCAGTGGGGAAGCGAATCAGCATATTTATCGTGGCTTGATGAAGTATTAGCAGAGTTTTGGCGAGTCTTAAAACCAGCCGGTAGCCTGTATATGTTCTGCGGAAGTCGCTTAGCGGCTGATACTGAAATACTGGTCCGCGGTCGCTTTAACGTGCTTAACCACATTGTTTGGGCTAAGCCATCAGGCCCATGGCGCCGAATGCATAAAGAGGATTTACGCTCTTACTTCCCCGCCACTGAGCGGATCATTTTCGCTGATCATTATTCTGGGCCATTAATGCCTAAAGGCAGCATCTACGCTGCTAAATGCTCAGCCTTAAAACAAAATGTATTCCGGCCTCTAATCGACTATTTTCGGCTGGCTCGGGCTTCGCTCGGTGTGTCAGCGAAAGCAATTAACGCGGCTACCGGTCGGCAGATGTCTAGTCATTGGTTTAGTGAAAGCCAATGGCAGTTGCCGAACGCCGAACAATACGCAGCATTACAAAAGCTATTTGATCAGATTGCCGCTGAAAAGCATCTGCAGGGTTTACTGGATAAGCCGCATCATGAATTAGTAGAAAAATATCAGACATTGCATAGACAGTATTCAGAATTGAGCCTCGAGTATGAATCATTGCGGCGACCGTTCGCAGTCACTGCTGATGTGCCATATACCGATGTTTGGACTTATCCTCCCGTACCGTACTACCCCGGCAAGCACCCTTGTGAAAAGCCCGCTGAAATGATGGAGCACATAATCAGGTCTAGCAGTAGACCCGGTGATGTAGTTGCTGATTTCTTTATGGGATCAGGTACGACGATAAGGGCCGCTATAAAGCTGGGCAGAGTAGGGATCGGGGTAGAGCTTGAAGAAGAGCGATTTAATCAGACTGTTGAAGAAATAAAAGAGTTATTCACTTAAACCCTCGCTCATGTAGTTGAGGGATATCCGTTTTAGCCCATCAGTCACCCAATCAACTCCACACACATTACTCCGCATGAGTGGCTGCACTGGTGGGCTAAATTCCTTAACTACGCGCCCAACCCGCTGACCGGGAGGGGGAGATCATGAAAATGAGCAATATCGCTTCTAATGCTTCCTACCTGGTGTCGGGTGGTAGTTTTATTTTCTGGGTTAAAGAGCTAATTGCTGGCTTCACACCTGATGAGTGGACGGTGATTGGTGTTCTTGGTTCGTTATTCTTCATGGCCCTGACATTCCTGCTTAATGCTGGCATCAAGATATGGGACAGGCGTCACGGCTATAAACCGGACGGTGAATAATGGCGTCGATAAAAACCAAACTCAGCGCTGCTGTTCTCGGATTGGTTTTAGCTGGCGCACCGGCATCAGTCATTCTCAGCCAGTTTTTGGATGAGAAAGAGGGTAACCGGCTGGTGGCCTATCCCGATGGGAAGAATATCTGGACCATTTGCCGTGGTGCGACTCAAGTTGATGGCAAGCCGGTAGTAAAAGGCATGAGGCTATCAGCGGAGAAATGCGCTGCAGTGAATAAGCTGGAGGCTGACAAGGCCATAAGCTGGGTTAAGAAAAATGTACGGGTGCCACTGACTGAACCACAGATTGCAGGTATTGCTTCATTTTGTCCCTATAACATCGGCCCGAGTAAATGTTTCCCCGCTACGTTCTATAAAAAACTCAATGCTGGCGACCGTAAAGGTGCTTGCGCTGAGATCAAACGCTGGATACATGACGGCGGGAAAGATTGCCGGATTCGCTCAAATAACTGTTACGGGCAGATAGAGCGCCGCGCGCAAGAAAGCGAACTGACGTGCTGGGGGCTGGATGAATAAAGCCATTGGGATACTCATTGCTGTACTTATAGTTGCTGCTATTTGCGTAGCTGGCGGGTACTGGTGGGGTAGCGACAGCAAAGATTCGGAATGGTCCCTTAAGTGGACCAAGCGTGATAAGTCAGATCTTGAGGCAGAAAAAGCCGCTAAAAAGAGCGCTGACGAGAAAGAGGGTCAACTTCAAGCTGCACAATCAGCCGGATTAAAAGCATATCAACAAGGGGTAGCAGATGCTGAGAACAAAGCAAAAGGCACTATTGCTGCTTATCGCGCTGGCCATATCAGGCTGCAAAAGCGCTTCGAGTGTCTCTCCGCTTCAGTTGGGGATATGTCCGTTACTCCCACCAGTGGACAGCTCACTGATGCAGCCAGAGACTGCGGATTTTCAGACGCAGATGTCGGGTTTCTTATTTCAATCGCTGAACGAGCCGACAAGTTAGTCGAGAAGGTCACCGCGCTACAAAAGGTTGTCACTGACGACCGGCTAATAATCAACAGCATCACACATCAATAGCATTGGCTTTGAAGCGTGAGCTGCGGATATGCAAAGGACGTCTTGATGAGATTATTCATTGGAAAAAATTGAATTAACTCAGCTTCAGTTCAGCTTGGTTAATTAAATTCTCATAAAAGATTATACCGAGCTTGGCAATCTCTAAGGGGTTTTGTGAATCGATTTTTTCTCCTAAATGTGACGTTGGCGGGTTATACCAATCACCATTATTTTTTACTTTTACAGTAATAATCTGTTCAGGGTAGTGATTTACAGCTATAGGGTCACCTTCGTAATGTTGGATTTGGTCATTATCTATTACAAGTTTGTTTATTATACCAAGACCAGGCTTAACAAAATTGATGGTACTATGCGCTTTTTGAATAGCAGCAACATCTTGAATTGAGTGGTTATCGGCATTTCTTGCCTGTTTTAAATATCGTAAAAGCATATCTTTACGACGAAGAGATTTTTGTTGTCCAAACCAAGGATGGAAATTTGACGGTATTTTTGTAGAGTCATTGCACTGAGCTTCAATTTTTGACCAAATTTTCTCAATACTATTTAGATAATTGCGCCAATGCTCTTCAAATTCTTCATAATTTTTAGATTCTTCCATTCTGATAAGGTTGCGTTTCGCATTATCAGATTCTTTTCTGGCTGCGACTAATAACATCATCATATCTCTTATCTATGTTTCTAATTGATTTAAAAATAATCATACATCTCTTAGTAAACTTATTAAATAAAACTTAAATGCGGGATCTAATCATGCCACCCAGAATACCGCGCGCCTGCCGTAAGCATGGGTGCCGCAATACCACGATCCACAGCACTGGTTATTGTCCTGAGCATCAGAATACAGGATGGGAGAACCACCAGCAGGGTAAGACCAGGCATGAGCGTGGCTATGGTACTCACTGGGATAAGTTGAAGCCGTTGATAAAGGCCAGAGACAAAGGGCTGTGCCAACAGTGTCTGCGTGAAGGTCTGGTGGTGGCGGGTACAACGGTCGATCACATCAGAGCTAAGGCTCACGGTGGCACTGATGACCCATCCAACCTCGAACTGTTGTGCTGGCCTCACCATAGAAAGAAGACTGCGACCGAACGAATCAAGTGATAATGATTATCAACATCACCAATGTGAGCACCAAAACGGTGCATCATCACATCAAATGAGAATCAATATCATCAATGGGAGGGGGGGGATCGAATCTCTGCAGCCCTTGCCCTACCGTACCGCCAGCCTCGTCAAATTTTTATACGTCCGAAATAAGAAATCTTTTTTCGATAATTTTTAACATTTGGAGTCATCAATGGGAACAGCGATGAGGGCTGCTGGTGGGGGAAGAAAACAGAATTCACCCACCAAAAATAAAAGCAGTCTGACCCGAATTGCTCCCCCAAAAGAATTATTGAGCGAGACGGCGATCGGACTTTGGAAAACGCAAAGCAAAATCCTGATCGAGCGCGGCACGTTCGAATTAGAAGATGCACCTCTGTTACTTGCCTACTGCAATTCCTTTCACCTGATGATTACCGCCGAAAAAGTTATCGCCGCGCTTGCTCTCAAGGATCTTGAGAACTTAGGTCTGGCTGATCTCGGTGGTACCGGTGGATTAAAAAAACATCCGGCAGTTGCCGTCCGTAACGACTGTGTTTCTCAACTGGCGCGCCTCGGCTCGCTGCTCGGTCTAGATCCCCTTAGCCGAATAAGAATTACCGGGGGAAGTTCACCAGAGGAAGAAGAGAACGAATTCGACGAGTTTTAACTATGGCAACATACCCTCACGTAAATGCAGCAAATCAGTATGCGCGGGATGTGGTCAGCGGAAAGATAATTGCGGGTTTATATGTCATTGCCGCCTGCCAGCGTCACATTGATGATCTGGCTGAGTCTAAAAATAAAAATTATCCATACCGGTTCGATAAAGATAAAGCGGAGCGGGCCTGTAGATTTATTGGCTTGATGCCTCACACCAAAGGTGAGTGGGCGAGAAAACGGCTAAAAATAACACTGGAACCCTGGCAGCAATTTATCTTTGCCGTTGGGTTTGGTTGGCTAAAGAAGAAAAATAAACTCCGTCGCTTCACTGAGATTTATGTCGAAGTGCCTCGGAAAAACGGTAAATCGCTGATTGCCGCTGGCGTTGGTAATTATATGTTCTGTGCTGACGGGGAGTTTGGCGCGGAAGTTTATTGTGGTGCTGTGACAGAAAAGCAGGCGTGGAAGGTGTTTCAGCCTGCGTTGCTGATGGTGCAAAAACTGCCTGCAATGCGGAAGAAATTTTCCATCAAGCCGTGGGCTAAAAAAATGACTCGCCCGGACGGTTCGGTATTTGAGCCTGTCATTGGTGATCCGGGTGATGGTGATTCACCGTCATGCGCCATCATTGACGAGTATCACGAACATGCCACGGATTCACTGTATACCACGATGACTACTGGCATGGGTTCGCGAAGCCAGCCAATGACACTGATCATTACCACGGCGGGCTTTGATATGCAGTCGCCCTGTTATGAGAAGCGCACACAAATTGTAGAGATATTGGAGGGCATCCGCAAAGGCGGCGAAAGTGATCACATCTTCGGGATTATTTATACCCTTGATAAAAATGATGATTGGACTCAGCCAGAGGCATTAGCTAAAGCCAACCCCAATATGGGGGTTTCCATTGAACCCGATTTTCTGCGGGCTAAACAGCAACTGGCCATTTCGACCCCGAGCCAGACCAACAAGATTAAAACCAAACACTTCAATATTTGGGTTACGGCTAAATCAGCTTATTACAATATGGAGAAGTGGAAGGATGCAACGGATAAATCGCTCACCATAGAGCAGTTTAACGGGGAAGAGTGCTATCTCGGCATTGACCTGGCTTCTAAGTTGGACTTGAACTGCGCTTGCCCCATATTTATGCGGGAAATAAACGACAGGAAGCATTATTACTGTGTCGGCGCGATGTTCTGGGCGCCGGAAGATACTATTTATTCAACCGCAACCGAGCTAAAACGCACCGCAGAACGTTATCAAAACTTCGTTCAGCAGGGCTTTTTAATCCCCACGGACGGCGCGGAAGTCGATAACCGGCTTATTTTTGAGACGATTTCTAAGCTGAATAAGCAGGTAAAAATAGTTTCTTCCCCCATTGACCCACATGGCGCAACCAGTCTTTCACACCTTCTGGATGAAGAGGGGGTGTCGCCCATTATCATCACGCAAAACTTTACCAATATGAGTGATCCAATGCGGGAGATTGAGGCGGCTCTTGCTGCCGGGCGTTTTCATCATGACGGCAATCCCATTATGCAGTGGTGCATGACCAACGTTATTGGTCGGTATTACCCCGGCAGTGACGATCGGGTGCGACCAACCAAGCAGGGCGATGAAAACAAAATTGACGGCGCAGTGGCGGGGATTATGGCTATTGGTCGAGCCATGCTGAACGACACCGAAAAATCTCTTTCTGATCACCTTATTTCTCACGGAATACGCTCTCTTTAAAGGCAACTCTATGATCCAATTCCTGACAATTTTGTCCTTAATTGTGGGGCTTATCGGTGCGGCACTGCTTTCCTATGGTGCGTGGTTGATTATCCCTGCCATGGGTTTTTCGGTTGCTGGTGGCTTATGCCTGGCATGGTCTTATCTGGTGTCCAGATCGGTGGCTCAAAAACCCAATGACAATGGTGGAGGGGCTTAATGTTTTTTCCAAATATGTTTAAGTCCGCACCGGATACTGCCCGCGTAACCACTCCCGCTGAATTAGCCGAGATAGTGGGCATGACTTACGACACTTACACCGGTTTGAGAGTTAGTAGCCAAAAGGCGATGCGCCTTACTGCTGTGTTTGGTTGCATCCGCGTTCTGGCTGAGTCAGTCGGTATGCTGCCTTGCAACCTTTACAAATCAGCTAATGGCCAGCGGGAAAAAGTCCCAAAAGAGCGGCTGTCTAAACTGTTATCTCTCAAGCCTAATGGATACATGACCCCGCAGGAGTTCTGGGAACTACTGATTGTTTGCTTATGTCTTCGCGGCAACTTCTACGCCTATAAAGTCAAAGCGCTAGGTGAGGTGGTGGAGTTATTGCCACTCGATCCTGGCAGTGTTGAACCGAAGTTGAATAGTCAGTGGGAGCCGGTATACCGGGTTACTTTTCCAGATGGTAGTACTGACGTTTTATCGCAAGATGATATTTGGCATGTTCGTATTCTCACACTTGATGGGCTTAATGGATTAAACCCCATAGCATATGCTCGCGAAGCGATATCGCTGGGGCTGGCCACTGAAGAACACGGCTCGCGGCTATTCAAAAATGGCGCAGTGACATCGGGTGTTTTGCGAACTGAACAGACGTTAACTGACGCAGCTTATGCGCGGCTTAAGGGCGATTTTGAGGGTAGGCACTCTGGGCTGGCAAATGCCCATAAGCCGATGATCCTTGAGATGGGCCTCGACTGGAAAGCGATGGGAATGAACGCTGAAGATAGCCAGTTCCTTGAAACCCGCAAATTTCAACTTGAAGAGATATGTCGCCTGTTTCGGGTGCCTATGCATCTGGTACAAAACACTGATCATGCAACATTCAGTAATATTGAGAATCTCGGTATTGGTTTTATTAATTATTCTTTAGTGCCTTACCTCACCCGAATTGAGCAACGTATCAATATCGGTCTGGTACGGGAGTCAAAACAGGGCGAGTTTTATGCCAAGTTCAATGCTGGCGCGTTATTACGGGGTGATATGAAGTCTCGTTTTGAGTCTTATGCGACCGGAATTAACTGGGGCATCTTCTCCCCGAATGACTGCCTCGAGTTGGAAGATAGAAACCCACGTCCGGGCGGTGACATCTACCTCACCCCAATGAACATGACCACTAAACCGCAAGAAAGCAAAACCAAACCTACTGAGGATCAAAAACATGCTGACTAAGCAACGCATGGATTTCCCGCTAAAGCTGAAATCAGTCAGTGACTCGGGAGAGTTTGAGGGCTATGGCTCCGTCTTTGGCGTGAAAGACAGCTATGACGATATTGTTGTGCCAGGTGCTTTCATCAAATCATTGAATGCATGGCGGGATAAAAATGCCCTGCCTGCCATGTTATGGCAGCACCGTATGGATGAGCCGATCGGCATTTATACCGAAATGAAAGAGGATGATGTCGGGTTGTTCGTTAAGGGACGATTGCTCATTGACGACGACCCACTCGCCAAACGCGCTCACGCACACATGAAGGCCGGTTCTTTAACCGGCCTTTCTATTGGGTACATGCTCAAGGATTGGGAGTACGACCGCAATAAGGAAGCGTACTTACTGAAGGAGGTCGATCTGTGGGAAGTCAGCCCAGTGACATTTCCGTCTAACGATGAGGCGCGGGTCAGTGATGTGAAATCTGCTTTTGCCCGTGGTGAAACCCCATCCCCTAAAAGTATTGAAAGAGTCCTGCGCGACGTTGGGCTTTCTCGCACTCAGGCCAAAGCATTTATGGCTGAAGGATATGGCGCGATCTCTCTGCGTGATGCAGATGAGGTTAATGATGCGCTTAATGCACTGAAATCTATTAAATTTTAATTTGGAGAGTTACCCATGGCTGTTGAAATCAAAGATGTAGAGCAGGTCGCGCAGGAGCTTAATCAGAAATTCTCTGAGTTTAAAGAGAAAAACGATAAACGCCTTGATGCGGTTGAGCAGGAAAAAGGCAAACTGGCTGGGGAAGTGGAGACGCTTAACGGCAAACTGACCGAACTGGATAACTTAAAAGCCAGCCTGGAAGAAGAAATTAAGTCACTCAAGCGCCCTGGTGGTGGTACCAACACCAAAGCAGCGACTGAGCACAAATCTGCCTTTATGCAGTTTGTTCGCAAGGGCAAAGACGATGGCCTGCGTGAACTAGAGCAGAAAGCACTGAACACCGGTACGGATGCTGATGGCGGCTATGCAGTGCCTGAAGAGCTGGATCGCACCTTGCTGGATATCCTGAAAAATGAAGTGATTATGCGTCAGGAATCTACCGTTATTACCGTGGGTACCAGTGACTATAAGAAGCTGGTTAACCTGCACGGTGCGGGTTCTGGCTGGGTTGGCGAGCAAGCCGCTCGTCCGGAAACTAATACGCCTCAGTTAGCACAAATTGTTCCGTTTATGGGGGAGATTTACGGTAATCCACAAGCTACCCAGACCATGCTGGATGATGGTTTCTTTGATGTTGAAGCGTGGATTAATAGTTCCCTGAGTCTGGAGTTTTCTGAGCAAGAAGAAGTTGCGTTCACGAATGGTAGTGGGGTGCTGAAACCAAAAGGTTTTCTGGCCTATGCGTCTACCGATGAAAAGGATAGCGTGCGGGCATTTGGTAAGCTGCAACACCTTCTCTCTGGTGCTGCCGCTGCAGTGACCGCCGACAGTATCATTCAAATGATTTACACCCTGCGCAAAGTTCATCGCAACGGTGCTAAGTTTATGATGAATAACAACTCATTGTTCAAAATCCGTATTTTGAAAGATGAGCGTGGTGATTACCTGTGGCGTCCAGGCTTAGAGCTTGATCAGCCGTCTATGTTGGCTGGTTATGGTATTGCTGAAAATGAGCAAATGCCTGATATCGCTGCAGATGCTAAAGCGATTGCATTCGGTAACTTCAAGCGCGGTTACACCATTGTTGACCGTATCGGCACCCGCATTCTTCGCGATCCTTACACTAACAAACCGTTTGTTGGTTTCTATACCACCAAGCGTACTGGTGGGATGCTGGCTGATTCTCAGGCTATCAAGCTGCTGAAAATCGGCGCAGCTGCATAACATTGCCAATTAATCCAACGGGGCCTGATGGCCCCTTTCTTTTGAGGTGTCTATGCACAAACTGACTAAAAATCTTGAATGGTCTCCTGACGGTTGCCATGTTGAAACCCTGCCTGCGGGTGAATATGAAAAGTTGCCCGCCCGCGTTCTGGACATTGCTTCACAGTTAAACATTTTGGAATTAGTTGACCTCCAACTGCCGGGGCAAAAAGCTGATGAGCAGCCAGAGCAGCCAGAGCAGCCAGAGCAGCCAGAGCAGCCAGAGCAGCCAGAGCAGCCAGAGCAGCCAGAGCAGCCAGAGCAGCCAGAGCAGCCAGAGCAGCCAGAGCAGCCAGAGCAGCCAGAGCAGCCAGAGCAGCCGGCGGACAAGAAAAGCAAAAAATAAGACCTCTGGGAGCTAATCATGATATTGGAAATTGATCAGATAAAAGCTCAGTGTCGAATTGATCCGGAATTTACCCATGAAGATGAGTTACTTAAACTTTATGCTGACGCAGCAGAAAAGAGAGTTACCCGCCACTTAAACCGGAATATTTATGAGGCTGAGGTGCCGGAAACAGATCCTGACGGGCTTATTGTCAGTAGTGATATCAAACTGGCTATGTTGGCACTCATTAGCCATTGGTATGAAAACCGCTCGTCAGTCAGTGATTACGAACAGTCAGAAGTGCCGATGAGTTTTTATTTTCTGGTCGGTTCCTACAGGTTTAGCCCATGACTCAACGCCGTTTCACTGAAATCAACGCCACTTATCGGCCACCGGCCCCCGGTGAACTGAATAAGCGCGCCCAGTTCCGCACCCGTGAAGATGTTCCCGGCAACGGTCATATGGGGGTTGATACTGTCTACCACAACGCCTTCGATACCTGGGCCAAGCTGTCAGCCATTGGTGATTCTGTCCGTATCGGTTCGGTGCAGATAGATGTCGCCATTACGCACCGCATTGTGATCCGCTACCGAGCGGGTGTCACTACCGATGATGAGGTGGTGATTGCGGGCATGGTTTACCGGGTCAAGGGAACCACCAACTTGAATGAGGCCAGCCGCTTTCTGGTTATCACTGCTGAAGAGCTGGGTACCGTGGAAGCTATCGGGGAGGGGCATTAATGGGTATTGAAAACTCAACCAGCGGTTTATACCTGCATGTCGATTTTGCTAAAGCGCCGGAGCTAACCTTTAACAAAGCGCGCGTCCGGCGGGCATTTGTCACCGTCGGGCAGAGTGTGTTGCGTGAATCGCGGCGCCTGGTGGCGCGGCGGGCGATATCGAAAGCCGGAGAAGCACCAGGCTACCGAACAGGGGCGCTGGCTAGATCCATTGGTTTTCGTGTGCCAACCGCGACCGCCAATCGCCCCGGCTTTCTGGTTCGCATCGCCCCCAACCAGAAAGGCGGTAAAGGCTCTCGCCCCATTACCGGGGATTTTTATCCGGCTTTTCTTGATTACGGCGTTCGCCGCAAGGCAAAACGTAATAAAAATCACCGTCGCGGCGGTTCCGGTGGCGATGGCTGGAAAATCAAACCGCGTAAAAACTTTATGGAGCAGGCGCTGCTAAATCGCCGTGCGTGGATTGAACGCGTGCTGTTTGAAGCACTGCAAAGCTCACTGAGGCCGGTTAAAAAATGAAACTCTCATTGATTATTAATGCGCTGCGATTGCGCTGCCCATCATTTGATGGACGAATATCCGGTGCTGCTGAATATGCGCCGCTTGCTGAAACGGCAAAAATGAAAATCCCCGCCGCCTGGGTCATTCCGCTGGCTGACAATGTCGGTGAACAAAAGTCACAAACCGACTACTGGCAGGATCTTACTGACGGTTTTGCGGTGATTGTGGTGCTGGATAACACCCCTGATCAGCGTGGGCAAAAAGCCGCCTTTGATGCGGTGGATGATATCCGCGCTGAGTTGTTTAAAGCGCTGTTGGGCTGGGAGCCTGAATCCTGCTATGACCCGATTCAGTATGATGGTGGCAACCTGCTAGATATGAACCGCGCTCACCTTTACTACCAGTATGACTTCTCAGCCATACGGGATATCACAGTGGAAGATACCCACCAGTGGGACGACCTGCAACAGCTTGCCGAGCTGGAGCGGATCATGGTGGATGTCGATTTTATCACCCCTGACGGCACCATTGAACACAAGCTAAACATTCCCCTTAACGACGAGTAACCCCTTATGCATGTGATCCCCAAGCATGGCCGGTCAGTTCCTGACCCGGTCAGAGGTGACTTTTTGCCCGCAGCGGGCCGAAACGTCGATGAAAATATTTACTGGCACCGTCGGATAGCGTCAGGAGAAGTGACCGTCAAGGTCGCAGAACCTGAAAAAATCGCACCACCGGCACCCCTCGTTCAACCTGAGCAAAAGGCCAAAAAACAATGATCAGCTTTAACAACATCCCTAATGATTTACGGGTGCCGTTGTTCTTTGCCGAAATGGACAATAGCGCGGCGAATACGGCACAGGACAGCGGGCCATCGCTGATTATCGCCCACGCGCTGGAAGACAGTTCGATTGAGAAAAACACACTCGTCATTATGCCGTCGGCCGATCGGGCGGGGCAGGTGGCCGGACGGGGTAGCCAGCTCGCACGAATGGTGGCAGCTTATCGGGCTGTCGATCCCTTTGGTGAGTTGTGGGTGGTTGCCGTGCCTGAAGTAGCGGGTGATCCGGCCACTGGCACCCTCACTGTCACCGGTACCGCGCAAGCCTCCGGCGCTCTCTCTATTTATCTTGGCTCTACTCGAGTGCAGGTGATTGTCACCGCACTGGATACGCCGGCGATTATCGGTACCAGTATCGCTGCGGCGGTTAATGCTCTGCTTGATTTGCCGATTACCGCAGTTGCGGCGGCGGGCGTCGTTACGCTTACAGCCAAAAACAGCGGGCTTACTGGTAACGGCCTGCCTGTCAGCCTGAACTATCGCGGCACGGTCGGTGGTGAGCAGAATCCATCCGGCGTGAATGTGGCGATTGTTCCAATGGCGGGTGGTGCTGGCGCTCCGGACCTGTCAGCGACTATTGCCACCTTAGGTGATGAACTGTTTGATTTTATCGCCTTCCCGTTTAATGACTCGGCATCACTGGCCACTATCGGCAAAGAGATGAACGACGATAGCGGGCGCTGGAGTTGGTCACGGCAGTTATATGGCCATGTGTACACCGCCAGGGTGGGGGATTTGTCGGATCTGGTGGCTTTTGGTGCCACATTCAACGATCCGCATCTGACTATTGCTGGTTATGAAACTGGCGTACAGATGGCAACCGATGAGCTGATTGCAGCACGAACCGCGCGTAATTCGGTGTTTATTCGCAATGATCCGGCGCGACCTACGCAAACCGGCCTGTTAAATGACGCACTTCCGGCTCCGGTGGGGACGCGTTTCATTCTGTCCGAGCAGCAATCTCTGTTAACCCACGGTATCGCCACCGCCTACAGCGAGGGCGGGGTACTGCGCATTCAGCGTGATATCACCACCTATCAGAAAAACGCCTACGGCAATGCTGATAACAGTTTTCTTGATAGTGAAACCTTGCATACCAGCGCTTACGTGCTGCGTCGCTTGAAATCGGTGATCACCAGCAAGTACCCACGGCATAAGCTGGCGAACGATGGTACCCGCTTCGGCGCAGGCCAGGCAATTGTCACGCCGAAGGTTATTAAGGGGGAGATGCTCTCCATTTATCGCCAGTTAGAGCGCGCGGGCATTGTTGAGAACTTTGAGCTGTTCAGGCAATACCTAATTGTCGAGCGCAACGCGGATAACCCTAACCGGCTCGATGTGCTGTTCCCACCTGATTATGTCAACCAACTGCGCGTGTTTGCGCTGCTTAATCAGTTCCGTCTGCAATATAGCGAAGAGGTGGCCTAAATGTCCCGAATTGGCGGTACGTGCTTTTTTAAAATTGATGGTCAGCAATTATCTCTGACTGGCGGCATTGAGGTGCCAATGAACACCGCGGTGAAGGACGATGTGATCGGGCTGGATGGCTCGGTGGATTACAAAGAGACTCACCGCGCTCCCTATACCAAAGGGACATTTAAAGTCCCGAAAGATTATCCCATTAGCAAGATCACTTCCGCAGATACCATGACCATCACCAGCGAGTTGGCGAACGGTCAGGTGTATGTCCTTTCCAGCGCCTGGCTACATGGCGAAGCGAACCATAATGCCGAAGAGGGTACGGTAGATATGGAATTCCACGGGCAAGAGGGCTTTTACCAATGAAACTGACATTAACAGCACCGATTACCGCGCATGGTGAAGAAGTTACAGAGATTGAAATGAGAGACCCTACGGGTAAGGATGTTCGTGAAATCGGATATCCCTATCAACTCAACCCTGATGAGTCAGTGAAATTATTGTCTGCTGCAGTATGCAAATATATTACTCGACTTGGCAATATTCCACCGAGTGCGGTGGATTCAATGTCTCCGGCCGATTTAAATCTTGCAGGCTGGGCGGTGGCTCGTTTTTTCCTCGGCAGTTAACATCAGATGATCTTGTCGCCCGCTATTTTAATTGCGCCAAATATTGGGGCATTAATCCAATAGAAATGCTTGATCAGTCATTTTCTTCACTCGATTTACTGGAGAAACAGGCTATCCGCATAGAGCAGGAGATAAAAAATAATGGCGGATAGTTTCCAGCTAAAAGCACTCATTACAGGTGTTGATAAACTGTCTCCGGCTTTGGGCCGGATTCAGAAGAACATGCGTTCATTCCGCCGAAACCTTGATAAAAGCTCAGCGGGCGCAATGCCATTAGCTGCTGGTTTGGTTGCTGGATTAGCTGGAGCCGGTATTGCTTATGCAAAACAGGAGGATGCAGCAACAGGCTTAAAAGTTGCCATGATGGACGCTGGTGGATCTGTCGGTATCGAATTCGAAAAGATCAATAAACTGGCTGTCGGATTGGGTAATAAATTGCCCGGTACTACTGCTGATTTCCAAAACATGATGCAGATGTTGGTCAGGCAAGGTATCCCCGCTACTAATATTTTAAGTGGGGTGGGAGAAGCTTCTGCTTATCTAGCTGTACAGTTGAAGAAAACCCCTGAGGCCGCCGCCGAGTTCGCGGCAAAAATGCAGGATGCTACAGGGACCGCTTCTAATGACATGATGGGGCTGTTTGATACCATCCAAAAAGCCTTTTATATGGGGGTGGATGATACCAATATGCTGGCGTTCTTCGGTAAGACCAGTTCTGTATTGAAGATGGTCAACAAGGACGGACTCACTGCCGCCAAAGCATTAGCCCCGATCTCGGTCATGATGGATCAGATGGGGATGAAGGGCGAAGCATCAGGTAACGCATTACGTAAGGTGTTTCAGGCAGGCTTTGACGGTAAGAAGATGAATGCCGCCAATAAGTTACTGGGTAAAAAAGGTATTAAGCTCGATTTTACCGACGGTAAGGGTGAGTTTGGTGGTCTGGATAATATGTTTAATCAACTCCAGAAATTGCAATCACTGACCACCAAGCAAAAAACCACCATTATCAAACAGATATTTGGTGATGATGCAGAAACACTACAAGTGGTAGATGCCCTTATTACCAAAGGTAAAACGGGCTACGACGAAGTATTGCAGCGGATGAATAAGCAGGCGACGCTGCAGCAACGTGTTGATGCTCAACTTGGCACACTCACTAACTTATGGGAGGCCATGACGGGTACCGCAGTGAACGGGCTGGCGGCGATAGGTGGGGCATTTGCTGGTGATGCTAAACATGTTGTTACCTGGTTGGGGGATTTAGCCGAGCGGTTCAGTGACTTTGCAGCGACTAACCCTGAAGTTATCCGTGGAGCGATTGGCCTTGCTGCTGGGTTTGTTGTCCTGAAGTTGAGCATGTTGGGCGTGAATATTGCTCTCGGCCTGATAAGTAAAACTATCGGTATGAGTCCAATTGGTATGCTTATTCGTGTTGTAGCAATGGGGGCAGGCTTAATACTGGCCAATTGGGGAACCCTTGGTCCATGGTTTAAGGATATGTGGGGTTCAATTACTGGCTGGTTCAGCACTGCTTGGGAATTTATCAAGGAGTGCAGCGCCACAGGCTGGCAGTTCGTTAAGGATCTGTTTTTCAACTACCATCCTCTGGGAATCATTATTGAGAATTGGGAGCCGATAGTTGGCTGGTTTAAAGATATGTGGGAGCGAGTCAGCGTTTATATCGAGCCAATCCTTAATGCGATGAATAAAGTGAAAGGGTGGGCAAACGATGGTTGGGATTATGTTTTTGGCGACGATAATAGCGGGCAACCAGCTACGCAGGGATTATCAACACAATCCAATAATTACCTATTATCCAGCCAAAACCAGCAAAAACTTAATGGAGAAATGACAGTTAAGTTTGAAAACGCCCCGCCGGGCATGAATGTGGTGAGCACCCAAAGTAATCAACCCGGCTTCGGGATGGGCTATGATGTTGGTTACAATCGATATGCTTATCCAAAATAAAGGAGTAGTCGTGAAATTCATTGTGTTAGTGATTTCATTATTGAGTGCAAATATCGCCTATGCAGTTTGCAACTCACCTGTTACTGAACAGGGGTTACTCCATTCTATTGGGGCGGCTCCGGCAAACCATAAAGCCAGTAACGAGAGTGGTGCGGTTAAACATACATATCATTTTAGAAAAGGTGGCTCTGCTGAAGACGTTTTTGCTGATGATAGTGCTTCATGGGAGCCTGATTTTAATATTGAAATCATCAACCCCGCCTGCATAAGTAAAGTGAATGTTGTGTTTTATGTGGATGATGCTGAAGCTAAAATAAGCAGCAGTAATATTAAACTTGCTGGGAATGCTTATAGATATTTGACGGGTGCAGACGTGGCGATATTCCACAATCAATTGAATAAACTCAAAGATGTTCAATGGTTTAAGCCATCCACGGATCGGGTTGATATGTACTTTTGGCGAAATGAAGGAAAACCAGAGCATTATCTCGTAGGCTTCACGTTTAAAGGGATTTAGGCCCGTTAGATATTAAGGTTCTTTCTAACCCACTTCGGTGGGTTTTTTTATGCCCGGAGAATGTATGAGCTGGAAAGATAAGCTATTACCGGCCTCGTTTCGTGGTGTGCCATTTAAAACGCAGGATGATGAGGCCACTTTCGGGCGCCGGACACAGACCCACGAATATCCCAACCGCGATAAACCTTACTCCGAAGATCTGGGGCGGGTGACGCGCCGCGATACCCTTTCAGCCTATCTGATTGGTGATGATTACCAGGCGCAGCGTGATCAGTTGATTACCGCCATTAATCAGGCCGGGCCGGGGAAACTGATCCACCCGCAGTACGGCGAGCTAAATGTCTGTATTGACGGTGAGATCAGAGTGAGCCATAGCGCGGCTGATGGCCGTATGTGCACCATCAGTTTTAATTTTGTTGAAGCCGGTGAACTCTCTTTCCCCACCTCTGGTGTGGCCACTGGCCAGAAGCTGGTTTCTTCCTGTGATGCCATGACCGACTGTGTCACTGATGCATTCGGTAAGGATTTCGGGCTGGAGGGGATGGCTGACTTTATCCAGAACGGCGTGATCAGCGATGCCAGCGACATGATGAACACCGCTATTAAAACCTTTGACGGCGTGAACTCGGCTATTGCTGACGCGGGCCGCTTGCTCGATGGCGACTTATCGGTGCTGCTGATGCCGCCCAGTTCCGGCATGAATTTCGTTAACCGGCTGCAACGTATGTGGCGTTCGGGTAACAGTCTGCTGGGTAACAGCGACGACATTATCAATAAAATTAAAGGGCTGAGCGGGTTTACCGTGGGTCGTGATCTGGCTCCACATGGGGTATGGAAAACCGACAGCAAAACCATTCAAACCCAGACCACCCAGCGCAATGTGGTGGCGCAAGCTATCCGCACCACCGCCCTGACTGAGGCCGCGCAGAGTGTGGCTGATTTACCACAGGCCCGCCCGCCATTGACAGCAACAGTGACCCCACAGGCGCAACTGCCGCTGGTCACCCATCCGGCGGTCACCTCGCTTAGCGACGCTGTAGCTGCTACCCCGCCCGTGACTTATGAGTCATTAACTGAGATCCGCGACACACTGAATACAGCCATTGATCAGGAGCTGCTACGGGTGACGGATGATGCTTTGTTCCTGGCTATCAATACCGTTCGAGCCGATGTGAATCGCGATATCAGCATGCGGCTCGAGCAGATAGAAAAAACTACCTTTCGAACACCAGATGAAGTGCTGCCCGCGTTGGTGCTGGCGGCTGATTGGTATGACTCAGCCGCGCGTGAAACTGACATTATCGGTCGCAACCAAATCACCCATCCCGGCTTTGTACCGGTTAAAACACTACGGGTACCCATTCGATGAATAATGATGTCACGCTACGGGTAAATGGCCGCGAGTGGGTAGGGTGGACCTCTGTATCTATCTCAGCAGGTATCGAGCGATTGGCTCGCGACTTTAATGTAGAAATCACTCGTCAATGGCCTGGTAGTGAAGAAGCTGGACACCTTCAGCCGCGAGTGAAAAAGGGCGATCAGGTCACAGTGTTGATTGGCACTGACTTGGTGGTCACCGGCTATATCGATGCCACACCGGTACGCTATGACGCCCGCTCAGTATCGGTGGGCATTGTCGGTCGCAGTAAAACCGAAGACTTGATCGACTGCTCCGCACTGATAACCCAATTTACCGGCCGCTCTTTTGTCCAGATAGCAACCCAGCTTGCCGCGCCATTTGGTGTGTCCGTAGTTAATGCTGGCGTCGAAAATACGCCCATGCAGGGGTTGCAGGTTGATTACGGCGAAACTGTGGTGGATGTGCTCGATAAAATGATGGGTATTCAGCAAGTGCTGGCCTATGACAATCCAGCCGGTGCTTTGGTCATTGGTCCGGTGGGTGCTTCGCGCACGGTTACCGCGCTGGTACTGGGTGAGAACATCATTTCTTGTGACACGGAACAGAGCATTAAAGACCGTTTTTCTGAATACGTAGTCGCTGGCCAGCGGTCGGGGAATGATGACGATTTCGGCGCGGCAACGACTAATGCGATCCGGGCTAAAACCGTTGACGGTGGCGTGAGTCGCTATCGTCCCATGGTTATCAAACAGAGCGGTAATGCGACTGGCTCCACGGTGATTGAACGCAGCCAGTTTGAAATGCTACGGCGGGCGGCGCGTACCGATGAAGTAACTTATACAGTGCAAGGTTGGCGACAGGGTAACAGCGATTTGTGGTCACCCAATCAACTGGTGACGGTGTTTGATCCAGTGCTTGGCTTTAACAACCGCAAAATGTTGATAGCAGAGGTGACTTACAGCAAAAACGAGCAGGGAACAATCACCCAGTTACGTGTTGGGCCGCCCGATGCTTACCTACCAAAACCACCCAACCCCAACAAGCGACGCAAGAAAGCCGAAGAGGACGAATTCTAATGAGTCGATTATTCAATTGCTTGCAGCGTGGACTGTCAAATATGTTGGTGCGCGCTGTGGTTCGCCGCCTTGATTCCAGCAGTAAAAATCAGATGCTGCAAATCCAGATGATAGCGGATGAGTTAAAAGACAACATCGAACATCTGGAGCCTTATGGTTTCACTAGCGCCGCACATACTGGCGCGGAAGCGTTCGCTGCTTTCCCTGATGGTGATCGTTCTCACGGTGTGGTGTTGGTGGTTGCTGATCGCCGGTACCGAATTAAAGGGCTAAAGGATGGGGAGGTTGCCATTTACAGCGACGAAGGGGACAGCATTATTCTCAAGCGCGGCAACAAAATAGAGCTGAACACCAAACAGTTTATTGTTAACGCGGAAGAAAAAGCAGTATTCAACACCCCGCTTATCGAAGCTAAAGGGGAGATAAAAGCAGTCGGTAACATTGAGTCTGAGGCTGATGTTAAAGATAAAACTAGCACCATGGCGGATATGCGCGGTCAGTTCAACTCGCACACTCACCCGCACGGTGAGCCGAACACCGATAAGCCTAACCAGAAGATGGAGTAACCCATGATCCTGATGGTGAACGGCCAACAACAATCAGTTTCCACCCCAACGGATAGCCTAACCCGCGCGGTGATTATTTCTCTTTTTACCTGGCGCCGCGCTGATCCCGATGATGATTCAGAGCAGCCCATGGGGTGGTGGGGTGATAGCTATCCCACCATACAAAATGACCGTATTGGCTCCCGCTTGTACTTGCTCCAACGTACCACACTGACCAGTAAAACAGTTGAGCTGGCGCGAGGTTATCTGGATCAGGCATTAGCCTGGCTAAAAGAGGACGGCGTAGTTTCACGAATAGCCATCAATGTACAGCGGCGCGGCACTGACATACTGACTGCTGAAATAACGCTGTATCGCAACGATGGCAGTTCTCAGCTAATAACATTCGATGATTTATGGAGTGCACTCAATGGCTGACAGCGGATTTAACCGCCCGACACTTCCCCAACTCATTACCCAAATCCGCAGTGACCTTAATTCTCGATTCCAAACTGATGCCGTTCTTCGCCGTACCGATACCGAGGTTTACAGCCGGGTGCATGCGGCGGCGGTGCATACCGTTTATGGCTATATTGACTATCTGGCCCGCAACCTGTTACCGGATCTGTGTGATGAGGATTGGCTAGCGCGACACGGCAATATGAAACGCTGCCCACGCAAAGAACCCTCAACGGCGACAGGTTTTGTGCGCTGGGAGGGCGTCACCAACGGTATTGAAGTGCCTGCCGGCAGAGTAATTCAACGTGATGATTTGCAGGAGTACACCACCACGGCAGCGGCACTCTCGGTTGCCGGTGTACTGCGAGCGCCCGTCATTTGTGCGGTCGCTGGCACGTTGGGAAATACTGACGATGGTATCAGCATGGTGCTGGCTCAACCGATTAATGGCCTGCCCTCGTCTGCCGCTGCCGACAGCATTGAGGGCGGCGCTGATGCGGAGCCAGTAGATGAGTGGCGGGCGCGCATCATTGAGCGCTGGTATTACACTCCACAGGGTGGCGCAGATGGTGATTACATTATCTGGGCTAAAGAGGTGCCTGGTGTTACCCGCGCCTGGACTTATCGCCACTGGATGGGAACTGGCACGGTCGGTGTGATGGTGGCCAACAGCAATCTTGAAAACCCTATTCCGGATAACGCGGTGGTCAGCGCGGTGCGCGATCACATCTTACCGCTGGCTCCGGTGGCGGGGGCCAGCCTCTATATCCTTGCGCCAGTGGCAAAAGTGGTGCCGTTCCATATTCGCCTCACGCCAGATACGCCAGAAGTGCGCTATGCGGTTATCGCCGAACTACGCGCTATGTTTCTGCGTGATGGGGTGCCTGGGGGAACACTGGATCACTCGCGTATCAGCGAGGCTATCAGTATCGCCACTGGGGAATATAAGCACGTTCTGGTCAGCCCGACCGATGATATACCGCTGGCCGCGACTGAGCTGCCCATTGTGGGAGATCTAACGTGGACTTAATCGATAGCTATAGCCAGTTATTAACCAACCTGCTGCCGCGTGGCCCGGCGTGGGAGGGGGGTGATCCCCTACTGCTGGGGCTTGCACCGTCTTACTCCCGCGTCCATCGGCGTGGGGATGGTTTAATGGTGGAAGTTGATCCACGCACCACCACCGAATTGATTGACCGCTATGAACAATTAACCGGCTTGCCGGATTCATGCGCACCGCCTGGCGTACAGACCTTGGCCCAGCGGCAACAGCGACTGGATGCAAAAATTAATGTCACTGGCGGGATTAACAAGGCGTTTTATCTGGCACAACTGGCGGCATTGGGCTATCCGGATGCCACTATCACCCAGTTTGAAAGTGATGTTTTTCGCTGCACTTCGACCTGCATTGATTCGCTTTATGCAGAAGAGTGGCGCTACTGGTGGCAGGTCAATATGCCAACCGTCACGCAGATAACTGACATGACCTGCACCTCAGTTTGTACTGCCAGTCTGAGAACGTGGGGTGATACCACAGCTGAATGTGTCATCAACAAACTTTGTCCTTCGCACACCTATGTGACTTTCTTATACCCGGAGTAACCCTTTATGCATCGTATTGATACCACAACCGCCCAGGTTGATAAATTTGGCGCGGGCAAGAACGGCTTTACCCGTGGTAACCCACAAACCGGCGTGCCAGCCACGGCATTAGATGATGATTATTTTGATGCTATCCAAGAGGAACTGGCTGGCATAGTGGAAGCTGCTGGTATTGTTTTAGACAAAAGCAATCGTGCCCAGGTACTGGCCGCAATAAAAAAATTAATTGGCAGTGAAACCGACACTAAATATCTAAAGACAGGTAACAACCTGGTTGAAATTAAAAACGCCGGTGCCGCCGCAGTCGCAGCTGCTCGCACAAACCTTGGTGTATCTCCCCACGGATTTTCCCGTTTTACATCAAGCGGAAGCTTTACCGTTCCTGCCGGTGTTACTCAGATTTTTGTGAGTGGCTGCGCAGCTGGAGGTGGCGGGGGTTCCTCACTCGCCACTAACAGCAGTTCTTTCGTTACGGGGGGGTCTGGTGGAGGTGCTGGTCAGCCAGCTCTGAATGTACCAATCACTGTCACGCCGGGCCAAGTTATCCCGGTAACGATTGGCACTGGCGGAACCGGTGCAACGGCAGCAGCGAATAATGCTACAGCGGGAGGAAATACTCAACTCGGAGCTGGAGGGGCATTGATGAATCTAGGCGGTGGATCTCCAGGCCTCGTAGGTGGTGGCGGGACAAGCTTCCCAAGCGATTATGGTGGCCCAGGTGGTGGTGCAGGTTATCCAGGTGGATGTGCCGCTCAGAATACAAATTCATTCTCAGCAACCACGGCTACTGGTGGACAGGGCGGTCAAGGTGCAAGCGGGCCTTTTGGTCAGGCTGGTCCCGCAGGGCGAGGGTCGATAAGCAATAACCTTCCGGCTGATATCGGGTATGGTTATGGTGCTGGCGGGAGTGGTTCTGGCGGCGCATACAGGTCTACTGTCACTGCACCTGGCGGCAGCGGCGCATCGGGTTTAAACGGTTATGTTGTAATTGAATGGTGATTAGAATGAGTAAATACGCATTGATTGAAAACGGCACAGTAATCAACGTTGTTCTTTGGGACGGCGTTGAGTTTAATGAAAAAGATGGTACTGGGTGGAGTCCTCCTGAAAGCGTCATTGCCGTAAAGGTAAAGGAGGGCGAATTCCCTAATATAGGCCTCGGCTACGTGGATGGCGTGTTTGAGCAGGAATTTCCAGACGAAGTTGTGATCCCTCCAGTTGAACAACATGACAGCTAAAATCAGGCGCGGCACGAATGTGGATTAAACCCCGCGATGGTGTTGGTGTCCATGTATAGAGAATGATAGGGGGTAGGATTAGATAGGGCAGGGATGCCCATTGAGTTGGTTGTACAATAAAACTGGGCTTATTTGGCCCGGAAATTAAACTCTAGGTACTAACCTTCGTTCTGCAATTAACCGATAGTCATCTTCAAATCGATCGGAGAGTATGAATTCACTACCATTGATCGGTTTGAATTTTCTCATCCCGTCCCACCACAAAAGCTTGCCATCACTATTGATTAAACGTTTGGCCCATTGTGGTGCGAGACTAAAATAATTTTCAGTTCCGGTCATTAATTTCCATTCCATCACAACGAGTTTCCTTACGGTATGATCATGATTTATGTGAGCAATAAGGATAATGGCATTCGTTCGAGGCTTTCAAATTGGTTCGACAGATCAATAATGAAAGATTGATCGTTTAAAACGATCGTTGAGATTTATCAGGTTTATAAAATACAAAGCCTGGCTTAATTGCTCGGTCTATTCTAGGCACAAATGGGGCAAAACATTTTCATATATGTGTAGATTTGTGCGTAGTTGCATTTTTGAAGGTTGTGTTAAATAGCTGATATTTCACGATTGTGTAGGTAGGTGCAGAGTAGCGATATATAGACTCAACACTGAATAGACGTATTGAGCCATAGCGACCAAATATAGACGGAGTTTTACCATTCTCTTACCATTGTTTTACCATCACTAAATCCCACAAACAAAAAAACCAACCCTAACGGATTGGTTTTCTTTGGGTATTTTGGTCGGCATGAGAGGATTTGAACCTCCGACCCCCGACACCCCATGACGGTGCGCTACCAGGCTGCGCTACATGCCGATGCTACGGCTTTTATAGTACATTTTATCGTTACTAATGCAAGGCTTGGCAAAACAACCGCCTATTTTTCGAACACTCAATGTTCTGTTTTTAGAACTAGTTCGCAATAAAACGTTTTATATCTGTCAGCACTTGCAATAACAGTGGGAGCTGTGGCTTTTCATCTTTGATTTCATTGCCTTGCTCATCATAGGTACGATATTCACCGTTGTTATCTAACACAATCGTTTGTGTCGGCGTAGTGATAACGAGGGTGCCATTGTCGCCTGTCGCCACCCAGTTGTTATTACGCTGTGCAGCAAATAAATCTTCCCCTTGCGAGTAATCTTCTGATGCCGTTTTGACATGTAATAACCGCTGCATCAGTGTGGTCATGATATCTTCATGATTGGTTAGCTTATTCACGGTCTGTGCGGGGGTTCCCGGCCAGTGAACCACTAATGGTACTTGGAGCTGTTGGCGATTAAAGCGACTACCCGCGCCCCAAGTATTATTACCGCTGTCATTAAATTCAACGCCATGGGCTGCAGTAATAATAACCACGGTTTTATCGAGCTGCCCACTCTGCTTTAGGGTGTCCAGAATAGTGGCAATCTGCTGATCCACATCTCTCGCACCTGATTGATAGTTTTGGATAAAGTCAGTCGGCAGTGCTACTTTTTTCCCGGTGATCGGATCTTGCGCTTCCTTTGCCCCGTTCAGGTTAATGTATGAGAACCAAGGCGCATTGTTTTTGGCTGTTGATAGCCATTGTTGCCATTGGGCCGTGGTTTCGCTGTCTGTTTGTGTCACTGGCGCTGGCAATGTGAAGTCAGCTAACAGCGCCTGACGGTAGAGTGGTGACTCAAAGCCATCGGATGAGAACAGACCAAACTGATAACCCTGCGCACTCAATGCCGTCATAAATACAGATGGTTCGCGGGCAGAGAGAACACCGTCTAAATAGGTAGGCGATATTCCATAAAACAGGCCAAACAAACCGGTGTCCTGGCGGTTTCCCGAGCTGTAGTGGTGATCAAATTGGATGTTTTCCCGGCCAAACTCTGCCAGTGCTGGCATATCTTTTTGTAGGCTACTGGTGCGAATACCGTCCACCACAATCAATAGCAGGTTATAGCCGCTGCCTTTATCGCTGAAAGTAATCGGGTTTAGCGGATATTCAACCGCCAGTGCATCCGGCGTGCCTTGTTCCATCAGGCGGCGCTGATACTCTTGCTGATCAAGCAAGCCGTGTTTCTCGAGGAATTTACGGGCGGTCATCGGGTAGGAGAGTGGCAAGTTTGCTCGCTGCATACTGATTGGGCGATAGAAGTTGGCATCAGCCCAGATATACATCAGATGCGAGGCAAAGAATGCGGAAATAAATACTGCCACCAGTGGCTTAACAAAGCGCTGCCGATTAAGACTGCGCAGTTTTTGCCAGGCCCAGGTGCCAAAAAGCATCTCGACCAAAAAAATGACCGGCACTGAGATAAACATCAATTGCCAATCGCGCGCGAGTTCTGTTTGATCCGGGTTAACCACTAACTCCCATACCACCGAATTAAGGTGTAAATGGAAACGGGTGAAGACCTCGGTATCCACCAATAGCAGGGTTAAACCGGCAGTAGCGAAGGCGGCGGAAAGAAAACGTAGTAGCCGTTGTGACATCACCACAAAGGTGAGGGGGAATATCACCAGCAAATAGGCGGCAAAAACGATAAAGCTAAAGTGCCCAAGCCAGCTAACGAGGGCATAGATACGGCCAATCAGCGATGAGGGCCAATCGGAGACAAACAGATAGCGACTACCCAGCACCAGGCTGAACAGAATATTAAATAGGGCGAACCAGTGCCCCCAGCTGATCATCTGGGAGACTTTTTCACGATAGCGCTGACGATTTGTCACCATATTGAGATTGCAGTTTTGGCCGATAAATTAATGAGCTTTATCTTCACGTACTGAAGCCTGAAGAGCCTCAGCGAAAGAACGTGCCAATACTTTGCGTTGCGCAGGGGCAATGCTGGTATTGATCAGATTTGTTACCATATTTCCCAACACCATCAATGAAAGATCGGTTGGGGTACGATGTTTTTCCAGTACGCAGACCAATTCAGACAGTAGTTGTTCAACGTGTTCGTCACTATAACGGGATGATTGTGCCATAAAAATTGTACTCAACACCTGACAAAGTCCCACATCTTACCGTATAGAGACGCGCTTTTCCGCTATTTTATAGCATTAAGAATCATTAGCCATTAATTGAGGGGTGCCGTCGCTTTTGGGTTGCAGCTCTCAGGTATCAGTGATTGAATACGCCCCTAGCCAAAAGGAGTATTTATCATGAGTCTGGATATCGACCAGATTGCCTTACATCAACTGATTAAGCGTGATGAACAAACGCTTGATGTGGTGTTGCGCGATTCCCTGTTACCTGCCAATGCTGTCGTTGAAGAGATGATGGCCGAGCTGCATCGTGTTTACAGTGCCAAAAACAAAGCTTATGGCTTGTTTAATGAGCAAAGTGAGCTGGCGGATGCGCTGAAACGATGCCGTAAGGGTGATGAAGACTTCCTCAGCTTTAGCCGTGCGGCGACTGGGCGTTTACGTGACGAGTTAGCCAAATATCCGTTTGCTGAAGGTGGTGTGGTGCTGTTTTGCCAGTACCGCTATCTGGCAACCGAATATTTGCTGATCTCGGTGCTGAGCAGCTGTAATAGTATGCGAGTGAATGAGCAGCTTGATCTGAGTACCACCCACTATCTTGATATTAACCGCGCTGATATTGTGGCCCGTATTGATTTGACTGAGTGGGAAAATAATCCAGAATCGACCCGTTACCTGACCTTCCTGAAAGGGCGGATAGGGCGAAAAGTATCTGATTTCTTTATGGATTTCCTGTCGGCAGCCGAAGGGTTGGATACCAAAGCGCAAAACCGTGGTTTATTACAAGCCGTCGATGACTATTGCGCAGATGCTGAGTTAGGCAAAAATGAGCGCCAGGCATACCGTCAGCAGGTCTATAGCTACTGCAATGAGCAGTTACAGTCTGGCGAAGAGATTGCTTTGCAGGAGTTGGCTCAAGAGCTGCCGAAGTTTGGTGAAAAAGATTTTCAGCAATTCACGGCTGAGCAGGGTTATGCATTGGAAGAGAGCTTCCCGGCGGATCGCGGCACCTTGCGTCAGTTGACCAAGTTCGCGGGCAGTGGCGGTGGGTTGAGTATCAATTTTGATGTATTACTGCTGGGTGAGCGTATTTTCTGGGATGCGGCAACAGATACACTGACTATTAAAGGTACGCCACCGAATCTGCGTGATCAGTTGCAGCGTCATTCAGGTAAGCCGTAACAGTTTGTATTGTAATGTTATTGAGCCAATAAAAAACGCCGCATAAGCGGCGTTTTTTATTTCGGCGTCCCGAATATTGACAGCGACGCGATTAAACGCGAACGAAGTCGATATGAGTCAGTTTTGGCTTGAAAGCGTGACGCTGAACAGCCTGTACTTTAACTTTGGTCTCTTTACCGTCGATAACCAGAGTCAGTACGGAATCATAAAAGCCCGGTTTCAGTTCAAGGTTTTTGGTGGTGTCATGGTCAAGAGCAATAGAAATAGCTGCTTCTGTGCCACCGTAAACGATTGCCGGGAATTTATTTGCTGCACGCAGGCGGCGGCTCGCACCCTTACCCTGGTCGTTACGTACTTCTACTTTGATAGTGGTCATTTTGTTTTCTCTTAAGAAATTTACCCTGCTACAGGCGACCCAGCAACAGGTTCGATACTCGGCTTTGATTGGGTAAACCCAGAGCAAAGCGGGCGACATTCTAGCGAAATATCAGCCAGACAGCAAATAAAACTGCGAAAATCTCAGGCTAGATGCGGCTTAAGCTAGGGAGTCAGCTCGGCGAAAACGGCCCTGATAATCAAATATCTTTTCTCTGATTTGCCACCACTGCCCACGCCGACGGGCAACGACAAAATCGGGGTAACGTAACAGCGCTTGTTGCGCGATGATATCGGCTGCGGTTTGCCATTTGAGGGCAATACCCGGTGCGCGTTGGTGGGGGCGCAGGAAAATCTGCTCAAATGCCATACGCTGCGCGGCTGTGGTTAAGCGAAAGCGCTCACTGGTATGGGTGCCGTCTTCATCGTAATAGGTGATTTTCAGCCACTCGCCTTTAGCGTCATGGCCGGTTTCCAGACTCATGCCGCCACAACGTAACACTAGCGCATCTTTCAGTTTTAGCGCGGCTTTCAGCATGTCGTCAGGATCAACCAGCACCTCCTGACACTGATGACAGCGGCGTGCGGCGATATCATTTTCTGCGCCACAATGGGGGCAGGATTTGCAGCGGAAGCGGTAGTCACATTGCGCTCGCGCGCCCTGGTCATTCTCAAACCAGCCCTGACACCGACGGCCATAGTGCTCAATTATCTCGCCAGACTCGGTACATTTCCCCCAGAAGATATTGGCGAAACCGCAATCTGGGCAGAAGACCTGCACCGGCTGGCTGCCGCTATGAGGTTTGCTAGTACCCACTTCGGGAGTGAACAGGTCGTGGGGATTACCAGCATAATCCAGAATCAGGCAATCTTTTTTACCCGGTGAGAGCCGTAAGCCCCGGCCGACAATCTGCTGATATAAACTGACCGACTCTGTGGGGCGCAAAATGGCAATCAGATCCACATGAGGCGCATCAAAGCCGGTGGTCAGCACTGCCACATTAACCAGATAGCGCAGTTGTTGCTGCTTAAATGCGGTGATTAGCGCATCTCGCTCGGCAGGGGGAGTGCCAGCGCTCACTAACGCGGCCTCGCCTTTGGGCAGTAATCCGTGTACTTCTTTGGCGTGCTCGACGGTGGCGGCAAAAATCATCACCCCGCGCCGTTGGGCGGCGTACTCCACTATCTGGCTAACAATATGTGGGGTGATGCGCTGTTGCTGTTTAAGCTCCCGATCAAGATCCGCCTCACGGAACATGCCATCGCTATTGCTGGTCAGGCGGCTGAAATCATATTGCACGACCGGCATATCCAGCCGCTCCGGCGGTACTAGAAAGCCGTGTTTGATCATGTAACGCAGCGGCAATTCATAGATACAATCGCGGAACAGTGTTTTTTCATCACCACGGGTAATGCCATGATAGTGGAATTGATAGATCCAGCCTTTGCCCAACCGGTAGGGGGTCGCCGTCAGTCCCAATAACCGTAGCCGTGGGTTAGTGGTGCGTAAATGCTGGATAATTTGCTGATACTGGCTGTCATCTTCGTCACTGATGCGGTGACACTCATCGATAATGAGCAGCGAAAAGGCGCTATCAAATAGCGGGAGATTGCGTGCCACAGACTGTACGCTACCAAAGACCACTTTCCCTTCGCTTTGGCGCTGCTGTAGTCCGGCGGCGAAGATATCAGCCTCTAAATCGTAGGCACAGTATTTGGCGTGATTCTGCGCCACCAGCTCTTTGACATGGGCCAACACCAGCACGCGACCACGGGCCAGTTTCGCCAATTCGGCGATAACTAAACTTTTACCCGCGCCAGTGGGTAAGACAATCAGTGCTGGCTCGGCATGGCGACGAAAGTGGGTGAGAGTGGCGTCTACCGCTTCTTGCTGATAGGGGCGTAGCGTAAAGGCCATTAAAGCACTTGCCCGAAGTGGGGCGTTATCGCGCTTAATCCATTCACCATTTGCAACAATTGCCTGCATTGTATGAGTGACATTTATCTCTCCTCATAACGAAAAACTTTCTATTATTATGCCTGTCTGATGTGGTCAACGCGAGAGCCTTGGCGGTGAATGACGAGGAGTCAGGATGTACATTGCGTCAGCAGGGGCTGATCCTTTCTCAATAGTGTTTTTTTGAGTAACTGTTCCTAGGATGATAGGGCAACCGCCGCTATACTGATGAATCAGGTCGGTTAGGCAGCAAATGATTTTCCCCTATACAACTTTACTGCTTCATTATTTCATACCGTATTATTAGCACTCTGTCGTCGTTGGCAGGTGTGAGTGCGGGTATCGTGCCCGTCAGTGGCACGACAATACAACAGGCAAAGTAGATTCAATGCGATTGGACAAGTTTTTATCTCAGCAATTAGGTGTTAGCCGGGCGTTGGTAGCGCGCGAGCTGCGGGCCAAACGGGTCACGATTGATGGCGAAGTGGTCAAAAGTGGTGCAATTAAGCTGACACCAGAGAGCGACGTGAGATTCGATGGCAACCCATTACAGCAAACCCTTGGCCCACGTTACTTTATGCTGAATAAGCCGCAGGGTTATGTGTGTTCGACAGAAGATCCCGATCACCCGACGGTACTCTATTTCCTTGATGAGCCAGTGGCTTACAAGCTGCATGCTGCCGGGCGGTTGGATATTGATACCACGGGGTTAGTGCTGATGACCGATGATGGTCAATGGTCGCACCGGATTACCTCCCCACGCCATCATTGTGAAAAAACCTATTTGGTGACACTGGAGCATCCGGTCGCGGAAGATACGGCGCAGCGGTTTGCTGACGGCGTACAGCTGCATAATGAAACGTCGCTGACCAAGCCCGCTCAGCTCGAGATTATCGAGCCACAGCTGGTGCGGTTAACCCTCAGCGAGGGGCGCTATCATCAGGTAAAACGTATGTTTGGAGCCGTCGGGAATCGGGTATTGGCGCTGCACCGTGAACGTATCGGCGCGATGAAACTTGATGACGATTTGGCCCCCGGTGAGTATCGCCCGCTCACGGCGGAAGAGATTGCCAGCGTAGGCGCTCCCCATCTGTAATCGCTTTTCTATCGTCGCGTGGGTGAGCGGTTCCCACGCGACCCGCAGTCGATATCACCTGCCGTAAGTTATTGAAGGAGTTGTTGAACGTGCATGCCAGTAACCAAAATGAAGCGCAGAACCGGACATCCCACTTTGGCTTAATCTTTATCCTGGGTTTGCTGTCGATGCTGATGCCGCTGGCGATAGATATGTATCTGCCGAGTATGCCCATTATTGCGCAAGAGTTTGGCGTCGAGAGTGGTGCGGTGCAGATGACTCTGAGCGCGTATGTGCTGGGGTTTGCTATCGGGCAGATGTTCTATGGGCCAATGGCTGACAGCATAGGGCGCAAGCCGGTTATCTTCTGGGGCACGCTAATCTTTGCACTGGCAGGAATGGCTTGTGCCATGGCGCAGTCGGTTGAGCAACTGATTAACTTGCGCTTCCTGCATGGTTTATCTGCCGCCGCCGCCAGTGTGGTGATTAATGCATTGATGCGTGACATGTTCACCAAAGATGATTTCTCCCGAATGATGTCTTTCGTGGTGTTGGTGATGACTATCGCACCGCTGCTGGCACCGATTATCGGTGGCGCACTGCTGGTGTGGTTTAGCTGGCATGCTATTTTCTGGACCATGGCCGGCGCGGCATTGATTGGTGCGGTGCTGGTGTTTCTGTTTATTAAGGAGACCCTGCCACCAGAGAAGCGGCAACGCTTTCATCTGCGCACCACCATCGGTAATTTCGCCACGCTATTTCGCCATAAACAAGCTCTGAGCTATATGTTAGCGAGTGCTTTCTCTTTTGCCGGGATGTTCTCGTTCCTCAGTGCCGGGCCTTTTGTTTATATCGACTTAAACGGCGTTTCACCGCAGAACTTTGGCTATTATTTTGCACTGAATATCGTCTTTTTATTCTTGATGACGCTGATTAACAGCCGCAATGTTCGCCGTTTTGGCGCCCTGAAAATGTTCCGCTTTGGTATGTTGGTTCAATTCGTGATGGGGATCTGGCTGCTGGTGGTTTGTGCTACCGGGCTGGGATTCTGGGCATTGGTTCTAGGGGTGGCGGCCTATGTCGGCTGTATCGCGATGATCACCTCGAATGCTATGGCGGTTATTCTGGATGGCTTCCCACATATGGCGGGAACCGCCTCTTCTTTGGCGGGGACTTTACGGTTTGGTATCGGTGCTATCGTGGGGACGTTGCTGTCGATGGCTCCCTCCCGGAGTGCCTGGCCGATGGTAAGCTCGATGGCGTTTTGTATTATTGTTGCCATGCTGTTGTATCTCTATGCCAGTCGCCCGCAAAAAAATGCGATGAAAAAAGCATAGTGAGTAAAAAGTGAAGGGCAGACGCCGCAGGCGCTCCCTTTGCCGCTATTATCCCCCGCAGTTCCTCTTGCCCTATTTGTTAAATTTCGCCCAATAAGCCGCCGTTTTTTGCGCTCAATCAATATAGTAAGCATGCGTATCATAATTCATTGCATAGTTATGCCTGGACACATATTGTTAATTTTTTGAGCGATAATACAAAAAAGTGAAAAATAGTTATCGGCGGGTTTTGCTAAGATAATTCTGTCATTAAAATGGTGCCAATACTAATTTATTTGTATGTTTATCAATTGGTTAATGTATTTTTATTGTGTCGATCTCACCTTGAATTGTTCCTCAATTGTAAAATATTGGCAGCGATTAGGTAACATGTTTGCAAGAAAAATGGTTGAGCTAACCGCCATAAAGGTATAAATATAACGAAAAATGGGATCTAAATCCCAAACTGGCAGTTTTAGCCTTGGCAGCAATAGCTGAAAAAGGGTTAAAAACAACGCAAAAATGACATTGTTAGTTTTTAGTTTCTAAATTGTTACCAATGTTGTGTTTTGATGGGGTCTGAATCAGGCACAATGGCAACTTAGCGGCTATAACTTTAGTGAGTGTGAGTCATCGTGGTGCCTTTGTAATTTTTGAATTTTTATTTTGACTAGGAAAAACACGTGAATAATATCCAACTTTCGGTAGTACATCGTCTGCCGCAAAGTTACCGTTGGTTATCTGGGTTTATCGGGGTCAATGTTGAGCCGATACCACTGACGGCGATAGACGATACCCAAAATAACCTAATGGGGCTGAAATTGCTCAGCCACGATGGTAAACATGCGCAGATTATCATGCAGCGGCTCCATCTCTCGCTTCAAGAGATACAAGTGGACTCCGCAATTGTTGAGTGGGAAGGTGAGCCTTGCCTCTTCGTTCATCGGCAGGATGAGAGTGCGACTATGTGTCGCCTGAAAGATGTCGGTGTCGCCATCGCCGAGACCATGACGGCACTTTACCCCTTCTGATACGTGATTAAGCGTTCATCGGCGCTATTCGTCGGCCCTATGTATTCATCGATGATATGGTCAGTCCGCTATGCTGGCACTTTTTTATGTCTGCGTCATTAATCAGCGAATTGTAGCAGCTGCTGTGTATATTGCTGTTTTGGCGCGGCAAATATCGTCTGACAGTCACCTTGCTCCACCACTTCCCCCTGCTTCAACACAATCACCTGATGGCAAAGCGAGCGCACGACTTGTAAGTCATGGCTGATAAACAGGTAGCTAAGCTGGTAACGCTGCTGGAGGGATTTGAGTAGGGCCAGAATCTGTGCCTGTACCGATTTATCCAGCGACGAGGTTGGCTCATCTAAGATAAGCAATTGAGGTTGCAGGATTAATGCCCGTGCAATAGCGATGCGCTGGCGCTGCCCACCGGAGAATTCAGTCGGGTAACGATAGCGGCTCACCGGATCCAGACCCACCTCTTCCATGGCCTTAATCACCCGCTGTTCACGGTGTATGGCACTGAGTTTCTGATGAACTTCTAGCCCTTCAGCGATGATCTGCTGAACATTCAAGCGCGGGTTGAGCGCTGAATAGGGGTCTTGGAACACCACCTGAATGCGGCTGCGATAGGGCAGCATCTGTTTTGAGGTAAAACTGTGCAGCGGTTGCCCGTTAAACCAAATCTCACCTTTTGATGGCAGTAAGCGTAACAGCGCCAGCCCGGTGGTGCTTTTCCCTGATCCCGACTCCCCGACCAATCCCAGACTTTCTCCCGGTTTTAGCTCAAAACTGAGATCTTTTAGCGCATAGTGGTGATCGACTGTCCGGCGTAGCAAGCCACGTTTGATGGGGAACGCCACTTGCAGCCCTTTGACCTCAAGCAGTGGCGCAAGACCTGCTGCGAGGGGCAAGGGGTCGCCCTGTGGCTCGGCATCCAGTAGCTGGCGAGTGTAGGGGTGCTGTGGCGCACTGAACAGCGCCTGACGGCTATTGTGCTCTACAATACGCCCTTCCCGCATCACGGCTACGTTATCTGCCAGTCGGCGGACAATATTCAGGTTATGAGTGATAAACAGCAGACTCATGCCCATCTCTTGCTTTAACTCTTTCAGCAAACTCAAAATTTGCGCCTGTACCGAGACATCCAGTGCGGTGGTGGGTTCATCGGCAATCAGTAATTTGGGTTGGGTCAATACCGCCATGGCAATCATCACTCGCTGACGCTCGCCCCCGGAGAGCTGATGCGGGAAATCAGCTAATCGACCTTTGGCATGACGAATACCGACGCGGTCGAGACACTGAATAATTTCCGCTCTGGCCGCCTCCTGACGCATACCGCGATGCAGTGACAGCACTTCGGCTAACTGCTTCTCGATGGTGTGCAGCGGGTTGAGTGACACCATTGGCTCTTGAAAAATCATGGCGATCTGATTGCCGCGAATACCACGCAGTGTGGGTTCATCGGCATGGAGTAGTGATTGGCCAGCAAACAGAATATCGCCAGCAGGATAGACCACCGGTGGCGAGGGCAGTAAGCGCAATACCGACAACGCGGTAACACTCTTGCCGGAGCCAGACTCCCCGACTAACGCTACTGTTTCACCGCTATTGACCTGCAATGAGAGCGCGCTGACCACTTCACGGTCAACGCCCGCCTGGCGAAATGCCACACTGAGGTTTTGAATATCCAGGAGTGGAGAGGTCGCCATATCAGTACACCTTACTGGGGTCAAAGGCGTCACGTACTGCTTCGCCAATAAAGATCAATAGAGATAACAGCACGGCCAATACCAGAAATGCCGTGATGCCAAGCCATGGCGCTTGAAGGTTATTTTTGCCCTCCAATAACAGCCCGCCCAAGGATGGCGACCCCATGGGTAAACCAAAACCGAGGAAGTCGAGTGAGGTCAGGGTGGTGATTGATCCACATAAAATAAAGGGCAGGAAGGTCAGTGTTGCCACCATCGCATTGGGCAACATATGACGCGACATAATCGTCCGGTCACGCACGCCCATGGCCCGTGCTGCACGGATATAGTCATAATTACGGGTGCGCAGGAACTCGGCCCGCACCACCCCTACTAACCCCATCCAGCCGAATAGCACTGTGATGGCGAGTAGCCACCAGAAATTGGGCTGCACGATGCTGGAGAGTAAAATGACTAAAAACAGTGTCGGCATCCCCGACCAGACCTCAATAAATCGCTGACCCCATAAGTCGACTCTGCCGCCGTAATAGCCTTGAATGGCCCCAGCACAGATACCTATCACGCTGGAGAATAGGGTCAGCGTCAGGCCAAATAACAGTGAAATGCGGAATCCATAAATAACTTTGGTCAATACATCACCGCCGGTACTATCAGTGCCTAATAAGTTGGTACGACTGGGTGGCGAAGGGAAGGGGACTTCCGTGGCAAAATTGATGGTGTTATTACTAAAACGAATAGGTGCCCAAATAGCCCAACCATTATTTTTAATTCGGTCAAGCACATAGGGGTCTTGGTAATCTGCGGCAGTGGTTAAAATTCCGCCAAAGGTGGATTCACTGTAGTTGACCATAAAGGGCAGGTAGATCTTGCCCTGATAGTTCACCAGCAGCGGCTTGTCATTGGCTATCAGCTCGGCAAATAAACTAATAATAAAGAGTGTCAGGAAGATCCACAGTGACCAGTAACCACGACGATTTTGGCGAAAGCGCGCCCAACGGGCCTGATTAATTGCACTTAATTTTATCATTAGTGGCGACCCTCAAAATCAATCCGTGGGTCAACCAGGGTATAGGTGATATCGCTAATGATATTTAGCAGTAAACCAATCAGAGTGAAAATATAAAGAGTGCCAAACATCACCGGATAATCCCGCTGTAGGGTCGCCTCATAGCCCAGCAGCCCTAGACCATTCAGGGAAAACATCACTTCAATCAACAGTGAGCCGGTGAAAAACATGCTGATAAAGGTAGCCGGGAAACCGGCGATCACCAGCAACATGGCATTGCGGAACACATGGCGATACAGGATCTTCTCCTCCGGCAGCCCTTTGGCCCTGGCTGTCACCACATACTGCTTGCGGATCTCATCGAGGAAGGAGTTTTTAGTCAGCATCGTCAAGGTGGCGAAGCCGCCAATCACGGTTGCCAATACCGGCAAGGTGATATGCCATAAATAGTCGGTAATTTTGCCATACCACGGCAGTGTATCCCAGTTACTGGAGGTCAGCCCGCGTAATGGGAACAGATCGAAATAGCTACCGCCAGAGAACAGCACCACCAGTAAAATAGCGAATAAAAACGAAGGGATAGCGTAGCCGACAATAATTAAGGCGCTGCTCCAGTTATCAAAGGCGCTACCGTTGCGCACCGCTTTTCTAATCCCCAAGGGAATGGATACCAGATAGATAATCAGCGTGCTCCATAGCCCAAGTGAAATAGAAACCGGCAAACTATGCTTAATCAATGACATCACTGATTCGCCACGGAACAGGCTGTCGCCAAAATCAAAGCGCATGTAGCTCCACAGCATATCGAAATAGCGCTGGTGCAGCGGTTTATCAAAACCAAAGCGCTGCTTGATTTCAGCAATCACTTCCGGATCTAACCCGCGTGAGCCGCGATAGTTGCTGTCACCCACTTGTGCCGCATTTAGCCCGACCTTTGCGCCACCCAATCCACCATCACCGCCACCGGCGCTATAGCCGCTGTTGTGGCCCAGCTCAATATTGGCGATGGCCTGATCAACAGGCCCGCCGGGTGCAATCTGCACGATAAAAAAGTTGATAGTAATAATCGCCCACAAGGTGGGAATGATCAGCAATAGCCGCCGTAACAAGTATGCGCCCACAGCAGCCCCCTATTGGCGTTCTGTTGGCAGACGAGCTGCCTTGTTGACATCAAACCACCAGCTATCAAATCCTAGCGAATAGGTGGGGCGTTGTGCAGGCATTGAGAACTTATCCCAATAAGCAAAGCGGCTATGGTTGGAGTACCACATCGGGATCATCAACTGGTTCCAGATTAACACCCGGTCAAGGGCGCGACCCAGAGATAGCAAGGCTTCCGGTTGCTCCTGATGTTTGACTATCAATTCAATTAACTGATCAATAGCCGGATCTTTAATGCCAGAGGCGTTATAGGTGGAGTCGACATAAGCCGAGCTCCACAATATGCGCAGATTGGGGCTAGGGTAGGGCATCGCCCCGTAAACGGTGGGGATCATGTCGTAATCCCGGCTGCGCAGGCGGTTAACAAACTGAGAGCTGTCAACCTCGCGGACTGTCATGGTAATGCCCAAACGCAGCAAATTATGTTTGAACGGCTGAACATATTGGAAGTTGCTGCCACTGAGTAGCAGCAATTCAAACTCAAAAGGTTTGCCGGTTTTACTGTTGACCAACTGCTGATTTTTGACTTCCCAGCCCGCTTGGGCCAGTAACTCGCGCGCTTTTAACAGATTATCCCGTGCATCGCCGCTGCCATCGGTTTGCGGCGGCTGATAAATTTGGTTGAAGACTTCTGGCGGTATTTTGCCTTTGAGTGGGGCTAACCAAGCCAGCTCTGCGCTGTCCGGATAACCTGTTGCCGCATATTCGGTATTCTGGAAGAAGCTATTGGTGCGCTGATAGCTGTTGAAATAAAAAGCTTTATTCATCCAGTCAAAATCAAAAGCCAGTGTCAGCGCCTGGCGAACCCGTCGATCGCTAAAAATAGGGCGTTGGACATTAAATGCCAGCCAGCGGGTATTTTGTGCGGAGTTATCGACAATATCCTGCTTGATAATATAGTTTTTTGCAAAGTTGCCGCCCACATATTGGGTCGCCCAGCTTTTCGGTGAGCTCTCTTCGCGGAAATCAAAGGCGCCAGCTTTAAATGCCTCCAGCGCGACTTTGTCGTCTAAATAGTAGTCATAACGGATGGTGTCAAAATTATGCTGGCCACGATTGACCGGTAAGTTAGCGGCCCAGTAATTTCGCACCCGCTCATAGGTAATAAATTGCCCCATCTTATATTTGCCAATGCGGTAGGGGCCGCTGCTGACCGGCGGTTTACTCAGCGGGTCACTCAATTTATGCTCTTTCCAGAAGTGTTCGGGCATGACCGGCAAGCCAAACAGGCCCAGCATTTTATCTTTATTGGGCTCGGGGAATTCAAAACGCACGGTCAGGTTGGAAATGGCTTTGACCTGCACATCTTTATAGATGATGCGAAATTGCGGCACGCCTTCGGTCATGAATTTATTGAATGTAAATGCGACATCCTGCGCGGTAATCGGGGTGTCATCATGAAAACGAGCGCGGGGATTGATATCAACTTCAATCCAGTGGAAATCAGGGGCATAACGCGCTGACTCTGCAATTAGCGGATAATAGCTACCAATCTCATCGTCTGAGGTGCTAAATAGCGAATCATATAACCTCTCCGTCCGGATTGCCGCGTTGCCGCGTAAGGCATAGCGGTTGAAGTTATCAAAGGTGCCAATGGTGGCTAAGGTAATATTACCCCCCTTGGGGGCCGCCGGATTAACGTAATCGAAATGGCTAAAATCTGATGAATACTTAGGTTCGCCCAGTATGGCAAAAGAAGCACCCTCTTTAATAGTTTCAGCCTGTAGACCGAAACTCAGGGCAGAAAGCGCCAAGGCAGCAAATAGGCGTAACAACATATTAGTGGTGATCTCCTGCATTCCATTCAGATAGTAATAATCTTAAACGAAATTACCAGTTTGCAGGGGCGTAAAGCAAACATTAAGCCAATAATATCTAGCGGACTTTAAACTTCAGCAGTGTGGGCGATGCTCATTACGAGGCCCATGGATGGGTCTCGCCGCTGCCCGCAGCGTTCAAATCTGCTCCCGGCAGATTTGTCCCCCGAATCACTGACCTGGGTCAGCTTATCGGCGGCGACACAATGGGGGGCTGTCGCGCTTATAGCTTGTGGGCTAGTTTTTATTAGCCATTTTGCTTATGACAAAATGTAATTAAATCTTCAACAGACAATGGTTTGCTCAGTAAATAACCTTGTAGGTAGTTAACATTGTGCTGTACCAAATAGTGGAGTTGTTGTTCGGTCTCAACCCCCTCGGCGACGGTCTCAATATTCAGCTTCTTAGCTAACATTAATACTGCATCTAATACTGGTGCCGCCACAGTATTAACACAGATAGTGCTGACAAATCCGCGATCAATTTTAATATAATCTAAAGTAAAACGTTCTAAATAGATTAGCGCGCTATGGCCAGTGCCAAAGTCATCGACTGCAATTTGTACGCCCTGTGAATGCAGCCACGCAAATTGCTTAATGGCTAACTCCTCTTCAACCATGCCCCGCTCAGTTATCTCGAATACCGGCGCAAAGATATCGGTATTTAATTGCTGCAATAGGTGGGAGACATCTTTGCGGAACTGGTCATCCGCCAGATGGACTGGGGAAATATTAAAAGCAAGCTTAGTACCGGCCGGAATGTGGTCTGCCATTAACTCACAATCCCTGAGAATTAACTCAAATAAGTGCCGAGTCAGTGGTTGTATCAGATGCTGAGCTTCTGCATAGGGAATAAAGAGATCTGGTGAAATTCGCCCTTCAATAGGGTGCTGCCAGCGAATAAGTGCTTCCAGACCTGATATTGTGCGATCATGTGAACGAAATGCCGGCTGATACTCAACAAAGAATTCACCACGGCGGATACCACGCAAAATTTCAGCTTCAGCACTTTGGCTGGCAATTAAAATATAATAAGCCAAAATCCCGACCAGAGCGGCAAGTAACAGCCCGCCTAATAAGGTCATACGAATATCATCAGCAGTCAGGCTAGTATGGTAAATTAATATCTTAATCGGGTAACCGGGTAATTGCACCTCACGGGCGCTCCTGGCAGGTAACTGGCTGATGGGTATTACTTTAGAGTTAAAAGTGGTTACCGCTAATTCATCGATAATAATGGCTAACCCATTCACTTGATTATCTGAATAATTTAGCAACAAATAGGGATGTAGGGCTAATTCGAGCGTAGCCAATACGCCGGTATTACCGCGACCAGCTTCTCGCAACCAAACACCAATTGCGGGTTTGCTTGGCATCATGGGCGTGCCTTGCTGAATCTCAAAATCTATCGGCTGGGATAAATTAATTTTGGGATATAGCACAGTGGCCGGTACATGCATCGCACCGGTCGCTGAAGAGCAATAAGCAATATCGTCTTTCACCAATAAGAATGCTCTGACACCATTAGTAAATGCAGCACGATAGTGAAGAGCGGAACTGGCTTGCTCACAACTCTTCGTGCTCAGAGGTATAAGCTGAGACATGGTTGTTGTCAGTTCATTCAGGAACTGAGACGAGTAGGAGATAATGTGATCACTTTGTGTTGTTAATTTACGTTCGCTGCTGCGATAAAGTAATGACAGCGTAATAATGACAAAACAAATAAAGAAACAGAGGGCAAGAATGACACTTTTTTTTACAAGATGGCGTCTGGATAGAATATTGCGTGAGAAAGCACTGCTTGAACCCATGTGACGCCGCCCCTCAGCATGTTTGATAAAGTGGTATGAGTATAAATAAGTTAGTAACGTCGCGCTACCGGTTTGCCAATGAGCGTTATCGACATTAATTAGCTTATCAAATTGAATTTCAAGCTAATCCAATATAAAGAAAAGATGCCCATTAGATGCATCAAATAAGTGAAATGGACATTCATTGATATATTTCAGTAAAACAAATTTTCAGCTTATTAATGCAATTTACATATTCTTATAAAGGATAATCGTTGGTAGATATGCCTTTATGCCAGAAACGTCTTGGTTAAGAGATGCGCATTTTACACAGATAATTCTTGAATTTCGCTGTTTTCAATAAAAAAAGAGATTTCCTACAATCTGATCGGAAATAGGGTTAGAGGTGGGAATATTGAGTATCAGGCAATAAAAAACGCTGCCAGTGGCAGCGTTTTAGCATTTCGTTTGGTATCTCGGACAACAGGAATAAAAATGTGCTAGCTGCGCGAACCGCTACTTAGTACTCGGCGCCCATCGCGATAACGCTTATTCCAATAATCTTCATTTAGGCTCGATATTGTCACACCGACACTGGTCGATGCATGAACAAATTTATCGTTACCTAGATAGATACCTACATGGCGACCAGTCGATCCTGCACGAAACAGCACCAAATCACCGGGGCGCAATTTAGTCCGTTGGATTTTTTTACCGAGATCCTGCTGCTCAGAGGTTGAGCGCGGCAAATCCATACCAAATTGTTCACGGAAAGTGGTTTGTACAAATGCGGAACAATCAATCCCGCGTTTGGTGCTACCGCCTAAACGATAACGAACCCCTTTCCACCCTGCATACTGTTCTAAAATCTTCGACTTGACGTCAACGTTGCGCACCATTGCTTCGAATTCATCCTGAGAGGCTTGCAGTAAAAGCCCATCTTTGTCATTAACTGCACGCATCTCAGTTTGCGAATTATGTAAGTTCGAAGTCTGTGGTGAACTACACGCGGATAACATTACCGCTGCTGCAACCGCAGGAATTACCCGCAGAATATATCTCATAATAGGTTGAGACTTGACCATTGTTGTTGTTTTCCCTTGCTGTCCTTACGACGGATGTCGCTACCAAAATTGCCAAACGAATCGAGATTATTGGTTGTGGTCCGATGAGACAATCACTTAACCGAATAAATGTGCAGGAACGCACAATATTAATCAGGACAGCGGTGAAAATACGGATATCCGAGCACAAACGTTTTTGAGATTACCGTAATGATTAATAAAAGGCGAGAGCTTTTATAACCATTATTTTACTAAATGTTAATGTAACATAATGTAAGGTTTTATATTAAAGAGGAATAGCTGAATTTGTAACCATTTGGTGATAATAATCGAGTGGAAGCATTAATGAGGGGAGAGGCAAAAAATAGACTGTTTTGCCTCAATAAAGCGCAGGTGCGGGCTATCGAGTTGTTGCCCCAGGCAAGTGGCGGTTGATGGCATTAATTATCTTATCGCTTAATGGCGTCAGTAATATCCAACTTATACCAACCAGTACCACTGAGAGCGAGCCGACAGCAATATCAGTAAACCAATGTGCGCCAATCATCACTCGAGGCAGTGAGAAAATAACCACAATCAGTAAAGCAATGGCGAAGGCCCCGCGAGAAAAGTAGCGCAGCATAAAGCAGGCAAAAATCATCAACATCATGCCATGGTCGCCGGGGAAGCTGTCACTTGAGGCATCTTTGGTTGGGATACCCGTTAACTCGCTGACACGATTGATATTTTCAAAAAATAGTGTCGGGCTAGGATGCGAAACCGGTAGCAGATGACCTAATTGGTTAAGGACAACCGCGGTCAACAACATAACAACCCCCGTGACAATAAGACGGCGGCGGCCAGCAGGTGTCTCCTTCATATAGAAGTAAAGATAAAGCACCCCCATACACATCAGCGAAATAACATCGAAAGCGCGGTTATTGGTGATCGCGACCAAATGCAGGAATGAAGGGCTGGAGAGCAGGTGCTGGTTAAAATAGAAGAATATTGCTGAATCTATTTTAAACCAATAACCGTGGTTCACAGGGATATACCAGGATAAAAATAGAGCAATCCCGAGTAAGTTGAGTAGTAATATTGTCGGTAAATGACGACGGGTCATGCGGCGGCCTATAGATTGTCAATGTACGAATTGTGTAACTAATAAAAACGGGGCGCATTATACCCCGTTATCTAATCGAATATTCAGTAATTCATGCTGTAATTTGTTCCAATCTGCTTCTGTTGCGCTGATCAGTTCAATTCGGCTATCCAGCGGCGGTATTGGGCGGGTTTCTATTTGCAGGTCAGCACCTTGGCGATTAATCACCAATGTACCTTCGGCAATACGCATAACCCCTTTGACACGTTCTACCGGATTTAATCGCACCCACTCCAAAAGTGGAACCGTATCAAACAGAGTATCTGCATTAAATACCCAACCACAACTCAGATAACCTTGACCCTGATTGAGCGCCCGACGCCAAGGCTCACTCCCTTTTAAGCTCAAGGCGGCCAGCCCTTTTTGTCGCACTGTACTGTGATGATGCGCACCGTCGGGCAATTCATCACTATTACTGTGTGGTGTATCGAGCAGGGCAATATCAATTTTCCCCTGTTCAGCATAATAGAGTGGGCGTGCTACGGGCTGTCGATCATGCCATTGCTGTAGTGCGGCATAATCTGCTGCGCTATAGGTATCTTGTTTGTTTGCCACGATAATATCTGCGGCGGACAACTGGTCACGGAAATTCTCATTCTCCGTGTAACGAGGCTCATTCAGTTGGCGGGCATCTAATAGGCAGAGAGTTGCACGCAGATCAATCCATGGCAGATAAGTATCGGAAGTTAATAATGATAATATCTGTTTGGGATGGCCCAATCCTGTAGGCTCAATTAATAATCGATCTGGTTTGGCCTGTTGCAGCAGCATATTCAAGCCCACTTGCATTGGTAATCCATTAACGCAACACATGCAGCCGCCCGGTATCTCTTTCAATACCGCTCCGCTGTCTGCGAGTAGCGCACCATCAATACCAATTTCACCAAATTCATTCACCAAAACCGCCCATTTTTCATCTTCTGGCTTCTGTGACAGCAAATGGCGAATTGTGGTGGTTTTGCCGCAGCCCAAAAAGCCAGTAATCAAGTTTGTTTTTGTCATATGGGGGCCTCTGATATTAAATTTTTTCTCAATAAGATATCAAGGTGAGGGTTGTTTTCAAGGTTCTGATGAGCAAAGGATATAACACCGAGTAAACTTATTATTAAACGAAAAAAGCGCAAATGGAGAATATTTCCTAGGAAAGGTAGGAGTCCCGCCTAATAGTTATACACCGATACGAAATATAATTCACTTCTTCGAGGTATTCTAGTGAGTTATAGGCCGAGTAGGGTAATAAATAATGCTCTATCATTTCCATTGCTTTGCTTGAAATCCTCTATCTTTAAAATGACAGATATGAGAGTCGAGGTGGTTATGAGAAATTGTCGGGTACTAATTATCTTAGCAATAGTGTTTTCATGGATAATCTCTTTTCCTGCAAGTAGTGCGCAATCTAACCTGTCTGTTTCAGGCACAATCACGTTTTACGGAGCCATTGTAGATAGCCCATGTAATACTGCAGTAGTGAATCAAACGATGACAACAAGCTGTTATCGTAATGGTGAAACAGTGACTCATCGACAAACTCTTTCAAGTAATATGCCTTTGATTTCTCAGTTGCCCGGTAATTTAGCCTCTTCTCGTATGGAATGGCTGAACCCGCAGCGTAGCTTGGGAATTATGACTGTCACTTACCTTTAATATTTCTGCTAATAATATTCCTAGTTGGATGAAAACACGGTTTATCACATCGATAAACCGTGATAAATCTCATGATGCTGTTTGGCCACATGGTATACTGATCACTATTCAGAGGCCCTTTGGTCAGGCCAATTTGGCATAGTTATGCTAACAGCGTGATGCAGGAAATAAGGTTATGCGGTTATATCAGGAAGTGGGCAGTCAGTTGCGAGCGGCGATTGTCAGCGGGAAATACCATTTGGGCGATCGTTTACCCCCAGAACGTGATATCGCTGAAAACTTTAGTGTTAGCCGCAGTGTGGTGCGTGAAGCGCTGATCATGCTGGAGCTGGAGAAGTTGGTCGAGGTGCGCAAAGGCTCCGGTGTTTACGTGGTTAATGTGCCTGATCTGCTAGCTGAAGGTGAGTCCGCTGTGTCAGCCGACAGTGGTTACGGCCCCTTTGAACTGCTGCAAGCCCGCCAATTGCTGGAAAGTGAAGTCGCCGCTTTTGCTGCCATGCAGGCCACCAAGGCCGATATCATCAAAATGCGTCAGGCCATCGAGCAGGAAAAAACGGCATTGGCGGCCGGAGCGGTGGATGAGAGCGCTGATGAGCTGTTTCATTGTCTGTTAGCGCAATCGACACAAAATAGCGTGCTCGCCAATATGGTGGCAGAGGCCTGGCAAGCGCGGAAAACCAGCGCGATGTGGCAGGGTGCTCACAGCCATACGCTTGATTTCAGCTATCGCTGGCAATGGCTGGAAGACCATCAGAAAATCCTGCAAGCGGTGTTGCGCCGTGACAGTAAAGCGGCTAAGCAAGCCATGTGGCAACATTTAGAAAATGTAAAACTGAAGTTGTTGGAGATTTCAGATGCGGACCATCCGGACTTCGACGGCTATCTATTTGAGTCGACGCCGTATCAGCTTGAAGAGTGATCACGCCCTTCGCCTCTGAAGTCGCAGGGGGCGCTTGCTACCTCCCTGCAACTCCCACCACTTTGGGCAGAATATGGGCCAAATACTGTTATTTGGCCGTCAAATTAAGCCTGCTGTGCCAACCGTTTTACACTCTCTTTCGCGCCAAATTGTTGCAAGCTGAGATAAGCGTCCGTGACCGCCTGAACAAATTCTGGCTGCTGCGGCAAGAATTCACCAAACAGCGATTTCAGCGACAGTAAACTTTGTACGCGAGCAACCCCCTCTTCACTGGTGGCGACACACTGTCTAAAGCTGTCAGCCATAGGGTCACGGATATCAATCGCTTGGCCGCTATCATCCACGCCACTGACATAGCGCATCCAACCAGCAATACCCAACGCCAGACAACGATAGGTTCCGCCATGCTGTAAGTGCCAACGTACGGAGTCCAGCATCCGCTGTGGCAGCTTCTGGCTACCATCCATGGCAATCTGCCAGGTGCGGTGTTTTAGCGCCGGATTGCAGTAACGCTCGATCAATTGGTCTGCGTAGGCATTAAGGTCAACGCCAGTAACACGTAGGGTTGGCGCTTGTTCATCCATCATCAAGCGACGCGCGGTCAAACGATAGTTATCGTCCGCCATACAATCATTAATGTGCTGATAACCTGCCAGATAACCCAGATATGAGAGATATGAATGGCTGCCGTTCAGCATGCGCAGTTTCATCTCCTCAAATGGTAAAACATCATCGACCAGCTGTACGCCAGCCGCTTGCCAATCAGGACGGCCAGAGACAAATTTGTCCTCAACCACCCATTGAATGAACGGCTCACAGGCAATACCGCAAGGGTCAGCTACGCTCAATGTATCGGCGATTTCCTGCAATGTCTCAGCGGTAGCCGCAGGAACAATGCGGTCAACCATGGTATTAGGGAAGGTAACATTTTGGCTGATCCAACTGGCCAGTTCTGGGTCACGAGCTGTCGCCAGGCCTAGCACCGCATTTTTGACAACATGGCCGTTTTCCGGAATGTTATCGCAAGAGAGTACGGTAAATGGTGGCAGACCACGTAAGCGGCGCAGTCGTAGCGCCTCAACCAAGATACCCGGCGCAGAGGTCGGGGCATCAGGTATTGCCAGGTCTGCGCGGACAAACTCATTTTGCAGATCCAGTTGGCCAGTACCCGGTTCAATGCAGTAACCTTTTTCAGTGATGGTCAATGAAACGATAGCCACTTGTGGCTCGGCTAATTTTTCCAACACCTGAATAATGCCATCCAGTCGAGCATGCACCGACTCGCAGACGGAGCCGACAACAATGGCCTGATTCCCTTGCGCGCCTTTTTCCAGTACCGAGAAGAGGTGATCTTGTTGGCGTAAATTTTGAATCAGTACGTCGCCACCAAACAGGCTGACTTCACAAATGCCCCAGTCCCCCCCTTGCTGATTCAGTACCCGGTCAGTGAGAAGCGCCTGATGGGCACGATGAAATGCGCCAAAACCGATGTGAACAATACGGCTTTTCAGTGCCCTTCTATCATAAGTGGGCAGTTGTACGCTGGCGGGAAGTGTGCTGTTGGCAATGGTGTTCATACGTGGCTCCAAAATCATTCACCCCCGATCATCACCAAGGGCTGACATAAAAGGTGGCAAATAAAAAAGTTGTTAGACCAGTTTTAGTTGGCTGTTCGTAGGAAAAGAGCCACACCATACCGACCATTTTCTTTTGCTTGTTGCCATGAATATCGGCTTGCAGTGTAAAGCCATATGACAGAAAATAAAATTGGTAAGTCCAATATTGGTAATATTCGTGAGTTGGATCAACCAATGAGGTTTTGCTTTTTGACACTCGGCGGCTAAAGAGTAAGGATAAAGCTGAGTGATACCTATTGGAAATCGGTATAACAACATTTTTAGCACCTGAACAGTTTACGCATACGCAGAAGGTAAAAAATAAATGGAACAAACATGGCGTTGGTATGGCCCGAATGATCCGGTGTCGTTAGATGATATCCGTCAGGCTGGCGCAACCGGAGTAGTGACTGCACTGCATCATATTCCGAATGGCGAAGTCTGGCCGGTGAGTGAAATCAAACAACGCCAGGCTGAATTAGCGGCTAAAGGCTTGGTATGGTCGGTGGTAGAAAGTGTACCTATTCACGAAGAGATCAAAACGCACAGCGGTAACTATCAGCAACACATTGAAAATTATCAACAAACGCTGCGTAATCTTGCCGCCTGTGGTATTGATACCGTGTGCTACAACTTTATGCCAGTGCTGGACTGGACACGCACGGATCTGGAGTATCAATTACCAGATGGCTCCAAAGCATTGCGTTTTGATCAGATAGCTTTCGCCACCTTCGAACTGCATATTCTGAAACGCCCAGGTGCCGTCAATGACTACACGACAGAAGAGCAGGCGCAAGCGGCAGACTATTTCGATGCCATGTCTGAGGCGGATATCGCCAAACTGACCGGCAATATTATTGCCGGGCTGCCAGGGGCTGAAGAGGGTTATACGCTGGATCAATTCCGCGCGCGCCTGGCTGAGTATGATGGCATCGATAAAGCGCAACTGCGTGAAAACATGGCTTATTTCTTGCGTGCTATTATTCCGGTTGCGGAACAAGTTGGCTTGCGGATGGCAGTACATCCGGATGATCCACCGCGTCCAATTCTTGGCCTGCCGCGTATTGTTTCAACCATCGAAGATATGCAGTGGCTAAAAGAGACCGTCGATAGCATTCATAATGGTTTTACCATGTGCACCGGCTCTTATGGCGTGCGTGCTGATAATGATTTGGTGAAAATGATCGAAACCTTTGGCGATCGCATTCACTTTACCCATTTGCGTTCAACATGCCGCGAAGGGAATCCAAAAACTTTCCATGAAGGCGGCCATCTGCAAGGCGATGTTGACATGTACTCGGTGGTTAAAGCGATTTTAACTGAAGAGCAACGTCGTCAAGCTGCGGGAGATATGCGTCCGATCCCAATGCGACCAGATCATGGTCACCAGATGTTGGATGATTTACATAAGAAAACCAATCCAGGCTACTCGGCTATTGGCCGCTTAAAAGGGTTGGCTGAAGTGCGGGGCGTAGAGCTGGCGCTGAAAAGAGCCTTCTTCCCTGAGCTGAAGTAATATACCTGTCATCTTTCAAGTTGCAGGTGTGTTGGTTGCGCTCAACAACCCGAATCACTTACTGATGTAAGCTCGTCGGGATTATTTTGTTTACCACCTTCCTGCACCTTGAAATCTATAGGGTATGGATTGGGGATAAAACAGTTAAGGGCCGGTTTTCTGGCCCTTATATCCAGATGAGAGTATTAGTCTGCGCGCCCCATATAACGGCGCTCCGCAATATGAATGCGGATTTTCTCACCTGGGCTGATATATTCAGGCACCTGAATAGATAGGCCGGTGCTCATCACTGCCGGTTTGTTACGGGCACTGGCTGATGCGCCTTTGATACTCGGCGCGGTCTCAACAATTTCCATATCAACGGTTTGTGGCAACTCTAACGCCAGCAATTGGCCGTCCATGGTTAACACTTGCATACCCGGCATACCGCCTTCAGGAATAAACAGCAGCTCATCTTCGATCTGCTCTTTTTTGAAGTTGTATGGCGTGTAATCTTCATCATCCATAAAGACGTATTCGTCGCCATCGATGTAAGAGAAATTCACTGAGCGGCGGGTGAGAGTGATGGTATCGAGGATCTCATCACCCTTAAAACGCTCTTCAACTTTTAAACCGGTACGCACGTCAGAAAAACGCATTTTATACAGCGTACTTGCGCCGCGAGCGCTTGGGCTTTGCACATCAATATCTTTCACCAGCAGTAATTTGCCGTTGAGGTTGACTGCCATACCACGTTTGATTTCGTTAGCTCTTGCCATTTATTAACCGCCAATCAGGATTGAAGATAAGTTGCGACAAGTTACTCGTGCCGCGTGATTCAGGCAAGCTGCTAGCGCAAAAAAGAGTGATATTTTCACCACAAAATCGACCTCAAGCATACACCGGTAGCAGCCCCAATAATGCCGCAATATGCGCCACCGCATTAACCAAGCCAAACAGGATAATAAAGCCGATCATAAAGCGCCCACCCGGAGCACGATAAGTTGCTTGTGGAAAGCGTCGACGGCTGGCGCGCGCCATCAGTGCGGGTACGATAACCGCCCAAATGGTGGCGGCTAAACCGGCGAAGCCAATCGCATATAAGAAGCCATTAGGGAACAGCAGGGCACCGATGGTGGGGGGGACAAAAGTGACTAACGCTGATTTGGTGCGCCCATTGCGATCATCAGAAAACTTAAAGAAATCAGCAATGTAATCGAACAAACCAAGAGATACCCCCAAGAATGAGCTAGCCAGTGCCATATAAGAGAAGGCGTTGAGTAACTGGCTGGTGAGCTGGCGGGTAGCAACCGCATCCATCTGTTTTAGCAAGCTGCCAATATTCCCGCCGTCGGCAATCACTTGTTTGAATGCATCCCGAGCGATATTGCCCTGAATGGCATACTGCCACAGCACATAAATCACCAACGCGATCAGTGTGCCGAACAACAGGCTCTGCACCACGGCTTTGCTCTCTTTCTGGTAGTACTTCACCAGCCCCGGCACATTGCCGTGGTAGCCAAATGAGGTTAGTAAATAGGGCAGGGCCGCCAACGCATAGGGCAAATAACTGGCGCTACTGTCGGTTTGATTGAACAAAACCGCGCTTTCCACATGGTCAAACATATCACCGACTGACATAACAAAGGTGATAACCATTCCGCCGATTAATATCGTACTCAGACGATCCACGGCACGGGTGGATAGCCAAACAATAAATGCTACCAATATGGCAAAGATAAAGCCCGCCGTGGTCTGGCCAACTCCGGTCACATTTTGCAGGGTGTGGGAGATAATGGAACCACCGGCAGAGATATAGGCGTAGGTCAGAATGTAGAGCACAAAGGTGATCGACAGCCCATTGATTGAGCTCCAAACTTTACCCAGCAGATCTTGCACCATGGTGTGAAAACTGGCCCCGGTAGGGTAATTCAGGTTCGCTTCCAGAATCATCAGGCCGGAAATCAGCATACAGGCCCAAGTATAAATCAGCAGTATGACTGATCCGCTGAACCACACCCCCGCAGTCACGATTGGGATTGAGAACATACCCGCGCCCACGGCGGTTCCGGCGACAATCATCGCGCCGCCAAGGACGGAAGGTCGTGACAAAGGTTGGGATGATTCCATCGACATACAACTCCAAATTCTCTTCGTACTTGAAATTGCAGGTGTGTTCGCTGCATTTACTGGCAGCCTACCTGCAACACCAATTACGTTGGAAATAATAGCTAATAGGGTGAATAGTTCTTTTGTACTAGCTCAATGGTACAAGATGCACATGAAACTGTAAACAGCTGAATATTCTTGTGCTGATTAATTAGCCAGTGATTAGTTTGGTTCAAGGGGGGCGCTATCTCTATATCACCCAGCCTGGGTTGAGTTGAATGATAAGCCCGTGAGAGTAAAGCGCGACAGAAAGGGATATTCGTGGGCTGGATCGGCTATTCAGCGGCTGTTTAAGAATAGTACTGGTAGTTCTGCGGGGCGATTGTTATTGTCCGCTCTTATTCCACCAGCCTACAGGAGCCTGCTGATGGAGTGTCGCTCAGATTGCGGTGCCTGCTGTATTGCTCCTTCTATTTCCAGCCCGATCCCCGGTATGCCACTCGGCAAACCCGCTAACACCCGTTGCCTGCATTTAGATGATCAGATGCGCTGTGGTATTTTTCACTCCCCAGCTCGCCCCGCGGTTTGTGCCAGCCTGCAAGCACTGCGGGAGATGTGTTTTGACACCCGCGAACAAGCGCTGGTCTATTTGATTAAGCTAGAAGCCGATACTGCGCCTTAATGAATAGGAGGGCGATATCACTATTGCCCTCCTAAACGGCTGATAAAGCTGAACCAAAGGGAAACGTGCCGTTCGGGTCGTAAGCGGCGTAAGCCGCCGGAGTGCCCGTAGGTGCGGTCAACCCTTGGCCCACCTATCCTCTATGCCCCAATGGGCACACTATGAGCGGTATTTTTTAGTACCGGCCCGCTGTACTTCTCAATCTCAAGCTGCGCCATCTGCCCACAGTTACCCTGCGCCAGACTGGAAGAGCCGATATCGAAAGTCAGACAGTTGATATTGCCATTTTTACAGATGGAACCCGGCACTGACGGCTCGGCGGGGTCAAACCATGCACCTTCACTGATCCGTACCACGCCTGGCCGCACATCCTCTGATACCACTGCACCCACCAATATCTGCCCGCGATCATTAAACGCCCGCACCAAATCACCATTCACAATCTGGCGTGCGCTGGCATCTTGCGGGCTGATCAGTATCGCCTCCCGATCGGCAACCGCATATTTTTCACGTAGCGGCGTGTTATCTAACTGCGAATGCAGTCGGTTAATCGGATGTGCGGTATTCAGTGACAGCGGATATTTCTTCGCCTCTACGCCGCGATACCACTCGTGTGGTGGCATCCAGGTCGGAATTCCCTGACAATCGGCATAATCCATTTTGGCGATGGTATCGGAGTAGATCTCAATCTTGCCGGACGGCGTGCCGAGCGGATTGAGCAACGGATTTTCACGATAGTCAGCGAACCGGACCCACTGCTTATTCGCCTCGGGGATCGGGAAGCGAATATAGTTGTTTGACTCCCAGAACATATCAAACGGCGGCAGCGCCACCCGCGCAGTACGGGCCTGAGATTTCATATCGTCATACATCGATTTCAACCACTGGGTTTCATCTTTGCCCTCGGTAAAGGCATCAATCACCCCCAAACGGGTCGCCATTGCGGCGAAGATATCAAAATCGCTGCGGGACTCATGTTGTGGCGGCACACACTGGTGCATCGGGAAGACATAAAGCTGCGAATAGTCGCCGCCCATCTCCAGATCGTTACGTTCATAACTGGTGGTGGCGGGCAGCACAATATCCGCGTGCTTCGCGGTGGCGGTCCAGTAGGGTTCGTTCACCACGATGGTTTCTGGGTGCTGCCAGGCTTTCACCAGATTATTGGTGTCCTGATGCTGATGGAAGGTGTTACCACCCGCCACATAGACCATTTTGACATCCGGATAGGTCACTTTAGTGCCATTGAAATCAATGGTTTTCCCCGGATTAGCCAAACATTCGGCAATGCGTGCCACCGGGATCGGCGTCGGTGAATTCTTCGGCGCCTTACCGGCAGAGATCCCCGGCAAGATGCCGCCTTTCGCGGTCGGGCTACCGCCGGAGGAGTAGTGATAGCTGAAACCAAAACCACCGCCCGGCAGGCCAATTTGGCCGAGCATTGCCGCGACTGTCACCAGCAGCCAGTGCTGCTGTTCACCATGGTGCTGGCGCTGAATCCCCCAGCCGCCCATGATCATGGTGCGCTGTTTCGCCATATCTCGCGCCAGTTGGCGCAGTACATCGGCATCCACGCCACTGATATCTGCTGCCCACTCTGCTGTCTTCGGCTGGCCGTCAGCTTCCCCCAACAGATAGGTCTGGAATTTGTCAAAACCGATAGTATAGGTTTTGATAAAGTCGGGATTATGCAACTTCTCAGTCAATAAGGTGTGGGCAATGCCAATCAGCATGGCGCTGTCGGTATAAGGGCGCGGGGCGATCCATTGTGCATTGGTAAATTTGGCGCTGTCATTATGCACCGGGTCAATACTGATGACTTTGGTGCCTTTTTTCTTCAGCGCCTCAAAACCGGTTTGGCCCACATGGTCGGGGATATTCCAGCTATTTTTCAAGGTGATCATCGGGTTACAGCCCCACAGGATCACCAGTTCGCTGTTATCAACCACATTCGGCCAGGCGGTTTGCTGCTCGTAAACCTCCATCGACCCCATCACGTGGGTCATAATCACCTGTGCAGCCCCGGTGGAGTAGTCGCCGGCATAGCCGAGGAAGCCGCCACTGAGATTCATTAGCCGCTGTAGCAGGGTGCGACTGTTGTGCAGCATACCGACACTTTTCCAGCCATAAGAACCGGCGTACAGCGCCTGCGGGCCGTGATCTTTCTGCACACGTACAATCTCATTGCACACCAATTCGGTAGCTTTATCCCAACTAACCCGCACCCACTCATCGCGGCCACGCAGCTCGGTATGGCTGCCGGGGCCGCCCTCCAACCAGCTTTTTCGCACCATCGGATATTTTATGCGGTTATCGGCATGTACCTGATACGGGGCCATGGTGATCAACTCATTCGGCCAAGGGTCATCTTTGACCGGCTGAACAGCGACCATGCGGCCATTCTCGACGATGGCTTCAAATGCGCCCCAATGCGCGCCAGTCAGAATCCCTTTTTGCGCCTGACGCAGCGCCAGAAACTGAGGTAAAGCTTGACTGATGGCTTGTGCTAATGCGGATTTAGGCCACAGGCCGCCAACCAGTGGTAAAACTGCCAAGGCACTGCTGCCCAGTAAGAAGCGACGGCGGCTCATTTGTAAAGGTTGTATTTGGTATTTAGTCATTTTCGCCTCTTATTTACAGCTTGGCCGGCATATCACTGGCATGTTTTTGTACGTACTGGGTCATCACGCGCAGCTGTTCCTGCGTCAGGGAGGTGCGTGGTGCCATGCCTTTGATTACCCCAATCCATTGGTTCGCGTTGAAGCGATCCAGCGCCGTCAAGCCGTGGCAGCCGGTGCAGTTGGCTGACATCATATCGGCGGCATAGCGCCATATTTTCTGTTGATCATCAACCAGTTGCTTCTTCGATAACCACACCTGAAGCGCGACCTGATGCCACACCAGTTGGGTTTCCGGGTCTGTCTGGGTGCTAAGGGTTTTCAGTGCTTTTTGCGCGTCGTCACCCAGTAAAACACTCAGGATGCGCTTGCCCTGGGCGGCATAGAATACCTCTGCTACGCCATCTTGCTGCCAGCCTTTAACATCCACCAACACCTGATCACCTTGCTGTTTCAGCACTTCAACTTGGGTCGATGGCATCAGATTACCGGCGTTATGGCTATCACTGGCGTTCATAAAGAACGGCTCAGTAGCGATGGTATAGAGCGTGGTGGCACTGGCGGGAGTTTGCGCGGCGGCGGTTGCCAGTTCAGCAGCACCCGCTTGGGTTACTTCACTCATATCCGGCAGGATGTGGGCGACACCTTTATGGCAGTCGATGCAGGTTTCACCTTTTTTAATCGCCACAGGATGCTGAATGCGCGCTTCAGCACTTTGCCCAGTGATATCCATGGCATCAAAACTGTGGCATGAGCGGCAGGTGGCGGAATCACTCTCTTTCAGTGTCTTCCAGACCGATTGGGCCATGGCAAGTTTATGAGCTTCATATTTCTCTGGTGTATCAATAGTGCCAGCCATTTCACCGTAGATATCTTTCACCGCGCGGATTTTGGTCCATAAATAGTCCAGTGGCTCATGGGGTACATGACAGTCAGCACATTCAGCACGGATGCCTTTGGTATTTTGAAAGTGGACACTTCCCTGATATTCAGCCAAGGGCTGTTGCATGGTGTGGCAGGAGACGCAGAACGCGGTGTCGCTGGTTTTATGGAGGACAGTAGCAGTACCTGCCAATAACGCCGCACCTATAATGATGCCGATCAGCAGTATCCATAACCATCCCCACCGGCGTCGTTTCACGAAGCCAGTCTGTTTTTTGCTCATAATTGCACCCACTGTAAATTATCTAATAATTATTGGTGAAACAGACGGATCAAATGCACTAATAGCTAAGATGCCAGATAATCTGCCAATAAAAACTTATCCAATAGCGATAAATCTATCCCATAATATAAGTAGGTCTATTGTAGGGCGATTTTCTACTGATGGCTAACCCGAATGGGGTATTTAGCAATATTAGTTCAGATTTGCTGAGTATAAATGCGAGGAATGAACGAATTTTTGCGACGCAGGGCAAATAACCAGCTGAAATTGCTGGTTATATGGTAAGTTATATAGCGCTGTTTTTTAGTCGTAAGTGCGGTAAAACTGCTGATTGAGCCATAAATCGATGGCGTGGCGGCTGGCTTCAAAATGCGGTTCAGGTAACTCCCGTGGATTACACCATAGCCATTGCTGACACTTATCCGGCTCTTTCAGCTCTGGCTGTCCACCGGGATGCTGCGCCAGTAAGCAGACCGAAACGGTATGTTTGCCCTCATCGCGCCAGGTGGCAATGTTATTGCACAGCGCGATAACATGCAGATTATTGATATTTAAGCCGGTTTCTTCGAAAATCTCGCGTGTCGCCGCCTGCTCAAATGACTCCCCAGCCTCCATATGACCACCGGGAATTGACCAGTAAGGGGCATGCTGACCGCAACGCTTACCCAACAGTACATCACCTTGTTGATTGACGATAATCACGCCAACACCGACCACAACAGACATCGTATTCACTCCCTATAAATGTGTATCAGCAACCATCAGCTAGTTTGGCCATTTCGCTGCTGACATAAACCTGTTCATAGCAAAAATGTGCGGGATGTCAAAAATCCATCAAGAATTAGAGCAGAAAACTTGCATATATTCTTAGCTGGAAACACACTCCTTGAAACGTTTCAGCGTTATCTCGTCACCAGATGATAAAGGGTAACGCTCCTGTTTCTCATTAAAGCTGAAACGATTCAACTTCAGCAGGAGAGGAGATATATGTTCCAATTATCGACGAAAGATATCCATCTGGCTGCACAAGCAGACAGTAAAAACGACGCTATCACTCAGGTGGCCGCGGCACTGACTCAAGCGGGTTGCGTGGCTGCCGCTTATGTTGATGGCATGTTGGCCCGCGAGCAGCAAACATCCACCTATCTGGGTAATGGTATCGCCATTCCACATGGTACCACTGATACCCGCGACTTAGTGCTGAACACCGGCGTACAGGTGTTCCAATTCCCGCAGGGCATCGCGTGGGGCGACGATCAAACCGCCTATATCGTGATTGGCATTGCGGCCCGTTCTGATGAGCATTTGGCCTTATTGCGCCAGTTAACCCACGTATTAAGTGATGATGCGGTGGCGGAGCAACTGGCCACCACTACCTCGGCTGAAGAGTTACGCAGTTTGCTGATGGGCGAGAAAAAAGCGGCTGAATTCCATTTCGACACCTCACTGATAGCCCTTGATGTGGCGGCGGATAACCTGATCACGCTGCAAGCGCTGAATGCCGGTCGTTTACAGCAAATCGGCGCAGTCGATGCCCGTTTTGTGAGTGATGTGATTACCCGTGCGCCACTGAATTTGGGGCAGGGTATCTGGTTGAGTGACAGCACCGAAGGCAATTTGGTCAGTGCTGCCACGGTAAGCCGCCCGGCGACTGCTTTCGAGCATCATGGCGAAAAAGTGGCTCTGCTGCTGACACTCTCGGTAGCTGATGATCAACCGCTGTCGGTGCTGAACTATCTCAGCGACCTGCTACTGGCGAAAAAAGCTGACCTGTTGCTGAACGCCGATGCTGCCGCGCTGCTGGCACTGCTGACCCGCGAGTATGTTGAGCAAAGCGAAGTCTTAAGCGCTGAATTTGTTATCCGTAACGAACACGGGTTACATGCGCGACCAGGGACGATTTTAGTCAATACAATCAAACAGTTTGCCAGTGAAATCACCGTGACCAACTTGGACGGCACCGGTAAACCCGCTAATGGACGTAGTCTGATGAAAGTAGTGGCTTTAGGGGTTAAAAAAGGCAATCGCCTGCGCTTTACCGCCAGCGGTGAAGATGCACAGGCAGCACTGGATGCCATTGGTGAAGCTATCGCCGCCGGTTTGGGCGAGGGGGCAGCATGAGCAGAAGAGTCGCCACCATCACACTGAATCCGGCTTACGATCTGGTGGGTTTTTGCCCTGAAATCGAACGTGGTGAAGTCAATCTGGTGAAAACCGCCGGTCTACATGCCGCAGGGAAAGGGATCAATGTTGCCAAGGTGCTGAAAGACTTGGGAATTGATGTCACCGTCGGCGGCTTCTTGGGTAAAGATAACCAAGATGGCTTCCAGCTGTTATTCAGTGAACTGGGTATCGCCAACCGTTTTCAGGTGGTGCCAGGCCGTACCCGCATTAACGTCAAACTGACGGAAAAAGATGGCGAAGTGACCGACTTTAACTTCTCCGGTTTTGAAGTGACCAAACCGGATTGGGATCGCTTCGTCAACGACTCATTGAGCTGGTTGGGGCAGTTCGACATGGTTGCGGTCAGCGGCAGTCTGCCCGCTGGCGTCAATCCAGATGACTTCACTGACTGGATGAAACGCCTGCGCTCCCAGTGCCCATGCATCATCTTCGACAGCAGCCGTGAAGCACTGGTCGCCGGGCTGAAAGCTTCACCATGGTTGGTGAAACCAAACCGCCGTGAGTTGGAAATTTGGGCCGGGCGCCCACTACCCGAACTGGGTGATGTGGTGGAGGCCGCGCACGCCTTGCGCGACCAAGGGATTGCCCATGTGGTTATCTCTCTCGGTGCGGAAGGGGCATTGTGGGTCAACGCCTCCGGTGCCTGGCTGGCAAAACCGCCGGCCTGTGAAGTGGTCAGCACTGTCGGTGCCGGTGACTCAATGGTAGGTGGCCTGATCTACGGATTATTAATGCGCGAGTCCAGCGAACACACGCTGCGTCTGGCGACAGCAGTCGCTGCTTTGGCCGTCAGTCAGAGCAATGTGGGTATTACGGATCGCCCGCAGTTAGCCGCCATGATGGCAAAAGTCGACCTGAAACCCTTTAATTAATCTCCGGAGGCGAAATGAAAACGCTACTAATAATAGACAGTTCGCTCGGGCAGGCCAGAGGCCACCTCGCGACACTGATGTTGGGTGCTGCGGCGGCAAAAGCAGGACTGAGCTGGGTTGAGAGTGCAGCTGATGCCGAGCTGGTGATTGTCGCTGGGCAATCAGCCCCGGCTGACAGTGCGCTGAACGGCAAAAAACTCTATATCGGTGATGTAGAAACAGCGGTACGCGATCCGGAGGCTTTCCTGGCCCAAGCCATTGCTCAGGCCAAACCCTATCAGGCGACTGTTGCAGCATCTGCGCCTGTTGCGGCCAACAGCGCGCCAAAACGTATCGTGGCAATTACTGCGTGCCCAACAGGGGTGGCGCACACCTTTATGGCAGCAGAAGCCATTGAAAGTGAAGCGAAAAAACGTGGCTGGTGGGTAAAAGTTGAAACCCGTGGCTCCGTGGGTGCAGGCAATACAATTACACCCGAAGAGGTGGCGGCGGCTGATCTGGTGATCGTGGCCGCTGATATTGAAGTGGATCTCGATAAGTTTGTCGGCAAACCGATGTATCGCACCACCACAGGTCTGGCGCTGAAGAAAACCGTGCAAGAGCTGGACAAAGCTCTGGTGGAAGCTGAGGTTTATCAGCCAAAAACCGGCAGCAGCACCAGCAGCAAGAAAACAGAAACTGGCGGCCCGTATCGCCACCTGTTGACCGGTGTCTCCTACATGCTGCCGATGGTGGTGGCGGGGGGCTTGTGTATCGCGCTCTCCTTTGTGTTCGGCATCAAAGCATTTGAAGTGAAAGGCACCCTGGCTGCCGCCTTGATGCAAATCGGTGGCGGTTCTGCATTTGCCCTGATGGTGCCAGTTTTGGCGGGCTTTATTGCCTTCTCCATTGCTGACCGCCCAGGTCTGACGCCGGGTTTGATTGGTGGTATGTTAGCCGTAAGCACTGGTGCGGGTTTCCTCGGTGGTATCATTGCCGGTTTCCTGGCAGGTTACGTCGCGAAAGCTATCAGCACTAGACTGCAATTACCGCAAAGTATGGAAGCGCTCAAACCGATATTGATCATCCCGCTAGTGGCGAGCTTGATTGTCGGTTTGGTGATGATTTATGTGGTCGGTACGCCGGTGGCAAAAATCATGACTGGCCTGACTGATTGGCTGCAATCCATGGGTACTGCGAATGCGGTGCTGCTGGGGGCTATCCTCGGTGCGATGATGTGTACCGACATGGGTGGGCCGGTCAACAAAGCGGCCTACGCCTTTGGTGTGGCGCTGCTTAGCTCTTCAGTTTATGCACCGATGGCAGCCATCATGGCGGCGGGGATGGTGCCACCGCTGGCAATGGGTCTGGCAACACTGTTGGCGCGTCATAAGTTCGACAAAGGTGAGCAGGAGGGGGGCAAAGCCGCGCTGGTTCTGGGTTTATGCTTTATCTCTGAAGGGGCGATCCCGTTTGCTGCCCGTGACCCAATGCGCGTCTTGCCGTGCTGTATCGCCGGTGGCGCACTGACAGGTGCACTCTCTATGGCATTCGGCGCACAACTGATGGCACCACATGGCGGCTTGTTCGTGCTGCTGATCCCAGGGGCTATCCATCCAGTGCTGTTATATCTGGTGGCTATTATTGCCGGTACTGTGTTGGCAGGTGGTACATACGCCATGCTGAAACGCCCTGATGACGTGGTGGCGAAAGTCGCGTAACACTCTATTCAGTTAGCGCATTATTCAGTTAGCGCAGTTTAGGTAGAGATAAAAAAACCGGCCTCAAGTGCCGGTTTTTTCATGTGTGCCGGGCATGCTCAGCAGCTCGGGGGTGAAAGTCCCCTGTCCAGCCTGATGGTGGCGAAGGACTAGTGAAGCGCAAGGGCGTCGTCGTGAGGCGGGGTCTGAAGGAAGCGTGGAGCAAAACCATGACCTGACGGACAGAAACCCGATATAAGGCCTACCCGACTGGCGGAGCAAGCATGTGATTGCGAAGGCCATAACCATCAAGAGCCGGGGTGGTAGATTGGGCAGGTGTGTGGTGAAAGCGGCTGAGCTTACCCCGGGAGGCCTGTCCGGCGTTCTGTATTCAGAACTGAGTGCATCGTAAGGTGCGCTGACCGGTGGACAGGAGTCAGCAGAGGGCATAGTAGGACGTGACGTCTGAAGGCCCGAACGGTAATGAGTGACGAGTATCAGCGGAGGTTCTGAACGGTCATGCAGCAGAAAACGCATCGCGGCCCTGAAGCCCGAAGAAGGGGTGAAGCCCCGGACGCCGGTTCCCGGGGGGCTGAAACCGGGCAGGCACCGACGACCAGAGAAAGTCCGTCGTCAACAGCGTGGCTGATGGAAGCCATCTGTGAACCCGTCAATCTCAGGCAAGCCCTGAAAAGAGTGAAGGCCAATAAAGGTGCGGCGGGAGCCGACGGCATGAGCGTAAGCGAACTGCCGGAGTACCTGAAACACCACTGGCCCGAACTGAAAGCGCAACTGCTGTCCGGCAGCTATCGCCCATCCCCTGTAAGAAGAGTGACCATCCCGAAACCCTGCGGCGGCGAACGTCTGCTGGGTATCCCGACGGTGGTGGATCGTTTTATCCAGCAGGCGATGATGCAGGTGTTGCAGATGCAGTGGGATGCGTCGTTCAGCGACAGCAGCTACGGGTTCCGCCCCGGGCGCTCTGCCCATCAGGCTGTGAAACAGGCTCATGAATATATTGGGTCCGGGTATCACTGGGTGGTCGATCTCGATCTGGAGAAGTTCTTCGACCGGGTGAACCACGATGTACTGATGAGCCGGATAGCGAAACGGGTGTCGGATAAACGGGTGCTGTCACTTATCCGCAGGTTCCTGAATGCAGGCGTGATGGAAGCCGGTCTGGTAAGGCCGGTGACAGAAGGGACGCCGCAGGGCGGCCCGCTGTCGCCGTTGTTATCGAATCTGCTGCTGGATGACTTCGATAAGGAACTGGAGAAACGCGGCCTGAAGTTCGCCCGTTATGCAGACGACTGTAATGTGTATGTGAAAAGCGAACGTGCAGGCAATCGTGTGATGGCGGGGCTGACGCACTGGCTGAGCCGTAAACTGAAGCTGAAGGTGAATGCGAAAAAGAGCGCAGTGGCGCATCCGGAGTCGCGTAAGTTCCTGGGTTACAGCTTCATAAGGGGCAGGAAAGTGTGGTGCGTGGTGTCGCCGGGATCGGTGAAGCGGTTCAAAACGCGGATAAGGGAACTGACGGGACGTAACACGGGCAGAAGCCTGGAGCAGCTAATCGAGCCGTTAAAGCGATATATGACGGGCTGGAAAAGCTACTACAGGCTGAACGAGTGGCCATCGCTGATAAGAGAGCTGAACGGGTGGATAAGGCGCAGGCTGCGGAGTGTCCTCTGGAAACAGTGGAAAACGGGCGGCAAGCGTTATAAAGAGCTGCACAATCGCGGGGTTAGCAAAGACCTCTCGGCGCAGACGGTGGGAAGTTGCCATAAACAGTGGCGGGTGAGCTGTAGCCCGGCGCTGAACATAGCACTTCCCAATAACCTGTTCGTCAGACTGGGCCTGCCAGAGTTATAGGAAGGCGACGATCAACATAACCGAACCGCCGTATACGGACCCGTATGTACGGTGGTGTGGGAGGAGGCTGGTTGTGAGATCAGCCCCTATCCCGATTTTGACTCAAGCAGTTGCCTCAATCGTATTGGCTAAACTTCAGCTTGCGACTTCAACCAGGCTATCTCTTCGGCCCAAATATCCATATTCACCGTTTCCAGAATGAGCGGAATATTATCAAAACGCGCATCGCGCATAATATAGCTGAATACGGTTTTGCCGATATTACCCTCACCGAGGCTATGATGGCGGTCGACACGGCTGTTAAATTCGCTTTTCGCATCATTAAGATGCATACCGCGCAGATACTGAAAACCGACGATATCACCGAGCTGCTTGAAGGTGTGCTCGCAATCGGCTTCGGTACGTAAATCATAACCAGCGGCGAAAGCATGGCAGGTATCAATACAGACGCCAACCCGGCTTTTATCTTCTACGCCGTCAATGATGGCGGCCAGATGTTCGAACTTAAAGCCCAGATTACTGCCCTGTCCGGCGGTATTTTCGATCACCGCCGTGACACCCTCACTGGCATCCAGCGCGATATTGATTGATTCGGCAATGCGCGCCAGACACTTATCTTCATCAATTTGCAGTAAATGGCTGCCGGGGTGGAAGTTCAGTAGTGACAACCCCAGTTGCTGGCAGCGGGCCATTTCGTCAATAAAGGCTTCGCGAGATTTCTCTAGCGCCTCAATGACCGGATGGCCAAGGTTAATCAGATAGCTGTCGTGCGGCAAAATTTGAGCCGAAGTGTAGCCATATTGCTCACAAGCTAGCTTAAACTTCTCAATAACATCTTCCGCTAGTGGGGCTGCGCGCCATTGGCGCTGATTCTTGGTAAACAGGGCAAAGGCGGTGGCCTCAAGCTCATGCGCCCGAATCACCGCCTGGTCTACGCCCCCCGCGGCACTGACGTGTGCTCCGACAAATTTCATTCCATTCTCCTTTGGTAACCGAGCCATTATGGCATTGATAGCGGAATGATTGAATGGTGGAAGCGGAGAGAAAAGAGAAGGGCCGCTTGATGCAGCCCTTGGTGACACTATTTTATGCCGCGATATGCTGAACCAGTAAGTTGATGCCTGTCCCGCCAACCAACAGCCAGACAAACAGCAGCAGGGCCAGTAACAGTGGTTTAACCCCCGCCTGACGAATGGAGCCAATATGGGTGGTTAGCCCCAGTGCCGCCATCGCCATTGCCAACAAAATGGTATCCAGTGTAATCAGATGGTTGACCCAGGCTGCGGGCAGCAGATTGAGTGAGTTAAAACCGGCCATCAGAATAAATATCACCGCAAACCAAGGAATGGTGATGGCACTTTTCTCACGTTTTTCCCCGCTGGTTTTTAGGCTGCTACGCCCCAGATAGGCGGAAAGTAACAGCAAGAATGGTGCTAACATCATCACCCGGATCATTTTGGTGATAACTGCCGCATTTTCAGCATCAGGGCCAATGGCATGTCCGGCAGCTACCACCTGCGCCACTTCGTGGATCGTCGAACCGGCAAAGATACCAAAGGTCTCCTGACTCCATGGTAGCCACTGGTAATGTAGGTTTAGCTGATACAGCCATGGGTAAACAAAGATAGCCAGCGTACCGAAAATTACCACCGTGGCGACGGCAACCGCCACTTTGCTGGCGTCAGCTTTCAGCACCGGCTCGGTGGCCATAATGGCGGCGGCACCACAAATACTGCTACCAGCACCAATCAACATCACTGTTTGCTGATCCAAGCCGAAAACACGTTTACCCAGCCAACACGCCAGGATAAAGGTAGAGCTTAGGGTTAACAGGTCAATGAGCATACCGGTCGCGCCGACATCAGCGACTTGCTGGAAGGTCAAGCGGAAGCCGTACAAAATGATCCCCAATCGCAGCAAGTGCTGTTTGGCGAGCAGCACGCCGTCAGCACAAACGGGTTGCACCCACGGGTAGAGTGTATTGCCGACGACGATACCAAATATGATAGCCAACGTCAGGGCGCCGAGGCCCATATCGATAAACCACGGCATATCACCCACGGTAAGCGCCAACCCAGTCATCACACCGGTTAACACCAAACCCGGAAGATAGCGGGGCAGGGTAAACTGCTGTGGTCGAGGGAGTTCTTTGCTATGAGAAGTTGCCATGTTTTATATCCTATTGCCTGTAAAGATTGTGGGTAGTTTAACGACTTTGGCAATAATAGATAAATTCATTATATATTTATAATTAATCGATATAAGTGGTAAGTGGGAATTAGGCCCGAGTCAAGGCCAGGAGCACGGCTATCGGTGAGTCAGGCATACGAAAATAGGTATGCCTGATAATACATTTAGCGGGATGTTGGCTGAGCAGCTTGCATGGTTACAGTGGGGGTAGTGTCACTATTTGGATTCTGGGCTGAGCCAAGAACACAAGTCTCAAAATCCTCCGCCATCATACATTCCGACTGACACTCCTCCGGACTTTCGCCTGCGAGTTCACATGCACTGGCATAGGTAGGAATGGTTGCCGTGGCTAAAAAAAGCAGCAAATACTTAATGGTGTTATTCATAATTAATACCTCGCTAATTGAAATTCATCCATAGATTTCAGATGCGAATAGCTATTGCTAATACACTAATAAATAAAACAATTAATAATATTGGTGCGGGGATATACGATAACTTATCACATCATGGAAAAGAGTATGTCTATAAAACGAGCTGCACAATGAGTTAATATGCGTATTAATTTGTCTAAATCATCGGAATAAGTAATGGATATTAGGTGTAATAAGGTTACCGTTAGTCGGTAGTAATATTATTAATTATGTTATTACTTTGCTGGCATCCTCAGCATATAAACAACTATGCCCCATTTTAATCCGTTTAAGACTGAACGCGGTATCCCGCTTTGCTAAACCTTCAGTTATCTATTGACTATCTGGTTGATTTTAAAGATGGTTATCAGTACGGTTGCCGCAGTTGCTTACTCTATTTTCTTTCACTCAGATGATAACAAATAACCCTCTTTCCGCTTAATTTCCTGCACCGATAACCTGCCGATTTTGCTTAAAGGTGTTAGTCTTATACGGTAATTGAGGCTATAGGCTTTTTCGTCAGTGATGGTATTGACAACTAATAAGTTAGCTCGGTTCATCCAGTAACTGACGAGCAGAGTGATGATAGCGTCCTCCATTTTTTACTACAGAGACCGTTATGCACATAACCTTACGTCAACTTGAAGTCTTTACTGAGGTGCTGAAAAGCGGCTCTACGACCCAAGCCTCGGTTGTGCTCGCGCTTTCACAATCAGCAGTCAGCGCTGCCTTGGCGGATTTGGAAGGGCAATTGGGGGTGCAACTGTTTGATAGGGTCGGTAAGCGGTTGGTTACCAATGAACATGGGCGTTTACTTTACCCCAAAGCATTGGCACTACTCGACCAGACAATGGAAATAGAACAGCTTTTTTTGCAGGATCTGGGGGCATTACGTATCGCCGCCAGCAGTACCATTGGCAATTATATGTTACCGGGCATGATTGCTAAGTATCGGCGCGATTTCCCCGGCACACCTCTGGAGCTGAATATCGGCAACAGTCAGGATGTGATTGAGGCGGTGGCTGATTTTCGCGGTGATCTGGGGCTGATTGAGGGGCCGTGTCATATGCCGGAGTTGATGACACAAGCCTGGCTACAAGATGAGCTGGTGGTCTTTGCCGCGCCGGATAATCCGCTGTGCCACAAAATGCTGACACTGGATGAGCTAGCGAGTGCAGACTGGATCTTACGTGAACGCGGCTCAGGCACCCGTGAAGTGCTGGATCACCTGCTATTGGCGAAATTGCCGCACTTTAAATTGGTCATGGAGCTGGGTAATTCGGAGGCGATTAAGCGGGCAGTACGTTATGGCATGGGCATCAGTTGCCTGTCGCGCAGGGTGATAGCCGATCAACTTGCCAATGGCGAATTGATTGAGCTGAATATCCCGCTACCCACACTGGTGCGTACCTTATACTTGATTCACCATCGGCAAAAACACATCTCTAACGCCTTGCAGCGTTTCCTGAGTTATTGCCAGGAAGAGCACTGAGCGGCGTAGATGAGCCGCAAGCGAATGACTCGTGTCGGCCCGCGGATTTTAAGTGTTTTACACCAGCTCTGCGGGTTATTGCGGCAAGAAAAACCTACGGCTAACTGTTTTTACTGGCAATCGCGCTTTTGCTAATAATTGCGCTGGGATCATGAAGGTATCTTATATCAGTGCATTGTTACTATCCGAGCGGGTGGGATTTGTTACAATCCCGCCTTATTTTTTAAGGGTGGATTAGGGTAATAATGACTCAGCAAAATACTAAAACCCCAGTGCCGCAGGGCGCACAGCGTCTGCGACGAGAGTTAAAATCGCGGCATTTAGCCATGATTGCTATCGGCGGATCTATTGGTACCGGCTTATTTGTTGCCTCTGGGGCAACAGTATCGCAAGCAGGCCCAGGGGGCGCACTGCTCTCCTATGCATTGATTGGCCTGATGGTTTACTTCCTGATGACCAGCCTTGGTGAATTAGCGGCATTTATGCCCGTTTCCGGCTCATTTTCAACTTACGGCTCCAAATATGTTGAGGAGGGCTTCGGCTTCGCCCTCGGCTGGAACTACTGGTACAACTGGGCGGTCACTATCGCCGTTGACCTGGTCGCCGCACAATTGGTGATGAATTACTGGTTCCCCGATGCCCCCGGTTGGATCTGGAGTGCGCTATTCCTCGGGCTGATGTTCTTGCTGAACTACATCTCAGTCAAAGGTTTTGGCGAAGCGGAATACTGGTTCTCCCTGATTAAAGTGGTCACGGTTGTGGTCTTCATCATTATTGGTGTGATGATGATAAGCGGCATCATGAAAGGGGGCGAAAGTGCAGGTTGGCACAACTGGACGATAGGTGATGCCCCGTTTGCGGGTGGATTCTCTGCGATGATTGGGGTGGCGATGATTGTCGGTTTCTCCTTCCAGGGGACGGAACTGATCGGTATTGCCGCCGGTGAATCAAAAGATCCGGGCAAAAACATTCCTCGTGCCGTGCGTAAAGTATTCTGGCGTATTCTGCTGTTCTATATCTTCGCTATTTTGATTATCAGCCTGATTATTCCGTATACCGACCCAAGTCTGTTACGTAATGACGTTAAAGATATCAGTGTCAGCCCATTCACCTTGGTGTTCCAGAACGCGGGCCTGTTGTCAGCGGCGGCAGTGATGAATGCGGTTATCCTGACGGCGGTACTCTCTGCCGGTAACTCTGGCATGTACGCCTCGACCCGCATGCTGTTTACCTTAGCCTCCGAAGGTAAAGCGCCACGGATTTTTGCTAAACTGTCTAAGGGCGGTGTGCCGCGTAATGCCCTGTATGCCACTACCGTAGTTGCGGGGTTATGCTTCCTCAGCTCAATGTTTGGTAACCAAACCGTCTATCTATGGTTGCTAAATACCTCAGGGATGACCGGCTTTATCGCCTGGTTAGGTATTGCTATCAGCCACTATCGTTTCCGCCGTGGCTATATGATCCAGGGTCGTGATTTGAACGATTTGCCGTATCAGTCCGGTTTCTTCCCGCTGGGGCCGATTTTTGCCTTTGTGCTCTGCTTGATCATTACCTTGGGGCAGAACTATCAGGCATTCCTGCAAGACCGCATTGACTGGTATGGCGTCACCGCCACCTATATCGGCATTCCATTGTTCCTGGTGATTTGGTTCGGCTACAAGCTGACCCGTGGCACTAAGGTTATCAAATATAAAGAGATGGAATTCCCGAAATGGCGTGATGATAGTGAAGATTATCAGGAGCCGAAAAAAACGGTGTGACCTCTGACTAAATAGGATCTGGTGGTCAATAAACTGTTGTAGTGATGAAGGGCGATATTTGTATCGCCCTTTTTTACGGCGGCAATCTGCTTGTTATTTAAGCGATATGTCAGTCGGTCGGGCCATCAATAGCCAAAAAATTTCTCTGATATACCCCACTCTCCCGACCAAATTTTGGCCTGCTGGGCCGCGCCAATTAAATTACATTATAAAATATAGGGTTACATATAATTATACGCAGTCAATTACACCAATCTTATTGATAATTATTATCGTTTGATTTATTGTTAGCACCATATTGAATTCGTCGTTCCCCTCCTGTCGAGCCAAATGGACAGTGATTGGAGGCTGGGAACCAGCAACGAAAACATGAGTTTTAAGCAGTAATAATGGCTCGTAACAGGTAACGGAATAATGAGTATAACCACAGAATCCATGACCAAAACATCCAGCGGGGCTGATGTTGATGTGATGGGGCGCTATAAGAGCATGGCGCGGGCATCATGGAGCAAATTGGGCGTCATGTTGGCGGTGTTTGCCCTGATGTTACCACTGTCGATGATGAGTTCGTGGAGGCTGACGGCGTTGCGTTTAGGTGAAGATCGGGCGATCAGTTTTGGTATCGATGTTCGCCGCCTACGGCTAGGAACATTGTTACGTATCAGCATGTTATCGGCACTGGCGGTGGCCTTTGTTGTCGGACTGGTGGCACCACATATTGCGCGCATGATGTTTGGTGAGCAAGGAGACGCGCAAACGCAATATTATTACCGTGGTTGTGGTGCATGACATCAATATCGCCTTGCGCCATGGCGACCATGTACTGATGTTACAAAATGGCACCTTGATTGCGGATGGTCGACCGGAAGAGGTGATTACACCGCAGAGTCTGGCCAAAGTGTATGGAGTGAAAGGGCGTATTGAGCGCTGCTCGCAAGGCACTGCGCAAGTATTAATTGATGGATTGATAACGGAACCCCAATAGCCTTGGGTCTATTTCGACAGTAATAGGTTTCACATAATAATAATTAAGCATTAGGCAGTAATAGTTGGAAGCGCTATTTCTGCTGTGGTGAGCTATTGCCGAAATTTATAAAAATAACTTTCACCTGCCCGACAGGCGGCATCGTTATATGCAAAAAGAACCTGACGGAAAGGCTCTGAGTAAATTTATACCTCATGGAGAACGTGTAATGAATAAGGTAAATCAGGCTTTTAGGAAAACAAAATCTGCGGCATTAGTCATCGCTGCAATTATCTCTTCTCAGGCACATGCTGCCGAAACTAATTTCTCTGAAACAAAGAGTACACCTACAGATACTATTGTGGTTACAGCATCAGGTTTCCAGCAACGTATTCAAGACTCGGCGGCGTCTATTTCTGTGGTAACCCGCGAGCAAATCGAAAATAAAGCCTATACCGATATTACCGATGCGCTGAAAGATGTTCCCGGCGTCGTGGTAACAGGCGGCGGCAGCCACAGCGATATCAGTATTCGTGGGATGGCGGCGAAATACACCTTAATTCTGGTGGATGGTAAACGTGTGGATACCCGTGGGACACGGCCAAACAGTGATGGTTCAGGTATCGAGCAAGGCTGGTTGCCACCACTGGCTGCCATTGAGCGCATTGAGGTGGTTCGCGGGCCGATGTCCTCACTATATGGCTCGGATGCTATGGGCGGCGTGATTAACGTGATCACTCGCAAAGTGGGTAAAGAGTGGCACGGAACAGTGCGCGCTGATGCCACTTTGCAGGAAGACTCTAAATCCGGTGATATATTCCAGACTAATGCCTATGCCTCCGGCCCATTAATTGATGGCTTACTGGGATTAAAAGTTAGCGGCCTGCTCTCTCATCGTAGCGAAGATAAAATCGTCGATGGTTATAATGAGCAGCGCCTAAGAAATGGTGCGGCGACATTTACCCTGACACCCGACGATAAAAATGAATTTGATTTTGATATTGGCCACTATGTGCAAGACCGTAATTCAACGGCAGGGCGCTCAGTGGCATTAAATGGTAAAAGTAGTGATGTGCAGTATGACCGCAATAATTATGCGATTACTCATCACGGCTATTATGATTTTGGTAACTCAACCAGCTATGTTCAGCGCGATGAAACCCGTAATCCATCACGGGAAATGAAAAGTGTCGATAATATCTTTAATACCCAGACCTCATTCCTGCTGGATAATCACACCCTTATTCTGGGCGGTCAATATCGCTATGAAGAGCTAAATGACACCGGTAACCAATTAGCCTCGGCCAAAGATTTAACCAAATTAACCCGCTGGAGCTGGGCACTGTTTGCTGAAGATGAGTGGCAGATGACCAATGATTTCGCTCTGACCGGCGGCGTTCGCATGGATCAGGATGAAAACTATGGCACCCACTGGACGCCACGGTTATACGGCGTTTGGCATTTGGCAGAGCAATGGACATTAAAGGGTGGGGTATCGGGAGGTTATCGTTCACCGGATCTACGTCAGGCCACCGAAAACTGGGGGCAGATCACCGGGGGCCGTGGCGATCCAGCCATTATTATCGGTAATGCCAACCTGAAACCAGAACGCAGCATCAGTCAGGAGATAGGTATTCTCTGGGATGATCAGGAGGGTATGAATGCGGGTGTGACGCTGTTTAATACTGATTTCAAAGATAAAATTACCGAGGTGCGCCGTTGCACCGACACCACAGGTAAGGCGTCGGGTCAATGTATGATCAATGGCGCCTCATATAAATTTATCAGTGACCGCACCAACGTCGACAAAGCCATTACTCGTGGTGTGGAAGCCACTTTCGGTTGGGATATTAACCAAGAGTGGTCACTGACCTCCAACTACACCTTTACCCAATCTGAGCAGAAGAGCGGGCAGTTTGCCGGCCAACCACTGAATCAGATGCCGAAACACATGCTAAATGGCACCCTAAACTGGCAGGCAAGTGAAGCACTGGCAACCTGGGTGCGCGCTAACTACCGAGGTAAAACCTCTGAGTACCTCAATCGCACCAGTATCGGCGGCAGTACGCCATCCTATACATTTGTCGATTTAGGCGCTAACTATCAGCTCACGAAAGAGTTCCGCCTAATGGGTGGGGTCTATAACGTACTGGATAAACGTGTGGATATTGAAGTAAATGACAAGGTGTTGGATGGTCGTCGGTATATGGTGGGGGCCAGCTACGATTTCTAATCCTCTTCGTCCTTGAAGCCGCAGGGGTGTTAGCTGCGCTCACTTACCCGAATCACTTACTTGAGTAAGCTCATCGGGATGCGTTCGCTGGCTGCCTACCTGCGACTCCAATGACTTTGAGGATCAAGTTTTGTCTTGAAGCCGCAGGGGTGTTAGCTGCGCTCACTTACCCGAATCACTTACTTGAGTATGCTCATCGGGATGTGTTCACTGGCTGCCTACCTGCGACTCCAATGGCTTTGAGGATCAAGTTTTGTCTTGAAGCCGCAGGGGTGTTAGCTGCGCTCACTTACCCGAATCACTTACTTGAGTAAGCTCATCGGGATGTGTTCACTGGCTGCCTACCTGCGACTCCAATGGCTTTGAGGATCAAGTTTTGTCTTGAAGCCGCAGGGTTAGCGGCGTTCGCTTACCCCTGCTTATTTAACTTATGCCAATATCAATCACTTTTTGGAATGCCGCACGCTGTGTCAGGCTTTGATACCAGCGCTGTAAGTGTGGCAATTCAGGACGGGGAATTGACAGATTAAACCAGCCATAGGCCAGACACCCGAGCGGGATATCGCCAATACCAAATTTATCGCCGGAGAGATAAGCTTGCTTAGCAAGGGCGCTATCGGCAATCGCCATTAACTTATTCAGCTGTTCCATGCCCTGAGCTATCTTGGCTTTATCCTGCTGCTCCGGCGGGGTCCGCACCAACCCGATAAACACTGCGCTAAAGGGCGCTGCGATACTGGAAGTCACCCAATCCATCCATTTCTCTGCACTCGCTCGTTGCTGTGCATCAGAGAGATAAAGCGTGTTCTCACCATATTGAGCAGCTAAATATCGCACGATGGTATTAGATTCCCACAGAATAAAATCGCCATCTTGCAGGCAGGGGATCAAGCCATTGGGGTTCATTGCGCGATAAAGTGGCTCATTCAACTGACCATATTGGCCGCCGACATCAATTCGCTCATAGCTAAGCGCCAACTCTTCCAAACACCAAAGCACTTTTTTGACATTACTCGAGTTATTCCGACCCCAGACAGTTAGCATGTAACCCCCTATATTTGTTTGAAATATTGTCTATCTCTTGTGTTGCCAATGGTGGATATTCCAGTCATGCAAAATCGCTAAATCCACCAATTCATTGCCAGGATTGATCACTGTGGCGTGGTCAACATACTCCAACAGCGGTTTGTCATTGATCGAATCACTGTAACCATAGGTATGGGCAAAATCTAACTGCGGCGATGCCGACAGCCACTGTTTTAGCCGCTCGACTTTACCTTCGCGATAAGTCAGGGTGCCATAGGTTTTGCCGGTATAGCGGTTATCTTCCACCGCAACCCCAATAGATAGGGCGGCATTGGCGGCGAAATGCTGTGCAATGGGCGTCACCAAATGCTCGCCAGTGGCTGAGATAATCACGATGTAATCACCGCGATTACGATGCCAGGCCAGCATTTTTCGGGCTTGCGGGTAGATGCGCGGCAGAATATCGCGCTCGATAAAATGCTCAACCCAACCGGCAACTTCCGTCGTCTGCCGCCCAACCAAGGGGGAGAGTGTCGACTCCATGTAACAGGACATCGATAGCTCACCCTGATAATACTGTTTCATTAAATACTGTTCTTGTTCTGCCAGCGCAACGGGCGCAAGCCCCTTATCAACCAACCAGCGCAACCATAGGCCAGAACTGTCATCGCTAATCAGTGTTTCGTCGAGATCAAACAGGGCTAAGTCCATTAAGTCTCCTCCAGGCAGACAGAAAGGTTGACGTAAAACTTAATCGTGCATGTGCTGGACATCAGAAATTCCCAACCGGAATCAGGGGTATTCATAGCCTAAGCTAATACTTTCTACCCAAACATGAAAGGAGATCAGATTAGCCAGCCAATAAGACAGCTTAATGATCGTGAAGAGTGCGAGCGGTAATCAGTAATGAAAGAAATAACATAGAACGGATTGATATTGGTGCGCTGCTGAATTTCGGTGTTAATTGTTTATATCGTTTAGGTATAAATTGTTAAGTATCTAGTCGAGAACGCTCTTAAAACTGCTTTTTACACTCAATACAACATGTGATGAATGCGGTTTGCTACTAAACGCCTAAGGGCCAAAGAGAGTGTTGTCGTCTGTCTGCTTTCACCCCACAGCTCAGGAGCTGATTATGCTGATTCTTCGTTTATATGGTTGTCCAGTTTTCATTGGTTCTGAGCAGAAAAAACAGCCAATTGAACACCCTGGAGTGAAAAATGAGCCACCAAAAGTTAAGCAATCCACGATTCGTTAATCCATCCGCCGCCAATGTGGCATCGGCCACCACACTGCCTTTATTGGATCTCTCCTTGCTGAATGGCAGTGAAACTGAGCGCCAGGCATTCTTAGTCGCCCTACGCCATGCGGCACGGGATATCGGATTCTTCTATCTCACCGGACATGGCATTGACCCCGCGTTATTACAGCAAATCCAAACCCTGTCGCGTAAATTCTTTGCGCTGCCCGATGAAGAGAAACTGGCGGTTGCCATGGTGCACTCCCCCCATTTTCGCGGCTATAACCGTGCCGCCGCTGAACTCACTCGTGGTCAGCCCGATTGGCGCGAACAGTTTGATATTGGTGCCGAAAGAGCCCCTCTGCCACAAACATCGGGCGCCCCTAGTTGGGCACAGCTGCAAGGCCCCAATCAGTGGCCAGCCAACTTACCTGAATTAAGACCCGCGTTACTGCAATGGCAGCGGGAAATGACCGGCATGGCGCTGCGCTTGTTGCGGGCTTTCGCGCTGGCATTAAATCTGGATGAGAATGCGTTTGATGAGCTGTATGGCGATAAGCCCAATGAACACATCAAACTGATCCGCTATCCGGGGCGTGAAACCACCCACAGCGGACAGGGCGTAGGCGCCCATAAAGACTCAGGTTTCCTCAGTTTCTTGCTACAAGACCAGCAACGTGGTTTGCAAGTTGAAGTGGAAGAGGGGCGCTGGATTGATGCCGTTCCGCAGCAAGGTACTTTTGTGGTCAATATCGGTGAGCTATTAGAGCTGGCCAGTAATGGTTACCTACGTGCCACAGTACATCGGGTAGAAACACCGCCAGCCGGTGCGGATCGTCTCTCTATTGCATTTTTCCTCGGCGCACGTCTGGATGCCGTGGTGCCACTGTATCAATTGCCGGCAGCGCTAGCGGCTGAAGCACGCGGGCCAGCCAGTGATCCGCACAATCCGCTGTTTCGTGATGTGGGGCTTAATTATCTGAAAGGACGGCTGCGCTCTCACCCTGATGTTGCCAAAAAGCACTACCCTGACGTGATCGCGCCATCAGAAGCAGCCAATACAACCTATTGATACTCAATGATAAAAACTTAATTTTTGGGATAATGATGATGAAAAAAACAGTGATGACAAAAACACGCGTTTCTGGCTGGGTTAGTGCGGCACTGCTGACGGCTCTGGCAGCGACTTTCACGCTATCGGCACAAGCTGCCGAGGCACTGCGCGTCGCGGCAGATCCAGTACCTCATGCAGAAATATTGCAATTTGTGCAAAAACTGGACCCGTCACTGAATCTGAAAGTTATTGAGATCCCCAATGGTGTGAACTCCAATGAGTTGTTGGCCCACGGGGATGTTGATGCCAACTACTTCCAGCATGTGCCCTATTTGCGCTCTCAAGAGCAGGCGCTAGGGCAGAAATTTGCCGTCGCCGCGACCGTGCATATCGAGCCGTTGGGGGTCTATTCCCACAAACACAAAACTTTTGCTGATGTGCCGGATAAAGGCAGTGTAGCGGTGCCAAATAACGTCACCAATCTCAGCCGTGCGCTCTATTTATTGCAAGATCAGGGGCTGATTACACTAAAACCGGGCTTTACTGATCCGGCTAAAAATCAGGCGACACCGAAAGATATCGCGAGCAATCCAAAACAGCTGAAAATTTTGGAAATCGAGTCACCGCAGATCCCACGTTCACTGGATGATGTTGATTTAGCGGTCATCAACGGCAACTATGCGCTGGAAGCCGGGCTGAACCCAGCAAAAGACGCATTGGGTCTGGAGAAAGCCGCCGGTAACCCGTATGCCAATATTCTGGTCACCACGCCAGCGCTGGCAAATGACCCGCGGATCTTACAGTTGGCGAAAGATTTGCAGTCACCGGAAGTGGCGAAATTTATCACTGAAAAATACGCAGGTTCAGTCATCCCGGTGGCAGGCAATAGATCATGATTAGCATCGAACGCCTGAGTAAAACCTATCCGCAAGGAGGGCTGCCGATGGTGGCCCTGACGGAGGTCTCGCTTGAGATCCCCACCGGCTCGGTGTTCGGTATTATTGGCCGCAGCGGTGCGGGCAAAAGCACCTTAATCCGCTGTTTGAACCTACTGGAGCGGCCCACTTCGGGCCGTATTCAGGTGGATGGCCGTGAGTTAACCACTCTTTCTGAGCGAGAATTGCGCCTGCAACGGCAGAATATCGGCATGATTTTTCAGAATTTCCATCTACTTCACTCACGTAATGTGCGCGACAACATTGCGGTGGGTTTGGAAATTATTGGTATGCCCAAGCCGCAGCGCCAGCAACGTGTCGCCGAGTTATTGGCGTTAGTTGGGTTGAGCGACAAGGCCGATGCATTCCCCTCGCAGCTATCGGGTGGGCAAAAACAGCGCGTCGGCATTGCAAGGGCGCTGGCGGCTAAACCGGCCTATCTGCTATCTGATGAAGCCACCAGTGCTCTTGACCCAGAAACCACCGCATCAATATTGGCGCTGCTGCGCGATATTAACCGCCAACTGGGGTTAACCATCGTGCTGATCACCCATGAGCTGGACGTGGTGAAATCCATCTGTGATAACGCCGCCTTACTTGAGCGCGGACGGGTGGTGGAGACCGGTATTATTACGGATTTACTGGCTTCCCCTCACTCGCGTCTGGGGCGTTCATTGCTACCGACCTGCGGCCCGACCTCTCTATCCGGCACGCCAGTTGCGGAGCTAACCTTCTTCGATACTCTATCGGCGTCGCCGGTACTCAGTGAGCTGGCGCAGCAACATGCGGTTGGGGTCACACTGTTGGGCGGTGGTGTGGAATCCATTGGTGGTCAACGGGTTGGCCGCTTACAGGTTGATTTTAGCCACCCAGACGGCGGGTTAAATTTAGCTGAAATATTACAATTTCTTAATGAGCGCGGTGTGAGGGCTGAACTGATATGAACAGTGGCATGAGTTGGCAGGATCTGCTGGCATTGGTGACGAATGCTACCGGCGAAACCATTTATATGGTGGTGATCGCTACCTTTTTCACCGTCTTGATTGGGCTGCCATTAGGTGTTTTGCTATTTGTTTCGCGTCCGAATGGTGTTTTACCTGCGCCTCGGCTGAATACTTTTATTGGTGCCATTGTGAATCTGGGGCGTTCGATGCCCTTTGTGGTGCTGTTGATTGCATTAATTCCGATTACGCGCTGGATTATCGGCACCACCTTGGGCAGCACTGCGGCAATTGTTCCCATCACGTTAGGCGCTATTCCATTCTTTGCCCGAGTGGTAGAGGCGGCCTTGGATGAAGTCGATAAAGGGCGGATCGAAGCGATTTTATCAATGGGCGGCTCAGCCAGACATGTGATTCAAAAAGTGTTATTACCGGAAGCGCTACCTGCCTTATTGGCCGGAATGACCTTAACTGTCGTGATGCTGGTGGGGTTCTCATCCATGGCGGGTGTTATTGGTGGCGGCGGACTGGGTGATCTGGCTATTCGTTATGGTTATCAACGCTTTAATAATGAAGTGATGGTCGCGACATTAATCATTCTGGTGATTTTGGTGCAAGGTGTACAAAGCCTGGGTGATAAATGGGTCAGGTCTCTGGCGCATCGGCGGTAACATTTTTTGCCGTTTTTTGCTCATCCGCACTACCCACTCTGCTCTTTTTTCTCTTGATCTGTTCTTGACGTTCTCTTTTTTGCCTATCAAAATGATAGGTATAAAAGAGGGGGGTGATTGAATGGAATCTAATACACCTTTGTGCTATCAGGGCATGGCTATCAGTGAGTTTCCGCTTAGCCCTATTTCAGTACGTAAAATAGTGAATGATTTGGCGACGAATCATACCAGTCGTATTCGGATGAGCACACATGCCAAACAAAGGATCGCTGAACGGCGCATAACACTGCGGCAAATTTTATCTGTTTTTGCCAGCAAGCACAGTCGGTTTACCGAAGCACCACACCAAACTGCGGCTGGCGATTGGAAGTTTAACTTGCAAGGTATCGCTGCTGGAGATGTGATCGAGGTGGTTACTGTACTGAAACGGCATGAAAACGATCCTACTCTGTTCGTTATCACGGTCATGATTAAGTAAGGGAGAGAAAGTCATGCATCACTATACGGAGAGCGGCTTAACAACAGTGTGGTTGGCTAATGGCTATCAATGTGACGTTATTGATGGCGAGCATTTTACCAGTATTGATGATGTTGATGGTTTGCATCGTCTGATTGGTAAAATATTAGTTAACCGCTGTAGTCCACTACTTGCCGACGAAATCCGTTTTATACGTATTGAAATGAATATGTCGCAAAAATCACTTGCGGCACTACTGGGGGTGGATGTCCAAACGATTGCTCGCTGGGAAAAGGGGCAGAGCAGCTTGCCACGCACCGCTGATGTCGCTCTGCGCGCGCTTTATGTGGAGTCGATTGATGAAGCCAGTGATGTGGGGCATTTTTTGCGTATATTGGCAGATTCTGAAGTCCAGCAATCGATGGAAAAACTGATTTTTGAAGAGCGCGGGCATGTCTGGCAAAGGGCGGTTTAGTGCTTGTTGCTGCTGGGATAACGATAGGCGTGAATATCACACCTATCGTATTTATCTGATTTAAAGCTCGCCGTTCAGCGCTTGCGCTAAGTCAGCTATCAAATCTTCGGTATCCTCAATGCCCACGGATAAGCGCAGTAATTGCGGAGTGATGCCGTGTTTTAAGCGGGTTTCCAGCGGAATTGAGGCGTGGGTCATGCTATATGGCTGGCTGATTAAGCTTTCGACGCCACCGAGGCTTTCGGCCAGGGTAAACAGATGTGAGCGCTTAATCACTGCGCGGGCGTAGCTGTCATCCCCCTTCAGTCGCACCGAAATCATGCCACCAAAACCGGCCATCTGTTTGGTTGCCAGCGCGTGCTGTGAGTGACTTTTTAGCCCCGGATAGTAGACATTTTCCACTTGCGGCTGCTGTTCAAGCCATTCGGCGATGCGCTGCGCACTGTGGTTATGTCGCGCCATCCGCAGTGCCAGGGTGCGTAAGCCCCGTAGTGTCAGGAAACTGCTGAAGGGGTCTAAAATCCCGCCAATGGCGTTATGCAAAAAGCCCAATTGCTCCGCCAGTTCAGGGTTGTTGCCCACCGCCGCGACTCCGGCGACCACATCAGAGTGACCATTAAGGTATTTGGTTGCTGAATGCACCACAATATCAAAACCGAGTTCCAGCGGGCGTTGAATGTAAGGTGAGGCAAAGGTGTTATCGGCCACACTGATGAGTTGGTGCTTTTTGGCAATCGCCGCAATGGCCGCTAAATCAGCCAGTTTTAGCAGCGGATTGGTTGGCGTCTCCACCCAGATCATTTTGGTATCGGGCTGAATCGCGTGCTCCAGCGCGGCGGTATCCGCAGGGGAGACATAAGTCACCCGCAAACCGGCGGTGCGGCTGCGAACCTTCTCCAACAGGCGATAAGTACCGCCATATAAATCATCAACCGCAATGATATGACTACCTTGATCCAGCAGTTCAAGCACTGTTGAGCAGGCCGCCAGGCCAGAAGCGAAAGCATAGCCACGAATGCCGCCCTCCAGCTCGGCAATGGCCTGCTCTAGCGCGGTGCGAGTGGGGTTGCCACTGCGGGAGTATTCATAGCCGGTATGTTCGCCGGGGGCTGGTTGCGCAAAAGTGGAGGTTGCATAAATAGCGGGCATCACTGCGCCAGTGCTGTCTGGGGTGTAACCGGCGTGGACGGTCAGGGTATCAAACTTTGCCATGATAAAAATCCTTAATATGAGAAAATTAAACCAGCTTTTGACGCCAGGTATTCAAAACATCAGTGCGAGTAATCAGGCCGAGAAAGTGCTCGCCATCCAGCACCACCGCGACATGACCATCATTAAACGTGGCCAGCAGAGAGCGGTAATCCGCCTCTTTTTGTAACGTGTTGACCTGACGGGTCATCGCGCTACTGGTGGGTAATTTGAAATGGCTGGCATCGGCTTGCACCGCATTCAGCAGATCCCACTCGTCGATTAAACCAACCACTTTTTCCCCGTCTAACACCGGCAACTGCGAAATGTCATATAAGCGCATGCGGGCATGGGCGACCGACAGCGTATCTTGCGGCGAGACAGAAACTGTTGCGCCATCCTGATGGCTATAGGTGATGAAATCCCGTAAATCGCCATGCTGCGGCTTGCTCAGTAGACCCTGCTCCAGTAACCAGTAGTCGTTGAACATTTTTGACAGATATTTATTACCGCTGTCACAGACAAAAGTGACCACCCGTTTGGGGCTGGTTTGCTCACGGCAGTAGCGCAATGCCGCGGCCAGCAGGGTGCCGGTGGAGGAGCCTGCCAGCACCCCCTCTTCCCGCAATAGGGTGCGGGCGGTGCTGAAGGCTTCGGCATCATCAATGCGGTAGGATTTTTTTACCTGAGAAAAGTTGCTCAGTGGCGGGATAAAATCTTCCCCAATGCCCTCAACCAGCCAGCTGCCCGCATCGCCAATCTGCGAACTGTCGACATAATCGGCTAAAATAGATCCGGCGGGATCAGCCAGGACAAACTCCGTCGTCGGCGAGAGATCCGCGAAATATTGGCTTAGGCCACTGAGTGTGCCGCTGGAGCCGACGCCCACCACGATGGCATCAATCTGTTCGCCCATCTGCTGCCACAGCTCTGGGCCGGTGGATCTCCGGTGCGCGGCAGGATTGGCCGGATTGTTGAATTGGTCAATATAGAGAGCGCCGGGGGTCTCCTGCGCCAGTCGCAGCGCATAATCCTGATAATAAGCCGGATGGCCTTTACCCACATCCGAACGCGTCAGTAGCACTTGAGCGCCCAAGGCCCGCAGGTGGAAAATCTTCTCCTGACTCATCTTATCCGGCACCACCAAAACCAGCTTGTAGCCCTTCAGCGCGGCAACCAGCGCCAGCCCGAGGCCAGTATTGCCAGCGGTTGCTTCAATAATGGTGCCGCCGGGCGGCAACAAACCATCTTGTTCCGCCTGCTCAATCATGGAGAGCGCGACGCGGTCTTTAATCGAGCCGCCGGGGTTTTGATTTTCCAGCTTCACAAACAGTTGGCACGGGCCGGTATCAAAGCGGGTTAGCTCCAGCAGAGGGGTGTGGCCGATAAGATCAAGCACCGAGCGAGGAATAGCCATTTTTTTCTCCAATAAAAGGTGCTTCAAAAAATGAATTAACTGAGTGAGTTGGTTAGCAACCTATTGGCTGAATCATAGCGCCAGCAGCTTAGGCACTAAAAAGAACAAATAACCTGTATTTATTCCTTTTTGGAATATATTTATTGATTTTTAGACGCTTAGGTGCTTAGGTGTCGGGACGTTCAGATAGGGAGATGTTTAGCCGTATAGCCATCAAAAATAGGTAAAACGGGGGTCTTTACAAAACAAAAGGTAAAACTACGCCCAATTGACACGGCAATGGGATAAATTTAGAAAAGGTACTGAAGTGTGACTAAACTAATGGTTCAGTATCAGTAGAAAGACGTTATTTTTTCGCTAATTGGACCGTGGTACTTTCTGGAAACACCACTTATTTCCGATTATTTGCAAGGATACTCTGGCGACCTCATGATGAAATTTATCCTCCCTTTAAAGATAAAAAAATTTACCTTCAGTGCCGGTTTATTGCTCCTGGCGCTACCCACAGCGCACGCGGCTGATGATCCGGCGGTTCCTCCGGTCGATGCCAAAGCCTATGTATTGATGGATTACAACAGTGGAAAAGTGCTGGCTGAAGCTAACGGTGACCAGCGCCTTGATCCCGCCAGTTTGACAAAAATTATGTCCAGCTATGTGATTGGACAGGCAATTAAAGCCGGTAAAGTGCATCCAGATGATTTAGTGACAGTGGGGAAAGATGCCTGGGCCACCGGTAATCCGGCGCTGCGCGGCTCTTCACTGATGTTTTTGAAACCGGGCGATCAGGTGAAATTGTCCGATTTGAATAAAGGCATTGTTATTCAGTCAGGTAACGATGCCAGTATCGCGCTGGCAGATTATGTGGCTGGTAGTCAGGACAGTTTTGTTGGTTTGATGAATAATTACGCCAAAGCGCTGGGGCTGACGAATACTAACTTTATGACAGTGCATGGCCTTGATGCGCCGGGGCAGTACAGTACCGCTCGTGATATGGCGGTGCTGGGGCAGGCATTGATTCGCGACGTGCCAGAAGAGTACGCGCTACATAAAGAGAAGGAATTTACCTTTAATAAGATTCGACAGATTAACCGTAACCGTCTGTTATGGAATACAAATCTCAATGTTGATGGTATGAAAACCGGCTTTACTACTGGTGCGGGGCATAACCTGGTGGCTTCTGCCACCGATGGGCCGATGCGTTTGATCTCGGTGGTATTGGGTGCGCCCAGTGATCGGGTTCGATTCAGTGAAAGTGAAAAGCTGCTGAGTTGGGGGTTCCGTTTCTATGAAACTGTGGTGCCGATTAAAACCACGAAACCTTTTGTGACGCAGAAAGTCTGGTTTGGTGATACCGGTCAGGCAGAGCTTGGTGTCGCAGAAGATGCGGCTATCACCATCCCGAAAGGGCAGATGAAGAACCTGAAAGCCAGTTACAAGCTGGATCAGACTGAACTGCGCGCGCCACTGACGAAGCATCAAGTGGTCGGCACTATTGATTTTCAGCTTAATGGCAAAACCATTGAGCAGCGCCCGCTGGTGGTGCTAAATGAAGTCAAAGAGGGCGGTTTCTTTAGCCGCATGTGGGACTTTGTGATGATGAAGTTCAGCCAGTGGTTTGGCGGTATTTTCGGTTAATTTCAGGTCACTGATAAATAAGGAAAATGCAGGCTGCTGACAAAGTCAAATGAAGGGGGATCGTGCCGTTGGGGTCGTAGTGGCGTGAGCCACCGAAGTGCCCCTGGGTGCGGTAAACCCTTCACTCACTGGGCTATCAGCAGCTTGGTCATTAACCTCAATGGCTACTTTTCAGTAGCCATTTCAAACCATTAACAAAGCTGATTGGCGGGGAGATGTGCCGAATGGGCCACTACTTATTTAAAATACAAGTGGCGTAAGCCGTCGGAGTACCCATCGGTGTAGTCGCCCCGTCGCTCCCGAGCGATAAAATAGGTTTGCCAGTAACCTCAGTTTACTCTCGATGCGGCAATCACTCAGTTACAGGCAACAACCTTGATTGCCAGCCCACCACGGGAGGTTTCGCGGTATTTTGCGTTCATATCCTTGCCGGTTTCATACATCGTTTCGATGACTTTATCCAGGCAGACACTGGGTTCGCTAGTGCGGCGCAGCGCCATGCGGGCAGAGTTGACGGCTTGTACCGCGGAGATCGCGTTGCGCTCAATGCAAGGCACTTGAACTTGCCCGGCAACCGGGTCACAAGTCAGCCCCAGATTGTGCTCCATGGCGATTTCAGCGGCGATACAGACCTGAGCAGGGCTACCGCCCATCAATTCAGCCAAGCCGGCTGCGGCCATTGAGCAGGCAACCCCCACTTCCCCCTGACATCCCACTTCAGCGCCAGAAATGGATGCGTTCATTTTATACAGCGCACCAATCACACCAGACACCAGAAAATAGCGGCTGTAGGAGTTCTCATTCACCGGGCGAATAAACTTATCGTAGTACGCCAGTACTGCAGGAATAATGCCGCATGCGCCATTGGTCGGTGCCGTGACAACCCGCCCACCGGCTGCATTCTCTTCGTTGACGGCCAGCGCATACATATTGATCCAATCGACAACCATCATCGGGTCGGCATTATGCTTGTCGGTGGTGACCAACATACGGCGTAATGCTGCGGCACGACGTGGCACTCTCATTGGGCCAGGTAACAGACCTTCAGTGTTAATACCGCGCTCAATACCGGCGCACATGACCTGCCAAATAGCGGCAAAGTGTGCGCTTATTTCGGCTTTACTGTGCAACGCCAGCTCATTTTGCATCACTAAACCGGACAGTGATAAACCAGTATCTTTACAGTGTTTTTGCAAGTCACGGGCAGAGTTGAACGGGTAGGGCACCGAAACCGCGTGACCATCTTGCTGAGCAAAGTGGGCTTCATCGACAATAAAGCCACCGCCGATGGAGTAGTAGGTTTTACTGAAAAGTGTCTCATCACCGGCATGTGCCGTGATGGACATGCCATTTTCATGCAGTGGCAAATTGGTTTCGTGGAAGTTCATCCCACCCTGGGCAGGAAAATCAACTTCGTGGCTGCCATTGGCTAACAGCAGGCGCTGACGCAGTTCTACATCGCGGATGAAACCGGCGATGGCATCAATATCAACGGTATCGGGCAGATTACCCGCTAAACCCATAATAATGGCGATATCAGTATGATGACCTTTACCGGTCAGAGAGAGTGAACCGTAAACATCCACAGTGATTCGCGTGACGGCAGAAAGATGCCCCAGTGTGATTAAATCATCGGTAAACAGCTTGCCAGCCTTCATCGGGCCGACGGTATGGGAGCTGGAAGGACCAATACCAATCTTGAAAATGTCAAAAACGCTGACCATATATTAGCCTCTTAAAGGTTCTAATTATTAATTCGCTTACAAAGCCGTGGAATAAGAAGCCGACGCGGACGCACCGGCTTTTGAAACGATTACTGCGTTAGATAGGCTGGCCGTGGAAGATGACCAGCCTCAGTATTATTTGCCGAACAGGCTGAACAAGATGGCAGAGATAGCAATCAGACCCATGATAACCACGAATACGTTACTGATCTGGCCACTGTATTTGCGCATCGCTGGCACTTTATGGATTGCGTACATTGGCATCAGGAACAGCAGCATGGCGATAATCGGGCCACCCAGAGTCTCAATCATGCCCAGAATGCTTGGGTTCATGGTTGCAACGATCCAGGTTGTTACCAGCATGAACAGCGCAGTTATGCGGTTCAGTTTGTCATGATTGATGGTTTTGCCCTTGCTACGCAGAGACTTAATCATCATGCCGTTAAAGCCTTCACGTGCGCCCAGATAGTGACCCAGGAACGATTTGGTGATAGCGATAAAGGCAATAACCGGTGCCATGTAGGCAATGATTGGGGTATTAAAGTGGTTAGCCAGGTAAGACAAAATAGAGATATTTTGGCTTTTCGCTTCTGCCAAATCAGCCGGTGACAGGCTCAGAACACAGCTGAAGACGAAGAACATGACCGTGACAACCATCATGATGTGAGCAAAAGCCAAAATGCGTGAACATTTTTTCTCAGCATCAACGCCGTACTCTTCACGTTTTGAGACCGCAAACGCAGAGATGATCGGGGAGTGGTTGAATGAGAACACCATGACCGGAATAACCAGCCACATGGTCATCCACAGGCCGCTTCCGGTGCCATTGCCGTCCATTGATACGTGCTCGAAGATGGCACCAGACCAGTTAGGGATCAGGTACACCGCCAGCAGCATCAATGCCGCAACAAATGGGAACACCAGGATGCTCATTGCTTTTACAATGGCGTGCTCACCAAAACGCACGATAGTCATCAGGCCAATGATAAGAATCAGTGACAAGATGGCACGTGGTGGTGATGGCAGATGCATCTGGTGGGTAATGAAGCTATCGACGGTGTTGGTAATCGCGACACTGTAAACCAACAAAATTGGGTAGATAGCGAAGAAGTAAAGCAGTGTAATCAACTTACCTGCGCCGATGCCGAAGTGCTCTTCAACCACTTCAGTAATGTCTTCACCTGGGTTTTTACCTGAAAGCACAAAGCGGCACAGACCACGGTGAGCAAAGAAGGTCATCGGGAAAGCAATGATGGCCATCACAATTAGCGGTAGCAGACCGCCGATACCCGCATTGATTGGCAGGAATAATACACCTGCACCTATTGCTGTACCGTATAGACCCAGCATCCACATGGTGTCACTTTTACGCCAGGTAGATGTTGAAACTTTTCCCGTGGAGGCAAGGGTGCCTGCTTGAGTAGTGTCCATGAAAAATCTCCATAGTGAACACGTTAATTTAAAATTAAGAACCGAAAGTTAGATACCTGTAGTGCATTATTGAGTTTCACTATCAGGTGAAAAATTCAGTCAAAAACGATTCGGTTAAAATGAGTGCCCTGGTTATTACTTTGGTGCCGTAGTGGTGCTTTATATCTAAAAAATAGAGTGCAAAATTTAACCAATATTCGGCGCGTAATTCGCCTTATTGGCTATTTTTGTTGTTACCGTGAGCTTGGTAGTTTTTGCTGGCGGCAAGATAACGATTTGTAGTGAAAACTACCGTGATCCTGCTCTCAAATGCTTAATAAACTCGTTTTAGGTCACTTGTTGCAAATTTACAACTGATTGTTATGTGAATGTTTAAACTTCATCACTAAAGGCGCTTAAAAGTCTATTTTCATTTATGGTCAATAAACAAACAGTCTATTCTTTATCGTCCATCTCTTGGCGTGCAATATATTTTAACCATGATGATGGATCTAGCATAATTCAAATTTTTCGCTGATTTATTGATGGATATCATTAGTTTAAAATAGAGGAATTAATTCAATCTATTGATTTTTATGTATTTATTATATTATTCTGACATACAAGCAATTTATGAATCTGATGTTAATATAATCAGTCGAATATGAAATCAGCGCTGTGGATTATCGTAGGTGAGAATAATCTAGCGATGAATATCGGCATATTTGTTATGGAGTTTTTTACAGTCGGTAATTTGTCAGACAAAAGCTTCCGCTATTCTCTTATTTAAATGGGTTAAAAGAAGGCTAAATGTTAAATTAATTTACCTTAAATTCAGCGCTTATCGGAACCAGATAAATAATGAAATTGTGTTTTAAAAATTTCAAGATGGGAATATTGCTTAACCATAAATAAAATATGGTTATTAGGCGGGATTTATACAACCTAAATATAGTCAGATTTTTGCCTAGTAATTCACGGGTAGAGCAAACCACCCGTCGAAGATAAAAATAATATTTTTACTATGTAATTCAAGGTTAACAGTCGATCTTGATGCCCTGCGCTAAAAAGAACTGACTGAATTCAGCATCAGGCTGACGGTCGGTGACTACTGCATCAAAGAGAGTCAAAGCACCTATACTGGCGGGCTTTATGTTGCCAAACTTACTGTGGTCGGCGACCAGAATTTTATGCTGAGATTTGGCAATGGCACGATGCTTCAACAGGATCTCATCGAAGTTGAAACAGGTTGCGCCATACTCAATTGAAACTCCCGCCGCCGAGATAAAAGCTTTATTCGGGCAGATATTATCCAGTTCATTATGCTGGCTGATAGGGGTGAAAATATAGTTATTGGGTTTGAACTCACCGCCACACAGGATGACTTTGCAATTGGGCTTATCTTGCAGGGAGAGAAAGGTGTTAAGGGAGTAACAAATTGCGGTAAATGTTAGTTCTTCATCGATCTCGTCAATGATTGAGGGGATGGTGGTACCGCAGTCAAAAAAAACGGTATCGTTTTCCACTATCAGGCGAGCTGCTAACTGACCAATGCGCCGTTTCTCCTCAACCTGCTTGGCCTGTTGATCAGAGACAAAATAGCTATTGGCATTGTTGCTTTTGGGGTCCATCACCACATACCCGCCGAGTAAAATAACTGCGGTCGGTTCGGCGCTAAGATCCCGCCGGATGGTCATCTCTGAAACCCGTAGCAGGTTTGCGGCCTCTTTTAGATGGATTTTATCGGAACGCTTTAGGACCTGAGTAAGTTTATTAATTCGTTCTGCACGGCGGGTTTCCATAAGAGATTCCTGAAAAAATTTGCTATACCCTGGGCTGCAAAACAGCACAGGGCAATAAATAAGCCCGGTATTAACCGGGCTTATCATATGTTAGTAGCTTGACTCGGCCGCTTGCTGGCCTGAAACGATAGCAACCCCAGAGCTGGTACCAATTCGAGTTGCTCCTGCCTGAATCATTTTTTCAGCAGTGGCTCGGTCACGAACGGCACCGGATGCCTTAACCCCCATCACCGGGCCTACCGTGGTACGCATCAATTTTACATGCTCCTCTTTAGCGCCACCGGTGCTGAAACCTGTTGAAGTTTTCACAAAGGCAACATCTAACTCACGACACATCTCACACACCTGGACGATTTGTGCGTCGCTGAGCAGGCAAGTTTCTAATATTACCTTCAACGGTGTGGAGGCGCAATTATCACGCACGGCCTTAATATCGGCTTTGACTTCAGCTATTTTTCCGCTTTTCAGCCAGCCAACATTGATAACCATATCAATCTCTTGTGCGCCGGCATTGATAGCCGCTTGAGCTTCAAACGCTTTTGCTTCAGTCAGACCCGCACCCAATGGGAAGCCAATGACTGAACACACTTTAACTGGGCTGCCGGCTAACTGCTGAGCCGCCAGTGGAACATAACCTGAGTTCACACATACAGCATAGAAATGGTGTTGTTTGGCTTCTTCACACAGCTTAATAATTTGTGCTTCGGTGGCATCCATTGCCAAGAGGGTATGGTCGATATAATTAGCGTAATTGATTGTCATGATTATTATCCTTTTGTTTATCTGTAAGTTGGCTCTGTTGTTATAATGGTAACATTTCTTGGGGTAAAACAAAGCTAACATTCACTGGTTACAATGATTTTTGTTATTTAAGTAACATTAATAGTGAGGGGGAGATAGGTCTGTTTGTTATTTATTGATTTAAAAATATTTTTTAACGTGGGGGTAAGCTGAAAACAGTGCCGATCATTATGGGGCAATCGGCAATGTGAGATAAATAACGTGGCGTTGTTAGCTTCTGACCCACCCGCGACTGATCGGTAAGGCAAAACTCAGGTGATAAAGGCGCTTCATGCCACTCGAGATAGCATCTCCGAATAGATTCCACACTAACTGAGCGAACAGGCAACCGATAATCCCTAGCAAGAAAGCCCCCACCATATCTAATGGCCAATGAACCCCCAGATAGACCCGTGACCAGGCAATGGCAATAGCTATCACCATCATTGTGATCGCGGGCCAGATTTTGTGCCAGAAAACAAAGGCTAAGGCGAAGGTAAAGATAGCGGTGCCATGGTCACTCGGGAAAGAGCTATCCGGGGCATGACTTAGATAATTATAGCCAAGGCCAACGGCAAAAGGCCGGTCGTGGGGGAGAAGCATGCCGATACACGCCGCTGAAAGCATGGAAAAAGCGAGAGCAATAGCTGCCTTGGAGACCATTGTGCGCTGTAAGTCCATGGTGTTTTTCGGCCCCCATAGCCACAAGCCTACCAGCAACACAGGAACAATCATGATCAAGTCACGTGCGATGAAGGTCGCAAAAGAAATCATCCATGGTGATGATGCGGGAGTCGCATTAATCATGGAAAAGAAAAAGTAATTCATTTGTTCCATTATTTTGTCCTTTAATCACGGTTGTAATAACCGCTAATCATCCAAAACAGAGCTAACTGGCTAAGCCATACCCACCAACCCGCCCACAGGTTGTGAGTCAGGAAGTGTGCGCCGCGCATAACTTGACCAAACCCCATCAACATGCCAAGAGTGACACCGACGAACCAACACAGGGTCGCCAGCCGTGGCCGCTCCGGATAAAACAAGAAAAACAGTGCCATAACAGCAAAACCGCTGGATGCATGGCCTCCAGGAAAGCAGTGGCCAGGGCCTGCACCGACAGGCGCACTCCCCATCAGCACATAACTGAGGGATTTCCCGCCATACGCCATCAGATCCCAAGGGCATGAGTGTGCACTGGTGGCTTTTAGAATGCCTATCACCAACGGGCCAATACCAAACAACAGCATACTGGTGACTATTCGCCCATTTCGGCGATAAAGACCCCATAACAAAGCCACCACAGCAGCGCTGATAATGGTGATTTTTAATAGCCGGTGATTCAGTAAATCCAGCCAGTAGTTATGTTCCAGCGGAAAGTTCCGCCCGACGGGATCAAACCAATAATTACTGATAAGCCAATCCAACTGCTCGTTGCGGGCTAGCCAGAGAAAGAGTAATCCACTGATTGCCAACCCAAAAGCCTGCCAAAAATAGAATGTTAGTGGCAATGAGTAAAGGGAGTTTGTCTTAATTGTTGGTGTTGTTGAGATGCTATTTAATGTTGGTGTGGTGGCCTCATATTGAGGCGCGTGTTTGCATTGAGGTGGGTGTTTGCTGGTCTTCACGAAATAACCTGAGCAGAAATAGGGAATGTTATTACTGTAATAATTTTGTCTTAAGAAAGCCTTAAGGGGGATATGAGGGGCAGAACTCAAATTCCAGGCAAGAAAAAACCCGACTAGTCTAATTACTCTATATAAAACAACAATATACAATAAATGCAATGAGTTGATTAGTTATTGAGGGGTAGTAAATCCTAGGGAAGAGTAACCTCCGCCGCCACTTTGTCGCCAGCTTTCATGGTGGTTAGCGGGTTGAACTGCACTGCGGTTTCTAAGTGTTCTGGCGCAAAGTGAGCATAGCGCATTGTCATTTGAATATCACTGTGACCAAGGATGCGCTGTAATACCAGAATGTTGCCCCCGGACATCATAAAGTGAGCGGCAAAGGTATGGCGTAAAACATGCGTAAGCTGGCCAGTGGGTAATTTAATGTCTGTGGTGTTGATTGCGGCCATAAAGCGGAAATCACATTCACTGAACAGACGGTCTCCCTCTAACGCGACTAACTCGTCATGAAGTTCTTTGCTGATTGGCACGCTACGGTTCTTTTTACCTTTTGTTCTGACAAAGGTAATTTTGTAAGGGCTAACTTGTGAGCGGGTGAGTTTCTCCGCTTCATTCCATCGCGCCCCGGTGCTGAGACAAACTTTTACCACCATTGGCAAATCTACCCGGCCAAAACTACATGCGGCCAATAGCGTTTTAATCTGCTCATGGGTGAGCCACGCCATCTCTTTTTCTGCCACTGCATACTTACGCAGGTTGTCTAATGGGTTCGGTAGGTTCCATTCCCCTAATCTGGCCAACTCGCTGAACATACCGCTCAAAAAACTTTGTTCCAGATTCACGGTGACCGGCTTGGCACCTTTCTTCCATTTCTCTGAGAAATAAATCTTGCCAGATAAACGCTTAGAGCGGTAGTGAGCAAAATCTTTGCCACTCAAACTATGAGCGGGGGGATTACCCAGCGCAGCAACTATCAATTCTAGTTTCTTATAAATTTTTTCACCGGCTTCCAGAGAACGGCCATGCAGGTTATACCAAAGTTCGGCAACCTCACTTAACGTGCGGCGGTCTGGTGCATCACCCAACCAAGGTTTATTGCTCACCTGATCCATGGTGTAACGTTCAAAGGCTAGGGCTTCACCTTTAGTCGCAAACATTTTTCTCACCCGGCGACCTGTACGGCCTGCCGGGTAGCACTCACATAGCCATTGACCTGTTGGTTGTTTGCGTACTGACATTGATAACCCCCTTGGAAGATAAGGAGTCATTTAACTGTATGAATAGGGGTCTTCCCCTGTTGTGGTGGCTGAGGGCATTATAGTGGCAGTCTTGATTTTCTGAGGAGCCTGCCATGGACGAAAAGTCCCTCTATGCACACATTCTCAACCTGTCCGCGCCGTGGCAGGTCAAATCAGTTTCTCTCGATGAAAATGCCGGTTCTGTGACAGTTACTGTCGGCATCGCTGAACATACTCAGTTAACCTGTCCGACCTGTGGTAAATCCTGCCCTATACATGACCATCGACACCGTAAATGGCGTCACCTCGATACTTGCCAGTTCACCACGCTGGTTGAAGCTGATGTCCCACGCATTGACTGCCCTGAACACGGTTGCCAGACACTGCCCGTCCCCTGGGCTGGACCCGGTAGCAGGTACACGTTGTTGTTCGAGTTTTTTGTCCTCTCATGGCTGAAAATCAGCACGGTAGATGCCGTCAGAAAGCAGCTTAAGCTGAGCTGGAATGCCGTAGACGGTATCATGGTGCGTGCCGTTAAACGGGGCCTGTCCCGGATAAAAAGGCCTTTATCGGCCCGCCACCTCTGCGTGGACGAAGTGGCCTTCAAAAAAGGCCATAAGTACGTCACCGTTATCTCTGACCGGCAAGGCCGGGCTCTGAAACTGACAGATGACCGCGGCGTTGAGAGCCTTGCTAGCTATCTGCGTAGCCTGAGCGATCACCAGTTGGATGAGATAAAAACGTTGTCGATGGACATGAACATGGCCTATATCAGCGCAGCCCGGATCCATCTTCCCAATGCCGTGGATAAAATCGCCTTCGACCACTTCCATGTGGCAAAAACGCTCTGCGGCGTTGTTGATAAAACACGAATGACGGAAATGAAACGCATCTCGTCGTTAGACAGGAAAGGGGCTCATCGCTCGCGTTATCTGTGGTTTTACGGTAAACAAAATCGACACGGAGGCAGGGCGGAACGGTTGGAAGTAGCACGTCTGGTATTACCCGAAACTAGCCAGTGTTGGGTAATGAAAGAACTTGCCCGCGACCTTTGGCACAGGCGTTATGACAGGCATAGCCGCAGGCTGTGGCAAGAATGGATGTTAATGGCAAAGAATAGCGGGATCCCTCTCATGGCAAGCGTTGCCCGCATGGTGGCAAAGCGTCTTTACGGGATCCTAAATGCAATGAAACACCGAGTATCGAACGGTAATGCGGAGTCTCTAAACAGCAAAATACGCCTGCTCAGGATCAAGTCACGAGGCTTTAGGAATAAAGAACGGTTCAAACTGGGTGTGCTGTTCCACTACGGAAAGCTGAACATGGCGTTCTGAGTCTCCCACCATGATCGGGGAAGACCCATGAATAGACAGTGGTCAATGTTTGTTATTCCAAATATATACAAGGAATTACTAAATAGGCTGAATTTTTGATGAAAACTCTGCATAGATCGGAGCATTCATTACCGCTGTGGCTAAAACTAGAGAACTAAATGTAATTAACACCGCATTCACTTTTGATGAGTTATTCAGGCCACCATCTTCCAACGCTGGTTGTAATTGTGTGCAGAAAGGAAGTGTTACATCAATAATCTTTTCCCAAATTTGTTCTGCTTCTTCAGGTGAGGTTTTTTCACCAAATGAAACCCTGAATAAATTAGGGACTTTACGAGACATATATGTCTCAAGACAATGGGCGATAGCTGAACAGAAAAGCGATATGGAACCTCGCTTTCTAAAATAGTCAAGCTGCTGTAGTTCCATCTGTTGCAAACTCGATTTTTTAATTAAAATTTTCTTTTTGTTTTCCACTGCTTTCATTAATGAATAAGCACAAATTATATGAGTTGCTTTTGTGTTGTCATTAAATATTTTTGAATATAGATTATCTTGTATCCATATTCCAGACTTTTGGTTATATGCTGAAATAGGTTCACCGTGAAAACACATTAATGCTTGGCCTACAGTATAGGACGGTAGTAAGTTTGCTCTTCTTTTTATTACACTAGCTGCACTACCTCTACGACCACCGTCGTATTCGACATCTTTTAATTGTGAAAATTCTTCTTTTAACCGTTTTTGAATTTTATCAGTACTTCGAAAATCTGACGCTTCAACTTTATTTTGGCTATTGTTATATTGAATTATATTTTGTATTAACTCATTATCTCCATTATTCACACAGACAAAGCGAGCTTGAACTTTTGCTTCATCTGATGGAGAGCGACTGAGTGAGCCAATTGCACCGGTAGTTTGAGCCCCATTTACTATTGACAGGCCACGAATACTTAATTTCTCTGTATCTTTTGAGTAGTTGAATGAATGAACAAGTATAGTTACGCCATTATTAAATACCCAGAAATTTCCAGGGGAATGCTCAGCCGTCTTCCTTATTCCATTATTAATGTTTGAGTTTGATGAGCGGGCACCCAAGTAATCTCTTATGTTGGCTGAGAATATTTTTGTTTTATGTTTTTTATATGTTCTATGCAAAAATTTTGCTGGGATACTTGAGCAGAACGCTTTCCAACCATCTCCATTAACTTCATAGCCACCATCTAAATCTATAGAATAGGATTCGTCAACTAATATTGGAGACAATGATTCATTGTACCAATCGGATAACATTGAATCACCTACTTCCGTTGATTCAACTGATATCTTATCTTTTTTGAAATCATTTGCTAAGATAGTTTTTGCAGTTTGCTGGACAGTTATTAGCTCATTTCTTACATTTTTTGAACAAGGTAAATTATGAATGTACCAAATGTAAATATTTTTAATTTCGTCATTGTTTATTTTAGCTCTAATTTCTTTTGCGGCAGATCTTAACCTTTCGGGTACTTCATTAATATCTCGCTGCAATAACCAAGGTAAGGCCGTATTCAAGTCACTTGCTTTGTTTGCAGGAGCCTCTTGTCTATCTTTAGTAGACATATAACATTGAGCTATGACAGCATATTCATCTTCTTGATTGATAAAAACCAAATCACATTTTTTGTCATCATGCCCATCAGTAATAGATTCGGCTGCCACAGTTTCTAAATCATCAATATTGAAACGTAGAGCTAAAGCAAATAATGCAAGTCCATTATCTCCGTAGTCTTTTAAATCATTTCTAGCTTCAAATGCCTCTTTCCACGTACTCATTTGATACCTCATTTTACTATTATGCTAAATATTAAATGAAATTTTCATGATTTTAGATTTTGCTGTGATTTCATTAATTAAACAATCAAAAGAAAACTTCCCACCCTCAACCCGCACTTTACCACCCGGAATACGAATAATGTCTCGCACACTAACCTTTCCCTCTATATCAACAACCCACTTACCATCCTGAACTTCATCGAACTTGCGATCAGCAATATAGGTGACATCCCCATCAAGGATAACAACCGGGTCTTTTAATCCGTCAGGTAAGAACGCCTTATCGAACATATAGAAATTCGAGTCGTAGAGTTTGCCGTCTAACAACTTTTGGCGAGGAATCTGCACGATATCAAGCTGTTTAGCATTTTCATACATCGCGCCCTCACCAGTAGTTAACCAACGCAGTGATGCGCCAGTCTCTAAAGCACACTGAATCACGAGGTCTGCGGGAAAAGTATCACGTAGATAACGGTTGGCTAATGTACTGGCAGATATGCCTAGTTGCTCACATAAAGCCTGCTTTGTACCGAAGCCATAAGCCTCCAGCATCCGGTCAATTGCCGCTTGGCCACCACGTCGAAGATCCATGTTAATCTCGAAAAATGAAGTTTATTGATTGACATTCACTTTTCGAGAGATTAAATTCATCTCGAAAAGTGAATAACCACCCATTATTAATCTTTACTACCGCTCACCACAAGCGAATAGGGGATGTTGCATCATGAGACCTAATATTTCAATCACTCTTCTAACTCCTCACGTCACAGTTGAGAGATATGCCGAGTTAACCGGTTTGGATTCAGAAACTATCAAAGCGATGTTGGCCGATGGTCGTTTAACCCGTCATCGCCTCCGGAAAGATAAAGATATGAAGCGCGAAAAAGTCATGATCAACATGGCTGCACTCACCGTAGATGCTCTCTCGAATTGTGATATTGCAATCGCCTAGTTCGATATTGCGTTATTGGGAGGGTATCGACCATGTTTGATTTCCAGCTTTCTAAACACCCGCGCTTTGATATGTCATGCCGTGCTTTCGCCCGGAATAACAATTTAACGGCGGTTGCCGAGCAAATCGGTATGAAGCCGCAGACCCTGCGTAACAAACTTAATCCTGACCAGCCGCACCAGTTGAGCTGCATAGAACTGTTGACGCTCACTGACATTACCGAAGATCCAACCCTGCTTGATGGCTTGCTGTCTCAACTGCAATGCTTGCCAGCGGTACCGGTTAATGAAGCCAATCCCGCTAATTTACCTATTCATACCTTGAGCGCTACGGCAGCTATCGGTGCTATTGCCGGTGAAACCGTCACCGCCGGGCCTATGACGCAATCCCGTAGAAACGCCATTCTTGACCGTGCGAATCAGGCCATTCGTGACCTGTCGCTGATTGTTGTCTCGGTTGAAGCGCGTTTCCAATCCACGCCAGCACTGGCCGCAGCGGTTGACTTTATCAGCGCTAGCGGACGGTTCCGGGCCTGAACTGAGGAACTTATGAAAGTTTTCGCTAACTACCTGAAACAACAATCACCCAGCCAACAATTAAGCCATTTTGACCACGGCTGGATTGAATTACCAAACGGCCAGCGCTGGCAACCCTGCGCCAGCCGAGTGGTGTTTCTAGGGGAATCACGTAAACCTATCTTTAAAACCAAGCGCCGCCGGTGGTGGTTCCGTTTGATGGGATTAAGGGGGTAACCATGTCGGCCAATAACAGCAAATGGATAGCCATTATCCGCAACAAAGTGACCGGCAGTCACAGCCGGGCAAGGGTGATATGGGAAAAACTCCCGGCACAGCACCGGGGAATTTTACTCCACTCCGCAGGGATGAAATCAGAGCACTGCCGGTATCTGTGGGATGATTTTTCCCGTGAAGAATTACATCAGTTGCAGCGAGGGATTCAGCGATTACGGGCGCTGGTAGATACGTTCGGTCAAGTCGGTACGCTAGATTTTGTGAAAGGGAATAAGTGCAACCGAAAGCCGCAGCATCAACCGGCACCCGTCAAAACTTACGGCCCGGAAATGATTACAGCCCAACCAATGGTCAATATTCATTACAGTGATAATTAGGAAATAGGATGAAAGTAATCGCAGTAGATAAAGCGGGTTTGATGGCAGATTTTGACCACTGGGGTGTAGCCCATAATTATGCTCAATTTTTCTTGGGTAAATGTCGTTCAGTGGGCAACCGTATTGAATTACAGCCAGTGATGTTTAATGACACCATGCATTTGACCAACCCCCATCAATGGTTTGCGGCCAATGCGGCATTTTGGGGCCGGGCATATCGTGAGGCGGAATCAAACAGTGATCAAATTGAAGCGCTAGCCTCTATTCGCGCCATTTTTTATATATCCAGTGCGCTGGGGCTAGGTGTCGTCACTTGGAATATTAATAACTGGTGGATTAAAACCATTGAGATCCACGGGCTAGTACAAATTAACCACTCTTGTGCCTCAGCCAGCACTACGCCACACCTGCATTAATTAGCCAAAGCCACAAATACCAACGGCCTCCCATCGGTGGTCGGGGATCCTTATTACCTAAATTTGGAGTCAGTCACATGCACCTGCCTCAAACGCTAGGGTACATGAGTTACGGGCGAGTCTGGAGCGAATGACCGCTACCATCCAGCGCCCAGTAAATGACTTTATCGACGGGGAGTTTTTATCCCTGTCTTTACCCTTTAATGGCGAGTTCAGCCGGGAGCCGGAGGGGCTACGCCGCCCGCAAGATATCAGCATCACCGAAGACGAACTCTTTGTTCAGAACCCGACTGACCACCAATGGCGCAGCCAGTATTTAGGCGGGATGCCCCAATTTCTGGCCCGCTATTTTGGTGATCGATATTCCAACTTGTACCAATCAAAAGGCCGTCGCCATGCCAATACATTCTTACGCACTACGGTGGGCGAGAATGTATTGCCACGTCTACAGATGGTTAACCGCCAGTACCAGCCGGTCATCAACGCGCCCGGTTTCTTACCGTGGTCCTTTGCTGATGATCTCGAACGCCTGCCATCGTTTGGCCGGGATGAGTTACGCAACCTGTCCCACCGGGTGGCTGATTTTATGTCTGAAAGTTTTACCGACTATATCGAACGTAATTTCACCAGTCAGAGCAGCGACCCAAAAGAACTCTGGCAGCGCACCCAACGGGCCTATATCTGCCTTGTAAAACTGAGCAAACAAGTGGGAACTGAACCGCCGTACTGGCGGGAATTCAATTCCAGCCGCAAGACAATTAACCCGCGAAAAATTGAATCCGGCCTGCTGCGCATGATGTCGCCGAATTGGTGGCGTGTACGTTTAAAACGCCTGCGTGATCTGCGCCGTGAACATATGGCCATTGCGGTGGGGCAAGTACAGAAATCAGCGTCAGCCTATGTCAGCCGGTCAACCATGGCTGAATGGGTGGAACAGAAGCGGCGCAACCGTGAGTTTTTCAAGGCATTTGAGCTGGAAAATCAGGACGGTGAACGAGTTTCGTTAGAAGACATGGTGAATGGCAGCAACGCCAATCCCGCAATACGGAGATGTGAACTGATGGTTAGAATGCGAGGTTTTGAAGATTTAGCCAATGAAATGGGCTGTGTGGGGGAGTTCTACACCATCACCGCGCCGTCTAAATATCATGCGGTGTATCACGGTGGCGGCTTTGTCACCAACTGGAATGGGGCCAGCCCCCGGCAGACACAAAAATACTTATGCAGTGTATGGGCTAAAGCCCGTGCCGCCATTGCCCGCGCCGGGATTAATGTCTTTGGTTTTAGGGTGGTAGAGCCGCATCACGATGGCACCCCACACTGGCATGTGTTGCTGTTTATGCTGCCGCAGCACGTCTCACCGGTGCGCGACATTCTTTGCTATTACGCCCGGCTGGAAGATTCAGAAACATTACAAAGCCCCGAAGCACTGAAAGCCCGTTTCCATGCTGAACCTATTGATCCGGCCAAGGGCAGTGCAACCGGCTATATCGCGAAATATATATCAAAGAATATCGACGGTTACGCGCTGGGCGAGGAAGAAGATGGCGAAACCGGCGGCAGTGCGCGAGAGATGGCCAAAGCAGTCACCGCATGGGCCAGCCGTTGGCGTATTCGGCAGTTTCAGCAAATCGGTGGTGCGCCGGTCACCGTCTGGCGCGAGTTACGCCGCTTGCCGGGAGACGGGCAAATACTACCGGATCAGGATATGGATAACGTGCGTTTTGCTGCGGATGTGGGCAACTGGTATGCCTACACCGAGTTTCAGGGTGGGCCGATGGTGAGCCGGAATTGTCTGACTGTGCGCCTGTCCTATGAGATCACCGAAATGGGCAACATCTACGCCGAAGATGTGCAGCGTATTCAGGGCATTTATTCCCCTTTATTGGGGCTTGAATCCCTTATCTGCACCCGTCTGGTTAAGTGGCAGATTGTGCCGAAGTTGGCCGAAAGCGCAGCGCAGGCCGGGGTTTTAGGTTTTTCTGGCGGCAACGCCGCCGCTAGGAGTTCTGTCAATAACTGTACGCCGGAGTCCCGGCAACGATTAACAGAAGAGTTACGCCTGAGAGGTTTTTGGGGTAATGAGGAGGAAATAGCGATACTGGAACGGGGCAGCAGCCTGCAATTTTATGCTGATCGTTCAGTCAGGCTTAAAAATGGTCGGTTAGAGGAAGTTGCGCCACTACCGGAGCACCAACGTTGGCCGGGATGGAGTTAGTGGAACCTTTAATTTCCTTAGATTGTAAGGTTATCAGTACCCTAATCTTTTAATATTATTGTACTGTATGCAAACACAGTGAAAACAGAGTAAATAGAGGGGTAGGGTCGTGACAGATCTATTTTTTGAATCTTTGGCTTTGGATCGTATTGATTTGGTTGCAAGGTTGGTCACGAGTAGTAATTGCCAAGAAGAGGACAGGGAATTAGCGCTATTTTGGATTGCAGAAATGACAGCGGCATTAATTGACGAATTAAATAAAATTGAAAAAAACAGTTATCAAAACCACCTTACCGATAGCTAAAGTTATTATCAAAAAACAACTTATAAATATTTTGAATAAAATAATTTATACAAATAATACTTCACAGACTGTATATCACTTTATTTTCTTAAATCTTATTAACTCATGACTGCTTCCGTGTGGATAGCCTCCTGCGGAAGCAGTATAAAAGTAACCTTATTGATTGCATGTAATAAAAATCTGAAAATAAAGCTTAATATTCAATATGATAAAGGAATAGTGTTAATATCGCCCGATGAAAACCACACCTACACCCCATGATGCTATTTTTAAACAATTTCTTACCCATCAACAAACTGCCCGTGACTTTTTGGAGATCCACTTACCGCCTGAATACCGAAAAATATGTGACTTAAATACCCTACAACTGGAGTCCGGTAGTTTTATCGAACATAACCTGCGGGCCTATTACTCTGACGTACTCTACTCGCTGAAAACGCAGACGCAGGACGGGTATATTTACGCCCTAATCGAACATCAAAGTTCACCTGATAAGCATATGGCTTTTCGGTTAATGCGTTATGCCATCGCCGCCATGCAGCGCCATCTCGATGCGGGTAACGACAAACTGCCACTGGTGATACCTATCCTGTTCTATCATGGGCAGGTCACACCCTACCCGTATCCCATGAGCTGGCTACAAGCGTTCAACCAGCCAGTGCTGGCCGGGCAACTCTATGGCGGCAGCTTCCCGCTGGTCGATATCACGGTGATCCCAGATGATGAGATCATGAGCCACCGGGGCATTGCCATGCTAGAACTGTTGCAGAAGCACATTCGTCAACGTGACATATCCGAGCTGATGGAACCACTGGTCACACTGCTATCAAGAGGTTACAATACGGAAGATCAGCTAGTATCATTGATGAATTACATGCTACAGAATGGTGAAGCTCTCACGCCGGAAACGTTTATCTGGGAACTGGCCCACCGTCTACCACAGCACGAAGAGGTACTCATGACGATTGCACAGAAACTGGAACAAAAAGGCCGCATAGAAGGCCGCATGGAAGGGGCGCAAGAAACAGCCCTGAAAATTGCTAGCGCTATGCTGGCTAATGGCGTTGATCGTACTCTCGTAATGAAAACGACCGGTCTGAGTGAAAAAGAGCTGACTCAACTCTGCCATTAATTCAAAGGCTGAGTCCCTAATGTTAGCAGGCGATGTTGCTTTAAACGTCACCTGCTTACTTATTTACTGCACCTAATTCTTTTCTTGATCTATCATTCATCGTTATTCCCTGTACTGCCTCAATAACTCGCTATTTTTACAGCAAAAAAAATGTTTGTCCTAAAATGATACTGGTCAATTGCACAGTGGATCGCGGTTGGGCTATAGTCACGCCGCAGCGGAAAAATCTGCTGCCGGGTTTGGAACCCCGTATTTCAACAGGGCGCATAACTGTGTAAGCGGTTATTATGTGCGGAGCACGGCTACATCTGTAATCAATGGTGAGCTGGGCAGGGGCATCGCAAGATGCGCCGGATTCTCTGTTGACCGGTAGTTCCAACCTTGCTCAGTTCACCACCCATTAAGAGATTGGAACCTCGGGCGGTGAGTTTAACCACCTTCAACTGAGAGGTTGTCATCATGGATTCGACGACTAAGCCCCCTTGCAATACCATTACCTACCCACCTGTATCGCTCCCTATCGCCCTCCTGTTGGAGGTGCGCCATGTACGATGATTCGCCCCGCGAATTAGAAGAACTAATCGACCACTGCCGCGCCCTGATTTACGCCATCGTCACCCTTGATCGAGCAGATACAAAAGAAGTTCTCTCGCTTATTTTATGGCAACAGATTGACGTGTTACGCAGAACTTATGAGCGAGATACTCATGAGCCACAAGAAATGGCTTAACTTGCGCTAGTGACCATCTTTATTACCGGATAGGTTCACCCCTAAAATAACAAAACCCACCTTATGGTGGGTTTCGCCAGAATTTCTTCTGGTATTCAGAACGCCTTTACCGGGCTTGGCCACGACCGAAACAATAACAACTCGGTAGCTGGATGTCTGGAAAATCAGTCTGCTGCATCCAAACTCATCCTATCCTCGATTGGGGGCAGCATCAAATCCAATGGCGGCAGATGCACTACCTTGTGCAACAAGCTGAGCATCATTTGTCGCTGCTGTGGGTTCATAGAATCGACAACGGTTTTGATCAGCTTATCCCCGGTCTTGGCGCTGGGGCTAATGGTGTGGGAAAAGGTCACATTCATCACGAAAGTGTGGCCACACTCCACATCATTGCAGGCGCAATATAAATCTGAAATCTGCCGGTGTTTACGGTTGGTTTTTCGGATAATCGCTGCGCCACCGCATTCGGGGCATAAAACTTTCATCACTCGCATGTTTCTGGCTCCCCAAGTGGCTAACCTATAGAATTTTAACGTGTTTACTCTCATGGTGCACCTGAGTTTGCTATTTGTGCATCAAAATTTAGCTGTAGATGTGCCGGGATCTCTGGATCGGCACTGATGGCTGCACTAAAGCGCCGTTGTACTGGTGAAATTTCATCTTTTCGGTAGGTGTTCCGCGCTTTTTCCGGATCACCTAAACCCGCCGCATTTTCCGGTATCTGCCCGGCTAACCCAGCCGGGAAGCGGTGAGCATTGAGAATGTCCTGCGCACTGATATTTTTCACATTGGCAAACTCATCTTTGGCGCTGATATCCCCCATCTGAATGAATTTCACCGCCTCCGGGTCACCGTTCGGGATGTTGACCAAGATGGTGCTGAAATTACCAATCCCTTTGCTGTCAGCTAGCTGGCGTTCAATTTCTTCCTCCACTTCATCGGTCATTGACGGGTCACTGGTATATAAAATACCGCCAGTGTGCGCCCCATTGTGGTAATAGCGGCGACGGAAAATCACCGCTTCACTGTTGAGCAATGCGGAGTGGATACCACCGATATAATCCGGCAGGCCATAAACCTGTTGTTGCGGGTCGTATTGTTTGAGAAAAATGACCTCATTTTCCGGGTAAACAAGAGGTTCACCCTCCTGCAATACCACGTATTCACCGCTTTTGCGGATACGGGTATACAGGGCCGGTAAGGGGGCCAGACCAATCACGTTGCCCCAGCCGTTACGGATTTTAAGAATGCCCACATCACCAAAGGTAAAATAATCAAAAATAGCGGCTTCAATCTCTTCATGGGTCAGGCCACCGCTTTGGTAATCCGATGCCACCATATTTTTACGGGCATAAATCACGCCGCCATGTTGGCCATTAAGATTTATCAATTGTGCCAGCGCCAGCCGGTCAATCGGCAGGGTGTAATGGTCATACTCATTGTCATACCAGATATCGCGGTAATCGGTGCCCGGAGCTATCAGCCGGGTTACATCTGCCAAAAATGGCCCGTGTTGAGGGGCCAAGCGAAGCAGTGACCAGCGGTGATATGGCCGACCCGTTCCGGCCCCGCTATGCCGTTAATCTGCAATTGCTGGATGATGATGGCAAGGCGGCGCCAGACGCTATCACAGGGCAATAATCTGCCCACGGTGCTGCCGGGTGAACAGCTACAGCAACAGCGTGATGGCGTATCGCAGCGGGTGACGGTGGCGGGGGATTGGGAGCGCAAAACCGATCAGGTGATTCGTGAAGAATCCATGAGCCGGGTGATTACCGCCGATGATGAAACCCGCACACTGGTGGCCCGTGAAACCACCGTTCAGGCCACCGATAAAACCACGGTGCTGGGGACGGCCACCTTACTGGCCGGTGCTATCCAGCAGATTAGCGAGGGAGATTACAGTCTGGCCACCCAAGCCAGTTACATGGCCAAAGTGGGCAAAACCTTCACCACCGATGTGGGGCAGGATTTGATAGAGAAGATTGGCAATATCCGCAGCAGTATCGCCGCTGCCCGGCAGGATGTGATAGCGCCGGTGGTGTGGATTGGTAGCCAGCAGATTAACGTGATGGCCCTCATGATCGATACGCTGGATGTGGTGAAAGAGCTGGCAGCACTGACCGCCGCACATACTCATACCAATACTGATGGCCCACTGAACGCAGGGAGCATCACCGCCACTGGGGCCAAATCAGACGGATTACGTGATAAATATTCCCCTGTGATCGGCTAATCGATCTCGCCCAATCAGCCCGCCGCGCGCGGGCTTTTTTACGCCCATCTAAAACCATCGCCAGCGGCCCCACATGCCACGCAGTAAACCCATCATCACACCGCAATACCCGAAATGGATCACGCCAGCCACGACCCGCACACGTAGCGGAATATGCCACGAAAGAAACGTAATCATGACGGAAACGGCACTACACCGCACCCGCCTGCACACTTTGCGTTATAAAGTTTTTTCAGTTTTAAATTTCTACAAAACACCCCGCCAGCCCGCGCCGTGGCTGGGGCTTTGCGGCGTTATGCCAACTGAAAAGATTGAAAAGAATTTCAGTGTTTTTCAGTTTTTGGATCTCGGAGTGGACCGCGGGAAAGTATTAGTACATTGAATTTAAAGAATATTGTGTGAATTACGTGGGGTTGGTGGATCTTTTTGTGTGAGCTGTCAGATGGGGGGGGAAAAGCTGGCAGACTACAGCTGGCGCGGGTGGGGCCATTTTTGATCTGCGTGGTCAATGTTGTAACGGTTTGTATAACCTGTCTTTATTGTGGTGTGGGGATTGACGTCACATACTTTCCAAAAGCCTGAATATCACCCTTTCTATCAAATTTATACCAGATGTGTTTTCCAAGGAGAAAGTAAGGTGCGTTTATGAGGCTCCCTTTGGGATGATGGACTGATAAGGCATTCATTGTTCGTCATTACAGGATGTGAATGTCGAATGATAGTTCAACAGGGATATATTATGGATTCATTAAAATTTATTCAGGCTATGGCTGAGGGGATCAAGTCTATTCCTATGGACTTATATCTGGGGGTTGAGCGAACCTTTCAGGATTTGAATCTCTCGGATGGAGGGCGATATTATCAACAACGTAATATGTTTGATGATAAGCGTTTCCTGAGCGCTTTTGGCAATCTTATTCGTGATAGATCCATCATCGCCAAAATGGCAGATATCATTATTAATGATACGCTCAGTCACTTACCGGATGAAGCCATTCACCAATTGCATGAAAAGCTGATCTATGGGGCAACTGGGAAAGCAACACGTATGACGGCCCAAATGTTGATATCGGGCTATATCAGTGGAAAAGTCGTTAGCGGCCTGGCGGCTAGCTCCTTGGTAAAACTGGGTTTCAGATTTGGTACTACTGGTATGGTGTCTGGTGTAATGCTCCAAGGGATTGCAGCGCGGGCTAGCGAAGCATCACGAAAATTGGCTGGAGAAAGTCCATTGCTTTACAGCAAGCTAAGGCCTAACGATTACGATATGTTATTCTTTCTTTTTGAAAAGCCATTTGAGCGCTTCCTTCAACTTAGCAAAATGGTTCAAAGTAACCCTTTAATCTTGGGGCGTTTTGCTAATGAAATCAAAAGTTATTAATGGGCTATTACGTTTTATTTTCGATATGCTTGGCGTTATCGTTGCGTCCTTAATGGCTATAGGATTGATGACTGCTTACGCTTTCTATGAAGGGATTGCTGCTTGGCTAGTCGCTATTGGTGTCGTTATTGCTAGCGCTATCATTTATTGGGCCGTGCAAAAATGCAGTGATAAACTCACGGTAACGAAACAGAAATAATGGCTACGTTATCGCATCTGAGTGATGCTAATTCATTTCTAAACGAGTAACTGGCTGATAAGTTTTAAATTCTGCCGCCACTCCATCGCCAATAGCCATGTAAAGTGGTTGTAAGATATTGATAGATAAGGGCTTGAATTCCAGGCAAGAAAAAACCCGACTAGTCTTGAACCTAAGAAGGCGGGACTATCGGGCTCCTCAATATGGGGACATCAAAGAAAAGCAGTGGCACTAATTCAGACCCCAGTCCAGTAAGAAAGTTCTGGGTAAATGAAAAAAGTATAAAATAATGTTTAGCTTTCCCTTAAATGCCCCTTTTGGTGGGTTAACCTAATATTCCAGGCCAGACAATGACTATCAAAGAGCCTGCCAACGTCAATAGCACGTTGGCAATGGCATAGGTCCCCGCATAGCCTAGCGCAGGGATGTTACTGCGTGCCGTGTCGCTGATGATATCCATGGCAGGTGCGCAGGTTCGTGCTCCCATAATGGCCCCGAAAAGCAGGGCGCGGTTCATGCGTAATACATAAGCGCCAAAGAGGAAGCAGATAACAACAGGGACCAGGCTGACAATCAAACCGGAAATCAACATCTGACCGCCGACAGCACCCAGGCTGCTATTGATACCACCACCGGCGCTTAATCCGACGCCAGCCATAAAGACCATCAATCCAAACTCTTTCACCATATTCAGCGCACCTTGCGGGATATAGCCAAAAGTAGGGTGGTTGGCACGAAGAAATCCGAGCATGATCCCGGCCATTAATAGGCCCGCGGCATTACCAATCCCGAAACTGAAGTTACTGAACTGGAAGGTAATCAGGCCGATCATCAGCCCCAGAATGAAGAATGCGCAGAAAGCCAGCAGGTCAGTGACCTGACTGTGAATGGAGATAAAGCCTATTTTTTCTGCCACGCTTTTGACGCGCCGTGCATCGCCGCTGACTTGCAGCACATCACCTTTATTCAATACCACATTGTCATCAATCGGCATTTCGATTTGGCTGCGGATCACACGGTTAAGGAAACAGCCGTGGTCGGTCAATTTTAAGTGGCTGAGCCGCTTACCGACAGCATTGCTGTTTTTGACCACAATCTCTTCGGTAACAATGCGCATGTCCAGCAGGTCGCGGTCAAACACCTCTTTGCCGTTACGAAAGCTCGGATCAAGGCGGGAGTGGGCATCTGGGTAGCCCACCAGTGAGATCTCATCGCCCACTTGCAACACCGCATCACCGTCTGGATTGGCCAAAATACCATTGCGGCGAATGCGCTCGATATAGCAACCGGTTTGCCGGTAAATCCCTAATTCACGTAGATTTTTACCATCTGCCCATGCCACCAATTCTGGCCCAACTCGATAAGCGCGAATGACCGGCAAATAGACTTTCCGCTGGCTATCCGTATCCAGGCCTCGCTCACGGGCAATTTGTTGGGCGCTGGTGGGCAAATCTTGATGCTGGAGTTTTGGCAGATAGCGCGCCCCCAAAATCAGGCTAACCAGCCCGATAAGATAGGTTAGGGCGTAACCGAGGCTCAGGTTATCTTGGGCGTGTTGCAGTGCCGGATTATTTGCAATGGTATTGCGTAACGTATCGCCTGCGCCCACCAACACGGGGGTGGAAGTCATTGATCCGGCAAGCATCCCGGCGGTTAGGCCAATATCCCAGCCAAATAATTTACCTAGCCCCAGCGCCAGAATCATTGCGCTGCCGACCATGACCAAGGCGAGCATCAGGTAGTTTTTGCCATCGCGGAAGAAAATAGAGAAGAAGTTTGGGCCAGCTTCAACACCGACGCAAAAAATAAATAGCATGAAGCCCAGATTCAGTGCTTCTGTGTTGATGGTAAAGTGCTGTTGCCCCAGCAATAGTGATACCACTAACACACCAATAGCATTACCTAATTGGATTGGCCCCAGTCGTAGTTTACCCAGGCATAATCCTAGCGCTAAAACCACGAATAACAGCAAGATGTAGTTGCCGTTTAACAAATTTGCGACGTTTATATTCACAGATATGACTTTCTATTAGCCCAGATGACTCACGATGCACACGCGCTTGGTGTAGCGGTAGAGCGACACAATTCATTAAATTCTAAAAAGTTATCGCCAAACAGGAGATAAGCGATAGCGGGGCTTATTCTAATCGGTCTGCTGTAAGACAGCCAGTAGTAAGCGGGAAGTTTGATATGACCAGAGGGAAATGCTTAATTATTTATTAAAGATGGGGTTATGTGCTATTAACTGGGGTGGATGTGGCTTTTGGGCACTATTTTTACTGGCGACTCTACCTTAATCCAAATAATAAAGGGTGTTAGACACCCTTTATTCGATAAGCCAATCTAGATTGAGTGAGCGCTTAGTCGGCTCTTTGCCAGTTAATTACTGGAACAGGCTAAGATTTTCTTTGGCGTATGCTTCAAAATCAGTACAACCACCAATGTGCTTCTCATCAATGAAAATCTGTGGCACGGTCTCTACCGGTTTGCCGACAGTTTTTTCCAGATCAGCTTTGGTGATACCTTCCGCATGAATATCGATGTAACGGAATTTAAAATCGTCACGTTCAGTTTCCAGTTTTTCTGCCAGTTCTTTAGCACGGACACAGTAAGGACATCCAGGACGCCCGAAAATTACAGCAAACATGTAAAACTCCTTGATTAATTTGAGGTAATCACTTCGCCAATAATGACTGATGTATTCGACTGTTAAATGACTACTAGCGCATTACTTACTCTCACTGGGGTCTACTATGCCCGCTGGCGTGGCGAAAAAAAAGCAGGAATTGCCTGTTGATATGATAAATCTTACCTATTTGCTACTTGGTACTGTTACAAATTGTATGGATTCAATACACTGGGCAAATGCTGATATATTCCCAAGCAAATTTGAGTGGTAGCTAACATTGCTGCGGCTCAAGGTATGAAGGATACAGAGCTTATCGGAGGTAAAGATGCGCTCGTTAGGAGATATGCCCCGCATTGTAATTATTTCAGAAGTGTTGGGGATGCTGTTACTGGTGGTTGCCTATCTCAGTATCAATGACTTTTTGTCATTACCGGGTACGATGGGCACACCGGCTGTTGCGATTATTATGATTTTTGTCGGGATCGGCCTGATGATCCCTGCGGCAGTATGTATTGTTTGGCGCGTTGCAAGTGGATTTGGTCCACTATTAGGGAGTGCTGATAGAATATCCAGGCCACAAAGCAAGAAAGAGCGAGATAAAGCAGAATCCGAAAAAGAGAATAAATCTGAGTAGGATAAGTACTGAGTCTTAATATGGGCATTAAATTAGTCGGGATTGATCATGGCGCTGTCGGTCAATATTACGTAAGCTATGCCACTTTTCGTATTATGAGAATCGTGAGGTAGATGGTTATGGATTCACTCATCGTCCCGGATTTAACCTTATTACGGCGTTGGCTGGATCAACTCGGTATCTCATTTTTTGAATGCGATTCCTGCCAGGCGCTGCATTTGCCGCATATGCAAAATTTTGAGGGCGTGTTTGATGCCAAAATCGATTTGGTTGATAACGTCATCTTGTTCTCGGCGTTGGCCGAGGTCAGACCGACGGCACTGATCCCATTAGTGGCGGATCTTAGCCAAATCAATGCCAGTTCACTGACAGTTAAAGCCTTTATTGATATTCAGGATGATAATCTGCCGAAACTGATTGTCTGCCAATCACTGACCATCGAAGTTGGGGTGACATTGGCTCAATTTGGCTACTTTATGCAGCAGTGTGAAGAGCAGATTTCGATGATTATTCTCGAGGCGCGCGCCAATGATTTACTCTTTATTGGTACTAGCGAAGAGGATGAATCACCGCCAACTGCCACAGCTTACCCGGTTATCCACTAATATCCTTTCATTCAATGTGTCGCTGATTCCGGCGGCACACTGCAATTGCCCCTGCAAACCATAAGATCTTCTGCTTTTTACCCTCTAATGCCAGATATTTATCGCCGTTTATACCGTTAGTGACGAATTACATAGATAAAATATGCATAAAAAATCGATAAAAGGCGTTTTTTACCCTAGAGTCTGGTGCGGATTGCGAACTGCGGTTATGCTGCTGTTGCTGCAAGGGGCATAATACTCCCTCACAAAATCAGTGATTACACTTGTTAGGTTAATAATTACTCAGTGTGCATAGTCATGCATTCGTTGTGGGTGGCAATAGTACCTGGCAGGGCAACGGTATTGTATCCTCGGATACAAATTTAGCGCTCTATTTCACCCCCTATTTGGAGGAGTTAACGGATGTTCACCCAACGTAAAAAGTGGTTATCGGGTGTTGCTGCTGGCCTATTAATGGCCGCGTCCGTCTCAGCATCCGCTGAGGAAAAAACACTGCACGTTTACAACTGGTCCGATTATATCGCGCCGGATACGCTGGCTAATTTCCAAAAAGAGACCGGCATTAAGGTTGTCTATGATGTGTTTGACTCCAACGAGGTGTTGGAAGGTAAGTTGATGGCCGGGAGCACTGGGTTTGATTTAGTGGTGCCGTCAGCCAGTTTCCTTGAGCGCCAATTGTCTGCTGGCGTATTTAAGCCGCTAGATAAAAGTAAACTTCCTAATAACAAAAATCTCGATCCTGAGCTATTGGCGCTAGTCAGTAAGCACGATCCCGATAATAAGTTCGCGATCCCTTATCTGTGGGCGACGACCGGTATCGGCTATAACGTCGAAAAAGTGAAAGCTGCGTTAGGAAAAGATGCACCGGTAAACAGTTGGGATCTGGTGCTAAAGCCTGAAAATCTTGAGAAGCTGAAAAGCTGTGGCGTCTCTTTCCTGGATGCACCAAGTGAGATTTTCGCCACTGTACTGAACTACCTGGGCAAAGATCCAAACAGTATTCAGGCGACTGACTACACTGGCCCGGCAACGGAATTATTATTGAAATTACGGCCGAACATCCGTTATTTCCACTCGTCACAATATATTAATGATCTAGCAAACGGTGACATCTGTGTGGCTGTCGGTTGGGCGGGTGACATCATGCAGGCCTCTAATCGCGCTAAAGAAGCGAAGAATGGTGTGAATGTGGCTTACAGCATTCCAAAAGAGGGCGCATTGGCTTTCTTTGATGTGTTTGCCATGCCATCTGATGCTAAAAATCAGGATGAAGCCTATCAGTTCCTTAATTACCTGATGCGTCCTGATGTGATTGCGAATATCAGCAACCACGTGTTCTATGCTAATGCCAACAAAGCCGCAACACCGCTGGTTAATGCTGAAGTCCGCGATAATCCGGGTATCTATCCACCGGCAGATGTGCGGGCTAAAATGTTCACCCTGAAAGTACAAGAGCCGAAAATCGATCGCGTGATCACCCGGGCTTGGACAAAAGTGAAAAGTGGTAAATAACCCGTTGATGGGCAAGTGAAATAGACTATGGTAGGGGCAGGGGGTTATCCCTCTGTTCCTGTTTTTTTATTGCGCCGCAGCTAGTATGCGGCCTGTTCTGCTTTTACGGAGAGCACGCTGAGTGAATGATGTAACTCCCCGCCCACAGCCCAAATCCCAGAAGGTGTTTACGCCCTTGCTGGAGATCCGCAACTTAACTAAATCATTTGATGGTCAGGCCGCTGTAGATGATGTCAATTTGACTATCTATAAAGGTGAGATCTTTGCGCTGTTGGGCGCTTCAGGCTGCGGTAAATCCACGCTGTTGCGGATGTTGGCCGGTTTTGAACAGCCGACTCAGGGGCAAATCGTCCTTGATGGGCAGGATTTGTCTCATGTACCGCCCTATCAGCGCCCGATCAACATGATGTTTCAGTCGTATGCACTGTTCCCGCATATGACGGTTGAGCAGAACATTGCGTTTGGTTTGAAGCAAGACAAGCTGCCCTCGGCTGAAATTAAGAGCCGGGTGGCTGAGATGCTGACGCTGGTACACATGCAAGAGTTCGCCAAACGCAAACCACACCAGTTATCTGGCGGTCAGCGCCAACGTGTTGCACTGGCGCGTAGCTTGGCGAAACGGCCAAAACTGCTGCTGCTGGATGAGCCAATGGGCGCGCTGGATAAAAAGTTGCGTGACCGTATGCAACTGGAAGTGGTGGATATTCTGGAGCGAGTCGGGGCCACCTGTGTGATGGTGACTCACGATCAGGAAGAGGCCATGACCATGGCTGGGCGCATTGCCATTATGAACCGTGGCAAATTTGTGCAAATTGGTGAGCCAGAAGAGATTTATGAGCATCCCAATAGTCGATTTAGTGCTGAATTTATCGGTTCAGTGAATGTGTTTGAAGGCGTATTAAAAGCGCGCTTGGACGATGCTCTGGTCATCGACAGCCCCGGTTTGCGCCATCCTCTAAAAGTGGATTCCGATGCCTCGGTGGTTGACGGCGTGCCAGTATTTGTTGCCCTACGACCAGAAAAAGTGATGTTGTGCGAACAGATACCGGCAGATGGCTGCAACTTTGCCGTCGGCGAAGTGGTGCACATTGCCTATTTGGGCGATCTCTCCATCTATCATGTCAAACTCCATAGTGGCCAGATGCTGAGTGCACAGCTACAAAATGGTCATCGCTACCGCAAAGGGATGCCCACCTGGGGCGATGAAGTGCAATTGTGCTGGGATGCTGACAGCTGCGTGGTTTTGAATAGCTAGATTTGAGTAGCTAGTTTTGAGCTGCAAATGGTCTTGGGGAGCTAAATATTGTGATACCAGAATCCACTCATGGCGCGGCAGAGCCACCAACCCGCGCGGTCGGGCCAATTAAGGCGCTGATACAACGTCTCCAGATGGCACATGGCCGTAAACTGGTCATAGCCATGCCCTATCTATGGCTATTCCTGCTGTTTATGCTGCCATTCCTGATTGTGTTCAAAATCAGTTTGGCCGAGATGGCCCGTGCAGTACCGCCCTACACTGATTTGATGACCTGGCTGGATGGCAAGCTGGATATCTCGCTGAATCTGGGTAATTACCTGCAACTGCTTGATGATCCACTCTATATCGATGCCTATTTGCAATCACTGCAAGTGGCCGCCGTATCCACCTTTTGCTGTCTGATGATTGGCTATCCATTGGCTTGGGCTATTGCCCACAGTAAATCATCTACGCGCAATATCCTATTGCTGCTGGTGATCTTGCCCTCCTGGACCTCATTCCTGATTCGGGTTTATGCCTGGATGGGCATCCTAAAGAACAATGGCATTTTGAATAACTTCCTGATCTGGATCGGGATTATCGATCAACCGCTGATTATTCTGCACACCAATTTGGCGGTATATATAGGCGTGGTCTACTCCTACCTGCCTTTCATGGTACTCCCCATCTATACCGCACTGACGCGGCTGGATTACTCATTGGTAGAAGCGGCGTCAGATCTCGGTGCCAGGCCCTTGAAAACCTTCGTTAGTGTCATCATGCCGCTCACCAAAGGCGGGATTGTGGCGGGTTCCATGCTGGTGTTCATTCCGGCGGTGGGGGAATTTGTTATCCCTGAACTGCTCGGCGGGCCAGATAGCATCATGATTGGGCGTATTTTGTGGCAAGAGTTCTTCAATAACCGCGACTGGCCGGTGGCTTCTGCGGTAGCAACAGTGATGTTGGTATTGCTGATTGTGCCGATACTCTGGTTCCACAAACACCAGAATAGAGAGATAGGAGGCGCGGAATGAACAACCTACCGGAAGTGCGGTCGGTGTGGCGTCGGGTGATCTTGATAATCGGCTATACCTTCCTGTATGCGCCGATGCTGATGCTGGTGATCTACTCGTTTAACAGCTCAAAGCTGGTCACCGTCTGGGCGGGTTGGTCTATCCGCTGGTATATCGAACTGTTTAACGATTCGGCGATGATATCCGCTGTTGGATTGAGTCTGACTATCGCCGCCGCCTCAGCCACCATGGCCGTGGTGCTGGGGACGATTGCCGCAGTGGTGATGGTGCGTTTTGGGCGTTTTCGCGGCTCGACGGGTTTCGCTTTCATGTTGACCGCGCCGCTGGTCATGCCCGATGTGATTACCGGTTTATCCCTGCTGCTACTGTTTGTCGCCATGGGGCACGCCATTGGCTGGCCGGCAGAGCGCGGCATGTTCACCATCTGGCTGGCGCATGTCACCTTCTGTACCGCCTATGTGACAGTGGTGATAAGTTCGCGATTACGTGAACTGGACCGCTCTATCGAAGAGGCGGCGATGGATCTGGGTGCCACGCCACTGAAAGTGTTCTTTGTCATCACGGTGCCCATGATTGCTCCGGCATTAATTTCTGGCTGGCTGCTGGCCTTTACCCTGTCGCTGGACGACTTGGTGATTGCCAGCTTTGTTGCCGGGCCGGGGGCGACCACCTTACCGATGCTGGTATTCTCGAGTGTGAGAATGGGGGTTAATCCGGAAATCAATGCCCTGGCGACCTTGATTCTGCTGGTGGTTGGCATCATTGGTTTAATTGCATGGTGGTTTATGTCCCGAGCAGAAAAACAGCGGTTACGGGAGCTACGCAAAGCTGCCCGCAGCTGATGATTAAAAAAGGGTTGATGGTTAAAAATAGTTGATGGCTAAAAATGGCTGATTGTCCTTAAAACTGTTAATCTTTCACTTACTTTGACGCCGCTTTCTAGCGGCGTTATTGTGAGGGATAACAGCAGGTTGTCGAAACTGAAACGGGGTATAGACAGGGCAATATGAGATTATCATTTTCATCCTCAGCATTTTCGTCTGCTGCCACCACCCCAGTACCGGTTTTGATTGCCGGCACGGCTATCATTGCAACTCATTTTCTTGGCGTGCTGTTATTAGTGGCTGAATTGGGGTGGAGTGGCACGGGGGAGTTTGTTGATGAAAATCTGCAAAGCTGGGACTCCGGCTTAATCTTAGTCGCCAGTATTCTATTGCTGCTGCTGGAAGTTGTCTGTGGCGTTGCGGTATGCCATCGGCAGAACTGGGCGCGTTGGTGTTATCTATTGTGCCAGATAGTCGTGGTTAGCTATCTGCTGCTAGTTTCACTCGATTGGCTGCTACTGGATGTTTTCCGTGTCGAGGGCGAGAGCGGCACTGAAATCCTGCATAGCTTGCTGCTGCAAAAAATACCTGATGTGGTGATTATTGGTCTGCTATTTTTCCCCTGGCATCGCTATTTCAACCACGCAAAATGAGTGTTTAGCGCGACACAGTGTTACAATTCGCCCCCACCAACAGCTTCGGCTGCGAATTATTTAACGTCTCAGATTATCACGGTCAATTATTAATGCATTGCACTCAGTATATGGCGGGTAGCTGCCGTTCCTGCCAGTGGCTGGATAGACCTTATCCGCAACAACTGGCTGACAAACAACATCATTTGCACGATCTGCTGGCAGATCACCCGGTGGCCCAATGGCTAATGCCGGTTTTCGGGCGCGAGAGTGCTTTTCGCAATAAAGCAAAAATGGTGGTCAGTGGCAGTGTCGAGCGCCCGCTATTGGGGATGTTACATCGTGACGGCAGCGCCGTTGACCTATGCGACTGCCCACTCTATCCCGCCAGCTTTGCGCCCATTTTTGCTGTGCTCAAAACTTTTATCGCCCGCGCGGGCCTAACACCCTATAACGTTGCCCGCAAGCGCGGCGAGCTTAAATTCCTGTTACTGACTGAAAGCAGCTACAGTGGCGAACTGATGCTGCGCTTTGTCTTGCGCTCTGAAACCAAGCTGGCGCAATTGCAGGCGGCGCTGCCGTGGTTACAACAACAACTGCCCCAACTGGCGGTTATCTCGGCTAATATTCAGCCGGTGCATATGGCGATTTTGGAGGGGGAGCAAGAGATCCCCCTTACCCAGCAGCAGGCGCTGCCGGAACAGCTTAATCAGGTGCCACTGTTTATCCGCCCACAGAGCTTTTTCCAGACAAATCCGCAGGTTGCAGCTTTGCTCTATGCCACGGCGCGGCAATGGGTACGTGAGTTGAGCATTAGTAGCATGTGGGATCTGTTCTGCGGTGTGGGCGGTTTTGGTTTGCATTGTGCCGGGCCTGAGACTCAGCTTACCGGGATTGAAATTAGCGCCGAAGCCATCGCCTGTGCACGGCAGTCAGCGGATCAGCTAGGGCTAAAAAATGTCAATTTTGCGGCGTTGGACTCCACCCGTTTCGCCACCGCAGAAGCACAGGTGCCCCAATTAGTATTGGTTAACCCGCCACGGCGTGGAATAGGGGCCGAGCTTTGTGATTATCTGACTCAGATGGCACCTAAATTCATTCTCTATTCAAGTTGCAACGCAGAGACAATGGCGAAAGATATTAGCAGGTTAGCCGATTACCATATTGAGCGGGTGCAGTTGTTTGATCTCTTCCCGCATACCGCTCATTACGAAGTGTTGGTATTACTTGTTCACAACTCTAAAAGCTAACTAGCCAAAGTTATTGAGGCCGCAGGGGTGTTGGCTGCGGCATTAAGTCGGCAAGGTATTATTGCGGGAACCACTTATCATTGATGGTTTTATATGTCCCATCAGCTTTCACCGCATCAATAGCTTTATTCAGTTTTTCCAGCAGTGCGGTGTTATCTGGGCGCACGGCAATCCCAAGGCCTGTACCGAAGTATTGTGGATCAGTCACATGCTCACCCACTGATGCTAAATTCGGATTAGTTTTCAGCCACTCATTCACCACCGCAGTATCACCAAACACCCCATCAATACGGCCATTTTTCAGGTCAATAATGGCATTCTGGTAGCTGTCATAGGCCACGGTTTGGATTTCAGGGTGCATATCCTGCAAATATTTCTGATGTGTTGTCCCATTTTCCATCCCAATCTTCTTACCTTTCAGGTCAGCAAAAGTGCTGAACTTGCCTTTTGGGGCGATCACAATGGCTGAGTTGGCATAGTAAGGCTGGGTGAATGCCACTTGTTTGCTACGTTCTGGCGTGATGTCCATGCCGGAGATAACGGCATCATAACGTTTGAATTTAAGCGCAGGGATCAGGCTATCAAAGGCTTGATTGGTGAATGTGCAGTTGGCTTCCATTTGTTTACACAATGCTTTTGCCAGATCCATATCAAAGCCGACGATTTCGTTATTGGCACCAATGGATTCAAATGGCGGGTAGGTGGCGGAGGCGGCAAAACGGATGGTATCCGCTGCGGTGGCGCTGAAAACCATACCACTTAAGATTGTTGCCAATAGTAACTTTTTCATGCTTAAACTCCTGTCAGAATTTTTTAAATGGAATGCGGTGTTAGTTATTGATTTTATTATTACTAGTGATTTTTTGTCGCAGCTTATTTGGATAACTGATGGGGTTTACATTGCCAGTTTATGAATTTATATGCAAGTAATGTGATTAAAAATTTAGTTTTTATTTTTTTAAGGGAAGAGTGGGCATGATTCAACTTTGGTTTAGGTTGATTTTGACTTTCTCTTTTGATGTTGAGCGCAATCAGGAATATTGCCGACAAAGATTGCAGGCCGAATGAGCCGCATGGACGCGGCGAAAGGGGCTGTCGAGCTGGGAGCGAGTCAGCCCCGGTTCGATTAGCCGGCAAGCTGCCGGAGGGGATGGCGAAGCCACAATATTTCGCGCAAGCCGCAGGAGCAGGAGGGCCGGCCTGCCTCCTGCTCGGTTGAGGTCACAGAGGTAAAGTGTTCACTGAACGAATATCAACCGAAACCAGATCCGATCTCATGTCACCCGAACAGACCACCAAACCTGCTCTACTCCAATCAACGGGATAGGGGATGTCTCCCCTCAATTTCGCCGCTCAAACGCCAGTGCTCTGCGCTCCACCAACCGCATCAATAATGTCAGCAGCCCATTCACGCACAGATAGACAATCCCGGCAGCCCCAAACACCATCACGTCATAAGTACGGCCATACATCAGTTGGCTGTAACCCATAACTTCCATCAATGTGATGGTGTAAGCCAGTGAGGTGCTTTTGAACACTAACACCACTTCGTTGGAGTAGGATGAGAGTGCGCGTTTAAAGGCAAATGGCAAGAGGATGCGTAACGACTGGGCTTTGGACATCCCTAGTGCTTCGCAGGATTGCCACTGACCGGATGGAATCGCGCGGACAGCCCCATAGAACAGCTGAGTGGTATAGGCCGCGCTGTTCAATGCCAGCGCAATCATTGCGCACAACCAGGGTTGCGACAGCAGACTCCATAACCACGGATATTCACGGATAGCCGGGAACTGCCCTGGGCCGTAATAGATCAAAAAGATCTGCACCAGCAGCGGGGTGCCAGTGAACAGCGTGATATAGATCTTGACCAGCGGCGTGATAATGGGGGTTTTCAGTGTCAACACAATGGTAAACAGCAGTGATAACACTAATGCCACTAATAAGGAGGCAATGGTCAGCGTCAGGCTGGTATGCAGCCCTTTTAGGATCTCGGGTAAGTATTCCAGCATCAGGATGGGCTCCGTTCAAAACGAGTGGTACGGAGTTCAATCCATTTGAGCACGTACTGGCTCAGCAGGGTCACTACCAGATAGATTGCTGCGGCAATCATATACCAAGTGAAGGGTTCCTGAGTGCGGGTGGCGATGCTTTTGGTTTGCAGCATCAGGTCATTCACACTGATCAGCGACACCAACGCGGTATCTTTTAGCAGCACCAACCATTGGTTACCCAATCCGGGTAAGGCATGACGCCACATCTGCGGCATAATCAGGCGAAAGAAGATGGCCGCCTGGCTCAAACCCAATGCTTGCCCCGATTCCCACTGCCCAATCGGCACGGCTTTTAGTGCGCCACGTAAGGTTTGCGACGCGTAAGCCGAATAGAGCAGGGCGAGGGCTATCACACCACACAGGAACGGGCTGACCTCGAAATCATCAATATTGAGCTTAATTGGCAGCTCAAACAGATAGAGATTCAGGGTAAATCCGTCCGACAGCATCATCAGCAGCTGAGAGGAGCCGAAATAGATAAACAGGACCACCAGAATCTCGGGTAGCCCGCGTAAAATGGTGACCCAGCCGGTGGTCAGATAGCTGACAACTTTCAAGCGCGACGATTCACAGACGGCAAACAGCATCGCCAGAACCAGACCGAGGGCCAGTGCACAAACGGCAAGGCCGACGGTCATACCGGCGGCGCTTGCTAAAGGTTGAAATTCATTCATGGGTGCTTAGATTACTGCTGGAACCATTTTTTATAGATTGTCTGATAGGTGCCATCGGCTTTAACTTTCGCCAGTGCAGCATCTAACTTACCCAGTAATTCGCTATTGGTCTGACGAACGGCGATACCTAAACCAGTACCGAAATAGTCAGCGTCAGTCACCTTATCACCGACCGCAGCCAGTTGGTCATTCTGCTTTAGCCACTCATTCACTACCGCAGTGTCACCAAATACCGCGTCCAGACGGCCATTTTTCAGATCAAGAATCGCATTCTGATAGCTGTCATAAGGGACGGCAGTGATTTCAGGGTGTTTCTCCATCAGGTATTTTTGATGGGTGGAACCGTTTTGCATCCCCACGCGCTTGCCTTTCAGGGCAGCTAAATCAGCCACTTTGCCTTTCTCGGCGATAAACAGTGCGGAGTTATCATAATAAGGTTTGGTGAAAGCAACTTGTTTTTGGCGCTCAGGAGTGATGTCCATACCTGAGATAACCGCATCAAAACGTTTGAATTTCAGGCTTGGGATCAAGCTGTCAAACGCCTGATTGGTAAAGGTGCACTCAGCCTGCATCTCTTTACACAGCGCATTCGCCAGATCGATATCGAAGCCCTGCATTTTATTATTGGCATCAATAAATTCGAATGGCGGATAAGTGGCTTCAGCAGCGAAACGGATAGTTTCAGCGGCAGAGGCAGACAGACTGATACTGGCGAGGAGTGCCGCAACTATTAATTTTTTCATCGCAAATTCCCAAATAGATATCAATGTGACAGATAGCTGGCAAAAGCTTCGGTTGTTGGTTGAGTAAAGTGGCTGGCATCGCCTTGTTCCACCACGTGGCCATTTTCCATATACACCACACGGCTGGCGGTTTTACGGGCGACTTCAACTTCATGGGTGACTATCACTTGAGTGATGCCGGTTCCGGCCAATTCACGGATGATGCTGACGATTTGCGCGGTAATCTCTGGGTCGAGTGCCGCGGTGGGTTCGTCAAACAGCAGAACCTGAGGCTCCATCATCAGCGCACGGGCAATGGCCACGCGCTGTTGCTGACCACCGGAGAGGTGCAGCGGGAAGCGGGAAGCGAAGTCGGTCAAACGCAGTCGCGTCAGTAATTTCTGCGCCCGCGCCATGGCTTCATCTTTTGACAGACCCAGCACGCGGCAAGGGGCCTCAATCAGATTCTGTACCACAGTCAGATGCGGCCAAAGATTGTATTGCTGGAACACCATACCCACATTCTGGCGCAATTCGCGAATCGCTTTTGCCCCCGGAGCTTGGGTAAAATCGAAGTGATTACCGGCGATCTGCAAGGTGCCGGAACGCGGCATCTCCAACAGGTTGAGCACGCGCAGTAGTGAGCTTTTACCGGCACCGCTTGGCCCTAGTAACACTAAGGTTTCGCCTGCCGGACAGTCTAATGTAATGTCGAACAGCGCTTGATGTGCGCCGTAGTAACAGTTAATTCCGCTAAGTTGAATACTCATGCGCCAAATCTGAATAGCCAATGATGCGGTGAATGGTAACTTCCGCGGCATACTTATGCAATCTTTGTGCGTTAAAATTTATTAATAACCAGAGTTCAGTGGGAAAAACAGCATAACATTTGGATTTGACCCTACTCAGAGGGAATTTGTCGTGCGATGAATAAATCTGACAGAGCATCTGCAGCGGCAGATTAAAAAATAGTCAAAATGGGAATCTGCTTGTAAATCAAAGCATACCGATTGACTGGAAGAAAACCGGTACACATTGATGGCAAGAATAATCCGGCAGCTACTTCAACTTTATCTGAGTGAAAGTTGAGAAGATGATATCCACATCAGCGGCTTGTAGATTATGTTGGCGTATTGTTTTAGTGAATACGTTTTTGTCGGCAATGGTCGTTTTTTCGCAGGTTTTCAACTCGTCCGCTATCTGTTTAAGGATCTTGCTACTCAGCTCGCCAATATCAGTGCGCACCGTCTCCAGTGATTTTGGCTGCCAATGGGGTTCTGGCTGTGATAACCAGTCTGCGCGATAGCGGTATTGAATCGCTTTTGCCGCATTGATTTGTGCCACCATAAAGGGCTTGATCGATGCTGTCTCGAGACCTAACGACGCCGCTTCCGCGAGTGTTTTATCGATCACTTTCTCTTCTTGGGCAATGTCTTCCACCGGCAGATGGTTGGCAGCCTTATCGCCCGCGACATCTTTCATATAGCTTAAACGGGTATTGATTAGCTGGGCGGTTTGCCCACATTCGGAGGTTGCCTGGGCGGCGCTGGCGACAAAAAATCCGCTGACGGCGAGGAGTCTGATGAGTGAATGAACTGAGAACATGACAACTTCTTCCTTGTTGAAGTTAGTTGTTAGCAAGGTTACCAAATATCACTCCGGTGTGACAAATTTCCGGCAGATAAGTATACCCACCGGAAGAGAAGAGTGTGGAATCAGTGATCACCCAGTAGCTGACGTAAGCTGCTGGCGGGGGCAGAGACGCCCATAAAACGGATATCATCGACCACCCAGCAGCTCCCTTCGCGGATCATCAACACCTCATCTTGCCACGTCACCGATTTACCGCCGGCACTCTGATGAGTCAAATTAACACGCAACGGAATGTTTCGGGCGTCGGTATTGGGAATGGTCGAGGCGCTGGCAACATCCGCGTGGGTAGTACCTTCGCGCAGACTGGTAAAGATATCGCCGTTAATGGCTTGGGTGCTATTCACTTGAGCTGTGCTACGGGTGCCCGCCTGTTTTCTGGCAGTCTGAATCATTGCGTAAAGCGTCTGGCTCAGATAAGGGCGAAATTGGGCCGAGAGATTATCATCGGGCAAGCCAGTGTGATTGCCAATTTGTTGAACCCGCAGATCATAGAATTGTTGCGCCACCTGATCCGGCCCACCGTCAACACAAGGTGCTGTGCGGCTGCTGATATCCTTAAACGCCGGATCAACGGTGCTGGTACAGGCGCTAAGCAGAATGGCGAGCGGAAGAATCAGAGCAATTTTTTTCTTTTTCATATGATGACCTTAGGTGAAAGAATCTATTATGAAAGTGATTGTAGTATAAGACCTATTTTCTCGACTGTCTTATGCTGGCTGGAAATCGCTTTATTCAGCACTTCTATGCTCCGCGGTGGGCTATAAACCGCGCACTTTACCGTGATCTTTTAGCCAGCGGGCGGTGCGATTAATCCCCTCATCCAGTGACACTATTGGGCGATAGCCCAACTCTTGCTCAGCACGGTGGGTATCCAGCGTCAGATCAAAGTTGAGTTTGGCGACACCATAATGTGTCAGCACCGGCTCCTTTTCCGCCTTATTCCCCAGCTTCTCCATGGCTCTGGCCATAATATCCATCATCGGATAGGGCACCGAGCGGATACGGCACGGCATATCTAGCTGTTCGAGCAGATGTTGTACGATGGTGCGCAAGGGGCGGGGTTGCTGATTGGTAATATTATAGGCTCGGCCCGACAGGGTATTCTGGCTTTGGGTCGCCAGCCACATGGCATGTACGGCGTTTTCCAGATAAGTCATATCCACCAGTGCATTACCGCCACGGGGCAGCAGCAGGGTGCCATAGTGCTTAATCATCTGTAGCAGGCGCGGCAGCATCACTTTGTCGTGCGGGCCAAATAAGCCCTGCGGGCGCAGGATGGTAAAGTGCGTTTGTGGGTTGGAGAGCGCCAATTGCTGGATAACTTGTTCACCGGCGGCCTTGCTGCGGGCAAATTCATTGGCGTAACGTGCTGGCCGAAAATCTTCCTGAATATTACGGTGGTGATGATAATCGAAATAAATAGCAGGTGAGGAGATATGAATGAAATTCTCCACGCCATAGGCGGCGGCCCATTCGCCTAAGCGGCGTGTGGCGCGCACATTGGCCAACTCAAAAGCCTGCTCAGTGCCCCATGGCGAGGTAAAACTGGAGCAGTGCCACAGGGTATCGACATCCGCCAGCATAGCTTTTGCCTGCGAGGAAACCAGATTGGTCAGATCCGCATGAATAAATTCAGCGCCCATTTTTGTCAGTAATGCGCCCATCGCCGCATTGTTGCCAGCAGCGATGACTTTGATACCCTGACGACGGAGATATTCAACGGCATTTCGGCCTAACCCACAGGTTGCACCGGTGACCAATACCTTCATAGCGAATTCGGTTCCCACCAAAAATCAGAATGCTAGCGTCTGGAATCATTCGCTCAGCAAATAAGATGCCATTCTTCCGTGAAATGATGCGCTATGCAATCAGAAAGCACCGACTGTCCGCTTTTTCCTTGGCTTTACAGTGTTGTTGACTGCGAATCAGAGGAAAAAGGGGCATTAGTTATGCCGGAGGTTTATGGCAAAGCCAGCATCAAGCTGGGTGCGTGAAGGGGCGACTGTTCCTAGGGGCGCTTCGGTCGCTTACGCGACTACGACCCCAACGAAACATCTCCCCTTCAATCGACTTTTTTAACACTCTGGGGCATTAGTTATGCCGCTCAATTTAGGGTGTTGGCTCGTCACCTGATTCACTTTGCGCCGATGTGCGCTGCGGCTGTTGGCGATCATATTGCTCCGCCAGCGCCGCAATACGTTTTGCCATGCCACGGAAGATAAACAGGTGGGCTGGCATCATCACAAACCAGTAGAGCAGGCCGCTAAAACCTGCCGGATGCCACCATGCCCGCACATCAAAACTGCGACGCCTGCCTAAATCTTTGATGGTAAATGTCAGACGGCCCAAACCGGGGGCTTTCATGCCGAACATCATCGCTAATTGACGTAACGGCTTGACGGTAATGACTTTCCAGCCATCAATCAGGTCACCTAACTCCAGTGTTTCGCGATCCGGGCGGCCATAGACTACGCCGCCGCCAGCAATATCATCCATCCAGGCGCGGGTTCTCCACAGCAGATTGCCGTAGAAATAGCCCTCTTTGCCGCCGATTTGTTGCACCACATGCCACAGTGCTTCGCTGGAGGCGGTGGTGTAGAGTTGGCAACCTGCCTGCTTGGGGTAAAATCCGTAACCGGGCCGCCAGCGGGCGCGGGCTTCGGGGTCATAGCCCCAGTCAGCAGAGTCCACCACTTCATCTTCACGGCGCAGTGTCTCTTTGACCGCATCGTCAAAACTCACCAGTTGCTGCGGGATCAGCGCCTGCAATGCTGTGCCATCGGCCGGTAAATCGTGGTTTAGCCCCTCAATCAATGCGCTGGCAATGGGGGTCGGCACTGAGGTGATCATGCTAATGAAATAGACCGAGATAAAGCGGGTCGGCAGCGGGATCGGGATCAACCAGCGCCGTTTACCACTGATGGCAATAAAGCGCTCGAACAGGGTTTGATAGCTGATGTACTCCGGCCCTGCGACATCGAAAATGCGGTTCTCTTGCGCCGGATGATTGAGCAATTGTGTCAAGTAAACCAGCAGGTTATCTAGCGCGACCGGGGATGATTTCGAGCGCACCCAGCGAGGTGGCGTTAGGATCGGCAGGTTATAAACCATGTCGCGCATCACTTCAAAAGCGGCTGAGCCGGGGCCGACGATGATGCTGGCGCGCAGTTCCGTCACCGGAATGCCACTTTGGCGCAGTAAATCGCCGGTCAGTTTGCGCGCAATCAGATGGGGAGAGCTGCTGTTTCCCGGCTGTAATGCGCCCAGATAGATAACCTGCTTCACTGAGCAGGGCGCGGCCTGTAGGGCGGCCAACATATTGTTGGCGGCCAGGCGCTCCTGCTCAATTAGATCCTGCCCGTCACCCATGCCATGCACCAAATAATAAACCACATCAATATCTTGCAGGGCGGCACTGAGGGTGTCGGGCTGATAAACATCGGCAAAACGGCACTTAACGCCGGGCCACGGCTGCTCTTTTAACCACTCGACACGGCGGGCGGCGGCAGTGACATGGTGCCCCTGTTGGCTGAGTCTGGGGATCAGGTGCTGGCCAATATAGCCACTGGCCCCCAGCACCAATATCCGTTGCGGCATCATGGGCGCTGCTCGGCCAAAAACTCACGCCACAGTGCGACCACTTTTTCCAGATCCTGGCGGCTTACATTGATGTGGGTAATCATTCGGGTGACTGGACCAGCGCTGATTAATACGCCACGTTCGCGCATCCAGGGGCCTAATTTTGCCGCTGACTCGGCAGATTGCTTAATATACAGCACATTAGTTTGTGCGCCGGGTGCCACAATCTCGACATCCAGTGAGCGCAGCTGCTGCTCTAGCCAGGCAGCATTGTCATGGTCATCTTTTAAGCGGGCGACATTGTGCTCTAAGGCGTACAACCCTGCCGCTGCCAGAATACCGGCCTGACGCATACCACCGCCGGTCATTTTACGCCAGCGGCGGGCGCGATGAATATATTCCGCACTGCCACATAGCAGTGAACCCACCGGCGCACCCAGCCCTTTGGAGAGACAAATGGTCAGGGTATCGCAATATTGGCTAATGTCACTCAAGGGGCGATTTAGCGCCACCGCCGCATTAAAAATACGTGCGCCATCAATATGGAGCGCCAGTCTCTGCTCTCGGGTCAAGGCCCAGGCTTGTTGCAAATAGCTCAGTGGCAACACTTTGCCGCTATGGGTATTTTCCAAACTTAAGAGCCGGGTTTGGGCAAAATGAATATCGTCAGGTTTGATGGCGGCTAACACTTTATCCAGCGGTAGGGTGCCGTCATCATTGGCATCAATGGGTTGCGGCTGAATGCTGCCAAGTACCGCCGCGCCACCTGCTTCATACAGGTAGTTGTGCGCTTTCTGGCCGACAATATACTCTTCACCCCGTTGGCAGTGGGTCAATAGCGCGACCAAATTGGCCTGTGTGCCGCTCGGCAAGAATAGGGCGGCCTCTTTACCCGACACTCTGGCGGCTTCGGCTTCTAAAGCATTTACCGTCGGGTCATCGCCATACACATCGTCGCCAACTTCGGCATTCACCATGGCATTGCGCATCGCGGCGTCAGGTTGCGTTACTGTGTCACTGCGTAAATCGATTAGCATAATTCTCTCGCGGTCAGAAAAAGGGGTATGCTTCATCATAGCCAGATTGATAAAACAAGAAAGGAGTGGCAGGGATTATTTATTGATAATGAGAATAATATTTGTCAGGGCAATTGATAATTGATGAAATTATGGTTATCCGCTGATTTATTAGGATTTTTCTCGATTGGCGTAGACCAAACACGAAGCTGTATTAATTTGTTCCAGGCATTTTCCCTGTTTATCGGTAAAGAAGCGCTTTTCCAGTTCGCGGGCATCGGCTCTATCCAATAGCGCAAAACCGTACTGCTGTAGCAGTGCATCAAGGCCATTGGCGGCGATGCCAAATCGCCAGGCTTCGCCAATAGTGCGCACCCCCTCAACACTCTCTTTTACGCCATATTCGCCGTTGAATGGTGAGCTGTCGGTTGATCCGTGGTCATCCACCAACAGATGATCATAAACAAAATCAAAAATAATCTGACTGCCATCGCGGCTGTAGTCACTGATGGCACTCAATAGCCTTTTGACCTGCGCCGGCTCCAGATACATCAGCAAGCCCTCTAATAGGAATAGGCACTTCTCTCCGGCGGCTAAGGGGAGGGTGGCGAGGGTGTCGGCCAAGTTTTGCTGATTAAAATCAATGGGTAAAAAGACCAGATTGGCAGGTGGTGAGATGTGGGCCTCACTCAGTTTTTCGATTTTATGCTGCTGCATGGCGGGACTATCAATTTCAATAATAGCGCTATGTTGCAGCGCGTAATGAAAGCGAATGGCTCTGGAATCAAAACCGGCCCCCAGAATAAATATTTTGCTAAAGCGCCCTGCGGTTTTTTTGAAAATATCATCAATATATAAAGTGCGGGCGACAATGTAGGGGTAGATGCCGGCGGGAGTTGCGAGATTGAATACGTCATCACCCAGCAGAAAGGTTTTCTGCATCATAGAGAAGAGTGAATGGAAGGTCTGACTCAGAATAACCGCCACATAATCATCACTTTTAAGATGGGGTCTCTTCTCACCGTATGACTTTGCGCGCAGCAAACAGGTTAATTCAGCGGTAGCGGAAACTCCTGACTTAGCTCTCTTTGGCATAGCGATACCACCATCAATGGGGTCAGTGTGCTGTTTATACCGTGATTGTGTTTATACCGAGATTATGTTTATACCGGGATTATGTTGATAACGGGTCAATAAATGACTCTACGCCTCTCTGGGTTATTTAGCAGGGTGATAAGTTGAAAGTGTTGCTTACGCCACATAATGGATCTGGTTATTTCTGGATTGAGTCGCCGTTGGGGAAGAGATGCACTGAACGCGGCTGTGTCACCGCTTGAGGTTATTGACAATGTGCCAGTAGCGGAGAGAACAGGCGGATCGTAAAGACGCCGTAGATCCATCCCTGGAGGCTCGTTCCGCGCCCTCCCTGGCGCGGACGCTTTACTCTTCCGTCTGTCCTCACCATTCCCGATCGAGTCATCGGGGTTTACCATCGTCTGAGGCGGCTGAGTCACCGCTTCCATGGTTAATTATGACGTTATATTTGCGATGGTGGTATTGATGTAATCAATAGTATCAACGTAGCCAATTGGTTTTTGCCAGTTCGACGACTTCATCACCACGGCCATTGATAATCGCCCTGAGCATATACAGGCTGAATCCTTTGGCCTGCTCAAATTTGATTTGTGGCGGCATCGATAACTCCTGCTTAGCCGTCACCACATCCACCAATACCGGCCCTGGATGGGCAAATGCGCTCTCTAGTGCGGCATCCAGCTCAGAGGCTTTCTCCACCCGAATGCCCTTGATGCCGGCGGCATTGGCAATGGCGGCAAAGTCTGGATTATGCAGGTCGGTGCCATCAGTCAGATAGCCGCCCGCTTTCATCTCCATCGCCACAAATCCCAGCACACTGTTATTGAATACCACAATTTTCACCGGCAATTTGAGCTGCGCCAGGGTGAGGAAATCCCCCATTAGCATGGTGAAACCGCCATCGCCGCACAGGGCAATCACTTGCCGCTCCGGGGCGGTGGCTTGCGCGCCAATCGCTTGTGGCATGGCATTCGCCATCGAACCGTGGTTGAACGACCCCAGCAAGCGCCGTTTACCGTTCATCTCAAGATAGCGGGCCGCCCACACTGTCGGGGTGCCCACATCACAGGTGAAAATAGCGTCATCGGTGGCGTGGCGGCTGATCTGCTGCGCCAAATATTGCGGATGGATCGGCTGGTTATCATTGGCGGTCGCCAGCCCATCCAGATCTTTGCGGGTGGTATGATAGTGCTCCAGCGCTTTAGCTAAAAATTTGCTATCACTTTTCGCCTCTAGCTGCGGTAACAGTGCGCGCAGCGTGGTTTGGATATCACCGACCAGCGCCATATTCACCGGGCAGTGAGCACCAATGCTGCCGGGGTTGATATCAATCTGGATGATATTTGCATTGGTGGGATAAAAGGCGCGATAGGGGAATTGGGTGCCGAGCAGCACCAAGGTATCGGCACTCATCATGGCGTGGTAACCGGAGGCAAACCCAATCAGCCCGGTCATACCCACGCTGTAAGGATTATCCCACTCAATATGTTCTTTACCCCGCAGCGCATGAACCACGGGGGCTTGCAGCATTTCAGCCAACTTGACCACTTCATCGTGGGCATCAGCACAACCGCTACCGCACATCAGAGTGATATTTTTCGCCTTATTCAGTGTTTGCGCCAAAATTGCCAACTCACTCATCGGCGGCTGCACCAGTGGCAATTTCGGTGTTTGCCACACTACGGCGGCCTCTTCGGGCGCGGGCTGTAGCGCCACATCACCGGGTAACACAATCACGGAGACGCCACGGTTAAGAATGGCCTGGCGCATGGCTATCTCCAGCACCCGAGGCAGCTGCTCTGGGTTGGAAACCAATTCACAGTAGTGGCTACATTCGCGGAACAGCTCTTGCGGGTGGGTTTCCTGAAAATAACCACTGCCAATTTCGCTGGAGGGGATGTGGGCGGCAATCGCCAACACCGGAACATGGTTGCGGTGACAATCAAATAAGCCATTGATCAGATGGAGGTTACCAGGGCCGCAGGAGCCAGCACAGACCGCCAGTTGCCCGGTAAGTTGCGCCTCGGCACCGGCGGCGAAAGCCGCCACCTCTTCATGGCGCGTCCCCAACCACTCAATGGTGCCCATGCGGTGCAGGCTATCACTCAGGCCGTTGAGTGAGTCACCAGTGACACCCCAAATTCGCTTAACACCTGCTTGTTCCAACGTTTTTGCGACCAGTGTTGCCACGGTTTGCTTCATAGTTGTTCCCTCAAGGATTAATGGCGAGTCATTATTCTCTGAGGTCAAAGTATGGCGCGTTTAACAATTATTGCCCATTAACGGCGCGGATTGCCCCATTAATGGCGTGAATAACCCCTTATGGGGGGGATCGCCACTTATGAGGCAGCAAGCAGGGCGGTTAGGCCAGTTGGATATCACCCTGTAGCTGGCAACTACAAGCCAGAACATAGCCTTGGGCAATCTCTTCGGGGGTCAGTGTCATGGTGCTGCTGGTGGTGTACTCCCCGTGCAGAATGCGGGTCTTACAGGAGCCACAGACCCCCGCGCGGCAAGCTGCCATCACCGGAACTTTATGTTGCTCCAGTGCAAACAGCAGTGAGGTGCCGACCGGGACTTTCACACTGCGCAGCGGATGGCTAATGGTCATCGTCAATTCATTGCTGGTATCAATAGCTTCGTCGGCGCTGCGGAACTGCTCTTTTTGGAAATGATCGGCTGGAACAGATTGCTCACGGCAATACTGCTCCACCCAATCCATGTATGGGGCGGGGCCGCAAGTCATCACCCGGCGGCGGCTGATGTCTGGTGCCACCTGTTGCATGATTTGAGCATTGATTCTGCCGGCGATAAAGCCCGCCGTTGCTGCGGATTCCGCCACCAGAGTGAGCTGCAATTGCTGCGGATAGCGCTGCAATAAGTGTTGCCACTCATCGGCAAAAATCACATCCACTGGCGAACGCACATTAAAAATCACCTGAATGTCCGCTTGCGCACGTCGTGCCAGCAGATCACGGCACATTGACATCACCGGCGTGACCCCGCAACCGGCGGCCAACATCAGGTAGCGGTCATCATCAACATGGGCGCAGGTAAACTCCCCCTGGGCCTCGGAAAGCCACAGGTAATCACCCACTTTCACCTGCTGCGTCAGCCAGTTAGATCCCTCGCCATCGGCTAAACAGCGCACCGTGAGTTGGATAAAGGGGCTGAGTCCGGGCGTGGAGGAGAGTGTATAGGCGCGCAGGGTGTCATCACTGTTGCGAATACTGACCAGAGCATATTGCCCTGGCAGATAGGGGTAAAAATCGTGGTTAATCAGCCGCAGGCTCCAGACGTCGGGCGTTTCTTGCACTATGGAGTGGACTTGCATACGGTTAGGGCAGAGGGCGGTTGGGCAGTCCATTGGGATAAAATTGGCACTTGGGGTCAAATCGGTCATCGGGGCCTCACAGCAAATCAGGTTATTCTCGGGCAAAACCAGTCACTATGCCCGGTCAGTGGCGTTAAACCGCACTGGCCGGGCAAGCTGTTATTGCTTAACTATTCAGGGCTTATTGATCTCAGCTTTAACTGCCCAGAATCGCGCTCATATCCTGTTCTACTGTGGTAATAGGGCGCATACCAAATTTCTGGTACAAAATCCCCATCAGGTTGTCCGTCAGGAAGCCAGGTGCAGTCGGGCCGGTATAGATATTTTTTACCCCCAGTGATAGCAAGGTCAGCAGGATGACAATGGCTTTTTGTTCGAACCATGACAGCACCAGACTGAGGGGCAGGTCATTGACGGTACAGCCCAGTTTTTCTGACAATTTCACCGCCAGCATGATGGCTGAGTAAGCATCATTACATTGCCCGACATCCAGCAGGCGAGGTAATCCCTCCAGCGTGCCGAAATCCAGTTTGTTGAAGCGGTACTTACCGCAGGCTAGGGTCATAATGATGCAATCTTGCGGCACACTGCGGGCAAAATCAGTGAAATAGCTGCGTTCTGTGCGGCTACCATCACAGCCCCCCACCAGAAAGACATGGCGTAGTTTTTTAGTGGCGACCAGATCAATCACTGTATCAGCCGCATTCAGCAGGGTCTGGCGGCCAAAACCGACAGTAATCATCTGCTCCAGCTCATTGTACGGGAAGCCCGCCATGCCCAATGCCTGATCGATGACCTGCGCGAAATCCTCACCCTCCAGATGATTCACACCCGGCCAGCCAACAATGCTGCGCGTCCAGATGCGGTCGCCGTAATTGCCCACATTAGGGTCAATGATACAGTTGGATGTCATCAGAATCGGGCCGGGGAATTTGGCGAATTCTGTCTGCTGATTCTGCCAGCCACTGCCATAGTTACCCACCAGATGTGAGTAGCGTTTTAACTCTGGGTAGCCGTGAGCGGGCAGCATTTCACCGTGGGTATAGATGTTAACCCCGGTTCCCTCGGTCTGCTCCAGCAGCATTTGTAAGTCTTTGAGGTCATGGCCGGAGATCAAAATAGCTTTACCCGCCACCGGACGCACGTTAACCGCCGTCGGCTGCGGATCACCATAGGCCTGGGTTTCGCCAGTGTCCAAAATAGCCATGACGTTGAAGTTCATTTTGCCAATGCCCATGGCGTTATTGAGCAGGGTGTCGACATCACGGGGCTGGGTACCCAACCAGGCCATATAAGCATGATATTCAGCATAAATTTGCTCATCGTGCTGACCCAGTACGTGGGCGTGTTCCATATAGGCCGCCGCACCTTTCAGGCCATACAAACAGAGCATCCGTAAGCCATGGATATCGTCGCCTACCTCCGCTTTATCGCTATTTAGGGCGAATTGTTGCGATTGCTGTTGCAAGGTTGGGATGTCGTCTGACAGTAGTTGCAGTTCAGCTAATGGGTGATCAACAGTGATAGTGCTATCGAGCAAACGACAACGGATCGCCAGTGATTGGCGTAGCAAGATGGCCTCTTTGGCGTAGCCGATAATTCTGTCTGAGTCGAAATTCACATTGGTGAGGGTCGAGAAGAAGGCTCTGGGTGCAAAGCTATCAATCTGATGATCAATGATGCCCACTTCGCGCGCGGTCAATGCCCAAGCTGACAGCCCTTGCAGCACGGCAACTAATAGGTCTTGTAAATCAGAGGTCTCGGCGGTTTTCCCGCACATCCCCTGGGCGTAGGAGCAGCCATTACCCGCAGGTGTTCGGATGGTTTGTTCACATTGCACACAGAACATAATTATTTTTCCTTTTAAAATTGCATTTGTAATGCATGTTTAAAAGCATAGAGGGGCGAGACGGGTTTAAAAAGGCTTTTTTAATGCAACTTTGACTTGTTTTGATTTGGCGCAACTTTTGCTGCGAATGAGAATTTATTCAGTTTTAGGCCGACTTACTCAGTTTCAGGCCGGAGTAGCGCGCAGTGAATCGGACAATTCACTGCGCAGAAGAAGCTTATGAGGAGAAGAGTGCGATCAATATCGGAGCCAGCAGGCTCAGTAAAAAGCCGTGGACGATCGCGGCAGGAACCATTTCCAGCCCGCCACTGCGCTGCAATACCGGCAGCGTAAAGTCCATTGAGGTTGCGCCACACAAGCCCAATGCGGTGGAGCGGCTGCTGCGTACCAGTGTTGGGATCAGCATGATTGCCACCAACTCTCGCGCCAGATCATTAAAGAATGCGGCGCTACCAATCACTGGGCCAAATGCATCAGTCAGCAAAATACCTGACAGCGAATACCAACCAAAGCCAGAGGCCATCGCCAGCCCGGTTTTAATGGGCAGACCCATCAGTACTGCGGCGAGCAAACCACCGATCAATGCACTAATACCGACAACAAATGCCACTATGGTGCCACGGCGGTTTAGCACGATCTGACGCAGTGTCATGCCACTGTTACGTAATTGAATGCCCACTAAAAACAGCAGGAAAATCAGTGCCAACTCGCTACCTTTCGCGGCAAATTGCAACCACGGCCATTGGCTTAAACCCAGCAGGAAACCAATAATGACCACGCCACATAATTTCAGCGATTCCAGTGCCATATGTAGCCGTGAGGGTAATGCTTCTTGCCGGTGAGTATTTTTCCACGGTAATTTGCGTTCGAGTAAAAATAGCGCCAGTAAATTGGCACAAAAAATACAGAGAAAAAAGACCGCGGTGTACTGGAAAATAAGCAGCAAATTGGCGCTGAGGTTCTCCAGAAATGCCAGACTGATCCCCATAAAGAATAAAATCACGTAGACCATCCAGCTTAATAAGCGGTTGATCAATTGAATTAATGATTTGCGGTTAAGTGGGATCAGATAGCCAATAATTAACGGCAAAAGAATGATCAGTAATCCTGAATACACGAGTTGTACCGTCCTATACCCTTCGACTTTGGGTATCATGAGCAGATGAATAGTGGGCTATGGCGCAATAAACTATCTAAAATCGAGGGAAGAGTAAAGCAGCACGCAATGTACCGTGGCACTTGACGAATAAGGTTTTTTTTACCTCTGTCAGCCGGATTATCCGCTATGCTTGCCGGGTTAACAGTGTTATCTAGTAGTATTACGAATAAATTCGCATCGGAGGCGCAGCATGTATCTTGAACGCGTAGATATAGTCGGTTTTCGCGGTATCAATCGTATTTCATTGAACCTTGATGATAATACCGTGCTGGTCGGTGAGAATGCCTGGGGTAAATCCAGCCTATTAGATGCCCTGACATTACTTTTATCCCCCGAACCGCAACTTTATCATTTCACCATGCAGGATTTTTATTATCCGGCAGGGGATGAGAGTGCTAAAGAGCGCCATTTGCAGATTATTTTCACCTTCTGTGAGAAGGATATTGGCCACTGGCGTGCGCCTCGTTATCGCCAATTAGCCCCGCTTTGGATAAACCATGATGATGGTTTGCATCGTATTTATTATCGGGTTACAGGAGAGTTGGCTGATGACGGCACCGTCTGCACCTGGCGTACTTTCCTCGATTTAGAGGGGCAGCCTCTAGCTTTGCATGATATTGAGAAGCTGGCACGAGGCGTGATTCGTATCCATCCGGTATTGCGCTTACGGGATGCGCGCTTTATGCGTCGGCTACGCAGTACCACGGACGAAAACAGTCATCAGCCGGATAAAGTGGCACTGAATCAGCAGTTGGATCAATTAAGCCGCGAGTTGGTGCGTAATCCGCAAAAACTGACGAATACGGAACTGCGCCAAGGGTTGGTGGCGATGCGCCAACTGCTGGAGCACTATTTTGCCGAGCAAGGATCGCAATCTGTTGCTCTACGTAATCACCGTTATCGCCCACAACCGGAGCGAGAAGCCTGGCAGGCCCTCGACAGCATCAACCGCATGGTGGCTGAACCCAATAGCCGCAGTATGCGGTTGATATTATTGGGGATGTTTTCAACGTTACTGCAAGCCAAAGGCTCACTTAGCCTGGACCCTCATGCGCGACCATTACTGCTGGTCGAAGACCCGGAAACCCGCTTGCACCCCATTATGCTGTCAGTGGCGTGGGGGCTGCTCAGCCAGTTGCCACTCCAACGTATCACCACCACCAACTCCGGTGAGTTAGTCTCTTTGGTGCCGATAGAGAGTATTTGTCGGCTGGTGCGTGAATCCTCTCGAGTCGCGACTTACCGCATTGGCCCGCGCGGCATGAGCGCCGAAGAGAGTCGCCGCATCGCGTTTCATATTCGCTTCAACCGCCCCTCTGCTTTATTTGCCCGCTGCTGGCTGTTGGTCGAGGGCGAAACGGAAATTTGGTTACTCAATGAACTCGCCCGCCAGTGTGGTCACCACTTTGAAGCGGAAGGGGTAAAAGTGATTGAGTTTGCCCAGAGTGGCCTACGGCCACTGCTGAAGTATGCCAACCGCATGGGCATCCAGTGGCATGTTCTGACCGATGGTGATGATGCCGGCAAAAAGTACGCCGAGACAGTACGTAATATGGCGGACACTGGACGTGACCACGAGCGGGATCGTCTGACCATCTTGCCAGCACCGGATATGGAGCACTTTCTATATCGTGCAGGATTTGATGCGGTTTATCACCGGGTATCAGCCATTCCAATGAATGCCAAAATGCAGCCGCGCAGGGTGATTGAGAAGGCTATTCATCGTACCTCCAAGCCGGATCTGGCCATTGAAGTGACCAGCCAGGCCAGAGAGTGGGGGGTAGAATCTATTCCCCCGTTACTGAAAAAAATGTTTTCTCGGGTCGTTTGGCTGGCACGAGGACGGGCTGATTAGCGGCCGCGAGCTAGATTAATTCGGTGGTAAAATGTGCGGCTACCTGCTCTTCGAGTTGCTCAAGCAATTGATAGCGGCGGCGGTATTCCGCACGTTTTTTGCTGGCAATATCTTCAATTGGCTTACGCGCAATCTGCGGGGGTAAGCTGAAATGCCCCTGGGCGCACTGTTCTCCACCCAGTGAGCGCCAGAAACTATCGTAATCGGCATGTAATTTGTCTTTTTTCTTCCCCCGATAGCGCCAGTTTTGGTAAATGTGCGTGGCATTGCCGACGGCAATAATTTGTGTTCCTCCCATCAGTTTTGCCAAGGTGCAGGCGGCCTCTAATACCAGACGTTTAGGAAATAATCCAAAACATGCTTTGGTGCTGAGGTGAATTTCGTTATGGGGTGTTTCTTTATCGGCACCTTGTAGACCGCCAATAAACAGTGTTTTTTGCTGCTTATAATAAAATAGACTGAAAGTCAGCACCGCCAGAGTTTGTTGTTGCTCATTGGTCAGCATCAGGGTAATTTCGCCCTCCTTATTGAATTTTGAAATAACGGCCAAATAAAGAAAATACTTTTCTTCGTTTTTGCCAGTTAACTCAGCCAATTTATAAGGCGAATGGTGTAAATAGTTATGCAGCAATGATACGGGCATATATTGATTTATTAGCTGGAAATGATCTTGTAGCGCCGCCAGTTTTTGACGATTATTGAAGGTATTCGCCAAATAAGGGCGATGTAATTTACAGGGTAAATCCGGTTGATCGCGTAACATTTTGTTTAGAAAGGGTTGCTCCACCAGTATCGCCAACAGATTTAGGGTCAGTTTGGGGCAAATTAATGTTCTGGCTATAAATTTAAGTCGAAATTGTAATTCATGCCATGAGCCACCTAGCGGCTGGTTGCCTTTGAATAGCAATGTAATCAACCCCCAACAGTTAAGATTATCAGGCGTTGATTTGATGTTATTATTGTTTTGCATGGTTAAAACCCGTTATATCACTGAGCTTTCAGTGGCACTGAAATTTTCAAGCGCCATTGAAACAAAGGGGAACTAAACCAAGTTTCAATGCATCTTAGGTTTCATTGATAGCACGGTGGTATTGATATTTCGTTTAGCTAAATGAGAATTTCCGATGTTAACTTCGGCAATTTAAAGAGTGACATAATAAAGGAAGGTAATTGATTTGATGCAGTTCAGTAGACGTCAGCGCCGATGGCTCATCGTATTTGCTGTATTGATTATTGGTGGTTTTTTCATCACCAGACACCTGATGACCCCTGCGCCGATTCAATATCAGACGGTGAAAGTCGCCAATCGTGATCTGCAACAGAATGTCCTGGCCACAGGCAAACTCGACGCGGTGCGCAAAGTTGATGTGGGTGCGCAGGTCAGTGGTCAGTTGGAGAAACTGTATGTGCAAATTGGCGATCAAGTTGAGCAAGGCCAGTTACTGGCGATGATCGACCCGCAACAGGCGCAGAACCAAATCAAAGAGGTGGAGGCGACACTACAGGATTTGAATGCTCAGTTGGCGCAGGCGAAAGCTGAAATGCAACTGGCTGCGGTGACGCTGCGCCGTCAGCAGGATCTGGCAAAGTTACAGGTGGTATCACGCCAGGATCTGGATCAGGCCAGCACCACGCTGGCGGTAAAAAAAGCGCAAGTTGAAACCATTAATGCGCAAATCAATAAAGCTAAGGCCAGCCTGGATACGGCTAACATTAATCTGGATTATACCAAAATCTCTGCCCCGATGGCTGGCGATGTGGTGCAAATCACCACCTTGCAAGGCCAGACCGTGATTGCGGCGCAACAAGCACCGAATATTCTGACGTTGGCCGATATGAGCACCATGCTGGTAAATGCGCAGGTGTCAGAGGCGGACGTGATTCACCTTAAACCGGGGATGAAAGCCTCGTTTACGGTGTTGGGTGATCCCGAAAAACGTTTTGATGGCGTGTTAAAAGATATTCAGCCAACGCCGGAAAAAGTGAATGATGCCATTTTCTACTCTGCGCGCTTTGAGGTGCCGAATCCCGATCGCGTATTGCGCTTGCAAATGACCGCGCAGGTTTCAATTCAGCTGGCAAAGGTGCCGCAGGCGGTGGTGATCCCCTTATCGGCATTAGGCGAGGAGTTGGGCATCAATCGTTATCAAGTCGCGGTGCTAAAAGAGGGCAAAGAGGAGAAACGTGAAGTGACTATCGGCATTCGCAATAATGTTGATGCGCAGGTCGTTTCAGGTTTGAAGGTCGGCGAGGAGGTCATCGTTAGCCGCGGTGGCACGGAGGAAGCATAATGACGGCATTGCTTGAATTAAAAGGCATTCGTCGTAGTTATCAGTCCGGCGGAGAAACCGTTGACGTATTACAGGATGTCTCACTGACCATAAATGCCGGTGAGTTGGTCGCGATTATTGGTGCCTCTGGCTCGGGTAAGTCGACGCTAATGAACATCTTGGGCTGTCTGGATAAGCCAAGTGCCGGCATCTATCGTGTTGCCGGTCAAGATGTCGCCACATTGGATAATGACGCACTGGCGGCACTGCGGCGCGAGCATTTTGGCTTTATTTTCCAGCGCTATCATCTGCTGCCTCACCTCAGCGCGGCCCATAACGTAGAGGTTCCCGCAGTCTATGCTGGTTTAGGTAAGCATGAACGGCGTGAGCGGGCGAATATGCTGCTAACCCGCCTGGGGCTGGAGGAACGTGTTAACTACCAGCCCAACCAGCTCTCCGGCGGGCAGCAGCAACGGGTCAGTATCGCTCGCGCCTTGATGAATGGTGGGCAGGTCATTCTGGCCGATGAACCGACCGGGGCGCTAGATAGCCACTCCAGTGTTGAGGTGATGGCTATCCTAAAGCAGCTACAGCAGCAGGGGCACACGGTGATTATTGTCACCCATGACCCTAATGTTGCGGCTCAGGCCGAGCGGATCATCGAAATCAAAGATGGCCGCATTATGGCGGATTCAGGCTCGAAAACAGTACCCACGGTTGTGGCTTCTGAGGCGGTGAGTCTGGCACCATCCGCACCATCATGGCAGCAACTGGCAGGCCGTTTTCGTGAGGCATTACTCATGGCCTGGCGTGCGATGTCGGCCAATAAAATGCGCACCGCACTGACCATGCTCGGGATCATTATTGGTATCGCCTCAGTGGTCTCGATATTGGTGGTCGGGGATGCCGCCAAGCAGATGGTGTTGGCCGATATCCGCGCGATTGGCACCAATACCATTGATATCTATCCCGGCAAAGATTATGGCGATGACGACCCCAGCACGCGGCAGGCATTGGTCTATGACGATATGGTGGCGCTAAAAGAGCAATCCTATGTCAGCGCCGTGTCGCCCACCATTTCTGGCAGTATGCGGCTGCGATACGGCAATGTGGATGTCGCAGCCAGTGTCTCGGGGGTCAGTGAGCAGTATTTTCATGTGTATGGCATGAAACTCGAACAGGGGACCCCCATCACCCGTGAGCAGGTTGAACGCCAGTCGCAAGTGGTCGTGATTGACCGCAATACCCAGCGCCGGCTATTTCCGCATATCAAAGATGTGGTTGGGCAAGTGATCCTGGTTGGCAATATGCCCGCAACTGTGGTGGGGGTGGTGGAAGAGAAGCAATCCATGTTCGGTAGCAGTAAAGCGCTGCGAATATGGGTGCCGTACAGCACCATGGCGAGCCGTCTGATGGGGCGCTCCTACTTTGATTCGATCACTATTCGGATTAAAGAGGGCTATAGCAGCAAAGAGGCCGAGCAGCAGCTGGTCCGCTTGCTGACCATGCGCCACGGCAAGAAAGATATATTCACCTACAACATGGATAGCTTGCTGCAAACCGCGGAAAAAACCACCCGCACCATGCAACTGTTCCTGACATTGGTGGCGGTAATTTCACTGGTGGTAGGTGGGATTGGCGTGATGAATATTATGCTGGTTTCAGTGACCGAGAGAACCCGCGAAATCGGTATCCGTATGGCGGTGGGCGCGCGATCCAGTGATGTTATGCAGCAATTCTTAATTGAGGCGATTCTGGTTTGCCTGGTCGGAGGGGCGCTGGGTATCACGCTATCCTTCGCCATTGGACTGATTGTCGAGATGTTTTTACCTAACTGGCAGATTGCTTTCCCACCGGTGGCGTTGTTCAGCGCGTTCTTGTGCTCAACCGTGATTGGCGTGGTATTTGGCTATTTACCGGCACGAAGTGCTGCCAGACTCAATCCGATTGATGCGTTAGCGCGCGAATGATTTACGTGTGAATATTGTGTCGGCTAAATGGCTCTAGCGGCGCGTTTTTAAGTCTGAATTGGAGGTTGACCCTAGCGGCTCTGGTAGCATAATAGAGCAATAAAAATGCCAGTCATGATTGGCTGGCATTTTGAAACGTATTTGATGTTGGTAGCAACAGACCGCTCAGGAAATACCTTAATCACCGGCGTGTTTGAGGTGAGGTATTACCATGATATTTAAGCGAATGAGTGCGTGGTGTCAGGCCAATGCGGCAAGTTCTTGCGGTATGTCTTCTTGCAAGACCACATCTAACCCGAGTGGCACTATCAGACTGGCGTGGTTCCCTTTTGGCCCTTGGTGGACATCAAAGTTAACCATCTGACCGGCTTTTAACGTTCGGTAACCATCCATCTGGATAGTTGAATAGTGAGCGAATATATCTTCGCCACCGCCCTCAGGGCAAATGAAGCCAAAACCTTTGGCGTTATTGAACCATTTAACAGTACCCGTCTCCATACTTCTACGTCCCTCGCAAGGCTATTCTAGTTTGAGATGAGGTAATCGCTGGTTAAAGTGAGCGCAAAGTGGTTAAAACTGTAGTCTTGGTTAACCCAATTTTGGTTAAAACCGCCAATATTGGTTAAAACTACAGCAGCTCACGAAAATACACTCTAGTGGAAATGGTCCCAACGTCAAGGGGAGGGCTTTTGTCTGGCAGGGGCAGTTCTTCAAAGTTTGATGCAGCTAACGCTATTGTGTTCGTTTGGTTACAATTTAACCGCTTTTAAGGCAAAAGAATCGACTTTTTTCTCTGGCGGCGTTATGGCATAAGTGATGTTAAAATAATAATAGATATCTGCATCAAATGGTCTTATAACCGGAGTGAGGTATTGCTCCTGTGTGGTTCAGTGAAACGATGGGCAGGCAATGGGTAAGAATAACGACTGGCTAAATTTTGAACATTTAGTCAAAGATAAACAGAAAGAGGCGCTCAAACCGCCGTCTATGTATAAAGTTATACTTAACAACGACGATTACACACCGATGGAGTTTGTGATTGACGTTCTGCAAAAGTTCTTTTCTTATGATATTGAACGTGCAACACAATTGATGCTCAATGTGCATTACCAAGGAAAGGCGATTTGTGGTGTTTTTACTGCTGAAGTGGCAGAGACAAAAGTCGCACATGTAAATCAATACGCCAGGGAGAACGAGCATCCATTGCTTTGTACGCTGGAAAAAGCCTGATTAAGGCAATTATTGGGAGGTGCCTATGCTCAATCAAGAACTTGAACTCAGTCTCAATATGGCTTTCGCCAGAGCGCGTGAGCACAGACACGAGTTTATGACCGTGGAGCACCTATTGCTGGCATTGCTAAGCAATCCAGCTGCGCGGGAAGCGCTGGAGGCCTGTACGGTTGATCTGGTGGCATTACGCCAGGAATTGGAAGCGTTTATCGAACAAACCACACCTACATTACCTGTCACTGAAGAGGAGCGTGATACCCAACCTACACTCAGTTTCCAGCGGGTGTTACAACGCGCGGTCTTCCACGTTCAGTCATCAGGGCGCAATGAAGTCTCTGGTGCCAACGTGTTGGTTGCCATCTTTAGTGAACAAGAGTCTCAGGCGGCCTACTTGCTGCGCAAGCATGATGTCAGCCGCCTGGATGTCGTGAACTTTATCTCCCACGGCGCCCGTAAGGACGAGCCGGGTCAGGCACCGAATGCAGAAAATCCGGTGAATGAAGAGCAGGCAGGAGGGGAAGACCGTATGGAGAACTTCACCACCAATCTGAATCAACTGGCCCGCGTTGGCGGCATAGACCCACTTATTGGGCGCGATAAAGAGCTGGAACGCGCTATTCAGGTGCTGTGCCGCCGACGTAAAAATAACCCGCTGCTGGTGGGGGAGTCAGGTGTGGGTAAAACTGCCATCGCCGAAGGTCTGGCCTGGCGTATCGTGCAGGGCGATGTACCGGAAGTGATGTCTGAATGCACCCTATACTCACTGGATATCGGCTCGCTACTGGCTGGAACCAAATACCGTGGTGACTTTGAAAAACGCTTCAAAGCGCTGCTGAAACAGTTGGAAAACGATAAAGACAGCATCCTGTTTATCGATGAAATTCATACCATCATTGGCGCTGGCGCTGCCTCTGGTGGGCAGGTCGATGCCGCTAATCTGATTAAGCCGCTGCTTTCTAGTGGCAAAATTCGGGTGATTGGCTCGACTACCTACCAGGAGTTCAGCAATATCTTTGAAAAAGATCGTGCCTTGGCACGTCGTTTCCAGAAAATCGATATTACTGAACCGACGCCAGAAGAGACCGTTCAGATTATCAACGGTTTGAAACCGAAATATGAAGCGCATCATGACGTGCGTTATACCGCGAAAGCGATACGCGCTGCGGTCGAGTTATCGGTTAAATATATCAATGACCGCCATTTGCCGGATAAAGCCATTGATGTGATTGATGAAGCAGGTGCTCGTAGCCGTCTGATGCCCGTTAATAAGCGTAAAAAAACTGTCAATGTATCGGACATCGAATCTGTGGTTGCTCGTATCGCGCGTATTCCGGAAAAAACGGTCTCTGCCAGTGATCGCGATGTGCTGAAAAATCTGAGCGACCGCCTGAACATGCTGGTATTTGGCCAAGATAAGGCAATTGATGCACTGTCTGAAGCGATCAAAATGAGCCGTGCAGGGTTGGGACATGAGCACAAACCTGTCGGCTCGTTCCTGTTTGCTGGCCCAACCGGTGTTGGTAAAACGGAAGTGACGGTGCAGTTGGCTAAGGCGCTGGATATCGAGCTGTTGCGCTTTGATATGTCCGAATATATGGAGCGTCATACTGTTAGCCGCCTGATTGGTGCGCCCCCGGGCTATGTTGGCTACGATCAAGGTGGTCTATTGACCGATGCGGTTATCAAGCATCCTCATGCCGTTTTGCTGCTGGATGAAATTGAAAAAGCTCACCCGGATGTGTTTAACCTGTTATTGCAGGTGATGGATAACGGCACGCTGACGGACAACAATGGCCGTAAAGCTGATTTCCGCAACGTCATTCTGGTGATGACCACCAATGCCGGTGTACGCGAAACGCAGCGCACCTCCATTGGCTTTAAACAGCAGGACAACAGCACTGACGCATTAGAAGAGATCAAAAAAGTGTTTACACCGGAATTCCGTAATCGGTTGGATAACATCATTTGGTTCAATCACTTGTCGCCGACTGTTATCCAGCAGGTGGTGGATAAATTCATCGTTGAGTTGCAGGCGCAATTAGATGCCAAAGGCGTATCACTGGAAGTCAGTGAAGAAGCGCGCAATTGGTTATCTGATAAAGGTTACGATAAGGCGATGGGTGCACGACCAATGGCGCGAGTCATTCAGGAAAACCTAAAGAAACCACTGGCAAATGAGCTGCTATTTGGTTCTTTGGTTGATGGTGGTTCAGTCACTGTCGGGCTTGATAAAGAAAAACAACAGCTGGCTTATGAGTTTCAGAGTGCGCAAAAGCGTAAAACTGAAGGTGCAGTTCACTAAGTCAGTGCGTTAATAAATAAAAAAGGGCAATAAGTTAACAGCTTATCGCCCTTTTTGTTTTTGGGTATTTCGTTTTTCATGGCTGACAAAGCCAGATGAACAGGTAAATAAAAGAAAACGCAAAACGCCCTTGCCATAAATGGGAAGGGCGCCGGAGGGGGACTACATCCTCAGAGCTCGCAAGTCATCGACTTACGACAGATTAGCCGATTAACGGCTACGGAAGACAATGCGGCCTTTGCTCAGGTCGTACGGGGTCAGCTCTACAGTGACTTTGTCACCCGTCAGGATGCGGATATAGTTTTTACGCATTTTACCGGAGATATGAGCGGTTACCACGTGCCCGTTTTCCAATTCAACGCGGAACATGGTGTTCGGCAGCGTATCAAGAACGGTGCCCTGCATTTCAATATTGTCTTCTTTGGCCATCGAATCCTCTAGGTGTAACTACCTTAGTTTTTAACCGGCAAGATAATGCCGAAAAACCCACATTATGTAAAGAAGTGTTGGCGGTCATCACACCATTTCAGCAAAATTAGTCTGCCGGTAAGAGGGGGATAAAGCCTAATGTGGGGTTCTTTTCAACGGTTGAGCTTTACTGCATCGTGGATGAAAAACTCAACGATTGCGGTAACCAGCATTCAGCCGGTAGTGGACTAAACTGGAGTTGACTCAACTGCTGCAAAAAAAAGTTGCGTGGGATCTCAATCGCACCCAGCGACGCAGTGTGAGCGTTGAGGACCTGACAGTCAATCAGTTCTCCACCCTGACGGGTAAAATGATGACAAAAAACCATTAATGCGCTTTTTGATGCATTGTCAGCACGGCTAAACATGGATTCGCCACAAAATAATGCGCCGACTGCAATTCCATACAAACCACCAACCAGTTTGTTTTCCAACCAAACTTCCACTGAGTGGGCATGTCCCAACGCGTGTAGCTCGCAATACGCTTGCTGAACATCATCGCCAATCCACGTCCCCTCATCACGTTGAGAAGCACAGGCGCGGACAACATCCTCAAAAGCATGGTTGAGGGTAAATCGATAAGGACAATGCCGCAAAAAGCGCCGCATACTCCGACTGACATGTAAATCTTCCGGAAACAATACCGCCCGAGGATCAGGTGACCACCATAAAATCATCTCCCCAGGGCTGAACCACGGGAAAATCCCTCGCTGATAGGCGGCTAGTAAGCGGGGCGCAGACAAATCGCCCCCCAGAGCCAGCAACCCGTTTGGTTCGCGCAGAGCCAGCTCAGGTGACGGAAAGGCGAATGATTGAGAAGAGAGCTGTGTGATGCGCATAAATCTCCTTGGCAACGGCTAACAGACCAATTTGGGTATAATCATAAATAATACTGCTTTAGTTTCAGCAGCTTTTAATCATATTAGCTGAAAATTAGCTGATTATCGGCCTGTGCTCAGCCAATTCGGAGACCGTAAAAGCACCATCCTTGCCCTAATATCACGGCCTCAATGGCGTTGATGGAACTGGTAATAACGGCCCTTATTTTGCAATAAACTTTGGTGGTTGCCTTGTTCGACTATCATCCCGCCATCCATTACGCAGATGCGGTCCATATACTCCAGCCCATACAAACGATGAGTCACAATAATTAGGCTTTTCTGGCGACAATGTTGACGTAGCAGCGCTAAAATTTGCTGTTCGGTTTCAGCATCCAACCCTTCGGTTGGTTCATCAAGCAGCAACAGGGGTGTAGGATGTAACAAGGCGCGGGCAATTCCCAAACGCCGCTGTTCACCACCAGACAATGGCCGCCCACCATCCCCCATCCATGCATTCAGCCCTTCGCTGTTATCCAGCAAGTTGGCTAATCCCACTTGCTCTAGCGCCGTTTTTAGCTGTGCATCTGATGCAGAAGGGCAGGCAAGTAACAGGTTTTCACGCAAGGTGCTGCTGAAAATGTGCACCCGCTGGCTGACTACGGTCATCATTTGACGCAATGTGGTTTCATCATATTGGGCCAATGGCATCCCATTGAGTGTGATAGTGCCCTGACTGGCATCCCAGGCACGGGTTAATAACTGCAAGAGTGTGGATTTGCCACAACCAGTGCGGCCCAATAGCGCAATATGCTCTCCTGCGGCCAGTGACAGCGATATATTCTGTAAAACAGGTAAAGATTGCTGTGAGTAGGTAAAACTCAACCCTGTCACTTCCAGCTCCACCTGTAAGGTTGCCGCTGGGCCACTCGCTGGGAATGTCACTTCAGGTTTTTGTTCCATCAACTGAGCGACTCGGGTTGCCGATGCGATAACTTGTCCCAAATGTTGGAATGCACCGGCTACCGGCAGTAGGGCTTCAAACGCAGCCAATGAAGTGAAGACAAACAGCGCCAGCAGTGCGCCAGGCTGGCTATTATCACCAATGCCACCCGCCGCGAGCCATAAAATATAGGTTACGGTCAAACCGGAGGCTAGAATCATGAGTGCTTGCGCCAAACCCGCTAATGAAGCCTGTTGCTTCTGGCGTCCCATCCAGTGCTGCTCAATGTTGTCCAGTGAGGCACGGAAACGACTTAACGCACCGAATACCAATAACTCGGCCTGCCCTTGTAACCAAGAGGTCAGCTGTGAACGATACAGACCGCGCAAATTGGTTAGATCACGGCCAATAGGTTGACCGGCACGGTAGAAAATCAATGGAACCAGCAGTAACAATCCGAGCAGAATCGCACCGAGGGTCAGTGCTAAATTGATGTCCAGATAGCTCAGACCAAAAGTCACTACTGCGATAATGACGATGGCGGCTACCAGTGGTGAGATCACTCGCAGATAGAGATGATCCAGCGTGTCGACATCAGCCACCAGACGGTTTAGCAGCTCACTTTGGCGAAAACGGGCGATACCGGCAGGGGAGAGTGGCAGGATTTTCTGAAAAGCGAAGACCCGCAGATGTGCCAGTACACGAAATGTTGCGTCATGGCTGACAACGCGCTCGGCATAGCGGCCCGCTGTGCGGGTAATCGCCGCACCACGGACACCGGCAGCTGGTAGCAAATAGTTAAATGTGTAGAGTCCAGCAGGGCCAGCGATGGCGGTTCCTGCCAGGAACCAGCCTGATAACGTGAGTAAACCGATACTGGCCAGCAGGGTAACAATTGCCAACACAATGCCCAGACAAATTAGGAACCAATGGCGACGATACAGCGCCAGAAAGGGAAGAAGTACGCGCATGATTAAAGCTCCTCACTGCGGTGGGACAGCAGATTGGCAAATGAACCGGTAGATTGACTCAAGCTGGAGTAATCACCTTGTTGAATCAAAAGGCCATTATCCATTACCCAGATTTGATCATACCCCAGAGTATCTTCCAACTGGTGAGTAACCAGTAAGGTTGTCTGCCTGCGAGACGCTTCCTCTAGTGCTCTCATTACCAACTGTTCACTGTGGGCATCAAGGCTGGCTGTTGGCTCATCTAGCAGCAGTAAACGGCAGGGGTTGAGTAATGCGCGAGCGACCGCGACCCGCTGGGCTTGCCCAACGGAAAGACGAGCAGAGTGGTCGCCGACCTCAGTATCCAACCCTTGTGGTAAATCTGAGAGAAATTCGTTGATATATGCGCGCTCAACCGCTTGCTGCAATTGGCTGTCGTCAGCGTCAGGTTGACCTAGCAAAATATTGGCAACCAGTGTCTGTTCCGGCAAGTGTGGATTTTGCCCGACCCAGCTTAACTGGCTACGCCAGGCTTGTGGTGCCAACTCATGTAATTCAATGCCGTTGACTTTTAACGAGCCACGATAGGGTAAAAAACCCAGTAACAGGTTGAGTAATGAGCTCTTGCCTGCACCGCTCAGGCCCACGATAGCGACACGTCTACCTGCGGACAGGGAGAACGTTAGCGGCCCAGCTAAGCGGGTACCGTTGGGGGCCAAAATCTCCAACTCATCCGCTTCAAGAGTGATGGCATCTGAACCACTCAGTACCTTATCGCCCTGACCTATAGACTCACTCTCACTGCTTAAGAATGTGACCAGTGATTCAGCCGCGCCTACTGCCTGTGCTTTGGCATGGTAGAAGGTTCCTAAATCCCTCAATGGCTGGAAAAACTCAGGTGCCAGAATCAAGACCAGAAAACCAGCAAACAGTGTTACGCCTAAACCGTAGCTGCCAAAATTCAGTTCGCCTAAATAGGAGAAACCAAAGTAAACCGCGACCACGGCAATAGATATGGCCGCGAAAAACTCCAATACAGCTGAGGAGAGGAAGGCCATCCGCAGCACTTCCATGGTACGGCGGCGGAAATCTTCCGAGGAGTTGCGAATTTGGTCTGTTTCTGCCTTGGCACGGTTAAATAACCGCAGGGTATCTAGCCCCCGTAAGCGATCAAGGAAATTGCCACTCAGACGTGCTAACGCGACAAAGTTACGCCGGTTGGCGTCAGCCGCCCCCATCCCGACTAATGCCATGAATAACGGAATCAGCGGCGCGGTGACAAATAAAATCAAACCCGCCGCCCAGTTGATTGGGAAGAGGGCAATTAGAATCAGCACCGGAATAAATACCGCCAGATACATTTGCGGCAGATAGCGGGAGTAGTAATCCTGCATATCTTCAATTTGTTCCAGAATAATGGTCGCCCAACTTCCGGCAGGCTTGCCTTTTACCCAAGCCGGGCCAAGTTGTTCTAATCGGTCTAATACGACTTTACGAATCTGCTGGCGGACTTTCATGCCGCAAATAAATCCTACCCGCTCACGTAACCAACTGATCACGGCACGCAATGCAAAAGTCCCTGCCAGGAGCCAAAAATCGGCAGTTAATGCAGTTCGGGGCAATTTGTCGATAATCAGAGATTGCAGCAAGGTGGCTAGTAACCATGCTTGAGCGATAATCAATAGTCCGCTAAAGAGGCCAAGTAACATGGACAGGCGGAGCCAACGTTGCGCCGGAACGCTTTGTTTTTTCAGCCAACGAATCAACTCATACTGTCGTGTCTTATTCATCAGGCAATTTGTCTGCGCAAATATACCCGTGGTGCTCAGAGATGCAGGGAAGCTAGCAACCTTGACCCATACAAACAAAAAGTCGTGTGAGCATGGTGTTACCTGCAACGCCGATTACTTTGGGTATAACAAGATCAAAAGGTTTGTCACCATTGGAAGTGGCAAACTGCGAAGGGCAATCTTACCTCGTGATGCTATGAGGTGAAACCATAATGCTTGTGATAGTCACCGCATTAGTGGATTTCTATAATTTGCTGTTTTTCATTGGTATGTTCAATGTACAAAAAATACAGAACAAAACAGAAATAAAAACGGGCGGCTCACATAGTGTCAGCTGCCCGATATGTATTCAGTGAAACCCTGATATCAGATTCAATATCAGTGGGCGTTATTTATCGTTCATCAATCCATCAAGATAACGTTCTGCATCTAGCGCAGCCATACAGCCAGTACCCGCTGAGGTGATGGCTTGGCGATAGATGTGATCCATGACATCACCTGCCGCGAACACCCCTGGAATAGAGGTTTGTGTCGCATTGCCCTGAGTACCTGACTGAACTTTGATATAGCCATTCTCTAGCGCCAGTTGGTCACCAAAGATAGCGGTGTTAGGACTATGGCCGATCGCAATGAAGACACCCGCGACGGCTAACTCTTCAGTTTCGTCACTCTGGGTTGATTTCAGGCGAACACCCGTGACACCCATATCATCACCCAGCACTTCGTCTAAGGTTCGATCAGTGTGCAGCACAATGTTGCCGTTCTTCACTTTTTCCATCAGGCGGTCGATCAGTATTTTTTCTGAGCGGAAGCTATCGCGGCGGTGAATTAAATGCACTTCAGCGGCGATATTAGCCAGATAAAGTGCTTCTTCAACCGCAGTATTACCGCCACCGACAACCGCCACTTTTTGATTACGATAGAAGAAACCATCACAGGTTGCACAGGCAGAGACCCCTTTACCTTTAAATGCCTCTTCTGACTCCATGCCCAGATAGCGGGCAGAGGCACCGGTTGCGATAATCAGTGCATCACAGCTGTATTCTGCGCCATCGCCAAATAAGCGGAATGGACGGTTTTGCAAATCAACGCGGTTGATATGGTCAAACAGAATTTCTGTCTGGAATTTTTCTGCATGCTCATGCATCCGTTCCATCAGCGCCGGGCCAGTCAGACCCTCAGGATCACCCGGCCAGTTTTCGACATCGGTGGTGGTGGTCAACTGACCACCTTTTTCCATTCCGGTAATCAATACAGGTTTCAGGTTGGCGCGTGCAGCATAAACTGCGGCGGTATAACCCGCAGGGCCAGAACCCAGAATAATCAATTTGCTATGTTTAGCCGTGCTCATGAATACCTCTTTCCCACAATGGCGGACAATGTTATCGATTGTAGGGAAAATCGTGCATTAAAAAAAGCAAACAAAAATGTTGTTAGCGATTTGTTTGATAGGTAATGCCTATTTAATAATCTAAATGCAGTGAGAATCGACAGTTAACCAATAAAAAAATAGGGCTGATGACAAATTGGACCAAAATTCATTTTTGCATTATGAGGTGAATACCCTCAAAAAGCTTTGACCCCACAAAGAATGTGGCTTGCAAGGTGATAGCTCAAAAAAAGCCGTAATAGCTGGAGGGCAATTTGCACCATTTTATAGCAAATAAACGATGAAAAAATAGCTAAGAGAAGGGCGCTGAGATTTTAATTCTGGCACGTTGTACTGATTTAACTTCTTTTACTTTGACAATCGGCTGCGCATTTGCGAAAACATCATAGGAAGAAGAAATTATCTGCGCGCCATAATTTCAGATTTGGTATCAGTGATGCCAAGCGAAAACCCTGGAATGTTTTCGATTAATGCTGGATGGCATGTGGAGTTAGTTCTCGAACAACTGTAGGGGGGATGTTTCTGCGGTTGTTCGTGATGCGTTATTTCTTCCTCAACGCTAATAATCATCGAGTACCTCGCATACAGTTGGACAGACAGGGTGTGAGATAACAACGTATTGATATATTTGCATAAAACAGGCTGCGGGTCGTTGTCTGTAACAGGCTCTAAATTTAATGACACTTAGGGCATGTCACAGACTCAAGGAAATTAAGAGAGACTATAAGATGATAGATAATAAAAAGCGCCCGGGGAAAGAGCTTGATCGTATTGATCGTAACATCCTGAATGAATTACAAAAGGATGGGCGTATCTCTAACGTTGAGCTTTCAAAACGAGTAGGGTTGTCACCAACACCATGTTTGGAACGGGTTCGCCGCTTAGAGCGTCAGGGCTTCATTCATGGCTATACCGCACTGCTTAATCCACAGTATTTGGATGCATCATTGCTGGTTATCGTTGAGATTACTCTGAATCGTGGCGCTCCGGATGTATTTGAGCAATTTAATGCTGCCGTCAAAAATCTTGAGGAAATTCAAGAGTGTCACCTGGTATCAGGCGATTTCGACTATTTGTTGAAAACCCGAGTACCCGATATGTCTGCTTACCGTACACTACTCGGGGAGACCTTGCTTCGCCTGCCGGGCGTCAACGACACCCGTACCTATGTGGTCATGGAAGAGGTGAAGCAGAGTAACCGCCTAGTAATTAAAACGCGGTAAACAGGCAGGTGCAAAACCTAAGTAATTTGGTTACACTCCTGTTTATTCATACAGTTTCAGCGCCGGGAGGGTTCTCGGCGTTGTTACTCATACCAGTTAACAGGAACCTGGAGAGCCTTTCTTGAGCCAGGAATATACAGAAGACAAAGAAGTTACTCTGAAAAAACTCAGCAGCGCTCGACGTGTGCTTGAGGCTATTTTGATTGTAGTAACTATTCTGGCAGCCTACCTGATGGCGGCGCTGCTGAGTTTCAATCCTTCGGACCCAAGTTGGTCCCAAACTGCCTGGCACGAACCTATCCACAATCTTGGTGGGGGTATTGGTGCCTGGATGGCAGATACACTGTTTTTCACCTTTGGTGTTTTGGCATACGCAATCCCTGCCATTATGGTGATGTTGTGCTGGGCGGCATTTCGTCAGCGCGACGCCAGCGAGCATGTCGATTACTTTGCCCTGTCATTGCGCCTGATTGGCACATTAGCCCTGATTTTAACTTCATGTGGCCTGGCGGCTCTGAACATTGACGATCTTTATTACTTCGCTTCTGGTGGGGTGATTGGCAGCTTATTCAGCAATGCCATGTTGCCGTGGTTCAATGGTGTGGGTGCAACACTAACACTGCTCTGTATTTGGGCTGTTGGTTTGACGCTCTTTACCGGGTGGTCATGGCTGGTCATTGCAGAGAAAATTGGCGGTGTGGTCTTAGGCTCACTGACATTTATGACTAATCGCTCCCGTCGTGAGGAGCGCTATGACGATGATGATTACCAGACCGATGATGTAGAGACTGTCGAGCAAGAAAATGGTCCTGTGGCAGGGAAGGTAGCGGCAGCGGGTGTTGCCGCTGCAACAGGGCTGGCGGCGAGCTCTGCCTATGCAGACGATGACGATATACTCTTCTCCGCACCATCTGTGACTGATGCGCCATTACCGCTGGTTGAAACCGACGATAAATATGATCCACTATTAAGTACGCTACGTGTGACGGATAGTGATGAACAGTCGCCGTTATCTGCGGCTTCTACAGAGAGTGTCGCTGATTCTGTTACTCGTCATGGTGCTGCTGACCCTAGCTATACTCACACCCACACCCACTTTGTCAACGACACTACGGCACCGGTGGTTGAGCATCTGGCCGCGACCCCACCACTCTATTCTTTTGAAATTCCAGAAGAAATACCACCTTCAGTGCCGACTCGCGTTATGTTACCGGCTGAGCACCCTGAGCCTCAAATGGGGTCATGGGATACGCCAGTAGCCGCTGCCAGCCATTCGCCATTTGATTTTTCAACGGCACAACGCCATAGCGGTCAGGTGGAAAATACGCCTCATATGAACCCTGGGCTGGGTTCAACTGTTGATGGATTGACCGCAGCGGGCATGGCCGCTGGCGCTGCATCAACATCTGGGCCAATATCTACCAACGGAATTGTTGCCGCAAGCGCAGCAGCAGCGACATTTATGCCTGCATTTACAGCAACCAGTGATAGCAGTTCCCAGATTAAGCAGGGGATTGGCCCAGAATTACCACGACCGAACCCTGTTCGTATTCCAACGCGGCGTGAGCTAGCTTCTTACGGTATCAAACTGCCTTCTCAGCGAATAGCTGAGCAGGAACAACGTGAGCAGCGCGAGGACGAAACACAAAGTTCTCAAAATCCAGCTCCATTTGGTACAGAGGTCGAGTCTGAAGATGAGGCGGCGTTGCAGCAGGCCATCTTGCGTAAAGCTTTTGTCGACCAACAGTCTGAGCGTTATGGGCAATCAACGGACGCGAGCGTAAACATCTTTTCAGCACCAGAGCCTGAAGATGAACAGGCTTTGCAAGAGGCCGCATTGCGACAGGAGTTTGCTGCGCAACAGCAGCACCGTTATAGTGCGACTCAGCAGGAGGATGCTGCTCATCGTGAGAATGCTAGTTATAGCAAAAATAGTATTTATAGTGAAAACAGTGGGTTGAACGAAAACAGTACAGTTGAAGGAGTGCAATCGGTTGATACCAGCCGTGCCTTCACATTCTCGCCAGTTGCAGATTTAGTGGATGAGACCCCGCGTGAACCACTGTTCACACCTTCTCCGTATGTTGAAACCGCCGCCGAAGAGAGTTTTGCGCCAGAACAGCTGTCGCCACATCAGCAGCCACACTTGCAGCAATCATATTCAGAGCAACCAGCACCGGTTTCACCGAGTTATGTTTCGTCGGCAAATACGCAGTCTGTGCATAGTCAACCGATTGCAGCATCGCCTTATGCTCAGTCAGCGCTACAGTCTGCTGTTCAGCCCACAGCACCAGTGCAATCAGCACAACCCGTGCAACCGATCCCGGCGATGGACAGTCTGATTCACCCATTCCTGATGCGTAATGACCAGCCTTTGGTTAAACCAACGACGCCATTACCGACGCTAGATCTGCTCTCTTCGCCGCCTGCGGAAGAGGAGCCAGTCGACATGTTTGCGTTGGAGCAGACAGCGCGTTTGGTTGAAGCACGGCTTGGCGATTATCGGGTGAAAGCTGAAGTGGTCGGTATCTCTCCAGGGCCGGTCATTACCCGTTTTGAGCTGGATCTGGCACCAGGGGTCAAAGCTTCGCGCATTTCCAATCTTTCCCGCGATTTGGCCCGCTCACTCTCGGCTATTGCGGTGCGTGTTGTGGAAGTTATTCCCGGTAAACCGTATGTCGGGCTGGAACTGCCAAATAAACACCGTCAGACGGTCTATCTGCGGGAAGTGCTTGATTGTGCCAAATTCCGCGATAACCCATCACCATTAGCTATCGTGTTGGGTAAAGATATCGCCGGGCAGCCAGTGGTGGCTGATTTAGCCAAAATGCCTCATTTGTTGGTCGCAGGTACGACTGGTTCGGGTAAATCGGTTGGGGTGAACGCGATGATCCTCAGTATTTTGTATAAAGCCACGCCGGATGAGGTGCGCTTTATCATGATTGACCCGAAAATGTTGGAATTATCGGTCTATGAGGGTATTCCGCATCTGTTAACCGGCGTGGTTACCGATATGAAGGATGCCGCAAATGCACTGCGTTGGTGTGTCGGTGAGATGGAACGGCGCTATAAACTGATGTCTGCATTGGGCGTGCGCAATCTAGCCGGTTATAACGAGCGAGTGGCACAAGCTGAAGCCATGGGGCGGCCAATTCCCGATCCATTCTGGAAGCCATCCGACAGCATGGACATCTCTCCACCCATGTTGGTGAAACTGCCCTATATCGTGGTGATGGTAGATGAGTTTGCTGACCTGATGATGACCGTGGGCAAAAAAGTTGAAGAGCTGATTGCCCGCTTAGCGCAGAAAGCGCGTGCTGCCGGGATTCATCTGGTTCTGGCAACACAGCGCCCGTCAGTGGATGTGATAACGGGTTTGATTAAAGCTAACATTCCTACGCGTATCGCCTTTACGGTCTCCAGCAAAATTGACTCCCGTACCATTCTTGATCAGGGGGGGGCAGAATCACTACTGGGCATGGGGGATATGCTGTATATGGCACCTAACTCATCAATTCCAGTGCGTGTGCACGGTGCCTTTGTCCGTGATCAGGAAGTACATGCTGTCGTTAATGACTGGAAAGCTCGTGGTCGCCCTCAATACATTGAGAGTATTATCAGTGGTGGTGACGAGGGGGAAGGCGGTAGCCTTGGCTTGGACAGTGATGAAGAGTTAGATCCACTGTTCGATCAGGCGGTGAGCTTTGTGTTGGAGAAGCGCCGTGCGTCGATCTCTGGTGTTCAGCGTCAATTCCGAATCGGCTATAATCGTGCTGCACGTATTATTGAGCAGATGGAAGCTCAACAGATTGTGAGTACCCCGGGCCATAATGGCAATCGTGAAGTTTTGGCACCGCCACCTCATGAGTAATCTTTTGTTCTGAGGCTGTTAACCTAGACAGGGCCGCTTTGCGGCCCTTATGCCAAGAAGCATCACCCGTATTTATCAGAGAATTTTATAAGGTATTTAGAATAATGAAAAAACTGCTTGTTGCGTGCTGTCTGTTATCTGGCTTAATTTCAACCTCAGTCTTGGCGGATGCCAGCACTGATCTGCAAGGTCGCCTGAGCAAGGTGAACAGTTTCCATGCTAATTTCTCGCAGAAAGTCACCAGCTCTGAAGGGGCTGCGGTGCAAGAAGGCGAGGGTGAGCTATGGGTAAAACGCCCTAATCTGTTTAACTGGCATATGACCTCACCGGATGAGAGTGTGCTGATTTCCGATGGTGAGACACTGTGGTTCTACAACCCCTTTGTTGAACAAGCTACTGCGACCTGGCTGAAAAATGCCACCGGCAACACACCTTTCATGCTGATTACTCGCAACAACCCAGATGACTGGAAGCAGTACAATGTTAAGCAAAAAGGCGATGACTTTGAGTTGACGCCAAAAAATGCCAGCGGCAATCTGAAGCAATTTACAATAACAGTTACCCCAACAGGCACCATTAAAAGCTTTGCTGCAGTTGAGCAAGATGGGCAGCGCAGCGCGTATACCCTGAAGGGGCAACAAAATAGCTCAGCGGATGCCAGCAAGTTTAAATTTACCCTACCAAAAGGTGTGACGCTGGACGACCAGCGGCAGTGAGGTTTGAGTGAGTAATATGTCCCTCGATTTTTCCCAAAATGAGTTTCAGCCACTGGCCGCGCGGATGCGGCCTTTGACGTTGGATCAATATATTGGTCAGCAGCATCTGCTGGCAGCGGGTAAACCGCTACCGCGGGCAATAGTCGCGGGGCAGTTACACTCGATGATCCTCTGGGGGCCGCCGGGGACCGGCAAAACCACGTTAGCAGAGATTATTGGCCGCTACGGTCAGGCGGATGTTGAGCGTATCTCTGCGGTGACCTCTGGTATTAAAGAGATCCGCGAAGCTATTGAGCGAGCGCGGCAAAATCGTGATGCTGGGCGGCGCACAATATTGTTTGTCGATGAGGTTCATCGCTTCAATAAAAGCCAGCAGGATGCATTTTTACCGCATATTGAAGATGGCACGATCACCTTTATCGGCGCCACCACTGAAAATCCTTCGTTTGAGTTGAACTCGGCACTGCTCTCCCGTGCACGCGTCTACTTGCTGAAATCATTAACTGCCGCAGATATCGAAAAAGTGATTGATCAGGCGATGTCTGACTCTCAGCGTGGCTATGGTGGGCAGAATATCAAACTGCCCGATGAAACCCGCCGCATGATGTCTGAATTAGTGGGGGGGGATGCGCGTCGTGCCTTGAATAGCCTCGAAATGATGGCAGATATGGCAGAAATAGATGCCAACGGGGTACGTGTGCTCACCCCTGATTTGCTAAAAGAGGTCTCTGGCGAACGAAGCGCTCGCTTTGATAATAAAGGCGACCGCTATTACGATTTGATTTCGGCAGTGCATAAGTCTATTCGTGGTTCAGCCCCAGATGCGGCGCTGTACTGGTATGCCCGAATTATCACCGCTGGTGGTGATCCGCTTTATGTCGCCCGGCGTCTGCTGGCGATTGCGTCAGAAGATGTGGGTAACGCAGACCCACGCGCCATGCAAGTGGCAATTTCAGCTTGGGACTGTTTTACCCGAGTAGGGCCAGCAGAAGGTGAGCGGGCGATTGCTCAGGCGATTGTTTATTTGGCCTGTGCGCCGAAGAGTAATGCTGTTTATACCGCGTTTAAAGCAGCGATGCAGGATGCTCGCGATAAACCTGATTTTGATGTTCCAGAGCATCTGCGTAATGCGCCAACCAAACTGATGAAAGAGATGGGGCTGGGGGCTGAATACCGATATGCCCATGATGAGCAACATGCTTATGCTGCGGGTGAGAACTATTTCCCGCCAGAAATGGCCGCTACACGCTACTATTCTCCGTCATCCCGAGGTCTGGAAGGGAAAATCGGTGAAAAGCTGGCATGGTTGGCTGAGCAGGATCAAAATAGCCCGATAAAACGCTACCGCTAGCCCTGTCGTTGCGGTAAGGTTAACGCTATAACCACTTGGTAAGTGGCGGTTTACGTCGCTTACCGCGTTAAATTTTTCTCCCATTAACCATTTATACCCAGAGTTTATCTATACGGAAGTATATATGTGGGTATATCCATAACTACAAGCACAGGACTAGCATGCTCGATCCCAATATGCTGCGCAATGAGCTAGACGCAGTCGCCGAAAAACTGGCTCGCAGAGGTTTTAAACTTGATGTTGAGATGTTGCGCCAACAAGAAGAGCGCCGCAAAGTTTTACAGGTTGAAACAGAAAGTCTGCAAGCAGAACGTAATGCCCGATCGAAACTAATTGGTGCGGCCAAGGCGCGTGGCGAAGATATCGAACCATTGCGTTTGGAAGTCAATGTGCTGGGTGAAAAACTGGATGCGGCTAAGGTCGAACTGGATAAGTTGCAAAACGAAATCCGCGATCTGGCACTCTCTATCCCTAACCTGCCGGATGATTCTGTGCCAGTAGGCAAAGATGAAAACGATAACCTTGAAGTCAGCCGTTGGGGTGAACCACGCAAGTATGACTTTGAGGTGAGAGATCACGTCTCGTTGGGCGAGATGGCCGGCGGCCTCGATTTTGCTGCCGCAGTAAAACTGACCGGTGCACGTTTTGTGGTGATGAAAGGGCAAATTGCCCGTATGCACCGCGCGTTATCCCAGTTTATGCTGGATCTGCATACTGAGAAGCATGGCTATCAGGAAGCTTATGTTCCTTATCTGGTTAACCATGCCACTTTGTATGGTACTGGTCAGTTACCTAAGTTTGGCGAGGATCTGTTCCACACCAAACCACTGGAAGAGGAGTCAGACAGCAGCAACTATGCGCTGATCCCTACAGCTGAAGTCCCGCTGACTAACCTGGTTCGTGATGAGATTCTGGAAGAGGAGTCTCTGCCATTGAAAATGACCGCCCATACACCGTGCTTCCGTTCAGAAGCTGGCTCTTATGGTCGTGATACCCGTGGCTTAATCCGTATGCATCAGTTCGACAAAGTTGAGATGGTGCAGATAACCCGCCCGGAAGATTCAATGGCGGCACTGGAAGAGCTGACCGGTCATGCAGAGAAAGTGCTGCAATTACTGGAACTGCCATACCGTAAAGTGCTGTTGTGCACTGGTGATATGGGCTTTGGCTCCAGCAAGACTTACGATTTGGAAGTGTGGCTGCCAGCGCAGGATACTTACCGCGAAATCTCTTCCTGCTCAAACATGTGGGATTTCCAGGCTCGCCGTATGCAGGCCCGTTGCCGCAATAAAACCGATAGAAAGACCCGTTTGGTTCACACCCTGAATGGTTCTGGTCTGGCAGTCGGCCGTACGCTCGTTGCGGTGCTAGAGAATTACCAGCAGGCTGATGGCCGCATTCAGGTGCCAGAAGTATTGCGCCCGTACATGGGTGGGCTGGAGTTCATTGGTTAAAAAATACGGATTAATAAATTGTGGGTGAACAAAATAGCCGCGATTTATCCTCAGTATTGATCAAGCGCCTACGGGCGCTTTTTCTTTTTAGGTGTACCGATCGAATATCGCCAACTCACTGCTGACAAAAACGAACCAACATATCGTGCTATCCCCACCTGAGAGGGAATTGACTTTTTTATCGCCAGTGGCATGATGCGCTCACTTTCATCGTCCCGACGGCTTCTCTCTTACTATGTCCGCATACTCTCGCCCGGTGCTGCTTCTGCTCTGTGGGCTTTTGCTGTTTACTATCTCTATCGCGGTGTTAAATACATTGGTTCCCCTATGGTTATCCCATCAACAGTTGCCGACCTGGCAAGTGGGGATGGTGAGTTCATCCTATTTTACCGGGAATCTGGTCGGGACCTTGATTGCCGGGCGATTGATCCAACGGCTCGGCTTTAATCGCAGCTACCACTACTCCTGCATTTTGTTTGCGCTGGCGACTTGCGGATTAATGCTTTCTGTCGATTTTTGGAGCTGGCTGGGGTGGCGCTTCTTTGCTGGCGTGGCCTGCGCGCTGATTTGGGTCATTGTTGAGAGTGCGTTACTGCGCAGTGGCACCTTAACCAATCGCGGGCAACTGTTGGCGGCCTACATGATGGTTTACTATCTGGGGACTGTCACCGGGCAACTGCTGTTAGGTGTGGTGTCGACACAACTGCTGAATGTCATCCCTTGGGTCAGTACATTGGTGATTACCGCGATGCTGCCGCTGTTGTTTGCTCACTTCTCACATCAGGATAGTGACGCCACCCATATTGCGGTTTGGCCGATGCTCAAGCGCCGTAGCGCGCGTCTGGGCATCAATGGCTGTATTATCTCAGGTGTACTCTTAGGCTCGCTCTATGGGTTGCTGCCGTTGTATTTATCCCATCAAGGGATGAGTGATGCCAGTGTGGGATGGTGGATGGCATTACTGGTCAGTTCAGGGATTATCGGTCAGTGGCCGATTGGCAAAATGGCTGATCGCTATGGTCGCTTGCTGGTGCTGCGCATTCAAGTATTCGTGGTGATCCTTGGTAGTGTGGCCATTCTGGGCAATTACGCTTTGGCTCCCGCACTCTTTATTTTGGGCTGCGCTGGTTTTACCCTCTATCCAGTGGCGATGGCGTGGGCGTGCGAAAAAGCCAGTGCCGATGAGTTAGTGGCGATGAATCAGGCACTGCTGATGAGCTATACTATCGGCAGTCTGACTGGCCCGACCATGACTTCATTGCTGATGCAACGCTATTCAGACAATTTACTGTTTATCATGATTGCGGGTGTGGCGTTGGTGTATTTGATGATGTTACTGCGCAAACCTGATCAGCAGCAAACACCGTACGCGGCAGTCTAGTCACCAAAAAAATGCCGCCAGTTGGGTATCCAACATGGCGGCATTGATTGAGTCTCTGATTATTGGTTGGCGATCATCAGTAGATTACTTTGTGACCATAGCTTTCCAGAATACCTTTCACGCGGTCCATAATCTCCGCAGTAGGGGGTTTGACCCCATCTAATTTGTACTCTTCGCCCATGGCAATCCATTTATGCTTACCCAACTCATGGTAAGGCAGCAGTTCGATCTTCTCGATATTGGTCATATTCTGGGTGAACTCACCCAACATATGTGCTGATTTATCATCATCCGACCAGCCCGGCACCACCACATAGCGGATCCAGGTTTTCTGGTTACGTTTTGCCAGATAGCGGGCAAACTCCAGAGTGCGATGATTGGAGACACCAACCAGATTTTGATGCACGCTGTCATCCATCTGTTTCAGATCCAGCATCACGAGATCGGTGGCATCAAGTAACTCATCAATGACGGGGTCATAACGGCGCACAAAGCCGTTGGTGTCCAGACAGGTGTGAATACCCTCTTCGTGGCAGGCGCGGAACCAGTCGCGCACGAATTCAGCCTGTAGGATAGCTTCGCCACCGGAGGCGGTCACGCCACCGCCAGAAGCATTCATAAAGTGACGATAAGTGACGGCTTCTTTGACCAACTCTTCAACGGTAACTTCTTTACCGCCATGGGTGTCCCAGGTATCACGGTTATGGCAATACAGGCAGCGCATCAAGCAGCCTTGGAAGAATACGATAAATCGGATCCCAGGGCCGTCAACGGTGCCACAGGATTCGAATGAGTGAATGCGGCCAAGTACGGACATTGCAGGTTACTCCAATACTGAATAAATAAAGGCCCCACAAAGGTGGAGCCTTTTAGTCTAATCTATTTTAGTTAGAACTTATATTGACTGAGTGAATGTACGTGTAATTACATCTTGCTGCTGTTCTTTAGTCAGCGAGTTAAAACGAACAGCGTAACCTGATACACGGATAGTCAACTGCGGATATTTTTCCGGGTTTTCCATCGCATCTAACAGCATTTCACGGTTCATGACGTTCACGTTCAGGTGTTGACCACCTTCGATGGACGCTTCGTGATGGAAGTAACCATCCATCAGACCCGCCAGGTTAGCTTTACGCACTTCGTCGTCTTTACCCAGTGCGTTTGGCACGATAGAGAAGGTGTAAGAGATACCATCTTTAGCGTAAGCAAACGGCAGTTTGGCCACTGAGGTCAGGGAGGCAACCGCACCTTTCTGATCACGGCCATGCATTGGGTTAGCACCAGGACCGAATGGAGCACCGGCGCGGCGGCCATCTGGAGTGTTACCGGTTTTCTTACCATAAACCACGTTAGAGGTAATGGTCAGCACGGATTGAGTTGCAACCGCACCACGGTAAGTACGCAGCTTCTGAATTTTCTTCATGAAGCGCTCAACCAGATCACATGCGATGTCATCAACGCGTGAGTCGTTGTTACCAAACTGTGGATATTCGCCTTCGATATTGAAGTCGATAGCCAAGCCATCAGCATCACGAATGGTGCTTACTTTGGCATATTTGATAGCAGAGAGGGAGTCAGCAGCAACAGACAGACCTGCAATACCACACGCCATAGTGCGATAAACATCACGGTCATGCAGTGCCATCAATGCAGCTTCATAGCTGTATTTGTCGTGCATGTAGTGAATGATGTTCAGCGAGGTAACGTATTGTTTAGCCAGCCAATCCATAAAGTGATCCATGCGTTCCATGACTTTGTCATAGTCCAGCACTTCATCCATCATTGGCGCTTCTTTCGGGCCAACTTGGATCTTCATTTTTTCGTCAACGCCGCCGTTGATTGCGTACAACATGGTTTTCGCCAGGTTAGCACGGGCACCGAAGAACTGCATTTGCTTACCGACAATCATCGGGCTAACACAACAAGCGATAGCATAGTCATCGTTGTTGAAGTCAGGGCGCATCAGATCATCATTTTCATACTGTACAGATGAAGTATCGATAGAGACTTTAGCTGCGTATTTTTTGAAGTTCAGTGGCAGTTTTTCAGACCACAGAATGGTCATGTTCGGCTCTGGAGACGGCCCCATGGTGTACAGGGTGTTCAAGAAGCGGAAGCTGGTTTTGGTCACCAGAGTACGGCCATCAACGCCCATACCTGCCAGTGATTCAGTGGCCCAAATTGGGTCACCAGAGAACAGCTCATCATACTCAGGGGTACGCAGGAAGCGAACCATACGCAGTTTCATAACCAAATGGTCAATCAATTCTTGCGCTTCGATTTCAGTCAGTTTGCCCGCTTTCATGTCACGTTCGATGTAAACGTCAAGGAAAGTAGAAACACGACCGAAGGACATTGCAGCACCGTTTTGCGATTTAACCGCAGCCAGGTAGCCGAAGTAAGTCCACTGTACTGCTTCTTTAGCGTTAGTCGCTGGACCTGAGATATCGCAACCATATTTAGCTGCCATCTCTTTGATCTGAGCCAGAGCACGATGCTGTTCAGCAATCTCTTCGCGCAGCTGGATAGTCATCTCCAGGTCTTTACCGTTCTCCAGATCATCTTGCAAAGAGTTGAACTGAGCCAGTTTGTCTTTCATCAGGTAGTCGATACCGTAAACGGCTACACGACGGTAGTCACCAATGATACGGCCACGGCCATAGGCATCGGGTAAACCGGTCAGTACACCTGATTTACGGCAGTTCAGGATATCTTTGGTGTAGACGTCAAACACACCTTGGTTGTGCGTTTTGCGGTAATCGGTGAAGACTTTTTTCAGTTGCGGGTCAAGTTCACGACCGTAAACTTTGCAAGAGCCTTCTACCATTTTGATGCCGCCGAATGGGATCAGGGCACGTTTTAATGGTTTTTCAGTCTGCAAACCAACGATGGTTTCCAGATCTTTGTTGATATAGCCAGCATCATGAGAGGTGATGGTCGCCACAACGTCGGTATCGAAATCAACTGGCGCATGAGTGCGGTTTTCCAGTTTGATGCCTTCCATGACTTGCGCCCACAGCTTGTCGGTCGCTTCGGTAGAGCCGGCAAGGAAGGATTCGTCGCCTTCATAAGGGGTGTAGTTCTTCTGGATGAAGTCACGAACGTTTACTTCGTTCTGCCAGTCACCCTGGGTAAAGCCTTGCCATGCTTTGGCCAATTTTTCATTAAGTTCGGTCATAATGCATCTACCTTTTAATGTGAATTTCTTCGAAAACCGTGTGCGGCCACACTTAGTGTTGCTGGTCACCGCGCAGATAAATTACCCAGTAAGTCAAACCAACCAACAAACCGCCACCAATGATGTTGCCGATGGTGACTGGAATCAGGTTATCAATAACAAAGTGACTTACAGTTAGGTTAGCAAATTGCTCTGGTGCTGCTCCTATGGATTGCCAAAACTCAGGCGTCGCGAAGTTTTTAATCACGATACCCATAGGAATCATAAACATATTGGCGATGCTATGCTCAAAGCCGCTGGCAACAAACATGCCCACCGGTAAGATCATCGCGAACATTTTGTCCATTATGGTACGGCCGGAGTAACTCATCCAAACCGCCAGGCAAACCATTAAGTTAGCCAAAATCCCCAAACAGACTGCTTCAATAAAAGTATGGTGTAGTTTGTGGTCAGCTGTTTGCAGGACATTCAGCCCCCATTGACCATTTGCCACAGTATATTGGCCGGCGAACCAGATAAGCGCGACGAAGAACAGTGCTCCGCACAAGTTCCCAATATAGACATTAACCCAGTTACAGCCAAGTTGACGCCAGGTAATACGGCCACTGGCTTTGGCGACAGTGGTTAATACAGTAGAGGTGAAAAGGTCACCACCACACACCACCACTAACATTAGCCCCAAGGAGAAACAAATACCACCAACCAACTTGGCAAAGCCGAAAGGCACGCCCGCAGTACCGGTAGTTGCTGTGATATAAAAAACAAACGCAATTGAAATAAACACACCAGCAGTAATCGCTAAATAAAAAGTTTTCAGCGGATGCTTGGTGGCTTTATAGACACCGGCATCTTCAGCTACTTTAGCCATTGCCGCAGGTAATAATGCATCGAAGGGGTTGTCAGCTTTCACACTAACTCTCTTTTTAGGGTTAATAAAGCACAACGAGATACTAGCAAAGCAGTATAGCGTGAAAATTGATATGGATCATATTGCGCGAGTTTAGTTAGGGCTAAATCATTACAAATTGTACGCTTAATAAGGTTAACTTTATGATTTTAAACATAAAAAAATATTTTAAGTTTTACAAATAATTTTGATTGGACTGTTTTGAAGCCGTTGAGAAGGTTAACTAAAAGCGGTATTTGTAGCTGTTTTTATTATTATCGATCATGAAAAATTAACTATTTATTCACCTCTCTGCCTACTTTATCTCGCTGGCAAATAATGTTTGTTTAATAGTGCTGTTTTTCCACATAAGCGGCGTCAGAAAATAACGTTTTTTTATGACAAAAACAATTGTTGGAGTTCAGTGATGGCTATTTATTTTCGTTAGGAATAATTGCAGTAATAAATAGGCGAGGATCTCGAAGATAACCTCTCCCGCAGATGGCTAATTGATCCACGGGAGAGGGTAAAGAGCTTACTCGCCTTTAGCCCAGTAGCGGCGTTTAGCGGCTTGTAACTTGGCATAAGCACCGAGCAGCGCCTGATGTGCAGGTAATGCTTTCAGATCTTCATCGACACTAAACAGGCCGTTGAAGCGCTCCTCACCCGCTAATGCCGCAGAAGCAGCCTCTACCGCTTCCTGGCCATACATCTTCACAAATGCGCTGTGGTACTGCATCGGTTCACGATCAGGCTCTTGAGTCAGCAGCAGCAAGGTTTGCAGACAACGGTAATAGTTGGCCTGTTTTGCCGTAAAGACCGAAGAGTTAAAATCTTGCGTCCACTCCAGCCAAATTAGCCCTTGCTCCAGATCGCCGCCCGCTAATGCCAGCATGGATTTCAGTTCACCCACCCGCAAGGTATACCAGCCGTTATCTTTACCGGTGGCGATACCCAGCAGTTCGCGCACACGGGCGAAGTCGTCCAGCCCCTCATCATCAAGTTGTTGGATCAGTTCCAGATACTGCGCGGGTTGCCAATCACTGTCTGGCAGGGCCAGTAAGGTGTCACGCAGATGCACGCCCATGGTGTTGTTCGCCATCAGCAGGTCTTCGGCAGGGTAAATATCAGACATTCCCGGCACCAGAATGCGGCAGGCGTAAACACCTAAATGTTCGTAGTCAGCAATGTACACTTCAGCATCTTCTTGATTGAAGATGGCCATCAAGGTGGCGAACTCCTCTTCCGTGCTGCCTTTAAAGCTCCAGTCGACAAACGGATAGTCGGCATCCTCTTTAAACATATCCCAGCTGATTAAGCCGCTTGAATCGATAAAGTGAGTTTCTAGGTTGGTATGCTCAGCCACCTCTTCATCATCAAAGGTCGGTGCTGTAAAGACATCCAGATCTTTCAGGCTACGGCCCTGCAATAGCTCAGTCACTGTACGTTCCAGTGCAACACCAAAGTCTGGGTGGGCGCCGAAGGAAGCAAAACAGGTGCCATTTGATGGGTTAAACAGCACCACACAGATAACCGGGTACGCGCCACCTAAAGAAGCATCGTAAGAGAGGATCGGGAAACCCTCCTCTTCCAGTTTGGCGATAGCTTCCACCACCCCCGGATAGCGATTTAACACCTCAGTCGGGATCTCTGGCAAGCTAATGGATTCCGCGATAATGCGGTTTTTTACATAGCGCTCAAAGACTTCCGACAGCGCCTGCACGCGGGCTTCGTTGGCGGTATTACCCGCAGACATGCCGTTTGAAACATACAGGTTGCCGATAATATTCATCGGAATATAGACGGTTTCTAAATCTGACTGGCGGGTGAATGGCAGCGAGCAGATACCGCGTTTGGCATTACCTGACTGCAAATCCACCAGATCACTGGCGACCAACTCCTGTTCAGGGTCGTAAAACGCCAGCAGGCGCTCATCCAGAATACCTTCCGGCAGCAGATCATCCTCAGGGATCGGGAACCACTTTTCATTCGGATAATGAACGAAATCGCCCTCGGCAATGGCTCTGCCCAGATAGAAATCCGCGAAGAAATAGTTGGTGGATAAGCGCTCGAAATATTCACCCAAGGCCGAAGCCAGTGCCGCTTTCTTGCTGGCACCTTTGCCATTGGTAAAGCACAGCGGGCAGTCGCGGTCGCGGATATGTACCGACCAAACGTGAGGAACCGGGTTGAGCCAAGAGGCTTCTTCGATATTAAAGCCGAGGTCACTCAGTTTTTGCTGAAAACGGGAGATGGAGTCTTCCAGCGCGGCATCTTTGCCGGGAATAAAGGTTTGGGTCATTGTCGTCACTTTTTGGCGGTACTAAAAACGCGCGATCATACGGGGTTTTAGTTAATAGCTCCATGTATTCCTAAAGTACAGCAATTGTCACAGTTTTGATGTGGATATTCCGGATAATTCGCTAGCTTATAAATAAATGGAGTCATAAATATGGAATCTATAAAGCTAACGGTACTAGCTGGGATCTTAGCCGGGATCAGCGGTTCGGCCTTTGCGCTACCCAATATTACCTTATTGGCAACCGGGGGAACTATCGCGGGTGGCGGTGATTCAGCCACCAAATCTAACTATACTGCGGGAAAACTGGGGGTCGACGCCTTGGTGAACGCGGTTCCTGAAATGAAAAAACTCGCTAATATTCAGGGCGAGCAAGTGGTAAATATCGGTTCTCAGGATATGAATGATGAAGTCTGGCTAAAGTTGGCGAAAAAAATTAATGCCGATTGTGCCAAAACAGATGGATTCGTGATCACCCATGGCACTGATACATTGGAAGAAACCGCCTATTTCCTTGATTTAACAGTGAAATGCGATAAACCCGTGGTCATGGTTGGCGCAATGCGGCCAGCCACCGCTCTGGGGGCAGATGGCCCGCTGAATCTTTACAATGCAGTGGTGGTTGCCAGTGACGCCAATTCCGCCAAACGTGGCGTGCTGGTGGCGATGAATGACCAGGTGCTCGCGGGCCGTGATGTGATGAAAACCAATACCACCTCGGTACAGACCTTCCAGTCGCCGAATAGCGGATCCCTAGGTTATGTCTATGATGGAAAAGTAAATTATCTGCATCAACCTGCGCCAAGACAACCGGCTTTCGATATCAGCAAGCTGGAGACATTACCGAAAGTTGGCATTATTTATAACTACGCCAATGCGTCTGATGTTCCGGCTAAAGCACTGATTGCCGATGGCTACCAAGGCATTGTTAGCGCCGGTGTTGGCAATGGTAATCTTTATCACACGGTGTTCGATACACTGGCAACAGCGGCTCATAATGGTGTGGCTGTTGTGCGCTCATCCCGTGTGCCGACCGGCTCGACCACCGAAGATGCAGAAGTTGACGATACCAAATATGGTTTTGTTGCCTCTGGCTCTCTGAATCCGCAAAAAGCCCGCGTGTTGCTGCAATTGGCATTAACCCAAACGCAAAAACCGCAAGAGATCCAAAAGCTATTCCACGCCTATTGATCGGGCAATCTTCGACGGAGGCTTCGGCCTCCGTATCATTAAAGCAGCACAGTTTCTCCCTCTCAGGCGAATAACCATTGCAGCAGGCGGACTCGAATGATAAAACCGAGTCAGGATAATGTTGGCAATCTCAGTAGAGTGTGGTGAGGGGAAATGACACAAGTTTATAATTTTAGCGCAGGTCCGGCGATGCTACCGGTTGAGGTTTTACGTCGTGCGGAACAAGAGTTACGTAACTGGCATGGTCTTGGAACGTCGGTGATGGAGATCAGCCACCGCAGTAAAGAATTTATGCAGGTAGCTGAAGAAGCAGAAAAAGATCTGCGCGATCTGATGCAAATTCCGGCTAATTATAAAGTGTTATTCTGCCACGGTGGTGCGCGGGCGCAGTTTGCAGCCGTGCCATTGAACCTGCTCGGCGACAGTAAAAGCGCTGATTATATTGACGGCGGCTACTGGGCACACAGTGCAGTTAAAGAAGCACAGAAATACTGCACACCTAATGTTATTGATGTGACGACCCACGATAACGGTGTGACGGGTATTCAGCCGATGAAACAGTGGAAGTTGAGTGATAATGCTGCCTATGTGCATTACTGCCCGAATGAGACCATTGATGGCCTGGCGATTAATGAAGAGCCTGATTTCGGCAATAAAGTGGTGGTTGCCGACTACTCCTCATCCATTCTCTCTCGCCCGATTGATATCAGCCGCTATGGCGTGATTTATGCGGGTGCACAGAAAAATATTGGTCCAGCGGGCCTGACCGTGGTTATCGTACGTGACGATTTGTTAGGTAAAGCGCGTACTGAGTTGCCATCGATCCTTGATTATAAAGTGCTGGCTGAAAACGACTCTATGTTCAATACCCCGCCAACCTTCGCCTGGTATCTCTCCGGCCTGGTCTTTAAGTGGCTGAAAGAGCAGGGTGGTTTGGGGGCAATGGAAAAACGTAATCAGGCCAAAGCCGAATTACTCTATAGCGCTATCGACAGCACCGGTTTCTACCGCAATCAGGTGGCGAAAGCTAACCGCTCTTGGATGAATGTGCCGTTCCAAATGGCTGATGGGTCATTGGACAAACTGTTCTTGAGTGAGGCTGAAGCGCAAGGCTTGCAAGCTTTGAAAGGGCACCGCGTGGCCGGCGGGATGCGCGCTTCGATCTATAACGCGATGCCAATCGAAGGCGTTAAAGCATTAACAGATTTTATGGCTGACTTTGAACGCCGCCATGGTTGATGGCTGACGGCTCAGGGCCGATATCAACCTGAGCTGACATCACCCATTTACTTATAACGCATTAATTTATAATAATTTAATTTGCTATGACAACAGCTCCGCCCTATGCGGGGCTGTTGCCCATTGAAGACTGGAGAGTACTTTTCCCATGCTGGAATCCCTGACGTTACAACCCATCGCCCTGATTAATGGCACCGTTAATTTACCCGGTTCTAAAAGTGTTTCTAACCGTGCACTGCTTCTGGCCGCGCTGGCCGAAGGGACTACCCAGCTGAATAACCTGTTAGACAGTGATGATATTCGCCATATGCTCAATGCGTTACAGGCGCTGGGGGTGAATGTCCGTCTCTCCGCTGATCGTACCCGCTGTGAAGTTGATGGTGTTGGCGGTAAGTTAGCAGCAGAGAGCCCATTGGAGCTCTTCTTGGGGAATGCGGGAACGGCAATGCGGCCATTGGCAGCCGCCCTGTGCTTGGGTGATAGCGATATTGTGTTAACCGGCGAACCGCGTATGAAAGAGCGGCCAATTGGTCATCTGGTGGATGCATTGCGCCAGGGGGGCGCACAGATTGATTATCTGGAGCAAGAAAACTACCCACCGCTGCGCTTACGTGGCGGCTTCCGTGGCGGCAACCTGACGGTTGATGGCAGTGTCTCCAGCCAATTTCTGACGGCATTGCTCATGGCGGCCCCGCTGGCTGAACAGGACACCGAAATTCAGATTCAGGGGGAGCTGGTTTCCAAGCCCTATATCGATATTACCCTGCATCTGATGAACGCCTTTGGTGTGGATGTCAAGCATGATAATTACCAGATCTTCCATATCAAGGGGGGCCAGAGCTATCGCACTCCAGGGGCCTATTTGGTTGAAGGTGATGCCTCTTCAGCCTCCTATTTCTTAGCCGCCGCTGCGATTAAGGGTGGCACAGTGCGTGTCACAGGTATCGGCAAAAAAAGTGTGCAGGGCGACATCCGGTTTGCTGATGTGCTGGAAAAAATGGGCGCAAAAGTGACTTGGGGCGACGATTACATTGAGTGCAGCCGTGGCGAATTACGCGGCATTGATATGGATATGAACCACATTCCTGATGCGGCAATGACCATTGCGACGACAGCACTATTTGCTGATGGCCCGACAGTCATTCGTAATATCTATAACTGGCGGGTAAAAGAGACAGACCGCTTATCGGCTATGGCAACTGAGCTAAGAAAAGTGGGGGCGCAAGTCGAAGAGGGCGAAGACTATATTCGCGTCGTCCCCCCTGCGCAGTTAATCACCGCAGAAATCGGAACCTATAATGACCACCGCATGGCGATGTGTTTCTCACTGGTGGCGCTATCCGCTATCCCAATAACCATCCTTGACCCTAAATGCACCGCGAAGACCTTCCCTGACTACTTCGAGCAGTTAGCCCGATTGAGTCAGACATCCTGATCATTATTTTTATGATCATAATATTATGATGGGTGCTGCGTGATCTATCAGCATAAAATGGGCGCCCCTAGGTGCCCACTCTTTAGTCGATAACAGACTGTTTTATTACCTGTCATCACTTATCTCTTTAGCGAATCAATAAAAAATAAATATTTTTTCTGGTTATCTTTCCCATCTCTTCTACACTCCTGCCACTGCCATGGTCTTATTTTCAGCAACTGAACCTCGGTGGGGTAACAGTTCACATCGATGCGGCGTATAATGTTGCTCCTGTGTTTGCCCGATGGGGTAGACAAGAGGTTTTGCCTACCGAAAGGAGAGAGAAATGACGGTGACAGCCCCGGTGATAACCGTTGATGGACCAAGTGGTGCAGGAAAAGGTACGCTTTGCAAAGCATTGGCTGAATCGTTGGGCTGGCGTTTGCTAGATTCTGGTGCGATCTACCGAGTTTTGGCTTTGGCGGCACTGCATCATCAGGTTGATATCAGCACCGAAGAGGCATTGGTACCACTTGCCGCACATCTCGATGTTCGTTTTGTCTCACAGAATGGGCAGTTAAAAGTGATTTTAGAAGGTGAGGATGTCAGTAATGAGATCCGCACCGAAACTGTGGGTAACACCGCATCCCAAGCTGCTGCTTTTCCACGTGTTCGTGAGGCATTATTGCGCCGACAACGGGCATTTCGTGAAGCGCCAGGCCTGATTGCCGATGGCCGAGATATGGGTACTGTGGTCTTTCCTGATGCGCCGGTAAAAATATTTCTTGATGCAAGTTCGCAAGAACGTGCGCACCGACGTATGCTACAGTTGCAGGAAAAGGGGTTTAATGTTAACTTTGAACGTCTTTTAGCCGAGATACAGGAGCGAGACTCTCGCGATCGTAATCGGTCTATTGCACCTTTAGTCCCTGCGGCGGATGCGTTGGTACTGGATTCAACCAGTATGTCAATCGAGCAGGTGATCGAACAGGCGCTGGCTTATGCCCAACGAATTCTAGCATTGCCGTTAAAAAAATGACGTCAATGCGGTCAGTTCTGAGCTCTCAACGATTTATTTTTTAATTAAAATTATTTTTGATGAGCACTTTAACCTTACTGCAAGGATATGTGGCGAGGCATGTGAAACAACCCCATCCGGCGGGATGCTAGATGGACGTTAACCTTAAGAATCCTGAAGATTATAAACATGACAGAATCTTTTGCTCAACTCTTTGAAGAATCCCTGAAAACAATTGAAACACGTCCGGGCTCTATCGTCCGTGGTGTTGTTGTTTCTATCGATAAAGATATCGTACTGGTTGACGCCGGTCTGAAATCTGAGTCAGCAATTCCAGCAGAACAGTTCAAGAACGCGCAAGGCGAACTGGAAATTCAAGTCGGCGACGAAGTTGACGTTGCACTGGACGCTGTTGAAGACGGCTTCGGTGAAACTCTGCTGTCCCGTGAGAAAGCTAAGCGTCACGAAGCATGGCTGATGCTGGAAAAGGCTTACGAAGAAGCTGCAACCGTTACTGGTGTGATCAACGGCAAAGTGAAGGGCGGCTTTACAGTCGAACTGAACGGTATCCGTGCGTTCCTGCCTGGTTCACTGGTTGATGTGCGTCCAGTTCGCGATACTCTGCATCTGGAAGGCAAAGAGCTTGAGTTCAAAGTCATCAAGCTGGATCAGAAACGCAACAACGTCGTTGTTTCTCGTCGTGCAGTTATCGAATCTGAGAACAGCGCTGAGCGCGATCAATTGCTGGAAAACCTGCAAGAAGGCATGGAAGTCAAAGGTATCGTTAAGAACCTGACTGACTACGGCGCATTCGTTGATCTGGGTGGCGTTGATGGCTTGCTGCACATTACTGACATGGCTTGGAAACGTGTTAAACACCCAAGCGAAATTGTCAATGTGGGCGACGAAATCACTGTTAAAGTTCTGAAATTCGACCGCGAACGTACTCGTGTATCCCTTGGCTTGAAACAGCTGGGCGAAGATCCATGGGTTGCTATCGCTAAACGTTACCCAGAAAGCACTAAGCTGACTGGCCGTGTAACTAACCTGACTGATTACGGCTGCTTCGTAGAGATCGAAGAGGGCGTTGAAGGTCTGGTACACGTTTCAGAAATGGATTGGACCAACAAAAACATTCACCCGTCTAAAGTTGTTAACGTTGGCGACGTAGTGGAAGTTATGGTTCTGGACATCGATGAAGAGCGTCGTCGTATTTCTCTGGGCCTGAAACAGTGCAAATCTAACCCATGGCAGCTGTTTGCAGAAACCCACAACAAAAACGACCGCGTTGAAGGTAAAATCAAGTCTATCACTGACTTCGGTATCTTCATCGGCCTGGACGGCGGCATCGACGGCCTGGTTCACCTGTCTGACATCTCCTGGAACGTTGCAGGCGAAGAAGCAGTTCGTGAATACAAGAAAGGCGACGAAATCGCAGCTGTTGTTCTGCAAGTTGACGCAGAACGCGAGCGTATCTCCCTGGGCGTAAAACAACTAGCAGAAGACCCGTTCAATAACTACCTGTCTGTTAACAAGAAAGGTGCTATTGTTACTGGTAAAGTAACTGCAGTTGACGCTAAAGGTGCTACAGTTGAATTGGCTGGCGGCGTAGAAGGTTATCTGCGTGCTTCCGAAGCAACTCGCGACCGCGTTGAAGATGCAACGCTGGTTCTGAACGTAGGTGATGAAGTTGAAGCCAAATATACTGGCGTTGACCGCAAAAACCGCGTAATCAGCCTGTCTGTTCGTGCTAAAGACGAAGCTGATGAGAAAGATGCTATTGCTACAGTTAACAACAAGCCAGAAGAAGGCAACTTCTCTAGCGCAATGGCAGAAGCGTTCAAAGCTGCAAAAGGCGAGTAATAACGGGGGGCGGTTTCTCCGCCCCTATACGGTAGTTTAGCTGCAAAGCTTGGAGGTAATATGACCAAGTCTGAACTTATTGAAAGACTTGCTGGCCAGCAATCTCATGTACCGGCTAAGGCCGTTGAGGATGCAGTGAAAGAGATGCTTGAACATATGGCTGGAACACTAGCTGAAGGTGAGCGCATTGAGATCCGAGGATTTGGCAGTTTTTCTCTTCACTACCGTGCTCCGCGTGTTGGCCGTAATCCAAAGACTGGCGCTAAAGTTGAGTTGGAAGGTAAGTACGTTCCACACTTTAAGCCAGGTAAAGAATTGCGTGATCGCGCTAATATCTACGGTTAAGTTGTTTACGACTTACCGCGTTATTATGTGTGCCCAAAGAACGTGGAGTTGTCGCTAACAAGCTGCAACTTCATGTTTTAAGGTATACACGCTGATAAGAAACGGTGCCTCTCGCGGCACCGTTTTTCTTTTTTATCCCTCAATGCTGTTGTCCGTCATATCCGGCCTTCTCGATAAATAAATCACTTCTTTTTTAGATACATCCCGCATTTCCTCCACTGTTTTTGCAACAGGGTAAAAGAGTTAGCGAACTGGCTCTGAACTCCTGCATTTTGTACTGGCAGCATGGTTCATCAACATAGAAAATCCACTTATTCCCTGTGAAATGAACGGATGGCATGAGGCTATCTGGTAGGCGACAATGGACGGTTTATTATTACTTTATCAATCGATCAGGCGGCAGCGGCTGTAGTTGTCGGGTTATTACCCCTTATCTTTCTACCTCAGTTGCCCGGAGCCAATATTATTGGCGCGGTGTTGATGTTAGGCGTGCTACTCGGGTTAATCCGCAATAGCTATTGCCAATTTTTGGCATTAGTCATGATCAGTTTTATATGGGGGAGTTGGCACGGAAATAGGGTGCTGGCACAAATTGGAGCATTAACTCAGGGCGAGCAGCAAATAGTCGCAACAATAAATAGTTCGCGTCTTGCATGGGGCGAAGATAAAAAAGTCCTATTAGGCATTCAACAAGTTAATGGACAACGAGTCTTTCCCCCTATCGCGGTCGTCGTACATGGGGTAAATGCACTTGAGCATCATTGTGCTGGACAACAATGGTCGTTGAGCTTGCGAATGCGGGCTGTTCACAGCTTATTAAATGAAGGTGGCTTTGACAGCCAACGATGGGCGATGGCAAACCGCCATCCATTGCAAGGACGTATCATTAAAGCTGAGTTACTTGATGGGCGTTGCAGTCTGCGCCAGCAGGTCATCAGCGTCATTGAACAGCAACTAGCGCCCTATGATCAGCGGCAGATATTACTGGCGCTGGCTTTTGGTGAAAGGAAGCAGTTGGATAGACCACAATGGGCGCTGTTGCGTGATACAGGGACAGCACACCTGATGGCGATTTCAGGGCTGCACATTGCTTTGGCGGCTCTATTCGGAGGAGTACTGGCACGGGCAGTACAACTCTTATTACCCGCCAGATGGGTTGGGCCACTGTTTCCGCTGATAATTGGTTGGCTGGCGGCAATGATATATGTTTGGCTGGCAGGGGCAAATCCACCAGCAGTCAGGGCTGCCATAGCATTAACTCTGTGGCTGTTGCTCCGGCTATTTGGTATTTCGTGCAGCACATGGCAAGTATGGTTATGGGGGCTGGCGCTAATTTTACTGAGCGAGCCACTCGCCATACTCTCAGACAGTTTGTGGCTCTCCTGTCTGGCGGTATTCAGCTTACTATGTTGGTATCACTGGGTGCCCATTTCCGCTCGCTTTCGGGTGGGGTGGGCTGGGGTGGTTATCCGGTGTTTCCATTTGCAATTCGGCATGATGCTGTTGTTGATGCCACTGCAAATTAGTTTGTTTCATGGTGTCAGCTTATTTTCGATACCAGCAAATTTATGGTCAGTACCACTTATTTCTTTGCTTACTGTACCTTGCGTGTTGCTGGCACTGGCATTCACGCTGCTTCCAACCACGGCTGGCGTATTTTGGTTTATGGCCGATATGTCACTTACCGTGGTTCTCTTACCGCTCAATCAACTGAAAGCGGGGTGGTTGCATACCGGGGCCACATCAGTTGCACTTGGCTATGGTGGCTGGTTAGCCATACTCATCTGGCGTTTTCAATGGTGGCGAAGCTATCCCATTGGGATCATGGTGTTATGTGTCAATTTGGTACTATTCAGTCATAGGCGCGATGAATATCACTGGCGCGTTGATATGCTGGATATTGGGCATGGTCTGGCAATGGTTATTGAGCGTGAGGGGAAAGCGATTATCTTTGACACGGGTAATCGCTGGAGTACGGGCAGCATGGCTGCTGTAGTGGTTCTTCCTTATTTGCGATGGCGCGGCATTACTGTTGAGCAGATTATTCTAAGTCATGACCATCAGGATCATACCGGGGGGCTTGCTGAGATTCAGGCCATTTTTCCACAGGTGAGTGTTCGTGCACCATTTCCCGTCGCCGGTATTGTAAATAGTTTGCCATGTAAACAAGGGGTTACTTGGCAGTGGCAAGGTTTAGATTTTGAGGTTTTGTGGCCTAAAACAGAGGTGATTAATGCCCAAAATGATGATTCATGTGTTATTCGCATTGATGATGGTAAACACAGCTTGTTATTGACCGGTGATCTTGAGACTCAGGGAGAACGGCACTTGATCAAACATTTCCGCACTAAATTAGCTGCAACAGTGCTGCAAGTCCCTCACCACGGCAGTAATACCTCTTCGACAGCGCCTTTTCTGCGGGCAGTAAAACCCGAATTGGCATTTGCTTCTGCCGCGCGCTATAACCAATGGCAGCTACCAACGAAAAAAGTGATTAAGCGCTATCAAAAAAATAACATTATTTGGCGAGAAACATCAGTATCCGGCCAGATAAGTGTTTATTTTTACAGTGATAATTGGCAAGTTAAAAGTTATCGCGAACAATTAATGCCACGTTGGTATCACCAGCGGTTTGGTGTTGGAGGCCATAATGAGTAGAATAGGCCGCTATTTCTTCTGGTGCTGGTATTTGCATGATGAATGATAAAGATCTATCCACTTGGCAGACATTTCGTCGCCTCTGGCCAACGATCACTCCTTATAAGACCGGACTTGTTGTTGCGGCGATAGCATTAATCCTAAATGCCGCCAGTGATACCTTTATGTTGTCGTTGCTGAAACCATTGCTAGACGATGGGTTCGGTCATGCGGATAGCTCAATTTTAAAATGGATGCCATTGGCTGTCATCGGTTTGATGGTTGTTCGTGGGGTAACCGGTTTTATTTCTAGCTACTGTATCTCATGGGTATCGGGCAAAGTGGTGATGCATATTCGCCGCCGATTGTTCAGCCACATGATGGGGATGCCGGTCTCCTTTTTTGACCAGCAATCGACCGGTACACTGTTATCGCGTATTACCTATGACTCCGAGCAGGTAGCGGCATCATCTTCCAGTGCATTGGTGACAGTGGTGCGGGAAGGGGCTTCTATCATCGGTTTGTTCATCATGATGTTTTATTATAGCTGGCAGTTGTCAGTAATTTTAATCGTCATTGCGCCGATTGTTTCAATCTCTATCCGATTGGTTTCTAAGCGTTTTCGTAATATCAGTAAAAATATGCAAAGTACCATGGGTGAAGTGACCACTAGTGCTGAGCAAATGCTGAAAGGGCACAAAGAGGTGTTGATCTTTGGTGGCCAGAAAGTTGAAACCGAACGTTTCGATACCGTCAGTAACCGTATGCGCCAGCAGGGAATGAAACTGGTTTCTGCCTCTTCCATTTCTGATCCGATTATTCAGCTAATTGCCTCTTTTGCCTTGGCATTCGTGCTCTATGCAGCAAGTTTCCCTAGCGTGATGGAAACCCTGACCGCCGGTACTATCACTGTCGTATTCTCTGCAATGATTGCTCTGATGCGTCCATTGAAATCACTTACCAATGTGAATGCACAGTTCCAGCGTGGTATGGCTGCTTGCCAAACGCTATTCACCATTTTGGATATGGAGCAGGAAAAAGACGAGGGTAAACTGGAAGTTGAACGTGCTAAAGGCGAAATCGAATTCCAGCATGTGACCTTCTGCTATCCAGGCAAAGATACCCCAGCACTGAATGATATCAATATGCACATTGAAGCGGGCAAAACCGTGGCATTGGTAGGGCGTTCAGGCTCAGGTAAGTCGACCATCGCCAATTTGCTAACCCGTTTTTATGATGTTAGTGACGGTAGTATTTTGTTGGATGGACACGATCTGCGTGATTACCGACTCGGGGCTTTACGCAACCAAGTTGCGTTAGTCTCGCAAAACGTTCATCTATTCAATGACACAGTAGCGAACAATATTGCTTACGCCCGTGATGATCAGTACAGTCGCGCTGAAATCGAAGAAGCTGCTCGTATGGCGTATGCCATGGACTTTATTAATAAAATGGAGCATGGCCTGGACACTGTTATTGGTGAAAACGGCGTAATGCTTTCCGGGGGCCAGCGTCAGCGAATTGCCATTGCCCGAGCCTTACTACGCGACTGCCCAATCTTGATTCTGGATGAAGCCACTTCGGCGCTGGATACTGAGTCTGAGCGGGCAATTCAGGCCGCCTTGGACGAGCTACAGAAAAATCGCACCTCACTGATTATTGCTCATCGCCTATCAACGATTGAAAAAGCGGATGAAATATTGGTTATTGAAGATGGGCGCATCGTAGAGCGTGGTGTACATGCAGAATTGTTGGCGAAGCAAGGTGCTTATGCCCAACTTAACCGTATGCAGTTCGGCCAATGATTGAGCGTATCTGGTCAGGAGACTCCTGGCTCTATTTGCTGCTGTTACCGCTCTCTTGGTTATACGGCGCAATCAGCTGGATTATCCGGGCCAGTTACCGCTTGGGACTGCGAACCTCCTGGCGCTCGCCAGTTCCGGTTATCATTGTGGGTAACCTGACTGCGGGGGGCAATGGCAAGACGCCTGTCGTCATCTGGCTGGTGGAGCAGTTACAACTGCGGGGCTACCGTGTTGGGGTAGTCTCTCGTGGTTATGGTGGCAAGTCCGCCGTGTATCCGTTAGTGCTGACTAATGAAAGCACCACGGCGCAGGCTGGTGATGAACCGGTGTTGATTTATCAACGCACTGGTGCGCCAGTGGCGGTTGCGCCAAAACGTGCTGAAGCAATCCAGGCGCTACTGCAATCCCATACACTGGACTTTATCATCACCGATGATGGTTTACAGCACTATGCACTACAGCGCGATGTTGAACTGGTAGTCATTGATGGTGTGCGCCGTTTTGGCAACGGCTGGTGGTTACCCGCAGGCCCGATGCGCGAGCGGGCAGGGCGATTGCACTCCGTGGATGCGGTTATCACTAATGGTGGTGTCGCCGCAGCGGGAGAGATCCCAATGCAATTGGTCGCTCGGGAGGCGGTCAATCTGGTGACCGGGGAGCGTCAACCGGCACGGCAGTTACAGCATGTCACTGCTATGGCCGGTATTGGTCATCCTCCGCGTTTTTTTGCCACATTGAGTCTGCTAGGGATTGAGCCTGAAAATGAGTATGCTTTTGCCGACCATCAGGATTATTCATTGGCGCAACTTAGCCCACTGACCACTGGCCCACAAATTTTACTGATGACCGAAAAAGATTCCGTCAAATGCCGGACTTTCGCTCAGCCTAATTGGTGGTACTTGCCAGTAGATGCCCTGTTGCCAGCCGATCAGGCTGAATCATTGTTGCTGAAAATAGAGGCATTATCGCAACATGCAAAATAGCCCAAGGTAATAGCCCAAGGTTATATATTCAACTGGGTGAGCTTCAGGGCTGTTGCACATGCCCTAAGTGAGCGCTGCTGAGTCTCTTCGTACAGTTGTAATTCATTCATCACCGCTATACCCAAATCACGCTGGAAGTTTTGTTGGCTGGAGTGTTCGGCAAAATGACTCTGCCCTTTATCCCCTAAATTCGACTGAAAAATACCGGCAGCACTGACTGGCAGAAAATCCTCATAGACCAAAGGTTCATATTGGATGATCTCGGCGTCAATTAGCTGATCTAGCGTCAACGATTGTATTGATTCAGTCGATACGCTACGGCTTTTCTCTGTGGGGAAATAGCGGAAGAAGGCGAGCTTCTCGGCACGCATCGCCTGATAATTATCAGGAAACTGACTAAATTGCTCGCTAAGAATCGCCATGTACTGCGCGGCATTTTTTTCATTCGCGGGAACCTGCAATTGATCCTGTGCGGCTTGAAGCAAACGGTCATATAGACTGCGGCCCTTGGCTGTCAAGGCGGCCCCGCGTTGCTCTATCTCGCCAAACCGGGCGGTGTGATGCCCTGGAATGAGTTGCCCATCGGTGGAGACAAACGCGATTTTCTCCTCCAGCGCTTTAAAACTGGTTTGCCGTAGCAGTATTGGGCAGTTGCGTGGCGGAGGGCCTTCAATCACCGCTTTGGGGGTAATATTATGCTGAGGCATCGCCAATTGTACGGCGTCAATATCCAAGGTTCGTGGGGTCAGGTGGTTAATATGTGGCCCTTTGAAAGCCACCACATCGGCAATCAGCCGATGCTGGTCATGCAGTTGCTGATAGACTTCAGCACTAACCGTTGCTTGATTATGCCAGCGGAATGTCTCGAGTGATTGAGTGATAAAATCATCGGCCTCGCCACTGGTCAGCCCGCCTGCGGTTTCAGACTGAATAATCAGCTCGATAGCTCGCGAGGTAAAAATTGACCTTTTTGCCAAAATATCGGCAGCTTGTTGCCGCAACTCAGGTTGCTCAATCAACTCCAAACGCAGTAATGACGTAAAAATTCTGAACGGACAGGTTTGTAGCGAAGCTTCATGTACCGCACGGAAGGCTGTCGAGTGCACCGGCACACCCGCAGGAGCCAGATCATAATAGCCGACAGCTTGCATGCCCATCACAGCAAAAAGGCGGCGTAGCATCGCAAGTTCAGTAGCAGTTCCTACGCGAATAGCGCCGTGCCGCTCCATGCTAAGCCGCTCAATCTCTCCTGTTTGGTGCAACTGACGCGCCAGTGTAGGCTGCTGATTTATCGTCTGTTTATTGGTATCGGCAACCAGCTGTAATAAGGTGCCGTAAAGTGGGACTTCGGCCTGATACATATCCGACATGGCGCGGGAGAATCTGGCGCGGATCTCATCGGGATGGATAAATGACGGGTGGCTCATAATCAGGTCGCTCCTTCTTGCCTATCGGGGCCGTCATCGCCAGATAATGGTGTCTGCGGCGCTCGTATGTTCAGTTTTTATTTTAGGTTGATATCGATAAATTAGCTGGTAAGCAGCGGAGAATATTGGTTTTTTATGCGTAGCATCTCATTCATGCTGCGATTTAATGCATACCCCCGGATAAAATTGTTGCATAGTGTATTATATTGTGAGTTAATAGTAGTTGGCCTGTGATACAGACCTATTTATGTGTAAACCTGTACGAGAGTAAAGCAGAGCAGTTCCTCCCAAGACGTTATCTTGCGATACCGCTTCAAAGGCGAATCTTCTAGTATCTCCGATAGTAACTCCCATAAGTAATGTTTATAAACAGCCCCACTACTATTTATTCCCACTAGCGAGTTTCCAATAGCGCTAAGTGCCTTATGGCAGATAAAGCTGCGTGGGTGGTAGTTACAGATATTGGTGCTCTGTCATTCAGAACAGTAATGTTTGGACTATTTTGGAAAATAATCATGCCTCTGTGCTAATTATTTATCTGGATAGCAAAATTTTAAGACCCGTACTTATGCGGGTTTTTTCATACAATCAAGCTCATAGAGGTTTAATCAGAAAACTTTAGGATGGGCAACTGCATCTAAACAATAAATAAAAATGAGTTGTTAGGATGCCCAGTAAAAGGAAATTTATTATGACGTTAAAAATGGGTCGCGTGAAATGGTTCAATCAGTCTGAAGGTTACGGCTTCATTTCACCACACGATGGTGGTTTGGATGTGTATGTGAGTAAGACAGCCATTGCCAACACCAAAAACAGATCACTGAGTGAAGGGCAGGACGTGGAATTCTCTACTTATCGTAGTATTCATGGACCGTCAGCAGCAGATGTGATCGCTTTCTAAGCAAACGGCTACCCAAGGGTAGCCGTTAGTTTTTTTGCCTCTATTCAACCAACACACTGATTGCCGGGCGATTTTGCAGGTGCTTCTATTTGTATTTTTGCAGCTTAGTTGCTGAAGTTAGCAAACAGCGCAATGATTTTATGGAATACTTTCATTTCTTTCTCGATAGATACAATTGTGTGATTTAGGTCACAAATTTTACTCCTCGCCATTCAACATATCAATAACAAAACCAACATTCATCACCCCTGGCTAGGGCGTGTGTTTACTTATCCTGATGCTAATTAACATAACTGTTTGTTATTAATCGTTGATATGCATGACGGTGCCGACGCAGTTAACCTGCATCCGCAGATATGGTATCCTCGACCACTTTCCTGCTGGCTAAACTCCACTCTGGGGGATGTATGGATCATCGTTTACTCGAAATCGTTGCCTGTCCGGTCTGCAACGGCAAGTTGTACTTCAATAAAGAGAATCTTGAACTGGTATGTAAGGCTGACAATCTGGCCTACCCGGTGCGCGATGGCATTCCGGTATTGTTGGAGAACGAAGCCCGCCCACTGTCAATTGATGAGAAGCACGCATGAGTTTCATTGCTATAATTCCCGCCCGTTATGCTTCAACCCGTCTTCCCGGTAAGCCGTTGGCTGATATTGCTGGCAAACCGATGGTCGTCCATGTGATGGAGCGCGCGCTGGCATCCGGTGCTTCTCGGGTGATTGTGGCAACCGATCATCCGGAAGTGGTTAAAGCCGTTGAAGCCGTGGGGGGAGAGGTGTGTCTGACCCGCACAGATCATCAATCAGGTACCGAGCGATTAGCGGAAGTCATTGAGCGTTATGGCTTTGCGGATGATGACATTATCGTCAATGTGCAGGGTGATGAACCCCTGATACCACCGGTCATTATTCGTCAGGTAGCTGATAACCTGGCAGCATGCAGTGCTGGTATGGCAACACTGGCAGTGCCCATTGAAAGCAGCGAAGAAGCATTTAACCCTAATGCCGTCAAAGTGGTGATGGATGCTCAAGGTTATGCGCTCTATTTCTCCCGTGCCGCTATTCCGTGGGAAAGAGAGCGTTTTGCGCAATCAAAAGAGAGCATCGGCGACTGCTTCTTGCGCCATATTGGTATCTACGCCTATCGTGCCGGTTTTATCCGCCGTTATGTTAACTGGGCACCGAGTAAACTCGAGCAAATCGAACTGTTAGAGCAACTGCGTGTGCTGTGGTATGGCGAGAAAATCCACGTGGCGGTCGCCAAATCCGTACCTGCGGTAGGGGTTGATACCCAAGAAGATTTAGATAGAGTTCGGGCGATTATGCTCAACCAGTAGCAGCGGCTAAAGCGCTTAAGCCAGACTCAATGGGGTCTGGCTTTTTTAATGGGGGCTACCCTGCATTGCGCTATTTTATGTTTATTGTGGATATTATTTGATCTGCATTCTGGAAATCTCCTGCCCACCATCCCATTATGAATCATCAATTTTGGCAGATAATTGGATAGAGCCTTATGGAACAGCTGAAAGCTGAATTGAGTGTCGTGCTTGGGGAGTCAGTTACCCGCCTTGAACGCATCAGCGAGCAGCCCTATGCCCATCTGTATGCAATCTATAATCAGCAGGGGCAGGCTATCCCATTATTGGCGAAAAGCTATGTTTGTCAGGGGATTGCCCAGCAAGAGGCCTATAAGTTGTCCATGCTGGCGCGGGAGGGGGACATCCGCTTGCCGACGGTGTACGGCTTAGTTATGACCCATCAATCGCCCTATAAAGAAATTCTGCTGATGGAACGTCTACGTGGCGTTTCGGTAGAAGCACCGACGCGGACCGGCGACCGCTGGAGTGCCTTGATGGATCAAATCGTTGAAGGTGTGTTGGCGTGGCATCGGATTGATAGCCATGGCTGTGTCGGCAATGTAGATAGCACGCAGGAAAATGATTGGTTTAGTTGGTATCAGCAGCGAGTTGAAGTGCTGTGGGCCAGTTTGTCGAATATGAACTCGCCGCTAATGACGTTAGAGGACCGCGCGATACTTTATCGTGCCAGAGCCTCATTGAAGTCACTTTTTGCCGATTTTGACGACAGCTCGGTACTGGTTCACGGCAATCTTACGCTGCGCAGTATGCTCAAAGATGCGCGTAGTGACCAGTTGTTGGCGATGCTCAACCCAGGCCCGATGTTGTGGGCGCCACGTGAATATGACTTATTCCGCCTTAGCGAAGAGGGTATGCCGAGCCAACTTCTCTACCGCTACCTCAGTAAAGCCCCCGTCTCTGAATCCTTCGTTGCCCGCCGTTGGCTCTATACGCTTTGGGAACTCGTCTCGCGCTTTATTCATACCGGCAGTTTAGATCGCGCTTTATTTGATAACGCAGCGCGACAACTTTTACCTTGGCTAAATTAGCGATCTTGGGCGCTGCTGCTATTTTCATCACTCTTATGGCCACTTAATTTTTGCCACATTAGCCCCATTGTCTCATACCAGGCGCGCTCGCTATGACCCAAATAGGCTGCCGCTGGAATAGTGCGTTCCCAGCTATGCAGTGGCGTGGTAATGGCCAACTGATTAGCCGGAGCGGGGATAGGGTGCAATCCAATGGCGGTAAAGAACTTAATTGCACGTGGTAGATGGCTCGCTGAGGTCACCAGTAAAAACGGTTTATCCCCCACCAAAGTCGCCACCGCCGCCGCCTCTTCGACAGTATCTTTCGGTTGTTCTAACGTCACAATATCTGCCGCCGGGACACCTAAACTTTCTGCCACCTGTGCTGCGGTCTTCGCGCTGCTCTGATTGTTGGGGGTACTGGCGCCAGTAAACACCATTTTTGCATTAGGATGGGCGCGATAAAGCCTGACTCCCTCAGTGACTCTTGGCAAACTATTTGCGAATAAATTGGCACTGGGTGGCCAATTCGGATTAAACGTGTAGCCGCCACCAAGGACAACAATGTAATCTACCGGGTCGTTTCCCTGATAAGTGGCGTACTGTTTTTCCAGTGGTAATAGCAGGCGATCCGCGACAGGTTGTAGGCTAATAAGCAATAATAGCAGCCAACTCAATGTAAAAAGTGTTTTGCCACTTTTCTGCCAGCGAGTAAACCACAATAAGATTAATGCCAGTCCCATAACCAGAAGTAGAAAAGGCAGTGGCATTAATAAGCCGCCAACAAATTTTTTTAAGGTGAAAAGCATAAAAATAGGGACCTTTTGACTGAAAAAACGGCATTTGATGAGGATTACCGGTCAAGAAGATTTATTCTAAGTCAGGCTGTGCCAAAATAGCAGGTTCGAAGGCACTCTTTTTACTGTAACTATCGATTTACTCGTCTCTATCAACGGCGATAAATCAATAGTTATAGATATACCCAAAGTCATTGGCGGAGCAGTTGTTCATGCAGGATCGTAATTTCGATGATATTGCCGAAAAGTTCTCCCGCAATATCTACGGTACGACGAAGGGAATGATTCGTCAGGCGGTGGTTTGGCAAGATATTACCGAGCTGTTAGTGCAGTTACCGCAACGGCCGTTACGGATTTTAGATGCCGGAGGCGGCGAAGGGCATATGGCATGTCAACTGGCGGCATTAGGCCACCAGGTTCTATTATGTGACCTCTCTGCTGAGATGATCCAGCGTGCTAAAGCCGCGGCTCAGGAAAAAGGTGTGAGCCACAACATGCAATTTGTACAAAGTGCGGCTCAAGATATCACCCGACATTTAGAACAGCCGGTTGATCTGATATTGTTCCATGCGGTTTTAGAATGGATTGCAGAGCCACAAGAAGTTCTGCAAATACTTTTTAATGCGCTAAAGCTCGGTGGTGCGCTCTCATTGATGTTTTTCAATGCCAATGGGCTGGTAATGCGCAATGCAGTATTAGGTAATTTTCAGTTGGCGATACCGGGTTTAAAAAGGCGTCGACAGCGCTCGCTGTCACCGCAATACCCTTTAGATCCGCCGACGGTATATGGTTGGCTTGAGCAAATGGGTCTATCCATTAGCGGCAAGACGGGAGTCCGGGTGTTTCACGATTACATGAAAAATAAACAGCAACAAGTTGATGAGTTTGCTGAATTATTGGCGTTAGAACAGCGCTATTGCCGGCAGGAGCCGTTTATCAGCCTGGGGCGCTACGTGCATGTCTCGGCGTTTAAGCCGAATCTGAAGGACCCATTATGAGTGAATTTTCCCAGACAGTACCCGAACTGGTCGCCTGGGCGCGAAAAAATGATTTTTCGATTACTCTGCCAACGGAGCGTCTGGCCTTTCTTATGGCGATTGCCACCTTAAACGGTGAGCGGCTGGACGGTGAAATGAGCGAAGGGGAGTTGATCGATGCATTTCGTCACGTCAGCAAAGGTTTTGAACAGACCTCCGAAACCGTGGCGGTGCGGGCCAATAACGCCATCAATGATATGGTGCGCCAGCGGTTACTAAACCGATTTACCAGTGAAATGGCTGACGGCAATGCTATTTACCGTCTGACCCCATTGGGCATTGGTATCACCGATTATTATATTCGTCAGCGCGAATTCTCTACTCTGCGCCTGTCAATGCAGCTGTCTATCGTGGCGCAAGAGCTACAGCGGGCGGCAGAAGCGGCAGAAGAGGGCGGTGATGAATTTCACTGGCACCGCAATGTCTTTGCGCCGCTAAAATATTCAGTGGCTGAAATTTTCGACAGCATTGATATGACGCAGCGCCTGATGGATGAACAGCAGCATAGCGTGAAGGAAGATATCGCCGCGCTGTTGAATCAGGATTGGCGTGCGGCAATTGCCAGTTGCGAAATGTTGCTGTCAGAAACCTCAGGTACACTACGTGAGTTGCAAGATACGCTGGAAGCGGCAGGTGATAAGCTTCAGGCAAATTTATTGCGTATTCAGGAAGCGACCATCGGCAATGCCGGGTTGGATTTGGTCGATAAGCTAGTCTTTGATCTGCAAAGTAAACTTGACCGTATTATCAGTTGGGGTCAACAGGCGATTGACCTGTGGATCGGTTATGACCGCCACGTGCACAAGTTTATTCGTACTGCAATTGATATGGATAAAAACCGAGTATTCGCCCAACGACTGCGCCAATCGGTACAGAACTATTTTGATAGCCCTTGGGCCCTCACCTACGCCAATGCAGATCGCTTGCTGGATATGCGCGATGAAGAGCTGACGTTGCGTAGCGAAGAGGTCACAGGGGAGCTGCCGCCGGATCTGGAGTTTGAAGAGTTCAATGAGATCCGTGAGCAGTTAGCCGCCATGATTGAGCAGGCGTTGCTGGTGTATCAGCAGCAAAAAATGCCGCTCAATTTGGGGGAAGTGATGCGCGACTACCTCGCGCAATATCCGCGTGCTCGTCATTTCGACGTGGCTCGTATCCTGGTCGACCAGGCAGTTCGCCTTGGTGTGGCCGAAGCCGATTTCTCAGGGTTACCTGCCGAATGGCTGGCAATCAATGATTACGGAGCCAAGGTGCAGGCACATGTCATCAACAAATATTGAAGTAGTAATGCCGGTTAAACTGGCTCAGGCATTAGCCAACTCACTGTTTCCCGCGCTGGATAGCCAGTTACGTGCGGGTCGCCATATTGGCATTGATGAGCTGGATAACCATGCTTTTCTGATGGATTTTCAGGAGCAATTGGAAGAGTTCTATACCCGCTATAATGTGGAGTTAATCCGCGCACCAGAAGGTTTCTTCTATCTGCGTCCTCGCTCTACCACCCTTATCCCGCGCTCGGTGCTATCTGAGCTGGATATGATGGTGGGTAAGATCCTGTGTTATCTCTATCTCAGCCCAGAACGTCTGGCCCATGAGGGGATCTTTGCGCAGCAAGAGTTGTACGAAGAGCTATTGAGTCTGGCCGATGAGAGCAAATTGCTGAAGTTTGTTAACCAGCGCTCGACCGGTTCGGATTTGGATAAGCAGAAATTGCAGGAAAAAGTACGAACGTCCCTTAACCGGCTGCGTCGGCTGGGCATGATTTACTTTATGGGCAATGACAGCAGCAAGTTTCGTATCACTGAGGCGGTGTTCCGCTTTGGTGCTGATGTGCGCAGCGGCGATGATCCACGTGAAGCCCAGTTACGCATGATCCGTGATGGCGAGGCCATGGCGGTGGAAAACAGTCTGTCACTCCATGATGAAAGCGATGAAACTGATATCACCATGGGCAATACAACGGACAGTGCAGAGGATGAACAGGAATGATTGAACGCGGTAAATTTCGCTCACTGACCTTGGTTAACTGGAACGGTTTCTTTGCCCGAACATTCGATCTTGATGAATTAGTCACCACGTTATCTGGCGGTAATGGGGCCGGTAAATCGACCGCCATGGCCGCTTTTGTCACAGCATTGATTCCTGACCTGACGTTACTGCACTTTCGTAACACCACCGAAGCCGGTGCCACCAGTGGTTCCCGCGATAAAGGCTTACACGGTAAGTTGCGCGCCGGGGTCTGTTATTCAACTCTGGACGTCGTCAACTCTCGTCATCAGCGGATAGTGGTTGGTGTGCGCTTACAACAAGTCGCAGGGCGTGACCGTAAAGTTGATATCAAGCCTTTCACCATTCAGGGGCTGCCGACCGCTATCCAGCCAACGCAGATCCTTACCGAAGTGGTGGGCGAGCGTCAGGCGCGTGTGCTCTCATTACCAGAGCTAAAAGAGCGCGTCGAAGAGATGGAAGGGGTGCAGTTTAAGCAGTTTAACTCGATCACTGATTACCACTCCCTGATGTTTGATTTGGGGGTGATTCCGAAGCGCTTGCGCTCTTCTGCTGATCGCAGCAAATTCTATCGTTTGATTGAAGCCTCCTTGTACGGCGGTATCTCCAGCGCCATCACCCGCTCACTGCGCGATTACTTATTGCCAGAAAACAGCGGCGTGCGGAAAGCCTTCCAAGACATGGAAGCTGCGCTGCGTGAGAATCGCATGACGCTGGAAGCTATTCGCGTGACTCAGTCTGACCGCGACCTGTTTAAGCATCTGATCTCAGAGGCAACCTCCTACGTTGCCGCTGACTATATGCGCCATGCTAATGAGCGGCGCATTCACCTCGATGGTGCGCTGGTCTTGCGCCGTGACCTGCTTGCCAGCCGCAAGCAACTGATAACTGAGCAGTATCGCCATGTGGAGATGTCCCGCGAGCTAGCTGAGCAAAGTGGTGCAGAATCGGATCTCGAGACTGACTATCAGGCGGCCAGTGACCATCTGAGTTTGGTGCAAACCGCGATGCGCCAGCAGGAAAAAATCGAGCGTTATCAAGGCGATTTGGAAGAGCTGACCTACCGGTTGGAAGAGCAAAGTGAGGTCGTCGGCGAGGCTGGTGAGCAGCAGGCCGATAACGAAGCCCGCGCCGAAGCCGCCGAGCTGGAAGTGGATGAGCTGAAAAGTCAGTTGGCCGATTACCAGCAAGCGCTGGACGTCCAGCAGACCCGCGCCATCCAATACCAGCAGGCGCTGCAAGCACTGGAACGCGCGCGCGCGCTGTGCCAATTACCTGAATTAACAGCCGATAATGCCGAAGAGTGGCTGGAGACCTTCCAGGCCAAAGAGCAGGAAGCGACCGAATCCTTATTGCAGCTTGAGCAAAAACTGAGCGTTGCCGATGCCGCTCACAGCCAATTTGAGCAGGCGTATCAACTGGTGGTGAACATTGCCGGTCAGGTCAGCCGCAGTGAAGCTTGGCAAACCGCCCGTGAACTACTCCGTGACTGGCCATCTCAGCAACATTTGGCTGAGCGGGTGCAACCATTGCGTATGCGCTTGTCCGAACTGGAGCAGCGCTTACGCGCCCAGCAGGACGCCGAGCGTTTGTTGCAGGAGTTTTGCAAACGTCAAGGGCAGGTTTATCAGCCAGAAGAGCTGGAAGAGTTGCAGCGCGAGCTGGAGTCGCAGGTTGAAGAGCTATCCCTGAGTGTCAGCGATGCCGGTGAACGGCGCATGGAGATGCGTCAGGAGCTGGAGCAACTGAAGCTAAAAATTCAGGAGTTGACCGCGCGCGCCCCGGTTTGGCTGGCAGCACAAGATGCCCTGAGCCAACTTAGCGAGCAGAGCGGCGAGGCACTGGAAGATAGCCGCCAAGTCACGGAACACATGCAACAGTTACTGGAGCGTGAGCGTGAAACCACGGTTGAGCGTGATGAAGTGGCGGCGACTAAACGCGCCATTGATGCACAAATCGAGCGGTTGAGCCAGCCGAGTGGCGCTGAAGATGCGCGAATGATTGCGCTGGCCGAGCGTTTTGGTGGTGTGCTGTTATCCGAGATTTATGACGACGTCACTCTCGACGACGCCCCTTACTTCTCTGCGCTTTATGGCCCATCACGCCACGGTATCGTGGTGCCGGATTTGTCATTGGTGCGCGATCAACTGGTCGGTTTGGAAGATTGCCCGGAAGATCTCTATCTCATCGAAGGGGATCCGCAGTCATTTGATGACAGCGTATTTGCCGTCGAAGAGCATGACAAAGCGGTAGTGGTGAAAATCGCCGATCGCCAGTGGCGCTACTCTCGTTACCCAGAAGTGCCGCTGTTTGGTCGCGCTGCCCGTGAAAACCGCTTGGAAGCGCTGTATCAAGAGCGCGACAGTTTGGCTGAACGCTACGCCACCTTATCATTTGATGTGCAAAAAACGCAGCGTCTACATCAAGCATTCAGTCGCTTTATTGGCTCCCATCTGGCGGTGGCGTTTGATGCAGATCCAGAAGCTGAAATTCGTTTGCTGAATACCCGTCGCGGTGAAATAGAACGCGCACTGAATGCACATGAAGATCAAAACCAGCAGCAGCGCCAGCAGTTTACACAAGCCAAAGAGGGAATTTCGGCCCTTAACAGATTGATTCCACTGGTTTCACTGCTACTGGATGATACCTTAACCGATAGAGTCGAAGAGATAACCGAAGAGTTGGCAGAAGCACAGGAAGCGGCCCGTCATATCCAAAAACATGGCGCGGCTCTAACCAAACTTGAACCGCTGTTGGCGGTGTTGCAAAGTGATCCGCAGCAGCACGAACAGTTGCAGGAAAACTATGCTTTGGCCCAGAACAGCCAGCGCCAGGCGAAACAGCAAGCTTTCGCCCTGACCGAGGTGGTTCAGCGCCGTACGCACTTTAGCTATACCGACTCTGCGGGCATGTTGACGGAAAACTCAGATCTTAACGATAAGCTGCGTCAGCGCTTAGAGCAGGCCGAAGCGGAACGCAGCCGTGCTCGTGAGCAGTTACGCCAATATCAGGCGCAGTTTACCCAGTACAACCAAGTTTTGGCTTCGCTAAAAAGTTCTTACGACGCCAAGCGTGAGATGCTGAAGGAGCTGAGTCAGGAGCTGGTGGATATTGGTGTTCAGGCCGATGCCGATGCAGAAGCTCGCGCCCGCACCCGCCGAGATGAGTTGCATGCCGCACTGAGCACTAACCGCTCGCGACGTAATCAGTTGGAAAAACAGATCACCTTCTGTGAAGCCGAGATGGATAGCTTGCAGAAGAAACTGCGCAAGCTGGAGCGCGATTATTATCAGATTCGCGAGCAAGTGGTCAATGCCAAAGCGGGTTGGTGTGCGGTGATGCGGATGGTGAAAGATAATGGCGTTGAGCGCCGCTTGCATCGCCGTGAACTCGCCTATATGGATGGTGACGAGCTGCGGTCAATGTCGGATAAGGCGCTGGGGGCATTGCGTCTGGCGGTTGCCGATAACGAACATCTGCGTGACGTGCTGCGTTTGTCAGAAGATCCGAAGCGGCCTGAACGTAAAATCCAGTTCTATATCGCGGTGTATCAACATCTGCGTGAGCGCATTCGTCAGGATATTATTCGTACTGATGATCCCGTCGAAGCCATTGAGCAAATGGAGATTGAGCTGGGCCGCTTGACGGAAGAGTTGACGGCGCGTGAGCAGAAATTAGCCATCAGTTCCAAAAGTGTGGCAAATATCATCCGTAAAACCATTCAGCGCGAACAGAACCGTATTCGTATGCTGAACCAGGGTTTACAAGCGGTCTCATTTGGTCAGGTGAAGAGTGTGCGGCTGAATGTTAATGTGCGTGAAGCTCACTCTACCTTGCTCGATGTCCTATCCGAGCAGCAAGAGCAGCATCAGGATCTGTTCAACAGCAACCGTCTGACCTTCTCGGAAGCGCTGGCAAAACTGTATCAGCGCCTGAATCCACAAATGGATATGGGGCAGCGCTTGCCGCAAACCATTGGTGAAGAGCTGCTAGATTACCGTAACTATCTGGAGCTGGAGGTCGAGGTTTACCGTGGTGCGGATGGCTGGTTACGTGCAGAGAGTGGTGCATTATCGACCGGTGAAGCTATCGGGACCGGTATGTCTATTCTGGTGATGGTGGTGCAGAGCTGGGAAGAGGAGTCTCGCCGCTTGCGTGGTAAAGATATTTCTCCTTGCCGTTTGCTGTTCCTTGATGAAGCGGCGCGTCTGGATGCGAAATCTATCGCGACATTATTTGAACTGTGTGAGCGATTGGAAATGCAATTAATTATTGCAGCACCAGAAAATATCAGTCCAGAGAAAGGGACAACCTATAAATTGGTACGAAAAGTCTTCCAAAATCATGAGCATGTACATGTGGTTGGCTTAAGAGGCTTTGCGAATGAAATACCGACACTGCCGGTTGAACAACTGCATGGTGGTTAATAGTTGTTCAAATAAAAAGCAGCAATAATTAATCCTACTAAATAGCCGCGTAAAACCGGCTATTTTTATTTCTGCCACATCTTGCGGGTTATATTTTATAAGTGCAGAAAATCTGTTAGCGTAAAGTAATGGTTAAAAATATAGCGTTGGCTACTCACAAGGGCATTTCAGTTTGTATAATCATATTAATGCCCAAAATTTAGAGAGAGCAGCTAATACCGCTGCAATGTCAAGGAAGAAGGGTAACGACAAACTATGGCGTATTTAGATAGTCAGCATACCGGGGGCATAGAATGTCGATAGGGAAACGAAGTCCGCAACGCGCATTAACGTTATATTGCGCTTTAATTTGCAGCCTGATGCCACTATTTACCGCATCGGCAGCGGCACCGATCACAGCAATAGACTCATCTTCAGTGTTGTCTCCGAGCCGTCAGGTGATCCCGGCGACATCAAATATGTCGGTGGCACAAAGCCGTTCACAGTTATTAGCAATATTGCCTAAAACGATTACACCTTTTTATGCGTCTGATTTGGCACTTTTATATGCTGAAAATGCGATGCAACCTATGTGGCAGGATAAAGTTGCCACCCAGCGTTTTCAGCAACAATTAGCCGAAGTGGCGCTCTCCGGTATTCAACCGCAATTTATGCAGTGGGTAAAATGGTTAAGTGATCCTGAGATGACCGGCATGGCCCGTGATATTATTTTATCGGATGCCATGCTGGGGTATTTGCACTTTATCTCAGGTGTGAATGCCAACGGCAGCGTTTGGTTGTACAGCAATGTGCCTTACAAGATGGCGATGCCACCCGCCACCGCGCTAAATCGCTGGAAGCAGGCAGTACAAGAGGGGAGTTCCGCGGCTTATCTGGCGTCATTGGCCCCTCAGCATCCTCAATACGACAAAATGCACAAAGCGCTGAAACAGATGCTGGCTGATCGGCGACCCTGGCCACAGCTGTCCAATGGCCCGAGCTTACGTCCGGGGCAGCTCAGTGATGATATTCCGGCGCTACGTCAAATTCTCGATCGAACCGGCATGTTGCACCCTGTGGCCGCGACGCCGGTAAAAGCGCCAGAGGTTATCCCTGTTGATAATCCTACGGTTGCCGCAGTCAATGACGACCTCTCTGTTGATGAAGAGAAAACCCGCGCTCAGGCCCACAGTCTGGTGGTTAGCCCATCAGCGGCACCTGTTGCTGATATTCCGGTCACCGGAGGGGCTATCACGCCGCCATCTGCACCGTTAACAACTATCGCTACACTTACCGACAATGTCTACACGCCCGAGTTAGTGGCGGCCGTCAAACGTTTTCAACTGTGGCATGGGTTGAGTGATGATGGGGTGATTGGCGCGCGCACCCGCGAGTGGTTAAATGTTTCACCACAAACGCGGGCTACCTTGCTGGCACTGAATATTCAGCGCTTACGTATTTTGCCGGGGCAGGTTGATAACGGCATCATGGTTAACATTCCAAACTATTCGCTGAATTATTATAAGAATGGTGCGGAAGTGCTCTCATCCCGAGTGATTGTTGGCCGTCCAAGCCGCAAAACACCGCTAATGAGTAGCGCGTTAAATAATGTGGTCGTTAATCCACCGTGGAACGTACCGACCTCTCTGGTACGCCAGGATATCGTGCCAAAAGCACGCTATGACGCGGGCTACTTCCAACGTCACGGTTATACCGTGCTGTCTGGGTGGAGTAATGAGGCTGAAGTCGTTGACCCATCAATGATCGATTGGAGCATGATTTCACCTAATAACTTCCCTTATCGTTTGCGTCAGGCCCCAGGTGCCAGTAATTCATTAGGGCGATTCAAATTTAATATGCCAAGCTCTGATGCTATCTATCTGCATGATACGCCGAACCATGGGCTGTTCCAGAAGGATATCCGCGCGCTAAGTTCCGGCTGTGTGAGGGTGAATAAAGCCTCTGATTTAGCCAATATGCTATTGCAAGATGCGGGTTGGAATGATGCGCGGGTCTCATCGACCCTGAAGCAGGGCGATACCACTTACGTCAATATCCGCCAACGTGTTCCGGTACAATTGTATTACCTAACAGCATGGGTTGCTGATGATGGTAAGCCACAATTTAGAACAGATATTTACAATTATGATAAAACGGTGAGATCCGGTGCACAAATCTCACCTCAAGCTGAACTTTTGCTGCAATAAATGCAGTAAAACTCAATAACTAATGGTCTTAATATCGGGTTATCGTCGGGGGGGCCTAAACCAAGGCTCCCTTTAACCGAACATCAACGCACAGTGAATGCGGGCCGAATGCGGGTTGACTGACTTTCCGTAGGCGGTTATGGTTCGGAGCGGCACATTTAGTGCTTTCTTTTGACATTATTGCCAGGTATTAACAGAGAACATGGATAAAATTGATAATCATCGCCGCAAGTGGCTAACATTAGGCGGGGTGGCGCTGGGTATGTCGCTACTACCGGGGCAAGCATTTGCTACGCTTTCGACTCCTCGCCCACGTATCTTGACCCTGAATAATTTGAATACAGGCGAGTCCATAAAAGCAGAGTTTTTTGATGGTCGAAGCTATAACAAAGACGAACTTTCCCGCTTAAATCATCTATTCCGCGATTATCGGGCCAATAAAGTAAAAACCATCGATCCACGCCTGTTTGATCAGCTATATCGTCTACAAGGTCTTCTCGGTACAACTAAACCGGTGCAGCTTATTTCCGGTTACCGCTCCCTTGATACCAATAATGAGCTGCGTGAACGCAGTCGCGGTGTGGCTAAGCACAGTTTCCACACGCAAGGGAAAGCGATGGATTTCCATATTGAAGGTATTCAACTAAGCAATATCCGCAAAGCGGCATTAAAAATGCGCGCAGGTGGTGTAGGATATTACCCTCGCAGTAACTTTGTGCATATTGATACCGGGCCGACTAGAACCTGGTAACGCGAATTTTTATGCCAATGCATTGAACGCTGCATTGGGGGTGGAGCTTATGAAATATCAAATTATTCCAGTCACGGCCTTTAGCCAGAACTGCACCTTAATCTGGTGCGAAGCCACGGGGCAGGCTGCATTGGTCGATCCCGGCGGTGATGCAGACAAAATCATTGCTGAAGTGGCACGCCAAGGGGTCAACGTGAACCAGATTTTGCTGACCCACGGTCATCTGGACCATGTAGGGGCAGCTGCTGAGTTAGCTGCACATTTTGATATCCCTATCTATGGCCCTGAGAAAGAAGATATTTTTTGGTTGGAAGGGCTACCTGCCCAGAGCCGAATGTTTGGGCTAGATGAGTGTGAAACTTTTACCCCAACTCGTTGGCTGGAAGAGGGTGATAAAGTCACCGTCGGCGAAATAGAGTTGTCAGTCCTGCACTGCCCTGGCCATACGCCGGGGCATATTGTTTTCATTGACCAGCAAGGTCGCCTGGCGTTAGTGGGTGATGTTATCTTTAATGGCGGGGTTGGGCGCAGTGATTTTCCGCGTGGTGATCACCAGCAATTGATCAACTCCATTCGGACTAAATTGCTGCCATTGGGCGATGATATAACCTTTATCCCCGGCCATGGCCCAATGTCTACACTAGGGCATGAGCGGCAGACTAATCCATTTATACGTGAAGAACCTGCTATTTGGTGATGACAAATATTTTAGTCGCATTATAAGAGTACACAACCAAAAGGAAGGCACCATTCGGTGTCTTTTTGCATTATATTTAATAAGTGAACAATGTGCTTTGTGAGCCAATCAGCGGCTATTTATTTGTGCTGTTATCATAATAATGATATCCATTGAGCAGAGTGCTATCGCTGCGATATTGACGGGGTATAATGGCCAGATAGCGCCACTAACCAGCAGTAATTGATATTGACGCGGCATGGTTCTTACTGCCGTTTTGAGCTAGTAATATTACGAGCGCTTTTCAATGGGATCCACTATGCCATTTCGTCGTTTCAGACTGAATAAGTTCCTGTCCCGGCTTGGTTTTTCTTGCATGGTATTTTTACTGTTTCTGTTGCTAGGTGCTGTTGTGATTTATGGGCAAACCAAAGCAAATATGCATCAGGATGCAGAGACCAAACTATTACAAGGTAGGGTGCGCTTCGATCAGATATTTAATAACTTGCAACATGCGGCTATCCAAGTCGAAACCGGACTGGGAAAACCTTGCTTGCAAGTTGTACAGAACTTACGGGATCAAGTGGTCATGGTGCCAGATGTTCGCTCTGTCTCTTTTGCCAAGGGTTCGACCATTTATTGCTCCTCAATATATGGCCCGCTTTCTGCCCCTTTTGATTTAAATGTATTTGTCGATGGGCAACTCGAGTTAATGTCGGGTAATGATGTTACACCCGACCGCGCTTTAATGGTGTACCGGCAGGAACGAGGTGATTACAGTATTTTGGTTGCCGTCGATGGCTATTACCTGCGTAGTATCCTTAATCTGCTGAGTGGTGATATTCAGTTGCAACTGAGAGTGGGTAATCAGTGGATGGACGCGGCAGGTGCAGTACATGTCGGCGCGCCTCAGAAGAAGGGGGAGTTACTCTATTTGGCGTCAGATAAGTTTGCTTATTCGTTGAGCACAACACTCTCTAATCAGCAATATTTGGCCTACGTTTGGCAATATACTCAAGGTAGCCTGATATTCTTCATCTTAATGAGTATCGGATCAGCTGTACTTGTTTTTTGGTTATCGGGCCGAGCGGCATCACCCACTCAGGTATTAAAACAGGCATTAGAAAATAACGAGTTTATTCCTTACATGCAGCCCATTGTTTCGGGTAAAGAGAAATATTGGATTGGCTGTGAAGTATTAATGCGCTGGCAACATCCTGGGCAGGGAATGATTCAACCAAATCATTTTATTCCGATGGCCGAGGATAGCGAACTGATTGTGCCAATGACTCGTTCTATTATGCAGCAGGTGAGTGCAAGATTTGCCCCTTATGTAAATCAATTACCGGAAGGTTTCCATTTTGGCTTTAATATTAGCGCCAACCATTGCCGTGATTTGAGCCTATTAGATGACTGCCGTAATTTCATTCAGGCTTTTGGCGGCAATAAAATTAATATTACGCTGGAATTAACCGAGCGCAAATTGATTGTTGCAGATGAGATGACTGACCGATTATTCGCAGAACTCCATGCTCTTGGTGTCTTTATTGCTATTGACGATTTTGGCACCGGACATTCAAGTCTGAGTTACTTGCAGAAGTTTAAAGTCGATTTCTTGAAAATAGACCAAAGTTTTGTCGGCATGATTGGCTCCGATGCGCTCTCAAGTCACATTGTGGGTAATGTTATTGATTTGGCGACCCGACTGGGGTTACAGACGATTGCCGAGGGGGTCGAAAACGACACACAGATGCGTTATTTGCAGGCTCACAATGTTGATTACCTGCAAGGCTATATGTTTGGCCGGCCGATGCCTATGAGCGAATTTGCCAAATATATGTTCCATTAAGAGCTGTTGTTTGATCTGACATATTAAGAAAAATAAAAGGGTACCTGCAAAGGCACCCTTTTACGGTCAGTGACCCGTCATAAAGCACTAATTAGAGCACCGCGACGATAGCTTCACATAGTGGAGCCATGTTGTCCGGCGTCATACCAGCAACGTTGACTCGACCAGAGTTAACCGCGTAAACAGCGAACTCATTACGCAGGCGTAGAACTTGCTCTTTGGTCAGGCCACTGAACGAGAACATGCCATTCTGGTTAATGATAAAGCTGAAATCTTGTTTCGCGCCTTTTTCCTGCAACGTATTCACAAACAACTGACGCATACGGTGGATTCGCTGGCGCATATCGGTCAGTTCTTGTTCCCAAATCGCGCGCAGTGCTGGGGTGCTCAAAATTGTGGCAACTACAGAGGCGCCATGCGCTGGTGGGTTAGAGTAGTTAGCACGGATAACCGCTTTAACCTGACTGAACGCAATATCAGCTACATCGTTGCTGGCTGCAACGACAGTGCAAGCCCCAACACGCTCGTTGTACAGGCCGAAGTTTTTTGAATAAGAGCTGCAAACAATCAACTCTTGATGTGTCGCGGCGAAAATTCGCAGGCCCTGAGCATCTTCTTCCAGCCCTTTGGCAAAGCCCTGATAAGCGAAGTCAAACAGTGGCAACCAACCTTTAGCTACTGACAGTTCAGCCAGTTGGCTCCACTGGGCTTCAGTTGGATCGATGCCGGTTGGGTTATGGCAGCAGCCATGGAACAGCACGACGTCGCCAGCCTGAGCTTCTGACAGGCTATTTAATAGCCCATCGAAATCTAGCGCATGGTTCGCTGCGTCATAATAAGCATACTCAACCACTTCCAGCCCGGCAGCAGCGAAGATATTTTTATGGTTCGGCCAGCTTGGATTACTGACCCAGACACGTTTGGCGCTGGTTTGGTGGGCGATAAAATCAGCAGCGATACGTAACCCGCCAGTCCCACCAGGGGTTTGAGCGGTACGCGCACGTTTATCGGCGATAATGGCGCTCTGGCTACCGAACAACAGTTCCTGAGTGCAACTGGCGAAAGCCGGTAGGCCACCAATATCCAGATAGTTTTTGGTAACTTCGTTTTCCAGCAAATACTGCTCAGCTTTTTTCACGCTGGTGAGCACCGGCGTTTTACCGGTTTCGTCTTTGTAGACGCCGATCCCCAGGTTGATTTTATTAGGGCGGTCATCCGCGCGGAAAATATCGGTCAGGCCCAGAATAGGGTCCGCAGGTGCAGCAGTGATTTTTTCAAACATGTCAGAGGCTTCCATGGCTTAGCGTTAAGCAAACAGAACCATCAGGGTAACGCCAGTTGCGCTCTTTGCCAACCGTTTGCGATAAAAAGAAATGAATGTTGTGAGGCGGGGGGATTCAGGGTGAAAAATCGGCACAATAGAGTCATTGACAGCGGAATATCCCTATATTTTGGCTAAGGATAGAAACAAAAAGGCAGAGCCGAAGCCCTGCCTTTTTTCAACTTATGTCAGCAGATAAACTGCCTGATTAAGTTTAACTTAGAACTGGTAAACCAAGCCAACACCAACAACGTCGTCTGTCATCAGACCGTTAGCATCGGTGAAGTTGTCTTTATCCAGCAAGTTGATTTTGTAATCAACATAGGTGGTCATGTTTTTGTTGAACGCGTAGTAAGTACCAACAGAAACATATTTCAACAGATCATGGTTGTCATCGGTATTGTTGTTCAGGTCCTTACCTTTAGACTGTACATAGCCTAAAGATGGACGCAGACCGAAGTCGAACTGGTATTGTGCGGTGATTTCAATATCACGAGTCTTGTTAGCAACTGAATCATTGCCAAATGGAGTCATGTTTTGAGTTTCAGCATACATTACAGCCAGGTATACGTTGTTTGCGTCGTATTTAGCACCAACGTTCCATGCCTGAGCTTTTTCGCCTTCAGCAAATGTTGGGTTAGTCAGGTGAGCATCTTTCTGCAGGTTAGTACGGTTAGCAGAAGAGAAACCAGCACCGAAGTTCACGCCGTAACCGATATCATAAGTAGAAGAGATACCGAAACCGTCACCGTTCTGAGTAGTCAGGAAGCCATCACGACCAGTTTCGTTTTTGCCTTGATATTGCAGAGCAAAGTTCAGACCATCAACCAGACCGAAGAAGTTGGTGTTACGGTAAGTTGCCAGACCAGTAGAACGGCCAGTCATATAGTTGTCAGAGTTGGAGATTGAATCACCACCAAACACTGGCAGCATGTCGGTCCATGCGTTAACGTCATAGATTACGCCGTAGTTACGGCCGTAGTCGAATGAACCGAACTCAGCAAATTTCAGACCAGCAAAGCCCAGACGGGTTTTGTTGCCTTTGCCTTCTTGAGCTTCAGCGTTGTTAGCCTGAATGTTATATTCCCACTGGCCGTAACCGGTCAGTTGGTCAGTAATTTGGGTTTCACCTTTGAAGCCAAAACGAACATAAGATTTGTCACCGTCTTCGCCTTTGGCATCAGAGAACTGGTGACGCGCGTCAACTTTACCGTACAGGTCAAGTTTGTTGCCGTCTTTGTTGTAGATTTCTGCTGCATTAGCTGCGCCAGCTGCTAACAATGCTGGGATTACTACTGCAAGAATATTGCGCTTCATCATTATTATTACCCTCATTGGTTTTATTCGGACACCTGCCACTGCCGCCAATAATTTTTTTGGAACTATTGTTGAGAGTTTGGTGTCGTCTGTGTCTGAACGCAGTGTTCCATTCGCAGGGCTTATAATCCAGACCGAAAATGCTACCAATTACCTGAATATGTTTCAGTGGGATACTATTTGTTACTAAATGTAAATTTAAGGGAACTTTGTGACTTAGATCTAACTTTAAAAAATGACAAAAGCCAGCTGAGCTGGCTTTTATTTATACAAATAAACATTTTTTTTCGAAATGACGAACTTAGAAGCTGGCATTTCTCGGTGTGCGTGGGAATGGAATGACATCCCGAACGTTCTGAACCCCAGTTACATAGGAGATCAAACGCTCAAATCCAAGGCCAAATCCTGAATGCGGTACAGTGCCGTAGCGACGCAGATCACGATACCACCAATAATCTTCTTTATTGAGGCCCATCTCTTCCAGACGCGCATCCAACACATCTAAGCGCTCTTCACGTTGTGAACCCCCGATGATTTCACCAATTCCCGGCGCCAATACATCCATCGCCGCAACGGTTTTGCCATCTTCGTTCATACGCATATAGAAAGCTTTAATGTCTTTCGGATAGTTTTTAACCACTACCGGTGCTTTAAAGTGTTTCTCAGCCAAATAGCGTTCATGCTCAGAAGATAAATCAATGCCCCAAGAGACGTCATTCTCAAATTTTTGACCTGATGCTTTCAGGATCTCGATAGCGTCGGTGTAGTTAACCTGAGCAAAGTCAGAGGTAACAAAGCGTTGCAAGCGATCTAACGCATCTTTATCTACCCGTTCAGCGAAGAACTTCATATCATCGGCACGTTCGTTCAGTACCGCCTGGAAAACGTATTTCAACATTTTCTCGGCCAAGCCGGCGACATCATCCAGTGAGGCAAAGGCAACCTCTGGCTCTACCATCCAGAATTCAGCCAAATGACGACTGGTATTGGAGTTTTCAGCACGGAAAGTTGGGCCGAAAGTGTAAACCTTAGATAACGCACTGGCGTAGGTTTCACCATTTAGCTGGCCGGACACAGTCAGGAAGGCCTCTTTACCGAAGAAGTCCTCGCTGAAATCGACAGCACCGGTATCAGTGCGTGGCAGATTTTCCAGATCTAAGGTGGAGACACGGAACATTTCACCGGCACCTTCGGTATCTGAAGCGGTGATCAGTGGTGTAGAAACCCAGAAATAGCCATTTTCATCGAAGAAACGATGGATCGCCTGTGCCAAAGTATGGCGAACACGGGCCACTGCACCAATCAGGTTAGTCCGTGGGCGCAAGTGAGCGACTTCACGCAAATATTCGATACTGTGACGTTTTGCCGCCATCGGGTAGGTATCGGGGTCATCAACCCAACCTACCACTTTAATTGCAGTAGCTTGAATTTCAAAACTCTGTCCTTCACCTGGTGAGGCCACCACTGTCCCGGTGACTTCGACTGAACAACCGGTAGTCAGATGCAGCACTTCATCCTGATAATTAGGCAAAGTATTATTCACGACGGCCTGTAACGGGTCAAAGCAGGAACCGTCATAAACGGCAACGAAGGAGATACCCGCTTTAGAATCTCTCCGGGTACGCACCCAACCGCGTACGGTGACTTCACTGTCAACCGCAGCACGGCCTTGCAGTACGTCGACTACAGGCACTACGCTCATAGATTTCTCTCTTTAATAGTTTTGATATAGAAATAGTTAACAACCCAAGAAAATGGGGATATTGCTATGTTACTTGCGACAGTGCAGGACACAAGTAGAAATCACCAGTTTAGTGCAACATTTCTGTGCTTATTTCTGAATAGAGGCGACACAATTCAGGGCTGATTTTAATTGAGGGGGATGGAGTGGTGGGAAAATGTGCAACTCAGGCAAATAGCTGGGCGGTTTCGCGACCCAGCTATTGATCAATAAATACAAAAAAACGGTGCTCGAGGTTAACTGGCTTTCTTGACTAAAGGCAGGGCAAAGGCTTCACGTAACTCATCAACAAAAGCAGGGTCATGACAAATGGTTTTACCAGGGCTATCAGAAAGCTTAGCTACTGGTTTGTCGTTGCACTCAATTAGCTTGATAACAATATTGAGTGGCTTAACCCCGGGGATATCGCAAGTTAAACGCGTACCAATACCAAACACCAATTGAATTCGTTGGTAGAAGTGGCGGTAGAGCGATAATGCTTTTTCCAAGTCCAGATTATCTGAAAACACCAATGTTTTGCTCATTGGGTCAATACCCAGCTTCTCATAATGGGCGATCGCTTTCTCTCCCCATTCGACTGGATCACCCGAGTCATGGCGTAATCCCTGATAGCGACTGGCGAATATTTGATCGAAATCGCGTAAAAAAGCATCCATGGTAATACAGTCGGTCAATGCTACGCCGAGTTGATCGGGATACTCATCCAACCAGACTTGTAGCGCCACGCGCTGGCTGTTGGCCAGAACTGGGCTTATCTGCTGATGCGCCTGGAACCATTCATGGGCCTGAGTGCCCACTGGCGTTAATGCCAACTTGCGTGCTAAATCATAGTTGCTGGTCCCGACCAGATAAGGGAACTCCTCTTTTAAGCTACTGACGATGGCATATTGTATTTCACGCGAAAAACGGCGGCGAGAGCCAAAGTCCATTAACTTAAAGTGAGTAATATCAATATCAGCGCTAAGCAACTTAAACTGTTGCAGCTTGTTGCGCAGTTGCTGGACCGCCTGGGCGGTCGAAACATCCACAGAGCGGCGGCGATGGACAATTTCACTGATCACTGCCAGTAGCGGCACTTCCCATAAAATCGTTTCACACCATAAGCCGGCAATACGAATCTCTAACTTACCGCTGTTATCCGATACAGTGACCTGCTCGGGATTAAAGCGAAAAGTACGCAGCCAGTTCAGATAGTCAGCTTGAAAGAAGGGTAAGCCGGAGAGGTAGAGATACTCATCATCGGTCAGCGCTAATTGGCTCATTAATACTATCTGGTGGCGGATTTCGTCGGCATATTTGCCCAACAGCTCATCACCACGGCAGCGAAATTCAGCGGCAACGGTAATATAGCGATAGCGATGGAACACGGCTTGCTGCATGTGAAGCTTATATGCATCGGTATCAAGCAATGAAGTCAAAATCGGTGAGGCGTCTTGAGTCATGGCGCTATACAGCATCCTCGTAGCAACATTTCCGTAGTCGGCATAAACGATAAAGTCACGGGAGTATACCGAGATTATCCTGTTATTGAAGCTTCATCACACCATAAATGCTAATCCGAGGTCTAGGTTTAAACGTGCCATTAGCTCTGAATCGGAAATAGTAAATAGCTATATCTTTAGGCATTCCCACTCACGGATATCACCCAAGGCGGCAAAGTGGGTATCCAGCGCGGGTAAAGACGCCATGAACGCCGGACAATAACTGCGCTACTGCTCACCAATTGCAAACCTATCATTGACTTGCGAACTGGCGCGAAAAATTCACAATCAGTGCCAGATTTTCCCTAATAGCACGGGTTCTCAACTAGGTTTTTCTAACAATTGTGATACATTGAAACGCTATCTGGGTCTGGGGCGAAGTCAATGGCAGTCATGTTCTTAAGCCCCACCAACTATAAATACAGACCTGATAATCATACTCACAGATGACGTCAAAAGGGTTTCTATGACACAACAGCCGCAAGCTAAATACCGTCACGATTATCGTGCGCCGGATTACACCATCACCGATATCGATCTGGACTTCGCACTGGATGCGCAAAAAACGACGGTAACGGCGGTCAGTAAAGTAAAACGTCAGGCAACCGAAGTGACACCGCTGATCTTAGATGGTGAAGATCTCACGTTAATCAGTATCAGCATTGATGGGCAAGCATGGCCTCATTATCATCTGCAGGATAATTCGCTGATTATTGAGCAATTACCCGCATATTTCACACTGACAATCGTCAATGATATCCACCCGGCGACAAACAGCGCGCTTGAGGGGCTATATCTTTCCGGTGAAGCGTTATGTACCCAGTGTGAGGCCGAAGGCTTCCGGCATATTACCTACTACTTAGACCGCCCTGATGTGCTGGCCCGTTTTACAACCCGCATTGTTGCTGACAAGTCTCGCTATCCGTATCTGCTTTCTAATGGTAACCGGGTAGGGCAAGGGGAACTGGAAGATGGCCGCCATTGGGTAAAATGGGAAGACCCATTCCCAAAACCTTGTTACCTGTTTGCACTGGTTGCCGGTGATTTTGATGTCTTACGCGATAAGTTCATTACCCGTTCTGGCCGTGAAGTGGCACTGGAACTTTTTGTTGATCGGGGCAATTTAGATCGCGCAGACTGGGCGATGACCTCACTGAAGAACTCCATGAAGTGGGATGAGACCCGTTTTGGTCTGGAATATGACCTCGATATCTATATGATCGTTGCGGTTGATTTCTTCAACATGGGTGCCATGGAGAATAAAGGGTTGAATGTATTCAACTCAAAATATGTTCTGGCAAAAGCAGAAACCGCGACAGATAAAGATTATCTGAATATTGAAGCGGTTATTGGTCATGAATATTTCCATAACTGGACCGGCAACCGAGTCACTTGCCGTGATTGGTTCCAGTTAAGTTTGAAAGAAGGGTTAACAGTATTCCGTGATCAAGAGTTTAGCTCTGATTTAGGCTCACGTTCTGTTAATCGCATTGAAAATGTACGCGTCATGCGCGCAGCACAGTTCGCGGAAGACGCCAGCCCAATGGCCCATGCGATTCGCCCAGATAAAGTCATCGAGATGAACAACTTCTATACCCTAACGGTATATGAAAAAGGCTCAGAAGTGATCCGCATGATGCATACCTTGCTAGGTGAACAGCAGTTCCAGGCGGGGATGCAGCTCTATTTTGAGCGCCATGATGGCAGTGCGGCGACCTGTGATGATTTCGTCCAGGCAATGGAAGATGCATCTAATGTTGATCTCTCCTTATTCCGCCGCTGGTATAGTCAATCTGGCACTCCAATACTGACGGTACGTGATGATTATGATGCAGAAAAGCAGCAGTATCATTTGCACGTTAGCCAAAAAACCTTACCAACCGCTGATCAGCCAGAAAAACTGCCATTACATATCCCACTGGATATTGAGCTATATGACAGTAAAGGCAATGTGATCGCGTTGCAAAGAGATGGCTTGCCAGTTCATCATGTGCTGAATGTGACCGAAGCTGAACAGACCTTTACCTTTGATAATGTTGAACATACACCAATCCCATCCTTGCTGCGTGAATTCTCCGCGCCAGTTAAATTGGATTATAGCTATAGCGATCAGCAGCTCACTTTCCTGATGCAGCATGCGCGCAATGAATTCTCTCGTTGGGATGCGGCGCAAAGTCTGTTGGCAACCTATATCAAGCTTAATGTTGCTAAATATCAGCAGAAACAGCCATTGACTCTGCCTGCCCACGTGGCTGATGCCTTCCGCGCAATATTACTTGATGAAAATCTTGATCCTGCGTTAGCCGCACAGATCCTGACACTGCCATCAGAAAATGAAATTGCAGAACTGTTTACCACCATTGATCCGCAGGCTATCAGTGCAGTGCATGAAGCGATTACACGTTGCTTGGCTCAAACACTGTCCGATGAGCTGCTGGCTGTTTATGTGGCGAATTTAACGCCGGTTTATCGCATTGAACACGGTGATATCGCCAAGCGGGCATTGCGCAATACTTGCCTGAGTTATCTGGCATTTGGTGACGAGGAGTTTGCTAACAAGCTGGTCTCTTCACAATATCACCAGGCCGATAATATGACTGATTCGCTGGCAGCAATGGCCGCAGCAGTTGCAGCACAGTTACCTTGCCGCGATGAGTTACTGGCCGCCTTTGATCTTCGCTGGAACCACGATGGCTTGGTGATGGATAAATGGTTTGCGCTGCAAGCGACCAGTCCGGCGGTAGATGTTCTGACTCAGGTGCGGGCTTTGCTTAAGCATCCAGCATTTAGTTTGAGCAATCCAAATCGGACTCGTTCATTGATCGGCAGTTTTGCCTCTGGCAATCCAGCAGCATTTCATGCCAGCGATGGTAGCGGCTATCAATTCCTAGTGGAGATTCTCAGTGATTTGAACACCCGTAACCCGCAGGTTGCTGCACGATTGATTGAGCCTTTGATCCGGCTGAAACGTTATGACGCAGGGCGTCAGGCTCTGATGCGTCAGGCATTGGAACAATTGAAAACGTTGGAAAACTTATCCGGTGATCTGTTCGAGAAGATAACCAAGGCGCTGGCTGCATAAACCTGGCGGTATAGTCTCTGACTAAATAAGAGGCGTAGGGTAAATAGATGACTGACCATAATGAATCACCGGTCAGCCAGATTATCTTCCCCATTAAGGAGGGCAGTAATGCCCTCTCAGGCTGCTAACAAACCCCGATGACGCGATCTGGAACGGGAGAGGACGGGTAGAAGAGTAAAGCGTCTGCGCCAGGGATGGCGCGGCTCGAGCCTCCAGGGAGGGATTGACGGCGTCTTTACGATCTAGCTGTTCTCTCCGCAACCGGCACTTTGTCAATAACCTCAGAGGGCAGTAATGCCCCCTTTATCTCTCATTACCTGCAAATAATTAACACTTTGTTAGCAAGAAAGTGGCGCTTGCGACTCTTTGCGTGGCTTTACTTAGCAAACGTTTACTTTCCCGAAAGATGAATTTACCATTCCCTCATCTATCCGCATGTTGGAAGTCGGTCAACTAACCGCTGTGAATTGGTGTCGCCACACAAATTGAACGCCAATGGTTGTAGAACGACAGAATTAATACCTACCAACGGTTTGTCACCGGTCGCTCAGGAGATCACATGTACTATCCTCTCGTCAAAAAAGCACTCTTTCAGCTTGATCCAGAACGTGCCCATGAATTTACGTTCCGCCAGTTAAAACGTGTTACCGGTACACCGCTTGAGTTTTTGGTACGCCAGTCGGTGCCAACTAAGCCGGTAAGCTGCATGGGTCTGTCATTCAAAAACCCGTTGGGTTTGGCTGCCGGTCTGGATAAAGATGGCGAGTGTATTGATGCGCTAGGCGCAATGGGCTTTGGCTTTATCGAAGTCGGAACAGTGACACCACGACCACAGTCAGGTAATGACAAGCCAAGATTATTCAGGATCGTTGAAGCTGAAGGTTTGATCAACCGGATGGGATTTAATAATCATGGGGTTGATAACTTAATTGAAAATGTCAAAAAATCACATTTTGGCGGTATTTTAGGCATTAATATCGGCAAGAATAAAGATACGCCAGTAGAACAAGGTAAAGAAGATTACTTGATTTGTATGGATAAAATATATCCATACGCGGGATATATTGCGATTAATATTTCCTCACCTAATACACCTGGATTACGATCTTTACAGTACGGTGAGGCATTAGATGACCTATTAGCAGCAATTAAAGATAAACAAACCGAATTGCATGCACGACACAATAAGTACGTTCCGGTTGCAGTAAAGATCGCGCCGGATCTTACGGAAGAAGAATTGATCCAAATAGCTGACAGTTTAGTTCGCCATAATATAGATGGTGTTATTGCCACTAATACAACACTCGATCGCTCTCTAATACAAGGATTAGATTATTGCGAACAAGCCGGTGGTTTAAGTGGTCGACCATTACAATTACGCAGCACTGAAGTGATTCGTCGTTTATCACAAGAGTTGCAAGGGCGTCTGCCAATTATTGGTGTCGGTGGAATTGATTCAGTCACCGCCGCTCGGGAAAAAATGGCTGCCGGTGCGTCATTGATTCAAATTTATTCCGGATTTATCTTCCGTGGACCCGGTTTGATTAAGAATATCGTTACTCATATCTAATTATTTATCTTCATTACATGCCGGGGGGTTTATTTATTCCTCCGGCTCGTCTATATTTTACTCCGGTAGATTAAATATACAGCGAAAGCCTTAAATGAATTTAATCCCCCTTGATGGGTGAATACTCAGTTATTGAGTCAATGATATGGCAGCATGGCGGGAAGGAAAAATATGCGAATTAAACCAGACGATAAATGGCGTTGGTATTTTGATACCGAACATGACCGACTGATGTTGGATTTAGCCAATGGTATGATATTTCGCTCGCGTTTCCCGTCTAAAATGCTCACCCCAGATGCTTTTGATGAATCTGCATTTTGCGTTGACGATGCTGCACTCTATTTTGAATTTGAAGATCAATGCCGCCAAATTAAGTTGAGTAATGAACAACGTTCAGAATTGGTGTTAAATGCACTGGTCGCATTTCGTTACTTAAAGCCGTTAATGCCTAAAAGCTGGTATTTTGCTCAACAGGCTAAATCATTTGCGCCGCAAAATGCTGAACTGGCCGTGGTGAAAGTATTAGATAGCGGAGAGGAGGTTCGTTTGTTAGTGGTTGAGTCAGGTGACTCCGCCAGCTTATGCTTATTAGCGCAGTCTCAGGTAGTATTAGCTGGCCGCCAGTTGGTGCTGGGTGATGCGATAAAGATAATGAACGACCGCTTATTGCCACTCGTGATTGAAGAGATTTATACCGCACCAGCTTTCAACCTTGACCGGGCGGTATAATTCTCGGCAGTTTAAAATCGATTGGCTCTATTAGAGGCTTATTTACCACTGAGTGTAATGTCGCCCTTAGGAATACAGCTACAACAAAGAATCGTTCCGTCATTGCTAATGGCACTCTGTTTTAATGGTGCAACTTCGCCATCCACTAAGGTAATTCTACAACTACCACATATCCCAGCTCGGCATGAATAGGGTATACGGATATTCTGTTGTTCCAGTTGCTCCAACAACACCTGCTGATTATTGCCATTAAAGCGGATGCCATTATATTCAATGGATACCGCTTTGGATTGATCTTGTGGTGCATTAACGCTTTCAATGATGATACCTGCGGCGTAAGGCCGTGGTGGTTTGGTTGACAGAATTTCGACTTCATCGCCGACGCGAATAATACCACTGTTTCTGGCCACCATATTCTGACCAAAATCGATATCGCCATTCTCCGCCGTTCGGAATGTCTGCAGTGTCCGCAATGGCTCGCCGGTTGGATGTTTCCGTCCACGCTCAACGCTGACTGTGGTTAATACACAGCGGCTACATGGCTTAACCAGATCAAAGGTAATATCGCCGACACGGATAACTTTCCAACTGTCCTCGGCAAATGCACTCGCACCGGTCACCACTAAATTTGGCCGAAACTGTTCCAGCTTAATACTGCCGGGGCAGCGCTGTTGCAACTCTTTAAAGGATGCTTCGTTGATCAGCAGGTAAGGGAAGCCATCGGCAAAAGAGAGTGGAACTTCTGGCATCGGTTTTACCCGGCGGGTTAATTCCGTTCCAAGCCAGCGCAATTGCACTTCACGCTGAAAATAACCACTGAGCCAGTTGTTGATATCGGCAGGGGCAATCAGCGCTGTAAAATGATTTCCCCAAACTTCAGTCGGTTCGGCATTGGCTAAAAAATCATTAAAGCGGATACTGGCACTCTCGCCATCGGGGGCGGTGAGATATAAGCCGTCCGACATTAATGCCGGTGTAAACATCACCATCTTTGGATTTTGACGCGCAGTAATAAAAGTGCCATCCGGCTCAGTAATCATGAATACGCGGTCAAAAGCCAATCCGCTGCTGCTGACTTGAGCATGAGAAAGCTGTAAACCGCGCATGGATTTGACTGGATGAACGTAGAGTCGGGAGAGGGTAATCACCATTGCCTCCGTGCGTGTATAAAATTTAGAGGGAGCAACTTTATGACAAGCTGCTGGGATTAGCTATAATGCGCAACAATTTTCTTTTTGGTGATAGTGCGATATGAACTCTCTGTTTGCCAGCACGGCGCGTGGACTGGAAGAACTGTTAAAAAGCGAACTCGAAGCGCTGGGCGCTCACGACTGTAAAATAGTACAGGGTGGGGTACATTTTCAGGGCGACGATCGACTCATGTACCAAAGCTTGCTGTGGAGCCGGCTGGCTTCGCGCATCCTGTTACCGCTTAACGAATTTAAAGTTTACAGTGACTTGGACTTGTACCTTGGGGTGCAGGCGATTGATTGGCCGTCAATCTTTGGTTTAGATAAAACATTTGCCGTGCACTTTAGCGGCGTGAATGACGAAATCCGCAACAGTCAGTATGGTGCGCTGAAAGTCAAAGATGCCATTGTGGATAGCTTTACCCGCAAATTGGATCAGCGCCCGACCGTCGCCAAGCAGCAGCCGGATATCCGCGTTAATGTTTTCCTGCAACGGGATATGGCCAGTGTAGCACTTGATCTCAGTGGCGAAGGTCTGCATCAGCGTGGCTACCGTGACCTGACCGGTCAGGCTCCGCTGAAAGAGAATCTGGCTGCAGCAATCATTCAGCGTTCTGGCTGGCAGCCGGGTACGCCAATGGTCGATCCCATGTGTGGGTCCGGCACCTTGCTGATCGAAGCCGCCATGATGGCATCTGATCGTGCGCCGGGCCTGCATCGGTCACATTGGGGGTTCACTGGCTGGAGCGCGTTTAACGAAGATCTCTGGCGCGAATTGACCACTGAAGCGCAAGTTCGTGCGCGCACCGGTTTGCAAGAGACGACTTCCCGTTTCTTCGGTTCCGATATTGATCGTCGGGTGATTGAGATGGCACGGGCCAACGCCCGTCGTGCCGGGGTATCAGAGCTGATTACCTTTAATGCCAATGACGTCAGTAAACTGGTAAATCCATTGCCAGAAGGGCCTGTGGGCACGGTTATCAGTAACCCGCCTTATGGTGAGCGGCTGGAAAGTGAGCCGGCATTGATTGCGCTGCATAATATGCTCGGCCGCATTATGAAAACCGCATTCGGTGGCTGGCGCCTGTCACTGTTCAGTGCTTCGCCAGAGCTGCTAAGCTGCTTGCAATTACGCGCAGATCGCGAATTTAAAGCTAAAAATGGCCCACTTGATTGTGTGCAGAAAAACTACCAATTAGCGGCCAACCCACAGGGGGCGGGTGGTTTACAGGTGGCGGAGGATTACGCCAACCGTCTGCGTAAGAACGTGAAAAAACTGGATAAGTGGGCCAAACAGCAGGGTATCGAATGCTACCGCCTGTATGATGCCGATTTACCCGATTACAATGTAGCCGTCGATCGCTACGGCAGCAAAGTCGTGGTGCAGGAGTATGCGCCGCCGAAAACCATTGATGCACAAAAAGCGCGTCAGCGCCTGTTTGATGTGATTAATGCCACACTCGCGGTGTTGGATTTACCATCAAATCAGTTGGTGTTGAAAACCCGTGAACGCCAGAAGGGCAAAAACCAATACGAAAAATTGGCACAAAAAGGTGAATTCCTGCTGGTGAGTGAGTATAACGCCAAGCTATGGGTTAACCTGACCGATTACCTCGATACGGGTCTGTTCCTTGATCACCGCATTGCTCGCCAGATGCTGGGCAAAATGAGTCAGGGCAAAGATTTCCTGAATCTGTTTGCCTATACCGGCACGGCAAGCGTCCATGCTGGTCTGGGTGGCGCGCGTAGTACGACCACGGTCGATATGTCGCGTACCTATCTGGAGTGGGCTGAGAAGAATCTGCGGGCGAATGGCTTAACGGGCCAACAGCACCGTTTGATTCAAGCCGATTGCCTCTCTTGGTTGAGTAATACCGATGAGCAATTCGATGTGATCTTCATCGATCCACCGACGTTCTCCAACTCCAAGCGTATGGAGACCACCTTTGATGTTCAGCGCGATCATTTGGTGCTGATGAAAGAACTTAAACGGTTACTGCGCCGTCAGGGGACAATCATGTTCTCTAACAATAAGCGTGGTTTCCAGATGGATTTGGCCGGGATAGAGGCGTTGGGGCTGGAAGCGAAAGAGATAACCGCGCAGACGCAATCTGAAGACTTTGCCCGTAATCGTCAAATTCACAACTGCTGGCTGGTGACTCACCGCCGCGAGGAAAAGTAAAAACTATGTCGTTAATTAGCATGTCCGGTGCCTGGCTCTCCTTCAGCGACGCGCCTTTATTAGATAATACTGAATTGCATATTGAGGCAAACGAGCGCGTTTGTCTGGTGGGCCGCAATGGCGCGGGTAAATCCACCTTGTTGAAAATTCTAAGCAAAGAAGTTCCGCTGGATGATGGCCGTATCATTTATGAGCAGGATTTGATTGTGGCGCGTCTACAACAAGATCCTCCGCGCAATGTGGCCGGCACCGTGTTTGATTTTGTCGCGGAAGGGGTGCAGGAGCAGGCAGAACATCTGAAGGCTTACCATGCCACGCTGCACGATGTAGAGCTTGATCCAAGCGAGAAGAATCTGAATCGCTTGGCCGCGCTACAGGAAATTCTTGACCATCAGGGGCTGTGGCAGTTAGATAGTCGCATCCAGGAAGTGCTGGTTCAGTTGGGGCTATCGGCCGATGCTGAACTCTCATCACTGTCCGGTGGTTGGCTGCGTAAAGCAGCATTAGGCCGCGCACTGGTGAGCTCACCAAAAGTGCTGCTGCTGGATGAACCGACCAACCATTTGGATATTGAAACCATCAACTGGCTGGAAGGTTTCCTGAAAGATTTCCAGGGCAGCATCGTGTTTATCTCCCATGACCGCTCCTTTATCCGCGCAATGGCGACACGCATTGTCGATCTTGATCGCGGTAAATTGGTGTCATGGCCGGGTAACTATGAGCTGTATCTTGCCAGCAAAGAAGAGGCACTGCGGGTTGAAGAGCTGCAAAATGCAGAGTTTGACCGCAAACTGGCGCAAGAAGAGGTGTGGATCCGCCAGGGCATCAAAGCACGACGCACACGTAACGAGGGCCGTGTTCGGGCCTTGAAAGCATTACGGATGGAGCGTTCGGCGCGCCGTGAAGTGATGGGCACTGCCAAGATGCAAGTGGAAGAGACGGTGCGCTCAGGCAAAATCGTCTTTGATCTGGAAAATGTCAATTATCAAGTTGATGGCAAAGTGCTGGTGAAAGATTTTACTGCGCAAGTACAGCGTGGTGACAAAATTGCCTTGGTCGGCCCGAATGGTTGCGGTAAAACCACCTTGCTGAAATTGATGCTCGGTCAGCTTAAAGCGGACAGCGGCAAAGTGCATTGCGGCACCAAACTGGAAGTGGCCTATTTTGACCAGCACCGTGCAGAGCTTGATCCCGAGCGCACGGTAATGGATAACCTGGCCGAAGGTAAACAAGAAGTGATGGTCAATGGTCGTTCACGCCATGTGTTGGGCTATCTGCAAGACTTCCTGTTCCACCCGAAACGTGCCATGACACCAGTGAAAGCCCTGTCTGGTGGTGAGCGTAACCGCCTGTTATTGGCTAAGTTATTCCTTAAGCCAAGTAACTTGTTGATCCTCGATGAACCGACCAATGACCTGGATGTGGAGACACTGGAGCTGTTGGAGGAGATGGTTGATAGCTATCAGGGCACGGTATTGCTGGTGAGTCATGACCGTCAATTCGTTGATAACTCGGTGACTGAATGCTGGATCTTTGAAGGTAACGGTCAAATCAGCAGCTTTGTGGGCGGTTATTATGATGCTCACCAACAGCGTGCTGAGGCAAAACCTATTCGTCAGGTGGCCGCTAAGGTGGAAGAGACCAAAGCTGCCGCACCGGCAAAAAGCAATGCAGCGGCGGTCAAGCGCCCGGGTAAGCTGAGCTATAACTTGCAGCGCGAGCTGGATCAGTTACCGCAGCAGCTAGAAAAGCTGGAAAATGAGATCAGTGGCTTACAGGCTCAGGTTAGCCACTCAAATTTCTTCTCCCGTCCGCATGAAGAGACACAACAGGTCTTGAAAGCATTAGCCGATGCCGAACAGGCGTTAGAAGTTGCGTTTAGTCGTTGGGAAGAGCTGGAAGCTCAGAAAAATGGCTAAAAACGCATAATCACTGCTCTATCAGCTGACACAATAGCCCACGTTATAATGCTATTGTGTCTATTGTTATATTACGCCTCTTGATAGAACGGTGTTCAGCTATGCCCTTCAATGATGAAGGGCATATATAGCCGTAAGGAATGAGATATTGTGTTCTATTATTCAGCCTGAGCACGGCGAGCACTCCGGGCAGTCAGGGGATGTGATCCTGTGCCGGCAGTGCGATATGTCAGTGGCCTTACCCTCCCTGCCTTATGGCACCAAAGCGGTATGTCCGCGCTGTAAGACCACACTGACCGCGCGGTGGGATGAGCCACGTAAGCGCCCGGTTGGTTATGCTATCAGTGCACTGCTTATGCTGTTGCTGGCGAATATGTTCCCCTTCGTTAAAATGCGCGTCGCGGGGATCACCAGTGAAGTCACCCTGATCCAAATACCCAAAGTGATGCTGGCGGATAACTATGCCAGCATGGCAACGCTATTTATGGTGCTGGTGCAGTTGATACCGGCCTTCTGTATGGTGGCAATTATTCTGCTTTGCCTGCGGGTTCGCATGCCCAACCGCTGGAAGGCGTGGATAGCAAAAGCGTTATTCCAATTTAAAACCTGGTGCATGGTGGAGATCTTCCTCGCCGGTGTGCTGGTGAGTTTTGTCAAATTGATGGCCTATGGTGAAATTGGCATCGGCAGCAGTTTTATCCCCTATTGCCTATTCTGTTTGTTGCAAGTGCGCGCTTTCCAATGTGTTGACCGCCACTGGATGTGGCAGGATATTGCGCCGGCACCCGCGTTACCTCATCCATTAATTGCTGGCCGTACCGGTTTGCGCCAAGGGCTGCGCTCCTGCTCCTGCTGTACCGCCATTTTGCCGCAATCTCAGGTGCAATGCCCCCGTTGCCATACGCACGGTTACGTCCGTCGCCGCAACAGTTTGCAGTGGACCATGGCACTGCTTATTACTTCAATCCTGCTCTATATCCCCGCCAATCTGCTACCGATCATGATCACTGAAAGCTTGGGGAACCAAATGGGTTCCACCATTATGTCCGGGGTGATTTTCCTGTGGAGCGAAGGCTCCTATCCGGTGGCGCTGGTGATTTTTATTGCCAGTATTATGGTGCCATCACTAAAAATGCTGGCGATCGGTTGGCTGTGCTGGGATGCGAAAGGCAAGGGCAATACTGATACCGAACGAATGCATTTTATTTATGAAATCGTCGAGTTTGTTGGCCGCTGGTCAATGATTGACGTCTTTGTTATTGCAGTGCTCTCGTCATTAGTCCGTATCGGGCAACTGATGAGTATCTACCCGGCGATCGGGGCGCTACTGTTTGCAATGGTAGTGATCCTGACTATGTTTGCTGCATTAACGTTCGATCCGCGTTTAACCTGGGATCGGATAAGTGACACAACCCAAAAGGAGCCGCAAGGTGACGGACAATAATCCCAGCCAGCATGTGGCGGAAATTGAAAAAATCAAGCGGTGGTCCCCAGTGTGGATCATCCCGATTATCACTGCGCTGATTGGTGCATGGATACTGTTTTATCACTTTAGCCATCAAGGGCCTCAGGTGGTGATGACCACGCTGAATGCTGAGGGTATTGAAGCGGGTAAAACAAAAATAAAGAGCCGTAGTGTGGATGTCGGCATCGTTGAGCAGGTCACGCTAAGTAAAGATCTCAACCATGTGATCGTGCAGGCGCGGCTGAATTCAGGTATGAATACCCTGTTGCACGCCGATACCGTGTTCTGGGTGGTCAAGCCACAGATTGGGCGCGAGGGTATTTCTGGCCTTGGGACACTGCTTTCTGGTGCTTACATTGAGCTGCAACCCGGCAGCAAAGGCAGAACATTAGATGAGTTCACCTTACTGGACTCCCCGCCACTGGCCTCACCCGATGCGAAAGGGCTGCGCATCACACTGGATAGCGAACAAGCAGGGCAGTTGAATGCTGGCGACCCGGTGTTGTTCCGTGGCTATCGCGTCGGTTCGGTGGAAACCAGCACTTTCGATGCTAAATCACGCCTGATGCGCTATCAGCTATTTATTGGCGCGCCTTATGATAGCCTGGTCACCACCAATGTCCGTTTTTGGAAGGACAGTGGTGTCGCCGTTGACCTCTCCTCGCAGGGGATGCGAGTCGAAATGGCATCGCTGGCAACCTTGTTCAGTGGCGGTGTGAGCTTTGATGTCCCTGATGGTTTAGAACTGGGCAAGCCAATCACGGCAGATAAGCCCGAGTTTAAGCTGTTTGATAACCGCAGTAGCATCCAAAACTCACTCTATACGGAACATGAAGACTTCTTGCTGTTCTTCTCCGATTCAGTCCGTGGTTTGCAGTCGGGGGCGCCAGTAGAGTTCCGCGGGATCCGCGTGGGTACTGTCGGCGATGTTCCATTCTTCACCGATGGGATGAGGCAGCGCCTGGATAATGATTTCCGCATTCCGGTGCTTATTCGTATTGAACCGGGCCGTTTCCGCAAAGATTTAGGTCCAGATGCCAATTTCGAACAGCTACTGAAAACCGCCAAACAGCGCGGTCTGCGGGCCTCATTGAAATCGGGTAACTTGTTGACCGGTGCACTGTTTATTGATCTGGATTTCTACCCAGATGCCAAACCGTGGAAAGGGCCGTTGGAAGTGGCGGGTTATCCATTGCTGCCAACAGTTAGTGGCGGCTTAGCGCAGATGCAGCAAAAAGTGATGCAAACACTGGATAAGATTAATAATCTGCCGCTAGACCCAATGCTCAATGAGGTCACAAAAACGCTGGTTGAGAGTCAGAGAACCATGCGTGAGACGCAGAAAACCCTGGAGTCACTGACGGCTATTACCACCAGTCCGGCGATGAAAGATCTGCCACAAGATCTGCAAAAAACCTTGAATGAGCTGAATCGCAGCATGAAAGGCTTCCAGCCTGGTTCTCCGGCCTACAATAAAATGGTCGGCGATATGCAGCGGTTAGATCAGGTCTTGCGTGAGTTACAGCCGGTATTGCGGACGCTGAATGAGAAGAGTAACGCGCTGGTATTTGAAGCAGCAGGAAGTCAGGACCCTCAGCCTAAGAAGGCCAAAAAATGATGAAATGGATGGCAGTTATCGCCGCGCTGTTACTCAGCGCTTGCAGCAGCGAACCTAGCAAAACTTATTATCAGTTACCGGCAATGAGTGCGCCTGCTACCGCCAGTAGCAGCGTGGCATCAAGGCAACTGTGGATTGAGCATGTTGGTGTCGCTGATTATCTCGCTGCGACAGGGGTGGTCTATCAAACCAACGATGTGCAATATGTGATTGCGACCAACAACCTATGGGCCAGCCCACTGGATCAACAGTTGCAGCAAACTTTGGTCACCAATCTGAGTAATGCACTGCCGGGTTGGTTGGTCTCTTCCCAGCCGCTGGATAGCGATCAGGATGTCCTCAATGTGACCGTCACTGGGTTCCATGGGCGTTATGATGGCCGTGCCATCATCCGTGGTGTCTGGATCCTGAAACATCAGGGGCAACTGATTAAGCAGCCATTCGATTTGGAGCTGAAGCAGAGCGAAGATGGTTATGATGCCCTGATCCGCACCCTGGCTGCGGGCTGGCAGCAAGAAGCTGGGACGATTGCCGCCCAGTTGCAGCGGGTTAAATAATATATTGTTCTAAAACAATCTAATCCTCTTTCATTGGTAATAATAAAATTGCTATGAAAGAGGATTCTCATTAAATATCAATCCATTACCTCCAACCACCCTAAATCAATCACTTAGCGTATTCTGCGGGCATAGCTCACAAATGTGACATTGGCGTGAATTTTGCGCATTGCTTTTCTGTTTCTTAAGGACTATCACTTAACTGTGATTGCACATAAAGTGGTCACTGTTTTCTTTCCACCAGACCGAAAGATGAGGGAAACGAGGCATGAAGAGACAGAAAAGAGATCGCCTGGAAAGGGCGTTGTCACGTGGGTATCAGGCAGGTATTTCAGGGCGTTCGAGGGAAATTTGTCCCTATCAAGCTTTAGACGCTAGATCGCATTGGTTAGGAGGTTGGCGACAAGCCATGGAGGACAGGGCTGTGACCGCTTAAGCGGCTCTCTGTCAGACTAAGGGATAACCTCCGCTTTATGCGCATATTGCGGAGGTTGTTAATTAGCCCTTGTACTTAATGATGCCGTGTTGTTGGCTACTCTAATTATCCCACCCAGCGTTTCAGCAAGATACTGGCGTTGACTCCGCCAAAACCAAAACCATTTGAAAGCGCATAGGTCATCTCATGTGGCAGAGCTTTACCCGCCACGATATTCAGCCCCTTAGCCGCAGGATCCAGATTTTCCAGATTCAGCGTGGCGGGAACGATTTGATCGCGTAATGCCAGCACGGTGAAAATGGTTTCCAGCCCACCAGCGGCACCCAATAAATGGCCAGTGGCCGATTTGGTTGATGTCACCGCTAGTGTATCGCCCTCACCAAACAGATGCTTAATGGCATTGATTTCGCCAAGATCACCTACCGGTGTTGAGGTTGCATGAGCATTTAGATGCTGAACCTGCGCCGGTGAAATCCCCGCCTGACGCAAAGCAATCTTCATCGCCCGATAAGCACCGTCGCCATCTTCAGCGCCAGAGGTCATGTGATAGGCATCGGCACTAGTACCATAGCCGACAATCTCAGCCAAAGGCTGCGCACCACGGGCCAGGGCATGTTCCAACTCCTCGATAACCAGCAAACCGGCCCCTTCGCCCATCACAAAACCATCGCGTGCACTATCAAAAGGGCGCGAGGCTTTTTCAGGGGCCTCATTTGAGCCGGTTGATAATGCACGTGCTGCGGCAAAGCCAGCCAAACTGACTTTATCAATCGCGGCCTCAGCACCGCCACATAAGGCAATATCAGCTTCATCGTTGCGAATCATCCGCACGGCATCACCGATAGCTTGCACACCTGCGGCGCAGGCAGTGACAGGTGCGCCAATCGGGCCTTTGAAGTGATGCTTAATCGAGACGTGACCGGCGGCCAGATTCACCAAAAATGAAGGCACAGTGAAAGGGGATAGCCGCTTCGGCCCACGACTGTCAGTGGTGCGCACGGCATGGGCGATAGCGGGGAAACCGCCAATACCCGAACCTATAACAGTGGCGGTGCGCTCCTGTTTCTCTACGTCATCCGCTTGCCAGCCTGCATGAGCAATGGCTTCATCCGCTGCGGCCATAGCAAATTCAATAAAGCGATCCATCTTCTTTTGATCTTTTGGTGCAACAGCTTTATCAGGATCAAAACCTGCTGCGGGGTCGGCCGCAAGAGTTGGGACTTGTCCGCCAATTTTGGTCGGTAAATCGCCGACAATCTCATCGGGCAGCACACGGATGCCCGATTGTCCGGCCAGCAGACGTTGCCAAACAGCTTCGCTACCACAGCCTAATGGGGAGACCACACCCATTCCTGTAATTACTACACGGCGCGTATTCATCATTTTTCCTTTTGAAGCCCAATTGAGTGGGGTGGCTGCCTGGCATCGTCTGACTGCTTGCCTTGCATCAGTGCCAACCGTTGATTAATTATATCGCTCCTGACGGAGCCTGCCGCAAGAGTGACATCTTGCGCACGAATAGGTTGCCCGGAGTGTCTGTCGAGCAATATGGGCTCGACAGGTGTGCCAGTGCGGCGATCCACAAGGAGCACTGCGGGGCCTTCCGGCGCAAAATGCTGATTACCCCAGTGAAACAGGGCTGCAATGACAGGGAAGAGGTCAGTGCCCCGCTCGGTCAGTAAATACTCATAGCGGGCGGGGCGGGGATTATAGAGCCGCTTTTCAAAGATGCCGCTCTCCACCAGATATTTTAAGCGGCGAGTGAGGATGGTTGGTGAGAGCTGCAAACTTTGCTGGAATTCATCAAATCGCGTTAACCCTTGAAAGGCATCACGAATGATCAATATGCTCCACCACTCTCCTACTCGCTCAAGAGAGCGGGCCACCGGACAGGGCATATCTTCAAAACGAGTTCTTTGCATACCATGCACTCTCACTTGGTTACAGTGGATTTAGCTGGCCCATGACCTGAAAATTAGCAGGTCGCCCTGTGACTACGTTTATTGTAGTTACTGAGTAAAAAAAATGCCGTTGGGCATCAAAATAGTGAGTCATCAGTATAACAGTGGGGGGGATGTTACGATCCCCCGCACAAGGAGAGCAGATAAAATACTAGAAAGCGTTGGTGTCTTTAAACAAACCCACTTTCAAGTCGGTGGCGGTGTAAATCACTTTGCCATCAACTAATACTTCACCGTCCGCAACACCCATGATTAATTTACGCATAATAATACGTTTGAAATTAATACGATACGTCACTTTTTTGGCATCAGGCAGCACCTGTCCGGTGAATTTAACTTCACCCACCCCCAGAGCACGACCTTTCCCTTCGCCGCCCAACCAGCCAAGATAGAAACCAACCAACTGCCACATGGCATCAAGGCCCAGGCAACCAGGCATTACAGGGTCACCGATAAAGTGGCAACCGAAGAACCATAGGTCCGGATTGATATCCAGTTCCGCTTCCACATAACCTTTACCATAGGTGCCGCCGTCTTCTGTCATTTTGACGACACGGTCCATCATTAACATATTGCCTGCTGGCAACGGTGGCCCGCCAGCGCCAAACAGTTCGCCACGGCCTGATGCTTCAAGGTCTTCTTTTGTATAGGATTCGCGTTTATCTACCATGTTCTCAGTAAGCCTTATTTTAGTGAAGTGCGCAGAATAGCGTACAGCTGTACGCTGAGCAAGTCCGATCAGCCCTGGTTGAACCAGTTCAACCAACGTAATGGCCACGGCCAACGACGCCTGTCCAGCGGATTTACCTGCGAGATTCGCTCTTGAATTATACCCAACAGACTCGGTTGTTGCTCATCGGCATAGACCACGCCCGTTAATATCGGCAGCGCTTCAGCCACCGTATCAACTGCCCACAGATGGAATTGACCATTTTGCACGGCTTCAATCACCGCCTGATTAAGGCACAAATGACGGACATTGGTGGAGGGTAAAATCACCCCCTGAGTGCCCGTTAGCCCACGGCGCTGGCAAGCCTCGAAGAAACCTTCGATCTTTTCATTCACGCCGCCAATAGGCTGCACATTACCAAACTGGTCAACAGAACCTGTCACGGCAATTTGTTGGTTGATTGGCTGCTGCGAGAGCGCACTGATCAACGCGCAAAGTTCAGCGAGTGATGCACTGTCGCCGTCCACTTCACCATAAGATTGCTCAAAAACAATGGAAGCGGAGAATGGTAGCGGCTGATCGAGATCCAGTTCTGAATGCAAAAATGCCTGCATGATCATCATGCCTTTAGCATGAATATTGCCACCCAGTTCAGCTTTTCGTTCAACATCAACAAACTCGCCATCACCTAAGTGAACAACACAACTGATACGTGCCGGCTCGCCAAAGGCATAAGGGTGGCCTGGGTACTCCAGCACCGACAGGCCGTTAATTTGGCCGACAACTTGCCCTTCAGTATCCACCAGAATTTGGCCTAGCTCTATCTCATCCTGCATCCGCTCGGCGAGGTAGCTATGCCGCCAATCGCGGGCATTCAGTGCCGTTTCCAGCGCGTTGGCGGTAATGGTGTCCTCTTCGACATACAGTGCCGCTTCAGCTAGCTGGTGGGTTAGCCATTGTGGACACAGTGGTAGGCTGCCTTGGTCACCGCTGTAACGTACCGCCTGGCGAAACAGTACCGGCCAGGCATCGACAGAGAGGGGCGGCAGCTGCTTTTGTTGCAATAGCGCATTGATATAGCCGCACCATAAGGTCATGCCATCAATATCGACCAGTGGCAGCTCGACTTCAAACTCACCATAAATAGCCAATTCGCCCAGTTCAGGTTCCATATCATGGAAATCGCCAAGACCGAGACGGTCACCAACCAGAATCAGGCGCAGATCCAATGGCATAGAGGGAATCTGTACCGGCAGAGGGCGGGTTTCATCAGGAGAGAGCCAGTCAAAACGTTGTTGGGCAATCATCTGTTTTAGGCGCAGCCACATTAATGGTTGCGCCTGTAGAGCACGTACCGACAGGATCAAGATGCCGCCATTAGCCTGATGAACCAAGCCGGGTTGCAAACTGATTTGATCTTTATGCCATCTAACACAACCAAACAGTTGCTCTGGCTCGACCCACTCCTGATAGAGGCAGCGTGATTGTGCCGCAAACAGCTCGTCACCACGTTGTGCTGGCTGCCAGGTGACTTGGTGACCATTTATCAGATAATCGCCACCAAACAGGGCTGAAGCCGCAGGTTGCAGCTCTTTAACCGCCTGTGCAATTAGTGCCAGATACTCAGTGCTCTCTTGAGCTTTGATCAGCATGAAACGCGGTTGAGACTGTGGATGACAGAACAGCGTCATGCCATTTTCTAACCGGGGCTGAATCACGGCAAAAGGAACAGGCTCCAATTGGGAGGCAGTAGCGAATAACGCTTCATATGGCGTTGTGTTCGGCAGCAGTGACTGCCATTCAAGTCGGTTATTGGTCAAAGTAATAGATGCAATCGTCAAAAAGGGAAAGGGCGATTATACAAGAATAAAGCAGGCTGCATACACGTAGAGTAGCAGTTGGTGGCAAGGAGTAAGACATCGGCAGTATTCCGTACAAAAAACAATCTATTCATGTGCTTTTAGTAGGGTGAAATTCTGTGTAAAGCTGTTATGCTTGATTTAAGTTACGCGGTCACTAAAGAGCTCACGATGAAATATCAACAACTGGAAAATTTGGAAAGTGGTTGGAAATGGGCGTATTTGGTAAAAAAACACCGTGAAGGTGAAGCCATTACCCGACATATCGAAAACAGTGCAGCTACGGACGCCGTAGAGCAACTGATTAAGCTGGAAAGTGAGCCAGTGAAGGTGTTGGAGTGGATTGATGCACATATGAACCAGCAACTGGCGACTCGGATGAAGCAGACAATCCGCGCCAGACGTAAGCGGCATTTTAATGCAGAGCATCAACATACCCGCAAAAAATCAATCGATTTAGAGTTTTTGGTCTGGCAACGTTTGGCAGCCCTTGCCCGGCGTCGTGGTAATACGCTTTCGGAGACAGTGGTTCAGTTGATTGAAGATGCTGAGCGCAAAGAGAAATATGCCCACCAGATGTCCTCTTTGAAACAGGATTTGCAGGATATTCTTGGTAAAGAGAGTTAATCTGTCTGGTATTCGGAATTTGAGATTACTCCGGAAACACCATAAGAAAAGACTCTGTGACCCAGCAGTGCTTATTCTCATAAAAAAAACCCCGCAAAGCGGGGTTTTTTACGAAAGCTGTAAACTTAAGCCTGTGGCTGAGTTACAACTTCTTTGTAGCCTTTAACTTCGATCTCTACGCGACGATCTGGTGCCAGGCACTCGATCAAAGCAGCACGTGGTTTCACGTTGTCACAGGTGTTACCTGTAACTGGGTTCGCTTGGCCTTCACCGCGAGCGGTGATTTTTTCAGCAGGGATACCTTTAGAAACCAGGTAATCACGCACGCTGTCAGCACGACGCTGAGACAGAGCTAAGTTAGGAGCTGGTTGACCGATACGGTCAGCAAAGCCCAGAACCACTACAGAACCATCTTTAGGATCGATAGAGCTCAGCTGAGAATACAGTTGGTCCAGAGCTTGCTGGCCTTCTGGTTTCAGAGTTGACTTGTTGAAAGCGAACAGCACGTCAGATTTCAGTGTGAAACGCTTAGTATCAACAACTGGCGCTGGAGCTGGAGCTGGCGCTACTGGCACAACTGCATCATCCTGACCGAAACGGTAAGATACACCTACGCTCAGCATGCCATTGTCTGGACGAGCACCAACGGTAGCACGGTCACCGATGTTGTTAACCCACTGGTATTCCATACGGGTTGCCCAGTTTTTGGTCCAAGCGTATTCAGCGCCCAGAGCAACCAATGGAGAAACACCGGTGTCGTGGCCACTAGTGCGGTCGCCATTGACAGAACTGGTAGCATCTGCACGCCAAACCATACCACCCAGACGAGTGTAAACGTCCAGATCTTGTGCAACAGGGTAGCTCAGTTTAGCAGCTAACTGTACGCCTTGTGCTTTGAAAGCACCGTTGTTGGTGTCGCCTTTATAAGGCATACGGCCAAGCCAGTCGTATCCCATTTCAAAGCCCAGGTATTGGTTCGCTTGGTAACCCAAGAACGCACCAGCACCCACTTGGTCTTTATGAGTTGGGCCGTCATTTTCAATGATGGAACCAGTATCTTGGAACTGGGACCAGCCCAGTTTACCACCGGTGTACCAGGTGTTATCTTTCGGTGCGGCTTGCGCTACTGTAGCGAAACCAGCCAGTGCCACTGCTAATGCGATAGCTGTCTTTTTCATTTTACGCCTCGTTATCATCCAAATAGGCAATGAGCTTTAAAAAGCCAAGCCCTTGGTTAAAATTCTTCGTTAAGGTTTTAACGCTCCCGTTAAGCACGCTGCCAGTATGATTTGGCATTTTAGAGCAACCTTAGCGATGTAAAGTCTACAACGTGGCGAGAAAGTTACAAGTGTGATGTAATAAACGGCCTGAAAAAAAAGCGAAATAGTACATAATCTTTAACGATTTAGTGGTAAAAAGCAGCCTTTTCTATGCGACATTTTCTGCTGGAAGCCGCATTCCGACTCGCTTTATGTCAGTTCCACAGGAGTAAGCGCTAAATATTGTAATAATTCATGGGATAAATCCTAAATTCACTTAATGATACAAAGAAGAATGAATTTTTAACGTTGCGCACTGTCCTTGACCCGTTTTTGTGTCATTCAAAGGGTGCATAACAAACCCATAAGCATTTCCTAACTTTGCTGCTAAACGTAAACGAATACGATCATCGTCTGATAGCTCCGGTAGCCAGCCAAGCACAACACTATAATTCCCCGTCAATAATGCTTTTTCCATCGCATCAACAGTCGACAATGGATTGATTTGCCTTAGCTGAACAACCTTATGCGCTGGTAAACCTGATTGCTGTAACCAGATACGGCTCAATTTCTGTTGCGGTGTTAACCATAAGAGCCATCGAGATTGCTTACCAAGCTGTTGTAATAAAGGGAGTAATAGCTGGGTTACCGCAGGTTGGTTTTCACTGTACACAAGTTCACTGATAAGGCCACTATCTGTTGGAGCATCAACTCTTTGTGCGGCATCGCGGGTAACAAGAGAATGATAATTAGCATGATAAGGTTTTAGTGATTGAGTACGCATAATGAACCTCGCCTGTAGTATCCTGTATGTATATACAGTAGTCGCTGTTTATTCGAAGATCAACTAAATTTTTACAAGACGCTTCGCATAATTGCGAAGTAAACCCGTGCAAATTCATTTTGTATTTGGCTAGGCAATCCATTTTGCGTATTTTCTAATTAGTTGTTCCTCTTACACTTATTGCAACTAAATAGGGACGTTAGTTCGGATTTTTACTAAAGGAGTAGTTATGGAAAACGCATCAGAAAACAAAATCATGCAGGCACGAGATTGCTTTAATTTTTTAGGCCAGATCACAGTTCGCTCACTGTTTGGCGGCTATGGACTATTGGCTAATGGGATTATGTTTGCTGTGGTTTCTGAGGGGGAACTGTATTTACGTGCCAATGATCAGGTTGAGGGGCTATTTCGCGCGAGGGGGATGACGAACCTTGTTTACGCCAAACGTGGGATACCGATTTTGCTGCGCTACTATCGGGTCGATGCTTTTTTATGGGAGGATGAACGCACGCTGCGTAATTTTGCAGAGCGCGCTTATCAGGAGGCCAGAACTGAGGTTTTAAGCAAAAAAGGCCCCACAGTCAGACTGAAGGATTTACCCAATCTTAGTGCTAGCCTTGAGCGGTTATTATGGAAGGTCGGCATTAAGAATGCAGCGGAGTTGCGGCTTGAGGGCGCTAAGCGCTGTTATTTGAAATTACGTGCGGTACGACACTCGCTTGGGATAAATGTTTTGTTGTCACTGGCGGGGGCTATCAGTGGCTACCACTATGCTGCATTGCCGTTGATGATACGTGTTGAGCTAGTTGAATGGTTTGAGACACACATCAGCGCAGTCTATGAAACAGCATAACCACGGGCCATCGAGGATGGCCCGTGGTTAACTAACGAGTCTGGCTGATTTGCTTATTCAGTTCACTAAGTTCAGGTAACAGCTCCAGCAGTAAACCAATCTGCTGTAAAACCAATTGATCTTTACTCTCCGGCTCAGGGTTACACTCTTGCAGTCGGGTAGATAAGCCCGCTAATACCTGTGCCATTTTCGAACTGTCTGGTTGCTCTTGCTCAAGAGTGCCCTCGATATAACAAATAGCATCGTTAAGTAAATTCAGTGTGGCGGTATTGGTCAGTTTCTCACGATGAGCGCCCAGCGCGGAGATATAACTGAGCATGGTGTGGTTCAGGCAGAGTAAACGGAATGCCGCCTCTTGAGTCTCGTTATCACTCTTGGGCTCTGCTGACATATTTGAAATGACGGAGGCTAACTCGGCATCACAATTATGAGCATCACGGCGCGCTATGCGATAGGGCAGGCTGTTATCTTTACCTTGATAGTATTGCACCAGAATTGCATCCAGATAGCGGCAATTCGCATTAAGTGTTTTGTGGACCACCGTCGGAAGTTGGCGGAACTTCCAGTCAGGCCAGATAAAGCTCACAGCGACCCAGGCAATAGCGCACCCCAGTAAAGTGTCGAATACTCGTGGTGCAGCAACCTCAAACCCTTCGCCTAGCAGGTTAAAACATAACAAAACCAGCAGGGTAATAAACATCGTGGCGTGAGCATACTGCACATTACGGAAGGCAAAAAAGAGCACCCCGGTAATCACAATCAGGATTAATTGCCCCTCAATGGATGGCACGAAATAGAGGATAGGCAAACCGATAAGTATGCCGGCCAGAGTACCGACGATGCGCAGTGCAAGGCGGCGGCGTGTTGCATTATAGTTGGGCTGACAGACAAAAAGGCTGGTTAGCAAGATCCAATAGCCGTGGCGCATACCGGTAAACTGAATGAATGCATAGCCGATACAGAGCACGACGGACATGCGGACTGCGTGGCGAAAGAGTGCCGATTTTGGTGTCAGATGGCGGCTGATGCGCAGCTTAATATCACTCCAACCGGTGAGGTGGTCGTCAGACAAACGGCTTTCTGGCTGTGGGCCTTCGGCGAGTACCTGCTCTGATTCAATTCCAGCCAGTTGAGCATCAATCGCCCGCAAGTTTTTCAGCAAATGGGAAAGTGCTTTAACTTGCTGCACATTCTCGTTTTGAGCCAGCTCTCTGGCCAGTGCCGCATCTAAAAAAGTAAAGGCTCGCTCAAAGCGAGGATCATGCTGATATTTTTGTCTCATCAAGATAGATTGCGAAAGCTGCATACAGGCTCTGGCTTGCATACTTAATAAGCGCTGAAAGCGGAATAGCACATCGCTATAGCGGAATTTCTCCCGTAGCGCTTGATATTGGACATGCGATGAACTGGCACGTTCATGGATATCTTGCGCCACAAAATAGTAGTGCAGGGTGCGCCGCGTCCCACGCTGGCCCCGGTCACCTTTTAGCCGCGTCACCAGCGAGGCTTTGGCTTGATTCAACGTTGCGACTAAAGTGCTGTTGGCCATCGCCACATCAATAATAGGTTGATCGACCCCAGGCTCAATATCGGGATCAAATAGATTGGCTTTGGCTTCCAAATAGCGGGCAAGCTGCTGATAACAGCGGGCCAAATTATCCTGTAAGGGGCGGATAGGAAAAATAAGATGCCCGCACAAGGTCAGTAGGTTGTACCAAACGGCACCCAGCAGCAGTAACAGTGGCTGCTGATACCAAATATGGTACATCGAGGTGCCGAGCATGGTGTAGATGGCGATTAACAATGCACCAAAAGCAATGGTTGCGTAGCGTTGGCCTAAGGCACCCAGCAGAATGAAACCACAGGTTGAGAAGGTCAGGCCAAGGGCAAAGAGCCAGGGATAAGGGAATAAAAGCTCAATGGAGGCTGAGGCGACAAAAAAACAGATCAGCGTAATGAATAGGTTACGTAACCGCCCGGTCAGGCGGTCATCAAGGTCAGTCAGTGCTGCGGCAACAACGCCTAGGGTCAGTGGAATGGTCAGTTTAGGTTGATCAATCCACCATGGAACCGCTGTTACTCCCGCCAACGCGATAAAGATACGGACATGATAAAGCAGACTACTATTGTAGACATAACGGCGTAAAGCAGTGACGAAAGTGAGCACAAAAAACCTCTAAAACTGAAATTCAGCGTTGCTGATACTGGCGTTGAGCATTGGCTATTCTTGCCTGTTGCGCCATTTCGACTGAAACGACACGGCGACCCACTGGCCATAGTGCGATAGCAGCAATCTTAAAATTGGCAATCCCCACCGGGATCCCGATGATGGTTATACACTGCACAATACCGGTGACGATATGTGATAAGCAGAGCCACCAGCCAAATAGCACAAACCAGACAATATTTAATAGAGAACCACCCGCAGTTAGCAAAGCATTACTTTTTTCTGGGTATAATTCATTGACATGGATCGCCTCATTGCCATAAGGGAGAAATGATAACTTGGTAATCTCCCAGCAAGAGCGGGTTAATGGTAAGGTGAAAATCAGAATGACGCTGACGACTGTGGCTAACAGCCAGCCCAACGTGGTGAAGAAACCACCTAAAACAAAATTAAGAATGTTCAGTACAGTACGCATAATGATTAATCTACCAGGCTGAATATAAAAACCGCAATGCGGATGAGTGATAACACCGACTAACCATGTTATACGGATAGCACGGGTGAGTTTCCTTTTTCAACTATCGGATACCTATTGTTTAAACTCAATTATTTTATTTACACTCCATTATGTTATTTCAATTCACTTAATACGAGTTTGGCGCGCAGATATGGAACTTAAAGCGACATCTTTTGGCAAGCATCTGGCTCAGCACCCCTATAATCGGGTGCGCTTGCTAAATGCGGGCATTGAAGTATGCGGTGATAAACATCAATACCTGATTCCGTTTAACCAGTTGGTTAACATTCAATGTAAGCGCGGTATTGTCTGGGGCGAGATGGAATTTGAACTGCCAAATCAGCAGGTTGTGCGTTTGCATGGCACTGAATGGCAGGAGACCCAACGTTTTTATCATCACTTACTGGGCATCTGGCAGCAATGGAGTGAGGAGATGAGCCGGGTTTGTGTTGAGGTTTTGCATAAACAAGTCGAATCAATTAAGCGAATTGAACAGCAGGATAAATGGTTTAAACGTAGCGAATTAGGTCAGGTACAAAACGCTATTCGTGAGGCTTTCGCGGCGTTACCTATGCCCGAACAGCGATTAATGGCGTTTGACTCTTGTCGTGCGGATTATGAGCTCTGTTTGGGCTGGTTGCAGCAAGGTAACCGTAGTGTAGAGCGCCGTAATCAGCAATGGACTAACCGAATGCTGGAGGAGCATCAAGATCTCTTCCAGAGTGTTGAAAGCTCGCCACTGAATGAGTCGCAGAGTCGTGCGGTGGTCAACGGTGAAGATTCGGTGTTGGTACTGGCAGGCGCGGGCAGTGGTAAAACGTCGGTGCTGGTGGCCCGCGCGGCCTGGCTATTACGCCGTAATGAAGCACGACCTGAGCAGATCTTGCTGCTGGCGTTTGGCCGCCAGGCGGCTGACGAAATGAATAGCCGCATCAAGCAGCGGTTGGCGGTGGATGATATTCAGGCCAAAACCTTCCATGCACTTGCGTTGCAGATTATCCAGCAAGGCAGCCGCAAAACCCCCGCTATCAGTAAATTGGAATCTGACAGCAAAGCCAGAAGATCGCTGTTGATTCAGCATTGGCAGCAGCAGTGCAGCGAAAAGAAAGCGCAGGCTAAAGGGTGGCGTGAGTGGCTAACCCATGAGTTGGCATGGGAAGTCAGTGAAGGTGATTTTTGGCAGGATAAACGACTGGCGGCGCGGCTGGCAGGGCGACTTGAGCGCTGGTTAGGATTGATGCGGATGCATGGCGGTAGTCAGGCCGAAATGATTGAGCAGGCTGATGAGGAGGTACGCGATCTCTTCCAGAAACGCATACGTTTAATGGCACCCTTACTAAAAGCATGGAAAACAGCGCTGAAAGAGGAGGGGGCCGTCGATTTCTCCGGGCTGATTCATCAGGCGGTAAATTTGCTGGAGAAAGGGCGGTTTGTTAGCCCGTGGAAACACATTTTGGTCGATGAGTTTCAGGATGTCTCGCCGCAACGGGCCATGCTACTGACCGCGCTGCGTAAGCAAAATAAGCAAACTTGCCTGTTTGCAGTCGGTGATGATTGGCAGGCAATTTACCGGTTCAGCGGCGCAGAGCTCTCCCTCACGACGGCGTTTAGTCAGCATTTTGGCGAGGGCGCTGAATGTGCACTGGATACGACCTACCGTTTTAATGATCGCATCGGTGAGATTGCTAACCGGTTTATCCAGCAAAATCCCTATCAATTGAAAAAACCACTGAATAGCTTAAGCAAAGGCAATAAAAAGTCGGTGATGATTTTACCGAGCGAACAACTTGAGACATTGCTGGATAAGCTCAGTGGCTTTGTTAAGGGTGACGAGCGTATTCTGATCTTGGCGCGTTATCATCATCTGCGGCCCGATATTTTGTCAAAGGCGGCAACACGCTGGCCAAAGTTAATCATTGATTTTATGACGATTCATGCCAGTAAAGGGCAACAGGCTGATTATGTAATTATTGCTGGTTTACATCAGGGGAGTGATGGTTTTCCTGCCGTGGCACGGGAGTCAATTTTGGAAGATGTGCTGCTACCGGCACCGGAGGATTTCCCTGATGCAGAAGAGCGGCGTTTGCTTTATGTCGCCATGACCCGAGCAAAACATCAAGTATGGCTGCTGCAAGACACGGCTAATCCCTCTGTTTTTATTCAGCAACTGGGTGAATTAGGTGTCCCGGTTCAGCGCAAACCCTAGCTAAAATGAAGCCCGATGGGTCATCACCGGGCTTCATGATTATTTCAGGCGTTGCTTCAAATAGTGATCATAATCAGGGATAGCGATGGTCACTTCACTGCTGAACAAAGCTGAGCCAATTAAGAAATCTGCGGTTGAGCGGTTAGTGGCCACGGGAATATTCCAAACCGTCGCCAGGCGCAGCAGGGCTTTTACATCTGGATCATGGGGAACCGCATTGAGCGGGTCCCAGAAGAAGATAAGGATATCGATTTTTTTCTCAGATATCAGTGCGCCCACCTCCTGATCCCCCCCCATTGGGCCACTAAGCAAACAGTGGACATCAATCCCCGTGGCGTTTTGAACCAGATTGCCGGTGGTGCCAGTGGCATAAAGTTCGTGCTGTGCCAAAAGATCTCGGTTTGCCATGACCCACTCAAGCAGTGATTTTTTGCAGTGGTCATGGGAAACAAGGGCAATATGCTTACGTGCCGCAATAGTGCGGGTGGTGAGTTCCATCAAAATATCCTTCAATAAGAGCCAGCGGTTTGCTGACAGATTACTGAAATGGCTATTTTGTGCATAGCGCTAACGCAAAGAAATGCGAAGAAACAAGCATAACCTGATATTTAAGAGCAGCCTAAACGGGACTCACTACTTAGCGGGTGGTTTTTTTGCCCATAGCAGGAAGCGCTGTTGGGTTTCGGCATCGGCTTGCAGGAACCAATATTGCAGCATCTGTTCAGCGACATTCTCACCTTGCAGACGGGTTGTCTTCTGTGTTGCATTTGTACCTGCAACCGCAATGGTGGTCCCCGGCACGGCACTTACTGGTGACGGCGGTATTGTGGCAAATGAGGGAACGGAAGCACTGTATTGCCCGACGTTATAGGTGGCCATTGCGGTTTCAAGTGTTGTCGCAGTGTTGAGATTCTCTTCGTGCAGCACATCGTGGCGCACCGACAACGGGCGGCCATTATCGCCAATAAGCTGAAATATAGGGTTTTTAGAGAACTTATTCCCATCTCGTTCAGTCTCGATAGCGGGTAGTTTGATGGCAACTGAGCGAATATTGCGGGTATTAAACACCACCACCAGTGGCGGAGATGCATACAATATTTTCGGTTCTGCCGGCAGCGGTTTTGCCACTTTGAACAGGATTTGATGCTGGCCGCTGTTTAGCTCCAAACTATCGGCCCCTTTTAGCAAGGAGCCAGACATATTTTTGCCATCGACCACCAACAGGTCAATTTCCGGTGCAAGTTTTAAGGTCGTGGCTAACGCTGAAGTGCTACAGCAAACGGCCAAAATCCCTGCGACCACCAGACCAAATTTCATGTGTTGCTCCTGAAGGTGATATCCACTTACATTGTCAGACAGGCTAGATTATGTGTCAAAGTCTTTCCGTGCGCCCACACTTATTTACTTTCTGAAATATTCAGTATAAATGTGTCATCATTATCCTAATGAATTCTAAAGATAAAAGAGGCAATCTAACAGTTATTAGTGCTATATCTATTAAACGAAATCAATTAGACCGGGTTTATTCTCAATTTTCCACATGATGTACACTTAGACGTCGCCTAATATTTATCATTCCACCTAAATGCAAATGGATAGGAATATTCTTTTAGCGCATCAGAGGAGCTGAAAAATGCACGATAAAGAGATTGCTGACACTCTCCAGCAGGTAAAAACAGTTGCGCTAGTCGGGGCAAGTGATAACCCATCGCGTCCCAGTTATAGTGTTATGGCTTATCTGCTACAGCAGGGGTATCAGGTTATCCCTGTCAGTCCGAAACTAGCGGGAAAAACGTTACTGGGGCAGCAGGTATACGCTGAACTGGCGGATATCCCTCATGCAATTGATATGGTGGATGTCTTTCGTAACACCGAAGCTGCGTATGGCGTGGCACAGGAGGCGATAGCCATCGGTGCTAAAGTGCTATGGCTGCAAATCGGTGTGATTAATGAGTTGGCGGCAACATTGGCGGCGGATGCGGGGCTAAAGGTGGTTATGGATCGCTGCCCGAAAATTGAAATACCTCGGCTGGGCTTAGAAAAAGAGTAATATTCGCACCTATTGGGGCAACTCCCCGCCATAAAAAGCCCGGCAGGGTGCACCGGGTTTTATTGATATGCCTTGAGACTAAGGTGTCTGGAGACTCAGTTTCGTAGACGTGGGGCCTGTAATTGATGGCGAATGGACGCCGCCAGTTCATCCAACGACGGCTGCTCTGGGTGAGCATCCACATCTTCATAAGTCAGCTGTGCTTCAGCGAGATAAGTATGTACCGGTTGCCCCTCATCATCCTCAATGACCACGTGATACCAGGGTGATGAGCGCAAAGTATCATTGTTTGCAACTTCATCAGGTTCAGGTGGCTCAAGAGAATATTCAGGATCGATATCAATTACCACACCCAAATAGCCGTGCAGGCTGTGGCGGACCTGTTGCCCAATACCAAATTTGCTGGCGATCATGATAACCTCCTGAAAAACATTACCCTGCCTTCTATATGAGGGCGTTGCGGGGTATTTCAAGTCACACTATCCGACAAGCGAAGCCTTTTAGGTACAAACCTTCCGGATATGTTGCAATTACCGGATGATCTGCGGCCTGACGGAACTGCTCTATAAATTGTATATCATTGCCTGCATCTAACGCGGCATCTGCCAAAATTTTCTGGAATAAATCTGTTGGCATTAATCCTGAGCAGGAGAAGCTTAATAAGATCCCACCCGGACGCAATAGCTGTATCGCTAACATGTTGATATCTTTATAACCACGACAGGCGCTCGCCAGCTGACTCTTATTTTCCACAAATTTTGGTGGGTCCATAATGATCATGTCAAACTTCTCCCCCTGTGCGCGATAATTGCGCAGCAGTTGGAACACATCATCACGCACGAACTCAGTTTTGCTCATATCCAACTGATTCAGTTCAATATTTTGCTTTGCGATATCCAGCACTGATTGCGAAGTATCAACACTGATAACTTGTTGGCAATTGCCCATTAGCGCGGCGACAGCAAAAGCCCCGGTATAGGAGAAGCAGTTCAGAACACGGCGGCCATCGGCGTAACGACGTGCAGCCAGGCGGCTATCGCGCTGATCCAAATAAAAGCCTGTTTTATGACCTTGCTGAATATCAACCAATAACTGCATACCGTTTTCGCTGATTGGCAACAGAGCAGGGGGCATTTCGCCGCAAACTGTCCCTTGGGTCAGTGGTAAGCCCTCTTTTTTACGTACCGAAACATCAGAGCGGTCGTAAATAGAGCATTCCGGGTAGCATTGCTGCAACGCGCTGACCAGTGCAGCCCGCTGATATTCGGCACCGGCAGATAGCAACTGTAATACCAGGAAATTCTGGAAGCGATCAATGGTGATACCCGGCAGGCCATCAGATTCACCGGCAATCAGACGGTAGCCATTCAAGCCATCTCGCTGTGCCAGCCAATCCCGCCAGCGCTGTGCTTGCTGTAGACGGCGGACAAAGAATTCGCGGTCTATCACTTCATCTTGTTGGAACGTCCAGACGCGTGCCAGAATTTGTGATTCCGGAGAGTAGGCACCGCGAGCCAGCCATTTACCTTGGCTATCAAGGATATCGATAGTTTCACCGGGAAGGGCATCGCCTTCAAGGCGCAGAACTGCCCCAGAGAAGATCCATGGATGGCGACGAAGTAAGGACTTTTCACGTCCTTTGGCAAGAATCAGGCGTAAGGTCATAATTAAGTGGCTGCCAGCTAGCTAAAAAAGAGCGGTATTGTCGGAGTATGAGCCGGAAAATGCAAATTATCACGTTGATGAGGGGTTGATATGGCAAAAATATGCACGGCTGCCTATGTTTACGGCATCGTCCAGGGGGTCGGTTTCCGCTATAGCACACAACGTCAGGCCCAGAGACTGGGGGTAACAGGTTATGCCAGAAATTGTGATGATGGCAGTGTAGAGGTGCTGGCTTACGGTGAGCAAGAAGCCGTAGATAGCTTGATGGCGTGGATTAAGCAGGGGGGGCCACGTGGGGCGCGGGTGGATCGCTTGCTGACCGAACCTCATCCCACCACGCCGTTTACAACATTTGACATTCGCTATTAATTCGCCAGTCGGCGGGTGCCATGGCGGCAATGGTGCCGCCTATTAAATACATTTTACGGGTTTGGGTAAACCTGCAATCTTCGTCGCTTGTTTTGCTGGCCCTTTGGGGAATAAACGATAGAGATATCGACTATTACCTCTCTCTTCACCATATTTCTGTGCCATGGCTTTAACCAGCATACGGATGGCGGGAGAGGTATTGAATTCCTGATAAAAAGCGCGCACAAAACGCACCACTTCCCAGTGAGGATCTGTCAGTGTGATGCCCTCCTGTTCAGCTAAAATCGCGGCTAAAGCTTCGCTCCAGTCTGCGCTGTTTTTCAGATAACCCTGCGCGTCGGTCTCAATACACCGACCTTCAAACTCCAACATATCACCTCGGTGATTAAATCAATGAAACGGCCGCTAATTTAGCAAATATTTGCCCACAGCCCAAAGAAATCTCTCTATTCATCTGCCAGGGGCGGCAGTACGAGATAAAAGTGCGGGTTGTTGCGCAGCGAATCATCAGTCATGACGATTAATTCATCACTCGATATTCAGATGGCGGCTTTTTGGCCGATTAAACACAAACAAGCTTTACAAGCGGCAGTGCTCTGTTTATAGTTCGGTCCGTTGCGGAGGGGTGGCCGAGTGGCTGAAGGCAACGGTCTTGAAAACCGTCGACGGGTAACCGTTCGAGAGTTCGAATCTCTCCTCCTCCGCCATCTTCGAATCCCAATCTCTTGAAAAGATTGGGATTTTTTGTTTGTGATTTTTTCTGGTATGCCATCGGGTATGCCATGTCCCATTCGCTGTGATTAGACTGAATTGATTGAGATTAGGATAGATACAGTCTGCGATGAAGATAAGTACCCACAATTCGGCTTGATAGAAATCGGGTCAATCGGTTCTGAGAGTATCGAATTTAGATGCTGCTAAATTTTTGTCGAAAGCATCTGTGGATAGTGTTTCGCCACGATATCATTCATCTTATCAATCAATTCAGGCTTCCTAAATGTCAGATGCGCTGAGCCCTTCATAAAGTATTTTATCGAAAAGTAATCGTCTTCATAAACTTTCGCTATATGCGGATTGGCACTGATCAGCGCATAAAGCCGAGTTGTCACATCGCCCCGATTATCGGGGATAGCCTTAGCGGAAACGGCGATGTACAGGATAAAGCAGTTGTTCGGTGGTTCGCTGACGTTGCGTGACTACGATGGTCAGGTTGCAGAGGCTTTGGCCATGGTGCGTGCGCTGAACAAAATGACGAAGGCAGGCATGCCAGAAAGCGTGCGTATTATCTGACAACTGCAACCGGCTACGAAGATGCTTGCCCAAAATCTGATTTATTCAACAAAGCCAGCTATCCAATGAAATAGCTGCGCTTTATATTTTCTTACTTTGGCAATAAAACTGCTCACACTCAATAATACCGATTCATGCCTCAGGTCGACTTTGTCATTGGATTATTCGCATTAATACGAAACCGATACCAAGAATCCGATAATCCGAGCTTCCGGTAAGCTGCATAGGCGATACCGCTTTGGGTGGGATGAAAGTGATGCTATCGGCGCTCTCACCTTCGAGGTCAACATCCAGACGGATTTCAGAGGCACCTGTAGTGAGCGGAATACGGTATTCACGACTGCCTATCCTGACGAGAGTCGGTTCATGATCCTGCGCGCCAAAAGCTCGAGCATTCAGTATAAGAGAGAATTTCTGCGGCAGTGGGTCGGTAAATTTGAAAACGGCTTGTTGGGATGACCAGCGTCCCCACGGCTCGAGCCCATACAGACCTTGGGCGTCGTCTATAAAGTCAGGCAAGCCGGCTCGGGTAAAGTCTATTCCGCTCATCAAGTCTGCGCTGTAGCGTGGGCCTAAAGCGTCTGCAATGTACCCTGCCTCTCGCTGAATTTGCTTTGCTGTCAGACTTGCCAAGTCTGGATGCGCGCTGTTATCCAGCTTATAGAATACCAATTCTTTGTTGTCACTCTGAAGCAGCGGCGGTTGTTGTAGCAACTGAGATAATTCTTTAATAATCGCTTCGCCGTTGTCTGCATAGCCGCGACGATCGATATAAATGCCATCGAAGCCGAGTTTGCGGATGACCTCAATCTGATGCGACATTGGCTCTTTTCCCAGCGCACGATAGAACAAATCACCTGGCCGCCCCTTCGTACCGCCGTAGCTCCAATGCAGGTCTTTCGAATGCAGCACACCAGCCATCATTTGGTAACTGCGTAAGCGGTGCATTATCGGTGTTTCAGGAAAGCCTATGTAAGGCAACTGATAAACCGCACCCCCCGCAGGGAGCGCTTTTTCGATAGATTGGATAAAGTCTCTGTCGTTATCGAACCAAGCCTTAACGGGCGAATTATAGTTTTTGCGGATTGGCAAGGTTTGGTCGTACATACCCACGAATAACAGTACTACTGCAATGGCTACCGACTGATTGGCAAACCGTGGTGCTTTCTTCTGCAATAAAAGCTGGAGCGAGATGAAGAAGAAAAGTAGGGCGCCGCAAGCGATGAAAATGCTGTCTCTATTCCAACCCCTTATCAACGGGGAAATGACCATCGCAAATAGCGAACCTAAGCCGCCTACAGTTGCAAACAGGAACAGCACAAATGTCGTGACCGCCAGAAGGCGAAGCCTATCATCGGATCCCGTCCGTGCAGGGATGAAGATTAGGTAAAACAACGCCATCATAAAGCCCGCAGCACCGATGATACCCAACGAGGCAGTAGCATTTTCGTTGACTAAGGGGGTTTGTTGATACTTCTGGGCAATCTCTCTAAATTGTGAAATCCGGTGGTCCGCCCGTGGCATCAACAACTGCATCATCTTCAGCCCATAGACTTCAGATTCGACAATTGAACGCTGAGCCATCTCCGGGTTAGGACCGTCCTTATAAGTCCCAAGTACGTTAGGCGCGATGTTTAACATCACGCCCAAAATGGTTGCACTGATGAGTAGCGCCGCTTTTTTCGCACCGTGGGAGCTTCGAGATTTGATAGCGTTCATGACACCGGCTGTGGCGAGAATAATCACCCCGAACAAAGCGTAATACACCCCGAAGGAGGCGAGAACCAGCATGCCTACAGCGGACGCCACGAGTTTGCGAAGCGTCGATTTAAGTCCTGTGTAATAGGTAGGTCCGCGGGTCAGATAGATATCTAATGCCAGATAGAAAAACAGCGGGGCGACAAAATACCAAGTGTAAAAAAGATGCCCTAACCGAAAGAAGTGGAAGGAGGCAAATGCGTAAAGGACGCTCATCGCCACGGCAAAACTGCGATTCAGAGAGAAAGCCCGAGCGGTCACGTAGGTGGCAACGAAGCAGGAAGCAAATCCAAATAAAAAGAAAAGATTCACGCCACCTACCCAGTCGCCACTCATCAACGCGAATACTTTGATCAATAAGTGAGCGCCAGAATCTGAGCCTGGGAAGTCTCGGAAGCTTGAACCGAATGGATAACCACTTCGGACGTTATCGAACAGCCAGCCTTCCGTGACTCTTTGCGCCATCCAAGCATGGAACAATCCATCATCCGAATAGGCATAGGGGGTTGTCAGGTTGGGTATCAAGCCGTCGGGCAGGCCACTCATGAAAATACTTGCGAGGAAGAAAGTCGCAATCATCCCGATGATTATCAGCTTCCAGTCGGCAGCAAACGTCATCCGCCATGTTGGATAAGCACTCATCTCAGTTTCACTATGGGCACTTGGTTTAATTAGAGATTTCAATGCATTCCCCAGGGTGGTTAGTCAAAATTAACGCGTTCGCTTTCGATGACTAACGGCATATTGCGGATTTTGGTGTGAACCGATCCCAAGTACTCCCCAAGCATCCCCAAGAACAGGATCTGTACCGAGCTGAAAAAGAACAAAGAAATGAGCAATGGCGCGATACCCATTTGGAAGGAGTTCCAGAATACCAACTTCGCGATCAAGAACCCAAATGCGGCCAACAGGCTTAATCCTGCGAGCATTGCGCCGCCTATCACCATCAGCCGTAGCGGCACTTTGGAGTGATTGGTAATACCCAGCATGGCAATGTCATACAACGTGTAGAAATTGTTCTTGGTTATGCCGCGCATGCGCCGCGGTTGCTTGAATGGCACGGTCGCGATCGGGAAGCCTATCTCACACAGCAGACCACGGAAATAGGGATAAGGGTCGTCAATCTTCTTCAGTATGTCCAGAACGGCCCGGTCGAATAGACCCGCTCCCGTGGCATTCTGCACCAACGGCACTTCGGAGATACGCGTGACGAAGCGATAGTAGATACGGCGTGCGAAGAACATTAGGCGCGACTCTTCACTTTCCGGTTTCACCGCCATGACTGTCTTGAAGCCCTCCTCCCACTTTTTCACGAACTCTTCGATCATTTCGGGCGGGTCTTGCAGGTCAGAGGCAATCAATATTGCGGCATCGCCCCGAGCCTGAAGCAAAGCATAGTACGGCGAGCGGATATGGCCGAAGTTTCGCGCGTTCAGGATGAGCTTTACCCGCTTGTCTTGGGCCGCCAATGCACGCAACTTGACGAGGCTGTTATCAGTTGAGCAGTTGTCGATGAAGATATGTTCGTAATCGTAGTCAAGACGTGCCATAACGTCGACGATGCGCTGGTAAAGTTCATCAATATTGGCTTCTTCGTTGTAGCAAGGTGTCACTATGCTGATGAGTTTACGCATGATTGAATATATACCTGTTATTAATGACAAATGAGAGTAGAGCCATCGGCACAATTAATGCGATGCCAGCTAAATAGGGGGTCGCGCCCAGTGATGTAAGCGCAGCAATACCTGCTACGTTGGCACCGTAAACAACGATATACCCAGCCACGAAACGGAAGATGAGACTATTTTTTTTCGAGCCAAACACCAAGGCACCGATGCTTTTAAAGTTGAACAAGACGCCGAGGATCGTGGCCAGTAGTAGAGCCATGCTGTAATGCAGACCGAGGTAGAGAAAGGCAGCAAAACAGCCGTAACCGAACGCTGCATTCATCACCCCCACCAACAAAAAACGGACCAGCTTTACCTCTAGAAGTGCGCTAATCCGTGGGCATGCTTTTTCAGTCTTCTGCATGCAGTGCCTGCCTGATCTCATGCATCACACCGCTCAGCGAAGAATCGGTGGGTACATAGCCGAATAATTGCTCGGCCTTGCGATTGTACGAATAGTAATGAGCCTTTTGGCCTGTGGCATTCACCTGAGACTGCTCACCGACAATCGTAAAGTTCAGACCGAACTGCTCGCCCAAAGCTGCGAGCAACTCAAATTTCCCTACGGGCGCGAGGCTGTAACAGTCCACAGCACTGTTGCATGCAGGCGCTTGCAGTATTCGGTCGATTAACTGCATGAAGTCAGCAGGGGTAAGGTAGTCTCGCAGCATGTCATCCGGTGCAACTTCCAGAACCGTCCCCGCATGCAGTGCCCTTAGGATGTCACTAAGGAAGAACCGTGCCTCGCGCGCCTGACGATGACTGAAATAGCTGAATACACGAACATCGACGATAGCCGCATCCGGCAGTGCTCGATGACGACACTCAGTCTGGAATTTGGCAGCGCCATACCAGTGCTGGGGCAATAGGGCATTGATTGGAAAAACTGCCGTCGAGGTCTCTGTGACCGGGGCTGCAAAATTGGAACCATAGGCGGCGCCGCTACTGAGATAGATGTATTTGCACTCAGGGTGGCTGCGCAGATAGGCCAAGGCAAGGTTGTCATAGTGTTCGGTGACGGTAAAAATGGCTTGACCCATTTGTAACGCTCTGGCCGGATCGCCTACGCCAACGAAATTGATGATCGCGTCGAACTGGTCGCTATCATCAAAACTGTCGTAGGTGACGACGGCAAACCCCTTGCGCGCCGCAGTCTCTTGAAGCTCGGCATCCAACGTGCTGGACGCGCGGACGAACAGGGTGCACTGATAAGTCGTCGACGGAATGCTGGCTATCAGGTCCTTGGCGATATGGCTGCTCGCTCCTAGGATGGCGAGTCTCATTGACCCAGCTCCAGTAGCGGCGACTGTTCGTTGATGGGACGGCCGAACTCCAGACGTGGTCGGCACTCTCGCGCATCTGGCATCAATACCTCAAGCAGCATCGGCTTTCCACTCGCTAGGAACTCAGACACCGCTGCCTTGAAGGTTTCCAGGTCGCTCAAGCTCCGCGAATCGATGCCATAGGCAGCACCCAGTGCTTGGAATTGCGATGTGTAGCCATCCCAGTAAGTGGAGGAGTTACGACCCTCGAAATACATTTCCTGAAAGCCTCGTACCATGCCTAGGGAATGGTTGTTCAATACCACCGTGAGAATGGGGAGACGCTCACGGGCGATGATATCCAGCTCTTGAATATTCAGTTGGGCGCCGCCATCACCAGTAATCACCACAACTGGCTTGCCACCAGCGATACAGGCACCCACCGCAGAGGGAATGGCAAAGCCCATCGTACCTAGGCCACCAGAATGGTGCATAGCCTGACGAGAGCCTAGGCGCAAGGTGTGCGCGGCCCACATCTGGTTGTTGCCCACATCGACGACGTAATCTAGCGCTTGGCCTTCAGCCAGCTCGTTGAGGGTACTGAACAGTTTGAAAGGGCTGATACTCCAGTCCGTATACTCGTCCTTGAACGACTGCTCGAACACCTGCGCTAGGTGCGTTTGCCAAGCAGTGGGGACGGATCGTAGGTTTGGAGCATGGGTGACGAAAGAGGCAAATACCGCCTCAAGGTTGGCATTGATCGACTGTTGCGCTTTTACCCTGTTATCCAACTGGGCAGCGTCCAGATCGAACTGCACGATATGCGCATTGTGCGCGAAGGTTTCCGTCTTTGCGCCGGTTTGGCGCACATCCATGCGGCTGCCGAACACGATCAACAGGTCGCAGTTCTGCACTGCATAATTAGCCGCTCGGGTGCCATAGGCCCCCAGCATTCCAAGGTAATGCTCGCTGGCAGGTAGTTTCTCGGCACCCTTAAGGCTTGCGACGTGAGGGATGCCCAGTTTACTGACCTCGCTCAACCATTGGCTGAACCCAGGTACATTTACTGCGCCGCCACCAATAAGGAAAACGGGTTTCTGCGCTTTTTCCAACAACGCCCATACATCGTCGTACGGGGCGCTTTGCTCCGGTGCCAACGAAGACTCGTAGGCCCAGACGCTTAATAATTCATCCAATACTGCCTCGTCCACCTCGGCTCGCTGGATGTCCATGGGTATGTCCAGCAATACAGGGCCTGGGCGACCTGATCGAGCGATGGTAATCGCTTTGAGCAAGCAGGGAATCAGTTCATCAATGTGCCCGACTTGATGAGCATACTTGGTGATACTCTTCACCAACGCGACGCTATCGAGCTCTTGAAAACCCTGTTGACGGATGGCCCGTTCCCCTTTGAGCTCATGCGTATTGACCTGGCCGGTCAGGAACAGACACGGGTGGCTGTCCAGCCAGCAATCGGCAATTCCCGTGATCAAGTTCGTGGCACCTGGGCCACTAGTGCCCAATGCCACGCCCATCACTTTGTGATTTGTCGCACGTGCGACAGCAGATGCAGCGAAGGCGGCGCCTTGCTCATGGTGCATTGATACCAATTTGGTTTTGCCAAGCAAGTTAATGCTATCCACCAAATGGGTGATCATTCCACCAATGAGCTCAAAACCATAAATGACTTGGGTGTCCGCTAGGACTTTTGCTACTGCATCTGATGCTTTCATAAGTTAGAAACCGATCCCGAAGAACTCTTCCAGTTTTTCACCAACGTAATCGAAATGTTCCTGACCCAACGACGGTTGTACGCCCAGCCAGAAGGTCTGGTTCATGGTGCGATCGGTGTTGGTCAGTTCGCCCACCACGCGGAATTCCACATCATGGAAGTACGGCTGGCGAGTCAGGTTGCCTGCGAAAAGAAGCCGAGTGCCGATCTTGTGTTGATCAAGAAACTTTAGCAAGTCTACACGCTTAACGCCTGCAGTTTCTTTCAAGGTCACTGGGAAACCGAACCAAGATGGGTCACTGTTAGGCGTAGGCTCGGCGATTTCCAAGAAGGCGCTGAGGCTGGACAAACGCTCTTTCAGTAGCTTGAAGTTGCGCTTGCGGGTCTCGATGAATGTCGGCGCGCTTTCCAACTGGGCCAAGCCGCAGGCGGCTTGCATGTCAGTGATTTTCAGGTTGTAGCCCAAGTGTGCGTACACATACTTGTGATCGTAACCTTGTGGCAGGCTACCGAATTTCTGTCCGAAACGATTGCCGCAGGTGTCGTCGCAACCTGGCGCGCAATAGCAGTCACGGCCCCAATCACGGAACGACTCGGCGATCAGTCTCAGTTGAGCGTTGTTCGTAAACACAGCGCCACCTTCACCCATGGTGATGTGGTGGGCAGGGTAGAAGCTGAGCGTGGCGATATCGCCAAAGGTACCGACCATTTTGCCGTCGTATGTCGCGCCCAGCGCGTCACAGCAATCTTCGACCAGCCACAGGTTGTACTTTTCACACAGTGCTTTCACCTTGCTCAGATTGAATGGGTTGCCCAAGGTGTGAGCGAGCATGATGGCCTTGGTCTTCGGCGTGATGGCGGCTTCGATCAAGTCTGCATTGATGTTGTGGGTGTTCATTTCAACATCGACGAACACAGGGATCGCGCCGAACTGAACGATCGGGTTAACAGTAGTCGGGAAACCCGCAGCAACGCCAATGACTTCGTCGCCTTTTTTGATTGCACGATCACCCAGTTTCGGTGAAGTTAGGGTGCTGAACGCAACCAAGTTGGCCGAAGAACCTGAGTTCACGGTCAGCAGGTAGTTCACGCCCAAAAACGCAGCTAGTTTCTTCTCGAATTCAGCGTTGAAACGACCAGTGGTCAGCCAGCCGTCCAGCGAGGCCTCAACCATCAGTTGCAGTTCACGTGCGCCGATTACTTTACCCGATGGAGGGATGACAGTTTCGCCCCCGACAAAAGGTTTAGCCGCCAAGGCAGTTTGGGCGTAGCGCTCAACGAGTTGGCTGATTTCCTGACGGAGCATATCGGGGGTCATAGTATTTCCTGTTCAATCTAATTATCGGTTAAGTGCCAGTGGCATAGCTGCCATGTAGCTATTGATTTCTTCGATGCAACGGGCATGCATGTCATCGCTCTGCAACCAGGCGCGATGCCAGTTGACGATGCGAGTGAGTGTCGTCTCCAAGCCCCATGTTGGTTCCCACTTCAGGTGAGTGCGGACCTTGGATATATCCAGTTTTAAATAGCGTGCTTCGTGCGGTTGCGGGTCGCTGTCAAGCTGCCAGCTAGCGCCATCCCCCCAGGCCTGCACCATGTGATCGAGTATCCATTCGACTGGTTGAGCATCTTCGTCGCGAGGACCGAAGTTCCAGCCCTGAGCAAATGATTGGCCATGCTCCCATAGGTGTTGGGCCAGAACAAGGTAACCGCTTAGCGGCTCAAGTACGTGCTGCCAAGGGCGGGTGGCCTTCGGGTTACGCACGACAACGGGCTTGCTCTGTTCGACAGCACGCAGGATGTCCGGAATCAACCGGTCGTCGGCCCAATCGCCTCCCCCGATGACATTGCCGGCGCGTGCCGAGGCCAATGCAGCGGAGTGTTCGGTATTAAAGAATGAGTTGCGATAAGCACTGGTGACCAATTCCACACAGCCCTTACTGTTGCTGTACGGATCGTGGCCACCCATGGGTTCATTCTCGCGATAGCCCCATTCCCATTCTTGGTTCTCGTAACATTTGTCGGTGGTGACATTCACGATAGCACGTAGGGCGGGACACTTACGCGCGGCCTCCAACACATGAACGGTGCCCATGACGTTGGTGGAGTAGGTTTCGACAGGCTCGCGGTACGACAGTCTAACCAGCGGTTGAGCCGCCATGTGAATCAGTATGTCTGGATTGAAGGCAACCATGCTATCAGTAACGGCATGTAGGTCACGAATGTCGCCTATCTGCGACTCTATACCCCTTTCAACCTGTGCCTGTTCGAACAATGAAGGCGTAGTTGGCGGCGCTAAGGCAAAGCCTTTCACCTGAGCACCCATGTCCTGTAGCCATAAAGCCAGCCAACTACCCTTGAAACCAGTATGACCGGTGAGGAAGACCTTTTTACCTTTCCAGAAGTCAGCGGAGACAGAAGCTTTCATATCGTTCTCAGTCCCAGGTTTTCCAAGGTGCGTTGCCGCTCTGCCACAACTTCTCAAGCAGATTTTTGTCGTGCAGGGTGTCCATCGGTTGCCAGAAGCCCGGGTGCTCGAAGGCCATCAGTTGGCCCTGTTCGGCGAGGCTCATCAGCGGGCCCTGTTCCCAGACCGTGCTGTCCCCTTCTAGGTAATCTAGCACCTGAGGAGAAAGCACAAAGAAGCCGCCATTGATCATGGCGCCATCGCCTTTAGGTTTTTCCTTGAAGTTCAGAACTTGGCCTTCATTCATATCCAGCGCGCCAAAGCGGCCTGGTGGAAAAGTCGCGGTGAGCGTGGCAGCTTTGCCGTGGCTCTTGTGGAAGGCGACGGCAGCGCTGATGTCCATGCTTCCCACGCCATCACCGTAGGTGAAGCAAAAAGCCTCTTCATCGCGCACATAGTCTGCCACACGGCGCAGGCGGCCACCGGTCATCGACGTTTCGCCCGTGTCGACCAATGTCACATGCCAGTCTTCAGCACGCTGATCGTGAATCTTCATGGTGTTTTCGCGCATGTTGAACGTGATGTCCGACGTATGCAGGAAGTAGTTAGCGAAGTATTCCTTGATCATGTAACCCTTGTAGCCACAGCAAATGATGAAATCATTGATGCCATGGGAAGAGTACATTTTCATGATGTGCCACAGAATCGGCTTGCCGCCGATTTTAACCATAGGCTTCGGCCGCGTACCGGTTTCTTCGCTTAAACGCGTGCCGAGCCCACCAGCCAGAATGACCGCTTTCATAACCGTTCCTTATTAGTATTAGTTCGAACTCACGAATGCATCGGAGTAAAAGTGTTTCACAGGTAACCCAGCAATAGTCAGTGCTTCGCGGGCGGAATGAATCATGCTTTCCGAACCACAGGCGTAAACCACCGCCTTAGTGAGGTCGATTCCATCATCCAGCAGGACGTTCTGTACGTAGCCTGTACGCCCCTGCCAGTCCGCGCCGGCTCGCGACAATACCGGAATAAACACCGCGTTCAGACTCTCGAAATGGGGGGCCCAATAAATATCATCTACGGTACGCCCGCCCCAGTATATGAGAATTTTCTTACCTTCTGCCAGAGCCGGGTTGTTTAGCAGTTGCTCAAGCATCGCCTTCACTGGCGCAATACCGGTGCCAGTAGCGAGAAACACGATTGTGCTGGCGTCTTTGTCTCGCAAGCAGAAGGTGCCGAGTGGGCCTTCTAGACGAAGTAGATCATTCGGTTTGGCGCTGCCGAACCAGTATCTTGACATCGCGCCTTGTTCGACTTCGCGGATCTGCAGTTCCAGCTTACCGTCGGTGCGTGGGGCATTGGCAATAGAGTAGCTGCGACGCAGGCCGCCATCACCGATCACATCCAGATATTGACCCGGAAGGTAATGCAGCTTGCTGGCGGGAGGCACTCGCAAGAGTACTTCCACAACGTTATCAGCCAAACGGGTGATCGTATCAATGCGGCAAGGGAGAGTTTTGACCTCGATGTCGCCCAGAGCGCCAATGTCTTCGGCATCAATCTCGACATCGCTTATGGCATGGCGGCAGCAGGTAAGAATCACTCCCGCTGCAATTTCCTCGGTAGTCAGTGACGTTTCTTCCCTGTGAGCTTCAGTATCACCGCTGAGTACGGTGGCTTTGCACACGCCGCAACGACCCGTGCGACAGCTGTATTCCAATGTAATGCCCGCTGCTTTGGCGCTGTCCAGCAGCGAAGTGCCAAGGTCGGAACTGAATGTCTGTCCATCATGAAGTTTTACTGAAACCATGGATTACCGGATTCGAATTTTGAAAGTCTATTAGAATATACTATCTATTTAGGGGTTGCCATTATTATGAGCTTAAGCAGGAATGCGTCGATCTCGGACAACCCGCGCAGCGGTGTTGAACGTCGCTTGCGACGGCCCCGAAGGGGTGAGTCCTGCTGGCAGGGCGAATAATCGAACGGCGTTCGATGGAGAGTCAAACGCCAGAAAGCAAAAAACCAGCCGTTAAGCTGGTTTCTCTAAATGGTGCCGGAATCGAAATAAACTACATTATGCGTTGTTATTAAACGATATTATTGTATTCGATAAATGTAGAGGCCCCCGTTAAGGCCCCCGGAATGTTTTGCATCAAAAAGGGAATAGGTTTGATGATTTTTTCTCCTGCGAGAATATTACATATCATTCAGGGGGGGCCGCATCACGGAACCACCCTGAACATCAACTATAATGTAATCTGAGGATGTTTAATACCGCATGCATGGGCATACCTGACCAATGTGTCAAGGCTCGCTTTAACGATATTAGACTCCATGCGAGAAACAGTGGGCGGCGTTACCCCCATGCGTTCTGCAACCTGTGCACGGGTTAATCCTGCATGGCGACGCCATTCTGCCAGCATGATCTGTAAACGCTCTTTACGCTCTTCGGCTTCATAAGCGGCTTGTACTTCTGGGTCAGACATTAAATCAGCCCTGACGGTATCCCAGGCAATGCCTTTAACTTTTGTCATATAGCATCTCCTCTAATCGCTCAAACGCGAGGGTTATCTCCCCTGACGGTAATTTCTGCGTTTTCTTGATGAACACGCGCAGCAGATAGATATTTTTTCCTTTCTGATAAACATACAATCCCCTGGCAATATCGGTTCCCATCGTTCTGAGTTCAAACAAACCGTCTCTGACGGGTTTGCTGTCGGGCTCTCGTAATGCCGTGGCATTCATTTTAAGCTTATCAATCAGGCGGATCATTTTAGCCCTGATGACTGGCGGTAAACCTGCTATTTCATCAGGCACTTCATCATGTAAAATTACATTAAACACAGAATACTCCTCTATAGAGAAATATTGCCTTTTAAGCTAAGTTAAGTCAAATGCTAATTAACGTGTGATCAACTCGATTAGCCTGACCTTCAACATACCCGGTAAGATCTGGGCTATCGCTTCAGTTTTCTACAGAGGTTTTATGATCCGCCAGACGTACTTGTCAGCCAGCCATACAAAGAAAGTAAAAAGGAGTTCGCATTACCTGGCTGTACGTTCCGGCAGCAAGCCTGGGTAATGTTTCGCCACGATATCATTCATCTTACCAATCAATTCAGGCTTCCTAAATGTCAGATGCGCTGAGCCCTTCATAAAGTATTTTATCGAAAAGTAATCGTCTTCATAAACTTTCGCTATATGCGGATTGGCACTCATATGTTCATACAGCCGAGTTGTCACATCGCCCCGGTTATCCGGGATAGCCTTACTGTCCAGCAAATACAACATGCGTTCCAGGTCTGCCAACTGGTCTCGCCGGGAACCGTGGTTCAGGGTAAAGCCCCATCGGTTGCAACTGACTAGATTGCTGATGATCAGCTTTTTACCAAATCGGCATGGGCTATTGGTTTTATAGTGCCAAGACAACCCTTTGAATAAATTGATGACCCCGCGTGGCTTTGTTGAATAAATCAGATTTTGGGCAAGCATCTTCGTAGCCGGTTGCAGTTGTCAGATAATACGCACGCTTTCTGGCATGCCTGCCTTCGTCATTTTGTTCAGCGCACGCACCATGGCCAAAGCCTCTGCAACCTGACCATCGTAGTCACGCAACGTCAGCGAACCACCGAACAACTGCTTTATACTGTACATCGCCGTTTCCGCTATCGACCGACGGTTGTAATCTGTTGTCCATTTCCACCGTGCATTGCTCCCGCTCAGCCGTTGATTCGCAACAGCACGATTACGGTCTGCATACTCACCTGACCAGTAGCCAGCTCCCTTCTGGGGAGGAATGAGCGCGCTGATTTTCTTGCGACGTAGTTCGTCATGACATCGCCGTGTATCGTAAGCTCCGTCCGCCGCCGCTGACCTGATTTTTCGGTGGGTCTGCCGGATAAGTCCCGGGAAAGCTTCAGCGTCCGTGACGTTGTTCAGCGACAGGTCCGCGCAGATGACTTCATGCGTACTCGCATCAACAGCCAGATGCAGTTTTCGCCAGATACGACGGCGCTCTTTGCCGTGCTTTTTGACTTTCCACTCCCCCTCACCGAAGACTTTTAAGCCGGTGGTGTCGATAACCAGATGCGCAATTTCACCCCGGGTGGGCGTTTTAAAACTGACATTAACCGACTTTGCCCGCTTGCTGACACCGGTGTAATCCGGACAGCGAAGAGGAACATCCATCATGGCAAAAATGGAATCAATAAAGCCCTGTGCGGCTCGCAGGGTCAGGCGGAATACACGTTTAACGACCAGGACAGTGGTGATGGCGAGATCAGAATAGTGCTGAGGCCGTCCCCGCGGTTGATGAGGGCCTTGTTGTAGTTGCGCCAGTTAGTGACTTTAAACTTCTGCTTTGTCATGGGACGACCAGTGTTGCCGGATGATGCGTGATCTGATCCTTTAACTCAGTAAAAGTTCGATTTATTCAACAAAGCCATTTGATGGCAATAGTGCAGATATAAACATTATTGCCACCCTCACAGCTGCTTTCTATTTTCTATTTCAGCTATTTCAGCTATTTCAGCTATTTCAACTCCTGAACCTGTTTGTTTAATTGCCATGACAGTAGCGGAGTAAATGCTTGCCACCGATTAAAGGTTTTCTCCTGTTCCGCGTCCATTGGTTGAGCGGCGCCCAGTAATAGCCCCTGTTTATCGGCCCAGGGATGGAACTCCCCTTTGCCCGCTAAAGTGAAACTCCCTTGCTCAGTGATCAACAGTTCAGGGTTGTAGCCCTGACACCAGAGCGCATCCGGCTTTTCAGACAGTAAATCGCAACCGGTCCGGTAGTAGGGGGCTTCTGACAGGCTAAGTTGATACAACGTCGGCCAGATATCTTTATGGCTGCCCACACGGGATGCATCAAAATGGCGGTTCTGACGATAGCCCTGAGGGACATAAAGATAGAATGGAACTGCGCGGCTAAGGGCCAGTTCTCTGTTGTCAGGATAGCTGATACCACGAATATTATGGTCACCCGTCGCGGCAATAATCGTGTGCTCACCTAATGGCTGCTTTTTTACCCAACTGATAAATTGCCCTAGTTGATCATTGGTGTAACGCAGGGTATGGAATACCTCATCCAGCTGCTTACCGCTAGCCAGATTGCTCAGCCGCAGTTTTTCCGCATCGGACAATTTGATATCGGTCTTCGCATAGCTATTAGGCGCTTTGAATGGCGGATGATGGGTAGTCGACATTGACATGATCAAGACGTGCTCACCCACTTTGTCGGCCTGAGCTAAACGCTCTTTGATGTAGCGGAACATAAATTCATCAGGGACACCCCAGGTGCTGGCTTCGGCTTCTGGATAGCGCTTTTTCAAACCGTTTTGTTCAACAAATTCACTGACGCCTAAGTGAGGCAGGAACTGATTCAGATTGCGCCAGGAGCCGTTACCTGAAGTGACGAAAATGATTTTATAGCCGTTAGCCAGAAAGGGCTTAAACATATTGCTCGAAAAATCAGTATCTTGAGCGTAGGACTGGCTAATGTTACTGTTTGGGCTGCGGACAAAGAAGCGGCTTAGGCTATCAATAGTGCCATTCCCTTCGGAGATAAAACGGCTAAAGCGCCAGTCAGTTTGCCAGTGCTGTTTTAGTGCGCCGAATAGGTCACGATCCGGGCGGTCATACTCTTCAAGGTGATAGCCCATACTCTCCATCACGGTGAAAACAACATTAGGTGGGGATTTTTTCGCGATAGGGTTAGGGAGCGTTTTCGCCATAAATGGCTTGAAACTCGCCTCGGTGGGCTGAGCTAAAAACTGACTAAGTAGCTCTTCCCCCTGCTGGTTGGTGGCTGGAGGGAAATTGCTATATTCACGATGGGCCTTAACCGCCCAGGTCAGGGCCATTGGGCCGCTCGGCGTCAGCATATTCAATAAGTTAACATCTGAAACCTGGGCATCTGACTGTCGAAGCGGAAAGGTTCCCAGAGAGCCGCGTGTGCCGATAAAACTGGCGGCCAGAATAACCAGCGTTGAAATGGCGGCCACGGCGATACAGCTGCGTTGTTCAGGCCAACTGCTAATTTTTTGCTGCCAGCGGCGACAGATCCACAAAATTGCGACCACAAACAGCGTTAGGCAAATCACGCTGCGAATAACCGGATAGTCACTCCACAGGGTTTTTAGCACCGCGACGGTATCATCTTCCGCCAGCCCGAAAATAAAGATATCAATCGGCCGCTGATAGGTCGCGTAATAGAAAATGTTTCCCACGGTGAGTATGGTGACGAGGGTGCCCAGGAGGGTGGCAAACCAGGGCCAAAAACGCTGCCAGAGGTGAAAGCTGCTTTTATTGAGCGCCAGCAGACCCGCAATTAATAAGCAGGGAACAAACATCAAGCTGGCGATGCGAACATCAAACAGCCCACCGATGAAAAACATACGCTGTACGTCAGTCGATAAACCAGCCAGTGACTCGGGGTCACCATAGTCTGTTAGCAGATAGACTCGTCCTGCTAGTTGGGTGGCCACAACCAGTATCCATGGGAGCAACAGCGCAATAAAAGCGTGCTTAAATCTGTAAAACCACATAATCCTTTTCCTGTGAGTTTCCAAAGGCAACAACATTTCAAAGTCATCAGAAATACCTTCGGCCCTGTCGCGTTAAGTTCACGTCGACTATCCGAGCACAGGGTATCGGCAGGAGTGGGGGAAACATTAATAATTAAGGAAAAGCAAGGTGTTACGATATTTGTGTTACATAATCTGTTGTAACCAGGGATATGGAAAAACGTATCTGGCCTGTTAATTAATTGTATTGAATTGATCTGTTTTAGGTGAGTGGAGAAACCCGGTGACAAGCAGATTGGTGGGATAGTTAATGGTGAGATAGTTATTGGTGAGATAGTTAATGTGCTCGCGGGTATAAGTGATTTTGTAAACAGGTTAATACTCGGCAACACCATTTAGTATCAGCCCCACGACGACCAATATCATCAGCCCTACCTATAAAGAGGTATTTCATTGACTTTTATGTAAAAAATGATCGATAGGCACTTTTTATTTGAGCTGCTTCATAAAAGTGAATACCCATACAAAAATTGTTTGATCTAAAACAAGCATTCTCACTACTACAAATAATTTGCCGCAAAACCTCCTTAATATCGCCTTACCCCAGTGGGTGATATTGGCCATGGACTGTCTCTTGGCTGAGCATTTCTCATCCTATGTGGGCTTAAAAATAAAAATAACTATCTGGTGCGGGCAGTGATATCGCCCGGGATGGAAAAATACACTGGGGTACATATTGTGAGCAAATTGATAAGAGAGATGTCAGTAGGGATATTGGCTCTTTTGGCAATAGGGGGCGTGTTTTCTCTGTCGGCTGCCCCCACACCGCCGATTGAGGCCCGCAACGATAAATTCGCTGAGCAGCATGTAGATCAGTTCACCTCATGGCTAAAAACCAAAGAGAGTGGGCCGCGTGAAGATGCACTGGCGGATGATCCTAATTTGGTCATTCTCTGGGCGGGCTATCCCTTCGCGAAAGATTATAACAAACCCCGTGGGCACTATTATGCCGTGACCGATGTGCGGGAAACATTGCGCACCGCCGCGCCAAAAACCGCAGAAGATGGCCCACTACCGATGGCCTGTTGGAGTTGTAAGAGTCCGGATGTCGCCCGCTTGATCAATGAGCAGGGTGAAGAGGGCTACTTCAAGGGAACATGGGCCAGAGGCGGCCCAGAAGTGGTCAATCAGCTGGGGTGTGCCGATTGCCATGATACCGCCTCGGCCGATTTTGCCGCCGGCAAACCCGCATTGGTGCTCTCTCGCCCCTATACTGAACGCGCGCTGCAATCCATCAATCAGCCTTTCGCGCACGCCAGCCGTCTGGATCAACAATCCATGGTGTGCAGTCAATGCCACGTTGAGTATCACTTCGCGGGCAAAGATAAAACGGTAAAACTGCCATGGGATCAAGGCACCGATGTGGAGTCAATGGAGAGATATTATGATGAAATTGCGTTCTCTGATTGGGTTCATCCGCTGTCGAAAACCCCAATGCTCAAAGCGCAGCATCCTGAGTATGAAACCTGGCGTGCAGGGATCCATGGCAAGAATAATGTCAGCTGCATCGATTGCCATATGCCGAAAATCCAGAATGCGGCGGGCAAAGTGTACACCGATCATCAGATCCGCAATCCCTTCGATAGCTTTGAAAGCACCTGTGTTAACTGCCATACCCAAGACAAAAAAACCTTGCAAGATATTGTTGCTGAACGCAAAGCCAGCATTCAGGAACTGAAATTGAATGTTGAGAAGCAGCTGGTTCATGCCCATTACGAGGCGAAAGCCGCGTGGGATGCGGGGGCGACTGAGCAAGAGATGAAGCCTATTTTGCAAGATATCCGTCATGCCCAGTGGCGTTGGGATTATGCCATCGCCTCCCACGGCATTCATATGCATGCCCCGGATATTGGCCTGAAAGTGCTGGGCGGCGCGTTGAATAAAGCCGCCGATGCCCGCACTAAGCTGGCGCGTCTGCTGGCGACTAAAGGGATTAGCCACGAAATTGTGCTGCCGGATATCTCGACCAAACTCAATGCGCAAAAAGCACTGGGGATGGATATGGATAAGCTGAACCGGGAGAAGCAGGAGTTTCTGCAACAAGTGGTGCCAGCCTGGGATGATCAAGCCAGAAAAGCGGGCCGTTTGAGCCAGTAAGCGGCGTTCCGGTGGGCGAAACCCGCTCACCGGCTCTCTTCCAGGGACCAACTGACCCCAGTTTGGGGTCATAGCAAAGGTGGAATCACTATGCGCGTTTTACGTTCATTCTGTTCAGCAGCGCTGCTGGCCGTATTGACTCTGTGCACGCTGCCCACTCACGCCACGACACAGACCGCGCCGCCGAAAACAGCTGCCTCGCGTCATGTGGTGGAGCCGCAGCGGGATCCAGATGCAGCTTGTGTCCAATGCCATAAAGAGCAAAAAGATGAGTTGCACGGCAAACATGCGGGTGCAGTTAATCCGAATACCCAATTGGCGGTCACCTGTACCAACTGTCACGGCAAGGCGTCGGTATTGCATCGTAACGGCGTCAAAGATGTGATGCGTTTCAACAGTGAGATGTTGAATGCCGATAAGGCGATGTACAGCGTCACGCAGCAAAATAGTGTCTGTATGAGTTGCCATCAGCCGGAAAAATTACGCGAAGCTTTCTGGCCGCATGATGTGCATATGTTGAAGCTCTCTTGTGTCAGTTGTCATCAGTTGCACCCTAAAACTGATCCGATGCAGGGTCTGGATGATAAAGGGCGGGTCAAAATCTGTGTTGATTGCCACCGCCGCCAGCAGGAGCTGATTGCGAAGGAGAGGCCATGAATAGCCATCGTCGTCACTTTCTTATCAGTATGGGGGCGCTGATCTTTATCACCGGCTCCACCAGAGGTTCGCTGGCATTTAGCGGCACTATCGACGGCGTTCGCTACGGGATGCTACATGATGAGACTCGCTGTATCGGCTGTACCGCCTGTATGGATGCTTGCCGCGCAGTGAATCAGGTTCCGGCTGGGGTTTCGCGGCTCACTATCATTCGCAGCCAGCCCATCGGGGAGTTTCCGGCGGTGAAATATCAGTTTTATCGTCACTCCTGCCAACATTGTGATAAAGCCCCTTGCGTGGATGTTTGCCCGACCGGCGCATCCTATCGCGATAAGGCGACCGGCATTGTCGATGTCAATCCTGACCTCTGTGTCGGTTGCCAGTACTGCATCGCCGCGTGCCCCTACCGGGTGCGCTTTATTCATCCGGTCACAAAAACTGCGGACAAGTGCGATTTTTGCCGCAAGACCAATCTAAAGCAGGGGAAGCAGCCGGCCTGTGTGCTGTCATGCCCCACCAAAGCACTGGTATTTGGCAATCTGGACGACGCCAATAGTGAGCTGGTGAAGCTACTGCATCAGCGCACGGTGTATCGCGCCAAACTACATCTGGGGACACAGCCGAAGCTGTACCGTGTGCCTTTTCAGTATGGGGAGATTACCGGATGAGCCATAAACCGAATACGCCGTTTCACTTTGAGTCGTTAGTGTGGGATTGGCCGATAGCCATCTATCTGTTTTTGATTGGCGTCTCTGCGGGGATGGTGGTGGTGAGTCTGCTGGTTAAGCGGCGAGTGCTAAGGGAGGATGCGGCGCAGAGCGGGCTGCTCAAATCCACGGCAATTATTGCGCCACTGGCGGTTATCTTCGGCTTACTCATCTTAATCCTGCATCTCACGCGGCCATGGACCTTCTGGAAGCTGATGTTTTTCTACAGCACCAGTTCTGTGATGTCACTGGGGGTGATGCTCTTTCAGATCTACATGGTGGTGCTGTTGCTCTGGCTGGCGGTGATATTCCGCCACTGGCTAACCGCCCAGCTACAGCCCTATCCAAAACTGAGCTGGCTGGGCACGATACTCAATAAAATAGCGCCGATTGAGCGCCAGCTTGAGCCATTTATGCTGTTACTGGCCGTGGCTTTGGGGGCCTATACCGGTTTTCTATTGTCCGCGCTGAAGAGCTATCCGCTGCTGAATAACCCCGTGTTACCGGTGCTGTTCCTATTCTCAGGTCTCTCTTCGGGGATCGCGGCAATGGTGCTATGTGCGGTGACATTGTTTAATGAGCCGGTAGATAGCCCAGCACTGGCGTATCTCCATCGGCTGGAAAAACCGGTGGTCTGGCTGGAGCTTTTTCTGCTGCTGGCATTCTTTACCGGGCTATGGTTTGGCGGCGGTCAGAAAGCGGTGGCGGTGACGGTCGCATTAGGCGGCGGCTTCTGGGCCACTATGTTCTGGTTTGGGGTGATTGGTTGCGGCATGGTGCTGCCATTGATCTTAAACCGCTACTGCAGACCTAACCTGCGCCACCGGCTCTCTTTTTTGCTCACAGTATCGGGCCTGAGTCTGTTTGGCGTCTTCGTTTTACGTTTTTTCATTCTTTATGCTGGCCAGATGACGGTGGTGTGATGAGCGAGCGGATATGATTGGTGAATTAGGGCTGTTGTCACTGCTGGCGGCGGCGTCACTGGCGCTATTGCTCGGCTGTGTGCCCTTTATCGCGCTACAGGGGCGGCGGTTGCCACTGCTCTATTGGCTACCGTCGCTCAGTTATGGCGTGACACTCTTTATTTCACTGGCGCTGTTTTTACTGGGCGGCGGTTTTGTGACTGACGATTTCTCGCTGCTCTATGTGGCACAGCACGCGAATACTCAGCTGCCGCTGTTTTACAAAATTGCGGCCATCTGGGGTGGGCATGAAGGCTCTATGCTGTTCCTGCTCTTGGCATTGAGTCTCTGGAGTGCCGCGCTGACCTTTTTTCGTCGCCATTTTCCGTTGCGTTTTTTTGCCCGCGCGCTTGGTGTGATGGGTTGGCTACTGCTGATTTTCACTCTATTTATCCTCTTTTTCTCCAATCCTTTTGAGCACTTATTCCCCACCCTGGCACAGGGGCGTGATTTAAATCCGATGCTGCAAGACTTGGCGCTGATCTTCCATCCTCCGCTGCTGTATCTGGGTTATAGCGGTTTTGCCATCAGTTTCGCTTTCGCCGTCGCGGCGCTGCTGGAGGGGCAAAGTGGTCAATCTATGGCGCGCTATAGCCGCCCGTGGGTATTGGCGGCCTGGAGCTTGCTGACCATCGGGATCTTGCTGGGCGCCTGGTGGGCGTACAGTGAATTGGGGTGGGGCGGCTGGTGGTTTTGGGACCCGGTTGAGAATGCGTCATTGCTGCCCTGGCTCACCGCAACCGCGCTACTGCATGTGCTGGCTATCAGCCAGCGGCGTGGCTTATATCCTCACTGGGGCACTCTGCTGGCGCTGGTCACCTTCCAGCTTTGCTTGCTCGGCACCTTTATCGTGCGCTCCGGCGTGTTGACCTCGGTACACGCTTTTGCCGTGGATACCGCCCGGGGCGAAGCTCTACTGCTGCTGTTTGGTGTCGTCACCTTAGCCTCACTGACGCTGTTTGCACTGCGGGTGAGGGGGGGCAGTCGCGCTGCTGATTTCAACCTGTTCTCGCGGGAAACCTTGCTGCTGGCGGCATTGGTACTGTTGAGTGTCGCGGCGGTGACGGTGTTGATTGGCACTTTATACCCCTTGATTTTCAGCTCGTTAGGCTTGGGATCTCTCTCTGTTGGCGCCCCCTATTTTAATCAGACGCTCACCCCCTTTGTGCTGTTACTGCTGCTGTTGATGGGATTAATGCCCTTTGCTCAGTGGCAGCGAAGCGCCAAAACTGCCCTCTGGCGGCTGGCGCTCCCCGCCTTACTCGCCATCTTTGCTGCATTACTCACGGCCGGGCTGGGCGCATCACCGTGGCAAGCCGGGATGGTGCCGGGTGTTACGCTTGCCCTGTGGGCCTTGCTGGCCCCCCTATTTGCACCAAAAATAGCGTGGCGTTCCTGGCTGCTACATGGCGGTGTTGCCGTCAGCTTACTGGGGATGCTGTTTGCGTCGTATCACTCGGTGGAGCTGGGTAGCCGAATGTCTCCCGGCCAGCAGATCACGTTGGCGGGCTATCAGTTTACCTATCAGCAAACCGAGCTGCGGGTTGGCCCGAACTACACCAGCGAACGGGCGCACATCCTGGTTAGCCAACAGGGGCAACCGATAACCACACTATTACCAGAACGGCGGCGCTATAGCGTGCGTGAGGTATTGATGATTGAACCGGCGATCGCCAGTGGCCCACTGGCCGATTTTTATGCCGTGTTGGGGGATAACCTGGGGGCCGGGGAGTATAGCGTGCGTTTGTATCATAAGCCGCTGGTGAGCTGGATCTGGGGCGGCGCGCTGATGATGGTATTGGGCGGATTGCTGGCACTTAGGCACCGAATTCAGCATTTCAATGACACGGCGGAGGATGAATGAGACAACGTTGGCCCTGGCTGATGGTTCCCTTGCTGGCTTTACTCTTAGGTGTGCTGCTTTACAGTGGCTTAAAGCGCGATCCCCATCGCATTGAATTAGCGGCAAAAGATCTGCCTTTTCCGGCGTTTTCACTCTCTGAATTGCAGCAGCCCACACAACTCATCACGCGGGATCAACTGCTGGGTAAGGTCACGGTGATTAATGTCTGGGCCAGTTGGTGCGCCAGCTGCAAGCAGGAGATGGCGGTGCTCGGGCAGATCGCCAGTAGCATGCCAGGGGTACAGTTCTATGGGCTGAATTACCGCGATGAGCGCCAGTCGGCATTGAATACCCTCCAGCGCTATGGCAACCCTTACCAAAAGAGCCTGTTTGACCCGCAGGGCACCTTAGCACTGGCGATGGGGGTCTATGGCACACCTGAGACCTGGCTAATTGATGCCAATGGGATTATTCGTCAGCGCTATGCAGGAGAAATGACAGCAGCAGTATGGCAGCAGCAATTTATGCCGCTATTGGCGCAATGGGCAAACGCGGAGAGATCATGAAAATCATTTTGCTGATGCTATCACTGCTCATCACCCCTTGGGTGTTAGCCGATCTGGTCGACACTTACACCTTTAGTTCGCCGCAACGTCAGCAACAGGCATTGGCGCTGGCAAAAGAGCTGCGCTGCCCACAGTGTCAAAATCAGAACTTATTGGAGTCGACATCGCCCATTGCGCAACAGTTGCGGTTAGAGGTCTACCGCCAGGTCGAAGCCGGGCATAGCTCGCAGCAGATAAAGACCTCAATGACCGAGCGCTATGGGGATTTTATTCTCTATCAGCCGCCGCTGCGCAGTACCACACTGCTGCTCTGGTTTGGGCCTGGAGTGCTACTGATAAGCTTGTTGGGCGGGTTGATATTCAAAATACGCAGGCGGGCCGTCTCATCGACAAGAGGGGAGCGCTGATGGTGCTGGCAATCGGACTGGCGGCACTGCTGCTGCTGATCCTCATCGCGATATGGGGGCCATGGTTCGCGCAATATGGCCGCATTAGCTGGCGCTGGCCGGTGAGTTTTACACTGCTGGTGCTGGCCCTGACTCTTTTAGGCTATCAACAACTGGGTGGCTATACCCTGGTGCAGCAGGAGGGGCTGCGACAGCAAGAGGCCAGACGATTAAATAATATGCTGGATAAGCAGAGCAGTGACCCCACGTTATATCGCTTACAACAGCGCATCCGCCAATCCCCTGATAATGGTGCTGGCTGGTTTAGTTTGGCTCAACACTATTTATATCGTAATGAGTTTGACGATGCGCTGATCGCGTTGCAGCAGGCGGAGCATCTACAGGGGGCTAATGCCGCACTGGATGCGGCTCGCGCCACCATCTTGTATTACCAGTCGGATAAAAACATGACCGCTGATGTGGCTTATTGGATACAGCAGTCATTGGCGAAAGATCCGTTGCAATACACGGCGCTAATGTTACAAGCATCTGATAAATATAGAAATTCAAATTATGCTGACGCCATCACTATTTGGCAGCGGCTGCTGGATAGCGATAATCCTGAGGTCGATCGTGCGGTGATTATTCAAGCGCTAACATTAGCTCGGATGCTGCAAAAGGCCGCTTAAAACCTGCGCCTGGCCTAAATTGTGGGCAAAAAAAACCCTTACCAATCTCATTTGGTAAGGGATGCCAATTCGGCCAACACCAGGGAAACATTATAACCGTTGATTTATCATACGATTAATTTCGGTTACGGACATGACTTAAGTCAAGTTTATCAAAATTACATAAATAAGTTTAATGTTTATATGCGTAAAAAGAGAATTTATCCATTGTAATAGGTGAGTATCAGCCAGGAGAGTGTGCTATTTGTTTGATTTTTAAACGATATGGCGAGGGTGTGATCTTTAGCACATCATGCAGCAACATTATGTTTGCACTTACAGTACTGGGCATTTTGTCAAATAAGGTTAATAAATCAGCTATTGTCACTGTGTGATGGGGGGGTAGCGCAGGTTAGAGATTACAGCCATCTGAATGTAAAGACATCCAGATGGCGGGGTAAAACGGTACTATTGGACTTAAAAAGTCCCCTGGTATTGGCGAAATTATATTCTTTTCAGACTAACTTTCTTGGCATCTGTGCGCTAAGATATTAGTTCAATTATATTCAAAGCTAATTGTTTAAAGCAAAAACAGTTTAATTAACATGGGGCTATAATAATAGCTAACCTTAGGTCTAGCTTGCAAAACTATCCTTTAGTCTAGGTTTTTTATTTTTATCAGGCGGACTCGCCCCATTTAAGGAATATCTGCAACCCTATTTATACACTGATTTCTATTGAAAACAATGTGATAAAATTGTATTGTTGCGCAATGTATATAGTGAGTTTGGTTTGTTATGATAATTGATTATTTTGATAATGAAAGCATTAATGAAGACATAAAGAACTATATTCAAAGAAGAATAAAAGCTTATGGTGATCTTCGTTACTCTTATCTGGTCATGAATAAGAAAACACCATTGCACCCGGCTATTATTTCTAACTATCCATTGGATTGGATAAAGGAATATAAGAAGAATAGTTATCACCTTATCGATCCTGTTATTTTGACGGCAAAAGATAAAGTTGCCCCCTTTGCTTGGGACGACAATTCAGTTATCAATAAAAAATCAACTGATTCAGCGGTGTTTAATTTAGCGAGAGAGTATAATATTATTAATGGTTATACCTTTGTTCTGCATGATAATAACCATAATATGGCAACACTGAATATTTCCAATGGAAATGATGATAGTATTTATTTTGATGAAAGTATCGAAATAAATAAAGAAAAAATCCAAATGTTGCTGATTTTGACCCATGATAAAATGCTGGGGCTGTATCAAAAAAATAATAATGAAAACAAAGAGCTAGGAAGATCTGTTGCTGAAAGGGAGATATTCTCTCCACGAGAAAACGAGATTCTATATTGGGCTAGTGTCGGTAAAACCTATTCAGAAATCGCTATCATTCTGGGAATAAAAAGAAGTACGGTTAAATTCCACATCGGCAATGTAGTTAGAAAGCTAGGTGTTTTGAATGCCAAGCACGCAATTAGACTTGGCATCGAGTTAAAGTTAATCAAGCCTATTTAATGATATCAGGTACAGCTAATGGCCAGCTTTTCAGGATATCAGGCTCGACTTGATGTTTTCTGGATATTTTATTTATGAGTTTTTGTTGGCTATCAATATCAACACCCAGACTTAGAAGGTAAATAATTTCGTTCTTCTCTGATTCACCTTGATTTAATACAGTAATATTCCATCCAGAACGCTTCAGCAAGATATACATGCCTCGGCTTACAACGGTCAATATACCTTTATATCCACGACTTCTGGCATAATTAACCATCGCCAAAAACAGTATCGTGCTAAGTGAACTGTCATTACCGACCATATCTCGGACTAATGCTTTTTCAACAAAAAAACGGCTAGACTCGATAAAACCATCAATAGGTAAGTCAACATCGCTAAAGTAAGGCGAGAATGGCCCCGCAATCATCGTCGGGTATTTCATTTCAATAAATCGGACACTACATACAATCGTATCCTCTATTGTGCCTAATATATAATTGGTATTCTCATCATCATATTGATCACTTTCTCTGCCATCAATACAGGTTACTTTCCAATCTAACCGATCTTTAAAAGTTATTTTTCTCAGTGTGAAGATCTCGTCTAACTTTCTTTCAGGCATACTGTTAAAGTTTACGTTAAATAGTTTTAACATAATGAAAACCAAAGTTATTTAATTAAACCAGCATCGTACACGATCTTTGTTGGTCAGTGCAAACATTGAACGAGATTAGCTACTGTATGAATAACCAATTAATGTCATATTCACGGTACAATAATTCTACCAATCAGAAGGCTGCATACAATTCATTTTCAGTCAGTATGTTCTATTAGTGCGAAACCTCGGGGCAATTGAGCTGTTTTTAAGCGAAAAGTGACATCAGGCAAGACTTTTCGGCAGGGAATAGTTATAACGAAACATTATTCCATTTTTTTTGTTCGAAAAGGATGTTCGCGTGGACCGCAGTTCTCCGCTTTTTACCAATAAAAAATTTGTTTTCCTCGTGGCGAGCTTCTGTTGCCTCCTTTGGGGGAGTGCATATCCCGCGATAAAAAATGGCTATGTGCTGTTTCATATTGCGCCTGATGATATTCCGAGCAAGATGGTATTTGCCGGTTATCGCTTTTTGTTGGCAGGATTGGTATTGCTGATGGTGGCGATGGCTAGCGGTAAGGCCATCGGCCGCCTCCAAAAGAGACAATATAGGCAGATAGTTATTCTGGGGCTAACACAGACCACACTACAGTATATCTTTTTCTATATTGGCCTGGCCTACACCACCGGGGTAAAAGGCTCCATCATGAATGCGACCGGGACATTTTTCAGTGTGCTGTTGGCGCACTACATTTATCAAAATGACCGGTTAACCTTCAATAAAGTTATTGGCTGCGCATTGGGTTTTGCTGGGGTAATGGTGGTGAACTTTGGTTCAGATTTAATGGATTTCCATTTTTCACTCATCGGTGAGGGATCGGTGGTGCTGGCTGCTTTCATTCTTTCCGCTGCCACTATTTATGGGAAGCGTATTTCGCAGACCATGGATACCACGATAATGACGGGCTATCAGCTGGCTATCGGCGGCTTGGTACTGACGGTCGGGGGCTATCTGTTTGGCGGTAATCTGGCTGACTTTGGCTGGCGCGCTTTGTTATTACTGGGGTATCTGGTGCTGTTGTCGTCAGCAGCGTTTGCGCTGTGGAGCTTATTACTGAAATATAATCGGGTGGGGATGGTAGCCCCATTTAATTTCCTCATCCCGGTATCTGGCGCTGTTCTCTCCGCCATCTTCCTCAATGAGAGTATTTTAGAATGGAAGTACGCCGTTGCACTGCTCTTGGTCTGTGTGGGGATCGTTTTGGTGAATAGAATTAAGCAGAGCAGAGTCTAGCGGCTATTACGATGGAGGTGAGTGCTAACCGGAATTTTATGAAAATAATTTCGGTTAGCATGGCTCAGTAGCTAGCAAAAATAATCAGGCTTTATCGGTAACGATTTTCACCCCAACCCGGATGACGCGATCAGACTCCATTTCGGCAATGGTCCAGGTCAGACCATCCCACTCAATCTGATCGCCGATAACCGGTTCGCCACCAAACAGATAGAGGACGAATTGACCCAACGTTTGTTGCTTGTCGATACCCGGTTCCAGATTGAGGCCATAGATCTGCGAAATATCGTCGAGTTTTGCATCGGCATCCAAAATAAAATCACCAAAGAAACGCTCATCTAACTGGATACTTGGGGACTGACTAAAGAGTTTCCCCAGTGCAGGTAAGTGATGTTCCTGACCAATGACGCACAGGATATCGCCCTCTTTTAGGCGGGTACTGCCGGTGGGGTGCAATAGATCTTTGCCACGGAACAGGGCGGCAATACGGGTTCCATGGGGCATCTCTAAATCGCGCAAGGCGGCACCGATACACCATTTGTCACAACTGAGCTGATAAATAAACTGTTCCCACTGATTATTCTTATCAATATCTAAGCCAATACGTGCCACGGGTGCCAGTGCGGGCGGCACCACCAATTTCGTTTTGCGTGCGGCAAATGAGAGACTGGTGCCTTGTAACAGTAGTGATACCAGCACCACAAAAAAGGCGACATTGAAGAATAAATTCGCATTGGGGATGCCCGCCATCATCGGGAATACCGCCAAAATAACCGGCACGGCACCGCGTAAACCCACCCATGAAATAAAGATCCGCTCGCGCAGATTAAAGCTTGGGAAGGGCAACAAGCCGATGAACACTGAGAGCGGACGGGCAAACAGAATCATCCACAATGAGAGGATCAAGGCTGGAATGGCAATCGGCAACAATTCGCTCGGGTTGAGCAGCAAGCCCAATACCAGAAACATACCAATCTGACTGAGCCATGCCAGCCCATCGAAGGTTTGCAATATGCCCGCGCGGTTGCGGATGGGGCGGTTACCGAGCAGCAGGCCGCAGAGATAGACCGCTAAGATACCGCTTCCGTTCATCGCGGTGGCAAGTGAGAAGACTAAAATCCCACCACTGACCGCCAGTAGTGGATACAGGCCATTCGCCAGCTCGATGCGGTTGATGAGCAGCAACAGTAATCCGCCCCCCCCCAGCCCGATCATAATTCCCAGGCCGAACTGCTGAATCAAGTGCACCAGGAACATCCAGCTCAGGCTGCTCTCGCCCGCTGAAATCATCGCAATCAAGGTGACGGTCAAAAATACCGCCATCGGGTCATTGCTGCCGGATTCAATCTCGAGTGTGGCACTGACACGCTCGTTGAGTCCTTTGCCGCCTAACAGTGAGAAAACCGCCGCCGCATCAGTCGAACCGATAATTGCGCCAATTAATAACCCTTGAATGATATCCAAATCGAATAACCAGGCGGCAGCCAAACCGGTTAGCCCGGCGGTAATTATCACGCCGACAGTGGCGAGAGAGAGAGCCGGCCAGAGGGCGACGCGGAAGGATGATGCACGGGTGCGCATACCGCCATCCAGCAGGATCACGGCTAATGCCAGGTTACTGACCAGATAGGCTGCGGGGTAGTTATCAAAGGCAATACCGCCAATCCCGTCGGTGCCAGCCAACATCCCAATAGCTAAAAAGATAACCAAAATAGGGATACCTAATCGCGATGAGAATGAGCTGAGTAAAATACTGGCTCCCACCAGCACCGCGCCGATCAAAAAGAGGCTATTAATAGTGATGGCGTCCAAAGTGGGAGTTCTCCTGATGTAATACGCAAACGAATGGGTGGCGAGTGAATGTTAATGAAAAATTATTATACACAGATTTTTCGGTTTCGATGGGAAGATATGACCTAATTCAATATGTTAAATCGCATTCCCCTGCGTCCTTGACGCCGCAGCGGTGTTGGCTGCACTCATGCGCCCGAATCACTTACCTGAGTAAGCTCATCGGGACTTATTCGCTTGCCGCCTTGCTGCAACGGCAATGACTTTGGGGATCTCCTGGGTTGACGCCGCAGCGGTGTTGGCGGTCACATAATAGTTTGGGGATCGAAAGATAGGGCGCATACAGAGGGGGGGGGGGGATTAAGGATCGCTCACCTTTAATCGCCCGACGGGGAATCAAGGGTGAGCGTTGGATGATAAAACTAGTCGCGTTTGAGTGTTGCCAGTACCCTTTTCAGCGCCTCAGTGGTCAGCGTTTTTTCTGGCTCAGGCAGACTATCGACAGAAAGTTGTGAAAGCTCATTGACCAAAACACTGCGATCTTTTCCAGTGATTGCACTGTCCAGTGCGCCGCTAAGACGACTCACCAGAGCGAGCAGGGTCGCAAACTCGGCAACTGCTGGCGTATCTGAGGTGGGATTACTCTCAATAGATTCTTGCTTATTCATCACAATTCCTCTTTTTGTTGTCACTGCAAGTGAAACAAATCCTGATAAGGAATCTACAGGATACTTGCTCTGAAAGCAGAGCGCACAGTGAGGCATTAGCCATCCCGCATCTACATGATGGTTGATCAGTGTAGCGGGTTTATCACAGTAGCGATATTCGGATATTAATATCGCTTAGCAATAACCTTATTCGTTTGAATAATAATTTGATTACGCTTTTTGCTGCGGCTTTCTGCCAGAAAACAAGAATTTAAGCACAGGAATGCGGCGATGAACCTCATACAGTGAAAATGAGATCAGGCAAACAAATACCATGCCTAAGAGAAATCCGAAGCCATTATTGTCAATCTGTGGCGTAATAAATGCGCCATAAATCAAGGTCAATGGGTGATGCACCAGATAAATGAAGAGTGATGCGTTCACCAGATAGGTGATGTGAGGGGAGGGGGAATTTAATAGCTTATACCCGAGAGAGTAGATCACATTGGTCATGGTCACCCCCATCAATGCTTTGATGATAAGATCCAATTCAAAGACAAAAAATTCAGCACTATTAGCATGTTGGTTCACAACGTAAGCAGCGAATAGTATTAATGAGGCCAACATCGCAGTGGGTGAAAACCGAAGAAATAGTTGTTTGAGTGGCGCATAGATAAAGCTGTAGGCACCAAGAAGAAAGAAAGGAAGATAAAACAGTGTCTCCATAACGGCGAAATTGAGGATGCTATTAAAGAGTATTTCAGGGTTAAGAAGATATATTACTCTGCGTATTACAGAATAAACTAATACAAATAGAAACACATATAGTGAGACTTTTCCTATGTTATTCATTCTCTTTATCAATATTGGGACTGTCGGTAGGCTATTCTTTATTCTTTTAAACAGATAAAAACAGATAATTGTCAGTAGAGCGAGTGTTAACAGAAACCACAAGTGCGAAACCAGCTCCCAAATAGCAATATTTATTTTTTGATAAATTGTAAATAAATTCCAATCTTGTAATTTGCTGGTGTAATTTTTGAGAAGGAAAAATTGTGGCAGCGTAATTAGCACCATGGCCGCCAGTAAAGGGATAACCACCCGCTCAAGGCGGACCTGTAGCCAGTGCTGGCGCTCATAGCGCTGATATAGCATGAACGAAAAATAGCCGGAAATAATAAAAAACACCTGCATACGAAAGGCGTGAATGAAGTCATTTAGCAGAGTAAATACCAGTGAGGGGTGGCTGCTGTTTACCGCCCAATGATGACTGGAGTATATAAGAGAAAGATGAAAAGGAATGCCGAGTAACATCAAATAGGCGCGAATAGCGTCTAGAAAGTACTCCCGCTGGTTAGTGTTTTTTTTCATACTTATTCGCAAGTTGTTATCGAAAATAGAATAACGTGTCGGTTTTTGACCAGCATATTTTTTATAGTAAGCACATCGCTGATAACGTTATACGTTATTAATGGATCAGTACGGCGAGAAACACTACTATAAGGGTTAATAATTTTCCATCGCGTATTTTAGCATGGCTCGTGGCTTAGCCACTGGTTTGCACAATAAGCTGGCAGTATAACTCCGGACATCACCGCTACCTGAGCTTATCTGCCTGACCTGTTGGATAAATCGTCAATAATTTGGCTGTTATGATTTAGGGGGAGATGTGCGAGTTAATATTTTTTCAAACGTGAATAAAATGTCAAAAGGGTCACGGCCAAACAGTGCCGGATGGTTAGGGCTGACTCTTTTGTTGTCGCTATTGGCCTCTCCGGCAATGGCTTTTTCGCTAGATGATGTGGCAAAACAGGCGCAGGCACTGGCGGGGAGAAGCTTCGAAGCACCGAAAAGTAACCTGCCATCGCAATTTCGCGAAATGAAATTTGCCGACTATCAGCAGATTCAGTTTAACCATGATAAGTCCTATTGGAGCAAACTGGATACGCCATTTAAGTTAGAGTTTTATCATCAGGGCATGTATTTCGACACGCCGGTGCAGATTAATGAAGTCACCGCGACCAGTGTTAAACCTATCAATTACAGCCCCGATTATTTCAACTTCGGTTCGGTGAAGCACGATCCTGATTCAGTTAAAAATCTCGGCTTTGCCGGTTTCAAAGTCCTTTATCCGATTAATAAAGCGGATAAAAAAGATGAAATCGTCAGTATGCTCGGTGCCAGCTATTTTCGCGTGATTGGTAAAGGTCAGGTTTATGGTCTTTCGGCGCGCGGGTTGGCGATTGATACCGCCCTGGCTTCCGGTGAGGAGTTCCCGCGCTTTCGTGAGTTCTGGATTGAGCGACCAAAACCCAATGATAAACATCTGGTTATCTATGCGTTGCTAGACTCCCCGCGTGCCACCGGCGCTTATAAGTTTGTTATCTATCCGGGCCGCGATACCACTATTGATGTGCAGGCCAAAGTTTTCCTGCGCGATAAAGTGGAGAAATTGGGCATTGCACCATTAACCAGTATGTTCCTGTTTGGCCCAAGCCAGCCGTCGGCGGTGTTGAATTATCGTCCGGCATTACATGATTCCAACGGCCTTTCTATTCATGCAGGTAATGGTGAATGGATTTGGCGGCCACTGAATAATCCAAAACATCTGTCGGTCAGCACCTATACGATTGAAAATCCGAAAGGGTTTGGCCTGCTGCAACGTGGCCGCGAATTCTCACAATATGAGGATTTAGATGACCGCTACGATCTGCGTCCAAGTGCCTGGGTTGAACCACGTGGCGATTGGGGCAAAGGTAAAATCGAGCTGGTGGAGATCCCAACGGCCGATGAAACCAACGATAATATCGTGGCGTTCTGGTCACCTGATCTGTTGCCGGATGCGAAAAAATCACTCGATCTCAACTATCGCCTGCACTTCACCCGCGATGAGGATAAGTTACATTCAGCTGATGTGGCCTATGTTAAACAGACTCTGCGCTCAACCGGTGATGTGAAGCAGTCGAATTTGATTCGTCAACCCGACGGCAGTGTGGCGTTCCTGATTGATTTTGTCGGCCCGTCGCTGAAAGCGCTGGATGAGAGTACGCCGTTGGCTTCGCAAGTCAGTATTGATGATAACGGTGAACTGATCGAGAACAGTGTGCGCTACAACCCGGTCACCAAAGGCTGGCGTTTGACACTGCGGCTGAAAGTTAAGGACGCTAAAAAGCCAATAGAGATGCGCGCGGCGCTGGCTAACGGTGATAAAACTCTGACTGAAACCTGGAGCTATCAGCTACCTGCCAATGAATAAGTCAACTCAATCTCCTGTACAGGACTATATCGCGGAGTTGCCCCTGACGGCGCAGCAACAAGAGGCACTGCGTGATGCTCTCCCAACAGATGTGCTACTCGATAGCACGCCTGATGCCATGTTGCGTTTGCATCAACAATTGGCGGCCAGCACCGCTGAAAGTGCCACTTTTAGTGCACAGGAGGGTGCATTGGCGTCAGTCAATGCCCGTCTGCAAGCCGCATGGCCGGACGCCGTAAAGGGCGATAATGTGTTGGGGCAAGACAGTGAAGGGCGCACGGTTATCCATGCCACGCCCCCCATCAAGCGCACCAGCATGGCACCGCAGGCCTGGCGAACCAATCCGGTCGGGCGTTTTTGGGATTCAATGTTGGGCCGCAATCCGGTGTCACGTGAGCAAACAGATGAGCAGGCCGCGGCGGAGAAAAAGTGGCGCAGTGTCGGCTCTCTGCGGCGCTATATATTGCTGATATTGATTGTGCTGCAAACTGCCATTGCTACCAGCTATATGAAGACCATCCTGCCTTATCAAGGCTGGGCGCTACTCGATCCTTTCGAGATCTGGCAGCAGAACTGGCAAGTTTCCGTGTTGCAACTGCTGCCCTATTTACTGCAAACCGGCATCCTGATCCTGTTTGCCATTCTGTTCTGCTGGGTGTCTGCGGGTTTCTGGACCGCGCTGATGGGCTTTTTGCAACTACTGATTGGCAAAGACAAATACAGCATCTCCTCCACCATCAAAGGGGATGAGGCGCTCAATCCGGCCCACCGGACGGCGCTGATTATGCCAATCTGTAATGAGGACGTGGCGCGGGTGTTTGCTGGTTTGCGCGCCACTTACGAGTCCGTCGCGGCGACCGGTCAGCTTGAGCACTTCGATATCTATGTGCTGAGTGACAGCTATGATCCCGATATCTGTGTCGCGGAGCAGAAAGCCTGGCTGGAGCTGTGCCGTGATGTTGAGGGCCATGGCCGCATCTTCTATCGCCGCCGTCGCCGCCGGGTGAAACGCAAAAGCGGCAATATTGATGATTTTTGCCGTCGTTGGGGCAGCCAGTACAGCTATATGGTGATTCTGGATGCCGATAGCGTGATGAGCGGTGAGTGCTTGACCGGGCTGGTGCGGTTGATGGAGGCCAATCCGAATGCCGGCATCATTCAGTCTGCGCCGAAAGCTTCCGGTATGGATACCCTCTACGCGCGCATTCAGCAGTTTGCGACGCGGGTTTATGGCCCCCTGTTCACCGCCGGTTTGCACTACTGGCAGTTGGGCGAATCCCATTACTGGGGCCATAACGCCATTATCAGGGTGAAACCTTTTATCGAGCACTGTGCTCTGGCCCCGCTGCCGGGGGAGGGGTCGTTCGCCGGCTCCATCCTGTCCCATGACTTTGTGGAGGCTGCATTAATGCGCCGCGCCGGCTGGGGGGTGTGGATAGCTTATGATCTGCCGGGCAGTTATGAAGAGTTGCCGCCTAACTTGCTGGATGAGCTAAAACGTGACCGCCGCTGGTGTCACGGTAACCTGATGAACTTCCGCCTGTTCTTGGTGAAGGGGATGCATCCGGTTCACCGCGCGGTGTTCCTCACCGGGGTGATGTCCTATCTCTCTGCGCCGCTGTGGTTTATGTTTTTGGTGCTCTGTACCGCGCTACAAGCGGTGCATACCCTGATGGAGCCGCAGTACTTCCTGCAACCGCGTCAGCTGTTCCCGGTCTGGCCGCAGTGGCGACCAGAGTTAGCCATTGGGCTGTTCTCCACCACCCTGGTGTTGCTGTTCCTGCCGAAGCTACTCAGCATCATTCTGATCTGGGCCAAAGGGGCGAAAGAGTATGGCGGGGCGATTCGGCTGCTGCTGTCGATGCTGGCGGAGATGCTGTTCTCGGTACTGCTGGCCCCAGTGCGGATGCTATTCCACACCGTATTTGTGGTCAGCGCCTTCCTCGGCTGGTCAGTGCAATGGAACTCGCCGCAGCGCGATGATGATGCCACGCCGTGGAGTGAAGCCATGGTGCGCCACGGCCCGCAACTGCTGCTGGGCTTGGTGTGGGCCGGCGGTGTTGCCTGGTTGGATCTGCGCTTCCTGTGGTGGCTATCGCCCATCGTCTTCTCGCTGATCCTCTCTCCGGTGGTTTCGGTGCTCTCCAGTCGCCGGACTCTGGGGCTGGCCAGTAAGCGCGCTAAATTGTTCCTGATCCCGGAGGAGTGCCATCCGCCGCAGGAGCTGCTGGCGACGGAAACCTATCTGAAGCTGAACCATCAACGGGCGCTGAGTCATGGCTTCCTGGCCGCGGTAATGGACCCATCCTATAACGCCCTCGCCAGTGCCATGGCCACCGCCCGTCACCAGCGCCGTGCAATTATCGAGCAGGTTCGCGCCGAGCGTGTGGCACAGGCACTGGTTGCCGGGCCGGATAAATTGGCTAAAAATCAGTGTTTAGTGCTGCTCAGTGATCCGGTATTGATCTCAGATCTGCACCAGAAAATCTGGCAGCAGCCGGAGCAGTATCAAGTCTGGAGCGGCTATTATCGCCAACGGGCGCATAATCAGCAGGCACTCCCCGCCGCGAAGTAACGGCAACAGAGTGATTGTCATGTGGACTAAAAACGGGCATACATTGGTATTGCCCGTTTTTTTGTTCTGCGAAGCTAAAAGAGTGATTACGTGAATCTCATCGTTAAACTGATACAACGCCCCAATATCATCCTCCGCACGCTCTTACTGGGGCTGGGGATTATCCTGCTGTCAGGGTGTGGCAGCATCATTAGCCGCATCGTGCCGGGGCAGGGCCATGGACACCAGTACTATCCCGGCGTGCAGTGGGATATGCGGGAGGGGGCGTGGAAATACATCACGGTGATTGACGTGCCGCTGTCAATGATTGTTGATACATTTATGCTGCCAATTGATGCCCAGCATGGGCCATATGAGTAGTGTCAGGTGCCGAGTTTAGGCACTGATTAGGTGATAAAAAGATGCCAGCAGAATCAATTAAATCGTCCGAAACTCATTCACCAGTGTTGCCGCCAACCTCAGTGATGCGGGTCGCCAGACCCACTGATAATCTTGATGCCATCAGTGAGATGTACTGCCGTGGTTTGGGCTTCAGTGAACTGGGTCGTTTTGCTGACCATCAGGGATTTGATGGTGTGATCCTCGGTCATCCACACCACGCTTATCATTTAGAGTTTACTCACCACCGTGGTGTTCAGGTGGGGCGAGCGCCAACACAAGATAATTTGTTGGTTTTTTATCTGCCGGACGAAGTGCTGTGGGGCCATCAGTGCCAGCAAATGCTCAGCGCCGGGTTTCGCGCGGTGGCGTCTTATAACCCTTATTGGGATGTTAGCGGCAAAACCTTCGAAGATAGCGATGGTTATCGGGTGGTATTGCAGCAACGGGCATGGGGGCAGTAAACCCGCCAATCAGGCGGGTTATTATCAATACAGAACACCATCACTATCAGGCGGCTTGCTGCCCTTGGGTGTTATTCATCATCCGACGAATCGGCACGATAAGCAGAATCAACACCGCGGCACAGATAACCAGGGCAATTGAGCAGCGGGCAAACAGAGTCGGCAGCATATCAAGCTGGTCAGCTTTAACATGACCGCCAATCAGACCCGCCGCCAGGTTACCCAGCGAGCTGGCGCAGAACCACAACCCCATCACCTGACCACGCATTCTGTCTGGTGCCAGTAAGGTCATGGTCGCCAGGCCAATCGGGCTGAGGCACAACTCGCCAAGGGTCAGCAGCAGGATACTCATCACTAGCCACAGCGGGGAAACCCCCTCGCCACCACTGTTAAGCACATGCTGCGCCGCATACATCATCACCGCGAAGCCGGCGGCGGCACATAAAATCCCAATAACGAATTTAGTGATGCTGCTTGGCTGGATCTTTCTCTTCGCCAGTGCCGGCCAGGCCCAACTGAATATCGGGGCTAAAATGATAATAAACAAGGCATTAATGGACTGGAACCAGACGGTTGGGATCTCAAAACCCATCAAATTACGATTGGTATAGTCATTGGCGAACAGGTTAAATGAGGTCGGTTTCTGTTCAAATGCTGACCAGAAGAAGGCGGCTGAAACCAGCAGAATAAAGCACACTAGCAGGCGGGCGCGATCTTTGCGGCTCAACTTGGCGAAGGCGAACAGATAGACGAAATAGAGTGTCACCGAGGCGGCAATAATATAGGCCAGCAAGCTGGCAACCAGCACCGGATTAATGGGGATAATCCCCTGTGAAATCAGGGTAATGATGGCCATAACTAACAGCAGAATAGCCGTAACCCACTTGCCCACCCCCTGGCGCTTATTGGTGGGTCTATTCCAGCTCGAATCTAAGCCGACTTCGGCATCATAGCGTTTCATTGATGGGATGGCGAAGTAACGGAAGATCAGTAATGCTACCAGCATCCCAATCCCGCCAATACCAAAGCCCCAATGCCAGCCGTGGGTCTTCAGCAGCCAGCCAGAGAGCAGCGGCGCAATAAATGACCCCATATTGATGCCCATATAGAACAGTGAGAAACCGCCGTCGCGGCGAGCATCACCGGGCTTATACAGTGTCCCTACCATTACCGAGATACAGGTCTTGAACAGGCCGGTGCCGAGCACGATAAACACTAAACCGATAAAGAACAGGTCATTGCCGAAGAAGGCGGATAGCGCGATCGACAGGTGGCCCAGTGCAATCAGAATCGAGCCATACCAGACTGCGCGTTGCTGGCCAAGCCAGTTATCCGCCAGCCAGCCGCCGGGCAGAGCTGCCAGATACATACTACCGGCAAAGATCCCAACGATAGCCGAGGCTTGCTCGCGCGGCAGCCCCATACCGCCGTCAAAAACCGTGGCGGCCATAAACAGAATTAACAGTGGGCGGATGCCGTAGAACGAAAAGCGCTCCCACATTTCGGAAAGAAACAGTCCGCTCAGCGGATAAGGGTGGCCAAAGAACGTGCGGCCACCTTCAGATTTAACAGAGGTTTGCATAAGGTCTTCCCATAAGAATTTAACGCAGTGATCACGTTATATTTTTGTTTTCACGCTGGGTTATATCGTATTTTTAGATGAAAAGTCGACACTCATAACAATTATCAACCAGTTAAAGCCGAATGTGACTATTTTTTCAGCTTTTTCTTGTGGGATCACAGTGATGGCGTTTGAAGCTGAAAAAAGTGGGAAAAAGAGGGTGTTAGCTTGATAAGTATGCGCTTTTGGGGCATTGACATCAATAAGATGAATGTTAGTTTTTATTAAAATGGAAAGCCAGTTTGAATCGTCGGAATATGCTTATTTATTTTGGTGATAAGTCTGAATTGACGGCTAACCCACTGTTATAAGCAGGGTCAATAACATAAAAAAAGCCACCCCCGAGATGCGCGGAGTGGCTCAATATCACCGCTGAAAGTTTAGCGGTAAGCTTCGTTTTTGGTCACCGAGTAACGACCGCTGCCCAGCAACATAATGGCAACGCCACCTAAGAAGTACATCGCTTCGTTTTCCAGACCCCATGCACCGACCTGAGTCAGGGTAAAGAATTTACCTGTGCCGACCATCAATACCGCCACCAGCAGGTTAACCGCATAAACAAAAGCCGCAGGGCGGGTGAATAGGCCAAGAATGATCAGCAGTGGGGTAATGATTTCGCCAATGTAAACGCCATAAGCCACAAAACCGGGAATGCCTTGCGCCTGTAAAGAGTCAGCGATCCAACTGGTGCCGTGCTGAATTTTTGCCACGCCGTGGAACAGCATTAGAATGCCGAACGTCAGGCGCAATAAGAGCTTACCGCCATCTTGATGATCAGTTAAGCGGGTGAACCAGAGATTGAGAGTTGCCAACATGAGTGTATCCTTATTAAGAAATAACCCTATAATAACTGCGATTAATTACTTTTAATTATCTGTCAGATAGATACTACATTTCTAGTGGATAAAACTGACAGATTATATCAAAAAAACTGATATAAAATAATTCTCATTATCATTTATGTTATTACTTTTCAGAATAAGTCGTGTTACTCATATAGCGAAGGTGCCCCCTCCGGGCGGGTCTTAAACCGCCGATGCAACCACATATATTGGTCAGTGGCTTGAGTAATCTCTTTTTCGATCACTTTATTCATAAAGGCCGCGGCCTCCACTTCACTATCCAGCGGGAAGTTTTCAACGGCAGGCTGCAAAATCAGTTGATAGCCCTTGCCACCCGGTAAGCGCCGTGGCGTGAATGGGATCACCGCCGGTTTGCCCATGCGCACCAACAGATAAGTCCCGGTGGTGGTGGCGGCTTGTTCGACGGCGAATAGCGGCACAAAGACACTGCTGCGCGGGCCATAATCGTGATCCGGCGCGTACCAGATAATTTCGCCCTGTTTTAGGCAGCGGATCATCCCCTTCAGGTCTTTGCGGTCTAGCATGGCCTTATTTGAGCGCATCCGGCCCCAGGTCTGCATCCAATCCATAGCTTTATTATCATGGGGGCGATAGACGCCAATCCCCGGATTGTAGATGCCAAAAATACGCGCGCCCAGCTCCAGAGTCAGAAAATGCAGGCCAATCAGCAACACCCCTTTGCCTTCATCGCGGGCTTGCTGGATATGCTCTAGCCCACTGACACTACACCAGCGCTCAATGCGCCAGTTGGGCCAAAACCATGCCATACCGGTCTCAAATAGCCCCATCCCCACCGATTCAAAATTCTTAACCAGTAGCTGATCGCGCTCCACTTGCGGCATCGACGGGAAGCACAACTCCAGATTGCGCTGTGTAATCTGCTTGCGCCGTTTGAGAAAGCGCATAGAGAAGCGGCCAAGGGAAGTGCCCATGGCATAGATAACCGGGTAGGGGAGCAGCACCAGCAGGTAGAGAGTAGCCAGGCCGAGCCAGGTCAGCCAATAGCGGGGGTGCAGCAGTGAACGATCAAAAGAGGGAACTTGCATATCTATTCTCAGCGTCATTGTAATTCATCGGGACAGTTAACAATTAGTCTTGATGGCGGAGATGTGGTGCATTAGTGAATCTCGATGGGCACTCCATGCCAACCTGTTTAGCTGTCTCATCAGTGGTTTAAGATAGACCATTGTGGCATTTTTAGTGGGCTACGGGAAAAAAGACCGCACCAAAAAGCCATTTTTATGCCGCCTTGTTGAAGATCCCGACAGCTAAATCATCAAATTGAACGTAAAATAAGCAAAATTTCATCCGGCTATTTTATCGGACTCAGCAGGCTGACTAGCTCCGCGAGGCTGTTAACCGCCATCTTCTCCATGACTTTAGCCCGATGCACTTCTACCGTTCTGACCGACACACAAGCTCTGTCGGCGATATCGCGGTTAATCAAACCCTGCATCACCCATTGTGCAATCATCTGCTCCCGTGATGTGAGAGTAGCATAGCGCAGCGCGACCTGTCGGCGGGCAACCCACTGCTCAGATTGCAGCAAACCCTGCTGCAAGGCGGCAATCAATGGTGCAGTCGCCACCGGTTTTTGTAAAAAGTCCACCGCCCCCAGCTTCATCTGCTCAACCGCTTGCGGCACCTCGCCATGGGCGGTGAGGAAGATAGTGGCGAGTGTGCTCTCTATCTGGCGCATCCGGGCATAGACCTCAGTACCATCGAGCAATGGCATACGGATATCCAGCAGCACCACCCCGGAGTGATACAAATCAGCCTGCGCCAGAAAACGCGCACCGTCGTGCCACACCTTCACTCTATAGCCCAGGCTGTCGAGCAGAAAACGGCAGGCGTCGGTGACGGCAATATCGTCATCAACCAGATGAATCAGTGACAAAAGTCAGCTCCTTGCGTGGGTTAAGTGGCAGTGTCAGGGTCACTTGCAACCCCATTTTACCTTTGGCAGTCCGCTGGTTAAGCAGCGTCAGATGGCCGCCCTGACTGCCGATCAATCGCTGGCAAATCACCAACCCCAGCCCCAGTCCATCACTTTTAGTGGAGCGAAAGGGGATAAAGGGCAGGCGAAGTTGTTCAGCGGTCAAGCCGCCAGCATCATCTTGCAATATCAGGGTGACCACGCCAGCTTGCTGATAGGCATGACAGGTTAACTGACGCGCACCAGCCTGCAAGCTATTGGTGATCAGGTTACATAAAACTTGATCGAGTAAGGTGGGCGGCAAATGCAGTGTCAATGTGGTGTCGATATCCAGCTGTAACTGACAGGGCGGCTGATGCTGCTCGGCCCCCAATAACTGCCAGATATGGTTGAGCAACGTATGCAGTGGCTGGCTGATTATTGAATGCTTCGCCGCTGAATTAGGCGCGGGCTGTTTCCCGACCCACAGCCGCAGGTTGGCAATGATATCGGCCCCGCGCTGGGCCTGATGAGCTATCTGCCCGAGGATCGGCAGCAACGGGTGATCCCCTTGTTCCCGCTGTAAGCGGATGGAGCAGCCCTCGGCATAGTGCTGAATGGCACTGAGCGGCTGGTTCAACTCATGGGCAAACCCAGAGGTCATCTCCCCCAGAATACTCAGGCGCTGCGCCTGCTCCAATGCGCTCTCTCGGCTTCTCAGCTGTTGATGTAGCTGCTCCAACTGGCGACTGCGGCGGCGCACCAAAAAAGCCACCCAGATATGATTGGCACCGAGTAACAGCAAAATCAGCCCAATAGTGGCGATCAATAGCCGATGCTGCTGCGCCCAATCGACCATCTGCTGCCAAATCTGCGGTTGTCGCGGGTGTTGATTCACCGAGCGCAGTAAGCTTTCCACCTGACTGGTGGAGGAGGCCGCGCCCCACTGTGGATTTTTGCTGCTATCGGGGCTGAGTAAAGTTCGCGTGACACTGTCCACCAGCTTATCAGGCACGTGGGATAACGCGGCAAATGACCAGTTAGGGTACAACTCGGTGCTGGTCAGGCAGGGGATCGGGGTCTGTTTTGCCAATAGTGGCCGGAAATCCGCCGCCTGTACCAATCCCTCGGCTTGCATATCCTCCAGCAAGCAGGTGGGGACAATGGCGGCGGAGATGGCGCGATCGCGCAGCAGATAGATCAAGGCATCCACCGGAAAGCCCGAAAAATGTAACTGAAAATCCTGCTCGGGCTGAAGCCCGGCATCGCGCAACGCTTTGTAGCCCAAGAGATAACCGCCAAACGCAGCGGGTGAGACTGCGCCGACCCTCAGGCCCCGCAGACTCTGCGGGCTATGGATATCACTGTCAGCGCGCACCAGAATCACACTACCAATCACATTGCGGCTGGTGCTGTCCGGCTGGTGGCTGGAGCGCAGTGACACCAACCACCGCAAGGGGTAGTGACTATCAATCTGCACATATTGCGCCGGATTGGTGAGCAGAAAATCGATTCGGTTTTGCGCCACGGCGGTCTTCATCGTATTCAAATCCAGCGGCAACAACTGAAAATGGTGATCCGGCAACTGCTGATTTAGCCTCTCGGCCAGCGGTTGCCAATGGGCCTGCGCCTGCGCATCGCCACGCAGTGCCAAAACCCCGATGGTCCATTCATCGGCATCAGCGGCTGAAATGCTGCAAAAGAGCATTATCGCCAGCACTCTGAAATACATGCATTGTCCTTTTTATGATCCCGATCGCGGTGGGTAATTGTCCTGGATCAAGTCCCTAAAGGGAATGTGGAAAACCACAATAGGGCTTCTGCTGGCAGATTTCTACACTGCTTGTCACCAAGAAGATTCTTATCAAAAAAGATGAGCAGAAAAATGGATCACGGGAAGAGAGCATTTTTACAGCGGTTGGGGGTGCTAACCGCCGGAGCCGCACTGGTGCCGTTGGCGCAGGCGGGCTGGCAGATGGAGCCGGCGCGCAAACAGGGTGATATCAAACGGCGCTATGCCATGTTGATTGATTTGCGCCGCTGCATCGGCTGCCAAGCTTGCACTGTTAGCTGTGCTATCGAAAACCAACTGCCGCAGGGGCAGTTTCGCACCACGGTCAATCAGTATCAGATAGCACTGTCGGGGGCGGAGAGTGTCACCAACGTCTTGTTGCCACGGCTGTGTAACCACTGCGATAACCCACCCTGTGTGCCGGTTTGCCCGGTGCAGGCCACCTATCAGCGGCAAGATGGCATTGTGGTTATCGACAATACCCGCTGCGTCGGTTGCGCCTATTGTGTGCAGGCTTGCCCCTACGAGGCCCGATTTATCAATCACAGCACCCAAACCGCCGATAAGTGTACTTTTTGTGTGCATCGACTGGACGCCGGGCTACTGCCTGCTTGTGTTGAGTCTTGTGTCGGCGGGGCGCGCATCATTGGCGATCTGCGCGATGGCGATAGCAAATTACGCCAAATGTTGCTGGAACATGCGACGGATATCAAAGTGTTGAAGCCAGAACAGGGCACTCATCCGCAGGTGTTTTACCTTGGCTTAAATGAGCTATTTACCCGCCCATTACAGGGCCAGCCCGCATTGTGGCAGGAGGTACACCCATGATCCGCGAAATTTTAGCCCGCCCGCAGGATATCGCCTGGCTACCTTGGGCGGTGCAGTACTTCTTCTTTATCGGGCTGGCCTGTAGCGCGGTGCTGTTTGCCGGTTGGCAGCGGGTCGTCTCGCGCCAGCACTCTAATCCGCTGGAGTTCGCCGCACTGATATTAGCGGTGACGGCGGTGGTGGTCGCGCCGCTGGCGTTAAATGCCGATCTTCATCAGCCGGCCCGTGTCTGGCACTTTTATGCGCACTTTACGCCGTGGTCATGGATGTCATGGGGCTCACTGTTCTTACCGCTATTTAGCCTGCTGGTAGTGGCCTATTTTATGGTGCTGACCTATAGCCGGTTGTGGGGGCGAGCGCTACCACGGCTACTGGCGGGGTTGGCACTGCTCTGTGCACTTTCTGCCGTCAGCATTTTGCTGTACACCGGCCGCGAGGTGTCGATATTACGCGCTCAGCCAGTGTGGTTTAGTCTGTGGCTGCCGCTGTTTATCTTCCTTAGCGCCTGGCAGGCTGTTCCGTCATGGCTGGCCGCATGGCTATGGCGCAATCGGCAATATCAGCACAAATTAGCGCGCTGGCAGTTGATCAATTTAGTGGCACTGGCGGCGGTAACCTTGCTGTGGGCCAGTGGCGATAGCCTGTCCGGACAGGCGCTGCGCGCGTGGGCCACTAACACCCCAATGTTGGCGGCACTCCCCATGGTGCTGTGGTTGCTGCTACTTGGGCTGGCAGGGGCCAATTTACAAAAAAAATTATCAATCCCGCTGCTGGTGGCACAGGGGGGAATAGCCCTCAGCCTCTGCTGGTCGGTGCGCTGGTTGCTGCTGATGCAAACGCAAACCTTGCCTAAATACAATATCTTAGTCAATCCCTACTCCTTGCCGCTCGGCAGTGAGGGATTGCTGGCGATTATCGGCACATTCGGATTATGGATAGCCGTGATTATTGCGGTGCGCGAAGGTGTCAGTTGGCTGGAACAAAAAGTGTCGGGCGGAAAAACATTTGAAGGGGAAATGCATCATGGCTAAGTTTACACGGCGTCAATGGTTAAAAGGCAGCTTAGCTTTGGGTGGCGTGGCCGCGTTTGCTGCCAGTTACCATGAGGTGGCGCGCAAAACTGTGGCCGGACTGCTGGATGGCAGTGCCGGCAAGCTCACACTCGACCCTATCAGCGCCAATGCTCTACCCCCCGAAGGGCGTGTCGGGGCGCAGTGGCAGGCCAACCCACAACAGGCGGTATCAATGACGCAATGCTTTGGCTGCTGGACACTGTGTGGCCTGCGGGTGCGAGTTGATACCCAGCAAAATAAAATTTTGCGGATCGCCGGTAATCCTTACCATCCCTTATCCCATGACCACCACTTCCCCTATCAATTACCCCTGAGCGAAGCACTGCAACGCCTTGGCGGTGAACAGGGCATGGAGGGGCGCTCGACCGCCTGTGCTCGTGGTGCCACGCTACTGGAGGGGGTCGATAGCCCTTACCGCATCACTGAGCCGATGAAGCGAGTCGGCCCACGGGGCGGTGGCAAATGGCAGCGCATCAGCTTTGAGCAGCTGGTGGCAGAAGTGACCGAGGGCGGTGATCTCTTCGGTGAGGGGCCGGTTGAGGGGCTGCGGGCGATCCGTGATCTGGTCACTCCCATTGATGCCAAACAACCCTCCCTTGGCCCGAAAGCTAATCAACTGCTGGTGACCAATGCCGGTGATGATGGCCGCGATGCCTTTATCCAGCGCTTTGCCAACCAGGCCTTCGGGACTAAAAATCTCGGTAGCCATGGTGCGTACTGCGGGCTGGCTTACCGTGCCGGCTCCGGTGCACTGATGGGGGATTTAGACAAAAATGCCCACGTGAAGCCCGATTGGGATCACCTCCGTTTTGCTCTGTTCCTCGGCACCTCGCCGGCGCAATCGGGTAATCCATTCAAGCGCCAGGGGCGTCAGCTCGCCAATGCGCGCCAGCGTGATGATTTCAACTATGTGGTGGTCGCCCCCGCCTTGCCGCTCACCACCACCTTAGCCAATCAGCATAACCGCTGGGTGCCGGTGTTGCCGGGGAGTGATGCGGCGCTGGCGATGGGGATGATCCGCTGGATTATCGAACAAAATCGCTTCAATCATGGTTACCTGTCACTGCCCGGTGAAAGCGCCATGCAGGCTGCCGCAGAGCGCAGTTGGACTAATGCCAGCCATCTGGTGATTATGACGCCAACTCATCCGCTATGCGGTCAATTCCTGCGTGCGAGTCATTTAAGTGGTGAATCGGTAGCGGAGGGGGAAGAGAGCCAGGTGTTGGTACAAGTGGCACCAGACGCGGCACTGCAACCCGCCACGTCCACCCTACAGGCAGAGTTGTTCGTCACCCGAGAAGTGACCTTGCATGATGGGCTGCGTGTGCAGGTGCAATCGGGCATGAGCTGCCTGCAACAGGCGGCGGCGCGCTTCTCCCTGTCAGAATATAGCCAACAATGCGGTGTGCCAGAGGCCACGATGATTGGTCTGGCGCGTGAATTTACCGCGTATCAGCGGCAGGCGGCGGTGATCTCCCATGGCGGGATGATGGGCGGCAATGGCTTCTATACCACCTGGGCGGTGATGATGCTCAATGCCCTGATTGGCAACCTGAATCTCAAAGGCGGGGTGTCGGTCGGCGGCGGTAAATTTGATGGCTTTGCCGATGGGCCGCGCTATCAACTGGCGACCTTTGATGGCATGGTCAAACCCAAAGGTTTGCCGCTCTCGCGCAGCAAACAGCCCTATGAGCAGTCAGCCGAGTATCAGCAAAAAATTCAGCAGGGCCACTCCGGTTATCCGGCTCGCGGCCCGTGGTATCCCTTTGTTGGCGGGCAGTTGACCGAGCAGTTGGCTCCGGCGCTGGCCGGATACCCATACCCGTTAAAAGCTTGGATCAGCCACATGACCAATCCCCTGTATGGGGTGGCGGGTCTACGCAATCTGATTGAGGAGAAGCTGCGAGACCCGCACCACCTGCCGCTGTTTATCGCCATCGATGCCTTTATGAATGAAACCACCGCACTGGCGGATTATATCGTACCGGATACCCACAATTTTGAGAGTTGGGGCTTCAGTGCGCCGTGGGCGGGGGTGTTGGTCAAGGCCAGCACCGCCCGTTGGCCGGTAGTTGAATCGCGCACTGCCCGCACCGCACAGGGCGAACCGGTGGCGATGGAGAGTTTCCTGATTGCGGTGGCGAAAACATTGCAACTGCCGGGTTTTGGGGCCAATGCGATGCAGGACAGTGCGGGCAAGCATTGGCCGCTAGAAAGGGCAGAGGATTACTACTTACGGGCGGCGGCTAATATTGCCTATGGTGGCGAAAAACCCCTGCCAGCGGCGGCGGATGATGAGCTAAAATTAACCGGCGTCGATCGCTTGTGGCCGGCATTACAGCGCAGCTTGCAGGTGGATGAGCAGCGCCGTGTCGCCTATCTGTTGGCGCGCGGTGGCCGTTTTGCCCCCTATGAGAAAAGTTGGAGCGGTGATGCCACCGGGCCGCAGTGGAAAAAGCCACTGCAAATCTGGAATGAGAATGTGGCGAAACATCACCATGCCATTACCGGCGAGCGCTACAGTGGTTGTCCGACCTGGTATCCACCACGTTTAGCTGATGGTTCGGATCTGTTCCAACACTATCCGGCGGCGGAGTGGCCGCTGCGCTTGATGTCATTTAAGTCACATCTGATGAGTAGCTCGACGGCGATGATTGAGCGGCTGCGGGCGGTCAAACCCACAAATCTGGTTGCCATTAATCCAGGAGATGCCAGCCGCTATGGCATACAGCAGGGTGATATCGTGCAACTGATGACACCAGGAGGGCAGATGGAGGTGCAAGTCAGCCTACTGGATGGCGTTATGCCTGGTGTGGTGGCTATTGAGCATGGTTATGGGCATCGCGAAATGGGGGCCAGAACCCACTTCCTTGATGGCGAAATGATGGCGTCAGACCCGCGCATTGGTCAGGGAAGCAATCTAAATGAGTTAGGTTTTACCGATCCGACGCGGGAGATCCCCAACACCTGGTTGGACTGGGTGAGTGGTGCTGTTGTCCGGCAGGGCTTACCGGCGAAACTGGCGTTGATCAGCTAAAAAACGTCATTTTTAACCTACCGATTAACGGCTGACTATTTTTTGCATAAATCCCTCACCACTGGAGAGGGATTTATCATTTCTGGGTTATGATAATTTTGATGTATAAATCAGCATAATCAGTATTTAGCGGAGAAGCGACAATGTCAGCAGCAAAATTCAGTGCGGGTCTATTGGCTGTTGGCGGCCTTTTGGGCTATGTCGGCGCCTATTGGCAGACAAAATCGTTGCTGATCGCGGCGGGCATCTCCCTGCTGGCCGGTATCATGGTCTCTGGTTTTACTGATCGCGCGAGTTTTACGGGTGAGGATCATCGCGGCAAATAGCGGGTGCCGCCGCTGATTTCAACGCCGCCCGCTGACCAATAAATGGGGCGACGCTATGTACCATCATGCCAACCATCACCAACCCGATACCCACATACCATTGGCGTCAAGTGCACCACCACCAGTCGCGCTAATGATGTGCCACCCCGCTGTTTCAGGTATTATATGCGCCGCACGGGGCAACCGGTGCCGGAAATATCAGTTCTATTGCGCGATGAATTACCTTGGTTAGTTGTCTAATGACTTACGTAACCCATTGAGCAGTAATTAAATATCTATCAGTAACCTCTTTGAAAGACAGGAACGTACACCATGCCAGTGTTACATAACCGAATTTCTAATGAGGAACTTAAAGCGCGCATGTTGGCTGAAACCGAACCGCGCACCACAGTTTCTTTTTATAAATATTTCACCTTAGAAGATGCCAAAGCCTTCCGCGATAGCCTCTATAGCCAATTTGTTAAACTCGGGGTATTTGGCCGGGTTTATGTGGCGAAAGAGGGGATTAATGCCCAAATTAGTGTGCCTGCTAACCGCTATGACGACTTTAAAGTCGCGCTGTTCGCCGCACACCCCGCACTGGATCAAGTGCGGCTGAATGTGGCCCATGAAGATGACGGTAAGTCATTTTGGGTGTTGCGCCTGAAAGTTCGTGAGCGCATTGTGGCCGATGGTATTGATGATGATAGCTTTGATCCCAGCAATGTGGGGCACTATCTGCAAGCGGATCAGGTCAATCAAATGATTGATGACCCGGATACTTTGTTTGTCGATATGCGTAACCACTATGAATACGAAGTGGGCCATTTCGAAAACGCGATAGAAGTGCCCTCCGATACCTTCCGTGAGCAACTGCCAATGGCGGTTGATATGCTGCAACATAACAAAGAGAAGAATATTGTTATGTATTGCACTGGTGGGATTCGCTGTGAGAAAGCCAGCGCCTATATGTTGCACAACGGTTTTAAAAACGTTTATCACGTTGAAGGCGGGATCATCGAATATGCCCGCAAAGCGAAAGAGCAAGGTTTACCGCTGAAATTTATCGGCAAAAACTTTGTTTTTGATGAGCGAATGGGGGAGCGGATCTCTGACGATGTGATCGCGCATTGCCATCAGTGCGGTGCCGCTTGCGATGCGCATACCAATTGCAAAAATGATGGTTGCCACTTGCTGTTTATTCAGTGTCCGGTTTGTGCGACTAAATTTGAAGGCTGCTGTAGCCCGATTTGCCAGGAAGAGCTGAAATTGCCGCAGGAAGAGCAGCGCTCCCGCAGGGCTGGGCGCGAAAACGGTGTCAAGATTTTTAATAAATCGAAAGGGCTGTTGCAAACAACCATGCATATTCCAATGCCAGAAAAGGGTACGGATAATAAAGAGTGATACTCAATTAATCCGAGTATTAACCTGCTGGTTATACTATTAAATAGAGACGTTGTCGGTTATTTTATTCGACAGCGTCTTTTTTTTGCCATTTTGAGCGGTGGCGGTTCTAATACAAGGATTGATAATGACAACACCTGTGGTAAGTCACCAAGGGTTACGGCTAGTTGCAATGCTGGCAATGCTGGTGGTAATTATGGCCGGAATAAAGGCTGCATCACCCATCGTTGTGCCATTCTTACTGGCTATTTTTCTCGCTATTGTACTGAATCCGCTGGTTAAATTACTCGAGAAAATAAGAATTCCCCGCACACTGGCTATTGTCCTATTAGTCACCCTCATTATTTTACTGATGGCACTACTCTTTAGCCGCCTGGGTTCCTCATTAAATGAGTTCGCCCGATCATTACCGCAATATCGCGGTATGATGCTGGAAAAAATGCGCGAGCTGCAAGAGTTCGCCATGCGCTTTAATATCGAATTCTCGGTGGATGACATCATGAAACATGTCGATCCTAGCACTGCGGTGAACTTTGTTACTCGGCTGCTTAGCCATCTTTCTGGTGCCATGGCCAGCACGTTCTTGTTGCTGATGACCGTGGTGTTTATGTTATTTGAAGTGGAACGTCTGCCTTATAAAATGCAGCTGATGTTTGATAATCCAGAGCAGGGGAATGCTATCCTCAAACGTGCGCTAAATGGTGTAACCCACTATCTGGTCATCAAAACAGTTATTAGTATCGCGACGGGGATTGTTATTTGGCTATTCCTGGCGGCGATGGGCGTCAGATTTGCTTTCCTATGGGGGCTGCTAGCTTTTGTCCTGAATTACATACCTAATATCGGTTCAGTATTGGCTGCTATTCCGCCGATTATTCAGGCGCTGCTGTTTAACGGCTTTGCCGATGCTTTTGCGGTAACCGGCGGCTATATTCTAATTAATCTGATTGGCGGTAATATTATTGATCCACGTATGATGGGCCGTGGCTTGGGGTTATCAACGCTGGTGGTATTCTTATCATTGATTTTCTGGGGTTGGCTATTAGGGCCAATTGGTATGCTGCTCTCTGTCCCTTTAACCATCATTGCCAAAATTGCACTTGAACTCACCCCTGCGGGCTATAAATTTGCAGTTTTACTGAGTGATGGTAAACCGAGCAAAGCGGAGTAACACCAGATTAGTGGTTATCGGCTTGGGGCCTCGGGTGGATTGATACCCGTAGGCCCACTAGATACAGTAGCGTAGACGTATTAATTAAACTAATAGAAAAAGAAATAAATATCTAACGCCAACAAAATCAACCATAGGCAGATATAGAGCAATAGGTGCTCTCGGACATTATTGATAACCATCGAGAGCAATTTATTTAACATGCTGACTGCCTGCGGTTAAAATCGTTGCTCATTATAGGGATTTTTAATTTAGCAAACAATAAGCTAGCAGATTAAATTCCGGTATCTGGAATCTGGCAAGAGGATGAGGAGGTTAGATAGCCAGAGTAATAAAATAGTCAGTTGTGGGCGTCTCTTCTCATTAAAATTATCAGATCAAATGTAACCGTTTCTCTAACTGCAATCTATCGTTAGCTATATTAATCCGGCTACATTTTATATCAAAATTACTTATATATCGGCTTAATTAATAATAAATTTAGTATAAATATTTAAAAACATTATAGATAAAGCACAGCTCTAGCCGATTTCTGACTTTGATTTTTTCGGTAATATGCCGCTTATGTGAATAAACGGTGCTATCACTGATATTCAATTTTCTGGCAATACGGTAATTGGGCATCTCCATCATCCAGTAGCACATCACTTTATGCTCTTGTGGGCTAAACAGTGATGATGGGCAAGGTGAGTGCGGTTTACGCATCTCATTTGAGATATTAGAAAGCTTTTTCAGCAGCTCCGGCAAATACCTTTTTGCCAAAATTGAGACTGAATCAGTCAAGGGAATTGGCGTTTCACTGAATGGATAGGAGGCATCCAAATAAATATAGATTTTAGCTTGGCCACAACAACTTAAAAATTGTTCGAGTAATGGGCAATAGCCGCCGAAACGGCAATATTTGGTAAGATTAACAATTATTATATCTGGAGCAAAATCATTAACAGTCAATGTCGCCTGCTCAACAGTAGGCGAATCCATTAAATTAAGTGATACAGAGCTATTAAAATAAGTATTTACCCCTGATCGGGTATAAAAACATTCATCAATAATTAATATTTTCATGAGACATACATCCTTGTCTAACTGCAACCATACCTGGCTGCATACAAGGATAAGGTAGTCCTCAGATGCCTTAAACGTCAATTCGGGATTATCGACTTATTTCGACGGAATGCACGAATAAATATTACCATTACCATTAATAGGGTGACTGTTTATACCAAAAAATAGGTATAAATAATATAAATAAAACTCGGGCGAGCTATTTTTTATTAAAATAGTCGCCGGTAAGAATATGTGGGTTAAGAGTCAGTTCTCAGGCTCGGAGTGAGTGAAACGAGACAAAGAAAAAGCAGATATATCAATGGGGGAAGCTCTGTTTTGTGCGAAGAGCGCCGCAACTTCTCCCAATGCTGTCGCAAATTTAAACCCATGGCCACTTAAACCCGTTACCACCATAATATTCTGGTTATCAGGCAGGGTATCAATGATGAAGTCTTCATCGGGGCTCATATCATAGCTACATGCGGCGCCACGCAGGCAGACGCCAACACCGGGTAAGAAATTCCGTAAAAATCCAAAAACTTCCGTGCCATCTTCTGCATAGCTGCCAAAAGGTTTGCGCTGAGCCGCTGACTCAATAGGCTGCCCGCCATTATGCTTGCCGAGTTTAAGCTCCTCATTTTGTGAGGGAAAACCGTAATAATGGATGTTATCCGGTGTTTCTACGGTAAATGCCGGGAAATGATTCCCTTCGCTGTAGCGGCCATCGGCATGATGCCAGGAGAAAACTTTGCGTATTGCTGTCACGGGCAATGTAGGTAACAACTCTTTGACCCATGTGCCGGCGGTAACGACGACTTTTTTGGCACTATAAGTACCATCAATGGTGACGACATCTACCCCCTCCTCCAGAGGAACAATCGCCGTGACCGGGCAATTGAATAAGATACCGCAGCCAGCCTCAGTGACCGCCTTAATTAATGTTTTGATAGCTAATTCTGAACGCAAAAAACCAGCCTGTGGTTCAAACACACCAATATAATTGTCCGGTACAGTAAATACCGGCCATTTTTCACGAACCTGCGCTACTGTTAACGTCTCTACCGGCAAATGATATTGTTGCGCGCTGTGTTGTGCATTTTGCAGGAAAGTTGAGTCATCTGGCCCCAAATTAAGCACACCACTGGCCTGAAATAACCTCTCACCGGTTTCGGTTGACAGTTGATCCCAAAGCGCTTGAGCACGTAATACTAAGGGCACATATTTCTCGCCTTCACCATATGCATGGCGAATGATTCGGGTGTCGCCGTGGTGGCTGCCAGCCTGATGGGGAGGCATCGCACTATCAATCATTAGCACGTTTAAGCCGGCTTGTGAGGCATAGTAGCCCGCGGCAGAGCCAACAGAACCACTACCAATGACAATCAAATCGTAATCCATATTTTGCACCTTGGAGAATATCGTTACGGGCTTAATTCAACACGTTTTGGATTAGCTGCGCGTATTTATCGTGGTTTTTGCCAAAACGATTTCAATTCAGAAACAATAAAAACTAAAACGATAGTAATAGCATGGGAGTGAGGGGAGAAAAAGGGGTGTTAGCCCTATGGCGGTGGGAGTGGTTAATAAACAGGCACCAAGTGATATTCACTGGTGCCTGTTTTTGAGAGCATTGAACAATTAACTGGTGGACAAAAATTAATGCTTACGGTGATCCAGATCTTGATATTCTGATGACTCAATTTTTGCAATGCCTGCTTCTAAAATATTTATTAATTGGCGTGCAACATCGGTTGTTAACCAGAGTGTTCTATCAACCAGTGCATCTTCTGGCGGTTGATTCATGGAAGACAGGTAATGAAGACGTATCATCATCGCGTTGTATACATCTACCGTGCTGATATCCCAACCTACAAGCGGGTGAGTCTGAATAACTTCATCATTTCTGTGCATAAAGACCCCTTATCTAGTAGTTACTGACTGGAGTGACTAATGAGGATCAATGCGGCTCATTATCAAGTGAGCTTTTTCAGTATACGCAACGGCTAATAAATGTGGTGATTATCCACGGATCTTTACAAATTATTTATTTTCTGATGATTAATTAATCGCAGGCGAGTGACGAAAGTGCTGGGAGAAAGGGGGGATATATCCATTGATATAAAAAAGCCGAGGAGCGACCCCCGGCAAAAACAGCATTGTAGTGGGTTATTTTGCGTCAAACCAATCGTCAGCGCTTTCCCATATTTCTTGTAATATCTCAGAGATCAGGTCCTTATCTGTTTTAGCTCCGCCCAAAACAGAAAGGTTATTTGCTCCAGCGTAACGCACTTGCACTGTGGTGCTGGTGTCCGGGAATTTCGAATCCAGTCGTTTACTTAATTCATTGGTTAGCGCTTCGATAGCACCGGCGGGTAACTGGTTTTTTTTATCAATACTGACTTCAACACGCATATCTGGCCCTCCGAATATTTATACTGGTTATTTATACAGTGTAAATATTCAGGTTGCAACTGGCTGAGATAAAAATTTTTGAGGGTAGGGAGTGAGGCTCCCTACCTCTGATCATTATTAACCTTTAACTGACCAGTTAATGCTTTGACCGGCTAGATAAGGGACGATCGACTCACTTCCCAGCGGGATCTCTTCCGGTTGTTGGCAGGGCGTTCGAACCAACTCAACAAAATCGTCGTTAACCGGCAGGCCATAGAAGCGTGGACCATTTAAGGAACAGAATGCTTCCAAATGTTGTAGTGCGTTCATCTCTTCGAAAACAGTCGCATAAGCAGGCAGTGCTGAGGGGGCATTGAACACACCAGCACAGCCACAGGATGACTCTTTACGCTGTTTGGCATGTGGAGCTGAGTCGGTTCCAAGGAAGAAACGGTCTGAGCCACTGGCGACAGCCTGGCGCAATGCTGCCTGGTGCGTGCTGCGTTTCAGTATTGGCAGACAGAACAGATGGGGGCGAATGCCACCGACCAGCATATGATTGCGGTTAAACATCAGATGTTGTGGGGTGATGGTCGCACCAAGAAAACGATTGCCTGCCAGCACGTAGTCGGCGGCATCTTTGGTGGTGATATGCTCAAAGACAATCTTCAGCTCGGGGAAGTTGCGGCGGATCGGTTCCATGATTTGATCAATAAAACGCGCTTCACGATCGAAGATATCGACTGCGGCATCGGTGATTTCGCCGTGGATAAGCAGTGGCATACCCATTTTTTGCATTTGCTCAAACAATGGATAAATCGCTGGGATATCGGATACACCATGATTTGAGTTGGTAGTGGCATTGGCTGGATAGAGTTTTGCCGCCGTAAATACGCCTTGCTCAAAACCGGCGGTCAACTCATTGATATCAAGTGAATCAGTCAGATAACAAGTCATCAACGGCGTGAATTTATGCCCAACCGGCACGGCCGCCAGAATACGGTCCCGATACGCAATCGCACTGGCAACAGTGGTAATAGGCGGGGCCAGATTCGGCATAACAATAGCTCTGGCAAACACCTCGGAGGTATAAGGCAGCACGGTACTGAGCATTTCGTCATCACGTAAGTGAATATGCCAGTCATCTGGGCGGCGAATTTTCAGGGTTTGGGGTTGTGCAGTCATTCAACAAGCTCCGCAGTGGTGATGAGATTTCGGGTTTTTATACTGTTTCCGGCGGGGTGTAAGGATAAGCGGAAAGTGCGCAGGATGCATCTGATTGTTAGGCTTAAGTTGAAAACATTGTAAGTGGTGAGTTGAAAATAACCTAAAAAGGGCATCTTATAGAGGGGCTATAGGTGAAATTGCTAGCTAAGATGAGTGATTAATTAGCCGTAAATAGATGAATTAAATGTACTGTATGGGAGAATTACGATGGAAGTTCGTGTGATTGCCAGTTTAGTGGCCAAGCCTGAATTTGTTAATGAAGTCAGAGAGGCGGTTCATCAGATTATAGAACCAAGTCGTGAGGAGAAGGGGAATCTGCAATATGATCTCCATGCTGAGAACGACCAAAATGGTTCTTTTGTGTTTTTCGAGCGCTGGGCATCTGCTGAAGCATTGGAGAAACATAATAAAGCGCAACATTTCATCGATTTTGTTAAATCGATAGAGGGCAAGCTGGAAAGTATTGAAATCAAGACACTGAAACAGATAGCTTAAACTTTATAAAATAAAACCCGCCGAAGCGGGTTTTATTTTGCATGTTGCTTTTAGCAATAGTGCATTTATTCGACTGATTGTGGTTTGGTCGCCGGGGCTGTTGCCTGAGTGGCGGCTGCATGCCCGCCAGCAGAACCTTTGCCTGCAAAATCAAAGGCTGGGCGTTCCCAATGACCTTTGGTTTGCGACTCCGGCGCATATTCAGGTGCCGGTGCTTTGGTCATCGGTGCAGAGGCGTAGTGTTTGAATAACACGCCTTCCGGATGCGCTACAGCTGGCTGTTGCTGTGTCACAGCTGGCGTTGCATCGACGACAGGTTCAGCTACATGCACCTCTTCAGTGGCAGCCTCTTCCGCGACAGTATTAGCTTCAGTCAGGTTCGGCTCTTCAACTGACTCTTCAACAACCGCTGACTCTTCAACAACAATCGACTCTTCAACAGCAGCTGTCTCAGCGGCAACTGGCGCCTCAACAATAATCTCTTCAGCTTGGGTCTCTTCAACCTGAAGCTCTTCAACCACAGCTTCTGGCTCAATGGTGTTTTCGCTGGCAGTTTCTGGCGTGATAGCTTCTTCAACGACAGGGGCTGCTTCAATTGCTGTAATGGTTTCAGTTGCTGCTACCATTTCTTCTGCTACTACTTCGGCAATTGGCTCCGCGATAATTTCAGGCACAACAACAGGGGCACGGCCTGGAACGGCGGCAGCTGAAGATGAAGAACCACCGGGCTTATGTTGCGGCGCAGGTGTCGGAGCAACAGCTTCAGTCACCGCTGCGATAACCACTGGCGCTGCAATGATTGCCGCTGGAACATTCACCGGAGCTTCGACTACGGAAGTTTCAACTACCGTAGCTTCTACTGCAGCAACGTCGACTGGCAATTGTTCTTCAACCGGATTTTCAACAAACGCGGCTTGTTCAAATGGCTGAGCGACCGGATAACGAACCCAAACCTTACCTGACGCCATTTCCGGTGAGGCGAAAGCACCCGCCAGAGGCATAGCAGATTGAGTCGGGTAGCGCTCATCACGATAGCGACGACGGCGTTGACCGCTCACGCGCAGGTGACGAGGTGAACGGCGAGAACGACGTGGCATGCCATTTTCATTGTTGCCATTACGATCATTAGTCGCTTCATCATCTGCCTGAGCAGTTGCTTGCGGCAGTAACTTCACCTCTTCCTGCACGACTGGCGTAGCAAAAGTCGTGACTGATTCGCTGACAGGGCCAACCGGTGAGTTGCTTTCCTGAGCATTCAGTTCATCGTTGGCTGATTGAATGCGGACTTTCTGATTCAATTGGCGACGTTGACGACGTTGCATCACCTGTTGACGTTCTTCTTGCTCAGGTTGTGCTTCTTCGACACTGACGACGGGAACATCAACGTTAGCTTTAACATCCTGCGGTGCTTGACGTTTGTCATCCTGCCGGCGGCGCTGGCGATCACCACGACGTTGCGGCTGCTCTTCGCGCTGCTCTTTATCGGCTTCAACAATATCAGTTGATGCTGCTACAACAGTTTGTTGAGTTGGACGCTTATTATTGCGGCGTTGATCATCACGACCCTCGCGATTGACATTGTCGCGGCCATTATTGTCACGACTATTGTTGTCACGACTATTGCTGTCGCGAGCACTGTTATCGCGGTTAGCATTATCACGGCCATTATTGTCACGGCTAGCGTTATCACGACCTTCGCGTGGTGTGCGGTCACCGCGATCTTTACGGCCACTGTTTTGGCGGCGTGGATTGCGACGATCATTACGACGAGTTTCGCTAGCTTCGGTTTTTTCAACTTCAACCGGCTTAACTTCGGCTTCTGCTGATGTAGCGAAGATGCCTTTCAGACCTGTGAACAGGCGGCTAAAGAAGCCTGGCTGTTCAGTGGTGGTAGTAGCAGCAACCTGTGGCGCAGCAGTGGGTTTAGCACTGGCGGCAGCAGGTGTTGATTCCGGTGGCACTTCCGTCGGTAAAGAGAAGGTCGCCAGCGCCGGTTGTTCTGGGCGCTTACGTTCAATAGTGGCCTCTTCCTGCGGTTGCGCCATTTCTGCTTCATGCAGTTGTGGCAACAGGTAGCTAAGGGAAGGAACTTCCTCACCTTTACGGACCCGAAGGACGGAGTAGTGCGGTGTTTGCATCTGATCGTTTGGCACGATCACCGCACGCACGCCGCCTTGACGTTTCTCAATGGCGTTCACTGATTCACGTTTTTCATTTAGCAGATACGAAGCTATCTGTACTGGCACAATGGCGTGAACTTCATGGGTGTTCTCTTTCAGCGCTTCTTCTTCAATCAAACGCAAAATAGAGAGTGACAGGGATTCGTTATCACGCACGGTACCGGTGCCGCTACAGCGTGGGCAGACATGGTGGCTTGACTCACCCAGCGATGGGCTGAGACGCTGACGGGACATTTCCAGCAAACCAAAGCGGGAGATGCGACCAATCTGGATGCGAGCGCGGTCCTGACGGACGGCATCGCGTAAGCGGTTTTCCACTTCACGTTGATGACGCACAGGGGTCATATCGATAAAGTCGATAACAATCAGGCCACCCAAGTCACGCAAACGTAACTGACGAGCAATTTCATCCGCAGCTTCAAGGTTGGTGTTGAAGGCCGTCTCCTCGATATCACCACCACGGGTAGCCCGTGCGGAGTTGATATCAATCGCGGTCAGGGCTTCGGTAGTATCGATAACGATGGAACCACCGGATGGCAGACGCACTTCGCGCTGGAATGCAGATTCAATCTGCGACTCAATCTGGTAGTGGCTGAATAGTGGGATTTCGCCACTATAGAGCTTGATTTTGCTGCTGAAATCCGGGCGACCTAACGCGGCGATATGCTCTTTCGCCAACTCGAGAACTTTCGGGTTGTCGATCAGAATTTCACCGATGTCTGGGCGCAGGTAGTCACGGAAAGCACGGACAATCACGTTACTTTCCTGATGGATCAGGAACGGCGCAGGGCGACCTTCCGCCGCTTTTTTAATCGCATCCCAGTGCTTCAGGCGGAATGACAAGTCCCATTGCAGCGCGTCGGCAGATTTGCCAACACCGGCAGTACGGACAATCAGACCCATGCCATCAGGCAATTGCAGAGAGGATAGGGCCTCTTTCAGTTCTGTGCGGTCATCACCTTCGATGCGGCGAGAGATACCACCGGCCCGTGGGTTGTTCGGCATTAGAACTAAATAGCTGCCAGCCAGGCTGATGAAAGTCGTTAGTGCGGCACCTTTATTGCCACGTTCTTCTTTATCAACCTGAACAATAACTTCTTGGCCTTCGCGCAGCACATCTTTGATGTTCGGGCGGCCATGGGAAGAGTAATTACTAGGGAAATATTCGCGAGAAATTTCTTTTAGTGGCAGGAAACCATGTCGTTCAGCGCCGTAATCAACAAAAGCGGCTTCCAGACTGGGTTCGATTCGGGTGATTTTACCTTTGTAAATATTCGCTTTTTTCTGTTCATGGCCTGGACTTTCAATATCCAAATCATACAGCCGCTGTCCATCTACAAGGGCAACACGCAACTCTTCTTGCTGAGTTGCGTTAATCAACATTCTTTTCATCTTTACTTACTCATTATTTTTACATTGGCGTTAGAACTGCGGGCAAATTAACCTCATGGTCGGGTAAACCGATGACCCCGAGTCTTCTAGCAAAGCCGTCAACCTCACGGTTGTCGCCTGCATAGGGGCGCATTATTTCGGTAAGCCTGTGTTTCGTTCTGAAAAACAGCGCTTTTATATAAAGGGCAGCTTCTGAATATAAGACAACAGAGCTTTACCCACTTGCCGACCAAGCTGCAACCCGCAGCCCGCTAATTGCTTGATTTCACATTACGTCTTACGCCATTGCTGCGTTTTTGTGTGATCAGGCAAATCTTTTTATTCCACAAGTCTCTTGGTCTAACGAGAATCAACGCAGAATTACTATCATTATTCCATTGCTGACACTGATATAGCAAGATGACTTTACCTGTCTACATAAAGATTATTTTACTGTTTACACAGTGTTGGCGGCTATCGTTGTCTTATTAAACAATAAATGTACGCAAACGTTATCTTTAAATAGTCAGAATGACAGTTAAGCACAGAAAAAGGGGTGGCGCTAATTCCTCGGTGTATTTAGAATCGCGCCCCATGAAAACGAATAATCCAGTAGTACAATTAATAACCATATCTGCCGATGAAGCGGGCCAGCGGATCGACAACTTTTTGCTCACCAAATTGAAAGGTGTGCCCAAAAGTATGATCTACCGTATCGTACGCAAAGGTGAGGTTCGGGTTAATAAAGGGCGCATTAAGCCAGAATATAAACTGGCCGACGGTGATGTAGTGCGCGTGCCACCGGTGCGTGTTGCGGAGCGTGAAGAGATTCAGGTATCAGCTAAACTTGATAAAGTCGCGGCGCTGGCCGATTGCATCTTATTTGAGGACGACTACCTCTTGGTGCTGAATAAGCCTTCAGGCACGGCGGTGCATGGCGGCAGTGGTTTGAGTTTCGGCGTGATAGAGGCATTACGTGCTCTGCGCCCCGAAGCCCGCTTCCTGGAGTTGGTTCACCGCCTTGACCGCGACACCTCGGGTGTCTTGCTGGTCGCCAAAAAACGCTCGGCGTTGCGCTCTTTGCATGAGCAGTTGCGCTTGAAAGGGATGCAGAAAGATTATCTGGCGCTAGTTCGTGGTCAGTGGCAATCCCACTGCAAAGCAGTGCAGGCACCGTTGCTGAAAAATATTATGCAAAGTGGCGAGCGGGTGGTGAAAGTCAGCAGCGAAGGTAAACCTTCAGAAACGCGCTTTAAAGTAGAAGAGCGCTTTGAGCACGCGACTCTGGTTAAAGCCAGCCCAATCACTGGCCGTACCCACCAGATTCGCGTACATGCGCTACATGCAGGCCATCCAATCGCATTTGATGACCGCTATGGTGACCGTGAGTTTGATCAACAATTGCAAGGGACTGGGCTGCATCGTCTATTCCTACATGCTGCGGCATTACGTTTTGAGCATCCGAATACCGGTGAAACAATGCGCATTGAAGCACCGCTGGATAACCAGTTACGTCATTGCTTGCTGATACTGCGTAAGAAAACGGCCGTTTAAAGCCGCTTACAGTAATGGATTTACCCCTTGCTCAATTAACATTTGGGTGAGGGCAATGAGTGGCAGGCCGATGAGGCTGTTTGGATCACGGCCTGACAAACGCTCAAATAATGTAATACCCAACCCTTCACTTTTAAAACTACCCGCACAATTCCACGGTTGTTCTCGTGTCAAATAGCCATTTATCTCCGCTTCACTTAAGGTGCGGAAATAGACGTCAAAGGTTTCGCAAAGACAATTAATGGTGCTGGTTGCCGTATTTAGCAGCGCTAAACCGGTATAAAAAGTGACACATTGCCCGCTGGCTTGCTGTAATTGTTTCACTGCATTGGCATGATTGTGGGGTTTTCCGACGATCTCTCCGTTAATCACACAAACTTGATCTGAGCCGATAATCCTATGTTGTGGATAACGCACCGCCAGCGCTTGTGCCTTTGCGAGCGCTAGCCGTTGCACCAATGCGTCAGCGGCTTCCCCTGGCTGTGGTGTCTCATCGACCTTTGGCGCGGCGGTAATAAAGGGTAATTGCAGCTTTTCGAGTAAGGTGCGGCGATAAGATGAGGTTGAAGCAAGAACCAGTTGCGGCATAATATTTTCCATAAACCGTAGCGTAATTTAATCAGGCATTTTAAACTGTCTGCCGCTTCGGAAGCGAATATTGGTGAAAGGTGCAGTAAAACGGCCTTTTTCTTTGACTCTATGTCGTTACAAAGTTAATATGCGCGCCCTATGCAAAAGGTAAAATTACCCCTGACCATTGATGCGGTTCGTACCGCTCAGAAACGTTTAGATTACGCAGGTATCTATTCGCCTGAGCAGGTTACACGAGTAGCCGACTCAGTGGTAAGTGTGGACAGCGATGTCGTGGCCTCATTATCGTTTAATATTGATAATCAGCGTCTGGCGGTTATTACAGGTCATGCGGACGTCGATGTAACATTGATGTGTCAGCGCTGCAATAACACGTTTGCACACCATGTTCATACAACGTATTGTTTTAGCCCGATCGTCAATGATGAGCAGGCTGAAGCATTACCGGAAGCGTACGAGCCGATTGAAGTCGACGAATTTGGCGAAGTTGATCTGCTGGCAATGATTGAAGACGAAATTATTCTTTCACTGCCTGTCGTTCCGGTACATGATTCTGAACACTGTGAAGTGTCCGAGGCGGACATGGTATTTGGTAAACTGCCTGCAGAGGTGGAGAAACCCAATCCATTTGCCGTATTAGCCAGTTTAAAGAAAAGTAATTAAGGAGTAAGGTCAATGGCCGTACAACAGAACAAACCAACTCGTTCCAAACGTGGCATGCGCCGTTCACACGATGCGCTGACCACTGCCACTCTGTCTGTGGACAAAACTTCCGGTGAAACTCACCTGCGTCACCACATCACAGCTGACGGTTTCTACCGTGGCCGCAAGGTTATCGGCTGAGTAGTACTTGCTAATCTTTAGCAAGGCGATACCTTGACTTGTCTAACCCTGGCGTTAGATGCAATGGGTGGGGACTTCGGTCCCTGCGTCACAGTGCCTGCTTCATTGCAGGCACTGGCCTCTAACCCACAGCTAAAACTCTTGCTGGTCGGGGCTCCCGACACCCTCACTCCGTTACTTGTTAATGCCGCTCCTTTGTTGCTGGAGAGGTTGCAGGTCATCCCTGCTGAGCATGTTATTGCCAGCGATGCTAAACTCTCACAAGCTATTCGTGCCAGCCGTGGTACTTCTATGCGCATAGCATTGGAATTAGTCAAAAACGGTGAGGCCCAGGCTTGTGTTAGCGCAGGGAACACTGGGGTATTGATGGGGTTGGCGAAGATGATGATCAAGCCACTGGATGGCATAGCGCGTCCGGCGTTGATGAGTGTCATTCCAAATCAACAGCGCAGTAAGACAGTGGTATTAGATTTAGGCGCTAACGTTGAGTGTGATAGTACGATGTTGGTGCAATTTGCTGTCATGGGATCGGTGATGGCAGAAGAAGTTGTTGGAATTACGAACCCGCGTGTTGCTTTGCTTAATATTGGCGAAGAGGAAAGCAAAGGGCTAGATAATATCCGCGAAGCCGCCGCAGTATTAAAAAATACACCGGCAATCAATTATATTGGTTATCTGGAAGGCAATGATTTGCTGACGGGCAAGACTGATGTAATGGTTTGTGACGGCTTCGTGGGTAACGTCACTCTAAAGACCATGGAAGGTGTGATAAGAATGTTCTTGTCACTGCTCAAATCATCGGGCGAAGGCAGTAAGCAATCCTGGTGGCTTAAACTCATTGGGCGCTGGCTGCAAAAACGTGTGGCAAAGCGGTTCGGTCATTTGAACCCCGACCAGTATAATGGTGCATGTCTGTTAGGATTACGGGGCATCGTAATCAAGAGTCACGGTGCGGCGAATCAACGAGCATTCGCAGTCGCCATCGAACAGGCTGTACAGGCGGTGCAGCGGCAAGTCCCTCAACGGATTGCCGCGCGCCTTGAAGCGGTACTACCCAAGAGTGACTGATCGTACATGTATACTAAGATTCTCGGTACGGGGAGTTATCTGCCCGTACAAGTGCGCAGTAATGCTGATTTAGAAAAAATGGTGGATACATCGGACGAGTGGATTGTCACCCGGACAGGTATTCGTGAACGACGTATTGCTGGGCTGGATGAAACCGTGGCGACCATGGGTTTCCAGGCGGCAGAAAAAGCCTTGGAAATGGCCGGCATTGATAAAGACGAAATTGGTCTGATCATCGTTGCAACTACCTCATCAAGCCATGCTTTCCCAAGCTCGGCCTGTCAGGTACAGCAAATGTTGGGCATCAAAGATGCCGCCTCTTTTGATTTGGCTGCGGCCTGTGCGGGCTTTACCTATGCACTCAGTGTTGCTGATCAGTACGTTAAAAGCGGCGCGGTCAAACATGCCATCGTGATCGGTTCAGATGTACTATCTCGCGCGCTGAACCCTGAAGACCGAGGCACAATTATTCTGTTTGGTGATGGCGCAGGCGCTGTCGTGCTGGGCAGATCCGAGCAGCCGGGTATCATTTCGACTCATCTGCATGCTGATGGCCGTTATGGCGAATTGCTCGCACTGCCGTATCAGGATCGCCAACAGCAAGACCAACCCGCCTATGTCACGATGGCCGGGAATGAAGTCTTTAAAGTTGCGGTGACCGAGCTTGCCCACATTGTGGACGAGACATTGCAGGCCAATAATCTGGATCGCTCAGCGCTGGATTGGTTGGTGCCACATCAGGCTAACCTGCGTATTATCAGCGCAACGGCTAAAAAATTAGGCATGGGGATGGATAAAGTGGTGATCACGCTTGATCGTCATGGCAACACCTCGGCGGCATCAGTACCTGCGGCGTTTGACGAAGCAGTACGCGATGGGCGTATTCAACGTGGGCAGCTCGTGCTGCTGGAAGCGTTTGGCGGTGGCTTTACCTGGGGCTCTGCGCTGGTTCGTTTTTGATCTAATAGCGACTCTTTTGATTTAACAGGAATGCAGAATGTCGAAATTTGCTTGTGTTTTTCCAGGTCAGGGCTCTCAATCCCTTGGCATGCTGGCCGATTTGGCCGCACAATTTCCGATAGTTGAAGCAACCTTCAGTGAAGCATCATCGGTACTGGGTTACGACCTGTGGCAGTTGGTGCAACAAGGCCCAGCAGAAGAGCTGAATAAAACGTGGCAAACACAGCCTGCATTGCTGACGGCCTCGGTGGCTATCTGGCGTGTTTGGCAGCATCAAGGTGGTCAATTGCCTGCGATGATGGCTGGCCATAGTCTGGGTGAATATTCAGCGCTGGTTTGTGCTGGGGTACTGGATTTCAAACAGGCGGTGAGTCTGGTTGAACTGCGCGGTAAACTGATGCAAGAAGCCGTACCCGAAGGTACTGGCGCGATGTACGCAATTATTGGGCTGGATAATGAATCCATTGCCAAAGCCTGCGAAGAGTCCGCGCAAGGGCAGGTTGTCTCACCGGTCAACTTTAACTCACCGGGTCAGGTGGTTATTGCGGGTAACAAAGAGGCGGTAGAGCGTGCCGGTGCTGCGTGTAAGGCTGCTGGCGCCAAACGTGCCCTACCTTTGCCGGTCAGCGTGCCTTCTCATTGTGCGTTGATGAAACCTGCGGCGGATAAGCTGGCAGCAGCACTGGAAAATATTGAGTTCCAGGCACCGATATTCCCTATCGTGAATAACGTAGACGTGAAAACTGAAGTGTCGCCAGAAGCTATTCGTAGTGCGTTGGTGCGCCAGTTATATAATCCGGTACGTTGGACTGAGAGTGTTGAATTTATGGCAGCAGAAGGTGTTGAGCTGCTGTTAGAAGTTGGGCCGGGTAAGGTCTTGACTGGCTTAACCAAGCGTATCGTTGATACTTTAGCCGCAGCGCCGGTAAACGATGTTGCCACGCTAACGAGTGCGCTTGAAAATCAAGAAAGAGGATAACATGAGCTTCGAAGGAAAAATTGCGCTGGTAACCGGCGCTAGCCGCGGTATCGGCCGGGCGATTGCAGAGCTATTGGCTGAACGTGGTGCCCGTGTTATTGGTACAGCGACCAGTGAGAAGGGTGCACAAGCGATTAGCGCCTACTTGGGCGATAGTGGCAAAGGTTTAATGCTAAATGTCGTGGATCCAGCATCAATCGAGTCAGTTTTGGCAACGATTCGTGCGGAATTTGGCGAAGTCGACATTTTAGTGAATAATGCAGGTATTACGCGTGATAACCTGCTGATGCGTATGAAGGACGAAGAGTGGCAAGATATTATTGACACCGATCTGACTTCCGTATTCCGTCTGTCAAAAGCGGTAATGCGCGCTATGATGAAAAAGCGGTTTGGGCGTATCATCACCATCGGGTCTGTAGTTGGGACAATGGGCAATGCGGGGCAGGTTAACTACGCGGCAGCTAAAGCGGGTCTGATCGGTTTTAGCAAGTCTTTGGCGCGTGAGGTTGCTTCACGTGGCATTACTGTCAACGTTGTGGCACCTGGCTTTATTGAGACGGACATGACGACGGCGTTGACAGATGATCAACGCGCAGGCATTTTAGCCCAGGTACCAGCTAACCGGCTTGGGCAAGCTAAAGAAATCGCCAGCGCTGTTGCATTTTTAGCCTCTGACGAGGCCAGCTACATCTCTGGTGAAACATTACATGTCAATGGCGGCATGTATATGATTTAAAAATCACGAAAGTATTTGCGTTATTTGGGGTGGAAACCGCAAAATAGCGTAAAATCGTGGTTTGACCAGCCGAGATTTAGTTGCATCTTTTTCAACATTTTATACACTACGAAAACCATCGCGAAAGCGAGTTTTGATAGGAAATTTAAGAGTATGAGCACTATCGAAGAACGCGTTAAGAAAATCATCGTTGAACAACTGGGTGTTAAAGAAGACGAAGTGAAGAACAGTGCTTCTTTCGTTGAAGATCTTGGCGCGGATTCTCTGGACACCGTTGAGCTGGTAATGGCTCTGGAAGAAGAATTTGATACTGAGATTCCAGACGAAGAAGCAGAAAAAATCACTACTGTTCAGGCAGCTATTGATTTTATCAACGCTAATCAGCAGTAAGCGAACATGCTTTTAGTTTAGATAGTTAGGCGGTCATTCGACCGCCTAAGTTTTTTTTGTCCTAAGCGTTATTTTCCCTCCTTGGAGGACAACCGTGTCTAAGCGTCGAGTTGTTGTGACTGGACTGGGCATGTTGTCTCCTGTCGGTAATACAGTCGAATCCACATGGAAAGCTGTTCTTGCCGGGCAGAGTGGCATCAGCCTGATCGACCATTTCGATACTAGTGCCTATGCAACGCGATTTGCTGGCTTAGTAAAAGATTTTAATTGTGAAGATTACATTTCGCGTAAAGATGCACGCAAAATGGATGCTTTCATACAGTACGGTGTTGCCGCTGGCATGCAAGCCATGCAAGACTCCGGACTTGAAGTGACAGAAGCGAATGCGCCTCGTATCGGTGCCGCGATTGGCTCGGGGATTGGTGGCTTGGGTCTGATTGAAGAGAACCACGCCTCATTGGTGAATGGTGGGCCACGTAAAATTAGCCCGTTCTTCGTGCCCTCAACCATTGTTAACATGATTGCCGGCCACTTGACCATTATGTATGGTCTGCGTGGGCCAAGCATCTCTATTGCGACGGCATGTACTTCTGGTGTGCACAACATCGGTCACGCGGCACGTATCATTGCTTACAATGATGCTGATGTCATGGTGGCGGGTGGGGCTGAAAAAGCCAGTACGCCATTAGGTGTCGGTGGTTTTGGTGCTGCTCGCGCATTGTCTACTCGCAACGATAACCCACAGGCAGCAAGTCGCCCATGGGATAAAGAGCGTGACGGTTTTGTGCTGGGTGATGGCGCAGGCATGATGGTGCTGGAAGAGTACGAACACGCGAAGAGACGTGGTGCAAAAATCTACGCTGAAGTTGTTGGGTTTGGTATGAGCAGCGATGCCTACCATATGACCTCTCCACCGGAAGACGGCTCTGGAGCAGCATTGGCCATGGTGAATGCCTTACGTGATGCGGGTGTAACCCCCTCTCAAATTGGTTATATCAATGCCCACGGCACATCAACTCCTGCTGGTGATAAAGCCGAAACGCAGGCAGTTAAGTCTGTATTTGGTGAAGATGCCCGTAAAGTGATGGTCAGTTCCACCAAATCTATGACTGGGCACTTACTTGGTGCGGCAGGTGCAGTTGAATCTATCTTCACTGTGCTGGCTCTGCGTGATCAGGCCATCCCCGCGACCATTAACCTGGATAACCCAGATGAAGGTTGTGACCTGGACTTTGTTCCCCATGATGCCCGTCAGATAAAAGATATGGAGTACACTCTGTGTAACTCCTTCGGCTTCGGCGGCACAAATGGCTCTTTGGTTTTCCGCAAGGTATAACCTTGGCTGTTAAGCTTCTGCTGCTTAAAAGACCCGGTTTTCCGGGTCTTTTATTAGCTAAACCACCCACCCTCATAACATCCCTCAATAATAATTGTCTCAGATCTGAAAACATCCATTGGCTTAAAACTGATACTGTCAGATGACAAACAATCGCATCCCACTTAAAGAGAATCTGAATGTTCTGGATTAATGGCGTAGAGCAAAATTTAATTTCAGCTTCTGACCGTTCGGTGCAGTTTGGTGATGGCTGTTTTACCACTGCAAGGGTCTCTCACGGGCGGGTGGTGTGGCTTGATAAGCACATACTGCGCTTGCAGCTGGCGACTGAGCGCTTATTGATGCCCGCAGTAAATTGGAATGCATTGACCCAAGAAATGGTCGAAGCGGGAAACCATACCGAGGAGGGGGTACTGAAGGTGATTATTAGCCGGGGTAGTGGTGGGCGCGGCTACAGTGGCACGGCTTGTCAGCATCCGACGCGGATTATTTCCCTCAGTGATTATCCGGCCCACTACCATAGCTGGCGTGAACGTGGTGTCTCACTGGCACTTAGCCCTGTACCTTTGGCGCGTAACCCCTTGCTGGCTGGCCTGAAGCATCTCAATAGACTGGAACAAGTACTGATTCGTGCGCATCTTGAGCACACAACAGCCGATGAGGCACTGGTGCTTGACACTGAAGGTATGCTGGTGGAATGCTGTGCGGCTAACATATTTTGGCGTAAAAATGGGGTGATATTTACTCCCGATCTGAGCCAATCCGGTGTTGATGGCATCATGCGTCAACAGATTATGGCCTGTCTTGAGGCGCATGGTCGGCGGGTCGAGATTGTGGCACAACCGCCGGGTGTCCTGGCTGATGCGGATGAAGTGGTTATTTGTAATGCGCTGATGCCGCTACTGCCGGTAAATCGCGCCGATAACTGGGTTTATCATTCGCGGCAACTGTTTGATTTCCTGAGTCAACATTGCTGTGATGCATGAGTGACTCAATATAGCTTTCATGAATACTTTTAATGTGAAGATGGCCGTCCGATGAAAATAAAAAGCACCAGAGCGATAATCCTGTTGGCGGTGATCTGTTTGGGATTACTGCTGCTGGGTTATCAAAAAGTACAGCGTTTTGCCAACCAGCCATTGGCGATTACGCAAGAGACCATTTTTAAGCTGCCGGCGGGTACCGGGCGGGTGGCATTGGAGAATTTGCTGCAACGTGATCACCTGATTAAAAATACCCGCTTATTTCCTTGGCTACTGCGTATCGAACCTGAACTGGCTAAATTCAAAGCGGGGACTTACCGCTTTACCCCCGGAATGACGGTGCGCGAGACGTTGCAACTGCTGGCCAGCGGCAAAGAGGCACAATTTACCGTGCGCTTTGTTGAAGGCAAACGGCTGCGTGACTGGATGGATGAGCTGCAACAATCAAAATATGTGAAGCAGGTGCTGGAGGGCAAGAGTGATGCAGAGATCGCGACCTTGCTGGGGCTGAAAGAGAGTGAGCATCCTGAAGGCTGGCTCTATCCAGATACCTACTCCTACACTGCTGGCACCACGGATCTTACATTGCTTAAACGCGCCCACGTGAAGATGAAGAGCACGGTTGATGAAATCTGGCAAGGGCGCGATAAATCATTGCCTTATAAGACGCCGGGCGAACTGGTCACGATGGCGTCTATCATCGAAAAAGAGACTGCGGTAAATGAAGAGCGGACCAAAGTGGCATCGGTATTTATCAACCGCCTGCGCATGGGGATGCGGCTGCAAACCGACCCGACGGTCATCTATGGTATGGGGGAGAATTATAACGGCAACATTAGTCGTAAAGACTTAGAAACCCCGACGCCTTATAATACCTACGTTATTTCCGGTCTGCCGCCGACCCCCATTGCGATGCCGGGGTTGGCATCCTTGACTGCTGCTGCCCATCCGGCCAACACTGCCTACCTCTATTTTGTGGCAGATGGTAAGGGCGGGCATACATTTACCACCAATTTAGCCAGTCATAACCAAGCGGTGCGGGTTTATCGCCAATCGCTAAAGGATAAAAATGAACAGTAAATTTATCGTTATTGAGGGGCTTGAAGGGGCAGGGAAAACCACCGCCAGAGAGACTGTGGTTGCCACGCTACGTGCCCAGGGGATTAACGATATTGTCTTTACCCGCGAGCCGGGAGGGACGCCGCTGGCAGAGAAGCTGCGTGATTTGATTAAGCAAGGCATCGATGGCGAAGTTTTGACAGATAAAGCAGAAGTGTTGATGCTGTATGCCGCGCGCGTGCAACTGGTTGAAAACGTGATCAAACCTGCACTAGCCCGTGGCAGTTGGGTGGTGGGTGATCGCCATGATTTATCGTCGCAGGCCTATCAGGGCGGGGGGCGGGGCATTGATAGCCAGCTGATGACCTCATTGCGTGCTACGGTTCTGGGCGATTTTCGCCCTGATCTGACGCTATATCTGGATTTACCGCCGACAGTTGGTCTCGCCCGCGCCCGTGCTCGTGGCGAGTTGGATCGTATTGAACAAGAGTCACTGGCCTTTTTCGAGCGCACCCGTGCGCGCTATCTTGCCCTGGCTGCTGCTGACTCAAGCATCAAAACCATTGATGCTTCACAGCCGCTAGAACAGGTGAGCGAATCTATCAGCCAGGTGCTGAGCCAATGGCTGGCTGGCCAGGAAACCTTGTAATGAAATGGTATCCTTGGTTAACGGGGCCTTATCGTCAGTTGATAGGGCAGCACATCGCCGGGCGTGGGCACCATGCGTTACTGCTGCACGCGTTGCCCGGTAATGGCGAAGAGGCGCTGATTTATGGCCTCAGCCGTTGGTTGATGTGTCAGCAACGCCAGGGTGAGAAAAGCTGCGGCGAATGCCACAGCTGCCGTTTGATGTTGGCGGGTAATCACCCTGACTGGTATGTGCTGGCAGCGGAAAAAGGTAAAAGTAGCATCGGGGTTGAACTGGTGCGCCAGCAGATCGAGAAGCTTTACTCTCATGCGCAGCAAGGTGGGGCCAAAGTGGTGTGGTTACCTCACGCCGAACAGCTGACAGATGCAGCTGCCAATGCCTTGCTGAAAACACTGGAAGAGCCGCCAGAGAAAACCTATTTTCTACTCGATTGCCACCAACCGGCGAGCTTGCTAGCCACCTTACGTAGCCGCTGTTTTTACTGGTATCTGGCGTGCCCGGAGACGGCACTCAGTCTGCAATGGCTGCAACGCCAGCTTCAAGCTGAACCTGTTGCGGCACTGGCGGCGCTTAAATTGAGTGAAGGCGCACCGCTGGCGGCAGAGCGTCTGCTGCAACCGGAGCGCTGGACTATCCGAATCACCCTATGTGACGCGCTCAGTAGCGCATTAAGTCATTCGGATCTACTGTCGCTATTACCGCAATTGAACCATGACGATGCGGCTGAGCGCTTACAGTGGATCGCTTCGCTGCTACTGGACGCCTTGAAGTGGCAGCAGGGCGCGAGTGAGTTTGTGGTGAACCGGGATCAATTACCCCTGCTGCAACAGCTGGCACAGGCGGCTACCACGCCGGCATTACTACAATCGGCTCAGCAGCTAGCCCATTGTCGTCATCAATTATTAACTGTGGTCGGTGTCAACCGTGAATTGTTACTCACCGAGCAATTGCTCAACTGGGAAACCGCACTCTCCAGTGGCACCTATTCCACTCTATCTTCGTTGTAAATGGGTTTAATATTATGTTGTTAGTCGATTCACACTGCCATCTTGATAGCCTTGATTACCAGACGTTGCACCGCAGCGTTGATGATGTATTAGCCAAAGCGAATGCGCGGGATGTGGGCTTTGTGCTGGCGGTTGCCACCACTTTACCGGGTTTTTCAGCCATGACAGCACTGATTGGCGAACGCAAAGATGTGGCATTCTCATGTGGTGTTCATCCACTTAATCTTGACGGTGGCTATGATTTTCAGCAGTTGAGAGAGCTGGCTGCGGCAGACAATGTGGTCGCCATGGGTGAGACGGGGCTGGATTACTTTTATCAGCAAGATAATATCCCGCTGCAACAAGCCTCCTTTCGTGAGCATATTCGTATCGGCCGTGAATTGAACAAACCGGTTATCGTGCATACCCGTGATGCGCGCGAAGATACCCTCGCCATTTTACGTGACGAGCAAGCTCAAGATTGTGGTGGCGTTTTACATTGCTTTACAGAAGACAAAGCGACCGCCGCCACTCTGTTGGACTTGGGTTTTTATATCTCTTTCTCGGGGATCCTCACCTTCCGCAATGCAGAACAGCTGCGTGACGTTGCCCGCTATGTGCCGCTGGATAGGTTGTTGGTAGAGACGGATTCACCTTATCTGGCACCGGTTCCTCATCGTGGTAAAGAGAACCAACCCGCCTATGTCCGTGATGTCGCGGAGTATATGGCGGTATTGAAAGGCGTGAGTATTGAATCTCTGGCCGAAGCCACCACAGACAACTTCTGTCGACTGTTTCATCTGGAACCATCGCGACTCGCCAGTGAAACGCGCTAACTTCCTTAATAATACTTTTTTTTAAGCTCGTAATTAATCGCCGAAACGAGTAATGTTCTCACCCGATTTATTGGGTGAGGGCAGGTATTATTGACGTTTTTTTACAAAAAATGTACGGTTTTAAGCAAAATCAGCGCTTTCTTGAAAGAAACGTGACTGCCATCAAACATTAAGCAGGCTATTTATTTTACTCTTCGTAAAAATTAAAGGGGTGCTTTAGACACTCTTATTCGCAAAGGCTTACTCCCCCCTTTGTAACGCCAATAAACGCGAGAAAAAGCAGAAAAAAGCACTATTACTCAGGAGCTCACTCACTATGTTTAAAAACGCATTTGCAAACCTGCAAAAGGTAGGTAAATCGCTAATGCTACCGGTATCCGTCTTACCCATCGCAGGTATTCTGCTGGGTGTCGGTTCCGCGAATTTTAGCTGGCTACCAACGGTAGTCTCTCACGTAATGGCAGAAGCGGGCGGTTCCGTTTTTGCTAACATGGCATTAATCTTTGCTATTGGCGTTGCACTTGGCTTTACCAATAACGACGGTGTATCCGCGTTGGCGGCAGTTGTTGCTTACGGCATCATGGTGAAAACCATGGCTGTGGTAGCACCACTGGTCTTGCATCTGCCAGCAGAAGAGATTGCTGCTAAGCATTTAGCTGATACCGGGGTATTGGGCGGGATCATTGCAGGTGCGATAGCCGCCTACATGTTTAACCGCTTCTACCGTATTCAGTTACCTGAATATCTGGGCTTCTTTGCGGGTAAACGTTTCGTTCCGATTATCTCTGGTTTCACCGCGATCTTCGTGGGCGTGATTTTGTCTTTCGTATGGCCACCAATCGGTACGGCTATCCAGACATTCTCTCAGTGGGCTGCTTATCAGAACTCCGTTGTCGCGTTTGGTATCTACGGCGTGGTTGAACGTGCGTTAGTACCATTCGGTCTGCACCATATCTGGAACGTACCATTCCAAATGCAAATTGGTGAATACACCAATGCTGCGGGTCAGGTATTCCACGGTGACATTCCACGTTATATGGCGGGTGACCCAACTGCGGGTAAACTCTCTGGTGGTTTCCTGTTCAAAATGTACGGTTTGCCAGCGGCAGCGATTGCGATTTGGCACTCAGCTAAACCGGAAAACCGGGCAAAAGTGGGCGGGATTATGATCTCCGCAGCACTGACCTCATTCCTGACTGGTATCACCGAGCCAATCGAATTCTCCTTCATGTTCGTGGCGCCAATTTTGTATGTTATCCATGCAATTCTGGCCGGTCTGGCGTTCCCAATCTGTATCCTGCTTGGGATGCGTGACGGTACTAGCTTCTCCCACGGCTTGATTGACTTCATCGTACTGAGCGGCAACAGCAGCCGTATCTGGCTGTTCCCTCTGGTGGGTATCTGCTACGGTCTGGTGTACTACACCATCTTCCGTGTGCTGATTGCCAAACTGGATCTGAAAACACCAGGCCGTGAAGACTCTTCTACTGAACAAACGACACAGAGCGGCACAGAAATGTCAGCGGCACTGGTTAACGCGTTTGGCGGTAAAGAGAACATCACTAACCTAGATGCATGTATTACCCGTCTGCGTGTTAGCGTGGCGGATATATCTAAGGTTGACCAGGCTGGTCTGAAGAAGCTGGGTGCTGCGGGCGTTGTGGTCGCCGGCTCTGGTGTTCAGGCTATCTTCGGGACAAAATCTGATAACCTGAAAACAGATATGGACGAGTATATTCGTAACCATTAATTCAGGCTAGGGGAGTGCAAAAGGGGGGCTTATGCCTCCCTTTTTTTGTGTTTTACGCGCGTTCTAAAACGGCTTTATAAGCAACTGCTGACCAGGGAAATCAATTACCATGGCGAATTGGTGAAGGAAGTTATTACCGATTACTCCATCGGCATCCATCTGCTTGAATGATCCGTCTAATAATACTGCATTCAGTTTTATCCCCTCGGCACCCATTTCGCTAAGCTGAAACGCCGAAGCTACACAGCCCTCAATGTCTCCTTCAATGCGTACTTCTGCCAGCACGGCGCGGCAGGGAATATCAGTCACAGGGCGACTAAGCCGCTCTTTCCAAAAAACCGAGAAGGTGGCACCAGTATCCAACACCATGTTGTACTGTTTTTTATCTTGCGAGACTTTAATTTTAATCCCTTCTTGGGTGAGTCGCAGCGGTAATGAGAGCCAACCATCAGCTATATTGATGCCCAACTCTTGAGTATTATCAGCAACGGAGATGCGCTGGTTTTTGTAATCTAACATCACTGACTTTTCTTTAAATAAGCCCAAACCAATGACCATTGAGTCGGGGAGGCTGCTGTCAGGGGTGAGAGTTAGCCCCCAAGGGGTAAATGAAACCCCTTTGACATCCTTAAATGTCATGCCATTAATTGAGACTTGGGGGATGTGAAACTTATCATTAAAAGAGACGTTGCCAGCCAGATCGATAGCGCGATGCTTTTCTGAATCAATGACTAATTCGGGGAGTTGAGCCATAACCTCTTCCGTTAAATGCAGGCCAGTGTTGGAGCCTGTATCAATTGAAAATGTCTGGCGCATGCCGTTGATGTCAATTTTGACCAAGGGGTTCGAGGTTTTATCCCACTCAAAGGGCATATGCATGACTTTCTCTGCTGCGGTAGCATTGAGGGCCGCCAGTGAGAGGAGAGAGGTTAAGAGAGTCATTGTGATAGCTATAATATGTTTATTCAATGACATGATGTTTTCTTTCAGTAAAAAGTGCATGAGGAGTTTCCTTTTCCTTTTCAGTGTTGGTGCTGAGGTCAAATACCCGGTCCGCCATCGCTATCATTGACGGACGGTGGGCAACAAAAATGCGGGTGATTTTTAACGCGCGTATCGAATCATTAATTCGGGCTTCATTATCGATATCCAGATCACTGGTCGCTTCGTCGAGAAATAGTATTCGCGGGCGTTTGTACAAGGCGCGGGCCAGAGAGATACGCTGCCGCTGCCCACCGGACAACGCACTGCCCATATCGCCGACCATGGTTTCATATTTCATTGGCATGGCTTCAATCTCAGAATGAATTGAAGCAAGACGAGCACACTCAAACACCCATTCGCTATCTGGATGAATATCAAATGAACTGATGTTATCCAGCAAAGACCCCGCAAAGAGTCGGTCTTCTTGTAAGACGTAGGCGATATGTTTACGGTAGGCCTCGAGGCCCAATCGCCGCACATCTATGCCATCCAATAATATGGTGCCGCTCTCTTGCGGGGCTAACCCCCCCATGGTTTTAAGCAGTGTTGATTTACCACAACCCGATGGCCCGACGATGGCGATACTTTCTCCCGCCTTGATAGACAGAGAGATATTCTCAAATACCGCAGGTTCGCCATCACCATAGCGATAGCTCAGCTCTTTTACGTCAATAGTGCCAGCGAGGGGGGTGGGCATGACTAAATTCATCTCACCCTCATCAGATTCAGGTGGGGTAAGTGCCACTTCAGAGAGGCGCTCACTGTGCATATCAATCAAACGGAGTTTGATTATTGAGTCAACCACGCTAATGGTTCGGGTGATGTACATATCCGAATAAATTAAGAATGCGAATAGCATACCGGTGGTCATGGTGCCTACATCAATCAGCTTCGCGCCCAACCACAGTACCATTGCGGAAGATATCCCGATTAACAGCAGCCCTACCGTCTGTGTCGCCAGATCTATTTTAAAAAGGTAGATTTTTGCATTGGCTTCATCGACAACCAGATTGAGCCAATCGGAACGCCGACGTTCTGCTAAATTAAAAATTTTAACGCCATTGATACCGCGTACTGTTTCAAGGAAGTGCGAATGTTGTTTCGCTTCGTGAGCAATAGCTTCAAGGTTGGCAGAGCGGTAGGCGCGAAAAAGACAGAATTTTATGGTGGCATAGATGCAGGATAGAGACACAACCGCTGCCGTAAGGTAGCCATTGTAGACCGACATTAAAAAGAGCAGCCCAATCACCACCACAATATCCAGCAGTGATGCAACCATCTCCGCAGTAAAAGCATCTTGCACCACCGAGAGCGAGTTAAAGCGCGACGACACATCACCAATATGCCGTTTTTCGAAATAGGAAGCCGGTAGTCGAAGCAAATGGCTAAAAAGCCCTGAGCTCCATTGGAGACCCAACGAGTACTTAACAGACATCAACGTCCAGGAACGAACCAAACTGAGCAACGCTCGGAAGATTAATAGGGCAACAATCCCCCAAACGATGAGTGTGACCAGATTGATATCGCCAGATCGTAAGGCCATATCGACAGTGAATTGAATCGCCATCGGCACTGCCATGGTCAGAAGTTCAATGGCAAATGAGAGGGCTAATACATGTGCTAGTGCCCGCGACAATCCAGACACGTTTTTGAACATGTCCAGCAGTCGAATGACCTGTTTTTCAGTACGCCGCTGAAAGCGCTGATTAGGCCAAATCTCAAGGGCGATGCCGGTAAAGTGTTGAGATAACTCCGTAATAGAGATTCGTCTCTCGCCTTTTGCTGGATCATGAATGATGGCCCCGTGGCGAGAGAATTTCTTTAGCACCACAAAATGGTTAAACGACCAATGCAAAATACAGGGGGTTTTTAGCTGAGGGACGGCGTCTAAATCAGCACGCACCGGGCGTGACCCCAATGATAGCCGATCAGCCAGTACGATGAGATCCCGTAGCGACATGCCCTTTAGCGACACTTGATAGTGTTTGCGCAGTGCCTGGAGATCGATGTTAAGGCCATAATAGCCCGCAACCATCGCCATACAGGCCAGCCCGCACTCCGTGGCTTCTGTTTGCATCACCACCGGCAGGCGTTGGCGCAGCGCTTCAAAGTAGCCCTTCATTGTGCTGGCGATCATACGGCATCTCCCACTTCACTTCTCGTCGTGCTGAGAGTGCTTTTGAGGGGGGAGAGTAGCCATTGGTAAAGAGGACGTTTTCTGATGAAAATATCTGTTTCAACACCAATCCCCGGCCGCAGCGGGTAGGTTTCTCCGGCTAATAATACCCCATCACTCTTGGGGCTGATGCGTATTTGGAAATACTTTAATGGAGATGGAGAGTGATGAGTCTGCACCCCATTTGCGGCTAAAGCCCTTTCGCTGGCGGCGCTGGAAATTGCGGTGGTAGAGATTGAAGTAACAGTACCGTCGTATTGCCCAAACCATTGGTATGGGTAGGCGTCGAAGCGCAGCCTTACTGTCTGGCCCTCACGTAACTCGCCAATGGCGTCGGTGGCAGCAAAAATCTCCACCTCGGCCCGCCCTGATGTTGGCACCACACTGGCTAACTCTTGTGTTGCCCGAATATTGTTGCCAGTTAGCCCGGTGATGCCAGTTAATACACCATCGATTGGCGCAGTGATATACAACTCACGCCGCTCTTCCGTAGAGACTAAATCTTGATCCAACTGGGCAGTTTGTCGATGCAGCCCCTCCAAGGTAGCGGCAAGTTCACTATGGATTGCGGCTAACCGTGCTTGTATGCTGACGACTTCCGCCTGTAGCTTGACCTTTTCCCGCCGGAGGGTTTTGAGTTGAACCGAGGCGCTATAATACTCAGATAGGCGTGCCATATGCTCTGTCTCAAGGGCAATTCCCTGACGAACTAACTTTTTAAAGTGCTCTGCTTTTGCCAATAACCATGAGGTTTGCTGTGCGGATTTGGCAATCAAATCGTCCATTTTTTGCTGCTCGGTCTCTTTGTTTGCCAGCAGTTGACGAAGAAAGTTTTGCTCAGTATCTGCCGCCGCAGATTTCAGCGTGATCTCCCGCTCAATAGTGACTTTCTGCGACTTTAGCGCGGCACTCATTTCATGACTCGTCGCGCCATACTCGGTTTGCGTCTCCCGGTTAACAATAAAAATTACCTCACCGGCACGAACCTTTTTTCCTTCTTCAGCAAAGCTACGGACAATCACGCCATCGTGGGTAGCGGTGATCCGCGCCACCGCAGGTTGGTGAACCACGGTGCCCGTAAGGCGCGCTCTCTGTGTGTAAGTTCCCACCACCATGAAGGTTACCAGGCTAACAATAAACACCAGCGCTATCATTGCCCAAATAGAGGCACCCATCGGTGTCATCACTTGCGGGCTGCCTAACCAATAGTGAGATCGATGCGCTATCGCCTCTTGTCTGAAAATAGGGTGTATATTGACCAATTTGTGGGCGCTCCTTTAGCATTTAGCCAAAATCTGTTGGTGACAAAAAACTATTGGCTAATGGCTGCCATAATGCGCTCTTCTTTGATGCCCATATTGAGCAAGTGAGCAGATGCACGGCTCAGGAAACTTCTCATGGAGTAGCAATAAACAGATTTACGGTTGAAGCGCTCTTCGGGGGAAAAACGATTCATAATGCGGCCACCGGCGCAGACATTTTCCCAAATGCAGCCTGTGCATTCGGTGGGTAAGGATTTCCCAATAGATACATATTCTTGAAATTGCGGACTATTTATTACATCAGAGAGGTTAATTTCAGAAACATGACCAATCGCATTGAAAATTCTGTCTGATGTAGACCGTAAGGTATCATCCACACGAATCAAACCATCTGAACCGACAGTGCAGGCATAGGTCCCAGTGACCTCGGGCGTGTGACCCAAAACACCAACTTTTTTTGCGCCGAGAAGAGTAGCAATATGTGTTTGAAAGAGGCGGACAAAAATCTTGGGGTTATCATCTTTCATCCATTCGTCTAATGCCTCGTTAAGAAAGCGCCCCATGCTGACGGGATCTGCGTAGGTATCGTTGTATGCGTCGTCGGGTATCAGAATGTCAAAACCATAGACACCAAGGTCATCCACGAAGTGCCGATAGATTTCAGCCCCATTCGCCTGAGGATTTGCAACACATAAAATGCCCGGTTCTGCCTGAAGTCGTCCCTGCTTATAGGCATTTTGCAGCATACGCAAACCACGTACCGTGCCCTCGTAGGTACTGCGCCCTTTGGTGTCCAAGCGATGTCTGTCATTAATATGTTTAGGGCCGTCAATTGAGATACTGACGTATACTAAATACTGTTCAAATAACGAGATCCACTCATCATCAATAAGCGTTCCATTAGTTTGTAATGCAAGACTGATATTCGAACTGCCATAGTCAGCTGTCGTGAGTTGATCACACATGCTGGCAAAATTCTCTTTTTTCATCAATAGCGGTTCCCCGCCATGGAAATCAATTTGTAGGGTGGCAATGTCATATTCCAGACAAGCTCGCTGTAAAAAATAGACCAATTGTTCAATGTTTTTATTGGAGATTCTGGCTGGGCTATTATCAGCGATTGAGTTTCCCTTATTGAATACGTAACAATAGTCACAGTTGATATTACAGCGCTCACTTATTTTTAATATAATTTCAAGGTGCTGAATGCTTTTTTTACTTGATATATTGACCATGAGGCTACACTCCTCCCAGCGTTAATAAATATGTCTGGGCTGTAGAGTTAATAAGTAAAAAATAGGGGCCACCAATGGCAGCCCGCATATGATTAAAAATTAGAATGCTCTTCCCCACCGAGCAAAAGCATTTATCCACCCGCCAGCTATCTGCTCAAGGACATCTTCTGCCAAGCGCTGAGGGTGATTCCGTTTAGCTTCGCTAACATTAACGACAGTTTTTGTTGCCATGATCTCTTTTTTCAAACTAGACATAATTAATCCCTCCATTGATGATAAAAACCAAGAGATAATTTCTTGGGCTTTTCAGTTAAGGAAAGTATTATTGCGCGAGTCTTTATTTTTGCTTATGGGAATATATCACATGTATATCTTAATTCTATAATTCAGTGCAATTACACGCTCTCCTACTTCCCTTGAGTTAAAACTATCACTGAATATATCGTCGTGTCAAAGGAGATAACTATTTTTATTATCGCGATATGGCGCGGTAATATTAATTAAGTGAATTCGTTATGTTAGGCTTTCAATTTAAGTAGTTGGCTATTCCTGTATGATAAATATAATTTAATCACTTATCATATTTAAGTGGGATGAAATTGATAATTATCGGTACCAAGATAACTATTTTGCACCATAAGCGCTATCGCCCGGTGATGACTCCGCCTATATTTATCACCAGGACGCAATCTAAGCTGATACTCTTTCAATGAGTAAATGGCGTTAGTGCACCCCTTTACGTGGGTTGCAACTATTCCGGCTCCAGCCAGGTGGTTTGGAAATCAAACCAGCCTAGATTATTTAGGTGCGCGCCCTGCGCCTGTTCGGGGGCTTTTATTTAGGCGCAACCCTTTTGACGATGATATTTGAGGCAATAAGATGACTCGCTACCTAAACAAAGATACCCAAGTCTGTATCTCTCTGGCCGCCAGACCCAGCAACTTCGGCACCCGCTTTCATAACTTTTTGTATGATGCGCTCGATCTCGATTACCTCTATAAGGCCTTCACCACCACGGATTTGGCTGCGGCCATTGGTGGCGTGCGGGCGCTTGGGTTCCGGGGGTGCGCCATTTCGATGCCATTTAAAGAGGCGGTTATCCCGCTGGTGGATGAGATGGCCCCATCAGCCGCAGCAATTAATTCGGTTAATACTTTGGTTAACACTGATGGCTATTTGACGGCGTACAACACTGACTATCTCGCCATCGAGCAATTGCTACAGACCTATCAGGTGCCGAGCGATAAAGTTTTTGCACTACGTGGCAGTGGGGGGATGGCGAAGGCGGTGGCGTTTGCCCTCAAAAATGCCGGTTTTAAGCAGGGCTTTATCATTGCAACCAATGAAAGAACCGGTAAGCAATTAGCTGAGCAGTCGGGCTACCGCTATCGCCCTGATATGCAAGGGGTTCAGGCCGATATGCTCATCAATGCTACGCCAGTGGGCATGGCTGGGGGCAAAGAGGCGGACCACATGGCTTTCACTGAAAATGAAGTTAATCATGCAGATATCATTTTTGATGTGGTGGCGCTGCCGGCGATTACCCCACTGATCCGTTATGCCAAAATGCAAGGAAAAACGGTGATTATCGGTGCTGAAGTATTTGCCATTCAAGCGGTTGAGCAATTTGTGCTGTATACCGGCATTCGTCCTGATCCGGCTTTGTTTGAAAAAGCGGCGGCTTATGCGCGCGGCTGATGATTGAGGTTGAAATCAATAGAATTTGTCGCTCATACTACGCATTCCCCATTTTTATCATGATTAAGGAAATGCGTTATGGCCGAAGAAACGATTTTCAGCAAAATTATCCGCCGTGAAATCCCTGCCGACGTGGTTTATCAGGATGAACTGGTGACCGCGTTTCGTGATATTGCCCCACAGGCACCCACCCATATCTTAATCATTCCCAACATTCTTATTCCTACCGTGAATGATGTCACCGCTGAGCACGAAGCAACATTAGGTCGCATGATCACGGTAGCTGCTAAACTTGCAGAGCAGGAGGGCATTGCTGAAGATGGCTATCGCCTGATTATCAATTGCAACCGCCATGCCGGGCAGGTTGTCTACCATATCCACATGCATTTGGTCGGTGGTCGTGATTTGGGTTCGTTGCTGTCGCATAAGTAATTAACTTTATACCCTAAATAAGAGGTAAGCCTATGCGCCGTGTAAAGGCGTTTTTATTACCGGTGATTGCGTGCGCAAGTATCGCGACCCTGCTGGGGTGCAGCAGTCCGAAGGGGATTGCGGTCAATCAACAGCAAACCGTAGTAATGGATTCATCGGTACTGACGGCGGGCATTTTGGCTTCTCAACCTGCAATATCAACCTCTTCTGGCAACAATGTTGTGCGCTCAGTTATCTCTAATAGCCAGAATAAGCCGGTAAAAATCAACTATCGCTTTTATTGGTATGATGCGCAGGGCCTGGAGGTCGAGCCACTCGAAGCGCCGCGCATTCTGATGATTGCGCCAGGGGATGAGGTGGCGGTTCAATCAGTGAATAATAATTTTAATGCGCAAAATGCGCGCCTCTATTTATTTTTATAACGCGCTTCTAGCTATTTTTATAATAGTTCAGCCGCTATTGGAGTGGGACAATGAAAAGGTATTTATCTGTGGCGCTAGCGGCACTTGTGCTGACGGGGTGTATTACTAAGCCACCTGTTGAGCCAACCACACCGCCAGTCACCATTGAGCCGGTCACACCACCTGTCATCGAGACGCCACCGCCGGTCGACACCGTGCCGCAGCCGCCGAAAGTACAGCAATCTATCGACTGGGCCGCCAGTGTAGAACCTTTAGTCGCGCAAATGGTCAACAGCAAAGATGTGGCGAATGGCAGCATTTTGCTACTCGATAGCGTCAAAAATAACACCAACGGCGCGTTGCAGATGGCGAAAGCCACCACCGCACTGCATCAGGTGCTGACATCAAATAAGAAATTTGTGTTGATCTCGCCGCAGCAATTAGCTGTCGCCAGGCAAACACTGGGCCTATCGGACGAGGATAGCCTGGGGTCGCGCAGCAAAGCGATTGGTTTGGCCCGTTATGTCAGTGCACAGTATGTGTTGTACAGCGATGTTAGCGGCGATGTGAAGTCCCCGACCATTGAAATGCAGTTGATGCAGGCGCAAACCGGCGAAATCATCTGGTCAGGTCATGGCCCAGTCCAGCGCTGATCCCGCCCTACATGCACTGATTGAGAGCATCAATCCGGCGGTGAAAATCGCCGATTATCAGATTAGCCCTGTCTCCGGTCTGACCGGTGAAAGCTGGCGCATTACTGCGGCGAACATTGATTGGCTGGCGCGTGAGCAGTCAATGCAGAAAATGCAACTGGGGGTGAATCGGCGGCGAGAGCGCAAGCTGTTGCGTCATGTCGCTGGCAGCGATTTATCTCCGGTCGCTATTGCCGCAAATCCGCACTGGCTGGTGGTCAATTGGCTCCAAGGTGACGTTGTCACTGATGCGCAATTCATTGAATTATCGAATAATGGTAAGTTGGCGCAGCTGTTGGCTCGTCTCCATTATCTACCCGCCAGTGGTTATCGTCTGGATTTGCGCGGCCAGTTAATCCGCTATGGCAATCTGATTGATCCCGCCCGCCGCACTCCGGGTTGGCTGCGGCTCCAACAAGATTTTCTGCGCAAAGCGCAACCGCAACCAATAAAACTGGCTCCCTTGCATATGGATATTCATCCCGGCAATCTCTTAATCACCACCACTGGGCTGAAACTGATTGATTGGGAGTATGCCGCTGATGGTGATATTGCGCTGGATATTGCGGCCCTGTTTCGTGGCAATAACTGGTCGCAGTCACAGCAGCAGACTTTTTTGCAGCACTATTGTGGCGGTGAACATGGTGGCGGTGGCTACCATGACATTACCGCTCTCGCGCGTCAGATACAGCGCTGGCTGCCGTGGATTGACTACCTGATGCTGATGTGGTTTGAAGTTCGCTGGCAGCAGACGGGGGATAGCGCATTTCTACAATGGGCCGCGCCGCTACGTCAGCGATTTAATCTGTCTTTTTGATTTTTACTTTAAAGTTATGGGGTTATCGTGGGTCCAGTGATGATAGACGTTGCCAGCTATGAGCTGGATGCAGAAGAGCGTGAGATTTTAAAGCACCCGCTGGTGGGTGGCCTGATTTTGTTTAGCCGTAATTATCATGATGCTGAGCAGTTGCGTGAGTTAGTGCGCCAAATCAGGGCCGCCTCCCATGATCGGCTGGTGGTGGCGGTTGATCAGGAGGGGGGGCGGGTGCAGCGTTTTCGTGATGGCTTTACCCGCCTGCCTGCGGCCCAGTCGTTTGCGGCGATCAATGATCCCGTCACGGCGGCGCAGTTGGCGCAAGAAGCGGGCTGGCTAATGGCGGCAGAGATGACCTCAATGGATATCGACATCAGCTTCGCGCCGGTGTTGGATATTGGTCATGTCAGTGCCGCCATTGGTGAGCGCTCGTTCCACAGTGATCCGCAGCAAGCTCTGCATATGGCCGAGTGCTTTATCCGAGGGATGCATAGCGCGGGGATGAAGACCACAGGCAAGCACTTCCCCGGTCACGGCGCGGTCACGGCGGACTCACATAAAGAGACGCCACGTGATAATCGACCACTGGCAGAAATCCGTACTCATGATATGGTTATATTTCGCGAACTGATCGCGCGCGGGTTGCTGGATGCCATCATGCCCGCTCACGTGATTTATACTGAAGCCGATGCCCGCCCGGCAAGTGGCTCGCCTTACTGGCTTCAGCAGATATTGCGCCAAGAGCTAGGTTTCAATGGCATCATTTTCTCCGATGATCTCTCGATGGAGGGGGCGGCGATTATGGGCAGTTACGCCGAGCGCGGACAGGCATCTTTGGATGCAGGGTGCGATATGATTTTGGTGTGCAATAACCGTCAGGGGGCAGTCAGTGTGCTAGATAACCTCTCTCCGGTCAAAGCAGATTCACTGACGCGATTGTACCATTCTGGGCAGTTAAGCCGTCAGGCGTTGATGGCGTCATCACGCTGGCAGCAGGCAAATAGGGCGTTGACGGCACTCAGTGAGCGCTGGGATGCACATAAGAGCTTCTAAGTTAAGTCGCGAGGATAAATATGATCGTCTATCTACATGGTTTTGATTCCAACAGCCCCGGTAATCACGAGAAAGTCCTGCAACTGCAATTCATTGATCCGGATGTGCGTTTTATCAGTTACAGCACTTTGCATCCTCGCCATGACATGCAGCATTTACTGAAAGAGGTGGATAAAGCCATCCAGCAGGGCGGCGATGCTAAATCACTGATTTGCGGCGTCGGCTTGGGGGGTTTTTGGGCTGAGCGTATCGGCTTCCTGTGTGGAGTTCGTCAGGTGGTGTTCAATCCCAATCTCTACCCACAGAATAATATGAGTGGCAAAATTGACCGCCCGGAAGAGTATGTCGATATTGCCAGCAAATGCATCAATAACTTCCGCGAGAAAAACCGCGATCGTTGCCTGGTGGTGCTCTCTCGCCATGATGAAATGCTTGATAGCAAGCTGACGGCCAGTGATCTGCACCCCTATTATGAGATTGTCTGGGATGAGAAACAGAGTCACAAATTTAAGGATCTGTCGCCCCATCTCCAGCGCGTCAAGGCGTTTAAAACGCTGGGGTAGAATGAGAGATGGAGTGACCTAAAACTCCAGGTTAATGCCGCTTAATGTTAATGATGAGTTAATTGTAGAACTAATGACTCACGATTAGCTGGCTTGGAAAGAGTAGCTGACGTGCTTTTTTCAGGCCATTTTTATGGCGAATAACATCAAAATAGCTCTTCCCGTGTTGGCAATTAGCAAAGTTCTAAATTGTGACGAAATGCTAACTATTTGAATCCTATTCCAGAAAAAATCTGCCGCTGCCACTTTAATCAAAAAAAGTTGATATATATCAATTTTGGTATGACCAAATAACCCTGCATGATATTCTGGCTACAGATTATTGATTTAGCATCAGCGAACCCTATGTTATCTAAGGATATTATTCATTTACCCTTAGCTAACAATTGGTTCACATTTAGGGGGTCATTTTGACAACGCCGAAGAAAAAAATCGTTATTATTGGTGGTGGTGCCGGCGGTCTTGAGCTGGCAACAAGTCTGGGTCACAAGCTAGGCCGCAGTAAAAAAGCCGAAATAGTTTTGGTCGATCGTAACCATAGCCATTTGTGGAAACCGCTGTTGCATGAGGTGGCAACCGGCTCTCTGGATGATGGCGTCGATGCGCTGAGCTATCTGGCTCATGCCCGTAACCACTTCTTTAATTTCCAGTTGGGTTCCTTAACTGACATCAACCGTGAAACCAAAACCCTCAGTTTGGCGGAGATTTGCGACGAACACGGCGATGTGCTGGTGACGCAACGTGAATTAACCTATGACATTTTGGTGATGGCGCTGGGTAGCACCTCGAACGATTTCGGCACGCCGGGGGTGAAAGAGAACTGCATCTTCCTGGATAACCCGCATCAGGCGCACCGTTTCCATAATGAGATGCTCAACCTGTTCCTGAAATACTCCGCGCAACCGGGTGAGAAGGGCAAAGTGAACATCGCCATTGTGGGTGGTGGTGCTACCGGTGTGGAGCTATCTGCTGAGCTACATAATGCGGTGAAACAGCTGCACAGCTACGGTTTTGAAGGTTTGGATAACCAGGCGCTGAATGTAACACTGGTTGAAGCGGGTGAGCGTATTCTGCCGGCCCTGCCGCCGCGCATTTCGGCTGCTGCGCATCAAGAGCTGATTAAGTTGGGTGTCCGTGTATTGACCAAAACTATGGTAACCAGCGCTGACGAAAACGGCCTGAATACCAAAGAGGGCGAGTACATTAACGCCGATCTGATGGTCTGGGCCGCAGGGATTAAAGCGCCGGACTTTATGAAAGATATCGCCGGGCTGGAGACCAACCGCATTAACCAGTTGGTGGTTGAACCGACACTGCAAACGACCCGTGATCCGAATATCTTTGCCATCGGCGACTGTGCCTCTTGTCCGCAGCCAAATGGCGGTTTTGTGCCGCCGCGCGCGCAGTCAGCACATCAGATGGCCAGCCGTTGTTACAACAATATTCTGGCACTGCTCAATGACCAGCCGCTGAAGCCGTACATCTACAAAGACCACGGCTCACTGGTTTCACTGTCGAAATTCAGCACTGTTGGCAGCTTGATGGGCAACCTGATGCGTGGCTCCATGATGGTCGAGGGCCGTGTTGCTCGAGTGGTCTACATCTCGCTCTATCGTATGCATCAAGTGGCACTGCATGGTTACACTAAGACAGGCCTTATGATGCTGGTGGGTGGTATTAATCGGGTGATTAGACCGCGCCTTAAGCTCCACTAAACTGCCTTTCCTCCTTGGCATCGCAGCAGGATTAGCTGTAATACCAATGGCTTTTAGGTCTGTTCTGCTCAATAGAAACCGCTGCTATTTTATTATGGTGGCGGTTTTTTTTGATCTTAAGCAACGCACGTAAAGCTAAAAAAATGCGCAGGTAATGTTAAATCATCAGCATAAAATTTCGCATTAACATGGCCTATCAGTCGGATTCCTCCTAAACACATTCATTCACACCTATTATCTGGATGTTTAGTCCATTTGTCTTATTGCTAGGTCTGCGCACATTGTGCAGACTTCATCGGTCTACTGAGTTAAGACGGCGAGTCACGCACGCCGTACTCCGGTGATCAGGGTTCAGCCCTCAAAGCCAGACGCTGCCAGATTTTCTGTTTATTACATGGAATTCTGGGGCAGAAGATGCGTGGTAACACTTTCAGGAGGATTTCCTGTGAACAAATCAATGTTAGCAGGTGTGGGTATCGGTATTGCGGCCGCTCTGGGAATTGCCGCTGTCGCGAGTATGAATGTATTCTCCGGCGCACCGCAATATGCACAAGTTCTTGCCGCAACGCCGATTAAAGAGACTATCAAAACGCCGCGTAAAGAGTGCCGCGATGTGACTGTCACTCACCGTAAACCGGTGCAGGATGAGAACCAAATCGCGGGTTCAGTGTTAGGTGCCGTTGCGGGTGGCGTTCTGGGCCATCAGGTAGGCGGTGGCCGTGGTAAAGATATCGCCACTGTTGCAGGTGCCCTGGCAGGTGGCTATGCCGGTAACCGCGTGCAAAATAACATGCAGGAAAATGATACTTATACGACCACCCAACAACGTTGCCAAACGGTTTACGACAAGTCACAGAAGATGCTGGGATATGACGTAACCTACAAAATTGGCGATCAACAGGGAAAAATTCGTATGGATCGTGATCCAGGCACGCAGATCCCAATCGATAAAAATGGTCAACTGATACTGAACGACCGAGCATAATACAAAATCTGTTGTCCAAGACCTTGTACCAAGAACCCGCGATATAGTGCTAATTCTGATCGCTTAACGTAATTTTTAGCCAATTGATACTCAAAGTTATTGGGGTTGCAGGTAGGCAGCAAATGAATGACAAATCGGTGAAAACCGATTTGAACAGCATTTATGCTAGCCCGTAGGGTGAGCCTCTTTGAGGCTCATTAATCCCGATGAGCTTACTCAAGTAAGTGATTCGGGTGAGTGAGTGTAGCTAACACCCCTGCGGCGCCAGGCACGAAGAGTATAACAGTTTAGCGAGTGGCATTAGCATTAACGCGGGTCTCTCCTTGCTGAGAGCCCGCGCTAATTAGCCAATTAAGCTACGCAATGCTGAGCAAATGCCGCTAACAATTCGCTGATAAATTTCAGTCGTTGCGTCCGGTCAGTTAAATCCTGCATAAACTTCAGCTTGGTTGGCCCTTCCAGTCGATATATTTTCGGCTGACGTTGCAGCAGCCCAATCAGATAGACCGGATCGACCCTGTTCTTCTCGCTAAATTCGACAAAACCACCGCGTTCATTGCCTTCAATTCGCTTAATCCCCAACTTCTGCGCTTGCTGACGCAATTCAGCGGTTTGTAACAGGTAGCGGGCAGCATCTGGCAGCTTGCCAAAGCGATCGATTAGCTCAACTTTTAACTCATCAAGTTCTGTTTCATTACGTGCACTGGCGATACGTTTATAGAATGAAAGCCGGACATTCACATCAGGAATGAAATCATCGGGCAGCAGCACCGGCATACGCATCTCAATTTCAGTCTGATGACTGGTCAAATCCTCCAGTGATGGCTCGCGCCCCTCTTTCAGTGCATCAACGGCGTTCTCCAGCAGCTCCATGTAGAGCGAGAAACCAATGGTGGTCAACTGGCCGCTTTGGTCCTCGCCTAACAATTCACCCGCCCCACGAATCTCCAGATCATGGGTTGCCAGCGCGAAGCCCGCACCGAGATCTTCCAGTGAGGCGATCGCCTCCAGCCGCTTTTTGGCATCGGTGGTCATGGCTTTTGGGTTCGGCGTCAACAGGTAGGCATAAGCTTGATGATGCGAACGCCCGACACGGCCGCGCAATTGGTGTAGCTGTGCCAGACCAAAATGATCGGCGCGTTCAATGATAATGGTATTAGCACTAGGAATGTCGATACCTGTTTCGATAATCGTTGTGCATACCAGTACGTTAAAGCGCTGGTGATGGAAGTCATTCATCACCCGCTCTAGATCCCGTTCACGCATCTGACCATGGCCAATTGCGATCCGTGCCTCTGGCACTAATTCAGCTAGCCGCTGGGTGGCCTTTTCGATGTTCTCCACGTCGTTGTACAGGTAGTAAACCTGCCCACCACGCAGAATCTCACGCAAAATCGCTTCCCGAATCACCAGGCTGTCATATTCGCGGACAAAGGTTTTCACCGCCAACCGACGCGCTGGCGGGGTGGCAATAATCGACAAATCGCGCATACCGCTCATCGCCATATTCAGTGTGCGCGGAATAGGCGTTGCGGTTAGCGTCAGGATATCCACATCCGCGCGCATGGCTTTAATGCGCTCTTTATGGCGCACACCGAAACGGTGCTCTTCATCGACAATTAGCAGGCCGAGATCTTGCCAGCGCAGATCACTTTGCAGCAACTTATGGGTGCCGATAATAATATCGACTTTCCCTTCCGCGGCTTGCTCCAGAATGAGCTGCTGCTCTTTGGCGCTACGAAAGCGAGACATCATCTCAATCCGCACCGGCCAGGTGGCAAAGCGGTCGCGGAAGTTGTCAAAATGCTGCTGGGCGAGCAGGGTGGTCGGCACCAATACCGCGACTTGCTTATTATTAGCCACCGCGAGGAATGCCGCCCGCATCGCCACTTCAGTTTTACCGAAGCCGACATCACCACACACCAGTCGATCCATCGCCAGCGGCTGGCACATATCACTGAGAACTGCGTTGATGGCCTGTTCCTGATCCGGGGTGGTTTCAAACGGGAAGCTTTGGCAGAACAGCTGATATTGTTCGCGATCGAGTTTGAATTTGAAGCCCGATTTGGCTGCGCGCTGGGCGTAGATATCCAGCAGTTCAGCCGCCACATCCCGCACTTTTTCTGCGGCCTTCTGTCGTGCCCGACCCCAAGCTTCGCCGCCCAGTTTATGCAGCGGCGCATTTTCGTCTGCACCACCGGAATAGCGGCTAATCAGATGCAAGGATGAGACCGGCACATACAGCTTATCTTCACCGGCATAGGTCAATATCAGGTATTCAGCTTTGATACCGCCCGCTTCAAGGGTGGTCAGGCCCAGATAGCGGCCAACGCCGTGTTCCAGATGCACCACTGGCTGACCGGGGCGTAGCTCGGCCAGATTGCGGATCAGAGTATCGGTATTGATGGTGCGGCGGTTATCTTGCCGACGGCGGCTAACGCGCTCGCCCAACAAATCGCTTTCACAAATCAGCACGAGCTGTTTATCCGCATCAAGGAAGCCACGCTCGGCCGCACCAATCATCAGATAGTGACCGGGGGCGCGGGCTTGCGATAATTCGGTTATCAGGGTCGGGCTGATTTTTATCCGTGCCAGCAGGTCTTGCAGTGTTTCGCGTCGCCCCTCACTCTCTACGGAGAACACAATGCTGCCGCTGAATGCCTCAATAAAGCGGCGCAGATTATCCAATGGCGCTTTTTGCTGCGCTTGCACCGCTAAATCAGGTAGCGCCTGATAGTGCAAGTTGGTATTGGCCGTTTTGGCGGGCAGTTCATCGGTTTTAAGCTGGAGCCGTGGCCACTCTTTTAGCTCGCTGAATAGCGAGTCTACCCGCAACCAGAGGGTTTCGGGGGCCAGCAATGGGCGCATTGGGTCAATGCGACGACTCTCAAAACGTTGATTCACATCGAGCCAAAAACGCTCAGCTGAGTTCTCCAGTGAACCGGTGTTTATCAATAGGGTGTTTTCAGGTAAATAGCTGAACAGTGAAGGTAATGGCTGGCTGAAGAACAGCGGCTGCCAGTACTCGATCCCAGCGGGCCAGATGCCTTTGCTCACTTGCTGATAGATATGTTCCGCATCACGGCGGACGTCGAACTGCTCACGCCATTGGCTGCGAAATAGCTCAATAGCCGCTTTATCAATGGGGAATTCATGAGCCGGCAGTAAGTTTATCTGCTCAACTTCAGTGAGCGTGCGCTGGGTATCCACATCAAACACCCGCAAACTGTCAATGTCATCGTCAAAGAAATCAATGCGATATGGCTCTTCGCTGCCCATCGGATAGAGATCCAGCAGTGCGCCACGGGTGGCAAACTCACCGTGCTCCATGACCTGATCAACACTGCGGTAGCCTGCTTGCTCTAGTTGGGCGCGCAACTTATCCCGTGACAGGTGCTGGCCCTTTTTCATCACCAGTGCATGACCATGCAGGAACTCATGGGGGCATACCCGTTGCATTAGGGTATTGACTGGGAGAATAATAACGCCGCGTTCCATTGCAGGAAGCTGGTATAGGCAGGAGAGGCGGGCCGAAATAATATCCTGATGCGGTGAAAAACTGTCATACGGCAGTGTTTCCCAGTCGGAGAGGGTGTTCACCGGCCATGATGAGAATTGCTGGATCTCATCTCGTAGGCGCAGCGCCGTCTGCATATCGGGGGTAATTAACATTACCGGGCCATGATGGCGCTCAATGATTTCCGCACATTCGACCGCGCAAGCAGAGCCGGTCAACTGACCTAACTGACGGGTATCGCCACGTCGTTCAGGTAATGAATAACGATATTGTTGGGACATAAGCAGTTAAACAGTCTCTTTATCAGGACAAATTATCTCGGCGGCTATCCTAGCACGTGAACAGCTATAGCCACAGATGGGTGCTCTTTTTTGGAATAAAAGCCGGAGATTTAGGCGGTTAATGGTTCCATAAAGCGGTAGTACCCTTTATTATCCTCGATCACTTTGCTTTAGCAACAGGATCTAAACAGATTTCATGTATCAACCTGTCGCACTATTTATTGGCCTGCGTTATATGCGCGGCCGTGCATCCGACCGTTTCGGTCGGTTCGTTTCGTGGCTTTCGACCATTGGCATCACGCTGGGTGTGATGGCACTGATTACAGTATTATCTGTGATGAATGGTTTTGAGCGCGGTTTGCAAGATAATATTTTGGGGCTGATGCCACAGGCGCTGATAACCACGCCGCAAGGTTCACTCGACCCGAAGCAGATGCCAGCTTCAGCACTGAAATCACTGACCGGTGTGACCGACATTGTGCCGCTGACCACCGCGGACGTGGTGTTGCAAAGCGCGCGCAATCTCTCCGCGGGGGTGATGTTGGGGGTTGATCCCTCTCAGCATGAGCCATTGGCTAGCTATTTGGTTAATGTGCAGCTGAAAGATTTACAGCCCGGTAGCTACAATATGATCCTCGGCGAGAAGCTCGCAGGGCAGTTAGGGGTTAAACGGGGTGAAACGCTGCGTTTGATGGTGCCGAGTGCCAGTCAGTTTACCCCGATGGGGCGCATCCCTAGCCAGCGGCTATTTAATGTGATCGGGACATTCGCGGCGGACAGCGAGGTCGATGGCTATCAAATGCTGGTTAATCAGCAGGATGCATCGCGCCTAATGCGCTATCCGGCGGGCAATATTACCGGCTGGCGCTTATTCCTTTCACAGCCGCTCTCCGTTGATAGCCTGAGTCAGCAGACCTTGCCGGAGGGCATGGTTTGGAAGGATTGGCGTGATCGCAAAGGTGAGTTATTCCAGGCCGTGCGCATGGAAAAAAATATGATGGGGCTGCTGCTGAGCCTGATTATCGCCGTGGCGGCCTTTAATATCATCACCTCGCTGGGCCTGTTGGTGATGGAAAAGCAGGGCGAGGTGGCTATTTTGCAGACGCAAGGCTTGAGCCGCCGCCAAATCATGCTGATATTTATGGTGCAGGGCGCGACCGCTGGCGTGATTGGTGCGCTGCTTGGTGCCGGATTGGGTATTTTACTCGCCAGCCAATTGAACACCATCATCCCTATTCTCGGTTTACTGATCGATGGCGGTTCATTACCGGTGGAAATTAACCCGCTTCAGGTCACGGTCATTGCCCTGGTGGCGATGGCGATTGCTTTGCTATCCACGCTTTATCCTTCCTGGCGCGCTGCCGCCGCACAACCTGCCGAGGCTTTACGCTATGAGTAATCATCCTTTATTACAGTGCTTAAACTTGTGCAAACGCTATCAGGAAGGGCAACTGCATACTGACGTTCTGAGCAATGTGTCGTTCACCATTGAGTCTGGTGAGCTGATGGCAATTGTCGGTAGCTCCGGTTCAGGGAAAAGCACCTTGCTGCATCTGTTGGGGGGTTTAGATACCCCAACCTCCGGTGAGGTGATTTATCAGGGGCGCTCACTGAATCAGCTCTCCTCCAGCGCGAAAGCAGAACTGCGTAACCGTGAGTTAGGTTTCATCTATCAATTCCACCATTTGTTGCCTGATTTTACTGCATTAGAAAATGTCGCGATGCCACTGTTAATCGGCGGCGCTAAACCGGCGCAGGCGCAGGATAAAGCCCGTGCCATGTTAGTGGCCGTCGGGCTGGAGAAGCGCAGTAAGCATCGCCCCTCGGAGTTATCCGGTGGTGAGCGCCAGCGGGTGGCGATTGCCCGCTCGTTGGTCAATAACCCTTCGCTGGTTTTAGCCGATGAGCCGACCGGTAATCTTGACCAACGCAATGCAGATAGCATCTTCAATTTGCTGGGTGAATTGAATGTTCGTCAAGGGACGGCATTTTTAGTGGTCACCCACGATTTACAGTTGGCGAAACGGATGAGTCGCCAGTTAGAAATGCGTGATGGTCAGTTACAACAGCACTTGACGTTGGTGGGGGCGCAGTGATGGGTGCTTTGCCACTTTCGCTCTTAATCGGTTTGCGTTTTAGCCGTGGCCGCCGTCGTGGCGGTATGGTGTCGCTAATTTCGGTGATTTCCACTCTGGGTATTGCCTTGGGTGTTACCGTATTGATCGTCGGCCTAAGTGCGATGAATGGCTTCGAACGTGAGCTGAAAAACCGTATTTTGGCGGTTGTACCTCATGGCGAGATTGCGGCAGTTAATCAGCCATTCGCTGACTGGTCATCAAGCTTACAACGCATTGAAAAAGTGCCGGGTATTCTGGCGGCGGCTCCTTATATCAATTTTACCGGGCTGATTGAAAACGCCACGCAGCTGCGGGCGGTGCAGGTCAAAGGGGTTGATCCCGAGTCTGAGCAGCGCCTTAGCGCATTGCCCAGTTTTGTTGCTGATCACGCCTGGGATAATTTCAAGGCGGGGCAGCAGCAGATTATCTTAGGCAAGGGTCTGGCGGATGCCCTGGGGGTGAAACATGGCTCTTGGCTGACGGTGATGATCCCCAATAGCGATCCTGAGATGAAACTGCTGCAACCTAAGCGCATTCGTCTACAAGTGGCGGGTATCTTTCAGCTAAGTGGTCAGTTGGATCACAGTCTGGCACTGGTGCCATTGGCTGATGCACAGCAATATCTTGATATGGGTGATAGTGTTACCGGTATCGCCATCAAGGTAGATGATGTTTATAACGCCAATAAACTGGTGCGCAGCGCCGGTGAGGTGAGTAACGCCTATGTCTATATCAGCAGCTGGATTGGCACCTATGGCTATATGTACCGAGATATCCAGATGATCCGCACTATCATGTACTTAGCTATGGTGCTGGTGATCGGGGTTGCCAGTTTTAATATTGTGTCTACGTTGGTGATGGCGGTTAAAGATAAGAGTAGTGATATCGCCGTATTGCGCACGTTAGGCGCTAAAGATGGCCTGATCCGGGCCATCTTCATCTGGTATGGCTTGCTGGCCGGGCTTATCGGTAGCATTAGCGGTGTGGTGGCGGGGGTGATTATTTCGCTGCAATTAACCACCATTATCCGCAGCTTGGAACAGCTGATCGGGCATCAATTTTTGTCGGGTGATATCTATTTCATCGATTTCTTGCCGTCAGAGCTGCACTGGTTTGACGTGGCCTGCGTACTGGCAACTGCACTGGTGCTGAGTTTGATAGCCAGCTGGTATCCTGCGCGTCGTGCCAGTCGTATTGATCCTGCGCGGGTATTGAGCGGGCAGTAGTTATTGCCGTGATACTCCCAGCGGCATCTGTGTTGGCCGCCGGCTACAACTCGAATTATCTAGGGCATATAAGGATAAGTTTATGTATTACGGCTTTGATATGGGTGGCACCAAAATTGAGTTGGGCGTTTTTGATGCCAACCTACAACGAATCTGGCATAAACGAGTCCCTACGCCACGTGAAGACTATCAACAGTTGCTGCAAACATTACAGAGTTTAACACTGGAAGCAGATGCGCATTGTGGTGTTAAAGGCCGTGTGGGCATTGGTATTCCCGGTTTGCCTAATGCAGATGATGGCACTGTTTTCACCGCCAATGTCCCGGCGGCGATGGGCCAATCATTGCAAGGCGACCTGTCAAAATTGATTCAGCGCGAAGTTCGCATTGATAACGATGCCAACTGTTTTGCGCTGTCTGAAGCTTGGGACCCTGAATTTCGTGCCTATCCAACCGTTTTGGGGCTGATTCTTGGCACAGGGGTTGGCGGTGGTCTGATTGTCAACGGCAGCATTGTTAGTGGGCGCAACCATATCACGGGTGAATTTGGTCACTTCCGCTTACCGGTGGATGCGCTAGATATCTTGGGCGCAGATATTCCTCGGGTGCCTTGTGGCTGCGGCCATAATGGTTGTATCGAGAACTATATTTCTGGCCGTGGTTTTGAATGGCTGTATCAGCACTTCACTCAACAATCTTTGCCCGCGACCGAAATTATCGCCAACTATAATGCTGGTGAACCTAAGGCCGTGGCTCATATTGAGCGATTTATGGATGTGCTCGCTGTGTGTCTGGGCAACTTACTGACCATGCTGGACCCCCATTTAGTGGTGATTGGCGGCGGATTATCTAATTTCGCGCAGATCTACGAGGAGCTACCCAAACGCTTACCGCAACACTTATTGCGGGTGGCGCGCTTGCCACGCATTGAAAAAGCGCGTTATGGCGATGCGGGTGGTGTTCGTGGGGCTGCATTTCTGAATTTGAATGAGTAATAGTCGTTACTATCAATAATAATACCCAATGTCATTGATGCTACAGGTGGGCGGTATGTTGCCCCTGTCGCCCCAAGTGGCAAGGTTATAGAAGAGGCAAAAAGTTATGCGCATTCGCCATCGGCTATGTCGGTTTCGCAAGAATAAGCATTTGCGGCATCAACGTTTTCGCTCCCGTATTTTTCATCGGGACAGTGCTGCCATCTCAGAAATGAAGAAACCCTTGGTGGTGGTACTGACGGGAGCGGGTATCTCGGCTGAATCTGGTATTCGTACTTTCCGTGCCGCTGATGGCTTATGGGAAGAGCATCAAGTGGAGGATGTCGCCACGCCTGAGGGGTATCGTCGGGATCCTGAATTAGTCCAAGCTTTTTATAATGCGCGCCGTCGTCAGTTGCAGCAGCCAGATATTGCACCCAATGCCGCTCACTTCGCACTGGCCGATTTGGAAGCGGTGCTTGGTGATAACTTTGTTTTGGTGACTCAGAATATTGATAACCTGCATGAAAGAGCGGGCAGTAAACGAGTGATCCATATGCATGGTGAGCTACTGAAAGTCCGTTGCACGCAGTCTGGTCAGGTGCTGGATTGGCCGGGTGATCTCTCTGCTGATGAGCGCTGCCACTGCTGCCAATTCCCTTCACCGCTGCGGCCGCACATTGTGTGGTTTGGCGAAATGCCGATGGGGATGGATGAGATCTATCAAGCACTGGCTGAAGCTGATTTCTTTATCTCAATTGGCACCTCAGGTCATGTCTATCCTGCTGCCGGGTTTGTGCATGAATCAAGCTTACATGGTGCGCATACCGTCGAGTTGAATCTGGAACCTAGTCAGGTGGAAAGCCAGTTTGATGAGAAGCACTATGGTCTGGCGAGTAAAGTAGTACCAGAATATGTGCGCGAATTTTTAACCACGCGTGGCGAGAATCGTCAGGGCGACTAATCATTTCGGCTAATGCTCTCTCTGCTTTTGTGGCACCGCAATAATACTCTGCCGGTTGATGAATAACTCATCCGGCGAGTTTTTTATGTCGTGGCTTTTATTCTGGCTTAAGTTTGTCTAAAACTGACCTGACGCAATATTTGATCACGATCACTTCCCCATAATGATAATCACTATTATGAGGGTGGGAACCATGGACAAATTACTCGACCGCTTTTTCAACTATGTCTCTTTTGATACACAAGCAAAAGCTAATGTAAAATCCGTGCCGAGCACTGAAGGGCAGCGCAAGCTTGCTCAGGCATTGCAACAGGAGTTGCAGGCGCTGGGTCTCTCTCAGGTTAGCTTGAGTGACCATGGCTGTCTCATGGCAACATTGCCGGCAAATGTCTCCTGGCCGGTCCCCACCATTGGTTTTATTGCCCATCTTGATACTTCACCTGATTCCTCAGGTAAAAACGTCAATCCACAGATTTTAGAAAACTACCGTGGTGGCGATATTGCCCTGGGGATGGGTGATGAGGTTTTATCTCCGGTTATGTTCCCGGTATTGCATCAGCTACTTGGGCACACCTTGATAACCACTGATGGTAAAACCCTGTTAGGCGCAGATGATAAAGCCGGCATTGCCGAGATAGTCACCGCCATAGTGCGCTTAAAGCACAGCCAGGTTCCTCACGGGGATATCCGCATTGCATTCACACCAGATGAAGAGGTGGGCAAAGGTGCGCGCTTCTTTAATGTGGAGGAGTTTGCTGCGCAGTGGGCTTACACCGTAGATGGTGGCGGTGTCGGTGAGCTGGAGTTTGAGAACTTTAATGCGGCATCAGTGACCATCAAAATTGTAGGGAATAATGTTCATCCCGGCAGTGCTAAAGGGGTGATGGTCAATGCTTTGTCGCTGGCGACTCGTTTCCATCAGGAACTTCCTGTGGAGGAAACACCTGAGTGTACAGAGGGTTACGAAGGTTTCTACCATCTGCAAAGTATCAAAGGCACTGTTGAGCGGGCTGAAATGCACTATATTGTGCGGGATTTCAATCGCGATGGTTTTGAAGCGCGCAAGAAGAATATGGTAGATATTGCCAAGCGGGTCGGGAAAGGTTTACACCGTGATTGCTATATCGAAATCATTATGGATGACAGCTATTACAACATGCGTGAGCATATTATTAAGCATCCGCATATTATTGAACTGGCGCAGCAGGCCATGCGCGATTGTGATATCACCCCGATTATGAAGCCGATCCGTGGCGGGACCGATGGCGCTCAGCTATCCTTCCGTGGGTTGCCTTGCCCAAATATCTTTACCGGCGGTTATAACTATCACGGTAAGCATGAGTTTATTACGCTGGAAGGGATGGAGAAAGCGGTCTCAGTTATTATGCGAATTGCGGAGTTGACCGCTAAACGAGCTAAAGCCGCATAAAATTACTGGCTATTTTTTAGCAAAACACCCCGTTGTTTGGGGCACCAGACTGCTGACAAACTCCGATGGCGCGATCTGGAACGGAGGGACGGGTAGAAGAGTAAAGCGTCCGCGCCAGGGATGGCGCGGATCGAGCCTCCAGGGAAGGATTTACGGCGTCTTTACGATCTACCTGTTCCCTCCGCAACCGATACTTTGTCAATAACCTCACGCCCCACTATTCGGGGCGTTTTTTTATGTCATAAACCGCAAAATCAGTCGTTAAAATACCAATAGCCGCTGTTCACCATCGCACTTAGCATCGCCAGGAATGATGGATCTTCCAGTGCGTCACCCAGTTTCTCGGCATCAACACTGAAATATTGGCACAATGCGTCGGCAGCCTGCAAATGCGGTGTATCAATCAACTCACCGTTAGCATAACAATGCTCACCAATGCGCAGCACACGTAGGCCGCTTAGGCGTTGCAGCGCTTCGCCTTGCTGGAGCAACTCATAGATATCACCGGCCTGATAAGGCGGCTCCGGTGGTGCAATATCCAACTCATGGCGCGATTGAGAGATAAACTCACCGAACCAATTTTGGAAGTGCTCTGGTTGCTGGACTAAATCCAACATCATGGTCCGGAGCTTATCGACCTCTTGCGGCAACACCTCAGCAGGATGTTCGCGCAATGGCAGGTCGGGATCACTGTAGCGGTAGCTACCTAACTCCCGTGAAAGTATGTAGTCAGCAAAGCCACTGACCAGTTCTCGTGCATTCGGTGCGCGGAAACCGACAGAGTAATTCAATGCATTTTCAAGTGCATAGCCTTCATGAGGGAAACCCGGTGGGATATAGAGAATATCACCTGGCTCCATCTCTTCATCAATGATGGCGTCGAAGGGGGCCACTTGCAGCAAATCTGGATGTGGGCAATGCTGCTTCATTTCAGTTTTTTCGCCGACCCGCCAGCGCCGCCGACCGGTGCCCTGAATGATAAAGACGTCATATTGGTCAAAGTGCGGGCCTACGCCGCCACCGGGTACTGAGAAGGAGATCATTAAATCATCCATGCGCCAGTCAGAAAGCGCACGGAAGGGGCGCATTAATGCCGCCGCGGGTTCGTGCCAGTGGTCAACCGCCTGAACCAGCAGTGACCAGTTGGTTTCACCTAAGTGGTCAAAGCTCTCAAAGGGGCCGTGACCCACTTGCCAGCGACCATCCTCATGACTGACCAGACGGCTATCGACCTCATTCTCCATCGCTAATCCGGCAAGCTCGTCTGGCGAGAGCGGGTCAATAAAATTTTTAAAGCCACGTTTAAGGATAACGGGACGTTTCTGCCAGTAGCGCTGCAGAAAATCGGGCCAATCGAGATCGAGTTGGTAATCCATGTTTATTCCAAATAGGAGGGGGCTTGGCAGTGATTATAACGGATGCCTGTCACCAGTATCAGGGGGATAGGCAAATTTTGTTAATCATCGTGATAATCGTTTTGTTGGCCAAAGGTTACCATCATTTTTGCGCCACCTAAGGGGCTCTCAGTGATGGAAATTTTACCCTGATACTGCTCGATTATTTCGGCGGCGACCGATAACCCCAGCCCTTGCCCTGGGCGTAATGTATCCACCCGCAGACCGCGCTCGAAAATCAACTGCCGCTTGCTTTCAGGGATGCCCGGCCCATCATCCTCGACGACGATAGTGAGCTGTTTTTCAGAGTGTAGGGCGGTAATCTCAACAAATTCCAAACAGTATTTGCAGGCGTTATCCAAAACATTACCCATCACCTCCATAAAGTCATTTTTATCACCGAGGAAAGTAACTTCCGGCGAGATATCGAGAGTCAATACGACCCCTTTACGCTGGTAAACTTTATTTAGCGCACTGCACAGGCTATCTAGCAGGGCAGGAACAGAGTGAATTTCCCGCACCAGCACGCTATGTTCTGAACGCATACTGGCCCGATGCAGGTAATAACCAATTTGTTGGGAGATTCGACTGATCTGCTCAAGCATGATCGGCTCAATTTCCTCGATAGTATCCTGTTTACCGGTACGCAAAGAGCGTAATGCCGTCTGTAATACTGCCAGTGGGGTCTTAAGACTATGGGTGAGATCCGACAGTGTGGTGCGATATTTGGTATAACGCTGGCGTTCATTAGTTAGCAAAATATTGAGATTACGAACCAAACTTTGTAATTCGCGGGGCGGGTTCTCATCCAGTTGTTCGCGCTCACCTTTTTCAAGCTGATTGATCTGGCTGACCAGCGCTTTAATTGGCCGTAGACTCCAATAGGCTGCCAGCCACAGCAGGGGGATCACCAACAGTAAATTTGCCAGTAAGACGTAGCTAAACCAGTCCCAAACCAGATCAGACCGCTGTAGCTCCTGCGGGATAGTATCGACGACCACAATAGTGAGTTGTGGCAAGTGGGAGGTCGGGGGATAAGTATTGACAGAGATTGAGTGAGTTAAGGCGCTGTTGTCGGTATCGTCATATTTTTTAAGCTGATCTTGCGCTTTCTGGTTATCACCGAGCATCATGCTACTGATGTGCGTTCCAGTATCCAGTTCGTAAAAGCCCGGTTTTTGTAACCAGCTTTTTTCGATACGAGATTCCAGTTCAGGGACATGACGCTGGCGCCACAAGATGTTGCCATCTTTATCGTAAATCAAAATCAGCGTAGGGATGTTCAGCTCAAGTTCAGGGGGCATCGAAATACTGAGTTTATTATCGTGCCACTGTGCCAGACTGAAAAATAGGTTACTTTCACCACGGTGAGCTTTGAAGGTGTTCTTATCGAAGCTGACAATATAGCCCACCACCGCCACCATGCCATAAGAGAGTGATAGCGCAAGGATGACACCGGCAGTTGCCATAAGAAAACGGGCCCGCAGGGAGAACGGCTTACTATTTTTCCTGAACATGGTGTCTAGCTGGCGTCAAAACGGTAGCCCTGACCACGGATGGTCGTAATCACTTCACCCTCATGTTCTGCCTGCAGTTTTTTACGCAAGCGGCCCATTAATACATCAATGGTATGGCTCTCACGTAGTTCTGCATCAGGGTACAGTTGCAGCATCAGTGTCTCTTTGCTGACGACCCTACCCGAATTACGAATGAGGGTTTCAATAATGGTGTATTCGAAGGCCGTCAGTTTAATCTGTTGCTGATTGACACACAACTCTCGGCGCGAAAGGTCAATCTGAAATGGGGGGAACTCAATGACCTGAGACGCCAGACCAATATTGCGCCGCATCAAAGCTTGCATTCGAGCAATGACCTCCTCCAGATGGAAGGGTTTGGTCACATAATCATCGGCACCAGCTTCCAGCACCGCAACTTTATCTTGCCAGCTCTCACGTGCTGTCAGCACCAAAATGGGTAAGTTGGTTTGGTGGCTACGCCAACGACGGATAAGGCTCAATCCATCTTCACCGGGGAGACCAAGATCAATAATGGCGATATCTGGGGCGTGCTCTTGTAGGAAATAGTCCGCCTCTTTAGCATCTTCTGCTGCGTCGACCTGATGACCCATTTCACGCATTTGCACCGTAAGATGGTGGCGCAACAAAGCGTTATCTTCCACAACCAAAACCCGCATATCCAATCCCTCGATAGCTCATTGATCGGATAATTAACTATTACCCAGTCAATAATTAAAACTGATTATTTAGAAGTTATAACGCAAACCCACTGCATGTGATAGTCGCGCCTACGTGTATACAGTCCTTTTGATATTGCTAGCATTATCTGCGACAACAACTAAACCGGAACTAAACCGGGACTAAACAGGGAGGAAGTAGGGTAACGAAATAGACCGTGGGGTGATAAAAATGACGCTAACCCTTTGTATATTCGTTGGTATTTTAAGCTATAACTAGTCCACCAGGCTGAGTTGAGGGGCGTTGACGGGTGAATGACCTGCAACGTCAATCACGTTGCAGGTAAGTGATAAAGATTACTTTAATTCATCAACCATGGATGCCGCCCGACCAATATAGTTGGCGGGGGTCATGGCCTTCAGGCGAGTTTTCTCCTCTTCCGGCAAGGCCAGACCATCAATAAACGCCTGCATACCTGCGGCATCAACACGCTTGCCACGGGTAAGTTCTTTCAGTTTTTCATACGGTTTTTCAATGCCATAGCGGCGCATGACGGTCTGGATTGGCTCAGCCAGAACTTCCCAGTTATGGTCTAACTCTTCCAGCAGGTGCGCTTCATTGACTTCCAGCTTGCTGATCCCTTTCATCGTCGCCTGATAGGCGATCAGGGCATAACCCAGGCCGACACCCAGATTTCGCAACACAGTGGAGTCGGTGAGATCACGCTGCCAGCGTGAAACCGGTAACTTACTAGCCAAATGGCCCAGCACTGCATTAGATAGCCCAAGGTTGCCCTCGGAGTTTTCGAAATCAATCGGATTGACTTTATGCGGCATGGTGCTTGAGCCAATTTCGCCGGCGATGGTTTTTTGCTTGAAGTGATTCAGTGCAACATAACCCCAGATATCACGGTCAAAATCGATCAGGATAGTATTGAAGCGGGCAACACAATCAAAAAGCTCAGCAATATAATCGTGAGGTTCGATTTGAGTGGTGTATGGGTTCCAGTTAATCCCCAGTGATGTGACAAAACTTTCGCTGAACTGATGCCAGTCGACTTCAGGATAAGCCACGATGTGCGCATTATAGTTGCCGACAGCACCATTGATTTTGCCCAGAATTTCCACTTGTGACAGCTGGCGGAACTGACGCTCCATACGGTAAGCAACGTTAGCAAACTCTTTGCCGATAGTGGAGGGGGTTGCGGGTTGGCCATGGGTGCGGGACAGCAGCGGCAAGTCACGGTATTGGTGGGCCAGCGCTTTAATTGAATCAATAATCTGACGCCACATCGGCAAGACCACATCCTGGCGGGCGGTTTGCAACATTAAGGCGTGGGATAAGTTATTGATATCTTCAGAGGTACAAGCGAAGTGAATGAATTCTGACACCGCATGTAAGGCTGGAATGCTCTCCACCTTCTCTTTGAGGAAGTACTCAACCGCTTTCACATCATGGTTCGTGGTACGTTCAATGGTTTTGATGCGCTGTGCATCCTGCTCATTGAACTCTTGCACGATCTTATCGAGGTAAGCGTTTGCGTCGGCATCAAAAGCCGGAACTTCTTTGATTTCTGCACAGGCGGCCAGTTTTTGCAGCCAACGTACTTCGACCTGCACACGGAATTTCAGCAAACCGAATTCGCTGAAGATTGAGCGCAGTGCGCTGACTTTATCGCCGTAGCGTCCATCAATAGGTGAAACGGCGGTCAGTGAGGATAATTCCATCGGTGGCGACTCCTGAGATCAGATTTCAATTATGAGCAAGAATACTCTGTGCCTGCTTAAACAGACGATTTCGCGAAAACATTAACTGCAAGCGGCTTCCGCCAACTTGTTGCCAAAGCACGGCTGAGCGGATGCCCGCCAGCAGGGTGGCACGAATTTTTGCCTGCACCAGTGTGCTTTGTAAAATAGCCGGTGAACCTATGACCTGAATACGCGGGCCGAGCGGGCTGATAACATCAGTATAAATAGATGCCAGCGAACTCATCATAGTTTCAGATTCGAGGTCAAAATGTGCCAGTTGGCGATCAAGCTGGCTGATACGTTCACCTAAGGTATTCATGGCTGACTTATTGGCGTTGAGCTTACGTTCCAGCACCATCAAGCTCAGGGTATAGCGGGTCAATTCCGCAGCCGGCCCCTGACGATTGGCATTTAAGACGCTTTGCAAGGTTTCCAACCCCATTTTCAGGGATTGCTCATCACCGCCAAACACCGCCAGTGTTGACGGGGGGTTGGTTTGCAGCAACCCCCCCAGCACGGTACTTAATGCGTCATTATCGCACTGACCTTCATGGGCCAATTGTTGAACCAAGCGAGCTGACTGGCAGACTCCTGCCAATGCCAGTGTAATATCATAATAGTTCTTCGCCACGGTCACTCCTGTAAACATTTCGGCTCAGTGTTGACTGATTTAGTAGGGTGCTGAGTCAGTCAGTGGATAGCGCGCTTCAATAATACCACCACCGAGACACACTTCAGCCTGGTAGAAGACGGCGGACTGACCGGGCGTAACTGCCGCCACCGGATCATCAAACCGAACTTCAACACGGTCATCATCCAGTGGGGTCACGGTGCACGGGATATCCTGCTGACGATAACGGGTTTTCACCACACAGCGGAAAGCGGCAGTGATGGGTTGACGATCAACCCAATGTAGCTGTTGGGCAATCAGGCCCACAGACATTAATCGAGGATGTTCATGGCCTTGTGCTACCAGCAAGATATTGTTGGCCACATCTTTATCCACCACATACCAAGGGTCATCGCCGCCATCTTTGGTGCCACCAATCCCTAACCCCTTACGTTGCCCTAAGGTGTGATACATCAGGCCCTGATGTTCACCCACATGCTGGCCGTCTACGGTCATGATAGGCCCGGGTTGCGCCGGCAGGTAGCGGCCAAGGAAATCGCGGAATTTGCGTTCGCCAATAAAACAGATGCCGGTAGAGTCTTTTTTCTTTGCGGTGACCAGATCAAGCTGCTCGGCGATGCGGCGAACTTCAGGTTTTTCTAACTCACCCACCGGGAACAGGCTCTGAGCAAGCTGTTCGTGACTGAGGGTATAAAGGAAGTAGCTTTGATCCTTATTGCCATCCAAGCCACGTAACAAGCGGCTTTTACCATTAACGTCCTGACGGCGAACATAGTGACCGGTAGCAATATAGTCCGCCCCCAGATCTTCGGCGGCGAACTCAAGGAAAGCTTTAAATTTGATCTCTTTATTACAGAGAATATCGGGATTAGGCGTGCGCCCAGCTTTATACTCGGCCAGGAACAGTTCGAACACGTTGTCCCAATACTCTGCGGCAAAATTGACGGTGTGCAACTCCATGCCCAGCTTGTCGCATACCGCTTGAGCATCGGCCAAATCGGTCGCTGCTGAGCAATACTCTTCGCCATCATCCTCTTCCCAGTTCTTCATGAACAGGCCTGCGACTTGGTAGCCCTGTTGCTGGAGCAGGTAAGCGGAAACGGAAGAGTCGACACCGCCGGACATACCGACGATGACTTTTTTCTGGCTGTTATCTGACATGGGAGTCTCACTAACGTAAATACCTAAGTCTCGGCTGGACTCTCGCGGATCAACCATCCGCACAATTTATCCACGCCGATAAGGCATTATAAAAACAAGCGCCGGATTTTATCACGTTGATCGCGTTGCTGCATTGTTGATTCGCGCTCTGAGTGAAATTACCTGCGTAAATCAAATCCGCCTGTTATAGCGGCCAGTTAAAGGGGCCAACCAAATCAAGGGAGTAGCGCTCTGGCTGTTGGTAACAGCGGATACTTTCTGCGACCAGCGGTGAACGCAAATTGGCTGATTGCACTATTTCATCGGCAGTGAGCCACAGGCAGCAGTCGATATCAGTGTCATGGGGCGAGGTGGGTAGTGGGGCCGGCAGTTCAATCACAAAAGCGAAACGTAAAAATGGCGTTTTGTCCGGTGCTATCCATTGATGCATCCGCAAAAACGATTGCGGTGTTGCACGAATACCGGTCTCCTCCCACAACTCCCTTTCCGCGGCCTGTAGCAGGGTTTCATCTGCTTCCAGGTGACCTGCAGGTTGATTCCACAACTTTTTGCCGTTAATGGTCTCTTCGACAACTAAAAACTTCCCTTGGGCGTGTACGACACAAGCGACGGTAACATGGGGCTTAAACATGGTTTATCTCCTTCCATTCGCCTGGCTGCAGGTCGCCAAGACTTAAATTTCCCATACTAAAACGTATCAGACGTAGAGTTGGGAAGCCAATATGGGCGGTCATTCTGCGGACTTGCCGGTTGCGACCCTCGAAAAGGGTGATCTTTAACCAACTGGTGGGGATCGATTTTCGCTCGCGAATAGGTGGATGACGTGGCCAGAGCCACTCGGGTTCAGCCACTAACTCAGCGCCGGCCGGTAGGGTCGGGCCATCTTTTAAGGTCACCCCCCGCTGAAGCTGAGTAAGCGCTTCCTCTCCGGGTACTCCCTCTACTTGCACAAAATAGACTTTACCTGTTTTCTGGGCCGGTTGCGTCAGTTTGGCTTGTAACTTGCCATCATTGGTTAACACCAGTAAGCCTTCACTGTCACGATCGAGTCGGCCAGCGGCATAAACATCACTAAAAGGAATGAATTCCTTCAAAGTTCGCCGTCCCGACTCATCTGTAAATTGCGGTAACACATCAAAAGGCTTGTTGAATAACAGCACTCGCCGTGGGGTGACTGGCGCTGTCGCTTTGGCCTGTGACTGAGTGCTGAATCGGTTAACTTTGTGATTTTTAACAGAGAATTTATTCATGATTATTGCGATTCCGAATGATTAGCGCATTATACCTCAATCCGTTTCGGATTGGCGTGGAACGAATATTCAAGTAGTATTGACACGAATCTTACAAGGCATTAACAAAATTGCGCTGAAGGAGAGGTTGATGGAAAGCAAAGTAGTGGTTCCGGCAGAAGGTAAGAAAATTACTGTCGATGCTCAGGGTAAACTGGTCGTTCCGCATAATCCGATCATTCCCTTTATTGAAGGTGACGGCATTGGCGTTGATGTGACTCCGGCCATGATCAACGTGGTCGATGCTGCGGTGAAGAGAGCTTATAAAGGTGAGCGTAAAATCGCCTGGATGGAGATTTACACCGGTGAAAAATCAACGCATGTTTATGGTAAAGACGTCTGGTTGCCAGAAGAGACATTGGATCTGATTCGTGACTATCGCGTTGCGATTAAAGGCCCGTTGACCACGCCTGTGGGTGGCGGTATTCGCTCTTTAAACGTTGCTTTACGTCAACAACTCGACCTGTATGTGTGCCTGCGCCCAGTGCGTTATTACGAAGGGACACCAAGCCCGGTAAAACACCCTGAATTAACCAATATGGTGATTTTCCGCGAAAACGCAGAAGACATCTATGCGGGCATTGAATGGAAAGCGGGTTCACCAGAAGCTGAGAAAGTGATCAAGTTCCTGCGTGAAGAGATGGGCGTGAAGAAAATCCGCTTCCCTGAACAGTGCGGTATCGGTGTAAAACCTTGTTCAGAAGAGGGGACCAAGCGCTTGGTACGTGCTGCGATTGAGTATGCAATTACCAACGATCGTGAATCAGTCACTCTGGTTCATAAAGGCAACATTATGAAATTCACCGAAGGCGCATTTAAAGACTGGGGTTACCAGTTAGCGCGCGAAGAGTTTGGTGGTGAGCTGATCGACGGCGGCCCTTGGGTTAAAATCAAAAACCCAAACAACGGCAAAGAGATCATCGTGAAAGATGTGATTGCTGATGCCTTCCTGCAACAAATCCTACTGCGTCCTGCTGAATATGATGTTATCGCCTGTATGAACCTGAACGGCGATTATATTTCTGATGCATTGGCTGCACAGGTTGGCGGTATCGGCATTGCCCCGGGTGCTAACATTGGTGATGAGTGTGCCTTATTCGAAGCCACACACGGGACTGCACCAAAATATGCGGGTCAGGATAAAGTGAACCCAGGTTCTATTATTCTGTCAGCTGAAATGATGTTACGTCATATGGGCTGGTTCGAAGCGGCCGACTTGATTATCAAAGGCACCGAAGGCGCAATTCAGGCCAAGACTGTGACTTATGATTTCGAGCGCTTAATGGATGGCGCTAAACTGTTGAAATGTAGTGAATTTGGCGACGCCATTATTCAACACATGTAATTGCACTATTAGTGCAATATCTCACGGAGGCTTCGGCTTCCGTGATTTTTTAAATCCCGCCTAACTGCTCCTGCAAACTCCTGCAAAACCCCCTGCAAAATAGCCATTCTTCGCTGACTTAATATCCTGTGATTAGCAAAATTCCGAAAATTTTTAAGGTATTAGCGGTATGTCTCATGGTTTGGAACCACTCTCTGCTAGAGTATGCCCACTGATTATTATAGGAATAGTAATTAATGGGACGGATTTTAAGTATTTGTTTGCTGGCTTTAGCATTAAGTGCCTGCGATAGGGGCCATGCGCCTTTTGTCTTCACAGCAAACGTTGCAAGCTATTCGAATATATTCGGGTTTGACCCAATACAGGGGCCGGTGAAATCACTGACTCAAAAAATGCTAGATGCGAAGGGTGATACTTATTCTGACGTTCATGCAGAGATAAATGAGGATGGCTGCTTTACCGCCCTTCGGATACATACTCCCGATCAAGATGTCGATTTGGATTACGTAAAAGAGGGGAGTTATCTAATCGATAATAAAACTAAAGAAAAACAGCTCGTTTTAAATGATAAATGCAACATTACTCAAACCGCGAGTGGAAACGTTAAAGTCATAATTAATGACAAAGGATTCGTAACAGATGTTAAAATGTCCGAGTCTGGAGCGACAAAGAAACATTATGATTATGATGCTAGTGGGTTTCCTGTCGTAGATATTAGCTACGATAATGGCAAGATATTTAAAATAGTGACTGAATTAGATGCTAAAGGACAAAGCCCATTTAATTATAAAACGAAGATTTATGAAAATGATAAGCTGGTACTGTCAACTAAAAGAGCTTGTGAAACTGATTCACATGGGAATCCGACATCTTGCAAAATAGAGAGTATGGAGCCTGAAGGTAAAGTCATCGAGGTCTACACGGCCACATATAGTACAGAGTACTACTGATTGCGGCGTTTTAATTAATAAGTTTTAATTAAAATAGGATAGGCGGGAACTCTTCCCGCCATCTGATGTGAATACTTACGCGAAAGGAGGCTCTTTTCTCAGAATTTTATCTATGATATTTAGCACACCAGAATCATTATTTGAGTCAGTCTGATACTTGGCAATTCGTTTAATATTATCGGGTGCATTTGCCATGGCATAGCCAAAGCCCGCGTATTGCAACATTTCAACATCATTACCACCATCACCAAAGGTGACGACCTCCTCATCTTTTACCCCCCAAATATTTTGGAGTAATTTGATGCCATTGGCTTTGTGGACACCGGGTATTATCAGGTCGACAGAACCATGGCCGCTGGAGACTGGCGTGACAATACCTGCCAGTTCATATTCAATGAACGTCATAAAATCAGGCAACTTTTCATTGGGTAAACTGATCGCGAATTTAAATGCTGGTTCTGTGACTTGATTGAAATCATCAATAATTTTAAGTCGATGATAGTATTTACTCATGGTGGTATAGAACTCTTCATCTGAAGAACTCAGCATATACGCACCATTTTTTCCGCAAAGTATCACATCAAGATAGGGGATCGGCAGTAACGTTTTTAGCACATGATGACAGTCGTCACTGGCTATTTCGCCACAAAAAATCTCAGTATTTTCATTGCTGACATAGGCGCCATTCTCAGCAACAAAAGCGATTTCATTAACGATATCAGGGAAAAATGAAATTAGCTGATAATATTGATTGCCACTGGCAACAACAAATTTTATTCCATTTTCTTTTAATTGTGAATATTGTGCACTAAACCGTTGCCGATCAAAGCTCATTTGATCGTTGAGGAAGGTTCCATCCATATCAACAGCAATAATTTTGATGCTCATTTCATTTTCCTCTTTAGCATATTTTAAAATAGGGCTGATAGAAAATATTCACACGTAACTTATCTAAAAAAAAGCTAGCATAATTTTGCTAGCCGGTAAAATTACCTACTCAGTTACATTCTAATCTTCAAATTTAATATTCAAAACATTGCGTTGGCTAACTCTGCTGCTGCTGATACCTTTAGCCTGAGAGTCCAGAGGGTAGTCGAGGGGATAAGTTGACATTCTATAGTGACCTTTCTCTGGTTAAATGTGTTTGAGTGATTAATTTGAAAACACTTCATAAAAGACTTAAATTAAGTTATAAAATATAATGCTGCGGCAAGAAGTGTCAAGCACAATCTTGACTGGTGAGCAGGTTTATCACCAGAGGTTGAAGGGCGGCGATATTCAGTGGCGAGTGCAAACTTGCAGTGTATTTTTTGAATAGTGATATTTCTGTCTTAGACTGATTTACCCGATGGCAGAAGCCTCTGAGTGTTAAATCTTAAATATGCGGAAGTTATTGTAAGCATCAAGGGTGTATTCTGATATTCCATTATGGTAATCAGATTTTATGCTATCGCGATAAACAAAGTGAGGAATGTGTTTGCTATCAAATGTTTTTAATAACTCAGCAGAGAGATCTTCGATACAATTCTGGCTGATCAGCTCCCCAGATATGGCTATAGTGGCAGGATTAATTATTGCAATCAAAGATGACGTAATATGGGTTAGTCTATCTAACACCAAGGTGTGCTGATATTTTATATTGGTGCTATTTTCAGCGCTATTATAAAATGGCAATTTAGATACTTCACCTGCAAATTGGCTGGCACCTCTAAGCATTTCCCCTGAAATAACAATACCACAACCAGTACAATGCCTTGGTGGCATGTAAATGTAAGCAATAGGTTCATTTATATTACGGCAGTTAATCCGATAGAAGCCAAATGCCGTATAATTCATATCATTACCTACCTGAACAAAAATACCAAAGCGGGCACTTAATTGTTCGGTTATTGCTAATCCCTCTAGGTTAGTTATATCGCAGGAAAGTACGCTTCCACCAACAACAATACCGGGTAACCCAAGCCCTACGGCTCGGATGTTACTATGCTTATCAGCAACATTCTGAATGTGCGTTATCAATGCATCCACAGTGAGATTACTGTAGATCTCATCATATTCTGCAATGGTCTTATTATCAGCAGAGATTAGGCGAGAGGATATAACACCTGAGGTATTGGTTCCCTCGATATAAATGCTTAATAGGCTAAAATAGTTCGAATTATATATATAACGTTTTGCTGGGCGGCCACCGCGTGATTCATCAAGAGACTCCTCAATAATTTCTCCCTTTGAACAGAGTTCATTCAAAATAGTGCCGCATGTCGCCAGACTGAGTCCAGTGTGGTTAGATATATCGCCTTTGGTTGCTGACACCAGTGATTTTAGTGTACTTGTAACCAGCATAATATTTTTTTGTTTCATCTGTCTGGTGGTATTCATCGGAATAGTTGTCATTTTTTCACCAATGGTTCAGCAGAAATGAATATAACATGTTAGTATTTATGAAGAAATCACTATCATTGTATTTGTTGTTAGCCTTCGCGTACTTATTTCACCCGTTTGACTACTGATATTTCTAATTTAGGCTGGACAGATAATACATAAAATTCAATTAAGCCTGTAGGGGTAATGACCCACCTACAGGCTTTCAGTGGCAGAGAGTATTAGCCTGCCGACTCTTGCTTATATAGCTCTTTTGGCGCTGTTTTGGCTATTTCGGGTTCGGTAAATAGAGTATCTTGCGATATGACTTCTATCGGTGCAGCAGTAACCTCGCGGGCGCGTTTGCGTAAACTGAACCAACCGGCAATAAGTAACAGGGTTATCACGGGAATAGTGGCGATAGTCCAGGTGCCATTTGGATAGTCGAAAGCCATCATCACTAAAACACCGAGCAGGAAACAGAGTGTCAACCAAGATGTTACTGGAGCGCCGGGCATTTTAAAGGAGACCGGTTTAGCTGTACCCTGTTTTATTGCCTGGCGTAATTTCATCTGGCAGATAATGATAAATGCCCATGAGCTGATAATACCCAATGAGGCGATGTTCAAAACAATTTCAAATACTTGTGATGGAACAAGATAGTTTAATAATACGCCAAAGACATAAATTCCTACAGTAACGAGTATCCCGGCATAGGGGACAGATTGCGGGCTCATTTTGGACATGAATTTAGGTGCCGAACCGCCCATGGATAGTGAGCGCAAAATACGGCCAGTAGAGTAAAGGCCTGAGTTCAAACTGGAGAGTGCAGCTGTTAACACCACAATATTCATGATGCTACCAATATAGGGGACACCTAAATTACTGAAAAAGGTTACAAAAGGACTTTGCCCCGCCTGGTAGGCATTCCATGGTAGCAAACAGACCAACAGCACTACGGAGCCAACATAAAATAGACCGATGCGCCAAATGACACTATTAATAGCCTTTGGCAGCATTTTTTCCGGGTCCTTGCACTCACCAGCGGCAGTACCGATCAATTCAATCCCCGCGAAAGCGAATATCACTCCTTGGATCAATATCAGCGCTGGTAATAACCCGTGCGGAAAGAGTCCGCCATTATCGGTGATGAGATGCACACCAGTTGGGTGCCCTGCAACACTCTGCCCAGTCCCAAGGAAGACTACCCCCACGACCAAAAATATTGCAATAGCCGCGACTTTGATCAGCGCGAACCAAAACTCCATTTCGGCAAACCACTTCACACCAATCATATTCATGGTCGCGACAATTGATAACGCGGCGAGTGCAAATAACCATTGGGGAACATCAGAGAATGTCCCCCAATAGTGCATATAGAGTGCTACAGCAGTAATATCGACGATCCCGGTCATTGCCCAATTGAGGAAATACATCCACCCCGCGACATAGGACGCCTTTTCGCCTAAAAACTCTCTGGCATAAGAAACAAAGCTACCACTGGAAGGGCGATGTAAGATTAATTCGCCGAGAGCTCTGAGAATTAAAAATGAGAAAACCCCGCACACAAGATAAACCAACGCTAGCGCCGGACCCGCCATTTGCAAGCGGGCACCAGTACCCAAAAACAATCCGGTACCAATAGAACCGCCGATAGCTATCATCTGTATATGACGTCGCCCCATACTTTTGTGGTAGCCAGTATCATGAGAATCTAACCAGCGTTTCTTTGCGGCGTGATGAGTCTCCGCGGAGTATTTTCCTGACATCATAGACTTTCCCTATTTTCTTGTCTGTCGTGCAATCATCGTGAATGTATTACAGCAACTGATTGCTAAAGGTTAATGCATAAATAGCGTCTTAGCGCCTTCCGTTATTATGGTTTTTATTGCTGTCATGGGATTTCTGGAGGGGCATGCTATCGTTTCTATCGTGATGAGGCAAAAAATATTCACTTATAACTTATTTTTGTTGTGCTATTAGCAGAGTCAGTAATTTAAAATTAATGATTAATTTATATACAATAAGAGTGTTTTTCAGGCATTAAATTCACCCCGCCTATTGGTTAAATTCCATACAGTTTGTAGCTCATTGTTTAATATATTAAAATTTAATCATTGCTTACCTTAGGTATAAATTAAGCATACATTGATTAAAAATCAACTATTCTCATGCTTAGTTTGTATTGCGGGATTATTTAACGACACTAAATTGCAATTTATCTTATTGCTATTAATAATGAGCTATCATTGTTTTTTATTTTCCCGCTTTAACTTATAATTTATTTTTATGCAGTGCCGCTAATATTCTCAATTGTATTGAACAGGCTGCTAGATTGTTGTAATTAAATCTGTTTTGCCAATAAGTTTGGGGGCGGATATTTTTATGTGAGTGACCTTGATTACTTACTGAGCATAAACCGGCATGTTTTTAGTCAGTATGGGATCTGGCACACAATTTGTTGAAAATGATATTGCATTCCGTATCCATCAATAGGGATACGCGCAGCGCAGTAGAAGTGATTATTGCCAAAATTTTATGGAGGAGTGTTACTGCTAAAGCAGGCAAAACTAAAATAGAAGTGTACCACTGCAAGCGGGTACATTTTTGAAAATCATACCAGACAAAACCCTCACCCTTCGGATTATTTAATTACAAAACGCCAAGTTAAGTTAATTATAATAAACTTGACGATATCTTCTCAAAAATAGAAATCCTAACCACTGAGGTTGTTTTTTTATTTTTAATCGAGTGGTAGTTTGATTGCATATTTTACATTTCAACAAAATGGTTGGTATGTAATGTCGATAATTTATTTTTTAGTGCCACTCTGGTTGATGTTTTTATAAGAAAAATCAATCGGATGAATATTAACAGCTTTAAGCATTAGATAAGCCATCTTCCGTTCCTTAGGTGCTACCCAACTGTAGGTCTAAAATGAAAAAAACAGATCAGGATACCGCTCTTTCATCCGCCGATAAAATTGATGTGGCGGATAGGTCCGCAACCAAGAAATTTATTTCAACTATCAATGAAATGAATATAAATACCATGCCAATGGCACTGTTTATGACTATTTCGGCCATTGTGTTTATTTCAGCTTACGCCAGCTATTTGCCGAAAAATATGATTGGTGGCCTGGCTGTTATCATGACGATGGGCTTTGTTTTATCACACATTGGCCGCCATATTCCCGTACTGAAAGATATTGGTGGCCCGGCTATTTTATGCTTAATGGTGCCGTCGGTTCTGGTTTACTTTGGTATTTTCCAAACCAATACGTTGGACACTGTCCACTTGCTGATGAAAGAGGCAAATTTACTCTATTTCGTGATAGCCAGCCTGGTGGTCGGTAGTATTCTCGGTATGAACCGCGTGGTACTTATTCAAGGGATGACACGAATGTTTATCCCGTTGGTGGTGGGCACGATAACCGCAGTGGCTACCGGTTTGCTGGTTGGTAAATTATTTGGTTTTACCGCTTACCACACTTTCTTCTTTATTATTGTCCCCATCATCGGTGGCGGTATTGGCGAAGGTATTTTGCCATTATCGTTGGCGTATTCAGCCATCCTTGGGCAGTCTCCCGATATTTATGTGGCTCAACTTGCCCCTGCGGCGGTAGTTGGCAATATTTTTGCGATTATTTGTGCGGGGGTATTAGCACGTATTGGTATGCGCCGCAAAGATCTCAATGGCGAGGGGATGCTAATTCGTTCGGCAAAGGACAATGCCGTATTTACTTCGCAAGAGGGGCCAAAACAAGCAGACTTCCAATTAATGGGCGGAGGGTTGTTGATGACCTGCGCTTTCTTTATTGTTGGCGGTCTGTTTGAGCATATCGTGCATATTCCTGGCCCTGTACTGATGATCTTGATTGCGGTGATGTGTAAATACGCACAGGTTATTCCATCGAAAATGGAGCAGGGTGCGCATAGTTGGTACAAATTTGTCTCTACCACACTGGTGTGGCCGCTGATGATTGGTCTGGGAATGCTATATGTCCCATTGGAAAGTGTTGTCGCGGTATTCTCTGTCGGCTATGTGGTGGTCTGTGGTGCCGTGGTGCTATCAATGGCGGCAATCAGTTTTATTATCGCCCCGTATTTAAATATGTATCCGGTTGAAGCTTCCATCGTCACTAGCTGTCACAGTGGATTAGGGGGGACGGGGGATGTTGCAATTTTGTCCGCCTCTAATCGAATGTCATTGATGCCTTTTGCTCAGATAGCAACCCGTATTGGTGGCGCATCTACCGTGATTGGTGCCACGCTGTTATTAGGCTGGATTATGTAACGCCCCAATTGGCACCGGCGCAACAAGCGGTATCCCTTATCGGGTGCCGCTTGTTTTCGGGGGCTTAGGCGCACTTGGTTGTGGGTAATGCTGCTATTGGCAATACTGTTTTAAGACTTCTTGCTGGCTGGGTAATCGCTTGTAGAGATAGACGGGGCGTCCGGTCGCTCCATAAAGAACCTTAGTGCTGAGGACTTCGGTATCTGAAAGATAAATCAGATATTTGCGGCAAGAAACCCGCGAAATACCAATGGCGTTCGCCATCTGCTCAGTTGAGAACTCCCCCTCCTGCATTTCCTGAATCCATTCACATACCGTGCGCAGTGTCTGTACAGTCAGCCCTTTTGGTAACTTTTTTCGCTCGGTAGGGGTCAGGTTACTGCGCCGCAGTAATGAGTCCACATCTTCTTGAGCGCAATATTCACGTTGATCCAGCAAGCTCTTTTTTTCACGATAAATGGAGAGCGCCTCTTCAAAACGTGAGAACTGGAAGGGCTTAATTAAGTAATCGACAACCCCATATTGCAGTGCTTTTTTTATGGTATTCACATCGGTGGCTGATGAAATCACAATCACATCTGTATGTGCGCTGAATTCACGCAGCACTGGCAATAAATCCAACCCATTGTCTTGGCGCATAAAAACATCCAATAACACGAGATCAATTGGCTGTTCCGCTGCCATTAAGTACTCTCTGGCTTGCTGTAAGCTGGAAACTGAACCGTAGCAGTTGAAACCGGCTACCTGGTTGAGATAACACTTATTCAGTTCAGCCACCATGGCGTCATCATCCACTATTAATACATTAATCATGATTTACCGCGCTGATGTTGTTTGAAGAGATATCGCTAGAAGTCATATTGTTATTAGGTGTCATATTATTAAGGGTAGTGTCGTAGGGGAGGCTGATAAAGAACTGTGTAAAAATGCCCGCTTCAGAGTCAAATTCAATATTGCCGCCAATGCTCTCTAAACTCTGGCGTACCAGGCTCAAACCGATGCCGTGTTCATTTCCTTTGGTGGAGAAGCCATTATCAAAAATACGATCTTGCAGTTCAGCTGATATGCCCGGCCCATCATCGCTGACCACACAATGCACTCGGCCATGTTGATAATGGAAGCTGACATTGATCTCACGTTGGCCCTGGTTGCCAATGGCCTCCATAGCATTCTCAATCAAATTGCCTAATACCGTGATTAAGGTGGTGGTCACTTGTTCATTATCTGTATCCGGTAATAAGCTATCGTCGCTAATAGATAATGTGATGCCTAAATCCCGCGCCCGGTTAATTTTCCCTAACAGAAAACCAGCAATAACCGGTGATTTTACTTTGCGTAGTAGAGAGCCGATTTCCGCCTGATAATTATTCGATGTTTTAACGATATAATCTTCGAGTTGCTGATAATATTTCATATGTAGTAGGCCGAGGATCACATGGAGTTTATTCATAAATTCATGTGACTGCGCGCGTAAAGCATCAGCGTAATGCACCATGCCGGTCAGGCGTTGCATTAGTTGGCTCACTTCAGTTTTATCGCGGAAGGTGGCAATGGCGCCGATAATATTACCCTTCACCATCACCGGGACAGTATTGGTCAGCAGTATGCTGCCATTAAAGTTTATCTCTTCGTCACGGCGGGCGATGCCAGTTTCCAAGACCTGTTGTAAATACAAGCGCACCGGCCAATATTGACTGGCATGGCTCAATAACAAATTCTCCATCGGGCCACTTTGCTTAAATAGGCGTTTGGCTTCATGGTTAACCACGGTAATACGTGAGTCGGCATCAACAGCAATGACCCCCTCCTTAATTGATTGCAGCATGGCGTTACGCTGCTCAAACAAATTAGATATCTCGTATGGCTCAAAGCCCAACATAATTCGCTTTAGTGCTTTAACCAAAAACCAGGTTCCCAGCGAACCAATCAATGCGCCAAATAAAATGGTCCACGGAATCGTCCAGCGAGTTTCACTCACCACCGAATCAATGCTGGTCAGGGAAATACCAATCGCCACCACGCCTATTTGTTCTCCCTGTGGCTTATAAATAGGGATAAAAATACGCAATGCTTGTGCCAGTACACCACGATTTATCGCGCTGTGCTCTTTACCCTGCAATGCGGGAAGCAGATCATTGCCGATAAAGTGTTGACCGATCATTTCAGGATTGGGATGTGAATAACGGATACCTTTCATATCAGTAATAACGATGAATAGCAGATCATTGGCTCTCTGCACTTCGCTGGTATAGGCCTGGATCTGCTGTCCGGCCACCGGGTTTGTTAAGCCGTTAATGATGGTGGGTGAGTAAGAGATGGCCCGTGCAACGGCGACGGCTTTGTTTTGCAAACTCTCTTGAGCCATCTGGCTGAGCTGAATAAAGAACAGTGTGTGAACCACGAATAGCACAGAGATAATTACCGCAGAGACCATCAGGGTAATTGAGGTGCTGAGCCGTAGCGGCACTTTTTGTTTTCCTGCCGATGTTGCGTTGTTCATGTCATGCTCCAGAGACACCGGCCTGCGTGATTCTCAGACGTCCAGATTGATGAAATGGGTGTGTGACCAAAAGCCGTAAGCCCAATCAGCGGGCTGACAAAGTTGCCTTATAGTTTACGCTGTTTAGTTATTAGGATGCTAAGACTTGGGATTACTTTAGCTACATAACGATTTATATAGTTATTCAAATTTCACCCTTTACGACTTGGATATCACAACCGAGGGCTATGTGCGATCTACCCAGCTTCGGTCACGACAACCATGGGGGGCGTTGAATTCGGCAACCCAAATCAGTCTCAGTTGGTGACGTTCAATCGCTAGCACGACCACTGCTTGTTTAGTTAGCCTGCTTGCCGATAATTTGATGGTAATTACTGTGATTATACACGGTGGTAAAAGTGTTTTTGTCACTTTTTAGCGCTAATTGGCTAATTTTGTTGATAAATGAGGTAATGAAAAACATAACATTATAAATGTTAAATCATGTGATTCTGTGGCTTATTCCATGTATCGGGAAGGGCAATCAATTATCTGTATTAATTTGATTCATCTGGCAGCATTAAATATTGCGATAGGTGCTGTTTCATTTTTATTAATATTAGTGATTAACAGCAAACTTGAACCCTTTGTTGCGCTGTTATATCGGATTATTGCTAGCTAACATGGTAATCTGCTGTTTGTAATTAAATACACAGTCGTCAATTTTTTTATTCCTCCTCGTTAATGTCATGATTCTGAAACAGTCTCGATGTTTTTTCCTCGGCTCGGTAACAATCAAATTATTGAAAACAAGTGATATACAGCTTTCTTAAGCTAGGATATCTTACGCTAAGAATTTCATGATTTTTTGATAAAGCTAAGGCTCAAGCAAGCTTCAATTGATTATTACCATCTCCTATTAATTTAAACGAAGGAACTATTTCTGCTGTTTAAAATAAGTTAAAGAGACCAAGAAAGACATAAGAGTAAACAGAAGTTAAACGAGAGATAAATAATATGCCTACAGATGATAGCAAGAAAGGAATTATCGACTATGTATCAACCGGACATCTGCCGGATCCCGATACGGTTGTGAAACTGGTGCAAGAAGCCCATCAACGTTTTGGCACAGATACCGAAGGCGTGGTTTCAACAGTTTACCCTGCATTGGAGCGTATTCCACCGAATCTCTTTGGTGTATGCATGGTCGGCACTAACGGTAAAGTGCATTCGGCCGGTGATGTAGACTATGAATTTACCATTATGAGCGTCTCTAAACCCTTTGTTTTTGCGCTAGTTTGTCAGGCTATTGGGGCAAAAGTTGCGCGCGAAAAATTGGGCGTGAACAGCACGGGGATGGCATTTAACTCGGTCACTGCGATTGAACGCGCAGCGGATGGGCGCACAAACCCAATGGTGAACTCCGGTGCCATTGCCACCACAAGTTTAGTGCCGGGTGCGACCAGTGATGAGCAGTGGAAATTCATTTATGACGGTTTATGCCGCTTTGCTGGGCGCGAACTGACACTGAATGAAGAGGTGTATCAATCGGCCTGTGAAACCAACTTCCGCAATCGTGGTATCGCCAATGTATTACAGGGCTATGGGCGTTTGGGCTGTGATCCGCTGATTGCCACCGACTTATATACCCGCCAATGTTCACTGAATGTCAGCGCCCGTGATCTTGCGGTGATGGGTGCAACACTGGCTGATGGCGGTGTTAACCCACTGACCCGTGAGCGGGTGGTGGATAACGATGTGTGCCATTATGCATTAGCGGTCATGGTAACGGCAGGGCTGTACGAAACCTCCGGTGACTGGTTGTATGACATTGGTCTGCCCGGTAAAAGCGGCATTGGTGGCGGGATTGTGACAGTGTCACCTGGAAAGGGTGGTTTGGGGACCTTCGCCCCATTACTGGATGCTGCGGGGAATAGTGTCAAAGGGCAACTGGCAGCCCGATTCTTATCACGTCGTCTTGGGATGGACATGTTTGTTTCTGAACCTTACACCGAAAAGGGTTGAGTCCAGAGATCTGGGCATTGCGCTGAAAATCGTTTGTTTTAACAACTAAGCGGTTTCAACCGCCGAGTGGTTCTGAAAACAAGAATACATGTCAAAAGGATAGAGAAATTTATGGCGAATCAATCAACTCACCGCGCAGGTGCGGAAGTTAAAGAGTCCTGGGTGCCGATGATAACCATCGCATTAGCTCAGATTTTAATGTCATTCAACGTTGCCTCTCTGCCGGTCGCCTTGGGGGGAATGGTCAAAAGTTTTAATGTGCCACCCACGACAATTGCGACCGCTATCGTGATGTACTCACTGTCAGTTGCCGGTTTCGTTATGTTGGGTGCCAAACTCAATCAGCGTTTTGGGCCATTGGTGGTGTTCCGCAGCACTGTTCTGTTGTTCGGCATCGCACAGGTCATGATGACATTCAGCCCGAATGTTACTGTGATGATCAGTGCGCAGGCACTTAGTGGTCTGGCGGGTGCGGCCTTGGTGCCAGCATTGGTGGCGCTGATTGCTGAAAACTACCGTGGTACGCAACAGGCTACCGCGCTCGGCGCTTTGGGTTCTGCCCGTGCCGGTGCCGGTGTAGCGGCGTTTCTGATTGGCGGTATTCTCGGGACTTATATTGGCTGGCGTCCGGCGTTTGGTATTTTGATTGTGTTGTCGGCAGTCATCTTTGTACTGAGCTTCCGCTTGAAAGCGGATAAGGGCCGTCCAGAAGTGGGCATCGATATCATCGGTGTGGTTCTCGCCGCTTCGGCCATTATTTTGCTGTCATTCGGCTTCAATAACCTGAACCGCTGGGGTTTCGGTTTAGTGCGTGACGGTGCGCCATTTGATCTGCTGGGCTTCTCACCTGCGCCATTTATGATTGTACTGGGTATCGTGTTGGGTCAGGCGTTTGTGGTCTGGACACGTCGTCGCCAGGAGCAAGGTAAGACGCCGTTACTGGCACTGGAAGTGATTACTTCATCCACCGAGAAAGCCGCCGTGTTTGCCATGTTCGCCGTGGTGGCACTGGAAGCGATGTTGAACTTCTCTGTTCCGCTGTACATTCAAATCGTACAGGGCAGTACCCCAATGGCAACGGCGATCGCTATGATGCCGTTTAACTTGTCGGTGTTCTTCTCGGCGATGCTGATTGTCCGCTTCTACAAGAGACTGACGCCACGTAAAATTGGCCGTTATGGTTTTATCACTTGTACCATCGCCCTGTTGTGGCTGGCATTTGTGGTGCGAAATAACTGGAGTGAGTTCGCCGTTCTGATAGGTCTGGTGATCTTCGGCCTTGCTCAGGGGGCGCTGGTTACCTTGCTGTTCAACGTGTTGGTCAGTGCATCACCTAAAGCACTGGCAGGCGATGTGGGTTCACTGCGCGGCACCACCAACAACCTGGCTAACGCCATCGGTACGGCGGTTGCCGGTGCTTTGCTGGTGGGCCTATTAAGTGCCAACGTGATGCGCGGTGTGGCTGAAACGCCAATTCTGACGCCAGAGATTCAGGCTCAGGTCAATATGGATAGCATCAACTTCGTCAGTAATGACCGCCTGCAAGGGGTGTTAGCACAGACCACCGCAACCCCTGAACAGGTTGCAGAAGCGGTGCGCGTCAACGAAGAAGCACGATTACGGGCGCTGAAATTTGGCTTACTGATCATGGCGTTGCTATCGCTGTTGGCTATTTTCCCTGCCGGTCGCTTACCTGACTATCTACCGGGTGAATTGCCTGCGGATAATCTGGACCCCAAAGCCGGTAAGTAAGTGGCGATATTGTTAGAAAAAGTATTCTAAAAAAGAGTGACGGTGGGCGATGAGGATTGCCGCTGTCACTCTCCTTTCTGGTCAGAACTTCATCCCACCGCTAATCACCTGCGTTCTGTAACGTCACCACGGTAATGGACGAGAACTGTAAATGTTATTCGGTTAAACCGTGCGGAACCACCAGATTTCCCCGGAAAACTTGTGGATTGACATGGTTACCCGCCCGGGCATCAATCAGATCGACAACTTTTCTGGCCAGTGTTTCCAACGAATACTCTATGGCGGGTACTGCCGGAACCCCCGGTAATTGCACCGAACCATCCAGGCTGAAAACCATCACTTTATCCGGCACGGTGCGCTTGAAGAGATGCAGCAGCGCAATCGCTTTTTGGGCTTCAATTTCATCCATCACCAGCAGGGCATTAAACTGCACGCCATTGTTCAACAGTGTCTGTAGTGCCTCGGAAGAGGAGAGAACACTCCCCATCACCAGACTGCGATTATAGGGGATCAGATAATTTTCTAGCGCCCGCTGATAACCCAGTAGTGTCTGCTCCGCCACAGTTCCCGAAGCATGGTTTAGCAGCGCGATATGCCGACGGCCCTGACTGACCAGATAGTGGCAGGCGGTCTCTGCCGCGAATGAGTGGTCGAATAAAATGCTGTTAGGGGTCGAGGATTCAAGGCAATCAATCATGATGGTCTTGTCATCGGGTGGCGGCAGCGGAAAGCGCGCGCCGATGATGATAATGGCATCACACAGACCATTGGCAAGCTCAGTGACGGCGTTGGTGACCCCGACACTGTTGTCCGCAAAGCGCAGTAATAGGTGCTTTTGATGCTGACTAAACTGTTTTTCCAGAGCAAACAGATAACTGGTTGTTTGCTGAATGTGTTCAGTGGCACAAATCACCCCAATGCAGCCCGTTGACTGTGCGGTCAGAAATTGCGCGATCACATTCGGTTTATAGTTAAGAATTTCAACTGCTTTCATGACTGCCAGACGGCTCTCTTCCTTGACCCCGCGCGACCCGCTCAACACCCGAGACACAGTGGCTTTAGATACGTTGGCTAACCGCGATACATCATTAATAGTCGACATAACTTCACTCCACTTTATCTGATCAATGGCCAGAGGGCCTTATCAGTTCCTTTTATCCTTGGTTCCAATCCAACGCCACCCATTCTATACCCTGATTGCCTTTGCGGAAACCGTTGTTAGCAGAGAGTATCCAGTAAAACCTTGATTCCTGCTTAGCTTTTTGTGATGTCTTTCACAACTGCATATCTTTCAGTAAGTAAATATTTGAGCGCGCTCTCATATCTCTGTCGTTTGGATGGAAACCGGTTTCCATTTTGTTTCCAATGAGGCTCAATATGACAACATGGCAAGATGACAGTGAGGCTGTAGGTAATGAAAAAAATAATGTTGTGCTGCTCTGCGGGGATGTCCACCAGTATGCTGGTGAAAAAAATGCTGGCTGAGGCGGCAACCCGTGGAGTTGAGGTTCAAATTGATGCTTTTGGTGCCAGCGAGTTCAATGAGCAATTCAGCCGTTATCAGGTTGTGCTGCTAGGGCCGCAGGTGAAATACATGCAACGGGATTTAGCTGCGATAGCTGAGCCGTTGGGGATCCCGGTGATGACCATCGACATGATGGATTACGGCATGCAACGCGGTGATAAGGTCCTCGACTTCGCCTTATCTCTTATTAATGCAGTGAAATAAAAGGTATCTGCAATGAGTTCTCTTTACCAAACAATGGTTGGGATGATAGAGCAAACCATCACGCCGCTGGCCGGGCGATTAGGGCAACAAAAGTACATTATCGCGATCCGCGACGGTTTTACCTCGGCGCTGCCGTTTATGATCATCGGCTCGTTTATGCTGGTCTTTATCTTCCCGCCATTTTCGGCTGATACCAGTTGGGCTTTTGCGCGTGCATGGCTGAATTTCTCCAGTACCTATCGCAATCAGCTGATGTTGCCTTTCAATCTCAGCATGGGGGTGATGACCTTCTTTATCTCTGTTGGGATTGGCGCAAGTCTGGGGCGGCAATATAAGCTCGACCCCATCATGACGGGCCTGCTGGCATTGATGTCATTCTTGCTGGTGGCGGCACCTTACGCCGATGGCCATATTTCAACTCAATACTTCTCCGGCCAGGGGATTTTTACCGCCATCGTGACTGCGGTCTACTCCACTGAACTGTATGCATTTTTAAAGCGCCACAATATCACCATTCGTTTACCAAAAGAGGTGCCGACCGGTGTTGCGCGCTCCTTTGAGATCCTGATCCCCGTGGTGGCCGTGGTCGCGACTCTGCACCCGCTGAACTTATTTATCGAATCATCCACCGGAATGATTATTCCTGAAGCGATCATGCATCTGTTAGCACCTCTGGTTTCAGCTTCAGATTCGTTGCCAGCTATTTTGCTGTCAGTATTGCTCTGCCAAATATTGTGGTTTGCGGGTATTCATGGTGCCCTGATTGTCACTGGTATTATGAACCCGTTCTGGATGACCAATCTGGCACTGAATCAGGCGGCATTAGCCGCGGGCGCACCGCTGCCCCATATCTACCTGCAAGGCTTTTGGGACCACTACTTATTGATTGGTGGTGTTGGCTCTACGCTACCGCTGGCCTTCCTGTTACTGCGCAGCAAAGCTATTCACTTGCGAACTATTGGCAAGATGGGGATTGTGCCGAGCTTCTTTAATATCAACGAGCCGATTCTCTTTGGTGCACCGATCATCATGAACCCGGTGTTCTTCCTGCCCTTTATCTTTGTTCCGATGATCAATGCCACATTGGCTTATATCGCCACCAAGTTGGGCTGGATCGCACAAGTTGTCTCATTAACACCATGGACCACACCTGCACCTATTGGTGCCTCTTGGGCCGCAAATTGGGCCTTTAGCCCGGTGGTGATGTGTTTGTTATGTATGCTGTTCTCTGCGGTGATGTACTACCCATTCCTCAAGGCTTATGAGCGCAGTCTGCTGAAAGCTGACGAAGAAAAAGAGCAACAACAGAGCTTTGCTGAAGCAGCTGAAACTCGCTAGATCCTAATTTGATTCGTGTTACGGAGAGTATAATGAAGTATCAATTTCCACGTGATTTCTGGTGGGGCAGCGCCAGTTCCGCCCCGCAAACTGAAGGCGAAAGTCTGAGTGGTGGCAAAAGTGCGACTGTCTGGGACACCTGGTATGTCAAGCAGCCAGGGCGCTTTCATCAGCAAATTGGCCCGCAGCAGACGTCGACGTTTTATCAGCACTGGCAGCAAGATATCGCCCTGCTGAAACAGCTAAATCACAATAGTTTTCGCACCTCAATTTCCTGGGCGCGCTTGATGCCCAAGGGGCGGGGTGAAGTCAATCCAGAGGCGGTGGATTTCTACAATGGGGTGATTGACCAATTGCTGGCGCAGGGGATAACCCCGTTTATCAATCTGTTCCACTTTGATATGCCGACGGTGATGCAAGAACAGGGGGGGTGGGAAAGTCGCTATGTGGTTGACTCCTATGCAGAATATGCTGACACCTGCTTCCGTCTCTTTGGCGATCGGGTGCAACACTGGTTTACTTTCAATGAGCCTATCGTGCCGGTTGAAGGTGGTTATCTGTACGATTTTCATTACCCCAATGTCGTCGATTTCAAGCGCGCGGCCACTGTGGCCTATCACACCGTACTGGCCCATGCTTTAGCGGTAAAAAAATACCGTCAGCGCGAATTAGGTGGTGAAATCGGTATTATTTTAAATCTGACGCCATCCTACCCTCGCTCCGAGAATCCGGCGGATGTTAAAGCGGCCAACATTGCAGATTTGCTGTTTAACCGCAGTTTTCTCGACCCGGTATTACGTGGCGAATATCCGGCAGAACTTGTCGCTTTACTGAAAGATTACGATCAATTACCTGATTGCCAGCCCGGTGACAGTGCATTAATCGTAGAAGGGAAAGTCGATCTGCTCGGCATTAATTATTATCAGCCGCGTAGAATAAAATGTCGGGATAGCCGGGTTAACCCTGATGCACCATTTATGCCGGAATGGTTATTTGATTACTATCAGATGCCGGGGTGCAAAATGAATCCGCATCGAGGTTGGGAAATTTATGAACCCGGTATTTACGATATTCTGACTAACTTGCGTGAAAATTATGATAATCCACGCTGCTTTATTTCAGAAAATGGCATGGGCGTTGAAAACGAACAGCGCTTTAGCCAGCACGGGCAGATTAATGATGACTATCGTATTGAGTTTGTCTCTGAACATTTAAAATGGGTTCACCGCGCATTAGCCGAAGGGAGTCACTGCCTGGGCTATCATATGTGGACATTTATTGATAACTGGTCATGGTGTAATGCTTACAAAAACCGCTATGGTTTTGTGCAGTTAGATTTGAAAACCCAACAGCGCATAGTGAAGAAGAGTGGTGAATGGTTCGCGGCAACCGCTAATAACCAAGGTTTTGATGAGGTAGAGAAAAATGATTGATCTTGAAGAGGCGGTCATGGAGATCATCGTCAATGCCGGTCAAGCCAGAAGCTTATGCTTTGAAGCCCTGCGCGCCGCGCGGGAAGGGGATTTCACCCAGGCTCATACCCTGTTAGCGGAGTCTGATGGGTTCACCAAAGCGGCGCATCGTATGCAGACCAAGCTGATTGAACAAGATGCAGGTGAAGCCAAAACGCCGATGACACTTATTATGGTCCATGCGCAGGATCACTTAATGACATCACTATTAGCCCGTGCGTTAAGCAATGAAATAGTATTACTGTATCAGCGAGTATAATTAACGCGCCATAATTAGCTGTCTCAAATAAAAATAGATATTAACTATTTCGCAGAGGTCAAATATGAATATTTAACCATGGCGGGTCATTTGCCAATTAATGCTTCTGGGTATAACAATAAATAAATTATTAACTCTTTAAAATCGAGTGGCAGAGTGTTGCCTATAGATTATGAAAGTATCCTTTACTTCACATTATCCTAAATAGAGATGGTCAATATGAATAAGTTTATACTGGTTGGACTTACCAGTCTTTTATCATTGCCTGCGTTAGCTGAAGTGACCTGGGAAACCCCTCAAGGGAATCTTAAGTTATATGGTGATGTTGAAATTAATATGGACGCGGCCAGTAAGAGCGGACAACTCACCTCATTACGTACCAGTGCAAATAAAGACTGGAAAGCAGGTAGCCGGGAGCAATGGGATATTAATGGACGAATTCTGATTGGCCTGGATGGTTATCGCCGCCTGAATAATGGCAACTTTGCGGGCTTTACCGTGCAGCCATTAGCTGACGTTGGCGGCAGCATGAACCTTGATGATGCGGCATTCTTCTTTGGCCATGAAAAAGACTGGAAAGTTAAAGTCGGCCGCTTTGAAGCTTACGATATGTTCCCACTGAATCAGGATACTTTTGTCCAGCACTCAGGGAACACCGCGAATGACTTATATAGTGACGGCTATGGCTACATCTATATGATGAAAGAGGGGCGTGGGCGCAGCAATAATGGCGGCAACTTCTTGGTAAGCAAATATCTGGGTAACTGGTATTTTGAAGTTAACACCATCTTAAAAGATGGTACTTCACTATTTGCCAATAGTACTTACCATGGCAATACGCTGGAAAACGAAAAAAATGTGGCTTATGTTCGCCCGGTTATTTCGTGGAAACAAGAGAGCCTCTCTGCGGCCATCGCCATGGAAAGTAACGTCATTAGCAATGCCTATGGCTACCGGGATGACCAGGGAGAGTGGCAGGATCAGTCTAAACGTAATGGTTATGGTGCCACCTTCACCTTTAATAATCAGGATAAAGACCCCGAAAATGGTATTGTGGCAAACTTGAGTTCGGCTTATATGGATGCAACCAATGAGAAGAACTTCAGTGCCGGTGCTAATATCTTATGGCGAAACTTTGAAATTGGTTATATCTACGCACATAACGACATTGAATATTTCAACAGTGCGAATGCTGGCGTGATAACTTCCGGGATATTAACCTCACCAGACAAATATGATGTGCACACAATTCATACCTCATATAAAATTGCCAATATTATGGATATGAATAACTTTAATTTATACCTTGGTGCCTACTGGTCTAAATTGGAAGTTGCTGAAAATAATAAAGTGGTGAATGGCGAAAACGATGATCGTTATGGCGTTCGTGCCAGATTTAAGTATTTCTTCTGATTTAATACCAGTGACTGGATAATAAATATTATTAATTAACTACTTAACTCGGATTATATATTTACTGAAATAAGCGCCTGTCTGCGGATTTAGGTCACTTTCACCTGTGGTATTTCCGCAGCAGGCGAGTTTTTTCTGCTTATCAATCACAGCTAAAATCGCAGCTAAGCCGCCTGAGATAGGCCAAGAGACTGGCTAGAAAAGCGTGTTTCCCTAGCCCATAATTGCGGGGTGCTCCGCATTTCTAAACAAAACTTCAAGAGACTAAATATTTTTTGATACGGATCAAGACACATTTCCTTTGTTTAGTGTTAATGTTAATAAATCTCATTATCACTCCATGTGCGTTACTCAATTATGCGAATTTGGTACAAAATTATTCTACTTTGCTGCTGCTGGTGGCTTTCAGGTTCATTAGCGTGGGCCGCTGTGGATTACCAGCAACTGGTCAATGATATCCAATCCCGCCTTGATAAAACGTCTCAGCTCTATCAACAACAGAACAGTAATGAAGCCCGCACCACGGTGCAGATGGCGTATTTTGAACTATTTGAAAACCTAGAGGGGCCGATTCGCATCAATATCTCTGCCCAAAAGAGTTATCAGATGGAAGCGGCTTTTGGTGAAATCCGCCGCATGATTGGCGAGGGGCGGCCGCAAGCTGAGGTTGATAATAAAATCAACTGGCTTAAAAGTGAGCTGGCAGGGGTACTGCCCGTCCTGACTGATGGTCATAAGCTTACTGCTGAACAACAACATGCGGCATATGAAAACAGTGACATTGCGGTGTACTGGCAGCAGAGCTTCAAAATTATCGATGATTTATTGGCGCAGGCTATCAGTGAGTATCAGGCCGGCAATTTCGCCGCCGCCAGCCAGAGTGTGCAACAGGCGCACTATCAGGGCTTTAAAAACTCTGAAATGGAGATGTCAGTGCGGGGCAATCGTTCCGCACAAGACGCCGCCGCGATTAACCAACAATTCACTGCATTAATCGATTTAACCAGCAAACCTGACCAAATGACGGAGGTCGCTTATCGCGTCACGGGTTTGTTGCAAACCATTGAAGAGATACTGCCGGGGTTACCCACCACCCGGGAGCAGCAGCAAGTCAGCGCCGATCAACCCATTGTCGGGCAATCCTCTGCGGCAGGTGCTAATACTGATGAACAGGCCAATGCTGATTGGGCTGCGGTTTCCGACAAAATAAATCAGGCCATTACAGCTGCTATCGGCCAGTACCAAAAGGGGCAGACCGCACCTGCCATGCTGGCGGTACAGGACACCTATTTTGATCTGTTTGAAGCCAGTGGTATGGAGAACAAAGTTGGTTCACGTGATGCGGCGTTTAAATCAACACTAGAAGGCCACTTCACCCGCCTGGTTAGCCTGATGAAAGCGGGGCAGCCGGCCGAACAGTTGCAAGCTGAAGCAGTGGCCTTGCAAAACGATCTCTCCAGCGCGGTCGTGATGTTAGGTGGCGGGGATGAAACCAACTGGAGCCTGTTTATCTACAGCCTGCTGATCATTGTCCGCGAGGGTCTGGAAGCCTTGCTGATTGTGGCGGCTATCGTCGCTTATCTGGTCAAAAACAACCATCAGGACAAACTGCCGCTGATTCGCCAATCAGTCGTAGTGGCATTAATTGCCAGTGTACTCACCGCCTTTGTCTTCCAGTGGCTCTTTGCCAATTCAGGGCAAAGCCGCGAGTTGCTGGAGGGCTTCACCATGATGATCGCCGTGGTGATGCTGTTCTCCATGAGCTATTGGCTGCTATCCAAAACAGAAGCACGCCAATGGAAAGCCTATCTCGAAGGGAAGTTCTCCAAATCACTCAGTAGCGGCTCAATGATAGGGTTATGGCTAACCAGCTTCCTGGCGGTGTACCGCGAAGGGGCCGAAACCGTGCTGTTCTATCTGGCCTTGATGGGCGATGCCAGTACCACCAGTGGCCACTTGTCGATTCTGGTGGGTTTTGGTGTCGGCTCCGTTTTCCTGCTGGTAGCTTATTTGGTCATGCGCTTTACCGTGGTCAAATTGCCGCTTAAGCCCTTCTTTATGTTTACCGGTGGCTTTATGTATCTGATGGCGTTTGTCTTCGCCGGTAAGAGTGTCCTTGAGCTGATTGAGGGTAAATTATTTGAGCCGACCCTGCTACCGGGCGTGCCTGAAATTAGTTGGTTGGGGATCTATCCATACCTGGAGACGTTGATTCCCCAAGGGATATTACTGATTGCTGCACTGATTGCCCTTTGGGTAATGCAACGGCGCGGTCATGCTATCCCAGCATAATGGTCCGGCATGATGCCGGTGTGAATTACGACAATGTACTTATCATTTGATACCAGAGGGTGTGCTACATGACCATGAAGAAAACGATTATTGCCAGCAGCATCATTGCCAGCATTTTTGCAGCACCGGCTGCTTTTGCCTTTAAAGAGTATCCAGCTGGCGAACCTATCAAAATTAATGATATGGAAATTGCGGCGGTCTACTTACAGCCGATTGATATGGAACCTCGCGGCATGGGCTTGCCAGCCGCGAAAGCCGACATCCATCTGGAAGCTGATATCCATGCAACTGAAGGCAATAAAAATGGTTTCGGTGCTGGCGAATGGATGCCCTACCTGACTATCGCTTACACCTTGGTGAATACTGACACAGGCGCTAAACAAGAAGGCACCTTTATGCCAATGGTTGCCAGCGATGGCCCACACTACGGCGCTAACATCAAAATGATGGGGGTGGGTAACTATAAAGTGACCTATCACATTAGCGAGCCATCCAAAGCCGGTTTACATCGCCATACAGATAGCGAAACAGGTGTTGGTCGTTGGTGGAAGCCGTTTGATGTGAGCTATGACTTTAAATATACCGGCTTGAATTGATAGTAATGGTCGCGATGACTAATGAGTGATCGCGGCTTTTTTTATTGATATAGAGCGGTCAGGCAATTGTTGCTATCAGCACCTATAAGTGCTGATCAGTGATAACTGGCAGGTGTTGTGATCTCCTTGCCCAAGGTGTGTGCTAATGAGTTATTTTTTTGTTTCCGTGCTACAAGCCTTTTTGCCCGTGGCCTTGCTACTGGGGTTAAGTTGGGTGATTCGTCCCGCCCCTGCATTGAGTCGGGTGGTATGGATAACAATACTTATGGCTATAGTCGGGATATGGGCCGGTACTCATTACCCTAAATCGCAGCAGTTGCAGTTAGCACTGGCGGGGATTCAACTGCTCGCGCTGTTGTTACTCTTATTCAGTCAATTCACTCCCCGCCGCTCATTAGGCTACTTCTGGCAGGCAGTTCTGGTATTCGGCGCAGCACTCAATTGGGGAAATAACCCTAATTTGGGGGCGTTTACCAACATCCATGTTATCAACACTGACCTGCTTCTCAATCTGGCGGCTATTATCGTCGCATTCGCTTGGGTAATTTTCTGTGCAGTATTATTGCTGATGATGATTCGGCAACTGCCACGCTGCCGCTGGCCGCTGTTGCTGCTATTAACACTGCTACTCATTTTGCCGTTGAGTGGCGATGCTATCCTGCTACTGATGAAGTTGCAGGTGTTGCCGTTAACCAAATCACTGCTCAGTTATGTTGCTTTGGTGACTAACGGACATGCCTGGCTCAGCTATATTTGTGCGCTGCTACTGGCATTGACGACCCTCTGTTATCTGCTGCCGCTGCGCCATGCTCGCCAGATGGTCAGTGAAAATTCAGAGCCGATTGCTCAACGTAAAGCTTTGGCAGCTTACCGCAATGTGCGCAGAATTTTTGTGTTGGCTTTATTGGCATGGATTGTGGTGACGGGCGCGCAACTCTATTGGGACAAAGTGGCTTCTCAGCCGCCACAACTCTCCGAAGCCTTACCCGTCACGCTAGCCGCAGATGGCTTAGTCCATATTCCGGTAGAGCAGGTGCGGGACGGCAAGTTGCACCGTTTTGTTTGGGTCGCTGATGATGGCAAAGCCGTACGTTTCTTCATTATTAACCGCTATCCCGACCGTTTGCGCCTTAGTGTGGTCTTTGATGCCTGCCTGTTATGTGGTGACCAAGGCTACGTGATGGAGGGTAATCAGGTTATTTGTGTTGCTTGCGCGGTGCATATTTTCATTCCTTCTATTGGCAAAGCGGGGGGATGCAATCCGATTCCGCTGGAAGAGTGGCGAAGTGATGATAAAGAGCTGGTGATCCCCAAAGCCTCTCTGGAGGCCGGGGTCAATTACTTCACCACGGTTGTGACATTAGATGTCATTGATCCGGTTGATAAAACGCACCTGACTAACCAAAAAGCCGAATTTAAGTACAGTTATGGCGATAAAACCTACTTCTTCTCATCAGAGGCGAATTACAACCGTTTCCGCGATAGTCCAGAACAATTTGTCACCCCGGTTATCAGCAGTGAAGAGAGTGATACTCAGGAGAACCCATAATTATGTTGTGGCGTATGCTCAAGCAGTCTTGGTTTAGGAATGTCCGCCGCAAGTCGCTGGCCGTATTTACGGTATTCCTTGCCGCAGGGCTAATCTCTTCACTGTTGGCGGTGTCGATAGATATTGGCGATAAAATGTCCCGTGAGCTGAAATCTTATGGTGCCAATATTCTGATTGAACCTGCCGGTCAGGTTGCGCTGCCGTCGCTGTTTGGTGAGCAGAGTAATCCACTGAGTGGCCAGGATTTCCTGGATCAAGCTGAGTTACCCAATATTAAAGATATTTTTTGGCGTAACAATATTGTCGGTTTCGCCCCATTACTCAGCGGTGAAACTGAGATCAATGGGCAGACTATTCCGCTACTAGGCACCTATTTTAATCAGCCAGTGGATGTGCCTGATGAAGAGGATTACCACACGGGTCAGCAAATTATCAGCCCATATTGGCAGGTCAATGGCGCTTGGCCGCAAGAGCCAATCAAGGCCGATGCTCACGAGGTTCAGGCGCTGCTGGGTAAACAATTGGCGCAACAAACCGGCTGGAAAACCGGCGATGAGCTGCATCTGAACGGCGTTTCTGGCCCGTTAATGGTGAAGATAAGCGGCGTGTTGAGCAGTGGTGGTGAAGAGGAGAGCCGTCTGGTGTTACCGCTGGCAGCAGTGCAATCATTACTGGGGCTGCCGGGGAAAATTCAGGCCGTACGGGTATCGGCACTGACGGTGCCGGAAAACGAATTGTCACGTAAAGCGCGTGAAAATCTTGAGGCCCTCAACGCCGAAGAGTATGACCTGTGGTATTGCACCGCCTATGTCTCTTCAATCGCCCACCAACTAGAAGAGGCCATCTCTGGATCAGTGGTCCGGCCCATCTGGCAGGTGGCGGCATCGGAAGGGGTGGTGATTGAAAAAATACAGCTGCTGCTGGCAGTCGTCACCGTGGCGGCGTTGATTGCCGCGGCCATGGGGATAGCATCACTGATGACCAGCACCATTATGGAGCGGGCTAAAGAGATCGGTTTGATGAAAGCATTGGGGGCGCGCCAGTGGCAAATTCTGATGTTGTTCTATCTTGAGGCCGCTATCAGTGGTCTGATTGGGGGCTTAGCGGGCTGTCTGGCGGGGTGGGGGTTAGCAAAAACCATCGGCTTGATGCTGTTTGGTGCGCCATTGAGCTTCGCCTGGATGGTGGTGCCTTGTGTGTTGGTGATCTCGATTTTGATTGCGGTCATTGGTACTTGGTTCCCTGCGCGGCGTATCGCCAGCCTCTATCCGGTGGAGGTGCTCTATGGCCGCTAATCATCCGGCAGTGCAACATAAAGGTAGCCATAGCATGTTTTGGCGGCTCGTGCTCCGTGCCTTACGCTTGCGGATGCAGCGGGTCAGTGTGGTCTTTGCGGCACTGACTGTCGGTGCGGCGATTGTCACGGCTATGTCGGCCGTCTATTTCGATATTAATGCCAAGATGAGTCAGGAGTTACGCACTTTCGGCGCGAATTTCTATATCGGCCCTGGGCATGGCAGTGCATTTGAGCAAGCGCGATTCCAGCCAATCATTGATGCGGCCCCGAAAGGGCTTATCAACGCCTCCAGCCCCTATATCTATGGCATGGCGCGGACTGAACTGGAGAAAGTGGTGTTGATGGGGGTGTGGTTTGAATCCCTGCAACAGCTTGTGCCTTACTGGCAAGTCACTGGCAATTGGATTGGCGTCAGTTTTGATGATCGCAACGCGATGATAGGTGTCAAACTTGCGCAGCGGCTGCATGTCAAAGTGGGCGATACCCTCACCTTAGTCAGTGAAGGTGCGCGGCAGCGTCTGCAAATCAAAGGCATTGTTGAGGCTGGCGATGCCACCGATAACATGTTGATTGTTAACCTGGAACTGGCCCAGAAATGGCTCAATCAACCGGGGCATATCAGTAACGCGCTGCTTAGCGTCAGTAATGATGTGGGTCAGGTCGAGACTTTTGCCAGCCATCTGCGTGAACAATACCCTGACCTTGAAATTCGGCCAATTCGAAAGGTATCCGCCTCTGAAGGGCAGGTGCTCGATAAAATAAAAGGGCTAATGGGGTTGGTGTCAGTTGTGATTCTTATTTTGTCCTCCCTATGTGTCAATACCACACTGATGGCTATCGTGGGCGAGCGCGCGAAAGAGTTTGCCTTACAAAAAGCACTGGGAGCCAGTGGTGGTGACATTATTCGCCAAATGTTGACCGAAACCCTGATTATCTCGCTGGCTGCCGCAATTTGTGGTGCTTTGCTGGGCTATATATTGGCACAAGTCTTGGGGCAAACAGTATTCAGCGCGTCAATAGCCTTACGCGCCCCGGTATTACCGCTGACACTGGTATTGTCATTGTTAGTGGCCGCTGTTGCGGCAATTGTTCCCACCCGCCGGGCTATTCATATTGAACCCGCTAAAGTCCTTAAAGGAGAGTAGCAAATGACATCAAAGCTAACACAGGTGAAACCTGAGCAAGTTACGGATGCTGTCATTGAAACCCGGCACTTATATAAGCGTTTCGGGCAGGTGACGGCGCTGGAAGATATCAATATTCGCATCAATCGTGGTGAGTTTGTGGCAATTATGGGGGCATCTGGCTCAGGTAAAACCACGTTGATGAACATTCTGACTTGCCTGGACACGGTAAGCGAAGGGCAGGTGTTGCTCGATGGCATTGATGCTGCGGGCCTGGATGAAGAGGGGCGCCGGAAATTTCGGGCTGACAAAATAGGGCTGGTTTTCCAGCAGTTCCACCTTATCCCCTACCTGACGGCGCTAGAAAATATTATGTTAGCGCAGCATTACCACAGTGTGGTGGATGAAGAGGCGGCGCGGCAAGTATTGGAGCAGGTTGGGATGACGCCACGTATGGGTCACTTACCCAGTCAGCTTTCTGGTGGCGAACAACAGCGGGTATGTATTGCGCGCGCACTGGTCAATCAGCCGCCGATTATTTTTGCCGATGAACCTACCGGCAACCTTGATGAAGAGAATGAACAGCGGGTCTTGGATCTGTTAAACCATATTCATCGCCAAGGTAGAACCATCGTTATGGTTACTCACAATCCAGACTTAGGCTGTGTTGCTGATCGGATAATCCGACTCCAGCACGGTAAATATCTTAACGAAGAGAGTCGTCATCATGTGGCTTAACGGGTTAAAAACGGTGGGCCTTTGTAGTCTGCTATTGCTGCTTAGCGCCTGTAAACAAGAAGAGGTTGCGGTGGGGGAAGTGGCCCCGCAACTGGCAGCTTATGATATGCAAGGTAAACCGGTCGCACTCGATCAATGGAAAGGTAAACAGATATACCTCAACTTTTGGTCGGCAAGCTGTGGCGGTTGTCTGGCTGAAATGGCAACACTGGATAAGCTGAGTCAGCAATATCAGAATGATATTGTGGTGGTGGCTATCAACACCGATCCGGCGCAGGTGGATATTAGCCCGGTATTGGTGCAACGCAATCTCAGCTACCCTGTCATTCGTGATCAACTGGGTATCACGCAGGAGCGCTATCAGGTTATTGGCACGCCAACCTCTTTTCTGATTGATCAAAGCGGCAAGGTAACTGAATTGCATCAGGGTGCACGTAATGAGAAGGATTTGACGGCGTTGTTCCAACAATGGGCAACGGGTGCATAATGAAATTAATGCTGTTGGCTCTGGGCATGATGACGTTTAGCTTAACCGCACAGGCGGCCACTGACGGTGAGCATATCTATAAACAAACCTGTTCAAGCTGCCATGGGCGTTTGGCTGACAGGAAAGGTTTGGATAAAGCTCCTCCGCTAATATCATTATCTCGCAATGAAATAGTTGACGGCCTCACTGCGCGGCGTGATGGCAAGATTGTCGGCAGGGGGAATAAAGCCAAAGCGCATCTGTCAGATGACGATATCCAAAAGCTTGCTGATCATATTGAAAACCTAAAAATAGCCAAGCCTAAAGCCCCTTGATATCTTGTCGTGATGCTATTTGATTGATTTTTAAAATTAAATTCGCGTAGGGTTATCACTAAATAGGCGTTTTCTTGCTGCTTCATTTGATCAGATGAATGCTGTATTATATGTTGCATATAAAATGCATCTTTAGGTTATTTGAGGAGTATCAGCATGGAAAATAGATCAACGCTACTTTGCTATAAAAAGTTACCTATCTGGAACAGTAGTGATGTGCCAGCGATGTTTCGTGAGAAACACAATACCAAAGCAGGCACTTGGGCCAAACTCACTATTCTCAGCGGGGAGATGGATTTTCTGATTCTGGATGAAGCAGGAAACACCCTGGAAAGGCACTCATTTTCAAATGAACATCAGCCACCGTTTATTGAGCCACAAGTTTGGCACCGTATTGCAGCTTGCTCAGATGATCTGCAATGCCAGCTTAGTTTTTACTGCACAGCAGAAGATTTTTACCATCAGAAATACAATTTAACCCCGACACACTCCGAAGTGATTGAAGCGGTAAAATGGGTTCAACCGGGTAAAGCATTAGACTTAGGTTGTGGTTCTGGGCGTAACTCGCTATACCTGAATTTATTGGGTTTTGATGTTACGGCGCTGGATAAGAGTGCCGATAGCATCAGTAACTTACAGCAGATCATTGCACAAGAAGAACTGCAAAAAATAACGGCCAATAGCTATGACATCAATGAGGCCAGTTTGGATAACCGCTACCACTTTATTCTGTCCACGGTGGTTTTGATGTTCCTGCAACCGGAAAGAATCCCCCATATTATTAACAACATGCAAGAGTGTACCTTGCCCGGTGGTTATAATCTGATTATCTCCGCCATGTCGACTGATGACTTCCCCTGCACGGTGCCATTCTCCTTTACGTTAAAGTCAGGTGAGTTAAGCCATTACTATAAAAATTGGGAAATTATTAAGTACAACGAAGATGTTGGGCAATTGCATAAGACTGACGCCCAAGGCAATCGGATAAAATTACGTTTTGCGACCTTGCTGGCGAAAAAACCATAATTGCAGCCTCGAATAAAGCTTGCCGCTGCGTGATATTTAAAATCTCATACTACATTGCGGTTAATTTAACGGGCGGTAAGTTGGGGCGTTCCTATCACGGCCAGTGAATGCTGTTGAGAATTATTAATTAACTTTATTGATAATCATTATCACTGAGTGTAATAATACCACCATACAGGTTCCGCGGAGTATGGATTGTGTCGAATGCAGCTGAAGTGATTATCCCTTCAACAACGGCGATTTCTGATGAAATCGCCAGTTTGTTTGCCCGTACATTCGTACACTTCTCAGAAACCTTTCATGTGGATGCGGTTGTCATACCGCAAGAGAGTCTGACACTGAACCAATGGTCTGCTGACAGCTGTTTGCCACGATTGATGCAAGCGTATGAAAATAGCTACTACCACGATGGTGCACTAACAGCGAATCATAAAGCACTGCACTCACTCTGGGGGCAGTGGTATTTTGGCCTGGTTATTCCACCTATCATATTGATGTTACTGGTATTACCCGCAACTATAGAGACTCGCCCGGAAAGATTTCGCATTAAATTTCATACGACGGGGCGACCTGAAGCTATCTATTATCAGCACAGCTGGTTGGACAAATCGCCCTCGTCGCTATTGGCGCGTCTCTATTTACTACTCGATCACCATATTATTCCTATTATGGAGAAAATAGCGCATCAGCCGCAGGCTAATATCCGGTTGATATGGAATAACATTGGCTATTTGATGTTTTGGTATCTACGTGAATTCAGCAATAAGCTGGGTGAAATTGAAGGTTTTGACGATATTATTGAAAACCTTTTTCTCTCCCCATACTTGCCTGACGGGCGAGAAAATCCACTCTTTCGTACGGTTATTCTGCGTAATGGCAGTATGCAGCGCCGTACTTGCTGTCAACGTAATAAGCTGCCAGGGGTGGGCAGTTGCCTCGATTGCCCGGTAGAATCTCGCCCATAATAACCCGCCTGGCTGCAACTTCAGTGACTTTGGGTATATGATTCAACTCACAGATAAAGAAAAGAGTTGAGGGCAGTTTCGGTGAATAACGAAAAGATTGCGCATTTAGACGCGGTAAGTCATAACGCCCGTAGGGTAATGGAACGAGAAGGGATAGATGCTTTGGTGGTCACAGTATGTGATAATTTTTATTATCTGACTGGGTTTGCTAGTTTCTTTATGTATACCTTCCGGCATACCGGCGCGGCCGTTGCTATCATGTTTCGCGATGACACCACTCCTTCGCAAATCATTATGAATGAGTTTGAGGCTGCCAGCACACACTTTGATATGCCCAATATGGAGCTGAAAACTTTTCCAGTATGGGTTGATGTCGACGATCCACGTAATCCGCTCAATCATCAGAAAAAAAGTGAGCGCCCGATTGGCCCGCCAGTTGAAGCTGTTTTCGGCTTAGTTAAAGCGGCGCTGGAGAGTGCGGGCGTAATGAATAAGACAATTGCTATTGAATTAAATGCAATGTCCAACGGCGGTAAAAGAGTGTTGGATCAAGTGGCCCCAGGGTTAAAATTGGTTGATTCCGCCCCGTTATTTAACGAAATAAGAGTGATAAAAAGCCCGTGGGAGATAAAACATCTACGAAAAAGCGCTGAAATTACCGAATATGGTATTGCTTGTGCGGCTAAAAAAATTCGTGTCGGTTGTACCGCTGCGGAATTAACCGCCGCATTTAAAGCGGCCGTCATGACGTTTCCGGAAACTAACTTTTCGCGTTTCAATCTTATTGCGGTTGGCGATAACTTCTCACCTAAAATTATTGCGGATGAGACGCCGGCCAAAATGGGGGACTTAATTAAGTTTGATTGCGGTGTTGATGTTGCCGGCTATGGTGCGGATTTGGCAAGAACCTTTGTGTTAGGGGAACCAGACCCACTGACGCAGCAGATCTATGACACCATCAGAATCGGTCATGAACATATGTTATCGATGGTAGCACCTGGGGTGAAATTAAAAGATGTTTTTGATTCCACCATGGAGGTCATCAAAAAGTCAGGCTTGCCGCACTATAATCGAGGTCATCTCGGGCATGGCGATGGTGTATTTTTAGGATTAGAAGAAGCCCCCTTTGTGAGTACATTGGCAACTGAAACCTTTCGTCCTGGAATGGTATTAAGTCTCGAAACACCTTATTACGGTATTGGTGTTGGTTCAATTATGTTAGAGGATATGATTCTCATTACCAATAACGGCTTCGAGTTTTTAAGTAAATTGAACCGTGACTTAGTGCGCTACCATTAATTTGTGCACAATATCTCACTTTACGTGAATTAAATTCATCTTTGTGAATAGCTCCTCGGTTCTTTCCGTGCACTTATTTACCTTTTACGGGAGCAGATGTGTAGGCTCCCGTAAATAATAATATTAGTCATATAAAATAGTGTGTTAGAGCACAGGAGTAGTTTAACTCTATTGTTAATAGTATTCTCTTGGTTATTTGTTATTTTGAAATAGTTCTATTAATAATGATAACGGAAGTGATAGTCGACCTTGCCAATAATAGTGTGAGTTTGTGATCCTAAATATAAAGAATATTTTATATAATCAAAATTCTAAGCAGTAAGTGGCGTCATAAAACCAAATCGTGCGGCCTTTTCACAGGATACTGTGTCGCGATATTCACTTAGTGAAAATATTTTATCTCCAATCATTGGATTTTCACGATACTTTTAACTAAGATTATTCTTAAGTGTGCTGGAATTGACGCATATACCACATTTTCACCTCTATTAATCGCTGGAATAACAATATTCTATAATAACTCGACAACAGTATTTTCTTTCAACTATCCTATGTAACATGCTGTAATACATTCTAAGGACTTCATTTCATCATAATTCCATAATGAAAAACGGAAGTTCGTGAAGTGGCTTTTCTTGATCATCAAACAAGTTGCTGGCTTAAGGGTTATATAATGTATAACGCATTTACGACACTGCTGCGCCCATTGCATCGGCACAGAATTACTTTATTAGCGCTATTAATTTCCGGCCTTGCAGTTAACCCCGTCATGGCAGAAACACAGTATGATTCATTAATCATCAAAGCCAGAGCAGGGGATACTGCGCCGGTTCTTGACTATTTACAAAAACAATCTAGCGCAGGCCCACTTAATAGCGGCCAAGTTGATGACTGGCTACAGATAGCCGGTTGGGCAGGGCGCGATCAAGAAGTGATCGACGTTTACGAAAAATATCACTCATCAATGAATCTCTCCTCGCGTGGATTAGCGGCTGCGGCGCGGGCTTATCGCAACGAAAAACGTTGGGATCAAGCTTTGGCGCTATGGCAAAGCAGCTTGAAGAAAGACCCGACCAACCCTGATCTTATCACCGGCATGATCATGACACAGGCGGACTCGGGGCGTGGCGGTGAGGCTTTACAGCAGGCAAAAGCGTTAGCCGAGCGTGATCCCTCCGCGAAAAACTACATGACACTCTCTTACCTGAGTCGGGCCACTAACCGCAATTATGATGCGTTGCAGGCTTCCAGTGAGGCGGTACGATTAGCTCCTGAGTCTGAGGAAGTATTAAAGAATCACCTTGAAACCTTGCAAAGAAACCGTATTGCCGATCCGGCGTTGCAGCTTGCTAAAGAGAATCCGAAGCTGGTCACCGCAGAGCAATATCGGCAGCTTGAGAGAGATGCCGCGGCGGAACAGGTTCGTATGGCGGTGCTGCCAACGCGCAGCGAAACGGAACGTTTCTATATCGCCGATCAGGCACTGGCAGACTATCAGGATTTGTTAACCCGTTGGAGCAAAGATCCTGAGGCTCAGGCAGATTACCAGCGCGCCCGTATTGATAGGTTGGGTGCATTGCTGGTGCGCCGTAATACTGTTGAGCTGATTAAAGAGTATGAAGCGATGGAGGCGGAAGGCTACAAAATGCCTGACTATGCCCGTCGCTGGGCCGCTTCTGCTTATATTGATCGCCGGATGCCAGAAAAAGCTGCGCCGATCTTGACCAGCCTGTACTACGCCGATGGTAAAACTTTCCGCAACAGTGATGACTTGCTTGATGCTGATGATCTCTATTATGCACTGAATGAAAGTGAGCAATTGGATAAAGCGCATCAATTTGCTAAGAACTATAGCGAGCAAACGCCATACCAAGTTGGGGTTTACGGCCTGCCGGGTAAAGAGCCTAATGACGATTGGATGGAGGGGCAGACGCTGCTGGTTCAGTCCCTGGTGGCGCTTAATGACCTGCCCGCAGCACAGAAAAAGCTGGAGACACTCTCCAGTACTGCCCCTGCTAACCAGAATCTACGTATCGCCTTAGCCAGTGTCTATCTGGCCAGAGATCTGCCGCGTAAAGCTGAGCAAGAGTTGAAAGCCGTTGAGTCCCTGGCGCCACGCAGCCTTATTTTGGAACGTGCACAAGCTGAAACCGCGATGGATTTACAGGAGTGGCGTCAGATGGAGTTGCTGACCGATGATGTGATTACTCGCTCACCGGAAGACGTGCCGTCGCAAGAGCTAGATCGCCAACGCAAAGTCCACCATATGTATGAGCTGCGTATTCTCGGTAACCACACGCTCTCCTCCAATAGCCCGGTTAGTGGTAGCAAAGATTTTGGTATTGAAACCCTGCTGTATAGTCCGCCGATAGCGGATAACTGGCGGGTATTTGGCGGTGGTAACTATGACAATGCGCAATTTGAAGAGGGTAAGGGCATTAATCGCGTGATGCGTTTAGGTGGAGAGTGGCGATCGCGTGACCATTGGGCTGAGGCCGAAGTGAATAACCAGAATTACGGTTTCGGCAATAAAACCGGTGCCCGGTTAGCCACTTGGTACGATTTTAATGATCACTGGCGGGTCGGGGGCCAGGTCGAAAGATTGGCTAAAGAGACCCCACTGCGCGCGTTGAAAAACAATATCACCGCCAACAGTGCTTCTGCCTTCGTGCTATGGAAGGCAGATGATCGACGTGATCTTGAGTTTAACGTCACACCATCAGATTTCTCTGACGGCAACAACCGTTGGGAATATGAGCTTAATGGGCGTCAGCGCATCTGGACCGGGCCATATCTGACGGCTGACTTCAGTTTGGGCCTGGCTGCGAGCCATAACACCAAAGAAGATGTGATCTACTACAACCCGAAAAGTGATTTCACTTACCTGCCGGCAGTGACCCTGAATCACATTATGTATCGCCACTATAAGACCGTCTGGAGCCAGCAAATACAGCTTGGCGTGGGGGGCTACTGGGAGAAAAATTATGGTAATGGCCTGGTCACCACGGCAGGTTATGGGCAACGTATTCAATGGAATGATGTTGTCGATGCTGGTGTAGCAGTTACCTATGATAAACGCCCTTATGATGGTGTCCGTGAGCATGACCTTTCGCTCGCTTTTGATTTGAATTACCGTTTCTAAGGGATCAGCGCTATGGCGAAGATACTATTTATTATCCGGATACTCGTAGTAGGAATGATAACGCTACTGGCCTCCGTGTGTTATGCCGAAAAACCGGTATTTGTTCCTCCGGCCGAGCGTGCGTTACCGCTAAGTGAAAGGCCATGGCAAAAAAATACCTTTGTGGTTATTGCTTATCATGATGTTGAAGATGACTCGGCAGATCAGCGCTATCTGTCGGTAAGAAGCAGTGCATTAAGTGAGCAGTTGGCGTGGTTGAAAGATAATCGCTACAACGTGGTTTCTGTCGATCAGATTTTGGCGGCCCGCAATGGGGGAACGCCACTGCCAAACAAAGCTATTTTGCTCACTTTTGACGATGGTTACCGCAGTTTTTACACGCGGGTGTATCCGCTGTTAGAAGCAAATAATTTTAGCGCAGTGTTGGCACCGGTAGGCACCTGGATTGATACACCGCCCAATAAAAAGGTCGATTTTGGTGGTTTAAGTACCGATCGCGATCGTTTCCTGACCTGGAAAGAGATCGCCGAAATGTCTAAATCAAAACTGATTGAGATAGGTGCGCATACCTATGCCTCACATTATGGTGTGATTGCCAACCCACAGGGGAATACTGAACCGGCGGCGGCCAACCTGATCTATGATCCAAAGACGAAGAAATATGAAACCGAAGCGGCATTCAAGCAGCGGATGGAAAAAGACGTTTCGTTAATTACTCAGCGGATTATCAAGGCCACAGGGAAACAACCGCGGGTCTGGGTTTGGCCATACGGTGCGCCAAACGGCACAGTATTAACTATCTTACGCCAGCAGGGTTATCAAATGGCGATGACCCTCGAACCGGGCATTGCTAACGTCAATGACCTGATGAATATTCCGCGTATTTTGATCAGTAATAACCCCTCGCTGAAAGACTTTGCCCAGTTGGTCACCTCGGTACAAGAAAAAGATATTATGCGGGTGGCACATGTTGATTTGGATTATCTCTACGATCCAGATCCGGCACAGGAGAAGGAAAATCTCGATAAACTGGTGCAGCGGATCTCTGATTTACGTGTTACCACGGTGTTTTTACAAGCTTTTTCTGACCCCAAAGGGGATGGCAATATCCGGCAGGTCTACTTCCCTAACCGCTGGATCCCAATGCGTCAGGACTTGTTTAACCGCGTAGCCTGGCAATTAGCCTCTCGTCCAGATGTCGATGTGTATGCCTGGATGCCAGTGCTGGCCTTTGACATGGACCCATCTTTGCCCCGCATCACCCGTATTGATCCGAAAACTGGCAAAACAAGCATCGATCCAGACCAATATCGCCGGCTGTCGCCATTCAATCCAGAGGTTCGGCAGCGCATCATTGATATCTATCGCGATATGGCCTACAGCGCACCTATTGATGGCATTCTCTATCACGACGATGCAGTGATGTCTGATTTCGAAGACGCCTCGCCGGATGCTATCCGCGCCTATGAGAAAGCTGGCTTCCCAGGTTCGATTGCCACTATTCGCAACGATCCCGAAACCATGGCGCGCTGGACCCGCTATAAGAGTAAATATCTGGTTGATTTCACAAATGAATTAACAAAACAGGTACGTGATATTCGTGGCCCGCAAGTAAAATCAGCACGTAATATATTCGCTATGCCAATTTTAGAACCGGAAAGCGAAGCATGGTTTGCGCAGAATCTTGATGATTTCCTGGCTAACTATGATTGGGTTGCCCCGATGGCCATGCCATTAATGGAGAAAGTGCCGCTATCTGAGTCAAAAGAGTGGCTATCGCAACTGGTTAATAAGGTTGCAGAACGCCCTGGCGCACTGAATAAAACTGTATTTGAACTGCAATCGAAGGACTGGACCAAGCCTGAAGGCAGCAATGCTATTAGCGGCCCGATATTGGCAGGATGGATGCGCCAGTTGCAGTTAAATGGCGCGCAAAATTTTGGTTACTATCCGGATAACTTTATCACTGGCGAACCACCGCTAAAAGATGTCCGCCCTGTGCTATCTTCTGCCTGGTATCCTTTATATGATCGATAGAATTATTGCGTTACTCATCCTATGCCTGGTATTGAGCATTCCTGCGGGAATGATCCTGCTCTTTACCGGTGACGTACTGCTGAATTTTGTTTTCTTCTATCCGCTCTTTATGTCCGGTATCTGGATAACCGGCGGCCTCTATTTCTGGCTACGCCGGGAGAGACATTGGCCGTGGGGCGATGATGTGCCAGCGCCGGAGCTGAAAGGTAACCCGTTGGTGTCGATTTTAATCCCTTGCTTTAATGAGGGGTTAAATGCGCGGGAGACCATTCACGCGGCATTGGCACAGACCTACACCAATATCGAGGTTATCGCGATTAACGATGGCTCCAGCGATGATACCGCCCAAGTGCTGGATTCGTTGCTGGCCGAAGATCCTCGTCTGCGAGTGATTCATCTGGCCCATAATCAGGGGAAAGCCATTGCCCTGCGCATGGGAGCTGCGGCGGCGCGCAGTGAATATCTGGTCTGCATTGATGGTGACGCCTTACTGGACAAAAAAGCGGTGCCTTATCTGGTCGCGCCACTGATTGCCAACCCGCGCACCGGTGCTGTCACCGGCAACCCGCGTATCCGCACCCGCTCAACCTTGATTGGTCGTGTTCAGGTTGGCGAGTTCTCCTCTATTATCGGGCTGATTAAGCGGACGCAACGTGTCTATGGTCAAGTCTTCACCGTTTCAGGTGTGGTGGCCGCTTTCCGCCGTAGAGCGCTAGCGGATGTGGGCTACTGGAGCCCGGATATGATCACGGAAGATATTGATATCAGTTGGAAATTGCAGGTTAGACACTGGTCAGTATTTTTTGAGCCTCGGGGTTTGTGCTGGATTTTGATGCCAGAAACTCTCGGGGGCTTGTGGAAACAGCGCCTGCGCTGGGCGCAGGGCGGGGCAGAAGTTTTCCTGAAGAATATGTTCAAGCTATGGCGCTGGCGTAATCGCCGGATGTGGCTGCTGTTCCTGGAGTATTCGCTCTCTATCACTTGGGCCTTTACTTACCTGTTCAGCATCACTCTATTCCTGCTGGGTCTGGTGATCCCACTACCGCCGGGAATTCATGTGCAAACGGTCTTCCCGCCAGCCTTTACCGGGATGGTATTGGCCTTAACCTGTCTGTTGCAGTTTGCTATCAGCCTGGTGATTGAACGGCGCTACGAGCCTAAACTGGGTAGTTCTCTGTTCTGGATTATCTGGTATCCGATGGTCTACTGGATGCTCAGTCTGTTTACCACTGTGGTTGCGTTTCCCAAGGTCATGCTCAACACCAAGCGTAAACGTGCGCGTTGGGTGAGTCCAGATCGTGGAATAGGGAGAGTTAAACCATGAATGAACCCCTGATTCATACCGAGCAGCGGGCTTTGCCCCGCTGGATCGACATCATCATTACCGCGTTGGCCTGGTTCGGTTTTATCTTTCTGTTTGTGAAAGGATTTCTGGATATGATCGACCGGGCGCCGCACATGGGGCCAATCCCGTTTCGGCTCTACATTCTCAGCGGCCTGACCACCATCGCCCTGTATGCGGCCATTGCGCTATTTAATGCTGTGATCATTATTATCTGGGCCAAGTACAACCAAATCCGTTTTCAGGTTGAACGCCGTGGTCATCGGCCACATCTGGATGATGAGGAGCTGGCGAACAGCATGGATATCTCGGGCGAGATGATAGCCCAGTTGAAGGCTGGCACTTGTCTCACGTTATACAACGATGAGCACGGGCAGATCCTTGAGGTCAAAGAGGGGCTACAACTGCCAACTGTCGCTCCGGTGGTTAATTTACGCCGAGGGTGATGGGCAATAATCTCTGGATACTTGAGGTCAGTGACCATCAGGCGCTGATATCGGGTATTCAGGGATAGCCGTTATTATTTTAGCCCTGCTTCTGAGATAGATGCCGCAAAACACCACTTTCTTTTATTACCCCTCCTTATATATTGTTATGATCTGGCTAAAATTATAGTGTGAAGTCATCATTGAGTTTCGTCATAACAGCTATTTCTCTGGCAGTTGAATTAAAAAGGGAGCACACAGTGAAGCAAAACGATTTCGGACAAACTATCGGAGCAGAACTATTGGATTGGCAAGCCGCACTGTTGCCGCAGCGGGAAATTTTGCCGGGCCATTTTTGCTATCTCGCTCCAGTCAATGCAGATAAACATGAGGCCTGCTTATATCAGGCGTATCACATGGTCAAAGATGCAGATGACTGGACCTATTTTTATTGTGAGCGACCGGAAAATGAAGCCAGTTTTCATCAATATTTGCAAACATTAATCAATAGTACAGATTCTCTCCACTATACGGTGGTTGATGCCCAAATGGGCCTCGCATTAGGCACTGCTGGCTTACAGCGAATTGATGAAAAAAATGGTGTTATCGAGATAGGCTCGGTTAATTGGTCACCGCGATTAAAGCGCAACTCGGCAGGGACTGAGGCGATATATTTACTCTTACATTACGTCTTTGACAAATTAGGATATCGTCGCTGTGAGTGGAAATGTGATTCATTGAATGAGCCGTCAAATGCTGCGGCATCTCGCTTTGGTTTCCAATTCGAGGGGCAATTTCGTCAGGCTATCGTGACGAAAGGGCGCAATAGAGACACCAATTGGTATTCAATCACTGACCGCGAGTGGCCATTAATTAAGCAGGCATTTAATGATTGGCTGGCTATGGAAAACTTTGATAGTCAGGGCAAGCAAAAAGCGCGTTTGCAGGATTTAAGAATCAGCCGTTAGTAATAATCAGATTAATAATATTTAATACTATCCCCTTGAATTACCTATTGATGATTAGATTTCGCCTTTACTTAAAGCTGCGATAAAAAGGGTAAGGGCGAAATAGCAGCGCGAGATTAATGCAGGAAGCAAAACGGGGCTAAATAGTATAGCGCGATTTGAAAAATGATTAGAGTGAAAAATAAACAAATAAAAAATTATATATTTTTTGCATTTTGATCGCGCGAAAGTTAAGAGTGTCATTATACTGTAATCATCTGGCGGTATTTTTCACACGGTGCATAGCTTAGGCTGTTGTTTATCACTGCGGGGATCGCTAATGGTAGAGTCCATGATTGGGCTGTTAAGACAAGACCAAAGTTTTACTCAAGCGACTCGCTGTGACGAGGGCTCCCCCTCCGACTCTCAATTTCCAGCACTACTGTCAGTCTCTACCCCTGATCTATTATCGCCAACATTTTTGTTCCCACTATTTATATCCCTTAAGACCCCCCGTTGCGATACTGTTTTCACTCCAGCTATTAGGCAGCTTGAGTGTTTACATGATACGCATTTTTCATTGGCTACTATTGGCTGCGAAGGAAGCCAAAACCTCATCCGTATGTGAAACATAATCGCGCAGGCAACTTCTGCTGCGGTAGGTGAAACAAACTGTAAGGTGCCACTATGGGAAGACAGAAAGCAGTGATCAAAGCTCGTCGTGAAGCAAAACGCGTCATTAGACGTGATTCACGTAGCCATCGTCAGCGTGAGGAAGAGAACGTGACATCGTTAGTGCAAATGGGCGGTGTTGAATCAATAGGTATGGCACGGGATAGCCGTGATACCTCCGTTATTCAGGCGCGTACGGAAGCTCAAGGTCATTACTTATCAGCCATAGACAGTAAACTGCTCATCTTCGCCACTGGTGAAGCGGGGTGTGGTAAAACCTTTATCAGCGCGGCCAAAGCCGCTGAAGCACTGATTCACAAAGAAGTTGATCGAATTATTGTAACGCGGCCTGTATTACAGGCGGATGAAGATCTGGGCTTCCTGCCCGGTGATATCTCGGAGAAATTCGCGCCTTACTTCCGCCCGGTGTATGACATTCTGTTACGCCGACTCGGCTCCTCTTTCATGCAATATTGTCTGCGTCCGGAAATTGGCAAAGTGGAAATTGCGCCATTTGCTTATATGCGAGGGCGTACCTTTGAGAATGCGGTGGTGATCCTCGATGAGGCACAAAACGTGACCGCCAGCCAAATGAAGATGTTTCTGACCCGTCTCGGTGAAAATGTCACGGTTATCGTAAATGGCGATATCACCCAATGCGACCTGCCGCGTGGTGTGAAATCAGGTCTTAGTGATGCGCTGGAGCGTTTCGCTGAGGATGAAATGATTGGCATTATCCGCTTTGACAAACAGGACTGTGTCCGCTCAGCGCTGTGCCAACACACATTGAATGCCTACTCATAACGCCAGTTTCTGAAGAGTTGACCCGATAAAAAAGGGCAAGCGCGATAAACGCTTGCCCTTTGCTTTCAATGAAAAAGCTGATAAATAGCCGCTACAGCATAATGGTCATCATGTAAGCGGCAAACAGTGCCAAATGGGCGGTGCCGTTCAAGACGTTGGTTCTGCCGGTGGAGAATGAGATCTGCGACAGAATCAGGACGCTGACCATCACCACGATATGTGGCGCTTCCAGACCAAAGGTCAACTCTTGCCCGGTCAGCACTGCTATTAGTGTCACCGCTGGAACGGTCAGTGAGATGGTCGCCAGCACTGAGCCGAAGAACAGGTTCATGGCGCGCTGCACCTGATTTGCCAGCACTGCTTTTAAAGCCCCCAAGCCTTCTGGAGAGAGGATCAGCAGGGCAATCAGGAAGCCTGTAAATTTGGCCGGTGCATTCAACTCAGTCAGCAGTGCTTCCAGTGGGTTAGCATCAAATTTGGTGACTGCAATCACCGCGACCAGATGAACCAACAACCAAAGTGTATGCCACAGGCTACTGTGAGACGACGGCTTACCGTGCGGGTCACTGGGATCATCACCTTCGTCTTCGTGTTCATAGACAAATAGATTTTGGTGCGTTTTGGTCTGGATCAGCAGGAAAACGCCATACATCGCCGCCGAAATGGCCGCGACAACCAGTGACTGTGCCACGGTAAAATTACCGCCGGGCAGGGTGCCGGGTAATACCAACACAATGATCGCCAGCGGAAAGATAGCCATCAGATATTGTTTGATACCCACCAAATTGACGTGCTGAGTGGCAAATTTACGCCCACCTAGCAGTAACGAGACACCCACCAATCCACCGATCACAATCATGATGATGGAGTAGAGTGTATCGCGCATCAACGCGGGGGCGGCATCGCCGGTTGCCATCATGGCCGAGATCAGGCTGACCTCAAGCACCACCACTGACAGACTGAGGATCAGAGAACCATAGGGTTCACCTAAGCGGTGTGCTAACACGTCGGCATGGCGAACCACGCTGAAAGCGCTGCTCAGAATACCCACCAGGGCAATCAGGTTGATAATGATAACGGCGGTGAAATTGCTGGTATTGCCCCAGATATTAAGAATAACCAGCGCAATAATGGGCAGAATAAGGGAGTATTCGTGATGGCGTGATTTAGATCGGCCAGGATCATTTTGCGACTTCATTTTGAGAAGGCTCCTGATAACTTTACTCTATTAAACGGGCATTACAGCCATTTAACGATAATTAAGCGCCATATTGCAGGCTAAGTAGCCTTAAGACTAACAAATAACAGGAAATTGTCGCAGAAAATTTACAAGGTTTTAACTGGGCATGGTCAAAAAAGAGCAAGAAAAAGGGGCGTCACCAGGTAATACCCCTTGATTTTTAGGGATTAATTGAGACTAATCGTCAATGTTGTCCATAACTTCGTGGCGTTTATGATGGTAGTCCTCTTCATTCAACCCTTCACGCCAGTAAGGGATGGCATAGAGTTGTTGGCGGTCACCACCTTTTTCACGGCGTAAATAGCGGCGTAACTGCACCACCAGACTATCTTCACCGGCAATCCAGAAGGCCGACTCTTCCATCGACAAATTCAGTGCGCAGAATTGGGTAATCACCTGCTGCGTTTTCTCGGTACCACCAATCACCCAACTGAGTTCAACAGCGGCAGGCTTGATCAGCTCCAGCACATCTTGTGGCGTATTCACACGAATAATGGCATGGCCTTTAGCATCAGCAGGCAGGGACTCCAGCAGTGCGGCAATGGCAGGGAGCGAAGAGGGATCGCCAACCAGATAGCGGTAAGTTGCCGCAGGCAGCAGAGTTTCAGGCCCACCGGGATTGGTGATGCCTAACCAGTCACCGGGCCTGGCATTGCGGGCAAAATTTACCGCCGGGCCACTGTGGTCATGGATAGCGAACTCAATATCTATCTCACATAACTCTGGGCGGATAGCCCGCACTGAGTAGGTGCGAACAATCGGGCGCACTTGTGCCGCTGGCCACACCGGGCCTTTCTCACCAAGCACCGGTAACTCCGGTTGCGTTTGACCCGCTAAAGGCAGAAATATCTTCAAATGCGCGCCACCACACTGTGGCGGATAGTTGTGCAAAGTGGGGCTAGCAAAGGTAATGCGGCGCAGATGAGGTGAGATATCCACCACTTTTTTCACCTGGACCAGGCGGGGCGGGGTTGGGCGATATTTGGGCTTTACTGCAGTAGATGTTGTGGTCACAGTTTATCCTGATTAGCGGCTGGCGGAGTATGCAGGCCATCAGCCAATATTGAGAGTAGCAATTAAAGCAATAAATCATGCCAATAATCAATAGTAATGATAACTATTATCAAAAAGAAGGATTATATTACCTTAAAAATAATAGGGCTGGGTTATAGCTGCAAGATAAAAACTTAACTTAATTACTGGGAAGAGATCCCGTGTCGTATTTAATTATTTATTTAAGTCGCGTGAACCAGATGATATATAACGGAGGTGTATTGGTTATTTCACATTTTATTATTTTTTATCATATAGTTAATGCTGGCTTGACTATTAAGTGGTTTTAATTTGATGGGTTATGATTTTAACTATAAGTTATTTTACCCCATACGTAATGGTTTTTTACACAAACACAAGGAGAGTTATCATGCCTAAGCAAAAGCTGCCTGAAGTTAATTATCTTATTGATGGTTATTTAGATGGACCTAAAGAAATAAGCCTTGGGGTATATACAATAATAGCCAACAAAAATAAGGAGGTTAAAATTCTGGTACCAGAAATTTCCAAGCTAGGAAGTGATAAAAAGAGAGTGCTGTTCTCTGATTTAAGCCACTTCTTAATTTCAAATTTTGATGATAATAACATTCCATCTACAATTATATTAGATAGTGATAAAATTACGGCTGATGGGGAAGTATTAGCCAGAAAGAGAGATGGTAAGTGGGTTAGTAACAAATCTGTGATAGAGCTTATTAAGCAACAGTGTTTCTATGATTTCTACACTAAAAACATTAACAACTCTAATGAGGGGATGAATAGTAATAACACCTATGGTATTAGATTATCACGGTATACGGACTCTTTATCAAAGCGTTATTTTAGTGATGTTATTAATAGATATATAAATATAGATCTATCCTCATATGAGGGTAGTAGTGCTGAAAATAAAAAGGTTATCCAGCAACATATAAAAATAATAAAGAATGCCATTTCTAACAGTTACACTAGGTTGGAAGAAGTGCCAGAAAGAATTGTTATAAAAAATAACCCATCAGATTCCACAATGCCATATATATATAGTAGAAGTGGAGATCTTTACCTGAGTAAAAAGCCGGATAGGAGTTATGTGTTCGAAAAAATTGATTTTTCTGCATATGAACACTCTTTAAGTGAGGAGTATCAACGGTTATCTGCCATAAAAAATCCAAATGCTAAAATTAAGAAAGAGATCGAGACGGTAAGCGAATTATATAAATTACTGTCTGAATACAATAAAAGCTCAATTGAGTTTTCAACCGGTAAGGCGAACGGGCAGCAACCTATTTCCTCGATAAATTATCTGATGCGGATTTTAGATAATATTTCATTATGGAGTAGAAGTAATAAGGTTATTATTGACTTATTAAGTGATGTTGAACGTTATAAAGAAAATATACTTCCAATGGGGAGTATTGATAGTGATTATTTTACCCATGATGCTGACACTTATCATCGGGAGTTAGGCGTGGATAGTGATCCTGTCTTAGCTGATAAATTATTTGAATTCGAGAGAAAACTGCAAATAGCAGAATCAGTTATTGATCAAGTGAGAGCTGACAAGGGGCAGAGTGAATCTTTGATTATCATTCACAAAGATGAGCTAGCTCCTTTTTTTTCAAAAAGTGATGGCTCAATAATTAAGTCTCTTGTACTTAAAGCTGCGACAGATAATGTAATAAATAAGTTATTTAAAGAGTATGTTAATACGATTAAGAAGGATCCTGCTCTCTCTCAGGGTAAAAATTGGATTACAGATATTCATAATAGTGACAAACAATTTAGTGACAGTTTAACCACTAAAATAGCTGAGCTACATCCTAAAAAAAATAAGCCTATTACTCGCTGGCCTTTACTGACAGAAAAAGTGGAAATAAATGAATATGCTAGGGTGACAAAATCAAATTATGAGTTTCAGATTATTTTTCAACTAAGCCACGATAAGTTGGTGGCAGATTCTGCCGTCAAGTTGGCAGGAAAACACCATCAGGGGGCAACTTCCGTCATTGTACAACTTGATGCTAATGGTTCGTATCGCACTTTTGGTGTGGATGCTGCTACTGGACTTTTTAATCTACTGGAGGAACATGCATTTATTGATCTGCTTAAACAGCGGGTCAATAATGGGAAAACGAAATTACGTTGGCAATTAGTCGGCCATGGTGAGGGGATAAAAAATCAGGAGTCAACAACGTTAGCCGGCCAACAACCTGATCAGTTGGCTAATAATCTGGGCCAATTTTATCGCAAATTACAGCAGCATCAGGTGGATATTAAGCCACAACAAATTAGCCTGGTGGGGTGTAAAATGACCGGGTTTGAGAATGTGCAGCAGAGTTTTGCTTATCAGTTTATGAAGGTGATGGGAAATAATGGAATTAAGTCAACACTTTCTGCGACAACCAAAGCGATAACTGTTGATCAAGAAGGGCATAAGCCTGTAGTGACTGCGAGAGAGGGTAATAGTCTTGTCACTAACAATGCAAAGGTTATCTTCAAATGGAGTGAGCAAGGGGAGATTGAACACCAATTTAAGGCCAAGAGCAAATTTGAGTATCATGAAAATATTAATAAGTTAAATTCATTAAGCGATAAGAATATTAATCAGCCAATACCAGAGTCATCGCCATCAATAAATAAAACTGTTGTTCATGAAGCATCAGCCACTAATAAGCTGGCTAAAATAGGTCCTAAAGTAGGTCGTGTGATGCAGGGTTATGGTGTTATTTCTGCTCTAAGGCAGGTTGCGGATTATAACCGACGAGTTAATAGTGGCGAGTTACCTCCCGAGCAAATTGCACAGATGGAGCAGGATTTAGCCTTAACCTTCGGCGCAATAGTCAGTGATTTCTCCATTGATGGTGCTCAATATGGGCTTAATAGCAAATTAGGGCAAGGGTTACTGAAACATAGTAAAGTTGCAGCAGGCGCGCGCGTTGGTATGCCTGTACTATCAGCGCTCAGTAGCTGTTTTGATATTTATCAGGCCTATAATGCATTTTCAAAATTAGCAGTAGAGAGTGATTCCCATTCACAGCGTGATCTCGTGGTGAGTGGCGTTTTTTCCACAGTGAATGCCTCTATTGGTATCGGTATGGGCATTGCCATGGCAATTGGTGGGAGCCTGGCCACCTATGCAGGCCCGGTGGGGATGATTGCTGCAGTAGCGATGCTAGCGGCCTCACAGATTTATTCCGCAGTGACTCAAATTGAGCGTATTCGGGATATTTTACCGGAGATGACGATAGGAGAGCGGATTGAAAATGGTCTGCGGTTATTCTTTGACATGCCAGTAACAGAGGATATAGCCAATAAAGTTAATGCTAAGAATGCTCAGAAAGTGCGGCAATATATATTAGAGCAGCAGCATCATACTTATCAGGAGTTATTAAAAAACAGTGTTGATAAAGATACGCTGTTCTATAGCCGTGGTGATATACGCCTTCATGAGATTATACATACTCGACCATCTACTTCAGATACTACTATAGATTATAGCCCTGGACTCTTAGGGATGGGGCGCCCTACTGTCAGTAGAAATAATAGTTCTTTAATAGCAACTGAATATAAAAACTATAGTCTGGATGAAATTCAAGGTGTTAATGATACCATTGTTGCCGATGAATATAGTGATGGCACTGATAACAGTGTTGTTAGAGTGGGAAACATAGAATATCCTGTCCGCCCTGACAAAGTATTAGCCCAGAATAAAGCTGCACTTTTCAGTTTGGGCAGTGGTGATGATACCGCCAGAGGCTATAAAAATAAAAGTAATGTCTTTATGGTGGAACAGGGGTATAAGGAATTTACTGGTGGAAACCAGAGTGATACTTTTATTTTTAATAATCCTGATATTGGAGAAAGAGTCAGTCAGCTGGATGGTGGCGAGGGGAGTGACACTATAATTTTGGCAGAACCAAAGAGTGACGACATAAGTAACAACGTCAATCTTACCTCAGGCGTGTATACTCAGCTCAGCACGGGGAAGGTGCAGCATATTGCCAAACTTAGCAATATCGAAAATATCATTAGTCATAAAAGTACGAATGATACTATCAACGGTAACAATCAAGATAATTATCTCAATGGCTTAGGTGGCAAGGATACTATATTTGGGTATGGTGGGAATGATTTTATTGCTTTACAAGCAGGGTTTGCTGCTGGTGGTGATGGAATTGACACTTATCATATCCTACAAAATAGCACCGAAAAAACAGTTGAAGTTATTATTGCTGAAAGCTCCGAGTCATTAACATCAAGAACAGAAACTAGTAATATTTTGCTGGATTATAGCGTCGAACAGATAACCTCATTACGGCGCACTGGTAATGGGATGTTATTTGAGTTGGAAAATAATAACGGTAGCCTGACTAAATTGGTGCTCAATGATTGTTACCAATCAGTGGAGGGGAAGCTATTACGAGTATTGGATTATAATTTCATCACTAATGATGGTTTTATTTTGACACCGCAATGGCCGGCTGAGCTACAAAAGGCCACTGAGTGGTTCCACCCGATTATGTTGGCGCAATATTCCCCACTGAGTGATCGTCGTTATAACAGGCTACTAGAGAAGTATCATCCACAAGAGATCACCGTCCGTTTCGAACTCGACGGTGAAAAAAAAGGTCACAGCGTGACACATCTGATTAAGCAACCATCAGGTGAGGATCTTATTCTGGCAGAAACAGTGCTGCCGCCAGTTATCCGACTCTCCGTTTATGATATGCCAATATTGATGGGTTATTTACCTAATTATGAGTTGTTAGGTGATGATCGCAGGAATGTTTTTCTTGCCAAACAGAACAATGGGTTATTAGCAGGAGGCGGTGGTAGTGATGATTACATCATTCAATATAATCCCGCTAATCCAATGGAGATCGTCATTGATAACTATGACAGTGAACAGGCCATCGATACACTTATTTTTGAAGGGGTAGAGGCGTATGAGTTTGTTGCCACTGCCGATGAGCAAGATGTTATTTTGACCCATAGAGAAAAACCGGCAGAGTATAATCGTGTCCGGCTGGTGAATTATCTACAGGATGAGAAATATCGTCATCTGGCATTAATGGACAGTAGTGATCCATTAATGCGTAAAGATAATACTCTAACCGGGGTGAGGATACATCAGATTGAGGTCGATACGAATGGAAAACCGACTGTTACACCGAGATTTATCCCCTTGGCCACTGACGATGTTAATCTTAATACTCATTTAGTTCAGTTATCAGAACTGATGGCGAGTATGCCGGTAACAGAGCGAATTGCAGTGAGTGATAACTACCACCAGGGGCTGAAAAATAGCGGGACTCACCTCACGATAAATACCGAATTAAGTGCTGCATAATTTTTGTATTATAAATTTGGCGAGTAGCGTTGTCTGCTCGCCAGTCAGATCCATCGGGCAGCGTGATAGCTTAATAGGGGCTGTAATGGCAGCGTGCTATATTAAAAAGTTATTTCATATAGCCAGCGGGATTATTCCACATCTGCTGGTATAAAATTGAGGGAGTTCTATTTCCACCTGCCAATATGATAAATAATACTATTTTTATTTCCTCATTCTCAATTGAGAGGATATCTATCTACTTAAGCTTTAGTTAGCACAAAAAAATATAAGAAACGTTTTTTTTGTATTTGTTTGACATCAACTTCCCCCGTAAAACTATCTCACCCCAGCCTATCGGCAACAGCAAGTTCTTTGGGGCGATTTATTAAAATGAAGTAAAAGGGGCTAAGTATGAATTTCCAACAACTGAAAATTATTCGGGAATCAGCCCGCTGCAATTACAACCTCACTGAGGTGGCTAATACTCTATTCACCTCACAGTCGGGGGTTAGTCGGCATATTCGCGAACTGGAAGAGGAGCTAGGGATTGAGATCTATATCCGCCGCGGTAAGCGCTTATTGGGGATGACTGAACCGGGCAAAGAGTTACTGACGGTGGCGGAGCGCATGTTGAATGATGCTAATCAAATTCGTCGTCTGGCCGATGTATTCAGCAATAATGATAGCGGGCAGTTACATATAGCCACGACTCATACGCAAGCGCGCTATAGCTTACCTCGGGTGATTAAAGAGTTTCGTTTGCTCTATCCGCAGGTGAAGTTGGTGATTAGTCAGGGTAATCCACAAGAGATTGCCGCTATGCTGCACTCCGGCGAAGCCGATATTGGCATTGCCACTGAGCTATTGATGAGTGATGAGTCCGTCGCGGCATTTCCTTACTACCGCTGGCACCACGCGATTGTAGTACCAGAGAATCACCCGTTAACCCAAGAAGCTAATATCACCCTGGCAACCTTGAGCAGTTTGCCATTAATTACCTATCGTCAGGGGATCACGGGCCGCTCACGTCTGGATAATGCTTTTAAAAACGCAGGTTTAACACCAGATATTGCACTTAGCGCGCAAGACTCTGACGTGATTAAAACCTATGTTGAGTTAGGTCTGGGGGTGGGGATTTTGGCGGATATGTCCTATGAGGCAGATCGTGATAAGGGGCTGGTACGACTGAATGCAGAGCACTTATTTGATGCTAATACTGTCTGGCTGGGGTTAAAACGGGGTCAGTTACAACGTAACTTTATCTGGTTCTTTATCCAGCTCTGTAATCCAACACTCTCCCTGCATGATATCAAAGAAAAAGTGCTGGCAGAGGCCAGCGAGGAGAGGGGGATTGATTACCAAATTTAGCCAATAGCCGGCGCTGACTGGCAGTGTCAACATCCAAGGTCAGTCAAGGTCAGTCAAGGTCAGTCAAGGTCAGTCAAGGTCAGTCAAGGTCATCATTGTCCGGGCTAAATTGCACCCGCACTTCAGTCCCACCCTCTTCTCGCTGACGAATATTACACTGTCCATGTAAGCTGGTGGCGCGATCCTGCATAATCATCAGGCCGTAATGATTCGGCCGCTCACTGGCTTGACCAATACCACAGCCATTGTCGATGATGGACATCACAACTTCACCCTCCTCAGCCACCACCCTGACCTCGGCCTTGCTGGCATGGGCGTGCTTATAGATATTGTTCAGCGCTTCACGGGCGATATTGACCATATGAATAGCTTGATGGTCGGGCACCGCGTCTGACGCCAGGTTAAAATCGAGGGTAATGGGCACCTTAGCCCGTTCGCTGAACTCATTGACCAGTGTCTGGAGCGCGGCATGTAAGGTGGCGGCATTGAGCTTCAGGCGGAAGGTGGTTAGTAACTCACGTAGCTGGCGATAGGCGATATTAAGTTCATCACGCATTTGCTGTATCAATAAGTTGCTGGCGACGGGCAGATCTGTAGTCTGCATCTGCAAGCAACTCACTTGTATCTTCAGACAAGAGAGGGATTGCGCGATGGAGTCATGCAGCTCGCGCGCAATGGATGAGCGCTCCTCCATCAACAATAGTTGCTGCTGATGTCTGGCCTGGCTCTCCAGCGCTAATGTACTGGTCAGTTGCTCAACCAACATGTTAACCAACTGCTGTTGATCTGAATTGAGAGGGCTGTCCGTGGGTAACTTCGCCAGCAGTAATCCATATTGACCGAGCTTATCACTCAGGCTCCAACTCAATGATTCACGTGATGTTGCCTGGCTGACCCCGCTAAATGCGCTGCTGATGGTTAATTGTGTTGGGACAGATGATTGTGTTGGGGCAGATGATTGTGTTGGGACAGATGATTGTGTTGGCACAGCTGATTGTGTTGGGCGATTTTGTGGTGGTAAATATTCACCATCCATATTATCCGAGAGGTGAGCACGGTAAAGGTGATTGCCGTACAAACAGATCTGCACATTTTCCAGCGGGGTCAGCGCTTGCAGTTGATCAATCACTGGAACCAGCCGTTCACTCAATGGTTGATGGGTATGGAGCTGACGACTGCTATGGTAAAGAAAGGCCAATACTTGGTTTTTCTGTTGTAAATCAGTGGTTTTTTGCGCAACTCGCTGCTCCAAATCACTGTAGATCAACGACAGTTCCTGCGACATGCGATTCAATGCGGTCCCCAGCATACCCATCTCGTCACGTTGATTGGCCAGGGTGTAGCGCTTGCTGAAGTCACCACGGCCAATTGCATTCGCCATTGAGATTAATTGCAGCCATGGGCGCAATAAGCGGCGGCGCAGATAGTAGATAGTGGCTAACAGCAGGCCCAGCGTCAGAATGATGAAAACCAGTTGAATCAGTGTCACCAGCAGCAGCCGCTGCTCTGTTTTATGGTCAATGGCTAATACCAGCGCATCAAGCTGGTGGACAAAATCAGCCACACTGGCAGCCACCTCGTCAGGGTGCTTGGCTTGCAGCAACTGTGGTTTTAGCTTGTTTTGCCAGTAGCGTTCGATTTGCAGATATTGATTGGTCAAACCTTCCCGTTTTAGGGCTTGCTGCAAATCACGGCTGGTTTTGTCCTGCTCCAGCGCCACCAGATAGGGTAAATCGCGATCATCCAGCGGCACCATAGAGAGCAGCCGATAACTTTGCATACGCAGTGAACCCGCTTTATTGATGGCGTGGGCATTACCCTGAATGCTTTGCGCCATCCACGACGAAATCGTCATGCCCGCTAACCCCAACATACCCAGCAGTATCATCAGTAAAGAGATCTGATTCACCAGTGGGATAAGGTAACGTTTCATTAAGTGGGATCCCTAGTCTAATTAGCCTGCAACTTTAACGGTTTTAAGAGTGAAATGTTAGCGCTAATGAGACTTCATCCCAGCCGCCGTCATCATCATACGGAACAGCATAGAAACCGCCAATAGTGCCAGTACGCTACCGCACCAGATAATTAGCATCCAACCGAGGCGCTGCCACCAGGGCGCTCTTCGCGGCTCAGTAGGTGACGAAGGTGATGGTGATTTAATCATTCAATGATAGCCCTGTTCGTGATTGATTTTCCCACGGAATACGTAGTAGCTCCAGAAGGTATAAACCAGAATAATGGGGATGATAAAGAGTGCGCCAACCAGCATAAATCCTAAGCTCTGAGCAGGGGCTGCCGCTTGCCATAAGGTAATAGCGGGCGGAATAAGATAGGGCCAGATGCTGATACCTAAGCCGCTATAGCCCAGAAACACCAGTAAGAGTGTCAACAGGAAGGGGGCGTAATGACCGCCACGTTTGACGGCGCGCAGCAAGGCCCAACTGGCCAGTAGCACCAATATGGGCACTGGCAGGAACCAAAACAGATTCGGTAAGCTGAACCAGCGCGCGGCAATTTGGGGATGTGCCAGCGGCGTCCAGAGACTAATGACAGCAATAATAAGCAGCATTACCCCGGTCAGTGGGGTGGCCAGTTTATGCATCACCTCCTGTAGATGGCCCTCGGTTTTCATAATCAGCCAGGTGCAGCCAAGTAGCGCATAGGCTGTCACTAACCCGATGCCACAAAACAGGGCAAAGGGGGTCAACCAGTCAAACGGCCCGCCGCTGTAGCTGCGGCCTGTTACCGGGAAGCCATGAATAAAGGCCCCGACCACCATGCCCTGGGTAAAGGTGGCAATCAGTGAACCGCCGATAAAAGCTTTATCCCAGATATGCTGCTTTTCAGGGCTGGCTTTAAAGCGGAATTCAAATGCCACGCCGCGGAAGATCAACCCCAATAGCATCAGAGTCAGCGGGATAGCCAGGGCATCCAAAATCACCGCATAGGCTAATGGGAAAGCCCCCAATAACGCCGCCCCCCCCAGCACCAACCAGGTTTCGTTGCCATCCCAAACCGGGGCTACACTATTCATCATCAAATCCCGGTCGCGACTGTTTTTGACCAGCGGGAACAGAATGCCAATCCCTAAATCGAAACCATCCATCACCACATACATCATGGTGCTAAATACAATGATGACGAACCAAATCAGTGGAAGATCAATACCCATCATTAGCTCCTGTTGGGTTGGTGGTCAGTTGGCGGTGGAGTGCTAACACTATCAAATGGCTCACTGACGGCAGAGAGTGGGCGGGCGGGGGTTTTGTGTTGCCCTGGGCCGCCGGGATCTTGCTGCTCACCTTCATGGGCCTTTGGCCCTTGGCGAATCAGCCGCATCATATAGGCGTAGCCCACGCCAAATACCGAGCCATAAACTACGATGAATACCAGCAAACTGATACTCATATGCATCTCGCCGTGAGATGACACCGCATCACTTGTGCGCTGCAAACCATAAACAATCCACGGCTGGCGGCCCACTTCAGTGGTAAACCAACCGGCCAGAATGGCAATCAGCCCGGACGGCCCCATCCACAGCACGAAATAGAGAAAAGGGCGCGACTGATACAAACCACCACGCCAGCGGAGCCATAAACTCCAAAAACCAGCCAAAATCATCAACATACCTAGCCCGACCATGATGCGGAACGACCAGAACACAATGGTAGAATTTGGGCGGTCTTCTGGCGGGAAAGATTTCAATGCCGGGATCTGTTTCTCCAGGCTGTGGGTCAGGATCAGGCTACCTAAATAGGGGATCTCCAGCGCGAAACGGGTTCTCTCCTGCCGCATATCCGGCCAGCCAAACAGAATTAACGGCGTGGCTTCACCGGGCTTATTCTCCCAGTGGCCCTCAATGGCGGCAATTTTAGCCGGTTGATATTTCAGGGTATTCAAGCCGTGGGCATCACCAATCACCGCCTGTAGCGGGGCGACAATCAGGGCCATCCACATCGCCATCGACAGCATTTTCCGCATGAGCGGTGTATCCCGCTTGCGCAGTAAATGCCAGGCGGCGGAGGCCCCGACAAAGAAGGCGGAGGCCAAAAACGCGGCGGTTGACATATGCAGTAGCCGATAAGGGAAGGAGGGATTAAAGATCACTTTCAGCCAGTCAACCGGCACCACTTGCCCATTAATCACTTCAAAACCTTGGGGTGTCTGCATCCAGCTATTGGAGGCCAGGATCCAGAAGGTGGACATCAGGGTGCCGAGCGCCACCATGCAGGTGGCAAAGAAGTGCAAGCCGGGGCCAACGCGGTTCCAGCCAAACAGCATCACACCGAGGAAACCGGCTTCGAGGAAGAACGCGGTCAGCACTTCGTAGGTCAGCAGGGGGCCGGTGATACTGCCGGCAAATTGTGAGAAAAAGCTCCAGTTGGTGCCAAATTGGTAGGCCATGACGAGGCCGGAAACCACCCCCATGCCGAAGTTGACGGCGAAGATTTTTGACCAAAAATGGTAAAGATCACGGTAATCCTCATTTTTGGTTTTTAACCATAAACCTTCTAATACCGCCAGAAAACTGGCTAGCCCGATAGTGATAGCGGGGAAGATAATATGGAACGAAATGGTGAAAGCGAATTGGATTCGGGCCAACTCAAGAGCGGTTAAGCCAAACATAATGACCTCGCTGCAAACATGGTACTGCCTCATTAATCGATAAAATGAATCAAGCCCAGTGTGGCGAGCCACAGGCGACTATTTCAGGGCGTAAACTTGGCAGTTAGTTAACCATAAGTTAAAGTGGCTATAATAGTGACAATTAATTCAATCTTACCTATAACAGTTGGTCTATGACTCGATATGAACAGTTAGCGCAACAAATACGGGCGCAAATAGAATCCAAAGTCTGGCAGGCGGGCGACAAACTGCCGTCGCTGCGGGAGAGTTGTAAGCAATCGGGCTTAAGTTTAATGACCGTGGTGCAGTCATATCAGCTACTGGAAAGTCAGGGGTGGATCGTCGCCCGCCCGCAATCGGGATACTATGTTGCCTCGCGTCCGACACAGCTACCGCAACCGCAGCGCGGGAAAAAACTGCATCTGGATGAGCAAGTAGACATTAATGCGTTTATTTTTGATGTACTACAAGCAGGTAAAGATCCGGCCATCATGCCCTTTGGTTCGGCATTTCCTGATCCGAGCTTATTGCTACAGCCCCGCTTATCCCGTGCGCTGGCCAGTGTCGCCCGCAGGATCTCGCCACAAAGCTCGGTAACCAACCTGCCGCCAGGGAATGAGAGTTTGCGGCGCAATATCGCCCAGCGCTATGCCGCCAGTGGCATGAATGTTTCACCGGAAGAGATTGTGATTACCGCCGGCGCGATGGAGTCACTGAGTTTGAGTCTGCAAGCGGTGACGCAGCCTGGAGATTGGGTGGTGCTTGAGTCGCCCGCTTTTTATGGTGCATTGCAGGCGATTGAGCGCCTGCGGTTAAAAGCCATTTTCATCACCACACATCCACAGCATGGCATGGATCTCGATGCCCTAGAGCAGGTCATCAGCCAATACCCCATCAAAGCTTGCTGGTTAATGAGCCATTTTCAAAATCCACTGGGATGCTCAATCTCTTGGCCGCAGAAAAAACGGCTGGTGGCGCTGCTGCAACAGCACCATATCTCACTGATTGAAGATGATGTTTATGGTGAATTGTACTTTGGTGCGGAGCGCCCATTACCGGCCAAAGCGCTCGATCAACACCGGCAGATTTTGCACTGCTCTTCGTTTTCAAAATGTCTGGCACCGGGATTCCGTGTGGGGTGGGTCGCCGCTGGGGAACATGCGCAGCGCATCCAACATTTGCAACTGATGAGCACGGTTTCGGCCAGCGTCCCGACCCAGTTGGCGATTGCGGATTATCTCACTCAAGGCGGTTACGATACTCATCTGCGCCGCTTACGCCGCTTAATGGAGCAGCGCTTGAACGCAATGCGGCAGGCGGTGGTTGAGCATTTTCCTAAAAATGTCAAAATCAGCCATCCTGCGGGGGGCTATTTTTTGTGGTTGGAGTTGGAGCCACCGTTTAATGCCAGCGAATTATATCGGCGTGCGCTGGAGCAGGGCGTCAGTATTGCCCCCGGCAGGATGTTCACCACCGGTAATCAGTTTGATCACTGCTTTCGGCTCAATGCCTCTTTTGCCTGGTCAGAGCAAAGCCAAAAGGCAATCCAGATCTTGGCGCAATTGATTAACCAGCTCACCGATAATAGATAATAGCCACTTCCGCTAACCCTCGTGCAATTCAAACTGCTGTGCCGCAGCCAATGGCTCCAGAAATTGGGGCCTAAATAGCATTATCCGCTAGTCATGTTGCGGTAACTCCCCCCCCTCTATGCTGCATAAGACTCTTATTTGTTGTCGCAATGCCCTTTGTCGCCACAGTAGAAATGCACTCAATTGAAGCATTCACTGCTCATTTATAGGGCGGCAGCAGTATCGATTGTTATTTATGTGTTGCAAAACTGTGATCTGGTAGAGCAAAAATCAAAATTGACCATAAATGCATATAATTGCTAGTCAAACCCGCACAAATGGTCAATTTAACCACTAAAATACAGAATGAATGCGGCTATCTTGCATAATTATGCATTTTAAATTATTGTTTTAATGGAATTTATACATTCTATTCACATATCTTGTGGTGTGGCACGAAAGCTGCTGTACACTTTATATCAGGTGAATATATTTCATTCTTTATTGTTATCAGAATAAGAGATTTTTGTTGGCTGCTATCACCAAGCCTAACCAGAGATCTCTCAACCCAATATTTACGCTGATTAAAGAGGCCACTATGGAACAGCCAATCCCGGTTACCCGACACTCTTTTGATGAATGGATCGTCCCAACCTATGCGCCAGCTGATTTTATTATCGTGCGGGGAGAGGGGGCGACACTGTGGGATCAGCAGGGCAAATCATATATCGATTTTGCCGGTGGTATTGCCGTCAATGCCTTGGGGCATGGGCATCCAGCGGTTAAGGCGGCACTGATTGAGCAAGCCGACAAAGTGTGGCACCTGGGCAACGGCTATACCAACGAACCGGTGCTGCGCCTGGCGAAGCAACTGATCGATGCGACTTTTGCCGAGAAAGTTTTCTTCTGCAACTCAGGGGCCGAGGCCAATGAGGCCGCACTGAAACTGGCGCGCAAATATGCGCTGGATAATTTTGCCAACAAGCCGGGGCAGCAGGGCGAGAAGAATCAGATTGTGGCGTTCAGAAATGCGTTTCATGGCCGCACGCTGTTTACTGTCTCGGCGGGGGGCCAGCCGAAATACTCGCAGGATTTTGCCCCGCTGCCGGGGGGGATTAGTCACGGTATTTTCAATGATCTGGCCTCTGCACAGGCACTGATCACTGACCAAACTTGTGCGGTGATTGTCGAGCCTATTCAAGGCGAAGGTGGCGTATTGCCAGCCGATCGCGAGTTTCTGCACGGCTTGCGGGCCTTGTGTGATCGCCATAATGCGCTGCTGATTTTTGATGAGGTGCAGACCGGGGTGGGCCGCACCGGCGAACTCTACGCCTATATGCATTACGGCGTGACGCCGGATGTCCTGACCAGTGCCAAGGCCTTAGGTGGCGGCTTCCCGATTGCCGCGATGCTAACCACCACAAAATATGCCAGTGCGCTGAATGTCGGCAGTCATGGCACCACCTATGGCGGTAACCCGCTGGCTTGCGCGGTTGCCGGTACGGTTTTGTCACTGATCAATACCCCGGCGGTGCTGGCGGGCGTGAAAGAGCGGCACCAGTGGTTCCTGGATGGATTAGCTGAAATCAATGCCCGCCACAGAGTCTTTGCTGAAATTCGTGGGCGCGGTTTGCTCATTGGCTGTGTGCTTCACAGTGATTATGCCGGTAAATCCAAAGAGATAGTTCAGGCCGCAGCTCAGCATGGAGTTATTGCGCTGATTGCCGGCCCTGATGTGGTGCGCTTTGCCCCGTCACTGATTATTTCGCAGCAGGATATTAAGGAAGGGTTGGCCCGGCTCGCCTTGGGGATTGAGCAGGTGTGTCGAAAGGCTAAGTCGTAACATTTATGCAGTCAGCAAGGGACCTTGAATATGATGATCATTCGCCCGGTAGAGCGCCGAGATTTAGCCGATATCCTTGAGTTGGCAGGAAAAACTGGCGTTGGCATGACTTCACTGCCACAAAATGAGCCACACCTCGCCGCTCGCATTGAGCGCGCGATAAATACCTGGCAAGGTGCTTTGACTGCGGGCGATCAGGGCTATCTGTTCGTCCTGGAAGATAGTGAGCGAGATAAAGTGGTGGGGGTCAGCGCCATCGAAGTGGCGGTGGGGATGAATGATCCTTGGTACAACTTCCGCGTTGGGACGCTGGTACATGCATCGAAAACGCTCAATGTGTACAAATCCGTCCCGACCCTATTTCTCAGCAATGACCACACCGGATATAGCGAGCTGTGCACGCTGTTTCTCGATCCTGAATATCGCATCAATAAAAACGGCCCCTTCTTATCAAAAGTGCGCTTTCTATTTATTGCCGCCTTTCGCGACTACTTCTCCCGCAAAGTCATTGCCGAGATGCGGGGCTACACCGATGAACAGGGCCGCTCGCCATTTTGGGAGAATGTTGGTCGCCACTTCTTCTCGATTGAATTCGCCAAAGCCGATTACCTCAGTGGTACTGGGCAAAAAGCCTTTATTGCGGAATTAATGCCTAAGCACCCGCTATATGTCGATTTTCTGGCGGCGGAGGCGCGGGCAGTGATCGGGCAGGTTCATCCCCACACCGCACCCGCACGGGCAGTTCTGGAGACTGAAGGGCTACAATATCAAGGTTACGTGGATATCTTTGATGGCGGCCCAACACTGGAAGCCAACACTGATGAAGTACGCGCTGTGCGTGACAGCAGTATGCGAAAAGTGGTTATCGATGATATCGATATTGACCCGAGTGGCACCGCCTATTTGGTGGCGAATGACCATTACCAACATTTCCGCTCAATATTGATTCACACTCATCTATCAGATGAATTGCTGCACTTAACCACTAAAAATGCGGCTGCGCTAGGTGTCACGGCAGGTGATTCGGTTCGGATAGTGAGCCTCTTTGCTCCGGAGATAAAAAAATGACCCATCCTGCACTGTTTATTCAGGGTGAATGGCGCACCGGCCAGGGTGCCCATTTCGACAAACATGACCCCATGGACCAGCAACTCTTGTGGCAGGCGCGAGCCGCTGATCCTCAGGATGTCGCGGCGGCTTGTCACGCCGCACGGGAGGCTTTCCCCGCCTGGGCGCGTGCGCCGCTGGAACAACGCGTGGCGGTGGTGCAACGTTTTGCCGCCTTACTTGAGCAGCATAAGCAACAACTGGCGCGCACCATTAGCCTCGAAACCAGTAAGCCGCACTGGGAAACCCTAACGGAAGTGCAGGCGATGATTGGCAAAGTGGCCATTTCGTTGCAAGCCTATCAAACCCGCACTGGCAGCAGCCGAACCCCGATGGCCGATGGTCTCTCGGTGCTACGTCATCGGCCTCATGGTGTCCTGGCGGTGTTTGGCCCTTACAATTTCCCGGGGCATCTGCCCAATGGGCATATCGTGCCGGCACTATTGGCCGGTAATACTGTGGTGTTTAAGCCCAGTGAACTGACACCGGTGACGGCAGAAGAGACCGTCAAATTGTGGCAGTTGGCTGGCATACCTGACGGCGTGCTCAATTTAGTGCAGGGCGGGCGCGAAACCGGCGAAGCGCTGGCGGCGCAGCCCGATATTGATGGCTTACTGTTCACCGGCAGTGCGAACACCGGTTACCACTTACATCGCCAGTTGGCGGGGCAGCCGGAAAAAATTCTGGCGCTGGAGATGGGCGGCAACAATGCCCTGATCGTCGAGCAAGTGACAGATCGTGATGCAGCGGTCAATCTCGCCATTCAGTCGGCATTTATCTCCGCCGGGCAGCGCTGCACCTGTTCACGTCGGCTGTTAGTGAAAATCGGGGCTGAGGGGGATGCCTTTTTGCAACGATTTGTCGCCGTCGCCAAAGCCCTGCGCATTGGTCGCTGGGACATGCAACCCGCCCCTTTTATGGGCGCGGTGATCTCATCGCAGGCCGCCGAAAAGATGCTGGCAGCACAGCAACATTTGCTAGCTTTAGGCGGCAAGCCACTGTTAACCATGACCCGCCCCGACAGCCAGAGTGCAGTATTGACCCCCGGTATCATTGATATCACCGGTATCGCGGCGGTTCCCGATGAGGAGTATTTCGGCCCGCTGGTCAGTGTGATTCGCTATGACGATTTTGCTCAAGCAGTGAAGATGGCTAATCAAACCCGCTTCGGGTTAGCCATTGGTCTGGTCTCTGATGATCGCCAACAATTTGAGCAACTGCTGCTGGAAGCTCGAGCGGGGATTGTTAACTGGAACAAACCGCTGACCGGGGCCTCCAGTGCTGCGCCCTTTGGTGGGATTGGCGCCTCGGGCAACCATCGGCCAAGTGCATTTTATGCCGCTGATTATTGTGCCTGGCCAATGGCATCACTCGAAAGTGAGAGCCTGACTCTGCCCGCGACTTTATCTCCGGGGATCTGTTTTGATTTACCCGACCAACACTGATTTACCCGACAAACACTGATCCGCGCAGGGAGAACATGATGGCAGGATATGAAGTTAACTTTGATGGATTGGTTGGGCTGACACATCACTACGCTGGATTGTCTTTTGGCAATGAGGCCTCGACGACCCATCAAAACAGCATCTCTAACCCTCGATTAGCCGCCAAGCAGGGGCTGCTAAAAATGAAGGCGCTGGCGGATTTAGGCTACAAACAGGGCGTTTTGCCGCCACAGGAGCGCCCGGCAATCGGGGTGCTGCGGCAGTTGGGTTTTAGCGGCTCTGATGAGCAAGTGTTGAGTGAAGTGGCCCGCAAATCACCGCGCCTGTTATCAGCGGTCAGCTCCGCCTCTTCGATGTGGACCGCTAATGCCGCGACGGTCTCCCCCTCAGCGGACAGCAGTGATGGCCGCGTCCACTTCACTGTTGCCAATTTGAATAATAAATTTCATCGGGCGATTGAGGTGGATACCACCTCCGCACTGTTAAAAGCGGTTTTCAACAACCATCGCCACTTTGTTCATCACGATGCTTTACCCGCTGTCGAACTGTTTGGCGATGAGGGGGCGGCTAATCACAACCGGTTGGGCGGCGAGTATCATCAGCCGGCAATTCAGATGTTTGTTTATGGCCGCAAAGGGCTGGAAAATGGCAGCAGCCCGAGCCGCTATCCTGCCCGCCAAACACTGGAAGCCAGTCAGGCGGTCGCGCGCTTGCACCAGTTATCACCTGAACAGACGGCCTTTGTGCAGCAAAACCCCGCGGTGATTGACCAAGGGGTCTTTCATAATGATGTCATCGCGGTCAGTAATAAAAATGTGTTGTTCCATCACCAACATGCATTTGTGCCAGATATCCAAGTAATGGATGATATTCGCCGCAAAATGGGGCGCATTGAACAACAACTGATCACGATTGAAGTGCCGGCTGCTGAGGTGTCAGTGGCTGATGCGGTATCAACCTACCTGTTTAACAGCCAATTGTTAAGTAAACCCAACGGCAAAATGCTGCTGGTTATCCCACAAGAGTCACAAGATAGCTCTGCGGTGTGGCGGTATCTGTCCGAACTGATAAATAGTGGCGGGCCAATTGATGAAGTTAGGGTATTCGACCTGCGGGAAAGTATGCGCAATGGTGGTGGCCCGGCCTGCTTACGGTTACGTGTGGCGTTGAATGACACTGAGTTACCTGCGGTTAATAGCCGAGTGATGATGACCCCAGCACTGTTTGTCGCGCTGAATAATTGGGTTGACCAGCATTATCGTGATCACTTGCAATTTAAGGACTTAGCAGACCCGCAGCTATTGCAAGAGGGGCGGCAAGCTTTGGATGAACTGACGCGGATACTCAATCTTGGCTCGGTATACCCATTCCAACGGGATTAGGCGCAAAGCGGAGGAAGGATAATGCCAGATTTCTTGTCGGTGACACTCTCGGGCCATTCACCGCAAATCACTCAAGGTGAAACGGCAAACCTCAAATGGCAATGGCTTGGCGCAGGGGTGTTGATGTTGACGCCCCATGGCAGCTACACCCAGTCGGTGGTGCTATCTGCCGGCATCCATGGAAATGAAACCGCGCCGATTGAGATCATTAATCAATTAGTCGCCGAGTTATTGCTGGGTGAATTGCCACTGGCGGTACGTGTGCTGGTGATATTAGGGAATCCGCCGGCCATTATAGCCGGTGAGCGCTACCTCATTGCGGATATCAACCGCATGTTTGGCGGGCGTCATCAGAGCTACTCAGCGGGGGAGGAGCCAGCAAGGGCGGCGTTTCTCGAACAGGTGATGGTTGATTTTTTTGATGCGGATAACCAATCAATACGGCTGCATTATGATTTACACACCGCGATCCGAGGTTCCCATCATACCCGCTTTGGTTTATTACCCTACCAGTCCGCGCCATACTCTGCGGCAATGCTGCGCTGGTTACAAGATATTGAACTGGATGCACTGGTGATGCACACCTCGGCGGGGGGAACCTTTGCCCACTTCAGTAGTGAGCACTGTCTGGCGGCAAGTTGCACGCTGGAACTAGGAAAGGCGCTGCCATTTGGTCAAAATCAACTCGCGCAATTTAGTGCGATTATTGCGGGATTGAGGGCATTAGTCAGTGGTGAGCAACTCTCTAAGCGCTCGACAGAGGCGATGATACTCTATCGGGTGGTTAAATCACTGCTTAAACAGCACACAGATTTTAAACTTTTGGTGGCGGATGACACGCTGAACTTTACCCTTTTCAGGCAAGGCACACTGCTGGCAGAACAACCCAATGAGCTTTATCGTGTCCAGCATGACGCGGAGTGGATCTTATTTCCCAATCCACGGGTCGCGATGGGGTTACGTGCCGGGATCATGTTGGTGCAAATGGATGAATGTGAGCTACCTACAGTATAAGTAAGAGGTGATTACCAATACCGCCCTGGATAGTGACGTGAGGTAATATCACGAGCAGAACTATTACTTAAGCTAAATTCAAAGCAATATATCTTTATTAACATACAAAATAATGGGCCAGGGAAGACAATGGCTCATTTTTTATTCATTAAATTAAAAAAGCTTCTCTTCCATTTTAGCCCACTCTTCCACTATTAATAAAAAAATGGCAGCTCATTAACGAATCCAAGAGACCATTTTTATATATTTATTAATTCAATTTATGCTTATTGCACCAAATGTGACATTTAATAGCTCACTCTTTGTGTTTTTATAGCCATTAAATAGCAGTGGATATATAAAAAAGTGCAATGGAACTGTGATAATCACTGCATTTTACAAATCTTATTGTCAAATAGAACAAAAAAGAAACAAATAGAAATGACTTTGCACTAAATTAGTGCTAATGCACTATTTTGGTTATATGTAATTACTTAAAATCCATTATAATCAATGTGTTATAAAAGTTCATTAAAATACATTTTGTTACAATTGATTACCTGTTTAAACGTATATATCTTCAAATTTACCGTTTTAACTTTTCGTGCTTAGTGATAATGTCTATTCGCTTTACAAGACAGGTAACTATAAAAAATTAAAAATTAACTTTTATGAGGCTAAAACCAATTTAGCCCGGCGGGTTAATTTTATTAAAATTTAAAGGAAAAAATAATGATGAAGCGCAGTGTGCTGGCCTTAGCGGTCACCTTGAGTATGGTTCCGACTCTGTCAAACGCAGCAGAGATTTATAATAAAGATGGCAACAAACTGGATCTTTATGGTCGCGTAGCCGCTAAATACCTTTTTACTAATCATAATAACTCAGATGCGACTTATGTTCGTTTTGGCTTTAAAGGCGAAACACAAATTAATAGCCAACTGACCGGTTTCGGCCAGTGGGAATATAACGTTGCAGCAAGCAATGCCGAATCTCAGGGCGATAAAGGCAATAAAACCCGTCTGGGCTTTGCTGGTTTGAAATTTGCTGAATTTGGCTCTTTTGATTACGGCCGTAACTACGGTGTAGTTTATGATGCACTGGCTTACACCGACATGCTGCCAGAATTCGGTGGCGACTCAATTGCTTACACCGATAACTACATGACTGGCCGCTCCACCGGCCTGGCAACTTACCGTAATTCTGACTTCTTCGGTCTGGTAAAAGGTCTGAACATTGCAGCGCAGTATCAAGGCCGCAATGATGATGGCGATACCACTAAGAACGAGCGCGCAATTCAGAAAGCTAACGGCGACGGTTTTGGTTTATCTGTTGATTATCAAGATATTGAAGGCAGCGGTGTTGGCTTTGTAGCGGCATACTCCTCTTCCAACCGTACTCTGGGTCAGAAAAATCTGGCTGACAGCGCTACCGGTGACAAAGCTCAAGCTTGGGCAACTGCGCTGAAATACGATGCAAACCAGGTTTACATCGCAGCAATGTACGGCGAAACGCTGAACATGACCCCATATAAAGCATTGATCGCCAACAAAACTCAGAACGTAGAATTGGTTGCTCAGTACCAGTTCGAAAATGGTATTCGCCCATCAATCGCTTATGTTCAGTCTAAAGGCAAAGACCTGTCAGCTGTAGGTGATGCTGATTTGCTGAAATATGCTGAAATCGGTGTGACTTACTACATCAACAAAAACATGTTCACCTATGTTGACTACCAGATTAACTTGCTGGATGAAAACAACCCACTGGGTCTGGGTACTGATGATACTGTTGCAGTTAACTTGACTTACCGTTTCTAAGTTAATTTAAGCAGTTGTTATTGCCCTTTTCTGTGTCGGAAATTGGTGAATTAAAAAGGCGGGATAACCCCCGCCTTTTTTGCTTTTCAATAATCACTATCAATTCAATCATTCCAATAAATGATGGAAAATTACTTACGATCATTCAGCGCTGATAATAGCTCTCGCCCCATAACAACATTCTATTAATCAGCTGTTGGAGTAATTGTTGTAAATGAGTTGCCCGCTCTGGCAGGTAGGGATAAGGTTCGGTTTCAGACATATAGTTGAGCTGCGATAACTCCAACTGTACTGCGTGTTGATGCTGCTGAGGTAAGCCATAGGCTCGAGTGATATGCCCCCCTTTAAAACGACCATTTAATATATGGCTAAATGAGGAGTGATGCTGACAACATTCAAGCAACTGCTCGCTTAATGACTGTGCACAGCTGGCCCCACTGTTAGTACCAAAGTTCAAATCTGGTAGTCGCCCCTCAAACAATCTCGGGATAACCGATGCAATCGAGTGAGCATCTAACAGCAACACATAGCCAAACTGGTTTTTAAGGCGAACCAACTCTGATTGAAGTTGCTGATGATAGGGGCGCCAAATATGTTGCAGGTAAGATTGACGCTCTTGCGGTGACGGCGTTTTACCCGGCATAAAGCAAGGACGGCCATCGAAAAGTGTTTCAGGGAACAAGCCAGTCGTTGCGGTGGTATATAGCGGCTGATCATCCTCTGGTCGATTGAGATCAACCACCAAGCGAGAGTAATTACCGATCACTAGGCTGGCCCCCATTTCATGGGCAAAGTCATAGAGACGAGGAATATGCCAATCGGTATCGGATAAAGGGCGAGCCGCGTCTGACAGACCCGCTGCAACGGCAGGCGTCAGCCGTGTTCCTGCATGAGGAATGCTGATTAATAGCGGCAGTTTACCCGCGCAGAAGCTCAAAGGGTCGGTGATATTCATGGGCGCGTCTCCCCTTGGAAAACGACAGTCGCAGGTAATTGGCCACCCAGCCAGTAAGCCAATTCGGCAGGGTGAGATAATGACCAATGAACCCAGTTCGCTAATTTACCTGTTTCCAGCGTGCCCTGGCTCTCTTGCAGACCAAGAGCCTGAGCGGCATGACAAGTCACTCCTGCCAGCGCTTCTTCTGGGGTCATGCGGAATAGTGTGCACGCCATATTAAGCATCAAACGCAAGGAGAGTGCAGGGGATGTTCCTGGGTTAGCATCACTGGCTAAGGCCATTGGTACCCTATATTGGCGGAACAGTTCGATTGGCGGGCACTGTGTTTCCCGCAATAGATAATAGGCCCCCGGCAGCAACACTGCGACAGTTCCCGCTTTAGCCATTGCCTGAACATCTGACTCGGTTACATATTCGAGATGATCGGCTGAGAGCGCATGATATTTGGCGGCCAGTGTGCTGCCATTCAGTGCAGAGAGCTGTTCAGCATGTAGCTTGACGGGTAAACCTGCTTGCTGTGCGGCCAGAAATACGCGTTCAACTTGCGCGGGTGAAAATGCCAGATGCTCACAAAAAGCGTCAACGGCATCTGCCACTCCCTCTGCGGCAACTTGCGGAATAATGGTATGGCAAACGAAATCAATATAGTCATCAGCTCGACCTGCAAATTCAGGCGGTAAAGCGTGGGCTGCCAGACAAGTTGTTTTAACCGTGACAGGCAGTAATTCACCTAACTGACGAGCAACCCGCAACATTTTCATTTCACTTTCAAGGTCAAGGCCATAACCGGACTTAATCTCAATGCAGGTTACGCCCTCTGCAAGCAGCGGTTTTAGGCGAAATAGAGCTTGTTCCAGCAGTTGCTGTTCGCTGGTATTTCGCGTGGCTTTGACAGTGGAGATAATGCCGCCGCCTTTGGCCGCAATTTCGGCATAACTAACGCCATTAAGGCGTTGCTCAAATTCGGCGCTGCGATCACCACCAAAAACCAGATGAGTATGGCAATCAATCAATCCGGGGGTAATCAGGCCACCTTGATAGGCGACTTCACGTGAGGCACTGAATGCGGGTAATTCGCTATGTGGCCCAATCCAGACTATTTTACCGTCAGTCACCGCCATCGCACCTTGCGGTATCAGGTGATACTTCCCACCACACATGGTCACGATGTCGGCGCCGTACCACAGGCTGTCGCAGTGAATTTCTGACACAATCTCACTCCCCAAAAAACAGACGAAATTAAGTTGTATATACAATCATGGACAACCTAGCGCATAAATTCACTATCAGCAAGATAGGGATTTCAACAATTGCGTAACACTTCGCAGTTCTCGCAGAGAAAAAAAATTGTTCAGGACGTCACGGTGCCTTGTGGGGTAAAACGACCATAGAGCTGATAGCGAGAACCTGGATAGAGCAGTTGAGCCGCGGTCACGATGGCTTTTCCATACCAGGTTCGACGGCGAATCAACAGGCAGGGTTCATGTTCATCCAGTTGCAGCAGTTGTCGTTCGATAGGGCTTGGGATCACCGCCTCAACAATATGTTCACCCTCAGTGAGCGGGGCCACTTGGGTGAGGTAGCTGTAAGGCGTTATCAGATTGAAATCCTGCTTCATGTAGTCGGGTGCAGTATTGGGATTGACGCAACGGTTTTCGACCTGAATGGGAACGTCATTCTCATAATGAACAATTTGCGAGTAGAACAGGGGTTGTCCGGGGTGAATAGCTAAAGTTATTGCTTCTTCAGGAGTTGCTGGGCGGGCCTCTAGTTGCAAGATTTTACTGCTGTGTCTGTGGCCTCGAGCTGTAATTTCATCAGCAATATTATGAACTTCTAGCAAGGCGCTGTGCGCTTTTGCCTCAGCAACAAAGGTTCCTACACCTTGCATGCGGATGAGGAAACCTTCGCTGGTCAGTTCACGTAGTGCGCGGTTAATGGTCATCCGGCTGACCCCTAACTCGGTAACCAGCTCACTTTCAGAGGGAATACGCTGGTGGGGCTGCCAGATGCCGGTTCTGATTTGACGAATGATAGCCAGCTTCACTCGCTGGTAAATTGGCGCAGGAGTATCGTCCATTGCGGCACTTAATTGTAAGACTGCTGGCTGTTCCGCCACGGCGTTAACCTCGTCAAATAATAAAATCATATGTTAAGTCTAAGGTTCAATTTAGCGTATGTATATGTATATACAAGTGGATGGTTTAATTAATTGACGCCGCTGCTGCTAGCGCGTTTGACTCTGAACAAAATATTGGGACATCGCTATGCCAGTTTATTTTACCAAGCGTGCTTTTTTACCTGATGGATGGGCAACGAATGTGCAGATCACTGTCAATGAACAGGGGGTCATTCAGCGTATTTGTCCTGGGAGCAGTGATGCAGGTTGTCAGATTTTATCAGGGCCCATCGTACCCGGTATGCCAAATCTTCACTCACACGCTTTTCAGCGCATGATGTCAGGGCTGGCAGAAATTGCGGGTAATCCGCAGGACAGTTTCTGGACTTGGCGGGATCTGATGTATCGGCTGGTACAGCAATTGACACCGGAACATATCGGTGTGATAGCGCGCCAGTTGTATATCGAAATGCTGAAAGGTGGCTATACCCAGGTTGCGGAGTTTCATTATTTACATCACGACACTGACGGTCACCCATACAGCGATCCGGGTGAAATGACGTCACAGCTGAGTCAGGCAGCACAAGAGGCTGGGATCGGGATGACTCTGCTGCCGGTATTGTACAGCTATGCGGGTTTTGGTGCCCAACCGGCTCAACGGGGGCAGCGTCGTTTTATTCAGGGCACTGAAAGTTATCTCAAACAGCAGCAAATTATCAGTAAACAGCTTGCTAACCAGCCGCTGCAAAATCAGGGTTTATGTTTCCACTCGCTACGCGCTGTGGAGTTAAGCCAAATGCAGGAGGTGCTTCATGCCTCAGATAAGCAATTACCGGTACATATCCACATTGCAGAGCAGCAAAAAGAAGTTAATGACTGCATGGAGTGGAGTGGGCAGCGGCCTGTTGCATGGCTGTATGACCATTTGCCTGTCGATAGCCGTTGGTGTTTGATTCATGCTACCCATCTGGATGAGTCAGAGCTTGTGCGCCTGGCTAAAAGTCAGGCAGTTGCAGGGTTATGCCCAACCACAGAAGCGAATTTGGGGGATGGTATTTTCCCTGGTGTTGACTATCTACAGTATCAGGGGCGCTGGGGTATAGGGTCGGATAGTCACGTTTCACTGGATGTGGTGGAGGAGTTACGGTGGTTGGAATATGGTCAGCGTTTGCGTGATCAACGGCGTAATCGCCTGACCAGTGAGCAGCTTCCTGCTGTTGCTGACTTACTTTATACGCAAGCGCTAGCGGGCGGGCGGCAGGCTTGTGCCAGCAAAATTAGCCAGTTAGCTGAAGGCTATCGTGCAGACTGGCTAGTTTTGGATGGTGATGATCCCTATATTGCCGGTACAGAATCAGCTTCTTTGCTGAACCGTTGGTTATTTGCGGGGGGCAAATCGCAAATTCGAGATGTTTATGTGGCGGGTAAAGCGGTAATAGTGGATAGATATCATCCACTGCAACAGCAAACTGCACAGGCTTTTCTAGCTGTACTGAAAGCCTGTCAACAGGAGGTCTGATGAGCTTTACCGTTTTTGACTTTGCCAGTTTACCGGTTAGTCGTTGGCGAAATGGGGGCGGAGAAACCCGTGAAATTGCATGCTGGCCAGTCGGGGGAGATGATTTTGCCTGGCGCGCCAGTATCGCGACGATTGAACAAGATGGCCCGTTTTCGCTATTCCCAAATATCGACCGGTCAATTACGTTACTCTCAGGAGAGGGCGTTGTACTCTCCAGCCCAGACTGGGAAGCTCATACACTCTCACTGCCATTACAACCTTTTGCTTTTCCCGGCGATACTCCTATTCATGCGCAGCTACTAGGTGGGAGCAGCCAAGATTTTAATATTATGACTCGGCGAGGCTGTTGGCAGTCCTCAGTAACTGCGGTGAGTTCGGCACGGGAATTACCCGCATCCCATGCAGGACTTCTCTATGTGGTGAAAGGGAAATGGCTCATCAATCACACCGCAACCCACGAACTAACTGTTTCACAGGGCTGTTGGTGGCTGCCTACAATCAAAGGGGGGCAACTACAACCGCTCGTGGCGGATAGTTGCTTGTTGTGGGTGGATCTGTTTTCAGAGCGATAACTTATCTATCACTTCCATCCTTTTTGCCGCTGACCATCGATATCAGGCATTGATTTATCATATTAATATAATTCAGATTTATGTGATTAATGCCCACAGACAGACCGTGGGCTACACTCTTTGACTGCTTTATACTGCGTCTCTTCTCTAGATAAATTTTGCCTAGGCGGTTTTTTGGTTGCTAAATAACACATTTAGTCGTCACCCCTCGCTCAAATTACCTGTATTTGCTAGATCCCTGCCATGGTTTTGTTATCTGCTCAATACAAATGCACATAGGTTATCTTAATGAAACAACGATAAATTTTACCCTGTAAGCTGGGTGTTCATTAGATCTAGGTTGGAAGATAGGTGCCTATTGATTACAATATATGTAATAGTATAACATTACATTTAAGTATTCAACCAGGAGCTATTCATGCCAAAAAAACTTGTCCATCGAACCATTATTGCACTCGGAGTTTGTGCCTCACTAAGCAGTTTTAACTCATTAGCTCACGGCAACCATAGCCATGGGCATGAGCATCAACAAACGGATGCAGAACGTAAAGCAAGTGAAGGCGTTTTTGAAGACCAAGAGGTTAAAGATAGAGCGCTCAGCGATTGGGATGGGGTTTGGCAATCAGTGAATCCCTACCTGCTAAAAGGGGATTTGGACGCGGTATTGGTTCATAAGTCGCAGAAAAATAAAGATAAAAGTGTTGAAGAGTACCGGGAGTATTACAAAAAAGGTTACGCCACTGATGTTAATATGATTGGTATTGAGGACAATACGATTGATTTCCATACCACTGAAGCCGTGTACTCCTGCAAATATAGCTACTCTGGTTTTAAAATAATGCACTACGATTCAGGGAAAAAAGGTGTGCGCTATCTATTTGAGTGCAAAGATACCCATTCGAAAGCACCCAAATATGTTCAATTCAGCGACCACATCATTAAACCACAAAAATCCCAGCATTTTCATATTTATACGAGCAATGAATCACATGAAAAATTACTTAAACAAATGGATAATTGGCCAACCTTTTACCCAATAACATTGGATAAAGATGACATCGTTCACGAGATGTTGCACCACTAAGATTGCTGTTTTGCCCCCTTAAAACGTCCATATAAGGCCGTTGTGGCCAAAATTTCAAGAGGAAATAGGGGGGCGTAACCCAAGCAATTCCGATGTGTGACGTGCGTAGAACTAATTTTCATTAAAATTGAAATGTTGTTTTACTAGTGCTATCTTCGATATAATCAAGCCAAACATAACACCTTCAATGAACCACGTGTCATTGACCAATCGGAGATAAAATAATGAAAATTGCACTGATGATGGAAAATAGTCAGGCAACGAAAAACGCGATAATCCTGAAAGAGCTGAATGCTGTAGCCTCGGAAAAAGCGTACCCGGTATACAACGTAGGTATGAGTGATGAAAACGACCATCACCTGACTTATATTCATCTGGGGATCATGGCCAGTATCTTGCTGAATTCTAAAGCGGTTGATTTCGTGGTCACTGGCTGTGGTACAGGCCAGGGCGCAATGATGTCATTAAACATCCACCCTGGCGTGGTGTGTGGCTATTGCATCGATCCAGCGGATGCTTTCCTATTTGCTCAAATTAATAATGGTAATGCACTGTCACTGCCATATGCCAAAGGTTTTGGCTGGGGCGCAGAGCTGAATGTACGTTATATCTTTGAAAAAGCGTTCACTGGCGTGAAAGGCGAAGGCTACCCACTGGATCGTAAAGAGCCACAAGTGCGTAACGCGGGTATCTTGAATCAAGTGAAAGCTGCGGTAGTGAAAGATAATTATTTGGATACACTGCGTGCTATCGATCCTGAACTGGTGAAAACTGCCGTTAGCGGCGAACGTTTCCAGCAGTGCTTCTTCGATAACTGTCAGGTTGAAGAGATTAAAGCATTCGTGAAACAAGTTCTGGCGTAACGCCGGAGGCGGGTGACAAAAAAGTCACCCGCACCCAAAATATAAAGGCTCCTAATCAGGAGCCTTTTTCCTTTCTGAAACATCACGTTATCTGAAACGGGTAGGATAAATCAACACTTAGGTGATGTTCCCTGAGGGGGTAAATAGCGCAGGGGATCAAGGGCTGTGGCGCGGTAACGGATTTGAAAGTGCAACATTAAGGTATCCGTCCCGCTACTTCCCATGGTGGCTATTTTTTGCCCAGCGCTCACATCCTGCGCATTCTTGACCAGCATAGTGTCATTATGTGCATAAGCGGTGATGAAATCATTGCCATGCTTAATCATGATTAAGTTTCCATAGCCGCGCAGCTGATTTCCCACATAGACGACCCGCCCTTTGGCTGAGGCGTAGACTGGCTGACCGCGTTTACCCGCAATATCTATGCCCTTATTGCCACCATCGGCGGTGGAATACTTCGAAATTATTTTGCCGCTAGTTGGCCAGCGCCAACAACGATTGGCGCCAGGGGGTGGCGCCGAATTGGCTAGCGCGGCACTTGAAGATTTACGTTTACCCGCAGCTTGACGCCCTGCGGGTGCGGAACCGCTGAGATGAATTTTTTGCCCAATCTCTAGTTGATAGGGGGGACGAATTTTATTGATGCGCGCAAGGTCACTGACTTCACTGTCACTGATCCACGCAATAAAATAGAGGGTGTCGCCCCGCTGGACGGTATAGGTTTTATCGTTGTAACTGCCTTTTGGCAGTGTGGCATAGTCACGATTTGATTTGCTTGAGCATCCTGCCAATAGGAAAATTGCCATTGCATATAAAGCTAAGCTTGGCCACAAATGCATTTTGCTTTTAGGGTTCAAAAAATTTCCTTTCTCATCGTGAAGTGTCGTTCCCTCAGCCCCCTATATTAACATTTGAACGATAAGCGTCAAAATATACGCAAGCGCAGGGATGTCAGGCTGCGCCGCTATTGTCATAATTCTAAAAGATTAACGCCCCACGCGCGCCTGCATCGCCGCAGGATAACGCTCACCTTGAATGCGAACCGTCTCCAGCGTGGCGGCCATGTTTTGCAGGTCGTTGGCACTCAATGCTATCTGGATCGCACCGAGGTTCTCCTCCAGACGATGGAGCTTAGTGGTGCCGGGGATGGGCACGATCCACGGTTTTTGCGCCAGTAACCACGCCAGTGCAATCTGGGCCGGTGTGACACCTTTTTGGCTAGCAATCTCAGTGATCAATGTCACCAGTTGCTGGTTGGCGTCGAGTGCAGCAGGTGCAAAGCGCGGCACTTTGCTTCTGAAATCGTCGGCACCAAAAGTAGATCCCGCTTTGATGGCACCGGTTAGAAATCCTTTACCCAAGGGGCTAAATGGTACAAAACCGATGCCTAGCTCTTCAAGTGTCGGCAGGATTTCGTGTTCGGGTTCGCGCCACCACAGCGAATACTCACTCTGTAATGCAGTCACCGGCTGAATGGCATGAGCGCGACGAATGGTTTGTACGCCAGCCTCTGAAAGGCCAAAGTGCTTCACTTTCCCTTCTGCAATCAGATCCTTGACGGTACCAGCAACATCTTCTATCGGCACCTCTGGATCGACGCGGTGTTGGTACAGGAGGTCGATAACATCGGTTTTCAACCGGCGAAGAGAGCCTTCAACAGCAAAGCGAATATGTTCAGGGCGGCTGTTCAGGATCTGCTGCTTATTATCATCACCAAAGGTAAAACCAAATTTAGTGGCAATGACCACCCGATCACGCATCGGCTTGAGTGCTTCACCGACCACATCTTCGTTGATGTATGGCCCATAAACTTCAGCGGTATCAAAAAAAGTGACGCCGCGATCAACGGCGGCGCGAATTAGCGCTACCGCCTGCCTGGTATCAGTTGCAGGACCATAACCATGACTCAGCCCCATACAGCCGAAACCTAATGCCGAGACTTCAAGCCCCGAATTGCCAAGAATACGTTTTTGCATGTGATAATTCCTGATTAAACATCCAGTTTACGTTGGGTCAGCCACTCAACCATGGCCGGATCACGGTGGGAGAAGAAGGCGCTGGTGGCGGTATCCATGGCGGCTATCTGTGTCATCTCTACGGCGTTGAGTGCAAAATCCAGCACATTAAAGTTTTCCGTTATGCGCTCTTTGCGAACTGATTTTGCCAGCGAAACAATGCCTCGCTGATAAATCCAGCGCAGAACAACTTGCCCCACACTTTTGCCATACTTCTCACCAATAGCGGCTAGCCGTGGGTTCTGGAATAGACCATTGCGGCCCTCAGCGAAAGGTGCCCAGGCCTCGGGCTGGATGGTGCGACTTTGCATCCACGGCACCGCATGAAGTTGTTGGTTGAAGGGGTTGACCTCAATTTGATTCACTGCGGGAATAATTTTGTTAAAGGCCATCAGGTCCGCGAGGCGATCCGGGTGAAAATTGCTAACACCAATCGCCCGGATTTTGCCCGCCTGATATAACTCCTCCATGGCACGCCAGGCACCATGGAGATCGCCATAGGGCTGATGAATCAAATAGAGATCAACATAATCAAGCTGTAGACGATTCAGCGAGCGCTCAAATTGTGCTTTCGCCCCTTCATAGTGAGTGTCCTGTAGCCAGAGTTTGGTGGTAACAAAGAGTTCATCGCGTGCCACACCACTCAGTTTCAGTGCATTACCCACTTGTGTTTCATTCTGATAAGAGGCTGCTGTGTCAATGAGACGATATCCCACATCAATTGCATCAATAACTGCCCGCTCACACTCGGCAGGATCAGTCATCTGAAAAACGCCAAAGCCCAATAAAGGTATCTGAATGCCATTATTTAATGTCACTGTGTTCATTGTGATCTCCTGTGCGGATGTGTTAGTCACCCAAAGAGTAGCGCAGCTGCAGTCATAAGATTAGACACTATAATCTGAATGGCTTTATTAGTTAGATTCATAAATAGTCATGATGACGATGCGATAAAACCTAATGGCGCCACCGGCGACGCCATTACTGCATGATTACTGAAGGTTTTTCTCTTTCAGGAAGGTAGAGACCAGATCGGCAATTTGGACGTTATTCAGATCTGAGAAGGGGAAGTGAGTGTTCCCTTTGATGCCAATTTCCGGCAGATGGATAACCGTCACGTCTCCGCCATGCTTATTCACCACATCCCGCCATTGACGGGCAACGGCCAGTCTGGCCCGCCAGCTATCCTGGGCCGGCAGGGCAGTCGGCTTATCCGGAATATTGTCGCCGTAGATGATAAGCACCGGGATTTTAGTCAGTGCCTTAAACTGCTCCAGTGGCACAGACTCCCCTTTGACAGTATCAAAGGCATTTTTGGTTGGCGGTGGGACTTCGCCTTCGGGAAAGACAAAGCTGCTGCCCGGTTCAAACGCGACTATCCCTTTTACATTGGTGTTCTTCATCGCGGTAAACCAGCCAGGGCCGCCCCCCTGAGAGTGGGTAAACAAAATCGCCGGGCCAGATTTATCCACTACCGCCGACATAGCATCTGCAATCACATTGATATCAAAGGGGCCGGTGTTGGGGGTCATCTGGCGGAAGTACTGATTTAATGCCTCTTTATCCGGGGAGAACTGTACGCCATCAAAGAGATCTGGCCAGACACCCAGACGGAACTGGTTAAACCATAACTGTTCATCCGCAACCGGTTTGACGGCACCTTCCACCATGCTGCGGCCAGCATCACCCCGACGTGGCTGATCAACCAGATAGGTCGAGAAGCCGCGGCGCAGGAAGATGTTCTGAAAACCTTCGCGACCATCTGGTGTGCTTTCCCATGTGCGGGAAGATTGCCCGGCACCGTGTAGCATCACAATGGGATATTTATGTGGGTTCTCAGGGATTTGATAGAACACCGCCGCGTGATCGCCATGGTAACTCTGGCCTGCCGGGTCTAGCGGTTTTTTCGGATCAAACTGACCCGGTGCCGTCATGACTGAGCCGCCTGCGGCAAAACTTCCCTGCGCCTGGATAACCAAGGGTTTGCTTGGTTCAGCCAATGCAGATTGCGATATTAATCCACTAACCAACATACAGGCGGCCAGTGTTTTTAGTAGATTTTTCAAGGTCATATCCTCATTGTGGGTACTGGGTATCAGTGACTTTCTCCATCCAGGTCACGGTGTTGCCATCGAGTGATTCTGAAACGGCAATATGTGTCATTGGCTCTTTTGCGGATGCGCCATGCCAGTGTTTGACACCCGGCGGTATCCACACCACATCACCGGTTTTGATTGACTGGGCCGCCCCCTGCCACTGCTGTACCCAACCAGTACCGGAAGAGACAATCAGTGTCTGCCCAAGGGGATGGGTGTGCCATGCTGTCCGTGCTCCGGCGTCAAATGAGACGGTTCCCCCGGAGATTCGCGCAGGTGTAGTGCCTTTAAAGCGCGAGTCAACTTTTGCCGTGCCGGTAAAGTACTCCGGTGCACCAATAGTAGTGGGTTGTGAGCCAGCAGGCGTGACGGTCACCGCCTCCTGCGTAGCGGCGATGGCCTGGGTGGCGGGCAGCAGAAGTGCCGCCAGTGTGATGAGGAGAATTTTCATATCGATTCAATCCTTTACGCGAGAGATCCAATTAAGCTATTGAAGGTAAAAACTATTTCCCCTCTTTAAACACCTCTTTGGCAATGGATATCGCCGTGACTGCTGTTGGCCAGCCTGAATAGAAGGCAAGGTGAGTGATGGTTTCGACCAACTCCTCTTCAGTGACGCCGTTTTGGCGCGCCAGACGCAGATGAGAACGCAGCTGGTCAGGGCGATCCATCGCCACCAGGGCGCTGACGGTCACCAGACTTCGATCACGTTTTGAGAGCTGCGGTCGCTCCCAGATATCGGCATACAGCACATCGTCAGTGAGTTGCGCCATCTTAGGGGCAATATCGCCCATTAATTGCTGCGCTCGTGACGGTTGCGCTGGCTGGTTTTTCTCGGCATCCTGCGCGGCATAGGCAGGGAGTGCAAATACTATTGATCCTGAAAATGCTATGGAGCTACAAAAAGCACACTGCTGAATAAATTTTTTCATCATCTTCTCCCTCGGTTATCGGCCCTATAAAAAAGGGCGGTATATATCAGTAACGATAAATTGAGTTTACGGGATGATTGATGTCATCAGGCTGACGGTTCACTGACATGTCTGTCAGAATGGCGGTTAAAATCAGGTTGATTAAAGGTGGTGATCTCCGCCGGCTCACTGCCGACGGCGAGAGTCAGACCGAAGGTATTAATCCCATTTTCACTACTGGCAAACACCTCTCCCCGATGCATTATTGCCACCGCTCTGACAATGGAAAGCCCGAGTCCATGGTGGGTGGCACTGTGGCTACGGGCAGTATCCACGCGATAAAAACGCTCAAATAACCGTTTTAGATGTTCAGCCGCAATAGGCTCGCCGATATTGGCGACGGCAATAGACGCAAGATTGTTTTGCTGGGTGATCCTCACGGTGACCGTGGTGTTGGGTGCGGCATGGCGGGCGCTGTTCTCCAGCAGATTTGCCAGCGAGCGGTGGAATAGTCGGCGATCAATCCGTGCGGTGATATCCCCGACGACCTGAATAGAGAGGTTTTTTTCTGCAAATGATGGCTCGACGTACTCTGTGGTTTTGTAGGCCTCTTCCCGCAGAGAGACGGCAGTTAATTGGGTGGCATGTTCGCCAGCCTGAGCATGAGAAAGAAACAGCATGTCGTTGACGATAGAGGTCATGCGCTCAAGCTCCTCCAGATTAGAGGCCAGTAAATCCTCCAGCTCCTGAGTGTCACGTGGACGTGATAGAGCCAACTGGGTCTGGCCCATCAGATTGGTCAGCGGGGTTCTCAGCTCATGTGCCACATCGGCATTAAAGCTCTCAAGTTGCCGCCAGGCGATCTCCTGCCGCGCCAGTACGCCATTGAAGGCGACGGCCAGCTTTTGCAACTCATCAGGTAGCGTCGCGGTATCCAGACGTTGCCCATGATTGCCCGGGGCGAGGTGATGGGCCTGACTACTGAGTTTGTTGACCGGGCGCATGCCGATTCGGGCAATGACAAAGCCCAGCAGCGCTACCAGCGAGACGCCAATCGCGATAATAATAATCAGCGTGCGGGTAAATTCATTCAGGGTGCCCATATAGGGGGTGGAATCGATAGCAACGACATAGCGCAGTGCGGGGCGCTCACCGGCGGCCGGAATCTCCGACATTAGCAAAAATAGCGAGCATGAATCTTCGGTTGCACCAGGAACTTTGCTGAATCCACTGCGCAGTGAGGCCCAGTTGACACCACTTGGCGGCGGGCCACCTATCTGAAGTTGCGGGCTATCACTGAGCAGCCAATATTGTACACGGCCGCCCTCAGTGGTGGCTAAATCGGTAAATTTGTTCGCCAGCGTCTGCCAGCCATCCAGGGTGGTGCGCGACACTATCCATGGTGCCATCAGCGACTCCCGAAAGCGCAATTCGTTATGCATCTGCTTTTGCAGTGATTCATGTAGGGAGCTTCTTAGCACAATGCCGACCACTGAAATGATCAGCACCGCGGCAAGGGCAAACATCAGCGCCAGTCGGCCTGAAATGGAACCTTTAATCATCGCCATCATCTCTATTGGGCCGGTTACTCGGGCCGGGTTTCAAGGACATAGCCCATGCCTCGTACGGTATGTAGCAGTTTGACCGGGTAGGGCGCATCCATTTTGGCCCGCAGGCGTTTTATCGCCACTTCGACGACGTTAGCATCGCTGTCAAAGTTCATGTCCCAGACCTGCTCTGCAATCATCATTTTTGACAGAATCTCTCCCTGATGTCTGGCGAGCAGGCTTAGCAGGGCAAACTCTTTTGCCGTGAGTTCAAGGCGCGCTCCACCTCGGGTGACCCGTCTCGCCAGTAGATCGAGATGCAGATCGTCAATATGCAGCTGTGTGACATCGGCACCGTCGCTGGGCCGCCGCCGCAACAACGCCTGGATGCGGGCTACCAACTCAATCAGCGAAAAAGGTTTCGGCAGATAATCATCCGCCCCATGACGCAGCCCCTTGACGCGCTCATCCACCGAACCGCGCGCAGATAACATCAACACCGGGGTTTGCTTGCTGGCCCGCAGACCTTGAAGAACACTGTACCCATCCATGCCGGGCAACATAACATCCAGCACAATCGTATCGTAATCATACTCAAGGGCCAGATATAACCCATCCGTGCCGTTGGCTGCCACATCGACAGTAAAACCCAGTTCGCTGAGTGCGCGATTGATATAGGAAGATGTCTTCTCTTCATCTTCGACCAAGAGTAGCCGCATGTCTGTTTGCCCTTTATCCATTAGGATAAGAAAAATATGATGATTTAGCTCATTATAGCGGTTCATGACCAACACTAAGCTGACATCTTCCTGACATTTTTGTCAGGAAAGTTATGGGGTCGACTGACAGAAATGTTATCTGGCGGTCATGCTGATGTCAGGGAGTTCCTTATAAACTACGATAAACCTTTACGCTCTACTTAAATATAAGTGACAAAATTTTAAATAAAAGTGAAGAGAACGGCAGAGTCGTTTTTATTATCCTATTAGGAGGTGCTTGCAAATGAAGATGAGATTATTCAACTTACTATTACTCACGGCAGTTATTAACCTATCATCAGGAGCGGTTATGGCAGCAGACTATAAATTAAATCCGTTTACATTAACCTATGACGGTGCAATTACTGAAAACGTGAAAGGCAAAGTTAATATCCATCCGGTAACTTATAAATTGAATGGTCTGGATATTTCGGCCAACGTTTATACCCCAGCGAATTATGACCCGGCAAAAAAATACCCGGCGGTGGTGGTGGCTCACCCTAATGGCGGCGTGAAAGAGCAAGTTGCCGGCCTATATGCCCAACGTCTGGCAGAACAGGGCTATATCACCATTGCTGCGGATGCGGCCTATCAGGGGGCCAGTGCTGGTCAGCCGCGCAATGTGGATAAACCGGCCTATCGTATTGAAGATATTCACGGTATGGCAGATTTCATCACCCAATATCCCGGGGTGGACTCTGAGCGTTTAGGTTTGTTGGGTATCTGTGGCGGTGGCGGCTATTCATTAAAAGCGGCGCAAACTGATAAGCGTTTCAGTGCTATTGCTACATTGAGCATGTTTGATTCAGGTTTAGTCAGACGTAACGGCTTTCAGGATTCACAGCTCTCGACAATACAAGAGCGCTTAAAACAAGCTTCCGATGCTCGCGCACAGGAAGCGGCGGGTGGTGAAGTGACCTATATAGGGGATGCCAAACTGACCGATGAGCAGATAGCTAAACTGCCATTTGACCTGTATCGCCAAGGTTTTGAGTACTATGGCAAAACGCACGCTCACCCTAACTCAACCTTCAGATACACCGCCAGCAGTCTGCTCGACTTAATGAGATTCGATGCGGCAAGTAATATGGATTTGATTAATAAGCCGCTGCTGATGATGGCGGGTAGCAAAGCCGACTCCCTTTATATGACTGAAAAGGCCTTCAAAGGCGCGACCAATGCGAAAGATAAAGAGTTATTCCTGATTGAAGGTGCAACTCATATTGAGACCTATTGGAAACCGGAATATGTGAATCAGGCTATGGGTAAATTAGATCAGTTCTTCGGCAAAAATCTGTCGTAAGCCGAAATAGAGTCAATAAGTTATGTTGTGCCAACACTATTAATATATCGACATTTCCGATGATACTCTCTAATGCCACAACTATCATTGTGGCATTAGAGAAATATAGTTTCACACCTGTCAGATGACCAGTGTTCACTGGGGTAGGTTATCATTGCGGTCCATTTAGGTATGCACTGGAAAATGCTCGCCAACTTTTTTAGCAGAATCTGGCATATCTCGCCGCACTCTTTTTGGGCAACATGGTTCATGCCCGCTATCTCCCTCAGCATTGCAGCCTATGGTTTTTATGCGTTTATTGAGCGGGGCATGCTGCCTTATTTACTCATGCAGGTAGATTTTGCATTTTTTGATTTTGAACAATCGAAAACACGGTTCTATCTGGATTTCCTGGCGATGACAGTGCTATTTGCTTACCTGACGCGGTTTTTATTGTGGCTAATGATATTCACAGTAAAGAAGTTAAAAACCACGGTATTAAATCTTGCATTGAGGCGCTTATAAGTGATGAGCATTATTGAAGCTGAATAGTCACTCCAGCAAGCCGACTGCTGCGCTCCTCACCATTTAAAACTGCGCTGCCACGAGATATTCTGAGACCCGATGAAAAATCCACGCAATTGCGTGGATTTTATGGATTTGGTCACTCTACGTGAGATTCAATAAAACCTCATGAGACAGCAAAAACTATTTAGACGTTAAATAAGAAGTTCATCACGTCGCCATCTTTTACGATGTAATCCTTACCTTCTGAACGCATTTTCCCCGCCTCTTTCGCGCCTTGTTCACCTCTGTAGGTGATGAAATCATCAAAGGCGATAGTTTGAGCGCGGATAAAGCCTTTTTCGAAGTCGGTATGAATTTTACCGGCAGCTTGTGGCGCGGTTGCACCTACAGGGATAGTCCAGGCACGGACCTCTTTGACACCGGCAGTGAAGTAGGTTTGCAGATTCAGTAATTCATAACCGGCACGAATAACACGGTTCAGACCTGGCTCTTCAATACCCAACTCAGCCATAAACTCTGCGCGGTCTGCGTCTTCCAGTTCAGCAATATCAGATTCAACAGCGGCGCAAACAGCAACCACGACAGAACCTTCTGCTGCGGCAATAGCACGGACCTGATCCAGATACGGGTTATTTTCGAAGCCATCTTCATTGACGTTGGCAATGTACATGGTTGGTTTCAGTGTCAGGAAGCTCAAATAACGGATCGCCGCTTTATCTTCATCAGTCAGGTTTAATGCCCGCAACATGCCCGCATTCTCTAAATGTGGCAGACATTTTTCCAGCGCTTCCAGTTCAGCTTTAGCGTCTTTATCGCCGCCTTTAGCTCTCTTCTGAACCCGATGCATGGCGCGTTCGCAAGCTTCCAGATCAGAAAGTGCCAGCTCAGTATTGATGGTATCAATATCATCAGCCGGATCAACTTTCCCTGCTACGTGGATAATATTGTCATTCTCAAAACAGCGCACCACGTGACCAATCGCTTCGGTCTCACGGATATTGGTCAGAAATTGGTTACCCAGACCTTCGCCTTTGGATGCCCCTTTAACCAGGCCCGCGATATCAACAAACTCCATGGTCGTTGGCAAGATACGTTGTGGTTTAACAATCTCAGCCAGTTGGTCCAGACGCGGGTCCGGCATTGGCACCACACCCGTATTGGGTTCAATGGTGCAGAACGGGAAGTTAGCGGCTTCGATGCCCGCTTGTGTCAACGCGTTGAACAGGGTGGATTTACCAACGTTAGGCAGGCCCACAATACCGCATTTGAATCCCATGTTTTATATCACCTTAAATAACTTAAAAATCAACTCGTTAGGGTTAACAGGTTGATGTAATCAAAATTTATGTCGTCATTATACACATAATGATGATTTATCTCGATCATGCTGTTTCAAGGTGGGAGATGATTTCGCTTTGATGACGGATAGGTGATTGATTTTTCTAACTCTGTGTCCGAGATCACGCTTCTGCCATCTGAAGTTTTCTGACGGATGTCCGATAACTAGTGATTACTATCTGCATATTGAGTTTGGATTATCCCAATGGAAATGAGCATCTATAAGTGGCTAGTGGTGATTTTGCTAGGGGGGATGGTCGGCATTGTAGGAATGCGGTTTTTAACGGCAGATATTGAACCCGCCGGGCCTGGCTTTGCCCAATTGATTGATCAATATGGCGTAGAAATAGAAAACCAGTCGGGCAAAAGCGTCAGATATGTGGGCTACAAGAAGAACAGACTATATGAGGATTTTGACAGCATTCAGCTGAAATTTACCGCTACAACCGACAAATTTGAGCGCAGTCACGAGTTGTCAGAAAATAAGAGAAAGGCGGTGGCATGGGATACGCTTTTTTGTACTGATAGACTCAGCGATATTGCTGATGAATATGATGGTAAGAGCACTAATTTTCTTGGTCAAGTGAGAGTGATTATTTCAGGTGTCGTATTAACCAGTGAGGGGCAGCAGGGAATTAATGCCTTGTGCAATAAGGGTGAATGAGGCAATAAACTGCGTAATGTGAAAGAGCCGCTCCCCGGCTTATTTATAGGCATCCGCTGAGGAGTCGGTAAGGTTTTATACGCCAGCCTTGAAGGAGTGCAGGCGATTCATCGCCTTAGTGATATCCTCCTTCATCAGTACTTCAGTACAGCGGATAGCTTCGTCAATGGCCTCGTCAATTAACAGCTGTTCGCTCGCCGGTGGTTTACCCAGCACAAAACCGACAACTTTGCTTTTATCCCCTGGATGGCCAATACCAATGCGTAAACGATAGAAATTAGGGTTGTTGCCCAGTTTGCTCTGAATATCTTTCAGGCCGTTATGACCGCCGTTGCCGCCGCCCAATTTCAATTTTGCCGCGCCCGGTGGGATATCCAGCTCATCGTGGGCGACTAAGATCTCTTCAGGCTGAATACGATAAAATCCCGCCATCGCCACCACGGCTTTGCCACTGAGATTCATAAATGTAGAGGGTACCAGCAAGCGAACATCCTGACCTGCCAGGTTTAACCGTGCGGTATAACCGAAGAATTTAGCTTCTTCTTTCAGTGATTGATTATGCCGTTCAGCCAATAAATCCACATACCAGGCACCGGCGTTGTGGCGGGTTTGGGCATATTCAGCGCCAGGGTTTGCCAGCCCAACGATTAATTTAATACTGCTCACGTCGTCATTCGCTATTACTCAAGGAATTTAAGTGCCACAGTTTACCTGTCATGGCGTGTAATGACAAAGTTGATATCCTTGCTACCGGCAGTGGTAGGGGGCGATTATTTAACGGTAACGCCAAATTTTTGGCTATATTTGCGAATGTGCAGATGTCGACGTAGCTAAATTAATTGAGTGAACTACTAATAATTATTAGTAATGTTAATAATCACCTTTTGGTATAATTCAATTTCAATCCTAAATGTTTGGAAAGTGTAAAGATTTGTTGGATTATATTTGCCAGTTGTGATCGCAAGCGCAATACCTTCCTCGCTAGCCTGACTATACTTAGTTATTAAGTGGAGATGAATAATCGCATTAAGCAAGCAGTTTCAAGGCTCGGCTGAGTGATTATTTATTGGCAACCCAGAGTGGAGGTGGCATATGAAACGTAAAAGCGCTGCAAGGCTAGGTAATGTGCTGATGGGATTGGGTTTGGTGACTATGGTGGTTGGGGTAGGTTACTCAATCCTGACTGAAGTCACCCAACTTGGCTTACCGCAATTCTTTGCCCATGGTGCTGTAATGAGTATTTTTGTGGGTGCACTGTTATGGTTGGTGGGCGCCCGTATCGGTGGCCGTGAAGAGGTTGCAGACCGCTATTGGTGGGTTAAGCACTTTGATAAACGTTGCAATCGTAATCAACGTCATTCATAGCCACTGGCTATAAAATGGCTAGCGGTTATAAAACAGCTGTCAGTTATTGAGTTACGACCCTATAGGTAACGTAGCCAATATTGCAGTAGCAAATCGAAACCTGTCTGCTCAGTTTTTCATTGAGCTGATGTGCAGGAGGGGTAAATGACGGCTCAAAAATCCATTGGTCAAGGAAACATTGATCAAGGAAATATTGATCAAGAGTAGAAAACCCGTTGTCGCATCTGCTTCAACGGGTTTTTCTTTATCTGCATCAGTTCAGTTATTGCATTATATCAACGAGTGACAAACATCCCACGTAATGCCCGCTAAGCGGCTCATCACAGTAATAGCCTAACGGCTAACTGCGGCCAAACAGCACCGCAGAAATGTTCATAGCCCGATAGTGATTAATGCTCAAACATCGCAGAGATCGACTCTTCATTGCTGATACGGCGGATGGCTTCAGCCAACATGCCAGACAGCGTCAGAGTACGTACATTTTTCAATGCTTTGATTTCAGCTGATAGCGGAATGGTGTCACACACAATCACTTCGTCAATAACGGAGTGTTTGATGTTCTCAACCGCATTGCCAGAGAAGATCGGGTGAGTTGCGTATGCGAATACACGCTTGGCACCACGCTCTTTCAAGGCTTCAGCTGCTTTACATAACGTGCCACCGGTATCGATCATATCGTCAACCAATACACAGTCACGACCCGCAACGTCACCAATGATATGCATCACCTGAGAAACGTTAGCGCGCGGACGGCGTTTGTCGATAATCGCCATATCAGTATCGTTCAGCAGTTTTGCAATGGCTCTGGCGCGGACCACGCCGCCGATGTCTGGAGAGACAACAATTGGGTTTTCCAGATTCTGCTGCAACATATCTTCCAGCAGGATTGGGCTACCAAATACGTTATCAACCGGAACATCAAAGAAGCCTTGGATCTGTTCAGCATGAAGATCCACTGTCAATACGCGGTCAACCCCAACACTTGAGAGGAAGTCTGCAACAACTTTGGCAGTGATGGGGACACGGGCAGAGCGCACACGGCGATCCTGACGAGCGTACCCAAAGTAAGGAATAACAGCAGTAATACGTCCTGCGGAGGCGCGACGCAGGGCATCAACCATGACAACCAGTTCCATCAGGTTATCGTTCGTGGGTGCGCAGGTGGACTGGATGATGAAAATATCACCACCGCGTACATTTTCGTTGATTTGCACGCTCACTTCGCCGTCGCTAAAACGACCTACAGCGGCGTCACCAAGACTGGTGTACAAACGGTTGGCAATACGTTGTGCTAGTTCCGGGGTGGCGTTACCAGCAAAAAGCTTCATATCAGGCACGAGAAGAACCTCAGGCATGCGTCCAGAGAAGATATTGTCAGATCAGTAATCCGGGGCGACTATTCATACTGATTGCAATATACATACGGGTATTTAAAGCCAAAACACAGTGATAACCATCATCATTCAAGTTGCAGAGGAGCCAGCTGCTCTCGCGTGCCGCTCTTCTACATTATGAAATCTATCCGGTACAAACAGCATTATGAACCGGCTTTCAATCAAGTGAGACAGGTATTTTCAGAACCCAAGGTCAGTGGGGCCATGACTTCGACCTTACATAACGCTGTAAATCGTTATCTGCGCTCACAACTTTCAAATTTCCCAGAGCGGAAACCATGCAGTGGCGAAACATTCACACCACGAGCGACAAAACCGTGCAACCACTCCGGGGCAATACTTAACACCTGCCGGGCTGATGACTCAGTGTCGAATTCTGCAAACACACAAGCACCTGTTCCGGTAAGGCGTGACGGTGCGTATTCTAACAGCCATGAAAGAGCCTGTTCAACCTCGCGAAAACGTTTTCTTGCGATCGGTTCGCAATCATTTGCGTAAGGAGTGCTTAAAAGCGCCGCCAGCGGGCGAACTGGCGTATTTCTTTTTAATTCAGGATCGGAAAAAATAATGGGTGTTGGGATGCTTACATCGGGGTGCGCCACCAAATACCACTTCTCCGCAGGTGTTGCTGGCTGCAATTTTTCGCCAATGCCCTCGGCAAAGGCGGCATGTCCGCGTACAAATACCGGGACATCGGCACCTAATGTCAGCCCAATAGTGGCTAACTCTTCATCAGATAAGCCACATTGCCACAGGGTATTGAGCGCGACTAGCACGGTTGCGGCATTGGAAGAACCGCCCCCCAAACCGCCCCCCATCGGCAGACGTTTATCAATACTGATATCCGCCCCCCGTGCTGTTTTGGTCGCGCGGGGCTGTTTTTGTAGCAATCTTGCGGCTCGGACTATCAAGTTCTGCTCGTTTTCCACACCCGCTATCGGCGTCAATAGGCGAATTTGGTCGTCATCGCGCGGCACAATCGTCAGTTCGTCGCCATAATCGAGAAACTGAAACAGTGTTTGTAATTGATGATAGCCATCGGCGCGTTGCCCGGTGATATAAAGAAATAGATTCAGTTTTGCCGGTGACGGCCACCGACGTTGGTTTGCGCTAACCATGTTATTTGACAGTCCAGTTATCCATTTTCAGTTTGATACGTTGCCCACCTTGGCTCAGTTCCATACGGCTAGGCAGTGCTGGTGTCACCTGCGTATTGTACTCCTGATAATCCACCGTCCAGGTCACCCCCGCCTGGGTGTAAGTCAGCTGTTTCAGGCGATACTTATCGTCGAGTGTGAAATCGGTAGTCTCCCCAGGCAAGCCGAGAATCCATTGACGTAGGCTATCCAATGGAATAGCCATGCCGGTCAATTTCTGAATCATCTCTTGCGGATTGTCACTGACGTAGCGTTTGCCCTGATTATCGGTCAACTGAGTTACACCCGGCTGTACCACCAACTCTAACTCAGTGCTACCTAACGGATTGGTCAGCAGCAGGCGATAACGCTCTGGCGCGGTTTGTTGCCAGAAGAAGCGGGCATAGACTTTTTGTTTTTCAGAGATATAAGCGAAAGCGCCACGGGTCTGGAATTGGCTGAGTTGCTGTAGTTGTTGTTCATGCTGACGCCATTGTGGCGATATCGGGCTGGTCGCAGGGCCTGTCGGCGGCGTGGTGCTACAGGCTGCCAGCAGCAGAGTAGCTAAAGGAAGTAAGCGATAAAAACTGATTTTGCGCTGCGGCATATGGGTATAAATCCTATCGGCCGCCGGGTTTGCACTGGCGGCACATTTCTGATGGAGCACTATGTTTCTCATTGGGCAATATAGTGTAAAGCAAATCCTGTTGATGCGCTGTAAACAGGCAATATTGCTGCTCACGCTAACGGCCTAACGGCGGAGCGTCAATATCTTGTTCGATTTTGTACAGCATATAATCAAATTCTGAGCATAATTTGGGATAATACTTAGGATGATGCACTGCGCCTTTTATTGATCTCGCGCATCAAGTAGAATGCGGTTCAGACGAGAATCCATACTAACATCAGTATTACTCGAAGCCGTTCCCATGACTCTGCTTGCATTAGGCATTAACCACAAAACCGCTCCTGTATCGTTACGTGAACGGGTGACATTTTCACCGGAATCGATCGATCAGGCACTTGCTAGCTTGCTCCAACAGCCGTTGGTGCAGGGCGGTGTCGTATTGTCTACCTGCAACCGAACCGAGCTTTACCTCAGCGTCGAGCAACAAGAAAATCTGCACGAACAACTTATCGCCTGGCTGTGTAGCTATCATAAGCTCAGCCCGGACGAAGTGAAAAAAAGCCTCTACTGGCACCATGGTAATGACGCGGTCAGCCACTTGATGCGCGTCGCGAGTGGCTTGGACTCTCTGGTATTAGGGGAGCCACAAATTCTGGGGCAGGTGAAAAAAGCCTTTGCTGAGTCTCAGCGCGGCCAATCGCTATCTGGCGAGTTGGAGCGTTTGTTCCAGAAATCCTTCTCGGTGGCTAAGCGGGTTCGGACTGAAACTGAAATTGGTGCCAGCGCGGTTTCGGTGGCTTTTGCCGCCTGTACGTTGGCGCGGCAGATATTTGAATCTCTGTCTGAGCTGAATGTATTGCTGGTCGGCGCGGGTGAAACCATTGAGCTGGTGGCTCGCCATCTCCGTGAGCATCAAGTCAAACATATGATTATCGCCAACCGTACCCGTGAGCGAGCACAAGCACTGGCGACGGAAGTGGGCGCTGAAGTCATTACCTTGCCAGAAATTGACGCCCGTCTGGCTGATGCTGACATCATTATTAGTTCTACCGCCAGCCCGCTGCCAATTATTGGTAAAGGGATGGTGGAGCGCGCGCTGAAAAGCCGCCGCAATCAGCCAATGCTGTTTGTGGATATTGCGGTGCCGCGCGATATCGAGCCGGAAGTTGGCAAACTCTCTAATGCCTATCTGTACAGTGTTGATGATTTACAAGCGATTATTCAGCACAATATGGCGCAACGTCAGGCCGCCGCGGTTCAGGCTGAGTCGATAGTGCAGCAGGAAAGTATGAATTTTATGACCTGGTTGCGTGCGCAGGGGGCGGTTGAAACCATTCGTGATTACCGCTCTCAGGCCGAACAGGTGCGCAGCGAGATGACCGCTAAAGCTTTAGCTGCCATTGAGCAGGGTGCTAATGTCGAGCAGGTGGTGAATGAACTGGCCTACAAGCTAACTAACCGCTTGATTCATGCGCCCACCAAATCCCTCCAGCAAGCCGCCAGCGATGGCGATATGGAGCGGTTGCAATTATTACGCGACAGCCTTGGGCTGGATCAGCACTAGTTTCCTCTAATTACAGGGTTTAAAACCACGGATGAAGTCTTCTATTGTTGCCAAACTGGAAGCATTACAAGAGCGCCACGAAGAAGTGTTGGCTTATCTTGGTGATGCCAGCGTCATTGCCGATCAAGACCGTTTTCGCGCGTTATCACGAGAATATGCGCAACTGACTGATGTCACTCGCTGTTTTAAAGAGTGGCGCAGTGCGCAGGAGGATATTGAAGCGGCAGAAATGATGCTGGACGATCTCGAAATGCGTGAGATGGCACAGGAAGAGCTGAAAGAGGCCAAAGCGCGCAGCGAAGAGCTGGAACAGCAGTTGCAACTGTTGCTGCTGCCGAAAGACCCTGATGATGAGCGCGACTGTTTCCTCGAGATCCGCGCGGGGACGGGGGGCGACGAAGCCGCTATCTTTGCCGGTGATATGTTCCGTATGTACAGCCGTTATGCCGAAGCCCGTCGCTGGAAAGTTGAGATTATGAGCGCCAGTGAAGGTGAGCATGGCGGTTATAAAGAGGTGATTGCTAAAGTCTCTGGCGAGGGGGCCTTTGGGCAGCTGAAATTCGAATCAGGCGGTCACCGGGTGCAACGTGTACCTGAGACTGAATCACAGGGGCGCATTCATACCTCGGCCTGTACTGTTGCCGTGATGCCCGCTATTCCTGAAGCTGAAATGCCGGAAATCAACGCCGGTGATCTGCGTATTGATACTTTCCGCTCTTCAGGGGCGGGTGGTCAGCACGTTAACACCACCGACTCGGCAATCCGTATTACCCACATTCCTACGGGGCTGGTGGTGGAGTGTCAGGATGAGCGTTCGCAACACAAAAACAAAGCTAAGGCGATGTCCGTATTGGGCGCACGTATTCGTGCTGCCGAAATGCAAAAGCGCCAACTGGCGGAGGCTTCCGAGCGCCGCAACTTGCTCGGCACGGGCGACCGCTCCGATCGCAACCGCACCTATAACTTCCCGCAGGGGCGCGTGACTGATCATCGTATCAACCTGACGCTGTACCGGCTGGATGAAGTGATGGAAGGTAAACTGGATATGTTGATCCAGCCGATTGTGCAGGAGTATCAGGCTGACCAACTCTCCGCATTATCTGAGCAAGATTAATGGATTATCAGCAGTGGCTGTCGTTAGCGGCGGCCCGTTTTAGCCAAAGTGATAGCCCGAAGCGCGATGCTGAGATTCTGTTGAGCTGGGTGACCGGGCGAGCGCGTACCTATTTATTGGCTTTCGGTGAAAGCCAATTGACTCCCGAGCAGCTAGCGGCGTTAGAGCCACTGGCCGCCCGCCGTGAGCAGGGCGAGCCGATTGCCTATTTGGTTGGTGAACGAGAGTTCTGGTCGCTACCACTGAGTGTTTCCCCCGCCACACTGATCCCACGGCCAGATACTGAATGCCTGGTTGAGCAGGCGTTGGCGCTTCTGCCCTCCACCCCTTGCCGCATTCTGGATCTGGGCACCGGTACTGGTGCTATCGCCCTGGCCTTAGCCAGCGAGCGGCCAGATTGCGCGGTGGTTGGCGTGGACATTAAAGCCGATGCTGTTGCGCTGGCACGGCATAACGCCGAGAAACTCGCGCTAGAGAATGTCGATTTTCTGCAAAGCAGCTGGTTTCAATCACTAGATGGTAAATTCACGCTGATCGCCAGTAATCCTCCCTATATCGATGCCAATGACCCCCATCTTAGTGAAGGGGATGTCCGCTATGAACCGCAGAGCGCGTTAGTCGCAGCGGCTGAAGGAATGGCTGACTTGGCTGACATTATTCGTCAGGCCCCGGATTATCTGGAGCAGGGCGGCTGGTTAGTGTTAGAGCATGGCTGGCAGCAGGCGCAGGCGGTACAAAAACACCTTAAAAAAGCGGGTTTTAGTGCTGTAATTACCCATAAAGATTATGGTAATAATGATCGTGTTACTTTGGGGCAATGGGCGTGTCATTAAGCAGAATAAAATAAGGAAGCAGAGTCATGTGGGTCGATTATCTCGCCATGAAGTATTTGCATTTACTCACCGTGGTCATCAGTATTACGCTGTTTGTATTACGTTTCTTCTGGAAATGTCGCGGTTCAGCTATGATGGACAAACGCTGGGTGAAAATAACGCCGCATATCAATGATACGCTGCTGTTTGGCAGTGGCATTATACTGATCTTTATAACCGGTTTTTATCCTTTCAGTCCGCAAGGAACATGGCTGACTGAAAAGCTATTTGGCGTTATTATCTATATCCTGCTTGGCTATGTTGCATTAGGTAAGCGAACCCGCAGCCAGAGTCGCCGCTGGCTTGCCTTTATACTCGCATTGGGTTGCCTCTATTTGATTGCCAAACTGGCAACAACTAAGTTACCACTGCTGATGGGATATTTATGAGTAGTATTGCTGATTTCGAATTTAACAACGCGTCCCTGTGTGATGGGGTGTTACTGGTTACCCAGGAGATTCGACACGATTTTCCACTGGCTGAAGTACGCAACCAACTGCAACAGCTGGTCGATGATGCGCGGGCGGCTATGCCTGCCGATCTCAATCAGGATCAGCAATTAGAAGTGCTTATCGATCTGTTTTACCGCCAGTGGAAATTTGGCGGCGCAGGTGGCGTTTACCGCCTCTCCGATGCTATTTGGCTGGATAAAGTCCTGGATAAGCGCCAGGGAACGCCGGTGTCGCTGGGGGTGATTTTCCTCTATATCGCCCATCAACTGGATTTGCCTTTAATGCCAGTTATCTTTCCAACTCAATTAATCCTTCGTGCTGATTGGCTGGACGAAGAGATGTGGCTAATTAACCCGCTAAACGGCGAAACACTGAACGAGCATATGCTGGAAGTGTGGATCAAAGGTAATTTAGGGTTAAGTGCCGAATTGGAAGATGAAGATTTAGAAGAGGCGGAAAATACCATTATTGTCCGCAAAATGCTCGATACGCTGAAAGCCGCATTAATGGAAGAGAAGCAGATGGAGCTGGCATTACGTGCCAGTGAAGCGGTATTGGCATTTGACCCCGATGATCCCTATGAGATTCGTGACCGTGGCCTGATCTATGCCCAGTTGGATTGCAATCACATCGCTATCTCTGATTTAAGCTATTTTGTCGAACAGTGCCCGGAAGACCCGATCGCTGAAATGATAAAAATGCAGATCCACTCCATTGAGCAACAGCGGGTAACATTGCACTGATTTTTTTCGACAGCGGGGGTGTCGCAGCGGCTAGATAACAGCCAGCATTTACCGCCCTTGGCGGTAGAGATAACCTGCTGTAATTAATCTCGATTTACCCTTTATAAAGGTATTAGTATGAAACAGAAAGTGGTTAGCATTGGCGATATCAACGTAGCGAACGACCTGCCTTTCGTGCTGTTCGGCGGCATGAATGTGCTTGAGTCTCGTGATCTGGCGATGCGCATCTGCGAGCATTACGTCACCGTGACCCAAAAACTGGGTATCCCTTACGTGTTTAAAGCCTCGTTCGACAAAGCCAACCGTTCTTCAATTCACTCTTACCGTGGCCCCGGCCTGGAAGAGGGGATGCGAATTTTCCAAGATTTGAAACAACAATTTGGCGTAAAAATCATCACCGACGTCCATGAAGCCAGCCAGGCACAACCGGTATCCGAAGTGGTCGACGTTATCCAACTGCCCGCTTTCCTGGCTCGCCAAACTGATTTAGTTGAAGCCATGGCGCGTACTGGCGCGGTGATCAACGTCAAGAAACCTCAGTTCGTCAGCCCTGGTCAAATGGGCAATATCGTCGAGAAATTCAAAGAAGCGGGTAACGATCAGGTGATTCTTTGCGATCGTGGTAGCAACTTTGGTTATGACAATCTGGTGGTTGATATGTTGGGTATCAATGTGATGGTGCAAGCCACTGGCGGCCATCCAGTGATCTTCGACGTGACCCATGCGCTGCAATGCCGTGACCCATTTGGTGCGGCATCAGGTGGTCGCCGTGCTCAAGTGGCTGAACTGGCCCGTGCCGGTATGGCGGTAGGTTTGGCGGGGCTGTTTATTGAAGCTCACCCAGAGCCAAACAGCGCCAAGTGCGACGGCCCGTCAGCACTGCCATTAGCTAAACTGGAGCCGTTCCTGGTTCAGATGAAAGCTATCGACGATTTGGTGAAGAGTTTCCCTGAGCTGGATACCAGCAAATAATATCTGGCATCACTGATGTTGAGTATTGCGCTATAAGTCGAATGATTGAAAAGGCAGCTATTGAGGCTGCCTTTTTTGAGCGCGGTAACCGCTATTTTGAATATAGCGCTTCCAGCGCTTCCGGCAGGGTGCCGTAGAAACTCAGCTTGCCCTCAACAGGCTGCACTCTGGCTCTTGCTAGCGTCTTCAGTGGCTGGAAAGGGATATCGGTGATGATGAGCTGCTGCTCATTGCTCAGGGCCTCAGTGAAGCGCAGAAACGCATTTAAGCCACCGGCATCCAAAACCGGCACCGCATCCCATTGCAGAATAATGGTCTGGTAATGCTCACTCCGGCCCCGCAACTCGTTAAATATCCGCTCAGCCGCTGCGAAGAACAGTGGCCCGTTCACCCGTAAGATTAATGTTTTCTCATCAACCGCCGCCGGTATTTCACTCAACCGCGTCATTCGCGCAATGCGCCGCATAAACAGCAGTGAGGCCAACACAATACCGACCGTGATAGCAATCACCATGTCGAATAACACGGTCAGACTCATGCACAGCAACATCACGATAATGTCGTCTTTTGGCCCTCGGCGCAGCAGATCAACAACTTTATGTGCCTCACTCATGTTCCAGGCCACAATCAGCAGCAGCGAGGCCATCGCAGCCAAAGGGAGATAAGAGAGCATCGGGGCCAGCACCAGTAAGGCCAGCAGCACCAGCAGGGCATGGACAATGGCTGACACGGGTGAGGTGGCACCGGCGCGGACATTTGCCGCAGAGCGGGCAATAGCCGCTGTGGCGGTGATCCCACCAAAGAATGGCGCAATCATATTTCCCAATCCCTGACCCACTAACTCACTGTTTGAGTGATGCTTTTGCCCAGTCATTCCATCAAGCACCACCGCACATAATAGCGACTCAATCGCCCCCAACATTGCCATCGAAAAAGCGGCCGGCAGCAAGGCGGAAAGTGTCGCCCAGTTCAAGACAAAATCCTGCCCATTGGCGGCAGGAAGATGCCAGGGCAAGACAAATTGTGGCAGGATGGGGGGAATGCCATGGCCCTGAGTGCCATCGGCCAACAAATAGCCAAATCGTGAACCAATAGTCGCGACCTGATGATCAAACAGTGATAACAGACCCATCACAGCAGTGCCGGCAACAAGCGCAGGTAAGTGACCCGGTAACTTTAATTTTAACCGGGGCCAGAGAATCAATACCAGCAGCGTAACAGTAGCAATTAAGGTATCACTGAAGTTGATGGTTGGCAGCGCTTGCGCCAGTGCGCCAACTTTGCCGACATAATTTTCCGGCACTTCGGTTAGGTGCAAGCCAAAAAAATCCTTCACTTGCATGGTGGCAATGGTGATACCAATCCCTGAGGTGAAACCCAAGGTTACTGACAGCGGAATATATTCAATTAAGCGGCCAAGTCGCCCCAGCCCCATGCAGAGTAAAGATATGCCGGATATTAATGTCGCCAGTAATAAACCGGCCAAACCGAACTGCTGTGACACAGGATAGAGAATAACAACAAAGGCCGCCGTCGGGCCGGATACGCTATAACGGGAGCCGCCACTGACCGCAATGACAATACCGGCAATCGCTGAGGTATATAAGCCATATTGCGGCGGGACGCCACTGGCAATAGCCAAAGCCATCGCCAGCGGAATAGCAATAATACCGACAGTGACACCGGCAATTATATCTTTAACAAGTCGTTGAAGTGTATAGGTTTCTCGCCAGCAAGCGTCAATTATCGCGCTGAACGGCCTAATGCCGTTAATTCCGTGCGTTTTCATCTAAGGTGCAAACCAAATAAAGAAAAGACAAAATAAATGGCGGGCCAATAAGGGTCCGTCTCGAGTAGCAGATACACACGATACGCCAATTAGGCGGCCAATATCTAGATGTATATCAATCTCTGTCGGAATTGAGAAAAGACGCGCTTTTAAAAAGGGCATTAAGTGAACAGTTACATTGCCGGTAGGTGAACTTCTCATCCGGATAAATGAAAAGTGACTATTATCCTCGCTAGCTATCTCTTTTACCCCCAAATAGCAGAAACTGAATATTAAACCGCAAGAAGAAGATGATACCGTATTAGGCGGAGGAGTTATGAGGCTAAACAATATCTTGTTACCTGGCGATATTGGCAAAACTCATCATCAAATTATTCCGGAATAAAGCCTGTTTCGCAGCTAAGATTTAGGTTAGAAACTATTGCCATTATCCATGCTCAATGTTTAGGAATTCCGATGAATAATTTCAGTCTAAATTATAATTTAACATTAATGGGAAATCGGTCACGTCAATGTTGGTTAAAATCAACAGTGAAAATTCAAAGGACTGACGCTACGCCATGAGTGAATTAGAATCTCTGTCAACGCTATATCGGGATGCTTGTGTCACTTATGCGACCCTCTCTATTAGTTATTTTGCTTTAAGTAAAAATAGTGCCTTCTCCTATCATGGGGATGTCTGGAAACGTGTTGTATTCGGTCTGGTGGCGGGGCTGGTTTCACTCTACCTCAATCAAGATCAGTGGATTATTTCCGGTTCATTTTTTTACAGTTTTGAATTGATCCCAATCGTTTTGGTTACTTTTTATGGTGGTTGGCTGAGTGGCTTAACGGCATTGGTGATAAATTATTTTTTTACCGGGTGGTTTACACTAGATAATGCATTAATAACAATAATGTTTATTCCACTTTTACTCGCCAAAGTATGGGAGAAAAAGAGTAATCGCATTTTTTACACCACAATTATCTCAATTGCCATTTATCGCATAATCGTCGCTGTTCTATTTGTTCCGAATGAACTGCTCTGGACTCAAATTGTGGTGTATCAACTGATTTCTGCCTTCTGTTTAGCTATTTGCTACCATGCATTGAATTTTAAAGAGCGCCATATTTACGCCTATTTTGCGATGAAAAATCGGGCTAATATCGACAAATTAACCCAATTAAATAACCGGGCCAGTGTTGATTATCGGCTGAATGCTATCCATAGCAGCCGATTGGCCTGTGGATTAATGATTCTGGATCTTGACCACTTTAAATCGGTGAATGACACCTATGGCCATGATGGCGGTGATCTGCTGCTGAGTGAAGTCGGGAAGTTATTAACCTCAACCATTCGGGATGAGGATTTCGTTGGTCGCTTTGGCGGTGAGGAGTTTATTGTTATTACACATAGCCATGATCCGCAAGCCATCAAAGCGGTTGCTGAGCGAATTCGTCGGCGAGTAGAGAATTTAGATGTGGAATTGTCTGATGGCCGAAAAATAGAGGCCACAATTTCAATTGGTGCTTCGCTTTATTTGCCGGGCATGTCGATGTTAAAAGCAATAAAAATGACTGACGAAGCGCTTTATCAAGCGAAAAATCAGGGTCGTAATCAGGTGGTTTACAGCCGATTAATGCCATTCTCCCCTCTGGGGGACCGTATCAATAGAGAAGGGCGTCGCCGCAGATCATAGCGGTAGGGGAATGAGGTGAGTACCAAAGAAAAAGGCCCTGACTTTCGTCAGAGCCTTTCGCTCGAATATGGCGGTGAGAGAGGGGTTCGAACCCTCGATACACTTACGCGTATACACACTTTCCAGGCGTGCTCCTTCAGCCACTCAGACACCTCACCGTAAGTTGCCGCGCTATGCACTGCAACGGGGCGGTACTATAGGGATAGGTGGCTTGATGGTCAAGTAGTATTTATCCGTTGCCATTCATCTGGTTATTCTGCACCCAGATAGGATGAATCGCAGGCAAATCACCTGACCCAACGCCAATATTAGGTGTTAGCTGGCGAGCCAAAAAGAGATAAAAAAAACGGCAATCGAATCACAAATACTGGGGTAAGACACCAGACTTGCTTTAATTGCCGTTTGATTTTACTGCCGCGACACCGCGCTTTGCGCTGTAACGACTTAATATGGCGGTGAGGGAGGGGTTCGAACCCTCGATACGCTTACGCGTATACACACTTTCCAGGCGTGCTCCTTCAGCCACTCAGACACCTCACCGTGTTACTGCTATTTATTACTGCGCTTACTGTTTACTGCTATTAACGACTATCAACCGCGCTAAGCATGGTCGACCGGCGTAATGTAGGCAAAAGTGTGCCCAGCGTCAACCCTCTTATGTCGCCTTTGTCACTCTTTTGCTAAAGTTACAGCAGTTTGCTGATTTCATCGGCATTTCTTGCCGGTAGCACTTGCATCTGGCCGTTAATCGCGGAAATCTAATCGGTACTTTCGCAAGGAGCTGGCAAATAATGAATATTATTTTTTATCACCCGTTTTTTGAAGCAAAACAGTGGTTGTCAGGTATACAGTCTCGCTTGCCGGCTGCGAATATTCGGCAGTGGCGACGTGGTGATACCCAACCGGCAGATTATGCGCTGGTTTGGCAGCCGCCACAGGAAATGCTAGCTAAACGCACTGAACTGAAAGGAGTTTTTGCATTAGGGGCGGGGGTGGATGCTATTTTGGACCAGGAGCGTCGCCATCCGGGGACATTACCTGCCGGGGTTCCGCTGGTTCGCTTGGAGGACACCGGTATGTCCTTGCAAATGCAGGAGTATGTTGTTGCCAGTGTACTGCGCTACTTTCGCCGGATGGATGAGTATCAACTGCAACAGCAGCAGAAAATGTGGCAGCCGCTGGAGCCACATCAACACGATAAATTCACTATCGGCATTCTTGGTGCGGGCGTATTAGGCAAAAGTGTGGCCCACAAATTAGCCGAATTTGGCTTTACGGTGCGCTGCTGGAGCCGAACACCAAAACAGATTGATGGCGTGGTCAGTTTTGCCGGCCAAGAGAAGTTACCCGCCTTCATCCAGGGGACACAATTACTGATTAATCTGTTGCCGAACACCCCAGAAACAGCCGGTATTCTAAATCAATCGCTCTTTTCGCAACTGAATGCCAATGCCTATATCATCAATATTGCACGGGGAGCGCATCTGTTAGAGCGGGACTTATTAGCCGCAATGAGTGCTGGTAAAATTGCTGCGGCAACACTGGATGTGTTTGCTGAAGAGCCACTACCCCCGATGCACCCTTTCTGGAGCCATCCACGCATTACTATCACGCCGCACATTGCCGCCGTGACTTTGCCTAATGCGGCCATGGATCAGGTGGTCGCCAATATTCAGGCCATTGAGGCGGGCAGGGAGCCGCTGGGCTTGGTTGATGTGGTGCGAGGTTACTGATAAGGGCAGCCTACGAGGGGGATAGCCATTTGCCAGACCAGGTTTTTAGGCTGCTGATGAGAGGAATTCCTGCTATCATTAGCAGGCTATATTTTGCCTGCGAATAACTGTCCCCCGCGTTAAAAGACTTTGTGGAGTAGTCATGTATCCTGTTGATTTACATATGCATACCATTGCCAGTACTCATGCTTACAGCACTTTGCACGATTACATCGCCGAAGCTAAACTCAAAAATATCAAACTGTTTGCCATTACCGACCATGGCCCGGATATGGCGGATGCGCCCCATTATTGGCACTTTATGAATATGCGAGTCTGGCCGCGCCTGGTCGATGGCGTGGGCATCTTGCGGGGTATTGAAGCCAATATTAAGAATCTGGATGGTGATATTGATTGTACCGGCCCAATGCTCGATGCCATCGATCTGCTGATTGCGGGTTTCCATGAACCGGTGTTTCCGCCGCAAGATAAGGCCGCCAATACTCAGGCGATGATCGCGACGATGGCGCAGGGGAATGTGCATATTATCAGCCATCCCGGCAACCCTAAATATCCGGTTGATATTCCGGCGATAGCGCAAGCGGCGGCAAAATACCATGTTGCCCTTGAGCTGAATAACTCCTCTTTTAGCCATTCACGTAAAGGGAGTGAGCCGAATTGCCGCGCGATAGCTGAAGCTGTCCGTGATGCCGGCGGCTGGCTGGCGTTAGGTTCTGATTCCCATATCGCCTACTCATTGGGGATTTTTGAGCATTGCGAGCGTATTATCGCTGAGGTGAATTTCCCGCAAGAGCGCATTTTAAATGTCAGCCCGCGCCGTTTACTCAACTATCTTGAGATGCGGGGCCGTCCCGCCATCCCCGAATTAGCCGATTTATAAGAGAATAGGTGACGTTGTCACTATTATTTTTTATACAAAAAAATCAAAAAGAAACAGGAAGATGTAGATGAATGATTTCTCTCTGGTGTGCCGGGTTCTGGGGTCACTGTTCTATCGTCAGCCACAAGATCCACTATTGGAACCGCTGTTTGCCCTGATCAGTCAAGGCAAGCTTGAGCAACACTGGCCACTGGAGCAAGGTGAGTTGCTGGCGCGTTTGCAGCAGGAGTATCAGCCAGATGCTTTGGCTGCTGATTATAGTGCGATGTTTGTGGGCGATGATTGCCGCGTGTCACCTTATGGTTCCGATTATGAGGATGGCTGCCCAGAAGTTGAAGTCAGAGCTTTTCTGCAACAGCGCGGTATGCCGCTAGGCGATGCGCCAACTGACCATTTTGGTGGATTATTACTGGCCGCCTCCTGGCTGGAAGATCAAGCGGCTGAAGATGAAGTCGCGGCACAAATTGCACTGTTTAATGACTATTTACTACCATGGTGTGGTCGTTTTCTTGGCAAAGTGGAGGCACATGCTTCCAGCGGTTTTTATCGCACACTGGCGCAGTTGAGTCGTGAGGCGTTGCAAGCGATGTGGGATGAGTTATCAGAAGATACCCTTCGTCCTTGACGCTACAACTGTGTTAGCGGCACTCGCGCACCCGAATCACTTACCAACGTAAGCTCATCGGGATTTGCTCGTTTGCTGCCTTGTTGTAACGCCAATGACTTTGGGTATTACCCTTAGTTTTTGATACTACAACTGTGTTAGCGGCACTCGCGCACCCGAATCACTTACCAACGTAAGCTCATCGGGATTTACTCGTTTGCTGCCTTGTTGCAACGCCAATGACTTTGGGTATTACCCTTGGTTTTTGACGCTACAGCTATTTGCGGGCAGGGTCGATTAGTCAGTGAATGGGATGACTAGTTGGCCCGGCTTCACTTCTAAGCCTTTCGCCAGCTTCTTCGCCATCGCTTCTGCTTTACTCTTCTCGCCATCTAACACATAGGCGGGTTGCTGATCAAAATAGGACTTCAGTGACTGGTTCAGATAAGGCGTCAGCGCCTTCATCACGGAATCCATCTTCTCTGGTTTGACTGTATAATCGGTCAACTCCATATCTTTCAGGAAGATAGCGCCTTTTTCGCGATCGAATGTAGGCTGTGCTTTTAAGGTCAGCGTCATATCGGCACTTTGCGGGCCAAGGATCGAGGTGATATCCACTTTGGCGTTACCGGTTAATGTCACTTTACCGGGTTCAGCGCGACCAATCTGGCTCTGCAATTGCATCAGGGTGATATGAGCATCAACCAAACCGGGAATACCAATCTGCTTTTCATAATTATTATGTTTTTGCAGGTAATCATTCACTTCCTGCTCGCTCAGTGAGTACTGAGTCAGTTGGTTACAGCCGACCAGTGTAACGGCCGTCAGCAGCGCCGCTGCGCCCCAAGTTATTCTCTTCATTAAAACCTCATAGCAATATGCACAATCACATCAGACAAGACGAATTTGCCCAATGATAACGGGTTAATCTGCTGTTTTGTATTATTAACCGTTGCTGTTCAACAACGGTTTGGGATTAGGCGTGTTTGGGACTGGAGGCTATAGTGCGGTAGTGCCCGGCAATTGCCCATCAGATAACCCTGAATCAGGGTGAATAGCAGGCTAATTGCCGCTGAGCATCGCGGATTCAATCCGGCGCTGATTAAATTGCCAGTAGAGTCCAATCAAGGTAATTAAACCAATAACACCTAACATGAACCACGGCAACTCCGGCATCTCAAGGGTGCGTCCCGTGTCGTACATCCAGCCGCCACCGGTATAACCCAATGCGCCACCCAGAGCCAGCCCGAGGCGGCTAAAGCCCATATAGCTGCCGCGAGCCCGTGAGTCGGCCAGTGATGCACCCAGGGTTTCACGGGCCGGTTCGGCGATGATTGACCCCATATAGAAGAAGCAGATAAACATAAACAGGGTTTGCAGATGGCTAATCAGGCCGATTGGGAACAGGCTGAGTGTCATGATCAACAACCCGGCCATCAAGCGCTGCTCAAGGCTAAAGCGCTTTTCGCTCCAGCGGGCAATCGGGTAGAGCAGTGTTAGAGAGAGCGCCGCTTCAATGGCATACATCCATTTAACCGCGGCAGGTGAACCGGCAATCTCATTGACCATGATTGGCAGCATCAGCATCACCTGCACGGCGAGCATGTAGTAGCCAGTCAGCGTCAGGACATAGGTCACAAAGCGGCGATCACGCAGCACCCGCATTAGCCCCTCTCTCATTGGCGCGCGGACAGTCGAGATGCGGTAAGCGGGCAGTAGCCAGAGATTCCAGCCCGCCGCCAGGACGAAGATAGCCGCGCCGGTCCAGCAGACAAAGTGGAAGTCGTATTGCAGCAGCCAACTGCCGATCAATGCGCCAATGACCGCGCCAGCACTGTCTTGCATCATCAGCAGTGAGTAAAAACGGCCACGTTCGTGCGGGCGGGTGAGTTTAATCACCAATGCGGTACGCGGTGGATCGAAAAGCGTGCCCCCTAAACCGGACAACGCACAAGCGAGCCACAGTATCCATGGCTCATCAGCCATTGCCATCAACGCGAAACCCGCTGCGCGCATCAGCATCCCGGTGACTATCATTGGTTTGGCGCCGAAGCGGTCGGCGATAGCCCCGCCGAAAATCCCGAGTCCTTGCTGAACCAGTTGCCTTAATCCCAAGGCAAGTCCCACGATCAGCGCGGCCCAACCCATTTGATCGACAAATCGGATAGAGATAAGTGGGAAGACAACGAAGAAACCCAACACCACTAATAAGTTATCAAGCAATAAAAAATACTTACCCAAGCTCCGAGCTTGCGATACCAAGGCCATGCTTCACCGTCAGAAATCAAATAAGGAGGGAATAGAAACTACATTTATGGTCTATAACCCATATATGGTCTATAGCCCATATAGTTTGTAGTGAAGTAGTTTGTACCCAAATCATCAGAAACGATAGGGGTTAGATTGATAATATTTTTTTATCGTCAATACGTTACCTCACCGACAATTTCATCATAGAATGATTTTTTAGTCCTTCAATGACACCATTTTGTGGTGTTGATATCTGAAAAGAGCGCAAGGGTGGTGTTACGCGACAGCGGTGTAACAGGTATATTGAAGCTTAGAGTCGCCGTTAGCCGCTAAATGCTAAATTAGGTGCAGCGCACCGCCAAGGGGAGCAGATGTTCGGCTATCATTCAGCAACACCTAAAATACGCCTAACCACTGACCGCATGTCACTGCGGCTGGTTCATGAGCGTGATGCTTACCGCATGGCGGAGTATTACGCTGAAAATCAGGTATTTCTCAAACCCTGGGAACCGGTGCGTGATCAAAGCCACTGCATGCCGTCCGGTTGGCAGGCGCGGCTGGGTATGATCATGGAGCTACAAAAACAGGGCAGCGCCTACTACTTTATTTTGCTAGATGCGGAGGAGAAAGAGGTGCGCGGGGTCGCTAACTTCAGCAATGTGCTGCGCGGCTCCTTTCATGCCTGTTTCCTGGGTTACTCATTAGGTGAGCGCTGGCAGGGGCAGGGCTTAATGTTTGAAGCGTTGCAACCGCTGATTCGCTATATGCAGCGGCAGGAGCGGATGCACCGTATTATGGCTAATTATATGCCGCATAATCATCGCAGTGGCAGCTTACTTGAGCGCCTGGGTTTTGAGCGCGAAGGCTACGCGAAGGATTATTTACTGATTGACGGCCAGTGGCGCGATCATGTGCTGACGGCCTTGACTAACAAAGAATGGACACCCACGCGCTGAGGTCAGGATGAAACAGAGTCTAAATGCATTAGAGGCCAGAGTGATTGGCTGTTTGCTGGAAAAACAGGTGACGACGTCAGAGCAGTATCCGATGTCGCTCAATGGTGTGACGGTAGCTTGTAATCAGAAAACTAACCGTGAACCGGTGATGGAGCTATCCGAATCGGATGTGCAGCAGACACTGGATTTTTTGCTGAAAAAACACCTTATCCGCACACAAAGCGGCAATAGGGTCATGAAGTATGAGCACCGTTTCTGCAATTCTGAGTTTGGTAACCTTAAATTCTCCCCAGCGGAGTTGGCGGTGATCACCACACTACTATTACGTGGCCCACAGACGCCAGGTGAGTTGCGCACCCGCACCAACCGCATGTATGAGTTTGCGGATGTGAGCGAGACCGAAGCGGTGCTGAGTCAGCTCTCCCAACGTGAAGATGGGCCATTTGTGGCGCGTCTGGCCCGTGAGGCGGGTAAACGCGAGAGTCGCTATAGGCATCTGTTTAGCGGCGATGCGGCAGCAACTGCACCCGCAGACGAGGGTGTTGACGGGGTAACCGGCACCCTTGAAGCCCGAGTTGCGCAGCTTGAGCAACAGGTTATGGCGCTGACACGCCGTTTGGATGAAGTGCTGATCCAGTTAGATGATTGATAAGGATGCTATGAACAAAGCGGGCGTTGGCAAAAAACTGCGTGTGGGTATCGTTGGCCTGGGGGGGATTGCGCAAAAAGCCTATCTGCCGATCCTGACCCAAGCGCTCGATTGGCAGCTGATTGGCGCTTTTTCGCCCAATCAAATTAAGGCGCAGTCGGTGTGCGACAGCTACCGAATGCGCTATTTCTCGCGCTTGGATACCCTCGCCGCTGAGTGTGATGCTATTTTTGTTCACAGCAGCACCGCCAGCCATTTTCAGGTGGTGAGTGAGCTGTTGCAGGCCGGAATTCATGTTTATGTCGATAAGCCGCTGGCTGAAACACTGGCGCAGTCGGAGCAGTTGATCGCTTTGGCCACCAAACAAAAGTTGGCGTTGATGGTCGGTTTTAACCGCCGTTTTTCGCCGTTATACCAGCAGCTTAAGCAAGAGATGGCCCTGCCGACCTCACTGCGCATGGAGAAACATCGCCAAAACGGCATCGGGCCAAATAGTGCCCGTTTTACCTTGCTGGATGACTATCTGCATGTGGTGGATACCGCGTTATGGCTGGCGGGGGAGTCGGCAACATTGACCAGCGGCCGCGTGCAAACCAACGCGCAGGGGCAGATGTTGTATGCCGAGCACCATTTCGACGCGGGCGATTGCCTGATAACCACCAGTATGCATCGCGATGCCGGTACTCAGCGGGAGAGTGTGCAAGCTATCAGCTCCGGGCGCTGTTATCAGATTAATGATATGCGCCAGTGGCAGCAGGAGTCTGATGGGCAGGTGATTAGTTTGCCCGCCCCCGGTTGGCAAACCACCCTGGAGCAGCGCGGCTTTGTCGGGGCTGTACGTCACTTTATTGACGCGGTGAGCCATCAAACGGCCCCGCAACTCTCGGGTGAAGAGGCGATTTATGCTCAACGCATGATAGAAGTGATGTTACAGCAGTAGAGTGCGGGCTAGGTTAGAGGCGCTGAGCAAGCATGAACAAAAGATCAGCGCTCTCAGTAAGTTGTTACACTTTTCGATGGCTATTCATAGCCGGTTACGTAGACTGGCGGCTGTTTTTAAACAGTATCAGGGCAGCGCTGATGCCCACCCTAACCCCAGATCAGAAACCTATGAATTTACTGAAATCACTGGCAGCCGTCAGTTCAATGACCATGTTTTCCCGCGTATTGGGCTTTGCCCGTGATGCCATTGTGGCGCGGGTCTTCGGTGCAGGTATGGCAACGGATGCCTTTTTTGTGGCCTTTAAATTGCCTAATCTCCTGCGGCGTATTTTTGCTGAGGGGGCATTCTCGCAGGCTTTTGTGCCGATTCTGGCTGAATATAAGAGCCAGCAGGGCGAGGAGGCGACACGAACATTTGTCGCCTATGTCTCCGGCTTATTAACCCTGATACTGGCGGTAGTCACGATATTGGGCATGTTGGCAGCACCTTGGGTTATCTTTATTACCGCCCCCGGTTTTACCGACACCCCCGATAAATTTGCACTCACCTCTGCGCTGCTGCGGGTGACATTCCCCTATATCTTGCTGATCTCACTGGCCTCGCTGGTGGGGGCTATCCTCAATACCTGGAACCGCTTCTCCATTCCCGCGTTTGCACCAACCTTCCTAAATATCAGCATGATAGGTTTTGCACTCTTTGCCGCGCCTTACTTTAATCCCCCGGTGATGGCGCTGGCCTGGGCCGTGGTGGTGGGCGGGGTGCTGCAATTGGGTTATCAACTGCCTCATCTGAAAAAGATAGGTATGCTGGTACTGCCGCGGTTGTCACTGCGTGATGCGGGGGTCTGGCGGGTGATGCGCCAAATGGGGCCGGCGATCCTTGGGGTGTCCGTCAGCCAAATCTCACTGATCATCAACACTATTTTTGCGTCGTTTCTGGTCTCAGGCTCTGTCTCCTGGATGTACTATGCTGACCGCTTGATGGAGTTTCCATCCGGTGTCCTGGGCGTGGCGTTAGGCACCATTTTGCTGCCCTCACTGGCAAAAAGCTTCTCCAGCGGTAACCATGATGAGTATTCCCGACTGATGGATTGGGGTCTGCGCCTCTGTTTCTTGCTGGCGTTACCCAGTGCGGTGGCATTGGGGATCCTCGCTAAGCCGTTGGTGGTGTCACTGTTCCAGTATGGTAAATTCAGTGCCTTTGATGCCGCGATGACCCAGCGAGCGCTGGTAGCTTACTCGGTTGGTCTGATGGGGCTGATTGTGGTTAAAGTGCTGGCACCGGGGTTCTACTCGCGCCAAAACATCAAAACCCCAGTGAAGATTGCTATTGTCACACTGATATTGACTCAGGTGATGAATCTGATTTTCATCGGGCCACTAAAACATGCGGGGCTATCGCTGTCGATTGGTCTTGGGGCATGTCTGAATGCCAGCTTGCTGTATTGGCAGTTGCGTAAGCAGCAGATTTTCCAGCCGCAACCCGGCTGGGCGCTATTCCTGACGAAATTGGTTATCGGCGTGATTGTGATGTCAGCGGTGTTGCTGGGGCTGTTGTGGGTCATGCCGGCGTGGGATATCGGCGGCATGGCTTATCGGCTGTTGCGCTTATCGGCAGTGGTGGCGGCGGGGGTGATTGCCTACTTTGCTTCACTGGCGTTACTCGGATTCAAATTGCGAGATTTTGCCCGGCGAAGCAATGGCTGATGTGACCTGCTGATGGTCAATCGGTTTGATGATAAAACAGCAAAAGGCCCCTTGGGGCCTTTTTTGTCGTCAATTATTAGCTAAAACGGCGAGCGGTGAGAACTACATCCGCTCTACTGTGCGAATACCGAGGGTATCCAGACCTTGCTTCAGGGTTTTTGCCGTCAGCATCGCCAGTTTCAGGCGGCTTTGGCGGATCTCTTCACTTGCGGCATTCAGGATCTGGCAATGCTCGTAGAAACTGGAGAATAAGCCCGCTACGTCATACAGATAGGAGCACATCACATGAGGCGTCCCTTCGCGGGCGACGGTAGTGATGACCTCTTCAAATTGCAGCAGGCGCGTTGCCAGTGCCGCTTCACGATCTTCGGTTATCACCAGTGGCAGTGTCAGGCTATTCTCATCAACGCCTGCACGTTTAAACACCGAAACCACGCGGGTATAGGCATATTGCATGTAAGGTGCGGTGTTGCCATCCAGCGCCAGCATGTTATCCCAGTCGAAGATATAGTCGGTGGTGCGGCTTTTTGACAAGTCGGCATATTTCACCGCGCCAATACCGACCGCTTCCACCACCTGCTTCAGTTCATCCGCAGGCATATCCGGGTTTTTCTCGGCGATCAATTTGCCGGCACGCTCAATAGCTTCGTCCAGCAAGTCGGATAGCTTAACCGTGCCACCTGAGCGGGTTTTAAATGGCTTGCCATCTTTCCCCAGCATCATGCCAAACATATGGTGTTCTAGTGGCACTGACTCAGGGACGTAACCGGCTTTGCGCACGATAGTCCATGCTTGCATCAGATGTTGGTGCTGGCGAGTGTCGATGTAATACAACACGCGGTCTGCGCCCAGTGTTTCATAGCGATACTTGGCACAAGCGATATCCGTGGTGGTATAGAGGTAACCGCCATCTTTTTTCTGGATAATGACGCCCATTGGCTCGCCATCTTTGTTTTTATACTCATCCAGATAGACCACAGTGGCCCCGTCGCTCTCGACTGCCAGACCCTTGGCTTTCAGATCCGCAACAATGCCCGGCAACATGGCGTTATATAGGCTCTCGCCCATGACATCATCTGTGGTCAGGGTGACATTTAGCCGATCATAGGCAATCTGGTTCTGCGCCATGGTGATATCCACCAGTTTGCGCCACATCTGACGGCAATATTCGTCGCCGCTTTGCAGTTTCACCACATAGGCACGGGCGCGCAGGGCGAACTCTTCGTCTTCGTCATAGGTTTTCTTGGCTTGCTGATAGAAAAGCTCCAGATCCGATAGGTCCATATCGCTGGCGCTTTCATTCTGCATTTTTTCCAGATACGCAATCAGCATACCGAACTGTGTGCCCCAGTCGCCGACGTGGTTAGCGCGGATAACATGGTGCCCCAGGAACTCCAGAGTCCGCACCGCCGCATCACCGATAATGGTTGAGCGCAGGTGACCGACGTGCATCTGCTTAGCCACGTTAGGTGCCGAATAGTCAACCACGATAGTTTGCGGTTCAACCGGTGCCACGCCCAGTTTGGGTGCTGTTAACGCGAACTCTACTTTGCTGGCAACCCACTGACGGTCTAAGAAAATATTGATAAAACCGGGGCCGGCGATCTCAACCTTGCTGGCAATACCCTCAAGATCAAGCAGCTCAATGACTTTTTCTGCCAGTTGTCGGGGTTGCATGCCCATTTTTTTGGCAACGGCCATGACGCCATTAGCTTGATAATCGCCAAATTGCGCTTTGGCAGATTGGCGAACTTGAGCTTCGCTACCTGCTGGAGCACCTGCTGCAATCAGCGCCTGGCTGACTTTATCTGAGAGAAGAGCCTGAATATTCACCGGGTTACCTTAATTACGCACAAAAGAGACATTAGTGATGCACAAAAGAGTCTCTGTGCCAGTTAATTCAAACGAGGCCAGCGCCTGATACCGCAATCAATGAGTGACGGTGGGGCGGGCTGACAGCGTGTTAGTCGCAAGATGGCAGGATTTATACCATATTTGCCTTTCGGCGTCAGCATCGGGGCGGTGGTTGCGGTGAAGAAAGCCCGCAAAGAGATCAACTGACTATTTTATTAGCAATGATTGAGGTGGTGCCATAAATCAATCAGATAAAATATGGCTGATTAGCGCTAATAACTGTAGATTATGGCCGCTTCAATGTCGGAAATCGCCGCTTAAAAGGAGAGCCAGATGCGCCGTTTGCAAGATATCGCCGAATTACAGGATTTAATCACTGATCTGCCAATTTTTGAGCAGAAACTGGTGAGTTTTTCGGCCAAATTAAATTTGGATTTGACTCAATTTAGCGCCGACCATATTTCATTGCGCTGCTATCAAATTGAAACCGCGCAGCGCTGGCGTAGCGGATTATTACATTGTGGCAATTTGATGTCCGAGACGCAGATTAATGGCCGACCCATTTGTCTGTTCGATTTAGCGCAACCTTTAGCTATTGGCCCCTGGCAGATAGATTGCATTGAGCTGCCGTATCCGGGGAAAACCCATTATCCCCATCAGGGCTGGGAGCATGTGGAGCTGGTTTTGCCCGGTGACCCGCAAACCCTGCAACACCGCGCCCGAGCCTTGCTACCCGCGACATTTCCCGTGGGCATCAATGAAAAATTTAGTTCACCGCAAGGGGAGCATGAACGTTTAGCTAACCCAACGCTGGCGGTGAGTGATGGCGAGATAACCATTAAATTTCACCCATATACCTTGCGGCAAATAATAGATAGCGAGAACCATAACTAACGTAAATGGGTTATTTATTTCAACACCGACTATCACTTATGGTTATCACTGTGACTGACATCTACTCACGAACTCAAAATGGGTGCCATAGTAAGTCTCTAGCGCGCGGGATGAGATCCAGCTTTAGCGCGAGTGATATATTAAGCATATAAATTATTCAGAAATAGAATTATTCAATTCTTAGGTGATATCTATGCCCAGAGTTACCGGGTAAAACAACTGCCGCAGTGGCATCCGTCAAACGGGGGAGATAATGACTAAATTGGAAATTTGTTGCTATAGCGTCGATTGTGCGCAGGTAGCAGAAAAGGCAGGAGCCGACCGGATTGAACTATGCTGCGGTCAGTCCGAAGGGGGTTTAACACCTAGCGTCGGTGCATTAATGCAAGCCAGAGAGACCGTAACTATTCCGGTGCATCCAATCGTGCGACCTCGGGGCGGTGATTTCTGCTATAGCCATAATGATTTTGCCATCATCAAAAATGATATCGCGCGCATCCGTGATATGGGTTTTGCGGGCGTGGTCGTGGGGGTGCTGGATACTGATGGGCATATTGATATGCCGCGGATGCGCGAGATAATGTCCCTCAGCGGTGACCTGGCGGTCACATTCCATCGTGCATTTGATATGTGTCAAAACCCGATGGTCGCCTTGCAGCAATTAACCGACCTGAATGTGGCGCGGATTCTAACCTCGGGCCAGCAACAGAATGCGGAACTGGGGCTGTCACTACTGAAAGATTTAGTCGCCGCCACCCAAACGCAAGGGCCGATTATCATGGCGGGTGCGGGTGTTCGGCTGACCAATATGCAGAAATTTATTGATGCCGGTATTCGCGAGTTACACAGCTCTGCGGGGCGTTCGGTTCCCTCGACGATGAAATATCGCAAAGCTGGCGTGACTATGTGTGCCGACAGTGATGTCGATGAGTTTGCGCATTATTGTGTTGATGGTGAAGTGGTTGAGGCGATGAAGAGTTTGCTGGTGATGGGCGCGCCACTTTCACGTTCAGCCTAGATCCTTCGTCCTTGAAGCTACAGCGTTGTTAGCGGCACTCTCTCACCCGAATCACTGACCAAAAGTCAGCTCATCGGGATTTGCTCGTTTGCTGCCTAGCTGTAACTCCAATGACTTTGGGTCTAGCGACAGAGACTGAAGCCACAGCGTTGTTAGCGGCACTCTCTCACCCGAATCACTGACCGAAGTCAGCTCATCGGGATTTGCTCGTTTGCTGCCTAGCTGTAACTCCAATGACTTTGGGTCTAGCGACAGAGACTGAAGCCACAGCGTTGTTAGCGGCTCTCGGTGGTTAATCCGAGGGCCGTTTTTATAGCTGAGGATTATGGCTTACGAGCGATTAATACGGCTCTAACTGGGGCCGGATAGCCTTCCACGGTTTTGCTTGGGTCTGTTGGATCGAGGAACTCAGCTAATGACTCGCTGGTCATCCAGTCGGTGCGGCGCTGCTCATCGGTGGTGGTCACCGCCATATCAGCGATTCTGACATCCACAAACCCACATTTTTCCAGCCACTCCTTCAATGCGGGTGCCGACGGAATGAAATAGACGTTACGCATTTGGGCATAACGATCGCCGGGCACCAATACCTGCCGACTATCGCCTTCAACCACCAATGTTTCGAGCACCAATTCCCCCTCGCTAACCAACTGGCTTTTTAGCTGATAGAGGTGATCTAGCGGTGAGCGGCGGTGATAGAGCACCCCCATAGAGAACACCGTGTCGAAGGCTGCCAACTCGGGCAGTTGTTCAATGCCCAGCGGCAGCACATGGGCACGTTGGTCACCACCCAACAGCTTACGGATGGCTTCAAACTGACACAAAAACAGCTGCATCGGGTCGATACCCACTGCCAACTGGGCACCTTCACCAATCATGCGCCACAGGTGATAGCCGCTACCACAGCCGACATCCAAAATGGTGCGCCCGTCCAGTGGCGTGATGTGCGGCAATACCCGCTGCCATTTCCAATCAGAGCGCCATTCGGTATCGATCTCCAGCCCATAGAGAGAGAAGGGGCCTTTGCGCCACGGCATCAGGGCGCGTAACATATTTTCCATCCCCTCCCGCTGACCGGCAGAAAGAGGTGGCAACATCTCTGCCCGCACGCCATCGCGTAGATCCAGTGAGGTTGGGGTGAGCTGCGGCAAATGCTCTACCGCGTTAAACCAGGTTTTAAACTTGCCGTGCAGTGATTCGCGCTGCCAGGCACTGAGCTGCGCGGGCAGGGTATCTAGCCATGGGCTTAATGGGCCTTTGGCAATCAGCCGGTAAAAATCGCCAAATTCAATCATTGAGCCTCTCCTGCTTTCAGGGCAATTAGCGAACCGAAATTAAAACACTGGAACCAGACTTCCGCGTGCTCGAAACCGGCTTGATGCAGACGCTGTTTATGGGTTTCAACGGAGTCGGTCAACATGACATTCTCCAGCATGCTGCGTTTCTGGCTGATCTCCAGTTCGCTATAACCATTGGCGCGCTTAAAATCGTGGTGCATGTTAAACAGCAGTTCGCCGATATCGCTATCCTCAAAGTTGAACTTCTCGGACAACACCAAGGCCCCCCCTGGTCGCAACCCTTGGTACACCTGATTGAGTAGCCGTTGGCGGTCAGCCGGCTCCAGGAATTGCAAAGTGAAATTCAGCACCACCATCGAGGCATTTTCCAGCTTGATATCCAGAATATCTGACTCCACCACGTCGACGGGCGTCTCTGCGCGAAAAGCGTCGAGATGGCGACGGCAGCGCTCGACCATCGCGGGCGAGTTATCCACGGCAATGATTTTGCAACCTTCCGCCTTGATATTGCGGCGCATTGACAGTGTCGCGGCACCCAGCGAACAGCCCAGATCGTAAATCTGGCTATGGGGCTGCACAAAACGCTCCGCCAACATGCCGATCATCGAGATAATGTTGGAGTAGCCGGGAACCGATCGCTGGATCATATCAGGGAACACTTCAGCGACCTTTTCGTCGAAGGTCCAGTCACCTAATTTGGCAATAGGGGCAGCAAACAGGCTATCACGCTGTGGCTCTGTCGCCCCAGCGTGCTGGCGTTGCGCATCGTTTTGAGATTGAGTGTCGCGATTTGGCATGACTGTCATTGGCATTAACAAGAAATTAAAGGCGCATATTATAACAGAGAAATGGACAAATAAGCGCGATAAACCGAGGGTAAGCAGGAGATAGCGGGGGGAGACATGAAGGCGGGGATAACCCGCCCGGACTAACAGTGCTCCGGCGGCTTTGGTGCGCGGAGCGGATAACGCGGTAACAGGGTCAGGTTAGACTGAAAATCTGATCCCAAGGTAGGTAGTAAATATTAGCAATAACCATCAATACCAAAGAAACATAAGTGGCACTCATCCCAGAGCGACGCCAGCGAATTTCGCGATGGCGTAAACCATAATAATGCAGCAGGCGGCCGACTATCAGCATCAATCCACAAAGGTGAATCATCCACGTCAGTGCACCATTCATCTCCATCATAATGAGCAAAATTACAGCAATAGGAATATATTCTACGGCATTACCATGTACGCGGATGGCGGTTTGTAACTCATAAAAACCACCGTCGCCATAAGCTACCCGGTACTGGTTTCTTAATTTCACCACATCAAATGAAAGTTTGATCAATAACAGTGCGCCCAACACGACATAAAGCGAGCTAACCATTTTTAACTCCATTGCCCAACCATAGACTGGCTGAATGATGATAACCGCCTACCGGGTCACTGTCGCTAGAAAAATGGCGGGAGTGTCATTTCTTGAGTTTCAGTTTAGCGTTTGGAAAGAGGGGGTTGTCTGCGCGTGATAGTGGTTCACCGAAATCACCCACAGGCCAGGATGTGATTCCGGTGAGTGTATGGGGGCGTTATGCGTCTAGCGCGGCAAGAATTTCAGTGCTGCTGCGAACGCGGGAAATGCGTGGGAAGATATGGTTCACCGCAAACTGCTGCATCTCGGCACTCGCCGTGCTGCAACCATCTTCAGCAATTACTAACTCATAACCCAGTTCCCAGGCGGTACGGGCGGTCGATTCAACACCAATATTGGTGGCAATGCCCGCCAGTACCACGCTTTTAATCCCACGACGGCGCAACTGCAAATCTAAATCAGTGCCGTAAAACGCGCCCCACTGGTGTTTGATCACCTTAATATCCTGATCACTCACCGCCAGCTGTTCAGGGAATCTCCACCATGACTCGGGCAAACCGCCATCAGGGGTAGGGCTAGGCTGATCGACCGGCTGTTTTAGCGCCTCAGCGAAGGAGTCAGACCACCCCACGCGCACCAACACGACTGTAGCACCGAGTTGGCGAAATTTATCGGCCAGCCGCGCATTGGTTGCGATGACCTGCTCAGCGCTATAAGGGCCTTTGGCATAGGGCAAGATCCCCTGTTGCAGATCAATCAGTACCAGTGCGGTGGTTTTTGCATCAAGTTTCATTATGTCGGGCCTCGAGATCATGACGGGAGAATAGCGGCGGTTGGCTCAATCTGCTGACCAATTTATGCCAGCATAGGTTATCGGGCGCGCCTTGTGAGGGGGGAAATTTGTTAAATGATGTGTTAAAACATCACGGAAAGGGATTTTGTCGCACCTGAGCTGTGCGTTCGCTCTTATCTATGCTCCGAATTTCCTTTATAATGACCCCCTTTTTCAACACGCTAATCCAAAAAATACCTATGCCTATAGACGGTCGATTTGGATAAAATAGGGTGTGTAGCGCTTGCAACCATCAATTAGAGAAATTGCAGAAATTTTCCGACGCGCCACTGACTCAATGTCCTGCGTGTCATCAGCCTGCGTTATCGAAACTTATCTCTGCGGCCGGTTTTCAATTGAAAGGCACCGGCTGGTACGCGACAGATTTCAAACCGGGCAGTAAGAGCAAACCAGACAGTAGTAGCTGAGGCATACCTGAAAAGGGTTCATCAGAAAACAGCCGCACGGAGAGTGTATAACGCGTGCGGCATCGGCTGAGTAAAAGGATATTGTATGCGTACTGAGTATTGCGGGCAGTTGAATCTGTCCCATGTGGGCCAGGAAGTGACACTTTGTGGTTGGGTTAATCGTCGCCGTGACCTAGGTGGCCTGATTTTTATTGATATGCGAGATCGCGAAGGCATCGTTCAGGTATTCTTCGATCCGGACCATAAAGCGGCTTATGAGCAAGCATCAGAGCTGCGTAACGAATTTTGCATCCAGATCACCGGTACCGTGCGGGCGCGTCCTGATAGCCAAATCAATAAAGATATGTCTACCGGTGAAGTGGAGATCTTTGCTAACGCGCTGAATATCATCAACCGTTCTGAGCCGTTGCCACTGGACTCTAATCAGATCAACAGCGAAGAGCAGCGCCTGAAGTACCGCTATCTGGATTTACGTCGCCCGGAAATGGCTGATCGCCTGAAAACCCGCGCCAAAATCACCAGCTTTGTTCGCCGCTTTATGGACAGCCACGGTTTTCTCGATATTGAAACCCCGATGCTGACCAAAGCGACACCAGAAGGTGCCCGTGACTATCTGGTGCCAAGTCGCGTCCATAAAGGCAAATTCTATGCTTTGCCACAATCACCACAGCTGTTTAAGCAGTTGCTGATGATGTCTGGTTTTGACCGCTACTATCAAATCGTAAAATGCTTCCGTGACGAAGATTTGCGTGCTGACCGTCAGCCTGAATTTACCCAGATCGATGTTGAAACCTCTTTCATGACCGCCGATCAAGTGCGTGAAGTGATGGAAAAACTGGTGCGTGAATTGTGGCAGGAGACCAAAGGCGTTGATCTGGGTGATTTCCCGGTCATGACCTTTGCCGAAGCCATGCGCCGTTACGGTTCTGATAAGCCGGATCTGCGTAACCCACTGGAATTAGTGGATGTTGCGGATCTGGTTAAAGAGGTGGAATTTAAAGTCTTCTCTGGCCCGGCGAATGATACTAAAGGCCGCGTTGCAGCACTGCGTGTTCCTGGCGGCGCACAGGTGACTCGTAAGCAAATTGACGAGTATGGCCAGTTTGTTGGCATCTACGGCGCTAAAGGTTTGGCATGGTTGAAAGTTAACGATCGCGCAGCCGGGATGGAGGGGGTGCAAAGCCCGATTGCCAAGTTCCTCAGCGCTGAGGTTCTGGAGGCGATTCTGACTCGCACTCAGGCAGAAAGCGGCGATATCCTGTTCTTCGGCGCGGATAGCAACAAGATAGTCACTGATGCCATGGGCGCATTGCGTCTGAAAGTGGGCCGTGATCTGCAACTGACCCAGTTGGGCACATGGGCACCACTGTGGGTTGTTGACTTCCCGATGTTTGAAGATGACAGCGAAGGCGGCCTGACGGCGATGCACCATCCGTTTACCGCGCCAAAAGAGATGAGCCCGCAACAGTTGGCGGCAGCACCGACCACCGCAATCGCCAATGCGTACGATATGGTCATCAACGGCTATGAAGTGGGCGGGGGTTCTGTGCGTATTCACCGCACTGAAATGCAGCAACAGGTGTTTGGTATTTTGGGCATCAATGAACATGAGCAGCGTGAGAAGTTTGGCTTCCTGCTGGATGCACTGAAATATGGCACACCACCCCATGCGGGTCTGGCCTTTGGTCTGGATCGCTTAGTGATGCTGCTGACTGGTACTGACAACATCCGTGATGTGATAGCCTTCCCGAAAACTACGGCGGCGGCTTGTCTGATGACTGACGCGCCAAGCTTTGCCAATCCTGCTTCACTGCAAGAGCTGTCTATCAGCGTCGTGGCGAAGAAAGGTGCAGCGGAAGAAGAGAATCAGTAATGAATTATAAACGCCCCGAATCGATTCTGGCGGTTATCTACGCCAGATCCAGCGGTCGGGTGCTGATGTTGCAACGGCGAGATGATCCTGATTTCTGGCAGTCAGTGACTGGCAGTCTGGAGGAGGGGGAGACCCCGTTGCAAACTGCGCAGCGCGAAGTAAAGGAAGAGGTCGGCATTGATATACTGGGTGAAAATCTGGAGCTGTTCGACTGCCAGCGCTGTGTGGAATTTGAACTCTTTGCGCATTTGCGCCGTCGCTATGCACCGGGTGTGACACGGAATAAAGAGCATTGGTTCTGTCTGGCGCTACCCGAAGAGCGAGATGTGGTGATCACCGAACATCTCGCTTACCAGTGGCTCAATGCGGCGGATGCCGCTGCATTGACCAAATCCTGGAGCAACCAGCAAGCGATTGAAGAGTACGTCTTTTAGGCTATTTTGGAGATACTTATGGCAGGTCATAGTAAATGGGCCAACACAAAACACCGCAAAGCGGCGCAGGATGCCAAACGCGGTAAGATTTTTACTAAAATTATCCGCGAGCTGGTGACTGCCGCCCGTCTGGGTGGTGGTGATCCCGGTGCGAACCCACGGTTACGTGCGGCTATCGATAAAGCGCTGTCGAATAACATGACCCGCGACACCCTGAACCGTGCAATTGCCCGTGGTGTTGGTGGTGACGAAGATAACAACATGGAAACAATCATTTACGAAGGCTATGGCCCAGGCGGCACTGCCGTGATGGTTGAGTGTCTGAGTGATAACCGTAACCGTACCGTATCTGAAGTCCGCCATGCATTCACCAAAACCGGTGGCAATCTGGGGACTGATGGCTCTGTTTCTTACCTGTTCACCAAAAAAGGCGTCATCTCTTACGCGCCAGGTTTGGAAGAAGATGCCGTGATGGATGCGGCGTTGGAAGCGGGTGCAGATGATATCGTGGTCTATGACGATGGTGCCATTGACGTGTTCACGCCTTGGGAGTCTCTGGGGGCGGTAAAAGATGCTTTAGATGCCACAGGGCTGGTGGCAGAAGGCGCGGAAGTCGCTTTGATCCCATCAACCAAAGCGGATCTGGATGCCGAAACAGCACCAAAACTGCTGCGTTTGATCGACATGCTGGAAGATTCTGATGATGTGCAAGAGGTTTACCATAATGGTGAAATCTCTGATGAAGTTGCAGCAACACTGTAAAGCTGTGCTATCTCATGCTACACATTAGCGATAGCTGTCATCATCGCTGGTCACTGTTAGTGGCCAGCGTTTTTTGCAGTGCCGCAGAGGCCCGATTAATGTGGTGCTTTTATCCCTCGGTATCACTAAAGTCATATCGTTGAGCCGCAACTGGGCGAACAAGGTAAATAAATTGGTATGGCGATCGTATTAGGTATCGATCCCGGTTCTCGGGTCACCGGCTATGGCGTCATCCGCCAGGAGGGTCGCCAACTCACTTATCTGGGTAGCGGCTGTATCCGTACTGTGGTTGACGATATGCCAACGCGGCTGAAGCTGATTTATGCTGGCGTGACTGAAATCATCACTCAGTTCCAACCCGATTTTTTTGCTATTGAACAAGTGTTTATGGCGAAAAATCCAGATTCGGCTTTAAAACTGGGGCAAGCGCGTGGGGCGGCGATTGTTGCTGCGGTAAACCTGAATTTGCCGGTTTCTGAATATGCCGCTCGTCAAGTGAAGCAAACCGTCGTAGGAACGGGAGCTGCTGAAAAAAGCCAGGTTCAGCACATGGTGCGTTCACTGTTGAAGCTACCTGCGAATCCTCAGGCCGATGCGGCCGATGCCTTGGCTATTGCCATCACTCACTGTCATCTCAGCCAAAATACCCTTCGATTGGGTAATAATCAGATGACATTGGCGCGCGGCAGGATCCGTTGACCCAGGTTTTAATGCGAGCCGGTTAACTGTTATTACGGGCTGGATATCCATCCAGCCTTTTTTATGCTATAAACAGCCAATTATGTTTCTACCCAAAGTAATTTGAATTGCCGCTAGCATCTATGCAGCTTCAAGTGCAAAGGGGATTATGGGTAAGGAGAGATTCACGTGATAGGCCGCCTCAGAGGTATCATTTTGGAAAAACAGCCACCACTGGTGCTGTTGGAAGCAAACGGTGTTGGCTATGAAGTCCAACTGCCAATGACCTGTTTTTATGAGCTGCCTGAACTGGGGCAGGAAGCCATTATCTTTACCCAATTTATCGTGCGTGAAGATGCCCAACTGCTGTACGGCTTCAATGATAAGCAGGAGCGGGCACTGTTTCGCGAATTGATCAAAGTGAATGGCGTCGGGCCAAAATTGGCGTTAGCCATTCTCTCCGGTATGTCAGCGCAGCAGTTTGTGGCAGCGGTTGAGCGCGAAGATATTACGACACTGGTAAAACTACCGGGTGTTGGTAAGAAGACGGCTGAACGTTTGGTGGTCGAAATGAAAGACCGCTTCAAGGGGCTGAATGGCGACCTGTTCAACAATACCGGCGACATCACCTTACCGGCCTCCTCTTCATCACAACTCTCTGATGCGGATATTGAAGCTGAAGCCGCTTCAGCCTTGGTGGCGTTAGGCTATAAGCCGCAGGAAGCCAGCCGTTTGGTGAGCAAAATCGCTAAACCGGGGGCGGATTGTGAAACCTTGATCCGTGATGCTCTGCGTGCCGCGTTATAAATAGGGGAAGATGATGATTGAAGCCGACCGCCTGATCTCAGCGGGCGTTATCAGTGATGAAGAGAGCATTGATCGGGCCATCCGCCCGAAACTGTTGGCTGAATATGTCGGGCAGCCCCATGTCCGTGAGCAAATGGAAATCTTTATTCAAGCGGCCAGACAGCGCGGTGATGCACTCGACCACGTGCTGATCTTCGGCCCGCCAGGCTTGGGTAAAACCACATTGGCGAATATTGTCGCCAATGAGATGGGGGTGAATCTGCGCACCACTTCCGGCCCCGTGCTGGAAAAAGCGGGTGATTTAGCCGCGATGTTGACCAATCTTGAGCCGCACGATGTGCTGTTTATTGATGAAATACACCGCCTGTCACCGGTCGTCGAAGAGATTCTGTATCCAGCCATGGAAGATTACCAGTTGGATATCATGATTGGCGAAGGCCCAGCAGCCCGCTCAATCAAACTTGATTTACCGCCCTTTACCTTGATCGGCGCCACGACCCGTGCTGGCTCATTGACCTCGCCGTTACGTGATCGCTTTGGTATTGTGCAGCGCCTTGAGTTTTACCAGGTCGCTGATTTAGAACACATTGTTTCGCGCAGCGCCAGATGTATGGGGCTGGAGTTAACCGCTGAAGGGGCGCACCAGTTGGCGCGTCGTTCAAGAGGCACGCCACGAATCACCAACCGGCTATTACGCCGCGTGCGGGATTTTGCTGAGGTGCGAGCTGATGGTGCCATTGATGGTGATGTGGCGATGAAAGCACTGGATATGCTGAATGTCGATGCTGAAGGGTTCGACTTTATGGACCGTAAACTCTTGCTGGCTGTGATTGATAAGTTTATGGGCGGCCCGGTAGGGCTGGATAACCTGGCGGCAGCTATTGGCGAAGAGCGGGAAACCATTGAGGATGTACTGGAACCTTATCTCATCCAGCAAGGCTTTATTCAGCGCACTCCCCGTGGGCGTATTGCCACTAATCATGCCTACAAACATTTTGGTATCACCCGCGAAGAGTAAGCTACAGCTAGGGGGTGCGGAGTTAACCGCCTTAAAGCGGGTAGTACGGCGATAAAAATGGGGCTTATTAAGATAAGCCCTCAGACTGCTGACAAACCCCGATGACGCGATCTGGAACGGAGAGGACGGGTAGAAGAGTAAAGCGTCCGCGCCATGGATGGCGCGGCTCGAGCCTCCAGGGAGGGATTTACGGCGTCTTTACGATCTAGCTGTTCTCTCCGCAACCGGCACTTTGTTAATAACCTCAGGACTTATCAAGCTAAGCCCTACTCAATCAAAACCACTATCCGCGCGCTTTTTGTGACAAGCTCAGTACAAACATCACCGCGGCACAAAGCACCACTGAAGGCCCGGCGGGTGTGTCATATAAAGCCGAGAAGGTTAAGCCGCCAGTCACGGCAATCACACCAATCCCGACGGCAATTCCCGCCATCTGCTCAGGTGTGCGGGCAAAACGACGAGCGGCAGCAGCTGGGATTATCAGCAGTGAGGTGATAATCAGAGCGCCGACAAACTTCATCGATAACCCTATCGTCAGTGCGGTGACCAGCATCAGCAACATCCGAACCCGCTCCAGATTAACCCCATCCACATGGGCCAATTCTGGGCTGACGGTCATTGATAGCAAAGCGCGCCACTGCCAACACAACACCCCCAAGACCACCATCACCCCAGCAGCAATCAACCAGATATCACTCAATGTGACTGACAGCAGATCGCCAAACAGATAGGCCATCAAATCGACTCGCACATTATGCATCAGGCTAACCACCACCAGACCCAGAGATAATGCGCTGTGAGCCATGATCCCCAGTAGGGTGTCGACCGCGAGCTGTGGACGGCGCTCCAACCACACCAAAATCAGTGCTAGCACCATGGTCATAACAATAACGGCATAAAAAGGATTTACATTGAGCAGCAAACCGAATGCCACACCCAGTAGCGAGGCGTGGGCCAGGGTATCACCAAAATAGGACATCCGCCGCCAGACGACAAAAGAGCCCAATGGGCCAGCGGCTGTCGCCAGCAAAATGCCAGCTAACCAGCCCGGCAGCAATAGTTCAATCATGCGTCACGACTCCCACTGTTTTTCAAAATAATCTTTCCGTGCAGATCGTGGCGATGGTTATGGTGATGGCGATAAACGGCTAACTGTTCGGCACCGCGATTGCCAAACATGGCGATAAATTCAGGATGCGTTGAAACCACTTCCGGCGCACCGGAGCAGCAAATATGTTGGTTTAGGCACAAAACTTCATCGGTTTTAGCCATCACTAAATGCAAGTCATGGGAGACCATCAACACGGCGCAGCCCAACTCCTTGCGTAATTGCTCGATCAAGTCATACAGTGCCAGTTGCCCATTAACATCAACACCTTGCGTTGGTTCATCCAGCACTAATAACTGTGGGCGGTTCAGCAATGCGCGTGCCAGCAGCACCCGCTGGTTTTCACCGCCGGACAGTTTTTGCATCGGCTGATCCAACAAATGCGCGGCATGTACCCGTTTAAGTGCTGGCAAGATATCAGCCTTTTTGACACCGGGTTTCAGCCGCATAAAACGGCTGACCGTGAGAGGCAATGTGGCATCCAGATGGAGCTTTTGCGGAACATAACCAATGCGTAGCCCCGGCTGGCGAATCAGCGTGCCGCTGGTGGGGGCAACCAATCCCAGCACCACGCGAACCAGTGTCGATTTACCTGCGCCATTTGGCCCGAGCAGAGTCAGAATCCTTCCCGGACGCAGAGAAAGGGAGATATCATTCAGTACCCGCCGAGAACCAAAAGTGACGGATATCTTATTTAGAGTTACCAATGTGGACATTATGATTACGTTTGCAGAACCGAATGGATGTTATAATATTACGCTTTACTCAACAAAACGTCGAGAATTCGTATTATGTTACATAAAAATAAGTGGCTAAAACGGGCAATGCTAGCCAGCGCAATTGTCATTGCCAACCCATTTAATATTGCCTCAGCTGCGGTCGTTACTTCAGTACGACCATTAGGTTTTATTGCCTCTGCCATTGCTGATGGCGTGTTACCGACTGAGGTTTTATTGCCCGATGGTGCCTCGCCGCACGATTATGCGCTTCGTCCATCAGATGTCCAGCGGTTACGCAGTGCTGAGCTGGTTATTTGGGTCGGCCCTGAAATGGAAGCATTTTTATCCAAACCTCTTTCACAAGTTGCTGATAAAACACAAATTGCATTGGCTCAGCTCCCATCCATTATGCCTTTATTAATGAAAGGTGATGAAGATGAGGAGCATGAAGGGGAAGCCGCAGGGCATGACCATGATCATGCTAAAGATAATAGTGGTGATGAGCATCACCACGGCGAATACAATATGCATATTTGGTTGTCGCCTACCATAGCAAAACAATCTGCAATCGCGATTCACGACAGATTATTGGAACTTATGCCGCAAAATAAGGACAAATTAGATGCAAACCTGCGCCGATTCGAGGATCAACTAGCGCAAAATGAAAAAAATATTGCTACTATGCTAAAGCCTGCCCAAGGTAAGGGATACTTCGTTTTTCATGATGCCTATGGCTACTTTGAAAAACACTTTGGCTTGAGCCCATTAGGGCATTTTACAGTCAATCCCGAAATACAGCCTGGTGCGCAGCGTTTACATCAAATTCGAACACAGTTGGTTGAGCACAAAGCGGTATGCGTTTTTGCTGAGCCACAATTCAGGCCGGCCGTCATTAATGCCGTTGCCAAAGGAACAGGCGTCCGTTCAGGTACGTTGGATCCCTTGGGCAGCGGCATAGTATTAGGCAAGGACAGCTATGTGGACTTTCTGTCTCAGTTGTCGAACCAATACGTGAGCTGCCTGAAGCAAGATTAAAAGGATACTCATAAGTGCAGCAGATAGTCCGAACTATCACTCTGGCGTATAACAATCTCCCTCGGCCCCATCGAATTATGTTGGGGTCGTTGACTGTAATGACACTGGCTGTAGCTGTTTGGCGGCCTTTTGTTTATCACCCTGAGCATGAGCCGATCGCCAAGAGCGTGGTATTAGATACCAGTCAAACCCGCATTTTATTACCTGAAGCCAGTGAACCCATTGATCAGCCCACACCTGATGATGAAATTCCGCAAGACGAATTAGATGCCAAAGATGCCAGCGAAACCGGCGTCCATGAGTATGTTGTCTCTACGGGGGATACCCTGAGCAGCATTCTTACCCAGTATGGTATCGATATTTCGGATGTCTCCCTGCTCGCCACCTCAAACCGCGACCTTCGTAATTTGAAAATTGGGCAGCAAATCTCCTGGACCGTCAATGATGCAGGTGATTTGCAACGTCTGACGTGGGAAATGTCTCGCCGTGAAACGCGCACTTATGATCGTGTCGGCAATACATTCAAAGAGACGAAAGAGCTACAAAAGGGCGAGTGGAGCAACAAAGTTCTGGCTGGCAGCCTTGATGGCAGCTTTGTGACCAGTGCCAAGAAGGCGGGCTTAACCAGCTCTGAAATTCGTGCGGTAACCAAAGCACTGCAGTGGCAGTTAGATTTCGCCAAACTGCGCAAAGGTGATCAGTTCTCGGTTTTGATGTCACGTGAAATTCTTGATGGCCGCAGTGAGCAGAGCCAGTTGGTCGGGGTTCGTATGCGCTCCGGCGGTAAGGATTACTACGCTATTCGTGCCGATGACGGTAAGTTCTACGATCGTCAGGGTTCTGGTTTGGCCCGTGGTTTTATGCGTTTCCCAACCATGAAACAGTTCCGAATCTCCTCTAACTTCAATCCTCGCCGCATTAACCCGGTAACTGGGCGTGTTGCGCCACACAAAGGTGTGGATTTCGCGATGCCAGTAGGAACGCCCGTTCTTGCTGTTGGTGATGGTGAAGTGGTGATTGCAAAACGCAGTGGAGCGGCGGGCAACTATGTGGCTATTCGCCATGGTCGCCAGTACACCACCCGTTATATGCATTTGAAGAAATTGCTGGTTAAGCCGGGTCAGAAAGTTAAACGTGGCGATCGCATTGCGTTGTCAGGTAACACTGGCCGTTCTACTGGCCCGCATCTGCACTATGAATTCTGGATGAACCAGCAAGCCGTTAACCCATTAACCGCCAAATTGCCGCGTTCGGAAGGCTTAAGTGGTAAAGATCGCAGTGAATATCTGGCTATCGCCAAGCAGGTTATTCCACAACTGCAATTAGATTAACCGTTATCCGGTAGCCACGTTCTACCGGAGAGTTTTATACCTGGAGTTATGGGGGGGTGTTGGTCGTCGCCTCGTCGTGGCGAGATCCATGGATGGGTCGAGTAACGAGCGTCACTAATCCCCTGTAACTTCAAGGATCAAGGGTATGTTATTATTAGCCCACTGCCAACTCCAAGAGTTCCTCCATGCATAAAGAGAAAAACGACGCCGCTGGCTTTATTCCGGTATTTAAAAAATCTTTCCTACACCCACGATTTTGGGGTGTTTGGTTGGGCGCCGGAGCAATGGCGGCGATGGCTTATGTCCCGCCTAAATTCCGTGATCCATTGCTGGCGGGTATTGGCCGTCTTGCAGGGAAGTTCGCTAAGAGCGGCCGTCGCCGTGCCCGCATAAATCTTCTTTATTGCATGCCGGAACTGCCAGAAGCTGAACGCGAACATATCATTGATCAGATGTTTGCCACTGCGGCACAGCCGCTGATGATGATGGCTGAACTCTGTTTTCGCGATCCGAAAAAAGTACTGTCTCGCGTTCATTGGCACGGATTGGATATCTTGGACGAGCTGCAACGGCAGGAGCGTAACGTTATTCTGTTAGTGCCTCATGCCTGGTCAATTGATATTCCGGCCATGCTGTTAGCCGAGCAGGGTAAACCGGTTGCCGGTATGTTCCATCATCAGCGTAATCCGCTGGTGGACTATTTATGGAACAGTGCGCGTTTGCGGTTTGGTGGGCGTATTCATGCGCGTGAGAGTGGTATCAAGCCCTTTATCAGCTCAGTACGTCAGGGATTCTGGGGCTACTATCTGCCCGATGAGGACTACGGCCCTGAGCAAAGCGAATTTGTCGATTTCTTCGCCACCTATAAAGCAACATTGCCAGCGGTTGGGCGGTTGATGAAAGTCTGCCGTGCGGCGATTGTGCCGATGTTCCCAGTCTATAATTATCGTGAACATCGCCTTGATATTTATATTCGTCCACCGATGGATGATTTGGCGGATGCTGATGATAGCTATATCGCCCGTCGGATGAATGAAGAGGTGGAGCTGTTGGTTAAACCTAATCCCGAGCAGTACACCTGGATTCTTAAGCTACTGAAAACCCGCAAAGAAGGCGAGATCGAGCCCTATGTGCGCAAGGATCTTTAACGCCAATTTCTTTGGGTACAACCATTAAGATTGAACATAAAAAGCCCGCTATTGATTAGCGGGCTTTTTGCTAATTAAGGCTTAAAATTGATTATTCAACGCGAATGATACGGCTGGTATTGGTGGTGCCAATCGTCCCCATCACATCACCTTGGGTCACGATCACCAGATCGCCAGAAACCAGGAAGCCTTTATCTTTCAATCGATTAACCGCCTCAGTGGCGGCAAGAATACCATCAGTGTGGGTATCGCAATAGACCGGGGTGACGCCACGGTAGATAGCCGTCAGATTCAAAGTATGGTCGTGACGTGACATCGCAAAGATGGGTAAACCGGAGCTGATACGGGACATCATCAGCGCAGTGCGACCTGATTCGGTCATGGCGATAATCGCCGTAATCCCTTTCAGATGGTTTGCCGCATACATGGTCGACATCGCAATAGCTTCTTCGACATTGTCGAATTGCACATCAAGGCGGTGCTTAGAGACATTAATGCTGGGGATTTTTTCTGCGCCCAGACAGACTCGCGCCATTGCAGCCACTGTCTCTGCCGGATACTGACCGGCTGCGGTTTCTGCCGACAACATCACGGCATCGGTGCCATCCAGTACCGCGTTTGCCACGTCCATGACTTCTGCACGAGTTGGCATTGGGTTAGTAATCATCGACTCCATCATCTGAGTCGCGGTGATCACCGCACGGTTAAGCTGGCGAGCGCGGCGAATCAGTTTTTTCTGGATACCGACTAATTCAGGGTCACCAATTTCCACCCCCAAGTCACCACGAGCAACCATCACCACATCAGAAGCGAGGATGATGTCATCCATGGCCTCATCGGTTGCCACCGCTTCAGCGCGCTCAACTTTGGCCACGATTTGCGCATTGCAACCCGCATCACGGGCCAGACGACGCGCATAGTGTAAATCTTCGCCAGTACGCGGGAAGGAGACTGCCAGGAAATCTACGCCAATTTTAGCGGCGGTAACAATATCGGCTTTATCTTTTTCAGTCAGCGCTTCTGCTGACAGGCCGCCACCGAGTTTGTTAATGCCTTTATTATTAGAGAGCGGGCCGCCGACGGTGACTTCGGTGAAGACCTTCATGCCTTGAACTTCAATCACTTTCAACTGTACCCGGCCATCATCCAGCAGCAGAATATCACCAGGGACGACATCCGCGGGTAGGCCCTTATAATCGATACCGACTTTATCTTTATCGCCTTCGCCTTTAGCCATGTTGGCATCAAGCAGGAATTTATCGTGCACATTAAGGAAAACTTTGCCTTCCCTAAAAGTAGATACCCGGATTTTAGGACCTTGTAAATCGCCAAGAATAGCAACATGACGCCCAAGTCGAGCGGCGATTTCACGGACTTTATTTGCCCGCAACTCATGATCTTCAGCGCTACCATGGGAAAAATTCAGGCGGACTACGTTAGCACCAGCAGCAATAATCTTTTCCAGATTATTGTCGCGGTCAGTAGCCGGCCCCAGTGTAGTAACAATTTTGGTCCTTCTGAGCCGTCTGGACATCTCTTACTCCGTTGACTGATGAAGCATGGTGTTGTTAAAACAGCGGATAATAATCCGAGTAAAATGTAACTAAGCTACAAATTTTACGACGAAACTTTTTCATGTTTTACGACAAAATCATGTCATGCATGTTATCCGCTTGCGGATGTAAAAACGATCGATACACAAAATGATCGACTTACAAAGCGAGCTCTTTCTCAACATATCGGCTCTGGTGACATTTACCTGAGCCAAAGTAACGTTTATTTTTCAATAATACGTCAAATTGTGACGACGGAAGATGCGCTAACACAATTTTCAGGCCAGGCCAAACAAGGCGACTTCCGCGTCTGACATCTCTTTCGCATTTATATCTCTATTCACCGCTGTTGACGCGCGGTAAATCTTTATCAAAACGAGACTCTTTCAATGCATCTTTAACCCGTTTCAGGTTATCCCTGAACTTTGCCCCGCGGCGTAGGGTAAAACCCGTCGCCAGGACATCAATTAATGTCAGTTGAGCAATGCGGGACACCATCGGCATGTACATATCGGTGTCTTCCGGCACATCTAACAGCAGTGGTAATGTCGCTTCATTTGCCAGTGGTGTATCGCGCGAGGTAATAGCAATCACGGTGGCATCGTTTTCACGAGCTAAGTGAGCTAACTCAACCAGGCTTTTTGTGCGACCGGTATGGGATATTAATACCACCACATCACCTTCACTGGAATTCATGCAACTCATACGTTGCATCACGATATCATCAAAATAAATTACCGGAATGTTGAAGCGGAAAAATTTATTCATTGCATCATGGGCCACAGCAGCAGATGCACCCAGGCCAAAGAACGAAATCTTCTTGGCCTGGGTCAATAGATCCACGGCCCGATTGATAGCGGCAATGTCTAAATTGTTTTTCACCATATCCAGACTGGCCATGGTCGATTCGAAAATTTTACCGGTGTAAGCGGCTACACTATCATCTTCTTCAACATTTCGGTTCACATAAGGTGTGCCATTAGCCAGACTTTGTGCCAAATGAAGTTTAAAATCAGGGAAACCTTTGGTATCCAGCCGACGGCAAAAACGGTTTACCGTGGGTTCGCTGACGTTCGCCATTTTGGCGAGGGTGGCGATACTTGAATGGATAGCTGTTTGCGGGGAGGCAAGGATCACCTCGGCGACTTTCCTTTCAGATTTGCTCAGGAGGTCCAGATTATTTTGGATATTTTCCAGCGTATTCATATAACGAGAGTCACCCATGGGTTTTACCGATTTCATTTAAAGGAGAAATCTATGTCGGTTTAATGAAAATATACTACGAGCTGGGACCCGTTGGCAGTGGCATCTGGTGGGAAGTGTGGCTTTTTCACCAGAATATGACCTGTGTCTAATTTTCATAATGGTAAATGGTTGTCAAAAACGTCATAAAATTACATTTTTAAGTTGCGCAGCCTGATTTGACGCGGCTTGCCGCCTGAATGGATGTTTTTTAACCTTTTTTGATTCACTTTTATCTGGGTTTACTGGCTATAGCCAAAGAGAGTACATTAGGAATGTAAGAAAATTACAAATATCCTGCAACGAGGAGAATAACATGGCGGTAACTAATACAGGCCAAGCAGCCCAGGCGTGTGATCTGGTGATTTTCGGCGCTAAGGGAGACTTGGCTCGCCGGAAACTGCTGCCTTCCCTTTACCAATTAGAGAAAGCGGGTCACATCCACCCAGATACTCGGATCATCGGTGTAGGCCGTGCCGATTGGGATAAAGACGCGTACACAGCCGTGGTAAAGGAAGCCCTCGATACCTTTATGAAAGAGGCATTGGACGATGAATTGTGGCAAAAGCTCAGTTCACGTCTCGATTTCTGTAACTTAGATGTCAATGACAGCAAGCATTTCACCAAATTGGGCAAAATGCTGGATCAAAAAAATCGCATAACCATTAACTACTTTGCGATGCCGCCGAGCACTTTTGGTGCGGTTTGCAAAGGGTTAGGTGAGGCGGGGCTGAATAAAGAGCCAAGCCGAGTGGTGATGGAGAAACCTTTGGGGACGGATTTGGCCTCTTCTCGGGTGATAAACGATCAGGTTGCTGAATATTTTAACGAGTGCCAGGTCTATCGCATCGACCACTATTTGGGCAAAGAGACAGTGCTAAATCTGTTGGCACTGCGGTTTGCTAACTCGCTGTTTGCTTCCAACTGGGATAATCGCACCATTGATCACGTGCAGATCACGGTGGCAGAAGAGGTGGGTATTGAAGGGCGCTGGGGCTATTTTGATCAGGCCGGTCAGATGCGCGACATGATCCAGAACCACTTGCTGCAAATCCTGACCATGATTGCCATGTCACCACCGGCGGATCTGAGCACTGACCGTATCCGTGATGAGAAAGTGAAAGTGCTGCGATCGCTACGCCGTATCGATCACACCAATGTGCGGGAAACAACCGTGCGTGGCCAGTACACGGCTGGGTTTGTGCAGGGTAATAAAGTACCTGGCTATCTCGAAGAGGAGGGGGCGAACAAGAGCAGTAATACTGAGACCTTCGTCTCTATTCGTGTCGATATTGATGACTGGCGTTGGGCCGGTGTGCCGTTCTATTTGAGAACCGGTAAGCGCCTGCCAAGCAAGTGTTCAGAGGTGGTGGTTTACTTCAAAAACCCTGCGCTGAATCTGTTCCGCGAGTCCTATCAGCAATTGCCACAGAACAAGCTGACCATTCGTTTGCAACCGGATGAAGGCATCGAAATTGAAGTGCTGAACAAAGTGCCGGGTCTGGAGCATAAGCACCGTCTGCAAACCACCAAACTTGACCTCAGTTTCTCTAAGACGTTTAACGAACAGCACCTCGCTGACGCCTACGAGCGACTGTTACTGGAGACCATGCGTGGGATTCAGGCGCTGTTTGTTCGCCGTGATGAGGTTGAGGAAGCTTGGAAGTGGGTGGATTCAATCATGGATGCATGGGCGGCGGATAACGAAGCACCTAAACCTTACCAGTCCGGGACATGGGGGCCGGTAGCATCTGTTGCCATGATCACCCGCGATGGCCGTTCATGGAACGAGTTCGAATAAGTTGATGACTCAACACATCAGCAGATGAGATTTTGCTGGTGTGCCACCGTCAGGGATGCAGGCGGGCAGCTAGGGGCAGGAGGCCCGCGCAATAATAAAGAGTCGTTAGCTGGCTCGCATTCTGATTCTTTATGGCAGGCGGAGAGCATCTGTAGGAGTTCTGTCTGCCATATTTCAACTGACACCTTCGGGTGAGTACATGCCAATCGGCATAAGTGGAGATAACAACTGATGAAAAGCTGGAAAACGAGCGCAGAACAGATCATGACCGCAGGCCCCGTTGTCCCGGTGATTGTGATTACCCAGCTCGAGCAAGCAGTACCCTTGGCAAAAGCCTTGGTGGCAGGCGGTGTTCGGGTACTGGAAGTGACGTTGCGCACCCCTTGTGCTGTTGAGGCGATCCGCGCCATTGCCAAAGAAGTGCCTGAGGCGATTGTGGGTGCCGGCACCGTGCTTAATCCGCAGCAATTGGCTGACGTAGTGGAGGCGGGTGCACAGTTTGCTATCAGCCCTGGGCTGACGGATGAACTACTTAAAGCGGCAACGAAAGGCTCTATCCCACTGATTCCTGGGATCAGCACTGTTTCAGAGCTGATGTTGGGCATGAGCTATGGCCTGCGTGAGTTTAAATTCTTCCCAGCTGAAGCCAACGGCGGTGTTAAAGCACTGCAAGCCATCGGCGGCCCATTCTCACAAGTGCGTTTCTGCCCAACGGGTGGGATTACACCTAATAACTACCGCGATTATCTGGCGCTGAAGAGCGTGCTGTGTATTGGCGGTTCATGGTTGGTTCCGGTGGATGCGCTGGAAAAAGGTGACTATGCGCGCATTACAGAATTAGCGAAACAAGCTGTTGCGGGTGCGACTGCATAAGTTGTTCTAACTCCCTGAACTGACGGGAGAATCCCAGCATTCGTGCTAAAAACAAAACCCCTGTCATGCAGGGGTTTTGTTTTTTTGAAATCACTAACTTATTATTTTTAAATCTCTTTTTTTAAACTATTTGCTAAATTGATGGTTTGCTTTATAAAATTGGCTGTGGTAAAACTGCACTAGTTAATTATTCCAATTTGATGAGGATTTTAGGCGTATCGCACTAGGTTTGGCTAACAAGTAGGTGGCTAAGGCAGGTGTGGCTAAAAAAAATAGATATATTATGATGAAAATTAATGGAATTACTTTCAAACCTTCTACCTGTCAACTCTTCCTGTCTGCCATTCTGGCCAGTGAGCATCACTGGTGCAGCGAGCTGTAGCGTCTCTCCTCTTCCGTTTTAAGTCAATTTTCGAAAAAAATTATACGCCAAGTGAGTTTCTATTTCTTACGGCCTGCGCACACCTATGCCTTGTGAATAGGGTGCCAAGTGAGGATAACCGTAATAAATAGACCTTAGCGTGCGTTGATGCGTGTTAGGAGAAGAAAGATGATTTATTGGATATTTTTGGGGTTAGCTATTGTTGCTGAGATCATTGGCACTTTATCAATGAAGTACGCCAGTGTCAGCGGTGAGATGACCGGGCATATCGTGATGTATTTTATGATAACCGGCTCCTATATTTTGCTGGCTCTGGCGGTTAAAAAAGTGGCGCTGGGGGTGGCGTATGCCTTGTGGGAAGGGATTGGCATTCTGATTATCACTATTTTTAGTGTGTTGTGGTTTGATGAAAGTCTATCCGTGCTGAAAATAGCGGGCTTAGCAACCTTGGTGGCAGGGATTATGTTAGTGAAATCAGGAACCCGTAAACCGAAGAAGCCGGGTAACCAGAGCAGGAATGCAGGTGAGCACCATGCAACAGCTTGAGTTTTATCATATTGTCTTTTTGATTCTGGCGGTCATTTTGGAGATCATCGCCAATATCTTGCTGAAGATGTCAGATGGTTTTCGCCGTGTATGGTTGGGCATCTTATCATTGCTGTCGGTGTTAGGGGCATTTAGCGCCTTGGCGCAGGCTGTCAAAGGCATAGAATTATCAGTGGCTTATGCTTTGTGGGGCGGCTTTGGTATTGCGGCAACCGTGGCGGCCGGCTGGATTTTATTTAACCAGCGCCTGAACTATAAGGGTTGGATTGGTTTGATTTTGCTGCTGGCTGGGATGGTGATGATTAAGTTGTCCTAATATACCCGTCGTACTTGAAGTTGCAGGGGTGTTCGCTGCGCGCACGAACCCGAATCACTTACTTGTGTAAGCTCATCGGGATTCGCTTGCTGGCTGCCTACCTGCAACGCCAATTACTTTGGGTATAATCTGTATTGATACCTGCTCGCAACGCGCAGTAAACTAGATTGCCGCAATAATTTTGATCTCAACTTTATACTTCGGATTCATCAACTTGGATTCGACAGTACAGCGCACAGGCGCATGGCCGTCGACCACCCAGGCATCCCACGCCGCATTCATCGCCGCGAAATCAGCTTTATCAGCCAAAAAGATGGTGGCATCCAGAATACGGCTTTTATCTGAACCGAGCTGATTCAGCATGATATCAATCGCCGCCAGCGTGTTAGCGGTCTGCGCGGTGGCGTCGGCATCCAGATTTTCCGGCACACTGGTGTAGTAAATGGTGTCGTTGTGAATCACCGCATCGGACCAACGTTTTGCTGGATTAATTCGCTCAATACTCATTTTCACTCCCTTATGTGAATCTTAATGTCAGTTATTGGCATAAGGGTAGCATAGCTGATGGTGAGAATGTGTAGTCGCGGGGCGATAGGCTTGGCATAATCACCGCTGATTTCGCCCGGAAGAGACAGTGTGATAGACGATTTTGCAACAGATGGCGCACTGGCGCAGGCCATTACAGGTTTTAATCCCCGAGAGTCCCAGCGCCAGATGGCTGCGGCCATCAGTGAATCCATTGATGGCAAACAGCAATTGGTGGTTGAGGCGGGCACGGGTACTGGCAAAACATTTGCCTATTTGGCACCGGCACTGCGGGCTGATTGCAAAGTGATCATCTCCACCGGCTCCAAAGCGTTACAAGACCAGCTCTATTCCCGCGATCTGCCCACCGTGGCAACCGCTTTGAAATATAAAGGGAAATTGGCCTTGCTTAAAGGGCGTTCCAACTACCTCTGTCTGGAGCGCCTTGAGCAGCAATCATTGGCGGGGGGCGAGTTGGCGGGTGAAACATTGGTCGATCTGGTTCGCCTGCGCGGCTGGTCAGCGGAGACGATTGATGGCGATATCAGCACTTGTGGTCAGGTCGCTGAGGACAGTTTTGTCTGGCCGCTGGTCACCAGTACCAATGATAACTGTCTGGGCAGTGATTGCCCGTTGTACCAAGAGTGTTTTGTGGTGAAAGCTCGCCGCAAGGCGATGGATGCGGATGTGGTGGTGGTTAACCATCATCTGTTTCTGGCTGATATGGTGGTCAAAGAGAGCGGTTTTGCTGAATTGATCCCCACCGCAGATGTCATGATCTTCGATGAAGCCCATCAGATTCCAGATATTGCCAGCCAATATTTCGGCCAGCAGCTCACCAGCAGACAGCTGATGGATCTGGCGAAAGACATCATTATTGCTTATCGCACCGAAGTGCGGGACTCGGCGCAATTGCAGAAAAGTGCTGATCGCCTATCGCAAAGCACGCAAGATTTCCGCCTGGTTCTGGGTGATCCGGGTTATCGCGGCAATTTACGTGACGTGATGGAGCAGCCTGCGATTCAGCGGGCGCTGTTGTTACTCGATGATGCGCTAGAGCTATGTTATGACGTGATGAAACTGTCGCTAGGGCGCTCAGCTATGTTAGATGCCGCCTTTGAGCGCGCTACTGTCTATCGTAACCGCCTAAAGCGCTTAAAAGAGGTCACCACACCCGGTTACAGCTACTGGTATGAGTGCAATTCCCGCCACTTTATTTTGGCGCTGACACCACTTTCGGTCTCCGATCGCTTCCGTGAGTTGATTGAAGAGAAGCCGGGAACCTGGATTTTCACCTCCGCCACGCTATCGGTTAACGACCAATTATCCCATTTTACTGCTCGGCTAGGGCTGACCAACGCCAGAACCTTGCTGTTGCCCAGCCCGTTTGATTATGCTAATCAAGCTTTGCTCTGTGTGCCGCGTAATCTGCCCTCTGCCAATGAGCCGGGGGCGGCCCGCAAACTGGCGGTGATGCTAAAACCCTTAATTGATGCCAATAAAGGGCGCTGTTTCTTCCTCTGCACCTCGCACCAGATGATGCGCGGATTGGCGGAGGAGTTTCGCGCCAGCATGACATTGCCGGTTTTGGTGCAAGGTGAAACCAGCAAAGGGCAGCTACTGGCGCAGTTTGTGGCGGCGGGTAATGCGCTGCTTGTCGCGACCAGCAGTTTTTGGGAAGGGGTGGATGTTCGCGGCGATGCATTATCTTGCGTTATCATCGACAAACTGCCATTCACCTCACCGGATGATCCGTTACTGAAAGCACGGATTGAGGATTGCCGTCTGCGTGGGGGGGACCCCTTCAATGATGTGCAATTGCCCGATGCTGTTATCACGTTGAAGCAGGGCGTGGGGCGATTGATTCGTGACATTGATGATCGCGGTGTGCTGGTTATCTGTGATAATCGGTTGGTGATGCGCCCTTATGGCGCTATGTTCCTTAATAGCCTGCCACCAGCCCCCCGCACCCGCTCATTGGCGAAAGCTATCGCTTTTCTCAAGCAACGCGATTAAAAGAAAAACGAGCAGGGGTGTGCTATCATGCGCGCCCTGTATTGAATTGATACTCTTTTCCTGCCGAGGTTGGCATGTCCACGCGAATTTTAGCGATCGATACCGCAACAGAAGCTTGTTCTGTCGCACTCTGGAATAACGGCGAAGTCCAGGCACTGTTTGAGCTTTGCCCACGGGAACACACCCAACGTATTTTACCGCTGGTGCAGCAAGTGTTGGCTGAATCGGGCTTATCACTAGGGCAGCTTGATGCATTGGCCTTTGGCCGAGGCCCCGGTAGTTTTACGGGGGTGCGTATTGGTATCGGTATTGCTCAAGGGCTGGCACTGGGTGCTGACTTGCCGATGATTGGTGTCTCCACACTACAAACCATGGCCCAGGGCGCATTTCGTCTGACGGCGGCGTCGCGAGTATTGGCCGCGATAGATGCCCGCATGGGCGAAGTCTATTGGGGTGAGTTTGAGCGAAATGCCGCCGGGGATTGGCTGGGTGAAGCGACTGAAGCGGTGATGACACCGGATCAAACGTTGGCACGCTCTCAAATGCTGAGTGGTCGTTGGGCCACGGTCGGCACTGGCTGGCAAACTTATCCTGAACTGATTAGCGGCAGCAATGTGCAACTTACTGACGGCCAAATGCTGTTGCCGCAAGCCGAAGATATGCTGCCTTTGGCGCTCTCATTGTGGGCGAACGGGCAAGCTGTCAGTGTGGAAAATGCCGAGCCGGTCTATCTGCGCAACGAAGTTACCTGGAAGAAACTGCCGGGCCGTTAGAAAAAGTACCCAATAGATTTCACAATACAGAAAGGCGGCAATCCCGATGAGCTTACATCAGTCAGAAATTTAGGGAAGTTAGCGCCGCTAACGCCGCTGTAATGTGAAAGATGGAGGGTATAGAAACTTGTTATTCAAATTAGAGTCTAAAATATTAGGACAACTAATGATAATAAGGAGTAACAGACTATGACGATTAAAACGTCAGTAGCTCAATCGACAAAACATAAAAACCGTAAATGGATGTTGGGTTGGCTGGGTTTGGGTGTGTTGTTACTTTCTGGTTGCGTGACGATCCCACCGGCGATTCAGGGCACGACAGCAACGCCGCAGCAAAATCTCAATTTGGTCAGAACCGCACCGCAGGCATTTATCGGTCAGGAGGCGCGTTTCGGCGGTACAGTGGTTAGTGTGGTCAATGAACCACATCGCACCCGGCTTGAGATTGCCACTGTTCCATTGGATTCCGGTGCCAGACCTATATTAGGTGAACCCTCACAGGGGCGGATTATTGCCTATGTGAATGGTTTCCTTGAGCCAGCGGATTTCCGTGGGCATCTTGTCACCGTCGTCGGGCCTATCACCGGAGTTGAAGCCGGTAAAATTGGTATGACGCCATATAATTTCGTGGTGATGAATGCCACGGGCTATAAGCGCTGGCATCTTGAACAGCAAGTGATGTTGCCACCAACGATGGGGCCATGGGGCTATCGGCACCCTGAAATGTGGGGGCCGGGATGGGGTTGGTATGGCCCAGGGCCAGTGCCGGTACAAACGATCGTCACTGAGTAAGCTGTTGCAGTATTATAAGTAGGCACATCATGAGAGAAGGCGCTAAATTTAGCGCCTTTTTTATGTCTGTTTTACCGCGATTAATCTATAAAAGATTATATAATCAAATGGTTACCATATTTAACACTATCATAAAATGATAACATTCTGATTTTGTTGTGTTTTTTCGGGCGGCATTGGCCGCCTTGACTATTTATGGGATCTCGATATCAGAAAATAGTGATGTATCTCCCAACCTTAAAATTGTTTAAAAGCAAACTGGTACGCTGAGTTAAAATATTGTTAAAGTTCTGGTGTAAATTTGCGTCTTTTCTTCGTGACCAATAACAATTTCAGGAGCGCTACCTTGGAAAAAGTATGGCTAAAGCGTTATCCGGCAGATGTCCCCGCAGAGATAGACCCGGATCGCTACTCTTCTTTGGTGGAAATGTTTGAGAACGCGGCATTGCGTTATGCGGATCAACCCGCGTTTATCAATATGGGCGAGGTGATGACTTTCCGTAAGCTGGAAGAGCGTAGTCGTGCTTTCGCCGCTTATTTGCAGCAAGGTTTGGGGCTGCAAAAAGGTGACCGTGTCGCATTAATGATGCCCAATCTGCTGCAATATCCTATCGCTTTGTTTGGCATTCTACGTGCAGGTATGGTGGTGGTGAATGTTAACCCGCTATACACCCCAAGAGAGTTGGAGCATCAGCTTAACGATAGCGGCGCTGCGGCGATCGTTATTGTTTCCAACTTTGCCCACACGTTGGAAAAAGTGGTCTTTAAAACGCAGGTTAAACACGTCATTTTAACCCGCATGGGGGATCAACTGTCGGCAGCTAAAGGGACGTTGGTGAATTTCGTGGTGAAATACATCAAGCGGCTGGTGCCGAAATACTATCTACCTGATGCCATTTCGTTCCGCACTGCGCTGCAAAAAGGTCGCCGTCTGCAATATGTTAAGCCGGATGTGATTAATACGGATATGGCTTTCTTGCAGTATACCGGCGGCACGACGGGGGTGGCGAAAGGGGCGATGTTGACCCACCGTAATATGCAGTCGAACCTGGAACAGGCGAAAGCTGCCTATGCGCCACTGCTGCAACCCGGGCATGAATTGGTGGTCACCGCGCTGCCGCTCTATCACATCTTTGCTTTAACCATGAACTGCCTGCTGTTTATTGAGTTGGGTGGGCGCAGCTTATTGATCACCAACCCGCGCGATATTCCCGGCATGGTTAAAGAGCTAAGTCATTACCCATTCACGGCGATGACTGGGGTGAATACATTATTTAATGCTTTGTTAAATAACGAAGAGTTCGCTAAGTTGAATTTCTCTACGCTGAGGTTGTCGGTCGGCGGGGGAATGCCGGTACAGCAGGCGGTGGCTGAACGTTGGGAAAAACTCACCGGTAAACACTTGCTGGAGGGCTATGGTCTGACTGAGTGTTCACCGTTAGTGACCGGTAACCCTTATGACTTGAAACATTACAGCGGCAGCATTGGCCTACCGGTGCCGTCAACGGATGTTCGGCTGGTAGATGATGAGGGCCATGATGTGGCATTTGGCGAGCCGGGTGAACTATGGGTGCGTGGCCCACAAGTTATGTTAGGCTATTGGCAACGGCCAGAAGCCACGGATGAAGTGCTAAAGGAGGGCTGGTTGGCAACAGGTGATATCGCGACTCTTGATGAACAAGGCTTTTTGCGCATTGTTGATCGTAAAAAAGATATGATTCTGGTGTCAGGATTTAATGTCTACCCCAATGAGATTGAAGATGTGGTCGCGTTACATCCGAAAGTACTCGAATCTGCCGTCATTGGGGTGCCTAATGGGGTTGCTGGTGAGGCGGTAAAAGTGTTCATCGTGAAAAAAGATGCCACGTTGACACAGGAAGAGCTGCTAACCCATTGCCGCCGCTACCTTACAGGGTATAAAGTACCGAAAATAGTAGAGTTCCGTGACGAATTGCCGAAATCGAATGTCGGCAAAATTTTGCGTAGGGAATTGCGTGATGAACTTGTTACCAATAAGGCTGGCGATCAAGACGCAGCTTAGCGTAACGGTATCACCCAATCATTATCAACAACGCCGGTCATCGCCGGCGTTGTTGTGTTTGCCATAGACTATAGCCGCCCCTCGCAAGATGGCGGTTATAACGACCAAGAGAATGACGTTTTGAATTATCAGTTGATCACCACCAATGATGCGTTGCAGCAGGTCTGCGAACAAGCCCGGAAACATGCTCATGTCGCGCTGGATACTGAGTTTGTCAGAACACGCACTTACTATCCGCAGTTGGGCCTGATTCAACTGTATGACGGTGAACAACTTTCACTGATTGACCCTTTGCCAATTACTGAATGGCAACCCTTCCGCGAGCTACTGCAAGATCTGGCTGTCGTGAAATACCTGCACGCTGGCAGCGAAGATCTTGAGGTGTTTTTAAATGCCTTCGACAGAATGCCGACGCCGATGATTGATACGCAAGTACTGGCCGCATTTTCGGGACGTTCGCTATCTTGTGGCTTTGCTATGTTGGTCAATGAGTTTGAAGGTGTTGAGTTAGATAAAAGTGAATCTCGTACCGATTGGATAGCCCGGCCATTAAGCGAAAAGCAGTGTGATTACGCGGCTGCTGATGTGTTTTACCTGTTACCGCTGGCGGCTAAATTAGTTGAAGCGACCGAAGCCGCCGGGCGGATGGATGCGGCTAAAGATGAGTGTCAGCTGTTGTGCCGTCGTCGTAGTGAGACACTGGACCCAGAACTCGCCTATCGTGAGATTACCAATGCCTGGCAGCTACGAGGGCGTCAGTTGGCATGTTTACAGAAACTGGCCGCATGGCGTTTGCGTCAGGCACGTGAGCGCGATTTGGCGGTGAACTTCGTGGTGCGGGAAGAGAACCTTTGGCAAGTAGCCCGCTATCAGCCCACTTCGCTAGGTGAGCTGGACTCCTTGGGGCTGAGTGGGCAGGAGATTCGCTATCACGGTCGCACCTTATTGGCGCTGGTCGCTGAGGGTAATACAGTACCTGAAGAGCAACTGCCGCCACCGGTCGCTAACCTGATTGACCAGCCCGGCTACAAGAGAGTTTTTAAAGAGATTAAAGCGCTAATTCTGTCGGTCAGTGAGCGCTCTGGCCTAAGTAGCGAATTACTGGCATCACGCCGTCAAATAAATCAACTCCTCAGTTGGCATTGGAAATTGAAATTATCAGAGACTCAGCCTGAACTATTAAGTGGTTGGCGTGGTGATTTGTTATCTACGGAATTGACCGAGATTTTACAGCACTATTAATGATATTCAGGGTGGGGGAGACTTCACTCTGGTTATTTCAGTTTTTAATTCATCAGGGCTTTATGAACAACTGAAATAGAGATTAAGAATTTTCTTGTTTTAGTGGGGATGTCTATTTAATTGCGGCGATGTAGCTGGATATATATACAGTCAATAGGATGGCCATCCGCTATAGATAACTAGCACTGTAAATAAACACCCCTGTAAATGAATACAGGGGTTAGTTATTGCGAAGACATCATTTAGGTGTTTCTTCCGTTTCCGGTAATGTCACGTTAAGTTCAAGCACCGAAATATCATCCCCTTTCTGCTCAAATTGCACATGCAGCATTTCAGGTTCGATCTGGATATATTTACAAATAACCGCCAAAATATCGCGTTTTAAGTCAGGCAAATAGTGGGGCGCACTGTCCCCACGACGACGTTCAGCGACGATAATTTGCAGCCGTTCCTTGGCTATATTGGCTGTCGGTTTTTTGCGGGACAGAAAAAAGTCTAACAAAGCCATGGTTTATCCCCCAAAAAGGCGTTTCAGGAAGCCCTTCTTCTCTTCTTCGATGAAGCGGAAGGGGCGTTCTTCTCCTAGCAGACGGTCAACGGTATCGTCATAAGCTTTACCAGCATCTGACTCTTTGTCCAGAATCACAGGCTCGCCTTGGTTCGAGGCACGCAGTACTGACTGGTCTTCTGGTATAACGCCAACCAATGGGATCCTCAGAATGTCGAGGACATCTTCCATGCTAAGCATATCGCCGCGATTAACGCGCCCTGGGTTGTAGCGGGTCAACAGCAGATGTTCTTTAATCGGATCTTGGCCATTTTCGGCACGACGCGACTTAGATGACAGTATCCCGAGGATGCGGTCTGAGTCACGAACCGAAGAGACTTCAGGGTTGGTGGTAATGACTGCTTCATCGGCAAAATAGAGTGCCATCAAAGCGCCGCTTTCGATGCCGGCAGGAGAGTCACACACCACGAACTCGAAGTTCATTTCGCCAAGATCATTCAAAATCTTTTCAACACCCTCTTTGGTCAGGGCGTCTTTGTCACGGGTCTGAGAAGCGGGCAGGATATACAGATTATCTGTGCGCTTATCTTTTATTAATGCTTGGTTCAAGGTGGCATCACCTTGAATGACATTAACAAAATCATAAACGACACGGCGCTCGCATCCCATAATTAAATCTAAATTCCGTAGGCCGATATCGAAATCGATAACCACGGTTTTTTTACCTTTTTGGGCCAAGCCGGTTGCGATAGCCGCGCTTGATGTGGTCTTGCCAACGCCCCCTTTACCCGATGTAACAACAATAATGCGTGCCATGAAATGGATTCCTTGTCAAAAGGGCTTAATTTAAAGGTTGTATAGTTAGTGCGTTATCCAGCAGATGCAGACGTGCGGCCTGACCAAAATAGTCACGCGGAATCTGATCACTCAACCAGTACTGCCCTGCGATAGAGACTAGTTCAGCACCCAGATGCGTGCAAAAAATCTGGCACTGGGCATCACCGGATGCACCTGCTAGCGCACGGCCTCGCATCATTCCATAGATATGAATATTGCCGTCGGCAATTAATTCAGCACCGGCACTGACACTGCTGATAACAATCAAATCGCAATTACGAGCATAAATTTGTTGGCCAGAACGGACTGGCGTGTTGATGATTCGAGTCTTGGTCGGAACGTTTTCTGGCGGGCTGATAACTGGCTCGGGCGCCCTTTTCTGGCCTTTCCCCTCACTCAGTAATGGTAAGCCTGCTCGTGCTATCGCCCGTTTTTGACGCTCATCTTGACAACCACTGATGCCAACAATACGCAGACCTGCTGAGGTGACAGCCTGTTGGATATCTTTCCAGTTAGCACCGTTAGGTAACGTTGCAACGTTAATCACAACAGGGGCGTTTTTCAGAAAAGCGGGAGCTTGATCCACCTTTTCCTGCAATGCCTGACGGATTACCTCCGGTCGTGAATCATGTAAATGAATGACCGAAAGGGTAAAACTACTGCCTTTTAACTCAATTGGCGATTGTGACATCTATCCTGACTCAGTTTCAGCTACGTTTAATCCCCAGAATATCATTCGGGGGTACAATATTCTGATGTTCCTAAGCATGTTATAGGTAATATAAAAATAAATCTATCCGTATCAATATATTGAAATCTTAAGGTCAGAATGACAGCAATCAGACAAGAAATTACAGCATAACTTCTGCTTATTCGCTAGCCCTGAACCGTCTATATTTGGCTGATATCACTACCATTCTAGATTTGTGTATTTTTTCAACAATGAAATTCACTTAGTACCGGTTTTGCTACGCCGATAAAATTCGTTATTTCTATCAAATATGGCGAATTCTTTATCATGCGGCGTGTTTTTTATAAAATAGAGTAATAGCGCATCACTATTATCGGTTTCGTGAAATATTTCTCAGTGCTATTTCGGAAAAATCTGACTAAGTCATCTGTAAATCCAGATATCGCGAGAGTGTGGTATAGCTTGGCATGTTATAATTTTCAGCTACCATACCATTTTACTATCGAATTCGACCAATAGAGTCCAGAACATGCTTTGTGCTATTTATAGAAGCCCGAAACGGGATCAGACTTACCTCTATATTGAAAAGAGAGATGATTTTTCGCGAGTGCCGGCTGAGCTGCTCGCCAGTTTTGGCAAACCGCAATTTGCGATGCAACTGGCATTAAACAGCCGTAAAACCTTAGCAACCGCGGATATCGAAAAAGTGAAAAGTGCGCTTGTTGATCAGGGCTTTTATCTGCAAGTTCCGCCCCCGCCAGAGAGCTTGTTGAAAATGCATTTGGGCGAAAGCAAAGCATCATCCTAATATGAAGGCTTTCACCTTCCTCAGTGAGTTGCGGTCTAGTGAGGAGGGGCTTTTACCTTGATTGAGGCCATAAGCTAAATTGCGGGCGGACTTCAATATTGAGTTGGCGTGATAGTCGCTCTATGCCATAGTCGTTTGACTGCGGTGTCGGGGCTATCAGGATGTAAATTCAGGAGAGGCAGTATGTATCAACATAGAGACTGGCAAGGGGCTTTGCTGGATTTTCCAGTGAGTAAAGTGGTTTGCGTAGGCAGCAACTATGCAGAACATATTAAAGAGATGGGGAGTACAGCCTCAGTTGAACCGGTTCTGTTTATCAAACCTGAAACGGCGTTATGTGACATTCGCCAGCCAGTGTCGATCCCCAAAGAGTTTGGAGCAGTACACCATGAAGTTGAATTGGCTGTTTTGATCGGTACGCCGTTAAAACAAGCCAGCGAAGATAGGGTGGCTCGTGCGATTGCGGGTTATGGTGTGGCGCTGGATTTAACTTTGCGCGAGCTGCAGGCGGGTCTGAAGAAGGCCGGCCAGCCGTGGGAGAAAGCCAAAGCATTTGATGGCTCTTGCCCGATCTCTGGTTTTATTCCTGTAGCTGAGTTTGGTGATGCACAACAGGCTGAATTGTCCCTGACTATTAACGATGAAATTCGTCAGCAGGGTAATACTCGCGACATGATTACCCCCATCATTCCGCTGATAAGTTACATTAGCCGCTTCTTTACTTTGCGGGCTGGCGATATTGTTTTGACGGGCACCCCACAAGGGGTTGGGCCGATGAAGTCGGGCGATATGCTTAAAATAATGCTTAATGGCAAGACCTTGAACACCCGCATAATCTAACCAAATCCCTGCCGCTTATGCCCTTTGGCTGGGCGGCAAGGCTTGCATCTGACCGCTAAAGCGTCTATAACGACCCGCTCATTTATCTACACCGGATACCGATATGTCACAACTTCCTTTTTGGCAACAAAAAACACTCGCTGAGATGTCAGATAGTGAATGGGAATCACTGTGCGACGGTTGCGGCCAATGCTGTTTGAACAAACTGATTGATGAGGACACTGATGAAATCTACTTCACCAATGTGGCCTGCGATCAGCTCAATATTAAAACCTGCCAGTGCCGTAACTATGAGCACCGCTTTGAGTTGGAAGAGGATTGCATCAAGTTAACTCGCGAAAATCTGGTCACTTTTGATTGGTTACCGCCAACTTGCGCCTATCGGCTCATCGGCGAAGGTCGTGGCTTACCCCAGTGGCACCCGCTAATCACCCATTCAAAATCCGCCATGCATGGCGAACGTATCTCAGTACGCCATATTGCGGTTCATGAAAGTGAAGTGATCGACTGGCAAGATCACATACTTAATAAACCTCAGTGGGCCAGATAACACTTACCTATTGATAGGTTAGGTGTGGCATACTAGCGCCGAAATTTAACCAAGAAACTTAATAAAATGAAATATTCAACGTTAGCCGCTGTCATCATCGGCATCTCCGCGACTTTAGGTAGTGTTTCGCATCAGGCTCTGGCGGGTGGGACTTCATTAATTAACCTTGATTGCCAGCTGAAAGAGGGGAGTCGTCTCTCTGCGGTGTTGGATGGTCCTAATCAACAATTGACCATCGATAAGTCGGTATTTCAGTTCGTAAAAGTGAATCCGGAAGGTCAGGGTGAGTCATTAATCTTCCAGAAAGCAAATAGTCAGGATCAGGTTATTGCCTCCCTCAATATATCTGCATTGCCAATTCGACTGGCTATTGTTGATGGTGAGCAGGCTAACCAGTACATTTGCACACATACCAAAGCTTAATTCGCTTATCATCAGATTGAGATGAGGCTGCCTAAAGGGTGGCCTTTTTTAGTTGTGCGACCTTTTTTATCTATAAATCTGATTAAACCAATGGATGGATTAGTCCCTAGTTGACGTTAAAGTTACCCACAAAGTTGTAAAGTGAGTCCTCTATCTAGAGAGTTAAATAGCTTGATTGATAACACCGCGATAATTTCTGCTACTGCAATTATTGAGAAGGGGGCGGTGATTGGTGCGAATGTACAAATTGGTCACTTTTGTCACATTGGCGCTCAAGTCACTATTGGTTCTGGCACGGTACTTAAATCACATATTGTCATTAATGGTAATACCGAGCTTGGCTGTGACAATAATATTGGACAATTCTCCTCCATCGGTGAGGTTAATCAGGATCTTAAATATCAGGGTGAAGATACTCGGGTTATTATTGGTGATCGCAATTTGATTCAACAAAATGTCACCATTCATCGCGGCACAATACAAGGTGTTGGTATAACGCGCATCGGTGATGATAATAATCTGATGAGTCACGTGCATATTGGCCATGACTGCGTAATAGGCAGCCACTGTTTATTAGAGTCAAATGTGGGGTTGGCGGGGCATGTTGAGGTCGATGATTTCGCCATTATTGCCGCCGCAAGTGCAGTACATCAGTTTTGTGTTATCGGCACTTATGCGCTAGTCAACACCGGTTCCTGTGTGGTGCAAGATATCCCGCCTTATGTTATTGCTGAAGGTAATCGTGCTGCGCCCGTGGGGGTCAGGGATTTGGCGATGGGGCCTGATTGGCTGGATAGTTGCGACTGGCAAGCAGTTAAAAATGCCTATCAGCTTATTTATCATACCGGTAAGCGGGTGGCGGAGGTGAATATTGAAATTGAACTTCTCGCGAAAGAGTGGCAAATACTGCACGCCTATAAGCCTTTCTTTTCCCGCTCGGCACGGGGCATTATTCGTTAATTAATCGTGGAACGGGTATTTATTAAAACCAATGGCGCCGAGTGGCGCCATTGATAGATAAAGATATGTATAAAAACTATCGGCCAAACAGATCGCGTCTTTTCGGTTTAACGAATTGGCTGATCAGAACTAATAGACCAATCACTAAATACGCAGCAAAGATCCCTACCAACCACTGTGGCATTTCTAATGACAGAAATTCCCACTGTTTTACTGAGCAGTCGCCACTGGCAACAAATACCGCAGGTAACCATTTATCCAATGGTAACCAAGAAGGGAAGCTGACAAAGAAATCACAGGTTGTGAAAGGTGAAGGGTGCAGTTGCAGCATGGTGTGAACCCAGGCTAGTTGAACCCCTCGCCATGCGCTGTAGATCCAGATAAAAATAGCCAGATAGCGCAGTGGTGATTTGGGCGCAATCGCACCCAACAACGACGCACCAAGAATGCCGAATAAAGCAGCACGTTCGTAGATACACATTACGCAAGGCTGTAACAACATCACGTGTTGAAAATAGAGCGCAATCAATTCTAGTGCAAGTGCAGTCAGGGCCATTAATAGCCAAGCACCGCGCCCTTTAGAGCAGCGGTTAAGGAATTGCAACATATCTTTATTTTCCATGCAGTAAGCAATTGTACCGGCAGTGTAAACCAAATCATCTTTGCTGCCAGCTACCCAAAGGTAAAATTAGCCAAAAATCAGCGATTTCTCGCGCGTGACAACCTATCACTGGCATAAATTTTACTTTGGGTGAGATATTGGTTTGTTTTGCCAGCTCATAATTCCCCGAAGTTAATCAACGCCCTTCGTAGCGAGGAAAAGTGTAGAACTGGCTGAGACTATTATGCAAGTAATCAGTGTGTGATGCTAACCCCTGCCACGATATGAGGCAAACTTATCCAGCCATTTTGTGTCATCCATTCTGTTACTGGGACTAATAAATATTCAACACCCAACAGACCGACAATGGTCATCACGATGGTATAGGGCAGAGCCATATACACCATACGACCATACGAAAGGCGAATAAGTGGTGCCAGCGCGGAGGTCAGCAAGAACAGGAACGCGGCCTGACCATTAGGGGTGGCAACGGAGGGGAGGTTAGTCCCGGTATTGATGGCGACCGCCAGAAACTCAAACTGCTTAAGTGAAATAACGCCATGTTCAAACGCGGTACGGGCCTCATTGATATAGACGGTGCCGACAAAGACATTATCCGAAACCGAGGAGAGCAAGCCATTAAACAGATAAAACAGTGATAACTGTGCTGATGGTGAGGCCTGCAACACAAACTGTATAATGGGGGTGAATAGACTTTGCTCAATGATTACTGCGACTACCGCGAAAAAGACGGTGAGCAGCGCGGTAAACGGCAACGCCTCCTGAAAGGCTTTACCCAGGGCATGTTCATTAGTGATACCACAGAGCGAGGTGGCGAGAATAATCACCGATAACCCGACCAACCCCACTTCGGCGATATGTAGTGCCAACGCCAGAACCAACCAAACACCAATCAGTGCTTGAGTCAGGAGTTTTGCCTTCTCCTGCCGGCTGCGTTTTGCGCTGGCTTGCTTATCGTAATCGGTCAGTACCTGGCGAACACGGTCAGGTAGCTCGGCACCATAACCAAAGAGTTTGAAGCGCTCGACCAGCAGGCAGACCAGTAATCCGCAGCACAATACTGGCAGTGTGACGGGTAGCATTCGTATAAAGAACTCAGCAAAATTCCAGCCGGCACTTTTGGCGATAATAAGATTCTGTGGCTCACCGACCATGGTCATCACACCGCCCAGTGCCGTGCCTACACCCGCATGCATCATCAGACTGCGTAAAAATGCCCTGAATTGCTCCAGCGTTTTACGATTCTCTTGATTATCGATCCAGCTGTCATCGGTAATGTCTTTATCGGTATGATTCGATGCAACATGGTGATAAATAGTATAAAAACCAACGGATACGCTAATGACTACCGCAATAACGGTTAATGCATCCAGGAAGGCAGAAAGAAAAGCGGAGGCGATGCAGAAGGCTAATGAGAGAACTATTTTTGAACGGATATTCAGTAAAAGTTTAGTAAATACAAACAGTAGCAACTGCTTCATAAAGTAGATGCCCGCTACCATAAATACCAGCAGTAACAGCACTTCCAGATTGCTGGCAATCTCTTCTGCAACTTGATGTGGGCTAGTCATGCCGATGGCAATGGCCTGAATGGCTAATAATCCACCCGGTTGCAGGGGATAACATTTTAGTGCCATTGCCAGCGTAAAGATAAACTCAATCACCAGCATCCAGCCAGCGATAAACGGGCTGACAAAGAAAAACACCAGCGGGTTAATGATAAGAAACCCGACAATGGCCAATTTGTACCAATCCGGTGAGTTGCCGAGAAAGTTCTTGAGTACCGCTTGTCTAATGGTCATATCCATTGTGAATTATGGTCTCCTTAAATAAATTATTATGGCGCTATTGGCATTCAAAGTTACGTTTTACTTTACGTCATTCATCTAAAAGCAATGCGTATAGTCTGCCCATCATTACATCTGCACAATTTTTGCAACTTTATGACTACTTTCAACGTTTGTACGATTCTGGCGCTATATCAGGGTAGAGTCGTCTGGTATGATGAGCGCACTAAATCGCTGATATGTATCGCTACGGAACGTCAAAAATATGGTTATAAAGGCGCAAAGTCCTGCCGGTTTCGCGGAAGAGTATATTATTGAAAGTATTTGGAATAATCGCTTCCCTCCAGGCACTATTTTGCCCGCGGAGCGTGAACTTTCAGAGCTAATTGGAGTGACCCGCACAACATTGCGCGAAGTGCTGCAACGGCTAGCCCGCGATGGCTGGCTCACTATTCAGCATGGTAAACCGACGAAAGTAAACAATTTTTGGGAGACATCCGGTCTCAATATATTGGAGACACTCGCGCGGCTTGACCACGATAGCGTTCCACAATTGATAGATAACTTACTGGCTGTTCGAACTAATATAGCGACTATTTTTGTCCGGACTGCAATTCGCAATCATCCAGAAAAAGCGCAGGAAATTCTGGCGCAAGCTCTGACGGTTGATGACAGCTCAGAGGCATTTACTGCACTGGATTACGGCATTTTCCGTGGGTTGGCTTTCGCTTCAGGTAATCCGATTTATGGTTTGATCCTCAATGGCATGAAAGGGCTCTATACCCGCGTTGGGCGTTACTACTTCTCCAATCCTGAGGCCCGCAAGCTGGCACTAACCTTCTACAGCAAGCTGTCGTCACTCTGTGATGAGAAAGCCTATGATCAGGTGCTGGATTGTCTGCGAGCTTATGGCAAAGAGAGCGGGGCTATCTGGCACAGTATGCAAGGTACCATGCCAAGTGATTTGGCGGATGCTCGCCGTTAGGTACAAGTACAGTTAAACAGAACAACAAAGGGGGCATTCAATGCCCCTTGAGGTTAATGACAAAGCTGCTGATAGCTCAGTGAGTGAAGGGGTTACCGCACCTAGGGGCACGTCGGTGGCTCACGCCACTTCGACCCCAACGGCACGATCCCCCTTCATTTGACTTTTTTCATGCAAAACTTCCCCTTATCGCGTTAACCCCCTACTATCTATGCCTAATCATGGATATCAGACATTTTCAGGTAAATCCTGAGGCGATGGCCGAGAATATAATGCAGACCCACCCACTATTTACCGCACTCCAACAGCGGCAACAACAGCGTGATCACCGTTACCTCTGGGGCTTGATGGTGATGCTGCTATTGGCGCTGGTCGTCAGTTTGTGTGCCGGTGATGTTTGGATTTTGCCGACTCAGTGGCTGAGCGACAGCGGGCAACTATTTGTTTGGCAGTTGCGTTTGCCCCGAGCATTAGCGGTGATGATGGTTGGCGCGAGTCTTGCCGTCTCCGGTGCGGTGATGCAGGCACTGTTCGAAAATCCATTAGCCGAGCCGGGCTTATTAGGGGTAGCCAATGGCGCGGGGGTAGCGCTGGTGATGGCCGTGTTACTGGGCCACGGGCTGCTGCCCATCTGGTTCTTAAGTGCTTGCGCGATTGCCGGGGCCCTATTTATGACTGTGCTTCTGCTCGGATTCGCCCGTAGACGATTACTGACCAACGCCCGTCTGCTACTGGTTGGCGTTGCCTTAGGGATTGTTTGCAGCGCCATTATGACGTGGGCTGTCTACTTCAGCACCAGCTTGGATTTACGCCAATTAATGTATTGGATGATGGGCGGGTTCAGCGGGATTGACTGGCGCCATCAAGGGTTGGTTATTGCGCTACTGCCGATTGTCATATGGCTCTGTTGCCAAGGGCGAGTACTTAATTTTATGTCACTGGGTGAACAACAAGCCAGACAACTGGGTATTCCCCTCCACTTATGGCGGAATTTATTGGTGCTGGCTATTGGTTTACTGGTCGGTATCAGTGTTGCTTTAGCTGGCGTGATCAGTTTTATTGGTCTTGTTATCCCCCATATTTTACGATTGACTGGCTTAACCGACCAACGGCGTCTATTAGTGGGTTGTGCTTTGGCGGGCGGCGGGATACTGCTATTGGCTGATGTTATCGCGCGTATCGCTCTATTCTCGGCAGAATTACCCATTGGCGTGGTCACCGCGACACTCGGCTCGCCGCTATTTATCTGGTTGCTGACACGGGTGAAAAGTGTAAAGTGATCGGCCTGTTACCCATTCATATTATTGTCAGTTTATCTGTTTTTCATTGCTGAATAAGGGGCCTTCCTGATGAGTAATCCAATTTATTCCATCCCAGTCAACACCATTGATCATCAATCGGTGCAACTAGAAAAGTATAAAGGTTCGGTTCTGTTAGTGGTTAATGTGGCCTCTCAGTGTGGTCTGACTAAGCAGTATGAAGGGCTAGAGAGTCTTTATAAAACCTATCATGGGCAAGGTTTTGAGGTCTTAGGTTTCCCCAGCAATGAGTTTGCCGGGCAGGAACCGGGCAGTGATGAGGAGATCCAGGCTTTTTGCCGCGGGACATTTGGTGTTGAATTCCCGATGTTCAGTAAAATCGAAGTCAATGGCCCACAACGGCACCCACTCTATCAGCAGTTGATCGCCGCTAAATCGGTGGCGGTAAAACCTGAAGGGAGCGAGTTTTATCAGCGGTTAGCGAGCAAAGGGCGTGAGCCAAAACAAGCGGGTGATATTCTATGGAATTTTGAAAAGTTCCTGATTAGCCGCGATGGCGTGGTGCTTGAGCGCTTTGCGCCTGATATGACGCCAGAAGATCCGCTGCTGATTGCCGCCATTAAGCAAGCATTGGCTAGTCACTGATTTACGGATGAAAAAGTCATTTTGAAGCTATTGCAGCTCAGCAATCTCAGTGTAGATACCCGCCTTGCACCTTTTTCTACTCAGGTGACTGCTGGGCGGCAAATTCATGTGATTGGCCCGAATGGGGCAGGGAAAAGCACCCTGCTGGCAGCAGTAGCGGGCCTATTACCTGCGGCTGGAGATATTGTGCTGGCGGGTAAATCTCTACCTCTCTATTCAGGGCATGAATTGGCCCGGTTGCGGGCCTATTTAAGCCAACAGCAGTCGGCGCTGACCATTATGCCGGTTTTCCAATATCTTGCGCTTTATCAGCCCGCAGGGGTTGACCCAGATGCGGCAGCGGCGACGATTGGCTATCTCTGCAGCCAATTACGCCTGAGCGACAAACTCCGACGAATGCTGTCACAGCTCTCCGGTGGTGAGTGGCAACGTGTTCGTTTGGCGGCGATATTCTTGCAAGTGTGGCCAGATATCAATCCCGAGAGTCAATTGTTGCTGCTTGATGAGCCTTATACGGGCTTAGATGTGGCGCAAAAAGTGGCGCTAGATGAATTGCTGCATAAATTTTGTGCGATGGGTCGTAGCGCAATTATCACGGCCCATGACCTTAACCATACCTTGCAGCAGGCCGATCAGGTGTGGTTAATGGCGGGTGGAAAGGTGCTTGCCCAAGGGGAGACTCAGCAGGTAATGCAAACCGCTACCTTATCGGAGGTATTCGAAGTCGACTTCCAAATTCACAGTTTTAATCAGCAGAATTGGATTATTACAAAAAAGATTTAAGAGTTGCGCTGACTTATTCCTCTCTATCGCTAGCAAATAATCAATATTCCATATTTATAATCTCTAATTATAATTATTATAGCTTTCACCTCAATATTTTCTAAGCAGCCTAATTAATTGAGTGGTCACGATAAAAGAGTGCCATCTATTTTATTATAGTTTTGATTTTTTTGGATAAATCTCAATCTGATATTTATGGTTATTATTTTGAATATATCCGCTAAACCCTCTTTTCTTAAGGTTCGTTTAAGGTTAATGAACTAGAGTTTCCCCCTAGTAGCTCACGACTCTATCTGAGTGGCGTTTAGTTTTCGTTAACTTATTCGGGCCTATAGTTGCCAGAAGCGCAAAGTACTCTAGGGATTTATTAATGCAGAATTTTTTGCCTTTTTCGCGCCCAGCGATTGGCAGCGACGAAATTAACGCGGTAGTCAAAGTGCTAGGTTCTGGTTGGATCACCACCGGCCCACAGAATCAGCAGTTAGAAACGGATTTTTGCGCGACGTTTGGCTGCAAACATGCGGTCGCCGTCTGCTCTGCGACTGCGGGGATGCATCTCACGCTGATGGCGCTGGGGATTGGTCCGGGCGATGAAGTGATTACGCCGTCACAGACTTGGGTGTCAACCCTAAACATGATCGTGCTACTCGGCGCGGAGCCGGTGATGGTTGATGTCGATCGCGACACGTTAATGGTCAGCGCCGCCGATGTTGCAGCGGCTATTACACCAAAAACCAAAGCTATTATCCCGGTACATTACGCCGGCGCACCCTGTGATCTTGATGCTTTGCGAGCTATTGCTTTGCAACGAGGGATTCCATTGATTGAAGACGCGGCCCATGCTGTTGGGACTCGCTATAGAAATCAATGGATTGGCGAAAAAGGTACGGCTATTTTCTCCTTCCATGCTATCAAAAATATCACCTGTGCTGAAGGTGGCTTAATTGCGACTGATGATGATGAGTTAGCGGCGAAAGTTCGTCGGCTTAAGTTTCATGGTTTGGGCGTGGATGCTTTTGATCGTCAGGTTCAGGGCCGCAGCCCACAGGCTGAAGTTGTCGAACCGGGCTATAAATACAATTTATCGGATATTCACGCCGCTATTGCCGTGGTGCAACTCCAGCGCTTAGCTGCAATCAACGCCCGCCGTCAGGAGCTTGTCGCTCGCTATCATGCGGCATTAGCGGGTTCTCCCTTGCAACCACTGGCTGTTCCTCACTATCCCCATCAACATGCATGGCATCTATTTATGGTCCGCGTCGACGAGGAGCGTTGTGGTCTTAGCCGTGATTCGCTGATGGCGCAACTGCAAGAGTTAGGGATTGGCACGGGCTTACATTTTCGTGCGGCACATACCCAAAAATATTATCGCGAACGTTTCCCACAGCTGAATTTACCTCATACCGAATGGAACTCTGCCAGATTATGCACATTGCCCCTTTTCCCCGACATGCTGGATAGCGATGTTGATCGGGTGGTTGATGCACTGACAACTATTATAGGGCCGCACCGTGTTACAAAATAAAGCGATCAAGAAAGTCTCCGTGGTTATCCCGGTTTATAACGAGCAAGAGAGCTTGCCGGTATTAATTGAGAGAACATCGGCGGCCTGTAAATTACTCACTCAACCTTATGAAATTATTCTGGTCGATGATGGCAGCAGTGATAACTCCGCCGATATTTTGACTGTGGCGGCTAATGAGCCTGATAGCTGCATCATTGCGGTTTTACTTAATCGCAACTATGGCCAACACTCGGCGATTATGGCGGGATTCAATCAGGTCAGCGGTGATCTGGTGATTACTCTTGATGCTGATCTGCAAAATCCGCCAGAAGAGATCCCTCGGCTGGTCACTGTGGCGGAAGAGGGTTATGACGTTGTCGGCACCGTGCGCGCCAACCGTCAGGACTCGCTGTTTCGTAAAACGGCCTCCCGCATGATCAACATGCTGATTCAACGGGCGACGGGGAAATCAATGGGGGATTATGGCTGTATGTTACGAGCTTACCGCCGCCATATTGTCGAGGCAATGTTACACTGTCACGAACGCAGTACCTTTATTCCTATCCTGGCAAATACCTTTGCCCGCCATACCACTGAAATTACTGTTCATCATGCTGAACGTGAATTTGGCGACTCAAAATATAGCCTGATGAAACTCATCAATCTGATGTATGACCTGATTACCTGCCTAACCACGACGCCGCTACGTCTGCTCAGCTTGGTCGGCAGTGTCATTGCACTCTCTGGCTTCACGCTGGCGGTGCTGCTGGTGGTTTTGCGTTTGGTCTTTGGCCCCGAATGGGCCGGCGGTGGTGTCTTTACGCTATTTGCCGTGCTGTTCATGTTCATCGGTGCTCAATTCGTCGGTATGGGGCTACTCGGTGAATATATCGGCCGTATTTATAACGATGTACGTGCACGCCCACGTTATTTCATACAGAAAGTGGTCGGCGGTGAGCAGACCGAAAATAATCAGGAAATAGAAAAATGAAAGCGATTGTATTTGCCTATCATGATATTGGCTGTGTAGGTCTGAAAGCACTGGTTGACGCGGGTTACGATATTCAGGCGGTATTTACCCATACTGATGATCCCAATGAAAATCGCTTTTTTACTTCAGTGGCGCGTGTCGCCGCTGATTTAGATTTACCGGTATTTGCGCCGGAAGATGTTAATCACCCATTGTGGATTGAGCGTATTCAGCAATTGCAACCTGATATCATATTCTCTTTCTATTATCGCAATATGCTTTGTGACGATATATTGTCATTAGCACCACGCGGCGCATTTAATTTACACGGCTCGCTGTTACCTAAATATCGTGGCCGTGCACCTATTAACTGGGCGCTGGTGAAGGGGGAGAGTGAAACAGGTGTGACCCTGCACCAAATGGTAAAAAAAGCTGATGCAGGCCCGATAGTGGGTCAATATAAAGTTGCCATTAGCGATGCAGACACCGCATTAACATTACATGGAAAAATGCGTGATGCTTCTCAAAATTTATTAGGTGATTTATTGCCTAAAATGAAAGAAGCGCCACTGCCTCTGACGCCACAAAATGAAGCTGAAGCCAGCTATTTTGGCCGTCGTACTGCAGCAGATGGTGAGATTCATTGGCATCAGTCAGCATCAGCTATCAATAATCTGGTGCGTGCCGTAACAGAACCTTATCCCGGTGCTTTCAGTTATCTTGGCCAGCGTAAACTGATCATCTGGCGCGCCCGTCCACTGGATATGGCCCACGGGAAATTGCCCGGCACTGTGCTGTCGACGTCACCACTGATTGTTGCTTGTGGTGAAGGGGCATTGGAGATTGTGACCGGTCAAGGTGAAAGTGGTTTGTACGTTCAGGGCAACCGCCTGGCACTCGAGATGGGTATTGTCACTGACGTGCGTTTAGCCAGAAAACCAAGCAAAACCCTAAAACGCCGGACCCGCGTGTTAATTCTCGGCGTGAATGGCTTTATCGGGAATCACTTAACCGAGCGCTTATTACGCGATGACCGTTACGAAGTTTATGGTCTGGATATTGGTTCTGACGCCATTAGCCGCTTCCTGAATAACCCCTATTTCCATTTTGTGGAGGGGGATATTAGTATTCATTCCGAATGGATTGAGTACCACATTAAGAAGTGTGACGTTATTTTGCCACTGGTTGCTATTGCTACACCGATCGAATATACCCGCAATCCACTACGGGTGTTCGAATTAGATTTTGAAGAAAATCTGAAGATCGTGCGCGACTGCGTTAAATACAATAAGCGTATTGTCTTCCCATCCACATCTGAAGTTTATGGTATGTGTGATGATAAAGAGTTCGATGAAGATAGTTCACGACTGATTGTGGGGCCGATCAATAAACAGCGCTGGATCTACTCCGTCTCTAAGCAGTTGTTGGACCGCGTGATTTGGGCCTATGGCGCGAAAGAAAATTTAAGATTCACCCTGTTCCGTCCTTTCAACTGGATGGGGCCGCGCTTGGATAATCTTGATGCTGCGCGTATTGGTAGCTCCCGCGCCATTACTCAGCTTATTTTAAATCTGGTCGAAGGCTCACCGATTAAACTGGTTGATGGTGGTGCGCAAAAACGCTGCTTTACCGATATTCATGATGGCATTGAAGCGCTATTCCGTATTATTGAGAACCGTGATGGATGCTGTGATGGTCAGATTATCAACATTGGTAACCCAACCAATGAAGCCAGTATTCGTGAGTTAGCTGAAATGCTGTTGAGTAGCTTCGAAGAGCATGAGTTACGCGGCCATTTCCCGCCATTTGCTGGCTTTAAAGATATTGAAAGCAGTGCCTATTATGGGAAAGGCTATCAGGACGTAGAGTACCGCACGCCAAGTATTCGCAATGCGCGCCGCATTTTACACTGGCAACCTGAAGTCGCCTTGCAACAAACCGTCACCGAAACCTTGGATTTCTTCCTGCGTGGCGCAGTACTTGAACTGAACGAAAGCTCAAAGGACGATCATCACGTATGAAGCAAGTTGGCCTGAGGATTGATGTTGATACCTACCGTGGCACCAAGGAAGGCGTACCCTCACTGTTGGCCGTATTGGCAAAGCATGATGTTAGCGCCAGCTTCTTCTTTAGTGTTGGGCCGGATAACATGGGGCGCCATTTATGGCGTCTTTTCCGACCGCGTTTTCTGTGGAAAATGCTGCGATCTAACGCCGCCTCACTTTATGGCTGGGATATTTTACTGGCCGGTACCGCCTGGCCGGGTAAAAAGATAGCTGAAGACCTTGGGCCAGTGATGAAAAGCACGCTACAGGCGGGGCATGAAGTCGGCTTACACGCATGGGATCACCAAGGCTGGCAGGCTAAAGTTGCGTCGTGGTCAATGCAGCAACTGGCGGAGCAGGTGCAATTGGGGGTGGATGCATTAGAACGGAGCATTCAGCAGCCGATTACCTGCTCCGCAGCTGCGGGTTGGCGTGCCGATGAACGTGTTTTAGCGGTAAAACAGCCATTTTCTTTCCGTTATAACAGCGATTGTCGTGGTACCCACCCCTTCCGGCCACAACTGCCAGATGGCAGCTTAGGCAGTGTCCAGATCCCCGTCACTTTACCGACTTACGATGAAGTGGTGGGGAGTGAGGTTCGCGCTGAAGATTTTAATGATTTTATTATTGCCGCCATGTTACGTGACCAGGGGGTGCCGGTTTATACCATCCATGCCGAGGTTGAAGGGGGGGCTCAGGCTCAGATGTTTGAGCAGTTATTGATTCGAGCAAAAAAACAGAATATCCAGTTTTGTCCTCTCAGCGAACTATTACCCGAGAATTCGGATTTATTACCTGTGGGTAAAGTTGTACGTGCAGCCTTTCCAGGTCGAGAGGGCTGGTTAGGATGTCAGACAGATATAAAGGGTGCAGGATGAGACTGTTAAAAGGAAGTGGAGCGGTAGTGCTGTCGCTATTTTTTGCTCTGGTATATCTATTACCGGTCAATAGCCGGCTATTTTGGCAACCTGACGAAACGCGCTATGCAGAAATTAGCCGGGAGATGTTGCAACGTGGTGACTGGATTGTACCGCATCTACTGGGCATCCGTTATTTTGAGAAACCCATCGCGGGATATTGGTTTAATAATATTAGCCAGTGGATATTTGGTGACACCAATTTCGCCGTCCGGTTTGGCTCAATTTTTAGCACCGCGCTGAGTGCCATATTAATCTACTGGCTGGCGACGTTATTATGGCGTAATCGTGCTACGTCACTGTTGGCGACACTAATTTATCTCTCTATGTTGCTGGTGTTTGGTATCGGGACTTATGCGGTACTGGACCCAATGATCTCATTGTGGTTAACCGCCTCAATGGTCTGTTTTTATCTCACACTGCGGGCAGAGACGTCGACGCAGAAGGCTGGAGCATATCTGCTGCTCGGCCTTGCTTGTGGGATGGGTTTTATGACCAAAGGTTTTCTGGCGTTGGCGATCCCCGTCATCTCTGTACTGCCCATAGTGATACAGCAAAAACGGGTAAAAGAGCTGCTTATTTTTGGCCCAATCGCGATAGTGAGTGCGGTGCTATTGAGTTTGCCGTGGGCATTGGCAATTGCACAACGCGAGCCTGATTTTTGGCACTACTTCTTCTGGATTGAGCATATTCAACGCTTTGCCGAGAAAGATGCGCAACATAAAGCCCCATTCTGGTACTACCTGCCGATATTGTGCCTGGGTGTTTTACCCTGGTTAGGGCTATTGCCAGGAGCACTTCTCAAGGGGTGGCGTGAACGTGTAGCACGACCTGAGCTGTTCTTTTTACTCAGTTGGGTACTGATGCCGTTGCTATTTTTCAGTGTGGCAAAGGGGAAGCTGCCGACCTATATCCTGCCGTGTATGGCACCGCTATCCATGCTGATGGCCGCCTATGCGACAGATTGTGCCAACAACTTGCGAATGCGTGCGCTCAAGATTAATGGTGTCATCAACTTCCTGTTTGGATTGGTTTGTGCATTGGCGGTGCTGGTTATCGACGTGGGGCTAGTGAGTGGTCTGGTGGCTTACGGGCCGCAAGAGCATCAAAAAGTGGTACTTGCAACAGTTGCCTTTGCCGGCTGGGGGCTGGTGGGCTTGATAACCTGGCGCAATGATGCGCGTCATTGGCGCTGGGCGGCGGTGTGCCCATTACTGTTTGTTTTACTGGTGGGATATTTGATCCCGCAACAAGTCATTGATTCCAAACAGCCACAAAACTTTATCAAGCATAATTTTAGCGAACTCAATAGCAGTCGCTACGTGCTGGCCGACAGTGTGGGGGTGGCTGCGGGATTAGCATGGCAATTAAAACGTAGCGATATACTGATGCTCAGTGAGAAGGGTGAACTGACCTATGGGCTGAACTATGCTGACAGCAAAAACCAGTTCGTCAGCGGCGAAGATTTCAGTCAATGGCTGGCTAGGGCAAGGCAGCAAGGGGATGTATCTTTGGTGATGCAACTATCTCGCGATGAGGCAATTCCGGCCTATTTACCGGCAGCAGATAAGGTTAACCTGATGAATCGTTTGGCACTTTTGTGGTACAAAAAGGCACCATGACAAGTTACCTGCTATTGGTCATGGTCAGTTTATTGACCTGCGCGGGCCAATTGTGTCAGAAACAAGCCGCGCAATGCTGGGAGCGGTCGCCGAAAGCGCGGCTGGCCCCGACACTGCGCTGGCTTGCCGCCGCCATCATGCTGCTCGGTTTGGGGATGTTGCTGTGGTTACGGTTACTGCAACATCTGCCGCTGAGTGTGGCCTATCCGCTACTGAGCTTTAATTTCGTGCTGGTCACGCTGGCCGCACAGCTGTTTTATGGCGAGAAGGCGACATCCCGCCATTGGCTAGGGATTGCCACCATTATGTTTGGCATCCTATTAATAAGTTGGCGCTGATGAAAGGCTATCTGTGGGGCATTGGCAGCGTGATGCTGGTGACTGTGGCCCAGTTAATGCTGAAGTGGGGCATGATGCATACCCCGTTGATCTCATTGGCTGATATTAATTTCGAATTCTTAGCCAATCACCTAAGCCAACTCATCGCCGTCATCTGTGGGCTGACGGGCTATGCTTTATCAATGTTGTGCTGGTTTTTTGCGTTAAGATACCTGCCGCTCAATCGAGCCTATCCGTTACTGAGCCTTAGCTATGCACTGGTCTATCTGGCCGCCGTACTGCTGCCTTGGTTTAATGAACCCGCGACTTTACTGAAAACCATGGGGGCAGTTTTTATTCTGCTGGGTATCTGGTTGATAAATACTAAGCCGATAAAAGGCGCTTAAACCTATTATCTCATTCATATCACTTGTTTTTTCCATACTCGATAGCTAAATTAACCCTACTGGTGCCTTTCGCTAGCCAGATATAACGTCAAACAGTTCACTGTGCGGCGAATTGGCTAAGCCTCACCCTGGGTGGAATATCGATGCGGATGCGTTTTTGGATCTTTCTGATCAGCATGATTCTTGCTGGCTGTAGCAGCCATGCACCGGCACCCAGTGGCCACTTGTCTGATTCTATTGTGGTGGTTGCCAAACTGAATGAGCAGTTACGTCAATGGGAAGGCACGCCGTATCGAAATGGCGGGCTGGATCAAGGTGGCGTTGATTGTTCTGGCTTTGTTTACCGCACCTTCCGCGATCGTTTTGATATGCAATTGCCCCGCACCACAGTGGCACAAACCACGTTAGGGACTAAAGTCTCTCGTGATGATCTGATGCCCGGCGATTTAGTCTTCTTCAAAACCGGCAGTGGGCAGAATGGGTTGCATGTTGGCATTTACGATACCAATGACGAATTCATCCATGCCTCAACCAGTAAAGGCGTTATCCGCTCATCACTGGAAAATGTGTACTGGAAACGTGTCTACTGGCAAGCGCGTCGCATCTAAATAGGGTATTGCATCAATAGGCTGAAGCTGAAGATATCACTGTGGGTTATGCTATCTTAGTGGCTGCTTATTCTGGTTCGGAGCCCTGTTTATGTCATCCCTGCGCTTACTCATTTCTGATTCTTATGATCCCTGGTTTAATCTGGCAGTAGAAGAGTGCATTTTTCGCCAAATGTCTCCGGATCAGCGGGTACTGTTTTTGTGGCAAAATTCTAATACCGTGGTCATCGGTCGCGCTCAGAATCCGTGGAAGGAGTGCAATACACGGCGCATGGAACAAGATGGCGTGAAGCTGGCGCGCCGCAGCAGTGGCGGCGGGGCGGTATTTCATGATTTGGGCAACAGCTGCTTCACTTTTATGGCCGGTAAACCGGAATACGATAAAACAATATCAACTCAAATTATTCTCAATGCCTTGGCCTCGCTAGGGATCCAGGCCACAGCTTCCGGGCGTAATGACTTAGTGGTGGTTAAGGGGGATGGTGAGCGCAAAGTTTCGGGTTCCGCTTACAAAGAGACCAAGGATCGTGGTTTTCACCATGGCACGCTATTACTGAGCGCTGACCTCAATCGTTTAGCTGATTACCTGAATCCCGATCCCAAAAAATTGCAGGCCAAAGGCATTACCTCAGTGCGCTCCCGAGTCACCAATTTGGTGGAGCTGTTGCCGGGAGTTAACCACCAGCAGATTTGCGCCGCCATTAAGCAGGCATTCTTCGATTATTACCATGAAGAAGTCGCCGCAGAGATAATCTCGCCACAAGTTTTGCCAGACCTGCCCGGCTTCACTGAACAATTTGCCAAACAGAGCAGTTGGGAGTGGAACTTTGGCCAAGCCCCGGCTTTTAGCCATTTAGTCGATACTCGCTTTGTTTGGGGCGGAATTGAGCTACATTTTGATGTATTACACGGTGCGATTGATCGCTGCCAAATATTCACCGACAGTTTGAACCCAGCCCCGCTGGAGGCGCTAGCAGAACGGTTACAAGGCGTGAGCTATCGCCCCGAGGCCATCCATGCGGTCTGCCAGCAGTTAGGTGCTGATTTCCCTGAGTCACAGGCTGAGCTGCTGCAAGTTCGCCACTGGCTGGCGGAGGTATTACGCTGATGTTACCTGCTAACACCCCACAATTTAACAACAGCTACGGGCAACAACTGAGCGGTTTCTACACCCATTTGCAGCCAACGCCATTAACAGGGGCACATTTGCTCTATCACAGTGAGCCACTGGCGCAAGAGTTAGGGCTTGATGCCAGTTGGTTTAGTGGCCCGAAAGCGGCTATATGGGCAGGTGAGGCGCTATTACCGGGCATGGAGCCGCTGGCGCAGGTCTATAGCGGCCACCAATTTGGCGTATGGGCGGGGCAGCTTGGTGACGGTCGTGGTATTTTGCTGGGGGAGCAGCAACTGAGTGATGGCCGCAGCATGGATTGGCACTTGAAAGGCGCGGGCTTGACCCCCTATTCGCGTATGGGAGATGGGCGCGCAGTGTTGCGCTCGGTGGTGAGAGAGTTTTTGGCCTCCGAAGCCTTGCACCATCTGGGGATACCCAGCAGTCGTGCATTGACCATCGTCACCAGCAATCATCCGGTTTATCGTGAGCAACCAGAGCGCGGGGCGATGCTACTGCGGGTGGCAGAAAGCCATGTGCGCTTCGGCCATTTTGAGCATTTCTACTATCGACAGCAGCCTGAGCAGGTCAAACAGCTGGCCGACTATGTTATTGCCCGCCACTGGCCGCAGTTGGTCGGGCTGGCGGAGGGTTACCTGTTGTGGTTTACCGATGTGGTCAAGCGCACCGCCCGCTTAATGGCCCATTGGCAAACGGTAGGTTTCGCCCATGGCGTGATGAATACCGATAATATGTCGATTCTCGGCATAACCATGGATTATGGCCCATTTGGTTTCCTTGATGATTACGTCCCCGGCTACATATGCAATCACTCCGATCATCAGGGGCGTTATGCTTTTGATAATCAGCCGGCGGTCGCACTGTGGAACTTGCACCGCTTAGGGCAGGCGTTGTCCGGTTTGATGTCGGTAGATCAATTGCAACTGGCGCTGAATGCTTATGAGCCAGAACTGATGGCGGCTTATGGTCAGCAGATGCGCGCCAAATTAGGTCTCTTTGACAGCGGCAGTCAGGATAACGACCTGCTGACGGCACTATTGAGCTTGATGAGTAAAGAGGGGCGCGACTATACCCGCACCTTCCGCTTGTTGAGTGAGGTTGAGATCCATTCGGCACAATCGCCACTGCGGGATGATTTTGTCGACAGAGCTGCTTTTGACAGTTGGTATAGCCGCTATCGTGCACGTTTGCAGCAAGAGTCAGTGGATGATGCACAGCGCCAGCAGGCGATGAAAGCGGTTAATCCTAAATATATACTGCGCAACTATCTGGCACAGCATGTGATTTCTCATGCTGAGAAAGATGATATTCAGCCGTTACAGCGCTTACATCAGGCGTTGCAGCAACCTTTTGCCGATCAACCTGAGTTTGATGACCTGGCGGCATTGCCGCCGGATTGGGGAAAACATCTGGAAATTTCCTGCTCCAGTTAAGAGGCAGGGAGATATACCCTGCCACCTGAGGTTATTGACAAAGTCGCCTGAGCGGAGAGAATAAGCAGGTCGTCAAGACGCCGTAAAATCATCCCTGATGGCTCGAACCGCGCCATTCCTGGCGCGGACGCTTGACTCTTCTACCTATCCTCACCGTTATCGATCGAATCATTGAGGTTGTCAGCCGTCTGAGATGACATGGGGCGGCCCTACCACTCTATTTCAATCAAAAACTATCTATGTGTTGAATGCCCCCTTGATCACCATTGATAGCTAATCAGTAATTTGGCATTGCGGCCATCTTGAGGAATAGCTTGCGGTGAGTAGTGCTCTTTGTTGAAAGCATTACTCAGTACCGCTGTGGTGGTGACACCTTGCAAAGCCCCTTGCCCACGATAGCTCAGATAGAAGTCATGCAGGGTATAGCCATGTTGTGGTTTATAGGGGCCAGACCTCTGCTGCGCATCATTATTTTTCATAAATTGCGTGTTGCCCACCATCTTGACTAGCCAGCCGGCACTTAGACCGGTGTTGGCAATAGGGAGATTCAGGCGGCTGGTCACCGTGTCAGGATTGATGCTGTTAATATATTGGCGGGTCGCCAGATTAATGCCCCGGGTGCGGTTATAGGCCAGTGCCCAGTCAAACCACGGATTTTGATAGTCCAATGATGCATCCCAGCCCCAGCTTTTGCTCTGCGGGATATTAATGTACCGGGAGGTGATGAGTTTAACTTCAGGGGTAATGCGGTTCTCAGCGTTAATAGCGAAATAGCTGGTTTTGAATTTGACTGAATCGTCATCGGTCAGTAGCGAGTTAAAATGTAAACCAAAACCCGCTTCCCGGGTGACGTTGCTTTCGGGGTGTAAACTTGGGTTGGGTTTCCAGTAATTTACCCAAAAATGGTTTGAGTTGTTATACAGCTCGGCCAGTGTCGGGGTGCGAAACGCCTGGCTGTAGGCGCCAAACAGCATCAGCCAATCTGTCGGGTTGAGTGTCACCGCGCCCCGTGTTGACCATTTTTTGGCATCCCGATTGGCAAAGCCCACGCGGCTGTTTTGATAACTGTCGAAACGGGTCCCTGCCAGTAAGGTAACAGGTAGGTTGCGCAGGGTTATCTCATCTTGCAACCAGCCGGAGGTAAATCTGACACTGGCCGGCGGGAAGCTGCGGATTAAGCCATCGGGGATCTGCTGCTGACGATAACTCTCCGCACCGTAAGTGAACAGATGTGCCGCCGGGCTATCAGTAAATAGCGCGCTACGATTCTCCAGTTTTACCCCCGAACTCCTCTGCCGACGATTGCCAAAATCTTTGGCGCTCACCTGATCACTGACATTAATCTCCGAGTAGTAGATTTTGCTGGTGAAGTCTAGCCACTCAAGGTGTTGCGGTTGCAGCCGATAGCTCAGGTCGGCATCACGTTGCAGGGTATGTCGCGCCATCATGGGGTTCATTCGTGGGTTTGGCTGGCTACTATTGGCCATCTTAGGCTGCTGCGCGCGGTTGTTGTAGTAGCGCAGTCCGGTGGTTAATGATTGCCCCTCAGAGAGGTAGGCGGTGCCTTTGAGCATCAGATTGTTCACAGCTTCATCATTGGGAGCAGTATAACCATCACTTTGGCGTATATTTCCGACCTTACGTGTACTCAGGGCCATAAGGCCATCCAGATTATCTGTGCGGCCAAAGAGCGATAGCGCCGCGCCGCGACTATGATAGGCACTGGCGCTATAGCCGCTGAGCCGGAAACCCAAGTTTTGATCTTTAGCCAATAGATCCGCCGCCGTGACTGTTTGGTAAGCAATCACGCCGCCCATGGCACCGCTACCAAACAGTGAGGTTGATGGGCTGCGAATGACGCTAACCTGTTTTATCAGCGCCGGATCAATGAAAGTCCCGTTGATATGGGCGCCGCTAATTCCCTGACGGATACCATCAATCAGTACCAGCACCCCATATTGGTCATAGCCTCGAATATTGATATTCTGTCCGTTGGTGCGGCCAACCCCAGTGACACTGACCCCCGGCTCATTTTGCAGCATCTCTGCGGCGCTGGTCGCGGTCTGTTTTTGTGGTAATGAATCATCAATGGTGGTGATGGTTCCGGCAGCATTAAAACTGTCGGTGATGGGGCGGTCAGCGGTAATGACAAGGGTGTCATTTTTACTCTCGGCGGCGAGGCTGGCAGTGGCTAAAGGCGATAATGCCAGGGTGATTGCCAGACTGCACGAAGACAAACGAAAGAGACGAGACATAAGCAACTCTCCATATGTTATTAAACATAATCAAAGGATTGCTGGCTGCCTTGGGGGAGCTATTCGGTGGCTGGCGTAGTGATAATTATCGGAAACAGTACTCTGGCGACTAAATCATTATTTAGTCAGGATCAGTTTTCCTGCTTTGGTTTGGCGTAAATAGTAGAGCTGGCCTTGATGATGGATCGCCACCACATCCTGTTGGCCAAGCAGTTGTTCGCTGCGCAGTGAGGACAGTGGCAAAGTCGAGTGCTGCTGGTCGGCGGTGTAATTCAAATCCTGAATGCGACGAGTGGGATTATTCATAATGTCTGTTTTTTAGCGTTCATATCATTTTGAATGTGATAATAATTATCATCTGCATCTGCGCAATATTTCAATAGCAATATTCATTACTTGATATGCCAACTCCTTGTTTTTCATTAATGATTCAGTGAGTCAATTGGTGATGATAAATAGATAGGAGGAATCTAGTGCACGGGGAATTATAACAGCGTGGATCATATCATTTAGTGATAGAACAGAATTACCGCAGTGATTAACCCGGTACGGCTAATGCCATTCTATCACTATGTTAATTAAGATATCTTACTAGCTGAAGGGCGCTGCTAGTTAAAATCGACTGCTGACCGCATCAGCCAGTAGACTCAATAGTTGCTCGGTATCGGCCCAGTTTAGGCAGGGGTCGGTAATGGATTGCCCATAGGTTAAGGGCTGACCCGCAACAATTTTCTGTGTTCCTTCCATCAGGAAGCTCTCCGCCATCACCCCAACGATAGCCGTTGAACCGGCGCGGATCTGCTGACCAATATCGGCGGCGACCTCTAACTGACGACGATGCATCTTCTGGCAATTGCCGTGGCTGAAATCCACCACCAGATGTTCGGGTAGATCGAATTCACGCAGGCTATCACAGGCTGCGGCAATATCCGCAGCACCATAGTTAGGGGTTTTTCCGCCGCGCATGATGATATGGCCGTGCGGGTTGCCACTGGTTTGGTAAATGGTCATCTGGCCATGCTTATCCGGTGACAAAAACATGTGGCTGGCTTGTGCGGCACGAATAGCATCAATGGCAATGCGGGTATTACCGTCAGTGCCGTTTTTGAAACCGACCGGGCAGGAGAGTGCTGAGGCCATTTCACGATGAATCTGGCTTTCGGTGGTACGTGCGCCAATCGCGCCCCAACTGATAAGATCGGCAATATATTGACCGGTCACCATATCCAGGAATTCTGTCGCCGTCGGCAGCCCTAGCTCATTCACCGCCAGCAGCAAGCGACGGGCCATCTCAATACCCAAATTGACCTGACAGGAGCCATCAAGAGCGGGGTCAGAAATCAGCCCCTTCCAGCCTACGACTGTGCGCGGCTTTTCGAAATAAGTGCGCATGACGATTTCGAGGCGGTCTTGATAGCGCTGGCGCAATACATTCAGGCGAGTGGCGTAATCAATCGCGGCATCAAGGTCGTGAATTGAACAGGGGCCGACCACCACCAGCAGGCGCGGATCTTCACCGGTGAGTATCTTCTCAATCCGCTTACGTGACGCTGTCACGTTATCGGCAATGGCCGCAGAGATCGGCAACTTCTCCGCCAGTTGTTGTGGCGTAATTAAGCTGTCGATGCGCGCGGTCCGCAATTCATCTGTCTTATGCATGGAAATTCTCTAAATCCGTTCTTCTCTGCGGCAGGAATACCGGGAAGTGATGGCGATCACAATAAACCAAAACTAAATGAATTCAACCGCCATCGCCGTGATTTATACAAATTTTGATTAAATAAATTGCAAATGATAAGTCTGGCAATGGTCTGATTAGAACATCCGCCGACTCATGCCCAAAATATCCAGAATTTTGGTGGAGATCTCCTCGACGGAGTAGTTGGTGGAGTTCAGATAGCGAATCTGATTTTTGCGAAATAGCGCCTCCACTTCCCCCACTTCCATCCGGCATTGGCGCAGTGAGGCGTAACGGCTGTTTTCTCGCCGCTCCTCACGAATGGCAGCCAGCCGCTCAGGGTTAATGGTGAGGCCAAAAAGTTTATGCTGAAAGGGTTTCAGCGCCGCTGGAAGCTGCAAATTGTCCATATCATCGGCGATAAACGGATAATTTGCGGCACGGATACCAAATTGCATGGCTAAATAGAGGCTGGTGGGGGTTTTTCCGCAGCGAGAGACCCCCAGTAGAATCACTTGCGCCTGATCCAGATTGCGCAGAGAAATACCGTCATCATGAGCCAGGGCGTAATCAATGGCGGCGATACGGGCATCATATTTGCTCAGATTGCTTTCGGTTAAACCATGGGTGCGATTGAGTACCGGTTGCGGTGCCACGCCGAGTTCACCCTGAAGTGGTGCAACCAATGCCTGCACGATATCCTGGCAGAACCCTTCACTGTGCTGAATGAGTTCCCGCACTTCGGGACTGATTATCGAATAAAAAACCAGCGGCCTGACCCCGGTATTCTGATAGATATCATTAATTTTTTGGCACACCTCTTGCGCCCGTGCGGCACTTTCAACAAATGGCAGCGTAAAGGTGGTGGCTTTAACCGGAAATTGCGACAGGACCGCATGACCCAGTACTTCGGCAGTAATTGCCGTACCATCCGAAATATAAAACACACTTCTTTCCACGCTGACTCCTGAATATTTTGTCGTTCGGATTAATGGCATTGGTTAATAAGGCATCATATTGCTGCAAGTTTAGCGCAATCAGTGTGCCTTATTCGGCATGTCGGTAAAGTGTTTGCTGTCAGAATCGCCCGAAAATAACTTTTCTTGTTGGCTTGATCGATTCACCTGTCCATGGGGTATGGATCATTATGCTAATCTGAAATAGATCTTTGCTACTTAAGGTGGCAGGGATGTTAGCTGCGCTAACCACGATTTGTCCCCTACAGACGGTTCGTCACTATAAACAATGTAAAAAGGATTGTTTCGATGTCCAACAATGGCCTAAACCTGTGTAATGTGCTTTGGTACAACCAGCTTGGCATGCACGATGTTGAAAGGGTTGGCGGCAAGAATGCCTCCCTGGGTGAAATGATAACTCATCTCTCCGCACTGGGTGTCTCGGTGCCCAATGGTTTTGCCACTACCGCTCAGGCGTTTAACGACTTTTTGGAGCAAAGTGGCGTTAACCAACGTATCTATCAATTGCTGGATCAAACTGACGTTGATGATATTGCGGCACTCTCCAAAGCGGGCGCGCAGATCCGCCAATGGGTTATTGAGACACCATTCCATCCTGAGTTTGAACAATCCATTCATCAAGCCTATCAGCAGCTAGCGGATGGCGAGCCAGCGGCCTCCTTTGCGGTGCGCTCATCGGCGACAGCGGAAGATATGCCCGATGCCTCCTTTGCTGGTCAGCAGGAAACCTTCCTTAATGTGCAGGGCATTGATGCGGTGATGATTGCCATCAAGCATGTTTTCGCCTCACTGTTTAATGATCGCGCCATCTCTTATCGCGTGCATCAGGGGTACGACCATCGCGGTGTGGCGCTCTCTGCTGGCGTGCAGCGCATGGTGCGCTCAGATCTCGCCTCTTCCGGCGTGATGTTTACCATTGATACAGAATCAGGTTTTGATCAGGTGGTATTCATCACCGCAGCCCATGGTTTGGGGGAGATGGTGGTGCAGGGGGCGGTGAATCCAGATGAGTTCTATGTCCATAAACCAACGCTACGTAGTGGTAAGCCGGCGATTGTGCGCCGTAATATGGGTTCGAAAAAGATTCGCATGGTTTATGCCGAAAGTCAGGATCATGGCAAACAGGTACAAATTGAAGATGTGCCAGAGGCGCAGCGCAATCGTTTCGCTCTCAGCGATGATGAGGTAGAAGCACTGGCGCATCAGGCGTTGTTGATTGAGGAGCACTATGGCCGCCCGATGGATATCGAGTGGGCTAAAGATGGTCACACCGGCAAACTGTTTATCGTGCAGGCCCGCCCGGAAACGGTGCGTTCCAACGAGCAGGTGATGGAACGCTACCAATTGAATCACCAAAGCAATGTGTTGGTGGAGGGACGGGCTATCGGGCACCGCATTGGCGCGGGGCCGGTGAAAGTGATCCACGATATTAGCGAGATGGACCGCATTCAGCCGGGTGATGTTCTGGTCACCGACATGACCGATCCTGATTGGGAACCGATCATGAAAAAAGCCTCGGCCATTGTGACCAATCGTGGTGGACGTACCTGCCATGCGGCCATTATTGCCCGTGAGCTGGGGATCCCGGCGGTCGTCGGTTGTGGTAATGCCACGGAGCTGCTGCGAGAGGGGCAGAATGTCACGGTTTCCTGCGCCGAGGGCGATACTGGCTACGTTTATCATGAACTGCTCGACTTTTCGATTCAAAGCTCGCAGGTGACTGAACTGCCTGATTTACCGTTGAAAATAATGATGAACGTCGGTAATCCAGACCGGGCGTTTGACTTTGCCCGCCTGCCGAATGAGGGGGTGGGGCTGGCGCGGCTGGAGTTTATCATCAACCGCATGATTGGCGTGCACCCTAAAGCGTTACTGGAGTTTGACAGTCAGGAACCGGCTATTCAGGCTGAGATCAAGGCGCTGATGAATGGTTATGACGATCCGGTTGAGTTTTATGTCGGCCGCCTGACCGAAGGTATCTCGACCCTGGGGGCGGCGTTCTGGCCTAAACGGGTGATTGTGCGCTTGTCAGATTTCAAATCTAACGAATATGCCAATCTGGTCGGTGGGGAGGCTTATGAACCGCACGAAGAGAACCCGATGCTGGGCTTCCGTGGGGCCGGGCGTTATGTTGCCGATAGCTTCCGCGACTGTTTCGCCCTGGAGTGTGAGGCGGTTAAACGGGTGCGCAATGTGATGGGGCTGACCAACGTCGAAGTGATGGTGCCTTTTGTCCGCACTGTGGCTCAGGCGGAAGCGGTAGTCGCAGAGCTGGCACGGCAAGGGCTGAAACGTGGCGAGAATGGTTTGAAACTCATTATGATGTGCGAAATCCCATCGAATGCGTTACTGGCGGACCAATTCCTGGCGCATTTTGATGGCTTCTCCATCGGTTCCAATGATATGACTCAGCTAACATTGGGGCTGGATCGTGACTCCGGTGTGGTGTCTGAGCTGTTCGACGAACGAAATGAGGCGGTCAAGGCACTGCTTTCAATGGCAATTCAGGCGGCGAAACGGCAGGGCAAATATGTTGGGATTTGTGGTCAAGGGCCATCAGATCATGAAGATTTTGCTATCTGGTTGATGGAGCAAGGGATCGACAGTTTATCCCTTAACCCAGATACCGTGGTGCAAACCTGGCTGAGTCTGGCGCAACATACTCAACATTGATATTGCTGATATAAATCAACCACCAATTAATTATCCGCAGCTTAGGTTGCGGATTTTTTTGTCTGCATCCCAATAGAGTGGGTTGAATAGTGGCGATAATTTGGTTGGGAAGGAGCAACAGCAATAAAATTAGCGAGAGTGGTAATGAAAAGGGAATAGTAAAATAAAAGATAGTAAAAAAAGATAGCAGCAAAAAAAAAGCCCATCTTAAGTGATAGGCAAAGACTACACACAGCAATACGTATATTCGATTACAGATATTTAAGTAAATCATTCTGAAATGATTTATTTAAACGCCTTGGGGAAAGCAATATCTTATAATAATAGTAAGTAAATTCCTTGGTTTAGTCATTAAGAATCATCTGAATAAAATAGATTGAATAAATGCTTCCCATTACAGTGATTTCAAATGGTTATTAATAATCGGCTTATTTAATTATTTATAGGATTGCTGGCGGAGAATATAAATAGGGGATTTTAAGTGGCTATTATTAAATAATCATAGCGGATGGTTCTGAGGCGCGGGGGTTGCGCAGGATAATTGCCCAACCCCCTAAAAGCTAAAGTTCTTCCAAATGTTTGGCGACTTCTGTAATGCTCTCTTCTGGTTCAGGGGCTTCGCTGACCCAAGCTGCCGTCAGGCGATAGGAGATAGCTAACACCACCGGGCCGATAAATAGCCCAATCATGCCGAATGACAGCAGGCCACCAATAACCCCGGAGAGAATTAAGATCATCGGCATATCGGCTTCCATGCGGATAAGGTAAGGTCGCAAAACGTTGTCCATGGTTCCGACGATACAGCTCCAAACCAGCAGTACCGTGCCCCATGTGGTGTCGCCGGTCCAGTACAACCAGATAATCGCCGGAACCAGTATCAACAGCGGCCCAAGTTGCGCAACACAGCAGATAAACATCAACACGGTAAACAGGGTGGCATATTGGATCCCGGCAATGGCCAGACCAATCCCCCCCAGCACCGCTTGTACCAGTGCGGTGACCACCACCCCCAGCGCCACGGCGCGGATCGCTTTCGCCGCCAAGACCACCACGGCATCACCGCGTTTATCGGCTGCTCGCACCGCAAAATGGCGAATACCCAAACCCACTTGCTCACCATGGAAGTAGAGCAACACGCTAAATAGCACCATCAGCGCCAGATGAATTAAAAAGTAGCCAACATGGGCGGCTTGAGCCACCAGCCAGGTCGCAGCCGCACCGACATAGGGCTGCACTTTAGCAATAATCGCATTACCGCCACCGGCAATCAGCGTATGCCAACTGCTATAGAGCTTATTGCCCACCATGGGGACTGATTGCAGCCAGGTGACATCGGGCATCCGTAAATTAGAGGGGCTGGATGCCCACTGGATAAGCGGGCCGCTGTTTTGCACCAGGCTACTGACCAGTAGTGCTATCGGAATGACGAATAGCAAAACCAGTAGCAGCGTCATGATTAATGCCGCTAACCAACGTTTCCCCCAAAGGATTTTTTGTAGCCTAATCAGCAGTGGCCAGGTGGCAATGACCACCATGCCCGCCCAGGCAAAGCCCATAATAAAAGGTTGTACCACCCAGAAGCTGGCGATAATCATGATCAAAATGAATATCACCCCAAACATCAGTTTAGGTAAATCGAGACGACGTTGTTGCGGGTAATTCATCAGTGGGTTCTCACTTCGAAAGTCATGGCAAGGTGGCCATCGCACTGCTTATTTCTGCACTAATCTGCATTAATTGGGTTTGGAACTCATTAAGCATCTGCACTAATCATGGTGTATTTCTGCCACTTTTAATAGATAGCAGCGGATTTTACTGCGGCGATTTTTTTAAAAAAGGAGAATATCGGCGATGTAATAGAGATCTGGCCGCCGTAAAAAGGCTGAAATAATTTGCTTCTAATGGTTTGCGGCTATTATTTGTGCAATATAAAATTTTGATACTCAATGGTTTGCTGCTCTATTTCTCCGTGGCCGACAGCCATCACTTTCCCATCGTTCTGAATTGGCATAAATTATTCGACAAAGGCGATCGCGAACAGATAATCTTTTAGCGAAATAACAAACACACATACCTATAGATAGGGTCACACTCATGATCCCACAGATTTCTCAAGCGCCGGGTGTTGTTCAGTTGGTGCTGGATTTTTTGGATGCTTTGAAGCAAAACGGATTCACCGGCGATACTGCCACCAATTATGCCGGTCGCCTGACCATGGCGACGGACAACAGTATCTACCAACTGCTACCCGATGCCGTTGTTTTCCCCCGTTCGACGGCAGATGTCGCACTGATTGGTCGCCTGGCGGGGCAAGAGAGTTTTAAATCGCTGCTGTTTACGCCCCGTGGTGGCGGCACTGGCACCAATGGGCAGGCGTTAAACCACGGAATTGTGGTGGATATGTCGCGCCACATGAATCGCATTCTGGATATTAATCTGGAGCAAGGCTGGGTGCGGGTCGAAGCTGGCGTGATTAAAGATCAGTTGAATCAATACCTGCGGCCTTTTGGCTACTTCTTCTCGCCGGAGCTATCGACCAGTAACCGTGCCACATTAGGCGGCATGATTAACACCGATGCCTCTGGACAAGGCTCCTTGGTGTATGGCAAAACTTCCGATCACGTGCTGGGGCTGCGGGCTATTTTGCTCGGCGGTGAGATGCTGGATACCCGTGCCATGCCGACGGCATTGGCGGAAACGATTGCTCAGGAAGATTCAATTATCGGCCGCATCTACCAAACGGTGCTGAATCGCTGCCGTGACCAGCGGGCGCTGATTCTGGAAAAATTCCCCCAATTAAACCGCTTCCTGACCGGCTATGACTTACGTCACGTGTTCAGTGATGATCTGCAAACCTTTGACTTAACGCGCATTTTAACCGGTGCCGAGGGGACGCTGGCCTTTATCACTGAAGCCACGCTGGATATCACGCCGCTGCCGAAAGTCCGCCGTTTGGTCAATGTGAAGTATGACTCCTTTGATTCTGCGCTGCGCCACGCCCCTTTTATGGTGGAGGCGAAGGCGCTATCAGTGGAGACCGTGGACTCCAAAGTCCTCAATTTGGCGAAAGAAGATATTGTCTGGCACTCGGTCAATGAGTTGATTACCGATGTGCCGGATGAAGAGATGCTGGGGCTGAATATTGTTGAGTTCGCCGGTGATGATAAGGCGCTGATCGACAGCCAAATGGCGTCACTTTGTCAGCGGCTGGATGATTATCTCGCTGCCAGAGAGGGCGGGGTGATTGGTTATCAGATTTGCGGCGATCTGGCCGGTATTGAGCGCATTTATGCGATGCGCAAAAAAGCGGTGGGTTTGCTCGGTAACAGTAAAGGGCAGGCCAAGCCGATTCCGTTCGCGGAAGATACCTGTGTGCCGCCACAACATTTAGCCGATTATATTGTTGAGTTCCGCCAACTGCTGGATAGCCACAATCTCACTTACGGCATGTTTGGTCATGTGGATGCTGGCGTATTACATGTGCGTCCGGCACTGGATATGTGCGATCCGCAGCAAGAGATGCTGATGAAACAGCTATCTGATCAGGTGGTGCAACTGACGGCGCGCTATGGCGGCTTATTGTGGGGGGAGCATGGGAAAGGCTTCCGCGCTGAGTACAGCCCTGACTTCTTCGGCGAAGAGCTGTACCGCGAATTGCGGCGCATTAAATCGGCTTTTGATCCCGATAACCGTTTGAATCCGGGGAAAATCTGCTCACCATTAGGCAGTGATGCGCCCATGATGAGAGTGGATAGCTCGGATAAACGCGGCACCCTGGATCGACAGATCCCGCTGGCGGTCAGAAGCTCCTTCCGTGGCGCGATGGAGTGTAATGGCAATGGCCTCTGTTTCAACTTTGATGCCCGTAGCCCCATGTGCCCCTCGATGAAGATTACCGGTAACCGAATTCACTCGCCCAAAGGGCGCGCAACATTGGTGCGCGAGTGGTTACGGCTGCTCTCTGAACAAGGGGTTGATCCGGTGGCGCTGGAACAGGGGCTGGCCACTCAGCGCCCGAGTCTACGTGGCCTGATTGAAAAGACCCGCAACACCTGGCATGCCAGCAAGGGGGATTATGATTTCTCCCATGAAGTCAAAGAGGCGATGTCGGGCTGTCTGGCTTGCAAAGCCTGTTCGACCCAGTGCCCGATAAAAATTGATGTGCCCGGTTTTCGTTCGCGTTTCTTGCAGCTGTATCACACCCGCTATCACCGCCCACTGCGCGACTATGTGGTGGCGGGAGTGGAGAGCTATGCGCCGTTAATGGCGAAAACGCCGAAGATCTTTAATTTCTTCCTAAAACAGCCGTGGGTTGGCACGTTAAGCCGCAAGAGTATCGGCATGGTGGATCTACCGATGCTCTCCACTCCCTCGCTGAAGCAGTCGTTGTCGGGCCACTACGCCAGTACCATGACGCTGGAACAGTTGGAGAAACTGCCCGCAGCTGAACGCCGTCAGCATGTGCTGATCGTGCAAGATCCCTTCACCAGCTACTATGATGCGCAGGTGGTGGCCGATTTTGTGCGGCTGGTGGAAAAACTGGGCTTTAACCCGGTGCTGCTCCCTTTCTCACCCAATGGCAAGGCGCAACATATTAAAGGCTTCCTGCTGCGTTTCGCCAAAACTGCGCGCAAGACCGCAGATTTCCTGAACCGCATTGCGCAATTGGGTATGCCGATGGTCGGGGTTGATCCGGCATTAGTACTTTGCTATCGCGATGAATATAAAGAGATTCTGGGTGATGCGCGCGGTAACTTTAATGTGCAACTGGTGCATGAGTGGCTACAGGTGGCACTGGCGGAGCAGCCCGAGCAGCAAATGAGCGGTGAGTCCTGGTATCTGTTTGGTCACTGCACCGAAAGCACCGCACTGCCCGCCAGTAGTCAACATTGGGCGTCGATATTCTCCCGCTACGGTGCCAAACTGGAAAGTGTCAGTGTCGGCTGCTGTGGCATGGCCGGGACCTATGGTCATGAAGCAAAAAACATCGATAACTCGTTGGGCATCTACGCACTATCCTGGCAGCAAGCACTGCAAAAACTGCCGGGTAAACGTTGCTTAGCCACCGGTTATTCGTGCCGTAGCCAAGTTAAGCGCATTGAGGGCAATGGATTACGACATCCGTTGCAGGCACTATTGGAGCTTGTTTAATTAGCGCAGATATAATTGGAGATAACTTAATGCTTTGGAAACGTAAAGCCACGCTGGCGGAACTGAATAAGATCGGTGAAGGTTGTATGGTTGCCCACTTAGGTATTGAGATAACCCGGTTGGGTGATGACGAACTGGAAGCCACTATGCCGGTCGATAATCGCACCACACAACCTTTTGGCCTGTTACATGGCGGGGCTTCGGTGGTGCTGGCGGAGTCTCTCGGTTCGATGGCGGGCTATCTGTGCACCCTTGAAGGTCAACAGATTGTGGGATTGGAAATTAATGCTAACCATTTGAAAGCGGTGCGCACTGGGAAAGTGCGTGGCTGTTGTCGCGCTATTCACGTGGGTCGCAGCCATCAGGTGTGGCAGATTGAGATTTTCGATGACCAGAACCAGTTGTGTTGTACCTCCCGCTTAACCACGGCGGTGTTGACGCGATAACACCATTACCCATAAACCCCATTATTATCCTGCTCAGGGTCATTGATTGGCCTTGAGTCACCTAAATATACCTCTTCTATTTATCTTGCCCCGCTGACTAATTTATTCGCCAAATACCTGCCCTTGTCGCTATATAAAGTTAACGCCGTTAATACCCTTACTGTTTAAAGTGTAAAGAGAATGTTTATCCGATAAATGCGGCGAATCACTCTGATAGGTTTCCCCAGCGGCTGTTTTCAGCTAAAGTTAATGGAGAAATAGGTATTTTCTATGAATGTTTAAAAACGCAAGGGCTGACTGCGATTAGCCTTTGATATAGCAAGGGATTTGAGCGTTGCTGTAAAAATTATTCAGTTATTTCAGGGTGATAAAAGTACAGTTGTTCCTCAAGACTTTTACGGCCATCGCAGCATGCTTATTCGTTGCCGCCTCATTTGAGGTCAAAACGGCACTTTTCTTAATATCCCTGCAAAACAAATGGTTGAAGTGATAATTATTATCACTACCATTGTGAACATTCTGTGTTGATTTACTCATAATCAGCCAGCAAATATTTAACCTGAAATGTACTATACCCAAAATAAATGGGTAATTGAGAAACATAAGGTAGGGCATATGCAACAGCAATCAGTCGGCACATTTTCACTCGACGAGAATGTCTGGCAAGGCGTGACGATAACAGAGAGTGCTGCCGCGCAAATTACCCGGCTCATGCAACAAGACCCGCAAATTAAAGGGTTGCAGCTCGGGGTCAAGCAGTCCGGTTGCGCTGGGTTTGCCTATGTGATGGATATGGCGAAAGAGCCAGCCGACGACTGTCTGGTGTTTGAGCAAGGTAGCGCCAGACTCTACGTGCCATTAAAAGCGATGCCATTTATCGATGGCACCGAGGTGGATTACGTCCGCGAAGGGCTAAACCAGATCTTCAAATTTAATAATCCTAAAGCTCAGCATGCCTGCGGGTGTGGCGAGAGTTTTGGCGTTTGAGCGATGTAAACGAAATGACACGAAGCAATGTAGAAGTGCCAGATGATGTGCAGGCTTGGGTCAGCGATGGTCGCTACAAAGAGGGATTTTTCACACAGTTGGCGACAGATGAGCTGGCGAAAGGCATCAATGAAGATGTTATCCGCGCCATTTCAGCGAAACGTAATGAACCTGAATGGATGCTGGAGTTTCGACTCGGCGCTTATCGCAGCTGGCTAGAGATGGAAGAGCCGCACTGGCTGAAAGCCCATTATAAGAGCTTGGATTATCAGGATTATAGCTATTACTCTGCGCCCTCGTGCGGCAGTTGTGATGATAGCTGTGATTCGCAGCCGGGCGCGGTGCAGCAGTCGTCGGCAGAGAGTGATTACCTTACCGCTGAGGTGGAGTCGGCGTTTGCCCAGCTCGGGGTGCCGGTACGAGAAGGGGCCGAGGTGGCGGTTGACGCTATTTTTGACTCGGTTTCTGTGGCGACCACCTATCGCGGCAAGCTGGCTGAGCAAGGGATTATTTTCTGCTCGTTTGGCGAAGCGATTCAAGAGTATCCGGATCTGGTACGTCAGTACCTGGGGTCTGTGGTTCCGGCAAAAGATAACTTTTTTGCCGCGCTGAATGCGGCGGTGGCCTCTGATGGCACTTTTGTCTATGTGCCAAAAGGGGTGCGCTGCCCGATGGAATTATCCACCTACTTCCGGATCAATGCCGCCAAAACCGGTCAGTTTGAGCGCACTATTTTGATTGCCGACGAAGGGAGTTATGTCAGCTATATTGAGGGCTGCTCCGCGCCAGTGCGTGACACCTACCAGCTACATGCCGCAGTGGTTGAAGTCATTTTGCACAAAAATGCCGAAGTGAAATACTCCACGGTTCAGAACTGGTTTGCCGGTACTGAGAGCACTGGCGGTATTCTCAACTTTGTCACCAAGCGCGCACTGTGTGAAGGTGAGGGGTCAAAAATGTCGTGGACCCAATCTGAAACCGGCTCCGCCATTACCTGGAAATACCCGAGTGTGATTTTGCAGGGTGATAACTCAATCGGCGAATTCTTCTCAGTGGCGCTGACCAACGGTTACCAGCAGGCCGATACCGGCACCAAGATGATCCACATTGGCAAAAACACCAAATCAACAATTATCGCCAAAGGGATCTCTGCCGGACATAGCCAAAACACCTATCGTGGCCTGGTAAAAATTCTGCCCGGTGCGGATAACGCCCGTAACTTCACCCAGTGTGATTCGATGCTGATTGGCCCGGACTCCGGTGCGCATACCTTCCCCTATGTGGAGGTGCGCAATAATTCAGCACAATTGGAACATGAAGCGACCACCTCAAAGATTGGCGATGACCAACTGTTTTATTGCTTGCAGCGCGGCATCAGCGAAGACGATGCCATCTCAATGATTGTCAACGGTTTTTGCAAGGATGTCTTCTCCGAATTGCCGCTGGAGTTTGCCGTCGAAGCACAGAAATTGTTGGCTATTAGCCTGGAACACAGTGTCGGTTAAGCATGAGTTGAATAAGCATTCGTCACGTTTTGCGCACCAAGGAAACCTATGTTAAGCATCAAGAATTTGAAAGTGAGTGTTGAAGGTAACGAGATTCTGAAAGGGTTGGATCTGGAGATCAAACCCGGTGAAGTGCATGCCATCATGGGGCCGAACGGCTCGGGGAAAAGCACCTTATCCGCCACCTTGGCGGGGCGTGAAGAGTATGAAGTCACTGAGGGGAGCGTGGAATTTAAGGGTAAAGATCTGCTGGAGTTAGCACCGGAAGATCGCGCGGGTGAAGGCGTGTTTCTGGCCTTCCAATACCCGGTGGAGATCCCTGGCGTCAGTAACCATTTCTTCCTGCAAACGGCCGTCAATGCGGTGCGTAAATACCGCCAGCAGGAGCCGCTGGATCGTTTTGACTTCTCAGATTTCATCGAAGAAAAAATTGAGTTGCTCAAAATGCCCGCTGATTTGCTGACCCGCTCAGTTAACGTGGGTTTCTCTGGTGGCGAGAAAAAACGTAATGATATCTTGCAGATGGCAGCACTGGAACCCTCCTTATGCATTCTGGATGAGACCGACTCCGGGCTGGATATCGATGCGCTAAAAATAGTGGCCAACGGCGTGAACTCGCTGCGCAATGAGCAGCGCGCATTTATTATTGTGACCCACTATCAGCGAATCCTCGACTACGTAAAACCTGACTTTGTGCATGTGCTGTATCAAGGCCGCATCATCAAATCCGGTGATTTCACCCTGGTAAAACAGTTGGAGGAGCAAGGCTATGGCTGGCTTACCGACCAACAGTAAAACATCTGAACAAAGCAGTGCGCCAGAACCAAAACGGGTGCCGGAACAGCAACGTATGCTGGAACAGCAGCGCATTAATGCACTGAAAAATTTTGGTCTGCTATTCAAACAGCGCGAGAGCGGTAAAGGTAGCGAGGCAACGGCACATTGGCAGCAGGTGCTGGAGTTGGGCTTTCCCAGCATTAAGCATGAAGATTGGAAATATACGCCCCTGGAGCGTCTATTGGCCCATGATTTCAGTTTTGCCAGCGCTCCGGCCGTAACCGCCGCTCAGCGTGATGCCTTGTCATTGGTGCAAGATGCCCATCGCTTAGTTTTCATTGATGGCAGGTATGCACCTGAGTTAAGTGACAGCGACTGCGGCCCTTATCAACTCACCCACCTGACGCAGAGTGTGCCGCTACCTGCCGCTATCCGGCCGGAAATCTTTTTGCACCTGACAGAGAGCCTGGCGCAGGAGAGTCTGCACATTCGTCTGCCGGCGGGGCAACAGAGTGATAGGCCCCTCTACCTGCTGCATATCAGCTCAGGCAGCGGGTCTGAGGTGGTGAATACCAGCCATTACCGTCATCATTTGTCGGTTGAAACAACCGCGCAGGCGGAAGTGATTGAGCATTTTGTCAGCCTCAACCCGCAGCCGCATTTCACCGGCGCACGGCTCACGATTAACCTCGGTGATAATGCTGAGTTGAGCCATTACAAACTGGCATTTGAAACCCCGCAGAGCTACCACTTTGCCCATAATGATTTAGTGCTAAGCCGTGATGCGCGAGCGCGCAGCTACAGTTTCTTGCTCGGCGCGGGGCTGACTCGTCATAACACCAGCGCCCAGTTAAATGGTGAGGGCGCGACTTTATCTATCAATAGCCTGCTGCTGCCTATCGGGCGTGAAATCTGTGATACCCGCACCTATCTGGAGCACAATAAAGGGTATTGCGAAAGCCGCCAGTTGCACAAAACCATAGTGCGTGAGCGGGGTAAGGCGGTGTTTAACGGCATGATTAAAGTGGCCCAGCATGCGCTAAAAACGGATGGTCAGATGACCAACAATAACTTGCTGCTGAGCAAGTTAGCCGAGGTGGATACCAAGCCACAGCTGGAAATCTACGCCGATGATGTGAAATGTAGCCACGGGGCGACAGTGGGGCGCATTGATGCCGAACAGCTGTTCTACCTGCAATCGCGTGGCATCAATCAAGCTGATGCGCAGCAGATGATTATTTTTGCCTTTGCCGCAGAGTTAACCGAGGCTATTCACAGCGAGACCATCCGTAAAGTGGTACTGGCGCGGATTGCTGACCGGCTGGCGGGAGAGTCGCTATGAGTTTTCCTATTGAACGGGTAAGGGCTGACTTTCCACTGCTTAGCCGTCAGGTTAATGGGCAACCGCTGGCCTATCTGGACAGCGCAGCCAGTGCGCAAAAGCCACAGGTGGTTATCGACCGGGAACTTAACTTCTACCGTGAGGGTTATGCGGCGGTTCATCGGGGCATTCATAGCCTGAGTGCCGAGGCGACCCAACAGATGGAAGCGGTGCGCAGTCAGGTGGCTGATTTTATTCATGCCGCCTCTGTCGAGGAGATAGTCTTCGTTAAAGGCACCACCGAGGCCATCAATCTGGTGGCAAACAGCTATGGCCGCCACTTCCTGCAGGCGGGCGATAGCATTATCATTACCGAAATGGAGCATCACGCCAATATTGTGCCGTGGCAGATGGTGGCGAAAGATCTCGGTGTTGAAATTCGCGTATGGCCGCTGACGGCAACCGGTGAGCTGAAACCCGGTGCACTGCTGGATTTGATTGATGACACCACGCGGTTGCTGGCGATAACCCATGTCTCCAATGTGCTGGGGACGGTGAATCCGATCCAAGAGATTGTTGCTCAGGCCAAAGCGGCTGGGTTGGTGGTGCTGGTGGATGGTGCGCAGGCGGTCATGCATCAAGCGGTGGATGTGCAGGCACTGGATTGCGATTTTTATCTCTTCTCAGGGCACAAACTGTACGGGCCGTCTGGCATTGGTATTCTGTACGGCAAAAGTGCACTGTTACAGCAGATGCCGCCATGGGAAGGGGGCGGTTCGATGATCAAAACGGTGAGCCTGACCCAAGGCACCACTTTTGCTGATGCCCCCTGGCGTTTTGAAGCTGGTTCTCCAAATACCGCAGGGATTATGGGGCTTGGCGCGGCAATTAGTTACGTCAATGAGTTGGGCCTTGCACAAATCCAGCAATATGAGCAATCGTTGATGCAGTACGCGCTGGAACAGTTGAGCCAAATCTCGAGTCTGACACTCTATGGCCCCACGGCGCGGGCAGGGGTGATAGCCTTTAATCTGGGGTCGCACCACGCGTATGATGTCGGTAGCTTCCTCGACCAATATGGCATTGCGATTCGAACCGGTCACCATTGTGCTATGCCGCTGATGGCATACTACAAAGTACCGAGCATGTGCCGTGCCTCACTGGCGCTGTATAACACCCGTGAGGAAGTTGACCGCTTGGTCGCAGGGCTACAGCGTATCGAAAAATTGCTGGGCTAAGATTCAACAGTTGGCGACAGCTCGCGCCAAAGGGGTTATACCCAAAGCCCTTGTTGTTGCAGGCTGCAAGCGAACAGGCCGGTGACACCAGGGGCAAAGGGTGTTTTTATCTATTTAGGAAGCATGTGATGGCTGGTCTACCCGATAAAGATAAGTTGATTCGTAACTTTTCCCGTTGTTTGAATTGGGAAGAAAAATACCTGTATGTGATTGAGTTAGGCGCGCAATTGCCGCCGTTAACCGAACAGCAGCGCCAACCGGAGAACCTGATATCCGGTTGCCAAAGCCAAGTGTGGATCGCCATGACCCCCTCTGCGGCGGGGCAAGTGCTGTTTGCCGGTGACAGCGATGCCGCGATTGTCAAAGGACTGGTTGCCATTGTGTTTATTCTCTATCAAGGTTTAACCCCACAGCAGATAGTCAGTTTGGATGTACGTCCATTCTTTGCCGACTTAGCCCTGAGTCAGCACCTGACACCTTCGCGCTCGCAAGGTCTGGAAGCGATGATCCGCGCGATCCGCGCTAAAGCAGCGGCCTTATCGGCTAGCTGACCTCCCGTCAACATTTTGTGCTTTATTCATGATTGACTGACCATTTCTGTGTTATGGGTCACAGTATTAAAGTGGTGATATTTCAGCAAGTTAAATCATCAGTCATGGCCGATAAAGCACAATACATTACATTGTAACACCTTGATTTGTAGAGATATAAATTGCCTTTATAATAAGGACTGTTACTATATGGTGGCCTTATTATTGGCTGCTAAAATTAACGTAGATATACCCTCATCTTTCAAACTGTAGGTGTGTTGGCAACTTGCGTTCACCCGCATCACTTACTGACGTAAGCGCATCGGGATGCCGCTTTCCTGCACTTGAAATCTATTGGGTATCGCCGTGTAAACCGAATTTGAAGAAGTGATGTAGGAACTAAGCATGAAACGTGCATTAACTTTGATTGGTATGTTATTCGCAACTTGCGTGGCGGGAAGTATCACTGCTGCCAATGCGACCGAGTATCCTCTACCGCCAGCCAATAGCCGTCTGATTGGCGAAAATACCACCTATATTGTGCCAAACGATGGCCGCCCACTTGAGGCTATTGCAGCCGACTACAAAATCGGCTTACTGGGGATGCTGGAAGCAAACCCGGATGCTGACCCGTATCTGCCATTACCGGGTTCAGTGTTAACTATCCCAACCCAGATGTTGTTACCTGATACCCCACGGGAAGGTATCGTGATCAACCTGGCGGAACTGCGCCTTTATTACTACCCGAAAGGCCAGAACAAGGTGATAGTGTACCCAATCGGTATCGGCCAGTTAGGGCGTAATACCCCAACGATGACGACCTCTGTCAGCCAAAAGATCCCGAACCCAACCTGGACACCAACAGCGAATATCCGTAAGCACTATCTGGCCGAGGGTGTGACCTTGCCTGCTGTTGTTCCAGCCGGCCCGGAAAACCCAATGGGTCTGTTTGCGATGCGCCTGGCCGCCGGTGGTGGTGAGTACCTGATCCACGGTACTAATGCTAATTTCGGCATTGGTATGCGCGTCAGCTCCGGTTGCATTCGTTTACGTCCTGATGATATTGAAGCGCTGTTCAAATCAGTACCTAAAGGCACTCGCGTTCAGATCATCAATGAGCCAGTCAAATATTCGGTAGAGCCGGATGGTAAACGTTATGTGGAGGTTCATCAGCCGTTGTCTCGTGTCGACAGTGATGACCCGCAAACAATGCCAATTGCGATTAGCAGCAGCCTGCAGAAGTTTATCGACGACAGCCAGACTGATGCACAAGTGGTGCAGAGTGCGATTGTACGTCGTGCTGGTATGCCGGTGATTGTGACGGTAGGCGCAGCGGCACCAGAGCAAGCTCCTGCTGCTGTAGCGCCTCAGAGCGAGCCGCAGACTCAACCGCAGACCGAAGAGCAGCAACCGACTGAACAGCCGACGCCTAAGCTGGTTCAGCCAGGCCCGGTTTACTCCGCAGCCAACTAAGTCTCAGCTCCACCTTTACCATGGCTGCATGTCGGTCATGGTAAAGTTTTCACTCCCTTCTGAATCAATTCTAATCAATGATGTGAGACAAATAGCCTAAGTGCCAGTTATGGCGCGTGACAGCCTTGTTACGGCGTTTTTGGCGCTAAAGGGTAGGTTGGGTTCAGTTCGGTAGCTTGCAAGCGAGCAGGGCGGTTTTGCGAGGTAAAAAAAATGGCGCACAATGTGCGCCATTTTTCATTCAGGAAGTAATATTACTTCTTGTAAGCGTGAGCTTGGTTGTCCAGACGTTGGTTAGCACGTGCTGCATCGTCTTTAGCTGCTTGAACGTCAGAACGGATTGCGTTCACGTCGTTGCTCAGTTGGTCAACTTTAGCGTTCAGAGTCTGAACGTCAGAAGACAGTTGATCGATTTTAGCATTGCTTGAACAACCAGCCAGCATAGTAGAAGCCAGAATTACCGCGCCCAGTACAAGTTTAGTACGATTCATTATTAACACCCTCTAGATTAAGTTAATCTCCATGTAGCGTTACAAGTATTACACAAAGTTTTTTCGAAAGAGAATAAATTTTTAGTGTTAGAGGGGTTTATTTTGATCGTTCGCTCAAAGAAGCATCTTGTTTTAAAAAAAAGTTAAAAAAACGAGACAAAACAGCCTGATTCTATGGGATAAGTCTTATTTGAGAAATGACTCTGGCAGGATTAGGATAAAATGGATTTTTTCAGAAAGTTTATTTGGTTCGCTTAAAAAAGAAAACACCGCTATTGGAAGCGGTGTTTTTAATTAGCGTACAGTTGTGCGTGTTGAGATTATAACACGTGCACTGATGAAGTATTAGTGGTGCCACTTGGTACTAACGCACCAGAAACCATGATCACCACGTCACCTTTCTGTGCCAAACCGCTGGCCAGCGCCGCTTCTTTACCGATACGGTAGAAATCATCTGTTGAAGCAATTTCGTTGACCAGTTGAGTGATCACGCCTTTGGTCAGAATTAACTGACGGGCCGTGGTTTCATTGGTGGTCAGTGCCAGAATAGTTGCAGTTGGGAAGTATTTACGCACTGATTTGGCCGATTTACCGCCACCTGTGGCGACGACGATCACTTTTGCTTCCAGTTTTTCTGCGGTTTCTACAGCACCACGGCAAACGGCTTCAGTGATACGCATTTTGCGATTGTCGTTCAGCGTTTCGATGCGGCTAGGCATGATACGGTCTGTACGCTCGCAGATGGTCGCCATGATGGTGACAGACTCTAATGGGTACTTACCCTTAGCACTTTCACCAGACAGCATCACGGCGTCTGTACCGTCCAGGATGGCGTTAGCAACGTCGCCAGCTTCTGCACGGGTAGGGCGTGGGTTTTTGATCATTGAATCGAGCATCTGAGTTGCAGTGATAACAACTTTGCGAGCACGGTTACATTTTTCAATCATCATCTTCTGCGCGAAGATAACTTCTTCAACCGGGATCTCAACACCCAAGTCACCACGGGCCACCATGATGCCGTCAGATGCTTCCAGGATTTCGTCGAAATTATTCAGACCTTCCTGGTTTTCGATTTTAGAGATGATTTGGATGTGGCCGCCACCGTGTGCTTTCAGGTGTTCGCGGATTTCCAGGACGTCTGAACGTTTACGGATAAAGGATGCCGCAACGAAGTCTACGCCTTGCTCACAACCAAAGATCAGGTCAGCTTTATCTTTTTCAGCTAATGCTGGCAACTGGATAGAGACGCCCGGCAGGTTAACGCCTTTGTTTTCGCCCAGATCACCGTTGTTCAGCACTTTACATACCACGTTGCTTTCAGTGACTTCTGTCACTTCCATGCCGATCAAACCATCGTCAACCAACACCGTGTTGCCGATTTTCAGGTCAGCCGCGAAACCTGGGTAGGTCACAGCAACGATAGTATTGTTGCCAATCACGCTTTGATCAGTGGTGAAAGTGAAAGTCTGACCTGCAACCAGAGCCGCATCTTTGCCGCCTTCCAGTTTCATGGTGCGGATTTCAGGGCCTTTGGTGTCCAGTAGGATACCCGCTTTCAGGCCAGTTTTCGCCATGACAGCACGGATATTCTTGATACGTTGACCATGCTCTGCATAGTCACCGTGGGAGAAGTTCAAGCGCATAACATTCATACCTGCATTCAGCAGGTTCGTCAGCATCTCTTCGGATTCGGTTTTTGGACCGATGGTACAAACAATTTTAGTCTTTTTCATGACGGATTTTTTCTACAAGTTGTGATGGATAAAAAGCGAATATTCCGTTTAATCGAGCAACGGAGTGGGGATCTGATTAGTGTCTGGTGTAAAGAAACGTGCCCAAGAAGCAAAACATTACTAAGAATAGATGACAGTTGTGGAAGTTGAGCGGAAAACTTTAGCACGAGGCTAAACGCATGATCGGTATACGACGGCGTATAGGTGAGTTGTATTTTTTTAGCGTATCTACAGATCAAGAGGCTGAAACCATTCAACTGAAACGACGGTTCGTATTATAAACGGTAACTAACGGGAAATGAAATAGAAAACAGGAACTCATTGCCGTTTTTTATAAAAAGGGGAGATTAGTCGCGCAAACACTAAGAGTAATGCCTAATTTGTTGCGCAACAGATATTTGTTTTAACACTTTTAACAAATTCATTGATGAAAAACAGAATATTGAGAGCGACAGAATATCAGTGAGGATTGAGAAGTCAGGTGGTAAAATGGGAATATGGGGAACATCGAAAATAGCAGAGTGGTGCGTCCGAATGGACTCGAACCATCGACCCCCACCATGTCAAGGTGGTGCTCTAACCAACTGAGCTACGGACGCACATTACCCTACAAATAATAAGATTGGTGCGTCCGAATGGACTCGAACCATCGACCCCCACCATGTCAAGGTGGTGCTCTAACCAACTGAGCTACGGACGCAATACCATAATCTTATTACCTGCCATCAATGCTGACAGCGGGGACGAATATTAACGATCCGCCCGACGGCTGGCAAGGAGAAAAACACAATATTCACCGCAAACTCACGTAATTGCTGCGCTTTTACTCATTGCGCTGTTTTTTTCCTCATCTTTTCGCTTTACCTAAGCATTAATCGCCAGTTTGACTCCAGCGATTAACACTTAGCTAGGCTTGCCTAGTGTGCTGCTTTTTGCAGGATAAACGCCGTCGGTTGTTTTTGTAACCAACGGATGCGCAGTGCCATTAAGATCGCCGCAGCGGTTAAGCCGATAACGAAGCCTATCCAGAAACCACTTGGCCCCATTGCGGGGACAATATAGTCGGTCAGTCCCAGCAGGTAACCACTCGGTAACCCCAGCAACCAATAAGCTGTAAAGGTAATAAAGAAGATCGAACGGGTATCTTTATAGCCACGTAATACACCGCTGCCGATCACCTGAATGGCATCAGAGAGCTGATAGAGCGCCGCTAGCAGCATCAAATGGGAGGCCATCATCACGACTTCAGGTGTTTTGTTATACAGCAGGGCAATATGTTCGCGGAAAATAACCGTAAACACCGCAGTTATGCAGGCCAGCATCAAACCGACAGCAATACTGGTATAAGCCGCGACCTTTGCTTGATCAACCGAACCCTGACCGAGGCGGAAGCCAACACGAATAGTGGCCGCCACACTCAGTGACATGGGTAACATAAACATCAGTGAGCTGAAGTTGAGCGCAATCTGGTGCCCGGCAACCGCGACGATACCGAGTGGCGAAACCAGTAATGCTACTACAGCAAACAGTGTCACTTCGAAAAACAGCGCCAGCGCAACGGGTAGACCAAGGCCGCCCAAACGTTTCATCACTTGCCAGTCTGGTGCTGCAAACCCTTTCTCCAGTTTGATGTCTTGCTGCGAGCGAGCGCGGGTAACATACCACCGCATCATCAGGAACATCACCCAGTAGACGGTTCCGGTGGCCACACCACAACCCACGCCCCCTAACGCCGGTGCGCCGAATTTACCGTAGATGAAAATATAGTTAATCGGAATATTAACCAGCAAACCGATAAAACCTATCACCATCCCCGGTTTAGTTTTGGACAATCCTTCGCACTGATTACGCAACACTTGGAAGAACAGATAGCCGGGCGCGCCCCACATAATGGCATGTAAGAAACCAACGGCTTTATCCGCCAGTATCGGGTCAATATTATGCATTTGCTTAATAACGTGGTCGCTATTATATAGCACCAACATAATGAGCAGTGAAACGCACAGCGCCAGCCAAAATCCTTGCCTGACTTGATGGGCAATCTGGTTACGCCGCCCGGAACCATTAAGTTGGGCAACCGTAGGGGTTAGCGCCAGCAGTAAACCATGGCCGAATAAGATTGCCGGTAGCCAGATAGATGTCCCCACGGCCACCGCAGCCATATCGGTTGCACTGACAGAGCCGGCCATAATGGTATCAACCACGCCCATTGCCGTTTGGGACAGTTGCGCGATGACGACGGGAATAGCGAGAGCCAATAAGCTACGCGCCTCTACTATATACTTCTGCACGTATGCACCTTCTTTATTTATTGAGGCTATTTATCGCTAAATAAGCGTTAAATAAAATAACGGAAACAATTTATCCAAAATACTTGGGGTTGCAGGTAGGTAGCAAGTATAGCCCGATGGTCTGACGCCGCTCAGTGATTCGGGTAAGAGAGAGTCACTAGCAAGCCTACAACATCAAGAAAAACGAGTATAAAAGATTGTACCTTCTCGCCAAGCTTAAGCAATCCTTGTCATTAAATATCAGCAAAATACCGCGTATGCAGTTTTTTATTCTAAGTGGTTTGGTTTTCCGTATCTTCTGAGGCAAAATCAACGCAGAGATCACTTCTTTTTACCGCTGACTGATGAGAGGCATGGCGTATGTTTACCGGTATTGTTCAAGGCACCGCGCCGGTGGTTGCCATCGAAGAAAAATCTAATTTCCGTACTCATGTGGTGGAGATGCCAACTGAGATGCTACCTGAATTAGCCTTAGGCGCTTCTGTTGCCCACAATGGCTGTTGCCTGACGGTCACTGCGATTGAAGGCCATCGGGTTAGCTTTGATTTGATGAAGGAGACACTGCGCATCACTAACCTGGGTGATATTCAGGTGGGGGATGTGGTTAATTTGGAGCGCGCAGCTAAATTCAGTGACGAAATTGGTGGGCATCTTATGTCCGGCCATATTATTTGTACCGCTGAAATAACCAAAATATATACATCAGAAAATAATCGTCAGATCTGGTTTCGAATGCCCAGCGCTGATTTGATGAAATATATATTACATAAAGGTTTTATCGGTATTGATGGTATCAGCCTGACCATCGGTGAAGTTGTCGGCAACCGTTTTTGTGTGCATCTGATCCCGGAAACACTGGCACGCACCACGCTAGGTAAAAAGCGCTTAGGGCATCGGGTCAATATCGAAATAGATCCGCAGACGCAGGCTGTGGTGGATACCGTTGAGCGAGTACTGGCGCAGCGCGATATTGTCCATGCCATTGAGGCGGTGGAAAAAACAGTGCGTGAGTAAGTAGGATAAAAGTGAAGCAGGGGCTGTGCACCCCTGCTATCAAACCAGTCATGTTTAAATTGCGGCACTCTTAACGGGGAGTTCGAATACCGCCCTCTACGCCATTAGGGCTAAACAGAACTTGCCACAATTGAATGTCTCTGGCGCGGAATGCCCCAGCACACGCATTCAGATAATAGCTAAACATCCGTTCAAATCGCGAGGAGTAATTCTGCGCCAGAGTTGGCCATGCCGCTTGGAAACGGGCATACCAGGCCATTAATGTTCGGTCATAATCTGCGCCGAAATTATGCCAATCTTCCATGATAAAATAGGGCTCGCTGGCCTGAGCAATATGTTTCACCGAGGGCAGGCAACCATTTGGGAAGATATATTTATTAATCCACGGATCAATACTGAGATCAGTGCGATTAGCGCCAATGGTGTGCAGCAAGAACAACCCATCAGGTTTTAAATTGCGATTTACCACCTCAAAATAGGTGCGGTAATTCTTTGGCCCCACATGCTCGAACATCCCCACTGACACAATACGATCAAACTGTTCATTTAAATCACGATAGTCTTGCAGCAAGATAGTGACATCCAAACCTGCGCAGCGCTCTTGCGCCAATTTTTGCTGTTCCGCTGAAATGGTCACCCCTGAGACTGAGACCCCGTAATGGCGGGCGGCATAAGCGGCAAGTCCACCCCAACCACAACCGATATCCAGCAGTTTCATGCCCGGGGCTAATTGCAGCTTTTCGCAGATCATCTGCAGCTTATTTTCCTGCGCTTGCTCAAGAGTCGTGGCCTCTTTCCAGTAGCCGCAGGAGTATTGCATATTGGGGTCGAGCATGAGGCTAAATAGATCATTACCTAAGTCATAATGCTCTTTGCCGACAATCCAGGCGCGTTTCTTTGATTGCAAATTGATCACACGGGCGGCGGCAATACGTAAAGTATCTTTGAGATGGTGTGGAAGTTGATTTTCCAGGCCAGCACGGAGAACTCGCTGGAAAAAGATATCCAAGCGATCGCACTCCCACCAACCGTCCATATAACTCTCACCTAATCCCAAAGATCCTTCTTGTAATACCCGCTTAAAAAAGTCTGGGTTATTAACTTGAATGTCGAAGGGGCGTGAGCCATTGATCTCAATATCAGCCCGGTTCAGCATCTCTTGCACTATGCGGAACCACGGATTTTCTTGAATGCTCTGGTCTTCTATACAGGATGAACTCATAGCTTCTCCATCACTTTCTTCTGACTTATGACCCGCGATAATTATCTATATGCGCGAAGACATACCAATTAGGTTGTTGTGACCTTGGTGTCTGATATCCGTTACGGACAGAGGAAGATTAAGAAGAAACCCTAATTATGTTTTGGTTTAGGGTAACTCATCCATAAGAGTAAATGTGACGCAATCCACGCGCACAGAAAGTGCTTAAGATAATGCTTTTTTTTAATGGTATTGTAATCGGTTAAACCGAGTATAGGCTTGCCGGGACGCTTTCTCAATACTAAATCGCTCCCGGCTTTTATGCCGCTTAGTGACTATTTCTATTGAAAATTAATTCCCTTTTTATCTTTTCGCAGCGCATAGCAATGAATGCCATATCCCAATAGTGCTAACACAACCGTCGACAGCATCACCGTCACTGTTGCCAGCAATGCCTGGCTGATAAAAGCGGACACCATCATGCTCGCGACAAAACACAACCCTAGCTGAAGCGTGTTTTGCAGTGCAGCGGCTTTGCCAGTGTTCGCCGGAAAAGGCATTAATGCATTCGCTACGATAATAGGGTAGCAGGCACCATTCACAAGCGCCATTATGCAGAAAGGAATAAGTAAGCTCACCAGTGTCGGAGTGGTAAAGGTTGCGATGAGATAGAGCGCGATCATGCTGGCGCTATACCCCGCCAACAGCCATGGCAGCAGGGTATTTCCTTTGATGCGAGTCAGAGCGCTACGGCAACCGAAACCGCCTAAGAGAAAAGCCAATGTCTGTGGAACATAACTTAAACCGATGACGTTCGGGCCATATCCCATGTCGCCCAAAATAAAAGGTGAACCGGTTAACCAAGCGAAAAATCCGGCACTACATGCGGCGAACATCATCACGTTGCCGCTAAACTGTGGCGATTTCAATAACTGGTAGAAACTGATCCTAGCCCTACTTTGATCGGCTTTATCAGTCGCGGATTTTTTCCGCTCTTTCAACAGCGCCGTTGGGATCAGGAGCAGCAGAGTAACGGCCAGCAGAACGACAAAAATGGCGCGCCAACTGAAGTGATTTAACAGCCAGGCACCCAGCAAAGGTGCCAGTGCCGGCGACAACGCCACCAGCGGCATGATAGTTGCGAATACGCGGTTGGCTTTACCGTCGCGATAACGATCCACCACTAAGGCTTGCCAGCTCACGGCGGCAGAACAGACCCCCACCGCTTGAATAAAACGCAGGATTAATAACTGGGTGGCAGTCTCAACCCACAAAATCCCCAGACAGCCGATAGCAAATAACCCCAACCCGACCAACAGCACCGGTTTACGACCTATTTTATCCGATACCGGCCCCCAGATAAGTTGGGCGATAGCGAAACCGGCGAGGAAGATGCTCAGACTGGCACTGATGGCACCGGCGGAGGTTTGCAGCTCTTGTTGCATTGCGCCAAAGGCGGGCAAATACATGTCGGTGGCCAGATAACCCAGCATACTTAAGCCAGCCAGGTAGAACATGAAGCTAGAGGTGGTTTTCATTCTTTATTCTCAATGTGAAAATGTTGCAGGCGTTGCTGTTGTCAATATGTTGTTATTGTAAATGTATTATTACAGGCAATTTTATTGCGGGGGCATTCTATCCGGCGAGTGATTCGATTGTGAAACGGTAATATTTGCGCCATGCTATCAAAATATTTGATGTCTGAATAAATGAGCAACAGGAGCAGAAGATAATGTGGTCTGAATACTCGCTGGATGTGGTTGACGCGGTCGCACGTACCGGTAGCTTCAGTGCCGCCGCTCAAGAATTGCACCGTGTGCCATCGGCGATAAGTTATACCGTGCGCCAGCTTGAAGAGTGGCTGGCGGTGCCGCTGTTTGAACGGCGTCATCGTGACGTAGAATTAACCGCCGCAGGTGTCGTTTTTATCAAAGAAGCTCGCGATGTTATCAAAAAAATGAATGGCACTCGCCGTCAATGCCAACAAGTGGCGAATGGCTGGCGAGGGGAGTTAACCATCGTGGTGGATAAAATCGTCAAACCACAGCGCAGCCGCCGCTTAGTTCTGGATTTCTATCGACATTTTCCTGATATCGAATTACGGGTACGTTATGAGGTGTTCAATGGCGTCTGGGATGCGCTGGTGGACGGGCAGGCTGAAATGGCCATCGGCGCCACGCGTGCGGTGCCAGTCGGAGGGCGGTTTGTTTTTCGCGACATGGGCTTTTTAAGTTGGCAATGTGTGGTGAGTGTCGAACACCCATTAGCGCGGTTAACCGGGCCACTGACCGATGATCAGTTGCGGCCTTACCCCGCACTCTGTCTGGAAGATACCGCGCGCAACCTGCCGAAACGGGACACCTGGACCTTAGATAATCAGCAGCGGTTGGTGGCACCGGACTGGGCGACGGGGATTGACTGCCTGTGCGCGGGGCTATGTGTTGGCATGGTGCCTGCTCATATGGTCTCGCCGCTGATTGCGCAAGGGAGGCTGGCAGCGCTAAGCTTGGCTGAACCGCTACCGGATAGCCCATGCTGCCTGACGTGGGAGCAGAACAACCACTCACCGGCACTGGCATGGTTGCTGGCGTATTTGGGTGACAGTGTCACGCTAAATGCTGAGTGGCTGAAAGATGACAACCCATCAGCTACTCAGCATGACGACACCAGCAACTGAGAGCAAATAACCGCGCCGGTAGCCGAGTTTGCTACCGGCAGAAGAGAGTTAGCGGCGATAATCGCGGAACGGGCCATCCGCAACAGAACGTCGCTCGACCAGTTTCGGGTGCACCTCAATGGTCTGGGGGTCTTCGCGCTTGCTGACAATACGGTCGAGCAACATCGCAAAAGCGGTTTCACCTAATCGCTCTTTTGGCTGATGAATGGTGGTCAGCGCAGGGGAGAAGTAGCGCGCGTTGCGCACATTATCATACCCGATCACTGAAATATCTTGCGGCACCCGCAAGCCCAGCTCATCGGCTGCGCATATTGCACCCATCGCCATAATATCGCCGCCACAGAATACCGCGGTCGGGCGATGTTTTTGCGTCAGAATCTGGTGCATGGCTTTATAACCGGACTCCGGTTCGAAATCGCCCTGAACCACCCATTCATCACGCAGCGTGATATTGGCCTCCTCCAGGGCTTTCAAAAAGCCCTGATGGCGACCACCGCCAGTATTACGGGATAGCTGGCCGGGAATAGCGCCGATATCACGATGACCGCGCTCAATCAGATAACGTCCAGCCAAATAGCCGCCTTCAAAGGCGTTATCGATAATCGAGTCAGTAAAGTCGCCACGTGCTGTCCCCCAATCCATCACCACCATCGGGATATTACGATAATCTTCCAGCATCCCCAGCAACTGCTCGGGATATTCTGAACACATCACCAGCAGTCCATCAACACGCTTTTGTGCCAGCATCGCCAGATAGGCTTTCTGTTTATCCAGATTATTATGAGAGTTACATAAAATCAGCGTGTAACCCTTGCTATAACAACTGTTTTCAACCGCTTCGATCACTTCAGCAAAATAGGGCGCTTCGCTGGACGTTGCCAGTAAACCAATTGATTTGGTGTGATTAACTTTCAAACTACGGGCCACAGCACTGGGTGAATAATGCAGTTCTTTAATGGCCGCCCACACGGCAGCCTTAGTATTTTCGGCGACGAAACGCGTTTTGTTAATCACGTGCGAAACGGTGGTGGTGGAAACACCCGCGTGTTTGGCCACATCTTTAATCGTTGCCATAAAAAAAATGACTCCTAAGCTCACCTGTTACAGTAGGTAAGTATTATGTTAATCGTTTGCCTGCAGACGCGAAACCACTCAGACAGAAGCATGTTATTGGCTGGAAAATGGAATCAGCTGGTTGTCTGAGAGTATTTATTGGACGTTATTGGTCGGTATGCAGTTATGAACTGCGAATTTTGGCTGATCTGGAGGAAAAGTGAAAGAGGTATTCAAAGTTATAAAGTGCGTAATGAGCACAAGATTTTTTTTCTGAATTGTGGGAAGATATTTTAACACACTAACTATGTGCCTTTTCCCTACGACAAACTGACCGGCTGAGGAGTTTTTATGGATACCAATCTGAAAATGTCGCTGATTACGACTGTTGGTGCGCTGGCGATGATTATTGCCTTTAGCTTCGTGGCGGTAATGAATTAATTAAGCCGCTTGCCGGTAAAATAGTAAAGTAGGGCGGTTTACCCGCCCTTAATTATTGCTTGATGTGCTAACACATCGTCTCGCGCTTATTGCCTTCTCAGGCTAAATTCTTCTCAACGAATGCCCAGTTAACCAGCGCCCAGAAATTTTCCAGATATTTTGGCCGCGCATTGCGGTAATCAATATAATAAGCGTGTTCCCACACATCCACCGTCAGTAACGGTTTATCCGTGGTCGTCAGCGGGGTTGCCGCATTAGATGTACTCACAATCGCCAGCGTGCCATCGGCTTTTTTAACCAGCCAAGTCCAACCTGCGCCAAAGTTTTTCACTGCGGCATCGGTAAATTGTGCTTTAAATTCAGCAAAAGAACCAAATGATTGATTAATGGCATCAGCCACTTTACCGGTCGGCTCACCACCACCATTTGGTGACAGACAGTGCCAGTAGAAAGTATGGTTCCAGACTTGGGCCGCATTGTTAAAGAGACCACCGCTGGAGGTTTTTACTATCTCTTCCAGCGTTTTGTCAGCAAACTCACTATCTTTAATCAGATTATTGAGGTTAATCACATAGGTATTATGGTGTTTGCCGTAATGGTACTCCAGCGTTTCAGCTGAGATATGGGGTTCCAGTGCATTTTGTGCATAAGGTAATGCCGGTAATTCAAAAGACATAGCTCTCTCCTTTCGGGTTGCTCAGGGTGTTTGCTCCTCAAATCCCATCAATAGCCGCAGGCCATGATGTGGCGAAGAGCGGTTAAAAGCTTAATTGTTGTATTTTTGTTGTGGGTATAATCTTAACAATTTTCGACAGAAATGACAGTTATAACCACAGTATTAGTATGGCATTGGCATTAGCCAAGATAGATCACGGGGATAACAGAAGTTTGGCGAGTGGGGTACTCACAGCCAACAGCAGTGCTGGCTGTGAGTTGAAGAATTAGCGGATAGTTTTAGGTGTGACCACGCGGCGAGCACCCACATAGTGATCTTGCCAGTAGTCGTTATTCAGCATACTAATGCGGATCTCTTCGCCGGTACGCGGGGACTGAATAAATTTGCCGTTACCTAAATAGACACCGACATGATCGGCAACGCCGCGATTGGCAATATTAAAGAACACCAGATCACCACTCTCTAATTCAGCACGTTTGACTGGCGCGGCATCACGTAAATGATACATCTCGTTAGCAGTACGCGGCATTTTTATTCTGATCACATCTTTATAGGCGTAATAAATAAGCCCACTGCAATCAAAACCGGTATTCGGCGAGGTGCCGCCCCAACGATAAGGTTTACCGACTTGTTTCATCAGTTTGCTCATTGCCGTTTGCTTCGCATGTTGGTAGCGCTTTTTATGGGCAGGGCTGAGCTTGATTTTATTATTTGCAACTAATTCTGTGCCAGCTTTACCTTGAGTCTTATTTCGATGCCGACCATAAGCAATTTTTTCTGTTTTTTTGACCGCCGCCACTTTTTTGTTGGCCGCTGTTTTAGTATTCGTTTTTTTAACACTGCTGGGTTGTTTTATGGTGGGTTTACTTATTTCTTGCACTTTCTTCTTAAGAGCTTTCGTTGTGTTACTGGCTATGCTCTTTTTATTGCTGCTGACGGCGGTTTTATTGGTGCTGGTTTTGCCGGTGGCAGTTTTAGCGCTGGCAATTTTCGCTTTCTTGGTACTTTTATCAGCTTTTCGCTTTTTACGATCATCAGGGCTGGCTTGGCTGACCTGACCTCTCTTTTGCTCCGCCGACACCTGTGCCTGCGGCGACGCATGCGCCAAATTTAAGAATAGTTGGGTAAACAGCAGCACAAACAGCGTAAGAATTAAACGCATAATAACGCTACCAACCTTAGCCCTGAGATGAATATGAAGAGTCACAGTATTGCCGAAACTCAGGATATAAAAAAGCGAAGAGATACAGGATTCTAATCGATATTGTGAGAAAACGTTAATGGCTTCACAATTGTAGCTTATTTATGCTTTCAGCGAACTTAAATCAACCATTCGTCAACGAGTTATATCCGTCGTATCTAAAACCGTAGGGTTGTTAGCGACACTCACTCATCTGAATCACTGACTTGAGTTAGCGTATCGAGATTCGTTTGCTGGCAGACTACCTGTGGCCTCAATAACTTAGGGTATTATTGAAATAAACGCCTGCTACACGATAAAGAAGATATTAGTGAAGTGATGGGATCAAAAATGTTATTCTCAATGCACATATTTGTAGCTGACAGCTAACTCTTTGCTGATGGCATAAAGTCCCTGCAAAAGATGGCGTTTTATTCCAGCGGTGACAGTCGCTACAATAGAGCGGACGCAATAATGATATTGAGTAAAAAGCATTGTAGCCACGATATGGCTTGAGGAAGCAAGAAATGACGACGATTGATAAAATTCAGCGCCAGATAGCAGAAAACCCAATCCTGCTGTACATGAAGGGCTCGCCAAAGCTGCCAAACTGCGGTTTCTCTGCTCAGGCTGTGCAGGCGCTATCGGCCTGTGGCGAACGCTTTGCTTATGTTGATATCCTGCAAAATCCGGATATTCGTGCTGAGCTGCCAAAATATGCCAACTGGCCAACATTCCCGCAGCTGTGGGTAGATGGCGAATTGGTTGGCGGTTGCGACATTCTGATGGAAATGTATCAGCGTGGTGAATTGCAACAGCTGCTGAAAGAGACTGCAGATAAGTACCGTTCACAGGAAGATCAACCCGCCGCAGAGTAATGTGCGCTGGTGGTCAGTGAATCAAAAAAGGTGGCTTACGGGCCACCTTTTCATATTTATAACATGCCGTTTTCTGATAAAAAACGCGTTACTCGGACTCTCCCGCCGGTATTGGCCAGCCGCCCAATTTCTTCCAACGATTAACCAGCTCGCAGAACAGCTTTGCCGTTTGCATGGTGTCGTACAAGGCCGAATGCGCCTGGCTGCTATCAAACGGAATACCTGCGGTCAGGCAGGCTTTTGCCAACACGGTTTGCCCCAGCACCAGCCCGCTAAGAGCGGCGGTATCAAAAGTGGCGAATGGATGGAACGGATTGCGTTTTAAACTCGCCCGCTCAGCCGCAGCCATGACAAAACTGTGATCGAAATTGGCGTTGTGTGCCACGATGATTGCCCGGTTACAGCCTTGATCTTTTAGCCCTTTACGCACCGCTTTAAAAATGGCGTGTAAGGCATCGTGTTCACTCACTGCACCACGTAAAGGGTTGGTAGGGTCAATCCCATTAAATGCCAGTGCTTCAGGTTGCAGATTGGCACCTTCAAAGGGTTCTACATGAAAATGTAGTGTTTCATCCGGTAGCAACCATCCCTCTTTGTTCATCTGTAAAGTCACGGCGGCAATTTCTAATAATGCATCGGTTTGAGCATTAAAACCGGCGGTTTCAACATCAATTACTACGGGGTAATACCCACGAAAACGGCCACTCAGGGCGTTAAGGTCACTTTTATCTGCCATCAGTTTCTTATCTTCATCGAATTCAGCACACATTATGTCAAATTTTGGCGCAGGATGCAGGGGGATATCGCGATGATAAAAAAGGCACCGTGCTGGTGCCTGTTAGCTAATCAGTTTCCGAGGCCGTGTCCGGCGCTCTTATTCTCGATTAACTCGATTTTATAGCCGTCCGGATCTTCGACAAACGCAATGATGGTATTACCGCCTTTGACCGGGCCGGCTTCACGGGTGACTTTTCCACCCGCCTGACGAATTTGGTCGCAAGTGGCGGCCACATCATCCACACCCAGCGCCAAATGGCCAAATGCACTCCCCATCTCGTAGCTCTCTACGCCCCAGTTATAGGTCAGCTCAATCACTGAGCCTTCACTTTCATCGCTATAACCGACGAACGCCAGCGAGTATTTATACTCGGTATTTTCGCTGGTACGCAGTAAACGCATCCCTAATACCTTGGTGTAGAAATCGATGGAGCGTTGCAGGTCACCGACGCGGATCATGGTATGGAGTAAGCGCATAATATCCTCTGTTTACATTTTGCCTGGTTATTGGGCAAGGGTGATGAAACCAGGTTCAAGTATAGCCCCGGCAATTAAATCAGTTCAATGGGTTACAGGAAATGAAACGGGGCAAATCATCACGGCCAGATATCGCCTGACCGTGATGAGATAGTCGATTAGCAGGTAGAACTCATTACAGCGTTGGGTAATCAGTGTAGCCCTTAGCACCGCCGCCGTAGAATGTTTCGCCATCAGGCTCATTCAGTGGGGCATGCTGTTGTAGGCGAGCGACTAAATCTGGGTTAGAGATATAGCTGCGACCAAAAGCTACCGCATCAATAAAGCCTTTCTCAATCAACTCTTCGGCCTTCTCGGCGGTATAGGCACCCGCACCGATAATAACCCCTTTGAAGCGCGCACGAACCGCATCACGGAACGCCTCTGAGTAAGGTTTACCACCGGCCCAATCTGGCTCGGAGATGTGCAGGTAGGCGATATGCCGTTTGTTCAATTCATCAATCAGATACAGTGCCGCTTCTTCCTGATCTTCACCATTATCCAGACCATTGAACGGCCCTAATGGGGAGATACGGATACCAATACGTTCAGCACCCCATTGGGCAGCGGTGGCGTCAACCACCTCCAGTGTCAGACGGGTACGGTTTTCAATGCTACCACCGTATTGGTCGGTACGCTGATTTGAGGCCGGAGACATAAATTGATGCAGCAAATAACCATGGGCGGCATGCAGTTCGATATAGTCAAAACCCGCTTCGCGCGCATTGGCGGTGGCCTGACGGAAATCATTAATGATGCCCGGGATCTCTTCTGTTTCCAAGGCGCGCGGGGTGGAGCAGGGAACGCGCACCCAGGCACCGTTTTCATCGCGCACGGTGGTGCGGGTATCAGCGGCAATAGCTGAAGGCGCTACTGGCGCTTGTTGGCCGGGCTGCAAGCTACTGTGCGAAATGCGTCCAACATGCCACAGCTGCACGGCAATATGTCCCCCCTCCTCATGCACCGCCTGAGTGATTTTTTTCCACGCGTTCAACTGCTCCTGAGTGTGTAACCCCGGTGCTCCCGCGTAGCCTTTTGCCTGGAAAGAGATCTGGGTTGCTTCGGTGATAATCAAACCGGCACTGGCCCGTTGACGATAATATTCCGCCATTAAAGGGGTTGGGATATCACCTGGCTCAATACTGCGTAAGCGAGTCAGTGGTGCCATAAATACGCGGTTTGGCAAAGTGAGCGCGCCAACCTTCAAAGGAGAGAACAGTTTAGCAGTCTTCATGGTGCGTCCTATATTAATAGACCAGTCAACTATTGGCTGGATAAATCCTGAAGCACAAAGTTTGCGATCAGAATCATTGGATTATGGGTTCGGCTGTAGAATCAATTCGATACTTTCTAGCGCACAGGTCAGCGGGGTAACGGAACGTTTTACCTTGGCCCGCAATGCCGCACCCAGCCACAAGGCATAGAGTGTTTCTGCGGTGGCGGCCGGGGAGAGCATGGTGCGCAGCGAACCCTCTGCAATACCGGCTTCGATGGCATCTTGCAAACGACCAATCACGCGGGCAGTGCCGATATCTAGCGCGTGGCGCATGGGTTCGGATAGATCACTCACTTCAGCTGATAGTTTAACCGCCAGACAAGCATTGTGGCACTCACTGCCGCAATAGTTAGCAATAGATTGAGCAAAATAGTGCAGCAAATGGTGACGTTTATCGCCTTGGGAGCCAGTCAGCAGACTCTCCATTGCCGTGTCATAACGATCAAAATAGCGCTGTAACATCGCCTCACCAAACACTTCCTTTGAGCGGAAGTAGTGATAAAACGAGCCTTTCGGAATACCCGCGGTGCTAAGTAGCAGGCTAAGCCCCATGCCGTTAAAGCCAAGGCGCAGACTGAGACTTTCACCTGTCGCTAGCAGGTGATCACGGGTGTCTACATGTGTGTGCTGTATTTTGTTCATGTCGCAGAGCGTAATAGACCGATCGGTCTAGGTCAATAAAAAAATGCCAGCGGATAACTTCACTGGCATTAACTATCTGTTTTCCTAGCTAAAATTTATCGGTGCTTTTGGCTCATCTGTTAGCCCTGAGTGCGGCACTTCTCCAGCAGATCCATCCCAGATTGATATTCATTGGTTTGAATATTCATCATGCCCAATAGGGTATGGAACAGATTATCCTGCGAAATTTCATCATGTTGTGCACTCTTGGCTAAACACTGGCGATCGATGCCATAGCTTTTTGTATATTCAGGTGATAACCACATTAAGAAAGGAATGTGGGTTTGCTGACCAGGGGCGAACATATAGGGTGTTCCGTGCAGATACATGCCATTTTCGCCCAATGACTCGCCGTGATCAGAGAGATAAACCAGTGCGGTATTAAATCTGGCACTCTGCTGTTGCAGCAATTTAATGGTGTTATCCAGCATGGCATCAGTATAAAGAATCGAATTATCGTAAGTATTCACCAGCTCCTGAGAGGTGCAATCCTGAATTTGGTTGCTATCGCAGGTTGGGGCAAATTGGCGGAACTCGGGGGTAGAGCGGCGGTAATAAGCGGGGCCATGACTACCCATTTGGTGTAATACGATGACCCCGTCACCTTGCAGCCCATTGATATAATTATCCAACTTATAGAGCAGCGCGTTATCTAAGCAGACACCATTCTCGCAGTCGGTGGTTAATTGCAGCTGTGTCACATCCTGATGGGGAGTGCGGTCACAGGCTCCTTTACAGCCACCATCATTTTCACGCCACAAAACATTCAGCCCAGCGCGGGCAAGAATATCCATCAAGCCCTCCTGATGGCTGGCCAGTGTGGCATCATAGTTTTTACGCGGCATATTGGAGAACATGCACGGCACGGAAATAGCGGTTTCCGTGCCGCAGGATGAGGCATTCTTAAAATAGGTCACATCCTGTTTTTGTAGGCGAGGGTTGGTTGCGCGACCATAGCCACCTAAGGAGAAGTTCTCGGCACGGGCAGTTTCTCCTACCACCAAAATCACCAAAGTTCTCTTCTGTTGCCCACTGATTACCGGCCCTTTATGGGCATCTTCACCAATCCTCACCAGCGACATATTGCTGGCGAAATATTTATGCCTGGCAAATTGAAAACTGCCGCTGACAAAGTTGGATGGCGTTAGCATCTTGACGATGCTTTTATTGTTCCGGATCAGCGAGGCGTAATCTTTATAAAACAGCGTCGCTACCAGCATGATAATGACCGCCGATAGCAGAATATTTGCCGCCCGTAGCCCCAGCATGTACCACCAGGGGCGGGTTGCCTGAATCCGCACGAAGCAGATAATGATGGCAGGAGTGATACCGAGCACTAGCAGCCAGAGAGCCATACGTGGCGTGAAAAGGGCGGTGGCTTCCTGTGCGTTGGTCTCAAAGGCGTTTTGCATCATATTGGCGTCGATCACGGCACCATAGCTGAACATAAAGTAGTTGGCCGCAGCACCACCCAATAAAAATAGAATGATCAGTGGTTTGCGCAGCAAGGGGACGGCCAACAGGCTAAAAATGATATTGAGTGCGCAGAAAATCACCAGCGGAATGGTTGCGGCGAAGAAATAGCTTTCACTGCTGTCAAAACGGATCAGCGACCAGGCTTTGCTAATAAATAGCGCATTATGGCAGAGAGTGAAAAACAGCGCACAGCTGAGAATAAAACCGAGACTGTTACACTGTAACTTATATCGAACATTCATCGTGAAAATTGAATCCTAGAGTTCACTAATTGCATGAATGATATCGATTGAAACTTAAGATAACCTTAGCGGTATTGTGGTGTGCGTCACTGCTTGGCGGGTTTTATCCGGCGGGGCAAAATAGAGGCTTGCCAGCAGTGGCGAAGCAGGCTTCAATTAAGATATCGCTGAAACACTCAGTTCTTTAGGTATCTTAGTAGCAGGAGGCCGCGTGGCTCAGCAACTTGAGTTTTTCGACATTCCCAGTCCATGCCGTGGTATCTGCCAAACAGATGACCGTGGTTTTTGTCGTGGCTGTATGCGCAGCCGTGATGAGCGCTTTAACTGGATTAAAATGAGTGATCCGCAAAAACGAGATGTCCTGCGGCTGTGTCGCCAACGTCTACTGCGCTTGCAACGCGCTAACAAGCAGCCGGATGAGCCGCTGCAAGAGCAACCCTCTCTGTTCTAACGAGCCGTGCATTTTTAGCCTTTATGGCTATTTAGTCGGCTATTGAGTCGCTCAACCCCCAATTGACCCTTAATTCGTTGCTCAGGGAGGATTTAACCTTGCTGTCGGTTGTGTATGCTAAGGGCATACTAATAAATGAGGTAGCTAATAATGGATACACGTACTCAACTGGCACCCCTTGGGCCTGAATTTTCTCGCATGATTTGCGGTTATTGGCGCTTGATGGAGTGGGAGATGACGCCCGCGCAGTTGTTGGGCTTTATCGAGCAGCATATTGAATTGGGCATTACTACGACAGATCACGCAGATATTTACGGTGGTTATCAATGTGAGCAGGCATTCGGGCAGGCATTGCGCCTTAAGCCCGCTTTGCGGCAGCAACTGGAACTGGTGAGCAAATGTGGCATTGCCACTACCGCGAAACCAGAGCATGCGCTGGGGCATTACATCACTGATCGCTCACACATCATCAAAAGCGCTGAGCAGTCACTGACGCATTTACATACTGATTATCTGGATCTGCTGCTGATCCACCGCCCAGATCCCCTGATGGATGCTGATGAAGTGGCTGAAGCTTTCACCCAATTACACCAAAGCGGCCAGGTAAAACATTTCGGCGTGTCGAACTTTACGCCCGCACAATTTAGTTTGCTGCAATCGCGTTTGCCATTCTCGCTGGTGACTAATCAGGTCGAAATTTCACCGCTGCACCAGCCCGCCATTGTGGATGGCACCCTTGATGCTTGCCAACAGCTGCGCATTAAGCCGATGGCCTGGTCTTGTCTGGGGGGCGGGCGTTTGTTTAGTGACCCAGAGTTCCAGGCGCTACGTGATGAGTTGCAGGCGGTGGCCGATGAAATAGGTGCTGAAAGTATTGAACAGGTGGTTTATGCCTGGATCCTGCGCCTGCCATCGGCTCCATTACCTATCATCGGTTCCGGCAAGATAGAGCGCGTTAAAGCCGCGTGGGCTGCGCTCTCCCTGACGATGACTCGCCAGCAGTGGTTCCGCATTCGCCGTGCGGCCCTCGGTTATGACGTGCCTTAAGACTCTATGCGCCAGTGAGTTTCAAGCTGGCGCACTTGCTGCTCCTCGCCCGACCAATACTTTCTACCACTCCGCGTAAAGGAATGTTGCCATTATACAAAACAATCTTGGCCTCATTACCTTCTCTAATGTGTCTCAGTTTGGTTTCTTCGAAATAGCCCATTACATAGAATGAATCGGTATCTATTAGCGCTACTAATGGAGTGCCAGTTGTCGCATAGTTACCTACCCGTGTTTGTAGATTGGTGATATAGCCGTTGGCAGGGGCATAAATACGCGTTTTGCTGAGATTCCATTTCGCTTGCTCGAGGTTTGCCACTGCGCCCTGATATGCGGCTTTCATACTATCAGCGGTTAAATTGGCAATCTCGAGATCGGCACCGGAAATGATATTTTTAGGTAAGTAGCGGCGGCGTTCAGCTTCATGATTCGCTTTGGCTAACTCACTCTGGGCGCGGACAACAGCGGCTTGCGTATTATCCAGTGCTAACTGATAGGGTTGCGGGTCAATGACAAATAATAGGCTATCAGAGCTTACCAATTGGTTATCATGAACTAGTATTTTAACCAGCCTGCCGGAAACTTCCGGGGTGATACTGACTAATTCTGCCCGGACTTTACCATCACGAGCTCAGGGCGATTACATGTAATAATTCCACATCCACCAACCAGCACAGAGTGCGAGGGCGAATACGATGACTGAGGAGAAATATTTAAGAGATTGATGATTCATGTCAATTTACCAACTGGCTAAGACCCATAAAGAAACCGTGACCGAAATGACAAAAATTGAGAGATCCATTAATATTGGATGTCAGATGTCACCAGAGTAGATCCAATTCCGTAGCATATGATGGATCAGTAGCTATAACACCAAACCTAGCATGACTGTCTTAAACATTGGCGGGAAATAGATAGAAGCACCTAACACCAAGTCGGTAAGTGGTGCGTTAATGGGGAATATAGATACATACATAAGGTTAATCCTTAAGGGGTATTTTAGTAAAAAACATCATTTCTGCTAAACTATTTCCCGTATTTATTGCTATTCCCCTAGCATCGACGGTATATATACATTTGTGTTTTTAATGTTAATTACCCAAAATAGACTGGACTCTGGGAGTTATGCTAGCACGCTAAATAAAAGGAGGGGCAATTGGAATCGACATTAGGATCTGATTTAGCACGATTAGTTCGCGTTTGGCGCGCACTTATCGACCATCGGCTGAAGCCGTTGGAACTGACCCAAACACATTGGGTTACCTTGCATAATATTAATCGTTTACCACCTGAGCAGTCACAGATTCAATTGGCAAAGGCGATTGGTATCGAACAACCATCACTGGTTAGAACCTTAGATCAACTGGAGGAGAAAGGTTTAATCACACGGCATATCTGTGCAAATGATCGTCGTGCAAAGAGGATAAAACTGACGGAACAGTCTTCACCGATAATAGAGCAGGTTGATGGCGTCATATGTTCCACCCGCAAAGAGATTCTCGGTGGAATTTCAACTGATGAGATTGAGTTGTTATCTGGTCTGATTGATAAGCTCGAGCGAAATATTATTCAATTACAAAGCAAGTAAATTATAAAGTTTTAGACTCTTATTCACAGCAGAAAGAAAAGTATCACTGTAAGAGCAAGTCAGGGTTCGCAATGAACCCTGACTTTTGTCCGCGAGGTTAATACCCAATGGTATTAACGTGGGCTGACAGTCACCGTGCTACCGCTGCTGGCGAGCATGACGCGCTGACCGACGCTAAAGCGAGTAGGGCCTTGCTTCTGCACCACCAGAATGGTTGTACCATCGTCTTTACGCACTTCAAGTTGTACGCCATCAGTACGGTTTATTGCCCCCTGAACACCTTGTCCAGCCATACCACCTGCAACAGCACCCGCGGCGGTTGCCAGACTACGACCTGTACCACCACCTACAGTATTGCCGAGGAAGCCACCGAGAACGGCACCACCAATCGCGCCGACAATGTTGTTATCATCACCACCCTGAATGGTGACAGGGCGAACAGAGAGTAATGTGCCGTAAGTGACGGTTTGTACTTGCTTAGCCTGTGATGCGGTAAAAACATCACCAGAGAGTGTGTTGTTATTGGCGCAACCGGTCAAAGTCACCGCAATAATAGCAACGGCGATTAATGGCTTTTTCATAAAAACTCCTATTAAAAATGCATAACCGCTATACGGTTTAGTATGGCGGGATACCCAAATCCAGTCCATTGCGGCCCAGTCTTTGCGTAAAGTATGGCTTACTCAAATGTTTATTTCACTAGTTACTTGTTTCCGACCACTTGCTGAATATTTCGGCTACCTTAGATTGGTTCGCAGCTTAGCGCCTTATACTTCAACCAATATTAAACGGCGGTTTAACTTTATTAAAGTATGAAATATCACTGCCATAAATGAAAGTGTTAGCAGTAGTGACTTTTATGTGACCCTTATTGCAAATAAAAAGCATTCTTTAAGAGATGCGCCTATGGCGGTATACACTTGAAAAAGTATATCTTTTCATGGTGTTAATTTTATTATTCTGATTCGGCTTGAGAAAAGTCTTATCGCTATTTTGTTCCTCAATGGGGAAATAAGGTCATTGCTATGAAATCAGGCCGTTTTATTGGGGTGATGTCAGGAACCAGTCTGGATGGCGTTGATGTTGTGCTGGCAGCCATTGATGAGCGCATGGTGGCCCAACAGGCTAGCTATTGCCATCCAATGCCGCAACAGTTGAAAAAAGAGATACTTGGCATGTGTCAGGGGCAGTCAACCACCTTGTCAGCCGTGGGTAAGCTTGATGCCCAGTTGGGGATGCTATTCGCTGAGGCGGTGCTGGCTTTGATGAGTAAAGAGGGGCTCACAGCACAGGATATCACCGCGATTGGCTGCCACGGACAAACCGTGTGGCATGAGCCGTTAGGTGAGCCAGCCTTTACCATGCAATTGGGTGACAACAACCGTATTGCGGCGCTGACTCAAGTTGCCACCGTGGGGGATTTCCGCCGCCGAGATATGGCTTATGGTGGGCAGGGGGCGCCATTGGTTCCCGCATTCCATCATGCACTATTAGCCCATGCCACCGAGCGGCGCATGGTGTTGAACATTGGTGGCATCGCAAATTTATCCATGTTGCTGCCCGATTTGCCGGTGCGGGGCTTTGATACCGGGCCGGGCAACATGCTGATGGATAGCTGGATTTGGCGCAACAGATCCTTACCTTATGACAAAGATGCCACCTGGGCCTTGTCGGGGCAGGTGAATCAGTCACTGCTTGAGCTAATGTACAGCGACCCCTATTTTGCCAAGCCCGCGCCAAAAAGCACCGGGCGTGAATACTTCAACGCCGGATGGTTAGACCGACAGTTAGCGAAAGTGGCGGGAGTCAAACCTGAAGATGTGCAAGCCACATTGGCTGAGTTAACGGCGCTCTCCATTGCTGAACAAGTTCAATTGGCGGGCGGCTGTGAGCGGTTGCTGGTCTGTGGCGGCGGGGCGCGCAATCTACTGGTGATGTCGCGCATGTCCGCTTTACTGCCGGGCACCGAGGTGTGTGTCACTGATGACTTTGGTGTCAGTGGTGACGATATGGAAGCGCTGGCCTTTGCCTGGCTGGCATTTCGGACACTATCCGGTAAATCAGGCAATTTACCCTCTGTCACGGGGGCCAGTTGCGAGACCATTTTAGGAGCAGTCTATCCTGTATCGTCACGATGAGGGTGCTAAGCTTCCATTGAACATGGCAGCTTAGCCAATCAACGAGGGTGACATCATGAAATATTTATTGGCTGTGACCTGCACAACCGCCGCATTAATGCTGGCGGGGTGTAGCCTGGTGCAACCGAAAAATGAAACTTTGCACTATCAATGCGGGACGACCCAACTGACAGTCAAACAAGATAACCAACACGATAAAGTCAGCCTGATTCTAGATGGAGAACAGCTCACCTTGGGGCAAGTGCGCGCCGCTTCCGGCACTAAATACAGTGATGGCCGCTATACCTTCTGGTCAAAAGGCAATAGTGCATTTATTGAGCGCGATGACAAAATCATTATCGATGACTGCATGTTGATAAAATAACTGTGTTGATAAAATCACTGTTTTGATCAAGTCATCAGGTGGTTACTGGCTCAGGGTGATTGTGATTATGGTGCCACAAGGGCAGAATAATCATCACTGCTTTCCTGCGCGATACAGAGCTTATATGACTGACAATTTTGATGTTGCAGATTTACGTCGTGAATATATTCGCGGCGGACTGCGCCGCAGTGATTTAACTGAACAACCACTGGCGCTGTTTGAGCGCTGGCTCAAACAGGCGTGTGAGGCTCGACTGCCTGATCCGACCGCCATGTGTGTGGCAACGGTGGATGCCAATGGCCAACCCTATCAGCGCATTGTGCTGTTGAAGCACTATGATGAGCAGGGCATGGTGTTCTACACCAATTTAGGTAGCCGCAAAGCGCAGCAATTGGCTGAAAACCCACATATCAGTTTGCTATTCCCCTGGCATATGCTGGACAGACAGGTCATTTTCCTCGGTAAAGCCGAGCGGCTTTCCACCCTTGAAGTGCTCAAATATTTTAACTCCCGCCCGAAAGATAGCCAGATTGGCGCTTGGGTCTCTCAGCAATCCTCTCGCATCTCTGCCCGCGGTGTACTGGAGAGTAAGTTTCTGGAATTAAAACAGAAATTCCAGCAAGGTGATGTGCCATTACCCAGTTTCTGGGGGGGCTTCCGCGTTAAATTTGACTCTGTTGAGTTCTGGCAAGGCGGCGAACATCGTCTGCATGACCGTTTTATCTATCAACGGGAAGCCGCTGGCTGGAAAATTGACCGTTTAGCCCCTTGAGCACGATGAAATAATTGTGGTTAAGCCTAGCGCTCGTGCGGCGGGCGCTTTATTCTATACCCTTCGTACTTGAAGCCGCAGGGGAGTTCGCTTGCTGCCTACCTGCAACGCCAGGTTCTTTGGGTATAAATCATCTTTACATCGTAAAAGACATTTTTTGTAAAAGACAATTTTTTGTAAAAGACAATGGAGTCATTGATGACCAGCAGCAACCTGATTAAGCAATTGCAAGAGCGGGGCCTCGTTGCCCAGGTGACGGATGAAGAGGCGTTAGCAGAGAGACTGGCGCAAGGGCCAATTTCACTCTATTGCGGTTTCGATCCTACCGCGGACAGCTTGCATTTGGGTCATCTGGTTCCGTTGTTATGCTTGAAGCGATTCCAGTTGGCAGGTCACCGCCCAGTGGCATTGGTAGGTGGCGCCACCGGCATGATTGGTGACCCGAGTTTCAAAGCCAGTGAGCGCAAACTCAACACCGAAGATACCGTTAACGAGTGGGTTGAGAAGATCCGCCGTCAGGTGTCGCCATTCCTCGATTTTGATTGTGGTGAAAACAGCGCCATTGCCGCCAACAACTACGACTGGTTTGGCGGCATGAATGTGCTGACTTTCCTGCGGGATATCGGCAAGCACTTCTCCGTTAATCAGATGATCAATAAAGAAGCGGTTAAGCAGCGCCTGAATCGCGATGATAGCGGCATTTCGTTTACTGAATTCTCCTATAACTTGTTGCAGGCTTATGATTTCGCTTGCCTAAACAAAGCCCACGGCGTGGCATTACAAATCGGTGGTTCTGATCAGTGGGGTAACATTACCTCGGGTATCGATTTAACCCGTCGCCTTCATCAGCAGCAGGTTTACGGTCTGACCGTGCCATTGATCACTAAAGCTGATGGCACCAAGTTCGGTAAAACCGAAGGCGGCGCAGTGTGGCTTGATCCAAAGAAAACCAGCCCTTACAAATTCTACCAGTTCTGGATAAATACCGCCGATGCTGATGTTTACCGCTTCCTGAAATTCTTCACTTTCATGAGCTTAGAAGAGATAAATGCGCTGGAAGAGGAGGACAAAAACAGCGGCAAAGCCCCGCGCGCCCAATACGTGCTGGCAGAAAATGTCACCGCTATGGTGCACGGCGCTGAAGGTTTGGCGGCGGCAAAACGTATTACTGACAGCTTGTTCTCCGGTGATTTGAATGAGATGACGCAAGCGGACTTTGCCCAGTTAGCACAAGATGGGATGCCAACTATTGAGTTGACCCGCGATGCTGATTTGCAGCAGGCGCTGGTGAATGCTGAATTGGTTCCCTCTCGCGGCCAGGCGCGCACCATGATTAACTCTAACGCGGTGGCGATTAATGGTGAGAAACAGGCCGATCCGGAGTACTTCTTTACTGATGCTGACCGCCTGTTTGGGCGCTACACCTTACTGCGTCGTGGCAAAAAACATTATTGCCTGATTAGTTGGTTATAAGGGTGAAATAGAGTAAGGGGCAGAGATGTCCCTTATTTTTTTGCTTATATTTTAGTCGCTAACGTTTTCGTCGCTCACTTTTAGGCCGTACCAATGAAAAATATACTTTCGATTCAGTCACATGTTGTTTTTGGCCATGCTGGCAATAGTGCCGCTGAATTTCCGATGCGCCGAATGGGGGTTAATGTTTGGCCGCTAAATACTGTCCAGTTCTCAAATCATACGCAATATGGTCACTGGACCGGTTGTGTCATGCCTGCCAGTCACCTGACAGAAATAGTCCAGGGCATCGCCGATATCGATCGGCTCAAAGATTGTGATGCGATATTGAGCGGTTATATTGGCTCACCAGAGCAGGGTGGCCATATTTTGGCGGCGGTTGCGCGGGTAAAACAAGCCAATCCTGCGGCCTGGTATTTTTGTGATCCGGTGATGGGGCATCCTGAAAAGGGTTGTATCGTGGCACCTGGCGTGGCCGAATTCTTCTGTAAAGAGGCGCTGCCTGCCAGTGATGTTATTGCGCCTAACTTGCTTGAGCTGGAGCAACTCAGCGGTGTGCGGGTTGAGAGTGTTGAGCAAGCCGTCAATGTGGCCCGTGACCTCTGTGCCAAAGGGCCAAAAGTGGTGTTGGTCAAGCACTTGAGTCGTGCGGGTTATCATGCTGACTGCTTTGAGATGTTATTAGTGACGGCTGAAGAAGCATGGCACATTAGCCGTCCGCTGGTGGACTTCGGCACGCGCCAACCGGTCGGCGTGGGTGATTTAACCAGTGGTCTGTTACTGGTAAATCTGCTAAAAGGCGCAGCGCTGGATAAAGCATTGGAACACGTGACTGCGGCGGTTTATGAAGTGATGCTGAAAACCCAGGCTATGGGTGAGTACGAACTTCAAGTGGTGGCGGCACAAGATGAGATTGTTAATCCTACCTGCCAGTTTAGCGCGGTTAGAGTCGGCCAATAATTCGCTATAATCAGCTTATCCGCGATAAAAAATGCCCCTGGCAGCAGGGGCACTCTAATCAACTCATCAGTTAATTTATTATTTCTTGATATCTTCAGCTGCCAGCGCGGCTTTTACTGCTGGGCGCTCTGCAACACGAGCCATATAGGCATCTAAATGACTACGTTGCTTAATCTCAATATTCAGCGCGTTAGCCCAACGAGTGACGGTAAATAGATAGGCGTCGGCGACACTGAATTTTTTCCCTAGCAGATAATCATGATGCGCTAACACACTATCGACATAGCTGAATTGTTTATCCAGCCGCTCGCTGGCGATCACTTTATACTCTGGTGGTGTTTTCGGGTTAAACAGTGGACTGAAACCTTTATGTAATTCAGTCGCCACGAAATTTAACCACTCAATAGCATGATAGCGGGAGAGGGTGCCGGCAGGGGCGATAAGCTGGCGATCGGGCACTTTATCTGCCAGATATTGCACGATAGCAACCCCTTCGGTGAGCAAGCTACCATCATCCAATATTAGCGCCGGGACTTGTCCTTTTGGATTGATGCTTAAATAGTCTTGACCCGTTTCAGTGATTTTGGTTGCCAGATCGACACTCTCAATACTGAAGTCTAACCCCGCTTCACGTAATACAATATGTGGAGACAAAGAGCAGGCACTGGGTTTATAGAACAATTTCATCACAAACTCCTTAATAGAGCACTAAAAGAAACGAGCTTCCTTATCCTAAGGCAGGTGAGAAAAAAATGCAGCTAGCGGTGTAAGATAATTGTGAGGGAAATAGATAACTACCTGAGGAATAAGTGGTTATGCAGCGGTGATTCCTTGCCCTACAGCGGTGAATACTGGCCGCTGTAGGTTATCTTTGCCACTGATTATGCAGCAGTGGAAATTAATTACCGTGGTGGACGAGTGCTGATTGATGCGGACCAGCTAAAGGTGGTGGTACTTGGTGCAGTTTTTTTGGTTTTTCTTTCTACGCGAGTTAACTTGGCGATTTGTTCTCGGGCGTTCATGATTTTTTCTATTGCTTCGTCTTTGATTTTATTCTGTTCTGAATTGGTTAATGCTCTTCCTAAATTTATTCTGGCTCTGTCGAGTTGCGTTTTGACATCACGTTGCTCAATTTCAGTCATCTCTTTTAATGTCAGCTTTTTCATTTTTTTCGCCTTATTTGCATCAGTCCTACTCAGTGTACAACCTTATCCTGCGTGGGGATGTAAGAGATTGCGATCTGGGCGACATTAATCACGATAAAAGCCTGTTAGAAGCTGTAAAGCTCGAGAATCATGACAAACCGGGCGAATAAATGCAGCCTACCTCCGCTCTGAGGCACCGCCTCGGCAAAAAATACCGAGAGCGGTGGCAGCAGCACCGGTTTTTTATTACAACAATCGCGAACCGTATCCCCACAGCAGCACTGTCAAACCCAGCAATAACTCTAAGACCAGCACACCAATGGCGAATGTGGAGCCAGAAAAGATAAACCCTTCCCGGCGATCGATATTCAGGAAGGTCGGTATTCCCAAATACATCAGGTAGCCGGCGTAGCAGAGGGCGACAATCCCAACGAATAAGCATAACCAGATAATAGGGTAGAGGGCGACGACGCCGGCTAAAAACATCGGCGTGGCGGCATAACCGGCGAACAAGGTGCAACTTTGCCAGCTCGGGCGGCTGGCATAGCGGCGGGCCATCCAGTAAATGACGCGGCCCATCAAGGCGACGGCTGCCAGAATTAGCCCATAGAAAATAATGGCGGAATAGAGGGCAGTAAAGGGCGTCAGTTTTATCACCTGACCATCACCAAAGTTCCAGCCCACCTGGGTGGTGCCGATAAAGGCGCAAACCACCGGAATGGCGGCCATCAGCAGGACGTGATGGGCATAAAGGTGCCGGACACTTTCACCCTCACGTTTGATTTGCTGCAATTCCTGACTGGGGTGGGTTAGAAGCCCCCAAACATGGTTGATCATATATCACCTCCTTGCCCGCTATTGGCCGCTAATAACAGACTCATTTCATCTTCATCTATCATTAGGATGCAGTTAACGCTGTGCGGCCTAAGATCAGTATAGTCTGTTTTTTGAGCGAAAATGGGGTGGCGGCAGTAGCATTGATCAGATGGCTAGTGTCTATCGCTTCAACAAATGGTTAAATAAATGAGTAAATTAATAAATAAGATCAGGAGCAGGTAATGGGTACTCAAGGAAATGATAGTCGGATCGACAACATAGAGTTTGCGGTGAGTGATATTGCTAAATCGAAGGATTTCTATGGCAAGGTTTTCAATTGGCGTTTTACCGATTACGGGCCGGGGTATTGTGAGTTTACTGATGGTCGGTTGACGGGCGGCTTCACCACCTTAAGTGTAGTTCAGCCCAATGGTGGGCCGCTGGTGATCCTGTATGCAGATAATCTTGAACAGACACAAAAACGTCTGGAACAGGCTGGGGCCACTATCATAGTGCCGACCTTTGCTTTCCCAGGGGGCCGCCGTTTCCATTTTACTGATCCAGATGGTTATCAGTTGGCGGTATGGTCAGCTAATTGAGTTTGAGTGAGTGACGCAAAACGCGCCCGAAAGCGCGTATTGCGTTAGTCCGTCAGCTATGCTGCTGGTGCCGCTTTTTTACTGTCTGTTGGTGCTAAAGTCATGCGATACAGTTTTGGTGCTGTCAGCATCATCAAAATCGCGATGATAGCAGTGACGATACCAATCTGCATAAACACATGGCTATAGATTGCCAGTGATGCATGGGCGTCATTGATTTCAGCGGGTACTGCGGTCAATGCTGCCACTTTACCGGCGATCAGTGCTGCCGCTGCCGTGGTCAGGAACCATGAACCCATGATGAAGCCCATCAAACGCTGAGGCACTAACTGCGCAACCATCGCCAGACCCAAGCCGGAAATCATCAACTCACCGACACTTTGCAGCGCGTAGCTCAGGATCAACCAATTGACTGACATAATACCGTGTTCATTCGCCATGCTGGCACCCCATGGCAGTACCAGGAAGGCGGCGGAGCAGAGCACCATACCGAACGCAAACTTATGTGGCATGGGCAGACGGTCACCCATCTTGTTATAGACTGCCGCCAAAATGGGGCTAGCAACCATGATCCAGAATGGGTTCAGTGCCTGATACTGCTCCGGCTCGAAAGCAATACCGAAGATGGCGTGCTCAACGTTATGGATAGCAAAGAAGTTCAGTGATGTTGGCATTTGGCTGTAGAGCACGAAGAACACCACTGCTTCCAGCATCAACAGAAACGCCACAATCATTCTACGACGAGCGGTGCCGTGCAGTGAGAATGTCTCTTTGGCAAAGATACAAACAATCCCTACAGAGATCAGTGCTAATGCCCAGCGTGCAATAATTTGGTTGTGCAGCAACCAGTTAGACAGGGTGATCAGTGCGATAATCCCCACCAATACCAGCAGCAATTTTTTAAACTGCAGGGGTGCGAAGTCAGGTTTAGAACCTTGGTTTTTGACCCACTTACGGCAGAACCAGAAGTTCACCAAGGTGATCAACATACCCACAACACTCAGTGAAAACGCCACACTCCAACCATATCTAGCCGCTAACCATGGGGTTGCCAACATAGAGAAGAACGAACCGATATTGATGGACATATAGTACATGGTAAATGCACCGTCCAAACGTGGGTCGTCTTTGTTATAGCAGGTTGAGAGTAGAGAGGAGGGGTTAGCTTTAAACAAACCATTACCGACCGCAATGGTTGCCATGCCCAGATAAACCCAGAAAATATCATGTCCGGAGTAGGCAATCATGGCATAACCCACCGCCAGAATCAGTGCGCCGAGCACAATGACCCGTTTTGCCCCGAGAACTTTATCACCTAACCAGCCGCCAATGGCCACGAAGCCATAGACCAGTGCACTGAAGGAGGAGAATAAGGTGATGGAGTCGGCTTCGCTCATCCCGAGCATTTTTACCAGATAGACGGCCATGATCCCTTGCAGGCCGTAATAACCAAAGCGCTCCCAAAGCTCAATGGAGAAGATCAGGTAAAATGCTTTCGGCTGCTTGAAAGCATTCATGCTGATCTTTTCAGGTTGTTCGCTACTTGGTGGTTGTTGACTGTTGTTTGCTGTTGACACTGGGACCTCTGTGTTTTACTCCCTGCCATAAATGACAGAAGAGACAAAAGTGAATGCGTGAACCGGCATCCTTTTGCGTTGTTATAAGATGTTTAGCGGCGGTTAATGTTCACTATCTTTGTCAACGAGACAAGGCTTTTGTCATATTCTGTTACATATCTCTCTCGCAGTGCAATATCGCCATGTTACAAATGTTATGCAGTATTAACGTTTATGTTTTGGTGATTTGGCGATTTTTTGTTTTGATTAAAAGCTGAGCTTAATTTATTTAGTGATATATTCTGCTATTAATGTGATTTATGGTGAAAATGGTTATCGTAATGTGAATGACCAAATCAATATTATGCATACTGGGAGTTATCTGAAATTATCCAAATGGCGCTTAAATGTTAATCAGCCAAACACCTTGGTTATTAGATCAACTGTGAAAGGATCGGCGGGTGGTGTAAGTTTTTTTGCTTGAAAAAGGAGGGGGCTGGCATAACAGGGGCTGATTGATGGGCGATAGAGCGTCGACGCGGGATATCAATACCTTCAGGTACAGATATCCCGAAATAGTCTGCCAACAGATGATTTGCCCGCTTATTTGTTCTCCAGCGCGACTCATTGGCAGTGGCCCTTAAACTGTCTGCCCCAAAGCTTGGCGTAAACGGTTGGTCCAGCCAGCGCTGGCGGTGGTGATGATAATCCCCAGTAATTGGTGATAATTGACCCCCAGAGCGAGTAGCGGATGAATAGATTGATGGCTAAAACATTCCGGTGACCGGGTTAATTGAGCGGAGAGATCAATCAGCGAGTGGGTCATCTGCTCAGTTGGCTCAATTGCCAGTGCGCTATCCACCCCAGTGATTAATGCGCTGATTATCAATGAGTCATTGATTGATGCATAGATGGCTAACTGCTGCTTATGCTGAGCCTGGCAGTAAATGCTGCCATTGATGCGCGCTGAAACCAGCGCCACCAGTGCGAGCCAATCTGCGGGTATCTGCGGCGGCGCTGACTGCTGAGTTATCTCTCGGTAGGCGGGCAAACTTTGGGAGTTGCGTTCCAGCAGATCATGTAAGGTGATCGGCGTTTCATCTGACGATGACTCAGTGGCGCTGTCATCATTTGCGGTCAACGACGGCAGCCAGCCTTGCCATTGCGGTACTGTTGCCGGAATTAAATCTGCACTGGCATCTTCCATCCGTGGGAAACCAGGAAGCATAACGGTGGGATAACCGGCTAAGGCAGAAAGTCCGGCCACCACTCGGGCTTGATAGCCAACAAAACCAATAATCTGTGATAAAACAATGATATCGGCTGTGGTTAACCCAACCTCAGACAGTTGCTGTAGCGCATGTTGGTCGATCAACGTCGGCTGACTGGCGAGCTGGCGAGCATATTGGGTTATCTGGGTCAGCCGCATATTGCTTTCCCGCGAGGCATCCGGGCTGGAGAGTGGGGTAAGCCGCTCGGCATAGTGGCTGCATAGCCGCTGAACCCCCGTCACCTGTGCGACAGTTAATGCGCTACTTAAGCGGTCATACAGTGAAAGGCGATTTTCGTGGTTTAGCTCGACAATTGGCGGGAAGAGCAGCTGATAGAGGGCATCTGAGGCAGATAAAACGCCGGCATGGCGCTGTAAGCTCTCCGCGAGTGCGGCGGGAATTCCGTCGTCTACCCCTAGCAGGAAAATACCTGGTTCAGCATGGTGTTCGCTGTTGTGCGAGTGACTCATATCAGCTTTTGTGACGCCGTCACTTCTATCACTCACTTGCGCCACAACCCACTCCAGAGTGCCGCTACGTTGAGTTTCGTGATACCAATGAGCATTATCCGGTTGGCGAGTGTGCACCATAATGACCTCCGTTAGAGACAGCAACGTGCCAGCATTAAGGATGAGTGGGGGTTAAACAGCGCCGGTTGAGCTAGCGGGATCAAATAAATGGCGGCAAGGGCGGTAGCGGATCGGCAGCAGAGCAAAGGGGTAGGTATCCACATCGGCAAAATATCCTGTTGTTTTATGGCATGAGCACAGTGGATATCATTGCTGATTGAGTTGGCGAGATAAAATAATGTTAAGCCATAATCCATAACTAAAAGTAATAACATATTATTATATATAACAAAAATGATATTACGTTAGTCAATAATTGGCTAAAGAGATAAGGCGGCTAGCAATAGCAGGCGGCTGGATGCCGATATCCAGCCGCCTGGGGGTATTAAAACTGGGGGATACTAAAACTGGCAATATTAAAAATGACCCACATCCCGCCGCCAGGCATCCGCGGTTAATGCCTCACCAAAATGGCTAGAGATCAGGCGCTTAGTCAGATCATGCAGCGGGGACGCCAGCACTTCAGCCGTACTACCGCGCTCCACCACTTCGCCCTCATGCATCACAATCACCTGATCACTGATATGTTTCATCATGCCTAAGTGCTGGGTAACATAGATATAAGCTATGCCGTGCTTGTCCTGAAGTTCCAGCATCAGATTAATAATCTGTGAGCGCATGGACATATCCAGTGCGGCCAGTGCTTCATCGGCAACAATCACTTTCGGCTGCAAAATAAGCGCGCGCGCCAGAGCAATACGCTGCTTCTGACCAGAGGCCAACATATGAGGGTAGTAGTTCGCGTGATCAGGCAGTAGCCCCACCTGCCGCAGAGTCTGATAGATGCGCTGCTCGCGGGCGGCGGCATCCAAATCGGTGTTCAGTTTTAGCGGCGCATCCAGCAGTTGCCCGACGCGCTGACGTGGGTTCAGTGAGGTGCTCGGGTCCTGGAAAATCATGCGGATACGTTGACTGCGGTAACCATAGTCACCATAGACCAAACGATGGTCGTCAATCAGCAGCTCACCCTCCGTAGGCTCAATCATGCCCGATAGCATTTTCGCTAAGGTGGATTTACCTGAGCCATTTTCACCAATGACCGCCAGTGTCTGACCTTCACGTAAGGTAAAGCTGACTGACTTCACCGCCTCGACATGCTGACGGCGAAATAGCCCGGTACGATAGCGGAAGGTCTTGCTCAGGTTACGGACTTCGAGCAGTGTCTCGGCCATTATTGCTCCTCCAGATTTAAGGGGAAGTGGCAGGCAAAGGCGTGGTTTTTGACCAAGCGCAGGCGCGGAGTTTCAATGCAGGTTTTCTGCGCATAAGGGCAGCGCGGCCCGAGGCGGCAGCCGATGGGCAAATGTTCCAGCGACGGAATGGCTCCCGGTAACGTATTCAGGCGGCTTTTGTGTGGCAGCGAACGACCAAAGTCGGGCATCGAGCGAATGAGCGCCTGAGTATAAGGGTGGTGGGGGGTCGCCAGCAGATCCTCACAAACGGCACTCTCCACGGTTTGACCGCAATAGAGCACGTTAACCCGATTGGCCCACTTACTCATCATTTGTAAATCATGGCTGATCAGCAAAATAGTGGTGTTGTTATTCTGATTCAACCGCGCCAGTAGGCGGAAAATCTGCGCCTGAGTGGTAGGCTCCATCGCATTGGTCGGCTCATCGGCAATCAGCAGTCGTGGCTGATTCGCCAGAGCAATAGCAATCATCACCTTCTGGCATTCGCCCTCTGTCAGCTCATAGGGGTAGCTGCGCATAATGTCTTTGTGGTCTTTGATCCCCACGCGGTGCAGTAGCTCTATCGCCCGCCGTTTGCGCCAATGAAAACGCTGCCACCAGCGGCCTTTGTAAGTCCAGCCGGGAATGGCCTGGATCAGCTGTTGGCCAATGCTTTCTGAGGGGTCGAGACAAGATTGCGGCTCCTGGAAAATCATCGAAATATTATGGCCGATCACCTTACGTCGCTGACGTGGCGTCAGTTGCAGTAGATCGATATCATCGAAGCGAAAACGGTCAGCGGTGATCCGCCAGTTATCTTTACTGACGCCGCAGATAGCCTTGGCAATCAAACTCTTGCCCGAGCCAGACTCTCCCACCAGACCCCGCACTTCACCTTCGGTCAGGGTAATACTGATGCGGTCAACCGCTTTCACCATCCCCTCGGAGGTCATAAACTCGATGGTGAGGTTACGAATATCAAGTAACGGCATTACTCCACCCCTGCATTAATTGCACGACGCATACCATCACCTAATAGATTCACCAGCAGCACGCTAATTAGAATGGCCGCACCCGGTAGCATCACAGTCCAGGGGGCGACATAGACCAGATCCAGCGAGTCCCCCAGCATAGCTCCCCACTCTGGCGAGGGCAGTTGCGCCCCCAAATCCAGAAAACCTAATGCCGCAATATCCAAAATTGCCATCGACAGGGCGCGGGTAAACTCCGTGACTAACACCGCCGCAATATTGGGGAGGATGGCATAAGCCAGAATATGGGGGGTGGATGCGCCATCCAGACGGGCGGCAATCACATACTCTTTATCCAACTCATCATGCACGGCGCTATAAATGGTGCGAACCATTCGGGGCAACAGGGCCAGCCAGACCGCGAACATTGCATGTTCTAAACTGGGGCCAACAAAGGCGACCACAATAATCGCCAACAGCAGTGATGGAATAGAGAGCAAAGTATCCAGCACATGATTAAGAATGGCTGAGCGAAAACCGTGGGTGATGCCCGCAAAGACCCCGAGAACCACACCGCACAGCGCTGCCGCCAGTGTCACCAACAACGCGGAGCCATAGGTGGAGGCGGCACCGGCCAACAAGCGGCTTAAAATATCGCGGCCCAGATCGTCGGTGCCGAGGAAGAATGAGACGTTGCCGTAGCGTGACCAGGAGGGCGGGAGCAATTGGTAGCCGAGAAACTGTTGGTCAAGGGCATAGGGGGCGAGGGTGCTGCCCAGCAGGCAGAGTAGCAGTAAGGCCAGCACACCGTAGAAACCGACCATTGCCAAGGCATCCCCATAGAAAAGCCGCCAGGTATACAGCAACGGGCTGGGCATTTTCTTTTCGCGGTAGACATTATCGAAGGGCATACCACTCCTTATGCTTTAACGGCGTCATCATCGCGCCGACAATATCGGACAGCACGTTAATGACGATGACCAGCGAACCGACGACCATTACACCTGCGGATATTGCGGCGTAATCTTGCTGACGAATGGCATTAATCAGCCAACGACCCAATCCCGGCCAGTTAAACACCACCTCGGTGATCATCGCCAGCGTCAGCATGGTTGAGAACTGCAACCCCAGTTTTGGAATGATCGGCGGCAAGGCATTATGCAGCACATGGCGACGAATAATAGTGAAACGGGATAAGCCACGGGTCGCCGCCGCCTTAATGTAGTTTTGCCCGATCACATCATCGGTACTGGTGCGCATCAGGCGAATAACCTCGGTGGTCGGGGCAACCGCCAGCGCGGTGATGGGCAAGATCATATGCTGAATTGCACTGAGCATCATCTCTTCACGATATGGCGAGGGCGAGAGCCAGGCATCGACCAAGGCCAGCCCGGTGACCGGTTTCACCTGATACAATAGATCATAACGGCCGGAAACCGGCAGCCAGCCTAAATGCAGCGAAAAGAACAGCATAAGCAGCAGCGCCAGCCAGAACACCGGGATTGAAAAACCCACCAAGGCGACGGAGCTGATGGCGATATCGGCCCATTTACCGCGCATCACGCCAGCAATTATCCCCAGCGGAATGCCGATAAATAGCGCCAGTGAAAAGGCCAGAACACATAGCTCCATGGTGGCGGGGAAGGCCTCGCGTAACTGCTCGCTAATCGGTTGACCGTTAATGCTGGAGACGCCGAAATCCCACTGAATCAGGCTGCTGAAGTAGAAACGATAGGCATCCAGCAGTGCCACACCATTTAACGGCGCATGAGGGGTGAAATAGCTCAGGCTAAAACTGACCAGTGATAACATAAACAGGGTTATCACTAGCAGTAATAGTCGCCGTAAGGTGAAGATAATCATGGTTTTTTGCCCTCTTCGCTCTCACGGAACACGCCAGCAAAAGATGAATTGCCAAACGGGCTTAATACCAACCCTTTGATATCATGACGGTAAGCCTGTAGCCGCAGCGATGAAGCTAACGGCAGCAGCGGCAGTTGCTGCTCCAGAATACGCTGAGCCTGCTGATAATATTCAATACGCGACGACAGTTGCTGAGAGCGTAGTGCTTTTTGCAGTAATTCATCAAACTGTGGGTCACACCAGTGAGCATAGTTTGTTTGCGAACGAATTGCTGCACAGCTCAACAGTGGGCGGAAGAAACTGTCCGGGTCGTTACTGTCGGTTGACCAGCCGGAGAGGGTCAGATCGTGGTTCATCTCCATTAGGCGGGCTTCCTGAAAGCGGCCTTCAACCGGCACGATATTGACCGTGATGCCCACTTGCGCCAGATCCGCCTGAATCAGCTCTGCGGTCTTCAACGGGCTGGGATTATAGGATTGCGATGCCGTCGGCACCCACAAATTGAGCTGCAATTTGCTTAACCCTAACTCTTTTAGGATCGCTTTGGCTTTTTCCGGATTATATTCGGTCACCTGCGCCTGATTATCATAAGCCCATGATGCACGAGGCAAAATAGAGGCGGCAGTTTCTGCGGTGCCGTAATAAATTGATTGCATCAATCGTTGGTTATTAATTGATAAAGCAATCGCCTGCCGCACCCGCTGATCATTGAGCGGCGGTTTACGGGTATTGAACGCCAAATAGGCCACATTCATCCCTGGGCGCAGGGTCAGGCGCAGGCGAGGGTCATCGCGCAGAATGGACAGTTGACTAGCGGCGGGATAGGCCAACACATCACACTCACCGGTCAGCAACTTGGATAAGCGGCCAGTGCCACCGGCCCCCAGATCGATAACCACCTGCGGCATACGCGGTAAGCCTTTCCAGTAGTCACTGTTACGGAACAGGCGGATATATTGCCCAGACCGATATTCGTTTAACAAGAAGGGGCCTGTTCCCACGGGTTCGCGGTCGATCTGCTCCTGGCGACCTTTTTGGGTCAGCACATCGGCATACTCGGCAGAGAGCACCGGTGCATAGTGGGTCGCCAAATGCCAGAGGAATGAGGCATCCGGGGCTTTTAGCTTAAATTCAACGGTGTAGTCATCCAGCTTTTTGACACTCTGCACCGCGTCAGCAAATTGCAGGCTATCGAAATAGGGATATTCGCCGCCATTAACGCCATGGTAGGGGTGCTGGGAGTCAAGTACCCGCTGGAAACTGAATATCACGTCATCGGCGTTCATCATCCGAGTGGGGGTAAACCAATCAGTGGTCTGGAACGGCACATCTTTACGTAAATGAAAGCGGTAAGTTGCTCCGTTATCCAGCACTTGCCAGCTTTCGGCTAACTCAGGGATCAGCCGATAGGTGTAGGGGTCGACATCCAACAGGCGGTCATAGAGTTGTGCCGCCAGTGTATCGATGGTTAATCCGCTACTGGCCATCTGCGGATTAAAGGTATTTAGTATCCCACTGACGCAATAGACAAATCCACGCTGGCGGATATCTGGCAGCGGTTGATCAGCTAAGGCCGCCGGAGCAGACTGCGCCAGCGCTGGGGTCGCAAGGCAGGCCAGCGACAACATCCAAATGAGTAAAGCACGCATAAACGCTTCGCAGTAAGTAAGCAATACTCTCAGTGTACCGTAATCTGGCACCGCTCCCAATCCATTGAGCAAAACAACTGCGCCGTCTGCTGGTTGTTGCAGCAATTGATGATAATTCCATCATAATCAGTGTGGTAATGAGAAAAATTCTCAATAAACTGTTTGCAACTGCTATTGATAACTATTATCATTCGTTTGCTCTTCGGGATAAAGCCAATAGTTTTAGGCTTTTGACAGGAAAGCACGACATTGCTCACATTGCTTCCAGTGTTTTTAAGCCAGCTCGGGTGCTGGCTTTTTTTTTACCCTGCGTCCTTGGCGCGGCAGCGATGTTAGCGGCACTCGCGCCCACAAATCACTCCCCAACTCACTCTCCAGTTAAGATCGCGTGTTTTTTCAACATGCCGCGCAACTGATGATAAGTTAGCCCCAGTAAACTCGCCGCTTTACGCTGATTAAATCGCGCCTGCTCTAATGCGTGTTTTAACATCTGCTGCTCACGGTTATGCAGCCACTGCTTAAGGTCGATGGGGAGTGCCGGGAGGGGGCTTGAGGTTTCGCTATCAGGAGCCACGGCAATACCACTATCAGCACTCTGCCGGGCGGCGAAGGGGTTGATAATAATATTATCCAGCGGCTGAATGCTATCTCCATGGCGATACACCGAGCGCTCCACCACATTCTTCAGTTCACGCACATTGCCCGGCCAGTGATAGGCCAGCAATTGCGCTTGCGCCAGCGGCGTAAAACCGGGAAAAAGCGGTAAACCCAGCTCTCGGCACATCTGGATAGCAAAATGCTCAGCCAATAGCATAATATCTTGCTGGCGCTCACGTAACGGCGGCAGTTGTACCACATCAAAAGCCAGACGATCCAGCAGGTCGGCGCGAAATTTACCGGCTGCGGCTAACGCGGGTAAATTGTCATTGGTGGCACACACCAGCCGCACATCCACCTGCAACGGCTGGCTCCCGCCAACCCGCTCTAGATGCCCATACTCAATGACCCGCAATAATTTCTCCTGCACCAGCATGGGCGCGGTTGCCAGTTCGTCCAAAAACAGTGTCCCGCCGTCAGCCCGCTCAAAGCGGCCCAGATGGCGTTTTTGCGCACCGGTAAAGGCACCAGCCTCATGGCCAAATAGTTCCGAATCAAGTAGATTTTCATTCAGCGCCGCGCAGTTCAGGGAGATGAACGGCCCTTGCCAGCGCTCAGATAGATAGTGGAGGCGATGGGCAATCAGCTCCTTGCCGGTTCCGCGCTCACCAATCACCAATACGGGCTTATTCAGTTTTGCCAGCCCAGAAACTTGCTCCAGCACTTCAACAAAAGAGTTGGCTTCGCCCAACAGGTTATCTAATTGCTCACTCATGATGAAATTCGCCAATAGTTGGTTAATATAATCACTCTACATTTTATGTCAAAATAGGCAAAAAATTTTTTTTGTTATTTTTCAGGTGATTAACTTTTACAAAAAGTTGGCACGACTCTTGATATTGTCTTGGTGAATGAATATTTCTCTGAGGGTCGCATTGAGCACCATTAAGTCAGAGAGCTAACAAGTGAAAGAGGAGTTCTATTATGGGTATTTTTTCGCGCTTTGCCGATATCGTAAACGCAAACATCAATACATTGCTGGATAAAGCGGAAGACCCGCAAAAATTAGTCCGCCTGATGATTCAGGAGATGGAAGATACGCTGGTTGAAATTCGCTCAACATCTGCCCGTGCTTTAGCGGAGAAAAAGCAGTTGCTGCGCCGTATTGATCACAGCGAAAGCCAGCAGCAGGAGTGGCAGGATAAAGCTGAGCTGGCGCTGCGCAAAGATAAGGAAGATTTGGCCCGGGCGGCACTGATTGAAAAGCAAAAAGTCGCGGCGCTCATTGAGACGCTGACACGGGAAGTGGCCACAGTGGACGAAACACTGAGTCGCATGAAACATGAGATCACTGAGCTGGAAAGTAAGCTGACCGAAACCCGAGCCAGACAGCAAGCATTGACTCTGCGCCATCAGGCGGCAGCATCATCCCGTGATGTGCGTCGTCAACTGGACAGCGGGAAACTGGATGAGGCGATGGCGCGTTTTGAGCAGTTTGAACGCCGCATTGACCACATGGAAGCGGAAGCCGAAACCGTGGGTGTTGGCAAACAGAAGTCGCTGGATCAGCAATTTGCTGAACTGAAAGTCGATGATGAAATCAATAACCAGTTGGCTGCGTTGAAAGCGAAAATGAATTCAGCCGAGTAATGTGTCGTGCGACTCTACTACGCTAAACGGGCCATCAGAACTCAGATGGCCTGTCATAATGAAAATGCGGGTATCCGCGCAGATGATTAAGGGGAACCAATGAGTATCCTGTTTCTTGCCATACCACTGACCATCTTTGTGCTATTTGTGGCACCGATCTGGTTATGGCTGCACTACAGCAATCGCCAGCAAAGTGGCGCTCAACTCAGCCAGCAGGATATGCAGCGCCTGTCACAGTTGACCGACGATGCTCGCCGGATGCGTGAGCGGATCCAGACACTGGAAGAGATCCTTGATGCACAACATCCAAACTGGAGGCAGTCATAATGGGCGACACTTTTAAAAACAGTGGCTTAGGCAGCAAAAAACTCTATCGGGTGCCCGAAGAGGGCATGATCAAAGGGGTGTGTGCCGGATTGGCGCACTATTTTGATATTCCGGTGCGATTGATTCGGGTGATGGTGGTGTTATCCCTGTTTTTTGGCCTGTTCGTCTTCACTATCGCGGCCTATATCGTGCTGACATTTATGCTGGAACCGGCACCTGCCGCCAGTTTTAGTGAAGGTCGTGCAGCGACACCCCGGCAACTACTGGATCAGCTCGAGTATGAACTGGGTGCAGGAGAGCAGCGCTTACGGCAGGTGGAGCGCTATGTGACCTCGGAAACCTTCGTGGTCGAGAGCCGTTTCCGCCAGTTGTAATACTGGCCTGCTGTGCAATATCCATCCCTGCCGGAGGGCAATAGATGAACAATAATTCCGCCCGTAGACGTGCAGGTGTAGTATTAACCAGATTGATTAAAATTGTTTTTACTGTCGCATTGACCTATGGCCCGGCCGGTGCCGCTGGCTTGATAGTCAAAAATGTCAGCCGTAAGCCGCTGCGCTGGTTGCTGCTACTGCTGCTGGAACCGATGTTAAAACGTGCCATGACGGCAACTGCGGGCCAATTTGCCAAGGAGAAGCATGAAACGACTGCAAAATGAGATCAGCTCATTGGTTAACCGTGGGATGGATCGCCATCTCCGATTAGCAGTAACCGGCCTAAGCCGCAGCGGTAAAACCGCCTTTATCACCTCTTTGGTGAATCAATTACTTCATATTCACAGCGGTGCGCGTTTGCCGCTGTTTTCTGCGGTGCGTGAAGAGCGGCTACTGGGTGTAAAGCGCGTGCCACAGCGTGATCTGGGGATCCAGCGCTTTACCTATGATGAAGGGTTGGCTTCGTTGTATGGCACCCCACCGAACTGGCCGACGCCGACACGCGGTGTCAGTGAGATCCGTTTAGCACTGCGTTTTCGTTCCGGCGATTCGCTGTTGCGCCATTTTAAAGAGACCTCGACGCTGTATTTAGAAATTGTCGATTATCCGGGTGAATGGTTGCTTGATTTACCTATGCTGGAGCAGGATTACCTCAGCTGGTCGCGCCAAATGGCGGGCTTATTACAGGGGGATCGTGCCGAGTGGGCCAAGCCCTGGCTGACACTGTGCCAACAGTGTGATCCGCTGGCACCCGCTGATGAAAATCAGCTGGCGGCGATTGCGCAGGCGTATACCGATTATCTGATTCGCTGTAAGAGTGAGGGGCTGCACTTTATTCAGCCGGGGCGCTTTGTATTGCCCGGTGATATGGCGGGTGCGCCCGCATTGCAGTTTTTCCCGTGGCCAGATGTCAATGGAGCTGGCGAGTCGCGGCTGGCTCAGGCGGATAAGCACTCCAATCTTGGCATGTTGCGCACCCGTTTTAACTACTACTGCAACTCGGTGGTCAAAGGCTTTTACAAAGAGCACTTTGTTCGTTTTGATCGGCAAATCGTGTTGGTCGATTGTCTGCAACCGTTGAACAGCGGGCCACAGGCGTTTAACGATATGCGTTTGGCGCTGACACAATTAATGCAGAGTTTCCATTACGGAAAGCGCACGCTATTTCGTCGCCTATTCTCGCCGTGTATTGATAAGCTGATGTTTGCGGCCACCAAAGCAGACCATGTCACGGCAGATCAGCACGCAAATCTGGTCTCGTTGCTACAGCAACTGGTGCAGGAGGCGTGGCAAAATGCCGCTTTTGAAGGGATCAGCATGGATTGTGTCGGCCTGGCCTCGGTACAGGCAACCGAAAGCGGGATTGTCGATCATCATGGGCAAAAAATACCGGCATTGCGCGGTCATCGCCTGATTGATGGTACACCACTGACGGTCTTTCCCGGCGATGTACCTGCCCGTTTGCCGGGGCCTGCATTCTGGCAGCAGCAGGGGTTCCATTTTGATGAGTTCCGCCCGCAAGCGGTGAATGTCGATAGCCCACTACCCCATATTCGGCTGGATGCTGTGATGGAGTTCTTATTGGGAGATAAATTGCGATGAGCGAGCCTTTAAAACCACGGATCGATTTTGAACAGCCCTTGCAGCCACTGGATGAGCCAGTATTAAAAGCGGCGCAGGCTTTTGATCCGCAAACCGCTGAGAACTTCTATCCTGCGGCACCGGAATTGGATGCTGAAGATGAAGAGGGGCGAGTGGAGGGGTTGGTCAATGCGGCGCTGAAACCAAGACGCAGCCTGTGGCGAAAAATGGTGACCGCCGGTTTGGCGCTGTTTGGTGTCAGTGTGATTGCCCAGTCAGTGCAGTGGGTCAATCAGGCATGGCAACAGCAAGATTGGATAGCACTGGGGGCCACCACTGCCGGTGGGCTGATTGTGCTGGCGGGGGTCGGTTCGGTGCTGAGCGAGTGGCGGCGCTTATATCGCCTACGCCAACGGGCGGAAGAGCGCGATATTGCGCGCGAACTGTTGCTCAGTCACGGTATCGGTCAGGGACGGGCTTTTTGTGAAAAACTGGCACGTCAGGCGGGGCTGGATCAAGGGCATCCGGCACTCCAACGCTGGCAAGCTTCGCTACATGAAACCCATAACGATCGGGAAGTGGTTGAGTTATATGCAAAATTAGTACAACCGGCGCTGGATAATCAGGCGCGAGCGGAGATCAGCCGCTATGCTGCCGAATCGGCGCTTATGATCGCCGTCAGCCCATTGGCGCTGGTGGATATGGCGTTTATCGCCTGGCGTAATATTCGACTGATCAATCGTATTGCCGCTCTGTATGGCATTGAGTTGGGCTATTTCAGCCGCATCCGCTTGTTCCGGTTAGTGCTGCTGAACATCGCCTTTGCCGGTGCCTCTGAGCTGGTGCGGGAAGTTGGCATGGATTGGTTATCGCAGGATCTGGCAGCGCGGTTATCAGCCCGTGCGGCGCAAGGGATTGGCGCCGGTTTACTGACTGCGCGGCTGGGTATCAAAGCTATGGAGCTGTGCCGCCCCTTGCCGTGGATGGCGGGGGATAAACCTAAGTTAGGTGATTTCCGCCGTCAGTTGATTAGTCAGCTGAAAAATACGCTGCCGAAAAAAGATAAATCTAACCAATAGTGGTGCGCCATTGATTCGCAGCAGTGACTACTTCAACCGTGGATCAAAGGAGAACGACAGGGGTTTGACGCTGTTCAAGCAGAGTGGAAACTCTTTGTGGCGCGGATTGACTAACATGTTGTTTTCCGACGGCACTAATGTGGATGGAACCAGTAATCCAACTGAGGATGCTGATTCCAGCCACTCAGTGCCAAGATCCATGGTGGTGGCCGGTGCGGGGTCGCTACGCCAGTCAGTGGGCCAATCTGGGCGCTGCAACAGCATGATATGGCTGTCATCAATCTCGATTTGAAATAGTTCAAATTCGCTGAGGGTTGAGCTGTCCTGAATATGCACCAGTGTTTCCAGCATGGCTAATGACACACTGCTGGCCAGATAGAGAGCCGCGTGGCCTTTATGATTCCAGCGCCCACCATAGATTTCAGCGCCATAGCCGGTCCAGGTTGATGCAAGATAACGGCGCATCACAATGCGATAGAGCATCATAAATATCGGCCCATGGGGTTGAACTTCATTGCGTCACTATCCCTCAATTAAACTTATCCCTGTCCCGCTGGCCGTGAGCTTAGGAAAATACGCCGTGCTCCAACCGCCCAATGAGGTCACAAACTTCCAATGCGCCGGTTTCTGTCTCGAGTAAAGAGTCTGGGCTGTGATGCCCCAACCCCTTAATTGGCGTTGACATCCAGGTGATGGCCTTGCCCTTATCGCCGCCAAAAAGATCGACTGCCGCATCCATCACGCGGACGAAACGTGCAATTCGCTCACTCTCTTCCGGCGTAAAACGGCCATCATGGGTACGTCTACGGGTTAGACTACGGCTGGGGATCCCCGTTGCACGTAATATTTCAGCTTTAGGCATGGAGGCCCAAAGGTGAATACTGTCGATGACATCAACAGAAAACCCCAACTTAATGCTGTCAACCAAAACGGTGCCACGGCTGGCGGGCAAACCAATCTCACGCCAGAGTGCGCCAGTTTTGCTCGCAGGTGTTGGGTGATATGCTCTCATATAACCTCCTCGGTCATGTGGCTACATCTACTATAGCCAACTGGCCGAGATAAAGCAAAGTGTCACTTGACCTTGACGAGGGAAGTTGACACATCCAGCCATTATATTATTCTGAATTATTCATATAAATAATAATATGACGCTATATATGGCGGCGTTAAGGGTTGATGATCTTTCCTTAGTGTGCTGAGGGCGTAAAAAAAACAGCAAAAAGCCGATTTCTGTCAACTTTTGCTGACAGACTGCTTCATCAGCAAGGGGGGACAGGGTATTATCATAGCCAGAATTCCGCACCTGCCATATATAAGGTCGATACTGATGCGCTTGGAAGTTTTTTGCGAAGACCGAATCGGTCTTACCAGAGAGTTACTTGATCTCTTGGTTTTACGCAGCATTGATTTACGGGGGATCGAAATTGATCCAATTGGTCGCATCTACCTGAACTTCTCTCAACTAGATTTCAGTGTATTTAGCGCATTAATGATGGATATTCGCCGCATTGATGGTGTAACTGATGTCCGCACCGTCTCCTTTATGCCATCAGAGCGAGAGCACCGCTCACTGCGCGCACTGCTCGAGTCGATGCCTGAGCCGGTCTTCTCTATCGATTTAAAGGGCAATCTTGAGCTAGCCAACCCGGCGGCCCGTGATCTGTTCTCCCTCAATGAGGAGAAAATCCGCCACAAAACTGCGGGCAGCCTCCTGGGTGGCTATAACTTTGCCCGCTGGTTTGAGGGGGGAGAAACAGCACCTCATACCGAACGTGTGTTGATCAATAATCAGGATTATCTGATGGAGATCACCCCCATCCAACTCGAAGACGAGAATCAGAAAAATCAGACTGTTGGCGCGGTAGTGATGCTAAAATCTACCGCCCGCATGGGGCAGCAACTGCAAATCCTATCGGTCAACGACGATACTGAATTTAAGCAGATAGTCGCGACCAGCACTAAAATGCGTCAGGTGCTTGATCAAGCTCGCAAGTTAGCCATGTTGGATGCACCACTGTTGTTGGTGGGGGATACCGGCACCGGGAAGGATCTCTTGGCGCGGGCCTGTCATCTGCGCAGTCCACGCGGAAAAATGCCTTTTCTCGGGCTTAACTGCGCTTCATTGCCAGACGACGTGGTGGAAAGCGAACTGTTCGGTTATGCCGCCGGGGCTTACCCCAATGCCATTGAAGGCAAAAAAGGTTTCTTTGAGCAGGCAAATGGTGGCTCGGTGCTGCTGGACGAAATCGGCGAAATGTCGCCTCGCATGCAGATCAAACTGTTGCGCTTCCTCAATGATGGCACTTTCCGCCGGGTTGGTGAGGAGCATGAGGTGCATGTCGATGTGCGGGTGATATGCGCCACGCAAAAGAATTTAGTGGAGTTGGTACAGCGCGGTGAGTTCCGTGAGGATCTCTATTATCGCCTCAATGTGCTGACTATCACTTTGCCGCCATTACGTGAGCGTCAGGCCGATATCATGCCGCTGACGGCGCTGTTTGTTGCTCGTTTCTCCGATGAACAGGGTGTTCCTCGGCCAAAACTGGCCCCGGAGCTCAGCAGTTTCCTGACCAACTATGGCTGGCCGGGTAATGTGCGGCAACTGAAAAATGCCATCTATCGCGCCTTGACCCAGCTAGAGGGTTCAGAGCTGCGACCACAAGATATTACTCTGCCGGAATTTGAAGTTGAAGCCGCGCTGGGGGATGAAGTGCTGGATGGTTCGCTGGATGATATCAGCAAACGGTTCGAACGTTCGGTGCTGACCCGGCTTTATCGCAACTATCCGAGCACGCGGAAACTGGCTAAGCGGCTGGGTGTTTCCCACACTGCGATTGCCAATAAGTTACGCGAATATGGCTTAAGCAGTAAACGGCCGGTGAGTGATGAGAGTGAAGAGGAGTAAGTCACAGATAAGTTGTCTGTGATGAGATTTTCATAAAAAAACGGCTGAACCCCAAAGGGACAGCCGTTTTGAATCCACACTCCGGTTTGATTCAAACCGAGAGTTATCGACTTATTTCAGTGCTGCCAGTGCGGCATCATAGTTTGGTTCAGTGGTGATCTCATTAACCAACTCACTGTAGATAACGTTGTCCTGACCATCCAGAACCACCACAGCACGGGCAGTCAAACCTGCCAATGGGCCTTCAGTAATAGCCACACCGTAAGCTTGTTTGAAGTCAGCGCCACGCAAAGTTGACAGTGTAGTGACGTTGCTCAGACCTTCAGCACCGCAAAAACGTGATTGGGCAAATGGCAAGTCTGAGGAGATGCAAAGAACTACAGTGTTCTCAAGTTCGCCTGCCAGTTGATTGAATTTACGTACCGATGCAGCACAAACACCAGTATCAATGCTTGGGAAGATATTCAGGACTTTACGTTTGCCAACGAAGTTGCTCAGGGCCACGTCAGATAAATCTTTCGCTACCAAAGTAAAGTCTTTCGCTTTATCGCCCACTTGCGGCAATTGACCGGCGACGGTCACTGGATTGCCTTGAAAATGTACGGTTTGTGTCATTATTTGCTCCCTTTTACAGATGTGTAACACGAAGTTCAGTTTAAGGTAACAATGGCAGCTTGGATATGAGAAATTTGCCAAATACCGGAGATTTTGTTTAGGTTAGATTCTAACATCGGTCGCCAAAGTCCGAATATTGCCAAGGAGCCATAATTGAGAACGATGCGTTTCTACCCTGAGGCCTGGCCTCTACACTCTGCGTTTGTTATTTCCCGTGGCAGTCGTACAGAGGCGAAAGTGGTGGTGGTCGAAATTGAAGAGAATGGCATCCTAGCCTTTGGCGAATGTACGCCATATCCCCATTATGGCGAAAGTGAATCTTCGGTGATGGCCCAGCTTGCCTTGGTGGTAAGCGCCATAGAAGAGGGGGCTTCACGAGGCGCATTACAGCAGCTTTTACCTGCTGGGGCGGCCAGGAACGCGGTGGATTGTGCGCTATGGCAACTGGAGTGTTTGCAGCAGCAACAAAGTTTATGGCACCTAAGCCAGATAGCGCCGGTTGCTCATATTGCGATGGCCCAGACGGTGAGCATTGGTGCGCCAGAAACCATGGCGCACAGTGCCAGCGCATTGGCGCGCCAGGGGGCCAACCTACTGAAAATCAAACTTGATGACCATCTCATTGCCGAGCGGTTGGTGGCGATCCGCAGTGCTGCGCCTGAAGTGACGTTAATCGTCGATGCTAATGAGTCGTGGCAAACAGAAGGGTTGGCGGCCCGTTGCCAGCTACTGGCTGATTTAGGCGTCGCCATGCTTGAGCAGCCATTGCCTGCGGGCCAGGATGACTGTTTGCAGAATTTTATTCATCCGTTACCCATTTGCGCTGATGAGAGCTGCCACACGCGAGCCGATTTAGCCAGTCTGGTTGGCCGCTATGATATGGTCAATATTAAGCTGGATAAAAGTGGTGGGTTAACCGAGGCATTGCTGTTAGCCGAGCAGGCGAAATCACTGGGATTTGCCATTATGCTCGGTTGCATGCTGTGCACTTCCCGCGCCATTCGGGCCGCATTGCCTTTGGCACCGGGCGCCCGCTTTGTTGATTTGGACGGCCCCACGTGGTTGGCGCAGGATGTTGAGGGCGGGCTGCGCTTCTCAACCGGGGCGATTGATCTGTCGGCCTAATCAGCCAGCGTCAATAGATCAATTAATGCCGCCAGATAACACTCACTGGCGGCATCCGCTGAGATTGGCGGTAATTCTGCGGTGATACAAGGCAAGTGGCGATCTGCGCACCAACTGCCAAAAGAGCCGGGTGTGGCGTAACCCACACTGGTAACCAGCGGCAAGTTAAAATTGGCCGCCAGCCGCGCACCCAGCGCAGAGCTATCAGGATCCTCAATGCAGGCCAGCGGTTCATGGAATGAAACGACCCAACGCGGTGCCAACTGGGTAATTAATGCACATAAAGCCTGGGTTTCCGGCTCAGATCCCGCCTGTTCGCCTGCCGATAACAGCACATCTCGCGCATCAGCCACACTGTTCCAGCGATAGACCGTCTCCCCTGTCTGCCAGTTTTCGGCGGGAAAATTACGATTCAGATCAACCCCATTGGCATTCGCCCGGAGTCCCAATTGACAACCATCCGGATTGACTGCCAGCACCACGTGGTGACGCTGCTGTTCCGGCGAGATAGTGCGTAGCGCACAGGAGAGCGCAACAATAGCGGCGCTCTCATCACCATGGGTTCCGGCGATAATCAGCCCAGGCTTTTCGGCTGAGTGGGGGGCGGGGAAGTAGTGCAGCGGTGCGCCCAGCAGAGATTTGCCATAGGGCTGGCCTAAGGTGACCAGATTTCCGCGCGCTGAGCGAGGCCGATGTTGACTCATAATACTTCCTGTTATCGCGAAACATAAATATTGCCGTTAAACATAGCATCTAACATTATTACTTTGAATCAATAAGATAAGTTATTTTCTGCCAGATAAAACAGCGATTAGGTAAAAAGCGGGCGAAATGCAGTTGCTGATAGCGCTGTTGGGGTCAGGTGGTATTCCAGGCCTCTTTGCACGCACTATTTTTTATTTTCCCATGGTTACTCTGGCATCTAATCTGCTAGTTTATGTTTATTCGGCTTTTTTTTTCGCTGGCAAAGAACGAATCGCTGACAAAGAACAACAACTCGCTGACATGGAACAACAACGAAAAGGTTATCAATTATGCGCTATTTCCGTTATGCATTGTGTGCCGCATGGGTTGGCTCAATATTGGGCACGGCAAGTGCCGCTGACCTCCCTGCCGGCACGGTACTGGCCGAGAAACAAGAAATTGTTCGTCACCTTAAAGATGAACCGGCGTCCCTTGACCCAATGAAAGCAGTCGGGTTGATAGAGGCGCAGGTCGATCGGGATCTATTCGAAGGGTTGGTTAACCAGAATGCGCAGGGTGAAATTATTCCAGGCGTCGCCACCAACTGGCAAACCACCGATAATCAAACTTACATCTTTACGCTCCGTAAAGACGCGAAATGGTCTAATGGCGATCCGGTGACGGCGCAAGACTTTGTCTATAGCTGGCGTCGTTTAGTTGACCCTAAAAGTTTATCTCCTTTTGCCTGGTTTGCTGAACTGGCTGGCGTAGAAAATGCCCAACAAATCATTGCCGGAAAAATGCCACCAGAAAGTCTAGGGGTGAGTGCCGTGAATGATCACACCTTAAGAGTTAAGCTTATCCGGCCGGTACCTTATTTCCCCAGTTTGACGGCTAATTTTAGTCTATTCCCAGTACCGCAAACCACTGTTGAGAAGTACGGCAGTGACTGGACGAAAGTCGGTAATCTGGTTGGAAACGGCGCATTTAAATTACAAGACCGCGTGGTCAATGAGAAATTAGTTTTGGTACCGAATGAACACTATTGGGACCATGCTCATACTGTCTTGACTAAAGTGACCTTTATTCCAATCAATCAGGAAGCGAATGCCACTAAACGTTATCAGGCGGGGGATATCGATATTACAGAGTCTTTCCCGAAGAATTTATATCAGAAACTGTTAAAAGATATTCCGGGTCAAGTTTATACGCCGGATCAGCTAGGGACTTATTATTACGCCTTTAATACCCAGCGTGCGCCGACCAATGATGTTCGGGTACGCAAAGCATTATCTTACGCCATCGATCGTAAGATTATCGCTGAAAAGGTTCTGGGTACCGGTGAGAAGCCCGCTTATCACTTTACCCCTGATGTCACCGCCAATTACCACCCGGTGGCGAATATATTGCAGCAACAAGATCAGGATGAATTGGATGCGCAAGCCAAGGCGCTGCTCCATGCTGCGGGTTATGGCCCGGATAAACCGCTAAAATTATCATTGCTGTACAATACATCTGACAACAATCAGAAATTAGCCATTGCCATAGCGTCGATGTGGAAGAAAACATTGGGTGTGGATGTGCAGATGATTAACCAGGAGTGGAAGACTTATATTGATAGTCGCAATACCGGTAATTTTGATGTGGTGCGTGCATCATGGGTGGGCGACTACAATGAACCATCAACCTTCCTGTCACTACTGACGTCAATGCACAGTGGGAATATTGCCAAATTTAAGAGTGCGGATTATGACCGCCTGCTAAATGAAGCGGGCCGCGAGACGAATCCCAAATTATTAAATGATGATTATAATAAGGCCGAGCAGATTATTGCGGAGCAGGTGCCGATAGCGCCAATATATCAATTTACCAATGGGCGCTTAATTAAGCCATGGGTGAAAGGTTACCCCATTACCAACCCGGAAGATGTTGCATATAGCCACAGCCTGTACATTATCAAGCACTAAATATCATTTTGTTGATCTGCTGTGATGTGAAAATAAGTCAGCCGCCGGTATCTATCGGCGGTTTAGCATTTTAACTACATTAAATAATTAATAGATGAAATTTATTTTGCAGTTTTATGTTCGGATTGCTTAGGTACAATGGCTGCTATGGAGATCATAAATCCTGTAAGAGACGCGATGATCAAGGGAAAGATAAATGCATCTGAAGATCTCAATGGATTTTGTATATCGAAAAGCATCAAAAAGAAAAATGCGCTGGTTGCAAAAGTCGATGATGCATATAATTCGTTCAGTTTATATTGCAGGTTCTCTAATGCGAATGGTGGTGTCTTTTTTGAAAGACAATCCCAAACAATATGAACTGCCATATAAGAGATACAGATGATGCAGTAGAACCTCGTTAGCTCATCGGTGGTTTGCGGCGAGTACCAGTGAGAAGAGAACTGACCCAAATCAGGTTACCAAGCCATTTTTCAGATAAATCCCTGCAGTTATTGCGCTCCCCAGAGCGGCAAATGTGAGTGCAAAGGATGCTGTAACAGTTAATGCGGGTATGAAAAAAGATAAGCAACCCGTCATAGCAAACCCCGCACCCGCGCCACCAATCAATGCTTTCATTAATGTTATGATACTGATTTCCATAATCAATATTCCTTTAATCTATGACTGTCATCCGTTGGGGCGAATTGTACATCAAAATATCTACTCTCTCGTGATCTTTAACATTACATATTCTTAGTCATTCGTTATCCGAGTACATCACCTTTAAAGATCAGGTAGCTAGCGCTACACTGAGCTAATTGCATGATAAATGCCGAATTGAGGATAGTGTTGTGGATGTAGTCGAAGGGAAAGCACTGCAAATCTCTGATGCAGTTTATGCTTATCAGTTGGACGGTAAGGGGGGGGTGACGTCAATTAGCCCTGATGCGCTCGCTACTGCGGAGCAACCTTGCTGGTTGCATCTGGATTACACTCACCCGGCAAGTGCCGCCTGGCTGCAAAATACCCCACTGCTGCCAGAGGTGGTGCGTGACGGACTGGCCGGTGAGAGTGTGCGCCCCAAGGTTACCCGCTTAGGCGATGGCACTATGGTAACCCTGCGGGGTATCAATTTTAATAATGATGCTCGCCCCGATCAGCTAGTCACTATCCGCGTCTATATGACGGATAAATTGATTGTCTCAACCCGTCATCGCAAAGTTTACTCCATTGATGATGTGTTGAATGATTTGCAAAGTGGCACAGGCCCGACAAACAGTGGCAATTGGCTGGTGGAGATTGTGGATGGTCTGACTGACCATACCAGCGAATTTATTGAAGATTTACACGATAAAATTATTGATCTTGAAGATGATTTACTGGAACAGAAAATCCCGCAGCGTGGGCAAATGGCCCTGTTACGTAAGCAGTTGATTGTCTTGCGTCGCTACATGGCACCCCAGCGGGATGTCTTCTCACGACTCGCCAGTGAGCGGTTGCCGTGGATGAATGATGATGATCGGCGTCGTATGCAGGAGATCTCAGAGCGCTTGGGGCGTGGTCTAGAGGATTTAGACTCTAGCATCGCGAGGACTGCGGTGCTGTCCGATGAAATTAGTTCATTAATGGCGGATGCAATGAATCGGCGAACTTACACTATGTCGCTGCTGGCTATGGTATTTTTACCAACCACTTTCTTAACCGGCTTGTTTGGGGTCAACCTGGGGGGGATCCCCGGTAACACCGACGCTTTTGGTTTTGCGACATTTTGCATGATGTTGGTGCTTTTAGTCTTGGCTGTTGCCTGGTGGTTAAAGCACAGTAAATGGCTCTAAGTAGCAGTGATAGGTGGCGTAAAAGAGTGGCGCAGGCAGGGGTTAATCACTGCAAAATTGAGCCATATCAAGATTTGAGGGTGATGACTCAGGCATTATCACTTTGCAGGTGAATGCAACGTCAAGCGATGGGCGTTGCGCTCCATATTTGTAATACTTTTATTTTTGAATTACTGCATAGCACATAATTGTTACGATGCCGATGTTGTCTCAACATCGGCATTTTTTTTATGTTTTTTTGAGCTAAAACAGTCGACTGACTCAGACAAACAAAACTCGCCTCATCCCAAACACGAAACTGAATAAGGCGATTGTTGCTGGAGTTTATTTGATTTCTACCACGTCGAGGCGTACCAGCGGCTGATTTTCATTTTCTTCATCACTTTCCGGTTGCCAGCCTACCGGTTGCAGTGGTAGCTCCTCGCGATCAAACGCCAGATCACCGCCATCAACCACTTCGCTGTCGTGGGTAATAGCTTTAAAATCAAACAATTTATGGTCATTCAAGTGTGATGGCACCACATTTTGCATGGCGCTAAACATCGTTTCGATCCGACCCGGATACTGCTTATCCCAGTCACGTAACATATCTTTGATCACCTGACGTTGCAGGTTAGGCTGCGAACCACATAAGTTACAAGGAATAATCGGATACTCTCTTGCCACGGCAAACCGCTCAATATCTTTCTCACGGCAGTAGGCCAGTGGGCGAATGACGATATGTTTACCGTCGTCGCTCATCAATTTAGGTGGCATACCTTTCAGCTTCCCGCCATAGAACATATTCAGGAACAGCGTTTGCAGAATATCATCACGATGATGACCCAAAGCTATCTTGGTCGCGCCTAACTCAGTGGCGGTGCGGTACAAAATTCCACGGCGCAGGCGAGAGCAGAGTGAGCAGGTGGTTTTTCCTTCGGGAATAATCTCTTTCACAATCCCGTAGGTATTCTCTTCCACAATCTTATATTCCCCCCCCTGTTTATCCAGATAAGCCGGCAGGATATCTTCCGGGAAGCCCGGCTGTTTCTGATCCAGATTAACGGCGATCAAGGTGAAGTTGATTGGTGCGCTTTTTTGCAGGCTTTGCAAAATATCCAGCATGGTATAGCTGTCTTTGCCCCCAGAAAGGCAGACCATCACCCGGTCACCCTCTTCAATCATATTAAAATCAGCAATCGCCTGACCGACATTACGGCGCAAACGTTTTTGTAATTTGTTCAAATCGTATTGAATTTTTTGATTAACCACTTGTTTATCTTGCATTTGTTCGTGACTCATATTCAGTTAGGGGCATGGCAGGGCATTGTTGCTATGGCATAAGTTTATCATTCAACAGGCATATATATTACTGTTTTCATCTAGGGCGCAGTGCTGCGGTTGTTTGCGCCGGTGGCGAGTTCTGCCATATGGGCTGTGAAATGGCTCACAAAAGAGGGAAGAATTCTTATCGTAACTTGCCACAACTCACTCTTTATGATGTAGTGCATTCAACGGATTGTTACTGTGTCAGAGCAGGCAAAACCTAAAAGAGAATGAACTCTTTTAAGTTTTGCCTTTTTTTTTGGGTGGAATATGCGAATACAAAGAGTTCTGAATAACAATGTTGTTGTCGCGCACGATTTTAGTGGGAAAGAGTGCGTTGTTATTGGCAAAGGTGTCGGATTCAATAAAAAGAGCAGTGACCTTGTCGATGATGCCTGCATTCAGAAGATATTTCGTCTTGATGAAGAAAATAGCTTTGGTAAGGCAAATGATGCTTTTCAGGATGTTCCTGAGGCGTTGTTTGATATCGTGCTGGAAATTGTCAAACAAGCCACGACTCGGTTAGATAGAAAAATTCATAAAAGTGTTTATGCCTCCTTGCTTGATCATATAAGTTTTGCTATTGAACGGACAAAGCAGGGCGTTCATGTCAGAAATATGCTGCTTTGGGATATCAAGCGCCTTTACCGCAATGAGTTTATTATTGGCGTATCTGCATTGGCTAATATTAAGCAGAGACTCAATATCGAGTTGGCAGAGGATGAAGCGGGGTTTATTGCTCTACACCTATTAAACTCGCAAAAAGATGGCACCATGCCTGACATAGAAAATGTGTCAAAAGTTATTCAGGATATTTTAAATATCGTCAAATATCACTTCAATATTGAATATGAAGAAGAGTCAATTAATTTTCAGCGTTTTGTAACTCACTTAAAATTCTTTTCACATCGATTATTAAGCAACACCTATGTTGCCACCAATGATAACTCTCTACATGATATTGTGGCAGAAAAGTATGCTGTCTCTTATGCTTGCGCGAAAAAGATAGATAAATTTATTGAGCATGACTATGGGCGAGCATTAACAGATGACGAAATGATGTTTCTCTCTATCCATATTGAGCATGTGAGAAAATCAATCTAAATAATTTATTAGTAGAAAATTAATTTAAACACTTTATCCATGGAAATAAATGGATTCAATCGGTTATTAATTTAATTGAGGTTATCCCATGAGTGCATATAAGCAGCTGGCTGGGGAAATAATTGAGCATGTAGGTGGGAAAGACAATATTGTTTCTCTAACTCACTGCATTACACGTTTAAGATTTTCACTCAGAGATGCAAAGAAATTCAATAAATCCGTATTGGATAAGCTGGATGGTGTCATTTTAGCGGTTGAAAGTAATGGTCAATACCAGGTTGTTATTGGTAACGATGTGACCAAAGTCTACAATGTGATTATTGATGAGTTTGGCATTAAAGGCGACACCTCCTCTACCGATGCTCACCCAGCTGAAAGAAAAGGCAATATAGTTGGCCGAGTCTTTAATAAGATGTCCTCAATTTTGGTGCCCATCGTGCCGGCATTAGCCGGGGCCGGTATGTTAAAGGCATTGCTGGTTATCTTATCTACCTACCATTTTATTGATCCGACAGGGAGTACATATAAAATTCTGGCGGCGGCCAGTAACAGTGTATTTTATTTCCTGCCACTACTATTGGCCTTCTCATGTGCAAAATCGTTTAATGCTCACCCCTTTGTGTCAGTGGCAATTGTCGGAGCGCTACTCGAACCTACATTTACCGGATTGATGAAAAATCCAGGTGATATTGTTGATTTTATGGGTATTCCGGTGGTTCTGATGAAGTACTCATCCACCCTTATTCCGGCCATACTCGCCGTCTGGGCTTACTCCTATCTCGAACGATTTTTAAAACGCTTCATCCATCAAAGTATTGAAATGATTGCGGTGCCGATGCTGGGCTTATTAATTATGGTGCCGGTGATTGTCATTGCTGTCGGGCCGATTGGGGTCTATCTAGGGGATGGTATTGGTGCCGGCATTGCATATATGAACAATGTCAGCGGTATGCTAACGGGGGCTATTATTGGTGGCGGCTGGACACTGTTGGTTATGTTCGGTTTACACTGGGGCTTAGTGCCGGTAATGCTAAATAATCTGGCACTACATGGTTTCGATACTATTAAGCCCGCTGCGGCCACCGCCACATTTGCTTCGGCTGGTGCGGCATTCGGTGTATTCCTTAAAACCAAAGATAAGAAATTAAAATCCTTTGCTCTGTCCACTATGGTTCCGGCGCTTTTTGCTGGGGTGACTGAGCCGATTGTTTACGGTATTTCGATAAAATATAAACGTCCATTGATCGCATCTCTTATTGCCGGAACCATTGCTGGTGGATTTGTTGGCGCCATGGGCACCACAGTAATGGCGTATGTTTTCCCGGCACTGACTACGCTGCCTGCATTTATGACGAATACCTTCGCTTATTATGTTATTGGCATTTCAATGGCTTTTGCGCTCTCTACGATATTGACTTATCTCTTGGGCTTTGATGAGAAAATAGATGAAACCGTCGTAGCGCCTATATCAAACAGTACATCAAACAGCCCGGCCATACATGATAACCCTCCCGCAGGGCTGGCTGGGATTTTATTATCAGCGCCGCTTAATGGAAAAATAGTTCCCTTAACAGATGTTAAAGATGGTGTTTTCGCCAGCGAAATAATGGGTAAGGGTATTGCTATTTACCCCTCGGAAGGGGCGGTATATTCACCGGTGAATGGTGTTGTATCAAAACTATTTCACACCAATCATGCCATTGGTATTGTTTCTGAGGAGGGGGTGGAGATTTTAATTCATGTCGGCATAGATACCGTTAAATTAAATGGTGAGCTTTTCAATAGTCATATTAATGAGGGTGACTTTATCACCAAAGGGCAATTGCTTTTGACATTCGACCTTGATGAGTTAATCACCAGGGATTTTGATATGACCACGCCGATTGTCATTGCTAATACTGACGATTATAGAAATATTCTGGCAACTGAAAATGAGTGTGCTGATCGTAGCAATACATTAATTACTGTGCTTCCTGCTTTAGCTTAAATAGACGTTGGAGAGATAAAATGACAGATTCAGTGATCAAAGGTTTCCCGAAGGGTTTTCTGTGGGGTGGTGCGGTTGCCGCGAATCAGGTTGAGGGGGGCTGGAATGTCGGTGGCAAAGGATTATCTACTGCTGACATGGCAATTCATAAAAAAGATCTTAAACGCGAAGAGTATGAGAAACATTATAAAATCAGTAACCAGCAAATAGAAGAAGCTATTGCCACTCAGGATGCCAGCAACTATCCAAAACGCCGGGGTATCGATTTTTATCATCGTTATAAGCAAGATATTGCTCTGTTTGCCGAGATGAACTTCAAAGTATTGCGAGTCTCCATTGCCTGGACGCGTATTTATCCTAATGGTATTGAAGAGCAGCCCAATGAAGAGGGTTTGCGTTTTTACGATGAACTGTTTGATGAAATGCGCAACAATGGGATTGAACCCTTAGTCACGCTTTCACATTATGAAATGCCTATCTATCTGGTTAATCATTATGGCGGCTGGAGTAATCGGATCACGGTCGATCTATTTGAGAAGTTCGCTATAACGGTTTTAGAGCGCTATCAAGAGAAAGTAAAATATTGGCTAACCTTTAATGAAATCGACAGCTTAATTCGCCATCCATTTACCTCTGGTGGAATTGTCACTGAGCGTTTCCCAGCAGATGAAGTTGAATCCATTATTTATCAAGCGTTGCACCACCAATTCGTTGCCAGCGCATTAGCAGTTAAACACTGTAAGCGAATTTCGCCTGATGCCAAAATAGGTTGTATGCTGACTCGTTTACTGACTTATCCGGAAAGTTGTGCGCCAGAAGATGTATTACTGGCTTATCAGGAAAACCAGCTAAACTATTTCTTCTCTGATGTGCAAATCCGTGGTCGCTATCCACGCCACATGACGCGCCGCTTTGCAGAAAAAGGCATTAATATCGTCATGCAACCGGGTGATGAGGAGATCCTGCAACAACATACTGTTGATTTCCTCTCATTCAGCTACTACATGTCACTGGTCACCAGTGTTAATGCTGACAAGATGGATAAAGTGGGGGGGAATATTGCCGGTGGCGTTAAAAACCCCTACTTGAAAACGACCGACTGGGACTGGCAAATTGACCCCATTGGCTTGCGTATTGCATTAAATGATATGTACGACCGCTATCAGATCCCACTATTTGTGGTGGAGAATGGCATGGGTGCTGTCGATCAGATTGATGAAAACCATCAAATCAATGATGATTATCGTATTGAGTTCTTCCGTTCTCATTTAAAAGAGATGAAAGAGGCGGTTAAGGATGGGGTCGAATTGATGGGCTACACCTCATGGGCTCCTATTGATCTTATTAGCGCATCAACGTCAGAAATGAATAAACGTTACGGTTTCATTTATGTTGATCAGGATAATGACGGCAATGGCACCCTGGAGCGCTACCGCAAAAAAAGCTTCTATTGGTATCAAGATGTTATTAGCACCAATGGCGAAAATTTATAGTCTTTAATTAGTAATAGTTTTCCGTCACTAAAAAGCCAGTCAGTGAAAGCTGACTGGCTGGTTATTTTTGCGGATTAACTTATCACTCGGTTGGCGCTTTCTCTGCTTTGCCAGCCAGCAAGCTCAGGAAATCATAGCGTTTTTTTAGGTCTTCCTCGGCGGCGGCATACAGTTGCGCGGCAACCTCTGGCTGTTGGGTATTGAGTCGGCGGAAGCGTTGCTCCTTAAGCAGCGTGGTAGTCAGGTCGCTGCTCGGTGGGCGAGAGTCCAGCGCCAGGGCGGCTTTACCCTCTGCTGTGCGGCGCGGATCGAAACGATATAGCGGCCAGAAACCGGTGGCGGTTAATTGTTTCATCTGATCATGGCTGTAGGCCAGATCGTAGCCGTGCTCCTCACAAGGACTGTAGGCGATAATCAGTGATGGGCCGGGGTAGGCTTCCGCTTCCTGAATGGCTTTCACCGTTTGATTGAGCTGTGCGCCGAGGGAGATCTGTGCCACATAAACATGGCCGTACATCATCATGCTGACGCCTAAGTCTTTGCGCGCATTGCGTTTTCCATGCTCACCAAATTTAGTGACAGCGCCCAGTGGCGTGGCTTTGGATTGCTGACCGCCGGTGTTGGAGTAGCATTGGGTGTCCAGCACCAGCACATTGACGTTTTCTGTCAGGCTCAGCACGTGGTCAAGGCCGCCAAAACCGATGTCATAGGCCCAGCCGTCGCCGCCAATTAGCCAGATAGATTTATCCACCAGATAATCGGCGTCGGTGGCTAATTGCTGCGCATCACTGCCGGGAATCTCCGCTAACAACTGGCGCAGTTGCGTCACCTGCTGGCGGCGAACTTCAGGAGGGGCCTCCTCATGGAGCAATTGAGTGACCAACTCCGGCGGCAGTTGGCGGGCCAGCTCATTGATCAAGCGAGTGACACGTTGGCGATGTTGATCAACCGTCAGGCGAAAGCCCAAACCAAACTCGGCGTTATCTTCAAACAGCGAGTTAGCCCATGCCGGCCCTCGGCCCTCGGCATTGGTGGTATAGGGGGTGGTCGGCAAGTTGCCGCCATAAATGGAAGAGCAACCGGTGGCATTGGCAATCAACAGGCGGTCGCCATATAACTGCGTCAGCAACTTAATGTAGGGGGTTTCACCGCAACCGGAACAGGCGCCGGAGTACTCAAACAGCGGCGAAATCAGCTGTGAGGTGCGGATATCAATGCGCTCCATTTGCGTTTTATCGATCTCCGGCAACTGGAGGAAGAAGTCATAGTGGCCTCTCTCTGCCACCAGATGCTCCAGCCGTGGTTTCATGTTGATGGCTCTGATTTCAGGGTTTTGACGATCTTTCGCCGGGCAGACTTCGTAGCACAGGTTGCATCCGGTGCAATCCTCTGGCGCGACTTGCAGCACATATTTTTGTCCGCGCATATCGCGCGCTTTAACATCCAATGATTGCAGGCTCTCTGGTGCACCAGCCATTGCATCCGGTGGTATCACTTTGGCGCGGATTGCCGAGTGCGGGCAGGCGGCGACACAATGGTTACATTGGGTACAGAGGTCGGGCTGCCAGATAGGGATATTTTCCGCGATATTACGTTTTTCCCAGGCTGTGGTGCCCAGCGGCCAGGTGCCATCGGGCGGGAAGGCGGAGACCGGCAGCGCATCACCCAGACCTGCCAACATGGTTGCGGTGACGGTTTTGACAAAATCGGGCGCCTGATCGGAGACAATAGGCGGGCGCATCGGGCTGTGCTCATCAATAGGTTGCAGCGGAATTTCCACCAGTGCTGCCAGCGTGGCATCCAGCGCCTGCCAGTTGCGGGTGACAATTTCTGGCCCCTTATTGCTGTAGCTGCGTTCAATGGCGGTGCGTAACTGCTCTTGCGCCATCGCGCTGGGCAGGATTTGTGTCAGATGGAAGAACGCCATCTGCATCACGGTATTGATGCGCGCACCCAGCTTGCATTCACGGGCGATTTTCGCGGCATTAATCACAAACAGACGCGCATTGCGCTGATGCAGCACCGCCTGAACTTCCTGCGGCAGTCGCGGCCACATTTCATCGGCGCTAAAAGGCGTATTAATCAGAAAAATACCGCCGGGCTTCAGTCGTTCAGCCATCTGGTAGATGTCGATAAACTGCAATTGGTGGCAGCCGACAAAATCGGCGTGACTGACCAAATAAGCGGAGTTGATTGGCGTTTCGCTGACGCGCAAGTGTGAGACCGTCAGGCCGCCGGCCTTTTTCGAGTCGTAAACAAAATAGCCCTGCGCATAGAGTGGGGTGCTGTTGCCGATAATTTTGATACTGTTTTTGGTCGCCGAGACAGAGCCGTCACTGCCGAGGCCATAAAATAGCGCTTCCAGTGTGGCCCGCTGTTCGATTGTCTCATCACTCAGTGGCAGTGACAGACCGGTCACGTCATCAAAAATCCCTACCGTGAAGCGCGGACGCGGTAGATCCAGGCACAGCTCTTGGAAAATGGCGAGTGCACAATCGGGGCCAAACTCTTTGGAGGATAGACCATAGCGACCACCAATCACCTTCGGCAAGGTAGCGCGTTCACCACGGCTATAAGCCTCCGCCAATGCCGTCATGACATCAAGATAGAGCGGCTCCGCTAAGGCTCCCGGCTCTTTGGTGCGATCCAGCACTGCAATTTTTGTCGCCGATGGCGGCAATACACTCAGCAAATGTTCAGCAGAGAAGGGGCGGAATAAGCGCACCTTCAACACGCCGACTCTCTCGCCACGGGTCAGCAAACTATCAATCACCTCTTCACAGGTGCCGATAGCGGAACCCATCAGAATAATCACACGATCAGCTTGTGGGTGGCCGTAATATTCAAATGGCTGATATTCGCGCCCGGTTGCTTCAGCAAACGCCTGCATGGCATCGGCAACATGCTGATATGTCTGGTTATACCAGGGGTTAGTGGCCTCACGGGATTGGAAATAGGTGTCAGGGTTGGCTGACGTGCCGCGCACCACTGGATGATCCGGCGAAAGCGCGCGGCTGCGGTGAGCGTCGATCCCTTTTTGCGGCAGTAGCTGGCGCAGGGTGTCATCACTGAGAGGGACAATTTTATTGATTTCATGGGAGGTGCGAAAACCATCAAAGAAATGAATAAAAGGAATGCGGCTATTAAGTGTCGCCACTTGAGAAATTAGGGCAAAATCCTGCGCTTCCTGCACGCTGCTGGCACACAGCAGGGCGCAACCGGTCTGGCGCACCGCCATGACATCGGAGTGGTCACCAAAAATTGACAGCGCGTGGGTTGCAATGGTGCGGGCGGCCACATGGAGCACAAAGGGGGTCAGCTCACCGGCCAATTTGTACAGTGTGGGGATCATCAACAGCAATCCCTGCGAGGAGGTAAAGGAGGTCGACAGTGCGCCGGTTTGCAGTGCGCCATGTACGGTGGCGATGGCCCCACCTTCCGACTGCATCTCCACTACACGGGGCACATCCCCCCAGATATTCACTTTGCCGTCACCCGACCAGGCATCAGCTTGTTCGGCCATGGTGGAACTTGGCGTAATAGGGTAGATAGCAATCACTTCACTGGCACGATAGGCTACAGAAGCGACGGCACTGTTACCATCAGTTGTAATCATTAATTTGTACCTTCACATTGCTTATTATGCAGAGAACAGGTGTTATGCATAGAAAATGGATATTGGGCGTATCTGACCGTTAACGGATTATTTGAACTAATAGCAAAATTCTAGCAGAGCGCATTTTTGCCAGTTATCGCATTTGTGTGGCGATAAGCTGGCAAGGAATAAGCGGGGGCGGCTGAATGGGGATATTTGTGAAATAATTGTGAAGCAGAGCGGGAGTTAATGACCATTTATACCTGGGCGGGCATAATGTCAGCTCAATAGTGAAATGAGAGAGTAGCCATGAACGGTTTCATGTATTTATTGATGGCAATTGTGGCCGAGGTGGTGGCAACCACGATGTTGAAAGCCTCCGAGGGTTTTACCCGCCTGGTGCCCTCGGTGGTGGTGGTGATTGGCTATGGTATTGCTTTTTGGGGGCTTTCGCAGGTGGTAAAAACTATGCCATTGGGCATTGCTTATGCCATTTGGTCAGGATTGGGGATTGTTTTGGTGTCAGTTGCCGCCACTTTTCTCTATCAGCAAAAACTGGATTGGGCGGCGATTGCGGGTATGACGCTGATTATTGCCGGCGTGCTGGTGATTAATTTATTATCCAAAACACCGATGCATTAATAAGAGAGGGTGGAGACGGGGAGCACACATCCACTTTATATCTCTGCGCTATCGCGGGTTAGCGGTAACGCAGAGATCAATAAACTGGGTTATCGATTAATAGATCAATTATCTGATATCTAATTTATGTATTCCCTCGATAGCCAATAATTTTTCATAAATCTCGTGCAGGTTCTTTTTCGGTGACAGCATCACTTCCATGGTGAGTTCACAGTCAATTTCCCCTTTTTCATGTTTTTGAGTGACTGACAGATTAATGGGTTGTAGCTGTAGTTTTTGCAGAGCCACCAAAATACGCGGGACACTCTCCGACAGCAGCTTAATAGAGACAAAATGGTGCTGACCGATCAGTCGGTTACTTAATTGGCGGAAGATCTCCAGCACCACCAGTGTCACTAGCGTGCCATAAATCCCAATTTCATAAAGTCCGCTACCAATCACCAGACCGATAGCGGCAGTGACCCACATTCCGGCGGCGGTGGTTAGCCCTTTTACCATCTGCTTTTGAATCATGATGGTCCCGGCACCAAGGAATCCCATGCCACTGACGACTTGTGCTGCTACACGGCTGGGGTCAAAGCTGACGTGTTCCAGTGTCAATAGATCCTCAAAACCATATTTTGACACGATCATAAACATGGCACTGCCAATACCCACCAGAATATGGGTGCGTAACCCGGCCTCTTTAGCACGCAACTGACGTTCAAAACCAATTAACCCACCTAGCGCTCCCGCCAGGGTAATTCGTAGCAGTAGATCAGTAATCATCATTATTCCCTTTTATTTTGTATCAACTCTAGGTCGCTGATTCTCTATCTGATTAATATCAATTTAATCACTTCCTCAACATTTAAGCGGCAAGATACCCTGATAATTAGGCTATTCGCTTTATGCTAAGCTAAATTAAATGAGGGTATTTATGCTTATTTGTGTTGTGTTTTAATGATAACAGATATTATATAAGCCAATTATAGCGCTATATATCTCTTATGCCGGAGCAAAAGAATGAATTTATTATCTTGGTTTGTCGGTGGCGCCGTGTTTTTTTTAGCCGCTTGCAGCAGCAATGATCCTACCGATACCGTATCAAACAACAATGCTTATGAGCCAGTGCAGCAGGCCACCAGTGCCCACACTAATGTCAGTATGGCTAATCCCGCGTCACTCAATTGTGCCAATGCCGGGGGGGTATTAACCCTGGCTAAGCAACTAAATGGCAGTAGTGTCGGGATGTGTCAGTTGCCCGATGGTAAGCGGTGCGAGGAGTGGGCGTTGATGCGTGGTGCTTGCCAAAGTCGCTAACGGATGCCAGCTCATCGGGATGCCACTATTAGGCCCCTCCATGGGCCGCGCCGCTATAGTTAATCAGGCGGTAATGATATTCGGGCAAGGTTCACCCTTTTTCAACTGAGCAATATTCTGCATGGTGGTGGCAGAAATACTGGTCAGCGCTTCTTCGGTTAAAAATGCCTGATGGCCAGTAAATAACACGTTATGACATGAAGAGAGGCGGCGGAAAACGTCATCCTGAATCACGTCATTGGATTTGTCTTCAAAGAACAGATCGCGTTCATTTTCATACACATCCATACCGAGTGCGCCAATTTTTTGCTGTTTCAGCGCTTCAATGGCGGCCACCGAATCGATCAAACCCCCACGGCTGGTATTGATGATCATCACGCCATCTTTCATTTGGTCAAATGATTGTTTATTCAGCAGATGGTGGTTCTCTGGGGTCATCGGGCAGTGTAGCGAGATAACATCAGATTCGGCATATAAGGTTTTGAGATCCACATACTCCGCGCCCAACTCCAGCGCTTGCGCACTTGGGTAGGGATCGAAGGCCAGCAGACGCATACCAAACCCTTTCAGGATACGCATGGTGGCGACACCAATTTTACCGGTGCCGATAATCCCCGCCGTGCGATTGTGCATATTGAAGCCAATCAAACCCTCCAGCGAGAAGTTAGCATCACGGGTGCGCTGATAGGCGCGGTGAATGCGGCGGTTGAGGCTCAACATCATGCCGACGGTATGTTCAGCAACGGCTTCCGGTGAGTAGGCGGGAACCCGCACCACCTGAATGCCCAGCTCCTTCGCCGCTTCCAGATCGACGTTATTGAAGCCCGCGCAGCGCAGTGCCAGAATCTCGACCCCGACACTCTTCAGCTCTTCCAGGGTAGCGCGACAAGCATCATCATTGACGAAGAGACAGACTGCGTCACAGCCCGCCGCCATCTTTGCGGTTTTCGGCGATAACAGAAAATCGAAAAACTCTAATTCAAAGCCAAAATCTTTGTTGACCAACTCGAGGTATTTGCGGTCATACTGTTTAGTACTGTAAACGGCTAATTTCATCGTGATTTCTCCGCCAAAATAGTGTGATCAATCTAACAGATTTGAATAAATCATACAATTTGCCGCAACAATAAGCTATGGAGAGCAGTTGTCACTTTTTCATGCCAAAAAAGTCAGGTTTTTATTCCAGTTTTCAAGGGCAACAGTGATATTCGAGCTACAAGGGTATCACGCTATATTGTGGTATCTTGCAGCAGCTTAGATTATCGAGATTGCAGTTTAGATTAGTGAGATTAAAGCACACCGTGAGTCAGCGCGGTGATAAAACAGGGCAAGTCATGACTAAATGCGCAAAAATAGTGGGTTGGTTGTTATTGATCAGCGCAATTTCTCTGATCGCGTTATGGAAAACCCTGCCGCAGTGGTTACCGAAAATCGCCCAATACTGGTTGCCGGAAGGGAGCCAACTCACCTTAGCTAGCCCGCCGGTGTGGCAAGATGGCGCATTGCAGCTCCCGCAACTGCGCTATCGGGTACAAGATTGCACACTCGCCAATATCGATGCCCTGAGGCTGGGTTACCACCAAGGCCGCTGGCAAGTGGCGGCCAGTCAGGTGGCGCTGGATACCGCCTGCCTGAGTCAATTACCGAGCAGTGGCGAGCGCGCACCGCAAGATTTGGCCTACTGGCAGCAGCAGCTTTCGGTGCTGGATCTCGATATCGCCAATTTACAGATTACGCCGTGGCAGCAATATGCCGGTAAGTTGACCCTCACCTCATCCCGCCAAGATAGCGCTCGCCCACAGCAGAAGTTTAGTCAAGAGTTGCGCTATCAGGGCCAACAATTGAGCTTTGCCGCGATACTGGATGAAAATCAGCAGCTTAGCCTGCATCAATTCTCAATTACGGTGCCCGGCACTCCGCAGCCGTTTGAACTTAGCGGCAAGATTAAAATTCCACTGTCGCTGGATGATTGGCCTGAGCAGGGGGCGCTTGACGGCGTATTGACCACCGGCTATCTCTCCAAACCGCTGTTACTGAACCTGAGTTGGCAACAGCAGCAAGGGGTGCTAACCCTCACTGAGCGCGGTGACGACGCCCCGCTGGCGCGGTTGCCGTGGCGTGTATCAGCCAATCAAATTCAAATTGCTGGTGGACAGTGGCAGTGGCCCTATGCCCAGCAGCCGCTGAGTGGTGGCATTAATTTGACGCTACATGACTGGGATCAGGGGTTGGATCAAACCTCGGTGGATGCGCGCATCAATGTTGTCACCTCCGGCCAAAGTGGTAAGGGCAATGCGGTACTGACCCTCGGGCCAGGCAATTTGAGTCTAACCAACAGCGACTTAATCTTCCAGCTCAGCGGGCAGGCCAATCTGGAGACCATGGTGCTGAATGCCACTATCCCCGGTGTTCTCAGCGGTTCGGTGCTCAATCCAACCTGGGTATTGCACCCCGGCGCTTTGCTGCGCGCCCACGGTAATGTCACACCAGAATTGCGGATAAGGGATGCCCGTTGGCCTCTGGCGGGGGTAAAAGTGACCTCCGCCGGTGTCACGGGGCGTCTACAGGCCATTGTCGATGCACAGGATAGCTACTGGGGCAGTTTCAATTTGCATTTGGATGGTCAGGCGCAGGATTTCTGGCCAGATAAAGGCCAGTGGCAGTGGCGCTATTGGGGCAGTGGTCAACTACCGCCGCTGGCGGCGCGTTGGGATGTCAGCGGCAAAGGGAGCTGGCAGGATACATTGATCACTCTGGATAAACTCTCGACCGGATTTGACCGCTTACAGTATGGATTAGTGAAAGTTGAAGCCCCACGGCTGACCTTGGTCAAACCTCTGAGCTGGCAGCGGGATCATCACCACCCCGCCTTTATTGCCGGTTTTGAGTTGGGGGCGAAAAAAGTCGCATTCAGTGACGGCGGCGGTTATCTGCCCCCGGCGGTATTGTCGCTGCAACTCAATGGTCGTGACCCAGAGAGCTTCTTGTGGCAGGGGAAACTACAGGCGCAGGCGATTGGCCCGATCCCGCTAAGTGGTCGCTGGGATGGCGAGCGCTTACGTGGTGAAGCTTGGTGGCCGAAACAGTCGTTAAAAGTATTCCAGCCGCTGATATCACAAGAGCTAGGCATTAAGCTGCGTGATGGGGAGTTCTATGCTCAAGCGGCCTTCTCGGCGGCCCGTGAACAAGGTTTTACCGCTGGTGGTCACTGGGTAGTCAAGCGGGGCGGGATGTGGTTAAAAGATGGCGAGCTAAGTGGGCTGGATTTTGTGATGTCCTACCGCTTGCAAGATCACCGCTGGCAGTTGGGGGCCAAAGAGCCGGTGATGCTGCGCATTGCCTCGCTCACCAATCTGTTTGACATGCGTAATATTACCGCCGATTTACAGGGTAGTTACCCCTATTCAGAGGAGGCCCCATTGACGCTAAGCAATGTGGGCATGGATATTCTGCAGGGGCATATGAGTTTGTCTGCTTTGCGCTTGCCGCAACATGATGCCGCGGTGCTGAAATTAACCGCCATCGATCTTAGCGAACTCTTTACCGTACTAAAGCCAAAACAGTTTGCGATGTCAGGTAGAGTGAATGGTGAGCTGCCACTGTATCTCAACAATCCACAATGGCTGGTGCGCCATGGCTGGATGGCGAACGACGGCATGGTGACACTGCGTCTGGATCAGGATCTGGCTAACCAAATCGGTGACAGCAATATTGCCGCTGGCGCGGCGATCGACTGGCTACGCTATATGGAGATTTATCAATCGTATGCCAAAGTGGATCTTGATAATCTAGGTCAATTAACGCTAAGTTCGAAAATTCATGGTGTGAATACGCAGAAAAATGCCAAACGTGCGGTCATCTTGAACTATCAACATCAGGAAAATGTCTTCCAACTCTGGCGCAGCTTGCGTTTTGGTGACAATTTACAAGAGTGGTTACAACAAACGCTTTCAATACAACCAACAGCCACACCGGCGAGGACGAAGGAATGAAGATCTTGACAGGGGAACGTATGGCGATGGCTCTGGGTATTTTGCTACTCAGTGGCTGTGTGCGCCTCGAGGTAGCGACTCCGGAAAAACCTATCACTATCAATATGAACGTCAAGATTGAGCATGAAATCCAGATCAGAGTCGATAAAGATGTGGAAAACCTGCTTAAAAATCAATCCAACTTATTCTAAGGAGCCATGATGAACAAGCAAACCTCAGGCTGGATTGGTGGCACTGGCGGGCTGATTCGGCTGATCTTGAGTAGCATGATATTGAGCGGCACTCTACTGTTTAGCTCAATGGCGTTTGCGCTGACATTAGAGCAGGCCAAGCAGCAGGGGCGGGTGGGCGAAACTCTCAGCGGATACCTAGCGCCGGTAAAAAAAGATCCTGAAACACTGGCGCTGGTGGAGCAGATCAATATCGCGCGCACTGAAAAATATGAAGAAGTGGCGCAGAAGAACCACATCTCAACCGAAGATGTAGCTAAGCTGGCGGGGCAGAAACTGGTTAACCGCGCTGCTGCGGGGGAGTATGTGCGCGGCATTAATGGTCAATGGATGAAACGCTGAATATCGCCATCAGCCTATTTCGATCAAACGCCCGGTTTTAATCTGGGCGTTTGATGTTAGCGCTAGCTAATCGTTATTTAATCTTTTCATTCTTTTTCTTATAACGTGATGGCCATATTACCGCAGCATCTATTTCGAGAAAATCCGCTATAATCTTCTCACCTTTTGGCCATTGACGATTAAGGGCATTACTCAGTGTGGATGCGCTTAATCCTGCGCGCCGTGATAACTCTGAAAGAGTAGACCCCTTATTTCGTATCGCTGAGGTGATCTCGGTAGGATTCCAGTCCTTCTTCATAATATATTCACTCCCTTTTTAAAATAACAATCAGATTAATAATGATTGAAATGACAATAAGTCACTCTCATAATTAAATTAGATTTCTGATTGGCTTGGCATGCTAAAGTTATATTGATCTTAAATTAAAGAGTAGCATTATAATATACTTGTTTGAATTGATGTTATTGTGTGTTATAGGACGGCGTGTTAATGTTTAATATGTGTTTGGATGGCATTCTTGAGGGTGATAATATTAAGTGGGGGTAATTATGGATGCGAAAAATAATACTATTGAGAAGAGTAGTTCAAATTTAAGGCAAGTGTTTTCACATGTGTTTGATTGGGATGACATGGATGTTACTTATGGCAAGATAGATCTAATTAATAAATCAGTACTAACTATGCCAAGTAATTATGAATGGTATCTGATTTATCATGATAATGACCTGGATTTACTCACAAGTGAACGAATGGTTCCCGGCATTCAATACTGGAGTAATTACTCTTCGAAGCATAGGGAGGTGCTATCGAAAAGCGGTAAAAGAGAGGTCAAAGTTGACTTTTGTACTCAATATAAAAATACGTTTGACATTTTATCCATTAATTCAAAGAGAAAGTTATCATTTTCTGATCTGATGGCTATTTTTAGATGGAAGCAAATCATCTCTTACTATGCACAGCGGATATGGAATCAGAACTTGGACGTAATGTTGCCATTAAGGGAAGAGATACCCATACATAAAAATGCTATGGAGGTAGAGTATAACTCGACGGATAAAGAGATCGATGTGTATCCTTATATTCGATTTGGCAACATTCAATTTACGCGAAAAGAGATTACCACTCTTCGATTATTGCTATCTCATATAAAAGTAGATGAGATATGTACTATCCAAGGGGGTTCAATTAATACTGAACATGAACGTATTCAACGAATTAAAGATAAATTAAGTTGTGAGCATCACTCATCAGGTGGGTTACTTAATGCGCTCAAAGAACATGGTATCACTTTGTCTTGTTTAGACATGATCACTGTTTACCCTTGAATATTATGATCTGTAGCACTTGCTATAAATCATGATGTTGTATGCGAAATCTTTAAATAAGGTGATATTACCAGGAGGTTGATTATGGATGTGACGAATAATGTGGTCGAGAAGAATAGCTTAAATTTAAGGCGGGTTTTCGCACATTACTTTGACTGGAATAATATGGATGTTACTTACTCGAAAGTAGACCTTATCAATAAGTGTATATATGTAATGCCAAGTAATTATGAGTGGCACTTAATATATTTTGATGATGATTTAGATTTAAGAGTGAGTGAACGTGTCGTGCCTGGCATTCAATATTGGCATGATTACTCATCTAAGTTTATGGAGGTGTTATCAAAAAACAGCAAAAGAGAAGCCAAAATTGATATTTGTACGCAATATGACAATGTATTTGAAATTTTGTCTATTAATTCTAAAAGCAAATTATCGTTGTTAGATGTAATGACTCTCTATAAATGGAAGCCGACAATTGCTGATTATGCTCATCGCGTATGGCATCAAGAACGCGATACTATATTACCGTTACGGGAGGAGATACCTACTTATAAAGAGCTTACCAATAAAAAACAGGATTCAACTAACGATCTGCTGGATGTTCACCCTTATATGCGATTTGGCAATGTCCGCTTTACCCGTAAGGAGATGATTACCATTCGATTGCTACTGGCTCATCGTAAAGTCAAAGAGATTGCAGCCATTCAGGGATGCTTAATCACCACTGAACATGCGCGTATCCAGCGAATAAAAAAGAAGTTGAATTGTGAACACCACTCACTGGGCGGTTTATTTAATGCGCTTAAGGAGCATGGCATTACTATCTCCTGCCTGGAAACACTTATTACTTACCCTTAGAAAGGTAAATGCATGTCGTCGCTATGGTGATTAAATCAGTTAAAGGTAAGGGAAAATGTGGCCCAGTAAGCAGAGTATATAAGAGCAAAGTACAAATAATAGAAAGGAGATTAAATGAAATGGAAATTTAGATTAGGTGCAGTGGCAGGCAATGCACTGGAATATTATGACATTGCGGTATTTGCTGCTATCTCGGTATATTTAACCGCAGAGTTAGAACGTCAGGGGTATTCGCAGGCGACGCAGATGGTGTGGGGGATATTTGCTTTGCGGTTTATTATCCGACCGGTCGGCGGTTATATTATTGGTCGCTATGCGGATAGAGCAGGGCGAAAATCTGCCCTGATCCTCACCAGTTTTATCAGCGGCAGCGCCACGCTGTGTATGGCACTGTTGCCAATTGGTCTGCTAGGCCCTTATACACCATTGGCTATTTTAGTGCTGCAAATGGCACTCTCTTTTAGTTATGCCGGCGAGTGGCCAACACTTACCACTTACCTATTTAATGATGCCGCAAATAATGAACGCGCCAGAATATCGGCATTGATTGTCGGCAGTGCGGTAATGGGGGTTATCGCCTCATTACTGCTGGTATTCGTGCTGGAACGATCCCTTGATCCTGTGACAATGCAGACTGTTGGGTGGCGGATCCCATTATTGTTAGGCGTAGTCAATATTGCGGTTAGTTTCTGGTTTCGGGCCAGATTACCGATTCAACCACTAGCTTCCGGGCGTTATCGTCGTGTCAACTGGCGCAAATCCTTGCAAATATTGCTAATTACTATTCCAGGCTCCGTGGTGTTTTATGCTCAAAATATGTCAAGTTCCCTTATCCGCGATAATTTGCAACTGGGTGATTTTAAAAGCCCGTATGCCATTCTATCCTCAACACTAATACTCTTTTTTATGCTGATCTGCGGTTGGTTAACCGATAAATATAGCTCATCAGCCAGGGTACTTAATGCTGGGGTGATAGGGCTAATTCTACTTTCAGTGCCGTTATATTATGTGATACGCAGTAATGTGATTGAGTTAATTCTGCTTGCTCAGCTTATTATTATAATAAATGCCGCTATGATATCGAGCACGATGTCGTCGGTATTAGCAGAGGTTGCCGAGGGGCAAACAACCACTCTCAGCATGGGTTACAATATCTCATCGACGCTAGCGGGGGGATTAACACCTCTTATTATTAGCTATTTGATCTCTTATGATCTGGTCTATGCAGGCGTTTATATTGCGTTGTCCGGTTTCTCACTATTACTCTCATATTGGTTATTTAAACCTGATCGCTATCAGAGAAAAACCGAACACGCAGATTAAATAAAACTTATCCTGCTCCCGCCACCGGAGGCAGGATAAAGCTGAGAGGGCGGTTCTGTGTAATTATCGGGTAAACTGAGCAGATAAGAAGCGGGTTTACCTCGCCCCACAAACAAAAAAATGCCAGTCCGCTATTGAACAGACTGGCATTAGTGATATGACTTCATTTAATAGTACTACTGGGTAAAACGAGGGTAATACAAGGTCACTTCCCCTCGCGCATCAACGGAGACACCCACCGATACGCGAAAGTCATCAATTAAGCGCTAATAACCTGTGCCAGTAACTCTTTCGCATCTGCCTGTGCTTTGGTGGCAACTTCAGGGCCATAAGCAATACCTTCTGCGAACACGAACTCAACATCAGTAATACCGATAAAGCCCAGGAACAGACGCAGGTAAGGAACAACCAGGTCAGTTGGGGTATCTTTATGAATACCGCCACGGCTAGTCAGAATGATGGCACGTTTGCCGGTTATCAGACCTTCAGGGCCTTTTTCAGTGTAACGGAAGGTCACACCTGCACGGGCAATCAGGTCAAAATAGTTTTTCAGTTGAGTTGGAATGCTGAAGTTGTACATAGGTGCAGCCATCACAATCACGTCATTAGCTTGCAACTCTGCAATCAACTCATCAGACAGTGCCAGCGCTTCTTGCTGACGTGGTGTCAATGCCGCATCTGAAGGGCGCAGAGCACCCACCAGTTCGCCATCTAACACTGGAATCGGTTGAGCGGCCAGATCACGTACCGTGATTTCGTCACCTGCGTGGGCAGCTTGCCATTGTTCAACAAAAAAGTCAGCCAATTGGTTGGACTGAGAATAAGTTGCCAGAATGCTTGATTTCAGAACCAGAACTTTGCTCATCGTAATTCCTTAACAGGTAACAGAGACTTAGGTTATTCACCCCTTCAATGAGATATACTTTATTCATATTCCCATGCAATGGATAGCGCAATATTTTGCGTTCTTTGTTCGATTTTATTGAACAATGATAATCGCCAAGTGATGCTGGCTGGGTTACGGCGTAAACCCTGGCTGTGTTACCATATCAGGTAAAGATTTATAGAGTAAAAGCGCTGGATTGCTAACCGCATTTCGACGGACAAAAGATGGATACCAATTAATAAAAAATATCCGCGAATCAAATTCATAGCATAAAATCATTGGGCTGACGCCGTGGGTAGCAGCCGCATCGTAACAAGGAATACTGAACGTGAAATCTTCGCTCACAGCATTATCCTCCCAACTTGGTGAGTTGATGCTCCGTGACCAACAACGTATGCGGCGTCGGTTACAAGGCGCACGAAAAGTCAATAATCCAGCGGCCGTAGAGGCCATTACTCGCGAAATCGAAGCTGAAATCGCCACTGCTATGCAGCGGGTTACTGGTCGTCGCGCGGCTTGTCCGACTATCACCTATCCTGAAAATCTGCCGGTCAGCCAGAAGAAACAAGACATTTTTAATGCCATTCGCGATCATCAGGTGGTGATTGTTGCGGGTGAAACGGGTTCCGGTAAAACGACCCAGTTGCCAAAAATTTGTCTGGAGCTGGGCCGTGGCGTGAAAGGGGTGATCGGGCATACCCAACCTCGGCGGCTGGCCGCGCGAACCGTGGCTAATCGTATTGCTGATGAGCTGGAGACCTCGCTCGGTGGTTGTGTCGGCTATAAAGTGCGCTTTAACGATCAAGTGGGTGAAAACACGCTAGTTAAGCTCATGACCGACGGCATCTTGCTGGCTGAAATTCAGCAGGATCGTCTGCTGATGCAGTATGACACTTTGATTATTGATGAGGCCCATGAACGCAGCCTAAATATCGATTTTATCCTGGGCTATTTGCGTGAGTTATTGCCAAAACGCCCTGATCTAAAAGTGATTATTACTTCAGCGACTATTGATCCACAGCGCTTCTCTAAGCACTTCAATAATGCGCCTATTATTGAGGTGTCAGGCCGCACCTATCCGGTGGAGGTGCGCTATCGGCCCATTGTGGATGATGCGGATGATGTTGAGCGCGATCAGCTACAGGCGATTTTTGATGCGGTGGATGAGCTGAGCCATGAGAGTCCCGGCGACATTTTGATCTTTATGAGCGGCGAACGTGAGATTCGTGACACCGCTGATGCGCTGATGAAGCAAAATCTGCCCCATACCGAAGTGCTGCCACTCTATGCGCGTTTATCAAATAGCGAGCAGAATAGGGTATTCCAATCCCACCATGGGCGGCGGATTGTGCTGGCAACTAACGTGGCAGAGACCTCGCTGACTGTCCCCGGTATCAAGTATGTTATTGATCCCGGCACCGCACGTATCAGTCGTTACAGTTTCCGCACTAAGGTGCAGCGGCTGCCGATTGAGCCGGTGTCGCAAGCTTCAGCCAATCAGCGTAAAGGCCGCTGCGGTCGGGTGTCGGATGGTATCTGCATCCGCTTATATTCCGAGCAGGATTTCCTCTCGCGCCCTGAATTTACCGATCCGGAAATTCTGCGCACCAATTTGGCGTCCGTTATTCTGCAAATGACCTCACTGGGTCTGGGGGATATCGCAGCATTCCCCTTTGTGGAAGCGCCCGATAAACGCAATATTCAAGATGGTGTCCGGCTGCTAGAGGAGTTGGGCGCGATACAAACTGCCGAAAATGGCCATCAGCAACTGACACCGCTAGGCCGCCAGTTGGCGCAATTGCCGGTCGATCCCCGTCTGGCGCGGATGGTTTTGGAAGCGCAGAGAAGTGGTAGTGTGCGGGAATTGATGATTATCACCTCGGCATTATCGATTCAAGATCCCCGCGAAAGACCCATGGATAAACAGCAGGCAGCGGATGAAAAACACCGCCGTTTTGCGGATAAAGATTCTGATTTTCTTGCCTTTGTTAACCTATGGGACTATCTGAAAGAGCAGCAAAAAGAGCTGTCATCGGCGCAGTTTCGCAAATTATGCCGCAGCGACTTCCTAAACTACCTACGGGTGCGCGAATGGCAGGATATTTACACTCAACTGCGTCAGGTGGTGAAAGAGCTGGGGATCCCGGTCAATAGTGTGGCCGCGGATTATCGTAGCATCCATACCGCGATATTGACCGGGTTGCTATCACACATCGGCCAGAAAGATGTTGATAAACAAGAGTATACTGGCGCGCGAAATGCGCGTTTCGCCATCTTTCCAGGCTCAGGTCTATTCAAAAAACCGCCTAAATGGAGCATGGTTGCCGAACTGGTCGAAACCAGCCGTTTATGGGGCCGCATTGCTGCCCGCATCGAACCGGAGTGGATTGAACCTTTGGCGCAGCATTTGGTGAAACACCACTACAGCGATCCGCATTGGGAGAAGGCGCAGGGGGCGGTGATGGCGAGCGAAAAAGTCACCCTATTCGGCTTGCCAATAGTGACTGAGCGCAAAATCAATTACGGCCCGATTGATCCGCCACTGTGCCGTGAGCTATTTATCCGCCACGGCTTGGTGGAGGGCGATTGGCAAACGCGCCATGCTTTCTTTCGCGCCAATCTAAAATTGCTGGCTGAAGTGGAGGAGTTAGAGCATAAGTCCCGCCGCCGCGACATTCTGGTGGATGATGAGACGCTGTTTAACTTCTATGACCAGCGTATAGGTCGTGAGGTTATCTCTGCCCGCCATTTTGATAATTGGTGGAAGAAAACCAGTCAGACTCAGCCGGAGTTGCTGAACTTTGAAAAAACCATGCTGATCAAGGATGGTGCGAACAAAGTTAATCCGCTGGATTACCCCAATTTTTGGTATCAGGGGCAGCTTAAACTGCGGCTCTCCTATCAATTTGAACCGGGTACTGATGCCGATGGGGTGACGGTTCATATTCCGTTGCCGATTTTGAATCAGGTTCAGGAGCAGGGGTTTGATTGGCAGATCCCGGGAATACGTCGTGAACTGGTGATTGCGCTGATCAAGTCATTGCCGAAACCGATAAGGCGCAATTTTGTCCCCGCCCCCAATTATGCCGAGGCTTTCCTCGCGCGGGTCACGCCACTGGAAACTGATCTGCTAGAGGCACTGGAGCGCGAACTGCGGCGCATGACAGGTGTGACAGTGTCACGTGATAGTTGGCAATGGGAACAGGTGCCTGATCATCTGAAAATGACCTTTCGGGTGCTCGATGATAAAAATCGCACGCTGCGCGAAGGTAAAGATCTCGCGGCCCTGAAGTTACAGTTACATGCGAAAGTGCAAGAAACACTCTCCGCAGTTGCCGATGACGGTATTGAGCAAAATGACTTACATATCTGGAGCTTTGGTGATCTGCCGATTTGCTATCAGCAGCGCCGTGGCGGATACGAAGTCAAAGCTTACCCCGCACTGGTGGATGAAAAAGAGAGTGTCGCGATCCGCTTATTTGATACTGAAGCCCAGCAGCAACAGGCGATGTGGCAGGGAACCCGGCGGCTATTATTGCTGAATATTCCCTCACCGATTAAGTACTTGCATGAGAAATTGCCGAACAAATCCAAGCTCGGTCTCTATTTCAATACTTATGGCAAAGTGATGGATCTAATTGATGATTGCATTGCTTGTGGCGTGGATAAATTAGTTGCGCAATATGGTGGCCCGGTATGGCAGGAGGCCGATTTTGCCCGGCTACAGGAGAAGGTGCGCGCTGAACTGAATGAAACGGTAGTGGAGATCGCCAAACAAGTTGAACAGATCTTGACCACGGTATTCAGTATTAATAAGCGATTGAAAGGGCGGGTAGATATCTCGCAAGCATTGGCGCTTTCGGACATCAAAGCCCAGCTAGGTGGTCTGATTTATCGCGGTTTCGTCACCAATAATGGTTGGAAACGTCTACCGGATACTTTGCGCTACTTGCAAGCTATTGAACGTCGGATGGAAAAACTGGCGATAGACCCGCATCGTGATCGCGCGAATATGCAGCGCATAGAGCACGTGCAACAGAAGTGGCAGCAGTGGCTCCATAAGCTGCCGCCAAAGCGCCAGCAGGATGACGATGTGAAAGAGGTCCGCTGGATGATTGAGGAGTTGCGGGTCAGCCTATTTGCCCAGCAGCTAGGGACGTTGTACCCCATTTCTGAAAAACGTATTTTACAAACCATCGAACAGCTTTCTGCCTGATTGATGATGAGTACCATCCCGCGCTTGGGTCATTACTGATTTGAGCGCGGGATTTTTTATGCATTAAGCACTTAGCTCCCCGTTGACAGAACTATATTAAATTAGTGCAGAAATAATAAAAAGTTGACAAACAACATCACCATGCTGCATAAAAACAATTCCAAACAACGTTAGTATATGCCCAAGGTATCATCATGCAACTACTTAAATGTATTAGGTTACCTTTACTCCTTTAAAGAATATTAACACTGACTGGTAAAGAAGATTACGATCTTCGCTTATTTAGTACACAACATTGTGTGTTACCCGGAAATCGTTTAATGGACAGGGTTAAAAAGGAACAGTTATAATGTTTTTCTCCAAAAAAATATCATCGACTAATACACAAAATAACGGGATTAACTCTCCTGATTACTTCGGTAGTAAGACTCTCACAGCCATTTTGGATAAAGGGTTTGCGCAAAAATTTTCAATAGCAATTAATAATCTTATTGTCAATGAGACATCAATAGACACTCGAGGTTTGATGAGTGGTTCTATGCAAGCTGATTTGTCGCGGATGGATTATTATATAGATGACTATAGGGTTAGCACTCCAGGGGACTTTGAGAGCAGTTACCAAAACTTCATTAATCACGGTGGAGAACAATGGACACATGATTATGTGGATTCTATCTCTGCATTTTTACATCAAGGTGTTTTTGTTGATATATTTGAGTCAATCCCATATTGGGAGGATAGCAGTGGATGTCGATGGGATATCAGTATGGCTTCTCTGCATAGGAGCAATTGCAGTAATGTATTTAATATTAATAAAAGCGGCATTATAGAAATAAGATCACAAAGTCAGGTCAATAATGTTATTTTAAAAAACCATGACATTGTTGCTACAAATAATTTAAAAAGTACTCTTTCATTACACATATCTTTAATTATTATGAAAGTCATTGGTAGCCATTGTTTGGTTATAGCTGATGATAATTTAGCGAATAGGGCCACTCTGCAACTAGACTTCAAGGTATAACCATGACTTGATAGCTTCGCTATTTACAATAATAAATAAATTATCGTGGTGAAACTTGAGTTCTATGAGTTTTGGCGGTCACGACGTAACCTACTAATTAAAATACAGTATATTTTTTGATGAGTACTTAATCTAATGGCTATAATACTAGATGTATTTGACGATGGTTATATATTCCAAGACAACTTTTACAACAAACAGTTAGAACAACCGGCATTTACAAATCGGCTCAATATTTCGGCTCATGGGACAAGGGATGGCTGTATCATTATTAATGGTAATCGACTCAATGCACACCAACTTTTGATTTTTATCAGGCAACGAATTGTAAATATAAACCAATATAATTACATAAGGCTGGCTTGTTGCTTCTCAGCTTATGGTGGAGAAAATGCTCTTGCATTTCGCTTATCTCAAATATTTCCAGTTGCTCATATCAAGGGGTATATGGGAGGTGTTGATACTTTATGTCAACCAGACATTATTAACAGAGAGCTACATCAATATGGAATAGATCAAGCGAGCATTTTTCTAACAAACGCTATGCTGATGGAGTCGTTTGTAGAAAAAAATAGTGCTGACTTCCACTCGATAGTGTTCTTGAATGGGGCATGTAAGCATGAAAAGATATTTAATCTTTACGGGGGAGGAGTTATTCATGAGTAAGTGCAAGGACTCGCATTTGAAAACATAATCCCTTGCGGTAATCTATTGTTCTGCATGGGTGGCGCTATTTGTCAGAATTTTAGAATCCAGCTATTTTTAATAGTGATATTTATAAACAAACAATAAATAAGAATAATATTTTTATTATATTTTTAGCAAGAGTAAGTATGATTGATTTTTTTTGGGATAAATCAACATGAAGAAAATAATTACTTTTTGCGTACTAACATTTTCTGCATCATCGTTAGCGACTGTCTCCGTAGTAAAAAACAAAAGTGCAGGAAAAGAGGTTGTTGCGGCTGCAAAGATTTATTACATCGGCGATGTCACGGAAAAAAGCGTTACTGAGTTAATTTCATCTATTGATGAGATAAATGCTAATTACCCTACTTTGAAACATCTGTATCTCTATATTAATAGCAATGGAGGCGATATGGATAGCGGCTACATGGCTTATGAAGCGGTAAGAAGCTCACGTGCGCCAATAACAACAATAAATTCAGCAATGGTCGCCTCTGCAGCAACAATGTTTTACTGCGCGGCCAAAGAGAGGTTGGCTATGCCATTGTCTAGCTTTTTACTTCATCCGGCCTCAGCGAGTAACGATACTAGAAAAGGCTATCTGCAGCCAAATCATATCGATCAAATAAAACAATATGTTGATAGCTCTAATAATGTATTTAAAAACATTTATAAACAATGCACCTCCTATAACGACGAGGATCTAAGCAAAATTCTTTTTAGCGAAGATAGCCATAAGTTGATTGATGCTAATGTTGCCATAGAGAAAAAAATATCAACAGCCAAGGCGATTGAAATAGAAAGAACACCTGTTTCTTATTATATTTTGAATGAGGAAAAGAGTGAGTAATTATATTATTAATAATTAAGTTAATCTAAGTCATCAAGCCCTGTAGCGCCTCACAAAGGGCTTGGTAATGCCGCTCTGACGGGCGAAGAACCTTAGCCTGTCAGTAAAAGATAATAACCAGAGCATCAATTTTTTAGTCAATTCCCAGCACTATTAATTACCTCTCTTGGTTGCCTTATCAATTATTGTTTTTAACCGCCCCTTAATGGCCGTGACTGCCAATGCCCGATTATCGGCAAGGTAGCGATCTTTAGCGGCGGGGGCAGAACTTTGAATTGCAATCAAAGACCAATCTTCGCCGTTTTTTAATATCAGTGGCGAGCCGCTGTCACCGGGCAATGTATCGCATTGATGTGAAAGCACACCTTGCTGCGCCCAACCGGTGATCAGACAATCTTCATGACTATAGAGCGTTTCCAGATGATCGAGGGGGTAACCGGCCTGAGTTATTTTGCGGTTCACTTGCTTAAGCGCTTGTGTCAGTTCATTGGCGGTTCCACTCCATAGGGGTAATGGCTTAATTGGAACCGACTTCTTGTTGGTTAACCGAATGAGTGCAAAATCATAGGCTGCCGCCGCCGGGGGGACAATCCAGCCGTCACCATCAGGCTTGAGTTTTTTCCCCAATTTAGTATCAACCAGGGTTTCCAGTTTAGTTATTTGATACTTCCACTGGCCATTACTGGAGATAAATCGCAAGGCAATCGCGGGGTCCAGCTTACCCGGCGGGGCCAGAACACAATGGCCTGCGGTGAGTGCCAGGTGAGGGGAGATTAATGTTGCGGTACACAGGTTGCCACTGGCTGTTTCGATCTGTCCAATGGCTTGCCATGGCCATTGAGAACTACGGGTTATGGCGGTGCGCTCATCTTTGCCGAAGAACAGGGTGGTTTGCTCGGCAATAGTGTGGTCACTATCTGACTTATCCGCTGGCGGCAGGGCTAAAGCTACAGAGGTAGAGAGAGGTAATAAGCTCAACAGTAGCAACGAAGATAAACGCATAAATTATTAGCCTGCCTCTATTCCTAAGGGGGGTATCCATTACCACAGCTGATACGCTGCTGATTAAGCGGGCATCGCAAGTTACTGCTACCGCTAACTATAGACATAATTAGCGTAGCTGTGTGTTGTCAGTAATTGATTTTTCGATAATTTTAGAACGGGCCGGGCCGTTTTACTATAAATAAAAAAACAGTGCGACCAGCCCGCATATAACTAATGTCGCCAAAGTGATTTCGAATAAATAACGGCGCAGCATGATCAGCACTCCTGATAAAAAACACCCGGTAAAACGGATGTCAGACTGCTGACAAGCCCCGATGATGCGATCTTGACCGGCAAGAATAGGCAGAGGAGTAGAGCATCTGCGCCCCGGATGATGCTAGCTATCGGGGATGATATTTGTCTATCGGCCCGGTTGGGTCGTTGAAAGAAGAGTAGAGGAAATCATTAATCGCTTCCGTGAGTCATTGGTTTCGGCTTGTAACCGATTGTACAGGAGGCAAAACCACAACAAGCAGTCCATTTTTCAGCTGTTTTAGTTACAACATACAGTGTGGTTTTCTTAATAAATAGGCACTCTCATGCAACAAAATAGTGGTTGGCTAGTAAGGTGAATTTATGTTTTGCAGAGGAGGAACACCCGGCCTTTAGGCAAAGGTCGGGCGAGCGAGCGTTTGAGTTGGTCGATTATAAGTAGCGACGCTCTAAATGTTGGCGGAAAAATCGTGGGTTAAGTGGCTCGCCAGTGGCTTTAGTGATCAATTCTGCTGTTGGGTAACGGCTACCATGTTGCCAGATATTCTGTTGCAACCAGTTGAACAGGGTGCTGATATCGCCATTGGCAATACTCTGATCCAATCCAGGGATGGCGTCACGGGCGGTTTGGAATAGTTGTGCGGCATACATTGCACCCAAGGTATAAGTTGGGAAGTAGCCAAAAGCACCATCGGTCCAGTGAATATCTTGCATACAACCATTACGATAGTTACCGTCGGTATTAATCCCGAGGTATTGCTGCATCTTCTCACTCCACAGCGCAGGAATATCATCGACTTCGATTTCACCACTGATCAGCGCTTTTTCAATTTCATAGCGCAAGATGACATGGGCAGGGTAGCTCACTTCATCGGCATCAACGCGGATAAAGCCAGTTTTGACGCGCTGGTTCAAAGCAATGAAGTTTTGCTCAGCTAAAGCGGGTTGCTCACCAAATTGCTCTATCACCAGTGGGCGAATCAGTTGCAGGAACTCGTTACTGCGCGCTAATTGCATCTCAAACAGTAAACTTTGAGATTCGTGGATCGCGGTTGAACGGGCATGGGAGATTGGCTGGCCCAACCATTCACGTGGCAAATTTTGCTCGTAACGGGCATGACCTGTTTCATGGACAATCCCCATCAATGCGCTGAGGAACTCTGGCTCATTATAACGGGTGGTGATGCGAACATCTTGGGGTACACCACCGCAAAATGGGTGGACGCTGACATCAACCCGCCCGCCATCAAAGTCAAAACCCAGCACTTTCATCACACTCAGCCCCAGTTGCCGCTGTTTTTGCAGGTCAAATGGCCCCTGCGGTATCAAGCAGGGTTCATTGGCTTGTTTGGCGGTCACTTTTTGCAATAGCGCCGGTAACCATTGTTTAAGATCACCGAATATACGCTCAAGATCGGCGCTGTTCGTCCCCGGTTCATACAAATTCAGCAAGGCGTCATAACCGGATGTTCCGGCCGCCTGGCCACGAATTGAGGCCTCTTCGCGACTCAGTTTGACTACTTCACGCAGATTTTCTGCAAAACCACCCCAGTCATTGGCGATACGTTGCTGGCGCCATGCATGTTCACATTTGGCTCCGGCCAATGATTTTGCCTCCACCAGTGATTCCGGTAGCAGGACAGCATTGTGGTAATGGCGACGCATTTCGCGCAAATTCGCCTGCTCAATATCATTGAGCGCTTCATGGTCTGCTTGCTTCAACCATTCACCAACCTGCTTGGTGGTTAGAATCTGGTGTTGCAGCACATTTAACTCCGCCATGGCTTCGGAGCGAGCAAGACTCCCTTTCGGCGGCATCATGGTCTGCATATCCCATCCGGCAATGGCGGAGAGATGTTCAAAGCGGGAAAGACGAGTGAAGGTCGCACGCAGGTGCTGATAAGCAGTGGTCATAGAAAACTCCATCAATCGGATAGGCGACTTGTTTTATTAGGTTGATCTTTTTGCTAGGTTGATCGTTTTATTAGGGTAGATCGCTTTATTACAGTTATCGTTTTATTACAGCTATCGTTTTATTCATTTTGCTCAACGTGCAGCGGCGGGCGGGTTTTGACCGGCCAGCAAAAGCGGAAGCTCGCGCCCCCCAGTGAACTGGCATCGACGGAGATACTCCCTTGATACGCCAGTGCGATGGAGTGAACAATGGCCAACCCTAACCCACAACCGCCGGTTGCCCGATCCCGGCTTGGGTCGAGGCGAACAAAAGGCTCAAAGACCCGGGCACGCTCTTCCAGTGGAATACCCGGCCCGTCATCTTCCACTTGCAAGCAGGCGTTGTCGCCATCAAACCACAGCCCCACGCGCAGCCGCTTAGTTGAGTAACGTAGCGCATTATTGACCAGATTATCCAATACGCGCTCCATCAAACGCAGGTCAACATCGCCAAAATCGCCGCGATGAGGGATATCAAGTTCTATCTCGCGTTCACGATGGATCATGCGCATATCCAGCACTTTTGCCGTTAACCACTTGGGGAGATCTATTGGTTCCAGATTAAGGGAGACTTGCGGACGATCCAGACGAGCATAGGTTAACAGCTCATCAATCAGGGCTTCCAACTGACCAATATCATGATTTAACGCCTGTTGTTCACTCTCCGTCAGGTTATCGCTCATCGCTAAACGATAACGTAAACGTACCAGTGGGGTGCGCAGTTCATGGGCAATGCCATCAATCAGCATTTTTTTGCTGACAATCAATTTGCTGATGTTATCGGCCATTTGGTTAAAGGCTAGCCCCAGGCGGCTTAAACTGGATGTCGGGTCAAAGTGAGTTCGTTCGTCAAGATAACCCGCCCCTAACCGCTGGGCTGCGTTCTCCAATTTAAGCAAATCTTTCCAGTGGGGTCGCATCCAAAGAAAGACCGGCAGCGCTAATGACAAGCCAATCAGGATAAGCAGGGCTAAATCCAACAGCCGCATTTGATGCAGATAGAACAGATAGGGCACCGGGCCAACGGCGAGGACATAATGGCTACGGGGAATGCGTTGCAGGAAGGTATATTCATCATCCAGAGCAATAATCTCACCCGCACGCAGACGCTTATTTAATCGCTCACCCAGATCCCGCTTATCAAGAGGCTCGATATGCAATTGAAAAGAGAGATTTAAATCCAGTGTGGCGATGGTCTTATTCCAATCCTTTAGCGGGATCTCCCGCAGCTCACTGCGCATCAATGACAGTGAGCTTTTCATCAAATCATCCAATGACTGGCGACCGGCGCGTTCCGCTGTGACTTTGTAGACCAGCCCGACCAGCATTGCCATCACCATAAAGCAGACGAATAGCAGTAAAAAGAACTGAATAAATAGCTTTCTCATTGCTGCACCGACGCCCAGGCATTGGGGGCGAACAGATAGCCTTTGTTGCGCACGGTTTTTATCCGGAAAGGCTCCAGGGCGTTGTCATAGAGTTTGCGGCGCAAACGTGAGATAGCCACATCAATACTGCGATCCATGCCGTCATAACTGACACCACGTAAATTTTTCAGCAGCGCTTCACGATCCATAATGATGCCGGCATGGGTGGCCAGTTCCCATAACAAATCAAAATCAGAGGTCGACAGGGTGATCTCTTCGTCACTAAGATTGACTTGCCGATTCACCGGATCAATGCAAAGTAAGCCAAAATGAATAGCATTATGGCCGGTCAACGGTGGGCTAATCGTCTCTTTCGACTGCTGCTGATGGTGCTGACGCAGGTGTAGACGTAATCGCGCTAGCAGCACGGCGGGCGGCGTGGTTTTCAGAATATAGTCATTAGCGCCCATCTCAAGGGAGAGGATATGGTTCATATCACTGTCGAGTGAGGTCAGTAATACTATCGGGCCATCATAATGGGGCCGCAGATCACGGCAAAGTGTCATGCCATCTTTGCCGGGCAACATGATATCGAGTAGCACCAAATCAGGTTGTTGATGCTCAATGACCGCTTGTGCAGTATCGCCGCGAGGCTCGACAAACACATCAATGTCATGCTTGCCAAGATAAGCAGCAATCAGTTTTCCGACCTCCGGGTCGTCTTCGACAAAAACTATTCTGGTCATGTTTTTCAGTTTATAAGAGTGGTCGGCATTCAGCATAGCGCGTGGTTAGCCGCAATACTATGCACGTAATTTATTCAATTTGTGATTAATGCGGACGACGGATTGCTAGACAACAGGCGAATCATTTCATTATATTAATAAAAGTGATTTTATCGTCATCTCTATTTAGCTACGCCCATCGTTTATATCAATATCTATGAGTAATGAATAGCTGTACCGTTCAGCTAAGGACTGAGGGATGAGTGGCGAAAGCACCGGCGCGTCAGCGCAGAGTGAAAAAATTTGCTTCGATTACACGGATTTTCTGGCAGCGTCATGCAAAAAACGCTGGGGTTTCATTGATGCAATTTATGGTGTGATGCCGATTTTTGGGATGGTGGTCAAGTCGAAGGCAGAATTAGAGAAGACGCCACAGGAGCGACTGACGGCTTTGGCGCTACAGGTGCTCTCCACCCAGCTCAGTGACGAAACCAATATTATCCGCTTGATTCGGTTAGCAGAACAGCAAGGGATAACCCGGTTGGATATCCAACTGCCTTATCCTTTGGAAACGACGCAGCTTGGCATGATTAAGCAAAAATTCCCACCTACCATGGGGTTAACTCAGCAGGGCGAATGTCTATCTGTGGATCTCGCTGGCGCAGAAGATAGTTAGTCGTCGCTATTCGCTAGCCAAATGGACAGATCAGGCTGCCAGATAACGCTCAGTCTGCCCATTTGTGCTATCTATATTTTAACTATCTATATTTCAACTATCTACTTTATACATCCTGTTTCATTCCTCAGTGCATCATAAACCAGGTCGCGGGAAGGGTCGCAACCAATACCAGAGCAATCGCCACCCGTTCCACTTTGTTGAGCAGTCTAAGCCCATCATGACCTTTGCGGGCATAAATAAACACCAGCAATCCCGGAGCATAGAGCAGCGCGGATAGCAGCAGATAGAGCAATCCGGCGGCATAAATCAGCCACAATCCATACAGACATGCACCACTGGCCACCAGAATCAGACGCCAGTCCTGACGTTGCAACGCCACTTTGAATAAGAAAGCGCCGACGAGAAAATAGGGCACCAGAATCATTTCTGATGCAATCGTCAGCAAGGTGTTGTAGTTGCTGCCGGTCAGCCAGATCAGAACCAGTGCCACCTGTACCGCACAGTTGGTGAGCCACAGTGATTTTGCCGGCGAATTATGCTGATTCTGCTGACTGAATATTTTCGGGAATGCGCCATGTTTGGCGGCCACCATTGGCACTTCAGCCGCCATAATGGTCCAGCTAAGATAAGCGCCACACACCGAAATAATCAGCCCGGTGGCAATAATCACCTCTCCCCAGGGGCCGATCATCTCGACCATAATGCCCGCCATTGAGGGGTTGCGCATACCGGCTAACTCCGCACGCGGCACCACGCCAAGAGACAGTAGGGTAATCAGCAGGTAAACACAGAGCGCAGAGATAACCGCCAGCATGGTTGCGCGGCCGACGTCTCTCTTGTTACGTGCTCTGGCAGAGACCACCACCGCACCTTCCACGCCAATAAAGACCCACAGGGTAATCAACATGGTGTCTTTCACCTGCTGCCAGACCGGGGTGTGCAGGGCGATACCGGTGAAATCAAAACTGAAGGTATCGAGGCTGAAGGCCAGGCCGGCCAAAACAATAAAACCCCCGATGGGCAGCAGTTTTGCCAGTGTAGCCGCCATATTGATGCTGGCGGCAGTTTGCACGCCACGTAACACCAGCGCATGAACCAACCACAGCAGCAAGGAGGCCCCTAGTAGCGCCTGCCAGGTGTTACCTTCGCCAAAAATAGTGGTGCCCGACTTATCGGTAAAAAAGCTCAATGCAGCAAAAACAATCACTAAATAGGATACGTTTGCAATCACCGCGCACAACCAGTAGCCCCATGCGGAAAAGAAGCCGATAAGGTCACCAAAACCCTCTTTGGCGTAGGTAAAAATACCACCATCCAGATCAGGGCGTAGGCGCGTTAGCAGTAACATGGCAAACGCCAGGAAAATAATCCCGACGCCAGTAATACTCCAGCCAATAAGTAATGCCGCCGGACTGGCCACTTCAGCCATATTTTGCGGCAGGCTGAAGACACCGGCACCCAGCATTGAGCTGAGGACTAGCGCCGTGAGCGCAGTCAGGCCAAGTTTTTTTTCCAATTAGGGTTCCTGATTTCAACAGTATTAATGAATGGTTACTGGCTTGTAAATAGCATTATATGAGGCGGATTAATCAATATTTAACAGATAATAGGCCAGAATTTTCGGAGGATTTTACGGAGTGATAAGCCATCATGCAATGATTAGATATGCGATTTAGGCAAAAAAGTATTCAGTCAGTGTTGAGTGGTGAAAAGGGCGCGGCATACAGATAGAAAAGGGCAGCGCGCGGCTGCCCTTATTGCGGTTATCGTGACTAGCAAAGATTATTTGAACAAGTCAGCGCTAACACTCAGATTGCCACCACTTTGGTTCTGCCATTGGCGGGTCACATGGTAATACTTCGCACCTTTGGCTGCGGCGCGTTTCGCGACTTCATGGGAGACATCGGTCATGCTGTTAAAGTGGCCGCTAAAGCTAATTGAATCAAAGGGGGCCATTTGCGCAGCGGTAGTATTACTCAACTCCTGGATTTGCGTACCATCAGCCAAGGTGACAGTGTAACGCTTACCTGTTGATGATTGCGTCTCAAAGAAACGGCCAACATCAGCACTTGGTGTACCTGAAGAGGCAACACCTGGAATTTCAACATTCGCGGCTGCTGCGCCACCGGCTGCCAGTGCAGCACGGCCCGCATCTGAATCTGCTGGGATCACATCTGGGCTTTGTACCGCGCGTTTTGCGGCGTCTTGCTTATAGATATAAGCGGTCACAAATTGGTTGCCGCCCTGATTGGCATCAACCTGACGCACGATGAAGAAAGAGTATGCTCCTTTCTCTTTCGCCGCTTTTGAAATGGCATCATTAATATCTGGTTGGCTGCGGAAGAAGCCACTGACAGACACGGTGTCATAAGGCTGCAAGGCAAAAGCTTCGGCTTTTGGTAGCTCTTTCACCCCGTTAAAGTCACGATACTGGGCTTCTTTGCTCACTTCCGGTGCATCTTTATGATAAACATCGGCCGTTACACGCCAGTTGCCGCCATTATTGTTGCTATTGATATCTTGAATATAGAAAGAGTCCGCGCCCAATTTATCAGCACGGCGGGATACCGCATCAGCTGCTTCATTGATTGCATTAAATCGGCCAGTAATTGTAATGCGATCAAATGGCTTAATGGCTGCTGCTTGCTCTGGTGCGAGTTCTTTTGCCGCATGTGCAGCAGAAAGCGCAGTGAGTGATAGCAATGCCGACGCGATGATCGTGTATTTCAGCTTCATAAAAAATCCTTTCGCCTTGCGCATTAACGTTGATACGTGCGGAACAATTGATGTGTAACAGAATAGCGGATGATTATTACATGTAATAATGGCGGGTGTCTCAGCAATTTATATGACTGGGTGTATGAATACTGAAGTTTCGCCATCAGTACTTTACATTAAGAATCTGGATAAGCTTTACGAATAGTGGCTTTAACGTCATAAGTGCGGGTTATTTACATTTTTCTAACCTGATGCCGCGCCACTACTGGGCTGCCTTATTATCGCGAGACTTGTCACTCTTGCGCAAAGTTGCAGGAGATGCCGCTAGTAAATATAATTTTTATAGTGAATTATACAGAGTTCTTTCCGCCTGCCAGTTTTAGTGCAAAAACTGCATCAGAAGCTCAGACAAATATGGATCATCGGTCACATTTTCAGTAGGTTATAGGGAGCTATAACCGAGCAGATTTGTCAGTACATAGGCAGGATGACATTATTTATCATCAAAGACAGGTAAAAGGGAACATTATGCGTATTGGTGTACCAAGAGAGCGGTTGGCCAATGAAGCCCGTGTCGCAGCAACACCGAAAACGGTGGAACAATTGCTGAAATTAGGCTTCACCGTGGCGATTGAGAGCGGAGCTGGGCATTTAGCCAGTTTTGACGATGCAGCGTACCAAGAAGCGGGTGCCACCATTACGGATACCACCGATGTGTGGCAATCCGACCTTATCCTCAAAGTGAATGCGCCCTTTGAGGACGAAATTGCGCTAATGCGCGCCGGGAGCACCTTGGTCAGCTTTATCTGGCCGGCGCAGAACCCAGAATTATTGCAAAAACTGGCAGCGCGCCAGGTGACGGTATTGGCGATGGATTCCGTGCCGCGTATCTCTCGCGCCCAATCGATGGATGCCCTGAGTTCCATGGCGAACATTGCGGGTTACCGCGCCATTGTTGAAGCCGCCCACGAATTTGGCCGCTTCTTCACCGGGCAAATCACGGCCGCCGGTAAAGTGCCACCGGCAAAAGTGGTCATTATTGGCGCCGGTGTAGCGGGGTTGGCCGCCATCGGTGCAGCCGGGAGTTTGGGGGCGATCGTTCGTGCTTTTGACACCCGTCCGGAAGTTAAAGAGCAAGTCCAGAGTATGGGCGCTGAATTCCTCGAACTGGATTTTGAAGAGGAAGCGGGCAGTGGTGATGGCTACGCGAAAGTGATGTCCGAAGCCTTTATCAAAGCTGAAATGGAGCTGTTTGCCGCACAAGCCGCTGAAGTGGACATCATCGTCACCACCGCCTTGATCCCAGGCAAACCTGCGCCACGATTGATCACCAAAGAGATGGTGGCATCAATGAAATCGGGCAGCGTGATTGTCGATTTGGCCGCGCAGACCGGGGGCAACTGTGAATTGACCGTCGCCGATAAAGTGACTGTCACCGAGAATGGCGTAAAAATCATTGGTTATACTGATTTACCTAGCCGTTTGCCGACTCAGTCATCTCAGCTATATGGAACCAACCTGGTTAACTTGCTGAAATTGCTCTGCAAAGAGAAAAATGGCGAGATTGACATTGATTTCGAAGATACCGTTATTCGCGGTGTAACCGTGGTTAAAACCGGTGAAGTGACCTGGCCTGCACCGCCGATTCAGGTATCAGCACAGCCTCAGGCAGCCAAAGCTGCGCCAATAGTGAAAGAGGAGGCTAAACCAACATCACCATGGCCGAAATATATCATGATGGCGCTGGCGATTGTGCTGTTTGGCTGGTTAGCGAATGTGGCCCCGAAAGAGTTCTTATCTCACTTTACGGTCTTTGCGCTGGCGTGTGTGGTTGGCTATTACGTGGTGTGGAATGTCAGCCATGCGCTGCATACCCCACTGATGTCAGTGACTAACGCCATTTCGGGCATTATCGTCGTCGGCGCGTTGTTGCAGATTGGTCATGGCGGCTGGGTGAGTTTCTTATCCTTTATTGCCGTGCTAATTGCGAGCATCAACATTTTTGGTGGCTTCACCGTCACCCAGCGTATGCTGAAAATGTTCCGTAAAAACTAGTTTTTCGATAAAAACTCAGTTGGTATAACACCATGACTTATAAGAATGAAGGGGTAACTGATGTCTAGTGGTCTCGTTACAGCTGCGTACATAGTTGCTGCGATTTTATTTATTTTCAGTTTGGCTGGGCTGTCGCGCCACGAAACATCCAAACAAGGTAACACCTTCGGTATGACAGGGATGGCCATCGCGCTTATCGCGACCATTCTGGGGCCGGACTCCGGTAACGTGGCCTGGATTATCATTGCCATGGTGATTGGTGGAGCCATTGGTATTTATCTGGCGAAGAAAGTCGAAATGACCGAAATGCCAGAACTGGTGGCGATCCTGCACAGCTTCGTCGGTCTGGCGGCAGTTCTGGTTGGCTTCAACAGCTATCTGGATCACGGCACGGCAGTGATGGATGCGGTGATGGTGAACATCCATCTGACCGAAGTGTTCCTGGGTATCTTTATTGGTGCGGTGACATTCACTGGCTCTATTGTTGCCTTTGGTAAATTACGCGGGATTATCTCATCCAAGCCGCTGATGCTACCACAACGCCATAAATTGAATCTGGTGGCGCTGGTTGTCTCATTCTTGCTGATGATTCTGTTTGTCAAAACCGATAGCCTTGCCCTACAAGTGGTCGCGTTGTTATTGATGACCGTGATTGCGCTGGGCTTTGGCTGGCACTTGGTGGCCTCTATTGGGGGCGCAGACATGCCAGTTGTGGTGTCGATGCTGAACTCCTACTCCGGTTGGGCCGCGGCGGCGGCAGGTTTTATGCTGAGCAACGATCTGTTGATTGTCACCGGTGCTCTGGTGGGTTCTTCTGGTGCAATTCTGTCGTACATCATGTGTAAAGCGATGAACCGTTCGTTTATCAGCGTCATTGCCGGTGGCTTCGGTACTGATGGCTCCTCTACCGGTAATGCCGAAGAGATGGGCGAATACCGTGAAACCAATGCGGAAGAAGTGGCTGAGCTGCTGAAAAATGCTAGCTCGGTTATCATCACTCCGGGCTATGGCATGGCGGTAGCGCAGGCACAGTATCCGGTGGCTGAAATTACAGCAAAACTACAAGCTCGTGGCATCAAAGTGCGCTTTGGTATTCACCCAGTTGCGGGTCGTTTGCCTGGTCATATGAACGTGTTATTGGCCGAAGCCAAAGTCCCCTACGACGTGGTGTTGGAGATGGATGAAATCAATGATGATTTCGCCAGCACCGATGTGGTGTTGGTGATTGGTGCTAATGACACCGTTAACCCGGCAGCGCTGGAAGATCCGCGCAGCCCAATTGCGGGTATGCCAGTGTTAGAAGTGTGGAAAGCACAGAGTGTGATCGCCTTTAAACGTTCAATGAACACCGGCTATGCTGGCGTGCAAAACCCATTGTTCTTTAAAGAGAATACTCAGATGCTCTTTGGCGATGCCAAAGAGAGCGTAGAAGCCATTTTACGCGCACTGTAGTGATCGGGTAGTACAGACGAAGGGCCACATTATGTGGCGCTCAGACTGCTGACGAACCCCGATGACGCGATCTGGAACGGAGAGGACGGGTAGAAGAGTAAAGCGTCCGCGCCAGGGATGGCGCGGCTCGAGCCTCCAGGGAGGGATTTACGGCGTCTTTACGATCTAGCTGTTCTCTCCTCAACCGGCACTTTGTCAATAACCTCAGGGCCACATTATGTGGCCCTTTTTTAGCTTAATGATGAGGAAGTAGGGAAGGGGATCTACTCGGTATCATCCTGATCTTCATGGCCTTCTATCGGGCAGGTAAATCCTTCTGGCTTAATGGCCAACAAATCACATTTAAGATGGTCGATCACATGTTCGGTGGTGTTGCCAATAAAGGCGGCAGACAATCCGGTGCGGCCTAACGTCCCCAGCACCACCACGCCAGCCCGCAAATGCTCAGCCAAATCAGGGATAACCTCTTCAGGTAATCCTTTCTCTACGTGGGTGAATTTCTCATCGATACCAAACTGCTGGCGCAAGGCTTTCATCGCCACCAAATGTTGACCACGAATAGCATCGTTATAGACGCTCGGGTCAAAATCAGGCAACTCAATGGCGATATTAATCGGTGTAACCGGATAGGCACTGATCAAATGCACTTGAGTTTGGTTAACATTCTCGGCGAGTTCGAGGGTCTCTTTAACTAACCGCAGATTGAGCGGGTCATGAAGTGGGTCTTCGCTTGAGAGGTTGACGGCCACCAGCGCGGTGCCACCCTCCGGCCAGGGCTGATCTTTGACCATCCAGACCGGGCATGGACATTTGCGCAGTAAGTGCCAGTCAGTTGGCGTGAAGATGATCGACTCCAGCCGGTCATGTTGATGGGCCATTTTTAGCAACAAATCGTGTTTGGCTTTCAGCACTTCCTGAATAATGGCTTCATAGGGGCGGTTATGCCACACCACTTTGATCTCAATGGGGATACCGGCATCAATATAGAACCGACACTGCTCGCTTATCCATGCAGAACGCTGGCTGATAACCCCTTTACGCATTGCGGTGCGCTCATCAGGTGACAGCAAGGTCGTCATATCATATGACAGATCATAAATAGGTAAAAATGCTTTAATTGTGCCGCCATTGCGCTGCACAAGGTAAACGGCACGTCTTAATGCCGGTTGATCATCCTGATTGGGGTCAATAGCAACCAGAATATTCTGATACTTTGCCATAGAGTCTCCTTACAACCGTGAATTAACAGTATGTTAGTTAAAGAGTAAACCATGAAAGTGAAAGTGGATAGCTGGGAAAGAGAACCAGATCAATTATATTGATCTGGTCTACGATGATATTACAGCGTTGCTCTTGGGTTACCGGCTAATTTGCCCAAGGCTTCAGTATTCTCGATTGTGATATATTTACCTTTCACACTCAGAATTTCGCTTTTCTGGAAACGGCCCAACAAACGACTGATGGTCTCAACCGTCAGACCTAAATAGTTGCCGATATCACCCCGTGTCATGGTGAGGCGGAACTCACGCGGAGAGAAACCACGTTGCGCAAAACGGCGTGACAGATTATAGATAAAGGCCGCCAGACGCTCTTCTGCATTCTTTTTCGACAGCAGCAAAATCATATCTTGATCCCCTTTGATCTCGCCACTCATCAGGCGCATCATCTGCTGACGCAGGTTGGGCATCTTGCCGGATAAATCATCCAGCGTATCAAACGGGATCTCACAGACCATTGAGGTTTCCAGCGCCTGTGCAAAACTTGGATGCTGCAAATTACTGATAGCATCGAAACCGACCAAATCGCCCGCCAGATGGAAACCAGTGATCTGCTCGTCACCCTCTTCGGTGATGGTATAACTCTTGATGGTCCCGGAACGGATGGCATACAGGGATTTAAGTTCATCACCTGCTTTAAACAGCGCCTGTCCTTTCTGAATAGGTTTTTTCCTTTCAATGATATTGTCGAGCTGATCCAGCTCATGTTCATTTAAGGTAAACGGTATACAGAGCTGGCTAATACTGCAATCCTGACAGTGAATTGCACAACCACCAGACTGAATACGTCGGATTACGCGTTTTTCCGGGATCATAGGGTATTCCCAATAATATTGATATGCGTCAATTTTAACATCTTTTCTGGCGTCTGATAAGTGCAAGAACGGTTAGCATGCTAAAAGATAACCCTCATGCATTAATAACCAGCGTTTTCGCTCCACCCCACCGGCGTAACCGGTCAATGCACCTTGCTGCCCAATCACCCGATGGCAGGGAACCACAATCGAGATAGGATTCAGGCCATTCGCCATGCCGACGGCGCGCGAAGCGGTTGGCCGATTGATTCTTTGTGCCAATTCGCCATAGCTAATGGTTTCGCCGCAGGGTATTTTCCGCAACTCCTGCCACACCTGACGCTGAAAATCAGTACCGGCGGTTTTCACCGGCAGATCGTCAATGATGCTCAACTCGCCAGCGAAATAGCGCTGCATACAGTCACTCAGCCCGCCGGGATTGCGTTTCTCCACCAGGGTAAAACTATCCGCGCGGTAATGATGGTGTAGCAACTTTAGCAGGCGCTCATAATGGTCGCTCCAATCAATGGCCCGTAGCCGGTGCTCTTCGTCTGCTATCAGTACCAGTTCACCCTGCGGGGTCGCCATCCGATCAATAAAAAATCTGTTCATAACTCTCCGCTACATCGCTGCCATCGGCCGATAAACATTTTGCCGATAATTATTGCATGAAATAGGGCTTCACTAGCGACCTATCATGGTGCCAAGTTAAAAACCTGCTTTTATCGTGATGATAATCGCATAACGCAGAAAGTTTAGTTATAAGGCCAGGGTGGGTGAAACGGCGATTAGTCGCTAGGATGCCGGGCACAGCTGTTACCACAACTCCTCAATACACTGAATGATCCCGCATAAAGGGTGATAATAGCTATTTGGCGTAGAAATGATGTGCTCTAGGTTCATGACCAGAGGCTATTAATTAGCTATTATCGGCATAATCATCATCTCCTATTTGCCACATAATATTCATTAAGGTTGATAACCACGTGGAATCGGAATCGAAACCTGCACGCATCCTGATCAGCGCCTGCTTGATGGGAAAACCGGTGCGCTATAACGGCAGTGCACTCCCTGTCAGCGATGACATTATTCAGCGCTGGCAGGACGAAGGGCGCTTAGTTCTCGTCTGCCCGGAATTAGCCGCCGGAATGCCAGTACCACGCCCGCCCGCTGAAATTCAGCAAGGTAACGGTGAGGCGGTGCTGCAAGGGCAGGCGCGGGTGATTGAGCAGTGGGGCAATGACGTCAGCCGCGAATTTCTGCAAGGGGCTTATCAGGCATTGGAGTTGGCGCAAAAGCACCATTGCACATTGGCAATTTTGACTGAAGGTAGTCCATCTTGTGGCAGTAGCCGTATCTATGATGGGCACTTCAATGGCAGCCAGCGTGCCGGTCAGGGGGTCACTACGGCACTATTGCGCCGCCATGGGATTACAGTTTTCAGCCATCTCCAACTTGAGCAGGCGGATGAATTTTTGCGAAGCTCTTCGCAGATTCAGGTTAAAAGCGAATAAATGTCATAAAATATCGCTATGCTGTATAAATAAACAGTTGTTGTGCGAAATCGTAATTTTGGTCACTTAATCTTTATTGAAATCATTCAGTCGAGGTAACGATATGACATTTAAAATAGTAGAAAAACAGCCGAAAAAAGTCGTCAGCATCCGGCTCATTGGCCCCTATCACGAAACTATCCCGCTAGGTTTTAAGCAACTTTCATCACTCTACTCCCAGCACCAGCTTCCCGCTATAGAGTGGCTGGCGCTCTACTGGGACAATCCAGAAACCAATCCTCCGGCTGAATTACGAGCGGATGTTTCCCTGTCTGTTGCTGATGACTATATTTTGCCGACACAACTGGGTGATCAACTGACACTGCAACAGATCCCCGGCGGTCTGTACGCGGTCTATCACTGCCGCGTGACAGACGATGATTACGCCAAAGCATGGGGTGAATTGTATCATCATCACCTGCCGCAAAGTGGTTATCGCCCGGCGGAAGGGGCATGTTATGAGGTCTACCTCAATGATGGTTTGACCGACGGCTACTTTGATATCGATATCTATCAATCCGTCGAGAAAGCACTTTAATCGCTAGTAGCAGCCGAGCAGAACAGTTCGGCTGCTATCGTGGTCACAGGTGTGCCGTGCTGCTGTAAATATTGCGGTGTCGCACAGGTGGCTTGTGGTAGCAGTGCGACGCGGCGAGCCACCATATCGCTATCTTGCAAATTACCGACACGTAACAGATGAAACCGCTAAGAGAGCATCTGGGGGGTAACCTAACAGCAGCAGGAATAATTAATATCGACTGTCATAAAAGCGTCATTCGCTTGTTCTAGTATCCGTTGTAACCAATTAATACAAACTGTATTACTGTTTTACAACAAGGAATTATACTGATGCAGAACCGCGAATCCTCTTTTATCCGTCGTAATTCACTATCCGTGATCGCGTTATCCACCCTGATGCTAAGTAGCACGTTATTCACACCCAATGCCATTGCTGCCGCCACCGGTCTATATGATCGCAGCGCCCAAGGGGATATCACGCAATTTGGTGGCGCGCGCCGTTTGACCGGTGATCAAACCCAGGCACTTCGCGATTCGCTCTCCAATAAAACAGTGAAAAACGTCATTTTACTGATTGGCGATGGTATGGGGGATTCAGAAATCACCTCGGCACGTAACTATGCCATGGGCGCTGGCGGCTTCTTTAAAGGGATTGATGCCCTGCCGCTGACGGGGCAATACACACACTACTCATTAGATAAGAAAACACAAAAACCGGATTACGTCACTGACTCCGCCGCCTCTGCTACCGCATGGTCATCCGGCGTGAAAACCTATAATGGTGCCTTAGGTGTTGATGTGTTTGGTAAAGATCAGGTCACGTTACTGGAACTGGCTAAAAAAGCGGGCAAAGCAACCGGCAATGTCTCTACCGCTGAATTGCAAGATGCCACCCCTGCGGCGCAGTTTGCTCACGTCACTGGGCGAAAATGCTATGGCCCAGAAGAGACCAGTGAGAAGTGCGGCACTAATGCGCTGGAAAATGGTGGACGTGGCTCCATTACCGAGCAGTTGATCGCCGGCCGTGCTGATGTCACCCTCGGCGGTGGCGCTAAATCCTTCAGCCAAGTGGCCAAAGCGGGTGAATGGAAAGATAAATCCTTACGTGACCAAGCCTTGGCCCGAGGTTATGTGATTGTCGAAAATCTTGATGAGCTGAATGCCATCAAACAAGCTGACCAACAAAAACCGCTGTTGGGGCTATTCAGCGCCGGCAATATGCCGGTGCGCTGGCAGGGGCCGAAAGCCTCCTACCATGGCAACCTAGATAAACCGCCGGTGGTTTGTGAAAACAATGCTGAGCGCACCAAAGAGGTTCCAACCTTAGCGGTCATGACGGAAAAAGCGATTGATCTGCTGAAAACCAATGAGAAGGGCTTCTTCTTACAAGTGGAAGGGGCGTCAATTGATAAGCAAGACCACGCAGCTAACCCTTGCGGCCAGTTTGGTGAAACTGTCGATCTGGACGAAGCGGTGCAAAAAGCATTGGAGTTTGCCCGCGCTGACGGTAATACATTGGTCATTGTGACGGCAGACCATGCGCACTCCAGCCAGATTATCGAAGCCGATGCTAAAGCGCCTGGTTTGACCCAGGCATTAACCACCAAAGATGGGGCGGTAATGGCGATAAGTTACGGCAACTCTGAAGATGATTCGCAAGGGCATACCGGTACGCAATTACGTATCGCCGCTTACGGCCCGCACGCCGCAAATGTTGTGGGTCTGACGGACCAAACTGATCTGTTCTTTACCATGCGCGATGCCATGGCAATTAAATAAGTCATCATCCATGGCGATTAAACAATCCCGGTATAGTTATGGCCGGGATTTTTCGTTTTTATTTCCGCTATTGCATCAGATTATTGTGCCTCAAGGCTCTCAGCAATCATCCCCGGATCAGCAATTTTCTTAACTAAAGAGAGGAAAGACATCCCCCAGTTATCGGCATGAGCAGCGCCATCAAAATCCTGTTCAAATATCAATTTCTCACCTGAGGCATAATTCCACAGTTTGCCAGCAAACCAGGAGCAGTTATTAATGGGCGTATATGCCCCATTTTTTGGATCTTTCACTTCCATACCCATAATATTTGCAATTGCATAACTTTCTTTATTTAATCTGGGAATAATAGTTTCCTCCAAGGTGGCTGGATGTTTTCCAGGATCGGTTAAAGGTACTGTCCGTTGCAGATGGAACCTCCGCTCGGGGCTATCATTTCTATCGGATGCAATACCATTTTTCACAAAACCATATTTTTCATGATAGGCATAGGTGGTACAATCGCCTTTTTTAGCACTATAAAAAAATATGATCCAAGCATGACCAAAACTACCACCACCAAATAGTTCCGTCAGCACTTTAACAACAGCCTTAGCTCGATTCTCTTTATCATCGGCAGGGAACTGGTTTGCAGCATTGTCAGCGATTTTAATCACTTCATTTAAATCTGAACGCTCGGCAGTACGGTTAGTGCGAATAGATAATTGAGGGTAGCGGACACTCGCGTCTCCAGTTGGCGCATATTTGTCATTTGAAATACTAAATAATTCATATTGATTTGACATGATTATTTTCTCCTATCTATCAACAGATATATAAGTGTTGGTTTTAATTGCCAACATAATCATGCTACTACCACCGACAATACAATGACCTTAATTATCTCTATTAGGGGTGGGCGGGGAAATGGAAAGTATCTTGGTTTTCAATTGCTTTAATTGCGGGCCAGGGCAAGCCCGCGACATAAAACTCACAATAAAAAACTAAATGCGGCCATAAAAGGTCACTCTGGCCGTTTCGGATAACGCAATATTTGGCTGTGCATTATAGGCCAACACCACCAACATGCGCGTAATATCCCCTTGGGTGGGGGTGACACGGTGAATAGCATTTCGCCCACGGAATAACACCAAATCACCGGGTTCAATCTGCAATGTTTTAGGGACAATCTGTTGATTTAATAATTGTTCCACGCCGGCGTAATTCATCTCGCCATTATCGGCATCACGCATCTCTTCAATATATTCAAAAACGCCACCGGCCTGAGGTTTTTGTACCAATAAAGTAATAGCAAACGACGAGTTATCAAAATGCCAACCCAGCTCCTGGCCTTGACTGGCATAGTGTAAGTTAATTGATGAAAGCGAATCTGCGTAGGGATAGAGCTGATTTTCATCTAATACAGCACACAGAAAATCTTGAAAATCTTTGGCGTCATAGAGTGTTCGTAGTGCGGAATTCGCCGGGATCTCCTCATCGGTAATACAGCCTTTTGACGAAGTGACTAACCGATTTCGCGGATGGTCGGCGGGGAAGGCGGGGTCTGGCTTGGTTAGATAAACATTATGCTGATTAGCGGCATAATAGGCTTGATACTGCTGTTCGATCCCCTCCTGCTTAATGCTGGCCAGCACCGGAGGTAATAAAAAGTCCGATAATACCAGTACACCGGAGGTTTCAAGGGTGCTCTTACACTGTGCAATGAACAGCGCATCGTTGATTGGATGGGCGGCCATATTAATAATTTCAGCTAATTTCTGCATATATCCCACCGTGGTGCTCAATGTTACGGGTTGATGTTTCACCAAAAGCTACGGAATTTATGCCATGGTTGCATAGACTTTACTAGCTGAATGCATAATCAACTGGCATAATTGATTTATTAGAGGCTTAAGCCTACTGTATTGTTGTCTGGACAATATTTAAATTTAAAACTGACTTATTACTTAACCTATAAATTTGACTTAAGTACAAATTAAGGCTTTTTATACGCTTTTTTACTCTAATCCATTGCTAACTAAAGCGTGTATAAAAAGAATTTTTTATTAAAAATCGCCATTAAAGGCAGTATAAAAATTAGCAGTTTAAGATAGGGGCATATAAAGCATCGTGGCTAAGAGAAAATCTACCGGTACTGGCTGGGTTATCCTACTGATAGTCGTTTTAGGGCTGATCACCGGAATCCCAAGAGAGGCGTGGATTGCACTAAGCGCGGCTATCTTATGCCTATTTTTTGTTTGGCAAAACCTCAAAGGGGCTAAGCCCCGCCTGAGTCCAGTGATTAGCAGTGACATGCAGAAAACTGCCGCTATCCCCGATCTGGGGGATTACCCGATAACCCCTTCGCAACTGGAACCGGAACATACCACGGATAACAATAACACTAAGCAAAATCCACCCGTGGAAGAGGCCAGCAAACCTGAGGCGAAACAGCCCGAAATATCCCGCGGTTCTCTAGCCCGTGCATCATGGCTGCGTCCTGGTGAACTGGCGGTGGTCGCCGGAATTAACTTGCCGGATGGCATGGTTTACATTGGTAATAAATACAAAAGTAATCGTACCGGTGCCGAGCCTGCATTTATTAATCCATCAATGGATGTCGCGGAAACAGAGAGTGATATCTCATTACCGCTGATTGATAATGCGCCCGACTATTCGACATGCTCACCGGAAGCAAGACGAGCCTATTTACAGTGGTTATCAGAAGGTCGTAAATCGCCTACAGCGCAGATTGGTTATGTTTTCTTATTTTTCTATGGCTTAGAGCACCGAATATTGGTTGATGCCACCATAGATCCCGTGGCGAAAAGGGAACTGCCTACTCTTGAGGCAGAGATTAACCGGCTGTTAGGAATTTATGGAAAAAATAATGCGTTCAACCACTACGCGCAGAATTTATTAGTTTATCTCTCTCGAGTAAATATCGAAGAGAAACTCTATTTGTCGCCTCCGCCACCCACACGGGATTCGTCAACGGAGTTACCGCTGGCACTGCTGGTTGGGTTAGGGCAGTTAGCTGTTGACCAAAAACCATTGCCCGCAGCCTGGGCACTTGCCTGGGGGGAAGCCGATCCGGCAATAAACCAGAATGTCTCGATGGCCCATTGTGCTGATATTTTCTCCGCGCTGTTTCAACAGCGTTATCAGGAGAAGTATGGCGATGGATTTTTATTACCCGTTAATAAAACCAGGCTACTGATATTTTACCGGCCAGCTTCTGCGGGGTTAATGGGGCAAGAGTTTTTCCAACAAATGGGCGAGTTGCCCAATGTGGCTGTATGCAAAGCTCACCGAGATAAACTACGGGCAATATTTGAGTCTTGTCAGCAAGACCTCGATATTTATAACCGCTTCGCCAGTGTTAATCCAAAGAAAAAAATGTCGCTGGAGGGGCAGTTATTAATGCCGATACCTTTGTGGTCTGCGACATTAAAAACTGAGTTAGAGAGCATCAAAGCCAGAGTGGGCTATGGTTTATTGCTGATCACACTGGAGGAGATTTTTCTTCGGCTCAGCACCGCGTGTGATACCAAACCCTTAGAGCGCATTACTCGCAGTCAGGTGATGGCACTCACTTTTGCTCTCGCCTCTTTGCAAGTGGGTATTGAACCTGATGTCAGAGCGGATAATCGCACTCCAGTGCTGCAAGATACTGTGGCGCTATTTCCTATTGAATCGATGGTGGCTGAATCTGCGAGCTTTGCCGCATATCGTGTCACTATGTTGGCAGTGGAACTCGCTTGTGCTGCGGTGATGATCGATGGGCATATCGGCGAGCCTGAGTCACTGATTTTAACTCGGCATATTGATGCCTGGGGTTATTTGAGCCCAGGTCAGCGTATGCGCCTAAAAGCCTATCTCCAACCGGGTATCAGAAAAAATAACACCTTGTTGGCACTGAAAAATAATCTAGAGCCGCTCTCGCTGGATAATCGCCGTGCTATTGCGCGTTTCCTGGCACACTTAATGCAAGTTGAGGGAACTATCACCCCGCAAGAAGTGAAATTCCTTGAGCGGGTGTATAAGCGTTTTGCCTTAGACAGCAAATGGGTTTATACCGACCTTGATAGTCGGGCTACGCCAATGACATTAAGTCTACCATCGCCAACAGCTGAAATTATTAATAATACCGATCGGATTAATCTGCTAAAGAGTGAGAGTCTGGATCTGGTAAAATTGCTCGAAAACCTATTTGTCACCGAAAATGTCGTGGTGCAGACCCCAGAAGAGATTCATCCACAATCAATGAGTGCCATCGCGGCTAATTTAGCTGAGAGCACAGCTACCTTCTTGAAATTGCTTATTTCACGTGACACTTGGGAGCGTGAGAAGTTGGTTGATATTGCGGCAGATATGGAGGTTAAACTCGATGATGCGCTGGTTGAGATTAACCGCAAAATTTTAGCCGCATTTGAAGCGCCACTCATCACTGGCGAGGCGACGATTGCCATTAACCGGGATATCTCCGCAGCACTGCTTATATGATAGTCAGCGTAGCTTGAGCTAAGCGGTAATAGCCGCTACCATAGCGCGCCTAATGATATTAGAGAGATAACAGTGATGAAATACCAATGGATATTGTTCGATGCGGATGAAACTTTATTTCACTTTGATGCTTATCAAGGGTTAAAGCTGATGTTTTCGCGCTTTAATGTGGATTTCTCCGTGCAGGATTTCGATCACTATCAATTGGTTAATAAGCCTCTGTGGGTTGATTATCAGGACGGTAAGATATCTGCCAGTGAATTACAAAATACCCGTTTTGAAATGTGGTCGGAAAAATTAGGTGTGGCGGCAACGCGGCTGAACAGTGAGTTTTTAGTGGCGATGGCTGATATCTGTTCATTATTACCGGGCGCCCGTGAGTTGGTCGATGCGCTGAGCGGTAAAGTGAATATGGGCATCATTACCAATGGTTTTACCGGATTACAGACCATTCGGTTAGAGCGCACTGGCTTAAAAGATATCTTCTCTCCGCTCATTATTTCTGAAGAGGTTGGGGCAGCTAAACCTGATGTGGCGATCTTTGAGTATGCTTTTAATTTAATGAATCATCCGGCGAAAGATCAGATTCTGATGGTGGGAGATAACCTCCATTCGGATATTCAGGGCGGTATTAATGCCGGTATTGATACCTGCTGGCTCAATATGCATGGGGCCGCACTGGATGATGATATTTCACCACGCTATCAAGTCAGCTCATTAGCTGAATTACAGAAGTTATTGCTGGCGTAATTAACCGACTCTGTTAGCCAGAAGAGGCCGTTAACGGCATATTACCGCAACGGCCAATTTAAAATTAGCTATCCGTTCTGAGTCACACCTTATACAGATTATACCCCAGCGCTTTTGCCACATGAGCCACCATTTTCTGTCCGCGAACACTATTGCCGATAGAGTCTAACGGCGGTGAAAACCCGGCAATGGCCATCACCCCTGGAACCACCGCTAATATTCCCCCGCCGACACCACTTTTACCCGGTAAGCCGACACTGTATGCCCAATCACCGGAGCTACCATATAAGCCCTCCATCGTCATCTCAGCCAAAATAAAGGGGATGTTACTGGCAGTTAATACCCGCAATTTGCTGATAGGATTAATGCCAGCGGCAGCCAAGGTGGCGCCGATAGTTGCCAGCTCAATGGTATTTAGCAATGTTGAGCATTGGCGGGTATAAACTTCGCACGCCTCCATCGGGTCACAATACATCGTGCCGGCAGAGTAGAGTAACCAGGCAATGGCCCGATTATGAAAGTTGGTTGTCTGTTCCGATTGATTCACTTCATCGGATAAACTAATGGGGGCTGCGGATAATTGTTGCTGGATTTGCAGAATATCATGCCAACGCGCCTCGCTACTATTGGCTTGAATAATGCTCACGGTGGACATTGCACCGGCATTGACCAGTGGTGATAACGGTTTGCCCTGATGTAATTCAAGCGCCATAACTGAATTAAAGGGTAAGCCCGTAGGATCAGCGCCGACTTTTTCTTGTACTTGCTGCGGGCCGACATCTTCCAGTGCCAGTGCGAGTGTACATATTTTAGAAATAGATTCGATGGCAAAGCGATATTCTGTATCACCTGCCGCAATAATATCGCCATCAATGGTCACCGCCGCCAGGCCAACTAATGATGATGGGACACTGGCCAGATAGGGAATATAATTGGCGTTACTCCCGCCAGCGGTGGTTGAATATTGTCGATGCGCTTTATTGACGCTGTGTTGCAGCACTTTTAAGTCAGGTTTCATCATCCCACTCCACAGTGAGTTGCAGTTATCAGCCCGTTGATTACTCTGGTTTTTATGTTTTCTAATCTATAGTCTCACCCTGAATGCTCATGTTCTCCTTAGTTATTAACCTCTCTGCGGGCAGGCCGGGATGGCTATTTGCCGCTTGCCAGGTAAAGGGGGCAAAATCAGTTTTTTCATCACGCCAATGGGGTTTACGCGCCGCATAAATCAGCAGCGGTAAAATAAAGAAGAACAGAGTGGCGATAATTAAGATGCCGACATAAGTTTCTGGGCTGCCGATGGCAATTTGACTGGGTGGCACAAAACTGAGCAGGAAAACCAAAATTGAACCAATCCATCCAGCGCCACCAATTACCCACATACCAATATCCCCACCAGGAATACGATAGGGGCGAGGGCGTTGTGATTGGCTATAGCGCAGATAGATGGCGGCGCTAAACATCAGGATATACATAATGAGATAGAGAATAACGGTTAATTGGCTGAGGATCTGAAATGCCGCTTGCACCGAAGGTAAGATGACAAACAATATTGATAATAGAGAGACGATCAGCGCCTGTAATAATAAAATATGTGTTGCCATGCCATTCTTGTTGGTATGTTGCCACCAGCGGGGTAAATAACCGGCTTTTGCCACGGTCAATAGCCCGGTTGAAGGGCCGCCGACCCAGGTTACCACTCCGGCCAAGACCCCGATAGCCAACGCAATCGCCATTATCGGGCTGAGCCAGTGCAATCCGGCCCACTGGAACATATCTGAATAGGCCACCAGAATACTTTGCGTCAGATTAATATCAGCTTTCGGAATAATAAAAGCGATGGCGAGAGTGCCAAAGACAAAAATAATCACGGTTCCCAGCGCGGATAACATAATGGCAATGGGATAATTACGATTAGGATTATCCACATCCTTAACATGAATTGCATTCATCTCCATGCCGGCATAGAACAGAAAAATACTAGCGGCTAAAACAATATTGTTAAAATTGGAAAAATCAGGGATAACTTCATCCCATGCCAGTGTTATTTGTGGCGTTCCGCCTGCAAACAGATAAGTAAACCCCAAAATAATCAGAATAATGGCGGGAATGATGGTGCCGATAATACCGCCCCATTTGGATACTCTGGCAAAGGTGGCAACCCCCTTAAAGGCAATAAAGGTCGCCAGCCAATAGACAATTAACACAATGCTCAGTACGAAGAATTTATTGGCCGATAGCGCCTCATCCCAGCGCTGATTGGGGCCAATAAACGCCAGCGAGACCGCGGCAAAAGTTAATACTGTCGGGAACCAAACCGTGACCTCTATCCAGAGCATAAACATGGCTAAAAATGCCCAGCGGGGGCCAAAAGCCTCACCGACCCAGCGAAAGACGCCCCCTTTTTCAGGCCAACCGGTCGCTAATTCAGCTGCCACCAGAGAGACGGGAATAAGAAAAAAAATGGCGGCGAAAATATAGTAAAAAATAGAACTTAATCCGTATTCAGCTTCAGCGGGTAAGCCTCTTAAACTGACAACGGCAACAATATTCATAATAGCTAATGTGGCGATGCCGAGTTTTTTGGTAGCCATCGGCCTGGATTGATTATTTGCCATAGATATCCATCCTTTAATTTCTGCAATTAAGCTGGCAAGTTCTAGGTGTGCTTGAAACTATTCTGTTGGGCAACGCCATGGAGTTCGGGGTGCTCATGCAAATAGTGGAGCGAGTATTTAATGTCATCCAGTAATAGCGCGGCAAAATCCATTTCGAATCCGCGGCGACACATAATTCGCATCACCACAATATCGCTGGCATGACCGGTTAGGGTAAAGGCGGGCACTTGCCAACCTCGCAACCTCAATCTCTCAGAGAGGTCATACAGGGTATAACCCGGGTTAGCGCCCGCTTTAATTTTGAAGCACACGGCGGGTAACCCCTCTTTAGGATCACCGGTGCAGATAAATTCATAGGGGCCCAATGGCGCAATCGCCTGACTTAAGAAGTGTGCGACCTGATAGGCCGCTTGTTGCACTTTGGTATAACCCTCGCGACCCAATCGGATAAATTCATAATATTGAGAGATAACCTGCCCGGCAGGGCGGGAGAAATTGATAGCAAAAGTGCCTACTTGCCCGCCGAGATAATCCACATTAAAGATCAGCTCATCCGGCAGTGCGGCTTGATCACGCCAGATAACCCAGCCGCAGCCCAGCGGGGCTAAACCATATTTATGGCCTGAGGTGCTGATGGATTTCACTCGCGGCAGACGAAAGTCCCACTTGATCTCTGAGGCGACAAAAGGGGCGAGGAAACCGCCACTGGCCGCATCGACATGAATATCAATATCTAGCCCTTTCTCTTGCTGTAGCTTATCCAATGCCTGGTGCAGCGGTTCGGGAAACTCATAGTTTCCTGTATAGGTCACGCCGAAAGTAGGGACAACACCTATGGTATTCTCATCACAGGCAGCAATCATGCGCTGCGCATCCATAAAATAGTTTCCCGGTTCCATCGGAATTTCGCGGATTTCCACCTCCCAATAGCGGGCAAATTTGTGCCAGCACACCTGCACAGGGCCGCAGACCAGATTAGGTTTGTCGGTAGGTTTACCGGCAGCTAACTGCTTTTTACGCCAGCGCCACTTCATCGCCATGCCCCCCAACATGCAGGCTTCGGATGAACCTATGGTATTGGTGCCTGTGGCCTGGCCGTTAATGGGCTTTGGCGCATGCCAAAGATCAGCCAGCATATTGACGCAGCGTAAATCGATGGCCGCTGATTGTGGATACTCCTCTTTATCGATCCAGTTTTTATTAATCGACAAATCCATTAGCCTATGAACATATTCATCATCCCAAGTTTGACAAAAGGTGGCTAAATTTTGTCGTGCATTACCATCTAAATAAAGTTCATCACTAATAATTTGAAAAGCAATATCCTCGCGCATCTCTTTTAACGGGAAATGGCTCGACTCAGCAATATAGCGAGAGGCTTGCGAACCAAATCGGGAGTCTAATAACTCTTCTTGCAACTTATTTGCAGTGTTACTAATCATGATTCAATAACCGTGTTATATGAGTAAGAGTTTTAAACGTAGACGGGTAAATTATATGGCGCAAGATTTAAGTTTATATAATGAAATTAATTTTATTAGCTAATAAATCATTTAATTTAGCTGCATTTTCAAAATAGCAGCCACATCATTAGAGTGGCAGGTTATTATTAGCCTAATCACGGGATGAGGTGTGGTGAAATTATCTTGCTTAAATTTAAATAGAGGCTGTTGTTATAATTTAGTGGGGTAGGGATCTATTTTATTATAAGTCAATGCTACTCAGTTAGCCTTTGTTGATGTCATGTTTAAAATTCAGCCATTAAAATTAGAACTCTTTTCTAGCAAGAAAAGTGCTCGCTGCGTTAAGAATCAATAAGCCTAAATATTTCGCAGTTAACTTTTTCATCTGGATTAAGGTATAAGTCCAAGGAGCTTCATATGTATATGATTGACTATAATAGTTTTCGTGCTGTTAAATCCTTTAACTCCCGTGTACGATTTTTAGTTTTACACTACACCGCTGAAAATTTTGAAGGTTCAATAAAGTCCCTAACCGGAGATAACGTCAGTGTTCAATATTTGGTGCCAGATATTACCGATGAAAGTTATATTCAGGCCGGATTTAAAGATATGCAGATATTTAATCTGGTGGATGAAAATGCCCGCGCATGGCATGCGGGAGTCAGTAGTTGGGCAGAGCGCACCAATCTCAACGACACCTCCATTGGTATTGAAATCGTCAATTTAGCCACTGAAAATAAAGGTGTTTGGCATTTCCCGCCTTATACTGCGGTGCAAATTGCGGCGGTAAAACAGCTGGCGGCCAATATTTTACAACGCTACCCCGAGATCTCGCCGGTAAATGTGGTGGCTCATTCTGATATTGCCCCTACTCGTAAGAGTGATCCCGGCCCCGAGTTCCCCTGGCAAGAGCTATATGAAGAGGGTATTGGTGCCTGGTATGACCCCGAGACTAAAGAGAAATTTATTCAGGAATTTACCGCTGAGGGGTTACCGAACAAAGCGGAAATAGTCGCGCACTTCGGCACTTATGGTTATGACGCCACTATTGCCAGCAGTGAGTTAGGCTACCACGACTTAGTCCGGGCATTTCAGTTACACTTTAGGCCGAATAATTATGACGGCGAAGTCGATATTGAAACCGCCGCTATTTTGTATGCGCTAGTCGAAAAATATCTGCTGATACTCTAACGGTCAGCTCTGCAATGGCTAATTATGGTTATGCACTCCCGATATAGATCGGGAGTGATGGTGCTATATTTACGCTACAAAAGATCTGCGCTACCCAATATTTACGCTACCACGGCTGTGATTCTCACTATTTACCCAGTGGTGATATTAGTCTGTTTTGAGTAATCTGTTTTGAACAATCTGTTTTAAAAAGCATAAAAATTGCCGCTAATTGTTGGCGATGGTGCGCCGTTATTTCACGGCTGGCTGAATACCCCTCGTTCTGAATAATGATTTCACCTAAGCCAACCAGCCAGTCATAAATATAAAATGCCGTATTATTGGTCGGCGTGTGGGCTAATTTGGTTAATCGCTGAGCGGCTCCCAGTGGTGTGGCTGATTTAGGCGGCTGAGCAAAGATCTTCGCGCCGCGATTAATGCGGCTATCAGGGCGTTGTGCTTCACTGATTTGCAAGAAACCGAGCCAGGCAACAAAATCACCCAAAATGGTCAGGGCGCGCGAGACCTGGCGATCCGCTTTCGCTTCGTGGTGCAGACCCACTTGCTCGCTGTCCGCCAATATCGTGACCAACTGCCCGGCAATATCCAATCGAATGCTCGCGGTAATCAGCTCCGCAACCAGCAACTCAAGGGTCGGTTTGCTGATCCCCAATAGCTCAATTAATGGGCCATTATCTGGCAACTGCCGCAGGTGGTTGATCCAATAGCGCTGCACCCTCGCCGCATATTCGGTTTCATAATCATAGCCGGCGGCGGGGGTCATTGACCGCTCTACTTCAGGCGACAAGGGCAGGTCGCTGAATAAGTCGATATCAATACCGATACTAAATGGCTCGGGGTTGACCGCAGTTAAGCTCAACTCGGCGCTTCGATGTTGCGGTTGCCGTGAGTCGGGCTGCTGTAAATAGAGCGCACGTAACTCATCGCGGCAGGGTAACAACCGCTCCAGTAACTCGCCGTGCAGGCCGGTGCGCGTTTGCAATGCTTTGAGCAAAGTTTCGGCGATCCGCTGTTTTTGTTGTGATTCACTGGCCGCCGATTGTGTCCAGTCCGCCAGCAGGTTCTCGGTCAATTCCCGTTGTAACTCAATGAGTTGTTCATTGATACGTTCTGTTTTGATATCACGCCGAATCTCTTGGGTCAGGTAAGTGACCATGCGCTCAATCCCCCGGCTATCCAGTGCCAGCAGGGTGCCCCAGCTGTCGCCGGGGTTACCGACATATCGTTGCACCGCTTCGTCGTAATTCGTCGCGCCCGCCACTGATTGATCTGAGGTGATGCGCTGATCAAAAGGGGTCAGCGCCCAGATTAACCCTGGGTTGCGGCGGCTACGCACTTGCGCATTTTCACCTTGCGTCTGCTTAACCCAATAGTCCAGCGCCTTACCGACCACTTTGACCTCGGCGCGTTGAGTCGCCGCATTGCAGACCAACAATAGGTTAATTTGCTGCTGGTCGGTGTAGCGCTCCAGTAAGTAGCTATTTTTAGCCTGTGATAGCAGTGCCGCTAGCGGATAAACGTGGTGATCAAGGGGGGCCGCTGCATTGAAGCTGGGGTTAACAGCGGGAAAGTCCAATAGATCGACGGATGCAAAGATATTATCAGTGGCGGGCATTGATAGTGGGATCTGTAGCTCAACAGCTAACAGCGTCAGTTCGGCAAGTGACAACGTCACTGAATTACCCGCCTGATGATTAACCCATGGCAGCACCTGAATATGAGTATCCGCAGGGGTGTTCAGGTCATCGAGGGTCGCGACATTCATGATGCCATTGGCTGGCAGTAACATATCGTCGACTAACACGCTAAGTGGGGCCAATACTTGGGCCGCACCGCCCAAATGTTGCAGCGTATAGGCAAAATGACGATAAGCCTCCGTCAATGGCGGGCGTTCTGCCCAGAGCACCGAGAACAAACGGGCGCGATCATCAATGCTAAGATAGGGGGCTAACTCAATGGCCACCGGCCAGAAGTGAGAGTTCAGTATCTGCTGATGTGGCGCATCATGGCGGGCCAGATAATCCCACAGCCTAATCACCTCATCACCGCTGATCCCGGCGATGGCCAGCGGCTGGCGGCGCATGATCAGTTGCTGCAAGTGATCGGCAATATGTTGTTCATCCAGTGCATGCCGTTGCTCATCCTGCTGATTATCTAGCAGAGAGGCCCCTATCACCAAGGTGACAATATCCACTTCCCTCAGTAAGGAGAGCAGCACCGGATGGCTTGCATGATTGACCGCCGCCTGATAGCTAAAGCGGGTCACTACGCCACTGGCCTGATATCCCGGCTTGACTTGCTGCCAAAAATCGAGAGTTTTGCCGCCGAGCGAGGTCTCCAGTCGGCCATTGCCATCCGCCACCAGTGCTGAAATAAGGTGCTGTTTTCCTGCGGCGGAGTGGCCGAAAAAGCCGATACTCATGGCGGTCAATGCGCTATCTGACAACTGCCGCGCCTGATGGTGATGGCGGCGCAGTTTAATGGTCAGCAGGTCAGCTTCAATATCCAGCCGCATGGCGTGTTGGCGGGCATCACTCATCCAATCAATCGCCTGGTCTATGCCTTGGGTTATCTGCTGAAGTTGGTGATTGAGCTGCTGGTTGGTTAATGATCTCATTTTCTAAATACGCTCCCACTATCAATCCAATAATGGGTTGATCCTGAGCCATGGCTGGCTAATGTGTTTAGCTTGAGGCGCAGATGATGCAGCGGAACCGGACTGCCATCTTGCAGCACCGCATCGGCTATCTCAAAACGCTCGGGGCTATTTTCAGTTTGTTTATCAGATTGTTGCGCTTCACCTTGCGTCAGTTTTAACCTAACGTGCAACACACTGTCACCGGCAACTTTACGCGCCAGCTCTTGATCGACAATCGACAGGGTGTAGAGCGGCGAGGCGGGCCAGCGATCATTGTCAAGCTGACGGAACCCCAGGCACAACGCGCCTGTTACCTGAAAACGGCTCTCGGTGGGCAAGGCAAAATCGCGGCTATCCAGATCGATATCGCGATAGTAAACATTCTCTTCGCTCAGCGCGTCGCGGCTATCTAACATGCCCAGATAGCGGATGGTTGAGTAGGGTTGGAAATCGCCCGCTTTAAAGTAAAAACCGGCCAGGCGCAAATCGAGCGCCAGCAAACAGAGCATCGCCCCCACTGCGGCGGTGGATTTTGGGTTATCAATGCGGCCATGCTTGTTAAACGGATACCAATCACTGGTGTGGTAGCCATCCAGCGAGAGAATACGATTATTGGGCAACGGTTGTAGATGGCGAAATAGCGCCTGAATCCCGGGGAAGCGCGCCGGACGGCCGGTCAACAGCAGCACGTCGCAGGCGTAGAGCGAAACCACTTCCGAGAGTGAACGCAGATTTTGCGTAATACTCATGCGGTGAGATAAGAACTCGCCGTGCAATTTGCTCAGCTTCAGCACCAACGGCAACTGCAAAATATCAAACTCTCCGGCATCGGCCGGCAGCTCACGCTGAACTTCACTGTTAATGTAATCCAACACTTTTTGGGTCGGGCGTTGCAGTAATAGTTCGCCGAAGCTGGCTTCGATCTCGGCATTTGCATCTAGCGGATCAAAGTTTTCATAGGCTGCCAAAATGGCCCGCCCGATGGGCATAAATATCTGTAGTGTCGATTGCTGACGCAGTGTCGATTGCCCATCCATCCGGCCATCATTGCCAAATAATTTATCCATCAGCGCATCACTATTGGTGACCGCCGCTTTTTTCAATCGCGCCTGCAAGGCTGGCAAAATATAGAGCTGAATAACATCCAGCAAGATATCGTCACCCGCCACTTTGAATCCTTCGCGAAACAGCAGACGCGGGCTGATTTTGACATTATTGCCAACACCATCATCCAGCCAATATTGCGTAATCGCCAGATCCGTGGTGCCACCGCCAATATCAATCGAGGCGATACGCACGGTTTTTCCGGCCACTTCACCGGCGGCCAACTGCTTATCGGGCCGCGCCATACTGGCAAAGAAGGCGGCAGTGCGACCGCCGAAATTAACCTGGGTTTCGTTATAGAGATAGACCATCTGACCGCAAGTCGCTTCGTCCCACTCCATCTGCACGCCTGGCACCGGAATTTGGCTTTTGGCGCGGTCTGACGCGGAGGCAAAAGGATCATCTGCCGGGTGCCAGCCCATGGATTTCCACACTAAGGCAATGGCTTCATGCATCCGACGGCGGAAAATTTCGCGCTCCGGTTTTGGCATGGCGGAGGGCAACGTCAGAATGATGGCGCGCAGTTGCCGTGGTGCATTGCTATGGGGCATCTTTAGCCGTTGCGCCGCGCTGTTGATCTGCATCAGCGCTTGCGCCAGTAGCTCTGACAGCATTAATGTCATCAATGAACTGCGGCTATAATGGGGGGAAAAGACCGGCAGCCGTTCATCCAGCGGTAAGCTATACAGCGGTTGACCCTCATCATTGAGCAGATGGGTCAGCGGCAGTGCCGTGGCGGGCGGCTCATCTGTCTGCGCCGTTGCTGTTTCATTAAAGCGCCAACCCGGCGCGTAACTCTCTTCATCCCACAAGTAGCGCCGTGGGCTGGAGAGGCCAGTAGACCCCTCGGTGCCTAATCGGTGCAGCGCCATACGGCTGGCTTCGCGGCCAACACGGGTAATGGCCGGCCAGATAAAGGCATCATCACGACCACTCTCGACGGAGAAATTCTGCTTACCAAACTTCGCCTGGGCGAACTCAACCCGGCTCTCAAACAGCTCGTTATACAGCGAGTGAGGCTCGCTCAAATCACGAATCTGTAGCTCATAGCTCTGTTGCAGCCCATGACTCTCATCATGATGATCTTCCACCAAAATACCGCAGGTATGGGAGTTGCCGACATCAAGAATCAGATCGACATTGACCACTGGCTGTTGCCCGCTGCGGGCATTGATTTTGATCTCAGGCACGCCAATCTGACTGCCCAGTAACTCCAGCAGGTTAAGGTAGTGCGCTTGATACTCAAACTCCCGCAACGAGGCGGTGATATGCCGGGCACTGCGCGCTTCTTGTTCGCCGGCTTGCTGGGTAAACACTTCCCGTAGCCAGCCGTCGACCCAGGTCAAATCAAGAAACTCCGCCAGCTCTTCATTATGGTAAGCCAGCGCAAAACTTAATCCGCTTTTGATGTCGTTCTCATTGGGGGCCAGAGACTCATTGGCGTGACCTTCAGGGTAAGCTTTGGTATCAAAGGCCATGGTGACCCGTAATGTATTGCCATCCTGATCCGGCGTCTCCAAGAGTAAGATTTGCACTCTGGCCCAGTTGTCCGGCCCATTAAGAAAGGTGCGCGGCGGGTTAAAACGCAAAAATGGCAGCGGCAGCCAGATCTTGTTCAGTAGCTGCAGCGACTGCTCCAGCGGAAAGCTAAATTCAGGCTTCACAATCTCAGGGGCGGCACCGGGCACCAACAGCGAATATTTGCCATTGTCGGGATGGTAGTTCAGGCGCAGTAGCGGGCCATTGGCGCTTTTACGCACAAATTTATTTGGCAGTTCGCTATCAATTGCGGGCTTTAACGCGAAGTCCAGAAACTGGATGCCACTGTCCTGAATCAGCGTGATTTTCTGTTTATAATCAGTGATGGTTGCCAGCATAATATTATTTAGTCTCACGCTTCATCGTCATGGGAAGGGTCGTATTGGCATCATATCGGCCTTTGCACTCAGCAACGCCGCTCACACCTTGCTTACAGACAATCTCCGGTATTTGATATTTAGAGCCATCGCTGCACTGCGCCCGGTAGCGGCTATTGATCACCAAATTACCTGACTTCATCACGCCGGCGGTGATGTTGGCACGGCAAGTGACATTATCACCATGGGTGATTTTTGCTGTGCCTTTGCCATTGTTAATCTGATATCTCAAGCTGGGTGCTCTACCTGTTTGGGCGGCTTTAATCTCGGGAGTGACCCGCCAGTTACCATTAAGGAAGGCGGTTGAACCCACTTTGACGGCCTCAAAAGGCAAGATCAGCGCCGTTTTACTCTCCGCGGCACTCACAGCCGGGATTGCGGCAGCTTCCGCCACGCTGGGTGCAGAGATCACGGTGGCAGGGTTCAATGGGAGTTGTGGTGCCAGCGGCGGTTGAGTCCTGTTGGCTTCAGGGGCGGCAACCCTATTTTGCGGTTCAGCGGCTGCGGTTTGGACTTCGGCCGCTTTGACCGCAGGCACCGCAGATGGCTGCTCAGTCATTCCGCCACTAAATTGCACTATTAATGCGATAACTAATGCCAATACAGGCAGCGCCCAACTAAATCGCAGCCAACGGCCGGTTTTTTTGACCGGATCTACAGCGGGTGCGGGTTCAGTGGCCGGCAGCGGAGCGGGTGGCACTTCTGGCGCTGGCGGCGGTGGGGCGACCGGGGTGACCACTGGCGCCAGCGGTGCGGCACTCAGCGCGGTGATTGGCGGCTCAATGATCTCTGCGGTTTGACGTAAGCAATCGAGTGGGTCAGTGCGCGGCTTTTTATCCTGACCGACAAAGCCCCAGAAGCTCAGCACCGGTTTCCCCGCCACCAAATAGAGGTAGCTCTGATCAGGGAACTGCATGGTTTTGGCGAGTAACACGCCAAACAGTCGCTGGGCGGCTTGGTCTGATTTTTGCGCACGTTGACACAAATCACTGGCGCTCGCCAGACAGACTGACAGCTGCTTAATCGCCGCTTTGCGCTCCGCGTTACTGGCCGCCAGCCATGAGGTCACTTTACCTTCAATGGGGGCGTACCAATCAATGCGGTCACCTTGCTCATTGAGCTGAGGAATGGCGAGGCAATCAGCAATATGCTGTTGTTTTTTAAGGCGCAATGCCTCTCTAATCTGCAGCGCTGAGACATAAACCGGCTGCCCGTTTTCGCCCAACGCCAGAATATCGTCCAAACTACCACTGCGTAAAAATGATTTCGCCACGCAAAAGAGACCTTTGTAAGAAGAGCAAGGCAGAAAATAGTGTGCTATCTGCGACAACCACTACTTTAGTGCTGATAAAGGAAATCAAACGCCGGAATAAGTGGCAAAATCGGCCGTTGTTTAGCGGGCAAAGTGGGATCGCCACAGGATGAGGGTAATGAAAAGCTGCGCCGAGAGGTTGGCCCTAACTCAATAAGTTTGCTGTGAAATAGCGCATTTTGCTGCATTGCGGTGTAGGGTAAACTCATCACCGCCTTTACACGTATTGCAAGGAGTTATCTTGAATCAATCACAAGCGACGACCCATCTCTCAGCCACCGAGGCGATTGATCAACTGGAGAGTTTATACCAGTCGGCGCTGACGGCATTACGTGATGCTATCAGTGCATTTATTCACGACGGTAGATTGCCTGATGTGGGTGAGCGGGCCAAGGGGCTGTTTTCGTACCCGCAACTGAGTGTCAGTTGGGATGGCCGATTCCGTGACCATCAACGCACCCGCGCCTATGGGCGTTTCTCACGCACGGGCCAATACAGCACCACCGTGACGCGGCCCGCGCTGTTTCGCGAATATCTGACCGAGCAACTGACGTTACTGGAGAGTGAGTACGGCGCGAGGTTTGAAGTGACACCGTCACAACAAGAGATGCCATACCCTTTTGTTATCGACGGTTCCGACCTGGTGCTTGACCGCTCAATGACGGCGGGGCTGGCTCAACACTTCCCGACCACTGATCTATCAAAAATTGGTGATAGCATCACTGATGGCATTGATACCGGTTCGGCCGATTTTCCGCTATCGCATTTCGATGCGCTGCGCACCGATTTTTCACTGGCGCGGCTGAAACACTACACCGGCACGCCAGCAGAAGATATTCAGCCCTATATTCTGTTTACCAATTACAGCCGCTACGTTGATGAGTTTGTCAGTTGGGCCTGCGAACAAATTCTGGACCCAACCAGCCCCTACCAAGCGCTATCCTGCGCCGGTGGCAGCTACATCACGACGGAAAATGCCGATCCAGAGAGAACCACCTCTGATCTGGCATGGAAAAAGCATCAGATGCCGGCCTATCACTTAATCGCGGAGAGTGGGCATGGCATTACGCTGGTGAATATTGGTGTAGGCCCATCAAATGCCAAAACCATCTGTGATCATCTGGCGGTGTTGCGGCCTCATGCCTGGTTGATGATAGGGCACTGCGGTGGTCTGCGTGAGAGTCAGGCCATTGGCGATTATGTTTTGGCCCATGCTTATTTGCGTGACGACCATGTGCTGGATGCGGTGCTGCCGCCAGATATCCCGATCCCCAGCATCGCCGAGGTGCAACGGGCACTGTATGACGCCACTAAAATGGTCAGCGGTATGCCGGGTGTCGAGGTAAAACAGCGGCTGAGAACCGGCACGGTGGTGACCTCTGACGATCGTAACTGGGAACTGCGCTTTTCTGCTTCCGCACTGCGCTTTAGCTTAAGTCGGGCGGTGGCGGTGGATATGGAGAGCGCCACCATCGCGGCGCAAGGTTATCGCTTCCGCGTGCCTTATGGCACCTTGCTCTGTGTTTCCGATAAGCCGCTACATGGTGAGATAAAATTACCCGGGCAGGCCAACCACTTCTATGAAGGGGCGATCTCTGAGCACTTGCAGATTGGTATTCGGGCGATAGATTTGCTGCGGGCAGAGGGCGATCAACTGCATTCGCGTAAATTGCGCACCTTCAATGAGCCGCCGTTCCGCTAATGGGGCGGGGTAATCATAGTAGGCAAGTAGGCGACGTTTAAGGCAACATCGCCTGTAAAAGTAGGGAGTTAGCTAATGCATCAATGGCAAATTTGCGCCACTTCTTTATCGCTCAGCCCAGTCATTTTCATTACCGTGACGCGATCAAGACCATTGGCGAGCATGGTACGGGCAATTTTAAGAGTGGCATTCTTCTCGCCTTTAGCTTCGCCTTCTTGTTTCAATTTCTGCGCAATCGTCATGAGTTCCTCCTCGTGCTGTGGCAAGTGGTGGGCCAGATCCAGGATAAACCTTTGCGGCTCAGTCGTTTCACCATTTTGTAGTATGTAATGTATCACCGAGATTAGCTGATCTTTGGTAGTGTAACTGTTCGATAACAACCTGACCAGTTTACCCGATAATTCGGAGAGGTCACGTTGACGAATATGTTTCTGCAACAGTTCCAGCAAGGCGATACCCTTGTGGGTCATGATTTCGTCATCGGGGATAACAGTCACATCAATCAACGGAAAGCTGCCACCATACAGCTCCCCCGCCAGTGTTGGCTCGCTGAACCCTTGCAGCCAGCTCATGGGATAGGGGTATGGCGTGACCATCCCATGGTAGAACAGGATGGGGATCACCAGCGGCAGTTTGTCGTTGCCATTATCAAGATGGCGCTGCATGGCAGCGATGGCATAGCGCATCAAGCGGAAAGCCATATGCTTATCAGGGGAACTTTGATGTTCGATTAGGGCGTAAATATAGCCGTCCTGCCGCTGCGTTTTTAGCGAGTAGAGCACATCGGAGTAGTAAGCCCGCAGGCTATTTTCGATAAAGCTGCCCGGCTCCAGCCGCAGGGTTCTCAGGTCACAGATTTTCCGCAGGGCGGGGGGCAAATGAATATCCAGAAAGTCACGGGCGGTCTCCTGGCGAGTCATAAACTGCTTAAACAGTGCATCATGAGGTGTAGAGGTGGTTTTCATCGGGCGATGATAGTCATCGAGATCTGTGTGAGCAATGACTCAGCGCCACTTTAGGATAAACATTTTTTGCTGTAAAAATAATAGGTTATAGCGGTGAATAAGCAGAGGGGGAATAATCACAGCGTGAAATAAGTAGGGGGTTAAAGTTGCCGCCATTAGCGGCGAACACCGGTGCCAATAGTGATACTGGAGATGCCACCTGAGCCGCCGCTCACCCCAACATGGCCACTATTGGCACAGCCGAGCAAGAGTAGGGCAATCATCACTACCGGTAATATCTTCATTTGGTGTCCCGCGCTATTTAAATCATTCGATAACTCATTATATCTGCAACAGCGGAATAGGTCGCCTGCAAAGTCATATACAGCGTAAATGTATAGCGATAATAGGCTGATTCAACCTGATTGGTGACAGCATCTGTTTAATAATCAGATCAACACCTTTGGTCACACTTAATTAACAGGATCGCCTATGCACTTTACTCAAGCCATCGCCAGACGCCCAGCGGAAACCTGTGCTAGCGGCCAGACCACTTCCCAACTGGGGGCACCGGATATTGCCGCCACCGGTCAGCAGTTTTTGGCCTATGTGGATACCTTGCTGCAACTGGGGCTGAAAGTGACTATTTTACCGGCGGCCCCCACCTATCCCGATGCCCATTTCGTTGAGGATACGGCGGTGGTGATGCCTGAGCTGGCGGTGATAACGCATCCCGGTGCGCCGAGTCGTCAGGGGGAGGTGGAGACCATCGAGCCACTATTTACTGACCGCGCCGTTTTTCGGATGAGCAGTCGCGGCCATCTTGATGGTGGCGATGTGCTGTTGGTGGATAAGCAGTTTTTTATCGGGCTGACATCACGCACTGATCAGGCGGGTATCACTGAATTTACCGACGCGGTGGCGCGCTATGGCTATCGTGTTACCGCCATCGAAGTGAGTGCCGGGTTACACCTGAAATCAATCGTTAACTACGTGGGCCGCAACACCTTGCTGCTGACGGAGGATTATCAGCACCATCCCGCATTTGCCGCGTTTGATACCATGGTGATCCCTGCTGCGGAGTCTTACGCCGGTAATACCTTATGGATCAATGATACGCTGATAACCCCTCAGGGTTATCCTGACACCCTGGCGCAAATTGAAAAACTGGGGATGCCGATCATCCAGCTCAATACCCATGAATTTAAAAAGATGGATGGCGGCTTGACCTGCCTCTCACTGCGTTTCTAATGACGACTGTTTCTAACGATTTTTCGTTTATCACCACTTGCTACCACCGGGATGTTAACCATGAAAAAGACATTAGCGGCTCTACTGACTGGCATGATACTTTCTGCTCTGATGCTTTCTGCCCCGGCTGCGGCTGCGGCGATTGAGACGATAAGCTTTGGGGTTGATGGGGGGTATCCCCCTTTTGACGTGCTCTCTCCCAGCGGGGAGATCACCGGTTTTGATATCGATATCGCCAATGCGCTGTGTGACAATCTGCACGCCAAATGCGTCTTCGTGAAACAGCCCTTTGAAAGCATGATTGCGGCCCTTAACGCCCGCAAATTTGATGCCATTATTGCTTCACTCAGCATTACCGATGAGCGCAAAAAAGAGGTGGATTTCACCGACCGCTACTATCGTAGTGCCGCGCAGTTAGTGGCGCGTAAAGGTAGCCCGCTACTACCGGAAGTGGCTAGCCTCAAAGGTAAAACCGTCGGCGTGCAGACCGGGTCGATTCATGAAACCTACGCGAAAAAACATTGGGGTGGGCAGGGAGTAAAAATTGTCTCCTATGCTAATCAGGATAACGTCTATCTGGATCTGCTCTCTGGTCGTATCAATGCGTCACTGCAAGATAATATTCAGGCCGCCAGTAGCTTTATTGATACGCCGCGTGGGCAGAAATTTGCTTTTGCAGGCCCGGTTATTCAGGATGACACCATCTCCTCTGATGTGGGAATTGCGGTCGGTAAAGATAATCCGGCATTACGTGATGCACTGAATGGCGCGATTAAGGCGATCCGCGCCGATGGCACCTATGACGCCATCCAGAAGAGATATTTTAGCTTTGACATCTACGGCGGCTAAGCGATTGACGGCGATGAAGATATTGCTGGCCACTCAGCTTGATAGCCATTTGCTTCTCTTGATCAAGCCAAACCCGGCGGGAGGCCGATAATGGTCACAGACTATTTGCCATTACTGGCACAGGGGGCGGGGTTATCGCTGTGTGTCATGCTGCTGTCATTAGCGGTAGCACTGACCCTCGGCCTGATAAATGCGGTGATCAAGCTGTTTGGCCCGCGCTGGCTACGTTGGCTCTCCACCGGTTACACCACCCTGGTGCGCGGCATTCCTGAACTGGTGATCATGCTGCTGCTGTTCTTTGGCGGTGAAATGGTGGTGAATGGCCTCCTCGGGGTATTCGGTTTGGGGCCGATTCGCTTCAACACCTTTATCTCTGGGGTGCTGGCGATTGGCATTGTGTTCGGCGCGTACTACACCGAAACTTTCCGTGGGGCGTTTCAAACGGTGGATCGCGGCCAGTTAGAGGCGGCGGTGGCCTATGGTATGCGCCCGGCACAGGTGTTTCGACGCATTATGTTGCCGCAAATGCTCAGTTTTGCTATTCCGGGCATCAATAATAACTGGCTGGGATTGATGAAGGCGTCAGCGCTGATCTCTATTTTGGGATTGGAAGATATGGTGTGGCTGGCGGAACAGGCGGGGCGAGCGACGCAAAAACCCTTCCTGTTCTACTTCCTGGTGGCGATAATTTATATGGTCATTACCGCGCTCTCCAGTTGGGGCTTTAGCCTGCTGGCGCGGCGCTATGCGCTATCAACCTCAACCGCCGCGAGGGCGCAGTGATGAACCTGCAAACCATGCTGGAAGCCGCGCCCACCTTTTTGTACAGCGACGGGTCGGATACTACCGGGCTGGCGATGACCGCCAAACTGTTTTTACTGTCGGTGCTGCCGGGTATGTTGCTGGCGCTACTGATGGCGGTCGGGCAGGCGTTTGGCCCTCGGCCGCTATCCTGGCTTATCCGCAGCATCAGCTACTTCTTTCGCAGCACGCCGCTCTATCTGCAATTAATGCTGATCTACTATGGCCTGTCGCAATTTGACATCGTGCAGTTGGGTTGGCAGGAGGATCAACCGTTCTGGTTGCTGTTCCGTGATGCCACCTTCTGCGCCACGCTGGCACTGGTGCTCAACACCAGCGCTTATGTCGCCGAACTGCTGGCGGGCATGATGGTGACCTTTCCGCGTCAGGAGTGGGTGGCGGGCGAGGCGTTCGGCATGAGTCAGTGGCAGATTATTCGTCGGCTGGTGCTGCCCGCCACACTGCGGCGTGGTATTCCGGCATTGAATAACGAGATGGTGTTTCTGCTACATGCCACCTCGCTGGCCAGCACCGTCACCTTGCTGGATATCACCGGTGTGGCGCGCTCTTTTTATGCCTCGACCTATTCGCCATTTATCCCCTTTCTGATGGCCGCGGCACTCTATCTGCTCTGTACCTTTATGCTGATCTTCCTATTTTCGCGGGCAGAACGGCGCTGGCTGGCCTTTGCCCGCCACGACTGAGTGTCGGTTCAGCTTTATTTGATCACTTGTAACTCGGTCAGGGTGACGATTCTATCGACCCGAAATTTCTTACTGGTCAGCCAGTTATCGGCCAGTAAGCGGTAATGCTCCATGTTGCGGCAACCAATGCGCACCAGAAAATCAAAGCTGCCGCCGACCAGCCAGCAATCCAGAACTTCCGGCGTTTTGCGTACTTCTTGTTCGAACGCCCCTTGCGATTGACCATGGTCAGCCAGGGCGATTTGCGCCTGAATGACAAAAGTATGCTCTGGCTCCGGCAGCGCAATAATGGCGCTGTAGCCGCGAATAATACCGGCACGCTCCAGTAGCCGAACCCGCTCCAGACAAGGGCGCGCAGTCAGATTGACCTGCTCAGACAGCTTCTGATAAGAGATGCGGCCATCCTGGCTCAGTATTTCAAGGATTTTTTTGTCAATTCGGTCAAGTCGGGCTTTCTTTTCCACAGATAGGAGGTCCAATGAAAATCAATCATCATAAGTTACCTGAACATGCCCTGAGTGGGCAGCGGCAATTAACCAGTTTTCATTTCGGCCAGCCGGATCTTGGCGAAAAAATTTACCTGCAAGCGGGTCTCCATGCCGATGAGCTGCCCGGCATGCTGGTGTTACACTATCTTAAAAGATTACTGAGTCAGGCGGAACGGCGCGGTGAAATTCAGAGTGAAATTGTTATTGTGCCGCTGGCAAACCCGGCGGGTAGCGCGCAGCTGCTGTTGAACTGCGGCATCGGCCGTTTCGATCTGGTGAGTGGTCGCAACTTCAACCGCGATTTTCCTGATCTGGCCCGACTGGCGCACCCCCGGTTGAGTGCGGCCCTATTGGACAGTGATAACAGTCCGGGCGAGCAAAAGTCTCTGCGGCAACAGATCCGCCGCGCCATGGTTGAGGCACTGCATGAGCTGCCTGCACCCAGTGAAGTGGCCGCCATCCGCCAACAGTTGTTGCAGTTGGCCTGTGATGCTGATCTGGTGCTTGATCTCCATTGTGACGACCGCGCCATTTTGCACCTATACGCCGATCCCGCCTGGCGTGAGCAGGTGGAGACACTGGCGCAATTTTTGGCTATCGACACCGTGCTGCTGTCACAAGATAGCGGTGGCGGCTCCTTTGATGAAGCTTGCGGCCTGCCGTGGCATCGGCTGGCGGCGCACTATCCACATCTCAGCCTGGCACCGGCTTGCATGGCGGTCACCGTGGAGCTGCGCGGGCAGCAGGATGTCAGCCACGCAGTGGCGAGTGCCGATGCCGAAGCTATTTACCACTACTTGCAGCACCGTGGCGCGCTTGCCGGGCCAGCGCCAGTCAGGCCGCAGCGGGAAATCGTGATGTTGCCGTTCAGTGCCGGCGAGATAGTCAGCGCGCCGGCCAGCGGCATTCTGCTGCTGTTGCGTCAACCGGGTGAATGGGTCGGCAAGGGGGAGGTGGTGGCTGAAATCATTGACCCGATCACCGACACTGTAAAAGCGGTCCGCGCCCAGGCGGGCGGGATCATCTACGCCAGTCGACGCGCCCCCTTTGTGACCCTTGGCGCAGAGGTGATGAAAATCGCCGGAAAAGTGCCCTATGAGGGTGGCGGGGAGGTAGCGCAGTAGCGGTTGCCGCAAACCATTAAATCGGGCAGGGAGTTATTCTCCTGCCCGATGTTTATTGCCCATGGCACGACTGATGGTATCGAGTGCCGTGCTTTTTCCGCTGTTACTTCAAATGATCAAAGTCTGATGCGTCGTGGCGCTCCGGTAACTGCTCTTCCGGCTCGCCCCAGGTGCGGTTAACAATGCGCCCGCGCTGCACCGCCGGCCGTTTGGCGATATTTTCGGTCCAGCGCAGCAGGTGAGTGTAGGATTTCACATCTAAAAACTCCCCAGCTTCATATTGCAGACCCAGCACCAGGTTGCCATACCAAGGCCAGATGGCGATATCGGCAATGGAGTACTCATCACCGGCAATATACTCACGCTCTTTGAGCAGGGTATTGAGCAGATCGAGCTGGCGCTTGGCTTCCATGGTGAAGCGGTCGATGGCGTACTCAATCTTCACCGGCGCATAGTGATAAAAATGGCCAAAACCACCGCCTAAATAGGGGGCCGCCCCCTGTAACCAAAACAGCCAATTCAGTGCTTCGGTTCTGCCCGCCGGGGATTTCGGCAGGAAATGACCAAATTTGTCAGCCAGATAGAGCAAAATGGCCCCGGACTCAAATACCCTGATTGGCGTGGATGTTGAGTGGTCCATCAGCGCCGGGATTTTTGAGTTGGGGTTGACCGCCACAAAGCCACTGGAGAACTGATCGCCTTCACTAATGCGGATGAGGTGTGCGTCATATTCCGCCCCTTGCTCGCCGAGCGCTAGCAGCTCCTCCAGCAAGATAGTCACCTTCTGCCCATTGGGTGTTGCCATCGAGTAGAGCTGGAGCGGATGCTTACCCACCGGCAGGGTGGCTTCATAGCGGGCGCCGGCGGTAGGTCGGTTGATTTTCGACCATACACCGCCGCTTTCGCTGTTTTCACGCCAGACCTTCGGGGGCTGGTATTCGTTATCTTTCATCATGGATTACCTTAGTTGAGAATGAAGACGAACTTGATCATACGCATAATAGCCGCAGAAATTATGCTATCTCTACTATTGCATACTCCCGCAGAATTGAGCGAGTTTCAGTCAATTAACGCCATTCAATCCATTATGCACTCTCATGCAACACCTCTGATGTGGCGGCTTCCAGTTGCCGCTCCAGACTGTTGAGGATCTTGGATAACACCTTCTCTTGTGATTTGAACCACTCATCTTTATTGGCGTGGCAGGTGACCAGCCGCCAGGACTCCTGACCTTCCAGCTCATCCAGTTCGCGCAACATGGCATCAATTTGGTCTCTAACTTCATTGATTTTGCGGCGAAGTCGCTCCACATCATCAATGCAATCACTCGCCATCAACGGCTCCAGCCCTTGCTTTAAACTCCCCAGCAGAGTGTGGATCGCCGTGAAATCGCCTCGTTGGCGAGCTTGATTAAGCTCAACCATCAGTTGATGGGCATTTTCTTTAAATTCATCCGCCACTAAATCTGGGTGGCATAGCCGACTGGCCTGCCGCCACAAGCGTTTTAGCTCCAGACGCTGATCTACTGAGAGTTTTCGATCACTGTCATGGCGCTGCTCAGCACTATATTGCTGCTCCTGATAGCTTTCGTACTTCTCTTTCGCCTCTTCACGGGCTTTACGGGTTGATTCGGTATTATGGGTATAGCAACTGTTTTCAAACTGTTGGATTTCGCTCAGCAGTGAGGTCACCAACTCTGTTTTTTGGTGGATCTGCTGACGTAGCTCTATGGTTTCATTGGAAACAGTGGAGAGCGATAACCAGCGCTGCTTTAACGCCGCCAACTCATCAATGGCCTGCGCAATATAGTGCTGGCAGTGACGATAGTCGCGCTCTTTGCGGCGGGCTTCGGCCTCAGCTTTGCGCAGGGTACTTTCCGCTAACTGCTTGCGTAAATTGAGGATCTGCTTCGTTATTGGGCCAAGACGCACATGGTAGAGATCGTTAAAATCATCGAGCAACTGGATGCGCTCGTTACGTTTATCGATTAACTCGCGTAACTGCTCCTCCAGCGCTTTTAGCTCCAGTTTACAAGCGGCTAATTCAAGATCCTGCCACTGCGTGACCCCCTGTTTATTGTTCAGCCACGCCGAAATGGCTTGCAGCGCATCGTGAAATTTCCCCTGTTCAATCGCCATGACGATAAACCCCAACGCGACATCTTCAGCTTCACTTTTAAGGTAGGGAAGTTGCTGGCGGACAATATCATCATCTTCAAGCTCAATGGCGCTTTTAATGATCTCCAGCCGCTTAATGATTTTTTTCATAGATTTCAAATTGGTTAATGGCGAAAAGAGAATACCCCCATACTAAACAACGGTGACCATTTGTTCCAGATGAATAGGGGGTATCCAGCAAAATAGAGTGATAATTCATGGGCGAATGGTGGAGGTACTGATTGGCGATGTCTTAAGTTAAATTCGCGTGCTCGCAGGGATTACGCGAATGTCGAGCCACCCATTCAAGATGGTCATCGGGTTTATGCTAAGCCCGATGACCGCGTTATTTAAAGTCGTCAAACTGGCGTAGTGCCGATTTAATTACAGGTTCCCTTAAGCGTGAATTAATAAATGAAATTTACATATCAGATGGCAAGCCGATACTTGTCATCTCATCTTGGCAATCAGTTGTTATCACGCGTTATTACAAGGGGAATCACATGACTAATATTACCAAACCGGATCAAGCCACCGATCACTCTTATGTTATTGATGGCTTTATTCCGACAACAGAAACACAGAAACTGAGTTATACCTCCGCGCGGGTAGTTAACCCGCTCTATAATCACTATGCGACTCAGGGTAAACCAAAAGTATTTGGTTACTATACCGATTGGTCACAATATGACGGGCGATTGGAAGATATTAATTGCCCGCCCGCTTCTCGTGGACGCGGGGTCGATTTAGCACTATTGGACCCAATGGCATTCGATAAAATTATTATCGGCTTTGTGGGGATTCTGGGTGATCAGGGCGACAAATCGCGGGAGATCTCTGCCGCAGCGCCGCAATTTGCCCGCTCCAAATTAGGTGAGGTGACCTTCCTTGACCCTTGGGGCGATTGCCAATCTGCCAGAAACAATGGTTTTGACGGTTGGGCCGACATTCAGCTACCGCGTGATTTTTATCAGGACAAAGTCAGAGGCGTATTAGGCGGGTTACGTGATAAACAAGCCGCCGCGCAACGGGCGGGTCATAACCTGATTCTATCATTCAGTATTGGTGGCTGGACCATGAGTGATGGTTTCTACCACACGGCTCGCGATCCGCTGAAACGCGCTAATTTCTGTGCCAGCGTGGTGGATCTACTCCACCGTTTTGACATGTTCTCGGAGCTGGATCTGGATTGGGAATATCCTGGCGCTCCGGGTAACGGCAATAGCTATGGGCCGGACGATTGGCAATACTACAAATTGTTAGTGCAAGATCTGAAAGCCGCGCTGACGAATTCTGGGCTAGGTCAGGTGAAAATCAGCATCGCGACCTCAGCCGACCCGATGGTGATGGCGCTAGCACATATACCGGAACTGATCAGCGCCGGAGTGGAAGGCATCAACCTGATGACCTACGATTTCTTCGGCACCCCTTGGGCGGCAAAACTGAATCACCATAGCAATTTGTACAGCACCACGGAAACGGCATTTAGCGTCGATGCCGCCGTCAATTACCTGTTAGATCTTGGGGTTAACTCGGCCAATATTAATATTGGTTATGCGGGTTACACCCGTAATGGTCATAATGCGACCATTGAGAGTGAATCCCCGTTAAGTGGTCATTATATTCCGCAGCCTGAAGTGGGCACCACGACCGGTAGCTTTGAGTCTGGGACATCCGAATGGTTTGATATTCTCTATAACTATTTGGATCTCAATGGGAAAGCAGGTAAGAACGGCTTTTCGCTGTATACCGATGAAAAAGCTGACGCAGACTATTTGTACAGTCCACAGTCTCATCTCTTTATGTCGCTGGATACTCCACGCAGCGCAAAAGCCAAGGGTGCCTACGCCTTGAGCAAAGGGCTGGGCGGGGTATTTACCTGGACCATCGACCAGGACAATGGCCTGTTAGTCAATGCGGTGCGGGAAGGATTGGGCTGCCATGTCACCACTCAGGTTGTCGATATGCAACCCTTCTACTTTAAGGGAGTGAATGTCGGGCCATCGCCGATTGATAAACCGCCGGTCGCGGTGATTACTGGCCCCGATAACCCGGTAACACCCGGCGAACCACTGACCTATAGCGGCGCGAAATCCTTTGACCCCGAAGGCCAGGCGTTGACTTATCACTGGAGTGCTTCGAAAGGGCTAGAAGTGATTGATGGCATGAATAATGTCACCATTCAACTCCGCGTGCCAGCCAGCAATCCGGCAGCGACCTATACCATATCGTTGACCGTTTCTGATGGTAAACAGAGCAACAGCAAAGAGTCTCTCATTCAGGTGGCGGGGGGGCAGAACTTGCCGCCAGTGGTGGTGATTACTGGGCCAACGCAGGTGAACAGCGGGGCGGTAGCCACCCTTTCCGGCAGCCAATCACATGATCCCGAAGGCTTTGCGCTAAGTTATTTCTGGGCGGTGCCTCAGGGGGTGAAGGTTGATTCACTGAACCATGGGGTGATCAATTTTACTGCCCCCACGGTGAACAGTGATACTCCGCTGATCTTTAAGCTCACAGCAACGGATATTCTTGGTCTGAGCGCTAGCCAATCACATAGCATCTTGGTGAAAGCTGCCGATGCCGCCCCGCTCTGGAGTGCGACACAGAGTTACAATACCGGTGATAAAGTCTCTTGGAATGGCTACAACTGGGAAGCTAAATGGTGGAATCAAGGTGTGGAGCCGGGCAGCGAAGAGCGTCCGGGAGGAGGTGCTTACCCATGGCAGCAACTCGGAGAGATTGGGCGTAATTCTGCCACACCGACGGCCTCTCACTGTTATCGACGAATTGATCGTAATCCTGGTCGTGCTCGTCGCTAAGGGGGGTGATTAATTTTGTGGCTAACTATTTTTTGACCATTGTCACAAAATTATTGAAATGGTGTTTTAAAAACAGTAAGCTCTGTTTTGTGATGCACATCACATAGAACACGCCAATCTTTCAGGGGAGCAGCAAATGAAAAACTTAGCCAATATTCGCCAATTGTTTGAAAAACTCGGTGATGCCTACGATGATTTTTGCCAACGTATTGGCTCCGTTGTTTCACCGTTTTAATGGGGCGTGGTAGTGGCTGTTACTGGTGTTTGGAGAGTCGTGAGTGAGTGCGCATACCGCCGTCCCATATTCCCGACATCTGTTTCACTATGCACCGTTTAGAAACTTATTTTTTGCTCGGCTGCTCACCGTATTAGGCAATGGAATTGCCCCTATTGCATTAGCTTTCGCGGTGTTGGATATCGGCGGCTCCGCAACTGATCTAGGTCTGGTTGTTGCTGCGCGCTCTATTTTCAATGTCGCTTTCTTATTGATCGGCGGGGTACTTGCCGATCGTTATTCCCGCAGTATTGTTCTACTCTCTTCATCTACTATTGCCGCCTTATCTCAAGGGGTGGTGGCCTGGTTAGTGCTGGATGGCACCGCAACCATCATCGGGTTGGCGGTACTTGGCACCATTAATGGTGCCGCTGCGGGCATCGCACTGCCGGCATCGTCGGCCATGGTGCCACAAACCGTACCGGCATATCACCTCCGGGCAGCAAACGCTTTTATCCAAGTGGGCATCTATGCCGGCACCATCATGGGGGCCTCTCTGGGTGGCATTTTGACCAGTACCATTGGGCCTGGCTGGGGCTTAGCGGTTGACGCCTTAGGATTTGCCGCCGCCGCACCGCTATATTTCTTCATCCGTATTAATCCCGCACTCGCTGTGGAGTCGAACCGCCATATCTTGCAGGATCTGCGTGATGGTTGGAGAGAGTTCATTGCTCACTCATGGGTTTGGTCTATCGTTGCCCAGTTCACCATTGTTAATGCCGCGTTCAGTGGCGTGGTCATGATCCTTGGCCCGATAGTGGCTGATGCCTCATTCGGCCGGGTAGGTTGGGGCGCTATGGTTGCCGCACAAAGTATTGGTCTCATTACGGGTTCTTTTATTGCGCTCCGCTGGCGTCCACGACGCGATCTATTTATTGGGGTCATGCTGGTTTCGCTTTGTGCTATTCCCATTATTCTCCTCAGCATGATTTCATCGACGGCGATCCTGATGGCGGGATTTTTTATTGCGGGTGTCGGCTTTGGCCAATTCGGCGTGGTGTGGGCGAATGCTCTGCAAACCCATATTCCTGCCGACAAACTTGCGCGAGTATATGCCTATGATGCTTTGGGCTCATTTATCGCCATTCCGGTCGGGGAACTGGCTGCAGGTCCGCTGGCGATGCGCTACGGCAGTTCGACCGTCCTATTCGCCTCAGCAGTGGCGGTGGTTATTGCGACTATCGCCGCGTCGCTGACACCATCCATTAGGGCGTTGGATAATACGGCCAAACCGATCAGTTCAGGAGTGGATAGCGGCAGTTGATCAGGAGCTATCTATGAGCGTGGTTAACGCTGCTGAGCGACATTCACATAAACCTGCATAATCTGATGTAGACAACTGGCCCGCATAAATGCGGGCTTTTTTGTGTCTGCTGTTTGGTGAAATCTGACGGGCAATCATGCTGCCAGTTCTACAGATTTCACGTAGCGTCACTGGCCAAAAATGAGGGAAGGGGTTTTAATTCGCAGTTTTTGCTATTTGTAGCTGAAAGATGGATCGCAGGGAACCAGGTTCAGCTTAACGGATTACGGGCGGAATTGACTAGCGCGAATGGTTTGGTTATGCACAATTTCAATTTAACATAATATACATTATGCGCACCAGTGTTGTAGTAGCAAAGTTGTAATGTCCGCTCTGGGCTAAGTTAAGATGTACGGCGTGTATAATCAAGTAAGGAAAGCCGGTTCGATTGCCGGTAAGTCGGTCATAAAAAATCTCCATCTCATAAGCTATGCTTTAAAAGTTATCACATATGAAATATCATATGTATTGTTATTTTTTAACGAGGTTAAGCATGCTACAGCCTGTTCAGCTTTTTAAACTGCTCGCCGACGAAACCCGTTCGACTATCGTGATGCTACTCAGGGAGTCTGGTGAGATGTGCGTCTGTGACATCTGTGCGGCAACCGCAGAATCTCAGCCAAAAATATCACGACATATGGCACTGTTACGCGAAGCAGAACTGGTCATCGACCGCCGCGAAGGAAAATGGGTGCATTACCGACTGTCGCCACACATGCCTGCATGGGCTGCGGGTATTATTGATACAGCCTGGAATTGTGAACGAGAAAACATACGCAACAAGCTTAGTAGCGTGGCATCTGCCTCCTGCTGATGACGATGTATATATTCGAATAAACAAATGTGAATGGAGTTTCTGATGTTACTGGCTGGTGCTATCTTTTTATTCACGCTCGTCCTGGTTATCTGGCAACCCAGAGGGCTGGGGATTGGCTGGAGTGCCTCACTGGGCGCAGGTCTGGCATTGCTGACTGGCGTCGTTCATCTGGGGGATATTCCGGTGGTCTGGCAGATAGTGTGGAATGCGACCGCCACCTTTATTGCTGTGATTATCATCAGTCTTCTGCTCGATGAATCCGGCTTCTTTGAATGGGCCGCGCTGCACGTTGCCCGTTGGGGGAATGGCCGGGGGCGACTGCTCTTCACCTGGATCGTGCTGCTTGGCGCGATGGTCGCCGCACTGTTCGCCAACGACGGTGCCGCACTGATCCTGACGCCTATCGTTATCGCGATGCTGCTGGCGCTGGGATTCAGCAAGGGGTCAACCTTAGCGTTTGTCATGGCCGCTGGGTTTATCGCTGACACGGCAAGCCTGCCGCTGATTGTCTCAAACCTGGTAAACATTGTCTCGGCGGATTTCTTTAAGCTTGGTTTCTCCGAATATGCAGCCGTGATGGTGCCGGTAAACCTGGCGGCCATTGCGACGACGCTTGTGATGTTGCATCTGTTTTTCCGCAAGGACATTCCTGCCGTTTACGACGTTGCTCTGTTGAAAGAACCGAAAGACGCTATACGAGATGTGAATACCTTTAAAACCGGCTGGCTGGTTCTGATTTTACTTCTGGTGGGGTTCTTCGGACTGGAGCCGCTGGGCGTTCCTGTCAGTCTGGTCGCTGCTGTTGGTGCCCTGCTCCTGTTTGTGGTTGCGAAAAAAGGTCATGCCATTAATACCGGCAAGGTGTTGCGAGGTGCGCCATGGCAAATCGTTATCTTCTCGTTGGGGATGTATCTGGTGGTCTACGGCTTACGAAATGCCGGTCTGACCCATTATCTTTCATCCGTGCTGAATCAGCTGGCAGAGCAAGGATTATGGGCGGCAACGCTGGGTACTGGCTTCCTGACAGCCTTCCTGTCATCGGTGATGAACAATATGCCGACCGTGCTGGTTGGGGCGCTGTCGATTGAGGGCAGCACAGCGACTGGTGTTATCAAAGAAGCGATGATTTACGCCAACGTCATCGGTAGCGATCTGGGGCCTAAAATTACCCCTATCGGCAGCCTGGCAACCTTGCTTTGGCTGCATGTTCTTTCGCAGAAAAACATCAAAATCACCTGGGGATATTACTTCCGGGTGGGCATTGTTATGACACTCCCCGTGCTGTTTGTCACGCTGGCAGCACTGGCGCTGCGGTTGACTGTATCACACTAATTTTTATAACCCCGGAATCAGCAGTTTCCGGGATTCAACTTTTGGACATACTTCCGGAAGCTCAAAAAGCAGTTTAGAGGATAAAACCACTCATGTAGAGGTGTAAGCTGGGGTAATGTTTTTTTTGGGGATGTATGAAGTCGGTTCGCAGTAATACACAAAATACGACAAGCTACATCATCCTGATCTTCTCGTGACATAGCTGACAGTGACGCGGAACCAGTGGCTCTTGAGAGAAGAATTGCTTCATTTTCATGGGCAATAACCTGTGCGGCGCCATTCCCTTCCCACCATGCCATTAGTGCATTACCGGCTTGTTCATCCGCATCATCCGTGACTTTTAGCATGGCTTTAATACCCTGTGTTGCTGTTTTAACCGGGAGTAACTGTGACGTATGGGTTATAAATGGGGCGCCATCAGGAGTGAGATTCCAGCGATTTAACCAAGGTTTTAACTTGAACATATCCATTTTAGTATTGTTTACGTTGCAAAAGTGGCGTTATAAGTGAGTTTTGTAACCTTTACATTACCATCTTAATCGCAGGGTCTGCCACACGCTATCTCGCAATGCTTCAGGAACGCCCTCTTCTTCAGCTAATTCACGCCAGCCAGATACTATCCATTTCCTAATGGATAGGTTACAAAAGCACAGCACGTCTCGACTACAGCAATGACTTTTTTAGCCTAAAATCCGAAAGATCTGCGCATCACTGGCTAAACCCAGTGATGAGAACAATACTAATACCGCTATGCAGGTAAATATCTTTTGGTCAAGATCGTTAATGAGAGGAACACTATGAAATTATTTAAAGCAATAACGACCTTAGTGCTGTTAGGCGCATTCTCTTCCGCGGCTATCGCCGCTGAGTTGTTAACTAAAGAAGATCTAAATAAAAGCCCTGATCAGTATGAAAAAATTGGGACCATCGTGACGTCTGGTGAATTAGCCCCCATTGATGCCAAGGCTGAGTTATCAAAAAAGGCAGATGAACTGGGTGGGGATTATTATGTAATTACCTCAACCAACACCAATACGAAAATTCACGCTAGTGCTGATGTGTATAAGAAAAAATAGCGCGATGACTCTATTACTCAAGCTAAATCGGGCTGTTATCGTCACGGCTCGATTTTTATCCTCCCCCTTTAGCCCGTAATGCCATCGCATAAAACCCCCCTTCTTAATCCCCGCCGGATCCGGTATGCTCAAAATATGTGATAAAAATTCCCGGATTGGTACTGAAAAATAAGGAATGCATATGATCGTTTTTGTTACCGGTGCGACCTCCGGATTTGGTGAGGCTATTGCACGCAAATTTATTAGCCACGGTCATCAGGTTATCGCCAGTGGTCGTCGTCAGGAGCGGCTGGAAGCGTTAAAGGATGAGCTGGGCGCTAAGTTGCATATTGTGCGGTTAGATGTGCGAAATCGTGCGGCTATTCAACAGGTTATTGATGACTTGCCGGCTGAGCTGAAAAATATCGATCTGCTGGTTAACAATGCCGGACTGGCATTAGGGCTGGAGCCTGCTCACAAAGCCAATGTTGCAGACTGGGATACCATGATTGACACCAATACCAAAGGCCTGGTGAATATGACGCGCGCATTGTTACCTGCCATGGTCGAGCGCAATGTGGGGCACGTGATTAACATCGGCTCTACCGCCGCTAACTGGCCCTATGCCGGTGGTAATGTTTACGGCGCGACCAAAGCATTTGTTAAGCAGTTCAGTCTGGGACTGCGCGCCGATCTGCATGGCACCCGGATCCGGGTGACAGATATTGAGCCGGGTATGGTTGGCGGTACTGAGTTTTCAGCGGTGCGCTTTAAAGGCGATGGTGACAAGGTGAATAAAACCTACGATGGCGCTAATCCATTAATACCAGAAGATATTGCTGAGGCGGTATATTGGGTGGCGACCCTGCCCGCGCGGGTCAATATTAACTCACTGGAGATGATGCCGGTCAGCCAATCTTTTGCCGGGCTGAGTGTTCACCGCGAAGGTTAAAGCTAGCTGCTATTTAGGTTGGGGTGCTCAGCGCCCCGCCCTTAATATTTCATGTCAAACCACAGAATCTGGGACAGGCCCCTAATGTCCGCTATTTTCTCAATACGCATAACCGATTAATGATGATGTTTATCAACACCCCGCACACGCCGGATTGCAACATAGCTCACAGCACCAGTCATAATCGGTTTCCAAAAGTGGCGGGTAATTAATATCGCAAACTCTGTTTTTTAACTCAACTACCATTGGTGTTGATGATATATCACCCGCACCTGTTAGCACCTTATCTTGACCAATAACAGAAAATGAAGCGATCATTAACGCGAGAACCAGAATAACTTTTTTCATAAAACCTCCATAGCTCAGTGGTAGAGCCTATGCTAAGTAGTATCACAAATTAGAAAATAAAATCTCAAAGCTACAAATAGAGAAAATACGATGTTGGGCACCGTTTATGGGCCTGTCCCAGATAATGCGTCACGGTTATTTTTAATGCTATCTCTTAATACTATCTTTTAATACTATGCTAACTATTCAATTAGTTAGCTGAACCAAGTCATAGCTTAGTCGATATTTTGGCTTCCAGTGAAAGTCACTATTAATAATTCATCTATAAATCTTTATATATATCCCTCAGGTTATCTTTATTGTTGATTATTAAGGGTGATACTGACTTAATGATTTAACCGATTAATTATCTGCCTAAATATATTAGCTGAATTTTTCTTAACGAAGAATATAAGGCTATTGGTATAGGTCACACCTTTAGGTGGCCGTCTAAGTTATCAGGACAGGCCAATTGTCTACATATGGCACTGAGTTGATGCTTAGGGTTATCGATTGAATACTTTATATCATTATGCAGCCCTGATGCCGTTTCCTATGCTCTGTCTGGAGAATGGCTGTCGTTCCCCGTGACCGACAGTACCTGGTTGTCTGATCCACAACCCCATCATAGGAGTACACTGCAATGTCATTCGTTCAATTTGCTTCAGACCCTACCTTAACGGCGCCCCAAATTCCTGATGCCACCCGCAGCGGCGGTTTGGGATTCTATCCTGCTGGCGGGCAAATTCCGGTGCTACTCACCCCCGGCCACGCCGATATGCATATCAATGATGTGCTTATTTTGTTCCTGCAGGGGGCGGGTGATATTGGTTATCGCGAAGTCAGTCGCCGGGTACTATCCGCGATTGATTTGGAGATCGGCAGTTTGCTGCTGCCGGTCTCGGCAGACGGTCTGCTCTCGGGGGCGGCCAATTTTTACTATACATTGGGGGCGGCCAGCTCTTTCCCGCTCACCGTGAGAGTCAAAACCAGTGTGCCCGGCGGCCCGCCAGTTTTGAACGAGAATCCCTATGTGAATGAAGCCTTGCCACCCGTCGCCGGGCTACCGGCTATCATCAAGGCCAGCGATGTGCCGGGGAGCGGGCTAGCGGTCACTATCGCCAGCTACCCCAATATGCATGATGGCGACACTGTGTATCTCACCTATGGCAATACCCGTGTGGTACGTCATATTGCCGGAGAGGACGTGGGCCTCCCGCTAAAAGTGGTGATCCCGGCCGCCACCTTGTTTGGTCAGGGAGACTGTATCGGACTGGTGGTGCGCTATGAGATCTGTGACCAGGTCAATAACTGGTCCCGCTGGTCGCAGGCGGTGCGGGTAGACGTGCGCACTCTGTCACCCGGAGAGCTGCTCCCGATCCCCTGGGTTCGGGATGACGTAAATGCCAATCTTGACCTCTCCACTTTGGGGTTGCAGGATGTGGCCATCTTTTTGCCGAGTTATCCTGATATGGCTATCGGCGATATCGTTAATCTTCGCTGCTTCGGGATGGTGCCCGCGTCGACCGACTGTGGTGAGGAGTCCACCTGGTTACCAGGCCAGGGTCAGAGCCTGACGGTTAATACGGCAGATATCCAATTTCCCTTGCAGTTTACCATTGCCAATAGCTGGCTACATATGCTGCCTCTTGGCAGTTTGCTGCTCTCTTATAACGTCGAAAAGGCCGATGGCTCCATGCCTAACTCCCGTAGCTTAGGGCTGACGGTGACCGGGGCCGGCGTGGGTCTTGGTCTGCCAGCGCTAACAGTGGAAAGTGCTGTGGGGGATATGCTTGATCCGGATCTGGTGTTGTCCCCGGCCCTTGAAGTGACACTGTCACCCTATCCGATGATGAACCATGGTGACAAGGTCATCTTCACCTGTTTGATCAATGCCGCTCATGATCTTGGCAATATGGGTTCGTTCCCAGTGTTGCTGGAGGAGGTGCGTTACATTGAAAGCTATCCGCCATACAGTTCGCTCAATTTCTCGCTGAATAAATCAATGCTGGAACATGAGGTCAATAATAAAAATCTGGGGTCAATTATTCTGATGTACCGGGTGGTGAGAAATGGCAATGTCCGCGTCTCGCCACGTCAGGTATTCCGGCTGCCGGAGGCGCAGTTCCGCTTACCGCGCCCAATGATTATCCCCGCCGCTCAGGACGGAAAGTTGAATCTCACTGATTACCCGAATGGGTGCGTGATCACTATTCTGCCGTATCCGGGCATGGCACGAAAAGACAGTGTGTTCTGCTACTGGAATGGCTTTGGCGCAGCCGGAACATATGAGGAGGAACAAGGGGTGACGACAAATATGGTCAACAGCCCACTGAGTTTCGAGATAAGTGCGGCGGTAATGCGGGCCAGTGCGGGACACCAAGTCAAGGTCAGCTATATGGTAGACCATGCTGATGGTGAACTCAGTTACTCAGAGGTATTGCAGCTAGAGGTGCTGCCGCTCGCGACTGTAAAGAGCTAACACTCACGCTGGATCGTCAACATGCCAAACGTGAGCAGAGCATTCAATTGGTGCTGACTGCCAGTGATGGGAAGGGAAAACCGCTGAATGGAGCCAATCTGGCACTGACACAGTTGTCGGCGACCAATCGTCAGGGAATAAGCTACCCCGCAACGTTATTGCTAAATGGTGAGAAGACCTACAGTGGTACTACTGGGGAGGATGGTACAGTGATGCTGATGCTAACCGACCCGGCGGGATTAGGGCTGGAAAGCACGCTGACGTTCAGCTTGCTTGGTGACGCCGGGGAGGTATCCGCGACAGCGAGTCAGTCGGTGATTTTTACCATAGTGACCAGCCCGGACACCAACAAGGCTAACTTCTGGGGACATATGAGCGATACGATAGTCGTCAGGAATGTTACGTTTAAACGTCCACCGTTGGCTGCTGAATGGGCAGCTGTTAGCCGAGAGGTGAATAATGAAACTTGGTCATGTTGTGAGTGGTTTGCTGCGAGTCAGTCCGGTGTACTGGCGAGCAGAGAACAATTGCTCGACTTACAGAGCAGTTACCCATTTGATAAGATTGAGACTTTTTATGGCTGGCCACTCCAGTTCTCGGGTACCGGGCATTTTTGGTCGTCAACAATCGGCATTAATCAAGTTAATCACTATGTCGTTAACCTCTCTAATGGTGTATCCGGTGAAAAGAATAACAGGGATCTTTACTGGCCGGGCTGGTTATCAAAATAGTAAAATAGATTAATTATCAACCCCTAAAACGCCCGATGATACTCATCGGGCGTTTAATTATGTTATTAATAAAGAGCAAATCTTTGAGGGTTCCGCTGTGGAAACCCCTCGTCAACCACCAGGAGTGGGAAAATGAAGGCCAATGCAATCCACTATGTTGTCGCAGGAGCCGTGTTCACTGCTATCTGTACTCAAACCTCGATAGCTGCTGCTACTGAGTCTGCTGAGACGCTTTACAAACAGTGCCAGGCCAAACAAACGACTGTCGAGCAGCGCGAATGCTATCCGCTAGTGGCAAAACAATCGGAAGTTGAACTTGTCGCGGCCGAGAAAAAGGTGCGAACTGCCATGGTCGAGTTGGAGAAGGTAAGCGAAGGTAGCCGGTCGATGCATCCCGTTAAGGCATTCGACAACGCTGAGCGCGCCTACCGGGCGTTTCGAACTGCCGAAAGCCATCGGGTGTTGGCCTCTTACGGTTCAGGGAATGGCGGTGGTCTTGCCTCCTACCAGACGATCATCGAAATGAATATGATGAGGATCCATCAGTTGAATGACCAGTGAACCATTGTGCCCGATTGCGTGTCTATACGCGCCAGGCGGGCATGGGTGAACTGCTCCGACAAGCGTGGTTCCGGCGTACAACCCCAATCAGGGGGGACCTTCTCCCCTGAGTTAGATATTTATTTTTCCCCCAAAACGCAATCGCAGTGCCGCTTATCAATTCAAAATGAGTCATTACTTAATGACGATTTTCTAGGGATATTATCTTTAATCAATCTTGTTACTGATTTAGTGAGTTCGAACTAAATGTAATATAGTTTTCGAAGAACCACTTTTTATATCTCTCAATATTTGATTCATGTTTATTCGGAATTATCCCACTCTCTGCGTATCAGTATTGCTGCAGTTAACATGGCATTCTCCTGACTAGCGAACGGTCATCTAAAATAAAGTGTTAAAATACAATAAATTAAATTCATGTTTATTATGGTGGTCATTTTTAAGACAACATGATGTACGAGCTATAGTTATCTTTAAAAACCACCAATAACGATCGATTTATCTATTTTGATAGGATATTCCTATCAGATTAAGCGATAAAAACGATTTATCAATAGCTGTTCTTTTGGCATATATTGCGCACGGAAAATACGGTATTGAACGGATTCAAATGATACGCAAGGGCAATACCTATTAACTTCAGTTTGTTAACGCGACAAAACATATACCCTTATGAGTCATCTTCAGGGAATATAACTTCAAACTTTTTCGGGAATGAAAAAATTAATAATCAATATACGGTAATGATGGTTCCGATGAAACGGACTTTACTGGCCTCCGCGATGCTGCTGGCCTTGGAACTGGTACCGCAATCGGCGAGCGCCGACGTCAGACTCAACTCTGGTGACGTCAGTAATATTTCTGGTCAAATGATAATGTCCAGCACGGATATGGTTCCAGCTATTAACAATGTTGACGGAACTCTTACGGGCAGCAATGTCACGATTTCTACCACCGGCGTCGGTAACAATGGCGCAGTCGTCAGCGGAAGTAGTGGCACAATCACTTTGTCGGTTTTCGACATTGCGACATCCGGTATGGATGCCCTGGGCGTCCAGGCCCAGAGTGGCAGCACCGTCACCCTCAGCAATGGCCATGTCACTACCAACGGCAAGGGTACGGCCTTCGGCGTTGAAGCGATCGGGTCAGGCAGCCGGCTCACCATGAACGGTGGCAGTGTGACGACCCACGGCAATAATGCTTTTGGTCTATCGAGTCGGGTTGACGGTGTCTTGAACCTGAATAACACCAATGTCACCACCACTGGCCGCGGGGCCTCCGGTGCCGCGGCGGATCTGGGGGGGGAAATGATCCTTAACGGCGGTTCTATATCCACCTCGGGTCAGGCGGCTAATGGTCTTAGCGCTGTTACAAACGGTGGTGATCCCGCCACCATTATCAGTAGTGCCAATATCTCCACCTCGGGTGTGAGTGCAGCTGGTGCCTTCGCGGAAGGTAGCACTATCACGCAAACCGGCGGATCCATCCTCACGACAGGCAGGCAGTCAGACGGTGTGGAGCTCTTGTCTGGATCAACCATCCATTTGAACGATACTCGTGTCAGTGCGACGGGTACTGATTCGCAGGGGCTCACTAGCAACAACGGCGTAAATACCTTGACGGTAAGCAACACGAGCGTCTCCAGTGCCAGCGACGCGATCTTTGCTCGCGCCGGAACGTTGAACGTGTCGTTCGACAATGGTTCCGAGGTAATCAGCGGTAATGGCCGACTGTTGAATGCCGGTTTATCCAGCACCGTCAATCTCAGTGCTGCAAACGGCGCTACTCTCACCGGTTCAGCCGTGACGGATGCGTCTAGTACCTCATCTTTCAATCTGGCCAGCGGTTCTGTCTGGAACCTCACTGGGCCTTCAAACCTGACAATGCTTGCATTTGATGCCGGCATCTTGCGTTATGGCGCGCAGACCCGTCTTGACGTTGCCAATCCGATCCAACTGGCTCAAGGGGGCAGCACCATCGACAGCAATGGCTTCAACCCCACCCTCAGTACTCGGATCGAGGGTACGGGAGGTTTGCGCAAGGCCGGCCAAGGTACACTGACACTTGCCGCTGATAACACCTACAGCGGTGCCACCACGATTGAGGCCGATACGTTGGCTGCGGGTGGTGCGAATGTGTTCAGCCCTAACTCCAATTACACCGTACAGGCCGCGGGCTCACTAGACCTGCGTGGGCATGGTCAGACGCTCGCCAGTTTAAACAACGCCGGCACGGTCAACATGGGTACTGGCACAACACCAGGAACGGTACTGACGGTGAACGGTAATTATAGGGGGGATAACGGCCTGCTTAGGCTTAATACCACGTTAGCTGCTGATAATTCTGCTACGGATAAACTGGTTGTTACTGGGGATACCACAGGCATAACACGTGTGGCGGTAAATAATCTCGGTGGTTATGGCGAGCAGACCGCGAAAGGTATTGAAGTGGTGCAGGTCGGTGGACAGTCAAATGGTGGCTTTACACTGCAAGGACGGGCCGTAGCCGGAGCTTATGAGTACTTACTGAATAAAGGACAGGGAAGCGACGGAAACTGGTATTTGCAATCTCATCTATCCACTCCGACACCAACACCGAAGAATGAGCCGATCATGCGTCCAGAGGCTGGAGCTTATACGGCGAATATTACCGCTGCTAACACCATGTTTATCAATCGGTTATATGATCGTTTAGGTGAGACCAATTATGTGGATACTCTGAGTGGTGAGAAGAAAGTCACCAGCATGTGGTTGCGCAATCTCGGTGGTCATACCCGGTTCCGCGATAGTAGTGGTCAACTGAAAACTCAGAGTAACCGCTACGTGATGCAATTGGGGGGAGACATTGCTCAATGGAGCAGTACTGGGAGCGATCGCACACACTTGGGGGTGATGGCTGGATATGGTAACAGTCAGAGTAATAGTCGTTCATCAACGACTAACTACGCTGCGAATGGTTCAGTCAACGGTTATAACGTGGGGATATATACTACTTGGCTTGCCAATGAAACGGATAATACCGGCGCTTACGTGGACTCCTGGTTGCAATACGGTTGGTTCGATAACAATGTGAAAGGTGATGAGCTTGAGGAGGAGTCTTATAAGTCTCAAGGTTTCACCGCTTCATTGGAGACGGGATATACTTTCAAGACGGGTGAATTTATTGGGAGTAATGGTAGCCTTAACCAATGGTTTATTCAGCCACAAGCGCAAGCTATCTGGATGGGGGTAAAAGCCAAAGACCACGTTGAGGCCAACGGAACTCGTGTGGCTTCTGAAGGGGATGGTAACTTGATGACTCGATTGGGAGTAAGGACCTACCTGAAAGGGCATAATAAAATTGATGATGGTAAAGAACGTGAGTTCCAACCCTATATCGAGATTAACTGGATCCACAATACGAACAATTTTGGCACTACCATGAATAACGTCACTTCCGCTATGGATGGAGCAAAAAACATAGCCGAGGTGAAAGTTGGCCTGGAAGGTCAGATAAGCAGACAACTCAATATCTGGGGAAATATCGGTACCCAGGTGGGGGATAAAGGTTATAGTGATAGTGCTGCGATGATTGGTGTTAAATATAACTTCTAATTTGTAGGCCCTGTCCCAGAGTCTCTGTAAATGCCCGTTTATAAATACTCGGACAACCGCTCCGAGTATTTGTATGGGCTACACAAGTCATTGTTATTTAAAACAATATTCTCAATTCACATTGCGTTACTTTACCTATCCGTCAGCGCGCTGCTACTGACTGGTTTATCGACCTCAAGCAATGATATAATTTTTACTCGCTGATAGCGTGCCAGTGAATAACATACTGATTGAACATCACCGACTGATAAAGGACTTAAGACGATGAAGATAGCTAGAGTGCCACGCCTGATCCGCGTTTTTCTACCACTCGCTCTGCTGGCCTTGCCGCTGACATGGCAAACCACGGCATTGGCACAATCAGCAAACTGCACTCAGGGCAGCACTTGCGTCTCTGTCGGCGGGAGTAATGACCCGATGTCCAAGGAGCAGGCGCGCCAAAGCCAACAGCAGTGGGATGATAACCATCGTCTGCGCAACAAAGTGAACAGTCGGGTAGAAAAGAATTTTGATAAATTCGATCGTGCTGAAGATGCGAAAGATAGCTGTAATCGCAGCGAGAATTTAAACGCCTATTGGGAGCCGAATACTGAGCGCTGCCTCGATCGCTTATCCGGCCGCCAGATTAATCCGTAAACAGCGGCGATGGCTCAGATTTACTTGAGGTCATCGGGATCTGGGCTATCCTTTAAGCTGAGTTTAGGGATCAATACCTAAGGCAACCTGTTCATCCACATAAGGATTTTATGATGAAAAAAACAATTATTATCAGCACACTGCTACTCTCTCTCGCGCCTCTGGCGGCACTGGCATCTTGCGAAAGCGTCAAGGCGGAGATCGCTCAGAAAATTATTAGCAACGGCGTGCCTGAATCAGGTTTTAGACTGGATATCGTCCCTAATGATCAGGTCGAGCAAGCAGGTGGTCAAGTGGTTGGTCATTGCGAGAATGATAGCCAGAAAATTGTTTATATCCGCATCAATAACGGCGAGTAATCCCGTGCCCTTTCCCGTCAGGGCGTGCCTTATGGTGCGCCCTTTTTTGTTGCTAACTCTTTTTCGTTGATAACTCTTTTTGGTCGATAATCCTCTGTTGGCGGAAATAGCGGGCAATATTGATAAAGATTCACTGGTCATTCACTTGACGGCAAGTAACAATCTATCAGCTTGCTAAATAAGGGGTTTGTCTCGCTATGTCAGTCAGTGACTTTATGTCAGTCAACGACGTTACATGAAACGTCCAGCGCATATCTATTACTACCGCGCCATGCTGCGCCGACTGCTGATCTCAATCATGTTGGGCATGATGGCAGCCCTGATCGTGTGGTTATTTCATCAGGCGATGTTGGGGCTGGAGTGGCTGTTTTTCGCCCGAACCGATGGCAGCCTGGTGGCGGCGGCCTCTTCGATTACTGGCTGGCGACGGGCATTAACCCCGGCACTGGGCGGTTTGGCCGCCGGTGCTTTACTGTGGGCCTATCAACGTTATCAACAGCAAAAGCCCAGCACACCGACCGACTATATGGAGGCCATCGAGATCGGCGATGGGCGGTTAGCTGTCTCCGCCAGTTTGGTCAAATCCCTCGCCTCACTATTGGTGGTCTCCAGCGGCAGTGCCATTGGTCGTGAAGGGGCGATGGTGCTACTGGCGGCCCTGTTTGCTTCTGTTTTTGCCCAGCGTTATGCCAAACCGAGTGAGTGGAAACTTTGGGTTGCCTGTGGGGCGGCGGCCGGGATGGCGAGCGCCTATCATGCGCCCCTGGCGGGCAGTCTATTTATTGCAGAAATTCTGTTCGGCACCTTAATGCTCGCTTCCCTCGGGCCAGTGGTCATTGCTGCGGTCAGTGCCTTGCTCACCACCAATTTATTGCACGGCGGGCAGGAGGCCCTTTATCAAGTCCAAGCCCTACCATCACCCTGGCCGATACAATATCTCCTAATGGCATTACTGGGACTCTTTGCCGGATTCTGTGGGCCGCTATTTCTCAAAGCCATGGCGGCCAGTGGCCACGCTTTCCGCTCACTTAACCTGCCACCGCCGCTGCAACTGGCACTCGGCGGGATCATCGTTGGGCTATTATCGCTAATTTTCCCCGAGGTCTGGGGGAATGGCTACAGTGTGGTGCAGTCGCTATTAACTACGCCGCCGGGCGTTTTATTGATTGGTGGAATACTGATATGCAAGTTATTGGCGGTGCTCGCGAGCAGTGGTTCGGGCGCGCCGGGCGGCGTATTTACCCCGACACTGTTTGTGGGCGCCGCTTTGGGGATGTTATGTGGGCAGATGCTGGCCTGGTGGCCGGTTCTCGGCGACAACATTGCGCTGTTAATGGCGCTGACCGGGATGGCAACCCTACTGGCTGCGACGACTCACGCCCCGATGATGGCGGCATTAATGGTGTGCGAAATGACCGGCGAATACACCCTACTCCCCAGCCTGCTACTATCCTGCGTGATTGCGACAACCATTGCGCGCTGGTTACGCCCAATATCGGTCTATCACGGGCGTCAAAATAACTCAGATTGATTCATCTGCCTGGTATTTTAGCATGAGTAATTGGTGGCGGTTTTATATAACAATAAGGTAGTCGCTAACCATCAACAATTAACATTCGATACTGGTGAGTAATGTGCAATTATTAACTGCGCCATACGAGAACGGTGCATCTATACGGACTCTTTTATTCTGCCCATTAAATAGGATGATATAGTTCTGTAGTGATTTTATCATGCATAAATTTAATAAAAGAGTTATTTTTCAATTCATAAGGTTCAAATCATAAAGTTAAAATTAATTACGCCCGCCAAGTATGGCGGGAATAATTTAAAAGGAGTTTCATATGAATACAGTACAAGCTTGGGCCGCCCCATTATTTTGGGGGCCTTGGGTAAATTTAAGAGGCCATACTGGTAGCTCAGTTTACACCGTGAGTTTTGAAACGGAATCAGCAGCACCCTCATCTTTTGATGTGGAAATTGAATATGCGACAGAAACTCATATGCAGCTGGTCTATACTCAAGGCCCCGGTGAGTTTCAAATCTCTAATAACAATGGCACCGGTACAGATAGAATAAGATTTAAAAGTCATACTGTCGGTCAGGTCATCAAGGTTAACTTCTAAGTAAAGTGAAATTCCGTGGGCTTTTATCTTTATCTGTTATAAGTAATAAACTCTGCGGAATTTCTTAATTGGCATATTCATTGGCTATGGCTAATGCCACTGCCCGGTTAGCGACGGCCTGGTAATATAGCCCATTAACAAAAAACAGCGCAGATACTATTTTGGTTTCCGGGTATATCTGGTAGCCGTTAAATAGCGTTTGCATTTTTTCTCCAATATTTGAATTGATGAATGTTGAAAATTGCTTCACACACTCTTTCTTGTTATCCAGTTCTATAATGAGATTATCATTTTTATAGAATAGAGATTTGTCTTCACGCAGAGATACCTGTTCAACACATGTTTTTTCCAGAGGGAAATATTCATTATTGATCTTGTAAACTAACAGTCGTGGTTCATTTTTTGTTGTACATGAAGAGAGTATTAATAATGAGAGAGTGGACAATATTATTTTATATAGTTTGACAGCGTTTTTTTTCATAGTAACAAACCTCATTAGTAAAAACAGTCTCAGTGGTCAATAAGTGATCACACAATGCGCTGGTTTTCTACCTCATGGAATCAATACCTTCTTGGGTTTCAACGCCGGTGTGGCGATCACCTCACCGGCAAATATGAATATTATTGACTAATCACCGATAAATCTAAATATTTCGCCAATGGTTTCTCTTCCGGGTGTGGCAAATAGGGTAATTGTCCTAACTGCGGTGCCGGTAAACGTTCCCGTAGCATGGCGATGGTTTCTGCGTAGTGGGCTAATCCGGGGTTAATGCGATTTGCGACCCAACCTAATAGTGGTAATCCATCATTGATAATGGCTTGTGCGGTTAATAGGGCGTGGTTGATACAGCCTAATTTAATGCCGACGACCAAAATAACCGGTAATTGTTCTTGTATTACCCAGTCAGAATAGAAACGTTGGTCATTCATCATCACTTTCCAGCCACCACAACCCTCAACCACCACAGTATCCGCTTTGGCGGATAAGCGCTGTAGCCCCTGGGTCATTTCGTCGTAGTTAATCAGTGTATCCGAGCAGGCGTGGATAACATCCGCTTGCAATGGGAACGGGTTAACTTCCTGATAATTAAGCTCAATGGATGACGATGCTTGTAAAATTAGCGCATCCTGATTGCGCAATCCATTGGCGGTCTCTTTGCTTTCGGTCGCGACAGGTTTATAGCCCGCCGCTGTTCTGCCATTTTGGCTTAAAGCCTGAAGTAAGGCCCGTGACACTACGGTTTTACCAACAGCGGTGTCGGTACCCGTCACAAATACTCGCGTTAACATAATAATACTCCGAAATCTGGTCACGCAGACTTAACTCTTTTCACTTAACATTAGCGAAATGGGCAATATGGACAAAAGTCTAGGCGATGCCGACCATGGACAGCTTGCGTTAGCGCAAGGTTTTACCGAACTGAGAGAGCTTTTTAGCGGATAAGCGCAAATAATAGGAGGAGTAGACACGAGATAACCACTAATAATTAACTCTTAATTATTAGTGGTTAATAGCTTAGCCTTGCAGCAGTTTCACTAATAATGAGCCGTTATAGAGCGCCTCTTTTACTAATGCCGCGCCGGGCATTGTACCCTGATTAAAGAATGCGGTCGGTTCAACCAGAATATTATCGCTGTATGCGGGCAGTGCTTGTTGGCGAATACAAGCGGCAATGGCCGGATGTAAAATAGAGGCGGCTTTATTTAGCGGCGAGCCTACCAGGATCTTTTCCGGATTAAATAAGTTGACCATAATGGCGACAATTCGCCCTACGCTGTGGCCGACACCCAAAATAATATCTTTGGCGAGTTGATCACCGGCTAACGCGGCATCACATAAAGATTCAACACTCAGTGGCGTGCTATGTAATAACGAACTCATGGAGCCATTTAATCGTTGCTGGGCAATTTCCAGCATATTTTCAATACTGGCAACTGTCTCAAGGCAGCCATGATTACCGCAATAACAGAGCTTGCCATAGGGGTCGACCTGGGTATGACCAATCTCCACCACACTGCGGCTACCGGCATGTAATACCCTGCCCGCGGTAATAACACCGGCCCCCACATTATGGTCAATCACCACCTGAATCACATTCTGGCATCCGCGCGAGGCACCATACAGCGCCTCGGCCATGGTCCAGGCGCAAATATCGTGTTGCAGATAGACCGGCAGTCCCGTTCGCTGCTGCAGTGCGGGGCCAAGCAGCATCTCATCAACATCATAAAATGGCATTTTATGCACAATACCTGCCGGTGCATCAATGATACCCGGCATGGTAATGGCGATAGCGGTTAGCCTTTCCAGCTTTTCCTGATGGCGGATAAAGAAGCGGTCCACTTCGTTGAGAATACGATTTAGCAGGGGTTCCGGGTGGCTATCCGGTAGCGGAATGTGATCCTCAACCACCAGTTTGCTACTGAGGTCACGTAGTGCAAGGGTGATGAAGTCACGACTGATACGGCCGGAGACATAGTGCCAGGCTTCGGTATCCAGGACTAAGCCAATAGCTGGCCGCCCACGGCTACCCACATCTTGATATTCGGTCTCTTTAACCAGGTGCGCTTCAACCAGCTCGCGCACAATTTTAGTGATACTGGCGGGGGCCAACTGGGCCCGCTTAGAGAGTTCAATGCGGGATATGGGGCCGAACAGATCAATTAGCCGATACACGGCCCCTGCGTTGGTCTGCTTGATTTGATCAATATGCCCAGGCTGTCCATCCGTTATCACTAAACCGGCTCCTTCTCTGCCAACCGAGTATTTTTCGCGCTTCTAAATAAAGATTATCGGCTATGTTGGGGCTTTTAGCATATGGCGTCAACTATTTGATTAGTTATGTGATTTACTGCACATAATAAGTAATCATTGCTGGTTATTTATACCGTTTGAAGTCAAGGGAGCAGTGGTTTTTTTACCACTACTGCAGCAGTATTTTCTAGGGTTCTTCCACTGGCCCCCTTTCAGGAAGGAGTTAGTGGAGGGCCGAGGGGGAATAACCCACAAAACTGATTACCTTGTGACGTAGAGGTGTATTTGACCAGCATTAACTATGCCATATCGACTGATATACTGAGGATTCTGTCTGCTGAAATAATCGGTTACCATTGTTATAAAATTTTTCTGGTCTGGTGACCATCGAATACTGGCGACATGTTGCCAATAACCATTTCTTCTTAGAATATCAGGTAAGTTACCCGGTTCCACTCTAGATATATTACCCCTATCAATAGGCGTCATAACCCACTCCATTTTACCGCCGACAACAACCCTAATGCGTCCAGCTGCGATAGCATTTTCTATTATCTCATCAAATGTCCGTGGTAGCCCTATTAGTATTGGCGTTTGGTATGGAAAAATATTGGGTTGTGCTGGGAAAAGGCCTAATCTTTCTAACTCTGTACGTGATAGCATATTATTCACCGATGATATTTAATGGTTAATGTAACCTAATGGACTATTTGCCATTGGCGACCAATGACATGAAATATTACCGCCTCACACCCACAGTGCTCTGCTTACCAAACCGTTGGGGCATGTTATATATCTAAAAATTGACCGAGTTGCTCCATAGGACGAGTTTGTCTTGATCGTTCAAGTCAATATTATTGAGTTCTTTTGGTATAAAAACATTAATTGTAGGCTGGCCCTCAACCGTTTCGAGTATCTGTGTGCAATGAATTCGATGCGGATTTCCAGCAAAACCTAGATTGAAACGAACGACGCGGCGACGGGTGGGACCAATAACGAGGCTGACTCCTGCTCCACCACGAGAACCTCCCTGCAAACTTATACTTGGTATGTCCTTGATCGGCAGCTCCCACTCAAAGCCGTTACGCGCGATCCAATGTTTGACCTCAGCTTCAGGGGCATTTATGAGTGTGACTGGAAACCCTCGGGTATTTCTTGCAAATGTATAACGATACCCTTCCCTCCACGTGATAAAAGTTTGCGACAATGGATTTGCTGCATATAAATCTTTATGGCGTGGCTCACTCCCCACGTAAATCCATGTCTCTGTTTCCAAATCTAACTTATACCAGTCTATGGTTTCGAACCATTGTAACTTTGGCCAATCAATACCTTCACCAGAAAATAGCCCCATAGTGCGCGGTTCGACTTTCAATCTTGTGACGAATTCGAAGCTGTGTCCTATTTGTCCTGGAGATTGTATTAGTCTGACGTTGCGTAATTCAAGTTTGGTCACTGTCACTTTTGCTTTCATATCTATATCCCTTTAGAAAAATCCATCATCCTATTGGCGATTAAAAAAGTGATAAATGGCACACCAAAATTGTCGGTAATCATAAATCCTGACATTGGCATGGCACTTTTTATCATATCTATCTTGTTCTAAAATTACCTCCCGTTATGTACATAATATTTTTATATAGAGAATTAACGGCGCAGTAAGCAAAAACGCTATTTTTTTAATATTCATTTAACCAACGTTAAAATAACGGTAATACACTGAAAGTAGGTTTCGAAACTCCGGCGGTTTTTCATTGGCCGCAGGGAGACATTAATTTATGTACAATTAACTGATAAAAAAGGGACTTAAAATGGAATTAGCCCAGTCTATTAATGGAAAGCGTATATTGGTCCGCAGGTGCAATAGCACGCCTTCCAGACGTGTGGCGGTTATTAGTCATGGGCGGTTCCTGCCCTTACAGGCTTTTTTGGGTGGTATGCCGATGGACACCCGTGTTCCAACAGGCGTCTCGGTTAACTGGTATGTCAGACACGGTGAAACCATTTCAAATCATACCGTTATGGGGCTATATGAGCGGTTACACCGGGGGGATTCTCCGGTGTCGATAAAAGATTATTCAGGTAGAGACACGGTAAAAAACTATATTCTGCGTGTGGATGTTTCTCTTGGGCTATCTTGCACCTCCCGCTCAGGAGGTCACTGTGATGTTATCCTCCCGGTGGATATTGTCACCACACAAAACATTCTGGAAGCCATCCACACAGGCCAGTTGCCATACCATGAGGTACACTTCCTCTCTTGCCGTGCAAACCGACTGACACAGGCGACTATCTAATTTATCGCCGGGTTATTGTCCATGGCATTAGAACCGTCAAAGCTGGTGATATTTTGAATTGGCGCGATAAATATGACTGTATTCAGTGACTATCTGGTTGGTCTGGCTTTTAATGCTGCCATTAAGAAATTCAATCTTGTGGTATTGGACATCAAACGTATTGTTCTGCGGCTCATCGTGTTTAAATACGCGAAAGTACTCATTGAGGTCTCTGTTATATTCTGGCCCGTGTCCATGTTTCGAAAACAGATCATTCGCATCTTCTTGCAAAAATCCTGTTGTAACCGAACCGGCATAGCCAACGACATAAGTGTTGGCAATTATACGTGACAACTCTGCCGCTATAGACCCTAGATAAAAATCTGCCGAATGGCAAAATGCCAAATGTATACGCCGGATATTCGCCACCGGGGCACTTCTAATAAAGTTCGCTAGATCCCCCGCACGACGAAACCGATTGCCGATAATCGCCACCTTCGATATAAATATATTGTTGTGAAAATCAAATTCACCATGACAACTGATGGTTAACTCTGTTCCTATCGGAGTCTTTTCCTTAAAGATATAGCTATCTCGGCAGTGCAGGACTAACTCTTTCACAGCTCGTTTCCTTACGTTGATTGAAATCATCCGCAATGACCACAAAACCCCTTTTGTTCGGTTTTTTTACACTGCGCGGTACTCTGCCGATCCGCATGGATCAGCATCGTTACGACGTTAAGGACGGTTGAATACGGCTGTCAATAATCATCTCAATCGTGGCCCATGATCTATGGCCTACGGTTGAATATCCGCCACCATCAGGCGAATCAAGGCCTCGGCTGGGGCGGTAACTGGTCGATGCTTATGATTGACCAGCCACACCTCGGTGGTGGCACTCGCTTCCGCCAACGGCAAGTATTTCACCCCATCCACTTTTATCCGGGTAAATGAAGCCGGCAGAATTGATACCCCCAAACCAGAAGAGACCAGGCCGACAATCGTCATCGCCTCGCCAACTTCCTGGGTAATATAGGGCGTGATACCGGCGCGAGCTAATAACGTGAGGATCTCATCATACAGCGCCGTCCCCACCTCGCGCGAAAAGAAGACAAACGGCTGCTCAGCTAGCGAGCTGAATTTGACACTGCCATGGGGTAATGTGGCTAGCGGGTGCTCTTCGTGGACTACCGCAACCAGCGGTTCACGCAGCAACAACCGATATTGCAGCGCATCTGGCAGCCGTGTATTGCGCATCACACCAATATCAAGCCGCCCATCCAGTAGCGGCTCAATTTGCTGCTTGGTGTTGACCTCCTGCATCTTAATGTGAACTTGCGGGTGCAATTGGCGAAATGCCCGCAAATTTTTAGATACCGTGCTAATAAATGGTGCTGATGAGGTAAATCCGATGGTCAGCTCGCCGGACTCGCCACGATGTAGACGCGCCGCCTTTTCTGATGCCGAGTTTACCTGCGCCAGAATTTGATAAGACTCCTTTAAAAACAGGGCGCCCGCTTGGGTCAGACTGACATTGCGGTTGTTGCGGGCGAACAATCGCGCACCAATTTGCTCCTCCAGAATTTGAATTTGCTGACTGAGCGGTGGCTGAGAGATACGCAACCGCTCCGCTGCCCGGCCAAAGTGCAGCTCTTCGGCCACCGCAATGAAGTAACGTAAGTGCCTGAGTTCAATACTCATTGAGTTCCATTGATATGTTTAAAGTCTTATTTCGAATAATTAATATATTAGACAAAAAACTCAGCTATTTCTATCATCCCGTTATTGAGCCGTTAAGTGGCTAACGCCACTGGAGGTTATTGACAAAGTACTGGTTGCGGAGGGAACAGGTAGATCGTAAAGACGCCGTAAATCCATCCCTGGAGGCTCGAGCCGCGCCATCCCTGGCGCGGACGCTTTACTCTTCTACCCATCCCTCCGTTCCAGATCGCGCCATCGGAGGTTGTCAACAGTCTGAAGTAGTTAACACCACTGTTTTCTGGCGAAAATGGGCTTTTGGCAAGAAATTGTCTTTGATTGTATTAATGAAAAGGAAATACCGTGACCACCTCTACGCGCACCACGGCGACCCCAGCGCCAGCGCCCGCAGCCAATGATGATAGCACCGCTTCAGCCCCCGCTCCCAAGGTGGCTCGCTTATCGAAACGCCCCTATATTCAACGTGGTACACCAGAGTTTATCCGCGTTACACTGGCTTTCTTTTCCGCCGGATTAGCGACCTTTGCCCTACTCTACTGTGTACAGCCGATCCTGCCGTTGCTGTCGCAGGACTTCAATATCTCACCGGCGGGCAGTAGCTTATCCCTCTCGGCCGCCACCGGCATGTTGGCCTTTGGCCTGATGTTTACCGGCCCTCTTTCGGATGCGGTCGGGCGTAAATCAGTGATGGTAGTGGCGTTGATGTTGGCGGCGATCTGTACCCTTATTTGCTCATTGATGACCAGTTGGCACGGTATTTTGTTGATGCGGGCCTTGATTGGTCTCTCCCTTAGCGGCGTGGCGGCGGTGGCGATGACCTACCTCAGTGAGGAGATTCACCCGAGTTTTGTTGCCCTCTCCATGGGGCTATATATCAGCGGCAACTCCATTGGTGGGATGAGTGGTCGTCTGGTCACCGGGGTACTCAGCGACTTCTTTTCATGGCGAATCGCGCTGGCGATGATTGGCTTATTTGCGTTAGCCGCCGCCTGCATGTTCTGGCGCATTCTTCCGGCATCGAAACACTTCCGCCCCACTTCGTTACGGCCGAGAACATTGGTCATCAATTTTAAACTGCACTGGCGTGATCCCGGCTTGCCGCTCCTGTTTGCCGAGGGTTTTCTCATTATGGGCAGTTTTGTCACCCTATTTAATTATATTGGCTACCGCTTACTGGCTCAGCCCTACTATCTCAGCCAGGCGGTGGTGGGCTTATTATCGATAGTTTATCTGACTGGCTCCTATAGCTCGCCAAAAGCCGGGGCATTAACCAGCCGCTATGGCCGTGGGCCGATATTATTGGCATCAATTGGTATGATGCTGATTGGGGTGCTGATCACCAGTTTTCCGCCAGTGATCACCATTTTTATCGGCATGATGGTATTTACTGCGGGCTTTTTTGCCGCTCACTCGGTGGCCAGTAGCTGGATAGGCCGTCGTGCGCGCCGAGCGAAAGCACAGGCATCTTCACTCTATCTATTTTGTTATTATGCCGGTTCGAGTGTCGCGGGCACCTTAGGCGGGATTTTCTGGCTTAATTTAGGCTGGAGTGGCGTTGTCACATTTATCGCCACCATGTTATTACTGGCGCTATATGTGGGTCAGCGGCTACGCCAATTGCCTGAAGCGGCGAAAAATTAATTTTCAATAAAAACGGTTGAAATATAAATTAAGTATATAATGTAGTTAGTGATTTTTTTACCATACTGAGTTACTTAATTTACGTCATTTCAGGAGAGCATATGACCAGTCACTTTCTTACGCTTTGGGATATTCTGGCGACCACTTTTTCAATCTTCTTTTTTATTGCCTATTTACTGATCCTGTTTCAGGTTATTTCGGATCTCTTCAGAGATCATGAGCTAAATGGTTTTTATAAGGCGGTTTGGATTATCTTCTTGCTGTTTATCCCACTACTGACCTCACTTATCTATCTGATCACTCGCGGTAAAGGCATGGCGCAGCGCTATCGTGCCACCGTACAAAAATCTGTCTCTGAGACCAATGATTATATCCGCCAGGTTGCGGGTAAATCACCGGCAGAACAGATTGCTGACGCCAAAAAACTGTGGGATGAAGGTACGATCACTGAAAGTGAATATATGCAGCTTAAAGCCAAAGCACTGGCCTAATATTTGATTAATCACTAAAGGCTAAATGTCATTTATTAGATCATTTAGTCTTTAGTGGCTGGTTATTCTCCGCGATAAAACTCACTTTAATCAAAACCCTCACTGAGCAAATTGCGGTGTCATCTGTATCCTGCTTATAATGGGGTCGCCCTGGGAAACGGAAAATATCCTACGTTAAGCCTATTTTTGCTGCAAAGTTAAAACTTCCCCAACAGCCTCTCACTCGGAGTATGTAATTTCACATGCAAAACGGTCCTGACGTCATACAGCAACAACAGTGGCGGCCAATTCAGGAACCTGAAGAGTCGATACTGATAAACATCAGTCAGACCACGCTTTCACCAACGATAAGACTGTGGCACGCACGCTACGAGACTACGTTTTTTCCAACCCAAAACGCCTTAATACGAAAAGCATTACACGACGCGAAGTTGGGAACAGCGACAAAGAAGCGTCAGGCTGAATTCTGGGCTGGCCGCAGCCTTATGATGCTGGCATTTTGTCAGAATATCCCTTTAGGGAAGTCAGCGTCCGGAGCTCCAGCATTTCCTAAAGGCAGAAATGGAGCGCTGTCTCACTCTCGTGAAAATGTATTACTTCTGGAGGGACCAGACGACTTACTTTTTGGTGTGGATATGGAACCGCCTTTAGTACCGGTTTCATTACAGGCTGTGCTCAGTAAAGTGGCGACAGAAGCAGAGCAAAAATGGCTGAGGTGCCTTCCGCCCGAACAACAGGTTTATGCCGCAACCATTCTTTTTTCAGCGAAAGAAACCCTTTTCAAATTACTCAATAGGGAAATGGACATTTGCCCATGTTATGCCACAGTCGAGGCCAGAGAAGCCCCTAACTCAGGTTCGGTAGTTTTTGAGTTGACCAGACGTTCAGGCTATGGGCTGCCTGCGGGAGAGCGTTTTATAATTATGTATGACAGGATTAGAGAAAATACAGTGACATGGGGAATTCATTCGCCAAAATGCACATCGTTCAGTAACCGTTGATCTTCTTCTTCGACCAGTATCAGAGTGTCATTCAGGGTACATATTCCTAAGTCAGTCAGTGCAATGATACGTTCTCGCCTGTCTGGCAGGAAAGGCTGAACAGTGATTAAGTTATTATGCTCAAGCCGCCGTAGGTTCAGAGACACCTGCATTTTGGGTATACCTGACATTTCCACCAACACTTTTTGTCTGACGGCAATGCACTTGGTCGCCCGATAGTTTTTTTCCGACAGCCAGCCACACATAGCGAGAATACTGAAGCTTTGTTGCGTCAGGCTGTAGGGGGATAGAATGATGTCAATACGTCGCTGCCACTGCTGGAACATTTGCAGGCAGCGGAAACCCCGGCTGTCCATCGGCGCATTATGGGTAAACCGTAATTCCGTTATGTTATCTGACATCTTGTATCCTCTCCTACAACCTGGGTATTTACGGAATATCTAACGTACTGTTTTATCACCCGTCAGCGCACGTTGACTCAACTCTGTCATAGCCTCACGCAAATGATTTTTTATTTTACTCCCGATCAGACGACCAAATACCGGCGCCAGCCATCCCGTCATAGTGACAGAATGACATATGTGCGCAGGAACACCGGCTTCCCGCGAGCTAAAATATTCGTGATCAAAAACCAGATTCGTCAATGGCAGTTTTGCAACGTCGGTGAAAGCGCGGTGGAACTCAACACGGCTCAGCGTAAAATCAACTTCAGGCCCGCTGGCTGGCTTCATTCTCCCGGTAGTGCCCTCTGTGAAGTCACCGTTCAGTTTGACCCATTTAAGTTCACTGTCCCAGCAAGGCCATGATGAAGCATCCTGCCACATTGCCCAGATTTGTTCCGGTGTAGCTTCGGTAGTAACACTTTCACTGTAAGTCCATTTAAACATTTTATTTCTCCAGAACAGGGGGCAGCGCAACACTTGTGTCCGCCGATGAAAAAGGCCAAAAGGTATAGCCAGCATGACCAGAAATGCGGCAGTAAGTGGCAGATGGGTCATGCCGTCTGCCGCAACCTGTCTCGTGGCAATAAAAGAACTGAGTGACATACCCAGGTTGAAGGCTGATACATTCAGGCTGGCAGAAACTCGTGCATCAGACGTTTCTGCATCAGCGATTGCCCAACTCTGTACCATCGGTGCCGTAGCAAACGCACCAATGCTCCACAACACAAGAAATATTGATGAATTTGCTGAGCCAACCGCATAAAACACACCCAAAAGGCCGGCAATCTGGATGAAGACCGCGAAGGTTAATGCTGCTGGCAACCCTATTTTCCCCGGAAGAATGCCCCCCATAATATTACCCACGAGAGAGCCCAGACCGACGGCCCCCATAATTAACACTACCTTCCGGGGTTCTAACCCCACAGCATCAGCCAACCAGGGTTCTGCGTAAGAAAAAAAGACAAAGCCACCACCGAATGCCAGCACGGTAAAACAGTATGGTCTGATTAATGTCGGATTGCTGAGCGTGGAACGGAACACTGACGCCCGGTGCCTGGTCACGATAGGGGGACCAAATTTTGCTGGCAGGACGAACCACAACAAAGCGGCTCCGGCGGCCGCGACAATAGCAATTGCGACAAACGGGGCCTGCCAGCCGTAATGTACAGCGGCCACCATCCCGGCAGGTACACCAAGTACCATGGCTAATGTCAGTCCGGAAAACATCAGGGCAATGGCCAGCGGGGTCTGGCGTGCGTCAGTAACCGTCGGCAGACTGGCCGATGTTATGCTGAAGTAGGCACCGTGTATGGCACCTGCTACCACGCGCAGTATGAGCAGAACGGTGAAGTCAGAGATGACTGCAGAGCCAGCACTGAGAATTGAAAAAAGTAACATGAGGATATCCGTTTGAAATGACCATTATGTGTATGGTGTGCCGTCTTTATGGGTGAATTTCCACTTACCCTTCTCTGCCACCGCCTGGAGATCGTCGTCAGGATAGCGACCTTCATCTCCCGGCGTCCTATCACCGACTTCGATGTACACCACCTCCTCTGATGTCTCGTTAACCAGATGGTGACCATTGCCACTACCCGCTTTGAAGCCAGCACACATGCCGGGGGAAAGTTCTGTAAGTCCTTCATCGGTGTAAAGCGTTGGCCTTCCCTGCAAAATGTAGATGAACTCATCTTGTTTAGTGTGGGCGTGACGAAGAGCGGATACTGCATTGGGAGCAAGACGTGTAAGATTGACACCGAAGTTCGCAAGCGCAAATAAATCGCCAAGTGATCGCTTTTCCCTACCGACCATACGTGATGCGAATGGTTCGGGGTAGTTTGAAGGCTTTGTTCGAACCGGTGCGTCCACAGCGTTGATTGCAATCAGATTTTCTCGTTTTGTCATTCGATCCTCCGAGAATAAAAATTAGGGGTAAGTGTCAAGGTCGACGATAACAATCGCATAATGCGACACATATGCTGGACGGCTTGCTGTATCACGAATCAGAACTGTGCATCGAAGTACACTATACCGATACTCAGGGCGGATTGCTCTTTCGCTATAAGGCTCATATTCCCGTTAATTAATAATGACACTTTGCTGTCAAAAGTGTGCCTTTTTTATTGATGCTATATAATGTATGTTGTAACTAAAACCATCTTTATTAGAAAAGAAAATGAACAAATATGATTTGATAGAACGATTGAATAGTCGCTTTACCTCACTAGAGGTTGCCCTGCAACTCCTCCACCAGCAACTTAATGATTTACCTTTGCTTGCCGCGCGGGTCTTTTCGCTGCCGGAGATTGAAAAAGGCACTGAACATCAACCTATTGAGCAAATCTCGGTCACCGCGACTGTCGGTAATCAAGCCCGAGAGATGGGGTTACAACATTATCAGCGACTATTTATTCATCACCAAGGCCAAAATACCAGCAGCAAAGCCGCCCTGCGCCTGCCTGGTGTACTCTGCTTCTCAGTGACTGATAATCAATTGGTTGAATGCCAACATACCATTGGTGAAATTAATCAGCTAAAGAGTGAATTGGAACGCATCATCACCATTGAGTCCGGGCTACCCAGTGAGCAGCGCTTCGAATTTGTGCATACCCACTTGCATGGTCTGATTACCCTGAATAGCTATCGCACCATTACGCCGCTACTGAACCCAAGCTCGGTACGCTTTGGCTGGGCGAACAAACATATTATCAAGAGTGTTACCCGCGAAGAGATATTGGCGCAGCTAAATAAAAGCCTGAATGCGGGGCGCGCGGTTCCGCCCTTTACCCGTGAGCAGTGGGTTGAGTCAATTAGTATGGAGATCAATGATATTCAGCGCCTGCCTGAAAAAACCAAGCTGAAGATTAAGCGGCCCGTCAAAGTGCAGCCGATTGCCCGCGTCTGGTATCAGGAGCAGCAAAAACAGGTGCAACACCCCTGCCCTATGCCACTGATTGCATTTTGTCAGGCGCAATCAGTGGCTGAATTACCTAAGCTAGGTGAGTTAACCGACTACGATGTACGCCACATCAAACATAAATATAAGCCCGACGCCAAGCCGTTACGGCTGCTGGTGCCGAGATTACATCTATATATTGAAGAGAAGAGATGACATAAAAAACGCCGGAAAACAGATCCTCTGCTAACTATCACTCAGCAGAGGATGACTTCATGCTACCCACCATCTCTTCCGGCTTAACCCACTCATCAAACTGCTCACGGGTCAAATAACCTAACTTCAGCGCGGCCGCTTTTAGTGTTAGCCCCTCTTTATGGGCTTTTTTAGCAATCTCCGCCGCTTGGTCATAACCAATATGGGTATTTAGCGCGGTGACTAACATCAGTGACTCATTTAATAGCTGCGTGATGCGATCACGATTTGGCTCAATACCCACGGCACAGTGTTGATTAAAGCCACGCATCCCATCGGCCAGTAAGCGAATTGATTGCAGGAAGTTATGGATAACCAGCGGACGGAACACATTCAGCTCAAAATTACCGGATGCCCCACCAATATTGACCGCCACATCATTCCCCATCACCTGTGCGCACAGCATGGTCATAGCTTCACATTGTGTCGGATTCACTTTACCCGGCATGATGGAGCTGCCCGGTTCATTCTCCGGAATAGAGATTTCACCGATCCCGCAACGAGGGCCAGAGGATAACCAGCGCACATCATTGGCAATCTTCATCAACGACGCCGCCAACCCTTTCAATGCACCATGACCATGTACCAGTGCGTCACAAGTAGCTAATGACTCAAATTTATTTGGCGCAGTGATAAAGGGTTGATGTGTCAGGGCGGCAATCTCATTGGCAACACGTACCGCATACTCTGGATGTGTGTTCAGGCCGGTGCCGACAGCCGTCCCCCCAAGCGCCAGCTCACACAGATGGGGGATCACGGCTTCAATATGCTGTCGGCTGTGGGATAACATCGCCACCCAGCCCGAAATCTCCTGCCCCAGTGTCAATGGGGTGGCATCTTGCAGATGGGTACGGCCAATCTTCACAATATCGCGATAGGCGGCGGCTTTTTCCGCCAGCGTGTGGTGCAAAACCTGCAATTCAGGCAGCAGACTCTCTTTTAATCCTATCACCGCCGCGACATGCATTGCCGTCGGGAAGACATCATTTGAACTTTGACTTTTATTAACATCATCATTGGGATGCACCAGGCGGTTATTTCCCCGCTCACCACCCAATAGCTCACTGGCGCGGTTAGCCAGCACCTCATTCATATTCATATTAGTCTGGGTACCAGAGCCGGTCTGCCAGATAGATAGCGGGAATTCACTCGCGTGGCGGTCGGCCAGCACTTCATCGGCCGCGCGCATAATGGCCTCCGCGCGGTCGGCAGGTAACAATCCCAGAGCCCTATTAACCTTCGCCGCCGCCCGTTTGGTGAGCGCCAGAGCATGGATCAATGCCGTCGGCATTCTCTCTTGCGAAATGCGGAAATGTTCTAACGAGCGTTGGGTTTGTGCGCCCCACAACTGCTCTGCTGGCACCTCGATCGGCCCCATGGAGTCTTTTTCACTACGAGTGGTCATCATCACTACCTCCTTAGCATGTAAAACGAAAAGGTTGAAGTCGGTCATACCGCCTCCCGGACTGTATGAGCACTATCATGGCATATTTATCGCCACCGTTATGCGATTGATTCCTATTTCTCTCATTCATTGTGCCAACCTGCGAGACGGATAGCATTACTACTTGCAACCCCTTGCCCCCCATTGTTTACTAAGGGACTATTTTTCCCCTGGGCGCGGGGATTGATCAGCTTCTCATCCCCCTACAATAGGGTTAATACAGTATGGTTGATGGGGCTATCCCCAATTGCGGCCCTTAACAGACGGCAGATCATCGATATGCAAAAAATGAAGAATGCAGTACAAAACTATGCCTGGGGCAGTACAGATGCCCTTACCGAGCTTTATGGCATGGTAAATCCGCAGGGCAAACCCATGGCTGAACTGTGGATGGGCGCACACCCCAAGAGCAGTTCTGAAGTGGCTGATGCCAATGGCCAATGGCACTCATTGCGTGAGGTGATCGCGCAACATCCTGAGGCTAATCTGGGGCGCGAGGTGTTCAAGCGCTTTGGTGAGTTGCCCTTCCTGTTTAAAGTGCTCTGTGCGGCTCAACCGTTATCCATCCAGGTTCACCCGAGCAAAGCCGCCGCCGAAATTGGCTTTGCTAAAGAGAATCAGGCCGGAATTCCGCTGGATGCCGCCGAACGAAATTATAAAGATGCAAACCATAAGCCTGAGTTGGTCTATGCCCTGACACCTTTTCAGGCCATGAATGGTTTCCGCACGTTGGCGGATATTCAGGGCTTGCTCCAGCCGCTGGCAGCCGCCCACCCTGATATTGCCGCCTTTTTGCGCGAGCCGGATACTGAGCATCTCGCCACCCTCTTTGCCAGCTTACTGAGTATGGCTGGTGAACCGAAAACCCGCGCCCTTGCCATCCTGAAAGCGGCATTAAATAACCAGTTGGGTGAGCCATGGGACACCATTCGCAGCATTTCGCGCTTCTACCCTGATGATAGCGGTTTGTTCTCCCCACTGCTGCTGAACGTGGTCACTTTACAGCCTGGTGAAGCGATGTTTCTGTATGCCGAAACACCCCACGCCTATCTGGAGGGTGTGGCGTTGGAGGTGATGGCGAACTCGGATAACGTATTACGCGCGGGGCTGACACCTAAGTTTATCGATATCCCTGAGTTAATGGCTAATCTGCAATTTATCCCAAAATCGGCGGATACTCTGCTCACCACACCCCAGCAGCATGGTAACGAGTTGCTCTTTCCGATCCCGGTTGAAGATTTCGCCTTTTCTCTGCATACATTAACCCCTGAAGCTCAGACGTTGGCGCAAAACAGTGCGGCTATTGTATTCTGTGTGCAGGGTCAAGCCGTACTGCAAAAACAGCAACAGCAGATCACCCTGCAACCGGGTGAGTCCTGCTTTATACCGGCTAACGAATCACCGGTAACTGTACATGGAATAGGCGCCATTGCTCGGGTTTACAACGTAGAGTGAACAAAGTCACTCATTTTGTTGTCAATAACTGGCTTTTTGCCGTTTCGATAGATAGATTTCGAACTCGCGTTAAATAGTTATCGTATCAATAATATTTGTGCATGGTGAGTTTGACCTATATTTATCTTTGGTGATATTTAACGAGTAACTCATTACCGTGATCAACACAGTGAACTTGGTGTATTAGAAAAAGGATGAACCGAACAATGAAAAAATCGTTAGTGGCTGTCAGCGTCATAGTCGTACTTGGCGCAGCATGGACTGGAGCCTCATGGTATACCGGCAAACTGATTGAGCAGCGTATGGGTGAACTGGTTAACAACGCCAACGGACAGATCCGTACCTTGCTGCCAAAAGCTGGGGTGAAACTCGCGTATAAAGATTACCAGCGTGGCCTGTTCACCAGCCAGGTTCGTTATGTGTTGCAAGCAGATAGCAGCGTCGCGGGCGAAAAAGCGTTAAAAGAGGGGGATGAAGTCGCCTTTATCGAAACTATCGATCACGGCCCATTCCCGTTAGCGCAATTGAAGAAATTCAATCTGCTCCCGAGCATGGCTTCGGTGCATACCGAGCTTGCTAATACCCCGGCGCTGAAAAAACTGTTTGAAGTCACCAAGGGTCAATCGCCGTTTACTGCGGATTCACGCATCTCATACGGCGGTGATACCTCTTCTGCTATTACCTTTATTCCCATTGATTATCAGCAAAATACCACCAGCGTGAAATTCTCTGGTGCCCAGTTTGATGCTGATGTCTCCCGTGATTTGCACAATGTGAAGGTGAGCGGTAACAGCGAAAATATCCTCTTCTCAACTAAAAATCAGTGGGATCAGATCGAGCAATTTAGCGTCCAGGGCCTGACACTGAAAAGTGATAGCCAGATGGGTAAGTTTGATCTCAGCATTGGTGACCAGCAAGTTGGCATTAAGCAGATCAGTTTTAGTCTTGATGGTAAAGAGACCGCGACACTGGTTGGCTTTAACCTGAATACCCAATTAGGCGAAACCGATAAAGAGTTGAACGGTAAGCTGACCTACACATTGGATGCCCTTAAAATTCAGGGCAGTGATTTTGGTGCCGGTAAACTGGCCTTCACCTTCGACCGTCTGGATGGTCAAAGCCTGAAGCAGTTCACTAACGCCTACAATCAGCAAGCGCTGAAAGCCGTTCAAGCTGGTGAGAATCTTGATGCTGAAGCTTATCAGCAAGAGATGGCCGAAATGTTGATAGCTAAACTCCCTGCTCTGCTGAAAGGCAGCCCAACATTCAGCATTGCACCGCTGAGCTGGAAAAATGCTAAAGGGGAGAGTACCTTTACCCTGAGTGTTGATCTGACTGATCCGTCACAAGCTAAAGCTGGTAGCGAACCCCTGTTAGCGCAGTCGGTGAAGAAAGTCGATGCAACACTGACTATCCCAATGCCAATGGCGATCGAACTGACCACTCAAGCCGCCAAGTTGCAAGGCTACAGTCCAGAAGAGGCGCAAAAATTGGCACAGCAGCAGGTTCAAGGCGTTGCTGCTATGGGCCAAATGTTTAAGCTGACCACCACTAAAGATGATGTTATCAGCAGCAGCATTCACTTTGCTGATAACCAGGTTGATTTGAATGGTCAGAAAATGTCACTGCCAGAGTTTGTTGGCCTGTTCGGTATGTTCGGCGGTGCACCGGCTGAAGAGGAGAGTGGTGATGAGCCGACAGATGCTCCAGCGCCAGCAGCACCTGAGCCAGCGGTACCGGCCCAGTAAGTCTCTTAGTTTGTGCACAAAACGGGGCCTAATAGCTCCGTTTCAGACTGCTGACAAATGATAAGCGGGGAAATGTGCCGAATGGGTCGTAACGGCGTGAGCCGTCGGAGCGCCCATCGGTGCAGTCGCCCCGCCAGTTTCGGAGTGACAAAATAGGTGTGTCAACAACCTCAGGAGCCTGATGGCTCCGTTTTTTACCCTCCCGTATTAATTAAGCCTCGCCGAATGACCATTGCCCCAACGAACCACTTTCAGGCCGATCCTCGGCGGATCAACATCGGCGGTAATATCACATTTTGCAGTTGGAGATCGACCCCCGCAATACGCTGGAGCAACCGTTGCCCGGCGCTGTAGCCTATCTCTCGGGCGGAACTGGTAATAAAAGTGAGTGGCGGCTCAGTCAGTTCCGCTTCCGGCACATCGCCAAAACCGATCAATGCCACTTGCTGATCGAGATAGCTGTCCACCCCGGCACTGCCAATGGTTCTGCCAGTGCGCAAAATACCAAAATAGGCCCCGAGCGCAACTGACGCCTGATGGCAAACAAGGGCACTCACATTGGGATGATGGCGCAATAGTGTTTCTGCTGCGTCAGCGGCAGCTTGCTGCTGGCTATCACACTCCACCACCCATTCGGAGCGAAATGGCAGTCCATACTGCACCAGAGTGGCACAAAAGCCCCCTAATCGCTCGGCCCTTGTTAATGAGTGCGAATGGCCCCCCAGATAGGCAATCTGCCGATGGCCGCGATCAATTAGAAACTCGGTCGCCATTTTAGCCGCCTGCATGTTGTCCGGGCGCACCACATCGACCCCCTCCAGTACATTCGAACGAGCCGCGCAAATCAACGGGATATCGTGCTCGGCGGCCCGCTCCTGTAGCCCCATCTCCCTTTTAGCCCCGCCACCCAGCACCAGCCCGTCGACCCCTTGATCAATCAAGGTTTCGAAACAGCGCAACAACCCCTGACCTTCCCGACCACTTTGCGTCAGAAATAGCAGTTTCCCCCCCGCCTCAATCGCCTCACTCAAACCGGCGGTCATGGCGGCATAAAAAGGATCGCCAATATCGCGCACAATCAGACCAATCACGCCAGACTCGCCACCGCGCAGTTGCGCCGCCTGACGATTACGCACATAACCTAGCTGTTCGATTGCCTGATTGACCCGCTCGGCGGTTGCCGCAGAGATACGCCCCTTGCCACTGATAGCCAACGACACCGTCGCCACTGAAACCCCGGCCAATTTAGCCACGTCCGTAATGGTGATTTTTTTAATGGTCATACCGCAGAATAGGCCAAGTTAAACGTTTAATCCGATGATTTACTCTAATACATAAACAGGATCGATAATTGTGATTTGGCGCTCATATTATCGGGGTTAAACGTTTTATCTTATTTTACCTCCAGACCGGGAGACGAAAACATCGCCACTATCCGCGGTGTCAACAACAGGAGCCACTATGTCAGCGGTAAAAAAACAAAAAATCACGCTGTGGGAATTTTTCCAAAGTTTAGGGAAAACCTTCATGCTGCCCGTCGCCTTGCTCTCCTTCTGTGGGATCATGCTGGGTATCGGCAGCTCCCTTAGCAGTAAAGATGTTATCACCCTACTGCCGTTTATTGGCCACCCCGCTTTCCAGCTACTCTTTACCTGGATGAGTAAAGTGGGTTCATTTGCTTTTAGCTTCTTACCGGTGATGTTTGCTATCGCCATCCCATTGGGAATGGCGCGCGAAAACAAAGGGGTGGCGGCATTTTCCGGTTTCGTTGGCTTTGCGGTGCTAAATCTGGCAACCAACTTTTACCTCACCACCAGCGGCGTGTTACCCACCACCGACTCATTGGTACTGAAAACCCATAACATTCAGAATATATTAGGTATTCAGTCCATCGACACCGGTATTTTGGGTGCGGTGATTGTCGGGGTTATTGTTTACTTACTCCATGAACGCTTCAATACCATTCGCCTGCCTGATGCACTCGCCTTCTTTGGTGGTACCCGTTTTGTCCCTATCGTAACCACCGTGGTGCTGGGGCTGGTCGGCTTATTGATCCCGCTGATCTGGCCCTGGTTTGCCGCCGGTATTAATGGATTGGGCCGATTGATTAACGGTGCCGGCATGTTCGGGCCAATGATTTTCGGCAGCGGCGAGCGTTTATTGCTGCCCTTCGGCCTACACCATATATTGGTCGCACTGATTCGTTTCACTGAAGCAGGCGGCACCATGGATGTTTGTGGTCATAGTGTCAGTGGCGCGCTGACCATCTTCCAGGCGCAACTCTCTTGCCCCACCACCAGCGGTTTCTCTGAGAGTGCAACGCGCTTCCTGTCGCAGGGCAAAATGCCCGCCTTCCTCGGCGGTCTGCCGGGTGCAGCACTGGCAATGTACCACTGTGCCAAACCTGAAAATCGTCATAAAATTAAAGGGTTGCTAATTTCTGGCGTAGTGGCCTGTGTGGTTGGCGGCACCACCGAACCGATTGAGTTCCTGTTCCTGTTTGTGGCCCCTTTCCTGTATCTGATCCATGCGATCCTGACCGGTTTGGGCTTTACCGTCATGGCGCTGCTAGGGGTGACTATTGGCAATACCGACGGCAATATCATTGATTTCGTGGTGTTTGGTATTCTGCACGGTACGGCGACCAAGTGGTATTGGGTGCCGGTGGTCGCGGGGATCTGGTTTGTTGCCTACTATATGATCTTCCGCTTTGCCATTCAGCACTTCAATATCAAAACCCCAGGGCGCGAGAACGAAACCGCCGCCAGCCTCAATGCCGAAAAAACCGCCAGTAGCACCATTCCCGGCAAATCCGGCTACAACTCCCCTGCTATCTTAACGGCTCTGGGGGGAGCGGATAATATTGTCTCGTTGGATAACTGCATTACCCGCTTGCGGATGTCACTCAAGGATATGAATTTGGTGGATAAAGCGGCATTGAAAGCCAACCGCGCAATCGGCGTTATCCAATTGAATGACCATAATCTGCAAGTCGTTATTGGCCCGCAGGTGCAATCGGTGAAAGATGAATTAGACTCACTGATAAGCCATAGTCAATTTGCCACGCCTTAAAGTGCGGTTACCTAACTACTGATAGACCCAAGGCTTTTAGGGTTGCCGCAGATAACCCGGCAACCCTAAATAGCGCGGCTCTATCCCATAAGCGAGATACTCATGTTCGATTTCTCCACCCCCGTCGATCGTCACGGCACCTGGTGCACCCAGTGGGACTATATTGCTGACCGTTTTGGCGCCGCAGACCTGCTACCATTCACTATTTCAGATATGGATTTCCCCACCGCGCCGGTGATCCTGCAAGCACTCAATCAGCGCATTGAGCATGGCGTTTTGGGCTATAGCCGCTGGCAGCATGAGGATTTTCTCGGCGCGATCCGCCACTGGTATCAAACGCGTTTTCAGTGCCACATTGATACCTCCATGGCGGTCTACGGCCCCTCGGTCATCTATATGGTGGCCCAGCTGATTCGCTGCTGGTCAGCGCCCGGCGACTTTGTTGTCACTCACACCCCAGCTTATGATGCCTTTTATAAAGTGATCCTCGGTAATCAGCGCCAGTTGCTCAGTTGCCCGCTACATAACGTGGATAACCAGTGGCAATGTGATATGGCACATCTCGAAGCGCTGCTGGCACGGCCGCAGACCAAAATATTATTGCTGTGCAGCCCACATAACCCGACGGGCAAAGTCTGGTCGCCCGCAGAGCTGGCACAGATGGCCGAGCTATGTGAGCGCCATCAGGTGAAAGTGATTAGCGATGAAATTCATATGGATATGACCTGGGGCAATCAGCAACATACACCATGGAGCCAGGTGGGCCATACCCCTTGGGCTTTACTCACCTCCGGCTCCAAGACATTCAATATTCCCGCCTTAACCGGCGCATACGGTTTGATCAGCGATACTGACACCCGCGAGACCTATAGCCAGATGTTGAAAGGCCGTGATGGCTTATCTTCCCCTGCGGTACTGGCTATCGTGGCACATATTGCCGCTTATCAACAAGCCGCCCCCTGGTTAGACGAACTGCGCAGTTACCTGCAAGCCAATCTGGCTTATGTGGCGCAGCGGTTGAATGGCGCGTTCCCAAGCTTAAACTGGCAGCCACCACAAGCCACCTACTTAGCATGGATAGATTTACGCCCCCTGAATATTGATGACCATCAATTGCAGGAAGTGCTGATCGAGCGAGAGAAAGTCGCCATTATGCCGGGTTTCACCTATGGCGAAGAGGGTCGTGGCTTCCTGCGGCTCAATGTCGGCTGCGCCCGCAGTAAGCTGGTGGCGGGTATGGATAAGCTAATTAGTGGCATTCAGTTTTTACAGAGAGAATAGCAGCATTCCGTCGGATATAACTGTTTGTGCACCAGTTGAATAAATATAAAATGTGACTTCTCTCTTGGAGGACTCACATTTATTTATAGGAAACAAGGATTGGTGCCTAGAATAGATACTATGGATTTTATAACTGCAAGTTATGGTCATTTCAATTTTCATCGCCGCGATTTTTCGATTGATGATCATGATTTTATTATTATTTTCTCAGAAGTTATCATGTTAGAGAGTGGAGGAACCTCTAATTTATCTAATGACGACGTCGGATTTATAATTCCTGAAAATACTTATGAAGTGAAATTTGATCGGGCAGAAAATTTTCGTAATGAACTCTATTTCGAATTACCTGCCGCAAATTACAGTAAATTTGACTATCAAAGTCTAATGCGATTAGGAAATGCATTAAATATTATCATTACCAGTCACTATAATAAGTTCAAACCTCAGGTCTACTTATCTGTTGCCGTTAATACAAGACTAAAACTGTTCTATGACCGATTATGTGAAAAACAGAACTTCGACATTCCCGTGGAAATCAAAATAGATATTGGTGAAGGAGGAAGAGGATATGCCATCAAAACACCTCGATTTTATGATACTGCAACGTAAGAGAGAAGCCATGAAGCGCGCCAAAGCCGCTTTTACCGCTGCTGAAAAAAATGGCACGCTAAAGGTGGTCAGAGTCACTATTCCACCACAATGAATCTTATTTTCAGGCACCACTCAGTGAATGAGTGGTGCAAAATATGAGTGTCGCCCTCTGTTATTCATCACTAAAGGTGACTTTAGTCACCTTTTAATGCAACGTGCTGGATATTTTCATTAATTTGTTTTTATAATGTTCTGCACTTTACCCACAAGAATCACCTTCTGATAAAAGTGAGTGCACAATATGATTGATCCCCGCCTTCCCCTGACTGACATTCATCGCCATCTTGATGGCAATATCCGTGCGCAAACTATTCTGGATTTGGGCCGTCAGTTTAACCTGTCGCTACCTGCTGATGAAATCAACGCCCTGCGCCCTCATGTGCAGATCACCAAAACGGAACCTGATCTGGTGAGTTTTTTGCAAAAACTGGATTGGGGAGTCGCGGTTTTAGGCTCGCTTGATGCTTGCCGTCGTGTGGCTTATGAGAACGTCGAAGATGCCGCCAACGCCGGTCTACACTATGCCGAGCTGCGCTTCTCGCCCTTTTATATGGCCATGAAGCATCAGTTGCCAGTTGCCGGGGTGGTTGAAGCGGTGATTGATGGCATCACCTCCGGCTGTCGTGATTTTGATATTGATATTCGCCTGATTGGCATTCTAAGCCGTACCTTCGGTGAGCAGGCATGTCAGCAAGAGCTTGATGGCTTGTTAGCCCATCGCGACGCTATTACCGCCCTGGATCTGGCCGGTGATGAGCTGGGCTTCCCTGGTGGCCTGTTTCGCAGCCACTTCAACTGCGCGCGAGATGCGGGTTGGCGTATTACCGTCCATGCCGGTGAAGCCGCCGGTCCAGAGAGCATCTGGCAGGCGATCCGTGAGTTAGGGGCGGAACGTATCGGTCATGGTGTTAAAGCGGTGGAAGATATCAAGCTGATGGATTATCTGGCTGAGCACCGCATCGGTATTGAGTCCTGCCTGACATCTAACATCCAGACCAGCACAGTGGCGACACTGGCAACACATCCTTTGGCGACCTTCTTGCGCCACGGTGTGATTGCATCAATCAATACCGATGATCCAGCGGTTCAAGGTATCGAGATTGCCAATGAATACCATGTTGCAGCCCCTGCGGCGGGTCTAACGCCATCAGAGATTCGTCAGGCACAGGAGAATGGCCTGACCATGGCCTTTATCAGCGAAACTGAGAAACAGGCGCTGCGCGATAAAATTCGGGAGTGAAACGAAACGCCAGACGAGTGACAAACCTCAACCACTCGACCTCAGCTGGTGAGGTCGGGCAGAAGAGTAAAGCGTACGCGCCAGGGATGGCGCGGTTCGAGCCTACAGGGACGTTTATTTTTACAAAGGGAATACGGCGTCTTTACGATCTGTCGGTTCTCTCCGCGGTGAGTATTTTGTCAATAATCTCACGCCGCTATTCCATGGAAGGACGGGCGTGTTATCAATGAGTTAGCTATTTGGTTTCCGCACGACTCGTTGCGGCCTGCAACTCTGTCGCCTGCTCTTTTTCAGCACTCTCTCTGGCGACCCGTTTGGCGTAACGCTGCGCCAATACGGCACAAACCATCAATTGAACCTGATGGAATATCATCAGCGGCAATACCATAACTCCCACCACAGCGGCCGGGAACAGCACATTGGCCATTGGAATACCATTAGCCAGACTTTTCTTCGAGCCACAGAACACAATGGTAATTTCATCGGCGGTATTGAAACCGAGCCAACGCGCAGCCAGGGTATTGACCACCAATACTACCGTCAGCAGCACCATCGAACAGACCAATATTGCCAACAGCGACCAACCATCAATTTGATGCCAAATCCCCTGAACCACTGCCTCGCTAAAGGCCACGTAGACCACCAATAAAATCGATGACCGGTCAGTGATATTAACCAGTTTTTTATGGCGTTCGACCCATTTGGCAATCAGCGGACGTGAGAGATGGCCGACAATGAATGGCACCATCAGTTGCATGATGATTGAGCCGATAGCGTGCAAAGTATCGGTATCACCGCCCTGAGTCTGCATCAACATGCCCACCAGAATCGGTGACAGGAACACGCCAAGGATGCTAGACGCCGAGGCGCTACAGATAGCCGCCGCCACATTACCCCCCGCCACCGAGGTATAGGCGATGGCGGATTGCACGGTGGCGGGCAAGGCACACAGATAGAGGAAGCCGAGATACAGCGTCGGGGTTAATACGCCGGGAACCAGCACATTCATGCCCAAACCGAGCAGTGGGAATAGCGCAAAGGTACTGAGGAACACCAGCAGATGCAGCTTCCAGTGGCCCATGCCGCTGACTATTGCCGCGCGGGATAACTTGGCACCGTGCATAAAGAACAACAGGGCAATTGCTGCGGTGGTCAGGTGCTCAAACCACACTTTAACTTCCCCTTCGCACGGGAAGATTGACGCGATAATGACCACTAAAATCAGCACTAATAAGAACTTATCTATCTTTAATCGTTGCAGCCATGACATGCCAAGATATTCCCCAAACAAAAACGCTGGGCTATGTTGCCGCCCAGCGAGAGTCAAAACTCAGTTTGCCGATGAAACCGGCAGCGCTTTTTTCTGTTGATCAGAGGCCATACCCAGCTCAATCAACTCCATCACTTTAATCGCTTCGCTGGCCGGCACTGGATTCGGCGCGCTGCCCAAAATGGCATCACGAACCCCCGCATAATAAGCGGGATAATTACCCGGCAGTGTCAGCAGTGGTTTCTCCGCCAGAATACCATCATGTGACAGTGTCACTACGCCATCACGCATATCATAGCCCCAATCAGCCTGCGGTAGACGCTCACCCGCTTTTAGCCGATCTTCTTGTGGGTCGAGACCAAACTTAATGTAGCTACCCTGCATACCGTGAACGATATAGCGCGCGGTTTCTGCGGCGGCGAGCACCGTGCCATGTAGTACCACCCGTTGATCGGGGTAGCTGAGAATCGCATGAAAATAGTCAACCGACTGCGCACCGGGGCGCAACATGCCCAAATCGACATTCAGCGTCTCTGGCAGCCCAAACAGTTGCAGTGCCTGATCCAGTAGATGTGGCCCTAAATCGTACCAGATGCCGCTGCCGGCACCGGCCTGCTCCCGCCAGCGTTGGCGGATCTCAGGGCGATAGCGGTCAAAATGAGACTCAAAATAGACCACTTTGCCCAGCGCGCCTTCGGCCAGCAACGTTTTTAGCGTCAGGAAATCACTGTCCCAGCGGCGATTGTGAAACACGGAGAGCAGTAAACCGGCCTCATCGGCCTGTCGTTTCAGTTCATTCGCTTGTGACAGTGTCACGGTAAACGGCTTATCGACCACCACATGTTTGCCCGCGGCCAGTGCTTTTTGTGCCAGCGGGAAGTGGGTGTCATTGGGGGTAGGAATAACAATCAGGTCGATGGCAGGATCATCAAATAGCGCTTGTGGCTCTGACACCACGGTCATGGCGGGCCAGTCGGCGTGAACTTTACTGGCATCACTGCTGGACACACCAGCCAGTTCTAGTCCCGGTGTGCCCATAATCAGCGGCGCATGGAAGGTTTTACTGGCGTAGCCGTAGCCCAGTAGACCCACTTTTATTTTTTCGGCCATGGTATTCCCTCTTACTCAGGAGATTTCATTATTTGATATCACTCGTTTAACCGATTTGACACCATGATGATTCCCGCGACAAGAGGTAATTTTTTGCTTAACGTCACCGGCGGGCTTAAACCTGCACCATGGCCTCGCCACTATCCCGCCATTCTGGCTGACGCAAACTACGTTGCGGGTAGTTGGTTTCAAGGCTGCGACGCCTGAAATCACTGGGGCTGACCCCCACGCGCTTGCGGAAAACGCGGGAGAAATAGAGTTGATCGTCATACCCCACCACCCGACCAATAGTGGCAATCGGCTCTTGCGTGGTTTGCAGTAATAACTTGGCACGGATCACCCGCTGATCTTCACGCCAGCGCAGGATATTGATCCCCACCTGCTCGCGGAACAGGTGCGCCAGTCGCGACGGCGAGAGGCAGACATGCCGTGCTACCTCGTCAATGCGCAACTCACCGGCCAGATTGCCGGTAATAAACTGACATGCCTCAATGACACGTGGGTCCATAATACGTTGCGGGCTAAGGGGATCTTCCTCCATTGCCCGGAGCAACAGGCGCTCGAGCAAATTCATGCCCAGCTCTTCACCAAAACGTCGGCCCGATTTTTGCGTCTGTTCGATATTGGCAAACAGGCGGTCAAACTCCAGCAGCAAGTTATTGTTTGGTAATGATAAGCGCCCGACTTCATGGGTTTTACTGTGCCACTCCAACCAGTCAGCCCAATACGCCCGTGGCCGGAAGTAGACCCAGCGGTGATACCAACAGTCGCTATTGGGCGAGCGGCCATAATAGTGCGCGGCCTTAGGGGGAAAGAGCAGCAAGTCACCGGGGTTGCTGTAAAAGGTATTTTCGCCGTCAAAAATTTTACCCTGCCCCTTGATGGTCAGGTTGAGAATATACCCTTTCATGCCACCCGGTCGGTCGATAAAGAAATCGAGTGGTCCATCTGCCAGAATCGGGGTTAATCCCGCCACCAGATAGGCGTTAAAGGTGTAGCCTGGTAGCAGTGGATTGGGTTGCGGTTCCTGAACCATTCGATGGTACATTTAGCCTCCTTGGAGTCCTGCGCTGGTTTTTGCTCAACAAATTCACTCTGCCTATTTCAGTTTATCGGACGGATTTAACGCCGCCCGATAGTGATGACAGAAGTGTGAGCCAGATGGAATTTTTATGGATTTTTCTGCCATCAGGCGATTTATACCGTCCGTTTAGCCAGCTGTTTGTAACGGTCGAAGATCACCGCCGCCAGCAGGATCAAGCCACGCACCACATATTGCGAGAAGGGCGAGATGTTTAGCAGGTTCATGGCGTTTTCCACGGTCCCCAGAATCAGGATACCGGCGATGACGTAAGAGATTTTACCAATCCCGCCTTTCAGTGAGACCCCACCCAGCACACAGGCAGAAATCACAATCAGCTCATAGCCAATCGAGGTCATCGGCTGACCGCTGGTCATGCGTGAGGCCAAAATAATCCCTGCCGCCGCCGAGACTAACCCCGATAACACAAAGATAATGATTTTGGTGCGCACCACCGGAACACCCGCCAGCCGGGCGGCATCTTCGTTGCCACCAATCGCCAGGGTATTGCGGCCAAAAGTGGTTTTGTTCAGCAGAAAACCAAACAGCGCCAGACAGGCAATGGTTATCCAGATTGGCGCGGGTAAGCCGAGCCAGTTGGTGTAACCGAGGGCGAAGAATCGTTCGTCTTCGATACCCACCGCTTTACCATCAGAGATGATGTAGGCCAGACCACGGACAATTTGCATGGTGGCCAGTGTGGTGATGAGGGCGTTGATCTTCAGGCGGGCAATCACAAAGCCGTTAATCAATCCGCACAGTGCCCCCAGTAGCAGACCCGCCCCCACCCCCAGCCACAGGCTTTCGGTCATATTGATCACCACCGCAGTGGTGACACCGGCGCAGGCAATCACCGAGGCGACTGATAAGTCAAAATCGCCGGAGGCCAGACAAAATAACATGCCACACGCCACCATCCCCGACATCGAGATAGCCAGCCCCAGCCCTTTCATATTGATGAAGGAGCCAAAGTTAGGCACAAATATCACGCAACCAATAAAGACCACGGCGAACACCACCAGCATACCGTAGCTATCCCAGATGCGAGATAAGCCGAATCCGCCTTTGATCGGCGCATCCTGTGGTGGCTGTGACTGATTTGATGCCGGACTCTTCTTCTCAGAACTCAAAGTAACGCTGGACATGGTTCACTCCTTTACAATCAGGCAACCGCAGGCGCGGCATCAGTAGCAATATTCGGGGTACGTAGCATCGCCAAACTTAACGCTTGCTCTTCAGTGGCATAACCGTGCTCTAACTCACCGGAGATAGCCCCTTCACGCATCACCACAATCCGGTCCGCCAAGCCGAGCACTTCTGGCAGATCACTGGAGGCAAACAGCACGGCAATGCCCTGCTTCGCCAGCTGATAAATGACGTTATAGATCTCATGTTTAGCTCCGACGTCAATACCGCGCGTCGGCTCATCCAGCAAAATCACTTTCATATCTTCGGATAGCCAGCGGCCTAATATCGCTTTTTGCTGGTTACCGCCGGACAGATTCATAATTAGCTGTTGGGCGCCGGGTGTTTTGATATTCAGCGATTCAATGCGTAATGCCGCATTCTCCCGCTCCCAGCGGTTATTAATCAGGCAGCCTGCGGTCACTGTTTTGCGGCGGGCGCTAATATTGATATTGTCCTGCACCGAATGGACCGGAATGATGCCGTCAGCTTTGCGGTCTTCAGGGCAGAGCATGATACCGGCGGTGATGGCGTCAATCGGTGAGCGGATCTTCAGCGGTTTACCATCCAGCAAAATCTGTCCGCTGGTCAATGTGGTGCCGCCAAATACCCCTTTGAGTAATTCGCTGCGACCGGCACCGACCAGGCCAAACAGGCCGACAATCTCCCCTTGATGCACACTCAGTGTGATAGGTGTTTTCACCCCAATGGCTTTTACCGCTTGTAGTGTTAGGCGCTCAGGGCCGAGTTCACGTGGTTGATAGCCATAGATATCCCCCAGATTACGCCCGACCATCGCCTGCACCAGTGAGTCGTTATTCACCTGGCTCATATCATCAAAGGTGCGCACATAGCGGCCATCTTTGAACACGGTAATCGCATCGCTGAGTGCAAAAATCTCCTCCATCCGGTGCGAGACATACAAAATGACCCGCCCTTCGGCGCGTAACTCGCGGATCACCCGAAACAGTTGTTCGATTTCACGGGCAGAGAGTGAGCTGGTTGGCTCATCGAAAGCGATGATTTTGGCATTGCGCGCCAGTGCTTTGGCAATTTCCACCATCTGCCATTGGCCGATGGAGAGATATTTCAGTGGGGTGTCGGGATCAATCTCCAGCCCCAGATGTGCTAGCTGCAAACTGGATTCATAACGCAGCAACTTACGATCAACCATGCCCATCTTGGTAGGCAATTGGCCTAGATAGATATTCTCTGCCACTGTCATCTCGGGAACCAAATGCAGCTCCTGATAGATAATGGCGACCCCCGCGTCGAGCGCTTCGGTGGTATTGGTAAAATTAACCGCCTGGCCTTTGATGTGGATTTCGCCCTGCGTTGGCCTGTAGTTACCACTGAGAATTTTCAGCAGGGTCGATTTTCCCGCCCCATTCTCCCCCATCAGGGCGTGGATCTGGCCCGCCTGGCAGGTAAAACTAATATCATCCAGCGCTTGAACACCGGGAAAACTTTTTCCGATGCCACAAAAAGCCAGATAAGGTGACTGCCCGGCTTCCAGCTCAGCTTGTAACGCAGAATGGAGTGCTGACATGATGGCTTCCTTATAAAGTTGGGTAGCACTGCCCTCCGAATGGCGGGGTGAATTGGGGCAAGCCGCAGCCTGCCCCCAGTGCGCCATAGCGCCTAACGGAATTACATCAAGCCCTTTTTCTCTAACTCGGTTTTGAAGTTATCGCGGGTGATCAGCACCACATCAGTCACTTCAGTAAATTTCGCCGGTTCAACATCTTTGGTCACCCAGTCATGCAGCATCTGGATGCTCTTATAGCCATGGATATCCGGGCTAGGTAACAAGGAGCCATAGAAGCCCGTCGCCTGACCTTTGGAGAGTTCGCTAACCGCATCCACCCCGTTGATACCAATACCGATCACATTCGGCGCTTTAAAGCCCTGACCTTCAGTGGCGCGCACCCCACCCAGCACTGTGTTGTCGTTCATGCCGACGATCAGCCAGTTTTTCACTTCAGGATGCTGCACGAGCATCGAGTTGGCGGCATCGAATGCGCCGGGGATATCATTGGATTTAGTGGGAACTTTATAGATCTGTTTCTCTGGGAAGCCCGCCGCTTTCAGTGCATCCATGGAGCCACTGGTGCGGCGGCGTGCGGTGTCCAGCTCATCGGAGGTGATCGCCATCACTGCCGTTTCCCCCGGCTGCCAGCCACGATTGTTCATCTCTTTCCACAACTCCTGGCCCTGACGCTCACCAATTTTGGTCGCCGCCATCATCACCAATGGCACACTCTCCATCGGCTTACCTTTGGCATTCACGAATTGATCGTCAACCGCAATCACTTTCAGGTTATAGCTGCGGGCCTTGGCCTCAATGGCTGGCCCCAATTTCGGGTCTGGCGTACAGATAACGAAGCCTTTCGCGCCACTGGCCGCCAGACTGTCGATGGCATTCAGCGTCTTCTCACCATCAGGCACGGCAATTTTTATCACTTCGAAGCCTAAATCCTTGCCCGCTTTATCAGCGAATTTCCATTCGGTCTGGAACCATGGCTCTTCAGGCTGCTTGACCAAAAAGCCTAACTTCATGCTCTCGGCAATAGCTGAATGTGACATAACGGCCGCTAACCCAACCACTGCCAGCGCCTTAGTTAATTTATGCATAGTGTTCTCCGGACTGTTTTTGTAGGAAGAGATGTTTTTTGTCTGTTTTTTCGTCAACCACTCAAATCGCACGATTTTTAGTGGAAACGTTATCAATACTGTTTTTCAGCTCCAGTGCGGCTAGATGCGCTATTTAAAGCCACCTAACTTCAGCACACCCGGTAAGACGTTGACAGTTTTAGCCTGAATTATGCTTTGGAATGTAGAGCGCTATCACATCCAGAGATTACAGTTTGATTATCCATATATTCAGCAAATTTAACCTCTCTCTAACTTTTGACTGACATCACAAAAACGCTGTAGGAAGCAGAAAAGTACATACTTCCAGCTATCTACTCCTCACCGCTTGCCACGACTCACTCCTATCTTGGATAGCAATAAATCGGCTATTGCCAATCAACCCTTATGTTCTGCAATCGTTAGGAGCAACCACTTATGACAGGCGACGTTATAGCGGCAGAGAGTGCCATCCCGGCGAATAAGGCCATCTCCCTTGGGCTGGATTTTGGCAGCGACTCCGTCCGGGTATTGGCGGTTGATTGTCAGCATGGCACCGAGATCGATACCGAAGTGGTCTACTATCCACGTTGGCAGCAAGGTCTTTACTGTCAGGCGGCCAACAATCAGTTTCGCCATCACCCACTCGACTATATAGAAGCGATGGAGCAGGCTATCCGTCAACTGGTGGGCCGTCTCAGTGCCGAACAGCGCCAGCAAATTGTGGCTATCGGGGTCGACACCACCGGCTCGACACCCGCCCCGATTGATGCCCAAGGGCAGGTCCTGGCGCTACGCCCTGAATTTACCGACAACCCAAACGCCATGTTTGTGCTGTGGAAAGATCATACCGCGATCGAAGAGGCCGAGGAGATCAACCGCTTATGCCGCAGCGGTGAGTTCACTGACTACTCACGTTATATCGGCGGCGTATACTCCTCCGAGTGGTTCTGGGCAAAAATCCTGCATGTGACCCGCGCAGATGCGGCGGTGCGTAATGCCGCGGTCTCCTGGATTGAGTTGTGCGACTGGGTGCCAGCGCTGCTATCGGGCACCACGGCACCAGCAGCTATTCAACGGGGCCGGTGCAGTGCCGGACACAAAAGTTTGTGGCATCCATCCTGGGGCGGCTTACCGCCACGGGAATTTTTGGCCGCACTGGACGCCACTCTGGTTAATGACCTCGATTGCCCTCTGTTTACCGAGACCTATACTGCCGAGCGCCCGGTGGGGTTGATTACCGCGCAGTGGGCTGAACGTCTGGGGCTACCGGCTACAGTGATCCTCGCGGGTGGCGCATTCGACTGCCATATGGGTGCCGTCGGTGCAGGTGCTCAGCCTTATACATTGGTCAAAGTGATTGGCACCTCCACCTGCGATATCTTGATTGCCGATGAAAAGTTGGTGGGTGAGCGCGCCATTGCCAGTATTTGTGGTCAAGTTGACGGCAGTGTGCTGCCCGGCTGGATTGGGATGGAGGCGGGTCAATCCGCCTTTGGTGATATGTATGCCTGGTTCAGCCGCTTGCTGAGTTGGCCGCTACATCAAGCCGCTTTAGCGCAGCCCGAGCTGCAACCGCAACTCAAACAGATTGAATCTACCCTGCTCGCCTCATTAACGGCGGCGTGGGCGAAAAATCCCTCCCTTGATCATCTACCGGTCGTGCTCGATTGGTTTAATGGCCGCCGCACCCCCAATGCCAATCAGCGGCTAAAAGGGGTGATTACCGATCTGAATCTCGGCACCGATGCTCCGACCCTGTTTGGTGGCTTTATTGCCGCCACGGCGTTTGGCGCACGGGCCATTATGGAGTGTTTTGAACAGCAGGATATTCCGGTGGAGAGTGTGCTGGCGCTAGGGGGTATCGCCCGCAAATCACCGGTTATCATGCAGGTGTGTGCCGATGTGATGAACCGCCCGTTACAGATAGTGGCCTCGGATCAGTGTTGTGCGCTGGGGGCGGCGATTTTTGCCGCCGTGGCGGCCGGCGTTTTTGCTGATGTCCCCACGGCGCAGCGCCATATGGCCTGCAAAATTGAACGGACTTTGACCCCCAATGCCGAGCAAGTTGCACGCTATCAGCAGCTCTATCAGCGCTATCAACAGTGGTGTTTATCAGCAGAACCACACTACGCCCCCGTCAGCGAGGCTATGCACTGATCTTAATGGTTAGCCTGATTTATAACTGCATATTATTTGCACCCTATTTATTAATTGGAGCATCAGATGGACGTATTCAAACAATCAGAAGTGTGGTTCGTCATCGGCAGCCAGAATCTGTATGGCCCTAAAACCCTGCAACAAGTGATGGATAATGCCCATCAGGTGGTCAACAGCCTCAACAGCGAAGCGGGTTTACCCATCAAGCTGGTACTAAAACCTTTGGTCACCACGCCGGATGAAATTACCGCCCTGTGCCGTGAGGCAAATTACGAGACTGCCTGTATCGGGGTAATGACCTGGCTGCACACCTTCTCTCCGGCCAAAATGTGGATTGGTGGCCTGACAATTCTGAACAAGCCGTTGCTGCAATTCCACACCCAGTTTAATGCGCAAATTCCGTGGGAAACCATGGATATGGACTTTATGAACCTCAACCAGACCGCCCACGGTGGCCGTGAGTTTGGTTTTATCGGCGCACGTATGCGCCAGCAACACAGTGTGATCACTGGCCACTGGCAGGATAAAGCAGCACATCAGCGTATTGCTCAGTGGATGCGCGTGGCCGCCGCCAAACAGGAGAGCCAACAGCTGAAGGTGGCGCGTTTTGGCGACAATATGCGCGAAGTGGCCGTGACCGATGGCGACAAAGTGGCGGCCCAAATCCAGTTTGGCTACTCGGTTAACGCCTATGGTATTGGCGATCTGGTCACGATAGTGGATGCCGTCAGCCAGGGCGATATTGCGACTCTGGTGGAGGAGTATGAAGCCACCTACCGCTTGACTGATGCGGTGAAACTTAATGGCAATAAACGCGAAAACTTGCTGGATGCCGCGCGCATTGAGTTAGGCATGAAACGTTTTCTCGAGCAAGGCGGCTTTAAAGCCTTTACCACCAATTTTGAAAACCTGTATGGCCTGAAGCAGCTACCGGGCTTGGCGGTGCAGCGCCTAATGCAACAAGGTTACGGCTTTGGTGGCGAAGGTGACTGGAAAACCGCAGCACTGCTGCGCATTCTGAAAGTGATGGGCACCGGCCTGAAAGGCGGCACCTCATTTATGGAGGATTACACCTATAACTTCCAGCCGGGTAATGATCTGGTAGTCGGCTCCCATATGTTGGAAGTGTGCCCCTCGATTGCCAAAGAGCAGCAACCGCTGTTAGACGTCCAACATCTGGGTATCGGCGGTAAAGCCGATCCGGCGCGCTTGATCTTCTCGACGCCAGCAGGCCCCGCGCTGAATGCCAGCTTGATTGATATGGGGGATCGTTTCCGCCTACTGGTCAATGTGGTTGATACCGTTGAGCAGCCGCACCCCCTGCCAAAACTGCCAGTGGCACGGGCTATCTGGCAGGCACAGCCCTCACTGGCCACCGCCGCCGAAGCCTGGATCATCGCCGGTGGCGCGCACCATACGGTATTCTCGCAAGCCATCGGGGTTGATGAGTTACGTCTGTATGCTGAGATGCACGGCATTGAGTTCCTGCTGATCGACAACCACACCACACTGCCAGCATTCAAAAATGAGATCCGCTGGAACGAGGTCTATTTCCACCTCAATCGCTAAGTGAATCGGTCACTCAAGGGCTTATCCCCCTGAGTGACCGGATCAATTACCCGGTTTGTAGCCGCCACAAGCGGGCATAAACCCCCGCCTGCTCCACCAGCGCCTGATGGCTGCCTTGCTCCAGTATTTGCCCCTCTTTTATCACCAAAATGCGGTGACATTGGCGCAGTGTGTTCAGCCGATGGGCAATACAGATCACCGTGCGATTGCGGATGATCTCCGGCATCTGGCGCATAATGGCGGCCTCTGACTCATAATCCAGCGCACTGGTGGCCTCATCAAGGATCAGAATTTTAGGGTCTGCCATCAGCGCCCTTGCCAGCGCTACCCGCTGCCGCTGCCCACCCGATAACATGCAGCCCCGCTCCCCAACCGGCGTTTGATAGCCCTTCGGTAGCGACATAATAAAATCATGCGCCCCCGCCTGGCGGGCAATATGCTCCACCTGAGCCTCATCCGCTGTTGGCCGACACTGGCAAATGTTGTCCCTAATAGTGCCGGAGAACAACACGCTATCTTGCAAAACCACACTCATTTGACGGCGTAACGTGGTGGCATCCGTAATGGCCAAATCCTGCCCATCCACCAGAATCTGCCCATGCTGGGGGATATAGAGCCGCTGGAGTAGTTTGGTCAAGGTCGATTTGCCACAGCCGGATGGCCCGGTAATGCCGATAAATTCGCCACCGGCAATCTCCAGATTGAGATTTTGTAACACTTCGGCGGTGTCGGGACGATAGCGAAAACGCACCTGTTTAAAGCTCAAACTCCCGCTCCGCTCACTCCCTGACGACAGCCCGGCACTTCCCGGCTCAGTCGGATAATCCAAAATAGTGCCAATACGTCTCAGCGCCACTTGGGTGTGCTGGAAATCTTGCCATATCTGCGCCAGACGCAAGATAGGTTGAGTGACGTAACCTGAAAATAGGGTAAAGGCGATAAATTGCCCCGGGCTGAGATCCCCCAGCAACACGAGCTTCACCCCATACCACAGCAAGATCGCGGAGGTGACTTTATTGATCAGCATAATGCCCTGCTCAGCAATATTTGCCGTGCGCGCGCAGGCAAATGACGCCCGCACATAGCCCGCTAATGATTGCCGCCAGCCGCGATTAAACTGACGCTCTGTCGCCGAGGTTTTGATGGTCTCCAGCCCGCTGATGGCCTCGGTCAAAAAGGCAGTATTCTGCGCACTGGCCTCATATTGCCGCTCCACCCGCTTACGTAATACGCCGCCCACCGCCCACCAAAACAGCAGATAGCACACCAACGAAAACAGCACTATCCATGTCAATTGGCTGCTATAGCAGAACATCACCGCGATAAAGGTGCCGACGAAAATGAGATCCAGCAGCATCGTCAGTGCAGATCCGGTCAGAAAGCTGCGAATTTGCTCCATTTCGCGAACTTTGGCGATGGTTTGCCCAGTTTGTTGCGCCGAAAAGTAGCCCAGCGGTAACCCCAATAGGTGGCGATAGAGGCGGGTGTTTAGCTCTGCCCCGACACGACTGGAGAGATGGGAGAACAGCCAACCGCGCAAGAAGGTGTAGCATGGCTCGGCAATTGCCAGCGCAATCATGGCACTGCCCAACACCATCAGGCTGCCGACGCCCCGGCTGACCAACACTTTGTCGATCACGGTTTCAAACAGCATGGGTGTCACCAACAAAATGCTCTGTAGCAGCAACGACACCAAAATAATGTTACGCAACTGGTGGCGATATTTGGCAATCACCGGGATAAACCAGCTAAAACCAAAGGCGGCTCTCTTCTGCGCCTGCTGCTCAGCTTTCGCCAGTAGGATAGCCTCACCAGACCACAAACGGCTAAGTTCCTGCTGGCTGATCTGCTGCTGTTGACCATTAGCGGCACAATAGATCACCGCCCCCTGCTCATTCAGCGCCAGCAGTACATACCACTGCGGGCCATCACTGAACAGGATAGGCAGCGCCAAATTGCCCAGTCGCTCAAGTTGTTGATACACCTTTCTGGCGCGTAAACCAATCCAGCCGGCACAGCGGCACAGCGCGATGCTATCTATTTTATCCGGTGTTAAGCCCAGTTGATGGGCTAATTGTGATGGCTCGACGGCCAGATCAAAGCAGGCGGCGGCACGGGCTAAGGCCGTCAGTGGCTGAATAAGCTCAGTTGAGGTTGCATTCGTCATATCAACGCTCCCTCATCGCTTCTGATTGGTACTCTTGCAGCGGGCTGAGTAGGTAGTCGATAACCCGCCGCTGGCCGGTTTTAATCTCTACGCTGACCGCCATCCCGGCCGAGAGCCGCACCGCTTTCCCCGCCACCATTAAGGTATCGCTATCCAGCCGGATGCGCGCCGGGAACACCAGCCCCAGTTGTTGGTCCTCCATGGCATCATGAGAGAGATGTTTGACTTCGCCCGAGAGGGTGCCGAATCGGGTGTAGGGGAAACTGTCAACCTTCACCTCCACCGCCTGCCCCGGTAACACAAAACCGACATCTTTGTTGAGAACCATAACGTCCAGCTCGAGCGGATGGTTTTCCGGTACTAACACCATGAGTGGTTGAGCCGCCGTCACCACGCCGCCCAGGGTGTGAACCGCCAACTGTTGGATAACCCCCGCCACCGGTGCACGTAAGCGCTGTTGGCGCTGTTTTTCCATTAACTTAATCTGCTCCTGCTCTAGCTGGTTGATCACCTCATGGGCCTTATTTAAGCGCTCTTGGTAGCTGCGCTTTTTTTCAGCCAAATAGTGCAGGCGGGTTTGGGTCAGGTTACGGGTTTTCGCCTCTAAAATGGCCTGTTCGCTCTGAAAACGGCTGGCCTCTGCGGTGGCATTTAGCCATTCACGCTCCTGGACCAATAGCTCGACCTCCGCAATGGATTTGGATTTAGCTAAGGTTCGCAGTGCCTGTAACCGCTGATGGATATTTTTCATCAATACTTTTTGGTTGGCGATATTGGCAATGCCGGCCGCTATATGGGCTTGATTCACCGCCTGTTCGCTCGCCATACGTGCTAGCTCGGCATTGACCTCATCATGCTCTTTGCGCAACAGCGCCTGAGTCATCATCAGCAAATCCTCAGGGGTATCAGGGGGTGAGACAAAATGTGCCTGCGGATCACTGCTCAGCAGTGCAACCATGCGCGCGGCCTCGAGCAAACGATGGATTAATTGCTTATTGATATTGCCCAGCTCCGCATCAATACCGATTGGGTTTAGCTCAAGCAACACCTGACCCGCCTCAACTCGGTCGCCATCGCGAACATTAATGGCCGCCACCACGCCAGGCTCCAATGGCTGGATCACTTTCGAGTGTTCAGAAACAATCACTTTGCCATTGGCGGAGGCGTGAATATCAAGTTTCCCGACAATCGACCAGAGAAGCACCAGCAGCAGTGTCAGCACCAGAAACCATGCGGTGCGCCGGGCGAGTGGGGCCACCGGCCGCTCAACGATATCCAAATATGCCGGCAGAAAATCATACTCATCGCGGGGGCGATCCGCCGGAAAGTAGTGCTGCCAGCGGCGTTTTATTGCATTAAACAGTGGCGATTTAGCCAAAAATTGCATCAACTTCATTTTGATTCCTCGTGGCTAAAATCAGCCTGTTGCTGCCAAAGTCGGGCATAGAGGCCATTACGTGCCAGCAGTTGCTCATGGTTAGCCAACTCAGCCACCCTACCTTGGGTGATGACGCCGATACGATGGCAATGCCGCACCGTCGAGAGCCGATGCGCAATAGTGATAACGGTTCGATTGGCAATAATGCGCGCCATATTTTTCTGCACTTCAGCTTGCGACTCATCATCCAGTGCGCTGGTGGCTTCATCGAAAATCAGAATGCGCGGGTTGGCGAGCAGTGTGCGGGCAATGGCAATCCGCTGACGCTGCCCGCCAGAAAGGGATGCGCCCCCCTCCGACAGCACCGTGTCGTAGCCCAATGGCAGCGCCAAAATAAAGCGGTGTGCCCCCGCCAGCGATGCCGCCTCCACCACCTCACTCAATGAGGCGGTGGGCCGTGAGTGAGCAATATTTTCACGCACCGTGCGATTGAACAGATAGCTCTCCTGCATCACCACCCCCACTTGCCGCCGCAAGTATTCGGGGGAGAAGTTACCTATCGGGTAGCCATCCAAACTGATAACCCCTTGCTCCGCGACATAGAGCCGTTGCAGTAGTCGGGCCACGGTACTCTTGCCCGAACCGGATGGCCCCACCAGGCCAATATGCTCCCCGGCCCGCAGCGTGAGTGAGAAGTTACGCAGTACTGGGTCTAAATCGGGGCGATAGCGGAAATGCACATTTTGCAAAGAGATGTCACCGCGAATATGGCGGTCAGCGGGCGCGGCCCCGACCGCCTGCTCCATCGGTAAGCTTAAAATATCGGATATCAGCATCAGCCCGACCTGCGCCCGAATGCTCTGTTGCCACAAATCGACCAACTTGCTCATCGGCATTAATGCCTGTACCGCCAACATGTTAAAGGCGATCAGTTGCCCAATACTGAGCTGCACAGCCATCACTTGGTACGCGCCAACCACGATCACCACCGCACCGGCCAGTTTTTGCAGTAACTGCGCCGTCTGGCTGCTGAGATTTTGCAGGTTTTGCACCTGAAAATTGGCTTGTGCATAGTCACGGGTTTGCGTCTCCCAGCGCTGCTGCATTTGCGGCTCTAGCGCCAGACTCTTTACCGTCTCAACACCAGAGACGGTTTCGGTTAAAAATGCGCCATTTTGCGCCGCGCAACCGCACAACACTTCCACTCTCTTTTGCAGTGGCCGGGTGGTCAAAGCGGCTAATAGCAAATAAAGCGGCACCGCCCCCAGAATAATTGATGTTAATAAAGGAGAGATGCACCACATAACCACAAATAATATAAGAGTAAAAACCACATCCACACATAATGTCAGGGCTGAACCGGTAATAAACTCACGAATATTATCTAACTCGCGCACTCTGGCGACAATATTCCCAACATGGCGCTGCTTAAAATAGCTTAATGGCAACTTAATTAAGTGCTTAAATAACTTACCGCCTAATAAAATATCAACCCGGGTGGTGGTGTGGGTGAAGATATATTCACGTAGGAATTTCAATACAACTTCATATACCCCAACTACCAGTAGCGTAATGATTAATACATCTAATGTTGTTAGTGCATTATGCACCAGCACCTTATCCATGATGACCTGAAAGAACAGCGGCGATATCAGTGCCAAAAACTGTAATAACATGGATAATACCAGCACTTGGATCAGTGATTTTTGATGCTGGAGCAACACAGGAATAAACCAGCGGATATTAAAGCGTGAATGGCTACAATAGATCACTACCCCGCCCCACATATCAATAAGCTCCTGATAACTAATAATTTCAGGTTTATTGCTGTCGGCATGTTGCAGCAAAACTTGTTTTTCATTAAACCGCGCCAATAAAATAAAATTGCCTTGCAAATCACGAAATGCCAGGGGTAACTGTTCAGGTTTAATTTTATTTAATTGCTGTTTTTTGACTTTGAAACGTGCCGTGGTGGCACTTGAGAATTGCGACAAATAGCGCTGCAATAGAGCGATCGTGGCCATTGTCGAGCGATCTATTGCCGCACTCTGGCCAAAATCCTCAACAGTTTGCGAATTCAACCCCGCTAAACGGAGTAGCCGTGTGGCGCAGACCAGTGAGGAGTGAACATGGTTTTCCATAAATTACATTACCACCTAAATGTTTAGAGACGTCGCCACCGAAAAAATAGATACCGGACACGTCAAATAATATATAACGCAGGTATCATAGAGGGGGTTCTATATATAATCAGCATTAGATAAGAGTGTGTAATTTTTATTAATTAAAAAAATCTTGCTTGCAGATTAAAAGAGATATTCGATTCACATAATAAATACGCAAGATAATAGCATTAAATCTATATATTAATATTCCACCATTAAGCATCATACCTTAGAGCCAATGCACTATTTGCGCTGAGTCACGTCACATTTATTGATTTATATCGCCAATGACCAGGCTCTTTATGTGATAATTTTGCGCTGATTTATAGCCATCTGATTTATAGCCATAGTGGTTGGCTGCCGCCGTTTTATCACTGATAACAGGACTTTTTCTCGCCATGACACCGACAATACCCGCGACTGCCGATGAGCTATCCCCTATTGCTGATCTCCCTACTCCTGCTTTGAGCCATGACACCCGCTTGCTACCGATCCAACAGATTGCCCAGCAACTGGGTCTGTCGGCGGATGACCTCATCCCTTATGGTCATCATATGGCGAAAGTTGATATTCGTGCATTACGACCGCAAGCCCCACAGGGCAAGCTGATTTTGGTCTCCAGTATTACCCCCACGCCCTTGGGGGAGGGTAAAACCGTCACGACAATTGGGTTAACTCAAGGAATCAATCGGTTAGGTTATCGCAGTGTCGCCTGTATCCGTCAACCCAGTCTTGGCCCTGTTTTTGGTGTTAAAGGGGGTGCGGCCGGCGGCGGCGCGGCGCAAGTGGTGCCGATGGAGAAGCTGAACCTGCATCTGACTGGCGATATCCATGCAATTAGCGCCGCGCATAATCTGGCCGCTGCCGCACTGGATGCGCGGTTGTATCATGAGCAGCGCCTGGGCCAGGACTTTAGCCAACAAACCGGCATGCCACTGCTCAATATTGATCCGCAGCAGATCCTCTGGCCACGGGTGGTTGATCATAACGATCGTGCGCTGCGGCAGATTCGGGTGGCTATCGGCGGTGGTAGCAATGGGGTTGAGCGGGCTGATCATGTGGAGATAACCGCAGCATCTGAATTGATGGCTATTTTGGCATTATCAGAAAATCTGCAAGAACTGCGCCAACGGATTGGGCGCACTATTTTGGCTCACTCCATCAGCGGCCAGCCGATTACCGCTGATAATCTGGGCGTCGCCGGTGCCATGACCGCGCTGATGAAAGAGACTATCCACCCGACACTGATGCAAACCAGCGAGCAGACGCCGGTGCTGATCCACGCAGGCCCCTTTGCCAATATCGCGCACGGCAACTCTTCCGTGCTGGCTGACCGCTTAGGGCTGCAACTTGCCGATTATGTGGTGACAGAAGCGGGTTTCGGTTCAGATATGGGGATGGAGAAGTTCTTTAATATCAAGTATCGCCAATCAGGTATCGCCCCGGCCTGTGTGGTGTTGGTGGCAACCGTGCGCAGCCTGAAAGCCAATAGCGGGGCTTTTGATATCAAACCGGGTCAGCCGCTCCCTGCTGCGATCCTCCGCGAAAATATTCCGCTGCTGAATGCCGGCTGCGCCAACCTTAAGTGGCACATTAATAACGCCAAGAGCTACGGCTTACCGGTGGTGGTGGCAATCAACCGTTTTCCTGACGATAGCGCCACCGAGCTGACACTGTTAGCGGACTATGCGCTCTCTGCTGGCGCACTGGCCTGTGAGCTAAGTGATGCTTTTGCCGAGGGGGGAGCCGGAACACTGGCGCTGTCCCAACAGGTGATCAATGCTTGCGCACAGGCGGCAAAACCTCGCTTGCCCTACCCTGATAGCGCCTCGTTGCAACAAAAACTGCACATTTTGGCCCAAAGCTATGGCGCGCGGGAGGTGACCATGACCCCGCAGGCGCGGCAACAGTTGGAACAGATAAGCGCCGCCGGTTTTGCTCATTTACCCCTGTGCATAGCTAAAACACCACTGTCGATTAGCGCCGATGCCAGCCTAAAGGGGGTGCCGCATGATTTTGTACTGCCCATCACCGCCTGCGCCCTGTCAGCCGGTGCCGGATTTGTCCGCATCTATGCCGGTAACATTATGACCATGCCCGGTCTGGGCGCTCAACCCGGGTATTGCCATATCGATATAGATGACGAAGGACACATTTGCGGGTTAAGCTAGACCCATTCAGAAGAGTGATGGCCGCAGTATGGTTATCGCTTTTTATCAATAGATAAAAGGTTCACCATGTCTCAACCGCAGCAATATCAACGTATCGGGGGCTGGTTATTGGCTCCGCTGGCCTATCTTATTGTCACGCTGCTCAGTGCCACTTTAATGCTGGCGCTGTATGCCATGGCCATTTTTACCCCAGCGTCGAGAGAGTATCTGGTGACCAACTCGCAGGCGTTTACCTTGCAGTGGTACTTCTCCGTCATCACCACTGTTTTTATGTGGATTTATACCCTCTGGGTGATCTGGCTATTTTGCAGCCGCTCTCGACGCCTGGTAAAATGGTTCACTCTTTGGCTACTCATCACGGTATTATTGGCGCTAAAAGCCTTCGCTTTCTCACCCATTAGTGACGATATGGCGTTACGTACCTTAGGGTGGCCTCTATTAGCGGCGGCAATTTTCGTGCCTTACATCAAGCGATCCCAACGGGTGAAGCATACTTTTACCGAGGATTAAGGGAATTAAGCACATTTCCCTCCTAAAATCGCAATAACCCTGCACTTCATCTGTTGTCGTCAGGCCGCCAATTTTGGATAATAGGCGGCTTTTATTTTTTTAGGTTCCGCAATGACTGAATACCTGCTCCTGTTCGTCGGTACTGTGTTGGTAAACAACTTTGTTCTGGTCAAGTTTCTTGGCCTGTGCCCGTTTATGGGTGTCTCCAAAAAACTGGAGACCGCCATCGGTATGGGGCTGGCCACCACTTTTGTCCTGACACTGGCCTCGGTTTGCGCCTGGATGGTTAACAGCTTTATCCTGCTGCCCCTAGGTTTGGTCTATTTGCGGACCCTCTCATTCATTTTAGTTATCGCAGTCGTGGTGCAATTCACTGAATTAGTGGTGCGCAAAACCAGTCCGGCACTTTATCGCCTGCTGGGTATCTTTTTGCCCCTGATCACCACCAACTGTGCGGTGTTAGGTGTTGCCTTGCTCAACGTGAATCAATCTCATAATTTCATGCAGTCGGCGGTTTATGGCTTCAGTGCAGCGGCCGGTTTCTCTCTGGTGATGGTGCTGTTCGCCGCTATTCGTGAACGGCTGGCCGTGGCCGACGTTCCTGCGCCCTTCCGTGGCTCCTCCATCGCCCTGATTACCGCGGGGCTAATGTCACTGGCCTTTATGGGCTTTACCGGATTGGTGAAGTTCTAATGATGTCGTTATGGATTGCCATTGGAGCATTAAGTACATTGGCGCTGATTTCAGGCGCAGTGCTGGGTTTTGCTGCCCGCCGTTTTCAGGTTGAGAGTGATCCGGTGGTTGAGCAAGTGGAAGCCATCTTGCCACAAAGCCAGTGTGGGCAATGCGGCTACCCAGGTTGTCGCCCCTATGCCGAAGCGGTCTCCAGCAATGGCGAAAAAATCAATAAATGCGCCCCCGGTGGCGAGCAAGTGATGCTCAAGCTGGCGGAGTTGCTGGCGGTGGAGCCACAACCGCTGGATGGCGACGAAGCGGCAGCCCATCCGCAGCGTAAAGTGGCTTTTATTGATGAGGCCAACTGTATTGGTTGCACCAAATGCATTCAGGCGTGCCCAGTCGATGCCATCGTCGGCGCAACCCGTGCCATGCATACCGTGTTGCCGGATCTCTGTACCGGCTGCGACCTTTGTGTCGCCCCTTGCCCGACCGACTGTATTGAGATGATCCCGGTGGCGACCACCACCGCCAACTGGAAGTGGGACCTGAACACCATCCCGGTGAAAAATCTTCCGCCTCAATTAGTCGCCTCGCAAATGATTCCGGTGAAAATGATAAGTGTGGAGCAAGATGTTTAAGCTGTTTACTGCCCGCCAACGCGACAATATTTGGGATTTTGACGGCGGTATTCATCCCCCAGAGATGAAGTTGCAATCCAGCACCGTGCCGATGCGGGTTGCCTCTTTACCTGATCAGATGATAATTCCGTTGCAGCAACATCTTGGGCCGGAAGGTGAATTGTGTGTTAAGGCCGGTGAACAGGTGTTAAAGGGCCAGCCGCTGACTGTTGGTCGCGGCCGCACGGTGCCGATACATGCATCGACCTCAGGAACCATCACCGCCATTGCCCCCCATACCACCGCCCACCCCTCCGGGCTGGCAGAGCTGTGCGTACACATTACTCCCGATGGTGAAGACCGCTGGCGTCAACAGCAGCCGTGGGCCGACTACCTGTTGCGGGACAAAAATAGCCTGCTGGATCGCATTCATCAGGCGGGGATTGCCGGTTTAGGCGGTGCGGGTTTCCCAACTGCCAGCAAATTGCAGGGTGGCTTGAATAGCGTCACCACATTGATTATCAACGCCGCCGAATGTGAACCTTATATCACTGCCGATGATAGGTTAATGCAAGATCATGCCGATGAAGTGATCACTGGCATCGAGATTTTAATGCACTTGCTGCAACCTCAGCAGGTGTTGATTGGCATTGAAGACAATAAGCCGCAAGCCATTGAGGCACTGCAACAGGCCCTGCTCGGCCACGATGATATTCAGTTGCGGGTGGTGCCCACCAAGTATCCCTCCGGTGGGGCCAAGCAGCTCACCAAGCTGCTGACCGGTCAAGAGGTCCCCTGCGGTAAGCACTCCTCATCCATCGGCGTGTTAATGCAAAACGTCGGGACCGTGGTGGCTATCAAACGAGCCATTATTGACGATCAGCCGTTAATCGAGCGGGTGGTGACATTAACTGGTGATGCACTATCAAAACCAGGGAATTTCTGGGCCAGAATCGGCACGCCAGTGCTGCATTTGCTGAAGTTGGCGGGGTTTCAGCCACAGAGCCAGCCAATGGTGATTATGGGCGGGCCATTAATGGGCTTCACCCTGCCGAGTTTAGAGGTGCCGATCGTTAAGATCAGTAACTGCATTTTAGCCCCCGCAGAAGCGGAGATGGGGCTATCCGAAGCGGAGCAATCCTGCATTCGCTGTGGTTTATGTGTCGACGCCTGCCCAGCCGGCTTATTGCCGCAGCAACTCTACTGGTTCAGCCGTGGTGAAGAGCATGAGAAGGCGCGCAATCATAATTTATTTGATTGTATTGAGTGTGGTGCCTGCGCCTATGTCTGCCCGAGCAATATTCCGCTAGTGCAGTATTACCGTCAGGAAAAAGCTGAAATACGCGCCCTCGATATTGAGAGTGCGCGCGCGGCTGAAGCCAAAGCCCGTTTCGAGGCCAAACAAGCCCGTCTGGCGCGGGAAAAGTTGGCCCGTGAGTTGCGCCATCAGCAAGCGGCGGTCAAATTGACCGCTACTGACCAGCAGACCGTTGAGGCTGCCGTTAACCGTCTCGCCCGACAACCGGAGAGCGCAGATTCAGTTATCAAGGTCACCGTCGGGCAAACACCGGATAACAGCGCGGTGATCGCCGCCCGTGAGGCCCGTAAAGCCGAGGCCAGAGCGCGTCAGGCGGAGAAACAGCTAGCCGTCGAGGCTGCCACGCCAGCGGAGGGCGTTGATCCACGACAGGCGGCAGTGGCTGCTGCCATTGCCAGAGTGAAGGCCAAGAAAGCCGCGCAAGCAACACAACCGCCAGTGGTTGAACAGCCCGAAGCTGCCGCAACTGAAGAAGATCCGCGCAAGGCGGCAGTGGCCGCCGCCATTGCCAGAGTGAAGGCCAAGAAAGCCGCGCAAGCAGCACAACCGCCAGTGGTTGAGCAGCCCGAAGCTGCCGCAACTGAAGAAGATCCGCGCAAGGCGGCAGTAGCTGCCGCCATTGCCAGAGTGAAGGCTAAAAAAGCGGCGCAAACTGTTAACTCCGATTAAGGCGCATTAACCGATAAAGTGTGGCTACTACTCTGCCGACTCTTGGGGCAGAGTCTTAGCTAACAGACATAAGATAGTTGTAATTGCATGAAATATCGCGCATTTTCGCTTCGGCATGGCAACTATCAACCTCAATAACTTCCATCTCTACACCACGGCCAAACTCTTCACGCAATTTGGGTAAAACGTCATTAAACAGGTAAATGGAGAACTTCACGCACTCTTTGGCACTGCCCTGATGGGATATCGACAAAAATTCGCCCGCAGGAATTGAAATATGATCTATTTCGCGATGCCCCTGAATTTCATGGCGTTTCTCTTTATCAACCGCCGTCGAATAGTGCACACTATTTTGACCTTGCTGACACTCATCGGCAGAGAACAGGGAGTAGACCCGCTGGCAAGAGAAGTTAACTTCCTTAAAAAAGTCGAGCAAGATTTCATCTTTCATCGCCATGCAAGATGAGTGCTGACCGCTGCAATGGTTGCGCTCATCAAAATCCAGCCGCCGTGTAAAGCCCACCAGCTGTCGCTCTGGTAAAGATATCCGCTTGATTTCTGGCATATAATTCTCATAGAAACCAAAACGGGGGATCATCCCCTGCACATCCCAATGCGCCATTTGGCGAAAACTATTGGGTGTGATAGCAAAACGCTTCTTAAATGTGCGGGTGAAGGTCTGCTGTGAGTCAAAACCTAACTCATCAGAGATCTCAATAATTGGCCGCCGCGAGATGCGCAACGCCACGGCAGCTCGGGTCAGTACCCGCCCGCGTATATAGGAGGCTAATTGTAACCCCACAATACTTTTAAATTTCCGTTGCAAGTGCCATTTTGAATATCCTGAAATCTTCGCCACATCGTCCAATGTGGGCCTCTTTTCTAAATTGATTTCAATCCACTCAATTAACTCTTCTATAAACAATATGTCTTCGTTTATCATTTCATTATTCTTTGAATATATAATTATAATGCATAGTACATTAATCTATCATTATGCCAATGCTTTTCTCAAATCTAAATTTGAACGTTAATAAATCGTTAAGTTACAATTGGTTACCACTTGATTGAGTGATAAAAAAACCTATTAAAACAATGGCATCAAGTTGCCTTTCTGATCCGAGCAGTTAATTACTCTACTTATCTACTCATCACTTTTTTTGCTATATCCGTGTAACTATCACGATATAAATTGCAAGTTAAATCTTTAAATTAGCGCTATTAATGAGAACATTTGGGGCGTTAATATTCTCATGCTAGATGAGTAATAACCCTATAATTAAGGCGTATTACACGCCGCTTGAATAGGGTAGAATGCGCGACACAATTATCCCCGATGACGGCTAAGTGTATCGCTGCCCGCAAGAGTCGCTTGCTCGCACAGCACCTGCATTTAAGAGCCCGGTTAAGCATTCGACATATGGTTGCCATTTCATGAAATTCAGGCCAGTAACACCAACCCAGAACCGAGGGTTGCAGATAGCCAGTTCCCCTTTTACCCATAACCAGCGTAGCACCCGCAGCATCATGCTACTGGTGATTCTGGCCTGCATTCCGGGCATCCTCGCCCAGACCTACTTCTTTGGTTACGGCACTCTGATACAGGTGGCGTTAGCCATGATCACCGCCCTATTGGCTGAAGGGGCCGTTTTGCAGTTACGTAAACAACCGGTGCTGATTCGCCTACAGGATAACTCCGCCCTGCTGACTGGCTTACTGTTAGGCATCAGTCTGCCGCCACTGGCTCCCTGGTGGATGATTGTCTTGGGCACCCTATTTGCTATCGTCATCGCCAAACAGCTCTATGGTGGCTTAGGGCAAAACCCATTTAATCCGGCGATGGTCGGCTATGTGGTTCTGCTGATCTCATTCCCAGTGCAAATGACCAGTTGGCTGCCACCGCTGCCGCTACAGGGCACACCGGTCGGATTTTATGACAGCTTGCTGACCATTTTCACCGGGTATACCCACAGTGGTGCCGATATTCATCAGTTGCAGATTGGTTTTGATGGCGTCAGTCAGGCCACGCCACTGGATAGCTTCAAAACCGCCTTGCGCTCGCAACCCGCCGCGCAAATACTGCAACAGCCCATCTTTAGCGGAGCCTTAGCTGGCGTGGGCTGGCAGTGGGTTAATCTCGGTTTTCTGGCCGGTGGCTTGTTACTGTTATGGCGCAGAGCCATTCACTGGCAGATCCCCGTGAGCTTCCTGCTGGCACTGGCAGGTTGTGCTGCTATTAGCTGGAGTGTCGCCCCACAAAGCTTCGCCTCACCAATGCTGCATCTGTTTTCCGGCGCGACTATGCTAGGCGCATTCTTTATCGCCACCGATCCGGTCAGTGCTTCTACCACCCCCCGTGGCCGTCTGATTTTCGGCGCATTAATTGGTATTTTAGTGTGGTTAATCCGGGTTTATGGCGGCTATCCTGACGGTGTCGCCTTTGCGGTGCTACTCGCCAATATTACCGTGCCGCTGATTGACCACTATACCCAGCCACGGGTTTATGGCCACCATCGCGCCGATAAACACAGCCGTACCAATAAATAGGGGCCATTATGCTAAAAACAATGAAGCGTCACGGTATCACGCTGGCACTGTTTGCCGCTGGGGCCACCGGATTGACGGCGGTGGTTAATGCCTTGACCGAGACCACCATCGCCCATCAAGCCGCTTTGCAACAAAAAGCGCTGCTGGATCAGGTGGTGCCGGCTGAAAACTACGACAATGATATGCAGGGTGAATGTTACGTTGTCACTGATCCTGCACTGGGTAATATGGCCCCTCACCGCCTCTATCTGGCGCGTAAGGAAGGTAAGCCGGTGGCCGCCGCCATTGAGACTACCGCGCCAGATGGCTACTCTGGTGCTATCCAACTATTGGTGGGTGCCGATTTTCAGGGTAATGTTCTGGGCAGCCGGGTGGTTGAACACCACGAAACACCGGGCCTCGGTGATAAAATTGATATCCGTATCTCTGATTGGATTAGCCATTTCAGCGGCAAACAGGTCGATGGTGAGCAAGATAAGCGCTGGGCGGTGAAAAAAGATGGCGGTGATTTCGATCAATTTACCGGGGCCACTATCACCCCCAGAGCGGTGGTTCGGGCGGTGAAAAACACCGCGCTCTATTTGGAAACCCTGCCCAGCAAGCTTGATAACTTGCCGGTCTGTGGAGAGAGTCAATGAGTGAAGCAAAAAATCTGTTAGCCCAAGGGCTATGGAAAAACAACTCGGCACTGGTGCAGCTGTTGGGCCTCTGCCCACTGTTGGCGGTCTCATCTACCGCCACCAATGCCCTCGGTTTGGGGCTAGCCACCACCCTGGTGCTGGTGTGCACCAATACCGCGGTATCGGCGCTGCGCCGCTGGGTGCCGAATGAGATCCGCATCCCTATCTATGTGATGATCATCGCTTCGGTGGTCAGTACCGTGCAAATGCTGATTAACGCCTATGCTTTTGGCTTATACCAATCGCTAGGGATATTCATCCCGTTGATTGTAACCAACTGCATCGTGATTGGTCGCGCGGAGGCTTATGCCGCCAAAAATCCGGTGGGGTTATCGGCGCTGGATGGCCTGGCGATGGGGCTAGGGGCAACCTGCGCACTCTTCGTGCTGGGTTCACTACGTGAAATTTTGGGTAACGGCACCCTATTTGATGGCGCCGATATGCTGCTGGGGAGCTGGGCAAAAGTGCTGCGCATTGAAGTGATGCATTTAGATAGCCCGTTCCTGCTGGCGATGCTGCCACCGGGTGCCTTTATTGGCTTAGGGCTGTTGCTAGCCGGTAAGTATGTCATTGATGAGAAAATAAAAGCGCGCAAAGCCAGTGCCCTGGCAACAGCGCCACAAGATCAGGATATCGCGGCAGAGAAAGCCCTATGAATAGAGAGAAACGTGTCGCCATTTTGACCCGTCTGCGGGACAATGACCCGCATCCCACGACCGAGTTGGTCTATACCACCCCTTTTGAGTTGCTCATTTCGGTGCTGCTTTCAGCACAGGCAACTGACGTCAGTGTTAATAAGGCCACCGCCAAACTCTACCCGGTGGCCAATACCCCACAAGCAATACTGGATCTAGGGGTTGATGGCCTAAAGTCATACATTAAAACTATAGGTCTGTTTAATACTAAAGCTGAAAATGTGATTAAAACCTGCCGTATCTTGCTGGAACAGCATCACGGCGAGGTGCCTGAGGATCGTGCAGCCCTGGAAGCGCTACCCGGTGTGGGCCGCAAAACCGCCAATGTGGTGCTGAATACGGCCTTTGGTTGGCCAACCATCGCGGTAGATACCCATATATTTCGTGTCTGTAACCGCACCGGTTTTGCCCCCGGTAGCAATGTCGATCAGGTGGAAGCCAAATTGCTCAAAGTGGTGCCCGCTGAATTTAAGCTCGATTGCCACCACTGGCTGATTCTCCATGGGCGCTATACCTGCATTGCCCGTAAGCCCCGCTGCGGTTCCTGCCTCATTGAGGATTTGTGTGAATATAAAGAGAAAGTTTATCCGGAGCATTGATACATATCCCCTTTTGGTTTGGCAGGGCCAGCAATGATGGGGCACAGATAGGCCCATGAATTTAACTGGGAATTTCCTTGCAACAAGATATCTCGCTTGCCCGATGAGGCTGATTCGCGTAAAACTGTCAGCCGGATTAAACCCACTCACTACCGCATTCACTGGACGCTATGTTTCAAGATAACCCGCTGCTGGCGCAGCTAAAACAGCAACTTCACACTCAGACCCCGCGCGTTGAAGGCGTAGTGAAAGGTACTGAGAAAGGCTTTGGCTTTCTTGAGGTAGACGGACAGAAAAGTTATTTTATTCCGCCACCACAGATGAAAAAAGTGATGCATGGTGACCGGATTATTGCCACCCTGCATACTGATAAAGATCGTGAAATTGTTGAGCCAGAGAGCCTGGTGGAGCCATTTTTATCCCGCTTTGTCGGCCGCGTACAGCGAAAAGATGATCGCCTCTCTATCGTCCCGGACCACCCACTGCTGCGTGATGCAATTCAGTGCCGTTCTGCCACCGAATTGCCCCATGACTTCCAGAGCGGTGATTGGGCAGTGGCTGAAATGCGCCGCCATCCATTAAAAGGCGATCGTACTTTTCAGGCGGATCTGACCGCCTTTATTACCCATGGCGAAGACCACTTTGTGCCTTGGTGGGTCACATTGGCCCGTCATAATTTGGAGCGTGAAGCCCCAGTGATGGTGGAATCTGCCCTGCATGATGCTGATCTGCAACGTGAAGATCTCACCGCGCTCAATTTTGTCACCATTGACAGCGCCAGCACCGAAGATATGGATGATGCGCTCTATGTGGAGGACAAAGGGGATGGTTCCCTGTTGTTGACCATCGCCATTGCCGATCCGACCGCTTATGTCGATGAAAACAGTGAGTTGGATTTAATCGCCCGTAAACGTGCATTTACCAACTATCTGCCGGGCTTTAACATCCCGATGCTGCCCCGGGATTTGTCCGATAATCTCTGCTCATTGCGGCCAAATGAGCGCCGTCCGGTAGTGGTGTGCCGTGTCACTATCGCCGCTGATGGTGCTTTGGGTAACGATATTCGTTTCTCTACCGCCTGGGTCGAATCTAAAGCCAAGCTGGTTTATGACGAAGTGTCCGACTGGCTGGAGGGTCAGGGTGACTGGCAGCCGCAAACCCCTGCGATAGCACAGCAAATCACCCTGCTTAAACAGGTCTGTGAGGCGCGCAGCCATTGGCGTCAGGCACACGCGCTGGTGTTCAAAGACCGCCCAGATTACCGCTTCCTGCTGGGTGAGAAAGGCGAAGTGCTGGATATCATCGTTGAACATCGCCGCATCGCTAACCGCATTGTTGAAGAGTGCATGATTGCCGCCAACGTCTGTGCCGCCATTGCGCTGCGTGATAATCTTGGCTTTGGCATTTATAACGTGCATACCGGTTTTGATCCGGCGCTGGTTGAGCAGGCCGCCACGGTGTTGCAAGCCAATGGGGTTGCAGCTGACCCACAGGCGCTGCTGACCCTGCCGGGCTTTTGTGAGTTGCGCCGCCATCTTGATGCGCTGCCAACCCAGTTCCTCGACAGCCGTATCCGCCGCTTCCAGACCTATGCCGAAATCAGCACCACTCCCGGCCCACACTTTGGTTTAGGGCTGGAGGCTTACGCCACCTGGACCTCACCTATTCGTAAATATGGCGATATGGTCAATCACCGCCTGCTGAAAGCTATCATTACCGGCCAGCCAGCAGAGAAGCCACAAGATGAGATAACCGTGCAATTGGCGGAGCGCCGTCGGCTGAATCGGATGGCGGAACGCGATGTCGGCGATTGGCTCTATGCCCGCTATCTGCAACCTCAGGCCGGCACTGATACTCGCTTCGCTGCGGAGATCATTGATGTGACCCGTGGTGGCCTACGGGTGCGCTTGCTGGATAACGGCGCCGTGGCCTTTATCCCCGCGCCATTTATTCATGCGGTGCGTGATGAGATGGTGTGCAGTCAGGAGAGCGGCACCGTGCAGATTAAAGGTGAGACGGTTTACAGCCAGAGCGACAAAATTGAGGTTCGTATTGCAGAAGTTCGCATGGAGACCCGCAATGTGGTGGCCCGCCCGGTGGTTTAACCGGATTAACGGCCTGAAATAGTGGCGTGAGTTTGATAATAAGCCGTGGTGATGCCAAACATCCCACGGCTTTTTCAATTTTGAGCCATGCAATTAACTACCGTTATAGTGACTAACAGAAAGATTCACATAAACATCAGTATATGTAAAAAAGTGCTACCAATTATGACGTAAAAACATTTTACACTTCACAAATTTCACTTCTGCTACTTTTTTTTTACATCAAAACTCCTAAGTTAAGTGATCGTGATATCCCCCTACCAAACGAAGGAGTCGTTACCCATGAAGAACGTCAAGACTGTCGTCATTTGGCTGACCGTGGCGTTAATAGGTGCATTTGCCTTTGCCATGCTGGCACTTAGCCGAGGTGAGCATGTTAATGCCATCTGGTTGGTGATTGCGTCGGTAGCCTGCTACAGCATCGCTTATCGTTTTTATAGCCTCTTTATTGCCAAAAATGTCTTTGAGCTGGATGATCGCCGCTCAACCCCAGCGGAGCGCCGTAATGATGGTTTGGATTATGTCCCGACCAATAAGTGGGTGTTGTTCGGCCACCACTTTGCCGCTATCGCCGGGGCGGGGCCATTGGTGGGGCCAATTCTGGCCGCGCAGATGGGCTTTTTACCCGGCACCATCTGGATCTTGGTTGGGGTGATGATGGCCGGTGCGGTACAGGATTTCTTGATCCTGTTTATCTCCACCCGCCGCGACGGCCGCTCACTGGGGGAGATGGCAAAACAGGAGCTGGGTGCCTTTGCGGGGGTTATCACCATGCTCGGGGCATTGGGCGTGATGATTATCATCTTGTCTGCGCTGGCATTAGTGGTGGTTAAAGCGCTGGCAGACAGCCCATGGGGCCTGTTTACCATCGCGGCAACCATTCCGATCGCCCTGTTTATGGGCGTCTATATGCGCTTTATCCGCCCCGGTAAAATTGCTGAGGTGTCATTAATCGGTTTCGTACTGATGATGGCCGCCATCATTTATGGTGGCAATATCGCCGCTGACCCTTACTGGGGGCCGCTCTTCACCCTGCACGGCACCACCCTGACCTGGGTGCTGATTATCTACGGTTTTATTGCCTCAGTGCTGCCCGTGTGGCTGCTGCTGGCACCACGGGATTACTTATCCACCTTCCTGAAAATTGGGGTCATTATCGGTTTGGCGGTGGGGATCGTCTTCGCCATGCCGGAAATGAAGATGCCTGCGGTGTCGCGCTTTATTGATGGTAGCGGCCCGGTGTTCTCCGGCAGCCTGTTCCCGTTCCTGTTTATCACCATTGCCTGTGGCGCAATCTCGGGCTTCCATGCCTTGGTGGCCAGTGGCACCACACCAAAACTGATTGAGCGCGAAAGCCATATCCGCTTTATCGGCTATGGTGCAATGTTGATGGAGTCCTTTGTCGCCATTATGGCGTTAATCTGTGCCTCGGTTATCGATCCCGGCGTCTACTTCGCCATGAATTCGCCAGTGGCATTGATTGGTTCCACCGTCGAGAGCGCGGCGCTCGCCATCAATAGCTGGGGATTTGTGGTCACCCCAGAGACCTTGACGATGATAGCCCAGGATGTCGGCGAGAAGTCGATTCTATCGCGGGCCGGTGGTGCGCCGACCTTTGCGGTTGGCATGGCCCATATCATCAGTGAAGTCTTTAACAGCCGCAACATGATGGCCTTCTGGTATCACTTCGCCATTCTGTTTGAAGCGATGTTTATTCTGACCGCCGTCGATGCCGGTACCCGCGCTTGCCGCTTTATGGTGCAGGATCTGGTGGGGGTGGTGGTACCAGGCCTCGCCAATAACCGCTCATGGCTGGGTAACTTATCCGGCACCACGGTCGCCGTGGCCTGTTGGGGCTTCTTCGTTTACCAGGGGGTGGTCGACCCACTAGGTGGCATCAATACCTTGTGGCCACTGTTCGGCATTGGTAACCAGATGCTAGCATCAATGGCGCTGATTTTAGGGACGGTGGTGCTGTTTAAAATGAAGAAGCAGCGCTATGCTTGGGTAACCATAGTGCCAACCATTGGGCTGTTTATCACCTCAATGACCGCCGGCTTCCAGAAGATTTTCCATGAGAAACCGAGTATTGGTTTCCTGGCTCAGGCGCGGAAATTCTCTGCCGGGGTCGAGCAAGGGGTATTAATCGCCCCAGCCAAGAGTATTAAGGATATGGAAACTATCGTGTTCAATAATCAGATCAACGCGGCGTTATGCGCCTTCTTTATGCTGGTCGCGATAACCATGTTGATCTCATCGGTGTTTGTGGTGCGTCGGGCGCTGAAATCCAGCCAGCCAACCACCCATGAATCTGAAATTGTCTTCCGTGAGGAGGCTCTCCGTGGCTAATGCAGGTCTCCCTTTCCGCCCACGATCAGCAAGTGCGCCGCACCGGATTACGCGCTGTATTCCGCTGGTGCCAGTGGTCGCTCACCCCCCCCATCTACGGGGTTGGCTGCGCTTGATTGCACAACGTGTCGCGCAGAGTTTTCGCCTGATGGTGGGGGTACAGGATTACGGTAATTATGTGAATCATATGCGCCGTCATCACCCAGAAACCACACCAATGAGTGAGCGGGAGTTCCACCGCTACTGTCTGGATGCGCGTTTTCCGAGCAAAGCAGGCAAATTGGGAAAATGCCCTTGTTAAGGGTGAAAAATTAAGTGACAGCGTAACGCCCTGTTAACCATTTGCAGGGCGTTTTTCTATGCTCACTGCGCTAACGCCTACGGCCACAGCAACACAACCGGCCTGTTTTGCTAGCTAAGGATTGCTGAGCCAAATGCGCCCTGCCAATCATGCTCAAACTGCTCTACCGCCGCTTTTACCGCTGGCGTGCTGATAAACAGCTCAGCCACATCCACCGGGATGGTGACCGACTGACAGCCCGCTAACAGACAGTCAAGCACCTGCCGTGGTGTGCGGAAACTGGCCGCCAACACTTTTGCCCCCGGCGCATGTAAAGTCAGTAACTGCTGCAACTCACGCACCATCGCAATACCATCACCGCCCTGTGCATCCAGCCGATTTACGTATGGCGCGACATACTCTGCCCCAGCCAGGGCTGACAGCAAGCCTTGCCCCGCCCCATAAACCGCAGTGCCGAGTGTCGGGATCGACATCGCTTTCAATTTCTTAATCGCCGCCAACCCCTCCGCCGTGGCTGGAACTTTGATCACCAACCCAGGGACGCGCTGTGACAACAGTACCGCTTCAGAGACCATCAACTCGCAATCACTGGCCAGCACTTGCGCGAAAAGCTTGCCAGTGCCGCCCAGCGCATCACGCAGTGCTGGTAGTACTTCCCAGATAGATTTACCTGCTTTCGCCAGAATGCTCGGGTTGGTGGTCACCCCTTGCAGTGGCAATATACGTGCCAGCCGTTTTACTGCGGCCACATCTGCGGTGTCGAGATAAAGCTCCATAAAAACCTCCGATTTGGATGAGTTAAGCGGCCAGACGGGTCAAGCTTATAACCCAACTGAACGAATAGATTAGTGATAAATCATTAGCCGCAATCATAGACCAATCAGCAATTAATAGTGTGATCCACATCAATTAACTTTCGTTCGAAAGTCATATAAATTTCGAACGAAACAAATTACCCTTTTAGTCAACCCAATATCAGCCACTCGCGGCTTTGTGGTTAGTTTCGCTTTTACCTGAGCAATAGCGCGTATTATCCTTGCTATCTAGGGTATTATTTATCGACACTGAATTGACAAATAAGTGACAGCGTCACTATTTACTCTCTTTATTCCTCTGGAGTGCCATAAGAGTGCCATGAACCCAAGACAGCAGACAATTTTACAATTGGTCAATGAGCGGCAACGGATCAGCGTCAATGAGTTAGCGCAAACCACCCATGTCTCTGAGGTGACCATCCGGCAAGATCTCAACGTGCTGGAAAAACGGGGTTTACTCAAGCGAGTCCACGGTTCAGCGGCGGCGCTGGAGAGTGACGATGTCGATGTGCGCATGATGACCCATTTTGCGATGAAGCAAAAACTGGCTAATTATGCCGCTTCACTGGTCAACGACGGCGAGACTATCTTTATCGAAAGTGGCAGTAGCAATGCCCTGCTGGCGCATCATCTGGCTCAACGACCAGAGATAACCCTGGTGACCGTGAGCGGCTATATTGCGCGCCAATTGAAAGACTCGGCCTGTGAGGTCATCCTGCTCGGCGGCATTTATCAGAAAAAGAGTGACAGCATGGTTGGCCCATTGACGCAACTCTGTCTACAGCATGTGCATTTTAGTAAGGCGTTTATCGGCATTGATGGCTATCAGCTAGATAGCGGTTTCACTGGCCGTGACATATTGCGGGCGGAGGTCATCAACAGTGTGTTAGCGAAAGGCGCGGAAAATATTATTTTGGCCGATGCCTCAAAATTTGGTCTGGTACATCAAAACCCGCTGGCACCGCTAGCGGCGATCAGTCGGGTGATCACTGATAGCCGCCTGCCCGCAGGCTATCAACAGTCGTTGATGGCTGAGGGCATTCAGGTCGATATCCTCAGCGCATAACCCGTGCAACAGTGAGCACGGGTTGCTTGATAGCTCAGCCATTACTGCCCGTAATATGCATTTTTTCCATGTTTGCGAAGATAGTGTTTATCCAGCAACTGCGGCTGCATATCGCCTAATTGTGGATTCAATTGGCGGGAGAAGATCCCCATATAGGCCAGCTCTTCCAGCACCACGGCATTGTGTACCGCGTTATCGGCACTGCTTCCCCAGGCAAAGGGGCCATGGGAATTCACTAACACCGCAGGTACATCTTGCGGCTGAATGCCCCGCTGCTGGAGTGTCTCGACAATCACCTTGCCGGTCTCCCACTCATAACGGCCCGCAATCTCTTCGGCCGTCATCTGGCGGGTACAGGGAATGGCGCCATAGAAATAGTCCGCGTGCGTGGTGCCCCACGCCGGGAGATCCAGCCCGGCTTGCGCCCAGATGGTGGCATGGCGTGAATGGGTATGCACAATGCCGCCCACTTGCGGAAAATGAAGGTAGAGCACCCGATGTGTATCCGTGTCGGACGAGGGCTTTTTACTGCCCTCCACCACTTTACCGGTTTCCAGCTCCACGACCACCATGTCATCCAGCGTCATCACATCATACTCCACCCCGGAAGGCTTAATGACCAACAAACCACTTTGCCGGTCAACGGCACTGACATTACCCCAAGTGAATGTCACCAGATGATGGCGCGGGAGAGCCAGGTTAGCGGCAAGGACTTGCTGCTTCAGTTCGTTGAGCATCGTCATATCCTGAATAACTGAATTTCACTCATTTTCAGCGCCACAGGTCAGAACAGGTATGGGATAAATGGCTATAAACTGCGTAAGGATCAGCTGGAAAGCGCCGTCTGAGAGACGCGCGGGCAAAAAGTAATATTTTATTTAGCACTGACAATGAGTTAATCGTGCCTTTTACCTCAGATAATGCCTAATTGCCGCGTTTCCCCAGACAAATTAAGACTATTTACCTATCAAATGATTCACGGATATTTATACTGGTTTCTATCGATGACAAAACGACTTTTCAGCATTAATCTCGAATTTAAGCCAATATGGCCATTTTTATTCTAAACACTCACAAATTGAGACGACGGCTAAAATTGATATAATGCCTATAATTAGTAAGGCAACATCAATTTGGCACCGATAGATGCGGAGATAACATTGAAGATTTATTACCTGATCTATCCCTACCAAAAGCTAACGTCAGGAGAATAGTTATGATGAACACTAAACGATTGGCTACTGCAGCATTAGCGCTAACACTCGCCTTTTCACTGTCTGCTTGTTCTAACATGTCCAAACGTGACCGTAATACCGCCATTGGTGCTGGTGCCGGTGCTGTCGGGGGGGCGGTTCTGACCGGTAGTACGCTGGGAACATTAGGTGGTGCCGCTATTGGTGGGGTTATTGGTCATCAGGTCGGCAAATAACTTTATCCTGCGTACTTGACGTTGCAGGGGTGTTAGCTACGTTTACTCACCCGAATCACTTACTTATGTAAGCTCATCGGGGCGTTCACTTGCTGCCTACCTGCAACGCCAATGACTTTGGATAACATTTTATCTAGTTGAAACTGTTTATCTAGTTGAAACTGTGCTGATGAGAAAGTGGATACTTGCAGCCCCCTTAGGGGTAATCACTCAGCCAGGCTCCAGGCAATAAATTGGGTTATCAATAACCTCATATTGTATATCAGCCCCCCGCCAGCTTAACTTTCATTCCTTTGGCTTCCAGCAGCTGCTTCAACAGGTCGCGCTTATCGCCCTGAATCTCAATAACGCCCTCTTTAACTGAGCCACCGCAACCACACTTTTTCTTCAACTCCGCCGCGAGTTTTTCTAACTCGACATCACTGACGTCAATACCTGTAATCAGGCTCACGCCTTTTCCTTTGCGGCCACTGGTTTGACGCAAAATGCGCACAGTGCCATCACCTTTAGGTCGTTCAGCCTTAACTTCCGGCTCACTGATGCGGCCAGTGTCAGTGGAGTAAACCAGGCGGCTATTATCACTACTCATTATGATGCCCCCTGATTCAGTGATGCCAGAATGTCACGTAACGTCTTCTCTGGGTCAGCCGATTGGGTAATCGGACGCCCGATCACCATATAATCGACGCCAGCTACCACCGCCTGCTCAGGTGTCATAATGCGCCGCTGGTCGCCGGCATCGCTGCCCTGCGGGCGGATCCCTGGGGTAACCAGCTTAAAATCAGTGCCACAAACCTGTTTCAAGCGCACCGCTTCATGAGCAGAACAGACCACGCCATCTAAGCCGCAATCCCAGGTCAGTTTCGCCAAGCGCTCGGCGTGTTCAGCCGGGCTGATATTGATGCCGATATCACGCAAATCCTCGCCATCCATGCTGGTTAACACGGTAACGGCAATCAGTAAGGGGGCTTGTGACCCATAGGGCAATAGGGCTTCTTTCGCCGCCGTCATCATGCGCGCGCCACCACTGGCATGGACATTCACCATCCAGACGCCGAGCTCTGCGGCAGCGGCTACGGCGTGAGCGGTGGTATTGGGGATATCGTGGAATTTCAAATCGAGAAAAACGTCGAAACCGCGCTGTTGAAGATCACCAATCAGCTGCGGGCCAAATAGGGTAAACATCTCTTTGCCCACTTTTAATCGGCAATCACGAGGGTTTACACGATCAGCAAAGGCTAACGCAGCGTCTTTATTGGCATAATCCAGTGCGACAACGATGGGGGAAGAGATCGGGCCACTGTTATTAGTTTTAGTTGCAGACGTCATTTTTAAGCCTTTTTCAGTCAAAAAATAGTGATAACGCCGACATTCTACAGGGTGTGTCACTTAAATTACAGCGATCGGGCAGCCCGGCGTTGCCGCCGATGTGTCAGCCTTTGACAGGCTGAGTCAATTTACGTCAAGCGGGCGCCAGCATCATAGCCAGAGTTGCGTAAAATAGTTTCAAGAAGCGTAAATTGTTGATCAAATAATTTGATTTAAATAATCAGATCTTTGTGATTTTCATTCAACAACAATGCTATATCATTCACTCCATCGCAAGGCATTGATTGTCTAGCAAGCAAATAACTCAAACCTTAACTATACAAATAATATGTAATAAATGGAGTTTCACATGAAAAGCATCAAATACATCGTTCCAGCATTGGCCCTCTCTTTCGCATCATTTGCCAGCATTGCGGCAACGCAAATCCAGCACACACCATCAACTGGATTGAATGAAATTGGCGTAGTCTCAGCCAGCAGCGCCGGTACATTAACCGATTTAGAGAGTGCTTTGGCGAAAAAAGCGGAAGATGCTGGTGCAACATCGTTCCTGATTACTTCAGCGACCGGCAATAACAAACTGCACGGCACAGCGGTTATTTATCGTTAATTCTTACCCCTCATCAGGTTAACTCTGTGTCTACCCGTAAAAGAGCGCTTTGGCGCTCTTTTGCTATTCTCGAATGTGAATTTTTTGTGACAGTCGTGTTATCCCCTAGACAGATCTTCGTCCCTCGCTTAGCTTGGTATTTTCCCTAAATTGAAGGTTATATAATGAGTGAAATATCGACATTAACCATTAAAATCCCTCTGGAATTAAAAGAGAAAATCAAAGCAGCCGCCTTAGAAAAACAGTTTTCTCTCAGTACCGAAGTCTGCGAAAGATTAGAACAAAGTTTTGAGGTTGATGTTAAAAGCACCAAAGGCGGCCGTAAAGAGGCCAAATTGCATCACAGCGAGATTGATAACCAAGGTGTAGAAGAGATTTCAGAACAGCCGCTAAGCCAAAAAGAGTTGAAGAAACTACGCCAATTGCTGAAAGCGCCACAAAAGAAAAAGTAAGTTTCCATCACCTTATATTGCAAGATTTCGATATCCCGATGAGCTGACATCAGTCAGTGATTCGGGTAAACGAGCGCGGCCAACACACCTGCAACTTGAAAGATGACGACAGAGTTGGGATACCCAATAGATTTCGAGGTGCAGGAAGGCGGCAAGCAAGTGCATCCCGATGAGCTGACATCAGTCAGTGATTCGGGTAAACGAGCGCGGCCAACACACCTGCAACTTGAAAGATGACGGGTATCATTGACCATCTAGCCCACGGATAGGCTTAATCGAAGCCCAGGCACGGCATGACGGGCAGTGCCAGTAAAGTGAGTGAGCAGTAAAACCACACTTATGGCAGCGGTAACGAGGTTTAGTCCGGATCTGTTCGCCGACCATATCCCGCAGCAGCAGCAAGCTCTCTTTTGCTCGCCCCTCCTCTGCATCAGCCAAGTGATAATCCATCAAACGATAGAAAACACGCATGGTCGGATGGCGTTGTAATTGGCGGTTAATATAAGTTTGCGCCACATCGCGGCCTTCGTGCTGCTCCAGAATTTCTGCCAGCATCAATTCAGCCGTCGCACCGGTATTATCCTCTACGCAGCGCTTAAGAAAATTAGCCCAGGCCTGGGGTTGCTGTAGGTGTTGGTAGCAATCACTCAGCATCGGCAAGGCCTCGCTGACCACCTCTTTATCTTGTTCCAACACCCGTTCTAACGCTTCAACCCCTTTGGCATACTCGCCTCTGGCGATATGTACCCGGCCTTGCATGATGGAGACCCGTGCGCACTGTTTGTCAGCGGAGGCGGCTTTTTTCAGCAACCCCATCGCCTTATCCAAATCATCAATGCCCATCGCTTGCAGGGCCAGTTCGCAATAAAAATGGGCAATTTCCAAACGCTGATTATCTTTGCCCATTTTGACCAGTTTTTCCGCCACTTCAATGGCGTTGTTCCAATCACTGGTGGCCTGATGAATGACGAGTAACTGCTGCAATGCCCCTAGCCGAAAATCTTGCTCCTCAACCAATTGGTTGAACATATCTTCGGCACGATCGTAAAAACCCGCCGCCATGTAATCGCGACCGAGCTGCTGAATAGCCAGCAGCCGTTGTTCGAAAGTCAGGGAGGCGCTCTCCATCAGCGCCTGATGGATGCGGATAGCGCGGTCGACTTCGCCACGTGAACGAAAAAGATTGCCGAGTGTCAGATGTGCTTCAACCGTTGAACTGTCCTCTTTCAACATCTCAAGAAACAGATCAACCGCTTTGTCCTGTTGATTGGAGAGAAGAAAGTTAACCCCTGCCACATATTCACGTGACAAGCGGTTAGCATCCTGCTGCTTATCCTGCTGAGCGCTTCTGCGCCCCATATACCAGCCATAAGCGGCCGCGACGGGCAACAGCAGAAACAGCATTTCTAACATAGAAAATTATTCCTTGCTGACAGCAGCGGTGGGTGGAGTCGCACTGGATGCAATCGGCGGCTCTTGCTGCGATTCAAGACGTTTAATTTTCCGCTCTGCACGACCCAGTAAAATGCGGACTCGCAGATAAAAAAGCCCACAAATAACCCATCCCAGCACTAAACCCGCCGCAAAAAGCGTTGCCAATAGCGTAGATACCCGATATTCGCCCTGAGCCAATAAATAGTTAAAGGTCACAACCTGATCGTTATTCGCCCCTAACGTGACTGAAATCACGAAAATCACCAGCACTAACAAAAAAATCAGCAAATATTTCACGTTTTTTCCTAAAGGCCGAATCAACCTGATGAATTATGCCAAAAATGTGGCGTCGTTACTTGATAAATTAGCACTTCCTTACTCAGCAAAGAACCCTGCCCCAAGATAAAGCGCCGATTCAGCAGCTAATCGATACTATTTTAAACAACCGGATGGCGAATGGCCGCTAGCGGCTTACTCGTCCTTATGCTCTCGTTGTTCGATTTCATGCTGTTCTGGTGGTGCAATGGTGAGCGAACCGAACCAGCGTTGCACCAAACCACAAACCATGGCGACCAATAGTCCACTGATCAACGTCGCTGCCACCAAATCACGCGGCCAGTGCATCCCTAACACCAAACGGCTCATCATGACCGCTTGCGCCCATAGCATCAGTATGATGACCGTTTTGTAGTGCCGCCGTGGCCATAACAAACCAACGGCTAACAGTGCCCAACTGGCAGCAAAAACCGTATGACCCGATGGGAAAGCAAAACCGGTTTCAAACTGCCAGTGACGGCTTAACCATGGCGGAATAAGGGATTGATTTTCCAATTGTTGTTTGACCAGCGCACTGCGCTCAGCGCGGGGTAACGAATAGAAATAGCTATCTTCAATATGATGCTCAGCTTCTAGCCATACCACAAATGGTCGTGGCGCTTGCACCTGCTCTTTAATCAATGATTTCACCCCCTGGCCGACAATAATGACGCCGCCCAGTATCACCAACAAGCCGATGGCTGGCTTAATCCGAAAGCGCAAGCACCACAAAAACCAGCCACCGAGCAGTGCACTGGTCAGGATCCCCCATGGCGCAGTCACGGTTTCGGTGACCCAGAACAGCCCCTTTAGCCCGCTTTCATTACCCCCAGGCTGCCACTGCCAGCCGGAAAGCCAGATAATCAGGGTTGGCAGCAGCAAGATAACTGTTCCGACACTAATGCGTTTTGCTATATTCCACATCTGAGATCCTCTCTACCCTGTCCACATCCTATCACTGATGGTGATAGCACAATTAACAACTATGCTATAGCGAACGAGTATAAGTTCTGCTAGCCATTGATAATATAAACAAAATTTTATGATTATCGAAATAAGTTCCCACCTAACGCCTACTCTTGGCTTATCGCTGTTTTCTTGAACAGCAGTCCGGCGGAAGTTATGGCAATATAGCTAATAATAATCGCAGCGAAACTTTTTATTTAATCCTATCCCTAATGCGAATAGGTATAAGGTAGATCGCTAATCAGAGCGGATATCCACAGTAGGATAGCGACAACTTCCCTAAGGGTCTGAAGTTATAATATGAACAGTAAGATGCAGCTAAAACGTGTAGCAGAAGCCAAATTACCTACCCCTTGGGGTGATTTTTTAATGGTTGGTTTTGAAGAGTTGGCCACCGGCCATGACCATCTGGCCTTAATATTTGGTGATATCAGCGGCGATGAGCCGGTGCTCTCCCGGGTTCATTCTGAGTGCCTGACTGGTGATGCGCTGTTTAGCCTGCGTTGTGATTGTGGTTTTCAGCTAGAAGCGGCACTGGCACATATTGCCGAAGAGGGCCGTGGCGTACTGATCTATCATCGCCAAGAGGGGCGCAATATTGGTTTGCTCAATAAGATCCGCGCTTATGCCTTACAGGATTTAGGGGCGGATACCGTTGAAGCCAACCACCAACTCGGTTTTGCCACTGATGAACGTGATTTCACCCTGTGTTCAGATATGTATAAATTATTGGGCGTCAAGGCGATACGCCTGCTGACGAACAATCCGCAGAAAGTTGAAATTCTTTCTGCGGCGGGAATTAATATCGTCGAACGCGTGCCGTTGATTGTGGGTCGCAATCCGAAAAATGAGCAGTATATGGCCACCAAAGCCGCCAAAATGGGCCATTTATTGACCAAGTAACTGAGCGGCATCGGGAAGAGTAAGGGTGATTTCTCAATCACCCTTTTATACCGATTTAACTGGATAGTGACAGTGTCACCAAAACTACAACATTTTACGAATCACGTAATGCAAAATGCCGCCATTCTCGAAGTAAACCAATTCATTACCTGTATCGATACGGCAGTGAGTATTGACGATTTGCTGTCGCCCATCGCCATAGCTTATCGCCACCGGCACGATTTGCCCAGGGGAGAGACTCTGTAATCCACTGACACTAATGGATTCGTCACCCGTCAGCCCCAGAGTTTTACGGTTTACCCCCACGGGGAACTCAAGCGGCAAAATACCCATCCCGATTAAATTAGAGCGGTGAATACGTTCAAATGATTCGGCAATCACCACCCTCACCCCCAATAATCGCGGCCCTTTGGCTGCCCAGTCGCGACTGGAACCGGAGCCATACTCCTTGCCCGCAATCACCGCCAGTGGGACACTCTCCTGCTGGTAGCGCATCGCAGCATCATAGATAGCCATCTCATTTTGCGACGGAATATGTCGGGTCACCCCCCCTTCAACCCCCGGCACCATCTCATTGCGAATACGGATATTGGCGAATGTGCCGCGCATCATCACCTCATGGTTACCCCGACGCGAACCGTAGGAGTTGAACTCATTGATCTCAACTCCGCGATCGCGCAAATAGCGACCCGCCGGGCTGTCCAGCTTGATATTACCGGCAGGTGAAATATGGTCGGTGGTCACTGAATCGGCCAAAATCGCCAAAATGCGGGCATGATGGATATCCTGAACCGGCTCCGGTAAGGCTTTCATATCACTAAAGAAAGGTGGCAAGCGAATATAGGTGGAGTCATTTTGCCAGTGGTAAGTTGGCGTGCTATCGACTTGAATCGCCTGCCAATCCTGGTCGCCATCAAATACTGCGGCATACTCCTTGCGGAACATCTCAGTTTTGACCTCTTCAACGGCTTTGGCGATCTCAAGCCCGCTCGGCCAGATATCCTTCAGATAGACCGGATTCCCGTCGGGGTCGTCACCTAGCGGGTCTTGGGTCAGATTGACACTCATATTTCCCGCCAGCGCATAGGCGACCACCAGCGGTGGCGAGGCGAGCCAGTTGGTCTTCACCAAGGGGTGAATGCGCCCTTCAAAGTTACGGTTACCCGAGAGCACCGCACCGACGGTTAAATCCCCGACTTTGATGGCTTTTTCTATTGGTTCCGGCAATGGGCCAGAGTTACCTATACAGGTGGTGCAGCCATAGCCCACCAGATTGAAGCCCAAATTATCCAGATAAGGGGTTAGACCCGCAGAATTAAGGTACTCCGTCACCACTTTAGAACCGGGGGCCAGCGAGGTTTTCACCCAAGGCTTGGTTTTCAGCCCCCTCTCTGCCGCTTTCTTGGCTAATAATCCCGCCGCCATCAATACACTAGGGTTGGAGGTGTTGGTGCATGAGGTAATGGCCGCAATCACCACCGCCCCCTGCGCCAGGTTGTGGGTTTTGCCCGCAAGGGTGAAGGAGACCTGGTCAACTTTATCTTTTTGGCTATTGAACTCCAGCTCTTCAAAAGCCTTAAATGCCAAGGGGACTTTGGGCAGCGCCACGCGATCCTGCGGGCGCTTCGGCCCCGCCAGACTGGCTTCTACCGTGCTCAACTCGAGAGATAACTGGCTGGTAAACATCGGTTCATCACCGGGATGACGCCATAAGCCTTGCGCTTTGCTATAGGCCTCAACCAAGGCAATTTGTTCATCACTGCGCCCACTTAAGCGCATATAACCCAGCGTCACCTCATCAACCGGGAAGAAACCGCAGGTGGCACCAAACTCCGGCGACATATTGGCAATAGTGGCACGATCGGCGAGGGGGAGATCCGCCAGACCATCGCCGTAAAACTCAACAAACTTCCCCACCACCCCATGTTTTCTTAGCATCTGTGTGACTGTCAGCACCAGGTCGGTGGCGGTGATCCCTTCGCGCATTTTACCGGTCATCTTGAAGCCGACCACATCGGGGATCAGCATCGAGACCGGCTGGCCCAACATCGCCGCCTCCGCCTCAATCCCACCGACACCCCAGCCGAGTATCCCTAAGCCATTGATCATAGTGGTGTGGGAGTCAGTCCCCACCAGCGTATCGGGATAGGCGACCCGCTTATCGCCCTGCTGTTCGTGCCAAACCGTTTGCCCCAGATACTCCAGGTTAACCTGATGGCAAATACCGGTGCCCGGCGGCACGACGCGGAAGCGGCTAAAGGCTTTCTGCCCCCAGCGCAGGAAGATATAGCGCTCATGGTTACGTTCCATCTCTAAACGGACGTTTTCACCGAATGCGGCTTTATCACCAAACTCATCGACAGTCACCGAGTGGTCAATGACTAAATCCACCGGTGACAAGGGGTTAACCTGCGCCACATCGCCCCCCAACCGCGCGACCGCTTCACGCATCGCCGCCAGATCCACTACCGCCGGCACGCCGGTAAAGTCCTGCATCAATACGCGGGCGGGTCGGTAAGCAATCTCTCGATCAGCATGGCCGCTCTGTTGCCAGGCGACAATGGCTTTAAGATCCTCCTCCTTAACCTGCTCACCATCCAGATGGCGCAGCAGATTTTCCAACAGCACTTTCAGTGACTTAGGTAAGCGGTCAATATCCCCCAGCACTGCCGCCAATTGCGGCAGGCTGTAGTAGTGATATTCATTCTTCAGGGCAACCAACCTGGCCATACTCGTTTTCCGCAGATCCAACGACATAGTGCCTCCATTGTTTCTTATTAGTGTCTGAGTCCGCATTCATCTCAGGGTGTATTCCCTTGAAATTATGTGGTCTAGATTAAATATAACACAAAGAAACATTAACATTTTGGCAACAATGGCGATTCCTGCAATAGGTGACCTTAATATCGCTTTAATTAACCGCCCTATTGGCAATTAAGCCATCCAAATATCCATCCCACCTTCCAGATTCATAGATTTTATTCTCATCAATCTCTGCATGCTCTTTAAAACCATCGTCCTCAATATAAAAATCAGGATGATAGTATCCCCCTCCATTGGCGAGATAAGTATTATTTTTTATATTGTACTCTATTGATAGAGTATCTCTATTAATAGAGGGCATTACATTATTGGAAGTAAACTTATTGAGATTAAATAAGGCGACCAACAAATCTAAAAATTTGCGCATTGGCCCCCGCTTATCTAACTCTTGTTTTAGTATTTCAGAACACTGCACGTAAAAATCAAAAAAAATATTCGAATTTTTTTCATCTAATTGACAGTTTTTATCTAAAAGTAACTGACAATTCAATTTAAATAAGCTGCACCCCATATCTTTGTGGATAACAGAGTAATTCATCTTGATACCAGAGTTGCCATCAGCCTCAAATATTAGTGAGTCCTCATAGTCATGAGGTAACCCTGAGTAGATTACCCCTTTGGGATTAAGCACAATTTCTGCCATTGATTTTTCACGTAATGTTGAAATAATATGGTGTAGAGTACTACCCTCAATATTATCTGAAGGCTCTAGCCAACCCTCTCGGACTAATCTTTGATAAATTTCATTAATACTTTCATTTTTATTCGAGCACTCATCTTTAACTTGTACTTCAGTACTTACGGATTTAGAGTAATAGTCATTTAGGTCGCGCACTGTATTATCTAAATTTATATTTGATACTGGGTAGGATATTATTCTCACACTTCCTCCTTGCTAGGATTGTATAATGGTCTTCAATTCGCTCTTCTCATCAATAAAACTATCAGCATGTGTTTTGTTTTACTTTTGAATTATCACTTATTACTTCTTTTTTGGAATTAATATTAGAAACAAAAAGAAAACAAGCTATCGACGTGAGAGTGAAAAATAAAAAATGGAATGACCTATAGGACTAAGGTAATAAAAGTTTTTGAGAGGTATTTAACTTGACCCTGTTACTGGTTTTTAAATAGAGTTAAGTCAACATATAGTCTCTCTTAAGTTATTAAAATGCTATATGGAATACACCCTATATATAATACGAGATAATGATATGACTAATACCAAAAAAACTTCGGCCGCAGTAGCGTCACAAGCGGCAAAAACCCTAAAAGATCCTAATGCTTCCGCTATTGAAAAAAGCCTGGCGGGATCAGCACTTTCGCAAACTAGCACCAGTAACCAGACAGGTGCGCATATGGAAGATATTGCGTCACAAGTTTTGGCAAGCCCTGAATATAGCGAAAAGACCAAAACCCTGGCAGGCTCGGTACTCGCTCAAGCAAATAAGAAACGCTAAAAAAGGATAAAGCCCCTGTATGGGGGCTTTATTTAGCTAGATATCACTTGGTCGGCAGCTTAATGTCCTTGAACATCGCCTCGATATCTTCATTGGAGCGCAGAGCAACTGCTTTATCCACCACATCACGGGTGAGGTGTGGTGCAAAGCGCAGAATAAAATCGTACATATAACTGCGCAAGAAAGTGCTGCGACGAAAACCTATCTTGGTGGTGCTGTAGGTAAAGATATCACGGGCATCGACCGTGACCAGATCAGGGTCCTGAATCGGATCAACCGCCATACTGGCAATCACCCCCACTCCCAGCCCTAAGCGCACGTAAGTTTTAATCACATCGGCATCGGTCGCCGTAAAGACGATGCGCGGTGTCAGACCGGCGCGGTTGAACGCGGTGTCCAGCTCCGAACGACCCGTAAAACCAAAGGTGTAAGTGACGATAGGATAGGCGGCCAGCTCTTCAATGCTAACATGAGTTTTACCTGCCAGTGGATGATCAGGCTTCACCACTACCGCGCGATTCCAGTGATAGCACGGCAACATAATCAGATCGTCATATAGATGTAGCGCTTCGGTAGCAATAGCAAAATCTGCGCTGCCCTTAGAAACGGCTTCCGCGATTTGGGTCGGCGACCCCTGATGCATATGTAGCGACACACGCGGATAGCGCTCGATAAAGCCTTTAATCACATTAGGCAATGCATAGCGCGCCTGAGTATGGGTGGTCGCGACATACAAAGAGCCTTTATCCGGATAGGTGTGTTCACCGGCAACCGCTTTAATAGCATCCACTTTTGACAATACTTCGCGGGCGATGCGAATAATTTCCAGCCCTGCGGGGGTCACCTGCGTCAAATGTTTACCACTACGGGCAAAAATCTGGATTCCCAGCTCATCCTCCAGCATTCTAACCTGTTTACTGATCCCCGGTTGCGAGGTGTACAGACCTTCGGCGGTGGACGATACATTAAGGTTATGATTAACCACCTCAACAATATAACGGAGCTGCTGCAATTTCATAGCTATACCATCCTAGGTTAAACACTGTGAGAAGCCCACAGTTTGGTATATCGGAATCACCCGGTATGCCGCGAAGTTATTAACTGAAACCCATAACTGCTTAATGCCAAGCTGGTCAGTAGTGACCTTATAATAACTATAGGTGATAAGAAAATATTTTATATAACCAAATTACTATATCATTTCATCCATGCTTGTATACACCCTGAGTTATCAAGGGATGACATCAGCATAAAAATAGTTTTTTTGGATCATGCAGATGGCAGCCAAAGATGGGCGCGCCGACGGATTGACTAAGACTATAAAGCACTTGGGTAGATTAGCCCAATAAAAAACCAGCCATAAAGGCTGGTTTTCAGTTGCGGCAGAGAGTATTTCATATGGAAGCATTTTTCTGCATAAAAGCCTTTTAGAGACTTAGGCGCTTATTTTTTTGCTTCCACCCATTTGCCATCAATATAGAAAGCAGACCAACCTGTGGCTTTGCCCTCTTTCTCGGATGAAACATACTGCTGCTTAGTCTTACGACTAAAACGCACCATGGTTTTGTTACCCTCTTTATCCGTGACTGGCGCATCAGCTAAATAGCGTAATTTTTCAGGTAGGCGATCTTTAAAGCGCACCAGCTCCTCTACCAATGGCGCACGGGTTTCGCGCGATTTAGGGAAAGTATTGGCCGCCAGGAACACGCCAGCCGCACCATCTCGCAACACAAAATAGGCATCTGACTTCTCACAAGGCAGCTCTGGCAGTGGAACCGGATCTTCCTTCGGTGGTGCAACTTCACCACTGCGCAAGATTTTACGGGTATTTTTACACTCGTCATTGGTGCAACCCATGTACTTACCAAAACGCCCCATTTTCAGGTGCATTTCAGAACCACACTTCTCGCACTCAACAATCGGGCCTTCATACCCTTTAATGCGGAATTCGCCCTGCTCAATCTCATAACCATCACACGCTGGGTTATTACCACAGACGTGCAATTTACGCTGATTATCGATTAGATAGCTATCCATTGCCGTGCCGCATTTCTGGCAGCGACGACGGGCGCGCAATGCGTTAGTCTCCGCATCATCGCCCTCCAGAATATTCAGAATCTCCGCTTCTGGCACCAGATTAATGGTGGTTTTGCAGCGCTCTTTCGGCGGCAATGCATAGCCCGAACAGCCAAGGAACACCCCGGTGCTGGCGGTACGTATCCCCATCTGGCGACCACAAGTTGGGCAGTCGATGCTGGTCATGACCATCTGGTTCGGGCGCATACCGCCCTCTTCCGGATCTTTCTCAGCTTTTTCAAGCTGTTGGCTAAATTCTGCGAAGAAGCCATCCAGCACTGCTTTCCACTCGGCCTGATTGTTGGCCACCTGATCGAGACCACTCTCCATGCGCGCGGTGAAATCGTAATTCATCAACTCACGGAAATTCTCTTCCAGCCGATCAGTGACGATTTCGCCCATTTTCTCAGCATAGAAGCGGCGGTTCTCTACCCGCACATAGCCACGATCCTGAATAGTCGAAATAATCGATGCATAGGTGGATGGACGGCCAATCCCGCGTTTTTCCAGCTCTTTAACCAGAGAGGCTTCGCTGTAACGCGCCGGTGGCTTGGTGAAGTGCTGGCTTGGGATCAGTTTCTGTAGATCCAGCTCACTGCCGACTTCAATCACTGGCAAGGTTCTATCTTCATCGCCTTTACGCAGTGCGGGCATCACCTTAGTCCAACCATCAAACCGCAAAGTGCGGCCTTTGGCGCGCAGTTGGAAATCACCCGCCTGCACGGTTAGCGTGGTGGAGTCATACTTGGCCGGTGTCATCTGACAGGCCACAAACTGACGCCAAATCAGCTGATACAGCTTCTGGGCATCGGCTTCCATATCTTTTAACTGCTCAGCCAGCACATTCACATCCGATGGACGAATGGCTTCATGGGCTTCTTGCGAGTTCTCTTTGCTGCTGTATTGATTCGGCGCAGGTGGCAGATACTTATCGCCGAAATTATCGCCGATATAGTCGCGCACCATGGTCAATGCATCCTGACTCAAGTTGGTGGAGTCAGTACGCATATAGGTGATATGACCCGCTTCATACAGACGTTGCGCCATCATCATGGTTTTCTTCACCCCAAAGCTCAGGCGGGTACTGGCGGCCTGCTGCAAGGTGGAGGTGATGAAGGGGGCGCCTGGCTTGCTGCTGGTCGGTTTATCTTCACGATCCAGCACCTTATAGCGGGCATTTTCCAGCAAATTCAGGGCAGCATGTGTCTGCTCACGATTGACCGGCTTAAACGGCTTATTGTGAGCATGGGTGACTTCCATCTGAATCGGAACTTCACCTTTTGCCAGCAAGTCAGCATGCAGTTCCCAGTACTCTTCAGGAACGAATGCTTTGATATCACGCTCGCGCTCCACCACCAACCGCACGGCGACAGACTGCACGCGCCCTGCGGACAAGCCACGGGCAATCTTTTTCCACAGCAGTGGCGAAACCATATACCCCACCACCCGATCCATAAAACGGCGGGCTTGTTGGGCATTAACTCGATCGATATTCAATTCACCGGGTTGATTAAACGCCTGCTGAATCGCGTTTTTGGTGATTTCGTTAAATACCACACGGCTAAAACGCTTATCGTCACCGCCAATCACCTCCCGCAAATGCCAGGCAATAGCCTCTCCTTCGCGGTCAAGGTCGGTTGCGAGATAGATGTGGTCAGCGTTTTCAGCTAATGCTTTCAGCTCGGCAACCACTTTCTCTTTGCCGGGCAAAATTTCATACTGCGCTTTCCAGCCATGGTAAGGGTCGACACCCATGCGATTGACCAAGGCAACTTTTTCGTCTTTCTTTACTTTGGTTTTGGGTTTGTCAGCGGCTTTCTTGGCTTTATCTTCGGTTGAGTTCGCGCTCTTCTTACTGGCTGAGCCACTGGTCGGCAAATCACGAATGTGACCGACACTGGACTTAACCACGTAGTTATTCCCTAAATATTTATTAATAGTTTTGGCTTTTGCCGGGGACTCAACTATTACTAGAGCTTTACCCATAATTACCTTTACCTAAATTATTTCTTCTAAAAGAAGGTTTTTATCTTGCCGTACCGCGGCATTCTGTATCTCTTTTTTATATTGCGGTACTTTTTCAGGAGATCAACCTGTTTTTTTGATCGGGCAACAAAATAGCGTTCCGAATCTTAGCGGGTGAGCTCTCAAAAATTTTGCCTGCGCCCAGTGCTATCGCAGTGAATTCTGCCTTGTGGCGTCAACAAAACCTTCCACCTAATAGTATAAAATCCCACACTGTACCTGATAAAAAGCACTACGCAACCTAATTAGCCAGTAATCTCTATTTATCCAATAGTCGCAGCAAAACGGCGTAAGGCTCGAATAAACCTTAGCCTGTTTGCGAACAAATGCTAACCCGCAGTACAATAGTGAGAATAATTGCCTTGTAATGAGGAGAGATAATCGTCGTGAGGAGATATAATGTTCGGAAACACCGTACCAATTGAGCGTAATAAATTATTGGCAGAAGCCAATGAGATTATTCGTCAGCATGAAGATTATATGCAGGGTATGCAGGCAACTGAGGTTGAGCAAAAAGGCCCGGTATTGGTCTTTCGCGGGGAGTTTTTCCTCGATGCAGATGGCCTGCCGACGGCGAAGACAACCGCGGTATTTAATATGTTCAAACATCTGGCACACGTCTTGTCAGCCAAATATCATTTGGTTGATTGAGAGGCGACTAACACAGTGCCGGTTGGGGAGAGAACAGATCGCGCCACCGGGTTTGTCACTCCGAAACTGGCAGGGCGACTGCACCGACGGCTCACGCCGTTACGACCCATTCGGCACATTTCCCCGCTTATCAACTTTGTCAGCACGCTGAGGGGGCTTAGCCCCCTGTTTTATTGGCTATCAATGACGTTACGCCCGTTTATAGCAGGGGTTTCTCACCACGTTGCCACCAACGAAGCAGGAGACGATCAGCACTTTCTGCTGCGCTGCCGGTAAAGCGATCCATCAGACGTTTACGACGAGCATAACGTACACCAATAACCTCATGGTTATCCATTTCAGCAATCAGTAAATCATCACTGGTGCCAATGGCATCAACCAACCCCTTCTCTTTAGCTTGAGTACCAAACCAATGTTCACCGGTCGCGACCGCATCGATATCTAACGATGGACGTTGTTGCTGGACGAACTGCTTGAATAGCAGGTGGGTTTCATTCAGATCTTCGCGGAACTTCTCGCGCCCTTGCTCGGTATTTTCGCCAAACAGCGTTAGGGTGCGCTTAAACTCACCGGCGGTATGCAGCTCGACATCAATATCATTCTTTTTGAGCAAGCGGTGGAAGTTCGGAATTTGTGCCACCACGCCAATCGAGCCGATAATGGCGAAAGGCGCACTGATGATACGATCAGCCACACAGGCCATCATATAACCCCCACTGGCCGCCACTTTATCTACCGCCACCGTCAGGCGAATACCTTTGTGACGCAGACGTTCGAGCTGTGATGCCGCCAGACCATAGCCATGTACCACACCACCAGGGCTTTCCAGCCGCAGCAACACTTCATCTTGAGCGGTAGCCACCGCCAGTACTGCCGAGATCTCTTCACGTAACGAAGTGACTTCATGCGCATCAATGCTGCCTTTGAAATCAATCACATACAGACATGGCTTTATTGCAGCCACGGCACCCGCTTTTGCGCGCTGCTTTTTCAACTTTTGATCTGCTTTTTGTTGCTTTTTAAACTCTTTACTCCAGGTTTTTTGCTCCCCATGGCTCATGCGCGCCAGTCGCATTTCGCGCTGCATTTCCTTATATTGCTCACCCAGATCAACCAGGTTCAGCTCTCCCCGTCGCCCTTGTTTCCTCACTCCTTGGCTGACAACCAGTAAAACTACCGCACCAATCGCAACCACTATGGTGACCACTTTTGCCAGAAACAGTCCGTACAGAGAAATCAACTCCACAAATACCGCCTTTATTCATCTGCTATTAGAGAGATACTTGCATTCTAGCGAACCACTGCGCCGCCGTCTTGCGCAAATGAAAAATTGCATTGGTTTCGCTTAAATATAAGAATGTAAGAGATATCGCGGCATGCTTGGGTAGAATGCCCGCCGCCAGTGAGAGGAATAATTATGCATTATCAGCCTAAAGATAACCTGCTCGATAACCACTCTATTTTAGTGACGGGCGCAGGTGATGGCATTGGTCGTGAAGCCGCGTTGACCTATGCGCGTTTTGGCGCCCGCGTGATTTTAGTTGGCCGCACCGAAAGTAAATTAATTGCCGTGCAACAGCAGATTGCTGCTGCCAATGGCTTAGCGGCATTGGTAATAACCTTGGATCTACTGCGCGCAACCGCGCAAGATTGCCAACAGTTAGCGAATACCTTAAGTCAACAGATTCCCCATTTGGATGGTGTCTTACACAATGCGGGCTTGTTGGGTGATATCGCGCCGATGTCTGAGCAGAACATCGCCGTCTGGCAAGATGTGATGCAAGTGAATGTTAATGCGACTTTTATGCTTACTCAGGCACTACTCCCTTTATTGCTGAAAGCCCCCAGTGCCTCGCTGGTTTTCACCAGTTCCAGCGTCGGTCGCCAGGGACGCGCTGGCTGGGGAGCCTATGCCGTATCCAAATTTGCTACAGAAGGCATGATGCAGGTGCTGGCACAAGAGTATAAACAGAGCCATCTACGGGTTAATTGTATCAATCCAGGGGGCACCAAAACTCAAATGCGGGCCACCGCCTTCCCTGATGAAGATACCAACAAATTAAAAACACCGGCTGATATTATGCCACTGTATCTCTACCTAATGGGCGATGATAGCCGGAGAAAAACCGGTATCAGCTTTGATGCACAACCTGGCCGCAAACCCGGCCCCGCCGAGTAAAAGGAACCTTTAATGTCTGAAGAACGCCACCAGCAGCGCCAACAAAAAATAAAAGAAAAGGTTGAATCACGGGTTGCCGCCGCCCAGGAGACTCGCGGCATCATGATTGTTTTTACCGGTAACGGCAAAGGCAAAACTACCGCCGCTTTTGGTACTGTCACCCGGGCGGTGGGTCATGGATTAACCGCGGGCGTCATTCAGTTCATCAAGGGCGAATGGCCGAACGGCGAGAAAAATTTGTTGCAGCAACATGGGGTTGAGTTTCAGGTCATGGCCACCGGCTTTACCTGGAATACCCAGAACAGAGAAACAGATACCGCCGCCTGTCTGGGGGTTTGGCAGCACGCTTTGCGTATGTTGGCTGATCCGGCATTAGATTTAGTGGTGCTGGATGAGCTGACTTATATGGTCGCTTATGACTACCTGCCACTGGATGAGGTGGTTAATGCCCTTCAACAGCGCCCTGCTCATCAAACAGTGATTATTACTGGCCGTGGTTGCCATCGTGACTTACTGGAGATGGCTGATACCGTCAGTGAGTTACGGCCGGTAAAACACGCTTTTGATGCCGGAATTAAGGCACAGCAAGGTATTGATTGGTAATTTAGCGCAACTTTGCCCCCCTATATATCCGCAAATATCCGCCAATAAAAAGCCGCAGTTCACATTCTGCGGCTTCTATTTGCCTTTTAGCTGGCTACCGCCAACTCATATTGGCTAATACTCTAATGTGACTGACTGAACTCACTTCTCCAGTGGAATCATTGGGATATGCGAGGGTGTCAAGATGCCCATAGCTGGCGTAAGGGTTGCCGGTGTCATTTGGCTCGCGGGTTGCGACTGATGCTGCGTCCCGCCAAAATAGCAGAGCGTTTTCCAAGGTTCCGAAAGCGGACTACAGGTCTTTTCGCAATTATCACTATAATGCGAGTGAGGGCCGCTACAAGCATAAGTTAGAGTAGAAAACCCAGTCCCGACAACAAATAAGATAGCCGTGCTGGTCATTAACAGAGATTTTTTCATGTTGATGCTCCTTAGATTCTAAACCCAATGGGGTATCCCCCAAGCACTATGTAGCCACTCAAAATATCTCAAAGCCAGCGGGAATTGATGGCGGTTGATAGACTGTATATGCTGCAAAACCATTTATTATAGCAAGTTTATTTTTCTTAAAGAATTCACGGCAGTTTTTTATGCTACTGGCAGAGCGAGGATAATCTGAGAGGGAGAGTGAAAATTGCTGTGAGTGGTAAATTGCTGTGAATAATGGGAAGAGACGCCTCTCTTCCCATCGATGAATTATCCGCGCTTATTCGATCCGCGACGCCCGGCAGTAGCGGCCGGTGCGGCATTACCCACATTTTGGCGGGTAGAACCTTTACGGGCGGAGCCTTGGCGGCCAGCAACCTGACGACCAGCAACTTCCGTATGGCGTTTAACCGCGCGACGAATTTGGTTAGCTTTCACTCGGCGACGATCTTTTTCCACCGGCAGTTTGCTGACGGTTTCAGAATCCAGCTCAACCAATTCACGCAGGTAGTTGGTTGCTTTCAGATCCAACTCAGTCCAACCACCACGTGGCAGACCTTTCGGCAGATTAATATCACCGTAACGCACACGAATCAGACGGCTAACCTGCACGCCAACCGCTTCCCACAAGCGGCGAACTTCACGGTTGCGCCCTTCGGTCAAGGTGACGTTGTACCACTGGTTAAGCCCTTCTCCACCCTGGAAGCTAATGGTGCGGAATGCCGCAGGACCATCTTCCAATTGCACGCCACGACTCAGTTGCTTGATCTTTTCATCATCAATTTGACCAAACACCCGCACCGCATATTCGCGCTCAACTTCACGGCTTGGATGCATCAGGCGATTGGCAAGTTCACCATCAGTGGTGAACAGCAATAGACCTGAGGTATTGACGTCCAAACGGCCTACCGCAACCCAACGCGAACCACGCAGTTTAGGCAGACGATCAAATACCGTCGGGCGACCTTCAGGGTCATTGCGGGTACAAAGTTCGCCTTCCGGCTTGTAATATGCCAGAACACGGCACACGGCCTCTTCAGATTCTGTAATAGAAAGAAGGTGGCCATCAAGGCGGATTTTAGTGGCTTGGGTCACTTCAACACGATCACCCAGCGTGGATATTTTACCATCTACGCTGACACGACCCTGCTGAATAATAGCTTCGATCTCCCGACGAGAACCATGACCGGCTCGAGCCAAGACTTTCTGTAATTTTTCACCCACAATTTTAGCGCCCTGCGGTTTAGGGCTTTGTGGCTTTGAGTTTGGTAATTTCTGGTCTTCTGACTTCTCGCTCATTGAGCAACCTCTAATGTCGCCTTCACAGGCGTCGTGTTATATATTGTAATCAATAAGTTAAGCTCACAATCAAGCAGAACTCATTGATTGTAATACATTTTGAAACTCAGCATGGTGCGCTAAAAATCACGCAGAAGGCCCTACCAGCTGGTTCGTGACCGAGCATATTACACTAATTTCACAGGCAAGGATTCAAAAAGTGTCTCATCACCCTTTTCGCTATATGAAACCTTCACTTTGCGGTAGCAAGAATCAGCAAAATGTACCCATCCCCTCATTACCATACTGAGCGGCGGCACATTAGACGTCAGTGGTGAAGTCACCCAATCATATTTAGAGCTACAGGTAATAATCAACACCTGTTGAATTTCAGAATCAATATAAGAACTCATCATCAACACCTTGGGGTGTAAGTAAAGTTCTGAGTATCTCGTTGATCGTTTTAACGCCTAACTTATTATATATATTTCGTCGGTGAGCACTGGCTGTTTTGCTTTTCATATTCAGTCGCCTTGAAATATCAGTATTTCTTAGCCCGAGCAATATGCATTCAAGCACTTCATTCTCCCGCAGAGTTAACTGCGATTTTATTTTACTCGTCAGATCATGTCGATCAAAGCCCTTAGGGGGTTTGCATGAACATATTAATTTAATTATCATAGATTTAACCTTGTCTACAGAGGCTGTCTTACATAAAATTCCGTCCGCTAAGATTGCGAGATAAGTAAAATCCTCTGTCTCTTCATGTTTTCTGCAAAAAACCATCACGAAAGAGCAAGGGTTTGATTCTCTTATTTGACTAATAGTATAAAACACCTTAGATGGCGCAATATTATCAACATCTAGAATAACCACACTTTGCTCGTCTGATTTAATATAGATGCTCTCATCATCGACTGAATAACTTTTCTCAATGTTGATATCTATTGCTTTATCCGCCACTTTCTTTATTTCTTTGACGATGATTTCGAATGAAAATATTGTTAAGTTACAATTACTCACCACCATGACTCTCATGACGTTGCATCGTTCCTTTTCCGCGAGCTTATTCTGAATGAGACAGTTTGGATTGGATGCAAATAAATAACGGTGCCGAAGCACCGTTATTATCAGATCTCACCAAGATTAGAAGTTGTATTTCACTCCTAACATCACTGCGGTATCGCTGTAACCTTTGTCGCCGAGTTGCTGGCCCACATTACCCCAGACATTCAGTTGCTTATTCAATTGCCCCTCAATGCCCAGTTTCAGTTCACCGATATTCTTCGCGCCAGCCTGCTTCACTGCAACTGCGTTCATATTGGTGCCAAAATCTTTGGTGTTGTGGATCCAGTTAGCTTCCACAAAGGGTTGGAACTCGCGATCCTTGCCATTATCACTTTCGTGGTGGCCCAACATATAAGAGCGCAGGCCCAGACGAGTCTGAATATTGCCGTCGCCCTGCCCACTCACTTGTGTGCCGTTAGCTTCACGATGTTCATCGGCCTTAACCCCCATCCACGTGATTTGGGCTTTTGGCTGGATAAAGTAGCTTTCGTTCTTCGACTTATTCTCACCGATCTTAAAGGTATAGCCGCTCTCTACCGAGGCGGTGATCCCTTTGGATTTGTACTCTTCAGTCGCCAGCCCTTCACCCTTCACGCTGTTGTTAAACCAGCTGTACTGCGCCCAACCATCAACATACAAGCCAGACTTATCTTCGTCGTTGGCATACCAGGTACTGTAAACACCGGTGCTGTAACCATCAACTGAGCCGGTTGACTTATAACCCGTGCGCGCATTGGTGTCGCTTTTGCTATTCCCGTAACCGGCCATTACCCCAAGATGTAAGCGGTTCAGGCCATTGTTGCTCCACTGAGCAATATCGCCACCCAGTTGCATCACATAACGGTTGCTTTGCGTTTTCAACTGACCACTAGTATCACGTGAACGGTTATGACCGCCTTCGTTACGCAACCACATGCTGGTAACTTTCTGCTCGCCGGTAAGCACATCAATGTATTGTGTTTCGCCCAGACGATCATGCAGACGAGTCACAAACATATTGTTAGCTGAAGCCAGGTTCGCGGTGTAGCTGCCGGCTTCAGGACGTTTAGTTTCCTCGCCTGGACCCGCCGGGTTTTCCGGGTCGACCGGATTTTCTGGATCAACCGGCAAATTGCTCAAGCTGGTCAAATACCAATTACTGGCATTGGTTCCTACCCCCCGTGCCAGAGAGTAATCATACGCACCTGCCACAATACGGCCGCTTTGCACAAAATTACCGTCTGACTGACCATTCACCTGAATCAATTCAATGCCGTTCAGGGTTTTAGCCCCTAGGCCGCCCGCATTATCTACACTGACGTTGGTGGTGCCGCTGGTGTTACCGTTGACAATCATGCTGTCGGTCGCGGAGTCATCATCACCCAGTGCTGTGTTGAAATGCAGCAGACCGTTGTCACCAATATAGTTGCCGTTAACCACTAATTGGTTACCCGTGGTGCCAGTGCCATCACTGGTTTTGTTACCGATAAATACCGTGCCGCTGTTGGTTAAGTCGGTGCCAACGGTGAAAATATTGCTGGCCGGGGCCAGACGGCTCAAGAGTGATGTGATAGGTGCCGTTGGGTTGCCGACAAACAGCACGCCCTGGTTATCAACCGCTCCCGCTACGCCACCAAAACCGCCCATAAAGGCACCGCTGGCTATATTCACCTGCTGGCTGGCCAGCGTCATCGGATCGGCGCTGCTACCTAAGATCAGGCCACCCGCATTGATATCGGTCTGCCCGGTGTAGGCCGCAGTTTGCGTCAATGACACTGTTCCGCTGCCGTTTTTAGTCAGACTACCGCTGCCGGTAATACTGTTTGCCAGCAACCAGTCACTGGCGCTATTAAGCACTAATGAACCGTCGTTGGTGACCGCAGCGGTGCCCAGATGCTCTGCCTGAGAGGCGGTTAACTGACTGCCGCTGGTAATATCAAACAGGCCGCTGAACAGAGTGTTATCACCGGTTAGCGTGATATCGCTGTTATCTTCCAGCACCACACTACCCGCATCACTGATGGCGTTCGCCAACTGACCCGCAGCACCTTTCAGTGTCAGTAAACCAGCGTTGACGATATTGCCACTGCCCAGGCCAACTGCGCTGTTCAGCAAAGCTTGTGCGCCACTGGCAATGTTGGTGGTCGCCGTCAAGGTACTGTTCGCACCGTTAACCGTTAATGTATCAGCAGCAATGGTTAACTCACCGCTGCCGGTCAGTTCACCATCAGACACACCGCCCTGACTCAAGGTTAAGCTGCCACCACTGAGATTGACCGATGAACCCGCACTACTGCGCAGCTCACCGACAGTTTGGCTGTGACCGTTCATATTAAAGGCGGTATCTGCTGCCAAAGAGAGCAGTGAGGTGCTCCCCAGCACATTGTCATTTAGCATCTGCAAGCTGCCGCTGCGCACCTCGGTAATACCAGTGTAATCGTTGTTCAGGTTAGAGAGTGACACACTGCTGCCCGCTCCCGTATCAATCGCCAAATCACCACTGCCGGTCACTCTGGCACTCAAATCGGCCGCATTGCCGGTCTTATTAGTGGCATACAGTGATAACGCATCACTGCCGCTACCCAGCAGCTCCACTTCAGTCAGGCCGTAGCCGACATACAAACCGTCATTATTCACCCCACTGGTCAGGCGATAGTCGTAAGTCCCTTTCGCCACTGTGGTGCCGCCCTGAGCAATATCGGCTGTGGTGGCATCGGTAATCACATTGCCATTTTGGTCTTGTAGCACTAAATTGCCGCCGTTACCCACCACTGTGGCGTCACTAATGGCCAGTTGCAACTGGGTATTGGTGTCATCCTGTTCGAGGATTGGCAGCAGAGGATTGACCTGATTCTGGCTGTTATCAATGCTGCCGATATTCACTTCTACCGTACCCGCGCCGCGCAGATCCATCTCATTGGTGGTGTGAATGATGCCTTTCGCGACAGTCTCCCCCGGAGTCCCGGTGTCAAATTTCACCGAACCGCCATCAAACACTAATCCACCGATAGTTTGTATACCGTCACCAACCATGTTGATGCTGTCCGCACCCAATTTCAGGGTGGCATTAACTAATGCTGCCGTGTTATCTGCTGCCAGTTCAAAGGTGGTATGACCCAGTGCCAGTACCCCGTTAAAGGCGTTTTGCGCCGCATTGGCGGTAAAATCGAATGCATTTCCGGCGGTGTTAACTGCCATGGTGCCAAGGCCACTCAACTTGCTGTTAAAACTCACTGCATTCAGGTTGTTGAGCTGCAACAGGCTACCGTCACCCAAGTTAAAACCGGTGTTCACGTTGTCATCCTGGCTATCGCCCAGCGCCAGCAAGATATTTTCCAGTGTAAATGTGGAGTTATTAATCAGGTCGATATAATCCATATTACTGATAGCAGCAGCGTCACTCAGGGTATAAACCGAGTTATCAAAGCGCAGGGTATCCGCGCCCGTGCCGCCGTTCAGTGAACTAAACACGCCAGTATCGGCTAATGTCAGATCTTTCAAAATAAACAGGTCGTCACCCGTGCCGGTGGTGAAATCAGTGCCTTCACTGCCTTGCATCAGGGTCACGGTGTTGTTGCCCGCTAACAGATCCACCTTACCGACAATCTTGCCATCAGTAGCATTGGTAAAGGCTACACCATTACCGCTAGTGGTGATCACCGCTTGTTGTGTCGCGCTATTGGCCTGAATGGTGCCGCTGTTGACGAAGCTGTTGACAAAACCATTATCGATATCGACAACAGGGCTGCTCAGTGACTCAGATATCAGGTTACCGGACTGTTCAACTTGCGCTGTGGTGCCGCCAACAATTAGCGCGGCACCGCCTGCTGCATTGTTAACATTCACGCTAGCGCCGGTTTTCAGATTCTGGCTGGAGTTGGTCACAATCCCTTTACCATCGGCCGAATTAACGTTAATCACCAAACCTGCCGAGTCGGACATATCCAGCGTGTTGTTGGTCAGCGTATCGCCAGTATTGGCGAACAGAATACCTGTGCCGCTACCATTGACATTAATTACGCCCGAGTTGGTCGCCGCCATCGAGGCTCCAGTACGCACACCGGCACCATTGCCGACGGTCAGCGTGGTATCTTTTAACTGAATACCCGCAATTTCCGCTCTATTTTCAATAGCATTACCGCTACCGCCGGCCGTCATGCTAATAGTTGCGCCATCAACAGTCAGGGCGATAGCATCGGTATCGAGCAGTACGCCATGGGCAGTGCCGCCCGCTTTGGTTTCGCCGTTACCGGATAGCGTCAGACTCGCACCTGCCCCCAGCAGATAAGCGGCGGTGCCGTCAGTGGCGTTGACAATACCACTGTTATTGACAGTCGAATCCGCGCCCTGAATGTTCACCGCAGTACCATTTACGGTGATCAGATTTTCGTTAGTCAGAATCCCGCCATCTACCAGCACGCCAGTACTGCCGGCCTGGGTGAAATCGATAGTGCCTTTATGAATCAGTTCACCGCCATTACGAGCGATATAGCCATAAGCGCCGGACGCTGTGTTACCGGTACTCAGAACTGCCGAACTGGTCAGCACAGATTTACCGGTGGCACCGGTGGCAAGACCATTCAAGCCGTAATAGTTACCATCGACGATGCCCGCCGTCGCGCCGTCGCCTCTTAATTCCAAACTGGCGTTGGCGGTGATAGTGCCGGTTGCGCCCCCCTCAACTTTCACCCCAGTAGAACCCTCACCCAAGAGCACCATATCTAAAGCGCCGGAGTTAAATGTACTGCCAGCCCCCGTGACCTGGATCAGGGCGGAGTCTTTACCGGTGGCATTCATGGTCGAGGCCGTGGTTCCAGCGAAAGAGGCCCCTTTATCAACGCGATATAGGGTAGAACCTTCGGTTAAAACGGTTTCATCACCACTGGCAATGTTATTGATGCTAGAACCCGTACCGTAAATCAGGTAGCCCACCTGATTTACGCCGGAGACAAACTCAACCTGACCGGTACCGGTGACATTAATAGTCCCTTTATCTTCAGCCACCACCCCGATTGCGCCATCGCCCATTAAATTGACCTGACCGGAGAGATTCGCCACCGCGCCCACACCGATAGCCTGAATACCGTAGTTTGCCAAATTGGTAGCGGGATCAAGCCCGTTATTCACATAGATATGGCCTCTATTAGTGGCTGAACTATTGGTCAGCACTTTAATTCCGACGCTATTGATGCCATTAATGACGATATCGCCATTGTTGAAAATATTGGTGGCATTAACACTAGAGGAGATACCGATATTCTGCGCTGCATTTTGTCCTGGTGTCGCACCAGCACCATTGAGTTCAATGGTGCCGTTCTGATTAACCGCAACTCTCTCCCCTTGCGCATCAATGGCGATAGAGTTTTCAGTTTTGCTACCAATCACAATTTTGCCGGTCGTACTATTGGTAAAGGTGGCAATATTGGTCAAATTTACTGTGTCTTGCACTAATTTGACGGCATAAGATTGGGTCTTAATTGCCAGGTCGGTGACCACATCTGTTAGTGTGCGCTGGGCCTGGCGGCCGACATAGACTGTGCCATTGTTTTCAAAGGTAGAACCTTTCTGAACACTGACCCCTTCGTTGACATATCCGGCAGGAGGCGACAAATCGACACTGGCTGCAATATTAATTGCGCCGTTATTGACGAAAATAGAGTTGCCATCAATGATGGCCGCACGGGTATAAGAACTCACCCCACGTGAAGCGGTATTAATAATACCGTGGTTAATCACTGACGAACTGCCATTTGCCAAAATCGCAGTATGGCTGCCGCTGGCGATATACAGAGGTAATACGGCGGTCGGTGTGGATTTGAAATCCAACATTTCAGGGTTAGTCCCTGCATCCAGCACACCGGTCGCTTCATTAATGACATGACTGTCCGTGGCAAAGATAATATTCGTTCCCCGCACACTGGCGGCGACTGAACCTAAGGTGCCGGCATTATTCAGGGTTGCACCATCATTCAAACGAACCACTGAAATGTCAGTGTTGAAAGCCTGAATGTTGGCATCAGTGCCAATATTCACAATGGCATTTTGTCCATCACCATGAATAAAGGCGACCCGACTAGAGTCAACAATGTGGTTGACGGCATCATTGGGGCCAATACCCATATCAATATAAATAGGGGTGACTTTGGGTGAAGTATTGGAGCCGTTAGTGATGTATGCCCGTGACAACTCAGCTTGATAGCCCTTACTGTCCAGAACAATCGCACCACTCTTTATACCAGCGATCAAATCATTATTATATTGTTGGAAATCTGCAAAATTTTGAACATTCTGCGCACCTAAATAGGGGCTGGTGAAGCTACCGGTAAAGTCATCAAGTACAGCATTAGCCACTGAGGTGCTGCTATCACGAATGTTATTGCTGTTATTACCCAGATTTACCACGGTCTTGGCGTTATAATTTAAGACGGTATCCTGAGCGGAAACACTGTTTGATTCGACATAAAATGCCGAGGATGTTGTTACCGCTGGCTCACTTTTCAGGCCACCTTTAAGAATGGCACTAAAATAGTTATCGCTATTATTGACCCAGCCTGCGGCAGTGCTACCTACATTAACATTCAGGTCACTTCCATCTTCTAGATGGAATAAGTTACGATTAACATACTGACCATTTTCGCCGACCGCATAGGATATTGGCACCACAAACTCGGACAACGGCTTAATTGACATACCATTGCTGCTATACACATTAATAGTGATTAATGCGCCAGTGCCTTTGGGATCAAGGAAGGTTTCGGTAACCGTATCACCTAGGTTGAAAATGTTCTTACTAATCAGATTCTCTGCACCATAAAGGAAATTACCTGCTGGAATATCGCCTAATTTGCTGTTTTTAAAACCAGCATCACCACGGGCAATATTGCTAAAGCTCCCCGCTAAGGTATTACCTGTGCCAGTAAAGGTCTGTGTAAAGTCAACTTCAGGCGTAAAAACAGGCACATCTATATCGGCAGCAAATGCTGAGCCGGCACCTAACGTCAATATCAACGTCATCGCAATTTGGCTTAAACGCGCAGGTGCCGCTACAGAGGAAGTTAGGCCGACAGTTCCTGAACAGAATGACTTAGTTTTTTTACCCGACTTGGAAAACTCTGATGCAACATCATAGCGACCTAAGGCACTATTCCAAATGACTTTAAATACTTGATTCATAGAACTCTCGACTTTCTCTGTATAATTATGGGTTGTGGTTAGCGAGCAGCATTTTTCTTAATTAATGCATGCATAATTAATCTGACTAACTTTCACTGGTGGGTGGATTAAGACTTATAATAATTCATTGGTATCGATAATAAACTCTCACAGTCAATCAGATATATAGGAGTAAGTAACGAAATCAGTAGGACGCATCCTACACCTCACGTGGAAATATCACATTATTCATATAAATCAATAGATAAGTAATTAAGAATAAGCAAGAATATTCTTAATTAAGATATAATCCAGGAATAAGAATAATTTTACAGCAGCCCAATCAGACCATTAAGAATAAATATTTAACAGCAGCACCGGATAGCGGCTTAAATACTGTTCTGAAAAGAAATGTAAATAACCTTCTTAAGAGAAACTTTTATTTCATATGAGATCATTTCTTTTTAATATCTTTTTTATCCCATCGACTTAAAAAACACGTCGAGTATACATAAAAAACATAATTATTGGTTTTTATAGTCTTAATTTACATTAAAACGGTATTTTACTCTGCAACCGTTGGATTTACGATCTATTGTGAAACTTTATTCTGTTAGTTGGATTAATTCCTAGAATAAAAGATCGTCTAATGAAATTGAAAGTATCTTTATTATATTTACAATTAAAATCTCATTGGAACTGTCTTAAAAAGATAATTTATTAAAAATAAGTGGCTAAGCAATAGAATATATAGATAATTATCGATGTGAAATTAGTTTTACATTTTAATAGTTTATTTAAATTGCTGAATTATGGCTATTTCATAAAAATCAAAACCAATAGCACAGCCATCAAACCGTAATTACTACATACATTTCAATTAGATACACTGAAATGGTCGTTTTTTTTCACACCATAAAAACAGAAAATTGTTAATGTAAAATAGAAGGATTTTAATATGACCAAGCCACTGCCGGAATAACTGCAATGCATGAAAATACAAAATGTGTGATTTATTAAGCAATATCGAGTGGGTTGGCATTACTGGGTGATGGTTAAGCGGGGGAGTATCGCGCAATCAAAGGATCAAAAAGTAGATGGGAACATCAGTGCCACGAGGAGAAAATAGGCCGCAGCAAAAGCCGGTTGGATACGACACGTTGAAATCACCCTGCCTCACACGGCAGCATGTTTGTTCAACAACCCAATCCTATCCAACAACGGCTAATTTTAACCAACGTAGTCACAACCAACAGCTGTGCGTGTTAGCGGAATGGTGTGATGTCACCCGCGCCTTCACGGATAACCTCCACAGAAGAGTCAGTGAGATCAATTACCGTGGTCGGTTGCTGGCCCAGTGAGCCGCCGTGGATGATTAAATCCACTTGTTTGCCCAGATGCTCTTTAATCTCTTCCGGATCAGATTCGGCAAAGTCATTGCCTGGCAGCATCAAGGTGGTCGACATCAACGGCTCACCCAAGACATCCAGCAAAGCCAGCGCTATCGGGTTAGAGGGCACACGCAAACCAATGGTTTTACGTTTATCATTCATCAAACGCCGAGGCACCTCTTTTGTCGCTTTTAAAATAAAGGTGTAGTTACCGGGCGTATTGTTTTTGATCAGTCGAAATGCCGAGTTATCGACATACGCGTAAGTCGATAGCTCAGATAGATCACGGCACACCAGTGTGAAGTTATGATTGCCATCCAACTGACGAATACGGCAGATACGTTCCATTGCCGTCTTATCCTCTAAACGGCAACCAAGGGCGTAACCCGAATCTGTTGGATAAGCCACCACACCGCCTTTGCGTAGAACATCAACACTCTGGTTGATTAAGCGCGGTTGCGGATTTTCCGGGTGAATATAAAAAAATTGACTCATGACTCTACCTCATCATTCAAACTACGATCGGCATTGGCTGGCTCTACAGGCCAATCACGCCATACCGGTTCCACCCCAGCGGGCAGCCACAATTTGCGGCCCAACTCAATCCAGGAACATGGTTGATGGAAATCAGACCCCTGGGATGCAAGTAAATTATAGTCGCGGGCATATTGTGCCAGTTGCGCCCTTTCGTGGGGAGCTTGCTGGCACTGGGCAACTTCCATGGCGTCACCACCATGTTCCGCAAAGTGCGCTAACAAGCGCTTTAGCCACTTAGCGGTTAAATCATAGCGACCGGGGTGCGCCAATACAGCTTGCCCGCCAGATTGCACAATGGCATCAATGGCTTGCTCTATTGTACACCATTGTGCGGGAACATAACCGGTCTTGCCCTTGGCTAAGTACTTTTTAAACACCTGCCCGACATTACTCGCCAGCCCCAGCTCCACCAGATAGCGGGCAAAATGCCCCCGGGTGACCTGACCGCCCTGCGCCAATCGATTAGCCCCTTCCCAGGCACCAGGGATGCGCGCTTTTGCCAGACGGGCACTGATCTCCTGCGCCCGCACATAGCGGTGATCAGACTGTTCGCGCAACAGTTTACAGATGCTGGCATGGTTAACATCAATACCTAGCCCCACAATATGGATCTCGTGGTTTTCCCATAAAGTGGAGATCTCTACGCCAGAAATTAGCTGTAATGCCAGTTTTTCCTGCGCAATAGTCGCGGCTGCTTCCGCCAATCCCGCTGTGGTGTCGTGATCGGTGATCGCCAACACACTAACACGCATCTGCGCGGCTCTTATCACCAACGCCGCAGGGGTGAGTGAGCCATCAGACGCCGTGGTATGGCTATGGAGATCATAGAGCCTAAAGGCCGTTGAGGCCGCAGCCGTATCAGATAAGGTGGAGTTATCAGTCAAAACAAAAGTCCAGAAAAAGCGTGGCTGACTATCATACCCGCGAATAAGAGAGTTAGGTTAATCAATCTTACAGCGCCATTGACACTGTCAGTGCGCTCAACGCCAAAACTCCGCCATTCAGAGCATGATAAAAAAACCGTCATTCAGGGGTTGACATTCATCTCGCGAACCAGTTAACTAGTACACAAGTTCACGAGGCATTTAGTTGATGTCCAAGATAGTGAGCAGCACCATTAAACTGAATGTAATCATAGGATAAGCAATGAAAACCACTCTGATCTCCCTACTGCGTTGGTGGCACATCTCCCTCTCTCGGGCGGTGTAATCGCGCATACCAGTCATCAGACAGTGCAGATTGCTTCAGCCCGCTAATAGCGGGTTTTTTTATGGACAGATTTCGGCGTAACCGCTTTTTCAGGATCACTTTTCGAGACAATAAAATGATGCAGACTTCGCGCCCCACTCTACAGTTACTGACCGCCACGGCCTGTTACCGCGATGATCCCACCGCGCTGTTTCACCAGTTATGCGGCGCTCGTCCAGCCACCTTGTTACTTGAGTCAGCGGAAGTCACCAGTAAACAGAACCTGAAAAGCCTGCTGATTATTGACAGTGCGCTGCGTATCACCGCACTGGCACAAACCGTCACCATCGAAGCGCTGACACCTAATGGTGCCTCTTTATTACCGTTGCTGGACACGGCACTACCGCCACAGGTTGAGATTCAACTGCGCCCGAATGGCCGCGAATTAACTTTCCCGCTAATTGATGAGGTGCAGGATGAAGACTCGCGCTTACAGTCATTATCGGTTTTTGATGCATTGCGTCTGCTGCTGCAACTGGTTGAGACGCCAGTAGCTGAGCGGGAAGCGATGTTTATCGGCGGCCTGTTCGCCTACGATTTGGTAGCGGGTTTTGAAAATTTACCGCCACTACGCCATGACCAAAATTGCCCCGATTTCTGTTTCTATCTCGCCGAAACCTTACTGATTTTGGATCATCAGCATCGTTCGACGCAGTTACAAGCCAGCCTGTTCACGCCGAATAGCGATGAACATCAGCGCCTGAGCGGTCGTTTAGAGCAGCTTGGCCACCAACTACAGCAAACCGCCCAACCTATTCCTGCCCCATCGGTGCCCGAGATGGCGTTACAGTGTAACCAGTCAGATGAGGAGTATGGCGCAGTAGTCAGTGAGTTACAGCAAGCGATCCGCGAAGGCGAAATTTTCCAGGTGGTGCCATCGCGCCGCTTCTCTCTGCCTTGCCCCTCACCGCTGGCGGCTTACCAAACGCTAAAAGAGCACAATCCCAGCCCCTACATGTTCTTTATGCAGGATAACCAATTTGCCCTGTTCGGCGCATCGCCTGAAAGCGCGCTGAAGTACGACGCCAGCAATCGCCAAATTGAGATCTACCCGATTGCCGGTACTCGCCCCCGTGGGCGGCGGGCCAACGGCGAATTGGATGCTGATTTAGACAGCCGAATTGAGCTGGAGATGCGCACTGACCATAAAGAGCTGGCTGAACACTTGATGCTCGTGGATTTGGCCCGCAATGATCTGGCCCGGATTTGTGAACCGGGCAGCCGTTATGTCGCTGATTTAACGAAAGTTGACCGCTACTCATTCGTGATGCATCTGGTTTCCCGCGTCGTCGGCACCCTGCGCCATGATCTGGATGTGCTACATGCTTATCAGGCGTGCATGAACATGGGCACCCTAAGTGGTGCGCCAAAAGTCCGCGCCATGCAATTGATAGCCGAGCGCGAAGGTTCACGTCGCGGCAGTTACGGCGGCGCCGTGGGCTATTTTACCGCCCATGGCGATCTGGATACCTGCATTGTGATCCGCTCGGCCTATGTCGAACAGGGTATCGCCACTGTTCAAGCCGGTGCGGGGGTGGTTCTCGACTCAATTCCACAGGCGGAAGCCGATGAAACCCGCAATAAGGCCCGTGCTGTACTGCGGGCGATTGCGACCGCACACCATGCCAGGGAGCTTTTCTGATGGCTGATCTCTTACTGCTCGATAATATCGACTCCTTTACCTACAACCTGGTGGACCAACTGCGCGCCAGTGGTCATCGCGTGGTGATTTACCGCAATCAGATTGCCGCTGACACTATTATTGAGCGCTTGCAGCAGTTGGAACAGCCGGTGCTGATGCTGTCACCCGGCCCCGGCACCCCCACTCAAGCCGGTTGCATGCCCGAGTTATTGCAGCGCTTGCGCGGTCAGTTACCCATTATCGGCATCTGTCTTGGTCATCAAGCCATCATTGAGGCCTATGGTGGTCATGTCGGCCAGGCTGGCGAAATATTGCATGGCAAAGCCTCGGCCATTGATCACGATGGGCAAGGTATGTTCGCTGGTATGCCCAACCCCTTGCCGGTGGCCCGCTATCACTCATTGGTCGGCAGCAATATCCCCACAGAATTAACCGTTAACGCCCGTTTCGGCGAGATGGTCATGGCGGTGCGTCATGATGCTCACCGTGTTTGTGGCTATCAATTCCATCCGGAATCGATTTTAACCACTCAGGGCGCTCGTTTGCTGGAACAGACACTGGCCTGGGCCTTATCCCCTGCGGATTTGAAGCCACCGCGGCGTTAGCAGCACGCCAGGTTATTTGGGGATAGAATATTTAAGGAATTTATGATGCAAATATTATTAGAAAAATTATTCCGCGCCGAGTCATTGAGCCAGCAACAGAGCCAACAGCTGTTTGCCGCTATCGTGCGCGGTGAACTGGAAGCCAGCCAACTGGCGGCAGCCTTGATCAGCATGAAAGTGCGGGGTGAAACACCGGATGAAATCGCCGGTGCGGCACAAGCGCTGTTAGCGGATGCGCAACCCTTCCCGCGCCCTGACTACCTGTTCGCGGATATCGTCGGCACTGGCGGCGATGGCACCAACAGCATTAATATCTCCACCGCCAGCGCCTTTGTGGCCGCCAGTTGTGGGGTAAAAGTGGCGAAACACGGCAACCGCAGTGTCTCCAGCCGCTCTGGCTCATCCGATTTACTGGCCGCCTTTGGTATTCGTCTGGATATGAGCGCCGAGCAGTCACGACTCGCCTTGGATGAGTTAGGGGTCTGTTTCCTGTTTGCGCCGCAGTATCACAGCGGTTTTCGTCATGCGATGCCAGTGCGCCAACAGTTGAAAACCCGCACCCTGTTTAATGTGCTGGGGCCATTGATAAACCCGGCCCGTCCGCCACTGGCGCTGATTGGTGTCTACAGCCCTGAGTTGGTGTTGCCCATCGCACAGACACTCAAAGTGCTGGGCTATCAACGTGCCGCAGTGGTGCATGGTGGAGGGATGGATGAAGTGGCGATCCATGCTCCAACACAGGTCGCAGAGCTGAATAACGGCAATATCGAAAGTTATGAGTTAGCGCCAGAAGATTTTGGTCTGGGCCGCTACCCACTAAGTGCGCTACAAGGTGGCGCGCCGGAAGAAAACCGTGACATTTTAGCACGCTTGTTACAAGGTAAAGGCGAAGCGGCACAGGCCGCAGCCGTCGCCGCTAACGTGGCGTTATTGCTGAAATTACATGGCCAGGAAAATTTGCGTCATAACGCGCAGCAAGCATTGGAAATGATTCACAGCGGTCAGGCATTTGATCGTGTTACTGCTCTGGCAGCAAGGAGATAGATGATGCAGGAAACCGTACTTCACAGCATAGTGCGCGATAAGGAAATCTGGGTTGCCGCGCGGAAAGTGCAACAGCCGCTGGCTCGTTTTCAACACGAGATTACCCCGAGCCAGCGCGACTTTTATCAAGCACTGCAAAGCAATAAGAGCGTGTTTATCCTGGAGTGTAAAAAGGCATCCCCCTCCAAGGGCGTCATCCGCGATAATTTTAATCCAGCCGACATTGCGGCGGTTTATCGGGATTATGCTTCGGCTATCTCGGTATTGACTGACGAAAAGTACTTTCAGGGCAGCTTTGATTTCTTACCGCAAGTCAGTGCAGTCGTGACGCAGCCGGTGTTGTGCAAAGACTTTATTATCGACGCCTATCAGGTACAACTGGCCCGTTTTTATCAGGCGGATGCCATCTTACTGATGTTATCGGTGCTGGATGATGACAGCTATCGCCAACTGGCCGCGCTAGCACATAGCCTGAAGATGGGCGTGTTGACGGAGGCCAGCAATGCCGAAGAGCTGGAGCGCGCCATTGCATTAGGTGCCAAAGTGGTGGGCATCAATAACCGTGATTTACGTGATCTCTCCATCGACTTAAATCGCACCCGTGAACTGGCACCGCGCCTGCCCGCCGGTGTGACTATCATCAGCGAATCGGGTATCAACGATTACCGCCAGGTGCGCGAATTGAGCGAGGTTGCCCACGGCTTCCTGATTGGCAGCGCGCTGATGTCTGAAGCCAACCTCCATGCCGCTGTGCGCCGCGTATTAGTGGGTGAAAATAAAGTGTGTGGCCTGACTCGCGCTCAAGATGCCGCTGCCGCCTATCACGCCGGCGCCCTGTATGGCGGATTGATCTTTGTGGGCAGCTCACCGCGCAATGTGGATATTGCTCAGGCCCGAGCGGTGATCAGTGGCGCGCCGCTGAAATACGTTGGCGTGTTCCGTGATGCCCAAATAGAGACTATCCAACCCATCGCCGAGCGCTTAGCACTGGCGGCCGTGCAGTTGCATGGGCAAGAAGATCAAACTTATATCGATCAATTACGTCAAGTTTTACCTGCCCATTGCCAGATCTGGAAGGCGCTGAGTGTCAGCGGCACCCTGCCTGCCCGCAACTTGCAGCATGTCGAACGTTATGTCCTGGATAATGGTCAGGGTGGCAGCGGCCAACATTTTGACTGGTCACTGTTGGCCGGCGAGTCACTGGATAACGTCCTGCTGGCCGGTGGTTTGAGTGCCGACAACTGTGCGGCCGCGGCACAACTGGGCTGCGCGGGACTGGATTTCAACTCCGGTGTCGAAAGCGCCCCCGGCATTAAAGATCCACAGTTGATCACCGCTGCATTCAATGCATTGCGAACTTATTGATTTCATTTATAGCCACACATTGATAGCCATATATTGGTTAATCCTAGAAAGGACAAAAAATGACCACACTTAATCCCTATTTTGGCGAGTTCGGTGGCATGTATGTGCCACAGATCCTGATGCCAGCACTGAAGCAACTGGAAGAGGCTTTTGTCAGCGCTCAACTGGACCCTGAATTTCAGGCGGCATTTCAGGATTTGTTGAAGAACTACGCCGGTCGCCCGACAGCGCTAACGCTATGTCAAAACCTGACCGCAGGGACGAAAACCAAGTTATATCTGAAACGTGAAGACTTGCTACACGGCGGCGCGCACAAAACCAATCAGGTTTTGGGGCAAGCTTTATTAGCAAAACGTATGGGTAAGACTGAAATCATTGCTGAAACTGGGGCCGGTCAACATGGCGTGGCGTCAGCACTGGCTTGCGCCCTGCTGGGCTTGAAGTGCCGCATCTACATGGGGGCGAAAGACATTGAGCGTCAGTCACCGAACGTGTTCCGGATGCGCCTGATGGGGGCCGAAGTGATCCCGGTGCACAGTGGATCGTCAACACTGAAAGATGCTTGTAACGAAGCGCTGCGCGACTGGTCTGGTAGCTACGAAACTGCTCACTATATGCTGGGAACGGCCGCAGGCCCGCACCCTTACCCGACCATTGTGCGTGAGTTCCAACGTATGATTGGCGAAGAGACCAAAGCGCAGATGTTAGCCCGCGAAGGCCGTCTGCCCGATGCCGTACTGGCGTGTGTCGGGGGCGGCTCCAACGCCATCGGCATGTTTGCTGACTTTATTGATGAGCCGAACGTGGGGTTAATTGGGGTCGAACCCGCAGGACTTGGCATCGAAACCGGTCAACATGGCGCACCACTTAAGCACGGTAAAGTGGGCATCTACTTCGGTATGAAATCGCCAATGATGCAGACCAGTGATGGTCAAATCGAAGAGTCTTACTCCATCTCTGCCGGGCTGGATTTCCCATCGGTCGGGCCACAACATGCCTATTTAAACAGCATCGGTCGCGCCGATTATGTTTCGGTGACCGATGATGAAGCGCTGGACGCCTTTAAAGCACTGTCATGCCAAGAGGGGATCATCCCCGCGTTGGAGTCCTCCCATGCGCTGGCTCATGCCTTGAAAATGATTAAAGCGTCGCCGGAGAAAGAGCAGATATTGGTGGTCAATCTGTCCGGTCGTGGTGATAAAGATATTTTCACCGTTCACGATATTCTGAAAGCTCGGGGAGAGATTTAATGGAGCGTTATCAACAGCTTTTCCAACAATTAGCCGCCAAAAAAGAGGGGGCGTTTGTACCTTTTGTACAGTTAGGCGATCCCTCACCCGCGCTATCGTTAGAGATTATTGACACCTTGATTGCTGCCGGTGCCGATGCGTTGGAGTTGGGCATCCCTTTCTCTGACCCGCTGGCCGATGGCCCGACGATTCAAAATGCCGCGCTACGTGCCTTTGCCGCCGGGGTCACACCGGCTATCTGTTTTGAGATGCTGGCGGAAATTCGCAAAAAACATCCGGCGATCCCAATTGGCCTGCTGATGTATGCGAACTTGGTATTCCACAACGGAATTGATAATTTCTATCAACGTTGCGCTGAGGTGGGGGTGGACTCGGTGCTGATCGCCGACGTGCCATTTGAAGAGTCAGCCCCCTTCCGCGCGGCGGCACTACGCCACAACATTGCGCCGATCTTTATCTGTCCACCGAACGCAGATGATGATTTGCTGCGGGAAATTGCCTCCCATGGCCGTGGCTATACCTATCTGCTCTCCCGCGCGGGTGTGACGGGTGCGGAGAATCACGGCCATCTACCGCTGAATCATCTGATCGATACATTGCGGGAGTATCATGCCGCACCCGCACTGCAAGGGTTTGGCATTTCAGAACCTGAACAGGTGAAAAGCAGTTTAGCGGCAGGGGCGGCAGGCGCTATTTCAGGTTCCGCAATTGTAAAAATCATTGAAAACAATGTCTCGCAGCCCGCAGTGATGCTGGCACAACTGACCCGTTTTGTGACTGAGATGAAAGCCGCAACACGTCGTTAATTAGCCAATAAGCGCCTGATGGCTTGCTCAGCTCCGGCGCTTTACTCTCTTTTTTCAATATCTTCCTCACTTCAAATTCACCGTGAATTTGAATAAAAGCCATCCATCACTAATAATCATGTAACACACTAAGCATTTTCTTACATTTATAGTGCCCTGTATGGGCTATAGCACTGTGTAAAGTATGCATTAATGCCACATTGAATCAGTGTTTAGTGTTTAACCCAGTCCCCCTTGTGACATCAATAACATGGAGAGTCATTTATGAAGCTTTTTAAGACCCTTTCAGCCTTATGCATTGCGGTTATTATGGCAATGGCCGTATCAGCTTGTGCGCCAACAGCAAAATCAGAAGGAACCGGTGGTTATATTGATGACACCGTCGTCACCACTAAGGTTAAGTCCGCACTGCTAGGTGAGAAGAATTTAAAATCGACTGAGATCAGTGTTGAAACGTTCAAAGGGCGGGTTCAGTTGAGTGGCTTCGTTAGCTCACGTCAGGATGCAAACCGTGCGGTGCAGATCACCCGCTCCGTACCCGGGGTGAAATCTGTCAGTGATCAAATGCTGATCCGCTAGTGTTATGTTTGGAGGCGCATCTCTGCGCCTCCATTGCAAATCCCGATGAGCTTACTCAGGTAAGTGATTCGGGTGCGCGAGTGCCGCTAACACCGCTGTCGTGCCAAGGACGAAGGGTAATTAGAAACGGTAACCCGCGCCAAACATAAACACCCATGGATCAAGACGAGTGCTAATACTCTGCTCTACCCCACCCGCTTTGAATTTCACGTCTGACTCGATATTCATCCACCAGACGGACATATTTAGCATCCAGTTTTCACTGACCATGTAGTCCATACCGGCTTGACCGGCAATACCCCATGAATCTTTCACGCTCAGGTCGGTTAGACCCGCAGCAGTACCGGTGCTGTTGAATTTTTCATCAAAGAAAGTGGTGTAGTTTAAGCCTATACCGAGATATGGGCGCAGTTTGTCTTGCTTGTCGCGGAAATAGTATTGCGCCATTAAGGTTGGCGGTAATTGCTTAACTTCGGCAATATCACCGGTTGGCCCGAGGCCTATTTTATGACGAAACGGCGTGGCGGCCAGCAATTCTACCCCGATATTATCCGTAATCAGATAACTGAAGGTCAGACCCAGTTGGGTATTATTATCCGCCTTGAAGGAACCATAACCTAATACGTCATCAGAGCCGGTATTTGGCCTGACAGTTGCTGTCCCTGCCCGGAAAATATAATCGCCTGCTTGATGCGCGCTTGCCGCAGTTGGTGCCAGAGCTGCTACAGCTAACAATGCCAAAGTGATTTTTTTCATTATCCATTCCATTTGTAGGTATATTCGCGAACAGAATATACCTACAAATGATTATTTATGATCCACTCGAGATCACATCTTTTGCAACAACTTAAATAAATCCTATTTTATGTAGGGTTATTTAATTCCTTAATTATATTGAAATTGATCTGGATCATAAAAGCCATTTTGGCGAAAATCGTGCTGCCCTTGATGGATGAAAAATGGAACTGCGGGGGATGCTGCTATGCTTGGATGTTGTCTGTGTGAAATCGTAATCGCCAGCAATTTGAGCGCTCAGGCGAAGGCGATAGCCATAATCCATCCTGCGATCGCGCCCGCGCGCACTATGGGTTGCCACCGTTACCTATTGATAACGTCAAGGTAATTAGATTAGAAGAAATCAGTCGTCGGCCAATCTCAGTGTCCCATCACGCGCCATAACAAGGTATAATCATTAGCTAAGCACTATTTTTTCGACCCCAAGGAGTTTTCATGCCTATCACGGCTAACACTTTATACCGTGACAGTTTTAACTTTTTACGTAATCAGCTGCCAGCGATCCTGTTACTGGCCCTACTGACTGCGTTCATTACCGTCATGTTAAATCAGGCTTTTATCCCTGATACTGAACAACTGAATCTGTTAAATACCACGGAAAGCGATATTACCTCATCGGCAACTGTCAGCATCAGTGAGATAGTCTCGCAAATGACACCTGAGCAGCAGATGGTACTGCTTAAGGTCTCTGCAGCGGCAACCTTCTCCGCATTAGTCGGTAACGTACTATTAGTGGGTGGAATGTTAACGCTAATCTCGATGGTCTCTCAGGGCCGACGGGTGAGTGCACTACAGGCGATTGGGATTTCTGTCCCTATTCTGCCTCGCTTACTGCTGCTGATGTTTATCGGCACCTTGTTGATTCAGCTAGGGTTGACGATGTTTATCGTGCCCGGTGTGGTTATTGCCGTCGCGCTGTCGTTGTCGCCGGTGATTGTAACCACTGAAAAGATGGGTGTTTTTGCCGCAATCAAAGCCAGCACTAAATTGGCCTTCGCCAATGTCCGGTTGATTGTCCCGGCCATGATGTTGTGGATAGCAGCCAAATTGATTTTGCTGTATCTGGTAAGCCACCTAACGGCTCTGCCAACCCCTATTGCGACAGTTGTTTTAAGTGCACTGAGCAATCTGGTCTCTGCACTGTTACTGGTCTATCTGTTCCGCTTATATATGTTGTTGCGGCCAACAGATGTTACCGCGTAAATATCGCTACAGATAAAGTGACAAAAGGAGGTTGTTGACAAACCTATTTTGTCACTCCGCAACAGGCGGGGCGACTGCACCGATGGGCGCTCCGACGGCTCACGCCGTTACGACCCATTCGGCACATTTCCCCGCTTATCAACTTTGTCAGCAGTCTGCAAAAGGGCCATTACGGCCCTTTTTTACGGTTTAACCCCTGTTAACACGCCCCTGGCTCAACCGGCTAACTGATTTCAGGCTCTGGATCAGCTGCTGATTCGTGCTTCTCGGCGACCCGCTGTTTACTCTGAATGAGCTTCAGTGCCAGATAGAGATCCGGCACCAAAATCAGGTCATCGTCATGACTTTTCAGCCGATTAATACGGAACCAGCGGGTCAGTTCGGTGCGTCGCCCCGCCAATATCAACTTAATATTGCGCTGTTTCAGATCACGTTTAAGCTCATCGATCGCCGCCAGAACACTGATGTCGGCATAGGTGAAACTGGCCACCGCATCAATGACCACCCAATCCGCCGGATGAGGGGTGCTATCGACCAAATTTAGAATACGCCGCTTAAAATAGGCCACGTTAAAATAGGTCAGTGGTGAGTTAAAACGATAAATCATCACCCCAGGCACAGGTTTAATGCCATTTCCGCTGCGCATTGAATGAATCATACCATCGGCATTCACCCCTAATAGCTGCTCTGTCGGGCGGAATACGGTGCGTAAGAATTGTAATAAACCCAATAATACCGCTAAACCGATGCCACTAATTACCCCGACCAATACCACACTGACAAAGGTAAAAATCGCCAGATAGAAAGCCTGGGTATTACGTTTCCGCAACTGCCATAAACTGCGAAATCCCAGTAGTGACCAGGCGGCATAAATCAGCACGACACCCAGTGCCGCGATGGGAATAAATTGCAGTGGGCGGGTTAAAAACAGCAGCACCATCGCAATGACCAGCGCGGCAATAATCGACACCAGTTGGCTCTTACCATTATTAGCATCATTCACCGCAGTGCGGGTACTGGCACCACTGATAGCAAAACCTTGGGATAACGCGGAGACAATATTGCTAATACCCAAGGCGCGCAGTTCTACATCCGCATCCACCTCATAGCCATTTTTGGCGGCAAAGCTGCGGGCAGTCAGCATCATGCTAACAAAACTGACCACCGCAAGGTTCAGGGCCGGAATAACCATGTCGCGCAACAAACCCGGTTGGAAATCAGGCCAATGTACCATCGGCAGTCCGCCGTCAAATCCACCGACCACCGCGACGCCAAATTGCGCCATATTGGCAGCCCAGGAGACGAAGGTCGCGATAACAATCGCCAGCAACGGCGCAGGCCAGTTGGGTCGTAACCATTTGACGCCATACAGCACCACAAAAGTCAGCAGCGAAATGGCGACCGTGGGCAGATGACTGTTATACAAATTATGGGGGAGCGCCAAAACCCGCTCAATCAGTTGTGGCGGGCGGGTCATAAAACCAAAGACCTTACCCAACTGATCGACAATAATGGTAATCGCCACACCATTTAGTAAGCCGGTCAGGATGGGGCGCGATAATAGATCAGCCAATGCCCCCAGCTTGAAGCGGCTGGCCACCAGACACCATGTCCCCATCATTAGTGTCATCATGATGGTTAACTGCCAGTGAACCTCGCTGCTCCCTGCCGCCAGAGGGGCCACTACGGCGGCTATCACCGCACAAGTCGCGGCATCTGGCCCAACAATCAATTGCCGTGATGAACCAAAAAATGCGTACGCAATCATCGGCAAAATACATGAATATAAGCCGACAGCGGCACTGACACCGGTCAATTCGGCATAGGCAATGGCAATAGGAAGTGCCACTGCCGCCACGGATAACCCCGCCCTGAGATCGGGTTTGAGCCAGTCACGTTCATAAGCCATTAATTGGGTCAAACCTGGCATCCATTGCCGAAGTGATTTTCTCTGCATATTGACTCCATCAACCCTTAACCCAATATTTATTACTTATCATGCTGGGTAAATGCATCACTAGCAATATGCGGACAATAACTGTTACTTGTTTATCGTAAGTTTCTGCAAATTCCGCTGGCAGAGCGCGCATTCCGGCAGATAATTAAGGATAATAGCGTTTTACCGCTAGTACCCTCACCTCACTGAATCCGGTATAGTCGGGCGGTGTACAAATGATGGATTGATTCATGAAGCAACTTTTAGATTTTCTCCCATTGGTCGTATTTTTCGTTTTCTACAAGATGTATGACATTTTTGTCGCCTCAGGGGCATTGATTGTCGCAACACTATTGGCGCTGGCCTTTACCTGGCTAAAATTCCGCAAGGTAGAGAAGATGACGCTAATCACCGCCGCAATGGTGTTGGTATTTGGCACCTTGACGCTGGCATTCCACAGCGACCTATTCATTAAATGGAAAGTGACGGTGCTGTATGCGCTGTTTGCCGTCGCCTTGTTGGTAAGCCAATGGTTTATGAACAAACCATTGATTCAGCGGATGCTCGGTAAAGAGCTGACACTGCCTGATGCGGTCTGGTCAACACTCAATATGGCATGGGCACTCTTCTTCCTGGCCTGTGGCCTGCTGAACATCTATGTGGCGTTCTGGTTACCACAAGATATCTGGGTGAACTTTAAAGTGTTTGGCTTAACCGCGCTGACTCTGGTATTCACCCTTATCAGTGGCGTTTATATCTATCGGCATATGCCGGAAGAGCAGAAAAAGTCATAATTTCAAATAACAAATAGCTAAAGTCATTGGCGTTGCCGGGGGTAAATAGTCTCGCCGCGCCAATGACTCAGGTTAACAAGCAGGCAGAGATGACTCAGGAACAACTATCACCTCGCGGTGAGCAATCATTACCTAACGGTGAATTAGTACTTCGCACCCTTGCTATGCCCGCAGATACCAATGCCAATGGCGATATCTTCGGTGGCTGGTTAATGTCGCAAATGGACATTGGTGGTGCCATTCAGGCCAAAGAGATAGCACATGGCCGCGTTGTCACAGTAAGAGTTGATGGCATGACTTTCCTCAAACCGGTCGCGGTGGGTGATGTGGTCTGTTGCTATGCGCGCTGTATTAAAACCGGCCGTAGCTCCATTACTATCAATATTGAAGTCTGGGTGAAAAAGGTCTCTTCCGAGCCAATTGGTCAGCGCTATCGCGCCACAGAAGCGGTGTTTACCTATGTGGCCGTGGATGATGCAGGTAAAGCCCGTGGGCTGCCTGATGGCCGAGGGAATTTTGAGGTTGGCGCCACCCAATAGCGGCAAAGCAAAGAGTAGTGATGTCAGAAGGGTCGCCCTAACAGCGACCCTTCTGCTTTTATAACCGAGTATACCTGATGACCGAATATGGCTGGTGACCGAGTATCTTGTGGTCGGTTAATCCATCTCCATATTGCCACCAATCTTAAAGACGATGGTGGTGACATAATCTTTGGCAGCAACCGCTTCAAAGCGCCATTTGCGCATCACTTGCTTCACTTCGCGCTCAAAGGTATTACGCGGAGTGGCTTCCAGAATACGCACATTGGTGACACGGCCATCTGAGTCAATGTCATACTGGACTTTCACCTGCCCTTCGACCCCTAACGCCAGCGCTCTTGCTGGATAGGTGGGCTTCGCCTTGCTCAATGCTTTTGGCCCGGCGGTGGTAGAGGCCCCCGGTGCTGCGGCTTTCGGGGCCGATTTTACCGGTGCATTATTAGCCACCAAAGCTGGCTCATCCGACTTAAATGGCTGGTCGTCCGGCGGTGCTTCTGTTCTCTTCACTTCCGGCTTTTTAACCTCTTTTTTCACCGGTTTTGGCTTAGGTTTCGGTTTTGGTTTTACCGGTTCAGGAATGGGCACCGGAACAGGTTCTGGCAGCACTTCAGGTTCAGGTGGTGCTTCTTCAACCGGTTCAGGTTCAGGCTCGGCCTGTGGCTCTGCCGCCGCAGGTTGGGGTGCAGCAAAGGCAGCAATATTGACCATAGTCACCGCAATGGGTGCATCCTCTATTTCCGGCTGTACACTCATTTGATCTACCGAAACATAGAGTAATGCCGCAACCACACTGCCATGTAACCCGACTGAAAATGCGATAGGCCACGTAAGCCGTCGACCCAGGAAAAATTTATTTAGCTGCATAATAATTGAGTATCCTCTAATGCAGCTAAGTTTAAATGCAAATAGCAATCATATTCAATACGCAACAGCAAACAATCTTACCCCTAAACCTTAAATGGTGCTTTAAACGACGATAGCAACGAAATAACACTTTCTGTTTACCGTCAGTTATCATTTTATTTCATCATTAACCCTCGCGGTACTCACCTGCCCGTCGGCAATATCACCCATTTAGCACTTGATTGAATTTATCGATTGAACATGCTGTTATGGAGCGCTAAATAGCTGGCTGGGATGCCCCTATCGCCAACCCCATTGAAAGCTGGCGTATAACGAGTATATAAATTTGAAAGGTGAAACATGCTGTATGTAATCTTTGCCACTGATCTCCCTGATTCACTTGAGAAGCGTTTATCCGTGCGCCCTGCTCATTTAGCGCGTTTACAGGCATTACAGGATCAAGGGCGTCTACTGACTGCCGGCCCTAATCCGGCCATCGACAGCGCCGACCCCGGTGCTGCTGGATTCACCGGTTCTACCGTGATAGCCGAGTTTGCCTCACAACACGAGGCCGAAACCTGGGCCGAGCAAGAACCTTATGTCGCCGCAGGGGTTTACCAATCGGTGATAGTCAAACCCTATAAGCGCGTATTCTGAGTCATCCTCGTCTCTAAGGGCCGCTAACTCCCCAGCGGCCCTATCCCGCCAGGCGATTACATCTCTTTAATCATCTTTACTTATCATTACTGAGAATCAGTGTCTAATCTGATATCACTTTTTGTAGCGTGACCTTGAGTCATTTTGTTAAATACGGAGATGAAGACTATGCAGTGTCCAGTATGCAAAGATACCCAACTGGTGATGTCTGAACGTAAAAGTATTGAGATTGATTATTGCCCAAACTGTCGGGGTGTCTGGCTAGATCGTGGGGAACTCGATAAAATCATCGAAAAATCAGTTGAGAGCACACCAGCTCCGGCGGCTGCCGCCCCTTACGCCGATAACAGTGACCGCGATCATCACGGCTATTCAAAATCCAAGCCCTACAAGAAGAGAAGTTTTCTGTCAGATCTGTTTGACTAACCTCTCACCGACATCATAGATGCTGCATTAATCAGTACGCCTGAACCCAGGCGTACTTTTATCATTGCGCCTTATTGATACCTGCGCCTGCCCCTATCAAAGCGCTAAACTTTGTAGTGCTTCAACCAGTGCTCTTCGCAGGCATCAACGGCTTTATCCAGCATGTGCGCCGGTGATTTTAATATCATATGATCTTTTCTTACCCAGACAGGATAAGTGTGCTTGCCAGCAGCAATGACTTGTTCAGCATAAATAGCGGCGTGGTAGATCAGCTCAGACTCTTCACAATAAATTTCGTACTTATAAAGCGCGGTGCTGACTTTCAAATCCCCGAAGAATACGGTTTTAGCTAATTTATATTGAGACATGAACGATAAGCCTTTGCTGTAATAGGGATGATATCATCCGCCGAACCGCGTTATATAACTGTGATATTCGCAGCAAAAGCCCCCTAAGCTCATGTCCTATGAGCAAAAATTCAGATTTACTCTAGTGGTAACCGATGAACATCACTCAGCGGCAATGAATTAAATAAGTAACCTTGCATTGCATCAACGCCGATATCGGCTAATTGGATAAACTGCTGGCGAGTCTCTACCCCCTCGACTATCACGCACTGGCAATGATCACGCAGTCGCGTGACAAGATTTTCGAACGTGACACTCCCCGCCCATTGCCAATAAAATTGCTTATCCACTTTAACGCACTCAAAGAAGCCACTGGAGACCGCCGCCAGGTGAGAATTACCACTGCCAAAATCGTCTAACCATAATGCGTATCGTTCAGCCAACTTACTTAATAGTGTATTCTTCGGCCCCTCACTGAGATTGGGAAAACTCTCCATTATCTCTAGCCGGATAAAGGGCATCGATCCTAACAACGAGATGATCTGCTTGTCGTCCAGCACAGCCTGTGCCATATCAAAATCTATATTTATCGAGAGTATTATTTGGTGATCAATAAACCATCGCTGGTGAATGGTGACCGCGAATAATTGGTCACATAACAATTTAGTCTTCATCTGAGCATTAAGTTGATGCAGAAAACGCTCAGTATAAATGGGCGATTTAAAAGAGGTTGTCGTAAACCGACTCAATAACTCAACAGCAAATAACTTACCATTTTGCCTGTAAACAGGCTCACAGATAAAAGAGCAATCGACTGCAATGTCTAGCCTGCTATCCACAGTAAAATCCTTTTATTTAATCAGGATAGCAGTATTGATCAATTGATAAAATTGATCAATTTTTTATTATTGATCACTAAAATCGATGAAAAGTGCTAACCAAAAAAACAGAAATTAAAATCAACCCATTGATAGATAGGAAATATTACTTAAACACGACGATTAACAAACTTATAATTGCATAATTATATATTTTACTGAGGGGAATGGCCGCTTCGAACAACCAAACAGTAACACCCCTGAAACTGAACGATCAGAACGAAGCGGCCTAATATAGAGAGTAGCGCGATGTCATTCTTATGTGAAATAAACTGATAATCTACTATGTTGCACCATTTATTATTAATAGCGACATAGGAATTGTCGTATTTTTCTAATTTAGGATAGGTGTGTTTTTTCTGCGAAAAAGTTCGCCATTTAAAGTGGAAAATATCATCACTGAATCCAAAGCTGGCAACGTTCTATTTACAAGAACAGCTAAAGTGACCTGACAATGAAAAAGACTATAGGGTCAACCGGGGGGCGAAAAGCGATTAAGCCTCTGGTGTTTATCCTGAATAAAACAAAAACAGCCTCATAAAGAGACTGTTTTTATTACCACCTCAGCGCATCACCACTCATAAGCAACCGTGAACAATAGCGACCTGCGATGCTGGTGTTCATTGCGCTGTCTAATGCTGTAGATATGACGATAACGCCGTGATTGCCCTTCAAGCCAGCGACTTCTTCGACGCTGATTTTGCCGCAGCATACGCCAGCGACCCACCTCATTTTTACTCCGTCTCATGAAACAACTCTTCCATAGCTGAGAACTGGGCTATTATAAACCTTTCATCTCCTCAGCCAAGTCGCTGTTGGGTGAAATCCTCTATTTAGCGTAAATGGCCTATTTCTCTTCACCTGGATAGCCCCATAGGTGGTCTAAAAATAGCCAAATGCACCGCTCAATTATTTTATTACCCATTGCAAGTCCTTTAGGTTAAAAGATTTTATCCAGCAATATCTCTGCTTAAAGGTTTCGCCTTTGCCATACTGTGCGTACACTCTTTATTGACCGTTTGTGAACAGGACTTCCGCCCTCATGACAACATTTTATACCGTGATCAGCTGGCTCTCAGTTTTTGGCTATTGGTTGCTCATTGCCGGGGTAACCTTGCGTATTCTCATGAAGCGCAGAACCGTTCCTTCGGCCATGGCATGGCTGCTTGTTATCTATATTCTGCCGTTGGTCGGAATAATCGCATACCTCTCGTTTGGGGAGCTTCATCTTGGTAAACGCCGTGCCGAACGAGCGAAAGCAATGTGGCCCTCTACCGCGCGTTGGCTGAGTGAACTGAAGGACTGCCAACACATTTTTGCCACTTCCAATAGCGAAGTCGCCACGCCACTATTTCAACTCTGCGAGCGCCGCCAGGGCATCAGTGGCGTTAAAGGCAATCAACTACAGCTATTGACCACCACTGATGACACCTTAAAAGCGCTGGTACGTGACATTGAATTAGCCCGCCACAACATAGAGATGGTGTTTTATATCTGGCAACCCGGCGGCCTGGTTGATCAGGTTGCCGAATCCTTAATGTCCGCAGCCCGCCGTGGGGTCCATTGCCGATTGATGCTCGACTCTGCCGGTAGCCAGCAATTCTTCCGCACCCCATATCCCGCCATGATGCGCAATGCCGGGATTGAGGTGGTCGAAGCGCTCAAAGTGAATGTATTTCGTGTCTTTCTGCGCCGCATGGATTTACGCCAGCATCGCAAAATCGTCCTGATTGATAACTATGTGGCCTATACCGGCAGCATGAATATGGTTGATCCACGCTTCTTCAAGCAAGATGCCGGGGTGGGCCAGTGGATTGACATGATGGCGCGGATGGAAGGCCCGGTGGCAACCACCATGGGCATCGTGTATGCCTGTGACTGGGAGATTGAGACCGGTAAACGTATTTTGCCGCCCCCACCGGATAACCCGATTATGCCGTTTGAAGAGGAGAGCGGCCATACCATTCAGGTTATCGCCTCCGGCCCCGGCTTCCCTGAAGAGATGATTCATCAGGCACTGTTAACGGCCGTGTATGCGGCTCGCGAACAGTTAATCATGACCACCCCCTATTTTGTGCCGAGCGATGACTTGCTGCATGCTATCTGTACCGCCGCACAGCGTGGTGTCGATGTCAGTATTATCGTGCCGCGAGAAAATGACTCGATGATGGTCCGCTGGGCAAGCAGAGCTTTCTTTTCGGAATTACTGGATGCTGGGGTCAAAATTTACCAGTTTGAAGGCGGACTGTTGCACAGCAAGAGTGTGCTGGTCGATGGTCAACTGAGCCTGGTGGGAACCGTCAATTTGGATATGCGCAGCTTATGGCTGAACTTTGAAGTCACACTGGTCATTGACGATGACGGCTTTGGTGCTGATTTAGCGCAAGTGCAAGACGACTATATTGCCCGCTCGGTGTTATTAGATGGCGAGCTGTGGAATAAGCGCCCTCTCTGGCACCGTGTCACTGAGCGACTATTCTACTTCTTCAGCCCACTATTATAAAACGTCAAGCCGTTCATGGCGGCTTAATGAAGATGCTCTGAGTTATCGCCGTCAAACCGCATAATAATTGTAAAAGCGGCCTTGGGAGTGTTTTAATGAGCGCAATCTGCCAATGATAAATGGGAAGCTGCACATGGACCAGAATGCACCAGAGCCAAGCTCAATGGATCTTAATAACCGCCTGACTGAAGATGAAACACTGGAACAGGCCTACGATATTTTTCTCGAGCTGGCGGGTGATAATCTCGACCCAGCTGATATTTTATTGTTTAACCTTCAGTTTGAAGAGCGCGGCGGCGCCGAGCTGTTTGACCCCGCAGAAGATTGGCAGGAACATGTCGATTTTGATTTGAACCCTGACTTTTTCGCCGAAGTGGTTATTGGGCTGGCGGACAGTGATGGCGAAGAGATTAACGATATCTTTGCCCGTGTTCTCTTATGCCGCGAAAAAGACCATAAGCTGTGCCATATTTTGTGGAAAGAGTAATCACACCAGCACAATGGTTGCTCTATTGAGTCATAGGTTTTTATAGCGTCAGCATGTTATAAAACCATAAGTTTATAAAGTCATAAAGAGTAAAAAACTCCCCGTCATCTATTTGGCGGGGAGTTTTTTTTTATTGGGTAATGACAGCCGGCATCACCCCTTTATAGCGGATCAACTTTCAGACAAGAGACTGCATGACGGAAACTACCTTCCAGCAATGGGCGGGTTTTCGCACATTCTGGCCCGGCAATGGGGCAGCGAGTCCGAAACACACAACCCGATGGCGGGTTAATCGGCGAAGGCAACTCCCCCTCCAGCAACTGAATAACTTTCGCCCTCTCCTTATCTGGATCAGGAATGGGCACTGCCGACATCAGCGCCTTGGTATAAGGGTGCTGCGGATTATGATACACCTCATCATAAGTGCCCAACTCAACAGCATGACCGAGATACATCACCAAAACGCGATCAGAGATATGTTTTACCACCGCCAAATCATGGGCAATAAAAATCAGTGATAATCCCATTTCGCGCTGCAATTGCTGCAACAAGTTCACCACTTGCGCCTGAATTGACACATCCAGCGCAGAGACCGGCTCATCACAAATCACCAGCTTCGGCTCAAGAATCAACGCGCGGGCAATACCAATACGTTGACACTGACCCCCAGAAAACTCATGGGGATAGCGGTTGATTAAGTTTGGCAACAAGCCAACCTTCAGCATCATCGTTTTGACTTTATCTTTGACCTCTTGGCGCGGCATTTTGGGATGGTAAGTCCGCAGTGGCTCAGCAATGATTTCGCCAATCGTCATGCGCGGATTCAGTGATGCCAATGGGTCTTGGAATATCATCTGAATATCACTGCGGATGTCGCGCCACTCGGTCGCATTCATGTTAAGTAAATCTTTACCTAACCATGCCACACTGCCGCCAGTTGCTTTCACCAAGCCAATAATGGCGCGCGCAAAAGTCGATTTACCACAACCTGACTCACCCACCACACCGAGAGTTTCACCTTCATACAGACGCAGTGTCACGCCATCAACGGCTTTCAATGTTTTTGCGGGTTGCCAGAACCACTGCTTACCGTCCTGAATATCAAAATGAACTTTCAGGTCGGCCACCTCCAACAAAACTCTCTTCTCTGTCATGGCACTCATACCAACTCCCCTACTGGCTTGTAGCAGGCGCGTAAACGGCCTTCACCAAAATGCTCCAATGCGGGTGCCGTAGCGCAGCGATCCATGGCATATTGGCAACGGGGCTGGAACGGACACCCTTTCGGCAAGCGCAGTAAATTCGGCGGATTACCCGGTATCGTCATCAAAGCATCGCCTTCGGCATCCAGACGAGGAACCGCATTCAGCAGACCAATAGAATAAGGGTGGCTTGGGTGATAAAACAGATCGCGGGCCTGACCATACTCCATCGTTCGCCCTGCATACATCACCAAAACTTTATTACAGATACCGGCAACCACCCCCAAATCATGGGTGATCATGATGATCGCGGTATTGAACTCACGCTTTAGTTCATTCAGCAAAGTCATGATTTGAGCCTGAACTGTAACGTCCAGTGCGGTGGTAGGTTCATCAGCAATCAATAACTTAGGCCGACACAGCAGCGCCATCGCAATCATCACCCGCTGGCGCATACCGCCAGAGAATTCATGTGGATACATGCGCATACGTTTACGTGCTTCCGGCATTTTTACCGCATCCAACATGCGGATTGACTCCTCGAACGCTTCACTTTTACTCATCTTTTTATGCAGTTGCAGCACTTCCATTAGCTGCTCCCCCACCCGCATATAAGGATTCAGTGAGGTCATTGGGTCCTGGAAAATCATCGAGATCTCTTCGGCCCGCAAACGGTTCAACTGTTTCTCTGGCAGATTTAAGATCTCCCGGCCATTAAACTTCGCCGAGCCGCCTATCCGGCCATTACTGGCGAGCAGCCCCATCAAGGCAAAAGCTGTTTGCGATTTGCCAGAACCGGATTCGCCCACAATGCCTAATGTTTCCCCGGCACGTAGATCAAAATTGAGTGCATTGACGGCAGTCACATCACCATCCGGGGTACCAAAGGTCACGGTGAGATCTTTTACATCCAACAGAACTTTTTGTTCCAACAACGCAGATTGCTGAACAGCAGAGTGATTATCAATAGTCGTCATGGTGCTACTCCTCAGCGATCTTTCGGGTCGAGGGCATCACGCAAGCCATCGCCGATAAAGTTAAAACAGAACAGAGTCACGACCAGAAATCCGGCAGGAAACATCAGTAACCATGGGGAGACCTCCATTGAGTTGGCACCATCACTCAACAATGCCCCCCAACTACTGAGTGGCTCTTGTGTGCCTAAACCGAGGAAACTCAGGAAAGATTCAAACAAAATCATGCTGGGAACCAGCAAAGAAGCATACACCACCACCACGCCCAAAACGTTCGGGACGATATGACGCAAGACGATATTACGCGTGGAAACACCCCCCACTAGTGCCGCTTCAATAAACTCCTTCCGCTTCAGGCTTAATGTCTGCCCACGAACAATACGCGCCATATCTAGCCAGGAGACCATACCGATCGCCACGAATATCAGTAGAATATTCTGACCGAAGAAGGTCACCAGCAGAATAACGAAAAACATAAACGGAAATGAGTTCAGGATCTCCAGCAAGCGCATCATCAGGGAGTCAACTTTCCCCCCCAAATAGCCCGATAACGATCCATATAGTGTGCCGACAACCACAGCAACCAGTGCCGCAGCCACCCCCACCATCAATGAGATTCGACCACCAATAGCGACACGAACCAGCAGATCACGGCCAGAGGAGTCGGTGCCGAAATAGTGCCCGGACTCAAGATCAGGAGCCGCTGACATCATGCCCCAGTCAGTATCCGAATAGCTAAACTGCGCTAACAGCGGGGCAAAAATCACAAACAGAGTAATCAACATCAGGATCACCAAACTGGTGATCGCCGCGCGGTTATGAATAAAGCGGCGGCGGGCATCCTGCCAAAGGCTGCGCCCTTCCACTTCCAGCTTTTCACTGAAAACTTCCAGAGCTTCGCTATTTTTCTTGCTCAACATAATTGGCGTGCTCCAGTGCTAGTAACGGATTTTCGGATCGATAACGGCATAGAGCACATCCACGATCGCATTGAATAAAATGGTTAAAGCGCCGACCAAAATGGTCAAACTCAAGACCAGAGAGTAATCGCGGTTTAACGCTCCGTTAACAAACAGCTGGCCTATCCCCGGCAAACCGAAAATAGTTTCAATCACCATTGAACCGGTAATAATGCCAACAAACGCAGGCCCCATATAGGATAAAACGGGCAGCAGTGCCGGTTTTAGCGCATGGCGTAAAACGATAGTGCGCAGCGGTAAACCTTTCGCGCGCGCGGTGCGAATAAAGTTGGAGTGAAGCACCTCAATCATTGAACCACGGGTAATACGCGCAATACTGGCAATATAGGCCAATGACAACGCCACCATTGGTAAAATAATATACTGCGGCGCTCCGCCGTTCCAACCACCGCCCGGTAGCCATTTCAATATAATGGCAAAAACCAGAACTAATAGCGGTGCCACCACAAAACTCGGGATCACCACTCCCGTCATGGCAAACCCCATGACGGTATAGTCCCACTTGGTATTTTGGTTTAACGCCGCAATCACGCCAGCACTAACACCCAATACGACGGCGAGCAAGAATGCAGCAAATCCGAGTTTAGCTGAAACAGGAAACGAGGCGGAAACCAACTCGTTCACCGTGTAGTCTTTATATTTAAATGAAGGCCCGAGATCACCTTGTGCCAGTTGACCCAAATAATTGAAATATTGCTTATAAACAGGGTCGTTGAGGTGATATTTCGCCTCAATATTAGCCATCACTTCGGGTGGAAGATTACGCTCACCGGTAAATGGACTACCAGGGGCGAGACGCATCATAAAGAATGAGATGGTTATCAAAATGAATAGTGTCGGAATCGCTTCCAGACAGCGGCGTAGAATAAATTTTAACATTGCCTGTACCTTTAGCCTCTTACTGCAAATACCATCAAGCAATCAGGGCAGCACGCCAGTTAAGCGGCTGCCCCAAAGATATTAATGCTTGATAATATAAAGATCTTTAACGTGCATATTATCCAGCGGATCTTTACCGGTATAACCACCGACATAAGGTTTCACTAAACGGGCATTCACGTAATAGAACAGTGGCACAATAGCAGAATCTTTATCCAGCAATACCTCTGCTTGTTGGTACAAACCAGCACGCTCTTTTTCAGATTTAACTTTCAGCGTATCTTGTATCAGCTTATCAAACGCCGGGCTTTTATAATGCACAGTATTATTACTGCTGTCAGAGAGCATCATGTTCAGGAATGAAGAGGGTTCATTGTAGTCAGCACACCAGCCGGCACGGGCAACATCGAAAGTCCCTTGATGGCGAGTATCGAGGAAGGTTTTCCACTCCTGATTTTCCAATTTAACCTCAACACCCAGATTTTTCTTCCAGATCGATGCCGCAGCAATCGCCAGCTTCTTATGCAGGTCAGAGGTGTTATATAACAGGTTGAATGTCAATGGCTTATCTTTAGTGTAACCCGCTTCTGCCAGCAACTTCTTCGCCACTTCATTACGTTTTTCTTGTGTCCAGCTAAACCACTCTGGTGGCGTCAGTTCAGCACCACTGGTGTACGGCGGGGTGAAGCCATAAGCCGGTAAATCACCCTGATTTTTCACTTTGTTCACGATGATATCGCGATCCATACCCAGCTTCAGCGCTTCACGAACACGAGCATCGGTGAATGGTGCTTTTTGGTTATTGATTTCGTAGTAATAGGTGCACAGGTAGGGGTCAACATGAACTTCTTGTGGGATCTCTTTTTTCAGTTTCTGGAATAACTCGATCGGCATATTATTATAAGTCATGTCGATTTCACCGCTGCGATAGCGGTTAACGTCAGTCACTTCAGAAGAGATCGGCAGGTAAGTCACTTGATTAATCACTGTTTTCGCGTTGTCCCAATAAGTGGGGCTGCGCTCTAACACGATACGTTCGTTAACGACCCAGTCTTTCAGCTTATAGGCACCATTACCAACAAAGTTCTGTGGCTGAGTCCACTTCTCACCAAACTTCTCTACCACCGTTTTATTAACCGGAGACATAGATGGGTGAGCTAACAGTTTATCCAAATAAGGCACTGGCTCGGTCAGCGTGACTTCCAGAGTATGGTCATCCAACGCTTTTACACCCAAAGTATCAGGTGATTTTTTGCCGGTAATAATATCGTCGATATTCGCGATATGCGCATATTGAACATAGCTTGCATAAGGAGAAACCGTTTTAGGGTCCGCCAGGCGCTGCCAGCTATAAACAAAATCCTGTGCCGTTACAGGGTCACCATTTGACCATTTTGCATCTTTACGAAGATGGAAAGTCCAGACTTTAAAGTCTTTATTATCCCAGCTCTCTGCCGCACCCGGCAGGATCTTGCCGTTAGGATCATTAATCACCAACCCTTCCAACAAATCGCGTGAGATATTTGATTCTGGTACACCTTCAATTTTATGTGGGTCCAGTGACTGAGGTTCAGAACCATTATTACGGACTAAAACTTGTTTCTCCGCCAGTTGTACGCCAGCTGGCACATTAGCTGCAAAGGTATTGCCTACAGCCATCATACCCAAGGCAGCAACAATGCCTGCGGCCAGGAGACTTTTCTTCGTGATGTTGGTCATGCTTATATCCACTCCAGTTTTTATTATTGCATCGCCCAGTGACCGGGCAAGCTTCACCTTTAAAAGGTATTTTTAATTTACATCGTCCGGGGAACGAATCCGGCAATGTAACACCCCATATGTATTAGCATCAGGTTGAAAAGCATACTGTGCTATACATCCCTATTACTTGGCCTATCGGCCTATAGCCTTCTACTTTTATAGCCGTCATTATCCCAGTGAGTGGCAACAGCCGGAATAATATGGCCATTGGCATCATTACTCACCAGCCCCTCTAATAGATTCAGAGTAATATTAGTTTCAGGGTTACCTTCAACCTTATGCGGATCTAAAGAAGCCACTTCAGTACCATTATTAATGGTAATGCTCTGATCTATCGCTAATGTCTCACTGCCAGGAACGACTGCCGCGATTGATAGCGCTGAAAATGACAAACCCAGAATAGTGCTCATTATAGCCAGTGGTCGCTGCTTAAGCTTTATTTGCATTTCTAACCGCCCTTTTATGAGATTTGTGATGTTTTTCTCAAGGTTTGCATTAATCTGCCGCCCACAACGACTAGCAATAACTATTCCAGAAATCAAAATTACGGTTCAGTTTCGTTGAAAAAATAAGAAATGTCTCATCAGTGAGTTGACCGAAAACTAACAGATGCCGAAATCTGACGCCAATAATTTTTACAGAAATGTTAAGCAATTCTCTTTTCTACTGAATGACTAACGATAGTAGCTATCTGTATTTGCATGCTTACAAAACACTAATGAACTGTTTTTATTAACTTTAATTGATTTCCACTTTAGCTTTATGGCGAAAAAGAAGTCATAAATCTGGCTAAAGACACATAAAGTTAACATTTTCACTGTAGCCAGAATAAACCCCTACTCATGAGGGTGTAATCACTAATAACATCTAGCTAAATTCAGCACAAGCCCTACAGAATGATGTGAGCATTTTAACAACAAATAGCGTGGTAATTTTAATCGGCAGGATGGTTTGGCATTGATTAAAGATGAATAAATAGGTCTTAAGCTAAATTATTTATGCAGAACAGCTATTACTGCAACATTAGGGTGCAATAGAGTAAGCTTCATACACTATTTGCACCAAAATAATGCTTAACCATTTGAATATCATGATGACATAACGACAAAAGACCACCGGTAATATAACCAGGTGGCCTCTCGACTATCAGAAATTGGGATGGGATGAATAGCGATGGAGAATTAAAGTAGCCCAGGGAAAAGCGCCTTGATTCCGGTGACAATAAATTCGATACCTAATGCCATCAGCAGTAACCCCATAATACGGGTTATAACGTTGATACCGGTCTGCCCTAACAATCGCACCAATAGTGGTGCGGCACGGAATAAGAGCCAGCAACAAAACGCAAATAGAGCAACAGCAACGGTTAATCCCAGTAAGTTCTGCCAACTGTGGTAGCGAGAACTCCAGACAATCGTTGAGCTGATCGCCCCCGGCCCGGCCATCAATGGCAATGCCAGTGGCACGACACCAATACTTTCGCGAACCGCCGTCTCTGTTTTTTCCTGCTTGTTCTGCTTATCCTCACCGAGTTTGCCGCTGATCATCGACATCGCAATGCTGACAACCAGAATGCCACCGGCAATACGGAATGAGTCAATAGAAATACCAAATATCTTCAGGATGGCATCACCCAAAAACAGGGAGATCCACAAGATAATGGCGACCGAAAGGTTAGCGGTCAGGTTGGTTTTATCCCGCCCGGCAGCCGCCTGATAACTGGTCATACTGATAAATACCGGCAAAATACCTACCGGGTTAACCAGGGCAAATAAGCCAACAAAAAACTTGATGTAACCTGAAAGGTCCAACAGTGATTGACTCACACATCACTCCGCGAAATTGCTGATAAATACATCACAGATTACAGGTCATTATAACTAATGCCCCAAGACAACACCGCTTACGGCTTAAGGATAGAAAATTTGCAACGTAAAAAATATCACCATTTACAGACGCCAGCCGGCATAACTCCACGACTTGATCGTAGTTCTTTCCACTAGAAATAACCCTTAGGACAACACCACAGCAGATATCCGCGCTAATGTAATAGAATTAGCCACAGGAATCCATGGAATAAACCAGCATTTATATATGAAGAGTTCCCGCTATTTAAAATGATGATTATTGTTAATTTTCTGTGGTATTAGTGATGTTTTAACGTCATTAAGTGTCAATTTATAAGCGCAAATGATAATTACTCTCAACAAATAATAGCTGAATGGTGTCAGCTTGACGATTTTGTGATTTAAATCACGAAAAACATACCTAAGAATAGTTAAGCTCTGGTCAGTGGTAGAGAAGAACATCACTAAGAAATAGGGTAAAAGGTTGAAAGTAGCATTTTATCCCTAGCTTTATTCCTAGTGAAGAAAAAGCTCTTTCAGTAAATTAGCGGTAAGAATGAGAAAGTAGGGTATAAAAACTATCTCTATTTGTTCATACAGCATGCTAGAGCCTGTCTATACTAGCTGCTTCAACAGCTCATTTACTAAAAGAGTTTAACATTATCAGGAGAGCATTATGGCTGTAACGAATGTCGCTGAACTTAACGAGCTAGTAGCACGCGTCAAGAAAGCCCAGCGCGAGTATGCCAACTTCACTCAAGAGCAGGTTGATAAAATCTTCCGCGCCGCAGCCCTGGCTGCAGCAGATGCCCGTATTCCCTTAGCCAAACTGGCGGTAGAAGAGTCAGGTATGGGTATTGTGGAAGATAAAGTGATCAAAAACCACTTTGCTTCTGAATACATTTACAATGCCTACAAAGATGAAAAGACCTGTGGCATTCTGGAAGAAGATAAAACCTTTGGTACTATCACTATCGCTGAGCCAATCGGCTTAATCTGCGGTATCGTACCAACGACTAACCCAACCTCTACCGCCATCTTCAAAGCATTGATTAGCCTGAAGACTCGTAACGGTATCGTGTTCTCTCCACATCCACGTGCTAAAGACGCAACCAATAAAGCCGCAGATATCGTGCTTCAAGCCGCAATCGCCGCAGGTGCGCCAGCAGATATTATTGGTTGGATTGATGCGCCGACGGTTGAGCTATCTAACCAACTGATGCACCACCCAGACATTAACTTGATTCTGGCAACCGGTGGCCCAGGCATGGTTAAAGCCGCTTACAGCTCTGGTAAGCCAGCTATCGGTGTAGGTGCCGGTAACACCCCGGTTGTTGTTGACGAAACAGCTGATATCAAACGTGTTGTTGCATCAATTCTGATGTCTAAAACCTTTGATAACGGTGTGATTTGTGCGTCAGAACAGTCGATCATTGTTGTTGATTCAGTTTATGACGCGGTTCGCGAACGTTTCGCCTCCCACGGCGGCTACCTGTTACAAGGTAAAGAGCTGAAAGCGGTTCAGGATATCATCCTGAAAAATGGCGGCCTGAACGCAGCCATCGTTGGTCAGCCAGCGACTAAAATTGCTGAAATGGCTGGCATTAAAGTGCCAAGCAACACCAAAATTCTTATCGGTGAAGTTAAAGTTGTTGATGAATCAGAGCCATTCGCTCACGAAAAACTGTCGCCTACTTTGGCAATGTATCGTGCGAAGAGCTTCGAAGACGCTGTTGAAAAAGCAGAAAAACTGGTGGAAATGGGCGGTATCGGCCATACATCATGCCTGTACACCGACCAGGATAACCAGCCTGCACGCGTTAAGTATTTTGGCGATAAAATGAAGACCGCCCGAATTCTGATCAACACCCCTGCCTCACATGGTGGTATCGGTGACCTGTATAACTTCAAAGTAGCGCCATCACTGACGCTGGGTTGCGGTTCTTGGGGTGGTAACTCCATCTCTGAAAACGTCGGTCCGAAACACTTGATCAACAAGAAAACTGTGGCTAAGCGAGCAGAAAACATGTTGTGGCATAAACTCCCGAAATCTATTTACTTCCGCCGTGGCTCCCTGCCTATCGCGTTGGAAGAAGTGGCAACTGACGGTGCAAAACGTGCCTTCATCGTGACTGACCGCTACCTGTTCAACAACGGTTACGCCGATCAAATCACCAGCGTACTGAAATCTCACGGAATCGAAACTGAAGTCTTCTTCGAAGTGGAAGCGGATCCTACCCTGAGTATCGTGCGTAAAGGTGCAGAGCAGATGAACTCCTTCAAACCAGACGTGATTATCGCGCTGGGTGGTGGTTCACCGATGGATGCCGCAAAAATCATGTGGGTGATGTACGAACACCCTGAAACCCACTTCGAAGAGCTGGCATTACGCTTTATGGACATCCGTAAACGTATTTACAAGTTCCCGAAAATGGGCGTGAAAGCGAAAATGATCGCGGTCACAACCACATCAGGTACCGGTTCAGAAGTGACACCATTTGCGGTAGTTACCGACGATGCAACTGGCCAGAAATATCCATTGGCTGACTATGCATTGACTCCAGATATGGCAATCGTTGATGCCAACCTGGTTATGAATATGCCTAAGTCTCTGTGTGCCTTCGGTGGTCTGGATGCTGTTACCCATGCGCTGGAAGCTTATGTCTCTGTATTGGCTAACGAATATTCTGACGGTCAGGCCCTGCAAGCGCTGAAACTGCTGAAAGAGTTCCTGCCAGCCAGCTACCATGAAGGGGCAAAAAATCCGGTTGCTCGTGAACGTGTTCACAACGCCGCGACCATTGCCGGTATCGCTTTTGCCAACGCCTTCTTGGGTGTCTGCCACTCAATGGCCCATAAACTGGGTTCTGAGTTCCACATCCCACACGGTTTGGCAAACGCCATGTTGATCTCTAACGTTATCCGCTACAACGCGAATGACAACCCAACTAAGCAGACTGCTTTCAGCCAGTATGACCGCCCACAAGCACGTCGTCGCTATGCTGAAATTGCAGATCATCTGGGTCTGAGTGCACCGGGCGACCGTACTGCACAGAAAATTCAGAAACTGCTGGCCTGGTTAGATGAGATCAAAGCTGATTTAGGTATCCCTGCTTCAATCCGTGAAGCTGGTGTCCAAGAGGCTGATTTCTTAGCGAAAGTAGACAAACTGTCTGAAGATGCATTTGATGATCAGTGTACCGGTGCTAACCCACGTTACCCACTGATCTCTGAGCTGAAACAGATTCTGATGGATACTTACTACGGTCGCGAATTTAGCGAAGAGCTTGATGGTGAAGAGGTTGCTGTTGCAGCAGCTCCAGCACCTAAAGCAGAGAAAAAAGCTAAGAAGTAATACTCTTAATGTGCAAACCCCATTTTCGGATGGGGTCAATCACTAAAGAAATAACCCCCACTAGCAATCGTCTATTGGGGGTTTCTTTTTATCATCACACTTCGCCCTATTCTCTATCCCCAAGGGGCCACCACGGCGACTTGCCCCTCCCCTTTAGTCTCAGCCATAAATGAATAATCAATCCCGCTACACTCTCTAGCCCCACGCCCATTAGGCATGACAATGTTACCCACATTCGCCAATAGAGGGTGCTCAAGAAGAACTGACGTGACCCAATAATTGGCGTACCTCTAGGTTGCAATATCAGGATGGCACATTGGGTAAAATAGAGAGATAAACATCACTGTAAATGTTCTAACTAAGGATAGGGTGTAAAGCCGATGCTTTTAACCCAACACAACGTATTTAACAGCGCTGTATTGGGCGGTGTGGCATGAACGCATTAGAAGGCAAGTTACCCCACGACATACAACAAAAATCCCGTGAGACACCCTTTAGCGCATAATTAGCGCTTAAGGATAATGTTAAAGGCAAGCAGCTTTAATCGCCTCTTTATAGTGACGTCGGCAGACCGAGACATAGCTCTCATTGCCGCCAATAACAACCTGTTCGCCATCATGTACCGCTCTTCCCTGCTCATCCAGGCGCAATACCATGTTTGCTTTGCGGCCACAGTGACAAATCGTTTTTAACTCAACTAATTTATCAGCCCACGACAACAAATATTTGCTACCGGGAAATAGCTCGCCGAGAAAATCGGTGCGCAAGCCGTAACAGAGAACAGGGATATGCAATTCATCTACCACCTGACACAACTCTTGAACTTGCTCTTTAGTCAAAAATTGGCACTCATCCAGTAAAATGCAGTGAACCGATTTTTCCTGATGCGCTGTAGTGATAATGGATAATAGCGATGTGTCGTTATTATAGAGCAGAGCCTGCGAAGATAGACCAATACGAGAACTGACGGTCCCAACACCAAAGCGGCTATCTATCTCCGCCGTAAACACTAAGGTACGCATACCCCGCTCTTGGTAGTTATAAGAAGACTGCAACAGCGCGGTGGATTTCCCTGCATTCATCGCAGAGTAATAGAAATAAAGTTGAGCCATGGGCCCGTAACTCCAGTAGTATAATAAATAGTCATAGTGACGGCGTACAGATAGTCTATCATAAATTCACTCTTTACGTGGCGCAGACCATCGCTCTATATTACTGTTTTCTCTATTAAGTAATGATTGGATTAATGAAATTGATAGCACCTTCATTTGAAACTTCTCGCTATTATTAGGTACATTACATGACCAACTTCACAATATTGATACAGCGAGAACATACTGTTTGAACATTAACCAGATTAGAGAGAGAAAAGCCGCCGGGTTGGATATCCACTCCGCACGATTGGTTCATTAATGATACAAGTAATGTGCTGTCATGATTAATTCGTAAAATAGCGATAACAAATATTCTCAGAATCTGACAAATCCAAGACGGCACCCTTTTTTTCCTTACTGAATCTTTCGTAGCGCCTATATCAATATCCTGATTCTCTGTGTGCTCCGTTATTGTGCATACCAACATGGATAGAAGGCTATTTTTGCTTTATTGATATAAAGCAAACTTATAACTTAGTGAGAAAATCATGTTCTCGTGTAGGGTCATTAGCGAGCAAAATGAACTTTTACGTTAAAAAAACACGGCGAATAACAAGACTCCATCGCTTATTAGTAGCAAGCAGCAACTTTTCGCTAATAAAATACGTAAATTCGAGGATGCTAATCAAATTGGCTATTGCAGAAATTAAAATAGCACTCTATTATTATCCAGACGCCCCCCCACCAATTATAATTTGAGACCAGGACAATGAGCGAAGCGTTAAAGATTCTTAACAACATCCGTACTCTACGTGCACAAGCACGCGAATGCACTCTTGAAACTTTAGAAGAAATGCTGGAGAAACTTGAAGTGGTCGTTAACGAACGCCGCGAAGAAGATTCTCAAGTACAAGCTGAAATTGAAGAACGCGAACGTAAATTGAGCCAATACCGTGAAATGCTTATTGCTGACGGTATTGACCCAAATGAACTGCTGCAAACTATGAGTGCAACTAAAGCTACTACTAAAGCAAAGCGTGCTGCACGCCCAGCTAAATATAAGTATGTAGACGAAAATGGCGAAACGAAAACCTGGACAGGCCAAGGCCGTACTCCAGCAGTGATTAAGAAAGCCATTGAAGAAGAAGGCAAATCATTGGATGATTTCCTGCTGTAATAGTATTCGTTAATTTACTATTGCGATAAAAATACCCTCCTATAATACGGGGGGTATTTTTTTATCCGTCTCAAGTATCTCACCAATCATAGTTGAAGCCCCTACCGCAATTTCGATGAATTAACGTACAACCGGCAAGTCACAGTTGAGCTAAACATATCCACTTCGATAAATAACCTTCTGTTATCACTCTGTTTGTAACACCATAAGAATACTCTGTTAATTTATTGCATTGCAATAATTCATATAGCTAAAGTAACTGAACCTTTTCATAATTTTACAATATGGAAGAGTATTTAACTCAAACTGCGAACTGAGTTCACCCGGATGAGGGTTGAGTACAAAAAGGAAACACATTTGATTTTGTACCCAACACATAATCATTTTTTACGCTTATTTCACGCGATTAATCGACAAACCACGACCGATGCCATAATAAGTAAACCCTCGGCTATTTAAGCGATCTGGATCGTACAAATTACGCCCATCGAAAATAACTGGTTGTTTTAATCGAGACTTGACCACGTCAAAATCAGGCGCTCTAAAATTCTGCCACTCCGTGCAAATAATCAAAGCATCAGCTCCCTGTAGTGCCGACTCTTTTGTACCCATTAATTTTAGGTCATCTCTTGCACCATAAATGCGCTGAGCTTCATCCATTGCTTCTGGGTCATAAGCTTGAATAATCGCCCCGGCCTGCCATAGTGCCTCCATTAAAACCCGACTTGGAGCCTCACGCATATCATCTGTATTGGGTTTGAATGCCAATCCCCAAAGAGCAAAGGTTTTACCGGCAAGTTGTGAATCAAAATGATGCTGAATAAAATCTGTCAGTTTATACTTTTGTTCGTTATTGATTTGCTCCACAGCCCGCAATAACTGGGGCTGATAATCGCAACTTTCTGCTGTCCGAATTAATGCCTGGATATCTTTTGGGAAGCAGGAACCACCATAGCCACAACCCGAATAAATGAAATGGTAGCCAATGCGTGAATCAGACCCAATACCTTGCCGTACTTTTTCGACATCAGCACCAACTCGCTCCGCTATATTAGCGATCTCATTCATAAAACTGATTTTTGTTGCCAGCATACCATTTGCTGCATATTTGGTCAGTTCCGCGCTGCGCACATCCATAATTAGCAATCGGTCATGATTGCGGTTGAATGGCTCGTATAACTCGCTAATTAAATCAATCACACCATTATCATTCGTATCAATACCAATAACGATACGCTCAGGTCGTTTGCAGTCTGCAACAGCAGCCCCTTCTTTTAAAAACTCAGGGTTTGAAACCACATTGAAGGCTATTTCCAGGCCCCGCTGCTGTAGAACAGCTTTTATCCTTTGTTGCACCTTATCCGCAGTACCCACAGGGACTGTAGATTTATCAATGATGACTTTAGGGCTATCCATATATTTAGCAATGGTGCTAGCAACTTCCAGTACATATTTAAGGTCAGCGGCCCCATCCTCATCAGGGGGAGTACCCACGGCAATAAATTGAATACAGCTATGTGCAACACCGGCTTCTGCATCTGTTGAGAATCGAAGTCTGCCCTCCTCATAATTTTCTTTTACCAAAGGTGCCAGACCGGGTTCAAAAATAGAGATACGGCCTTTTTGTAGGTCAGCAACCTTTTTTGCATCGACATCGATGCAGAGAACATCATGGCCAACTTCAGCAAGTACTGCGGCCTGGACGAGTCCTACATAGCCAATACCAAAAACCGTTACTTTCATTCGTTCAATCCTTCAGTTTCAACAAAATAAGGAACCTACAGCCAACCATTATCAGGAACTAACCTTAAGTTAGCCTGAGGCGGCACGACCTTATTGCAGCGAATAATAAAATCTGATTAAAAATTCTCAGACATAAGTAAGGAGAAAAGTATATCAATCGATATTTCGCGCATCTCGCACATACTCATTGATTGATACAAATTAGGCCTATTTCAAAAGTCCGTTATAGAACCATTTATATTCGCTGGGAAAATGAGGTAAATAAAAGAGAGGGATACATTAATTATATGAACTAATTATTGTGCTACTTATACAAGAGATGAATTACTCATCGGCTGAAAGCATCAACCTTAAACGACTCCCGCCGCCCCAAACTTGACATTGCCACGCGTCACAACGCTGACTAATTTGATTTAAGTGAGCCGTTTTTAACGTACCTAATGGCACCCCATTACTGAGTTGAACCTGGTTTTTCCCTGCGCTAACATTGGCATGTAAACCCGCCGAGACCAAAATTAAATTCTGATACTCCACATGATAATAGCCAACGAGCAAGGGAAATTGCCCATCCAGATGGGTACGCCTTAATAGTTGATTAACCTGTTTGAGTAGAGATGACATTTGCGGCAAACGCTGTTGTTGATGTGCCAAATGCTCTTGTAAGATCCCGTTAAATAGTACGCGCAGTAGTAGTGCCGCTAAAACACCGTTATCTCCCGCACGGGTAACATCCAGACAATAAAAAGCCAAATCTTTATCTGATAATGCGGCGATATCAAGTACAAGTCCCGGTTGTTCAACCATGGTTAATTGCCGATAATTTATTCGACAATGCGCAATAGTCTGCTGTGCTGGTGGTTGTAATTGTTTTAATAACTGAGCAGCATCATGAGGATTTTTGCGTAGTGCTTCCCAGTCTTGAATAAGTTCTGTCTCTTCAATGGCATGTGAGGTAAATAGCGCAGGATAAAGACAGGCTAACACCACCTCACGCAAGCGATTCAGATCAACTATCGGCTTCAATAAGACGTCTTTTACCCCGAGGCGTAAGACTTTTGCGATATCCGTCATTTTATCGGTAGCTGATATAACGAGAACCGGGATTTTAACCCCTTGAATGAGTAAGCGTTCAACAAACTCAATCCCCCCCATTTGGGGCATAGCGAGATCACAAAGTATCAAGTCTGGAGACTCGATTTTAAGCTGTTCTAACGCCTCCAGTCCGTTTGCCGCCTGATGAACCACAGCGCCAAGTGAGCTAAGGAATTCTGCGATGACAGTACGAAAGACTGTTTCATCCTCGACAACTAAAATATTTTTACCTACTAGTGGTTTTTCCATGCACTGCTTCTCTTGCTAACCTTATACGTAATAGTGGCTCAAAATGATTGATTGTGCTTGTCAGAAACTGTCATGCGCTACCAGACTTTATTGACGCTAGTTTGCCGTTTCGTTGCTACCTAATTAAATGACGCAGTTGCTCAAATCTCTTCTCAGTGGCCAGTTTGCCAGCAGTAATAGCTTCATCTGCACGATGGAAATCCAGCATAGATATCTGTGGGCAATAAGGCTGGATCAACACATCAGGAGGATCGCCTGCCATGCGATTACGCTTCAACCTATTCTCCAGTACCTGTATTGATGTAGACATTATTTCCAGGGCGCTGGGAACTCTATTAGTCACACTGAGTGAAATATTGGCTATTCGTGCCTTCAGGCGTCGATGCCAATTTTCAGACATATCAGACGGTCTGTTTTCAAGGGAGGTTTGCGAAGAGAACAGATCTTGCTGAACAAGATGTGCATCATGTTGCAAATCAACGGCAATAACGACATCAGCCCCCATTGCTCTGGCCAGGGAAACAGGAACAGGATTAACGACAGCACCATCGACCAACCAATAACCATCGAACCAAACAGGGGAAAATAACCCAGGCATACTGCATGACGCCCTGATAGCCTGCTTAATATCCCCTTCTGTAAACCATAATTCGCGGCCTGTGGTTAAATTGGTGACCACCGAACCAAAAGGCAACTGACACTCGGCTATCTCCTGCACTTCTATTATGCTATTTACCGCGTTAAAAACCCGCTCTCCGCGCAACAATCCGCCACGGCGCCAGGACAAATCCATTAAGCGGATCACATCCCAGTAGTTAAATGAACGAACCCAGCGCTCCATCTCATTCAAGTGATCGCTGGCATAAGCTGCGCCAACCAGCGAGCCAACCGAACAACCCGCGACAACATCAACTTTTACACCCATCTCTTTCAGCACGTTTATAACACCAATATGTGCCCACCCTTTTGCAGCGCCAGCTCCCAGTGCCAGTCCAACCTTGATTTCTCTCATTTTATTTCGTCCATTTAATCGGTTTGGCACTGTATTCATCATCTGAACAAACCAGGTAAAGGGGATATCACCGACACAATCACTTAGCTCTTAAATTAGTGGGCAACAGTTTACCTGTCACTCAGAAGGAAAACGTATATTCCTCAATCTGAGTGATAGCCTGACTTAAAAAACTATAGTGAATATTTATCGTTCTGGTAAATTGCTACAAATAGTTTACATTTCATGACTAAAATATAGCGTAAAGAGCGAAGGATATACGGTGAATGTTGAAATATGCCAAACCGATCTGTTTAATCCTGAGCTTATTGCACTCATTTCTCAATTAGATGCGTACCAAAAGGCACTCTACCCAGTTGACAGTAATCATACTGAACCGATTGAGAGTATGCGTCTGATAAAACAGTTGCTTATTATGGTGAAGTTTTTGGCGGTGAGTCACTAGCTGATAGGATTATGAACGACTATTCAGTCAAGATTAACTGATTTTGTGGGGGGCATGATTGTGCTAATTAGCGATACAGAATAGCAATTATAATGGCGACAATTCAGGATAGATGCCTGAGATTAATCTCAATAAAAAGCTATGCGTAGCTGTAATAATATGAAATTCGATAAATAGAGAGTCTCATATTTATCGAATTTCACTGTTAGTCCTTGATGACTATAGCCTCTTTAACGCTATATCGAACCACCCAGGACATTAGAACACGTTACAGAATATTAATAAAACTATTATCCGTTGATAGTACCAAATGAAACACTCATTTTTTCAAACATTGCGATAACTTTATTGATCAATTTCATGGGTTGCTCCTGTAAATATCATTATTTTTATGTGATATACATCACAGTTATTAAGTTACGCCATAATGAAACGCCGGTCAACTATTTTTGTGACTTGAATCACAAAACTTCACCTCACCAAACACCTCCACTAAATGATCAACTTTGAACCTCAACTCGTGATTAGGTAAGATGAGCTGATATCTACTCAGCTTTTGCCACCCCCTATCTGTCGCTGACTGATGTTCAGCAGATATCGTGGCATGATGAATTGTTTCGGAGAAATTTTGTCAGAACAGTGTCCGTGCGGTAGTACCATTGAATATCAAAAATGCTGTGAACCTTATATCTTGGGTACTCAGATTGTGGCTAAACCTGCAATATTGATGCGCTCCCGTTATAGTGCCTATGTCAAAAAGGATGTGGATTACCTGATTAAAACCTGGCATCCAGATTGCGGCGCACAGGATTGGCGGGCGGGGATAATTCAAAGCTTTACCCAAACTTCATGGTGCGGGTTAACCGTCATCGCCGAAATGGCGGGTAGCCATGATGATGAAGCTTTTGTCGAGTTTATTGCCCATTTTACTGATGAAAATAGGGTACAGGTAAGCGCGATGCATGAACGTTCTCGCTTCCTTCGAATAAAAGAACACTGGTACTATATCGACGGAGTACGACCTTCCGTGGGTAGAAATGATCAATGCCCTTGCGGTTCAGGGAAAAAATATAAGAAGTGCTGCGGACTTTCACAATAATATTGCTTTTAAGCTTCGCAACATCAAAAACTAAACTTACATCACATCAAGTATTGCTAAGACAGGATTTACCACCTTATGCCACACCAGAATGTACAGAAGAAAGTGTTACGCACAATTTGCCCTGACGCCAAAGGCTTAATCGCAAAAATCACCAATATTTGTTATAAACATCAGTTGAATATTGTACAGAATAACGAATTCGTTGATCATTTGACGGGGCGTTTCTTCATGCGTACAGAGCTAGAGGGTATTTTTAACGATACCACTCTGCTGGCAGATTTGGACGATGCCTTACCTGAAGGCACTAACCGTGAATTGCACGCCGCCGGGCGACGTCGGATTGTTATTATGGTAACCAAAGAGGCACATTGCCTCGGCGACTTATTAATGAAGAGCGCCTATGGTGGTCTGGATGTCGAAATTGCGGCGGTGATCGGCAACCATGATGCACTACAGGTTTTGGTAGAACGCTTTGATATTCCTTTCCATCTGATAAGCCATGAAGGTTTGACTCGAGATCAACATGATCAACGCTTAATTGAGCAAATTGAGCAGTACCAACCAGACTATGTTGTCTTAGCTAAATATATGCGTGTTCTGACGCCTGCCTTTGTTCAACGCTTCCCTTACCAGATTATTAATATTCACCACTCATTCTTGCCCGCATTTATCGGCGCTCGCCCATACCATCAAGCATATGAGCGCGGTGTGAAAATCATTGGTGCTACTGCCCACTATGTCAACGATAGCTTGGATGAAGGCCCAATCATCATGCAGGATGTCATTCATGTTGACCACTCATATACCGCTGAAGATATGATGCGTGCTGGGCGCGATGTTGAAAAGAATGTTCTTAGCCGCGCCCTATATCGTGTTCTAGCACAACGTGTTTTTGTTTACGGTAACCGCACCGTTATTCTGTAAGCACGCAAGAAATCGATCTTTTTTGCCCATATAATCATCGGCGAGGACAAAAAAGCATCGAACAAATTATTTTTTTCATTTCAAGTCTTTACAGGGGCGCTTCATTTGATATGATGCGCCCCGCTTACCAAGAGAGCTTTGTTAAGTTGTTAGGCCAGTGGTGGGGTTCCCGAGCGGCCAAAGGGAGCAGACTGTAAATCTGCCGTCATCGACTTCGAAGGTTCGAATCCTTCCCCCACCACCATTTTGACCTTAAGTATTCAGATGATTTAGAAACTGAAATCACACTGTACATTAAGGGGAAGGTAAGAACCTTCGACAAGGTTCGCGCCGAACGCAGTGAGACAACGACGCAAAGCGGCGACCTAACAGGTGAGGAACGAAGTGACGAATAATCCTTCCCCCACCACCATTATTTTTCGATTAATGCGTAAGTAATAGATTCAATCACGGCCAAGTATCTTAGCTATATAACCACGAAATCAGTGGTGGGGTTCCCGAGCGGCCAAAGGGAGCAGACTGTAAATCTGCCGTCATCGACTTCGAAGGTTCGAATCCTTCCCCCACCACCATCTCTCCAGATATCCCTGACCTCCAGCAAAAAAACAGATCAAAAATAGCACCCATCGGGGAAGGTAAGAACCTTCGACAAGGTTAGCGCCGAGCGCAGCGAGACAACAACGCATCGCGTTGGCCCGAAGGGCGAGGAACGAAGTGACGAGTAATCCTTCCCCCACCACCATCTCTCCAGATATCCCTGACCTCCAGCAAAAAAACAGATCAAAAATAGCACCCATCGGGGAAGGTAAGAACCTTCGACAAGGTTAGCGCCGAGCGCAGCGAGACAACAACGCATCGCGTTGGCCCGAAGGGCGAGGAACGAAGTGACGAGTAATCCTTCCCCCACCACCATCTCTCCAGATATCCCTGACCTCCAGCAAAAAAACAGATCAAAAATAGCACCCATCGGGGAAGGTAAGAACCTTCGACAAGGTTAGCGCCGAGCGCAGCGAGACAACAACGCATCGCGTTGGCCCGAAGGGCGAGGAACGAAGTGACGAGTAATCCTTCCCCCACCACCATCTCTCCAGATATCCCTGACCTCCAGCAAAAAAACAGATCAAAAATAGCACCCATCGGGGAAGGTAAGAACCTTCGACAAGGTTAGCGCCGAGCGCAGCGAGACAACAACGCATCGCGTTGGCCCGAAGGGCGAGGAACGAAGTGACGAGTAATCCTTCCCCCACCACCATCTCTCCTGATATCTCTGACCTCCAGCAAAAAAACAGATCAAAAATAGCACCCATCAGGGAAGGTAAGAACCTTCGACAAGGTTCGCGCCGAGCGCAGCTATACAGCGCCCACCACTATTTCTCATATAAATCCTTAGTTTTCAGACAGGCAATCAAGTAAAAAAGTGTACTGCCAGGAAAGATAAGAACCTTTAAAAAGGTTGTGCCGCAGACAACGAGATAACTATTATGAAAAGACATATCTAGACTAGGGTATGGATGTAATCTATTAGTCTATTTAATACACTTGAATGTGAGCGTGACTTATAGAAATATAATTTACTCTCATGATTAAAACTCGATAAACTTATAAAATCCAGTTTCGAGTTGCCATCAAAGTCATCCATAACTGAATCTGTAATGCATATATACTTACCTGAATAGATAAAGTTCAGGCAGCAGAGCAAATTATCCACTTGCCTAACACCCACCTTACCATGTTGTTTTTTAACACTTTCCTCAAGGTTTTTGACGAAATTGCTTCTGTATAATACTGGGTTACATAACCAAATATTATGATGAAGGACACTTAAAACATCCTGGCTTTCATTAATGACATCTTTGCGGCCATAAATACCAAAACCACTATTTGGTACTTCATTTAGCAGCATAAATTTATCGCTAGGAATGATTTCTGATGACAGGATAAGTGAGTTTCCATCATAATCTCCAATATCATCAATATTTTCATAATAGAATTTAATTACATTGGCTTGAATGTTATTTTTTTCAGCTACTTTGCATAACTTTGTTAGACTCTCATTTTTACCCCAGTCGTAGTAAATATTGATGACATTGGAGACATGTCCGGTCAGGTGCTTTTTAGTAATCTCTTTTTCTTGCTGATACAAATCTTTTAGATCGTTATATAAAACCTCACCATCTCTAGTTAGACTCATACCAAATTTTTCTCGTTTAAATAATTTTTTCCCTATTATATATTCAAAATCCTTTATTGATTTGGCCACCGGCGGTGTCGTTCTGTTCATCACCCTAGCAGCCTTACTTAGTGAGCCATTTTCAACTACTGCCATAAAGGCCTCTAGCTTTCTAGATAGAAACATAATTTACTAATCCTTTGAGTCAAAATTTACATAAAAAGCAGCAGGCATATTTTGATGCTTGCTATTATCTGTAGATATTATTAAGAATTTGATAACTTAAGAATATGAATTATATTTTAAATAATTGACATATAAATCATCATAGCATAGGAACCAATAACTTTAAGTCACCTTTAATCATTACCACTAAGGATATCCTGGCGCATTAACACCTTGACATTACCAATAGTTCTAACAGACGAGACATCGTAGATCCATGATTTCTAATAACTATCTTTTATTCCTCACGTTACAAAATCAATTAACGCCCATACACTGGATAATAAAAAAATCATAGGAACTGCTTAATCCTTATTGACAACGTCAAATATCAGTTGCGAGGGTAACCAACCAAATTAATTAGTTTTTGACTACCTCCGCCAAGAGAATACATTTAATCTATAAGTCGATACTCTCATGATAAATAAATCAATAAACAAGTTGCATGAGTTATTTACTAGGAACAATATTTATAATAACTCACTCAGTGTTGAATGTTTTTTGATATGACGTGATTATTCGAAAGTAGGAGAAAATAGAACAACAGTTTAGTTTTAAATCACCAAACAATAGCCACCCCATAAATTAGCTGATGGTTTCAACCTATTTTTTAAAACTTGGATTTCGTAATAGTGTTTCCATATCTAAAAATGACAATATAACATTATCCACTTTCTTCTATTCTCTATTCATGGATTACATTTTTATCCTGTATCTGCTAATATTCGAGGCCATTTCTTAGCAAATCAACGGTGCTGACCATGAAGTTTGTCTCTTTTAACATCAATGGGCTACGTGCTAGACCACATCAACTCGCCGCAATAATTGAGCAGCATCAGCCGGATGTTATCGGCCTGCAGGAAACAAAAGTTCACGATGATATGTTTCCTCTTGAAGATGTCAGCCAGCACGGTTATCACGTTTTTTATCATGGGCAAAAAGGTCATTATGGTGTCGCACTATTAACCAAGGAAAAACCCTTGGCTGTGCGTCGTGGCTTCCCTACAGATGAAGAAGATGCTCAGCGCCGTATTATTATGGCTGACATTGCTACACCACAAGGCCCTTTAACCGTCATTAATGGTTATTTCCCTCAAGGGGAAAGTCGCGATCATCCAATAAAGTTTCCAGCAAAAGAGCGTTTCTACGCGGATTTACAGCAATATCTGGAACAACAGCATTCAGCCGACTCTCAGCTGCTGATTATGGGTGATATCAATATTAGCCCGACGGATCTGGATATTGGTATTGGTGAAGAGAATCGTAAGCGCTGGCTACGTACCGGTAAATGTTCATTCCTGCCGGAAGAGCGTGCGTGGTTGGCGCAGTTACAAAACTGGGGGTTGGTTGATACATTTCGTGCCGCTAACCCAGAATGTAATGATCAGTTTTCGTGGTTTGATTACCGCTCGCGGGGCTTTGATGAAAATAGAGGTCTGCGTATTGATCTGTTACTGGCAAGTCATCCATTAGCTGCCCGCTGTATCGCCACAGGAATTGATTACGAGATCCGTGGAATGGAGAAGCCATCAGATCACGCCCCTGTCTGGTCTGAATTTGCACTCTAATATTGTGGTTCGCTTAATGACAGGGTTATTTGTTTATCCCTGAGTGCTACGGATGTGGGTAAATAAAAATGATCGATGTCGTCGCCGCAATTATTGAACGCAATGGTAAAGTTTTGCTAGCTCAGCGAAACTCATCCAGTGATCAAGCGGGCTTATGGGAGTTTCCCGGTGGAAAAGTTGAGGCTGGTGAAAACCAGCCTCAGGCTTTAATACGAGAGCTTGCCGAAGAGTTAAATATTGCGGCGACAGTGACAAGATATATCGCCACCAATCAGTGGGATTCAGGTAAAAATATTATCCGCTTACACGCCTGGCATATTGAAAACTTCAGTGGTGAACCCATACTGCATTGCCATTCAGCCCTTGTTTGGCTGTTGCCGCAACAGGCTTATCACTATCCTCTGGCACCCGCTGATATTCCGTTATTAGACGCTTTTATTGCTCAAAAACGCTAAATAACTACTCGGTTAACCCTATTATCGGGTTAATCTTTTCCATATCAGTGGATTGGTGCCAACCACACTGGCGTCACGTACACATTGCAAAACCTCACCTTCGATGCGCAATACCGCACCTTCTGAATAATTTTGGTTTTGGTAAACACAGCAGCGGGTGCAAGGATTATTGTTTGTATTGCGATTTGATGAGTTATTCCAAACCTCCGGTGGTAATGGAACAACAACATCAACATTGTTTCGATTAGCCATTGCCACACTGGAGATCAGCGAGGCAAAACCAATACAACCCAGCACTACCCATGTTCTCATGACTTATTCTCCTTGGCCTTGGTCGATGTTTTCTTACGTTTTTTTATCGCACCAGCGGGTGCGGCTGGCAACCCACGGAACACCTGAGATGATCGACTTTGATTCTGTTTTGCCTGACTGATTAAATCTTGCAATGTCGCCACCAGTGGTTGCATAAAATCCTGATAACGGCAGTTTTTTTCACTAATTTGTGTCAACGTTGATTCCCAATGCGCCGTCATATCTGGACGCGCGGCAATATCCGGCAGTGCGTGAATCAGCGCCCTTCCCGCTGGGCTGGCATGGATATAGCGGCCTTTCTTAAACAAAAAAGTCCGTTTGAAAAGTAGCTCAATAATCCCGGCGCGTGTCGCCTCCGTCCCCAAACCGTCAGTTGCCCGTAGCACTTTTTTCAGCTCTTTATCCTGCACAAAACGGGCGATACCCGTCATGGCAGAGAGTAAGCTAGCATCGGTAAATGGCCGCGGTGGCTGGGTTTGCCGCTCAACAACTTCACCACGCTCACACAGTAATTCTGCGCCTTTCGCCACTACAGGTAACGGTGCACCTTCGTTTTCCTCATCACGCTCTTTACTGCCGAGCAGAGTACGCCAGCCAGCCTCTGCCAAAAAACGGGCTTTAGCGACAAATTTCCCACCGGCAATATCCAGCTCAATGACACACTTTCTAAACTGTGCATCAGGGCAGAACTGCATCAGATATTGTTGTGCCACCAGTCGATAGACTCTACCCTCGTCGCTGGTCAGGTTCACTTTACTCGCCCGCGCAGTCGGGATAATGGCGTGGTGCGCATCAACTTTTTTATCATCCCAGCAACGATTACGACGATCACTCTCCATCACCTCCAACGGCAATAGATCTGCCTGATGAATGCTAATGGCATTAAGCACCGAATGACGCCCAGCGAAATGCTCCTCAGGTAGGTATCGGCAATCTGAGCGGGGATACGTAATCAATTTGTGCGTTTCATACAGTCGCTGACAAATATCCAGCACTTGTTGCGCGCTCAAGCCAAAGCGCTTGGCGGCTTCAATCTGCAAGGTCGAGAGTGAAAATGGCAACGGGGCGGTTTCTGATTCCCGTTTATCATTATAGGAGGTGACCAATGCGGGCTGGCCGGTGATGCGATTCACAACGTGCTCTGCCAGTGGGCGATGTAACAACCGCCCCTCGTCATCCTGATAGGATTCGCAGGAGTCACTCGGCTGCCACTGTGCAATAAAGCGCTCATCAGCAGGGGTGACGATATGAGCTTTGACCTCAAAAAAGTCTTTGGGGATGAAATCTTCAATCTCTTCATCACGACGCACCACCAGCCCCAATACTGGTGTTTGCACGCGGCCGACGGACAAAACACCGTCATAGCCCGCATTGCGCCCAAGAATAGTATAAGCTCGAGTCATATTGATGCCGTAGAGCCAGTCAGCTCTAGCCCGTGCCAGGGCGGAGACACACAGGGGAATAAATTCCCGGTTATAACGTAGGCGCTCCACCGCACGTTCAACCGCCTGCGGGTTTAAATCGTTAATCAGGCAACGGCGCACATTTTGCCGCTTCTCGGCAACCAAATCGAGGTAATCGAGGACTTCATCAACTAAAAGCTGCCCTTCGCGATCAGGGTCACCCGCGTGCACGACCTCATCAGCCTGCCGCAATAGCTCTTTGATAACATTCAACTGTTTACTGACTGACGGCCGTGGCTGTAGTCGCCATTTTTCAGGAATGATCGGTAAATCAGCCAGCGACCAACGGGCATAGCGGCTATCGTAAGCATCCGGTTGGGCCTGTTCCAGCAAGTGACCCACACACCAGGTCACCATTTGATCATTACCACAGGCAATGAATCCATCCCCCCGACGATGCGGCTTTGGCAAGATATCGGCAATCGCCCGCGCCAGGCTCGGTTTTTCGGCAATAAAAAGTCGCATCATTCACCGCGTAAATATGTTAAAGAGAAGGTCACGGTGTAATCTCAATCAGTGCCCGGCTACCATCCAGCGCGCTTAACTCGCCAATAGGGCTGAGTATCAAACCATGTTGGGCGGCAATGGCCTGCACCTCGGCTTCAGCTTCAGGCAACACCGCTAACAGCAAGCCGCCAGAGGTTTGCGGATCGCATAATAATTTTTTCTGTAAATCAGACATTTTGCTAATCAGATGACCATAGCTGTCGAAGTTACGTTCTGTCCCCCCCGGCACACACCCCTCGGCAATATACTCTTCCACGGCAGGCAGGCGTGGAATGGCGGAGAAATGCAGCGTGGCCTGAACCCCGGAACCTTGACAAATCTCACTCAAATGCCCCAGCAGACCGAAACCTGTCACATCTGTCATTGCCGTCACCCCGGGAATATGGGCGAAATCAGCGCCAGATTTATTCAGCTGACACATGGTTGCAGTTGCCAGCCCCTGATGTTCTGGCCGCAATTGACTTCTCTTTTCTGCCGTGGTCAGAATGCCGATACCTAACGGTTTGGTCAGAAATAGCTTACACCCCGCCCTGGCGGCACTGTTTTTCTTCACCTGTTCAGTGCTGACAATACCGGTGACCGCTAAACCGAAAATTGGCTCGGGTGCATCAATGGAGTGGCCGCCGGCCAGCGAAATACCCGCCTGCTGACAAACAGAACGCCCACCTTCGATCACCTGTTGTGCAACTTCTGGGGCTAATTTATCAATCGGCCAGCCCAAGATCGCAATGGCCATAATAGGTTTGCCGCCCATCGCATAGATATCACTGATGGCATTGGTGGCGGCTATTCGGCCAAAATCAAAGGGATCGTCAACGATCGGCATAAAAAAATCGGTAGTGCTGATAATACCCACGCCACTGCCAATATCATAAACCGCCGCATCGTCACGTGTTTCATTTCCCACCAGCAGACGGGGATCGAGAAATTTCTGTTGATCAGAATGCAAAATTTTATCCAACACTTTGGGCGAAATTTTGCAACCGCAACCCGCTCCGTGGCTGTATTGAGTAAGACGTATCGCTGGCGATGTCATAACACTCTCCCGTCTGGTGGTCAGTAATAAGCAGTTTAATCAATTAGTAAACTATTTAGTCCGGAATACTGCATATGGGGCAACTATCCAGGGTGCCTATGGTAGCGCCTATGGCGTGGCTTGGTAAGTAGAGAGCCGCTGTTGGGCAGATAGGTTGGTCACAAAGCAGGCGAAAACGCAGCTTGTCGTCGATAAAAACCACAAACTGCAAAAGATAACTGGGGAAAAACGTATAACAATCAGAAATGGCGGACAAAAGTGCTGTAATCAGGTGGTGTCACTTTCGTCGCAGATTTTAATAGTGGTGTGCCGAGATAGAGGAAACCAACAATTTCATCTTGTTCACGGCAGGCAAAACCCTGACGCACGACCGGATGGTGGGTCCAGGAGCCGGTACGCCAAATGCCATTGTAGCCTTGCGCTAAAGCCGCCATCTGCATAGCTTGTACCGCACAACCGGCAGAAACCACTTGCTCCCAGTTGGGCACTTTCGGGTTTTCAGTTACATGAGCAATCACCGTGATAATTAAAGGTGCGCGGAAAGGTGCCTGCTTCGCCTTTGCCAATACCGCCTCATCACCACCATCGTGTTCAACGGCTTTTTGTAACAATTGGCTAAAACGTTCCAAACCGTCATTTTCGATTAACACAAAGCGCCACGGTTGTAATGTTCCGTGATCCGGCGCACGCATAGCCGCATGGATAATATGGTCCAATGCCTCTCCTGCTGGGGCCGGGGTGGTTAAGCGAGACGCCGAGCGGCGGTTAAGTAAGAGTTCCAACGCATCCATCATTTTCTCCTGATAACGATTTTCATTTTCAGCACGGTAGCATAAGTTGTCGTTTTGTTACCAGTGTTGACCTATAGGCTAGGTTTCTCTGCGATTTAAAGCTGACTTTTGTACGTCAGGTCATTAGGATAGCCGTACTTGCACCGTTTTGTTGGAGATAACATGCACACTTTGTGGCGAATTTTTTCTGGCTTTTTCAAGTGGACCTGGCGTCTATTGAATTTTGTCAGAGAATTTATTCTTAATCTTTTTCTTATACTGTTAATTTTAATCGGTGTCGGTGTTTACCTACAGTTCCAAACTAAGCCGGTAGAGCCGGTAAAAGGTGCATTACTCGTTAATTTAAGTGGCGTGGTGGTTGATCAGCCGGCGGTGAATAATAAGTTGCGCCAGTGGGGCCGCGAGTTATTAGGGGCATCCAGTAATCGATTACAAGAAAACTCGCTGTTTGATGTGGTAGAAACCATTCGTCTCGCCAAAACCGACAATAATATTAATGGCATAGTGCTATCACTGAGCGACTTTACTGGCGCTGATCAGCCCTCGTTGCAATATATCGGTAAAGCGCTGCGAGAATTCCGTGACAGTGGCAAACCTATTTACGCAATTGGCGACAGCTATAATCAGAACCAATACTATTTAGCCAGCTTCGCCAATAAAATCTACCTGTCGCCACAAGGTGCCGTCGACCTGCATGGTTTTGCCAGCAATAATCTCTACTACAAATCGTTGCTAGAAAAACTCAAAGTCACCACTAATATCTTCCGGGTGGGTACCTTTAAATCTGCGGTTGAGCCGATGATTCGCGATGATATGTCACCGGCAGCCCGTGAAGCGGACAGCCGCTGGATTGGTGGATTATGGCAAAATTATCTCACCGCCGTTGCTGCGAATCGGCAATTAACCGCTGAGCAGCTCTTCCCCGGTGCTGCGGCTGTTATCAGTGGATTACAAGCTGCTGGTGGTTCAGCCGCTAAGTATGCACTGGACAACAAACTGGTTGATCAATTGGCTTCACGACCCGAGGTAGAAAGTGAGCTAATCAAAACCTTCGGTTGGGATAAAAAAAGCAACGACTTCAATTACATCAGTATTTATGACTATCAACCGGCACCGGCCCCACAGCAAGGCGAGCAGATAGCCGTTATCTTTGCTAATGGTGCCATCATGGATGGTCCACAGACGCCAGGAAACGTCGGTGGCGATGCATTGGCGGCACAAATTCGTCAGGCGCGTCTTGATCCGAAAATCAAAGCCGTTATCTTGCGTGTCAACAGCCCTGGAGGCAGCGTAAGCGCCTCTGAGCTGATTCGCTCTGAGTTATCAGCCTTACGTGCGGCTAATAAGCCATTGGTGGTGTCAATGGGTGGCATGGCCGCTTCCGGTGGCTACTGGATCTCAACCCCAGCTAACTATATCGTCGCCAGCCCAAGCACCCTCACGGGTTCGATTGGTATTTTCGGGGTGATTAATACCTTCCAGAATTCACTCGAAAGTATTGGTGTCCATACCGACGGTGTGGCGACTTCACCACTGGCTGATATCTCCATTACCAAAAACTTGCCGCCTGAGTTCTCGCAGATGATGCAAATCAATATCGAAAATGGCTATAAAACCTTTATTGATCTGGTCGCCACCTCTCGTCACAAAACAGTCGAGCAAGTGGATCAAATCGCCCAAGGCCATGTGTGGATTGGCTTTGATGCTAAAAGTAATGGCCTGGTGGATCAGTTAGGTGACTTTGATGATGCCGTGAAGAAAGTGGCCGAACTGGCGAAACTGAAAACGTGGCAGTTGAATTGGTTTATTGATGAACCTAGCCTAAGTGACTTAATTTTCGGCCAAATGAGTGCGTCAGTTCAGGCGATGCTGCCTACCGCTATTCAGGCATGGTTACCCGCGCCGCTATCTACCCTGGCACAAGCGGTGAAAGAGCAGCCGAGCTTGCTTAATACGCTAAATGACCCACAGAGCCGCTATGCGTTATGTCTCAGTTGCGGTGATGTTCGCTAGTAAAAGCATAAAATAACTTAGCCCGGCATCCGTCGGGCTTTTTTTCCTCGCCAGTCTCCCTATAATCCCTCCATCTCATTTAGTCTCTTTTCAGGTCCCATTGCTCATGCAGAAGAAATCTATTTATGTTGCCTATACGGGCGGTACTATTGGTATGCAACGCTCGGAAAACGGATACATTCCGGTGTCGGGTCATCTGCAACGCCAACTCGCCCTGATGCCTGAGTTCCATCGGCCTGAAATGCCCGATTTTACTATCCATGAATATGCGCCATTGATTGACTCCTCAGATATGACCCCTGAGGACTGGCAGCACATCGCCAATGATATTCAACAGAACTACGACTTATATGATGGTTTTGTTATTTTGCATGGCACCGATACCATGGCTTTTACCGCCTCGGCGCTCTCCTTCATGCTAGAAAATTTGTCCAAGCCGGTGATTGTCACCGGCTCCCAGATCCCCCTGGCGGAGCTGCGCTCTGATGGGCAAACCAACTTGCTCAATGCCCTCTATCTGGCGGCCAACCACCCGGTGAATGAGGTCAGTTTATTCTTTAATAACAAACTGTTTCGCGGCAATCGCACCACGAAAGCCCATGCTGATGGCTTTGATGCTTTCGCCTCGCCGAATCTCTCCGTTCTGCTCGAGGCAGGTATCCACATTCGGCGAATCGCATCAGTTGAATCACCACTCAATACCGGCCCATTAATCGTCCATAACATTACACCGCAACCCATTGGCGTGGTCACTATCTACCCCGGTATCTCTGGGGCTGTGGTGCGTAACTTCCTGTTGCAGCCAGTGAAAGCACTGATTTTGCGATCCTATGGCGTGGGAAATGCACCGCAAAAAGCGGAGTTACTGGATGAGTTAAAAAATGCCAGCGAGCGCGGCATTGTGGTGATCAATTTGACGCAATGCATCTCTGGTAGCGTCAATATGGAAGGTTATGCGACCGGCAATGCGTTGGCTCATGCCGGGGTGATCAGTGGCTTTGACATGACGGTTGAAGCGGCACTGACCAAGCTGCACTATTTGTTGAGCCAATCTCTATCCCCTGAAGACATTCGCCGGTTAATGCAACAAAACCTGCGTGGGGAATTAACCGACACTCAGTGATCCTGCGGAGCACCAATGAACACAGCCTTACTCTTAATTGATCTGCAAAATGACTTCTGCCCCGGCGGGGCACTGGCGGTGACCGAGGGCGATCGCGTGATTGCCGTTGCAAATCAGGCCATTAATGCTTGCCTGCAACAACAGATAGCCGTCATCGCCAGCCAGGATTGGCACCCTGCGGACCACCGTAGCTTTGCCATCAATTCGAATGCGGTGCCGGGTACTATCGGGGATCTGAATGGGCTGTCACAAGTCTGGTGGCCAGTACATTGTGTGCAGCATACGCCGGGAGCTGATTGGCATCCGCAATTGCAACAAAAGGCCATCACCGCCACCTTCCGCAAGGGGCAAGATCCTGACGTCGATAGCTATAGCGCTTTCTTTGACAATGGTCAGCGGAGTAAAACAGCGCTGGATGATTGGTTGCAGCAGCAAGGTATAGAGCGCTTGTATATTATGGGGCTAGCAACAGATTACTGCGTAAAATACAGCGTGCTAGATGCATTATCTTTAGGTTATCAAACCACAGTCATCAGTGACGGTTGCCGCGGCGTAAATTTACAACCGCAGGATAGCCAGCAAGCGTTTGATGTGATGAGCAAGGCGGGGGCTGACTTACAAACGCTGGCACAATTTGTGGCTGAAATTAATCCCACTCATGGATAACCGCTTGGCGGTATAAACATCAACGGAGCCAGATAGGCTCCATTGATTCGCACAGATATTACATTTGCCAATCAGCTTGCAGGCAGTGCCCTACTCTGGTTTCAGTTTAACCAATGTCGGCTGGCTGAATTGCTGCTTCAGCTCTTGCTTGGTTTTCATCACTATCTGGCCATCAGTGCCAATACTCATATGCTGCGCATCCTCGTTATGACGTGCTTGCCATAACATGACCATTTGCAGGCTGTTCTCTTTCTGCTTCGGTGTCAGCGCCACACCATCCGGCCATTTACCCAGCTCAACGGCCTGGGCTAAACGCTGGTAAATTTCCGGTGTCATCACTGAAATCAGGTCTTCAAGCTCCATCAGAGCATCCTTAGCTAAATGAATAATAAGCTGAATCGATTTTTCACACACCAAAATGCGGCATTAACGGCTATTTAGCCCGCGATTTGCTCGCCATTTTGATCGTCAACAAAATTAAGTGACGCCGAATTCACGCAATAGCGCTCACCGGTAGGCTGTGGCCCATCAGGGAAAACATGCCCTAAATGCGCGTCACAATTGCCACAACGAATCTCCACACGATGCATATTATGTGAATAATCATCAACATAGCGGATAGAGTCTGCATCAAGCGGCTGATAGAAACTCGGCCAGCCGCAACCAGAATCGAACTTTGATTCTGAGATAAAAAGTGGCTGGTGACAACAGAGACACTGGTAGACGCCATCGCGTTTGTTATGCAGCAATTTGCCGCTAAAAGGCGCTTCCGTCCCCCGTTGCTGGGTGACATGCCGCTGAATATCGGAGAGTTTCTCAATATTTTCTGTGGGGTTCAGTTCTTTAGCCATTTGTGCGATTCTCTGGCAGGGAATAAAGTCAACGAAAACAACGTCTAATAATAACAAAAAATTAACAACAAAGCATTTAAAATTGTCCTAAACTGTATGCCATCGAGGTGTTAACGGTGTAAATGTGATAAAAATCTCAAATATTATGGATTCTCACTTTAAACTGAATAATTCGCCCCAATATAAAAATGAGGCTAATCGTATCTGGAAACGCGCGATTAATGTTCAATCTACCTACCTTGGTTTGATTTGTAGCAATAATTGACACGATTCCGCTTGACGCTCGGTAAGGTTTTTGTAATTTTACAACCAACCTTTTATTCACTAACAAATAGCTGGTGGAATATATGACTATCAAAGTAGGTATCAACGGTTTTGGCCGTATCGGTCGCATTGTTTTCCGTGCTGCTCAAGAACGTTCTGACATCGAAATCGTTGCAATCAACGATCTGTTGGACGCTGACTACATGGCGTACATGCTGAAATACGACTCTACCCACGGTCGTTTCGACGGTACTGTAGAAGTAAAAGACGGCCATCTGGTTGTTAACGGTAAAACCATCCGTGTTACCGCAGAGAGAGATCCGGCTAACCTGAAGTGGAACGAAGTTAAGGTTGACGTTGTTGCTGAAGCAACTGGCCTGTTCCTGACCGACGAAACTGCACGTAAGCACATCGCTGCTGGTGCGAAGAAAGTTGTTCTGACCGGTCCTTCTAAAGACGACACCCCTATGTTTGTTATGGGCGTTAACCACAAGGCATACGCTGGCCAAGAGATCGTTTCTAACGCATCTTGCACCACAAACTGCCTGGCTCCACTGGCTAAAGTTATCAACGACAAGTTCGGTATCGTTGAAGCGCTGATGACCACGGTTCATGCAACTACCGCAACTCAGAAAACTGTTGATGGCCCGTCTCACAAAGACTGGCGCGGCGGCCGCGGCGCATCCCAGAACATCATCCCTTCATCTACCGGTGCTGCTAAAGCTGTGGGTAAAGTTATCCCAGAACTGAACGGCAAACTGACTGGTATGGCGTTCCGCGTTCCTACTCCTAACGTTTCTGTTGTTGACCTGACTGCACGTCTGGAAAAACCAGCTTCTTACAAAGAGATCTGTGCTGCAATCAAAGCAGCTTCAGAAGGCGAGCTGAAAGGCGTTCTGGGCTACACCGAAGACGACGTTGTTTCTACCGATTTCAACGGCGAAAAACTGACTTCAGTATTCGATGCTAAAGCAGGTATCGCGCTGAATGACAACTTTGTGAAACTGGTTTCTTGGTACGATAACGAAACTGGCTACTCAAACAAAGTTCTGGATCTGATCTCTCACATCTCCAAATAATTGGATTGATGTCGAGCTCTGCCAAAAGCCACCTTCGGGTGGCTTTTTTATTTTAGTTGCGCAATATCAATAATTTACCACAACGACGCCCTGCATTTGCTGCAAGATTTAAAGCCTGTGATATTATCGAGAGACTGAAGTTCAATGGATCTCAAGCTCCCTTTCCCATAAGGCCAAACGAATGAACGAGAAAGTATTCACCCTACCTGTTGTTGAACAAATTTCACCTTATATCAGCCAACGCCAGTTGGATGAATTGCCAATCGTGGTTGTTTCCCACCCGAAGGTGCGTGCGGCAGTGAGCTTGCAAGGCGCGCACTTATTGGCCTATCAACCTAGTGGTGAACAACCTGTTATTTGGTTGAGTAATAACACACCATTTAAGGATGGTATCGCTATTCGCGGTGGTGTGCCGATATGCTGGCCTTGGTTTGGCCCATCAGCACAACCGTCCCACGGCTTTGCACGTCTTCTGCCATGGACCCTCAGTGCCCATGATGAAAATGAGAATGGGGTAATTTTGACCTTCACCCTGGAAGACAGTGATGCTTCACGTCAATTCTGGCCCCATCCATTCACTTTGATTGCCCGCTTTAAGCTAGGTGAAGAGTGCGAAATGGAGTTGGAATCACACGGCGATTACCAGGCGGTTGCGGCGTTACATACTTACTTCCAGATTGGCGATATAAGCCAGATTAAGATCAGCGGCTTGGGTGATAGCTATCTCGATAAAGTGCTGAAAATTGCCGATGCGAAACAGCAAGGCGACTTAGTGTTTAATGGTCAAACTGACCGTATCTACACCCAGCCAGAGGCCTACAGCCTGATCAAAGATGCCGCGTTGAAACGCACCATTGAAGTACACCATCATCACCAAAGTGATGTGGTTGCCTGGAATCCAGGGGCTGAGTTGTCTAGCAGCATGGTGGATATGCCAAATGATGGCTATAAAACAATGGTTTGTGTGGAAACAGCGCGCGTGAATCAGCCTTTGGTCGCGACTACTGATGCCCCCGCACGTCTCGCCATGACCATTCGCAGCCGTAAAAATGGCTGATAGCACTATCCGCTATTAGAAACAGAAATGGGGCGCTATGCTGGCCCCATTTGAGGTTATTGACAAAGTACCGATTGCGGAGAGAACAGCTAGATCGTAAAGACGCCGTAAATCCCTCCCTGGAGGCTCGAGCCGCGCCATCCCTGGCGCGGACGCTTTACTCTTCTACCTGTCCTCTCCGTTCCTGATCGCACCATCGGGTTTGTCAGCAGTCTGATTTTTTATGACTCAAATATCATCTACGCTAAATTAGCGGAAGCTGTAGGTAACACCCGTCCACAACACGCCGCTGTATGAAGCATCAACCATTGGGCTATTTTTCACTTCATTAGCTAAACGCATATAACGGCCAGTAAAGAAAGCATTCCAATTTGGATTGATATTGTAGTTAGCTGATAGCTCCAGATACGGGGCCCAGCTGTCGCTTGGGTTGTATTGCGCTAAACCACTGCGGGCAGACTCCCTGCTGCTGACACCGTAATAGTAGCTGTTTTGATCGCCACTGCTCCAGCTCACACCCACGCCTGGCGTCAGTGTCCAGCTATCGACGCTATAACGGTAAAGATAGGCCAAATCACCGATAAAGCCACCACTGTTATCCAGTACATCACCCGAGAAGGCGGCACGCAAAGTACCCCAATCCTCAATATGGGAATATGACATACCGGCCATCATGGTGCTGCGACGTCTGTCCAACTGCTGCATCTGGTAATCATCACTGTCACCCGGTTTAAAGTGCAGCGGCAGGAAATAAGCATCGATTGATAGGCGGTTGCTACTATCATTCCACAGGTAATAGCCGGCAGCCAAGGTGCGGAAGTAAAAGTTATCACTCTCATAAGAGATGATCGGGACCGGATAGACGCGGTCATTCTTACCACGATAAGGGTCTGGACTCACTAAGGCAGAAGCCCCCAGAGACCATGTTCCCGCCATTGCCGTCGGCATACAAACAGCCGTAGCCGCTGCCAATACAGCCAATGTTTTTATTTGCTTCGCTTTTAGATAACTCTGTTTCACAGATTAAATCCCTTTGGTAAAAAATAATTAGTTAACTTAGTGTAAATCAATTGGTTGCCAGTGGCGAAATCTTTACACATCTGACTTAGACACTCATCTTATCTGTATAAGTTATCATCAATTATTGGACGGGTGATAACCAAAAATTTACGTCGCCTTAATCACAATAAAATAACGAGATATTCAAATAGATAAGTTCAATTAATCATATATAAAACACTGACAATGAAATAAAAAATAGCTTTAATTACCGAATAATGGTTATTTATTGTTCTATGGGTGGCAAATCGTCGGTTAAGGCTAACTTGACCTTTAGTGAAGACGCGACCATAACAATAAGGTAGTAGTTTCAAAATTTTAACCCAATAAAGCACTACTACTATTTTATGTTCCCAACCATTCAAACAGGACGGGCATCGCTATGAACATATTTGATCACTATCGCCAACGCTATGAGGCGGCCAAGGACGAAGAGTTCACACTGCAGGAGTTCCTCACCATCTGCCAGCAAGATCGCAGTGCTTATGCCAATGCGGCTGAGCGGCTGCTGATGGCTATTGGTGAGCCAGTCATGGTCGATACCGCACTAGAGTCCCGCATGTCTCGGCTATTTTCTAACCGGGTTATTGCCCGTTACCCTGCTTTTGAAGAGTTTTATGGCATGGAAGAGGCCATAGAACAGATAGTCTCCTATCTCAAACACGCCGCTCAAGGGCTGGAAGAGAAGAAACAGATCCTCTATTTACTCGGCCCTGTGGGTGGGGGTAAGTCATCACTGGCTGAACGCCTAAAAGCACTGATGCAGCGGGTGCCTATCTATATTTTAAGTGCCAATGGCGAGCGCAGCCCGGTCAATGACCACCCTTTGTGTTTGTTCAACCCGCAAGAAGATGCCGCGATTCTGGCCAAAGAGTACAGCATCCCGACCCGTTATCTCGGTACGATTATGTCGCCGTGGGCAGCCAAACGCCTGCACGATTTTGGCGGGGACATCACTAAATTTAAAGTGATCAAAGTCTGGCCTTCGATTCTTGAACAGATTGCGATAGCGAAGACTGAACCTGGCGATGAAAACAACCAGGATATCTCTGCGCTGGTGGGTAAAGTTGATATCCGTAAGTTGGAAAACCATGCGCAAAACGACCCCGATGCTTATGGTTATTCCGGTGCTTTATGCCGGGCTAACCAAGGGATTATGGAGTTCGTCGAGATGTTCAAAGCGCCAATTAAGGTGCTGCATCCCCTGCTGACAGCCACTCAGGAAGGGAACTATAACGGTACAGAGGGCATATCCGCCCTGCCATTCAGCGGCATTATTCTTGCCCACTCGAATGAGTCAGAGTGGGTCACCTTCCGCAATAACAAAAATAATGAGGCATTCCTTGACCGTGTCTATATCGTCAAGGTTCCTTATTGCCTGCGGGTATCAGAAGAGATCAAGATCTACGACAAACTGTTGAATCACAGTGAGTTAACCCATGCACCTTGCGCCCCTGGCACCCTGGAAACACTAGCACGTTTCTCGATTCTCTCCAGAATGAAGGAGCCGGAAAACTCCAGCATTTACTCCAAGATGCGGGTGTATGACGGTGAGAGTCTGAAAGATACCGACCCGAAAGCCAAGTCTTATCAGGAGTATCGGGACTACGCCGGGGTGGACGAAGGGATGAACGGTCTCTCTACCCGCTTCGCCTTTAAAATCCTCTCCCGAGTGTTTAACTTTGATCATGCTGAAGTCGCAGCCAACCCGGTACACCTCTTCTATGTACTGGAGCAACAGATCGAGCGTGAGCAGTTCCAGCAGGATGTGGCGGAGAAATACCTTGAGCACCTGAAAGGCTATTTGATCCCGAAATACGCCGAATTTATCGGCAAAGAGATCCAGACTGCTTATCTGGAGTCCTACTCTGAGTATGGTCAGAACATTTTTGACCGCTATGTTATCTATGCCGACTTCTGGATTCAGGATCAGGAGTATCGAGATCCAGACACCGGGCAACTGTTTGACCGTGAGGCGCTGAATGCTGAACTGGAGAAGATTGAAAAACCTGCGGGTATCAGCAACCCGAAAGATTTCCGCAATGAAATCGTCAACTTTGTGCTGCGCGCCAGAGCCAATAACAGTGGTCGCAATCCAAACTGGACCAGTTACGAGAAGCTGCGCACGGTGATTGAGAAGAAGATGTTCTCTAACACTGAAGAGTTATTGCCGGTTATCTCGTTTAATGCCAAAACTTCAACAGATGAGCAGAAAAAACATGATGACTTTGTCGATCGGATGATGGAGAAAGGTTATACCCGCAAGCAGGTTCGCTTGCTGTGTGAATGGTATCTGCGGGTTAGAAAATCGTCATAACCCGGTAGCAAGGCGGCAACTGAATGAGGCCCCAGGAGCTTAGCCAACTAAGTGACTGGGGTGAGTGCAGGCAGCCAACACAGCAACAGTGTGGAAAATGCAGGCGGAGTCGTTTGGGGGGTATATGGGCTACTTTATTGACAGACGACTTAACGGCAAAAACAAAAGCATGGTTAATCGCCAGCGCTTTTTGCGCCGCTATAAGTCGCAAATTAAACAGTCGATTTCCGATGCCATCAACAAAAGGTCGGTTACTGATATTGATAGTGGCGAGTCAGTCTCGATACCTATTGATGATATCAATGAGCCAATGTTCCATCAGGGGCGTGGCGGGTTGCGCCACCGGGTACATCCCGGCAATGACCATTTTGTCACTAATGATCGTATTGAGCGCCCGCAAGGTGGCGGCGGTGGCAGCGGAAGTGGTCAAGGGAGTGCGGGTCAGGACGGTGAAGGCGAGGATGAATTTGTCTTTCAGATCTCCAAAGATGAGTACCTTGACTTGCTGTTTGAAGATCTCGCCCTGCCTAACCTGAAGAAAAATCAGTATAAGCAGCTGACAGAATTTAAAACCCATCGCGCTGGCTACACCTCTAATGGGGTACCGGCCAATATCAGTGTGGTTCGCTCACTGCAAAACTCACTGGCCCGGCGCACCGCTATGACGGCCAGTAAGCGCCGCGAGCTACGGGAGTTGGAAGAGACACTCCATCTGTTGGAGAACTCTGAACCGGCGCAATTGCTGGAAGAGGAGCGCGTACGTAAAGCCATTGCTGAGTTAAAGCAGAAGATCGCTCGTGTGCCTTTTATTGATACTTTCGATTTACGCTATAAAAACTATGAAAAACGGCCTGAGCCGTCCAGTCAGGCGGTGATGTTCTGCCTGATGGATGTCTCCGGTTCGATGGATCAGGCGACCAAGGATATGGCAAAGCGGTTTTACATCCTGCTTTATCTGTTCCTGAGCCGAACCTATAAAAACGTCGATGTGGTCTATATCCGCCACCATACGCAAGCCAAAGAGGTGGATGAGCAAGAGTTTTTCTATTCGCAAGAGACCGGTGGGACTATCGTCTCCAGCGCACTGAAGCTGATGGATGAGGTGGTTCAGGAGCGTTACGATCCCGCACAGTGGAATATCTATGCCGCCCAGGCCTCTGATGGCGATAACTGGGCTGATGACTCACCGCTGTGTCATCAATTGCTGGCAAAACAGCTGCTGCCGATGGTGCGTTACTACAGCTACATTGAGATAACCCGCCGCGCTCACCAAACCCTGTGGCGTGAATATGAAGATTTACAGGCAAATTTTGAGAATTTCGCCATGCAGCATATCCGGGAGCCTGAAGATATCTACCCGGTATTCCGTGAGTTGTTCCATAAACAGACAGTTGATAACTAAGCTAACATGGCCGGAGACTCTTTTCTGATTCAGAATTTCTGATGCAGAAATGGTTTTCCGGCTTTTTGTTGCGCTAAAATTATCACTCCTCGTGATTCTTAGAGTTAACCCCATGAAATGGCATGATGGAGTACGGCAGCCGGGTGTTCTGGCAGCATTAACCGCTGCGGTGCTATTTGGTGCCGGCACCCCACTGGCAAAACAACTGCTCAATACCGTCAGCCCGTGGCTGCTGGCGGGCTTACTCTATCTTGGCTCGGGAGCAGGTTTAGCGCTCTATCGGCTGCTCACGCGCGCAGCTGCCGTTAACCTGCCGCGTAACGAATTGCTGTGGTTTATCGGCGCGATTACGGCGGGGGGTATTGTGGCGCCGGTGCTACTGATGCTTGGCCTCACCGCCATGCCAGCGTCGGGCGCATCCTTGCTGCTCAATGCCGAAGGGGTGTTCACCGCCCTGCTAGCCTGGTTCGCCTTCAAAGAGAATTTTGACCGCCGTATTGCGCTGGGCATGATGGTGATTGTGGCTGGCGCGGCCATTTTAAGCTGGCCGGGCGAGGCGCGTTTTACCGGCCTGTGGCCCACGCTGGCGATTCTGGGTGCCTGCTTTGCCTGGGGCATCGATAATAATCTGACCCGCAAAGTTTCACTGACGGATGCCACCTGGATTGCCGCCATCAAAGGTCTGGTGGCTGGTGCGGTGAATCTCAGCTTAGCTTTTGCGCTCGGCGCAACTTTACCACCACTGGCAAATCTGGCGGCTGCCCTGCTGGTCGGGTTCTTCGCCTATGGGGTGAGTCTGGCGCTGTTTGTGATTGGCTTGCGCCATCTCGGCACCGCACGCACGGGTGCCTATTTTTCTATTGCCCCCTTTTTAGGCGCAGTATTAGCCGTCATCATGGGTGACACTGTCACGCTACCATTGATCCTCGCGGGTCTACTGATGGCGATAGGTATTTGGCTGCATCTGACGGAACAGCATGAGCATCAACATATTCATGATGAGTTGGAACACGATCACGTGCATATCCATGACGAGCATCATCACCACTCACATGATTTCCCCATTGTCACTGGCGTGCCCCATCAACACCGCCATCAACACCGCCCAATCACCCACAGCCATCCCCATTTTCCCGATGCACACCACCGCCATAAACATTGATCGGCCCTAAAAATGGAGCCGTTATCAGCAGCATGTGGCGGCCGGCGGCACACCTTTATCGATCATCCAGTTGGCTAAAACGCAGCGCCAGATAGTCCAGCACACTGCGCACCGAGGGCAGCAGCCCGCGCCGTGATGGAAATACCGCATGAATAATCTCATGGCGTAGCGACCAGTCCGGTAATAGCCGAACTAGCGACCCCGCGGCCAATTGCTCGGCCACCATCATCACCGGCAGTTGTACCACCCCAACACCACGTTGTGCCGCACTGCGCAGAGTGGTCATATCAGCAGTGACCAGCCGTGGTTGGTGATAAATAGCAGCATGTGCCCCCTCTGGCCCATCTAAGCGCCAGATAAACTCCTGCTGGGGTTGCCCTAATCCGAGACTCGGCCAGCCACTCAGATCCGCAGGAGCCGTGACGGCGCCCTGTCGGGTGATCAATTCAGGGCTGGCCACCAGGCACTGACAGCGATTGCCCAACACCTTCAGCACCAGGTCACTATTTTGCAACGGCGGTGGCCGCACACGAATAGCAATATCGATAGCTTCCGCCACCAGATCCACCTGTCGATTGGTCGCTTCAAGATGGAGAGTCACCAAGGGGCAACTGGCCATAAAATCCGCCAACATGCTACTGACCGTGGTCTGCAACAGCGCCACAGGGCAGGTGATGCGCACCACCCCTCGCGGCTCGGCACGGGTTAAATCAATTGACTCCTGAGCTGCCCGCGCCTCTTCCAACATCGCCTTGCAGTGTTCGTAATAGGTGCGCCCGACCTCTGTCACGGCAAAGCGCCGCGTTGAGCGCTGGATGAGCCGCACCCCCAATCTATCCTCCAGCAGGGCTAATCGCCGACTGAGCTTTGATTTTGGTAAGCCCAGCACCCGCGCTGCGGCACTGAAACCACCGTGCTCGACGACCTCGGCGTAATAGTAGAGATCATTGAGATCTTGCATGCCTGCCTCGTGGTTATCTTGCTGTCATCACTATTATTGTTCCAATAATAGAACAGTGATGACTAATTTTGCTAGCTAGTGCATAGATTATCCCAAATATATACTTTCTCCAACTTGCAGCTGGTGCGTTGTACCGCAAGGCTGCTATACCCTATTCATGCTGTTGTAAGGAGATTAAGATGAAAAAAGTCCAAGGCATATATCGTGCTCCACGCCAACATTGGGTGGGTGATGGTTTCCCGGTGCGCTCACTGTTTTCCTATCAGAGCCATGGCAAACAGCTCAGCCCTTTCCTGCTGCTAGACTACGCCGGGCCGGCGGATTTCACGCCGACCACCCATCGCCGGGGTGTTGGTCAACATCCGCATCGCGGTTTTGAAACCGTCACTATTGTCTATCACGGGGAAGTTGAACATCGTGATTCAACCGGTAAAGGCGGCGTTATTGGCCCCGGTGATGTGCAATGGATGACGGCGGGTAGCGGAATTCTGCATGAAGAGTTTCATGCCAACACTTTCGCTCAACGTGGCGGGGCTTTCGAAATGGTGCAACTGTGGGTCAACTTGCCAGCCAAAGACAAAATGGCCGCGCCGGGCTATCAGGCCATTCGCAGTGAGAGCATTCCTCAGGTCGCGTTACCTGATGATGCCGGTAGTCTGCGCGTTATCGCCGGTGATTACGCCGGTGAACATGGCCCTGCACACACCTTCTCACCACTGAATGTTTGGGATATCCGGCTAAATCAGGGGAAAAGTGCTGAGTTCTCCCTGCCTGTAGGCTGGAACAGCGCCTTGATCGTGCTACGGGGCAGTGTGCTGGTTAATGGTGATGCCATTGCCCGTGATGCCGAAATGGTGCTGCTGGACGCGGCAGGCAGCGCCGTGACAATCGAGGCCAATAATGACGCCCTACTCCTGTTACTCAGTGGCGAACCTATTGATGAGCCTATTGTCGGTTACGGGCCATTTGTGATGAATACCCAGCAACAGATAAACCAAGCTATTGCTGACTTTAACAGTGGTCGCTTCGGTTCGATGGATAGCCCGTCATAATCTCGGCCTTTATTGCCATTACCTGATAACCATTTTGTCGGGTAATGGCACCTCCCTGCCAGTTAAAATAGAACTTACTCCATCCATTGGCTTAGTAATAAATAACTCACTTGCTGTCAGCTGCCAGTTGTAAATACTCCATTCACCGCTCCAATTGTCGACTAAACTTAATAACTAATCTTGCCCACCATCTGTTCTTTGCGTGCGGGAGCGAATAAATAAGAGTGCTGTATCTTTAATATTTTCATCACTATTTTTCGCTGAAAATTTGTCATTTATCCTATGTTCTTTATTAAAGAATAGTGGTATTCCATGACTACCAAGGTGATTTTATTGAAGTAATAGACTGCCAAGCGCTTATTTTGCATAGGAATTCCCCATGATGGCTAAGAAAAAAGCAGCATTGCAAGAGGCCACGCAGTCTGAATACAATGAAAATAGTGCGTTATTAACCGCACTGGATAGCTCATTAGCCATTATTGAATTTGACCTTTCCGACCGTATTATCGCGGTCAATCAAAACTATCTTGATTATTTTGGCTATCAACGTGAGGAGGTCATTGGTCAACATCATTTGATGTTTTGCCACTCAGACTACGCCACCAGCGAAGAGTATCAGAAGATTAAAAAGTGCTTACTGGCGGGGGAATCACTGGAAGGCAGCTTTAAGCGCTTGCACAAAGATGGTTCAACTATCTGGTTAGCGGCTATTTATCAGCCGGTCCCTGGCCCTGACGGCCCGGTGACTCACATGGTGAAAATCGCCAAAGACATCACTTTTTTAATTGAGCAGCAAGAGGCCACACAGGAGTGGGTGCAACTGTTAACCCAGTTAACGGATCGCAGTGACAGCGCCATGTTTATCACGGCAAATAGTGATCATGGGCAAGAGGCCATCTATATTAATCAAGGGTTTACCAAGCTTTTCGGTTACACGCCAGAGCAGGCGATGGGGCAAAATATGGTTGATTTGCTGCAGAGCGAACATCATGTGCAGCTGGCACTGATGGATGCCACCTCAGCCAATGCCCGCCAACAACTGCTGCCGCAAGAGCTTTTCTATGGCAAAGATCGTCAACCCCACTGGTGCTCCGCCGTCATCAACTCACTGGTGGATGAACAGGGGAAACCGAGCTTTAGCATCGGTGTACTCACTGATATCACCCTGACCAAAATGTATGAAGTGCTGCAATATCGGGTGCTGGAAGCCCTGGTCCGGGAGCGCCCCCTCGAAGAGGTGATGTCCTTACTGTGCCATGAAGTTGAGCGCATTGCCCCCGAAGTGACCGCCAGCATTTTACAAGCTAGCGGACAAAATTACCTTAGCCACCTCGCCGCCCCTAGCCTGCCCCTGATTTACACCGCCGCGCTCGCCTGCGTGCCCATTGGCCCGATAGCGGGTTCATGCGGGACGGCGGCATTTCGTAAGCAGGCGGTGGAAGTACAAGATATTGCAACTGATCCGCTATGGGAGAACTATCGCCATCTCATCCTGCCCCATGGGTTGCGGGCCTGTTGGTCAACCCCGATCCTATCCAGTCAGGGCGAGATTCTGGGCACCTTTGCTTTTTACTACAAAGAGGTACGCGGCCCCAGTGAGTTCCACTGTCAGTTGGTGAAGCTGATTGCCAACTTGTGCTCTCTGGCCATGGAGCGCGAGCAATCACGCAAGCAAATTCAGCATTTAGCCTTTTATGACTCACTGACCGGGTTGCCAAATCGCAGCCAGTTTCAGGTGTATGCTAAACAAGCCATCGCCATGGCCACTGAAATAGGTCACACACTGGCGGTATTAGTGATCAATCTGGATCGTTTCAAACAAGTGAATGACTCACTCGGTCAAGGGGCTGGCGATGAACTGCTCGCCTTAATCGCCCAGCGGCTGCGCAACGACCTGACCAAAAGTGACATTATTGGCCGCCTATCCGGTGATGAATATATTATTATTTTGGCCCCCTGCACCATGCAGCAAGCCACCCTAAAAGTTGAGAAAATTCTCAGCCAGCTGTCTCAACCTTGCCAAATAGCCAGCGTCAATATTATTCCCTCCGCCAGTATCGGGATCAGCCTATATCCCGAAAATGGTCTGGATATGGATACGCTGATGAACCATGCCAACATCGCCATGCATAAAGCCAAAAATATGGGGCGCGGGTATTTTAATTTCTTTAGCGCCGAGATGAATGATCTCAATCAGCAACGGCAAGATATGGAAGATGCCCTGCGCCATGCCTTTCATATCGGCTCCCTTGAGCTATTTTATCAGCCACAAGTGATGTTGAAAGATGGGCATCTGTATGGGGTGGAGGCCCTTAGCCGCTGGAACCACCCGATACTGGGCAGTATCCCCCCGCAGCGCTTTATTCCTATCGCCGAAGAGAGTGGTCTGATTAACGAACTGGCCCTATGGGCGATTGAGACCGCCTGCCAGCAGTTAGCCGACTGGCGCTTGCGAGGGATTGATATCCCCTCAGTTTCGGTGAATTTATCCCCCACCAACTTCCATAATCCGGGCCTACCGGAGATGATCCTCCACATCTTGCAGCATTACCACTTGCCGCCACAGGATCTGACCCTAGAGATCACCGAAGATATCTTGATCGAGAATAATCCGGCCATTTTCGCCACCATAGAGAAAATTCATCGCCTGGGCGTGCGGCTATCAATGGATGATTTCGGCACCGGCTACTCCAGCCTAAGTTACCTGCGCCGTTTGGATCTGGATGAAATAAAGCTGGATAAGAGTTTTGTCCATGATCTTGAATATGACGAGACCAGCCGCACCCTCAGTGAGGCGGTGATACGTATTGGCGAGAGCCTACAGCTGTCAGTGATTGTCGAAGGGGTGGAGAATGAGGCCCAGCGCACCTTATTGAGCCGGCAAGGTTATCAGATTGGTCAGGGCTTCCTCTTCTCTGAGGCGCTGCCCGCCATCAAGTTGGAACACTGGTTAGAGCACCGCACTATCATTTAATCACTGCATCATTTAATCACTGCATCATTTAATCACAGCGTCATTTAATCACAGCGTCATTTAGCCGATGAATAATAAGAGATAAACTATTAGTTGTAGTACTCTATTCGCGGCACTAAACGCCCCAATAAGTGACATTGTCACTGATATAACTGGGGTATCCCAACCTTTTCATTTGCCAGCAAGTTATTTATCCTTGCGGCCTTTGTTCTCTGGATGTTGTTCTGTTGTTATGCAAAAATTTCTTTTCCTGCTGTTAAGCCTGATTTTACTTGGCCCCTTGGGCATCGACCTCTACTTACCGACCATCCCGGCGATTGCCAAGGGGTTGCAGAGTAGCGAGTCACTGATCCAATCCACCATTGCCCTGTTCATATTGGTGCTGGGTATCGGTCAGCTTATCGCCGGGCCATTGGTTGATAAATATGGCCGCAAACCGATCGCCATTATCGGCATCATCCTCTACATGCTGGGTGCGGCTATGGCCGCGCTGGCGGTCAGCCCGCTGATGTTCGTCAGCTCCCGTCTGTTACAAGGTGTGGCGGTTTGCTGTACGGCGGTGGTGGCATTCAGTGGCGTGCGTGACCGCCTCAACGGCAATGAAGCCGCCCGCGCTTATGGTTTCCTTAATGGGACATTAAATATCGTCCCCGCGTTGGCACCACTACTGGGTGGATTACTGGCGGAAGCTTTTGGCTGGCGCGCCCCCTTCTGGTTCCTGGCGCTGTACGGCTTACTGGTCTTAATCCTCATCATCTGTTTTTTGCCAGAAACTCGCCCGGTGGATACCCAGCCCGCAAACGGCTTGCCAATCAAAAACTATCTGCGCATTTTGCGCGATGAGCGTTTTCTGAAATTCTCACTGGTGAATGCAGGGGCGATGGGCATGGCGTTAACCTATGTCTCGCTGGCCCCCAATGTATTGATGGTGGGCGCGGGGCTTAGCCCGCTGCAATTCTCGCTGGTTTTCGGCGCCAATGGTTTTTGGATCATGGCTGTCAGCTTTTTTGCCAATCGGATTATCCAAAAAGTGGGCCGCCCGACCTGCTTAATGGTCGGTAGCTGGCTAATGGCATTAGGCTCTCTGGGGCTACTATTTGGCCTAACACAGCTAGCGGCGGAAACACAAAACCACTGGCTGGTCTATATGTTACCTGTCGCCAGCGCCTGTGCCGGTTTAGCCTTTATGATGGGGCCGGCCACCAGCTATGCACTGGAACCTTACGCCAATGAAGCGGGTGTCGCCTCCGCATTGGTGGGCTTTGTTCAGATGGCCGGTGGTGCCGGGCTGGGCCTGTTGGCAATGGCCCTGCCGATTGAGCCTAAGTTGTCACTCGCGATTGTGATGCTGGCGGGCTGCTTACTGGCATGGCAGGCGCGCCGCGCCAGTAAACATGTTCGCGGCACCTTGCAAAAAATAAACTAGCCGCCGCCCTAAGGTGATGGTCGTCATCCTCAACATCCTGAGGATGACGACTCATCATCGCCACATTTAACATGATTTAATTTTTGTTATCTGTTTTACATCCAGCTCAACTGAGTTCCCCTCTTTATCAAACTACGTGACAACAATAATCGTGTTTCCAACGGGAATATGCAGGGCGTTTACCTCCCGTTAACGCTAACACCGCCATGATGGATCATTGGGATGGCCGCTTTTATCGTTATGAAAACATCGGACACTCTGCTAATGAAACTCACTGCTCGCCGCCTGACACTTATCGCCGTCGTATTCATCGTTAGCACCGTTGCGCTGGTGATCTATTGGCAACGCCCGTCGCCGCCCGCTTACGTCACCGCACCCGCGCGGCTGGGCGATATCGAGAATGCCGTCCTGGCCACCGGGCGCCTTGATGCATTCGAACGCGTCAACGTCGGTGCACAGGTGTCCGGTCAGGTCAAATCGCTGAAGGTAAAACTGGGTGACCGGATCACCAAAGGGCAACTGGTCGCCGATATCGACTCTCTGCCGCAACGCAACGAGCTGCGCACCGCCGAAGCGGCACTCAACATCGTCAAAGCTGATCGGCAGGCTAAACAAGCGCAGCTAAAGCAGGCCGAATCGCACTTCAAGCGCCAACGCCGCATGCTAAACGACGAGGCCAGTTCCCGTGAAGACTTCGAAAAAGCCGAAGAGCAACTTGCCACCACCCGTGCCGAGCTATTGTCGCTTGACGCCAAGCTAGTGCAGATGCAGGTAGACGTCGAAAAGAAAAAAGTCGATTTGAGCTACACCCGGGTGTTGGCACCGATGGACGGCATCGTCATCGCCGTGGTCACGCAGCAAGGTCAAACGGTAAACTCCAGCCAGAGTGCGCCGACCATCATCAAGCTAGCGCGGCTGGACGTGATGACCATCAAAGCGCAGATATCCGAGGCCGACATCACCCATATTTTCGCGGGCCAGAAAGCCTACTTCTCCATTTTCTCTGAGCCGGATCGGCGCTACTACGCCACCTTGCGTACCGTCGAGCTAGCGCCGGAATCGGTGATGAAAGACGATGCGCCCGGTGCCAGCAACAGCTCCGCTACTGACGACACGTCAAAAAATGCCTCAGTCTACTACAACGCGCTGCTGGACGTGCCCAACCCGGAAAACCGCCTGCGTATTGGCATGACCTCGCAGGTTTCGCTGTTACGTGAGAATGCCAAAAACACCCTGTTGGTGCCGATCCAGGCGGTGCAGAAAACCGAAGGAAAAAAACAGCAGGTGCGGGTGCTGAGCAACAGTGGTCAGTTGGAAATGCGCGAGGTGAAAACCGGCATCACCGATAACGTCGATATCCAAATCCTCAGCGGGCTGAAAGTCGGTGAACTTGTGGTGCTGTCACAACCCAGTACCAAATCGGCTGAGGATGGCATATTCCTGTGAGCAATATTATTGTGCTAAAGGGCATCAGCCGCACTTATACCCACGGCGCTCAGCCATTGACGGTACTGAAGAACATCAACCTGACCATTGCCGCCGGTGAATGGGTGGCTATCATCGGCGCTTCCGGTTCCGGCAAGTCAACACTAATGAATATCATGGGTTGCCTCGACGTGCCGGACCGCGGCGACTATTACATCAGTGGCCAAAATGCCGCTCACTTGTTGCCGGATGAACTTGCCAGATTACGCCGCGAGCATATTGGCTTTATTTTCCAGCGCTATCATCTGATGCCTGATCTCAGCGCGCTGAGTAATGTCGAAATCCCGGCGATTTACGCCAACACTGGCCGCGAACAGCGACGTCAGCGTGCCGCGCAGTTGCTGGCACGACTGGGTCTGGAAGGCCGAGAGGATCACAAACCCGGCCAGCTTTCCGGCGGTCAGCAGCAGCGCGTCAGCATCGCTCGCTCGCTTATCAATGGCGGCGAGATTATTCTGGCAGACGAGCCGACTGGCGCACTGGACTCCCAATCCGGCCAGGAAGTGCTGGCGATCCTCAACGAGCTGAACCTGCGCGGCCATACCATAGTGATCGTCACCCATGACATGACGGTGGCGCAGTACGCCCGGCGCGTTATTGAGCTGAGGGACGGCGAGATCATGGCGGACAGTGGCCGCAAATCGGTCAGCTCGCCATCACTGCCGACGCCGAATCGCAGCCGGCAAAGCGGCTGGCAAAACCTGTTTGACCGCACCCGCGAATCGTTGCACATGGCACTGAAAGCGATGAACGCCCATCGTCTGCGCACCACACTGACCATGACCGGCATTATCTTCGGTATCGCTGCAGTGGTGATGGTGGTGGCGCTGGGCGAAGGTGCCAAACAGCGCACGCTGGAAGAGCTCAAAGGACTGGGCACCAACACAGTCAGCATTTATCCGGGGCGCGACTTCTTCGACGACGGCACCGACAGCATCCGCACCCTGGTGCCGTCGGACGCCGAGGCGCTGGCGAAACAACACTTTATCGATAGCGTCAGCCCCGAGGTTCGCGCTTCAGACAGTATCCGCTTTCGCCACAAGTCTGCCACCGCCTCTATCCGCGGCGTTGGGCTCGACCATTTTCGCGTCAACGGCATCACTCTCCTGCAGGGCTCAACCTTTCGTGACGACCGTAACGCACTGCAAGAGGTGATCATTGATGACAACGCTCGTCAGGCACTGTTCGATGACGTCGGCGTGAAACCACTCGGCCAGATAGTGTTTCTCGGCGCAGTGCCCGCGCGGGTGATCGGCATCGCAAAGAACAACTTCAACTATGAGCCAAACCGCATCAATGTGTGGATGCCCTACAGCACGGTGATGTACCGCATGGTGGGCAAACCGATGCTCAGCAGCATCAGCGTGCGACTGCGGGATAACGTCGCCAACGAGTCGGCTGTCAGCGCCATAACCCAACTGCTGACCCAGCGCCACGGCGTGAAGGATTTCAGGCTATTCAACCGTGATCAGTATCGAAAATCCATCGAGCGCACCTCGATGACCCTCAGCCTGTTGATCCTGATGGTGGCGTCTATCTCACTGGTCATCGGCAGTCTGGGCGTAATGAATATCATGCTGGTCTCAGTGACCGAACGCACTCATGAGATCGGCGTGCGCATGGCAGTCGGTGCGCGGCGCCGCGACATCATGCAGCAGTTCATGATCGAAGCTGTGCTGGTGTGTTTGATCGGCGGCGCATTGGGCATCGCGTTGTCGTTCGCCGCCGGTTCGCTGTTCACCGCTCTGGCAGGCGGCATGTTCACCGCCATCTACTCCTGGCAAGCTGCAGCGGCGGCGTTTTTCTGTTCAACATTAATCGGCATGATCTTTGGTTATCTCCCCGCACGTAAGGCAGCAAGGATGGATCCGATAGTCTCATTGGCCAGCGAGTAACCCATGAAAATTTTATCCCCTTTGACTTTATACCTCGCCGTCCTGCTCAGCACCGGCTGCGGTAACGAGCTGAAAAGCGAGTATCTGACGCCGCAAGTCAACTACCCGGCCCACTGGCAGCATGAAACCGAGGCCGCCGCGCCGCCGCCGTTCGACTGGCGCGACTTCCACGATCCAGACCTCGAACGCTGGCTGCAGCAGGTGATGGCCAATAATAACAATCTGGCCGTGGCTGCGCTGCGACTGTATCAAACTCGGCTTAAGGCGGAGCAAGTCGACATCAAAGCCGCCCCCGGTGCTGATGCCTCGCTGGACATCAAAGCCAGCACATCACTGCCTGACGCATCGCCGTGGAACAAAAGCAGCAATGTCAGCCTCAACACCAGTTATGACGTTGACTTGTGGGGCAAGCTGGCAAGGCAGCGCGACGCGGCGGAGTGGGCCCGCCAGGCGACTGAGCAGGATCTGCGAACCACCCGCCTGACGCTGTTGGCCGACGCCAGCACGAACTACTGGCATATAGGCTTCCTCAATCAGCAAATCGGCATCAGCCGGGAGAGCATCGCCTACGCCAAAGAGACACTGCGACTGGCCACTGCCCGCTATCGCGCCGGCAGCACATCGCCGCTGGACATGGTGGACGCCGGACAATATCTGCTGACACAGGAAGACCATCTACTGACATTACAGTATGAACGCCAGCAGGCGTTGAATGAACAGGCGACTCTTCTGGGCGCACCGCTGGGCAGTGCCGTGGTTGAACCCGTACGCTTGCCGGTAGTCCCATTACCGCAGATTAACACCGACATTCCGGCCTGCGTATTGAGCCGTCGACCGGACATCAGCGCCAAAGAGCTGCGGCTGCGCGAAACATTGGCCAATGTCGACGTGAAACGCACTCAGTATTATCCGGCATTCAGCCTGACGGGCTCGCTGGGTACCAGCAGCGCCGCGTTGCTGGAATTTCTGAGCAACCCGGTAGGTAACGTTGGCGCGGGTCTGACACTGCCGTTCCTCGAATGGCGGCAGATTAACGTGGACATTAAGATCGCCCGCAACGACTATGAGCGGCAGAGACTGGAGTTCAAACAGGCGCTGTACAAGGCGATGGCCGATGTCAACGACGCGTTGTCGCTGCGCGCACAGCTGATGGCACAGGAAACGCATCTGCGGGCAGCGTTGACATTGGCGCGCAAGTCGGAACAGCTGAACGCGATCCGCTACCGACAGGGTGCGGTCACCATCAGCGACTGGCTGGACTCACAGGAAAAACGCCGTCAGGAGGAGCTGGCGCTGAACGAAAATAGTTTCAATCAGTACAAAAATCTGGCGAAAATTTACCTGGAATTTGGCGGCTCAGCGGCATAATACCGCTGGCACGCCCTTGCACTTGAGTCCGAGGGTAGAGGCCGCCGGTTAACCTCTGCCCACAGCATTTAAACGCGGGCCATGACGGCTATTGTCTCAGGGCCGAACACTCACCGGCACTCTGGCCGCCAGTGCACACATCAACTCATAGCCTACCGTGCCTGCCGCGGCGGCCACATTATCGATCGGCAGGTTTGCGCCCCAAATCTCAACTTGACTGCCCACCTGCGCCTGCGGGCATGGGGTTAAATCTACCGTGAGCATATCCATCGAAATCGCCCCCACCGTCTGGGTTAAAATCCCATCCACCCTGATTGGTGTGCCACTGGGGGCTAAGCGCGGATAGCCATCGGCATAGCCACAGGCCACCACGCCAATCCGCTGCGCGCCAGTTGCCCGGTAGCGGCTGCCATAACCCACCTGATGGCCAGCGGATAGCACCTGAACCGCGATAATCTCACTGTGCAAATGCATCACCGGGCGCAAGCCAATCTCCGCAATATCGGCAATATTCCCACTGGGAGAGGCACCGTAGAGAATAATGCCAGGGCGCACCCAATCGTAGTGCGTCTCGGGGGCATGTAGAATAGCCGCCGAGTTGGCAAAGCAGCGGGTCGCCGAAATATGCCCGCTAGCCTGTTGGATGCGCGAAAATTGCTCATGGGTGCCGATATGATTATCTGCATTGGCGAAGTGACTCATTAGCGTCACCTCAGCAACATTGCTCAGACTGTTTGCCCATTGCCAAACTGCATCTGCCTGCCCAACCGGGAAACCTAAACGATTCATGCCGCTATTGAGTTTCAAATAGATATTCAGCGGTGCGGATAAACGCGCGGCGCTGATGGCCTCAAGCTGCCAGTCACTGTGCACTATGGTGGTCAGTCGATAGTGATCCAACAGCGCCAGATCTTGCGGCTGAAAGAAGCCCTCAAGCAGCAAAATTGGCCCTTGCCAGCCCTGTTCGCGCAATAAGATGGCTTCATTCAAGTCCAGTAGCGCAAAACCATCGGTGGCAGCCAGCCCCTGCCAGATGCGCGCCAAACCATGGCCATAGGCATTGGCTTTCACCACCGACCAGATCTTCGCACTGCCTACATGGCGGCGAATAAGACTCAAATTGTGGTGCAAAGCGGACAGATGAAGCGTAGCGGCTATCGGGCGAGGCATGCTTATTCCTTCCAGAACAGTATTCAATGACTCACCGCTCAGCAGCATCTCTCTGCATGGCGGTGATGATTAATAGATAAAAATTGACTAACGAACCGGATGCACATCATGCAACGGCGTGAAATTTAGCGGCCGAAAGCCCGCACTATAACGCGCGACCGCCAAATCATCAGCCAATATAGCGGGACGGCGGCCATCGATAATATCAGCCAATAGTTGGCCCGAGCCGCACGCCATGGTCCAGCCCAAGGTGCCATGGCCGGTGTTCAGATAGAGATTCTTCAGCGAAGTACGACCAATAATCGGCGTGCCATCGGGCGTCATCGGGCGCAAACCGGTCCAGAAGCTGGCCTGACTGATATTGCCGCCATCGGGATAGAGATCCCTGACCACCATCTCCAGGGTTTCACGCCGCGCTGGTGCCAGTTGAGTATTAAAGCCAACAATTTCCGCCATCCCCCCCACCCGAATGCGATCATCAAAGCGGGTAATCGCAATTTTGTAGCTCTCATCCAACACGGTAGAAACCGGGGCCGAGGCGGGATCAGTAATGGGAATAGTCAGTGAGTAGCCTTTTAGCGGATAGACCGGAATGGAGACCAGCCCCGCCAGTAGCGCCGTTGAGTAGGCACCAAACGCCACCACATAGGCATCGGCCTTTATAATATCGTCGCCGCACAACACGCCAGCAATTTGATCACCATCCACCAGCAGTTTATCTACCGGGCAATTAAAGCGGAATTTGACCCCCGCCTGCTCAGCCATCTTAGCTAAACGCTCGGTAAACAGTTTACAGTCGCCAGTTTCATCATTTGGCAAACGTAGCCCGCCGCTGAGTTTATGCGCCACTTTCGCCAATGCGGGTTCTACTGTGGCCAGTTGCTCGGCGGTTAACAACGAATATGGCACGCCGGCATCATCCAACACCGCAATATCCTTGGCGGCGTTATCAAACTGCTGCTCGGTTCGGAACAGTTGCAAGGTTCCCCCCTGCCGCCCCTCATACTGAATGCCGGTCGCTTCCCGCAGATCTTTTAAGCAATCACGGCTATATTCTGCCAGCCGCACCATGCGGCTTTTATTGATCATGTAGTGGGAGGTGTCGCAGTTTCTCAGCATTTGCCACATCCAGCGCAGCTGAAAACTACTGCCATCAAGGTGAATCGCCAGCGGTGCATGGCGCTGGAACATCCATTTTATCGCCTTAAGCGGCACCCCTGGCGCGGCCCAAGGGGCGGCATATCCCGGTGATATCTGCCCCGCATTGCCGGCACTGGTCTCCTGCGCTGGCCCCTCCTGACGATCAATGACAGTGACGTCATGACCCTCTTTCGCGAGATACCAGGCACTGGTTACACCCACAACGCCACTTCCTAAAATGACAATGCGCATATTCCTCTCCCAAACCACACCAAAAGCACAATATTCCGTTGACAGAAAATTAACCTAGCAGAAAAAACTAGCCAACATATTAATTATAGACTGTGACTTAATTCACAATTAATTTACGCCGTAATCACTTTTGAGTTCAATAGCTGGTGCGAAATAGCGATAAGATTCTATTTTTATGTAGCAATACGCCAAAAAGGCTAAAAAATAGCTTATTTATCCCTATTAACAGCATGAATAATTAGCATGTTGTATATGTCATTTTTATTGGTTTTATATTCTGTAAATTCAGCTTATAAGCAGAATAATAGTCTAATGATAGTCTGTTTAAGTTTGTACATTCTTAGGGCTAATAATAATCTAGGTTGACATAAGGTCTTGCCATGCCTCAATTTGTTCATATTAAGCTAGGATTATTGAAGTGACCGGTATTTTGCAGGGTTATAAAACCGTGAGGATGCGCTAATGACAACTTCAACACCGAAACAGACCGCGCAAGATAAGCGCCTGACTGACGGCCCGGACTGGACATTTGAATTGTTGCAGGTCTATCTGGACCAGATAGACCGGGTAGCAAAACATTACCGGCTTGAGACTTACCCCCATCAAATCGAGGTTATCACCTCAGAACAGATGATGGATGCCTATTCAAGTATTGGCATGCCCATTAACTATACCCACTGGTCTTTCGGTAAGAAATTTATCGAAACCGAGCAAAAATATAAGCATGGTCAGCAAGGTCTGGCCTACGAAATTGTGATTAACTCCAATCCTTGTATCGCTTATTTGATGGAGGAGAACACCATTACCATGCAGGCGCTGGTGATGGCTCACGCCTGCTATGGGCATAACTCTTTCTTCAAAAATAACTATCTGTTCCGTGCCTGGACAGATGCCAGCTCGATTGTGGATTATCTGCTGTTTGCACGCCATTACATCAGTGAATGCGAGGAGCGCTACGGTGTGGAGGAGGTTGAGCGGCTACTGGACTCTTGCCATGCGCTGATGAATTACGGGGTAGATCGCTATAAGCGCCCACAAAAAATCTCGCTGGTTGAAGAGACCGCCCGCCAGAAAAGTCGCGAAGAGTATCTGCAAAGTCAGGTCAACTCACTGTGGAAAACATTGCCACGCAAGGATCGAGGCGAAGTTCAGGCGCAGGCTCAGCGCTACCCCAGTGAACCGCAGGAAAATTTGCTCTATTTTATGGAGAAAAATGCCCCACTGCTGGAGTCATGGCAGCGGGAAGTGCTGCGCATAGTGCGTAAAGTCAGCCAATATTTTTACCCACAAAAACAGACTCAGGTGATGAACGAAGGCTGGGCGACATTCTGGCACTACACCATTCTTAACCATCTGTATGATGAAGGTCAGGTCACTGATCGATTTATGATGGAGTTTTTGCACAGCCACACCAATGTTGTCTACCAACCGCCCTATAACAGCCCTTATTACAACGGCATTAACCCCTACGCCCTGGGTTTTGCGATGTTTCAGGATATTAAGCGCATCTGCCAATCGCCGACCGAGGAGGACTACTACTGGTTCCCGGATATCGCGGGCAAAGATTGGTTAGATACCCTGCATTTTGCAATGCGCGACTTTAAAGATGAGAGCTTTATCAGCCAGTTCTTATCACCAAAAGTGATGCGTGACTTCCGTCTCTTCACTGTGCTGGATGATGATAAACATAATTATCTGGAGATTTCCGCTATTCACAATGAAGAGGGCTATCGTGCCATCCGTAATGAATTATCAGCTCAATACAATCTGAGCAATCATGAGCCAAACATTCAGGTCTGGAACGTAGATCTGCGCGGTGACCGCTCCTTAACCCTGCGCTACATTCCCCATGACCGCGCACCACTGGATAAAAGCCGCCAACAAGTGATGAAACATATTCATCGTTTATGGGGATTTGATATTCATATGGAGCAACTGAATGACGATGGCAGTATCGAGCAACTGGACAGCGTACCGCCCAGAGCGAATAAGCTCTAGATTTTGCCGCATAATCACTATTTAGGACGGGCAGCAGTGGCTAAGCCGCTGGATTGCCCGGCAGCAATCGTTTGGCCTCATCAGTTAACCGTTGTGTTAATACTGGGATGATTTCACCTAGCTTGGGATAGTGCGTCTGCGTCCGTTTCGCTACTTGCGTAATCAATCAGGTATTTGATTTTATCGCCCGTGGCTAACATTACGCTGGGATGAAAAACTCCGCTGGATCGCGTATATTTGTTTTATCTGCATGTCTATATGTTTTACTGGGGATCGTAATGGCTAATGTAATGACGAGTCTGGCTGAGAAAAAACAGTACTTCGACCGTGTGAAGTTAGAAAATTATCGTCAAAGTATGCGTTTGGAAGGCTTAAACAGCACTAATCAAACGTTGCCAACCTCAAAGAACGAAAGGGCTAAACTGAAGCAAAGCCTGATGAATAAATACGCCACCAAAAACCAGCCGAGTTCGCGGTGAACAGCGATAAATACGGTGACGGCCCAGATCCTTATACCTATCCGAACAGTCAGGTGTTAATCAATAAATTCGGTATTACTGATGATGACCAGTTTATTGAGATGGAAAAAGATTTTTCCGAGTTGGCGATTATGGAGATCGAATTTAGCCCACCGCCCTATGACTTACTTTACTGGCGCTCACTGCATCAAGCCTTGTTTGGCGATATTTATCATTGGGCCGGAGAGCTGCGTACCATTGATATCTCCAAAGGCACCAGCCGATTTTGCAATATCAATCGTATTGCCCCTGAAGCTAACCGGCTGTTTAACCAACTGGCACGAGAAAACTATCTGGTTGGCCTGCCCTATGACTCGCTGATTGTAAAACTGGCTGAGTACTACTCTGATCTTAATGTTATCCACCCTTTCCGTGAAGGTAATGGCCGGGCGCAGCGGCTGCTGTTCGAACACATTATTATCAATTGTGGCTTTCAAATCTCCTTCGCTGGCATCAACCCCGATGAATGGATTCAGGCCAATATTGATGGCTACCATTGCCGCTATCAACGCATGACTGCGCTATTCGCCCGCTGTATTAGCTAAACCACACCGAAATTTCTCGCTAAAAGTTGTCACAGTCCCCCTACAACTGCCGCGCGTTGCGCCCCTGCCCGCGCGCGTAAACAATACCGTTACGCTGAATAACGAGTATTGACCGCCATGACCAACGCCGAAATCTATCGCCTGATAATGAATCTGATCCGTTTCGGTATCGTGGAACAGGTGGATTTAACCCTTGATCCGCCCAAAGCCCGCGTACGCTGCGGTGAATTACTCACTGACTGGTTGCCGTGGTCGGTGCGTCGCGCCGGAACCGCTAAAACATGGTGGCCGCCGACCGCAGGGGAGCAGGTGATTATTCTGGCCGCTGGCGGCGAGTTATCCGCTGGGGTGATCATTGCCTCTCTATATCAGAAAAGTGCACCCAACATCTGACCACCGCCACCTTAGAAGTGAAACAAGGCGGCAAAATGACCGGAAATATTCAGCACTCCGGCGGCAGCTTCTCATCCAATGGCGTAGTGGTTGATAGCCACACCCACAGCGGCGTGCAGCGCGGTGGGAGTCACTCGGACGGGCCAAACACATGATCTATTTAGGCATGAATGCCCAGACCGGGCGACGCATTACCGATATGGACCATATCACCCAGTCGATCACCGATATCGTCACCACTCCGACCACCACGCGCTGTATGCGCCGGGGCTATGGTTCATTGCTGTCTGACCTGATTGACGACCCGCAGAACCCGCTGTTACGGCTAAAAGCTATGTCGGCGGCCTACAGCGCGATCATGCGCTGGGAGCCGCGTGTGGTACTGACCCGCGTGTTATTGGCACAGCCGCAGGCGGGCAAAATGACGCTGGAGCTTCAGGGCCAGCGCACCGATCTGGCTGATATCTTTAATCTGGCGATCCCCGTTGGAGGCGGTTCATGAGCACTATCGACCTGTCACAGCTACCCGCCCCACTGGCGGTGGAAGCACTGGATTATGAAACCCTGCTCGCTGAACGTAAGGCGGAACTGATCGCCCTCTATCCGGTTGACGAGCAGGCGGCCATCACCCGCACCTTATCGTTAGAGTCCGAGCCACTGGTCAAGTTATTGCAGGAAAACGCCTACCGTGAACTGGTATTACGCCAGCGGGTTAACGAGGCGGCGCAGGCGGTGATGGTGGCCTATGCCAACGGCAGCGACTTAGACCAACTGGGGGCGAACAATAACGTTCAACGTCTGGTGATCACCCCCGCTGATTTGGACACCATTCCGCCGACAGCGGCGGTGATGGAATCTGATACTGATTTTCGCCTGCGGATCCCGCAAGCCTTTGAAGCGCTGAGTGTCGCCGGGCCGACCGGAGCCTATGAAGCTCACGCCCGTAGCGCTGATGGGCGGGTAGCTGATGCCTCGGCGCTGAGTCCATCACCGGCCCGTGTCACTGTCACCGTGCTGGCGCGGGCCGGAACCGGCGAAGCCTCGCCGCAACTGCTGGAGATTGTCCGCACCGCCCTGAATGACGAGGACGTGCGGCCGGTGGCTGACCGCGTCACCGTGCAATCCGCCGCCATTGTCGAATACCAGATTGACGCGGTGCTCTATATCTATCCGGGGCCGGAAGCTGAACCGGTATGTGCTGCCGCGCAGGCCAGATTAGGTGAGGTGCCGGTGCCGTTGCGCCAGTTATGGAGTGCCGACCTGTGCCCGCTACCGTTACTGCCCTATCTGGCGTGGGCGTGGTCAGTGGATCGCTGGGATGAGAGCTGGCCGGAAGCCACCAAACGCGCGGTAGTGAAATCTTCGGCTTACCTACACAAACTCAAGGGCACTATTGGCGCACTGCGGCGCGTGGTGGAGCCGCTCGGCTACCTTATTCGGGTGATTGAGTGGTGGAAAACCAATGAAGCGCCCGGCACCTTTCGCCTTGATGTCGGCGTACTGGAAACCGGCATTACTGACGAAATGTATTTTGAACTGGAGCGGCTAATTGATGGGGCCAAACCCTGCAGCCGCCATCTGGTGGGCCTGTCTATCAATCTGGATGTCTCCGGCGCGATCCCTGTCAGTGTCGCCAGTTACGACGGCGATGAGCTGACTGTTTACCCCTATTTACCTGAAACTATTACCGTGAGCGGCCAGCACTACACCGGCGGCACACTTCATCTTATTGACAGCGTGAGCGTAAACCCATGACCACAAAATTCTTTGCCATACTGACCCATCTGGGGGCGGCCAAACTGGCGAACGCCACGGCCCTCGACACCCAACTACAGATCACTCAGATGGCCGTGGGCGACGGTGGTGGCGTATTACCGCTGCCGAACGCCGCACAAACGCAACTGATTGGCGAGAAACGCCGCGCCGCATTGAACTCATTAAGTGTCGATGCGGCCAACAGTAGCCAGATTATCGCTGAACAGGTGATTCCGGAAACGGAGGGCGGGTGGTGGATACGTGAAATTGGCTTGCTGGATAAAGACGGTGATTTGGTTGCCATTGCCAACTGTGCCGAAACCTATAAGCCACTGATGCAGGTTGGGTGATGCGGCTAAAAAAGGGGTCGCGACAAATACGGAAGTTGCCACAGGTATCACGATAAATAGCTTAATTACCCCCTCTGCACTAATGAGTCTCTTTAGCAAAAGAGTATTTACCACAAATGATTATATTCGTATTCCGGATGTTCCCGGTGGGCTGATTATCCAGATTGGGCTAATACCGAGCTTACTTCCTTACGTGATTGGAGCACAGGCGTTTACATGGGCGTTACCAATACCTTTCCCAAATAAATTACTTAATGCGAGTTTAACAACCGCATCGACGGCCACACCAAACTCATCGTTTGCAAATCTAGCTCTTAACCCCGCCAATGTCGGGCCAGTGACTCATTTGACGGGTTTTGTGCAAAATCTTCGAACAGATCAGTCCGTGAGTGTTTTTTATATAGCGATAGGATATTAAAATGAAAGCATTATTTAGCCCGACATTAGTGGCATTTATTCCCGAGAATATGGCACAAGATGGTAGTTTTCATGATGATATTACGAAAAGTCTTATCGTGGTGAGTGATGAAGAACAGGCGCTTTATTGGAAACAACCTGCACCCTTCGGCCAAATGCTGGGGGTGGCTGATAATCGTCCGGTGTAGGTCGATATCCCGCCACTATCACCGCCGCCACCCCTGACGGCTGACGAGCTGGCAGCAAAGGCCCGACAGTACCGTGATGATTTTATTGTGGATACTGATCCCATGATGGTGAGTGATTATTCCATTGATGATATCCCGCTGACGACGCAGCAGCGCGACGAGTTAACCACCACCCGCGCCGCCTATCGCGCATGGCCGACAGTAGAAAACTGGCCGCTGATTGAGTTACCGGAGCTGCCGCAGTGGCTTTTGATTGAAGCGGTGAATCAAGGTTATATCGTTCCCACATGGCCGCTAGCCAGATAAGTCAGTGGGCTTAATATCGTGCGCCACCTCATTGCACTAATAGGGATTGAGGGTTAATGGTGTAAAAGCCACAATAACGACATAACTATCTGTTATTTATACTTAAAATATTACTCACAAAGGAAAGGAAGCTGTGATAATGGTCGATTAGTGACTGGTTTTTTGGTATACCCTATACAGATCATTACATGTCTTTAAGAGATTAAAAAATTATGAACGTTAACGAAGAAAAGCTTTTAAAATCAGGATTTACAAATGCTGAACTACAAAAGATTAAGAATAACGTGGAAAGCTATGGTGGAACCCTTGGGGAAGCCATTCAAGATTTGGCAAATAAATTTAGGGTTGTTCTTTGGATTACATCAGCTTGTCTGATGGTTTTTATCTTCCTCGTGTTATTTTCATCGAAACAAACCGTGGTAGGTGGGGGATTATCTCTTCTGATCGCGGTAGTGATCGTCACTTTCATCCAACCGCCAGTCCTTTCTTATAAGTCATGGCGGTATTGGAGAGGAAATATAAATTAACTGCCATTATTGTCTGTAGCCAGTAAGTCGAAAACTACTTTTGCTTTAATACCGTAGCCCACTATTTTCATTGTTAGTTTTGGCCGACTCATAGTATCTACCTTTCGGTAGTAATCCCGTGGCAACCATTTGAATAATCGCCAGGCTTCTGGTTTTCTTGCCAGCCCGAAGATGCTGTAAACACCTGCACTTAATGTAACTGCATTATAAAAAGCCAGACCGGATTCTGGTTTAAACCCCATAAATTGAGCAGCCTCCACGACTCCATCAGCAAAAAAACCCTCGGTTTGGTATTGTTCGCCATACAGGCGAGGGATGATTTCTTTTGATAAACCATTAACGCCGTCCATTACAAGTATTGCTCCAGCCAGCATACCAAGAGGCGTCATTGTTGAAATCATTAAAGCGCCGCCGACAATAGCAGCACCGGAAACAACAATATGTACAGCTGAAATAACATACCCGACAATTTTATTATTTTCCCGGACGAACTCCACTTTGGCGTAAAGTTTCGCGGTTTTCAGCCGCAACATCCGGTCCTGCGCCTGAAGGTTTTCCGTCTCCGCTCTCAGACTTTGTATGCAGACCATACACTCTTCGTCCGATGTAGCACGTCGCGCGGCAGCGAACTGTTGCTCAACAACTTCCTTTATTTCCTGAACAAAATTCATCCGGGTCAGACTATCACTAAGGTGGGAAGCGGACAGCGTGTTCGCGATATTAATCAGCTTACGGGCCTCCAGGTTCACCATCGTTTCTGACCAGCTTGTAATCCTGCCACCTGACCGCATCCTTGAAAGTAACGTCGCATCCATTTCTTTATCTCCCTGTATTTAGTTACTCATCCGATAATACGGCATTGTGCTCAGGTGTAAACTGCCGTTTTTTTGACCGCATTAAAACTCATGATATTTAAGGCTATTTCCTCTTAGCGTACAAAACCGTTCCATTGGCCCTCAAACCCCAGATCCACATCGGCCAGCATTTCGCGCAAATCCTCGCTGACCTTTTCCAGACTGAGCGAGAACTCAATTTTTCTCGCCTTGCCATCCTTAAAAAACTCGGTGCGGGTTTCACTGATGCCGGTGATCACAAACATGCCGTAGATCCCGCCAGTGCCTTCTATCAGCGGGTAGGCTTTGCCAGTGTAGGCCATGGTGCGCAGTGCGGCCAGCGACACATCGCCGCCGGTCACTTCCGGGTACAATGTCCCGCCCAGCGTAATTTTATCTTCACCGGGGCCAATATATTGATAGCGTGGCGACTTGCCGACCCGACTGTTATTGACGTGCCGGAAGGTGCTCACCTGCCCCAGATTCTGATAAGGTGCGGTGCGCAGTTCAAACACAAACAACCCGAAAACCATCATCATAATTATTGCTCCCTGTCTGTGAACGTAGAACGGAGGCGGGACTCTTTCTGGCGCTGTAGAGTGGCGATTTTGTCATACAGCATATTGACCAGCTTATTCTCATCTATGTTGGCCGCCTGCTGACCTTGCAGGTTGATGGTGATGTCGTAGCGGTCGCCCTCATGGGTTATCGGGCCACTATTGCGCTGCGCATTGAGCGGCTTTCTCGCCAGCTGCGGAATATCACCGGCCAGTGATAACGAGTCAAAATCATTCGGCGCGATCATCTCCCGCGTGCGGGCCAGCATATCGCTGGCGCTTTGTTGCATGCTGGCCAACAGGCCGGGCTGCGCCGCCGACAGTGCCATCTGTGCATTGGAACCCAGTAGTGCCATTTTCGACTGCAAGCCACCCAGCGCAGAACCGGCTACGCTGGCACTGGTACGCCACGACAACAACGCCGGAGAGACACGCAGCAGGTTAGGCACTAACCGACTGATGCCACCCGATAACCCGCTGAATTTCGGCAGTAATGCACCCAGTCCCCCATTACCGGCCAGTAGCGAGAACCCCAACCGCAGGGCCAGCATCGGCCCCAATAACGCCGCCGCCGCCAGCGCCAATCCGCCCAGCGTAATAGTGGCAATTGACAGCGCCGCCACCACTTTCATAATGGTGCCTGCCAGAGAAGAAACAGAGTAAAAGAATTCGGAGAATGAATAGGTTATACTTTAGCCAAGCAAGAGAAGGTTGGAGTTATTATCATGATGTCATGCCCACAATGTGGTGCCGTCACCCGCACCCGTACCAGCAGAATGATAACCGTCAATACCAAAGAGAATTACCACCAGTGCCAAAACCTGCTTTGCAGCTGTACATTCACCACGCTGCAATCAGTCGATAAAATCCTGTCCCACCCCAGCCGTAATAACACCGCCACCCTACCCCGCGATCTGTTTTTGCCGGGGCATCTGGGTGATGATCAGTTTGATTTAGGTTTTTGATACTCAACAGTTTTCAATCAGCCTGCCGCGTGCGGGCTTTTTTGTTTGACTCAGGATCTCTTCTAATGGATTGCTAACCTATTAATCATTACAATCAGTTAAGTGTTAAAACCACTGAGCTGAAGTTAGCATATTAAAAACAAAATGAAATCAGTACGACTTGTGAGTCCACACAATGAGGTGCCTTGCTGAAACCTCTCAGCAAATTCAGTGCGCTGATTATGATTGTCTTTGAAATTTAGAAGGATTACACATTATGTCAAACATGGTTTTTTGCCGTGGGTGCGGTAAAGAAATACATGAATCAGCAAGAGCTTGCCCAAGTTGTGGTGCAACTCAAAAAGTTACGGGCGAGAGAAATCGTATGGTTGCGGCTCTTCTGGCATTTTTTCTTGGCGGATTTGGCGCGCACAAATTTTATCTAGGTAAGATTGGACAAGGGTTCTTATATCTCATTTTTTGCTGGACATTCATTCCCGCGATTATCGCTTTCATTGAATTCATTATTTATCTTTGCAATTCAGATGAAGAGTTTGCCCGAAAATACGGTTAACAAAAATTGGGTGATGAAATCTAGCCACGTATATAGAACCCCGCAATGCGGGGTTTTTTCTTGTCTGGCTCAATACACACTCACTATTAGAACATAGCAAAAGAGCAACAAGAGCTTAAGCTGCAGTCAGCATGTGGACACCATTAAAATAAAATAAATGTATTTCAACAAGTTACGGGCAAGAAAAAGGCCGCTTGCGCGGCCTTTTGTTTCGAGAAATACTCACTCTTTTGGAGTGGCACCCTCTACTCGGCTTTTTAGCTTTTGCCCTGGACGGAAAGTCACCACACGGCGCGCCGTAATAGGAATGTCCTCACCCGTCTTCGGATTACGGCCCGGACGTTGGTTCTTGTCTCGCAGATCAAAATTGCCAAAGCCAGACAGTTTGACCTGTTCGCCATTCTCGAGGGCACGACGTACTTCCTCAAAGAATAACTCGACCAGATCTTTGGCATCTCGTTTGCTAAGCCCTAGCTTTTCAAATAGATGTTCTGACATTTCAGCTTTAGTAAGCGCCATAGGTTCAATCCCTCAAGGATGCTTGGAATCGCTGTTTTAACGCCTCTACACATCTTGCAACGGTAGCGGCGATCTCCTCTTCTTCCAGTGTACGGGCGGTATCCTGCAACACCAGACTAATAGCCAGACTCTTATAACCTTCTGCTACGCCCTTGCCACGGTACACATCAAACAAGTTTACGCCAACTACCTGATTTGCGCCAACTTTCTTACACTCTGCCAAAATATCTTCTGCGGGAACGTTTTCAGCCACCACAACAGCGATATCGCGACGGTTTGCCGGGAAGCGAGAAATCTCGTTGGCCTGAGGCACAGCGCGGTCTGCGAGCTTGTTCCACTGCACTTCGAACACCACAGTTCGACCATTCAGATCCAGCTTACGTTCCAGTTCAGGATGAACTACACCAATGAAACCAATGTGTTCCCCTGATAAATAAATTGCTGCGCTCTGCCCAGGATGCAGTGCAGGATGTGATTCAGCACGGAACTGAACATCGGATAATTTGCCGGTAAGCTCCAGAATTGCCTCCAGATCGCCCTTCAAATCATAGAAGTCGATCGGCTGACGCACCAGATCCCAATGTTCTTCGTAACGGTGCCCTGCAATGACACCCGCCAGCATTACATCCTGTCTAACACCAAGATCTGCTTTAGTATCAGGCACAAAGCGTAAACCGCTTTCAAATAAACGTAGGCGCGATTGTTGACGGTTTTGGTTATAAACCACCGCTGACAGTAAACCGGTCAACAATGACAAGCGCATTGCAGACATATCTACAGAGATCGGGCTTGGTAAGATTAGCGCCTCTTGCTGTGGATGCAGTAGCGCCTGCACTTTGGGGTCAACAAAACTGTAAGTAATTGCTTCTTGATAACCGCGATCCACTAATGCTGTTTTTACCCGCTTCAGCGGTAAGTCAGCTTCGCGGTGTTTGGTCATCACCAGATCAGCTTTAACTGGCACATCAGGAATATTGTTGTAGCCGTAAATACGGGCAACCTCTTCCACCAAATCCTCTTCGATCTCCATATCGAAACGCCAGCTTGGCGCCACTGCCAGCCAGTCAGTGCCAAGCTCAGTCACCTGACAACCAAGGCGACGCAGAATGTCACTCACCTGTGCAGAAGGCACCTGATGGCCGATTAAGCGGTCTAGCTTCTCGCGACGCAGCGTGATAGTCGCGCGTTTTGGCAACGCTTCAGTTGCCGTCACATCAATAACGGGGCCAGCTTCACCGCCACAGATATCAATCAATAGACGAGTTGCGCGCTCAATCGCTTTGTGCTGCAACGCAGGATCAACACCGCGCTCATAACGATGAGAAGCATCGGTATGCAAGCCATGGCGACGCGCACGGCCAGTAATTGACAGTGGATTGAAGAATGCAGACTCCAGCAGCACGTTGCGGGTCTCTTCGTTAACACCTGAGTGCTCACCACCAAAGATGCCCGCCATCGCTAGCGGTTTCTGCTGGTCGGCAATCACCAAAGTGTCAGCATTCAGTTTGGCTTTTGTGCCGTCCAAAAGAGTCAGCTCTTCACCTTCGGCCGCCAGACGAACAACAATCCCGCCATCGATGCGATCCAGATCAAACGCATGCATGGGCTGACCTAACTCCAGCAAAACGAAGTTAGTGACGTCAACCACCGGGTCAATTGAACGAATACCGCAACGACGCAACTTCTCACGCATCCACAAAGGTGTCGCGGCTTTGACATTGATGCCCTTCACCACACGGCCCAAATAGCGCGGGCAAGCTTGCGGTGCATCCACGCGGATCGGGAAGCTGTCATTGATAGATGCTACAACCGGACTCATATCCGGCTCAGTTAATGGCAGTTGGTTAACCACCGCCACATCGCGTGCAACACCGATAATACCCAAGCAGTCGGCACGGTTTGGTGTGACACTGATTTCAATGGTTTTATCATCCAGCTTCAGGTATTCCCGCACATCGACACCAATTAGCGCATCCGCAGGTAGTTCGATAATACCATCGTGATCTTCTGAAATTGCCAACTCAGAGAAAGAGCACAGCATCCCTTCTGATGGCTCGCCACGCAGTTTGGCGGCTTTAATTTTGAAATCACCCGGCAGCACGGCACCCACAGTCGCAACCGCCACTTTCAGGCCCTGCCGGCAATTCGCGGCGCCACAAACGATGTCCAGCAAGCGATCGCCGCCCACATCAATTTTGGTCACTCGCAACTTATCAGCGTTGGGATGCTGACCACACTCCACCACGAGGCCAACCACGACACCATTAAATTCGCCGGCAACGGATTCGACACCATCAACCTCTAAGCCAGCCATCGTAATTTGATGGGCTAATGCATCACTGCTAATGGCTGGGTTTACCCATTCGCGCAACCAAAGTTCACTGAATTTCATGAGATATTCCCGCCTTACTTAAACTGTTTGAGGAAACGCAGATCATTTTCGAAGAAGGCACGCAGATCGGTGACACCGTAACGCAGCATGGTTAAACGCTCCATCCCCATACCAAATGCGAAGCCTGAATAGATCTCAGGATCAATACCAACGTTTCTTAATACATTTGGGTGCACCATGCCGCAACCCAACACTTCAAGCCACTTGCCATTCTTGCCCATCACATCCACTTCAGCCGAGGGTTCGGTAAACGGGAAATAAGAGGGACGGAAGCGAATTTGCAGGTCTTCTTCGAAGAAATTACGCAAGAAATCGTGCAGGGTGCCTTTTAAATTGGTGAAGCTGATATCGCGGTCAACAATCAACCCCTCCATCTGATGGAACATCGGTGTGTGTGTTTGATCATAATCATTACGATAAACACGGCCTGGCACGATAATCCGAATCGGTGGTTGCTGGCCTTGCATGGTACGGATCTGCACACCTGAGGTCTGCGTGCGCAGCAGGCGGGTAGCGTCAAACCAGAAAGTATCATGATCAGCACGAGCTGGGTGATGCGCGGGAATATTTAATGCATCGAAATTATGATAGTCATCTTCAATTTCTGGACCAGACTCAACAGAAAAGCCCAGCTCACCAAAAAAAGTTTCGATACGATCGATTGTTCGGGTAACCGGATGCAAGCCACCATTTTCCATACGACGCCCCGGTAAAGAGACATCAATGGTTTCAGCTGCCAATCGGGCATTCATAACCGCTGACTCCAGTGTCTCTTTGCGGACATTCAGAGCTTCTTGTACTTCCTGTTTGGCCTGATTAATCACAGCGCCTGCTGCTGGGCGCTCTTCCGCTGGCAGTTCGCGCAACGATGTCATCTGAAGGGTTAAATGGCCTTTCTTGCCTAGATATTCGACGCGTACCAAATCCAACGCGGCAACATCTTGGGCATCTTCTATGGCTGCTTTGGCTTTGGCAACCAGCTCTGCGAGATGTGGCATTGTTTCCTCTTCCTCTGGCCGGTATGGCCCGCTTATAGTGATCTAAATTTAAGTTATATAAATTAGTGTCGTAGAAATTCATGTTCATAGAAAGTAATACTGGCTCCCAGGTCAGGGTAATACCTTGAAGCACAAACAAAAAAGCCTCCACGATGGGAGGCTTTGGCGTTATTTTTCGTTTCAATTCTTACGCACCAGCCTCCTGAAATCAGGCGCTAAAGTAAAAAGAGAAGCGAAAAGTAACGGTATACATCATAACGATGACCTTATTGCTTAAAAAGCTAAAGATTAAAAGAGGGAGACAAGCTCCCTCTTCAATTCTGACTTACGCCAGAGCTACTTTCGCTTTTTCGACCAGTGCAGAGAATGCCACTTTATCGAATACTGCGATGTCAGCCAAGATCTTACGGTCGATTTCAACAGAAGCCTTTTTCAGACCATTGATGAAACGGCTGTAAGACAAGCCATTCTGACGAGCAGCTGCGTTAATACGTGCAATCCACAGTTGGCGGAATTGACGCTTCCGTTGACGGCGGTCACGGTAGGCGTATTGGCCTGCCTTGATTACTGCCTGGAATGCAACACGATAAACGCGCGAACGGGCACCGTAGTAACCTTTCGCCTGCTTTAAAATCTTTTTGTGACGTGCACGAGCTACCACACCACGTTTTACGCGAGCCATGTACTTCTCCTATCGTCTTAATTCAAACCAAAATTACTTATGCGTATGGCAGACATGCTACGACCAAACCTAGATCGTTCTTAGATACCATGCCTTTTGGACGTAAATGACGTTTACGCTTAGTAGCTTTTTTGGTCAAAATATGACGCAGGTTGGCATGCTTACGCTTAAAACCACCGGCACCGGTTTTTTTGAAGCGCTTAGCGGCGCCGCGTACTGTCTTAATCTTTGGCATTGAATATATCCACTTCGCATTGTTAATTACAACGAGCTAGCTAGGCGAACAGATCTCTTGCTGCGCAAGCGCAGGGATATCTGTTACTTGAATGCCTTACTGTCTCTTCTTAGGTGCGAGCACCATGATCATCTGACGGCCTTCGATACGAGTCGGGAAAGACTCCACAACGGCCAAATCAGAATCCTCAGTCAGATCTTTTTTGACACGGTTAAGAACTTCCATGCCGATCTGCTGGTGCGCCATTTCACGCCCACGGAACCGCAGGGTGATTTTGGCTTTATCGCCATCTTCCAGAAAGCGAATCAGGTTGCGTAGTTTGACCTGATAGTCGCCATCATCGGTACCAGGCCGGAATTTGATCTCCTTAACCTGAATGACTTTTTGCTTCTTCTTCTGTTCTTTTGTCGACTTGCTCTTCTCATAGAGGAATTTGCCGTAATCCATGATACGGCAAACCGGCGGCTCGGCATTCGGACTGATTTCTACTAAATCAACACCAGCTTCCTCAGCTTTTTCAAGAGCTTCATTCAGACTGACAATGCCAATCTGCTCACCATCGACGCCTGTTAAGCGAACTTCTGTGGCGCGAATCTCTTTGTTGATGCGATTAGGACGCGCCGGTTGAACTCGTTTTCCGCCTTTAATACTTTATTCCTCCAGTTGATGAAGACTACGGCTGCGAATTTCTGCTAGCAGCTGGTCTACGACCACGTTGACATCTAAGCTTCCCAAGTCTTTACCGCGGCGGGTACGAACGGCAATCTTGCCTGATTCGACCTCTTTATCGCCACAGACCAACATATATGGAACTCGACGCAACGTATGTTCACGAATTTTAAAGCCAATCTTCTCATTTCTCAAGTCCGCTTTTGCCCTAATTCCTGCATCTTGCAGTTTTTTGGTCACTTGTTGGACATAATCAGACTGGCTATCGGTGATATTCATCACCACGACTTGTACCGGAGCTAACCAGGTTGGGAAGAAGCCCGCATACTCTTCGGTTAAAATACCGATGAAGCGCTCTATTGATCCCAAAATGGCCCGGTGAATCATTACCGGCACCTGGCGATCGTTATTTTCGCCGATGTAAGACGCACTTAAGCGGCCCGGTAATGAGAAATCGAGCTGTACGGTACCACACTGCCACGCACGATCCAAACAATCATGCAAGGTAAATTCAATTTTTGGACCGTAGAACGCCCCTTCCCCCGGCTGATAATCAAACGGAATCCCGTTTTCAGTCAGCGCAGCCGCTAAATCGGATTCGGCGCGGGTCCACTGCTCATCGCTACCAATACGTTTTTCAGGGCGAGTAGAGAGCTTGACCACAATTTTCTCGAAGCCAAAAGTGCTGTACATGTCGTACACCATTTTGATGCAGCTGTTCACTTCGTCGCGAACCTGCTCTTCGGTACAGAAAATATGTGCATCGTCCTGAGTAAAGCCACGGACGCGCATTAAGCCATGGAGTGCACCTGATGGTTCGTTACGGTGGCAGCTACCAAACTCGGCCATACGCAATGGCAGGTCACGGTATGACTTCAACCCCTGGTTGAAGATCTGCACGTGTCCTGGGCAGTTCATCGGCTTGATGCAGTACTCGCGGTTTTCCGACGATGTGGTGAACATATGCTCAGCATAGTTCTCCCAATGCCCGGTCTTTTCCCACAGTACGCGGTCCATCATAAACGGCCCTTTCACTTCCTGATACTGGTACTCTTTGAGCTTCATACGCACAAAAGTTTCCAGTTCACGGAAGATAGTCCAGCCGTCGTTATGCCAAAACACCATACCGGGTGCTTCTTCCTGCATGTGGTAGAGGTCTAGTTGCTTACCAATCTTACGATGGTCGCGTTTGGCCGCCTCCTCCAGACGTTGCAGATAAGCATTCAGTTGCTTCTTATCACCCCAAGCCGTGCCGTAAATACGTTGCAGCATCTTATTTTTGCTGTCACCACGCCAGTAAGCACCGGAAGTTTTCTGCAATTTAAAGTGATGGCAGAAACGCATATTCGGTACGTGCGGACCACGGCACATATCAACGTACTCTTCATGGTGATATAAACCAGGGCGATCATCGCGGCTGATATTCTCATCGAGAATCGCCACTTTATAATCTTCACCACGAGCAGCAAAAGTGTCGCGGGCTTCTTGCCAGCTAACCTTTTTCTTAATGACGTCATAATCTTTATCGGCAAGTTCATGCATCCGCTTCTCCAGCAGATCCAGGTCTTCCTGCGTCAGGGTACGGTCAATATCAACATCGTAATAGAAACCGTTGTCGATAACTGGGCCGATTGCCATTTTGGTATCTGGCCAAAGTTGCTTGATTGCGTGCCCTAATAAGTGCGCACAAGAGTGGCGGAGAATCTCCAGCCCTTCAGCATCTTTGGTGGTGATAATGGCCAGTTGAGCATCAGATTCGATCAGGTCGCTGGCATCGACTAGTTCGCCATTAACACGGCCAGCTATACAGGCTTTCGCCAAGCCGGGGCCGATATCTAAGGCAACATCAAGTGCAGAAACGGCGTGATCGTAATGACGCTGACTGCCGTCAGGAAGGGTAATAACAGGCATTCTAATTCCTTATCTACAGTGGTGACCCTCACGACAGATCACATGCAAGACGTAATTATTGTTTGATTTCAAAAAGTTGCAGCATCAATTTAACCCACGTTTGTTATATTGGTCCGCAACTGTGTAAACAGTTTAGTTTGTGACGTAGATCATGCCACAAAGGGGATTCATCTTATCATCACTTAATGCAATGACAATATACCTAGCGAATAATCTATTAATACGCCAGTCAAACAGTGATAATGATCGACGACAAAGTTATCATACTTAAACTGCACTACGATCACCGTATATCAACACCGTACAACTGAGGGTCAACTATTGCAGCGACAACCTGTTACATCTTCCAGAATTTTGTCGATTGGTTATGATCCTGAAAATCGCATGCTGGAGATACAGTTCCGTGAACAAGGGATTTATCAATATTTAGGGGTCCCTGAACGCGTTCATCAGAATTTTATGTCTGTGGTTTCGAAAGGTCGTTTTTTTGATGGCGTGATAAAAGGCAAATTTTTGTGCCGTAAAATTGGCTAAATAAAAAATAATCAATTAAAAATATAATCAAATTATGCTGAAACGGTCGCTTCGATGATAAATATGGGCAAAGAAGCCTACCGTTTCAGAGACTTACCGATCTACCTTTCACGTTTTTAAGCCATGAAATAGCGCCATAAATAGGATATTGGCACGACAAACAGCAAAGCAGGTAAGAGATTGACCACCGCGAATATTTTAATTTGCGCGATGCGCAGCCCGACGGCAATCATAATAATCCCACCGCAGGCCGAAAAATCAGCGAAAGCGATATCATCCATATATGGCATGATGAGTTTTGCTAATAAAACCAGTGCGATTTGAATCAGTAATTGCGGAATAGCAATGGCGACCAGTGCAATGCCGAGTGAGATAGAGAATATCAACGCCGTGAAAAAATCCATCAGCGCTTTGACAAATAGCAACTGAAAATCACCGGTTATCCCTTCGGTCAATGAGCCGACCACCCCCAGCCCACTGGCACAAAACAGCACAATCATTGCCGTGAAACTCTGTGCAAACTCCTGCGGCGGCAAGGTACTGCGTGATGGAATAACCCGCTCCAGCAAGCCACGTGTTTTATTAGCGCCCCACTTTACGCCCTGCTCCAGAGATAATAACTCGCCGACCGCCGTCCCGATAATTAATGCCAAAATGACTGCTGGCATAAAATGGACTTTCACCACCATCACAATACCAATGGAGATAGAAGCCAAAGCAAAAGTTGAGGGTAACCCTTCTTGCAACCGTTTTGGGACATGGCGGGCCAGCAATACACCGACAATACCGCCCAGAATAATACCTGCGCTGTTAATAAACGGGCCAATCATTCCCTGCTCCTAACCGCTAAAACGCGTTTTACTGAAAAATTATGTCTGTTTTAGAATTAGGAATATTCGATAATAACTAAAAACAAACCACTGACTGAGGGTGACTCCAGGCGTGAGATAGAGAGGGGCCATAGCCGATATCCTTACTCTTTAGTGTGAAATGTTACTCCAAAGCCGTGCCATCTGTGAAGCACGAAACAGTGTTCCGTTATCATCTCAAGCACAGAATTCGACAATATTTACCTCAGGATACCCCTGCAACAGCAGCCTATATCACGGTGTAAAGATGCTTATCACCATCAACAATGATTTACATTATGATCTATTGCTTTTGAGATGCGCTAGGTGTATTGCTATTTCTACAGGATGTGCTCATAATCAATTTCCGTTTCCGTGTAGCAATGGTTACTGGAACGCCGCCCCGATTGTTCACGCAATCGGGGCGTTTTATTTGGCCGTTACCCCTCGGCACTTACGTCAAACCACCGCTCTCCGCGCTTCCCACGGCTTTTCACATAAAAAATCAGACCGCCCCACATAAATACTGAACAATAAAATATTTTTTATCCGTTTTTCTTCCGCATTTTATTGTCTATGATTTGTTCAGTAGTCAACAAAGGGAGAAATATGATGCAAAAGATTGCAGGCGATCTGTCAGAGCTCGAACGCTACTTCCGCCAAACAGATAAGCAATGCTTGGCAAAAATGCCTTGGTTTACCCGCTGGCTCTATATTTCGGTAGATGAAAGGATGAAAATTCTGGATGACTTGCTGCAACCTTATCCAACCAGGCCACAGGATAAGGGATAAGTGGCGCAAGCAGATGGCCACACGCCTATCGTGGGAAGATAAATCTGCGACGATAGCGGTTAAAACGTATTCACGAAGATGAGTGCGTTTTAGCCATATCTATAGCGGCCTGAATAGCTGAACGCGCTTGGGGGCTATTTTTCCAGCAGGTAGAACCCATCATCGCTGCCGCGCTACTGACAATCTCGCTCATAGCGGCCTGGCTGAGCTGGCTCAGCGAGGTGAAGCCGAGTTGCTCCAGCCGAGTCACCACCGTCGGCCCAACCCCTTTCACCGCCAACAGCGCATCACGTTCATTAGCAGTAAATGCCATCCGACTCTCCGATTAAGATAAGTTGCGCCAAACAAAACGACTAATTAGACCAACAGAATGCCATTAGAGCCGTTTTCTAGCCGCACTTTCCGCACTAAAAAACCATAATTCAGGCAATCGATGTGGGTAAAAGCGAATTTCGTAGGTATCTTTCAACGGAGCTAAACGCCAACGCGGGCGCGCCTCACGTTTAGGCTTTAAAAACCGCAAACGACCACGAGCACGGGCCGCTTGTGTATCGAGCACCCATGCCGCAGAAGCCGATAAGGGCTGGCGAGTATATTCATCTTCAACGCTAATATCACAAATGCACAAAACCCGACTCCTTGCCAAAATTGATGCTGAGGTAATTATTCTAGATCTGTGGCATTGAACCAACTGTTGGTGGCAGGGTATTTGATCTGTATCACAAATACCCTGCTGACTTGAAGCCCAATGACTTTGGGTAATACCCTGCTCACTTGAATCCACCGCCCGTTATCTGCACTCCGTCAATCCGGTATAGCCTTTTACACAACCTATCGCGTAGAGTGGCTAGATAAGTAATAATACCCTGTGCTGGGTTATTTACCTGATGCGCGCATAATTGTCTGATAAGCATTACTTTCATTGGGCGCGTTTGATGCTATTTTCGGAGCAAGAGTGATGCAGAGTATTTTCGAACTATTTAAGGCCATTGGCTTAGGCCTGGTATTGCTGCTGCCATTGGCAAACCCATTGACAACAGTGGCTCTCTTGCTCGGTTTATCCGGCAATATGACCAGTGAAGAGCGTAATCAGCAGTCGAAGATGGCATCAATTTATGTCTTCTTTATTATGACCATTGCTTACTACGCCGGTCAGGTCGTCATGAATACCTTTGGTATTTCTATTCCCGGTCTGCGAATTGCAGGTGGATTGATTGTGGCATTTATCGGCTTTCGTATGCTTTTTCCACAACAATCGGCCGAAGATACACAATTAGAAGCCAAATCGCAGGATTTGAAGAAACGGAAATCTATCAATATTGCCTTTGTGCCGCTGGCCATGCCGAGTACTGCAGGGCCGGGGACTATCGCCATGATCATCAGCTCTGCCGCCTCAATGAAAGGGCACACTATGTTCAGTCCATGGGTGGTCACTGTCGCACCGGTGCTGATTTTTCTTTCTGTCTCACTCATTCTATGGGGTTCACTGCTCAGTTCCGGTGCCATTATGCGCTGGGTCGGCAAAAGTGGCATTGAAGCTATTTCGCGCCTGATGGGATTCTTGCTAGTGTGTATGGGGGTACAATTTATTATCAATGGCGTGCTGGATATTATCGCTACCTACCAGCCAGCGATGGCATAGACAAATTGTAAGATTGAAGAGAGAAACGCTAGCCGATGTTGATACTGCCAGATGTTGTTACGACAAGAGATTGCTACGGTAATAAAATACCGCGCCTATAAACGACATCGGTTAGCGTTTTAATATTATTCTGTCATCGCCCGGTAAGCGGTATCCACTTTCCACAAATAACGTGGTGCTTGCGCGGCCGGATGCTTCTTTTGTATATGCTGATAAAACTCGTTCGGGCTAAGACTATTAATCTTATTCACTGCCAGGCGCTTATCTGATGAGAAGGTCCGCAGCATGGCACCCGCGCCATTGGCATAAGAGACGATAGTGGCATAACGCAAGGTTTGCGGATCACTGATCCCCGCTAACTGTTGGTTCTGCAAAATATTGATATAAGCGGTGCCAATATCAATATTCTTCACCGGATCTTTTAACTCACCTGAACTTGGTTGACCATTGCGCCCCTTCATCCGGTACGCATCACGGCCCGCGGTAGAGGCTTTAATCTGCATCAAACCCACCGCATTTGAGGTGCTCACCACCTCAGGATTGTAACCAGACTCCACTTGGATAATCGCTTTAATCAAAGTTTCATCAACGCCGTAATGGCTGGCAGCTTGTTTAATAACATCGCTATAAGCGACAGTACTTGAACCTGCGCTGCTTTTCGGTGCGTTAAGAAAACCACCCGGTGGCGCTTTCTTCAGCCAACCGTTATTCGCTTGCGGTGGCGGAGTTTGTTTAGCACACCCCGCCAGCAATAAAATTGCCATTAGGCAACCGACTTTTGGATTCACAGTATTCCCCGTGCTGATAAGCCATTTTGTAGCATATACAAGTTGTCACCTCACCCAAATAGATTTTTTGGCCTAGTTTGACCATTATCAACATAATGATCAGGCTATATTCAGTAACTATCCGTAAGTTTTAGTTTATTGTATGGCAAGGCTTGACTTGGTCGCCAATGATATTGATAATCATTTTCATTTGAGAAAAGGGAACATCGCCATGTTTAGTAAGCAAAAAATACCCTACCTGCCCTCCATTAGCCACTCTACACCGCGTTTTTTACGTGTTATCACCTTGTTGACCTTTGTTGCATTTTCATCACTGATTAGCACCTCGGCGTTGGCTGAAAATAAGCCCAATGACCCGGAAAAAAAATTCAAAGTTGTGACGACCTTCACAATCATTCAGGATATCGCGCAAAATGTCGCCGGTGATGCTGCCGTGGTCGAGTCGATAACCAAACCTGGCGCAGAAATTCACGACTATCAACCCACGCCACGGGATATCGTAAAAGCACAGTCTGCGGACTTGATTCTCTGGAATGGCATGAATCTGGAGCGCTGGTTTGAACGTTTTTTCGAAAATATTAAAGATGTTCCGTCAGCAGTGGTGACCAATGGCATCACCCCCCTACCTATCCGTGAAGGGCCATATGAGGGCATCGCTAATCCACATGCCTGGATGTCGCCATCTAACGCACTTATTTATATCGAGAATATCCGCAAGGCGCTGGTAGAGCACGACCCCGCCCATGCTGAAACCTATAATCGCAATGCCAAAGCCTACGCCGAGAAAATCGCCGCTCTGGATGCCCCGCTCCGGGAGCGTCTGTCGCGCATTCCAGCGGAGCTGCGTTGGTTGGTCACCAGTGAAGGGGCATTTAGCTATTTAGCCAAAGATTATGGTTTTAAAGAGGTCTATTTATGGCCAATCAATGCCGATGAACAAGGCACGCCACAGCAAGTACGTCGTGTTATTGACACTATGCGTGCCAATAAAATCCCCGTGATATTCAGTGAGAGCACCATTTCCGACAAACCAGCGAAACAAGTGAGCAAAGAGACTGGTGCGCAATATGGCGGGGTGTTATATGTTGACTCTCTATCAAATGAAAAAGGCCCGGTCCCGACCTATATCGACCTGATTAACACCACCGTGCAAACTATTGCGAAAGGATTTGGCCAATGAGCAATGCGGTTTTTGTCCGCCCTGAGCTGATGGTGGATAATGTCACTGTCACCTATAACAATGGGCATACTGCTATTTATGACGCCAGTTTTTCGCTCACTGGCGGAACTATCTGTGCGCTGGTCGGGGTCAATGGCAGTGGTAAATCGACCCTGTTTAAAAGCATCATGGGGCTAGTTAAACCCAGTGTCGGCAAAGTGGAACTTAGCAACAAACCGGTCAGCCACGCCTTGAAGCAAAATACCATCGCCTACGTACCACAAACTGAAGATGTGGACTGGAACTTCCCCGTCTTAGTCGAAGACGTGGTAATGATGGGGCGTTACGGGAAGATGAACTTTCTGCGCATCCCCAGCCGCGCAGATAAAACCATTGTTAATCAGGCCATTGAGCGAGTCGGCTTAACTGAGTTGCGGTCACGGCAAATTGGCGAACTCTCTGGTGGGCAGAAAAAACGGGTCTTTTTGGCCCGCGCCCTGGCCCAGCAAGGTTCGGTATTGCTGCTGGATGAGCCTTTTACCGGTGTTGACGTCAAAACGGAAAACGCGATTATTGATTTGCTACGAGCGCTGCGCGATGAGGGCCACCTGATTCTGGTTTCAACCCATAACCTCGGCAGCGTGCCGGAGTTTTGTGACCATGTGATTCTAATTAATCAGACGGTACTGGCCGCCGGCCCCACCGAATCCACCTTTACCCAGAAGAATCTCGAAATGACCTTTGGCGGTGTTTTGCGCCATATCAACCTGTCGGGTAGTGCGCTGCATGACGATAATGATCCCCGCACGGTCACCGTTATCACTGATGATGAGCGCCCGGCGGTGTTCTATGGTCACACCAAAAATGACCCGCCGGCGCAGAGCCAGTCGAAGGAGGATAATCCCTGATGCTGGAACTGTTGCTGCAACCCTTTAACTACAATTACATGGTGAAGGCTATCTGGGTTAGCGCGATTGTCGGCGCTGCCTGCGCATTTCTATCGGCCTATCTGATGCTGAAAGGCTGGTCGCTGATGGGGGATGCGCTATCGCACTCCGTGGTCCCCGGTGTTGCCGGGGCCTATGCCCTTGGCCTGCCCTATGCTGCGGGCGCATTCTTTACCGGTATGCTGGCAGCCCTGGCCATGACACTCGTCCGCCATATCACTCGCCTGCGTGAAGATGCCATCATCGGTTTTATTTTCTCCACCTTTTTTGCCGTGGGGCTATTAATTGTTTCGCTCAACCCCACCTCCGTCAATGTGCAGTCGATCATTTTCGGCAATATTTTGGGGATAGCCGATGAAGATGTGTTGCAGGTAGAGATCATTATTTTGGTCTCCTTGGTGATTTTATGTCTGATCTGGAAAGATTTGCTGGCGGTGTTTTTCGATGAAAGCCACGCCATGTCGATAGGCCTATCACCACTGCGCTTGAAAATTCTGTTTTTCACCCTGCTCAGTGCCTGCACCGTCGCGGCCTTGCAGACCGTGGGCGCAATTTTAGTGATTGCCATGGTGGTGACGCCGGGGGCGACCGCCTACCTACTTACCGACCGTTTTGGCCGTCTACTGATCATCGCCATCGCCATTGGTGCTTTTACCAGTGCCTTCGGTGCCTATCTCAGCTTCTATCTGGATGGTGCAACGGGTGGCGTGATTGTGACCTTGCAAACCGTGGTCTTCCTGCTGGCCTTTATCTTTGCGCCTAAACATGGATTGTTGGCCACGCGCTATCGTTCGCGCCAAAAGCGTCGCCATCCGTTGCCGCAGCTGCCGGAGGATAGTGTATGAATACCTTATTCACGCTGATCAGCGAACCCTTCGCTTACCCCTTTATACAGCGGGCAATCGTTGCGGCTATCATTACCGGCGTGGTATGCGCGGTGCTATCTTGCTATCTGGTATTAAAAGGCTGGTCATTGATGGGGGATGCCATCTCTCATGCCGTGTTACCGGGGATAGTGCTGGCCTTTTGGCTCGGTATTCCCCTGGTGATCGGCGCTTTTGTCTCAGGGATATTCTGTGCTGTCGCCACCGGCTATTTAAAAGAGCATAGCCGAGTGAAAGAGGATACCGTGATGGGAATTGTGTTCTCCGGCATGTTTGCGTTTGGTTTAGTGATGTTCTCCCGCATAGATACTGACCAGCACCTCAGCCACATTTTATTCGGTAATATGCTGGGTATTTCACTGGCGGAACTGAAACAAACCTTGTGGATCGCCGGCTTCACCCTGCTAGTGGTGCTGCTCAAACGTAAGGACTTGATGCTCTACTGCTTTGATCCTAACCATGCCCGCGTGATTGGGCTGCCGGTCAAGCTTTTGCATTATGGTCTGCTTTGCCTACTGGCATTGACTATTGTGGCATCATTGCAGGCGGTGGGGGTTATTTTGGTTATCGCCATGCTGATAGCCCCCGGCATCATCGCCTTTATGCTCTGCCGCAGTTTCGATCGGATGTTGATAGTTGCCACCCTGGTCTCTGTCGTCGCTTGCGTATTAGGTACGCTAATAAGCTTCCATATTGATGGTGCTACCGGCCCCTGCATCGTAATCATTCAGGCACTATTCTTTGTCTTCGCCCTCATCTACAGCCATGTGAAACCCATGCAGGGTCGCCAGATAACACCGCAGACCAAAAACGCACAGGCCAACGCCGACAGTGCTAAAAACACGCCAAAAAGTCATCTGCTATAATCAGTGCACGCGTGATAAATAAGCCGTAGTTTTTACGGCTTATTCACGACTTTTAACGATGCATCTGGTCTGGTTCTGCCGTGACGTTTTTATCGTCATGGTGGCGGTCATCAGTACGAAAAATAATATGTCACTATTTGGCAGCAGAATCAGTCTTTTGTTTGATCTCTCGTGGGTATCCCTGTGCGCTAGCGCTTGTTTTTTATACAGCAAAGAAGCTAACCTAATGATATCTACCCAAAGTCATAAGCGTTGCAGGTCGGCGGCAAGTGAAGGTCACTAACCGCCCTGCGACTCAGTTCAAAGGATATAACTGGCAAGCTGATAGGGGGTGAATCATGTGGCAAGCTGTAAATCGTCTGTTAGGTGAATACCTAGGCCCGGCTGAAATTCGGGAAAGAACTGAATTACCGGGTGGGGATATCCACGAAGCCTGGCGTCTCAGTTATGGTGAAGCCGAGGTTTTCGTAAAATGTGATGCCCGTGAGATGCTGCCGATATTTACCGCTGAAGCCGATCAGCTCTCCTTATTAGCCCGCAGTAAAACCGTCCAGGTGCCGGAAGTCTATGGTGTGGGCAGTGATCGTGATTACAGCTTCCTGCTGCTCGAATATATCCCTCTAAAGCCCCTTGATGCCCACAATGCCTACTGTTTAGGCCAACAATTGGCGCATTTACATCAATGGAGTGAGCAACTGCAATTTGGGTTAGATTTTGATAATGACCTGGCCACAACCCCGCAACCCAATAGCTGGCAACGCCGTTGGGCGCAATTTTTTGCTGAGCAGCGTATTGGTTGGCAACTACAATTAGCCGCCGAAAAAGGGATGTCGTTTGGTGATATTGACCAGATAACCGACCTTGTTCACGACCGCTTACAGAGCCACCAGCCGCAACCCTCTTTGCTACATGGCGATTTATGGCCCGCTAACTGTGCCGCCAGCGCTAATGGGCCGGTGATTTTTGATCCCGCCTGCTACTGGGGTGATCGGGAGTGTGATCTCTCGATGCTGCCACTCTACCCCACTTTACCCGCACAAATTTACGATGGTTATCAGAGTGTTTGGCCACTGCCCAGCGATTTTATTGAGCGGCAGCCAATCTATCAGCTCTATTACTTATTAAATCGCAGTAACTTATTTGGTGGCCAACACTGGCTTAATGCGCAAAAAGCCGTTGACCAATTGCTGCATCCCGAACATTTCTAATCCTCAGCAGATAAAAAAACAGCACCCCAAAAGTTGGCAGTTCAACCAGTCAGGGTGTTTTTTTATGCCCGGCACTTGAATTGATACCGTCGAGGATATGAAAGTCCTGTTCGACCAAATCCCGCTGGATAAGATGTCAGTCTCAATGATCATGAATGTTTAGCACTATTGCGGCTTTTCTCTCTAATAACAGCTTATCCCTGTGCCATCAATCCCAATAGCTTAATGACAAAATAGGCCACCACACCAGTCACCAGCGGCAGGATATAGAGGGTAAAAAACTGCAAGAAAATAGTGTGGTGCGGTAAGACTATCCTCTCTTCCAACTGTTCACGGCTGCGCCCTTCACTGCCTTTGGCCTGCTCTAAAATCAGCTGATCTTCAATGCCCTCACGAATATGCCGCACTTGCCGCGACATCCGCGCCCCTGACGCCTGCAACGACAGACCGACGAAAATCAACATATAAATGATAAAAAACATAATGTTAGCGGCAGAAAAACCCTGATCGAAATCGGGCACGGGTGAGTTGAACCAGAAGATATCCAGGAAAGTGGTATTAAAGCGGATCATATCGGTCATGACATGGATAAAATCCAGCATCACCGCATTAATCCCGGTACTGTTTTGGCTATATTGATAGGCAAAATTGATAATTGAAATCAACGTTGACAGCAGTGCTGGAATAAAAACGAGCCATCCTGCAATCCGTTTGATAACAGCGACGCGCCCAGCCTGTTGATAGGTCATGACTTCTCCTTGTAAATACCACAACTTATGTAGATTTAGTTTACCTGCTACATTCACTCTTTGTGCAAAATTTTTGTTGTGATCTCCATGGTTAACTCAAATTCACCGTCGGTTCCGTTGACGCAAGATGATTAAGTTAATGCTAAAGTATTCAGCTGATAGCTAAAAACCAACAGGAGTGATGATTAATGGCGACCCCTCATCCGATTAAGGCCGCAATCTTTGATATGGACGGCCTGCTGATTGACTCAGAACCTTTATGGTTACAGGCTGAACTTGATATTTTCACCTCACTCGGGCTGGACACCTCCTCGCGAGATTCACTGCCCGACACCCTTGGTCTGCGTATCGATTTGGTGGTGAAACTTTGGTATCAAACCCGGCCATGGCAGGGGCCGAGTCAGGCGGAGGTGTGCAAACGTATTATTGCCCGCGCAATAGACCTGGTGGAGGAGACGCGCCCGGTGTTACCCGGTGTCGAATATGCGCTGGAGCTTTGTCGCCAACAAGGGCTAAAAATTGGCCTGGCCTCCGCCTCACCGCTACATATGCAAAAACGCGTGCTCGCCATGCTCGGCGTTGAACACTATTTTGACTGTTTAGTGTCCGCAGAGTACCTGCCCTACAGCAAACCGCACCCCGAGGTCTATCTGAATGCGGCGGCGGATCTGGCTATTGACCCGCTACAATGTGTCACGCTAGAAGATTCAGTCAACGGTATGATTGCCACCAAAGCAGCACGGATGCGCTCTATTGTGATCCCATCACCGGAGTACCGCGCAGACCCACGCTGGGCATTGGCGGATATTCAATTGGCATCACTCGAACAATTGCGCCAGGAGGATATTTCGTAGCTGAAGAGAGTTTGTCGCTGAAGAGGAGTAGAATCCTGGTGATAAGGGGCGGTTAAAGTCGATGCTCAACCGCCCAATAGATTTTAAAGGAAATCATCCCGCTTAGGGGTAAAGGTGTCGATCAAAATACTGTTATCCTCCAACGATACCGCGCCATGCATCTCATTTTTCACCGCACGATACGCATCGCCAGCTTTCAATATGCGCTTCTGCCCCTCAATTTCCACTTCAAAACTGCCTGCGGCAACATAAGCAATTTGGTCATGAATATCATGTTTGTGCGCCACGCCAATCGCCCCTTTGTCAAAGTGAACGCAGACCATCATCAGCTCATCACTCCAGGTCATGACTTTGCGTTTAATGCCATTGCCTAGCTCTTCCCATGGCGTTTCATCATTAATAAAGAACATCTTCATTGTTTCTCCTCATTATTATGCAGAATAGATTTAGCTGTACCGTCGTCACTGTTTTACGCTGGTTTTGACTCATTCTACGGGCAATCTCCATAGTTTGACCATAATTAATCCAAAAATCATGACGCCCCTCAAAAAATAATAAAACATCATTTCATTTTTATTGAATTAACTTCCCGCAAACACTATCATCAGCGAATCAAAAGAAACACTCGGTCAGAAGTCAGATCCGCGCAGGTTGTAAGGCACCATTTTCGGCATCATGCGCACTCTCTACTTTTGCCGTGCTATCTGACTTGGGTGATACCCATTCAAGATGATGTTCTGAAAGATAGGCTCTACCAACCAAAGCCGTCCTTTTGGCGGTTTTCTCCCCAATATTGAAATCGCGGCAATCTTTGACCGCCTTGAGAGAGATGTTAGCTATGATTTTAGATTCCTTTGAATTGAAAGGTAAAATTGCACTGGTTACTGGCTGTGATACCGGTTTGGGCCAAGGCATGGCGATCGGTTTAGCCGAAGCAGGTTGCGATATCGTGGGTATCAACATTGTTGAGCCAAAAGAGACGATTGAAAAAGTGACTGCATTAGGTCGCCGCTTCTTGAGCCTGACTGCGGATCTGAGCAAAATTGATGGCATTCCAGCCCTGTTAGAGCGTGCTGTCGCTGAATTTGGCCAAATCGATATTCTGGTCAATAACGCCGGTATCATCCGTCGTGAAGATGCGATCAACTTCAGCGAAAAAGACTGGGATGATGTGATGAATGTGAACATCAAAACCGTGTTCTTTATGTCTCAGGCGGTTGCCAAACAATTCATCAAACAGGGTCATGGCGGCAAAATCATTAACGTTGCCTCAATGCTCTCTTATCAAGGTGGCATCCGTGTGCCGTCTTACACCGCATCGAAAAGCGCCGTGATGGGTGTCACCCGTCTGTTAGCTAACGAGTGGGCAAAACACGGCATCAATGTGAACGCGGTAGCGCCTGGCTATATGGCGACCAACAACACTCAGCAGTTGCGTAAAGATGAAGAGCGCAGCAAAGAGATCCTTGACCGTATCCCGGCTGGTCGTTGGGGCTTGCCTGATGATCTGAAAGGTCCAGTGGTCTTCCTGGCCTCCAAAGCATCCGACTATATCAGTGGTTACACTATCGCTGTTGATGGCGGCTGGTTGGCGCGCTAAACCAAGAATCATGACCAATTTGAGTTAAGTTCTATTTCTTTAGGTTATTCGCCAGAATTCGACTCAAAATTGTTTAAAGGCACAACTTAGGTTGTGCCTTTTTTATTACTTATTTATCAAATAGTTAACAAATTAGATTCTCAAAAAAACCGCATCAAAAGTGCAAAAATAAAAAATTCAAAACAACGTTCCGACTCCGATCACACTTTTGTCATTCGCTCAATGACTCGCCAGTAAATACAAATATAATAGATTGAAACGATGTTTCTATTTATAAGGAACCTTAAACCGGTTCCGTCCTAACGTTTCGATGATGGGGTTAAGGTGATGGAGTTTGTCGGCAACATTAAAAACAGTGACGCAACCATGATTAACTGGCTCAGCGCTATTCGCAGCTATGTTGATTTAGTCCAATCTGTTGGCCACAGCAATCAAAATCCAACCCCACTGATGGCTGATGGTTTTGATGTGCTGACTCATCAACCAGTCGTATGGGAATTCCCAGATGGTCACAATACCCCAATATCTAATTTTGCCAGTCAGCAAAACTGGCTACGGACATTAGATGCGCTGAGTCTGGTGACTCAGGACCCGCAATACCATCAGCAAGCCCGGGTGCAAAGCAGCTATTTTATGCAGCGCGGCGTGCATGAGCAGAGCGGACTATTTTATTGGGGCGGACACCGTTTCCTGAATCTGGATTCGTTGAACACTGAAGGGCCAGAATCGAAAGCGCAAGTCCACGAGCTGAAGCATCATCTACCCTATTACAATTTGCTGATCACTATTGATCGGGAAAAAACACTGAATTTCTTGCAGGGTTTTTGGCACGCCCATGTGGAAGATTGGCAAACCCTGGATTTGGGCCGCCATGGTAGCTACGACAAGCAGCGCGACCCACATGTATTCACTCATGCCCGTCACGATGTGGTTAACCCTGCGGAGCTGCCGCGCCTACCAGAGACCAAGGGCTTGACCTTTGTGAATGCCGGCACCGATTTGATTTACGCTGCCTATAAGTATGCCGAGTACACCGGTGATATCGCCGCAACGGCATGGGGCAAACACCTATACCGCCAATATGTTTTAGCCCGCCATCCTGAAACAGGTCTGCCGGTTTATCAGTTCAGCTCACCACAGCAGCGCCGCCCACTGCCGGCCGATGACAACCAGACCCAATCTTGGTATGGCGATCGTGCCAAGCGCCAGTTTGGCCCTGAATTTGGTGAGATAGCCCGTGAAGCCAATGTCCTGTTCCGCGACATGCGCCCACTGCTGATTGATAACCCATTGGCGATGCTGGATATTCTGCGCCAACAACCGGATACCGAAGTACTACAATGGGTGATTGACGGGCTAAAAAATTACTATCGTTTCGCTTATGACGTTGAGAGCAATACATTGCGTCCGTTATGGAACGATGGTCAGGACATGAGCGGCTATGTTTTGCAACGTGATGGCTACTATGGCGCAAAAGGGACGGTCATCTCGCCCTTCCCATTAGAGGTTGATTACCTGCTGCCGCTAGTCCGGGCCTGGCGCTTAAGTGAAGATGAAGAACTGTTGGATTTGATTGGCGTATTACTGCACCGCTGGCAGTTGGCTGAATTAAATAAGCCAAAACGCCAGGCGACACTAATTGCCGGTCAAAAACCTAAAGCAACACCCTATCTGCTGCTGGCCTTAACTGAACTGGCGGAACATTGCCAATGTGCTCGACTATTTGAATTAGCCTGGCAAGTGGGGGACGACCTATTTACGCAACATTACCACCGTGGTCTGTTTGTTGAATCGGCGCAACACCGTTATTTCCGTCTCGACAATCCGATTGCATTAGCAATATTGACCTTAATTGCCGCCAAACAGAATAAATTGGCAGCGATACCTCAATTTATTACCAATGGTGGTTACATCCATGGAGATTATCGAGTGAACGGGGAAAGCCGCACTTTATATGATATCGACTTTATTTATCCGACGCTTTTGAATCAGTAGTTTTATTTATCTTTCATGTTATTAAAAATAGGTAAGCATTATGAATGAAAACAGAATGCTGGGGTTAGCCTATTTATCACCTTATATACTTGGGTTGATAATATTTACGGCTTTCCCCTTTGTATCATCTTTCTTTCTCAGTTTTACTGAGTATGACTTAATGAACCCTCCCGTTTTTAACGGGATCGAGAATTATCGTCATATGCTGCTGGAAGATGATTTATTCTGGAAATCCATGGGCGTAACATTCGCTTATGTATTTCTGACTATTCCTTTAAAACTGGCATTTGCCCTGGGGATCGCTTTTGTACTGAACTTTAAATTACGTGGTATCGGCCTCTTCCGTACTGCTTTCTATATTCCATCTATCCTCGGCAGCAGCGTTGCAATTGCCGTGTTATGGCGTGCTCTCTTTGCCATCGATGGCCTGTTAAACAGTTTTATCGGTGTGCTCGGATTTGATGCCATCAACTGGTTGGGAGAACCAGCGCTGGCGCTGACATCCGTCACATTACTGCGTGTTTGGCAGTTCGGTTCGGCCATGGTTATCTTCCTGGCTGCATTGCAGAACGTGCCGCAATCACAGTATGAAGCCGCCATGATTGATGGTGCCTCTAAATGGCAAATGTTTATGAAAGTGACTGTGCCACTGATCACGCCAGTTATTTTCTTTAACTTTATTATGCAAACCACGCAGGCATTCCAAGAGTTTACTGCGCCGTACGTTATTACTGACGGCGGACCGACCCACTACACCTATTTATTCTCGCTCTATATCTATGATACAGCGTTTAAATACTTTGATATGGGATACGGTGCTGCGCTGGCCTGGATACTCTTCCTGGTAGTCGCCCTCTTCGCCTCAATTGCATTTAAATCATCTAAATATTGGGTCTTCTACTCCGCCGATAAAGGAGGAAAAAATGACTGACGTACAACACACTTCCAACCAGAAGAAATTAGCTCTGGCGCAGGAACTTGCTGATGCGGAAATTAACCGTACGCTACGTAAAGCAAAAGTCAGTGCCGCTTTCCGCTATATCATTTTGATTATTGTCGGACTGATGATGCTTTATCCACTGCTGTGGATGTTCTCTGCGGCATTTAAACCTAATAATGAGATCTTCACCACATTAGGATTATGGCCAGAACACCCAACTCGCGATGGTTTCGTGAATGGCTGGAAAACCGGTACTGAATATAACTTCGGTCATTACATGCTTAACACCTTTAAGTTTGTTATCCCGAAAGTCATTTTGACCATTATCTCCTCCACTATCGTGGCGTATGGTTTTGCACGCTTCGAGATCCCATGGAAGAAATTCTGGTTCGCAACATTAATTACCACCATGTTGCTGCCAAGTACCGTGTTATTAATTCCGCAATACATCATGTTCCGCGAAATGGGCATGTTGAATAGCTACTTGCCACTCTATTTACCGACGGCCTTCGCCACTCAAGGGTTCTTCGTCTTCATGTTGGTGCAATTCCTGCGTGGTGTGCCGCGTGATATGGAAGAAGCCGCGCAAATCGACGGTTGTAACTCCCTACAGGTGCTGTGGTATGTGGTGGTGCCAATCTTGAAACCGGCCATTATCTCTGTCGCCCTGTTCCAGTTTATGTGGTCAATGAACGACTTTATCGGCCCACTGATTTATGTCTACAGCGTCGATAAGTACCCGATAGCGCTGGCTTTGAAGATGTCAATTGACGTCACCGAAGGCGCACCGTGGAACGAAATTCTGGCAATGGCAAGCATCTCCATTCTGCCGTCCATCATTGTTTTCTTCCTGGCTCAACGCTACTTCGTGCAAGGCGTAACCAGCAGCGGAATTAAAGGTTAATAGAGGATTTATCATGGCTGAAGTCATTTTCAATAAATTAGGTAAAGTTTACTCCAACGGTTTCCGCGCGGTTCATGGCATTGATCTGAAGATCCATGATGGCGAATTTATGGTGATTGTTGGTCCATCAGGCTGTGCTAAATCCACCACCCTGCGCATGTTGGCAGGTCTGGAAACCATCAGTGATGGCGAAGTGCGCATTGGTGATCGGGTCGTCAATAATCTGGCACCGAAATCACGCGGTATCGCTATGGTGTTCCAGAACTATGCGCTATATCCGCATATGACGGTAAAAGAGAATCTGGCCTTTGGCCTGAAGCTGAGCAAACTGCCAAAAGATCAAATCGAAACACAAGTTGCAGAAGCGGCAAAAATTCTGGAACTGGAAGATTTGTTAGATCGCCTGCCACGTCAGTTATCTGGTGGTCAAGCGCAGCGTGTGGCAGTAGGCCGGGCGATTGTGAAAAAACCAGATGTGTTCTTGTTCGATGAACCCTTATCAAACCTGGATGCCAAACTGCGTGCTTCCATGCGCATCCGCATCTCAGATTTACATAAGCAATTGAAAAAAAGCGGGAAAGCAGCAACCACCGTTTATGTGACCCATGACCAGACTGAAGCCATGACCATGGGCGATCGGATCTGTGTCATGAAACTGGGCCATATCATGCAAGTTGATACCCCAGATAATCTCTACCACTTCCCAACCAATATGTTTGTTGCCGGTTTTATCGGCGCGCCGGAAATGAATATCAAACCGAGCACCCTGGTAGAAAAAGAGGGCCAAATTGGTCTGACTGTCGGCCAATACACCTTGGTACTTAATGAGAAGCAACAAGCTAAAGTCGCCGCCTTTGCGGGTGAAAAAGTGTTCTTTGGTGTTCGTCCAGAATTTATTCGCATGTCAACACAACCGATGGCCAATAACCACTCACAAGGCGAATTGGTACGAATGGAGAACATGGGGCATGAATTCTTTATGTACATCAAGGTTGACGACTTTGAATTAACTTGTCGTCTACCGTCTGATGAAGCACGGCCAATTATTGAAAATGGCCTGCATCGCACCGTGTACTTCCAGTTTGATATGGATAAATGCCATATCTTTGATGCAAAAACAGAAAAAAATATCTCTCTTTAACAGGAGCAGTACCCAATGAAAAAAGCGATCCTACACACGCTAATAGCATCCACTCTGGCTTTATTATCACATCAGGCTTTTGCACAGGATGAAGTTAACCTGCGTATGTCATGGTGGGGGGGCAATGGCCGCCATCAAATGACACTTAAAGCTCTGGAAGAGTTCCACAAACAGCACCCGAATATTAATGTTAAAGCTGAATATACCGGTTGGGATGGCCATCTTTCCCGTCTGACCACCCAAATTGCCGGTGGGACTGAACCCGATGTTATGCAAACTAACTGGAACTGGCTGCCCATCTTCTCCAAAGACGGCACTGGCTTCTTTGATTTGAATAAAGTATCGAAACAGTTAGATTTGACTCAGTTTGATCCAAAAGAGCTGCAACAAACCACGGTTAATGGCAAATTAAACGGTATTCCAATTTCAGTTACTGCGCGTATTTTCTATTTCAATGATGCGACATGGGCTAAATCGGGTTTAGAGTATCCAAAAACGTGGGATGAATTACTTAACGCCGGTAAAGTATTCCAGGAAAAATTGGGTGAGCAATACTACCCTATCGTATTAGAGCACCAGGATACTCTGGCATTAATTCGCTCTTATATGACACAAAAATACAACACACCAACTATTGACGAAGCCAATAAGAAATTTGCTTATACACCAGAACAGTGGGTTGAGTTCTTTACTATGTATAAGAAAATGGTTGATAGCCATGTCATGCCATCCACTAAATACTATGCATCATTCGGCAAGAGTAATATGTACGAAATGAAGCCATGGATTAATGGTGAATGGGGTGGTACTTATATGTGGAACTCCACCATTACTAAATATTCCGATAACCTGACCAAACCAGCAAAACTGATACTTGGCCCTTATCCAATGTTGCCAGATGCGAAAGATGCCGGTCTGTTCTTTAAACCAGCTCAGATGCTTTCAATTGGTAAATCCACTAAATACCCAGAAGAGAGTGCTATCTTAATTAACTTCTTGCTGAACAGCAAAGAGGGTATTGATGCTATGGGTCTGGAGCGCGGTGTACCACTGAGTGCAGCAGCAGTGACTCAACTGCGTGCTAGTGGTGTGATTAAAGATGAAGATCCATCCGTTGCTGGCTTAAATATGGCGCTGGAATTGCCACATGAAATGAAAACGTCACCATACTTTGATGACCCGCAGATCGTTTCTCTGTTCCGTGACGCAATTCAATATATCGATTACGGCCAGAAGTCAGTTGAAGAATCTGCTGAATACTTTAATAAGCAAGGTGACCGCATTCTAAAACGCGCCATGAGATAATCATTAAGTTTATTTAACTTAAGTTGTTATTAAGCCCTGCCATTAATTTGGCGGGGTTGTTTTGTTTTATGCATCATAAAAAATAACAATCAATTAGATCGCCATCACAAATTAATATCTGATTAAAAAATTAATCACCAACAAAGATCTGGATCACACAATTAATTACAAATATAAATAGAATGTGTATCCACAATAACTGAAACATCGTTTCTTTGATTGTGAAATTATTTTCCAGTCGTGTGTTGAATTTTATAAAATTGTTAATGATTGTTGTTTTAAATAACCATAACCCTGGGATTATATAAAAAAATGAAATTTAAATTAATTACTCTAGCAGTGGCATCTGTTATCAGTTTTAGTTCTGTTGCTACAACAATTGACTATCGGCATGAAATGAAAGACACCAGTAAATCCGATCATAAAGACCGTTTACTGCTCTCCAACCGTTTTGCCAATGGTTTTGGTCTCTCTTTGGAAGGGAAATGGGGCCAGCACAGCTCTGATACTACGCCAAATAAACCTTTCAATGAGCAAGTCAGTAACGGCACCGAAGTGGTTGCCAGCTATGTTTATGCGTTCAATAAAACGTTTTCACTTGAGCCTGGTTTCTCATTAGAGTCATCATCTGACTCAAACAACTACCGCCCTTATCTGCGCGGTAAAGTGGGCTTCACCGATGACTTCTCAACATCACTGCGTTATCGCCCATATTACAAACGTAACCAACCTTCTCAGACCAAATCTGATGAGAAAGGCCATGAGTTCACTATGCTGTTTGCTTACAACTTCTTGAAAAACTACTCTGCTGAGTATGAGTTGAACTACAAGAAATCTGAAGACGAAATTCTGTCCAACAAAAACAAAGACGAATGGAGTCATGATCTGAAAGTTGCTTACAAATGGGATAAAAACTGGAAGCCATATGTTGCTATCGGCAACGTAGCGGGCAGCAAAACCACTGATGAGCGCCAAACTCGCTATCGTGTCGGTGTGCAGTACAGCTTCTAATTGATCGTGTAAATAGTTATATCGTTATGAGTACCCTCATCATTATTTGTTAATTATGCCCATACCCGTATTACTTTGGGGAAAAGTGACTCCCGGTCGCTTTTCCCTTTTTTTACTTAGATTCCCTTATTCAGGCCAGCCACCCAATATCCCACTCCTCAATACCTAGGCTAAACTCCCCTTCTTCAAACAGAAAAATGAGACATTTAGTTACAGCGTCACGGCTATCCATGCCAAGATAAATCTCATATACTGGATAAATCAACAGCTACAGATTCGGAATTCAAGTATGACAGGGGAAGGACACCTTATTTTTTCTGTCGCCTGCGCTATTTTTGCCAAAAAAGTCGGTCTCACACCGGAACTGGCACATGGCGATTGGTGGCACATTATACCGGGCGCCCTGCTAACTTCCCTGCTGCCCGATATTGACCACCCCAAGTCAATCCTTGGCCAGCGGTTAAAGTGGATCTCAACCCCCATTGCCCGTGCATTCGGTCATCGTGGATTTACCCATAGCCTGCTGGCGGTGATCGGCGGTATTGCCCTATTCCAAATGGATATTTCACGCGATTGGATTATTCCTGCGGATGCATTCCACGCAATGATTATTGGCTATTTCAGCCATCTACTGGCCGATATGCTCACCCCCGCTGGCGTGCCGCTGCTATGGCCTTGCCGTTGGCGATTCTGTATTCCGCTATTACGTCCGCAAAAAGGTAATCAATTAGAACGGGTATTATGTGTTCTATTAGTTTGTTTTTCCGTCTATTGGCAAACTGACACCACTATTCCGCTGCTATCCTATATGGAGCAATTGAAAAATTTTCGATTGTGATCACACTTTAATGTGCGAATAATCATCAATCTGAATGTATTGCATACAAATCAGGGTAAAAACTTATATAAAATTCTTTTTGGATATAAGTGAGCCTTTATCGGGCTGCTACCATACGCAGCTAACTGCACAATTGATTGTGCCTGGCACGATTCTATAAAGAAGCAGAAATAGAATACGTCGCCAGTATTCAAAATAATAATCTGGAGATTTGGGGATGAACCTACCGCTTGTGATTAACGTGCTGGTATTTGTAGCACTGCTATTACTATTGGCACAAACCCGCCACAAACAGTGGAGTCTGGCCAAGAAAGTCTTGGTTGGTTTAGCACTGGGTGTGCTGTTTGGCCTGGGCTTACAATGGATCTATGGCGCAGATAACCCAGTACTTAAAGAGTCCATCACCTGGTTTAATATTGTCGGCAATGGTTATGTACAATTACTGCAAATGATAGTTATGCCACTGGTATTCGCCTCAATTTTGAGTGCGGTGGCTAAACTACATAATGCCGCGTCACTGGGCAAAATCAGTATCCTGACCATCGGCACCTTGCTCTTCACCACCTTGATTGCAGCGCTCGTTGGGGTGTTCGTCACCAACCTGTTTGGCTTAACCGCCGATGGCTTAATTCAAGGCACCCAAGAGAGTGCCCGTTTGAGTGCCATCGAGAGCAACTATTTGGCTAAAGTGACCGACTTGACCGTACCACAGTTAATTCTCTCCTTTATTCCGAAAAACCCATTTGCGGATTTGACGGGCGCTAGCCCAACCTCAATCATCAGTGTGGTTATTTTCGCCACCTTCCTCGGTATTGCATCACTGCAACTACTGAAAGACGATGTGGCGAAAGGCCAACGCGTGATGGTGGCTATCGATACACTGCAAGCCTGGGTGATGAAACTGGTGCGGCTGGTCATGAAACTGACCCCTTACGGCGTACTAGCATTAATGACCAAAGTGGTGGCGGGTTCCAACATCCAAGACATTATCAAGCTGGGTAGCTTTGTTGTTGCCTCCTATCTGGGGCTGGCGATTATGTTTGTGGTGCACGGCCTGCTGCTCTCTTTCACCGGTATCAATCCGCTGAAATTCTTCCGTAAAGTCTGGCCGGTACTGACATTTGCCTTTACCAGCCGCTCCAGCGCAGCCAGTATCCCATTGAATGTAGAAGCACAAACCCGCCGTCTGGGCATCCCTGAGTCTATCGCCAGCTTCTCTGCATCCTTTGGTGCGACCATTGGTCAAAATGGCTGTGCGGGCCTCTACCCGGCGATGCTGGCCGTGATGGTTGCCCCCACCGTCGGCATTAATCCGTTAGATCCTGTATGGATTGCCACACTGGTCGGGATCGTGACCATCAGCTCTGCCGGTGTTGCGGGTGTCGGTGGTGGCGCAACCTTCGCCGCACTGATTGTGTTGCCTGCATTGGGCTTGCCGGTCACATTGGTTGCCTTACTGATCTCGGTCGAACCCTTAATTGATATGGGCCGTACCGCCTTGAACGTCAGTGGTTCAATGACTGCCGGCACCATTACCAGCCAATTAATGAAACAAACAGATAAAGACATTTTGAACAGTGAAGATGATGGCGATTTAGCCCATCAATAAAAGCGACTTAATTAATTAAAGCCAGTCATGATGTGACTGGCTTTTTTGCCGGCTGATATTAAGAGCGATACTTCTCGACCAGTGCCAAAGCAATAGCTTCTGTTTCTACATCCGGTATACCGCTAAAATCCTGCGCGCGGAAATGCATCTGAAATGCGGTGATAACCTGACGAGTTTCATCATCCAATATGCCACTCTGAGGAATTTTGTAGCCATAGCGGGCCAGTGTTTGCTGAATCGTGGCGATAGATGCGGTGTCGTGTATATCTCTTCCATCAATATACTTGGTCACCGTTGCCTCATCTGGCCAGGCACCAATACCTTGTTCTGCCAGCCTTTTCCATGGGAATAGGGGGCCAGGATCAGACTTTCTTAGAGGCGCAATATCACTGTGGGCGATAACATCTGTTGGATCAATATTATAACGCTCGACAATATCTTTGGTAAGGCGCTCAATCAATTTAATCTGTGATTCATTGTATGGATACCAAGTGCGACCCAACATCTTCTCAGTGAAGCCCTTGTTGACGATTTCGATACCTATCGAGCTATCATTGAGATTATTGCGCCCTTGCCAATCACTGACACCTGCATGCCAGGCTCTTTGTTCCTCTGGAACCAGTTGCAGAACAACCGGCTTTCCCTCGACGGTATCAGGGTGCGTCTTAACCAAATAGTGCGCACTGACATTGCCCTGCGTCAGTAATCTCAATGACTCTGCATCATCTGTGGCGGTATAGTGAAGTACTAAAAAGCGCACCCGATCGTTTTGTGCCACAGAGGGATGGTTGGTATCGATTTTATAATCACCGCGGTCAATCAATTTATGCGGCTTATTACTTTGTGTGCTACTACACCCCGCCAGCAGCAGTAATAACCCGGCACTCATTACTGCTCTTATGCTTAATAGCGTCCTCATCATTTCTCTCCCTAATATGATTAAGCATGGTCATAGTGACCCAAGAGCATTAAATAAACAGTAAACAAAATATTTAAACAATAGTGAATAAGCCCAAAAAAGGCCTAATGTCAATATTAGTATCACGATAATAATATACGTAAAGAAGTTGTCGTGACAGTAGCCAATGATGTCACGCTGAGTCTAACCCGCTGATCAAGAACAGATTCCCCTCCCTGACTTAGAGCAAAAGCTGGCAACTCAAGCGCCAGTTGCGGTAGATATCAATAAAAACGGCTCCTGATCAGAGGAGCCGTTCGCTATGCAAGAAATAAATAGTTATAATTAACAGCTGATTAAAAATATCCAATAATTATACAGTATTTACCCTGCTTATTAATTTACTCAGAAAGGGTATTCGCGATAACCCATCTGTTCTGAAATATTACGTGCGGCACGATGCAGTGATTTAACGATCTCACTTTTATTCTCTTCAGAGAAACGCAACGTTGGGTATGAAATACTTAACCCCGCAATAACAACGCCGAAACGGTCAAAAACAGGAACAGCGATACAACGCAGACCCTCTTCTTGCTCTTCGATATCTTCACCAAAGCCCTGCTCACGCACCTGATCTAACACCGGCAGCAGTGCCGCCGCGCTATCCAGCGTATACTTGGTGCTGCGGGTAAATTCGATATGAGATAAGATCTCTTCTACTTCACTACGGTCACGCCACGCCAACAGCACTTTACCAATGGCGGTACTGTGCAGTGGGTTACGGCGGCCAATGCGGGAGTGCATCCGCAGGTTGTACATTGAATCAATTTTATGGATATAAACAATGCTGTCTTCATCCAATGCGCCCAAGTGAATGGTTTCACGCGTTTCATTGGATAACTCACGCATTTGTATATCAGCACTACGAATCAAATCAACATTTTGTAGCGCTTTAGCCCCCAACTCAAACAACTTCAGCGTGAGGGAGTACTTCTCTGATTCGCCTTCCTGTGCCACATACCCCAGGGACTTCATGGTCTGGAGGAAGCGGTAAACCGTGCTCTTAGGCATCATTACACGTTGAGAAAGTTCGGTAATACCTATTTCCCGCTCCTCACCCAAGGCTTGTAAGATGCCGAAAACCTTCAGAACCGACGAAACAGAGTCGGGCTGTTTATCTAGATCTGCAATAGCCATTTTTTGGTTACCCTACTCAGTTTTCTGTGTTTCATAAAACAATATGTTTTAAAAAAAATAGAACAGTGGTTTTATTATAAAGGGAAGTCACGAGACTGTGCAATAAACCAATGTGAATAATCGGATAAAAGCCATGCAGACAGCAAATTAGCCTCTTTCCATGAAAGAGGCTAGTGCATAATTCAGCTATTGCCAGACGGATTCAGGCAAAGTGACTAAATATAAGGCCGGTTTACCGTGCACATCTGAGGTAAACAGAATTTGCTTATCATCAGGGGTAAAGGAGGGGTGTGGATGTGTGACCTGGCGATCACCCTCAAACACCTTCCATGAGGTGTCATGGCGAGCAACGCGATGTTGGCTGCCATTTTTCAGATTGAAAACATACAAGAAAGGATCGTTTTCAATCTTATACCCGCTGTCATCTTGCACATCAACTGGCGCATCAGAGCCATCACCGACCAGCAATGAGCCGTCATAGTTACTCATCAAATGAGAGCAAGCAGGCATCTTAGTCAATTGGCGGTTTTCCAGCGTCTCAGGGTTGGCACTGTAGATAAAGCGGTCGGGACTGCTTTTCAGGTAAGAGACATACACCAAAGCGGAACCATCTGGCACCCAGAATTCGTGAGTACAGCTTTCGCCTTCCGCGTGAGTTTTCACTTTCCGCATGTTGCTGCCATCTTCATTGATTAGCCACATGCGGGCGTCAACTAAGTCGTGTGGCCCTTCGTGGCAGAACGCCACAGTGTTGTCATCGTAAGGACGATAGATTGGGTGGCCTAACCACTGATTTTCCTGAAGAATAACTGCGGATTCGCCCGTTTGTAAATCAACACGCATCAAGCGACAGCAAGGTTTAGTGAAGTAGAATTCGTGGAATTTCTTCCAGTCGGTCAGCGGCTGCCAATCTTCCCGCTTAATTTCGATGCCCACTAATTTCGTGCAATCAGAGTTAGCCACCCAAGTGCCGTAGCCCACCCACTCTTCCGGCACCTGATAGACCACACTCTCTTCCAGTGTATCAAGAGAGACGCGCATCAGGTTGCGGCCCTCTTTAACATAAAAGAGCGCATCATCTTCTGGCGACAGGAAACCACCAAAGGTATTGTCGCCACGCCCTTCTGTCAGCTGGGTTGCCACCTGCGTGTTTAAATCCAGCAAGTAGTAGTTCCACGGACCATCAAAAGCGCCGCCGAACAACAACTTACTGCCATCACGGGTGAAACATTTTTGATAGAAATAGTTACGGTGGCAAGTGACATCAGGTGGAGTTAGACGTGTCACTTGTGCACCGGTAGAGGCATCCTGATAAGTATCAAATGTCAGGGGGATCTGTTTACCTTTGGCCATCCGGAAAGTCCTTAAATCGTCAGAGAATTAAAATTTTTGCCCGCAGGCTAACCTGTTCGGCTAATACTATCTCACATTATAGAAACGATGTTTCATTTTTCCGTGATCGCAGTTCTGTTTTTACTGATTGCCACAAATTACTGGTGTTATCATGCTGTTAATTTGCCAGGTTCCCTGAGATATAGCATTGGTATTTACAATTAGCGCCACTTACAGAGATGCATTCGTCAGCAATACTCGTTAGCATGTGAATACTTCATATATGACTATTTTATAGATAAATACCTATGACCCAACCTGTCGCCGATGGCTTACCCACTCCTCAGCGCTATGCCGCAATACTGGTTATCGCCCTGGGTATTACCATCGCGGTACTGGATGGCACTATCGCTAACGTGGCATTGCCGACTATCGCCCGAGATCTCAACGCCAGCCCGGCAACATCTATCTGGGTAGTCAATGCTTACCAGTTAGCTATCACGATTTCACTACTGTCGATGGCCTCTCTGGGCGACATCATTGGTTATCGTCGGGTATATCAGGCCGGATTACTGGTCTTCAGTGTCACTTCGCTGTTTTGCGCGCTGTCAGACTCACTATTAACCCTGACATTTGCCCGTGTGCTGCAAGGGTTCGGCGCCGCCGCATTAATGAGTGTCAATACGGCGCTGATCCGCATCATTTATCCCCGCGCACAGCTGGGTCGGGGCATCGGTATCAACTCGGTAATTGTTGCGGTCTCGGCAGCAGCTGGCCCGACTATCGCCTCCGCTGTCTTAGCCGTCGCCTCCTGGCAGTGGCTGTTTGCCATTAACGTCCCGATTGGAGTGCTGGCATGGGGGCTGGGGATGAAGTACTTGCCCGCGAATAGCGCCAAGAGCAATGGTAACCGCTTCGACTTCACCAGTTCTATTATGAACGCCCTAACATTTGGTTTGCTGATTATTGCTATCAGCGGCTTTGCTCAAGGGCAAAGCCCAACCGTGATTGCCGCTGAAATTGTCGCGCTGCTGATTATTGGCTTCTTTTTTGTTCGCCGCCAACTCAATCAACCCTTCCCTCTGTTGCCGGTTGATTTGCTGCGGATTCCTATTTTTGCGCTATCGATCGGCACCTCGATCTGCTCTTTTGCCGCCCAGATGTTGGCAATGGTGGCACTGCCCTTCTTCCTGCAAAGCGTATTGGGGCGCGATGAGGTAGCAACAGGCTTGCTGCTCACCCCCTGGCCACTGGCGACAGTAGTGGTAGCCCCTATCGCCGGACGATTGGTTGAACGGTATCATGCCGGATTGCTCGGAGGGATTGGTTTGGCGGTGTTCGCCAGCGGGCTATTCCTGCTAGCGCTTCTGCCCGCGAACCCCACCGACCTGGACATCATTTGGCGCATGGTACTGTGCGGTGCCGGATTTGGGCTGTTCCAGTCACCGAATAACCACACCATTATCTCCGCTGCACCACAAAATCGCAGCGGGGGGGCCAGTGGCATGTTAGGCACCGCCCGCTTACTGGGACAAACCTCCGGAGCTGCATTGGTCGCATTGATGTTTAATCTCTTTTCAACCAATGGCACTCATGCTTCGTTGATTCTGGCGGGCTGCTTTGCCACTGTCGCCGCGATAGTCAGCTTGTCTCGCGTGAGTCAGAAACGTAGTTAATCGGAAACGTAGTTAATCAGAAACATAGTTAGCCTGATACGCAGTTAACCTCATATTAACGATAAAAAAACCCCGCCTGATAAGCGGGGTTTTTATGATAGTGCTAAGTTGCTGGCGGTTACTTCAGATACTGGCCAGAGCGCAGCGCCTCAATGCGTTTATCCAACGGCGGATGGGACATAAACAGCTCGCTGAAAGTTTTGGACTTCCCGTTAATGCAGAAGGCCATCAGGTTGCCCGCCTCCTGCGGCTCATAACTGGTTTTCAGCCGTTGCAGTGCGGCAATCATCTTCTCACGCCCCACTAATCTCGCGGAACCTGCATCCGCGTGGAATTCACGATGACGTGAGAACCACATGGTGATAATGCTCGCCAGAATACCAAACACCAACTCCAACACCATGGAAACAGCAAAGTAGACCATCGGGTTACCGGCGCTGCTCCCTTCATTATCACGATCGCCAGATAAGAAGCCGGCGGCAACTTGCGCAATCAGACGTGAAATGAAGATCACGAATGTATTCACAATCCCTTGAATCAAGGTCATGGTGACCATATCACCATTCGCCACATGACTAATTTCATGGGCAATAACCGCTTCAGCCTCATCACGGCTCATATTCTGCAACAGCCCGGTACTGACGGCTACCAGCGAGGCATCACGACGTGCGCCGGTGGCAAAGGCGTTAATATCCGGTGCCTGATAAATAGCGACTTGTGGCATGGCAATACCCACCTGCTGAGACTGCCGACGCACGGTCTCCAGCAACCAGCGTTCCGTCTCATTACGTGGCTGCTCAATCACTTCACCACCCACTGAGCGCAAAGCCATCCATTTGGACATCAGCAACGAAACAAATGCGCCGCCGAAACCAAATAGGCCAGCCATGATCATCAGCCCCTGCACACTGCTGGACTGAATGCCTGTCAAGCTTAGCACCAACCCGAACACCAACATGACGGCTAAGTTGGTGAGTAGGAACAGAGCGATACGCATCATAAAAATTTATTTCCTTATTATGTTGAATCGATCATCGTATTGAATCGACACTGTATTGAGTCACATTGGTATTAAGTCAAAATTGCCATAAACCTGAATCATGACTCAGCTAAATAACTACTGAGATACGCTGATCGTATGGGCATCTGATAAATTTTCAAGGCTTGTTAAGTTCTAAGTGAGTAAATCAACATAACTTTACAAAATTGGATAGTTTTCATTACATATTCAGTTGGTTTTTCGACAAATGATAAGGTGATTGACGAAAAAAAAGTAAAAAAAATCCGGGCTCAACAGAACCCGGACTCTTTATCACCATGCAGACTTACTTTGCCGCAGTCGCAGTCGGTGCAACCGGTTGAGGCTGAAGCTGTGGTTGCGCTTTTTCGCTATGGGCAAGATCCAAGGCGATATGAACAGTTTCATCCAGATAAGGGTCCGGCTCCTGATACTCTTTTGGCAAATCCTCCAATGATTTCAGTGGCTTTTTACCTTCACGTTTAAGACGTTCATTGAGGCGCTCTAAGCGTCTTGCATCATCATCATGGTTCTCTTTTTCACGCTGAGCGTAGTTGAGAGAGACAATGTTACGCTTATCTTTCAATGTCTTATAACGTTCAATATCTTGCTGGATATGCTGGAATTCGGGATCAGCGGCGATACGTGCTACGTGGCTTTTTAGCAATTCAGGCTCCAGTGGCTTCAAATCCCCCGTCTTGGTATAACTGGCAGCATTGATGCTGTCCCAAGGCAGGGCATTATCTTCGAAGCTCTCACCGGTTTCTGCTGGATCAACCCCTGTTGGCATCACGATATCCGGGGTCACCCCTTTACGTTGAGTACTGCCACCATCTACCCGGTAGAACTTCTGGATAGTGTATTGCAGTGACCCCAATGCCGGCCATTCAGGGCGCAGCATCTGATCGTAAATACGATTCAGTGAACGATACTGCTGAACAGTACCTTTACCGAAGGTTGGCTCACCGACAATTAAAGCACGACCATAATCCTGCATGGCCGCAGCAAAGATCTCGGAAGCCGATGCACTGTAGCGGTCAACCAACACCACCAGCGGGCCTTTATAGTAGACAACGCCGTCAGTATCACTGTCTTCGCGCACTTTGCCGTTGTTATCCCGCACCTGAACCACCGGGCCACTGGGAATAAACAGACCGGATAGTGACACAGCTTCAGTTAGCGCCCCGCCACCGTTGCTGCGTAAGTCAATGATAATGCTACTGACATTCTCTTTTTCCAGTTTCTGCAATTGCACCTTAACGTCTTCGGTCAGGCCAACATAGAAACCCGGAATATCCAGGACACCGACGCGCTCTTTGCCGATGGTTTTCACCGACATTTTCACCGCACGGTCTTCCAGACGAATTCGTTCACGGGTCAAAGTGACAGTGCGTGGCTTGGTGCCTTTCCCGGCGGGTAGAATCTCCAACCGCACTTTACTGCCCTTCGGCCCTTTGATTAGCGCGACCACATCATCAAGACGCCAGCCAATCACATCCACCATCGGTTTACCCGCCTGGCCGACACCAATCACCCGATCACCGACGGCAATCGTTTTGCTTTTCGCCGCAGGGCCACCCGGAACCATGGAGTTGATTAATGTGTAATCATCATCCATTTGCAGAACAGCACCGATACCCTCTAGCGACAAGCTCATTTCGGTATTGAACTGTTCGGTATTGCGGGGTGACAAATAGTTGGTGTGTGGGTCAATTTCGCGAGCAAAAGCATTCATAATCAGCTGAAAGACATCTTCGCTATTACTTTGCGTCAAACGCTTAATCGCCGCCTGATAGCGCTTCGTCAGCGTCTCTTTGATCTCTTTATCCGTTTTACCGGTTAACTTCAAATTCAGTTGGTCATATTTGACTTTGGCGTCCCAGAGTTTATTCAGCTCAGCTTCGCTGGTCGGCCAGGGTGCTTTGCCGCGATCAATATCGATAGTGTCATTACCGGTAAAGACCATGGGCCGATCCAGTACTGACAATGCATATTGATAGCGCTCAAAGCGGCGTTTTTGCGCCAAATTGAATAGCGCAAAAGGCGTGTCTAACTGACCTGACTTTAACTCATCGTCCAGCGAATGTTTTTTATCCGCGAACTGTGCCACATCTGATGCCAACAACACATTATGGCTGTAATCCAGCATGTTGAGGTAGCGATCAAATATTTTGGCGGAAAACTGATCGTCCAATGCAAACTGACGATAGTGAGAGCGAGTAAAGCGCGATGTTACGCGCTCACTCACGGTTGCATGCTCTGGTTCCTGGCGCAGTTGAGGAAGTTGGTCAATGCGATAGGTCGTATCGGCTGCGTAACTCGCCCCCGCCAGTAACAAGCCTGCGATTGCTGTTAGTCTGACAAATTTGTTCATGCCTAGGTTGGCCTCCGTATCAGAACTGCAAGTGTTCTGCGCGCACAATCATCGCCAGACCGGAAGATAGCTGCACCCGTACGCCATCTTTAGCGATTTCTAATACGGTTGCGTCCATCGCGCTCTTACCTGCTCTGACTTTGATTTCTTGACCAATTTGCAGTTTAGAGATATCTGTGACCGGCACAGGGCGTGGCTGGTTCTCCTCGGCCTGTGGACGAGGTGGCCGAGCCTGTGGTGGGCGAGGTGACTGACGAGGCTTACGGTTCTCCACAGCAGCACCCGCTTCACGACGCGGCGCAGGTTTTTTACCTGCCGGACGTGGGCGACGTGGCTCTGGGGTTTCACCCGCAGCAATGGCAGCTTCGCGCTTTTTAGCTTGTTGTTCAGCACGTTGTGCCTGAACACGGGCTTTCGCCTCTTCCAGCTGTTTGCGGGCATGTTCGACATGTTGCTCTTCCAGCACCCCACAAGGGTTGCCGTCTAGATCAACACGTTCAGCACCGACTTTGACCCCATAAAGATAACGCCAGCTTGAGGTGTAGAGACGCAGCGCAGAACGCAATTGCGTTTTGCTTAAATTCTCTTCCCCCTGAACACGTTCGACCAGATCTTGAAAAATACCGATCTTCAGTGGACGTGCTTCGCCTTCGGCGGTGAAGCAAAGCGGGAACCGCTCAGCCAAAAAGGCTATGACTTCTTTACTACTGTTCAACTTAGGTTGATTTTCCATGAAATTTCCTGATTACAACGGGTTTGCCAACCAGCGCAGGCATGAACAGGCGTCATTATAATGACGCCATCAGCAATTGCCACGTTATACGTGTATCAACTTGCACTCTGTGTGACATATTTCGCACTGTCACAAAGCTCAAGATGCTCGCAAAGCCGTGCCACAACTGAGGTTAAGCCCAATTCGTCGTCTTCATCAAAGCGATCATAAACAATGCTGTCGATATCTAAAACGCCGATAACTTCACCCTTAACAGTGATTGGCAGCACAATTTCAGCATTACTTGCCGCATCACAAGCAATATGACCTGGGAATGCATGCACATCAGCGACCCGCTGAACGCGATTTTCTGTCACCGCCGTGCCACACACCCCCTTCCCGACAGGAATACGCACACAGGCGATCTTCCCCTGAAAAGGCCCAAGCACTAATTGTTTGCCATCGATCAAGTAAAATCCAGCCCAATTCAAACCATCCAGGCGCTCATAAAGTAAAGCGCTGACGTTAGCCAGGGTAGCAATAAAGTGGTTTTCACCTGCAATCAGGGAACTCATGTCACGTTTTAATTCCGCGTAGAATTCTGCTTTTTTCATTTAATAACCGTTAGAAACCCAAGAATAGCCAGCGGAAATTATTATGCTTGGCTTATATAAAATAATCATTAAATGCCCTTTGCCACAAGGTTATTCAACTGTAACAAAGCAAATGAGTTATCAACATTGATGATTTGGCCCTTTTTGCTCCTTGTTTTGCCCCCTTGCTCTGCTAACATCCGCGCTATTCTTTATAAGCCGGTGTCGGTGTCAGGGTTTTATATATGAAGGTACATGCCATTCAACGGCCACTCTCCACCGCACGGGCTCAGCGCTGCTGTCAGTGTGATGCTCTGTTTACCTTGCCACCACTCAATGGCAGGCAAACCGCCTATTGCCCACGTTGCAGTGCCAAAATTGCCAGTGGCCGCGATTGGTCACTGACCCGCCTGACCGCCATCGCGGTCGCTATGCTATTGCTGATGCCTTTTGCCTTCACCGAACCCCTAATCACCATTCGCCTGCTCGGCACCCGGATTGACGCCAGCTTGCTGGAGGGTATCTGGCAGATGAGCCGTCAGGGTCACCCCATCACCGCCAGCATGGTGGCTTTTTGTATTCTCGGTGCGCCCATTACCCTCACGGTGTCGATTCTTTATCTGCGTATCGGCAGCCGGATTGGCATGAACCTGCGCCCAATATTGCTGATGTTGGAGCGGTTAAAAGAGTGGGTGATGCTGGATATCTACCTGATTGGTATGGTAGTGGCCTGCATTAAGGTCAAAGAGTACGCTGATATCATGCCCGGTGGCGGACTGATAGCCTATCTGGCCCTGACCTTACTGACGATCCTGACTCTCGTACACCTGAATTTGGAGCAGTTATGGGAGCGGTTTTATCCGCAGCAACAGCCCCCTGGCCCGCGGGAAACACTACGTGTCTGCTTGTCATGCCACTACACGGGTCATCCTGATGCCCGTGGGCGCTGCCCGCGTTGCCATACGCCGTTGCGCCACCGCCGCCGTCACAGTATCCAAAAAACCTGGGCGGCGCTCATCGCCTCGATAGTATTACTGTTGCCTGCTAACCTACTCCCTATATCCATCGTTTATGCCAACGGCACTCGCATGGAGGATACTATCTTCTCGGGCGTGGTTTCTCTGGCCTCATCGGGTAACATGCCCATTGCCGCCGTGGTGTTTATCGCCAGCGTGCTGGTGCCCTTTACCAAAGTCATTGTCCTGATAACATTGCTGCTAAGCATTCATTTCAAGACAGAGCACAGCTTGAAAACCCGTATGCGCTTGCTGCGGCTAATTACCTGGATTGGCCGCTGGTCAATGCTAGATCTCTTTGTTATTGCGTTAATGATGTCGCTGATTAATCGTGATCAGCTCCTCTCCTTCACTATGGGGCCAGCAGCTTTCTATTTTGGGACTGCGGTCATTTTGACTATTCTTGCTGTCGAGTGGCTAGATAGCCGATTGATTTGGGATGCACATGCAACAGGAAACGCCGAGTACACCGACTGAGGCACAAATTAAGCATAAGCGCCGGATTTCGCCGTTCTGGTTGCTACCTTTTATTGCCCTGCTGATTGCCGGTTGGCTGGTCTATAACAACTGGCAAGAGCGCGGCACCGAAGTCACCATCGATTTCCAGTCTGCCGCCGGGATTGTGGCGGGGCGCACGCCGATTCGCTATCAGGGGGTGGAGGTTGGGATGGTGCAATCCATCAGTCTTGATGATGACCTGCGCAATATTAAAGTGACTGCCAGTATCAAAAACGATATGGAGGACTCACTGCGGGAGGGCACCCAGTTCTGGCTGGTGACACCGAAAGCCTCTTTAGCCGGGGTTTCGGGCTTAGATGCCCTGGTGGGCGGCAACTATATCGGCATGATGCCAGGAGAAGGTAAACCGCAGAGCCACTTTACCGCACTGGATACCCAACCCAAGTTTCGCCTAAATACTGGCGAGTTAATGATTCACCTTCATGCCCCTGATTTGGGGTCACTGAATAATGGTTCGCTGGTCTACTACCGTAAAATTCCGGTGGGTAAAGTGTACGATTACAACATCGCGCCTGATAATAACGGCGTGGTTATTGATGTGCTGATTGATCGCCGCTTCGCCAAACTGGTCAAAAATGATACCCGCTTCTGGAATGTCTCTGGTTTTAAAGGTGATTTCAGCCTAAGTGGTGCATCGGTGCAGATGGAGAGTCTGGCGGCACTGGTGAATGGCGCCATAGCCTTTGACTCGCCACCAAACAGCCAACATGCTAAACCGGATCAACCGTTCCAGCTTTACCCTGATTTAGCACATAGCCAACGCGGCGTGGCAATCACCCTTGATCTGCCCAACGGCAATAGCTTAAGTGCCGGGCGAACACCGCTGATCTATCAGGGTTTACAAGTGGGCACTCTGACCAAAATGACCCTCCAGCCGGACAGCAAAGTGACCGGTGAGCTGACCATCGATCCCTCTGTGGTGGATTTGATGCGCACGGGTAGCCGCATTGAGATGAATAGCCCGCGCATTACTCTCAGTGATACCAAATTAAGTGAGCTGTTGACCGGCAATACTCTGGAGCTTATCCCCGGTGAAGGCGAGCCACAAAAACACTTTACCGTGTTGCCCAGCAGCAAAAGCCTATTACAGCAACCCAATGTGCTGGAGCTGCAATTAACCGCGCCGCAGAGTTATGGCATTGATGTCGGTCAGCCGATTTCGCTGCATGGCATTAAAATCGGTCAAGTTATAACCCGCGAATTATCCGCCACTGGGGTGAACTTCACGGCGGCAATTGAAGCGAAATACCGCGACCTGGTGCATAAAGACAGTAAATTTGTGGTTAACAGCCGCCTTAATGTGCAGCTCGGTATTGATGGTATTAACATCCAAGGTGCCAGTGCGCAGGAGTGGATTGATGGCGGCATTCTGATACTGCCGGGCGGTAAAGGTGATCCGCTGAATAAGTATCCGCTCTATAGCAGTGTCGCCAAGGCCAGCGAGGGTATTTTGGGTAATAGCCCCGCCACCACGCTAACCTTAACCGCCACCAGTTTGCCAGATGTGCAAACCGGCTCCGTGGTGCTGTATCGCAAATTTCAGGTGGGGGAAATTACCGCTATCAGGCCGAAAACCAATGAGTTCGAGGTGGATGTTTATATTCAGCCAGAGTATCGCAAGCTACTCACCGATAAGAGTATCTTCTGGGCTGAAGGGGGGGCAAAAGTGCAGTTGAACGGCAGTGGTTTAACCGTGCAGGCGGCACCTCTCAGCCGCGCGTTAAAAGGGGCTATCAGCTTCGATAATCTGGAGGGGGTCACGCTGGACAAAGGCGCTAAACGCACCCTCTATAGCAACGAAACCGCCGCACGGGCGGTCGGCAGCCAGATTACATTGCGCACTTTTGATGCCAGTAAATTGGCGCCGGGTATGCCAATCCGCTATCTGGGCATCAATATTGGTCAGGTTGAATCGCTCAAGCTGATCCCCGAGCGCAATGAGGTTCTGGCTAAGGCGGTGCTCTACCCGGAATATGTGCAGAACTTTGCCCGAGGGGGGAGCCGCTTCGCCATTGTGTCGCCGGAGATCTCTGCCGCCGGGGTCAATAATCTCGATACTCTGTTCCAACCTTACATTAATGTCGAACCGGGCAAAGGCGATACGCTACGGATTTTTGAGCTGCAAACTGCCAGCATCACCGACTCTCGTTACCTTGATGGCCTCAGCATTATTCTCGATACCGCAGAAGCTGGCTCTCTACAGGTAGGAACACCGGTGCTATTCCGTGGGCTGGAAGTGGGCACCGTCACTGGCTTCAATTTGGGGGCAATGTCTGATCGCGTGCAAGTTTCGCTGCGCATTAGCCAGAAGTTCCAGCAGTTGGTGCGGCAAAACAGTGTCTTCTGGCTGGCATCCGGTTACAACCTTGAATTCGGCCTGACTGGCGGGGTGGTGAAAAGTGGTACTTTCCAGCAATTTATTCGCGGCGGTATTGCTTTCGCCACCCCACCGACCACCCCACTGGCACCGAAAGCCAGTGTGAACCAGCACTTCTTGCTCAACCCGGCGGAGCCGAAAGATTGGCGCAACTGGGGCACCGCAATCCCGCGCTTTTAAGGATCAATCAGGGCGGTTTGGCAAGAGCTGCCCTGATAATCAATGCCGCACACCTCTTGCACACATTGACGTAACCAGCGATGGGCCGGATCGGCATCCATACGTGGATGCCATAACATTGATACCGTAATGCTAGGTAAGGTTAGCGGCAGCGGGAAACTGAACATCCCACGGCGTAAATTTAGGCTATGGCGTTCGGGAACCGTCGCCACCAAGTCGGAATCTTTCGCCAATGCCAGTGCCGTGGATATACCATCAACCGAGGCCGCCAGCTCTCTTTCAAACCCCAACAGTTGCAACGCGTTATCAATCGCCCCTTTATGGCCCTGACGCCGTGAGATCATAATGTGCCCCTGCGCCACGTAGCGAGCGGTGGTAACCGCCCCGTCGCTCAAAACGTGCCCGGCCCGCACCACCCCAATAAAGCGGTCGTTAAATAGTGCCCGCGTGCGCAATTCAGGGCTGGCCTCCATGCTCACCACCCCCGTTTCCAAATCCACGATGCCATCGCGCAGTAGTGCGCTCTCTTTATTCAGTTTTTGCATAAAACGCAGCTGTACACCGAGTGCTTCCTGGCGTACCCGTGCCAGCAGCGCCGCACCGAAGTTTTCAACAAACCCATCACTGCTGCGCAGTGTAAAAACGCGCGCCAACTGAGTGAGATCCAGTCTCTGTGCCGGGCGTAGCACCGAGGTCGCATCCTGCACCAATTGGTTAACCTGTTCGCGCAGTTCGAGCGCTCTGGGGGTGGGTACTAACGCCCGTCCGGCCCTGACCAACAAGGGATCGCCCATCGTCTTGCGCAATCGTGCCAGCGCCCTACTCATCGCCGAAGGACTCAGCCCTAATCGCTGAGCTGCGCGCACCACACTCCCTTCTGCCAGCAGCACATTCAGGGTGATTAATAAATTCAGATCGGTTTTTTTCATCTATTCACTCTAGCACAATAAGATGGCGTCAGACGCATCAATAACCTGCAATCAGTGCGTCTTCCGCCACATTAGGGAATGGCATAGGCTGTGGATCTGCTCTTTCAGGGGTTAACTTATAAATGAAAAATGATACTAACAGCGTTGATATATCTATTGCCGATAACATAAGAGTCCGCAACGTCATCATCAGCCTGTCGCTGCCAATGCTGCTCTCCTCATTGGCTACCAGCATTGCCAATGTCGGATTACCCACCTTAACACGGGCTTTCAACGCCTCGTTTCAGGAAGCACAATGGGTGGTGTTGGCCTATTTACTGGCCATTACCACCTCAGCCATCACCATTGGTCGCATGGGCGATATCATCGATAAGCGCCTGCTGCTAAAAGCCGGGATTGGATTATTCACCCTCGCCTCGCTGGGCTGCGCACTGGCTCCCACTATTCCGCTGCTAATTGCCGCCCGGGTATTGCAGGGATTGGGGGCCGCCGCCATGATGACACTCACCCTGGCCTTGGTTGGCGAAACCATCAGTAAGGGGAAAACCGGGCGCGCCATGGGGATGCTTGGCACCCTCTCGGCCATCGGGACAGCTCTTGGGCCATCACTCGGTGGCGTGTTAATTGCTGGCTTCGGCTGGCCCGCCATGTTCCTGATAACCATCCCTTTTGGGCTATTGGCGTGGCTGCTGGTATCCCGCTATTTGCCGCTGCCGGTGGCCCCTTTACCGCAAGCCCCAAAGCCCCAATCCGGTTTTGATCCCCTCGGCATGTTGCTACTGGGCCTGACATTAGCGCTCTACGCCCTCTCCATGACCCTGGGCCACGGCACATTCACGGTTCTCAATTTTGCGCTATTCGTGGGGGCGGTAGTGGGTGTCGGACTCTTTGGCTGGGCCGAAAACAGAGCTGCCTATCCATTAATTCAGATCGCGATGTTACGTCATCCCGTGCTACGTGGCGGGCTTATCACCAGCGCGTTAGTCACCACCATCATGATGGCGACCCTAGTGGTGGGGCCATTCTATCTTTCACAAGCCTTAAATCTACCCGCTGAATGGGTCGGGTTAGCCATGTCCGGCGGCCCAGTGGTTGCGGCATTGTGCGGCGTGCCAGCGGGTTATCTGGTGGACCACTTTGGGGCGAAAGCCATGGTCATGGTCGGGCTATCGGCGCTCACCCTTGGGGCCATCGCCTTGACGATAATATCGCCTGCGGCGGGCGTGTGGGGTTATGTCGCACCGGTCTGCCTGATGACCGCGGGCTATGCCATCTTCCAGGCGGCGAATAATACCGTGATGATTAGCACTGTCGGGGCGGATCAGCGGGGCGTAATTTCCGGGATGTTGAACCTGGCCCGCAACCTTGGCTTGATGACTGGCGCATCAGTTATGGGGGCAATTTTCGCCTTTGCCAGCGCATCCCGTGATATTCAGTGGGCAACGGCTGCCGCAATCAGCAATGGTATGCAACTCACTTACGCCGTCGCCGCCCTATTAGGGGCGACAGGAATATGGGTCGCGGCAAAAAAATCAAAAAACAGATCTAATCAATAACCATTAGTGACATAAGAGAAACTTTCACATCCATTGCAATGCTGAATGGATTCAAATTCAGAATTTACGAGGAAAACATCAGTTAAGCTTAAATATAGGAGTGAATAAATTTACTGCGCGCTACCCGTCAAGAACAAAATAAATGATAAAAATAAGATGGATGCTCGATTTTTTGATTAAATTTAGACACTTTCCCAATCTTGCTGCTATTAATTAAATGTCTAGAATTTTTAATGATTAGTGCACATATATCAGTTGCGCCACGTTATTGGCCCAACGCCCTTCTAGAGTATCTGGCTGCAAATTAGATGATTAAGGAAGAAACAATGAAGAAACCCTTACTTATTATAGGTGTGATGCTCTTATTCCAGTCAGTTCCGTCAGTGGTCAGTGCGGGGACAGTCACCGGGACCTTGGGTATAAAATTAGAAATCATTCAGGGCTGTTATATCAATGACGGGACCAGCGGTGGAGGGCTGAGTAACTTAGGCATCGTAGACTTCAGCACTGTGCCAACGCTAAATACTCGCCTGACCAGAGCCTATAGCAGTACCACTTCGGGTGTACTGAATTTATATTGCAGTGCGGGCACCGCCTACAGTATCGGGATTGATAATGGCGCACACGCCTTGAGTACACAGCGCCGCTTAGCTGGCGGGACATCGGAATTTGTCAGCTACAATTTGTATAAGGATAACGCATACAGCGCCGCATGGGGCAGCTCAGGTAGCGCGGCATTGAGTGGCACCGCAACCTCCATCAGTACCGCCATTCCACTCACTATTTACACTGAGATCCCTGCTCAAGCGACCCCCAGTGTCAGCGTCTATACCGACACCGCCAACGTGACTGTCACTTGGTAGTGATGATGGCATTGGGCACCCAGCCGGATAATGTGCTGATCAATAAAGATAAAGCCGCACTGTTATGGCTGATTATCTGTTTGGCATTACTGCCAACTTATCCGGCTTACGCCAAAACCGCCAATATCACGGTGAGCGCCACCCTACTGCCCAGCTGTATTGTCGGCACCGTCGCCGGCGACCCCACCAATCTGGGGGGGACGCTGAATTTTGGCTCAGCCAGCATATTGAATAGCCAAATCGCCGTGACTGGGCAGGTCGGCAGTGGTGCCATCTCGATCCAATGTAGCAAAAGTACCCAATTCACCGTGTTACTCAGTGCCGGACAAAGCGGCAACGTCAACAGCCGTTATCTGACCGGAGGGCCTGCCAGCCAGCATGTGAATTACAACCTGTATACCGACGCTGCCCATAGCCAGATTTGGAATAACACGGTGGGGGTTTCGCAAGTGGCCACCGGGCAAGCTGTCACCCTCATTGTCTATGGGCTGATCCCCATACAGAGCACCCCTGCGGTCGGCATTTACACCGATACCATCCAAGTCACCGTCAATTGGTAGGGAGGAAGAGATATGGCACACCACTGCTTCAACCCTACTCTGATGAAATTCCTCGCGCTCACTCTATTCAGCCTATCAATGGCAAGCAGTTATGGCGAGGTTTTGAGCAAAAACTTCTCGGTAAAAGCCACGATACTACCGGGCTGCATTCTGGGGAGCGGAAATGCCGATAGTAGCAGTTTTGGCACCCTAAACTTTGGCAATATCTCTTCGCTATCCGCCCCGGTGAGTGTGGTCTCCAGCCAGAATGCCGGTTCGATAATCATTCAGTGCAGCGGCACCCCCAGCATCACCCTGGCACTCGACAGCGGCGTCAATACCACTGGCAGCATCTCAACCGGCCGGCGGCTGCTAAATAGCCTCACCGGCGAATACCTTTTTTATCAGATATTTCAGGATAGCGCCCACAGCATCATCTGGGGCAATGGCAGCAACGGCGGCGTGACAAAAGTGGTTACCGTGAACAGCAACAGCTCACCACTCGAAATCATGTTATATGCGCAACTGTTTGCCAGCAGCACACTGCCAACGGCGGGAACCTATAGCGATACCGTTTTAGTCACCGCCACTTATTAGTTTGTTATTTCTTAACTTTTTATTCCTGGCACGATGCCGACAAGGAGTTCACCATGACCCAATTAACATTGCTCTCATCAATGGTCGTACTTGCCACTGCTTTAGCCAGCAACCCGCTGTATGCCGCCTCTTCAGTGCTGATCTGGCCAGTTGATCCGGTGATCGCCAGCAGTGAAAAAGCCACGGCGTTATGGCTGGAGAACAAAGATAGCCAACCCGTCTATTTACAGATCCGCGTCTTAAGCTGGCAGCAAAAGGCGGGCAAGGACGATTACCACAGCCAATCGGCCATTATCGCCAGCCCACCGGTGGCGACGATTTTACCCGGAAAGCGCCAACTGATTCGCCTGATTAAAAACACCCAGGTCCCGGCGGGTCAAGAGCAAGCCTTCCGCATACTGGTAGATGAGATCCCCCGCAAAGATCCCAATGAGGACGCCCCCAGCCCGTCGCTAAATATGGGGCTGAAATTTCAAATGCGCTACTCCATCCCACTATTTATCTATGGCGACGGCTTGAAACCTGAAGATGCCAGCAACCCTGTGACATTTTTCCCGCTCAATCTCAGCCACGCATTCGTCAAACAGCAAGGTGAACAGTGGCTAGCGATTCGCAATCAGGGGCAAACCCATGCTCGAATTTCTCAAGTCAGCATACAAAATAAGAGCATCAATAATGGGTTGATGGGCTATGTGCTACCGGGCAATGAGATGCGTTTTCCTGCGCCGGGAGCCGCCACTGCGGGCCAGTTAACCGCATTGGTGAATAGCAATACCAAACCTATTGTTATTCCACATCAATAGCGGCCCTGAGCAGAGGGCTGCCATTGCTTTATGCACCACTAATGCATTGAAAAATAGGAATAACTGTATATACCTTAGGGTTTGGGATGACTATCAGATTTAGGCTATCGCCATTTTTGACATTGATGTATGGCTCAATGATATTCCCCGCATTAATGCCACCAACGGTAAGGGGGGATGATTTGCCGCCGCCGCCATCTGCCGCAGTGATGCCTGACACCACGCTATATCTTGAGCTAGTGGTGAATGGCCGCAACTTCGGTGAAGCCGTGCCTGTCGTGTATCGCGACGGGCGCTACTATCTGACGCCTGAACAATTGAAAGCCGTGGGCTTCCCCCTTGCCGAATCAAACACCGCTGAAGTGGCTATTGATGGCATGGATAAAGTGAAGGTCAAATATCAGGGTGATAAGCAGCAGCTACTGATTGATATTCCCAGCGGATGGCTACCTCAGCAGCAGGTAAAGGCTAAACTGACCGATGACTATAATTTAGCGAGAAGTAGCCTCGGCTTGCTATTTAACTACGATCTCTACGCCAGTCAGGGAAGCAGCCAGGGTCAAGCCAGCACTCTCTCGGCCTGGACGGAGCAACGCCTATTTAATCAGTTTGGCGTGCTCAGTAATACCGGGGTTTACCGCTCGACTTTGACGGATACCGATGACATCACCGTCGATAAAGGCTATGTCCGCTACGACACCCAGTGGCGCTTTAATGATGAGAGCTATTTGCTCAGCTACACCGCCGGAGATTTGATCACCGGCGCCCTCGCCTGGAGCAGTGCTGTGCGCATTGGCGGGCTGCAACTATCGCGCAATTTTGCTATCCGCCCAGATCTGGTGACTTACCCACTGCCGCAGTTCGCCGGCCAAGCGGCGATTCCCAGCACCGTCGACCTCTATATAGATAACTTTAGGACGCAATCTGCCACCGTTAACCCCGGCCCTTTTGTTATCGATAATGGGCCAAGAATCAATGGTGCCGGCCAGGCCACGATTGTCACCACCGATGCCTTAGGGCGACAAGTCAGCACCTCAATTCCATTCTATGTCGCCAGCGAGCTATTAAAACCCGGCTTATGGGATTTCAGTATTTCCAGTGGCATGTTGCGGCAAAATTACGGTATTCGCTCGAACGACTATGCTGATCCGGTCGCCAGCGCCGTAGTCCGTTATGGTGCCACCACCTGGATGACGTTGGAGGGCAGAACAGATATCGCGAAACAGCTCAATGTCGCGGGCGGCGGCATTGGCTTAGGTGTCGGGAATTACGGTGTGCTCAACGGCTCCTACAGCATCAGTCAGACGGGTAATGATGTGTTTGGCAGTGGTATCGCGCCGACTGAATTTAATACTGATAATGCACCATCCACCACGACAAACCGTTACGGTGGACAGGGTCATCAGCAGTCAGTCGGCTACAGCTATAGCAATTCAACTTTCAGTTTGAATGCCCAGCGCATTATACGCAGCGCCAATTATGGTGACCTGGCAAATTATAAAAGTGAATACCGGCTCAGTCGTCGTACCGATCAAATCACCGGCAGCCTAGGACTGGGGGCCTATGGCTCGATCGGCACTGGCTATTTTGATGTCCGTGACGCCTTAGGGGAGCGAACACGGTTAGTTAACCTGAGCTATAGCACCACTCTATTCGGCAATACCAGTTTCTATCTCTCGGTAAACCGTGAACTGGGCAGCCAAGGCTATAATGCACAGATGGTCTTTAGCTTGCCACTCGGTGAGTGGGGAGCCGGTAGCATCAGTAGTGTCCGTGATACCAATAACAGCTGGAGCCAAAGGGTCAACTACAGCCGCGCTACCCCCACAGACGGCGGGGTTGGCTGGAATATGGCCTATGCCAATGGTTCGGGTGCAAACAGCAGCTATCAACAAGCGGACTTGATCTGGCGAGCTCGCGCGATGGAGAGCCGAATTGGGGTGTATGGCGGTGAAGGTGATTATCGAGCCTGGGGTGAGGTTAGCGGTTCGCTGGTCATGATGAACCATGGCATCTATGCCAGTAATACCATTAATGACGCATTCGCCCTAGTATCAACCCATGGCTTTGGGCAAATTCCGGTGAGTTATGAAAACCAGCGCATCGGGATAACCAATGACAAAGGCTACTTATTAATTCCGAATGTCACCTCTTATTATCAGGCCAAATTCCAGATTGACCCAATGAGCCTACCCGCAGACGTCTCTATGCCAGAAGTTGAACGTCGTTTGGCGATTAGCGAACGTAGTGGCTATTTAATCGACTTCCCCATGCAACAAATCACTGCCGCGACACTGCATATTACCGATGCATCGGGTGCAGATTTACCGAAAGGCAGCCCGGTATATACCACGGATGTTAAACCCGTCAGTTATGTCGGCTGGGAGGGAATTACCTATATCGAGCAGGTTAATTCACAAAACAGATTGAAAATAACTCGCGCTGATAACGGAGCGAATTGCTATGTGCAATTCACCTTGAAAGCCAATACGGGAATACAGGATATCGGCACAGTGACGTGTAAATAAGCGCAAACAAGGAGACAAAATGATCAATAACAATATCAGAACTGACCACTCCCACTGTGTATCGATCATTATCACATTGCTGATACTGCTGACATCGCTTATCGCCCCTGTTGCGTGGGCGGACTCCTGCACCTTTGCACCGGGGGCCGTTAATTTACCCGACAGCTCTTCTGTTGCCGCCAATACCACAGTAGTCAATGCTCAGGGTAATACCGCCATGGCCTGTGCGGGTCTTGGGGTCAGCTTATTATCCTCTTACTCACTCTCCGCCAAAATAGCCAGTACCAGCAATAATTTGAATCTTAAAAACGCCGCCGGAGATCTTATCCCCTACTCTATTTACCGCACTGGATCTTTTAACCCAGCCCTGGGTATCAATGGCGTATTGGATTATAGCAGCGCAAATCTTCTGGTCGTTGGCCTGACAGGAATTACTGCTAATCTGCCCATCTATATTCGTACCGGAAACAATGGCGCAATCAACGTTAATATCAGTGCCGGTACCTATACCGATGTGATCAATTTGGCCTGGAGTTATAATATTTGTAAAGTCGCGGCGCTAGGGGCTTGTATTGGTGGTTATTGGACCGGCACTGGCACCGGGCCGGATGTATCATCAATCACGGTAACATTGGTGGTTAGCAAAAATTGCGCCATTAACATTGCTAATGATGTTAATTTCGGCGGCTTCGCCTTAGTGGGCCAATTCAACCCCATCAGCCAAACAATTACCCTCACCTGCACCAAAGGGTCAACCTTCAATACCTATGTCATTCCCGGTAATACCGCACAAAATAACTGGCAACGAATGAAGCAGGTGACAACCTCAAGCACGCCTGATTATTTACAATATCAGCTATATCAAGGGGTTTCTGGCACCACCCTGTGGAATGCAAGCTCAATGCAGACGGGAGCCGGCACCGGCACTCAGCAGCAAGTGCCATTTCGTGCCGTGATTAACCCCAATCAAATACAACGCACACCCGGTGACTATCAAGATGACGTTAGCCTGGTACTCATGTATTGATTTGATCACTCAATATACTTATCAATAGATTAGCGTTGAATTCAACTATTTTTCCCTATTTTTATTGATGAAGATAACTGGAAAAATAATTTGTAGATAAGAATATTCCGATTGAGCTGTACTAAATCTGTCCCTGTTATACAATCTGCGGGCTTAAATAGTAGCCGACAGATCTCTACCTAAGGAAAGCCGCGATTAAACAGGAGTGGGCATCATGACTGATTACGATAATCGGGAAAATTCAGCTGACATTAGCCTGTTAAACGAAATGAACAGCTTACGGGACATCATCGAAAATAACTCAGACTGGATCTGGGAAGTTGATGCTGCCGGCCGTTATACGTTTTCGTCAGCGAAATCTATTGAGCTTCTGGGTCGCCTTCCCCATGAAGTCATCGGCAAAACCCCATTCGATTTTATGCCAAAAGAGGAGGCGAGTCGGGTGGGCAAAATATTTGCTGAAATTGCGGCGGCCCGCATCCCTTTTGCCGGTTTACAGAACCGCAATATTCGCGCAGATGGCAGCGAAGTTCTGGTGGAAACCAGTGGTATCCCACTCTTTGACGACAACGGCGAATTCAAAGGTTACCGGGGTATTGATCGTTGTCTGAGCAATTTGCCTTATGACGCCGGTCAACGCTTATTTGAACTGGAATCTATCTATTCCAATGCCCCTGCGGGCCTCTGCTTTATCGATACCACACTGCGCTACCTGACGGTAAATCACTATCTTGCTGAATTATTGGGTAAAAACACGATAGAGGTAAATGGCGGCAAAGTCGCCGACTTCCTGCCCAGTATTGTCCCTATTCTGCAAAGCGCCCTGCTAAAAGCCTATTGCAATGACACCATCCCCGATGCTGAATTTCAGATGCTGGATAAGAAACGGGTATTTTTCATGCGGATCAAGGCCGCCCGCTACCCCAGTGGTCAAGTCAGTGGTCTTTCCGTCGCCATGATCGATATTTCGCCGTTGAAAGAGATGGAAGAAAAACTGCGCAGCAGCAAGCAACATTATCGCAACATGGTAGAACTGAACCCGCAAATTCCCTGGACCGCCTCCCCTGACGGTATGATTACCGATGTCAGCTCTCGCTTTGAGAAGATAACCGGCTTGACCCGCGATGAAGCGCTGGCCGACAAATGGCTGCGAACCATTCATATGGATGACCGTCACCCTACATTGATAAGTTGGGAGCACTCCCTACAAACACAAGATCCCCTGGACGTTGAGATTCGCTTCTGTCATGTGGAGAAAGGCTGGAACTGGATGCGCATTCGCGCAGTACCTAGTGTTGATGATAACGGCAAAGTGCAGTGTTGGTACGGCACGGCAGAAGATATCCATGAACGAAAATTGCTGGAGTTGAAGCTGATTAAGGCCAATCGCCGTCTGGAGATTCAAGCCAGAACAGATTCACTCACCAAATTACCTAATCGCCGAGAGTTCAAAAAAGTGCTGGCCCATGAGTTTATGCGGGCAAGGCGTTCAGACTCCCCATTAGCGATTTTAATGATTGATATCGATTACTTTAAAAACTTCAATGATTACTATGGTCATATCTCCGGTGATGCCTGCCTGCGGTTGGTGGCCAGAACATTACGTAAGTCATTGAAACGCAATACCGATATCGTCGCTCGCTATGGCGGAGAAGAGTTTGCGGCGATTCTGCCTGACACCGATCAGGAGGGGGCCAGTCTGGTTGCCGAGCATATTTTACAATCCATCCGCGCGATGGGCATTAAGCACAGTGACAGCAAATTCAGGAAAGTGACCATTAGCCTCGGGGTGACGGTCTATCAAGCCCACCAACATGCGGGAATTACCGATCAGGCTGACTTGATGCTAACCGCAGATCAAGCGCTCTACTACTCCAAAAAGAATGGCCGTAATCAATTTAATCTGGCCGAACTCCCTTGTTAATGAAATGCTACATTTTTTAACCCGACCCTCTGGCGCTTTTTTTTAGCTCAGCTATTCTCATTAGGGTGACCAATCTGGTCATACCTCATACCACTGAATGGGAAAGGAGTCTTTATGGTAAAAACTGTGGTGAAAATCAGAGATTTCGAAGTGGATGACGCAGTGTTATCTGCACCACTGGAGAAGGGTGAACATACCCTCAGTATCCCCTGTAAATCGGATCCTGATTTGTGTATGCAGCTTGATGGGTGGGATGAGCATACCAGTATTCCTGCAACGCTAGATGGTAAAGACCGACAGCTATACAAAAAACATTATGACCAAAACCAGGATGCCTGGGTAATGAAGGTAACTTGATTACTGCAATATGAAGAACCGTCACCCCATAGTTAAAACATATGAGTGGCGGTATCTTCTCTGGTCATTTGATAGTACTGGCAGGCCAATGATTATCAGTAAAAGCAGCTATCAGAACTTTTCCAGCACTTTGAACTGCATACAAATCAGCATCATATCCGGGGAAAACATCTCGTACTCCTCAAAAAAACGCTGCTGTGTCTTACGCCAATAAGTCAGCGTCCCATCGCCCTCACCTTCAGCCAAAGCATGAGCTTCATCCACCTGATCAAAGGTTTTCAATTCAACCTCGGTCAGCTCCACCGCACATACCGGTTCATTACGGCCATTAACGACCACAAACAGATCGCCCGCCTGCGGGACACCATCTTCATCTAATGCCGCGCAGGTCGCTGTTTTACTGCCGTTCAGTACTAACGCCAATAAATCATCTGCAACTTGCTCGGTATCACCGAAAGCCCAACGCTCAGCATCTTCATATTTTTGTGGGATTGTAGCCATAGTTTCATTATTCCTATTCGTAATATCATTGATGCAACGCATATTACACTTTATCGGCATCAACTAACGCTCGCATCAACATAATTTTTCGCTACTATAACTCAGTTGCGGCTGACCAACAGATCCCGCAGCGCCTTGCCAAACAATAATAGTGAAACCAGCTAAGGACTCTATGGTGACCAAACGCTTACAGACAAAACATTGGAAAATGTTTGTGGTACTACTGTGTATCTGCGGTGCACTCATGCTGCTACGGTGGGCATCGATGATCTTTGGCTGATTTCATCGCCATTAATGTTTGTCTTTAGGTAAAAATAGGCAGCCACACTTCGGGCAGACCAGCGCCGTATTTTTCTGTACTTTTTCTGAGCTCTGCTCAGAAGTTGCGTCGCAGTCTGGGCACTTAATTTTGACTTTAGCACTGCTCACCAGCTTTTTAACGCTATCAAAAAATGACATATGATCGCCTCTCTGTTGTACAACCTCGTTAGATTACGTTAACCAACGGCAATAAACCGTGGGGTAGTCAGCGTTTACTTAGATTACCTGTACCGGGCCCGTTTTTTATGACTGGAAGTCGCCGGTTTACGAAATACCACGGAAAGAGACAAGCAGGAGATGGAAAGAGACGGGGAGAACACATTCACCACGCAGCATGGCGGGCATGCTCGACGTAGTGAAGTGGTAGGCAGGTTATTGGAAACCGTTGGGTTGAGATCAGTGATTCCATAATTCTTGGATCAATCCTCTGACCCGAACCTTGGAAGCACCGGCAACCAGGCTGATAATACGGTTAGCGCTCAAAGTAGAAACGTCAGTATTCCATTCATCAAAAGAGTGATCTGCGTAACTATCGTTGAAAACTTTCTTTATCGAGGATTCAGCTTCGGACATCTCACTGAAACTCTTAGCGTTTATTAAGCACTGAGCAATGATTGAGACTTTTTTCATGTTTTATCCTTGATTATCGGTCGCATAGTGTAGCACAATTACGCTCCCTCTGCTCATATGCTGCTTAAATTGTTCTCATTTGAAGCTAACAGTTTGATAAAAAAGCAGATTCAATAGAATTCACTCCTTATTATCTATATCACTGCTGTACTCTTTGATGGCACACTGACACAACTCGACTTGATGTCATATAAACCGCGGCATCAAAGCCGATACGGCTCTATTTCTGCGACAATGCTTGCCACTGCTGCACTGATGGCCGCCGCCACTGGTAACTCGCATACTGACGAAGATACTCAGGCAACGGGTCACCATTCAGGGCCAGACGATTCAGCATCAATGCCAGATCGGTATCTGCAATACACCACTCATTGAATAGATATTTTCGGCCATCCGATAATAAAGGCTCTAACCCTGAAATAAGCTTATTCACTGCTTGTTGACCGCTCTCAGATAAAGGCGGCAACCTTAAACCGCCAAAAACGACCTCTGTCGAGCGCTCAGTTCGGATTGAGATAAAATCACTCCGTAACCATGCTTGTATTTCACGTGATCGAGCACGTTCTTGCCTATCTTGCGGATAAATTCGCGCATAATCTGGCGAAGGGAAACGCTCCTCCAAATATTCTGATATTGCCGAAGATTCAGATAACTGAAAATCGTCAATAACCAGTGTCGGCACCCGGCGTGTTATAGAGAGCCGGGTATAGCCTTCCTGCAAATTCTCCCCAGCGGACAGGTCAATCGCGCTTAATGTAAAAGGGAGCGCTTTTTCTGTCAGTGAGACAAATACTGACATCACATAAGGGCTGAAAAAATTGGCATCAGTGTACAAGGTAATAGTTTGCTGATTCATTGAGACTCCGGCGGGTCATCACTAAGAAGATTTACGTTAATCGGTTTTATGCTAACTGAATAGCAGCTTCCGTAAAAAAATCATCACCAGGAATAGCGCGATATTTTCATTGGAAAGCTGCGTCGTACTCTGGTATCGCAACTTTCCACGACCGAAACCCCATGAATAACGAAGATTAATCCTCAGGTTGCTGATCATCTAAAATCGTCAACAGGATATCAGCATCTGGTGTTGTTATATGCTTCCCTTCAAGGAAACCAGCGAGTTTTGCCGCTGCATTATGTTCATATACTTCATAACCATCAATTCGGTAGCCCGGCACGCCATCCAGACCACGAATATACTCATCACCATCGATATAGAACTCAATGACGCCGTTGGCATCTTCAATCTCATAACGTTTATCAAAAGGAAACTGTTTCATTGTTTATCCTAAAAACCTAATCCATACCTACATAATGCCAATTTATCACTATTTTAGGAAGCAACTGCCGTAGCTGCAATCAAGCCTGATTGATATTTAACCAAATAATAGAGTGCCTATTTCTTCAATATCAAACGAGAAGGCAATCTCTGCGATAAACACGCTATACTCATATAAATCCTATAAATAAGGAGAATATATGCTCATAGGATTTGTTTTACTGGTTAGTACCTGCGGGATGGATGCTTGCGAGGCTCTGCCTGTGACAGATGATATCTATACAACCCGCCACGAATGTATGGCCGTCGCTCTACGCCTCCATGAAAGAAGGCCAGATGTCGTATTAATCTGTGGTGAAGTATACCGCCAAGCGGGCAATGATGAGTCTCATTGATGCATGACAGGTTGCCACAGTCACTCCATTGGGCAAACAGTCAGATTCGCCAGTCGGCTGAAAATTCGTTATTATCCGCTCCCACTCTCCATCCGGGCAGCCTGATGTCTACAATTATTGATACCTTTATTGCCCCGCCGTGCCATGACAAAATAGAGACTCTCTATCAGGACGATCACCTGGTACTTATCAATAAACCCGCCGGGCTGCTCAGCCTCTCGGGAAAAAATCCGCAAAATATCGATTCGGTGCATCATCGGCTGGTACAGATATTCCCCGGCTGCACCCTGGTCCACCGCCTTGATTTCGGTACTTCCGGGCTGATGGTGATTGCGCGCAATAAGGCTATCAATGCCGCCCTGTGCCAACAGTTCAGTCAGCGCACAGTGACCAAGGTATACAGCGCACTGCTTTGCGGACATCTGGACGACAACCAAGGGGTGATAGATGCTGCGATTGCCAAAGACCCGGCGCTATTCCCACTGATGTCGATTTGCTCAATCCACGGCAAGCCCGCTCGTTCCCGCTATCGGGTCGTTGAGCGCTTCTATCACGAGCTGGAAGACCGGACGTTACTGCCGTTGACGCGAGTACAACTAACCCCGGAGACCGGGCGCACCCATCAACTACGCATCCACTGCCAGCAGTTGGGCCACCCTATTTGGGGCTGCGACCTGTATGGCGGCCGCCTGCTGCCAGGCACTGAGCGGACGCCACGGCTAATGCTGCACGCCAGTGAGTTGCATTTTGTTCATCCCATCAGCGAAGAGTGGATCAAAGCCCGTAATACCTGCCCGTTCTAAAAAGGTTAATTACCACATCAAATCATCGGGTACTTTAAAATCGGCATACGGATCTTCCCCATCTTGCTCTTCCTGACTAAGCGCACTATTTAATACAATACTGTTCGCATCTCGCTGCGCAATTTTATCGGCCACGCTCGCGGGGATAATAGCGTATTGACTCTCGCCACTGTTATCAACAACCAAGCGAGCAATGGCGAGTCGCCCACTAATCAACTGAGCTTGAGTAAGCTTATCCACAACTATTTTTTTAATTAAATTATTATCTGTGAAGTTAAAACCAATATCGCCTTTTGAAATGCTGATTCTATTCATTTCAATCAACTGCTTCACCTGAGCTTTATATTCTTTAGATAAAGCAGCTTGTTTTTGTTGTTCGCTTAGCTGTTTATCACGCTCAAGTTGCGCTTTTTTATTTTCTTCCACAGTCTCTCTTGCCTCACGAGCTTGCACTCGTGATTTTTTAGCCGTTCTTTGGACTTTGGCCATTTTTTTGCTGGTCACTAATCCCGCTTTTAGCATCTGCTCTTGTAAGGTGAGTTTTGTCATCTTCGTTTCTAACCCAGTTGAAAAATTTGTGGGATTATACCTGTAATTTTTAAGACTATACCAGATTGCAGGACCTGATCACTGTGTGGCTTGAGTTTGGAGGGGTCGTTCAGGGGCACTCCAGCGAGAAAGGAACAGATTTTCGTTTTGATGAGCGTCCACCTAACCCGCTCCCCATTAATTAACTTAACATGATGTTAGCAACGCCCGCTAAGAGCGAGGAGCGGGAGTTTGTAATTGTTCTCACAACGGGTTAAGGCATTATTAACATCACGATGTATTAATTAACGGGGTTAAGGTCATTTTTCCCTCATGAGTGAGGGGCAGACGGATCAGCAAAGAAGAGGACGGATTAGAGATGAGATAAATCTTCCAGAGACAAATCGCGCCTTAATGGATTGTGATACTGTTATTATTACGTGGAAGGAGACAGATTACCTTCATGTATGCAAATATCCCTTGTAAATTTTTATGATGGTACTGTGGCTATGTTTTCTGTTCCCTTTCCTGTTATTACTTTGTTTGCGCTATTGGTTTTAATAGTAATGGCGCTATTTCCTGAAAAAAATCGCCACAGCGGTACACTGCGTTTTCTTATCGCCTGCACAGTCCTTCTTTCTGTAAGCACTCTGCGCTGGGAATACCAGTCAGCCATGCTTAGGAACATTCAATCCGTCTTGGCAATACTTCTGCCCCCTCTCGCATGGCACAGTTTCATCTCAATGACTGAAACCAGTAAGCAGCGTCGCTGGGTATTGCTGCTTTTACCCCCAACCATTGCCTTATTGCTCAGGATGGTTTGGCCGGCGGCGACTGATTTCATCCTATTTATCATTTTTACAGGATACGGATGTGGCCTCTTTCGTATTGCATGGCAGGGGGAGCGTAACTTCACGCTGAACCGACTGACGGAGTCAACACAGACGGTAAAGATGGCTTTTTTCGCAGGCTGTTTTCTGTGTATATCTGCACTGACAGATCTTGCGGTTACATTGGACTTCAGCATCACCGGTGGAAAACAGGCTCCAGGTATGATTGTCATTTTCCAAATGACACTGCTTCCTCTCATCGCCGCGGCTATTGTCAGTGCGGGAAGGACAGCTATATCAGGAAATGATAAGCGGGAAGAAACGTCCCCCGAAAGTATTTTGGTACCCGCGGGAGAGTTTGAGGAGATTTATAGTAGACTCGAAAAACACGTTCGTGAAACAAAAATTTATCTTAATCCCGACCTAACACTGAGTATTCTGGCCAGAAAAACAGGTATACCAGCACGACATCTTTCAAGTGCAGTCAATTCTGTAAGTCAGTGCAATGTATCGCAGTGGATCAATGGCTTCAGGATTGAATGGGCAAAGGAACTGCTGTTAAGCACCCTGTTGCCCGTGACGGATATCATGCTGGAGTCTGGATTCACTACTAAATCAAATTTTAATCGTGAATTTCTGCGAGTTTCTGGTGTGTCACCTACCTTGTTCCGACAGAAGATGCAGCGTAATCAAGCGTAGAATTCAGGAATGCACTGATCTTACCAACCAGATTTTGATGAATATTCGATCTCTTGGCATTGAGGCCATCTTGGCAAACAACATCGTCACCAGGTGATTCTTCGTTTAGGATATTTTCAGCGCCGGGTTTACAAAGCTGCATGAAACTGAAATGTGTCGCGCCTTCAACGATCTCATATTGCCTCCTGTTTGGATTTATTTCGGAAGCGAGGTATCCAGACTCCTGTCCTGCGGGTAATTCTGCTAATCTGTCCGCCTGCGCAGCTAAAATCAGGACGGGAATATTAATAGCATTCAGGCTTTTAGGGGTAAAACCAGGTGCTAATCCTAGATCAAGAGAGACGACAGCCCGGATCCTTGCATCCCTGTTATTTGCGGATATTTTTTCCAGGGAAAGCGTTTCATTGATGCCAAGTTTTTCTGTTAACCGGCAATCGCCCCGTTTGGGATGGTTTTGACAATCGTGGATAAACAGGGAGGGCTTAAATCGCGCACCCGCTAGCGACATTACTGTCCATCCGCCAAGAGAATGCCCTAAAGCAGCAATACGTCCCTTGTCCGTTGCCCCGAAAAGTGCGGGAGAATCTATGACGAAATCAATAACCCGAGAAATATCGTGCGGACGTCGCCACAACTTTTTAGCATCTATCGGATTCTGATCAAAAGTAGTAGTGCCTGGATGATCCGGGGCGGCAACAATATATCCCTCTGCAGCCATCGCCGCAGCAATCCAGGACAGATTCCGCCAGTTTCCGTTATATCCGTGTGAAATAACCAAGAGAGGATGTACTCCAGGTAATGGTGGTGCATCGGGGTTCACCATAACGCCAACGAAAGCGGGATTACTTCCTATATTAACTGTTCTTCCCTCAGAAGAAGCTGGATACCACACAGTCAAATTTAGAGTTTCGGACTTTGGGTCGGATAGCGTTATCTGACGAAAGCCCGGAGATGCCTGCACTTGTATGCAGTAAAGGAATACAGACAATAAACAAAAAGCTCGTATGCACATCATAAATAATCCTGTAGCGATGAATTGTGCAACTTGTATATATCAGATTCGGTATCCAGGCGTCCTGGAACACGATTGAGGTCGTGAATTGGGTTTTTTCCGTCATTTTTCATGTACATCTCTGACATCAGGGTGCCTGAGTATTACTCCTATTGCGAATGACATGCTTACATATGGTGGCGGTGATAATGTCCGCTTTTGGCACCCAGTTGCCGTAGGTAAGGAATAAAGAGCAGCTTCGAGCGAAGAACGGACTTACTGACCATAAAGTATGTAGAGGCCACCATGCCACTATGAAAGTATGATTAAAATCAAATTGTGTCTGCCCAGATGGCCAGACCATAGGTACAAAATTATCTTTATAAAACCATCCTGCTAAGCAAAATACAGGCATTAATATGATTGAAGAAAAGTCAAATACAGCCGATAACGCATCTGTCTACTAATTATTGTATTTAACATGGGCAACGAACTTACACACAATAAAGGACGATATGAAATTAAATAAAACCGTCATCGTAGCTGTAATCTCTCTGGGGCTTACAGGGTGCGCTAATGTATTACCTCTTGATTACAAAGACTACACAGGAAGCGATGCTGCGACCTTGTATGTACTTAACCGTGAGGGAAATGTAGGCACCATCTATCTAGGTTCTTACACCTTCAACAGCAAAGATAATTGCTACGATATGTCTGATCGCTATGAACTTGACTCAAATATCTTTCAAGCTAAAGGTAATGTAGTGGTTAGTAAGATAAAACCCAATGTCCTATACTCTGTTTCACAGATCAAAAATGAAGGAGGGGGATATATTCGAAACTCTCATTCATCACTAATTCCGGAAGCAGGGAAGTACTATTATATAGCCTCGGGCAGCAAAGCCATTCAAGTCCCCGCAAACTTCACCCCGAACGCATCAGTAAACTCCGATGACGTAATCAAAAATCATGCTAAGAACCCAGTTAAGTATTGGAATGTAAAAAATATTTGCACCCGTCCATTCTGGAAAATTGGTTGATTCATAGAGTTATGACTCCCAGATGAGACTACTTTTGCGTTGGCAATTCAAGCCATCTATACCGTGGCCAGGATGAAAACAACACAGGGGTCAGAAGAGCCAAATGAGAAAATTTCATTTTTTATTCTTTCGCATCAAGCTGAAGACTGTTGCGCACCACCTTATCCAGAAATGATGCAGGTGCGAATCTGAGAATAAAATTCAATTTACCAGCCAGCGTTCCCGCCGTGTAGCGCACCTTCGGGCGTAAAGTCTGAGCAGCTTTAACCACCACGTCAGCCACGACCTCCGGACTTTCCGCTTCGGCCATTGCTTTGCTAACCACTTTCTCCAGCTTAGCCCGGATAAGGTCATATTCTTTAAGCCTGGTATCCGGCTCTAAATTATTGTTTTCAAACTGTGTTTTCATGTAGGCGGGTTCGATGACGGAAACTCTGATGCCCTGCGTACGCAGTTCATGATCCAGTGCTCCCGTATACCCTTCGACCGCATGCTTACTGGCAGCATAAAGTGCCACATACGGCAACGGAACGATCCCCAGTATCGAACCGATGTTAATGATGCGCCCACTGCCCTGACGGCGCATATGAGGGACAACTGCCCGCGTCAATCTGACTATGCCCAGAAAGTTTGTGTCGAAAATGCGCCTGGCCTGCTCGATAGAACTCTCTTCTGCAGCCGCCGGAGCAACCCCAAAGCCCGCATTATTCACCAGAATATCGATCCGCCCCTCTAGGCGCAGCAACTCATTAATGGCGGCCTCTACAGAGGCGTCGTCCGTCACATCAAGGGTTAATAATGGAAACGGATGTGTCCCCGCCAGAGATCCACGGCGGCTTGTGCCATATACCGTATAGCCCGCCGCTAAAAGTTTATGAGCAGACGCTTCGCCGATACCTGAGGAAGCGCCGGTAACCAGTGCTACACGTTTTTTTGTCATGCTGAATAAGACCTTCATGATTTGTTTGAGGTTTCACATCGCTGATGAGACGACATGCTGTAAGGAATTTATGTCGGATTGCCTCTCTGCAGAACCGCGGAAGATGGTTTTGCAGAGTGCACCTCATTAACTAAAGCGCTTTATATCGCTCTGCGGCTTCAGCTTGTTTGATGTCCGAAAGCAGAGCCTGACGCGCTGTATCCAGGGCATCCCAGCGGTCAGCATTATGTAAAGGTGGGATGGTGACGAGTTCACGGCGATCAAAACCAACCAGCGCTGCGTCAACTAATTCACCCACTGCCATCATTTTGGACGAGTTACTGATGTCGATACCCGCACGATCCCAAATTTCCGTGTAAGTACCGGCAGGGAGCACCGCCTGGATATAAATGCCCTTAGGCGACAGCTCCAGATCCATTCCCTGAGACAAGAAAAGGACAAAAGCTTTGGTTGCGCCGTAAACCGTCATTGCAAATTCCGGGGCGAGTCCGACGATGGAACTGATATTGACGATCGAACCATCTCCGGCCTTTACAAATCGTGGTGCCACGGCGCTGGCAAGTCTCGTCAGGGCGGTAACGTTAAGCGCGATAAGACGTTCTATCGACTCAGGCGTCTGCTCTGTAAAACTGCCGGACTGCGCGATACCCGCGTTATTGGTAAGAATGCCTATCCGCGCGTCTTCACGCAGGCGAGCTTCGACCGTCGTTAAATCCGCCGCTTGCGTGAGGTCAGCAGGAAGAACATCGACAAAAATACCATTTTCCTGTCGCAGACGATCTGCAAGTGTCTCTAACTTTGTTTTGTCGCGGGCGACCAGAACAAGGTCGTGTCCCCGGCGGGCGAACCGTTCAGCGTAAACAGCACCAATACCCGTTGATGCGCCTGTAATGAGAACTGAAGCTTTGCTCATAAGTTGATCTTCTTTATTAATGTGTAAACAGAATCCGCAATGTGCGATGCAGCTAGAACCGTGACATTCACCGATCTACTTGCTGACCGCGGTAAGCGACGGGTTATAGGGTTGAAATAGTGGTCGGTGCGTCATGTTTATTCGCCTGCTAATTGGTTGGCTAAGGTGCCAATGTAATGATGATGATCATAATCTATAAAGTCAACCGCTTTGATTATGGTCATCATCAATGTATACTTAGCCCTATATTTTGAGAGGGGCAGGAAAGCATGAAAGTGTCAAAAGAGCAGGTTCGGGAAAACCGAATGCGCATTGTTAAAACGGCCTCAGAACTTTTTCGTGAGCGCGGTTACGATGGCGTGGGAGTTGCGGAGCTCATGTCAGCGGCAGGTTTAACTCACGGAGGTTTCTACAAGCACTTTGGTTCCAAGGCTGATTTGATGTCAGAGGCGATGAGCTGCGGTTTTTCACAATCCGCAGAAAGTACTAAGGGTGTGGACCGGGAAAAATTTGTTGAATACTACCTCTCCCGCCAGCATCGCGACTCTATGGGAAAGGGGTGCGTGATGTCGGCACTCGGCACCGATACAGCACGTCTGTCTGAATCCATTAAGGCAACATTTGAGGCCGGAATTGAAACTCAGTTGGCCCTGTTAGCGAATGATAATGCAGCGAAAAGCGGGACACGTGCCGACCTAATTGACACCCTTGCACATCTTGTCGGCGCCCTGGTGCTGTCCCGCGCCTGCCCAGATAACTCCGCGCTGGCAGATGAGATTTTGGATGTTTGCCGCTCTCGTATTCTCAGTCAGGAAGTCCTTGAGGATTGAACTTCCCAGGCATCAGGGATTCATTAAATTATTTCACAAATTTTTATGTCACGTCTTAATAGCATGCTTTATAGGGCAGTATTCCGCCTTCATACCATTTATCAAACCCACGAATTTGACTCTTATGTGGCCCCATCAATCAAGAAAATCTGAGAAATCGATTTGCCCCACTTCAATAAGTCCAAGGTAAGATCTGTGATGTCCGCTGCTGGCCAAAGCAGACAGGCTGAAAAGCTGTCTTTATCTTGCTAAAAAGATCATTGAGGATCGCTTTAAGTGCTACCGCAAGGACCTGCCGCGCCCGGTTCCGCCGGGCTTGTCGAAGACAAAGAATGCAGAACAAAACCAGCCTTTTCCGGGTTCCGGTATTAGCGTTTGTTTTCAACATGTTCTAGCAGAAGATGGATAATCTCATCCTCCAAAGCAGGAGGAATTTCATGACCCATTCCCGCGATCAGCTCCAGCCTGGCGCCCGGAATAGTCACGCTGATATCGACCCCCGCCTCGGGTGGAAACAGCGGATCGGCAGTACCGTGGATCACAAGCGTTGGGACAGTGATGCTTCCTGTGTCACCACGAATATCCCCGGTATCGATTTAACGTGCCCTGCGCATTAGTAGCACTCGCCAGCAACTTTTTATCGGTGTGCTTATTGCTAATGAGGTAGATGCCCGCTGTTGTATGATCCTCTTTATAGCTCCGCTTGAGGGTCTTTTTGTCTGTTTTTTCAATCATTTTTTTCATTATCCTGGCTAAAAGCTAACTGCAGTGCGTACATGCGAATATCCTGCGGCCAGGTTGCGATGCAGGTGATAAAGCCTTGCTCATCATCGGCAAACAGGGCGCGCAGGCTTGCTTCATAATCCGTAAAGTCACCGGCGATCTCTTGTAAAAAGTTATAAGCCCGCTCATGGCGATTTCGCCTAATGTCATCCTTATTATGGGTTTTCATGGCTTGTTCGATAAGGCGGCGTATCGCGGCGGAAGCTCCGCTAGGCTGCGTTGCAAGCCAATCCCAATGGCGTGGTAGCAATGTAACTTCTTTTGGTAAAACGCCCAGCTTGGGTCTGCCACGAGATTTCACTACCGGAGTTTCTCTCAGTTCCGGGTATGCGTTCAGGGCGGTGATTTCGTCACCGTTGATGTCAATATCAAGGCGTTTTCCGTTCTGATCGTTAAAAATAAAAACGGGCTCATTACCTCTGTTCATGGCCTTTATCTGATGCAGAAGCTCACTCAGATTGCCATGGGCAATCCGGCGTTGTTGCTGAAAAGCGGTAAGACTATATGCAGGCATAGTACGATCTTTTTATCCGGGTAAAAATGGCATGATACACTGCTTTTAGATGTTTTTGAATTTTATCCGGGTAAAAAAAATAAGTGCTACCTATGCGCCGTTACATCATCGTACAGCGAGTTCAGTCCGCCAGAAAAGATGCGTTAACGTTAGCCACTATTTTTCCCAGATTATGCAATGAGTTAACAAAGTCAGACGTTACTTGCCGACTCGCTCACCAAAGCATTTGTTAAAGCATTGAAGGCAACGGATCTGGTTTATGACGTATCCCCCCCCCAGTTTTCACGAGATCCGCAGCCTGGCATCGCGGCTGTATGAAGCGGAATACGGCAAAGAATTTGCGCAGAAATTACTCGGTCACAAATCGATGAAAATGACTAATGTGTACCTGGATTCTCGCAAAAATGAGTGGGTAGAAATTTAGGCCGAGTATAGGATTTCGTGGAAATTTCGTGTATTTTCGTGGGTTGTAAAAAAACACTAATAAAATCAACAAATTAAAAAAAGACCGAATACGATTCCTATTTCAGAAAAAATTAAATAATTCCATTTAAAATCAAACAAATAAACTAAAAAACCTCAATAAAATACCTTCGTTTACCTTATTATTTCATCCTTTAAATTCATATAGTTATCAATAAATTCGGAACCATTCGGTAATAATTCGTATCGAAAAGATGATCGGGCATCAATAGTTATCATTTGATGAATGTTCTGCTTCTGATATGGCGCAGGTTGAGACCCCCCCCCCATTTTGCAAGTCCGGTTGATACGAAAATTACTAGCTACACACATGAATAGGGCGGGCATTTAAACCCAGCTTGTGTTTATGCTTTAACTCAATATGCATCACTACCCCAACAAATACGGACATCACTTGAAACGTTCGCTGACTATTCCTTTACAAAATGTTAGTATTTATCAAACGAAGAGTAATAGAGTATTTATGGATGAAATATAGAACAGATATTGATGGGCTTAGAGGGTTAGCGGTTATAATGGTCCTTCTGTTCCATACTGGATTTAGTGTATCTGGCGGATTTATAGGCGTTGATGTTTTTTTTGTTATCTCTGGTTTTTTAATAACTGGGATACTTTTGAATGCGGCGGAAAAGAAAAAGTTAAATGTTATAGAGTTTTATAAAAGGAGGATAATAAGATTATACCCTGCGCTATGCTTAACAATAATCCTAACCCTTACTGCTGGGTTTCTGATTTTTGACCCAGAACCATTATCCGAGTTAGCAAAATCAGCTTTATTTGCTGTTACTTCTATTTCAAATATATATTTCAAATCGAATGGTGGATACTTTGGTCTGAGTTCAGACCTAAAGCCTCTGTTGCATACATGGTCTCTTGGTGTAGAACAGCAGTTTTATCTTGTATGGCCCTTCGTCATTTTGACTGGTGCGCATTTTGGCAGGAAGGTCCTGTTTATTTCATTACTAATTATAACATTAGCATCCTTAGCCCTATCTCAGTATTATGTATCAATGAGTTCGCCTCGTGGCTATTTTTATATGCCAATGCGCATGTTTGAGCTTTCTCTTGGTGGCTTGCTTGTTTTTTCAAAGTCAAAAAATAACAGTGTGACCGCTAGTAACATTCTTTGTGCAGTTGGAATATTACTTATAATTTATAGCGCCATACAGTTCAGTGAACTCACACCTTTCCCTGGCATTAATGCGTTAATACCATGCGCTGGAGCTATGTTGTGCCTTTATTACGGCAATTCAAAATATTCAGGGAAAGTATTAAATAATAGGATTATGGTTTTTGTCGGAACAATATCATACTCACTATATCTGGTTCACTGGCCAGTGATAGTTTTTTATAAGTACTTAATATTCATAAGACCAAATACTTACGACAAAATTGCCATGATCGCAATATCATTCCTTATTGCTATCCCAATGTACTATTTTTGTGAAAGTGTTTGTCAAAAAATAAATCAAACAAAATCAAATGCAATACCTACTTTGATTCTTACCTTAATGTCTGTTTTTGCCATATCTATAAGTAGCAAATATATATATTCAAATTCTGGCCTACCTTGGCGAATCAATGAAAATTACAGAGAGATGGTTTATAATTCACCTAAATTCCATGAGAAATATTACGGTGGTGCTGGATACTTAATGGACCAGACTATTGGTAATTCAAATAGGAAGATAGTGGTAGCTGGCGACAGCTATGCACAACAACTATTGCATGGCATGGAAAAGTATATATCCGATGATGTTGAGATATTAGGCCAGTTCGCACATGGATGCATATTTGGTGAGGGAATTACAAGAATGCTTGATGGTAAGCCTAGGCAGGTTTGTATTGACTCTTATCAAAAAATGATCTCACTTCTTGATGGTAATAACTATCCGTTGATTATTTCTTTTTCTTGGGATTCATATTCTGATATGACCACAAGAAATAACGGAGATAAAATAAAATTCAAAAATGATGATGAATATTATTCATTCATGTATAAAAATCTTGAGGGTATAAAAAAACGCATTGGTGACAATCGGAAAATGATAATAGTTGGAAATCCTCCGTTAAACAACAATCACCCTAGTTATTCTATGTCTGGTTGCTTATTTAGACCTGAATACATAAAAACATCATGCATGTCCATGTCTGAATTTAAGCTATCTGACTCAAAACCGAATAAAGTAAATGAGTATTTACTAAGGTTTGCAAACAACAACCAAAATACTTATTTTATTAACCCTTCAGATGCCTTGTGCAATGATGGGAGTTGCAATGATATTATTGATAATAAAATTATATATTCAGACGGAGTACATCTATCTATATTTGGCTCTGACATTTTAATTAATAAATTTAAAGATAAGATAATGTCATTTCTAGATTAATTATCGTGTGCTGCCATGAGCAATAAAACCAAATCATGACAGCACATCATTTATTTTCCTGAGATGTCAGGTTTAATGTTTTTCGACAGGTGTTCTCCTATCTCTTATTCAGTTGCTTCTCTAGCTTAATATAATCAAATTGAATAATTTAGTATTAATCTGGCATGATCGGCCATTCAATATCTGGCGCTTTTGATATATCGATGCGGTTCAGTAAAACGCGGTAAGTTTTCCACGCTGTAAGCAGTGCTGATTCATCATCTGATGCCATGCTGGTATCTACCGCATCTTGCAGTGGTGCAATCTTCACCGCCGCTGTATTTAGTAATCGGGTTTTCTTTTCTTCCGCTTCCTGCGTTGCCGCGGCCTTTTGCAAGACTTTATCCGTTACCCACTTTGCGCCGCTCCACTTATCGTAATGGGTCTGCGGAGCCAGTAACGTCAATGTGTCCGGCAACTCGCCAATAAAGCTGATTTCTTCTGGTTGACCGGTTTCAGTGCTGTATGCAGTCTTGCCGCGCAAGTCGTCAACTATTTCCCATGCATTGCCAGTATCGTTTCGACGCACGGCCTTATCTGGTTCTGTGGGTAATACAGGCGAGTCAGCATAACCGCTAGCGGGCAAGCTAACGCCCAACGGTAGGTACTCATTATTGACGCCGATAAACTCTCGCGATTGGGTGTCTGCACTATAAACGGCAATCCAGCCAGCACGAATAGCGAGGCCATTTGCTCCAATCTGCGCGGCTGGGATATCTAGTGAATATTTAGTCATTATATGGCTCTCACAATGTAGTTGAATGCGATGTTTCTCATACGTGTTTCTGCTGCTGTGCGTGCAACACGAGAAGCATCGAAGGTAATACCACCAATATTTCCAGCGAGGGTAGACTGCTGCCCTAGTGCGTCATTTACCTCCATCGCGCCAAATGCGCCGGTTGCCGTAACCCCCGCAACTTGTTTACTGCCACCCATAAAAAAGTTGCCCGTGATGTTTTGCAATGCGTCAAGCTGCTGTGACAGCAATACTCGTCCCGCGTCTACCCCTCGTCCGTCGTCCCAGCCTCTAATGGCATTCCCGCGCATGTCGGGGAGTACACCAGATGGATAGACCAGTGCTAATTTCGGGTATGTGGCTGTGCTAAATGTGGAGCCGTTGCACTTTAACCAGCCAGTCGGCGCAGCGGATAATGGGTATGGAAGAGGTATTCCAATCGGAATTAAGCTTCCGTCACCCAAACCAAGGTTTACGAGAGCCTCCGCAACAGTAGCCCCGCCCGTCCCGCCGCCCGATATGGGCACCGGATTAGCAGAGTTCCAATCTTGATTAAAAGTAAATACCCTTGAACCTGCTGCCCCTACACACAATAGCTTATAAACTTTAAAGTTAGCCGCTGAACCAGTGTCTGGAGTCAACTCTAATCCCATTCTTGGGCCATTTATTGTAGAAATATAAATCACTCGAATACTAACGCGAGTGCCTGCGTTATAAGTCACTCCTTCAGGGGGGGTTACCCAAGTGTCATACCTTGTGACGTAATTAGCTCCCGATATGAACGCAAAGTTCTGCCAGTCAAAGTTCGCGATATCAGGCTGCATTGGCAATCCAATACCCATGGTGGTCAGGGTGAGATTCTTGAGTGTTGCAGCCACCGCCGCAGGGCCAGCCGCCGCGATTTCAGCAAGGTTATTAGCAGTCTGCAAATATGCACCTGGTTCCTCTTTCCGCCACACACCAATATCTAATGAGCCAGTGGGTTCTACGCCGGTGTTTTCTGATAATGCAATATAGCTATTGCCACCGTGGCTCACTCTCGCCCCTGCCTGGTAGGGGGCATCGGTAAACCAAATTAGCTGCCCAAGGTTTTGCAATTCCTGTAAGGCTAAATCTACCCGGTTATGCCACCAGTTTTCCCATTTGGCTTCTGGAGGATCTTCTGATGCACCCCCTGCCCAACCACGAGCAATCAGACCATCGCCGGGGCGTTCAAATTGTGCAGGCACACTGGCCCACGGCTGATTAAAGCTGTCATTTCTTGCCATATATTGGCTCCAATTAGATATAAGCGCCCATGCCGTATGGCTGCGCGTCGAAGGTGCCTTTATAGGCAAAGGGATGATGGTTAACGCGGATTAAGCTGGCTTTGACGCCTTGCGGTCGGGGGATTAAATCAAATAGCTGAATGAGCACTAAGACATTGGCAGGGATCGGTTTATCGACCCAGATAGTTTTCATGGTCATATCCTGCCCATCAATGATGGCGGAATTAACATCCAGAATGTAATCAACGGCGGTTTTGATTTCATCCAAGGTGGCGTTGGTGTTGTTTTTCTGGATCTTGGCTTTGATTAATACGCGATAGAGATAATCCGATACCGGAACTTTGCCGATTTGTTCATGCGGCGCTTTATACGGCGCGACATTATAGGGCTGTGCGCCGCCGGTACCGTTATAAGCAAATATCGATAAGTAATCGCTGCGGATGAGTGGCCGCTCAGTAAATCCGGCAATGCGGCCACAGATATCCAGTTGATCGCCCTCGGCATTATCAATATCCAACAGGTTATTGATTTTAGTGATCTGCTCTTCCAGTGCAGATTGGCTGATGTCCGGTAAAATACTGATCCATTCAAGCAGCTTCGGCGCGTTTTTATATTGCAGGTAAATCCGTGACAGCGCTTTTTTGCGGTGGTTATACATAAACCACCTCGATATTCTCAGTACTGAACACGCCGAGCTGATTAAAGGCTATTCTCACTGCACTCTCATTGATCTGTTCAACAGCAGTACCAACGGTAATCGCATTCACAAAACCATTACCGGCCACCAGATAATTGACTGGGGTAAATAAACGGCCCGCACCAATACTTTCACCAATTTTAAAGCCCAATTTAGAAAAGCCATTGGTCTGATCAAAACCGATAATGCTGTAATCGACAATCGCCTGTTTTATCTCTTCGTCAATAAATTCGCTATTACTGGCGATCTCAACCCGTACATAAACCGGTATTAGTTGGGGGCGAAAAAAGGTTACGGTGATCGGGTTACCTTTTGGGGTAACAGTATCCAACGAGATTTTATTAGGGAAAGTGTTATAACGGTTTAACCCACAGCCGGGGCTTTTATTGATGGCAATACTGTTAATAACATCCTCGATGCTGCCACCATCAACAAATATCGCCATTGAGTGACCGAGCACCCCATTCTCGTCGGCTTGATCCTCAAAATTTTCATAAATCCGCACTCGTTTAACATCATCAATATTGACCAGCGCCGCATAAATATTATCAATCTGATTGGAGCCAGGTAATGCCACTGATTCATTGCGCCGGATGCGAAATGCATTATTGGTTTCTATATCCAACCCCATTGACGCTGCAGTGTTATTTGTCACCGCCGTAATGCCGCCGATCGATGTGGCAATAATGGTCAGATTATGACTATTGGCCCCCTGCGCCCCTGCCAGCGTACAAGTGACATTCACCGTCGCATTCCCTGCCGCGTCAGTAATAACATCACCATCGGTCGCCCATAAGGTATTAGTCGCCCTATTTCTGATTAATGTTCCGGCATTGATCGGAGTAAAAGCGATACCGCTAAAATTAACGGTGGCAGTTGAATAGGTCGTACTTTTGCGTTTGATTCCAGCGAACGCAGCAATGCGGTCTAATTGTTGGTCAATCGCTGAGTTGGGATCGGCTGCGTGATAAGCATTAATTACCGCTTCATCCAAATTAGCTAATGCCTCACACCAGACCGCTATTGCCAGACCATCTGGCGATTCCGGGTTAATATTCCAGCCATCATCAATAGCAAGATAACGCTGACGCATAGTATCCAGATATTCACTCAGCGTGGTGCCGCTAGCCCCGTCACGATTAATGGTTGCCATTAGATAAGATCCTCAGTGAACAGGAAATCAAATGCGTCGTTATTAATATCAATCACCGCGGCAAATATCGTTATTTTGCGATTCTTCATATCGAGATCCATTTCAAAGCGGTTAATGGTCAGCACGCCTTTGGCCGCCAATAAGCGCTGTTTAATATTGGCTTCAGCAATATCGCGTGAGGTTTTGCCCAATATGCTTTGGAACCACGGCGTTCCCTCGGTGGCATCAAGAAAATACTCGCCAAGAAATAACCGTAGGCAGCAGATCATGGCTTGCCGGGTTTCTTCTTTGCCGCTAGCAAACTGGCTGCCGTGGGTAACAATGTCGCCATTTTGGAAATTGCGGATCACAGTGCCTCCGGAAACAAAAAGCCCCGGCATAAGCCTGGGCGATAATAGGTAGGATTCAATCAGGGTAATGAGCTATTGCGGCCCATCAGTGCGATCATTGCCGTGTTGCACGCCGCCATGGTCGTGATCGCCAACTTCCAGCTCGCCAATCGCCAAACCACCTTGAGTGACCTCAGTACGGCCATTAAGGGTGGTTTGCCCATTATTGGTAAATTCAGGGCCGCTATAACTCATGCCAGATTCGGTAAGCGCCAATGTGGTACCGCCAGCCGCCAAAGTCATTCCACTATCAGTGAGGTGAATACGCACCCCGCCACTTTTGTTACTTAAACCAATACCCTCGGTCGGCAAGCCCGCAATCGCGGTTTGTTGTGAGCGGTAACCGGGAGCAAAGAAAGCATCGGACGGATTAAACATCCGTGCATCCAGTGGTGCTACCGGCCCACCCTGACTAAGCCAATTGTCGATAGAACGCTGGCTAAAATGAATATAGCCCTCGGTACCCGTAGGTAATTCATGAAAAACCGTCCATTCGGCACTGCCAGAAAATTGCACTGGCACATGTTCGATAACGGGCAGTGTCTTAAATTGGCCGTCACCGATATGACGTTGAATGCCGCACTCCACCACTGCGCGTTGCAGATCGGCGTTATAGCTAATGACTTTGCCGGGCATGCCGATCATCAAGTCACGCACCATATCGCGCTTGAGCAGCATCATGGTGCTATACAGCGGATTGCTCTCAATCATCATTACCTCAGGGCATTCGCCATTGACTGATCAGCGTAGTTTTCCACGTGTCACCCCATAGAGTGCCTTCGTGGTAGGTACGCAGCACATTAAACTGGCCGGTTTGCTGTTGAATATTCGCCAAATTATTGAGGTCAGTGTTATACATGCCGCTGAAATTGATCGTCCAAAAGCTCGACGTGACATTAATCACATCAGCCGGCTGAATTTGATGATTCATTTTAACGTCAATTTCCATGGTGCTGAGATACCAACGCGGGACGCTTTCCATACCATTTTTAGCGGTGATCTCATGGGTCGCCCATTTTCTGGCGGCTCCCTCTCTGGCTAATAGCACCCTTGATGGCGTGATCATCCAGTAATATTTCCAGTCATCTTTTACGCTATCGAGAATATCGCGACACAAGCGGCCACCAGAATTATAGGAAGTGGCAAAACGCGGTAAGTCGGAAAAGTCACCAATCACTTCAACATCAAGCCCAAAAGCCGCGGCGACATCTTTGAGCATTTCAATGGCTGGCGTATTCGCGCCCCAGGTTTTAAATATCGTGGTATTCCATGCCAGCCCAATCGTGCGGCAATATAACCGCAGGCAGGTATTTACCCCCTCTTTGACCACTTCGACATTGTGAATACGTCCGCTGAATATCGTGCCGATGTTGTCGCCATAACCAGCTTTTAATACCAGGTTGCCATAACGTTTTTCTTTATCGTCATAGCGCTGGATCAAGGCGCGGGTGCGCGCTGAAATGCCGTATAGGGTGATTCTGGCAGTAGCATCGACATTCTGCGGGGTATTATCGACAGCAAAACGGATCTCTAATGGCGGCTGATAGGTAAGTTCATCACCACTCACCGGGGTAATGGTCAGTAAGTAATTGCGGCCAAAATAGCTACTCATTAGCGGGGTACCATGTCAGGCGATTATTAATACCAAGATTGGCAATAGTCGGGGTCTCCCCGGCTAATATCAGCACGCCAATATCGGTATTAAGTCCCGCCAATAAATTAACGCCAATATGCAAAGCACGCCCCAAAACTACCGGCTCGCCCTGTTCATAAATATCGACGCAGAAATAATTAAAACGGGTGAGCCAGTGCAAACGAAAAACCAGATAGTGATTATTTAATTGCACCCGGAAACGCTGCACCGCGTAACCATTATTTAATGGGATAACTTTCATTACGTGGCCTCGACAAAAACTTCACCAAATGAGTATTCACGTTGTCCCTGAGTGGCGGCACTATCGCCATAGGGTAAGTTGTCATTGGTTTCAGCAACGGTGTCGTAAATAATATTGAGCTGCAACAGTTCAACCACAATCTCTAACCCGCCTTCATTCTCTTTTTTCAATTGGGTACGGGTATTGGTGATCAGGCAGTTTTTATAGGCGGCCCCACGGCTGGCCACTAATTCGAACGGCGTATGTGAGCGCTGCAATTCACGCAATTGTTCGAGTAAATTTTGCGATCGGGTTGAGCGAGATTGTGATCCTAAGCTGCCGGAATACAAACTGGTGCCAACCGAAGCAGCCACCCCAGCCAGCGCCGCCGCCCGACCAGAAAGCAAACTGGCCGCCATACCAGTAGTGATACTGGCACCGGCCCCCAACAGCCCGGCAATACTGCTATCTTGCTGGGCCAGTAGTTCACGAAACCAGTTATCCGACACACCGATAATCATGGTTAGCGCCAGCGCGCGGGTAACCGCGTTATCGTGTGCGGTATTCGCATCTTCCAATGGGAACTCACTCACATCAGTGCGCAACTCGCTCGACTCTTCCAGTAATGCATCAAAATAGAGGTTGCCTATCTTTGGTCGGTTACGGGTAAATAATCCGGTAATAGCCATCAGTAGTGCTCCGTATGCATCATGTCACGTGCTTGCTGGGCCAGTTGGGTTGTAGCCTGTAGCACTCCGTCACGGATGGATTCACTATCACCGCCCACGCTACCCACATGGATAATATTGTGTTGTTCCAGCCTGACATCGCCACGGGGCGCGGATGCAGCAACTGATGGCATGGGGGTAGTTTGGCGGTCGCTATAGCCTTGAATCTCTTCCCATGAACGTTTTGGCTGAGCGTAATTTGATGAAGGTAGTGAGGCCCACACACCGCCCAATCCGCTAGTCGCATCAGCAAAATTTCCGTTCGTCACATTTTCTAACTGACCGGCACGTTGAATAAGAAACAGCGCGGCGAGATCCTGACTACGTGGTGAAAAGTCGGTCAGATTAAGCGCTTTGGCGGCATTATCCCAAGAGCCGCTGGTGAACTGATAGCGCCCGGCAGCTGAGGTTTTATTTTTAGTGCCGTCCGTTTGGGTGAAATCTTTTAATTGCCGTGGGTGGTCACTGTTGTCATAGAATTGGTCGCCGCCAAACATCGTGTTATAGCCAGAATTGGCATAACTGGCAGTTCCCTCGGCTTTGGATAACACATCCAGGTACTGGCGAACATTGGGATCGTCTACAAGATCATTTAATGAGTTCTGCTGGTTTCTTGCATTGTTATTCTGATTCAGTAGTTTTAATCGCTCAAGCTCTGATAATTCAGCGCTATTTCCCTGAATCCCTCCATATTGTTTCCCTTCCCGCATTGCCTGAACTCGATCGTAAACCTCAACACCGGATGCAGTTGTTATATATGCACCCGCCATTCCTAGTGTTTTAGATAATAATCCACCACCACCTCCTCCTCCGCCACCTACTGGAGGTTTACCACCTCCTGGCAATATGCCGCCGACAAATTTTAATGCGCCAGCGGTACCGGCCAGACCGGCAGCAGTCAGAATCGCTTTTGAGACTTCGGGATTTTCTTTAATAAACTGATTAATACTTTCTAATAACGCATTGATAATTGGCAGTAAGTCACCACCCATTGAACGGGCCAGATTGTCAAAGTTAGTCGCCAGATCCGCCATCTCTTTATTAAACTCATTGGCTGAGTCAATAAGTTTGGGATCGAGCGGTTTATATAACTCTGCAAAATTTTTCAGTGAGGCATTAAGCCCCTTGCTGCCGCCTTCCAGTAAGCGGGTGAAGGGATCATTATCACCGCTGCCAATTCCACTGCGCAGATTTCGCCGCTGGTCATTATCCATTTTGCCGTAAGCATCTATAAGATACTTGAGCGAGTCCATACCGGTTTTATTGGCAAACTCTGTCGGGTTAAAGGCGCCATTCCAATAGGCTTTATCGCCTAACTCCCCTTGCCTGGCCCGTTGTTGCAGGTCAGGGATTTTTTGCACAATCTGATTAGCCGCATCCGGGCTGAGGCCAAGACTACGCATCGCGTAACGTAAGCCGTCAATCTGCTTGACGGTAAAATTGGTAATCTTACTCAGCCTGTCCATTTCTAATACTGAAGCAGATAAATCAGCAGTCAGGGCTTTTAAGCCAACACCGGTACCGGCTGCAGCGGCCAGTTGCAATATGCCGTCTTTAATTCCTTTAACGGCATCATTGGCGGTTTGAAAGCTCTTTGCATCTGTTTCCAGGCCAAGGGAAACCAATAGAGAATCAATTGTCTCTGACATGGAAACCTCATATTTTAGGTGTAAAAAAACCCGCACAATGGCGGGTCTAGTATGTACTTAAAATGTACTACTTTGGCAGTTAAAAACTGATCAATAATATTTAGATAAAATACTAGGCATGATTTTTTGTCTTTTTCATCATGTTTTCATCTACTGTAGGAATGAACTTATTATGCGTTTCAATTAGATATCTAGTAGCACTTTCTCTATTTGCCTCATAATTAAGTTGTTTTTGGAAGAAGTTCAATCTTGCCCTTGCCATATTAATAAGCTCAGACCAAGTATATATCCATACAGTAATGTTGCCTTTGTCATGTATAAGACCTCGCGCGCGACCATCCTGAGTTGCTTCTTCTACTGCAAATGCATCGAATTCATTTGATACTGCAATGAATGTCCAGCTTGTATTTGCTTTATCAAAGCGAGGATCTGTAGCAACAGTAAACGCATAACTTTTTATTTGTGCAATTACTGAAGAATCAATCTTTTTAGAAGAACGTTTTAGTTCTACCACAAGATGGTCAAGTTTCCCTTCACTTGGTTTTCGAGCCTTATTTAACATCAGGTCAACTCTTCCCGAAGAACCATCAGGCCTAAGTACTTTAGAATCATCACTACATCTGGTACCAAGTAGATCCAAATGTTTATTCAACACCTCATTTAAATTCTCTTCACTTCCTGTTAAATGAAAGTCTTCCCGGAATATCCATGCTTCTTTCTCAAGAATTTTATGAAGTTGATCTCTCTCTAAGAGTTTGTCTTTAGTTTCAGTATCAAAAAGTAGCTGTTCTAACCCCTTAATAAAATCTAAACGATTCGCGACTGCTTTAGATGCACTAATGATTGTAGATAGTGTGGTTTTTTCCAGTAGAGAAGCCAATTCATCTTGTTCTTGTTTTTTTAAGCCTAGAACTTCACTAATAATTTTTTGAACCGAATCAGGATTATCTTTAATTGCTTGTTTTAGCAGCTTAAATGTGAATTGTTTTGTCTTTTTGTCTGCTTTTTCAAATTTACTCAGATAGCTTTGTACATTAACAGCTAATATGTCGAATACTTTTCTTTCCGCATCTTCTACAGGATTAAATTGTAACTCATCATTATATGGGTAAATGTCTTCTCTTTTCCACTCTTCAACAATTCTACTTTTATCAATGAGAGTTTTTTGTAGGAAATGTTCTCTTGCTTTATCAATTATAATTTCAACAACATGCCTTGTGTTAATATCTAACTCAGTTGTTTCCAAAACACCGCCATCATTAAGTTCACTAAAATATGAGGACGATGCATAAATAGAAAAATCACAGTTAGGTGCTTTGACTCTTTGAGCTAATTTATATTCACCAAGAGAAAATCCATTTTCATCACAGAAATTAATGACTCTCTCAGCTTTTTTATGCCACTCTATTATAGATATCTTTAATTCCACCTTCTTTCCATTATCTAAAGAGACATCACCAAGATTATATTCTGTAATGTTTTTTTGTGCTAATGAAGGTGATATATCAATGTTATTGATAAATAATTTTTTCTTCGGATACTTTGTTAAAAAGAAACAGAATATTTTTGCCAAGTTTTCTTTTACATCAGGATTTAATAATACTGATGCTTCAGGAATGGGGTTTAAAATTGTAACTATCGTTCCTGATTGTCCTTTTGCGATAATAGGGACTGAAGGTAAAACCTGAGCTATAGAGTTAACATCCCCTTTAATAACATACTCAATAACATTAGAGTTGTTGTTAAACTTCGTTTGCCACTCGACTCGCTCACCAATTGCGTACGCTTTAAATCTCCCCCTCCCTTTCTCTCCATGCAAAATTTTATTACCGAGCTTTTTGGCCTGTTTCTTCCATGATCCCCCTAACCCACCAAAAAAATCTTTTAGCTTCGCTGGATCAATACCTGTACCAGCATCATGTACCTCAATACTTTCTAGAGCACCTAAGCCATTTTCTCTAGTGAATACTTTAACAATATCAGACGACGCATCAAAACCATTCCAGACAATCTCTGCTAATGCATTATAAGGGTTATCTTTAGATACCACTTGTAAGAAATCTGTTTTTGCTTCCACAGTTATGATGCTCATTATTATCCCTATGCATGCATAAATTTTTGTATAGCAACATAATATACGCATGCTCAAAGAATGGTTATCTGGAAATTTGAACAGTTACATTACAATACTGTATTTAAATGGGTCTTCCCCTGTTGTGGTGGCTGAGGGCATTATAGTGGCAGTCTTGATTTTCTGAGGAGCCTGCCATGGACGAAAAGTCCCTCTATGCACACATTCTCAACCTGTCCGCGCCGTGGCAGGTCAAATCAGTTTCTCTCGATGAAAATGCCGGTTCTGTGACAGTTACTGTCGGCATCGCTGAACATACTCAGTTAACCTGTCCGACCTGTGGTAAATCCTGCCCTATACATGACCATCGACACCGTAAATGGCGTCACCTCGATACTTGCCAGTTCACCACGCTGGTTGAAGCTGATGTCCCACGCATTGACTGCCCTGAACACGGTTGCCAGACACTGCCCGTCCCCTGGGCTGGACCCGGTAGCAGGTACACGTTGTTGTTCGAGTTTTTTGTCCTCTCATGGCTGAAAATCAGCACGGTAGATGCCGTCAGAAAGCAGCTTAAGCTGAGCTGGAATGCCGTAGACGGTATCATGGTGCGTGCCGTTAAACGGGGCCTGTCCCGGATAAAAAGGCCTTTATCGGCCCGCCACCTCTGCGTGGACGAAGTGGCCTTCAAAAAAGGCCATAAGTACGTCACCGTTATCTCTGACCGGCAAGGCCGGGCTCTGAAACTGACAGATGACCGCGGCGTTGAGAGCCTTGCTAGCTATCTGCGTAGCCTGAGCGATCACCAGTTGGATGAGATAAAAACGTTGTCGATGGACATGAACATGGCCTATATCAGCGCAGCCCGGATCCATCTTCCCAATGCCGTGGATAAAATCGCCTTCGACCACTTCCATGTGGCAAAAACGCTCTGCGGCGTTGTTGATAAAACACGAATGACGGAAATGAAACGCATCTCGTCGTTAGACAGGAAAGGGGCTCATCGCTCGCGTTATCTGTGGTTTTACGGTAAACAAAATCGACACGGAGGCAGGGCGGAACGGTTGGAAGTAGCACGTCTGGTATTACCCGAAACTAGCCAGTGTTGGGTAATGAAAGAACTTGCCCGCGACCTTTGGCACAGGCGTTATGACAGGCATAGCCGCAGGCTGTGGCAAGAATGGATGTTAATGGCAAAGAATAGCGGGATCCCTCTCATGGCAAGCGTTGCCCGCATGGTGGCAAAGCGTCTTTACGGGATCCTAAATGCAATGAAACACCGAGTATCGAACGGTAATGCGGAGTCTCTAAACAGCAAAATACGCCTGCTCAGGATCAAGTCACGAGGCTTTAGGAATAAAGAACGGTTCAAACTGGGTGTGCTGTTCCACTACGGAAAGCTGAACATGGCGTTCTGAGTCTCCCACCATGATCGGGGAAGACCCATTTAAATACAGTATATGCATGTGGGTTTACCTGCAAATAGATTCCATCTATCAAATAACCACACAAAAGGTAGATACCTTTAACCTATTGAGTAATTAACTATTCCTGCTTTTATTCGCAGCCTCCATAATCTCATCCAACACATCATGCATCAGTTGCACATCATCAATGGTGTAAGTGCCATCCAGCATATCTGACCACCTTGCCAGCGGCGGGCAGTGTTGCCCGGCACCGGCGCAAGGTCGCCATAAAAACCAGTCTACGCGGGAGGGTGCTGCGGATTGTTTTCCGCGTTTCTTCCCTCCTCTTTTTTGAGTTGCCAAAAAGGGCCGATGTTTTCCCGCAGTACCAGTCCCAGCAATACTAGATAATTATGGGCTTCATCTTGAAACAGGTTTTCCCCCACTGGGACGTTATCGGATTGGCGAACGATACTACCGCACTTAAAACACAGTTCTTTCAAGCGGTTTAAGCTCATTGTATCGACAGAAGCTAAACTGGCTGCCATACCCATTGCGGTGACATTGGGATTGATCGCCGGTAACAAACCAGACTTAGCGGCGATTTGCAGCATTTCGACCTGATCTCTGGCCGGTGATGTTGCCCCGCGAAAAAGGGTGTCACCGATCACGACTTCAATTTGACGCCCCATAATTAGGTTTCCTCTGAGTCAGCAAATTCAAAAATAAATTGTTCATCCGACACACCACTTTTCCCCGCGCGGGTGGCTGAGCCTCGGTTAGTCATGATACCGTCGAATCCAGCAAAGCGTTCATCGGTACCGGTTTGCGAAAAGGTAAAGGTGGCATCAATACCGGATTTCTCCACCGTTAATAACTGGCGTGCCTGCACCGAGCCGGGGATCAGGTTGATGGTCAATCGCTTGGCGCGGGTTTTATTGTCCAGCCGTACTGACGTGCCACCGATACCGCGTTTCAGCGCGGCACGAGGTTCTAAATCTTCAATGGTGATCGGTGGGTCGGTATCACCAAAATCATCAATCGGGATACCAAAGACGGTGAGGTTAGAGCCATCAGCGCCGTATCTGTGCATGGTCATAAGGGATTACTCCACGGTGGCATTGATTTCAGCGATATGACCGGCACGGCCTAAAATCACTAACAGGGTGGTTAACGGGTAAACGCGCTTTTTGCGTTGGTCTGAGGTCAGCGCAAGGACATCCTCAGGACGCGAACGAATGACAAAACCAAAATCAGCCACTTTCGTCACGCCATCGTCAGGATCAACATAAGAGCCGGTACCCAGCACCCCGTTATTGAAAAAGCGTTTGCAGGTAGTGGCAACCGTAGACAGCAATCCGTCATAGTCACGTGGTGTCAGTGCACGTTTGGTGCCGACATTAGCAATGTAGTTGTAGCCATCCACCTGAATATGGTTTTTCAACACATCCAAATTGACAACATCATCAATAAATTCGCCATAGGAAGACATCGATTTACTGTTGATCACCCGGCTGTTATCAATTTGCCCGGCCAGTTCAATTTTGGTGAAAAATACCGCGTTCTTGGCTTTTAAGGCATTGTAGGCACTGGTGGCCATATCATCGCCCATCACACCCGGTAACACCTGATACTCGCCGGTAATAGCAGTGTTTAACCCTGTTGGTCTGAATTTATGGAACGCCGCGGCCAATTGCACCATGGCATAGGCTTGGGTCGGGTCAGTAGTGACGGACTCAGCGGTTTTATAACCCGCAAACACATGGCGGTTACCTTTACTTTTGAGCAGTGACACCACATCCTCCACCTTGTTCTGGTCAGCAATATCGTTAGCGCTAAATGTCCACCAGACCGGATGACTATTGGCATCAGACCAATCGGCCAACTGGAGAATAATGTCATTGCTGGTTAAGTCGCTTGTTTTAAAGAAGTAGTGATAACGCCAAATGCGGTCAGTGGCGCTATTGACAGTTTCCAACAGCGAATTTTCAACATTCTTCATCCAGACGGTGATTTGTGGCGGTTTGGGAATTTGCGCAAAGTAGCGAGTCGCAATATGATAAATCGGGCTGTCAGTCTGGAAATCAGCACCGAGTTCTGGCAGCGATGCATAGTCGCGGAATGAGTCTGCATCAAACTTTGCCGCTTCTGCTAAGTCTGACGGATCAGCAAAGGTCAGCGCACTGGAAAAATCACCGTAGCCCAACCCTGCCGCCGTCAGAATAAGATTGACGGGGATAATATTATCAACCGGATAAGCCATAAGAGCAGTCTCTTTCTCTAATTTGAATGTCAAACCCTGCGGCACGTAATAGCGCGTAGGATGCGGTTTTCTCAATGAATAAATGGATGTCAGCCTGATAGCGCGGCTGAAGTCCGGCTTGTAACAGTCCGGTGAGATTTCGGAAATTGCTGGAGAAACGCCAGGCGATTTTGTGACGGAACAGATAATCACTGACGGGCATCAGAAAATTGGCATTGGCTAAATGCATAGCGGCAGTTGCCGCACCGCTATTGAGCAAATTCACCGACAGCAAAAACTCCATTGAGGTACAGGCTGTTTCTTGCAAATCTTGCCACTCCTCCCCCAGCGCCGGATCAGTTTCAGCAATCGCTGGGATAAATTCTCGCTTGCGCCGTGTTTGCCCATAGGCCCGAACAGGCACTGGGTTATAGGTGGCATATAAGCTATTACCTATCGGTGGGTTACGGCCTTGATCGGCTAATACAACACGGTCGAGGGGGACTGCAGCGGCGAGTGAAATAAGTTCCTGAAATACCGGATACATCTCTTCAATGGTTTCCATCAGCCCGCACCTCGATAACGTTCAACCAATGCACGGCAAAAGTTACGCCAAGGCCGGTTATCACAGGAAACAACTCGCCATTGTCGCATTGCCAGCCCATCACTGAATTCCAGCAAGTCGCTAAATTTCCCCTCGTCATCAGGCCAGAGATAATGCACACCATCGTTAATGTGCACCACTCGCAGATCCTGCGGGTTAGCCGTGCCGCCCATGCCGATCAACATTTGAATATCTTTCCATTTTGCTGATTGGACATTCACCTTCTGCAATTCGGTGACCTGCGGTTCTCCCTGCTGCCAAATACCTCCGAGGCCGCTATAGTCACCGGCAACCGGTCGAATTAACCGAATGCCGCCCTCGATAGGCGAATTAAAGGTGGCATCAATATGTCCGTGCATATCCAAGCCATTACCGAACATGATTAATCCTCCACGATATGAGTCAGTGCGCCTTTTAAATCACCATGCCTGATAAGCGGTGTTGCCGAGCCTTTAGCTGCTACAGTGGCATCAGCATTTTTGGGTTGAATACCGGCTTCGATCGCCTCCTGGCAATAACCCACCGCACGCGCACCAATCTGATCCAGCATTTGGAATGCCGTGATTTCGCCACGAGTGACCTGCGCCGTCAGCACACGAAAGGCTTTTTTGATGTTGTCCTGATTTTGTCGCAGTGGAACCCGCAGAAATGAGCGCTCTGGAATACGCCCGTCAGCGGAACCAAATTCCTGTACCGCACCAATCACCACAATAGGCGCACCATCTTCATACACTCCCGCCCCCTCAGGTAGCCCCACCAGCACTCGACGTTTTGCTGTGACTCGGTCATGGATCTGGCGCAATTTCTGCGCCAGTTTATTCCCACCCCGTACTTCGGCCCGCAGTTTCATACCATCATGCCTCCGGTACCGGCCCTGCGACGTAAACGCAAAAAATCCACGCCGTAGGTGGTCAGTGGTAAATCACCATTGATATTGAGATCATCAGCGGTCACCGTAGGAACGGCAAAAGAAGTCGATTCATCACCCACTGATTTTGATGAGATGGCATAAGCCGCCCCAACATCACCACTGATAGCCCTTTTGCGCATTACCAGCCGGTGGGCAGCAAAGGCAAACAGGCCACGTTTTTTGATTGATGCCGGACGGGCATGATATTTCAGCCAACGTTGGCCGGTTTCCGAGTCGCCCTCCTCCAATGCCTGAATAACTTCCCGCTCAGGCCACAAGGTGATATCGCTGAATTCCGGATAATACTCACGAAAATCAGCCACAATTTGTGCCGTAATATCCACATCGCCCCCTAAAGCAAAAACCCGTCACGCGGACGGGTCATCAATGTTATCGGTATCATCCGCTGAGGTTTCCGGCTCGGTAGTATCGCTCTGTACCAACTCGGCTTTTTTGCTATCAATCGCCTTTTGCAAGGTTGGTGCTTTGGCTGCCGAGGGGGCTTTTTTACCGAATAAGTTTTCATATTCATCGCGCACAGCGGTGATATCCAGCTCACTATCATCAATATGCCTATTAAGCGGCGCATCGAATTGTTCGGCGCGCATCATGCCTGCCTGAGTAAATAAGTGGCGAGTAAAGTTGCCATTCACCGCCGCTGAATGTCCAACAGCAATAGTGATGCGCTGGCCGGTTTCCTCATCGGTCACCGTCAGCGGTGATGTGTGCAAGTTAGTGAGTTCAAACATGATTAAACCCCATCGACATAGTGAGCGGCTTTAGGAATACGCCATTCCGTGCCACCGGTACGTAAAATGGCTGGCACTTTGAAATTAACGTTGTCTGGTGTAGCTGGATCTAAGAAACGTAACGGCATCACGTCATGGCCTTTCACCACCCGCATATCTTTTTTGTACACCATCAGACGATCTTTACCCGCCGCCCCAGCACCAGCCAGCAAGATATCATCGTCAAAATCCATATCTTTGAAGTTGGTCCGCAGGAATTCCAACAATGTGACGTTTGAGGCGTTATGGGTCGAGAGCAAGGTACGCATCAGTAATTGATGTTGTTCCGAGGGCAAAATGAAACCATTTGGTCGGTGAACCGTGACGGTGTTTTTTAGATATACCTGGTTATAGGCGGCACCAAAGAAATCAATGATCGGCTGGGTACCGTTGGTGGGGATATCGGCGACCAATTCGGCCAAGGTCGCCGGAGCCGCCTCAATGCCCACATTGGAGCTGGTATACAGCCCTTCCCCAATGTCATTGTGACCTAATAAGTAAATCTTATTCAGACCTTGCTCAACCACGTCACGTACCGCCTGACCACGTTCAGCATCAAGATTGACGTTATTGAGCATGGCAAAACCGATTTCCTCAATGGAATAGGTGTAACCCAATGCAGCAGTTTTGATCTCATGAAAGCCCTGATTCATGGCGATATCTACCGTCGGCACATCGGTCGAGTTCGGGCCAAATATCTGTAACTCACCACGGGCATCAATCGAGCGGAACGCCACCACTTTTACCCAGTCGGGCGCACTGTTATCCAGCGGCAGCAATGTGCTGTACTTAAACTGCGGATATTCCAGCCGGTAAATTTCAGATTCAATATGGGCGGCCTGTTGCACCAGAAAAGAGAGCGCCGATACTGGGCTGACGTCAAATACACTTCGTTTCATACATGTTTTCCTTTAATTTTACTCGCCGCTATCGGGCGCTGGGGTAGGAACGCCGGTTGACGCTAAAATGCCATCAACGCGAATTTCGCCCACTTCACCGGCCACTACATCATCAACCCAACGGACAAAATCCAACTCAACCCCAGCACTGCCTGCGGTTAACCGCCCCTGATTCACACCTGTCGCCGTAATCACAGTTACGGTGTCACCCGCACTGGCGCCATCAACGCACAAGGCAAACATCGGCCCACGGCGCAGTAACGACGCCACATGATCGACCTCATAACCCACTTCATAATCTGGCGGATTAGTGGGCACGCTGTTGCTGAATACCGCCATCGAACGCACGGTAAAACCGATAATCTGTGCGGCGGTAGTGGTCGGCGTGACAGGTGCACAAGAACGCGCGCCCACCCCACGGATCACTGCCCGACCAAATGACACCATTTTGGTTTCCACTCGACGTGAGACCACTTCACAGACATCCGTGGTTGAAATTTGGCCCTCGTAGGCTTTACCGCGCCATTTGGTGAATTCACTCTGAGCAATCGCCATTATTTATTCTCCGTTTGTTTGCCATAACGTTTGTCCAGCCAGCTTTGGCGCACACTGTCACGAGTCGTCTGTGCATCGCCGGTTTTGACTTTCTTCATATCGCGGCCCAAATTGATGATGGAGTCATTCACCTCGTTTTTATCAACCGGATCATCGTCATCCTCGTTTTCCCGCCGCTCTTCTTCGGCATCAAAATAAGCGGCCAGATAAGCATCCGGCGCTTTATCCCATGAGGGGTATTTGCGGCATTTGATCCCGGCACTATCCAGCGCGGCACGTTTGATTTTTAGCGGGTCTACCGCGTCACAGCTAAATTCTGTACCTGCAATTTTGATAGCAGAGTCACGCGCCGCCACCACATCGGCCAGCCGTTTCGAAATCGCATCCTCAGACGACTTTTCTTTTAATGCCGCGATTTCTTCATCTTTGGCATCGGCTTTGGCTTCGGCCTCCTCTTTTTTCTGTTCAGCTTCATCCTTGGCGGCTTCGGCTTTTTCCTGCCCTTCCTCTGCGTCGCTAACACGTTTTTTTAGCGCATCCATCGATGATTGGATCAGCTGCTGGGTCGCTTCGTCAGCCACCTCTACGCGCACGCCGGAATCCAGCACAACTTTATACATGGGGGTTACTCCCTTGGGTTTACGGTCAAATAACCGCGCCAGGTGCCCGGCTCTGGCCTGATCACACAGTGCGATATGGTTGATGGTGATGGTGTATTGAATAAATTCGTAGGCAGTACCGCAGGGCGCGATACCGGGGGCATAACGGTATTCAGAGGTGTAACCGGCAGACAATTCCTCTTTATTTTGGTTGATAGCATCAATGGCGTACTGATCTTTAATCAGCAGATCGACCACCACATAATCAGGGTCATCAATATCTTGTCGCCCCGGCGAAATGGCATGCCCTGCGGTAACCTGCTTAAAAGTTTGGGCATTCACCAAATCATCAGGGTGATCAATGGTGACGTCTTTATTGTCATAACTGGCTAGACTGACCGGATCAAACACCTCAGCCGGTGGCCGGTACACATTGACGATTTGACCGGGTGGCCTGTCTTTTAATCCCAGTTCGGAGGCGAGATATTGCTGCACACCGACGCGAGCAACCCGCCCGGGGACTTTTAAATAGCCCTCAGGGGTCATTTCTCGTTGGGAATTAATCGGAAAGGACACGCGGTCACGAACGGTGATCCGCATAATATATCCTGTTAGTAATCAAGCCCCTTGATTTGGGGAATGGCATGACAGCGACAGCCGATATGTGCTCTGCCGGGGAATAATCCGCTTTCGCCGTGATAAGTCGCACCCCGCGACCAAAGATAAATACCTGCGCCATAACCCACATCAGTGCGGGAAATTTCAAAGCATTTGATTTTGGCTCGCGGATACTTACCGGCGGGATTACCGGACACACGTACATCTTGCGAGGTAGACCAACGAAAACGGTTAATTCCCGCGCCTACCTGCCGAGTGTGAGTAATATCACTGCGGATTTTGGCGGTTTGGTCGCGGGAAATAAGATGCGCACGCTGATAGCTGGCTCCGGTCACTTGCTGGATATTTCTGACCATGGTGCTGAGCGAGTCACCGCGCATGATGCTATCCATCACTTCCCGCTGAATATCATCGAAATAATCTGAGGACAGTGATTTTATCAACGCGACATTACTTTCGACCGAGGCGTCGAAATAATCCACTAATGACTCATTGACCATTAGTGAGGTCATATCAATACCAATAGCGCGATTAATTTGTTCAACGAATACCGCAGAACTTTCAGATTCTGCCCGACTCGCCACTTGCTGGGCTAGTCGCTCAGCCTGACGGCCCATCACAGAACTATTAAATTTGTCGGCAGCCTGCCTGATTGACTCTTTGATGATATCGACCAGATAACTGTCGGCGGTGTAATTACGGCGTAGAACCGGTGTTAATACTTCATCTATCGACTGCGCCATCAACCGAACCATTTCACGTAACTGAGCACGATAATAACGTTCGGTTTCATCTGTCTGTTTAACTGGCCTGAATTGTGCCCTCCGGCGCGTCGGCTGGTTTTTTATCATCGCCTGGAGTGTTGCCAAGCCGGAATTGATAATCACCTTGCCGTTCGGCTGATTCGTCATCTTCAAGTCGGGTGATGTCATCTTCTTGAATACCATAAACCCCTTGCTCCATCAGCTTACGGGCCACCTGCGACGGCAATACTACTTTTTGCTGAAGGCGAATATCATCGGCCTGCGCATCTGCCAGTCGTTGGGCAGAAATCTCGCTATCGGTCGGTTGCGACAGTGGCGCAAAGGTAAAATCCAACCCATCGGGCATGGTACCCAGCGTCGAACGCACCAGCACCTCATCCAGTTTTTTCAAAAATGGGCGGTATTTCGCTTCCTGATCCCCCTTGATGGTGCTGAAATAATTGTTCTGGTCGCCTTGCCCGGAATCCCCTAATCCTTTGGCTTGCACGCCGAATATGCGTGTCATCGGAATACCGGATGCGCCCGCCGTCCACTCCATTAGTACCGCCAACACTTCTCCCAAGCCGCCGAATGAGATTTGCTTGCGATCAAAGCTCTCTTTGGAATCCAGCAGCGCCAGCCGAAATAGCGATTTCATCATGCCAAAAGTGTTGTAGCGTTTGGCTATGGCTTCATCCATATCGCCAGATGCTAAGTCAGTGGCTAAATTTTCTTTGCTGATGATGTCGATATTGGCTTCCAGAATTAGCGAAGAAATCCCCCCTTTGGCGGCGACGGCATCTTTCACATCCTCAAGACAGCGCCTCAAACGGCTATCATCCCAACCACCGTTAATCATACGTAACCGCATCGGCAAGGCAGCACCGGGCGCACGCACAAAATGGCTGAAATGGATCTTCTGCTGACCGCCGTTTACCAGGTAGTAATCCGGCTGCATAAAGTTCTCAGCCAGTGGGTTAGAAACGTTGTATTGCTGCCCATTGATCAGCATGCGGTCCAGTACCAGCAAGCGCTTAAGTGAGCCTTTTTTAATATTCTTTAATTCCAATTCATGAGACAGGTCTTGGTCGGTCAGCATCAATACCCCCGCCCCGCCATACAATCCGGCCCATTTAAAGGACTCTTGGGTGACCCCTTGAATATTGAACTGGTTTTCAGCATTGCGTAGTGCGGTAGCATCATCTGACGGAAATGAGCGCCATTCGCGAGTGGCATCATCAACCGGAATATCAATAATCGAACGGGCAATCCAGTTTTCGGTATAAGCCGCCTCCAACTCGGCAAAATCTTGCATCGCGCCATACACAAAGCGGCTATACATACGCCGGTCACGGTCGGTACCCATGCCAGTCATCACATTCGACAAACCATCAGCAGTCAGGCGAATGCGGGGTTTACCGCCAAAATCCAGTTTTTCACTCATCGTTAAACCCACTTGTCATAACTGATGCTGCCACCAGCAATTAATTCGATTTCTATCGAATCCATAATTGTGTCGAGGATGTCATCGTTTTTATGGCTGTCATCCGCTGAGAAATCAGCGCATTCCGTCAGTGCAGGCATGATCCAATCAGTCGAGGCGGCCACTGCACCATCCCAGTAATAAACCTGCGGGATTTTTTGGCCGTCGTCGGTCATCAGTGCCGGAAGATAGACACAGCCAGTTTTCATTTGCGGAATGGTATTCAGGCAGCGGATCAGCTTGTTTTGGCCCGAACCGCGGGGAATAGTTAAAATGGGAATACTTTTACGTTTTACCAGTGTAGTAATCAGACCTTGTCCGGCTTGCTTATCCTCAATTCCCATATGGCGTAATGGCGCAGGGCGTTTCGGATTATAGGGTCGCCACTTTTCCCATAAGTCTTGTGCGGTGGTCAGCAAGTCCTCTGGGTCCCACCGCCCACGTACGCTGTCGATAATATAGAGATTGCCATCAACCCCCATCCCCACCAGCGTAAAGACGGTGTAGTCATTGTAATCTTCAATTTTGCCAGAATTGGTATCGACATAAACGGCGCGATGAGTCAGCGGGGGTAAATGGGTGTAGCGTTTAAACCAGTCGGTATCAATTAATCCGCCAGTCAATGCGCGTGGGCGCTGCATATATTGCGACATGAAAGTGTATTCGTCGCTTTCCCACAACCGCAGCAAATCACCGACATATTCGTTTACTGGCCAGTAAGACCAATAACGCACCCCGCCGACCACCACGCTTTCACTATTTTTAACCGAAAACCAACACTGCGAGCGCCACGGTTCCGGCAATGCATCTATATATTCTTCACTGACCAGCGCCGGAATAGTGATGTGGTGAAAATCCACCCCCATCTTGCCGGACAGCATAAATCCGGTGGCGTCGTCGGTATGAAGCCGCTGCTGGATAGAAACGAACGGTGTGGGATGCTCTTTACTCTTATCACCGCGCCGTGAGCGGATGGTGTTCACCAAGATACGGTTAGCGCTGGCCCGTTTGGTGGCCGAAAACATATCTTCGGGTTTATTGTAATCATCCAGCCCAACAAAGCCGGAAAAATCAGGGCCGGGGAACCCCGCACGACCACCGGTTAATTGCCCACCGCTGGAGCGAGAAACCGTCTGCCCTACCATTCGGCCCCGACTATTAACAATTTCCCACTCTTCCGCCTGATTAATACCAAAGCGGCAAGGCCACAGTGATTGATACTCAGGGCTGGCGATAATATCGCGGGTGCGGCGGCTATTGCGTTTTACCAGTGTGTCAGCAAACGACACATTGAGATTTCGAAAGCGCCGTAACTGGCCAGTCTGTACCAACATATTGATATAGGCTGGCAGATGAACCGAAATAAACTCGGTTTTAGTGCCACCTGGCGGCACGTTCACAATCAGGTTGCGCGGTTGCAGTCGGTTATTGACCAAATCATCCAGCTTTGCGGCCATCATTTTATGATGCCAGTTCACCAGTAACCGGTCACTTTGCAGCAGCTCAAACCAAATGCGAGTGAAATTAAGAAAAGATTTTTCCGATCGGGATTTCAGGGCGACACGCGACGGGAAATCCAGATTTTCCCATTCGAGAATATCGCTCATGTGGTGATCCTGCTATCGCGCCATGTTTGGGTGATTTATCGCCATTATTCCCCTTGCACTTTTTGCCTGATAGGGACAAAATGACGTTTGTGATTACATATGTCATTACGTGAGTGAGGTTCAAATATGGGTAACATTAATATTCGCATTGATGATGACTTAAAAGATCGTTCTTATGCGGTACTGGAAAAACTGGGCGTCACCCCCTCTGATTTGCTGCGCCAGACACTGGAATACGTGGCACAAAGTGGCAAACTGCCCTTTAAATCCGTGTTGCTGACCGATGAAGATCAAGCACTGGTCGCCATAGTCAGAGAACGTTTAGCCAATCCACAACCGGTCAGGGTGTCACTGGATGACTTATAATCTTGATTTTGATCGCCGGGCGCTGAAGGAATGGCATAAGCTCGGCGATACTGTACGTCAGCAATTTAAGAAAAAGTTGCTCGAAGTGATTAAAAATCCACGCGTTGAAGCCAATAAACTGCGCGACTTACCTGATTGCTACAAAATAAAACTACGCAGCGCCGGATACCGCCTGATTTATCAGGTGCAAGACGAAAAAATCACGGTTTTTGTGGTTGCCGTGGGTAAACGGGATCGTGAAGAAGCCTACAGTGAAGCTGGCAAGCGCGTTTGATTGTCAGTATTCAATCCAACCCCGGCAATTTACCCTCTAACATCTGCTGCGCTTTCACATAATCTTCTGGCGTGTAATTCACCTGGTTAATGGCACCACCATCAGGGCCACTTATCTCGGTTTTATTTTTCAGCATACCCAAATGCTGGCCCACCATTTTCAATGCCTCATCCTGATTACGGGTAATCACCTCTAAACCAAACTTGCCCTGCTTAACTCCGGCATAAAGGCGGCGTGCCGAAATCGATAAATCCCGCGAATCATGAAAATGCGCCCTGCCTTGCCCCTCACCATTGCAACGTGGGCAATCTGGATTGGGATCGAGCGTACTGTCAAAACCGTAACCGCCATCATCCAATGGCGCAGGTTTTCCGTTATTGGTTCTTTTCTCTGACTCTTCCTGATATTCCTGCTCGTTAATCCACTGGTATTTATTTTCAATCCCCCAGCAGTGACGACAACATAAACGACGAAACTCTGAAATTTCGTTAGCGTTGGCCGTGGCAATATCCCACCACCAATTTAAAACAGCGTCTTGCGTGATGTGCGTCCGTTGTTCTCTGGCTTCCATAGCATCGCGTATGGCTTTGTTTACCGATACATGGCGATACAACCGACGAGCAGCGGCAGCACCAGTTAATCCCTCGCATTTATATCCGGCCCGTTTATAAGCAGCGGTCTTATCCAAATCAATTAAATACTCACTGACAAATTTCGCCTGCATATCGTTAAGCCCATATCTACTGGCGATAGAGCAACTTTCTTCAACTTGATTTTCAATTGGTGGGCAATTTGAATTGATTTGATTTTCAATTGGTGAAATTGATTTTTTAGCTTTGGTTCGCAGGTTCGCGTTTTGGTTCGCACCAGAGTTATGCGAACTTGTAGTGCGAACTTTTTCGGGCTTAACCCATTTTCCTGATTTAGCCCTTTTCCGTATTGCTGTATCACTGACACCGTACTTTTCAGCTAATGACCGAATTGAAAGTTGTCCGGCACAGTATTCGCGCTTTATCGCCTCCCAATCCGGCTTTTTCATTTTTTACTCACATTTTGGTCTTAAATGCTCCAGCAAGAAAATCATGGCTCGCGTGTCGCCTTTCTTGGCTTTGATAAACAGAGAATTGGATATATCCGCTATCCCTTTAGCTTTTCCCCGGCGAACGGCCAGCCGGTAAAGTGAGATTGCTGATTTATCTCTCCTTAAATTATCAATGTCGATTTCCAGTGTGTCGGCTATCTGCTGCTCCGTTAATCCACGCCCTGCCAATGCCTCGACTTTATCGAGCGTCGGCTTATCCATCATCAGGCCCTCTTGGGATAGGGTTTATGACGTGATATCAGGATTTTTTTCATTTTCTTGTCGAGAGGCATCAGGTATTTATGCTTTCCTGATGTTTTAAACTCTTGGGCGTTGGGATCTAAATGCTGGCGAATTGATTCAAGATTTTGTTTTACCCCCTTGGCAGAAACACTGCGCGGATGGGTTTTCCTACCTTTGATGATAAATGCACCCACCGTTCCGACACCGAATAGCCCCTCATATATCCAATTGGTAGCCTGATAAATTCCGCCATGATGATTTTGGTCTTTATCTGCATAGGAGACGATTAGCCGCAGACCAGGGCAAACATCAGCAAGAAATTTAATCGCTTTAGCCAATATCTGACTAACTGGGGATATATGCTGACGTAACGCTACGCGGGTAAGTTCGCAAACTTGATCCTGCTGTAAACTGTATGGCTGCCCGATATGGTTATTAGCGCCGCGGCTAAAAATAACGACACCAATAAATTTCCCATCTTCCCACGCACCCACTTTTACCAATTTTCCGACTGGTACCGCTTTGGCATAATGCCAGTTGAGGCAGGCAAAGCTGGCAGCCTGATGAGTCGCCCAATCCACCGTGAGTGTTGTCATAGAACACCCCCACAGTGTGGGCAGAGCTTGGCGTCAAGATGATCTAGCTTTCCCTGATCGTTTTCGTTACCAGGCAGAAAATCGACATTCAACATTTGATCGATTTCTTCTGACGAAAATCCAGTAAGAGACAAATCAAAATTTTCTGCCAATAAATCCCCCAGCTCCAAGGTTAAGAGATCCTGATCCCATCCGGCATTCAGTGGTAATTTATTATCAGCAATCCGATAGGCTTTTTTCTGTGACTCCGACAAACCAGATAATGTGATTGTAGGAACTTGCGCAATACCCAACTGTTCCGCTGCCAATAAACGACCATGACCCGCGATTACCTCTCCCCGTTCATCAATAAGAATTGGGTTTGTCCAACCGAACTGTTTAATACTCGCTGCAACTTCATCTACCTGCTCTGCTGAGTGGGTTCTGGCATTTTTTGCGTAAACAATCAACGAACTGAGTGATTTATAGACTATCTCTAATTTATTCTGATTTTTTACTATGGTCATTTTGCATGTTCCAACTATTATGACCCTGCTCTCGAGAGCAAGTGGGCCTTGGTTCGTACTCATGACCTGTACTGTGGGTATGAATGGCCGTTAGTAGCTCCAACTACTCGCGGTCGCCCACCTTCCTAAATAAAAAAACCACCAGCAACCATGCTCAGGGTGAGCGGAAGGTGTTACTGATGGCTTTGCTTGCGCATTACATAACAGCCTCGCAAAGCCGTTATGTGATGATATTTAGGAGTGAAAAACCACAGGCTTATGAGGCCAGTGGCTTGTACCAAATATTATTATGATTGTATCTAAAAGCCATCGTTTAATTAAATACAGATGCTAATGATGACCTTTAGATATTTAATATTACCTTAGTTAGCGAACCCGGAATCCTGCGGCTAATAATGTATAATCATCAGTGGGAATTGATTTCTCAATGCGATTTTGAAGACTTCCGGCAAAACGAATCGGGTTATTCAAAGTGTTACTCGAGAACCTTGGCCTTTTCTCCCAAGAGTGATGAGCACCATCCGACATAAGAAATATAGTTACAATCCCTTGTTCATCCGTAACTTCATCCAATGGCAATGATATCTCTTGATACTCCAAATTTATTGGCTTTGATATAGCTGTTGTCAAAGTATTTTTCCCTGACATTAGTTTCAATTCTGCACGATTAAAAATCTTATCATCTAGTAACTTCTGGTGTTGGGTATGATCCTTAGTCAGCAATCTAAGTTTATTACCAGACTTAAAATACAATCGACTATCACCAATATGACCGATCCTTAGCGACGTGCTATCAATATAACAAAATGTCAATGTTGTAGCCGCTTGGAAAAACTCAGTATTTTGAAATGATAGTTCAGAAACTTTTTCTTTTATTGAGGAAAAAACATTATTCATATCAGCTAATTGACTTGAGCTAATAATATTTGAAAGATAATCTACAGCTGCTTGTGATGCTTGTTTGGCACCGATGTAAGACCCTACACCATCAGCTACAGCCATTATAAAGCCATCATCCAGGGGTTTAGGCAGCAAGATTGAGTCCTGATTTTCTTTAGAGGAATTCTTGGGCAAAGAGAATAAACCAGAAGTCAATAAATTAATCATAACCCATTCCTTTTTTTAAGATTGTTCAACTCACTAATTATTTCGACCAGTGACTGGTATCGATTAGCTGGGCGCCATGCTGTGCATTTATCCACTATTTCTTTTATTTCTGGAATATCTTTGAGGTCAAATTCATCCATCAAAACGCCCAGAGCAAAAATATCCGATTGAACAGAATATAATCCAGCAGCGTTAATTTCTGGTGCCATGTATTTTTCAGTACCCATAGCAGCAGCCACTTTTGTCAAAAGCTCTGACTCTGCATCCTTTCCAGCCTGGTCTTTCGCTATGTTTTTAACCAAACCAAAGTCTGATATTCTGTAAATCCCATCAGAAAACTTCAGCACATTAGATGGTTTTAAGTCTCGGTGCAGATAAAGTATGTCGTATTTCTGAAGATATGGTTTCGGTTCATGCATAAAACGAACACCAGCCAATATCATACTTATAATGTTAATTTTATCTTTAACATTTAAAATACCAGTTGCCAGATCTTTGCTTAAATCGCTTTCAGCCAAGTCAAGGATAAACCAAGGACTATCACAATTAAGATTGTGAATATAGATTGGAGCAATATTACGATGTCTACAGCGGGTTTGGTAAAGTACTTCCCTCTCAAATCTTCTCTTAAACTCATCACGATATAAATCAGATTGAGGCGAAAATATTTTCCTAGCATAATCTCCACACTTGTGACCAGCGCTGTTGAAAAGTTCAATTTTCTCAACATACCCAAAGCCACCGCTACCTATCTTTCCACAGGGTTTTATCACATAATTTGCATGATGCTCTTCCATATCCCTCGCTCACACTAATCCGCATGTAAACTGGAATCTACGCTCAAAATGTCTTTACTTCCATAAGTACTTATCACGAGTATTGTTATTATTACTATAACTGTACATTCTTGTGACCTTGAATAAGGTTTAATTCAAACCAAGTGATACTTCATCAATTTTTCCACTCATTGTTTGTCGCCAGCTAATAACCGCATCAAGCCGACCTTTACATATGCGCAGTTCACGTTTCAAGGCCAGCGCATATAGCCCACTATCGCCCCAAGTGGTACCGACGAAATCCGGCACCTCGCATTCAATTAATGCTGATTCTGGCGGTAGCAATACGGGACAGCTAGCTGGTGGACGTGAAGCCACCTTATTCGCGCAAGATGTTAATGCTAGCGTCAGGCAGGCGCTGAATAGCACACTTATCATCTGACGACGCCGCCAGAAACCGCTTAAGCCGATCTTCACTTTCATTGCGTAGTTTCCTTTCTTTATCTAACTGGCGGGCGGTGGCTGCTCGGTTGGCGGCTTCATTCACCTGGTATGCATCGATGATGTTGCCCAGTGCCGTGTTTGTGGCTTGCTCATCACTCAGCGCTTTTTCCGCTTTTTGGATATCATTTGAGAGGCGGTTACTGTTAAAGAGCAGAACCGACACCATGACCACCAGCACAGCAATGACTAATCCAATGGCCTTATTCATCCAGCCCCCAGCAGGTCAGCTCGCTCTCCTGTGCGCGGCGTTCTATCTGCCCGTAACAGTTATTTGAGCGGATATTGCAATCCTTACCGCCGTCATATACCCAGCGTTTGATCTCAGCGCATGCACCTCTACGGTCGCCAGCATTGAGTTTTCGATAGAACGTAGAAGTGAAACATTTACTCGGGCCAATGTTATAGGGGCAAAACGAAGCGATACCGGCAATCTGTGGTTCAGTCAGCGGTACCCGCACATTTTTCTTTACCCAGCTTATGGCCTTGTCAGCCTCCAACTGATTCACCGCAGCGCACTTGTCTGCTGACAGCTTCATCCCTTTCACTACCGGCTTACCATCAACTTGAGTAGCACCACGGCAAATAGTCCAAATCCCCTTTCCATCTGGATAAGCTACCAGCCGGTTACCCTCTTTCTCATCCAATAGCTGATCAAGAATTACTGTGGCCGGTGCTGCAACCATAATCAGAGCCAGGACAGCCGCGCTTAATTTGCTTTTTGTCGAGGCCATCATTCACCATCCGGTTTATAACCATGCCGTCTATCCCAAATTTTTACACCAGCATTCAGTAAAAATGTCAGGGCCATAAAGAATAAGGAACCAAGAACGCCAATAACCGTCCACTCATCAGGTGTGAATCCAGCTATCAGCTCTTTAACCCAAAAAATGAAACTGCCACCCGACACGGTATAGGAGACCGCTGTTGTTATATTGCTCATTTTCATAGTCTCCCCCTCCCTGATGGGTTGGGTGTGAAGCAAAAAGAAAATGCGCCACAATCACATGATAACCATAGTTATTGCAGATTATTTTGGCGCAAAAACGACAAAACCCCGCAAAAGCGAGGTTTTTTGAATTGTGTAAGCTATGTGACCAAGTAACCACTCTTATCAGAATACAAACATTTTTGCGTACGCATTAGTGATTTTTTTGAGAAATCAATTATCATGACAGCTTTAAAGCACTACTTTGCTCAAAATCTACATTGCTGCCGACACCAATAACAAACTTCTAATAATTTGAAATTATCACGTGCAGAGGAATTACAATGAGTTTTCTTACGGAAGAAGAAGTAGATTTGCTTACAATCAATAGGATGATTTTTCATGTGGTTGGTAAAAACCTAGAAATTCCTGTTTTATTGAATGAAATTACACCACCACAGCATACTGATTTCTTTTTAGGTAGAATAAAAACATCGTTAAAGGGTAATTTGTTCAATTTTTTGCCAAGATCCAACACAGAAAGAATACTCAGAATCATTCGATCCGAAGCAGATAACGATCCAAACTGCTTTAGTGAACAGTCTAAAATGTTAGCTAGTGATTTCCAATCCCATCATAAGGGAAATACAAGTCAGGGTGTTTTTTTTGTATTTGAATTATTAAATAAACATGAAAAACTTTACGCTTTAATTAAATATGATAATGAAGATGTTGTTCGTTACGTATTACAACAAAATATTGATGTAGCTCATGTCCCTAGACTAGAAAGATTTCATGAATCTTTTATAAGAAAAGCAGAGTCAATGCAAAAAATTGCTTTAGTCAAGTTAAATGGAGATGATATTGAAGGCGGGATTATTGCAGTACTTGATCGAAGTAAAAGGTCTAATATTTCTGAATACTTTGAAGGATTCCTTCAGGTTAGACGTATACATACTGAAAAAACATTAACAGAAAAACTTGTGGAAGTACTTAAGAAAGTATTTAAAGAAAATAAGCATATACTACCAGAACATATTGCAAGAACTGGGGTAAATAGAATTTATGAAAGCATTCATCAAGGAGAATTTGAGTTTGACACAAATAACCCTACCGTCCCTCTAACAGCAATATTTGGCCAGCTAGATGAAGCATCTAATATCGTGAAAAGTTTCACTAGAGAGTCAAGAAACATGGGGATTTTAGGAGAGTCGTTTACAGTAAAACCTGAATTTGTTCAGAAGCCAAAAAGACGCAGAATTGAAACAACTGAAAATGTTGTTATACTATTTGATGATGACAATGCACCAATAAGAACCGATTTACACGATGGTCGCATAGAAATTAAAATAATTACAGCGAGGATTACTCTTGATGATATTGATACTCAAAAAATTAAAAGAGGCAATTGAGTTCTCGCGTGACAGTGAAGTTATAGATATAAATGAGAATATTAAAAACAACCAAGGAAGGTTGTTTTTAAAAGCAAAAATGTCAAAAAAAGCCTTAGATAAATGGCAAGAAGTTGCTATGGACGATTGTGAATGGTTAAAATTTAGTTTTAGTGACTCTGACCAGGATGAAATTGAACCTAGTAATGGTAATATTAATGAAGAGCATACTGTAAAGATAGAGTACCCATGTTTTGATAATAACATATATATATTAACACTTGAGGGATGGAAATATTTCCTTTATGAAGATGGTATTGTAGAGAAAGTAAAGGAAATATGCTTGCTTTTTGCGGAATCTTCTTTTGCAACGGGTGCATTTCGCGTATCGCCTTGGCAAAATGCACCTGTTAATTTGGAATTACCAAATACTGAAAAAATTAGAAAAGTTAAGGTAAGGAGTTTTGTTAAGATTTTCTCGACCCAACCTTTAACTCCCAATACTGTTGAGCCTTGGATTTTAACTGATGAACAAAATGATGTAATTAATAATGACAAAGCATTCCAGATATGGAAAGAAATATCAACTCACTTTTTGATTATGTGCCTACCAAATGAAATATATTGTGAAACGGATGGTAGTACTGTTATTGGCTTATCTGGAAAGCCACCTAAAAAATTAGCATTTAATACAAATGAAATACCAACATCTATTTTTGATATCCTACAGGAGACTATACGTTGGATATATCTACAAGGTGATGAAATTGAACTTAAGCATACTTTTTTTTCAGGCGAATTAGCAAGAGAATGGCCAGTGGAAACTAGTTACTGTAACGGTCTTATACTGAAAGTTTCTTTAGCTCTTGAATCTGCCAGACTACTTTATAAAGCTCATATTAGATCTAGTAGTAAAGATACTCTAAAAGCACTCAGTGATCTGCGAAAAAACCTTGCCGATGACATGCAAAAAATTGTTCAACAGTCTAAAGAGTTAACTTCTTCATTGTGGAAAGATATCGCTCTTGTAATCAGTACAATCGTAATTAAATATACTCTTGATGCTTCGAAAGTACCTGCTTCTTCAAGAGTATATGCTTTGGTTTTTTTTGCTATCGCAGTATATATTTTAGTATCACATTTCACTTCAGTATTTATTAACTCAAGTTTTATAAAAATAATAGAAGAAAATAGAATTATCTGGAGAAAAAAGCTTTACGCTTATCTTGATGATAAGGATTATCACGAATTAGCAACGACTCCTATTGAAAATGCTTACAAAGCATATAGATTAGTTAATATTACATCAACAACCGTAGTTATAATCCTGGCAATAGTTTTATTTTATTTGGGATTTTCTGAGTTTATGAATGTTAAAGATATTTTCTTATCACTTACCAAAAAACTAAGCACATTGTTGGTTAACCCATTGCAAATAATGGCGAATTTAAATTGCCCGCCATTATTTTACCATTATAAATAATCTATCATCGCCAAGCACCCACCAATAAACCCCTGCGCCGTTTGCATCTCTTTCCTGATTGTCCCATCTGAGCACTTACGCCTTTTAGCTATCATGCGCAGTGAAACACCGTATACATAGTGCAAAATCACTAGCTGATACTCTTCCGGTTTATACTTTTTCAGCCGCGCTACACAGCCATCAATCATAATGCCGTCATCATCACAGCACTGTGGCCGTGATTTGTTGGTGTAGGGGAGCAGCCCCTTAAAGCCTGCGGCAATAGGTTGCCAATCTACCTGGCTATTATCATTAGCGGCCCATGCTCCCCAAAGCTCCAATAGATAGTGAATATCCAGCATTGGTTTTTCCTGCTCTGACGGCAGGCTTTGCGGTGCGGCTCTCATAACTTCCCTTCCTTTCGTAAAATATACTGGGTGCGCATAACGCCCTCGGCGTGATACAGACGGGCGGTGTCACTATCAATTAAACGGGTGCGCCGGTCACATTCGTCATGACATGCACCGCATCCCCAAGCCCCCTGCTCATCAGGTGGTTTGATGGCGGTGCCACAGGTACCCGCCAATCGGTAATGAGCCAGAACCACAGTTTCGGAATTGCCATTGCATATGCCGGGGATTCTTATTTGACACTCACGGCCCCTTGCCTCTTTGCGTAAATTAGCCACAAATCCCCCTACGCATAACTTAATAGCTGGCTGGCAGTGTTTTCTGCGGCAGCTGGCGTGCTAAAAGTTTTGTTCAGGATGAATTGCCAAAGCACATCAAGAGTGGCTTTGTAGAGTTCGGAGAATTCGGTATCGTCCATCGAGGCAAAAGAGATCGATTTAGGCTCTTTAAATTGCGAGCCATCTGGCATTTGAATAATGGCGTAATAACCGGCTTGAATGGTTGTCCAGCGGCGAAAAGCATCAAAAGATTTAAGTAGGGTTACACGGTCGGCCCGCTGTTCTGCCAGGGTATCGAGGTACTGGCGGGCTAATTCTTCCAACGTGTCGCTATGACCGGCATATTCTGCCAAATAGTTTACATAGCCTCGCACCAGTTTCTTTTCTTCAGGTGATATGGTGCCACCGGAGGGTGTCCAGTAATCAAAACCCAGATTCAGTAAGGAAAAATATTTGCGGTGAAACTTCGGATTGCGAACCTGCTTAAAATCAGCGGTGAGAATCGCCCCCAGCTTGACTTTATAATGCAGAAATTCCCTAACATCGGGCGTGGCCGGTGTCAGTGTCTCATTGCCAGATTTGATAAATGAAAGTTGTGCCATCTTGCCCCCCAAGGGTGATGACACAACAACAACTTAGGTTGTCAGTTGTTCAGGCTGACTTGATTATTATACCGTTAAATATCAGGGATTGTAATGATATACCCTGCTCTTTCTGCCATCTCGATAAAGGCTGGCAGCGTTGCTATAAACTGATCCGGTCTTAATTGTGCAATACTTATTATCTTACCCTTTTCACAATGAATTATAGTTCGGCCATCCGTTGGTAAATGTTGAATCAAGTTTTCGATATTAATCATTAAGCTATCACCTTATGCTTAAGATATTGCAACCCCATAGAGGGGACCTGATTCAACCGATTTAATGCTTAACTTAGTTAAGTAAAGTTTCACATTGAAAATGACTTATATTCCATACAATTCCACATCAAAGGTATGAATATGAGCAATAATTTCAGGTGCATAATTCTGGCATATTCGCCCTTACCAATGCCTTGGCAAAAGGCGGCGGTACCGCATTACCACATCTTGCCACCTGCTCAGATTTAGGCCAGAGGGTGCCATCAATATCCCGGTCAATAATGTAATCTGGCGGGAACCCGCTGGCGTTGTACAATTCACGCGCAATCAGCATGCGCATACAAATATCAACGATGATGTATTCGCCCACAGATAGATATTGTGGTCGTGGTGCGGGGAATAAAGGCCAGTCGTCCGGTGAATCGCTGAAATGACCCACCAGCCGAGCACAGTTCCAGGCGTTATAGCGCTGCTCGTCGGTCAGAGGTTCAACATCAAAATTGTTTTCCACCAAGCCAAAACGCTCTTTAGTCGTCACCGCGTGTATTGGTTCTGAGAGATCTACTGAGCCACCGGTACCGTAATACTTGGTCAGAAAGGCGTTTATTATCCCGACATGATTACCGCCGGCGGTTAAGGTCGGTACCGGTTCAGTGATCGGTTTACCATCGCGGCATGTACCACGCAGTTGTACCAGGTGAGATGTACAAATCGCGTGATGATCGACCGTAGTGATAGTATGCAATGGCTCGTTAATATCGATGCCTGCGCCGGTGTAATTCCCACCATAATGCTTAACAAGGTTAGCGGTGGCGATTGCTGTATGTGACTGAGTAGCAATGGTGTTGATTGGTGAATTGATATCTCGTGGCTTTCCTGAGTATGTTGGGCCACCGGCCCCCACCAATACCGCACTGGCTAACTGGCTTTTACCGCCCCCACCTGCCGTAACGGTACCCAGCGGTGCATTGATATCATTTGCCGTACTGTTACCGAACTGACGCACAACCACCGGCGCAGCGATAGCAAAACCGTGGGTTCTGGTGATGGTCTGTAACGGATCGCGTAATGACTGCCCACGGAAGCAATCATATTTGGTTTTGGTGCTGGTGTGGTTGCACTTCACTGCATACGGCTCCAGCAACAAATGCTCAGCCTTGCTGGTGATGGTGGTTAGCGGTTGGTCTATTGGATATTGCAGGCGGTCACCACCAAAACCAGTTTGTCCCAGCCGCACAATAAACGGGTCAGGGTTATCAATAACAAACCGCTGCAACCCTTTGACGATACGGCGCAAAGTATTATCAGCCAAATCCTTTTTGCGACCGAAAATAGAACGTGTTGGCTGGCTCCAGTCGATACACTCCGACGCTGTTCGCCAAGGTTGCAGCATGCCAGAAAGCACACTCGCTGAGTTTGGCTCGCCGTGGCTTGGCTCTGGCCATACAACCGGCTCACCGTCACAACGCCCAACCACAAACAACCGCTTCCTGATGGTAGGTGTGCCGTAATCACAGGCTTTCAGTTCTCGATGGTCCACGTTATAACCCAGCCCTGAAACCAACTTTGCCGCCTCAGGGCCATTGATATCTATCTTCAAAAACTCACACACTTCGGTCAGCGCTGGATGATTGCCATCAATACCGGTACCCAGCATGCCAATAAATGCCTTGAACGTTTCCCCTTTACGGGCTGGATCTGGTCGGTGATTACCCTGGCTATCCGTCAATAATGGCCCCCAGCCACGAAACTCTTCGACGTTCTCGAGCATCAGAAAACGTGGGCGCACTGCCAACGCCCAACGCAACACCACCCAGGCTAAACCACGAATTTCTTTCTTAACCGGCGTGCCGCCCTTGGCTTTGGAGAAGTGGCGGCAATCAGGACTGAACCAACCCAGCAATACCGGCAAACCACCCGTTGAGATAAGCGGATCAACACTGAAAATATCCTCAGGGTAATGCAGTGTTCGCGGGTGATTGATGGCATGCATCGCCATCGCCACCGGGTTATGGTTCATCGCAATGTGTGGCTCATAGCCCAATGCTTGCTTAATGCCCTCGCAGCTCCCACCGCCACCAGCGAACCCCACAACCACCAAACCATCCTGCAAATCAGGCCGCGCTACCGTGATTTCTTTACGTCGCGCCCATGCATGAGCCGCTGTTTGGATATGCTGCGGATTATCTCGATTTAAAAACATCTGGTTCATTTGGAGCAAAAGCTGTTGCTGGTGGTCGGGACTCAACGCATGTACCGGTATAACCGATGAGGCACATTGATTTACTTCCGTAGGCCAGATCATTGAGCACCCCCGCCTTTTGTTTTGGCCCTGAGTATCGAATCCACATAAAAACGCTCACTGACACTGTGCAAGGTAAATTCCGCTACCGGTTTTTCATGACGGGTAATGTCAACATGTGGCGATTTCATCAAACCAATCATACGCATCTGCAACATCCGCAGCGTAATGCCGTGATCCGGATAGGATTTATCAAGCGCGGCAAGAATGCCGGTATAGGTCAATGTTTTGCCCAGCATCACTGCCACCAGTTCACTGGCTTTTAGCCGCAGTGCTGATGATGTGTTAGATTTTTTGGCCGCTTTAAGCTTCTCTGATTTCGTTACTGCCGATGTAGGAATTACTACTTTTTTCGGCTTTATCGGCGGCGTGTAAGGCGCACGGCATCTGGCGCGAGCCGCCATTCCCCAGGCATCAACAATGCAGGATGAATGATCACATTTGTCGTCAATCACTGGCCGATTGTCATTGATAAAATTATTACAGCTATTAATTTCCATTGGTCATACCTCGCTTATTTAACGTATCGGTTTCCTGCGGCTAGTTGCTGTGCCGGGGTTAATCCTGATGGTCGGTCAGGTGTTTTCAATTGGCGGCGAATTGGGGGGATTGGTACACCACTGGCGGCGCGTTTTTCCCACTTGGCTAACTCGATACCTGCCTGTGTTTCTAGTCCGGTATCAGTGAGTCTTTTTTCGATTCCAAGGCGCTTAAGGTCTACGCAAATCTGATATAAAACCGGGTGACGCCAGTTGAATTCCTCAGCACAACTGTATTTATAAAATTCATTCCGGTAGCGCTTAAGCTCGGCGAGAACATCCACCACAGTTAAACCCAAATGGCCACCACCATGCTCCGCCACAAGAGAAACAAACTCGGCAAAATCTGGCGGCCAAGAGTTACCAGATTCACAGCGTTTCATGCATGCGGTGCAAACTCGCTGGAGTTGGTCACCGGTCATTGTGCTAATCTGACGTTCCCACAGTTCTGACGGGCGATTGCCATTCTTCGCAGTCCAGCGGTTCGCGTAGATTTTGATCATGAGATCCCATAGGTTCCATGCCTGTGACCCGCTGTTGTTCCCAACTGAGGTATTGCTCAGAGTACGGTCGTGGGTCGCTCTGGTTGAATCTGAATTCCACATGATTTTCTCCTGTGCTTACTTGCCACTCATCGTCGAAATGCTGCGACGGGCCAAAAAATGTTTTTGCCTGTTTGATAAATTCCGTGCCAGTTTTTCCCGTCGCTTTGACGAACGCCGCATAGCGCCTTACCCCTTCCAACATCGCATCAGCCGTTACGCCATCTCGCAGTCTGGCATTCCAAGCCTTGAGAGCACCGTGTTTGTCAGGACTCCCCGGCCGACGGGGATATATCAACCAAGCCGCCTCGAATTCTGGCGGATATTCATGCCGTTTATTTTTGCCCTCGCCCTCCTGGGGTTCCAGCTCGCGACTCGAAGGCAAATTATTTTCATTCGGCCCTGTGGCGTTTTTTTCGCCATGGGACAATAGGGTTTTATCTTTTAGTTCTTTCTCTTCCTCTAACTCTTCCTCTGGTAACGCTTTTTGATCCGGTGGTGTAACGCCGCCAGCGTTACCTTTGGTGTTACGTTTTGATTTCGAATCTCTGAATTCTGTAACGCGCCGACTGGTAACTGCCCGTTTTTTAGAGCCTTTTCCGTTATGGCGGTCAAAGTGAGGGAAGTACATTTTCCCACCGTCATGTTTTAACCATCCAACTGTTATCAGTGCATCAGCAAAGCCAGACATAAAAGTGATACGGTCAATGCCAATTCTTGTAACGCTAACGGCGTTACAATCTGCGTTACCGTCGATGGTCTGCTGATCAGCCCAGACCCAAACACGGATTAACTTCCCGAGTACGGTATCCGGGTCAACATTCAGGATTTCAGCCAGTTGGAAGATCTCCGGTTTATCTGGAGTAATCACTTCGACTTTTATCCAACTTGATGCCATACCTACCCCGATTCAGTGCTGCTCTGTAACGCTGATAACGTTACATTTGGCGTGACTAGTATTAAAAAGAGCGTTAAATGCTCTCCGTTGCCCTTGCATGGCTTCACGGGTAAATTGCCGTAAAATCACCCGCGCCATATTTGATGTAATTGGCATATTTCCGTAACGGTAACCATTGCGATAAGTCAGTTTTTTAGCCATGTGGCACCCGCCACGGCTTTTTAGCTTTAACGACTTTCGCTACCGGTTTATCCCGCATCCGCTTATAGGGTTTGGCATAGGTCTTAGCCCAAACTAACGCGCTGGAAAATGTAGAGTTCGGCGTATCGGTGTAATGCTTACCGCCTTGAATAGCCGCCGATCTAGCGACTGTCTCGCTAAAACCTGCACGTTGCAGTTCATCTCGTAATTGTTGCTCGACTTGTTCTCTGGAAAATCTGGCCATTGGTCATACCTCGTTATGCAATCAACTGCTGTGTCACCGGAATAAGTGCATGTATCGCCTCGGTTGCTTTAATTAACTTTTGTGACATATCAGAGCAGCCCAACAACACCGCACTCATCGCCAGCGAGAAATCGCGCAATGCTTGTGCCGCCAAATAATTCACTGAATTGGGGTTTTCCAATCTGGCACGCCGCTCTCCTGGCAATGCCTGAAGTATGGCTGGAGTAAGTTCGGCGATTTTTGCTCTGGCCTTGTCGGTGTCACTATCAACCCAGCGGAACAAGCGCTGTTTGTTGTTGTGGGTGGCGTGTTCATCATCAATGGGCGTGAGTGGAAGCTCATCACCACCGAGATCGAAATAAGCCTGTGCCACTTCTGCCGCGACAATTTCTTGTTTGGTTTCTGCTGCCCAGCTCCGCAATTCTGCGCAGATGGCATCATGTTTTAATTTCACAGCGACCTCCTTATGAAAGCTGATTTTTAAAAATCAGCGTTTACTGTGCTGGTGCTATAGGCTTGTCATAGTCAATAGGGTCGTAATGCAATTCGCCATTAGAGGCTTTCTCTAATCGAACGGCCCTTTTCTCTGGGACTAAATCACCCCAAGCAGAAACCGATGGCGGCTTAACCCCCGCAGCTTTTGCCAGAGCACTCTTGGTGCCGAAATATTGAATGGCATCTTTTTTTAACACGTCGCCTCTCCTGTTGTTAGATTTAGTTAACAAGTTATTTGTTCAGGAAATTTAAGTCAAGAGAATTTAGAATTACCTAACTATGAAAAATCCCGGTGAACGCATCAGAGAGCGGCGAAATGAGCTGCAACTAACCCAACGCAGCCTTGCAAAGGCGGTGAAAGTGTCCCATGTCACCATTTCACAATGGGAAAGCAACGACAGTTCACCTTCTGGCAAAAATCTATTTGCCCTGAGTACCGCATTACAGTGCTCACCAACGTGGATTTTATACGGGGATACAGATCAATCCCCCTCACCCGCAGTAAAGATCCCACCTGAACTTGATGAGAGAGAAGCTGAACTAATTCAATTGTTTGCGTCTCTTCCTGAATCAGAAAAAGAGCGGCACTTAACAGACCTTCGGCTTAAAGTTGATGAGTTAAACCGACTTTTTGAAGAGCTGTTACAAACCAGAAAAAAACTCGCCAAATAAATACCCATATTTTTCAAATTCTTACCGCTAATTTCGCCCTTATTGTTAAGTTTATTTAAATTTACGATTGAATTTATTGTTAGTTTAAATTAACTTTAGCCCATCAACGGCACAACAGCCGCTTAGGTAAGCAAGTTCTGACAATCTGAAAGCAGATAAAAAGGGATAGACAATGGGAAAGCTATTGGATGACCACAGTAAATATGTTGCACAAGCTAAAGCCAAGGGGGTGAATTTCATCACTCTTCGCTGCCCAATATGTAATAAAGAAATTGAAACACGCAAAGGAATAGATAACGCAGTTTGGGATTCACTAGCGACTTGCCCTCATTGCGAATCGATTTATCTAAAAATTACTGATGGTGGGAAAGCAACTGCCGAGATAATTTAACCCTTAATATTCAGGAAATTTATGGAGCAACTATTATTCGCTTTAGTTGTATCGGTATGCCCTGCTCATGAAATTTGTAGAGATATTGTCTATGAAGTTTATGACACCCAACAAGAATGTGAAAAAGTCATTTTCGAAAATAGGTTATTCAACGGCAACTGCTACCCAGTCGATGCCATTATTCATCAACAATAACGAGGTATGACCAATGAAATTTAAAGAAATTAAATTATCTATTAAACCACTTCATAATGACGTTTCTCAATTATCCGCAGAAAATGAAGTAATCGGCTATGCCGTTAAAAATAAAGAGGCTAATTCACCGCTGGCTTCTATTGTTTTGCCTAGTGGTGAAACTTTAGGGGATTATCACTGTATGGGCTGTGCAATTAAAGCCGCCGCTCAGCATTATATTGGCATTGGCGAAGATGAAGTCATTGAGGCCAATTTCAGCTTCGGTAATAACAACGTCCGTAACTTATTATTAGCTGCTTTGTTATCAAGTGTTGTTGATGATTTAACCACTCAATCCAGACATTAATAATTGCAGCCAACACCAGTGAAACGGTCGTAAAACTCAGCTCATTAAAGTGGATATATCGACGCCGAAAACGTAACCGGCATTAAAACAGACGTAAAAAAGCCCACACAAGGTGGGCAATCTTACCGGCTTAACGTCCCGGTGACGGCAGAGTCAGCGACCAAACCGACTCTAGCGAGGTATGACCAATGGCTTCCACCACTGGACGCCGAAATTATAGCGAGATCTCTATGCAAAAGACAACACTTAGAATCCTGGCTGATTCTATCGTCATCGCTAATGCTGCTAAATCCCCCGCATTAGTCGAAGTTGGAGCGAGTCCAGACGCAATAATGGGCACTGTTTCAGATCTAATAGAATCCGGCATTGTAGATGTACGTGATTTAATTTCTCTGGCTTTAGAAAAAATTAAAAAATGTGACTCTACGTCGTTAGATCATGTATTACCCACAGATGAATTAATAGCACTGACCGATTGTTATTATCAGATTAAAAATAATTAGCGAGGAATGACCAATGAGCTTATTTGTATGTGGGTTTCTACCCAAAAAATCAGCTATGGCAAATGGTGCTGTAGCCATGGCGATTACTGTTGATGCCAAAAATCAAAAAATGGCAACAATGAAATCCACCATGTTATTAGAAGGGGAATTCCCCGGATCAAGTAGTAATTTCTTTGCCCCTAAAGTTTGTGCTGATCGTGTGGGTTCCCCTCGCCCTCCGGTACATGATGATGCTGAAGATAATGCCATATTCAGCACTGAATGGATGGAACATAATCAATGGAATGATGAAACTAAAGAATTTGAACCTATCGTCGTTGATAATACTGATGAAATTGACAATGTTAAAAACATCTTCGATTTACCAATTAACGTAAGAATTGCATATGTTTTATTATATGGCGTAGAGCCTGAAATTGTTGATAGCCATCTATTATCTAATGCATACGATTTAATTAATGATGATGAATCAGAGCCGTTATATCGTGCAGTTATTGATGGCTTGCCACGCTTACCACAACTTAAGCACATGTACATCACTACATTGGCACAACTCATTGATGGTGTTCAGGCCCACACTCCGGTATTTAAATCATGGCCGGACGTTAACAAGTTTGCTGAAAAGTGGATCAACTCCCGTCCAGATGAGCGGGAACACCCTGGCCATCAAGCGAATGAACAAGCCAATTCATCGCCTACGCCAGCGGGTCATCGTGAACGCGATTATAAGCATGATTACGCCTCTCTCGATCTTGAAGTCGCCTGCGCCCTGTTCCCCAGTGATTATGATGTTTGGGAAGTGCCATCATCCATTTATCGTGGCGCTAAAGAAAAAGTAGAGAAAGGTGATGAGGCTTGGCGGCGCTGGTCAACAGCTTTACGGATTATCCCTGCCATTTTAGCGGTTTCCCGTGATGATCTGTTTGCAATGATCCGCAGTGCTGAATTGGATATTCATAAAGACCCAGCCAAGCTGAAAGCCTATATCAATCAGTGTTTACAGCTTGATGTAATCAAAGCCGATGATGTGAAAGTAGCAAACCTTGGCGATGGCAAATTTAGTGTTGATGGCTTGACCAGCGCAGCCAACGATTCACCGGCGAATACCAGCACAATCGAAAAACCAAAAACTGATACAAAAGTGCCAAAAGGTGCAACAGAACAGCCCAATCATGTATCAAACATTGCAAATAGCGCCATTAATGATGAAACGGCGACCATTAACGCCGAGACCCATACCAATAAGCAGATAGAACCTGAATCACCGCCTCCTACCGCAGATGAGTTCCAACAACGTGCATCACAGATCGATCAGGATATCTCTAAGTTACCCAAAGAGTCTCAGGATAATTTAAGTATCTGGAAATCAGTACAGCGCACCGATCCCGCGCGTACCAAGCGCAAAGATACGACCAAAAATGGCAAAGTCATTCGCTCTGTGACCAGCATCAATCCTACCTATCAGACAATGAGAGCCACGGAAATCTTTGGCCCCTTTGGTAGCGGCTGGGGCGTGGATATTATCAGTGAGGAATTTATACCCAGCATCCCATTTATGGAGTCGATTCTGGATAGCAACAATCGAGAGATCGGGCGTAAACCCATGCGTGATGGGGATGGCACCATTCTACGGACATCCAACCACACTATGCGGATTGAACTGTGGTACCAACATGCAGGAGGTCGGGGCCGCTTCCCTGCTTTTGGCCATACCAAGCATATTTATCAGAGTACCAACGGTTTCATTTGTGACGATGAAGTCAGCAAAAAAAGCCTAACGGACGCCACGACCAAAGCATTAGCACAGCTTGGTTTCAGTGCTGATGTGTTTATGGGGCTGTTTGATGATGCTGAATACACCGCCGACAATAATATTGAGTTCGGTATTAAAAATGCCAGCACTAAAGCTGATGATGTGGTTCGTCTACGTAAAGAGTTAGACGACAAATTCAAAGCCAATACCGAGACGATGAAAACAGCAGTCACGGCGAATGAAGTGACAAAAATCAGCACCTCACTAACACGCACCATCGGGGTTCATCTCAAGAATGCCGAATCATCCCATGATGATGAACACGTCAAATATCTGACCGGTCGTCTAACCCGTTTGAATCAAATCAAAGATGAGTGCCTGGCAAAATTTGTCACTGAGGGAGAGAAAGCATGAGCACAAGCGCCATATCATTAGCCACTGATTACCGAAAATTGCAGGAAATGGCCGATAGCGGTGATGAACTCACCCCCGAAATGGTCGCTGACACTCTCTCTGGTATTGAGGGCATGCTGGAAGATAAGTTCGATGCCTTGATGGCATTGGTTCGTAACACGCTGGGTCAGGCAGAGATATGTGCCAACGAAGCCAAGCGGATGAGTGCACGCAAGAAAAGTTTTGATAATCAGGCTGAGATCTACCGTAAATATATATTGGAATGCATGATTCAGGCTGGTAAAGACTCGATCAAAACAGCGTCCAATACCTTCACTGCTCGAAAAGGGACAAAAAAACTCGTTATCACCGATGTAAATTTGTTGCCTGATGAATATGTAGACTCCGTTTCTCAGGTGCAAATTATCACCACCCCAAAAGCCGATGAAATCAAAGCTGCCTTGGATGAGGGCCTATTGATAGCCGGTGCCAAGTTTGAAACTGGCGAACGTTCGTTAGCCGTCCGCTAACTGATTTTTAAAAATCAAAACTGAACCGGTCAGCGCGTTACTATGCTGGCCGGTCATATCGAGGTATGACCAATGGCTAAATTAATGACATTAACCGAATGGTGTGATGAAACGTATGCGACTGACAAGCCGACGATTCAAACACTCCAACGCTGGGCCAGAAACGGTAACTTTTACCCTGCCGCAGAAAAACACGGCAGACAATATCGCGTGCGGCCTGGTGCCATTTATATACAGCCCAAAAGCTACAGAATGGCGAAAGCGCTGAACATTTCACATTCTACGATACCGCCAATATTGGAGAAGATGGGTTATGGCAAAAAGGCCGGGAAAGTATGACGCTAATTTGCCCAAAAACCTCACCTTTAGGCGTGTTCAACTAACTTTCTATTGGCGCAACCCGCTAACTGGAAAGGAGTTATCTCTCGGCAAAATTGCCCGGCGAGACGCCATATCCCAAGCCATTGAAGCCAATAATTTCATTGAACAAAACTACACGCCTGTCGCGCTACTAGAAAAGCTCAAAGGCACGCAGGAGTTCACACTGGCAGCATGGCTAAAACGGTATGACGTCATTTATAAGCGCCGGGAATTGGCCGAAAACACCTATAAAGTTCGCAAGGGACAAATAGCCATGATCAGCGAAAAAATGGGCAACAAGGTGTTAGCTAAAATCAGCACGCGCCATATTGCCGAGTTTTTAGAGTTTTGGGTGGCACAGGACAAAAAAACCATGGCCGCCACCATGCGATCAGTGTTGTCTGATATTTTCCGAGAGGCGATTGTCGAGGGCCATATAGATAATAACCCAGTGACACCGACACGCTCAGCTAAACCGGTGGTGAAACGTGAGCGCCTGGAACTGGATCAGTATCTCGCCATTCGCGATGTCGCTGGCACATTACCCCCATGGTTTGGACTATCAATGGATCTGGCACAGGTGACGGGCCAGCGGCGTGAGGATTTATCACTGATACGCTTTGACCATATTGTCGATGGCAGACTACAAATACACCAAGGTAAAACTGGGGCCAAGATCTCCCTGCCCTTAGATCTTGAACTTAAAGCCGTTGGCCTACGCCTTAGCACCGTGATTGATCGATGTAGATTAGCCAGTAAGACTGATTTTATGATAAGTGCTGGCATCAGAAAAAATAGCCCTGATGGATCACTACATCCAGACAGCCTGACAAAGAAATTCGTAACGGCGAGAAAAGGAACAGATTTTTGTTTTGATGAGAGTCCGCCAACTTTTCACGAGATCAGAAGTCTAGCCGGACGATTATATGAAAAGGAAAAAGGTAAGGAATTTGCGATGAAACTGCTGGGGCATAAATCGGAGAAAATGACGAACAAGTATCTTGATACGAGGGGTAAAGAATACGTGATGCTATAAAAGACCGAATATCAGATTTCGATAAAATTTCGATAAATTTCGATAAACCACAAAATTCACCTTTAAAATCAATAATTTAAAAAAAGACCGAATACGATTCCTATATTCGGTCTAGGGAAATGGCTCTTGGGAGAGAGCCGTGCGCTAAAAGTTGGCATTAACGTAGGCTTATTCAGCCGTACTCCTTAAGCGTAGTCGAGTACATGTATTTAGCCAACTTGACAGCAGAAGTGATTAATTGCGATTGTAAATTAATTTTGGTTATAAAAGCTCAACCTCAAGGCAACAGAAGTAATCGTTTGTTAATTATAGATTAATACTTGTCAGCACCAAAAGAGCCAAGCTTACTTTTGACATAATGTCATGGCGCGCTGCTGGAAGGGTTCTAAACTCATTTTGTGCCCCGGATTTGCATCGTCATCCAGCAGCAAAACATCTAGCGGTTTCGCCAATACATGTCCGGATCTCATCTGTTCGGTCGCAATATCGTTTAGCGGGTATTGCGCTAAGGTGCTCGGATTAATCACAAACAGAGCATTACCTGTACGACATTCCAGCATCACCTCTTCCCGGGTAAATGCCCACTGCTTGCCAAACTCAAACTTACTGACAGTGATGATCTTCCCGGCAGCCATAGCATTAACTGATAGCATCAGTAACGATAACGTCAGCACAAAACCCTTCATCTTAATTATCCTCAATTAATTCATTGTGTTGATTTTCTCGCATACCGAGGCGTTGATGCAAGCTTAGTAATAATATCTGTTGCCTATAATCTCACGCTATACCGGTGCCATGGTCGCAAAAGCACTGACCAATAGTAGCACCGCCGCACCCAGCAGAATTTCAGCACAACTATTGACCACCAGCCAATAGTTGGCTTTAGTAGGAAGTTGCCTGAGCATAGGCACAATCCGATAGCGGTTAACCAGCGCGATGACGATCATCAGCACCACCAAGGCCACTTTACTCAGCAATAGCACCTGATAACTTGATGTCAGAGCCAATGTCGTATCACGCAGCATAATCAAGCTGTTAATGACACCGGTCACCAATACCAATGCAACCGATAAATGGCCCCAACGGGAGAATCGAATCAAGGTAGTGATGGCTTCACGTTTAACATTACTATTACGAGTATATGCAAGGCAGATCACTAAAGGCGGTAGGCAGCCGAACCAGTAGCCGGCACTGAGCAGATGTATGATTTGATTAGTTTGGTGAATCCATCCCAGCGCACCATCGTGCATAGCAGCATGCCCGGTGAAAGCCAAACTTGCCAGCAGCAGTGTTGAGCAAACCACCATCAGTCGGTAGCTGTTACGGAGGGAGCCCAGCAAGATTACCCACAGGCTCAAGATAGATAGGCCAAGGTGCCATTGCCATACCTGCCCGAAGCGCGTACCAAAAACGGCCCACCAGACGGTCAGCCGATAGGTATCGGCCCAGCCATCCCCCATTATGCCAGCTTGAATCGCTAACAGCCCAACAGCAGAGATAAATGCGAGAGTGGTGCTGAAGATCAGTAGAGGTAACAGGCGCTTTTTGAGTATCGCGGAGAATGGGTCTGGCGCTAATGCAGCGGTGAATATACTGATGCCAAACATCAGCATCACCGCCAGAAAATGCAGGAAGCGACATAGAATAAATAAGGTCGCTAAAGACATACTATTTCACAGTGAAGCTGTATGTGCCTTTGGTTTTATGACCATCAACAGACACCACATGCCACGAAACATTATATTTACCTGCAGTTAAAGCATGATCAATCGGCAAAATCAATTGTGTGTTATTGACCGGGTCCAATTTTAGTTCACCCGTTTTTACCACACTGTTATCTGGGCCAGTCACCTTCACGCCACTGAAATTCAATTCAATACCTTCAGAGAAGCCCAATGTCAGTGCTTCTGGTGCTGAACCTATGGTGGTATCGGCGGCTGGGGATTCGATTTTCAGATGTGCGTGAGCAAGGGCTTGCTGACTGGATAGCCCAACAAATAACACGATAAGCGCCGAAAGCATACGGCAAGAAGAACGTACTTTTCGAATAAACATAGTATCCCTTTATCGATGGGGAGAAGAATCAGTCTGCTACCAACCATATCCTATATTGGCAGCGCGAACCCCTATCACATCCAGTCAATTGCACTACCTGTGAGGTAGGGCACAAAATAAAACGCCAATTTCCGCGTGGTGATTGAAATATCACCAATAGTTGAACGATAGATCAACTCATTGTCTTATCGTTAATGCAAATGATAACGATTTAGTTATGGCAAGTCGAGAAACCAAAGATAAACAATATGTAATTAGCACAGAAACAATAAGATAAAGGGGATACCGATAAGCACTGCGGGGGCAATGAAGAACCGCAGTTTCTGGTTACCTTTGGGCTAGCAGAAACTGCGATGAATATTCTATCCGGAGCTATCAGGCTAAAAATTAAGCTTGAGTATGGCTTTGAGCGGCCATTGTTTTCAGATCTTTATCAACGAAGAAGAGTGAATTACCGCTATTACCCACCAGTGCCAGTTTATCCAGGATGGATTTGAACAGTTTTTCTTCTTCATGCTGTTCAGCAACATACCATTGCAGGAAATTGAATGTGGAGTAGTCGTGGGTAGTCATTGCAACATGGGCAAGCTCATTAATTTGAGTGGTAATCAGTTGCTCATGCTCGTAAGTCAGTTTGAACACATCGGCCAATGATGCAAAATCGATTGGTGGCGCACCGATGGTGCCCAAAACTGGCATTGAGCCTGTTCCACTGAGGTATTCAAATAGGCGCTGCATGTGCTGCATCTCTTCTTGAGAATGCTCTTTTAAAAATGCGGCTGCACCTTCAAAACCTTTATCGCTGCACCAGGCACTCATTTGTAGATATAGGTTTGCAGAGTAAAATTCCAGATTCAGCTGCTCATTGAGCTTTTGTGCCATTTCTGTTTTCAACATAATAATTCCCTTATTTTTATAATGCAGGTAAGCAACGATTAACTTTTTGTATTATGCCAAGATAAAAACAAAATAAGAACACCCTATTCACATTAATATTAGTGAAAAACAATAAATAATTTAATCTGTTGTTTTAAAAAGATAATTTAAACAGGGAAACTAGGGTGAATTATTATAAGAATCATTAACATTATCACGAGAACAGTAAAAAGAATGATTCTTATTTAAGTGTGCGAGTAATAATTAATAAATGACTTATTTGAAAAATAATATTATTGCCACGCGAAACACTCTAAATACCCATCATTTTGAGACATTAGCTGCTTGCCAATATCTACCGCCTGCATTACCTTTTGCGCCATAGTCGCCACGAGCAAGAAGGAGAAGACAATGGGATATAATCTGACCGCGCTTTCTGACGAAGAAACAGCCAAAATGAATGTGGATTTGGCGGCATCTGGTGTGGCATTTAAAGAGCGCTACAACATGCCCGTCATTCCTGAAATGGTCGCACGAGAGCAGCCCGAGGAGCTGCGTGAATACTTTTCGCAGCGGCTCGCTTATTACCGTATCGAGTCGAATAAATTCTCTCGTTTGCCGTATGAACCTAAGATGAAATAATCAGTAAGCTACTCCCGCAGAGCTGAATCTGCGGGAGTGCGTCGAGCAGATAATTAGAGTTTGCGGGCAAACTTGTCTGTTGCCAGAATCAACTGATGCAAAATCCCCGGTTCATCAAAGGAGTGCCCGGCACCTTCAACAATATGCAGTTCAGCTTCTGGCCAGGCTTGCGCTAAGTCCCACGCATTCTGTGGCTGGCAAGCCATATCATATCGGCCATGAATAATAACAGCAGGGATATGGCGAATACGCGTCACGTTATCCAGCAGTTGGTTATCATCGTCTAAAAAACCTAAGTGGGTGAAATAGTGATTTTCAATGCGGGCAAAGGCCAAAGCAAAATCATCTTCACCAAAGGAGGCGGAACTTTTGGTCGGCAATAATGTGACCGTTTCACCCTCCCAGAGGCTCCAGATTTTTGCCGCCTCCAACTGTACCGCCTTATCAGTGGATGTCAGCCGTTTGCGGTAAGCCGCGGTCACATCGCCCTGCTCTTCTGGCGATAAAATTGACAATATGCGTTGCCACTTATCAGGGAAGAAACGCGAAGCTCCCTCCTGATAGTACCAATGCAGCTCTTTTTTCCGCAGGGTGAAAATCCCACGTAAAACCATCTCACTGACCCGATCAGGATGCGTTTCACCATAAGCTAGCGCGAGTGTTGAGCCCCACGAACCGCCAAATAGCAGCCATTTATCAACACCCGCCATTTTACGTAGCCGTTCGATATCTTCGACTAAGTGCCAGGTCGTGTTGTTCTCCAGACTGGCATGGGGTTTTGAGCGCCCACATCCACGTTGATCAAACAGCAGAACTTTATATTTCGTCGGATTAAAAAGTTGCCGATGGTAAGGGGCAATGCCCCCACCTGGACCGCCATGGATAAATACCGCCGGTTTGCCATCGGGGTTACCACAGAGTTCCCAGTAAATCTGATGCCCATCGCCGGTGTCTAATAAACCACTGTCGTAGGGTTCATACGCTGGATAAAGCCCACGTAATTGTTCCATTATTTTTCCATGTTTGTTATTAGACATTAAAGTTATCAAAGCCTATACCGCACGCAGGGTCAACGATAAAACATCACATTTACGCCAATCAGCCCATTAATTCTGTCAACTGGCGATAATTACGCCATATCTCAGCAAATTATGCGGTGTAAAATCACAATCGGGCGCGTATTGAACAGTAACAAGAGAGATTAAGATTTAATAATGTTCTTGTTAAACAATGTATTAATCTCGGTGATGCTTTATCCCCTTGCAACTGCTCCTCATAAGGTGGTTAATAGGTGGGCGTACCAACCTAACCGAAGGTAAAGAGAGGCAAGCCATGAGTAAGGGAATGGACAGCAAAAAGAACGCGAAGAAAAAGCCACTAAAAACGCCAGCTGAGAAAAAAGCTGACAAACGCGCTAAGAAGTCATCTTCTTCCAGCGCAGAATAACGGACTTTTCGTCTCGTTAGTCAACCCGCCCCGAAAGGCGGGTTTTTTGTTGCTAATCATCATGAATAAACATGGGAGAGCAGGCATCTATTTTCGTGTGATCGATACTGAAACTTGCGGCTTAGAAAGCGGTATTGCCGAGGTCGCCTCTATTGATTTGGTTGATGATAGCCCGACAAGATCCCGACTATCTGCGCTGGATGTTAGCCTCAATCAGTGATCTTACGCCAGATATGCGCCATACCCTGACGCATTACCTGACGTAATGCTCATAGCAATATTAAGCCAGGGCTAGAATGAATGCGTACTCCAAAGCGATATCCTCATAAGCTTTGAAACGCCCTGATTTGCCGCCATGGCCGGAATCCATATCAGTGTGCAGCAGCAATAGGTGATCATCCGTCTTCATTTCACGCAGTTTGGCGACCCATTTTGCCGGTTCCCAATATTGAACCTGTGAATCATGCAGACCGGTTGTGACCAACATGTGCGGGTAAGCTTGGGCTTTAACCTGATCGTATGGGCTATATTGCTTGATGTAGTCGTAATACGCCTTATCGTTTGGATTGCCCCACTCATCATATTCGCCGGTGGTCAGCGGAATTGATTCATCCAACATGGTGGTGACCACATCCACAAAGGGCACCTGCGCTACGACACCTTTATATAATTCAGGCGCTTGATTGATTACCGCCCCCATCAGCAAACCACCGGCACTGCCCCCCATGGCAAAGACACGATTGGCATCGCCATAACCTTCAGCAACCAACGTTTTAGTGACATCAATAAAATCGTTAAATGTATTTAACTTATTGAGTAACTTGCCATCTTCATACCATTGTTGGCCCAACTCGCCACCACCACGAATATGCGCCAGTGCGAAGACAAAACCACGGTCCAACAAACTTAAACGGCTGCCACTGAATGCAGGATCCATGCTGCTACCATATGAGCCGTAGCCATAGACCAACAGCGGGTTAGCGCCCGACACAAAATGGTCGCGGTGATAAACCAGCGAGACCGGGATTTTGACGCCGTCGGCTGCTGTGACCCAAATTCGCTCACTGCGATACTTTTCTGGCGTGAAATTCTTCACTTCCTGCTGTTTGAGCAACTGACGTGCACCGGTATCCATATTCAGCTCAAACATGGAGCTTGGCGTGGTCATGGATGAATAACCATAGCGCAGCAGTTCCGTTTCTGGTTCAGGGTTATACGCCAGCCAGGTAACATAGGTAGGGTCATCAAAAGTAATGGCTTTCTCTTCACCAGTTACCCAGTGGATTTGCCGCAGATGTGTTAACCCTTCACTACGCTCCTCCACCACCAGCCAGTCGCGGAATAAGCTGAACCCCTCCAGCATGACCTCCATTCTTGGCGCAATAAGTGGCTGCCACTGGGATTCATCAGCAAGATCACTCGGCGTTTTCCCTGCTTCGGCAATTTTGTACAGCCCAAAATTCTTGCCGTCTTTGCTTGAATACATCTCTTTATTTGAGCGGATGTAGAAATGCTGCTTATAGTGATCCAAACCATATTCATGGTCTTTACGACGCGGAGCAAACAGCTGCGGCACCGGCTCAGACTGATCGGCATCCAGCAGTAGAATTTCAGAGGTTGTAGTGCTGCTTAGGTGAATAACGATATAGCGCTCAGAGGTGGTTTTTTCCAGACCGACATAGAAGGTGTCGTCAGCCTCCTGATAAATCAGTTGATCCTCTTTAGGGTCAGTGCCCACCACATGGCGGTAGACCTGATAGGGCAATAACGTTTTTTCATGTTTGCGCACGTAATAGAGCGTTTTTGAGTCATTGGCCCACTCAAAACTCCCCGAGGTATTGCTAATAACCTCCTCGTGCCAGAGATCCGTTTGTAACTGCTTTACCCGGATATCATATTGCCGACGCGATAAGAAATCCTCGGCAACCGCCAGTCGTTGATTATCTGGACTGACATCCAACCCGCCTAAAGTATAAAACTCACGCTCCGCAGCACGCTGGTTGCCATCCAATAAGGTTTCCCAAGTGCTATCAGCCCAGACCGGTTGACGCACATAAATTGCGTACTCATTTCCCGGCTCAAAACGGGTCTGATAACGATAGCCGTTACGAATATAGGGGACAGACTCTTCTTGCGGCGGAATACGGGAGACCATCTCTTGATACAAGGCTTCGCGCAGCGGTTGCTGCGGTTTCAACACTGCCTCAGTGAAGGCATTTTCAGCTTGCAGATAGTTCAGAACATCAGCATCTGTGCGCTCATCATCACGTAGCCAATAGTAATCATCTACACGGGTATCGCCGTGCATAGTGATCGGATAAGGGCGTTTATCTGCCTTTGGAGGTGTGGTCATTAGTTGAGTTATCCATCTGTGTTCGTTAACACGAGAGTGACACGATTACCTGCGGCTGCCAAGCAGCAGCAGTTGCAGATAATTCAGTCAGAATGGGCTAATGCAATGATTAACAAGGTGATAAGCAGGTGCTGGTATATTAGCACCAGCACCTGCTTGGGCATGATTAGCTTAATTTTGGTATTGCGGCTTCAAGGACGCAGGGTATAGGTTATGCTGCCTGCCTTACAGTCCAACACCACTTGATAGGTTTTATCGCCCTTATTACCACGTGCGACCAATGGAACTAGCCAGACATCATCCTTACCGCTGATATCGACGGCACTGATCCAAACGACTGGTTTATCTGTGCCCAACAGCTTTTTGTCTCTCTCCCAGCGAGTGATTCGATTTTGCAGAAAATCTCGTTTGACCTGAGTTGCGACTTGAGATTGATTTAAACCGATACAAGTAGGCACTTTCGCTACTCGCGGCTCTTGGGCCTGCACACTACCAGTGATAGCTGCCGATATGGCAACCAATATCAAGGAGAGTCCTCTCTTTCTCATCGTTCCTCCGCATATTATTATTGCCATCCGCTGGCCGGAACGATGATTGAGATGTAGGTTACAGAGTGAACAATATTGCAGCATCAACGTGTTAGCGTTGCGTAATTAACAGCGAGTAAACTCAATCAGGTAAAACTGTTCCAGGCCCGGATAGATCGCCTTAATCACCTTTTTCAGCTCATCTAATGACATATTTTCTTGCTCAGCATGGCGTTCTGTCAGGGCATCCAGTGTGACTGGCGTGACCGACTTTACCTTGATGTGGCAGAAAAAAACGCCATCTTCATTACGACATACGCGCAGGGTCTCCCCTGGGCGAAAATCGGATTCACTGCTATCCCGGATAGTGATCGTTTTGCGATCCGCCAGAATATCCGCCTCAAAGCGACCAAAGAAGGTGATTTCACGATTCATTTTAGATCCCTTTTCCACTTTCTGCCGGTAGTTAGCAGATTAAGCAGCTTGATTTTCTTCAGGTTTGGCTTTTTTCTCGGTCACACTTTTTTCAGACTTGGCTTTTGGTTGCCCATCGGCAGGGGCCGCAGGGCTGATACCGCGGAGAATTTGCCCCAATGCATCTTTATTTTCTGCCAGGAAGAAACTCAGCACTTCGCGCTGCTCTTCTTCGAGCGATAGCGGCGCTTGTGACAACCATTCAGATAAGTTGTCCGCCAAATCCAGCATTTTATCGTAGGCATCGGCTTCTTTTTTGGTTGTGAAAGTCATTTTTTCCTCACCCTGTCTTACCACGACGAATTTTATTTCAACGGCCATGAATAAATGTCCTTTTTGCTTACAGATAACTGTACATAAACACAGTATAATGTGATTTATCGGGGGGATGCAACCTCCATCGCCCCACTGTGATTATTTTAATAACCGGGCTTTGCAGTTTTTGCCTTTAATCTTGCCCTGTTGCAGCTGCTGTAAGGCGCGTTTAGCGCTGGCCTTGCGGATGGCAACATAAGCATGAACAGGGAACATGTCGATTTTACCCACATCCGCCGCAGTTAAACCGGCATCACCGGTCAATGCACCCAGAATGTCGCCGGGCCGAATTTTTGCTTTGCGCCCACCGTCGATGCATAAGGTCACCATTTCTGGCTCCAGCATGGTGTTAGCACTGCGGCTCAACTGATCTGCTGGCGTCCATTTCAGCTTAATTTGCAGATAATCCTCAATCGCGTGGGCGCGGGTCATCTCTTGCGGCGTACACAGGCTGACGGCAAGACCACTCATCCCTGCCCGCCCGGTACGACCAATGCGGTGTACGTGAACTTCGGGATCAAACGCCAGTTCAAAGTTAACCACCAGCTCCAGGTCTTTAATATCCAGACCCCGGGCGGCAACATCTGTTGCCACCAGTACGCGGCAGCTACGATTAGCAAAGCGGACCAACACCTGATCACGGTCACGTTGCTCTAAGTCACCGTGCAACGCCAGCACACTGATGCCACGGGACTCCAAGGCCTCATAGACGCTTTGGCAATCTTTTTTGGTGTTACAAAATACCACCGCAGATGCCGGCTGATAGTGGCTAAGTACCGAGATCAGCAGCGGTAACCGTTTTTCGCGAGTGATTTCAAAGAACAGCTGCTCGATGGCGGGCGCCTCATCCCCATCATCCACTTCAACATTGACCGGCTGGCGCTGCACCCGCGCACTAATTTGTTCAATTCCAGCCGGATAAGTGGCGGAGAACAGCAGTGTTTGGCGCTGTGGCGGGGTGTAAGCAATCACATCGTCAATGGCATCGGTGAAACCCATATCCAACATGCGGTCAGCTTCATCCAAAACTAGAATTTTGAGATCATCAAGAACCAGCGTTTTTTTGCGTAAATGTTCCTGAATGCGCCCCGGCGTACCCACCACGATATGTGGCGCATGTACCAGAGAATCCAGTTGATGGCCCATTGGCTGACCACCACACAAGGTCAGGATTTTGATGTTCTGAGTGAAACGGGCCAGGCGGCGCAGCTCTTTGCTGACCTGATCGGCCAATTCGCGGGTCGGACACAGCACCAGTGCTTGAGTCACAAACTCACCCACCGCAATTTTGTCTAGCAAACCAATGCCGAATGCCGCGGTTTTACCGCTACCGGTTTTGGCCTTCGCCCGGACATCCTGCCCGTTGAGGATTGCCGGCAGCGCTGCGGCTTGTACCGGTGTCATTTCGGTATAGCCAAGTTCATTAAGATTGGACAACTGCTCAGCAGGCAGTGTCAGGGAAGAGAAGGAAGTTGTGCTCACGGCAATAACTCTTATAACTGGATGGAATGGCAGCGATGGCCTGAAGGCAAGCGCAATATTTTGGCGCGATAATACCAGAAATGGGGCCATCGCCGGAACAATAGTGTAAAGCTGGCGCAAAATAGCCCTGCTGCAGCCCCACAAGCCGCACATTCATCCTGCCAGGACTCATTAGTGGGATATTATTTCCGCAAAAATTCACGGAATAAATGCGCCAACACCCGCTGTTCGGCTGGATACGCAATCGTTTTCGTTGCTGTTTTACTCTATACTGACGCCCATAAAATTAATTGCACGTCGAATGAATGTGTCATCTCACACAGATTAGGTATCTCACTATGCTAACAATTGGAACCGCACTGCGCCCAGGCGCTACCCGTATCATGCTGCTAGGATCTGGCGAGTTGGGCAAAGAGGTGGCGATTGAGTGCCAGCGACTGGGGCTGGAAGTGATTGCTGTTGATCGCTACGCAGATGCGCCTGCGATGCATGTCGCCCATCGTAGCCATGTGATTAACATGCTGGATGGTGCGGCACTAAAGCAGTTAGTTGAGCAGGAAAAACCTCACTATATCGTGCCGGAGATTGAAGCTATCGCCACCGATATGCTGGTTGAATTAGAGAAGATGGGGCAACGGGTGGTGCCCTGTGCCGAAGCGACCCGCCTAACGATGAACCGTGAAGGGATTCGCCGTCTGGCAGCTGAAACGTTACAATTACCCACCTCCAGCTACCGTTTCGCTGATACCGAGAGCGCATTTCGCCAGGCGGTGAGTGACATTGGCTATCCGTGCATTGTGAAGCCGGTGATGAGTTCTTCCGGTAAAGGGCAGAGTCTGATCCGCCATGAAGAGCAGCTTAAGGCGGCGTGGGATTACGCCCAACTGGGTGGCCGTGCGGGCGGCGGGCGGGTGATAGTCGAGGGGCTGGTAAACTTTGATTTTGAAATTACCCTGCTGACCATCAGCGCTGTTGATGGCACTCATTTCTGCGCACCTATTGGTCACCGTCAGGAAGATGGCGATTACCGTGAATCCTGGCAACCACAGGCGATGAGCGCGGTGGCATTGGCGCGGGCGCAAGAGATAGCCTCGCAGGTGGTCACGGCATTGAGCGGTCACGGGCTATTTGGTGTCGAGTTGTTTGTGTGTGGCGATGAGGTTATTTTCAGCGAAGTCTCACCACGCCCACATGATACCGGTATGGTGACCCTGATTTCGCAAAATATGTCTGAATTCGCGTTACATGTTCGCGCATTTCTTGGGCTGCCAATTGGCACTATCCGCCAATATGGCGCAGCTGCATCAGCCGTTATTTTGCCTGAATTAACCAGCCAAAATATCCATTACCACGGGCTGGAAACCGCGCTGACGGGTGATACGCAAATTCGCTTATTCGGTAAGCCGGAAATTGCCGGTAAGCGGCGCTTAGGCGTGGCGCTGGCAGTTGCTGATGATATTAGCACCGCCATTGCGGTGGCGAAGCGGGCGGCGGCAGCTGTCGTGGTAAGTGGGCAGTAACCATTATCCCAATAAAAACCCGCCATTAATGGCGGGTTTTGCGGCTTAATCGGCAACTACCCCTCATAGTGATCTTCGATCTCATCCGCATCTGGCTCATTATCACGGCGATAATCAGACTCCTCGTGCTCATCGAAGTCAGTGTCTTCAAAGATAGCCATGGCCTGTGGATCATCCTGATGCCGCTCACGGATCTCTGCAGCGACCAACGCAATCGCCTCACCACTGCTCATACCTTCCGACATGAATTGATGAATACGTTCAACAGCTTCTTGCTGCTCCTCATGGGAGAGTGAAGGCATACCCGCTAGCATTGATTTATCTCCTGGATATAATTGTTCAAGTATACCTGTTTATTCTACTCTACGGTGAATTGGCTGCTCTATGCAGAAGTGACGCCAACCCGCCGGTGATTTATGCTAATCTCCTCCACGGCCCAATATTCACCAGCACCCTCTCCAGCCGAAAGAAAAGAGTCGCGACACATGAGTGTAAAACCCCTGACCTTCACAGCATTGCCCTATCAGCCTAACGCCCTGCTCCAGCAATTTACGCCACTTGCCCATCAGGCCTGGGCCATGCTGTTGCACTCCGGATTCGCCGAGCACGCCCATAATCGTTTTGATATTTTGGTCGCCGACCCATTGGTCACGCTCACGACACGAGGGGAACAGACTGAAATTGCCCGTGCTCAGGGGTCAATAGTCTCATCCGCAGACCCATTCTCTTTATTGCAGCAAGAGTTGGATAAATTCGCGCCACCCATATCACCACATCCCGACCTGCCATTTTTGGGTGGCGCATTGGGGCTATTTGGTTATGATCTGGGCCGCCGAATTGAGAAAATCCCCACACTGGCCGAGCCAGATATCACCTTACCCGATATGGCCGTTGGCTTGTATGACTGGGCACTGATTGCCGATCACCAGTTGCAGCAGCTGACTCTGATTTGCCATGGTGATGCCGGGCCGCGCCTACAGTGGCTGCAACAGCAAAAGATACGTGACACTGTCACACCATTTGCACTCACCAGCCCATGGCAGGCCAATATGTCGCGCCAACAGTATGGCGAAAAGTTCCGCCAGATTCAGGCCTATCTACACAGCGGCGACTGCTATCAGATCAATCTGGCGCAAAGATTTAGCGCTGGCTATCAGGGCGATGAGTGGCAGGCCTTTCTCGCTTTAAGCCGCAGTAATCGCGCGCCTTTTTCCGCCTTTATACGTCTGCCCGACAACGCGATACTGAGCGTCTCACCTGAGCGCTTCATATGGCTGGAAAACCAGCAGATCCAGACGCGCCCAATCAAGGGCACACTGCCACGGCTGGCAGACCCCGAACAGGACAGCTTACAAGCGGCACGGCTGGCGAACTCCAGCAAAGATCAGGCGGAAAATCTGATGATTGTCGATCTGCTACGCAACGATATCGGCCGAGTGGCTCAACCGGGCAGCGTGCGGGTGCCTGAATTATTCGTGGTTGAACCCTTTCCGGCGGTGCACCATTTGGTCAGCACCATTACCGCCACCCTACCCGCAGAGTGCCCAGCAACGGCACTGCTCCGCGCCTGTTTCCCCGGTGGTTCGATAACCGGCGCCCCCAAAATCCGGGCGATGGAAATTATCGAGCAGTTGGAGCCGCATCGGCGCAATGCTTACTGCGGTAACATTGGCTATATTAGTTGCTGTGGCACAATGGACACCAACATCACTATCCGCACCCTATTGACTGAAAACGGCAAAATTTACTGCTCTGCTGGCGGTGGTATTGTGGCCGATAGTCAGGAGCAGGCTGAATATCAGGAGACATTTGATAAAATCGCCCGCATTTTGCCACAACTTGAAAATGTCTCGTTTTTAAGCAGGGATAACTGATGAGTGAGAGACTCCGTGAGTGACATGTGGGTTAATGGTGTAAATAGATCGCTGATCGGAAAAACACTGCCTGAATTTATCAGCCGCTTCCAATTACAGCTGCCGCAGCCGGGCTGTTTCTCTACTAATAGTCGCCATGCGGCGGTATTAATTCCGATAATTTGTCGGCCAGAACCTACGTTGCTATTAACCCGGCGATCAACTCATTTGCGTAAACATGCCGGTCAGGTCGCCTTCCCCGGCGGCAAAGCCGATCCAACAGATAGTTCACTGATTGAGACCGCCCTGCGGGAAGCTGAGGAGGAGGTCGCGATCCCTGCCAGCGCAGTGCATGTCCTAGGGCAACTGGCACCACTGGATAGCTCCAGCGGCTATCAGGTCACGCCGATTGTCGGTTTAGTTCCCGACAATATTGCTTTTCATGGCAATGAAGATGAGGTCGCGGGGCTATTTGAAATGCCGTTACACGAGGCGCTGAGTCTCTCCCGCTACTATTCACTGGATATCCATCGCGGTGGAATCAATCACCGGGTCTATCTATCTTGGTATGAGCGCCAGTTTGTTTGGGGGCTGACAGCGGCGATTATCCGCCGATTGGCACAACAGGTGAGTATTTAATTTAATCTAATCCCATACGCCAGGCATGGATACTGGGTGATCCGCTTCACAACGTTTCCCTTTATAAAACTGAAATACAGCATAAAGCGATCCCTATCACCCCATCACATCGATTTTTACTCTATTTTCTCTGCACATCCTTTTTAAAAAAACTGTAAACTTGCCTGTCAGCGTTATGAAATATCTGTAAAATATCTTTCATCAAAATAAACCACTAAATATATAAGGTTAAAAGCTGAGAGTAAAAAAGCCGATATCACCCTACGCTGTTGCGAATAGTGATAGGTAACTGTTGCGGTATCAACTTGATACCGCCGACACCAGTAGTACCCAAATTAACAGCGCTCTGTGATGGCATGACTGATATCACCATGACCTCACCTCGGTATTTGATGCGAAGTTATCTGCCGCCAGCCACAGAACGCTTATACTTAATACAGATATTCTTAGCTGCCCTATGCGATAAGAATAACAAGATGCGTTGTGAAGGAGTTTTAGCGTGATTAGCGTTTTTGATATGTTCAAGATTGGTATCGGTCCATCCAGCTCCCATACCGTTGGGCCAATGAAAGCTGGCAAGGAATTTGCTGATTTGCTGGTGACTCAAGGGCTGATGCCATCTGTCACGCGTGTCGCCGTGGATGTTTACGGCTCCTTGTCACTGACCGGTAAAGGTCACCACACTGATATCGCGATTATTATGGGGTTGGCGGGCAATATGCCTGACACCGTGGATATCGATGGTATTCCTGCCTTTATTCGTGATGTGGAATTACGCCAAAAACTGATGTTGGCCAATGGCTTGCATGAAGTGGACTTCCCTCGTGAGGGCGGTATGGTGTTCCGTAGTGATAATCTGCCGCTACACGAAAATGGGATGCAAATTCACGCCTTTGCCGGTGATGAGAAAATCCTGAGCAAAACCTACTACTCCATCGGCGGTGGTTTTATCGTTGATGAAGAGCACTTTGGTAAAGCGGTGGTCAATGCCGTTAGCGTGCCCTATCCGTTTAATTCTGCGGAAGAAATTCTGGCTAACTGCGAACAAACCGGCATGTCCATCTCCGGGATGGTGATGCAAAATGAGCTAGCGATGCACAGTAAAGAGGAGATTGACGCTTATTTCACCGCCATCTGGCAGACCATGCGGGCCTGTATCGAACGTGGCCTAAATACCGAGGGCGTGTTACCCGGCCCACTGCGTGTACCACGCCGTGCTGCTGCGTTGCGCCGCTTGCTAGTCTCCTCTGATAAACTCTCCCATGACCCAATGAACGTCATTGACTGGGTCAATATGTACGCACTGGCGGTTAACGAAGAGAATGCGGCCGGGGGTCGTGTCGTCACCGCCCCGACGAACGGTGCGTGCGGTATCGTCCCGGCAGTACTGGCCTATTACGATCACTTTATCGAGCCGGTTACCCCTGAAATCTTTATCCGCTACTTCCTCTCCTCTGGCGCTGTCGGGATTTTGTATAAAATGAACGCCTCTATTTCTGGGGCTGAAGTGGGTTGTCAGGGCGAAGTGGGGGTTGCCTGCTCCATGGCCGCCGCTGGTTTGGCCGAGTTACTGGGTGCCAGCCCGATTCAGGTCTGTATCGCCGCTGAGATTGGCATGGAGCACAATTTGGGGCTGACTTGTGATCCCGTGGCCGGGCAGGTACAAGTGCCTTGTATTGAACGTAATGCGATCGCCTCGGTAAAAGCGATTAACTCGGCACGTATGGCGATGCGCCGTACCAGTGAGCCGCGCGTCTCACTGGATAAAGTGATCGAAACCATGTTTGAGACCGGCAAAGATATGAATGCTAAATACCGCGAAACGTCCCGTGGTGGTTTGGCAATTAAAGTGCAGTGTAATTAATTTCGTTAATTGATAGCCTGCCAGATCAGTAAGGGGAGCCGAAGCTCCCCTGTTAGCATTTAACGCCGTCAGTCACTTTTACTCTTCCAACTCACTATTCAGCTTGGTAATGCGAACCAGTTCGATGCGGTAATCTGACACAGCCATAATCTCAAAGCGCAGATTATGCAGCTCAACCACATCGCCCACCGTTGGCATATGGCCTGAGTGAGAAAGCAGCATACCGGCAAGTGAAGCATAATCAGCGGTTGGGCTCACCAGCTCCTGGCAATCCAGCGCCTGCTCCAGAGAGTGCAAGTCTGCCCCCCCTTTCACCAGCCAGCTATCACCATCAGTAATAATGTCCGGCGTTTCATCTTCATCAGGGAATTCACCGGCAATGGCTTCCAGCACGTCCAACGGCGTAACCAGCCCCTGCACGACGCCAAATTCGTCATTCACCACCACTAAGCGGCCTTTTGCTTTGCGCAATACACCCAGCAGATTAATCACATCCATGGTATCAGGCACCACAATAGGTGGCGTTGCCGCAGCAAACTCACAAATTGAGTCGCCACGCTCGATGGCGACTAACAGATCTTTGGCGCGCACTACGCCGATTATCTGATCGAGTGAGTCGCGGCACACAGGAAATAGGCTGTGTGGCGTATCGAGCAGTTGCTCACGGATCTCCGCTTGTGAACGATTACAGTCCACCCATGAGATCTCAGTGCGCGGTGTCATCACACTACGCATTGAACGGGAGGCCAGGGTTAACACGCCGCTTATCATGTAACGCTCCTCTTCAGCAAAGGCGGCCTCGGTCGGCATCGCCTGCTGCGAATCGCCATTTTGCGGCTCCTGCTGCTCACGACCGCCCATTAAGCGGATGATAGCTTCAGCGGTGCGCTGGCGTCTTGGTAAGCGGGACTCATGTTTGATGAAATTACGACGCGCAATCTGATTAAACAGCTCAATCAGGATAGAGAAGCCGATGGCCGCGTAGAGGTAACCTTTCGGAATGTGGAAACCAAAGCCTTCAGCAATCAGGCTCAGGCCAATCATCAGTAAGAAGCTGAGACAGAGCACCACCACCGTCGGGTGCGCGTTGACAAACTGGGTCAGTGTTTTTGATGCCAGTAGCATCACACCCATCGCAATCACGACCGCTGTCATCATGATGGCTAAGTCGTTAACCATCCCCACGGCCGTAATTACGGCGTCCAGTGAGAAGACGGCATCGAGCACCACAATCTGCGCGACGACCGCCCAAAAGCTGGCATAACCGCGATTGGCACTGTCATCGTGCTGGTTACCCTCCAGCCGCTCATGTAGCTCGGTGGTGGCTTTAAATAGCAGGAATAGCCCCCCCACCAGCAAAATCAGGTCTCGCCCTGAGAAGTTAAAACTGCCGACACTAAAGAGCGGTGTGGTCAGCGTGACCATCCAGGAGATGACCGACAACAGCCCCAGGCGCATAATCAGCGCCAGAGACAGGCCGATGATTCTGGCCTTATCCCGTTGTTTAGGCGGAAGTTTATCGGCCAAAATGGCAATAAATACCAGGTTATCAATACCCAGAACAATTTCCAACACTACCAGCGTCAGTAACCCTGCCCAAATTGAGGGGTCCATTAGAAATTCCATGTCAGACTCCGAAAATAAGAACAAGATCCAGATGATGTGCGCCCGGCAACAGACGCAGCAAAACGCCGCGGTACGGTTGTCAGTATAGATACGCAGAAGGATCGGGTGAAATTATACGCAGCAAGGGTGCGTGATGGGATAACCAGATTTAGACCCACTGGCTGGGTATTAACGCTAATAAAACAGTAACTTCGGTGACAGTCCATAGGGAGAGCTGAGGCCCTTAACTCCTGACAATTAAAAGAGCCGTTAACTTTATCAGGATTCTTTTTATCAGCATAGGGGGATTTATTCTCTAACCCGCTATATTCCCCCATTTTATGCCCCGCTCTTTTTCGTCTCGGCGATTTCCCCGCAACCCAATGTGGCTGATCTGCCAATATTCATACAAATCGCATAAATTTTAAACATCAGCCCCCTACTGTGATGAATGTTTTACAGATCAAACACATCAAGAGTGCTCATGTATGTGTCTAATAATCATCCAAATAAGCTAAATCATTCATAACATGTCCCAATAACTGAGCACCGTCACATAATTTATTTTTTCACTGACTAAAATAAATCACATCCAACAACATTGTGGTATCAACCTGAATCGATTCATTGCCGTAACGTATAAATCGCCAGCAGTGAATAGATATTGTGACTATCATAATAGATTCAATGTGTACCGAAGTGGCGTTGGTGAATACAGGTTTTTCTGTTACGTGCGAGAACTCAATTCTGAGTTAACAGAGGGGGTAGCGAGTGAGTATAGCTATTATCATTGGCACACATGGGGCTGCGGCAGAACAACTGCTGAAAACAGCTGAAATGCTTATAGGCGAACAGAGTAATGTCGCTTATATCGATTTCGTCCCCGGTGAGAATGCCGAAACGTTGATTGAGAAATACAACGGTAAATTAACCGGGCTAGATACCAGCAAAGGTGTGGTATTCCTGGTTGATACTTGGGGTGGCAGTCCGTTTAATGCCGCCAGCCGCATTGCTGCCGATAAAGAGAACTATGAGGTCGTCGCCGGGATTAATATTCCGATGCTGGTTGAAACCTTTATGGCTCGTGATGATAACCCATCATTTTCCGAATTGATTGCAATTGCAGTGGAGACCGGGCGTGAGGGTGTTAGAGCGCTAAAAGCGCAGCCTAAAGAGCCGGAGAAACCACAAACTACTCCTGCGCCAAAAGCCAAGGCTCCGGCCGTCGCTTTAGGTCCGAACGATCATATGAAGTTCGGGCTGGTGCGTATTGATGATCGCTTAATCCATGGTCAGGTCGCCACACGCTGGACCAAAGAAACTAACGTAAGCCGCATTATTGTGGTCAGTGACGAAGTGGCTGCTGACAAAATGCGTAGCACCTTGCTCAAGCAGGTTGCCCCTCCGGGTGTCACTGCGCACGTGGTTGATGTCGAAAAAGCTATCCGCGTCTACAACAACCCGAAATATGCCAAAGATCGGGTCATGCTGTTATTTACCAACCCAACTGACGTGGTGCGTTTAGTTGAGGCTGGCGTGGACATTAAGTCAGTTAATATCGGTGGTATGGCATTCCGTCAGGGTAAAACCCAGGTGAACAATGCGGTCTCCGTCGATGAAAAAGATATTGAAGCCTTTAATAAATTAAATGCGCGCGGTATTGAACTGGAAGTTCGGAAAGTCTCTTCGGATAGCCGGCTCAAAATGATGGATTTAATTAGCAAACTTAATAAATAGCTTTACTAAAAACGACGTAGCAAGGTTATGCCCTGTTCTGTTTTGGAGCACGGTTATTTTTACTCAGCTTTTTTGGTCATAGGAGAAGTACAATGGAGATCACAACTCTTCAGATTGTGCTGATATTCATAGTTGCCTGTATCGCCGGGATGGGTTCCATTCTGGATGAGTTCCAATTCCACCGTCCCCTTGTCGCTTGTACCTTAGTCGGTCTGGTGCTGGGTGACATGAAAACCGGTATTATTATCGGTGGTACTTTGGAGATGATCGCCCTCGGCTGGATGAACATCGGGGCCGCAGTGGCACCTGATGCAGCTTTGGCATCAATCATTTCCACCATTCTGGTTATTGCCGGCGGTCAAGACATCGGTGCGGGTATCGCACTGGCTATTCCACTGGCCGCCGCCGGTCAGGTATTAACCATTATCGTTCGTACCATTACGGTAGCCTTCCAGCACGCCGCCGATGGTGCCGCCGAACGTGGCAGCCTACGCGCAATCACCTGGATTCACATTTCTGCCCTGTTCTTGCAGGCGATGCGTATCGCTATCCCTGCCCTGATCGTCGCCCTGTCTGTTGGAACATCTGAAGTTCAGATGCTGCTCAGCTCGATTCCTGATGTGGTTACCAGTGGTCTGAATATCGCCGGTGGTATGATAGTCGTAGTAGGTTACGCCATGGTTATCAACATGATGCGTGCCGGCTACCTGATGCCATTCTTCTACTTAGGTTTCGTTACTGCGGCATTTACCAACTTCAACCTGGTGGCTCTGGGTGTTATTGGTGTGGTTATGGCCCTGCTTTATATCCAGCTCAGCCCGAAATACAACAAATCTCAGGTTGTACAGTCTGGCCCGGCCAATAACGATCTTGATAACGAATTAGACTAGGAATAGGTGAGAGAAATGGTTGATACAACAACTGTGCTTGATAAAACCAGTGTTGATAAAACAACAACTGGCGAAAAGAAACTCACGCCCGCCGACATCCGCGGTGTGTTTATCCGCTCTAACCTCTTCCAAGGGTCGTGGAACTTCGAACGTATGCAGGCGCTAGGCTTCTGCTTCTCCATGGTGCCAGCGATCCGTCGCCTGTATCCAGAGAACTCGGAAGAGCGTAAACAGGCAATCAAACGCCACCTGGAGTTCTTCAACACCCAACCCTTCGTTGCAGCCCCGATTCTGGGTGTTACGCTGGCGATGGAAGAGCAGAAAGCCAATGGTGCGGAGATTGACGACGCGGCCATTAACGGTATCAAAGTGGGTCTGATGGGGCCTCTGGCCGGTGTGGGTGACCCAATATTCTGGGGTACTGTACGTCCGGTATTGGCGGCTCTCGGTGCGGGTATCGCGATGAGCGGAAGCTTACTTGGTCCGCTACTGTTCTTTGTGCTGTTTAACCTGGTCCGCTTACTGACCCGTTACTATGGTGTGGCCTACGGCTATAAAAAAGGCGTCAATATCGTCAGCGATATGGACGGTGGCCTGCTACAAAAACTGACGGAAGGGGCGTCTATCCTCGGCCTGTTTGTGATGGGGGCCTTGGTTAACAAGTGGACGCACGTCAACATACCGGTGGTGGTCTCCAAGATAACCAACCAGAATGGCGAGACCACCGTCACCACGGTGCAAACCATCTTGGATCAGTTGATGCCGGGCCTGGTGCCGCTACTGTTAACCTTCGGTTGTATGTGGTTGTTACGCCGCAAAGTTAACGCACTGTGGATTATTATGGGCTTCTTCGCTATCGGTATCTTCGGCTACTGGATTGGCTTCCTGGCACCATAATTGCGTCGTTAGATTGAGCTAAAACCGGGGGGATACCTCCCGGTTTTTTATTTCAGGAGTTGTTGCATGTCGGTTACCGATATCATTTTAGTTGTCTTTATTGCCCTACTTCTTGCTTATGCCATCTATGATGAATTCATCATGAATATGATGAAAGGCAAAACCCGGCTACAAGTTCACCTCAAACGTAAAAGCAAAATCGACTGCGCCATCTTTGTCGGACTGATTGCTATCCTCATTTACAACAATGTCATGGCAAATGGGGCACCGTTAACTACCTATTTATTAGTGGGATTAGCATTAATTGCGGTTTATATCTCTTATATCCGCTGGCCCAAGTTGTTGTTTAAAAATACAGGTTTCTTCTACGCTAATGCTTTTATTGAATATAGCCGGATAAAAAGTATGAATTTATCTGAAGATGGGATCTTAGTCATTGAGTTAGAGCAGCGCCGATTACTAATCCAGGTCAGTCAATTAGATGACTTAGAAAAGATCTATAATTTTTTCATTTAAAATCAATCATAAAGCCAATTCTACTGGGAAGTGAGTCTATTTCACTGTTGCTCAACAGATTAATTTCCCAGCAATAGCCAATCCCCTCCAGACTTATTTCCACACCAACATTGATGCTTATATAGACTATTTTCCAATAAAACTCCGATAATGAAAATCATTATCAATTCCAGTGGTTTGCCATATTATTTTTAGGGTTGTCGATATAATAATTTATATGTTAAGGTTGCGCCGTTCATGGGGAGTAGCCGGTTTCTATTCGTTCTATTTTTATAGCTCGATACACAGAAACGCTCGTATCAACATACTCGTTTCATCTATTGAAACGTGGTGCGGGCAGCCAGGTAAGGTTGGCGAGACCATAGACACGTAGCTCCGTCGTTAGGTTGGGGGTGGGTTACGTGTATATGGAGCCGCCCGGCCGAGTCTATTTCTATGAATCTATCTGCAACACTTATTCTTGCTTTTGCTATGTCGATGGATGCATTTGCTGCATCTATTGGTAAAGGCGCCAGTCTGCACAAACCCCGTTTTAGAGAAGCACTGCGTACCGGCCTAATATTTGGCGTGATCGAAGCTATTACCCCGCTGATTGGTTGGTGCATCGGCCTGTTCGCCAGTCAATATATCCTCGAGTGGGATCACTGGATTGCTTTCAGCCTGCTGTTTATTCTCGGCTCTCGCATGATATTTGAAGGCGCGAAACAGCAAGTTGAAGAGACCGAAAAGATGCGCAGCCACAGCTTTTGGGTGCTGGTGATGACCGCCATTGCCACCAGCCTTGATGCCATGGCAATTGGTGTCGGCCTGGCACTCTTGCAAGTGAACATTGTTCACACCGCCATGGCGATTGGGTTAGCCACCATGATCATGGCCACCCTCGGTATGCTGATTGGCCGCTACATTGGCCCACTATTGGGTAAACGTGCTGAAATCATGGGTGGGATAGTGCTAATTGGTATCGGCTTTAATATTCTGTATGAGCATATTTACGCGCTAGCTTAACCGGGTTCGCCCTTTTATTCTCAGCCTAAAATAAAGCTGGCAGCAAAAAAAGACCCCGCACTGAACTGACCTGATAAAGGAAAGGGTGCGGGGTTTTATTTCACCAATGCCAGTCAACTAAACCGACATCAACTTAGTGATCAGAAGTCCATTGAGACGGAGAGTTTCAATGCGCGCGGATCACCCTGATAGATGTAAGTGCCGCTATCTTCAACCGATTCCCAGTAGCGCTCGTTGGTCACGTTCTCAACATTGGCACGCCAGGTCAGGTTGGTGTCCTTCATTGGCATAGTGTAACGCACACCCAGATCCAGGCGGGTCCATGGTTTCAGTTTTAAGGTGTTGGCTTCGTTAGCATACTGAGAACCTGACCGCACCACTGTACCGGTAGCAGTCAGCCCTTCAACTGCCGGAATATCATACTCACCGCCAAACACTAACTGATAACGGGCCACACCCACGGCATCATTACCATTGTTTGCTCCGTTTTGTGTTTTAGTCAGCTTAGGATCCAACCAAGTGGCACTCCCTAGCAGACGAGTACCAAACACCGGCTCGCCAAAGACATTCAGTTCAACACCACGGTTACGTTGTTCGCCATAGAAACCATATACATTGGTTGCAGGATCAACATTGCCCGTTGGGCGGGTGATCTCAAACAGGGCCAAAGTGCCGCCGTAGCGCTGGTTATCAAATTTCACCCCGATTTCATTCTGTTTTGAATGAATAATGCCCGGAATTTGACCTTTATTAGCCACAGGCGTCGTAACACCACTCGCATTACTATAGGTCGACGGTGCAGCTTTGCCCGGCCCTAATGCTTCAATGTGGTTAGCATACAGGGATACTTTTTCCCAAGGCTTCACCATGATGCCGTAAATAGGCGTGACCTTCATTTCATCCAGTGATCCCGCACTATTAGGCACACCACTGTCAAAGTTACGGATGGTCACTTCCTGACGACGTACCCCCAGCATCACCAATACTTTGTCATCCATCATCGATAAGGTATCAGATAATGAAAGCCCCGAGGCCCGTACCTGGCTATTTAGGGTTGGATCCTGATTAGTACTGCCCATAGTCGTTGGAGGGAAGCCAATCACACCGGGATTGTAAATATTAGTATTTTCTGAGTTCGACATATTCCAAGCTGACTTAGCGGTACGATAGTTAGCCGCATAACCCAGGTTCACTTTATGAGTGATAAAACCGGTATCAAAGTGGCCGCGTATTCCGCCCAGACCCGCCACAGAATCGGCCACATAAGGGACATACAAACGAGAAATTTTGGCATCGCCATTATTGGCACTAGTTAGGGCTGGCGAACCGTATTGTCCAGTTTCTTCATTACGGCTGGCACCGATAGAACCGTAAACCGTCCAGTCTTGGCTGACGTCATACTCGCTACGCAGCATACCGAAGGTGGTTTCCATATCGGTATAAACCCAAGACTGCCCATAGTTCAGTGTCGTTGATGGTGGTTCTGGGATCACCGTTGCACCACCAATGGCAACATCGGTACGCATATGATGAATAGTTTGCTTTTGGTAACCCACATCCAATGAGGTACGAGCGCGGTCGCCGCGATAATCAAGGCCGGTAGACACTGCGGTCAACCGATTTTTTTCATCTTTAATGGCGGTTTCGCCTTCACGGTGCAATACATTCACCCGAACACCAAATTGATCATCATCACCGTAACGACGGCCCACATCCAAGGCCCCCCCCACTTGTGACGAGGAACCATAATCCACAGTGACGCGAGTCAATGGGGTATCACCGGCACGTTTAGGTTCCAGATTAATCATCCCACCAACACCACTACCACTGGGTGAAATACCATTAATAAAGGCATTCGCCCCTTTAAATACTTCTACCCGCTCAACCATGCTGGTAGAGACAATCTGACGTGGTAACACACCGAATAAGCCGCCAAATGAGATATCATCACCATCGAGGTTGTAACCACGAATGCGGTAATTTTGTGATGGGTTGCCATAACCGCGCACGTTCTGCACCGAAGCATCATTTCTAACCACGTCCGCAACTGTCGCCGCCTGCTGATCTTCGATCATTTTCGAGGTGTAACTAATCACGTTAAATGGCACATTGCGGGCATCTTGCTGCCCAAGGAAGCCAATACGGCCACCATTCGCCACCTGACCATCCAGATAGGTTGGGATTAAATCATTACCGCCAGCGCGGAATGTATCCTGCGTCCCGACGACCGTGATGGTGTCAGTTTTTTTGCTCTCATCACTCTTAGCCGTATCCGCCGCTGCGGCACTGGTATTCTTAACGCTGTCAGCCGCGCTGTCTGTGGTTGCCGCCCATGTAGATGCCGATAACGTGCCAAGTGCTGCCCCGATCATCACGCACAAAAGACGCGGTGCCAGCCGTTTCTGATGCGCGCGGGTGGAGATTGATTGATTCATTGTGTTGATGCCCCTGAAGTTTGCAAATCCGTTAGCAATGCGAATGCTTATTATAAGGATTCAGGATTATCCTGATAACACTTGTCGATGCAAGCATTTCTGCGCTTCATGGCGGATATTTTTTGGGTCGTAAAAAAATCAGAGTAACTATGTGAAATAGATGATCGCGCTTAGTCACGCCATTGCTTGCTGATATGGAAAGAAATTAAAGTAAAATGACGTCTAAAATCTAATTATTCAGAACTGAAATTAATTAACCCTCCCCACTTAAGTCATTATTTGTATACTTTCAATTTGAACTTACCCCTATTATCTCTAGGGTGAACATTATTATTCACGCCATCTCAATTTAATAGAGAGTCGCCTGAAGCCTTACTGCCAAAGGCTTCACGCCGCAACCCCGCGGACTGAGATGATATATCAGCCCTCACTATTGCCTTATTAAATATTTCTGGTCATAAAAATCTTATTACCTACTTTCGCCAGTTGGCGATAAACTGGCGCATCATTTTTATCGCGGTAACAGATTAAAGCTTCTGGCTATAGTTCTGTTCAGCCCCCCTGTGCTGAGTAAAAATTCAAGGAAATACCGATATGGCTCTGCATCCAGCATCATTTGACGATCACATTTTCCGGCTATTAATTGAAGCCGTAGATGACTACGCCATATACATTATTGATGCCCAAGGACATATTCTGACCTGGAACAGTGGCGCAGAACGCAATACCGGTTATGACGCTGAAGAGATCATTGGTCAATCTTTCGAACTGTTTTATACCCCAGAAGATTTGGCTGGGCAGTTACCAACCAAAGGGCTACAGCACGCCAATCAGTTTGGTCACTATGAAACTCAGGGCTGGCGAGTCCGTAAAAATGGCAAACGCTTTTGGGGTAATCTCACCCTCAACGCACTGCATGATGCAGATAATAATCTGCAAGGTTTTGTGCATGTGACCCGTGATCTAACCGATAAGTGGCAGCGGGAAAACGCCCTGCGTAAAAGTGAAGAGCTGTTTCGCCACCTGATCAGTGAAGTCGAAGATTATGCTATCTACATGATAGATACCCATGGGCGTATTCTTACCTGGAATAAAGGCGGGGAGCGCAACGAGGGTTATACCAGCGATGAGATCATTGGTGAGCACTTTGCGCTACTGTTTACTCAGGAAGATATCTCTGCTGGCCTGCCGGAGAAATCTCTCGCCAAAGCCACCGCTGAGGGTAATTTCCAGACCGAAGGTTGGCATGTGCGCAAAAATGGTATCCGCTACTGGGCAAGTGTGGCGATTAACCCGATGCATGATGACAGCGGAAAGCTATTGGGCTTTACCAAAATTGTCCGCGACCTGACAGAGCGCCGCCAGCGGGAAGAGGCCTTGCGCATCAGTGAAGAACGTTTTCGCTTAATGGTTGATACCGTTGAGGATTACGCAATTTTAATGCTTGACCCATGGGGGCGAGTCAACACCTGGAACCACGGCGCAGAGCGCAATATCGGCTATGCCAGCAATGAGATCATCGCCCAACATTTTGGCTGTTTCTTCCTACCTGAGGATATCGCGGCTGGTCTGCCGGAAAAACTGCTGAAAACCGCCGCATCCACTGGCCGAATGGAGCGTGAAGGCTGGTTAGTTCGCAAAGATATGACCCGCTTTTGGGCGGTGACCGTCATTACCGTGGTCCATGATCATAGTGGCAAACTACTGGGTTATGCCAAAATCATTCGTGACATGAGTGAACGAAAACAGCGCGAAGATGCGCTACGTGCCAGTGAAGTGGCCCGCTATGAGGAGCGTGAGCAGCTGCATCGGGTGCTGTCATCCATTCAGGAGGGAATTATTTCCCTCGATTGTGAGGGCCGCGTCGTATTAATGAATCCTAAAGCAGAAGAGATGACCGGACGTAGCCAGAATGAGTCCTGCGGCCTGCCGATTGAAGATGTCTTTATTTTATGGTCCCCGCTACAGGATAAAAATCATCTACTGGCCTTTAACCAGTGCTTGAATGAGGGGCGTCATACCTTATTGCCGGAGGGGAGTCAGCTACTTTCGAGTCAGGGCGAACGACAAGAGATTCGCTGTTCAGCCTCACCAATTCGCGATCGTGACAACCAACTCACCGGTGCCGTGGTGGTATTCCAGGATGTGACCCGCGCACGCCATGAACAGCGCGAACTGCAATATCAGGCCAACCATGACATGCTGACAGGCCTAATTAATCGGCGACGATTAGAAGAGCGGCTAACCCATGCCATCAGCCAATTGGGCGAGAGTGAACAGCATATTCTCTGTTATGTCGATTTAGATTATTTCAAAGAAGTGAATGATACCGCAGGTCATGAAGCGGGCGATATGGTGCTGCGCATGGTAGCCCAAACCATGCAGCAAGCAGTACGTGAAAATGACATCGTCGCCCGCTTAGGTGGCGATGAATTTGCTATCGTACTATTTAATTGCAAAAACAAGCCCGCAACAGACATTCTGGAGCAGGTCGTCGCCGATATTGCTGCCATTCAGTTCCATTGGCGCGGTCAATCCTATGCCTTCACTGCAAGTTTGGGCGCGGTCCCCTTGATCCGACAAATTGAAACCGCCGCGCAAGCCATGCGTCAGGCCGATATCGCCTGCTACGCGGCAAAACACGCGGGTCGCAACCGGTTATCGTTCGCACTCTAAGCGCCCGCAACCCTTGGGGGCATAAACCGCCCCCTAACACCTGAACCCGCACGAAAGGCATATTTTGTGCAAGGTTATTTTCATCCTCCTGCCAGCAATTAGACGCCGGTCAAAATATGCATTCCTCCAGTGTGATATATAAGCAATATCTTTTGATCAATTGGAAAAATAGCTATGCCGTACTTCACGGTCAGTGTTGTTTTGCATAATGCAGTGGAAGGCGATTATGAGGTGCTGAATAAGAAAATGAGTGATGCGGGATTTACCCGTCTCATTGGCAGGGAGAAGATATATAAATTACCTGAAGGAGAGTTCAATTACGGGAGTGGCACATTAAACAAGCAAGAAGTGGCTGATTTAGCACTAAAAATTGCTGAAGAGATAAGGTTTATCCCCTCAATATTAGTGACTGAATCTGGTGGGCGAACCTGGCGAAACCTGGATCTAAAATAGCCCACGATATTTTAAATATAAAAGACCACAAATTTGACTTAAGTTAATTTCTGACGCTGCACCAGGGTATTTCTCTACTGTTATATATTAAAAAAACAATATCATTTTTATAAGTGAGATAGCATTAGGCTATATTGCGCCTTTAACTAGTCAACATAAATGGCGATAAGTTAAATATAATTTTCGGCCCAAACGCGCTCAGGCCGAGCTGCAATAGCCTATTTACTCGCCATCACTCGTAACCACTGGCATTTCTGCGGCAGACACTTCCGCTTTGCGGCGATGTAGCGCGATAACAAAATCTGTTTCGCAGATAAATGTGCGACGTGCGGCCAGCTCCTGCCCAGTTTCAATGGCGGCGCGCCAGGCAAATGGTGTCATCTGCAATAAGTTAAAACCCTGCTTACCACTTAGCTTCATTTCATAGCTCAGCGTTTCACGGCTGACCAATTCAAAACCCTCCAGGGACTCTTCAGTATCATCGTGCAGTTGCACTTCAGCATAAATCAGCGCTTTTAACTGATAGAGATGGCGCGGCCCAGGTGCAACTGTTACCACAATACCGCCGGGTTTCACGGTGCGCGCCAACTCGCTCGCTTTGCAGGGGGCATAAATACGCAATACCGCATCAAGAGAGTGGCTGGCAAAGGGCAATCTGTGGCTCGAGGCCACACAGAAATTCACTTGTTGATAGCGTTTAGCGCCATACCTAATGGCCACTTTTGCCACGTCTAATCCAAAAACAGAGATCTGGCGCTGTCGATTTAACTGATCGGCCACCGCCGCGGTGTAATAGCCTTCACCACAACCAATATCAAGTAACATGGTCGCATCCAGCGGTAATGCCGAATCCAGAATTTCACACACCCGCTGCTGCAAAGGCTGATAATAGCCCGCATCAAGAAATGCCCGCCGCGCCTGCATCATCTCTGGGCTATCGCCCGGTTGCTTCGAACCTTTATGCTGCACCGGCATTAAATTGACGTAACCCTCTTTGGCGCAATCAAACTGATGGTTATTGCTGCAACGCCACTGTTGTAGGCTTGGTAGCAAGGCTTGATGACAAAGGGGGCACTGATAAGACATGGTTGAGTTCCAGATAACAGATGATTAACCGCCAGCATCACCGGCGGAGGCGTCGTTAGTCTAAAGAAGCCGTTCTACGGTTGCAAGCCACTGTTTCGCCCGTGGAACCGCAACCTTAATAAGAAAAGGCGACTAGTCATTCAATTCAAAAGCGGTTTACACTGTGTGGCGTACTTTTTCCTTATTAGGTAAGCCCATGATCGATTTTTCACCCCAGTTGAGTCGAATCCCCACCATCTGCCACGGGTTTGGCAATAAATTAGCGCTATTACCTGATAGCCTCCAACCTTATCGGGCATCACAACCCAATAAAAAACAGGTACATGGCACCAGAATTGTCGATGTAACAGAGCCTGGGCAAGAGTGTGGCGAAGCTGATGGCCTCTATACCACCCACGCGGGCATTTTGTTAACGGTATTGACGGCGGATTGCCTGCCGGTCATTTTCAGTCATCGACAGGGGAGAGGCATTGCGGTGGTCCATGCTGGCTGGCGTGGGCTGTTAGATGGCATTATCTTAAAGATGGTGGAACGTATTGCCCGCGATGACGATCCGGCTAATTGGCTGGCCGCCATTGGCCCCGCGGCGCGCTCCTGCTGTTATGAGGTCAATGAAGAGCTAGTTGAGCAATTTGTTAACCGATTACCGCTGGCAAAAAATATTATTTCTCCCCGCTTTCGTCACCTCAATTTGGCGGCCATCGCTGAGCACCAATTGCGTGGCGCGGGCATTCATCAGGTTGACCGGGTCGGCGGTTGTACTATATGCACCACAGTGCCTGACGAATCGGATGCCAATAAGCATCATTTCAAGTACACCAGTTTTCGCCGCACCAGCCAGCAGCAGGCTATTGACCCTACCCACCCCGGCATTAAAGGCCGTAATCACTATTCCGGCTTAATCATCCTGGCTAAATAAGCTGATTCGAGTTGTGGTGCCAACAAATCGGGATAGGGGCTGATCTCACAACCAGCCTCCTCCCACACCACCGTACATACGGGTCCGTATACGGCGGTTCGGTTATGTTGATCGTCGCCTTCCTATAACTCTGGCAGGCCCAGTCTGACGAACAGGTTATTGGGAAGTGCTATGTTCAGCGCCGGGCTACAGCTCACCCGCCACTGTTTATGGCAACTTCCCACCGTCTGCGCCGAGAGGTCTTTGCTAACCCCGCGATTGTGCAGCTCTTTATAACGCTTGCCGCCCGTTTTCCACTGTTTCCAGAGGACACTCCGCAGCCTGCGCCTTATCCACCCGTTCAGCTCTCTTATCAGCGATGGCCACTCGTTCAGCCTGTAGTAGCTTTTCCAGCCCGTCATATATCGCTTTAACGGCTCGATTAGCTGCTCCAGGCTTCTGCCCGTGTTACGTCCCGTCAGTTCCCTTATCCGCGTTTTGAACCGCTTCACCGATCCCGGCGACACCACGCACCACACTTTCCTGCCCCTTATGAAGCTGTAACCCAGGAACTTACGCGACTCCGGATGCGCCACTGCGCTCTTTTTCGCATTCACCTTCAGCTTCAGTTTACGGCTCAGCCAGTGCGTCAGCCCCGCCATCACACGATTGCCTGCACGTTCGCTTTTCACATACACATTACAGTCGTCTGCATAACGGGCGAACTTCAGGCCGCGTTTCTCCAGTTCCTTATCGAAGTCATCCAGCAGCAGATTCGATAACAACGGCGACAGCGGGCCGCCCTGCGGCGTCCCTTCTGTCACCGGCCTTACCAGACCGGCTTCCATCACGCCTGCATTCAGGAACCTGCGGATAAGTGACAGCACCCGTTTATCCGACACCCGTTTCGCTATCCGGCTCATCAGTACATCGTGGTTCACCCGGTCGAAGAACTTCTCCAGATCGAGATCGACCACCCAGTGATACCCGGACCCAATATATTCATGAGCCTGTTTCACAGCCTGATGGGCAGAGCGCCCGGGGCGGAACCCGTAGCTGCTGTCGCTGAACGACGCATCCCACTGCATCTGCAACACCTGCATCATCGCCTGCTGGATAAAACGATCCACCACCGTCGGGATACCCAGCAGACGTTCGCCGCCGCAGGGTTTCGGGATGGTCACTCTTCTTACAGGGGATGGGCGATAGCTGCCGGACAGCAGTTGCGCTTTCAGTTCGGGCCAGTGGTGTTTCAGGTACTCCGGCAGTTCGCTTACGCTCATGCCGTCGGCTCCCGCCGCACCTTTATTGGCCTTCACTCTTTTCAGGGCTTGCCTGAGATTGACGGGTTCACAGATGGCTTCCATCAGCCACGCTGTTGACGACGGACTTTCTCTGGTCGTCGGTGCCTGCCCGGTTTCAGCCCCCCGGGAACCGGCGTCCGGGGCTTCACCCCTTCTTCGGGCTTCAGGGCCGCGATGCGTTTTCTGCTGCATGACCGTTCAGAACCTCCGCTGATACTCGTCACTCATTACCGTTCGGGCCTTCAGACGTCACGTCCTACTATGCCCTCTGCTGACTCCTGTCCACCGGTCAGCGCACCTTACGATGCACTCAGTTCTGAATACAGAACGCCGGACAGGCCTCCCGGGGTAAGCTCAGCCGCTTTCACCACACACCTGCCCAATCTACCACCCCGGCTCTTGATGGTTATGGCCTTCGCAATCACATGCTTGCTCCGCCAGTCGGGTAGGCCTTATATCGGGTTTCTGTCCGTCAGGTCATGGTTTTGCTCCACGCTTCCTTCAGACCCCGCCTCACGACGACGCCCTTGCGCTTCACTAGTCCTTCGCCACCATCAGGCTGGACAGGGGACTTTCACCCCCGAGCTGCTGAGCATGCCCGGCACACACGAAAAAACCCGCACAAAGGCGGGTTTTTAACAGCAAAAGAGCTGATTAGATTGCAGTAACGTTTACTGCAGACGGACCTTTCTGACCGTCTTGGATTTCGAACTCTACGTTCTGGCCTTCAGCCAGGGTTTTGAAGCCATTACCCTGGATTGCAGAGAAGTGTACGAACACATCTTTGCTGCCGTCAGCTGGAGTGATGAAACCGAAACCTTTAGACTCGTTGAACCACTTAACTTGACCTTTGATCTTTGCCATCTTGAGTATTTCCTTTGGATTGTTTAACTCGCCCGTAGGCGTTTACATAGACAAACTAGAGTCGTTACTGCTTGAGGCACTAAGATAAGGATCGGCAGAGAAGCGGTATTCAACGCTAACGTCTTTACTCAGAACTTCTTTACTGAAAATGCCACACATATACAGAACTGTACCTCGTTTTACCCATATGCGTTATCACATACTCTGTATTCGATGGCAAGCCATTTTTAATCAAGGGTGAACCTGTCGCACATATTTGAATCTGTTGTTCAGAAAGAGTGCTTAAATATGCTAAATTTTGTTGAAGGTCATCGTATTTTCTGCTCTATTTTTTTATACTGTCTTATCCCGCTCTCTTGCTGGTTTTTAACATTTAAGCTAACAATTTTTATAATATTGCTTACCTAGATGCCTCATGATTTGCCATGTTATGCAAATGACCAAAAGTGTGTTGGTATAAAATTTATTAGCATTAAATATATAATAATTGAATATATGAACTCTTTGCTCTAGCCACTGGCTCTCCCCTGCTCACGACCATTCCCACCTCATACGACATAACTAACCCCTTACTTAACCTCAGGTTATATCATCGACCCTGCCTCCCGCATGAAGAGCTAACTATCTTATTTCTCGACATGACATAAAAGGTTGTGCGGCAACTATCACAAACTGAAAAAAATAGAGCCTGCCATAGGCAAATAGAGGTAAAAATATAACCAACAATGAGAATAACTTAATGACTCAAAGTTTTTCTTATTGAGTCATCAGAGTGCAGTTATTCATTAATGATGAACCGGAACGCACCAGAAAGGTGCGCACCCACTTTATATTAGCTGTATAAATATATAAAAAAACACGCTACTTTAGTCAACTTAATCTGACGAATTTTGATAGCTTCTGCTGGCAATTTGTGCTGGAAACAATAATTTAAGATATTTCTTGATGCCTCTAAATTAAAACGCAATTACTCTAGCGCATAAGCTAAGATTGTATTTCATCTTTTCGTTATAGAACCATTTAAGTTTGGGGCTATAACCTCTGTTTAATTAAAACCAACTTATAAGTCATCATTACTTTTGATAGGCATATAGATTATCTGATGCATTGATGTCTTATTTCGCCTTATCAGCATCAGAGATCTAAATTATGAATTACACGTATATTATCAGCAGCTGCTTTCTGAGTAGTTTGTGGTGGGGCCAAGTTTCAATTGCGCTGGCGGGGGATATCAATCCTCCGGCTCAGACATCGATAGATCAGCAGCTTAAACCACAGGCGAACAACAGCAACCTGTGGCAGCGCCTGATAAACAACATCACACTCGCCTGGGACTCTCCTGAGCAAGAGCTCTATATCCCACTCAATACGTGGCATAACCGCAGGACTTACGATGCTGACAAGATAGCATCATACAATGAGCGTCCATGGGGTATCGGCTATGGTAAATATCGCTATGATGAAGATAACAACTGGCACTCGGTGTATGCCATGGTGTTTATGGATTCGCATAATGAAGTTGAACCCATAATAGGTTATGGCTATCAAAAAATGTGGATCCCTGGGGAGATGAGTGGCTGGCGTTTCGGAGCGGGCTTTACTGCCAGTATTACCGCACGTCATGAATATCTTTACATTCCTATACCATTACCCTTGCCACTTCTTTCTATTGAATATAATAAGTTTTCGCTACAAACCACCTATATCCCCGGCACTTATAATAATGGAAATGTGTTGTTTACCTGGATGCGCTGGCAATTCTAATTAGATACATTATTTAATCAATTAAGCCATGAATAAAAGTGGTTATTTACTGCAATTAAGAATTAATCTCAATTAACCTTAAGCGCACCAGAAAGGGGCAACCACAATGCGTATTAAAGCTCGCCACATAACAGATAATTGGCTTAATTGAGTGCTGATAATCTAAACACTGCGAATCAGTTGTCGAGCGAAATAGCCGGGCTTTCACTATCACTTATTGCCCGGCTATTTTAACTGCGCCGTAGTCCCATCAGGCGATGTTTGAATCATCAGTTTTTATCTGACAGCGCTTATGTTTACGCCGTGTCAGCATGAAACCACACCACAATAGCGCGATCCACACCGGCATCATCAAGACTGAAATCTGAATGCCATCAGTGAGGTACATGATGACCAGAATCAGCGACAAGAACAGCAGACAGAGGTAATTACCGTAAGGATACCATAGCGCCTTAAAGCGTGGTTCCGTGTCCTCCTGCACTTTAGCGGCACGAAACTTTAAGTGAGCCAGGCAAATCATCACCCAGTTAATCACCAGTGTTGAGACCACCAGCGCCATAAGCAGCTCAAAGGCTTTACCAGGCATCACATAGTTGATCACCACGCCCGCAGAGGTCGCCAGCGCCGAGAGCGCGATAGACAAGATAGGCACCCCACGCCGATTAACTTTGGTCAATAACTTAGGTGCATTTCCCTGTGAGGCCAGACCAAACAGCATTCGGCTATTGCAATACACACCGCTGTTGTAGACTGATAATGCCGCGGTCAAGACCACCACATTCAGGATAGTCGCCACCAGTTGGCTATCCAGCGCATGGAAAATCATCACAAAAGGACTCCCCCCCTCAACAACCTTACCCCATGGGTAAAGGGAGAGCAGAACCGCTAATGAACCGATATAAAAAATAAGGATACGATAGACCACTTGATTGGTCGCTTTAGGGATGCTGTGGTGTGGATCTTCCGCTTCTGCAGCAGTGATGCCCACCATCTCCAAGCCACCGAAAGAGAACATAATCACCGCCATCGCCATCACCAAACCGCTAATACCGTGGGGCATAAAACCGCCCTGCGCCCAGAGGTTAGTAACGGAGGCGTCCGGGCCACCGGTTCCAGAGGCCAGAAGATAGGCCCCGAACACTATCATACCGATAATGGCGACAACTTTGATGATAGCGAACCAGAATTCCGTTTCACCATACAGCCGGACATTCACTAAATTGATAGCATTTATCAGGACAAAGAATATTGCCGCAGAAACCCATGTTGGAATTTCCGGCCACCAATATTGAATATAGATACCTACCGCAGTCAACTCCGCCATACCGACGAGAATAAACATCGCCCAGTAGTTCCAGCCAGATAAGAACCCAGCGAAATCGCCCCAATATTTATAAGCAAAGTGACTAAATGAGCCGGCAACCGGCTCCTCAACCACCATCTCGCCCAGTTGACGCATAATAAGAAATGCAATAAAGCCGCCGATGGCATAGCCCAATATCACCGAGGGGCCGGCCATCTTAATGGTCTGAGCGATCCCCAGAAACAGCCCAGTACCAATTGCGCCACCCAGCGCAATCAGTTGAATATGGCGATTTTTTAAACCGCGTTTTAGTGTTGAATCCTGCAACTGCTGTTCCATCCTGTCCTCTGCCGCACCTATCCCCCACTAGCGTGGTAAACAGTGCCTGATAAATGAATCTGCGGCGGTTTTTTAACACTTAAAACTGATTGCATCAAGGATAAAGGTGGTTAGTGAACGATAGGAGAGGCACCAATCAGTTTACGTTATATAAACCCCTGTTGATGCTAGCCGTCGAGAGTTTGACTCTCATTCAGGGCTATACTGCGGACATGCCACATAACTTACTCAGATTGCGGGCACCAATCATCAATGTGGCCACATATGACTGACGTCGGGTGACCACTTCAACCGCAACGCGATTATTCTTATAGCGGATAAGATAAGTTGAAGGCCAGCCCTGACGCCGCTCGCCGTAAGATTTTTGATGGTGGTCAATTGCCGCATGAGCAATAACCAGATGTGATAAATTTGAATCCCCTTTAATAATACGTTTCATCATCAGCTCCACGAAAGTCGTTAAAGAACTTCTTACCGTTTGTTATTCCCGCCACTTAATGCGCGAGGGGTATTCACTCTTGCTGAAAATTATCGATATGGGTACGAAGTGGCATCGTTAATTAAGCTTCCTGACTCAACAAATAGCAGATCATTGCCGCCCGCAATGGGCTTTGGCTATAAGCTTGCCACTCGCCCCGTGGGTTAGTGATTCGGGCATTCCACTGATTATTATCATCAATTTCTGGCGAGTAGAGGCCAATTTTATTGGCATAGATGATAGGCCATGCATCAATTGGGTTTTTGCAGTAATCCTTACCTTTAATACCACCGTAGGGATACCACTTATCTGGTTCTTCACCGGTAAGCAACGCAATGCTTCTGTTTACTTCACTGTCACTCTCTTCATACCATTTAATCATCCGAATCACCGTTATCTTAAAAAGTTCTGGCTACATTACGGCGAAAATAAGACAAATTTATGACAGTCAACACGGTTTATTTCGGCTTGATAAAGAGGACGTTAAAATCTGCAGGAGGAAGAAAAGTGCGAGGTCTCTTGACTCAATATAGGCAAGTGCCTACTGGATTGAATATCACTCTGACACGTCCTTGCGGCAGCGCCAGAGTCTAAATGAGTTTAGCGCTCAGGAATAAAGCCTTTAAAATCGAGAGGAGAAACTATATCACTGTCATTTTGCTCATCACTGCTGCCAGTGGCGTTGACTAATAATGCTTTAAGCAACTCTGTTTGCTGTTTCTGCTGTTCGACCATCTCTTGCAGCAGATGAATTTGTTCATTGGCTCGCACACTGGCACGGCTCAAAAAGAACCAAACTATCAAGAAAAAAATGACAGTAAACAGTGACAGTGCGATTGGGACGACACCTAGCCCGCCCATATTGGTCTCTAACATTGACTCCCCTATTACATGCGTGACGAAGAGAGTATCTTATCACTCTGCCCACAACAAAGGTGAATCTAGAGGGCGATTAACTGTTAATAGTGGTAACAGTTAAAAATAGTTACGTACTGAAACTATAACAAGAGTAGCCAGCAGCACTTACCATGGAATAATCGAAGTAATAGTACAAATACCCGTTGCGAAAGTTCCCCCTTGATCGCAATAGCTATCAAGGGCTAATAGATAAAACAAGCAACAAACGGCAATGATCCCTACCGTTGCGACAAGTTTTTTTATGTTCAAATCAGGCACCTTCTTCACTGTTTTTTTAAATTATACTGGATCGAACATCAACCATTTATAGCCAATATGTAATTACTAATGTCACTATCGCCCTATGACACTACTTTAACTAGAGTTTTTACTGTTTCGTCTTATAAATCAATATAATTTAGGATTTTTACTATTAATTAACACACTATTATAAGCTAAAATATTAAATATATGCACAACATAATAAGTAAAACTAATTACATGGAGTGACTACATGAGCTTATTCAGACTGTTTTTGGTAGCAGCAATCATATATCTTGGCCTACTCTTTTCAGGTTATGGTGTCCTTATCGGTAGTGAGAAGAACGCGGCAGGCCTGGGTTTACAGTGTAAGTACCTAACAGCCAGAAATATCGTCACCGCTCAATTTATAAACGGCGAAAATGGCCTCATTGGTGTCAGTAACTGCCCATTAGTGAAAAAAATAGGTAACAACATATTTGAATAATCAATCTGCGGGTTTGCTATTAACCCGCGGACTATTTTACCCATTACTGGTGGAAATACCCGCCGCAGCGTTGATTTGCATGCTATATGCGGATAAATCACTCAGCATAAATAGCTAATCAACTATTTTTGTGTAAATTTCATATCAATCAATGCAATTGCTTTCTCAACTGCACGTTTAGTCACCGGATCAGCACCTGCTGGATGGGTTGAGAAATCAATAGATTTCAGCTGCTGTGACATTTTATCCCGCACCTCAGTTGGTGCGATAATATCAATTACATCAAGAAGTTGCTTAATCACCAGTTGGCAAGCAACCAGATCAGAGACCAGTTCTTGGTCATTAGTGAACATGTCAGACATCAGTAATTCCTTCACAGTAATATCGTGTAAGAATATCATGCTGCCGAGAATATTTCTTTATCCTCTCGTGTCATATCACCACCTGACGATCAACTGATCAAAATTATCGCTGGCTCATTAATCAACGGAGATTAATGGTATTGGGCGCTAAATAAGTTGGCGGATTGATTATATTATGTACAAAATAGGTTGTCGGAATACGACTTATCATCATGCTGCAAAGAGTTGGATATAAAAAAACCAGGTACGATTATCATCAGTTACCTGGTTCTAGGGATAAATCATTGCATCTATACCGTTCACAATATTCCTAATCTCACAGTTCATCACCTCCTGCGCCTTTACCTTTATGCAGGACCATCACTGGCATCTTTAGAAAAACGGTTACACCAACAACCGCTATCAGAGTCATAATCACTGTTATCAACATGCGATCACCTCATCATTTTTAATTTCTATTTTTCCAAACTCAACCTTCTACCCTCGGGATACACCCCTTCCAGATGACACTACCCTTTTACTATGGCACCAGAAAACTCTTTTGCAAATACTCCCTGAAAACTCTTTATGTCCCATCTCGTGTCGTAGCGGCTAATTTGGTGTTTTGTGTTGTTCGATTCAACTTGTGTATACTGCACTACTCCTAACCTGAAAAAACAGACTAAATAATGTCACAAGAAAATCATCTCGCGTTAGTCTGCGCCCTCAGTAAATGGGTCGAAACCCATCTAGGGCGAGTTATCTACCTCGAAGAGTTAGCCGTATACTCAGGCTACTCACTTTGGCATATGCAGAAAATATTTAAAGAAGTGACCGGAATATCATTAGGTAAGTACATTAGGGAGAGGCGCTTAGCAGGTGCGGTTTATCAACTAAGAAGCAGTGATAGCACCATTTTTGACATTGCTTTGGACTTTGGCTTTGGTTCTCAGTCACACTTTACTTATATGTTCAGAAAACGTTACGGCATAACGCCCTATGATTTTAGGCAAAATACGGATATTGATCTTAATATCGCACTGCCCTTGCATGCCATTCACCAGAAACTGGCATAGTCGGCCAAAGGCCCCGCTATTTGCCTGAAGTTATCCCATCGTTATTCGGCGAATATCAACTCTTTTTGTAGCAATTCTGCACATCAATGGGTTGTGCTTCGTTACGCTGGCGATCAGCCATATAGGTCATAACAAACATGGTGCTAACCACAATCAACGCGGCCAACAGCAAACCAATCAGTGCAATGACTTTATTGTCATCAAACAGGCCCTTATCCATACATTCTCCCTAATTTCTATGGCAAGTCAGATTAACCATAGGATCACAATCAACGTTATTGCAATCAGCAAACATGATGTTGTTAGTAAAACCACGAGCGCAAATTGCGCATCGCCAATCCCTGCCAGGTAATCGCCATTTTTGGTGACATTTTGTTGTTTTTTCAAATTGATGCCTGCTGGTGAATACGCACCTGTCATGACCGTGCATTAAAATTTTGCACTTTTTATTGTGCTGCATTTTATTAAATACCGCGCCAAAACCAACTTAATAGCAGGCCACTCCAACGCGATCCTGTCGTAGTCTGACTTATAGATCAAGCCCATCCATTGTAAAGTTAGGGGCATCCTCCTGACACATTAAAATTGATTATGTATCACCCCTCTTTTTAGATCGACATTAACCATCCGATCACACCGAAATTATTCCGGTTGCCAGGCTATATAGCGCCACAGCGGCAGCGAAAATGGCTACGGCAAAAAGGCATTTCTCGATAGGGGTAAATATTGGCTTATTCTGCTCACGTTTGGCGATAATAAACAACACGGTACCGGGGCCGTATATCACCGCTGACAATAAGATATATTTCAAACCACCAGCATAGACCATCAATATGGCATACAGTGTGGCAATCAATGCAAAAATAAAATCTTTCCGCTGATCAACTGAACCTGTCGGGTAGGTTTCTCGCGTCCAGGCTAATTTCAATCCATAGGCGGCAACCAGCAGATAAGGGATCAAAACCAACGAACTGGTTAACTCCAGTGCGAGCTGGAATGCATACTCAGTAAAAAGCGTAACAATTAAGAATAATTGGATAAAAATATTCGACATCCAAACCGCAGCAGAGGGCACACCTCGCTTATTTTCAGTCGTAAATACCCGAGGTATGATATTACTTTTAGCGGCCGAATAGAGTGCTTCCGCCGCCAAAAGCGTCCAAGAGAGATAGGCACCCATCACCGAAATAATGAGTCCAATACTGATAAATATGGCCCCCCAGCGACCGACAATATGCTCTAACACACCAGCCATTGAAGGTTGACGTAAAGCCGCGAGGTCTGGGCGCAGCAACACACCATAGGAGAGCATAGTGACTAAAACCAGCAGGCATAGCACGCCAATAAACCCTAACACCGTCGCAATACCAACATGTTTTCTCTCTTTGGCATAGCGGGAATATACACTCGCCCCTTCGATGCCAACAAAAACAAATACCGTGACTAGCATGGTGCTACGAACTTGCGAAAAGAGAGACTCAGAACCAGCACCTATTTCTAATGCAGCATGTCCCGTATAACCATAATCATCAAGATGGCTGAGATCACCAATGGCCCCCAGAGGTTGAGTTCCCCAGAAGTTTAATGCGAAGGTATCAGTATGAAATGCAAATGCCAGCACGATGACAAAAATAAATATCGGAATAACCTTGGCGAAAGTGGCAATGGTATTAATCGCGGCAGCTTCTTTGATGCCACGCAACACCATAAAATGGAAACTCCATAAAATTAATGAGGCAATTAACACGGCGGACAGGGTATTGCCATCGCCAAATAGCGGGAAAAAGGCGCCCAATGTCGATTTGATCAAAACAAAATAGGAGACGCTGCCAATACACGCCCCAGACCAGAAACCGATAGCTGAAGCAAAACCAGCATAATCACCGAATCCTGTCTTGGCATAAATATAAACGCCGGAATCTAAATCCGGTTTACGCTGGGCTAAAGTTTGAAAAACAAAAGCCAGTGTCAGCATACCACCCCCTGCAATTATCCAGGCGATGATAGCGCCGAAGCCCCCCGTGGCGCGGCCAAATGTGGCAGGTAAAGAGAAAATACCGGCACCAATCATTGAACCAACAACAAGTGAGGTTAATGACCATAGTGACAATTTTTTATTTGATGAGGCCGCCATTTTCATTCCCATTAACAATAGCTAATTTAATATAAAATAGGTTAACCTAATACGAGATTAAGTCCTATAGATGCTCTTAGTAAAAATGTGAACTTCCGTTAAAAGTTGAATATTGATAGTTTGAGTATAACAAGAGAAAATAATGCACCTAGCCGTCACTCTGAGGATATCGTGCATTGATTGGGGTTGAATTCAGTTGAGCGGTAGCCTATTAGATAGCCATTTTGGCATCATAATACGCTACCTATTTAACCCTATTTGCAGGGCACTCTAGCCAATCAGATTTTTAATCAAATAATAGCGATGATACTCATCTACGACATTTTCTAGTGCCATTTTCAATTGATAGCCATGCTTTTCATAAAAAGGCCGTGCTTGAAAACTGAATGTATCGACTTGGGCGAATTTACATCCCCGCTGTAGCGCCTCCTGTTCTACGCTCCGCATTAATTTACTGCCAGCACCGGTATGGCGTAATGTCTCTGACACCCACAGTAATTCAATACTCAGGTAATTACCTAATGTATAACCAGTAATCCCCCCTAACTTCTCCCCCTGCTCACCGGTGATAAAAACAGCTAATGGTTTGCGGCTCTTGTCGCCAACAAAATCACGATTAAAGGTTCTCAATCCCGCCATAATTTCTGCAACATCTTCAGTCGTTGGGGTATCCGTCATCGTCAACTTCATTATCACTACTCCTCGCTATGATCACACTAACATGGTTCAATTTTATCTTTTTTCTAGCCTATTTTCGCAGATAAGAGTTTTATTATTGGCGAATAATTGACAAAAATAAATGCTATTAATAACCATTTGCATTTATAATGCTGGCACTGTTTTTTATATTTGTACCAATACCCCTCTGTAATTGTAAGGATGTCTCAATGTTCCGCCGTTTCTTCTCTTATTACACCCCATATAAAGGGCTTTTCTATCTGGATTTCGGCTGTGCCATTCTTGCCGGGCTGCTGGAGCTGAGCTTCCCGATGGCGGTAAAATTGTTTATCGATAAGTTGCTGCCAAATCAGGATTGGGTGTTAATTGTCTGGGCAGCAGCGGGCCTGTTAATGATTTATCTGCTAAATACCGCGCTAATGGCGATCGTTAACTACTGGGGCCATGCACTCGGGGTCGGCATCGAAACAGATATGCGCCGTCAGGCATTCAGCCATCTGCAAAAACTCTCTTTTAGCTATTACGACAATGTGAAGACCGGGCATATCATTACCCATGTCACAAAAGACCTTGAAGAGGTTGGGGAAATTGCCCATCACGGCCCAGAAGATCTTTTTATTGCCGTCATGACCTTTATTGGTGCATTTATCCTAATGGCATCCGTTCATCTGCCACTCGCCATGCTCACTATCATTATCGTGCCGTTTATGACCTATCTGGTCAGTCGCTACGGCTCACAAATGACCGAGACTTGGCGCAAGTTATTTGGCCAGGTGGGCAATTTTAATGCCCGGATTGAAGAGAGCATCGGTGGTATTCGCGTGGTGAAAGCCTTTGCCAACGAATCCCACGAAAAGAAATTGTTCGCCAAAGATAACGAAAACTACCGCATCACTAAGTTGCGGGCTTACCGCATTATGACCACTAGCATGACCATGAGCTATCTAAGTACCCGTTTGGTGCAGTTGATTGTGATGGTAGCGGGCACTTGGTACGTGGTTCATGACCAGTTAAGTTACGGCGGATTTGTCGGTTTTCTGTTGCTAGTTGAAGTCTTTTTCCGCCCGGTGGCGAAAATAACCTCAGTGCTGGAGAGCTATCCTAAAGGTATCGCTGGATTCAAACGATTCACTCAACTGATTGATACACTGCCCGATATTGTCGATCAACCCAATGCGCGTCCGGTAGGCCAGCTGCGTGGCGATATTTGTTACCAGAATGTCAGTTTTGGTTATTCACCGCAGAATAAAATTTTCACCCATTTGAATCTGCAAATCCGCGCGGGGGAAACCGTGGCATTCGTCGGGCCATCTGGGGCCGGTAAGACCACATTATGCTCCTTACTGCCCCGCTTCTACGAACTCGATGGTGGTACAATCACTATCGACGGTATCAATATTCGTGATATGACCCAGCAGTCACTGCGTAATAATATTGGTATTGTGCAGCAGGATGTTTTCTTATTCGGCGGCTCTATTCGTGAGAATATTGCCTATGGCAAGCTGGAGGCCAGTGACGACGAAATCATGGCTGCCGCACAGCAAGCTCGACTCGATGAGTTGATTGAAAGCCTGCCTGATGGCCTCGATACCGTTGTTGGTGAGCGTGGTGTGAAATTATCTGGTGGTCAGAAGCAGCGCCTATCTATTGCGCGCATCTTCCTGAAAAACCCACCGATTTTGATTTTGGATGAGGCAACATCGGCGCTAGATACCGCCACAGAACAAGCTATCCAGCTCGCGCTCACTGAACTCTCTCAGGGCCGAACCACGTTGGTGATTGCTCACCGCTTAGCCACCATTCAAAATGCCGACCGCATCATTGTGGTCGATAAAGAAGGGATTGTTGAGCAAGGGGGTCATCACGAGCTGCTCGCCCGTCAAGGGGCCTATGCCAAATTGCATAATGCCCAGTTCAGTGCAGCTTGATGCAGTGTAAAAACCCACCCGCAGATGGGCGTGAATGATAAACTGGAGGAAAATTCAGCCAAAGCCATTCCATCGCGGGCTTAAATAGGGTACAAGGACGCCATGAAAATTCCAAAACGAATCCAACCGCTGGTTGATGACGGCTTGGTTGACGAAGTCATCCGTCGTTTGAAAAGTGGCAAAGAAGCTGATGTCTATGTTGTCCGTTGTGGGCAGGATATCCGCTGCGCTAAAGTTTACAAAGAAGCTGAGAACCGTAGTTTCAAACAGGCGGTTCAATATCAGGAGGGGCGCAAGGTTCGCAATAGCCGTGACGCCCGCGCCATGGCCAAGGGATCTAAATTTGGTCGTAAGCAGCAGGAAGAGACCTGGCAAACCGCCGAGGTTGATGCACTGTATCTGCTCGCTAACGCTGGTGTTCGCGTGCCACAACCCTATGCATGTCTTGATGGTGTTTTGCTGATGGAGTTAGTCACCGATGCCGACGGCCTTGCGGCCCCGCGCCTCAGCGACGTCCCCTTTAGCAAAGAGCAAGCCCTGATTGACCATGGGGTGATGATCCAATATGTGGTGCGAATGCTTTGTGCCGGTTTGGTCCATGGTGACCTATCAGAGTTTAATGTCTTAATCGACAAAGATGGGCCGGTCATTATCGATTTGCCACAAGCGGTCAATGCCGCAGCCAACAACCACGCTAAAGCCATGCTACAACGTGATGTTGCGAACATGACCCATTATTACGGTCAATACGCGCCTGAGCTACTTGGCCGTAAATATGCCAAAGAGATGTGGGCGCTCTATGAAGATGGCAAGTTGCATCCTGAGACCCAACTGACCGGTGAGTTTGCTGAGAGTACAGAAGCGGCAGATGTTGAGGGGGTACTTGAGGAGATTAACGCGGTTATCGCCGAAGAGCAGGAACGTCTGCGTGAAGCCCAAGATCCATATTAATCCGTTACCCTAGGCTAATCTGCAGCAGCAACAATAAAGGGGCAGGTGAAATACGACACCAGGCTATTTCGCCCGCCCTACTTGCCCCAACCTTTTTATTCATTCAATTTAACCCACAAACAGGTTTAGCGCTTATGCGTGTGATTTACCGACGGTGCATATACTGTACGGCCATATGATCAGAGGCGTAGGTCAGTAAAGCGGCAATAAGCGGCACTGTCATCATGCCCCCTACAGCACCTCCCTGGTTCAACCTGCCTATCACGGCATAATCTATTGTGCCATTAGACTGGTGTGTGGCTCGATTAGGGGATGCTATCTGATAGGTATGGGTTAATTGCGGTTTTAGCTGCTTAAGAGAAGCCTCTAACTCATCAGAAGAGCGATTATAATCCCCCATCACAACCCATGTGGCTGCCGGTCTATTCGGCTGCACCGTACTCGTCATATAATTGTCTATAAATTGAATGATTTGTGGTGCTTCATTATTCCTTGCAGCTCTGGCATGTATAGTGAAAAAATAGTCGTCACCAATACGAATACCCAATGTTGGCCGGGTATTATCACCTCTTGCCATCGGCGGTATAATAAGCACTTCATCTGCCCGAACTCGGGAAACCAGGGCTAGATTGATGCGCGATGCCGCATCAGGTCGCCCATTATCAAACTGATAAATATAAAAATCCCTGGGGCGAGTGCTTGAACCTAAATTTAGAATAAACTCTTTCACCATATTTGGATTCACCCCTCCGCTACCGGGATTTATTTTAGTTGTACTGCCCCCAGCAAGTGAAGTTATATCTAATTTCGTATCTGCATGAGGAATTCTTCTCACTATCTCTGGGTGTTGACCCGCTGATATGGGTAAAACGATAGCACTTGGCGGTGCCGCTCCGGTTTCTTGCAAAGCAACAATATCTATTTCATTAATGTTCAACATTCCGGCAACCCCAGTCACCCACTTAGAATTACTACCATAACCACTTTGTGCTCCCTGCATATTCCATGAAGCCAGTTTATAATCAGTAACATCCCCATGGGCTGCCAGAAATTGCAGTGAAAAGCTATAAGCGCACACCTTAAATAATCGTCTCATATTTTATCCATCATATAATAATGCTAAGGTTCTAAGGGGGGAATAATAGCCCAATAAAAACTCTTGTCCGTTCTATTACAAACATCACTGTAGATCGAATAATAGCGAATACCAGAGCTCATATAAATGCACTCGTTATTATGAGCAAACTTAATTAATATGGCGCCAGTATCGATCAACTCAAAATTAAATTTTTGCTTTGAATGAACGCCGGTACAGGTATGTTCTACAACCTGATAACCTGTACCATAGTGTTGAAGACATAATTGCGAATTTTGATTGGAAAAAGAGATCGTCCCATCGTTGTTATATGATACCGCCCAGTTAGCATTAGCTCTCCAGTCTCCTGATAAATTATGGGCGTAATCAGCCCATAGATATTGATTCGCCCCATTATTATGGCTGTATATCACGGCACCATGCTTAACATTATAAATAGATTTGTATATTACTTTGCTCGATGCACTTGCATGATTTGTTAATAATGCCACTAATATGATAAATATACTTTTGGTCGAAATGAATCTATTTAGCTCCTTGTTCATATCACTACTCCTTTGTAAAAAAGCTCATCTTGCAAGCTAGACTAAGTATAGAAATAGTGAAATTTTAATTTTTGTTACGCGCCTACTCTTTATTGGCTAGAAACACCCGATTGACTTGCTCCACAAGCTCTTGATATTCAGCTCACTATTATCGTTTCAACGCGGTTTTTTCCCGAGGCTTTCGCGCGATATAGTGCTTTATCCGCCGCATCTGATAAGTCCATTGCGGCAATATGCTCATCTGGAGCGGAGATCGAAGCCACGCCAACACTAATGGTCACTCGCCCTTGCGGTGACATCCCATGGGGAATATCTAACTCCTCAATAGAGTGACGCATACGCTCCGCAATGACTTTCGCATCAGCCGGGGTGCTAGGTGCCAGCAAGACGATAAACTCCTCGCCGCCATAACGGGCCAAAATATCTGAGCCGCCACGAATTGATTTTGATAAGGTTTCGACAATGGATTTCAGGCAAACATCCCCCATCGCATGTCCATAGAGATCGTTAAAACTTTTGAAATTGTCAAAATCGATCATCAATACCGACAATGTCCCCCCCTCAATGCGATTCTTCTGCCAAATGTGCTGATAGAGGTCATCAAAGTGACGACGATTCGCCACCCCGGTCAGCACATCAGTTTGTGACAACGCTTTGAGGATCGACTCAGACTGCTTAAGCTCCGTAATATCAAAAAATGAGCCATACCAGATCACAGAGCCATCATCCTGACGGGTTGGGAAAGACTCGCCATGGATCCAATGTGTCCCTTTCCCCGGCAATATTACGCGGAAATCACAGCGCCAGACGGAGAGATTTTGTTGCGAAAGGATCACCGCCTGTCTTAATATCTCTATATCATCAGTATGAACCCGGCTAAATAGCGGATTTATCTCTCTCGGCACATACAAAACATCGTCTGGTGACAGGTCAAATATTTTTCGCACCCCTTCACTGCAATATTTAAAATAGGAGTCACCCTCGGAATTTAAATAATAAGCATAAATCATCGCCGGCAGATTTTTAGTGAGCCGATCCATCATCTGCTTACTCTCTTCCAACGCTATCAGTAGGGATTTTCTTTCTGACACATCCGCAATGACACTGATATAGCCAACAGTATTGCTATTATCGGATGTTATTTCGTGGACACTGAGTGCCCCCCAAAATCGTTTACCATCTTTACGTTGATAACACCACTCACTGGCATCGCGGCGGTTAAGCAATAAATAATCCAGCTCAGCCTGCGCCTCGCCATTTTCTGGAATACGTAAAATATCCCGAATAGGATGCCCCAGCACCTCATCTTTCGAGTAGCCAAACATTCTCTCTGCGCCCACATTAAATATCGTGATGCGGTTATTCAGATCGGTGGTAATGATGGCGACCTGTTTTTCGGCATTTAGCAAAACATCCAGTTGAAGATTAGATAATTCATCATTCCCATTCTCTCTCTTCACTGGTTCGCCTTTATGGTGCCGACCAAAGACTTTTTTGATCATGGCACTCAGCTGGTTATGATAAAAAGAGAATAAAGACATAAATATAAATCACCTATTATTCAAAAAGTAATAACAAAAAAGTTAAAATATAGCTAATCCAATAAATACTACCAATAGCGACTAAATAAATTATAACATATAGTATTGAGTCGGTGTAGGTTTGGCGTATTGCTACCGACTATTAGATAAGCACTGACATTCAACTTGATAAAATCATTACAAATCCTGCCAAGAAAACTGAAGTAACAATCCGTTATGCTGGAGGCCAACCATCTCATGATGGCAAACACGACTGCCTGCCACCACCATCAGATAAAAAACCCGAGGTTAGAGCGACATAATTATTAGCCTAGCTAATTCGGTGGTAAAAGTAGATAACTTGAAAATTTCACTTTCCTTTATCTGCTTTCTATTATGTGCTTAATTACCAGTCAATATATTATAAATCAATAAATCATAATAGCAGTTTGCCTTTCTCATTAGACTTATTAATATTCAGCGAAGAGTTAACCATAGACTTTACTACTCAAGTATAGAAATCAAAAAGATAGCACTCAAAACTTAAGTTTCATAATAAATTTAATTATCATTCACCTGCTAAATTATCTATTATGCTGGAAAAATATAGTTTTATATTCCATGCTAAACTATGAGAAGAAAACCTCTCACTCACGCATTAATAATACCAGCTGAAATATAATGGATAGATAAGGAAGTAACCATGTTTTATAAATCTCTGCTTAATATTATCATTGCAATACTCTCACTCGCAGCAATTAATACCGTATTTGCTGCATCATCTCCTACTACACCTAGCGATATGTCATGTAAGGAGTTCCTTGATCTTAATCCAAAAAGTATGACACCTGTGGCTTTCTGGATCATTAATCAGGATACCCAGTATAAGAAAGGAGATACTCTCGATTTTCAGGAGGTCGATACGATTTATACACCCAAGGTGATTGAGATGTGTAAAAAAACACCCGATAAAAAGGTGGCTGAGATGAAGAAAGAGATTGAGGAGGCGACCAACAAGAAGCCAATGTAATATCATCCCTAGCCCCACGCTGGGTAAGTGGGGCTATCATTACTCTTGGTAACGATGAGGAGTAACCATGCTTAAAAAATTGATGGCGCTTTTCACTATCAACCGCAGCCCATCATTTAACGGCAAAAGCCCTAATGGTGAATAAACTCAATACCATACAATCCACCAATGGCATTAATCGTCTCAAGTAAATGAGCGCCATCAGCCTGCGCTAACGCGGTTTCACCCTCTTCTTCATGCCCTAATTGCCACTGGGGAAGTGCGGAAAACCATGCAATTATCTTAGTCATTGTCACCTCTGCGTACTCTCAAATGGGCCGAACTGCTTATTTAAGAGTAGACGCTGAATCGGACAATAAATGAACTAATCATTATTGCTTTGAATATGCAGAATTTAGATATTACAAAACCGACTTGGGATAGCGATTCAGAATTTATCATTTTATTGATGCCCGCTAGCGGTCAAGACGCTATCTTTAGCTGATATTCCCCCCTAAAGGAGTTTCGCATGTTTGTTGTCAGCCTGACTTACCACCAACCTATCGCGATTGCGATTCTGACCGCTGTTGCCTTTGCTCCATAATGCGATGCAGATTCGCCTCCAGCCAGACTGTCAGCCCCTCCACCTGCTCCTGAACCTCCCTTCCCAACGGCGTCAGCTTATATTCCACATGTGGCGGCACGACTGGATATGCGATGCGCTCGACAAAGCCATCTTCTTCGAGATTTTGCAGGGTTTGCGCCAACATTTTCTCACTGACACCACCAATCTTGCGTCTTAGCGCACTAAAACGCAGGATTTCGTTGCTTAATGCAATCAGCACCAAGACCCCCCAGCGGCTGGTGATCCGCTTGAGTATCTCTCTTGAAGGACAATCGGCATTGAGCAATTCACCACGCCGGAGTTGTTCCGGAAATGACATATTGTTGTTCAAATTTTGCGGCTCCACTATTTTTATACTAACCTTTTGGTGCGTACTTACTTAAAGTTAGTATATTGCATATGATGCTGCTAAGGGCGAATTTTTGACGAATATTCCCTTTTATTCCGAACAAAAAGTTCGCCACCTGATTCTACAACATCAATCTGGAGCCTTATTATGATCGCAGTAACCGGTGCCACAGGCCAATTGGGCCGCCTTGTTATCAACGCATTGCTTAAAAAAGTGCCTGCCAGTGAAATCATTGCCACTGTCCGCAGCCCTGAAAAGGCCAGCGACCTGGCAGCATCAGGGATTGAAATCCGTAAAGCCGACTATAGTCAGCCCGCCACCTTGGATAGCGCCTTTCAGGGGGTTGATAAACTGCTGCTAATCTCATCCAGTGAAGTGGGGCAACGTGTTGCCCAACATACTGCGGTGATTGAGGCGGCCAAACGTGCAGGGGTCAAACTCTTGGCCTATACCAGCTTGCTACATGCCGATAAATCCCCCCTGGGATTAGGTGAAGAGCACCGCGCAACAGAAGCATTATTACGTGATTCCGGCCTGCCGGTGGTGTTACTGCGCAACGGCTGGTACACCGAAAACTATGCCGCAAGTATTGCGCCCGCCTTGGCCCACGGTGCATTTATCGGATCAGTAGGCGATGGCCGTATCGCCTCAGCCACACGCGAAGATTATGCACAAGCGGCGGCGATGGTATTAACCCAAGAAAATCAGGCCGGTAAAATTTATGAGTTAGCTGGCGATGAGAGCTATACGCTGGCTGAATTCTCAGCAGAGATTGCCCGTCAGTCAGGTAAGCCCGTGGTGTACCAAGATTTGTCTGAAGCAGATTTCCGCCAGGCCCTGATTGGCGCCGGGTTACCAGAGGGTTTCGCCAGCCTGCTAGCCGATTCTGATGCCGGAGCCGCCAAAGGTGGCTTATTTGATGACAGCCATACATTGAGCAAACTTATTGGCCGCCCGACAACCCCTTACGCGAAAGTGATTGCCGCAACACTGGCAGCTGTTTAAACCTTCCCACCATGCTAATGACCAGTAACCTGCGGGCGACTGGTTTTTTTTATATGAGATAAATTTTACCCCTTATTTCGCTTTGCCAGTGCCAGCGTCAGATCGTCGATAATCTCATCAATAGGCACAAATGGTCGGCAGAGAATAGGTATTACGCTGGCACTTTCGATATCATACGAGCCATCACACTCACCCGCTGACTCTCTTAAGATAGCTGAATGTATTCATCCATCACTCTCAATTGATGGCGGAAGTTATAACGCACACTGATTAAATTAGCTGTAACAAATAGTTATTGTGAACTTCATATCTGATAAACATTGTAAATAAAAACCATCTAAAGGTTATGCTTTTTAACTTTTTAGTAAAATCACGCCTATTAACCTCATAAAATGAGGCAATAAAATCACATTAGCTAATTCATTCAATAAGCTCATCAATTGATGGCTAGCATCATCAAAACACATAAATACAACTCATTGATACTTAAAACTTTAACAAAAAAATCTAATTTAAAAATGGCACGTTTTAAATTTTAAACAAAAAGTAAACTCATCTAACCATTCGTCAACAGAATATAAAAATGCTCCAAATAAGTGCAGAAGCACTAATAATCAGCACTAACATTGGGCATTAATAAATTAATGAATAAAAGTATAAAGTTTTATCTTATCGGGCCGATTACCCTAAGCAATTGTTGTCTTCATCTGTTATTCGGGAACTCCCCCAATTTACTGAGGTTATTATGAGAGTGAACAAGCCTGTCAGTCGGCAGGAGTATCCCATTGATCGCGATACCACCTTGCAATCGACTACCGATACGCACGGCAACATCGCCTATGCTAACGCCGCATTTGTTCGCGCCAGTGGTTTTGAATATCAAGATTTACTTGGTCAACCACACAATATTGTGCGGCACCCTGATATGCCACCAGCCGCTTTTGCCGATATGTGGCAGACCCTGAATGCCGGGCTTTCCTGGTCATCACTAGTGAAAAACCGCCGTCAGAATGGCGACTATTATTGGGTACGCGCTAATGCCACCCCGCTACGCCATAATGGTCGCTTGACCGGTTATATCTCCGTGCGCATCGCGCCGACCCGTGAAGAGGTTAAGCAAGCAGAAGCCCTGTACGCAGATTTTAACTCCGGCAAGGCCAGGCAGCGCCACATCAGGCTATATCGTGGATTGATTGTACGCTCTGGCTGGCTCTCATGGATGTCACTGTTCCAAACGCTGTCATTACGATGGCGTTTGCGCGGTGCATTACTGACCGCGGCGCTGCTACCGACTGTCGCTGCGGGCGTAATGGGTATGACAGGTTCACCGCTAGTGATACTGGGTGCGGTTACCCTTGCCAGCAGCATCATCACCGCATTGTGGCTGGAGCGCCAGGTCGCCCGCCCGATTGCCGCGATTTTGCAGCAAGCACAAGATGTCTCTTCCGGGCAAGCTGGTGACTATGTGCAGCTAAACCGCGTCGATGAGATAGGCTATCTGATGCGTAGCGTGAATCAATTGGGGCTAAATCTCCGCTCATTAACCGATGATGTTAGTGGTCAGGTTGATGGCATTAATACCGCTAGCAGTGAAATAGCCGCAGGAAATCGGGAGTTAAAAGTCCGCACTGAACAAGCGACGGCTAACTTGCAACACATCGTCAGCGCGACTGAACAATTAGTGGCAACCGTGCAAAACAGTGCCAATAGCGCCAATGAAACCACCTCGCTGGCAGCGATGAGCAGTCATGCTGCGGAACAAGGCAGCGAGTTAATGCACCAGGTGATTGAAACCATGGGGACGATTAATGACTCCAGCCATCGTATTGTCGACATCATTAGTGTGATTGAAGGCATCGCCTTCCAGACCAATATTCTGGCACTCAATGCCGCGGTTGAAGCCGCTCGGGCCGGAGAGCAAGGCCGGGGATTTGCGGTGGTCGCCAGTGAGGTTCGTCACCTGGCACAGCGCTCATCAACAGCAGCCAAAGAGATTAAGCACTTAATTGAAACCAGTGTAGAGCGGGTTCGCGATGGCAGCGCACTGGTACAAAATGCCGGTGCCACCATGGACAATATCGTCAAGCAGGCAGGTCAGGTCTCAACCTTAATCAGTGAGATCAGCACCTCAACCCATGAACAGACACAAGCACTTGGCCAAATTAGCCAATCGATTGGCCAGTTAGACCAAATGACACATCAGAATGCCGCCATGGTTGAACAGTATGCCGGCGCAGCGGAAGAGCTGGCCCACCGTACCCTGCGCCTGACAGCGGCGGTACGAATCTATCGGCCAGTAAAGTGAGATAACTATTTGATGGCACAATGCTGAAATAACGCCGATAAATTAAGGGATTATGCATAACCGCTACATTATCTGTTATGGCTTCCATGACAGTTAATTCATCTGTCATAGCAATAACTAGAAACCCCGTTATAGTGGATAGGTGGTTATTCAATTATTAAATAAGGAGTTTTATGTCATCACTTAATCAAACATCTGTTCGCGCTCAGCAAGGTGGACCCGATGCAAACTTACCTGGTGAAGATCATTTGATCGCCCATGAAGCTTTGCTTATCGCATTAATGGTTGAATGCGCTAATGAGTCCGATAACGATCAATTTCTATCGAGTGTCCGCGGGACACTTAACGAAATCTTAGGTACCGCACGCTATCTTGATGCCAGCAAGATAGCTAATGGCTTGATCGATGAGGCTGATGATAAAGCCAACCGCTAATAGTTAGCCCTCTTATTGAGGGCTATCTTGGTTTATCTCTAGGCGTTGAATAGCTATATTTATCATCCAGATAGCAACAATAGGAGTTGTAATGTCCGGGCAAGATAACACCACCGGCTCCATGATATGGTGGGAAAAAACCGTTGAATACTACTTCGTGGCTAAATATTTAAGTAAAACCGCAGCTATAGCCCCATTAGATGGCAACCACGAAAAAGCCGGTGACAATATATTTGCTCAGGGTAATAAGTGGGTATTAATTGAATTTAAAAGAAGTAAAGCCGATCTAGACTCTGAAAAAGAAAAATTTATAAATTATGACCAAGCTAAAAATACATTGTCCGCGTTTGATAGCCACCACTTCCTAATATACGGTGGTCTGCTTAATCCGGGACAATTTGAACTCTGGGCACAAACCTACTTCTCCGGTAGAACCGGCATCGTCCTAGATGAAATTCTCAATAATGGTAAAGGCATAAGAGCTTTTATTCTTTATGTCAAAGCATTTATTGCATTTAAAAAAGGCGGTAATCCTGGTGGTTCAGGAGGACTGGGGCTAACAGATTATGCTCAAGTGGCTTGCATCAATAAGGATGGGGAGATATGCGCTTGTATGTCTCTTACTGATTTCCGTCGATCACTGGGTGTAAAACCGACACCTGAAGCCCAACATGAAAGTGCAGCACCGGGTATGTAATTATCCACCTGTTGATATTAAGCGTGGTACTCATTACCTAATGAGTAATAGTGCCACCTTATCTTTGTGCCATCCCCAGATATTATGAAAGGTGATTTCAGGCACAAAAAAACCGCCTCACGGCGGTTAACGACATACTCATACTACTTTGTTTTACTTAGAATATTTTCCATGGTGCCCGGGGCGGGACTTGAACCCGCACAGCCATAAGCCGAGGGATTTTAAAAACTCTCACGGCATTATGGAAATCAATCACTTACGTGAAATCAGTAAGTTACCAAACACGATGGCGGGTTAGTTTGGGTTGCTGTGGGGGTGGTAGTCATGATTTTCCTTTCTTTACAACACTGATTTCAGTGCTGAAGGTGTTCCTAGGTGATGACTCTTATACTCTGTAACTTTATTGGGGTTATTGTTAAAAAACGAAATCAGGTCTTCTTTCAATTTGTCAGCAACATATGCATTATTAAAATTAAAATAAATTTTCCTTGCTATAGAAAATGTAATCTCATGTTCATTAAAATACTTTATTAATTGGTTTCTTGCCCTATTCGCTTTATTGAAATCTTTCATGATATCATCTTCGACTATTGACTTTAATACATGGGTTGAATAGCCAAAACTTTCCAACGTATGCATTTCTATAACAGATGGCTCAAAATAATTAATTCGGTCTAGCACAACTTTGAAGAACTCATCATATTGAGCTTCAGGGATTAATTTACCATTTAGCATTGCACAAATTAATGGTATATCATTGTGGTCTATCAATAAATTGTCCATCCACATTTTTCTTATAACAGCAGGAACAATATCTAAAGAATAAACTAATTTAGTATCTTCTCTTATTAATGACAAAAGCAGCTTCTCATCTTTAAATACTATTTTCTTTAAAGATGATTGGATATCATGGTCTCCTTTTTTAAAAACGGACAGGCAGAAATTAATTTTATTTTTTGGTGCCATATTTATCATTTTTTCATAAGGCGTTTGCATACCATCAAGAATTAAAACAACCTCTTCAAAAAAAACATCATATTCATTCTTTGATAGTCCATTTTGTAAGTCTTTAACAATATAATCTATTGGCTGATTTGCTGGTGTTAATGATAAATCGTAGTGAGTCTTTATATTATTGATTATTTGATCTTTACTTCCATTAACTACAAATTTAGATAAATTAGACATTATGAAAGAATAATATGACTCTACATGTCCTCGCTCTATCTTATTCGGTTTGGAATGAGCACAATCATTCCGTCTATTCTTCCAGAATTCAAGTTGATTTCTTAAGTCGTCATTGTTTGTAAATACTGGTGCAGGGCTAATCTGTCGAATTGTATCATATGTTTTTGAGTCCCATGTTTCTGCATTAGTGACATCTCGTTTCTTTTGAGTCCACGCCTTTAAAGTAAAGCCTTTCGGTGTATCAGAATTAGTAATACGATCTCTTATTACATTCATAAAAGCTAGATAAGCAAATATTAATGCACCTTTATAGGCAGATGCAGAATAACATAGGAGAGATTCATTAAATAAATCATCAACCTCTGGGGTAAATGATTGCTGTGAGCGCCAAACTTCTAAACTTTTCATTTTTTATCCACTAATGTTTAACTAATCTGTCATATGGATTCAAACTCACTGCCGCTTCTAAATGATCCGGTGCAAAGTGGCTATAGCGCATGGTCATTTGGATAGTGGAGTGCCCGAGGATTTGTTGCAGTACTAATATATTGCCGCCGTTCATCATAAAATGACTGGCGAAAGTATGCCGTAGAACGTGGGTTAACTGGCCGGTAGGTAGTACCAGTTTAGCCCGGTCAATGGCTTGGCCGAATGCGTCATAGGCATTGACGAATAAGCGCCCTTTCATCTTTGGAATCAGTTTATGCAGTTCCGCAGAAATAGGGACTGTTCGGTTCTTTTTACTCTTGGTGTTGATATAAGTAATTTTATTTGGCATCACCTGAGCTTGCCTTAGTTGCTCCGCTTCACTCCAACGCGCACCAGTAGCCAGACAGATACGAACGATGATGCCGAGATCTTTATTACTAGAATTGTCACACTCATGCAGCAGACGCTTAATATCGTCTTCATAAAGGAAAGTTAATTCGTTTTCGCTTTCACGAAATAATCTAACACCATCCAAGGGATTAGCATGATTCCAATGCCCTAGCCTTTTTAACTCATTAAATACGGCTCGTAGGTAGGCATGCTCGCGGTTAACCGTTGCCTCTTTTGGTGGCTTCACAGCTCCGTATTTTGGTTTAGGGCTAAACTCACCGGCTAAACGTTTTTTACGGTAATTGGCAAATACTTCGCGGTTAAAATCAGCAACGGCAGGATCGCCCAAGTTATCACATAGGATATTGAGTTTATTTAATCTTGCTTCGCCGTCACTCAAAGAGCGCCCGTGGAGTTCATACCACTGACCGACCAATGTTTTTAACCTCTGCGCGGCAGTCTCTGCCGGTGTGTAGTCAATATCCAGATCACCACGTTGCGCTAACTGCTCACGTTCAAAACGCAACGCCTCGCCGCGCGTAACAAAGGTTTTCCTAACCCGCTTACTGTCACGGCCATCTGAGTAAAAATCACAGACCCACTTCCCGTTGGGTAACTTCCGTACTGCCATAAATAAGTCCTCAAGAATAATCCCTTGGGCCTATTTACTGTATATAAAAGGGTCTTCCCCTGTTGTGGTGGCTGAGGGCATTATAGTGGCAGTCTTGATTTTCTGAGGAGCCTGCCATGGACGAAAAGTCCCTCTATGCACACATTCTCAACCTGTCCGCGCCGTGGCAGGTCAAATCAGTTTCTCTCGATGAAAATGCCGGTTCTGTGACAGTTACTGTCGGCATCGCTGAACATACTCAGTTAACCTGTCCGACCTGTGGTAAATCCTGCCCTATACATGACCATCGACACCGTAAATGGCGTCACCTCGATACTTGCCAGTTCACCACGCTGGTTGAAGCTGATGTCCCACGCATTGACTGCCCTGAACACGGTTGCCAGACACTGCCCGTCCCCTGGGCTGGACCCGGTAGCAGGTACACGTTGTTGTTCGAGTTTTTTGTCCTCTCATGGCTGAAAATCAGCACGGTAGATGCCGTCAGAAAGCAGCTTAAGCTGAGCTGGAATGCCGTAGACGGTATCATGGTGCGTGCCGTTAAACGGGGCCTGTCCCGGATAAAAAGGCCTTTATCGGCCCGCCACCTCTGCGTGGACGAAGTGGCCTTCAAAAAAGGCCATAAGTACGTCACCGTTATCTCTGACCGGCAAGGCCGGGCTCTGAAACTGACAGATGACCGCGGCGTTGAGAGCCTTGCTAGCTATCTGCGTAGCCTGAGCGATCACCAGTTGGATGAGATAAAAACGTTGTCGATGGACATGAACATGGCCTATATCAGCGCAGCCCGGATCCATCTTCCCAATGCCGTGGATAAAATCGCCTTCGACCACTTCCATGTGGCAAAAACGCTCTGCGGCGTTGTTGATAAAACACGAATGACGGAAATGAAACGCATCTCGTCGTTAGACAGGAAAGGGGCTCATCGCTCGCGTTATCTGTGGTTTTACGGTAAACAAAATCGACACGGAGGCAGGGCGGAACGGTTGGAAGTAGCACGTCTGGTATTACCCGAAACTAGCCAGTGTTGGGTAATGAAAGAACTTGCCCGCGACCTTTGGCACAGGCGTTATGACAGGCATAGCCGCAGGCTGTGGCAAGAATGGATGTTAATGGCAAAGAATAGCGGGATCCCTCTCATGGCAAGCGTTGCCCGCATGGTGGCAAAGCGTCTTTACGGGATCCTAAATGCAATGAAACACCGAGTATCGAACGGTAATGCGGAGTCTCTAAACAGCAAAATACGCCTGCTCAGGATCAAGTCACGAGGCTTTAGGAATAAAGAACGGTTCAAACTGGGTGTGCTGTTCCACTACGGAAAGCTGAACATGGCGTTCTGAGTCTCCCACCATGATCGGGGAAGACCCATATAAAAACAGTAGTCAATGTTTGATATGCAACACGACAAACATCTGATTAAAAACTAACGTGTACAGGTTTTCTTTGATTTACTGATAGAGCCATCATTACAGACAAATTTCCCATTTTCACAATGGGATACCCCTCCCTTTTTACCGGAACAGGGATAGTTTTTTGCCATAGTGATCGTAGGTAAAGATAAAAGAAGAATACCGATTACAGCACTAGCTAAGAATTTCATTAGATTATTATTCCATTAGTGCGTCGATTACTTTTTAGCGCCGACTATTAATAGCCAGTAATTTCACCAACAACTTTCGCCAATATGCTGACTTCACTAACCGGCCAATTGACATCATTGATACGCCATACATCACCCGGTAAACGGGTAAGCTCACTGATAGATACAACTCCCGCTTTTTCAATAAGCCACAGGCCATCAGTGATTTTCTTGAATTGATGCTCAACCAGAAATGAACTCTTGGCATTAGGTGAAGAAATTAACTCAGGTTCATCTATCTGTACTGGAAGTAATTCAGGATCAAGTAATACGGGGTTGGCATCGGTTAACAACCCATCAATCAACTTTCTGTGCTGAATTAATTTAGCGTGTTCTTTTTCATTAGTAGCTTTGTTGGCTTCCCACGGTTCTCCTTCCCCAGTTGCTAACCATTGCAAAGATGCGCCCGTTTCAAGTGCGCACTGAACAATTTCTTTGCCGGGAAAATACCCACGTTTGATCCACGTGCTTACTGTTCCATGACCAACGCCTATTTTTCCCACAAGCTCACGTTGTGTTGAAAAACCGTAGGCTTTCAATAACCTATCAACAACAGCCTGTCCGCCACTAAAAATCATTCAATATTCCCGCCAAAATAATATTGACTCGTACAACTTTGAGGATTAAATTCCTCATTATTGAACGAAGACACAAATTAACCCGCATTAACCACACATTACAGGATGCACCATGATTCAAAACCTTGCAATCACAGTAACCTCGCCTTATTTATCCCTGCCAGAGTTCTCAAAATTGAGCGGAATCCCTTATGAAACCTGCCGTGGCATGGTGAAAGATGGTCGTCTACCTATCCGCCAGAAAGTTCGCAAAATGGAAAAGGTTCTCGTAAATATGATCGCTCTCACTAAAGAAGCGGCAAACCAGTAATGTTCGACATTCAAATTTGCCAACTAATTGTCGGCATATGTGAGGGAGGAAGCCATGTTTGATTTTTCAGTGTCCAAACATCCGCACTTTGATAACGCCTGCCGCCAGTTTGCGTTAAAGCACAACTTAGTCGAGCTGGCGGCAAACGCAGGGATTGCGGCGCAGGTTCTGCGCAATAAATTGAATCCTGACCAGCCGCACCGTTTAACCGTAGACGAGCTGTTACGCATCACCGACCTGACCGAAGACCCAACGTTATTAGACGGTCTGCTATCACAAATCAATTGCATGCCATCTGTGCCCGTCAATGAAGCCTGCCCCGGCAATATCCCGACTTATGCGCTACATGCTACAGCCGCCGTGGGTTCTATTGCAGCCGCTGCGGTACAAGGCAACCATAAAACAGCATTCAGCAAATCAGCCCTTCTGGATAGTGTCAATACTGCGATTCGCCACCTGTCTCTGATTGGTCTGACAGTGCAATGTCGCATTCAGTCAACCCCTGCGCTTGCTTCAACCGTTGATGTTATTAGCGGCTTGAGTGCTGTCGCTGGTTTGAGTTGAAGTGTCTTTATGATTATTTCTATTGCCCCACTGTTAAAACAGCAAAGCCCGGTAAATCTGCGCCATTTCGGCCACGGTATGCTGGAGTTGAAGAACGGCCAGCGCTGGAAGCCGGGAAGTAATCAAAAGGCGCTTTTACAAGAATTGTCCTCTGCAAAGAAGACACCAATATTACGCCGTCTGTTCGGACGTTGATTGGGGGTTATATGCTGCAATTAACGGAATCTGAAAAATTAAGAATGACGGGTATTACTCGTATTGCTGAATTAAAAGAAACTCATTTCCGTAATAGAAAGAATGTTGCTCAAGAGGCTTTTGATAAGTCGCCTGCACATTTGCGTAAAACAATCTGTTTTCATGCCGGGTTAAAAAGCCGTCATGTGAATATGCAGTTTTCAGAATTAAGTCCGGCAGAAAGAGAAAGTGTAGTTGAAACGTTGAATTACTTAATTGAGTTTACTCGTTCATTACCACCATTTATTAGTAATGATGACTGCACTCTGAATATTATTAACTAACCAAAGTCGCAATATATGGCGTTTTACTCGCCGGGTTTCGTATTGCCTAAAAACAGGGATTATCTATGCAGAATACAGCACAAAATATATGGGTGTTCGTAGACCCAGCAAAGCCGGGCAGTGAGAGCACAATCACAATGACGTCAGTTGAATCAATGGAGCTAATGCTAAATGAAGCTCGAATAGATGAAAGAAAGAATCAGGCCGCGCTGGTTTCATTTCGTCTGGAAGAAGTTGCTAACCAAATTCTAAACCGTGAACTGAACGGTGTAGAGGCGGCGGAGTTGCTTAACCACATCGCCGAGGGGATCCTTAACCAAGCGCAGGCACAACACTGATGGTTGACGAAATTGTCATTGATGCTCGTTACGCAATTACTTTGTGTGAGCCAACCAAAACTCTAGGCCGCATTCCAAACCTCGTGCTTAACGAGATTAAATTCACCAAAGAAAATGAAAGGGTGTTAGCCGTAATTGCTCACTATCCGACAAGAGTTAGTTTGGTGAATGATTTAATTCATCATCGTATTTATCGCTCTGGCGTTAATTCTATTTCGGCATTGGTTGAGGAAACTAAGCGCCTTGCTGAATTATGTGAGAAAGGATTTAAAGACTTTCACTCTCCTAACTTATTACCAAGGTGAAGCAATGAAATTAAATATCTGGATTTTCTTTCATGTCTTGGTGCCAGCTATGTGTGCGGCATGCTTGGCGCTTTTGTGTCTCGCTTTAAAAGTTAATGGGCTGTAATTATGGCTACTGAATGCTTTGTATATAAAAACTTTAATGATGAACGAACGTTAATGATTAATACCATTGACGATATTGTGACGGAATATCAAGAGCAAGGGTATCGATTAACTACTCGTCAGGTTTATTACCAACTTGTGGCGCGTGGAATGATTGAGAACACACTACAGAGCTATAAACGCATTGCTTCTCTGATTAATGACGCGAAGCTCGCGGGCTTGATTGATTGGTCTGGTCTTGAAGATAGGACGCGAGATTTTATTACCCGGAGTCACTGGAATAATCCTAGCGAGATTATTCGTGCCAGCGCTGAACAGTACCATGAGGATTTATGGAGCAATCAATCCCAGCGGCTATTTGTCATTATCGAAAAGGAGGCGTTAGTCGGCGTTCTGGAGTCGCTTTGCAATCGGTATGACGTGCCTTTACTTGCTGCGCGTGGTTATCCGTCAGGTTCTGTTTTGTATGATTTTGCCCAAAGTCATTTAATCCCTGCAACTAATATGCGGCAACGTTGCCATATTTTGCACCTTGGCGACCATGACCCAAGTGGCATTGATATGACGCGAGATTTAACCGGTCGATTGGATATGTTTACTTATACATCCGCTCTTGTTTCCCTTGAGCGAATCGCACTAAACATGGAACAGGTTGAAGAAATCAATCCGCCCGAAAACCCGGCAAAAACAACGGACTCTCGTTTCGCTCAATATATCAAAAGATATGGCCGCTCAAGTTGGGAGCTTGATGCTTTGCAGCCTCGCTATCTAAATCAACTTGTTGAGGAAAAAATATCCAGTCGAATTGATTGGGATGAGTGGGAGCAAAAGAAATCTGAGATTAAAGCTAGACGTACTGCTCTGGAAGATGTTGCTAATCGGTTCGAATATGATGCTGGTGAAGAGTGAGCACCTCTATTCGTGGTCGTGTTGCCCCAACTCCGCCGTTGCCTTATCCGGGCAGCGGCGCTGCTGTTCCTGCCTATACCTACCCCGGCAGCAAACCGCGCGAAACCCTGCCCGGCATTCAAAGACCGCTTACCCGTGAACAACTGATTCAGGGGCAAGCCGTTTTAGCCAATATCCATAATCTGCCTCACTTCCTGCGTAGCCAGTTTATTTCTCGCTATGAATACCTGTTAGCCAATAAAGGGCTAAACGACGCTAATAAATGGCTGGTGTTTGTTTTTGACCAGCGTATCTGGCCGCGTATTCAGGTGGTCAATAGTAAAAATGTTATGCGCCTCAGTGCGTCAATGAGCTTTTCCACTGATGCCCCAACCTATGCCAGCCTCGCGGGTATGCATGATAAAGAGCTGCGCCGCTTTGCCCGCAAAATCGGTGATGAGCTAATGGTGGCGTACAACCATCATTGTGATGAATGCATTAAGGCTAATCAGGGTGACAGGGCCGTTTTATTGCAGGCCGATACACAGGTACGGATATTCGGCGATCTTGCCAGAATGGCGCGCGCTTTTAATATCACCCCGATGCACTGGCGCAAATACCTGAAAGGCCGGTTAGATATCACGTCTGCTATCGCCAGCCTGTCACGGCTGGTTAATCCTGAATGGTGGGAGCGCAAACTCAAAGCACAGCGCACCCGCTGGCGGGAAGCGTTATTGATTGCTGTCGGTAATGTCAGCCGTGATATGTCGGCCTCTTCTTATGCCAGTAAGCAGGCCATCCGTGAAGTGTTCGCCCGTCGCCAGTCTAATTTGGAATACCTCAAAAGCTGCCAGTTAGAAAACATTGAAACCGGTGAGCGTATCGACCTGATTGATAAAGTCATGGCAAGTATTTCCAATCCAGAAATTCGCCGTATGGAGTTAATGAGCACCATCGCCGGTATCGAAAAATATGCAGCTTCACAGAAGCACGTCGGCATGTTCCTGACCATCACCACCCCGTCAAAATATCACCCGACCCGCCTTATCGGTAAAGGGGATAGCACAAAAATCCAGCTTAACCATAAGTGGGACGATGAAGCCTATTCCCCAAAAGACGGTCAGCAATATCTCTGTAACATTTGGAGCAAAATGCGCACCGCCTTTAAAGACAATAAATTAAGCGTCTACGGGATGCGGGTCGTTGAGCCGCACCACGACGGCACCCCGCACTGGCACATGATGCTGTTTTGCGAGCGTCGCCAGCGCCAACAGATTATCAACATCATGCGCCGCTATGCGTTGAAAGAAGACAGTGACGAGCGCGGAGCCGCTAAATACCGCTTTGAATGCAAGCACCTGAACAAAGGCGGGGCCGCTGGCTACATTGCTAAATACATTGCCAAGAATATCGACGGCTATGCGCTTGAGGGGGAACGCGACCATGAAACCGGTGAGTTGCTAACCGATTCTGCGGCGGCGGTTACAGCATGGGCGGCAACGTGGCGCATCCCTCAGTTTCGCCCAATGGGTATTCCCTCCATGGGAGCCTATCGCGAGTGCCGTAGTCACACCTTGCGTGGTATCAGCTTGGCCGAAAGTTTTGATGAGAGCGTCGAAGCTGTTCGCGCCGCCGCCGATACCGGTGATTTTGCCGCTTATATCGCTGCGCAGGGTGGAACCAATAGCGGCAATCAGACTGTGCGTGTAGCCAAACGCATTGCCGATGAGCTGAACGCCTACGATGAGGAAGTGATGAAAGTCGTGGGTATCTATGCCCCTCACTTGGGCGCTGAGCATGTTCATGAAACCCGTACAACCCAATGGCGCATCGTTTCTGGTGCCGTTGACGTTGAGCCTTTGACTTTGAAAAGCGCCTCTGGCGCGCCTCGGAGTCCTGTCAATAACTGTGGGTTAGGTGGAAACACCCAAGCGCCAAATGACCCCAACGGGCAGGATAAAACGCCTGTGGCGGTGATGGAATACCCACCGGACGCCGTTATTGACTGGTCGGACACTGCCGCCGTGAGGGCGATTGTGGCCCGCGTTAAAGAGAAACAGCCAACGATAAGCAAGATGCAACGCAGTTATGACCCCACCAAGGGCCGACTTATTGCGCCATCGGCCCGTTTAACCCGCGAAGAACGCCAGCGTATCCCCCAAATCCGCCATGATTTACTGCTGAAAGATATCAGCGCCCAACGCTGGGAGCTGGAATCGTTAGCCCGTGGGGCAAAAATGGCTGTTGGTGATGCGGTGATCCATTACCCGGCACTGTCCGACTGGCCGGAATTCGATAATTAATCTACCTGAGAGAAAAACCATGACTAAAACCGCTGCAACGACTCGCAAACAAGCACAGCGCCAGCGTGATAAATCTGCTGGTATCAATGAAATTCGCGCTCGGCTTGAACCAGAAGAATACGCCATGCTGACCGAGGGCATGGCCGCCCGGCGTCTGTTCCGGCCAGCTTACGATTTACCGGAATATATCGCGCTGCTGATTCGGCAAGATAACCAGCGACTAAGAGATCGGTTGGCCGAACTGGGTATCTTCAAATTCATCAATATCTACGGAATACACTGATAATTCTTCGACTTAACTACATTTATGTTCCCATTGATTAATAAGACTAAACAGACGGTGTATATGGCGGAAACCCTACACACGGACGGGCTTCTGCGATTGACTGTCGGGGGAACTATGCAGTTTTTTGTGCTGGGGTTGAGTTGGAGTATGTGTGTGACTTTGGCCTCATACTATGGGGGGGTATTTCTGTTCAGAGCTAAGGCCGATATCACTTGTAGTTCTGCAGGTTTCCGATCTGAGGGTGATATATATCTATCGTCCTCTATCAATAACTCCTCCCATGCCTCGGCTATTTCATAAGTATAATCAATACCACCGAAAGTAAAAGCACACTTCCTATTTAATTTATAAGTAACAGCATTTTTATAACTGGCAGACTCGCCTCCTACCATTAATGCTGATTGAAATATACTCAATAATAGTTTGATTTTTTCTTGACGTTTATAATTGTGTAATCGATTTAATAGTCCATCATTGTTTGATACATGTTTTTTATTTATATCATCAAAGTATTTTATGCCATTTTTTCTTAGTTTAACTATCTCGACAAGAAATTTTAAATGTTTTTCATTATGATTATACAAAGGTGTTAAACTGTAGTAGCCAGTAAGCATCCATATCAACACGAGAATAGCAATAGCTGCTTTCCAGCCAAAATCAAGTGCGTTATAATCAAAAGTTGAAGTTGAAGTTGAAGTTGAAGTTGAAGTTGAAGTTGAAGTTGAAGTTGAAGTTGAAGTTGAAGTTGAATTTAAATGTTTTAAAAACAAAATTAAGCTAGTTACCAGCACCGTGAAAATGGGAACGGCTGTTGTGGCAGTATTGGTATATGTATTTTCTTGAGTGATATTGTATCCTTTATAAAAATCTAAGACAGGAAAAGATAATATTGTTATCTTGGCATGAAGTTTTTCTACCAATTTTTTTGCGTCCTCATTTGCTGATGCACAGCTATTTAATTTAATGAATGCCATCTCTGAGTAACTTAGATACGTTGAGAATTCTTCTAAATCCCTTTCAGATAATGAATTTACAAAATTAACTGCATTGTCAAAAAAAACAGAGTCCATGCTTCGGGACATCGTTTTAAGTGTGTTGTGGTTCACAGTTAGTGTATATCGGTTATCTGTCATAGTATTGTCCTTTCATTATGGATGAAAATAGTAATAATCTGCTACGCCATGGGCTCTCTGTTCCCCGATAACGCAGACTACCTCTCTATGTATACAAATGAGAGTATTCAAAATACAACCCATATTTTACGTAATTCAAAACAGTTGCAGTAACCAATTTGGGGTTGTAAGCCGGAACCCGCCAAAATTTTGTGAGGCCGTTTACAGAGAACAGATGAATAGTTGGTGATACCACTGCTGGCAAGGCTTTCCACTCTGTGATTGTTATGAGTCACCAAGAATGAGAAACCAAGATAGATAGGGGGGCATTATTGAGAATTAAACCGGAACCACTCAAATGATACGGTGAATGTAGGCTCTCAGCCTATTTTTATATGGTATCGGCCTGTCCGATAAGCCACCCTTTTACGGACAGATAAAATCTCGGCGGCAACTCTTCGAACGGTTCCAGCTTACAACCCCAAAATAGTTTTAACGTGGGTTCCGACGGATGGCCAAATTTGGCCGGAACAAATCGGAATTAGCGGTCGAATTAAATCGGAAAATGCGATCGGATTACATCGGAATCAATGGCCGGTTTGGGTCGGAATGCGCATTACTCAAGTAAAACCATATATTTATATAGAAGTTTTCTTAAAAAGTGCATAGTATGCTGTATATAAACACAGTATGCGTAAGTGCTGGGAGATTGTTAGGTGATGGATTTAGATGGGCTAGTTTTGCTTGAACGGATAGACCTCATAGCTAGAATGTCAGCCGGTGATGAGATGAAAAATAGAGATCGTGAAGTGGCGTTGGCGTGGATTGCTGAATTAGCAATGGCAGCTAAAAATATCTATTTAGACGGGGCAGGAGAGTCCGGTTTACATTCGTTGCGCTGACTTTTAGCACTGCATGCATATAGTGCATGATTTTGCATGATGAACCTGAGCCAGAAACTCCCCCTTAGCACCAGTCCCGGCGCGGTTCTCTATACCTCATGCAAGTGCATGAAAAGCGACCTGCAAAGCGCGCAGGCGTGGCGGGGATAGCATTGCGCGCAAAGGGTTCTGATACCCTTATTTATCGATCTTGGGCGGGCCGTGGTGCTGCGTTCGGTTGGGTTGGGAATCAATGCGTGTTCATGAGGTGTGAGGGCGTGACGGGCGTCTGGTGGCGTATGGCGCGAGGTGTTGGAATTGCTACTTTTCGGGCATGAAAAAGCCGCCCGGTTCGGCGGCTATGATATTCAAAAATATCAATTAACTATTTGCAAACTTGAAACGCTGCCAGCTTGTTTTCATCTGTATACAGTGCAGCGACAAAGCCATCTGTAACCAGTGAGTTGATAACGCCAAGCGCGCCAGTCATGTATTTGTCTTTAGACATACCACACATCACCTCAGAGTCATGGGCTAACGTTGCGTTACACTCTATTCGATGCGATACCAGCGCAGTAATACAATCCGGGTCAAGTGACAACGCTTGATTAAGAATATCAACAGCCAGTTGCGCTGTGATTTTGTGGTTAGTTTGAGTTTCCATAATTATTCCTTTTTTCGTTTTGTATTTTTGCGGTGGTTGAGGCGGTGGCGCGGGTCTCTTAACAATATCGCCGGGGTTATATGGCGGTGGTGTTGGCGCTTTGCATCCCATATTAATCCTCGCTTATCAGCTCATAAGGCTTGAACCGGATCACCTCTTCCCCTATCCAGTCATTCACCTCTTTCAATCGTTCTTGCAGCGGCGTTAACTCATTACGGACAAACACTTGTGAGGCTTTCGCCACGTCACCGAAACCGCCGGTATTGTTGGGAATAATCCCCATCATCTGCGGCGGCACCCGGTGAACACTAAGCAGGTCGTCGCGGGTGGCGTTCTTGATATTAAAAAAATCATCTTTGGTGGCGACTTCGCTCAACGGTAAAATCTGGATACCGTCTTTTTTGCCATTAGGTGCGTACATAAACAGGTTGCGGAAATTGCCTAACCCTTTGGTGTCGCGCATCGCTTTACGCATTGCCTCAATATCGCTGCTACTTTGCGCCGCATCCGTCATATACAAGATGTATCCCGCGTGAGCGCCATTCTGATAATACTTGCGGCGGAATAGCGTAGCCGCTTCATTGAGCCAAGCCGAATTTAAGCCACTGAGATATTCCGGCAGGCCGTAAAGCTCCTGATTGATATCCGGTTCTATCAGGTGGAAAATGCTACCAGCTTCAAACAGGTGTTCATTTTTCCAGTTCTGCACAAACCAATAGCAATCTTTTTCTAATCCACGGCGGGTGTACTTGGCCGGGCTGGGGTCGAGGCGCAGTGGCGCGCCAAGTTGATTGCGGCGAACCTCTAAAAACGCATTGCCAAACACCAGATAATCCAGTGCATAGCGGCTAAATGATTGCTGACTGAGCATCGAATGTGGAATAAAGGTACTCGCCAGAATATTGCGCTTCACATACAGCGGTGAGCTGTGATGCACCGCCGCCCGGAAGCTGCGCGCCAGTCCGTCAAAACTAATCGGCGGGTCATACCATTTTCCGTTGCCGGTGCATTCGATGTAATCCAGTATTTCCCGCTTGTCGAGCACGGCGGAAGGTTCGCCAAAGGTGAACGCCTCCACCGGCTGCTGTTGACTGGCGGTGTGATTAGTTACCGGGCGACTTAATGCCTTGCGGCCTTTGCGCTTACTCATTTCACTTCCTCTGCATTGTTTGCCGCTTGTGACCAGTCGCACAAATATAAGAGCCTAAAATCATCCGCTGTCATGTGATTTTCCAGCCAATCTTTACGCCAGTCTTTTTCCCATAACGTGCAGCCTTGCTGAATGGCATCATCCGCCGTAACCGATTGGCGAAATACACCATCAGCACAAAAAACGCCGTTATCGGTGTGTATCACCGGTGCGACTTTTCGTGGGCGGCGCAGTGAGCCATTCCAAATCTTGAACGTGGTATGTGAGCGGGAGGGCGTGGTGTAGAGTGTTAAGCGATGATTTTTGTGCATTGCCATCCCCTTAGCCATGTGCAGTACTGAACGTGGGTTTTTAGCCCATGCATATTCACCCAGGTACACATTCCCGGCGTGAGCAGCGGCGTGACTGTTTTCACCGTGAAAGGCGATAAGCGCGCCATTATCTAACAGCATGTTACTCGGCGAGGATGGGTTCACGTTCACCCCAACGACCCGGCAAAACTCGGCAATATAGGCGCGAGTATTCAGGGCGCTTGGTCTGGTGCAGGTTACAAAATGCTGATTGCGGCCGCTGGTGATGGCATCCAGCAACGCTTCAAAAGCAAAAAGCCAGTCGGCCCCAATCTGACGCGACTTGGTGATATTTCGGGCTACGCCGGTCTGCCCCACCCGATACCACGTCTTTTGATAGTCAAAGGCCGAGTTTTCGAAATGTTCGCGCAGGCCGTCAACTTGACCAGCAGTAAAAATCATTGATTTCATCCGTAAAACTCCAAGAAATTAGGGCTGTGACCGCCATATGTCGCGGTAAGGGGTTCATTTAACAGGGCGTGCATAATCGCCCACGCCACATCGGCGTGGCTGGCTTCTTCGCTGCGGCTGGCAACATAAGTCGAACTCTTGCCGCTGGCGGTCATGGTTTTGCGAATGGCCATAAATGACTGGGTGATATCGGTGTGGCCAGTGTCATATTCCAGACGGCCGTTATTAATGGTGTGTTTGGCTTTCAGCACCATGGCGGTTTTGATTTCAGGGGTGTATTTGATTTCCCTTGCCGCCGGAAAGAACTGGCGCACCAACTGGAAAACGCCTTGGCCGACGGTAGTCGCATCAATACCGATATATTCCACACAATACTTATGCGTCAGCTCTTCGATATGTTTGGCCTGCGCTTCAAAATCCATCCCTTTCCACTGGTGGCGCTCCAATACTCGGAACTTGCCGCCCGGCACCATCGGCGGGGCAATCACCGCACACCCGGCACTGTCGCCGCCGTTGGCCTCGGACGGGTCGTAACCAATCCATACCGGGCGATGTCCAAACGGGCGCAACGAATAGGGGTTGTAGTCTTCCCACTCTTCCAGACTGTCGACCATGCAAGCCTGCAACTCTGCGAACGGGAACACTGACGCCTGGTCATCGACAAACTCGCACATCAACAGGTTTTGATATTCTGACGGGCCGTATTCCAGTGAGAGCTGGTTGAGGTCAAACAGGTTACAGCCGCCCGCCAGTGCATCTTCAACCGTGACAATCTGCCGCCACTGACCATCAGCACACAGCGCACCACGGGCTAAATGGCTGTGGCTTAAATCCAGTTGAATATGGTCGGATTTATTGCGGCGGCCTTTATTGAACAACTCACCAGACCAGAACGGATAGGCGCTGTGCGCCAGACTCGACGGCGTGGAGAAATAGGTGGTACGCCATTTTTTGTGTAATGACATGCCGCTGGCGACTTTGCGCAGCTCCTGAAACTTGGGTATCCAGAAATATTCGTCAAGATAGAGATTGCCGGTGTAGCTCTGTGCGGTGCGCACGTTAGTGCCGAGGAAGAACAGGCGCGCGCCATTCGGCAGCACCATCGGGTCGCCTTTCAGGTCAACGTCAACCATGCGGGCAAAGTCGATAATGTAGCTTTTGAACACATGTGCCTGTGCCTTACTGGCGGACAGGAATATCTGGTTACGTCCCGTGGTGATGGCATCCAGCAGCGCTTCGCGGGCAAAGAAGAAGGTGGCACCAATCTGGCGCGATTTCAGGATGTTGCGGATGCGGTGAGTGAGTCCGGCCTCAAACCAGTTGCGCTGATAATCAAAGATATTTTCGTGAAAAATAGACTCCAGCTTTTCAATAGCGGATTCACCGAACAGGTTTTTATCCGGGGTCTTGCGCTCCCCTTTGTTGCGGTTCGCTACGTTCGGATTTAAATCAGCTTCGCTGCCGGTCTGGCTGTAGCGGTTCACCCGCGCCAGCCGTTCAATCTGGCGGCCTAACAGGTCAATCTCTTTAAAGTCCCGCCCCTCTTTGGCGTCTTTCATGATGAGCTGAATCAACCGCGCTTCCATGCTGGTTTCCACGCGGGAAATGGGCGCAATCGCATCCCACCCATCGCGCTTCTTCCAGCTCTGCACAGTCGGCGATTTCAGGGCTAGCTGGTCTGCGATTTGGCGCACAGAGAAGCCCTGCCAGTAAAGCAAGGCCGCCTGTCGCCGTGGGTCGCTGATGATGGTGCTCGGTGTCGTATTCATGCCATTAGGCTACGCGACCAGCCCGACCCTCTGCGCGTCCTCGCTGTTGTGCCAGCCCCGTCACAACTGGCTTTCGTTGTTGCCATCGCCATCCATCAGGAAACTAAGCCCCGAACCGAACAACCATAATCACATTGAATGGAGCCACTTATGGCTAAGAAAGTTTCTAAGTATTTTCGTATCGGCGTTGAGGGGGATACCTGCGACGGGCGAGTGATTGACGCCGACGATATCAACCAGATGGCCGAATCCTTTGATCCGCGCGTCTACGGTTGCCGCATCAATCTGGAACATCTGAAAAGCTACTCCCCGGACAGCACTTTCCGCCGCTATGGCGATGTATCAGCCCTTAAAGCGGAAACCATTGAAGACGACTCCATCCTGAACGGTAAGCGTGCGTTGTTCGCCCAAATCAGCCCAACCGATGATTTGGTGCAGATGAACAAAGCCTTACAGAAAATCTATACCTCCATGGAAATTCGCCCGAACTTTGCCAATACCGGTAAAGCCTATCTGGTCGGGCTGGCGGTGACCGATGATCCGGCCAGCCTCGGCACTGAAATGCTGGAATTCAGCGCCAAAGCCAAACACAACCCATTAGCCGCCCGTAAATCTAACCCGGAAAACTTGTTCTCGGCAGCGGTTGAAGTGCAACTGGAATTTGAGGACGTGGCCGAGCCGGGCGTCACCTTACTCAACATGGTGAAGTCAGTGTTCAGTCGCAAACAAGCCACCGACGACGCCCGTTTTAATGACGTGCATGAGGCGGTGAATGCCGTGGCAGTGCATGTGCAGGAACAGGGGGAAACCATTGAAGCCCGCTTTACAACCATTGAGAAGCAATTTGCAGACCAAGTGGTTGAGTTGAAACAGAGCATCGAAAAGGGAAAACAAGGGGTTACGGCCATCGAAACCAAGCTTTCTATCACTGAAAACTTTAGCCAGACCAAGCGCCCGGAATCCACCGGCGGCAACAATCAAAAGGATGTATTGACCGACTGCTAGTTGGGGTCACTGGCCGCCGGTTGTGCGGCCCGCTTGCTATTTCATTAACACCTTATTTAACTGAATCAGGATTATTATGCGCCCAGCAACCCGTTATAAATTTAATGCCTATCTGACCCGTCAAGCCGAGCTGAACGGAGTAGAAACTGGCGACCTGAATAAAAAATTCAGCGTTGAACCCTCCGTTACGCAAACCATCATGACCCGCGTCCAAGAGTCCTCAGAATTTCTGAGCAGCATCAATATCGTGCCAGTCGCCGAGCTGACCGCCGAAAAGGTCGGCCTTGGCGTCAATGGTTCGGTTGCCAGCACCACCGATACTGACGGCGGCGATGAGCGCGAAACCGCCGAGTTTGCCTCGCTGGACAGCGAGAAGTATTTCTGTGAACAGGTGAACTACGATTTCCACATTCGCTATAACACCCTCGACCTGTGGGCGCGTTATCAGGACTTCCAGACCCGTTTACGCGACGCCATTATCAAGCGTCAGGCACTTGACCGCATCATGGCAGGCTTCAATGGCACCCACCGCGCCAAGACATCCAACCGTGCACAAAATCCATTGTTGCAGGATATCGCGGTGGGCTGGTTACAGAAGTATCGCACCAATGCACCGGCGCGTGTGATGGATTCGTTTACGGCTAAGGACGGTACTGTCACCGATAAAATCACCGTGGGTGACGAGGGTAACTACGTCAATCTGGATGCACTGGTGATGGATGCTGCCAGCTCAATGATTGCCGAGTGGTATCAAGAAGACCCTGAGTTGGTGGTCATTACGGGTCGCCAGTTGATGCAGGATAAATACTTCCCGCTGGTCAACAAAGTGCAAGAGAACAGCGAAACCCTCGCCGCTGACCTAATTATCAGCCAGAAGCGTATCGGCAATTTGCCCGCTGTCCGTGCGCCCTATTTTCCGCCCAACGCATTCATGATCACCCGCCTTGATAACCTGTCTATCTACTGGCTGGAAGATTCGCACCGCCGCCATATTGATGAGAACGCTAAGCGTGACCGCATCGAAAACTACGAATCCATTAAGCAGGATTATGTAGTGGAAGATTACGCCTGCGGCTGTCTGGTGGAAAATATCGAGATTTTACCGGCGAAAAAAGACATCGCCTCGGCACCGGCTGCGGCCGCATTGATGGTATCGGAAGCCCCGAACTATGACGGTCTTGCCGCCGCGATCATGGCTGCGGTGAACGTTGCGGCTAACCCGAATGAAGTCAAACCGGAAGCGACTGCCGCGACGGAAAGCACTCCCGAAACACCGGCAACCAAAGGGAGCAAATAAGCCATGACCAGTCCTGCGCGCCGCCACTTTCTGAGACAGTCGGCTATTGCTGCCTCACAGCTGCGGGATAACCCGCTGCGCCACGCCACCGGCTACGAGCTGATGTTGCTCAAGCTCAATGAAGATAAACGCAAACTGAAACAGGTGCGTTCACAAGAGCGTAAAGCCGAGCTGAAGCGGCAGTTATTGCCGGACTACCTGCCGTGGGTATCGGGTGTATTGAGTGAGGGGAAAGGCGCGCAGGACGCCATTGTAATGACGGTGATGATTTGGCGGCTGGATGCCGGGGATATTCCCGGCGCACTGGATATCGCCCGTTATGCCCTGCGTTATCAGTTAGTGCCAACTGACCGTTTTACCCGCTCGACCGCTTACCTGATTGCCGAGGAAGTCGCGGACGCTGCGGCGCGCGCCTATGCCACCGGTAAGCCGATTGATATTGAGCCTCTGCTGCAAACCATTGAGCTGATGGCAGATGAAGACATGCCCGACCAAGTGCGCGCCAAACTGCACAAAATCACCGGCTATGTGCTGCGTGACAGTGGCCGGGGCGAGTTGGCCCTGTCCCATCTTCACCGCGCACTCCAGCTTCATACCGGTTGTGGCGTCAAAAAAGACATTGAGCGACTGGCCGTGAAGTTAAAGAACGCCGCCAGCCGCTAACCCGAACGCTCCCCGAGCCGGGCGGCACGATGGCCGCAACAGGGTTTACCTTGTTAACGCCGTCGTCCACCGCCCACCCATTCTGATATTGAGGTTGGCATGACCACTACCACTGTTGTTATCCCCGCGCCACGGCCTGACAAAACGGCCGAGCCGGTGATTGAAAATACCTTTTTCTGGCCTGCGGTTGACCCGATAAAGCTGCGCGAGCTGTTGCGCCTTGAGGGAACCGTCACCGCCGAGCGCCTGCGCTTTACCATCAAAAGCGCTATTGCCGAGGTTAACGCCGAGCTGTTCGAGTACCGCCGTGACCAGATGGCGGCAGGCTTTAAAACACTGGCCGAGGTACAGGCCGAGCAACTGGACGGCGAGAGCATCCAGTTGGCCGAGTACCAGCGCGCGGTCTGTGCCATTACGGCCGCACTGTTGGCCGAGCGTTATCGCGGCTATGACGCCAGCGCGCGTGGTGATAAACGCGCGGATGCCATTGAAAGTACGGTTGATGAGTTGTGGCGTGATGCGCGGATTAGTATTCGCAACATTGCCGGTAAGCCTCACAACATTATTGGCCTTATCTGATGCAGGTCAACGCGTTGCAAGGCGACACGCTCGACGCATTGTGCTGGCGCTATTACGGGCGCACACAAGATGTGCTGGAGCAAGTCTATGACGCGAATCCGGGGCTGTCGGAACTGGGGGCCATTCTGCCCCATGGCTATCCGGTGCAGTTGCCCGATATGGCCCCGGCGGCCCAACGTGAAACCGTTCAATTATGGGATTGAAAATGGAGAAATTCAGCTCTGCGGTAGCCTATGTTTTTGCGCTGCTGTTGGCGTTTATTGGCGCACTGAGTCCGCAAGATATCGCGTTTTATGTGGCAGCGGTGGCCGCTGCTGCCACCTGTCTTATCAACTGGTACTACCGGCGCAAGAGCTATTTCTTGCTGAAAGAAGTGGTTATCAGGCGGGAGGTGTTCGATGAACTCAATCGTTAAGCGCTGTCTGGTCGGGGTCATTCTGGCGCTGGCCGCCACCTTGCCAAATTACCAGACGCTCAAGACATCGCCCGCCGGGCTAAAACTGATCGCCGATTATGAGGGCTGCCAGCTCAACGCCTACCAGTGTAGCGCCAATGTCTGGACAAATGGCATCGGTCACACCGCCGGAGTGAAGCCGGGCAGCGTGATCAGTGAGCGACAGGTGGCGGTCAATCTGGTGGCTGACGTGCAGCGGGTTGAGCGGGCAATAGCGGTGTGTATGCCGGTTGCCATGCCGCAACACGTCTATGACGCCGTGGTGTCTTTCGCCTTTAACGTGGGTACGGGGGCGGCCTGTCGCTCGACGCTGGCCTTTTTTGTCAATAAGGGGGACTGGCGCAGCGCCTGCAATCAGTTGCCGCGCTGGGTCTATGTTAACGGTGTGAAAACCAAAGGGTTAGAGCGTCGCCGCACCACCGAACAAACACACTGCCTGAGCGGGGTCTGATATGCGCATAGTCATGATGGTGATAGTCGCGTTACTGGTTGCGCTGGGATGGTATGCCAACCGCCTGAGCCACGATATCGACAGTGCCAACCGGATTATTGGCACCTTATCAGCCGGGATTGAGAGCCGGGACAACGCGATCACCCGCTTGCAAGATGAGGCCCGGCAACAGGCAGACAATGAGCGGGCATTACGGCAATCACTGAGCCACGCCAGCACCTTGTCATTATCTCGTGAACAGAGAATTCAAAGGTTACTCAATGAAAATAAAGCCTTGCGTGATTGGTTTGCTGCTGCTTTGCCTGCTGACGTTATCCGGCTGCACCAGCGTCCCGCGTTCGCCAGCCCCAACGATTATTTACGTTGGCTGTCCGACAGTGAACAGTTGCCCGCTGCCGGGCAGTAGTCCGGCGGTTAATGGTGATTTAAGTGCCGATATCCGCCAGTTAGAAACCGCACTGGTGGCCTGCGGGCTGCAAGTGGAAGCCGTGAAACAGTGTCAGGAACAGCATCATGTTAAAACCCAAACTGCTACGCCAAGCCTTAACCGACAGTCTGCAACTGTTCCAGACTAACCCGGAACGGCTGAAAATGTTTGTTGATGGCGGGCGCATTGTCTCAACGTTAGCCCCGTCGCTCTCTTTTGAAAATCAATATACGCTGACGCTGTTTATTGAGGATTTTCCCAGTGATGTTGATTACCTCTTTGTGCCGATTCTGGCATGGCTGCGCGAGCATCAACCGGACATCATGGCAACAGAAGAGAAGCGCCGCACCGGCTTTATTCATAAGGTCGATGTGATTAGCGATGTGCTGAGTGATATCCGTATCGACCTGCAACTGACTGAGCGGGCCATTGTGAAAGAGGTTGACGGTGCATTGCATGTTAACCACGCGCTGGAACCGGCGTGGCCGGGTACGCCAACACGACCAACAGCCATCTACTTTAACGGCGAAGTGATCCCATGAATGAGCTGAAGCCCTTTGATGATGCATTGGCCGGGCTGATTGCCAGTCTCACGCCCAAGGCGCGCAAAGCGCTGGCGGTGACGGTTGCAAAGCGCCTGCGGGCCAGTCAGCAACAACGCATCAAACGCCAGCAAGCGCCCGACGGCACCCCGTATGCCGCGCGTAAATCTCAACCGCTGCGTAAACCCAAGGGTCGGATTAAGCGGGAAATGTTCGCCAAGTTGCGCACCGCGCGCTATATGAAAGCCAACAGTAGCTCTGATGAGGCGGTGGTTGAGTTTGCCGGGCGCGTGGAACGAATGGCGGCAGTGCATCATTTTGGCCTGCGTGACCGCCCAAACGTATACAGCAAAGATGTGCAGTATGATGAAAGGCCGTTGTTGGGGTTTGATAAGAAACTAATTGATAGTATAGAAAAAATTATTACATCCTCTTTTACAAAGTAATATTGTGACTTTTATTGTTCGCTACCAGCGAATTTAGTTGACCATTTGCGAACTTTGCTCTATTCTAAATTTAACGTTACTGAAGAGAGAATCCGCCGGTTAGACCTGAGTAGTGATATTTACTACTTGTGGAGGATTTAGATCCTCTGTTTTTTTGCGCTGCCCTTGTGCTGTCCACGGTGCTGCTACGAAGCTTCCCATGGCATGTTGTAGTGTATAGGCGTACTGCGTACTGATCGTGTTGGCGACATCACGATCAGATTGAATAGGGTTCACTGCCAAAAACTCTCATTTCCTGATTATGGCGACCTAACAGCAATTCTGCTGTTAGTTATCAGGAATAAAATTTATGAAAAATAGTAACGCGTTTTGGCAGGCACTTAAGAAGAATGACACTAAAAAGAAGAAGCGGAAGCAAAAGCAGAAGCTTTGGAATATTGTAAAAGTACTGGTGAGAGCCGGTCTGTGTGTTTACAAACTCCTTAACTTCTTCTTTGGTGATAATGATGCTTAAGTGTGCCCTACCTTCAGTAAAGAGGTGATTTATGATTAACCGAGCATTAAAAACCATCAGGCTATTCCATAACATAAAACAATCTGAACTTGCGGATAAGCTATGTATTTCAAAATCATACTTATCAGAGCTTGAATCAGGAAAAAAAACAGTCTCATTTGATATATTAGAAAAATATTCTAATAATTTTGACATTCCAGTTTCATCACTGGTTTTTTTTGCTGAACGAATTAATGAACCGGGTAAAGATACAATTCCTGAAAAATTCAAAACTGTTTTTGCAGATAAAATACTTAAGATAATGGAATGGAGCATAGCGAGAGATGGCGAAAAAGAAAGGGAGAATTAATACTAAAGGCAAGTCTTATAGTATTAATGATAGCGCTTTATTCAATATTCAGAGTAAAAACAAGCTTGCGGAAGTATTACTGACAAACTTAGATAACATAAAAAGCTTATTATCTAATGACAATTATATTGTTTTTGATAATACTAATGAAGATGGTAAAAAGCGGACTATTCAAACCCCATCAGATAAACTTAATGTTGTGCATACAAGAATAGCGAGTTTACTATGCCGTATAACTCAACCAGAATATGTCCATTCAGGAATAAAAAATAAATCTAATGTATCCAATGCCAGAAAACATGTAGGTACACACCCTGTATTAACGTCTGATATACGCTCATTTTTTCCTTCGACATCTAAGCGCCAAGTCTTCAATTTTTTTAATAGGAAATTGAAGTGCGCTGCTGATGTATCAGACCTCATGGCGGAATTGTGTACGTATGCGAACCATATACCTACAGGCAGTCGAATAAGTATGCCTTTAGCATTCTGGGCAAACTATGACATGTTTAATGAAATGAACATAATTTCAAATAAATTAAATATAACAATGACTGTTTATGTTGATGATATTACTTTTTCTGGCAATGCTGTTAATAGACTGTTTCTTCATAAATGCAAGAGAATAGTGGAAAAGAATGGCCATGTTTTACATCCAAAGAAAACAGCCCTCTACTCTGCTAAAGAGCCTAAGACCATTACAGGTGTTATTGTTCATGAAAATGAAATTAAAGTAAGAAATTTACATTACAAGAAAATTTATTTTGATTTAGATGCGTGGAAGAAAACTGACGACGCCATAGAAAAAGAAAACTTAAAAAACAAGGTTCTTGGTCGAATGCATTCTCTTTCTACTATTAATGAAAAATTCAAAGATAAAGCACGAAGCTTTCGGTCCATTGATTAGCTGCAAAACTTTTCATAACAAAAGTCTTGTTGATGTTGTGTAGTACCTGATACAACCCCTCATTATTGAAGCAAGTAACTATTAGTTACATGCTTCCCTCATGAATACTCAAACCCAAATCACTGAAATTCTGCGCCTGCTGCGCAACCTTATCCGTATTGGTACGGTGGCTGAGGTCGATCTCGACCAAGCCCTGTGCCGTGTGGCGACAGGGGACAATACCACCGGCTGGTTAAACTGGCTGACGCTTCGCGCCGGTCAATCACGTTCATGGTGGGCACCGTCTGAGGGCGAACAGGTATTGATATTGTCCCTCGGTGGCGAACTCGACACCGGCTTTGTGTTGCCGGGCATTTTCTCTGATGACTTTCCGCCACCGTCGGCCTCGGCCAATGGCTTGTATATCGCTTTTCCTGACGGTGCCACGTTGCACTATGAGCCGGAAAGCGGCGAGTTGCTGGCAGATGGAATCAAAACAGCGGTTATCAATGCCAGTGAATCGGTGAATGTTACCGCCCCCAATATCACCTGTACCGCCTCGGTGAAAATCCTTTTAGACACGCCCGAAGTTGAATGCACTAACAACCTGACCACCGCCACCTTGAATGTGATCCAAGGCGGCAAGATGAGTGGTGATATTGAGCACTCAGGCGGCCAGTTCTCATCCAATGGCGTGGTAGTCGATAAGCATGACCATGGCGGTGTGTTGCGCGGCGGGGATTATACGGAGGGGATTAAATGACTACTGCCACCTATCTCGGCATGAGCCGCAATACCGGGCGGGCCATTACCGACGCTGACCATATCAGCCAGTCCATCGCCGATATTCTGATTACGCCGGTGGGTTCGCGGGTGATGCGCCGCGCTTATGGTTCGCTGTTATCGGAGTTGATTGACCAGCCGCAAAATCCGGCCCTGCGCCTGCAAATTATGGCCGCCAGTTACAGTGCCATTTTACGCTGGGAGCCGAGGGTCAAGCTGACTGGCATCACCTTTGACACCACTTTTGACGGAAAAATGGTGGTTGATATCACCGGCACCCGCAGCGATAGCGCGGCCCCACTCTCTTTAACCATCCCTGTGAGCTGAATCTATGGCAACCATTGACCTGAGTCTGTTACCGCCGCCGTTTGTGGTGGAAGAACTGGACTATGAAACCCTGTTGGCCGAGCGCAAAGCCACGCTGATATCTCTTTACCCGGAAGAACAGCGCGCCGCCGTGGCCCGCACGTTGTCGCTGGGATCCGAGCCGCTAGTCAAGCTGTTGCAAGAAAATGCCTATCGCGAGGTGATATTGCGCCAGCGCGTCAATGATGCGGCCCGCGCGGTGATGGTGGCCTATGCCGTCGGCAGTGATTTAGACCAGCTCGGCGCAAATAACAACGTTGCGCGGCTGGTGATCACCCCGGCAAACCCCACGGCGATCCCACCGATTGAAGCAGTGATGGAGTCTGATAGTGATTTCCGGGTGCGTATCCCGCAAGCCTTTGAGGGCTTGAGTGTCGCCGGGCCAACGGGTGCTTATGAATATCATGCCAAAAGTGCCGACGGCCGTGTAGCCGATGCCTCGGCAATCAGTCCGACACCCGCCTGTGTCACGGTCACGGTGTTATCGCGTGAGGGCAACGGCGCAGCCTCAGCCGAACTGCTGGCTGTGGTTGAGGCCGCGCTAAATGATGAGAACACGCGGCCAGTGGCTGACCGGGTGACGGTGCAATCCGCCCGCATTGAAGATTATGAGATTGACGCGGTGCTCTACCTGCATCCGGGGCCGGAGGCTGAACCGGTACGCATTGCGGCCGAGAAGAAACTGACCGCCTTTGTCACCACACAACGCCGCCTCGGTCGCGACATTCGCCTGTCAGCACTGTATGCCGCGCTGCATGTTGAGGGGGTACAACGGGTGGTGATTAATGCCCCCCTGGCTGATGTGGTGTTGGATAAAACCCAGGCCGCATGGTGCACCGGCAGCAACATCACTGTCGGGGGTACGGATGACTGACCGTTTATTGCCTGTCGGTTCGTCGGTGCTGGAAGTGGCCGCTGCGCGCGCCTGTGCCGAACTGGAAAACACCCCGGTTCCGATTCGCCAGCTGTGGAACGCCGATACCTGCCCGCTGGAATTATTACCTTATTTGGCGTGGGCGTGGTCAGTGGATCGCTGGGATGAGAAGTGGCCGGAAGCCACTAAGCGCGCGGTGGTGAAGTCCTCGCAGTACGTGCACAAACACAAGGGTACCATTGGCGCAATCCGCCGGGTGGTTGAGCCGCTGGGCTATCTCATCAAAGTGATCGAGTGGTGGAAGACCAACGAAACCCCCGGCACCTTTCGCCTCGATGTGGGTGTGCTGGAAACCGGCATTACCGAAGAAATGTATCAAGAGCTTGAGCGGCTGATAGACGACGCCAAGCCATGCAGCCGCCACTTAGTCGGCCTGTCTATCAATCTCGACAGTAGCGGCCCGCTGTTTGTGGCCGCTGCCAGTTACAGTGGTGATGAGCTGACCATTTACCCCTATTTACCTGAAACCATAACCGTGACCGGCGAGGATTACGCCAGCGCCGCCGTCCATATTATTGATGACCTGAGAGTGAACCCATGACCGCAAAATTCTTTGCTTTACTGACCAACATCGGCGCGGCCAAGCTGGCGAACGCCACCGCCCTCGGCACCCGCTTAGAGATAACCCACATGGCGGTCGGGGATGGCAGCGGAACCCTGCCAACACCCAATCCAGCACAAACCCAACTGGTGAACGAACAGCGCCGCGCCGCCCTCAATACCTTGTCCATTGACCCTATTAACACCAGTCAGATTATTGCAGAGCAGGTTATCCCGGAGGCCGAGGGCGGGTGGTGGATTAGGGAGATTGGCTTGCTGGATAAAGACGGTGATTTGGTTGCCATTGCCAACTGTGCCGAAACCTATAAACCGCAACTGCAAGAGGGCAGCGGCCGCACCCAAACCATTCGGGTAATTTTAATTGTCAGCAGCACTGCCGCTGTCACGCTAAAAATCGACCCGTCGGTGGTGCTGGCAACGCGTAAGTACGTTGATGATAAAGTGATTGAGGTTAAAGCCTATGCAGATGACCTGATGGTTAAACATCTGGCCGCGACTAATCCCCATTCGCAATACGCACCGCTTGCCAGCCCCGCACTGACGGGTAAACCAACCGCCCCTACACCGGCTGCGGGAAATAATACCCAACAGTTGGCGAACACCGCTTTTATTCAGGCCGCTATTAACGCTTTGGGCTTGGGCAGTGCGGCTAAATTAAATTCTGGTGTCACCGGGGGTGTTGCACTCTTTAACGATACGCTCCGCGTAGTTAATGACTTAATCGAAATTAAAAACAAAGGGGAAACCGCCAAAAACAACGCAAGAATTAATCTCGGTTGTGGAACAGCGGCGGTAAAAGATGTCGGAACCGGCGCAGGACAAATACCCGATATGAGCGCGTTCACCTCTGGCAATGGCTGGGTGAAATATCCTGATGGCACCATTATTCAGCGCGGGCGGGCGAACAGCTCTGATGCAGGTTATGCACTGATAAATTTCCCTATTCCATTTATAACCGGATTTACATTGGCTTTATTGCCAGTGAGTTCTGCAAACCCACCGGCTACGCGTTATTCAGCCAATATGGGGCCGTTGGGTGACGGTAGGACAAACTTTTCATTTGCCGTGTGGGTCTTAAACTCAAACACAATTAGCACTGTGGGTACCGATTGGATCGCGATAGGAAAATAAAATGAAATATTTATTCAGTGATATTAAAAATCTATTTTTCCCTTACTCAAGCATGGAAGATTATAAACAAGCAGGAATGTGGCCCGAGTCTGGTGTAGATGTTGATGAGGATATATTTGCACTTTACACAGGGGAGCCGCCAACGGGTAAGGTGCGTGGTTCTGTTGATGGAATGCCAGCTTGGGTAGATGTTTCCCCACAACAACCACTAACCGCCGATGAACTTGCCGCAAAAGCTCGCGCCCATCGTGATGATTTTATTATGGCGACTGACCCCATGATGGTCAGTGATTACTCGATTGACGATATACCACTGACGGCCGCGCAACGCACTGAATTAACTACCGCGCGTGCACTTTATCGCGCATGGCCGACAATGGAAAACTGGCCGCTGATTGAGCTACCGGAGCTGCCGCAGTGGTTGTTAGTTGAGGCGGTGAATCAGGGCTACCGGGTGCCAGTTTGGCCGCCGCTGCCTGCTTAATATTTTATCTTGGCCCCCGATTGCGGGGCTTTTTGTTGTGCCATTTTCCACACATCCCCTATCAATCGCCCCCCACACAGTAACCCGTCACCATACTCTCACCCTTAACCAACGGAGAGTTACCCCATGGGTGATTACCATCACGGCGTCCGCATTCTCGAAATCAACGAGGGGACGCGCGTCATTTCCACTATTTCCACCGCCATTGTCGGCATGGTCTGCACCGCCGAGGATGCCGACGCGGCAACATTCCCCCTCAATACCCCGGTACTGATTACCAACGTACTGGCCGCCGCCGGTAAAGCCGGTAAAAAAGGCACACTGGCCGCGTCGTTACTGGCGATTGCTGAACAGGCCCGTCCGGTGACGATTGTTGTTCGCGTCGCTACCGGCAAAGATGAGGCTGAAACCACCTCTAATATTATCGGCGGCGCTGACGAGAACGGCCGTTACACCGGTATGAAAGCGTTGTTAGATGCGCAATCTGTCACCGGCGTTCGCCCGCGCATTCTCGGTGTGCCGGGGCTGGATAATCTGGCGGTATCGACGGCACTGGCGGATATTTGCCAGAAGCTGCGCGCCTTTGGTTATATCAGCGCCTACGGTTGCAAGACTATTTCAGAAGCCATTTTGTACCGCGACAATTTCAGCCAGCGTGAGCTGATGTTGATTTGGCCGGATTTTCTGAGCTGGAACACCACCGCCAACAGCACTGATATTGCTTATGCCACTGCCCGCGCACTGGGTCTGCGTGCCAAGATTGACCAAGAGACGGGATGGCATAAAACCCTGTCTAACGTCGGGGTGAATGGCGTGACCGGTATCTCTGCCAGCGTCTACTGGGATTTACAGACCGTCGGCACTGACGCCGACCTGCTCAATAAAGCCTGTGTAACCACCCTTGTACGCAAAGATGGCTTCAAGTTTTGGGGTTCGCGCACCTGTTCTGATGACCCGCTATTTGCCTTTGAGAACTACACCCGCACCGCGCAGATTCTGGCTGACACTATGGCCGAGGCGCAGTTGTGGGCCATTGACCGCCCGATGCACCCGACGCTGGTCAAAGACATGATTGGCAGCATCAATGCCAAATTCCGCGAAATGAAATCCGCCGGGCTGATTATTGACGGCGCTTGCTGGTATGACGACAGCGCCAACGATAAAGACACCCTGAAAGCGGGCAAGCTGTTTATCGATTACGACTACACCCCAGTGCCGCCACTGGAAGACCTCACCCTGCGCCAGCGTATCACCGATAAATATCTGGTGAACTTTGCCGCTGCCGTCAACAGCTAAGGAAACCTGACTTATGGCACTGCCACGTAAGCTGAAATTGATGAACCTGTTTAACGATGGCCGGGATTACATGGGGATCGTCTCGTCCATTACCCTGCCAAAACTCACCCGCAAGCTGGAGAACTACCGGGGCGGCGGGATGAATGGCGTTGCGCCAATTGATTTGGGTCTGGATGACGATGCGCTATCCATGGAGTGGTCGATGGGCGGCATTGACGAACTGGTGTTGCAGCAATGGGGAACGCCCAAAGTTGACGCGGTTCCGCTGCGTTTTGCCGGAGCTTATCAGCGTGATGACACTGGCGAGGTCACCGCGGTAGAGGTCGAAATCCGTGGCCGTCATAAAGAGATTGATGGCGGCGAATCCAAACAAGGGGAAGACACCGAAACCAAGGTATCCACCCAGTGCACTTATTACAAGCTGACCATTGACGGCAAGGTGGTGATGGAAATTGACGTGGTTAACCTGATTGAAATTGTTAACGGCGTAGACCTGCTGGAAGCCCAACGCAAGGCCATTGGCCGCTAACCCCTGACGGCCAGTGTTAGCTCGCTGGCCCTCCCTGACTGAATTGGAAAAAACCATGAAAAAACTCACTGTTAAAACTGAAACCATCGCCGAGGTTAACGAGAATGTGGTGGTACTGGAAACCCCGCTAAAGCGTGGCGATACCCTGATTACTGAAATCGAAGTTTACCGCCCCAATGCCGGGGCGCTGCGCGGGGTACGGCTTTCAGATGTCGCTCATTCTGATGTGGATGCGCTGATTGTGGTGTTACCCCGTATCACCACCCCCACACTGACCGCCGCTGAATGTGGCCGCTTAGAACTGCCGGATTTAGTGGCACTGGCCGGCAAGGTGATTGGTTTTTTGTCGCCGAAACCGGCGGCGTAACGCTCGACCCGAAACTGGAAGTGGATGACCTGATGGCGGATATTGCCGCCATTTTTCACTGGCCGCCGTCAGAGCTTTGGGCCTTGAGTCTCACCGAGCTGGTGCGCTGGCGTCATAAAGCCCTGCTAAGAAGTGGAGCCGTAAACCATGAGTAAGAGCTTACAGTTACAGGTATTGCTCAAAGCCGTAGACCAAGCCACCCGCCCGTTTAAAGCCATTCAAACCGCCAGTAAATCCCTCACCGGGGATATTCGCAACACACAAAGCAGCATCAAATCCCTTGATGCGCAGGCGGCGAAGATTGACGGTTTCCGCAAGGCCAGCGCCCAACTGGCGGTCACCGGGCAGGCATTAAAAAAAGCCAAAGAAGACGCGGCGGCGCTGGCTATTGCCTTTAAAAACACCGAGAAACCCACCGCCCAACAAGCCCGGCTGATGGAGGGAGCCAAGCGTGCGGCGGCTGAACTGCAAACCAAATATAGCGGGCTGCGCCAGTCAGTGCAGCGCCAGCGCGACGCCCTCAATGCTGACGGTATCGCGACCAAAAACCTGAGCAGTGAACAACGCCGGTTACGCAGCAGTGCCGCCGAGGCGACGGTTGCCCTGAGCCGCCAGCGCCAAGAGCTGCAACGCCTGAGCTTGAAACAGGAACAACTCAACCGTATCAGCAATCGTTACCAGAAAGGCAAAGCAGCCACCAGTGCCGTACGTAATACCAGCGCGGCGAGTCTTGGCGTAGCAACCGCTGGGCTGTACGGCGCGGCGAAACTGATTGCGCCGGGTATGGAGTTTGACAGCCAGATGTCCGGCACACAGGCGATTTTAGGGCTGGATAAGAACGACACCAAACTGGCGGCCATACGCCAACAGGCGCGGGATATCGGCGGATCAACCGCCTTTTCCCCGACCGATGTGGCACGAACCCAAGACACACTGGCCCGTTCCGGCTATGACGCTAACGCCATTCTCGCCGCCACTGAACCGACGGTTAACCTGTCGCTGGCGTCCGGGGTGGATATTGCCGAGGCGGCGGATATTGTCACTAACATGCAGTCGGCGTTTAACCTGCCGCTAGACCAGATTAAACGTGTGTCGGACGTGATGGCGAAAGGCTTTACCAGCTCAAACACCAACTTGCTAGAGCTGGGCGAGGCGATGAAATACGTCGCTCCGATTGCCGAGGCCGCCGGGGCCAGCATCGAAGACACCACCGCGTTACTCGGTGTGCTGGCCGATAATGGCATTAAAGGCAGTATGGCAGGCACTAGTACCAGCGCGGTGTTTAGCCGGTTGCAGGCCCCTATCGGCAAAGCGCCGGAAGCCTTGCGCGAACTGGGAATAATCACCCGCGACGGCAAAGGCAATATGTTGCCGGTGGAGAAAATTCTCAAAGACATCAACAACTCATTTAAAAAGAACAAGTTAGGCACCGCGCAGCAAGCCGAATACCTGAAAGTGATCTTCGGTGAGGAAGCCATGAAAGGCGCGGTGAAACTGGTGGCTGCTGCCGGTAACGGCAAGTTGGCGGAGAAACAAAACAAGCTGAAAAATGCCGATGGCACCGCGCAATCTATTGCCACGGTCAGAATGGACAACCTCGACGGCGACCTGAAAAACCTGAGTTCGGCATGGGAAGACTTAGAAATTGAAGTCTTTGAAAAGCAAGATTCCGCCCTGCGTAAGCTGACCGTCACCACTACCGACTGGCTAGTTAAGGTGGCGGCATGGGCTAAGAAAAATCCCGAGTTGGTCGCCACGCTGACCAAGGTCACTGGCGCAGCGTTGGCGCTGGTCGCTGGGCTGGGTGCGCTGGGACTGATTGCATGGCCGGTCATGGCTGGGTTTAACCTGTTGTTGGCGGGGGCCGGTCTGCTCAGTACCGGTTTTTCGCTGATGGCTGGCACCATTGCCACCGCGCTCACCGCGCTGACATGGCCGATAGTCGCCGTGGTCGCGGCCATTGTGGCCGGTGGGCTGCTTATCCGTAAATATTGGGAGCCTATCAGCGCCTTTATTGCGGGCGTGGCCGAGGGTTTTGCTGCTGCCATGGGGCCAATCAGTGCCGCCTTTGAGCCGCTTAAACCGGTGTTTAACTGGTTTAGCGACAAGGTGAAACAGCTTTCGAACTGGTTCGCTGACTTGATTAAGCCGGTCAAAGCCACACAGGAAACCTTAGACGCGGCCACTAACGCGGGCAAGTTATTTGGCGAAGGGCTGGCGGCGGCGCTCAGTCTGCCGATGGATGCGCTAAACACTCTGCGCAGTGGCATTGATTGGGTGCTGGAAAAGCTCGGCGTTATTGATAGCAAATCTGCGGGGCTGGCCGATAACGTCCCGAAAGATAACCCTTACGCGGGCGGATACTCACCCAGTGGCGGCGTGTTATATGGCGGTTATCAGCCGGTGACTGCCAATACTGGCACCACTATCGTTGACAGTAGTGTCACCACCAACGATATCAAGGTGACTATTCCGCCGGGTATGAGCCGACAGGATGCCGAGCGAATGATGACCGATGCCCTAGCCAAAAATGAACGCGATAAACGCGCCCGCCAGCGCGGCCAGATGGAGAATTAATCATGATGTTATCACTGGGTTTATTTGTCTTTATGCTACAAACCACCCCTTATCAAAGCATGGGACGCAATATTGATTATCGTTGGCCCACTAACAGCCGGGTAGGCTTGCGCCCGGCGGCGCAATTTCTTGGCGTAGATAGCGAAAAAATGACGCTATCCGGGGTATTACTACCGGAACTGACAGGCGGCCGCCTGTCGTTGCTGGCTCTAGAGGTTATGGCTAACCAAGGCAAAGCATGGCCGCTGATTGAGGGGAGCGGCATGATATACGGTATGTTTGTGGTTGAAAGCCTGAACCTGACCCGCAGTCTGTTTTTTGCAGATGGCTGCGCCCGGCGCATTGAGTTCACCCTCAATCTGTTGCGGGTCGATGAGTCGTTAACCGCCATGTTCGGCGACCTGCAACAACAGGCTGACGAGTTGCTGGGTAAAGCGACGGCCATGACCGGTAAAGCGCAGACAGCTATCGGGGGGTTATTCTCATGATGACCGGCATGTCTCTACCGGCCGGGGCGGATATGGCCCCGGATTTTATGCTGAACATTAACCAGAAAGACATCACGCAGAATATCCGTGACCGGCTGTTGTCGCTTAGTCTGACTGATAACCGGGGCTTTGAAGCTGACCAGCTCGATATTGAGCTGGATGACGCCGACGGCCAGCTTGCCATGCCGGAACGCGGCGCAGTGTTGTCGGTGTTCTTGGGCTGGAAAGGGTCGGCGCTGATTGGTAAAGGTGACTTTACCGTGGATGAGGTCGAGCACCACGGCGCGCCGGATACGCTGACCATTCGCGCCCGCAGTGCGGATTTTCGCGGCTCACTCAATGCGCGGCGGGAAGTCTCTTATCATGAAACCACGCTGGGTAAAGTGGTGGCGCAAGTGGCCGAGCGCAACAACCTGAAAGCGATGCTGGCTGACGGTCTGGCGGATATCGCTATTTCTCATATCGACCAGACCCAAGAAACTGACGCCAAATTTATCACCCGGTTAGCTTCACTGAATGGCGCGGTGGCTGCCGTCAAAGCCGGGCGATTGTTATTTATCAAGCCGGGCAGCGGTGTTACTGCCAGCGGGAAACCCATTCCGCAGATGACGATCACCCGGCAGGATGGCGACCAGCACAGCTTTAGTATTGCTGACCGGGGCGCGTATACCGGTGTCAGTGCCAGTTGGTTACACACCAAAGACCCCAAACCGGCCAAGCCGAAAAAGGTTAAGTTGCAGCGTAAGCCAAAGTTTAAGCAGCTCCGCGCACTGGAACACCCCAAAGCCAAACCGACCCGCACCAAAGCGGCCGCAGTGAAAAAGCCGGTGGAGGAAAAACAAGGGGATTATCTGGTGGGGTCAGAAGATAACGTTTTTGCTATCACGACAGTTTACGCCACGCAAAAAGCCGCTATGCGCGCCGCTCAATCTAAATGGGAGAAGTTACAACGCGGTGTTGCTGAGTTCTCTATCACCTTAGCCATGGGGCGCGCTGATTTATTTCCTGAAACCCCTGTCGAGGTCAATGGTTTTAAATCGGTGATAGACCAACAGAACTGGATAATCAGCAAGGTAACGCACAACCTGAGTAACAACGGCTACACCACCCAGTTATCTCTAGAAGTGTTGTTGTCGGATGTCACTTATGAGGCCACTGAGTAGTAATATTCAACTAATTGATATTTATTTCACAAATGCGAATGCTGGTGATAAGATCAGCATAATTACTGAATATGCAGTTTCGGAGGTAAATATGATGCATTGCCCACGCTGTAAATTTGCAGCACACGCGAGATCCAGTCGTTACCTTAGTGATGAAACTAAAGAACGCTATCACCAGTGCACGAATATTAATTGCGGCAAAACCTTTAAGACCCATGAAACAATCGTTGATACGATAATGGAGCCGGGAATAATTAATGCTGTACCGCCCCACCCTAAAGGGAATCAAGGCGTGTTGTGGATGTAATTGAAGAAGCCTGCAAATTGCAGGTTTTTTTATTATTAAAATTTGGCGTAATTAATATCTTATTGGGGATAATTGGCGGTTTATCGTGCTTGCTACTGGATGCAGCCTTGAGGGTGTGAAAAGTGCCGTAGACACAATGTAGTCATTTTGTAGTCACTCTGCTGCCATTTTCAAATCTCAGACACAAAAAAACCGCCTCACGGCGGCTAACGACATACTCATACTACTTTGTTTTACTTATACTATTTTCCATGGTGCCCGGGGCGGGACTTGAACCCGCACAGCCATAAGCCGAGGGATTTTAAATTGCCATTGGTTTTAAGTTAAAACAATGAGTTAGATATTATATTCATAATATATTAACTTTTTTATGATCTTTATAATCAGCGGGTTATGTCAGGCAGTGGCCCGCTATTATGAATCCCTATTGATAATCACCAACACTTTACTGTATAAAAACACAGTTACCTAATGGGGTGTGAAATCATGAAAGTTGAACTGGTTTACGATAAGCGAAACGTGAAAGAGATACCGGGTGCCAATGAGCTGATCCTGGCTGAACTAACCAAACGTGTGCATCGCGTCTTCCCTAAGGCTGAGGTCAAGGTTAAGCCTATGCAGGCGAACGGCATCAACACAGACGCCAGCAAAGGTGATAAAGCAATCCTAAGCCGTCTGCTTGAAGAGATGTTTGACGAAGCAGATCAGTGGCTGGTTATCGATATTTAATTGAGGGGGATTTATGCTGCGTGTCGAAGTGACGATAGATAAGCTGAACGCCAAGAGTTTTCCACCTGGCTACACCAACGCACTGACGGAAGAGTTAACTAATCGCCTCAGCCGTAAATTTAGCGAGGTTGATGTGAAGGTGAGATTTGCAGGCGCTGATGGATTAACAGTGCTAGGCGGGGCTAGCGATGATAAAAAGACAGTCGAAGAGATTTTGCAGGAGACGTGGGAAAGTGCGGATGATTGGTTTCAGGCTTAAATTCATGGCCGAGAACACCGGGGATTGATCGGAAAATTAAGCTCGGTTTTGTGTTTGTAGTGGTCAACTAAAATTGGCCACAGCTTCAGCATTTTCCCAATACAATCGCTCCGGTTCAGTAGGTGTTAATACATCGTTATATTGGTGGACTCTGAATTGACTGTAATAACCGATGATATAATTCATTATAACTCTATTTGCTTCGCTAAAATTATCATATTCACAGTTGGGTGCCCACTCCAGCTTCAGACTGCGAAAAAAGCACTCCACATGATTATTATCCCAGCGATTTCCATGCCGACTCATACTCTGTTTGAGCTGGAATTACCATACTAACTGACTGAATTAACCATCAATACAGTTACTTCCTTGGACTCATTTCTAAGAGTCAAGTCGTTATTTGAGTGCTGTTGTTCAGCCTATTCATATTTTCAAACAACATGCAGTTATCAACTGAACACTTTATTTCATTGGCCTCTCCAAACTACACCACCTATCCTCATAACATGTATACATTGCTGGAGTGCTAACATCATTTTGGGTCGTTCCATTTATAAGCAAGGTCTGGTTTTTCGAACAAACGGCGCCAGCCTTATTTCGAGAGAATGACTATTACCATAAATGCATATCTAAAATAGCTTTTTAAATAAAAGGGGAAATATATGGGAGCCAGCTATTCCATTGAGGATTGTGATCTTCAGATACTTATCCTTGTTGACGAAAAAACTGCGCTGCAAGGGGAATCAACGGGGATTTTCGCGATGGATAATCACCTGGGGTCTGGAAGTGATATTCAAGGTAGCACACAACTAGTAACTTATGCCGGAAGAGGCGACAAAATTTATTGGCGAGCTATGTTTATCAACCCTAACACAGTTGATGCGCAGTCCATCGCCTCAATAGGGATCTCGTCGGTGGGAAACTCTCCTGCATGGGGATATAGCGGTCAACCAGAAATCGCCTTTGATAGTGACTCAAATTTTAGTGGCGAGGCGCAAGTGGCAGGGCGTTATACTTATGAGTTATTGATTAATATTGTAAAGAGTAATGGCGAGGGTGCAATTTTAAAAACAACTCTTGGTCTAACAGTAACTTGATTTTATTCTTTTCAATAATTTCATAGGAATAAAATAATATGAACGATAATAACTTACAACAGCACCCCGAATTAATACCAGGTGATTTTCGTGGTATTAATAATCCCGAGACGATCATACGTATTTTTGTTGATACAGCTTACGTTGCCGCAAGCGGCGGTGGTGCAATCACTGGACCAACAAGTAAGGGTATTTATGTGATCGATAATAGAGGGAGTATCGGTAGCCCGCTCGAAGCTCGCATACCTGTAAAAACATATGTTCATCGTGAGGACTACATCGGCTTTTATATCTCAGCAATAGACCCAACCTTAACAGATCCTGATTTAGAAGAGACCCTTACAATTGAAGGGTTCACGATATTGGGCGGTAATTTATTTGGCAGTGCAGGTTATCCTGTTCGTCGGGAAAGAGATGATAATTATTGGATTGCGCAAGCCGTAAATGCCTCACCGGCTACAACCTATGAGGTCCATTGCAAACTATTGACACAAGGGCTCACTCCTCAAACAATTTACTTTTCATTCAATTCCATTATTAGCACAACATGATAATCACTGGAAGGAAAAATGGAAGATACTATTGATTTATCAGCACGCCCACCAGAGAAGTTTAAAATTGACGAATTCGAAAAATACTTTGAGATGCAGAAGCAAAGCCAGTGGTGTTGGATAGCAACTGCAGTCGCCGTGGGTAATTTTTATGAGTCATATACAGTAAGGCCCAATGACAAAACAACAAAGTGGGATCAAATAGACACATATAAAAAACTAAAGTCGACTTGTCATACGGTAACAACGGCGACTCCTCTTATGTCATTAGGAACTAAAGATTTATGCAACGAGACCGGAAATCCACAAACTTCGTTGCAGCACGTTTTTTGCTTCGTAAATAAATATGCTAATTCTACGATTGAGCTTCCCGAAATAAAGAGAATAATAGCTACAGGTAAACCGGTTATAGTTGGTTTAAAAAAAATGAAACAGGATGGGACCCTATCTTATCAGGGGCATGTTATAACTCTATATGGATATGATGGGCCAAATACGTGGTATGTAGGTGACCCACTAGAAGGTATCAAAACATTATTACTTAACAAGGTAACTGCTGCAAATCTTGCTGCCTCGGAATTTTTCATAACAAAGAAACCTGGTTAACCTCTATTTTCAGCTAACGGCATACGCGAAAGAACTCACATAAATAGACCGGGCAATCAAGCCCGGTTTTGTATTTATGCTTCAGCTCAATAAACATCCCTGCCCACCCATCACTCTATTTTCAGAACATTCGGAGCTTAAATCATTAGGAGTAGCCAGATAAAACACCATATGCTTGAACGGAAAACAATGCCGTATTATCGGATGAGTTAATAAACATAGGGAGATAAAGAAATGGATGCGACGTTGCTTTCAAGGATGCGGTCAGGTGGAAGGATTACAAGCTGGTCAGAAACGATGGTGAACCTGGAGGCCCATAAGCTGATTAATATCGCGAACACGCTGTCCGCCTCCCACCTTAGTGATAGTCTGACCCAAATGAATTTTATCCAAGAAATAAAGGAAGTTGTTGAGCAACAGTTCGCTGCCGCGCGGCGTGCTAAATCGGACGAAGAGTGTATGACCTGCATACAAAGTCTGAGAGCGGAGACGGAAAGCCTTCAGGCGCAGGACAGGATGTTGCGGATGGAAACCGCGAAACTTTACGCCAAAGTGGAGTTCGTCCGGGAAAATAATAAAATTGTTGGGTATGTCATTTCGGCTGTAAATGTGGTGTTGTCAGGACTTGAAATGGCGGTCGGTTTCACACTTATAAGTTCAATGACCCCCTTGGGGGTTCTGGCTGGAGCTGTACTTGTGATCGACAGTGCCAATGGCATAAGCAAGGAAATAGCACATTACGCAATGGATAATAAAAGCTCTGAAGGGCTGGTTGCTGATGTGTCCATGTCGGTTGCCGAGTTTATGGGATTTAGTCGTAATAATGGGCTGGGTGTATACAAATCAGTATCACTTGCGGCAAATGCATATAGCATCTTCGGCCTACTTAAGCGCCCAGAAACATGGCGGTTATTTCGTTATATTCCCACTGATTATTATCGGAAAATCAGCACCATGAGTCGCCCAAAGTTAACAATGAAAATAGTAGGATATGGCGTTAAAGCTAAAGTCATATTTGATTTAATGTCTATCACTGATTCAGTACAACGTTAGTAATCATTTTTCGATATCGCCAGGATTTGTATGCAAGCCTGGCTGGGGCTAAATACCAGATAAAAGGCAGCGCAATAGCAAGTGTTGCAGCCAGCGTAATACTGGTATTTTTTGATGCCAGTGCTAACGTAAGAGCTAAGATGGTTAATGCAACTATGGTGATCCATTTTGATGCTTTAAAACGGTTAGCAAGGTCGTGAGTGACCGAATCCAGTGAACCTCCATAATTAGCAATGTTATTTTTCAGTTTTTGTAAGTCACTATGTGTAAATCCAGATCTTAGCAGTGTCTCTTCGCTTGTTCTCATTTGCCTTTTCATCCTTAAAAACGATTGACATTCCTTAGTCTATATACCAGAAAATAAACCGTTGGTCGATGAATATCAATTTTAATGTTAAGTAACATATAGTTATATTCTTATCGTGTTTTTTTGTACGGCCATCCCCATCAAATACAGGTGTAAGGATTTATAAACACGGGTTATTACAGTTAGGGAGTTATACCCGTAGACTGACTGAATAGGCCGGGCAATTAAGCCCGGCTTTTGTTTACACTTTAGGCACTACAGGCCATTCAATATCCGGCGCTTTTGATGTATCAATACGGTTCAGTAAGACGCGGTAAGTTTTCCAAGCCGTAAGCTGCTCTTTATCGTCATCCGTTGCCATGCCGGTATCTACCGCATCTTGTAACGGTGCAATTTTCGCTGCGGCTGCATTCAATAATCGGGTTTTCTTTTCTTCCGCTTCCTGCACTGCTGCGGCCTTTTGCAAGACTTTATCCGTTACCCACTTTGCGCCGCTCCACTTATCGTAATGGGTCTGCGGAGCCAGTAATGTCAACGTATCGGGTAGATCACCAATAAAGCCGATTTCTTCTGGTTGACCGGTTTCCGTGCTGTAAGCCACCTTGCCGCGCAAGTCAGTAACGATTTCCCATGCGTTGCCAGCATCATTCCGGCGCACGGCCTTATCTGGTTCTGTGGGTAATACAGGCGAGTCAGCATAACCGCTAGCGGGCAAGCTAACGCCCAACGGTAGGTACTCATTATTGACGCCGATAAACTCTTGCGATTGGGTGTCTGCACTATAAACGGCAATCCAGCCAGCACGAATAGCGAGACCATTTGCTCCAATCTGCGCGGTTGGGATATCTAGTGAATATTTAGTCATTATATGGCTCTCACGATGTAGTTAAATGCAATATTTTTCATGCGGTTTTCATTTGCAGTGGGAACAACAAGTGATGCATCAAACTTAGCTCCCTGCACAGTGCTCCCGCCAACGACTTGCCCACCTTGAGGTACTGAAACATCCAGCCGCGTGAAAGCACCTGAGAAGTAACTTGCCTCCGCGGCTTTCCCGCCTGCGGGGGCGTAGATACCCGTAATGTTTCTAATGGCATCATCCTGAAACGACAGCAATACTCGTCCCGCGTCTACCCCTCGTCCGTCGTCCCAGCCTCTAATGGCATTCCCGCGCATGTCGGGGAGTACACCAGATGGGTATCTCAGGGCTAACCGCGGGTAAGTTGATGTGCTAAAGGCAGCGCCGTTACACTTCAACCAGCCAGCGGGGACACTGGACAGGGGGTTAGGCATTGGGATACCAATCAGTTGTTCTGTCAGGAAAGTGTAAAGAGTGGAACCCCACAACGTACCGTGGATATTACCGTCCACTGTCAATGTTGCATGGCCTTCTGCGCGGCCTTCACCTGCAACAACATCACTTTTTGATATAATCCGCCCGCCTCTTACATCACCAACAATATCGCAGCGGCCATCTGCGGCAATGTTGGTTTTTGCAATGAGACTGCCTTGTGCGGTAAGGTTGCCTGCCAATTGAACATTGGCGTCGGTGGTATTAATAAATGGCAAGGTAATATCTTTGGTACCATCAAAATCTACCCCACCGATTTTTCTCGCTGTGGCCAGTTTTGTGGCGGATGCTGCTATGCCATCGATTGGCAATGAAGCATCAAGCGCGGCCTTGACAGCTTTCGGTGTAGCCGCTAACACTTCGCTGGTGCTACCAGTCGAACTACTTAACTGAACAACCCCTTTTTGGGTGGTAGAGGCTGAGGGTAGGTTACTATTGGCGTAGCTCTTAATCGCTAATTCCAGACTGTTCAACAGCGTTGCCATCTCGCCATTATCGAGGACATCATTGTCAGAATGGTTAGCGATGAACTCAGCCAGCACAGATGCAACAAAGGATGACTGACGCCAGACTTTATTTAGCTGCTCAGACTTAGCGACCCCTGACGAGAACCCGCCTGCACGTGCCGCAAGTACCTCATATTGTTCTTGCGTCATTACGTTAGATTCAACGCCGATCCCAAAAGGGAGAATTTCATTCTTAGCCATGTGCTTTCCTTAATGATAAACCCCATGACGAACGGTCAAATCCTGAGGAGTATTCGTTATCTAAATCGAAGCCGAACAACGCACCGACCTCAGTTGAAATGATGTAATTCGTGACGCCGACACCTGCCGGTTTAACGTCTAAATATCCCTGAGCAATGACCGCTCGCATCACTGATGAGATTTGCTCACCGGCAATGTAAATAGTCATGGTCATGTCGAAGTTATCGACGGCAAATATCTTGGTGCGCCCGTCAGGGAAAATACCCTGGTAGATATCACTGAGTGTTTCGACGGTACCGTCCCAATGGTTAGCCTGGATCTTTGCCCGAAGTATCGTGCGGTAAGTCTCATCGTCCAATCGAGTGAAGCCTGTTAGCGAATCATACGGCCCCTTCCAGCTCCCCAGATCAAAGCCCAACCCCTCGGTATCTAGTGAGAAATAGACATCCGTGATTGGTGTTCTGATGTTTCGCCCAATACCTACCCATAGCCCGACAGCATCCTCTTGATTGCCTATTGAGCTATCGAGGTCAAAGTCGTTTGTGAGTTGATTTGTCGTCTGCTGGATACCGAGGAACGGTGCGGTGATTAGGGATATATGATCGTAAAACTTGGGCTTATTTTTGTGATAGGACGTGATGAGACGTTGATATTTAGTCTCACTCATTAGGTCACCACTAAGGTTATATTCTCCGGCACACAAGCGGCTGCATTGTTAAATGCTATCTCGATATTGTTTTCAGATAGCGCCACAGGAGAAATGCCGATTTCTAACAAAGTAATATCGTAAGTCAGCCGTTCAATGCTGCCATTTAATTGCGCAGGTAGATCAAGTCGCTTAATACGAACCGGCTCACCAATTTCTATTTTATTAATATATTCCGCTATTGAGTTTTTGATCTCGACGCCAATTGATGAGGTATAACCCTGGAGTGCTTTGATTGCTAACCGGACATAAATCTGTACGGTACCTTTGCGGAAAAAATGAATCGGGTGAACAATGCCATACTTATCCGTAATCGGAATGGTGGTGGTGCCATACGTCCCAGAACCCGGTCCCTTTTTCAGGGCGATGGCTTGAGCGATTTGTGTCGCGTCACCGCCATCAACAACAATAGAGATCGAGTGGCTGGGTATGCCGTTTGCGTCGGTAATGCTGGTATCATTCTCATAGCCGCGATAGCGCTCAACACCACTAATGCCCGCAATAGCCCCTAAGATACCATCCAGCACCGTGCGCGACGGAAGCGCCACTGAGTCCGTTTGTCTGACGCGCAATTCTGCATCCATTTCTACAGGCTTGCCTGGAGTCGCCCCTATTGGGTTATTGACGCTTAGCCAACCTCGCGTTGGTGTTGCTATTTCGTTTACGGTATTGGCCAGGGCGACAATGGCACCCGGTACCGAACAGATCGCCGTCGCGGTTGCCGTGCCATCCAGACCAATAATCACACTGGCGGGCAGATCCCAACGGACACCATCGGCATCACGCGCGGCCCCATTGGTGATCTCCAGCCCGACATTGCCGGTGAGCAATACATCGACGGTTGAATTAGTTTCCTTGTCCCGTTTAATGCCGTTAATTTTCACATTACTGGAAAGTCCATTGCCGACTGCGGTTGCCGGAGAGAATGAGTTATAAACAGCAATGGCGCTATTGTTCGCGTCGTGGATTGCCAGCGCGTAAATACTGACCATTTGCCCATCCTTACTATCAGCATCCAAATAACTGTCAGTGCCGTAAATCTCCTGAAAATAACTCACTAACGTGCTGCGAATAGTCTCAAAATCGGGCGCAGTTATCCCCGTCGCGCTGACAATTACATTCAGCCCTAACGTATCAAGGTTTAACATTTATGCCTCGCTGGTCACGGTGGTAGTGCCGTAGATGGTGTCTATTGTTGCGGTAAAAGTGACGCGACGATTTTCGCCGGTATAGCTGGCTTCAAATTCCAGAATTGCGCTAACGCCCTGCGTATCAAGAATACGCTCACGGATAGCCAGGATATAAACATCAGAGCGTTGCTTACCAAGTACCGACTGAATATAAGGCGTACCCTCAGTTAAATCCAAAAACCACTGGCCGCGCCATAATTCAAAGCGGGTTTTTACCGCCTGAGCGACCGCCTCCGGTGAGTTGATAAGGAATGTGTTATCACCCTGGCCGAATGTGTAATCGCCGTTCTCGTCCTCTCTGCGATACCTCATATCGGCCCCCCAGTTTCGCCGCCACCCGTTTCTACACCGCCGTGCTTGTGAGATTTGAGACTGACACCACCAGCAGTGACATCATTGGTAACAGTAATAGGGCCAAGCATACTGGCGTTACCGCCGCTTTCTCCCATCCCTTGGGTGAGGGAACCGTTTATCGTCACCGCTCCATTTAACACGATAGTTGGCGATGTGATTTCAGTACCACCCTGCGCATTTGCTATCAGCCTGCCTGATGTCTGCACGGTGACGGTGTGATCTGCGGGGTTGATTTCAACATACGCGCCGCCATCATCACTACGGAACTGCGCGGCGCTGGTGCTGATACCGCTGATTTTCTTTGCCTGCGACTGAGGACCAATAATGGCGAATGCATCCGATAAATCATGCTGACGTTCGTCAACTGTCTCTTGTATGTCGCCTGACTGGTGCCAGAAATCGATACACCGATCACCAAAAACCAATAAGCACTCATCCCCGGACTTAATGGGGAATGTCATGGTGACGCCACCGCCGCGCGGGAATATAACGGGCACATTGGTCAGTACCGATAGATTGGTTGATTCCCCGCCCGACTCGCCCTTAATACCGATCTGAATATCGCAAGTTACGCTGTCAGCATCAAATGACTGAACAATCCCCGGCATTGATACGCGCAATTGAGACGATACAGATGATTGCAACGTTCGCAGTGTTTCGGCTAATTCTCCCGAACGGGAGTCTGTTGATACCGTCATGGAAAAACTCCAATAAAAAACCCGCACATTGGCGGGTTCAGATGAGGCTAAGCGACTTAGCTAACTTACTTTCTTGCAGGGGAATGAACCTATAATTTTCGGCGCATCCATACTGTTTTGTAGGAGTTGAACGTTAAGCCATGATTTGCCATTACGCTTAAAATATTCAAATCCGTACATGTTTCCATCACTGGCTGGCATAAGCGTCATGCTGATTTTTACGTTTTCATAATCACCGTTTTGTTTCAGAAAGTTGATTTTCTGAGTACCTACAGTGTCACCATTCACTTTCAATAAACCGTCATTTCCGCCTGTAAGTTCGAAATTCCCGCAATGAGTAACCGCAAACGAAGAAAAAGAAAGCAGAGATAGCGAAATTCCTATCAAGGAATTTTTTAGTAAATTCATTATTTTCCCCTTTAAACAAGTCTTGTCATTGCTGAGCTATTAACCAAATCCTTAGCCCCACGCGCTTCACACATCATGTCCATATACCACGGGTTACCGCGCGTATCGCCAGTATAACTAATGCCTCTGACGATATACACACCATCGGTCGCAATGCTGGATGGTTGACTTAATGCCCCGCTAACGGTCACATTGCCATTACTATTTTGTTCTTCAAGCCTGCTGCCTGCCATTTGTACTTCTTGACTAGAAAGCGTCGTACGATAGACCGATTCTTGATTTAATTGGATAAGTCCATTTAACCGAATATTAGGATTAATCAAGCAACGTACGTTAACACCCGACCCAATAGTTTGTTGTGGCATGCCAATCAAACCAGTGTTGCTGTTTAGCACAATGGCTTCATGCACATACTTATCGTTCGGCACCATATCAACCTTACCGTTCACAAACTGCCAGGTGGCCTTGCATTGCTTGGCGACGTTATCCAGATAATCCCGTGTCATGCCGTACATGGTTTTACCACGTGGGAATACCGTGGGTGGCATTTCCGGCATGATGCCCTGAGTGATGCCGAACGGGGCAAGGTTACGCATAAGCAGATTGTTAATATCGGCCACGGTATAACCCGCCGCTACCGTCTGGTTTATTGTGGCGTTAATAAATGCGTTATGACCATCGATAGCCTGAATCAGAATAAAGGTATCCGTGGGGTTATCTCTGCCGGTGATGGTGTACCGGATATCACCCGAGAAGATTTCACCGAAGTTAGCCTCTTCATTTTGTCCGTCCGGAGAGGTCGAGCCATCGTAACCGGCAATTAATCGCAGCTTTGAAAACTCGGTACCGGTGATCCGGTTAATGGTATTTTGTGACAGGTTATAAATCTTGAAAATAGCGGCGCGTGGGAATGAAGTGTTGTACCACTCAATATTAAACGTCACTTTAAAATCAGTGAAATTAATCCCCTTACCTTCGTTATCTAATAGCATCAACTCAAAGTGGCGTATCCAGTTCTTACTCATGAAAACCTCATAAAAAAACCCGCTCAGTGGCGGGTTAAATTGCATGGATTGATTTAGCTATTCTGCACAAAATATAAATGGCTACCGGTGCCAAGGTTGGTTTTTGTCGGGTATTCCTCTCGGCTATCATCACTGAGCACCGCAAAAATACCATTGATACCCAGATCAGGATATTGCTCAATCAGGTCAACACCGACCACCAGTGGAACGCCGCAAAGCATGTCAGCGCCGCCGCTATCTCTCACGTCCATTATCCAGCCTGCGACATCACGATAGACCAGGCGCAGGTTAAGTGAGATTTCTCCAAGGGCGATATTGAAAAACTGATTATTGGCCGTTAACGGGATTTCTTGAACATTCATGCAAGTTTTTCCTTTACCCAGCCAAGACTAGATTGCAACAACGATTTATTGGCCGGTGCTGGTGCCTTGGTGCCGGTGTTTTGCATCGCTGAGGTGCTTACTCCATCCCGCATATTCTCTTTATCGGCTACCGTGACAGACTCAGTTTGAGACAGGATGACTTCACGCAGAGTGAGAACGCACATCAACACATTCTCACTGGTTTTATCGGTCGTCACTTCAATAGCGCGGATCAGCATATTGCTGTATTTTCGCTTACCGGTAATAACGTCTATCGGCTCCCTGCTTTCCTGTAGTTCGCGAAGTTCTTGATAAACTTCCTCCGGGCTTTTACCCAGACTCAAGCCTATGGTTGAGGTATCCACAAAATCCAGCAAGGAACCGCCACCAGCAAAACCGACCTCCATTGTCACTTCAGCGGCACGTTTGTATGCGTGATCGTTTACTGCCGCACCCACCTCGACGGGATGCTCTGTAATTTCCAATGCGTCTTGATGCTTTTCAGAGATAATCACACTGGGTACCAGCAACCCAATTTTTCGCGTTTGCTGCCGGAAGATGGCAGAAAGAATATCCATTCACCCTCCTATCGGGTTGGTGTATTTAATTGCTGAGTGAGTCTTGCATTGACGTTAGTCTGTCTGCCTGCAACTTCATTACCTGCGGATACCGGATCAGAGACACCCGTGATATAGATATTGGTTTCCTGCTGCAACCCTCCACCCGGCATATTGCTATGCACCTTCGGAATGTAATTGCGGGTTTCTCGGGGCATCAGGTCTAAGCCGTGCTTCTGAACATTGCCGATCCCCCAGTTATAGGAGGCTAGAGCTTTATCCAGATCGCCGCCATTCATCTTAAGAAGCATGCTGAGATATTTCGCGGCGGCGGCGGCTGATTTCTCTGGGTCGAAAACGTCATTACCCTTAAGTCCCATATCTTTTGCTGTCGCGTCCATGAACTGGAATAACCCTTTGGCGCCCGCGCCAGAGATAGCGAACTGATTACCGCCAGATTCCGTTATCGCCACACTCCGCAATAAACCCGCTGGTAGGTTGTTTAATGCTTCTAACTTAGTGAGGGTAGGTTGCAGCCAGCCTAAAAGGGCTGCGCCTGACGCTGACGCGGTTGGCCTTTTTACCGACTGTGCATACTGGTCCGGCTCTGTGGTATCACTTTCACCGCGCAACCACCGTCCAACACTTCTCGGATCAAAGCCGGTTTTATCTTTGACCCAATCGGCGGCACTATTTGCGCTATCGGTTACCGCAGGCATGGCGTCCGGCTGATCGCTGCCCTGACTTAACAGCGCCTTTCCTATCCTGGCCACCTCAACCCAATTGCCCTCTTTCAGCGCATTAATCAGGTCACCGATCATCGATAACATCTTGCCGAACTCGCCGAATTGCTTCGTTAGGTTCTCGATGTCACCTTTTAGCGTCCAGTTTTTCAGATTAATGTTGAGTAGACGGGCAATCTCAACGCCAACGCCTTTAATCGATTTCGTTAACTCATCGATCCCCTCGAGCGCGGCGTTTATTTCTTGTTCCCACTGGCCCCAATCAATCAGGCTTTCCCCGCCCTCTTTCCACGTCTTATAGTCGTCATACAGAGCAAAGAGAGCCGCACCCAGTGAGAGAATAATACCCACTGGTGACGTGAGGAACGCTGTGTTAAGTAAGCGCCATGCCAACAGCAACCCACCAGACAACATAATGAGCTGCTGTGTGACCGGATCTAGCTTTTTAAACCAGTTGATGACATCACCGACAGCCTGACCAGTGCGCCATAATACGCGCGTAACCGCATCCCCCGCCCAGAGAATGCCCTTGATAACCTTCATCAACACAGCTTCAATCTTCGGCCAGTTGTCTAGAAGCTGCTTGCGCAGAGCATCGATATCCCCCGCCAGCCCATTAGCCAGATTTGCGCCAATCTTGTCCCGCGCCTGACCAAGTGTCATCGTGAGGTTACGCATGGACGTCATAAAGCGGTTAGATTGCTTGGCCGCGGTATCCGCATTAAAACCGATTTTCTTAGCGGTTAATGCATATTCGGAGCCAAAGCCCCCCAGCCCCTTACGCATTGCCATTAGCGTATTTTCATCAATACCCAGCATCTGCGCGTATTGGTTGGCGCGGTAATACGGCATGCTGCTTAGTTTGGCACTAAGGCCGGTAAAGATGGCCGAGGTATCGCGCATGTTACCGTTAGCGCTACGGGTCTGAATACCCAACCGATTGAGAAAGCCCTCAGCCCCCGGACTGTTACGGATAAATCGAGCAAGGCTTTCGAGTGAGCCTTGTGCTGATGCGGCATCTACGCCAAGTTGCGAAGCGGCATAACCTAACGCCTTGATACCCGCCACCGATGCGCCCGTACGCTGGGAGGCGAAATAAACCTTATCCAGACCGTCAGCAATCTTGGTGGTAAAACCAACAACGGCCAACGCTGCCCCTTCGACCACTGCGCCCATTTTCAGTACATTGGCCGTGACGCCGGCGACCACAGCGGAAAATTTCTTTTCTCCTGCCTCGTCCAATTCAAAGCCAAGACTGACCAGAAAGTCCTTAATGGTTTCAGCGTTGCTCATTGTCGGCTCTCCATTTGTCTATTTTCGCCTGATTCTCAGCCTCCAGATCGAGATAATCATTTAGCAGTGCAATGTCGAGTAGGTCTAGATTGCCGCTTTTGATTTCACCCATGGTCGTGAGTTGGTGCTTTACCGGGCGCAAGATAAAATCCTCCCCACCTGGCAAGGTATCCAGCATTAAGCCGCTGGCGGTTCCGCTGGTGCGCTCTCTTGGAGTTCGTGCAAAAAATTTCCCATCGAGTTGCCTACCACCCGACCAACAATTTGCAACATTGCCATCAGATCAATGTCATCAAACATCAGTTCACCGCCGCTAAATATCGGGTTATAGGCTTTGCCGTGCTTGCGTGTCACTATCGCCAAGCAGGGGTGAATAATGGCATTGCAGTCCTCGTCGCTGATATCGGAAAGTGACTGGGCGATACTGGGTAACGCCGTTTCAATCGTCACCGTGCCGCTTCGCAGGTCTTTGAGAATACCCGCCAGTAGGGGCAACAACTTACGCGACACTTTCAACTGCGCGAACACGTCGAGTTTCTTAGAGCGGTACTCGATACCTTTAATCGTAAATTCCATTAATTACTCCTTAAAAAGTACCCAGCAGTTGGTCAACCTTGATGCAGTCAAATACCCATGCCACCAGCGCACCGTCTTTGGCGTTATTGAAATCGGGCTGCTTTTGGAATGCACAGCCACGTGCGGCAAAGGTGTCACCGCTGGCGGTGTTGCGGATCAGAATGATGTTGTTGCCCCAGGTGGCACTCGACTGCGCCTGCGCGTTATACATAACCGATAACTTGCGATTAGTCGGGCTGGTTTTCAGTAGATTTACCGTCACCGTGCCACCTTTGCCTGCATGTAGGCTGTGCATCCCCTCACCGTCAGCACCAATGGTCATGGTGTTCTTATTCTCGATCATTGAGGTGGTGATCCCCTCATCGGTGACGGCGGCGCCATAACCTAGATCGAATGAACCGCCTACACCCACGATAGAGGCGGTAACGTCCATAAAGCTATAAGTTGACATTTATCAGCTCCTTAGCGGTTAACATTGATGATGACATCGGCGTAGTGAACCGCACCGGCCAACTTGATTGCAGACTGCATCACCGGTGCTTTACGTCCCTCGCGGTCGGCCTGTGCCTGTGATGCCACTGGCGGCGCGTAAACGTAGTAGCCTTTGGTCAGGGTGTCGCCGGTTGCCAACACGCCGAAACTATCACCACCCCAGACACCCGGTGCTACCAGCCCGTTAATGACCGATTGATCCAGTGACTTCTCTACATTGGCTAGCAAACGGGTTACACCCGCGTCTGTCTGTGGAATTTTGGTGGGGCTGGTAAACAGTAGGTTGTAGAGGTTGTTCTGTACGTAGTTCTGCAACCAGTCGAGGCCGTGGCGCTCATCAAAGAAATCACCGTTGCACATCACGCCCTCTTGAATAATCGCCGTGTCGTTGTCGTAATTGACGAACACATTGCAATTCTTCGCTTTCAGCGCGTTAGCTTGAGACTGCTCAAGTGATTCGGCGGTAATACCTGGCTGTTGTTTGAATTTAAGCGTGATGGTGGTGTTATTGCCGTTGAAATTCACAGTAAACGCACGACCAAAGATAGAGGCGGCGGCATACGGGCTGGCGCTGGAATACTGCACCAGGGTACGGGCATATTTCGCCGCTTTCAGCTTGCTGGCGATATCGGTATCAATATCCGCATCCAGCGCAGTAGTTACCTGTGTGGTATGGCCGTAAACCCGAGAAACATCATCACTCTGGATAAACGAGGCAATACTGATCACGTCTGTATCGCTTAATGATGGGTCGGCAATAACCAGCCCATACCAGCGCGTAGACATGTCAGCTAATTTATAAATGCATGCCTGAATAGTTTCATTCGCCAGACCTTGAACCGGCAGCGCGCCGGCGCTCTCAACCAATCCCAGCAGTACAGAAATATCGGTACCGGTCGCATTAGCCGAACCGTAGCCGACTGATGATGCTGCGCCTGTCGTTTTGGATGTGATGATGAAGCGGCTACCATTCCAGATAACGGTTGCGATAAGCAGTGATTCCTCTACTCGGGCCGCAACACCATTCAGGTTTAGTTCATCAGTCCAATCAACATCACTGACAACGGTTTCAACACCATCTACCGTGATTTTCATGGAGCCATCAGCAATAGCGGTAAAGTTAGCCATAAGCTGTTGAGTTGGGTTTAAAATCGCACCGCGCAATAGTCCGGCTGCATCCTCTTTCACCCAGCGGCCGACATAGGAATCAATCGGTTGTGGGGATTGCTGATAATACAAATTAGCGGCCTGATACTCAGGTGCTGTCAGACCAAAGTCAGATGCGATATCTGTCGCGCTTGAATAGTTGCGCAGACGTTCGTGAGCATCGATAACAGGCGACGGGCCAACCACCAGCAGGGAACCAAAGTTCCGCGCCATGGCAGCACGCACAGCCATATTCACCGTCACATTGACGATGTTAGAAACAGGTAATCCCTGCGACATGGTTATTCTCCGAAGAATTTAACGGGGGCGGAGGTCAGCGATTTAATGCCGTACTCGCGTATTACTTTGCGGCGTAGCTTGATGGTGATATCGAAGCGACGAACCCATTTGTTATTGATGAGTTCAGGAAAGGGATTAATGCGACTGCAACGGGCCAGAGAAAGGCCCATTCTCACCAGTTCGTCATTGTTTTGAGTGATAGTCAGACCGTCACGGAATTGAGTTGCATACCGTTGCCCGTTGGGACCGTAGAAACTCGCCATACATTCGACTTCTTCGTGTCGCCATAACTCGGTGCTGTTTTCAGTTTGGTTCTCAAAGGCGGGGCTGGCATCATCAGGAATATCGATTACCCCAAAGCCGCACCAGTTAACATCAGCCTCCATAATGGGTGACTGCACGGCTGTCCAGCGTGGGCGAACGTGACCATCGGGTAGCCCGGACACCCCTCTCACCCACTGACTCAGTAAGCGCTCCAGCGTCTCATCGTAAGCGGGACCGTCAGCAATGGGTGTTAGCCAGCCTGCCTCATCACTGCTGTTGTTGCTCAATGGGAATTCCTCCATCGAACGGCAGGAGTTCACAGTGCGCTTGAACGAATCCCGCACCATATGCCGTGTAGGGGTCAACAAAGGTCACGCGATAATCGCGATTCTGATAGGTAACAATATCGGCATCACGCCCCGTCTGCCCCTGGGTAAGCCGCTCGACAGTCACAATAAGAATTGCGCCACCAATGACATTCCCTGACATCATCCGGCGCGACTCAAGCGAGCGATCAACCGTAACCACTCCCGCAAAACCTTTTTCAATGACGGTGTTGGTGGCGAATCCGTCTGCATCAACCGTCTGCATGTTTCGTTTAACCACCAGTGACATGTCACAGAAGTCCGGGTCAAACAGCACGTCGGTTACATCAAGATTTGGCATATTTGTCCCTTACGATAGAGGTTATCGTCCGTCGATATTGCCCGGTGTCAATGAGTGGCTTATCCCCGCTGCGACCGCGCCGCAAACGAGCGCTGATAGTGCTGTCAGCTAAAGGGGTAAAGCCGGTAATAGTGATATAGCGTTTCACCGCATTGCTAGCGATGATACCCGCCTGCTCTAACGCCCGATCTGCGGCGGCCTGATTGCCCGCCAAAACCGCCTGCGCCGCCTGTTTCAGCTTTTGGGTGGTTTCGTCCTGTACCGACCTGACGCCAGGCTGTAGGTGGGGTCGTGGGGGGATATTTTGCGCCGGTGAACCAAATTCGTTGATATAACCGATCCCGGCGTTACCGAAAGGGATATCCTCCCGTTCACTTTTCTCCTCAGGGATACCAATCAACACATCTTTCCTGCCGATGGCCTTAAGTGCCGCCAGCACATCATTTGTTTTATCTACCCGTACCTTTAAGCCGCTTTTCATAGCTGCCGCCCTCCAGCGCCAAACATGAGGATGATCTGGTAGAACTCGGCACCGTAGCGGGTGAAATTCCAGAATCCGGCATCAGGGTTCAGCGTGGCGCTATTGTCATAGCTCACCGAAACCTTATCGACACTCTTAGAAGCCGCTACACCATTCGTTGCCCCACTAGCACCTCCCAGCGCCGCCGATTGCATGTCTTTCGCTTGCAATGTTATGTAATGAGCGACAAATAACTCAACCAGATAGGGAAACATATTATCCAGTAGGTTCTCATCTAACAGGTTGTCAGCGAGTGATAGTCGAAACTGAATGGCGGCGGTAGGGTATCGGGCTTCATTCTCGAACTGGGGGAAATCAGTCCTGAACTGTGCCGCTGTCGGTAGGTTTCTGTTCCTTGGCATTGGCTTTTACCTTCGGTTTAGTTAGCTCATCGATTTGCTTCTGCATCTCAAGGATGGAGTTATCACGATCAGCCAGCGCTTGCGTCTGTTCATCGATTTGCTTCTGCATCTCAAGGATGGAGGCTTGCAGGTCGGTGTTATTTTGCTCAACCTCTCCGTCAATCACCTCGGCGTGTGCCAGAGTGAACCAATGCTCCGCAACGTCTTTCGTCACCGTGTGAGTGCCAACGAGAAAGGCGATATCTTGCTGACCAGGCAGGGACAATTTAAAGGGGGTATGTACTGCAATTTTCATCATTTCACCTTACAGGCCTCCTGCGAGGCCATCAGAGTTATTAAATGCCGTCGAAGTAAGCCAGTGTTTCAATGTACGGGGCTTCAACCACACCCAGCTTTCCGTAATAGGTCACCAACTGCCACAGCCCACGATACTGGATCGGGATGCTGGTCAGTGGCACTAGTGGGAAGCGCACATACTTACGGTCATTGGTGTAGGCCACCATCCGATCTTTACCCGCCACACCCGCACCTTTCAGCCATTTCACCGCGCGGATATTCAGAGGAATACCGTTTTGATGGAAAGAGATAGTGTTAGTAGTCAGGTAGGTCAGCAAAGATTGGTTACCCGCATCAGACACAATAACCTGCGCCAGATAGGCGTACTGCTCAGGAGGTAACAGCAGGTCTTTCGGTACCACGGTATAACCAGATGCAGCCCAGGCATCGGAAAGCACCTTGTTAATGGAATCGCGAATCTCCGCAACGGTCGAGGTCAGCCACGATTTCACCGCGTTGCCGATCGCTACGCCGGTGTAGTTAGCCAGACCTTTTACGCCCAAATCGGTATCACCGAGATAGACCTGTTCGTCGGCATCCATGTGCCATTTCAACACCATGCCGTCATATTTCTGCGTATCAATTGGACGGCCCATCTGTTGAGCGGCGGCTAATTCAATCACCGTCCAACCCAGTTCCATCCCCCACAGTGTCAGCGGGAAACCCTTTTTATCGATATCTAAGTTAATGCCTGCCAGTGCGGTCGACTCCTGGCTAACCCAGTTTTTACCCTTTGGATTGGCACCGGTACCGGCTGCAGCAAAGCCGGTTTTAGTGAATGAGCTGATTTCATCGGCGATATTCACGTCTTCACGGAATTGAATGTCGCGGGTGTAGGTCGTCCCCACCAACGGCAGGTTAATCTCTGGATCTAATCGCTCCAGCTCTCCAATGAGGAATGCGCCGCTGGCATCAATGGTGCGCTGGCTGTCGTATGTGATCATATTGATTGTTCCTTAAATCTTGTAAGAGATTTCAGTGTTACCAGCGGCATCACCGGCACCGGTGAAATAAGCGTTAGGCAGCACCACGGTAGTGTCAGCAATCGCAGTGGCCAGCACCGAACCTAGCGGGCTATCGTCAGTAGCACCGGCAATACGGATATAGACCGGCGCACCTTTAGTCACACCCGCTGCCGTAGCCCCAATATTGACCGACAGGTAACCGCGCTTTAGCGCATCACCGGCAAAGTTGTTGCTGGTACCAATTTGGCGCACTTTGTCTGGCGTTGATGTGGTGGGGAATGGTCGGACAAAGATACCGACGATTTTGTCTGCGGTATCATCTTCTTCCAACGGTACAAAGAAATTGCCGCTGAACTTTCCGGCCAGACCGTATTGGCTAAATGGGTTGGCCGTATTAATCAGTACCGGCTCAATAGTCAGATCCTGCGGGCGCGAGACGGCCCCGGCAATGCCCGCAGGCATCCGGAATAAATATGCTGTCATGAATTAGTTTCCTTTTTTAGCCCAGAACGCGGCGTTCTGTTTATTGAGGTCGGCGGCGGTAGGTCGGCGATTTGGAATAGCAGAATCGATAGTTCGGCGGTTCAACTGAAGGTTATTGCGGCCCTTGGCAATCTCGCTGGCGGCAATGAATGCCGCATCAAGGGAGAGTTTCGGCATCTTGGCAAAGTCTGGTTTGTCGCCAACAATGCCTTTCAGCAATTTCTCGCCCTCGGTGGTTTTAAACGCCGCATCCAATACAGTTCGTTTAAAGGATGCCAGCTTTCCACCCTCTGGCAATTTAATGCCCGGTACAATCCATTCCGCGCGGGAAACAACATCCTGATGATAAGCCGCATCGCTGGTAATACGTCGCCCCTCTTCCTCCTCATCGGGATCGGCGTCCGTAGTGGAACCCAATTTCTCCAGAATCGCGGCTAAGGTCGTCTCCATTGCAGCAACTCGGGTTTCGATGTCACCACTATCATTAGTGGCGATGGCATCTAATTCAGGTTCCTGTTTCGGTAACGGCTGTTGCGGGTTAATGGTGATATTGATGGCCTTTGGCAATTCGCCAGCACCCTCATCACTGGTTAACTCTGATGGAACGCTTTCCATTGCTTCCTCCATCGCGGCGGCATCTTTGGTTTTGATTGCTCGGCGTAGCTTTGCGAGCCAAGTGTTATTGGTTGTCATACGTTTACTATCTCCAATTGAACAGCGTTTCCCTGCGCGGCCCGTGGGAACGAGAGCGACATGGTTAGCTATGATGTCGTACTGACGGGCTTTGCCTCTGGCGGTCTGCTGATATTCGGCATCGTAGCCAGCCGAAATTTGATCAACACCATCTTCAAGAATCACCTTTATGGCTTCGGCTTTCTTCACCACGATGTCGGCGATCATGAGATCTGATTGGTCACCTGTACCCCGCCTGACGTTTTGAATGTGTCCAGCGGCGTAGCGGCCCCAGTTATCAGGTGTGACATCTTCGATGGGGTGAGATACGGTGAACGTCATTCCCTCAAAGCTGGCGAGCGTCTCGGGGCGGAAAACATCCTCCTCAGACCTTTCAACGAGAATTTCTCCGTCACTGTCGGGTTCGATATCGTCCAGCTCTTCACCGCCATAAAGCTGTACTCCGGTTCGGCCTATTGGCACGTCTTTGCACAATAGCCCACCATCGCTCATGGTGAAGCGCGTCTCCCCTAGACGGGAGTTATAGAAATATTGCATGGGTTATCTTTCCGGAATGATGACTTCGCAGTAACAACGACAGTTAGGTAATGCGCCCGCATGCCCCGTCATGCCGTCAAGAGTTGGTGGGTTATCCCAGCGAACAAACTTACCCTCCATTTTCTGATGCGAGTGGCGAACATCACTATCTTCGGCTGTGCGCCAGATGTAACCACTGGAACCGATAGAAAGCGAACGGGCCTGAGTGAGTGCCGTAGATGCCCGTCCTATTTCTGTACGGGCGATCATATTGGCGCGGGATATTGCCACATCGCCGGATTTGGCTATTTCCTTAGCGAATGGCCCGGCACGTCCGCCAGTGATGACCGCCTCTATCGCCTGATTATGGATATCCTGCACCCGGTCAGCGGCCTGTAAGGGCAGTGACTTGATGAGTTTTACCTGATCTTCAACGATACTGCGGGCCACTTGTCCCACGGCGGTGTTTTCCACTATCTGGCGCAAACCCACGGATATTTCCTGCGAATTGCTGCGCCACATCGCGACATCTTTTGCGTTAACGGCATCAAACATCTTGCTGGCGGTGGTTCTGGCCCAGCCGTCAATCAAATCTGAATAACGGTTAAGACTATCCATAACGTTGTAAACGGAATCGTTAGAACCATCGTAAGTACCATTTACGATGTCGCCGACCATTCGCGCTATCTTGCGTAGCTGAGTTTGATATTGGATCTCCGCGCGGCGCGACTTCAGGCGGGTTGAGATCTGCGTTTTCGCCGAGGTTCGGCGGGTCGATGTCTTTCGCACTCTCTATATCCTCATCGCTGATGCTAGAGCCGATACCGGTGATACCTGCTTTGTCCCTGAGTTCAGTCATGCCACCCTGTAACGTCAGCAAACCTGAGTCCATTGCGGCGTTGATGGTATTAACGGTTTTCTCTGCCACCGTTGCCCGGTCAGGTTCCGACATTTGCCACAGCGGGTTGAAGTCAAAGGAGAAGCCGTCGGGCAGTGGCGAACTAAACTCGGAATAGTGGATCACTTCGAATAATCGACGCAGTGGACGACGTAAACGGCGCTCTTGTTGAGTACCGATATTGTCGTAGTAGTTAGCCAGGTCAGCATCACCGGTTGAGAACCCCGCAGGGGACTGACCAAACAAACGCACCAACGGGATACCAATGGCACCGGCTATCTGTTGAGCAAACTGCGCCATCACATCAGACAGACCGCCGAATGCGTAACTGTGGGTTTCAAACGTATCGGTAGCATCCATCAGTGTAAGACCTTCAGTGCTTTGAAATTGCCGGATCATATCCATGCTTTTCATTAGCCCATCAAATGCCTTGCCCCCCATTGCGACCAGCTCACGAAATTTATTGATTTTGTAGGTGCGTAAGTGCGCCTTAAAAATCAACTGAGCCGCGCCAGTCGAGGTGCTATCGAATGCTAGCAACCTGTCAAACAGCCGCTCTATAACCGACATGCCCCATTCATTTTCTGTGCGTTTCTGCTGGTACGGCAGACCCACGCCATCAAGGCGAATTACTCTGCTGTGGTGTATCTTCATACTCGGAATACCGCTGCCAGTCGTGACGACCTGATAATATTTAGGCATGCCGAGATCTGGCCCCATCTCTGTCACTCTATCGCTAATGGATGGGGTAACCATCCATCGATCGAGCACCAGCAAACCTTTAAACGCATCTTTACCAATGGTCTCTACCCGTAGTGGTGTTTCAGGCGCTTGACCGTCGATCATGATGAAGCCAATTGCACCACCGTACAGTCGCGACCATTTGATCGTGTCATTGATAGCATCCCAGAGTGATAATTCCTCCCAGCGCCCCTCTATCCGCATCTTGGCATCGGGTGCCATCTTAGAGGTTATGTTAATCCCCTTGCGGGTCATATCATCCGCGATGGTATCTACCGCTGCGCCCACCAGCCACGACGACCGGTAAGCGTTTTCTATCAGTTGGCGGTTGCGGGATGTCCAGTTCGGTTGGTAGCTATAATCCGCGCTTTGGTTCTCGGTGCGCAGCCCATAGCGAGCGGTGAGGTTTTGATAGGTATCGGTGGTTCTCTGCGGTGATGACGCCTTACCTGTTTTACGTTTTCTCGACATTACGCCCCCCCGAGCCGTAGCCAGATATCCAGCGCGTTATCCATTGGTGCATATAAAATCATTGCTGAATCCGCCAGGTTAGGTGACTTGGTGCCGTCAGGTTTTTTATCCACCACAATTTTCCCTACGCCATTAACTGAGTAGGTAGGTTGCGATAATTCAGAGGTTAATTTGGTCAGATTTTTGAGGTCTTTCGGGATGGAAATAATCTCATCGGGATCGAACTCCATATTTTCTTTAACTGCCCGATAAGTTTTCTGGAACCGGGTGCGCAGACTCCACCAACCTTGTGCTTTGGCGTTAGCAAAGAAATCTTTGTTAAGCCGCCCTTGCTGTCCGTTATCGCCGGGGACCGCCTCATCATCTGGGTCGGTTACGCCACCGCTACCACGGAACGGCGTGGCGACGATATGCCGTCTGCGCTGTTCTTCTCGTTGTTCATTGATAACCCGAGCATCACCGCGTGCACCAGCTCCCAATCCATCGGTATCAAAGCGGAAAGTTTCGAGGTTTTGTGCATCACAAATATCAAAGGCTTTCTGTACGGTACCGAAAATATCATCACCTTTGCCTGACCACTCTTCGATGCTTTCGAGTAAGAAGCCATGACGACCAGCAAAGGCGTTGGTGTCCTTACCTTCGTCGGCGATATCGAGAGCACCTAAGCGCTGGCCGGTTGGTACAATACCCAATACCTCATGTGCGTTGATTGCCGCCTGCACCCATGCGGACGGGATCAAGACACCCTCAACTGACGCGCTATAGTTGATATCGATTTCTTGCGCCACCGTTACCGGATCAAGCTCTTCAACTTGTTTAGCGTACCAAGCGTCGTCTTTGCGCGGGTCGTCGCGCCAATGGAACGTAAACACATCTACCTTGCCGCTGTGTCGGCGCTCGGCAAAGGAATTCGCCATACCATTAGGTGTCGAGATGTCTTGACGGCAGTTTGTCGTTGCTGAAAGTGAAGCATCAACCAGGTACGGTCGTTCCAAGTGGGAAGATTCATCGACGATGTAGAATGATGTTCGGTCACCGCGCCCTATACCGTCCCCCGCTTCCCCTGTCATTGCCGACTCAGTTTCAGGGAACAGGATTCTCATGTGTGGAGCATGAGCCTTCGGATTCCAGCCGCCTCTAAACTCAAAAGGAAGTAACCCTACAAAGTTTCGTGCTTTATCAAATAAGGATTTCGGCGATCCGATCTTGTCTACGTATTCTTCTTTACGTGAACCGAATCCCGCAATTATCCCTTTATTGAAAAGACACAATGATGCAGCCATTCCCACAGTCAGCCACGACATTCCCATATCGCGGGTTTTTTCAGTAATGCCGGGCCTCGATGTGCGCCAATGTTCTGTAAACCACTCGATCCACTCTTCCTGCTTTGGGAATAAGAGGAACGGGATACGGGCAGGCAATCCACGCTCAACGTTGCGTGGGTCAACTGTCATACCCCAATCAATGATGAACTGAGCCGGGTTATCTTTGTAGAACGCTTTCATAACCGGCAGTAATTCAGGCTGCTGACGAATGCGCTGCAGTCGCTCCATTCGCCACTCAAAAACCTGCATGTAATCCGGGTTCTTAAAGTCAAAAGGGAACGGAATAGGCATTTGGGTTTTACTCGATAAATGAGTGAATTTTAGGACTTTTTAACATAATGGACGTTACCCGCACCGAGCGCATAGCACTCACCGAACAAGCAGCATGAGAGGCTTATTTATCAGGGTTAACGTGTCAGAGTGTTAGATAATTGAGTGCATAAAGCATGCATAAAACACCCTCTATTTTGCATAGAGGATTTATCAATCTAACGGGCTATTTCTGGATGTTTACTATAATCAGCCCATAAGTTTACGATACGCCTCGGCGGCTTCGTCTGGTGTCATATTCACCGTCTCAGTTTTAACCGGGCCACCATCAGGGCCACTAATTTCTGTTTTGTTTCTCAGCATACCTAAATGTTGGGCAACCATCTTTAAAGCCTCATCCTGATTGCGGGTAATGGCCTCAATACCAAATTTACCCTCTTTCACTCCAGAGAACAGGCGACGAGCTGCACCGCGCAGATCCCGAGTATCGTGAAAGTGAGTGCGCCCAACACCCTCACCATTACAACGCGGGCAGTCAGGGTTAGGATCTAACGTGGCATCAAAACCGTAGCCGCCAACGTCTAAAGGCTCCCGTTTTTTGCTTTCTACCGCTTTTAGCCGGGCCTCGTCAAACTCGACAGCATCGCGCCACTGGTACTGGTAACCAAACCCCCAGCAATGGCGGCAACACAAACGGCGTAGCTCAGTAATTTGGCTAGCATCGGCTGTGGCAATATCCCACCACCATTTCAATACGGCATCTTGAGTGATTCGGGTTCGTCGTTCTCTGGCATCTAAAGCATCGCGAATGGCCCGGCTAACCTTAGCATTCCTGTACATGCGTGAAGCGTTAACGTAAGCCGTATTGCCCTCTCCTTTGCCGCCAGACCTTTTATATGCCGCCGTGCTATTCAAGTCGATCAGGTATTCACTCACGAAACGAGCCTGCATATCATTAAGCCCGTACTCGTCAGGGTTTAATATGAATTCTGGTTCGTCACTTCCATTTGCCAGGTATTCTGAATCAATCTCTCTTTCAACGTGAACCGCTGGTTTTCTATATTTGGTTCGCGACTTCTTGTTTTGGTTCGCACTAATGGTCTGCGAACCTACATTATTGCGAACCTGTTCGTGTTTAGGCCACTCCTCAGCCTTTGCCCTCTTTCTTACCGCTGTATCACTTACACCGTATTTCTTGGCAAGCTCCCTGATGGAAAGAGCGCCGGAACGGTAGTCACGCTCTATGCCTCTCCAGTCAGTGTCTTTTGCCATGATGTTCCCTTAGTGTCATTACGCAGTAACCTTGTTAGGTTGCTCTGTGATGATATTTAAGTACTCATATACTAATTGAGAGGCTGACTATAAATCGCTCTGGTGAATTATCTATTTCTATATATATTGGTATTACTTAACTTTTAGCAGAGATAAACATGGGACTGATAATTAAAGATTGCTTCATTTCAGAATGTAACAAAGGGGTAGTTGCACCTGACAGTTTAGATATAAACATCTCTGGTACAGTGTTTGAAAAAACAGGTATAGCTATCGATATTTATCCAAGTAACCAAGAGTTACTCCAAGTTGGCCTGCCAGAAAACACACCTAAAGAACTCCTTGCTGAAGCTGTTGAAACCCTTAAAAAGTTACAATCAAGTACTATGGAAGAAAAGCAAGCTGCAATAAGTAAATCGAAACTATTTGGTTGGCTCAATAATGGAGCTTCCATAGCGACCGTTACTACGGCAGTTATGGAAATGATTAAATTTTTTAGCCAGTAACCGATGTTATGGGGGAATTACTCCCCCTCTCTTTTTAATAATATTTTATTAAGTTTTGCCGCCAGCCAATAACCTCATCAAGCCGACCTTTGCAGATTCGCAGTTCCCGCTTTAATTCCATCGCATACAATCCGCCATCCCCCCACGTAATACCGGTAAATTCTGGAACTTCACAGGGGATAAGTGCTGACTCAGGCGGCAACAATAGGGCGGGTTCGGTAATGGGCGGTTTAATGGGCTTATTCACGCATGACGCTAATGACATCACCAGGCATAGGCTTGATAGAACAATCATCACTCGCCGCTGCTGCTTTAAACCGTGCAACCTGTAATTCACTGGCATTGCGTAACTTCCTCTCGTTTTCTAGCTGGCGGGCTGTGGCGGCACGGTTGGCGGCATCATTCACCTGATAGGCATCGATGATGTTACCGAGGGCTGTATTTGTGGCTTGCTCGACCACCAGCTCCGCTTCTGTTTTTTCGACCTGATTTGCGAGGCGGTAACTGTTAAAAAACAGCGCTGACACAATCACCACCAGCGCAGCAATGACGATCCCCATGGCTTTATTCATCCAGCCCCCAGCAGGTCAGTTCGCTTTCCTGTGCGCGGCGTTCTATCTGCCCGTAACAGTTATTTGAGCGAATATTGCAATCCTTGCCGCCGTCGTGAACCCAGCGTTTGATCTCAGCGCAAGCACCTTTGCGATCACCTGCATTGAGTTTTTTATAGAACGTGGCGGTGAAACATTTACTCGGGCCGATGTTATAGGGGCAAAATGACGCGATGCCGGCAATCTGTGGTTCCGTCAGCGGGACGCGGACATTTTTCTTCACCCAACTTATGGCCTTGTCAGCCTCTAGCTGATTCACCGCAGCACACTTCTCCGCTGACAGCTTCATCCCTTTCACTACCGGTTTGCCATCAACCATTGTGGCGCCACGGCAGATAGTCCAAAGCCCCTTACCATCGGGATAAGCTGAAAGCCGGTTACCCTCTTTCTCATCCAGAAATTGACTGAGAATAATTGATGCTGGCGCACCTGCTAAAACCAAGCCAAGAACCGCAGCGCTGAGTTTGCTTTTTGTCGAGGCCATCACTCACCATCCGGTTTATAGCCATGGCGACGATCCCAAATCTTCACACCTGCATTGAGTAAAAAAGTTAGCGCCATAAAAAATAGCGAACCCAGCACACCAATCACCGTCCACTCATCAGGGGTGAATCCGGCGATCAGCTCTTTAACCCAAAAAATAAAACTACCACCCGATACCAGGTAGGAAGCATTGGACGCAATATTGCTCATTTTCATGGTCTCCCCCTCCCGGACGGGTTGGGCGTGATTGGTTCAAATATAAAAGCCACCATCCGGCAGCTCTATTTGTCCCCTCCCGGTTTTGGATATGGGAGAGGTTTAAACAGCTTCGTGTTGAGCCGCTTTCTGGCCCGCTTATTAAGAAACTTGATATAGCGGAACTGGGTAAATTTATGTGCGGTAGCCCGGTGAAAATTGGCCTGCAGATGCAAACCGCGCGCCCCTGCCTTGCTAGCCTTAGTGGTTAAAGCAATCTTGTGGTACCACTCGCCATCTAACTCATAAAACGTGCTTTGATGGCTACCCACATAATCAAAATTACTGGCCTGATACACCACGCCGAAGCGACCGCACCGCTCATCAGCAAATGTCTGCACCCACTCAACGCTGGGGTGAAGTAATTTGATGGTTTTGAGCGCATAGCTGATCGCCCGTGATTCGGTATTGGTCAGCATATCGTCATGCACCCACAGGCGGTTCAATTCCATATATTGCCGGTTGCCGGTTCCCTCAACCACTCGCCCGCCACTACTGGGGTTCATTGCATAGCCCCATTGCATAACGCCAACCAGATCGCGCCCGGAGAAGATCCCCAGATGCAAATATGAGTTGTTCACTATGCGTTTGCTGTAATGGAAGTGGATGATAACCAGACGGGCCAACCAGACGGGGATTGTAGCGACATGCAGATCTGAACATCCGTACCCCACGGTTACACCGTCATAAACTACCGGTTCAGGCTTACCCACGGCGCGGGATGCATTTTTGTAACTTAATTTTTTCATGGTCATATATACAGTATTCCGTTAGGATACCACCGCTGACGTTAGCAGGGTGGGCCTGGGTTATACTCATGACCGGAAACATGGGTGTAATGGCCCTGATATGCTGATACATATCGGGGTCGCCCATTTCTAACGAGTGCTAAAAAGATAGCCGCTTGACTCAAAAGGTCGGGCGGTTTTTTGTTGGGGGGCAGAAATAGAAAAACCCGCACAGATGGCGGGTTTCTTTTGATTTCGTCGCTTGCGTGTATAGCTCCGCGAGCTTATGTCTAAATCATATATTTTTTGTTCAAATAGTCAAAGTTTTTTTCTCAAATCTTTTCATATCTTTATCAAAGGCATCGCTCATAGGGCGATAAAGCATATATTCGGCAGTGTTAATCCAGACATCAATACGGCGGCGGCAGGTTGAAATGGAAAGCTCCGGGTGTGCCTCCTGCATTTCCTCCGCCATCGTGTAACGTTTCTTTTTATAAATGTAATGCTGCTGCAGTATCCCAATTAACCCAGGGGTCGATTGTAGAACCAGGCCAACAACCGAATCCATTAATAGCCCCTCATCATCCGTACAATAGATTAGATTACTGTGGGCCTTGGGGTTGTTAAGGTCGCCAAATATCTCGAATAATTCCTCTTTTGATAAGCCTGATTTTCTCAGTTGGCTAATAGCTGCTTTTAATGCGGCTTTAGTTATTTGTTGTTTAGCCAATAATCGGGAGAATACCCCCTGAGCGCCGCCTGTTTTGGCTATACGTGACCAGCGTCCCCACATTTTCAGCTTACCCTTAAGCCAAATAAGCTCTAACGTATTGAGGTGTAATTCGTTGCCGTCTGCCCTACCGCACGTTGTCGGATAAATCATAATTTCCCCTCCTTTCTCAATATATTCTGTGTGCGCATAACGCCCTCGGCGTGATATAGCCGTGCCGTGTCACCATCAATTAAACGTGAGCGCCGGTCGCATTCGTCATGACATGCGCTACATCCCCATGCGGCCTGTTCATCAGAGGGTTTAATTCCGGTACCGCAGGTTCCTGCCAGCCGGTAATGGGTGAGTACCACCGTTTCAGGATTGCCATTGCACACACCCGGAATACGGATCTGGCACTCGCGGCCCCTTGCCTCTTTGCGTAAATTAGCCATGACACCCCCTAAGCCGCGTAGCTCATTAATTGACTGGCGGCGTTCTCCGCCTCTGATGGATGGCTGAATGATTTACTGAGAATGAAAGTCCACAGAACATTTAGCACTGATTTGTATAAATCGTTGAATTCCAACTCGTCCATTTTCGCGAATGAAATAGAGCGAGGTTCGCGCAGCGTTGAGCCGTCCGGTAGTTCGTATAGGTCATAATGTCCCGACTCAACGGTTACCCAACGACGGAAAGCGTGGAATGATTTTGCAGTGGATAAATTCGCAGCCCGTTTACCGGCCACCAGCGCCAGATAATCATCAGCTATCTCATGAAGTATGCCCTCATTCCCCACATAGGAAATAAGTTGGCTTACATAGCCGCGCAGGAATTTAAGTTCGAATGGTGATATCGCCCCACCCTTTGGCTCCCAATATTCAAAGCCTAGGTTGAGCAACGAGAAGAATTTACGGTGAAACGGTGCATTGCGCACACGTTTAAACTCGCCGGTGACAATAGTCCCCAGCTTGGTATTTTTAACAAAATCCTCAGCATCCGGCGTGGCCGGTACTAAGATCCCACCTATTGATTTGGTAAAACTATACTGTGCCATTTCCGCCCCCGGATGTATGGCACAGCAGCACGATATTTAGGTTATCGGGTGTTCAATCCGAATATTAATATTATATCAGAAAAAAATGCCACGACAATAAATCATTATTAAATAACTCTAAATGCATAATCACGCTTTATCTTTTCATATTCGTTTTTGCAGCTGAACCAAAGTTCAAAAATATCAAAAATAAAATTAAGAAATTCTTTTTCAAGAGAAAATAAACTATCTATATTCATATCTTCTTCGATGGGAAGTCCGAAAGACTGACCAAGTAACACGAATTTCCCTCTATATTCCGTATGTTCTGGATCAATATATACCCCTTGAACATCCTTCGAATTTTTAGACTTAATGAATTTCAAGAAATCTGTCACCAAAGACTTACCTTTATCATTAATACCTAGGTTCGTTTTGGACTCATCAAAAATTGAACGGTATAATCTTTTTTTATTTACATCGGAAAACCATTCATCTTTACTGGCGGGACATTCTTTTAAATATGCATAAAAGTCCCTTTCATTATTTATTCTATTAGTAATGTGTGAGTTGACAACGGAGAGACTGTAGTTTTTACAGACCACGCAGAAAGCAAAAACAGGAACTAAAACAAGAGAGTACTTCATTAAATTTATTGGTAAAGAGAATATTTCTCCTGCTGTCTCAAAACACTTAGGTTCAAAACAAAACTCAATCAATCTATTATTGTAAATGTTAACCGCTGAGGTAATTGATAAAACTAACAGCACAACCAGTGCAAGCAATGAGATAATGGTAATGAGAGTCACGCCGCCATCAATAAATAAGAGATAGCACTCTTTTTTTTTCTGCTTCATCTGTTCGGCCTTACTGAAATCAATCTAGCTCTAAATTGCTTAGCTTCTTCTTTATATATTCGTCTTAAGACGCTTAATCTAAAGTGAGCTTGGTAGTATCTGCGTTTGTAATTGTCAGTTGCAGGTTTACCTGTATAATCCCTTTGAATATTGGAGATGACTCTATTAAGACGCTTAATTTCATCATGATCAGGTAGTGGCTCGCAATGCTTATTTAAAACCTTCCTCAAATCATTATATTTTACGTAACCAACTCTCTTTAATTTAGTTATCTTACCTTTAACAGAATAATATGCTTTATGATAAGATTGCCTCATTCTCACATCACTCCTGTTATACCCCACCCTAGCAATTTGATATACTTCATCAGTTATTTTCATACACTCACTTTTTGTAAATCGAGGCTTATCCTCATCAATACATACTCCATGTACTTTATAACCTTTTGCTGCTACGGTTGATTGGATACTAGACTTCCCCTCATTTATCGTTAGTCCCTTTTGGGTAATCATCGCCTTAACACGATCATCGGCAAACCTGAAATTATTTTTATCTAATTTGCTAATCGTTATATCGTCTATTAATCGCGTATATCTGAAGCCAAGGGACTCTAGATATTTTACAAGTTGTGGTTCTATATTATAAAAGTAAAGATTGGATAAAAAGGTGCTTGTTGGTGCTCCCTGGGGAACTGTACCATTGACAGTAGTTAACTCTGTCAAAACATCAGATACTTCATCCGAGAAGTTAAAAAAGACTTTATATATATCACGTACACTATATGTATTTATACTCGGAAAAAAATTCGATATATCAACTTTTATTAGAATTTTTGCTTTGCAATGAACTTCGGCACAGCGAATATAATCTCTTGGATTTTCCTTGTCTGAAATAGAGCCAAAGAGATAATGAGGAAACAAAACTTTATTAAATATTTTATTATTTACCTTTCTCAAAATAAACTTTATTTTTCTGTTAGGTGCATGAAGTAATCTTTTACCGCCACTTTTTTTATTTATCTCTTTTTCCGTATAAAAACTGGCTACACCTCGGGTAAGTATGTAACTTAGATCCTCTTTTGTGATAGATAAAAGGCGAAGAAGACTATCTACATTCTGAATAGGTGTAAAATTACTTGGTAAGGTAGGAGTGTATGATTTCACGAGTGTATAAGTCTCATCATTGATTAGAGAAAAACTAGCGTCCTTTCGGCCAGACCGGGCAGTCGCATCCCAGGGGTACAAAACAGAAGTATAAAATCCCCCCGATCTTCACTAGCTTTTTCTAACTGTGTACTGTGCCTTTGTGCTCGGTATTGATGCCGGACGCCAGAGTGCACGCAGAAAGACCTTTACAGGTCGTCCTCATTGATTGCAGGACATTCTTTCTGTTGTAAGTATTCCCTTTTTTGCGAGCGGGTTATTCGTCCCGCATGAAGAAAAATATCAGAAATCTAATAATATTCAAGATATTTACTAAACCTCATTAATATTTTTAATCAAACTCACATTTTCTATCCATAACAAATCAACTCAGCCTATCCTCTGTAACAGCTGCTTAGCCGCCATCCCAAACGTTAGCACCCATAATGCCATCGGTTGATATATTCATTTGGTCTCGCCTCTGTGGTCTCTACGGTCACGCCAGTAATTTAAGCGCTGTTTAAAAAACTCTCGGTAATGCACCGGTACCCGTTCAATCGCTTCCAGTACCTGAGCGCGGTTGGTCCTGCGCTCGTACAGGTTTTTGATTAAGCCGCTGGCTCTCAAATCAAGATTTAGCTTTTCTTGGTATTCCTGAGGCCAGAGGCAAATGTTGTACGGGAGTCCGGGCGGGAGATAATCCGATTGCCCGGACATGGTGTTAACTCCCCATGCCGACAGTGCTCATCAGTTGATTTATTCGGGATACTCGCAAGCAGTACGCCAGCTCCTTTTCATCAAATGGCATGCGGGCGGGCTTGGCTCGGGGTTCGCTTTTACTGCGTTTGACTTGCGTGTCAGAGAATCGGAAAAAATCCTCTGAGATACTGTTGAGGGTGTATTGGGTCTTGCGACCATTACGGCGGGTAATATCTGCATGGGGTGAGCGCACCATGCCTTGTACGCGGTAACGCAGCACGCTAATAGGCATTTCAGCGTGAGGGAGTTTTAAGGCCATAGCCTCGATTATCTGTCCATAGTTCATGCTTTGGCCCAGCATAATCTCTGCCAGTTCGCGGGTCGTTAGTTCACGTTTTTTCATGGTCTTGCCTCTTTGGGTTAGTTCAAGCGCTGGTCAGGCGCGGTTAAAATTTTGGTGTTGAATAGTGTTTTTCTTTGGCCGGTGGCCTTGATGCCTCTTTCGCCATTCGGCTAGCCTCCTTTGCCACCAGTTGATCCACCGGTAGAAAGTGGCCGTTTTTAAATTCCTGATAAACGGTACCGGACTCGCCAAATCTGTTTTTAGTTACAATGGCCTCGGCAAATCTTGCGGCCGGACTATCCGGGTTATAAACCGCCTCGCGATACAGCATGATGATGCTATCGGCGTCCTGCTCGATTGAACCTGAGTCCCGCAGATCGGAACTGATTGGCCTGCGGCTACCCGGTGGCCGTTCATCCACTTTGCGCGATAACTGGCTAAGGGCAAAAATCGGGGTGTTTATCCGACCGGCCAGCGTTTTTAATCCGCGTGAAATGATGCCGATCGACAGGTCATTACGCTCCGCCTTGGGTTTGGTAATCAGGCCAAGATAATCAACCATCACCATTCTCAATTTTGGGAATCGGCGCTTGTGTGTTTCTGCGATAGCCCGTATCTGATCGATGGTCAGTTCGCTAGCATCAACGATCCAAATATCACGGCCATTTAATGCTTGAAGTGCGGAGTTAATACGCGCCCAATCCTCATCACATAGAGTGCTGGGGTCACGCAACTTAGATACAGGCAAATTACCGGCTCCAGCAACGGAACGCTCCACCATCTGCAGGGAGGCCATTTCCATACTGAATATCAATGCACCGCCATCGTTCTGTGTAGCCCCCTCGACAATCTTTAATGCAAACTCGGTCTTACCCATACCCGGACGCCCGGCGATAACCACCAGGTCCTGCGGGTTGAAGCCGCCGGTTATGGCATCCAGCTCGACAATGCCGCTTTGCAGGTTCATCGACTCAATCTCGCCATTCATGCGCTTATCCAGCATGTCCATGTAGCCGGGCAACAAATCATTTAGATGCACAGGGATGATGCCGCCGCTATCTGCCGTCATATCGATCAGTTGTGTTACCGCGCCCTGTATCACCTGATCGCGCTGCTCCTGATTGTTCGCCCCCCGGATACCATCCGCCGCAGTCTGAAATAATGCGGTCATAGTGCGGCTATACCAGGTCTTACGGGCATGTGCGGCATAGCCTTTCAGGTTCGCCACGTTGCCCGGCATACGGACGATTTCAGATAGCGTGGCCAGGCTACTACCGCCCAACGCCTCACTGACAAACAGGACATCAATTAACCCCTTAGTCAGTGCCTGCTTTTTAATTTCCGCATAGGCCGCACGATAAATCCTGATGCTGAACGCCTCTTCCGGCAGGGTGGCAATCACCTCCAGCGCATCGGGGGTCGAGCCGCCATAGAGCAGACCGGAGAGGATCGCCGCCTCCAATTCCTGCGGCTTCATAGCGCACCATCACGGGTTTTTCTCAGCACGTCCGGCTTCATTAAATAATCAAAATTGGCGCGCCAGTGCGTACCATCATCACCACCGAAATAAAATGCGGATGCCTGTTCGCGAAAGGCCTCGAAATAGCTCTGGAACGCGTCGAGGTCTTGGGTTTTGAGGTATTGGAGTAATTCGCGGATAGCGTGCTTACGGTCCTGATCAATTTCAGCCGGTGGTAACACCTCACCGAACACCCGATTGAACGCCGCAATGACCGCATCGCAATCAATCCGCCCTACCGATTCAGACCATGCACGGGCATCGGCCAGATAACCATCGAACCGGTTAACGCGGCAGATATTCGCAGGTTTGGCATACTTGCCGTTACGGGGTTTCCAGGTGCTGACCACCCAATGGGTCACCAATTGCAAATCAGCCAGCGCGTAGGCTTTGCGTGATTTAGTTGCCGTTAGCAGGGTTTCGAAGGGGCCGGGATCTTCACAGCGGGTATGGGTGAGTTGGTTGTAATACGCCAACGCCCTTTCAGCGTCAGCGAGAATATTTTCGGTTTCCCCTTGAGGGGTAAGGGGTGTAGTTGGATCTATGACTGGTTCAAAAGAGTGACTGGTTCTGGGTGCAGCATTTGCACCACTAACTGGTGCACCATTTACACCAGAGGGTGCAGGAGATTCACCATAGGGTGCAGCATTTGCACCAGCGGAATTTAAGCGCAGGTGATAAACATTTGAGCGATTCAGACCATTATCCGATTTGCGCTCTTCAATCCTCACCAGCCCACTTTTTACCAGTTCTTGAATATGATTCTGTACCGAGCGTTCGGATATTTCACACTGATCGGCAATGTAGGGAACCGATGGCCAGCACTCGCCCTGATCGTTCGCATTATCCGCTAATTTTATCAGCACTAACTTTCGTAACGGGTTGCCGACTTTGATATTCATGGCCCTCGCCATTAGATTCATACTCATAGTCAGATCCCCAGCGCTGCGGCTATTTGCCGACAGGCAGACTGATAATCATCAGCTGATAAGTTCATCCCGCGCAGGTCTGCTTTCCTCTGCTCATACTGCTCCCACACGCTATATGCAGCTACCTGACGCCCTGCAAAAATTGGTTCGATGTCAGCCATGCTTGCCGGTTGGCCGTTAAGCCGGAACCCGTTGCACCAGGTGATTTTGTCGATAGATGTCAGCATTGGTCTTGCCTCTGTTTTATACGGTGGTCAGCCGGTGGTGTTGTGGTCTGATTGCGTGAAGTGCCGCAACAGCGCCCGATATTCTTTGTGACATGTCACAGCCATCTAATAGAACCGCGCTAATTGCTGCGGCAAACTCTCTGCTGGCAATCGAAACCAAATAATTCACGGTCTCGCCATTCACCCTGGCCCGCCGTTCTGCCGGGAGCGCCGCTTTAAGTACCGGTGATAATTCCAGAACCTTGCGCATTGATGCTTTTGAATCCCCGCGCAGCCAACGAAATAACTGCTGCCGGTTGTTGTTGATAGACTTCCAATCAGCATTGCCCTCCCCGTCTTCAATGGGAGTGAGGCGAACCGAACCGGTGCTGATATTGAGCAAGAAAAACATTCTGCTGATCTCGATAGCTACATGTTCCTGCCCCCGCTCTGCTGCCCACGCCTGAACTTCGGCTTTAAGGGCTTTGATTTCTTGTTCCACGTTGCGTCTCCTGTCGCCGGAAATTGATTATTGATAATCAGATTTGTGTGTGGGGTTTGGTTAAGCTGCACTTTGATACATAGCGGGGTCATATTTCAGTTCGCCATGAGTAATACGTTCAATCTTCATTGCCTGTTTCTCAGGGATAATTTCCCCCCAACGACAAACCGCGGGGTGCTTTATGCCTAAGGCCATGGCGGTATTCACGACACCACCAAAAAACTTGACGACATCTTTCTTGTTCATAAGAACTCCTTGTTGAACTCAGGATGAAAGGTAACAAAAGGTACATAACAATGCAAACACTTTTCACCTCACTATGGCGTAACATTGGTTACATGAAAACTGAAATGAATGACCGCATCCGTCTTCGCAGACTGCAGCTAGATCTCACGCAAGTCCAATTAGCCAAAGCTATTGGGGTGAGCCGTGTATCAGTGACAAAATGGGAGTCAGGGATAACCAAACCAGATGGGGAAAATCTTCACCGCCTGGCGCAAATGCTTGCCTGCACGCCGGAGTGGTTGCTCTACGGTACCGGGGATTTACGCCAGATTGACGATACTAAAATTAAGCCCCTCACCGCCGCGCCTAATGCCATACCGGTTATCTCATCAGTTCAAGCCGGTGCTTGGACAGAGACCTATTCGGCCGCCCGTATTTCTGATGTTCTTAGATGGTGTAACACCACAGTGAAGGTTTCTGAAAACGCATTTGGTTTAGATGTTCGGGGTGAGTCAATGACCAACCCCAATGGTTCACCCTCTATCCCCGAGGGTTCTACCGTTATCGTGGAGCCTAATTATGGTTCTATTGATGATTTATACGGCAAAATAGTGGTCGCCATCATTGATGGTAGCTCCGAGGCCACCATTAAAAAGTTAGTTGTTGATGGCCCCAACAAATACCTCATGCCGTTAAATCCCAATTTCAAACCTATCGAAATCAACGGCAATTGTCGCATTCTAGGTAGAGTCGTGCAGGTCACCCAAGACCTGTAATCAATAGCCCATCCCCCCGGTGGGCTTTTTTACGCCCCTCAATGTAACTATTGGAACGTTTCCTTATTGACACAAAAGGTAACTATAGGTACATTCATCTCATCAACACGGCACAGCAGCCGATGCGAACAGGCAGGACGCCCACGAAGTAGCTGCCGGTGGCATACGAAACACCGGATGATTCGCAATTTAGGTTTAGTACGTTCTGACAGCCCGGAAAGACGGCACCAAATTACAGATCGGGATAGGGGCTGATCTCACAACCAGCCTCCTCCCACACCACCGTACATACGGGTCCGTATACGGCGGTTCGGTTATGTTGATCGTCGCCTTCCTATAACTCTGGCAGGCCCAGTCTGACGAACAGGTTATTGGGAAGTGCTATGTTCAGCGCCGGGCTACAGCTCACCCGCCACTGTTTATGGCAACTTCCCACCGTCTGCGCCGAGAGGTCTTTGCTAACCCCGCGATTGTGCAGCTCTTTATAACGCTTGCCGCCCGTTTTCCACTGTTTCCAGAGGACACTCCGCAGCCTGCGCCTTATCCACCCGTTCAGCTCTCTTATCAGCGATGGCCACTCGTTCAGCCTGTAGTAGCTTTTCCAGCCCGTCATATATCGCTTTAACGGCTCGATTAGCTGCTCCAGGCTTCTGCCCGTGTTACGTCCCGTCAGTTCCCTTATCCGCGTTTTGAACCGCTTCACCGATCCCGGCGACACCACGCACCACACTTTCCTGCCCCTTATGAAGCTGTAACCCAGGAACTTACGCGACTCCGGATGCGCCACTGCGCTCTTTTTCGCATTCACCTTCAGCTTCAGTTTACGGCTCAGCCAGTGCGTCAGCCCCGCCATCACACGATTGCCTGCACGTTCGCTTTTCACATACACATTACAGTCGTCTGCATAACGGGCGAACTTCAGGCCGCGTTTCTCCAGTTCCTTATCGAAGTCATCCAGCAGCAGATTCGATAACAACGGCGACAGCGGGCCGCCCTGCGGCGTCCCTTCTGTCACCGGCCTTACCAGACCGGCTTCCATCACGCCTGCATTCAGGAACCTGCGGATAAGTGACAGCACCCGTTTATCCGACACCCGTTTCGCTATCCGGCTCATCAGTACATCGTGGTTCACCCGGTCGAAGAACTTCTCCAGATCGAGATCGACCACCCAGTGATACCCGGACCCAATATATTCATGAGCCTGTTTCACAGCCTGATGGGCAGAGCGCCCGGGGCGGAACCCGTAGCTGCTGTCGCTGAACGACGCATCCCACTGCATCTGCAACACCTGCATCATCGCCTGCTGGATAAAACGATCCACCACCGTCGGGATACCCAGCAGACGTTCGCCGCCGCAGGGTTTCGGGATGGTCACTCTTCTTACAGGGGATGGGCGATAGCTGCCGGACAGCAGTTGCGCTTTCAGTTCGGGCCAGTGGTGTTTCAGGTACTCCGGCAGTTCGCTTACGCTCATGCCGTCGGCTCCCGCCGCACCTTTATTGGCCTTCACTCTTTTCAGGGCTTGCCTGAGATTGACGGGTTCACAGATGGCTTCCATCAGCCACGCTGTTGACGACGGACTTTCTCTGGTCGTCGGTGCCTGCCCGGTTTCAGCCCCCCGGGAACCGGCGTCCGGGGCTTCACCCCTTCTTCGGGCTTCAGGGCCGCGATGCGTTTTCTGCTGCATGACCGTTCAGAACCTCCGCTGATACTCGTCACTCATTACCGTTCGGGCCTTCAGACGTCACGTCCTACTATGCCCTCTGCTGACTCCTGTCCACCGGTCAGCGCACCTTACGATGCACTCAGTTCTGAATACAGAACGCCGGACAGGCCTCCCGGGGTAAGCTCAGCCGCTTTCACCACACACCTGCCCAATCTACCACCCCGGCTCTTGATGGTTATGGCCTTCGCAATCACATGCTTGCTCCGCCAGTCGGGTAGGCCTTATATCGGGTTTCTGTCCGTCAGGTCATGGTTTTGCTCCACGCTTCCTTCAGACCCCGCCTCACGACGACGCCCTTGCGCTTCACTAGTCCTTCGCCACCATCAGGCTGGACAGGGGACTTTCACCCCCGAGCTGCTGAGCATGCCCGGCACACATGTAAAAAAACCCACCGAAGTGGGCTTCTTTACCCCGGGTCACCGACCAAAGTTAACCGGGAATTGCTAACGGGGACCAACCCGTTAACAGAGGCAAGACCAACGGCTTACGCCATCGACCTTAAAACTAGTATATCAGGAGTTGCTATGACAGCACTACAGATAACCACCACGCTCTATATTCATGTTAATCCGCATTCGGCATTGAAAGATAACCGCTTTATTGTGTGTACCTGTGACATGTCACAGTCCGCGCCAGCCTATGCGTTACTCGAAACCCGCGAAATCACGTTGGCGTTCGACGAACCCGATCCATTTGAAATCATCAGTAAGCAGGTTGATTCACTACGCGCTCAAAAGGAGCGGCTGGCGGCGGAATCATATCGACATCAGTTGCTAATTGATGATCAAATTCAGGCGTTGCTCTGTATAGAGCATACCACCTCATCAAGCGTTACAGACGATAACGACATTCCTTTTTAATTCCATATATGGGGACCTAGCCATGACAACAATCAAGGCCGCTATTGATCATGTTATTGCTGCGGGGCTGTCTGTTCTTGAACACGAAAATAATTCAGATACCAGCACTGGCACGATGCATATAACCATTGTGGGTGGTAAACGCCGTGTTGAATTTTACCCCTCGACCGGAACAGCTTATTCAAATGCTGTTAAGGGGCAATTTAAAGCGGCAAGACTTCCGAAAGCAGGAATTAGGGCAGCTATAAAGCTAGCTATGTCCGGCAATTAAACCAAAGAGGCAAGACCAACATGACTGTATTTATTTGTTTATTCGAGCCGAAAAAAGCGGCGCTCAAAAATGGGGCTATACCACTTGTTATTGCTCTGGAAGCCATAAATAAGAAAATGGCATCGGCACTGGCCATCGGTAAATTGTGGGAGGCCTACCCCGCCGCCGGTGATAACTTTACAGATCCAAAAATCTGTGAGGATACTATCGGGCAACCGCGCCCGGTTGTGGGTGATTTCGATGAGCAGTTCGCCCAGGATAATACCTTTGATGGCAAGGTGTGGACGCCAAATAGCGTGGCATCGCCAGAGGATGAGGATGATAACGACGGCGACGAACAGGGTGATAATTCAGACTTAGTGAACTACGCCAAGCTAGGGATTGATGTCAAAGTTGGCAAGATCCTAATGTATGAGTTGCGTGACATCGATACGCACGAACTATCGCTAGTGTATGACCTGATTAACGACGACGAGGGTGACGCCGGGCTACGTTCAATTATAACGGCATTGGCAGGCATACCGGCTATCGGCGCGATGTATCAGGAGTCAGTCAAAGAGCTGATCGATGCTATTAATGTGAAGTTCCCTAAAATCCCTCAATTCCCTGAGGTACAGAAGTTTGCCCAAAAATGGGTTGATGAACCTAATAAACGGGACGAATTAACCGGGGCGAAAAAAGTTACCCGCATAACCACACCTGATCCGGATGCGCCAATTAAGCGCGGCTTTGATCACACCTATAAAACCCTCGATCTCGAAGTTGCCCTCGCCTTAGTACCTGCAGATTTTAATTGCTGGGAAATCCACTCAGCAGAAATGAGGCAGGCAAAAGAGCTGATGGACAGTAATGATGATGCTTGGCGTAAATGGTCAACCGAATTGCGTGTTCGTAGCGATGCGTTATCTATCCCGCGTGAAACCATCTTTGAGATGATCCGCGCCGGTAAAGAGAAACCTATTTTCCTAACCGATGCCGCCGCCCGAAAAGAATTTATCTCACAATGTATCGCCGTCAAAGGGCCGCGGCCCGCGGTTAAAAATTTAGGTGACGGTAAGTTCTCGATTGATGGTCTGGTCGGTGGTGAACCCCAACCGGCGGCAAACAGTGAAACAAAACTAGCCCTGGTTGCCAATGCTGAGCCAGAAACCGAAACAAAACCGCCAATTATTGCAACAGAACCGGAAAACACTGCACAGGAAGCTATCACCGATAACGCTGCTCAGCAGGCTAAAGATACGCTGGATCAGTTAGGTTATGGCGTTTATGCCTCAGTTGATGAGAAGCTGGCAGAAGTTATTGAGGCGGCGCAGCAAAGCGCCGTTGCTACCGTTGAAGTTACTGCTGACGAATTCCAACACCGTGCAGGCTTGATTGAACGGGAGATTGCGCAGAAGTCCCCTGAAGAACAGGAAAACCTGCATATCTGGAAATCGGTACAACGCACAGATCCACGCTTTACCAAACCTGTAGAGGGTGCGGGATATGTTGCTACCAGCATTAACGCTGAATATATGTTTATGCGGGCCACGGAAGTATTCGGCCCCATTGGTGAGGGCTGGGGCTACACCATTCTTGAAGATAAAATGCTTTCAGGCGCACCAATGTCCGAGGCGATTTACGACGATAACAAAAAATACATTGGTAATCGGCTTATTCGTGATGCCGATGGCACATTGCTATGCGAACAAAATCACTCGATCAAAATTCAATTCTGGTACTCAGTTGAGGGGGATGTGCGCGGTGAGATCGAAAGCTACGGAGCCACCCCTTACATGTATAAAACCAATAAAGGAATTAAGGCAGATAGCGAGGTAATCAAAAAAAGCCTCACTGACGCTATTAAGAAAGCGCTATCAATGCTGGGCTTTAGCGCCGACGTATGGCTCGGAATGCACGATAACCCCGAATATCTGGCAGAAAATAACATCGAGTTCGCTATCAAAAATGCCAGTGAAAAAGCCGGTGACACCGTTCGCCTGCGCAAAGAGCTGGATGAGAAATTAACCAAAGTCGGCAATACCATTTCGAATGCCGTCACTACCAATGAAGTGAGTAAAATATACGGCACTATTGCCCGCGAAGTTGATGTCCATCGCAAAGATGCCGAAGCCAAAGCCGATCACCAACACGCCAATTACCTCAAAACCCGATTGCTTGCATTACACCGCTTAACTGAAAAACGGGTTGCCGAACTTACCGCACAGGAGCAATCAGCATGAGCAACACCGCAATCGCATTAGCCGCAGACCTTTTTAAACTGCAACAGTTGGTTGAGTCCTCCGAAGAACTCACGCCAGAAATGATCGCCGATACGCTAGAGGGTTTAGAGGGTGCTTTGGGGGATAAGCTAGATGCAACCTATGTCTTTGTCCGTAATTTAGAGGGGCAGGCTAAAACCTGTGATGAAGAGGCGAAACGCCTGGCTGACCGTAAGCGGTCATTTGAGAACCGGGCTAAATCGATCAAACAGTATGTGCTCAGCTGTTTATTAGCCGCAGATATGAACACGTTGAAAACGCCGTACAACACATTCACCGCGCGAAAAGGTGTGGCCAGTGTGGTGATCGACAACGAGGATTTGTTGCCAAGTGAATTGGTGACAGTGCAAACCATCGTAGCCCCCGATAAAAAAGCCATCAAAGAAGCCATAGAGAATGGCGTTGATGTTAAAGGGGCGCATATCGAGATAGGTAGTCGTAGCCTGCAAGTTCGCTAATTTCATTCAGCCCCGGACCAACGGGGCATTATTGAGGCCAGACCCATGCTAAAGCGTACCCACAAGCGCGGCGAAAAGTCCTATATCACGTTACCTGATGGGCGAACGGGAACTATCCATACCGATCGCCGTTGTGATGTTCACTACGATTTTCCGACAGATGTTCGGATTAGCAGCACACCACCGCAGCCAATCGTTGAAAAGGAGGTCAACCAATGATCCGCCCTCAACTAGCCGTATTTTTTATCACAGCAGGTACAGCCTTAATTTTTATCTATGGGGCCGAGGTTAGCGCAGTCGCTGCGTTTTCATTCGGTACCGGTTTGGCTATGGGGTGCTGGAGACAAAGAAAGGTACCAACCAAAAGTTGATTTTGCTTAATCAGAAATAATCAGCCGGCCCCGCTAGCATGGTGGTAAACCAACACCAGGGAAATCACCATGCAGCCATGGCAACCGGGCAAGCGCCTATTAACCGAGTTCGACATTAAGATCGGCAAATTATCAGCCAGCGTACGCAAACAACAACTCACCGACCAAGATATACAGCGGGCCTGCTCTGAAACCGACAGAGCGATAGGCCGCATGATACAGGGGCAAGACCATGAGAAACGACCACGACATAATCACCAAAGAGGAGATGATTGAGTTGACCGGGTATCATATCCCTTCAAAGCAATGTGAAGCACTTAAAAATGCTGGGATATTTTTTATAATCCGTAGAGATGGCCGTCCGCAAACTACATGGGGCCATTTTCAAGATCCCCTATCTCTTCGTCATACACCCAAAGCAGCGACTGAAATATCTGTTGAGCCTAACTTCGGAGCATTAGATTAATGGGGAGAAAACGCAGTAACCCACAAGACAACTGGATGCCTCCACGAACATGCAGGGGGCGTTCTGCATTTGAATTTAAGCCTAAGCTCGGGGGAACGATAAGGCTCTGCGGATTCGATGCCAGTCCGGCCCAAGTATGGGCAGCGTATGAGGCGTTAATAAATGATAAACAGAATGAAAATGTCTTTAATTGGCTTGTTAGTCGATTCTTTCTATCTGCCGATTTTATAGAGCTAGCTGTTGAGACACAGAAAGATTATCGGAAATATGCGGTAAAAGTATTATCCGTTTTCGGCGAGGTCCATCCAGATACAATAAAACCTGAGCATATTCGCAAGTATATGGATAAGCGTGGCGTAAAAAGTCGCACTCAGGCTAACAGGGAAAAAGCCTTTACATCCCGTGTCTTTCGATGGGCCTATGAGAGAGGGATGGTGAAAATGAACCCATGCAAAGGCGTGAAGCAATTTAAAGAAACCAGCCGTACACGTTATATAACCAATAAAGAATACGATGCGCTTTATCAAGTTTCCCCGCCAGTGGTTCAGGTCGCAATGGAACTAGCATATTTATGCTGTGCACGACAAGCCGATATTTTAGGCATGAAGAAGAACCAACTAATTGATGATGGGATCTTAATACAACAAAGTAAAACGGGTATTTCTCAAATCAAAGCATGGGGACCGCGTTTAACCGCAGTTATAAAGCTCGCCAGTCAACTACCGTTAAACAGAGGAATGAGCAGCATCTTTGTTATCCACCAACAATCCGGTGCCAGATATACAAGAGATGGTTTTAATAGCCGATGGCTGAAAGCCAAAGCTGAGGCAAAAGAGAAGTATCCAGAATTAGAGTTTAATTTCACTTTTCACGATTTGAAGGCAAAAGGTATCTCTGATTTAAGCGGATCGCTTTACGAAAAACAGGCGATATCAGGACACAAGAATGCAGCTCAAACAGCACGATATGATCGTAAAATTGCGATAGTACCAGCGGTAGGAGACCAGTAAAGCAGAAATAATATTATGAATGGATATTATGAAAGGTGATTTCAGGCACAAAAAAACCGCCTCACGGCGGCTAACGACATACTCATACTACTTTGTTTTACTTAGAATATTTTCCATGGTGCCCGGGGCGGGACTTGAACCCGCACAGCCATAAGCCGAGGGATTTTAAATCCCTTGTGTCTACCGATTTCACCACCCGGGCTCTGGAAAACTGGAGGCGCGTCCCGGAGTCGAACCGAGGTAGACGGATTTGCAATCCGTAGCATGGCCACTCTGCCAACGCGCCTTATTCTCTGTGCCTTTACAGCTTAGGTCCGCTTACAGCCAACCTATTAATTTGGAGCGGGAAACGAGACTCGAACTCGCGACCCCGACCTTGGCAAGGTCGTGCTCTACCAACTGAGCTATTCCCGCAACATCAGAACTTACTGATTCTTTTGCTATCTTTCGACATTTTGTTACTGCCGTCTGATGCGATGCATTCTACTTACCTGACGCAATGAGTCAATAAAATTATCTGACTAATGCGTTCGTTTGCTGCTTTTTACGGCGCTTCGATCAAGGTTCGAGCAAATCTTTCCAGGCAGCGTTTAAATATTGAAACATTGACCAGAATGTCAGTACCGCAGCAATGTAAAGAAGAACAAAGCTGGCAAGCTCAATGTTATGGTCTGGGCGCCAAAGTAAGCCAACGAGTGATCCCATTTGAGCTGTTGTTTTAACTTTACCAATCCATGATACCGCGACACTACTGCGTTTACCGAGTTCCGCCATCCACTCACGGAGGGAGGAGATGATAATTTCTCGGGCTATCATAGTCGCAGCGGGTAGTGTAATCCACCAGACATGGTAATGCTCAGCAACCAGCACTAACGCAATGGCTACCATCACCTTATCCGCTACCGGGTCAAGAAAAGCCCCAAAGCGGGTTGTTTGCTTCCATCTACGGGCTAAAAAGCCATCAAACCAATCAGTGGCTGCTGCAAACACAAATATGATGGCACAAACCATCGGAGCCCATACGAATGGCAAATAGAACGCCAGAACGAAGAATGGGATGAGCACAACACGAAACAGGGTAAGCCAAGTCGGTATATTCAATTGCATAATGCTACGATAACTATCTGGCTGGTGTGGACATTATGAGTATGGTGCAACATTAGCCTCAGTGTTTCAATGCATTGTAGATTTTTTCTGCCAATGCTTGTGAAATACTCGGCACTTTTGCAATTTCCTCGACGCTTGCGTTAAGTAAAGGTTGTAGCCCGCCCATATATTTCAGCAAAATTTGCCGTCTCTTAGGGCCGATCCCCTCTATCATTTCTAACGCGCTGGTATTTTTTACTTTAGAACGACGCTGTCTGTGCCCGGTTATTGCGTGGTTATGAGAGTCATCACGGATATGTTGAATCAAATGCAACGCTGGTGAGTCTGGTGGTAGAGAGAAACCCTCCCCTTCCGCCGCCAAAAACAGTGTTTCCAGCCCCGCCTTTCTATCACTCCCCTTTGCAACCCCCACTAATAACGGTTTTTGCTTATCCCACGGCACGTTGAGTGAAGCAAAGACGTCAAAAGCCTGAGACAGCTGACCTTTCCCACCGTCAATAAAAATAACGTCAGGGATTTTTTTCTCATCTAACGCCTTGCCATACCGACGCTTAAGCACTTGAGACATCGCGGCATAATCATCACCGGGCGTGATACCACTAATATTGTAGCGCCTATATTCTGAACGTACAGGCCCATTTGCATCAAATACAACACAAGATGCTACCGTTTGCTCGCCCATCGTATGACTGATGTCAAAACACTCCATACGATTGATCTCATCAAGATTAAGTATCTTGGCTAACTCTTTCATTCGCTGATGAATAGTTGATTGCTGCGATAAACGAGTAGTCAATGCAGTTGAGGCATTTGTGCGCGCAAGTTTCAGATAACGCGCCCGATCGCCCCGCGGGCGACTTTGGATCTGAATTTTCCTTCCGGCCAACTCAGAAAGAGATGAAGCCAGTAGCTCCTTCTCTTCAAGTGTGAAATCCAGCAGTATCTCGCCTGGGAGTGTACGCCCCTGACTTCCTTGCAAGTAAAACTGCCCGACAAATGTCTGGACCACTTCGCTTAGCTCAGTTCCCGCAGGAACTTTCGGGAAGTAACTTCGGCTCCCAAGCACTTTCCCCTGTCGTATAAACAGCACATGGACACAAGCCAGTCCGGCATCAAATGCAACACCGATAACATCGAGATCCTCACTGTCACCGGAAACAAACTGCTGCTCGGTAACTCGCCGTACAGCCTGTATTTGATCACGAATACGCGCCGCATCTTCAAAATGCAGCGATTTACTGGCTTCCTCCATACGAGAAATCAGTTGGGTTAAAACTTGCTGATCTTTGCCCGACAGGAACAAGCGCACATAATCAACCTGGCGCTGATACTCTTCATCACTCACCAGCCCCGTAACACAGGGGCCTGAACAACGACCAATTTGGTATTGCAGGCAGGGGCGTGAACGATTGCGATAAACACTATTTTCACACTGCCTGACCGGAAAAAGCTTTTGCAATAAAGCCAAAGTTTCGCGAACAGCATAGGAGTTTGGAAACGGCCCGAAGTACTCCCCTTTCTCGTGCTTTGCTCCGCGATGGATAGCCAGACGCGGATGGGTATCCGCGCTTAAAAAAATAAGTGGGTATGACTTATCATCTCGCAGCAACACATTGTAACGAGGCTGATAAAGCTTGATGTAATTATGCTCAAGCAGCAAAGCTTCCGTTTCTGTATGCGTCACGGTCACGTCAATCTGAGCAATATTTTTGACTAAAGTTTCTGTTTTACGACTCGCGACTTGGGCACGAAAATAACTCGTCAGGCGTTTTTTAAGATCTTTTGCTTTGCCGACATAAATAACTGTCCCCGCCTTGTCATACATACGGTATACACCAGGCTGGCTGGTGACAGTTTTTAAAAACTCTTTAGAATCAAAACAATCAGTCACTATTAGATAACATCTCCGCGTTAAACAGACCATGGCGGATAGCCAAATGTGTCAATTCAACATCACCACTAATATTAAGTTTGCTAAACATCCGGTAACGATAGCTGTTCACTGTTTTTGGGCTCAAGTGAAGTTGCTCCGATATCTCATTCACCTTTTGGCCTTTCGTTATCATTAGCATAATTTGTAATTCACGCTCTGACAAACAGCTAAAAGGTGTTTCAGCAGGCGGCTCCAACTGACTCAGCGCCATCTGCTGTGCAATATCCGAAGCAATGTAACGTTGCCCCGAATGAACAGCACGGATAGCCGTGACAACATCCTGAGGTGCCGCACCTTTACTTAAATACCCACCAGCCCCCGCCTGCATGACTTTCGCCGGCAAGGGATTTTCCGTATGAATGGTTAGCATGATAACTTTAGTATCCGGAGAGTAACGCAAAATCTTGCGCGTAGCTTCCAACCCGCCGATACCGGGCATATTCATATCCATCAAAACGATATCGACAACATGGCTACGGCACCATTTTACCGCATCTTCACCACACTGCATCTCACCCGCTACCTTGATACCCTTGATATCTTCAAGAATGCGTCGTATCCCTGCGCGCACCAGTTCGTGGTCATCAACAAGAAGAACGCTAATCAAAGAAAATTCTCCAAAAATAAGGGAGTAACCTAATCATGCTTTGTTTACGACAATGATATTACTTGTTTTCGACCAAATAATGAATACAGAAAAATTGCAAAATCATATCTATATTGTTTGACATATATTATTTTCATCAACATTTTAACTATGTACATAAATTTGCAGACATATCATTTAACAGCCTGATAAAAAAGAGAAGTTTTTTTAAGATTTTTCTTGCTGCAACTCAGCTATTCATACAAAAAAATAATTACCTGCATTAAGAGAATTAGTTTATACCCAAGAAACACAACATATTGATACATCTAAAGATCAAGTGACGTGACACTCATTCTCTGATATAGGAATTATTCTTAGTTTTGTTTATTTATTGTTTATCTCTTATTCATTTTCACGGCGTGTGATTCTTGACACAAATTACCATTCGAAAATGATATGGTTTTTATGAACATAACTAACTTAATTAAGATAAAACGTACATTAAGATAAGAAACATTGATAAGCAGCGCCTGTCATCGGCACAAGTACGGTCGAATTTTGGGCTACCAATAAAAGATTGCGCACTTGTTATCAAAGCAAACTATCAGTTTATGGTATAATGCAACAACTGCTTAATAATGCCGCGAATGTTCACTGCGATACTGGGCTCCCCAACATCACCTTGTTCACTGGCAAGCTATCACTTCAGGAAAAAAAATGAGTAATCCAGACTTTACCACTTCTGCTGACCCAGAAACTTTAGCAAATGAAGTTGCGTGCTTAAAAGCAACATTGACTCTACTGCTAAAAGCAATCGGCCAAGCCGATGCTGGGAAAGTAATCTTAAATATCGAACGCTCTATTGCCGGTATCGAAGACACTGCTCAAGCTGAAGTTTTCACCAATACAGTGGCCCAAATCAAGAACGGTTATCGTCAATAGCAGCTAGAAATAACATGTAATAAGCCAATTTTACCCTGCTGCCTGATTTATAAGTTTCATTATTTTCATTGAAATATATTCAATCGGCAGCTTCTTTTTTATCTTTCGAGAGTGTCATGGGATTATTACTTAAGGCACTGATCGGTGCCAGTGTTGTGATATTGATTGGGATATTATCGAAAACGCGTAATTACTATATTGCGGGCTTAATTCCCTTGTTCCCTACTTTCGCCCTCATTGCACACTATATTGTCGGTAAAGAGCGTAGTATTGAAGCATTGCGCACAACAATTATATTTGGTTTGTGGGCCATCATCCCTTACTTTATCTACCTGATATCCCTTTATTATCTCATCGAGCATTTACGCTTATCACAAGCTTTAGTTGTCGCTGTTATATGCTGGACTATTGCTGCATGGGGACTTATCTCCGTCTGGAGTCAATGGCACAGCTAACGAAAAATCACACCCAAACCTCATATAATCAACGCAATAACAATAAGATAAGTGCATGAATAGCTAACATTGTCACAGAGAAAATAAGATTCAGGTTATTGATAGACCGCGACCTGAGCTCATCTGAAGACTCATCGCTTACCTGAATTTTCCTAATTCTGTAGATCCAATACCCGCCAAGTAGCACAAAAAGCAGCGCTAACGACACCGCCAATAGGGGATATCCCCACACTAGATACTCACTCAGCGCTGCAATAGCAAACCAAAGAATGACAAAGACCATAATGACCACCTAAAATTTTAGTTATTCGAGCTTAGCACACTCCTTAAAAACCATTAAGTTGTGCCAAGAAGAAAGTAGTAAAATTTCAAAAACGATAAAAAACTTCAAGTATAAATACATCATAAAGATTAGCATCAGGTTAGTAATTCGTTAATTTCCCTACAGAACGATGACACTAATCGAGCATAAAATCAGAATATAATATTTAGCAAAAACCACAAAACCAGTTCAATCACCTAATCACAAACTAGAGAGTAACAAAGAAGACCAATAAGGTCACAATTCACTCTACATTGCGTACAAAAATAAAATGCTAAAAAACTAAATTAAGTAGTTTTACTACATCAAGAATTCATCGCATTGGCCGTTATACATTACACCTATTTTAATAAACGTAAAGATCATGAAAAAGTTCGCCGAACTCTCTATTTTAACAAAATTACTCTCCGGATTCTCTGTTGTTATTGTCATGATGTTGTTACTTGGCGCAGTAGCGCTATCTCAGTTAAGTAGCAATAACGCCAGACTAGAGGCCTATCGAGACAGTTGGTTACCAGGTGTCCGTTATGCCCTGGAAATGCGCGGTGTTTTGGCAGAATTACGGCTACAGCAAGTGCAATACATCGCCTCATCGACAGAAAAAGAGCGTGAAGGCCACCGGTTGGAAATTTTACAGGCCGTTGATAACTTCCGTGCAGCACAAAATCGATTTTTAAAGTTACCTGAAGGCTATAATGACTCCGAATTATTTAAGAGAATAATGTCAGACTTTGATAATTTCTCTCAGGCAAACAGTTTCGTTATTGATGCGGTTAATAATAATCAATTAGCTGAAGCCAGTAAGATAAGCGGCGATACCTCCAGAAAATACCGCACGCAGTTAATGAAAGATTTAGCTGAATTGGTGGTGCTAGAAGTTCAGGGGGGAGAAAAAGCAGCAACCGAGGGTCAGCAAAGTTTTAATACGGCTAAAAGCTTACTGCTCGCTCTATTATTATTCGCAGTTCTTATTTCAGCGTTGCTTGCTAGCATGATTGCTCGCAATTTATCCCGTTTATTGGGCGGAGAGCCGGCTTACGCGGTAGCTATTATGGGGCATATCGCGGCTGGCAACTTATCAACTGAAATAAAGCTTCGCCCTGGTGATAAAAATAGCCTACTGGCTTCCTTGAACACAATGAATCAGCAGTTGAAGAGCACTATTAATGAGATCATGCATGGTAGTGAGTCAATTTCTGTTGCATCAAATCAAATTGCACAAGGCAATACTGATTTATCACAACGCACTGAAGAGCAAGCATCTTCACTTATCCAAACCTCTGCCAATATGCAGGAGTTAACCCAAACCGTGCGGCAAAATGCTGATAATGCACGGCAAGCAAGTGAATTGGCTGTCAATACCGCCGCTACAGCAACCGAAGGGGGAGTTATTGTTGATGAAATGCTACTTCGTATGCAGGAAATATCAAATAGCTCGAAGAAAATTGTCGATATTATTGCTGTGATTGAGGGGATAGCTTTCCAAACCAATATATTAGCCCTAAATGCTGCCGTTGAAGCTGCCAGAGCAGGTACAGAAGGCAAAGGGTTCGCCGTTGTTGCAAGTGAAGTGCGAACATTGGCCCAAAAAAGTGCAAATGCAGCGAAAGAAATTAAGCTGCTCATTGTTGGTACGGTTGAAAAAATTAATGCCGGTTCAGAGCGTGCTGACCATGCCAGTCAGGCAATGGGTGAGATTGTTGATTCGGTAAGTAAAGTTGCACATATTGTTGGCGAAATATCTATTGCGTCACAAGAGCAACATATTGGTATTCAAGAAATCGGCATTGCGGTAGAACAAATGGACCAAGTGACGCAACAGAATGCGGCATTGGTTGAGGAGGCCGCAGCCGCGGCGCAATCATTAACTGAGCAAGGTGCGGAATTACGTCAGGTTATTCGCTTCTTTCAGATTAATGGCCCCGCAGTAAGCTAGGAAAATAATGAGCAAGAGCTAAGTCCAATAAGTACCAGGGACTTAGCTCTTAGCCCTAGTATTAATGAAATTCATGTTATTTATGACAACAAATCTTTCAGCACCCAAAGACTGACACTTCCACCATTCACTGGAAATACCGCCTCCCCCGCGTCATCGGTAGTAATAGTAGCGGGGTGATTACCTAAATAGTCGGCGAACTCTTTATTCGGGAAATCTGCACCAAGTGCAATTGTTTTTTCATTTTCAGCGCTATTAGAAAGGATGACGACACAGCCGGGATCTTCCTCCGTGCCTGCACGAACAAAAGCGATACAGTTCTTATCATCAAAATAATCTGTCTGCGCTCCATGAGCGAAACGTTTCCTGGCTTGAATTAACTTTTCTAACTCAGTAACAACCGGCATTTCTATCTGATAAGTTCCGCCATCATCACCACTATCTTCATAATTGGCACCGAAAAGATCAGGATAGAAAATACAGGGGATGCCCTGTTCACGAATTAAAATCAGCGCATAAGCTAACGGCTTAAACCAAGGTTCAACCGGGGCCTCCAGTGATTGTAGGGGTTGAGTATCATGATTAGCGACTAAAGTTATAGTATGCATTGGATCAACTTCGATTAATGAGCCATTGAATACTTTCGTTAAATCAAAATCCTCACCTTGTTTAGACGCGTCGTGAAAATTGTGATGTAAAGCGACATCAAACAGCATCGCATTACCCTCTACCCGCGCCAAATACTGCTGTAATTTTTCAATATCCGGTGACCAATATTCAGCAATAATTAGCAGATCTCGTCCCGCTTTACTTCGTACATGCTCTATCCACTCTTTAAAAAACCAGGCAGGAATGTGTTTCACTGCATCCAAACGAAAACCATCAATTGGCAGTGAATCAAGCAGCCATTCACCCCAATATTTTAACTCACCCATCACCGCAGGATTACGGAAATCAATATCCGCCCCCATCAGATAATCAAAATTACCTAATTCATCATCAACCTCGCTATTCCAACCCTCATCACTATAACTATTTACGATTTTAAAAATACCTTCATCTGACGGCTCTTCAATATAATCAACTCCAGAAAAGCACTGCTTATCCCAGATAAATGATGAGTAAGTTTGATGGCGTCCAGGGAATGTAAAACGGGTATAAGCCTGGGCCTCAATAACCTCATCATCAATTTCAGTCCGGTTTTCAGGATTCACTTTGCGAACACTAACTTGCTCTTTTTCGTCGGCACCCATTTTGTGATTGAATACCACATCAAAAAGTACTTTTATATCCACTTCTTTTAATCGATTAATCGCATTCAGCAGCCCCTCTTTATCGCCATATTTTGTCGCCCGCGTTCCCTTCTGATCAAATTCGCCCAAATCAAATAAGTCATAGGTGTCATACCCGACAGAGTAGCCTCCGGAGGCACCTTTATAGGCAGGAGGAAGCCAAACAAAATTAATCCCAAGCTGACTGATATGCTCCGCTCGTTCAGAAACTTCCTGCCATAATTTGCCACCGTCTGGGTAGTACCAATGGAAAAACTGGAAAATCGTGGGATTTTTCATAGGCTTGATAGCTCCATTTTACCTTCTACCCCATAGTATGGCCCACTTTATAAAAATTGGACTGATAATAAGGTAATAGACTGTGTATTCCTTTTGAGAGTGCGTTAATGTGAAAGCCGTTTATCTATATTAGAAATATGAGGCTTAAATGAATATAGTGGATATTCCATTTGGTATCACCGATTGGTCAACAATAGATAAAACCGAGCATAAAGGAGAGCACGGTGTTGCCTATTGGCGAACACAGAATTTTGGCAGCATAAGAGTGCGTATGGTTGAGTACAGTGCGGGATATCTGGCAGACCACTGGTGTTCCAAAGGCCATATTTTGCTCTGCATTGGCGGTGAATTAAGCACTGAATTGGATGATGGCCGAATTTTTATATTAAAGGCAGGGATGAGTTATCAGGTTGCGGATCATGCGGAAGCACACCGTTCGTCAACAATCTCAGGGGCTAAACTTTTTATTGTCGATTGAACCAGAGTCGCGCCGAATGCCGACTTTTTTGTGTGTCAGCTAACAGCCCGTCCTCGACTGTTAGCTGAAATAACATTTTATTACTGCCCTTCAGGTAGTGAGTCAACCGGATTATCCGGATATAAAACCCGAATACGGCGCCTGACAATTTCAACCTGAAATGCGGCCATCACTGCGATTATAATCAGGATTTCACCAAAACCACCTTGTTCCGTTGGCTGATTATAAAGATATTGCAGTGTGCCAATAATCCATTTAGACCCGACAAGCAGCAGGAATAAAGTAATGGTCAGTGGTGTCCCTTTACAAAAAATACGTCCATCTGCTTCACGCCAAATTTCTATAAGGCGGCCTTGTAAAACACCAATGACAATACTAAAGACAACACCGCTACCTAACACCAACCAGGAGGTCATTGTCGCTGGCATATATGTGCCACCCACGACCAAACCGACCATCCCGTATACCCAAGCCCATTTAAAACGAGCGGGACCTAGCGGCACCTCGTGACTGGCCGACTGACGGTACAAGGCAAAAAGTGTTAGCACCAGAATAATCAGTATTTGTACGGGAGTCATCGCTATCTCCTTCAAGAGAAGCATCTAGTCAGGGATAAAGCACTTTAATCGTGATAATGACCAACTGCACTAGCAATACATGCATGCTTTATCAGTCTTTGGAGAAGCCAGAACGATTAGCAATCATTCGCCAATCGCGCTGTACAAAGTTTAGCCTATTTATCGACAAATAACACTATTGCAATAATATTAATCCCATCTCACATTCGTATTAATTAGTTTAAGCTATCAGATATTAACCCTCGTGACTCAGTCAACTAATCCCAACTACCAAATGTTGCAGGGGTAATAATATTCAGCGCACTCGCCAGTCTATTTAATCGTCGCATGGTAATGCTAGACTAGCAGTGCTTTTTATTAGGCAATAATAGACTCATTTAACGAGATAAATAGATGACTCAAAATATTTATGATGACCAAGCTTTTTTTCAGCTTATGCCAAACTTAGCCGCTCAGTCGATGGGCTGGATGGTGCACCTGAGTGGCCAGCAATCCGCCAAATCCTACCACCACTGTCTGGCCGTAAAGTTGCAGATCTCGGCTGTAGTTATGGTTGGTTAATTGCAGATAACGGGCGAAAATTGAACTTTATTACCAGTATGCATATCTGTTGTATATGAATATTCTTGAGTCAACAGATGGGCTACGAATGAAAAAACTTTTAATTATCTTAACTATTCTGATTGGTTCTATCGTGTTGATAACCTTTACTACACATGTGGCGTGCATGGAACTGATTGAGTTTATTATGCAAAAAATCGGAGTTCGTTGTTATATGAAGAAATTAGTAAATATAATAAATGGCTTTTTAAACTCAAGACTGCATGGCTTAATTGAGCAATTAAATTAAATTAAATTAAGTAGTTATCGAGCTTTTCTGGCGGCCAGTTTGCACATTGATAAGGAACATAACGGTGTTTTTTTGTTCACATGCCTTTTGCAGTGAAATCAAGCGAAAAATTAACACCTGAAATGAGAGAAATGGGGGTTGACGGAAATAAGGCCTGAAAGGCTGGAGTAAAAATAATCGGAATAGAAGATTTTCGATTTTATGATTTAAAGCATACATGGCAAGATTGGTTAGTTCAATCCGGAGTTCCTATTTCTGCATTACAAGAAATGGGTGGATGGGAATCAATTGAAATGGTTAAAAGATATGCTCATCTTTCACCAAACCATTTAAATGAGCACGCCAGACAAATAGACGCAATATTTAATGGTTGTGTCCCAAATATGTCCCATGAAATAGATTTGAAATTAGAGGTTAATACTAAGTGATTGATTTTGTTGGTGGGTCGTGGCGGGTTCGAACCGCCGACCAATTGATTAAGAGTCAACTGCTCTACCAACTGAGCTAACGACCCAACGGCGATAATTATTCTCCTGTTAGCCTTAGCTGTCAAACACTTCATCGGATTTTTCTCTTTATACTCGGTTATTTCCGCCATCGCAGATTAATTATTCATCTGATACTGACGATTATTGTTAGTTATGTAAGTTCATGTTGTAATTCCACGCGCTGTGATGAACTTAACAAAATTCAGTGTATGAAATATCAACACTGGAAAACGAGGCGTATTGTGTAATTATTGTTACTGAAATATTAAATTATTCGCAAAACATGATGTAAATATAGAAAAATCAGACAGACAGACAGGTTAAGACCAAAGAGCCAACATAGAGCTCAACAACTTCACAAATACAGGAAGAGGGAATGGGAAAGATGGTAGACCAATCCAAGATAGTGGCAGAGCCTTTGCCGGAACCTGAAGAGCACCTTCAAAGGAATCTCTCCAACCGCCATATTCAACTAATTGCTATTGGCGGTGCCATAGGTACTGGGTTGTTTATGGGATCGGGTAAAACCATCAGCCTTGCCGGGCCGTCGATCATTTTCGTCTATATGATTATCGGTTTTATGTTGTTTTTCGTGATGCGAGCAATGGGTGAACTGTTGCTATCGAATCTAAAATATAAGTCATTCAGTGATTTTGCCGCTGACCTACTTGGCCCTTGGGCCGGATTTTTCACTGGCTGGACCTACTGGTTTTGTTGGGTCATCACCGGGATCGCCGATGTGGTCGCCATTACCGCTTATGCGCAATTCTGGTTCCCCGGGTTCTCCCAATGGGTCGCCTCACTGTTAGTGGTTTTACTACTGCTATCACTGAATTTAGCGACGGTAAAAATGTTCGGTGAAATGGAGTTCTGGTTCGCCATGATTAAGATCGTGGCCATCGTAGCTCTGATTTTTGCCGGGTTGACCATGGTGTTAATCAGCTATCACTCCCCTTCCGGCACGACCGCGTCATTTACCCATTTATGGAGTGATGGCGGGATGTTCCCGAAAGGTATCAGCGGCTTCTTTGCCGGCTTCCAGATCGCTGTTTTTGCGTTTGTGGGTATTGAGTTAGTCGGGACCACCGCCGCTGAAACCAAAGATCCTGAAGTGGTATTGCCCCGCGCTATCAACTCCATTCCTATCCGCATTATTATGTTCTATGTTTTCTCATTGATTATGATTATGTCGGTAACCCCATGGAGCTCGGTGGTTGCGGATAAAAGCCCGTTTGTTGAGCTATTCGTGTTGGTCGGGTTGCCCGCAGCCGCAAGTGTGATCAACTTTGTGGTCTTGACCTCCGCCGCCTCTTCAGCCAACAGCGGCGTATTCTCCACCAGCCGTATGCTGTTCGGGCTGGCAAAAGAGGGTGATGCACCAAAGCAATTTGGTAAGTTGTCACGCCGCTCTGTTCCGGCCTCTGGCCTGACATTCTCTTGCATCTGCCTGCTAGGCGGTGTGGTGCTGATCTACCTGATCCCGAATGTCATGACCGTCTTCACACTGGTCACCACGGTTTCGGCGATTCTGTTTATGTTTGTTTGGACCATTATCCTTTGCTCTTATTTGGTCTATCGCAAAAGACGTCCAGCGCTGCATAAAAAATCGATCTACAAAATGCCAGCCGGTATTTTCATGTCTTGGCTCTGCATGGCGTTCTTCGCCTTCGTGCTGGTGCTGCTAACCTTGGAGAGTGATACTCGTCAGGCACTGATGGTCACGCCGCTGTGGTTTGTGATACTGACCATCGGCTATCTCATCTTGAAGAGACGCAAAACCCAGCTGTTCGACAGTGATAACCGCTAAGTTATCCGGCGTCAGAGCCTCTCTGACGCCAATTTTCTCTGCCCTTTTCAGCTACCCCTAGCTTGCCGAACAACATGAGGATGCGACCGCCTATCAGCAAGGTGCTTTTAACATTATCCATTACACCAGACACACAAACTCTTTGTGATGCAAGGCGGTAAAGATTTACTCCATGTGGAGTTGCTGGCCCTGCCAGGATAGCTGTGTCACCGCGGATGTCGCGACGCCATCCGTGGTTTCTCCCCCCACCAGAATCACCCTATTATTATCCTGAATAGAAACACCGTAACCCAGTGGTTGAGGCAATTTACCTGCCAGTTGCCACTGGCCATCTACCTGCGCATAAACCTCTTGTTGCCACTGTTTTTTCAACCCCTTGTGCGCATAAAGTTGACCTGCACTGAACTGTTGCCAGGCCCCGGGGAAATTGGCGCCGCCAGCCACCAACACCGCGTTATGGCTGACACCGGAAAATGCCCCTGCCAACCCCTCTTGCGCCGCTCCCTTTTCTACCCCGATCAAATCGGGCAGTTGCTGCCATTTCAGCTCTGCGCCCTGCTTCTCCCCCTGCCAAACTGCCGCAGTCCGCAAACCGGGCTTAATTTCACCATTAATTAATATCAGCCGATTATTCATGGCAATTATTGCTGATCCGGCGGTGCCTAAAAATGGCACCTGACCGCCACTTTTCCACTGATTCTTGATTGGCTCATAAATAAGCACATCACGGTTATAGAAATAGTCAGCGGGGGCCTGATCAAAATAGGCATTAATCACTGCGCTCTTCTGCGTTTCATTGCTTCCGGCTGTCGCCAGATCAGCAAAATAGCCATCAAAAATCGCTTTATTTACCCCCCCGAGCAGCAGCGCCTGAGTGCCATCCAGAGTGGTGGCCGCCGTGCCGACCAAGCCACGCGGAGCGCGCGTCGCCAACTGCTGCCATTGATTTGTTGATGGATCAAATCGGTAGACATCATTCAGCGCCCGCACTTGAGTATCACTGGCGCTACTTTTACCCACGCCGCCAAAGACATAGAGTTTCCCATCCAGCGCCACCGTGACAGCTTGCTCTCGCGGTTGTCCGGGGAAATCCGCTATTTTCTGCCAACCGCTGCTGAGGTTATCCGTATCAAGGTGAAACCAGGATTGGCCGGCACTGCCCAGACCAATATATAAGTGGTTATTCACCCGCGCACCCGTCCCGTTTTTAAAGGGAACCGGCACATCCGGATAGTGCTGGGCGTTGACCTGCGGCAAGGAGAAGCTCACTAATAGTGTGAGCGCGCTAAACAGTGCTACTCTTGCACTCCATTTTTTCTTATATTGACGGTATATCTGAGTCATCGGCGGTGTTCCCCATTGATCAATAATTCAGGCGAGAGTGTGTTGGCTAATTGTTAAAAACAAAACTCCATTTTAATAAAAAAAATGGAGCTTAACTATCAATCAAGATATTAACCGCGCCGGGTTCTGTCAATATGGATGATAAGTAACTGTGATAAATAACCCGGTGATGGGGTAGATATTGGGCTGAGATAATCAGCAAAATAGGCCGTGATGTGACTGTCTGCCAGGCGTCGGGAAGATGTCGGGTTACTGTCGTGGTGATGTCGAACGCGTGCGCGTAGGTTTGCCGGTATACCAACCAACCCCATGGGGAGCTTAATATGAATCTTTATCGTATTCGCGAATTACGGCAGGCTCGCGCCTGGTCACAAGAGCAGTTAGCCGAACTTTGCAGTCTTAATGTGCGTACTATCCAGCGAGTAGAGAGTGGCGAGCAAGCCAGCCTGGAAACCTTGAGTGCCATTGCCGCAGTTTTGGAGCTGAAAGTCAGCGAACTCTACACCCCCGGTGCCAGCCAGCAACAAGCGGCACCCGCTGATGCCGTTGACCAGCGGGTACTTGATGCCCGTGATGCCGTTGACAATGAAATGGCTTTTTTACGCCAATTACTGCGCGCGGTTATCCTGTGTGCACTGCTGTTTGCCATTAACTGGTTCACCTCACCGGATTATATGTGGGCATGGTGGGTCGTGCTTGGATTGGGTATCCCATTAGGGCTAAGGGCCATTAATATGTTTTTACTGGGCAATTGGCTGGAGCGCTGGCAGCAAAAGCGCCTGCAAAAGAAGCTACGTAATCTGTGATAATAGCTAAAACTCAAGGGCAGCCCAAAAGTTGCCCTGAGTGACATCACCCCGCTAAAGCTGAGAGCGGATAATCCTTTTCATGTATCGCCAAAATAATATTAGCACCATGCCAATCAGTATTATCGCTATTAATCATAATATATGAATCTCTAGATTAATTATTAACTCCTCATGCTTATTATTATTTTTAGCTTGGTAATCACCCAATAAGCAGCCATAAATTATGCATACTGAAACATAAACAATTAAAAATCTATTACTATAAAAAGATCTGTTATTTTAAATAGTAGCATGTTAGATCTATAGACCCCTTTTTGCACATTGCACACAACTTCAAACTGGAGTATTTATGGACGTTACAAATAATCAATTTGAAATTAATTGCACTAAAATGCGAAATGCTTTTTCTCACTGTTTTGACTGGGATAATGTAGCCATTAACTATGCCATGGTTGATATTAAAAAGAAGAAAATAGATGGAATAACCAGTGATTATGAGTGGCACTTATTATGTTGGGAAGATGATTTAGACTTACGTATTAGCGAGCGATTAGCTACGGGAGTACAATACTGGGAGAACTACTCATCAATATTCTCAGAAACACTATTTAAATTTAAAAATAAAAAATACAAAGAAAAAGTAGATATGTGCACTTGCCATGGCTCAGTATTCGAATTAATTTCTGTAAATTCAACAAAAGCATTACCCCCTAAAGATATAATGGCGTTCCTAAAGTTTAAACCTATATTAAGTGATTACACTAATAAATTATGGAAAAAGCAGCATCCGCAAGAGACCGCGCTACCACTAAGAGAGGAGATTACACTTGATAAAATCGCAGCCAATAATATGTACGAAGATTCACTTGATTATCACCCCTATATGCGTTTTGGCAAGATTCGCTTTACCCGCAAGGAGATCTCGACTATTCGACTTTTACTTTCACATCGACAAGTCAAAGAGATTGCCACATTTCATGGCTGCACCGTGACGACCGAGCGAGCACGTATTCACCATATAAAAGAGAAACTCAATTGTCAGCATCAATCATCTGCCTCATTATTCAAAGCGCTTAAAGATCATGGGGTAACATTAGCTTGTCTGGACGTTCTTATCAAAACAACCCAATAAAACAGTGTGATAGATTGAGGGAATAGGATGAAATGGAAATTCAGATTAGGGGCAGTAGCCGGTAATACATTGGAATATTATGATATTGCGGTATTTGCAGCGATATCTATGTATCTGAGTGCCGAATTCGCGCGGCAAGGGTATCAAAATCCCGAAAGTATCGTCTGGGGTATATTTGCCTTAAGATTTATCACAAGGCCGCTGGGTGGATATATTATTGGCCGTTATGCGGATCAAGCAGGCCGGAAAGCCGCATTAGTCCTCACTAGTTTAATCACCGGGCTTGCGACTCTCTGTATGGCATTATTACCCATCAATACATTGGGCTATTATGCGCCCTTAGTCGTTTTGCTATTACAAATGACATTATCACTTAGCTTTGGTGGTGAAGTGGCCTCGCTAACCACTTACCTTTTCGATGACCCTGCAACTAATGAGCGCGCCAGAATTTGTAGTTTGATTGTTGGTAGCTCTCTTATTGGGGTTCTCGCATCACTGATTATTGTCTATCTACTTGAGCACACTCTTGACTCGGAAACTATGCAAACCGTCGGCTGGCGAATTCCTCTACTGCTTGGCATCGTCAATATCGCCGTAAGTTTTTGGTTTAGGATTAAATTACCCAGCCAAGCGACAATGGCTTATAAGCGCCGGGTTAATTGGGTCGATGCGATGCATATATGTTTGATTATGGCTCCGGCTACCACTGTTTTCTATGCACAAAACATGTCAATGTCGATAATACGGGAGTCGCTACATATAGGTGATTTTAAAAATCTTTATGCGATATTTTCCACCGCTCTGTTCTGCCTGCTATTGATGTTAACTGGCTGGCTAGCAGACAGATATGCCAGTGCATCAAAAGTATTTGCATGGGGGGTGTATAGCTTAATCATATTTTCAACACCTCTCTACTTGCTCTTATCCAGCACTATTTTTGAGTTTGTTCTATTGGCGCAGCTATTTATTAGCGCCAATGCAGCCATGATATTGTGCGGTAACTTATCTGTTATAGCGCAAGTAGCAAAGGGTCACACCGCAACTATGGGGGTTGGTTGCAATATCTCAATCAGTTTATTTGGTGGTATGACGCCATTAATTATTGATAGCCTATTACCCTATGGTCTGACTTATGCGGGTATATATATATCACTCTCCGGCTTCGCGCTCCTATTATCATATTGGATTTTTAAAACACGTTATTAGCTGCACCCTATTTGCTTATCTCAGCGCGTTGTCCATGCTTCACTTTCTGTGCGGGCAAAGTTGCAGCCTGCTGGTATTGGCGTATGGTTAATATGTGTCATAAGCAGCGACTATGATGACCTCATCAACGTTATTCAATATATTTGATTGGAGCAAAGCGAGATGGCGAAAATTTTAGTACTTTACTACTCCATGTATGGACATATCGAGACACTTGCCGGTGCAATAGCCGAAGGTGCAAAGAAAGTCAGCGGCGTTGAAGTGACGATAAAGCGCGTGCCAGAAACCATGCCTGCCGAGGCTTTCGCCAATGCGGGCGGTAAAACGGGCCAACCCGCGCCGGTGGCCACACCACAAGAGTTAGCCGATTACGACGGTATCATTTTTGGTACACCAACCCGCTTTGGTAATATGGCCGGACAGATGCGCACCTTCCTCGATCAAACCGGCGGCTTATGGGCATCTGGTGCGCTATACGGCAAGGTCGCCAGCGTATTCTCCTCAACCGGTACCGGTGGCGGGCAAGAACATACCATTACCTCAACCTGGACCACGCTGGCACATCACGGTTTTATCATTGTCCCTATCGGTTATGGTGCTAAAGAGTTATTTGATGTTTCGCAGACTCGCGGTGGCACCCCCTATGGCGCTACCACTATTGCCGGTGGTGATGGCTCCCGTCAACCTAGCGCTGAAGAGCTGGCGATTGCCCGTTTCCAGGGTGAGCATGTGGCGAAAATTACGGCCAAGCTGAAGAGCTAAAGGTCATAAAAAAGCACCGTGTGAAAACGGTGCTCAAGGTTATTGATAAAGCCGCCTGAGCGGAGAGAACAAGCAGATCGTAAAAACGCCGTAAAATCATCCCTGATGGCTCGAGCCGCGCCATCCCTGGCGCGGACGCTTTACTCTTCTACCGCTCCTCACCGTTATCGATCGAGTCGTCGGTGTTTGAAATTAAGTGACGAGCATATTTAGGCTTCGAGCAGAGCTTGGGCCAGATAGTGATTGGCATCCGCCACACCCGGTAACGTGAAGAAATATCCGCCGCCAATGGGCTTAATGTACTCTTCCAACGCCTCACCGTTCAGCCGTTTTTGTACCGTCAGAAAGGCTTTTTCTAAATCAGATTGGTAGCAGACAAATAGTAACCCCATATCTAATTGCCCCGAATTGGAGACACCGAGCGAGTAGCTGTAGCCACGGCGCAGCATCAGGTTACTCTGGGTGGCTATGGTTCGTGGATTGGCCAGACGAATATGTGAGTCCAGGTTAATCACTTTGCCATCGGGATCTTTGCTGAAATCCGGCTCATCGTGCTCATGCACCATGCCCAGCGGCGCGCCACTGTGCTTATCACGACCAAAAATGGTTTGCTGTTCCTGCAATGGGGTGCGATCCCAAAACTCCACTTTAAAGCGGATAATTCGTGTCGCCTGATAACTTCCGCCGACAGCCCATGCCGGTTCGCCAGCCCCCTCCTGTACCCAAACCACTTGATTGATCAAGGGGTTATCACTGGTTTTTGGGTTCGCGGTGCCATCTTTAAAACCCAACAAGTTGATAGGCGTCTCTTTGCCTTTACTGCGAGCCGCATGGGCTGAGATAAAGCCCTCGCGCTTCCAGCGAACACTGAGAAGATCCGGTGAGTGCTTAATGATATCGCGCAGTGCATGGATCACGGTTTCATTGGTATTGGCGCAAATTTGCAGTAATAGATCACCATGACAGAGAGCCGCATCCAGGGAATCATTCGGGAAACGTGTCATTCTCTGCAACCGCAATGGTTTTTGCCCCTGCAAACCAAAGCGCGGGTCAAACAGTGAATCACCGACGGAAACCGTGATCGTCAGGTTATCCGGGTAGATTTCTGGCCCCATAATACCCGAGTCCAGCGGCGGCAATTTGGCATTGACTGATGGCGCATCTCCGCCGGTGGTCAAAAAGGCGATGCGCTCGGTCAGCAGTTTGAACAAGCGGGTCAATGCGGCTTTATCCGCTGCCAGCACATCAAATGCCACCAGCATCATTGCCGCCTGTTGTGGGGTTAATATGCCGGATTGATGCTGACCGTAAAAGGGCTGTTTCTGCCAACGTTCATCCTGGGCAGACGATACCTCAGGGGCTGGGCAATCCGCCGCACGAGCAACTTTTGCCCCACCGAGCGCCAGTGCGCCACTCATCACCCCCATACCCAGCAGTAGGCGCCGACGGGACGGCAAGGCCGCCCCGCTATTTTGCTGATACGATCCCTGTTGTGGGCCGGTTTTCTGACTCATGCTCAATGCCTCAATCCAGACCTAATACACCACGCAACTGAGCAAGATCTTCCGCCAGCGCCGTAATTGGCCCTTTCATCGCATTACGATCGGCATCGGTTAACTTCTCGTAGGACTCATAGCCCTCTTTAGTGCGGTATTTAGCCAATACGCTATCCACTGTTTTGAAGTTGGCATCGATTTTTTGCAGCAGCGGCTTATCGGCTTTTTCCAGCAGTGGCCGCAGCAGATTGACAATTTTCTGTGCGCCATCAACGTTGGCCTGGAAATCCCACAAATCAGTGCGGCTGTAACGATCCTCTTCACCGCTGATTTTACTGGCCGCAACTTCTTCAATTAAGCCCGCGGCCCCGCCAACCACTTTATTCGGCGCAAATGTCAGGCCGGTAATACGTTTTTGCAGCTCCAGGGTATCCAGATAGAGTTGGTCGGCAAATTTATCTGCACCTTTGGTGGTATTGTCGCCAAACAGGATTTTTTCTAAACGGTGGAAACCGGTAAATTTCGGATCAGCGGCTTTCTGCTCAAAGTCATCCTCACGGGCATCGATACTGCCATCTAGATCAGAGAACAGTTCCGCAATCGGCTCAATGCGCTCGTAATGCTGGCGCGTCGGCGCGTACAATTTACGGGCCAGGGCCAGATCCCCTTTTTTCACCGCATCGGTAAAGGCTTTCGTTTGAGTGACTAACTGGGCAACCTCTTGTGTGACATAAACTTTATATTCAGCGATCGGCCCAACCAATGCCATGGCATCCGGTTTCACTGCTGTTTCAGCACCAGCCGCCGTGACGGTCAACTTACCTTTCGGGTTGCTCAGCAAACCGCAGGTCATATCATATTCACCCGGTTCCAGATTAGCGGTCATCTTTTGGGTAAAACCAGGGGCGATATTTTCACGCTCCTCAACCACCATGACACCTTTGAGGATCTCCCACTCCAGACCTTTCTGGCTGACATTATGGACAATAAACTGAGTTTTACCGGCGGGAATAGTCAGCGCCATTGGTTCGCACTGCTTATCATTAACCGTGATTTTAACTTGTGGAATATCAGCAGCTTGCGCGTTGATAGCCACAGCAGGCAGTGCCAGTAGAGCGGCGTGCAAAGCAGTGCGACGGAAGAACCGGTTAGACATGTGATAAATCCCTAAATGATTAGTTAGCTTTCCGCACAGCAGGTACGGTTGAGGCCGCCGTGGTGCGTGGTGGAAGGAAAAAGAGGATTAATGCCGGAATCAGATAGATAAAGTAGACTGCCACTTCACTGACTGTTGGCGCTTCTTGGTAGCCGAACATGCCTTCGAGGAAGGTGCCGAGCAGTGAGTGGGTCGAGAGCACATTGGTCAGATCAAACGCAATAGCTTGGAAATGGTTCCACAGACCCGCTTCATGGAAAGCTCTTATCGCGCCCGCGGCAAGCCCTGCGGCAACAAATAGAATAAACAGGCTGGTCCATTTGAAGAATTTCGCCAGATGCAACTTAATGCCGCCCCAGTAGATAGCCATACCGACCAGAATGGCGCAGGTCAGCCCCAATATTGCGCCGATGGGTGCGCCCATACCGACATCCTGCTGGAAAGCCGCCAGTAAGAAGAACACCGATTCAAGCCCTTCACGGGCCACGGCAAAAAACACCATTGCCACCAAGGCCCAGCCCTGACTACGACCAGAGTTTAGCGCGCTATCGATAGCACCTTCCAAATGCGTTTTCACCGACTTGGATACTTTGCGCATCCAGAAAACCATATAGGTTAATATGCAAACTGCCACCACCGCGATGACCCCTTCAAACAGCTCTTGCTGCTTTTGTGGGAACTCACCGGTGGTTTCATTAATAAAGATGCCGATAGCCAGGCAGAGCGCCGCCGCTGTTATCACGCCAATCCAAACTGCCCCCATCCATTGACCGCGTTGAGTACGTTTAAGATAGCTGGCGATCAAGCTAACAATCAGCGCGGCCTCCAGCCCTTCACGAAACATAATAAGAAATGGGACGAACATGCCAGAACCCCTGCGGTAGGTATGGGTATAGCTCGATGATGACAAGTAATGTCAATTGGCGTAAAGAAAAGTAAAACTTAAAACGATAGTGATTATCATTCTGTTAAAAAGAAATTCAATAGACGCCGTAAGAATATTGTTAATCAAAGTGTGGCAAATTGTTTCTAAGTGGTTAGATAACAAATAAATTCATCAAGATAGCCATTCATATCACCATCAAAGGCACACAGGATTTTCTGTAAAAAAAAAAGCCCCCGGTAAAAACAGGGGGCCGATGTAAGTAGAGCCAACGTGGTGATTAAACGGTTTTGAACTCAGCTTCAGCATGGTGGAAACGTTCGGTAATCGCATTGCTTGGTGTTTTACCCATCAAGCTCACGACAACAATGGCGATACTGGCAAACACGAAACCTGGGATAATTTCGTACAAGCCCAGCCAGGCGTACTGTTTCCAGACGATAACGGTGATAGCACCAATCAGCATCCCCGCCAACGCGCCATTACGGGTCATGCGTGGCCAAGTCACCGAGATGAGCACCACTGGGCCAAATGCAGCGCCAAAGCCCGCCCATGCATAACTCACCAAACCAAGAACCCGGTTATCGGGGTCCGCTGCCAGCGCAATGGCAATTAATGCCACTAGCAACACCATGGCACGACCTACCCAAACTAACTCTTTCTGGCTAGCTTTTTTACGCAGGAAGGCTTTATACAGATCTTCTGTCAGCGCGCTGGAGCACACTAGCAGTTGGCAGCTTAAGGTACTCATTACCGCCGCCAGGATCGCGGAGAGCAAAATACCGGCAATCCATGGATTGAACAGCAGTTTGGCTAACTCAATGAATACCCGCTCACCATTTTGGCTGACGTTCCCCGCGTGTTCCGGGTGGTTTTCAAAGTAAGCAATACCAAAGAAGCCCACCGCGATAGTCCCTGCCAGACAGAGGATCATCCAGGTCATACTGATGCGGCGTGCGCTACGAATAGTCCGATGGGAGTCTGCCGCCATGAAACGCGCCAGAATATGTGGTTGACCGAAATAGCCTAAACCCCAGCCCAATAATGAGAGAATCGCAACCAGGTTTAGTCCTTTGAACATATCAATATTGGCTGGATTTTTCGCCGCGATAACCATCATTGATGTATCGATACCACCCACAGCCAGAATAACGATAATCGGCGTTAATATCAGGGCGAAAATCATCAGTGTTGCCTGCACGGTGTCGGTCCAACTGACCGCCAGGAAACCACCAATAAAGGTATAAGCGATAGTGGCAGCAGCACCGGCCCACAATGCAGTGCTGTAACTCATATCAAAGGTACTTTCGAACAGACGTGCACCGGCAACAATGCCTGAAGCGCAATAGATGGTAAAGAAGACCAGAATAACCACGGCTGATATCACCCGTAGCAATTTACTTTTATCTTCAAAGCGGCTGGTGAAATAATCCGGCAGTGTCAGCGCATTATTATTGGCTTCGGTATGCACCCGCAAACGTCCTGCAACCAACTTCCAGTTAAGGTAAGCACCAATCGTCAAACCAATGGCTATCCAGCTTTCCGAGATACCCGACAGGAAAATGGCACCCGGCAGCCCCATTAATAGCCAGCCACTCATATCGGAGGCACCGGCAGAGAGTGCAGTCACCACACTGCCTAAACTTCGTCCGCCCAGAATGTAATCATCAAAGTTATTGGTTGCCCGGTAGGCCATAAGGCCAATCAATATCATCCCAAAAATGTAAACTAAAAAAGTCACCAACATTGGTGTATTCATGGTCATGCAACGTCTCCATAGTGCGTATTATCGTTTTAATATGTCCCGCTATTTTTAGTTCTTCTCTCTGAGTGCGGCGTCATGTTTATCTCTGGCGGTCGGAACGTGACACTCAGTTGCACCAGGGACGAACGATTAACCTCAGATAAATTATCAGTACAACTATTTGCTAGCAAACCGCTATCTTGCGATGGTTATCCTAGTGGAGGACTTTCTCCACCCACAACAATTTAAACAATTTATTTACAAAAAATTCACGCCACATCACATTAATCCCTGTCTGGAGTGACACCTTCCATAACAAAATGAGTCACACCTTAGGTAAACACCCCACAAACCCTATTATTATTAGGGTTAGTCACCATGCTACGTAATATTCTCGTCATCGCCCCTGCTGATTAATTGTTAAAAACCGGACTAATTTCACAGTTCATTCACGAACCTGATTTAACACGGTTGCACAAAGTTGCAACATGATTGATATTGTCTGAAATAAAATGATAACTCCCCTTATAAAAGGAGCCTGGCAGCATGGCTAGTACCACAATGGGTGTGAAACTCGATGAAGCAACACGCGACCGTATCAAGGCCGCAGCACAACATATTGACCGCACACCCCACTGGCTGATTAAGCAAGCCATTTTTAACTATTTAGAGCGGCTGGAGAGTGGCAGTGAATTACCTGAGCTACCAACCACCCATGCCCCCCCTCAATCCGAAGCGGACGACATTATGCCGCAAGTCGCTGACAGCGCCCACCAGCCATTTTTAGATTTTGCCGAGCAGGTGTTGCCACAATCAGTGGCCCGCGCCGCCATCACTGCCGCTTACCGCCGCCCGGAAACAGAAGCTATCCCCATGCTACTGGCGCAAGCACGTTTGCCCGCTGATTTAGCGCAAGCGACACATTCACTCGCCTACTCCATTGCCGAGAAGCTACGTAATCAAAAAAGTGCGAATGGCCGCGCAGGTATCGTGCAAGGTTTGCTTCAGGAGTTCTCCCTCTCTTCGCAAGAGGGCGTGGCATTGATGTGCCTGGCGGAAGCGCTGCTGCGTATTCCCGACAAACCTACCCGTGACGCGCTGATCCGCGATAAAATCAGCAACGGCAACTGGCACTCCCATCTGGGCCGCAGCCCATCTATGTTTGTCAATGCCGCCACCTGGGGCCTGCTATTTACCGGGCATCTGGTCTCTACCCATAATGAAGTCAAACTCTCCGGTGCATTGAACCGCATTATCGGCAAAGGTGGCGAACCCCTGATCCGCAAAGGCGTGGATATGGCGATGCGCCTGATGGGTGAGCAATTCGTCACCGGTGAAACCATTGCCGAAGCATTGGCCAATGCCCGTAAGCTGGAAGATAAAGGGTTCCGCTACTCTTACGATATGTTGGGGGAAGCCGCACTGACTGAAGCTGACGCGCAGGCCTATCTGCTCTCCTACCAGCAGGCGATCCACGCCATTGGTAAAGCGTCGAATGGACGCGGAATTTATGAAGGGCCGGGGATCTCAATCAAACTTTCCGCCCTGCATCCCCGCTATAGCCGTGCTCAATACCAGCGAGTGATGGATGAGCTTTACCCGCGATTACTGTCGCTCACCCTGCAAGCCCGCCAGTATGACATCGGGATCAACATTGATGCAGAAGAGGCCGATCGTCTGGAAATTTCACTCGATCTGCTGGAAAAACTCTGCTTTGAGCCAAAACTTGCCGGTTGGAATGGTATCGGCTTCGTGATCCAGGCTTACCAGAAGCGCTGCCCGGCAACTATTGATGCTGTGATAGATATGGCTCAGCGTAGCCGCCGCCGGCTGATGATTCGTCTGGTCAAAGGGGCTTATTGGGACAGCGAAATTAAGCGCGCCCAAGTGGAGGGCTTAGAGGGTTATCCGGTCTATACCCGCAAAGTGTATACCGATGTCTCCTATCTGGCCTGCGCCCGCAAATTACTGGCGGTGCCTAGCCTGATTTACCCTCAATTTGCAACCCATAACGCCCATACCTTAGCGGCGATTTACCATCTCGCAGGGCAGAATTACTACCCCGGCCAGTATGAGTTCCAATGCCTGCATGGCATGGGTGAACCGCTGTATGAGCAAGTGGTGGGGAGAGTCGCCGACGGCAAACTGAACCGCCCATGCCGTATTTATGCACCGGTAGGCACTCATGAAACCCTACTCGCCTATCTGGTGCGCCGCCTGTTAGAAAACGGGGCGAATACTTCATTTGTGAACCGCATTGCGGACGCCACACTGCCGCTGGATGAGCTGGTCGCAGACCCGGTCAGTGCCGTAGAGGCTATTGCGGCAACTGAAGGTCAGCTCGGTTTACCGCATCCACGCATTCCATTGCCGCGTGAGTTGTACGGCAAACAGAGGGCCAATTCCAGCGGGTTAGATCTGGCCAACGAACATCGCCTGGCCTCACTCTCCAGCGCCCTGCTCACCAGTGCCAGCCAGGTGTGGCGGGCAGAACCTATCATTGATGCCGAGCTAGATAGTGGCGTTGAGCTTGATAACAGCGCATTGCAGCCAGTGATCAATCCGGCGGAACCGATGGATATCGTCGGTTACGTACGCGAAGCCACGGAGGCTGAGGTCAGCCGCGCCCTGGATGCTGCCGCCAGTGCGGGTGCTATCTGGTTTGCCACACCACCGGCTGAGCGCGCCGCAATCCTGGTGCGTGCCGCCGAGTTGATGGAAGCTCAGATGCAAACCCTGATGGGGATACTGGTTCGCGAGGCGGGTAAAACCTTCAGTAATGCCATTGCCGAAGTGCGCGAGGCCGTTGATTTCCTCCACTATTACGCCGGACTGGTGCGAGATAATTTCGCCAATGACAGCCATCGCCCACTAGGCCCGGTGGTCTGTATCAGCCCGTGGAACTTCCCGCTGGCTATCTTTACCGGTCAAGTCGCCGCTGCACTGGCCGCCGGTAACAGTGTGCTAGCGAAACCAGCAGAACAGACGCCGCTGATTGCCGCGCAGGCGGTGCGTATCTTGTTGGAAGCCGGCACTCCTCGCGGTGTGTTGCAACTGTTACCGGGCCAGGGTGATAGTGTCGGGGCAGCACTGGTAAATGATGACCGCGTGCGCGGCGTGATGTTTACCGGCTCCACTGAAGTGGCGGCCATTTTGCAACGCAGCATTGCAGGCCGACTCGACCCGCAAGGTCGTCCAACGCCACTGGTTGCCGAAACCGGGGGCCTCAATGCCATGATCGTCGACTCATCAGCACTCACCGAACAGGTGGTGACGGATGTGGTGGCCTCCGCCTTCGACAGTGCCGGGCAACGCTGCTCTGCCCTGCGTATTCTCTGTGTTCAGGATGATGTTGCTGAGCATACGTTACAGATGTTACGTGGCGCGATGGCTGAATGCCGCATGGGCAATCCAGAGCGCCTCTCTACCGATATCGGGCCGGTGATTGATGCCGACGCTAAAGCCGGTATTGAGCGCCATATTCAAGCAATGCGCGCCAAAGGGCGTAAGGTTTACCAAGCGGCGCGCGCCAACACGCAGGATGAGCAAGAGTGGCAACGCGGCACCTTTATCAAGCCGACACTGATCGAGCTGGAGAGCTTTGATGAGCTGCAAAAAGAGATCTTCGGGCCGGTGCTGCATGTCGTGCGCTTCCAGCGCCAGAACCTCAGCACGCTAATCGATCAAATAAATGCATCGGGTTATGGTTTAACTTTAGGTATTCATACCCGTATTGATGAAACCATTGCCCATGTCACTGAAAAAGCCAAAGTGGGCAACCTCTACGTTAACCGCAATATGGTCGGGGCCGTAGTGGGTGTCCAACCTTTCGGTGGTGAGGGGCTATCCGGAACCGGGCCGAAAGCCGGCGGGCCACTCTACTTATATCGTCTGCTGTCCCATCGGCCAGAAGATGCGGTGATTAACACACTGGCGCAGCAGGATAGTGAGTCGGCACCCAATATCGCTGGCCGTGAAACATTGCAAACTGCCCATCAGGCACTGATCAAGTGGATGGGCGAACAGCAGCGGGGTGAGTTGCGCTCGTTGGCACAGCGCTATGGCGAACTGGCGCAAGGGGGCACTGTCCGCTTGCTACCAGGGCCGACCGGTGAACGCAACACCTATGCCCTGCTCCCCCGTGAGCGTGTTCTCTGCCTGGCGGATAATGAAGCGGATACACTGCTGCAACTGGCTGCCGTATTGGCCGTCGGCAGTGAGGTTTTATGGTCGGAAAATGGCGTACAAAAAGATCTGTTGCGCAAATTACCTGCGGTAGTGCAAGCGCGCATTACCCTCACCGACAATTGGCAAACGGCGAATATCACCTTTGATGCCGCCATCTACCATGGCGATGCCGATCAGCTACGCACGGTCTGCGAGCAGATCGCGCAAATCAATGGGCCGATTGTCTCGGTGCAAGGCTTTGCCCGTGGTGAAACGAATATCTTGCTCGAGCGCCTGTTAATTGAGCACTCCCTCAGTGTCAATACCGCAGCGGCGGGCGGTAATGCCAGTCTGATGACTATCGGCTAGTTTTGCAGATTAGCGGTTTGGCAAATTCGCGTTGCAATCATCCACCCTCAGGCCCCTCTCGGGGCCTCTATTTTTACCTCACCAATAGCATGGTTTGTGGCTCACTCTTCGAGATGGCTCGCATCACATAATGCAAAACCGCAACAAAACCATTTTCTTCTGGCAGCATCCCGCACCCTTCACTTGACATCCTTGCGCTCTTGGTTGCCATTAACCCATTATTAATTCAAGCAAATGACTGAGATGTTTACGGCCCTAGCTTTCTTCTGAGTGAAGATATTGTGTACAACAACCTACAGAGGTGATTATTATATTCATGGCTGATAAGAAAATTGTCGATGAGCTTCATAAAATTGCTAATCGGCGCGGTAATGGTCAATTACGTCGTGAGATATGGGCTGACCAGTACGGTGTTGTTACCCGCTATAATTTAGCCTATATCAACCATCGATTATCGCGGGGTGATAATGGCCGGGTAATCGGTTATGACAATGCCCATGGTTTCCATCATCGTCACTACCTAGGCGGGATTGAAGCGGTTGATTTTATCAGTTTTGAACAGATAGAGGATTGCTTTCAAAAGGATTGGACTTCACTAAGGAGAAGTTAATGGACAAGCTATTCATCAAAACAGCAACGGAAGATGAGTTTTTCAAGCGAGGCAAAAAACTCGCGACCTTGGCTGATGCAAGGAAAGCATTACCCGAGGAGCACACAATTACCTTCGAAGACCCGTTGGAGATGGTGCGGGTATTAAGTGCTGCACGTATCCTGTTGCTGCGGACAGTAAAGATGTATCCCGGTTCTATCACCTCCCTTTCAGCACGGCTAAAAAGAGATCGCAGTGCAGTTACCCGCGATGTGGCTATTTTGAAAAAAGCCGGATTGGTCACCGTTGAACAAAAAGTATTGCCCGGTCATGGGCGGATGAAAGAAGTTAAAACCACCGCCCACCGCCTTAAACTCGAGGCATTCCTGTAAGGCGGACGGATAAAACGGGGGCAATAGACAGCCCCCTTATTTCACTTTGCTTATCTCACTAATATCTAAACAAATTAGTGATTATTCAAAAACTTATCGAGGAACTGTCGAGTCCGATCATGTTGCGGATGGGCAAACAACTCTTTTGCCGGTCCTTGTTCAACAATCCGTCCGTGATCCATAAAAATCGCCCTGTCTGCCACATCGCGGGCAAAACTCATTTCATGGGTCACGATAACCATGGTGCGTTTTTCCTCTGCCAGTGCGCGGATCGTATTTAAGACCTCACCGACCAGTTCCGGATCCAACGCAGAGGTCGGCTCATCAAACAAAATAACCTGTGGTTGCATCGCCAACGCCCGCGCTATCGCAACCCGTTGTTGCTGCCCACCAGATAAGCGCCGTGGGTAAGCATCTTCCTTGCCGCTCAAGCCCACTTTTGCCAGCAACTCACGAGCGCGTTTCTCCGCCACAGCCCGTTTTTCACCTTTGACAAAAACCGGCCCTTCAATAATGTTCTCCAGCACCGAACGATGCGGAAACAAATTGAAGCTCTGAAAAACGAACCCGACTTGCTGGCGTAGCGCACGTACCTGACGCTGCTGCTTGCTAATAGGTATGCTGCCATCAATCTCAATATCACCGACACGAATCATCCCCGAATCGGGGATCTCCAGCAGGTTAATACTACGCAATAAGGTGGTCTTGCCGGAGCCGCTCGGGCCGATGATCGCGACCACTTCACCGCTATTGACCTCAAGATCGATACCGTGCAGCACCTGTTGACCTTTAAACTGTTTGGTCAGTTTTTTAACGTCGATGGCACTCATGGCTACTCCTGATCCTGACGATTAACGTGGGCTTCCAACCGATTTTGTAGCGCTGACAGCAGCGTCGCCATAATCCAGTAAATCAATGATGCCGCCAGATACATAGTGAAAACTTCTAATGTGCGGGAGGTTACCAATTGCGCCTGACGGAAAAGTTCGGGAACTTGAATCGTCGCTGCCAGAGACGTGTCCTTAACCAAACCGATGAAGCTGTTACCTAGTGGCGGCAAAGCCGTGCGCCCGGCCTGTGGCAATATTACCCGATAAAGTGTCTGCCAGCGTGTCATCCCAATACTGGCTGCGGCTTCCCACTGCCCTTTCTCAATCGATGAGATAGCCGCGCGCAATGTTTCTGACGTATAAGCTGCGGTGTTAAGTGATAGACCGATCAAGGCCGCAGGCATTGGGTCTAGCTCAATACCAAACTGTGGCAAACCGTAATAGATCATAAACAGTTGGGCGATTAATGGGGTGCCACGAAAAATCGAGACATAAAAACGCGATAGGAGTGAAAACGGCAAGAAGCTTGATAACCGCATCATTGCCAACATAAAACCTAGCGCCAGGCCAAAAAACATCCCCCCCAGACTCAATTGGAGGGTAAACCAGGCACCTTTCAATAAAAATGGTGCTGAATCCAGCACCAATTGAATACTTTCATGCATTATTTAGTTACATCCGCACCAAAATACTTCTCAGAGATCTTGGCCAATGTACCGTCTTTTTGCATCTCAGCGATGGCCTGATTGATTGCTGCTAATAATTCAGGGTTATCCTTACGTAGCGCGACTCCAGACTCCTGACGAGCAAACGCCGGGCCTGCAACCGCCAGTGTATTGTTGGTTTTCTTCACCAAATCCAGAGCCGCCAAACGGTCAACCAGGATGGCATCGGTACGGCCAACACGCAGATCCTGATATTTTGTTGGGTCATCATCATAAGTGCGAATATCAACGCCTTTCAGGTTTTCGCGTAACCACTGCTCGTAGTTACTACCCAACCCGACACCCACTTTTTTGCCTTCCAAATCTTCAGGTTTGGTGAAGTTGCCTTCGTTGCCTTTTTTGGTCAACACCTGAATACCGGAAACCGTGTAAGGGGTTGAGAAATCATATTTTTTCTTACGTTCGTCTGAAATGGTGACCTGATTGATCGCCACATCAATTCGCTTAGACTCCAGTGAAGCCAGCATACCATCCCATTTTGTCGGAGTGATCTTTGCTTTAATGCCCATATGCTCAGCCAGAGCATTGGCAAAATCCACTTCGAAGCCGGTGAGTTTGCCATCTTCACCCTGGAAGCTGAATGGCGGGTAAGTGCCCTCTAGCCCAACAATCAGGGTGCCTCGCTCCTTAACCTGATTCAGCAGATCACCCGCCGCGTAAGACTTCACATTCAAACCTGTTGCCAGTGCCACCGCAACCATACCCAGAACGACTCGACGACGCACAATTGAAAAACCCATAAATACCCCGACTGTTATGTTTATTTTTGATATTCAACACTTTATCAGTGCTACTAATGAAATAAAGGAATATAAACTAATAACCATAGTTACAAATAGAATAAGCAATAACCAAAGGTCACACCCGCGGATGATAGGCAAAAAGTGCCGGTGCGCCGCCGGTATGAATAAATAGAATTGGACCATCATCGCGAAACTTTTTCAGCGCCAAACCATCAAGTAAGCCCGCCATCGCCTTACCGGTATATACCGGATCTAACAACACCCCTTCTAGCCTTGCCAACAGCGCAATCGCGGCCAGCCCCTCTTCATTTGGCATACCATATTGCGGGCCGAAATAATCATCCCACAAAGTAATCTCTGCCTGCGGGGTGGTGATAGCCAAAGATGCTGCCAGTTCTTGTTGAATATGTGTCACCTTTGGTCGCTGCTCGTCGGCTTTACGCGAAACCGTGACACCAATCAATTCAGCATCTGGCAACAATTGCTGCAAACCAACCGCCAGCCCGGCATGAGTGCCCGCACTACCTGAGGCCACAACGACCGAGCTAAAAGCAACATTTCCCGCTGATTGCGCGGCAATTTCCAATGCACACTGCACATAACCCAGGGCACCCAGGGCATTAGAGCCTCCCACTGGCACCACATAGGGGCGAAAACCTTGCGCTTCGAGTCGAGTCGCTAACTCAGCCAATTGCTGATTGGGGGCATGTAATCCGTCACACATCACCACCTCAACATTAAACAAATCCAACAGCAATCGATTGCCATTGGTCAGATAGTTTTCCTGCGATGTGTCGATAGGATTCTCAAGCAGCGCCACACAGTGCAGCCCGAGTTTTGCTGCTACTGCCGCGGTTTGGCGCACATGATTCGACTGAATCGCACCCGCGGTAACCAATGTGTCCGCTCCCTGATGCAATGCATCGGCCGCCAGAAACTCAAGCTTACGCAGCTTATTCCCGCCTAAAGCCAGCGGCGTGACATCATCACGTTTGATATAAATTTCACGTCCCAGATAATCGGACAATCGGGATAGCTTTTCTAATGGCGTGGCATTGCCGACCAGATCCAGACGTGGAAATTGCGCCAGTTTTTGTTGAAACGTCACGGGTCCCCCAGGGAGTTAATATTTTAGGACGATTATTACCCAAAATAGTTAAAATTTCAGAGCAGCAACAAGCAGCCAATACCCTGCGACTTCAACTAGCAAGGGCATATAGATTTATCAGATGTAACATTAATAATCACTGATTTTATTATAGATGTCAGTAATCGATAACGCAGGGGAATAACTTAACTTGCGGGATAAATAGGCTATAGCCAATAGATCTCAAGGGGCTGGAAAGCGGGGGAAAGTAGATTTCAACGAACTTGCGCCCGAAAGTCATTCGAGTTAGAGAGAGCAATCACCGTGGATGTAGCGTGGAGGATGGCAGGAATAGAGACTAAAACGCCCGGCGAAGGTGGACCTTGTCGGGCGTAGCATCACTACAGATAATAGCTTGATATTTTTACGTTATAGCATCAGTAATGACGGTGAAAATGCAGAGTTTTCTCAACTGCTGACAGCTCTCACGGCAGGACTTAGTAACTCTTTTGCCACGCCAAATACTGATCATACTTACGCAAAGCAATGCGGTAATTGTTATGTGCTGCATTTGGCAGCTCATCAATAATGCGTTGATGCATAGTTTCACTGGCGAATTTCTCTGCCGGATAATTAGTAGCAACCAGCATTTCATCCAAGCGACGCAAGCGCACGACATATTCGCGAACCGTGCTATGGCTCATCTCTGTTTGTTCAAATAAGTACTGCTTGAACGCCATAATATCAAAATAGCCCGGTGTACTGTTGCAATATATCTCGCTGCAAAAACGGCACAATGCAGTTAATTCATGCTGAAGTTTTGACCACACTTGATCGTCGATCGGTTGATCCATACCGGCGATCGCTTCTTTATTAATAATTTGTCCGCGAAAAACCAACGCCATGCGGTCAAGTTGCTTATTACAATGTGAGCAATGAGTTTGACCGTGCTTATAATCTTTTAAGTAACGGCTCAGTGGCCGCTTTTTTAGCTGAAGTCCTGGCATAAGAAGACCTGCATTTATAAAGTTAAACACTGTGATATCACTGAGCGAAAGTGAATTAAGAGTCGTTATTCAGACGGGCGCGTAAGCGTTTTATCGCCTGGCTATGAAGCTGACTGACACGGGACTCCCCGACTTCAAGCACTGCTCCTATCTCTTTCAGGTTCAGCTCTTCCTGGTAATACAGCGTCAACACCATCTTTTCGCGTTCTGGCAATGCCTCGATCGCTTCAATCACGCGTTGCCGCAGATTTCCTTCCAACAAATGTTGCAACGGATTGGCATCTTCATGCCCCTCCAGCAAGGGTTCGACACTTTCGCCATGCTCCTCCCGCCATTCGTCATAGGAGAAAAGTTGGCTATTGTTGGTATCCAACAGGATCTGGCGATACTCCGCCAAATCAATATCAAGAATTTTCGCCACCTCCTGCTCAGTGGCAGGACGCCCAACACGTTGTTCAACCTGCTGCATAGCACTGGCGACCTCGCGGGCGTTACGTCGCACACTGCGCGGTGCCCAATCTCGGCTACGCAGCTCATCCAACATCGCGCCACGGATACGCTGCACCGCATAAGTGGTAAATGCAGTTCCTTGCAAAGCATCGTAACGCTCGACAGCATTCAGCAGACCAATACCCCCAGCCTGCAACAAATCGTCCAACTCCACACTAGCTGGCAGGCGAACCTGCAAACGCAGTGCTTCATGGCGAACCAGAGGAACATAGCGTTGCCAGAGGGAATTTTTATCGATCACGCCTTCGGCGGTATACAAATCGCTCACTAGACAGGCACCTAAGGGTAAGAGAGTCGTACCATTATCCTGTCAGGCCAGTCAGACAATCGCCGGAATAGACCTATAAAAAGGCGGCTATTTGGCTTATGCCCCACGTTATAAGCTTTGATGCCTCTTTTTTATCGACTTAATTCTGTATTTATCCGCATAATTTTTTGCACTCATTGTTTTATGCGCTATATCAGTAGTTGCAGCGAAGAGAGATCGTCATTTACTTTGACTTTATCAATTTCCTCAATGAACATCGTTGTAACACTAGAACTATGTTGGCTAAATGCATGATATGAGTAGAAGATATCGATAATGATATCTTCAGTTAACTGTTTGTTATTTTTTACATAAACGCTGATCAGTGATCTTATAAAGAAAAAATCAACAATAATTAAATAAAACTGTTTCAGTAGTGAAAACTCATCAAGTATTGCAAATTGGTTATGGTGTAATCGATAAAGAAAATAGTTGCGAAGAATATGCGGGTTATCACTAAAGAATGGGCCTGCATCCTCACACCAGACTCGGCTTAATTCTTTCATTTTATCGGCGACAAGCTCCACATCAAAACCTACAACTATATGATCAAGGAGCGGATTCAGGTAATTAAACATGGTTTCCCGCCCTCTGGATTCAGGCGTCTTCGTCATGAAATTTTGTAATCTTATGAGCAACTGCCATTGTAGCTCTGCATTGAAAGTGAGCTTACCCAAACAATCTAAAATCTCATTAGATTCAAATTGTTGCAATAATCCTTCATAACCAGATTCCATATATGGCAGCTTAGTATTAATATCGCCCTCTAGCTTTTGATAGAAAAGCAAAAAGGACGCAATTGCATAAAGATTTTCTTCTATTTTAGGTTGATCGGACATCAATAAATTAGCACAGAATAGATTTATTAACTGCCCCTCTATATTTAGTTCAGGTGCTTGAAAAAAACTTTTCAGCTCAATCACCTGGGTATTCATATTTAACCCATCAGGATTAAACAATACCTGCCGTGCCGCTTCAGGGCACGAGATATTCAGGCTCTTTCGTTTTTCAGTTTTATATATATGCTCAGAACGTGGATATACGGTACATGTATCACTTAATGCGTCTTTACCTAAGCGCTTATAAATACCGCAGAGCTGATCGATATCTAAATAGGGGCAATTACCCTGTTCAGTCAATTTGATTGCGGCCCAATTAGCGGAACTGGTTCGAGTAACGGCAATATTCGTGACCGCAATGCGCTTAATATCAGGATTATGGCTTTTGGCGTACTTACGATAGGTCTCTTTATCCAGAGAGATAGTCCAGCGTTTACAGCAGTGATCGCGACAAGATGCTCCAATGCAACTGAAGTTCTCAACATAAACGGGTTGAACTACGGTAAGTTCTTTCACAAGCAAACCTCAATATTAACCATGAATCCAATTCTTTTATGCTAAGTGAATTAATCTGTCACAATAATTAACTTAGAATAATAAGGCGGCACAATATGCCGCCTTTTTTATATAACTCGATATATCAATTAACGCAGCAGAGACAGAACAGTTTGTGGAACCTGATTAGCCTGTGCCAATACTGAAGTACCTGCTTGCTGAAGGATCTGAGCACGGCTCATGTTGGACACTTCAGTTGCATAGTCAGCATCCTGGATACGGCTTTGTGCAGCAGTCAGGTTGTTAACAGTGTTGTTCAGGTTAGTTACAGTAGATTGGAAACGGTTTTGTACCGCACCCAGGGAGCTACGTTGAACGTCGATATCAGAAATCGCTGCATCCAGTGCTTTCAACGGATCGTTGGTCGCGCCAGTGGTCAGTTTTTTCAGGCTCAGGCTAGCAGTATCAATTGAAATCGCTGCAGTGGCTGCTGTTGTAGTGGTATCAGCAGTTTGTGGGTCAACAGCGATATAGAATGACTTAGTTGCACCAGAAGCGATGTCGAAACCATTGGCTTTCAGGTTGTTAGCTTCAGTAGCGTCATTTGCTTTGATATCAACTTTAGTGAACCAGTTACCTGCGCTATCTTTAGTTGGTGCAGTACCAACAGTTACACTCGCCTTCGCAACACCCAGACGGGCTGCCAAAGCACCATCAGTGGTCTCTGCTGAAGTTGCAGTAGTCATTGCAGTGGTAGCGCCAAAGGCTTTTTGGAAATCAGCAGCTGCTAAAGCCGCCGTTGCACCACCTTTAGGACCGGTTACGTTGAAGCCTTCCAGGTTCAGAGTCTTGGAAGTCACTTCTTTCAGGCTGATATCGATAGTTTCGTTATCGTTAGCACCGACCTGGATAGACATTTTGGTGTCTGAGCTCAGAACTTTCACGCCGTTGAACTGAGTTTGAGCAGATACGCGGTCGATTTCATCCATACGCAATTGAATTTCGTCTTGGATTGAAGAGAGGTCGCTGGTAGAGTTGCTGCCGGTAGATGCCTGAACAGTCAGTTCACGCACACGTTGTAAGTTGTTGTTGATTTCGTTCAACGCGCCTTCAGTAGTCTGTGCAACAGAGATACCGTCGTTAGCGTTACGAGCAGCCTGAGTCAGGCCTCTGATGTTAGAAGTGAAACGGTTAGCGATTGCCTGACCCGCAGCATCGTCTTTCGCACTGTTGATACGCAGACCAGAAGACAAACGCTCAATGGCTGAGCCTAAAGCGGACTGGGATTTGGTCATGTTGTTCTGAGTATTCAGAGACAGGATGTTAGTATTAATTACTGACATAGTGAATTCCTTAAATGCTATTGGGTTATGATTTGGGCTTACTGCCCACGGCTTCATCACCGTCACAACTTGTATCGGCGCTCTTTAAGGAACCTTTAGCCATTCTTTGAAATAATTTTAAAATTAGCTGAAAATTATTCTTTATCTCTTCTTTAATTACTGCTCTATTCAATGGAGCAAATAGCCCCCTGTTATCCCCCGTTATTCTAGCCATCATAAATTCTATTTTATGTGTAAACTTTTCCTCTTCTTGGCCGATAACCCGGTAACGACACTTGAATATTAAGGATTAGACATGGCAAGTATCAGTACACTGGGTATCGGGTCAAATATGGAATTAGGCACTTTGCTGGATAAGTTAACCGCAGCAGAGCAGACCCGGTTAACACCGTTAACCACCCAGCAATCCAGCTATAAAGCTAAACTCACCGCCTACGGTGTATTACAAAGCGCACTGGCAAAGCTGGAAACAGCATCTGCGGCATTACAAAAAGCAGATACACTGAGCACGACTACAATCAGTAGCTCTAACACTGCGTTTAGTGCAACAACCGATAGCAAAGCAACAGCTGGCAACTACTCAATTGAAGTGACCAACATTGCTAAAGCGCAGTCTTTATTATCTGCAGATGTCCCTAATGCGACAGATAAATTAGGAAATGACAATGCTACTCGTACCATCACCATTTCCCAGCCAGGGAAAGAAAAACCACTGGAAGTGACATTAACTAACCAGCAAACCTCCCTGACAGATATTCGCGATGCCATCAATAAAAAAGAGGGCAGTGTTAGCGCCAGTATTATGAAAGCGGATGATGATACCTATTATCTTTCATTAACCGCGAAAGATACCGGCACCAAGTCAGAAATGACGATCAGTGTCACCGGCGATGACAAGTTAAATGACTTCCTGAATTACACGCCAAGTAGTACTGGTGGCAGCGGCGCAATGACGCAGAAAGTTAAAGCTGAAGATGCCACATTAAGCGTCAATGGCGTCTCCATTACCCGCCAAAGTAATACGATTACGGATGCACCACAGGGTGTGACCATTAATATCAAAACATTAACGAAAACCAATGAGCCGGAACAACTGGTTGTTGCCCGCGATAGCACAGCGACCAAAGCGGCAATACAAAGTTTTGTTGATGCCTATAACTCATTACAAACCACTTTTGGTTCTTTGACTAAATATACCGCGGTAGAAGCGGGCAAAGATCAATCTGCGGGTAATGGGGCTTTAGTCGGTGATGGCGTATTACGTAATATTCAAACTCAATTGAAAAGCCAACTGGCATCTTCGCAAGTCGGAGATCTAAAAACATTGGCCAGTATGGGTATCACGCAGGATCTTGATGGCAAATTAGTCATCGACTCAACCAAATTAGATACCGCGCTAAAAGATAAGCCAAACAGTGTGACGGCATTTTTTGTCGGTGATGGTACTACCACGGGTTTCGCTACCCAGACTGATACTTTGCTTAAGACCGCACTGGATACCACCAAGGGCACCCTGAAAACGGTGACGGATGGCATCAATAAGACGTTAAAAAATCTGGATAAACAGGTCACGGCAACCACTGAAAGTATTACTGCCACGATCGAACGGTATAAGACGCAATTTACTCAACTTGATAAGTTAGTCAGCTCGTTGAATAACACCGCCAGTTTCTTAACGCAGCAATTTTCTTCATAAGGGAATAGGACATGTACAACCGATCAGGGAGCCAGGCCTACGCTAAGGTAGGCTTGGAAAGTGGCGTAATGAGTGCGAGTCCACACCAATTGATCGTGATGTTGTTCGACGGGGCGCAAAGCGCCCTGGTTCGAGCTCGCATCCTGATGAGTCAAGGCGATATTCCAGGTAAAGGCACAGCACTATCCAAAGCAATTGATATTATCAATAACGGCCTGAATGCAGGGTTGGATTTGGAAAAAGGCGGCGAAATGGCTGAGAATTTATCTGCTTTGTACGATTATATGTCACGGCGTTTACTGCATGCCAATTTGCACAATGACGAGCAGGCAATTAATGAAGTCGCTGCTTTGCTCGAAAATATTGCGGATGCCTGGCGGCAGATCGGCCCCAATTATCAACCCAACTAGGACCCCATTTAATGGAACGTCACCAGCATCTTTTGTCCGAATATCAACAAATCCTGACCCTCAGTGAGCAAATGTTAATGCTGGCGACCGAGGGTAATTGGGATGCGCTGGTTGATCTAGAGATGACTTATCTCAAAGCAGTTGAAAGTACCGCTAACGTCACCATCTCTTCATGCTCATCTTTGGCATTACAGGAGTTATTACGGGATAAGTTAAGCGCTATTTTGGCTAATGAAGTGGAAATTAAGCGTTTATTACAACAGCGCCTTGATGCATTAAGTGAGTTGGTTGGGCAATCCACCCGACAACAAGTGGTTAATAATACTTATGGTCAGTTTCCCGACCACGCATTGCTGTTAGGTGAGACACAGTAATCGTAGGTCACCGAGTCTTAATATATCGATTCGTTGTGAGAAATCACATGTAACTGCAACTATTAACATGGTAAGCAGTTTTTATTGTCACTATTTTTAACATGAGATTATATTGACAGTAACAATTACTCAGGTCTAACTGGCTATTATTATAACCCCTAAAACTTTTCGCTAAAATAGTCAGTCACTGTGAATTTTCTATTAAAATGAGTTGCTAGTCTGCCATTCAAAGCGTAAAGATATTCTCAGGCTAAAATTGTGAAATGAATATCGATGGAACGTACGATTAATTTTTGCCCTGGTGTGGGTAGCTCGGCACATGTTATTCAACACACAGAGCTACTACTCACTTCAGTCTATATTGAGAATCCCTTACTCATTATGGTTAACCGTGGGCAGAAGATCATTCGCTGGGATAATCAGGAGTGCGTTATTCAAGCCGGTGAAATAGTTGCAGTAAGTAGCGGACAAACTGTTGATGTAATTAACGGCTTATCTGATGACGGACTATTTTTTAGCCACCAACTTCGCTGTGACCCCCGTTTGATAGCTACCTTTGCCAATCATCCCGCCTCAGCTGGGCTTGGGTTAGTTCCTGGGGTTATGCCGGTGCGTAATTTAGCACCTGAGTTTATTAATACATTCGGCAATACCTTTAAAGCAATTTCAGATATCGGTGATATTCCCCCCGCCATCGTCAAGCATCGGATGCTTGAATTACTACTTTGGTTAGCCCAACGTGGCGTTAAATTTTCGCTTAGTGAAGGTCATTCGCTAAGTGAAAAAGTGCGTCGTTGCTTGGCTATTGATCCGCATAAAATATGGTCTGCATCAGAAGTGGCAGATCATATGGCGATGAGTGAAGTGGTATTACGACGTAAACTCGCGGTGGAAAATATACTGTTACGTGATTTAATGATTGATGTACGTATGACCAGCGCACTGCGTTTATTGCAAGGTACTGATTGGCCAATTTCTTTAATTGCCAGCCAGGTGGGTTATGAAAGTGCATCACGTTTCGCCGAACGTTTTCGTAAACGTTTTGGCTTTGCACCTACGGCCATACGCGGGCATCATCGTTTACAGGCAACAGATAATGACTCAGCATCCGATGGTTATCATAATTATTTAAGCTTGCACGCGCCTGATTTAGGACGAATGTAACGCACTCGGTTTATCCCTTATCCTTACCATAGCACTTGCTCAACCGTTCAATAATATCACCACATCTCATTTAGTTAACTCGCCAGAATCCTTTTTACAGTCAACATTCAGGACTGCTAAATACTGCTTTTAGATATTCCGCACGTTAAATCATTCTTTTTCACACCGCGATTAGTTTTTTCATCCAACAATCTTAACCCAATATCGAACAAAGCCTTTTTAATCATGCAATTACTTATAACTCACTGAATATTAGGGATCTGTGTTTATAGTTTCAGCACATTCTATGATTATGATTGATTGAATAATAAACTTCGGGATGGCTATGATGCTAAGCAACCTGTTCGGACTAAAAAGCCGCTATCCTTTGCACATCCAGATAGCTGCCCTATTTACTCTACTGATCGTCTCAATTGGGGTTATCATTATTGCTTTTGGTCATAGCCAATTGACCAAATTGACCGAGATCAGCACCAACCGTCAGTATCAAAAAACCGGGGAAGCCATTGCGGCTGAATTGGATGCGGTAACCCGCCCTATGATGATGTCAGTTAACCTTCTCGCCAGTATGCAAATAACAGAATTATCGACCCTTGAGCAAAGAATGGCTTTTGTCGGTAAGTTTATTGAAGTACTGCAACAAAATAACTATGCCAGTGCTATCTATAGTGCTTATCCCAACGGCGATCTATTTATGTTGCGACGTCTGACTGAGGCTAACCGTTTACTATTCCATGCCCCGGAAGAAGCTGAATGGATGATTCAAAGTAATCGTTTTCTTGATAGTCTGCCGGAAAAACGTTTTATTTATCTCAATAAGCAGCAACAGGTTATTGCGGTGATGCCACGAGATAATGATAACTACGATCCTAGGCAGAGAGATTGGTTTATTTTAGCCGCCGCAAGCCCTACGCTGGTCACCTCCCCTATCTATATTTTTAAAGGTACAGGCGAAGTCGGCTTTACTTATAGTCGTCAGGCCGAAAATAAACAGGCAATCATTGGATTAGATGTTTCTCTGACTTCGCTATCACAGTTCCTAATAAGACAAAATCTGCCGCCAGGTAGCCAGGCCATTATTATCAACTCTCGCGGTGAAGTTATCGCTAGCCTGCCAAAAACCAAAGAGACTACTGTAGTAGCCGCTAGCGAAGATAAGCAAGTTCCTGTATTGCAAGCGCTACTCAATATTCAAAAAAGCAATCTTGCCAGCAATAATACTCAAGGAGATGAGCATCCCAATAGCATCATGTTTGAAGCGAAAAACCAGCACTGGTTCGGCTCAGTGGTTGATATCAATACCAATGGTAACGTCTATCAGTTGGTTATTGCCACGCCAGCGAGTTATTTGACTGCTGATGCTAACTCTATTCGTAATCATTCAACCTTTATTGCGTTTATCCTATTGATGCTTGGTTTACCGCTGGTTTGGTACTTCTCAAGAAAGATATCCAAACCGCTGATTCGACTACGTCAAGATGCTGACTCCATCAGTAATTTGTATTTCGAAGAGCGTGAATTAGAGCACTCTGTCATTGAAGAAGTGGATGAGCTACATAAATCCATGTCAAAAATGAAATCAACACTAAAACAGTTTATTTCGATGGGTAATATGCTGACAACAGAAAGTAATTTCCATCGTCAGATGCAGGGGTTATTAAGTGAAACCACAGAAATTGCGGCCATGACTGGCGGGATTATTTTTCTCACAGATAAAGATACCGGGACTTTTACGCCGACAGCATTCCGCTGGAATGGCGAAAATATCCCCGTTGCAGAGATGTCTTCGCTACAGGTAGAAAAAGATAATTTTAGTGCCTTCCAACAAGTGCTTGAGGGAAAAACCATTGTCGGAACATTGAATAATGAGAATATATTTAATCAGCTACAAGACTTCCTGCAACCGTATTTACCTTTACGTTTTATTGCTGTACCGATGAAAACACATGATGACCAATTATTAGGTTTCTTACTGCTGTTTAATCCTTATGTCTTAAATGCCGAACGTGAACGCTCGAAAATCCAATTGGTCAATGCGCTGGTGGGTAGCTTATCGGTTTCAGTAGAAACCCAGCGCCTGCTGCAAGAACAGAAAAACCTGCTCAATGCCTTTATTGAGCTTATTGCTGGCGCAATTGATGCTAAAAGTGCTTATACCGGCGGGCACTGTCAGCGCGTACCGGAAATAACCAAGATGCTCGCCCGGGCAGCAATTAATGTTAAAGAAGGGCCTTTTGCCCACTTTAATTTATCCGAGAGCGAGTGGGAAGAACTGCATACTGCCTGCTGGTTACATGACTGTGGCAAGATAACCACCCCTGAATTTGTCGTCGATAAATCAACAAAACTGGAGTTAATTTACGATCGTATTCACGAAATACGTATGCGGTTTGAAGTATTAAAACGTGAAAAAGAGATTACCTTCTTGCGTCGTCATGCCACCATCACGGCCAGCGAGGCTGATCAACAAGCACTGGCTGACGAACTCCACCAGTTAGATGAAGATTTTTATTTTATCGCGCACTGTAATATCGGTGGCGAATTTATGTCTGATGAAGCCATTGCGCGCATCCAACAAATTGCAAGCCTCCATTGGACTCGAACATTGGATGATAACGCCGGTATTGCCCATGAAGAGCGGATTCGCAAGGCGCGGCACAGTACACCTTCATTGCCGGTACAAGAACCGATGCTGGCAGATAAAGAAGAGCATATTATCTACCGTGATAATAAAAATAAGCGTCCGGAATATTATGATTTCAAGGTGCAGGAACCAACTTTCCTCTATAACCGTGGAGAGATTTATAACCTCAGCATTCGCCGTGGAACACTGACGGAGGAGGACCGCTACAAAATAAACGAACACATTATGCAAACTATTGTGATGCTAAAAAAATTACCTTTCCCGCGCACCATGGCGAATGTTCCGGTGATTGCAGGTGGACATCATGAGCGGATGGATGGCAAAGGCTACCCTTACCAACTGACCTATAAGCAGATGAGCATCCCGGTGCGCATGATGGCTATTGCCGACGTATTTGAAGCCCTTACCGCCGCAGACCGCCCTTATAAACCAGGTAAACTGTTATCTGAAGCGCTGAATATCATGGTTAACATGGTGAATGAAAATCATCTGGATCGGGATCTGTTTATTCTGTTTCTGCAATCCGGTATCTGGCATGAATATGCCGTTGCTTATCTACAAGCGGATAAAGTTGATATTATTGATATCTCAGTATTACTGCAAAAAGTGGGACACCAAAATATTTCGCTGGCAGAGACGGCTTAGAGAGCAAGAAAGGGAGAGTCATTATCCTGAAGTGGCGCTATGCTAAATAGCGCCCTACGGCGTGTTAGGATTTTATTTAGTTTTGCCTTCTCTTAGGCGCTGACTGGAGTGAATAGGTGTTCTATAGCTACGGTGAAACCGAAATCAATCATCTTAAGCGGCGGGATAAAAAAATGGCCGCCGCCATTGACCGCTTGGGCATGATCGCTCGTCCATTATCCCCGGATCTATTTGCCGCGTTAATCAGAAATATTGTCGATCAGCAGATATCGGTTAAAGCTGCAATCACGGTTAATGCGCGATTGGTGGCGTTACTGGGTGCAATTACGCCGATAACTGTTGCGCAGGCATCGGCAGAGGCGATTCAGGGCTGTGGCATGACGATGAAAAAGGCCGGATATATTAAAGGTGCCGCAGAGGCTGCACTTGATGGCTCGCTGAACTTAGCGGCTATTGCGCAATTGCCCGATAATGAGGTGATTACGCAGTTATCCAGCCTCAATGGCGTGGGAGTTTGGACTGCAGAAATGCTATTAATATCATCACTCGCCCGCCCGGATGTGCTCAGTTGGGGTGATTTGGCGATCCGCCGTGGCATGATGAATCTATATCGCCATAAAACAGTGCCGCGCGAACGATTTGAAAGATATCGTCGCCGCTATGCCCCTTATGGCACAACAGCGTCGCTATATTTATGGGCTTTGTCACACGAAACAGAGTGAAATCAGTGTGCCGCTAACATCACACCCCCATATTCATGACATCTTGATAAGCTGCGACCAGTTTATTACGCACCTGAATACCCAGTTGCAAAGAGACTGATGATTTTTGCATATCCACCATCACGTCATTCAAACCAACACCGGGGACACCTAATTCAAAATTCTGTGCCTGAGTACGGGCATGTTGCTGGGTTTCACTGATTTTACCAATAGCCGCTCTCAACTCGCTGGCAAAACCGGCCTCAGCGGGTAATGTTTTCGCTGTACCCGATGCCTGCAATGCCGTGACCTGCAACTGCTGTAAAACGCCTTCAATACCTTGAACAGACATGCTCATCCCCGAATAGGTCGTTGGTCAAAATAGCTATTTTGATCGAATAACAGTGTGGCAAATGATCCCGTTGCTGCAGTTATGCCCCGCTATCACCTATCACCTATCACTATTTTCAGGATGACACCCTAACACATCATTTTTGTGCTAAAGCGGCTAATTAGACCCAAAAATACCAGCTTATTGACCCATCGAATTCATAACTTACAGCAAATAATGGCGTGCCCATAAAAGGGGAGAACAGCTATTGATGCTTTATTGCTCACAGCACTTGGGAGTCTGTTTTGTTCCAACACATTAATTATATAAAAAATACTCACTCAAACGTTGTTCAGCTTGGCCAAGGACGTGTATGAATGCCTCAATAACTGGCGGTGAAAATCGTGATAATGCTTTTACGACGACGCTGGCACGCCTACGCGCGAATCCAAAAATCCCACTGCTGATTGCGGCGGCGGCGGCTGTCGCTATCATTGTCGCGCTGATGTTATGGGCGAAAAGCCCGGATTATCGCGTCCTTTATAGCAATCTGAGTGATCGTGACGGTGGTGAAATCGTTACGCAACTGACGCAACTGAATATTCCTTACCGCTTCGCTGATAATGGCGGCGCATTGCTTATCCCGGCAGACAAGGTACATGAAACTCGTCTGCGTCTGGCGCAACAGGGGTTGCCGAAAGGCGGTGCGGTCGGTTTTGAATTACTGGATCAAGAAAAATTTGGTATCAGCCAATTCAGTGAACAAATTAACTACCAGCGGGCATTGGAAGGTGAGCTGGCCCGCACTATCGGCACACTGGGGCCGGTACTGAATGTGCGGGTTCATTTGGCGATGCCGAAACCCTCGCTATTCGTCCGTGAACAGAAATCCCCGACCGCCTCGGTCACCCTCGCCTTGCAACCTGGACGCGCACTTGATGACGGCCAGATCAACGCTATCGTGTATATGGTCTCCAGCAGTGTGGCCGGTTTGCCGCCGGGCAATGTGACGGTGGTTGACCAAACCGGTCGTCTGTTGACGCAATCCGACAGCGCCGGTCGTGATTTAAATGCCACGCAACTCAAATTTACCAATGAAGTGGAAAACCGCTTCCAGCGCCGCATCGAAACTATCCTCGCGCCAATGGTTGGTAGCGGTAATGTCCATGCGCAGGTCACGGCACAAGTTGATTTTGCCAGCCGCGAGCAGACCGATGAAGAGTACAAACCGAATCAGGCCGCCAATCAAGGGGCGGTGCGCTCCCAGCAAACCAGTAATAGCGAGCAATTGGGCGGCAGCAATGTCGGTGGCGTACCTGGCGCACTATCCAATCAGCCCTCGGCTACGCCAGTGGCACCAATTGAAGTACCTCAGCCAGCGCCTGTAGCTGGAGCTGCCGGAGCGGCTGCAAATAACGCCAATGCCGCCAATCGCCCTGCAACCACTACGGCAGCCCGATCGACGGCCACATCCAGCAATAGCCGTCACGACCAAACCACTAACTTCGAAGTCGATCGCACTATTCGCCATACCCAGCAACAAGCGGGCATGGTGCAGCGCCTGTCGGTGGCGGTTGTGGTCAATTACGGCAGTGATAAAGCGGGCAAGCCGGTTGCCTTGTCGAAAGATCAATTGGCGCAAGTGGAGTCACTGACGCGCGAGGCGATGGGCTTCTCTACCGATCGTGGCGACACCTTAAATGTGGTCAATACACCATTTAATGCCACCGACGATGGTAGCGGCCTCTCCCTGCCCTTCTGGAAACAGCAGTCGTTCTTTGATCAGTTGCTAAATGGCGGTCGTTATCTGCTTATCTTGCTGGTGGCATGGATTCTGTGGCGCAAACTGGTGCGCCCAATGATTGCCAAGAAACAACTTGCGGATAAAGCCGCAGCTTCAGTCAATAGCATGGTGCAGACCGCGCAGACCGCTGAGACTGTGAAGCAAAGTAAAGAAGAGCTGGCCCTGCGTAAGAAGAATCAGCAGCGCGTGAGTGCTGAAGTTCAGGCCCAGCGTATACGCGAACTTGCGGATAAAGACCCACGTATTGTTGCGTTGGTTATCCGTCAATGGATGAGTAATGACCAATGAGCCTGACCGGAACTGAAAAAAGCGCCATCATGCTGATGACTCTGGGTGAAGACCATGCCGCCGAGGTGTTTAAGCATCTCTCCTCGCGCGAGGTACAGCAACTCAGTACCACTATGGCGAGTATGCGTCAGGTTTCACACCAGCAGTTGGTCGATGTCCTTGCTGAGTTTGAAGACGACGCTGAACAATATGCCGCACTGAGTGTTAACGCCAGCGACTATCTGCGCACCGTGCTGATCAAAGCACTGGGCGAGGAGCGGGCTTCCAGCTTGCTGGAGGACATTCTGGAGTCGCGCGAAACCACCAGTGGTATGGAAACACTCAACTTTATGGAGCCGCAGATGGCGGCCGATCTGATCCGCGACGAGCATCCGCAGATTATCGCCACCATTTTGGTTCATCTGAAACGTGCTCAGGCGGCCGACATTTTGGCCCTGTTCGACGAGCGTCTGCGCAACGATGTCATGCTGCGTATCGCCACCTTTGGTGGTGTCCAGCCAGCGGCGTTGGCTGAATTGACGGAAGTGCTGAACAACCTGCTCGATGGTCAGAATCTCAAACGCAGCAAAATGGGCGGGATCCGCACCGCCGCCGAGATTATCAACCTGATGAAAACCCAGCAGGAAGAGACGGTTATGGACGCGGTGCGCGAGTACGACGGCGAGTTGGCACAGAAGATTATCGACGAGATGTTCCTGTTCGAGAATCTGATCAGTGTCGACGACCGCAGCATTCAGCGCTTGCTACAGGAGATCGACAACGAATCACTGCTGGTGGCATTGAAAGGTGCCGATCAGGCATTGCGCGAGCGCTTCCTCAGCAACATGTCACTACGCGCGGCAGAGATCCTGCGCGACGATCTGGCAACCCGTGGGCCGGTACGTATGTCACTGGTCGAAAACGAACAGAAATCTATCTTGCTTATCGTCCGTCGTCTGGCGGAGAGCGGCGAGATAGTCATTGGCGGTGGCGAGGATATCTATGTCTGATCGGATTAATGCCCTGCCCTGGCAGCCCTGGTCACTCAATGACTTCGCCAGTCAGCCAGAGAGGCCTCCGGTGGTCCAGGCACCGGATATCAGTATGCTGTTTACAGATGAGCCGGGCGTTGATGCACAGCCAACTGAGGTTGATGAGCAACAAACATTGCTGAATCTGCAACTCGAAGCGGAGAAGCAGGGTCGTCAACAAGGGTTCGCCAAAGGGTTGCAAGAGGGGCTGGATAAAGGGTATCAAACCGGGCTGGAAGAGGGTCATCAACAGGCATTGGCAGATGCTCAGAAAGAGCTGGCCCCGATGACTGCACATTGGCAGCTGTTGGTGAATGACTTCCAAAGCACCCTTGATGCACTGGACAGCGTGATCGCCTCCAGATTAATGCAAATGGCATTGGCCGCCGCGAAGCAGATTCTGGGGCAGCCGGCTATTTGCGATGGCACCGCGTTACTGGCCCAAATTCAGCAACTGATTCAGCAAGAGCCGATGTTTGCCGGCAAGCCACAATTGCGGGTCAATCCCGAAGATTTAGCCATCGTCGAACAGCGTTTGGGTTCCACGCTTAGCCTCAATGGCTGGCGTTTACTGGGTGATAGCCAAATTCATCCGGGCGGCTGCAAGGTTAGCGCCGAAGAGGGTGACCTTGATGCCAGTCTGGCCACCCGCTGGCATGAGCTGTGCCGTCTGGCTGCGCCGGGAGAGTTATGATGACCGCCCGTCTTGGTCGCTGGCTCGCATCGATGGATAAGTTCGAAGAGCGTATCAGCCAATCAACCACTATTCGCCGCTACGGGCGGTTGGTTCGTGCTACCGGCCTGGTGCTAGAGGCCACCGGGCTGCAACTGCCATTGGGCGCAACTTGCCTCATCGAACGCTACGATAACGGCGAAGTGCAGGAAGTTGAGAGCGAAGTGGTCGGTTTTAACGGCCAACGGCTGTTTTTGATGCCACTGGAAGAGGTTGAGGGCATTGTACCCGGTGCGCGAGTCTATGCGCGCATGACCACGGGTGGTGCCTCTGCCAGTAAACAACTGCCACTTGGCCCTGAATTACTAGGCCGCGTGCTGGATGGCAGTGCGAAACCCCTTGATGGCTTGCCAGCACCGGAAACCGGCTATCGTGCGCCACTGATCACCCCCCCTATCAACCCCTTGCAGCGTACTGCCATTGAGCAGGTATTGGATGTCGGTGTACGCACCATCAATGCCCTACTCACCGTGGGTCGCGGGCAGCGTATGGGCCTGTTCGCCGGTTCTGGGGTAGGGAAAAGCGTGCTGCTGGGGATGATGGCCCGTTACACCCAAGCGGATGTGATTGTGGTTGGCTTGATTGGTGAGCGTGGCCGTGAAGTCAAAGATTTTATTGAGAATATTCTAGGCCCAGAAGGCCGCGCCCGCTCTGTGGTGATTGCCGCCCCGGCCGATGTCTCGCCATTGTTGCGGATGCAGGGGGCTGCTTATGCCACGCGCATCGCCGAGGATTTCCGCGATCGCGGCCAGCACGTATTGCTGATTATGGACTCCCTAACCCGCTATGCCATGGCGCAGCGCGAAATCGCCCTCGCCATCGGCGAACCGCCAGCGACCAAAGGGTATCCACCATCCGTATTCGCCAAACTACCCGCGTTGGTCGAACGGGCCGGTAATGGCGTAACCGGCGGTGGCTCCATCACCGCATTTTATACCGTATTAACCGAAGGTGATGACCAGCAGGACCCTATTGCTGACTCCGCACGCGCCATTCTTGATGGGCATGTGGTGTTATCACGGCGTCTGGCGGAATCCGGTCACTATCCGGCCATCGACATTGAAGCCTCGATCAGCCGTGCCATGACATCGCTTATCGACGAGAACCACTACAGTAAAGTTCGCCAGTTCAAGCAGTTACTGGCCAGTTATCAGCGTAACCGCGATTTAGTCAGTGTCGGTGCCTATGCGGCCGGTAGTGATCCGCTGCTGGATAAAGCCATTGCGCTCTACCCGCAGATGGAGATCTTCTTGCAGCAAGGGATGTATGAACGCAGCAGTTACGAAGATGCCTGCCAGCACCTAAAGAGCCTATTTCCTGGCTAAAAACTAACCACCCTGCGGCGTCAAGAACGAAAATGCATACCCAAAGTTATTGGCGTTGCAGGTAGGCGGCAAGTGAATGAGTCCCCGATGAGCTGACTCAAGTCAGTGATTCGGGTGAGTGAACGTAGCTAACAACCCTGCGGCGTCAAGAACGAAAATGCATACCCAAAGTTATTGGCGTTGCAGGTAGGCAGCAAGTGAATGAGTCCCCGATGAGCTGACTCAAGTCAGTGATTCGGGTGAGTGAACGTAGCTAACAACCCTGCGGCGTCAAGAACGAAGGGTATGAGGAATGCGATGAAAAGTCAGTCACCTCTCGTGACCTTGCGCGATCTGGCCCAAAAGGCGGTCGAACAGGCCACTACTCAATTGGGGCAGGTTCGCTTGTCATACCATAATGTTGAGCAGCAACTTACGATGTTGCTCTCTTATCAGGATGAGTATCGGGTGCGATTGAATGACACGCTGAGTAACGGGATGGCCTCCTCCAGTTGGCAAAATTATCAGCAGTTTATTCAAACCCTGGAACAGGCCATTGAGCAGCATCGTAATCAGTTAGCACAGTGGAATGTCAAGGTTGAACAGGCAGTCAAGTATTGGCAAGAGAAGCAGCAACGGCTGAACGCGTTTGAAACCCTGCAAGAGCGCGCTGAAACCACTCAGCGCCTGCATGAGAACCGTTTGGATCAAAAATTGATGGATGAGTTCGCCCAACGCGCCTCACAAAGGAGTCTTAATTCATGAATATCGCCCTACTGCCTGCCACTGCGACCGCCAGTGAAACCGAGGGTGCGGCATCCTCTTCATCTATTGCGGCGCTATTTACCGATGCGGGCCTACCGGCTGATTTTGCCAAACTGTTGGGTGATCAACTGGGTAAAGAGCTGACCGCCATTGATGCCTCAACACTGAAATCATCATTGGCCGCCACCACGGATATCACCGCCGATGTTGACGGTGGAAAATCAACCAGCGGCAACAGTAAGTTGAATCAGTTGCTCGCGGCATTGGGCGATATCAGCGCCACACTACCGGCAGGGCTGACTCACGCGGGGCAAAGCGGTGAAGCGGCTAGCCTGAAGAAAACCACAGTTGATGATGACAGCGCACTGGATAAAACTGCCGACAAAGCTGACCTCAGCGCCTTGCAAACCTTGCTGGCGATGTTACCGCATCAGGTTGCCACCACATTGGGCACGGCCAATCATGGGCAAAAAGCCGCTTTGGCTGAGGGCAATGGCCTGACCGACAGTAAAACCAGCACCCGGCAAGATTTGGCCACGTTGACTAATCTGACATCACAAGATAGGGGCTTAGCCGCCCTAATGGGCAGCACTCTTGCCACCGTCAGCAATGTGAAAAGTGATAAAACGGTGAGCAGTGACCCACTCTCTGCCAGCAGCGCGAAAAGCAAAAACGCACCAGATAAGCTAGCCCGCTTGACGGCGCAAGATGCCGATAGCGCCCTTAACCTGAAAGCTGCTCCGCTGGCAGCACAGGTAGATCGCGCGGTAACGGCCCCCTCAGCGCTGGATAAAACATTGGTCAGCTCATCGGCCGTCACCCCCTCTCTTGCGCCAATTTCCAGCCCTGTTCTGAGCACCACCACAGGCCCTCAAGTCAGTGTGCCGGTCAGCGGTCATTTAAGCGCCCAATTGGGTAGCCAGGAGTGGCAGCAGTCACTGGGGCAACAGGTGGTGATGTTCAGCCGCAATGGTCAGCAGAGTGCCGAACTGCGATTACATCCGCAGGAGTTAGGGGCATTGCAAATTAGCTTGAAGATGGAGGATAACCAGGCTCAGCTACACTTTGCTTCAGCCCACAGCCAGGTCCGCGCCGCCCTTGAAGCAGCAATGCCAAGTTTGCGCAGCGCATTGGCTGAAAGTGGTATTCAACTGGGCCAGAGCAGTGTCGGCAGTGAAGGACAGTGGCAACAAGCTCAGCAGCAGAGCCAACAAAATCAGCAAGGTTTCGCCGCACGCAACCAGCCAACCTATGGTGACACCGCTTCAGTCGACGCCCTTGCCAGCACACCATTAGTCACGCCAGCAGCACTGCAATCATTGGCTAACGGCAGTGGCGGTGTTGATATTTTCGCCTAAAAGGGGTGCGAGTTTCGCCAAAAGGTGACAAACGGGCAAGTTAGGGCGTTTTTCGCCACCTATTCTGCCTATTGGCATTGAGGATACGCGGGATAATCATCAGTAATAATTCGGATAACCTGGGGTCATTTGCCCCACGTTATTATCGTGATCCACCGGTTTGATACCGAAACAGGAATTTGTCTTCTCCATGTCTGAAAATACTTTCCCGGCCAAGCGTAAGAGTTCGATCTGGGTAATCCTGTTGGTGCTGATTGCTGTAGCAGCATCTGCGGGCGGCGGTTATAGCTGGTGGCTGCTCAACAAAAGCAAACCTACCACCGCGAAAGCCGCCCCTGTTATCCCGGTATTCATGCCGCTGGAGACCTTTACGGTCAATCTGATCACGCCAGATAACAATCTGGATCGCGTGCTTTATATCGGATTAACGCTAAGACTGCCCGACGATACCACTCGCACAAAACTCAATGACTATCTGCCGGAAGTGCGCAGCCGCTTGCTGTTGCTACTCTCCCGCCAGTCTGCCGATAGTTTGTCGAATGAAGCGGGTAAACAGCGTTTAGTCGATGAAATTAAAAACGTACTTAGCCCGCCAATGGTTAAAGGCCAACCTAATCAGGTAGTCAGCGATGTGCTGTTTACCGCATTCATACTGCGATAATCATTATGGGCGATAGCATTCTTTCACAAGCAGAGATTGACGCACTGTTAAACGGTGATAGCGGGGGTGAAGAACCTGAAGCTGTCGCGGGTACTGAAACAGACGTTAAACCTTATGATCCGACGACCCAGCGGCGGGTGGTGCGTGAGCGCCTGCACGCGCTGGAGATCATCAATGAGCGGTTTGCCCGTCAGTTCCGGATGGGGCTGTTTAACCTGTTGCGCCGCAGCCCGGATATCACGGTCGGCCCGATAAAAATTCAGCCTTATCATGATTTTGCCCGTAACCTGCCGGTGCCGACCAATCTCAACTTGATCCATTTGAAACCCTTGCGCGGCACGGCGCTATTCGTGTTCGCCCCGAGTTTGGTGTTTATTGCCGTTGATAACTTATTTGGTGGTGATGGCCGCTTCCCGACAAAAGTAGAAGGGCGCGAATTTACCCACACGGAACAACGGGTGATCAATCGGATGCTGCGGCTGGCGCTGGATGCTTACCGTGATGCATGGGCGCCTATCTATAAGATAGATGTTGAGTACGTCCGTTCTGAAATCCAGGTGAAATTCACCAATATCACCACCTCCCCCAACGATATCGTGGTCACCACCCCTTTCCATGTGGAGATCGGGGCGTTGAGTGGCGAGTTTAACATCTGTATTCCGTTTGCCATGATCGAGCCGCTGCGCGAGCTGCTGACCAATCCACCACTGGAAAACTCCCGGCAGGAAGATAGCCATTGGCGTGAAACACTGGTTAAGCAAGTGCAGCATTCAGAGCTGGAGCTGGTGGCTAATTTTGTTGATATCCCGCTGAGACTGTCGCAGATACTCAAGCTACAGCCAGGGGATGTGCTGCCCATAGATAAACCGGATCGACTGATTGGTCATGTCGACGGCGTACCGGTACTGACCAGTCAGTACGGGACATTAAACGGGCAATATGCCCTGCGTGTTGAACATTTGATTAACCCTATTTTGAATGCTCTGAATGAGGAACAGCCCAATGAGTGACCCTAAGCTTCCGTCTGACGATGGAAAGGAATCCGTGGACGATCTGTGGGCTGATGCGTTTAATGAGCAGCAGGCGATGGAGAAACCAGCAGCCACCACCGAAGGCGTATTTAAATCACTGGAAGCGCCGGATGCACTGGGTAACCTGCAAGATATCGATTTGATTTTGGATATCCCGGTAAAACTGACCGTTGAGTTGGGTCGCACCAAGATGACCATTAAAGAGCTGCTGCGCCTGTCTCAAGGCTCAGTGGTCTCACTGGATGGCCTGGCGGGCGAACCGCTGGATATCTTGATTAACGGTTATCTGATTGCTCAGGGTGAAGTGGTGGTGGTGGCCGATAAATATGGTGTTCGTATCACCGATATCATTACCCCATCCGAACGTATGCGTCGCCTGAGCCGCTAATGACTGCAACACAGACGGTCACTGTTGAGACGCCGCCCCCCGCCGCCGAAGCTGCGGGGGCGGCTATACCATTAGCAGCCCATACGCCAGTCACCGCGCATACCCCCATCACCACCACATCGGTGCCTACCACCGGTTTCGCCACTAGCCATCCCGGTGTCGCGGTGCAAGCACCTGCCATGCCCGCCGGTTCGGTGTTAACTCAGGTCGGCAGTGTGTTGGGCGGTATTTTACTGCTGATTCTATGCGGAGCCTGGCTGGTGCGCCGTTTGGGTTTTGCGCCGCAAGCGCGCAACAATAAGTTGTTGAGTGTGAAGGCCAGTTGTCAGGTGGGTCAGCGCGAACGTGTCGTCATCGTCGAAGTGGATAACACTTGGCTGGTGTTGGGTGTGACATCACAACAGGTAACGTCACTCCATACGCTACCCCGCCCGCCGGTGGATGACAGCGCTGGCGAGTTGCCAACTAAAAGTGCCAAACCTGCTGATTTTCGCCAGCTACTGAATCACCATCTGTTTAATAAGAAATTGAAACATCCGGAAGAATCGGCATGATGTTACTCCGCCTGCGACTCAATAAAATCACCCTGCTGCTGCTAACCTTACTCTGCTCCCCGGCGGTCTTTGCGCAACTCCCAGGGCTTATCAGCCAACCTCTGGCGAATGGCGGGCAGAGTTGGTCATTGCCCGTGCAGACACTGGTCTTTATCACCGCGTTAAGTTTCCTGCCCGCGGCCTTACTGATGATGACCAGCTTTACCCGCATCATTATTGTGCTAGGTTTGCTGCGCAACGCATTGGGTACACCCTCTGCACCACCCAATCAGGTGATGCTAGGTCTGGCGCTGTTTTTGACCTTCTTTATTATGTCGCCGGTGTTCGACAAGGTGTATCAGGATGCTTATCTGCCCTTCAGTCAGGACAAGATAAGCATGGAAGTGGCGATGGATAAAGGCTCGCAACCATTACGCGAATTTATGCTGCGTCAGACCCGCGAATCCGATCTGGCGCTCTATGCCCGTTTAGCCAATCTACCGCCACTGGAAGGGCCAGAAGTGGTGCCGATGCGGATCCTGCTGCCCGCCTATGTCACCAGCGAGCTGAAAACCGCTTTCCAGATCGGTTTTACCGTTTTTATTCCCTTTCTTATTATCGACCTGGTGGTGGCCAGTGTGCTGATGGCGCTGGGGATGATGATGGTGCCGCCCGCCAGTATTTCACTGCCCTTTAAGCTGATGCTGTTTGTATTGGTTGATGGTTGGCAGTTGTTATTAGGTTCACTGGCGCAAAGTTTCTATAGCTAATCATTCGCCGCATTGAGGCAAGGGTAAACAGATCATGACACCTGAATCGGTAATGGCCCTCGGCGTCGAGGCAATGAAGGTCGCCCTTGCACTGGCCGCGCCACTATTGCTGGCAGCGCTAATAAGCGGCCTGATTGTCAGCCTGTTACAGGCGGCAACGCAGATTAACGAAATGACACTGTCATTTATCCCGAAAATATTGGCGGTCTTCGCTACCATGGTGATCGCCGGCCCGTGGATGCTGAGCTTGATACTGGACTATATGCGTAACCTGTTCACCAGCCTGCCCACGTTGATAGGCTAGGGCTGCTCTCAACGATGCTCTCCCTCGACACCACCCAGCTTGTGGCCATGGTCAGCCACTATTTCTGGCCATTAATTCGCGTACTGGCGCTGATCACCACCGCGCCGGTATTAAGCGAGAGGCAGATCAACCGCAAAGTTAAAGTGGGCTTGGCGGTATTGATTACATTTCTGATTGCCCCTGCGCTGCCGCCAGTGAATATCCCATTGGTCTCCAGTGGCGCGCTTTGGGTCGCCGCCCAGCAAATACTGATTGGTGTCACTATCGGCTTAACCATGCAATTTGCATTTGCCGCCATTCGACTGGCCGGTGAGGTGATTGGTTTGCAGATGGGGCTATCCTTCGCCACCTTCTTTGACCCGTCAGGCGGGCCAAATACCTCGGTATTATCCCGCCTGCTTAACTTGCTGGCGATGCTGCTATTTCTCAGCTTCAATGGTCACTTATGGCTGATTTCGTTGCTGGCCGACAGTTTCCATACCCTACCCATTCAGTTCGAACCGCTCAATGGCAGCGGTTTTCTGACCCTGGCGCAGACCGGCTCACTCATCTTTATGAATGGCCTGATGCTGGCCTTGCCGCTGATTACCCTGCTGTTAACCCTGAATTTAGCCTTAGGGATGCTTAACCGCATGACGCCACAACTCTCGGTATTCGTGATCGGTTTCCCGCTGACCCTGACAGTTGGCATTTTGTCGCTGGGATTAATCATGCCGCTACTGGCCCCCTTTGCTGAACACCTGTTTAGCGAATTCTTTGACCGCCTGGCGCTGGTGTTAGGTGGGATGGCGAGCTGATAACGTTTTTGGGGAGAGAACCTGTGGGGCTAGCCCACAGGTTAAGGCAGGATTACTTATTCAGTTGGAACAGAGACAAGCCCTGCATATTGGTAAAGGTGGTGTAAGAGGCCTGCAATGCCGCCTGCTGCATGACGTAAGAGGAGATGGCAGCGGTATAATCCACATCCACCAAGTCAGTCAACCGCTGTTTATTGCTCAAGGTGCGATCACTACCCAGACTATCCAGGTTATCCAACTCTTGCAGTTGCGTACCGACTTCAGACTGAACCGACAACACATTATTCAATGAGTTGGCCATGCCCCGGATCCCTTTGTCCATATCGGCCTGCGCCTGCTCTTTCACCGCATCGGTGGCACCCGAAAGCGGCGTCTTCAGCGATTTTAAAACCGTATCGATGGTATTAAAAATATTGGCTTCAGAGGCAACCGGATTACCCGCAGCATCATCAGGTTCTGGTTTTGCGTTGCTGGTCAGCGCCATAAAAACACTGGTCCCAGTGTGCCCGATGGTCATCGAACGGCTGGCATCCACTTTTTGTTCAATGGCAACATCCCCACCCTGATAGGTCACCTCACCGGTGGCACTGACCACAAACGGTGGCTTGTCACTTTTAAACGCCGCGAAGGCGTAACGACCACTGCCGTTTGTCGAGTTGGCCTGATTGAGCAACTGATCTTTCAAACCCTGTAACTGAGTCGCATATGAGGCGCGGTCATCGTCACTCAACACATCACTTTTCGCACTGATAATGATGCTCTGGATTGACTGAATGGTGCTAGTCACCTGCTCCAGTGTTTTGGTCTCCTGTGATAGCTCATTACGGGCAAAGCTACGCGCCAGGGTATATTGGTTATTTTCCGATTGGGATTGCGACACCATCACCGCTTGTGACGCAGCCATTGGATCATCTGAGGGGTTAACCACGCGCTTACCGGTGGAGAGCTGTTGGCCCGACTGCATCCAGAGGGATTGGGCTGTGGAAACGCCCTGCATAGTTTGCTGATAGATCATGCTAGTACTTAAGCGCACAATGTCAGTTCCTTTTAGTTACAGTTCAGCCAGTTAATGGGTTTCGACGAGCCATCTGTTGCAACTATCTATCTGTTGCAACAATCAAAACTATCTCAACACTCATGCTGGCTAAACGCAAAATAGTGGTAAATTACGGCACTAAAACTCTACCGCAGACAACAACTTAACGCAGATCCAGTAGCGCATTAAACAGCGTCGAGGCGGTTTGAATCACTTGCGCATTAGCCAAATAATATTGTTGGAAACGTTGCAAATCACCGTACTCTTCATCCAGATTCACGCCGGAAATAGACTGCTGCTCGGCGGTCAACTGCGTAACAATATTGGCTTGTGCCGCACTGTTGGTTTTCGCGGTATTGGTCTGGTTACCGACATTACTCACTAAGCCCGCGTAAGCCCCCGCAAGAGTTGCTTTGCCGTCCACCAGTTTCTGGGTTTGCAGATCCAGTAAAGCTTTGGCGTTAACGTTATCACTCGCGCCACCATCGGCCGTACCGGCGGCGGCAATTTTGCTGGAGTCGGTAATATCAACCTGAAGGTTAGCCGCCACATTCGATACGGTTTTCACCAAGAATTTATCTTTGGCTTGTGCGCCAGTGGTGCCGTTATCAATGCTGACGGAGAGGCCGTCGAAGCTCAAACCGGTGGTATCGCCATTGACATCGACCACCGGATTGGCCGGCACTTTGGTGTTATCAGACAGCCGGGTCACCTGCCAATTGGTGCCATCAAACTCCACGCTGTAGTCGCTGGCTTTGACTTTCGAGGTGTCGGCATAGCTCACCGTCAAACTGGCATCCCCCTGATTATTCGAGTTTTTCAGCACGTTTGGCTGAGCAAAACTAAAGAAGTTCTCACCTTGGTCGCCATTGATATCAAACCCGGCTTTATGTTGCGTGTTAAAGCTATCTGCCATCACCAGGGCCAGTTGGCCTAACTGATTGCGGGCGCTATCCAGCGCTTCACTGCGGAATTTCAGGGTGCCGCCGAGGCTACCTGTCGCCAGACGACTCTCATCCACTTCCATCACATCGCCGCTACCATATTTGTAACCAATAGCTAATCGAGTGGCATCACTGCCGGAGGCGATGGCTTCAACTTTGTAAGAGCTAGAACCTTGTACCAATGGCAAGCCGCTAGCAAAGGCGACGTTATAGGCATCGCCATCTTGCTGAGTGACAGTGACGCCCACAATCTGGTTCAGTTCAGTGACCAGCTGATCGCGCTGATCGAGCAAGGCGTTAGGTTCGCTGCCACTGCTGCCGCGCAGGCGGGTGATTTGGTCATTTAACTTAGCGATTTGCTCGGCATAGTTATTAATTTTGGTCACACTTTCGGTGATCTTCTGGTTGACGCCCGTATCCATGTCACGCAGATATTTATCCGCATTCTGGAACTGGTTAACCAGCCCTTCTGCCTTGCCCAATACCGTTTTACGCGCAGCATCATCACCGGCGTTGCTCACCAGGTTTTGCAGGTTACTAAAGAAGTCCTGCATGGTAACGGAGAGGTTATTGGAGGAGTTGGACAGCAAGTTATCGATTTGCGAAATTTGCTGATAATAGGTGGTCAAGCCGCTGCTTTGCGTCTGTGAAGAGCGCAATTGATTGGTAATAAAGGAGTTATATTCACGGTTGACACCGGTCACTGTCACGCCATTACCAATAAAGCCTGCCGGGCTTAATGTGCCACCATTTTGCGCAAAGATGGCGTTTTGGCGGTTATAGCCCGCCACCTGGAAATTGGTGATGTTATTACTGACAGTGCTCAGGGCATATTGCGCGGCGCTCAGACCACTCATCGCAGTATTCATTAAACTATTGGACATGAAGAGATCCTTTTACCGCAGGTGATTAACATCGCGCACCTGCATTTATTAATATTGGGATACTGCCTGAGGAAACCTAAGCCCCCGCACAGCCTGTAATGATTATCGGCCCGACATTGAGAAACTTGAGTAAAAATATGGGTGTTATTGCCAGTAAATCCAATGAGTAAAGCGGTGCACGTTGCGGTGATTGATCTCTATCCAATAGGCGTTATTGTCGCAGGCAGTTTGGGTGCGGCCAGCGCACAGGCAACGGAGCGTACACGTAGTACGTGACGGCGCCGAGCACTGCCCAATCCCAAAATGACCTGTAAAATAGCCTATTTTTAGAAGAGCTGGCTTAGGTCGCTGCTGTATGCTTTAACCGCCTGCTCACCGGCACTCCTCATCTGCTGGATCACACTAACCAACTTTTGTGCATATTGCGGGTCGGTGGCGTAACCGGCTTGTTGCAGCGCATGTGCCCCCTGTTCAGGGCTTTGTGCTGCGGCGACATTGGCGTAGCGCGGATTTTGTGTCAGCAGTTTGACGTAGTCACTAACCGCCTCGACATAAGAGCCATAGACCCGGAAGCGGGCTTTGGTTTTCGTCGCCACCCCCTGCTCATATTCCGTGGTGGTAATTTCACTGACCGGGCCATCCCAGTTGCTACCCGCTTTAATACCAAAGACGTTGTAGCTGGTTTTGCCGTCAGCGGTTGGGATCTCACGTTGCCCCCAGCCGGACTCCAGCGCGGCCTGCGCCATAATTAGCTGATGAGGGATCCCACTTTGTTGACTGGCAATTTGTGCCGGAATCGACATGCGCGCCACAAAATTACCGGGGCCTTGTGGTAGTGATACGCCACTGTTGCTCGGTGGTGTCGGCATTGCTCGGCGCACCATTTGAGCCAATGCCTGTGCCGGTAGTGTTTGCAACACATCATCATCGAGCATCATCGGCACTGTACCTGCGGTTTCACTTGGCGAGGTGGCACCTGACAGCTGTTTTACCATCATGTCGGCCAGACCTAACCCCTTGACCGACATTTGCTGAGCAATCTGCTGGTCATACATTGAGGTATAAAGTCGGGTTTGATCACTGTTCATCACACCATCTTGCGGCAAGGCAGAGCGCATACTTTTCAGCATCATCTGCACAAACATCCCCTCCACTTGCTGGGCCACCTTTTTCAGGTTCCCCTCGGGATCTCTTGCTGCATCACGTTTTAAGCTATTCAGTGATTGAGCGTCGTAGGCCGCCCCAAACATCTCATTGGCGGTGCCGGACATGCTCATCAGATCGCTCATCAGATAATCTCCAATTTAGCCCGTAGGCAGCCAGCACTTTGCATCGCCTGCAAGATAGACATCAAATCGATAGGTGTTGCCCCCAGCGAGTTCAAGGCGCGCACCACATTGTTCAGATTCGGGCTAGCATTGACTCGCTGCAACACGCCACCTTGCTGCTGAACAGAGATCTGAGTGTTAGGTGTCACCACTGTTTGACCGCCGCCGAAAGGGGTATCCGGCTGGCTGACGGTATTTTGCTTATCAACCACCACCGACAGGTTCCCTTGCGCCACCGCACAGGAGTCCAGCACCACATTGCGGTTCATCACCACCGAGCCGGTACGGGAGTTGATAATCACCTTGGCATCACCAGCATCGACATTCACCGGTATATTCTGAATATCGGCCAGGAAACGGACCTGTGAACTGTTACCCCGCGGCACTAAAATCTGAATAGTGCGCGCATCAATCGCCGTCGCCGAACCAAAACCGCGCTGGCGATTAATGGCATCACTGACCTGCTGCGCCATGGTGAAATCTTCGGTATTCAACTGCAGGTTAATCACGCCATCGGAACCAAAGGTGGTTGGCAGTTCACGTTCGATAGTGGCACCACCGCTGATGCGCCCGCCCGTCAACTGATTAACCTGCACGCTGCTCCCCCCCGATGAGGCCCCTGCGCCCCCGACCAAGACGTTACCCTGCGCCAGGGCATAAACCTGATTATCCACCCCTTTCAGTGGTGTCATCAGCAGTGTGCCGCCACGAATACTTTTGGCGTTCCCCATCGAGGAGACCACCACGTCGATGGTCTGTCCGGCGCGGGAAAATGCCGGCAACTTAGCCGTGACCATCACCGCAGCCACGTTTTTGAGCTGCATATTGGTGCCCGGCGGTACGGTAATCCCCAGCTGCGACAACATGTTACTCAGGCTTTGCGTGGTAAATGGTGTCTGCATGGTCTGGTCACCGGAGCCATCCAGACCAACCACCAGTCCATAACCGATCAACGCGTTATCACGCACTCCCTGAACGGTCACCAAATCGCGAATACGCTCTGCTTGCGCGGGCATCCACACCAGCGAAAGCAGCGTGATAAAAAGTGTGATAAGTGATTGTTTACGCATTGATGGGCCTCTTAGTACGGCGAGATATTAAGGAAGAACCGCTGCAACCAGCCCATGGTCTGCGCTTCATTGATATAACCATTACCCACATATTCGATGCGTGCATCAGCCACCTGTGTTGAGGTCACGGTATTGCTGCCGCTGATGGTGCGTGGGTTGACTACCCCAGAGAAGCGAATAAATTCGGTTCCCTGATTGATGGCGATCTGTTTCTCACCGACCACATGCAAGTTGCCGTTGGCCAGCACCCGGTCAACCGTCACGGTGATGGTGCCACTGAAGGTGTTATTGGCATTCGCCCCCCCCTTGCCACCAAAGGTGTTGTCGCCAGAAATATCCATGTCGGCGCGGGCATTGCCTAACAACCCTTCCAGATAGCGAGGCGCCGTCGCCACACCAAATTTGCTCGAGCCATTACGGCTGGCATTCGCGGAGGAGCTCTTACTGGCGCTAACATTTTCCTGCAAGGTGATGGTCAGGGTGTCACCGACGTTACGTGGGCGACGGTCTTCAAACAGCGGCTGATAACCATAGTTCATCGGCTGGGCAGCTTGGAAAATAGAGCCATTCGGTAATGGCGCACTGGCCGGTGCCGGCTGGGCAGAGGTCGTGCCATCCACCAGTGATTTATGCGGAATATACGCGCAGCCATTGAGTAGCATTGCCGTCAACGGCATGCAGACCCATTTCAATCCACCTGATTTGCGCAGCGGCTTTCTGTCCATCTCTGATTATCAGTCCTGTTACCTGTTAGAGGCTGGCAAGGTCAGCCCCGAATACTCATTATTCTGCGGCAATCAGGGGGCGCTATCGCCCCCCGAAAGCGGATTTACAGCTGGGTCAGTTTTTGCAACATCTGGTCGGAAGTTGAAACCGCTTTACTGTTGATCTCATAGGCGCGTTGCGTCTGGATCATATTGACCAACTCCTCCGCGACATTGACGTTAGAGGTTTCAACATAGCCCTGATACAGCAAGCCACCGCCGTTCAGGCCCGGCGTGGTATCATTCGGCGCGCCGGAGCTGGCGGTTTCCTGATACAGGTTTTCACCCATACTCTCCAGGCCGCTGTTATTGATGAAGGTGGTCAGTGTCAGTTGCCCCACTTGCTGCGTGGCGGTCTGCCCCTGCAAGGTGACACTGACTATCCCGTCACGGCCCACGGTCATACTCAGCGCATTCGCCGGAATGGTGATCGCCGGCTGCACCGGAAAACCGCTGGCAGTGACCAACTGACCATTTTGGTCAACCTGGAAAGAGCCATCGCGGGTATAGGCATTGGTGCCATCCGGCATCTGCACCTGAAAGAACCCCTCACCTTTGATGGCGATATCTTTGGTGTTATCGGTCTTGGCCAGGTTGCCCTGACTGTGTAAGCGCTCCGTCGCCACCGGACGAACCCCCGTACCAATCTGTAAACCCGACGGCAAGGTGGTCTGTTCGGAGGATTGCGCCCCCGGTTGACGCATGGTCTGGTAGAGCAAATCTTCGAATACCGCACGTTGACGTTTAAAGCCATTGGTGCTGACGTTCGCCAGGTTGTTGGCGATGACGTCCATGTTGGTTTGCTGTGCATCCAAACCGGTTTTGGCAATCCATAATGATCGGATCATCAGTTTACTCCTCTGCGCCTGCGCGCTTAGCCCATTGCTAACAGCTGATTAGCGCGCTGTTCGTTTTCATCCACACTGTGGATAATTTTCATCTGCATTTCGAAACTGCGGGCATTGGCAATCATGTCTGTCATGGCCTCAACCGCTTTCACGTTGCTACCTTCCAGCACGCCCGGCATGATTTTAATCAGCGGATCATTGGCCAACTGAGCGCCCCGCGCCTGTTGCGTGGCAGGGGTCAGATGGAACAAGCCATCATCGCCGTGCATCACTTCACCCGGTGTGGCCCGAACCCGTTTGATTTGCCCTAGTTGCGCAATGGTATTGGGTGAATCACCGGCGTTCAGTGCCGAGATGGTGCCATCCGCCGCAATGGTAACCGCCGCCTGAGGGGGCACTTCGATCGGGCCGTTATCACCCATTAGCGGGTAACCCTGCACGGTCATTTGGCCGTTAGCCGCCACCTGAATATTCCCGTTGCGGGTGTAGGCTTCAGTACCATCGGGCAGTTGCACCGCCAGATAACCATCCTGCTGTAGAGCCACATCCAGTGGGCGACCGCTAAAATTTATCGTCCCCTGGCTGATATCCACGCCGGGGGTTGATGCCACGACCATAGTGCGGGTTGCCATGCTCGGCCCGTCGATAGGGACAGCACGCATGGCGGACAGCTGCGCGCGGAACCCCGGCGTCGAGGCGTTCGCCAGGTTGTTCGCCGTGACCGCCTGCTGATCCAGCGACTGTCGCGCCGCGCCCATCGCGGTATATATTGCGTGATCCATGAGCTTATCCCGTCAGTTCGATTAACGCAGGTTAACCAGAGTTTGTAAGATCTGATCCTGGGTTTTGATGGTCTGCGCGTTGGACTGATAGTTACGTTGCGCCACAATCATGTTCACCAGCTCTTTACTCAAATCCACGTTAGAGGACTCCAGCGCACCACTGGTCAAAGTACCGAAACCACCACCGCCTGCCGTCCCCAACATTGGGTTACCGGAGGCCAGTGTCTCTTTCCACACGTTATCGCCTTCCGATGACAGCCCCTCTGGGTTAGCAAAGTTAGCCATCACGATTTGGCCGAGCAGCTGGGTCTGTGAGTTTGAGTAGGTGCCAACCACAGAGCCATCGTTGTTGATCTGGAAACCGGTGAACTCACCAGCGGCATAGCCGGTTTGGTTTTGCGAAACAATGCTGTCGGTGCCGGTATTTTGCTGCTTAGTACCGGCAACACTCAGTGTGAAGGGAGCTGCTGTCGCGCCATTGACCACCCCCATTGGGATAGTCAGAGTGAAATCAGTGGTGCTGGCCGGATTCGCCCCATTGGTCACGCTGCTCAGTGCGCCATTGGTATCAAACTGCATGGAGCCACGTAGGGCCGCAGTTTGCGCTGGATTGGCGCTGCTATCACGGGTGTAGACATCCCATGAGTTGCCCGCTGTTGAGCTTTCGGTGCGCTTAACATAGAACACATTGATCTCATGGCGGTTACCCAAGGTATCGAAAGTGGTCATGTTGTTGACGAAGCTGTAAGTGGCGGGTTTGTCCGGATCGAAAGCTGGGGTGGCAGGAACAATATCGTGGGTTGAGGTCAGGTTCGCCACCATGGAGCCGGAGGTTGTCGCTTTGGCAGAGATCATATCCTGCGGAATCGACAGCGGAATCGGGTTTGCGCCCTGCTGAATGGTTGGCGGTGTTCCTGTTGCCGGGTAGCCGGTCAGGCTCAGACCCTGCATGTTGATGATATTGCGATCCGCATCCAGCTTAAATTGGCCGTTACGCGCATAGAAGATACCACCGCTGCTATCTTGCATCCGGAAGAAGCCATTCTGGCTGATAGCCAGATCCAGACGACGGTTGGTGGTGGTGGCAGTACCGTCGTTGAAGTCCTGCGTAATCCCCGCCACTTTGACGCCCATACCGGTTTGAGAACCTGCAAACATATCGGCAAAAGAAACTGAGCCGGCTTTAAAACCTGACGTCGCCGAGTTGGCGATATTGTTACCGATCACATCCAGGTTGCTGGATGCTGCGTTCAAACCGCTGACTGCTTGAGAAAAGCCCATTTTCTTCTCCGTTAAATTCGGGGTCCGTTACAGACCTTGCGCATTGATGACATATCAATGCTGCTTTTAAAATTGATGGTGAGTCAGTTCGAATCCCTGGCCCACCGTCGTATTGGTTTGACTACTGCTGGCGACGAATCACTGACCTACAAAATCTGACGAACTTTATCCAGGGTGATAGTGCCTGCCAGCCCGAGATCCAATTTGGAACCATCACTGCCACGGGTAACGCCATTAACCACCGCATAACTTAACGGCGTCGCCATCAGCGATGAGCCACCATTGCTGGCGGTGATCGCCACGGTGTAAGCACCATCTGGAGCATTACCACCGGCATCCAGTGAGCCATCCCAGGTAAAGGCGTGTACCCCCGCTTTCAGGCTGCCGATCTCAATGGTGCGCACCACCTGACCATTTTTATCGCTGATAGTGGCGGTCACTTTGTCCGCCGCCCGATCCAGCTCAACGCCAAATGGGGTGGTGGTGACAACACCATCTTTGCTACCCGCCAACACATTGGTGCCAGGGATCATCACCCCGTGACCAATCAGGCTACTGGCTTGCAGCGATTGGCTGCTATCAATTTGACCGGAAATGGAACCCAGTGTGGTATTCAGCTTTTCAATGCCGCTCACGGTGTTGATCTGCGCCAATTGCGTAGTCAACTCGTTGTTTTGCATTGGGTTAGTCGGGTCCTGATTTTTTAACTGCGCAACCAACAACGTCAGGAAGCTGTTTTGCAGATCCTGACTGGTGCTGCCACTGGTGGCATTAGTGTTCGTGCCGCTGCTGCTGTTAATACCGTAATCGCTATCGGTCAGGGAATTGGTAATGGCCATGTATGCAGGCTCCTGTTATTGACCCAGTGTCAGCGTCTTGAGCATCAGAGATTTGGTGGTATTGAGCACTTCAACATTGGCCTGATAGCTGCGTGAGGCGGAGATGGTGTTCACCATTTCGCCGGTCACATCTACGTTAGGCATACGGACATAGCCCTTCGCGTCGGCCAGCGGGTTACCCGGTTGAAACACCAAACGATCCGGTGCGGGGTCATCAACCACCTGTGACACACGCACGCCACCGGTCTCCTGCCCCGGTTGCGCCGCCACCTGAAAGACCACTTGCTTGGCGCGATACGGCTGACCATCCGGGCCGGTCACACTGTCGGCGTTAGCCATGTTACTGGCGCTAACGTTCAATCGTTGCGACTGAGCTGATAATGCCGAACCGGCAATATCAAAAATATTCAGTAAAGACATGCGTCTTATCCTTGTTGTAACACTGACAACATCCCTTTGATTTGGCTGCTAATCACAGTCAAATCAGTTTGATATTTCAGGCTGTTATCGGCAAAGTTGGTACGTTCACGATCCATATCCACGGTGTTGCCATCCATTGATGGCTGGTCCGGTACGCGGAATAACAGATCAAGATCAGGGGGTTGAACCGTACTTGCCGGGATATGACGGGCTGACGTTAAACTGAGCGACACCCCTGTACCGCTAACACGTCCTTGCTCCACCACTTTTTTCAGTTGGCTGGAGAAATCGATATCACGTGCCTGAAAGCCAGGTGTATCCGCATTCGCAATGTTGGACGACAGAATCTCCTGTCGTTGAGCGCGCAAGTTCAGCGCCTCTTGTTGAAAACGCAGAGCACCGTCCAGTTTGTCGAGCATAGTCCCCCCGCAAGGTTAGAATTTGGAGTCGACAGCATAAACGCCGCATAGGGAAGCCTATCGTCAGAATAAGGGCAAAATGCGTCGCTATTTGTCCCCTTAACCTGATGACGGTACGGGTACACTAGGATGCGAAAATGGGCTGTGTGTTAAAAGGCAGAGTCTGGTTTACCCGATGACAGCGGTGGAGATGGATGTGATGGCAATAAAAAGAATTGACGCCAAAACCTTAGCTTTGGGGTTGCTGCTGATGAGCCAGCCATTTGCCCATCAGGCGGTGGCGGCAGATTTATCCGCGCAGGTAAATCAACTCTTCCAGCAGCAATATCCGGATAAAGAGAGTCGGGTTAATGTCATTATCAAAACGCCGCAGAGCCAATGGCCGCAGTGCGAAATGCCTGAAATCACACTGCCGACCAACGCCCGCCCTTGGGGGAATATCAGCCTATCGGTACGTTGCGATGGCGTGCGCCGCTTTATCCAGACGCAAGTTCAGGTGAGTGGGCGCTATGTAGTCGCCACTCGTCAACTGGCTGCCGGCGCAAAAATTACCGCGCAAGATGTTGAGATGAAACAAGGCCGGTTGGATACCCTGCCGCCCGGTGCCTTACTGGAACCCCATTTTGCGCAAGGGGCTGTCAGTTTGCGGCAAATCAATGCGGGGCAACCATTAACCCGCAATATGTTGCGCCGCCTGTGGATCATAAAATCGGGGCAAGATGTGCAGGTGCTGGCGCAGGGTGAAGGGTTTAATGTTAACAGTTATGGTAAAGCGATGAACAATGCGGCCATTCAAGATAACCTCCGCGTGCGCATGGCATCGGGTCAGATAGTCAGTGGTGTCGTGGGCGAAGATGGCACCATTCGCATTATGTTATAACCCTTCGCCCTTAAAGTTGCAGGGTTGTTGGCGGCGCGTATTCACCCGAATCACTTACTCATGTAAGCTCATCGGGATTAACACGCTTGCTGCCTACCTGCAACGTTAAGTTCTTTGGGTGTCGTGATTAAAGTTTTTTTAACCTTTGCCGATAACACTAATATGCAGTTATTTGCGGGTAAAATAGTGACAATCCCGCCATCAAATTGCGGGTCGATAAACCTCAATCCCGCACTAGAGGGAGCAACACAACATGAGTATTGAACGCACTCAACCGCTATCACCAGCAACAAAAGTGCAGCCACGGGAAATCAGTGACATTGCGCAACAATCGCGTAAGCCTTCTGCCCAGACAAAAACGCAGGTGAGCGGTACAGAGGTTAAATTGAGTGATGCGCAGGCAAAACTGATGCAACCGGGCAGTCAGGATATCAATGTTGAACGCGTAGAAACGTTAAAACAGGCTATTCGTTCAGGCCAACTGACCATGGATACCGGTAAAATTGCCGATGCTTTGCTGAAAAATGTCGCGGATGACCTTAAGAACAGTTAGTTGTGACTCTATTGCTCATCGCTACTAAGTTGATGGCTAATCGCGACTAAATTGCTAGTGGTAACAACCCGTATTTATCGTAAAAGGAAAGTGGTGGTGGAGAGATTACAGATCAATCTGGACCAGCAATTAGAACTGCTAGAATCATTGACGACTGTTGTGGCACAAGAGCAGCAATTACTCTGCTCCGGTCGGATTCAGGGTATCGTGCTGCAAGGGGTGACTGAACAAAAAAGTTCAATACTGGCGACGCTGGCTTATCTGGAACAAACTCGACTTACCGCTGAAACCGCAGCCAAGATCCACGCGCCCTATAGCAATAATCAGCCCCTCGCTGAGCGGTGGCAACGGATGTTGCAGCTGGCCGAGCATCTTCAGTACAGCAACCTGCACAACGGGCTACTGCTGCAACAGCATATTGAGCATAACACTCAGGCGCTGGCGATTCTGAACACTCGCCACGGTCAGTCACTCTATGGCCCTGATGGTCACGCCAAAGGTGCCAGCTTACTGGGCCGCAAGATTGGCGTTTAATATTTCCCCTGTCTCAGAATAAATTTATTTGCCACAGAGATTAACTGCTGCACTGCGGGGTTTATCTCTGTGCGATCCCTACCTCACCCCCCATATTGCCATCTTAATGTCATTAGCTTCCTACCTACTCAAAAAAGGGTTTTTTCTCTTTTTTTGCAGCGCGCTACTCTGCTGTGGCTAAGCATTGTTTGCTTGGTTTCGATGAGGAGAGGAGAGATGAAAAAGCAGAGAATAGCGATGTTGTGGAGTTTGCTGTTTTTCGGTGTACTGGCGCTGTCGACGACTCAGGCAGCACAATCGTTTGAAATCAAAGGGAATGGTTATTTCCCCTACGATTACTGCTTCACTTGTGTTCACCCAATATGGGGTTACCGATAATTGACCAATACCTGATTGTTGATCACTTGCAGCGGCGGGTTGACCCGACCTTTGCCGGCAATAAAGTAGACAAAAGTGAGTTGAGTCGCGGCGGCTTCACCGGCCAGCCCCCGACTCTGGCCGCTGCCGCCCTCAAGGGGCATACAGCGTGTGGGAGTGCATAACTTCACCTGCAAACCATCTGGCGCTGCTGACATTAATTGGTAGCGCCAGCCTACGGACACAATCCGTGCATTATCCTGAGCCAGCGCCGTCGGCGATTGTAGCGGCCTGGCAGAGGTTGCCACACCGCGCAAACCTTGCGTTACGCCAATGTCATCTGCCACCCAACTCCCTGAGGCAACAGCACTCAACGGCAACAAACAGAGCGAAAGTAAACCGGCAAACATCACTCGAGAGAGACGAATCGGCATCAGGCCGCCCCTATGGTTGAGGTCATCCGGATCTGGCGATTATCACCAATTTCCAGATTAGATAGCACCACCATCTGCGGCAGGCTGCGGCGCAGGAAGCGGGCCAGTAGTGCGCGCAGGGCGTGATTCACCAGCAGCACTGGCGGTGCACCCAGCATCTCTTGCCGTTGCAGCGCTTGTTTGGACTGCTCTAGCAGACGATCAGCCAGACCCGGCTCTAAACCACCGCCACCCTGTAGTGCCTGTAACAACAAGCGCTCCAGTGCCGCATCCAGCCCAATAACCTGAATTTCACCGGTGCCAGGGAACCACTGTTGCGCAATGGAGCGCCCCAATGCGACGCGCACCACGGCGGTGAGTTCGTAAGGGTCAGTTTGATTTGGCGCGTGTTCCGCCAGTGTCTCAATAATGGTGCGCATATCGCGGATCGATACCCGCTCCATCAACAGATTTTGCAGCACTTTGTGTAGCGTGGTTAAGGTCACGATGCCGGGAATAAAGTCTTCTGTCAGCTTCGGCATCTCTTGTGTCACCCGATCCAGAAGCTGCTGGGTCTCCTGACGGCCAAACAGTTCACTGGCAAATTGGCTAATCAGGTGGTTCAGATGCGTCGCCACCACGGTACTGGCCTCAACCACGGTAAAACCTTGAATCTGCGCCTGCTCACGCAGTGCACTTTCGATCCAGACCGCCGCCAGACCAAAAGCAGGGTCATGCGTCGCCTCGCCGGGTAAGGTACCGACCGCGTTACCTGGGTTAATTGCCAGCCAGCGCCCCGGATGGGCTTCGCCACTGCCAATCTCGACCCCTTTCATTAATATCCGGTAGCTGGCGGGCGGCAGTTCCAGATTATCCCGGATATGCACCACAGGCGGCAGATAGCCCATCTCTTGGGCAAACTTTTTACGGATGCTGCGGATGCGGCCCAACAACTCGCCATTTTGCTGGAAATCCACCATCGGGATCAGGCGATAGCCCACCTCCATCCCCAGAGGGTCTTCTAACTGAACATCTGACCAGGTCGCTTCAGCCGCCTGTTGTTGATCCTGAATCATCGGTGCTTCTGCTACCGCAGGTTTTTGTGTCTGTTTGCCGCGTAAGCGCCAGGCTAATGCCAGCAAGGCGACGGTGAATAGCAGGAACACAAAGTTAGGCATCCCCGGCACCATGCCCAGCAAGCCCAGTACACTGGCACTTAATACCATCACCCGTGGATTATTGAACAGCTGGGTAACCATCTGCTGGCCGACATCCTGATCGGTACTTACACGCGTCACGATGACACCTGCCGCCGTGGAGATGACCAGGGCGGGGATTTGCGCCACCAGACCATCACCGATGGTCAGCAAGGTATAGGTTTCTGCCGCGTGGCCTACCGCCATATCGTGCTGAAGTACCCCGACCAGTAAGCCGCCGACCACGTTAATGACCATGATCATTAACCCGGCAACCGCATCACCGCGCACGAATTTACTGGCCCCATCCATGGAACCGTAGAAATCAGCCTCTTGCGTCACATCTGAGCGGCGTTTTTTCGCCTCATCTTCGCCAATCAATCCCGCATTTAAATCTGCATCGATCGCCATCTGCTTACCGGGCATCCCATCCAGAACAAAGCGCGCGCCAACCTCAGCAATACGCCCCGCCCCTTTGGTGATAACCATAAAGTTGATGATAACCAAGATGATAAAGACCACGATACCGATGGCGAAGTTACCGCCCACCAGGAAGTGACCAAAGGCTTCAACCACACGGCCCGCCGCCGCTGCCCCTGTGTGACCATCCATCAGAATGATACGGGTGGAGGCGACGTTTAGCGACAAACGCAGCAAGGTTGAGAACAGCAAAATAGTGGGGAATGCCGCAAAATCCAGGGTGCGCTGGGTAAACATCGCCACCAACAGCACCATGATGGAGAGTGCAATATTGAAGGTAAACAGCAAATCAAGGATGAAGGGTGGCAGTGGCAATACCATCATCGACAAGATCATCAGAATCAGGATTGGCCCGGCAAGGATTTGCCACTGCGTATCTTTAAAGTTGCCCGGTAAACGAAGCAGGGCGGCCAAATTTGCCATTAGTCAGTCTCACTCTCTGTTGCAAAATCCAGTGCTTCCGGCACTGGCAGATGTTCAGGTTTTTTCGGAATTAACCCACCTTCCCGCTTCCAACGTTTCAGTTGATAGACCCAGGCGAGCACTTCCGCCACCGCGGCATAAAGGGTGGCTGGAATGTGTTGCCCCACCTCACTGTGCCGGAACAGTGCCCTCGCCAGCGGCGGCGCTTCTAATAAGGGAATGCGATGTTCCGCGCCCAACTCACGAATACGCAGCGCAACCGCCCCCGCGCCCTTCGCTAACACTTTGGGCGCACTCATTTTTGCTTCGTTGTACTGCAAAGCGACGGCATAGTGGGTCGGGTTGGTGACGATGACATCGGCTTTAGGGATATCCGCCATCATGCGGCGGCGGGCCATCGCGCGTTGCTGCTGACGAATGCGCCCTTTCACATGAGGATCGCCCTCTTGATCTTTAAATTCGTCCCGTATCTCCTGTTTGGTCATACGCAACTTTTTGATATGGCTAGTTATCTGGAAAAACACGTCAAAACCGACCATGGGTGTTAAACCTAATACCACCACCAGTCCGCAGATAATAATCAAGTGCAGCGCGTCGCCTAATGCCGCCACTGGCGGCGCTGCGATCAAGCGCATAATATCTGGCCAGTTATGCCACAGGAAGATGCCGGTTACCCAGCCGACCAGTGTCGCCTTCAAAATCGCTTTGAGTAACTCAGCCAGCGCCTGAGCAGAGAACATCCGCTTTAAGCCGGAGATAAGGCTCATGCGCTGCAGATCAAATTTGATCGATTCACCGCTAAACAGCACCCCGCCCAGCAGCATCGGAACCGCCAGTGCCACTATCACCAATCCGGCAAAAATCGGCACCAGAGCTATCAATGTTTGGCGCAACAACATGCCAAGTTGGCGCAGCATCTGCTTATCATTGGTAACCACACCGTGATCAAAGTGCATCCCTTGCGCCACCATGGCGGCAAGTTGTCGCGCCATCGACTCCCCCGAAAACCACAAGATAGCCAAACCGGCCCCGAGCATCAGCATCGAGGTCAGTTCGCGTGAGCGCGGAATCTGGCCTTTCTCGCGAGCCTTCTCCAGCTTATGGGCTGTGGGTTCCTCGCTTTTTTCCAGATCGCTATCTTCAGACACAGCCAATATTCCTATTCAGCGTGAGCGTTCCGTATTAGGGAGATGGATAAGAGATAAAAATTGCTGCTTAGCATGACAAATATTCAGCTAGCCGATGGATGGAACAACGCGGTAATTAGTGGGCTATTTATTGGATGAGGGTTATTGCGAAGAGGAGAGATTGCAGATGAGAGTCTCTCATCTGCAGGTATATTATGGTCATCCGATAGCTTAGAAGCCCAGGCTATCCAGCAGATCGTCAACCTGATCTTGATTGGCAATCACCCCAGCACCGGTTTTATCCATCTGCGGCCCATTGAGTAAACTGTCCGTCGGTTTTTGCGGTTTGGACGGCATATCTGGGATGTTTTCCATCAATACCATCAATAGTTGCTTCTCAATCTCTTGCACCACATCCATCATGCGCTTGATAACCTGACCGGTCAGGTCCTGGAAATCCTGCGCCATCATGATCTCCAACAATTGCGCATTGGTAAATGAGGTGTGCTGTGGAACCACATCCAGGTAATCACGGGTATCCGTGACCAGCGAGCGCGCATCGGAAAGCTCGATTGGATTGGCAAACCACTCATCCCAGCGAATTTTCAGTGCTTTCGCCGATGACTCCAGCTCATTTTGTCGCGGCTGCGCGGCTTCAACGCAATTTAATGCTCGCTCTGCGGCCTGTGCGGTCATATGAACCACATAGTCCAGACGGTCACGGGCATCCGGAATAGCTTCCGCTGCCTGAGCAATTGCCTGATCCAGACCTAACTCACGTAGGCTATCGCGTAACATCCGCGTAAGGCTACCAATACGGCTAATAATATCACTGGCTGATGCCGCATCTGATGCAGGCATTTGATGGTTACTCATTCCGCCTCCTTACATACCCAACTTTTCAAAGATCTTATTGAGTTTCTCTTCCAAGGTAGCGGCAGTGAAAGGTTTCACTACATAACCACTGGCACCGGCTTGCGCTGCTGCGATGATATTCTCTTTTTTAGCTTCGGCAGTGACCATCAAAACCGGTAGAGAGCTCAGAGCACCGTCAGCACGGATAGTTTTCAACAGGTCTAAGCCATCCATATTTGGCATATTCCAGTCAGAAACGACAAAATCAAAACCACCTGTTCGTAATTTATTCAATGCGTCGACACCATCTTCGGCTTCATCCACATTGTTAAAACCTAGCTCTTTTAGCAGGTTTCGGACAATACGACGCATGGTCGAAAAATCGTCTACCACCAAAAATCTGAGATTCTTATCCGCCATACCAACTCCTAAAGTTTGTTGCTCACCGCTGAGCGATTAACTATCAACGCCCGATTTCCACCGGAAAAATGAATACCTAAAGTCGCTTTATATACGTAGCGCCTGGCCACTACTAATCTGTGCCAACATCCGCTGGCTTATCTGATTCAGATCCAACACTTCATTCACGCCGCCCATACCAATGGCTTCACGCGGCATCCCGAAGACCACACAGCTGGCTTCGTTTTGTGCAATGGTATAGGCCCCTGCCCGATGCATCTCCAGTAAACCGGCGGCACCGTCATTACCCATACCGGTCAGAATCACCCCCACGGCATTTCGCCCCGCATACTGCGCCACGGAGCGAAATAGCACATCAACCGAGGGCCGATGGCGATTCACCGCCGGGCCATCATGGATGCGCACCTGATAGTTTGCCCCACTGCGCGCCAGCTCCATGTGCCGATCACCGGGTGCAATGTAGGCGTGTCCGGGCAATACGCGCTCACCGTCCTCTGCCTCCTTCACCGTGATCTGGCACAATTTATTGAGCCGCTCAGCAAATGAACGGGTAAAACCCGGTGGCATATGCTGAGTAATCAATAGCGCCGGACTGGTCGGCGGCAAAGGCTGTAACACAGTACGGATAGCTTCTGTCCCCCCCGTTGATGCCCCAATGGCGATTAACTTTTCACTACTGAGCAACGGGGTGTGGGTTAGCATTACCGGAGCATGTTCTGGGCCGCGTTGTGGCAGGCGGGCTTTAGCGGCGGTGCGGATCTTCTCCGCAATCAACTCACTGTAAGCCAGCATCCCCTCTCGGATACCCAACTGGGGTTTGGTCACGAAATCGATCGCCCCTAACTCCAGCGCCCGCATGGTTATTTCGGAGTTCTTACCGGTTAGGGATGAAACCATCACCACCGGCATGGGTCGCAGCCGCATCAGTTTCTCAAGAAAATCCAGACCATCCATGCGCGGCATTTCAACGTCGAGCGTCAAAACCTGCGGATTGAATTTTTTGATCAAATCGCGGGCGACCAACGGATCCGGTGCCGCTGCAACCATCTCCATATCTGGGTGACTGTTGATAATCTCTGTCATTAGCTGGCGCATCAATGCAGAATCATCAACGCACAATACTCTGATTTTACTCATCACCTCTCCTTGGTCAGTCCATAAACGGTCTGTCCGCGCAAATAGAATTCCCGACTAATTTGACTGAAATTCTCCGAGTGACCCGCAAACATCAGGCCACCGGGTTTTAGCAAAGGGACAAAGCGACGCAGAATGCGCTCCTGCGTCTCTTTATCAAAATAGATCATCACGTTACGACAAAAAATAGCATCAAATTGCCCCGGTAACGCCCACTCTGGTGCCAATAGATTGAGTTGCTGGAACTGAATCATATTGGCCAGTTCTGGCCGCACCCGCACCATACCCTGATGGGGGCCGGTGCCACGCAAGAAATAGCGTTGCATCTGTTGCGCCGACAGTGAGCGCAGCTCATCCTGCCGATAGACGCCGCTGGTCGCTTTCTCCAGCACTTGCGTATCGATATCACTGGCCAGGACCTGACACGATCCCGCCCGATTTCCCAGCGCATCACTTAATGTCATGGCGATGGAGTAAGGCTCCTCACCGGTCGATGCTGCGGTACTCCATACCGAATAACTCCCCTGACGCTGGCGAGCGTGTTCAGCCAGAATCGGAAAATGGTGCGCCTCACGGAAAAATGCCGTCAGATTGGTGGTCAACGCATTCACAAATGCCTGCCACTCGGCACTATTCGGGTCGCTCTCCAACACCGCAAGGTATTGACCAAAATCGTTAATATTCAGCAATCTTAACCGCCTGACCAGGCGGTTATAGACCATTTCCCGTTTGTGATCGGCCAGTACAATCCCGGCTCGTTGGTAAATAAGTTGGCAAATGCGCCGGAAGTGGACATCCGACAGCGGGAGCCGTTGAATCATCTGAGTCAGAATCGACCCAGACTCCAGGGGTGATGGCTGAGCTGCTTGATTCAAAGACGATTGTTTCATCGATGATGATTTCATCCAGCCTCCCCCCACAACAAAGTCTTGGTTACGTCATTTGACAATCTGGGATTTCCTTTGCGACCGTGGCTTTTACAACAGATTGCTTACTACTGCTTTGCCCCTCCCCGCTGTCGCTATCCTGCTCCAAACGAAAAACAGACACTGCATTGGAGAGCATACTTGCCTGCTCTTCCAGTGCATTAGCCGCAGCCGCAGCCTCTTCCACTAATGCGGCGTTTTGCTGAGTGACCTGATCCATCTGTGTTACCGCGAGTGAAACCTGCTCAATACCCCGGCTTTGCTCATCCGAGGCGGAAGCGATTTCACCCATAATGTCGGTAACCCGAGTCACTGAGCGAACGATCTCTTCCATGGTAGTACCCGCATTTTCAACCAGTGTGGACCCCTGGCTAACACGACTGACCGATTCATCGATCAACACTTTAATCTCTTTTGCCGCTTGCGCACTGCGCTGGGCCAAATTACGTACTTCACCTGCCACTACCGCAAAACCACGCCCCTGTTCACCGGCACGTGCGGCTTCAACGGCCGCATTCAGCGCCAGAATATTCGTTTGGAAGGCAATACCATCAATCACGCTGGTAATGGCACCAATCTTCTTCGAACTGGTGGCGATATCATGCATGGTGGTGACCACACCGCGGGTCAACTCGCCCCCTTTCGCGGCGGTTCCCGATGCATCTTGCGCCAACTGTGTTGCCTGACGCGCATTATCCGCATTCTGTTTCACGGTGGCGGTCAGTTGCTCCATACTGGCCGCTGTTTGCTCCAGTGATGCTGCCTGCTGTTCTGTTCTCGCAGACAAATCATTGTTGCCGGCCGAGATCTCCTGAATCCCTGTCAGCATCGATTCAGTCCCATCACGGACGTGGCTGACAGTGGTGATTAACGAGCGCTGCATGGTGCGTAAGCTGGCAAACAGTTGACTAATTTCATTGCGGCCAGAGACATCAATATGAGCGGACAAATCCCCCTCAGCAATGCGATCGAAGTGGGCGCTCATAATCTTCAGCGGGTTCACGAACATTGTGCGTAACCAAACCAGCGAAGAGAGCGCCATCAGAATCACCATCAAAATCGCGCCACCAAATATCCAGATGGAGAGATGGTAAGCTTGTTGATTCTCTGTACCCGCCTCGGCAATCACCTCATTGGCATATTGCAAATACTGCAAAAAATCTGCCTCGAACAGATCTTGTGTTTTCTGGGTGGGCTGATCCATAAAACCTTGTAGATTGCCGGCCTCCAGAAAATCGATGAGTTGCCGTAACGAGAGCCGTAAATTCTGATAACTGTTTTTGGTGGCATTCAGTAACTCGCCGCCAGTTTCACTCTCATCAAGGCGCGGCACTGCCAGAAACTGATTAAAATAGAGATCCGCTTTCTGTAATGAGCTGCGTGCATTGCCCATTAATGCGTTAACTTGCTCCTGAGGGACTTTGAGAGCCGAGCGCGTCCCCGCTCGGTTTAAGGTATTACGCGCCTGAAGCAAGGATACCCAACTGAGGCTTAATGCATCCCGTTGCTGACTGCTAAGATCCACACGATTTAAGTTTTGGTTGTCTGAGCGAAAAGCCGTAAATGACAGACCACTTGAAATTAACTGTATGGAGCAGATCAATATCAGTAACAGGAAAAAGCTGGTAGAAATCCGGATTCGGCCAAACATCGTAACCTCTTCTCAGCCGGCTCATAGGCCGGCTTTATCTATTTTTTGTGTAGGGGGGGATATCTAGAAAGTTTCCCAATTATCTTGCAGGTCACTTCCCAGTGTTTTTTTAGCAGTACCGCTCAGATCCTGTGTCGGCTGCTTGGTTTTTCTCACACTCTTGGTGCTACTACCGTTATCCATACGTAAAACGAAGACGGACATGGATTGGGTCAACATGCTGGCTTGCTCTTCCAGTGCGGCGGCGGCAGAAGCAGACTCTTCCACCAACGAGGCGTTTTGCTGGGTCACACGGTCCATCTCGGTAACGGCCTGACCAACCTGGTCGATACCGCGGCTTTGTTCATCAGAGGCGGAAGCGATTTCACCCATGATGTCCGTGACGCGCGTGACGGCATTAACGATATCGCCCATGGTTTCACCCGCGCTTTCAACCAGCACCGAACCCATGTCGACCCGGTTGACGGAGTCTTCAATCAAGCCCTTAATCTCTTTTGCTGCTTGTGCACTGCGCTGCGCCAGATTGCGCACTTCACCGGCGACCACGGCAAAACCACGACCCTGCTCACCGGCACGGGCCGCTTCCACGGCGGCGTTCAATGCCAGGATATTGGTCTGGAAGGCAATGCCGTCGATGACGCTGGTAATATCGGCGATTTTCTGCGAACTGCCGGCAATTTCGTGCATGGTTTGCACCACGTTTGCCACCACTTTCCCGCCTTTTTGCGCAGTTTCTGATGCGCTCAATGCCAGTTGGCTAGCCTGACGGGCATTTTCAGCATTCTGTTTCACGGTGGCAGTTAACTGCTCCATGCTGGCGGCCGTCTCTTCCAGTGACGCGGCTTGCTGTTCGGTACGCGCGGACAGGTCGTTGTTACCGGCGGCGATTTCAGATGCCCCGCTGTAGATGGCATCAGCACCTAAACGCACGTCATTAACCGTGGTCGCCAATTCAGACTGCATATGCTTCAGGCTGGCAGCCAAGGTGCCCATCTCATTGCGGCTATGTACTTCGATGGTTTGGGTCAAATCACCATTGGCGATATGCTTGATATGCTCAATCAGGTGTTTCAGCGGATTAATCAAGATGTGTTGCATACCCAACCACACCAAGATAATCACGGCTAATACTGCAATCAGTACAGCCACAATCACACCCATAGCAAAGCTGAATGAGTGGTTGCTGTCTTCCACGGCGGAAGCATATAGACGGTCGTTCTGTGTCAGGTAAGTGTTGTAATCCTTCTCAAAAGCATTCTGGAAACTGGAGGTTGGCTGATCAAAGAATTCGTTGATTTTACCCGCTTCCATCAATTGGATAAGCTCAGTCAGTGCGCCAAAGTATTGGTCATAGGTCTGTTTTAATTTTTTAGCTGACTCTGCATCTTGCTGACTATCCAGCGGAATCTGTTCGTAGTTTTTAAAACGATCTGCCGCCACACCCAATGTACCTTTGGCTGAAGCCAGAAGATCATTGACTGTAGGGCCGCTGCCGGTGTGATTGACATCCATCATGTAGCGGATGCCTGCGCGGTTCAGTGTATTACGTGTTTGCAGCAGATTTACCCAGCTCTCATTCAACACCGATTGTTGCTGACGGATAACTTGTAAAACAGCGAAGTTTTCTTTGTCATTTTTCAGGGAGTTGAAGAAAAGCCCGCTGGAGACCAGCTGTAAGGCACCAAATAGCACTAACACCAGCAGCAGGCTGGTGACCACTTTCATACGCTTAAACATGTTGTCCCTTCATAAGTACGTCAAAACATAGGTATGTCAAAATACGGGTACGCCAAATCACAAGACGCCTAATTAACACTGTTATCGGCATCAAAGGGGGGAACTTTACCGGGGAGGGGGATTATTTTAATGAGGTGTTAATGGTTATGGGGGTGGTTGAGTTGGGATTAGTGCTCACTTTGCCTGCGTGGTGGATTGGATCTGGTTTGGGTTGATAGTCATTTGGTGATTGGGATTGGGATGGGGATGGGGATTGGGATGGGGATTGGGATGGGGATGGGGATTGGGATTGGGATTGGGATTGGGATTGGGATTGGGATTGGGATTGGGATTGGGATTGGATCTGGTTTCGGTTGATATTCGTTCAGTGATGACCTGATCTCCGTCGCCTCAACCGAGTCGGGCCGCAGGGCGGCGGCCCAACACCCGCGCCTGGCGCGAAATATTGTGGCTGCGCCATTCCCTCCGGCAGCTTGCCGGCTTATCGAACCGGGGCTGACTCGCTCCCAGCTCGACAGCCCCTTTCGCCGCGTCCATGCGGCTCATTCGGCCTGCAATCTTTGTCGGCAATATTCCTGATTGCGCTCAACATCAAAAGAGAAAGTCAAAATCAAAACCATGGTCTTGACCTTGACGTTGACGTTAAAAGCACATTTGAGCTGCCGAGTGAAGAGTGGATGCCGAGCGATACGTGCGCTAGCGCAGGGGTTCCAAGGGGGTTACGCGCTTGTAACCCCTTTGGCGGTTGGTTCATTGGAGGCAAGGTGAGCGGTGAAGCTTTAACAACCGAACTTATCACCCAACTGAATATCAACCAGATCCAGATCTTGCCCCGAAACTCTTACCCCTTCGCCACCGCATCAATCAACGACATCTCTTCGCTACTCAACAACTTCTCGATATCAACCAAAATCAGCATTCTTTCGCCCAGAGAACCTAACCCCGTTAGGTACTCGGTTGCCAAAGTGACGGCAAATTCAGGTGCCGGACGGATTTGTTCATTGGTCAATGACAGCACATCAGACACACCATCAACCACAATACCGACAACCCGCTGCTCAAGATTCAGCACAATCACCACGGTATTTTCGTTATAGCTGACGCCTTTTTGTGCAAATTTAACCCGTAGGTCAATAATAGGGACAATGACGCCACGTAAGTTAGTCACACCCTTGATGAACGCGGGGGTGTTAGCAATACGGGTCACCTGATCGTAACCACGGATCTCTTGCACTTTCAGAATATCAATGCCGTACTCTTCATCACCCAGCGTAAAAATCAGGAACTCTTGTCCTACCGTTTCGCCAGCCAGCTTCGTGACGGTTGCTAGTCCTGCCATGTGTTTACCCTTCAATCAGTAGGTTGAATTTATGTTTTTTTTCAGGGCCGAGAACATCTCCACGACCCTGCACCTGTTTACATATGGATTCCATACAGGCGCTATACGGGACAACTGTTATGCGGCGGTATCTTCAACCGATACACGCTTTTCCCGGTTTAGAGCCTGCAAAGCTGACACATCAACAATTAGCGCCACGCTGCCATCACCCAATATGGTCGCGGCTGAAATTCCTGGCACCTTGCGGTAGTTGCTCTCCAGGTTTTTCACCACCACTTGGTGCTGACCGATCAGTTGGTCTACCAACAGCGCATAACGGCGACCGGCACTTTGCAGAATGACAACAATGCCCTGAGTGGCTTCAGTTTTAGCATTTTCAACATCAAATACCCGGTACAGTTCAACCAGCGGTAGATACTCGCCGCGCACTTGTAACACCCGTTCGCCGCCGGCCAGCGGGTGTAGATCTTCCGCCAAAGGTTGCAGCGACTCCATCACCGCGTTCAGTGGCAAAATGAAGACTTCATCACTAACTTTAACCGACATGCCATCAAGAATAGCCAGCGTCAATGGCAGCAGGATACGGATCGAGGTGCCAAGACCCGCCTGGAAACTGACCTGCACATGGCCGCCCATCTCCTGGATATTTCGCTTAACGACATCCATCCCGACGCCACGACCAGAAACATCCGTCACTTGCTCAGCGGTGGAGAAGCCTGGTGCGAAAATCAGCATCCCGACATCTTCATCACTCATATGCTCATTGACCGCCATCCCCTGAGACTGCGCTTTCGCCAGGATTTTTTGCCGATTCAGCCCGGCGCCATCATCAAGAACCTCGATGCAAATATTGCCGCCCTGATGCTCAGCGGAGAGTGTCAGATTGCCCACCGGCTGTTTACCAGCGGCGATACGGGTCTGTGCATCTTCAATACCGTGATCCAAACTATTACGAACCAGATGGGTTAATGGGTCGATAATGCGCTCGATCAGGCTTTTATCCAGTTCGGTCGAGCTACCCAGCAGCGTCAGTTCAACCTGCTTATTGAGCTTGCTCGCCAGATCGCGCACCAACCGTGGGAAGCGGCTGAACACATACTCCATCGGCATCATCCGGATGGACATCACCGACTCTTGCAAGTCACGCGCATTGCGTTCCAACTGCCCCATGCTATTGAGCAAATCACCATTAATCACCGGGTCCAGGATGCCGGAGCGCTGTGCCAGCATGGATTGGGTGATAACCAATTCGCCCACCAGATTAATCAACTGGTCAACTTTCTCAACTGCAACACGGATACTAGTGGATTCACTGGCTTTCGCTTTCGGCTTCACATGCTCTGGGCTAGTGGGTACGGCAACCGCACCCACTTGGGGGGCGATTTTAACTTCGGCAACAGGCGCAACGGTGGCAACTGGCGCAGCGACTTCTGGCGCAGCTTCTGACTCAGCCGGTAAAAAACTAATTTGCTCCGGTTCCAGCACAAAACAGAGTACCGCGCTGATATCATCTTCATTGACCGAGGTAATCAAGGTCGCTTCAAGGCTATCGGCACTTTGGTGGGGATCTTTGACTTCGCCCAAATTGCCCAGCTCTTCCAGCATCAGCGGGATCTCTTGCTCTTTCAGGCCAGACAGGCGAATGCGCATCCCCCCCTGAACCAGAGCCGGCGACTTACCGCTAGTTTTCGCTTCAGCGGTTGCCGCACCACTGCCCTGCGCGGCGGCTGGGGCATCACCCACACTCTGTTGTTCTAAAGCTTCAAGTGCCAATTGGCGCAGCGCGTGACAGATATACTCAAAGCTTTCCGCATTGGGTTCCTGCGAGGTTTTGTAGGCGTCCAACTGTTCCTGCATAATATCTTTCGTTTCCAAAAACAGGTTGATGATATCAGTGCTCAGGCGCATCTCGTCGCGGCGAGCACCATCCAACAGGTTTTCCAACAGATGAGTTGTCTCTTGCAGCACCGTAAAGCCAAACGTCGCTGCCCCACCTTTGATGGAGTGAGCAGCACGGAAAATGGCATTGAGTTGTTCATTGTCTGGTGCCAGCGGGTCCAGCAATAACAAGTGCTGCTCCATATCCGCCAGCAGTTCATCTGCTTCATCAAAGAACGTCTGATAAAACGCGGTAATATCCATGCTCACGGTGTCACCTCTACTGTGCGTCGCGGCTTGTCGGAGAGACCGGTGCATGACTTGCAGGTGCCGCTGGCAACGATGTCGTTGGCCCGCTGGCAGCTGGAGTCATATTCCCCGTGCTCAATGGTTGTGTTTGTGGTGCTGTTGTTGTCGATGATGATGTTGTCGATGATGATCCTGGCGATGCCGCTACTTTCACTGCGTCATCAGCTGCTGCCTTGGCAGGTTGCGGCGCATTGGTTGAACCTGCCGCTGCCGAACCGGTGGCTACCGCCTGCTCAGTGGATGTTGCCGCTACAGCTGGCGGTGTTGCAGCAGTGACCGCTGATGTCGCCGCTGGCGCAGTACCCGTGCTCTCAATCTGCTTCAAGCTTTCCGCTTTTTCGATATCCAGCGCTCTGTTATCTAAATTCTCATGCTCAATATCATGTTGAGTCTGTTTGTTCAGCACCAGGATACTGATACGGCGGTTGACCGGGTCATCCGATGCCTGCTCTTTGAGGCGCATTGTTGAGGCCATGCCCACCACACGCAGCACTTTGCCCTCATCCAAGCCGCCAATCAGCAATTCACGTCGTGAAGCATTGGCGCGATCCGCTGACAACTCCCAGTTGCTATAACCCCGTTCGCCGTTGGCGTAAGGCAAGTCATCGGTGTGACCCGACAGACTGATTTTATTCGGTATATCATTCAAAATAGGGGCTATTGCACGTAAAATATCACGCATATACGGCTCAACCTGAGCACTCCCCATCTTGAACATCGGCCGATTTTGACTATCAATAATCTGAATTCTCAGACCTTCTTCCATCATGTTAATCAACAGATGTGGCCGCAGCGCTCTCAGTCTTGGGTCGGACTCGATGAGCTGATCCAGCTTTTCCCGTAATTTATTGAGGCGATACTCCTCTTTGCGGCTCTCTTCCGAATCTATGTGCTTACGCACCTCACCCACCTGCTGAGTCGGGTCATCACCCCCCCCTGGAATCGGGCTGGTGCTGGAACTGCTTTTATCACCGCTAGTCAGCGCGACTTTCAATGGCGTCCGGAAATAATCGGCAATTTGCGTCAGTTGTTGCGGGCTGGAAACCGATAGCAGCCACATCACCAGAAAGAAGGCCATCATCGCGGTCATAAAGTCAGCGTAAGCGATTTTCCATGACCCACCATGGTGGCCACCACCATGTTTGGCCTTGCGCTTTTTGACCAGAATAACGGGGTGGTTCTGATGCTTCATGCGTCCTCTTCTGTCGCTTGCGGTACTGGAGCTTTCACTCTGCGTACATGCTCTTCCAACTCAATGAACGATGGACGCTCCGTGGTGTAGAGTGTTTTACGACCAAATTCCACGGCAATTTGCGGTGCATATCCGTTCAGACTGGAAAGCAGTGTCACCTTGATGCACTGCATCATTTTGGTGGTTTCTGCACTCTGTTGACGCAATAAAGTCGCCAAAGGTGAAATAAATCCATATGCCAACAAAATACCCAGGAACGTCCCCACCATCGCGTGGGCAATTAACGCGCCAAGTTCTGCGGCAGGTCGGTCGGCGGAGGCCAGGGCATGGACGACCCCCATCACCGCGGCAACAATACCGAATGCAGGGAGAGAGTCCCCCACCATCGCCAAACTCCCAGCGGGAACTTCGCACTCTTGCTCGTGGGTCTCTATCTCTTCATCCATCAATGCTTCGATTTCAAAAGCGTTCATATTTCCGCTAACAATTAACCGCAAATAGTCGGTAATAAATTCGACTAATATCTTATCGGCCAGAATCCTCGGATAATTAGAGAATATTTCACTTTCACGTGGATTTTCTATATCACGTTCCAGTGACAACATTCCCTGCTGACGGGATTTTGCTAATAAGCGGTAGAGCAGCGCCATTAAGTCCATATATAGGACTTTGTTATATTTAGAGCGGCGCATCAATCTTGGCATTGCCTTCATTGTGGCTTTTATTGCTTTACCATTGTTACCCGCAATAAATGCACCAATACCTGCCCCGCCGATAATTAAAAATTCAGCTGGCTGATAAAGTGCGCCAAGGTGACCACCAACAATCATGTAGCCACCGAAAACCGCACCTAAGACCACGATATAACCCAAAATAACTAACACGCGACATCCTTAGCAAAGTGTGTGGGTGGAAGGTGAGGTGTTAGCACCCTTTGAGTGTGATGAGTTGTCATTAACTGGCTACAGAAACGGTATCCATACCGCCGCTGTAACCAAAAATTCAGACAAATCAAAGAAACTCAAACTGCGCGTCTAACCTGCTCATCCAGCAGTTGTGAAGTTATATCGGCAGATTGCGGAGAAAGTTTACGTTTTTTTACTGCGCGGGAAGGTGGCTGGCAGAGACTACAGACAAAGCTGTTTCGTGGCTGGTGCGCATGGGTGATAAAAGTCCCACCACAGCAATTGCAACCTGAGAGCTGCAACATACCACTGTCAACGAATCGAACCAGTGTCCAGGCACGGGTTAACGCCAGTAATGGCGGGATTCCCGACTGATCAGGGCACTGTTCCAGATAGAGACGATAAGCCTTAATAACGGCCTCAACACCGGTGCATTGTCCGCTTTTTAGCAAGAAGCTATAGGCGTTATAAAACATCGATGAATGAATATTTTGTTCCCAAGTCATAAACCAATCGGTGGAAAATGGTAACATTCCTTTCGGTGGCGGGCTGCCTCTCAGCTCTTTGTAGAGCTTAATTAAACGCCCCCGGCTGAGTTGCGTTTCGCTTTCCAGCATCTGTAAACGCGCACCTAAAGTTATCAACTCCATTGCCAAATGAATGTCTTTGGCTTCCTGGACAATACTTTTCTCAACCATCTGTCATGCTCTTCTCTTAGGTGCACTACCATCTTTTAACGATAGTTCGTGGAGTAAGTGGCTCGACAATAAAATTCCGGTATGGATTTGCTGCAAGTCATCCACACGAGACTCTTTCGTCAGATGATGAATAGTGTTGTGATCACTGAAGCGGAAATGACAGACTAATTGGTTAGTCTCAGCTAATTTAACCATTTGCGGTAAGGTTAACTGTGATAATGCATCGGCCATGCTATCAGTAATACCCAAGCGAAACATCGCTGAGGCTTTCTCATCGTTAATTAACCGCTGCGCTAAGAGCAAATATGACAAATTAATATCATAAATATGTTTGAGTAATTCAGACGTACTCATTTTACACATCCCGACTGATTATGTTTTAAAACATAAGTTGGATGATAGTATTTTTCACCCAAGACCTGGGATCCTTCCCGTTATACAGTTAATTAGCACCTATAGAACTAAAAATAATTGAAACCTACTGGTGTTACGTTACAAAAATACCATTTTGGTATGAAACAACATGTCGTTGGCCTGGCAGCTGAATTTTTTGCTGCTCTGATAATGCACCACCATCATGGAACTTTTCTTACAAATTATTAGGATTATTCCTAAAGAGGCCCAACTCTACTCCCGAATCGTTAGCACATACAATGTGACTAGTGATTCATTTTAAATGTAATGTGATATGGATCACAAAAATAAAATAAAAAGTTGCTACCACCCAACAAAATTGTTCATTTACTAACCACTTGCGCGCTCAAAAAACAACCAGAAGTCAGAAAAGAGCTAAAAAACTAAGGATATAGGCCCAATTCTTACTGTTTTTAGATCAATTCGAACAAACACATTCCTAAAACAAAATAGCAGAACATAAATCTGTCATAACACGAAATTATCAGCATTAAGGACTGCAATACCCCTTAATTACTCGGTAAGACTATAAGTAACCTGCCGAAACTATTTTTCTTTAACGAATATTTATGCGATTACAATAACTACCGATTATCGAACGCTTATTAGCCAATCGACCTTTTAGCGTTAAAAATATCAACGCTGAGTAGTAAAAAAAGCAACAGAGGTAACTACATGTTTCACTCTCGCTTAACCAGATACATTTTCATCACTCACCTTTTCAACTTTGGTTTATATCCTCATTTTTGCAAAGTATTTGTAAACAGAATGTAATATAAATTAATTAATAATGTTTGAGTCATAAGTTTACCCTGCGTTTTTTTAGCTATTCGATTAATTAAGTCCCTGCAATAGCTAGCATTCTTAACCAGTTACTACCAAATGTGATTAACCTCCCATTTATGAAATCTGTGATCCCCTACTCTTAATCAATAGCCGTGCTTATGAGAGCCTAATAATGGGATACAGCAATGTACTGGTCGCAGTTGCTCTTTCACCCGAAAGCCAACAATTGGTTGATAAAGCCGTTTCCATCGTTCGGCCCTATAACGGCAACGTTTCGCTAATTACATTGACGACCGAACCCGAGATGTACAGCAGTTACGCGGCACCTATGCTCGGTGATTTGCGATCAGTGATACAAGAAGAAGCACAGCTATTTATGGAGAGATTATCTATTAATGCTAACTATTCGATTAAGAGTAGAACCGTGATTCATGGTGAATTCGCCGATAGCCTGACTTACTATTGCCAGCACCAGCATATTGATTTGGTTATCTGTGGCAATCACAGTACCCATTTGATGAATAAACTCTCTTGCTCAGCGGCTCGGCTGATTAATACCAGTACAGTGGATGTCCTCATCGTCCCTCTTTGAGTGGCCACTTTTTCGCCTCATGGCGGCAGTGGCAGCCAATCAGCAACAATAAATCTCAGTTATTATTCCGGGGCTATTTGGCCCCGGATATCTTTCTATCACATCATGTTATGCAAATATGTCTACGGTTAGAACCACTTGCCGAAACGGCGGATATAGAACTGTTTCATCAGTTGCGCAACGACACAGTAGCTGATCAATGTTCCTGCCAGCCATGGGAAATATTCCCATGGTAGTGGTACTAAGCCGACCAAAGTTCCCAGTGGTGAAAACGGAATATAGATGCCGATAGCCATAATTAACCCCGTCGTCAGTAGTACTGGCAACGCCGCCGTACTTTGAATAAACGGAATTTTTTGTGTGCGCAACATATGAACAACCAACGTTTGCGATAACAGACCCTCAATAAACCAACCTGACTGGAACAAAGCCTGATGCTCGACACTGTTAGCGGCAAAAACAAACCACATCAATGCAAAGGTGGTAATATCAAAAATGGATGAAGTTGGCCCAATCCATAGCATAAAGCGGCCAATATTTTTAGCATCCCACTTGCGCGGTTTACGTAAAAACTCTTTATCCATCTTATCCCACGGCAGTGAAAGCTGGGAAATGTCATACATCAGGTTTTGTAACAGTAGGTGGATAGCTAACATCGGTAGGAATGGAATAAATGCGCTGGCCACTAATACCGAGAACACATTACCGAAGTTAGAACTGGCTGTCATATTCAGATATTTGATGATATTGCCGAAGGTTTCACGCCCAATAATGACCCCCTCTTCGAGCACCATCAGGTTCTTTTCCAACAAAATAATATCTGCTGACTCTTTGGCAATATCCGTGCCGGTATCAACCGAAATCCCCACATCAGCATCGCGCAACGCTGGCGCATCATTGATGCCATCCCCCAGAAAACCAACGGTATGCCCATTACTTTGCAGCATTTTCAGCACCCGTGATTTTTGCAGCGGCGTCAACTTGGTAAACAGCGTGCGCAACTCCACTTCCCGCGCCAGGGTCTCATCATCCATGCTTTCAATATCACGACCACTTAGCGGCTCGCCCGGTTCCAGCCCCACCTCACGGCAGATTTTTGCCGTAATAATCGGGTTATCACCCGTTAACACTTTGACTGCGACGCCGTTTTCACGCAACGCGGTGATTGCGGCCTCGGCGCTCTCTTTCGGTGGGTCGAGGAAGGTCAGTAACCCTTGCACCACCAGATCGCGTTCATCAGCAATATTTAGCGGCAATTCGCTGGCTTGAGCCTCCAACTCGCGGGTTGCCAGTAGCAAGACACGAAAACCATCTTCGTTATATTGCGTGGCTAACGCCAGTAATTCAGCCCGGCGGCTATCATCCAATGGGACAATTTCACTCCCCTCCCGGACTTGAGTACAGATGCTCAGCATCTCCTCCACCGCACCTTTACAGATTAAGCGCTGCTGTTGCTGCTCATCTTTGACCACGATCGACAAACGGCGGCGGATGAAATCAAAGGGCAGTTCATCCACTTTAGTAAAGCCGCGCAGCGCATCGATCTCAGGTTTGCCTCGGCTAAATTTGATCACCGCCTGATCCATCAGATTACGCATGCCACTTTGGTGGAAACTGTTGAGCCATGCCAGCTGCAATACCTGCTGGTCATTACTACCATTGGCATCTAAATGGTGCTCAAGAATGATACGGTCCTGCGTTAACGTGCCGGTTTTATCCGTGCACAACACATCCATCGCCCCAAAATTTTGTATTGCGTTCAATCGCTTAACCACAACTTTTCGCCGTGACATCGCAATGGCACCTTTCGCCAGGTTAGAGCTGACAATCATCGGCAACATTTCAGGGGTCAACCCCACCGCAACCGCCAAAGCAAACAGGGCCGCCTCGGTCCAATCCCCTTTGGTAAAGCCATTAATCAGCAATACAATTGGGACCATCACCAGCATAAAGCGGATCAATAACCAACTGACACTGTTCACTCCACGATCAAAAGCCGTTTGTGCACGATTGCCCACAATTGACTTAGCAAGCGACCCGAAATAAGTATGCCCGCCGGTGGCAACCACCACCGCCATTGCCGTCCCGCTGGCAACATTGGTTCCCATCAGACAGATATTAGACAATTCAAGTAGTTCGCTCTCACTACTGGCATCCGCATCGACTGATTTTGAGCTGATGTCGCCCATCGCATCGTACTTTTCGATGGGTATGGCCTCGCCAGTCAGAATTGCCTGACTAATAAACAGATCTCTCGATTTAATCAGCCGTAAATCAGCAGGGATCATATCTCCGGCGGATAAAAGAATAATATCACCCGGCACCAATTGCTTAATCGCAATTTCCTGTTTTGCTGGCTGAGCACTGTGGCTACTCCGACGCAATACAGTCGCGGTGGTGCGCACCATTGATTTCAGTGCTTCTGCGGCTTTATTAGTTCGGAACTCCTGCCAGAAACGTAATAGCCCGCTGATCAATACCATAGTGACAATAATAGTGACGCCAACCAGGTCGGTCTCTTCACCACTTTGTAATGGCAACCAATAGTCAGTAAAAAAACTAATTGCCGCCAAAACCATCAAAACAAAAATAAACGGGTTATTAAATGCAGCCAGTAATTGAGTCAGGGCCGGAGGTGCTTTCTCATGCGCGACTTGATTGATGCCGTATAACTCCAGCCGCTCTCTGGCATCTTCTTCAGTCAGGCCATTTAGATTTGCATTCAGCTTGGATAAGGTTTGATCCAAGCTATTTTTAGCCTCTAATGCAATAGTAAAGGTTTTTTTATTATTGCTGCGGTTTGTCGCTGTCTCTTTAAATTTGGTCATAACGCTTCTCTTTTAATTCTAAATGCACAGCAGTTATCCACTCAATAAAGTTGAGATAAGTTGTGCTGAACTATTATTGCGCTGCCAATTTTATATTTAATTAGCAGCAGCTAATTAAGTTAACTCCGGGGTGATCGTCCATAACAACTCCTTACTACCACATGGGTCAGCGCTATTTATTATTGATTAAAAAAGATCTGTCTCTTTTATTAATTATGCCGGTAATTCAGATGCAATACGCCAATGAATAGAGCTAACACTGCGCTCCAAGCTTACGCGACAAACAATACCTTCAATTTCTTTCTGTGCTGCAGGTGTTGCCACTATTTCAGCACAGACTTCCAACTGACCGGGCTTAGCAATATCGGCACTGCAAAGTGATTGCAACCGTAATGCCACACCATTTAATGCCTGCAAAATAAGCGTGCGGACTAATATTTCATCCTCTGTACCACAGGTAACCTGAATCCGGTAGCGAACTTCTAAATCGACCGCTTGTTGCTGGGGTTGTAAGTTAATACGTTGTGCAGCTTCACGTAACAATATATTGGCGCACAGGATAACCGCTGTTGCCGCCACGGCATTCCAATATAATCCTAGGCCACAAAGCACACCAATACCCGCTGAACACCAAAGCGTCGCCGCTGTATTCAATCCTCGGATATTCATGCCTTCTCGCATAATAACGCCCGCGCCGAGGAAACCAATTCCTGAAACAACTTGAGCAGCAATACGCCCAGGACTGTCCGGTGAGGTGGCATAAGAGCTAAGAATAAATACCGCAGCACCGGTGGCAACCAATGCATTAGTCCGTAAACCCGCCATCCGTTGACGCCATTGCCTTTCAGCACCAATTAATGCGCCGAGACACATCGCCAATAATAAATTTATGACAAAAGGAGTTACTGCCATGATTCTCTCCATGATTTAATCATTGGTAGAATAATCATGTGCTATTTAGCACACAGGTAATTGTGCTGAGAGATATACCTAAGGTATTACTCAGCAAAAACCTATGTTTAGGCCGGGAGGGAATAGTGCGTGGTTGTTAAATACCATAATAAAAACCCAAATTAATACCCTCGATGGTTTCTCATCGAGTTAAAACATTATTGGGATTGCACAGCTCAGAAAATAGAGAGAGGGTGCTGCCCGCCATTTTTCGGCAAGCAACAAATCAATAGGGAGATGAGTTAGCTTGCCTTGCTTATTTGACTACTACTTTGCGTATCCATTAGTTTCTCCATCTGATTTTTCCAAAAGTATAGTTGCGAGTGATAACTATGTAAAGCTTATATTCCTAAACAGAACCTAAACCAACCCAGGAGAATTAAATAATAAAACTAATATTTATAATATTGGCAACTAATTAATTGCTTTGATTTATTAGATATTATCTTCGCGAATCTCACCACGGGAAAAGATCACTATAGAGTAACCTCAATCACTCACCCTCCCCTCGTTACATGGTTGCTCATAAAAATCCACTATCAAGTCATTGACTCAATTACAGAAATATGAGGAATCTTTAATCTAAACTGCGACCGTGATCTCATTTATAACCCTAACTATTTTAGCCCCGTTGCCGATAAATCTTTAAAGGATTGTTGGGATTATTTTCAATATAGGGGTGAATTAATTTTAAGTAGCGATGCCTGCACCCCACGTGATCGCAGTGACAAGCGAACAAGGCTACAGCTTCAAGTAAGCAGGGTATAGCAGGCAAGGACCTTTCCTCGAGCGACTATAGAAACGGAACTGACAATGAAACGTGGAAGTACGCATCAGCCATTGGATCGAAAAATAATGCCAGAGCAGAGTACAAATACGAAAGTACTGTTTGTTAATAACATGCGTCTGGTCACTTTGTTTATCGCCATCTTGGCGGGGATACTACTCTTATTTGCAGCGGCAATTGGTACGTCAGGCTACTTTCTAAAACAAAGTAACCAATCACTTGAAGAAGCGACCCAAGAGCTGGATATCCGACTGGGTCTATCTAATAGTTCGAATTACCTGCGCACTGCACGCCTTATTCTTATTCAAGCAGCATCATCGGCACGTATCGGTGATACCGAGGGTTACCAGCAGGGCCTGAAAAGTGCTGAAGGCTGGATTGCTCAGTCACAACAAATGTTTAACCTCTACTATAACCGCCCGGTTAAGTCTGAAACTGACACCGCTCTGGATGGACCGCTGAAAAAAGCCTATGAACAGTATCGCGACGACGGGATGAAACTCATGCTCGACGCGACCAAAGAGGGGCATTTTGAAGAGGTTATCTCTCTTGAGGCAGAAAAACTTAATCAGTTGGACAGCGCTTACAATGAGCCACTGCTAAAAGCGGTTAAATATCGTACAGAACGCGCCACCCAAATCAACCAGACAGCTCAGCAAGAAGCCCGCCTCGGTTACATATTAATGGGGGGAGCCTTTATTCTGGCCATTCTATTAACGTTGATCGCTTTTTTAGTGATCAGCAGGGTCATCATCAAGCCGATTAACTGGCTGGTAGAACGCATTCAGCGCATTGCTCAAGGTGATTTGACCCAAACACCCGTAGCCTTCGGCCGCAATGAGATTGGTGTATTGGGTAACAATATACAGCAGATGCAAGATTCATTATCCACTACGGTCGAAGCTGTCCGCAGCAGTGCTGAATCTATTTACCAAGGCTCCAGCGAAATTGCACTGGGCAATACCGATCTTTCGGCACGCACTGAGCAGCAAGCCGCTTCACTCGAACAGACTGCCGCCAGCATGGAGCAGCTCACCGCGACAGTGAAACAAAATGCAGAGAATGCCCATCATGCCAGCCAACTGGCGGCTAATGCCTCGGCTAAAGCGGCTCAAGGTGGTGATATTGTTGATGATGTCGTCAACACGATGGATAAAATATCCCTCAGCTCAATGAAAATTGCTGATATTACCAATGTAATAAATAGCATTGCTTTCCAAACCAACATCCTGGCACTGAATGCTGCGGTTGAAGCTGCTCGCGCAGGTGAACAGGGCCGTGGTTTCGCCGTGGTCGCCAGTGAGGTTCGCAATCTGGCACAGCGCAGTGCCGATGCCGCTAAAGAGATAGAGTTATTGATTGAGGCATCTGTTGACTTGATTGGTGATGGCTCAATTTTAGTGTCCGACGCAGGGAAAACAATGAGCGAAATCGTGACGGCTGTTACTCATGTCACTGATATTATGGGTGAAATAGCCTCAGCTTCTGATGAGCAAAGCCGAGGTATCAGCCAGGTCGCGCAAGCGGTTTCAGAAATGGATAACGTGACGCAACAGAACGCCTCTTTAGTGCAGGAAGCCTCAGCTGCGGCGGCATCTCTCGAACAACAAGCTGAAGTATTGACGCAGGCTGTTGCAGTGTTCCATCTAAACGGCCATAACCCTGCAGCTAAGGTGAAGAGATCAGTACTCGCGCCAACAGGTCAAAACAGTAAAGGTGCAAATAAAAAGTCAGGTGATGACTCGCTGAATTGGGAAACTTTCTGATTTATTGGAGCCTAAAACTCAGCCACGCTAAGAGTGATAACATCAACTAGCAAAACCGGAGGCAAGGCAGACACCTTCCTCCGGTTATTGGAAGCACCCGATGTGGTACTCGTACTACTTGTGCAGCGGCTCAACAAAAGTGCCATCATGGCTATCAATTTCATTAAAGAACCAGACACCGGCTGGATAATCTTCCAGTGCTACCAGGTACATGACGCCCTCACTAAACTGCTCTACCTCTAAAACAACCCCTTCACGTCGTGGGCCGCCATCGGTTTTTACTGTCACCCGATCATTCACTTTCATGATATTACCTTCGATTAAATCAATGCCACTAGTGTATACCCAAATTCATTGGAGTTGCAGCGACTCCCCTGCAGCTTCAAGTATAAGGGTATAGTACAGAATCAGATGAGAATGATAAGGCTTACGTATAGGTAACGGTATGCTTTTGGTGATTTTATTTGAGAGAAGAGAGGCACTTGTGCGTATAACGGGCGGGTTTGAGTCAGTCAGTGGAGCCAAAATAGCGGCTAACCAGACAGGAGGTGTCTGACATCAAAGAGTTACGCTATACAGCCGATGTTGCTTTACGCTAGGCAATAAAAAACCCGCCTTAGCGGGTTTTTTGATAATCAGCCAAGGGCCAATTAGATTGCAGTTACGTTTGCTGCAGACGGACCTTTAGCACCGTTCTCGATAGAGAACTGTACATTCTGGCCTTCAGCCAGGGTCTTGAAGCCTTGATCTTGGATTGCAGAGAAGTGAACGAACACGTCTTTGCTGCCATCAGCTGGAGTGATGAAACCGAAGCCTTTAGACTCGTTGAACCACTTTACTTGACCTTTCATCATGTTAGACATGTTTATTTCCTTTATTAAAAAATTTTGCCACCATGGGCGTGTTATAGCCGGTTATCAGTCGTTACTTATGGAGGCACTATGAAGGAAATTCGTCAGTGAAGAGCTATCAACGATAACGCTTTAAATATGAACCACTTTACTCAAGATGTCGTGCATAAATAGGTCTGTACCACAGGCCGAGACGCATTAACTCATGACCGGCTTTTAATAGCAACTCTTTTTAGCAGGCAAACAGAAGATTCTTGATCAGCCGCCTAAAATAAAGCCAAAAAAGCCACTTATTATACTCTTGATACTCATTTTTACACGGAATAATCACCAAATTAATGATCCTCCGAATCAAGGCACACTGCCGCATTCAGGAAAAAATATCAAAATACGCTAAATGGCCTGCTTTTCATCACGTTTATCGGCCAGCACTAAAAGTTTATCTTAAAATTTTGCTAAAATAAGCAGCCACCTACCCCGAGAGAGAGACATGAGGCCGAAATCTGTCACTTTAGATGATGTCGCACGCCAAGCCGGTGTTTCGTATCAAACCGTATCCCGCGTTTTAAATCAGGCAGTCCATGTCTCGCCCAAAACCCGCTGCAAGGTGGAACAGGCCATGACTGACCTAAATTATGTTCCTAACCGGGTAGCGCAGCAATTAGCGGGCAAACATAGCCTTACTCTAGGGCTGGCAACCACGGACCTCTCTTTACATGCCCCCTCGCAAATCGCAGCGGCAATAAAAAGCAGAGCCCGTGAATTGGGATACTCAATTGTCATTGCGATGGTAGATGATCACAGTGACCATGCCTGTCAGCAGGCCATAAATGAGCTATTAGCTCAGCGGGTTGATGGAATTTTAGTGAATGTTCCTCTGAAACCAACCCGCAGCCAGAAAGTTGTCCAGCAGTGTGCAGGGACTCCGGTGTTGTTTCTGGATGTTGACCCGCAATCTGCCGCTTTCAGTGTCTTGTTTGACCCCAAGGTCGGGGCTATTCAGGGGGCAAACCACCTGATTGCATTAGGCCACCAGCAAATAGCGCTAATTTGCGGGCCGAAAGAGGCTATTTCAGCCCAATTGCGCTATCAGGGCTGGCTACAGGCTTTGAGCCGTGCCTCATTAATGCCACAGGCGGTCTATCACGGGGAGTGGGACGCCCAAAGTGGTTATCAGGCAACGCAGAAACTCATTACCAGCCACACCCCCTTTAGTGCCATTTTAGTAGCTAACGACCAAATGGCGCTTGGCGTGTTACGTGCACTGCATGAACATAATATCGATGTGCCGGGGCAAGTCTCCGTCATTGGTTACGATGACACCGCAGACAGTGCCTATTTCCAACCACCACTGACCACTGTCAGGCAAAATTTCAAACTGTTGGGGGAAGAGAGCGTCTCCCGCCTGATAGTCAGGTTGCACCATACCATTGAGCCCCCTTCTGAAACGTTGCTATTAGCCACCCAACTAACAATACGTCAGACAACGGCCCCATTTGCGCCTAAAAACGAATAAGTGCGATCACTCTCGACTATTTAACCAACAGCTATTTACTTTATCTGCCACTGAATTCATCTTGAATGCATCGTAATTGTGAGCGCATAACATTTATTTTTATCGCTGACTAAAGAAAGATGATTTTCGCAAAAAATGAGGTTGATATCATGACGTCACAGCAGATGGCTCAACAGCAGGCTAAGCCAACTCTATCGCAGATTTTGTCTCGTAGGGACTGGGAGAACCCACAAGTGACGCAGTATCACCGCCTTGAGGCTCATCCCCCCTTTCAGAGTTGGCGTGACGTTAACGCCGCGCAAAGCGACTCAGCTTCTGCACAGCGGCAGTTGCTTAATGGATCGTGGTCGTTTAGCTATTTCACCCAACCAGAGTACGTCCCCGATAATTGGGTTGATCAAGATTTAGCGGGGGTAAAGACGCTGCCGGTTCCCGCCAATTGGCAGCTCCATGGCTATGACACGCCCATTTATACTAACGTGCAATACCCTATTCCAGTTGATCCCCCCTACGTGCCAAATGAGAACCCAACCGGCTGCTATTCGCGTGATTTTACATTAGCACCAGATTGGCTCGCGTCAGGTCAGACACGCATTATTTTTGATGGCGTTAATTCAGCATTTTACCTGTGGTGTAATGGGGAGTGGGTCGGTTACTCCCAAGACAGCCGCCTGCCCGCCGAGTTCGATCTCACACCTTATTTACAGGCGGGAAATAACCGTATCGCCGTTTTAGTGCTGCGCTGGAGCGATGGCTCCTATCTTGAAGATCAGGATATGTGGCGCATGAGCGGTATTTTTCGTGATGTCAGTTTACTGCATAAGCCAGAGATTCACTTGCGTGATATTCATATCGCGACTCACCTCTCTCCGGAGTTCAGCTCTGCCAATTTAGAGGTGATGGCTGCGGTTAACATCCCACAACTTGCTATCAATGACCCGCAGGTCACCGGAGCCTATCAAGTCCGCGTACAACTTTGGTTAGCAGATCAGCTGATTGCAAGCTCGCAACAACCTCTGGGCACCTCGGCGATTGACGAACGAGGCCCTTATTCTGACCGCACTCGTGTGTGCTTGCGAGTCGATCGCCCCTTATTATGGAGCGCAGAACAGCCTACATTGTATCGCGCAGTTATTTCTCTGCTAAATAATCGGCATGAACTGATCGAGGCGGAAGCCTATGATGTTGGTTTCCGGCAGGTTGCCATTCATCAGGGCCAGCTTAAGGTTAATGGCAAAGCGATACTCGTTCGTGGGGTCAATCGCCACGAACATCATCCGCAAACCGGCCAAGCCGTAGATGAAGAGAGCATGCGGCAGGACATCACTTTGATGAAGCAGCATAACTTTAATGCCGTGCGCTGCTCCCACTATCCAAATCACCCATTATGGTATCGGCTGTGTGATCGCTACGGGCTATATGTGGTTGACGAAGCCAATATCGAAACACATGGTATGCAGCCTATGGGCCGTTTAGCTGACGACCCGCAGTGGTTCTCTGCTTTTAGCGAGCGAGTGACGCGGATGGTCCAGCGTGACCGCAACCACCCTTGTATCATTATCTGGTCATTGGGCAACGAATCGGGCCATGGTGCAACCCATGATGCTCTCTACCGTTGGGTAAAAAGTAATGACCCGACTCGCCCGATACAATATGAGGGGGGTGGTGCAAACACTGCCGCTACTGACATTGTATGCCCAATGTATGCCCGTGTAGATGAGGACCAGCCCTTTCCTGCGGTGCCCAAATGGTCAATTAAAAAATGGGTGGGCTTACCGGATGAGTCTCGCCCATTGATTTTGTGTGAATATTCCCATGCAATGGGTAATAGCTTTGGCGGTTTTGCCCGCTATTGGCAAGCATTTCGCCAGTATCCTCGGCTACAAGGGGGATTTGTTTGGGATTGGTTAGATCAAAGCCTCACCCGCTATGATGAGCATGGTCAGCCTTATTGGGCATACGGTGGTGATTTTGGCGATAAACCCAATGATCGCCAATTCTGTATGAATGGGTTACTCTTCCCTGATCGCAGCCCACACCCAAGCTTGTACGAAGCGCAATGCGCGCAACAATTCTTCCAATTCTCATTATTGAGTACCGCGCCATTGGTGATCAGTGTCACCAGCGAATATCTATTCAGAAGCAGCGACAACGAACGCCTCTATTGGCGCATTGAATGCGAAGGTGAAACCGCGCTAGAAGGTTACCTATCGCTGGATTTGCTCCCCGAAAGTACACGTAATTACACACTAGCCGAGCAACTACCCATCATCAATAACCCCGGTAGTTTATGGTTGAATGTTGAGGTCAGGCAGATAAATGAGACACCTTGGTCGCCAAGTGATCATCGCAGCGCATGGCATCAGTGGCATTTACCACAGGCCCTTTTTGCGCAACCTAGCCATTTCCCTGAAGAGAGCGAACCAGGCACCCTTCAACTGCACCAAGACACGCACTACATTATCGTGGCACACCAGCAGCAGCGCTGGCAGTTCAATCGTCAATCTGGGTTGCTAGAGCAGTGGTGGCTGGGTGAAAATCCTATGTTACTCAGCCCGCTGCGTGATCAGTTTGTCCGTGCCCCGCTTGATAATGATATTGGTATCAGTGAAGCCACTCGTATCGATCCCAACGCCTGGGTTGAGCGCTGGAAGAAGGCGGGGATGTATCAGTTGGAATCGCGTTGCTTATCACTACAGGCTGATAGTTTATCTAGCTCAATACAAGTCAGTGCCGAGCACAGCTACGGGTTTGCGGGTCAACAGTTATTGCATACACATTGGCTATACCATTTTGATCAGCAAGGCCGCATGACCATTGATGTCCGCACGCAAGTGGCGACAGCACTCCCCCCTCCGGCAAGAGTCGGTATGTGCTGTCAGTTATCAGCTATTGCAGAACACGTGGAGTGGATGGGGCTAGGGCCTCATGAAAACTATCCTGATAGACAACTATCGGCACAATATAGCCATTGGTCGCAACCCCTTGAGCAGATGCACACACCCTACATATTCCCAAGCGAGAATGGGTTGCGCTGTAATACCAGCACCTTGAATTACGGTCCTTGGCAAATGACCGGTCACTTCCATTTTGGTATCAGCCGTTACAGTACAGAGCAACTCATGACCACCAGCCACCAGCATCTACTCAAACCAGAGCAAGGGACTTGGCTGAATATTGACGGTTTCCATATGGGGGTGGGTGGTGACGACTCATGGAGTCCTAGCGTCCATGCAGATGATTTATTGACAGACAAAATTTATCAGTACCAAGTTTGCTGGCAATACAACACTTAGATTTGTGGGCAAGCTTAGGTTTGTGGGGGAAAAGCCGTTGAATCTGTAACGCTATTAACGTGCAATTTCAGATTTATACCTATATCAGCACTGGCGTAACACCCATACAATCAAAGCGTTCAAACATCTCTTAGTCTTGATTTTAGCCATGCCTTGTTTGTCGCCATGCAAGTCTGTCCATACATGTATGACTCCTTTGTAAATTTATACGCCCACACTATTGGGCGTTTTTTTTGATTTTTTTAACCCCCTGCGATACCTCACCCCACCTGAATCTAGCCATCACTTAAGCACATTCTCGCTATCGATCATTTCTATTACAGCGCTAAGATACTTACTCAGCCAGCCACTGGTATAACTTTTAACCTGTCACCTTCATGCGACAAAGGAATTTTATGAAATTATTAGCTCATCTTCCGGCGAACATGGTCGCGATTGAAATCGCACAGTCTGGTGGGCCGGAAGTGTTAGTGTCGGTAACGCGGCCGATCCCTATGCCTGTTTCTGGTGAAATACTGGTTAAAGTTTCCGCCGCTGGGGTAAACCGCCCAGATGTGATGCAACGTCGTGGTCAATATGAACCACCGCCCGGAGCCTCCGATATTCCCGGATTAGAAGTTGCTGGCGAAGTGGTTGCTACCGCTGCCGATATCAGCCGCTTTAAGATTGGAGACAGAGTGTGTGGCTTGATAGCGGGTGGGGGTTATGCCCAGTACTGTGTCATACACGAAACCAATGCCTTGCAGATCCCCGATAGCCTGACTGATATCGAAGCGGCGGCTCTACCAGAAACATTCTTCACTGTATGGACCAATCTCTTCCAACGTGGACATTTTACCGCGGGTGAAACTGTTTTAATTCATGGAGGATCTTCCGGCATAGGAACGACTGCAATATTACTAAGCAAAGCATTTGGTGCAAAAACCGTGATAGTCACTGTAGGTTCTGAAGAAAAACAGCAGGCGTGCCTAACATTGGGGGCAGATATCGCCATTAATTACCACACTCAGGACTTTGTTGCTGAAACCAAGCGAGCAACATCCGGTAAAGGCGTCGATGTTATCGTTGATTTAATTGCCGGAGACTATGTCGCTCGCAATTATGAAGCTGCTGCCATGAATGGTCGTATTGTTCAGATTGGCACGCAGAATGGTAACGTCAAAGATCTTAACCTAATGTTAATGTTGCTAAAGCGCTTAACACACACCGGTTCTACATTGCGTTCACGCAGCGTAGCGGAGAAAGCCCTGATCGCCAAAGAGTTAGAACAACAAGTTTGGCCGCTGCTGAGTGAGAGCAAAATGAAGCCACAGATCTTCCGCACGTTCCCACTGGAAGAAGCATCAAAAGCGCATGAATTAATGGAAGGCAGTACGCATATCGGCAAAATTGTCCTGACAGTTTAGCGCTGTTTTGAGACCATTATTAGCCACATGGTGATAAACCATCAGACGAAAGTGAGCATTAAGTCGTTGCTTTCGCCTGATGAATAAATAATATACATCTCTATTAACCACCTACTCACCTATAACAGTTTAGCTAGCGAATTTATTGAACTGCTATACTTTAGATTTAACCTTCCATGCTATTCTATAACAAGCGGTATGGTTAATTTTATGAGTTATTAATTACAAGGTCATAATTATGGACATAATTAAAAAGATATTAATCGACGACATCGCAAGAATAAATCAAAAAGAAAAAAGAGATGGTCGGTTAAAATTTAACAGCGATTTTGTCTACAAGCACCCATATCTCTGTCTGGCGATGCTAGTATCATACTTTTTTGTTTTAGTTTTAATGTACTTAACGCCCTATTTTGGCACCGGGTATATGATTGCTTTTACCGTTTTCTTTGGCCTGATGTCAGCAATTCTGATGATGGAAATCAAGCCAGTCTTTAGGTTTGAGGATATAGGTGTTCTTGATTTACGTGTCTGTTACAACGGTGAGTGGTTCTTTAGTCGTGCGTTATCAACACAAGCTATTGATGAGATATTGAATAATAAAAATATCAGTGATCAATTTAAGATTCGCTTTAAACATATTATTAGCAACAAAGGTGAGATAGATTTTTACGATGTCTATGATTTGGCCTATTTGCAAAAAAAGTCGACTCAATCCAATGAGCCAAGTGCCATCACCTCATTAACCAGTACATCAGCTTGAAAGCAGTAAGATTAAAAAACACTTTTTCCCTACCACAGGGGCAAAGTGGTTGTCGTAGCTTGGCCTCTTTATCTATCAGATAGATTAAATTTATTAGGCAAAAGTCGGTAGTCCATTAAAAAACCGCCTATAATAGTGCCAATACACCTAATAATAAGAGGCCAATACCGGTATGGATAAGATTGACGAACAATTGATTGCTATTTTAGCAGAAAACGCCCGTATTTCGCTGAAAGACTTGTCCCAACAAGTGAACCTCTCCTCTCCCAGCACATCTGAACGCCTGCGGCGCTTTGAAGAACGAAATATCATCCGTAGCTATACATTAGACCTAGACCAACGGGCATTTGGTTATAACTTGCAAGCTATTGTGCGCGTTAAGCCTTTGGTAGGGATGTTGCATATAGTCCAACAAATGATCCAAGAAACACCAGAGTGTGTTGAATGTGACAAAGTGACCGGTGATGACTGTTTTATTAGCCGTTTACACATTCAATCTATGGAGCAACTGGATATCATCACTGATCGATGGTCAGAACACGCCGAAATCCAGACCTCGATTGTAAAATCATCACCCATTATGCGGCGGTTACCGCCATTAGCTCAGTTAGTTAGGGGCTGTAAATTCTGAAAATTGTGTTACAAACCTCACTTTATCTATAATAAAGCGTTATGATTCTAATCATTGGATGAATATCTAACAGCGGATAATCGATGAGTAGTGATAATCTAAATCAGGCGTCAGATTCATTGATTCTTACGCTACCCCACAGCCGTTGGGACCAGGGGGATGGCAACAGTGCTGTTGAGGCTCTGGAGCAAGGCAAAGTTCTATTTTTACCCCATCTTACTTTTGAACTGAGTGAACAGGAAAAACAGCTGCTTGATCCTGCATTGGTTGATGTAAAACGTAAGAATATCAGCTTCAAACCACAGGAAGGCGTGCTCACTGGTGTCACTGATGAAACCAAGGTGGCATTAATTCGCCAGTTGCTTGAGCGCTATTACCAAAGTTGCCTCAGTCTGGTGAATCAATTACTGCCGGAGTATACCTCCGCCCTACATAGCCCGACCAATAGTCTACGTTTGCACCCAGTGACCGCTTGGCGCGATAAGACATCTTGGCGTAAAGATGATAGCCGCCTACATGTTGATGCTTTCCCTTCTCGCCCTAATTATGGTGAGCGCATCATTCGTATTTTCTCCAATATCAATCCTCATGGTGAGCCTCGTGCGTGGCGGGTGGGCGAAGAGTTCACACAGCTTGCCAGCCGCTATTTACCCCAACTTGAACGCTATTCACCTATCAGTAGTTGGCTCCAACATAAAGTGGGTATCACTAAGTGCCGCCGTAGCCATTACGACCATCTGATGCTTCAGTTACATGATAAAATGAAGTCAGATTTGGACTATCAAAAAAATGGGCTGCAACAAGCGATTGATTTCCCACCCGGCAGCAGTTGGATCTGTTTTTCAGATCAAACCCCTCATGCGGCGATGGGTGGGCAATATATGCTGGAACAAACTTTCCTACTGCCAGTTACTGGAATGAAAAACCCTCAGCAATCTCCGCTAAAAATACTGGAATCATTAACGAAAAAAGCGCTGATATAGCTGATAGCTTGTTACTGAGTATATACGACCAGGAGTCTGCAACCAGGCCGGCTCCTCAATAAGGTTATAATCGCCTCGCTAAATAGTATTCCCTGCTAATCTTCTGAAAAAAATTCGCTATTCCACTTGATCCCCACTAAAAAAATAAATATCATTTTTCGCGTCAAGTAAACAAGGGTTATAATAGCTAGTGCATTGGAGGTTAATATGGTTAAAGTCTATGATAGAAATAGAAACCAAATTATCCCAGGCAAACGTGTTATGGTCGCGCAAACAGGGGAAATAGATGTAGCAAAAGCTATCCATGCGGATGGTTTGGCCCCAGTACAAGCAGAGCGCGAGCCAGTTGTAGAGTTACAACATACCGGCGCACGTTACGTGCCTTTTGATTTAGTCAGACTGGGTTAATCCTTTGTTGAGCTACACTGTTTTGCAGGCTAATGTCTCACCGTATTAATATCAATTCTTATATGCCGGAGTGAATCTGTATCAATGGGTCACTCCGGCGCTACTTTATATAACGCTAATCAGCTTCATGATTAATAGCCACAAAGTTTTTAACTCAATCGTTATATATCCGGCTAGCGGTAATACCAGCCGGATAGCACTATTTTAAATATGACATGCAGGTTCAATAATCTGAGCCACTCTCTTTTGGAAGGTATCAAGCTGGCAAAGTTTATCTGCCCCATTGTTCTCACAACCAGCTATCTCAATGGCAACAATACCGGCTGGATGAATTTTCAGATCTAATTTTTCGCTATTCCGTAATTGATCCATCGTTTGGTAGAACATCTTAACCGCAACATATTGCTGATGGTTATCTGGATTCTGCCATAGCTCAAACACCAACCCTCCGCCCGGCGGGGTATTATCAGGCTGTTGCGGTAGTTGCCAGTTAGCTCCCAGCATACCCGCAACATTAGCAATATTGGTATCATGACCACCAAGGAAAAGGAGTTTGGTTTGCGCGGATAATGGCAGTGTTTGCCCTTGACCATCCCGCTGAAGTACTAGCGCCGTGTCGATCTGTTGCAACAACGGTGTTCCCTTATGACGGGCGATATAAGGTGTTTTGGCCATCAAATCAAATTGCGCATTATGTAGCGATAATAATGAAACCCAATTCTCTGCTCCACTTAACCGATTCCAGGCAACATCCGGCATCCCTTGCGAATTTTGCAGCAAGAAGATTTCACCCAACGTGGATGATAATGCCAGCGGCCCACTGAGCGAGACCTTTGTCCCCTGCTTATTCACCTTAACTTCATTGGCAGCAAAGGTGGCAAAATCGCAAGTTTTTCCTTGCTGCTGTAGTGAGTTGCAGTAGGGTGAAGCGGCGAAGTTTAGGATCTCGCCCATCTGGGCAAATGGCTTAGCATAGCGCTGGCTAAGTTCACTTAATGGCCCCCCCAGTCGCGCCTCAATTGCCTGTTGGCTTTGTGCCGAATCTAACTTACACACACCTGCTTCTACAGGATGAAACAGCGGATCGACCTTTTTCAAATCAGCCTGATAATGCACCTTTAGGCCACAACCCGGCGCTATACCATCAAGGAATGCTTGCCCCGTTAAGCGAGTTCGCTGATCAACATCGGCTTGCGCATAAATGGCTCCATCTGCCGGGCACCCTGCTGGGAGTAACCCTTGACTGCGGAAATAATCACCATAAAAGCCCCCCATCAGTGTCACTAATTGCGCGCCTCTGGGGGTTAGATAGCCAGCTTGAACTGGCCATTGTGGCCACTTATCGGGTGTCACATCATTCATTAACTGTGTTTGTTTAGTCGGCGAACGAACACCATGGCGACTCAAGATAACCACTCGCTCCAAAGTGTAACCGGTCACGGGTGCAGCAATAGGTGCAGCATTGATCGCGAAGCTAGCGAGCATTAAGGCCATGGTGGATAACCGCATACGATTTATTGCTATTGTCATAATTTTATATCCTTATTAAAACTACGAATATTTTTCCACAACGAGTATGGTCGACGATAGCGAACCTCACCATGTGTGAAAGCAATAAACAGCAAAACAGCTAATTGGGTCTGGCATGGACAAACGGAGAATAATTTATATAATCAGGCCAAACAAATGAAAAGGTCTGATTATGTCATTTACTGAGTGGGTAATTTTAGGTGTGGTTATTGGTTGTGCCGTTGGCGCACTACTGAAGATTTTTGGTAAGAAAAAAGAGAGCTAGCCTATTTAGCTCTCTTCTCAAAATAAACAAGCGGCCATTGCCAGCCGCCTTTAATATTTATTCTCTGCCGTAATAGGCTACTAGCGTGTAATAGGAACTGTTACTTCAGCTTGCACAAATCCATATCGGCTCAGTGGTGTGACTTTAACGGATGTTGGCGCTGATTTAATCGCAAACTGCTTAGTGGCTCCAGGCATAATATAGGGGTTTCCCAACGCAACAACTTCATTACCCGGCACTAAAATCACCTGTGGCCCAAGGCGAACCACATGTTTGCTTGGGTTCTTAATGATTAAATTGTTGCCTGAGGTTGAGAGGAGTAGCTCCTGCCATGGTGTTTTAATCTGTGGCACCGCATTCGGCTGGATCAGAAAACCAATCTCCTGGCGGATTGGCATCACGGTCGCATTGCCCGGAACCTGTTCAACACCCTCAAATGAGGCTTTTAACAGCACTTCAGTATTAAGAGCCGTACCTTTTTTCAGCACAAAGTTAACCTGCTGGCTTTGCCCGGCATCAATGCGTGCCACTGGCGGCGAAATCAAAATCTGCTTGCTAAGATTTTTGCCATCTAAATCAACCAATTTAGTGACCAATAATATCGGGTTAGCGGAGGTATTATCGATGGTAAAACTGGTGCGCCCCTCACCTTCTTTCAAAATAACCGTCGTGCTCTCTAATTTGAATGAAGCATAAGAGGTGATGCTCCAGCAAGTTAACAGAGCCAGCAAACTCAAAATAAGTAGCGAATTAAAACGTTTGAAGATATGGAAGCATCCAGTCACTATACTCACTCTGCGGTAGCTAACCATTGTATTTTGCATAATAGATCCTATTTTAAAAAGTATTTACTGAGTATCTGACTATTTTTAAATTTAATGACATACCGCGTCGGCAACTTCATACAACGTATCCGGATCAAACTTATCCGGTTCTGCATAATTCACTACGCACTCACTGCTATTAGCCGGTTTTATGCGTAACATGATACCAATTGCTCTGTTTTCCAGCATAAAGTTACCATCGCCGATAATAGTACCCAGAAAGTTACCCTTTTCATCAAGCACGTTGGCACCTACCGGCATCATCTCACCCTGGCTGTCACGAATAGTCAGCAACAACTGGCGAGTCTCTGTCGCCTCAAAATAGCGGGTTGCCACAGTGCCACGTGTCACCCTCAGTTCAGCACTGGTGCTATTAAGACGGATATTCAATGGCAATGTTTTGGTACTTATTTGTGCTTTCGATACCGTATAAGGCATGACTGATGGCAGCAGTGCCGTCCCGGCATAATCGGTAATCGCCATACCACTACCAGGCGAAGAAACACGCAAGTTAGATTGATGAGGGACACTCACCACAGCAAAGGTATCGCCAATCGCCGATGCTGAAGTAGCAAAGGTGTCATTCGCATAAGCCACTGATCCACTTAATGAAAGGTATGCTGAGCGGCTATTATTTGTCGCCTGAGATACCCCACTAGCCAGTTGTGAATAGGCCGTTTTTATATTCAACGCACCATTAATACGACGTTGTCTATCACTGCCAGTTATCCCCACTGAGTACCCTTTATTGTCATCCCAGCGCCCCTGATAAGTGCTGCCTAATGTCATATTGCCATTGGCGCGCTGCATTCGCCCACTGAGTGACCCTTGACCTAATGGTAGGTTAATACCAACATAGATTGCACTCTGCCCCTGCGAGGTAGATTGGAAACTCAGCGTCGTAGTCACCCGGCCAAATTGCTCGCTCGCAGAAAAAGTTTGGGAAACAGTGTCGGCCGCCTGATAATAGCTATTATTAGACAGCACATAGGAGAATGCGCCCCACCGCGGATGCGCCCATGTTACGGCTGCCGAGGTGGAATTTTGTAATTTCCCGTATATTAAGTCCTGCAGATTATTGTTACTGCTCAGGGCATTATCCGGCGACCAGTAATTAGCTGAATTGTATACCGTCGATAATGAAGCACTTAAATTGCCAGTCATTGCCAGTTGGTTCTGCAACATAAACTGATATCCCTGACCCGCATCCTGGGTATTGGTATAACTTGCCGCCGCTGAAAACCAGCCATTAGCTAAATCGCTATAAAGGTTTTGCACACTGATATTCTGATAATCAGTAGAAATTAGTCCGGCAGACGTCATACGAAAAGAGTTCGCCGGGTTAAACGATATTTCGCCCGAAACCAAGAGTGGCGACTGACCTTTATCATCAAGCAACGTATTCCGATAGCGACCTATCGCCAATTGGTGTGTGGCGGCCTGCTGCTCAAAATTCGGGTCAAGAGCATTGGATACGGTGAAATGCTGCCGTGTACCATCGTCTTCAATTATATCGACGTCAGTCACGACGCCACTGGAAAAGTTACTGATATTAGATAGCGAAAATGGCCCTGGCGCGACAACAGTTCGGTAAATAACTCGCCCACGCTGACGGATTTCAATAGTGGCATTGCTATTCGCTATCCCTTCAATTGGCACCGTGAGCTGCGTATTATTCAACTGAGCATTATCGGAATATAACTGAACACCCGCGACTGGCAGACCAGAATATGTATCGCCGACCAGAGCAAATTCACCCAGTTGCACAACAGATTTTAATGACTCCACAGCACGCAATGCGTAAGTTTCCTGATTGTCGTAACTGTTGATTCCTTGGTTATAAGTGTAGGCGCCACGGTTTCGCAGTACCCAGTTATTAACGTTGATACCCGGCTCAAATTGTCCTTGAAACAGATTGAGGCTATCGTTGTTGCTCTCGAAGCGCTGACCAAATAAGTTATAGTTAAGCAATAATGCGTGACCACCCTGTTGGTAATCACTGCCTTCCATTTCAGGATCAAAAGCTTCTTGCGGTAATGTCATTTCCACCCGAAATTGGCCGGGAAATAGCTTAACAGTCACCCCAGGCCATAATGTGTCAATATTTTCGCAACCATTATCACTGTTTTTATGGCGTAACTTCAGTCCCATCAATAACTGTTTATCCGCACATAATTTGCCTTCACCATCAAACGTCGCGGTGACAGAGTAGGTTTTATTGGCGTTGATAATAATGGTGACATCATGCTGACCCGGTAAAAATTTATCCTGTGTACTGAAAAATTCAGCTAATTTCGCTGAGAAACCCAAACCTTCCAATGTTTTTATATCAAACGCCACTGCCCCCTCTTTAGTCGCGGAGAGAGCCGCAACGGGAAAAAGAGACAATATAAGCGCGATAAGCGGGAACGAAATACGACAGGCAAACAAAATAGCGCCCCGAAAATAAGATGAAGAAATAAGTTTTATTAATGGATGGTACAGACAAACATTATCAAGATATCGAATGTCACTCTCGGTTTAGTCTCTTCTGTTCGTTTCTTGAATAAAAAACACAAGACGATTTAACCAAAAAAAACCCTGTGTATATGCAAACTTCATCAGCTAAATGGCAAAAGAGAATTTCAATTTGAGATATAGGGCGGATAAATTCTGCCCCTATATCTCTATCGTTAGGTAGACAAGGACTAGATACCAAAGGCGAAGTTCATCGTCATTGAGCCGTCGATCTCTGCATCTTCAGTGATCGGCCCGCCCATGGTGGTGGTTCCTGCCAGAATCGGGCTTACTGTAATGTCAGCGGTAAACACTTTGCCGACACTTTGGGTATTGGCTGCAGAAGACCAACCGGTGCGTAACCCTGTTGTCAGGTTAGCGGTGGTGGCCGCTGCAAAGGTGGTGGTGGCGGAGGAGAACACATTAGAGACTTTACCGTCCACAGTACCATTCTTCATCTGCGCATTGTAATAACCGATTTTACCGGTGCCATTCACGTTACCCAATCCGAAGTTAGTTGTACCTGCAACACTTGCAGAAGCCGTGCGGTTATCAATGGGGGTAAAGTTTAGATAAGTTTCTGCATCACAGTTTACCGTCCAATGTTTAGTTATTGGCGTCAAGGCAGTCGTGGCGGTGCCTGATTTAACTAAAGATGAAGATAGGTTACCAAAGTCATATACGCCGTCATCTGGCGCAACGATGGTGCAGCTTGGCACTGTCAAGCTACCTACTACTTTTAATTCCGCAGTAGGTGCGTCTGCATTGGCAGCATTAATACCAAAAATTAAAGAGGAGAGTACGGTAATTTGGGCCAGTTGCTTTTTCATTTTAATAATCCTGATATGAAATGTATCGTATTTCGATACTTAATCGACCTATAGGCTGACGCCTGCGGCTTAATTTCATTTATTATCTGTTAATGCAGAAAATATATGAATTAATTAACAATGAAGTTATTAGACGATTTAAGAGTTTCCTTGTATATAAGATAAGATGTCGATCTTGTGTGGGAATATTCCTACGTCGCGGTTATTTACCGTCCTACGCGGGTTTTATTTATCCAAAAAAATAATTACCTCACTAACTACATGACAATTAAATAGTAGATTTATTGATCAATTTATTTTATTAAAAGATAACCTTGAAATTTGTAATTCCACAATAAGCATATTGAATCATCACCTTGCTGACAAAAGCCCCATTTATACTCCACATTTTATTATGGCAATTCTTAATGGATTATTATCTTAGGTTCGATGTAGGCACCTCAAAAATAAAGTGATGCTCATTGATGCCCATTTCAATAAATGTTTTATCGCATCCGGTGAGACATCCCATCTGATGGTGATAAAAGATCACGCGGATTTATCCCCTAACCAGGCAAACTTAGTGTGATAAGGATCGCTGAATTTTTTTTCTATAAGTGCTTGAATAATGGCAAAGTGCGAGGGGTTTCCCTCCGCTGAAAGAATATCTCCTCGGGTGTTTTCGAGGCGGCCTTTTCAACCGCTCATGTCTCTCTCCATGAAAGGGTTGCGAACATGGCCCCTTTTGCGGCATGTTTACAACAACACCTCCCTGCTTTAGACGTTCGAATGATCACTTTGTGAGCAACCTGATGATTAAGTGGCTGTGGAAAGCAAATCAACCGCAAGCGGAGATACTTGCACAGTGGCGCGAAGCCCTGGATATCCCCTTGTTAGCGCCGTTGAATGAGCAGGAGCAAGAGCGCCTGGTCTCTGTGGCGAGTCATCTGCTACAACAAAAACGGCTTGTTCCGTTGCAGGGGTTGGTATTAACCCCTCTGATGCAAGCTCGTCTTACGCTGCTGTTTGCACTACCCGTCATGGAACTGGGCGCTAAATGGCTAGATGGCTTTCATGAGGTGCTCATTTATCCTTCGCCTTTTGTGGTTGAGGATGAGTGGCAAGATGACCTCGGCCTGGTACATTCGGGTCAATCAGTACAATCCGGCCAGAGCTGGGAACAGGGGCCGATTGTCCTGAACTGGCAAGATGTCCAGGACTCATTTGATTTATCAGGCTTTAATTTAGTCATTCACGAAGCCGCGCATAAGTTGGATATGCGTAATGGTGGCAACTCAAACGGTGTGCCGCCCATTGCTATGCGGGATGTCGCTTCGTGGGAGTATGACCTGCATCAGGCGATGGATAATATTCAAGATGAGATAGATATGGTCGGTGTCGAGGCCGCCAGCATGGATGCTTATGCCGCCAGTGACCCGGCGGAGTGTTTTGCCGTGTTATCTGAATATTTTTTCAGTGCGCCTGAGTTGCTGGAGGGCCGCTTCCCTGCTGTTTATCAACATTTTTGCGCGTTCTATCGTCAGGACCCACTGGCCAGACTGAAACGCTGGGAAAAGCAGTAGCGCCATTTGTCGCAATTGCTCAGCATCTGAGCAGTCGCGCTAAATGCACTCATTTAACGTTGACAGCATCAGACATGCCAGATATCATGCGCCCCGTTCACACGATTCCTCTGTAGTTCAGTCGGTAGAACGGCGGACTGTTAATCCGTATGTCACTGGTTCGAGTCCAGTCAGAGGAGCCAAATTAGAGAAGCCCGCTTAAGGAAACTTAAGCGGGCTTTTTGCTTCTCTTTTTTATCAAATGACTTCTCTTATTTATCAAAACGAAGAGCTGCTTATCTGGCCTCTTTACCAACCCGGTTTTACAGCGCATAAAAAATCAGTGCGGCGATACCACCAAATAATAGCCATTTGATCAGATAGTAAATTCGGCGATTCCAGGCTTTGAGCCGCTTACCCACTTTGCGCACCGCGTAGATGTATTTAAACATCCGGTTCACGCCACCGGTACGATCCCCCTCTTCATTAGGTGCCGTGGCAGCACTCATCAGATGACGCCCTAACCAGTGGTTAACCCATTGCGCCCAGCGGTAGCGCATCGGGCGCTCAATATCACAAAATAGAATAAGCCGGTTCTGCCCGCTTTGATTTTCGGCATAGTGAATATAGGTTTCATCAAATAAGATCCCCTCGCCGTCGCGCCAACTGTAAGTTGTTCCATCAACATCAATAAAACAGCGGTCGTCATTCGGGGTCATTAAGCCCAAATGGTAACGCAGGGAGCCGGCATAAGGGTCACGATGTCTGGGTAAACGGCTGCCATCCGGTAATTCAGCAAACATCGCCGCTTTCACTGATGGCAACTCACGTAATAATGACGTGGTGTGCGGGCAGAGTGTCATCGCCGATGGGTGGCTATCTTCGTACCATTTCAGATAAAACCGTTTCCAGCCCGTTTTAAAGAAAGAGTTAAAACCCGCATCATTATATTTATCCGATGCTTTGATCTGCTGGATAGCCATCAGTCCTTTGCCCTCCTCCCTGATTTGAGGCCAGTTTTCGCGCAGGATGGCAAGCTCGGGGAAAAGATCCTGCTTTAGATAGGGGGTGGTGGGAACGCGTGAAAATAAGTACATAAACACATTAATGGGTGAGACAAATGTCGAGTGGTCTGAAAGTTGCCGCCAGAATTTGTAACGTCTCTTCCCTCGGAAATGTACATAGGCGACACAGAGGATAAAAACAATTAGCACGATATATTTCATGATTTCCTATCAGATAAATATGGCTGGTAGAAAAAGATTTAGTATATCTATATTAAAATTTCCAATTTTAAATTCTGAGAACTTATTTTATAAATCGATAGCATCAATATTAATAAGCAATAAGTGTTTGAATATCACTGTCGCTAACGGTGAAACAGCCGGTAAAACAGCGGCCTGCGGGGAAATCATCACTTAAGCCCCGTAATAGTTGCAATTCAAAACGCCCAGAGAGTAGCGAATAGCTAATAAGCCGCGCCTCGAGAAAGTCAAAATAACGGCCCAGTTGCGGATATACTGCTTTGAATAAGCTCTCTTTGGCTGAAAAAGCTAACGTCAGCAAATGGTTGAAAGGCAGCGGGCCTTCCTGAGAGTTGCGGTACTCCTCCTCACTGAGAATGCCGGGCCATAAATCTTTCGCCCGCTCAACAGGGATCAGCCCTTCGATATCCAGCCCAATGCCATGGCGGCTTGCCGTTAATGGCTCTACTGTGGGAGTGATGATTTGAGCCGTGCATAGAGCGCGTTGGCGATTATGGCTGATGCTACCAATCAGGCCGGGGGGCCACTGGGGTGCACGATCCAGCCCATTGACCAGTGGGTAGTCTCGGATTTCTAGCATATTCAGAACTTGGCGGGCCACAAAGCGCCCGGCCAGATATTCAGCACGCCGTTGACTCACGGCCTTGTGCAAGCTGCCAGGAAACGCAATGCCATAGACAGCAAAGAGTTCATCCCGGTATTCATTGACATCAAAGTCACATTTCGCCAGCAGTCCGTGAAACAGTGGCTGACCATTCAAACCGCTGGCGGGCAGTGCGGCGAAGGTAAAGTTACGGATAAAGACCGACGTCACTGGTTATCCTAATCCTATTGATTCATCGGCTTTATAGTAGTCGGTAACCTTCGCCACCACAATATTAGAACCCTGCCCAACGAGGTAACATATATTGGGACAGGGTGTTAACTCAGCACAGAGGCTTAAATCAGTACCACAGACTCATGATTGGCCAGCCGACCAACAACAGCATGGTGATATAGAACACGCCCATGATCCCACCCAACCGCCAATAATCTTTCGATTTCACATAACCGCAGCCATAGATAATCACACCAGGGCCGGTGGCGTAAGGGGTCAGCACCCCCATGATCCCGATGGAGAGCACCAGCAGCATAGATAAATGCTCCATCGGTACACCACTCAAACCTTTACCTACCGCCAAAATAACCGGCAGCATGGTGGCGGTGTGAGCAGACAAACTGGCAAATAGATAGTGAGAGAAGTAGAACACCAATACCAGCGCTACCACCGTTATTGTCGGTGAGAAACCATCCAAATGGGTGCTCATGGTGTTAGCAAACCAATCAATGAAGCCGGAACGGGTCAGGCCATTGGCCATCACCACCAGGGTTGCCAGGTTAACCAAGGTATTCCAGGCGCTGGAGTATTTGGTGATATCTTTCCATGACACCACATGCAGCGCCAACATGAGGGATACGGCCAGCAAGCCGACGGCTGTCGCATCAATGAATGCGCCGCCAAATACCCATAGACACAGGCTTAGCAAGACTAAACCTATCAGAATCATCTCTTTGCGAGTCAGCGCCCCCATCTCATTCAGTGCTGTTTGCGCCCAGGCCGCCACTTCATTACTTTTTGTCACGCCGGGTTTATACAGCACATAAGAGAGCCAGGGTGCCACGATCAGCAAAATTAACCCAACCGGTAAGAATGCCAAGAACCACTGCATCCAACCGATATGGACGCCAGCTATCTTATTCACAAACTCAATACCCAACACATTAGGTGCCGCGCCGGTCACAAACATCGAGGAGCTGATACTGGTGCCGATCACCATCATCCACATCAGATATCCACCAATGCGCCGTGATGATGGATCATTGGGGAATGAATCGAACAGCGGCGGCAGGTTTTTCACCACCGGGAACACGGTGCCACCCGTACGGGCGGTATTCGATGGTGTGAAAGGGGCCAGCAGAATATCGATGATGACAATGGCATAACCCAGTGTCAGGGTGCGCTTGCCCATAAATTTAACCATAAACAGGGCTATCCTGCGGCCCAGTCCGGTGGCTTCATAGCCGAGAGCAAAGATAAATGCGCCGAATACCAGCCAGACGGTGGTACTGGAGAACCCTGCCAGCCCCCATTTCAGTGACTCTTTGCCGCCATTAAAACCAGCATCTGCCACTTCTGCGGCGCTAAATAGCACCCAGTCAGAGCTGAGCACACAGATAGTCACCGCGATAAAACTGATCGCCGTGGCGGGAATCGGCTCTAAAATCATCCCCACAATCATGGCGACAAAAATCGCGAAATAGCGCCAGGCTTGAGGGGGCATTCCTTCCGGGGTCGGGATCAGCAGCAGAATGGCCAGCACCACAAAGGGGGCGAGCGCTTTCCATAATTTCTCTTGCGACTTCAACATAAAGAGACTCCTATAACACCGTTATTATTTTTTGTGAGAGGGATGATGAGGGAACTGCGCCAGCAACCAGGTCAAGATCAGCAGGTCAGCACTGCCGCCGGGGCTTAGGTTGCGGGCGATACATTGGGCGTCAAACTCTTGCACCCGCCGCTGGCTGAGTGGGTCACCCATCCCTGCCGATGAGAGTGAAGTCAGAATTTCCGTCGCCTGTTGTTGTAGCCACTGCAGCCCCGCCATACCGCCGCGGGAGACCACATTGGTATCGCGATTGACGGAGATCAAAATCAGCAAGGTGTGCAATAGGGCGTGGTCAGGTGGCGTACCGGCAGCTAATAAGCGCTGATACGCCGGTAAGGCATGGGTCAATACGGTGGCGAAGCCAGACTCGGCCTCGCCACGTGCGCCGGTCAGGCCATGTTGATAGAACAGTCGCTGCCCCGCAGTTTGCTGTGGGTTTGACTGGCACAGCTCGCGTTGTGTCAGCCCACAGCAGAGGCTTGCAGCCTCGTGGCAAACCGCATCAGCATTGATCTGTTCAGCGCGGGCCTGCAGCCGCCCCAGTGCGCAGCAGATCAATCCCAACGAGAAAACCGTGCCTTTATGGGTATTGACGCCGCCAGTGGCGCGAAACATGCTGTTTTCACACGCCAGCCCCAGTGGGCGCAAACTGTTCAGTGCCGCCTGCCCCAGCACATGGTGATGGTTGATGCCATGCTCAATAAAGCGCGGTAGCCATGGCGCAATCGCATCGGCGCTGTGATAAAAGTCGATTAGCGCCATATCCTTATGTGCGCCGCAGTTGCAGCGATCGACTAAACCGGGCTTCGGCGTCAAGTTGACCTCGGTCAACATCGCCCGATACGCCAGCTCGCCCCAGTAGGTTGAGAAGCCAGAAGCCCCCCCAGCCAGCACTGAGGGGGATGATGTCGCCCTCTCGTCAGTGCGTTGCAGTTGTGGCATTGAGCATCAACTCCATCTGAGCCAGTAGTTCGTTGATGCTGTGTGTTTGCGCCCGACCACACACATTGGCGGGGCGGTGACACAACAGGCAGCGGCGCGGCGGCAAGCCAACATCACGGCGTGACAGGATCTGGCCGGTCGCATCGAGCACATCGATATCCCATAACCGACCCTGCGGATGCTTAAGCTCAAGGAGCAGTGCCGCATCCTTCACCTGCTCAGCAGGCAAATCAACGGCTATCAAACCTTCGCAGCCGGTCGGTAGCGGAAAGACCTCTTGCTGCAACACCGGCCAACGCTGCTGTTGACTCAAGGTGGTGATCGCCTGCCATGCCAGGGCAAACAGCTTGCGCGTCAAAGGGTTATCTTTCACCGCGCCGGGTGCCACCAGGGTGAGTGAAATCAAGCTCACCTGATGGCGCGCCAGCCAGAGTTGTTGTCGGTTCTGGCGGGATTCACGACTGGTGAGCAACTCCGGCAGACTAATGGGCCGATTGGCAGCGAGTGCGGGAGAGAGCGTATTCATCGCCTACTCCTCTATCTGATGCACAACATCAATCACTGAACCGTCGCGGTAACGCACCACCGCCACCACGCGATCAGTGAACTTGATGGGCTGCGGCACCCCGGTCAGAATCAACGCGCGCTGATAGAGCCAATCGATACTCACCACCGGCAACCCCGCTTGCTGCAAGCGCTCTGCCAGCTCAGGCCGAGCCGGATTGACCGCAATACCGTGATCGGTCACTAAAATATCGATGCTGGAACCAGGGGTGACACAAGTGGTCACGTTATTCACCAGTGTCGGGATGCGCCCACGAACCAGTGGTGCGACGATAATCGACAGACGCGCCGCGACCGCCGTATCACAGTGACCGCCGGAAGCACCGCGCAATACGCCGTCCGAGCCGGTCAGCACATTGACGTTAAAACCGGTGTCAATTTCCAGCGCACTGAGCACCACCACATCCAGCCGATCGACTGACGCCCCTTTTGAGCTGAAATTGGCGTACTGATTAGCGCTGATTTCAATATGACGTGGATTGCGGGCCAGCGAGCCGGCGGCTTGGCGATCGAAGCTTTGCACATCCAGCAACTTGGTAATCAGCCCCTTCTCATGGAGTGCCACCATGGTTGAGGTGATGCCGCCCAGGGCAAAACCTGCGGTAATTTTGCGCCGCAGCATTTTGTCCTCAAGAAAACGGGTAACGGCCAGTGATGCCCCGCCAGTGCCGGTTTGCAGTGAAAATCCATCAACAAAATAGCCCGATCCGGCGATAACCTCAGCGGCACGCCGGGCAATGAGTAATTCTCGGGGATTGGAGGTCATGCGGGTGGTATCAGCGCCGATCTTGTCGGCATCACCCACTTTTTCAACCTGAACAATCAAATCAACCTGATCCTGTGTAATGCTGGCGGGGTGATGGGGATAAGCCACCACGGCTTCGGTCAGCAGCACCACACAATCGGCATATTCGGCATCTACTTTGGCGTAGCCCAAAGAGCCGCAACAGGCGTTACCGCTAAAATCCTTGCTTTGACCAACACCATTGGTATTGCCGAATTCGTCACAAGCGGGCACGCCGATAAAGGCGACATCAATGGTCAGCTCGCCGGATTCAATCAGGTTAACCCGCCCACCGTGGGAGTGGACTTGTACCGGTTTACCTAATAATCCGCGCGACACCTCCTCTGCCAGTGGCCCGCGCATTCCGGAGGTGTAGATCTCGCTGACCACGCCATTGCGGATATGATCCACCAGCGGTGAATGGCAGTCGCTCAGGGAGCTGGAGGCCAGGCGCAGATTTTTGAACCCCATGGCGGCGATGGCATCCATCACCAGATTCAAGGTTAAATCGCCGGCACGGAAGGCATGGTGGAAGGAGATGGTCATGCCATCTTGCAGCCCTGAACGGCGGATCGCCTGCTCCACGGAATCGCACATCTTGATGTCACGGGGTTTTTGCGCCTGCAAATTGGCTTTAGAGGCGTTTTGATACAACTGATACGCCGGGCCATTGTCCTGACGGAGAGTTAAGCTTTCTACTCGTTGTTGCCTATTCATCTTCTATTCCTCACGCAAACCGCTGACTGCACGTTGCAAAACCAACCGCGCCCGCTCAATCACCGGGCTATCCACCATCTTGCCGTTCAGGGAGACCACCCCGCGCCCTTCGGCTTCCGCTGCCGTGGCGGCATCGACCACCGCCTGCGCATGGCGAACTTCTTTTTCGGTCGGGGCATAGAGGTTGTGTAACAGTTCGATTTGCCGTGGGTTAATCAGCGATTTGCCATCAAAACCCAACTGCTTGATCAGCGCCGCTTCCTGCAAGAAACCGGCCTCGTTATTGGCATCGGAATAGACGGTGTCGAAAGCCTGAATCCCCACCGCGCGGGCGGCCTGTAAAATTGAACAGCGCGCAAACAGCAGTTCAATGCCTTCTGCTGAGCGCTCGGTGCGCAAGTTGCGGACATAATCCTCCGCCCCGAGGGCTATCCCCATCAGCCGCTCAGATGCCTGGGCAATGGCCAGCGCCTGTGTGATCCCCTGCGCTGACTCAATGGCTGCCAACAGGCCCGTGCTACCCACTTCGCGACCACACTCCAACTCGATACGGCTGATCTCCCGCGCCATATCCTCCACATCTTTCGCGCTATCGGTTTTCGGCAAGCGCACGATATCGGCCCCACCGCGCACCACCGCCTCCAAATCCGCCAGCCCATAAGCGGAGTCCAACGCATTGACCCGCACAATGGTTTCCACATCTTGATAAAGCGGGTGTTGTAAGGCGTGATAAACCAAGCGGCGGGCGGCATCTTTTTCGCGCAGGATAACCGAGTCTTCCAGATCAAACATCAGCGCATCTGCCTGATAAATAAAGGCGTTACTCACCATGGCGGCATTGGCGCCGGGGACGAACAACATGCTGCGGCGCATTCTATTTTTCATTTCAGTTTTCATCACTGCGCTCTCCATGGCAGAATTTTTTCATCGCAGGCCCTGAGTAGCGCGGTTTCAAGTCGTGCCTGCAAAACGCAATCCAGTGCGCCTTTATCATCAATAATCAGTTGCACCCCAGTGACTTGATGCTGCTCCAGTAACGCCAGGACGCTGTAGCGAATGGCCTCACCAAACTGTTTATCCACACTGCTGTGAATTTGCAGGTCTATTTCCGGTGGATTTAATGGCGCGATACGCACCATGACGTCGCTCGACTCCAGTGTTCCGGCGACGGCCTCTCTGATAATTTTCATGTTTCACCTGATTAACTTATCTTCAAATTCAGTGGCTTCTGACTGACGTATCAGTACCTATCTTTGCGCCCTGCTTTATCGACCCATATCAATCGACTAAAACAGGGCTGGATTCTTTGCGGGCAAGGCGCTTTTCTCACTACTGGCCGCCTTTTGCCCGCGCTGGGCTAGCAGTCGCTGTAAGTAGTGGCAGGTGGCAGGCGGAACCAGTTTGCGAATAGTGTCAGCGTCTCCCTGCGCTAATAATTTGCGCACCCAAGAGGCGGAAATGGCGGTGTTGTGATATTTAAGGCGCTCAATCTCCACCAGTGAGATCGGGGGAGATGGCAATGCCGGTGTTTCCAGCCAGTAACCCATATCGTGGTTATATTTGGCGGTCACGGTACAAAATGGCTCTGTTCCCACAAAGCGGTGAGTCACGCCCAGCGCCGGCACTAAATATTGGCGGAATATTTTCAGATCGATTTCGGTATAGCAGTCATCCGCCACACCTTGGTCTTTAATAAAATAACAGGGGAATGTGGCGCGGGAGATCATATATTCCGAACCGGGGTGTACCGTGAGATTAGCAATATCTTGTGTGCCATCGAGCACTAATTGCAGCCGGTCGCTATAAGGAAAACGTGAATTATCTTCTTTCACTAAAAACAGATGTAACCAATCACACTGCGCCGCAGCTTGGCGCACTAAATATTGATGTCCACGGGTAAATGGGTTGGCATTCATCACGATGCTGCCAATTTTTTGCCCTGGCTGACGTAATTGGCTTAATTGCCTGGCATAGCGCTGCAAACGGCAGGCGCTATTTTCCATTAGCACCACAATGCCAGGTACATTCGCTATCGGATAAAAGCCACAATCTTTAAATAGGCTCTCATTTTTCGTTTTGGTATAGATAAACAGATGGCTGTGGTGGCGTTCATAAGCTAAGTTGACCAGCTCGGTTGCTAGTGTCAGCACCAGGCCCTCTCCCCTAACCTCCTCACTGATGGCCACGCACTTGATAATATTGCCCGCAATGCCACCGCAGGCCACCAATTTTTCATTGCGACTGACGGTAATAAATACGTCGACAGTGGTATCTATATTCAGATCGTTAACACGCAAGAAGCGGGTTATTTCTGCAATCTGCTGATGCTCTGAACGATTAATTCGGCTAAATACCACATCCATAATTGACTCTCTGCCATAACGTTTACATAACAAATAAGTGACAAGTTAAATACTTGGGATTAAATAACTTAATATTCACTCTTCAAATAAAGAATTCACATAAAAATAACAATGTGAAATAAGATAACTCCAGTCTGTTTTTAATTAGAATTAATTGACGAGCACATGCTAAACATAAAAATAGCGTGATTAATTGACCTATTTCACATATAAGATAGTAAATATAAGTTATTTAATGGTTTTAATTTTCTTAATTATTAATATATATTTTTATTTCTCTTAGCTATTTAATTATTACCTAAATTGACTTATGTTAGCGCCAGTGTTTTTAGTATCCAAAGTTTTTGGCGTGGCAGGTAGGCTGCAAGCAAACGAACCCCGAATCATTTACTCAAGTAACTGATTCGGGTGAATGCACGCCGCTAACCCCCCTGTAACGTCAAATACGAAAGATATATGTTAATTAAGGTGAGTAGTGTGCCGAGTCATTCCCCAGTAGGTAAATTAAAATGGCGCGGTCGCATCTGGAGTCGGTTGAAGAATATGGCCTTCCCGCTGCGGATATTTCTCCTGCTACTTACCGTCTCGATTCTGCTTGTCGGTGCGCTAGATCGCTTCCTCAGTCACAACTTTGAGCAATATCTGCTGGATCAAGTCAGTAAAACTGCAATGAATCAGGCCAAAATTATCGCGTCGATGGATTCAGTGGTGAGTGCGGTTAAACATCGCGATAAAGAGCAGTTGGCGCAGATTGTCAGCCGATTGGGCAACACCTCAGACCTTGACTATCTGGTGATCGGCGATACCCAATCCATTCGTCTTTATCATCCTAATCCGCAGATGATCGGCTACCCGATGCAGTGGACCAAACCCGGCGCACTGGAGAGGGGCGAGAGCTACATTATTTTTGGTAAAGGTTCGATGGGCGAAGCCATGCGGGCCAAAACCCCGATCCGCGATGAGCAGGGGAAAATCATTGGGGTAGTCTCCCTCGGTTACCTGATCAGTAAAATCGATCACTGGCGGCTCATCTACCTACTGCCCCTCACCCACTCATTTATTATCGTGCTGGCGCTGTTGCTATTGCTGTCATGGCTGTTTGCCCACCATATCCGCCGCCAAATGATGGGGATGGAGCCGAAAGAGATAGCACGGGTGCTACGCCAGCAAGAGGCGCTGTTCGGGGCGGTATTTGAAGGGCTACTGGCGGTTGATCCTGAGGGGAAGATCACTGCAATCAATCAAAATGCGCGTAAAATGCTGCGCATCTCCGCCACGCCACAGCAGTTGATTGGTTGTAAAGTCAGTGAGGTGGTCTCGCCAGACCACTTCTTCCTCGATCAAACTGGCGATAACCGCCAGGATGAGCTTTGCACCTTTAATGGCTTAAATACCATTGCCAATCGGGCCGGGATCTGGTCGGAAGAGGGGGTGTTTCAAGGCTGGGTGGTGAGTTTTCGTAGTCAGGATGATATTCATACCCTCAGTGCTCAGCTCAGCCAGATTCAGCAATATGTCGAGAATCTGCGCACTGTCCGCCACGAGCACCTGAACTGGATGTCAACCATGAGCGGGCTACTGCAGATGAAAGAGTTTGATCGGGCGCTGGAGATGGTGAAAACCGAATCTTCCTCCCATCAGGCGCTAATTGATATGCTACGTACAGCGTTCAATAACCGGCAGATTGCCGCGTTACTGTTTGGTAAATATCACCGCGCCAGGGAGTTAGGGCTGAATTTGAACTTTGTTCCCGGTTGTCAGTTGAGCAACCTCCCCCCGACTATTGGCGAGAATGAACTGGCCGCCATCATCGGGAATTTACTGGATAACGCCTTTGAGGCCAGCTTGAAAAATCCGCACAGTGATAAGCAGATTGAGATCTACCTGTCCGATGAGGGTGACGATTTGATTCTGGAGGTGGCTGACCACGGATGCGGTATCGAGCCACAATGGCAAGATAACCTATTTGAACGGGGTGTCAGCTCTAAAAACTCCGATGAACACGGTATTGGTCTCTATCTGGTGGCGACCTATGTTCAGCAAAGTGGCGGCACCATTACGATAGAAGAAAATCCGCCATGTGGCAGCCTATTTACAGTCTTTATTCCGAAGACGCATTGATCTCAAAGACGGGGAGATCCCATGGAATGGCTTAATATTTTAGTGGTAGAAGACGAAACACCGCTGGCAGAGATGCATGCAGAATTTATTAAACAGAGCAGCTATTGCCATGAAGTCTGGCTGGCGGGTAATTTGCAGCAAGCCCGCAGTATGGTGGCCCGCTTTAAGCCCGATTTGATTCTGTTAGATAACTATCTGCCCGATGGTAGTGGGTTGGAATTATTACGTGAAATGACCTTACAGGGCTTCGCCGGCGGCATTATCTTCGTCACCGCAGCCAGCGACAGTGAAACCGTGTCGGAAGCTATCCGCTATGGGGTGTTTGATTACCTGATTAAGCCGGTGGCCTACGAGCGCCTGGAGCAATCATTGGCGCGATACAGCCACCGCCATCAGGTGTTGCAGGACGGCACCAAGGTCAATCAGCGCCAGATCGATGAGATGTACAATACCTATGCCCGTGGCGAGCAAAAAGTGACACTGCCATTGGGTATCGACCAGATGACGCTAGATAAAATCCAAATGCTATTTAGTGATAATGCCGTTGAGTACACTGCGGAAAATGTCGCGCAAGTGCTCGGATTAAGCCGCACCACCGCTCGGCGTTATTTGGAGTTCTGCGCCACCAACCAAGCGCTACAGGCCGAGATCATTTATGGCAAAGTCGGCCGCCCACAGCGCATCTACCGCAGCAGGAAATCGGCGTAGACCCACTCCGCGCGCCACCACCGGTGGAGCGCGGCATTTTATAGCAATAATTGGCTATTTCCTCATCAGATTTATCTTGCATATGTTAAGCCTCCAACATTTCTGATAACAATTATTGCTCAGCTAATGATTGATCAGCATCATGCATCTATCTGCTCCACAAGAATGAAAAATCATGATTAATGTTGCATTGATAGATGACCATACTGTCGTCCGCTCAGGGTTTGCCCAGTTGTTATCACTGGAAAAAGATATTCGCATTATTGGCGAGTATGGATCGGCGGCTGAGGCGTGGGCCAATTTGCCCAACATTGATGTCCATGTTGCGGTGATGGATATTTCGATGCCGGACGAAAGCGGGCTAAGTCTGCTCAAGCGCCTGCGCCAAAAAATGCCCCATTTTCGCGCCATTATTCTGAGTATTTACGACACCACCGCCTTTGTGCAAAGCGCGATGGATGCCGGTGCCAGTGGTTATCTCACCAAACGCTGCGGCCCGGATGAGCTAGTGCAAGCGCTGCGAACCGTCAATGGCGGGGGCCTCTATCTCTGCTCCGATGCGCTGCGGGCGCTCCGCCATATGCCACAACAGCCGCAACAACTGGCAGTGCTAACACCGCGCGAGAAAGAAATTTTCCAGTTATTGATCAACGGGATAAGTGTCAAATCCATTGCCGAGCAGCTGCGGCTCAGCCACAAAACCGTGCATGTGCATCGGGCGAATATTCTGGGCAAGCTCCAGTGTGAGACCACGGTCGAGTTAGTGCATTTTGCGCTGCAACATCAGCTGTTAGCAGGTAACTGAGATGTGGCAACTGCGGTCAATGGGGCTATCACTGTTTTTGGTCATCTTCTTCTCATTGAGTTGGCTGGCCTTATGGACCATCAGTTTTTATCTGAGCGATGATGGCTTACACGCCATTTTATTGCTGCCGCAAGGGCTGCGATTGGCGCTGATGATTCTGCTGCCACGGCGCTATTGGCCGGTGCTACTGCTGGCGGAGTGCAGCGGCATGTGGTGGCTATACAGTGAACAACTACAGACCTCCGCGCTTCTCCTGCTGTCGCCGCTCCTCAGTTTACTGCCCGCCTGGCTGACCCAACGCTTCTGGCATCACTACACCCTGTATTGGCAACGGCTGCTGTTGCTGCTAACCGCAGTGGCGGGGAACAGCCTGCTGCATGGCGCGGTATTGAGTTTATGGCGGCCCTTACCTGTCACTCAGGCGCTACTCGCCACCTTTACCGGCGGTATTCTGCTGGTGCCGTTCACCTACCTGATCTATGAATACTTAAAACAGCAGCATATTCGCAATCTATTCTCCCAGCAGATCCCTGATCCGCCGTTGCGCACCTCACTGCTGATTTGGTGCTCACTGATCTTTGCCATTTTGGTTTGCGTGCAGGTGGCGATTGCTCCCAATATGGAGCGCCTGTTGCTGATTTTCGTCTTTCTGCCCAATGTGTTTATGGCGTACAAATTTGGCTGGCAAGGTGGGGTATTGGCGGCGGTATTAGGTAGCCTGATGATCACTGTCACTCGGCAAGCCAGCGGCGCATTTCATGATTTAGCCGAACTGGAACTTTTCCTCTCGACCCAAGCACTATTGGGGCTGACTCTGGGGATCGCCATTAGCCGCCAGCAGCAACTGGCGCAGCGCCTACACCGCTATCGCAATCAGTTGGAGCAAGAGCTGCAAACCCGCCGCAAGCTGATGGCGCGCTTGGTGCATACCGAAGAGGATGTGCGCAAAGAGATTGCCCGTGAGCTACATGATGAGATTGGTCAGAACATCACCGCCATCCAAATTCAGGCGATGCTGGTTAATCGTAGTGCGCCTACACCGGCGGCGCAATCTGCGGCCAATCAGATCAGCAACTTATCGCAGCGAATCCATCAAACCACCCGCCAGCTACTACGCCAATTGCGCCCGCCGGTGCTAGATGAGATGCCGCTGGATGAAGCGCTACGTCATCTGGCGGAAGAGTTTGCCTTTGCCGAGCAAGGGATCGATTTCCAGCTCGACTATGCACTGCCGCCGACCCCCGGTGAAGATGCGGTGGTGTTTACCCTGTACCGGCTGGTGCAGGAGTTGCTCAATAACATTAATAAACATGCCAACGCGCGCAATATTCAGGTTAGCCTGCGCCTCACCGACAACATCATCACGCTGGATGTGCGCGATGATGGCATGGGCATTTCGGTGCAACCGCAAGGCGGAGGGCTGGGGTTGCGCGGTATTGAGGAGCGGGTGCGCGCGCTGGGCGGTGACTGGTTACTGCTACGCCGTTTAGGGACGCGGGTGGTGGTGAACCTACCCACGCAGGTCCGCACCAGCGATTCTGTGAGCCTGCCCACAGAACCAGATCAAAAACCGTCATAACTAAGCATTATTCCTAGCCGTCTAACATCTTGTCTCATCTCTTTCTCGTTTACCGTTCTTACACTCAACCCAATAACCGGAGAAATTCATGGCTGCATCATTTTTGTCGGCGAAGAGTTTACCCCCTGAACCTTTGACGCCGGAACAGGTGAATGCGCGTTACCGCTACTGGCGACCGCGCCTGATGGCCGCCATGGTGATGGGTTACGCCGCCTTTTATCTGACACGCAAAAGTGTCAACTACGCCATGCCGGTGATGCAGTTGGAATTGGGGCTGGATAAAGGGGATATCGGCTTGCTGGGCACACTGTTTTATCTGGCTTACGGCGGCTCTAAATTTGTCTCGGGGATCGTCAGTGACCGCACGCAAGCCCGCTGGATTATGGGTATCGGCTTGATGATGACCGGGGTGCTAAATGTGGTGTTTACCCTGTGCCACACCCTGCCCGCCCTCTTGGTGGTCTGGACATTAAATGGTTTCTTTCAGGGGTGGGGCTGGCCACCGTGTGCCAAATTGCTGAGCACTTGGTATTCACGCAATGAACGTGGCACCTGGTGGGGCTGCTGGAATACCTCCATCAGCATTGGCGGTGCGGCGGTGCCGCTGCTCTCGGCGTTTCTGGCCTCGCAATATGGTTGGCAGGCCGCGCTACTGGTGCCGGGCGCAATCGGTATCGTATTAGGTATTTGGCTGTGCTGGCAATTGTGCGATAAGCCGCAGCAGCAAGGTTTGCCGACTATCGGCCAATGGCGGCGCGACCCGCAGGATCAGTGGCAGGAGCAGCAAAGCCCGCCGATGCCGATGGGGCAAATTTTTCGCGATGCGATTTTGCGCAACCGCACTATCTGGTTGCTCGGCGTCTCTTATGTGCTGGTCTATCTGATTCGCATCGCCCTCAACGACTGGGGCAATATCTGGCTGGCAGAGAGCCATGGGGTGAATTTGCTCAGTGCCAACGCCACCTTGTCGCTGTTTGAGTTGGGGGGATTATGTGGCGCACTGTTTGCCGGTTGGGGGTCGGATCTGCTGTTTCGCGGGCAGCGGGCGCCGATGATTTTGTTATTCGCACTCGGGCTGTTTCTGACCATGACCGCGCTGTGGCTAGCTCCGGTGCATAACTATCCACTGCTGTCAGTGACCTTTTTCAGTATCGGTTTTTTTGTCTTTGGGCCACAAATGCTAATTGGTCTGGCAGCAACGGAGTACACCCATAAAGACGCCGCAGGGACGGTCACTGGATTTCTCGGTTTGTTTGCCTACCTCGGTGCCGCACTAGCCGGATGGCCACTGGCGCAGGTGCTGCAACATTATGGCTGGCCCGGATTTTTCGCCTTGCTAACACTAGCATCGGCCTGTGTCGGTTTGTTATTGATGCCGCTGTTGATGACCGGTATCAATCGATTAGGGTTTGAACCGACGGGAAAGCGCGTTGTCCCGACGGATAAAGAGTAAAAGTACGTCAAATAATACCTCTCCTACAACAACAGCTCTGTTTGCACCCGGATTCGGGCCATCAGGGAATAAAAAGGATAATGTTATGAAACTTGCACCACTCACTGTACTCGTTGCTGCGGGCCTCGCACTGAGCGCCTTTGCTACCGTCGCCAAGGCCGAAGGCCGGTTGGTTATCTATTGCAGCGCCACCAATGCCATGTGTGAAGAAGAAGCTAAAGCGTTTGGCGAAAAATATGATGTCAAAACCAGTTTTATCCGTAATGGCTCTGGCAGCACACTGGCCAAAGTGGATGCCGAGAAAAAGAACCCGCAGGCGGATGTCTGGTATGGCGGTACACTGGACCCACAATCCCAGGCCGGTGAAATGGATCTGCTCTACCCTTACCAGTCCCCTAATCTGTCTCAGATCATGCCGCAATTCCGTGACCCGGCAAAACGCAAAGGCAACTACTCCTCGGCGGTCTACATTGGCATTCTGGGCATAGGCGTGAATACCGACCGCCTGAAAGAGAAAGGGCTGCCAGAGCCAAAATGTTGGAAAGACCTGACCAATCCGGCCTACAAAGGTGAAATCCAGATTGCCGATCCACAAAGCTCCGGCACCGCCTACACCGCGTTGGCCACCTTCTCGCAGCTGTGGGGCGAAGATGCGGCCTTCGATTATCTGAAAAAACTGAATGCCAACGTGTCGCAATATACCAAGTCGGGTATTGCTCCGGCCCGTAACGCCGCCCGTGGTGAAACCACTATCGGCATTGGTTTCCTGCACGACTATTCGCTGGAAAAAGAGAAAGGCGCACCGCTGAAACTGATCTCGCCATGTGAGGGTTCCGGCTATGAGATCGGCGGCGTCAGCATTCTAAAAGGCGCGCGTAATCTGGATAACGCGAAGTTATTCGTTGATTGGGTGCTGTCAAAAGAGGCACAAGAGTTGGCGTGGCAGAAGGGCCAGTCCTACCAGATTCTGACCAATACCACCGCCGCGACCTCACCTAACTCACTCAAACTCGATGATCTAAAGCTGATTGACTACGACATGGACACCTATGGTGCGACCGAGATGCGCAAGAAGCTGATCACCAAGTGGGTTAATGACGTCAAGATGGGGCAATAGCAGCCCACTATAAATTCCGACGCATATAACTAATTTATCGCTTATCTCTCTAACCTCGTCATTGGCTTGCCGCCGCAAATAGGGCTGCAACGTCAATGACGAAGGTTATCTCAGGGGAATACCATGACACACGCCCTGCGGCTCCCGCAGACACGGGATGCCATCTTCTATTGGCTGGCTTTCGCCGTGGCTGCATTTGCCTTGTTACCTGCATTCAGTCTGGATTACGGCCTGCTTGAGGCCAGCCGCGCGGAGCTACTGGCCGCTTATGGTTGGTCTGGGCTGAACATCAGCACCTTGTGGTTTGCCCTGCCGCTACTGCTACTCTTGCGCCCTCTGTCACCGGCGGGCCGTGAGCAGCGTAGCCGCCACTATTTTGATGCCGGTTATGCGCTATTCTGCGCCCTGTTCGTGGTGGTGACCTCCGCCTGGCTAGGACGCGGGCTAGGCTTTGCCACCATTGGGCTGTTTATCGCCTTGGGCGCCATCATTACGTTGGCACTGGCTCGCCTTGAGTGGCTGGGGGGGGATCGTTTTGTCCTCGGCTCACTGGTGACCATTATTGCCCTGATTACCGTCTTTATCCTGTTCCCTAGCATCGCGATTTTCATCCCGATTTTTACCGATGAGAGCGGGGCTTTTGCGCCATGGCAATTTATGGCGATCCTCGGGCAGGCGCATATCCTGCAGGTGATCTGGAACTCGTTCCTGCTGTCGGTTGCGGTCGGCATCGGTTGTACTTTCTTCGGCATGGTGCTGGCGATTTACACCACCCGCATAGCCAAACGCTCGGCGCTGCTGGGGCGAATTTTCTCGATTTTACCGATTGTCACCCCGCCCTTTGTGGTCGGATTGGGTGTCACCCTGATGATGGGCCGCTCCGGCTACGTGACCGAGTTGATGGTCACCTGGTTCGGGCTGACCAATACCAACTGGCTATATGGCTTTACCGGCATCTGGCTGGCACAGGTTCTGGCTTTTACGCCGATGTCATTTATGATCCTCGACGGCGCGATTAAAACCATCCACCCGTCACTGGAGGAGGCCTCCTACACCTTGCGCGCCAGCCGTTGGCAGACCTTTATGCAGGTGTTCCTGCCACTGCTAAAACCTGCGCTAGCTAACTCATTTTTGATTGTTATTGTGCAATCCCTGGCTGACTTCAGTAACCCGCTGGTACTGGGGGGGAACTTTGACGTGCTCGCCACGCAAATTTACTTCTATATCACCGGCGCACAACTCGATTATCCGGCGGCCTCCACACTGGGTGTCATTCTGCTGATGTTCTCGCTGTTCATCTTCTGCATCCAGTATATGTGGATAGGTAAGCGCTCCTACGTCACTATCTCCGGCAAATCCTCCCGTGGCGATGTTCAGCCACTGCCGGTATCACTGGTGTGGGGCACCACCGCCATGTTGTATGTGTGGATTGCCTTTAACCTGTTGCTGTACGGCAGCATTTTCTACGGCAGTTTTACCGTCAACTGGGGGGTCGACTACACCCTGACGCTAAATAACTTTAATCAGCTATTTGGGCAAGGTTTCAGTGACGGCGCATGGCCTTCGCTGCTAGATACCCTACTCTATGCCGGTATTGCCGCGCCAATCACGGCCGCCTTCGGCCTGTTGATCGCCTATATCGTGGTGCGCCAACAGTTCCGTGGTAAAAAAACCATCGAATTCAGCACCATGCTCTGCTTCGCCGTCCCGGGCACCGTCGCGGGCGTCTCCTATATTCTGGCCTTTAACAGCGCGCCGGTCTATCTGACCGGAACCGCCGCCATTGTCATTATCTCCATGGTGATGCGCAATGTGCCGGTGGGAATACGTGCCGGGATTGCCGGACTGGGGCAGTTGGATAAGTCGCTGGATGAGGCATCACTGAGCTTGCGGGCCGGTTCACTACGCACCGTTATCTATATTTTGCTGCCCTTGCTACGTCCGGCGATTTTATCCGCGCTGATTTACAGCTTTGTCCGCGCCATGACCACCGTCAGTGCCATCGTCTTTCTGGTCACACCGGATACCCGCGTCGCCACCTCTTACATCCTTAACCGCGTGGAAGATGGGGAGTATGGGATCGCAATTGCCTATGGTTCCATCCTGATAGTGGTGATGCTCGCCATCATCTTCCTGTTCGATTATCTGGTTGGCGAGGCGCGTATTGCCCGCTCGAAAGCCAGCAATGCTGAATAATGACGTACTGATAAGGCCAAATATTATGTCTAATACCGATACCGCTTTTGATAAAAAACATTTTGTCGAACTCAAGCACGTCACCAAACGTTTTGGCAGCAATACCGTGATTGACGACTTAAATCTGGCTATCCCGAAAGGCGAGATGGTCACCCTGCTCGGGCCATCCGGTTGCGGCAAAACCACGGTTCTGCGGCTGGTCGCTGGATTAGAGAAACCCTCCGGCGGTCAGATTTTTATCGACGGTGAAGATGTCACCGACAGATCTATCCAGCAGCGGGATATCTGCATGGTGTTTCAGTCCTACGCCCTATTCCCCCATATGTCACTGGGGGAGAACATTGGCTATGGCCTGAAAATGCTCGGGCGACCGAAAGATGAAATTCGTGAGCGGGTGCAGGAAGCATTGGCGTTGGTGGATTTAGAGGGCTTTGCTGACCGTTTTGTCGACCAGATCTCTGGAGGGCAACAACAGCGGGTGGCACTGGCGCGGGCGTTGATCCTCAAGCCCAAAGTGCTGCTGTTTGACGAACCACTGAGTAATCTGGATGCCAACTTGCGCCGCAGTATGCGCGATAAAATCCGCGAATTGCAGCAACAGTTTAATATCACCTCGCTATATGTCACCCATGACCAAAGTGAAGCTTTTGCCGTCTCTGATACTGTTTTGGTGATGAATAAAGGCAAAATCATGCAAATTGGCGCGCCACAAACACTGTACCGCCAGCCAGCTTCCCACTTTATGGCCAGTTTTATGGGGGATGCCAACGTCTTTCCGGCGCGAATCAACAGTGACAGTGTTGAGATATTGGGTTACCACATCCCGCGCCCGCTAGGATTTGCCGCCGAACACCAGCACGCCACAGTGGGCGTGCGGCCAGAGGCCATCACCCTAAGCCAGCAGGGCGAACCGAGCCAGCGATGCATCATCAATAAAGTGGCCTATATGGGGCCGCAATATGAAGTTCTGGTGGATTGGCATGGGCAATCATTGCTGCTACAAGTGAACGCCACACAACTGCAACCAGCCCCTGGCGACAGCTATTATCTGCAAATCCACCCGTATGGCATGTTTGTGCTGGCGGATACCCCCGAATAACAGGGTGGCGGGCAGTGTAAAGCAGGGCTGCCCGCCCCTTTATCAGATACCTGCTCGCTATTTCTCGCATAAATATTGAGCTAAAAGCCAAAAATCTCAATAAGTTGCACAAACTCTAAGCAAACAATCCAAATTTACGGTTTCCCCTTTGACATGCCCCAGATACCCCGCTATTATTCGCCTCGTTCACACGATTCCTCTGTAGTTCAGTCGGTAGAACGGCGGACTGTTAATCCGTATGTCACTGGTTCGAGTCCAGTCAGAGGAGCCAAATTAGAAAATCCCGCTTAAGGAAACTTAAGCGGGATTTTTGCTTTTTTGTATTGTGACATCTGTTTTCCCCTCTCTTATCAATGTAGACGCAGCTTCACCCTGATGGCACTGGCCGAAAACATAGCAACTGATCAACGATGCGCTGAAAGATGCCATTCTGGGCAAATGCGGTATTGCCTTACTGCGATTGAGAACCATCGATAGTCAGATTGAAGTCAAAATAGCGGCGTTTCTGACAAGGGTCTTGCAAGAAGATACTATCGCGGAGGGCGCACTGTAGTTGACCTGCTTAGCCATCTAACCGTCGCTAATGTAATATCATTAATTGAATTATGCTGTGGGGGGATGTCATTATCAAAGCGCTAGCTATCCTCCTGATATTTATACCAGAATAAAAAGCAGAATCGATTATAGAATTTTCCTACACCCCAACCTGAAAAATCGTATATATTTACATTTAGAATTATAAATTAACTATTTCTCATCTTTTTTCCTGAATAATTTATTTTTATTTCAGTAAAAAAAATCCTAAATCGTTTATAATCAAATCACTAGGTTGAATAAGCCCATTGGGTTGAAGTGAGCTGCGTAACCTATACATAAGAAAGAATCTTTTCTTGATAATCTATAATTAGAGATTAGAATCACCGAAATAGTACTTTAGGCATCGGCAGTAGCGGTTCTTGTTTATCTCGTCTTGGGTAATCATTTGGAGTCTATCGGTGCAAGTGAGGGGCAGTGAATTAACCCTGCGAATCCCAAGATATAACAGTTTATGGAGATAACATGACAAAATCAGTGATGATAGTTGATGACCATCCGGCTATACGTGTCGCCATTCGGGCATTACTATCACAAAGCAATGAATTTTCAACAATTTATGAATCTGTCGATGGTAGCGAAGCACTAGAAATATTAAAAAACAGTCCTGTTGATTTAGTTATCATTGATATTGAATTACCTAATTTCGATGGTTTTTCGTTGCTAAAAAAACTGCAACAACGTGGATTTACCGGTAAATCATTATTCTTGTCCGCCAAAAATGAGCAAGTTTTTGCGGTACGGGCATTACAGGCTGGTGCCAACGGATTCATCAGCAAAAATAAAGATATTAGCGAAATTCTGTTTGCGGCACAGAACGTATTACGTGGGTATTCATTCTTCCCATCTGAAGCTTTGACCCAATTAGCCGGGCAACCTTCGAGCCATGATCCTGTCAATCGGGCGCGTTTGTTATCTGAGCGAGAAATTAATGTTTTACGTTATTTGGTAAATGGCTTGTCTAATAAGCAAATCGCCGACGAAATGTTTATCAGCAACAAAACTGTCAGTACCTATAAAACCCGTATCCTGACCAAATTAGGGTTAAGTTCTGTAATTGAACTGGCAGATTATGCGCATACCCATAATTTGGTGTAGTTCAGCCAGGTCTGATTTCCGACGAGCCGAATCTTCTTTACGTAGTGGGTTTTCCTTACTCATCTTACTATCTTGCTTGCTGTTACTTAGCGGGCAGCTTCATGCCGCCGTGATGACCGGCCGTCAGGGGTGTGACACCGGGCAACCCCTGTCGATACACAGCATCGCCAATAGTTACAGCGAAGATTTATTACTGACGCCCTCCACCGACACACGCCAATCGAGTCGACGCACGGTGAAAGTGGGCGTGGTGATTGATGCCAACACCCCATTTGTGGTTAATCGCGATGATAATGCCATTGAAGGTATTGTCGCCGATTACCTGCAAATCATCAGTGATGCCAGTCAGTTATCCTTCCAGATGATTGGCTATTGCGACTACGGACTAGTGTTAAATGCGCTGGAAAATGGTCAGATTGATTTAATGGCCGGAACCCCGATGCCCGCTCAGCCGGGGTTGATCGCCTCCCATGCATTCTTTACTAATCGGCATGTTGAAGTCCGCAGCAAAAAGTGGGACCCAACCAAACGTACCCACCCGGAAACAGTGGCTATCGTCAATAATGAGCCGCTCTCGCCAGAGTTTTTATTTAATTATCATGCCGATAAAATTGTCGCCTACCCTAACCAGTTACAAGGGTTGCTGGCGGTTGCCTATGGTAATGCTGATGTATTTGTCTCTAATGCCACCTCTGCCAACTATTTGATTGACCAATTGCAGTTGCTGACGTTGCAAATTCGCAACTTTGCCCCTTACCACCCGGCCCCCTATACATTTCTGGCGCGGGAAAGTAATCAAAAACTCATTGATTACATTAATCAGATTCTAGAACTGCTACCCACCCGGGCGACCGGTGATATTCAGCAGCGTTGGTTTGGTAGCAAACATCATTACAATATTGATGCTAAGTTGCTTTTGACCGAACAAGAAGTTAGCTGGATTCAGCAACACCCGGTGGTGAGTTATGTCGCCCCACTTGATTTGGCCCCCCTGATTTTCCGTGATCGTCAGACCGGCGAAATGGCCGGTTTCTCCATTGACCTCATTGATATTATTTCACGTCGGACCGGACTTAAATTTGAACCGGTTTTCACCAAAGATAGCGGTGAAGGGGTACGTGATTTTATCGCCGGTAAAATCGATATGCTGCCGATTGTGGCGGTACGTAACGGCATGTATGGGCACAATCTTTACTCCTCGCCTGTTGCCCAATCCCTATGGGGTATTTTGACCCGTGAAGATCGCATTGATATCAATAATGTGGCCGATCTGGCAGGAAAACGGGTAGGCGTACAGGCGGGTAGTGCTTCCAGTGGGATTATTGGTAATCCCCTATTAGCCCAGAAGATTACCTTTGTTCAAGCCCCCGATACCATGACGCTGGTGCGGTGGTTGCAGCAGGGTAAAGTTGATGCAGTCCTCAAAAATATGATGACGGCCAACTACTTATCAGCGCAGAATTTTAGTCCCAATATTAAAACCGTGGCTGTCGCCGGTGAAGAGCCATTGATGATGGCATTTGGCATCAGCCCGAGGCTACCTGAATTAAAAGCCATCATTGATAAAGTGATTGAATCTATTCCGCCGGAAGAGCTAGATAATCTGATCAGTGATTGGAGCACATTTAAACCTAACCCTGCGAGTTTCGATAACAACTCATTAGATAATGAATTACTGATGCTCGCGCTGAAAATAAGCTCAGGGCTATTATTGGTCTTCGGCTTATATCTTTGCTATCTCGTATTTAACAAGCGCCGTCAGGCCATGTTGTTACATACCCGCTTACTGCAACAAGAGTCCATTATTAATGCCCTACCCTTCGCCGTATTTATCCGTGCTAAGAATGGGGATCTTGCGGTTTATAACAGCCACTTTGCTGCCGCACACCAGGATAAACTGAACGATATGCTCAATCAAAAGAGCGAGTCTGCCCACTGGCCAATGACCAGTCAGCTCGATCGTGAGATAGATAAATATTGTCGATTCGTCTTGCTGGATAGAAAACCACAAATGGTGGATTTGTCCCTTGAGATTAACGAAGAGCTGCGGGATATCTTCCTGTGGATTATTCCGCTGGATAATGCTGAGCGCAGTTTACTGGGCGGCTGGCTGGATATCAGCCAACGGAAAACGGTCGAGCGTGAATTGGAAGCGGCCCGTGTCGAAGCCGAAAGCGCCAACCGCACCAAAAGTACTTTCCTTGCCACTATCAGTCATGAACTGCGCACCCCCATGTACGCCATTATGGGTTTGCTAGAGCTGGAAATTCGCAGTGAGCAGCCGGTCGAAAAAGATACCTTAGTCACCGTATCCAAAACAGCGCAGTCCCTGATGCTACTGCTGGATGACATTATCGACTCCGCCAAGATTGAGGCCGGTCAACTGAGTGTTCACCCGGCGGTGGTTGATTTCCGCCAGGAGATGGAGCGGATGTTCACTATCTATCAACCGATCGCCGATGAGCGCGGACTACGATTCTCTGGCTGGCTGGATGAGCAGATCCCGGCGTTGCTGATGGTCGATATGCTGCGAGTGCGGCAAGTCATGGGCAATCTGTTGGGCAATGCGCTGAAATTTACCGAGCAAGGTGGTGTCTCGGTGGATGTCACTTGGGAGCCGACGGATGGGCAACATGGCGTAATGAATATCGATATTACCGATACCGGCATTGGCATCTCGTCGGCCGCGCAGGCCACACTGTTCCAGCCATTTAGTCAGGCTAATGAAGGTAAATCACCGCGCTTTGGTGGTTCGGGATTGGGGCTTTGGATCTGTCATCAGTTGATTCATAAGATGGGCGGGCAAATCATCCTGGAGAGCAAACTGGGTAAAGGCACCAGCCTATTTATTACCTTGCCGCTGGAGATAGCCACTGAGGATGATATACCGCAAGATACGACTGTTTTGTATGCTGATGAAAAGCAACTGAATCATTTAAAAAACCTACGTGTTTTAGTGGTGGATGATTTACCGGCTAACCGTCAGTTACTGCAACAGCAGCTAGCTTTTATCGGAATTGAGCAGGTGATGAGCGCAGAAAATGGCGCGGAGGCCTGGCAGATATTGCAGCATTATAGTTTTGACATAGTCATCACCGATTACAGTATGCCATTGATGAATGGTTACGAACTGGCCGGCCATATCCGTAGTAGCCCAACAATAAAAGAGATGATCATTATTGGCTGTACCGCAGATGCGCGGGAAGAGAGCACGGCCCGCTGTTCTAATGCAGGGATGAATGATTGCATGATCAAACCGGTGACCATCGACACCTTGCGCACCGTGCTCCTTCGCCAAGAGATTATTGGTGATATAAGCGCGGACCGTCATCACAGCGCAAGTGACAATCCCGTTAGCCCAAAAAATAGTGAAACAGCTAAATTACCGCCATCCCCAGTGACGGCGGCGCAAGATAAATTAAGGTCGCTCTCTGGAGGCAGTGCTGAGGTGGAGTTGCAGTTATTGCAATCACTACTGGAAAGTCATTCGCAGGATAGCGAGGCGTTGACACAGCGATATCACCAGTTGGCGGCGGATAGCAACGCAATTTCCGATGATATTTACACAGAGATGGCAAGTCTGGTGCACCGGATTAAAGGCGGTGTACAGCTAATTGATGCACAAGCACTGGTAGATAGCTGTATTAAGTTCGAGTCGCTGCTGCATACGCATGATAAGCCGGCAATTATCACGCACGGAGTCGAATATCTGGCACTGCTAACCGAGACTAACCAATTATTAATTGAGCTACTGGCTTCATACTCCAAAATAGGTAGTAGTGATGCAGTAAATAGGCAGTAGTGACACAGTCAAATAGGTAGTGACGCGATAAAATAGAAGTGTATGGTGTGTCACCATTAAAACCCGTCAGAACTTGTGGCGGGTTTTCTTATTTAACTCGAAATTACTTTTACTTAGAATAAAAGCCTAATTGCGTCACCAGGCAAGAAAATCAACCTAACATAATAAAATAAAACGATTTTATTATTCTTCCATTTTTAACCGGATCTGTTCCTACATATTTTGTGGGAAATTTCAGATATAAAACAAGGACGCATCTCATTCTCCTCACCTCAATTTCCCCCTACACTAGCATCGGCCCAAAAACTGAACAGAAAAAACGAAATAACGGCTAATTCTATTCAACTGAGTGATCGCTCACTCACTGAATACAAAAGGTCTCTATTTGCCAGAATATTAATCATAAATTTAAGTAGGAATTCATGGGAAAAACTCTAATGGCGTTGATGCTACTTACCCTACCGGGTATAGCGTTAGCCGCTACCTCAAATAACACAATTAAGTTTCAGGGCGAAGTGGCCGAACAGACTTGCATGGTTGATATTAATGGCACAGCTAACACCCCGGTTGTTTTGTTACCCACAGTCTCAACTAGCAATCTGAATCAAGTTAATTCTGTTGCGGGTAAAACCAATTTCACGATTAACCTCACCGGCTGCAACATTGCCATTCAAGACACCAAAATCAGCTCAGTTTTTCAGGGAATGAATGTCACGAGCGCAGGTAACTTGGGTAATGTCGGCACAGCACAAAATGTTGCAATTCAGCTACTTGATACTCATGGCGCACCGATTCGCATGTCTGGCGGTAGCGTTGAAGTCCCCGGTATCACGCTAGTCGCTGGCGCAACATCCGCATCACAAGATCTGGCTGCACAATATATTACCGAAGAGGGTCGTGCGACGGCTGGGAGTGTCATTGCATCTGCCCAATATGCGATCACTTACCCCTGACTATTCGTGAAATCGTCCGTTTCATGAATATGTTGGCCACCCGGTAACGGAGCCTAAATAAACCAGAAAAACCAAGGATAAGTAAGCGCTATGACACTGACTGCCCACAAAATTATCGCCTGCTCGTTGTTGCTGCTCAGCGGCGTACCCTTATGGACAAAAGCCAGTGTTGTCATGACAGGGACTCGTATTATTTATCCTGAAGGCACGCGGGAGAAAGTATTACAACTCAGCAATAAAGATGACTACCCTAACCTGGTCCAACTCTGGATGGATGATGGTAATAATCAGTCCTCGCCATCAAAAAGTGATGTTCCTTTTACATTGACACCACAGATATTTCGCATGGAGCCTCAAAGCGGACAAGTGATACGGCTGGCATATATTGAGCGTAATTTACCCAAAGATCGTGAATCAGTGTTCTATCTTAATTTTTTGCAGATCCCGGCATTAAAAGCAGATAACCAGTCGGAGAATAAGCTGGTTTTGATCGTGAATAATCGACTGAAAGTCTTTTACCGCCCTGCCGCGCTAAAAGAAAATGTCGATACCTTAGGTGAAAAAATCCAAGTCACGCTGGATAGCGTTGCCGGTGATAAAATCAAGATACATAACCCAACGGGTTATTATATCAGCCTACGTGATGCCAAACTGGTCAGCGATGGGAAAACCATTTCGTTTGCTACGAGCGAAATGTTTGCTCCCAATTCAACCACTGATTTAGCCTTCCCCGCCGGGGTTAAGGGCAAAAAGGGTGAATTGTTGACGCTAAACGTGGTTAACGATTATGGCACCAACATCCCCTGTAATTATCATCTGTAATCTATCTGTGATGATAATCCAGAATCGACTCCGGCGCAGGGATAGCCAGTGAGGTATAGCTCCTGGCTATCCTACTTGCTAACACAGGGCTTGTTAGTCAGTTATAGCCTGTCAGCAGCGGATGAGCATCATCAAGATGAATACGTGTTTGAGGATGCGCTATTGCGTGGCTCCTCTCTCGGCTTAGGTTCTATATCTCGCTTTAATAAAAAAAATAGTTATGAGGCAGGCAAATACCAAGTTGATCTCTATATGAACAACAAATTTGTCGATCGTGTTGAACTGACCTTTATCACTAAAGGTGATGACGTTGTTCCCTGCCTATCAGGTGCGCAGTTACTACAGGCAGGTGTGGAAGAGTCAGCCCTGAAACAGGCCAATTTGGAAGATAACTGTCTGGATTTAAAAACTATTCTTCCTACCAGCGATTATCATTTTGATTACGCCAAATTACGTTTTGACCTGTCGGTTCCGCAGCTATTTGTTAAGAAAATGCCTCGGGGTTATGTCGATCCGCGCAATCTCACCTCAGGCGAGACTATTGGTTTCAGTAATTACAATTTCAACCAATATCACGTGGGCTATAACAAAGATGGCATTAAGCGCGCCACTGATTCGAGTTATTTGAGCCTGACCAACGGTATCAATGCCGGTATGTGGCGTTTTCGTCAGCAGGGCTCCTTGCGTTATGACCAGACCCGAGGGGCGAACTGGACCTCTAACCGGCTGTACAGCCAGCGCGCACTGCCGTCAATTGGCAGTGAAGTGACCGCCGGTGAAACTTTCAGCGCCGGTCAGTTTTTCTCAAGTATGGGGTTTACCGGCATCGCGCTGGCAACCGATGACCGCATGCTGCCGGAATCACAACGTGGCTACGCCCCTGTGGTGCGCGGCATCGCCAGAACCAACGCCAAGGTGACGGTATATCAGAATAACCGCTCGATTTACCAAGCTACCGTTTCACCGGGGCCGTTTGAGTTTGATGATTTATCAGCCACCAATTTTGGTGGTGACCTGACCGTCGAGATTCAAGAGGCAGATGGCAGCCTGAGTACCTTTCAGGTGCCCTTCTCCTCGGTGCCTGAGTCATTACGACCTGGCTATTCACGCTACAGTTTTGCCGCTGGGAAGGTGCGTGATCAGGGTAATCATGAACTCTTCAGTGAGCTGACCTATCAGCGTGGCGTCAGTAATGCCATTACGGCAAACAGTGGTTTACGTCTGGCCCCCGGTTATCAAGCCCTCATGCTGGGCGGCGTCTTTACCCACTATATTGGTGCCTTAGGGCTGGATGTCACCTATTCGAAAGCCAGCTTACCTGATGATGAGCAACAGAGTGGCTGGATGGCGCGAGCCGCTTTCAGCCGCACCTTTGAGGCCACCAACACCACGCTATCGGTGGCCGGTTACCGCTACTCAACTGAGGGCTACCGTGATTTGAGCGATGTATTAGGCGTTCGGGCCGCCACTCAGGGCAAAGTTTGGAGCTCCGGCTCTTATCAACAGCGCAGCCGAGCTGAAATTTCGCTTAATCAGAATTTTAACCGTTACGGTTCACTGTATTTAACCGCCTCCTCGCAGGATTACCGGAGTGACCGCAAACGGGATACGCAGTTGCAGTTGGGTTATGCCAATACCCTATGGCGCGATACCAGCTTCAACCTTGCAGTTTCACAACAAAAAACCGGGGGTGGCAGCAATGAAGTTTACTTTGTCGACCCCGGCAGTGGTATGCCTGCGGCAAATGGCGCCAATACTCTCGGCGTCAGCGAAACCCTGGTGCAGATCTCCATCTCATTCCCGTTAGGCGGTAGCCCACGTGCGCCCTATATTTCAGCCGGCGCGGTCAACAGCCAGGCCAGCGGTGCCAGCTATCAGACCTCATTATCCGGTGTGATGGGCGATGACCAATCAGCCAGTTACAGCATGGATTTTGCCCGCAGTGAGCAGAACAAAGAGAGCACCTTTAGCGGCAGTTTGCAAAAGCGGTTACCCGTGACCAGCCTGAGCGGCAGCGCCTCCAGCAGCCCCGGCTATTGGCAAGGATCAGCCAGTGCGCGAGGCTCGGCGGCCGTCCATAGCGGCGGTATCACACTGGGGCCATACCTGAGCGATACCTTTGCCTTAATCGAGGCCAAAGGTGCCAGCGGGGCCAAGGTGATGTATGGGCAAGGTGCGCGTATTGACCACTTTGGCTATGCCTTAGTACCCACCTTGACGCCCTATCGCTACAACACCATTACGCTCGATCCTGATGGTATGGATTTCAATACCGAGTTGCGAGATGGCGAGCGGCAGATTGCGCCCTATGCCGGCTCTACGGTGAAGGTCACTTTCCGCACACTGAGCGGATATCCGGTGTTAATTAACGTCAAGCTCGCTGATGGCAGCCAACTGCCCATGGGTACTGTGATTTATAGCACCAACGGCAGCGCCGATAGCAGGCATGACGACAGTAAACAGCAACATGAAGTCGGAATGGTCGGACAGGCCAGCCAAGCCTACTTACGGGCGGCATCCCCTAGCGGGACGCTCATGCTGGTATGGGGGGATGCTGCCGATGAGCGGTGTCAGCTTGATTACAATTTAGGCACCCCCAACAACGATCAGCAACTTTATAAACTCGATGCCTTGTGTGTCGTTACTCAGCCTTGAATCAGAGAAACAGTATGAATCCTATGACGACCCGCCGCGCTACGTTAGATCGACGCCGCCCCTTATTCTCTCAGGGTATGGGATTGTTTTTGGCATTCGGCTTACTGAGTGTGACGCTACCCAGTTATGCGCAATGTGTCTGGAAAGGTGCCAACATCGGTGGCGATAACTACGGTGCCTCATTGCAACTAGGCAATATCAATATGACGAGCAACTATATTCAGCCCGTTGATTCGATTCTGGCCTCCAGTATTATTAGTTTAGTCCCCGCCCGTTTCTGGGCAGATCCAGAAGCCGTTATCTATGAATGTGATATCGCCGATAAAGAGAGCATTTTCGAAGTTTTCGCCACAAATGGCGACAGTAATGTCGGCGGCTACACCAACATGGGGGATAACTATTTTCAGACGTTCTTCCCTTATACCGCATTGAAATTGATTCATGTCGATTCAGGTATTGAATTCAGCCGCATCTGGCAACAAGTGCCCCTGAAAAAATTCGATGTACTGGGCAATAAGATTCAGATTAAAGGCAAGCATTTCAGCCAGATCCGCGCTGAATTAAAAAAGGTCGGCTCAGTCGACCACAACCCTGGCCCCTCGACCTGGGGATGTCCGGGGCCAGCGGCAGATAACTACTCCGGCAGCTACACCTGCAATCAACCCAATGGCTATGTGGTTTTCAAAGGCCCCGGTATGCCAGTGCCGGAAGCCGGGTATGATTCGGCGACTAATTATCAAACATGGGGGAGTGGGCGCTATATGGCGTTTGGCATGAATACCTCGCCGGTCGCCGTCCTGACACGTAAAAATACCTGCGTGGTGCGCAACGTCACGCCTTATGTGGTTTTCCCTATCATCACCGTGAATGAACTCAACAATAACCAAACACGCAGTGCCGATATTACGGTGGATATTGAGTGCCAATCCGGCACGGAGTCGGGCATTAATAGCGGTCAAACGGCGCTGGGTATCCAAACCTCATTACCGGGCTACCTGAAAGCACAGAGCTTAGGGTTGGTGAACGCGGCCGGTGGCGTAAGCTACTTACTCTCCGACCATTACGGTACGGATAACCGCATTGCCACCGGGGTGGGGATCAGCTTGAGTGACAGCAATGGCGCGGCAATGAATTTTGTCGGCTGGGGCGGATGTGTCAGCAATTGCATCACGGGTTCCAGTGCTGCGGGTTGGTATCCCATCTTAACGGGGGCCAGCGCCAATGGCAGTAGTGCCGCCGGCTATAACAACTACTCCCATCACTTCACCGCCACATTGAAAAAACTGCCTAAGGGCAGCCCAACAACCGGTAAGATCGATGCCACCGCTTATGTTTTGGTGAAAATACAATGAGATATTTATGCTTATTTTTACTCATATTAACTATCAATCAGCACGTTTCGGCCGGTTTAGTCGCGGGAGCGACGCGCATGATCTATCAGCCGGAGTCGCGCGAACGCACACTGATGTTAGCGAATACCAATGATTATCCGGTGGTGGTACAAACCTGGATTGATGATGGTGATGTAGACAGCACGCCAGACCAGAGCAAAGCGCCATTTATGGTGTTACCGGCTGTATTTAAGATGCAAGCGGGCGCGGCTCAAGGGCTACGAATTATCAATAAAGGGGAGAATCTGCCTACCGATCGGGAGTCAGTTTACTGGCTGAATCTGTATGAGATACCGCCCAAAACGCGGCGTAATGTCGATGCCCATGCTCAGGTGGCGATGGCGATGAACACCCAGATGAAGATTTTTTATCGCCCCGACGGGTTAACGCCACCACCGGCCGAAGCGCTGAAAAAAGTGAGTTTCACCCTCAAAAAGCAAAATAGTGAATACGTTCTCATCGCCCATAACCCCACGCCATATCATGTCTCTTTCGGCCAGATTCAGCTGCAAAGCCAGCAAAAAAACGTTCTGGTCGCCCAAGAGATGGACATGATGTTGGCCCCATTTGCTGATCGGCAGTACCATTTTGAACAGCAGCCCACCTCACTTAACGGTGAGGTGACCCTGAATTATATTTATTTTAATGATGCGGGTAATGAGGTCAAAAATAGCCAACGCATAAAGGTGACAATGTAACAAATCACTTTTTGCCGGGTTAACCTGAGAGAAATTTTGACTTGAGCGGATACCTACCCGCGGCAGTGGGGCTTAAATCGCTATTTCAGCCCGCCACGGGAGGTGCTTAGATGATCTTCAGTGCAGAGGCCGTTTCCAGCCGTTGGTGATAGTTTCCTGCCGTTGGTAATAATAGTGCAGATTTAGCGCCCTTTCTTCTTACGCCCAGGCTGGGCAAAGCGCTTACGGGAAGCGGCATTACCATCAGGTTTTTCGGTTTTTTTCGGCCCGCTGATGCTCACTCTTTTCGCTTCAACCGCTTTAACCGGCGCTTTTTTTACTGGTTTTTCATCGGACGATGAGTTTTCGATCAACTTAAATAACTCGATGAGTTCATCTTCAGTCAAATCTCGCCATTCACCCTGCGGCAGCCCTTTCAGACTGATATTCATGATACGTACGCGTTCTAGCTTGGTAACTTCATAGCCAAAGTGCTTACACATGCGGCGAATCTGGCGATTAAGACCCTGCACCAGGGTGATACGAAACACAAAAGTGGCCTCTCTCTTCACTTTGCATTTCTTGGTCACCGTTCCCAGCATCGGCACACCGGCCCCTAAACCGAGAATAAATTCGTCAGTCACCGGTTTGTTGACGGTCACAACATACTCTTTTTCGTGATCGTTCCCAGCACGCAGGATTTTGTTGACCAAATCGCCGTGATTCGTCAGTAAAATCAGCCCTTGCGAATCTTTATCCAGCCGCCCGATAGGAAAGACCCGTTTGCTGTGGTTAACAAAATCAACGATGTTATTCTGCTCACCATCTTCCGTGGTGCTTATTACGCCGACGGGCTTATTCAGCGCAATCAGTATTAAGTCCTCTTCATTACGCGGCTCGATAATCTGACCGTTAACTTTCACCACATCTCCGGCAGAGACCTGAACGCCAACCGTAGCACGCTTGCCGTTAATAAAAACATTGCCTTGTTCGATATAGCGATCTGCATCGCGTCGAGAACAGATACCGCTCTCGCTAATGTATTTATTGAGACGAATGGAGGAGTTAGTCAGCATGATACCTTCGCAAAAAGCGGAACTATACCTTATCCGCGTGAGGATGCGAAGCTTGGTCGGGGGAATAATGTGAGCAGCTTAACAAGGGGGATAACTTGCGGGATAAATAGCAAGTTTGCTGAAAAACAAGCCAATAAGCTCATTCTCTCAGCAAACGCGCATTTATAACGTTTTTCCCCTTTGACATGCCCCAGATACCCCGCTATTATTCGCCTCGTTCACACGATTCCTCTGTAGTTCAGTCGGTAGAACGGCGGACTGTTAATCCGTATGTCACTGGTTCGAGTCCAGTCAGAGGAGCCAAATTAGAGAAGCCCGCTTAAGGAAACTTAAGCGGGCTTTTTGCTTTTCTGCTTACCCACGTTGCAATCCGTCATAGGCGATAGCACCATCATTCTCCATCAGGGTTCTGAGACCCTGGTTGCGCCGCATCCTTGCGGCCTAACATTTACGCCAACCCTAGCAGGGTATTGAGTTGTGCAATCTGCTGCTGCCACTGCTGTTGCAACACAGGTTTCTGATGTCTGGGTTTACGTGCTAAATCCTCCCCCAGCTTGCTTTCCAATTCCAGTAGTGTCGCCAGCAAGCGCTCCTCTTCGCTTTCCGCTTGCGTCTCGGCTGGCAATATTGTCGTTGAGTGAGTTGCCGTCGTGAGAGCCATTGGCACCGATTTATCAGCCAAAATAGCATAAACCGGTTCTAAATCGTGCCACTCTTCCAGCCGCTGTTTATTGATTAGCCAAAAACGATTGCAGCTTTGTTCAATCAATGTGCGGTCATGGGAAACCAGCAGCACGGCGCCACTAAATGTCTTCAGCGTGTCCGCCAGCTCCTCTTTGCCTTCCATATCAAGGTGATTGGTTGGCTCGTCGAGCAGCAGTAGCGAGTAGTTAGCCAGTGTTAGGCCGACAAACAGTAATCGCGAACGCTCGCCGCCGCTCAGCGTATTAACCCGCTGTTGATGCCGGAGATAAGGGAAACCTGCGCCGATTAGTGCCATTTTTCGCTGATCTTCCGTTAGCGGTGCGAACGGGGTCAAAGCCTCGGTTAATGTATCCTCATCCCTCAGTTGTTGCAGGCTCTGATCGTAGTAGCCCACACGCACTTTTGGATGGAACACCAGACCGACATCTGCGGCCTCTGGCTGGCTAACCGCCCGCCACAAGCAGTGCAGCAATGAGGATTTACCACAGCCGTTACGTCCAACCAACGCAATTCGATCACCGCTTTTTACCCGCAATTGATCCAACTCAAATAGCACCGGGGCCAGTGGCGCTGGCCGCACCCGCAGAGCTGACAATGCCAGCACGCGGTCTGCCGGTAAGGCCTCGCCGTTGAGACGCAACTGCCACTGATTACCCGCAGTGAGTTGGGTCTGCTCATCCTTAAGTCGATCGACCTGCCTCTCCATCTGCTTCGCCTTACGCGCCAGTTTTTCGCTGTCATACACGCTACCCCAGATAGCCAGCCGTTTGGCACTCTTTGCCACCCGATCAATCTCCTTCTGTTCGGCCTGACGGCGGTGGCTATCCACGATATCTTTTTCCGCTAATGCCTGTCGCGCCAACGTGCAAGGCAGACGAATGAACTGTAGATTTTTGTCGCGCAAGATCCAGGTGCAGTTGGTGACATGGTCCAGTAAGCTGCGATCATGTGAAACCAGAACAAAACTACCGCTCCAATTTAGCAGAAACTGTTCCAACCACAGCAGAGTGGGTAAATCCAGATGGTTACTGGGTTCGTCCAGCAGCAGCAAATCGGGTTGGCGAATCAGCGCCCGAGCCAATAGCAGGCGCGTGTGCTCTCCTCCACTCAATGTACCGGCAGTCAACTCCCAGTCGGCCTCGTCAAACCCCAAACTGGCGAGTAAAACTTCAGCTTGCCAGTATTCGGGTTGATGCAGGCTATCGGGCAGATGATTGAGCACCGCATCCAGCAGAGTGCAGTCAGCCAACATAGCGGGCAGATGTTGTTCAACACATGCCATCAGGCAATGATTGGCGGTGGTGATGGTGCCAGAGGTGGCGGGTAAATCCCCGCTGAGGATCTTTAGCAGCGTGCTTTTACCACTGCCGTTATGGCCAATCAGACCGATACGGTCACCTTTTTTCAGGCCAAAGGTGATCTCAGCCAGCAGTGGGCCGAAAGTGTTGTCGTAACAGACAGATTGTGCAGAAAGTAATGTGGTCATTGCTTACTCAAGTTTTACAGGCATAAAATGCCGATCGTCAAAAAAAACTGACGATAACCAGTAAGCTGGAGGGAAGTTCTCAGTGTGTTAGTTAGCTTCGCTCAAGCAGGTTATCGCAGCACGATACCGGTAATGCTTGAGCAAGCACGATCACTAAAGACGAGTGAATAAAGAAACAATTCACGGGTCAACATAGTAATCCTCCTTAAATAACGTTGGTTAATGAATAAACTGATTATATTGAGGTTTCTGCCATTACGCCAGTTTCAGTCTGTAACTGAGTAGTTGTCACTAGATGGGGGGTTCAGCATCTAAGCCATTATGTTGCAAGTCAATGGCTTAGATACCAAGATGGGAATGGCTGTTACGAATTTATCGCTTTTTTGGAATCCAGAGCACTGTGGATCGCCGCTTCCAATTCATTGACTTCAAATTTTGCTACGTAAGCATCCGCCCCAACTTTGCGGACATGATCTTCATTCGCACTACCGGACAGCGATGAATGGATAATCACCGGAATATTCTTCAGGAATTCATCGCGTTTAATATTCAGCGTCAATGTAAAGCCGTCCATCTCTGGCATTTCTAAATCGGTTAACACAAATGCGATTTTATCCGAGATAGGCCGCCCCTCCGCCCGCGCCTCATCAGCCATCTTACGAATTTTATTCCACGCCTCCAGGCCGGTGATATGCATCACCGCGGGAATATCCATCATCTTCAAGCCCTCTTCCAGCATCGAACGTGCCACCTTCGAGTCCTCAGCCACAATGGCGACTGAGCCAGGTTTCAGATCAAACGCCTTGGTTTTCTCACTGTCGATTTGGACATTACGATGAGCGGGAACGATGTCATACAAAATCTGTTCAACATCCAGCACCAGAGCTAGACGGTTACTTGCGGTGTCGTTATCCAGCCGTGCAATGCTGGTGATGCTGCGACTCTTAACACCCGCATCAGCAGCCAGTACCTGACTCCATTCAAGGCGGACGATATCATCAACCGACTCCACCGCGAATGCCTGAGTACTACGAGCATATTCGGTTACCAGCAGAATATTTAATCCGGTTTTTGGCTCACAACCGACAATAGCCGGGAGATCAATCACAGGAATAATCTCCCCGCGAATATTCGCCATCCCCATCATTGGCGATGCCATACCCGCCACCTTGGTTAGCGTAGGCATGGGCACAATTTCACGCAACTTAAACACGTTGATGCCGAACAGCTCAGATTTCTCTTCATCATGCGACTCGCCCAAGCGGAACAGCAACAGCTCAAACCGGTTCGATGAGGTGAGGTTAGTTCTCTCCTCTATCTCTTTTTGAAAATTATCCATACTTTCCCCAATGCGAATGAAGATTGATAAGTAGTAACAAGGCGAATTAAGTCATTCGGAAAATAAGGAATAACATTCTGCTTATCTATTTATCGGCAATGGGCCGAAAATACTTAATCATTCGGCTTAAGAAGATGTGGCGTGCCACTCCAGCCAGCGGTTGGCCGTAGGGGTTATGCCACTGGTCGATAGCGCCACAACCAGCGGCCTGTAGACATGCGGCGATAAAACAGTACGCCGCGCACTATCCAGTCGAGGAACATCCCCATCCAAACGCCTGTGACGCCAAATCCCAGGGTTATCCCCAAGATATAACCAACAATAATGCGGCAACCCCACATCCCTGCCAGCGCCACCCACATGGTATAACGAGCATCCTTCGCCCCTTTCAGGCCCGATGGTAGCACCCAAGAGGCCGCCCAGATCGGCATAAACAGCGCATTTATCCAGATCAGATGCTTCACCACATTGATAACGCCCGGTTCGTTGGTATAGAGAGAGGCCAAAAATCCAGCACTGGGGATCGATAGCAGCGCGATAAAACAGACGCCGACGGTGGATAGCCAGAAGATATGTTTGAGTTGGCGAATTGGCTGCAAAATCTGCCCTTTCCCCAATCGTGTGCCGATGATGATTGTCGAACTGTATCCCAACGCATTGCCCGGCAAGTTAATCAGCCCGACGATTGAAAAAGCAATAAAGTTACCGGCGATCACTTCAGTACCCATTCCCGCAACAAAGCGCTGGGTAATCAGCTTACCGATACTGAACATCACGGATTCAACACTGGCGGGAATGCCGATGCTCAGCACCTCAAACATAATGGCTGAGGTAAAGGGCAAAAAATAGGCCTTGAAGGGGATACGCAGAGTATTATTGGCACCGAAAATCAGCACCAGAACCACCACCAGCGCGCCGATATAGCGTGCAAGCGTGATACCAATACCCGCGCCGATAAAACCTACTCCCTGCCAGCTAAACAGGCCGTAAATCAGCACGCTACTGATAACAATATTGAGAATATTCATCGCAATATTGATAAACATCGGCAACCGCGTATTACCGGCCCCCCGTAGCGCACCACATCCCACCAGCGTGATCGCCATCGCCGGATAGTTCCAGACCGTCAAATTCAGGTAGGTCAGTGCCATGGCCTTAACGGCGGGATCGGCCTGATTCGCCATCAGATTGATAATGGCCTCACCGGCAAAATGCACCAGCAGCACCAAGAGTAAGGAGATTAAAACCAGCAGAGAGATGGATTCGCGGGCCGCCGTTTGCGCTTGCTTGCGCTTGCGCTGACCGAGACTGAATGACACCACCACCGATGTCCCCAGCGCCACTGAGGCAAAGAAAGCCGCAATCAACATATTGAAGCTGTCAGCCAGACCCACCGCCGCCATCGCCTCTTTGCCCAGCCAACTCACCAGTAAAGTGCTGAACACCCCCATCAACAGGACGCACAGCCCTTCAATAAACAGTGGGATCGCCAGCGGCGTTATCTCACGCCAAAATAGTACCCGGTAGGATTTTCGTTTTTTATACCACGCGCTTTCGCGAAAGATTTTCAACTTAACTGTCCCTGAAATCACGCCCAATTTGCTTACACCCGCGCTTTTCACCACTATGGTGAAATATCCCGATGCGCCGGTTTACAATGGCGGTTTTCCGCTTTAAATTTTAACGTGTTACACGTGATAAAAAATCGATGTAGATATCATAACAGAACGTGAAATTAATTTAAATGAAACGGAATTTCACCAAAGTACAAATTAAATACTTATGCAATAAAATTCACATAAATATGCAAAATATCTTTGACTCTACTACCGGTTTTGCGATATCAATGTAGCCATTGAAACCTTTGCCAGACTGACCTAAATTCATACAGGATTTAATTGATGACAACTATTCTCAAACACCTTCCTATTAATCAGCGTGTTGGTATTGCCTTCTCCGGTGGCCTGGACACCAGTGCCGCGCTGCTGTGGATGCAGAAAAAAGGGGCAATTCCTTACGCCTATACCGCTAATCTGGGTCAGCCTGATGAAGAGGATTACGATGCTATTCCACGTAAAGCGATGGAGTACGGTGCAGAGAAAGCCCGCCTGATCGATTGCCGCAAGCAGCTGGTCGCTGAAGGGATCGCCGCTATTCAATGTGGTGCCTTCCACAACACTACCGCCGGTGTCACCTATTTCAACACCACCCCGCTGGGCCGTGCCGTCACCGGAACCATGCTGGTCGCCGCCATGAAAGAAGATGGCGTGAATATCTGGGGTGATGGCAGTACCTATAAAGGTAACGATATTGAGCGTTTTTATCGTTACGGGCTGTTGACTAATGCTGAGTTGAAAATTTACAAGCCGTGGCTGGATACCGATTTCATCGATGAATTAGGTGGCCGCCATGAGATGTCCGAATTTATGATTCAATCCGGTTTCGACTACAAAATGTCGACCGAGAAAGCCTACTCCACCGACTCCAACATGTTGGGTGCAACTCATGAAGCCAAAGATCTAGAGTTTCTGAACTCCAGCCTCAAAATCGTTAACCCGATCATGGGGGTGAAATTCTGGGATGAGAATGTGGTCGTCAAAGCGGAAGAGGTTTCCGTCCGTTTTGAGCGCGGTTATCCGGTGGCACTGAATGGCGTGACCTTCGACGACAGCGTCGAGCTGATGATGGAAGCTAACCGCATCGGTGGCCGTCATGGTCTGGGCATGAGCGACCAGATTGAAAACCGGATTATCGAAGCTAAAAGCCGTGGCATCTATGAAGCCCCAGGGATGGCACTGCTGCATATTGCTTACGAGCGCCTGCTGACAGGTATTCACAACGAAGATACCATTGAGCAATATCATGCCAATGGCCGTGTTCTGGGCCGTCTGCTATATCAAGGTCGTTGGTTTGATCCGCAAGCGCTGATGCTGCGTGATTCAGCCCAGCGTTGGGTTGCCAGCGAAATTACCGGTGAAGTGACACTGGAACTGCGTCGCGGTAATGACTACTCGATCCTCAATACGGTCTCCGACAATCTGACTTACAAACCAGAGCGTCTGACCATGGAAAAAGGAGAGTCGGTGTTCTCACCAGATGACCGTATTGGTCAGTTGACCATGCGCAACCTGGATATCACCGATACCCGCGAGAAGCTATTCAACTATGCTGAAACCGGGCTGTTATCAACTTCTGCGACCACCGGTTTGCCGCAAGTGGATAATAATAATCTGAGCGTGCGTGGCATTCAGGATAAGAGCAAATAATTACCCCGGTTAAATACCCACCGGATCAGTGTTAAATGTTCCGGTTTTTTTAGCGGTGGCGTTTCGACTTAAAACGCCACTGCAATTATTAAGCCGTCGTGGTTGGCAACTCAATATGGCTCTCCGCTAGCGAGCCCATATTGTTGTACATCGCACAGGCTGCATCGACCAAATGCATGGCGAGGGCCGCACCACTGCCCTCACCCAGACGCATTTCCATCTGCAAATAGGGCTCCAGTTGCAGGTGATTCAGGGCGATCACCGCGCCTTTTTCTGCCGACATATGTGATGGAATCAGGTATTCGCGCACACCGGGGGCGATACGGCAAGCCGCCAACGCCGAGGCATACGAGAGGAAACCATCCAGCACCACCGGTAATCCCGCAGCCGCCGCACCTAACATCACGCCGGTCATACCCACCAGATCAAAGCCGCCAACTTTTGCCAGCACATCAATGCCATCACTGGCATCCGGCTGATTGGTTTCGATGGCGCGGCGCACCACCGCCACTTTATGATGCAGTTGCTCACTGGGGAAATTCGCCCCGATACCCACCACCGACTCAGGATCACTGTCGGTAAACACGCTAACCATCGCGGCGGCGGGCGTGGTGTTCGCCATACCCAGCTCACCGACACCAAACACTTTCACCCCATCAGCGGCTTGTTGTAGTGTCAGCGTGGCGCTGGCGAACAGTAGATCTTCTGCCTGTTGGCGGGTCATCGCCGCTTCGCGAGCAATATTGCCACTGCCACGGGCCACTTTCATATCCAGCACGCCGGGGAGTGTCTCGCTGTCGATACCCACATCGACAATCTTCACCTCCACACCCGCATTGGCGGCCAGCACACAAACACCGGTCACGCCCCTCACCATATTCAGCGCCTGAACCATGGTGACCACGCGGGGCGAAACAGCCACACCTTCGTCGTAGACACCATGATCAGCGGCCATCACAATAATTTGCTTGCGGCAGACTTGATGACCATATAACCCGCGCATCCCCGCCAGTTGGGTAGCCAATAGCTCCAGACGGCCCAAACTGCCGGGTGGCTTAAGCAAGCCGTCCAGCCGCACTTTGGCGCGGGCCATCGCTTTGTGGTCTAACGGTGGAATTCTCGCCAGAATCGATGAAAGTGTCTGCATCTGTTTAACCTCGTGTCGCAGGCTGCCAGGCAGCCCGACTGTTAAATGCACGCAGCGTGACAAACCCGTCATGGATCTCCAACACGCTGTATGCCCCCTGCTCAAAATGAAAGTGCCACATGGCCGCTGCGGGCATTGCCAGCAGGCGGGCCAACATCAGGCTTAACACCCCCTGATGGGCGACCAGTAGCCGATTATTGTCGTTATTTTGCACTGATTTGAGTTGCACAACGGCCCCTTCGATGCGGGCCAAAAACTGCGGAAAAGACTCCCCAGCGGTGGGGCTGGCCTGTTGCCAATCGGCCACCCATGCCGCCCATGCATCGGGATCTTCACGTTGTAAATCATGGTGATGGCGCATTTCCCAATCACCAAAATTCATCTCATTCAATTGCTCGTCGATAGTGGCGTTAATGTCCTGCCCCGCCAGCACGATATCGGCGGTATGGCGCGCGCGTAGTAATTGACTGCTCACCGCGTGGGTAAAATCAACATCTGCCAGCCACGCGGCGACCTGTCCGGCCTGCTCCACGCCCGGTGAGGTCAGCGGCAAATCGGTCATGCCGCAAAAAACACCGCGCAAATTGGCCTCGGTTTGCCCGTGGCGTACCAGAAAGAGTCGCATAGAATGGCCCACTATTGAGAGTGTTCAGGGGGTTGTGATATCACAGCAGCGCCAGCAAAAACAGGAGTTCGCCCATCTCGGCCGCGGCCCCCAGGGTATCACCGGTCTGCCCGCCCAGGCGGCTGCGCAGATAGGTCGCCAGCAGCCATACCACCGCCATGGTGATCACCAGCGCCAGCACCGCCGCCCCTTTGCCGAGCAATAGCGTCAATACCACGCCGCCTGCTAAGGTGATGGCCGTTTGTCTGCCAGTGACTTTACCAATGTATATGTTGCCCAGCCCATTACCTGCGCGGGCATAGCGCTGGCGGTACATCAGCAGCACAATTACCGTGCGGCCCGCGACCGAAGCGGCGGTCAGCATAGCAAGCATCGGCACATCGCGCAGCGCCAGTTCGCTCACCACCAGCACTTTTGCCACCACCATAAAGATCAGCGCCAACCCGCCATTAGTGCCGAGGCGACTGTCGCGCATGATCTCCAGCATCTGCTCGCGCTTACGGGCGGAAAACACCCCATCACAGGTATCTGCCAGCCCATCGAGATGAAAAGCGCCGGTGATCAGTGCCAGGGCCAGCACATAGCCCAGTGCCGCCAAGGGCACACCGCACCAAGGGGCCAGCAAGGTAAAGAGCACGCCACCGATCCCCCCAACAATCAAGCCAATCAGTGGGAAGCCGACAATACCGCGTTCGTATTGATCCATCGCCAGCCCTTGTGTCCAGCGCTCAGGCACCGGAATGCGGGTCATAAACTGCAAGGTGGCGAGAAATAGCCGCAGGCTCATTTAATTTTGACCTCAATACCAGAAACCACTAAAAACACCTCGTCAGCCGCTGCCGCCAGCCGTTGATTGACCCGCCCCGCGATATCGCGAAAATGCCGCGCGAGGCGGTTTTCCGGCACGATCCCCATGCCCAGCTCATTGGTGACCAGATAGATTGGCGCTGAACTGCGGGCGCAGGCGGCCAGCAGATCGGTAATCTGTTGCTGGACCCCCACCTCCAACTGGGTAAAATCCATCTGTTCAGGTGGCGTGTCGCCCGCCTGCTCAAACAGCAGATTGGTGATGAGCGTGGTGATGCACTCTAGCACCACCGCCTCACCCCCAGCCACTTGCTGCTCCAGTACCGCGGCGAGATCCCGATACCCCTCCCAAGTGCGCCAGTGTGCCGGGCGGGTGGCACGGTGGAGCGCAACCCGCTCGGCCATTTCGGTGTCAGTCACCACCGAGGTGGCGATGTAAAACACCCGATCGCACGCCTGTGCCGCCAGCCGTTCAGCCAGCGAACTCTTGCCGCTACGCGCACCGCCGGTAATCAAAATCACTGTGTGCTCTCCTGTTGATGTGCGGCCATTAGCTGATAAATACGTTCTATATCAATATGCTGGCGCATGTGTGCCGCCAAAATATCAAACTGTTGCTGCTTATGCTCCGCATAATTGACACTCACACCATCAAACGCCGCCAGCCCTTTACGTTGCCGCAACTTATCTAGCAGGGCGCGGGTAAAGTGGTGGCTGTCGAACAGGCCATGAATATAGCTGCCCAGCACATTGCCGTCACTGTTCACCGCCCCATCGACCCACTGCTCCGCTTGCCCGTTACGCAGTGTTAGGCGGGCAAAAGGGGTGGCATCAGCCCCCAATTGGGAAACTCCCATATGGATCTCATAGCCCTCCAGTGGGTGCTCCGCGCAGCTTGCCAGCATCCCCGGCAGGGCCGCCAAACAGTGGCCGCTGACCCGTGTGGTGACTTTATCCGGCGCGAATTGGGTCTCTACGTCTAGCAAACCGAGGCCCTCCATCTGCTCAAGGCCCGACTCCACGCCATCGACAATGCGCTTACCCAACATCTGATAGCCGCCGCAGATCCCGATCAGCGGTAGTTGCCGCTGATGCTGCGCCAGCAGTGCCGCCGCCAGCCCGCTATGATGCAGCCACTGCAAATCACCTAGCGTATTTTTGCTGCCGGGCAGGATAATCAAGTCCGGCTGACCCAACGCGGAGAGCTGCGCAACATAGCGTAAGCGCACATCTGGCTGCGCAGCCAGGGCATTAAAATCGGTAAAGTTGGCAATGTGTGGCAGGCGAATTACCGCGATATCTAGCGCCTGTTCTGTCGCATCATCATATTTGCCATTTTGCAGCGCCACACCATCTTCATCTTCCAAATCAATATCCAGCCACGGCATCACCCCCAAAACAGGGACATCCGTCAGGGCTTCAATCTGTTCTAAGCCGGGTTTAAGCAGCGCGATATCCCCGCGAAACTTATTGATGATCACCCCTTTAACCCGCGCTTTTTCATCCGGGTGTAGCAACGCCAGCGTGCCATAAATAGAGGCGAATACACCGCCGCGATCAATATCAGCCACCAATAAAACCGGCGCATCCGCCATTATTGCCATGCCCATATTGACGATATCGCGGTCGCGCAGATTAATCTCCGCAGGGCTGCCGGCCCCCTCTAGCACCATCACCTCATATTCAGCGGCCAGACTGTGGTAGACCTCACTGATCTGCTGCTGCAACTGCGGCTTGTACTGGTGATACTCCACCGCATCCATATTGCAGGCCACTTTGCCCATCAACACCACCTGCGCCTTGCGGTCACTGGTGGGTTTTAGCAGCACCGGATTCATGCGCACATCAGGGACGATACCCGCCGCTTCGGCCTGAAAAATCTGCGCCCGCCCCATCTCCTCGCCTTGCGGCGTAATACCCGAATTCAGCGCCATATTTTGCGATTTGAAGGGGGCGCAACGATACCCATCCTGCATAAAAATGCGGCATAGCCCCGCCACTAACACACTTTTGCCGACGTCAGATGCCGTGCCTTGCACCATGATCGATAAACTCATCGCGCTTCCTCCGCTTCACGCTGACGCATCAACGCAAAAAGTTGTTCTTCGGTTTTGCACAGCGGCAACCCTAGCTCAGTGTGCATTTTCACCAGCCACGGCTGAACCAGCCCGGCGGCTTGCAGTTTTTCCTGTTGCAGGAACACCTCGGTGGTTTCACCAGCCATCATCAGGTGCCCATGAGATAGGACATACAGGTAGTCACAAACCTTATAAATCAGGTCGATATCATGGCTGGATAGAATAACCCGTTTTCCTTCCGCCACAATGCGCTCAATAAGGGTAATCATATGTTGGCGGCCCGCAGGATCGAGTCCCGCTGTCGGTTCATCCAGCAGCAGATACTCCGCCTCCATCACCAGCGCCCCGGCAATCGCCACCCGTTTTTTCTGCCCGTGGCTCAGGTGCTGGATCGATTTATGGCGAAACCCCTGCGCATCCACCAAAGTCAGCGCCCGATCAACCCGCTCGGCAATAATCGCCTCTGGCATCCCCAGATTGCGCAAGCTGAAAGCAATATCACTGTCGATATCGGTATAAAAGATCTGCTGTTCCGGGTCTTGAAACACCGTGGTTACCCGCTGGCGTAGTGCCCGTAACGAAGCTTTTTTGTAGCTAAGCGGCTCATCTTGCCACAACACCGCCCCCTGCTGCGGTTGCAGAATGCCGGTCAGATTCATAAATAGCGTGGATTTGCCGCAACCATTGGCCCCCAAGACACCGGTGACCGCGTGTTGGCTGAAATCCAGTGTCAGATCATGCAGCACCTGCTCATCCTGATAGCTGAAACATAACTGCCGGGTGGCTAACATCACATCCTGCCTTACAGGTGAAAATCACCCTGATAGAGTTTCATATCCAGCGAGATGACCATCTGCTGATAGCGAATCATCACGCGGGTAAATAGCATACCAACCAGCATTGCCAGCGAGCGGTAACCCGTGGGCAATGAGATATAGCCAAATCTCAGTGACTGCGCCTGATGAATCGCCGCCGCCTCCTCGATCAAAATAAAGATAAAGCGCCATGTCAGCAGGATCTGCTCGGTAAGCAGACGGGGGGCATGGCAGCGTTTCAATAGTTGAATCAGCTGCGGAAATGGTGTGTTGAGCACAAACCAGAAGGTGGCTGCCAGTGCCGCCAGACTACGCCACAATGTTTGATTGGCGGTGGCGAGGCCGATTTTATCGATGCCGAACCACCAGTTGCCCATTTGCACCCCCCACCACAAGCTCTCCGGTTGACGGGCCAGCGATAGCACAATGGTCACCAGCCCCAGCAACAAAAAAGAGAGCGGGATCGCCAGCCAGCGCAGATAGCGGCGCGGGCCAACCCGCAGCAAATAGCAGGTCAGCGCGGCGATAAACAGCAGCAGCAGCGCCTGATACATCGGCGGGCTGAGCATGGCGAGCAGCAGGAATACCCCATACAGCAGCAGTTTTCCCATCGGGTCAGCCTGTCGCCAGCGGCTCTGATAGCTCAGCTTATCAATCCCCAGCATGCTCACCGCGTTTCCCCCGGTAGTAGCCCAAGATATAGAAGATCACCGCCGCACCCATGGAGCCTTGCAGGGTAAAGAGTAAGCTTTCGATTTCGCCGCTGGCCGGTTCATATAGCGGCGTGAACCACGGCTGATAGTGTGGTGCGGTGACCTGAATTAAAGCTTCAGCCTCGCCATCCGAGCCGCCATATTCGCCGCCGTGATTGATAAAAAACGGCAAGATCACCAGTGCTATCACCATCGCCAGCAGGATAAGGGTCTTTTTCATGTTAATGAGCCTCCGAGTGGATTAACTGGCGTTTGGTTAATTGGTCGTAAATCATCACTGTCAGCAAACCTTCCGCAATGGCTATCGGGATCTGGGTAATGCAGAACACCCCCATAAATTTGATAATCGAGCCGCTGACACCAAATTGCGGGTCTGGGAAGGCCAATCCGAGCTGAACCGAGGTGACAAAATAGGTGGTTAAGTCGGCGAGCATGGCGCACAGGAACACCCCAACATCACGGCGTAACCCCGCTTTACAGGCCAGTTTCCAGACCAGATAACCCACGACCGGCCCAATCACCGCCATCGACATGCCATTCGCGCCCAAGGTGGTCAACCCGCCGTGTGCCAATAGCAGCGCCTGAAATAGCAGCACAATCGCCCCTAATACCGCCACCACCACAGGCCCGAACAGAATCACCGCCAGCCCAACACCCGTGGGGTGCGAGCAACTGCCGGTCACCGACGGAATTTTCAGCGCGGAGAGCACGAAAATAAAGGCACCACACAGTGCCAGTAACACTTTTTGATTACTGTCTTCAGCCACAATCTGCTTTAAGCGCACCAGCCCCATAAACAGGCACGGCAGGAACAGCACCCACCAGGCCAGTGCCCACATCGGCGGCAAAAAACCTTCCATAATGTGCATCGCAAAAACATCATTCGGGGCCAGTGTTAACAGAATTGCCATCGCAACTCCGCTATACGAAAGTTTCTTTAACTCTTTTTCCATTTCCATTAGTTGCTCCAATCACTTTGGATATCGGTTAAAAAACTTAACTATCGGATATTTATTAGCTAGCGGTTATCCATTAACTCGTTGCTGCTTATTCACTAAAATGGTCGAGAAATAGGGCAATGGCTGGTCAGCGGCAATACTATCCAACTGACGCCAACACAGCTCCCCCGGTAGTGAGGCTTCCGCCATCAGCAGCGCATGGGGGAAGAGTTCCAGGCGGGCCAACAGCGCCTGAATGCGGGCGAAGCGGCCATAAACTTTCATCAATACCACGCAATCGTGATCGCGCAATGCCCGCTCCAGCTCCGCTTCCGGCGCGGTACAAGAGATAATCGCCAGCGACTGTTGATCCATCGCCAACGGCAAGGCCGCGCGGGATGCAATGGCGGCGAAAGAGGTCACGCCCGGAACAATCTCCAACCAATCAGGGCGACCAATGCGTTCTAGCAAAAATACCCAGGTGCTAAATAGCATCGAGTCGCCGAGGGTGATAAAGCCGACCTGACGCCCATTGGCGACCTCGGTTTGCAACTGCTGCGCCACCTCATCCCAGACCGCCTGCTTTTCACTATCATCGGCACTCATCGGGAAGTGGCAGGTACGAATTTCAGTGGTGGGTGACAAATATTCGCGCACGATAGAGAGTGCCAGGCTATCACCACCTTTGCGCCCTGCCGGGGCATAGAGCACATCGAGTTTAGCGACCAGTCGTGCGGCTCGCACCGTGATCAAATCACTGGCACCGGGGCCGACACCTAAGGCATAAAGTCTGCCGCTCATTACGCTGCCTCCTGCTGTTTTTGTTGTAGGGCGTGGTCTAGATGTTCCACAAACATTTGGCGAATCAAGGGGTTTTCACCTAATCCTTGCAGCCATGATTGAGCGCTGATACCGGCCGCTTCCAATTGTGAGCGCCATGAGTCCGGTTCGTCAGAGGCCATGTCGTTGATGGCGTGATCCCCTGCTACCAGCATCAGTGGCATCAAGTGCACTTTGCGCACCCCCTGCTGCTGTAGGCGGCTAATGATATGGCTGATCTCCGGGTAGCTCTCCACCGCGCCGACCAGCGCGGGGAAGTTCAGCGAGGCCATTAAGTGGTCAAGGCAGGCATAAGCGGAGAAGGCGAAATGGCTGGCACCGTGGCCCATAAACACCACCCGTTCATCCGCCGCCAGTGGTGGCATCTGCGCTCGCAGCGCAACCAGCAACTGTTGGTAATCGGCAAAGCTGCTCAGCAGCGGCGTGCCCAGCACCAGATGGTGGAAAAGGTCGCTGAAGGCGCGAACTTCATTGGCGACTTTTTCATATTCATCGCCGTTGATCACATGCAGTGATTGGATGGCGACATCCTGATAGCCCAACTCGGCCAGCTGTTTCAGGGCTTCACGCGGGTTATTGATCAGCAGGCCATCGCGCTTACGCAATTTGCGAATAATCATCTCCGAGGTAAAGGCGCGGAAAATATCGCGGTCGCTGTAAGCCGCCGCCAACTGCTGCTCGCAGGTATCAATATTCTTCTGGCGGGTCTGTTCGTAACTGGTGCCAAAACTGATCACCAACAGTGCTTTTTTCATTTTATTCTCCTCGTTGTTGCTGCCAGTGGGTCAGATGTTGGGTCAATTCATCTAATGAAGTCACTTGCTGCCCAATATGGCCCAAGTGCACGGCGGGCGGGCGGCACACTACAATGCAGGGGATATTCAGCGCCAGACAGGGGGCCACTTTCTCCTGATAGCCCCCCTGCACACCGGACTCTTTGGTGATGACCACATCCGGCTGGCAAAACTGATACAGCGCCTGATTGAACTGCGCACTAAATGGCCCGCGCAGCGCGATAATATTGTCCACCCCCAGCCCCAGCGCTTCGCACTGACTCAGCACCTCGGCGGTGGGCAGCACACGCGCTAACACTGTTTTACCTGTCAGCCGGCGCTGATACTCCGCCAGCTGTTTGCTGCCGGTGGTGAGCAGCACCCGTGGCCCCAGCGTCTGGGCCACGGCACAGGCCGCGCTTAAGCTATCGACTTTGTGCAGCAGTGGATGATTGATCGCGTCAATTTCACTTGGGCGCTGATAGCGAATCATCGGCACATTCGCCTGTGCACAGGCGGCGACCACATTGTCACTGAGCAGCTCGGCATAAGGGTGTGAGGCATCAATCACCCAGCGCACCGCGCGGGCGGTCAGAAAATCGGCCATCGCCGCCGCATCCATGCGCCCGACCAACACTTCGCCGCGAATATCACCCGCCAGCTGCCTGCCCGCATCAGTGGCGACCGACAGGCTATAGCGCTCGCCTGCGCCATCAAGCAATTGGCAAATCAGCCGTGCATCACTGGTGCCGCCAAACAGGTGGATCGCTGGGTGGCTGCTCGTCATAACCAATGGCCTATCACAGTGAATGCCCGCTCATAATGAGTAGCCCCTAGGGGTGATCATCAGCCCGTTGCGACAGTAGGTGGCCTGATTACCAACAATCACCAGACTGGTCATATCCACCGGCTCAAAATCCATCTCACCCAAGGTGGTTAGCCATTTCTCCTGTTTTTTACGCCCGGCCGCTTTCACCACCCCCACCGGCGTGGTCGCTTTTTTCCACGGCTGCATTAACTCAAACGCGCGCGCCAAATGCCCTTCACGACCACGGCTGCGGGGATTGTAGAAACAGATCACAAAATCGGCCTGCGCGGCAGCGATAATGCGTTTTTCAATCACTGCCCACGGGGTCATCAAATCACTCAGGCTGATATGACAGAAGTCATGCATCAGCGGCGCGCCAAGCAGTGAAGCCGCCGCGATACTGGCGGTGATCCCCGCCACCAGCCGCACTTCCAGCACCAACTGCTGCTGCGTGACCAACTCCAGCACCAGCCCCGCCATACCATAAATACCGGCATCGCCGCTGCTGATCAGTGCCACCTTATGGCCCGCTAGCGCCAGATCGATAGCCGCCTGACAGCGCTCAATCTCTTTGCACATGCCGGTTTTGATCACCTGCTTATCCATGGTCATCGACTTGACCAGATGGGTGTAGGTTTTATAGCCGACGATAATTTCAGCGTCCTGGATAGCCGCAATGGCCTCCTGCGTCATCATCGATTCACTGCCCGGCCCGATGCCAATCACGGTTAACATTAATGCGATACTCCCAGAGTGATGGTGACGCCCTGCTGACGCAGAGTATTGCCAACTAATTTACCGTCGCTCATTAGCCAGGCGACCGGTTGTGAAACGCTGCCGACACCCACCGTTTGGCGGACAAATTCAGAAGCAGGGAAACGTTGTTCATGGCGGCTCAGTTCGCCGACGCTGAACAGTTCGAATGGCACGCGCCAGCACTGCGCGAGCTGATGGAGCGCAGGTTCATCTTTTTTGATGGTGACACTGCCAATGGCCCGTAGCGCCATGAGATCAAAGTGATTTTCTGCCATTTGCTGTTGCAGCAGCTCCACCAGCGTTTGCAGCGAGGTAGCACGGCGGCAACCGATCCCCGCCACCACGCGGCGCGGCACCAGTTTGTAGACCGGCAAAGAGAGCTGTTGCCCAGCAGATAGCGGCAGGCTGTCGCGCAGGGTGATGCACACCAGGGCGTCCAGTGGCGGCAAATCGTCCAGCGAATCAACGGGGAGAAAGCCTCGGGTGTCGCAGCGCGTCCGTTCGGCCAGTAGCGGCGTGTCCCACCACAGCCCCACTTTTTGGTTGCTAACCAGCATTTGATTGACCACTTTGACCGCGTGGCGGAAATCCTGCATTTCGGCATCCAGCTGGTTTGCGAGGGTGTCCAGCGCCGCCATTTGGTTGACGTCAGTGGCGGTGGTAATCACCGGGTCTGCCCCCAAAATGCCCGCCAGATAGCGGGTTAGCGTGTTCGCGCCGCCGACGTGGCCCGATAGCAAGCTGATGACGTGCTGCCCGCGCTCATCAATCACCACTACCGCAGGATCGGTCATTTTGTCATTCACCAATGGCGCAATGACCCGCACCGTCAAGCCAATAGCCCCGACCACCACCAGCGCCGAGTACTGCTTAAACGCCTCGCGCATTGTCTCGCCAAAACTGCCATTGAACGGCAAGAAGCCCGGCTCCAGCAACTTGTCACTGGTAAAACAGCTCAGCGGTAAGTGGGTTTGTAAGCGCCGCGCCAGCCGCACCCCACCGGGGGTCAGGCAAAAGACCGCTATCGATTCAGGCTTGACGGTATTCATGGCTAAACCCCGCGTCATAAAGTTTGGAGTAGTGGTACTCATCCCCCAGAAAGGCCCCCACCAAAATCAGCGCGGTTTTATTGATAGCGGCGGCGCGTACCAACTCGGCGATATCTGTCAGGGTGCCGCGCACCGTGCGGCTTTCAGCCCAGGTGGCTTTGTACACCACCGCGACCGGGGTGGTGGCGGGATAGCCGCCGGCGATTAAGCGCTCAGCGACACTGCCCACCTCTTGTACCGAGAGGAAAATAGCCATCGACGTTTGATGCGCAGCGAAGGCTTCCAACTGCTCCAGTGGCGGCATCGGCGTGCGCCCCTCGATGCGGGTAATAATCAGGCTCTGCGCCACTTCCGGCACCGTGTACTCCACGCCCAGTTGTGCCGCTGCGCCGAGGAATGCACTGACCCCCGGCACCGACACAAAACCAATGCCATGCTCAGCCAAGACTTCACCCTGCTCACGAATCGAGCCGTACAGCGAGAGGTCACCGGTTTGCAGCCGCACCACCAACTTGCCCGCCTGCACCCCCTCCACCATTAGAGTGATGATCTGTGCCAGATTCAGGCCCGCACTGTCGTGGCACTCCGCCTGTGGCGAGCAATAGCTCAGCAGCTCGGTATTGATCAGCGATCCGGCATAGATAACCACCTGCGCCTGTTGTAGCAAGCGGTAGCCTTTTAGCGTGATCAGCTCTTTATCACCCGGCCCGGCCCCGACAAACCAGACTTTTTGCGTATCCCATGTTGATGCGGTATTAGGATGCTCAGACATTGCGCGCCTCCTTGTGGCAGGAAATAAGATAAGTAGGATTATTAGGTTTAAAATAGTGTCCGCTGCCCAGAGGCGTCAGGTTGGCGAGCTGCAACTGCACGCAATCCAACTGGCTAACCGCGCAGCTCTGTAAGTGGCTCAATGCATCATTTAGGTTGTTGAGCAGAATAAAGGTCAATACCAAGCGTCCATCGGGGTTGAGCATCATCAGCGCCCAGTCGATAAGCGCGGTCAAGTGGCCGCCGCTGCCACCAATAAAAATGGCATCGGCGCTATCTGGCAGGGGCATTGGGGCCACGCCGGCGATGATCTCAACATTGCGACACCCTAGCCGCTGGCGGTTTTCATGAATCAGCTCAAGGGCCGCTGGATTGCGCTCAATGGCCGTTACCCGTAAATCGGGGCGGCGCAGTGCCGCTTCCAGCGCCACACTGCCGGTTCCCGCGCCGACATCAATCAGGTGAGCGGCAGTGGTCAGCTCCAGCCGCTCCAGTGCCAGTGCACGTACCGCCTCTTTGGTCATTGGGACACTTTGCCCACGAAAAAAAAGTTCATCTCTCATTGAGGATCACCACCACATTCATGTCGTAACGGGCCGCCACTTGATCCACCGACAGGCGGTGAATACGTTCATTGGGCTGGGAGAGGTTTTCACCAATAATCAGGCTGCGGACGAGGCCGCGTTGTTGCAGCGCATCGGCTATGGCGCGCGGGCCGATAATAGCGTCGGTCACCATCGCCACTTTGTCGTGCTGGAATATCCAGTCAAAATCTGGCTCCCGCCCATGGCTGCTAGTGAGGAACAGGTCATTCATATCCAGCGCCACGCTGGCGCACAGATATTGGATGGCGCTAATGCCAGGGACGATATGCAACTGGTCGGCGCTGAAGTTCGCCGCCAGCAATTTGCCGATGCCGAACAGCAGCGGATCACCGGAGGCCAGCACCACAATGGCGCGCTGCTTATTGCTGTCCAGCCACTCCAGCAGGCCCAGCAGATCAGCATCCAGCACCCGGGTTTCGCGGCCATCACCGCTGAAGGTCGCCAGATGGCGTCTGCCGCCCACCAGCACCTCGGCCTGATCGATGGCCTGCCGCGCACTGGGAGTTAAATGTTTGGTATCACCAGGGCCAATGCCCACCACGGTAATCATCGTAGCGCCTCCAGGATCTCATCCAGTGGTCGGCTGCTACCCAGCACCTGATTATCGAAAGAGAATAAAATGGCGTCGCACTGTGGTGGATTTACCGAAAAACGCATCATCTCGGCGATTCTTTCACAAATGCGTTCAGCAATGCGGCTGTAGACCCCCTGCCAGCCCTGCGCTGCAATCAGCTCCATGGCGGCCTCGGTGGTATCACACTGATTAACCTCCACTAACAGCCGATGGGGCGCGCCCATCAGCGCCAGATTGGCCACCAGTGTTTCCATGCGTCCATCGGCAATATGGCTATGGGTGTGGAAGATACCGGCGGCAACTTTAACCAATTTTCCGGGGTGCCCCACTAACAGCACGCGGCGAAAACCCAGCCGCACACACTCTTGCAACATGTAGCCGACAAAGTTGCTCATGGTGACCACCCGCTGGCTATCCAACCCCAGATGCTCGCGGACAAAGCGCTCGCCGTGGTTACCCGGCACCAGAATCACCCGCTCCTCCCCCGCCGCCCGCTTCATCTCCAGCTCCAGCGCCAGTGAGCGTTTCCAGCTCTCCTCTGACATCGGCGTCACAATGCCGGTGGTGCCGATAATGGAGATGCCGCCGAGGATCCCCAGCCGCCCGTTGTAGGTTTTTTTCGCCCGCGCCTCCCCCTCCGGCGCAAAAATTTCAACTGTCGCGCCGCGTAATGGGCCGATAACCTCGCGCACCACCGCCTCAATCGTCTGGCGTGGGGTGCGATTAATGGCGCAGCTACCCACCGGCAGGCCAATGCCTTTGCGCGTGACTGTGCCCACCCCTTCGCCGCCACGCAGGGTGATTTCACTCTGTTCGGTGAGGGTCACGCGGGCGAAAATCAGCATACCGTGGGTGGCATCGACATCATCACCGCCATCTTTGCGGATCGCCGCCGTGGCTTGCTGGCCCTCAATCAGCGGCTGTTCGACATTCAGACTCAAGGTGATGCCGGATGGGGTGACAATGGAAATCTGATCAATCACTTGCTGGCGCAACACCATTAGCGCCGCCACTTTCGCCGCCGCAGTGGCACAAGAGCCGGTGGTGTAACCTTTGCGATACGCCTTGCCGTTATGCCAAATGCTATCCAGTGGCTGATTTTGCCGCTCTTGATTATCACTCAGGGCAATATCACTCATAGCGCCCCCCGCAACTGGTAGAGGATGGCATTGATGATGGCGGCTGCCACATTACTGCCGCCCTTGCGCCCCAGTGCCGCGATGCAGGGCAGGTCACTTGCCGCCAAGGCATCTTTGGATTCCGCCGCGCCGACAAAACCGACCGGTACGCCAATCACCGCCACCGGAGCCGCTTGCCGCTCCAGCAGGCGGAACAGCGCCGTGGGCGCATTGCCGAACACAAACAGTTTTTCGCCCACTTCTGCCAGCGCCACATCCACCGCCGCCATCGAGCGGGTGATGCCCTGTTGCGGCGCGCTCTCCACCACCCGAGGATCACTGATATAGCAGCGGCATTCACAGCCCATCTGCTTAAGTAGCGTCTTATTGATGCCGGACATCGCCATGGTGGTGTCGGTGTAGAGAGTGCAACCCCGTTGGATTCCCGCTGTAATCTGGGTCAGCACCTGTGGCGAAAAGTGCAGAATATCCAGCCAGTCAAAATCGGCCGTGGTATGGATAACCCGTTTGATCACCGCTTCGTGCATCTCACTGGCAAAGTGATAATCAGGCCGCTGCTCAGCAATGATATCGCCGATAATCACAAAACTGTTTTGCTCGATCTGTTGCGGGTTTTTTATATAATTCATCAGGTTATCCTTATTAAATGCCGACCAGCAGCAGGTGGATCAGAGCAAACAGTAAAAGAGCTAGCAGTGATGCCATTAGCATCAGATGGATGCTGCGCGGAATATCATTAAGTGCCACCTCACGCCGCTCATCACCAATCCAGAGTTTCTCTACCCGCTCGCCAAAGTAATCATTCGGGCCGCCGAGGCGCAGCCCCAGTGCACCGGCCACCGTGGCTTCTGACCACGCGCAGTTTGGGCTGGCATGTTGATAGCGATCGCGCCAACCAATGCGCAGCGCCTGCCGATAGTCGGCCTGAATCAACCACGCCGCCGCACTGAGCAATAACCAGCTCAGACGCGCCGGCAGCCAGTTGGCCAGATCATCCATCCGTGCCGACACATAACCGATCGCCCGGTATTTCGGGGTTTTGTAGCCGACCATCGAATCAAGGGTATTGACCGCTTTGTAGGCCATCGCCAGTGGCGGGCCGCCTAACATCAGGAAAAACAGCGGCGCAATCACACCGTCGACACTGTTTTCAGCCACCGTCTCCACCACCGCACGGGTGATCTGCGCTCTCTCCAGTTGCGAGGTGTCGCGCCCGACAATCCATGACAGCTTTTCGCGGCTCTGCGCCAGCGAGCCATGTTGTAGCGCATCAAATACCCGCAGTGCCGCGTCACTCAGACAGCGCCCCGCCAGCAGGGTGTAAATCATCCACACCTGCGCCAGCCAGCCGAGCCAGGGGTGAATGTGCGTTATCAGCGATAAAAAGCCCCAGCTCACCAGCCAGGTCACCCCCACCACCAGCAGCCACAGCACCGCACCGCCCCACTTCAGCGCCAGTTCGCTACGGCAAACAGCACGGATCGCCCGTTGCAGCAAGGTGATCAGATTACCAATCCAGCGCACCGGATGCGGCCAGTGCGGCGGATCGCCGAGCCAGTTATCGAGCAAGAAAGCAACAAACCAGGCGGCGAGGGTCATAGCAGGCTCCGGGCGGCACTTAGCCAGCCATTCAGTAAACCGGGGCGTTGGGCGAAATGGATATGCAGGTAACTGGCTTGGGTGCGCTGCACCTGATAGCCGCTTTGCCAGCGCTGGATTTCCATCCCATCGCGCCACTTGCTGCTATCAAATACCGGCGTCAGTGCGCTGGTAAAATCGGAATAGTGGAATTCATGGCCGCGCAGGATCTCGCCTTGCGCCGCCAATAAAGTGTCGCTGCGCGCCTCGGCCTGACAGTAACCAAAGCGGGCCAGCCGTTCTCCCATCCGGCTCTCGCCGGCCAAAATTCCCACCATCGGATGGCGCTGCCCCTGTTGGTCGGTTAAGCCATCGGCGAGATACATCAAGCCGCCACACTCGCCGTACAGTGGGATCTGTTGGCGGTGAGCCTGCTGTAACGCCCCGCGCATCGCCGTGTTGGCAGCCAATTTGGCGGCGTGGATCTCTGGATAACCGCCGCCTAGATAGATCATTTGGCACGCGGGCAACTGGTGGTCATGCAGCGGGCTAAAACGTTGGATGCGCACCCCAGCCTGCTCAAGCAGATCCAGATTATCGGGATAGTAGAAATTGAATGCTTCATCCTCGGCGAGGGCCAGGGTCAGGCCCTCAGCCAGTCTCTGGGGCGGTAATTCAGGTGGGGTGCCTGCGGGCAGTGCTGAGCAGTGGGTCAGCGCCAATAGCTGGTCGAGATCAAGGGTTGCCTCAATCTGCTGTGCCAGGCGCTGCCAGCGAGGGTCGCTATCGGGCGGCCGATTTTTACCCCGCATCGCCTCGCCGCACGGTTGCGCCGGGATCAGTCCTAGATGGCGCGATGGCAGCGCCACATCTTCCATCACCGGCAGACGCCCCAATACCGGAATACCGCAATAGTGTTCGATGGCGTGGCGCAGCAGCTGATAGTGATGGTCAGAATTGACGCGGTTCACTATCACCCCGGCAATCACCACATTGGGGTCAAACTGATTGAAGCCCATCACGGTGGCGGCAATTGAGGTCGATACCGCCCTGCCATCCACCAGTAAGATCACCGGACAGCCCAGCTGCTTGGCCATTGCGGCACTGCTGCAATAGTCGGGGTCAGTGCCGTAACCATCATATAACCCCATGACGCCCTCAATGACCGCCACATCGGCATGGCGCATATGCTGCTTATACAGCCCATTCAGGGTGGCGGTGGGCAACATAAAGGCATCAAGATTGCGTGACGTCACACCACTGACGGCGGTATGCCAGCCCGTATCGAGGTAGTCTGGCCCCACCTTGAACGGCTGCACCGCTAATCCGCGATTAATCAAGGCGCGCAGGATACCCAGCGTCATGGTGGTTTTGCCACATCCGCTGCCGGTGCCCGCGATAATAAAAGCGTGTTTGCCTGACCGTTGCATAAAAAATCCCGCCATTTCAAGCGGGATATGCAGTGTCAAAAAGGTGCGCCTACGCAACGTCACCGCTGCGCGCATCTGATGACAACCCGCTTCCCACCGAAGGAGTTGAATATCTTTTACCGATCTGGCTGGTCTTCTGGCTTAGCGTCACTCTCACCCGCAACCTTCCCAATCCGATGGATCAGTGGTAACAGCGGGTTCGTCAGCATCACAGCAGCGGGGGCTGCGGGGGATTGTCACCCCCTTCCCAGTTATGCTTTTGCGCATAACATGACCATTTCGATATATAAAAAATTGCTCTGAAATTAGTAACAAATCAATTTATCGCTCGGCGTCTGGCGGGGCGACTGTACCGCTGGGCACTCCGACGGCTCACGCCGTTTACGACCCATGCGGTACATTTCCCCACCTATCAGCTTTATCTGTTTCTGTTATTTAATTTCTTATTTAGTTATCTAATTTATCTCTTTATTTACACTGTTATAACAGTGTGTTTATTAATTGGTATCTTATTAGCGTGCCATAAAATTAATATACGCCTTTCTGTTCAGAAAAAATGGTGAATTTCCTTTTTTGCTGATGATTTTCTTGCACCCGCACAACAAAATATTGTCATAATACTCTAAAATAAGATTTAAAAACAGTAAGTTATGACACTTAACTCCTTTTAAAGGATAACAAAATATTGTCATTAATCATTTTAAATAGTTAATTTTTAGTTTGTTTTTTAAAATAGAAAATCAAAACGCGTGGCAAGATTGAATAATATTAGCTCAATGGCAGTTATTCCATTTCGCTGCGATCAGATGAAAGTGAACGAAATACCTGCGGTGTTACATTATAGGTCTGACGGAACACCTTACAGAAATAGCTGGTTTGCGAAAACCCCAGATTTTTGGCGATGCTGGCAATGCTCCAATCGCTGTGTTGCAGCATCTCTCTGGCATTAGCCATCCTTTGCTGGTTCACCCAGGCATTAAATCCGATACCCTGATATTTTTTAAATAATTTGCTGAAGTAATAGGGGCTGAGATAGACCTTGCTCGCCACATCTTCTAGCCGCAGCTCCTCCGACAGATGGGTATCAATATAGCGTAATACTTTCTTCATTTTGCTGTCATGTGGATGAACAGGCCGTATCTTGCCCGCCTCTTTGCTGCCCATATTGTCATTAATTACCACAAAATTGAGGTGCTTTTTCAGGCAATTTTCGACAATCAGCTTAAGTAAATCCGCCGAGGCGATCACCCGCGAGAAATCCATTATCGGCACATTATGAAACTCATCCATCAGTGCTGGATCCTGCTGCCAGTGGTTATCAACATTCAAAATATCAATTAGATAAACATCAGAGTGCAGCCGCACCTGACCACATAGAACAAAACCAACTAAATGGCCGGCAATCACCAGGGGGATAGAAAAATCCGTCAACCCGGCATGACAGCGGTAAATACATGGCTCATTGGATTTTGAGGCCTCAAGGCCACCGCAGCGATCACTCATTCGACAACGAAGGTGGTTAACCGGGTCCTGGCGCATCAATTGACAAAACGGGGTGAAATTAAATAAATCGGAAATCTCTTCACCGTGAATATTGACCACGACTACGGCCAACCCGGTTGCCTGAGCAAAATCCTGCGCGATTTTATTTATGAGCTCTGAGTTTAGAGAACTGGCAGAAATCATGATAAAACCTCTCAGTTAATTTTAATTTATTGTTATTGAATTTTTGTTTACTGCTATAACTCATCCCTGTGATGTTTAATGTGTTAACGCATTGTTATATTTCATTCCCGTTAGTTAGGAGAAAAAACCTATTTCCCTGTGAAGACTGACTCTCCTGTGAAATGAAGACAAATAACAGTTCACCTTACCAGAGTCATAATCTACAGGGGATAATAAATGATCCATTAAGGTAAATGGATCACGAAATTTCCTCATCTAACGATAGAGTGACAGTCGTAAGATGAGGAGACCGCGTTAACTGATATACAACTAATGAGTGGCTTCTTCATCCTCTAATTTACAGCTGTTACATGCCAGATTTTTGCCAATAAAGAAACGATAGACCGCTGCACCCAGGCAAGCACCAATAATAGGGGCCACAATAGGGATGATGAAATAGGGAATATCGCGGCCACCGGTCATGGAGATTTTCCCCCAACCAGCAAAGAAGGTAAATAATTTAGGGCCGAAATCACGCGCCGGATTCATGGCAAAACCAGTTAATGGGCCGGTAGACGCCCCGATCACCGCCACCAGAATACCAATCAACAATGGCCCTAATGCTCCACGTGGCACACCATTACCATCATCGGTCAGGGCCATAATTAGCCCCATCAGTATTGAGGTGATGATGATTTCAACAAATGCGGCCTGCCATACGCTAATAGCCGGTGATGGGAAGGTACTGAAAATACTGGCTAATTGCAGACTTTCCATGCTGCCGCGCACCATTTGATGTGCGGTTTCAAAATCAGTAAATAAGTTGTGATATAGCATATAGGAGAGTGCCGCGCCGCCAAAAGCACCCGCGATTTGTGCAATAGAGTAAGGAATGACTTTATGGCCTGGGAAGCAAGCAAACAGCCACAAAGCAATGGTAATGGCTGGGTTGAGATGAGCGCCGGAAATACCGGCGGTTAGGTAGACTGCCAGTGAAATCCCCAGCCCCCACACAATACATATTTCCCATAAACCAAAACTGGCCCCCGCCACTTTCAGTGCCGCCAGACAACTAATACCAAAAAATAAAAACAGCCCAGTACCGAGAAATTCTGCAATACACTGAGCCTTGAGTGAATCGTTCATAGAGTTACCCTGCTTGTGATTATTATGATCAATCTACCTAACAGTAGATGAAGTAATGCACGGCCCTTGACTCAGCCACTATAAAGAGGCGCAAAATGAAAGTGTTGTCGTGATTGGTGATTCATTAAATAAAAACTAAGCTCTCAATAACAAATTATTGTCATTACTGGCGATAAAATCAGGATCAACCCCGTGTAAATAGAGACTTTTATGCTTTATTCACCAATATGACTTTCTTGCTGTTTATTCTTTCTATTATTGTTATCAGGCTCGCACTTTTGCCGCTAACATCCCCACCCCCATCGCTTGATATTTAATGCGCACAGCCAGACACTTTATTTACTGGGCAGGCGCGTGATTAGCAAAATAAATATGCGCTGTCACCTACTTAATTGTAATTCTGAATATTCAATAACCAGTTATTACCATGAAAGAGAAGTGAAATACCTATAAAAAACACTCCATTAGCCCATTATGATGACAATATTTTGTTATTTAGTCGCTAACCATTCCTGCCAGTAAATTCAATACAGCCATTCTTTTTCATTGCTTGTTTGTATATTCGTTCTCAGCACGAACCTGACAATTCAATATTTCAACATGACATTTCAAGCCAGAACAAGGCTCCTGATATTCCGTCGAGGTATTTATGCAACAAGAAGCACTAGGAATGGTGGAAACCAAAGGGTTGACCGCGGCCATTGAGGCCGCTGACACCATGGTGAAATCGGCCAATGTGACGTTAGTGGGCTACGAAAAGATCGGCTCGGGTCTGGTGACCGTCATCGTCCGCGGTGATGTCGGGGCGGTTAAAGCGGCCACCGATGCCGGTGCCAGCGCGGCCGCAAAAGTGGGCGAAGTGAGATCAACCCACGTTATTCCGCGCCCGCATACCGATGTCGAGGCTTTTTTACCCAAGGGCCGGTTACCAAAGGGCAGCTTATCAAAGGGAAATAACGAATGAAAAGCAATGACCTGGTCGACCAAATCATGGCGCAGGTGATAGCGAAAGTCAGTGAGCACGCTCCGGCGTCTTCTACGCAACCCTCTCATAAACAACGAGATACGGCTATGGCTGAGAAAACTTGCAGTTTAACGGAATTTGTTGGAACCGCGATCGGTGACACGGTCGGACTGGTGATAGCCAACGTCGATAGCGCCCTGCTAGACGCAATGAAGCTGGAAAAACGCTATCGCTCCATCGGCATTCTGGGCGCGCGTACTGGTGCCGGCCCACACATTATGGCGGCCGATGAAGCGGTAAAAGCCACCAATACCGAAGTGGTCAGTATTGAGTTACCCCGCGATACCAAAGGCGGCGCCGGTCATGGCTCGCTGATTATCTTCGGCGGTGATGATGTTTCTGACGTCAAACGCGCCGTGGAAGTGGCACTGAAAGAGCTGGATCGGACATTCGGCGACGTTTACGCCAATGAAGCGGGCCACATTGAGCTGCAATACAGCGCCCGCGCCAGTCATGCATTAGAAAAAGCCTTCGGCGCACCACTGGGCCGCTCTTGTGGCGTGATAGTCGGTGCGCCAGCTTCGATTGGGGTGCTGATGGCCGATACCGCCGTGAAATCCGCCAATGTTGACGTGGTGGCGTACAGCTCGCCGGCACAAGGCACCAGCTTCAGTAACGAAGTGATTCTGGTTATCTCCGGTGATTCTGGCGCAGTCCGTCAGGCAGTGATTTCTGCCCGTGAGATCGGCAAAACGGTATTAGGAACCTTAGGTTCTGAACCGAAAAACGACCGCCCTTCTTATATCTGACGCCACAGCGAGGCTGTTTCATGAAATCGAAAAGATTTGAAGCATTGGCGAAACGCCCGGTTAATCAGGACGGTTTTGTCAAAGAGTGGATCGAGGAAGGCTTTATTGCCATGGAAAGCCCGAATGATCCTAAACCCTCCATCAAGATAGTCAACGGTGTGGTCACCGAGCTAGATGGCAAACCACAGAGCAGTTTCGACCTGATCGATCACTTTATCGCCCGCTACGGTATCAATCTGGACCACGCGGAAGAAGTGATGAAGATGGATTCCATCAAGCTGGCCAACATGTTGTGTGACCCAAATGTGTCGCGCCGCACCATTGTGCCACTGACCACCGCCATGACGCCGGCCAAAATCGTCGAGGTGGTTTCCCATATGAATGTGGTGGAAATGATGATGTCGATGCAGAAAATGCGCGCACGTCGTACCCCATCACAACAAGCTCACGTTACCAACGTGAAAGATAACCCGGTGCAGATTGCCGCTGATGCTGCCGAAGGGGCATTCCGTGGCTTCGACGAGCAGGAAACCACCGTCGCCGTCGCCCGTTACGCCCCCTTTAACGCCATCGCGCTGCTGGTCGGATCGCAAGTGGGCCGCCCCGGTGTACTGACCCAATGTTCGCTGGAAGAGGCGACCGAGCTGAAGCTGGGGATGTTGGGCCATACCTGTTATGCCGAAACCATTTCGGTCTACGGGACTGAACCGGTATTTACCGACGGCGATGACACCCCATGGTCGAAAGGCTTCCTCGCCTCCTCCTATGCATCACGCGGTTTGAAAATGCGCTTTACCTCTGGCTCCGGTTCCGAAGTCCAAATGGGCTACGCCGAGGGTAAATCCATGCTCTATCTGGAAGCCCGCTGTATCTACATCACCAAAGCGGCTGGGGTGCAAGGGCTGCAAAACGGCTCCGTTAGTTGTGTCGGTGTGCCATCTGCGGTGCCATCAGGTATCCGTGCCATTTTGGCAGAAAACCTGATCTGTTCGGCGCTGGATTTGGAGTGCGCCTCCAGTAACGACCAGACCTTTACCCACTCCGATATGCGTCGTACCGCACGCCTGCTGATGCAGTTCCTGCCGGGGACTGACTTTATCTCCTCTGGTTATTCTGCGGTGCCGAACTACGACAACATGTTCGCAGGCTCCAACGAAGACGCCGAAGACTTTGATGACTACAACGTGTTGCAGCGCGATCTAAAAGTGGATGGTGGTCTGCGCCCGGTGCTGGAAGCTGACGTGGTGGCGATTCGTAATAAAGCCGCACGCGCCCTGCAAGCGGTGTTCGCCGGTATGGGTCTGCCGCCAATTACTGACGAAGAAGTGATTGCTGCCACTTATGCCCACGGCTCGAAAGATATGCCGGAACGTAACATTGTCGAAGACATCAAGTTCGCTCAGGAGATCATCAGCAAAAACCGCACCGGTCTGGAGGTAGTTAAAGCATTGGCACAAGGCGGTTTTGAGGATGTGGCGCAAGACATGCTCAACATCCAGAAAGCCAAAATTGCCGGTGACTACCTGCACACCTCGGCGATCATCAAAGGTGACAACCAAGTGCTGTCAGCGGTGAATGACGTCAATGACTACGCGGGCCCAGCTACCGGTTATCGGCTGGAAGGTGCACGTTGGGAAGAGATCAAAAACATTCCAAACGCGCTTGATCCGAATGAGCTTGGCTAAGGGGTTCACGAGATGGTCGATATTAACGAAAAACTGTTACGCCAAATTATCGAAGGCGTACTGCAGGAAATGCAGGGAGAGAAAAACAGCGTCTCCTTTAAGCAAGAGTCTCAGCCTGCAACGGCCGTGGCATCCGGGGATTTCCTCACCGAAGTGGGGGAAGCCCGCCCTGGCAGCAATCAGGATGAGGTGATCATTGCGGTCGGCCCGGCATTTGGTCTGTCGCAAACCGCCAACATCGTCGGCATCCCGCACAAAAACATTCTGCGCGAGCTAATTGCCGGTATCGAAGAGGAGGGCATCAAAGCGCGGGTGATCCGCTGCTTTAAATCCTCCGATGTGGCCTTTGTCGCGGTAGAGGGCAACCGCCTGAGCGGTTCCGGTATCTCTATCGGCATTCAATCCAAAGGCACGACGGTCATTCATCAGCAGGGTCTGCCGCCACTCTCTAATCTGGAGTTGTTCCCGCAAGCACCACTGCTGACGCTGGAAACCTACCGCCTAATTGGTAAAAACGCAGCGCGCTACGCCAAACGGGAGTCACCACAACCGGTGCCGACCCTGAACGACCAGATGGCTCGGCCAAAATATCAGGCCAAATCAGCGATTCTGCACATTAAAGAAACCAAATATGTGGTGACCGGCAAGAATCCTCAGGAACTCCGGGTGGCGCTTTAACAAAGGAAAACACAATGAATTCCGAAGCTATTGAATCCATGGTTCGCGATGTGCTGAACAAGATGAACAGCCTGCAAGGCCAAGCGCCAGCAGCTTGTCCAGCACCGGCGGCCAGTTCGCGCAGTGATGCCAAAGTCTCAGATTATCCACTGGCAAACAAACACCCTGATTGGGTGAAAACCGCCACCAATAAAACGCTGGATGATCTGACGCTGGCTAACGTGTTGAACGGCAGTGTCACCTCACAGGATTTGCGCATTACCCCGGAAATCCTGCGCATTCAAGCCTCCATTGCCAAAGACGCGGGCCGCCCGCTGCTAGCAATGAACTTCGAGCGTGCCGCTGAGTTGACCGCAGTACCGGATGACAAGGTGCTGGATATCTACAACGCCCTGCGCCCTTTCCGCTCGAGCAAAGAGGAGCTGAACGCCATTGCCGATGATCTGGAAAAAACTTACCAAGCGACTATCTGCGCCGCCTTCGTGCGCGAAGCTGCCGTTTTGTATGTTCAGCGTAAAAAACTGAAAGGCGACGATTAATTCATCAATTAATTGTTATACCCAATAGATTTCAAGTTGCAGGTAGGCGGCAAGAGAAAGAAGCCCCGGGAGCTGACTCAACTCAGTGACTGGGGTGAGTGAACGCAGCCAACACCGCTGCAAATTGAAAGATGAAGGGGATTGAATATGGATTACATCGTCGGTGTGGATATCGGCAACTCATCAACGGAAGTGGCACTGGCACAATGCGCGGCTGACGGTCAGTTGCAATTTGTCACCAGCGCCTTGACCGAAACGACCGGTATCAAGGGGACGCAACGTAACATTTTCGGCATCAACAAAGCGCTGACAATGTTGGTGGAAAAGGCCGGTATTGCGCTGGGCGATATCAGTCTGATCCGCATCAACGAGGCAACGCCAGTGATTGGTGATGTGGCGATGGAAACCATCACTGAAACCATCATCACTGAATCCACCATGATCGGCCACAACCCGAAAACCCCCGGTGGACTGGGGTTAGGGGTCGGGCTGACCATCACCCTTGATGAGCTGATCACCCGTGATCCTGCCCAACCCTACATTCTGGTAGTGCCATCGACGGTCGATTTTGCTGATGTTGCGGCGGTCGTCAATGCCGCCAACGGGGCCGGATACCGCATCACGGCGATTATCTTGCAACGAGACGATGGGGTCTTGGTCAGTAATCGCCTCAGCCACCCACTGCCGATCGTCGATGAGGTGCTGCATATCGACCGTATCCCGATGGGCATGTTGGCGGCGGTGGAAGTTGCCATGCCGGGTCAGGTGATTGAAACCCTCTCTAACCCTTATGGCATTGCCACGGTATTTGAACTCAGCGCCGAAGAGACCAAAAACATTGTTCCGGTGGCGCGCGCCTTGATTGGCACACGTTCAGCGGTGGTGGTGAAGACGCCGGAGGGGGACGTTAAAGCGCGCTCGATACCGGCGGGTCATCTGGAGCTATTCGCCGAGGGCCGCACAGTGCGGGTAGATGTCGCTACCGGCAGCGAAGCCATTATGTCGGCGGTTAACAGCTTGCGCCATCTGGACAATGTCAGCGGTGAAGCGGGCACCAATATCGGCGGCATGCTCGAACACGTGCGCCAGACCATGGCGGAACTGACCAACAAACCGACCAGTGAGATCTTCATTCAAGATTTGCTGGCCGTCGACACGGCGGTGCCTGTCAATGTCATTGGTGGTCTGGCGGGCGAGTTCTCCCTTGAGCAAGCGGTCGGTATCGCCTCAATGGTGAAATCTGACCGCCTGCAAATGGCGCATATCGCCAGTGAGATCGAAAAAACCTTGGGCATTGATGTACAGATTGGGGGGGCGGAGGCCGAAGCGGCGATACTCGGCGCGCTGACCACACCAGGGACACGGCGGCCACTCGCCATCCTCGACTTGGGGGCAGGTTCTACCGATGCCTCCATCATCAATGCCCAAGGGCAAATCGTCGCCACTCATCTGGCAGGGGCGGGCGACATGGTGACGATGATCATCGCCTCGGAACTGGATCTGCAAGACCGCTATCTGGCCGAGGAGATCAAAAAGTATCCGCTCGCCAAAGTGGAAAGTCTGTTCCATCTGCGCCACGAAGACGGCAGTGTTCAGTTCTTCCCACAACCGCTGGCGCCAGAAGTTTTTGCCCGACTGGTGGTGGTCAAACCGGAAGGTTTGGTGCCACTGCCGGGTGATTACGCACTGGAAAAAGTCCGCAATATTCGCCGCTCCGCCAAACAGCGGGTGTTTGTCACCAATGCGCTGCGCGCCCTGCGCCAGGTCAGCCCAACCGGCAATATCCGCGACATCCCCTTCGTGGTGCTGGTCGGCGGCTCGTCGCTGGACTTCGAGATCCCGCAATTGGTCACCGACGCCCTCTCCCACTACAAATTGGTAGCGGGTCGCGGCAACATCCGCGCCAGTGAAGGCCCACGTAATGCCGTGGCAACCGGCTTGATTCTGGCTTATCAGCGGGAGAGTCACTGATGAATTTCACCTATGACGCCCCCGCCATCGTGATTAGCCTCACCACGCCAACCCCCGAGGCCGTCTGGCATCAAGTGTTGCTGGGTATTGAGGAGGAGGGTATTCCCTGGCAGTGGCAACAAGACGACGACGGCGATGCAACACAACGCGCCTGGCAAGCCGCCACCCGCTCCCCGTTATTGGTGGGGCTGGCCTGTTCTGCCGACGAAGTGCTGGTGCATTTCCGTAATTTACCCCCCGCCAGCCCGCTATTTCGGCAGGCGCGGGAGCAAGACGCAGAGCAATTACGGCGGCTCGGCAACAACGCCGCCCGGTTAGTGAAAGGTTTACCGTTTAAGTGATCCCAAATCGAAGGGCGTTATCGGTGCAGGCAGTTTGGACTCGGCAAGCCGCACAGCCACCGGAGCGTACACGCAGTACGTGAGGATGGCGAGCACGGCCCGAGTTCAAAATGGCAAACAAGATAGCCCTTACTTTATAACAAGGAAATCAAATTTATGAATAATGCACTTGGACTCATCGAAACCAAAGGTCTGGTCGCCGCCATCGAAGCAGCTGACGCCATGGTCAAATCTGCCAACGTCCAACTGGTGGGCTACGAAAAAATCGGCTCCGGCCTGGTCACTGTGATGGTGCGCGGTGATGTCGGCGCAGTTAAAGCGGCAGTCGATGCTGGCTCTGCGGCGGCCAGCGCGGTAGGTGAATTGACCTCCTGCCACGTGATCCCGCGCCCGCACAGTGATGTAGAAGCCATTTTACCGACCTCTGCCTAAGGGTAAGACGAGGAGCACAGCGTGAAAACGTCACTGGGTTTACTTGAAGTTAGCGGTCTAGCGCTGGCTATCGGCGCGGCGGATGCCATGGCGAAAGCCGCCTCCGTTAAGCTGATCGGCATAGAAAAAACCAACGGCTCCGGCTGGATGTTAATCCGCCTGACCGGTGATGTGGCCTCAGTTCAGGCGGCAATCAGTACCGGTGCCGCCTTTGCCGAACAGCATCAGGGTTTGGTTTCTCGTGCAGTACTGGCTCGTCCGGCAGATAGCCTGATGGCCTATTGGCAGGCACCCGCCGCTGAAACCTCCGCCGAAGTGCCCGCTAAAGCTGAAAAAGCGAGCGAATCGGCGGAAATTGCCAGCGCCGAGGAGGCGATGACCGCGACACCCGCCACCGAGGAGACAGAGGAAGCCGATGCTCCTACCGCGGCTGACACTGCCACCGACGATGCACCCGGCACATTGGCAGATATAGATACCAACAGCGCAGACAATCACAGTTTAGATAACAGCAAGAGAGAAAGTGAGGCCCTGTCAGCTCCTCGTGTGAGCTGTAATCTCTGCCTCGACCCGGCTTGCCGACGCCATAAAGGTGAGCCTCGCTTTCGCTGCATCCACTTGGGTAAACGAGGAAAAGTCTGATGGAAAAAGCGTTACTGGAACCCGTCGTCAGTAAGATCCTCGACGAAATGCGTCTTCGTCCGATCCCACTTGGGGTTTCCAACCGACACCTGCATCTCTCAGCGCAGGACTACCAACGGCTGTTCCCCGAGCAGCCGCTCATTGAGAAAAAAGCGCTACACCAGCCCGGTCAGTATGCCGCCGAACAGACAGTGACCTTGGTCGGGCCGAAAGGCAGCCTAAAAAACGTCCGCATTCTGGGGCCGTTACGTAACCAAAGTCAGGTGGAGATCTCCCGCACCGATGCCCGCACACTGGGGATCAATGCACCACTGCGCATGTCCGGCAATCTGGAGGGGACAGCGGCGATAAGGTTGGTCAGCCCTTACGGCGCAGTGGAGTTGCCCCATGGGGTGATTGTGGCACTACGGCACATTCATATGTCGCCGCTGGATGCCCTTATCTATCGGGTCAAGCACGGTGACCGGGTACAAGTGGCGATTCACGGCAGTGGCCGTCGGCTGATTATGGATGATGTGGCGATCCGCGTTTCACCGCAAATGAAACTGGAGATGCACATCGACACCGACGAGGCCAATGCCGCAGGCGCGGATGATCCGGCGGCGTTTGCCACACTACTCACGCCACCACGGACAACACAGCCATGAATCTGACTCAGGCGCAAACCGAACAACTGGTCAGCCAGATTGTCACGCGGTTGACCGAGCGCGAACGCCGGGTTCACGCCTTGCTGCTGCCTCAGTTGCGCGCCGGGCTTGACTCATGGGTCTTCGTCCACCATGCCACGCTACATCTAATGTTGCCGGATCTGGCATTTATGCACCGCCTGGCGCACTCCGATAGCCACTGCCCGGCGGTCATGGCACTGCACGAGGCGTGGTCATGGGGTATGAAAGTGCATATCAGCTTGCATCGCCAACTGCTAGCGGCCCTGCCCGCCGCCACACTGCGCCCATTGCCGCTGAGTTTTAGCGACAGTCAGGGGGTCGCGGTACGGCTACACGCAGGCAAGGTGTTGAGCTATCGCGATATTGCCACCCTCGACGCCGGCTGGCTGCTGATTGATGCCTACACGCTGGTTACACCGCTGGCACAGGACACCCTGTCAGCCCGTCACATTCAACTGTTAAGGCAGGAGTAAATCATGCAACTGGCCAGAGTGGTAGGTTCCGTGGTCTCAACGCAAAAATCGCCGACGCTGATTGGTAAGAAGCTGCTACTGGTGCGCCGTGTCGCCGGTGACGGCTCATTACCCCCCGACAGCAAAACCCCAGATGAGGTGGCAGTCGACTCCGTCGGCGCGGGTCAAGGAGAGCTGGTGCTACTGGCGGGAGGCTCCAGTGCCAGGCGCGTCTTTGCCGAGCCGAATGATGCCATCGATCTGGCGATTGTCGCCATCGTCGATGAGTGTTCTTACTGATGATCAGTGATCTGACTGAGTTAACGGTGATTTTATGAGCATCTATACCAAAACCGGCGATGCGGGGACCACTACCCTATTCACCGGTCAACGGGTGAAAAAGAGCCACCCACGGGTGGAGACCTACGGCACGCTGGATGAACTTAACGCCGCGCTGAGCCTGTGCGCCCGTGTGACGCAAGGCGAGGAGAACCGCCAGCTACTGGATGCCGTACAACATCAGCTGTTCTATTTCAGCGCTGAATTAGCCAGCGAAGATAGCGACACCCCGCCGGTCGGGCGCAAAAGCATCAGTGAGCAGGATATTCAGGCGCTGGAGCGGGCAGTTGACCGCTGCATGGCGCAGTTACCGCCGGTCAAAGGTTTTATTCTGCCCGGTGATACCGAAGCCGGTAGCCGTCTACATTTTGCCCGCACCCTTGCGCGGCGCGGTGAACGGCGGTTGATAGAGCTGGCTGAACAGGTGCCAGTGCGCCCGGTGCTGTTGCAGTATCTCAACCGCTTATCCGATTGCCTGTATGCCCTGGCCCGCGATGAGGATCAGCGCCAACAGTTGCAGCAGACCGCGCAAACCGTGCTGGCCCGTTATCTGGCGGCAACCGAGGCAGCGCATCCTAGCATCGCGCCAAAAGCGACCCAGCCGACGACCGCTGGACTCGGTTTTTCTGATGTCCATCAGTTGGTTAAGTTGGCGGTTGAGGCTGCAATGACACTCAAAATCGCCGTGGTTGTGGCACTGGCTGACCGCCACGGCAACCTCATCATGACCTACCGTATGCCCGATACCTTACTGGTCAGCAGCGAACTGGCACCGAAAAAAGCCTGGACCGCTGTCGCCCTGAAAACCGCCACTCATCAACTCAGCAGCGCCGTACAACCGGGGGCTGACCTGTTCCAACTGGAAGCCAGTACCGGCGGCAAAGTGGTGAGTTTTGGTGGCGGCTACCCACTGTGGCGTAGCGGCCAACTGGTGGGCGGCTTAGGCATCAGCGGCGGTAGCGTCGAACAAGATATGCACATAGCAGAAGCGGCCATATCGGCTCTACATCTGAGGAATGAATAATGAACACCAATGACCTTGAATCTCTCATTCGCACTATCCTCACCGAGCAACTGACGCCTGCTACTGCGTCTGCCTCCAGCGCCATTTTTGCCAGCGTGGATGAAGCAGTCAATGCCGCTAATAGCGCCTTTTTGCGCTATCAGCAAAGCCCGATGAAGACCCGCAGCGCGATTATTAGCGCCCTGCGTGAACAGCTAAAACCTCAGCTGGCCTCACTGTCTGAGCGCGGTGCCAGTGAAACCGGCATGGGCAATAAAGAGGATAAATTCCTGAAAAATAAGGCGGCGCTGGAAAATACCCCCGGCATTGAAGATCTCTCCACCACCGCTCTGACCGGCGACGGCGGCATGGTATTGTTCGAATATTCGCCGTTTGGCGTGATTGGCTCCGTCGCCCCCAGCACTAACCCCACTGAAACCATTATCAATAACAGCATCAGCATGTTGGCTGCCGGTAATGCGGTCTATTTCAGCCCGCATCCCGGTGCCAAAGCGGTATCACTGGATCTTATCGCCCAGATCGAAGCGATCATTTTCAACAGTTGCGGCATCCGCAATTTGGTGGTGACGGTGCAAGAGCCGAGCTTCGAGGCCACCCAACAGATGATGGCCCACGACAAAATTGCCCTGCTGGCGATCACCGGCGGGCCTGCCATTGTGGCGATGGGCATGAAGAGCGGTAAAAAAGTGATTGGTGCGGGCGCGGGTAACCCACCTTGTCTGGTGGATGAGACCGCTGAACTGGCGAAAGCGGCGCAAGATATCGTCTCCGGCGCATCCTTCGACTACAACCTGCCCTGCATCGCCGAGAAGAGCCTGATTGTGGTGGAGAGTGTCGCCGATCGCCTATTGCAGCAGATGCAAGCCTTCGATGCGCTGTTGATCACTAATCCGCAAGATGTCGATAGCCTGCGCAAGGCCTGCCTGACACCACAAGGCCACGCCAACAAAAATCTGGTGGGCAAAAGCCCGCTTGAACTGCTGAAAGCCGCCGGTCTCACCTGCCCAGCCAAAGCCCCGCGCCTGCTGCTGGTGGAGGTGGCCGGTGATGATCCGCTGGTGACCACGGAACAACTGATGCCGCTGTTACCGGTGGTGCGGGTAAAGGATTTTGATGCAGCTCTGACACTGGCGCTGCAAGTGGAGGGCGGCCTGCATCACACCGCAACCATGCACTCGCAGAATGTCTCGCGGCTAAATCTGGCGGCCCGCCTGCTACAGACCTCCATTTTTGTGAAAAACGGCCCCTCTTACGCGGGGATCGGCGTCGGCGGCGAGGGTTTTACCACCTTTACTATCGCCACCCCAACTGGTGAAGGCACCACCTCGGCCCGCACCTTTGCGCGCCAACGTCGCTGTGTGCTGACCAACGGTTTCTCCATTCGCTGAGCGAGGACGTATGAAGAGTTTTTTCCTGCAAACACGCATTTATAGCGGGGAGGGCAGCCTCAAGGTGCTGCAACGTTTCCAGCAGCGCAAAATCTGGATTGTCTGCGACGGCTTTCTCGCCACCTCGCCGCTACTGGATCGCTTAAAAGCGGCGCTGGCGGCGGATAACCAGATCACTCTGTTCAGCGACATCACGCCGGACCCCAATATCAGCACCGTGGTCAAGGGCATTGAGCAGATGCAAGCGCTGCGCCCTGATGTGGTGATTGGGTTTGGCGGCGGCTCAGCGCTGGATGCCGCCAAAGCTATCGTCTGGTTTAGCCGCCAGCAGGGGCTGGAGATCGAAACTTGCATCGCCATCCCCACCACCAGCGGCACCGGCTCGGAGGTCACCAGCGCTTGTGTGATAAGCGATCCGGAAAAAAGCATTAAATATCCGCTGTTTGATGATGATATCTATCCGGATATCGCCATTTTAGATCCGGCACTGGTGGTAACCCTGCCGCCGGCTATCACCGCCAATACCGGGCTGGACGTGCTAACCCATGCGCTGGAAGCCTATGTCTCGCCACGCGCCAGTGATTTTACCGATGCGCTGGCGGAAAAAGCGGTGCAGCTGGTGTTTCGCCACCTGCCGACCGCCTGCCGGCAAGGCGATTGCCTGATAACCCGAGGCAAGATGCATAACGCCTCCACCCTGGCGGGGATGGCGTTCAGTCAGGCGGGATTGGGCATCAATCACGCCATCGCCCACCAACTGGGTGGTCAGTTCCACATCGCTCACGGTTTAGCCAATGCGCTGCTGTTAGTCCCGGTGATCCGCTTTAATGCCGCCGACGCGCGGGCGCGTAAACGCTATGCGCGGTTAGCGAAGTTATGTCATTTCAGCCCCGTCAATGGGGAGGATCGCGGCGCGGTGAATCAGCTGATTCATCAGATTGAGCAGCTTAAGCGCCAGTGCGGATTGCCTCAACCGCTGGCGGCGATGAAAGTCAACCAACGCCAGTTGCAGCAGTGTATTCCGCAGATCATCACCGCCGCACTGGCGGACGTCACCCTGCGCACCAACCCGCGCCCGGCAGATGAAAAAGATATCCGCGCCATTGTCGAGGCGCTTTATGAGTGATCTCTCGATGTCCGTGCCGCCACTACAGAGCGCCCCCCTCGCCTGCGGTGAGCTGTTGCGGTGTGACGCCGCCACTATTCAGCAGCGGGTGCGCGATGCCGGAGTGGTCGGTGCCGGTGGGGCCGGGTTCCCGACAGCGGTAAAACTACAGGCGCCGGCTGAAATTTTTCTGGTCAATGCGGCTGAGTGTGAGCCGATGCTGAAAGTGGATCAGCAGTTGATCCCACGCCAGGCCGCGCGGCTGGTGCGCGGTCTGCTCTATGGCATGGTCGCCACCGGCGCACGCGAAGGCATCATTGCGCTGAAAGCTAAATATGTGGCGGCCATTGCGGCACTGACGCCGCTGCTACCACCGCAGATCCGGCTGCATATCTTGCCCGACGTCTACCCCGCCGGTGATGAGGTGATCACTATCTGGCTGGCGACGGGTCGACGCGTCCCGCCTGCCGCCCTGCCGGTCACTATTGGCGTGGTGGTGAATAACGTGCAAACCCTGCTCAATGTCGCGCGGGCGGTGGAGCAGCAGTGGCCCGTCACCCGCCGCACACTGACCGTCAATGGGGCCGTGGCTCAACCATTAACCTTGACCGTGCCGCTCGGCACCTCGCTACGGGAAGTGCTGGCACTGGCAGGTGGCGCGACCATCGACCATCCCGCCTACATCAATGGCGGGCCGATGATGGGCCATGCACTACACGACCTCGATCAGCCGGTGACCAAAACCACTGGCGGCCTGCTGGTACTGCCCGCCGATCACTTGCTGATCACCCGCCGCGCCCGCAGTGATCAGGATGTGCTCGCTATCGCGCGCGCCGTCTGCGAGCAGTGCCGCATGTGTACCGAACTCTGTCCGCGCCACCTGATTGGTCATGAGCTACCGCCGCATCTGTTGGTGCGGGCGATTATCTATCAGCAGGTTGCCACGCCGGATATCTTGCTGAGCGCCCTGACCTGCTCAGAGTGTGGGCTGTGTGAAAGCTACGCCTGTCCGGTGGATATCTCGCCAATGCGCATTAATCGCCTGCTGAAAACTCAGTTGCGCGCACAGGGTGCACGCTATCAGGGGGAGCTGCGTGAGGCTGATCCGATGGCGAATTACCGCATGGTGCCGATATCGCGGCTGATTGCGCGGCTGGATCTCACCGACTGGTATCAGCCCGCCCCATTCAGTGAGCAGGCCTATCAACCGCAACAGGTGATGCTGCCGCTGCGCCAGCATATCGGTGCCGCCGCCGAAGCGGTGGTTAGCGTCGGTGAATCGGTTAGGCACGGCCAGCTTATCGGGCAGATCCCCAATAACGCCTTGGGCGCCCCCCTGCACGCCACTATTGCGGGGGTGGTCACGGCTATCAGTGCCAACGCCATCACCCTTCGTCGCAGCATTTAACAGGAGTGAGCATGTCTCAAGCCATTGGAATCGTTGAGTTAAGCAGTATCGCCAAAGGGATGGAGGTTTGCGATCTGATGCTAAAAAGCGCCAACGTCAACCTACTGGTCAGTAAGACCCTCTGCCCCGGCAAATATTTGCTGATGGTGGGTGGCGATATTGGTGCCGTCAGCCAATCAGTGCTGAGTGGCGAAAAGCACAGTGGTCACTTATTGGTTGATAGCATCGTGCTACCCAATCTGCACCCGTCAGTGTTACCGGCGATCAGTGGCCTAAATAGGGTGGAGAACCGTCAGGCGGCGGGCGTGGTGGAGACCTGGAGTGTGGCGGCTTGCATCACCGCCGCAGACCGCGCGGTTAAAGCCGCCAATGTCACCTTAGTGCGCATCCATATGGCCTTTGGTATCGGCGGCAAATGTTATCAAGTGCTCAGCGGCGATATTGCCGATGTGCAAACCGCCGTCGAGGTTGCCAGTCAGTGCGCCGGTGAGAAGGGATTATTGGTCTACAGCACCCTGATCCCCCGTCCCCATGAGGCGCTGTGGCGTCAGTTAGTTCAGGAGGCATGATGGAGAAGAGCAGCACCCCCGAGCGCGTGATCCAGGAGTATGTTCCCGGTAAACAGATAACCCTCGCGCATCTTATCGCCAACCCCAATAAGGCGCTCTATAAAAAGCTGGGGCTGAACGATGTCAGCAGCGCCATTGGCATTCTGACCATTACCCCGAGCGAAGCCTCAATTATCGCCAGTGACATCGCCACTAAATCCGGCGCGGTTGAGATTGGTTTTATTGACCGCTTCACCGGCGCGGTGGTGTTTACCGGTGATGTGTCGGCGGTGGAGTACGCGCTAAAGCAGGTCATTCACACCCTGGGCGACATGATGAAATTCACCGCCTGCCCGATGACCCGGACCTGATGCCATGCAGCGCATCATGTTAATTGGCCCTAGCCAGTGTGGCAAAACCTCGCTGATTCAGCGCTTACAGGGCGAGGCGCTTCATTACCAGAAAACCCAGTCGATTGTCTGGCAGGACAATGCCATTGATACCCCAGGTGAGTATCTGGAAAACCGCTGTTTATACAGTGCGTTACTGGCGAGCGCTTGTGAGGCCGAGGTGGTGGGATTGGTGCAAAACGCCGATGCCAGCCAGAGTTGGTTTGCCCCGATGCTGGCGCAGGTGTTCAACAGAGCGGTGATCGGCATTATCAGCAAAGCGGACACTATCAGCCATCCCGACCAACTGAGCTGGGCGGCGGATTGCCTGATGCAAGCGGGCGCACAAAATATCTTTATTACCTCGGCGCAAACCGGCGAGGGACTCACTGACCTTATAACTTATTTGAATCATTCTGGAGAGTCGTATGTCCGGTAAGATTATGGCGATAAACGCCGGCAGTTCTTCGCTGAAATTTCAGCTGTTTTTCATGCTCAATGGCCAGACCGGCCAGACGGAGGAGCGGGTGCTGTGCCAGGGCTTGATCGAGCGCATCGGTATGGATGATGCGGTATTTAACCTGCGGGCTGGCGAGGTGAAATGGCGGGAAACCCTGCCGATCGCCGACTGCCGCCAGGGGGCAGAGCATCTGTTACGCGCACTGATTGAGCACAATATTATTGATTCACTGGATGAGATCATCGGCGTCGGTCATCGGGTGGCCCATGGTGGCGAAACCTTTGCCGATTCGGTGCTGATCACCCCCGAGGTGCTGGATAAAATTGAGCAACTGGGCGCGCTCGCGCCGTTGCATAATCCGGTGAATGCCTTGGGTATCCGCGTGTTTCAACATGCCCTGCCCCATGCCTGCGCGGTGGCGGTGTTTGATACCGCGTTCCACCAAACCCTAAGCCAGAGCGCCTATCTCTACCCCTTGCCGTGGCGCTACTACGAGGAGCTGGGCATTCGCCGTTACGGCTTTCACGGCACCAGCCACAAATATGTCAGTGCCGTCTGCGCTGAGCGCATGGGGCGGCCACTGGCGGAGCTGCGCATTATCTCCTGCCACCTCGGCAACGGCTCTAGCCTATGTGCGATCGGCAATGGGCGCTCAGTCAATACCTCCATGGGCTTCACCCCACAGGCGGGGATCATGATGGGCACCCGCAGTGGCGATATTGACCCCTCGATCCTGCCATTTATTCAGCAGAGGGAGGGCAAAAGCGCCGCCGAGATCAACTATCTGATCAACAACCAATCCGGCCTGCTGGGTCTCTCCGGCATCTCGCACGACTATCGCGATGTGGAACAGGCCGCCAACAACGGCGATAGCCGCGCACAAGTGGCCCTTGAGCTGTTTGCTGAGCGCATCCGCGCGGTGATTGGCAGCTATATCGTGCAACTGGGTGGAATCGACGCGCTGATCTTCACCGGCGGCATTGGCGAAAATGCCCGCAATGCCCGTCAGCAGATATGCCGGGATTTGGCGTTTCTCGGCATTGAGTTGGATGAAGAGAAAAACCTAAAAAATCAGTGTCTTATCCAAAAAGATAGTGGCCCGGTACAGATTGTCATCATCAATACCAATGAAGAATTGATGATTGCCCGTGATGTTGTGCGCGTGGCACAACCGCTACCGCTACAACCGGCCCTTGCCATACAGTGAGAAATAAGATGAAAAGTGGAAAAGTTTGGCTGGTGGGCGCGGGGCCGGGGGATGCGGCGCTGATTACGGTAAAAGGGTTACATGCCATTCGTCAGGCCGAAGCGCTGGTGTATGACCGCCTGGTCTGCGCAGAGCTGCTGGCAGAAGCCCCGGACGGCTGCGAAATGATCAATGTCGGTAAGAACCCCAATCACCACCTGGTGCCGCAACCGGAGATCAATCAGATTTTGGTGGATTGCGCCCAACGTGGGTTGAATGTGGTGCGGCTAAAAGGCGGCGACCCCTATGTGTTTGGCCGCGGCGCAGAAGAGGCGCAAGCACTGGCGCTGGCGGAGATCCCGTTTGAAGTGGTGCCGGGGATCAGCTCCGCCATTGGCGGGCTGGCCTATGCTGGCATTCCGGTGACCCACCGTGATTACGCCTCTGGTTTTCATGTGATCACCGGCCATTTGCGTCAGGGCAATGAACCGCAGGATTGGGCCACACTGGCGAAGCTGGAAGGCACGCTGGTTATCTTAATGGGGATGACGCAACTGGCGACCATTTGCCAGCAGCTGATCGCGGGCGGCAAAGCGCCGACCACACCGGCGGCGGTGGTGATGTATGCCAGCCATCAGCAGCAGCAAGTCGCCAGTGGCACCTTGCTCACCTTAGTCGATCAGGTCGCCGCACAAGGTTTATCAGCGCCTGCTTTGATTGTGATTGGTGAGGTGGTGCGGCTGCGGGAGATACTGGCATTCACACCAGAAATCTTGTCGCTAAGCTCAATTCCCTCGCTTATGGTACTCTGAACACACAAGTTGAATAGGGGTATAACAGAGCAATGAGTGAGCATGGCGGCAATGTGCTGGAGATGGCACTGAAAATCGGCACAGAGGCAGAAAATATCATTGATTTTAGTGCCAATATTAATCCGCTGGGGATGCCCGACTCCCTGAAAACCGCCATTGTTGCCCAGTTAGCCCGTGCTGAGCGCTACCCCGATGTTGAGTATCGCCAATTGCATGGCGCGCTGGCCCGCGCTCACCACTGCCAGCCGGAAAACATTATCGCCGGCAATGGGGCCACCGAATTGATTTACGCGGTGGTGCAGCTGCTACAACCACGCAGCGCGCTACTGTTGACGCCGGGGTTTGCTGAGTATCGCCGCGCCCTGCAACGGGTCGGCTGCCAGATTCATGACTATCCGATGAGCGAAGCGGAGGGCTATCAGCCGGATGAGCGACTACTGGAGCGGTTGGTTCAACTACGCCCTGACTGCCTGTTTCTGGCGACGCCGAACAACCCAACCGGCCTGATGCCCAATGCAGCGCTGCTGCAAGCTATTGTGCGCTGCTGCCATCAACAGCAAATTGCACTGATTGTCGATGAAGCTTTTATCGATTTTCTGCCGGCTGCGGCGGGGCTGATCCCGCAATTGGCGGATTTCCCGCGTCTCTATGTTCTGCGCTCACTGACCAAGTTTTTCGCCATTCCGGGGCTGCGGCTGGGCTATTTACTCAGCGCTGATCGGGCAGCAATCTCACAAATGAAACAGCAGCGCGAGCCTTGGACCATCAATGCGTTCGCGGCGCTAGCGGGTGAGATTATCCTTGATGACCAAGCTTATATTCAGGCAACGCATCAATGGCTGGCGCAGCAACAGCGTTGGTTATATCAGCAATTGTGTTCCCTACCCGCGTTGCGGGTCTGGCAAGGTGCCGCCAACTACATTTTCCTGCGCTGCCTGAGGCCAGAAATCGACCTGCAACAAGCGCTTTTGCAGCATCATATCTTGATCCGCCACTGTGCCAACTACCCCGGTTTGACCCGCGACCACTACCGCGTGGCCATCAAAAGCGCCGCCGATAATCAGCGGCTAATCACCGCCTTGCAGCAGGTGTTCGGCCATGGCTGAAGCCCGTTGCCCTGCCTCCTGCGGCGAGTTAATTCAGGGCTGGATACTGGGTGGCGAGAAGCTTATCTCCTGCCCGGTAAACTGGTTCAGTACCGTCTCGGTGAGTGATGGAGCGCCGAGTGGTCATGAGCGGCCACGGATGCGCCAGATGCTAGCAGCGGTGCTGGCTTACTTCGACCACCCCGCCGAGATGGCCCGTGGGCTGAATATTCGTTTTGATTCCACTATTCCGGTCGCAAAAGGGCTGGCGAGCAGTACCGCCGATATCGCCGCTACCGCACAGGCCACCGCCCGCCATTTGGGTGAAACACTGGATGAGGCAGCCCTCGCGGCATTGTGTGTCACTCTGGAACCCACCGACAGCACCTTATTTCAGCAATTAACCCTGTTTGATCACCAAACTGCCGCCACGCAAATCTCTTATGATTGGCAGCCACAGCTGGATATTTTGCTGCTGGAGAGCCAGAATATCCTGAATACTGAGGATTACCATCGCCGTGATCGCCAACCGGCACTGCTGGCAAGTGCCGCCTCACTGGCGCGGGCATGGCAACTCTTTACCCAAGCGGCTGAGCGCCGCGACTGTTCACTACTTGGTCAGGCCACTACAGTTAGCGCGCAAGCCAGCCAGCGATTGCTGGTCAAACCCGATTTTGCGGCGCTAATGAAATTGGTGGAGGAGCTGGATCTCTATGGGCTGAATGTCGCCCACAGTGGCAGTGTCGTGGGGCTGCTGCTAGACCGCCAACGCCATGATGTAGAAAAGATTTATTGGCAACTACAGCAGCGCAACATCACCCAAAACTACCCGACTCAGCACTTGCTCACCATGGTGCCCGGTGGGGTACGTTAGCGCCTTAGGTCACGATTCGACCCCAGATATGCGGCTAAATTATTGCAAAATAGCCAAACAATAATGTCCATGTAATCACCCATGTTATTACCCTCCCGCCTACCACTTTTATGTAACTCTCATCACCTTGCCCGCCGGAATCATGACTTCCATCACAAACAGGGAAAGCAGCCATTTTGTCCATGTAAATAGCATTCAGGGATATGGGGGAAATCGCTATCGGGGTATTAGAGTCGACCAACAGGAGATGTAGTGCAGATGTAAAATCTGTTGCCTGTTAAATCTTCATTTTTTTAAAAACATAAATAAAACTCAAGTGATAGAGCAGCAAAATATTACACCAATACCAAATAGTAATAACCTCAACCTACATTAGCTCCGGGAGCCTGATTAGATGAATAAATTGAGTGTAAAAACCTTACTGGCAGCCAGCCTGTTTAGCATGATGGCGTGCTCGGGTAGCGCACTGGCGCAAGAAGTCGAAGTGGTCAATATCTCGAAAATCGCAGGTATGCCGTGGTTTAACCGCATGGGTGACGGCGTGGAGCGTGCCGGTAAAGATCTAAACATCAAAGCCTATCAGGTCGGCCCATCCAGCACCGATGCCCCACAACAGGTGAAAATTATTGAAGATTTAATTGCCAAAAAAGTCAGCGCCATCAGTATCGTGCCGAACGATGCCGATGTGCTGGAGCCGGTATTTAAGAAAGCCCGTGATGCGGGGATCGTGGTGTTAACCAACGAATCCCCAGGGCAACCCAGTGCTAACTGGGATATCGAAATCATCGATAATGCTAAATTTGCCGCAGATAATGTGGACGAGATGGCAAAAGCCATGGGTGGCAAAGGCGGTTATGTCATTTATGTCGGCAGCTTGACAGTGCCACAGCATAATCTGTGGGCCGATCTATTTGTTAAATATCAGAAAGAGCACTATCCGGAGATGTTCGAAGTGACCAGCCGTATGCCGGTCGCCGAGAGCATTGATGATTCACGCCGCACCACCCTGGATTTGATGAAAGCGCACAGTGACCTGAAAGGCGTTGTTGCCTTCGGTTCACAAGGCCCAATCGGCGCTGGCCGTGCCGTGAAAGAGAAACGCGCCAAAGACAAAGTGCATGTGTTCGGCATGATGATCCCTTCTCAGGCGGCCTCACTGGTTAAAAGCGGTGATATTGCCATGGGCGTGACTTATGACCCAGCTTCTGCCGGTTATGCATTGACAGCTGTTGCTGACAAAGTGCTAAAAGGCGAAAAAATCGAAACGGGTATGGAGATCCCAGGGGTGGGTAAAGCGGAAGTTGATCAGGGTAAGCATCTGATTCAGTTCCACAATGTACTGCGAGTTACCAAAGATAACGTCGATTCGCTGTATTGATTCATTGCGCTATGCAGAGCCGAACGCCTGTTTGGCTCTGCAACTAATGAAAACCCAGCCGATAAGCAAGGAGCCAGAAGGGATTAACGCACCTAGGGGCACTCCGGCGGCTCACGCCGCTACGGCCCCTACGGCACGCCTCCCCTTCAATTGATAATGCTACAGCCCACTGGCGCTGTGTCTTATCAGGCTCTTTTATGGTTTAGGTAGCACCCTATTGGGCCAGAGGATCTATGCAGCCATTTATTACCCTGGAAAATATCAGCAAAACCTTTTATGGCGTCAAGGCGCTAAATAAGGTGGCCATGACCCTATTGCCAGGTGAGGTTCATTGCCTCGCGGGGCAGAATGGTTGTGGTAAATCAACGCTGATCAAGATTATCTCCGGCGTCTACCAACCCGATTCTGATGCCGCTATCACCATTGATGATAAAACCTACTCAACCCTGACACCGATCGAATCTGTCCGATTGGGGATTCAGGTGATCTATCAGGATTTGTCACTATTCCCCAATCTGACTGTGGCTGAGAATATCGCCATGAACCATTATCACCATCATCTATGGGTAGATAAGCGCCAGATGCGCGCCACCGCTGAGCGAGTCATCAGTAGCATTGATGCCCATCTTGATCTGGATGAATTGGTTGAGAATTTACCCATTGCGCAGAAGCAGCTGGTCGCCATTTGCCGCGCGCTGGCACAAGATGCCCGCCTGATTGTGATGGATGAACCCACCGCCTCCCTGACGCGGCAAGAGGTTAACGGCTTGCTGCGGGTGGTACATGAGCTGAAATCACGCAATATCTGCGTGGTCTTTGTCAGCCACCGATTGAGTGAAGTGCTGGAGATCTCAGATCGTATCACGGTACTGAAGGATGGTGATTGGGTCGGCACCTACCCTGCTGCTGAAGTGGATAACCAACGGCTGGCCTGGCTAATGACCGGCATGAAATTTGATTTTCAGGTTCTACCCTCGTATACCGCCGCCCGCCCGCCGGTGTTAGCGGTAGAGGAGCTTTCCCGTGGCCACCAATATCACAACATCTCACTGACCCTGCATCCCGGTGAGATTGTCTCGTTAGTTGGCTTGCTGGGTTCTGGGCGCACCGAACTCTGCCTCAGCCTATTTGGTTTAACCACACCGGAGTCAGGCACTATTCGTATCAATGATGAACCGGTCTATTTTGCCAGTAATCGCGATGCCATCGCCGCCGGGATTGGCTACGTTTCAGAGGATAGAATGAGCACCGGACTGATTATGGAGCAATCTATTCGCGACAATATCAGCGCCACCGTCTTGCATCGGCTAAAAAATGCTTTTCACCTAATGCGCACTGAGCGGGTCGATACCTTGGTCGAAGATATGGTGAAGCACCTGTCGATCAAAATCGGCAACAGTGACCTGCCGGTCAATACCTTATCCGGCGGTAATGCACAGCGAATCGCCATTGCTAAATGGCTGGCAACGGATCCACAAATACTGATCCTCGACTCCCCTACCGTCGGGGTCGACATCGCCAATAAAGCCGGTATCTATAATATTATCAATGCACTAGCAGCACGGGGGATTGCGGTATTAATGGTTTGTGATGAGATTGATGAGGCTTTCTTTAATAGCCACCGCATTTTAGTGATGCGGGCCGGGAGAGTGGTGCAGGAGTTCTTACCTGGCAACAGCAGCCAGGCAGCCATTGCGGAGGTAGTAAATGGCTAACCCCCATGAGGTAAATAGCTCTGTGTCCAATAGATCGAACAGCGGTCACCGCGGCTTATTCAATAAAGAGCATCTGAAACGCCATGAAGTTATGTTGGCATTCACTATTTTGATTATTTCGACCTATCTTGCCTTCACCAGCCCAGATTTTCTGACCCTCGCCAATATTTACGATTTGATAAATAACTATGCCATGTTGACCATTTTGGCCTGTGGTTTGTTTATCGTATTGATTTCTGGCGGTATTGATATTTCATTCCCTGCCATGACCATTATTTCGCAATATGTGATGGTGACATTAATTGTGAAGTTTGGCGGCAACTTCCCCGTGGCCTTCGCGCTGGCGGGCGGTATCGGCCTACTATTGGGGCTGATAAATGCGCTGCTGGTTAATCGCCTGCGTGTGCCGTCTATCATCATCACTATTTCTACGCTGAATATATTCTATGGTTTACTGCTCTATCTCAGCCGTGGTGTTTGGCTCTATACCTATCCGGAATGGTTCGAACATGGGCCAATGCTCTTCTCCTTCACCGCAGCCGATGGCTATGACTATGGCCTTTCGCTGCCCATTCTGACACTGCTTATCACCATTATTGTCACCGCCCTACTGATGACCCGCACCAGTATTGGCCGCCAAATCTATGCTTTGGGCGGCAATCAGGAGGCGGCATCGCGCATGGGGTTCAGCATTCTCAAGCTGCAACTCTTTGTCTACGGCTACATGGGCTTTTTGTCTGGGATAGCTGGCGTGGTGCAGTCCTATACGGTGTTAACCGTCGCACCTGATTCATTGCTGGGTTATGAGCTGACGGTGCTGGCGGCGGTGGTACTCGGTGGTACCAGTATTGTCGGTGGACGCGGCACCCTGACGGGCACTTTACTGGGGGTGATACTGCTGGCGATATTGCAAAACGGATTGAATTTACTGGGTATTTCGTCGTACTGGCACACCGTAGTGATCGGGCTGGTGATTGTCATCAGCATCAGTGTGACCGCCTGGGGCCAACGTCATAAGGTAGGGATATAATCATGTCAAAATCAACGCAACGTGATCATACCGAACGCTGGCTAGTCACACTGCTGGTGCTGGTCGGCGTGGTGTTCAGCCTGCTGATCCCGCAGGTATTCTGGTCTGCGGCCAACTTCCAATCCATCGCCTCACAAATCCCTGTCGCTGGGGTATTAACGCTGGCTATGGCTATCACTATGTTGACCGGCGGGATTAACCTATCAATTATTGCTACCGCCAATGCCAGCGCGCTGGTGATGGCGTGGGTCTGTACCCATCTGGAGCCAACATTCAGCTCAATGATGTTAATGCTGCTGGCCGGTGCGGCGGTAGCTTTGGTGGTGGGGCTGATTAATGGGGTGCTGATCTCAATTGTTCGGGTCTCCCCTATTCTGGCGACCCTGGGCATCATGACACTACTAAAAGGCGTAAACGTGCTGATCTCCAAAGGCTCCGCTATCTCCAACTTTCCGAACTATGTATTGGCACTGGATCGCAGCAATTTTCTTGGCGTGCCCTTGCCGCTCTATCTGTTCATCGCGGTGGCACTGCTTATCTGGCTAATTCTGGCTAAAACCCCGCTGGGCCGCCAAATTTACCTCTGCGGTTCCAATGAAAAAGCGACCTTTTTCTCGGGCATTAACACCCGCCGCACCCTAATTTGGGTTTATGTCATTTCATCCTTGCTGTGCGCCGTCGCGGCACTATTAATGATGTCAAAACTGAACTCGGCCAAAGCATCCTATGGTGAATCACTGTTGCTGATCACGATATTGGCGACAGTACTGGGTGGGGTAAATCCTGATGGTGGATTCGGCAAGATTTTCGGTATTGTGCTGGCGCTGTTCCTGCTACAAATGCTGGAGAGCGGGCTGAACATCATGGGGGTCAGTAGCTATATCACCATGGCGCTGTGGGGGTCACTGCTGCTAGCTTTTATCTTTATCAAAGGGGTGAATATTCCGGCATTGCGCTTCTTGCGCCCCAATAAACCATTGAATTAAAACTTACAGCTAAAAAAAGGCTGGCACTTAATGCCAGCCCTTCTGTTTATAGCCCCTAAGTGATGAGGCATTATACGTCCGGTGAAGGTTACTTAACTTCGCCCATCGCTTTCAGTTTTTTCGACAGTTCGCGGCGCTCTTTAGAGAGATCAGCGTTTTTGATGGTGTATTCATCAACACGATCTTCGTAAGCAGTACGCATATCCGCGATAATGGCCTGAATCTCTTCAATGCTCATCCCTGGTTTGATGTAATCACTCAGGTTATCGAGCAACAGAACGCGTTTTTGGTTATCACGGATTTTCTTTTCGTTATCAACGATTTCACGCTGCAACTTGTTTTTGCGACGAAACATACGCACAAACTCCAAAACGTCCTGGAAAGTCGGCTTAATTGCATTATCCATTTTTACACCTTCACTTAAGTTTTACACAAATTCAATTGCTGGTGACCAGGCTACCTGCACCATACCGCTTTGCCGTGCCTGGTGACAAGATTCATTGGCTTATCTTACCTGCTTTACCCGCCAGACAGAAATTTCATCTGCCTTATCGCCACCCATAATCACCTGCGCAGAGTCATATTAATCAGATCATCTAATTCCTCAAGCTGTTTGGTCAACCCCAGACTCAACCAAACATAGCCATAAATCGGTGTTTCTACCTGCTGCTCCTGCGTCACTGCCAGCATCAGTGATTTTAATTCACTGGCAATCACATTCAAATCCGCCACCACCTCGCGTTCACGCGCGGGTGCTCCATCACGCAAACTGTCACTTAACGTATTCAGCGTACGAATCGTCATCAACTGAGTGCTGCGCAATCCTTTAGCATTGAGCATGATGAAATGGCTTTCACATGATGACCAAGTGGGTAAAAGCACGCTGCGGATAGACACTGGTAAAAATCAGCGCCAGTAAGGAGCCAAAAATCACATCCCCGCTACGCCAAAGCGCGGTGTTCATATCACCCGGCGCGGAGCCACAGACCACCGCCAGCGTAATACGCAAAGCGTGAGTGATGCGATAGTGACTGTAAATCAGGTTATCCAGTGGCGAGATTTTTTTATTCAGGCGCACAACAGACCTACTTCCAATAAGATAGCAAAATCTAAGTCTAGCTGAGTTATTACTGGCAGGCACAGGGTTAACCGCCATTTGCTGCTGGATAGTGATATCAAAACTAATTAGCAGTTGAATATTTTACAACCGATTGATTATCCGTTAGTTGCGACAAAATTAGCGTCTCGCTCCGCCTGAAATGCTATCCTACGCCCAACGTCATGGGTCACTGGGTTCCCCTGTTCAGAGGGGGCTGGTTCAAACAGGCCAGTCATAAGGCATGACCATAGTGGATTAAGGGTTAAACCGAATAATGTCAGATAAAAATAAGCAGCCAACATTTTACATTCACGATTATGAAACCTTCGGTCAGCGACCCGCCCTGGACAGGCCAGCACAGTTCGCCGGCGTCCGCACCGATTTGGATTTCAATATCATTGAAGAACCACTGGTTATTTACTGTGCGCCAGCAGATGACTACCTGCCACAGCCCGAAGCGGTGATGATAACCGGCATCACCCCGCAACACGCCTTAGCCAATGGGGTCAATGAAGCTGAGTTTGCCCGCCAGATCCATCAGGCATTCAATGTGCCCGGCACCTGCATTCTCGGTTACAACAACATTCGTTTCGATGATGAAGTCAGCCGCAATATTTTCTACCGCAACTTTTATGACCCCTATGCCTATAGCTGGCAAGGGGGCAACTCCCGCTGGGACTTACTGGATGTGATGCGCGCTTGTTACGCGCTACGTCCAGAGGGCATTATCTGGCCGGAAAATGAGGATGGCCTGCCGAGCTTCAAGCTGGAGCATCTGACCCGGGCCAACGGCGTCGAACATTTGCACGCCCATGATGCGATGTCAGATGTCCATGCCACCATCGCCATGGCGAAATTGGTGAAACAGGTACAACCGCGTCTGTTCGACTATCTGTATCAGCACCGCAGTAAGCACAAAATTAATGCATTGATTGATATCGCAGAGATGACACCACTGGTTCATGTCTCCGGCATGTTCGGTGCCGCACGGGGCAATACCAGTTGGGTTGCGCCACTGGCATGGCATCCTGAGAATAAAAATGCGGTGATTATGTGCGATTTGGCCGGTGATATGTCGCCATTGCTGGAGCTGGATAGCGACACGTTACGTGAACGCCTATATACCCGCCGCGATAGACTCAGCGCTCAGGATGCCGCCGTCCCCCTAAAGCTGGTGCATATTAACAAATGCCCGGTACTGGCACCGGCTAAAACCTTGCTGCCAGAAAATGCTGAACGGCTGGGAATAGACCGCCAACACTGTCTACGAAACCTGCAACTGCTGCGACAGAACCCGCAAGTTCGCGAAAAAGTGGTCGCGCTATTTGCCGAAGCCGAGCCATTTGCCGTTTCTGATGATGTGGATGCGCAGCTGTATAACGGCTTTTTCAGTGATGCTGATCGCGCTACCATGAAGATTATTTTGCAAACTGAGCCGCAAAATCTACCCGCACTGGATCTGACCTTCCAAGACCCACGGCTGGAACCGCTGCTATTTCGTTTCCGCGCCCGTAACTACCCCAACACCTTGACTGACAGTGAGCAGAAACGCTGGCTGGAACATCGCCGTGAAGCGCTCAATCCAGAGCTGGTGCAAGATTACGTGCTGCAACTGGAGCAATTCTATAATCAGTATGAAGACGATAAAGAGAAGTTGGCACTGCTAAAAGCGCTATTTGATTATGCAAAAGGCTTAGTGAGTTAACCTCGGAAACTGTAAATCCCCCCATAAAAAACGGAGCCATCAGGCTCCGTTTTCGTTAGCAATAACCTAATTTCAAAGCAGATTACTGTGCCAGCTCACCATTGAACTGCGGTAAAGCCTGGCGGAAAGCACGGGTTTTCCAGATCATATAAAGCAGACCAATGGCACCCCATACCAGCCCCAAAGTCATTGAGCTGCTTTCCAGATTCATCCACAGCACACCCACGGTTCCCGCGCCAATCATCGGCAGGATCAAGTAGCTGAAATGATCCCTGAACGTGCGGTTGCGGCGCTCACGGATGTAGAACTGTGAAATCACTGACAGGTTAACGAAGGTAAAGGCCACCAGTGCACCGAAGTTAATCAATGCGGTTGCCGTCACCAAATCAAAGGAGATGGCAGACAACGCCACGCCGCCCACCAACAGTACGTTGATGGCAGGAGTGCGCCATTTCGGATGCACATAACCAAATACTTTTTCTGGGAATACGCCGTCACGCCCCATCACATACAGCAGACGTGAAACACCTGCGTGTGCGGCCATACCTGATGCCAACACCGTGACACAGGAGAAACACAGAATCACTGACTGGAAGAACTTGCCGGCCACAAACAGCATGATTTCCGGCTGTGATGCATCAGGATCGGTGAAGCGCGAAATATCCGGGAAATAGAGCTGCAAGAAGTAAGAGACGACAATAAATATCACGCCGCCAATCAATGCCGTCAGGAAAATCGCTTTCGGGATCACTTTGCCAGCATTCGGTGTCTCTTCAGACAGCGAACTGATGCCGTCGAAGCCAAGGAATGAGAAGCAGAGTATCGTGGCCCCGGTTATCATCGGCACTAAATGGGCATTCTCAGAATAGAACGGACGTGGGCTAACCAACGTACCCGCCCCTTCACCTTGATAAACGCCATGAATCAGCAGGCCCATAAAGACCACCATGATTGCGACCTGAACCACAACAATGACTGAGTTCAGATTTGCCACCACATTGATGCCACGCAGGTTAAATAGCGTCATCAGAGTGACCAGTGCGCCAACAAAAATCCACGATGGCACACCAGGGAAAATCGCTTCAAGGTAAATTTTTGCCAACAGAATGTTAATCATCGGCATGAACAGGTAGTCCAGCAGTGATGACCAACCCACCATAAAGCCAACATTTGGGCTAATGGATTTCTGGGCATAGGTGTAAGCTGAACCCGCGGACGGGAAGCGCTTCACCAGTTTGCCGTAACTGATCGCCGTGAAGAGCACCGCAATCAGTGCAATGGCGTAAGAGGTCGCGACATGACCATCGGTCAGGCCGGATACAATACCAAACGTATCGAAAATGGTCATCGGCTGCAAATAGGCCAGCCCCATCATCACCACTTGTACCAACGTCAGTGTTTTTCTGAGTTGAACGCGGTTGTTGGTGCCAGTTTGATTGGTGCCGACTTCAACAGTAGCATTATGCGTCATGATTCAGCCTCCCCATACCTTTAACCCGATTTGCAAGTTTAGTGCAAAGGTCAGAGGTGACGGGGAAACTTCGTATCTGCCTGGGATACGTAAGTGGGGAAACCTGAGCGGTGTAACGGGTATTTGCCATACCTGCTGCGCCATAATCGCTGCATGTGCAGCGCATACCGGTGGGCACCGGTGCCAATGAAAATAATTGCCCCATCTCTCTTTCCTCATAACGGCGATTTTCGTATGTGAATAATCGCTCGCGGACCTGTTTATCTATCCGGATCGTTGTCCGGCCTCTTGATTTGTGAAAACATGAATGCAAAAAAATAACCGACGCGTTTAAACGTCGGTTATTGCATGGGGCCTATTTTGCCCTAACTCGAGGGCAAAAAACAAGGTGTTAAACCATTAGAAATAATATTCTTCTGCTGGCTTGATCTAAACACCTATTCCCGCGCTGTGCGCGCGTTGAGCAGCAATTTCCACCCGCTCAATCGCTGCCCATAGTTTGTCTGAATTTAGTGCAATCGGCAGGTAGTGGATTGACTCACTCGGCTTGAGAATTCGACCAATCACGCGCTCAATGCCATCGCGGTCATTAATATCAACATCCAGGGCGGCCAGATGCGTTGGCAAACCTAATTGATTAAAGGCGGCTATCAGCGATTTTAATGCCTCATCCTGCGCCAACAAGGCGGTTTGGACCAATATCCCATAAGCTACTTTGGTGCCATGCAGAAAGTGCTCTGTTTGGGGTAGCAGCGTCAAGCCATTGTGCACCGCATGAGCCGCCGCGACGCGGGTATAGCGCTCACCCAGCCCACCGACCATGCCGCCACCGGCAATAATGGCATCAACGACATCCAAAAAATCTTGCGTCAGTTCACCTTGCTTAACCGCCTGTAGCGCCGACTCACTCTGCTTGAGTAGCACATTGCGAATCTCCAGAGCCGCCTGTAACCCTAAACGCACCGTCAGAGATAAGCTTTCCGGTTGCGGACTCAATACCACCGCCTCGTACCATTTCGCCAGTGTATCGCCGATACCGGCTAACAGATACGCCACAGGGGCCTGCAAAATGATGCGCGGTTCCACTAACACCAAGTGGTTGGCATCGTTGAAAATTTCAAAATTCAGCGCCTGTCCGGCCTCGTTATACCAAACCGAAAGCGGCGTCCAGGCCGCGCACGTTGCCGCGATGGTCGGAATGGCAACCAGTGGCACACCCAATTTGCGCGCCACCACTTTTGCTGTATCCAATACCGCCCCGCCACCAATGCCAATCACCACCTGGCGGTCACTGCCCGCTTTATGCACCAAATCCGCCACAGTAGCTGCACTGCAATGGGTTGAGAATGCAGCACGTACCGCATTTTCTCCGTGGAAGTCTGCCGGCAGATAGTCACTGGCGGCGGCCAATGCGCGCTCACCGTAGATCCACAGCGCATGATCCAGTGCTGCCGGAGGATAAAACTCACTCAGCTTGTCGATAGCACCCGGAAAAGAGAAATAGTTAGCAGGCCCCACCTGCACTCGGATGGCATTGGTGCTCATGGCGTGTTCCTTTAAATGATAATCTCAGCAATATTTTTCTCATCTTAAGGGCTACGTCAGTAATGTTTAATAATTTTTTGATATACCTTAACTATTTTAGTTTGTTGCGATTAATAAAAACTGTGTTAAAAAAGAGTGCTATGAGCAGCATTATTGACTGCCGATTGCGACAAAATACTTTATAGGGCAGTCATCGAAATTTATGTCCAGCATCGCCTCCTCCCGCCTTGAGATGCGGAATATCTCTATCTCGTTCTCTGGATTCCATGCCCTGCAACAAGTTGATTTTACACTGGAAGGTGGATCTACCCATGCGCTAGTCGGTGCTAATGGCGCGGGGAAGTCGACCCTGATGGCGATTCTCTCCGGCGCTCACAGCCACTATCGCGGCGAGATCTATATTGATGGTCAGCAGATAGATATTCACTCCCCCCGTCAGGCAAAGCAGCATGGCATTCATGTGGTTCAGCAAGAGGTCGATGTGGCGCTGATCCCGACCCTGTCTGTAGCGGAAAATATTATGCTAGATAGGCTCGCCGAGCAAGGTCACCTGCTTAACTGGCCGCAACTTTATCGTCAGGCCGAAGCACTACTTGGGCAACTTGACCTCAAGTTGAATGTTCGCCAGCGCCTGGAGTCATGCACTCTGGCCGAGAAACAGCAGGTGCTGCTGGCGCGCGCCCTTTCCCATCAATGCCGTTTTCTGATTCTGGATGAACCCACCGCGCCACTGGATCAAGAAGAGAGTGCGCGGCTGTTTCGTGTGGTGCGCCGTTTGCAGTCGGAAGGGATGGCAATCGTTTTCATCTCACACCGTATCCACGAATTACGTGAAATTTGCGACCAACTGACCGTATTACGTGATGGTCGCCGCGTCAGCCATGATCTGATGGGGGATTTACGTGGTGAGCAGATTGTGGAAAAGATGCTCGGTCACACCCTGGATGATATCTTTCCATCACGGCGGGCAGTGGTCAGTGATAAAATCCTGTTGTCAGTCAGTGGGTTGCATGATCAGCACAAGTTGCGTGATATCTCACTGACATTACATGAGGGGGAGATTTTGGGCATTGCCGGCTTAGCCGGTGCCGGTAAAACTGAACTGTGTAAAGCGCTGTTTGGTGCCACCCCCAGCCGTGTCGATCGCGGTGAATTGCAGGGTAAAGCCTGGAGACCGCGCTCACCTGACCAGTCAGTTGCGCAAGGGTTGGCACTGGTGCCAGAAGAGCGGCGCAAAGAGGGAATTTTTATCCACGAAGGTATCCCCATGAACCTGAGTGTCGCCGCCGATGACACTTTTTCTCGCTGGAGTATTTTTAGTCGTCGCCAAGAGTTGAGTTGGGCCAAAACACTGATTCAGCGCCTTGGGGTGCGCACCTCCTCCCCACAACAAAAGCTGGCTCGCCTCTCCGGCGGAAACCAGCAAAAAGTGGCTATCGGCAAGTGGTTGCGGGGTGATGCGCAGGTGCTGATTTTTGATGAGCCAACCAAAGGGGTGGATATCAAAGCCAAGCAGGATCTGTTCCATCTGATTGATGGATTAGCACAGCAGGGGAAAGGCATTATTTATGCATCCGGTGAATTCTCAGAATTGGTCGGTTTATGCTCTCGTATCTGTGTGTTGTGGGACGGGCGCATTGTCGCCGAGCTGAACGCCGCAGAGGTCGACGAAGAGACACTATTACTATTTTCAACCGGAGGAACCCCTCAGTGAGCAAAGAACTCCCCCTAGCCAACGCGCAGCCGTGGCGTCACCAACTATTTGATTTTCTGTATAAATGGGGGATGTTGCTCACCGTGGTGGCGCTAATCGCGCTATTTGGTTTGGCATCGGAAAACTTCCTCGATCCGAACAATATCATCAATATTTTGCGATCAATTGCCATCGTGACAGTGATTGCCATCGGCGTGTCGATTTCGCTGTCAATTGGCGGCTTTGACCTGTCAGTCGGCTCCACCGCCTCACTGGCCAACGCCATCGTGGTGTCGCTGTTTGTCTGGTACGGCTTTGGTACTACCGGCGCGATTATATTGACCTTGCTGATTTGTACACTGGTCGGCTTATTTAATGCGTTTTTGATTGTGGTGCTGAAGATCCCTGACATGTTGGCGACCCTCGCCAGTCTGTTTGTGATCCAAGGTGTGGCGATGACTTACAGCTACGGCGGCTCTATCACGCAGAATATGCTGCTGCCAAGCGGCGATATGGCGGAGGGTGTCATCCCTGAGATGTTTTCAGCGCTGGGGCAAGTGCCGGTTATCGTGCTGATTATGTTAGCAGTCACCATTGTGGTGCAGCTGTATTTGTCGCTGACCAAGCATGGTCGGCGGATGTATGCTATTGGCGGCAATCCAGAAGCTGCGCGGCTAGCGGGCATTCGGACAGTGCGTTATCGGGTGCTGGCTTATGTGCTGTCGTCGCTATTAGCCGCATTGGGCGGGATTTTACTGGCATCGCGGATTGGCTCATCACAAGTGAACGCCGGTGGCGGTTATCTGATGGATGCGGTGGCGGCCGCCTATATCGGTTTCTCGCTGGCAGGTTCAGGCAAACCCAATGCCTTCGGCACCCTGATTGGCGCGGTGATCCTCGGCGTATTGCAAAACGGGCTGGTGATGCTGTCAGTACCCTATTATGCGATGGATATCATCAAAGGGCTGGTTCTGGCGATGGCGCTGGCACTGACCTATATTCATCAGAAGCGGTGATAGGGTATTGATTCTTATGTTGTAATGCTTTCAATGCCCATCCATTCGAGGCGTGGCGAGCGGAAGTAGTTTGGGTGCGGCCAGCGCGCAAAAACCGGAGCATACACGTAGTATGTGAGGATTTTGAGCACTGCCCAAACCCAAAATACAAACGCGCAGTAGCCAATAAGAGACTCAATTCAAAGGCATTCTTGCTGGATCAGGATACTGATACTCAAACCCCAGCTCACGGCAAATCTTGCTGCCATCGATCTCACGAGTAGGCTCTTCGATATCCTCAGATGCAAATTCCGGTGGCGTCAGTTGCAACGCCCGCGCACTGGCGGGATAGAAGTCACGTTTTCTCGGATGAAGTGGCGCGCAGAGATTGTAAATATGGCCGCCTCTTGGCAGGTTAAGCAGCAGTTCGATGGCTGAGATAACATCCTCCTGATGCACCAAATTGACCCCCAGTGAACCGCCTTTTACATCAATTTTCCCCGCCAGAAAACGCCCAGGATGGCGATCAGCGCCCACCAGTCCGGCAAGGCGCAAAATATCCACCGAGGTATTGGGCAGCTTATGCAACCAAAGCTCAAGCTCCAACAGCGTTTTTCCGGCGGTGGTCACCGGTTGCAGTGGTGAGCTCTCTTTGATTCGGCCACGGGTTTCGCCATACACCGAGGTAGAACTAGTAAAAATAATGCGAGGCACACCGAAAGCCAGTGCGCTGTCGACCACCATTTGTACCGCCTGAAGATAGTCCCCGCCCCCTTCAGTCGTGCGGCTGGCAGGTAAGGTGATGACCAATGCATCGACTGTCATTAGCTGTGCTAAATCATCCGGATCGCAAATCAGTTCCGGTGTCAGTTGCAATAGGTAGCAATCAATGCCGCTCATTCTGGCGGCTTCGACCCCATCCGGGGTGGTTTTGCTACCAACCACCTGCACTCCGCGCCGGATCAATGATTGCGCTAACGGCAAGCCTAACCAGCCCAATCCAATAATGGCGACTTTTTTCATGTTAATTGCTCTCCATCGGTTTATACCGATAACTCATGCTGATAACTCACGCCGATAATAAGTACTATACTGATAACCTACGCCAGTTGGCCTGCGCTAACAATTATGTTGAGTACATAATGCCTTTCATTTCATTCATCGGTGTAATGGCAATGCGTAACAACTTTGTGCTTAAACTGACATAAAATAGAGTGGTAATCGCCATAAAGAAAAAGATTAACAGCAGATCAGTCGCGGCCTGCCAGCTTGAAATAACCTCATCTAGCGAAAAAAAGGTTGCGCCCTAGCCATCAGATGGTTTACGTTGATTGACAGAAATTATGGCACGTCACGGCTATTTTGATTTTCTCAAAAGCCCAAATAGAGAAATTATTATGAATCGCGTTCAATTTAATCACCATCATCACCATCATCCTGACTAGTCTTGCAGGCCGATGTGTGCTGGAAGACGGTTAACGAATCTTCCAGGTGGCGGTAGAACGCAATAGAGAAAGCCCTCGGAAGATTATCTTCCGAGGGCTTTTTTGTTGCCCATAATTTTATAAATTAGATTCTATTTATTAAAAAGTTAGAGGATTACCATGCTGGATAAAACACGTTTACGTATCGCAATGCAGAAATCAGGCCGCCTAAGTGACGATTGCCATGAACTGCTGTCGCGCTGCGGGATTAAAATCAATTTGCAGCAGCAGCGTCTAATCGCTTTCGCAGAGAACATGCCTATCGACATTCTGCGCGTACGCGATGACGATATCCCAGGTTTGGTGATGGATGGCGTGGTTGATCTGGGCATTATCGGCGAGAACGTACTGGAAGAGGAGTTGCTGAGCCGCCGTGCTCAGGGCGAGGATCCACGTTACTTCACCTTACGTCGTCTCGATTTCGGTGGCTGCCGCCTGTCACTGGCTGCCTCACTGGATACTGAGTATACCGGCCCGCAGTGCTTACAAAATAAACGTATCGCCACCTCTTACCCGCACATTTTAAAACAATACCTCGACAAACAGGGTGTTAGCTTTAAATCTTGTTTGCTGAACGGCTCAGTTGAAGTCGCCCCCCGTGCCGGTTTGGCTGATGTGATCTGTGACCTGGTTTCGACCGGTGCCACCCTGGAAGCCAACGGCCTGCGCGAAGTTGAAGTGATTTACCGCTCTAAAGCTTGCCTGATCCAGCGTGATGGCGAGATGCCTGTTGAGAAACAAGAACTTATCGACCGTCTAATGACCCGCATTCAGGGCGTCATTCAGGCGCGTGAATCCAAATACATCATGATGCACGCACCGAGCGAACGTCTGGATGAGATCATCACCCTGCTGCCCGGTGCCGAGCGCCCAACCATTCTGCCGCTGGCCGGTGATAAGAGCCGCGTCGCGATGCACATGGTCAGTAGCGAAACCCTGTTCTGGGAAACCATGGAAAAACTGAAGGCGCTGGGTGCCAGCTCCATTCTGGTGTTACCGATTGAAAAAATGATGGAGTAACCGATGCAGCCGACGAATTTCAATACCCTAATCGACTGGCAGCAATGCAGTGCAGAGCAGCAAAAAGCGCTGCTAAGCCGCCCGGCAATTAATGCATCAGGCCGCATCACCAGTGCGGTCAGTGAAATCCTGGATCGGGTGAAAGCCGAGGGCGATAGCGCCTTACGCGATTTCAGCCAGTGCTTTGATGCGGTGCAGGTGGCCGATATTCGCGTCACTACTGAAGAGATAGCCGCCGCTGCGGCCCGCTTGAATGACGAGATCAAGCAAGCGATGGCGCAAGCGGTGCGTAATATTGAAATCTTCCACAATGCGCAGAAAATGCCGATAGTGGATGTTGAAACTCAGCCGGGCGTGCGTTGCCAGCAAATCACTCGCCCGATTGCCTCCGTCGGCTTGTATATTCCCGGCGGCTCCGCGCCGCTGCTGTCTACTGTCCTGATGCTCGGCACGCCCGCGCGTATTGCCGGTTGTCAGCGCGTCATTTTATGTTCACCACCGCCAATTGCCGATGAGATTTTGTATGCCGCGCAACAGTGCGGGATTAAAGAAGTGTTCCAGATTGGCGGGGCGCAAGCTATTGCCGCGATGGCCTTCGGCAGCGAATCGGTGCCAAAAGTGAATAAAATCTTCGGGCCGGGCAATGCATATGTCACCGAAGCAAAACGTCAGGTCAGTCAACGCCTCGATGGTGCCGCCATTGATATGCCCGCTGGCCCGTCAGAAGTGTTGGTTATCGCCGATAGCGGCGCGACACCGGCGTTTATCGCCTCTGATTTGCTGTCTCAGGCCGAACACGGGCCGGATTCACAGGTGGTTTTACTGACACCTGATGCGGACATCGCGCAAGCCGTGGCGGTTGAAGTTGAGCAGCAACTTAAGTTGTTGTCGCGCGCCGATATCGCCCGGCAGGCACTGGAGAGCAGCCGCCTGATTATCACCAAAGATTTGCAGCAATGCATTGATATCAGCAATCAATACGGCCCGGAGCACTTAATTCTGCAAATACGTAAACCGGAAGAGATTATCGATCAAATCGATAACGCCGGATCGGTCTTTATGGGTGACTGGTCGCCGGAATCCGCCGGTGATTATGCCTCTGGGACTAACCACGTGTTGCCCACTTATGGTTATACCTCGACCTATTCCAGCCTGGGTCTGGCCGATTTTGTTAAGCGCATGACGGTGCAGCAGTTAACCCCGAAAGGCCTGCTGGGCCTGGCATCAACCATCGAAACACTGGCTCAGGCCGAACAACTGACCGCCCACAAAAACGCCGTTACCCTACGCGTCGCTGCCCTGACAGCCGCCAATAAGGAGCAACCATGAGCAAGTCTGCCACCGTGACTGATTTGGCCCGCGCCAATATCCGTGCGCTAACCCCTTATATGTCGGCCCGCCGCTTAGGCGGCAATGGCGATGTGTGGCTCAATGCCAACGAATATCCGCTGGCGACGCAATACCAACTGACAGCGCAAACGTTCAACCGCTACCCTGAGTGCCAGCCAAAACTGGTGATTGAACGCTACGCGGCTTACGCGGCTTTAGACACTGAGCAAGTGCTGGTGAGCCGTGGTGCGGATGAAGGTATCGAACTGCTGATCCGCGCCTTCTGTGAACCGGGTCAGGATGCCATCCTATTCTGCCCGCCAACCTATGGCATGTATGCCGTGAGCGCCGAAACCTTTGGCGTCGAGCTGCGCACCGTGCAGACCAAAGCGGATTGGCAGCTCGATTTACCAGCGATTAAAGAGAGTCTGGATCGGGTGAAGCTGATTTACATTTGCAGCCCGAATAACCCAACGGGCAACTTAATCAATCCAGCTGACCTGCGCGCAGTGCTGGAACTGGCGCAAGGTCGCGCTATCGTCGCTATTGATGAAGCCTATATTGAGTTTTGTCCACAGGCCAGTGTCAGCAGTTGGCTAAAAGATTATCCGAATTTAGTAATTTTGCGCACCTTATCGAAAGCCTTCGCATTGGCGGGTTTACGTTGTGGCTTTACGTTGGCGAATAGCGATATTATCCAGCTGCTACTTAAGGTGATTGCACCCTACCCGCTATCAACGCCGGTTGCCGATATCGCCGCACAAGCACTTAGCCCACAGGGCCTTGAGCAGATGCGTCAGCGGGTGAATGAAGTGCGAACCAATCGTGAATGGCTGCAAAATGCGCTGAATGAGTGCGCCTGTGTTGAGCAGGTGTTTACCAGTGAGAGCAACTATTTACTGGCTCGTTTTACTGCCTCCAGCAGCGTATTCAAAACACTATGGGACCAGGGCATTATTCTGCGTGACCAAAATAAGCAGCCGGGGTTATCTAACTGCCTGCGCATTACCATCGGCACCCGTCAGGAGTGTGAGCGCGTGATTGCCTCCCTTGCCCCCCTGCCCGGCGTTGACAGCCCGAATCAGACCAATACTGCCAGCCTGCGCAAGGAAACGATATGAGCCAGAAATTTCTTTTTATTGATCGCGACGGCACCCTGATTGCCGAGCCACCGGAAGACTTTCAAGTTGATCGGTTAGATAAACTGGCATTAGAACCAGAAGTGATCCCAGCACTACTGGCACTGCAAAAAGCAGATTACCGTTTGGTGATGATCACCAACCAGGATGGTTTGGGGACTAACAGCTTCCCGCAGGAGACTTTCGACCCACCGCACAACCTGATGATGCAAATTTTCAGCTCGCAGGGGATCAATTTTGAGCAGGTTTTGATTTGCCCGCATCTGCCCGCAGATAACTGTATTTGCCGTAAGCCAAAAACCGCCTTAGTTGAGAGCTATTTGGCGGAAGGCGTGATGAACAGCGCCAACAGCTATGTGATAGGTGACCGTGAAACTGACCTGCAGCTGGCGCAAAATATGGGTATCGGCGGCCTGCGTTATCAGCGCGATGGCCTTAACTGGTCACAGATTGCCAAACAACTGACCCAGCGTGATCGCCACTCTCACGTTAACCGTGTCACTAAAGAAACAGCGATTGACGTTAATGTCTGGCTGGATCGCGAAGGCGGTAGCAAGATCAAAACTGGCGTCGGTTTCTTCGACCATATGCTGGATCAAATCGCTACCCACGGCGGTTTCCGCATGGATATTCAGGTCAGCGGTGATCTCTATATCGATGATCACCACACGGTGGAAGATACCGCACTGGCACTGGGCGAGGCTATCAACAACTCGCTGGGCGACAAACGAGGGATTGGCCGCTTCGGATTTGTGCTGCCAATGGATGAGTGTCTGGCACGCTGTGCACTGGATATTTCCGGCCGCCCGCACTTGGAATACAAAGCAGAATTTAACTATCAGCGAGTTGGTGATCTGAGCACCGAGATGGTCGAGCACTTCTTCCGTTCTCTCTCTTATGCCATGGCCTGCACACTGCACCTGAAAACCAAGGGTCGTAACGATCACCACCGGGTGGAGAGTCTGTTTAAAGTGTTTGGCCGTACTCTGCGTCAGGCGATCCGCGTTGAGGGCAACACCTTGCCAAGCTCCAAAGGAGTGCTCTGATGAATGTGGTGATTCTGGATACCGGTTGCGCCAACCTCTCCTCTGTCACCTACGCGGTGCAGCGACTGGGTTATGCACCGCTTATCAGCCGTGACCCTGAAATCGTGCTACGTGCTGATAAACTGTTTTTACCAGGCGTAGGGACCGCGCACGCAGCAATGGATCAGTTGAAAGAACGCGAACTAATCGAGCTGATTAAGAGCTGTACCCAACCGGTATTGGGTATCTGCCTTGGCATGCAATTGCTAGCAAACAGCAGCGAAGAGAGTGGCGGCATCAACACCCTTGGCATTATTGATGCGCCAGTGAAACAGATGACCGATTTTGGTTTACCGTTACCGCATATGGGTTGGAATCAGATTACCGCACAAGCGGGAAATCACCTGTTCCGTGGTATCCCAAACGGAACCTATTTCTACTTTGTGCACGGATATGCAATGCCAATATGCCCAAATACCATCGCCCAAGCCAATTACGGCGAGCCATTTACCGCCGCAGTCGAAAAAGACAACTTCTTTGGCGTGCAGTTTCATCCGGAACGTTCCGGCGCAGCGGGAGCCCAACTGCTGAAAAACTTTCTGGAGATGTAAACACCATGATTATTCCCGCTTTGGATTTAATAGCAGGCAAGGTAGTACGTTTGCATCAGGGCGATTACGGTCAGCAGCGTGATTATGGCAACCACCCGCTACCACGCTTACAGGATTATCAGCAGCAAGGCGCTCAGGTATTGCACTTGGTTGACCTTACTGGCGCCAAAGATCCCGCCGCCCGCCAGATCCCGTTATTGCGTGAGCTTTTGGCCGGCGTCGATGTGCCGGTGCAAGTGGGGGGCGGCATTCGCAATGAGCAGGATGTGGTCGCGCTATTAGAAGCTGGGGCGACACGAGTTGTGGTCGGTTCAACCGCCGTTAAGCAGCCAGAAGTGGTGCAGCAGTGGTTTGAGCGTTACGGCCCCGAGGCGATCGTCTTGGCGCTGGATGTCAGGATCAATGCTGCGGGTCGTAAGCAAGTTGCCATCAGCGGCTGGCAGGAAAACTCCGATGCCACATTGGAACAGATCGTCGAACAGTATCTGCCTTTCGGCCTAAAACATGTGCTGTGCACAGATATCTCCCGCGATGGCACCCTGAGTGGCTCCAATGTTGAGCTGTATCAGGAGGTTTGCCAGCGTTATCCACAAGTGGCGTTCCAGGCCTCTGGTGGTATCGGTTGTCTGGATGATATCGCCCGTCTACGCGGCAGCGGTGTACAAGGGGTGATTGTCGGTCGTGCGCTACTGGACGGCAAATTTAACGTGAAGGAGGCGATCGCATGCTGGCAAAACGTATAATTCCCTGTCTGGATGTAAAAGATGGGCAAGTGGTTAAAGGGGTCCAGTTCCGTAACCACGAGATTATTGGTGATATCGTGCCGCTGGCGCAGCGCTACGCGCAAGAGGGCGCTGATGAACTGGTATTTTACGATATCACCGCCTCCTCGGATGGGCGTGTGGTCGATAAAAGCTGGGTCTCACGAGTTGCGGAAGTGATTGATATTCCCTTCTGTGTCGCAGGCGGAATTAAGAGTGTGGAAGACGCAGGCCAGATTTTGACCTTCGGTGCCGATAAAATATCCATCAACTCACCCGCACTGGCTGACCCAACCTTAATTACCCGACTGGCTGAGCGCTATGGCGTACAATGCATCGTGGTGGGTATTGATACTTGGTATGATGAAGAAAGTGGCAGTTACCAGGTTTATCAATTTACCGGCGATGAAAAGCGCACCAAAGCCACCACTTGGCAAACCGAAGATTGGATCAAAGAAGTCCAGTTGCGCGGTGCCGGCGAGATAGTGCTGAATATGATGAATCAAGATGGTGTGCGTAACGGCTATGATTTGCGTCAACTGAAACAGATGCGGGCTATTTGCCATGTGCCGTTGATCGCCTCTGGCGGTGCCGGAACGCCGGAGCACTTCCTCGAAGCCTTCCGCGATACGGATGTAGATGGTGCGTTGGCCGCCTCCGTGTTCCATAAGCAGATCATTAATATCGGCGAGTTGAAAAAGTATTTGTCTGAACAAGGCGTGGAGATAAGAGTGTGTTAACCGAACAACAAATTAACCAACTAGATTGGGAAAAAGTCGACAATCTAATGCCTGCCATCGTTCAGCATGCCGTGTCCGGTGAGGTTCTGATGATGGGGTATATGAACCGTGAAGCGCTGGCAGTGACAGAAGAAACCGCTAAAGTGACCTTCTTCTCTCGGACCAAACAGCGTTTGTGGACCAAAGGCGAAAGCTCCGGTCACTTCTTAAACGTGGTGAATATCTACCCTGACTGTGACAATGATACCCTGCTGATTCTGGCGAATCCTATCGGTCCAACCTGTCATTTAGGTAATAACAGTTGCTTCGCCCCTGCAGCCAGCGACTGGAGTTTTCTGTATCAGTTGGAGCAGTTGCTAGCATCACGTAAGTCAGCCGATCCGGCCAGTTCTTATACCGCAAAACTCTATGCCAGCGGGACTAAACGAATCGCCCAAAAAGTGGGGGAGGAAGGCGTAGAAACCGCCCTCGCCGCGACGGTGAATGATCGCGAAGAGTTGACCAACGAAGCATCAGACTTGATGTATCACTTGTTAGTGTTATTACAAGATCAAGATTTAGATCTCAGCAAAGTCATTGGCCGTCTACGGGAACGCCACGAAAAGTAGTCTTCTTATTGGTGGTTTTATTGCTGATAAAAGAAAACGCCCCGACTTATCATCGCGGGCGTTTTTGTTGGGACAAACCTTTAAATCAGCGAGCACTGCGCAATCCCGAAATGGCAAAGCGCAGTAGCCATTATATGAATTACTCCATCCACTCAGTATGGAATACGCCATCTTTATCAGTACGTTTATAAGTATGCGCACCAAAATAATCGCGCTGCGCCTGAATCAGGTTAGCGGGCAGCACGGCTGAACGGTAGCTATCGTAGTAGTTAATCGCAGCAGAGAACGTTGGTGTTGGGATACCATTTTGTACCGCATAAGACACAACATCACGCAGCGCTTGCTGGTACTCATCAGCGATTTGCTTAAAGTATGGAGCCAACAGCAGGTTAGCGATTTTCGGATTTTCTGCATATGCATCAGTGATTTTTTGCAAGAACTGAGCGCGGATAATACATCCTGCGCGGAAGATCTTGGCGATTTCACCGTAATGCAGATCCCAGTTATTTTCGTCAGATGCCGCTTTCAACTGAGAGAAACCTTGCGCGTAAGAGACGATTTTCCCCAAATACAGCGCACGACGGATTTTTTCGATAAATTCAGCTTTATCACCCACAAAAGGCTGCACTTTCGGGCCAGTCAGCACTTTAGATGCCGCAACACGCTGATCTTTCAGGGAAGACAAATAGCGGGCAAACACAGATTCAGTGATCAGTGTCAGTGGCTCGCCTAAGTCCAGTGAACTTTGGCTGGTCCATTTACCGGTGCCTTTATTTGCAGCTTCATCCAGAATCACGTCGACCAGATAGATGCCAGCCTCGTCTTTCTTGGTAAAGATATCTTTCGTGATATCAATCAGGTAGCTGTTCAGCTCACCTTTGTTCCATTCAGCGAAAGTGCTTGCCAGCTCTTCATTGCTCAGGCCCAGTGACTGCTTCAACAAAGAGTAAGCTTCCGCGATCAGCTGCATGTCGCCATATTCGATACCGTTGTGAACCATTTTCACGTAATGACCAGCACCGTCTGCACCGATATAAGCCACACATGCTTCACCGTCATCTGCACGGGCCGCAATTTTCTCAAGAATAGGTGCAACCAATTCGTAAGCTTCTTTCTGGCCACCAGGCATGATGGAAGGGCCTTTCAATGCACCCTCTTCGCCACCGGAAACACCAGTACCGATAAAGTTGAAACCTTGTGCAGAAAGTTCGCGATTACGACGGATGGTGTCTTTGTAATAGGTATTACCACCATCAATCAGAATGTCACCTTTATCAAGGTGCGGCGTCAGTGAAGCGATAGTTTTGTCAGTAGCTTCACCCGCTTTCACCATCAGCAGGATGCGGCGTGGTTTTTCCAGTGAATCAACAAACTCTTCAACGGTGTAACTCGGCACCAGGTTTTTGCCTGGATTTTCAGCAACCACTTCGTCGGTTTTGTCTGATGAACGGTTGAAGATAGAGACGGAATAGCCACGGCTTTCGATGTTGAGCGCCAGGTTACGGCCCATCACCGCCATACCGACAACGCCAATCTGTTGTTTGGACATTAAAAGAACTCCTGTCTGAAGGATGACACCTGTTACCGGCCTTGAGGCCAACAGGTTTTTGATGTGGGAAACATGTTAACTCAGGATTATGTCCGCTGGGTAGTGATTGGTGCGATAGATAGCACAACTGACCAGTTGCTGTGCGCATACGTTTGCTTCGCCAGTACAGACAGGTAATGTAACGCTATTTAGGGCGGGTCAATCAAAACAAAAAAGCAACCCCATGGATTGCTTTTCATCGGCCTCACTCATATCTCAAATTTGACTCATGCCACAAAATCTTTCAGCCAGGCTTTAAACTCCGCCCCTTGTTGTGGATGGCGTAAACCATAAGCAACATACGCCTGCATATAACCGAGTTTCTCACCGCAATTGTAAGATTGCCCAGTCAAGGCAACGGCATCAACTGGCTCTTCTTCTGCTAGTGCATCAATGGCATCGGTCAGTTGGATACGGCCCCAGGCACCTGGTTTGGTTTTTTCCAACTGCGGCCAAATGTTCGCAGACAGCACATAGCGCCCAACGGCAGAGAGATTTGATTGCAGGTCCACCGGGCTTTGCGGCTTCTCGACCATGGCTTTAATTCGGCTGCTCTCACCGGGTGCTAGTTCAGTTTTCTCACAAGAGATAACCGAATAGTTCGATAACGCCTCGGGTTCGACCGAATGCACCAAGACCTGGCTAGTTCCGCTCTCTTCGAAGCGCTTGACCAATTGAGCAAGATTGTCTCGGGTCAAATCTGATTTTGCGTCATCAATCAGAACATCCGGTAGCAATACCGCAAATGGTGCATCCCCCACCAGCGGTTTGGCACATAACACGGCATGACCCAAACCTTCAGGGTGGCCTTGCCGGATGTGCATGATGGTCACCCCTGGCGGGCAGATAGATTGCACTTCATCCAATAACTGGCGCTTAACGCGAGCCTCTAACATGGCTTCCAGTTCATAAGAGGTGTCGAAATGGTTTTCTACCGCATTCTTTGACGAATGGGTTATCAGAATGATCTCTTTAATACCAGCAGCAACGCATTCATTAACCACATATTGAATCAAGGGCTTATCAACAATAGGCAGCATTTCTTTAGGAATGGCTTTGGTGGCTGGAAGCATTCTCATGCCTAAACCTGCTACTGGGATCACTGCTTTCAATTTGGTCATCATTAACCTGCTGATCTCTTGAGACGAACTTAAAATATTTACCTCTTCAGCCGCTAAGCCGAAGTTAGTTGATTTGCTGTTTTAGCCAGGCGGTAAAATTCTCACCCTCGGTATTATGACGGACGCCATAAGTGACAAAAGCTTTCATATAACCCAACTTGTCACCGCAATCGTGCGATTTACCGGTCATATGGAAAGCCTCAACCGGCTCCTGCTCCATTAGCATCGCAATGGCATCAGTCAGCTGAATTTCATCACCCGCACCACGTGGGGTTTTTTTCAACAGTGGCCAGATATCCTTAGACAAGACATAGCGCCCAACCACTGCAAGGTTGGATGGCGCTTCAGCGACTGAAGGTTTCTCGACGACTGCTGTCATTAGGGTGCTCTCGCCCGGTGCCAAATCAACATGGCCGCAATCCGCAATACCGTACTTGGAGACATCCGCTTTCGGCACCGGCTCTACCATGATTTGACTACGTCCGGTCTCCTCGAAGCGCTTAATCATGCTAGCAAGGTTTTCTTTAGATAAATCAGCTGTTGAATCATCAAGTAGCACATCGGGCAGCAGCACAATAAATGGGTTATCACCCACCATCGGTTGCGCGCAGAGCACAGCATGCCCCAGCCCTTTGGCATGGCCCTGACGCACTTGCATGATAGTGACATCCGGCGGGCAGATATTTTTAATCTCTTTCAAGAGCTGCCGCTTAACCCGTGACTCCAGTGCCGCCTCCAACTCAAATGAGGTATCAAAATGGTTTTCTATCGCATTTTTAGAGGAGTGGCTTACCAACACAATCTCTTTCACGCCAGCAGCAACGCATTCGTTCACGATATATTGAATCAGGGGTTTATCGACCACTGGCAGCATTTCCTTTGGGATCGCCTTAGTCGCGGGCAACATGCGGGTGCCAAGCCCGGCAACAGGAATGACTGCTTTCAAAGACTTCATTGCTATGACCTCTTCAACTTTAACCAGCTAAATCTGGTTAGATTAATTGTGCACACTTAAAAAATAAGCTGAGATTACTCATTATTCATTTATCTACTCTAAAGTTTACATCAGTAATGTGCCTGATTACAGGCATAAAATATCAGCAACTATTTCATTTACTAATGATTAACAAGAAGAGTTGAATGAATATTACACTATTAAATAAAGTAAAACCTTATAAAACCAGAGCGACATTGTAATTAAGTATTATTTTCAATAAGATTATTATATAAGTCTATATAACTTGAAACCATTTTCTCAGAAACAAAATAATCTAAGTAGCGAGCTCGTGAATTGCGGCCAAACTCTGCAGAGAGTTCAATATTATTCCATAAGTTATCCATTGCAACTCTTAGTGCTTTATAATCTGATGGTGGTACAACTAACCCCGTTTGTTGATCAATATTAATAAATGTCGTACCTGTTCCTATTTCACTTGAAATTAAAGGTTTTCCATACATCGCGCCCTCTAATAAGGTAATACCAAAGGCTTCTGAACGTAAATGAGAGGGGAAAACCACTGCATAACAAAGCGTTAAAAGAGCGGCTTTATCTTCATCAGAAACAGCTCCCAGGAAATGAATATTCTCAATTTTCAACTCTTCAGCCTGGTGTTTTAATTCAGACTCGATAGGGCCTGCACCGACAATAACAATCGGATAAGTTGAGTTTTTTGCAGCTTCGATAAGTATATGCAAGCCTTTATAATAGCGGAAAGCACCGATAAATAAGAAAAAACGCGGGCCGATTTTATTCTTCCAACAGTCAAGGCGTTCAAGTGTTGGAACAGGATAGGACTTCTCATCGAGACCATAGGGAATAACACTTACTTTATGAACAAATTTCTTCAATGTAATACTAGTCGCAACATAATTAGGTGAAGCAGCAACAATATGTGATACATCATTAAGAAATCCATTCATTAATGGCGTGTATATTTTTAACATGTTCTTCTGCTTTACAATATCAGAATGATAACTAACAACAGTAGGCTTTTTTATTCCCGACAAAAAATGGACCATGTCCATAAAAGGGAATGGAAAATGATAATGAATAATATCAGCTTGATTAGCTAATTTTTTAAAATCTTTCAATGCTTGAAATGAGAAAGGTGTAGAAGCGAGCTCAAGATTAATTGGGGAACAATATACGCTATGTGAACCTATCTTTTTATTTATAATACTACCTCGTTTACTTAAAGAGAGTACTGTAGAGTCAATACCTCTACGCGCCCCCCCCTCGCATAACTGAAAAATAACCTGTTCAATGCCACCGAATGAGTCAGGGTAATAAGTTTTATAAAAATGCAGTACTTTTAGCATTATATTATTATACCTGTCGATAGGCTTTTATTGTTTCCTGAGCACACCGCTTCCAGGAGAAGGTATTAGCTCTGGAGAGTCCAGCAGCTATTGCATTATTTCGCCAATTTTCATCTTCCAAACTTTTAATGATAGCAGCAGTTAGCCCCTCTACATCCAAAGCATCGCACATCAAACCTGACTCACCTAGAACCTCAGGCAATGAAGCTGCATTTGAGCAAACAACGGGGACACCTGATGCCATAGCCTCAAGAACAGGTAAGCCAAACCCCTCATATAATGAAGGAAATAGAAACGTCCTTGCGCCAGAAAAAAGCAAAGGAAGATCATCCGAACTTAAATAACCAAGGTATAATAGCCAGCCTTGTTGTGTGGCTAATTCAAAACGGCGATGTAACGCTTCACTATTCCAACCAGGAAAACCACAGATAACCAACGGATAGAAAGTACGTATTTCTTGAGGAAGACGTTCATAGGCATCGAGCAACGTTGCAATATTCTTTCTTGGCTCAATGGTTCCAGTAAACAGCGTATATTGACCGACAGTGAGCCCTAACTTTGTCATTAATTTTTGCAAGATTACATCATCGCGAGGATAAAAATCCTTATTACTAGCTAAGGGTGCTGAGACAATTTTTTCTATAGGATAATCAAAATACTCGGCTAACTCTTTACGGGTAAATTCAGAGTCAGTAATTAAGACTTTCGCCCTTTTTAGTGTGAGTAATAACTCTTTTTTCATATATTGCACACGATTTTGAGGGTGACACTGTGGCCACTTAAAAATCGAAAGATCGTGGAAAGTTGCGACAGCATTATCAACTCGAGGGGGTAAATAAAAATTGGTGCTATGGTAAACAGAATCCTTATAAGAGCTTAATGCCATGCTTTTTAACCACGTCGCAGAAAGGTGATACAGCTCAATCCCAATTGCACTATTTTTTACCGCGGTTTTTAACCCTGAAGCAACACTCGACTCAGTCTTAACAATTGGTAAATCACGGGATATTTTTCCACCCTGTAAAAATAGGAGTTCTGAGATGTCATCATTATTTTGCAACTCTCGGGCTAACTCATATGTATAGCGACCAATACCGGTCAGCGGATATTTAATAGAGTCAGTAGAAAAAACTACTTTCATTATTTATTTTCCAGCATCCAACGTAGTGTTTGTTCTAATGGTGGCGTATCCCAGCCATCAATAATGCTTTGTAATTTACTCGCATCACCACATAGTATTTTTACTTCATTAGCACGAACAAAGGCTGGATTAACATGAATAGCTAGGTTATGCGAGGTTATTTCTTCACATAGGCTAATCACTTCACGTAATGAATAGGCCCGACCAGAACAGACGTTAACAATCTCGCCAATAGGTTTGGCTGCTAATAGACCTAAATATGCTTTTGCTAATGCCCTAACATCCGTAAAGTCGCGCCATACATCTAAATTTCCTAACTCTATTTGATCGGCTTTACGTTTGAAGTGAGAAACTATTTTAGGCAGTAAGAAATTATCTGATTGCCCAACACCAGTATAGTTAAAGGGACGAACAATGATAATGGGTAATTTATCAGACCATAATTTAGCCATATACTCCATGGCTAACTTGCTGACGGCATAATCATTAGCAGGATTTACCACGGCTGTTTCACTCAACATGCCAGCTTGGGTGTTACCATAAACATTAGCACTGCTGGCAAGTAAAACTGCGTCTATAGTGTCGGAAATCCTATTCAACGCGGCTAATAAATTCCTGGTACCAACAACATTAACATCATAAAAAGCGCCTGGATCGCCATGTCCGACAAATGCAATGGCAGCAAGGTGAACAACAAAATGAGGTCTCACCTGCTCAATGATAGAAGTAAGTCTGTTAGCATCAAGTAAATCTACTTCAAAATAATCAGGTTCATTTGATGGCTGTGAGCCTAAACCAAACACCCGGTAACCAGCAGCGGATAATTCCACTGCCATGTAATGGCCCGTAAATCCCTGGATACCGGTGATCAGGGCACGCTTGCCATTCATTACCATCAGAATGAGAAACCTTGTTGGTTACGGCGAAGGTCTTCTTCAACCATCATCTGACAAAGTTCTTCTAAGGTTGTTTTCGGTTCCCAGCCAAGCACATCTTTAGCTTTTTGCGGATTACCAATCAACAATTCTACTTCTGCTGGACGGTAGAACTTAGGATTAACTTTAACTAAAGTTTTCCCTGTGGCGACATCAATCCCAACTTCATGCTCATCCTTACCTTCAAAGCACAAATTAAAACCAGCAGCCTTGAATGCCATAGAAACAAAATCACGTACCGTTTCAGTACGGTTGGTTGCCAAAACAAAAGTATCAGGGATATCTGCTTGCAGCATACGCCACATACCTTCTACATACTCTTTGGCGAAACCCCAATCGCGTTTAGCATCCATATTCCCTAATTCCAGAATATCCAGTTTGCCTAATTTAATTTTTGCGACTGAGTCAGTAATTTTGCGAGTCACAAATTCACGACCACGTAGCGGAGATTCATGATTAAACAGAATGCCGCTGCAACCAAAAATACCGTAGCTTTCACGATAGTTAATTGTCATCCAGTGTGCATACAACTTAGCGACACCATATGGGCTGCGGGGATAGAACGGCGTATCTTCAACTTGTGGTATAGCCTGAACTTTACCAAACATTTCAGAGGTAGAAGCCTGGTAAAAACGAATTTTAGTATTAACAATACGAATAGCTTCTAACAGGTTCAGTGGACCAATACCGGTAATTTCGGCGGTTGTAGCTGGTTGGTCAAAAGAAACACCGACAAAACTTTGTGCAGCAAGATTATACACTTCAGTAGCTTGCGTTGTCTGCAACAAGCGAATACTGGCAGAAAGATCGGTAAGATCATACTCAACTAAGTGCAAATTCGGGTGTTTATCAATACCTAGCTCTTCAATCCGCCAAAAATTAACAGAACTTGTACGACGATAAGTACCATAAACTTCATAGCCTTTCTCAAGTAACAACTCAGCGAGATATGCGCCATCTTGACCTGTAATACCAGTTACTACCGCTTTCATGTGTATATCCTTTAATTTCTAATTAGATGCGACACTTAACTCAACATTAGTTGTACTTATCACTTTACCAGATTGGAGCAATTTACACTCCATAAAATATACACCCGGTTCATTTGGTGGGAATAGAGGAATCCAACTACTATTTCTAGTATTAAAATACTCTTCTCTAATTTTCACTGAACCAGAGTCAATTATCTGCATTTCTATATCAAAATGTTCACTTGATTTATTGAGTACAATGATACGACGAAGATGAATGGGACCGGAGATAAGTTCAAATGATGGTTGCATGAATGTAAATTTATTTACATCTACGAGTAAACAAATCGGCCTCACTTTCTCATTCATTTTTTGCACTTCAGTCATTTTTACTTTTTCTAGACCCTTTTTATATTCAAGAATTTTATCAGGATCCTCTACAATTTCATTAAATCCATTTTCTAATGAGTCATAATAGTTTTGAAAATCAAACTCTACTGGAATGACATCACAAGGCCAGTCAGATGGATTTCCTGGCCAAGAAAAACATCTATACTCTTTAATGGAGAAATTATTAGGGAAATAGAACGTAGCAATATTAAAATAAACACTCCATTCATCCACCCCTTTGTTTTTATCACTAGCCAAATATTTACCGTAAATCTCGTTCACTAATTTCTTATTTATTATTTGCGGCATATGTGATGAATAAGCCTTCGTATTAAAACCATACGACTTAAGCAACTGAGCTGTTTTTAAAAGACCGCGATCATAACTACTTCTATTTGGGTAACTGCCAAGCCAAGATTCAAGCGAATTATAATAATAATAGCAGTTGTGAACATTATTACTTCTGAAGTATTCCTCACTTATGTTATTAAGTGCAATATAATCATCATCAGCTGCAATAAAGTTATCTTTTATGACTACTTGAGTATAAAGCTCTTTCCTCAATAACGTATTTCTTTCTTGGTGATCTAATATACTGAGACCAATATCGGCAAGAATATCTTCGTCACAAAAAACATGTGGTGAGAAACCTAGATTAGAAATCTCCGCTTCAAAATCGTTTACATACTCTTTTTTAGTTAAGACAACGATTTCATTAATGAATTTCATCTTATCTTTCAAAGACTTGATGCTTAATCTAAATTTATTTATATCTATAGAAATATAAACCGCTTGATTAACCTTCTCTTCGAAAGAATAATCGGCGGCGCAATTCTCTAGCTCATCAATTTTAGATATAATTGAACACGCAACAGTATCCCAAGAAGTATACTGAAAATCCTCTGCCTTATTTTTTAGTACAGAGTAAAAATCATCTGAATGGATAACATCTGTGAGTGCTTTTTCTAGTTCTATATTATTATTTAGATCGAAAACAAATGCAAACTGACTGACAACTTCTGGCAAAGCCCCGCCATTAGATACAATTGTCGCCGCACCAAACGATAATGCCTCCATCGCTGGCAAGCCATAACCTTCATAAAGAGATGTCGTGATATAAGCTCGACATCTCTTATACAAAAATGCTAATTCTTCATCGCTAACATCATCGAGCCAGAATATATCTTTATTATATCTAGGGTGAGAAGTAAGTTCCTCGACAAACTCATCAATATTCCATCCCTTACGACCAACAATAACTAAATTCGTATTTCCATTATCTATTTTTAGAAAGGAGGAAAGTAACTGCGAATAATTTTTCCTTGGTTCAAGAGTACCAACAGCAAGAAGAAAGTTATTTTTTAGTACATGCGTGAGTTTTTTATCTATCTGAGATAATTTTTTTATATCTATTTCTTCATGTACGGGCAATGGGCCCAAATCAATTACTGATCCATCCTTTGATACACCTATAAAATCTCTACTAAAATCATCAAGTTCCTTTTTTACAAAGTTAGAAATTGAGAATATATAATCACTATATGCAATTTTAGCATAGAATGATTCAATGTAACTTATTACAGTATTCTGATGAGACCAAGCGGAATTAACTAATGGCACACTATCATAATGTAGGTTGTATATTTTCACCCCTTTTCTCTTGAGAATCTCATAGAGAAACTTTCGATTAACACCATCACTCCAAGCAGCATCAATATCGAAAAATATATCCCCCTGTTTCAGTTCATTAAAATTAAACGTAAGTAGCTTACATTCTTCATCATATATAGCGTGGCTGATACATTCGTAGTCACTAATTAATTTGAACTCTGAATTATTATTATCATAAGTGATGAATTTGTAATTTATATTTTTTGACAAAAACTCACTTAAAGTAACAACAACACGCTGAATCCCAGTTTTACGTTTACTACTGAAAGTACTAGTAATATTAACATAAATCATAAATTACACCAATTCTTCAAATTATTCCCAGAAGCTTTTTTATATTCTTCACTTTGCTGTATTACCATGCATAAATGTCTTATTGGCTTACTTCTAACTATATCATTTTCAGGCATTCTATTTAGCAGTACAATATACAAAGCAGTTGCTGCAGCTATATTCTCATTGTTTTCAGAGAATAATTCGTCAAGTGGCTTATTAAGATACAAAGCTTCTTTAATTTTTAAAATCCAAGTATCCGTACCAACGGGAAGACTAGAGTTTAAATGTTGAAAACCATTACTTTTAATCACATCTTGGAGGTAATTAATATAACTATCAGTCGACATCATATTTATATGATTTACTTCTGAAACCAAGTCGAAATGATTAAGTTCATTGAGGTTGTCTGCCGTTTTATTTTTACTAGCTATCGCAAGTTCTTCTTGAGCTTTTTTATTTTTGTTGAAATTATTCACTTCCGTGTTAAAGATTACTTCATCATATTTCAATTTCAAAAAAACCGCACTACTTGGGTTTAATTTTTTCAATAATAAATATGCCTTAATGGCATATTTATTATTCCTAACAGAAATAAGCTTGGCATTATTACTATTACTTATTTTTTTTGTACGTTGTTTATTTATCTTTGAAGAAATAAATCTGAACGGTGCTGTAAATTTCCATGAGTTACTTTTGTAAATAAGCTCAATTCTATTTTCAAGCATTGCCAACTCTTTCGTTCGGTCTTCAATTAGAAGCTTAAATTCTAACTGAACATCTTGTAGGCTATTCTCTAATAAATTAATTTTCTCTTCTAATAAATTATAGTTTTCTTTACTTTCTTCAAATTTTGCCGCGGTTTTTTTATCATATAATTTGGATAACTTTTCTAAATTATACCCTGATTTTCCACCCAAAATTTCTTCTATATTAACATCAATAGCATTGATATCTTTTTTCTGTGCAATAACTGAATAATCAAAACTAACCCCTGTAATGACATCATATAAGCCAAAATCGGCTTTCTCCATTAATCCTTGCGGATGTTGCAATCGCATGATATAACTATTTCTCAACCCATAATACTCACATAAGAAATTGAGTAAAAGAGCAGGAATAGGTTTTTTATGTGTGGGATCAAGATAAAAATTATTTGTCCCGACGATTATATTCTCAGCGTTTGGTGTTTCTAAAATCAAAATCCCACCCGGTTTAAGTGCACGAATAGCGTTATCAATAACGGTACATAAGTCATCAAATGCTATATGTTCAACAAAATGGAATGCAGTGATTATATGATACTTCTCAGCCTCACAAGAGTTTAAAAAGGAAATTGCATCTACATTTCTAACTGAGAAATTTCTAATTCTACATTCCTCGAGCATCGCATCATCCAGATCGATACCAAAAGTTTCAACCCCAAGATCTCTCAGAAGTGACATCCACTCCCCTCGACCACAACCCAGATCTAAAGAAGTTAATCCTCCATGCAACTCTTTTATCTTTTCAATTAAAGGAGAGTAAACCATTAATCTTTCTTTAATTGAAGCCTGCGAACCTCTATATTTATCTTCAAATGCACGATAAAAATCAGCCATTATTTGCAATACTCTACAGTTGGGGGTATCCAAGAAGAACCAACAAAATTATTTTTAGATGTATTAACAATAGTAAATACAAATGCTAAATCCTTCCATTCATAATTTTTACTTAAATGGTTATGCCCCATATGAGCTGCGACGGAAACCGAATAATTTCCTTCACCTATGTTTGCATCAAACGTGAATTTGTAATGTATAGTCTCGCCTGCCATTACTTTATCTATTATTTTAGAATGATAATAAGTATTTGTGCCAAAAATCTCTTCTCCTAATCTATTTTTGATCAAATAACCTACGCATAAATCTTTTAAATCTCTATTTACGGCCAGTTCGATTTTCAAAGTGACACGCTGACCAACAGTGATAACTTCTATTGGTTTACCATTTACATCAGTAATATTGACGTGTACAAACGTAGCATCACCATTGCCAGAAATAGTTTGGATATTTCCATTAGAAATATTTTGTGAAGCATTCACTTTTCCGCTGTTATCAGATAATAACGCATTATAATAATCGAGAACGGCTTCAGGTTCTCCTTCCATTATTTTCTGACCATTAGAAATTAAAATAACTTTATCACAAATATTTTGAATCGCTTGCTTGTCGTGAGAGACAATAAGCAAGGTTGTACCCTGTTTTTTAAATTCTTTGATACGCTCAAAACTTTTATGTTGGAAGTAGGCATCTCCAACAGAAAGAGCCTCATCAATGATAAGTACATCAGGTCTTACCGCAGTGGCAACACTGAATGCAAGCCTTACTTGCATTCCACTGGAATACACCCTGACAGGCTGATCAATATAATCCCCTATTTCAGAAAATTTTATTATTTCAGGCATTAACTTTTCAAGTTCAGGTACACTTAAGCCTAGAAGTTGGCCAGACATAAAGACATTTTGTCTACCTGTAAAATCTGGATGAAATCCCATACCAAGCTCTAATAGAGCAGCTACACGGCCTCTAATTGTAACGTCACCCTCCGTAGGAGTTGCAGTGCCGGTAATCAATTTTAATAATGTACTCTTTCCCGCCCCATTTATACCTATTATTCCAACCGAATCCCCAGGATTAATATTAAAATTAATATCTCTGAGAACCCATTTGAGGGAGTGGTATTTTTTTGCCAATATCCATTCTTTAAGTCTGCTTAATTTTGTTGGATATTGCTTATAGGCCTTACCTAAATTTTTTACTGATACTGAACTAATCATAATTCATCTACCATATCGTTTCCATATTTTTTAAACAAGCCTAATCCCAATATAGAAAATATCACTATAGCTATTACTGCAGGCAGTAAATTGCTTAACAGGGGAGCTTCACCAGCAACAAATATTTTTTGTGCGGAAATAACCAAACCCGTTAACGGATTATAGTGAATGATATTTTGAACCCATATAGGTAAAATAGAAACAGGATATACTATTGGTGTTAACCAGAACCAAAATTGGAGTATAACTATTATGAACTGACCAACGTCCCTGAAAAAAACATTGAGTACAGCTATAATCATTCCCAAACTTATAGAGAATAGAAGAGTCAGTAACACTACAGGAATAATAAATAATATAGACAACCCTTGTAGACTGTTCGAAACCACAAGAAAGATAAAGAATATAGCAAATATCAAGAAGAAGTTAATGGTACTGGTAGCTATTATTACAACAGGCAAGCATATTTTGGGGAAATTAATCTTCTTAATTAGATTAGCGTGTCGTATAAAAACCGTCACACTTTTTGATATAACCTCTGAAAATAAATTCCACAGTATAATCCCTGAACAAAGATAAATACTGTATGCTACATGACTTGGATTTCCTGGTAACTTAGCTTTCATTATTGCAGAGAAAACGATTGTATATACAAGTATCAATGATAAAGGTTGAATAATGAGCCAAAGAGGTCCAAGTATACTAGATTGATATCTTGACTGAAATTCTCGTCTAGACGAACCAATTATAAAGCCTCTATAGCGATAGATGGCTTGCAACATCTCTTTCACAATTATTTTCCACCTAGCAGTGCTAATATTTCTTTTGTCTTATTCTGCATCAGTACCATACTCCCCATCGACTCAACATTTAAGCGGACCACTGGTTCTGTATTAGACACCCTTAAATTAAACCGCCAATCACTATACTCGATACTTACTCCATCCGTTAAATCAATAGTAACAGCGTCGAGCTCGTAAATAGTTCTAATTTTAGTAATACTGTCTTTAGCATCTTTTAGTTGGAGGTTAATTTCACCTGACGCAGGAAACTCTTGAATACGATCACCCACTAATTGACTCAAGGATTTATTCTTCACACATAATAACTCCGCAACCAGCAACCATGGAATCATTCCACTGTCACAATATGCGAAGTCTCTGAAATAATGGTGTGCGCTCATTTCACCACCATACACTGCATCTTCTTTGCGCATACGTTCTTTGATAAAAGCATGTCCCGTTTTTGACATGACTGGAATACCGCCTGAATTTTCAACGATATCAATCGTATTCCAGGTTAAGCGAGGGTCATGAATTATCTTGGCACCGGGTTCTTTCTTTAAAAAGGCCTCAGCCAGTAATCCTACAATATAGTAACCTTCAATGAACTTTCCATTTTCATCAAACAGGAAACAGCGATCAAAATCGCCATCAAATGCAATCCCCATATCTGCACGAGACTCAATGACTAACTTTTCAGTATCAGCGCGACATTCAGGTAATAGCGGATTGGGAATACCATTTGGGAAGTTACCATCAGGATGGTGATGAAGTTTTACGAATTCGATGGGTAGATGCGCAGCAATAAAACGTTTTTCTATTTCATCAATAATATGCCCTGAAGCGCCATTACCAGAGTTAATGACTAATTTTAGTGGGCGAGTGAAGTTTTTAAAATCGATATAGCTCATTAAGTGATCAACATACTCTTTAAGTATCGAGATTGTTTTATAGCTACCTCTTTTACTCTTATCGACCGGCTTAAAATTATTTTGCTCAGCCAATTCTTGTATATCGCGTAAACCAGTATCACCACTTATTGGCTTAGCATTATCTCGAACTAGCTTCATACCGTTATAATCGATTGGATTATGACTAGCTGTCACTTCTATTCCGCCATCGACTCCTAAATAAAAAGTAGCGAAATAAATTTCCTCCGTACCACTTAATCCAATATCCAAGACATCACTTCCAGCATCCATCAGTCCTTCAGCCAAGGCCATTTTTAAGGGTTCACTTGTCAAACGAACATCACCACCGACAACAACTGTTTTAGGCTTTAAATATTCACCGAAGGCTCGACCAATGCGGTAAGCAATATCTTCATTTAATTCTGAACCCAACTGACCACGGATGTCATAGGCTTTAAAACAAGTTAATGTCTTCATTGTTTCCCTTAAATCAGCAGCGGCCATAATGATCTTTAATTCTAATAATATCGTCATCACCCAAGTAAGATCCTGACTGAACTTCAATCAATTCAAGTGAAATTTTACCTGGATTTTCCAGCATATGAAGAGAACCAATAGGAATAAATGTAGACTGGTTTTCTGTGATTAAGAATGTTTTATCCCCAATCGTTACTTTTGCCGTGCCCGACAATACAATCCAATGCTCGGCCCGATGATGGTGCATCTGCATAGAAAATGCACCGCCAGGCTTAACCGTGATGCGGTTAACGTTGAAGCGTTGCTCATTAACAACAATATCGCAACGGCCCCAAGGTCGATAAGTTTCTCTATGACGGCGATATTCACTGCGTTTGGTTTGCTTAAGATGTTCAACAATTTTTTTAACATCTTGAACTTTAGATTTATCTACCACCAGTACCGCATCTTTCGTGCTGACAATAACCAAATTGTCAACACCTACTGCAGCGACTAATTTTTCATCCGTATTGATATAGCAATTCTGTGTATCGTGTAAGAATGTATCACCCGTTACGGCGTTGCCCGACTTATCTTTCTTGCTGACATCCCATAATGCGGACCAGGAACCGACATCACTCCAGCCCGCATCAAGTGGCACAACAACGGCGCTGCTAGTTTGCTCCATTACGGCATAGTCAATTGACTCATCTGGGCAAGCACTAAATCGATCTTTATCGATAGTGATAAAGTCTTTATCCGAATCCGAATCTTTGATTGCTGCTTTGCAAGCATCAAGAATATCTGGCCTGAATTTTTCCAGTTCTTGTATATACCGTTTGGCGCGGAACATAAACATACCACTATTCCAGTAGTACTCCCCCGAATTGATGTATTGTTCTGCGGTATCTAAATTAGGTTTTTCAACAAAGCGCTTAACTTTAAAAGCTTCAGATATATCACTGAGGATTACATCACCTCGATGAATGTAGCCGTAGCCGGTTTCTGGACCTGTTGGTACAATTCCGAAAGTGACCAAACAGTCTTTTTCAGCAAATGGGGTAGCGCGGGTAATAGCTTGGTGGAAGGCGTCGCAATTATTGATAATATGATCAGCAGCCAACACCAACATTATCGGATCGTCACCTTGGGAAATAGCATTGAGTGCAGCTAGTGCAATGGCAGGAGCAGTGTTACGCCCAATAGGTTCCAGAATAATATTATGTGATAATTTGTTTATTTGTCTTAACTGCTCTGCGACCAAGAAACGATGTTCTTCATTGCAAATCACAACTGGTTCTCTGACGGAAATTCCCTCTAACCGATTCACGGTCTCCTGTAGCATCGAATTCACCCCGTGCAGGCGTAAAAATTGCTTAGGATAAAGTTCTCTTGACATCGGCCACAAGCGACTGCCTGTTCCGCCAGCCATAATCACCGGAAGTAACATTATATATCCTTAGTCACTATGAAAGATGCACTCAAATGAGAACGGTAATCATTTCATTTGAAATAATAACCAGTATATCTAATCGATTTAGCAACGCTACCGCCCTTAGCTTTGCAGCTACCTATAACTAACTATTCATATTTGCAACGCTTAATTGCATTGTTGGCTTACACTCAATTACACTATTGAGTTGAAAAAACACACTCACATAACTATTTTTTATGATTATCCATTATATGACATTAGTTTAAACTAGGAAATGTCTGTTAGTTTCCCACTATTTTCCATAAGCACCCTTATATAGTTATAGCTTGTTTTCAATTGGTTACATTTTTTATTTACCTTGAGAAAATTTTTTAAATATCATCCATTTCTTATATTAAAATTTGAAAACCTCACGATTTGAGCACATGATTCACATCAGTGGCATAAGCCGTAGAAATAAAAGGTGAAACGCGAAATATGGAATGGATCGCAGATCCTACTATTTGGGCAGGACTGGCGACGCTGGTTGTGCTCGAAATTGTGTTAGGTATTGATAACCTAATATTTATTGCCATTTTAGCAGAAAAATTACCTCGCCATCAACGGGATAAAGCCAGAGTCACAGGTCTGCTGTGCGCATTGTTGATGCGTTTGGTGCTACTGGCCTGTATCTCGTGGTTAGCCACATTAACCGCGCCATTAGTTACCCTTTCCGAACATCCATTTAGTGCCCGTGACTTGATTATGCTCGTCGGGGGGATATTCCTGCTCTTCAAAGCCACCATGGAGCTTAATGAGCGCCTTGAGGGCAAGGATCATCAGCAGAACCAGCAACGCAAAGGCGCACGCTTCTGGCCTGTTGTAGCACAGATCGTGGTGTTGGATGCCATCTTCTCCCTCGACTCAGTGATTACTGCCGTCGGTATGGTGGATCACCTCGCAGTGATGATGGCGGCGGTCTGTATTGCGATTGGTTTGATGTTATTAGCCAGCAAGCCATTGACTCGCTTCGTGAATGCCCATCCAACCATTGTTATTCTCTGCCTGAGTTTCTTACTGATGATCGGCTTTAGCTTAGTGGCTGAAGGTTTTGGCTACCATATTCCGAAAGGATATCTCTACGCCGCGATTGGTTTCTCCGTAATCATTGAATCACTGAATCAGTTTGCTCAATTCAACCGCCGTCGCTTCCTGTCGACAGTGCGCCCGTTACGTGAAAGAACCGCAGAGGCGGTGCTGCGTATGCTGAGCGGTAAGCACGAAGAGGCGGAGCTGGATAACCACACCGCCAGCTTGATAGCAGACAGTAGCAGTGGCGGTCAGGAGGTGTTCAATGAGCAGGAGCGCCGGATGATCGAGCGGGTATTAGGGCTGGCACAGCGTACCGTCAGTAGCATCATGACATCACGCCATGATGTTGAATATCTTGACCTTAATGATCCACCAGAGAAGTTGACTCAGCTACTGACGAAAAATCTGCATACGCGAATTGTGGTCACTGAAGATAGCTCAACAGATGAACCGCTAGGTGTTATTCACGTCATTGATCTGTTGAAGCAGCAGTTATCAGGCGAAAAACTCGATTTGCGGGCGCTGATTCGCCAGCCATTGATTTTCCCTGAACAAGTTTCACTGTTGATGGCATTGGAACAGTTCCGTCAGGCGCAGACCCATTTTGCCTTTGTGGTCGATGAGTTCGGCTCCATTGAGGGGGTAGTCACCCTGACCGATGTGATGGAGACTATTGCCGGGAATCTACCGGTGGCGGGTGAAGAGTTGGATGCCCGCCACGATATTCAGCAAATCGAGGATGGCTGCTGGATTGCGAATGGCTATATGCCACTGGAGGATTTGGTGCTCTATCTGCCACTGCCGATTGATGATAAACGTGAATATCATACATTAGCTGGATTGTTGATGGAGTATAGCCAGCGGATACCTCAGGTGGGCGAACAGTTGAAGATTGGTGACTATCTGTTTGAACCACAGGAAGTGAGCAGCCATCGTATCTTGAAGGTGAAGATAACGCCGCTGAAAGCGCCAGATCCTGATTATGAAGTGTAACTGGCTGACTATTAAATTAAGTCGAACAAACAGATAAAAAAAGCCGGGTTGCTTTATGGAGTCAGTTCATATCGCTCCCGGCTTCAGACTGCTGACAAACGCCGATGACGGCGAGGGCAGGCAGAAGAGTAAAGCGTCCGCGCCATCGGGATGATTTTACGCCGTCTTTACGATCTGCCTGTTCTCTCCGCTGTGGGCACTTTGCCAATAACCTCCGCTTTATGATTCATGCTGCGGATATTATAAGTGCACAGGCACCAGAATTTCAGTGGCCACAATCACCACTACCAACCCCACCAACACCGGCACAGAGGTACGTTTCACCACTTCAAAAGGTGAGATTTTTGCCATACCGGCGACTGCCACCACCACACCCGACACTGGGGATAAGGTACGTCCCAAATTCGAGGCTTGTAGCATCGGGATAACCAGATAAGCCGGATTTATACCCATTTGCGCCGCCAGTTTTGGGATCAATTCGACAAACGCATAAAACGGCGCATTACCTGAACCGGTTGTCATTGCCGCTAACATAGTGATCACCACCAGTACCAGCATCATAATAATGCCACCAGTGCCAAAGGATTGAGCCAATCCAATCAAGCCGCTGATAAAACCGACGGTACTCAAGCCCTGCGCAAATACCCCAGCGGCGACCAACAGCATCACCACGGTGGCGAATGCATCAGCCATACCACGGTAAGCGACCTCAAGGCCGGTAAATACGGTTTTTGCGCTGAAACTGCGGATAAACTCAATCACCGCGGCAACCAGCATACAGATAACCAAGACCGTGATGATATGCAGCTCCGGCCCCCACTTACCATCAAAAATCAGCACGCCAATAATGGGGGTGAAAGGTAAAATGGCATAAAAAGCTGGCGCATTGGTGGTGATGTCGTTGACATCCATCATCTCATGCTTCTCCTGGCTTTTATTATCCAGATAGCGCTGCCAGAAGAAGTGGGCGATAGCCATGCAGACAATCGCGGCAATAGAGATGGGTAAGGTGGTTTTGAAGGCGAAATCGACCAGTGGCATTTCAGAGGCTTTGGCCGCCAGCACCACGTCACCAGAGGTCGGGGCCAGAATAATGGCTGCCGGTGAGGCGCAAATGGCTGCTGCTGCGCCACGACTAATGCCCACATTGACCATCACCGGGAATAGCGTCGCCATTAGCAGCACCCCTAGCCCGGTTGCAGATGAGACCGCCAAAGACATCAGGCAGGCCACAATATAAGCGGCAACCATCAGTAAATAGGGGGAGTTGATCATTTGTAGTGGTTTGGACGCAATCTTGACCACCACATCATTCGCACCGATATGCGTCATATAAGCCGCAAAACCGCATAACATCATGATCATCATGCCGAGATCGCCACCACGGCTCATCAGCAGGATTTTGACATACTCAACGATGTCCGTCGCACGCCAACCGGTTGAGGTCGCGCTGGCGGGCAATACGTTTTTGCCCATCAGGGCGCTGATAATTAATAGTAATAACCCGCCGACCATCAGCACACCGGTTGCTGAATAGCCCTTAATGATATAACGGCCTACGCCAACGGCCACGACAATCCCAATCAAAAGATCTAACATATACCCTCTCTCACCGAATACTCGCCTGTTGCTGTGTATACCCTGTATTTTTGGCGCTGCAATATTGTTCGCGATACGCCAAATGCTTTAGGTATAAGTCTTTATTGTTGTTAAAACGCATAAATAATTGTTAAAACGCAGAAATAGCTCTGCACTCTGCCCATAGTCCATGGGCGAGTTTATGACATCTATCAATTATTCGCAGAGATTTTAGAAACAAATATCAATTTGTGAGCAGAAGGGAGAATTTTATATTTAGAACAACGAGATTGGCGAACAAGAGTACAACAGAAATATAACAAACAAGCCATCATCTCCGATAAGCATAGCGACTTATCGGAGACCGCTCGCGCTTTAAAGTTTATCGATCAACTTTTTAAGATCCTGACTACCGCGACTGGACTGATTACGCTCAGTCCAATCATTGAGTGCTTTTTTAGCGCGTTGCTGTAATTCACCACGCAACAGTTGCTCGACATTCAATTGGTAGCTGAGCTGAGTCCATGGCCCATATATACGCAGTGGAATATCGGTATTTTGTAATAGCCTGACCAAGTTATCTTGCCCACTCCAGCCTTCCAGCACCCGCACAGACAAATTCATGTCACACTGTTGTGCCGGTAAATTGAGCGCGCCGCTACCTTTAATGGCGATCAGCTCTGAATCCGCGATGAGATTACTGATTTTCATTGCCCCACGATTGAGGGCCAGATTCGCTTGCAGCTGTTTAACCTCCGTGTAACGCTCATAGCGGTCTTGACCTTTAACATCACTGGAGCTGCGGGTAACCGCTTGCTGAATAAGCTGCTGGATATTCAATCCCTCCAACCGTGCACTGTTCATGCTGAACTGCGCATCACCTTTCCAGCGGTGGTTGAATGACTCAACATTGAGGCCATCCCCCGACAACTGCGCCTTCAGGGAGAATTTACCCGTCATGACCTTTGGTAAGCCCGCCGCCTGTAACACCGGTGCCAGTTCCATATGATTTATCACGGGATTGACACTCGCCAGTACCTTTTTACCCGTCACATCCAGTGTTCCAGGCAGTGAAAAATCACCGCCCAACCCACTGCCCGTTAAGCGGCTAATCTGCACATCACCACGCTGATTTGCCCCTTGCAGATGCAGTTGATTGACGGTAATTGCGCGATAAACCAGATTATTTGCAGTGAGTGAGATTTGTGCGTTGAAGTCACGTAACGACTGCAAGTCCTGCCCGACATCCTCATCGGCCTGAATCGCGATAACCGGAGCTGTCACGGTAGACTGTTTGCCCGCATCTTTACTGACTGCAGCACTTTTCGACTCCCAACCAAAGATAGTGTCAAGGTTGAGATTATCGGCGGCAAGATTGATGGTGTAATCGGGGATGTCGCCTAGAGTGGCTTTAGCACTCCCGGTCAACTGGTTGTTATTGGCAGAGAAACTCAGCTGGTTTAACAATAATTGCTGAATATCACTTTGATAGCTGGCTTGTAATGTACCCTCACCACTCACGCCACCAACAGGAATATCCGCACCTTCCAATTTATAGGCGAATTGGCTGATATTGGCGCTGAATTGCTGCGGATAGTGCCGCATATCGGCATCAGCGACCATGGAAAAAGTCACATCCCGCTGATTACGGTTAACGCGGCTAGACAGGGTGATATGCACTTGGCGCTGATCGTCTTGTTTCAGTTCAAGATTGAGATCGCGAACATTGACCTGATCATTATCTGTTCGCTGCCAGATTAGCAGGCTATCGGCTATCTGCACTTTATTGATATCGAGCTTCCAGGCGCGGTGCTCATTGAGTGGTGCACTGCCGGATGGCGCAACGGGTGCGCCGGGCTGCTGCTGAGCCTCACTGTCTGGGGTTAAGCGGATAACCGCCCCTTTCAGCATCACCTGTTTGACATCAAGTTGATGTGACAACAGCGGCCACAGTTTGACATCAAGGCGCATGTTTTCAGCACTGACAATCGGCGCTGTCGCGCCCGGTGCGGTGAGTGCAGTTCGGCCAACAATGATGCTGAGTTGTGGCCAGACATGCCAACGTAAATCGCCCTCTAATTGTAGGTGATAGCCACTTTTCTTCTCGACCTGTTTGACCATGTAAGCACGGAAATCATTAGGATTTACCAGCAATACTAATGCGCTCATTCCTGCCACAATGACAACCAGCAGGATAATTAACGTCGTCAGCAATCGTCTCATAACATCCTCTGTTGTCTAAACAAGCTAAAAGTCTAAACAAGCTAAAAGTCTAAACAGGCTAAAATCTCAGCGAGAAAAATGGCTAGTCTTTATCAATCCTACTGGCCACAGCACCTTGTTGACCTCGATATTTTGCATCCTGACGGCTATTGTAAGGGCGGGCGGCCGGGCCGGAGAGTGGTTCAAAACTCAGTGCGCCAATGAGCATTCCTGGGCGCAGCGCCAACGGCAATTTACCTGAATTATAGAACTCCAGCACGATCTTGCCTTGCCAACCGGGATCAATGCGGTGTGCCGTCACATGCACCATCAGCCCAAGGCGGGCTAATGAGGAGCGACCATCAAGCCAACCGACCAGATCATCGGGGATAGTTACTGACTCCAACGTCACCGCTAGTGCCAACTCCCCCGGATGCAGGAAGAATGCCTCCCCTTCTGGCAGATTGATCTCATCACTCATGACCCGTTCTAGCGCGGCGCTGACTTCATCTTTCGGGCCGCTTAAGTCAATAAATGCCGCCGTGTGGCCGGTGAAAACACGAAACTGATTACCTAAGCGAACATCGACCGTGGCACCATTGATACGTTCTACCGGTGGACGAGGATCAATACCCAATTTACCGCTGTCCAGCCAAGCTTCTATGTCACGATCGCACAGTCTCATTGCCAAAATCTCCATCAAAATTCACATGTTACAGCTGCATACTACGAAAACTGCCATATTAAGCAGCAAAGATCCAGACTAACATTACTCAAAGAACTGACTGATTTTCGCTTTTAGAATATCGATCGCAATTCGGTTCTTGCCGCCACGCGGAACAATAATGTCAGCATATTGTTTGGAGGGTTCGATAAATTGCAGAAACATTGGGCGCACAGTTTTCTGGTATTGAGCCATAACTGAATCCATTGAGCGGCCGCGTTCATTAACATCACGCTTCATCCGGCGCATCAGGCAGATATCTAATGGCGTGTCGACAAAGATAGAAAAGTTCATCTCTTGGCGCAGGCGAATATCGGTTAGCAGCAAGATCCCTTCCAGAATAATGACTTTTTTCGGCTCTAAATGGATGGTCTCTTTTTTACGGGTGTGCTCAGTGTAGCTGTAAAGCGGTAATTCAACGGACTTACCCGCTTTCAACGATTGCAAATGTTCCAGCAATAAGTTGTGGTCCATGGCGCTGGGGTGGTCATAGTTGGTTTTAACCCGCTCTTCCATCGACAGATGACTCTGATCTTTGTAATAACCATCTTCAGGGATGACACCAATATGTTGGTCACCGACCTGATCGCGCAATTCACGATACAAGGTGCTGGCGATAAGACTTTTACCGGAGGCAGAGGCACCGGCTATCCCAATAATGACGCACTGGTGTGCTTTGTCAGTCATAAAATTAAAGACCTGATTACGAAGTGTGAGGGGGAGACAAAGCACGTGAGGTGCTTCGAGCGCACCAATTATAGGGAGTTAGCTGGTTCGATGCCAGCCCTATACCCTGCGTCATTGAAATTACCACGGTGTTGGCCGCAGCAATTCCAATAACGTCCATCTATCAATAAAGCCGCTTCTATACTGCGCGGAATGATATTTCCGTTGGGATCGCTTCACCTTGCCAGTACATTTCTGCGGCAACATTGGAGGCTAACTGGCGATAGATGTCAGCAAATTCACTGTCAGGATGGCTAACAACCGTTGGTTCGCCACGATCAAGGTCTTCGCGCAGTGAGATATGCAGTGGGATTTGACCCAACAACTTGCAATGGTATTTCTGCGCCAGTTTCTCTGCACCACCAGTACCGAAAATAGGCTCCAGATGGCCGCAATTGCTGCAAATATGCATGCTCATATTCTCCACGATACCCAGCACTGGCACATGAACTTTCTCGAACATTACAATGCCCTTCATGGCATCTATCAAGGCGATATCTTGTGGTGTTGTCACCACCAGCGCGCCGGTCACCGGAATGTTTTGCGAAAGAGTCAGTTGAATATCACCGGTCCCCGGCGGCATATCAATCACCAGATAATCCAGATCCGGCCATAGGGTATCTTGTAGCATCTGCATCAAGGCCTTACTGGCCATTGGGCCGCGCCACACCATGGCGTTCTCGTCAGTCACCAGATAGCCGATGGAGTTAGTCGCCAGACCATGGGCCATAATCGGCGCCATATGCTTGCCATCAGGTGAGGTTGGCCGCTGATTCATAGTGCCCAGCATGTTCGGGATCGACGGGCCATAAATATCAGCATCCAGAATACCGACTTTCGCCCCCTCCTCCGCCAATGCTAGCGCCAGATTCACCGCAGTACTCGATTTCCCTACACCGCCTTTGCCGGAGCTGACCGCCAGAATATTGCGCACCCCTTTGATGCCCGGCTGGTCATTGGCACGTTTTAGCGTGGTGATGTTGTGGGACAACTTCCAGTCAATAGCTTTAGCACCTGTCACCGCCAGCAACTCTTCACTGACGCTCTCTTTCAATACATCAAAACCAAACTGCCAGGCAAAAGGCATCACCAGCTCAATATGGAGCACATTGTCCAATAAGGCACAGTGATGAATGGCGCGCAACGTGCCGAGATCCTTTTGCAGGGTTGGGTGGGTAAAGGCGGTAAGAACCTTTGAAATTTGTGATTGCAGCAGATCGGCGGTGGTCTGCTCAGGGGATTTTTGGCTCATCCCGGCTCCTTGAATTTATCGTTATTAACCTATGGATAATAACAATAGTGTACCAGAACTCATTAGCGCCTGTGTGGGCCGAATAGAGAGAAAATCGGCTCAGGCCACATAACCGCCAGGGTTAATAACCAAATAGACTGAAAACAGGTGAAAATCTATTCGTTATGACTTAAGGCAAGATCCCAGCGGCCTTACCCTAGCGGCAAACCGGCTTATCGGTTAACATCAAAGACCCTTTAATCGACATAAAGAAAGCAATTTCCCACTATGGCTCAAGTCGCGAAAAAAATATTGGTGACGTGCGCGCTACCATACGCTAACGGTTCTATTCATCTCGGTCACATGCTCGAGCACATCCAGGCAGACATCTGGGTCCGTTTCCAGCGAATGCGCGGCAACCAGGTTCATTTTATCTGTGCAGATGATGCTCACGGCACTCCAATCATGTTGAAAGCTCAGCAATTGGGTATCGAACCGGAGCAGATGATTGCCGAAATGAGCCAGGAGCACCAACAGGATTTCGCCGGTTTCGCTATCAGTTATGATAACTATCACTCCACCCACAGTGATGAAAACCGTGAACTGTCAAGCCTGATATACAGCCGCCTGAAGGCAAACGGCTATATCAAGAGTCGCACTATCTCTCAGCTCTATGATCCTGAGAAAGGCATGTTCCTGCCCGATCGTTTTGTTAAAGGCACCTGCCCGAAGTGTAAAGCGCCAGATCAATATGGCGACAACTGCGAAGTCTGCGGCGCGACCTACAGCCCGACTGAGCTTATTGATCCAAAATCTGCCGTTTCCGGTGCCACACCGGTGATGCGCGAATCTGAGCACTTCTTCTTTGACCTACCTGCATTCAGCGAGATGCTGCAAGCCTGGACGCGTTCTGGCGCACTGCAAGAGCAAGTTGCCAACAAAATGCAGGAGTGGTTTGAATCAGGCCTGCAACAGTGGGATATCACCCGCGATGCACCCTATTTTGGTTTTGAAGTGCCTGATGCACCGGGTAAATATTTCTACGTGTGGCTAGATGCCCCTATCGGTTATATGGGGGCGTTTAAAAACCTGTGTGACAAACGGGGTGATTTGGACTTCGATGAGTTCTGGCGTGAAGGCGCTGAAACCGATCTTTATCACTTCATCGGTAAAGACATCGTTTACTTCCATAGCCTGTTCTGGCCGGCGATGCTGGAGGGCAGTAACTTCCGCAAACCCACCAATCTGTTCGTCCATGGTTATGTCACGGTCAACGGCGCAAAAATGTCGAAATCCCGTGGCACATTCATCAAAGCGGGTACTTACCTAAAGCATCTGGATGCCGATTGCCTGCGTTATTACTATGCCGCGAAGCTCTCCTCCCGCATTGATGATATCGATTTGAATCTGGAAGATTTCGTCCAGCGCGTTAACGCCGACATCGTCAACAAAGTGGTGAATCTGGCCTCCCGTAATGCCGGTTTTATCAACAAACGTTTTGCCGGCAAGTTAGCTGACCAACTGGCAGATCCCGCGCTGTATAAAACCTTCACCGATGCAGCTGTCAGCATTGCTGATGCCTACAACAGCCGCGAATCAAGCAAAGCAATCCGTGAGATCATGGCGCTGGCTGATGTTGCCAACCGCTATATTGATGAGCAAGCGCCGTGGGTGGTGGCGAAAGAAGAGGGCCGTGACGCCGAGCTGCAAGCCATCTGCTCTATGGGCATCAACTTGTTCCGCGTGCTGATGACTTATCTGAAACCGGTATTGCCATCCCTCAATGAGCGTACTGAGGCTTTCCTCAATACCGAATTGACGTGGGATAGCATCGAACAACCGCTGCTGGGCCATCAGATTAATGGCTTTAAAGCGCTGTTTAACCGTATCGATTTGGACAAGGTGAACGAGATGGTCGCCTCTTCTAAAGAAGATATGGCGGCAACCGTGGTGGCAACTGGCCCATTAGCCGATGACCCGATTCAGGAAGTTATCAGTTTCGATGATTTTGCTAAAGTGGATATGCGTATCGCACTGATTCAACAAGCAGAATTTGTCGAAGGCTCCGATAAATTGCTAAAACTGACACTGGATATCGGTGGCGAAACCCGTCAGGTATTCTCTGGCATTCGCTCGGCGTACCCGGATCCAAAAGTGTTGGAAGGCCGTTTGACCATGATGGTAGCAAACCTGGCTCCACGCAAAATGCGCTTCGGTATTTCTGAAGGCATGGTGATGGCAGCCGGCCCTGGCGGCAAGGATATCTTCCTGCTCAGCCCAGACGCTGGCGCTCAGCCGGGTATGCAAGTGAAGTAAAATAGAGTGCTTTTACCACTATGCCGATGAGGGAGACCTGATCGGCATTTTTTTTGCCTTTGCCGCTATGGTTATCACTGCTCCCCCGCTCCCCCGCCTCTTGCCTTTGCTGCTTATTTAAGCCATCCAAACTAAAAGATATAACGCGATCGAAAAATTCATAACAAAGTTAATTCCTTATCAAAAAAGTTATGGTTATGATGCTGCATAGAGATGGATAGACGTCTAGACACAAAGATAGCTACAACAACAGCAGCAACACACACATTGCCTAACTTATCGACACCATGACGGAGTTCCGGATGAAAAAAATTGCTTCCCCATTACTGGCCCTGAGCCTGCTGACGGCACTGCCGGTATTCGCTGCGGACACCGCCACATTAGCCCCAATCCCTGATGCTATCGCCAAACATCCAGGGCAGATTAAGATCGCGGTGATCCGTAATTTGGGTTCCGACGACAACACCACACAGTTTCTCTCTGGCGTGTTGAAAGAGGGCAAAAAGCTCGGTTTCAAGGTGGATACCTTCCTGAGCAATGGTGATGACGCCCGTTTTCAGGACTTCGTGAACCAAGCTATCAGCCAAAAATATGACGGCATTATTCTTTCTCAAGGCCGTGATCCTTACTCAACTGAGCTGGTGAAGCGCATTGCGGCCAGCGGCATCGCCGTCTCGGTGTTTGACACCGCGATTCAAGGTGAGATCCCCGGTCTGACAGTGACTCAGCAGGATGATGCTTCCCTCACCAATGAATCCTTTGGTCAATTGGTCAAAGACTTCAATGGTAAAGCCAATATCATCAAACTGTGGGTGGCCGGTTTCCCACCCATGGAGCGCCGTCAGGCGGCTTACCAGACGCTGCTGAAACAGAATCCGGGTATTAATGAGTTGGAGTCTATCGGTGCTGTCTCTTCGGATGTTCAAGGGGATACCGCCAATAAAGTGGGTGCGGTATTGGCGAAATACCCGAAAGGCAAAATTGACGCGATCTGGGGCACTTGGGATGCATTTTCTCAAGGCGCTTATAAAGCCTTACAAGAGAATGGCCGTACCGAAATCAAACTGTACAGCATTGATATCTCGAATCAGGATCTGCAACTGATGCGCGAAGCCAATAGTCCGTGGAAAGTCAGTGTCGCCGTAGACCCTAAACTGATCGGTGCCGTGAACTTGCGTCTAATTGCCAAGAAAATTGCGGGTGAAGCCACACCTGCCAGCTATGAGTTCCGCGCCGCCTCCATTCCTCAAGCATTGCTAGCCAGCCAACCCGGCCCGGTTAACGTGGCAGGTTTGAGTAAAATCATTCCCGGCTGGGGCCAGTCTGATGACTTCAACTCACCCTGGTTTGCCACCCTTGCGGCTAAAAACGCGCAGTAACGGCCAGCAGTTAGAGTGGCGAGTCATGGTAGCTAAGCACGGTAGCTAATCACCGTCAGTAAGGGGCCTACATGGCCAATTGATTTGGAGTGAAATAGATGGCAACGCAAGTAACCTTGCCGACACCAGAATACAGCCGCAATATGCGGCTGATTGGTCATAGTGATCAGGGCGGCAAACCAGATGGTGTGCAGGTAATGGTACATCGTGGCTACGCCTATGTCGGCCATATGGTGTCACAAGGAGTATCGATTATTGATGTCCGGGACGCGAAAAATCCGCGCCCTGCCGGTTTTATCGCCGCACCCGCCAATACCTGGAATGTACACTTACAGGCCCATGATGACCTGCTACTGGTGATTAATGCCCGCGACCTGTTTGCTGACGCCAGTTTTGCCGAAGAGAAGGTCTATTACACCCGCTCGGTGGCACAGACCGTCAGCACCCGTCAGGAGGGCCGTAACTGGAGCGCCGGATTACGTATTTTTGATATTTCGACACCAGATAAACCGCGCGAAATCAGCTTCTTGCCACTTGATGGCATCGGCATTCACCGCATCTGGTACGTCGGTGGGCGCTGGGCCTATGTCTCTGCGCTACTCGATGGTTACAGTGATTATATCTTCCTGACCATTGATCTGGCTGACCCACAAAACCCCGAGGTTGCAGGTCGTTATGCGCTACCCGGTATGCATACTGCCGCCGGTGAACAAGCCAGCTGGCCGGAGGGTAAACGCTACGCACTGCATCATGCCATTATCAGTGGTGACACCGCCTATGGTAGTTGGCGCGATGGTGGACTGACCCTATTAGATGTCAGTGATCGGCACGCGCCCAAACTGATTAGTCATCGTAACTGGAGCCCCCCTTTTGGCGGTGGCACCCATACCGCGCTGCCGCTACCCGACCGCGACCTGCTTGTAGTGCTGGATGAGGCGGTGCTGGATAATCAGGAAGATGGTGAGAAGCATATCTGGCTATTTGACATTCGCGAGCCAAGCAATCCGGTGAGTATCTCGACATTCCCGCAACCCGATGAGCGGGATTATGTGAAAAAAGGTGCACATTTTGGCCCACATAACCTACACGAAAACCGCCCGGGTAGTTTTATCAGCTCATCACTGATTTTTGCCACTTATCAGAATGCCGGTGTCCGCGCTTATGACATCAGCAACCCCTATCAGCCGAAGGAGACCGGCGCTTTGGTGCCCGCCGCACCGGAAAAAATGATGGATAAACGCCCTGGTCGCCCACAAGTCATTCAGTCATGTGATGTATTTGTTGATGCACAAGGGATTATCTACAGCACCGATTATAATGGTGGGCTATCAATCATCGAGTACTTAGGTTAAAAATCCCCTTCGCCCTTGAAGTTGCAGGGGGTTAGCTACGCGCGCTTACCCAAATCACTGACCTGAGTCAGCTCATCGGGGTGCCCGCGCTTGCTGCCTACCTGCAACGCCAATAATTTTGGGCAAGCTTATTACTGGCAGCTCTGCTGTTTGCAAAATATATTTCCGCGCCCCCCTCTCTCTTCCTGCCGCAATAGTCTAATGTAATTGGTTGAGCTATTGTCGTCGTGCTGTACGCGTGCCATTTTTATTAGAAAATCCGCATAAAAACAGTTTGTTATCCAAATAATTACAAATAAGAAAATACCATGAAAGGATTTCCCTCACGTGTCACCAATCTGCTGATTGCTTCGCTGGTGTTAACCATTGGTCGAGCCGTTACCCTGCCCTTTATCACCATCTATCTTGCTGAGCATTTTCAATTGGCACCGGATAAAGTTGGGCTAGTGCTAGGGGCGAGTTTGACATTGGGTATTTTCACCAGCCTCTATGGCGGCTATCTGGTGGATAAATTCAACAAAAAACAGTTGATCTTGCTGGCAATCACACTGTTTGCAGCCACCTTCTTTACGCTGCCGTGGGTAGAACATCCCGCCTGGATTATCTTGATTTTGGCCCTGCTGCACTCAGCTTACTCGGTCTATGGCATTGCCATTAAAGCCTGCTTTGCCGACTGGCTGCCGGTCAACGAACGCATCAAAGCCTTTTCTGCCAACTACACGCTAGTTAATGTCGGTTGGGCGGTCGGCCCGGCATTAGGGGTGTTAGTGGTCAATATCGGCCCGCAAGTGCCATTTATCATTTCAGGCGCGCTGGCATTGCTGGTTGCCATCACCCTAAAATTCAGGATTAGCAGCGCTGATATGTCAGCCGCTAAATCGACACTGACAGAACCTGCACCTGATTTTCGCCAAACATTCCGCATCTTGCGCCACGATAAGCGACTGATTTACTTCACCCTCGGCGGCATGTTTAGCGCGATTGTCTTTGGCCAATTCTCCGGATATTTATCGCAATATCTGATTACCGTTGCCGATGCCCAATTCGCCTATCAGGTGATTGGGGCGGTCATGACCGTGAATGCCGTGATTGTGATCACTCTGCAATACCTATTGAGCCGCCGCATGAATCAGCAGAATTTAATGCGCTGGTTGATGCTCGGCACCCTGTTCTTTATCATCGGCTTGCTTGGGTTTATGGCCGCTCAGGACTCGATCCCATTATGGATGCTGGCAATGGCGATCTTCTCATTGGGCGAGATTATTGTTATTCCGGTCGAGTACTTGTTTATCGATTTTATTGCGCCAGCGAATCTTAAAGGCAGTTACTATGGGGCGCAGAATCTCGGTCAACTGGGCGGAGCCGTTAACCCCGTGCTTTGTGGTTTTTTGTTAGCCTATGCTGCGCCGCAGATGATGTTCTATATGCTGATTATCGCGGCTATTCTGGGACTGGCCTTCTTCTATCGCGGTTACCTGCTGGCTAAAGCACCCGCTGCTGGCCACCAGCAGAATCAGTCGTGATTGGCATAATTCCATTAAAATTATTCATAGTGTGATGGCTGGCACATAACCAAAGTTAATTGTATGATGAATCAATTCCGTTACTCAGGACCCTCTCTATGCGCAATGTGATTTCACTTTGCTGGCAGTACTTACGGGCTTTCGCCATTATTTACCTCTGCCTATGGGTCGGTAAATTTGTCGCCTTGCTACTGCCCATCACCATCCCCGGCAGTATCATCGGTATGCTGATTCTGTTTACTCTGCTTGCATCGCAAATCTTGCCCTCAAGCTGGGTCAAGCCCGGTTGCCGCATACTGATCCGCTACATGGCGCTGCTGTTTGTCCCAATCGGTGTCGGCGTGATGCAGTATTACGATCAACTTACCAAGCAATTCGGCCCCATTGTCGTCTCCTGCTTTGTCAGCACCCTGATCGTGATGTTAGTGGTGGCGTATAGCTCACATTATGTCCACCGCGAGCGCAAAGTTATCGGCTCTCCAACCCATACGGAGGATGACAAATGATCAGCAACTTATGGTGGTCACTGCCACTGACCTTAATTGTCTTCTTCGTTGCCCGCTATCTGGCCCGCTGGCTAAAAATGCCGCTGCTTAACCCATTACTGATATCTATGGTTGTGATCATTCCATTACTGTTGGTCACACAGATGCCCTACGCCAACTATTTTGCTGGCAGCAAAATCCTAAATGACCTGCTACAACCGGCGGTGGTGGCATTGGCTTTCCCGCTCTACGAACAGTTGCATCAAATTCGCGCGCGCTGGAAATCCATCATAACCATCTGTTTTATAGGCAGTATTACTGCCATGGTGAGTGGCACCGCCGTGGCCCTGTGGATGGGGGCGACACCCGAAATTGCCGCGTCAGTATTGCCTAAATCGGTGACGACCCCCATCGCCATGGCGGTGGCCGAATCTATTCATGGTTTGCCGGCTATCAGTGCGGTATGTGTGATTTTCGTCGGTATTCTGGGGGCGGTATTTGGTCACAGCTTGCTGAATTTATTGAAAATCACCACTAAAGCCTCGCGAGGTTTGGCGATGGGGACGGCTTCCCATGCTCTGGGTACCGCCCGCTGTGCGGAGTTGGATTATCAGGAGGGGGCGTTCAGCTCGCTGGCACTGGTTATCTGCGGGATTATCACCTCTCTGGTAGCGCCGTTCTTATTCCCAGTGCTACTACATTTGTTTGGCTGATGGCATCTCCCTGACGGCGGTTAATCACCAAGATTAATACATAAATTTGAGATACATCTCTCATTAGTTATTTTACTTGCATAAATTTCATATATAACGGGATACACATCACACTAATAGCCTCCTAAGCTGCCTAAAATAGCTTCCCGTTACAATTGGAGATAATCCCATGCAAGCACGTTTTCACGCCCCTTGGGCTGAGCTGCCCGCTGCACTGCAATCCGCACTTGAACCTATTCTGAGCGCAAACGATTTCCCTGCCATGCTGACCGCCGAGCAAGTGAAAACGGTAAAAGAGATCAGTGAGTTAGATGACGATACACTGGCTTTTGCACTACTGCCCCTGGCTGCTGCTTGCGCACTCACGCCCATCTCCCACTTTATGGTCGGGGCCATTGCGCGCGGGAAAAGCGGCAATCTCTATTTCGGTGCCAATATGGAGTTCAGCGGCGCGCCATTGCAGCAAACCATCCATGCTGAGCAGTGTGCGGTCACTCACGCCTGGCTACGTGGTGAAACCGGTCTGGTGTCCATTACCGTCAATTACACGCCTTGTGGCCACTGCCGCCAGTTTATGAATGAGCTAAACAGTGGCACTGATTTGCATATTCATCTGCCAGGTCGCCCTGCGTCTACACTGGGCCAATATCTACCGGATGCCTTCGGCCCGAAAGATCTGGCGATCACCACCCTGCTAATGGACCCGGTGGATCACGGTTACTCGGTGGCAGCAACCGATCCTCTGACACAAGCCGCACTTCATGGTGCCAACCATAGCCATGCGCCTTACAGCCTTTCTCACAGTGGTGTTGCCGTCGAACTGGCTGATGGCACGATTTATACTGGCCGTTATGCTGAAAACGCGGCGTTCAACCCGAGCCTGCCGCCACTGCAAGCCGCATTGATTTTAGCGAATCTGTCCGGCAAAGATTGTGCTGCTATTCGCCGCGCAGTGCTGGTGGAAGGTAATAACGCGATTTTAAGTCAGTGGGATGCTACTCATGCAACACTGGCGGCCTTAGGTTGCTCAGAGGTCAACCGCGTCACTTTTTAAGTTGGTTATTTTTTAAGCTAAAAAGACCTGGTTTGCTGGGGTTATATCGTTAACCCCAGTTAACCAAACAACACATTCCCGCAGCTAATAACTAAATCTGCAAGATAACTCGCATTTCCACCTGTAACCGACATATTTAACTAACAAAAGCTGTACATATTTCTCTTATCTTTTAGGATCGGGGCAACTACCTGATAACGTCAACTATCTGATAACGTCTAAGAGTAAAACTCATGGAACTTGAATACGAAAGTAAGCGCCCCCTCTATATCCCCTACGCCGGCCCTATCCTGTTAGAATTCCCTCTGCTGAACAAAGGCAGCGCCTTCACCAACGATGAGCGCAACCATTTCAACCTGCACGGCTTATTGCCGGAAGCGGTTGAAACCATTGAAGAACAAGCAGAGCGTGCTTACCGCCAGTATCAGGATTTCAAAAACGACGACGATAAGCATATTTATCTGCGCAATATCCAGGACACCAACGAAACCCTATTTTATCGCCTGCTGGAAGCTCATCTCAGTGAGATGATGCCGATTATCTACACGCCAACTGTTGGTGAAGCATGCGAACACTTTTCGGATATTTATCGCCGTGCACGTGGCTTGTTTATCTCTTACCCCAATCGTGAACACATTGACGATATGCTGCAAAACGCCACCAAGCAAAACGTTAAAGTTATCGTGGTGACCGACGGTGAACGTATTCTTGGCCTTGGCGATCAGGGCATTGGCGGCATGGGTATTCCAATCGGTAAACTGTCACTCTATACCGCGTGTGGTGGTATCAGCCCTGCGTATACTTTGCCAGTGGTATTAGATGTTGGCACCAATAATCCACAACGCCTGAATGACCCGCTGTATATGGGCTGGCGTCATCCGCGTATTTCCGGTGACGAATATTATGCTTTCGTGGATGAATTCATCCAGGCAGTAAAACGTCGCTGGCCAAATGTACTGTTACAGTTTGAAGACTTTGCTCAGAACAATGCCACCCCGCTACTGAACCGCTACCGTGATGAGCTGTGCTGTTTCAACGATGATATCCAAGGTACAGCAGCAGTGACCCTCGGCAGCCTGATTGCCGCCAGCCACGCGGCAGGCAGCCAGTTGCGCGACCAAACTGTCACCTTCCTTGGGGCCGGATCTGCGGGTTGCGGTATTGCAGAACAGATAATCGCGCAGATGATTTCAGAGGGGTTGAGTGAAGAGCAAGCTCGTGGGCGGGTGTTTATGGTTGACCGCTTCGGCCTGCTGACCGACAAACTGCCGAATTTGTTGGCTTTCCAAAGCAAATTGGTGCAAAAAAGTGATGCGCTGCAAAACTGGAATTTAACCAGTGACTCAATTTCACTGCTGGATGTGGTGCGCAATGCCAAACCAACCGTGCTAATTGGTGTTTCAGGCCAGCCGGGGCTGTTTACGGAAGAGTTGATCCGCGAGATGCACCAACACTGCCCACGGCCAATCGTGATGCCACTCTCAAACCCAACATCGCGGGTTGAAGCTCGGCCAGAAGATATCATTAACTGGACTGATGGTGCCGCGCTGGTGGCGACCGGTAGCCCATTCTCACCGGTTAGCTATAAAGAGAAACTCTATCCGATTGCTCAGTGCAACAACTCCTATATCTTCCCCGGTATTGGTTTAGGTGTGCTGGCATCCGGTGCCAAACGTGTCACCGATGGGATGTTGATGGCCGCCAGCCGTGCATTGGCAGAGTGCTCACCGCTGGCACTTAACGGCGAAGGCGCGTTACTGCCCAATATCGACGATATTCAGGCCGTATCAAAAACAATTGCCATGCAAGTTGGCAAAGCTGCACAGTTGCAAGGTGTCGCCATTGTGACCTCAGAAGAAGCACTGGCGAAAGCCATTGAGCATAACTACTGGCAACCGCAGTACCGCACCTATAAGCGCACCTCGTTCTAAACCTAATTCGGCCTGTGCTTCGGCATGGGCCGCCCCCTGCAACAGCAAGAACGAAGGGATACCCAAATTAATTAGAATTGCAGTTAGACAGCAAACATCAGACCACTGACAAACCTCAGTTACTCACTCTAAAAAGGTGAGGACAGGTAGAAGAGTAAAGCGTCCGCGCCAGGGAGGGCGCGGCTCGAGCCTCCATGGATGGATCTACGGCGTCTTTACGATCTACTTGTTCTCACCGTTCAAGTACATTGTCAGTGATTCGGGTGACAAATCTGTCGGGAGCAGATTTGAACGCTGCTGGCAGCGGCCTCGCAGAGGCGAGGCCCATGGATGGGCCGAGTAATGAGCGCAGCCAACACACCTGCAGCTTGAAAGATGACAATTATCCCCAATAGATTTCGAGTTGCAGGAAGGCGGCAAGCAAGAGAATCCCGATGAGCTTACATCAGTAAGTGATTCGGGTGATTGAGCGCAGCCAACACACCTGTAGCTTGAAAGATGATGGGGATAGGTATTGCGCAACATGGACGGGTACAGTAGCCTTGCAACTATCACCAGTGAGTTGAATGCATCGAAGGCCAGAGAATGTGGAAACGCCTGATTATTAGCTTAATTATCATCGCAGGGTTGCTGATGGTCACAGCTATTGCACTCGATCGCTGGATCAGTTGGAAAACTGCCCCCTTTATCTATGACGAGCTACAGGATTTACCCCACCGACAGGTTGGCGTGGTACTTGGCACCGCCAAATATTATCGCACTGGGGGCATTAATCAGTTTTATCAATATCGCATTCAAGGGGCGCTAAACGCTTATAACAGCGGTAAGGTCAGCTACTTACTGCTCAGTGGCGACAACGCCCTGCACAGTTATAACGAGCCGATGACCATGCGCCGTGACTTGATCGCCGCCGGTGTCCCACCGGCTGATATCGTGCTGGATTACGCCGGTTTCCGCACGCTGGACTCCATCGTCCGCACGCGAAAAGTCTTTGATACCAATGATTTTATTATCATTACTCAACGCTTCCACTGCGAACGGGCGCTGTTTATCGCTCAGCATATGGGAATTCAGGCGCAATGTTTCGCTGTACCATCGCCAAAAGATATGCTCAACGTTCGAGTACGCGAAATCTTTGCCCGCCTTGGTGCGCTATCTGATCTCTATATCCTGAAACGCGAACCCCGCTTCCTCGGGCCACTAATCCCTATTCCGGCGGTACACATCATACCGGATGACGCCCAAGGCTATCCTGCCGTCTCGCCCGAACAACTCGTCGAGCTAGAGCACCGGCTGGCGGAAGAGAAACAAAAAAACAGCACCACCCCTGAACCCGCAACAAAATGAGTTCTGGCAGACTGCTGACAAAACACGATGACGCGATCTGGAGCGGAGAGGACGGGTAGAAGAGTAAAGCGTCCGCGCCAGGGATGGCGCGGCTCGAGCCTCCAGGGACGGATTGACGGCGTCTTTACGATCTAGCTGTTCTCTCCACACCGGCACTTTGTCAATAACCTCGTTCTGGGTTTGGTTTTTGAATAGGTTTGGTCTTCGCCTTTGACCTTGAGCGCAATTAGAGGATGGGGAGGTGATCGCTTCGGTTGACATGAGATAGGTGTTCACTTGGCCTCTCGCGCCTCAACCGCTAGCAAAAACTACTCCCTTTGCCCCAAAAACAGTCCTACATCACTCTCAACCTCCCCCATCTCCTGCAACAACTGCAAGGTCTCCAGCGCCTCATCTTCATCCAGCCGACTCATCGCAAACCCCACATGCACCAACACCCAATGGCCGATCAATGCCGCGCGGCCCGGGGCATCCTCGGCCACCAGCATAATATTGACACTGCGCCGCACACCGCACACATCCACCCAAGCTGTACCCGCCTGCGTCTCATCCAATGCCACAATTTGCCCTGGAATACCTATACACATAATCTGGCCTCTGTCTCTTCCCGCCGCGCGGTTCTAGCTATAAAAAGTAAACTCACTCCACCTCCAACCGCTTAATCATCACCCCATCATTCGCGGCACCAATACGTAAATGACTCCCCGCGCACAACGGGCAGCGCGTCACTTTGCTGCTAAGTAAATTAACCTCCTGCTGGCAGTCGTGGCACCACACCTGTGACTGCTGCTGGCTAAGGTGTAGAACGCAACCTTCCGCCAGCGTGCCACGACACACTAGCTCAAAACAGAACACCAATGCCTGCGGCTCGACACAGGAAAATGCACCAGTCTCCAGCCACACGCCGGTAATCCGCTGCGCGCCATGCAGCCGCGCCTGCTGCTCCATCATGGTAAGCGCGTTTTGGCATAAGGTTATCTCATGCATGACTCTGCTGCTCCTGTGGTGATTGCTCTGTGCTAAGTGATGCAAAGAAGATGCCAGCAATACAGCGCTTTTTCGCAGTTCATCACCCCATATAACAATCTGATAAATAAAATTATTAGCTAGATTTCCCTCGCGACAGATTCATCATGCGAATAATCACTGTCGAAGTGTCATCGTCGAGCATGGCTTTCGTCACTAATGTCGACACTTCAGGCTGGCAACCATGCTGTGTTGGCGGCATTTTACCTCTCGCTTCACTATCCGCCATTGGCCGAGACCATAGCCTATGGGCCTCCACGCGGCTTTTCCCACCGCGGCTACCGTGCTGGCACAAAATATGCTTTAGAGCTGGGAAATGATCGCTATCAGCCTGACTGTCACCAGATTTTTGTCCCGGAGGGTATGGCTATGAACCGCTTTGTGATTGCGGAGCCGAGGCTTTGTATTGGATGCAATACCTGCATGGCTGCTTGCAGCCAGGTGCATAAAGCCGAGGGTTTACAAGAGCATCCCAGATTGACCGTGATGCGTAACGCCACGGTTACGGCACCAATTCTCTGTCGCCACTGTGAGGATGCGTGGTGTGCACGGGTTTGCCCGGTCAATGCCATCACCATGACCAATCACTCGGTTGAATTGGATGAAACCACCTGCATCGGCTGCAAACTCTGTGCCATCGCCTGCCCATTTGGCGCAATCACCCCGGCGGGCAGCAAACCACTGGCGGTGCCGGACACTTTCCCGGAGTTCATTCCGATGAGCGAACTGTCCGATGTGCCGTTCAGCCCCGCTAACATGCACCCCCTCCTCGCCTGGAGCGCCGGGGTGCGCACAGTGGCGGTGAAATGTGACTTATGCCGCTTTCAGCCCCAAGGACCGGAGTGCGTGCGGGTCTGCCCGACCAACGCCTTGATACTGGTGGATGAACAGAGCATCGAACAGGCGAATCGGGCTAAGCGCATGGCGGCGGCCTGTGGGTTAGCAGATAACGGGGCCTTTCTGGCCATGGACAGCGCGCCCGCTATCTCTCACGAGGAGCAGAAAAGATGATGACTTCACTTGAGCTATTGTGGCTCTCTTTATTGCTCTATCTGGCAGGTGCGCTGCTCTCCTTGCTGTTGGCACGGCGCGAAACTGCGGCTATCTATGCCTCTGGGCTGGCTTCATTGCTGGGAGGCATTGCCGGTCTGTTGGCTGCCACGCCCACCTTACTCGCTGGCGGCACTATTACTTTTGCTACTGCGGGGCCATTCCCCTTCGCGGCATTCACTCTACGCCTTGACCCACTCGCCGCCTTTATGCTGCTGGTCATTTCATTGCTGGTGGTGATAACCGCACTCTACTCATTGGCCTACGTGCAGGAGTACAAAGGGCGCGGCGCCTGGGGAATGGGGGTGTTTATGAATCTGTTCATCGCCTCGATGGTGGCTCTGGTGGTGGTGGATAACGCCTTCTATTTCATCGTGTTTTTCGAAATGATGTCACTGGCCTCATACTTCCTGGTGATAGCCGATCAGGATGACGATGCCATCAGCGCCGGCCTACTCTACTTTCTGATTGCCCATGCCGGTTCGGTACTGATTATGGTCGCCTTCTTCCTGCTCTATCGCCTCAGCGGCAGTCTGGAGTTTGCCGCTTTCCGGCAGGTGGAACCGCAACCGGTTATGGCCTCGATTATCTTCTTGTTGGCCCTCTTCGGCTTTGGTGCCAAAGCGGGGATGCTGCCACTCCATGGCTGGTTACCGCGCGCGCACCCGGCTGCCCCCTCTCATGCCTCGGCCCTGATGTCCGGTGTGATGGTGAAAATTGGCATCTTCGGCATCATCAAGGTGGGCATTGATTTACTGGGTGCCAGCCAGCTGTGGTGGGGCGTGGTGGTGCTGGCATTCGGCGCAGTGTCGTCGGTGTTGGGGGTGCTCTATGCGCTGGCGGAGCACGATATCAAGCGGCTGTTGGCTTATCACACCGTCGAAAATATCGGCATTATCCTAATGGGCGTCGGGGTCGGCATGATAGGTATCGCCAGCCAGCAACCGGTCTTGGCCGCTTTGGGTCTGCTCGGCGCACTCTACCATCTGCTTAACCACGCCGTTTTCAAAGGGCTGCTGTTCCTCGGTGCCGGTGCCATCATCTACCGCTTGCACACCAAGGATATGGAGAAGATGGGCGGGCTCGCCAGAGTGATGCCTTACACCGCGTTGGCCTTTTTGGTTGGCTGTATGGCGATCTCGGCCCTGCCGCCATTTAATGGTTTCGTCAGTGAATGGTTCACCTATCAATCACTGTTTACCATGACCAAAAATGGCGGTTTTATGATTCGTCTGGCGGGGCCGATTGCCATCGTGATGCTGGCTATCACCGGCGCACTGGCGGCGATGTGCTTCGTTAAAGTGTACGGCATCAGCTTCTGTGGCCTGCCGCGCAGCGAAAAAGCCGCCCTTGCGCGGGAAGTGCCGTGGCCGATGACCGCCGCCATGCTGCTGCTAGCACTGCTCTGTTTGGCGTTGGGGATTGGCGCGACTCAGGTGGCACCGATTATTGCTCGCATCGCCGCCAGCTTAATCACGGCCCCGCAAACACCCGCGATACAGGTGGCACAAGGGGTAGTGCTGTTCCCGCAACATAGCTCGCAGGCGATGCTCTCCACCCTCTGCATCTTCTTTGGCTTACTGATCTTGCCGCTGGTGATTTTACTGGTCGCCAGCCTCTACAAAGGCAGCCGGCTGGCATTTCGTCATGGCGGCGACCCTTGGGCCTGCGGTTATGCCTATGAGCAGGCGATGACCGTCTCCGCCGGGGGCTTTACTCAGCCACTACGGGTCATGTTCGCCCCGCTCTACCGGATGCGCAAAAAGCTGGACCCGGCACCGATGATGCAGAGTGCGCTGGAGCACTCAATCAGCGGCGCAACACGGGTGGAGCCGGTATGGGACGACAAAGTTGTGGCCCCGCTTATCCGCCTGATCCAATGGCTCAGCCAGCGTATTCAATGGCTGCAACAGGGTGATTTCCGCCTCTACTGTCTGTATGTGGTCGCCGCGCTGGTGATTCTGCTGATTGTGGCGGCTATTTAAGGAGACGAGCAATGCCAACTACCGATATGCCTACGGTCTCTATGATTGCCTTCGCCTGCGGGCAGGCGCTTTTCATGCTGGCGCTGGCTCCGTTGATGTCCGGCATTTCGCGCATGGTGAAAGCCCGAATGCACTCTCGCCGTGGGCCGGGGGTGCTGCAAGAGTATCGCGATTTAGCCAAGCTGCTGAAACGGCAAGATGTGGCACCGGCCAATGCTGGCATCATCTTCCGCCTAATGCCCTATGTGCTACTGGGCAGCATGTTGCTGATTGCCATGGCGCTGCCGATCTTCACTCTGGCCTCGCCGTTTGGGGTGGCGGGAGATCTGATAGCGCTGCTCTATCTGTTCGCGCTATTCCGCTTCTTCTTCTCACTGGCTGGTCTGGATAGCGGTAGCATTTTCGCCGGTATCGGTGCCAGTCGTGAGTTGACACTGGGGGTGCTGGTGGAGCCGACGCTAATCCTCTCGCTGCTAGTGGTCGGGCTGATTGCCGGCTCCACCAATATCGGCACCATCAGTACCACCCTGTCTGAGGGCCACTGGCAGTCGCCGACCGCCACCGCGCTGGCGTTGCTGGCCTGCGGTTTCGCGGTATTTATCGAGATGGGCAAAATCCCGTTTGATGTCGCCGAAGCTGAGCAAGAGCTACAGGAGGGGCCGCTGACTGAATACTCCGGCGCGTCACTGGGGCTGGTCAAGTGGGGGATTAGCCTCAAGCAAGTGGTGGTGGCGCAACTGTTCCTCGCGGTATTTATCCCGTTCGGCAAGCTGGCGGTACTCAGCGGCCCCGGACTGCTATGGGCGCTGGTGGCCTGCGTTGCCAAATTGGCGCTGATATTTGTCCTCGCCTCCATGGTGGAGAACAGCATTGCCCGTGGGCGCTTCCTGTTGACCTCACGTGTTACCTGGCTAGGGTTTGGTGTTGCCGCCCTCTCCCTGGTTTTCTATCTCACCGGTCTTTAAGGCGCTACTAACCTCATCATGGAGAACCTGGCTCTTATGAACATAGCCCTGGCGACTATTTTACTCCCGTTTGTGGGGGCAATCCTCACCGCCTGTCTGCCACAGCGTATGGCGAAATGGTCCTGTACCCTCTTCGCGCTGCTGACCACACTAGAGACGGTGCTGTTGGCCTATGGCTACTTAGCGGGCGGGAAGATTGATGTCACTTTTGAATTGATTCATTACGGTGATATGGCGCTGTTTGGTCTGACTATCGATCGCATCAGCACACTGATTGCTTTCGCCGTGGTATTCCTCGGGCTGCTGGTGAGTCTCTACTCCACCGGCTATCTGACTCTGGGGAACCGCGAGCATCCGCACGAAGGCACCAACCGCTACTACGCGCTGCTACTGGTATTCATCGGTGCAATGGCGGGTTTAGTTTTATCATCCACCCTGCTGGGTCAGCTGTTCTTCTTTGAAATCACCGGCGGCTGCTCATGGGGATTGATTGGCTACTACCAGAGCCAAAAGTCCCTGCGCTCGGCGCTAAAAGCGCTGTTGGTGACGCATGTGGCGGCCATCGGCCTCTATTTGGCGGCGGCGGTGCTGCTGGTCAACACCGGCACCTTTGCCCTGACGGCGCTGGCACAGTTGGATAGCAGCACCAAAATCATCGTGTTTGGCGGTATCTTGTTTGCCGCGTGGGGGAAATCAGCCCAGCTACCGCTGCATATTTGGTTACCCGATGCAATGGAAGCGCCGACCCCGGTCAGCTCCTATCTGCACGCCGCGTCAATGGTCAAAGTGGGCGTCTATATCTTTGCTCGTGCTATTTACTCGGCAGGTGACGTGCCGCAGATTATCGGCACTGTGGGCATGGTGATGGCGGTTATCACGCTGATTTATGGTTTCTTCATGTATTTGCCGCAAAAAGATATGAAGCGGCTGCTCGCCTACTCCACCATTACCCAGCTCTCTTACATCTTCTTCGCGCTGTCACTGGCTATCTACGGCTCGAAAATGGCCTTTGATGGCGGCATTGCCTACATCTTTAACCATGCCTTCGCCAAGAGCCTGTTCTTCCTGGTGGCAGGTGCGCTGAGCTACAGCTGCGGCACCCGCATGTTGCCGAAACTCAAAGGCATCATGGGCAAAATGCCACTATTGGGGGTGGGATTCTGTGTCGCCGCGCTGGCGATAACCGGAGTACCGCCATTCAACGGCTTCTTCAGCAAATTCCCTATTTTTGCCGCCGGCTTCTCACTCTCGCACGAACATTGGCTGCTGATACCACTGCTGCTCTTGGCGCTGATTGAGTCAGTGGCGAGCTTCGGCTGGTTTCTCTACTGGTTCGGGCAAACAGTGCCGGGTAAGCCATCAGAAGAGGTCGCCAGTGCTAAACCACTGCCGCTGGCGATGCAGGCAGTGCTGGTGATACTGGTGATCATGTCAGTGTGCTCAAGTTTTATTGCCGTCGCCTGGCTTGGATAAGGGAGTAAATAATGACCGGAACACTATTCATCAACAATCTTGTCATCAACAATCTGGCAGGGCTGCTGATCATTACCTCGCTGCTGGTAATTATCGTGAAGAGACCCGCCACTTCAGCGCTGTTTTATGCTTTGCAGTCACTGGTTTTGGTACTGATTTTCCTGGTGCTGGCTGAAACACTCAACGCCCATGAGTTGTATCTGTGGTCGTTAACCGCCTTTATCACCAAGGTGGTGCTGGTGCCGTGGATTATGTACCGCGCCTTTCGCCAGATGGAGGACCCCAAAGCCAATGGTGGCGTGATAGGTACTGCCAGTCTGATTTTTATCGCCGCCATCATCATCTTGCTGAGCTACTTCGTGGTCGAGCCGGTGCAGTTGCCGATGGTCAGTGCCCTGAAACCGGCACTGGCGGTCTCACTGGGGCACTTCCTGATTGGCCTGCTGTGTATCGTCACCCAGCGCAATATTCTGAAAAATATCTTTGGCTACTGCCTGATGGAGAATGGCGCGCATTTGATGCTAGCGCTGCTAGCTTTCCGCGCACCGGAGCTGGTGGAGATTGGCATTGCCACCGATGCCATCTTCGCGGTGGTGGTGATGACGCTTATGGCGCGCAAAATTTACCGCACGCTGCACACGCTGGATGTTAAACAACTGACGGCGCTAAAGGGGTAATGAAATGAGCAATACTGACCTGCTGCTGTTACTGCTGGCGATACCTCTGATAGCCTCACTACTGGCCTTTGCCTGTCGCGCCCTCGGCAGTGCCGCCCGCATGGCTTCCACTTGGGTGCACTTTATCGGCATCAGTTTGCTGCTGCTGGTGGCCTTGACGCTGGTGTGTCGGGTGGCCCTCGGCGGGGAGATTCTGGCAGCTCACCACTGGCTGCATATCGACAGCCTCAGTGCACTATTCCTCGCCATTCTGGGGATTATCGGTTTTATCACCGGCCTCTACTCGCTCGGCTATATGCGCCATGAGGTGAATAATGGCGAAATTACTGTCGGCACACTGTGCAACTATTATGGTTTCTTCCATCTGTTCCTGTTCACCATGCTGCTGGTGGTTACCAGTAATAACCTGATTCTGATGTGGGTGGGCATTGAAGCCACCACCCTCAGCTCGGCCTTTTTGGTGGGGTTATATGGTCAGCGATCCTCGCTAGAAGCGGCCTGGAAATACATTATTATCTGTACGGTGGGGGTGGCATTTGGGCTGTATGGCACGGTATTGGTGTACGCCAATGCGGCTAGTGTGTTGGCCGATCCCGGTAGCGCCATTTTCTGGACGGTGGTCGCTGAGCACGCCAAAGAGCTAGACCCTCGCCTGATGCATCTGGCATTTGTCTTTATCCTGATTGGCTTTGGCACCAAAACCGGGTTGTTCCCGATGCATTCGTGGTTACCGGATGCCCACAGCGAAGCGCCCAGCCCCACCAGTGCCCTGCTATCTGCGGTGCTGCTCAACTGCGCCCTGCTGGTGATCATCCGCTATTACATCATTATCAGCGCCGCGATTGGGCCGCACTTCCCGCAAATGCTGCTATTGGTGTTCGGCATGATGTCGGTTGCCGTCTCCGCGCTCTTTATTCTGGCGCAGCGCGACATGAAACGTCTGCTGGCCTACTCCAGCGTCGAGAATATGGGGCTGATTGCTGTAGCGCTGGGGATTGGTGGCCCGCTGGGGGTAGTGGCCGCGCTGTTCCACACCTTAAATCACAGTCTGGCAAAAACCTTGCTGTTCTGTGGCTCCGGTAATGTGCTGCTGAAATATGGCACGCGGGATATGGGGGCGATTAAAGGCATTATCCGCGTCGCCCCCCTCACCGCAGTGTTACTGGCCGGTGGCGCACTGGCGCTAGCGGGGATGCCGCCATTTAGCCTATTTATCAGCGAATTTATGCTGGTGGCCGCCACCATTAAAGCCGGCCATCTCTGGCTGGTGATTGTGCTGCTGTTGCTGCTGACACTGGTGCTGGCCGGATTGGTGCGCATGATTGCCAGCACGGTGCTGGGCACCCCGCCCCCTGCGGTCAGCAAAGGTGAACTGGGGATCCTCACCACTGCGCCAATGGTGATTTTACTGCTGCTGATGCTACTACTCGGGGTGCACATTCCCTCGCCAGTGACCCGTTTACTCACCGATGCGGCGCAGATTGTCCTCAAAAGTGACAGCAGTGCCCCCACAGTTCAGCCCTTTATGTTGCCGTGGCAATCGCGCTCGCCAATAACAGCAATCTCTCCGGCTCAACCGGCCCCTTCCGTCGCAGATGCCCATACCGCCCTGCAACTCACCCCGACACGTCAGGAGATGTAACGTGACTCACGAAACGCCCATTTCAGCCAATACCCTTTCAGGCCAACCAGCAGGCGGTGAAAAACGGGGGGCCGCCTATGTCGCCCGCCTGCGTGAACAATTTCCGGCGGCAATCCTCGATGAGGAGTGGCAGACCCACGACCAACTGACCATTACCATTAAGCTAAACAGCCTGCCGGAGGTGGTGGAGCACCTCTATTACCAGCAAGGCGGCTGGCTATCAGTGCTGTTCGGTAATGATGAGCGCAGCCTGAATGGCTATTTTGCCATTTACTATGTGCTATCGATGGAGGGGCGCGAACAGTATGGCGCACAGACTGGAAAACGCTATGGCGACAAGTGCTGGGTGATTGTCAAAGCGCTGATAAGCCCTGAGCGGCCTGAGTTCCCATCCGTCACACCAAGGGTTCCGGCGGCGGTCTGGGGAGAGCGCGAAGTGCGCGATATGTATGGCCTGCAACCGGTGGGTCTGCCCGATGAGCGCCGTTTAGTGCTGCCCGATGATTGGCCGGATGACCTCTATCCGCTGCGCAAAGATACTATGGATTATCGCCAGCGCCCCACTCCAACCGGCGACACCGAAACCTATCAGTTTGAGAATGAGGCGGGCAGCAGTAGCCGCGTGGTGCCTATCGGCCCGATGCACATTACCTCCGATGAACCGGGCCACTTCCGCCTGTTTGTTGATGGTGAGGATATTATCGATGCCGATTACCGCCTGTTTTATGTCCATCGCGGCATGGAAAAACTGGCTGAAACCCGCATGGGCTATAACGATGTCACCTTCCTATCAGACCGTATTTGCGGCATTTGCGGCTTCACTCACAGTGTGGCCTACACCTCATCGATTGAGAATGCGCTGGGCATTATCGTGCCGCCACGGGCGCAGATGATCCGCACCATTTTGCTGGAGGTGGAGCGGCTACACAGCCACCTGCTTAATATCGGTTTGTCTTGCCACTTCGTCGGTTTCGATACCGGTTTTATGCAGTTTTTCCGCGTGCGTGAAAAAGCCATGACCATCGCCGAGATGCTGACAGGGGCGCGTAAAACCTACGGTCTGAATCTGATTGGCGGGGTCCGCCGCGATATCCTGAAAGCTGATCGCATTAAAACCCTACAGTTGGTGGCAGAGATGCGCGCCGATATCGGCCAGTTGGTGGATATGCTGATGAGCACCGCCAATATTGAGCAGCGCACTGTGGGTGTTGGTCTGTTGGATCGTAAAATTGCCCGCGACTTCAGCCCAGTCGGCCCGATGATCCGCGCCAGTGGTTTTGCCCGCGATATGCGCCACGACCACACCTACGCCAACTATGCCAATGTGCCTAAAGAGCTGTTTAGCCTTGATGGCTGCGACGTGAACTCACGCCTGCTAGTGCGGGTGCGGGAGTTCTTTGACTCGCTGGTGATGATTGAATATGGCCTAAACCATATGCCTGGCGGCCCATTGCTGGAAGAGAGAGTCCACTATCAGCCCTACAAATTTGCCCTCGGCTTCTCCGAAGCGCCCCGTGGCGAAGATGTGCACTGGAGCATGACCGGCGATAACCAAAAACTGTTCCGCTGGCGCTGTCGGGCCGCCACCTACGCCAATTGGCCAGTGCTGCGCTATATGCTGCGCGGCAATACCGTCTCTGACGCGCCACTGATCATCGGCAGTCTTGACCCTTGCTACTCCTGCACTGATCGGGTCACTTTGGTGGATGTGCGCAAGCAGAAATCCGTCACTGTGCCCTACAAAGAGATCGAGCGTTATGGCATCGAGCGCACCCATTCGCCGCTCAAATAGAGGGATGAAGAATGTTAAAACTGTTTAAAACCATCCTGAAAGTCGGCGATACCACGGTGAAATATCCGTTTAAGCCGCTTGAGGTCAGTCACGGATTTCGTGGCAAACCACAATATGAGGCCGCGCAGTGTATTGCTTGCGGCGCCTGTACTATGGCCTGCCCGGCCAATGCGCTGACCATGGAGACAGATATCGCCCGTGGAACTCGCCAGTGGCAGTTGTTCCTTGGGCGCTGCATTTTCTGCGGCCGCTGTGAAGAGGTCTGCCCGACCCGCGCGATTGTGCTGTCGCCAGAGTTTGAGTTGGCGGTGTTCAATAAAGCGGATTTATATCAACGCGCCACCTTTACGCTCACCTCTTGCCAGCAGTGCCAGAGACCTTTTGCGCCGAAAAAAGAGGTGGATTATGTCATGGCGCTGCTGATCCATTCAGGAGTGAGCGCGGAGGATGTCGAGCGGCAACGCCCCCATTTTGAAACCTGCCCTGAGTGTAAGCGCCAACACAATATCATCGGCAATAGCAATATCGCCATGAAGAGCAGTATCTCCATGAGTAACAGTATTTCCATAAATAACAGTATTTCCATAAATAACAGTATGATACCGAATCACCAGTGCGAAGGGGGGAGCCATCCATGAGCCAGCCACATTCATCAAAACCGGCTTGGGGGCATCATGTTAGCCAGCCGGTTGCGCTTGATCCTGCTATCGCGCAGTTAAAAAGTAAATTGCTGAAAGATATCAAACGCTCCGCCTATGTCTATCGGGTGGATTGCGGCGGCTGCAACGGCTGTGAAATTGAGATTTTCTCCTCGATTACGCCGCTATTCGACACCGAGCGTTTTGGTATCAAGGTCGTCGCCTCGCCGCGTCATGCGGATATCTTGCTGTTCACTGGAGCAGTCACCCGCGCTATGCGCAGCCCCGCGCTGCGCGCCTATCAATCGGCACCAGATCCTAAAATCTGCATCTCTTACGGTGCTTGTGGCTGCGGCGGTGGCATCTTCCACGACCTCTATTGTGTCTGGGGCGGCAGCGATACCATTGTACCAATTGATGTTTATATCCCCGGTTGCCCGCCGACACCGGCCGCCACCCTTTATGGCTTTGCGGTGGCGCTCGGCCTGCTGGAGCAAAAACTCAGGGGGGAAGAGAGTCAGGAGGCCGCTGACGAGCGGGTCGCCCTGATTCACCCTGATGCACCGCTGACACTACGTGTACTGCTGGAGCGTGAAGCACGCCGCATGGCCGGTTATCGCCACGGGCGGGAGATCACTGACCGCTTTTTGTCACTGCTGGTCAATCAGCCCTTGCCCGGGCTAGAGCAGCGCTGCCAGCGCTATCTCAGTCAGCAAGATGATCCGCGCCTGAGCGAGATATTTGCCAGACTGCAACAGATCACGTTAATGCAACTGGCGGGGGGCCTCAGCTATGAGCGCTAAGGTGATTTTTTATGCGCTGAACCAGAAGTTTCTCGACAGTGACGATCAGATGCCCGAACAGGCGCAGCAGGTGATCTATTACTCACTGGCGATCGGCCACCATGTGGGGGTAATTGATTGCCTGAAAGCGATAATGGAGTGCCCGCTGGCCGAGTATGAGCAGTGGTTCAGCCAGTTGCCTGAGGGCGAAGCGCGCCGCAAAATGGCTGGCCTACTGAAGTTTGGTGAAATCACCATCGACAGCACCCACACCCAGTTGCTGGCGAAGGCTTTTGCGCCACTGGCGGAAGATGCCGCCTCACTCCATCGGCCCTGGAGCCAACAACTGCTGCAAACCCTGTACGATATCGAGCAGGAGCCGGCCATCTACTTAATGGTGAAACGCCGCCCATGAGCCATCTCAATGCAGTCACGAATCTAGTCTTAACCGTCGGCAACAGCATGATGGGTGATGATGGCGCAGGCCCATTGCTGGCTGAGCGCATGAGCCAGCAGCCCTTAGCGAATTGGCAGGTGATTGATGGCGGTTCAGCGCCGGAAAATGTGGTACATCGTATCCGCGCCTTACACCCCACGCGGCTGATTATCGTGGATGCGGCGGATATGGCGTTAGCCCCGGGGGAGATTCGAATCATTGATCCCGAGCGAATTGCTGAAATGTTCATCATGAGCACCCATAATCTGCCGCTCAATTTTCTGATCGATCAGCTCAAGGAGGATATTAGTGAGGTGATTTTCGTCGGCATCCAGCCGACACTGGTCGCGTTCTACTTTCCGATGAGCGATATCGTCAAACAAGCCGTAGAAACACTCTATCAACAGCTGCCCCACTGGCAAGGTGACGGCGGTTTTACCCATCTTTAATTGAGTGACGGTGTGACGTCGTCAAATTTGCCGACGTCACACCCGCCGACAGTTTCCCGCATTTCGCCCAACCGCATAAAATCCCAACAAATTCCTTATAAAACAAATAGATTTATTCACTTTCACTTCACTCATTCAACTTGGCATAAACCATGCAATATGTAGGTGAATATCGCGGTAGGGCCATGTGTCCAGACTGCTCAATTTATACCCCATCGATTTCAAGGTGCACCAACACACCTGCAACTTGAAAGATGAAGGGTAAGGAGATTAAACAATGAACCGGTTCATAATCGCCGACCCCAAAAAGTGCATTGGCTGCCGCACCTGTGAGGTCGCCTGTGTGCTGGCACACAATGGTGGCCGACTGGAGGCCATGACCAAGGCCAATTTCGCTCCACGGCTGAAAGTGGTTAAAGGGTTGAATGTCAGTACCGCCATTATGTGCCGTCACTGCGAAGACGCGCCTTGTGCCAATGTTTGCCCGAACGGCGCGATTGTGCGAGCGGCTGATAGCATTCAGGTGCTGCAAGAGAAGTGCATTGGCTGCAAAACCTGCGTCGTTGCCTGCCCGTACGGTGCCATGACGGTGGTGACCAAACAGGTCGAAGTGATGTTCAACGGCCTCTCGCAGGGCTTTTGTCTCAAAGCCGAAGCGCAGAAATGTGACCTGTGTGAAGGGCGTGCTGCAGGGCCGGCCTGTATTTCTGTTTGCCCAACTCAAGCGCTACATATGATTGGCCGCGACACCCTGCAAGCCATGCTGCGCAAAAAACAGATGCGCGCCGCGCTGGATGAAGCCAACGAGATGAACTTCTAAGCCGATACTGCGGCGACAAGAACGAGGGTAATTAATTATGCACAAAGCACTCACTGTCTGTCCTTACTGCGGCTCTGGCTGCAAAATCAACTTATTGGTTGAAAACGGCAAAGTCGTCGGCGCACAGGGCGCTAATGGGGTCACCAATCAAGGTGAACTCTGCCTAAAAGGCTACTACGGCTGGGATTTTCTCAATGATACCAAGCTACTGACGCCACGCCTGAAACAGCCGATGATCCGTCGCCAAAAAGGCGGCACACTGGAAGCGGTCTCTTGGGATGAGGCCATTGAGTTCGCCAGTAGCAAGTTGCGGGCAATTAAAGAGAAATATGGCCCGGAAGCCATTATGCACACCGGTTCATCCCGTGGGCCGGGCAATGAAACCAACTATGTGATGCAAAAATTTGCCCGCGCAGTGACCGGCAGCAACAACATTGACTGCTGCGCCCGTGTTTGTCACGGCCCGTCAGTGGCAGGCTTGCAAGTGACACTGGGCAATGGCGCGATGAGCAACTCAATCTGCGAGATTGAAGAGACCAAGTGCATTTTGGTCTTTGGCTACAACGCCGCCGACTCCCACCCAATCGTCGCCCGCCGGATCCTCAAAGCCAAGGAGAAAGGGGCGAAAGTGATTGTTTGTGATCCGCGCCATATCGAAACGGCACGTATAGCTGATCTGTGGCTACCACTGAACAACGGTTCAAATATGGCGCTGGTTAATGCCTTTGCCAACGTATTGATTAGCGAAGAGTTATACGATAAAGATTATGTCTCGCGCTATACCGAAGGTTTCGACGAATATCGCGAAATTGTCGCCAAATACACCCCTGAGTATGTCGAAGGTATCACTGGCCTGCCAGCGCAGACTATTCGCGAAGCAATGCGCATCTATGCCGCCGCGCCATCTGCCACCATTTTGTGGGGCATGGGCGTGACTCAATGGGGCCAAGGTGTGGATGTAGTTAAGGGATTATCAGGATTGGCGCTGCTGACCGGCAACCTCGGTCGCCCTAATGTGGGTGTCGGCCCGGTTCGTGGGCAGAATAACGTGCAAGGTGCCTGTGACATGGGCGCTCTGCCCAATATGTATCCCGGCTACCAGCCCGTTACCGATCCCGCCACACTGGAGAAGTTTGCCAAAGCCTGGGGCGTCCCTTCCCTATCCGGCAAAATCGGCTACTCACTGACCGATGTACCACACAAAGTGAAAGAGGGCAAAATCAAAGCCAACTACGTGATGGGCGAAGATCCGCTGCAAACTGAGCCAGACCTTTCAATGATGCGCGAAGCTTTCAGCGAGTTGGAGCTGCTGATTGTGCAGGATATCTTTATGACCAAAACCGCCGCCGAGGCGGATGTGATTTTCCCTGCCACTTCATGGGGCGAACATGAGGGGGTCTACTCCGCCGCCGACCGGGGTTTCCAGCGCTTTGAAAAAGCGGTTGATGCCCAGGGTGACGTGAAACCCGATTGGGAGATCATCAGTCTGATGGCGACCGCCCTCGGCTATCCGATGAAATATCACAATACCAAAGAGATTTGGGACGAACTGCGCGAACTCTGCCCGCTCTATTACGGCGCAACCTACGAGAAAATGGCTGGATTGGGCTATATCCCGTGGCCATGTACTACCGAGGATAGCCCCGGTACGCCGTGGTTATATGCCGATAATAAGTTTGACCGCCCCGGCGGTAAAGGATTGCTGTTTGCCAGCGAGTGGCGGGCGCCAATGGAGCAGGTGGATGAGGATTACCCACTGGTGCTCTGTACCGTGCGTGAAGTGGGCCACTACTCTTGCCGCTCAATGACCGGTAACTGTTCGGCGCTGCAAACATTAGCCGATGAGCCGGGTTATGTGCAAATCAGTCCGCAGGATGCAGAGAAACTGCATTTGCGGGATCAACAGCTGGTCTGGGTTGAGTCGCGGCGCGGCAAGGTGATCACGCGGGTTTCCGTCAGTGAGCGCATTAATGTCGGCGCGGTATATATGACTTACCAGTGGTGGATTGGGGCCTGTAATGAGCTGACGTTAGACCATCTTGATCCCATCTCTAAAACACCAGAGTACAAATATTGCGCGGTGAAACTGGAGGCGATACCGGATCAGGGCTGGGCGGAGAACTATGTCCAACAGGAGTATAGCCAGTTAAAAGCACGGTTAAGTAGAGCAGCCGCCGTTAATTGAAATAGTGATGACTCACTACACGGCGTATAAGCTGTAGTGAGTCAAGATTGACCACGCCCTGGGGCAGTTCGGTGACTTACGCCGCTACAATCCCAACGGCGTGTTTCCCCTTGATTCAACTCTATTGGTAATCAGCACTGACAAAAACAGATTTACTCAGCTATCCCATCCTCTTCTTCAATACTTTTTACTGATATTCCTAATCGTTGCATACGAGATAACAAGGTGGTGCGTTTTAACCCCAGCTTAATTGCCGCTCCTTTTGCGCCAGCGACCACACCATTGGTCTCACGTAATACGCGAATAATGCGTGCGCGTTCAGATTCTGAAAATTCCGGCTCTTCGCTTTCAGGTAACAACGCTTTACGAACGACCCGTTCCGCTGCCGGTTTGGCGACCTCTAACGGCGATAAGTGATATTCCAACTCTTGTAACTGCAAATTCAGTGTTGTGCCCCGGCTGAGAATGACCGCTCGCTCAATTACATTCTCCAGTTCGCGAATATTCCCCGGCCAGGGTAAACGACTCAGTAAACGTAATGTTTCACTGGGAATAGTATCGATGACGCGATTCATGCGTTTGGCTATTTTCTTAGTGAAAAATTTCACCAGCAGGGGGATATCTTCTGGCCGCTCGCGAAGGGGGGGGATCACAATAGGAAAAACATTGAGTCGATAGTAGAGATCACTGCGATATTCGCGATTGACCATCATCAATTTTAAGTCACGATTGGTTGCTGCAATCAGCCGAACATCCACCGGAATAATTTTACTGCCCCCCAAACGCTCTATTTCCCGCTCTTGTAATACCCGCAGGAGTTTCGGTTGCAGCTCCAGGGGAATATCCCCAACTTCATCGAGAAAGAGTGTACCGCCATCGGCCATCTCAAATCGGCCAATACGCTGTGATGACGCACCGGTATATGCCCCCTTTTCATGACCAAACAGATCACTCTCCATTAATCCGGAGGGGATCGCCGCACAGTTCATTTTCACCATGCGCTTATTCTTACGCTGACTTAAATTATGGATCGCGCGGGCAATTAACTCTTTACCGGTGCCAGTTTCGCCGAGGATCAGTACCGTGCAATCACTGGACGCCACCATTTCGACCTGTTCCAGCACCGCTTTAATGCCAGCACTATGACCAATTATTTCGCCGAACTCCTCATTATGAATAATCTGATCCGTTAGATAGAGATTCTCATTTACCAGTGAGTCTTTCAGACGGCTAATTTCGTTATAAGCTAAGGCATTGTCCACAGCAATGGCAATGCGGGCGGCAATTTGCCGTAACAGTTTGAGATTACTGTCGGTGAAAATATCACTCTGACATTGCGCCAGTGTTAATATACCCAGCATCTTATGGCCGAAAAAGAGTGGTAACAGGCAAACCACCTGCAAACCCTCATCCAACATATTCGCCAATTGTTTATCTTCAGGGGCCAAGAGAGAAATATCCGCCAGATTAACCAGCAATAATTCCCGGCTGTGTAAAACTTGCCCCGCTAAGGTGCCGGTGATATCCATCCTGGCTTGCTGATGCTGCACTGTTTTACCCGTTTGGTAGCGGGCCGAAAAGAGATGCAGTTTATTTTTATCGTCTTGGCTGCCGCATATCGCCAGACTGATATAATCGATATTGAAAAAGCGGTGTATCTCTTTCGAAACCTCGGCCGCTAAGACATCCAATTCCAGTTTAGAAATAACCGTATTAGTGACATCCACTAATATCCGGTAGTGATCCCGTTCAAAGCGCAGTTTTTCACGTTCAGAAAATGCCCGATCTATTTCAGCGATATTATCCACCGCAATAGCGACTACATCGGCCAATAATCCCAGAAAGGTCATCGCCTGCTCATCGAACTCACTGTCGTCAGTCTTAATAAACTCAACACAGCCTGACCAGTGATTATCATGGCCCAAGGGAAAATGGCAGCCTGAATGTAGCCGCTGATAAGGCCCCAAATTACAGACAGACGCAAATTCCCTTTGCATACGCGGATGATCACTCTGCAAAGGTATTTGTTGCTGCCATGCCAGAGCGCCTGGGCCTTCAGCAAATAGGATATTTTGCGACCCCGTGACTGTATCCGTGACATCATCATGGGTATAAAGAGTTATTTGGTTATACAGCGGATTAAGCAGCAATAAATTGACACGTTGAAAACGCACTACCGAAAAAGAGATCTTGCTGAGCTCATTAACTAACTCGGTGATATCTCGGAGTAATAATAATTTTTTCGATACCGTGAGTAGTGTGTCTTGCCAAACCTGAGCCAATGTGGGACGGGGTAGTTTTTTTGCGCTATCCATATATTCCCAAAGTCATTAAGCTCAAAAATAGATGGTGGATACTTTAAGGCATTGAAATAAAGAAATATATATTAACCCGCGATAAGCTTGATCTGGGTTAATAAACAATTTAATCAAAATTTAGTGATCTCCCCGTCTATTGAAATCACGTCTCATTTACATCAAAAAGTAAAAAACCAGTCAGGATATTCCCAGACTGGTTTTCATTTTTATCGTGGCTTTACGGCCAATAACTGATTATTTCTTCTTCGCGTATTTCAGTGAGTCCAGTGCTACCGCAAAGATAATGATCGCACCCTTGATAATGTATTGCCAGTAAGGGTTCACGCCGATATAAGTCAGCCCGTAGTTAATGACGGTAAAGATAATAACCCCAGTCACCACGCCGATAACCGTACCGACACCACCACTAAAGGAGACCCCGCCTACCACACAAGCCGCGATCGCATCTAGCTCATACATAAACCCGAGGTTGTTGGTCGCACTACCAATACGGCCAGCTTCCAACATCCCGCCGAATGCATAGAATACACCGGACAAGGCATAAATCATGATTAAGTTCAGTGGCACATTAACACCAGAAACTTTTGCCGCTTCTGGGTTGCCGCCGATGGCGAAGATATTTTTGCCAAAGCGAGTTTTATTCCATAATACCCAAACAAAGCCGATAGCAATGAGCGCATAGAAAGTAATGTAGGAGAGTTTGAAATCACCAAACCGTAAGAATCCCTGCGCAAAGGTTGAGAATGCAGGGTCAAAACCAGCAATTGGTGATGCGCCAACAAAGTCGTAATACAGGGAGTTAATACCGTAAACAATAATCATCGTACCCAATGTGGTAATAAAGGGAGTCACATTCAGATAAGCGATGATAATACCGTTGACCAGACCAATAATCGCACCAATCAGACAGACGGTTAAGATAACAATTGGAATAGGCACAGTCTGTAAATCAGGGAAAACTTTATTAACGTTGTCCATGGCTTGCAGCATGGTTGCGGCAACTACCGCCGCCAAACCTACCTGACGACCGGCTGACAGGTCCGTCCCTTGAGTCACAATCAGACCCGCTACACCCAGTGCGATAATAATACGCACGGAAGATTGGGTTAGAATATTACTTAAGTTCATCAGGCTTAAAAATGTCGGGTCCTTGACAATAATTATTGCCAGCAATACGAATAACACGACGTAAATCCCGCTCTCTTTAAGGTAAGTGAGCATACTTTTCTTATTTAACGCATTCATAATAAGAACCTTCGACTAGATTAGAGATGCAAGGATGCAAGGCGTAATATTTCATTTTGCGTGGTTTGTTTGGTTTCAACAATTCCTGCAACCTGACCATTACTCATTACCAAAATTCTGTCAGTGATCCCTAATAGCTCAGGCATTTCAGAGGAGATAATAATGATCCCTTTGTTTTTCTTCGCTAGTTCAGTCATTAACTGATAGATTTCAAACTTCGCACCGACATCAATCCCCCGAGTCGGCTCATCCAACATTAATATTTCTGGTTGAGTCAGTAGCCAACGGCCAATAATTACTTTCTGCTGATTACCACCTGATAATGAACCGATACTGGTACGGTGACCCGGCGTTTTTACTCGCATCGCATCGATAACCCATTGGGTATCGCTCTTCATGCGCGTATTATCCAGCAGCCCAAATTTATTTTTATAGTTACGAATATTAGATATTAGGGAATTAAAACCCACATCGAGATAAGCGTAAATTCCGGTTGAGCGGCGCTCTTCAGTCACCAGTGCAAATCCATGATTAATGGCTTCATTAGCACTGTGGTTATTAATACTTTTGCCGTGTAATTTAATGGTTCCGGAGACTTTTTCGCGGATACCAAATAAGGTTTCAACGATATCAGTACGTTTTGCTCCCACCAGCCCGGCAATACCCAAGATCTCGCCTTTATGTAAATCAAAGGAGATATCGCGGATAGAGGGTTGGCGCAGCGAGGTCAAATTCTTCACTTCCAGAATAACCTCACCGGGTGTATTCAGGCGGTCAGGAAAACGTTGGCTCAGTGAGCGCCCCACCATCATAGAGATTATCTGATCCATGGTCAGCCCTTCCAGCGGCTGAGTGGCAATCCACTGACCATCACGTAATATCGTGATTTCGTCGCACAGCTGGAATATCTCTTCCATTTTGTGGGAGATATAAACAATTCCGCAGCCACGCTCTTTTAATTTGCGGATAATCGTAAAAAGATGATTAACTTCTTTCTCGGTTAATGAAGAGGTCGGCTCATCCATAATGACGATCTTGGCATTGTAAGAAAATGCCTTGGCTATCTCGATCATCTGCATTTGCGATACTGATAACGTGGCAACTTTGTCACGAGGATCAATATCAATATCCAATTCATCGAAGATGGCTTTGGTATCTTTGTACATTTTATCTTGATCGACAAAAAAACCTTTGGTTGGGTAGCGGCCCAGCCACATGTTGTCCATCACTGTACGTTGTAACACCAGGTTTAATTCCTGATGCACCATAGAGACACCATGCTCTAATGCTTCTTTCGAACTTTTAAACTCTATTTCTTGCCCCTGAAAGATAATACTTCCGGAGTCTTTTTTATAGATACCAAACAGACATTTTAATAACGTTGACTTACCGGCACCATTTTCTCCCATTAAGGCATGGATCGAATTTGGCCGCACTTTAAGATTTACGTTATCTAACGCCTTTACACCCGGAAATGATTTATTGATATTACTCATTTCCAGCAACCACTCGCGGGGTTGTGCTGTATTAATATCGGCCATAATTATACCTGGCTAAGAACCGCCACCGACTTGCTGGATATATAGCCACCCACCAATAAGCGCGCGCTCTAAAATAGGGATCAATGCAACAAAAAAACCTTCAGCCCCGGTGCCAGGCTCCGTGTACCGAATTCTCGGTGCCGGGGCTAGAAGGTTAATGACTTTCTACCCTTAATACTTGGGTGTAAATCGTGTTTCGCCTGTTATTTAGTAAATTCAGCCAGGTTATCTTTATCGACGCCTACATACGGGATACGTACGATTTTGTTGTCGATTTTCCAGGTTGTGCCTTCAGCAGCAGGTTTACCGGCAGCCAGGTTTTTAGCCAGATCAAAGGTCGCTTTGGCCTGATTGTTGGCATCATTCAACACTGTACCGGCCATTTGACCTGATTTCACCATCGCTAACGCTTCTGGCAAGGCATCAACACCGAACACTGGAACGCTGGTTTTATTGTGTGCTTTCAATGCTTCTACTGCACCCATTGCCATCGCATCATTGTTGGCAATAACCACTTCGATTTTGTTTGCGTTAGGGCCAGATAACCATGCATCCATCTTATCTTTGGCCTGCGCGGTATCCCACATTGCGGTATCTAACTGCAATTGTTGAGTTGGAATACCTTTTTCATTCAATGTCTTAATCACGTAAGTGGTACGTGCTTCAGCATCTGGATGACCCGGTTCACCTTTCAGCAACACAAATTGAATTTTACCGTCTTTATTCAGATCCCATGCTGGGTTGGCTTGCCAATGTTTAGCAATCAGCTCACCCTGAATAACACCGGACTCTTTAGAGTCTGTGCCCACATAGTAAGCTTTGTCATAGCTATCCAAGGCTTTACGTGAAGGTTCTTTGTTATAAAACACAATCGGTACATCGTTTGCGCGGGCTTTATCGATAACCACTGGCGCTGCTGCTGGGTCAACCAGGTTAATTGCCAGCGCTTTTACCCCCTTAGCCAACAATACGTCGATTTGATCGTTTTGCTTGGATTGATCATTCTGGGAGTCATTCATCAGTAGGGTAACGTCAGGAGATGCTTTAGCATCTTTCTCTATCGCTTTACGGACCACGGACATAAAGTTGTCATCATATTTATAGATGGTAACACCAATACGGGTATCAGCTTGAGCAGCCGCGCCAAACAACATGCTGGCAGCCAGGGTTGCTAATGTGAAAACCTTCTTATTCATTTGTATCTCCGGGTTTATGTAGGGTAGTACAGGGTGATAACACCATCGCCTAACGAGAGAAAACTGTCGTAAAGCGGCTGACACTGAATATATATCGTCCTTGAGCGCACTCCACTCCGAAAAAGCCGCCTGAGTCGTCATAAACCATGTCATTTACAAACAAGTTGTTTGCGGAACACATGTCTGTAAATCGCTATTCTAAAACCCGCTACCGTCTGTTTTTTTATCCGGCAACCGATGACATATTGATACATTCAGGTAGAAAACAGCTAGAGCATAGACGGCTCGTTGTTAAGAATCTGTGAATTTTCTCACAGATTGAAAACGGTTACACAAGAATAAATATCTAACTAGTGAGCGCCGCCACAAATTGCGACAGAGTGCCGTGGCACCAGCGTCGGTGTAAAGCAGTAGGTCGCCTGAGGATCTAGGGGGTGATTTGCACCGGCCAGAGCCAATTCTGTGGCTAAAGTTGCCATAGAAACAATTGGATAGCGGATTGTGCTGAGTTTGGGGCTGGTATAGCGCGCAATGGGGATGTCATCAAAGCCCACCAGCGAGAACTGCTCAGGGACACTGATACCGTTCTCTTTCAGCGCAGCCAATGCGCCAGCAGCCATTGAGTCGTTATAGGCGAACACCGCACTGAGCTGTAAATTGCGCCCCAACAAATCAATCATGGCGCGCTCCCCTCCTGCCAGGTCTGGCGTGCCATAGGCGCGCCAACTATCGAGAGCAGTGATACCGGCAGCCTCAAGTGCATTCCGGTAGCCGGTCTGGCGCTGCATGACATCATCAATAGGGTGATTTGAACCGAGGAAACCAATACGTTGATGGCCCTGTTTGAGCAACAACCGGCACGCCATTTGCGCACCGCTAACATTGTCTAATCCTACACAGCGATGCTCAAACCCAGGAATAATTCGATTAATCAGAACCATACCGGGAACTTGCTCTAAAAAGCCGATTAACTCGCCGTCACTCAACGTCTTAGCGTGCACAACCAACGAGTTACACCGCTGACGGAGTAGCACTTCAATAGCATGACGCTCTTTGTCAGCCTGATGGTAACTATTGCCGATCAGCACGTATTTTTGGTGCCGTTGAGCAACAGTGTCTACCGCTTTCACCAAGGCACCAAAAAAGGGATCTGAAACATCCATCACCACCACACCAACCGTGTCACTAGTTTGTGTCGCCAGCGCCTGCGCATTGGCATTCGGGCGGTAACCCAGTTCAGACACCGCTTTCAGCACTGCGGCACGGGTTTCTGGCCGGATAGCCGCGCTATTATTGAGAACTCGCGATACCGTCGCCAACGAAACGCCAGCCCGTGAGGCCACATCGCGAATAGTAATACTGTTGCCAGATGAATGCAGAGCGGCCATGACCTTACCCTATCAATAAGTCACCATGCGCTTGGTGATCCACTGGGCATGGCAGGTGGCCTATCCTACCCAGTTTGTTGAATTTGCCACGTGAAATACGTCACAAGAAAGAAAACGTTTACATACAAATTTGTAACCCGCTCATCATTTTTATCTTGTGGACGTATTCAGGGCTTAGTGTTGCGAGGTTGTAACGATTGACCACAGGCATATGCAGTCAATTTTCGCCATAGCCATTCGACCGGCCCTTGGGAAAAATAACCTAGCCAAAACAGAGAGAAGAGAATGTTACACAGCCAGACCAGCGGCACTACTGCCAGCAACTGCAAGCGGTCAAGTTGCTGGTATAAGCCGAAGTGATAGAAAAGCAGCGTGCATATCAATGTTTGCAGCAAATAGTTGCTTAGCGCCATTCGGCCAACCTGTGACAGCCAATGGCTAACACGCCAGCCGGACAATGTCGGCCAGAAGCCATAGAGTAGTGCCAGATACCCCAGCGCCTGTAATGGCGCACCTAACTCACGGGGGACTTGCAGCAAAAAGCCCGTCCAGCGGTAATCCCAGCCGACAGCCCATTGCAGCGCCACTCCCGGTATCTGGATCAGCAATGAAAGCGGTATCAACCATGCTGCAATCAGCCGGTAGTGGTGTAAGCTGAACTCGCCGCGCAGCCAGCCGGAGCGCATTAATCCTGCACCAAATAGCATGGAGCCTGCCAGTTCCCAGCCATATTGCGCGCCGATGGCGATCAAATTGGATGACAACAGATCCAGCCGATTCTTCCACGCCTCCATCCCCCCTTGCAGCTTCCAGAATTGCTCATATTGCAGATCTGCTGGCCCCGGTTGCCAGAAGCGGCCCGGCTCTCCGCTGGTGACAAATCCCAGTAGCAATAGTACCGCGACCCCGAGCAGGTAAAGCACCGCACCAGTACGCAGTAAGCTGGCGGCATCTTTAGCATCACGGATCATTCGCCAACACACCAGGCCAATCAAACCATAAGCAAATAAGATGTCTCCATCCCAGAAGAAGATGCCGTGAATCAATCCCAGTAAGAGCAGCAAGGAGAGGCGCGCCCGTATCCAGCCCTTACCCCGCTTAAGCAGCAGTTCAAGGCCCGCGCCAAATAAAATGGCAAAAATGGACAAAAACTTCGCCTGCGCCACAATATCGAGAATGGCCCAACTCCAGCTATCAGACAGTGAGGGGAGACCCAGATAAGCGGGATTTAGATAAGCGGCCTTTGGCAGGCCAAAGGCGCTGATATTGAGCAGCAGAATGCCAAGAATGGCCAGCCCGCGCGCACTGTCTAACGTTGCGATGCGTTGACGCATACCCGACATCCTGTGCATGGGCACCCATTGGTGCCCGCTGTGGCAAAAGGCTAATTAGCCGTGGTGATATTAGCTATTATGACGAACAGCGCGCAGGAATTCCTGGCGAGTATTCTGGCTGGATTTGAATAATCCGCCTAATGATGTGGTGGTGGTGGCACTGGTTGCATCACGGATGCCCCGTGCTTTGACACAATAATGCACCGCATCAATCGAAACAGCGACATTATTTGTGCCCAATAGCGTCTGTAACGCCAGCAGAATTTGCTGCGTCAATCGCTCCTGCACTTGCGGGCGCTGGGCGAAGAACTGCACGATGCGGTTGATTTTGGATAACCCAATCACGCTATCTTTAGGAATATACGCCACCGTGGCTTTACCATCGATAGTCACAAAATGATGTTCGCAGGTGCTGGTGAGGGTGATATCCCGTACCGTGACCATCTCATCGACCTTCATTTTATTCTCAATCAAGGTGATTTTGGGGAAATTTTCGTAATCCAGTCCGGAGAAAATCTCATCAACATACATTTTGGCAATACGTCTTGGCGTATCAGCCAAGCTGTCGTCAGTTAAATCCAGATTCAATAATTGCATGACTTGGGTCATATGCTCTTGAATCAAAGTCTTGCGCGTTTCGGCATCTAACTCTTGCTTGCGCAATGGGGTTTCGAGGCCACGAGCCAGCAGCGCTTCATGAACCAGCTCAGCTTCTTTACTTAGCGATGACATTCTTTTCTCCAACAGGCTACGCGTCCGGACGAGATAAACATGATGCAGATCACACCCAGATTTTGCACCACACTGTAGTTGAGAGCAAAATGATTATCCAGTGATTGTTATTCATATCCAATGGTTCTCTCTGTCATGATGAGCGCCAGTCTCGGCTTATCCCTTAGCCGCCAATCCCACCACCACCGCTTCACGGGCGCGAGCCGGGGTTTTAATCACCAGTGCACCGGCAATCACCAGCGCGACCACCGCCACATAGAGCGCCGGTTCCAGCCGATGGGTTAATGCGGTTGAGATAGCCGACAGTATCGGGCCGACCAGCTGCCCAATGGCATAACCCGTGGTCAACAAGCCAGCCATATAGCGGGTATGTTCTGGTGCCAACTCACGGCCATGCTGCAATGAGAGCTGAACCACACTGAGGAAGCCGCCGCCGGTCAATAGTGCGCCTAATGCCAACCCACTGACTCCAGGAACTAACTCGGCACAGAGCACGCCCAGCGCCTGAACCCATAATGTCAGCGCCAGACGCGTCTGTGCGGTCAAACAGTGGCGAGTCAGAATACCGATAGTGATCCCGATGACTGCCGCCCCGCCGAACACCGGCCAAACGAACTGAGCAAATAGGCTGTCGGGAAAACGCGCGCTGGCCATTTGTGACAGAAAAGTGGCGGGCAGAATATAGCCAAATCCCGCCAGACTGTAGCTCCAAACCAGACGTTTTAGCGCCGGGGTTAAGATCAGCGGAACCGCAGCAATATGGGGGCGATGCAGCTCCCCACTCCGTGGCAGATTGATACTTATGGCGGCAATAATAACCAGTGCCAATACGCCATACAGGATCCAGGCCTGTGCCGCTGATAACTCATAACTATGGATAAGCACAGCGAGCATACCGCTGATGAATATACCGGCCCCCGGCCCGGCAAATACGGCGGCGCTAAGTGCGGGGCGACCAAAATGCGCCAGACGTTCATTGGTCCAGGCCGCGATCAGCACCATCGACCAACCACTGGCCCAACCAATGACAAACCGCACCACCCCATGCCACCACGGCCCGTCAACTACCGCCGACAGTAGCGTCAGGGCTACTGCCCCCCACAGCCCCAACCATAAGCGCCGTTCAACATGGCGACTGGCCCGCATAGCATCAAAGGCACCAAACAGATAGCCCAGATAATTAAAGGCCGCAACTAACCCCGCGCCGGTCAAAGTAAATTGATGCTCTGCAATCATCAGTGGCACTTGTGGCGTAAAAGCAAACCGCCCAATCCCCATTGCAACGACTAATGCCAGAAAGCCACTTATTGCGATTCTTAATGCCATCCACCCCACCTATTCATTACTCTGCCAGCGGATCACTCTGCCAGTCCGTTAAAAGAGAGTTGCCAATATCATGCCTGAGCATTAGAATCACAAAAAATGAATAATACTCATTAAGTTCATCACAAAAAGAGAATACATATGGATCTGACCCAGCTACGCATGTTTTGCTGCGTGGCGGAAACCGGTTCCGTTGCCAGAGCAGCGGAGCAGATGCACCGCGTTCCTTCAAATTTAACCACACGCCTGCGTCAGCTTGAAATTGAGCTGGGCGCAGACCTGTTTATCCGCGAAAAGCAGCGCCTGCGCTTGTCCCCCATGGGCCACAACTTTCTCTGCTACGCCAACCGAATTCTGGCGCTGAGCGAAGAGGCGATGCGCATTACCCATGCGGGTGAACCGGCAGGCAACTTCCCGCTAGGCTCAATGGAGAGCACTGCGGCAACCCGCCTGCCCAATTTGTTGGCGGCTTATCACCAGCGCTATCCCAAGGTCTCTTTGTCGCTGACCACCGGGACTTCAGGTGAAATCATTGAGCAAGTCCGTGCCGGAACCCTGGCGACAGCCCTGGTCGATGGCCCTGTTCAGCACGATGAACTGCACGGCTGCCGCTCTTTCGAGGAGCAACTGGTGATCATTTCTTGTCTCGATCACCCACCTATTCTGCAAGCTCGTGATGCCGTGGATGAGACGCTCTTCGCCTTTCGCCCCAGCTGTTCTTACCGGCTGCGGCTGGAGAGTTGGTTCCGTCAGGCCGGTGTCCTGCCGGGCCATATTATGGAAATTCACTCCTACCATGCCATGCTAGCCTGTGTGGCAAGTGGTGCCGGGCTGGCGCTGATCCCACACGCCGTATTAGCGCTATTACCGGGCTATGAACGAGTGCAAGTCCATCAATTACCAGCGGATATTGCCGACACCGCCACCTGGCTTATTTGGCGTAAAGACGCCTTTAGCCCCAATGTCCGCGCACTGAAAGAGCTGATCATCGAACAGATTGAAACCCATTGATTGAGCAAGCAAAACTGAAGTTTCCGGTCATAATACATACAATATAAGTTGCAGTTTTCCCGCAAGAACACGCGCAACATATATGATACATAACGAATATATTTATATAACACACATCATAAAGAAGCTATAGGAGCAACACCATGGAGATGATTAAAACCCGCGCTGCAGTCGCATGGGGGCCAAACCAGCCGCTATCCGTTGAAGAAGTTGATTTGATGCCACCACAAAAAGGCGAAGTGCTTGTACGGATTGTCGCCAGTGGGGTTTGCCACACTGACGCCTACACCCTATCGGGCAAAGATCCTGAAGGGATATTCCCGGTGATCCTCGGTCATGAAGGTGGCGGGATTGTTGAAGCTGTGGGTGAAGGCGTGACCAGTGTTGCTGTCGGTGATCACGTGATCCCGCTCTACACGCCTGAGTGTGGCGAATGTAAATTCTGCCGCTCCGGTAAAACCAACTTGTGCCAGGCTATCCGCACTACACAGGGCAAGGGCTTGATGCCGGATGGCACCACCCGCTTCTCTAAAAATGGCCAGCCAATCTTCCATTACATGGGTACTTCAACCTTCTCTGAGCTGACAGTGGTGCCAGAAATATCACTGGCAAAAATAAATAAAGAAGCGCCATTAGAAGAAGTTTGCTTATTGGGCTGTGGCGTCACCACTGGTATGGGTGCGGTGATCAACACCGCCAAAGTCAAACCCGGCGATACCGTCGCTATCTTCGGTTTGGGTGGCATTGGTTTATCTGCCGTTATTGGCGCACAGATGGCCGGTGCTAGCCGAATTATCGGCATCGACCTTAATACCAGTAAATTCGAGCTGGCCCGCAAACTGGGCGCGACTGACCTGATCAACCCGAAAGATTATGATAAACCTATCCAGGATGTAATTGTCGAGCTGACCGATGGCGGTGTAGATTTCTCATTTGAATGCATTGGCAACGTCAATGTCATGCGTTCCGCGCTGGAGTGTTGCCATAAAGGCTGGGGCGAATCAGTCATCATTGGTGTCGCCGGTGCTGGTGAAGAGATCTCGACACGCCCATTCCAGTTGGTGACCGGCCGTGTATGGCGTGGCTCTGCATTTGGTGGCGTAAAAGGCCGCTCAGAGCTGCCGGGCATTGTGCAGCAATATCTGGATGGTAAGTTCGCTCTGAGTGATTTCATTACCCATACCATGGGCTTGGATCAGATCAACGAAGCTTTTGACTTAATGCATGAAGGCAAATCCATTCGTACCGTGATTCATTTTGATCAATCATCACAAACCCATTCTCTGCAAAACAGCTAGAGCAAGGAGGCAGACAACGCATGAATACGTCACTTGAACTTCTCGAAGAGCACCGGATGTTTGGTGGATGGCAGCAACGCTATCGCCATGCCGCCAGCAGCCTGAATTGCAATATGACTTTCAGCATCTATCTGCCACCACCACCACGGGATGATAACCCACCGCCAGTGCTCTACTGGCTGTCGGGGCTAACCTGTAATGATGAAAATTTCACACTGAAAGCTGGTGCACAGCGAATTGCCGCGGAACTGGGATTGGTGTTGGTAATGCCCGATACCAGCCCACGTGGCGAAGACGTTCCTAATGACGATGGTTATGACTTGGGTCAGGGGGCGGGGTTTTATCTGAATGCAACCCAAGCCCCTTGGTCGACACATTTTCGGATGTACGACTATATCAGCCAGGAGTTGCCCGCTCTGATCCGCCAGCACTTTAGTGTTAGTGAACGTCAATCTATTAGTGGCCACTCAATGGGTGGTCACGGAGCGCTGATGTTGGCGCTGCGCAACCCGCTGCAATATCAGTCAGCGTCTGCTTTTGCGCCGATAGTGAATCCGTGTCAGGTGCCCTGGGGCCGCAAAGCCTTTACTGCCTATCTGGGCCGTGATGAGAGCCAATGGCTAGAGTACGATAGTTGCCATTTACTGACCCATGCAGCAGTTCAGTTACCTATGTTGGTCGATCAAGGCGATGGCGATCAGTTCCTTGCCGAGCAGTTGCAACCAGCAAAATTAGCCGAACTGGCGCGCCAACGTGACTGGCCACTGACTCTGCGTATTCAGCCAGGTTATGATCATAGCTATTTTACCATAGCGACATTTATTGAAGATCATCTGCGTTTCCATGCAGAGCATTTACACCCCTAACAGGGGGTAACTGACCGGATTATCTATATATAAATACCTTAAGCCCCTGCGGGGGCTTTTTATTTAATAGTGGATGTCGAAAGTTATTCTCGTTACGTTAATAACCAATAAGTATTCAATGCAATAATAAAATTAATTAAGCATTATAAAACTCACTGCAAAAAAACGTTGATAAAATGGTGAAAAAGAATTACAAATAACTGGCTCAAGAGATACCAATATTGAGCAGCATCTAAAGGAAACTATTTAAATGGAGAATTATATGTATACTTCACACCACACAGATAGAAAAACAAGCAATAGTAACTTAATGGCATTAAAAGCTAAGTTAGAATCGTTAGACCAATCATTTAAAAGTAATTTACTCTCTATTAGTGACCATGAAATTGAAAATCTAAAAAATAACAATTTCAATAACGAAATAACGGCCTGGAACTGGTCAAAAAGCTTTACACAACAATAAAGTAGCCAATGAAATCATTTAGTAAAAATAGATTAAGATGCTTTTATAAGCATCTTAATCTTAATAGCACTCTTTTGAGATATTAAGCCATTTAAAAATTATACCTCGATGAGGTGACAACAATTAGTATAACCATTAACGATAAATAACATCATCACTAAAATTTATTAAGGCCAATGGATAAATCCCATGCTAACAAGTGAATTTTTCAATGACCTGAAGCTAAGCCCGCTATCAAGCCTGTTAGCAATAATAATAACGGCTATTGGATTGATATCATCTTTTTTGGTATTACTTCTTTACCTAACAGATTATCGTATTGAAAAACACAATAATAACTATAATAATATCTATAGGGTAGAGACCACATTTAATCTACCTAACGGGGAAGAAGTTAAATCAGCGCAAGTCCCTCTACCACTTATTTCAGTACTAAAAAGTGATAAAAATATTAAGCAAGTGGATTATATCGTACGGATACTTACCCGTTTGCAGGTTAATGATAAGGCGTACTCAAATGTTGATATCTATGCAGTTAGCACTAATCTTCTCAGCACCTTAAACCTATATCAACAAAAAATCCCCTATCTGGCGAAGAATGAAATCATCATCACCCCTGAATTTAATCAGCAATATCTACATTTGGATGCCCCTAAAGGGCAGATAATTACATTAGGGGATAAAGAGCAATATATCATTAAAGATGTCGTTGAACTCAACGCATCTAGCCGTTTTAAAACCACTGCAGTTATTGCCTTCTCCTCCGAGATAATGGAAGGTTACCATGATAAAAGGCATGACTGGTATGATACACACGCCTATGCTTTTATCACGATGAAATCAGCTATAAAGCCCACTCCTGAACAATTAAATTCGCACATTATCCAACACGCACCTCAACTCCCCGGCGCCCCCTTTAGCCCTGAAGAGTTCATTCAACTTTCCGCCAGAAACATTACCGACATTCATTACGACAATGCATTGCCAGATGAAATAAGCACAGTAATTTCAGTCTCCTACTTAAATACTCTCTACGCCTCAGGTTTGTTTGTTTTTTTTGCGACTATGATGAATTTCTTCAATATCAACAATGTAATCAATACAAACAAGAGAAGCAGCTTTTATATAAAGAAAGCAGTTGGCGCATCCCATTATCAGTTACTCACTGAATCATTCTTTATCGCGACATTACAAACAGCATTTATGCTGTTACTTGTTCTTTTTATTTTAATCTCTCTCACGCAACTTTCAGATAGCATCAGGGAGTTGATGTTCATTCAAGGTGAGCGCGATTTCTTAACCGCATTGACCATAACATCAGTAGCAACTTATGTTGCTATTTTACTCGCTCACTGTATTTTTCTGTGTGCTTTTATTTTCCCCAACAACACCTATGATATCAGCCTCTATGCTCAACAACCTCGCTTGCGCTATATACATAGCATCATGTTTTGTATACAAATTATTATTGCCGGCACCATCATATATTTATGGGCAGGTATAATGACACAGATGCGTTTTATGCAAAATGACAACTTTGGCTATGAAAAAGAAAATGTAGTGACATTTGCATTAAGTGATGAATTGAAATCAAAAACCGTCATAAATAGTTTACAAGATGAATTAAGAAGCGCCATTGGAGTTGATAATATCGCCATGAGTAGCTGGCGACCATTTGATATGTCGCGAACTAATACCTCGGTATTCCATCACAATCAGCAAGAGAAAGACAAACTAAGTACAGTTAACTCACTCACCGCAGATAAGAATTTCATTAATACCTGGGGAGTAAAAATAGTGGCAGGTAAAGAGAACCCACTATTACCCAGCGACAACAACAATGTGTATCATGCTATTGTCACAAAATCGTTTATAACTTTAATGGGATTACGCTCCTATGATCAGGTACTGAACAATCTATTTTATATTAACGAAAATGGTTCCCAACAAGCAGTCAGAGTACTGAAAGTGATAGATGACTTTTATCTGGCAGATCGAGAGGATGCTCCCTCTCCCTTACTTATTTTCATTAAAAACAGCGCCCAGCGCTATGCAGCAGTGAAACTAAAAAATATACAAGACATGGTGGAGTTAGAGAGAATATTAGAGCGCTACAATATCAATACCACGCAGATAAAATCAGTTAACAACCTACATAAAGAGCACTTCAATAATAGTATACTAATGCAAGAAACAATTAACATCGTCACTTTACTCTCGGTAACATTGATATTTATAAGCACAGTAATTACGGGCATTTCAGAAACAAAACGACTTGATAGTACATTAAAAATAATGGAGTCCATTGGCGGCTCTATTTACACCAATATAATTTTCTTTATACAAGAAAATATTACACCTATCATTATAGCAATGGCAATATCACTCCCCATAAGTTTTTTGTTATTACAACGGTGGCTGAACCAATATAGCTTGGTTAAAGGGTTATCCTATATCCATGGAGCAGGCGCACTTATCACTTTCATTTTAAGCATCATTATAGTCATGGCTATCACACTCATTTTCAGCATCAACGTGCTGAATAGAGAATCAAAGAAATAAAGATTATGGATATAAACATTGAGAAGAAGAGCATTGTGAACAAAACTGTTAAATTAATCATCTTTTGTATCTTACTTCTATTTATTGCTTGCTTTTATTATTTATCTACAACACAACGCACTTTACTTATTTCTCGAGATGATGCGATTTTCCATACTATTCAACCAGAAGTATATCAAGATTTATTGATTACTCGAGCCATCACAGTACCAAAAGAGAGCATAATTGTATCAAGTGAACGAGGCGGAAAAGTGACTGAAATCGTCAAGCAAGCTTTTGATACTGTTGCTAAAGGTGATGTCATCGCCCGTTTATCTAACTATGAGTTTATGCTAGAAACGACATCCAGAATAGCGAGCATTACCGAACAAATAAATAATCTACGTAATATGAAAATGCAGATGGAACAAGATAACCGAGACACGAAAATCAGTTTACAAGAGGCTCAACATCAAATAGCCATCATTTCTAAAGGATTAATGAGACATCAAGTACTTGATAGAAAATCCATGATTGCAAAGTCAGAACTAGAATACCAAACAGACATGTTAAGAAATTGGAAAATAAAAAGCAATATATTAATGGAACACAACAATAAAAATAACGATTCACTCCCTTTACAACTTATAAATATAGATAATTCTATTTTATTACTTGAGAAAATGTTGGGGGTAATTGAAAAAGGTATGGAGCAATTAGTTATTACTGCATCTATTGATGGAACTTTATCCGTCTTGGATATTGAATTAGGTCAGCAAATAAAACCTGGCGAAAAAATTGCAGTGATAGACAACTTAGCATCATATTATTTCAATGTTTACTTCAGTGAGTATTATCTCGACAAAATAAAGCCACAAAGCCATATTACCTCTCCTATAAATGGTCAAGATACGCCACTACTTATTGAGTCGGTATCTACTATTGTTGAAAATGGAAAGTTCAAAGCAAAACTGATCCCACTTAAAGAAAGCAGCATACAACTTAAGAGAGGACAATCTATTGAAATACAAATCCCATTACAAGAAGAGAGTAATAATGTGTTACTAGCGCCCATTGAGAGTATTTTCTCAGATAAGCAAGGAGATAGTTTTGTCTATATTTATCAACCAGAACATGATCACGCGATTAAATCTAAAGTGGCCGTAAAACATCGCAATGCGATGAAAGTAGAAATCACATCTGGAGTGAGGGCAGGACAAATAATTGTAACGCCTCCTGCGGCCAATAATAATGAATATGATATCATTGAGTTCAAATAACATGCTAAACATGCAAAATGCTGAAAAATGTTACACCACCAAAACGATTAAAACCAAAGTTCTTAGAGATCTCAACTTTAGGGTAGAAAAAGGTGATTTTGTTTCGATCATGGGGCCATCCGGATCGGGTAAATCAACACTACTTAATATCATTGGTATGTTTGATAGCCTTGATAGTGGGTTCTTCTCCCTGGCTGGAGAGAATATTATCGGCATGAGCCAGTCGCAAAAAATAGCGTTAAGAAGAGTGCTAGTAGGCTATATATTTCAATCATTTAACTTAATTCCTCATCTGTCCATTTTTGACAATGTTGCATTACCACTTAAGTATCGTGGTGTGGCAAAAAAGGAGCGGGTTGAACGAGTAAATCAAGCGTTAAATCTTTTTAATATTGATAATCGGCGAAATCATAAACCTATGCAACTATCCGGAGGTCAACAACAGCGAGTGGCCATTGCCAGAGCAATGGTTTCAGAACCTGGATTATTACTGGCTGATGAACCTACCGGAAATTTGGATAGTAAAAATGCCCATCTGGTTCTTCAGCAATTAAAATATATAAATCAAAAAGGAACCACTGTCATTATGGTTACGCACTCAGATGATGCTTCAACATACGGAAACAGAATAATAAACATAAAAGATGGTAAACTCACATGACAAAATAGGAGTATATTATGGGGAGTGCAATACCGATAAAAAATATTGATTGCGTTCAAATAGCCGATGTAAATCCACAGGAATTGGAAAGACTCGAAAAATGTGAATACAAGGAACTATCAGCTTACCTTATTGGTAAAGTACCAGCAGAACAATTACTCGACACTATTGAATTGGATATCTTCAATGAAGAAATAAATAAAAATATTTCAGCAAAAACCATTAAAGCAAAAAAACTCGTCATTGTATTGAAAGCAACTCGACTATGTAACCTTCGTTGCACCTATTGTCATTCATGGGCTGAAGGTCCAAATCAAACAGTTTCATTTCAAACACTCGTGCGGACAGTTCGACAAATACTTGCCATTCCTAATATTAATAGATTTGAGTTTGTTTGGCATGGAGGGGAAATTACACTATTGAAACCCGCTTTTTTCAAAAAGCTTATTTGGCTGCAACAGCAATTTAAGCGACCTGAGCAATATATAACTAATACCATGCAATCAAACTTAGTCAACGTCTCAGATGAGTGGTTAATATTTATCAAAGGCATTGGTATGAATGTCGGAATTAGTCTTGATGGCGTACCCACTGTGAATGATAAACGGCGCATTGACTATCGAGGGAGGGGGACATCCGATCGAATTGCAAAAGGGATAAAAAAACTTCGCCAACACAACATCTTATATGGTGCGCTCATTGTTGTTGACCGAGAAGTTTATCAAACTAATATGAAGGAGATGTTAGACTACTTTATCTCAATAGAGCTAACCAATATTGAATTCTTGAATATCGTCCCCGATAATAGATTAGCTAAAGGTGATCGCATAGATAATAGCTTTATCAGCTATAGTGATTTTATCCAGTTCCTATCAAACTTGTTTAATATTTGGGTAAATGGCTACCAAGGGAGGATAAACATTGCGGTTTTTGACGATTTTATGAAAGTACTGAAAAACCCAAAAAACAAACCGGCGGCATGTTATTGGTCTGGAAATTGCTCACAAGAGATAATCACCTTAGAACCTAATGGTGATATCTCTCCCTGTGACAAATATGTCGGTGATAAAGACAGCATCTATGGCTCACTATTAGATACTGATTTGGCCGATTTATTAGCTTATTCATCACACAACCAACAAGCCATCAATGAGGAGATCGAGGCGACAGAAAAAATGCGTCATTGTAAGTGGTTTTCTATTTGCCACGGGGGGTGCCCCCATGATCGGGTGATTAATCGACGACATACCGAAGGATATAATGATACATGTTGCGGGACTGGAAAATTACTGGCAACCATTCAGCATTATTTAGTCAATGCTCACTAAGGCTATATGCATTGTGGCTATCGAATACAGCAGAAATTATTATTAACCGCATTCCACCTGTCAATTAAGAGGTGGAATGCCCGTTATGTTGACCTTTTTAAGCTGGCCTTTTCAGATTAAAACGCCGACCCCGGCTGTAATAGAAAAGCTTGCTCCTCAGCACTGGATACTCGCCCGAGAATATGATTGCGGTGCGGGTAACGGCCAAAACGATCAATAATTGCTTTATGGCGCAATTCATAATCTAGTTGGAGCTTATTGCCTAATTCGGTATATAACGTCAACGCTTGCTGGTGAATTAATGCTGATTCTGAATGCATAAAGGGCATATACAAAAAACCACGTTGTCTATCAGATAACAGACCGACCTGACCACTGCTAACAGCCTCTTGTGCCAGCACTAACGCCATGCCATCACAGGAGAAAGATGCGGGAAGATCACGAAACATATTTCGGCTGAACTGATCTAATACCAGTATTTCAGCCAAACGCCCTTCGATATTTTGCCGCCAATGGGCCAGTTCCCCCTTTGATGCAGCCTGCCAGACAGAACCAAAATGTTGGCGTAGATGGGCATCAAAATCCTCATCCTTTTTAAACCATAACGCCGAGTCCATTTCACTAAACCAGAATTTAAGAATTTTTTGATAGTCCATATTATCCCCCTGTTTTGTCAGACGACGATAAATGCCAATGAAAAAGAGCCGCGCCGATCAAGACAGTCTCAGTCTGTGGCCTCCATCCATTCACCCACTATACATTCTCTGCCATAATGGCTCTCTTATTTGGTAGCTCTGCATCCGCCATACCCTTAGCAGGGTGCACACAGACCACGGAGTTCAGCATGGATCACTGTAATACCTCGGATTTACTCTCTCTGGAACAAGCACTGACAAAAATGCTGTCACAGGTCACGCCATTGCAAGCAACAGAAATTGTCCCGTTAACCGATGCTGCGGGGCGTATCACAGCCCGTGCAATAACTTCCCCCATTGCTGTTCCCCCTTTCGCCAATTCGGCTATGGACGGTTATGCTGTGCGCTGTAATGAGCTTAGCAGCGGACTGCCATTACCGGTGGCTGGCAAGGCTTTTGCGGGGGCGCCCTTTAAAGATTCGTGGCCTGCCAATACCTGTGTCCGCATTATGACCGGTGCCCCTATTCCTGCGGGGGCTGATGCCGTCATCATGCAAGAGCAGGCCATGGTGAGCGAACAAGGTGTCACATTTAATGGCAGTGTGCATATCGGGCAAAATATCCGTTTAGCGGGGGAAGATATCGAACAAGGTGCGCCAGTGTTCCCCGCGGGCGTAAAATTAGGCGCAGCGCAACTCCCCTTGCTGGCATCATTGGGGATTGCCGAAGTCACGGTTTTCCGCACCTTGAAGGTCGCCATTTTCTCTACTGGCGATGAGTTACAGCCGATCGGGCAGCCGTTGGGCGAAGGGCAGATTTACGATACTAATCGCTTTGCGGTGCGCTTAATGTTGCAACAGTTAGGATGCCAAATCATTGACCTCGGCGTCATCCCTGATGATCAGCAGGCATTGCGTAAGGCATTTGAGCAAGCCGATGGTACTGCAGATCTGGTTATTAGCAGTGGCGGCGTCTCAGTCGGTGAAGCGGATTACACCAAACAGATGCTGGAGGAGTTAGGTGATATCGGTTTCTGGAAATTGGCAATCAAGCCCGGCAAACCTTTTGCTTTTGGCAAATTAGAGAATGCTTGGTTCTGTGGCTTACCGGGTAACCCGGTCTCAGCGGCCCTAACCTTCTATCAGTTAGTGCAACCGCTAATTGCCAAGCTCTCCGGCCACTCTGAGTGGCATCCGCCAGTGCGCCTGAAGGCAAAAGCAGTGACTAAATTGAAAAAATCTCCAGGTCGTTTGGATTTCCAGCGCGGGATTTTCTCTACCAACGCCAACGGCGAGCTGGAAGTGCGTACCACTGGCCATCAGGGGTCCCATATATTTAGCTCATTTAGTCAGGGGAATTGTTTTATCGTACTTGAGCGGGAGCGTGGTTCAGTTGAAATTGGCGAAATCGTTGAGATAGAGTTATTTAATGCGCTGCTAGGGAGCTGAGATGTTGCCTGAACTTTCCGATGCACAAACTCTGCGTTACAACCGGCAAATCGTCCTGCGCGATTTTGATTTTGACGGTCAGGAAAAGCTTAACGCAGCTAAGGTGCTGATCGTTGGATTAGGTGGCCTGGGGTGTGCGGCGGCACAATATTTGGCAGTGGCCGGGGTGGGCCATCTTAGCCTGCTGGATTTTGATAGGGTTTCTCTGTCCAACTTGCAACGGCAGATTCTGCATCGCGATAGCCGTATCGGGATGTCTAAAGTGGCCTCTGCGGCGCTGACACTATCAGAGATGAACCCCCATCTGACACTGAAAACAGTTGATGCCCAGTTAGATGATGAGCAACTCGCTACCACCATTGCTGAACACCAATTAGTGTTGGATTGCACGGATAATGTCGCCAGCCGCGAACAATTGAATCGTCTGTGCCATGCACAACGTAAACCCCTGGTTTCAGGCGCTGCCATTCGGATGGAGGGGCAAATCACTGTCTTCACCTATCAGGAGAATCAGCCCTGTTATCGCTGCCTTAGTCGATTGTTCGGCAATAATGCGCTCACCTGCGTTGAAGCTGGGGTGATGGCCCCATTAGTGGGTATTATTGGTAACTTGCAAGCAATGGAAGCGATAAAATTACTGGCCAATTATGGTCAGGTGATATCCGGCCGTATATTGATGTACGACGCCATGACCGCAGAATTTCGCAGTTTAAAACTAGCAAAAGATCTCAATTGCGAGGTTTGCAGCAAGATTTAGCGGAGTTCAGTGCAAAAAAAAGCTGATGCAATGCATCAGCTCTCTTATTAGCACCCGATCAGATAATCAGGACTGGATACCCTGGCTACGCAGATAATCTTCGTAATTGCCGGTAAAGTCGATCAATTTGCTTGGTGTCATTTCAATCACTCGGCTCGCCAATGAACTGACGAACTCACGGTCATGGGAAACGAAGATTAACGTGCCTTCGTACATTTCCAGTGCCATGTTAAGCGCTTCAATGGATTCCATATCCAAATGGTTGGTTGGCTCATCCATTACCAGAATGTTAGGCCGCTGCATCATCAACTTACCAAATAACATCCGCCCTTTCTCACCACCAGACAAGACCTGTACTTTCTTCTTGATATCATCCTGGCTAAACAGTAAACGGCCCAGCACACTGCGCACAGCCTGCTCGTCATCTTTTTCCTGTTTCCACTGACTCATCCAGTCAAATACCGTCAGATCGATCTCAAAATCGCTGGCGTGATCCTGCGCGTAGTAACCTATCTTACTGTTTTCAGACCATTTTACGCTGCCAGAATCTGGCTCATAATCCCCTACCAAGGTTTTCAGCAAAGTAGATTTACCGATACCATTTGGCCCGAGGATAGCCACTTTCTCACCCACTTCCAGACGCAGATCCAGTTTTTTAAACAGTGGGCCGTTATCAAAACCTTTCGTCAGCAATTCAACTTCCAGCGCATTGCGGAACAACTTTTTATCCTGATCAAAGCGGATAAACGGGTTCTGACGGCTAGAAGCTTTTACTTCATCAAGCTGAATTTTATCAATCTGGCGGGCGCGCGAAGTGGCCTGCTTGGATTTAGAGGCGTTGGCACTAAAGCGACTTACAAAGGATTGCAGCTCAGAGATCTGGGCTTTTTTCTTGGCGTTATCAGAGAGCAGACGATCGCGAGCTTGAGTCGCAGCCGTCATGTATTCATCATAGTTACCCGGATAAACACGCAATTCGCCGTAATCCAGATCCGCCATGTGGGTGCACACCATGTTCAGGAAGTGACGGTCATGGGAAATAATGATCATGGTGCTGCTACGTTCGTTCAGCACTTGTTCCAACCAGCGGATAGTATCGATATCCAGGTTGTTGGTAGGTTCGTCGAGTAACAAGATTTCTGGGTCTGAGAACAGGGCCTGCGCCAACAAGACACGCAATTTGAAGCCGGGAGCGATTTCGCTCATCAAACCATAATGTTGCTCAACCGGAATACCGACACCGAGCAGCAATTCACCGGCACGGGCTTCTGCGCTGTAACCATCCATTTCACCATAGGCAACTTCCAGATCAGCCACTTTATAGCCGTCTGCTTCACTCATTTCAGGCATGGCGTAAATGCGGTCGCGCTCTTCTTTTACTTCCCACAATTCGCCGTGACCCATAATAACGGTGTCCAGCACTGTGTTGTTTTCAAAGGCGAATTGGTCCTGACGCAATTTACCCAAGCGCTCATTTGGGTCAAGGAATACGTTGCCGCCGCTTGGTGCCAGATCACCACCAAGGATTTTCATGAATGTGGATTTACCACACCCATTAGCGCCAATCAGGCCATAGCGATTACCGCCACCGAATTTTACTGAAATGTTCTCAAACAGCGGCTTGCTGCCGAATTGCATGGTGATATTGTTAGTACTTAGCACAGAGCTCGCTCTCGATTGGATTACTGAATAGGGATATTCAAGAATTATAGAAAATGTGATTCGGCGCGCATTATGCCACAAGATGGCAAGAGTATCGCCTGCAGTTTTGCACGAAATCTCAGCAGGGGGGATAAATCCGAAGATGAACCACGGTTTTAGCCGAGGTTGTTGCGAACTATCTACAGTAAAAAGAGGCGAAAACGCCCCTAAAGTCACCTCAATGGAGACCTAAGCTATCAGTGCTATGCCCCATCAATACATTGCAATGCGCGCTGCTTATCCAGCAAAAAAGGTCGCAAATAGCCCACCGCATTCGACATCGGTAACACCTCTTCGCTGAGACGAATATTCAGCACATGACAAATATAGTGACGCCGATGCACTATTCTTTGCCAAACCTCTGGGTAATGGGTCGCAAGGTCATGACGCAGTTGTTGATCCGCCAGCGCAATACACTCCTCAGCACTCACGCCGGCATAACCTTTTACCGCAGGAATAATATCAATTTGGAATAGCATACCACTGCTGATTATCTCTTCCGAATCACTATAAATAGGTGAACACAACCACTCTTCATCAGCCACTAAATGACCGGGATTTAATGACCAGTGATATTGCGATTTAGGGAGTACTGCCTCAACGAGCGAATAGATCTCTTTGCCCAACATGCCAATACGAATATTTTCTAACCAGGCCACTACAGTGGTGTAATAAGGGATTGCGACTCTATCGAGATAATCCCTTTCCGCTAAAGGCAGTTCATCTGCGTGATGGACAGCATAACCAGTTCGGCTACTCAGGCCGCCTTTAAACCCAGTGGTCAATGAAATCTTATCGCCAAGTTGCACCGCTTTATCTCCGGGATACAAATTAGCTTGTTCAAAACGAGCACCCGTCGCTGCAATCATCACCACGGTATTCGGTTGCCCTTCGTCAGCAAGATAACTGCCCAGCTGTTTTTCTGTTTTACCAATCTCTACCGCAGCCAGTGCCTTAAGAATACAATTAGATGCCAGATTCGCCCCATATTCATAATGAGCCAATTCATTAGCATTATTGGTGACTCTGGCCGCTGTATCACTGCCAATAAAAAGCGCGGTAGCATTAATCACCGCCGTGGTTGGTGAAACGGATTGCTTAATCGCATCCACAATAAAATAGGGAAGATCAAACAGCTGGCTATTATCGTCCCGTTTGCTGGTAAAGAGTTTCCATCCCGCCACCCCGACCTTTTTAGCTTGCTTAATACCGGTATCAGCCAATAACTCAACCAATGTTTTGCTGTTTTCCATTGGCTGATTTGGCAAAGAGAAATAGGGAACATGAATTCCGATATTCTCCACTCTGGCATATTGCGATAACTTTAAATTCTCGTTGCCCAGTAATAAATAAGTCTCCCCTGAGACATGCAGCACCATCGCTGCTTCTTCAAAGCGGGGGATAAACCCGGCAAGATACTCAAAGTTGCCACCATGCTCTTTGTCAGCATAAACGAATAGGTAATCGAGATCAGCCCGCACCATATTGCTGATAATTTTGGCTTTACGAGCAGCAATGGTGCTATCACTAATTGCGACCTTGGATACAGCGTTAAATCTTGATGGTGCGTCAATAGAGTTAAGTTTTACCTGGCGCTTAACAATCATCTTTTCCATAACCATCATGATCCTCGTTAGTTAATTTAAAATCAGCTGCCCGGTTATCTCCTTTGCGCTATAACCACTTAGCATCGCGGGTAAAGGAGATAGTTAACCAGCGATGGGGGCCGGACTCACCAATTGCATGGGAGATTTCATCACGTATTTTGTCAAAATAAGGTACACCACTATTTTCCATTTCAGGCGGTATAACAACATGAATTTCAACAAATAAGCCTCGACCAATACGAGTGGCGTAATGTGAATAGTCAATAAATTTATATTTCGCCATCAGCTCATCCATTAAGTTTTCCATGGACGAATCTAACGTATCTGGTGTCATTTGTAATACTTCGCGCACTGCCGCAATCACCGTTTTTATCGGAACAGGTATCAGTATCAAGGTTAACAGTGCTAATACGCTGGGGTCGGTATAAACAATTAAGTGCTCATAACGGGTGCCTTCCATGCTCCAGGAGAGTAAAAAGGCCACCAATAAAGCAGAACTAATGCAAGCTGACATCAGCCAGCTCTTGGTATCCAGCGCTATTAGCTCAGACTTAACGCGCTTATTCAAACGATGCTGTTTTAAGAAGATGGTGAAACAGAAAATGCTAACAACCAGAGCATAAACAATCGCCCAGCCGAGTTCTAACTCTCGACCACCATCAATAATACCTTTAATAGCATTAACAAATGCATACAGACAGAGGAAAGCCAATAAGCTGCCATTAAAAGCCAATACCAGCGGCTCTACATGCCAGAAACCATATTGAAAACGCCGGCTATTCGGTTGGCCTAGCAGTCGTGAAACCAATAAGGATAAACTGCACATGCCGGCATCTAAGGCGGAGAACATGCCATCAAAAATAATCGACATCGAACCACAAACAATACCGAAAACAATCCCCATGGTGGCAATAATCAAAGTACAAAAAATCGATCGCCGTAAAATCTGCTGTTCAAGTTTAGTGTCATGTAGCATAAGTGGAGCCTGCTCATTGAGTGTCGTCATGATTACAACCTACTGTTTATTATAATCTATTACTTTTATTTTAATGCAGCTTGATATGTGAATCACGATAAGAGCAGTGAAGGTAAATCAGAGCTAATAGTAGTTTGTCATATTATTCTATTTTTACCAGTAAATTAGTCTGCCATTTTCAACATGAGATCTTGTTAATCCCTTGTTTTTATTTATTTTAACTTTTATGCTTTTTGTTATCAGCGATTTTATGCCGTCAACTCTCATGCTGATAGCCTTAATAAAGGTTTCATTTTCATCTTTATCCTAGAGCCACCAGCCAGTAGTTCTTTATACTTAAAGTCTAATAACAGAGTTCATTAATTCTAATAACATACCTATCGGATTAGAAAAATAATTAGCACCAGTAAATGAGTAGAAGTTGTTATTCGTCAAGAATGCTATTTCTGCATGTAGATATTATCCAAGGTTTCGGTAATACCCGCTTCGGGGGAAATATGGCGACTAAGCTTAATATTCTATTAGTACATGGTGCCTGGGCTGATGGTTCACAATGGCGGCATATTATTCCAGCACTGCATGCCATGGGTCACCGGGTGATTGCCATTCAAAATCCGCTAACTTCATTGGCAGATGATGTAGAGTGTACTATTAAGCTAACTACCGCATTATATGGCCCAACACTATTAGTTGGCCACTCTTATGGCGGCATGGTGATTACTCAGGTCGGGCATCTGCAAAATGTGGTTGGGATGGTCTATCTCGCTGCTTTCGCTCCCGATGCCGGTGAAAGCTTATCCAGCCTCTTTGCCTTACGTAAACCCCCCATTGGCGCTGCTTACATTCGCCCCGATGATAATGGTTTTTTGTGGATCGACACTGATAGGTTCCATGAAAACATGTGTCAGGATATTGATGAAAACGAAGCATTGGTGATGGCTTTGGTGCAAAAACCCTTAGCAGCACGTGCTTTTACTGATAAATCTGCCCAGCCAGCCTGGCGGGTGAAGCCTTGCTGGTATCAGGTTTCGACCGAAGACCGGATGTTGCCGGTAGAAACACAGCGCGGATTTGCCGAACGAATTCAGGCACAAATTGTGATTGAATTGCCTGCCAGTCACGCCTCACATATCTCTCATCCACAGCAGATCATTGACCTGATTGCCGCTGCGGCAAACGCCGTGAGATAATCTTTGCGCTGAACCTCATACTGAAATGAGTGCGGGTGCAAGGACAAAACGCATCACTGCCCCATGCCAATAGACGCAAAAAATCCGCCCGAGAGCGGATTTTTATCAAACACAGCATTTCAACATTAAAGCTGGATGCTGATACTCCTAAGCAGTTGCTTAGAAAGTATAACCTACGCCAGCAACCCAAGTACCAACATCAACATTGCGGATACGGCTCTGCTCGTAAGAGACGTCCAAAGCAACGTTTTGGATTGGGTTGAACTGCATACCTGCACCATAGGTGAAGCCGTAATCGCTGGTGCTGTTTTTGTCGTTAGCAGAAGTTGGGAAATTCTGGCTGAAACGGCCATAACCCACACCAACCAGGCCATAGATGCTAGCCCAATCATTGATACGGTAAGCTGGACCAGCGGTGATCGCGTTATATTGCGCTTTGTTGTAAACAGAGGCGCTGTCACCGAAGCTGCTTTTTTCAGTGTGAGTGAAAGAAGTGATGTAGCCCAGTTGGGAATCGCTCCACTCATAACGGTATTTCAGGTTGAAACCTGAAGATTTGTTAGCAACACCTTGGTAATCGCTCTGGGCATAACCACCAGAAACGGTGCTTTGACCTGCAAAAGCTGAACCTGCAGATACTGCTAATACACAAGCTGCTACCGCTGAAAGACATGTAATTTTAATCATAACCACCTCGAAAGACGCAAATTTTTAGATGAAACAAGAACACCATGAAATTATAACAACAAATAGTAGGAAACTCTGCTTACTAATGATTGTCTAATCATTTATTTGGTGTAACAAACAATTTCAAGTATCTTCCATCTTACTAATACGCTTACGATTTTGCCCTATTCTACACCTTTATGTGACAGCCATCACCAAAAGCCATTTCAGACGACTCTTAATTTTCAAGCTCAAATAAGCAGCAAAAATAGCGTTAAAAAACAACAAGCGCAGAAATAATTATTTTTTTATCGCTTTTGGCGAGGTGTTGGTGATTTTCAAACACTCTGCTGACATTTCATTTACACTGCCAATGACTGATACCTAATACTTTTCTTTGAGGCTCAAAAGGATGTCTTTGTCTCCTCCATCTAAACATTCACTCCCGCTGCTCCCTATTTTCTTGCTGGTGATCGCCATGATCTCAATCCAGAGTGGCGCATCGCTAGCGAAAAGTTTGTTCCCGCTGGTTGGCGCTCAGGGGATAACCTCGCTGCGACTCGGCATCGGCACACTGATTCTATTTGTTATTTTTAAGCCCTGGCGGATGCGGTTTGAAGCCGGTAGCCGTTTGCCCCTGCTGGTCTATGGCGTGACACTCGGTGGAATGAACTTTCTGTTTTACCTGTCACTGAAAACAGTGCCACTGGGCATTGCTGTCGCGTTAGAATTCACCGGCCCTTTGGCCCTGGCGATGCTCTCCTCTCGCCGGCCGGTAGATTTTATCTGGGTAGGATTAGCCGTTCTGGGCCTCTGGTTCCTGCTACCACTAGGGCATAACGTCGGCACCATCGACCTATTCGGCGCCGCATGTGCACTGGGTGCGGGTGCCTGCTGGGCGCTCTATATTATTTCCGGGCAGAAAGCGGGCGGCGATCATGGACCGGGGACTGTTGCTATTGGCTCGCTAATCGCAGCACTGGTTTTCTGCCCCATTGGTGTGGCGTATAACGGCATGGCGCTGTTCGACCCCGCCATTTTGCCAATTGCCTTGGCCGTCGCCATTTTGTCCACCGCACTGCCCTACTCACTTGAAATGGTTGCGCTAACCAATCTCCCTACTCGCACATTCGGCACATTAATGAGTCTGGAACCTGCATTGGCGGCAATTTCAGGATTAGTGTTCTTAAACGAGCATCTGACATTGATTCAATGGATGGCACTGGCATCAATCATCTGTGCCTCTATAGGCGCAACACTGACTATCAGACCCAAGCCACAGCTTGATAACATTACCTGAGAAGGGGCATAAGGTGGAGATTAGAGCTGCAACAACCGCAGATTTTGCTGAAATTTGGCCACTATTTCAGGCCGTGGTGAGTGGCGGGGATACCTATGTATTCAGCCCCGAGACACCGGAACAAGATGCCTACGACTACTGGTTTGGTGCGGGTGTCCGCTGTTTTGTCGCAGTACATCAGCAGCGTATTGTGGGGATGTATAAACTCATCAATAACCAGCGCGATTTAGGTGCCCATGTGGCGAATGCTTCATTTATGGTTGACGGGCAAGCGCGTGGCTTGGGGGTCGGCAAAGCACTCGGCCTTCATTGCATTGAGCAGGCGACTGCGCTGGGCTACCGGGCAATGCAGTTTAACTTTGTCGTCAGCACCAATACTCTGGCCGTCGCGTTATGGCAAAAACTAGGTTTTAAGATTATTGCCACCCTGCCAAAAGCCTTTAACCACCGCCAACTCGGTTATGTCGATGCCTATGTGATGCATCGGGTATTGGAAGCAAACCCGCACTAATTGCCCTTGTTACCCCCCAATATTATTTTTATTTATTGCACGCCAACCCAGTCATTTCGCGGGTTGGCGTTTTTTATAGCTTATTTTTCATTTTATTTGCATCCAAAACCACAAGCTGATTCGTATAGGTAGATGTGAGGCAAGACTTCACCTCAACCATCCTAAAAGGAATACATTATGAAAACGCTTATTCGTACCGCTATCTGTGCTTCCTTACTGTTCAGCACTGTTTCTATGGCCGCTATGATGTCCGAAACTGTCATGGTGGGTGGCGCTTCAATGTTCCCCAGCAAAAATATTATTGAGAATGCGGTGAACTCAAAAGATCACACCACCTTAGTGGCTGCGGTTAAAGCGGCGGGATTGGTTGATACCCTACAAGGCCCAGGGCCATTTACCGTGTTCGCGCCCACCGATGCCGCGTTTGCAAAATTGCCCGCAGGTACGGTTGAAAGTTTGGTCAAACCAGAAAATAAGGCCATGCTCACCCAAATCCTGACCTATCACGTGGTGTCGGGTAAGTACGATATGAAACAGTTAGAGAGTAAAATTAAAGCCGGTGGCGGGAGTGCCGAGCTGAAAACAGTCAACGGCCAATCACTATGGATTATGAATAATGGGCCGCATAACATTCAGCTTAAAGATGGCAAAGGTAACATCGCCAATATCAGCACCTATGATGTACAACAGAAAAATGGCGTTATCGATGTGATTGATACTGTTCTGATGCCTAAATAAAACCCGTCTATACTGGGTGCAGTGTCTCACTACACCTGACGGATTTTTAGGGATTGGCGCATGAATGAATGTTCTGTGGAACAACAAGTCGGACTGATAGATGCCATTGCTAAAGGCGATCAGTCCGCCTTTGAAAAACTTTACCGTTTGACCTCCCCCCGATTATTCGCGGTCGCCGTACGTATGCTACGCAACCACGCCCGTGCAGAAGAAGTTTTACATGACAGTTTTCTCACCGTCTGGAACCGGGCTGATAATTACAACGCTCAACTCAGCGCCCCACTAACTTGGTTGACCCATATCGTACGCAACCGGGCAATAGATCTGATGCGCGGCAGTGATAATCGTCTGCAAACACTCGACGACGATGCAACTGATACACTGACCGATAGCGCGCTGACACCACTGGCACAATTACAGCAAGATGGCGAGACTAAACAGCTGGCAGACTGCTTAGCACATCTGCCCGCAGATCAACGTCAAAGTATTATGCTGGCTTATTATCAAGGGCTTTCTCATGGGGAGATCGCGGTTCATTTACAGCACCCCCTTGGTACGATAAAAAGCTGGATACGTCGTGCACTGGACCACCTAAAGGGCTGTGTAGGCTTATGAAAAACAGACGCGAATATGACTCAGCACTGGCCGCAGAGTATGCACTAGGCACCTTGCGTGGCTTGGCACGGATGCGTTTTGAACGCCGCTTCCGTCGTGACCCACGGCTGGCGGCAGATGTTGCCAGTTGGCAGAGCCTGTTTACTCAACTGGACAATCAGCTCGCCCCTTTAGAGCCACCTGAGCGCGTTTGGAAACGCTTAGCGTTGGAGCTACCACAGGAAAATGTGCGCCACATCAAACGTCATCGCTGGTCGTATGCCGGTTGGGCGGTCGCCGCAGGCCTGGCGGCACTCCTCATCGTGCCGCGTCTATTGGTGGAACCCCCTACCGCGATACCGGTAGCCGTGCTATCAAATAGCCAGCAAAATAGCCAATGGGTGGTCAGTTTGGAGAAATCGACCCGCAATTTGACCTTAACGCCACTGAATCCAGTCGCGGTAAGCCGCAATAATAGCCTTGAGCTGTGGAGTATTCCTGCCGGTGAAAAGCCGCACTCACTGGGGTTGCTCAATAGCAGCGGGCCGACACAACTGATATTGGCTGAAAACCAGCTAACCGATAACTCACTGCTGGCGATTAGCCTTGAGCCTCACGGGGGTTCCCCGACCGGTCAGCCAACCGGGGCGGTGTTGTTTAGCGGGCCATTGCAGAATCTGTAACATGCCCTTTTATCTGGCGCGGCAACTCCACTGAATTGCTGCACCAGCGCTCTCCCCACGCCCAGCTTGTCGGCATTGATAACTCGAAAGCAATGTTGGCGAGCGCGCAACAGCGCCTCCCTGATTGCGCTTTTCTTGAGGCAGATATCCGCCACTCATTGATGGCCGGCGTTTACTGGCATTTCCGCGCTTATTTATCATCGCCCGCGCCCGCCCATAATCCCACAATAAATGCCGGTTAATTTAATTAGCCGGTATATCGCACTGATAAAACAACAATAAAATAGTCAATGGTGAGAACTATTTATTTTCATAAATAATATCTCACCTTAGCGTCAGCATAAAATACTTAGCCAAGATATTGAAAAACATTTAAATAATAAAACAGATATAAATCACAGCGATAGTTATTATCAATTAGACATGAAAATAAAAGTGACACTATTTTATCAATGAAACACCAAATTACATTTTCAAACACTTTCGGCAGTTGGCTATTTAATTGATAGGCGCTATCTGACCTGCAAAATTAAATATCTTTGTTATACTTATTGCGGTGAAGAAATTGGCAATCAACTCAATAAAGGGATACCTATTATGAGTACAGCAAAACTGGTAAAAGCAAAATCTTCTGAACTAATCTATACCCGTAATGACGTTGATGAACATGATAAAACGCTGACGATTAAGCTATTAAACCAGCTGGTTATTCAGTTTATCGACCTGTCGCTGATCACCAAGCAGGCTCACTGGAATATGCGCGGTGCGAACTTTATCGCAGTCCACGAAATGTTGGATGGCTTCCGCACGGCCATTAATGATCATCTGGATACTTTTGCCGAGCGCGCGGTTCAATTAGGTGGCGTAGCACTCGGGACTGCACAGCTAGTTACCGATAAAACCCCACTGAAGAGCTATCCGACCCATATTCATAGTGTGCAAGAGCACCTGAAAGAGTTGGCCGATCGCTATGGGGTGGTCGCAAACTTTATCCGCAAAGCCATCGCTGAGGTCGATGATGAGGCGAGCGCCGACATGTTTACTGCTGCATCTCGTGATCTGGATAAATTCCTGTGGTTCCTTGAGGCAAATATTGAGTAATCACCCCCATTGCTCTCCAACATACCGGCTATTTGTAAGATGAACGGTATTTGAAAGATGACAGACAGGGCCGGTTAATCGGCCCTATTAGCGGAGGTCATATGGCAAGTGGATGGGCCGGAGACGGCGCAGTACAAGATCAAATTGACTCCACCCTTGAAGATGCGGTTCAGCGCGCCCGACAGGCTCTTGGCAAAGGCGAGAGTGAAATCTACTGCCTGGCGTGTGGAGCAGCCATTCCCGAGGCACGACGTACAGCACTGGCTGGTGTGAAGTATTGTCTGGCCTGCCAAAACCAATTAGATAAGCATCAGGCAAACCATGCCGGCTACAACCGCCGTGGTAGCAAAGATAGCCAACTTAGATAGCCCCCGCACGACTCACTCCCAAGCTGCACCCTTTTCAGGCAAAAACTCGATACAGTTAACAAGATTGTTGCATAAGTGTTATTTATCGATTGTTTCTTATTGATTGGCGAGTTAATAATAAGTAAATATATAGCTTGTTGCACCACAATGATAATCACGCACCATTTTGGTGAGTCAGCATGGTGCAATAAAAGCTTGCTAAGTAGTTTCAGGCTAACTACCCGCAGCAAACTCTTTATTTTTAAATAAGTTGCATTTCTGGCACGATCTTTTCATATTGCTCCCTGAAATATAAAAATGGATCTCTTTGCCCCAAGTTATTGCATCGCAGGTTAACTGCGGTGTCGGTACAAAAGGTATATCCACAAAAGCACAAAGGAACACCCACTTATGAAGTCACTTGTTAAAGTTTCATTGGCCGCACTCGCACTGGCCTTTGCCGTTAGCTCCCACGCCGCAGAAAAAGAGTTGATTGTTGCTACAGATACCGCTTTCGTTCCATTTGAGTTCAAACAAGGGGATAAATACGTCGGTTTTGATATCGACTTATGGGATGCCATCGCGAAAAAACTGGATGTGAAATACACCCTGAAACCAATGGATTTCAGTGGCATCATTCCTGCACTGCAAACTAAGAACGTAGATCTGGCACTGGCGGGTATCACCATCACCGACGAACGTAAAAAAGCGGTCGATTTCTCTGACGGCTACTACAACAGCGGTCTGCTGGTCATGGTCAAAGCGGACAACAACGACATCAAAGGCGAAGCGGATCTGCAAGGCAAAGTGGTAGCAGTAAAAAGTGGCACCGGTTCTGTTGATTATGCTAAAGCCAACATCAAAACCAAAGACTTACGTCAATTCCCGAATATCGATAACGCCTATCTGGAGTTAGGAACTGGCCGTGCTGATGCCGTATTGCATGACACCCCCAACATCCTGTACTTCATCAAAACGGCCGGCAATGGTCAGTTTAAAGCGGTGGGCGACTCCATTAAAGCTCAGCAGTACGGCGTAGCATTCCCGCAAGGTAGTGACCTGCGTGATAAAGTCAACGTAGCTCTGAAATCTCTGAAAGAAGACGGCACTTACGCTGCAATTTATAAAAAATGGTTCGGCGTAGAACCTAAATAATTAATTTTTTGCCGTTTTTAGACCAGGAGAATATCCATGCAGTTTGAATGGAGCGCTATTTGGCCCGCCATCCCAATCCTGCTTGAAGGCGCCAAGTTAACCCTATGGATTTCGGTCCTCGGGTTGCTTGGCGGCCTGATTATTGGGGTTATAGCCGGTTTTGCCCGCGCTTACGGTGGCTGGCTGAGCAGAAATATCGCATTAGTATTTATTGAGCTGATCCGTGGCACGCCAATTGTGGTGCAGGTGATGTTTATTTACTTTGCCTTGCCGATGATGATGCCAGTGCGCATCGATCCTTTCTCCGCCGCCGTTGTGACGATTATTATTAACTCAGGGGCTTATATCGCGGAGATCACCCGTGGTGCGGTGCTGTCAATCCACAATGGCTTCCGTGAAGCGGGTCTGGCGCTAGGTTTATCCAAACGCGACACTCTGCGTTACGTGATTGCCCCTCTGGCCCTGCGCCGTATGCTGCCGCCACTGGGTAACCAATGGATCGTCAGTATCAAAGACACCTCACTGTTTATCGTGATTGGCGTTGCAGAACTGACTCGTCAGGGTCAGGAAATTATCGCCGGTAACTTCCGCGCCATGGAGATATGGAGTGCGGTGGCGGTGATCTACCTGATAATCACCCTGGCTCTGAGCTTTGTTCTGCGCCGGTTAGAAAGAAAGCTGAAAATAATATGATTGAATTCAAAAACGTCTCCAAACACTTTGGCAAAACCCAGGTGCTCCACGACATCAATCTGAATATCACCAAGGGAGAAGTGGTGGTGATTATTGGCCCTTCCGGCTCGGGTAAATCTACCCTGTTGCGCTGTATCAATAAGCTGGAAGTGATTACCAGTGGTCAATTGATTGTCGATGGCCTGGATGTAAATGACCCCAAAGTTGATGAACGCCTGATCCGTCAGGAAGCTGGCATGGTGTTCCAACAGTTTTATCTGTTCCCGCATCTGACCGCGCTGGAAAACGTGGCCTTTGGCCCAGTCCGGGTCCGTGGGGCCTCGAAAGAGGCGGCGAATCAGCTAGCGATGGAGTTATTGACCAAGGTTGGGCTGGCAGATCGTGCTCACCACTTCCCGGCAGAGTTGTCGGGCGGTCAACAGCAGCGGGTGGCGATCGCCCGCGCTCTGGCGGTAAAACCCAAGCTGATGCTGTTTGATGAGCCGACCTCCGCGCTGGACCCGGAATTACGTCATGAAGTCTTGACCGTAATGAAAGATTTAGCCGAAGAGGGCATGACGATGGTCATCGTCACCCATGAAGTGGGCTTTGCCCAAAAAGTGGCATCGCGCCTGATCTTTATCGATAAAGGCCGGGTGGCACAAGATGGTGAACCAGACAGTCTGATCTCCAATCCGCCAAGTGAACGTTTGCGGGAGTTCCTGCAACACGTCTCCTGATGTGCGGTTTAGTATTAGCCTAAAATAAAATGGGCGGGCATCTTAGGATCCCGCCCATTTTTTATCTGATAAACCGCTCATAGATGGGGTTGCTGATTCTTGACCTGCGCAAATGCGGTCTTGAGCAATTGCCAGTGACGGCGATAGCCACCGCTAAGCACATATTGCGGATCACAAAACAGTAGTAGCCTCAAGGACGAAGGGTCAACCCAAAGTTATTGGAGTTGCAGCTAGGCAGCAAGCGAGCGAATCCCGATGAGCTTACACCAGTAAGTGATTCGGGTAAGTGAATGCAGCTAACACCCCTGCAGCCTCAAGGACGAAGGGTCAACCCAAAGTTATTGGAGTTGCAGGTAGGCAGCAAGCGAGCGAATCCCGATGAGCTTACACCAGTAAGTGATTCGGGTAAGTGAACGCAGCTAACACCCCTGCAGCTTCAAGAACGAAGGGTCCAGCGCTCAGACCTCCAAACAGCCTGCTCCTCTGGCGTCAGAAAAGTCCATGCTACAAAACGACTCACTTTCTGACCCTGTGCCATATCAATGGTGCGAACTTCAACTGCATTGGCGTAGCGCAGAGCATGATAGATAGCGGGTAACGTCGTTTTCTTGGAGATCAATGAGGTAAACCAGAAACAACTCTTCGCTTTAGTGGCGCTTTCCACCACCATGCGGCTGACAAAACCCTCTTCGCCGCCCTCACACCACAACTCGCTATTTTTGCCACCAAAGTTTTGCACCGGCTTGGCGGCAACCTCGCCTTTACCTAATTTGTGCAGCTTACGGCGTGTAGTGGCTGCGGCCTCTTCTGCCGAGCCGTGGAACGGCGGATTACACAATGTGGCATCGTAGCGCTCATTCGCCGCCAGAACCCCCTCGAAAATGGCCTGCGGATCTTTTTGATGTTTCAAACGCAGGGTATTTCTTAGGGTCGGGTTCATGGATACCACCATTTTTGCCGCGCTCAGTGCTTGCGGATCAATGTCAGTACCGGTAAAACGCCAGCCATATTCACGCTGACCAATAATCGGGTAGATGCAATTAGCACCGACACCAATATCCAGTAGCGCAATATTTTTACCTGCCGGGATCACTCCATCATTGCAACTGGCTAATAGATCAGCCAAATGATGAATATAATCAGCGCGGCCAGGGATCGGCGGGCATAAAAAGTCAGCGGGGATGTCCCAGTATTCAATGCCGTAAAAATGTTTCAGTAATGCCCGATTCAGCATTTTCACTGCCAAAGGATCGGCAAAATCGACAGAAATATCACCATAGGCATTCGGGGCCAAAAAAGGGATTAACTCTGGGCAACTCACTGAAAGCGCATCAAAGTCATAACGCGAGCGATGACGATTCCGGGGATGCAATCCACTTTTTTCTTTGGGGAATACTTTTTTGTTTTCCATCGTACTGACTCTCTAATCGGCATTTTCTGGCGCGTAAGATAGCATAAATCGCCCTAAAGCGGGTGTCATCCCGTGAGTGGGGCAACTGAGATGAGTTGAATGGCATTATGTGCCGCCCTCTCAACCAATATCAGCGGGCTACGTTCATCAACCACCTGCGGTTATCAACCGAACACTTAATGTCATTATCCCTCTCCATCATCTCTCCCTATGCTCACTCATACGACCTGGATATCGTACCTGCGAAAGCACATCGGTCTGGGGCGACCTTTTTTCCCTTCAGGAGAAACCAAAATGACCAATACTCACTTGTCTGCCCATCCCGGAGAGCCTGACAGCCGGCTTGATACTACTCTGCCGGCACCCGGACTGCGCGAATCCGCCGGGGGGGCCATTCAGCTTAGCGAGCTCGGCACGAAAAAAACCGTCAATGTGGATATTCTTCCCTGGCCCGGAATGGCCGGAGGTCAGTATGTCACTCTGCGCTGGTGGGGGGTTCTACCCGACATCAATCTGTTGGGGCCCAACTATAATAAAGGCAAAGCCGTGTCGGCAGGCACCGTGGATAAAGTCATCACTTTCCCGGTCGATATCGCCACTTATCTGAAGCCCTATGCCGATGGAGGTACATTGTACCTGAGCTACGATGTAGATGGTGTCTACTCAGAGGAAGAGCACATTGGGGTGGATGTCCCGCCGGTGAGTCAACTGGCCGCCCCGGAGATTGAAGAAGCGCTGGCGGGTGAAATTGACCCGCTGGAGCCGGAACTCCTCACCCTGACCGTCCCACCCTGGCCAGGAATGGCAGCAAAAGACAAACTGAGTTACCTCTGGCGGGGTAGCCCCCCGTCGGGCGACCCGGTGACCCTGACGGACAGTATGCCTGTACCAAGGGCGCTGGTCGGTGAGCCAGTCAGTTTTGACTGCGAGGCGGCAGAGGGCGCGCAGCCGTTTGATGGCGGGACGGTAGAGGTCTGGTACGAGGTGGAGCCGGTGGCCGGTGGCGACACACAGGTGTCATTACATCAGACTTATCGGGTGGGCGAAGCCGCCCCATTGACTGCCCCGGTGATAGAGGAGGCAGACGGTGACCAGCTTGACCCGGAAAGACTGATCGGCGGGGCCCAGGTGCGTATCAGCTACCCGCTGATAGCCGCCGGAGACAGAGTACAGCTGGAGTGGATGCCCGTTGATGCGGCGGGGACTCCGGGGCAGGTATACAAGTCACCGGCCAATTTGGTGAGCACAGTGGACGTTGCCCAGGGATATATCCGCGTCCAGGTGCCGACCGCACAGATTGACCCCTATCTGGGGGGCTCGGTGGACCTGCGCTACGCGGTCAACGACGACAGGCTGTCGGCCATAACGCACTACGGTATCCAAAAACTGGTTCATGTCGGCAATCTGTGGGTGGTGGGGGCCAGAGGTAGTTCGGCCTCCTATCATCAGGGTTCGGGCTGTCTGGTGGCCCAGGACCAGACCACCCGGGCGCTGCTCAAGGCGCACTGGCAGTATGAGGGGCTGCCCGAGGTGAGCACTGACGTGCGCTTTATCGATACCCACCCAGAGCTGGAACTGGTCGTCAGCGTCGGCACCGAGGTGGTGCGGTTACGACCGCAGAACATAGCCCTGTCTAGTGGTGCCTGTGCGGTGGTGCTCAATGACGGTAGCGTGGCGGCCTGGGGGGGTTACGATTACCCGGGCGACGCAGCCACGGTGGCCAGCCTGCGCGATATTGTCCAGGTGGTCGGGGGTCAGTCTACCTTTGAGGCACTGGGCGCCAACGGCAGCGTGGCAGCCTGGGGGTATGACTTCGCCGGGGGCAAAGTACCACCAGCGGTAGCTAACCTGCGCAATATCGTCCAGGTGGTCGCGGGGGGGAGTGCCTTAGCGGCACGGTGCGCGGACGGCAGCGTGGTGGCTTGGGCGAAGGATGCCAATAATGGGGGCACAGTGCCGCCGGCGGTGGCGGGCCTGCGCGATATTGTGCAGGTGGTCGGGGGCTTGTCGGCCTTTGCGGCGCTGCGGGCAGATGGCAGCTTGGTGGCCTGGGGAAATCCCGACGATGGGGGTACTGTATCGCCGGCGGTGGCGGGCTTGCGCGATATCGTGCAGGTGGTCGGGGGTGATTATGCCTTTGCGGCGCTGCGCGCCAACGGCAGCGTGGTGGCCTATCCCTACTACGCGTTCGGTGGCGACACGAGCTCAGTGGCGGGCCTGACCGATATTGTGCAGGTGGTCGCAGGGGAGACTGCCTTTGCGGCGCTGCGCGCCAACGGCAGCGTGGTGGCCTGGGGGAGCTCAGACAGTGGGGGCACGGTATCGTCGGAAGTGGCAGGCCTGAGCGATATTGTCCAACTGGTCGGGAGTGGGAGTGCCTTTGCGGCGCTGCGGGCGGATGGCAGCGTGGTGGCCTGGGGGGATCCTGCCCGTGGGGGGACGGTTTCCAAGGAGGTGGCTGGCCTGAGCGATATTGTCCTACTGGTCGGGAGCTCGTATGCTTTTGCGGCTCTGCGCGCCAACGGCAGCGTGGTGGCTTGGGGGAATCCTGACCTTGGCGGCACAGTGCCGACCGAGATTACCGCACTGCATAACCTACGGGCAGTCTACGGCGGTTACGGAGTCCTTGCCGTACTGGATGATGCCGGTGTTCCAACCTCCTGGTCGTCCGTGACGGGCAGCCCCCCAGCCGGGGTGGCGGGTAATGTAAGTTACACCCTACCGGAGCGGCCGAAACTGCGCCAACTGAAGTAACTGCTCTACAAGCGGGGGACAGCGGAAGTCCCCCGCTTTATCAGCGGCCGTGGGTATATTCACTCAATAACCACACCGCTACCGTGACAGAGGCTGTAACGGTCAGTGATTACCAAACACGGTAAATTTTACCGCTCTCGATCCCTTCAATACTGCGCTGATACGCCATGGCCACCCGGCTGCCCGGAACACTTTCAAATCCCGGGAAGAAGGGGCCGTAGCTCTCTTCAGCTTCGGTCAGTATGGTTGGGCTAACCGCGTTAATCCGTAATCCCGGCAGCTCATTGGCTACCGCGCTGACAAAACCTTCCAATGCGGCATTCACGGTGGTGGCATTCACCCCATCGCGGATGGCATTCTGCGCCAGTATTCCGGTGGTTAGGGTAAAGGAACCCCCAGGATTCAGGTAGTCCTTGCCGATCATCACCAGTTGTACCTGCCCCATGAGTTTATCATGCAGCCCAGATTGAAACTGTGTAGCCGTCATCTCGCGAAATGGCCCAAAGTGAACATTTCCTGTGGCAGCCACAATGGCATCAACATGGCCGCTTTGCTTAAACAGGGCACGCACACTCTCCTCATCCCTGATATCAACCTGCAAATCGCCCTGCGTTTTTCCAACACAGATGATGTCATGCCTGCTCTTCAACTTTTCTACTATTGCACGCCCAATGGTTCCACTGGCCCCGATAATCATCACTTTCATTTTGATTTTTCCTGTTGTTAAGTTAGATGAAGAGAGTCAAAGAGTCCCCCCTCAGTCTGGCACTATCAGATCAGACAACAAACCACGAGCAGATCAGACAACCACGAGAAAAACTAGATCTTTTCAATCTGTTGCAGCGCTTGCTCAACAGAGTCAGCCCGCCCTGCCGCCACTAAGCAGCACGCCAGCTGTTTTTGAATCGCGTCAGGGATTGGAACCTCGCCCGCCAGACAGCGCTCAATCCAACCTGCGGTTACCGCCGCCTCTTTCGACGCGGGCAGCTCAGATTCCGTCAGCTCTGGTTGGCGATCGAGTAAAATCTGCTGTTCGCCCCCATTGATATAATGAATCGGCGAGCTACGTAATGGGCTGGCATAAACCTCCCCTTCAGTGCCTTGCTGCAACAGCGCGGGTGCATTGATCGCCTGGAAGAATCCCCCGACTTTTTGCATATATTCAGGGTGGGACACACTGGCTAGCCGCAGTGCTTCATCATGAATGAATGGCGTGGCCAGTTTTGCCAACGTGTGGCTACTGTTTCTCACCCCCATACGCCAGCGTTGCTGTAATTGATTATCCAACGGCGCGGAGAGTGCGGACACCGGGATAAACACGGGCAATCCGCTATCTAGCCGCTGTTGGGCTTCTGCTGCGGTGAGTGACCACGGGATATTCAGCTGTTGGAAAATCTCGGCACTGGTCACCCGGCTGCTGTCTTCGGTCACACCGTGTACCACCACCGGCAGACCAAGACGCGAGAGTAACAGCGCCAGTAAGGGGGTTAGATTGGCTTGCTTGCGAGCGCCGTTATAGCTTGGGATCACCACCGGTAACGGGTGGCCCGCCGGTGCGCGCAGTGCCATCACCTGCTCTTGCATCGCCTGATAAAAGCCCAAAATCTCCTGTTCAGATTCACCTTTGATCCGAAAGGCGATCAGGATGCCACCCAACTCCAGCGCCGGGACTTGCTCTGCCAACATGGCTTTGTACAGTTCATAAGCCGTCGGTTGATCCAGATCGCGGGCATGGTTCTTACCGCGCCCAATCTCTTTGATAATTTTGCTGTAATCCATGGTGCGGTATTACCCCTGTCATGATCTGTTAAATATAAATCAGGTTAAATATTAGCGAAACTCTATCACTGATAGTAATAGATATAGCCCAATAGTTACCACTCGGTTGTGATGTAACAGCCGCAACCAATGCATCAAGGATATCAATCGGCTATGTTGCTTTTAGTGACCTGTCACTGGTGGGTTTATGAGGGGGGTGACGTGAGAGCAGGCCACTGCTGAGATAATTACAGCAGTGGCCTGAAGATTAGTGCGGCTTACTCAGCTCTTCCGGTGGGCTGAACAGAACACGATAGATGGCACCGCCCAGCGCTCCCCCCACCAAAGGGGCGAGCCAGAATACCCATAATTGTTGTAAGGCAACCCCCCCGGCAAAGATCGCCACGCCGGTGCTACGTGCAGGATTTACCGAGGTATTATCCACCGGGATGCTAATTAAATGAATAAGTGTGAGACATAACCCGATAGCCAGTGGGGCCGCAGCAGCCGGAGAACGTGTATCGGTCGCCCCCATAATAACCATCACAAACCCCATGGTCAGCACCACCTCGGCCACCAGCACCGCTTGTAAGCTATACCCCCCCGGTGAGCGCTCACCAAAACCATTGCTGGCGAATCCGGCAGTGACATCAAAACCCGCTTTACCACTGGCGATTAAGTACAAAATTGTCGCACCCGCTAGCCCGCCTAGCACCTGCGCCACGATATAGGGTATCAATTGCGAACCAGAGAAGCGGCCACCGACCCATAAGCCCAGTGATACCGCCGGGTTAAAATGCGCGCCAGAGACATGCCCCAATGCATAAGCCATGGTGACCACCGTCAGGCCAAATGCCAGCGCCACCCCGAGAAATCCAATCCCCGCCACCGGGAACATAGCCGCCAAAACTGCGCTACCACACCCGCCTAACACCAACCAGAAAGTGCCAATAAACTCTGCCATTAGCTGTTTCATGCTGCTTCACCCCTGCCTGATAAATATGTCGATAGCAGTTAGCGCAACCGCTAACCCACCACCCGCTATTTACGCCGAAGGTACTACCAGACTTAACTTGTTAGGGTCAGCTCCCCAGCGGCTTATTTAATCTTAGTCACTGATTTTATGCCGATAGGGAAAGATTTCAGATGAAATGACTTTTTATATAAATAATTAGGTAAAAAGAGGGTTAGTGAGCCAAAAACCAAACTTTACCCCCGTTTCTTACGCCCTCTCTTCCCCGCTGGCTTAGCTGGCGGCGCTAACATAGGGGTAATTTCCCCCTCCGGCATATCGGGTTGCTCAATGGGGAAGATTGGTAGCGCGGCCAGTAGTCGTGGCCCATAACCTTTGGTTAATAAACGCCGATCATAAATTACAATTTCACCGTGGCACTGATTACTGCGGATCAGCCGCCCGACCTGCTGAATCAGGTTAAACGAGGCGCTTGGCAAACTTTGCACCTCAAATGGGTAGCGCTTCAGTGACTTCAGCCACTCCCCCTCCGTGAGGATCACTGGGCTGTCGATAGGCGGGAACGATATTTTGTGGATATGAACTTGAGTCAGTAATTCACCCTTCAAATCCAATCCCTCGGCGAATGATTGCAAGCCAATCAATACACTGGCAGTGCCACTATTGACCCGTTTACGGTGCTCCTCGACCAGCCGATAGCGCGGTTGATCGCCCTGTACCAGCAGCATCAGACGTAAATCCGTCACATGGCTGAGGAAGGTTTGCATTGCCCGGTGGCTACTGAACAGAATCAGCATCCCCTTATGCCGCCCACTGGCCTGCTGGGCGCGGAAAAAGTGCGCCATTTCAGCTAAATGTTCAGCCTCATGGGCCATGGTCGGCTCAAAGCGCATTTTGGGAATAATCAGCTTCCCTTGCTCAATATGGTTAAACGGCGATGACAGCGCGGCAAAGCGATCTCCAGCCTTTTCGCTCAAGCCACTCAGCTCTTGCAACCGTGCAAAGCTATTTAGCGAGCGCAAGGTCGCGGAGGTCACAATCACATGAGGCACTTTACGCCACAGCATTTTATCGAGTTGATCGCTGACCCGTATCCCCACGCAGTGAAAATAGAGGTGCGTTTGGTTTTCGCGATAATCGCGGGTGATCCATTTGGAAATAGGCGCATTCGAGGCTTTGGCCATCGCCGCCAGCCGCCAAAGCTTGCTCATGGCCTCCAGATAGCCCAACGTTCGGCTCATTTGAATAATCGCCCGATGCAAACGGACAATGTCGTGCTTACCGGTCTGTTCGCTCAAATCATTGAGCACAAACTCGGCCAAACCGCGTAAGGCATCTGTCAGCTTAAATAATTTGGCGCAATCCTCCGTCAAACTGCCCGGTAGCTCGCCCATCTCAAAACGGTACACCGCCGGGCTGCCATCGGCGGGTAGCAGTTGATTTACCTGCTGTTCGACACTCAACATCAGCTCGCGCAACTGCTCACAATGATCTTTTAGGCGCTCCGGATTCGATAAACTGGGGGGGCTTTTTGGCCGATACTGCACCATACATTGATCCACCAGTCGCACAATCATATCCAACTGCATATTGGCAAAAACGGCGGTAATTTCACCTTCAATTTCAAGGGCATCCCGCGCCACATCCGGCAAATGGTGGCCTTCATCCAACACCAATAGCAGCTCTTTGGGATTAGGCAACACCGATTCCGTTTCCAGCGCCGCCATCACCAATGCATGGTTGGCGACCACCACATCAGCGCTCTCTATCTCTTTGCGGGCAATAAAAAACGGGCATTCACGAAAATAGTGACAATTACGCCCCAGGCAGTTGGCTTTATCAGTGCTCAATTTGGCCCACAAGCTGTCACTGAGTGACAACTGATGATGGTCGCGCAGCCCGTCCCAGAGATGGCTATTCAGTGATTTAGTGAGCGCCAGACAGGTAGCTTGCTCTTCACTATTGGCGGGGGCCAGTTCATCACCGAGAAACAGCGAGAGATCCCCCTGCCCGGAAACATCGGTGCACATTGCCGCCAGATTACGCGGACACACATAACGCCCACGGCCAAAAGCACCGGTGAATTTAAGATCGGGAATAATTTTCTTCAGCAGCGGCAGATCCTTGCTGTAAATCTGATCCTGTAGTGCCACGTTAGCGGTACTGACCACTAACGGCTTGCTTTCTGCCCGACCAATCGCAATGCCGGGGATCAGATAGGATAAGGTTTTGCCGACACCGGTCGGTGCCTCAATGGCCAAATGGCGGCCAGCATCCCCCGCCAGCGTTTTCGCCACTTCGGCTATCATCTGGCGCTGTGGCGCGCGGGAAATAAAATCGGGGATCTGCTGCGAAAGCGCCTTATACCACTGACTTATTTGCTCTTTTACTGCTGGGGACAACGCCATGCATATCTTATCTAAACTGAGTGTTGCCCTATTGTCCCACACCATAACGCCCACGTCAGCCTGAAAGCACAGCAGCAGTAGTTGAAATCCGCGACTTGTGCCAATGACGGTGGAATAAAATTTACGCAATGTCGCAGTTATTTATGATTTGTCATAAATAGATCACACAGATGCGGTAAAAATTCTGCGCTGGACGAATTCAGACAGATATTGGATACAGCAAAAAATTTCACCATTCGTGTCTTTTCAAATAAGAGAAACAGGGCAAAATATGAAACGTAATATTCTGGCAATCCTGGTACCGGCTTTATTAGTTGCCACTACGTCACACGCAGCAGAAATTTATAATAAAGACGGCAACAAACTTGATTTATACGGAAAAGTAAAAGCATTGCATTACTTCTCTGACAATAATAAAAGTGATGGCGACAAATCTTATGTCCGTTTTGGTTTTAAGGGTGCCACCAAAATTACTGACGATCTGACCGGTTACGGCCAATGGGAATATAACATTGCGGCTAACTATGCTGAAAGCCAGGAAACAAAAGATAACAAAACACGTCTAGCTTTTGCTGGTTTACGTTACGGTAAATTAGGCTCCATCGATTATGGTCGTAACTACGGCGTATTATATGACGTCGCCGCCTGGACCGATATGCTGCCTGAGTTCGGCAATGACAGCTACACCAGAACCGATAACTTTATGACTGGCCGTACCACGGGCGTAGCAACATACCGCAATACAGATTTCTTCGGTCTGGTTGATGGCCTGAAATTTTCTCTGCAATATCAAGGCAAAAATGGCAGCGAAGCAGAAAGCAATAATGGCCGTGCCGATGCGACCAAACAAAATGGCGACGGCTTCGGCATCTCCTCTAGCTATGAAATTGGTGCGGGTGTGAGTGTTGGTGCGGCCTATGCTTCATCTAACCGTACCACCGCACAGAAGAACGGCACCTTCGGTAAAGGCGATAAAGCTGATGCCTGGACTACCGGTCTGAAATATGATGACAACGGCGTTTATCTGGCAGCAACTTATGCCGAAACCCGTAATATGACACCTATTTCTGGCACTGCGGTGATTAATAGTGTGTCAACCAGCGTAAGTGGTTTTGCTAATAAAACCCAAAACGTGGAATTAGTCGCTCAATACCTGTTCGATTTCGGTTTAAAACCTTCATTGGCTTATGTTCAATCTAAAGGCAAAGATATCGAAGGTATCGGCGATACTGATTTAGTAAAATATGTTGATATCGGTGCTTCTTATTACTTCAATAAAAACATGTCCACCTATGTGGATTATAAAATCAACCAACTGAGTGACGATAATAAGCTGAAGCTGAATACCGATAACGTTGTGGCTGTCGGCCTGGTTTATCAGTTCTAATTACCCTATACCGGTATTATCCTCATTGCTTTACTGTTTGAATGCTTCATTGTGATTGGTAAGTTTAATTTGTTACTTGTCATTATGCCGGGATAATTCCCGGCTTTTTTATTTATCGGCAAACGACTATTTTATGTGCCAACAACCCTTTGCGAATGGACGATTAATCTGCGCTCACTGCCAATAGCCTTGATTCGCGCACTGCCTCAGCGACCGCACCTCTTCGCTTTGCATCGTCAATAGCGGAAAAATCTGCGCGTTTAATCTATTGCTGGTAGCGATTTTCACCTAAGCCTTTATCAGCCTGAACCATCAGTGGCACCAAGCAGACGCCGATATGATCAAGGCTGCGATAGGGCCATTTCTTCTGCTCATCTGAGGGAGGCCATCACTTTTTTCGCTATCTGGCCACCAGTAGGCACTGAGACTGAGATAATCATGTTTAGAGCCGCTAGGTGGCATCATGCTTTTCTCCATGACACTTTGATCCGGCTGTTTCAGTGCTCTATCCGCTTGTTGCAGTAGCCGCTGATAGGCCTGCATGGTCTCCTTCGATGCCTGTTTCTGTGCAATCGCTAGTTTATTATGCTGCAACGCGTGGGCCGATAGAAAAGCATACTCATGTTGCGCGGCATCAGCGGGCATGGCGGTGAATGTAAATAGCAGTATTAGGCCGGCGAAGAAAGCGCCAAAAATGAGGGAGTTAATACCAAACTGCCGCCCTTTGCATAAAGAGATCACAGCCATAAATCATTCACCTTGTCTGATAATCAGAAATAACGGCAAAAACCATACCTAAGATAGGGATCTAACTTTATGCATCATGCCTGAAGCATTTTTAGCTTTCATGGAAAAGATAGATTTTGTCACTGCTTATGAAGCCAATCGCCACCAATTTCAAGAATAACCCCCTGTTTTAGCGTAAAATTTAGGCGAAAATTTAAAACATAAAAAAACGATAAAAACCTTTGCTAACCAACACTGTTCTCATGTTTACTGATGCATCTCTGTTTTACTGCCCTTTTCCTATTGAATAACTATGCTAAAGCAAAATAGCCGTAATCTGTGGTTGCTGGTCGGTTCACTCTTCACCCTATATTTCGTTTGGGGTTCAACTTATCTGGTCATCCGCATCGGGGTGGAGAGCTGGCCACCGCTGATGATGGCGGGCTTACGCTACCTGATCGCCGGAGTGTTACTGTTCAGTTTCCTTGCCATTCGAGGCCATGCTCTACCCACGTTACGTCAATGGATGGGTGCCAGTGCCATCGGCATCTTATTATTGGCCATCGGCAATGGGCTAGTTACCATCGCCGAACACCAGCACGTCCCTTCCGGCATTGCCGCCGTCATGGTCGCCACCGTACCACTATTCACTTTATGTTTCAGCATGTTATGGGGTATGCGCAATACAAAACTGGAGTGGTCTGGGATTGCTCTCGGTCTGGTCGGCATCATACTGCTAAATACCGGCAGCAACTTATTGGGTAACCCAATGGGTGCGGCCCTGATATTGCTCGCTTCTGCTAGCTGGGCATTTGGCTCGGTCTGGAGTTCACGTCTGGCATTGCCAAGTGGTGCGATGTCCGGCGCGGCACAGATGTTGGTTGCCGGGGTGGTGCTGTTAGTTGCCAGTACATTAAGTGGCGAAGAGCTAAATCAAATGCCAAGTATGAGCGGCATTCTTTCATTACTTTATTTGATTGTTTTCGGCTCAATGCTCGCCATCAGCGCCTATATGTATTTGCTGAAGAGTGTCCGTCCGGCGGTGGCAACCAGCTACGCTTATGTGAATCCGGTAGTTGCTGTGTTGCTGGGTATCGGCTTTGCCGGTGAAAGTTTATCGACCACTGAATGGTGTGCATTAGCCGTGATTGTTTCTGCGGTGGTATTGGTCACGCTGGGGAAATTTCTGTTTAAGTCGCGTTAATCTTTTCGCATCAAGAGTGCAACACAGTTGTTTCATTGAGTGAACAGGCTATAATTCCCGTTGGTTAGATAAAAGTGAAAATAATTATGCTAAGAAAAGCACTCATTATCCTGATTGCGATAATGGCTCTGAGTTCATTAGGTGGCGTTTTTCTGGCCGGGCTGAACATTTATACCCGTTCAACCACGCCACATGAAACTGAAACCACAGAATCCTCCCCACTGTCTGATATCGGCCCTGCGGGCTTATCCAACAATGGTCAAGAGTCCCCGTAGCACCCATTAATCACAGGGTATAATCACTCCCCTGTGATTAATAATCAAACACAGTCACAACGACTGCTTCAACACCCAGATAAAGTAGCACCCATCTTTCTGCTCGGAACCTTCCAAAATCTTCTCGAATCCGGGGAAATGCCGGCCCCAATCAGCAAGGCTTCGGATGTAGCGCAACCACGGCTCATCATCGCGCCCAAAACTCTCCCCCGGCATCACAATAGGAATACCCGGAGGGTAAGGAATGACGCCGACAGCAGAGATGCGCTCTGCCAACTTGTCTAGTGGTAGCAACTCACAACGCCCAGCCATATGTTCTTGAAAAGCCTGACGCGGTAAGGTTACTGGAGTGGGTAAATGACCGAATGCCTGCGCCTGCAACTTATCCATCTCACTGGTTTTCATATAAGCAAACATGGTGTCACACAGCTGTTTCAGACCAATATGCCCATATTGCTGCGGATAACCTTTAGCCAGATTAGGCAGACAGGTCGATACTGGCGTATTGCTGTCATAGTGCTGCTTGAACTCCAGCAGTACATTGATTAGCGTGCCCCACTTCCCTTTGGTCACCCCAACCGAAAACAGGCACAACACCATAAAGTCAGTGGTTCGCGAAGGCACAATCCCCCGCTGCCCGAGGAATTCCGTCACCACCGCCGCGGGGATCCCCTCGGCAAGCAATCTGCCATCATCCCCCATGCCCGGCACCATAATCCCAGCCTTGATGGGATCAAGCATGCACCAATCATCCTCCAATTGATCAAAACCATGCCACGACTCACCGGGTTTGAGCACCCAGCAGCCAGGATCGGTGGTTAACTGCTCTCTTGACGCTTGTGCAAAAGGAACCCGCTTACCACTTTTACGCTCCGTGATCTCCGGCGCATTCCAGGGTTTAAAGAACCACTCACCTTGTTGGGCAAAAGCGTCATGGGCACGTGCTAGCGCTAAGCGAAAATCGACCGCTTCATCAATAACCTCTTGCGTTAACGCCCGGCCTTGATCCCCCTCCATCATCGCCGCTCCCACTTCATTGGCGGCAATAATGGCGTAGAGCGGCGAGGTGGTGGATTGCAACATATAGGATTCATTAAAACGTGAGTGCTCAATGGGTTTTTTACCATTTCTCACGTGAATATAAGAAGCTTGAGATAGTGCTGCCAGCAATTTATGTGTTGATTGCGTGGCAAAAACAGTCGGCCCCTGCGGATCATGATCTGTGGGGGCGCCGCGCATGGCGAAACGATCACGGTAAAGAGGATTAAAGCGCGCGTAGGCATACCACGCCTCATCGAAATGAATCTGATCGACACTTTTGGCCAATAGATCTTGTGCTTGTTTCGCGTTATAGCACATGCCGTCATAGGTACAATTGGTGATCACTGCATAGACAGGTTTAGCCTCTGAAATCAATGCCTTTAGCGGATTCTGCGCAACTCTCTCGGTAATGGCGGCGGGCTGAAATTGGGCTTTGGGAATAGGGCCGATAATGCCATAGCGGTTGCGGGTTGGGATAAAAAACACCGGTAATGCCCCGGTTAACACCAACCCCTGCTCAATGGACTTATGGCAGTTACGGTCACATAACGCGATCTGCTTATCACCCACCACCGCCGTCATAATGGCGCGGTTAGAACCGGAAGTGCCATTGAGCATTGAGTAACTGATATGTGCACCAAAGATTTGTGCCGCATAGGCCTCGGACTCTTTTATTGGCCCGCTGTGGTCAAGTAACGAACCCAATGATGCCCGCTCGATCCCGGTATCTGAACGAAACAGATTTTCGCCAAAGAAATCCAGAAACTCACGCCCCACGGCACTCTTACTGAACGCCACTCCCCCCTGATGGCCCGGTGCGGCCCAGGAGTATTCAGGATTATCTTGCGTGTACTGCAACAGGGCTTTGGTAAAGGGGGGTAATAACTGCTGATAATATTTGCTAATCAATGCATTGGCGCGGGCAGCAATAAACTCAGCTGTATCTTCATGCATCCAGACAAACTCATTGACCAGCTTCATGGTATCTAAGTTTAGGCTATCAATACATGAATGCTCCGCCATCAATAACACCGGAATAGATTTATTACGGTGGCGAATATCTTGCAACAGAGCAAATGCCTGACTGTGGGATTCATCATCATTACCACCGGAAGTCCAATCGACAAAAATACAGCACAATGAAGCATCCGACACCACTGTTGCCCGGCCATCTTCAAATGTCGCGGCAGCAATGACATTGAAGTTGATATCATCCAACGCAATAATAAGTTCATTCACCGCCCGACCATTAGCCGTATTGAAATCACGAATATTACTGTCGACGACTAAAACGTTACGTTTTTTGTGGCTACTTAAGTCAATCATCGTATTGGTCCTTATTCGCTATGATTATCGCATCATAACAATGATGCCCAATCAATTAGCAGGTAACCCCATGATTACGAAGAACTCCTAGCAGAGGAGTCGAGTGGGAATGGGTTTTTATGGGTACGGTTATAATTGAATGTGTATAGGGCAGTGATAACCATTAGAGTGACGAATGACCACATCACCTCTTCTGCCCCCGAACCGACGACAGCCCAAATACAATAGACAAAAGCGATCAGTGTAATGCCGACATAGGTGTTTGCTCTTGATCCTAAATGACCATGCCCCACCAGCAATAACGCGGCGCAGGTATACAAATAGGGAACTAACGTAAAAATAACGGAGACAGAAGAGACTAAACCAAACTCTTTAGCGGCATTGGGCGAGATACTGCTGATTTGGAATATCGTCATCAGAACCCCCAGGATCAGCAGCCCTGCAACCGGTGTCCCGGACTGATTAACCTTCCCAAATATCGGCGGGAATAATCCATCATCAGCGGCCGCTTTAGCCGTTTGCCCGGCAACCAGTGTCCAGCCCCCTAGCGAACCTAAACAACCTATTGCCGCACAGAGTGAAACTATTGCGCCAGCGGTGTCCCCTAAGGCAAGACGTGCCGCATCACCAAAAGGTGATGCTGAAACACGTAACTCCGCATTAGGAATCATACCCATGATGGCGCTACTGGAGAGGAGGTAGCAGACGGCAGCAATCAGCACGCCCCCGACAGTGGCAATCGGCACATTGCGCTTGGGATTCTTCACTACACCGGCAGCTACCGAGGCCGTTTCTACCCCAATAAATGACCATAACGTGACATTTAGCGTACTTTGAATTGCGCCAAAGGTGCCCAAACCGCTGACATTCCAGGCGGCCATATAAATTTCGCCTTTGAACCAGAACCAGCCAAATAGTGCGATACCAACAATAGGTATCAATGCTAGCGACGTGGCAATAGCTTGTACTCGGGTAATCATTTTAGGCCCAACAATATTTAGCCCAACAAATATCCATAGAACCACGACACAGGTAATAGTTAATACCATTGGCTCTTTCAATATTGGGAAGAAATAGCTGAGATAACCGACACCAATCACTACCATCGCAATATTGCCAATCCAGCAGGCTAACCAGTAGAGAACATTGGTCTGATAACCTAAAAATGGGCCAAAAGCTCGCCGCGCATAAGCATAGGAGCCACCCGGGCTATCATCTAAAGATGACATTTTGGCATAAACCATTGAAAGTGCTAAGGCACCAATAATTGTCACCAGCCACCCCCAGATGGCTATTCCACCCGTTGAGGCTAAACTAGCCGGTAATAAGAAGACACCAGACCCCATTATATTCCCTGCAACCATAAGTGTTACCGGAATAAGCCCGACCTTTTGATCATCTGTAGACATAGGTAATCCTTACAAACGCCTATATAAGAGTAAAAATGAGAATAGATATTTTGTGCAACTATAAATGTAGCTGATATAAGGTATAAATAAAGAAAGTTTACAGTATGAATAATGACATTTATATAATCTGACGCATTTAAATTATTATTTGACAAATTATTTATGATATAAATTATTTAATATGAAAACCCAACCCATATATTAACCATCAATATAATTACATGCATTGTGAATATATATTATCAAAGCATTTCTGCGCCCAATGTAAAAGCTGTGGCCTACATCTGCTTAATGATGCTCTAAGCCGCTCAAGATAATAAGCGGCTTTACTCAATATTTTATCTTTAGCTAACACGGCCTCAGACCCATTGAACACATCCATATATCGGGAGTGAAATCAGCATAACTTCCTGCTGCTCATGAGGACTATCAAAAATAGTCAGTCGTGCTTCACTACGGGAAACGTTGGTCATTCGCGCCAACCTGACAACCGCCGACTCAAACGTGAAAATAACATATCTGTAATTATCGCCAATAGTGCGACAACAACCGCCCCCTGAATAACATAGGCGGTATTAAAGCCACTTAGGCCAATAATGATGGGAGAACCCAGTGTTTTAGTCCCGACGGTCGAAGCAATAGCGGCAGTACCAATATTGATAATGACCGATGTTCGAATACCCGCCACAATAACCGGGGCGGCTAGAGGTAATTCAACCCGCCACAAAATCTGCCGGCTACTCATTCCCACCCCTTGCGCCACCTCGCGGATACCTCGCGAAACAGACTCAATACCGGTGATCGTTCCTTGTAAAATGGGCAATAGGCCATACAGCACTAGAGCGATAATTGCGGGTTTCTCACTAAACCCCATCACAGGTACTGCAATGGCAAGTACGGCGACAGGTGGAAAAGTCTGCCCCATCGCGACAACAGTTTCCACCACTGAACGAAACTCTTTCCCTGCTGGACGAGTCACTGCCACACCAGCACTAACGCCGATCAAAACAGCGATAATACTGGAGGCCACTACCAGCATGACGTGAGCGACGACCAGTGACCAGAAGGTATCTTGCAGATAAACGGGCCTATCAAGACTGGGAAATAGAGCAGCAAAAAAATCGTGTAGGGAGGTCATGCCAAAAACCAGCCCTGCGAGCAGAAGCACCGCCCAACAGAGCGGGTCTGTTAACCCATTCAGTAGCCAAAATGCTCCGCGCTTAGAGGTGGCTCTCTTTATATCACTGCTGTTGGTCGCCCCAAATTTCACACGCCCCCCTTATCTGCTATCAAATCAGCAAAATAGAGCACACCTAATGGCTGGCCATGTTCGTCGATTACAGGCAATTTATCTGTCTGACGTGACACAAATAGGGAGAGTGCTTCACGCAGACTGGTTGTGCCGAGTATCGGCAACCCAATCAGTGTTTCACCGCGCCTAACCCGTTGTTCAGCCCAGCCGAGTGATAGCAACTTGATACCGAGGTCACTACGACCAAAGAAATCACGGACAAAATCATTGGCGGGTTGAGTCAACATTTCAAGTGGTGTTCCTTGCTGGATAACTCGCCCCTCATCCATCAGGACAATGCGGTCAGCCAGGCTCAGCGCCTCATCAATATCATGGGTGACCAACACGATAGTCCGCCCCGATAGTTGGTGGATACGGCTAATCTCGACCTGTAATGCTGAACGCGTCACCGGATCTAACGCGCCAAATGGCTCATCCATCAATAAAACTTCCGGATCAGCGGCCAAAGCTCGCGCAACACCAACCCGCTGCTGCTGCCCACCAGAGAGCTGATGGGGGTAGCGATGGAGAAATTGTTCTGGCTCCAGATGTAATAACTCAAGTAACTCTTTCACCCGCTGGCGGATACGATCCTGTGGCCATTTTAGTAACTGCGGCACAGTGGCGATATTGCGCTCCACAGTCCAGTGCGGAAATAAACCTATGGATTGAATGGCATACCCCATCCGCCGCCGTATCTCTTCCGGCTTATAATTGCGGATCTCTTCACCGGCAAAATGAATCTCCCCTTCATCATGCTCAATAAGCCGGTTAATCATCTTCAATGTGGTCGACTTACCAGAGCCAGAAGTCCCAATCAATACGGTGAACTCCCCCCTGGCAATCTGTAACGTCAGGTTGTCTACCGCCCGTTTGCCGGCAAAATATTTACTTACCTGATGGAAATGAATCATCGATTTGAAGTATCCATAAAAATAACGATGAATTTAAACAGTGAGTCAACCATGACTGCCATCACTATCACCGGTATCACGCCCAGTAGCACTAAGTCCAATGCGCTACTCAGCAAACCTTGAAACATAATCGCCCCTAGCCCGCCGGCACCAATTAATGCAGCCACGACAGCAAGCCCTACCGTTTGCACCGCAATAATTCGAATACCGGACAAAATAAGTGGCATCGCAATGGGTATTTGTACCCAAAAGAATAGCTGGCTACGAGTCATCCCCATACCTTGGGCTGACTCGACAACACTGTCCGGAACAGACTCTAGCCCCGCAACCACACTGCGCACTAGCGGTAACAACGCATAAAGCACCAGTGCGATAATCGCTGGTGCCAGACCGATACCGCTAACACCGTGATCTGCTAACCATGGGATGATCGCAGCCAATCCCGCCAAAGGTGCAATGAGCAAGCCAAACAAGGCAATTGATGGGATAGTTTGGATAATGTTCAAGGTTGAAAAAATAGTGTTTTGAAAGCGGCGAGAGCGAAAACAGAGTAAGCCAAGAGGGATACCAATAACTACCGCGGGGAGTAGCGTAGCCAATAGAATCTGAAAGTGTTGCCAGAGGGCATCATCAAATACGTCCTGGCGATTAACGTACTCTTTCATTAAAGATAGTTGATCAAGTTGCCCCGTAGCCAGCAATACCACGACCGGTAAAACCAGCAAGAGATTAGCTAAACTGCGCCAGAGAGGATTGGCAATGGCGCGGGACAAGCTATCCACCGCAATCAATATAGTTAACCCACTCATTAGCCAAAACCCACCACCAAGTGAGGTGCGAGCAAGGCTATCTTCCCCCCCCGTAAGCTGTGTGGCCGTTCTCCCCGCTAGCAGCAGCAAGCCAAATAGCAGCAGTTCGGCAAATAAGAGTGTTGACCCATACAACACAATATTTTGTTTACAAAAAGCACAGGCAAACAGTAGCAATATAGGAGCTAACAGCCACCAAACCGAACCTGTTATCAACGACATTAGCGCGATCCCCTGTCCGGAAATCAGCCTATTCGGTGCGTGACTGACAAAAGATAGCCCTAGCCCAGATAAAACTAGCAAAATAACCAGTGCTAGCAGGACTCGGTTTTTAACGGCCATAAAAATCCATCTCCATGACAGGTAACCTTAATCACAATAACGGATTAGCTGTGTATTTGAATGGCACTACAGATTGCAGCTATAGCACCATCCCTAACACACGCGGTTATCCTTTAATGAAACCTTTTTCTTTCAGGTAATTAGCCGCCACTCTCTTCGCATCCTGACCCTCAACCGCGATACGCGCATTCAGTTTTTGTAACGTCGGGCCATCCAGAGTGGCAAATACTGGGTTGAGTAACGCAGGTATCGTTGGATGTTCTTTCAGTGTGGCCTCACGAATAATCGGTGTTGGCGCGTAAATAGGTTGCACCCCTTTAGGGTCTTCCAGCGTTTGTAACCCTAAAGCCGCGACAGGGCCATCTGTGCCATAAGCCATCGCCGCATTAACACCTGAGGTTTGCTCAGCAGCGGCTTTAATGGTCACTGCTGTATCGCCACCCGCCAGTGATAACAGCTGGTCTTGATCCAATTTAAAACCATAGGCTTGCTGGAAAGCAGGTAAGGCATCAGGACGCTCAATAAACTCGGCAGAGGCCGCCAGTTTGAATTTACCCCCCGCATTAATCCATTTACCCAGATCATCCAAGGTTTTCAAATTATTCGCTTGAGCTAAATCCTGACGCACTGCAATGGTCCAGGTATTATTTGCTGGCGCGGGCGAGAGCCATACCAATTTATTTTTCTCATAATCCAGCGCTTTTACTTTCTCATAGCCCGCTTTGCTATCCTTCCAGGCAGGATCTTTCTCATCAGAGAAGAAAAAAGCACCATTACCGGTATATTCAGGATAGATATCAATCTCACCGGCAGTGATGGCACCACGCACCACTTTGGTAGTACCTAACTGTGATTTATTGGTGGTTTTTATCCCATTGGCATCTAGCACCTGCACAATAATATTGCCTAACAATGAGCCTTCGGTATCAATTTTTGAACCAACACGAACCGTATCTGCTGCGTGAGATACGCCACTGAATGCTGCCACCATCACGGCAAGCAGCGCAAAAATCCCGCTACGGGGTAGGGTCTTTGCCATGTTTACCTCTATATGCTTAAGGGTTAGTAAAAGTTCAAACGTGAATGTTTCCAGCAACTGACCGTCTGAAAGCATGAAGAACAACTGCCATTAACAAATCAGTAACCATATTAGATTTAGTCTAAAACAACCCAAATAACCAATTGATATTCAATATATTATTACTACACACCAATCTAACGGGCTAATCTATCTTAGATACAACAGTATGATTGCTAAGTATTTAAGCAAAATTTTGTTACTTAGGATCATGAGTAAGATTACATTAATGACTGTATATAACAACAGTTAATTTTCAGTGACGAGAGAGATTGACAAGAGTTCACGGCCAAGACGTTAAATTGATGAGCCGCTTTCAATTGGCGAGCAATGACGGCTAATATGTAGGGTACTGGCGCAATAACTGGCGTGTCGGCAGTGATGGAGGGGCCGCCTGTTCCCGCGTCAGTGACTCTAAAAGGAGAGTTAACGAGTCAAATTTTAGACTTGTGCATTAATTCACTGCTGTATTATATGCACCAAAAAGCAACGCAGGGAAAGGCCCTACCAGTAAGCGGCCTTTCCCGAATCACATCCTAACAACAGTGTTACAGCTCTTCACCGTTACTGGAGATCACCTGCTTATACCAATCAAAGCTTAATTTACGTGAGCGCGCCATGGTGCCGGTGCCGTCATCGTTTTTATCCACATAGATAAAACCATAACGTTTGCTGTATTCACCGGTGGTAAATGATACACAATCAATGCAGCCCCACGGGGTGTACCCCATTAAGTCAACACCATCTTCAAATACCGCTTTCTTCATCTGTTCAATATGCGCTTTCAGATAAGCAATGCGATAATCGTCATGCACCATGCCGTCATCGGCCACTTTGTCGATCGCACCAAAACCGTTTTCAACAATAAACAGCGGTTTTTGATAGCGCTCATACAATACGCTCAGTGAATAACGTAAACCAACCGGGTCAATCTGCCATCCCCAGTCTGACGCCTTGACGTGCGGGTTAGGGACACTGCCTTCAAAGCCAGAAAGTGAGTTGCCACTCCCTGGATTGACCGCAGAAACCGCATTACTCATGTAATAGCTCAGCCCCATGTAGTCAGCACAGCCCTCACGCAGAGCCTCGAGATCGCCCTCTTCCATATGGATAGTGAATCCACGGCGCTCCCACTCATTTAGGATATATGACGGGTAGTAACCGCGCATATGGACGTCACCGAATAGATAACGCTCACGCATGGCTTCCACGGAGTACATCATGTCATCTGGATGGCAGGAGAAGGGATAGAGCGGCACCATCGCGACCATACAGCCAATTTTGAACTCTGGATTAATGGCATGACCGAGTTTTACCACTTTAGCACTGGCAACAAACTGATGATGCAGCACTTGGTACATGGTCTCTTCCGGGTTCTCCTGCTCGGTGAATATCACGCCCGAGCAGCAATAGCCGAACAATGGATATTTCCAGTTGCGCTGGTTATTGATCTCGTTGAAGGTCATCCAATATTTCACTTTGCTTTTATAGCGCTCCATCACCACTTCGCTGAATTTCACGAAGAAGTCGACCACTTGCCGGTTTTTCCAGCCGCCATACTCTTTCACCAAATGCCACGGCATCTCGAAGTGAGATAAGGTAATAACCGGCTCGATGCCATATTTCAGCAACTCATCAAACATGTCGTCGTAGAATTGCAGGCCCGCTTCATTCGGTTGCTGCTCATCGCCGTTCGGGAAGATGCGCGTCCAGGCAATGGAGGTGCGGAAACACTTAAAGCCCATCTCAGCAAATAACGCGATATCTTCTTTGTAATGACCATAGAAATCAACGGCTTCATGGTTTGGATAGCGGTAACCCTCCTGCACGCCATCAGTCATAACACGATCAATACCGTGCGCGCCGCCGGAGAGCACATCGGCAATACTCACGCCTTTGCCGCCTTTATCCCAGCCACCTTCAACCTGATGTGCGGCGACTGCGCCACCCCATAAGAAATCTTGCGGTAATTGTTTGTGACTCATAACTTTCTCCCTTAGTGCTACGGGCAACTATGCACCCTGAAAATGGAAATCAACGGCGGGTAATTGCCCGCCGGAAGATGAAAATGACTTTAGCCCTGATTCATCTGCGCCTGAGCAATCGGCATTTCTGGTGCTTTGCCGCTTTGCTCCGCACTTTCTGGCTCATCAGTAAAACCAACCAACCAGGTGAAAACAGCACCTAATACGAATGCCACCGTGATAGAGAGCAGGAACCCGAGGAACTGTGCCATATGCCCCTCTTTAAAGAAGACCGGCAGTACCGCGATCCCCGGTAAACAGTAACTCCACGACACGGCATTAAATGAACCGGCAACCGCCCCGCCAATCCCACCGGCGGCACAACTGCACAAGAAAGGTTTTTTCAACCGTAAAGCGACGCCATAAATTGCCGGCTCGGTAATCCCGAACAGTGCAGTGATACCTGCCGACAGTGAAATACCTTTCATTTCGCGGTTACGGGTTTTTAAGTAAACGCCAAACATAGTACCCGCCATGGCAAAGACCGCAGAAGCCTGCAGACCGGTAAAGGTGTCATAACCCAGAGTCGCGTAGTTACCGACCGTGACCGGCGTAATCCCCCAATGAACACCTAAGGTGACCAGTGGCTGCCAGAAAGCCCCGACCATAAAGCCTGCAATAGCTGGGCTAAGGTTATACAGCGTGTTGTAAACTCCACCAATAGCCCCGCCAATCAGATTACCGACCGGGCCGAAAACCAGCAGTGTTAATGGCACCATGATGGCGATACAGAACATCGGGGTAAACAGATTACGCACCACCATCGGTAAGATGCGCTCGAAGAAACGCTGCACATAAGACATCGCCCAGACCATTAAAATGATCGGGATAACCGAGGCGGTATAACTCAGGTATTGCACGGGAATGCCGAAGAAATCCAAGGTCGGGGATGATAAAGGAATGCCAGCAATGGTATTCAGAATATGGGCAACCTGCGGATTATTCACCGCTTCATGCATCAGTTGCTGAACAGCTGGATCAGCTGAATTCACCGTGGTGATTTTATTGGCCGTCAGCATATTCATATAATCAGGGCTGATCAGCGCACAGGCGGTAATAACGGCGGTAAAGGGATTAACATTGAATTTTTTCGCGGCGGTAAAGGCCACCATCACCGGCAAGAAGGTAAAACCAGTCCATGAAACAAAATTCAAAATACGGTAGGTTCCGCTCGCCGCATCCATCCAACCGATCGCGGCAAGAAAAGAGATGATCCCCTGCAAGATACCGCAGGCAGCCAGCGGGTAAAGAAAGGGAGCGAAGATACTGGAGATGATATCCATCAGGCGGCTAACAATACCCACCTTTGGTGCAGCAACCGGGGCGCTTTCATCGATACTTATCAAACGGGTAACGTGCTGATAGGCATCACCGACGTGATTGCCGATCACCACCTGCATTTGTCCGCCCGCTTCAATAACGGTAATAACACCCTTAACGCGATTTAACCGCTCTTTGTCGACAATTTTATTATCTTTCAATATAAAACGTAAACGTGTCGCACAATGTGTGACAGTAATCACATTATTATCACCGCCAATATATTTAATAATTTCCTGAGCGGCCAATGCATAATCAATTGCCATTATTAATCTCCTGTCGCGAGTACTGAGTATAAGGTAAGCAGAACGTTATTAACTTATTATTAGTATTTTTATTTGATGCAGAGTGGAGTTTAGCAAAAAGAAAAATGAAGTCACGATATAACAAAAATCACAATTTGTAATATGTCACATGTAAAAAACACCCTGTTTTAGGGTGCTTTTTTATGCGTTATTTGCGGGAGTTTCTTGCCAATGGTTTCAATAATATATAACACCGGAATTTGAGTGGTAATATTATAATGCCCTTCAAGGACAATAGGTGGCATATGGTAAGAGATATTAAGGTCGGCCATTTTAGCCAACGTCGAGTTTTCACTATTGGTCAGACTAATTATTTTACATTTGTGTAGACTAAACTGATTGGCTATGCGAATAATCTCTTCTGTTTCACCGGATACCGAGAGAATGATAGCAATGGCATCCTGATACATATCACTGTTAATAGGGTAATAGGGATCATCAATATAAGTGCTGAACTTACCAATATTAGAGAAGAAACGCGCGCTATATTTCCCCAGCGCACCAGAGGTGCCAATGCCAACAAATATAATTCTATTTGATGCAGCTATTTGGGCTGCTGCCGTATCAAGTAACTCATCAAACTCACTATTATTTATACTCTTAAAATAACTAATTATTTCACTAATACCAAAACTGACCGGCGGTTTATCATCGTGTTCTAAATAGAGCTTAAAACGAATTCGAAATTCAGAGTAACCATCACAATTCATCTTCTTGCAGAAACGTAACACTGTGGTGGTAGAGACACCCGCAGCATCCGCCAGTTCTCTGATGGTCATATACATCACTTTGTCGGTATTTTTTATGATGTAGTTATAAACAATCAATTCCAGTTCGTTAAGCGCTGATATTTCTTTATATGTAAACATATGATACCTAAAACGATGTATTGACCTTAGATACGCGAATTTAGCATGAAACGAAGAGACTAACGAGGGGGGTGGTTGTAGGGCGACAATCACGTTGTTTTATTTTAAAATTAACTGTATATTTAAGGGTCTTCCCCTGTTGTGGTGGCTGAGGGCATTATAGTGGCAGTCTTGATTTTCTGGGGAGCCTGCCATGGACGAAAAGTCCCTCTATGCACACATTCTCAACCTGTCCGCGCCGTGGCAGGTCAAATCAGTTTCTCTCGATGAAAATGCCGGTTCTGTGACAGTTACTGTCGGCATCGCTGAACATACTCAGTTAACCTGTCCGACCTGTGGTAAATCCTGCCCTATACATGACCATCGACACCGTAAATGGCGTCACCTCGATACTTGCCAGTTCACCACGCTGGTTGAAGCTGATGTCCCACGCATTGACTGCCCTGAACACGGTTGCCAGACACTGCCCGTCCCCTGGGCTGGACCCGGTAGCAGGTACACGTTGTTGTTCGAGTTTTTTGTCCTCTCATGGCTGAAAATCAGCACGGTAGATGCCGTCAGAAAGCAGCTTAAGCTGAGCTGGAATGCCGTAGACGGTATCATGGTGCGTGCCGTTAAACGGGGCCTGTCCCGGATAAAAAGGCCTTTATCGGCCCGCCACCTCTGCGTGGACGAAGTGGCCTTCAAAAAAGGCCATAAGTACGTCACCGTTATCTCTGACCGGCAAGGCCGGGCTCTGAAACTGACAGATGACCGCGGCGTTGAGAGCCTTGCTAGCTATCTGCGTAGCCTGAGCGATCACCAGTTGGATGAGATAAAAACGTTGTCGATGGACATGAACATGGCCTATATCAGCGCAGCCCGGATCCATCTTCCCAATGCCGTGGATAAAATCGCCTTCGACCACTTCCATGTGGCAAAAACGCTCTGCGGCGTTGTTGATAAAACACGAATGACGGAAATGAAACGCATCTCGTCGTTAGACAGGAAAGGGGCTCATCGCTCGCGTTATCTGTGGTTTTACGGTAAACAAAATCGACACGGAGGCAGGGCGGAACGGTTGGAAGTAGCACGTCTGGTATTACCCGAAACTAGCCAGTGTTGGGTAATGAAAGAACTTGCCCGCGACCTTTGGCACAGGCGTTATGACAGGCATAGCCGCAGGCTGTGGCAAGAATGGATGTTAATGGCAAAGAATAGCGGGATCCCTCTCATGGCAAGCGTTGCCCGCATGGTGGCAAAGCGTCTTTACGGGATCCTAAATGCAATGAAACACCGAGTATCGAACGGTAATGCGGAGTCTCTAAACAGCAAAATACGCCTGCTCAGGATCAAGTCACGAGGCTTTAGGAATAAAGAACGGTTCAAACTGGGTGTGCTGTTCCACTACGGAAAGCTGAACATGGCGTTCTGAGTCTCCCACCATGATCGGGGAAGACCCATATTTAAACAGTTGTTTGTTCATTTAGGAAAAACCCATGCGTGTTGAATTGATTTATGACAAACGGAATGTCGCCGGCCTTACCAATGCTGGTGAAATGATTAAGGTTGAACTGACTAAACGTGTGCATCGTGTGTTTCCAGGTGCCGAGGTTAAAGTCAAAGCAATGCAAGCTAACGGCATCAATACAGATGCCAACAAGCAAGAGAAATCAGTACTCAATCGCCTGGTCGAAGAGATGTTTGATGAAGCAGACGAATGGCTCGTTACTGAGTTTTGATATGAAGTCACCCGGGTGATCCCGCCCGGAATAGACTGTTTTTTGTGCTATTCTAACAAAGTTAGTGCCGATTAATATTTTTAATATTCTTTTAATTTTTAATTTAAAAAATTAAATCTGTATCAATGTTATTTTTCATTATCGATATTTAAGAAAATTAAAGGTCAGTAATGAAATACAGTACATTGGTAAAAAAAAGCGCATGTACGTTAGCACTACTTATGACATGTCATGCTGCCGCTGCCAGTTATCATTCGGGCAGCACAGATAATGTCACTATTAGCACCTCGCTGGGATTACTCAATGCACAATCGCAAGAGTTTGCTTATCATCCCGGAAATAATAATCATAAGCTGAGCCAATTAGATTGGGAAGCGAAGAACACTCCAATTATCAAGATGGATATTTCATGGGATCTCTTATCCAGCTTAACATTAACCGCTCGAGGTTGGAGTACATTATCATCTGGTGATGGGGTAATGGATGATTATGATTGGTTAAACAAAAATGAGACTCAGTGGTCTCAGTGGTCTCACCATGAAAAAACCAATTTAAGCTATGCCAACGAAATTGATCTTAATGCTAAATTTTGGCTTTTGAATGAGCAAAACTATCGTATTGGGGTAATGTCAGGCTATCAACGGAGTAATCATAGTTGGGCGGCTTATGGCGGAGAGATTAAATCTCGCAATAAGTTGATTAAACTCCCCGATAATATAATTTTCATTGGTTATAAACAGAAATTTGATATGCCCTATCTTGGCCTGGCAGGCAGTTATCGTTACCAAGATTTCGAGTTGACGACTTTATTGAAGTACAGCCGTTGGGTTAATGCTAATAGCAGTGACGAACACTATCAACGAAACCAATCATTCAAAGATAGTAGTAAGAACTCCCGCTATTATGCGGTCACCCTTGGTGCAGGTTATTACCTGACCCCAAATACCAAACTATTTGTTGAAGCGGCCTGGAATCGCTATACCGAAGGCAGAGGAAAGGCACAAATTCTCAGCCATACCACGGGTATGTCAACAGCTATTTCCGATGGCGCGGGTATCGCTCACCAAAGCCAAACAGTCTCTTTGGGTTTACAGTATAAATTTTAATTGTGTCGATACCTTTTAATTACATCAATAAACTGTAATCACCCCATCCCAGCATCAATGCGCCGTGTACACACCCGCTATACCCGCATTGATGCTGAATTAGCACTTTAAATATCACTATTTTTTTCAACATTTTTTTCATTTTTATCATTAATTTTTAAGCTATCTAATTAGCAAGCTGATGTTTTTATTAGATATCAATAGCAACAAAATCCCCCATAGCTGTCACTGTTACATAAAGAAGCATTAACAATGGCGCACTTATTGTCATTTATTACTGTGACTCAGTTCAAGTTTTTCCCTGCCAAGCCGTTATTTGAATCATGCCTTCCCATCTATTTAGGACGCTCTATGCTTGATTCCATTCGTTCACGTATCTTGGCAGCCTGCATCATCATCGTGGCAGGCTCTCTCGCCATTAACACTTATTTTAACTACTCAGTTGCCAACAAATATAACAGCAGCGCAATCGATAACACTCTCACCGCCGTGACGGCGAGTCACGGTGTTGGGATCGCGGAGTGGGTGGCGACTAAAACACAAATGATTGTGTCGCTGAAAGATAGCGCACTAACAGCTGATCCGACGGCAGCACTGCGTCAGGTGGCCGCGGCGGGCAACTTTATTAACGTTTATATTGGTTACGCCAATAAGACAGCCACTTTTTCTAATCCCGATGGTATCCCCGCAGGTTACGACCCCACTGGGCGGCCATGGTATTTACAAGCGGTTAAAGCCGGTAAACCCGTGGTAACACCGCCATATGTTGATGCGGGAACCAACCAATTAGTGGTGACCTTTGCCTTACCTATTATTCAGGATGGGAGTGTGAAAGGGGTATTAGCCGCTGATGTGACTATGGATAGCGTAATTGCAAACGTGAAATCTATACATCCGACGGATGACAGCTTCGGCATGTTAATTGATGCCGATGGCACCATTATCGCGCATCCCGATGCACAGTTAACTCTTAAGCCGCTGAGTGAAATAGCGCCGACATTAGAGCTTAAGACTCTATTGAGCGCGACTGATCCTATTGTTGCCAACATTGGTGACCAGAGTAAATTGCTGCTCGCGCAGTCTGTACCTGGCACTCAATGGTTTACCGTGGTGGCACTGGATAAAACCCATGCCACCGCCGGTATGCGCTCATTGCTGACAACATCACTGGTCACGCTAATCGTCATTATTTTAATCGCCGTGGTGATTATTAGCTTAATTACCCAGCGCGCCCTACTCCCCCTGAACCATGTGCATAAGGCGATGGATGCTATCAGCTCTGGTGCAGAGGATTTAACCCGACGTTTACCGGTCGAAGGCCGCGATGAAGTGGCGAAAATCGCCCAGTCATTTAACCAATTTGCCGACAAACTCAGTGCCGTGATGGCACAAATCCGCGATACCAGTGAGTCGGTGCGGATTGCCGCTAACGAAATTGCGGCGGGGAATCAGGATTTATCAGGACGAACAGAGTCCGCCGCTGCCAGCTTGCAGCAAACCTCGGCCGCATTAGAGCAGATTTCAGCCACCGTGGCCCAGTCGGCTAGTGCCGCAAGGCAAGCAAACACCGCCGTGCTCTCTGCTGCGAATGATGCTTCCCGTGGCGGCGAGGTGATCGCCAAAGTGATTACCACCATGGAGTCGATTGAGGCCGCATCGGGCAAAATCGGCGATATTACCAGTGTCATCGATGGCATCGCTTTCCAAACCAATATCCTGGCACTAAATGCAGCGGTAGAGGCGGCGCGCGCCGGTGAGCAAGGACGCGGTTTTGCTGTGGTGGCGGGTGAAGTTCGCACACTGGCACAGCGCAGTGCGCAGGCGGCAAAAGAGATCAAAACTCTGATTGAATCCACCGTCAGCAGCGTCTCCTCCGGCTCGGGTCAAGTCCGCCTGGCCAGTAACACCATGACCGAGATTGTCAGCAGCGTGTCTGATGTCACGACCATTATGTCGGAAATCACCAACGCGGCAGATGAACAAATGCGTGGCATCCATGAGATCAATAGTGCAGTCGCGCAATTGGATACCATGGTGCAGCAAAATGCGGCACTGGTTCAGGAGTCGACGGCGGCATCTGCGGCATTACAGTCTCAGGCGGGCGATTTGACCGAGGCAGTGAATCAATTCAGGATCTAGTTCGACACCCAGCATTCGAATCATTATCTTTGGGTTTCAGCGGGTTATCTCGCCCGCTGAAACGCCTTTAGCCCAGTAAGATCCGCGCACCAATTTTAATCGGCGCAAAATTATCATTCGTCACACCCGCGGCAGATAGCGCCAGTTTGAGCTGCTGTGGTGGCTCATCTAATGATTCATCTGCTAACTCAAACACCCCCCAATGAATCGGCACTGTTATCGGTTGCTGCAATTGCTGGAATAACTGCACCGATTGCTGCGGGTCCATATGTTGCGCCTGCATAAACCAGCGCGGGGCATAAGCGCCAATGGGCAAAGCGGCATAATTGAATGGCCCTAACCTTTCACCAATGGTCAGTAGTTGCGGGCAATACCCGGTATCGCCGGTGAAATAGAAGTTAATCTCACCACGTTTGACCACCCAACCCGACCACAGAGTGTGGTTGCGATCCCAAGGTGTGCGCATGCTCCAATGACGGGCTGGTACACAGTGAAACTCAAATTCGGCGGCAAGCTGTGTCTCCCACCAATCCAGTTCGTGAACATGGCGAGCACCGTGTTGCAGCAACCAATTTTTTAACCCCAGCGGGGCCAGAAAGGTAATTTCAGGGAAGCGACGCAGTAATTGTGTGATGGTCGTCACATCCAAATGGTCGTAGTGATTGTGGGAAATCACCACCACATCAATCGGCGGCAGTGCCTTTACCCGCGTGGGGACCGGTGTTTTGCGCGCTGGCCCATAAAAATTCAGTGGTGAAGCGCGGCTGGAGAGCACCGGATCAAACAGCACGGTTTTTCCACTGACCCGCAGCAAGAGCGAAGCATGACCCAGCCACCATAAGGCATCTTGCTGATCACTGAAATCGGCCTCTTGCCACCAGTCGCTGACAAATTGTGCATACCCCTGCTGAGGCGGTTTGGGCAGTGATTGGCGTTTTCGCTCTTCACGCCAGCGCTTTAAATCTTGCGGATGATGAATGACTGGTTCCAGATTCTGGAAGCCAAACTCAGTGTGGTGTGGCTTATTAGCATCATAATACGGGTTTTTTTTCGCCATTTTACATCCTTCACTGCTAGCCACGACGGTAGCCAGCACTCATTCATGGGCTATGCCCGTAATAATTCATTGGTGCTCAATATTGATACTCTACCACGCTGAGCAGTAGACCTAATGCTAGTGATGATATTTCACTCTGCTGATTAAAATCTTGCCACACTTGTCACGGTCATGATTGGCGTAAAAAGGCATTATCACTTAATCGTATTCTTATAGATATTTCATTTTTTACCGAAAATCGCCACCCACCACGAAATTGATTCATATCAATTTTTACTTTAATTCGTGCCATTTCAGGCCGCAAAACCCTTTTTCGTGATCAAACACTCATTTTTAAAAACGCCATGCCTATATAAAGAAAACGATTATCCATTATTAATAAAACATTGTTTCAATTTGAGGTGGCGGTAAAAATGAGTAAACAGATTTCAACAAGGCATACGTTGGCGTACGGGAGTGCCAACTTGTTGGGCAGTGGAGCGCTGGCAATCAGCGGTGCCTGGCTAATGTATTTCTACACCACCTTTTGTGGGCTATCTGTCGTAGAGGCAGCCACTATCTTTTCAATCGCCAGTATTCTTGATGCCATTAGTAACCCAGTGATGGGTTATATCACCGATAACTTCTACAATACCCGTCTGGGTCGCATATTTGGCCGTCGCCGCTTCTTTATCTTGCTGGGTATCCCGCTGGTATTGGTCTATCCCATGCTCTGGATGAGCGGCTTCGGATTCTGGTATTACCTGCTAACCTATGCGCTATTTGAACTGATTTACACCTCCATCATGGTGCCTTACGAAACGTTAGCCACTGAGATGACTACTGATTTTGCCAAGCGCTCTAAGTTAACCGGCTCCAAAGCGATTTTCGGCAAAGTGGCTAACTTTTTGGCCGCCTTTATTCCCGGCCAGTTTATTGCTATTTATGGCAAAGACTCCGCGACCCCCTTCCTTTATACCGGTATCGCCTACGGTCTGATTATGTGCTGCGCGATGATTTGGCTCTACAGCTCCTCTTGGGAGCGTCCGGCCAGCGAAGTGGTGCGGGAAACCACCAGCAGCTTAGGTCAGGCACTGAAAAAACTCTGTGTGGATATGGCGTCAACCTTCCATCTGCGTATTTTCCGCAAACATCTGGGCATGTATCTGTTTGGTTTCGGTGCTGAATGGTTGTTCGCCTCCGCATTTACCTACTTTATTATTTTTGGTCTCGGTCAGGATGCCGCGCTGGTTTCTCAGCTCAATAGTTTCAGCTCAATCATGCAGTTGATCTCTACCGCCATCTTTATCGGCATCTGCGTCAAGATGGGCTTTGCTCGCCCATTCCGTATTGCCCTGCAAGTGGTGATAGTCAGTGTGATTGCCTATGCCGCGCTCTATTTCACCGGTTGGTCTCAAACCACAACCGTAATTGTGCTGTTCTGCATCACTGCTGTTTTCGGCTTAAGCACTGGCGGCATTTATTACATTCCGTGGACGGTCTATACCTTCCTGGCGGATGTCGACGAAGTATTAACTGGCCGTCGCCGCGAAGGGATCTACGCTGGGGCGATGACCTTCGCCGGTAAAATGGTGCGCTCGATTATTGTCTTCGCCATGGGTTGGACGTTAAGCCGCTTTGGCTTTGTCTCTGGGCAATCGAGCCAGCCAGAAGTGGCGGTGCAAGCGATCGTTGGCGTATTTGCCATCGGGGTGGTCTCACTGGCGCTAGTCGCTATTTACTACACCACCCAGATGAAGCTAGATCGCAAAAATCATAAAATTCTGCTGGAGGAGATTGAGCGCATCAAAGGTGGCGGGGCTATGGCGGATATTCCAGCCCATGCCCGAGTGGTTGCTGAGGAGCTAACCGGCTGGAAATATGAGCAGTGCTGGGGAAATAACCCACTGGGCATGAAGGAATCAACAACAGTGATCCCTAAACCGGTGACTGAAAGTTAATTGTTACCTATCATAATCCACCGCATCGGCGCTCTCCGATGCGGTTTTTTTTTGGTCTAAGATGTGGTTTTTTTTGATCTAAATAGCTTGATTGGTCAGTTTTCGCGCTTTTCTGCCGCGATGCCCTTCCCGGTAATGTAAATTATTCGCCTACAAGATAATTTCAGAATGTTTTATTTAGATATCCGATTACTATAACTCCACGACCACTTATTTTGCTTTCTGAACATGGATAAAAGAGTGCTGAAATATTTCTCCTCCTCACTGCTGGCCACAGCCCTACTCACCATCTCCTTGTGTAGCCAGGCTAAAACTGAGCTGTTGGCCTCACAAGTTGTTGATCAACATGCCGAACACATTTTCTATAACAGTGGTGCCATGGGGATGGCACTGGTGGTTATCGATAATAATCAAGTGGTCAACCGCAGTTTTGGTGAAACTAAGCCCGGTAACAACCTACGCCCGCGTCCAGACTCATTAATTCGCATTGCATCAATTACTAAGCTGATGACCAGCGAAGTGATGGTCAAACTGGCCGATGATGGCACGGTGAAACTGACCGATCCGTTGCGGAAATACGCGCCTAAGGGCGCCATAGTCCCCTCTTATAATGCAAAGCAGCCGATAACCTTGCTGAATCTGGCGAGCCATACCAGTGGTCTGCCACGTGAGCAACCCGGCGGCCCGCAAAAAAGACCGGTGTTCACCTGGCCGACCAAAGATAATCGCTGGCAGTGGCTAAAACAGGCCAATGTGACCGTGCCGCCGGGTGTCAGAGCCGCGTATTCCAATTTGGCCTACGACTTGCTGGCCGATGCATTATCACGAGCCTCAGGGAAGCCTTATACCAGCCTGCTACGAGATAAAATCACTGCTCCGCTGGGCATGAAAAATACCACCCTCACCCCGACGGCAGAGCAATGTAACCGGCTGATGGTGGGCGTTGGTAGCAGCCGCTGTGAAAATACTACCGCGGCCGCGGGCAGTGGCGGAGTCTACTCAACGCCAGAGGATATGCAGCGCTGGATGCAGCAATTCTTATCTTCCGATAACAGTGCGCGCAAAAGCTCAGCCAAACGTGAGCAGGCACTCTATTTCCAGCGCCGTGATCTGACCTCACTGAAGGGTATGGATGTTGCGGGTCAGGCCGATGCATTGGGTCTGGGCTGGGTTTACATGGCACCGAATGCAGATCTGCCGGGTATTATGCAAAAAACCGGTGGTGGCGGTGGATTTATTACCTATATGGCGATGATTCCAGAGAAGAACATTGGCGTATTTGTGGTGGTGACCCGCACTCAGTTGACGAAATTTAGCAATATGAGTGATGGCGTTAATCAGCTGGTTGCGCAGTTGGCGAAGAATGGCTGACTTGATGGGCGGCAGTGGTAACCCTGCTGCCGCAGTGACAAGGTGAAAAGCAAAAACCCTGTTATCTTATTCAGATAACAGGGTTTTTTATTGGTGCCGGCACCAAGAGTCGAACTCGGGACCTACTGATTACAAGTCAGTTGCTCTACCAACTGAGCTATGCCGGCGTAATTTGGCGGAAGGATAGAGATTCGAACTCTAGGACCTGTTACAGTCGACGGTTTTCAAGACCGTTGCCTTAAACCACTCGGCCATCCTTCCAATGAGCGGGATTATGATCTATAGCGTGATGATATGTCTAGTGTTTCATTTAAAAAAATTTGAAATTTGATTCGTTTGGTTAAACTTCATGCCGAAAATGGTCAAAAAAAGCCAATTTGTTCAAAAAGTGGGCGAGTAAGAATTCAGTCGCGATAGCTCTTTGCCCGCACCAGAAACAAAAAAACGCGGCCAAATGACCGCGTTTTGTCTCAGTACTTATCCTGCTAGCAGAATTAGAACTGGTAAACCAAACCAACTGCTACGATATCATCAGTGTTGATACCGGCATTTTTGGTGAATTCATTTTCATCCAGCAGGTTGATTTTGTAATCAACGTAGGTGGACATGTTTTTGTTGAAGAAGTAAGTTGCCCCGACATCAACATATTGCACCAGATCCTGGTCGCCGTAACCATTGCCCAAGTCTTTACCTTTGGATTGCAGGTAAGCCACGGATGGGCGCAGACCGAAATCAAATTGGTATTGAGCTACTAACTCAATGTTTTGCGCTTTGTTAGCAAAACCTGAATTGTTATTCTGGAAATTACCGAAGCGAGTCAGGTTGTATGTTTGGGCATAAGTCGCCGCCAGATAGACGTTATTGGCGTCATATTTCAGGCCACCACTGTAGGCATCAGCACGATCACCATTACCAAACAGCAGCTGATTTTGCTCAGTAGTACGCTTAGAGCTAGACATCGCCGCAGCCGCACTCACCCCCCAGCCCAGGTCATAAGATAGTGACATACCGTAGCCGTCGCCATTCTGACCCTTAACATCACGACCATTGTTGCTTTCAGTCGGGCTGCCATTTTTACCCTGATATTGCAGGGCAAAGTTTAGGCCATCAACCAGACCAAAGAAGTTGGTGTTACGGTAAGTCGCCAAACCGTTAGCACGTTGCGACATGAAGTTATCCGCGCCGTAGGTATCACCACCGAACTCTGGCAGTACGTCAGTCCATGAGGTGACGTCGTACAGCACACCGTAATTACGGCCATAATCCAGAGAGCCGTAATCAGCAAATTTCAAGCCAGCAAAGCCAAGACGAGTAAAGTTGCCTTGGTCTTGATCTTCTGCTTTATTCAGGTTTGCCTGATATTCCCACTGACCGTAACCGGTCAGTTGGTCACTGATCTGTGTTTCGCCTTTCAGGCCAAAACGCATATAGGACTGGTCGCCATCTTTGCTCTTGTCATCAGAGAAATAGTGCAAGCCATCGACTTTGCCATACAGATCCAGTTTGTTACCGTCTTTGTGGTAAATTTCAGCCGCGCCTGCACTACCTGCAACTAATAAAGCGGGAACAAGCAGGGAAAGAACTCGAAGTTTCATCGTTATTATCCTCTATTATTAGATCTAACTATGCCACTGCTCTTGCGAGCATATAATCCCAACGGGGTTATTCTATTGTGGTAACAATATTTGGATTAATCCATACAGAAAATGCTACCAAGTTGGAGATAATGTTTCATATAGCCCAAAAAGCATTTCAAAATGTAAATATCAGCGAACTTTCACAAAAACAAGAAACACGTAAAATATAGCACCAACTGCTAAAGACAAATATTATACTTATATAAAACAGCAACATACAAAAATACTTGCGCAGCACAAATTGACAAGTAATATACTTAACCTTGGAGCTACAATAGCTCTGCTATCATCATTATTTTTTATATTACTTTCATTGTGGCTCTCGCAGCCAGATAATTCGTTAGTTGACGGCCGGTCTTTTGACCGGCTTTTTTATTGCCTGAGATATAGATAGGGAAGTATATTTATAATGCTGACTATATTAACAAAATGAAACAATACCATTATAATATAATTTCGAAATTATATTTAAGCACGAATAGCTTAACTAGCGATGCTAATAATTTTACTGATCGCTTAACTATTGCTCAGCTACTTATTTGTATTGCTTTACATTTATTAGTTAATAATTACCACTCTACCGCCAATGGTAAGGTGCCATAGCGGTAGAGTGGTAGCCGGTGATATTAGCGCTCCCGCAGTGACTCCTTCACTTTATTCAGGGGTTTTATCAGGTAATCCAAAACTGTTTTTTGGCCCGTTTTAATTTCTACGCTAGCGACCATGCCAGGTAATAAATGATAAAATGCTGATAAAAAATGCCTGAAATGGCGAAAGATATATCGCATAATATAATGATAAATAACGACATTAATTATTTTAGCGCAAAGTGTGCCACTGATCGTCAATCAAGAGATCCGCGCTCTCCCCATCATAACTTACATTATTAAATTTAATGATTTATGCTACATTTCCGTAACATTGAATGTGTCGATAGTTTAACTTTCGAATATTATTAACTTGAATCACTATGGTGTACACAATTTGAGCAAAAACGAGACCAAAGGGGCAATCCTATGCATTAGACCGCCAAATATTCTGCTAATCAGATAAATCCCTTCGACCCGCATTTCGCTTTATGATAGAAACGTCTATCTATCTTGATCGTTCATAATAATCACAGACTCTAATACCTCATGAGCTCCGAATTACGCCAACAAACCATAGGTCAACAATCAAATCAGCCCGGTGTTGCACAGCAAATTTCGACCCGACTGGCTTTCTTTATCGCCGGATTGGGCATGGCCGCCTGGGCACCACTGGTGCCTTTTGCCAAGGAGCGTATTGGCCTGAATGATGCTTCGCTGGGTTTGCTGCTGCTGTGCATTGGTGTCGGCTCAATGCTGGCCATGCCTCTGACCGGCGTGCTGACGGCAAGATGGGGCTGCCGGGCAGTGATTTTACTGGCGGGCGCGGTATTGTGCCTCGATCTCCCCTTACTGGTACTTATGCATACCCCGATGACCATGGCCCTTGCCCTGCTAATCTTCGGTGCCGCGATGGGGATAATAGATGTCGCGATGAATATTCAGGCTGTCATTGTTGAAAAAGCCAGTGGCCGAGCCATGATGTCCGGCTTTCACGGGCTGTTCAGTGTCGGCGGGATTGCCGGGGCTGGTGGCGTGAGTGCACTATTGTGGCTGGGCCTCACACCACTAATGGCGATTATGGTGACAGTGGTATTAATGATAATCCTACTGCTGACCGCCAATAAAAACCTGTTACATGGCAGTGGTGAATCCCATGATGGCCCACTATTTGTTTGGCCGCGTGGTTGGGTCATGTTTATCGGTTTTTTATGTTTTGTGATGTTTCTCGCCGAAGGTTCAATGCTTGATTGGAGTGCCCTCTTCCTGACGACGCTACGGGGCATGGATCCCTCACAGGCGGGGATGGGCTATGCCGTATTTGCGATAGCCATGACACTGGGCCGCTTAAATGGTGATCGGATTGTCAACGCCTTGGGTCGATACAAGGTACTATTCGGCGGCAGTCTGTGCGCCGCGATTGGGATTATGACGGCGATATGTGTTGATAGCTCAATTGCCGCTATTATTGGTTTTATGCTCGTGGGGCTGGGCGCATCAAATGTGGTGCCCATTTTGTTCACCGCCGCCGGTAACCAAAGTGTGATGCCCGCCAATCTGGCGGTGGCATCCATTACCACCATCGGTTACGCCGGTATTCTGGCCGGCCCGGCGGCAATTGGTTTTGTCGCACAACTGAGTAACTTATCGGTCGCTTTTGGCTGTGTGGCATTGCTGTTACTGGCAGTCACCGCCAGCGCCAGAGCCGTCACGCGCTAACCCAGGAATATGCAGTCTCTCTATGCAAAATAACTCGTTATCTACCAGTTCAGCTAAGATCACCCGCTGCTTCTGGCTGTTTATTGTATTGCTGCTCATTACCATCGGGCTGTATGGCTACAACTATACCAATGCTTATCTGACAGAAAAAAAGCACGCCCTAACCTATATCGCCAGTGGTTTGCAGCAACGCATTGATGATTATCGCTATCACACCTACCAACTCTATGATTTAGCGAATAACCCGGATGTCGCGGAGAAGGTCATTCTCTCTGCGCAAGAGATCCGTCTGCGCCCTGACATTTACTATATTGAGAAACCGCGCAGAAAAACGGATGCGGTCATTTTTGGCAATCACGAGCCAGCGACCCTGCCGATGGCATTGCAGATGTCCGACTACCTCGATAGCCACTGGGGGGCACAGTATGATACCTACTCAATGTATTATCTTAACGGGCAGGATAATAGCCTGACGCTGATTACCACTCAGGCGCTGAAAGAGGTCACCTCGCGCTTTAAAGAGAGTTACCTGACGGCCGCGGCTGAATCCCGGCGGGCAGAGATGCTACAACAGGCCAATACCTTAGATGAGCGCGAGAGCTTCTCGCCGCTGCGCAAATTACGTTTCCAGAACGCCTACTACTTCACCCTAAGAACCACCTTTAATCACCCAGGGCATCTGGCGACCGTTATCGCTTTTGATTTACCGATCAATGACTTAATTCCACCGAATATGGCGCGATCTAACTTCCTGCTGCAAAAAGATAAGACGCCCATTAATGAAGGCATGGCACCTGAAGATGTCGCCGCCGCCAGTGTGACACTCAATGGCTACTGGGTTGAGTTCTCCGCCCCTTTGGCTAATGCCACACAAAAAATCGTTTATCGTGTGCCGATTAATCTGTTAGCCATTGATTTACTGAGGAATAACTTCTGGCTAATTCTGACCAATATCTTGCTCTTGGCATCAGCAGTGTTAGGTATCTATTTCGTTCGCCGCCAATACGTTCATCCAAGTGCGGATGTGGTCGAAAAATTAGAGATGCAGAAATCACTGAGTCAGGAAATTATAGCCAACCTACCCCAAGGGTTACTGGTCTATAACTTCAGCAATAACACCGTCGTCGCCAGTAACCAGATTGCCGATAATCTAATGCCACACCTTAATATGCAAAAAATTGCGCATATGGCGGAGCAGCACCACGGGGTGATTCAGGGCACCGTGAATAATGAAGTTTATGAAATTCGCATGTTCCGTAGCCAAATATCACCGGAAACCTATCTATTCCTGCTTCATGATCAGGATAAAGAAGTGTTGGTGAATAAAAAGCTGCAACAGGCGAGGCGTGAATACGACAAGAGTCTGCAAGCGCGTAAACTGATGCTGCACAATCTGGGGATTGAGCTGAATCAACCCGTCAATACCCTCAATCAAATTGTCCATCAGTTACAAAACAGCACTGACTTACAGCAACAACAAGAGCTGACGGCCAAATTAATTGCGCAATCAGATACCATTATTGAATTGATTGAGAACATCACCCTACTCACGCGTCTGGAAACACAAGATTGGCAACCTGAACAGCATAGCTTCTCACTGTCGGCATTAATTGATGCCCTGCTGTTAGAGATTCTGCCCGCCATTAATCAAAAAGGCTTAACACTCTTTAATCACTATCGTGCCGATATTGATCAAAATTACACGGGTGATGAAAATGTATTACGCAAAATACTTTCACTACTGCTGCACTACTCCATCATCACAACGGATTACGGCAAAATCACACTCAATGTTGACCACGAACCAGGTCATCCAGAACAGCTGATTATTCAGATAACGGATACTGGTGTCGGTATATCTGATGAAGAGATCAGTAATCTTAATTATCCTTTCCTCAGCCAAACTTTGGTCGACAGATACAATCACGGATCGGGGTTAACCTTCTTTTTATGTAACCAATTATGTAGGAAATTAAACGGCCAATTAGAGATTCGTAGCAAAATCGATATAGGTACTCGTTATACCATTCGCTTAACTATACCTATCGAAAATGAGCAACAAGAAGAGCAAGAGAAATTATTAGATGGAGTGACGGCGTTATTAGATATAACCTCGGAAGAAGTACGCTCAATCATCACCACATTATTGGGTTCATTCGGTGCAAACTGCATTATTACCGATGATCGCCTGCCAGGCCGAGATTACGACGTCACCTTAACTGACAATCCTCAACACTATGATAATTTTACCTTATTACTGACTTCAGATGAGGTGGGATTACAACAATTACAAGATAACTATATCCGGGTAAATTATAATTTAGGCAGTGCAGTTATTGATGCAATGCTACTATTAATTGAACAACGGATCTTATCAGATGAATCTCAGGAAGAGTCTGAATCTATTGCTGAAGATGATATAAGCACCTATGAACAACAACTAAAATCCAGCGACTATTATTCCTTATTCGTTGAGACAGTACCGATAGATCTGAAGAAACTGTATACTGAACTTCAGCAACGTGATTTCATATCGCTTTCGCAGACTGCACATCGATTGAAAGGCGTATTTGCTATGTTGAACCTGGTACTCGGCAAGCAGCTATGTGAAACATTAGAACAGCATATCGCAGATGGCGATCGGTTGAAGATCGAAAATAGCATCAGTCAAATTGATTCTTTCGTCACCAGACTGTTGCAGCAAGGTAACCCATAACCATGAACAACCTTAATGTAATTATTGCTGATGACCATCCAATTGTTCTGTTTGGCATCCGAAAGTCGCTTGAACAAATTGAATGGGTCAACGTTGTTGGGGAATTTGAAGACTCAACATCGCTTATTAACAACTTATCTAAACTAGATGCCAACGTGTTAATTACTGACCTCTCCATGCCTGGAGACAAGTATGGTGATGGCATCACACTGATAAAATATATAAAACGTCATTACCCAGACTTAGCCATAATTGTTCTAACAATGAATAATAATCCGGCTATTCTTAGTTCTGTTTTGGACTTGGACATCGACGGGATCGTATTAAAGCAAGGCGCACCAGCTGACCTGCCTAAGGCATTGGCAGCATTACAAAAAGGGAAGAAATTCACCCCTGAAAGTGTAGCTAAATTGCTGGAAAAAATCAGTGCCAATGGCTACGGTGATAAGCGCTTGTCACCAAAAGAGAGTGAAGTTTTGCGATTATTTGCTGAAGGTTTCCTGGTGACAGAGATCGCCAGAAAACTTAATCGCAGCATTAAAACTATCAGTAGCCAGAAGAAATCGGCGATGCTGAAACTGGGTGTGGATAATGATATCGCCCTACTAAACTATCTTTCTTCAGTAACTATCAGTCAGGTCAATAAAGAAGAAGAATAGCTGTTTTCAGGCCCGGTATTGCTCAGCAGCACCGGGTCTATTTATCCCCTCTCCTATCCATCCAGATTATTCATTAATTTTCTCTATTACTAAATTTTTCTTTATTCCTAACTTTATAACCCAAAGTCATTGGCGTTACAGCAAGGCAGCAAATGAGCGAATGCCGCTAACACAGCTGTAGCGTCAAGGACGAAGGGTTTAGCGTGAGCGCCGCACCTTATCACTGTAATAGCGCAGCATCTGCCGCAATGTATCCAGTGTTACCGGCTTAGATAAACAGTTATCCATGCCCGCTTCAATACAGCGCTGCTTGCTTTCAGCCAGTGCATTCGCGGTGACACCAATGACCGGGAAGTGATGATTCAATTGCCGCAAACGCTGAGTTAAACGATAACCATCCATATTCGGCATATTGACGTCAGTCAGCACAATATCAACACTATTGGCACTCAGCACCGCCAGTGCATCCAGCCCATCATTCGCCGTCATCACTTGATAGCCCAATGCGGTGAGCTGATCGGCCAATAACCGGCGATTAATCGGATGGTCATCCACCACCAGAATTTGCAGATCGGCATTATCATCTTGATTGGCTTTCGGCGCAGCTAGCTGTAATGGCGTATTGTCGGCCACCGACAGAGGTTCCAGCAAGATCCGATCCAATAACGGGATAATCTCTAGCAGCGTAGATGTGCTCAACAACCAATAACCTGGACGCGTTTCTTGCGGCAAACCGATATGTTCGATAGAGAGTTGAATCCAGGTCGAAAGTGGCGCGCTGATTTGTGGCAAATAATCACAAATCAATACTTGATCATTCAGGGGCTGATCGAGACTATAGCGCCGCGCGGTGGCACCAAAATGCCCCAGAAGATCAAATAAATAGCGCTCAAGACGCGCATTACGAATATCTAACCACAGGGTTTTCCCTTGCCAGCGATCACTCTGTGGCAGCACAAAATTATTAGCTTCATCTCTGTTTTCGGCTAGAAAGAGTGGAATGCGGATAGCAAAAATACTGCCCATTCCTAACTCAGAGATCACCTCAACATCCCCATCCATCAAGTTGACCAACTTCTCGCAGATAGCCAAACCTAAACCTGTGCCCTGGAAATGGCGCTGCACGCCAGTGCCTACCTGGAAGAAGGGATCAAAGAGCTGGTTTATCTCACGTGAATTAATGCCAACCCCGGTATCGCGTACTCGGAATTCCAAATAATCGCCGCGCACCCGAACTTGCAGGATGATGCAGCCGGTATCGGTGAATTTAATAGCGTTATTCAATAAGTTAGAGATCACCTGTTGCAGGCGAACAGGATCCCCCATCATCACTCGCGGAACCTCCGGCTCAATAAAGCAGTACAGCCCTAGTCGTTTTTTAACCACTAGCGGCAGATAGTTAGCAGAGATGTGCGTGATCACTTCGACAGTAGAGAACTCGCTTGGCTCAATTTTCAGTTGTTCAGACTCGATTTTAGAAAAGTCGAGTATGTCACTGATAATTTTGAGTAATAAGCCAGATGAGTTGTTCATCGCCGTCACCAGGCGGTCAACACCGTGCGGCAGCTCTTTAGTTTGCAATAAATCGAGATTACCAATAATCCCATACAGTGGGGTACGCAACTCATGGCTGACAGTGGCCAAAAACATAGATTTAGATTGGCTGGCCTGCTCTGCTGCTGCGGCCATCTCTTGCAGTGACTCTTCCATTTTTACCCGCGAACTGACATCCACCAGCACGCAAATAGCCACATCTTCATTACGGTAGCGAGAGTGAACAAAGCTGATTTGCAGATTATTGTTATTACTGGTCATCACATCGACAAAGTTCGCCTGCTGTTCACAGATAATACGTGTAATGCGTTCGCGGTCTTCGTTCGTCAGCAAATTAATATAGTTATGCGCTAACTCATTACTGAGGATATTGGTTCCATCACTGATGCGCAGGATGGAGATACCCACCGGAGCAGAGGCCACAATTTTGCGGTTAAACTGCTCATGCTCCTCCAGTCTCAAGGCGTTATCTTCAGCCGGGTGGAACATTTTTCTTTCAAACAACCAGGCTAAGGTAAATATCACTACCGCAGAGAGTATATTCAGCAGTAACGCATTAAAAATAAAGAGTTTGAATGTTTCAATTATTGTTCTAACGGGTAAGGAGTAAGCAATACTGAGGGTCGATGGTAGCAAACTTTTTTTCAGCAAAAGATTATTATAATCATCGACATAACCGAAATAAGATGGAGAATCAGGGTAGTTATCCAGCATTGATGCATGGCGCTCCCCGGTTGCCAGCCGCAATACCGGTTCATTGTCCTGATCCAACAAGGTCACGCCAATGGGTAGCGGCCCAGAGGAGATAAAATCCTCCAGACGAATCGTTTGCTCAGTACCAACCAATGCCTCTAATTTGTTACCCACATACAATGGGCTAAGCACATACAGCGTACCAATATCTGGGCGCACGCCAGGAACGACCCAATACAGTGCGCTATCTTTATCCTGACCATTGGCATCACGATATTTTAAAATGTGTTCGTTCAGTGACTTAAGCAGATTTTCCTGATCCATTGGTGTGTTGCGGATATCGAAATCCACCATGCACAATGTGTCGCTACCAATAAAGAAGATGCGGTTGAGGTCATAAGCGGCAGCGAAATTCTCCTTCCAGTACAGAATAAGATTACTGAGCGAATTGAGTGACGAGTGGCGAGAGGTGCTAAGCGCGGCGCAATCAGCATCTGGATTGAGCGGATAATATTTGGGCGCAGTCTTGTTTTTGATGAAGGCACCCGCGGCGATATCACTGCTCGCCGAGCTGTGACTTAACCTATTCTCCGCCATGTATTTGATATCGCGGATAATGTCGGAAGAGTGCCGGATGTAACTCTGCGCCAACTCAAAGTTAGTATTATATTCCTGACGAATATCAGATTTTTTCTCATTAAGAATATTCAGGATATAAAACGTCGTTAGCAACGCGCCAAGTGACCATAACATAATGGCCAATACCCGAAATAGGTAGCGGGAGATTTTCAGTGTCGTGCGAAATGAAGAGAGATATTTCAATCTGATACCTGGTGAAAGCATCGCCACAGAGGCTGCATGATTTACAGAATACACTACCCATAACACATAAAAAAGCCAGCACGCGGCTGGCTTTTGTTTTCATCGAGTCGCCCTGCGGCTGATAAGCTCATCGGAGCAATTAACTGCTCCGTATGCCCTATCAGCGCATTATAGGTTCTCGTCTGCTACATCATCGTCTTCCGCTTCATCATCTGCTGCGTCGTCTTCAGCATCATCTTCCGGTGCATTCAGTGCGGCGTTTTCATCGCCCCCCTCTTCACCGTCCAATGACTCGCCATCAAGGATGTCATCATCCTCTTCCGGCTCTGCGACACGTTGCAGACCGACCACATGCTCATCTTCAGCTGTGCGGATCAGTGTCACGCCCTGGGTGTTACGACCCACAACGCTCACCTCTGAAACTCGGGTACGCACCAAAGTACCGGCATCAGTAATCATCATGATTTGATCAGTTGGTGCAACCTGAACAGCACCGACGACCTTACCATTACGCTCACTGACTTTAATGGAGATAACCCCCTGAGTCGCGCGGGACTTGGTTGGATACTCTTCCACTGCGGTACGTTTACCGTAACCATTTTCAGTCACAGTCAGGATTTCGCCATCACCACGCGGAATAATCAGAGAGATAACCCGATCATCGCCATTGAGGTTGATACCACGGACACCGGTGGCGGTACGACCCATCGAGCGGACCTGCGTTTCTGGGAAGCGAACCACTTTACCCAATGCGGAGAACAGCATAACTTCATTGCTGCCATCAGTCAGATCCACACCGATCAGCTCATCACCTTCATTCAGATTGACGGCAATAATACCGGCACTGCGTGGGCGGCTGAACTCGGTCAATGCTGTTTTCTTCACCGTACCGCTAGCGGTTGCCATAAAGACATGACGGCCCTCTTCATACTCCCGCACCGGCAGAATGGCGGTAATACGCTCATTCGGCTCAAGCGGCAATAAGTTGACGATTGGGCGACCACGGGCCCCACGGCTGGCTTCTGGCAACTGATAGACTTTCATCCAGTAGAGACGGCCACGGCTGGAGAAGCACAAAATAGTGTCGTGGGTATTGGCAACCAACAAGCGATCAATGAAGTCCTCTTCTTTGATGCGCGCAGCTGACTTACCTTTACCACCACGGCGCTGAGCTTCGTAATCCGTCAGCGGTTGGTATTTGACGTAGCCCTGATGGGACAGTGTCACAACCACATCTTCCTGATTAATCAGATCTTCGATGTTGATATCAGAGGTGTTGGCCGTGATTTCAGTACGACGAGCATCACTATATTGCTCTTTAATCGCCACTAACTCTTCGCGGATCACTTCCATCAAGCGCTCTGGGTTTTCCAGAATAAAGATCAGCTCCGCGATGGCGGTCAGCAGCTCTTTATACTCATCCAGCAGTTTTTCATGCTCCAGACCGGTCAGTTTCTGCAAACGCAGATCCAAAATAGCCTGAGCTTGCTGCTCGGTGAGGTAATACTTGCCGTCACGGATACCGAACTCTGCTTCCAGCCATTCAGGGCGGGCGGCATCACCACCGGCACGTTCCAGCATAGCGGAAACGTTACCTAACTCCCACGGACTGGCAATCAAGCCGGCTTTCGCCTCCGCAGGGGTCGCCGCACGGCGAATCAATTCGATAATCGGATCGATGTTAGCCAAGGCAATGGCCAGCGCTTCAAGGATATGTGCGCGGTCACGTGCTTTACGCAGCTCAAAGATGGTTCGACGCGTCACCACTTCACGGCGGTGGCGCACAAAGGCAACCAAAATGTCTTTCAGGTTCAGTAATTTAGGTTGCCCTTGAGACAGAGCCACCATATTGATACCGAAAGTCACCTGCAATTGCGTCAGCGAGTAGAGGTTATTGAGCACCACCTCGCCGACTGCATCACGTTTGATCTCAATCACGATACGCATGCCGTCTTTATCAGACTCATCACGCAGCGCACTGATGCCTTCTACCCGTTTCTCTTTCACCAGCTCGGCGATTTTTTCAATCAACCGCGCCTTATTCACCTGATAGGGGATCTCGTGAATAATAATGGTTTCACGGCCTGTTTTAGCGTCCGCTTCCACTTCACCACGGGCACGGATATACACCTTGCCACGGCCAGTACGATAAGCTTCTTCAATACCACGGCGACCATTGATAATGGCGGCTGTTGGGAAGTCTGGCCCCGGAATATACTCCATCAGCCCTTCGATGCTGATGTTTTCATCTTCGATATAGGCCAAACAGCCATCAATAACCTCAGAAAGGTTATGTGGCGGAATATTGGTTGCCATCCCAACGGCAATACCTGACGAACCATTAACCAACAGGTTAGGGATGCGTGTTGGCATGACCGCAGGGATCTGCTCAGTGCCATCGTAGTTCGGTACGTAGTCGACGGTATCTTTTTCTAAATCCGCTAACAATTCGTGAGCAATTTTAGACATGCGGATTTCGGTATAACGCATCGCCGCAGCGGAGTCGCCATCAACGGAACCGAAGTTACCCTGCCCATCCACCAGCATATAGCGCAGTGAGAACGGCTGGGCCATACGCACTATAGTGTCGTAGACCGCGCTGTCACCATGCGGGTGATATTTACCGATAACGTCCCCAACTACACGGGCCGATTTTTTGTATGGTTTATTCCAGTCATTGCCCAGTACATTCATCGCGAACAGTACGCGACGGTGAACCGGCTTCAGTCCATCCCGGACATCTGGTAAAGCACGTCCGACAATAACGGACATCGCATAATCCAGATAGGAGCTTTTCAGCTCTTCCTCGATGTTGACCGGTGTTATTTCTCTGGCAAGGTCGCTCATTGAGCCGCTATCCCTCTACTAATTACCGGATTTAAAGGTACGAAACTATATCACAAAACCCCAATTTTGGCGAAACTACATTGCGCTTAACTCTTAGAGACAAAACTGCGCCAATTGATGGGGAACATGTATAATCCGCGCAAAGAAACAGAACAGTGAGAACTCTTCATGCGTGTAGATAGCACCGCCCCCCAACACAATGTCGACGAGCAAGAAATCGCTAAATTTGAAGCAGTTGCCTCCCGCTGGTGGGATTTGGAAGGTGAGTTTAAGCCTCTCCACCGCATTAATCCCCTGCGTCTCGATTATATTTTGCAGCGCTCAGGCGGCATTTTCGATAAAAACGTGCTGGACGTCGGTTGCGGCGGCGGCATTCTGGCAGAGAGCATGGCACATGAAGGTGCACAGGTCACCGGGCTGGATATGGGCTATGAGCCGCTACAAGTGGCGCGACTGCATGCGCTGGAGAGCGGTGTCAAACTGGATTATGTGCAGGAAACGGTTGAAAGCCATGCGCAAAAGTTGCCACAACATTACGACGTGGTGACCTGCATGGAGATGCTCGAACATGTTCCTGACCCGGCCTCCGTTATCCGCGCCTGTGCACAATTGGTCAAACCCGGCGGGCATGTTTTCTTCTCAACCATTAATCGCAATACCAAATCCTGGTTGATGGCGGTGGTCGGCGCGGAATATGTGCTGAAAATGGTGCCGAAAGGCACTCATGATTCGAAAAAATTTATTCGCCCATCAGAACTTATCGGCTGGGTCGATCAAACCCCACTGCAGGAACGCCACATTATCGGGCTGCATTACAATCCGCTAACAGACCATTTTAAGCTGGGTCGCAACGTTGATGTAAATTATATGGTGCATACTCAACGGGAAGATAACAGCACTCACCCGTGAAGTATAAAAATCAAATAATACTCGATAGATTTCGTGCTGTAGCAAGGCGGCAACATAACAACAATTCGGTGAGAACCGATTTGAACAACATTTATGCTAGCCCGCAGGGTGAGCTGCTTAGAGGCTGATTAATCCCCAGGAGCTTAATCCACTAAGTGACTGGGGTGAGTTAGGGCAGCCAACACCGCTACGGCGTGAAAGATGAAGGGGATTTTTCTAATGTTTAATAAACCGGCAAACGATCAAATTTTTAAGATTTTCAGTAAAATCTTATCCCCTAGATTGACCGTAGGTAAGCCCCAGTAACGACGCCGCCTGAGGGCCATTTGTAACAATTCACCCCCAAGTTATCCACACAATTGTCCGATCTTGTTCACTTGCTAAAAGACGTAATACTCACTATCTTGTTATCTAACCAACACCCAACCCCTATATATTGTGTTTACATCCTGAGCAATGACACTACTCGCTGCCTGAAAATGCAGCGTGGCGTTTGCTTGGCTTACAGGGGATGAACACACGGAAGGTAAAAGATCACATGAACCAAAGCCTACTTGTTACTAAACGCGATGGCAGCAAAGAACGCATCAATCTGGATAAAATCCACCGGGTCATCGACTGGGCCGCTGAAGGTTTACATAACGTCTCGGTTTCTCAAGTAGAATTGCGTTCACACATTCAGTTTTATGATGGCATTAAAACTGCCGATATCCATGAAACCATCATCAAAGCCGCCGCTGACCTTATCTCCCGTGATGCGCCGGATTATCAATATTTAGCCGCTCGCCTGGCAATTTTCCATCTGCGAAAAAAAGCCTACGGTCAATTTGAACCACCAAAACTCTTCGCCCATGTGACGAAAATGGTGGAGATGGGTAAATACGACAAACATCTGCTGGAAGATTACACCGCAGAAGAGTTTGAACAGATGGACACTTTCATCGACCATTGGCGCGATATGAACTTCTCCTACGCGGCGGTTAAGCAGCTGGAAGGCAAATATCTGGTGCAGAACCGCGTGAGCGGCGAGATCTATGAAAGTGCCCAATTCCTGTACATACTGGTTTCCGCTTGCCTGTTCTCTAACTACCCGCGCGAAACCCGGATGGATTACATCAAACGTTTCTATGATGCCATTTCGACCTTTAAAATCTCACTGCCAACGCCGATTATGTCTGGTGTTCGTACCCCTACACGCCAGTTCAGCTCTTGTGTGTTGATCGAGTGTGGTGACAGTCTGGACTCAATCAATGCCACCTCCAGCGCCATTGTGAAATATGTGTCACAACGAGCCGGTATTGGTATCAACGCGGGCCGCATCCGTGCGCTGGGTAGCCCAATTCGTGGCGGCGAAGCCTTCCACACCGGCTGTATTCCGTTCTACAAACACTTCCAGACCGCGGTAAAGTCCTGCTCACAGGGCGGCGTACGAGGCGGTGCGGCAACCTTATTCTACCCAATGTGGCATTTAGAAGTTGAAAGCCTGCTGGTGCTGAAAAACAACCGTGGCGTTGAAGGCAACCGCGTACGTCATATGGATTACGGCGTACAGATCAACAAACTGATGTATCAACGTCTGCTGAAAGGTGAAGATATCACCCTGTTCAGCCCGTCAGATGTGCCGGGATTGTATGATGCGTTCTTCGCCGATCAGGATGAATTTGAGCGCCTTTATGTCAAATATGAGCAAGATAGCAGCATCCGCAAACAGCGGGTAAAAGCGGTTGAGCTATTCTCTTTGATGATGCAAGAACGTGCTTCTACTGGCCGTATCTATATCCAGAACGTGGATCACTGCAACACCCATAGCCCATTTGACCCAACAGTGGCACCGGTACGTCAGTCAAATTTATGTCTGGAAATTGCGTTGCCAACCAAGCCGTTGAATGACATCAATGACGAAAATGGCGAAATCGCGCTCTGTACCTTGTCGGCGTTCAATCTGGGTGCCATTGATAGCCTTGATGATTTAGAAGATCTGGCAGTACTGGCGGTACGTGCGCTGGATGCTTTACTTGATTATCAAGATTATCCGATTGCTGCGGCACAGCGTGGCGCAATGGGCCGTCGTACCTTGGGTATTGGCGTGATTAACTTTGCTTATTATCTGGCAAAAAATGGTGTGCGTTACTCTGATGGCAGTGCTAACAACCTGACTCACCGCACTTTTGAAGCGATTCAATACTACTTATTGAAAGCCTCAAACGCGCTAGCCCGTGAGCAAGGTGCCTGCCCGTGGTTTAACGAAACCACCTATTCACAGGGTATTTTGCCGATCGACACCTATAAGAAAGATTTGGATGCTATCAGCAGCGAACCATTGCATTATGATTGGGAGACGCTACGTAAAGAGATTCAAACCCACGGCCTGCGTAACTCCACGCTCTCTGCGCTGATGCCTTCTGAGACATCATCGCAAATCTCCAATGCCACCAATGGTATTGAACCACCGCGCGGTTACGTCAGTATCAAAGCCTCTAAAGATGGTATCCTGCGTCAGGTTGTGCCTGAATATGAGCGCCTGAAAGATGCTTACGAACTGCTGTGGGATATGCCAAATAACGACGGTTACCTGCAACTGGTTGGTTTGATGCAGAAATTTGTCGATCAGGCGATATCGGCGAATACCAATTACGATCCGACCCGTTTCCCGTCAGGCAAAGTGCCAATGAAGCAGTTGCTGAAAGATTTGCTGACCACCTATAAACTTGGTGTGAAGACCCTTTACTATCAAAACACCCGTGACGGTGCTGATGATGTGCAGGAAGATATTCAAAGCCAGCCGGGTGATGATGACTGCGAAGGCGGTGCATGTAAGATCTGATTGAGTATTCAGGCCCTTGATGACTGCAAATGTGGTCATCAAAGGGCTTAGCTTTATTTGCCCGTTGCTTGTCCCCTGAGGAAATCATGGCCTATACCACTTTTTCACAAAATAAAAACAATCAGTTACTCGAACCAATGTTCTTTGGTCAATGCGTCAACGTGGCGCGTTTCGATCAGCAAAAACACGCTATTTTCGAAAAACTGATTGAGAAACAGCTCTCTTTCTTCTGGCGGCCAGAAGAGATCGACGTCTCACGGGATCGTATTGATTACAATGCATTGCCCGATCACGAAAAACACATTTTTATCAGCAATCTGAAGTACCAAACCTTGCTGGACTCCATTCAGGGCCGTAGCCCTAACGTCGCCTTGTTGCCGCTGATCTCTATTCCTGAGCTAGAAACCTGGGTCGAAACTTGGTCGTTTTCTGAAACCATTCACTCCCGCTCTTACACACATATCATCCGCAATATCGTTAATGACCCAGCGATTGTTTTCGATGATATCGTGACCAACGAAGAGATCCTTAAGCGGGCAAAAGATATCTCAGCGTATTATGACGATTTGATTGAAATGACCAGCTACTACCATCTGCTGGGAGAGGGTAGCCATCAGGTCAACGGTAAAACCGTCGTCGTCAACCTGCGTGAACTGAAAAAACAGCTCTATCTCTGTCTGATGAGCGTCAATGCGCTGGAGGCGATCCGCTTCTATGTCAGCTTCGCCTGCTCATTTGCATTTGCTGAACGCGAACTGATGGAGGGCAACGCCAAAATCATCAAAATGATCGCCCGTGATGAGGCGCTGCATCTGACCGGCACCCAACATATTCTTAATTTAATGCGCTCCGGTGAAGATGATCCGGAGATGGCTGAAATTGCTGAAGAGTGTCAGTCACAGTGCTACGACCTATTTGTTCTGGCCGCGCAACAGGAGAAAGAGTGGGCAGAGTACCTGTTCCGTGACGGCTCTATGATTGGCTTGAACAAAGAGATTTTATGCCAATACGTTGAATATATTACCAATATCCGTATGCAGGCTGTAGGTCTGGGTGTGCCGTTTAATACCCGCAGCAACCCAATCCCCTGGATCAACTCCTGGCTCGTCTCCGATAACGTGCAAGTGGCCCCGCAGGAAGTTGAAGTCAGCTCCTATCTGGTCGGTCAGATTGATTCCGAAATCAGTGCTGACGACCTGAGTGATTTTGAGCTGTAATTGATGAAGTCTATTGTGACGTTGAGCACCACCGGTGCTCAACTTAACCGCCCGGCCAATAGCCGCAATTTGCTGGAAACACTCGAACACCATCAGGTAGAGATTGAGTATCAATGCCGCTCGGGCTATTGTGGCTCTTGCCGCCTGCGCTTACTCAAGGGTGAAGTTTGCTATTCACAGCAGCCCCTGGCGTTTATTCAACCCAACGAAATCCTGCCCTGCTGCTGCCAACCGCTAGGTGATATTGAAATAGAGCTTTGATCAGAATTGATAAAGCCAAGCCTATATGAATCCACCTATAATCACCTTGCCAAATAGATGATATTTTACTTCCACTATCATAATCATAGGGAATAAAGATGAAAATAGTGCCAATCGCACTCAGCAGCCTGTTAATGGCAGCATCGGCCAGCGCTCTTGCAGCTACTGAGTCACCGCTTAATCAACAGCAGCCATTAGAAAAAATCGCGCCTTATCCTGCGGCTGAAAAAGGCATGACCCGTCAGGTGATTTTCCTTGATCCGCAAAAAGATGAATCACGTTTCAAAGTGGAACTGCTGATCGGTAAGACCCTAGAGGTTGACTGCAACCGCCATATGCTAGGCGGCAATCTGGAGACCAGAACCCTGTCTGGCTGGGGCTTTGACTATCTAGTGATGGATAAAATTTCACCACCCGCCTCCACCATGATGGCCTGCCCAGACAATAGCCGTCACCCACAATTTATCGCCGCCAATCTCGGTGACGCTGCCATGCGGCGCTATAACAGCCGCCTGCCGATTGTGGTTTATGTGCCACAAGGGGTAGAGGTGAAATATCGGATTTGGGAAGCAGGTGCAGAGGTCAGAAACGCGCAGCTGAAGTAGTGTCATGGTGGCTCAAAATTAAAACCATCTAAATACCCATTCAACTGAGTGGGTATTAAAATTCTTATCGTTAAGCAGCAGAAATAGTTATGCCAAATAGATCCCGATTAAAAGGGGCTTGCTGTCAATGTAGGGGCAAGGCGTTGCACTGTTTGTGGCGGTGAAAAAACACCTTCGTAGTCACGAACCTTGCGATCAAAATCCGCTGTAATATTAATCAGTTGGCTCATGTCGTCATGAACAAATGGGCTATCAGACAACATCACTGCCGTATCAGCAAAAATAAAATCCTGCGCATCGAGCTGCTCAACATCCAGCCCATCCAGATAGGCCAACTCGAGACTCTTACCCTCAAAGTCTAAAGCGGCGGATGTGATATCCACACCCTGAATCAGAGCCAACCCATTAATAACCATCGAACTCCGCTTTATCAGAGTTAATTCACTGAAATTACGAATACCCATGGCGCTTAAATCAATTTTATCAATACCGTGGCGGAAGCCCTGCACCGCATTACCATACCGCCACTCCCCCTGTTGCGGCGTCACGACAAAGATGCTGGGTTTGGCGTTTTCCCGCTGATAGACCTTACCCACCAATGAGGCGACCATTTTATTATCAACGAAAGATAAGCTGACACCACCGCCTCCCCCATTGAGTATGATCTCCGTTTGCTTGGCAGCGGCGGGTTTATCCAGCAGAGTTGGCTGTGACTGTGGATTATCTATCCTTATGCTGCTATCAAAGTAGCCAGCGGGAGGGGTAAAGGTATCCGCAAAGTGAAAATGGTGCGCTTTCAGTGTCGCCACCTCTCTGTCCTTGACAATAATATGTTGATTATCATTTAGTTGCACCCTCACGTCCTGCCCATCTTGCTTAAGCCGCAATGCCCTGAATCTCTTATCGGCAAAACCAATCAAATGAATCACCTCTCCTCTATCGGCATCAAAGTTCACAATCCAGTCACCGCCGCTAGCGCGTTTGCGCACTACAAAAATCTCTTTCCCTGCGCCGCCCGTCAGTACATTTAACCCACGTCCACCATCCAGCACACTATGCTGCCGCCCCGCGATTAAAATATCGTTACCATCACCACTTATCAGATTATGGATCCTCGCCGGTGAGCGCAGTGTCAGTTGGGCATCGCCAAGAGTCGCTTCACCAGTGAGCAAATTGACCTTCACATCAGCCGCTACCGCCGACATATTCAGCGTATTGCGCCCCCCCACAACCCCATCGTCACTGTCATGCAGAAATGCCCGCGTCGGCTCCTGCGCAACCAGCGCAGCAAATTCATCAGTATAAACGTAAGTATCATCACGGCTAATCGAGTTGCCAAATAGCCGTATTGACCAATTTTTTAGCTCAACCGGTTGCCCGTTTTTGGCATTTTTAACCACCAGTCGCCATTGACCACCTGAGTGTTCACCCCGTTGCAGGGTCGACATAAAGGTATGGTTAAAATCACCCGCAATCTCGCTACCCGTATCGACATCATCACCACTGTCGGCCATTTTTTTCTCTGCGCCATCAAGCAGGATACTTTGGGTGCCATTCGGCGAGATCAGTGTCACCGTCAGATCCCCCAGACGCCCCACATTGGCACTAAAATCAACTTCAACCTGCTCCACCTCAATCTCGCCCTTAAGAATAACGGATGCCGCCCTGGTCATCCCCGCCAGCAGTGATTCTCCTGTGGAAAACTGATGCTTTGCTTGCAAAACCTGCTGATTCGCATCACTCCTTTGGTGAGTCCAACTCTCCGCTAGGCGCACTGCCGCCCGCGCATCTACCGCACCAAAACCATAATCATGACTCACCTGCATCCCGCCGCCATTCCAGCGGGTTGCACCATTAGTGCGCCATTCACTGGTCGGGTCTTTAACCCGCCGTGCCGATAGTGCGAGGATCGCCTGCACATCGCGATAACCGAGATTCGGATTGGCCTGCAACATCAGCGCGGCGATAGCGGAGACAATTGGCGCGGCAAAACTGGTGCCTTGTTCCGTGCTGTACTGCGCACCAAACACCGCACCGCGCTGTGCGGTGATCTGTTGGCTACTGGAGAGGATATGGCTGCCCGGCGCTGAAACCAGCAAACTGGAACCGGGGTTGGAGAAGGGGGCGCGGTGGGTCTGGAGAGTTGAAAGATCCGCTTTGCTATTCATGGCCGCCACCTGAATAGCAAAGCGGGAGTTGCTCATTAGCGACCCTTGGGTGCTGCCGCCCTGCGCCCGTTGATTACCACCACTGGTGACAATAATGGTGCCCAATCCCCCACGACCATTGGCTGCGGCATAGTGCAGTGTCAGATTGAGTGTATTAGCCAGATTAATCATGCCGCTGGAAACATTGCTGATGGCAAAGCCATGTTTGAAGCCCCAGCTGTGGTTCACGACATCATAGCTGGACATCTTACCTAGCGTGGTTAAATCCGCCCCATCGTTGCTCAGATAGTGACCGCCCAGTGTCGCTTCATGGGCAACGCCCACCCCGCCCAGATGATTTTTTGCCGCTACCATCACGCCTGCCACCATAGTGGCATGATTGGAGACCTCCTCGGGCAGTACGCCGCTTCTCTTCTGTGTTGCCAGCCAGCTGGGATCAACATTGGCGGCTAAATCGGGGTGGTTAATATCAAAAATCATCGGGCCGGTGGCAAACTGACCGCCGGGTTCAAACTGACCAATGCGCACCCCTTTGCCGGTATACTCCTGCCAGATGGGGATCACATTGATCTCGTTGAGATAACTCTGCTTGATAAACTGGGGATCGCTGGGAATATCCGCGCTGCGCAAGAGCACCGTTGCCCGCATGGTCGCCGACTCTCCGCTGGAGAGATCAAGCACGGAAAGTGCCGGGGCCCCAGTCGCACTTTTCACTTCATATTTAAAACTCATCACCCCGGTAAATCGGCTATCCGGGGTGAATAGCACGTTACCATCATCCTTCAGCTGCACCGTGCCGCCCACGGCGTCACTCACCTTAGCGATGAGCAATTCCGCCTCAGGATCAAAGCAAAAATCATTACGCAGCAGCGCCTGCGCCGGAATATTCGTACTCTGCAAGCGGCTGATGGGGTTGCCATTGCCGTAAATTAAAACATCGTTAACCGGAATAATCGTCCGCGCATCCAACTCTACCGCCGCAATATCGGCAAAATTCAGTTTTTGAATACGCTTCAGTGTCAGTGTGCCATCACGGCCCGCCACCTTATCCTTTAGCTGATAGCCGCTCTCCGTGCGGGTAATGGTGTAATCCGCATAGCTGCCGTGCAATGCCAGCACATTAATTCCCTCACCGCCATCAATCAGCGCATCCCCCTGACCGGCCACAATCACATCATTGCTCTTATTGCCATAAATGCGATCAGCGCCGCCCCCGGCATGGATAATACTGCCCTGCTCGGATGCATAAATTGTGTCGCCCTGCGGCCCGGCATAGATAACCGCTTTACCGCTACCGCCGATAATTTTATTTTTCCCGCGGCCGCCACTCAGCACATCATTACCGCCCCCGCCGACCAGCGTACTATTGCCGTTACCGCCCTGAATAAACACGCTATTATTGCCGCCACTGATAATGATGTCATCGCCATCCCCGCCCTGAGCAATAGTGATACCACTGCGGGCCATATTCAGCCCCACCCCTTGATCACCGGTGATCAGCACGGTATCTGTCCCACCTTTCCCCTGGATGTAGCGGGTATCATCACTGGCGCTGATAACAAACACGTCATTACCAGAATTCCCTGTATAGGTATTGCGACCGCCGCGCCCGACTAACCAACTGCCCTCAGGGCTGGCTATCAGGTCATCATCCCCCCGCGCACCATAGACATTCTTGGCCTGTAGCTGTGCGGCATTGAGTATTTCACCCTCATGATTGAAACTGACGTAGGCGGTGGTGGTGACCTCATCGCTGCTTGAGGTTAACAGTGCGCCATCATCAAGTGGTGTCACCCGGTTGCTAACCGATGACCCGACAAAATTCACCGCCAAAACCTCTTGCTGCTTATCATTGATGGTGAACAGCCCGCGAGCGACAATCTGGTTCCCCTTACCATCATCACGGCCAACCAGAGTTGCAGCGACATCAATGCGCGAGATCCCCCACTCATCCAGCGTTTTCAGTTCGCCCTCATCAACCTGACCATTGTGGGAGATATCCTGCCAAACACGTAATTTCGCCCAAATGGGATCAGCAGAGTCTATAACGCCATTGCCATCACTATCATCTTCAGCCAGTGCGGCAAAACCATGCTCAAAAAGTTTCTGCCCCGGCAAGCCATCTATTCCCGCTGTACCGCCATAATATTCCGAATAGATCTGGCTGATATTATCAATCTTCCCACTGCCATTATCGATAACCAGCATACCGCTCTCCGGCCCGACCCAACCGGTGCGTTTTAAACTGCCGCTATTATCAATATCAAATAAGACCCCCTCCCTCAGGCCGCTCATCTTCACGCCGCGACCGGAGAGATCCAGTAATAGCGGATCAACATAGGTATTAAAGGTGGTTTGCGCGGATAAGCCATTGAGTGTCGCAGCATCAAACAGGCCGGTCTCCGGCAACATATATGCCGGCTGTTCAAGATAGTAATCAGATAAATAACGGCTGGGCTGCACATTGGGATCTAACTGAATTTCGCCGGGACGGACACCACCCGAGGCCATGCTGCCCATCTGCACCGAGGCAAAATCGGTTTTATCCAGCGTGCCATCGGTAAAGGAGAAACTGTGGGTCGGTTTATTCACCAGATAACCGTTAGTCACATCTCGCTGTAGCTGATCTTCATCGGCAATACGCCGGGTGGCTTGTGGCGTGGGGTTAATCTCAATTTCAATATTACACTGCGGTATAACAATCGAGGTCTCATCGTCAGCGCTAAAGAGTTGATTGGTAGCGGTTTTGCCTAAAGCCCAGTAGCCAGAGGGGGAGTCAATAATTGAAAACCATCGGCGGGAAGTTTTCCGGATAGCCTCGGGGGAAAACATGGAAGATTGGGCCATCATATTGTAGGTTTCAAAAGAGAGTTTTAATTCTTTAGCCGGTTTCCCTGCTGCATTAAGCACATGCTGCCAATAAGTTGGCCGGCTTGTCTCTTGGATAGCATTAAAAACCGGTTCTAATGTCCAGGTTTCTGGCGGGAGTCCATGTCTTTTAAATACTATTTCATGAAATTGCCCTGCCTCTTTATGATTAATATCACCATAAATAGTGCCAGTACTAATATCGAGTCTATTTTGCAAAGCATTAAGATATCCGCCCGCCATATCATAGCGAATATTCTTAAGACGAACTTCTGTTATTGGCTTATTATGCTCGGCAGCAGTGCGCTCCATATAGTAAATAGCCATGGCACCTGCGAAGGAGTCCCCCCTGACGACACCATTAGCCAATACGGCATAGCGATCGCCTTTGCTGGCCAAATAGTTATACATCGGGCCAGGATCTTTACTCTCCTTATGAGACTCTAATATCTCTCTGGCGCAGGCCAGCTCGGTGGCGGTAAGTTTTAATTCGCCTGCATTTCTATTTTGCTGTAACATAATTATCGTCCTTAATGTTTAATATGCGCCAAAAGAAACTGCTGGGTGCGGCTCACAATTTCCTTCCATTGTTTCAATTTTTCAGGTGTAAAAGAAACCTCAACCAATGAGCCTATTTCTGACATCACAAAATGCGCTTCACAGATATAATCTCTTTTCTCCAATGGGAGCCAGATACAATCAAAAATGACAGGTATTCGCCCATCAATCTCTTGCCAGTAATAACCATTAATATCTTCATCAAACCAATAAGGATCATTTTCATCCTGTGACTTTGACCTTATTAATTTTTGAGTTGCCTTAACAAAAAAAAGCCCCAAGTCATCTCTGTAAATCACAGGATCAAATGTTTTATCTTTTCGTTTTTTAAGATAAAAATCACGCCTATAGGTAATATCTGAATCGGGTCGTTTTAATGGCTCGACACTGATAGTTAATCCATTAAATCCTCGTTTTTCCTTATACCAGTTTGATTTATCACCAGGTTGCATATCTGGCCAACTGGTTATCATCGGCAAAACAACAAAATTAGCATCACAACCTTTTTTATTATTAATAAAATCGGGGTCCCAGGCACTAGCTCCCTCATACTCTGCCCAGTAAATAATATAACTCTGCGGCACCTCCATCACATGACCATTAAACTTACCACAGACAAATCCCGGCCGATTATCGGCATAACTTAGCGTGGATAGCATTAATAAAATAATTGCCAGATATAAATTATATATCAATAATCCATTGCCATTTGATTGATGGCACATTATTACCCCCTTATTTTTTAATATGCGATAAAAGAAACTGCTGGGTGCTGCTCACAATGGACTTCCACTGTGGTAAATTTTCCACTGTAAAAGTAACTTCAACAAGAGAGCCTATTTCCGACATCACAAATAGTGCATCACAGATATAATATTTCTTCTCCAACGGGAGCCAAATACAATCAAAAATGACGGGTATTCTCCCCTCAACCTCTTGCCAGTAATAACCATTAATATCTTCATCGAACCAATAATATAACTCAGGATCACCTTTGCTTGGACGCCCAGACCTATTCAACTCCTTAGTGACTTCAACGAAAAATAGCCCTAACTCCTCAATATAAGACACAGGACTATATTTCTTATTCTTTTCTATTCCAAGATAAAAATCACGCTTATAAGTAATATCGAGATCGGGTCGTTTTAATGGCTCCACACTTATTCTTAGCCCTCCAAATTCCTCTCCATGTTTATACCAGTTTGATTTATCACCAGGTTGCATATCTGGCCAACTGGTTATCATCGGCAAAACAACAAAATTAGCATCACAACCTTTTTTATTATTAATAAAATCGGGGTCCCAGGCACTGGCTCCCTCATACTCTGCCCAGTAAATAATATAGCTCTGCGGCACCTCCATCACATGACCATTAAACTTACCACAGACAAATCCCGGCCGATTATCGGCATAACTTAGCGTGGATAGCATTAATAAAATAATTGCCAGATATAACTTATATATCAATAATCCATTGCCATTTGATTGATGGCACATTATTACCCCCTTATTTTTTAATATGCGCTAAAAGAAACTGCTGGGTGCTGCTCACAATGGTTTTCCACTGTGGTAAATTTTCTATTTTAAAAACCACACGAACAAACGCTCCTATTTCAAACATGATAAATTGAGCTTCACAGATATAATATCTCTTCTCCAGCGGGAGCCAGAGACAGTCAAAAATGACGGGTATTCGCCCATCAATCTCTTGCCAGTAATAACCATTAACATCTTCATCAAATCGATAAGGGTCATTTTTCTCTACTGGGGGATAACGGGTTATTTTCTTGGTCATTTTGACAAAAAAAAGCCCCAAGTCATCTCTGTAAATCACAGGATCAAATGTTTTATCTTTTCTTTTTTTAAGATAAAAATCACGTCTATAGGCAACATCGCTATCGGGTCGCTTTAATGGTTCCACACTTATTCTTAGCCCTCCAAATTCCTCCCTATATTTATACCACTTTGATTTATCACCAGGTTGCATATCTGGCCAACTGGTTATCATCGGCAAAACAACAAAATTAGCATCACAACCTTTTTTATTATTAATAAAATCGGGGTCCCAGGCACTGGCTCCCTCATACTCTGCCCAGTAAATAATATAGCTCTGCGGCACCTCCATCACATGACCATTAAACTTACCGCAGACAAACCCCGGCCGATTATCGGCAAAAACAACACTCATCGAGATAATAAGCAAAATAATAAAAACCAAAAATAATTTGCACGCCAATTTAAAATAGATATAAGACCAGAAAAATAAATTCAGCATAATAGCATCCTGATTAAAGATAAAAATGTATCTGGTATTTATCTATTACACAAGAAGCAGACTATAAATGAAATTCTTAAAAAACGGCCAGCGGAATATAATAATATATATATTCAAATGTTCGGGTAATTAGGGGAAATAATCGCATCTACAGGTTGAAAAAATGGCAGGTAAATATCCAAAGGGGATTCAGGCGCTTTTCTGCGCCTGAGGATAGATATTCGTCGTCTCTGTTTAACTATAAAATCTCAACAACTTCCAGCCAACCGTGCTGCCCGCAGACCGGGCTGCCTGTTAGCCAGCGGCGCAACATATCCAATGCCAGCATGGCGCTGCTCTCCTGCCGAGTCCGCAGACCATGGCGGCTGGCCTGATACCGCACCCGCTGAGCAAATGTTACTTCCGGGGTATGCAGCACCACACTCAGGCAATCATTTTGCATCGCACTTACTGCCAATACTAGCTGGGCACCGCACAGCATCGATAGTGACTGGGCGCGGCTAGCAACCTCGGCTAATGTCTCCTGGCAATGGGCCGGTAGCAGCTCGCCGCCCACCAGCGGTACAGCCGCGCTCTGCAACTGCCAGTGCATTAATCCGCCGGTAAATTGCTCACTGACCGCCAATAATAGGCCGCGTTGTGTCAACTGCTCGGCCAGCAGTGCCGGTAAGCCCTGGGTGCCTTCAAATAGGGTGCTATCGCCCGCCACCGCCCTGACCTGCTGCCACAGCTGCTCCATCGCCGGGCGTGCCGCAGCAGGCCCGGTCAACTTCAATTCAATAATCGGGGCGGAGGAGCGATAACCCAGCACCACGCCCTCCGGCAGTGGCAGCGGATCTAGCTCTAGCGCCAGATCACTCTCTGAGCGGCCAAAGGTGGTCATCCGTAAGCACAATGGCGGTTCAGCGACATCAAAGTGCTGGCGTAAACGCGGCATAATCTGCTGTTCCACCATCACCTTAAATTCTGGTGGCACGCCGGGGGTGAAAAACATCAAACATTTATTCAGCCGCAGCGCGAAGCCACAGGCCGTGCCGACCGGGTTATCCAGCATCTCCGCATTGGCTGGAATATGCGCCTGCTTGCGGTTGGTCGCCGACATCACCCGCCCGCGTTCGTGAAAAAAAGCCTCCATGCGCGCAATCCATTCCGGATGCTCAATCAGCTCCGTCCCGGCGGCACGGGCGGCGGCCAATGCGCTCAAATCGTCACTGGTTGGCCCAAGTCCACCATTCACAATCAGCACATCCGCCACCTGGCTACGCTCTGCCAGCACCTCGATAAGTGCCGAGAGTGAGTCACCGACGGTCTCTCTGCTGCTGATCGGCAAACCCTGATTAAAAAAATAGTCCGCCAGCCAGGCGGCGTTGGTATCAATAATCTGCCCATGCAGCACTTCATCCCCGGTGCTCAACATCTCCACTCTGATCATTTTATTCTCCGTTGGTGCCCATGCGTTGCTACCCATAATCGTTACTTTATGAATCCCATCACTTAAACACAATCATTTCCCGCAGGGAGAGTCGATAACCACAATAGAGCGCTCTGCTTTTGCACTCGCAACGTCGTAACGATTTGTTTACACTGATCGTAACGTCGATTTGACACAAACAGGTCAATCCACTACCCTGCTGCACTCAATAATTCCAATAAATTGTCATTTAGTAGAGGAAAGCGTGAAGAATCGCACTCTGGGCAGTATATTTATCGTTGCAGGGACCACTATTGGTGCCGGCATGTTGGCAATGCCACTGGCGGCGGCCGGGGTCGGTTTTGGTGTCACCCTTGCCTTACTAATTTCTCTTTGGGTATTAATGTGTTACACCGCTCTGCTATTAGTTGAGGTGTATCAGCATGAGGCGGCTGATACCGGGCTTGGAACTTTAGCGAAGCGCTATTTAGGTCATCGGGGGCAATGGCTCACCGGTTTTAGCATGATGTTTTTGATGTATGCCCTGACCGCAGCCTATATCAGCGGTGCAGGTGAGTTGCTGGCTACCAGTATCAGCCAATGGACCCAGCAATCATTTCCCACCTCTCTTGGTGTCTTGCTGTTCACCTTAGTTGCCGGTGGCGTGGTTTGTATCGGCACACATTCAGTCGACCTATTCAATCGCATCCTATTTAGCGCCAAGATTATCTTTTTGATTGTGATGCTGGCCCTAATGATGCCGCATATCGAAAAAACCAACTTATTGACCTTGCCACTGGAACAGGGGCTAGCGCTCTCTGCAATCCCGGTGATTTTCACCTCATTTGGCTTCCACGGCAGTGTACCGAGCATCGTCAATTATATGGGTGGCAATATTCGTAAGCTGCGTTGGGTCTTTATTATCGGCAGCGCGATCCCGCTGATTGCTTATATCTTCTGGCAGTTGACCACCCTTGGGGCCATCTCCTCCCAGACCTTTGTCGGTATTCTGGCGCAGCAAGCTGGGTTGAATGGCTTATTACAGGCGGTGCGCGATGTTGTTGCCTCACCACATGTTGAGCTGGCGGTGCATCTGTTTGCCGATTTAGCGCTGGCCACCTCCTTCCTTGGCGTGGCGTTGGGGCTATTTGATTATCTGGCTGATCTGTTTAAGCGCCGTAACTCCGTGCGGGGCCGCCTGCAAACCGGCGCAATTACCTTTACGCCGCCTTTGCTGTTCGCGCTGTTTTACCCGCGCGGTTTTATTATGGCGCTGGGTTTTGCTGCCGTCGCTTTGTCGGTATTAGCTCTGATTCTGCCGGCGATGCTGGCGTGGAAAGCGCGTAATATCCATCAGGGAAGTTATCGAGTCTGGGGCGGGAAACCGGCACTGGCAGCGGTATTTGCCTGCGGCGTGGTGGTGATTGGTATTCAGGTAGGAATTGTCACCGGTGCATTACCGGCCGTCGGATAATTCAGGCCACAAATAAAAGGGCGCATATCCAGCAGGAGTGCGCCCTTTTATTTAATTAAAAATTAAGGCCAGCGCCGATATACACCCCATCCGCTACACGATTATCCCGCTTTCCTTCTTTGCCTTCCATATTGATGTAGCGATAGCCGACATCAACAGTCAGTGGGCGGAAGACATTCCAGCGCAGGCCGCCGTTGGCTTCGCTATAGGATTTCATGCCGCTGGTCAGCTCTTCCGGAGCGAAATAGCCCTCACCGTACAGGGTGAATGATTTGTTGATGGGGTAAGTTAGCCCGCCACCAATCGCGATGGCCCCGCCATTGCTGCCATCTTCCGGTGACATATAGATGCCTTTGCCGCCTACAGTCGCCATCATCGGGCCAATAGGGAGATTGAAGCCCAACCCCAGCCCATAGATATCACCGTCGTGATCACTGCGCGCCCAGTTACCACTGATCGCCAAACCACCGGTATTGGTTCCCATGCCAAAACCTAAATTGGTGTAATCACGGCCAGTTTCGGCGTTAAAACTCACAGCACTGGCGGAACCTGCCACTAACAGCAGGCTAGCTGCACACGCGATCAAATGCTTATTCATATTTTTCTCTCATTATTCGTGATGTCACCTGTGAGCAGATTGCCGCAAACAGGTCTCCCTACGTCGAGTTTAACCGAAAAAAACACCATAAATACACGTAAAAAACGATTAAATAACACAGTATTTCAAATGATTGTAAATACTCATTCAATTGAAGTCACTTATGTTGGCAATGGTAATGATAAGTCCCGCCTATTTGCTGAATGCGGTCAATAAGGCTACAACTAGTGTGGAGATCAAAGAATCACCCTCGGTTGTTGGTTAAATTATTATCTTGTCAATCAGGATTTTGGCGAAATCTAATGCTGTTAAACACCCGATAAATCAATCAATTCAATAGTGATAATGGAGAGGATGATGAGTAAAAAGAAAGGGTTAACTACCGCAGCGGGCGCGCCCGTTGTTGATAATAATAATGTCGTCACTGCTGGCCGTCGTGGCCCCATGTTACTGCAAGATGTCTGGTTCCTGGAAAAACTGGCCCATTTTGATCGTGAAGTGATCCCAGAGCGCCGCATGCATGCGAAAGGCTCCGGTGCCTACGGTACTTTTACCGTCACTCATGACATCAGCCAATATACCCGCGCCAAAATTTTCTCTGAGATAGGTAAACAGACTGAGATGTTTGTCCGCTTCTCCACCGTGGCCGGTGAGCGTGGTGCTGCCGATGCTGAACGTGATATTCGTGGCTTCGCCATGAAATATTATACCGAGGAGGGGAACTGGGATTTGGTGGGTAACGACACGCCGGTGTTCTATCTGCGCGATCCGCTGAAATTCCCGGATCTGAATCACGTCGTGAAACGTGATCCGCGCACCAACCTGCGTAACCCTATCTATAAGTGGGATTTCTTCTCCCAGTTGCCCGAATCCTTGCACCAACTTACCATCGATTTCAGTGACCGTGGCCTGCCAAAATCTTATCGCCATATGCACGGTTTCGGCAGCCATACCTTCAGTTTTATCAATGCCGACAATGAGCGTTTTTGGGTGAAATTCCATTTCCGCTGCCAGCAAGGCATTGAAAATCTTATGGATGATGAAGCTGAAAAACTGGTCGGCAGTGACCGGGAAAGCTCTCAGCGTGATCTGTACGAAGCCATTGAGCGCGGTGATTTCCCCCGCTGGAATCTACAAATTCAGGTGATGCCAGAGCATGAAGCATCCCAGACCCCCTATAACCCATTTGATTTGACCAAAGTGTGGCCACACGGTGACTATCCGCTAATTGACGTGGGTTTCTTCGAGCTAAATCGCAATCCAGAAAACTACTTTGCTGAAGTGGAGCAATCCTCATTCAACCCAGCTAACGTGGTGCCGGGGGTGAGTTTCTCCCCTGACCGCATGTTGCAAGGCCGCCTGTTCTCTTACGGTGATGCAGCGCGCTATCGTTTAGGTGTGAACCATCATCAGATCCCGGTGAACAGCGCCAAATGTCCATTCCATAATTATCATCGTGATGGCGCGATGCGCGTTGATGGTAACAGCGGCAATGGCGCAACTTACGAGCCAAACAGTTTTGATCTGTTCCAGGAGCAACCCGATTTCAGCGAACCGCCATTAACCCTGGAAGGGGCCGCAGATCACTGGAATCACCGCGAAGATAGTGATTACTTCTCACAGCCACGGGCGCTATTTAATCTGCTGAGTGCAGAAGAGCATCAGCGGATGTTTGCCCGCATTGCCGGTGAGTTGTCACAGGTTCCGGAGGAGATCCAACGCCGTCAGGTTGCATTGTTCAGTCAGGTGCATCCAGATTATGGTGATGGGGTGAGGAAGGCTCTGGGGTTAAATTAAGATTTTTTGTTTTGGTTGATAATCGATTAGGTGATTGGTTTGGTTGATAGTTGGTTTGGTGATCGGTTCGGTTGATAATCGATTAGCGGTCACCTCACCTCCGCAGCCTCAACCGAGTCGGGCCGCAGGGCGGCGGCCCAACACCCGCGCCTGGCGCGAAATATTGCCCTGCGGGTAAACCTCCCACGTCTTTCGGGCTGACGAGCCAGCGCGATGGGCATCCCTGCCCAAGCGCGCTTTTCGCGGGCGTCCTGCCCGCTCACTCTACCCTCCATCCTCGTCGGCAATATTCCTGATTGCGCTTAAGGTCAAAAAAGAAAGTCAAAATCAAAACCCTGTTTTTAGGTTTTGAAGTTAAAAGCACATTTGAGCTGCCGAGTGAAGAGAGTAGGCAAGGAAAACGGGCAGGACGCCCGTTTTAGGCGTCGCGCGGAGGGACCCGCGTAAAGCCGTCCGCCAGCCGAAACGATGATTGAGGGAACCCACGAAGTGGGCAAGCGATACGTGCGCTAGCGCAGGGGTTCCAAGGGGGTTACGCGCTTGTAACCCCTTTGGCGGTTGAGGCGCGGGAGGCCAAGTGAACGCCGATTTCATGTCAACCGAACCGATCATCAAACCGAATATCAACCGAAACCAGATCCGATATCCAACAACCGAACCGATCATCAAACCAATTATCAACCGAAACCAGATCCAGCCACAAAATCAACCACCCCCCGCCTCGACACCTTAATCCCTCCCCCCTTCAGCGCCTCCGGCAGACGATAAAACGCCACTGGGCGCTGAAACACCGCCAATCGCGGCGTTAGCCAATCCGCCAAGGCCATATCATCCACGGTTTCATCGGCATCAATTACCGCCACTGGCCGGTGACCGAATTCACTGTCAGTGATAGGGACAACAAAGGCTTGCTGCACGCCGGGATATTGCAATAAAACCCGCTCGATATCCTCCGGCTGAATCCCCTCACCACCACTGAAAAACAGGTTATCCAGCCGCCCGATAATGTGTAGCTCGCCTTGCTGCCATTCACCACGATCACGAGTGTGAAACCAACCATCATCGTCGCATATTGGTCGTACCTGCCCCTGCTGCCAATAACCGGCAGCCAGGCAATCGGCTCTCACCCACACCTCATTTTCTACCAATTTGACCTCACGGCGCACCAGTGCCGCCCCCACACCGGGCAGGCCGTCGGCGCGTTTGGCGCACACCGTAGAGGCCGCTTCAGTCAAACCATAACCGCACCAGCAGCGGATACCTCGAGCCTCGGCCTGTTGCGTCAGCTCGGTGGGGATCATCGCACCGCCCAGCAGCACCTCTTTTAGGGTTAACGCCGCGCCCTCACTCGCCAATAATCGCCATAACTGCGTGGGAACCAGCGAGGCGTGGCTGCATCCACTCAGTGCTGCTGCCAGCGGCACTCCCTCTGGCAGCACCAAGGTCGCACCAATACTTAACCAGCGCCACACAATACCCTGCCCTGAGACATGAAACAGCGGTAACGATAGCAGCCAGCTATCTGTTGGCGTGAAATCCATCAGCTGTAACACGCCATCCGAACTGGCTAAATGGGCCGCCGCGCTATGCACTGCCGCTTTGGGTAGGCCAGAGGAGCCGGAGGTGAGTGTCATGGTCGCCAGCCGTTGGTTATCCCATGCCACTGCAGGGTTAGCCCTACTCTGCGCCGCCGCACTATCCGTGCTCAGTGCCAGCGGTGTAAAAGCCAGGTGTGCCGATAAAGGAGCCGCCAGATTCAGCATAAAATCGATATTTAGCTGTGGTAACAGCTGTGCCAATAGCACCTCGGGGAGTTGCGGATTCAGCGGCAACACACGGGCGCCGCACTGTAACGCCGCCAGATACGCCAGCAATAGCGAGTAGCTGTTTTTACCCCGCACTACCACACCACTGCCGCAACTCACGCCCTGCTGTTGGAAAGTAGCGGCCCGATCATCAATTTCAGCCGTCAGTTGTTGCCAACTGATCGGTTGCGACCCCGCCCGTATGGCTATCCCTTGGGGGCGAAGATTGGCCCAATGTCGCCATGGAGAGACGGATTGCCACGGCCAATCATTCAGCTGCGCCATAGCACGTCCAGTTGATCCACTGTCATTAGCGGCAGGTTGCTCTGCGGCCATGGGCGCAACAACTGCGCTTGCATCAACTCCAGTGTATCCAGCCCCGGCACAGTGGATGGTGTCAGCCAGTGGGCCAGTCGCGCCAGTTGGGTCAGGCCCAGACTCGACTCAATGCTGGAGCTTATCACCGCGACCAAACCCGCCTGATGCGCTTGTTGCACCAGTTGTTGGCAGCGAGCAATGCTGCCCACCAGTGTCGGCTTGATCACAATCGCCGCGACACCCGGCTCAGCTTCAACCTGAAAATCAGCTTCACGTACACTCTCATCCCAGGCAATGGCGATCCCGGTGTCGCGCGCAAATTCGCGGGATTCCGCGCGGCTCTTGCACGGCTCCTCCAGAAAGGCGATGCGCGAACGCAGCTCAGGATTGACATATTTGGCAAAGCCATCCGCCTTGGCGCGTGTCCAGCTACGATTAGCATCCAGCCGCAATTTCAGATCCGGCAGAGCTTCCAGCAGCACATTGACTATCATGCCGTCGCGCACCGCTTCATACAGCCCAACTTTTACCTTAGCGACTTTCTCACCCGGCAGCGCCTGTAGCACCGCGAACAGCTCATCGGGGTCCCCGGTGCATAGCGGGGCTTTGCGGTAATCCGCCGCCAGTGGCAAGCTTTGATCCAGCTCCGCCAGTGCGCAGCTAAGACCGAAAGCCACACAAGGCAGCGCGCCGAAATCCGGCACCTCGCCACTCACCCAGCTCTGTAGCCAGCTGGTTGCCGCCGTTTGTGCTTCAACCACGGTCTCCTGACTGAACTCCGGTAATGGGGCTATCTCCCCCCAACCGATCTGCTCACCCTGCTGCAACTTCACCAGCAAACCATCGCGATTTTTCAGCCGCTGATGGCGCAGGATCACTCCCGCATCCATCGGTATGCTGTAGCGGTAAAGTGTGGCCGCGCGCATTACGGATTTCGCTTGAATTTGCTGAAGTCCGGCTGGCGTTTTTCGTTGAATGCGTTACGCCCCTCTTGACCCTCTTCGGTCATATAGAACAGCATGGTGGCGTTACCGGCTAGCTCTTGCAGGCCCGCCTGACCATCGCAATCCGCATTCAGTGCCGCTTTCAAGCAGCGCAGTGCCATTGGGCTGTTTTCCAGCATTTCACGGCACCAGCGCACCGTCTCTTTTTCCAAATCAGCGACCGGCACCACCGTGTTGACCAGCCCCATATCCAGGGCTTGTTTGGCATCGTATTGGCGACATAAGAACCAGATTTCGCGCGCTTTTTTCTGGCCAACAATGCGCGCCATATAAGCCGCACCCCAGCCGCCATCGAATGAGCCAACTTTTGGCCCGGTTTGACCGAAGATGGCGTTATCTGCCGCGACAGTCAGGTCACACATCATGTGCAGTACATGGCCGCCACCAATGGAGTAGCCAGCCACCATGGCGACTATCGGCTTCGGGCAGGTGCGGATTTGGCGCTGGAAATCCAGCACGTTTAGGTGATGAGTACCAGTGGCATCCTGATAGCCGCCGTAGTCGCCACGAACCTTCTGATCGCCGCCGGAGCAGAAAGCTTTTTCGCCTTCGCCGGTCAAAATGATCACGCCGATATTGTCATCATAGCGGGCATCCGCCAGCGCCTGAATCATCTCTTTAACCGTCAGTGGGCGGAATGCGTTACGCACATGAGGGCGGTTAATGGTGATCTTGGCGATACCATCGCTGGATTTGTGATAGCGAATATCTTCAAACCCGGCGGAGCAATCTTGCCAATCGATGGCGGCATACAGTTGTTCTTCGCTCGGATAAAGCATAGTAAGCATTCCTTTAACGGGAGAGGGGTGAAAATGAAGATTGTGATAGAAACGAAAGAACCTGCGCGGCAAATGCACCGGGGTTAGCACGGTGAGCATTGTGTCCGGCGCGGGCCAGTGTGCGTAATGGCAACTTATGCTGTTCAGCCAATTGCTGGAATTTATGGTCGCGCTCCCCGCACAGATAGGTGTATGGGACGCGCAGGCGTTGCAAGGCGGGCAAGAGCCATGGCTGATGCCCCAGTGAGGTTGCTTCGAGCATCTCAGCTACGGCGGGGCCGCTATTGTTGGCACGTAATAGCACCAATTGCTCGCGCTGTTGGGCGTCTAAATCCGCAAATACGGCTTGTTGATACCAGTCGGTTAGCACTTGCGGCAGAGGTTCCTGGCGAAAACGCTGCGCCCATTGGTGGTCGTTTTGTTGGCGCTGACGGCGCAACTCATCACTTTCCAATCCGAGGTTTCCCCCTTCGACCAATAGCCCCTGTAAGCCATGATGGCTACCATAACAGGCGTGATACATCGCAATTCTGCCGCCTAAAGAGTAGCCTGCCAGCCAATATTCGCCAATGCCGTTAGCCTGCAATGTTTGCACTAACTGGCGGCTTATATCAGCAAAACCGCTGGTGGTCAGGGCGGTAGATTTGCCGTGACCCGGCAGGTCGACCAGCAGCGAGGGGGTGTCACCGCACAGCTCGGCAACGGGCAGCCAATCCTCACCACTGCCCAGCAGACCATGTAACCATACCAGCCACGGCCCGGCGTGTTGCTGTGTGGCAGATTGGGGATGAGCGGTGAGTTTACGGCAGGCGAGTGTCATAGCTGGGCCACCTGTTGCAGCAATTGTTGCACTGTTTCGGCCCCCTGACTTGGCGGCACCTCTATTTCGATCAGTGTCACACCACCTTGTAGCCAACACTGCTCGACCCGCTGCTGTAGCGCAAGCCAGCTCTCAGGGCGAGCATAATTTAGGCTGAACATAGCGGCGGCATGTTCAAAATTGACATTTTGCGGCATACAATAGAAACGCTGGCGATCAGCTTGTGGTGTCGGCAGCAGTGAGAAGATCTGCCCGCCATTGTTATTCACCACCAGCAGCACCATTGGCGCCGAACTTTGGCGCAATAACGCCAGCGCATTCAGGTCATAAAGGGCGGAGAGATCACCGACGATCGCCAGTGTCGGTTTGGCGGTGGCTCGCTGGACACCCGCCGCCGTCGATAGCAGACCATCAATGCCGCTGGCGCCACGGTTGCTGTAAACCGGATAGCCGACAGGCAGTTGGCCGAGCGCATCAATAAGGCGAACAATCAAACTGTTGCCGACAAACAGCTGGCCGTTTTCGGGCAATAGTGCCGCCAATTGATGCGCCACTGCCGCCTCGCTGAACTGATCGTTCAGCGCTTCTGCCACATGGAACTGCACTTTTTGCGACAATTCAATCAGTTCAGCAGCCCAAGGGAGACGGCGTTGCGCTGGATGCTGCTCCAACCACTCATTCACCGGTGAAATAATTCTGCGCCCACGGTGATTGGCCGGATCAAGGCGGCCCGGCAGATTATCCACCAGCCAATACTCTTGCGGCTGACACTGCGCCTGCCACTGCAACAGCCGTTTACCCGTCAGGCTGCTACCAAATTGCAGCACTACCTGTGCCTGATTCAGCACTTGCTGTGCATCCTGACGCCCTAGCCACAGATCTGCGCAGGGTAGCGGTTGGCCGGTTTGCGATAGTACATCGCCAATCAGCGGCCAGCCCAACAGCTCCGCCCACGGTGCCAGTTGTGCCCCCTCTTCTGCCGTCATGCGCCCGGCAATCACTACACCGCGTTTTTGCCGCCAGAAAAACCAATCAGGCTGCTGCATCTGCGGTTGATAGTGTGATTGTCGCAGCCACGGATGGCTATCTTGCCACCAGTCGCCCAGGGTGGCAGACCAGTCGGCATAGCACTGCTCATCGCCGCCATAGAGCGGTTCAGCAAAGGGGCAGTTAATGTGCAGGCCGCCATGGTGTAATTGCGCCATCGCGCTATCGAGGGTCGCCACCAACCAGCTGGCGGCAATATCCGGCGTGGGTCGGGGCAGATTGATACTGACAGTGGGGTGGCTGGCAAACAGCCCTTGCTGGCGGATAGCCTGATTGGCACCGCAGTCGATCAATTCTGGTGGGCGATCGGCGGTCAGGAAGATCAGACGCTCACCGGTTAGCCCCGCTTCGATCAGCGCCGGATAGAGATTGGCCGCCGCAGTGCCGGAAGTGACAATCACCGCCACCGGCTCAGTTGAGGCTTTCGCCAACCCGAGAGCCAGATGACCCAGACCGCGCTCATCAAAGTGGGTGTGGCAAACCAGCGCCGGATTCGCCGCCGCCGCCAAGGTTAGGGGTGTTGAGCGGGATCCGGGCGCAATACAGATATGACGCACGCCGTGGCGAGTTAACGCCTCCAGCAGCAATGCCGCCCAACGACGGTTAAAAATACTTGTCGACATGATTCGCCCAAAAGTCAGTTAACAGACACTACGACCCGACAATCAGCATGAGGAGTGCTATCTATCCTCTGCAAGCCCGGTGTGGCTGAGTTAATGGTTAAAATCCTACCCTACGAGACCAAGAGATCGCCCTGAATAGCCTATTAGCCACAGTCTACACCTGGCATCAGGGGGCCACAATCCGCCCACATAACGAGTGCGGTTAATTGCGACATGTTAGGTTTTACTCTCTTGCTGACTATCGAGCAAGGTGCGCAATCCCGCCGATTTATGGTTAATCTCTTGCCACTCCAGCTCAGGGTCAGATCCCGCGACAATACCGGCACCGGCATACAGATTGACCCATTGATCCTCTAGCCATGCCGAGCGCAGGGTGACACTGAACTCTGACTGTTGCCGTGAAAGATAGCCCGCAGAACCGGCATACCAGCCACGGGAAAATGGCTCGTTCTCGGCAATAAACTGGCGGGCGATATTGCGCGGTAAACCAGCCACCGCTGCCGTCGGTTGCAGTCGTTGCAGGCAATCAGTATCACTGGCGCGATTGAGCTGCGCATGGATGCGGCGGCGCAGATGCTGCACTTTGCGCAATCGGATTATCTCTGGCGGCATAACATCCACCGCGACAACACCGCCTTGTAAGCGCTGGCAAATGTCATCAACCACCAGCAAATTCTCGCGCTGATTTTTTTCATCACCCATTAACCAGTCAGCCAGCGCCATAGCTTGCTGATGGTCATCATCATTAGAGGTCGTGCCCGCCAGAGCTTCCGTTTCCAGATGCCATTTCTGGCGCAAATAGAGGCGCTCAGGGCTGGAGCCTAAAAATGCCCGCTGAGTATCAAAGCGCAGCATAAAGTGGAAGCAGTGGTGGTTGACCTGGCGGCTAGCCGCCATAAAGGCGCAACAGGAGAGCGGTTTATCGAGAGTTAAGCGGGTGGCGCGCGCCAGAACCACCTTCTCCATCGCCTGCTGCTCAATGCTGCTCAGCGCCTGCTGAATCAGGCTGCGCCACTGTGGATACTCCGGTACATGGCTGGCATGTTGCACCTGAACATCCAGCGCGGGGAGCGGTTTGGCGGCGACCAGTTGATCGATAAAGGCGATAGCCAGTAGCGCATCTTGCTGTAGGGAGCAGTCGCTCACCAGATTGAGGGTCACGTGGGTACGGTTGCCACGGCGCAAAATTTCAATTCGCGGGAGAAACAGAAAACTGGTCTGCGTCTGTTGCAGCGCGCAAGCTTCGGTGACAGCAGAGGGGAGGACCAGGCTCACCGGCTCGAAGGCATTCAGCCCCCAAATCCGTAATCCCGTGGCATCACTGTTTTGTTTTATCAATTCATGCTGCTGGATAAAGGCATCCGCAGATTGCACATCGTTAAATTGGCGAGTTTGCCCACAGACCGCGGCCTCTTCATGGCCTTCACGATGGTGCCAATAGAATTGTGGGAAATGGCATTGTGCAGCCAGCCACTCCAAGAGTTGGCTCCCCACCTGACCCGATGCGGGCAAGATAATTTGCCGAATACCTGCCTGGTCAGGGAAACCGGCACGTAACTTCTGCCGTAATTCGCCCAACAAACCAGAAAGTTGTTTCACGACCACCTCGGCAAATCAACAGAAAGAGTGGGATTATACGGGCCGTGAATAATAATAAAAGTCTGATTCAATAGTTATTGTTAGTTATCACACTAATATTTGATATTGATGTTTTTATATACTCAACAAGGGGTATCAGCTGAGCATTGGTATTGGATGACTTATGCCCATGGTGGGATAAGCCCATCCGCTTAAGCCCCTATTGTGTTGCAATGGCGACATCACCAAGATCTTCGATATCCTGTGACTAGGAATATCACGAAGATATAGGTTACCTCCGTGATATTTGTCATATTAGTCATTTATTTACGTTATGCCGGAACAATACTCCATTGCTGCGTTTCGGTCAGCAATGCCACTAACGAATAGACATTTCCTGAGTATTTTAACTCACTCGCATTGGTCACGGTTTGGGCTAATACTTGCCCCATTTGAATCCCCTGACCAGCGGCGATGAAATAGAGTGGTTCAGGTGTATAAATTTGGGTCGTATTGGTTAAGACTTGCTGCACAAAAGCCCCCTGCCCTGACATACCAATCCCCGTGGAATAGATATTGTTTGGCATGTTACTACCTTCAATAATCGTCAACTTGCCCGCTTGCCCACCGCTCGACAGATTACTAAAGGTCGGGGTGTTATTTGCCGTGTCAAATGTCACCTGATTATTGCCTGTCGGATCAGCATTCAATACCGCACCAGCCTCAAAAACCACCCCATCCGTCAGTGCACCCGTTCGCCCCCAGATAAATGAGTAATCAATTGACCATTTAAAAGTAAAAAAGCTATTAGGCGCAACTTTGAATGGCGAGGCCTGCCAGGCTAAAGAGAACACCTCCGAGGGTTGATTAGGCATTTTTTGATATAAATAGACAATCCAGGCCGATGGGGACTGATTAATAAATTTGACTTGGTAGGGGGTGCCATTAGATGAGTAGGTTGATAGATCGAGTGTATTACTCATAATAGATTCCTTATGATTTATATATTAACTATATTTAGCCACATTAAATAAAGGCTGTGTGAAGTCGATTCATTTATCATTAAGAATGAATCCCTATTTACTGAGTGAAAATAGCGTCATAGCGCCACAGCGGATATATCACTTCAAGTGCTAAATAAGATAAGACATTGAAAACAAACATTAGCTGACAAGGCACCTATGAGAGCACTTATGATTATCGCCGTCTAAATATGATAGAACATAAACAACCAAGTATTGTTACGCTACTGTTTATGGTTGGCAATATTATTAGAAGCGTGACTTACATCACGATATTTATTTGTTCGTTACACTTTCTCATTTAAATAAAATAGTATCATGTATATTAATTATAAATATTAGTTTATAGACAATGACTACCTATATATTAAATTAAAAAACAATAATATTTTCACTATAAAAATGACCCACTAAGTGGCCATTAATAATAAAGGGCAGAGATACCCCTGCCCTTAATATCGCGAGCGTGCTTGAGTTAGAACTCCCAGCGCAGACCGGCGTTCACCTGCCAGCTGGTATTGATGTCGCCGCCGGAAGATTTTTCCACATCAAGATAGAAGCGGGAGTTGTTATCTTCCGTTAACTGGATGTTGGTCCCCACACCGTAAGCTATCCAGCTATCTTTCCCATCTTGTTTAGAGACCAGTGTGGCATCTTTACCTTGAATAGTGACATTACGATCACCGGCAAACTCATGTAGCAAATCGGCTTTCAGATAAATATCATTATTGCTATTTTCGTCAAACCGATGACCTACCCGCACCCCAGCACGACCAATCACACTGTTGATATTATCCTGCTGGACTTTTAAGCCACTGCTCGTCGTGTAGTCGGCTTTATTAATGTGCGTGTAAACCAGTTGCCCTTGTGGTTCGATGAAATTACCACTACCGATTGAGAACTCACGACCATATTCCGCACTGGCACTCCAGGCCCCGTTACTGGCTGAACCATAGCCAGCAGTACCCAGTGTATTTTGGTAATCAAAGTTGCTCTTCAGGTGACTATATTTCAAGACCAAATCCACATAATCTTGTTTCTCTGGTCGATTCCATGAACCATAAATGCTCGCACCGTAGCTTTTGTTATCACCAGAACCCTGATCAAAGGTTGATTTACCATCCAGATAGTGGCCGGCCAAACCTGTTGTCCAAATGCCATTCTCATTTTCATCCTTATGGTCATAACCTAGCTGATAGAAATTGTAGCGGTTTTTAAAGTAGCTCCCCTCATGACTCTTTAACTCACCGCCTTTATAACGCAACCAGAGTCCATTCTCCTGTTGGTCACTCCTCAATTCACCTAATCGTTTGTTGAGATTATCAATTTCAATACGCGCAGTGGCTGTAGCATAGTTGACACTGGCATTCGCCAATGCGGTATCACTCCCGGCACTTAACTTTTTGTCAACGCCGGTGATATACCAGTTAGTACCGTACTGACTTACCGGGTCACCCTCTTTGATATCCGAACGAAGCAGAGGTTTATAGTCATAAACATATTCGTTGGTAATATCGATCTGATCGTATGCTTTAAAGCTGACATTATTGGCCGCATCTGCCACCCAAATATCTTCTCTCAGATCCGCCAATTTATTGACGTTCAAGGCTTCAATATAGTGAGTCCCACCGGTACTGCTGCTGACCACCTCAATAAAATCACTGCCATTCTTGCGTTGGTCATCAGTTTTGCTGGTATTGACATCAATCAGGAAAATACCGTCATTGCCTTTTAAGTCATAAATTTTGACACTTTCATTCTGACTTTTATTGGTATGAAGATTTAAACCATGCAAATTAACAACACCGTCTTTTTGCAGATTCAATGCACTGATCTCCGCATTTACCGCATCGGGTATCCACTGCGCTTTATTCATTAAAGTCACATCCAGTTTACCCGCCCAAGTATTAGTAGCTTCATTATAGGTATTGGCCTCAGTACCATGCCAATAGGAGTCACTGCCATTTAAGACGGCGGTAATGCTGCTGCCAGTCCCAAACTCACTCCCCAAGTCTAGGTTACCCAGTAAGTTAACTTGATAATTACCTGTTTCGTTAATGGTTACCTGACCGCCGCGCTTACCACTAACAGCATCACTTTTCGAACTACCACTGGGGTAAGTATCGTTTTGATTCAATGCCTCCAAAAAGTCTTTGGCGTAGGTGTTAATATAAACATCACCACTATTTGCAGTAATCGTTGAGCCGACCCCGGTCGCATACAGGCCATTATTGGCCACGGTGGTGTTGCCTGTCCCGCTGGTATCCATTTCGACAAGTGAATTAATATAAACTTTACCATTAATGGTCACCTCAGAGCCGTTAGAGACCATCAGCGCCGTACTATTGTGATGATGACCATCACCACCAATTTTCAGTTTATTGTCATAACTGAAGTTATTTAATGACACGGTGTTATTTTTATCGACAGCCAAACCAAAAAAAGCGGTATAGGGATTGTCGACAGTATTCTGTCCATTAATCTCGACGGAATAATCCCCAATATCGTATGCTTTATTGGCAGTCTCTGTTTGGCCAAGATAAATCTCAAGACTGCTACTGGGATTATCGACATTTACCGTGGCTTTATAATTGCCATCTCCTGATATAGCATCAGATAATGCCACAGATGACGGGCCGGAAATTGCAGATGAATAGGTATATTTACGTTCTTCCGCAATACTAAATCCAGGCAAAAGTATATTACTGATAATGGTTGATAAAAGTAATGGACGAAATAATTTAGATGCACACGACAAACTATGCATTTATATAACCTCCCATTATTAAAACATAATACAAACACCCCACTAACATTTATTAAATAATGAACTCACTCTACCTGCGACAAAGCAAATGGAATCAGAAACAAAATATAGATTAATAAATGTGCGGCTAGGATTATTTATAAAAAAAGCACCATGTCAATTACGCGCAATCGTTTGTTTAAATGATTTTACACTTCTTAGCGTATTCCTAACACTTACCGCCATTATATTATTTTTATTCACTTACCTTGCAGTTTATCTTTTACAAAATAAAAACGACCCATTTAAGGGCCGATAATAAAATTGAAATAATTTTAATTAAGTCGTCACGAAAATAGTTATTTCGCTAAAATAGTGACTCCTCGAAAATATTTTAGCGCCGCGCCAGTAATAGCCCGACAACCAAGCCGACAGTCGCGCCAATTCCCACGCTACACCAGGGTTTTTCGTGGACATAATCATCAGTACAGCACGCCAGTGCTTTCGCCCGTTTGATATAGCATTCATTGCGGCCACTCAAACGGCTCTTTACCTCCTTTAATGCTCTCTCCGCTCTGGCCTTGATCTCCTGATAGCTCTCATCTGCGGCATCGCCCGAGGCGAGCAGCACCTCCTCCAGGGTATCAGTCAGCATCGTCAGATCATCATCCAGCGAGGTTTGCTGTTCTTTATCTCGATTCATATGCGTACTCCATGAGTGAAAAAAGGGCATCTCATCAGTATAGTCGAAATGACTAAAAACGAATGCAGCACGCCCCCTGTTCTGCCCCAGTCACTTGTTCCCGTAGCGCGCCAAATAGCTCACGGCCACATCCCACATGGAACGCCGAGATATCCGGCAGTGTTGGGTGGCGTGCTGCCAATTCAGCTTCATTCACCAGCAAAGCAAGCTCGCCACTGACACCATCTACCCGCACTCGATCACCATTACGGATTTTTGCCAAGAGGCCACCACAATAGGCTTCAGGAGTCACATGAATGGCTGACGGCACTTTACCTGAGGCACCGGACAGTCGGCCATCAGTGACCAGCGCTACCTTAAAGCCGCGATCCAACAACACCCCTAAGGGGGGCATCAGTTTATGTAGCTCCGGCATACCAATGGCCCGTGGCCCTTGATAGCGCACCACCACCACACAGTCGCGGTTCAACTCGCCGGATTCAAAGGCGGCCCCGACATCATGTTGACTGTCAAACACCACCGCCGGCCCCTCAATAATCTGATGATCACGAGGAACCGCCGAGGTTTTCATCACTGCCCGCCCCAGATTGCCGCTTAATACTTTGGTGCCACCGTGGGCCGAGAACGGCTGGGCGATACTGGCAATAACCGAGTCATCCAGTGAGTGCGGCGGCCCGCTGCGCCATTGCAACTGCCCATTATCCAGATATGGCTCCTGCGTATAACGATGTAGACCAAACCCCGCCACGGTGTGGACATCCTCATGCACTAAACCGCCTTGCAGCAGCTCTTTTATCAGTAGGGCAACCCCGCCGACGGCTTGGAAATAGTTGATATCCGCCGGGCCATTGGGGTAGATACGGCATAACTGTGGCACCACTTCCGATAACTCGGAGAAATCATCCCAATCAATAATAATGCCCGCCGAGCGCGCCATCGCCACCAGATGCATGGTGTGATTGGTCGAACCACCGGTAGCCAATAGCGCCACCATGCCGTTGACCACCACTTTTTCATCCACCAATTGCCCCACTGGCAGATAATTACCACTGCTTTTAGTCAGTCGTGTCACTTGCCGCGCCGCGGCGGCAGTGAGCGCATCGCGCAGTGGGGTGTTGGGTTGGATAAAAGAGGAGCCGGGCAAATGTAGCCCCATCACCTCCATCACCATCTGATTGGAGTTGGCGGTGCCGTAAAAAGTACAGGTGCCAGCGCTATGATAAGAGGCGGATTCCGCCTCCAGCAAGGCGTGTCTGTCCACTTTACCCTCCGCAAACAGCTGGCGAACCCGCACTTTCTCTTTATTGGACAGCCCCGTAGCCATTGGCCCGGCGGGGACAAAAACTGCCGGTAAGTGGCCAAATGACAAGGCGGCCATCAGCAATCCTGGCACAATTTTGTCGCACACCCCGAGATAGAGTGCGCCATCAAACATATTGTGTGACAGGCCGATGGCCGCTGACATGGCGATAACATCGCGGCTCATCAGCGACAGCTCCATACCATCCTGCCCTTGTGTCACGCCGTCACACATCGCCGGGACACCACCCGCCACCTGCCCGACGGCACCGACCTCATGCAGTGCCTCTTTCAGTTGTTGCGGGTAATATTCATAAGGCTGATGAGCAGATAACATATCGTTATAGGAAGTAATAATGGCAATATCGCTGCGCACCATGCTCTTTAGCGCCGCTTTATCTTCCGGCTGACAGGCGGCGAAGCCGTGAGCCAGATTGCCGCAGGCCAGCTGTGAGCGGTGGACTGTATTCTCTTTTGCCGCGCTGATACGTTGCAGATAGGCCGTGCGGGTCGGTGCAGATCGTGCAGTAATACGCTGCGTGACACGGGTGAGAGTCGGGTTCATCGCCACTCCTTATTCGCTCAGGGGAGCCAAAAGCTCAATACTGCCCGCAGGCAAGCCGATAAACTCCGCCAGTACCTGTAACAGTAAATTGTGATCATCCAAATGTGGCGCGCCGGAAACATTAACGCTGCCAATAATTCCCGCCGGTTTAACCTGTAGCGGAAAACCACCGCCCAGCGCGGCATAGTCCCGCAGGCTAACCCCATAGCGAGCTTCCAGCGAGGTTTGGCGCTGTTGTAGCATCAATCCTGCGGCATAGGAGCTGGTATTCAGCAGCTCCACCACATTGCGCTTACGCCGCAACCAGTCATGATTCTCGGCGCTGGTGCCGGGCATGGCATAGCTGAATAAGGTTTGGCGATTGACGGTGATATCGATAGCCAATGCCGCACCTTGCCGTTCCGCTTGCCGCTTTATTTTTTCACCTAACTGCCAGGCGATTTCGTGATCGAAATGCATCAGCTGTAATTGTTGCTGATGCTGTTGGCAGGCAATGAGTTGCTGCTGTAAATTCATGACACTCTCCGGTGATAGACCGCAGGCGGTAGCAGGGTATCCAGCCGATACCGCCTGGCGGATTTAAGCGCGTTTAGCCTTGACCAGCCCTTTACCCGCGATAGCCTTGCCCGGCGTTTTAACTTCAACATCGCACTCTTTTGGCAATGTCAGGGTAATCAACCCGGCAATAATCAAGGAGCCTGCTAACATGCAAACCGCCGCACTCTGGCCATAGAAGAAGATCATCACGCCGACCAGATAGGGGCCGCAAAATCCGCCGAGATTACCTAAGCCATTGATGACACCCCGTGCGCCACCGGCCACTTCTGGCACGGCAATGCGCCCTGGGATAGACCAGAATGGGCTGGTTGCGGCTTTGAGGAAGAAACCACACACCACCAGCGCCAGATAGGAGATCAACACGTTGTGGCGGAAAATCACCGAGGTCACCAGACCGGCGGCGAAGCAGAACAGTGAAATCATAATCAGCAGGCGGCGTTTACCGGTTCTATCCGACAGGGTGGAGATGGCATAAATCCCAGCGGTAGTGGCAATAAACGGCAGAATCGCCAGAATACCGACCGAGGCCATATTACCGCCGGTCAGATTTTTCAAAATAGTTGGCAGCCACAGGGTGTAGCCATAATCCCCGGTTTGATAAAAGAAGTTCAGCGCCACCAGTTTCATCAGCCCTTTATTCAGGAACACGGCTTTTAATGGGGCATTGGTCACCGGCGCATCAAGCATCCGCTCTGCGCGTTCCCGTGACAACTCAGTGACCAGATAGTCGCGCTCTTTTGCCGATAGCCATTTTGCCTCTTCAGGGCGGTCACTGATAACAAACCACCACATCACCAGCACGATGGCGGACAGGGAACCTTCAAGGAAGAACAGCCAGCGCCAGTCGAGTGCATTGATAATAAAGCCGGACAGTGGCGCGGTGAACATGCCACCGATGGGGGCGAACATCATGACGAAAGCATTGGCGCGGCCAATTTCACGTTCCGGGAACCAGTTACTCACCATGGTCAGGACCACCGGTAGCATACCGCCCTCAGAGACCCCCAGCACAAAGCGCAGGAATAGCAATTGATAATGGTTGGTGACAAAACCGGTCAGAATCGAAACAACAGCCCAGACCGCCAGAGAATAGGCAATGAATTTTCTGCCGCTGCCATGTACCGCAATACGGCCACCCGGCACTTGTAAAAATAGATAACCAATAAAGAAAATACCGCCCGCTAAGCCGGCCATTTGGCTGGTAATCGCCAGATCACTCTCCATACCGCCAGGTAGCGCAAAACTAATATTGACCCGGTCCATAAAAGAAATAATACAAGCAATCATTATTGGCACAATAACGCGGAACCAACGGGCATTAGGGATCTTACTGTCCATATAAACACGCCTCATGATAATAGCTAAGCATTACCCTGCATCGCGCATAAAGACGCAGGGAATATCGAAAACAAATAAGGAATATTTGCAGCTGTTAATTAAACTTCACAAAATGTTGTTATTATTGCTATGACTTAATTTTTAATAAGTGATGGCCGTTGGTGCTGGTTGACCCGAGAAATGAGCATGAATATTAGAGAACACAATATCGCTCATTTGAATGCGCGTCTCTTTTGTGGCGCTGGCGATATGGGGCAGTAATACGACATTATCCATCTCAATTAATGCCTGTGGCACATTTGGCTCATCGGCAAATACATCCAGACCCGCACCGCCAATATCTTGCTGTTGCAGCGCATGAATTAAATCATCCTGATTAACCATGCTGCCACGGGCAATATTGATCAGCATCCCATCATTGGGCATCGCCGCAAAAATAGCTTTATCGACCAGACCGGCACTCTCTTTCCCACCCGAGATTGCCACTACCAGAATATCGCTCTGTTGCGCCAGGGTGATTAAATCTGGCACATATTGATATGGCAGACTCTCAATCTGTACCCTATCGGTATAGGCAATTGGCATATCGAAGCCAGCGGCACGGCGGGCAATAGCTTGACCAATACGCCCCATACCAAATATCCCCAGGCGTTTACCGGTCACTTTGGATGCTAATGGCAAACTGCTGTGTGGCCACTGACCCGCGCGCAGGAATTTATCGGCCTGACATAAGCGGCGCGAGGTAGCAATAATCAGCCCCAGTGCGGTGTCAGCCACATCATCTGTCAGCACACCCGGCGTGGTGGTCACAATGATTTTGCGCTCACGGGTATAATCCAGATCAACCGCATCAGTTCCGACACCGAAGATTGAGATAATCTCCACTTCAGGTAATAACGCCAGAACTTCGTTGGTCACGCCAATATCACCACGGGTCACAATACCTTTAATATTCTTGCCCTGCTCAGCCAGGAACTGCGCGTGATCCGCCATCTGGAAGAGTTTGTGAACAGTGAAGTTTTGTTCCAATTTTTCCGTCAGATAGTCCATTACTGGGGCGATGATTAATACGGCTTGTTTCGAGCTGGATTGCGTGCTGTTTTTCATTACGAGTACCTGACCTGTCAATAAATCAAAGAAACCAGAATGGCGAGAGGTCATCATCGGATGATGCAGCCATTCAGCGAATGTCGTTATGAGACCTGTTTTCAATGTTTTATTTTGTGATGTGGGTCACTGTAAATCATGTTAAGAAAACATGTTACCGGTAACGTGAGCCAGCTATCATTGTCCGAGCTGAATTGTTTCAGCTAATCAAATGAGCGTTAATCATTTATGTAAGGCATTTACTGAAATGTTATCAGCTGCGGTAATTTGTTATGGCGGGAATCAGGTAACAGCAAGGGAGAGTATGGGGAGTGAGTGACTGCCATTGCAGCAAACAATAGCAGCAAATGAGGGGTGACCATCCGTGCAGAGATGGCTGAAAGCTTAAATAGTGCCACCAAGGGAAATCCGATAATGCAGGTCAACCTGTTCAATTGTCGGGATTTTCTTAATTTTTTTAATCAAAATCTCAGCGGCAACTTTACCCATTTCAAAACGTGGCGTGGTGACACTGGCCAGCACCGGCGTGGTTGCCTGACCAATATCTAACCCATGAAAACCGGAAATTGCCATTGCCGCAGGTATCGCCATGCCCAATTTTAAGCACTCTTGTAACACCCCCACCGCCATATCATCATTGGTACAGAAAATAGCATCGATCTGCGGATACATTTGTCGTGCCAATGCCAACATCCCGGCCCCAATGGAGACCGAAGAGACTTTATTGGGGGTAATATGTAATGGCGTGAAACCTGCATCACTCATTGCCTGGCTATAACCTTGATAACGCTTGCGATCACGCATATCAGACATGGAACCGAAATAGACAATATTCTGTTTTCCACTGGCGAGCAGTGTTGCGGTCATATCGTAGGCGGCCTGATAATTATTGAACCCGACGGTGATGCGATTAAATTGTGGCTCCAGATCCATCACTTGTGCAATTGGAATTTCTGAAGCATTCAGATATTTATCAGCGCGTAAGGTATGTTCCGAGTCCGTGAGTATTAAGCCGGAAATCTGGCAGGAGAGTAGATTAATAATCTGCTCCTCTTCACGCTCTTTACTGTAGTTATAGTTAACCACCAGTGTCTGGTAACCACTTGCGGCCGTCACTGACTCAATACCGGCTAATAAATCGGAGAAAATCTGGTTATTAAAGGAGGGCACCAAGATTCCTATCCGTGGACTTTTTTGATTAACAGCCGTTTCCCCTTCAGAATCAGCACTGTAGTTAACTTCAGCCATCACCTGGGCAATGCGCTCACCGGTTTCTGCTGCCACTTTTTCCGGCGTACGCAAATAGCGACTGACGGTCATTTTGGTCACGCCGGCAAGTAACGCGATATCCTGTAACGTAACACGCTGGTTTTTCATGGCAAATACCTGGAGCAAAGGTGCGGGATGGGTAACGTGATTATGCACTGTTAGCTGGTGTAATGAAAAGCATGTTACCGGTTAAATATGCCATAACAACCATGCTGATCATTATTAAGTTATTTTATTATCAATAAGTTAATCTGCAAGCTGTTAATGAAATGGGCAAAGCCTCTGCTAACGGCGCTCTTTTTCTATCCTCAAGGCGATATTGCTCACGTAAGCGGTAACAAGTTGTCGTAACATGATTTAAAGTGATCTGCATCACAGTTTGCTACAGCAGAAAACGTTCTGATAGAGACATGTTTTCAGACGGTCAATTTAATTGGGAATACCGCTAATTGGATTTCCATCAGCTTAAAGCAATATTAGGGAATAATAACAACTTTATTATTTGTGATCTTATTGCCGAAATTGAATTTATTACTGTATTCACTCAGCAGTCATCACTCGTGACATCTATTTTACATGTCGCTTGATTAGCGCCATTAGGAATTAAAATGAAAAATCTATTTTCGTTAGAAAAACGCAAAGTATTGATTACAGGTTCAGCACAAGGCATCGGATTTTTATTGGCAAAAGGGTTGGCCGAATTTGGTGCGGAAATCATTATTAATGATATCACCGCCGAGCGGGCAGAAAAAGCCGTTGCAGAATTACGTGCTAGTGGATTTGTTGCTCATGCAGCGGCCTTTAATGTAACTGATCATGATGCAGTTAATGAGGCCATCGCACAAATAGAGAGCAGTATTGGCGCTATTGATATTTTAATTAATAATGCCGGTATTCAACGCCGCCATGCTTTTACTGAATTCCCAGAAAAAGATTGGGATGATGTTATTGCCGTAAACCAGAAATCAGTATTTTTGGTTTCACAAGCGGTCTCCCGTTATATGGTTAAGCGCCAACGTGGCAAAATTATCAATATTTGCTCCATGCAAAGTGAATTAGGTCGCGACACTATCACACCTTATGCCGCCTCTAAAGGCGCGGTCAAAATGCTGACTCGCGGTATGTGTGTCGAGCTGGCCCGTTACAACATTCAGGTCAATGGTATCGCCCCTGGCTATTTCAAAACCGAGATGACAAAAGCGCTAGTCGACGATCAAGCCTTTACCGATTGGTTGTGCAAACGTACGCCAGCGGCCCGCTGGGGGAACCCGGAAGAGCTGATTGGTGCTGCGGTGTATCTGTCATCCAGAGCCTCTGATTTCGTTAATGGTCATCTACTGTTTGTTGATGGCGGCATGTTGGTCGCAGTCTGATAGGCACAAAGGAAAGATATGTCTGGTAAATGCATTATTGTCATGGGTGTCTCCGGCACAGGTAAATCCTGTGTGGGTCAGGCGCTGGCGCTGGCCCTTAACGCCAAATTTATTGATGGTGATGACCTGCATCCCCGCGCCAATATTCAGAAAATGGCATCAGGGCAGCCGCTAAATGATCAAGACCGCGCCCCCTGGCTGGAGCGGCTAAGTGACGTGGCCTATAGCTTGCAACAAAAGAATGAAGTGGGTTTTTTGGTCTGTTCGGCACTGAAAAAACAGTATCGCGACCGTCTGCGCGAAGGGAACCACGGCATCCGTTTTTTGTGGCTGACCGGTGATTACGATTTAGTGCTGCACAGAATGCAGCAACGCGCCGGGCATTTTATGCCAGAGAGCCTGTTAAAGAGCCAGTTCGCGACATTGGAAGCCCCTGGGGCCAGCGAACCAGATGTCATCCAAATCGATATTTCGCCTGATGTAGCTGGGGTGGTTGAACTCTGTATTGCCGCGCTGGCAGATGAAAATAGCGTGAGTCATTGCGCATAAGCGCGGGCCACCGAAGCCTAGAGGAGTAGTTATGATACTTGATGAACTGAAAAGCGCGGTGAATAACCCGCTCTATCCGGATGCAATCCGCCGGACATTGGCAACCATCAGCCAGATGGATTTAGCTAATCTGCCTGCGGGCGAGCAAGAGATTGAGGGGCGTGAAATTTACCTAAATCATATTATTGCGGCATCCAAACCACTGTATGAACAGGCACCTGAATTGCATCGCTACTATATTGATATTCATATTCTGCTGGAGGGTAGCGAGGTGATTGGTGCTTCGCCCTCTGCTCAAGGCCAGCGCCCGACCATGGATTTTGATAGTGAGCGGGATTTCGGTCTGTTTGAGGGGATCAGTACAGAAACCTTGTTAACACTGGCCCCCGGTGATATCGCCCTATTGTTCCCCGGCGAGTTGCATCGCCCAATGGGGACGCTGGGGGAAGTTGCACCACTGCGCAAGATTGTGGTTAAAGTGGCGAATCACCTTATCTGATTTGGTGTTGTTGTGATTGGAGGCGGAAGTTTCGCTACCGCCCTAATCAGCATCTATCCTCACCGAGGGTTCCAAGGAGCTGCGCCCTTGGCGCTCTCTTCTCGCCGCCAGCCACAAGCCACTGTTCTTCATCCCATAACCAAACACCACGCCAACCAACAGTGAAGCGGTCACTAACTTCCAATTGCCATTACCGGCAAAGGTCGCGCAAGCACCGATAAAGGTGCCGGGGACGAAAGATAGCCACTGTTGGCAAGCCTGAATGCACATCAAAAACGCCACCATACCGGTCAGCACATAGCCGAGGATCGCCCACTCTGGCTGCAAAGCACTACCCTGAATAATCATCATCGCCCAAAATACCCCACTCAGGCAGGTTAACAAGGTAATCAGCAACCCTTTCAAGCCACCTTGTGGACAGGCGAAATAGGCGGTACAGCCCAGAAAACCGGCCCAACTGATAAGCCCCAGGCTGACCGCAACCCAACCCCAGATACCTGAGAGGATGCCGGTGGTAATGGCAATCATCAGAATAATGTTCATCAGCATTTACCTGCGCGAAAGTGTTAAACGAAACGTGTATTGAGTGAAAGTCGCGCAGTTTACCTGAATTCATACCTTTTTTATCAACTCAGATCACATTAACAACCAAGTTATTACTATAGTTTCATCAAAAACGTGACTTAAATCACCAATGAATACAGAAAAATAGAACACGGATTGCTCTATTGTTTATTTCACCTTTTATCAACTTAGAAACCCATATAAAACAAAACCCCCTGCCAGTTTTGCTGACAGGGGGTTGGAATTACCGAGTTAACGATGGTTACATTAGCGGTTGCGCCAACTGCACCAGCGAAATCAATGGCTGCGGGTAGATACCCAGGAACAGCACCAAAATCGCGGAAATCAGCACCACCACACCACCGGCAGTCAATGCCCAGTTGTTTGGTGTATCACGCACCAATTTTTCCGGCGCACTGAGGTACAAACTCACCGTCACGCGCAGATAGTAGTACAGACCAATGGCACTGCCCAAAACCACGGCACCGGTCAACCACCACAGGTTGGCGCTGACACCCATTGCCACCACGAAGAATTTGCCGATAAAGCCCAGTGTCATGGGGATACCCGCCAGTGACAGCATCATCACCGTCATCACCGCAGAGAGAATGGGCTTATGCCAGAACAACCCGCGATAAGAGAACAGGGACTCCGCATCCGGGCCTTTGTACGGGCTGGACATCAGGCTGACGACACCAAAGGCACCCAGGCTGCTGAACAGGTAACCGGCCAGATAGACGCCGACGGTTTCCAGTGCCAGCTGATGGGTCTGCACCGCCACCAGCGCAATCAGCAAGTAGCCAAGGTGCGCGATAGAGGAGTAACCCAGCAGGCGCTTGATGTTGGTCTGGCTGATTGCCATCAAGTTACCAAACAGAATCGACGCCACGGCAATCAAGGAGAGCACTAAGCGCACCGCTTCACTGTCGGCGGCTGGCGCATACAGGAACAGGCGCATCACCACCGCAAAGATGGCAATCTTGCTGGCGGTGGCCAGGAAGGTGGATACCGGAGCAGGTGCACCCTGATAAACATCTGGCGTCCAGAGTTGGAACGGCACCAGTGATAGCTTAAAGCCAAGACCAACAATCATCATCCCGAGGCCTGCCAGGATCAGCGGCTGGTGGATAGTGGAGTCACTCAGGCTCTTGCCCAAACCGGCGAAAGACAAGCTACCGGATTCCGCATACAGCAGCGCCATACCAAACAGCAGGAATGACGACGCCGCCGCAGAGAGCAGCATATATTTGATGCTGGCTTCCAGTGAACGCTTCTGGCGATAGGCATAACCAATCAGCCCAAACAGCGGCAGCGAGATAAGCTCAATACCCAAAAATAGCGACGCCAAATGGTTAGCACTCGCCAGCAGAATGCCCCCCATGGTGGCAATTAGCACCAGCAGGTAGAACTCTTCGCGGTTATCCGGATAGCCATTTAGCCACGGATAGGCAAAGGTGCTGGTCGCCAGACTGGCAACAATCACCAACCCGGTATAGAACATGGCATAGCCGTCAACCCGCATCAGCGGAGTGACATCCATTGGCCCTACCTGCCCGACGAAATAGAGGGAGAGCAGCGCCAGGTTTAGCCCGATGACCGTCAGGGTGGCGTTGATAAAGTGATCGCGTCGCCACGCAATGGAGAGCATCACAACCACCACCGTCAATCCGACGATCAACAGCGGTAGCATTGCGATCAGTTGTTGAGGAGTTATTGTCATGGCGAATTACGGCCTTGTAGTTGTAATTGATGAAGCATTGAACCACTGCTGTACATTGCTCATCGCAGCATGGGAGGTGTCGAGAATCGGCTGCGGGTAAACCCCGAGCAGCACCAGCAACACCACTAACAGCAGGATGATAGAGAGTTCCCTTGCACTCATACCCGGTAACGCCTCTTCTGATTTTGGCGCACCGTAATAGGCACGTTGCATCATGATAAGCGCGTAAACCGAAGCAAAAACCAGCCCAAAAGTAGAGATCACGGTGATCACCGGAACGACCTGGAAGCTGCCGAACAGAATCATAAATTCGCCGACGAAGTTACCAGTACCCGGCATCCCCAGGGTGGCCACCGCGAAGAACAGCGACAGTGCTGGCAAATATTTAATCCGCCCCCACAGGCCGCCCATCTGGCGCATATCACGGGTATGCAGGCGCTCATACAACTGGCCGCAGATGATGAACATACCGGCGGCTGATAGGCCGTGAGCAATCATCTGGATAACCGCCCCCTGATAGGCCAGTTGACTGCCGGTGTAGATGGCAATCAACACAAAGCCCATGTGTGACACGCTGGTGTAAGCAATCAGGCGCTTGATGTCGGTCTGGCAGAAGGCCATCCATGCACCGTAGAAGATGCCGACAACACCTAACCACATGGCAATCGGCGCGAACTCAGCGGATGCATTCGGGAACAGTGGCAAGCTGAAACGCAGCAAACCGTAGGCCGCCGTTTTCAGCAAAATCCCGGCTAAGTCAACAGAACCCGCTGTTGGGGCCTGACTGTGCGCATCAGGCAACCAGCCATGCAGTGGTACTACCGGCATTTTGACCGCGAAGGCGATAAAGAAGCCCAGCATCAGCAGATATTCCACATTATGGGACATCGGCGTTTTCAGCAGATTTTCGTAGTTGAATGTCCAGACACCCGTGGCTTTGTAGTGCACAAACACCAGCCCCAGAATGGCAATCAACATAATCAGGCCGCTGGCTTGGGTATAGATGAAGAACTTGGTTGCCGCCGCGATGCGAGTTTTACCGTCTGATGCTTTGTGGCCCCACAAGGCGATCAGGAAGTACATCGGCACCAACATCATCTCCCAGAAGAAGAAGAATAGGAACATGTCGATGGCGAGGAACACGCCGATAACCCCACCCAGGATCCACAATAGATTCAGGTAGAAGAAGCCCTGATTGCGCTGAATTTCACGCCACGAACAGAGGATAGCCAAAGCACCGAGCAGCCCCGTCAGCACCACCATCAGCAGTGATAGGCCATCCAGTGCCAGATGGAACTCAATGCCGAACCGTGGGATCCACGGCAGGGTGAACTCCGACTGCCACTGCGGGATACCCGCTGGATTAACCAGCGAATAGTTGCCCTGCCCCCACAATAGCAGGGAGAGCACCAATGTCAGCCCCATCGCGAACAGCGCTATCCAACGCGGTACTTTAGTCCCGAAGCGCTCACACTGCCAAGACAGCAGACCGCCGATAAAGGGGAGAAGAATTAGCCAAGGTAATAGCATGGCGTTTTGTGTCCCTAATTAAACGAAAAGCAACAGAGCCAGTACGACGACTGCACCCAAACCCATAGACGCGACATACCAACGCACCTGTCCATTTTCACTGACGGTCAGACCACGATTACTCCAGCGCGAAAGTATCGCCGGGGTATTCATCAGTGAGTTCAGCGGATCACGTTGTAGCAGTTTTGCAATCCACAGATACGGGCGAACAAATACATTATGGTACAACCAGTCGAAGCCCCACGCGTGGAACCACCAGAGCGTAAAGAAGCGGCCCGGCGCACTTTGCGCGATGCTATTGACCAACTGACGTTTGCCCAGATACAGCATTGCTGCCAACGCAATACCCACCACCACCAGCACACCGGAGAAGATTTCCAGCGGCATTTTGCCCTCTTCACCAAAGTGAAGCTCTGGCAACACGCCCGCCAGCGGGGGTGTTATCAGCGCGCCAACAAAGGTCGACAGCACCAGCAACACTATCAGCGGCAGGTTGTGGGTGATCCCCTTGACCGGATGCGCTTTGGTTTTTGGCTCGCCGTGGAACACAATGAAAATCATACGGAAGGTGTAGAGCGCCGTGAGGAGTGCCCCAACCAGCCCGGCGACCATCAGATTGATATGGCCACTGGCCAATGCGCCCCACAGAATTTCGTCTTTACTGTAGAAACCGGCGGTGACGATTGGCAGTGCTGCCAGCGCCGCGCCGCCCACCAGGAAGCAGATATAGACCAATGGAATGGTTTTACGTAACCCACCCATTTTAAAAATGTTTTGCTCGTGGTGACAGGCCAGAATCACTGAACCGGAAGAGAGGAACAGCAGTGCTTTAAAGAATGCATGGGTCATCAGATGGAAGATAGCCGCATCCCACGCCTGCACGCCCAGCGCCAGGAACATGTAGCCAATTTGGCTCATGGTGGAGTAGGCCAGCACCCGTTTGATATCGGTTTGTACCAGTGCCGCGAAACCCGCCAGCACTAAGGTGACCGCCCCGATAATCCCCACCAGATGTAGCACTTCGGGTGCCATCAGGAACAGACCGTGGGTACGGGCAATCAGATACACACCCGCAGTGACCATGGTGGCCGCATGGATCAGCGCGGAAACCGGTGTCGGGCCTGCCATTGCATCTGCCAGCCAGGTTTGTAACGGCAACTGCGCCGATTTACCGACCGCACCACCGAGCAGCATTAGCGTCGCCCAGGTAATGGCGGTTCCGCCCATCTCCAGTTTTTGCGGTGCCAACAGCATCAGCTCACGGATGTTCAGCGTGCCCAGCTCTTGGTACAGAATGAACAGCGCGATAGCCAGGAACACGTCACCCACGCGGGTCACGATAAAGGCTTTCATCGCCGCCGCGCCGTTAGCCGGATTGGTGTAGTAGAAACCAATCAGCAGGTAACTGCACAGCCCCACGCCTTCCCAGCCCAGATACATCAGCATCAGGTTATCCGCCAGCACCAGCACTACCATGCTCGCGATAAACAGGTTGGTGTAGGCGAAGAAGCGGGAGTAGCCCTCCTCCCCACGCATATACCAGGAGGCATACATGTGGATCAGGAAGCCCACGCCAGTCACCACCGACAACATGGTGAGCGACAAGCCATCCAGCGTCAGGGTCAACGGAATGTTGAAGGTGCCGACTGACATCCAGTTCCACAGTGTTTGGTTAAACACCTGTACCCCAGTGGCCTTTTGGCTGAGGAAGTCCACCGCCACATAGAGTGTCACCAGCGCCGTCAGACCAATCGAACCCACCCCGACAGTGGCCGAGGTATTTTCAGACCAGCGCCCACGGGAGAATGCCAACAGCAAGAAGCCCAGCAGTGGCAGCAGAATTGTTAAAAATAGTAGGTTCATCCGCGCATCTCACTGACTGTATCGATATTCAGAGTATGACGGCGACGATACAGCTGTAGCAGCAGTGCCAGACCAATACTGGCCTCCGCTGCCGCCAGCGTGATCGCCAGGATATACATCACCTGACCGTCAGCCTGCCCCCAATAACTGCCCGCCACCACGAAGGCGAGCGCGGCGGCATTGATCATCACTTCAAGGCTTATCAGCATAAACAGCAGGTTGCGACGGATCAGCAACCCCGTTAGCCCTAGCACAAACAGGATGGCCGCCAGAATCAGGCCATGTTGTAGAGGGATCATGCTTGTTCCTCCGTTTTTCTTTTCGCTGATTCGCTCGCGCCCAGCACGTCGCCCGGCTTATGCTCACGTCCGATATGGAAAGCAACCACCAGACCGGCCAATAGCAGCATTGACGCCAGTTCAACCGCCAACACATAAGGGCCAAACAGGCTGATACCCACCGCTTTGGCATCGACCATTTCGCCGCTGATACCGGAGTCTGTGACCGAGCTAATGGCATAGATCAGTACCGACAGCAGCACCAGCGCCAGTAAGCCGGGGCCTATCCATAGGGTCGGTTTCAGCCAGTCGCGCTCTTGTTGCTCGACATTGCCCAGGTTCAGCATCATCACCACAAACACGAACAGCACCATAATGGCCCCCGCGTAAACGATGATCTCCAGCGCACCAGCAAAGTAAGCTCCTAGCGAGAAGAACACCGCTGAGATAGCCAGTAACGAAATAATCAGGTACAGCAGCGCATGTACCGGGTTGGTATGAGTGATAACGCGAATAGTCGCCACCACTGCCACCAATGCTGCAATATAAAATGCAAATTCCATGGAAGCTGGCTCCTAAGGCATCAGACCTTTAACGTCGATCGGTTTGGCTTCATTTTCGGCTTCGCCTTTCGGCTTACCGTCAACCGCCATACCGGACATCCGGTAGAAGTTATATTCCGGATACTTACCCGGACCCGAGATCAGCAAGTCCTCTTTCTCATACACCAGATCCTGACGCTTAAACTCGCCCATTTCGAAATCCGGCGTCAGCTGGATAGCGGTTGTCGGGCAAGCCTCTTCACACAAACCACAGAAAATGCAGCGGGAGAAGTTGATGCGGAAGAACTCCGGATACCAGCGGCCATCTTTATGCTCTGCTTTTTGCAAAGAGATACAGCCCACAGGGCAGGCGACGGCGCACAAGTTACAGGCCACGCAGCGCTCTTCACCGTCCGGATCGCGCGTCAGCACAATGCGGCCACGGTAGCGCGGTGGCAGATAAACCGGCTCTTCCGGATACATTTGGGTTTCGCGCTTGTGGAAGGCATGAAGGCCAATCATCCACAGGCTGCGCACTTGGGTGCCGAAACCAACCACTAACTCTTTCAACGTCATGGTTCATTCACCCCTTATTGAGCGTTGTACAAAATGACCGCGGCAGTCGCCAGCAGATTCAGCAGGGTCAACGGCAGGCAAACTTTCCAGCCGAATGACATCACCTGGTCATAACGTGGGCGCGGCAAGGAGGCACGGATCAGAATGAACATCACCATGAAGAAGGCCGTTTTCAGCGCAAACCAGATAAATGGCGGCAAGAACGGGCCTTGCCACCCCCCGAAGAACAAGGTGACGATTAGCGCAGAGACGGTCACGATACCAATGTATTCACCGACGAAGAACAGACCGAATTTCATGCCGGAATATTCAATGTGGTAACCATCAGCCAACTCTTGTTCCGCTTCTGGCTGGTCAAAGGGATGACGGTGACAGACGGCAACACCTGCAATGGCAAAGGTCAGGAAACCAAAGAATTGCGGGATCACATTCCAGACCTGCTCCTGAGAGTTAACAATATCCTGCATGTTAAACGAGCCAGCCTGTGCCACGACACCCATCAAGGATAAGCCGAGGAACACTTCATAGCTCAGGGTTTGCGCCGAAGCACGCATCGCCCCTAACAGAGAGTATTTGTTATTACTGGACCAACCGGCGAACAGCACGGCGTAAACCGCCAGCCCCGCCATCATCAGGAAGAATAAAATGCCGATATTGAGATCCGCAACCGCCCAGGTCGGGCTGACCGGGACGATGGCGAAAGAGAGTAGCAGCGAAGTAAAAGCAATCACCGGTGCCAGAGTAAAGATAGCCCGGTCGGAGAACTTCGGTACCCAGTCCTCTTTGAAGAACATTTTGATCATGTCAGCGACCAGTTGCAGTGACCCGCCCCAACCCACACGGTTTGGCCCGTAACGGTTCTGGAACAGGCCCAGCAGACGGCGTTCACCGAAGCTCATAAATGCGCCACAGGTCACTACCACCAACAGAATCACCACCGCTTTCAGGACAGAGATTAAAATCTCAATCAATTCAGGGGTAAACCAGCTCATAGTCCTGCCTCCCGCAGATTCTCAACGCGCGCACCCACCATAATTGGCGGAATACCCGGTAAGCCAAGCGGCAAGCCGACCTGACCTTGAGCCAAGGTTTCACTCAAGCGCACTGGCAAGCGCAAGGTTTGGCCCGCACAGTTGAACTCCACCAGCGTACCGAGGTTAACCCCTAACTGCGCCGCATCGGCTGGGTTGACCATCACATAAGGCTCTGGCATCCGTTGTTGGATCACATCGGCGCGTTGGGACATCTCTTCACTACCAAACAGATGGTAATAAGGGGCAATCTGCCAGCTTTCGGCATCGGCAGTAAAGGCCGCCGGCACGGAATCAAAGTAGCCGAGTGTTCCCTCCCCTGCTTCAATCAGACGCACACCCGGATCACCAAAGCGCAGGTTGCCGCCCACTTCCGCCTGGAATTTGTTCCATGCTTGCGGTGAGTTCCAGCCCGGCGCCCAGGCAAATGGGATCTGCTGACGATCAGCCAGCGGGCTGTTGTTCCCCTCCATCGAGAAGGCAAACGGCGTGTCGATATCCTGCGGCTGACGCGGTTCGTGCACACTGATATCTGCGCGCATCGCGGTACGGCCACTGTAACGGATAGGTGAACGGGCCAGTTTCTGCCCACGAATGCGGAAAGTCGCATCCGGTGCGGCGGCAACCATCCCTTCCAGCTGTGGCAATGCCGCCACACAAGCTTGGATCACGTGATCCAACTGGGTCCAGTCCACATGACGGCTGGTATAGGTTGAGTGCAGCGAGTGCAGCCAACGCCAGCTCTCCAGCATGATGCTGCGGCTTTCTGGTTTTTTCGGGTCGTCGTAATAGGTGGGATCATAAACCTGGAAGAAGCGCTGAGCGCGGCCCTCCTGATTGACCAGTGTACCGTCGCTTTCAGCGAAGCTGGCGGCAGACAGAATCAAGCTGGCTCTATCCATAATCGCGGTGCGTTGATGATCCACCACAATCAGATTGGTGGTTTTCTCCAGCGCGGCGTCCACTTTATCTTTCGCCCCATGGCGATAGAGGTCATTCTCCATCACGATGGCGGTATCGGCTTCACCGCTGGACAACTGCGCCAGTGCTTGATCCAGTGAACCGCCCCCCATCATGGTCAAACCCATGCTGTTAGCGGCACTGGCAACAAAGGTGATGCCGACATCAGCGCCACGGCCTTTCAGGGCTTTCGCCACGTTGGCTGCCGCTTCAATGATGGCATCACTACCTGCACTGCTACCGGTAATGATGAGTGGTTTTCTCGCCCCGGCCAGCGCCTGCACAATAATATCCACTTTGCCTTTCAGCTCTTTCGCCAAATCATCAACCGCAGGCGCAGAGTCATCCAGCGCGTGGGCGATGGCGAAGCCTAAACGGGCTTGATCATCCACGGGTGCACGATAGTTCCATGCCGCGATATCATCCATGCGGGTGTTATCCACGTTGGTGATAAACAGCGGATGTTTCGCGTGCTGACCAATATTCATGATGGCGGCAATCTGCCAGTCGGCCACTTTTTGTGCCGCCGCCATTTCGCGGGCTTTGCCTTTCACCGCTTGACGAACTGAGAGCGCAATACGCGCGCCAGTCTGGGTCAGGTCTTCACCCAGAATCAGCACCGCATCGTAGCTCTCAATCTCACGCAGTGACGGCGTGTAAACTCCACCTTCGCGCAGCACTTTAAGCATCAATTGCAGGCGCTGTTGCTCACCTGCGGCGATACCGGTGTAGAAGTTCTCCGCACCCACCAACTCACGTAGCGCGAAGTTGCTTTCCAAACTGGCGCGTGGTGAACCGATACCGATGGTTTTTTTCGCCTGACGCAGAATATCCGCCGCCCCCTGCATCGCCTGTTCGGCGTTGAGGTGGATCCAGTCATTGCCACGCAGTTGCTGCGGCTGACGTGGGCGGTCTTTGCGGTTGACGTAGCCGTAACCAAAGCGGCCGCGGTCACACATAAAGTAGTGGTTCACGCTGCCGTTATAGCGGTTTTCAATACGGCGCAATTCACCATAGCGTTCGCCTGGGCTGGTGTTACACCCCACACTGCACTGCTGGCAGATACTGGGCGCGAACTGCATATCCCATTTACGGTTATAGCGCTCGGAGTGGGTTTTATCGGTAAATACGCCGGTCGGGCACACCTCTACCAGGTTACCGGAGAACTCGCTTTCCAGCGTGCCGCTCTCAGTACGACCAAAGTAGACGTTATCATGGGCACCGTAGACACCTAGGTCTGTGCCATCAGCATAATCTTTGTAGTAACGCACACAGCGATAACAGGCGATACAGCGGTTCATTTCATGGGAGATGAATGGGCCGAGATCCTGATTCTGGTGAGTACGTTTACTGAAGCGATAGCGGCGGAAACTGTGTCCGGTCATCACTGTCATATCTTGCAGGTGACAGTTACCCCCCTCTTCACAGACCGGGCAATCGTGCGGGTGGTTAGTCATCAACCATTCAACCACACTCTCACGGAACGCTTTGGCTTCGCCGTCATCAATGGAAATAAAGGTTCCATCAGTGGCCGGGGTCATACAGGACATGACCAAACGCCCACGGGTATCATCGGCGTTTTGGTATTGCTTTACCGCACATTGGCGGCAAGCGCCGACGCTTCCCAGCGCCGGATGCCAGCAAAAGTAAGGAATATCGAGTCCCAGGGAGAGACAAGCTTGTAACAGGTTGTCGGCCCCGTTTACGTCGTATTCTTTGCCGTCTACATGAATCGTAGCCATATGCATGCTTCCAAGTGACTTGTGCATAAGCCGATTTAATGTCTGTACGACGACATTAAGGCGGTTCATTTACAAGCGTTAATCAAAAATTCTGGCCCCTACGGCAAACCGCAAGGGCATCTATGCTACCAGCGCGCTTTAAGTAGGTTCGGTTGAATACCGGCTATGGCTCGGGTGTTGCCATAGTCCTTAGCTGCGATCCCGGCTTCGAACTCTTCCCGGAAATATTTGATCGCGCTTTGTAGTGGTTCAACCGCGCCCGGCGCGTGAGCACAGAAAGTTTTGCCTGGCCCTAAGAAGCGGCACAGCTGCTCTAGTGTCTCAATATCGCCCGGCTGACCTTCGCCGCGCTCCAGTGCGCGCAGGATCTTCACGCTCCATGGCAAACCATCGCGGCAAGGGGTACACCAGCCACAGGATTCGCGGGCAAAGAACTCTTCCAGATTGCGCACCAGTGGCACCATGCCAATTTCGTGGTCTACCGCCATCGCCAGCGCGGTGCCTAAACGGCTACCTGCTTTGGCGATATTCTCGAAGTCCATCGGCAGATCCAGATGGTCGGCGGTCAGGAAGTCAGTGCCCGCCCCGCCCGGCTGCCAGGCTTTGAATTTCAAGCCATCGCGCATGCCACCGGCGTAATCTTCCAGAATTTCACGGGCGGTGATACCAAAGGGTAGCTCCCACAGACCTGGGTTTTTCACCCGGCCTGAGAAGCCCATCAGTTTGGTCCCGGCATCGTTACTCTTACCGGCAGTGATCCCCTGATACCACTCAACACCATGCTCAAGAATGGCGGGCACGTTACACAGGGTTTCCACGTTATTCACGCACGTCGGCTTACCCCAAACACCCGAAGAAGCGGGGAACGGTGGCTTGGAACGTGGGTTGGCGCGGCGGCCTTCCAGCGAGTTAATCAGCGCGGTCTCTTCACCGCAGATATAGCGGCCAGCACCGGTATGGACGATCAGCTCAAAATCAAAGCCGCTGCCCATGATGTTTTTACCCAGCAAGCCGGCTTCGGTTGCCTCGGCAATAGCGCGGCGCAAATTCACCGCCGCTTCGATATATTCGCCACGCAGGAAGATGTAGCCACGATAGGCTTTCAGCGCAAAGGCGCTGATCAGCATCCCCTCCACCAGCAGATGCGGCAATTGCTCCATCAGCAAGCGGTCTTTATAGGTGCCCGGCTCCATCTCATCGGCATTGCACAGCAGATAGCGGATGTTCATGCTTTCGTCTTTCGGCATCAAGCTCCACTTCAAACCTGTGGAGAAACCTGCACCGCCACGGCCTTTCAAACCCGCGTCTTTGACTAAGTTAACAACATCAGGTGGTGCCATGCCTTTTAAGGCTTTTTCAGCGCCCAGGTAACCGGTTTTGCTGCGATATTCATCCAGCCACACCGGCTGTTTGTCATCACGTAAACGCCAGGTCAGCGGGTGCATCTCCGGTGTCCGGATAATCTCTTTATTAAACCCCGTGGCTTTGGTAATACCTGAGTTAGCTGTCATGGATATTGCTCCAGTAACTTCTCGATATCTTCAGGTTTCAGGTAGCTGTGGGTATCGTCGTCAATCATCATGGTGGGGCCACGATCGCAGTTACCTAAACAGCAGGTTGGCAGCAGTGTAAAACGGCCATCAAAGGTGGTTTGGCCCGGCTGAATGCTGAGTTTCTTCGAAATCGCGGCCTGAATCCCCTGATAACCGGTGATATGGCACACCACACTGTCACAGTAGCGGATCACATGACGCCCTACCGGTTGGCGGAAGATCTGGCTGTAGAATGTGGCGACCCCTTCAACATCACTGGCCGGGATACCCAGCACTTCAGCAATGGCGTGAATCGCCCCATCCGGCACCCAGCCACGCCCTTTCTGCACGATTTTCAGTGCTTCGATTGACGCGGCGCGGGCATCTTCGTAATGGTGCTTTTCATGTTCGATAGCATCACGTTCTTCAGCACTCAACTCGAAAACGTCAGTGGTGGTCGCCGGTTCAGCCGCATTGACTGCCTGATCCACCACATTTTGGCTTTCGTTACTCACCTGAGTATCTTTTTGGTCACTCATAATTAGCGGTCCACATCAGACATTACAAAATCGATACTGCCCAGATAGACAATCAAGTCAGATACCAGGCTGCCACGGATAACCGATGGGATCTGCTGCAAATGGGCATAGCTTGGTGTACGTATCCGGGTGCGATAGCTCATGGTGCTGGCGTCACTGGTCAGATAGTAGCTGTTGATCCCTTTGGTCGCTTCAACCATCTGGAATGATTCGTTGGCTGGCATCACCGGGCCCCATGATACTTGCAGGAAGTGGGTGATCAGCGTTTCGATATGTTGAAGCGTGCGCTCTTTCGGCGGCGGTGTGGTCAGTGGGTGGTCAGCCTTGAATGGCCCCTCTGGCATGTTTTTATAACACTGCTCGAGAATGCGCAGGCTTTGACGCAACTCCTCCACTTTCAACATCACGCGGTCATAGCAGTCGCCGTTATTACCGATCGGCACTTCAAAATCGAAGTTTTCATAACCGGAATATGGACGCCATTTACGCACGTCAAACTCAACACCCGTCGCCCGCAAACCAGCACCGGTAACGCCCCACTCCAACGCCTCTTTAGAATTATAGGCAGCGACACCTACAGAACGCCCTTTCAGGATGCTGTTCTGCAACGCCGCTTTGACGTAGGAGTCCAGACGTTTTGGCATCCAGTCGAGGAAGTCACGTAGCAGACGATCCCAGCCACGCGGCAGGTCATGTGCCACGCCACCAATCCGGAACCAGGCCGGGTGCATACGGAAACCGGTAATCGCTTCCACCAAATCGTACACTTTCTGGCGGTCGGTAAAGGCGAAGAACACCGGCGTCATAGCGCCAACGTCTTGGATAAAGGTACTGATGTAGAGTAAGTGACTGTTGATGCGGAAGAGTTCGGATAACATCACGCGAATGGTGTCGACCCGCTCTGGCACTTTAATACCCGCCAGTTTTTCCACTGCCAATACGTATGGCATTTCGTTGACGCAGCCGCCGAGGTACTCGATGCGGTCGGTGTACGGAATATAGCTGTGCCATGATTGGCGCTCGCCCATCTTTTCCGCGCCACGGTGGTGATAGCCCACATCCGGCACGCAATCGACAATTTCTTCACCATCAAGCTGCAACACGATACGGAACGCACCGTGTGAAGAGGGGTGGTTCGGGCCAAGGTTAAGGAACATAAAGTCCTCATTTTCGGTCCCGCGCTTCATACCCCAATCTTCCGGTTTGAAGGTCAGTGACTCCATCTCCAGATCCTCTTTCTGCTTAGTCAGCACAAAGGGATCGAACTCGGTAGCACGAGCTGGATAATCTTTACGTAGCGGGTGACCTTCCCAGCTCTGCGGCATCATGATGCGCGTCAGATGTGGATGGCCATCAAAGGTAATACCGAACATTTCCCAAGTTTCCCGCTCATACCAGTTGGCATTAGGAAAAATTTTGGTCGCTGTGGGCACGTGTAACTCTTTTTCAGACAGTGCCACTTTCAACATAATGTCGCGGTTGCGTTCGATGGAGAGCAGATGATAGAAAACAGAAAAATCCGCTTCAGGAAGACCCTGGCGGTGAGTACGCAGGCGCTCATCCACACCATGTAAGTCAAACAGCATGACATAGGGTTTAGGCTGTTTTCTTAAGAACGACATTATTTCCAGCAATTGTTCACGCTTCACCCATACCACGGGCATACCGGTACGGGTCGCTTGAACAACAAAGGCCTCAGGCCCAAAACGGTTCGACAGTTCACCAATCACCGGATCATCAAGATGTGAGCTGGTCTGCCATGCTGGCTGGGTGCTGTCGGACGTCGTTAAATCGGTCATTATTTATTCACCACACTGTTTTTTCACCACACTGAATGTGTCATTTTGTGGTCATTTGCCGCACACATGTTCTGGATAAAAACGGTTCCATCCAGAAACAAATCACTTACGCACAAAAAATCCAACACCGAAAGTCGGGTTAGATCTCGTCAGGTGTACGCAAGTTAGTTACTGCAATTCGTTCAGCATGCTTACGTTCTCTTTCTGGCTGCATATTGGCGCGGTAAACACCTTGATCACCCACAACCCAAGAGAGAGGACGGCGCTCTTTACCAATAGACTCCTGTAGCAATAACAGTGCTTGCATATAAGCTTCCGGGCGCGGTGGACAACCAGGAATATAGACGTCTACGGGTAGGAATTTATCCACGCCTTGTACCACGGAGTAGATATCGTACATGCCGCCTGAGTTGGCACAGGCCCCCATGGAGATAACCCATTTTGGCTCGAGCATCTGTTCATACAGACGCTGGATAACTGGGGCCATTTTGGTGAAGCACGTACCGGCCACCACCATGAAGTCGGCCTGACGCGGAGAAGCACGCAGGACTTCGGCACCAAAACGTGCCACGTCATGTACCGCAGTGAACGAGGTCACCATCTCGACATAACAGCAAGAGAGGCCGAAGTTATATGGCCAAAGAGAGTTCTTACGCCCCCAGTTCACCATGTCATGCATGGCGTTCTCAAGTTTACCCATGTAAACACTACGGTGGACATGTTGCTCGAGAGGATCGCCGCTGACGGTTTCCTGAGTTTGCAGGGGGTAACGGTCGTTCTCACCGTTAGGGTCTATGCGGGTGAGCGTATAGTCCATGTTAATGCCTCGCTGTATTTATTGGCGTATATCTGGATGACTGCTGGCGTATTTGACTATGCTCGGTTTGCTCACGCGGCGATTAGAGCGCACAGGAGTCCAATCTAGAGCGCCGATACGCACCAGATAAACCAAACCAGCCAAAAGCACCAAAATGAAAATGGTTGCTTCGATAAAGCCTACCCAGCCGCTCTCACGAATTGAGATTGACCACGCATACAGGTACAGGGCTTCAACATCGAAAATAACGAAAAACATGGCGACCAGGTAAAACTTGGCAGATAAGCGCATCCGCGCTGAACCTACCGAGTCAATACCAGACTCATAGGGGACGTTTTTGGCGCGGGCCCGAGCTCTCCCACCCAGGAAGAACGCACCCAACAGCATCAAACCGCACAGTCCGATTGCGCCAATCAGGAATACAGCGAACGCCCAATGATGAGCGATAACTTCAGTGGTTGTTGACATACGCATTGCTTACTCATCAAAAGTGGTGTCGGACATCCTGCTCTTGTATTGGCAGTTAGTGCACCACATCGATTCAAAGGGAAGGATAAAAACCACACAAAACACACTGTCTTTACAACTGTTTAGCCAGTGTTTTACTGTGGGCTTTTTACTCCTTTCAGTAACCTTTTGTCAACTTAGACAAAAGTAACTACAGATTAATTTACAATTGCACGATCTTAGTTAACATTTGGTGCGGACTTGTAAGCTAAATCGAGTCAGTAATTTGTTAAGCCAGAACATACACATATAAACCAACCAGTATAGTTCACATTAACTATACCATTGTCTCAGGAATAACCGGTTCTTCCACTCACTAGCTAGGGGTATTTTTTTGATCCAGAACACGTTTTAAGTGTTATTTAATAAATATTCACTATGAAAAGTTGCACTTTAATATTTATTAATAATGAAACATCGTTCCGATTAAATTAATTCGTCAATAAATGAGAATGAATATTAATTACGTTTATCTTTCGTTAACGCCATTTTTCTGATGCCAATAAACAGCCATAAGTAAATAAAACGACGTTCTGAGCATGAAATTAATATGAGACAGGAATAAATCTGATTTTTATTATCAATAAAATTAAAAAGCCCCAAAAATTAGGGGCTTATAATATAATGTTTGTGTTGAATTCTTAACTTATATCGTCTATTAGATAATCAGAATCCAGAACCCGATCTGAGTCAGACTGTAAACCATGTTGATGGCCCGTCTGCATGGCATCGAAAATGGCTAATGCCAATTCATTGTCACACTGACTACTTTTACAAAGTGAATAGTGAGTTTCAGGCAGGCGAGGTAGCCCTTCTGTTTCACCCAACACCCGTAAATCAGGACTCATCATCTCTATCGGTCTGGCGGTCACCCCCAGCCCTGCCCTAACTGCCGCTCGAATGGCAGAAAGCGAAGAGGCAACATAGGCTATCCGCCATGCAATACCCGCTTTGGTGAGATGCTCTATTGCCATATCACGGAAAGGGCTTGGCTCATCCATCACCACTAAGGGAACTGACTCGCCGGGCTGAAACTGATAGTCGGCGGAACAGTACCAAAGTGTCGGTGATGTTCTCAAAATTACATGAGGATGAGTGTCAACCTTAGCCGTCGTAATAGCCAGATTCACCTCGCTAGTATTTAGCATATCGGCGATAAGCGGGCTGCGTTTTACCCGCACATCTATCGCCAACCGAGGATATAGCGTCGCCACCCGGTTCAGCAAAAAGGGTAACAGCGTATCGGCAGTATCATCAGATGCACCAATAACGAGCGACCCTTCTATATTGCTGTACATGAGTGACGTACAGGCTTCATCGTTAAAACGTAAAATTTTTCTGGCATAGCCGAGTAACTGGAGACCATGTTCAGTGAGTAATTTGTTACGCCCATGACGGGCAAATAACTCCTTACCAACTAACTGTTCTAACCGTTGCATTTGTTGGCTAACCGCTGACTGAGTTCGACAAACCGCTGCAGCAGCAGAGGCGAAAGTATTCAAGTCAGCAACAGCTACAAAGGTTCTAAGCAGATCGAGGTCGAGATTAATTATCGGACGATTTGCATTTGTCATAGTGTATTCTTCACTTTTTTGAATTCTAATTACAAACTACCCTGGTGTTTAAGTATTAGCGCCATCAATAAGGGACAACGCTAAGTATGACAGTACCCCACTCATTAGAGTAGGGCAAAAAATTTACTTATATTTCGTTACCGCTATCTCTTTTTAAAAAAAACTATTGGCTAAGTTATGCAGTTGTTTGTGAATAGGCTCATAAAAAACCACTAAATCTTCGATTACTGAAGATTTTTCTGCTTCAGTAATCTCACTATTCAAGATTGATTATAAGAGTTAGAAACCCATTTTAATTAAAAGACCAAGGCCCTAAAACTGAAATAATATCAAAAAATCTCAATGTATTACTCTGTGCTTTTTTTATCTAACTGAGGAAATTCAAGCAGTAATGTTTGGCAACCATTAAAGCCACCCAAATTAACATTAGTTATTCTTAATAGTTTTCCTATTTACAAATTTACGCTAACCCACACTGTAAGAATATGTATGATGATATAAACTGTTGAATTGAGACTCTTGCCTTTAAAAGGCAACATCAATGAAGAGGATTAACCACTATAACGACAACGCTTTGTCGCGAAGAGAATCCCCTTTACCCTGTAAAAGCTATTTTTTTGTTAACTATTGTGTGTATCCAAATCGGCCAGGATAAAACTTCAGATAAATTCATCAATCACGCATAACTGGCAAGGGTATAACGGTAAAACACCATTAATGTCACTCCCCGCTTTCGGCCAACCCTCATTTGAAATAAAAACAGCCATTCGCACTAAAGATGTGCATAGAACTTCAAAAAGCAGCGGCGTCGGAGTACATTAAATGCCTTGCAGTGTTCCACGCTGAGGACACGCTTTTACCAGAAAAAGGCTCAATTTTTTATGTCCCCTATTGAGAAATCCAACAAACTGGACAACGTTTGTTACGACATTCGTGGCCCCGTGCTAAAAGAAGCTAAGCGTCTTGAAGAGGAGGGTAATAAGGTTCTGAAACTGAACATCGGCAACCCTGCCCCGTTTGGTTTCGATGCACCAGATGAAATTCTGGTGGATGTGATCCGTAATTTGCCAACAGCACAAGGCTATTGCGACTCCAAAGGCCTATTTTCGGCGCGCAAAGCCATTATGCAGCACTATCAGGCCCGTGATGTGCGCGACCTGACAGTCGAGGATATCTACATTGGGAACGGTGTTTCTGAGCTGATCGTGCAATCCATGCAGGCATTGTTGAACATCGGCGATGAAATGTTAGTGCCAGCACCGGACTACCCGTTATGGACAGCGGCGGTTTCGCTTTCAAGCGGTAAAGCCGTGCACTATATGTGTGATGAAGAGTCAGGCTGGTTCCCTGATTTGGATGATATCCGCAGCAAAATCACCCCGCGCACCCGTGGGATTGTGATTATCAACCCGAACAACCCGACCGGCGCGGTATACAGCAAAGAGTTGTTACTGGAGATTGTCGAAATCGCCCGCCAGAACGACCTGATTATTTTCGCCGATGAGATCTACGATAAGATTTTATATGACGAAGCGCAGCATCACTCTATTGCGGCGCTGGCACCTGATTTACTGACCGTCACCTTCAATGGTTTGTCCAAGACTTACCGTGTTGCCGGTTTCCGTCAGGGCTGGATGGTGTTGAATGGGCCGAAGAAGCACGCCAAAGGTTATATCGAAGGCTTGGAAATGCTGGCGTCAATGCGGCTGTGTGCCAACGTGCCGATGCAACATGCGATTCAAACGGCACTGGGCGGCTATCAGAGCATCAGCGAGTTTATTCAGCCGGGTGGGCGTTTGTACGAACAGCGCGATCGCGCCTGGGAGTTAATCAACCAAATCCCTGGCGTTTCCTGCGTGAAACCTCAGGGGGCGCTCTATATGTTCCCGCGTATTGATCAGAAGCGTTTTAACCTGAAAGATGACCAGAAGCTGGTATTGGATCTGCTGTTACAAGAGAAAGTGTTGCTGGTACAAGGCAGCGCCTTTAACTGGCCATACCCGGATCATGTGCGGATTGTAACCTTACCCCGCGTGGACGAACTGGAAATGGCGGTTGGCAAACTGGGACGCTTCCTGGAAACCTATCACCAATAATTGCTATTATTATAGGTGTTTATGACAAATAATTTAATAAAAATATTATTTGTCATAAACACCTATCTAGCTGAATATACATTTTATATCATCTTGGAATATACCCATCATTGGGTGTGGAATAGCTAAGCAATTCATCTAACCTAATTAGGCTCATCCAGAAATGAGCCTAATAGACTTGAGTGGAATTAATAAAAATCCTATGGATTTTATATTTAGAATGTGAACGCAACATAAACACAATGCATATAAAATATAGAAAAGGTGACTATTATGAAATATATAAAATCGATATCGCTATGTGGTTGTTTACTCTCGGCTCTCCTTGTAATGGCTCCCATTACAGGGCAGGCCCAACTACTGAAACCTGATCATATACCGGCACCTGAGTTTTGTACTAAACCGGTACATAAATGGAATTTACATGATGTTCTTATGGCACCCCTTAGAGGGTTTATGATTTTATTTAATCGCTCATGCGACAATCATATTTAATCGCTAATGCGACAATCATATTTAATCGCTAATGCGACTAAGTAAGTCATAACCTCTCAGGGGTTAACATCTATTCAAGTCTATTTCTATTTATAGTTTTAAAAGTTATAACTTTTTCCAAAAAAACGATCGGTAATATAAGTCGCAATAGAATTTAATTACATACTTAGAAATAACGGCGTAGGAATCATCAGTTATATAATACTGAAAAATTAATAATTAATTAGTATTATCGGCTTATTATCGGTTAAGAGTGTCAGCAAGTGAACTTAAACAATCAGTCAATTGGTTTAGATGCGCACAGCCACCGCACTGCAACTTCAAGCACGATGGGTATATAATGTCGCTACAGAGCCATCTCGGCATCCTTAGTTGCCGATAGAGAATTGAGATTAATATGAGCCACTTTTTTGCCCATCTATCCCGCCTGAAACTTATCAACCGTTGGCCGTTGATGCGCAATGTCCGCACTGAAAATGTGTCAGAGCACAGCTTGCAGGTGGCATTCGTCGCTCATGCGTTAGCCATCATTAAAAATCGTAAATTTAATGGCAATCTCAATGCTGATCGTATCGCGCTGCTGGCGATGTACCACGATGCCAGCGAAGTGATCACCGGGGATTTACCTACACCTATCAAGTATTACAACCCACAAATTGCCCATGAATACAAGAAGATAGAAAAAGTCGCACAGCAAAAACTGATCGAAATGCTGCCGGCAGAGTTGCAGCACGATTTTCGCTGTCTGCTTGATGAGCACTACTACAGCGAAGAAGAAAAAGCACTGGTTAAACAAGCCGATGCCCTGTGCGCTTACCTCAAATGTCTGGAGGAGCTATCCGCAGGCAACAACGAATTCATTCAAGCCAAAGCACGGTTAGAGAAAACCCTCGCCATGCGCCAAAGCCCAGAGATGGATTACTTTATGGAAGTCTTCGTCCCTAGCTTCAGCCTCTCACTCGATGAAATCAGCCTCGACTCACTGGATTAATCGTTATAGCCTGTTTATGCAGGCTATTTTTTATAAAAAACAATTAACAGTTTTTTCTAGCAATGTGCTCTTTCAGAATATATATAGGATGGGTAATACTCATCGAACCTATAAAACCACTTCTGGTTTTTATTGCTTTCCTCATACATTCGACACGATTCCTGTCCTGCACCAGTTTTTTATTTTGGGCAATAATTTCTTCAACAGTCATTGCATGAGCATATCCAATCGGCATGACACCAGAAAAAAATATGGCACAACACACTGAAAATAATGGTAATTTCATAAAAACCCTTAATCAAATTAAATAATTTCCATGTAATATAATAAATTGAATCAATATTAATTGATTGCAATCATATTACATAGAATATTTAAATTATCAAACCTAGCTAATAAAAAGAATATTATTTAATAGCTATTAATTTAATTAAGTGAATTATCGTTCAAATTAAAACGGAAATAGCACCGGCACCACCATCACACTCACAATCATCACTAATATCGTAAATGGCACCCCCATGCGGACAAAATCACCAAATTTATAGCCGCCAGGGCCTAAAACCAGTGTATTTACCGGCGAGGAGACCGGTGTCATAAATGCAGCCGACGCGGCGATACCAATAATCATGGCGAATGGATACGGGGAAAGTGACATCTCGCGGGCCGCCGCAATCGCGATTGGGGCCATCAATACCGCCGTTGCGGTATTGGAGATAAATAAACCAATCGTGGCGCAGAGCACAAACAAACACAGCAACATCACCCGCGGCCCCATCCCGCCGGCCACATCCATTAGCCCCTGCACAATCAAATCTACCCCACCGGTTTTCTGGAGGGCCTGCGCAAAGGGCATCATCCCAATAATCAGAATTAAGCTCGGCCAATGGATCGAGCGGTAAGCACTCTCCATATCAATGCAACGGAACTGCCCCATCAGCAGACAGGCCACCAATGCCGCAATCACATTTGGCACTTCATCAGTCAGCATCATCGCGACCATCAGCGCCAAGCAGAACAGCGCATGGGGCGCTTGGGAGATGGCAGGTGCCACTTCGTCAACTTCAGCAGGCAGATTCAGCACGATAAAATCGCGCGTTTTTTGCTGCAACTGGCGGATCAGTTTCCAATCGCCAATCACCAGTAAGATATCGCCAAACTGTAATTTTTCATCGACCAGTTTGCCCTCCAAAGTCTTACCATTGCGACGGATACCCACCACATTGAGGCCATAGCGGGTGCGGAAGGTGACCTCACGTAAGCTATTGCCCAATAAGGCGGAATCAGGAATAAGCGACACTTCAGCCATCCCGACGTTGCGGGCCTGCTCGGAGAAATATTCACCGCGCAGCACCAGTGGTTCTAGCATCTGTTCAGTACAAAATTGCCGCAAATCGACGTCGCAATCGGACATATCAATGAGCAGCACATCGTTTTCGTGCAGCTCCGATGAACTGGTGGCGCTGACCATCACACGCCGAAAGCGCTTCCAACGTTCGATCCCCACCACATTGGCACCATAGCGAGCGCGCAGATGCAGCTCATCGAGTGAGCGGCCAATCAGCGGGGAGTTGTGGCGGATAGCCAGGCGGCGAGCGCGGCCAGTCAGCTTATAATCGCGGATAAGATCACGAAAGGTGCGGCGCTTCCACTGATCTTTTTCTGAGTGCTCTTGTTTGCCCCCCAGCCAGCGGCGGGCCACTAACATATAAGCGACCCCCATCAGTAAAATGATGATACCTATCGGGGTGACGCCGAAGAAACCAAATCCTTTAATCCCTTCCCGCAGCAATTCGCTGTTGACTACCATGTTTGGTGGTGTCGCGACCAGTGTCATCATGCCGCTAATCAGGCCAGCAAAACTCAGGGGCATCATTAATCGCCCCGGCGAGATTTTCATCCGGCTGGCAACACTCAGTACCACGGGGATAAATATCGCCACCACACCGGTCGAGCTCATAAAAGCGCCCAAACCGGCGACGGTCACCATCAATAACGCCAGCATTTTGGTTTCACTGTGGCCCGCGACTTTCACCAGCCAATCCCCGACCTGATAGGCAACACCGGTTCTAACTAACCCATCACCAATAACAAACAGCGCCGCGATCAATATCACATTGGGGTCGCTGAATCCGCTGGTGGCCTCAGCAAGAGACAAGGTGCCACTCATCACAAAGGCGATAATCACCAACAACGCCACGACATCCATTCGCAATTTATTGGTGGTAAACAGCACAATAGCTATCAGCAGTAGCGTCAACACCCACAATAGTTCGCTGTTCAAAATGGCCTCGTTGGCAAAAAGTGAAGGGAAATTTCCGGTTTTGGCAGTAAAGCATTAAATTCAGCAGCGACCGCTGTCCAAGATCAATAATGACCTGCTAATTTATGAGCTTACCACTCAATAAGTCTATTAATCGTACTTTTTTTCAGAAAAAACACTCATCAATTTGTGATGCACTATTCACCAGTAAAAAAAATGTCACTGAAACATTCAGATATTCAGGGGCATTTAACCGACTGACTATACTGATAATAGTCAATGGCGAGCAGTCATTGGATCCTCTGGGCGGGAGCAGTGAATGATTAATATTACGGATTATCCGATTGTCCTTTTTCTGCTGTCATGTGGGCTGTTGTATAGCGCCGCCTATATCGGTCAGGCTTTCTTTCGACGCGGGCGAGATCTGGACGATAATATCCGCGAAAATTTTACCGTTATTCAAGGGGCGACACTCACCCTGCTGGGCCTGATTATTGGTTTCAGTTTTTCGATGGCCATCAATCGCTACGATCAGCGTAAGAATTATGAGGAGGCGGAAGCCAATGCGATCGGCACTGAATATCTGCGTACCGATTATCTGCCTGCGGCATCTAGCGCCACCACCAAAGCGCTATTAGTGCACTATCTTGATCAACGGATACTTTTCTATACCACACGCAATGAAACCCATCTAACAGCGATTAATAACCAAACTAATCAACTGGAGAGCGCCCTGTGGGTTGAGTTGCTAGAACCGGTGAATCAGCGCCCTGATCCCGTCAGAGCTTTGGTGGTTTCGGGGATGAATGATGTTTTAAATTCAGCGGGTTACACGCAGGCCGCTTGGTGGAATAGAATTCCACACGCCGCCTGGTTGTTGATGCTGATTATTGCGGTTTGTAGCTGCACTCTGGTGGGATATGGTTCCAAACAGGGCAAAAATGGCAAGATCATGACCTTGATATTGCCGCTGGTGATTTCGTTCTCTTTTATGTTAATCGCCGATATTGATAGCCCACGCGGTGGGATTATTCGCGTGAAGCCGCAAAACCTGCACAGTCTGGAAGAGAGTTTGCCGCCTCTCATCCACCCGCAGCAATAAAGCAAAAGAGTGCCAGTTGGCGCTCTGAGGTTAATGACAAAGTGTCAGCGGCGGAGAGGACAGATAGATCGTAAAGACGCCGTAAATCCATCCATGGAGGCTCGAGCCGCGCCATCCTTGGCGCGGACGCTTTACTCTTCTATCTGCCCTCACCTCTTGAGATCGAGTCGTCGAGGTTTGTCAGCAATCTGAGATCGGTTAAGCAGTGAAACGATTAATCCACCCGGCGAACAATGGCCCCATTCGCGGTGGCTGCAACAGCAATTTGCTCAAGTGATGTGAGCACCAGATCAACCTGATCCAGTTTTGGCGTGTCAGCCGGTGCATTCACCGCAATCACTTTGCAGCCCGCCGCCAGCCCTGACAAAATCCCCGCTGGCGCATCTTCCACCACGATGCAATCCGCAGGTGCCAGTCCTAAACCCTCAGCCCCCAACAGATAGGCATCAGGCTTGGGTTTTCCGTGTTTCACCAGCTCGGCGGTGACAAAAACTTTAGGTTCCGGCAAATGGCCCGCTGCACGGCGCGCGGAGGCAACCGGCACCGAACCTGAGGTCACAATCGCCCAGGGAATCGACAGCCTGTTCAGCCGCTCCAACAGTGCGACAGCCCCCGGCAGGGCGGTCACACCATCAGTGTCGTTGGCCTCAATGTGCTCTAATGCCAGAAACTCGGCCTGAAGTTCAGCATCACTTGCGCCTGGCATAAAATGGCGAAGAGAGGTAATTGCTTGTTTGCCATGGATAAAATCTAGCACTTCCGATGGATTGATACCGCGACTTTGCGCCCAGCCAATCCAGGCTCGTTCAACAGCAGGTAGTGAATCGACTAGAGTCCCGTCCAAATCAAAAAGAAAACCTTTACACTCCACAAGCACATCCTCATCTTTTTTGTAAACCAATCGCTTCAATCTGCCCTATCAGGCATTAATAATTTGCGAAATCTCAACGGCGCTCAAATGATATTGGCGTGGGCATGAATGCCAGATAGCCAGCATACGTTGATATTTGTCCCACATTGGGGTTTGAGAATTAAAACCGTGGGTGCCGGAGTCAAAATGGGTATAGCGCCCTTCGGTGTTGACCATAAAACGCACATAACTCAGGTAGCGGGATTCGGTGGCAGCATCGAAACCGAGGAACGCGATACGGCGCTCATCCAAATCCTGCTTATCTTTCAGATTGCCCCAGGAGACTTGCAGCGCGTGGTGCATCTCCATGATATTAATGATGGTTCGGCAAGTCTCTTCGCTCATTTCACCAAAATCGCGGTCCAGTTCACGCATCTGCAAACCAAAGCCACGTTCGACAATCGTTTGCTGGCGGCGGTAGCGCTCAGCGTTTTCTGGGTCCAGCATGGTCATCATCTTGTACTGATTCGACAGAATCAATCGTTGGGCGTTGGTCATATCCATCACTAAACTCCTAAGACATAAATAATGAGGAAATCATCGCACACAGGCTTAGCCCATACTTTGATTTGACAGGGGATTTTGCGCAGCTAATCCTTTGGGGCTAGAGATCATCGAGAAACGTTTTATCCAGCTGTTTAAATGCGCGCTTCAGCACCTCTGCCAGCGACTGATACGTCGGCGTTTGTTCAACTGGCGCAACAGCCTGCCCGGCTTCAGCCAGCTTGTTACGTACTTCGTGGAACCACTGCAATAGGGTTGGCGGTAGCGGCGTAATCGCACGTTTACCTAACCACCATAACCCTTGCAGTGGTAAACCACAGGCGAACAGCGCCGTGGCGATGGCGGGGCCTAATTGACCACCGAGCGCTATCTGCCAGGTCAGGGTAAATATGGCCAGTGGCGGCATAAAGCGAATGCCAAAACGGGTCGCGGTTACCACCCGATTCTCCGGAAACATCGGAGCCAGGCGTTTGTCCGCGGGCCAGGTCTTCATATAGTGCTGACCACGTTGCAGTACTTGAAACCAATTTACGGTATCAGAGGGTTTTGTTGTCATGGCTCACCTCAACTTCACAAGCAAAAATTAAAATTTTTTTGTAATCCACAAACTAAAAATTAGTCTGTTAAATATATTTTGTTTTTAGGCGACGCTATCGGTATCCTAGCTCGGCCTTTTGGCCGCTAGAAGATGACGATAAATATGTCAACTTTTTGCAGCATTTAAATCAATTTTGTTAAATCGCGCGGGCTTTTGCCACCAGGCGTTAACGTTTGTTCTTAATACTAAATCGGCGATTTTTCCTTCATCATGCATTTTTCGCTATCGTATGATGTTAATCATTAATGTCGACGCCAATATGCGCTACGCTTTTGGACAGATTGACGTTTTATTAACCACGTGTTTTTCGCTGTTTTTGCAAAAACAGCTGTCGAACACGACCATAAATAGGTACTTCCATGTCGAGTAAGCTAGTACTGGTTCTTAACTGCGGTAGCTCTTCCCTAAAATTTGCTATCATCGACGCGACCAATGGTGAAGAACACCTCTCTGGTTTAGCCGAATGCTTCCATCTGCCGGAAGCCCGCATCAAATGGAAAATTGATGGTGGCAAACAGGAAGCAGCATTGGGTGCTGGTGCAGCACACAGCGAAGCACTGAATTTCATTGTTAATACTATTCTGGCACAAAAACCAGAGCTTTCTGCTCAACTGACTGCTATCGGTCACCGCATTGTTCATGGTGGCGAGAAATTCACTGCATCAGCAATTGTTACCGACGAAGTTATTCAGGGTATCAAAGATTCCATCCCGTTTGCACCACTGCATAACCCCGCTCACCTGATCGGTATTGCTGAGGCATTGAAATCCTTCCCGAATCTGACGAATAAAAATGTCGCGGTCTTTGACACGGCCTTCCATCAGACCATGCCGGAAGAGTCTTATCTCTACGCCCTGCCGTACAGCTTATACAAAGACCACGGTATCCGTCGCTATGGCGCACACGGCACCAGCCACTTCTATGTGAGCCAGGAAGCCGCTAAAACCCTGAACAAACCGCTGGAAGAACTGAACGTTATCACCTGCCATTTGGGCAACGGTGGTTCAGTCACTGCGGTACGTAACGGTAAATGTGTTGATACTTCTATGGGCCTGACGCCACTGGAAGGTCTGGTTATGGGCACCCGTAGTGGTGATATCGACCCAGCAATCATTTTCCACCTGCATGATTCAATGGGGATGAGTGTTGATCAAATCAACAAGCTGCTGACCAAAGAGTCAGGTCTGCTGGGTCTGACTGAAGTCACCAGTGACTGCCGCTATGTTGAAGACAACTATGAAACCAAAGCCGATGCGCGCCGTGCAATGGATGTGTTCTGTCACCGTCTGGCAAAATACATCGGTGCTTACACCGCGCTGATGGATGGCCGTCTGGATGCCGTTATCTTCACCGGTGGTATTGGTGAAAACGCAGCCATGGTACGTGAACTGACGCTGGACAAACTGGGCCTGCTGGGCTTTGAAATTGACCACGAACGTAACCTGGCCGCGCGCTTTGGCAAATCTGGCACCATCACCAAAGATGGTAGCCGTCTGGCGCTAGTTATCCCAACCAACGAAGAGTTGGTTATCGCACAAGACGCAGCCCGTCTAACTGCGTAAGTCTCCTCAACACCGCAGCCTTCTGGCTGCGGTGCTACTTTTGACTAACGAGCAATCGTATAAGAGGTTTAGCCGTGTCCCGTACAATAATGTTGATCCCTACCGGCACCAGCGTTGGTTTAACCAGCGTCAGCTTGGGTGTCATCCGCTCCATGGAGCAAAAAGGTGTGCGCCTGAGCGTATTCAAGCCCATCGCGCAGCCACGTGCTGGCGGTGATGCACCTGACCAAACCACTACCATCATTCGTGCCAACTCCAGCATCACTGCTGCTGAGCCACTGAACATGGGTTATGTGGAAACCTTGCTGAGCTCTAACCAGCAAGACGTGTTGATGGAAGAGATTGTTGCCCGTTATCACGAAAACACCAAAGATGCAGAAGTGGTGCTGGTTGAAGGTTTAGTGCCAACGCGCAAACATCAGTTTGCCAATGCGCTGAACTATGAGATCGCCAAAACCCTGAATGCAGAGATCGTGTTTGTTATTGCCTTGGGCAATGATTCACCTGATCAATTGAAAGAGCGTATCGAACTGGCCCGCTCCAGCTTCGGTGGCAGCAAAAACAAAAATATCACCGGCGTTATCATTAACAAACTGAATGCTCCGGTGGATGATCAAGGCCGTACCCGCCCTGACCTATCTGAAATCTTTGATGATTCCACCAAGGCCAGTGTCGCGAACATCGATCCAAAGCAGCTGTTTGCCAATAGCCCGCTACCCGTTCTGGGCTGCGTGCCATGGAGCTTCGAGCTGATTGCGACCCGTGCTATCGATATGTGTAAGCACTTGAACGCGCGCATCATTAACGAAGGTGATATCAATACTCGCCGCGTTAAGTCTGTTACGTTCTGCGCCCGCAGTATCCCGCACATGCTGGAGCACTTCCGCCCGGGTTCTCTGCTGGTGACCTCCGCAGACCGCCCAGACGTGTTGGTTTCTGCTTGTCTGGCAGCAATGAATGGCGTTGAAATTGGTGCCATCCTACTGACTGGCGGTTATGACATTGATGATCGCATCAATAATCTGTGTGCGCGTGCCTTCCAGACTGGCTTGCCAGTATTTATGGTTGATACCAACACCTGGCAGACCTCGCTGAGCTTGCAAAGCTTCAATCTGGAAGTCCCTGCCGACGACCATGAACGTGTTGAGAAGCTGCAAAACTACGTTGCCAGCCATATCAGCAGCGAGTGGATCGACTCTCTGAGCGCCACCTCTGAGCGTTCACGTCGCCTCTCTCCACCGGCATTCCGTTATGAGCTGACCGAGTTAGCACGTAAAGCTGGTAAGCGTATCGTGCTGCCAGAAGGCGATGAGCCACGTACCGTTAAAGCAGCCTCTATCTGTGCTGAACGCGGTATCGCGACTTGTGTGCTGCTGGGTAACCCAGAAGAGATCCAACGTGTGGCCGCGGCTCAAGGTGTTGAGTTGGGTAAAGGCGTTGAAATCATCGATCCGGTTGCGGTGCGTGAGCAATACGTTCCGCGTCTGGTTGAGCTACGTAAGAGTAAGGGCATGACCGAAGTGGTCGCTCGCGAACAGCTGGAAGACAATGTGGTTCTCGGCACGCTGATGCTGGAGAAAGGCGAAGTTGACGGTCTGGTTTCCGGTGCGGTTCATACCACCGCGAACACCATCCGCCCGCCGTTACAGTTGATCAAAACCGCACCGGGCAGCTCACTGGTCTCTTCTGTGTTCTTCATGCTGCTGCCTGACCAGGTTCTGGTTTACGGTGACTGCGCGATCAATCCAGATCCAACTGCTGAGCAACTGTCTGAGATTGCTATTCAGTCCGCGGATTCTGCGGCAGCATTCGGTATCGAACCGCGTGTGGCGATGATCTCTTACTCTACCGGTAATTCCGGTGCGGGTAGTGATGTCGAGAAAGTGCGTGAAGCGACCCGTTTGGCACAGGAAAAACGCCCGGATCTGATCATTGATGGCCCGTTGCAGTATGATGCGGCAATCATGGCCGATGTGGCTAAATCCAAAGCGCCTAACTCACCTGTGGCGGGTAAAGCGACGGTGTTTATCTTCCCTGATCTGAACACCGGTAACACCACCTATAAAGCGGTACAACGTTCTGCTGACCTGATCTCTATCGGGCCGATGCTGCAAGGCATGCGTAAGCCAGTTAACGACCTGTCCCGTGGTGCCTTGGTTGACGATATCGTCTATACCGTGGCGCTGACGGCTATCCAGTCTGCACAGGCTGACGCCGCCTCTTAATCTCAGGATTGAGTGCCTCAGTGGTAAAAGAGACGCCAGCTTTGTGCTGGCGTTTTTGTTTGCTATATCAAAAAGTTGATTCAGGTACTTTGCCGCAGTTCGAATTTATAGCTGAAACTCTGGCTTATGGGTTCATCCGCTTCGCTGGCGTCATCATTATCCAGCAGATCAATCAGCATCTTACCGGCTTCTTTACCCATCTTTTTGTAGTCAATGCGCATTGAGGTTAAGGTCGGATGGGTTTGATCACAGCTATCTGACCCGTCCAGACAGGCCACCGCGATACCTCCTGGGATTTTGAGTAGCCGCCGCTGGCACTCGAATAACACGCCGAGCGCAATATCTTCGTGGCTACATATCACCGCGTCCAATTCGGGTTGGCGCAACAGCATCTCCGTCAGCGCATAGCGGCCAAACTGCAAACTGGCCACCTCTGGCGTGGTGACGGTTTGATCCGCATTCTTATAGTGCTCCAGCATCGCTTTGTGCCATCCATTGAGCTGTTGGCGTTGCAAACGGTTATCCATATGCGCGCCAATATAGCCAATATGGTGATAGCCGCGCTCTAGCAGGTGGCGACTTAGCTCATAGGCAGACTCAAAAAAAGCCGCCTCAAGAGTGATTTTAGCCCCTTTGAAGTCGGAACCTACCACATTGACCGTTGGAATATTCGCCCGTTCGAGTAGTTGATAGGTTTTATCGGCCAGCTGTGAGCCGAATATCACCACTGCCGCTGGACTACTTTGCAGCAGTGTCATCAATATTTCCGCTTCTTTGCGCTGGTTATATTCATGGCAGCCCAGCAATAACTGAAATTCATTTTTATTCAGAATTTGTTGTAGCGCCTGCATAAAGCGGGAGCTGGCTTTATCGGTTAATGACGGAATTAAAACGGCGATAGTGTCGCTGTGCCCTGATGCCAATGCGCCAGCAGCACGGTTAGGAATATAACCAAGAGTTTCAACCGCTTGCTCTATCTTCTCCCGTAATTTATCTGAAACCTGCTCCGGCGTTCGCAGCGCTCTGGAAACAGTCATCGACCCTACTCCGGCGTAGTTCGCCACGTCAGATAGAGTGACCCGCCCGGTATTACGGCGCTTGCGCGTTTTTTCCATGCTGATTTCCTGCCTGATTAAAATGTCTTGTCGGGTTAAAACCAGCCCTTCCTGACTGGCTTCGACAATACATTGCATTGTATATGGCTTATTCGGCGATAGCCAAAGCTCATAAAGTGGCAAATGATAGCGCTATCACAAATTTTGATAGCGCTATCAGGTAGCGCTATCAATTGCGATATCCATCACATTAATGGCAGTGATAACTCTCTACTCTCAGGTTAACACTCATCGGGAGTCATCAATATCATGTTAAAAACCCTGTTAACGCCTGACGTCATTCAGGTGGTCAGCCAAGCCAGAGATTGGCGTGATGCCATCGCGATTTCATGTCAGCCGCTGATTGATAATGGCTCAATTGAAGCGCGTTATGTTGAGGCAATTTATCGCTCCCATGAAGCTATTGGCCCGTATTACGTGGTCGGGCCGGGGATTGCCATGCCACATGCCCGCCCGGAAGAGGGGGTAAATAAACTCTCTTTGGCATTAACCGTCATTACCGAGGGTGTCACTTTCAATGCACAAGAGAATGACCCGGTAAAACTGCTCATCGTGTTAGCCGCGACAGACAGTACCAGCCATATTGAGGCTATTTCTCAACTCGCTCAGTTGTTCGATAACGATAATGATGTACAAGCCTTACTAAATGCCAAAACGCAGCAGGATATTTTATCGGTCATTACGCGTTACTAATCATGGTATTGAGTTTGGATGATAATTTTAAGGGGAAAGAAAATGAAAATTACAGTGGTTTGCGGTAACGGTTTGGGCACCAGCCTGATGATGGAAATCAGCATCAAAAGTATTCTGAAAGAGTTGGCCGTCAGCGCGGAAGTGGATCATGTCGATCTAGGTTCAGCGAAAGGGACACCCAGTGATATTTTCATCGGCACCAAAGATATTGCTGAGCAATTAGTGGCGCAAGCCGTTGGCGGCAAGATAGTTGCGCTCGATAACATGATCGATAAGAAAGCCATGAAAGAACGTTTGTCTGTGGCATTAACTGAATTAGGCGCGCTGTAACTGGAGGCTGGCATGGATTTCTTTCGCTTTTTAATGAGTGATGTTCTCTCCGAACCGGCAGTACTGGTCGGTTTGATCGCTTTAATCGGCTTGATTGCCCAGAAAAAACCGGTGACCGAGTGCATTAAAGGCACCGTAAAAACCATCATGGGTTTTGTTATCCTGGGCGCAGGTGCGGGTCTGGTGGTTTCATCTCTGGGTGATTTTGCCAATATCTTCCAGCACGCTTTCGGTATCCAAGGCGTCGTGCCAAATAACGAAGCCATCGTCTCTGTGGCGCAGAAGAGTTTCGGTAAAGAGATGGCGATGATTATGTTCTTCGCTATGGTGATCAATATTCTGATCGCTCGCTTTACTCCATGGAAATTCATCTTCCTGACCGGTCACCACACCCTATTTATGTCAATGATGGTCGCCGTTATTCTGGCAACCGCCGGGATTAGTGGTGTGACACTGATTGTTATCGGTTCGCTGGTGGTTGGGGTGGCAATGGTGTTCTTCCCCGCGATTGCCCACCCTTACATGAAAAAGGTCACCGGCTCTGATGACGTGGCAATCGGCCACTTCTCTACCCTGTCTTATGTTCTGGCGGGCTTTATCGGCAGCAAATTCGGCAATAAAGAGCATTCAACCGAAGACATGAATGTGCCGAAAAGCCTGCTGTTCTTGCGTGATACACCGGTCGCTATCTCCTTTACCATGTGTATCATTTTCATCGTGACCTGCCTGTTTGCCGGGCCGGAAGTGGTGAAAAGCCTGAGCGGTGGCAAAAACTGGTTTATGTTCTCGCTGATGCAATCCATTACCTTTGCTGCGGGCGTGTACATCATCCTGCAAGGTGTGCGAATGGTTATTGCCGAGATAGTCCCCGCGTTTAAAGGGATCTCCGACAAATTAGTGCCTAACGCTAAACCTGCGCTGGATTGCCCGGTAGTCTTCCCATACGCGCCAAATGCGGTATTGGTCGGCTTCCTGAGCAGCTTTGCCGCGGGCCTTATCGGGATGTTCGCGCTCTATTTGATGAATATGACCGTAATTATCCCCGGTGTCGTACCTCACTTCTTCGTCGGCGCAGCCGCCGGGGTGTTTGGTAATGCCACAGGTGGACGCCGTGGCGCTATTTTAGGGGCGTTCGCTCAAGGTTTGCTGATTACCTTCCTGCCAGTGTTCCTGCTGCCAGTGCTGGGTGATATCGGTTTTGCTAATACCACATTCAGCGACGCTGACTTCGGTGCTTTGGGTATTTTGCTGGGTATTATTGTTAGATAATCAGTGAAATAGCGGTAAGAAAGCGGCCCCCCAATGTTAGGTTGATATCCTATATTGGGGGGCCGTTCTGTTTATAGCCGCTTCTGTTTAGACGCTTAGTTTTTACGATTGAACGACACGCTTTTTATCTGCGCATATACCCACTGACCCGGTTTCAGCCCCAGTTCATCGCGCGCCCAAGGGGTAATCCGCGCCCATAACCATTGGTCGCCAATCGCGAGTTTGACATCCACCTGCCCATCGACCTCAAGGCATTCGGCTATTTTTACCGGCAAGATATTGCGGATACTGCTGTTTTGCGGTGGCTGCAACACTAACGAGACATCCGCTGCATTGATGCGAATACGCATTGAGCTACCCTCTGGCGCATCCAGCTTACTGACCCACAAGCGCTGATCAGCTAATGCCAGTGCGGTCATGGCATAGCGCTCATGATGACCAATCACACTCACCCGCAATATGCTGCTCGGCTCCTCGCGCTGCAACCAAGGGCGCAGTGCACTACTGGCCCACACCTCCTCCAGCCCGCCGACAGCGCGAACTTTACCGGCATCCATTACCACCACCTGATCCGCCAGCCGCAGGATCTCATCCATGCTATGGCTGACATACAAAATGGGGGTGTTTACATCTTGCGCCAGGCGCTCAAGATAGGGCAGCAGTTCGCGTTTGCGCGGTAGATCCAGCGAGGCCAAAGGTTCATCCATCAGCAGCAACTCAGGGGCTGTGAGCAGTGCGCGACCAATGGCCACTCGCTGTTTCTCACCACCGGACAGGGTTAGCGGAAAGCGGGTTAATAAGGGTTCGATACCCAGCAGATCGACAATCGCGTCAAACTGCCCGCGCATCGAGGGGGCCATGCCGTACTGCAAGTTGCCCCGCACCCGATAATGGGGAAACAGGCGCGCATCCTGAAAAACATAACCTACCCGGCGTTTTTCTGGCGGCAGATAAATTTGCTGCTCCACATCTACCAGTACCCGGCCATTGAGCACCACTTTCCCTTGCTGCGGCCGCGTCAGCCCGCCAATCACATTGATTAGCGATGTCTTACCCGCACCGGACAAACCAAAAATCGCGGTAATGCCCTGCGCCGGTAAATCCGTGGCCACCTGCAGGTGCAAATCACCCAGCTGTTGACTGAAATCCAGCTCTAGCATGGTGCCCCCATGCGCTTTTTACCCCACCGGGCCAGCCACTCGGAGAGCAGCAGTGACACCAATGACAAAATAATGGCGATAACACACAGCCGCGCCGCCGCAGCTTCCGCCCCGGGCGTTTCAATCAGCGTGTACATCGCCAGCGGGATGGTGCGGGTTTCGCCGGGAATATTGGACACGAAGGTGATGGTTGCGCCAAATTCCCCCAGTGAGCGGGCAAAGGAGAGCACGGTGCCGGCAATCACCCCCGGTAAAGAGAGCGGCAGCGTAATAGTGAAAAACACCCGCCACGGATTAGCGCCTAAGGTGCGGGCCGCTAACTCCAAACGGGTATCGACCGCCTCCAGCGCCAACCGGATCGCCCTGACCATCAGCGGGAAAGCCACCACCGCCGAGGCCAATGCCGCACCGCGCCAACTGAAACTGAAATTAATACCAAACCAGCTATAGAGCCATTCGCCAATAAAGCCGCGCCGGCCCATGCTGATCAGCAGCAAATAACCAATCACCACCGGCGGTAGCACCAGTGGCAAGTGAATGACGCTGTCTAACAACGATTTACCGGGGAAACGGCAGCGCACTAAAATCCATGCCATTAAAATACCTAATGGCAAACTGCACACCACCGCTACACCAGAAACCTTCAGGCTAAGAATAATGGCCTGCCATTCATACTCACTCAATATCATTAGCGTAGGGTAAATCCATAATTTTTGAAAATAGTCGCCGCCGCAGGGCTTTTCAGGTAATTATAAAAAGCAGTGACGGTCGGATTTTCATGATCTTTAACTATCGCCATTGGGTATTCAACCGGCTTATGACTGGCCTCCGGGAATATCCCCACAACTTTAACTTTCTTACTGGCTATCGCATCAGAGCCATAGACAATACCCAGTGGCGCTTCTGCCCGCTCGACCAGCGCCATTGCGCTACGAACATTGTTAGCACGGGCCATTTCTGGGGCTAAAGTTGACCAGGCCCCTAAATTCTCCAGTGACTCTTTGGCATAAATCCCGGCAGGAACATGGTCAGGATCGCCCACCGCTAAACGGCCGCCATCCAACAATTTTTTCCAGTCGGTTTTTTTATCAATGACCACTTTATCAATTTTGCTCTCTTGTGGCGCGATCAATACCAACTCATTGCCTAATAAAGTATAGCGCGTATTGGCAACAATTTGCTGTTTATCAATAGCATAATCCATCCATTGCTGATCTGCAGAGATAAAGAGATCCGCGGGCGCGCCCTGCTCAATCTGGCGTGCCAGGGTGGAGGATGAGGCGAAAGAGGCGACCACATCCACCTGCTGCTCTTTTTTATACTGCGCGGCAATATCTTGCAGTGCATTGGTCAACGAGGCAGCCGCAAAAACAGTAATGTTCTCTGCAGCGAACGCGGTGCTGGAAAATGTTGCCAGCAGTGCCGCACTCGCGACCCATTTACTCACTTTACCATATTGATTTTTCATGTTGTTCTCCGCATTAATGAGGCCGTTATATAGATTGAAATATAACGTAACATCAGCAGCAGGTCATGCGGTTTATCGGCAAGATGTGAGGTAACTTGAGTTGCAACCAGATGGGGAGAGATGAAGCGAAGCATAAAAACGAAAATGCCCAGCATTGAGGTGCCGGGCATTAAAATTCGGAGATCAGATTAGGAGCGTTCTTTGCTGTGGCCTGTTTTAGAGATGATGTTAAACACCTCTCCCAGCCCATAGATCATACCCAAAATCACTGCCATCACCACAGGTACCATGACCACGGCAAAAAGCAGACTTTTCAATAAATCTAACATGCCAGCCTCTCATTACTGCTTATTGAGCGATAACCTAGATTACCACAATAACTACCATCTATCATTTGCTGTAAATTATATCAGCAATAAGTGAATCCTGTTATTTTAACTAACAGCAAAAAAATGTAACCTGCCAAACGTGCGATCTGCCTATAAACAGGTAGTTAGAGCACGATAACTCTTTCCCGCTGGAGCAAAATAGACATGCAGGCCGAAATCCTACTGACATTAAAACTTCAGCAACGGCTGTTTGCCGACCCTCGACGCATTGCCTTGCTGAAACAGATACAGCACAGCGGATCTATCAGTCAGGGGGCAAAACTCGCCGGTATTAGCTATAAAAGTGCCTGGGATGCCATCAATGAGATGAATACCTTGGCGGAAGAGATATTAGTGGAGCGGGCAACCGGTGGCAAAGGTGGCGGCGGTGCGCATCTGACCCGTTACGGCGAGCGCTTAATCCAGCTTTATGATTTGCTCGAGAAGATTCAGCAAAAAGCGTTCGATACGCTGAAAGATGATTCGATGCCACTCGATAGCTTACTGGCCGCTATTTCCCGCTTTTCACTGCAAACCAGCGCCCGCAATCAATTTTTTGGCGCCGTCATTGAGCGCGACCACCAGCAGGTTCAGCAACACATCAATATTCTGCTGTCAGACGGTAAAACTCGTCTATCCGCAGCGGTGACCCAGCAGAGCGCCGATCGGCTACAACTTTCAACCGGCAAAGAGGTATTGGCGCTGATAAAAGCGCCCTGGGTGAAACTGGTCATTGATCAGGCACTGGCGGGTGCCGCAGATAACTCCCTTTCGGGGAGAGTTGCCAGCATCGAACCGGGCCACGATCACAGTGAAGTCATAGTGACCTTAACGGGGGGAGCCAGCCTCTGTTCGACGCAAAACAACAGTGAGTTACACCAACTGAATTTACGTGTCGGCAGCCCTGTTATTGCTCAATTCAATGCTGATCGCGTCATTATCGCGACACTTTGCTAAATAATTCAGCTCAGTTATTAGCCGTGAGTGTGGTATTGCTTATTGACAATCCGGCCCTTTCCGCTTATCCCTAACACTCATATTGTGTTGCAGAATGTGGGAAGGGTGATGTCTGAGTTGCATATATCGCAAGGTTGTTTTCGCCTAAGTGACACTCGGACACTCATCGTGCCGGAGTTATCTATCTCTGTTAGTGATAAAGAGCTGCCGGGCGATCAGCAGCAATCCGGCGATAGTTGGGCATTTGTTGGTGCTAATGGCAGCGGAAAATCAGCACTCGCCAAAGCATTATCAGGAGAGCTAACCCTGCTAAACGGCAGCCGCCAGAGTGATTTTCGCCATACGGTGCGGTTGTCATTCGAGCAGCTCCAGCAGTTAGTCAGCGAAGAGTGGCAGCGCAATAACACTGACCTGCTCAGCGCAGATGAAGATGATACCGGGCGCACCACCGCTGAAATTATTCAGGAAGAGTGCCAGGATCCGCAGCGCTGCCAGCAGTTAGCCGAGCAATTTGGTATCAGCCACCTACTCTCACGTCGATTTAAATATCTCTCTACCGGTGAAACCCGCAAAACAGTGTTGTGCCGCGCACTGATGCCACAACCGGACCTGTTGATTCTGGATGAACCCTTCGATGGGCTGGATGTCACCGCCCGCGCACAGCTAGCGGGCATGTTATCCACCCTCTCTGCGCAAGGTGTCACACTGGTTCTGGTACTCAATCGCTTTGATGATATCCCTGATTTTGTGCAGTATGTCGGCGTGCTGGCGGAGTGCCATCTGACCCATAGCGGCCCACGACAACAAATTCTATCAGAAGCCCTGATAGCCCAACTGGCCCACAGTGAAAATCTGGATGGCTTGTTGCTTCCCGAAACAGAACACCCGCAGCAGCGCGGCTTACCGCAAGATAACCCGCTGATTATATTGCGTAATGGGGTGGTGGAGTACAATGACCGCCCTATTCTGCACAATCTGAGTTGGCAGGTGAATCCCGGCGAGCACTGGCAAATTATCGGCCAGAACGGCGCGGGGAAATCAACCTTGCTCAGCTTGATTACCGGTGACCATCCACAAGGCTACAGCAATGATCTGACACTGTTTGGCCGCCGTCGTGGCAGTGGCGAAACCATCTGGGATATCAAGCGCCATATTGGTTATGTCAGCAGTAGCCTGCATTTGGACTATCGGGTCAGCTCCAGTTTGCGTAACGTCATTTTGTCCGGCTTTTTCGACTCTATTGGTATTTATCAAGCTGTATCTGACCGCCAGCAACAGTTAGCCGATGAATGGCTGGCCCTGTTGGGCTTCTCTGCCTCCGCCGCCAGTCAGCCTTTCCATAGCTTATCCTGGGGGCAACAACGACTGGCATTGATCGCACGGGCGCTGGTGAAACATCCGGCACTCCTGATTCTTGATGAGCCATTACAAGGTTTAGATCCGCTTAATCGCCTGTTAGTCCGCCGGTTTATTGATGTGATGATCGGCGAGGGGGAGACGCAACTCCTGTTCGTCTCTCACCATGCGGAAGATGCACCGCAGTGCATAACTCACCGTCTAACCTTTATTCCTGAGGGTGATATCTATCACTATCGTCAAGAGAAGTTACCCCGCTAAATCGCCTATGTTATGATCTCTAGCGCCAGCCATTATCAGTGCTGATTGTGGGTAATGAACCATTCAATAAAGGGATTATTTATGTGGGGTATCCTGGCGGCTTCGCTGCTTTTTTTATCTATTAACCGGGTTCTTGCCCTGTTTCTCCTGGCCTCGTCACTGTCGATTGCCTTTTATCACGGCGTCCTGACACTGCCCTCAGCCGTATTTTTGCTGGTGACCCTGATCGTTGCGCTGCTACTAAATAGATACCGTCAGCAGAAATGGCTAGCTGTCGGGCTGGAAACCCTGCTGGTATTGGCCTCCATCGCGCTCTTGCTGCATCTGGTGCCCGGCTTTAATAATCTCAAAGTGCTGGATAACGTCACGGTAGGGCCGCTCAGCGCGCTATTCACCATGTACTACAACCTTGATAAAGCGCTGATCCCCTTTATTTTGCTGGCTTGCCTGCCCACTCTGTTTGTTGCCAAAAATCATCCATCAATGAGCCGAATGGGCTGGATTGGATTGATTGTCAGCATGCCTGCATTGCTGCTGTTGGCCGTCGCCTTGGGTGGCCTGAAGATTGAATTGCACACCCCAGCATGGATTGGCTCCTTCGTGGTCGCCAATCTCTTTTTTGTTTGTTTGGCGGAAGAAGCACTATTCCGTGGCTATTTGCAGCAGCGTTTGAGTCAGTGGTTAGGGAGCTATCCGGCATTGATCATCACCGCCCTGCTCTTTGGCGCAGTACATTTTGCCGGCGGCCCACTGTTAATGATATTCGCCACGCTGGCTGGTTTGATTTACGGCCTGGCATGGCTGTGGAGTGGTCGTTTATGGGTAGCCGTGGCATTCCATTTCGCATTTAATCTGCTGCACTTACTCTTCTTCACCTATCCACTCTATTTGCCGCAGTAGCATTGATTGGTGAGCTTCCTTCGGAGCCGATCTGCGCGTTCAGCGCGGTATCGGCTCATAACATCACTAACTGGACATTCCTGCTAAATTGATGGATGGGAACGCTACCATTTCAGATATCATTGTCACCACCGAGATTTTTGTGATTTTTTATCTAACCTTGTTCATTCCGCACTATTTATGCTGCAACAGAGAATAAACTTGGATAAAATTGAGTGTAAACGATTCCATTATTGAGCGCAGATCACCTTTTCGCAGATAATGGCATGCTATCTTTCTTAGACCAAAGTCATTCGAGGAGACTTTTATGTACGTTCTGGTAACAGGTGGTAGCGGTTACATTGGCAGCCATACCTGTGTGCAATTGATTAAAACTGGTCATAAACCAGTGATCCTCGACAACCTTTGCAATAGCAAATCCAGCGTGTTAGATCGGATAAACTGCCTGACCGGCTATACACCTCAACTTTATCAGGGTGATATCCGTGATCGCGCCCTGCTTGACAAAATATTTGCAGCTCATCCTATTAGTTCCGTCATTCATTTTGCGGGCCTGAAAGCCGTGGGTGAGTCGGTCAGTAAGCCATTGGAATATTACAATAATAATGTCTACGGCACTCTGGTCTTGCTGGAGGCGATGCGCGCCGCTCAAGTCAAAAACTTTATCTTCAGCTCATCTGCCACGGTCTATGGCGATCAGCCGAAAATACCTTACGTCGAAAGCTTCCCAACAGGCTCCCCATCCAACCCCTATGGCCGCAGTAAATTGATGGTTGAGCAAATTTTGCAAGATGTGCAACTGGCTGATCCACAATGGAATATGACGATTCTGCGCTATTTCAATCCGGTCGGCGCCCATCCGTCAGGGCTGATGGGTGAAGACCCGCAGGGCATCCCAAATAATCTGATGCCATTTATTGCTCAGGTTGCCGTCGGCCGCCGTGAATCACTGGCGATATTCGGTAATGACTACCCCACCCCTGATGGCACTGGGGTGCGTGATTACATTCATGTGGTCGATTTAGCCGATGGTCATGTGGTGGCGATGAAAAAACTCCACAATCAGCCCGGCGTACATATTTTCAATCTGGGTGCCGGTGTCGGCAGCAGTGTCCTACAAGTGGTCGAGGCGTTTACCAAAGCTTGTGGCAAGCCGCTGGCCTACCACTTTGCCCCACGTCGCGAGGGCGATCTGCCCGCTTACTGGGCTGATTCGACCAAAGCCGCAGAACAGTTGGGCTGGCGCACCAGCCGCTCACTTGACGAAATGGCAGCCGATACCTGGCGCTGGCAATCCAACAATCCGCAGGGCTACCCCGATTAAGGTATTGTTATGACTGATTTTAACCCTGTGGATCATCCACATCGCAGATATAACCCACTGAGTGATCAGTGGGTGTTAGTCTCGCCCCATCGGGCCAAACGCCCATGGCAAGGCCAGCAAGAAGCCGCGGCGACGGAGAGCTTACCTGCGCACGATCCTGACTGTTTCTTATGTCCTGGTAATACCCGGGTGACGGGGGATGTCAATCCTGACTACACCTCCACCTATGTGTTTACCAATGATTTTGCCGCGCTAATGCCCGAGACCCCCGATGCGCCGCAGAGCGAAGATCCCCTGATGCGTAGCCAAAGCGCTCGTGGCACCAGCCGTGTTATTTGCTTCTCACCGGATCACAGTAAAACCCTGCCACAGCTGACCCTGCCGGCACTGGAAGATGTGATTCAGAGCTGGCAACAGCAGAGTGCCGAGTTGGGTAAAATTTACCCGTGGGTGCAAGTATTTGAGAATAAAGGCGCGGCGATGGGCTGCTCGAACCCCCATCCCCATGGGCAGATTTGGGCTAATAGCTTCCTGCCCAATGAGGCCGCGCGCGAAGACCGCCTACAGCGGGACTATTTTCAGCAACATCGGTCGCCCATGCTACTTGATTATGCCGAACGTGAGCGCCGTGACGGCAGCAGAACGGTGGTTGAAACCGAGCACTGGTTAGCGGTGGTGCCCTACTGGGCGGCATGGCCATTTGAAACCTTGTTGCTGCCAAAGGTGCAGATATTGCGCTTAGAGGATATCTCGGCAGCGCAGCGCGCCGATCTGGCTATCGCGCTGAAAAAACTGACCAGCCGCTACGACAATCTCTTCTCGTGCTCCTTCCCCTACTCAATGGGATGGCACGGCGCGCCCTATAGCATTAGTGGCACTGATAGCAGCAATGGTACTGATAACAGCGACAACAACGCGCACTGGCAGTTACATGCTCACTTCTACCCACCACTACTGCGCTCGGCGTCGGTACGTAAATTTATGGTGGGTTATGAAATGCTGGCCGAGACCCAGCGCGACCTTACAGCAGAGCAGGCGGCTGAACAGCTGCGGGCAGTCAGTGATGTTCATTATCGGGAAGGCGGAGTCAAATAATGAGTTTAAAACAGCATACCCAGGCTATTTTCCGCCAACAGTTTAACCGCGACGCTGAGGTAACCATTAAAGCGCCGGGCCGCGTCAATCTCATTGGCGAACATACCGATTATAACGACGGTTTTGTGCTGCCCTGCGCCATTGATTATGAAACAGTGATCAGCTGCGGTAAGCGTGATGACCGTCAAGTTCGGGTGATTGCCGCAGATTATGACAATCAGCAGGATATTTTCTCCCTTGATGCCCCAATAGTTCCACACCCGGAGTACCGCTGGGCAGATTATGTGCGCGGCGTGGTGAAGCATTTGCAACTACGCCATGCCGATTTTGGTGGCGCGGATTTGGTGATCAGCGGCAATGTACCGCAGGGCGCGGGCCTTAGCTCATCGGCATCATTGGAAGTGGCGGTCGGTCAGGCGCTGCAATCACTCTACCAGTTGCCGCTCAGTGGCGTGGAGCTGGCACTGAATGGCCAGGAGGCTGAAAACCAGTTTGTCGGCTGTAACTGCGGCATCATGGATCAGTTGATCTCCGCACTGGGTCAGCAAGATCACGCGCTATTGATCGATTGCCGCACACTGGAAACCCGCGCAGTGCCGATGCCGGCCAATGTCGCGGTGGTGATTATTAACTCCAATGTGAAACGGGGTCTGGTTGATAGCGAATACAACACCCGCCGTCAGCAGTGTGAAACTGCCGCCCGCTTCTTTGGGGTCAAAGCGCTGCGCGACGTCGATCCTAACCTATTTTTCTCCATTCAGGATGAGCTAGATCCGGTGGTCGCTAAACGCGCTCGCCATGTGATTACCGAAAATGAGCGCACGCTGGCCGCCGCCACTGCACTGGCCGCTGGTGACTTGAAATTGATGGGGCAATTGATGCAGGAGTCTCATATTTCGATGCGTGATGATTTCGAGATCACAGTTCCACCGATCGATAGCCTGGTGGATATTGTTAAATCGGTGATTGGGGAGCAAGGTGGTGTTCGTATGACTGGCGGTGGTTTTGGCGGCTGTATTGTCGCGCTAATGCCAACATCGCTGGTCGAGCAAGTTCGAGCTACCGTCGCGCGCGAGTATCCGGCACATAGCGGCGGCAGGACAGAAACCTTCTACGTATGTCAGGCCTCACAAGGAGCGGGTTTATGCTGAAAAACGACGCTGCATCGCCAGGCAGTGTTGACCAGTTAGCACCGGATGGTCACCCCTTTGTCATGACCGAGTTGCGCAATAAGTCAGGTATGAGCGTGACGCTGATGGACTGGGGTGCTACCTGGCTATCGGCGATACTGCCGCTGCCAGCGGGCGAAGAACGCGAACTGCTGCTGGGTTGCCAAACCCCCGCTGACTACTTGCAGCAGGCGGCATACCTCGGTGCCACGGTTGGTCGCTATGCAAATCGGATTGCTAACGCGCAAATCACCGTGGAGGGGCAAAACCTGCAACTGATACCGAATCAAGGCCCTCACCAGCTTCATGGTGGCCCAGAGGGGTTCCATGCCCGCCGCTGGCAAAAGGTTAAGCAGGATGAGAAGCAGGTCACCTACCAACTGCATTCGCCTGATGGTGATCAGGGTTTCCCCGGCAATCTGACCGCTGAAGTGCAGTATCTGTTAACCGAAGATAATCGATTGGAGATCCACTATCAGGCGCAGGTGGATAAGGCCTGTCCAGTGAATCTGACCAATCATGCTTACTTCAATCTTGATGGCGAAGGGCGTGATGTTCGGGCGCACCGTTTACAGCTGTTTGCCGACCGCTATTTACCCGTCGATAGTGATGGTATCCCAACAGGCGGGTTGGCGAATGTTGAGAAAACCGGCATGGATTTCCGTCAGCCGAAAACATTGGCGCGCGACTTCCTGCAAGATCGTTGCCAACAGCGGGTGAAAGGGTATGACCATGCTTACCTGTTACACCGCACCTGTGGTGCCACAGAGAGCCCGGCGGCACATTTGTGGTCATCTGACCATCGCGTACAGATGAGTGTCTACACCACAGCTCCGGCGTTGCAGCTGTATAGCGGCAATTTTCTTGGTGGTACGCCATCACGCAATGGCGGAACTTACGCCAACTACACCGGTGTTGCACTAGAGAGTGAATTCCTGCCGGATAGCCCGAATCACCCCGAATGGCCACAACCAGATTGCTGGCTAAAACCGGGGAAAACCTATCGCGCGACCACTGTTTATCATTTTATCGCCTTGTAACTTTTTTTATATGCGGCCGCCGACTACGCTTAATGGCATCTGTCAGGCGGCCGGTTCCGCTGTTGCCTGCCCTTTCAGACGCCAAAATAGCTTATAACCCGTGGTTAAATAAAGGGAATCCCTATGCGTCTAACTACCTTATGGTTGCTCTCAGCAGGCTTGTTGCTAAATGCCAATGTAATAGCAGCAGATACGGCTAAGACGCCCTCACCCGCTCAAGCCGCGCAGCAACAGAAAATGACCGATTGTAATAAGCAGGCAGCCACAAAATCGCTAAAAGGGGATGAGCGGAAGAGCTTCATGAGTCAATGCCTGAAAGCACAGCCTGCGCCAGATGCAAAAGCTCTGACGCCACAACAGCAGAAAATGAAAAGCTGTAATGCCGAAGCCGCAACCAAAGCACTAACAGGCGATGAGCGCAAAACCTTTATGAGCACCTGCCTGAAAAAAGCGGCCTAACCCCTCGGATAACACTCACTATAGCCAAAGTCATTGGCATCGCAGGTAAACATGCCCCTGCGGTTCCAAGGGCAGATTGTATTTCGCAGAATCGATTCAACTAACGCCCTTACGTTAACGCAAAAAATTGGTTATGGTTAAACACAAACGATTGCTGTTAGCGGCAATCCGGCAATATAATGATAATAGTTATCATTGAATCATTTGAGGAGTTCGAACTATGGCAGTAACAAAGCTGGTTCTGGTACGTCACGGCGAAAGTCAATGGAACAACGAAAACCGTTTCACCGGTTGGTATGACGTTGATTTATCTGAGAAGGGCCGTACTGAAGCAAAAGCAGCGGGCAAGCTGTTAAAAGACGAAGGCTTCGCTTTTGATTTCGCTTACACCTCAGTGCTCAAACGCGCTATCCACACTTTGTGGAGCATTCTGGATGAGTTGGATCAAGCCTGGTTGCCAACAGAAAAAACCTGGAAGCTGAATGAGCGTCATTACGGCGCGCTGCAAGGTTTGGATAAATCAGAAACTGCGGCTAAATACGGTGATGACCAAGTTAAACTGTGGCGTCGCGGCTTTGCTATCACGCCACCAGCACTGGACAAAAGTGATGAGCGCTTCCCAGGCCATGACCCACGTTATGCAAAATTAACCGATGCAGAGCTGCCGACCACTGAGAGTCTGGCGCTGACTATCGATCGCGTTATCCCTTACTGGGAAGAGGTGATCAAACCACGCATTGCCAGCGGCGAGCGCGTTATCATCGCCGCCCACGGTAACTCTCTGCGTGCTTTGGTAAAATATCTCGATGATCTGAATGAAGAAGAGATTCTTGAGCTGAACATCCCAACTGGCGTGCCATTGGTGTATGAGTTTGATGAAAACTTCAAACCAATCAAACACTACTATCTGGGCAATGCTGAAGAGATCGCAGCTAAAGCGGCTGCGGTTGCCAATCAGGGAAAAGCAAAGTAATTATCGCTGATTAGCGCCATTAAAAAACCCCCGTTCATCATTGATGCCGGGGGTTTTTATTTGCCTGCCTAATCATTTGCATCGGCGGTTTGTTTGACGGCAGACAGCGCTTACTGGCGGCGTGCCTTCACTGCGCTGGCCAGTTGGCGCAGTAACACTTCGGTATCTTCCCAGCCAATACAGGCATCGGTGACACTCTTGCCGTAAGTCAGTGGCTCACCACTTTCAAGATTCTGATTGCCTTCCACCAGATGGCTCTCAATCATCACGCCCATAATGGATTTTTCACCCTGAGCAATCTGGCGGCAAACATCAGTCCCGACTTCCATCTGCTTTTTGAATTGCTTACTGCTGTTGGCATGGCTGAAATCAATCATTATCTGTGGTTCAAGGCCCGCTTTGCTTAGCCCCTCTTTAACCGCCACAACATGTGCGCTGCTGTAGTTTGGCTCTTTACCGCCACGTAAAATGATATGGCAATCACCATTACCGGCGGTATTGACTATCGCTGAATGGCCCCATTTGGTCACAGACAGGAAGCAGTGTGGCGCACTGGCGGCATTAATTGCATCAATGGCGACTTTAATCGTGCCATCAGTGCCATTTTTAAATCCAACCGGGCAAGAGAGGCCCGACGCCAGCTCACGATGAACCTGAGACTCAGTAGTACGGGCGCCAATAGCCCCCCAGCTCATCAGGTCAGCCAGATATTGCGGGGTGATCATATCCAAAAACTCACCCGCCGCCGGTAAACCGCTATCGTTAATATCCAGCAGCAACTTACGGGCGATACGCAAACCGTCATTGATGTCGTAGCTACCATCCATATGCGGATCGTTAATCAGACCTTTCCAACCCACCGTGGTACGCGGTTTTTCAAAATAGACTCGCATCACCACTTCCAGCTCGCTTTGCAGCTCTTCGCGCAGCGCCAGCAAACGGGTGGCGTACTCTTTTGCCGCCTGAGTATCATGAATTGAGCATGGGCCGATAACCACCAACAGACGGTCATCATTTGCGCGCAAAATATTGTGAATCGCTGTGCGGGTCTTGGATACGGTTTCTGCGGCATTTTTGCTGGCAGGAAACTTCTCTAACAGGGCAACAGGGGGCAGGAGTTCCTTAATTTCATTAATCCGTAGGTCATCATTCAGGTAATTCATAGCTTTTCCATTAAGTCTTGTGACGATCATCGCACAACGTCTATCTGTACCAATATAGTTGAACCAATTTAGCGGGTGAATTGAACGCTGTAAATCTACTTTGTCGCTTTAAATGTTGAACACGGATTAACCTGAGTTAAAGCCAGTAAGGCAAACTCGCCCCTAAGACCTATACTCAACAACAATTTTATCAGCGCGGTTAATTCACGGTTTGAATCCAACTCTACCAGCGTTAACATAAACAAACTGTTACCAGCACCTATCTCATGGTCAAGGATAAACATGGCGGCATCCTCACTTTTCCCACCAAACAGCAATAGCAAACGTCTGCTGATCGCCTTCGCTGTCACTACCCTGTTTATGATAGTCGAAGCTATTGGTGGCTGGTTATCCGGCTCTCTGGCGCTGCTGGCGGATGCGGGGCACATGCTGACCGACTCTGCTGCATTATTCATCGCGTTGATGGCCGTACACTTTTCGCAGCGAAAACCCGACTCCCGCCATACCTTTGGCTATTTGCGACTGACGACGCTGGCCGCTTTTGTGAACGCCGCCGCATTACTCTTGATAGTCGTGCTGATTGTCTGGGAGGCCGTCCAACGCTTCGTCTCCCCCCATGAAGTCATGGGCGTGCCGATGTTAATCATCGCCATTGCAGGGCTACTGGCGAATATCTTCTGCTTCTGGATACTTCATCGGGGTGAGGAAGAGAAAAATATCAATGTGCGCGCTGCGGCCCTACATGTCTTGGGGGATTTATTAGGCTCAGTCGGGGCGATCATCGCCGCCATCGTGATCCTAACCACCGGCTGGACGCCAATCGACCCTATTTTGTCAGTATTGGTCTCTGCGTTAGTGCTACGTAGCGCCTGGCGGCTACTGAAAGAGAGTTTCCATGAATTGTTGGAAGGCGCGCCGCAGGAGATTGATATCGCGAAACTGCGCCAAGGCCTATGTACTGACATATATGAAGTGAGGGATGTCCATCACGTTCATCTATGGCAAGTCGGTGACCAGCGGCTTATGACGCTGCATGTGCAGGTGATCCCCCCAAGGGATAATGATGAATTGCTGCAACGTATTCAGCACCATTTATTGCATCACTACAATATTGGTCATGCCACCATTCAAATGGAGTATCAGGGCTGCGAACCCCCCGACTGCTCAATTAATCAGGCGACTCCGGCAGGGGGGCATCACCACCATCATCACTGAGGCAAACAGTCAGGCCGTAGGCTCCACAAAGGGATACCTACGGTCTGATTTATGCTACCCAGCAAAAAGCTATTGAACTGAAATATTACTCACCTTGGACCGACAGCGGGCGTGAATGATTTCGCGCCGCACTCTTCATCCACAACCACGAACCGTTCAGGGCAATCAGCGTCAGTATTACGTACTCCAGCGCCATGGCGTACACCCCTTGATAGGCGAATATTGCGACACTGATCACGTCAATCACCACCCAAATCAACCAGTTTTCAACATATTTGCGGGTCATCAGGATCATTGCCACAATGGACAAGACCATCATGGTGGAGTCCCAGAAAGGAAAAGCATCAGGTTGCAACTCAGGCATTTGCACATTGGCACCAAAGCTCTGCATCACCGTCACAGCCACCCGAGTCAACCAGGCAAATACGCTATCAATATGCAGTGTCATCAAGGTGATACCGGCGATGCAGACCGCCGCCCAACCCAATGCCTTGGGCAAAGATAGCCAGCGGATCTTCAACTCAGCCTGATTATCGGGGGTCTGTTTGCTCCAGGCATACCAGCCGTAAATATTGGCGACGAAGAAGAACAGCTGCAATAACAAGCTGGCATAGAGCTGGATCTGGAAGAAAATCACCGCGAACAGTGTCACGTTAATCAAACCAAACAGATAGTTGATGATCTTCTCTTTGCTGGCAAACCAGATGCACAGCAACCCAAACAGCGTACCAATCGCCTCAATCCATGAAAGGTCATAACCGCCCGCACCCAGCGGAATATGCACCAATATATTGCTTGTACTGAAGAGATCCATTTGGCGTCCTTTTAGCTGTCACCCATCGTATTTGAAGTTGCAGGGGTGTTGACCACGCGCCCTCACCCGAATCACTTACTGATGTAAACTCATCGGGATTCTCTTGTTGCCGCCTACCTGCAACGCCAAATTTTTTGGGTATAAATAATTTTTGGTATAAATAATAAGTGTTAAGGCCATTTAATCGAATTCACAACTTAAGCATTGCCTTTGATTTGCAACTTCAATTGGTTGGCAAAATCCAACATACGATTTAGCGGTATCAGCGCCTGCTGACGCAACGCTTCATCAACATCTATCTCATGCATCACCCCGCCCTGCTCCAGCCCTTCAGCAATGGCTCTGAGGCCGTTCATCGCCATCCACGGACAATGGGCGCATGTTCTGCATGTCGCGCCTTCGCCTGCGGTTGGCGCTTCAAATAACTCTTTATCCGGGCAGGCCTGCTGCATCTTGTAAAAAATGCCGCGATCGGTTGCGACGATCAATTTCTGCTGCGGCAAGGTTTTTGCCGCCTGAATCAGTTGGCTGGTTGAACCAACAGCATCCGCCATATCGACGATCGCCTGAGGAGACTCCGGATGGACCAGCACCGCCGCGTCAGGGTGCAGGGCTTTCATACGGGCCAGTGCCTGGGTTTTAAACTCGTCATGGACGATACAGGCCCCCTGCCAGCATAAGATATCTGCCCCACTCCTCTTCTGCACGTAGTTGCCCAAATGGCGGTCGGGCGCCCAGAGGATTTTCTCGCCCAAGCTATCGAGATGCTCGATCAACTCAACAGCAATACTCGAGGTGACCACCCAGTCAGCTCTGGCCTTTACTGCCGCCGAGGTATTGGCATAGACCACCACGGTGCGATCTGGGTGGCTATCACAGAAGGCGGCAAATTCATCAATCGGGCAACCTAAATCCAGCGAGCACTCGGCATTCAGGGTGGGCATCAATACTTGCTTCTCTGGATTGAGAATTTTGGCCGTCTCCCCCATAAAGCGCACGCCGGCGACCAATAGGGTCGAAGCCGGATGAGTATTGCCAAAGCGCGCCATTTCGAGGGAGTCAGCGACGCAGCCACCGGTCTCTTCTGCCAATGCCTGAATTTCGGGGTCGGTATAATAGTGAGCGACTAACACAGCATCGCGTTGCTTCAGCAGTGTTTTGATTTTCTCACGGTAAAAGGCTTTTTCATCCGCATCCAGAGGGACTGGACGTGGTGGGAAAGGGTAAATAGCCGCATTCACATCAAAAATTTCGCTCATCGCTCACATCTCTGTTGCCAATCATTCCGACGCCACCAACCATTGCTGACTGCCAGTAGAATTGGTTTGTTTTTTATCCTAAACAAAATAACCAATATTTAGCGAAAAGTCGCTCGATATTGTCCGATAATGGCAAAAATGTTTAATGGAGTTAAAAGTGAGGTGAAAAATAGAGTGATAGAAGAGCGGTAGGAAGATTATAGAGATGATATTTGGGGGCTGGAAGTAAAAATATAAATTGGGAGCTTGGGAGGAGTATGGTTCAGGCGACATAAACATAATGGTGGGCCGTGCGGGATTCGAACCTGCGACCAATTGATTAAAAGTCAACTGCTCTACCAACTGAGCTAACGGCCCATTATGTTTTGTTACTGACTAACAATTCGATGCTCATCGTGCGGGATTACTCGTCCTGCGGACTCGCCCTTCGGGTCAACGCTAGCGCGTTGCTGTCTCGCTTCGCTCGGCTCGAACCTGCGACCAATTGATTAAAAGTCAACTGCTCTACCAACTGAGCTAACGGCCCATTATGTACTTACTGCTTAATGACAATTCGGTATTCGTGGTGCGGGATAACTGTGCTGCTACATAATGGTGGGTCGTGCGGGATTCGAACCTGCGACCAATTGATTAAAAGTCAACTGCTCTACCAACTGAGCTAACGACCCATTATGTATTTACTGCTTAATGACAATTCGATATTCGTGGTGCGGGATAACTATGCTGCTACATAATGGTGGGTCGTGCGGGATTCGAACCTGCGACCAATTGATTAAAAGTCAACTGCTCTACCAACTGAGCTAACGACCCATTATGTATTTACTGCTTAATGACAATTCGATATTCGTGGTGCGGGATAACTATGCTGCTACATAATGGTGGGTCGTGCGGGATTCGAACCTGCGACCAATTGATTAAAAGTCAACTGCTCTACCAACTGAGCTAACGACCCATTACCGGTACTACTGACGATAATTTCCTGCTGCCTTAACGTTTTACAAGTTGTCTTGGCAACGGCGGCATATATTACTAATTTCTCTTCACAGTGCAACTTAAATTTCTGTTGAGGCGTCTAACTGCTTGTTCTTCGCTCGCCAAAGCCCAGAAATTAGTCAATATGACCAATTCCTGGACTCTAAAAAGGCTAAAGAGCAGATAAACGTTTCTGTGCCTGTTTAGCAGCATCAGTATTAGGATATTGCTTGATCACTTGTTGATAAACCGCCTTCGCTTTATCGCTTTGGCCTTTATCCTGCATGATCACCCCAACTTTAAACATCGCTTCTGAACTTTTTGGAGACTTGGGATAATTTTTCACTACAACAGCATAATAATATGCAGCATCGTCTTTCTTACCTTTGTTGTAATACAACTGCCCTAGCCAGTAGTTGGCATTAGGCTGGTAAGTCGACTTTGGATACTGTTTCACAAAACCTTGGAAAGCAGTGATCGCTTGATCGTATTGCTTTTTCTCAAGAGCCAAGGAAACAGCCGCATTATAATCGCTGTTTTCATCACCAGTACTTGCCGCAGGAGCCGCTGTAGTAGCTATTGTCCCTGCCGCAGCAGTATCGGAACTTCCAGTCGCTGCATTAGCTGACGCAGCAGCATCAGCCGCAGGCGCGGCTGTTGAAGCCCCCTGACCACCACTCAGACTATCCATCTGCTGGTAGATCTGTTTTTGCCGCTCAACAATTTGATTGAGCTGGTACTGATTTTCTTGGATCTGACCGCGTAAACTATCAACATCGCGTTGCGAATCAGACAGTTGTTGCTGAAGTTGAGTTAATAGCTGGCTGTGAGCGTTGGAAATACGCTCAAGTTGAGTGACCCGATCTTCTACCGAGCCGGAGCCGACATTACTGATTGGCGCTTGGGCAGTAGCGGCCCATGGGACCGCTACGCCAACCAGTAACGACAGACCCACCAAGTGACGTCTGAAGTTACTGTTCATGCGATTCTCTTAGTAAACCAGAACTGCACGACGGTTTTTAGCGAACGCTGCTTCGTCATGGCCCAGTACTGCTGGTTTCTCTTTACCGTAAGAAACGATAGAGATCTGGTCAGCAGAAACGCCTTTACCTTGCAGATACATCTTCACTGCATTAGCACGACGCTCGCCCAACGCGATGTTGTATTCTGGCGTACCGCGTTCATCCGCGTGGCCTTCAACAACAACTTTGTAAGATGGGTTGCTACGCAGGAATGCAGCATGTGCATCCAGCATTTGAGCGAAGTCAGAACCGATATCGTATTTATCGAAACCGAAGTAAACGATATTGTTCTTTTGCAGTTCTTGCATCTGAAGACGTGCTTGCTCTTCGGAAGACAGGTTGCTGCCGTTTTCTGTACCAGTGCCAGCGCCCATGCCAGATTGGTCATTATTTGCGCTTTTGTTAGAACTACACGCAGCTACAGCCAGAACTGGCAAAGCCAACATTAGCCCTTTTAGCACTTTGTTCAGTTGCATCTCTTTGATCCTTTTATAGTTTGCCATACATACGTATTTACACATGCATCACAGATACGGCGACCAGGCAGGAAATTTGACCTGTCCATCAGTTGCCGGAAGACGCGCTTTGAAACGCCCATCAGTCGAGACCAGCTGTAACACGGCTCCCAGCCCTTGTGTCGAGCTATAGATAACCATGGTGCCGTTAGGCGCGATACTAGGCGTTTCATCCAGGAACGTGTCCGTTAATACTTGAACGGCTCCCGTTACTAGATCCTGTTTGGCGATGTGTTGCGCCCCACCATTGGAACTAACCAATACCAGGAACTTACCATCAGGACTCACATCTGCGTTCTGGTTCTGAGAACCTTCCCACGTGATTCGCTGTGGCGCACCGCCATTAATATTCACTTTATACACTTGTGGACGACCGCCCTGATCCGAGGTATAGGCCAGATTTTGGCTATCCGGGAACCAGCTTGGTTCTGTGTTATTGCTACGGCCATCAGTAACCTGGCTGATTTGGCCAGAAGCTAAGTCCATAACATACAAGTTCAGGCTACCGCTTTTAGATAACGCGAAGGCCAGTTTAGTCCCGTCCGGTGAGAAGGCTGGTGCGCCATTATGACGTGGGAATGAAGCCACTTGTCTGATTGCACCATTTGCCAGCGTCTGGATAACCAGTGCTGATTTACCACTCTCGAAAGTGACATAAGCAATTTTGCTACCATCTGGAGACCAGGCTGGTGACATCAAAGGTTCAGGAGAGCGGTGAACCACAAACTGGTTGTAGCCATCGTAATCAGAAACCCGCAATTCATGTGGGAATTTACCGCCGTTCGTCTGCACGACATAAGCAATACGGGTACGGAAAGCACCTTTAATCCCGGTCAGTTTTTCAAATACTTCATCACTGGCAGTATGCGCGGCATAACGTAACCATTGCTTGGTTACTTTATACTGGTTTTGCGCCAAAACGCTACCTGCAGCACCAGAAGTATCGACTAACTGGTAAGAAACGACATAACTGCCATCGGCACTCGGTTGAACCTGACCAACAACAACGGCATCAATACCCAATGCCGTCCAGGCCGCAGGCGTGACTTCAGCCGCAGTGGAGGGCTGTTGTGGCATGCGAGCTGCGTCAATAGGGTTAAACTTACCACTGTTACGTAAATCCGCGCCAACAATAGCGCCAATCTCTTCAGGTGGTGTGCCCGGCCCCATCCATTTGAATGGAACGACTCCAATTGGGCGCGCAGAGTCTACCCCTTGGGTAATCTCAATTCGAACTTCTGCGTGTAATACAGACGCCCATAAAACTAAAAAGCCTAGCGCTACTCGAAATGCCTGCTTCATCTTGTCTCCCTTATCCGAGCGGGATGCCCGCGATAATTAGCAGAATTTTAACAAACCAACGCAAACAAAACTACATAATCCACTGGTCGATTAACACTATTATCCACTGCCAATCAAACTTTATTGCGGTTTAAAATCAAGTGGAACATTCTTAAACACTTCATAAACATCCTGGCTTGGCGGTTTAGGTATTTTAGCCAGTTTTGCCGCGGCAATAGCAGCCTGACACAGTGCCGGGTCGCCACCTTCCGCTTTAACATCAATTAATAGACCATCTGGTGCTAATTTAATTCGCAGATTACAGGTACGGCCTTTGTAAAGATCTGCATCATAAAATTTACTTTGGATTGCAGCGGTTACCTGGCCCAGATAGCCACTGATATCACCCGCTGATGCCCCACTCTTCTTGCCACCACCTTTACCTGCGGCGGCAGCACCTGCGCCTGAACCACTTTTCGGTGCATTCTTGGAGTTTGCCAGGCCACCAAACAGATCATCTACGTCTGTTGTGGCAGCCGCAGCTTCTGCGGCAGCTTTTTTCTTAGCGTCAGCAGCGGCGGCTTTCTTAGCGTCAGCAGCGGCGGCTTTCTTAGCGTCAGCAGCGGCGGCTTTCTTAGCGTCAGCGGCAGCTTTTTTCTCAGCATCTGCGGCCGCTTTCTTTTCAGCAGCATCGGTTGCGGCTTTTTCAGCAGCTTCTGCGGCCTTCTTCGCATCAGCATCGGCTTGTTTCTTCGCAGCAGCCGCTACAGCAGCCTCTTTTTTGGCTTCAGCTTCCGCTTTTTTCTGCGCGTCAGCCTGCGCTTTCACGATTTTGTCTGCTTCCGCTTTGGCCTGAGCCGCTGCGGCCTCAGCCTGTTTCTGCTCTTCTTTCGCTTTTGCAGCAGCGGCGGCGGCAACTTTCTGTTGCTCAGCGGCCTGTTTTTGCTGCTCAGCGGCTTGTTTTTTCTGTTCTTCAGCCGCCTGCTTGGCATCTTCTTGCGCTTGCAGACGCTCTTTTTCCAACTCTTTCAGGCGCTGTTGTTCTGTGGCCTGTTTTTGCTGTAACTCTTCCGCTTGTTGTTCGGCTTTCTTCTGGCGTTGCTGTTCTGCGCGTTTAGCATCCGTCTGCTGCTGTTGCTGACGGTTATACTGTTCTGTCACCGCGCCCGGATCGACCATGACGGCGTCGATAACTTCGCCACCAGCACCACCGCCGCCCATTTCAGTCGTCTGCGTCAGAGAGCCCCAAATCAACAGGGCAATCAATACGATATGCAGAACCACCGAAACTATAATGGCGCGATTCAGCTTATCATTTTGCTCGGTTGCCTTACCCACGCTCGATTTCCACACTCGATGTCCGCGCTCTATTTCTAAAAAACGGAACTGCTAAAAACAGGGTATCTACTGACTGGATTCACTAGCAATCTAGCCAATATCAACGCAAATTTATATCGGTTGAGTCATTAAGCCCACCGATGTCACGCCAGCCTGATGCAGCATATTCAGGGCCTTGATGATTTCATCATAAGGGACCTCTTTTGCGCCGCCAATCAGGAATACGGTTTTCGGATTCGATTTCAATCTCGCCTGAGCTTCCGCCACCACTTGTTCTGAGGGCAGTTGCTCCATCCGCTGATGATCAATCACCAGCGAATATTGCCCCACACCTGACACTTCGACAATCACCGGTGGATTATCATCACTTGAGACGGTTTTTGAATCCGTCGCATCAGGCAGGTCCACTTCAACGCTTTGCGTGATAATCGGCGCTGTCGCCATAAAAATCAGCAATAGCACCAGCAAGACGTCAAGCAAGGGAACAATGTTAATTTCAGACTTAAGCTCGCGACGTTTACGACCACGTACTCGCGCCATACAACCCCCTACTTATTTGCTATCAGCGCTGGCAAAAGCCTGACGATGCAGAATAGCAATGAACTCTTCCATGAAGTTGTCATAGTTTTGTTCAAGTTTATTCACGCGCTGATTCAGACGGTTATAAGCCATAACCGCAGGGATGGCTGCAAACAGACCGATTGCCGTAGCAATCAGTGCTTCAGCAATACCCGGTGCGACCATCTGCAATGTTGCCTGCTTTACCGCACCCAGAGAAATAAAGGCGTGCATAATCCCCCATACTGTACCAAACAGGCCAATATACGGACTGATGGAACCGACAGTACCAAGGAATGGAATATGAGTTTCCAGCGCTTCCAATTCACGGTTCATTGAGATGCGCATCGCACGGGAAGCGCCGTCAATCACGGCCTCAGGTGCGTGGCTGTTTGCACGGTGCAAACGGGCAAACTCTTTAAAACCAGAATGGAAGATCTGCTCGGAGCCGCCAAGCGTATCGCGGCGGGCCTGGCTTTCCTGATACAGGCGAGATAACTCAATGCCGGACCAAAATTTATCTTCGAAGGCTTCCGCATCGCGGGTGGCAGCATTCAGAATACGCGTTCGCTGAATGATGATCGCCCATGAAGCAATAGAAAAGCCCATCAAAACCAGCATGATAAGCTTAACAAATAGGCTTGCCTGCAGGAATAAATCCAGAATGTTCATGTCAGCCACTACTTAAACTCCGCGACAATAGACTTAGGAAGCGCTCTTGGCTTCATTTGGTGTGGATCGATACATGCGATCAATACTTCTGCACTACTCAGAAGATTGCCATGTGAGTCGAGAATTCGTTGAGCAAACGTGAGAGAAGCCCCACGCATTGCGGTAATTTCACTCTGAACTTCCAGCATATCATCAAGACGTGCAGGTGCCAGATATTCTACCGTCATGCGGCGGACAGCGAAAGCGACATGCTCACTGAGCAATTGCTGCTGGTGGAAATTGCGTTGGCGCAACATTTCTGTGCGCGCCCTTTCGTAAAAGGCAACGTAGCGTGCATGGTAAACCACGCCACCAGCATCGGTGTCTTCAAAATAGACACGTACTGGCCATCGAAACAACGTATTACTCACTCTACTTCCCAGTAATGCAATTAACGGACACACTATACTGAAGAGCGTTACGCTTTGGAATCACTTGCGAGAATAGAACGAAAATAATTATGGGCCAGGCGGCCCATAAGGAGAGATTTTGTGCAGATTAGGCGATATAGCTTCAGATTAAGCGAAAAAGTAGAATAATCCCGCGCCCAAGATCACAATTGCTGGAAGTGGTGAGAAAAAAGCGCGCAGCCACACCCGTTTAGGGCGAAAACCTACACCATGAATCACACCAGTACACACTGCCCACACGATAAACACCTCTTGCCACACTTCAAGTGAGCTGGTTGCCGCCGCGAAACGCGAAGGGTCCCAAAACACACAGAAAGCCACAGCAAACGCGAGCAGCAGTGAAAGGGCCCTAAGCGGGCCCTTATCCATTAACTCATATAACTTATCGGACAACATCGTCTTCGCCATTTTTAGCGGCTTTCTCGGCTGCATTGGCTTCACTCTGCTCCAGCGCCAGAGCAGTAATGATACCAAAGGAGCAGGCCAGAAGTGTCCCTAGAATCCAGGCAAAATACCACATGCTTTATGCTCCTTAGTACAGTGAATGCTTGTTGTTTTCGATAAAGTCTTTATCAATGCGCCCGAACATTTTGTAGTAGCACCAACTGGTGTACAGCAAGATGATAGGCACAAAGATGATTGCAACAATGGTCATCACTTGTAGTGTCAACAGGCTGGATGTCGCATCCCACATTGTCAGACTGATATTTGGCACTGTGCTTGACGGCATAACAAATGGGAACATGGTGACCCCGGCAGTCAAAATCACACAGGCAATGGTCAGTGATGAGAACAGGAAGGCCCAAGCCCCTTTTTCAAAGCGCGACAGCAAGATAGTAAACAGTGGCAGAATCACCCCAAGAGCAGGCAGCGCCCACAGGCTTGGGTACTTGTTGAAGTTAATCAACCACGCACCGGCCTGATGTGCCACTTCTTTGCGCATCGGGTTAGATTGAGCTGCTGTATCTAACGCTGAGGTAATAACAAAACCATCAATGCCATTAACTAACCAGATACCGGCCAGCAGGAAGGCAACCGCCATCACCAAGGCAGAGATCTGCGCGGCAGCGCGGGAACGCAGATGCAGCTCGCCGCGGGTACGCATTTGCAGATAGGTTGCCCCTTGCGTGACCAGCATGGTTAAGCTGACCACCCCCGCCAGTAGGCCAAACGGGTTCAGCAACTGGAAGAAGTTACCGGTGTAGAACAGGCGCATGTAGCTATCCATATGGAAAGGCACGCCTTGCAGCAAGTTACCGAACGCCACACCGAACACCACCGCAGGCACGAAGCTACCCGCAAAGATGCCCCAGTCCCACATGTTGCGCCAGCGGTTATCTTCCACCTTGGAGCGGTAGTCAAAACCGACCGGGCGGAAGAATAACGCAGCCAACACCAGAATCATCGCAATATAGAAGCCGGAGAATGCGGCGGCATACACCATTGGCCAGGCGGCAAACAGCGCCCCACCTGCGGTTATCAACCAAACCTGATTACCATCCCAGTGGGGGGCAATCGAGTTAATCATAATCCGACGTTCTGTATCATTCTTACCGATGATCCGCAGCAGAATACCGACACCCATATCGAAACCATCGGTGACTGCGAAACCAATCAGCAGCACACCGATCAGCAGCCACCAGATAAATCGTAATACTTCATAATCAAACATAAGTGGACTCCTGTTTACCGTGCTTCCTGCACTGGTGCAGTCGGCTGTTCAAAATGATAGCGGCCAGTTTTCAGGCTGCTAGGCCCAAGACGCGCGAATTTGAACATCAGGTACATTTCTGCAACCAGGAACAGCGTGTACAGACCGCAAATCAGCCCCATGGAGAATAGGATATCCCCAGCAGTGACGGATGAGTTTGCAATTGCTGTCGGTAGCACTTCACCAATGGCCCATGGTTGACGGCCATATTCCGCCACAAACCAACCGGCTTCTACTGCAATCCACGGCAACGGGATACCGTACAACGCAGCACGCAATAGCCATTTTTTCTGACCAATCTGACCACGAACGACGTTATAGAACGACAAACCAATGATCAGCAACATCAAGAAGCCACAGGCCACCATGATGCGGAAGGCAAAGTACAGCGGCAGAACGCGCGGGATTGAGTCTTTAGCGGCTAACTGAATTTGTTCTTCAGTCGCATCAGTCACGTTTTGCGTATAGCGCTTCAGTAACAGACCGTAGCCCAGATCTTGCTTAGTTTGACTGAAAGCTTCACGTACGGCTGGATCAGTATTACCGGCGCGTAATTTTTCTAACAAACTATAAGCCTGAATACCATTACGGATGCGCACTTCATGTTGAGACATCAAATCACGTAAGCCGATAACCGGAGTGTCCAGTGAACGGGTGGCGATGATGCCCAGCGCGAATGGAATCTGAACAGCAAAGCGGTTCTCCATTGTTTCCTGATTAGGGATCGCAAACAGCGTAAAGGCAGCTGGAGGCGGTTGGGTTTCCCATTCAGCTTCAATAGCAGCCAGTTTGGTTTTCTGCACGTCGCCCATCTCATAACCGGATTCATCACCCAGAACAATAACAGACAGCGTAGCGGCCAAACCAAAGCTCGCAGCAATCGCAAAGGAGCGCTTGGCGAACGGAATATCACGGCCTTTCAGCAAATAGTAGGAGCTGATACCCAGAACAAACATCGCACCGGTAACATAACCGGCCGCCACTGTGTGAACGAATTTCACCTGCGCGACAGGGTTCAGAACCAGTTCTGAGAAGCTCAGCATCTCCATCCGCATGGTTTCAAAGTTGAAATCAGAGGCAATCGGGTTTTGCATCCAACCATTGGCAACCAAGATCCACAGCGCAGAGAAGTTAGAGCCTAATGCAACCAGCCAGGTTACGGCCAAATGCTGATGCTTACTCAGACGATCCCAACCGAAGAAGAATAGACCGACGAAAGTAGATTCCAGGAAGAACGCCATTAAACCTTCGATTGCCAGAGGGGCACCGAAGATATCGCCGACGTAATGTGAGAAATATGACCAGTTAGTCCCGAACTGGAACTCCATAGTCAAACCAGTAGCAACCCCCAGAGCAAAGTTAATAGCAAATAACTTGCCCCAGAATTTGGTCATATCTTTATAGATTTGTTTACCGGACAGCACATAGACCGATTCCATAATTGCCAACAAAAACGCCATACCCAGCGTGAGTGGGACAAATAGGAAATGGTACATTGCCGTTAAGGCAAACTGTAACCGTGACAGTTCGACAATATCAAACATCTTGACTCCTTGCTCCTCGCAGGAAGACTCCGACTTGCGGCAACTAGACTTCCCGATAAATCAGAAGTCCCATAATAGCCCGCAGTGAATGCCCAAAAAAACACAACAAAAATAACAATATCAACTACCCAGTATTACACCGCGGTAATAGTACGCTTCTAATCCCACACAATAAATAGGATTTTACGTGACCCAGCGTTGAGTTCTGGATACAGGTCAACAAATAGGCCATTTACCCATTATGCCGTAGTTTGATCTAGAACAATTTAAGCGTATCTGAACATTATTGCCATATTCAAAAGTTGATTTAGAACAATTAATTATTTTTCATGTTAATAAAAAGTTCGATTGTTTTTATATAAGCTCGAACTGTTAATGAGATGTAATTTTATAGTTTAGTTAATGCATTATTACTTCGTTATTATGCGATCTAGATTAACTTTTAAATTTATTAGATTCAGAGTGAGTTAAATCACAATTCCGAGTTTTATATAAATATATTAGCCCATCCTGAGAGAAGCGTTCGCAAGTGTTGCCATTTTGTTGCATGATAAAATGCTATTACTTGATAAAATATTGAATCCTCTCAATGAAAAAAATAGCCATCACCACATTACTCTGTGTCAGTACCGCCTCTATTGCCGCGCAACAAGTTGATATTACTATCCTTGGCACCTCTGATCTCCATGGCACTTTTGTGCCGTGGGACTATGCCAGTGACAGTGAAAATTTGGCTGGCAGCCTCAGTCAAATTGCCACCAAAGTGCAGAAAATACGCGCCGAACAGCCAAATATCATTCTGGTGGACGCCGGTGATACCATCCAAGGCAACTTTGTTGAAACCTTTAAAAATGAACCCATCAGCCCGATGATCCTCGGCTTTAATGCCTTGAAATATGATGCCTGGGTGATGGGTAACCATGAATTCGATTTCGGTCTGAAAGTACTGGGCACCTCATTAAAGCAATTTAATGGTACTGCACTGGCTGGCAATATTTTCTGGGACTCAGGTAAACCTTACCTACCCTCTTATAAGATCATCGAGCGTCAGGGCGTTAAAATCGGCATTATCGGCATGGATACCCCAATGACCGCTGAATTTGCTCAGGGCACAGACCGTATTAATGGTATCCATTTCACTGATCCGGTACAGGAAGTGAAAAAAGTCATTCAGCAAATCCAACCGCAAGTTGACGCCATTGTTCTGGTCGCTCATATGGGGATCGATAATGAGAACCAGCGGCCTGGAACTGGCGTTGGAGATATTGCCAGGGCTAATCCAGAGTTGGCCGCCATCGTCGCGGGTCATATGCATGTGAAGATTGATAAAGCCGTGGTTAACGGCGTCATTATCACTGAACCGGATAAGTATGGTCGCGCCCTTTCCCGTATTGACCTGAAATTTGAGCAGCGTGATGGTAAATATCAGTTAATCAATAAAGAGAGCTACGCCTATCCGATCAAAGGGGTCGAGTCAGATAAAAGTCTGGAAGCCATTTACCTGCCTTACCATGATATTTTGCGTGCCAATGCGAACCGGGTGATTGCTAAGTTGAGTGGCAGCAATCTGGTGCCTGCCGATGAGATTAAAGGTATTCCTCAAGTCCATGTGCAAGACACCGGTATCAGCGCGCTGTATCAAGAGGCCGCGCATTATTACGCCCCTCAGGCCCAAATCATCGCCCTACAAATTGATAATGACCGACCAAAGCTAAACGTGGGTGATATCACTGCGAAAGACATTGCATTTAACTATCAATATGCCGGCGGTGAAATCACGGTTTACGCCCTGACGGGCAAAGAATTAAAGCAGTATATGGAGTGGTCGGCTGACTACTTTAATCAGGTAAAGCCCGGTGATGTCACTTACAGCTTTAATCCACAACGCCGCGCCTCAAAATATTCAACCAATGACTTCTTTGATGGCGTAACCTACACCATTGATTTAAGCAAACCGATGGGGGCGAGAATTACCGATTTACGCCTCAATGACGGCACACCCGTGATTGATATCACGCCAATTCATCTGGGCATGAATAGCTATCGAATGGGCCATCTCACGCAAAAAGGTGGCGTGCTTGAGGGGCAGGAATTCTTGATACTGTCTGACAGTAAAGCCGAGTATGGTGAAGAGGCAGGCACCATCCGTAATCTGACCATTCGCTATCTGACCGATGTTAAAGCAGGGAAATATGAGGGTAAACCTCAGCAGCGCTGGCAATTAGTTGGGTTGGAAGGTTATGAAAAAGAACGGAAAATAGTTAAAGACCTGATTAATAAAGGTACAATTTCAGTGCCGACAACAGCTGATGGCCGCTACACCAATATTGCGTCAATCAATGTCAAAGATAAGTTATTTAAGGACAAGGCCAGCTACGATGCCGCACTCACCACCTTGCGACAGCAACTCGCTAACGCCAGCGATGAGCAGACTAAGCAACAGCTGCAAACGGATATTGCATTAATCACCGCGTTGAATAAATTCTAATCGGCCATTGAAAAGGCCACCGAAAGGTGGCCTCCATCGACTGCCGTTTTATTGATTACTGCGGCAAGATAGCTTTAACCGCATCACCAATTTCAGCCAAGCTACGTACTGTTTTCACGCCAGCAGCTTCCAGTGCCGCGAATTTGTCATCTGCCGTACCTTTACCGCCAGCAATGATGGCACCTGCGTGCCCCATACGTTTACCTTTTGGCGCAGTGACACCGGCAATGTAACCGACAACAGGTTTAGTCACGTGCTCTTTGATATAAGCTGCCGCTTCTTCTTCTGCATTACCGCCGATTTCACCTATCATCACGATGACTTCAGTTTGTGGGTCTTCCTGGAACAACTTCAGAATATCAATAAAGTTGGAACCAGGGATCGGATCACCACCAATACCAACACATGTCGATTGACCAAAACCGATGTCAGTGGTCTGTTTTACCGCTTCATAGGTCAATGTACCTGAGCGGGAAACGATACCGACTTTACCTGGCAAGTGAATATGGCCCGGCATGATACCAATTTTACACTCGCCCGGGGTGATAACACCTGGGCAGTTCGGGCCGATCATGCGCGCATCAGACTGTTCTAATTTGACTTTTACCACCAGCATATCCAGCGTTGGGATGCCTTCAGTAATACAGATAATCAGTTTGATACCAGCGTCGATAGCTTCCAGAATCGAATCTTTGCAAAACGGTGCTGGCACATAGATAACAGATGCGGTCGCACCGGTAGTCTCTACTGCTTCACGCACAGTATTGAAAACCGGCAGACCCAGATGTTGAGTGCCGCCTTTACCAGGCGTGACACCGCCAACCATTTTTGTGCCGTAGGCGATAGCTTGTTCAGAGTGGAAAGTCCCCTGGCTACCGGTAAAACCCTGGCAAATAACTTTGGTGTTTTTATTAATTAAAATTGACATTATTTAGCCCCCACTGCCGCTACAACTTGCTGAGCCGCATCTGTCAGGCTGGTCGCAGCAATGATATTCAAACCGCTGTCTGCCAGCTTTTTGGCACCCAGTTCGGCATTATTCCCTTCCAGACGAACCACCACTGGCACGCTAACACCCACTTCTTCAACGGCACCAATAATGCCATCAGCGATCAGATCGCAACGCACAATGCCGCCGAAGATGTTAACGAAAACCGCTTTCACTTTGTCGTCAGACAAAATGATTTTGAAAGCTTCAGTCACACGCTCTTTGGTTGCACCACCGCCCACATCAAGGAAGTTAGCCGGTTCACCACCGTGCAGTTTCACGATGTCCATGGTACCCATTGCCAAACCAGCACCGTTGACCATACAACCGATGTTGCCATCCAGCGCCACATAGTTCAGTTCCCACTGCGCAGCTTGTGCTTCACGGGCATCTTCCTGCGACTGGTCGCGCATTTCGCGCAGTTCTGGTTGGCGGAACAGAGCATTACCGTCAGCACCCAATTTGCCATCCAGGCAGACCAAATCGCCCTGTTTGGTGATAACCAGCGGGTTGATCTCAACCATCGCCAGATCACGCTCCAGGAACAGTGTTGCCAGACCCATAAAGATCTTGGTGAACTGAGCCACTTGCTTACCCGTCAGCCCCAGCTTAAAGGCCAACTCACGCCCCTGATAAGGCTGCGGGCCAGTTAATGGATCCAGTGCAATTTTATGGATCAGTTCTGGCGTCTCTTCGGCCACTTTCTCAATTTCAACACCGCCTTCGGTGGATGCCATAAACACCACACGACGGGAGCTACGATCAATAACCGCGCCCAGATACAACTCTTTGTCGATATCAGTTGCTGCTTCAACCAGAATCTGATGAACCGGCTGACCATGCGCATCTGTCTGGTAAGTCACCAGTTTTTTACCTAACCACTGTTCAGCGAAAGCACGAATATCTTCTTTGCTGTTAACCAGTTTCACGCCGCCCGCTTTACCGCGACCGCCCGCATGAACCTGACATTTAACCACCCACGGGCCAGCACCGATTTTAGATGCGGCTTCTTCTGCTTCACGCGGTGTGCTACAGGCGTAGCCAGTTGGAGCTGGCATGCCATACCGAGCAAACAGTTGTTTTGCCTGATATTCGTGTAAATTCATGATGTTCTATCCATATAAGGTCTGAGATGGGCCGAAGCCTACTAGGCTGCCTGATTGCGCGGAGGCAGGTAATCAACACCTTGCAATCAGGCTAACCTTGTCATTTATCTTTTTTATACGTCGAGCAGCAAGCGAGCTGGATCTTCCAGCATCTCTTTCACCGTCACCAAATAACCCACAGACTCGCGGCCATCGATTAAGCGGTGATCGTAGGAGAGTGCCAGATACATCATCGGCAGAATCACTACCTGACCATCTACCGCCATTGGACGATCTTTGATGGCGTGCATGCCAAGGATCGCGCTTTGTGGTGGGTTAATGATCGGAGTCGACATCAGGGAGCCAAATACACCGCCGTTAGTAATGGTGAAATTACCGCCGGTCAGCTCTTCAACTTTCAGTTTGCCATCACGGCCTTTTACAGCCAGCTCTTTGATTTTCTTCTCAATATCTGCCATGCCCATGGTATCTACATCACGCAAGACCGGGGTCACCAGGCCGCGCGGGGTAGAAACCGCAATGCTGATATCGAAGTAGTTGTGGTAAACCACGTCTTCGCCATCAAGGGAGGCATTCACTTCAGGATAGCGTTTCAGTGCTTCAACAACCGCTTTGATATAGAAGGACATAAAGCCCAAGCGGACACCGTGACGTTTCTCAAAAGCTTCACCATACTGCTTACGCAGATCCATGATTGGCTTCATGTTGATTTCGTTGAACGTGGTCAACATCGCGGTGCTGTTTTTCGCCTCTAACAGTCGCTCAGCAACACGTTTACGCAGGCGAGTCATTGGCACCCGCTTTTCACTGCGGCCCGCCAACGCGGCTGGCGCGGCGGCTTCAACTTTAGCGGCAACCGCTACTGGCGCAGCTTTACGGTTTGCCAAATGGCTATCAACGTCTTCACGTGTGATTCGACCGCCAACACCGCTACCTTTAATGGCAGTGGCATCGAGGTCATGCTCAGCAATCAGGCGGCGAATAGCCGGGCTGAGGCTATCGTTGCTCTCTTCTTCCAGGCTGGCAGTCTGGCGCTGAGCCGGAGTGGACTCAGTGCTTTGGCTCTTCTCTTCTGTCGGCTTGCCTGAGCTATCACTTGGACGGATACGGCCCAGAACCTGACGTGAGGTGACGGTTGCCCCTTCATCTTCCAAAATGGCGTCCAAAATACCGTCCTGACTAGCCGGAACTTCCAGAATCACTTTGTCTGTTTCAATCTCAACCAGCACTTCATCACGCTTAACGCTGTCACCCGGTTTTTTGTGCCAGGTTGCGACTGAGCCATCGGCGACAGACTCAGGGAGGTCAGGAACATTAATATCTACGCTACTCATTCTCTATCCTTTATGTGTTAACCGATTCGCTATTCAACGGTCAGCGCGTCATTAACCAGAGCTTGTTGTTGTTTCTGGTGTACGGAAATGTATCCCACTGCCGGTGAAGCGGACGCCGGGCGGCCTGCATAGCGCAAGGAAGCACCAAATGGAATCACTTCGCGGAAGTTGTGTTGGCTGCAATACCATGCACCCTGATTAAGCGGCTCTTCCTGACACCAGACGAAATCATGCACGTGAGCAAATTGCTCCAATACAGCCTGGACGGCATGGTGTGGGAACGGATAAAGCTGCTCGATACGCACGATAGCAACATCGGTTTGCCCATTCTTACGGCGCTGTTCCAACAGATCATAATAGACCTTGCCAGAGCACATCACGACCCGCTTAACGCCTTTCGGGTCCATTTCGTCAACTTCACCGATAGCAGGCAAGAAGCTCCCATTCGCCAACTCATCCAGAGATGATATTGCTAATGGATGACGCAACAGTGACTTCGGTGACATCACCACCAGCGGACGGCGCATCCCACGCAGCGCCTGACGGCGAATCATGTGGTAAACCTGTGCCGGCGTTGATGGGATACACACTTGCATATTTTGTTCAGCACAAAGTTGCAGGTAGCGTTCCAACCGCGCAGAGGAGTGCTCCGGGCCTTGGCCTTCGTAGCCATGTGGCAACAGCATCACCAGACCACACATCCGGCCCCATTTCTGCTCACCGGAGCTGATGAACTGGTCGATAACCACCTGTGCACCGTTGGCAAAGTCACCGAACTGCGCTTCCCAGATAGTCAGGGTGCGAGGTTCTGCGGTGGCGTAGCCATATTCGAATGCCAAGACCGCTTCTTCCGACAGCACAGAGTCCCAAACCTGGAACTCGCCCTGCCCACTGTGCACATTCGACAGTGGTACATAAACTGAGCCATTTTTCTGGTTATGGATCACAGCATGACGATGGAAGAAAGTTCCGCGCCCCGCATCTTCACCCGACAGGCGGATTGGAATGCCTTCATCAACCAGTGTGGCGTAGGCCAGTGTTTCAGCCCCACCCCAGTCGAATGGCTTCTCACCACTGGCCATCAAGGCGCGGTCACCATAAATCTTGGCAACACGGGATTGCATTTCAATAGCTTCCGGCGCATGGCTGATACGGCGCGCCAAATCTTGCAGGCGTTTCATTTCAACTTTGCTTGGGTACTCTTCATCCCATTCATGGTTCAGATACGGCGACCAGGTGAAGGATTGCAGATTCATCGGACGCCACTCTTCCACCACACACTCGCCACCATCCAATGCATCACGGTACAAATTGACCATTTCCGTGGCATCTTCCAGGGTCGCGATGTTTTGCTCAGTCAGCTTATCAGCATAGATTTTGCGCGGTGTCGGATGTTTTTTGATCTTCTGATACATCACTGGCTGCGTGGCACTTGGCTCATCGGCTTCGTTATGCCCATGGCGACGGTAGCAAACCAGATCGATCATCACGTCACGTTTAAAGGTGTTACGGAAATCCAACGCCAGACGCGTCACAAACGCCACAGCTTCAGGGTCATCCGCATTCACGTGGAAAATCGGTGCCTGTACCATTTTAGCGATGTCGGTACAGTACTGAGTAGAACGTGCATCCAGCGGGTTCGAGGTGGTAAACCCAATCTGGTTGTTGATAACAATGCGCACAGTCCCGCCGACTTCATAGCCGCGAGCTTGTGACATGTTCAAGGTCTCTTGCACCACACCCTGACCGGCAATCGCCGCATCACCATGAATGGTGATTGGCAATACCATATTGCTGCGGGCTTCATCCAGGCGGTCACGGCGTGCGCGCACAGAACCGATAACCACCGGGCTGACAATCTCCAGGTGAGATGGGTTGAAGGCCAGCGCCAGGTGAACCAGACCGCCTTCCGTTTCCACATCAGACGAGAAGCCCTGATGGTATTTGACGTCCCCCGTCCCCAGATGCTCTTTATGCTTACCGGCGAACTCATCAAACAGATCTTCCGGTTTCTTACCCAGCACGTTAATCAATACGTTCAGGCGGCCACGGTGAGCCATCCCCAGCACCACTTCGCGTGTGCCATTTTTACCGGCATGGCGAATCATCTCTTTGAGCATGGTGACCAGCGAATCGCCCCCCTCCAGCGAGAAGCGCTTAGCACCGGGGAATTTGGCCCCCAGATAACGTTCCAGACCTTCAGCGGCGGTCAGTTCGCTCAGGAAGCGACGCTTCTCTTCTTCGCTGAATGTCGGCTTCCCGACCACCGACTCAATACGCTGTTGCAGCCAGCGTTTCTCGTCGGTGTTGGTGATGTGCATATATTCAGCGCCGATAGGGCCGCAGTAAGTCTGCTTCAGGGCTGCATACAGGTCAGACAGCTTCATGGTCTCTTTGCCGATAGCAAAAGAGCCTACATTGAAGGTGTTCTGGAAATCGGCCTCAGTCAGGTTGTGGTAGGAAGGCTCGAGGTCTGGAACAGACTCCTGCTTCCACAAACCAAGTGGGTCAAGGTTGGCATGTTGATGGCCGCGGAAGCGGAAGGCGTTGATTAACTGCAACACCTTGACTTGCTTGGCATCATTTTCAGGATCGCTGATGGATGAGTTATAACGCGAGGGGTCCTTCGCCAGGCGACGGAAATACTCACGCGTTTGAGAGTGGAACTGATCAGGTTTTACACCCGTCGTTGGTAGTTGTTGAAAAATTGAACGCCAACTATCATCAACGGAACCAGGATCAGTTAAAAAGTCTTCATAGAGCTGCTCTATGTAGGACTGGTTCGCGCCCGCCAGATAGGAGGAATCCAGCCAGGCCTTCATTGCGCCGTTCTGCATCATGATCCCTTAAGCTTTGAAGCTTCAGTTTTCGCCGTGGTTAACATATACACCGTAATATCAACGGTTTGCCGTAAAAACGGTTCACTCGACATGCTCAATGCACGTTCTGTTATGGACCTTAACGGTCCCGTTCAAGGAACCTCTAAAAACGGACAGCGCGCCGGCTTTTAGAGATTCCCTACCTTGAAGCTACCTGGGGAAAACACTCCCCAGGTTAATAAACTCACATCACGCACTATGTTGCAACAGTCATTCGCTACGCTGCGCAACACTTTGGTTATCATGCGCTACGCTGTAGCAGCATAGATTTAATGTGGCCAATCGCTTGGGTCGGGTTAAGGCCCTTAGGACAAACACTGACACAATTCATGATGCTATGGCAGCGGAAAACACTAAAAGCGTCGTCCAGATCATCCAAACGTGCTGTTGTTTCAGTATCACGGCTATCTATCAGGAAGCGATAGGCAGCCAATAACCCCGCAGGGCCGACAAACTTATCCGGATTCCACCAGAATGACGGGCAAGAGGTTGAGCAGCAAGCACACATAATGCACTCGTACAGACCATCCAGCTTCTCGCGCTGTTCCGGCGACTGTAAATGCTCACGTGCTGGCGGATTTTTGCCGTCATTTAATAGGTAAGGTTTGATTTTCTCGTACTGAGTATAAAACTGCCCCATATCGACCACTAAATCCCGCACCACCGGTAGCCCCGGCAATGGGCGAATCACAATCTTCTTATTACCCTTCTGCAAAGCTGAAATTGGCGTGATGCAGGCCAGGCCATTTTTGCCATTCATATTCAGGCCATCAGAACCGCAAACCCCCTCACGGCATGAGCGGCGGAACGATAGCGTCGGATCTTTTTCTTTCAGCTGGATTAGCGCATCCAGCAACATCATGTCCCGGCCCTCTTCCGCTTCCAGCGTATACTCTTGCATGTGCGGCGCGTCATCGACGTCCGGGTTGTAGCGATAAATTGAAAACTCAAGCTTCATGATCTAATCCTCCGCAACGGGTTAGGGTTTAACCCTATCAGCACAACACATGTCTTAATAAGAACGCACTTTCGGCGGGAAGGCCGCGCGTAACTTAGGTTGCATGTTTACCTCACGGCGGGTCATGCTTTCGGTATCTGGCAAATAGAGCGAGTGACACAGCCAGTTCGCATCATCACGTTCCGGGAAGTCGAAGCGGCTATGCGCGCCACGGCTTTCGGTACGGAAGTTTGCTGATACGGCGGTGGAAAACGCAGTTTCCATCAAGTTGTCCAACTCTAGGCATTCAATACGCTGAGTATTGAACTCACTAGATGTGTCATCCAGACGGGCATTTTGCAGACGTTCGCGGATAGTTTTCAGTTCTTCCAAGCCGTTTGCCATAGCATCACCTTCACGGAAGACCGAGAAGTTATTCTGCATACAGGCCTGTAATGCTTTGCGGATCTCAACCGGATCTTCACCTGAACGGGTGTTATTCCAGCGATTCATGCGGTCCAGTGAAGCTTCAATATCTGAGTCGCTGGCATCGCGGCTAGTACCCTGCTCCATCAATGACTCTTGCAGATGCATACCGGCTGCGCGACCAAAGACCACCAGGTCCAGTAATGAGTTGCCACCCAGACGGTTTGCGCCGTGGACAGAAACACAGGCAATTTCACCCACTGCAAATAGACCAGGGATGACAACGTCTTCGCCCTTTTCATTTACGGTGATAGCTTGACCGGTCACTTTAGTTGGAATCCCCCCCATCATATAATGGCAGGTTGGGATCACTGGGATAGGTTCTTTGATTGGGTCAACGTGAGCAAAGGTACGTGATAACTCAAGAATACCCGGCAGGCGGGACTCCAACACATCTTTACCCAAATGATCCAGTTTCAGTTTGGCGTGTGGCCCCCACGGCCCCTCACAGCCACGGCCTTCACGGATTTCGATCATAATGGAACGTGCCACTACGTCACGACCCGCCAAATCCTTAGCGTTCGGGGCATAACGTTCCATAAAGCGCTCACCGTGTTTATTCAGCAGATACCCGCCTTCACCACGGCAACCTTCCGTCACCAATACCCCCGCGCCGGCGATACCCGTCGGGTGGAATTGCCACATTTCCATATCCTGCACCGGGACTCCGGCACGCAGAGCCATGCCGACACCGTCACCGGTATTAATGTGCGCATTGGTGGTGGATTGATAAATACGCCCGGCACCGCCGGTCGCCAGGATTGTCGCCCGCGCTTTGAAATAGACCACTTCACCGGTTTCGATACAGATGGCAGTACAGCCAACAAAAGCACCATCCTGATTCTTCACCAAATCCAGCGCATACCACTCGGAAAAAATGGTGGTGTGGTTTTTCAGGTTCTGCTGATAAAGGGTGTGCAACAGCGCATGTCCCGTGCGGTCAGCTGCTGCCGCGGTACGCGCAGCTTGCCCACCGCCGAAGTTTAACGACTGCCCACCAAATGGCCGCTGATAAATGCTGCCATCATCCAAACGAGAGAAAGGTAACCCCATATGTTCCAGTTCCAGCACCGCTTCTGGGCCGGTTTTGCACATATATTCAATGGCATCCTGGTCACCGATATAATCGGAGCCTTTTACCGTGTCATACATATGCCATTCCCAGTTATCTTCGTGGGTATTACCCAGCGCGACGGTAATACCGCCCTGCGCAGACACCGTATGGGAACGGGTTGGGAAAACTTTTGATATCAGGGCGCAAGATAGCCCCATTTGTGAAATTTGCAGCGCGGCGCGCATACCAGCACCACCCGCACCGACAACAACAGCATCAAACTCTCTGACCGGCAGTTTCATTTAAGCACCCCACACCACAATTGTTCCATACAAGAGATAAACCAGCAGCGTAATCACGACAGCAAGCTGTAACACCAGTCGTATCGCTAGCGGCTTTATATAGTCCGTTAATACCTGCCACAGACCAATCCAGGCGTGAACCAGAATCGACAGTAAAGTCAGCAGGGTAAATACTTTTGTGATGTGCGAAGCGAAGAAGCCACGCCAGATTTCATAGGTGATATCTGGGACGATAATCACGAAGCCCAGAATATAAAGAATATATAGAGTGATGACGATTGCAGAAGCACGCAGTAACAGCCAGTCGTGTACTCCATTACGCCCTAACGCAGAAGCATTGCTTACCATACAAGGACTCCAGCTAAAACTGACAGCACCAGGGTTAACACCATTGTGACTTGGGCGGAGCGGGTCCCCGCAGCCAAGCTCTCTTCGATATAGCCGAAATCCATTAGCAAGTGACGAATGCCACCGCAAACGTGATAGGCCAGCGCAGTGAGTATTCCCCAGAAGATGAATTTAACAATAAAGCTATTCATGATCGCCGCAGCCTGCATGAATCCATCTTGCGAGGAGACAGACAAACCTAACAGCCAGAGGAGGATACCAACGGCAACGAAAGTCATTACGCCAGAGACGCGGTGTAAAATGGACGCTATCGCAGTAACAGGAAATCGGATCGTTTGCAGATCCAAATTGACAGGTCTTTGTTTTTTCACGTTTTTGCCCACACAGCTCTTATTAATTTCCATCCTCCGGGCCTGGGTGGGGATCAGACAGCGTTAAGGGTTTAAACCCTTCACATCGCACCTTTAACCATAACATCCTGAATGCTTAAAAGGCGTGCTCTTTATAACGCTGGGTGCTCCTACTTCAGGGTAATCCGGAGACCTGGCGGCAGTATAGGGGGTTCACATTCTTATTACAATTCCCACACAATCTGATTGGGAACATTTCCCCTGAACAGTGATTACGATCACGGTTTACATAATTTACATAAAATTAATTATCTGATTTGACAAAGAATAAACATTTAAATTACAACTAAAGTAGAAATATGCCATATCATTCACCAAAGGTCTGCGTATACACTTCCCCATAAGCGCTAGTTATGTAACAGTGTAATGAGTGAATATCCCCATAGAAATCGTAGGCAATGAATTATAAAAGATAAGAACCTGATAAATCATTAACAACTTTGTAACTCCACCTGTCGATCCAGTACCTCGGATCACGGGCTGCATTGGCAAGATACTCTGTACCCTAAATCACGTTCTTGACCTAAAGAACTTGACGTAGCAGCGAGACAGCAAGCAAACGAATAGCGAGGCCCTTACACCGGTAAGTTATTCGGGAGAGAGAGGCCGGCTACTCACGCTGCAACAGCGAGTCAGAAGGATAAGCGATGAAAAAACAGAGCAGTGCTGCCTTACAGACATGTAAGCTATTTTAGTTGTTAGAGGTTTTAAAATAAGCGCTAAGGAGACTGTAAATGGCTAACAAAAAGGCGACGCTGAATCTGGAAGGCGAAGCTGCGATCGAACTGGGCGTGCTATCCCCAACCCTCGGCACTGACGTTATTGACGTCCGCACCTTGGGTTCTAAAGGTTATTTCACCTTTGATCCCGGTTTTACCTCTACCGCATCCTGCGAATCAAAAATCACTTACATTGATGGTGATGAAGGTATTCTGCTGCACCGTGGCTTCCCGATTGCCCAATTGGCAAAAGATTCGACCTATTTAGAAGTTTGCTACATTCTGCTGTATGGCGAAACGCCAACCGCAGAAGAGTATGAAACGTTCAGAACCACGGTGACCCGCCATACCATGATCCATGAGCAGATTACCCGTCTGTTCCACGGTTTCCGCCGCGACTCACACCCAATGGCCGTATTGTGTGGGGTCACCGGCGCACTGGCAGCCTTCTACCATGATGCGCTGGATGTGAATAATGAACGCCATCGTGAAATCACCGCCTTCCGTCTGCTGTCCAAAATGCCGACCGTCGCCGCGATGTGCTACAAATACTCACTTGGTCAGCCATTTGTTTATCCGCGCAATGACCTCTCTTACGCGGGCAACTTCCTGCACATGATGTTCTCCACGCCATGTGAGAAATATGAAGTTAACCCAGTGCTCGAGCGCGCTATGGATCGTATTTTCATCCTGCATGCCGACCATGAACAAAACGCCTCTACCTCTACTGTACGTACCGCCGGCTCTTCTGGCGCAAACCCATTTGCCTGCATCGCCGCAGGTATCGCCTCCCTGTGGGGGCCAGCTCACGGTGGCGCGAACGAAGCTTGCCTGAAGATGCTGGAAGAGATTAAAACCGTAGAGCACATTCCTGAATTTATCCGCCGTGCGAAAGATAAAAATGACTCTTTCCGCCTGATGGGCTTCGGTCACCGGGTGTATAAAAACCACGACCCGCGCGCCACCGTGATGCGTGAAACCTGTCATGAAGTGCTGAAAGAGCTGAATCTGAACGACAACCTGCTGGAAGTCGCGATGGAGCTGGAACGTATCGCGCTGAACGACCCGTACTTCATTGAGAAGAAACTCTATCCGAACGTGGACTTCTATTCAGGTATCATCCTGAAAGCCATGGGCATTCCATCTTCAATGTTTACGGTGATGTTCGCTATCGCCCGAACCATCGGCTGGATTGCTCACTGGAATGAAATGCACGATGACGGCATCAAAATCGCCCGTCCACGTCAGCTTTATACCGGCTATGCAGAGCGTGATTTTAAAAGCCAGCTGAATAAATAAGCTGACATCTCGTTCTGCTCAGTCTGACAAACCCCGATGACGCGATCTGGAACGGAGAGGACGGGTAGAAGAGTAAAGCGTCCGCGCCAGGGATGGCGCGGCTCGAGCCTCCAGGGACGGATTGACGGCGTCTTTACGATCTAGCTGTTATCTCCGCAACCGGCACTTTGTCAATAACCTCACGCCACCCTTAGGTGGCGTTTTTTTATCCCCAGAGAGTGGGAGTTATAAGCAACATCAATGAATCGCGCCACCAGAGATATGCAAATCATGCTCAATTTGCAACGCGATCGAAATGGCTAACTCCAACGCAATCAATACCGAATGAGTCGACATACTCGGCGCACCAGGGTGATTGACCGCCTGCTCAGGCAGATAAGGGATATGGATAAACCCACCCTTTACCTCACTATTAAGCTGGTTTAACCGATGCAATAGGCCATACATCACATGGTTGCAGACATAGGTTCCCGCCGTCTGGGAAACCGAGGCCGGAATACCCGCCTCACGCATCCCCTGCACCATCGCCTTAATCGGTAAACGGGTAAAGTAAGCTGCGGGGCCATTTTCAACGATGGGTTGATCTACCGGCTGATGGCCCAAATTATCGGGAATTCGCGCATCATCGACGTTAATCGCCACCCGTTCGATGGTGATATCCGCACGCCCTCCCGCCTGCCCAATGGCTAACACCAAAATCGGCTGAATATCATCTATCGCAGCATTCAGCGCAGTGAGTGCCTCCCCGAAGGCGCAAGGTAGCTGACGGGTCACCACTCTGACCCCGCCCAGCATTAAATCATTCAGCTGCTTAACCACTTCCCACGACGGATTGACACGCTCCCCGCCAAAGGGTTCAAACCCGGTAATGAGTACGCTTTTCATCGCCTCTCCTAGAGGAACATCAGAAAATAGAGTAAAAATACGTTAACTATCAAAAGCGTAATACCGGTTGGAATTTGTGCTTTGATTACCGCATTTTTGTCCGGCAGCTCCAATAATGCTGCTGGAACAATATTAAAGTTGGCTGCCATTGGTGTCATCAATGTACCGCAGTAACCGGAGAACATCCCGATAGCCGCCATCACCGCCGGATTACCGCCGTGTTGCAACACCAAAATGGGAATACCGATACCGGCAGTCACGATTGGGAAAGCAGCAAAAGCATTGCCCATAATCATAGTTAATACTGCCATGCCAATAGCATAGACCGCCACGGCGACAAAGCGATGATCAACCGCCAGGTACTCTTGCGTCAGGTGTGCAATGGCCACACCGACACCGGCGGTGGTAAACAGCAGGCCCAGTGTTGCCAAAATTTGCGGCAAGATAAATGCCCAACCGATTGAGTCCAGCAGCCGCCGCGCTTCTTGTACCGGCTGTGCTGCCGTTTCATGGGTCATCACCACCGCAATAATCAAGCCAACGACACAACCAACAGTCATCGAAAACAGGGTGACCAAGGTGGCGTGATTACCCGAACCAAATAGCCATTGATCCAGTGCCGGAATATTATTAAACAGTAACACGCCAATTACCGTCACCACCGGAATAGCCAGGGCGGGAATAAACAGCCGATTACCCAAGCGCTTAGCGCTCACTTCGCGCTCTTGCGCTGTGCGCTGATGATAACTGCCCAGTTTTACACCGCCGAAACCTGCAATCAGCGCCATTATCACCACCACCACACCGACGGTAATATTCAGGATGCGCTTCTCATCCGGCCCCTCGCCTGCCAGCGTATTGGCCAGTCGATAGCTCCAATCGCCCACCAGAAAAATCAGCCCGTACAGCCCCCAGAATAGACCCGTCGTGATACGGCGCGGGTTGGCCTTATCACGAAACGACATCACCGAGACAATCAGTAACACGGCACCGGCCAGCCAGTACAAATATTGTTGTTGGACAATCATTTGGCGTCTCCCTTAGTTGCCAGGGCAGAGCGGTTCAGCGCGGTTAATTCAGCAGCGAGTTGCTTATCTAAACGTTGCAGACGGAAAGCATGGATCAAGAAAGCACAAATCGCGGTCGGAATTCCCCACAGCGCGATGTGTAGTGGCTCGGTTTGAATGCCCCCCGACTCCAACATAAAGTTGTGCATGAAGATAATGGCACCGAAGGCGACAAAAATATCTTCACCGAAGAACAGGCCGACGTTATCCGTGGCAGCCGACATGGCGCGCAAACGATAACGCACTTTTTCCGGCAGCTCACCATAGCGGGTTTCCGCAGCCCCTTCCGCCATCGGTGCCAGCAATGGCCGCACCATTTGTGGATGACCGCCAAGACTGGTGAGACCCATTGCTGCCGTGGCTTCGCGCACAAACAGGTAGACAATCAGTAAACGGCCAGAGGTGGCACTCTTAATTTGCGCAATCCACGCCTGCGCACGCTCTTTCAAGCCGTGGCGCTCAAGCAAGCCGATAACGGCCAGTGGCAATAGCAGGATTAGTGGTAGGTTACGGGTGTTGAGAAAGCCCTCCCCCAACTTTTCCAAAATAGTAGCGAGGGGCATCAATGCCGCCACACCGGTGATGATCCCGGCGGTAATCACCACTAACACCGCGTTGATACGCAGTAAAAAGCCAATTACGATCGCCGCGATACCAATCAGCGGCCAAAGATTTACTGTTTGTTCCAAGGTGACTCTCCTGTCTTAAAATGCATTTAATGGGTGAATCTATTCCACCTGGGCCAAGCGGTTATGATTGTGATTGCCCAACAATTACCCCGTCACGGCCTCACTACTGCGCGGTGACCGCAATATTCTCCTGCTGAAAACTGTCCCGTAAGCGGCGGGCGAACGCCAGGGCATGAGCGCCATCACCGTGCACGCAAACCGTATCGGCCTGCACCGCGACCCAACAGCCATCACGAGCCTGAACCTGATGACGCTGCACCATGGCTAAGGTTTGTGACAGCGCCAAATCGTCACTCTCAATGAGGGCATCGGGTTGGCTGCGCGGCACTAAGGTGCCATCGGGTTGATAGCGGCGATCAGCGAACACCTCCTGCCGCGTGACGAGACCGGCCCGCTGACCGGCGCGGATCAACTCACTGCCCGCTAGCCCGACGAGGTGCAAGGAGGAGTCGACCGCTTTCACTGCCTGAGCAATAGCATCTGCCAGCGCAGGATCAACGGCGGCCTGGTTGTACAACATGCCGTGGGGTTTTACATGCTGCATCACTCCCCCTTCCGCCTTGACGATAGCCGCCAGCGCACCCAACTGATAAATCACTTGGGCATAGACGGTTTCAACTGGGAGCTGCATCGCGGTGCGGCCAAAATTCTCGCGATCAGGGAAGCTGGGATGTGCGCCGATAGCTACGCCATATTCGATGGCCCAGCGCACTGATTGGCGCATAGTCTGCGCGTCGCCAGCATGAAAACCACAGGCGATATTGGCCGAACTGACCAACTGCAACAGCGCCTGATCATTAGCGCAGCCTTCACCTAAATCGGCATTTAAATCAATCTTCATTTGGCCTCCACGGCATCGAAACCTTTCTGCAAGCCCCACTCAATTTGTTGCAGGAAATGCTGCTGTTCTGATTTTGCCCGCAGCGCCTCTTCGACGGTACATGGCACAAAATGCACCGGTTCACCGAGTCTAATTTGCGCTAAATGGTAGAGATCAGCCTCGATCACGCAGGCAATACGCGGGTAACCACCAGTGGTCTGCGCATCCGCCATCAGCACAATCGGCTGGCCGTTATGGGGCACCTGCACCACACCGGGCAATAAGCCGTGGGACAACATTTCGCGGGAGGTTGTGCGGGCTAATTCACGGCCCGTCAGACGATAGCCCATCCGGTTACTTTGCGGGCTAAGCTGCCAGGCCTCACGCCAGAAAGCGCCCTGCGCAATATCGTCGAATTGATGATATTCCGGCCCCGGCACTGCGCGAACACGGTTACCGAACAGCAGTTGTTTGATGCCCACAGATTCACGGGGCAACCGTGTCGGCTTACCCAATGGCAGGACATCGCCCTCTTTAATCAATCGCCCTTGATAACCGCCAAAACCCGCTTTCAAATCAGTGCTGCGCGATCCCAACATCTCCGGCACATCAATGCCGCCAGAGATAGCCAGATAGCTGCGCATCCCACGGTGTGGCACACTGAGTTTGAGCTGTTGCCCCGGCTTGACCGGATAACGCCAGCCAGTCCATAGCAGTTGGTCATCAAGCCGCGCATCACAACCAGCCCCCGTCACCGCTAGCCAACCCGCCTGAGTAAATTCAGCGGCAAATTGTCCTAGGGTGATCTCCAGCCCGGCAGCATCAGCCTCATTGCCCACCAACATATTGGCCATTTTCAGCGCCGGTAAATCGAGCGCCCCGCCCTGACTGATCCCTAATCGGCGGAAACCGCCACGGCCACTGTCTTGCACCGTGGTGTAAATACCGGAACGAATAATCTTCAGCATACGCCCCCCTTTAGCGGCAGAAAGCGCACATTATCCCCTGGGCGTAGCAAGGTTGGCGGCATCTCCAGTGGGTTAAATAGTGCCAGCGAGGTGCGGCCGATAAGCTGCCAGCCGCCGGGGGTCGCCAGCGGATAGATGCCCGTTTGGCTGCCACCAATCCCGACAGAACCGGGGGCGACCACCAGCCGTGGCTCCGCGCGCCGTGGGGTAGCGAGCTGTTCCGGCATCCCACCTAAGTATGAGAAACCCGGCTGGAAACCGAGGAAGTAGACGATATAGCTCGCCCCGGCATGGCACTCGACCACCTGACGCTCAGTCATGCCGGTATGGCGCGCCACTTCAGCCAGATCAGGGCCGGCCTCGCCGCCATAGATCACCGGAATAGTGATATCGCGGGACTCAGGGAGTAATGACTCACTCTCTTCCCACCAGCGCTGGAGTTTTTCGATAGCGTCCAGCGCCCTATTTTGCGGATCGGCTAGCAATAAGGTGAGATTATTCATGCCGGGGATCGCCTCAAGGACATCCGGATGATGAATCAGTCGATCAGCCAAACCCCAAATTCGTTGCTGGCTTGCTAAGGTTACCGGCGGTTCCAGCTCCAGAACTACCGCACTTTCTCCTAGTAAATAGCATCGTGCTCGTTGCACTCACATTCCCCTGATTAATTTAGAATTTCTATTTTCATTTTCGTTGGATAACTAACAGTAATAAGTACATATTTATGCGTTAGCGCCTGGCCGCTGTCAATAGAGCCTAATTAGCCGCTAGTGGCAAATAACCACCAGGCACAGCATAAAGAGTAAAATTAACCGCTGATAACGGCAGGTTTTCTAGTTTTTTGATGCGGGTAGACAGCAGAAACTGATTTTTTTCTTATTTAGAATCAGTATCAAACGAGAAAATCTTCTTAAAAATTGCAGACTTAACACTAAGTTGCGATGAGATGACTGTTTTAAACGCGCTGAAACAGGATAAAACCTTATTCCATGAGTGGTTAACTACGCGATTAAGTGAGATAAATGCATCAATAACAGCAATGCACCGATGAAAATCATCAGTGCATTCTGCATAAGAGGGCAAAAATGAGGTCAGGCGGGGTTGGGAATATCAATAAAGATAACCTCAAGTTTATACTCTGAGGCTAACCATTCACCCAGCGCCTTGATGCCATAGCGCTCAGTGGCATGATGCCCTGCCGCATAGAAATTCACCCCCATCTCTCGGGCAATATGAATGGTTTGTTCAGAAACTTCGCCCGTTATAAATGCATCCACCCCAAACTCAGCGGCTTGCTGAATGTATCCCTGCCCGCCACCACTACACCAGGCAATACGACGGATCTCTGCTGGTGCATGATCGCCACAATGCAGCACCTCACGGTTCAAGATTTTTTCCAGACGTTCACGTAAAATCACCGCATTTAGCGGCTGTTCAAACTCGCCATAGGGCAGCAAGGGGTCAATTTCACCCAGCACCCGAATGCCGAGTAACTGCGCCAGCTGTGCGTTATTGCCCAACTCAGGGTGGGCATCCAGCGGTAAGTGGTAGCCATACAGGTTGATGTCGTGGGTAAGCAATGTTTTCAAACGGTTACGTTTCATTCCGCGCACCACCACCGGTTCGTTCTTCCAGAAGTAGCCGTGGTGCACTAAAATAGCATCCGCCTGTTGCCCCACTGCCGCATCCAGCAGTGCCTGACTGGCGGTAACACCGGTCACGATGCGCCGTACATCTTGACGCCCCTCAACCTGCAACCCATTGGGCGCATAATCCTGAAAAGCCGCCGCATTAAGTTTGTTATTGAGCTGCATTTCTAATTCAGTATTACGCATGATGTCACTCTCCTTAAAGATAAAAAATGGCTAGAACTGCTGGCGATCCCCTTGCGCCATCAAAATAAAATTCACCCCCATATCATTGCCTTGCTGCAACTCACTGGCGATGGATTGCCGTACATCCTGCCCCTGCTGGAGTGAGGGTTTTATATGGCTAATCACCACCGGCAGACCTTTTAAGGGCTGACCTTCGCCGCTCTGCTTTTCCAGATTTTTCAACTCTTTTAGCAACCATTTTGGGGTCATATGGCCGTACAGCTTGCCGTCACTTACCGCGTTCGGGTAGGAGACTTCAATAATCATCCCTTTCAGTTGCTGCTGTTTGACCTTCTCAGCCAGCTTGCGCCACACCGTATCCAGATTTTTTGACTTCTCTATCTCATCCGGGCCGGTATCGCCAAAATAGGCAAAAGCGGCATTATTACTGCTAATCAGCAGCATCGAAGAGGGCGACTTATCATGGCTCAGCGGGTACATCTCACCGGTTAAGCGCGTAAGTCCGAGGCTCACCGGCTGGGCTGGGCGCACCATTTGCATCCGGTAAGTGCCCAAACGGGTGCCACTGCCACTGTCGGTAAAATTGGGCCAGACGCGCCAGTTAAAATAGTAGTTCCTCAGCACATCAATGGTATCAGCCGAGGCATAAATGGTTTTTTTGCTGTCCTCCGGTGAACCAATAATCAGGCCGGATACATGGTCAAGATGGGCGTGGCTGATGAAATAGCTATTAATGCGTTGGCGGAAGATATAGCCCTGCCGGGTCAATGGCGCGGCCATTTCATCGGTAATATCAGGGAAACTGCCCTTCTCCAACGCCTTGGCAATGCCCGGTAACACTGAACCGGCATCCAGCGCCAAATAGAGTGGCTGGCTATCATCACGAATCAGATAGGAGGTCAGGTTGCCATCGGTGACGCCGCCATCGACGCCAAGTGCTACCACCTCAAAGCCCGCCGCAGCCAGTGAGCTATACAGGCTAAGGGATAAAACCAGCCCCGTGTTAAGCGCCATTTTGGCCCTATTATGGCGGCATAACATGGCGTTAGCCGAAGAATTTAACAAAAACATGAAGGCTCCTTGTGATTAGGCTTCCTTGCTGCCATCCCGCTTAGCGGCGTCAAATGCCGCGAGTGTCGCCAATCTAGCCAGCTTATGATCCACCAGCGGTGGTGGGTAATTCAGATGTTGCTGTTGCCGCTGCGCCCAGCGCCAGGGCTGATGAATATCACTGTCTGGCACCGCCGCCAGTTCCGGCAACCAACGGCGAATAAAGGTGCCCTCTTTATCAAAACGCTCTCCTTGCGTGGTGGGATTGAAAATACGAAAGTAGGGGGCCGCATCCGTACCCGTCGAGGCCGCCCACTGCCAGCCACCATTATTAGCTGCCAAATCGCCATCCAATAATTGAGACATAAAATAGCGCTCGCCGTGCCGCCAATCGATCAGCAGATCTTTGACCAGAAAACTGGCGCTAATCATACGCAGGCGGTTATGCATCCAGCCGGTTTCATTCAGTTGCCGCATTGCGGCATCGACAATAGGATAACCCGTCTGCCCCTGCTGCCAGGCGATTAATTGCTGTTCTGAGTGATTCCATCTTACTGCATCAGTCCAGCCAATAAAGGGATGATGCTGACATAAACGGGGATAGGCCACTAATAGATGACGATAAAACTCACGCCAGATCAACTCATTAAGCCAGGTAAAAGCCCCACTGTCACTCCTCTCCAGCAGATCAGGGCACTCGGCCCGCAGGCGGTTAAAGCATTGACGGGGTGAAACTATGCCTAGCGCTAAATAAGGAGACAAACAGCTAGTTCCGGCAATGGCGGGCCGATCACGCTGTTGCAGATAGTCCTGAACCTGCTCACGGCAGAAACTGCGCAGGCGCTGCAATGCCGCCTCCTCACCTGCCGGGAATAATGAGTTGTCGACCAAGTGCTGCGGATAATCAAATGGCTCAAGCGGCGATAATTCGACAGCGCCTGAGTTTTGCCGCGCTTGCGGTGCGGGTACACAACGGCAATCACTCATCATCAGCCGCTGAATAAAGGCGCGGCGGAACGGGGTAAATATTTTGTACATCTCATGGTTGCCGGTCTGGACGCTCCCCGGCGGCAATAGCACACTGTCATGGAAACTATGGCAAGCAATTGACTGACGATTTAGTTGCGCCGTGAATGCCTCATCCCGCCGCCGCTCGTTCAACTCATACTGTTGATTGTAAAACAGCGCATCAACTTGCTGCTGCTGACAAAAATTATCCAGCCAGGCAATAGATTCCTGAAAATCATCACACTGATGATAGTGCAGCGGTATCCCGCGACTGGCCAGTGCCCCCTGTAACAGTTGCAGATTTTGTTGCAAAAATGCCGCCTGCCGCGGTGCCATATCATGTGTCGCCCACTGCTTAGGTGTGGCGATAAATACCGCTATCACCCTGGCGTGCTCATCCTGACAGGCCGCATATAGGGCTAGATTATCAGTGACGCGTAAATCATTACGCAACCAAACCAAATGGGTAACCATGCCCTATCCTTGCGGTGAATAAAAGCTAAAGTAGTGCTGCCCGGAGAGATAATCATTCGGGAACTCAATCAGATAAGCCATTAGTTGGGTGACAGGGGTACTCAGGGGCAATTCACCCAGCCGATATTGGTCGATAAGCTGCGCCAGCGCTTGCCGCTGGGGTGAATTGAGGTGAGGCCGGAAATAGCCCTGCACATGCATGAGCACATTGGTGTGATTAGCGGTGGTGGGCTGATGAGAGAGTAAATGCAGCAATCGCTGGCGATACTCCGCAGTAAAATCAATAAGTGAAGGCCATTTATCCATTGAGGCAATAAAAGGGCCAATTTCGCGGTATTCAGGCTGCGAATGTGCCAGCAACACCAATTTGTAGCGGCTATGAAATGCCATCAACTTGCCACGGGTCATACCCGCCACACAGAGTGCATCAAGTTCATCGCGCGCATAACAATATTCACTACTGTGCACCACCTGATTGCTTTGCGGCATCCTATTCTCCATCAACCTTTGTTGTCTTGTGCCTCACTTGATTGATTTCATCATAACAGTTGTTGCCAAAGAAGCAGGGATTGGTTGATCGCGTTACTCATCTGCCCCTGGCGCAGGCAATAAAAAACCCGCGAGCATTAACTCGCGGGCTATTCACTTTACAGTACGTTTATCGTCGCAAAGCCTGCTGGCTCAGCCATCAATAAAAATCTTGTGCCGCCATTTCAGACTGTGCTAACCAGACCGGCTTATCACTGGTTTTCGCCCAGACACGGTGCAGGTAGCTGTAGAAACGGGCGCGATCTTTGCGGAAAAGCATCACTGGCAGCGCCAGTAAGCCCGCCAGAATCACGGCGCTGCGGCGCAAGAGAACCTGATGTAATGGGTATGCATTGTACATGGACATAACGATCCTCCTCTAAAAACGCCTTCGTATCATGGATGGCCAACTGTTCGCTAGGCCAATTTACCGCGAGGCGCTGAAAGTTAAATAAGATAATTGGTAACTGGACAAAATTTTACCGCATTGATTGAAACTTTACCACTCATCCGACCACTAATAGCGCATAAAAATCGATAGAAATTGTCACTTCTGTAATTTTGTTACATCAAGGTTAATTTAAAGCCACTTACTCGTTGCATTATCGTTATGCACTATCTGGTTATTAGCAATTGGCTATCACCTTTTTCAAGCTGAATAAATTACACCCACTTGATGTACTTTTTTTGACCATTTTTATACTTTTTTTACACCCCACCCCACTTTTTTATCAAGAACTTTTCGCCCAACTTCCTAAGCTGCTGTTATCAAATCGTGAGTGACCAAAACTGGGTTATCAAAACATGCGCTGTGGAGGTGTATTGTGAGTTTCAGCATCATGGGTGGTGCGCTGCTGGTTCTGCTGCTTCTGGGCTATCTGGTTTATGCCCTGTTTAATGCGGAGGACTTTTAAATGGCGGCATCAGGATTTCTGCTTATCGCCAGTTTCATGCTGGTGTTGTTGGTGCTCTCCCGTCCGTTGGGGGGCGTTTTGGCACGCCTTATCGAAGGCGAACCTTTTGCGCCATTACAAAAAATCGAGGCCGGTTTATGGCGCTGTAGTGGGGTAAAAAATGCGGAGATGAACGGCTGGCAATATGCGCTGGCGATCCTCAGCTTTAACTTGCTGGGCATTGTGCTGCTCTTTGCACTGCTTATGGCGCAAGGCTCACTGCCGCTGAATCCTGAAAAGATGCCGGGTATGTCGTGGCATCTGGCACTGAACACCGCGGTCAGCTTCGTCACCAACACCAACTGGCAAGCCTATAGCGGCGAAAATACACTCAGTTATCTGAGCCAAATGGCGGGGCTGACGGTACAAAACTTCCTCTCTGCCGCCACCGGTATTGCTGTCGCTTTTGCGCTGATTCGGGCTTTTGCCCGCCATTCTGCGGCCACACTCGGCAATGCCTGGGTCGATCTGGTGCGCATCACTCTATATGTCTTACTGCCGATTGCGCTGATCATCGCACTGATTTTTGTCAGTCAGGGCGTGTTGCAAAATCTGGATAGCTACCTGCACATCACCACCCTGGAGGGGGTAAAACAGACCTTGCCGATGGGGCCGGTGGCCTCGCAGGAAGCTATTAAGATGCTGGGGACCAATGGCGGCGGCTTCTTTGGTGCTAACTCGGCACATCCGTTTGAGAACCCAACCGTGTTCAGCAACTTTGTGCAGATGTTGGCTATTTTCCTGATCCCTTGCGCACTCTGCTTCGCCTTCGGCCAGGTGGTCGGGGATAACCGTCAGGGCCATGCGCTGATCTGGGCCATGTCGCTAATCTTTGTCGTCGCCGTGGTGGTGGTGATGTATGCCGAGCTGGCCGGTAACCCGCACTTAACTCAACTGGGTGCCAACAGCAATATCAATATGGAGGGCAAAGAGTCCCGCTTCGGTATTCTCGCCAGCAGCATGTATGCCGTGGTGACGACCGCCGCCTCTTGCGGAGCGGTTAACGCCATGCACGACTCCTTTACCGCCCTCGGTGGCATGGTGCCGATGTGGCTGATGCAGATTGGTGAGGTGGTGTTCGGCGGCGTCGGTTCAGGTTTGTACGGCATGTTGCTATTCGTGCTGCTAACCGTGTTTATTGCTGGCTTGATGATTGGCCGCACCCCTGAATATCTCGGCAAGAAAATTGACGTTTTTGATATGAAAATGACCGCGCTGGCGATTCTGGTCACCCCTGCTGTCGTGCTGCTGGGCACCGCACTGGCGCTCTGTACCGATGCCGGCCGCGCCGGGATCCTCAACCCCGGTGCCCACGGTTTTAGCGAAGTGCTCTACGCCCTCTCCTCTGCGGCCAACAACAACGGCAGCGCCTTTGCCGGCCTGAGTGTTAACACGCCGTTTTATAACCTGCTGCTCGCCGCGGCAATGTTCCTGGGGCGATTTGGGGTGATTCTGCCGGTATTGGCGATTGCCAGTTCGCTGGTGGCGAAAAAGCGCCAACCTGCGGGTAACGGCACCCTGCCGACTGCCGGGCCACTGTTTATCGGTTTGCTGGTCGGTACGGTGTTATTGGTCGGCGCATTGACCTTTATCCCTGCGCTGGCCTTAGGCCCGGTCGCTGAGCATCTGCAAATCTGGTTACCACATTGAATAGGTTACTCAAGTCAGTGATTCGGGGTCGCGAGCATCGCTACCCCCTGCGGCTTCAGTGCCAAGAGTATTGCTAAGAGAGAATAACGATGACTCACAAACAACGCGCGATTTTTGAACCAGCACTGGTTCGTACAGCGCTGCTTGATGCAATGAAGAAGCTGGACCCGCGCGTCCAGTGGCGTAATCCGGTGATGTTCGTGGTCTATCTGGGCAGTTGGCTGACCACCCTGATCTGGCTGGCGATATTGAGCGGGCAAACCGCCGGTAGCGCCACCTTTACCGGCAGTGTCGCCCTGTGGCTGTGGTTTACCGTGCTGTTTGCCAACTTTGCCGAAGCACTGGCCGAGGGGCGCAGCAAAGCGCAGGCTGAGAGTCTGCGTGGGGTGAAAAAAACCAGTTGGGCCAAAAAACTCTCGGCAGCCCGCTTTGATGCACCACATGAGAGTGTTTCTGCCGACAGTCTACGCAAGGGTGACCTGGTGCTGATCGAGGCCGGTGACACTGTGCCCTGCGATGGCGAAGTGCTGGAGGGCGGCGCATCGGTGGATGAGAGCGCCATTACCGGTGAATCTGCCCCGGTTATCCGCGAATCTGGCGGCGACTTCTCCTCCGTCACCGGCGGCACGCGCGTGCTGTCCGACTGGCTGGTGGTCGAGTGCAGTGCGAATCCGGGTGAAACCTTCCTCGACCGCATGATAGCCATGGTCGAAGGGGCAAAACGTCGCAAGACGCCAAACGAAGTGGCGCTGACCATCTTACTGATCGCGCTGACCATCGTCTTTTTACTGGCGACAGCGACACTCTATCCATTCTCCGTGTTCAGCGTCGAGGCAAACCAAGCCGGTCATCCCGTGACCATCACCGTGCTGGTGGCACTGCTGGTCTGTCTTATCCCCACCACCATTGGCGGCTTGTTATCCGCGATTGGCGTGGCGGGGATGAGCCGGATGTTGGGGGCCAACGTGATAGCCACCAGTGGGCGCGCGGTGGAAGCTGCCGGTGACGTTGATGTGCTGCTGCTGGATAAAACCGGCACCATCACTCTGGGTAATCGCCAGGCGTCAGAGTTCTTGCCCGCGCCGGGAGTCACCGAGCAGCAACTGGCGGATGCCGCGCAGCTCTCTTCGCTAGCTGACGAAACACCGGAAGGCCGCAGTATCGTGGTGCTGGCTAAACAGCGGTTTAACTTGCGTGAGCGGGACCTGCACAGCCTGAATGCCACCTTTGTGCCCTTCTCGGCGCAAACCCGCATGAGCGGTGTTAACGTGCAGGATCGGATGATCCGCAAAGGGGCGGTCGATGCAATTCGCCGCCATGTGGAGTCTAATCAGGGCCACTTCCCGCGCGCCGTGGATGATGCGGTAGAGTATGTTGCCCGCACCGGCGGTACACCGCTGGTAGTGGCGGATGGGCCACGGGTGCTGGGGGTGGTGGCGCTAAAAGATATCGTGAAAGGCGGCATTAAAGAGCGTTTTGCAGAACTGCGCAAAATGGGCATTAAAACCGTGATGATCACCGGTGATAACCGCCTGACGGCCGCCGCCATTGCCGCAGAAGCGGGCGTGGATGATTTTCTGGCAGAAGCTACGCCGGAAGCTAAATTGGCATTGATTCGTCAGTATCAGGCAGAGGGTCGGCTGGTGGCGATGACGGGCGACGGCACCAACGACGCGCCAGCACTGGCACAAGCAGATGTGGCGGTGGCGATGAACTCCGGGACTCAGGCGGCCAAAGAGGCGGGCAACATGGTGGATTTAGACTCCAACCCGACCAAGCTGATTGAGGTGGTGCATATTGGCAAACAGATGCTGATGACCCGTGGCTCCCTGACCACCTTCAGTATCGCCAACGACGTCGCCAAATATTTCGCCATCATCCCGGCGGCCTTTGCCGCGACCTATCCGCAGCTCAACGCCCTGAATGTGATGCAGTTGCACTCCCCCGCCTCGGCAATCCTGTCGGCGGTGATCTTTAACGCACTGGTGATTGTATTTCTGATCCCACTGGCGCTAAAAGGGGTCAGCTATAAGGCGATGAGTGCCGCCGCCCTGCTGCGCCGCAACCTGTGGATCTATGGTCTGGGGGGGCTGCTGGTGCCCTTTGTCGGTATCAAAGTGATCGACCTGGTGCTAACAGCATTAAATTTGGGCTAGGAAAATCACGTTTTCGTCAAGGCCACTGTCACCGTTGATGGTGGCCCGTTTTAAGCGCTAAATTGAGGTAATAAAAGATGTCATCGACCACAAATATGTCATCAATAGCCCGCCACTCATATCTACGGCCAGCCTTGGTGCTACTGCTATTACTGACACTGATCACCGGCATCGCCTACCCGCTACTGACCACCGGGCTGGCTAAATTAATGTTTTCCCAGCAAGCTAAGGGGTCGCTGGTCATGTTGGGTGATGAGGTGATAGGTTCCAGTTTGATCGGCCAGAACTTTACTCAGCCGGGTTATTTTAGCGGCCGCCCATCAGTCACCGCAGAGATGCCTTATAATCCAATGGCCTCAGGTGGCAGTAATTTGGCGATCAGCAATCCGGCGCTGGAGCAGGCTATCAGTGAGCGGGTTAAATTACAGCGTCAAGCCAATCCTACGCAAACAGGCCCAGTACCGGTTGATCTGGTCACCGCGTCTGGCAGTGGTTTGGACCCCAGTATTTCGCTGGAAGCCGCCTATTATCAAGCGCCCCGCATTGCGGCCCTGCGCCAAATGCCGCTGTCTGAGGTGAAACAATTGATTGATAGCAGCACACAGAAAGCGACACCTAATTTCTTCGGTGAATCAGTGGTCAACGTGCTGAATCTGAATATGGCACTGGATGCTCAGAGTCACGTATCGGCAAAACCTTAAGGATCTAATCATCATGGATGCAGAACCAACCCGCCCAGACCCCGACAGCCTGCTCGCGGCCGCCAATGAGAAGCCCCGTGGCCGGTTGAAAGTCTTTTTTGGTGCCTGTGCCGGGGTGGGTAAAACCTACGCCATGCTGCAAGAGGCCCAGCGCCTGCGTGCTCAGGGGCTGGATCTGCTGATCGGGGTGGTGGAGACACACGGGCGCAGCGAAACCGCCGCGTTGCTAGAGGGGCTAACCATTCTGCCGCAAAAGCGTATCCCTCACCGCAACCGTCAGATCCGTGAGTTTGATTTAGATGCCGCACTGGCCCGCCATCCGGCACTGATTTTGATGGATGAGCTGGCCCACAGTAATGCCCAGGGTTCCCGTCATCCCAAACGCTGGCAAGATGTGGAAGAGCTGCTGGATGCCGGTATTGATGTGCTGACCACCGTGAATGTGCAGCATCTGGAGAGCCTGAATGATGTAGTCGGCGGCGTGACAGGTATCCGCGTGCGGGAAACCGTGCCCGATCATATGTTTGATGAGGCCACGGAGGTGGTCTTGGTGGATCTCCCCCCCGATGATCTGCGCCAGCGCCTAAATGAGGGCAAAGTGTACATTTCCGGTCAGGCAGAGCGGGCCATTGAACATTTTTTCCGCAAAGGCAACTTAATCGCCCTACGCGAACTGGCCCTACGCCGTACCGCTGATCGGGTTGATGACCAGATGCGGGCCTTCCGTGACACCCAGGGGCGCGAGCGCGTCTGGCACACCCGCGACGCCATCTTATTATGTATCGGTCACAACAGCGGCAATGAAAAACTGGTGCGCACCGCCGCCCGACTGGCGGCCCGATTGGGCTGTATCTGGCATGCGGTGTATGTGGAAACCCCACGTCTACATGGCCTGCCGGAAGCCCGGCGGCGGGCTATCTTGCGCACACTTAAGCTGGCGCAAGATCTGGGGGCGGAGACCGCCACACTCTCGGAACCCAGTGAAGAGAAGGCCATACTGCGCTACGCCCGTGAGCATAATCTGGGCAAAATCATTATTGGCCGCCGGGTAGAGAAACAGTGGAAACTGCGCGGCAGCTTTGCCGACCGCCTCGGTAAGTTAGGGCCGGATTTAGATCTGGTGATCATCGCGCTGGAGGATGATGATCGTGTCGCCAGTGTCGCGAAAGAGAGTGACTCACGCCCCTTCACGGAGAAGTGGCGTATGCAGCTACGTGGCTGTATTGCGGCCATCGGCTTATGTGCCGTGATCACTCTATTATCACAATGGTTAATGCCCGGATTCGATCAGGCCAATCTGGTGATGGTTTACTTGCTCGGCGTGGTCATTATTGCGCTGTTCTATGGTCGCTGGCCCTCGGTATTGGCGGCATTTATTAATGTGGCCAGTTTCGATCTGTTTTTTGTGCAGCCACATGGCTCGCTGGCGGTCACTGATGTGCAATATCTGGTGACTTTTGGTGTGATGCTCATTGTCGGGATCGTGGTGGGTAATCTGACCGCCGGAGTGCGCTATCAGGCCAGAATTGCCCGTTATCGTGAGCAACGCGCCCGCCATCTGTACGAAATGTCACGTGAGTTAAGCCGCGCTCTCACCCCGGCTGATATCGCCAAAACCAGCCGTCATTTTCTCTCCAGCAGTTTTCAGGCCAAAACGGGCCTGTTGCTACCACAGGAGGAGGGGCGCTTACAACAAATTGCCACCGATGATGGCGGCACTCTCTCCGTTGACGAGGCCATTGCGCGCTGGAGTTTTAACAAAGGTGCGCCGGCTGGCGCGGGCACAGATACCCTGCCGGGGGTGCCCTATCAACTGCTACCGCTCACCGCGTCCAAACAGACCTTCGGTGTACTGGCGATTGAACCGGCTAACTTGCGCCAATTGATGGTGCCGGAGCAGCAGCGCTTGCTACAAACCTTTACCAGCCTGATTGCCAACGCGCTGGAGAGGCTGCATCTGGCGCGCAGCGCCGAACTGGCAAAACTGGATGCCGAGCGGGAGCAACTGCGCAACTCACTGCTGGCGGCACTCTCCCACGATTTGCGCACTCCACTGACCGTGCTATTCGGTCAGGCGGAGATACTGACGCTAGATCTGGCCGCTGAGGGTTCGCCCCATGCTCCACAGGCTAACCAGATCCGTCAGCAAGTGCTCAGCACCACCCGACTGGTCAATAATTTACTGGATATGGCGCGCATTCAGTCTGGCGGTTTTAATCTGCGCAAAGAGTGGCAGTCACTTGAGGAGATAGTCGGCAGTGCACTGCATATGCTGGAAACCACCCTCAGCCATCATCAGATTCGTGTCGAGCTGCCAGATAAGATGGTGCTGATCAATTGTGACGGCAGCTTACTAGAGCGGGTGTTTATTAACCTGCTGGAGAATGCCCATAAATATGCCGGGAATGTCGCGCTACTGGGCATTCGTGCGGTGGTGCAAGGTGAATGGCTGAATGTGGAAGTGTGGGATAACGGCCCTGGTGTCACTCCTGGGCAAGAGCAGCTTATTTTTGATAAATTTTCCCGTGGAAACAAAGAGTCGGCCATTCCTGGTGTCGGCTTGGGATTAGCCATTTGTCGTGCCATCATTGATGTGCATGGCGGGCGGATCTGGGTTGAGAAAAGCCAGGATGGCGGTGCCAGCTTCCACTTTACTTTGCCGCTGGAAGCCGCACCTGATATTGATGCCGATAACGTTGATATCGAGTACATTGATACAGCAAATGACAATACTAATACCAATACTAATACCAATACCAAGAACAGTGGCACAAACAAGCTATTGAGCTAGCCGTAAGGAGAAGCGACCATTTCCACCACCAATATCCTGATTGTTGAAGATGAAAAAGAGATCCGCCGCTTTGTACGTATTGCGCTGGAGAGTGAAGGCTGGCGGGTATTTGAGAGTGATACTCTGCAACGGGGCCTGATTGAAGCGGGCACCCGTAAACCTGATCTGATCATTTTGGATTTGGGGCTGCCCGATGGCGACGGCCTGACCTATATTCAGGATCTCCGTCAGTGGAGTGCTATTCCGATTATTGTGCTATCAGCCCGCAATAGCGAGGAGGATAAAGTGGCCGCGCTGGATGCCGGTGCTGATGACTATCTGAGCAAACCTTTTGGTATCAGTGAATTACTTGCACGAGTGCGGGTTGCTTTGCGCCGCCATAGTGGTGGCAGCCAGGAGAGCCCGTTGGTGAATTTTGCTGATATCAGCGTCGATTTAATCAACCGCCAGGTCACCCGTGCCGGCGAAAACCTGCACCTGACCCCCATTGAGTTCCGCCTGCTCTCAGCCCTGCTCGCTAATGCCGGCAAGGTGATAACCCAACGCCAGCTACTCAGCCAGGTCTGGGGGCCTAATTATGTCGAACACAGCCATTACCTGCGCATTTATATGGGTCACTTACGCCAGAAATTAGAAGCAGACCCTACCCGCCCCAAACACCTGCTCACTGAAACCGGTGTCGGCTATCGCTTTATTCTTTAGCTCAAAAATCTATATTAGTTACAGCGCCCATACTCTCCATTCATTCGCGGCGCGCATTAAATCACACCATTAATAATAGATTTAAAGATAAATCTAATGATTATTAATTTAAAAAAAATCAATCATAGGATAATAATATAAAAAACACACCAAAGGAAAACATCATGACTGACATAATCCACGAACAAAAAATATATGAAATAACCCCTAATCATCACTCTGATAAATACAAGAAAATAACCAAATCAATCGATAACAAGAATAATATCACGTTAAAATTTTACAATATAAAATCAAATGAATTATCTTTTGATAAAGAAGAAAATGAACACTTTATTTACATCACAGACAGTACTATAACTACAGGCAACAACATCACTGACACACTTAAATTAAATGAACTCATAGCAAGTGAAGTCAAAGAAATAGAGTCTATCACATTCATATTCTGTGATCCTGACGGAAAAGAAGAGAGTTCATTAGAAATAGGAGCTGGCATTGATGGATATAAATTAATGAAGTTCATCCATATACACAATACAATATTCTTCGGCGGAAACTACCGTTATTTGACCACAACTGACAGTCGACAAAGTATTACCTATGAACATCAAGAGATCGATTTCTCTTCTAGTGCCAGGAAAACTGTAATCCTTGGAGAAGATTACAGTAATAATATTATCGCGAGCCGTCAAGATGACACTATAAAAAGCCATGATGGAGACGACACAATAGATGGCGGCGCTGGTGATGATATTATTCATGCGGGTGGCGGCAATGATAATATTACTGGTGGTACCGGAAATGACACAATACACGGCGGGCAAGGTGATGACACAATAGATGGCGGCGCTGGTGATGATGTTATTTCTGCGGGTGGCGGCAATGATAATATTACTGGTGGTACCGGAAATGACACAATACACGGCGGGCAAGGTGATGACACAATAGATGGCGGCGCTGGTGATGATGTTATTTCTGCGGGTGGCGGCAATGATAATATTACTGGTGGTACCGGAAATGACACAATACACGGCGGACAAGGTCAATATGTTATTCACGGGGGAAGCGGAGATGATATAATATATGGTGAACAAGGGCAGGGTACTATTTATGGGGACGATGGGGATGATACTATTTATGTGGGCGCAGGGCGTTGGGGAAGTATTATTAACGCGGGGACAGGTAATGATTATATTGTTGGTAGTATCCAAAGTGATAAAATAAGCGGTGGAGAGGGTAATGATACTATTTTTGGGGGTGATGGTGCAGACACAATTTCAGGTGGCGCAGGCACAGACATTATACATGGCGGAGATGCCATGGATTATCTGATGGGCGACGACGGTAACGACTATATTTCTGGCGATGCCGGTGGTGAACATTCCTCCACTGGTAATCATCTTTTTGGCGGTAGTGGTAACGACATGATTTTTGCTGGCGATAGCGGTGACCAGATAGAGGGCGATAGAAATAACCCTGAGGATAATGGGCGAAATAATAGAGGTAACGACCATCTGTTTGGCGGTAAAGGTAATGATGAGTTAATCGGGGGGAGAGGTAATGATTTCTTAGCTGGCGGTCATGGGGATGATACATATCAATTCTTTTGTGACGATGGTGTTAATATAATAAATGAAGAGTGTGAAGGTTACAACACTATTGTATTTAAAGATTATTTTTACGAAGAACTACTGATAACAAGACATGGTTCAAATCTGTTATTTACCAGTCGTAATCAAGGGGATAGTTTACGTGTACTCATTAAGGACCAAATAGTTGGTAATAGCTAGAAAATTAAGACGTTTTTGACAAAAGATCACTCCGTAAATGGTAAGCTTATGCCTCACTCAATGGACTCTCGCTATTTTATTGCTGAACACCCTAATCAGGGGCAGATTACAGATTCAACCGTCAATGATATGCTAAATAGAGAACGTGAATATGGCATTAACAAAGTATCCTCTATTTTCAATCCAGAACACTTAAAGTATAATAGTGAAATAAACCTCGCTATGCTGAGACAGGCAATATCACAACAACAAGAGTCGCAATCAACTAGTGAATTTTCATCCCCCTCTTTTATACCAAAGAATGTCGTTAATTTTCTCACCTCCCTGAATCAATAATAGCGCTCATTTATTGCTGAAAAGAAGATGGGCAAATAGTGTTTCAGGGCGTAGTATCGGCCTTTTGCTATAAAACAGGTGTTATACGTGATGAGTACCTGGTTAATCTATGCGCTGCTATCTGCCCTCACCGCCTCTCTGGTGGCAATATTGGGTAAAATAGGTCTGCAACATTTAGATGCTAATACCGCCACCGCCATACGTGCGGTAGTAATGGCACTGTTTTTAGTGGGCGTGGTGGTAGTTCAGGGTAAATTCAATCTGGTCGGTGCCATTTTGGCCGATAAAAAAGCCCTGCTATTTGTGGTATTGAGTGGCGTCGCCGGTGCATTATCCTGGCTGTTCTATTTTATGGCCATTAAAAATGGCAATGTTTCGCAAGTCGCCCCCATAGATAAGCTGAGTGTCGTTTTCGCCGTGATTCTGGCCTTTATTCTCTTTGGTGAAAAAATCTCGCTCATTGCTGGATTGGGGGTCGCGTTGATTACCGCTGGCGCTTTGATGGTGGCATTGGGCTGATTGGCTATATTGAACACAGTAAAAAGGCAGCGCTTAGGCTGCCTTTTCCATTATGGATATTGCCCGCTATTTAGCGCCAGCCAATACATCGCTGACAATATCAACGGCTTCCTGCTCTATCTTTTCGCGGTGTTCTGCGCCAAGGAAGCTTTCACAGTAAATTTTATACGCCTCTTCGGTGCCAGATGGGCGGGCGGCGAACCAGCCGTTGTCAGTCATCACCTTCAGCCCGCCAATCGACGCGCCATTACCCGGTGCGCTGGTTAAACGCGCGGTGATAGGATCACCTGCCAACATACTCGCGGTCACCATTTCAGGTGACAACTTAGCCAGCGCATTTTTCTGCGCCTGGGTTGCCGGAGCTTGAATACGGTTATAACTTGGCGCACCAAAACGTTGCGCTAACTCATCATAGTGATGCTGTGGATTCTTGCCGGTCACTGCCGTGATTTCCGCCGCCAGCAGACACATGATGATGCCATCTTTGTCGGTAGACCAGGGGGTGCCGTCAAAGCGCAGGAAGGATGCCCCGGCACTCTCTTCGCCACCAAAACCAAAACTGCCATCGTGCAACCCGTCTACAAACCATTTGAAGCCGACGGGCACCTCCACCAGCTTGCGGCCTAAATCAGCCACCACTCGGTCAATCATCGCACTGGAAACCAGCGTCTTACCCACAGCCACATCAGCGCCCCATTGCGGGCGATGCTGGAACAGGTAGTTGATCGATACTGCAAGGTAATGGTTCGGATTCATCAATCCGGCCGGCGTGACAATGCCATGGCGGTCATAATCGGGATCATTAGCAAAGGCTAAATCAAATTTGTCGCGCAGCGCCAGCAGCCCCGCCATCGCCGATTCTGATGAGCAATCCATGCGGATCACACCATCATGGTCAAGATGCATAAAGCGGAAAGTCTGATCGATAGAGTCGTTAACTAGCGTCAGATCCAACTTATAGTGCTCACCAATGCGTTGCCAGTAGGCAATACCTGAGCCACCGAGCGGATCGACCCCCAATTTCAAACCCGCGCGCTGAATGGCAGGGATATCCACCACATCGCCCAAGCCCTCAACATAGGGTTGGATCAAATCTTGTTCACACAGATGATTGCCGCGCCAGGCTCTATCCAGCGTCTGACGTTTCACCCCTTCTAAATGCAGGCTAAGTAACTGGTTAGCGCGCTTTTCAATCACTGAGGTCAGATTGGTATCTGCCGGGCCACCATTGGGTGGATTGTACTTGATACCACCATCTTCAGGCGGGTTGTGGGAGGGCGTGATAACAATGCCGTCAGCTAGCGCTTTACCCTGTAGGTTATGGCAAAGAATGGCATGTGAGATTGCGGGGGTCGGGGTGAAACCATTCTCTTGTTGCACCACCACATCCACGCCATTCGCCGTCAGCACTTCCAGCACCGAAATAAAGGCCGGTTCCGACAATGCGTGGGTATCTTTACCCACATAACAGGGGCCAGTTATGCCGTGTTGATGGCGAACTTCCGCAATCGCCTGCGCGATAGCCAGAATGTGCGCTTCATTAAAACTGTGACGTAATGAACTGCCACGGTGCCCAGAGGTGCCAAATTTGACCGCATGGGCTGGGTTTTCTGCATCCGGCTGCAATACATAGTATTGCGACGTCAACTGAGCAACATTAATCAAATCGCTTTGCTGAGCTGCTTGCCCAGCACGAGGGTGGTTAGCCACAATAACGACTCCTATATACCCGTTATCTTTCAAGCTACAGATATCCTGGCCGCGCTTGCTTACGGCCCTCCTGCATATTGAAATCTATTGGGCACAGTTTCAACGAAATTAGATAGTTCCGCACACTTTATCAGTCAGATCCGGCGGGAACTGCATTGCCAACATGATGTGTTGCACCATGCTGCGTTTACGCTCGGTATTGGTATTGGTAATCACCCAGTATGGCGTACCGGGGAGATGTTTGGGCTTGGTATGTGTCCCATTTTGCAATAACGTCTGCTGATCACCCGCAAAATAGACCCGAGTGCGGCCATGTAGTGATTCAGTCGCCTCAGTAAAGGCGTGAGCATCCAGTGTGTAGAGCGTTGATAGCACTAACATAAAGCGGTTAACCGCCCTATTTTGCTCGGCATATTCATCGGATAGCAGCAGTTCGCGCACCGCACGAACCCGATCCCGTGGTGCTGGAGCCGCCGCCACTTTCGCCGCATCATCAGTGGTTGCTGAACTCACTACCGGCTGACCTGCGGTAAATTTCAACATACGCCGTAAAATATCGGACGCACTTTCGCCAATGTGTTGCGTATGACTGGCAATATAGCGATAAAGCTCTTCGTCGAGTTCAATAGTTTTCATCATTATCCAGTACGGTTTTCTACTTTCTTATGCATATCCAAGGATTATAAAGTCAAAGTGCGCTAACGAGTACCTTTATCATGGCATTATTGGGATAATAACCCGCACCGCCAGTAGCCACTCAACAATCCACATCTATTTGATAAGCATATCTCTATAAACATATGTCTGATAAACATATGCCTGATAAAATCGTGGCGCAGCACACCTTCGCTCAGTCATGATACCCTAACCAGAATATCTCTCAGCATGAACTTCGCCATGAAATTAAACTTCCGCTTACAAAACGCACTTTCTCCCACCCCGTCACTGCCAATCATTCTGATCCATGGATTATTTGGTAACCTTGATAACTTGGGGGTATTGGCCCGCGACCTGCAAAAAGAGCATAACGTTATTCAGGTTGATCTGCGCGATCACGGTTTATCACCCCGTTCGCCTCAGGTGAACTACCCGGATATGGCGCAAGATGTGCTGGAGTTGATGGACCAGCTTGCGATAGAGAAAGCGATAATTATTGGTCATTCGATGGGTGGAAAAGTCGCAATGGCACTGACGGCAATAGCTCCGGATCGCATTGCAAAAGTGGTCGCGATTGATGTCGCCCCGGTCAATTATCAGGTGCGCCGCCACGACTCTATTTTTACAGCGCTCAATGCCGTAAGTGCCGCCGGTATCACTCAGCGTCAGGAGGCCGCTCAACTGATGCGTGAGTCAATAAAGGAGGAGGGGGTTATCCAGTTTTTGCTGAAGTCATTTCAGAATGGCGAGTGGCGGTTTAACGTGCCTGCGCTGTGGGACCAATATAACAATATTGTCGGCTGGCAGCCCATCCCACCCTGGCCCCACCCTATTTTGTTTATTCGTGGTGAATTATCGCCCTATATCCAGGATAGCCATCGCGATGATATTGCCCGCCAATTCCCGCAAGCCCGCGCCCATGTCGTCGCCGGAACCGGTCACTGGGTACATGCTGAAAAACCTGACTCTGTCTTGCGAGCTATCCACCGCTTTATTGATGATAATCCAGCGGCCAAACAGCACACTGAATAAAAAAAACAGAGCGCGCCTTGGATGTTGATTAAAAATTATACCCTGGGGAAAAGAAATGTATTTCCTGTGGAAAAATTGTGCAAAAAAGAGCGAATTAGCCCAATCTAATCACAGTAAAGCATTGTCGTTGCTCGGTTGGCTGGGGTATTATGGCGCGCTATAAATTTGCTGCGGTGTTTGGCAGCAAATGCAAATTCAGGCTGCTGACATAGAGGTTATTCAATGCGTTCTATCTATGTTCTAAGCTTGGAATGTGTAAACCAAATCATCAAGAAAGGCTACGCCACGCTTTCTGATGTCACTCCCTTGTAGTACCGCGACCTATGGCAAAAGAACAAACGGATCGCACGACGCTGGATCTGTTCGCAGATGAACGCCGTCCGGGGCGCCCGAAAACAAACCCATTATCCCGTGATGAACAGCTTAGAATTAATAAGCGAAATCAACTACGGCGCGATAAAGTACGTGGCTTACGACGCGTGGAACTGAAGATTAATGCCGATGCCGTCGATGCTCTCAACAGCCTTGCTGAGCAGCGTAACATCAGCCGCAGTGAACTGATTGAACAGATGTTACTGGCTCAATTAGCCCATGATCAAGAGGGGTTTTAACCCTATCAGTTACCACCACGGCGTGGCGTAATCCCTTACGCCACGCCGCTATTCCTAGAAAGTTTCCCAGTTGGCGTTGCTGTCTGCCTTGGCAGCGACAGGTGCCAGTTTTAATGGATTCGCCCGAGGTTTCACTGCTGGTTTTGCCCGCGCATCATCTGATTGTAATTTAAATACCGCCACTGCTCGGTTTAGCTGCGTCGCCTGCTCTTCCAATGAAGCCGCAGCACGCGAAGCTTCCTGCACCAAAGCAGCATTCTGCTGGGTCACGCTGTCCATCTCTGCCACCGCTTGCCCAACCTGACTAATGCCCTTACTTTGCTCATCAGAAGCCGAGGCTATCTCTCCCATTAAGTCGGTTACATTAGTGATCGAACGAACGATTTCATCCATGGTGACACCGGCACTCTCCACCAATGCCGACCCACTTTTCACTCGGTTGACCGACTCGGTAATCAAGCCATCAATCTCTTTCGCCGCCTGCGCACTGCGCTGTGCCAAATTACGCACTTCACTGGCGACCACCGCAAAACCACGGCCCTGCTCACCCGCTCTGGCCGCTTCAACTGCGGCATTCAACGCCAAGATATTGGTCTGGAAAGCAATACTGTTAATCACGGTGGTAATATCCGCGATTTTGCGCGAACTGGCAGAGATCTCATCCATGGTGTGCACCACGTCAGCCACCAGCGCCCCGCCTTTTTTCGCCGTGATGGAGGCACTCGCCGCCAGTTGACTGGCGTGATGCGCATTATCAGCATTATGTTTTACGGTCGCGGTTAACTGCTCCATGCTAGCTGCCGTCTCTTCCAGTGCGGCGGCCTGCTGCTCGGTGCGAGACGACAAATCGGTATTGCCCGCAGAAATTTCGGCCGCGCCGTGATAAATCCCATCCGTACTGCTACGGATAGCCTCTACGGTATTGACCAAACTGGTTTGCACATCGCGCAATAGCGGGAATAGCTGCCCAACGCAGTTACGCCCAAAATCGACGATAGGCTGCCCAAGCTGACCGGAAGCAATAACCCGAAAATGCGCACGGATCTCATCCAGCGGACGCACCAGATTGGCCAATAGGTAGCGGTCAGTAGCCAGTAAAATCACCAGGCCGGCCACCAATGCAGAGATAAGTGTTATGCTGCTCACTTTTGTCAGTTGCGAGAATTGCACTTTCGCCACGCCAATGGCCTTTGAAGCCGCCTGATTAAAACCCTCGGCAACCGCGCCATATTGGCGGCTTAATGCAGGCACCGTTTTTTTCGCCAGATCTTGATAAGCAGCGATATTGTTATCCATTGCGGCCTGATAAAGCGGCATCACCCCCTGCTCAATTAATCCACTCCATCCATCAATCACTCCAGCGACTAAAGCAGGATCAATCTGTGCATGGTCGATAGCTTTAAACTCGGCGAGTCTTTTCTTCAGATTTTCCAGCGCGGCACTGGACGATTTTAGCTCTTTATCCGCATCGGCCAGGTTACCGCTTTGGCGATAATCGACTGCGCGGGCAAGACGGGTCACCATGCGGAAATATTGATCCGTCCCCTGATTAACTAAATTCATATTCTCAACCAACACCGTATTCGCGTTAGATGATTGTGTGAGTTGATTCAGTGATAACAATGTATAGGCAGATACGCCGCCCCAGAGCAGGCAAAAGGCGCCAAGCACCCATAATAGCGCTGCTCTGATAGTAATATTTTTTAAAAACTGCATGTTCGTTCCCCTTATATATCGGATGGTTACCGTTAGAGACTCTGGTGTTATTTGATGACCGAAAAGCAATAAAGGACGTTCCATACAGCTAACGACAACTCCTTTCCGGCAAATTTTCATCTGACGGTTTCCCCCTGGCACCGCTAATTGCAACCTTGCGGTTACACAACGGTTATCGGCAATGAGGTTATAAGGTTGAGCAACTCACAAAAATTTAATATCGCATAAACTTGATACCCGCCCGGCAGGGTTTTCTGGCATGATGCTGCGCTATGAAATGTGTTATATTATTGGGCAGAAAGCGCAATAATCTGCATAAATATTTGAATTTATAAGGTATTAAGTTATATGGCGACTGTAGGCATTTTCTTTGGCAGCGATACTGGCAATACCGAAAACATTGCCAAGATGATCCAAAAGCAACTGGGCAAAGATGTTGCTGAGGTTCACGACATTGCCAAAAGCAGCAAAGAAGATTTAGAAGCCTTCGATATCCTGCTGATCGGTATCCCAACTTGGTATTACGGCGAAGCACAATGTGACTGGGATGATTTCTTCCCGACACTAGAAGAGATCGATTTCAACGGCAAGCTGGTTGCCCTATTCGGTTGCGGTGATCAGGAGGACTACGCAGAGTATTTCTGTGATGCGATGGGCACCGTGCGCGACATCATCGAACCACGTGGTGCCGCGATTGTCGGTCACTGGCCAACAGCCGGTTACCACTTCGAGGCCTCCAAGGGCCTGGCTGATGATGATCACTTTATCGGTTTAGCCATTGATGAAGATCGCCAACCGGAACTGACGAATGAACGTGTTGATGCTTGGGTAAAACAGATCAGTGAAGAGATGAATTTGTCTGAAATCACCGGCTAATACGCCATCCCGAAAACGCTGTGGTGTATTGAGCATCGCCCAGCGTTTTCGTTGCTTTTCATCCCTTTCACCCTTCTCTGTTAAGCAGCCCACAGATCCACATCTTCATTCGTGAAAAATAAAAATAAGTCGCTACAACTTTTTAACGTTATCGCTAGCGAACATAAACTAAAATGATGCTACACCCCCATTCATCAATACACCGCATGATTAATCTGGCAAAGTGTGCAATTATATCTTTGTTAACAACCACGGTTTTCATTTGGGGCGAGCAGTTCTATAATGAGACGTAATTGTAATTATTACGCCACGGATGTCATAGGCTGAACAGCCTTAATTTGAATCGATAGTAACAGGACTGAATCCGCATGACTGACAACAACAAAGCCTTAAAAAACGCTGGCCTTAAAGTAACACTGCCCCGGCTGAAGATTCTGGAAGTGTTGCAAGATCCGGCGTGCCACCACGTCAGCGCGGAAGATCTTTATAAAAAGCTGATCGATATCGGTGAAGAGATTGGTCTGGCGACGGTTTACCGCGTACTGAATCAATTTGACGATGCCGGTATTGTGACCCGCCACAATTTCGAAGGCGGTAAATCAGTCTTTGAGTTGACGCAGCAACATCATCACGATCACCTGATTTGCCTGGATTGTGGCAAAGTGATCGAGTTTAGCAATGAAGCGATTGAAACTCTTCAACGTGAAATTTCTAAGCAACACGGTATCAAGCTGACCAATCACAGTCTCTATCTGTACGGCCACTGTGAATCCGGCGATTGCCGTGAAAACGAGTCTGCGCACGATAAAAGATAATGCCGCATTATCGCATTGATCTTATAAAGATTTTAAGCACTGAAAAAAACCCCGGCAAGCCGGGGGAAAACCATCAACTCAACTTCACTTAATTTTGTTTACCACAAAACAGGGTAAACAGCAGATAACAACAGACACAGCGATTTGAAACCCATCATCAGACTTTAACTGGCTCGGCCCGGCTATGACGTTTACCATCCGGGCTGGTTGAGCGGATCATTACATCACCACTGACTTTAGGTTGCACTTTGGCATCATACTGCTGCCATTGCTTACCACCATCAGTGGAGTACTGGATAATCAAGCCCGGTAAGGAGATATTAGCCTCCAATAGACCCGCGACCACTCGTGCTCCCGGTACCGGCAGCCGGTAAGCGATGCCCGCTTTATCCAGTTTCGCCAGTTCACGTTGACCCATAATGTTGGCAAAACGCTGCCAATCAGTGTCCAACGCCTTGGTATCCACCAGATGCGTCTCGCCGCCTCTGTACTCCCGACCCGCTTGATAATCTTGCTCCCATGACGCACGATGCCAGGCGCGCTCCGCCAGCGGTAATGCCCGTGGGAAGATCATGTACTCCATCTGCTCATCGGTACGGACAGTTTCATTCCACGACTGACCGGAGATACCGTGCACACCAGGCCATGGCTTGTCGCTCTTCGCACTGAAGTGATTACCATCGCGATCAACAGAGGTTTCGGCGTTTTGCGGCATGTTGTCTGGGGCGAAACTGAACACTTTCTCCTCGTCATTAAAGCGGGTTGCCCAGTAGTAGCCACGTTCGCTCGGGTTAACTTCATACGGCATGTCGAAGTAGACATAATCCGGGTTGGACGCCACCACTTCGTAGCCTTTATTGGCCCAATCATTGATTGAGTCGGCACCGCCCCAGAACAGGGTGTCCCAGAAGTTGACACCAACACGTTTGGTCGCAAACTCTTTCGCGTCTTTGGCATCCTTCAAGCCATCCTGCCACGCTTGCATTTTTTCGATGCCATGGGCATTAACCAATTTACTCACTTCAATGGCGAAGTAGCTGGAGAGATGCTCCACATCCTGAACTTTGCCCTGCTTGACCATCTCTTGACAGACCTGCGACTTGGCCCATGGCTTATCTTCAACACTCTTATCAATGATGCCTTTGCCCGGCTCAATTGGGCCGTTTTTGTCCTGGAACCCCGACCCCAGACGGATATTTTTCGCCTCATCACCGCCAAAGTGCCAGGTGGTCAGCGGCATACCAGCCTCTTTGTGCATCTGAGCCATTTCGCCAATCACTTTATCGACAAAGCGCTTAGAGGAGTCCAGACATGGGTTCAGATAACTTTTGCGCTCATAGAACTGCACCGAGGTGGTGTTGGAGTCATCGGTAGGATCCAGCAGGCGGAATTCATTAGCCTCTTTCTCTTTACCCTGCTTCATCAGATTGTTGTAGCGGGCCTCCATGGAAACGACCGCGGCACGAGCATGGGCTGGCATGTCAATTTCAGGAATAACATCAATCTGGCGCGCTTGGGCGTATTTCAGGATCTCGATGTAGTCATCGCGGGTGAAATGGCCGCTCCCCAGATTACTGCTATCCGGGCCAGACCCCAGCTGCGGCAACAAACAGCTGTTTTCAGTCAAGTCGTGACAACGTTTGCTGCCCACATCGGTTAACTCTGGCAGGCCTGGGATCTCAATGCGCCAACCCTCATCGTCGCTTAGATGGAAGTGGAATTTGTTCAGCTTGTAGGCGGCCATCTGGTCCAGTAAACGCAGCACCGCCTCTTTGGTTTTGAAGTTACGGCCAACATCGAGGAAGAGACCACGGTATTCAAAGCGCGGGGCATCTTTTGCGTCTAGCGTGGCGATTTTTTGGCTGCCGTCAGTGGGCACTAAAGAGAGGATTGATTGCAAACCATAGAACACACCGGAGGGATCAAAACCAATGACCTGTGCGCCTTTGTCACCAATTTTCAGCTCATAGGCACCGGAAACCGCTAAGTCGCCTTTAAACACCGCCGGTTGAATCGAGGTTTTTATCGGGAAGCCCGTGGCGTTCAGTTTCAGGCCGAGTAATTCGAAACGCTGCTGTACCACCTCGGCAGCCGGTTTAGGTAAAGCGCTCAGATCCAGTGCCACGCCCTGGCTCAAATTCACGTCTTGCGGATGAATTTTGACCTCCATTGGCGTCGGAATAATCTGCCCGCGTAGGTTTGCTGCCGTTAATGTTTTCACCGCTTCATTTTTGACGAAACGGGACTCCGGCGTCATCAGCACGTTATTGTCATCTTTGGTACGTTTCCACTGATCGCCCGTAAATTGGGTTAGATATTCGTTGATATCTTCAGTGTCGGTACTTTTCAGCACCTTGGGTTTCGCATCGCCGGAGGTGGCATACCAGCGCGGCATAAAGTCAGTGGCAAACAGCTGCCAATATTCACCCGTTATCGGGATTTCAACCGCCTGATTGGCAGGAAAACCGGCGAATTTAGCCGTAGGTTCAATTTTATGCAGGTCACCGGTCAGGTGTGTGATGCTGAATTGATCGTTATCTACCGTCAGAATTTGGCGAATGCTGTGGAAGTAAATGGCCCAATCCCGGCCTTTGATCTCATCCCCGGTGTTGGTCAGAGTTATCATTACTTGGTTGCAAGATGCCCAATCAGCCCCCAACCTGGCGCAATCAACACCACTCTCACCAGCACGGTTATCCAATACTTTATAGTTAACTTTCAAGGTGCTGAGCTGGTCAACAATCTGTTGATTGGCGGTGTCCGCATTGGCGGCCCCCATCAAGCCGAAGGTCGCGGTGATCGCCGCTAACGTATTTAATTTGAATCTGTTCATCACTAACCTCATCCGTAATTAATAATTGCAGCCAGAGTCACTACTGGAAGTATTGCTGCTGGCTGAATTATTGTTAGCTTAATTGCTACTCTCAGAATGGTTTCAAGCTTAGTTATTGGCGCGAATTTCTTGCCAAAGTTTTCCGCACTGCGCCTCATAGGCCTGACCATTACCGGTATGCGCCGCGTCAATACAGCGCTGATAATCCAATACCCGAACCGTCTCTTTCTCAGTAAAAGCTTGATGCGCTCTCTCTTGTTTCAAGACATTCAATACCGCTTTGCAGGGGATTAATCTCTCCGGCGAGCCTTCACTGGCATTGATACAAGCGCTGTATGCTTGCTTCAGCTTAGTGTCTTCCGGTTGAGCCGGCGCTTGCGGCGCACAGGCACTCAATCCCAATACCACGGCAATAATAAAAAGCGTTTTCTTCATAGCAGGTGCTCCATTATGACCCCGGAGTGGTTACCGGGGAGGGCAATCAGAAGATGGTAAATGGTGCAATTACGATGAATTTAACGTCTTTCTCATCCTGGAACACATTGCCGAAACCACCGCCAAAGCTTGGAATATTGGTATGGTTGTCGTACATGGTGTAATGCAGTTTGAATAGGGTGCCTTTCGCCCGACCCTCTTGCAGCGTGTAGAGCACATCAAAGTTCCATGCGGACTCTTTCAGGCGGGTATTTTGGTCGAATTTGGGGTTACTGCTTGGTTTTGCATCCCAGCCATAGGCATAGGAAGTCCCCACTGACCAACCCGCTAAGTTCCAGTTTTTCAGGTCATACATCACGCCACCAAACAGCGCTTTTTCGCCGTTGGCGTTGAAGTCAGAACGAGAATCCCACCAAACGTCCAAACGGCCGTTGGAGGTCGCATAACCTGGGGTCATACGTTGCAGGAAGTAGCCTTGGTTGCCTTCAGCTTTGGCCCAAGTCCCTTCCAAACGCAGGTCAAATGGCCCGGTGGTGTAACCCAGAGTTAATGCTTGCAACCAGGCTAAGCCGTCATAGACGTCATTCACATTGCTGGCACCACCATCAACTTTGTCTTTCGCGCCGTAGAACTGGTAAGAGGTACGCAGATCATTGCCCGCAACCGGGAAGGCGTACGAGGCTTTGGCAAAATACTGATCCATGTAGTCTTTGGCCTGGCCGAATGCCGCTTCCATCACCAGCTTATTTTTGAAGTCGTATTTGGCACCGATTGAGTGCAGGTAACTCACGCCGGTCAAACCATCCGCCTGACGGAAGTTGTACATATTCTGATACCACGGCGCTTTATATTCATCGGTCCACATGTAGGACATGGACAGTGCACCCGCTGTATCAAAATCGAATTTCGCACCGCCTTCAGCACCACGATAAGTCCCGGGCATGAAGCTCCAGTGTGGTGCTAACAATGTCTGCCCTGTCGGTTGGATATAACCACCACGCGCCCAGAAATCACCAAATTTGAATTTGGCTGCCGCCTTATACACGCTGACGCCACTCTTATCGCCAGTCCATTTTTCATCCCAGCGAGTTTTAGCATCACTGAAACCAATTTCGTTTGGTGCTGCCGGGCCACTGTTGGTCATTTCAACTGCACCGAAAGCGGCCAGGTCGATACCAAACATGTCTGCCGCGTAGCCGGATGAGAAGTCCAGATTGGCGTTAAAGGTGGAGTGATGCAGGTTAGCAACATATTTGCCATACTCTGCACTGCCCGGCGTTAAATCCTTACGGTCACGCTGACGCTGCCAATAATAGATACCGCCAGTCAGTGACGAATCATCCACAAAGCCTTCAGCCCTGGCCTCTGGGGTTGCCATAAACCCCGTTCCTAACAATGCGCCCGCGACAGCGAGCACTAACGTTTTACGTTTAGCATCGTGCGTAACCATAAGAAAAAATTCCTCTTTGACATCACATTTAAAGTGCTTTGCCTATGTCCACCACAGCTCACAGGTTCAGCCTCAAAAAAACCCTAAGTGGGTAAAATTTAGCTGGGGAGAGATCTCCACCAGCTGTTACTTATTTAAAAAAACGTCTCTTTCGATAAACGCTCTGAAGATTGCTGCTGGGATACAGACTATTTTTCGCGACGCGAATTATCAATTAAAAAAGTCAATAATTATTCAAAGTATGACAACGAGCACATAACTGTGAAAAAATATTACAGAACTCACAAAAGCTTTAAAAACAATGCATAAGCTTCTCAGTGAACTCAAAAATCGTCTCTCATTGACATCTTGAATGGTTTCAGCAAATACAATAAAACACGGAATATTCCAGTGGAAAATCACATTATTTCCCTGGTTAATTTGTAAAGCGAATATTTAAGAAAGACTTACAGATCGCCACGTCATCACGCGCAAAGAGGGTAATCAGTCGATATTGACCAAAAGAAAATGCAGAAAAGAGGAAATTGAATAGGCGGGTCTAATGTTTAATAAACAAAACAAAGGGTATTTTTAAGCATAAAAAAGGCGTGGACTTAGCCACGCCAATTAAGTTGAATCTAAGTGCTAAAGCTTAGTTTGTCGCTTTGGCAGCCCAGGTATCACGCAAACCTACTGTGCGGTTAAAGACCAGCGCATCAGGGCGGGAGTAGCGGCTATCAGCACAGAAATAACCTTCACGTTCAAACTGATAGGTTTTCTCTGGCACAGCACTCGCCAGGCTTGGCTCAACGAAGCCCTGACGGATAACCAAAGACTCTGGGTTAATCGTCGACAGGAAATCTTCTGCGGCTGCCGGGTTTGGTACACTAAACAAACGGTCGTATAAACGAATTTCCGCAGGCAAGGCATGTTTAACCGAAACCCAGTGAATAACGCCCTTCACTTTACGGCCATCTGCGGGATCTTTATTTAATGTTTCGGCGTCATAGCTGCAATAAAGCGTCGTAACATTACCTTCAGCGTCCTTCTCGACACGTTCAGCTTTAATCACGTAAGCATTGCGCAGGCGCACTTCTTTGCCCAGTACCAAGCGCTTATATTGCTTATTCGCCTCTTCGCGGAAGTCAGCGCGATCAATATAAATCTCGCTATCAAATGGAACCTGACGGGTGCCCATATCCGGATTATTCGGATGATTTGGCATCGTCAACCACTCTTCACCAGCCGCACGGTTTTCGATAATCACTTTGATCGGATCAAGAACCGCCATAGCCCGTGGAGCATTTTCGTTCAGATCATCACGGATACATGACTCCAGTGACATCATTTCAACGTTGTTATCCTGCTTGGTCACACCAATACGGCGGCAGAATTCGCGGATAGAGGCTGCGGTGTAACCACGGCGACGCAAGCCAGAAATAGTCGGCATACGTGGGTCATCCCAGCCCTCTACAACCTTCTCTGTCACCAGTTGGTTCAGCTTGCGCTTAGACATAATGGCGTATTCGAGATTCAGGCGGGAGAACTCATATTGGCGCGGATGGCACTCAATGGAGATATTATCCAGCACCCAATCATACAAGCGGCGGTTATCCTGGAACTCCAACGTACAGAGTGAATGGGTGATCCCTTCAATCGCATCAGAAATGCAATGGGTAAAGTCATACATCGGGTAGATGCACCACTTGTTACCCGACTGGTGGTGTTCAGCAAATTTAATGCGATACAGCACCGGATCACGCATCACAATAAAAGGTGACGCCATGTCGATTTTGGCACGCAGACACGCGGTGCCTTCAGCAAAGCCGCCAGCACGCATTTTTTCAAACAGCGCCAGGTTCTCTTCCACACTGCGGTCACGATACGGGCTATTTTTACCCGGCGCAGTCAGTGTGCCGCGATATTCGCGCATCTGCTCAGCTGTTAACTCATCCACATAGGCCAGACCCTTGTTAATCAGCTCTATTGCGTACTGGTACAGTTGATCAAAATAGTCTGAGGAGTAACGTACATCACCGCTCCAGGTGAAACCTAGCCACTCTACGTCGCGCTTAATAGATTCAACGAATTCGACGTCCTCTTTCACCGGGTTGGTGTCGTCAAAACGCAGATTGCATTGGCCGTTATAATCTTGTGCGATGCCAAAATTCAGGCAAATGGATTTCGCATGACCAATATGCAGGTAGCCGTTTGGCTCCGGCGGGAAGCGGGTATGAACCGACGTGTGTTTGCCGCTGGCTAAATCTTCGTCAATGATCTGACGGATAAAATTACTCGGGCGGGCTTCTGCCTCACTCATTGTTCTATTCCTCAATGCAAACGCAACAAATATAACCGCATATAATCCAACAAGCCCGGCCCGGAAACAACCGTTTGTTACCGCAAACAAAACAAAAAACGGGAAGAGATTGCTCTCTTCCCGCTGCTTTGATGAAAACTTAGGTCAGGTGCTCAGGAGTTCAGCGCCCCGGTGAACTGATTATTTGCCACGAATCTCAAACAATTGGCTTTGACCGGCGACCACAGTGTCACCTGCCAGAAGCGAGATACCGGCGTAATCATCAATATTGCTAACCACAACTGGGCTAATCATTGAGCGCGCATTGGCATTCAGGTAAGCCAGATCCAGCTCCAGCACTGGCTGACCGGCAACCACAGTGGCACCCTCTTCAACCAGGCGGGCAAAGCCCTGACCATTGAGTTTCACCGTATCAATCCCGATATGAACCACAATTTCAGCGCCGGTTTCAGTCTCCAGACAGAAGGCATGGTCAGTATTGAAGATTTTAACGATGGTGCCGTTGGCCGGAGAAACCACCATTTTATCGGTAGGACGGATGGCAACACCCTCACCCACAGCTTTACTGGCGAAGGCTTCATCAGGAACCTGCTCCAATGCCACCACCTCACCGGTAATAGGCGAAACCAAGACTAATGAAGCGGTTTTCGCGCTGTTAATGACCGCCTGAGGCTGGGCCGCAGCAGGTGCAGCAGTGCTGCTTGCCGCAGGAACCGGGCCACCCGCTAACACGGCACGCATGGCTGAAGCAATCAGTTCCGCACGAGTACCGACAATCACTTGCACACTCTGCTTATTCAGACGAATCACACCTGACGCCCCTAAACGCTTCGCCACATTGTCATTAACCAATGCAGAGTCTTTCACGTTCAAACGCAGGCGAGTAATACAGGCGTCGATGCCAGTCAGGTTATCTGAACCACCAATAGCACCGATATAGCGACGAGCCAGGCCATTGATTTCACTTTCGTTAACCGCAGGCGTGTTATTTATATTCACGTCATAACCATCCTCCTCGCTACCCTCAACCGCCAGTTCACGGCCTGGTGTCAGCAAGTTGAATTTCTGGATAGTGAAACGGAACACCACGTAGTAAATGGCGAAGAACACCAAACCTTGTGGGATCAGCATGTACCAGTGTGTCGCCAGCGGGTTACGGGATGAGAGCACCATATCCACCAAACCGGCGCTGAAACCAAAGCCCGCGATCCAATGCATACTCGCAGCGATGAACACGGAGATGCCGGTCAGCACGGCGTGGATGAAGTACAGCACTGGTGCAACGAACATGAAGGAGAACTCAAGTGGTTCAGTGATACCGGTGAAGAAGGCGGCAAACGCCCCCGCCAGCATGATACCTGCCACTTTCGCTCTATTTTCCGGACGTGCGCAGTGATAAATCGCCAATGCCGCACCCGGTAAACCAAACATCATGATTGGGAAGAAACCGGCCTGATAACGACCAGTGATACCCACTACCGCTTTACCGGCGTCGATAGACTGTTGGCCACCCAGGAAGTTAGGAATATCGTTAATACCGGCAACGTCAAACCAGAACACCGAGTTCAGGGCATGATGCAGGCCGACGGGAATCAATAAACGGTTGAAGAAGGCATAGATACCCGCGCCCACAGAACCCATATCTTTGATGTATTCGCCGAAGGTCACCAATGCGTTATAAATCAGCGGCCAAACGTACATCAGGATGAAAGCGACAACAATCATCAAGAAAGAGGTCAGAATCGGAACCAGACGGCGGCCACTGAAGAAGGAGAGCGCTTTTGGTAACTCAACGCTGCTAAAGCGGTTGTACAACTCAGCGGAGATGATACCTACCAGGATACCCACAAACTGGTTGTTGATTTTGCCGAAGGCTGCTGGAACCTGATCAACCGGGATCTTTTGAATCATCGAAACCGCAGCTGGCGAACACAGCGTGGTTAAGACCAGGAAGCCGACAAAGCCGGTCAGTGCAGCAGCACCATCTTTGTCTTTTGACATACCGTAAGCCACACCAATGGCGAACAGCACGGACATGTTGTCGATAATCGCGGCACCGGATTTGATAAATAATGCCGCTAGCGCATTATCACCCCCCCAGCTAACGGGGTCGATCCAATAACCAACACCCATCAATATTGCAGCCGCAGGCAGCGTGGCCACAGGGACCATCAAAGCCCGGCCTACTTTTTGCAAGTAACTAAGAATATTCACTTTTCCCCCTATTCGTCCGATATCGGACCCTTTAAGTAGTTTATTTATTTTTTACTCACTACCTTTTAGAAAAACGCATTGCACACTTTTATTTATTCACCGCATGTATGACTCATTGTGGAGTGTAAAAAAATTATTTCGTAACGCAAATTAAAACCCCCTATTTTGTGATAAATGTCACCAAAAACCAGTGAAAAAGCATCAATACACTAGCCAGGATACAAAACTTATTTTATCATTCGAAAAATGAACAAAGCATTGTACCAGCGCATGAGTCAAAATCTGAGTTACGCTTAGCTGGATGACTCAAACCGCGTAGAGTATAGCCACTATTAGCAATCCTAAGAGGTGCACGATGAGACTTATCCCACTGAAAAACACCACAGAAGTTGGTAAATGGGCAGCACGTCATATAGTTAACCGTATTAATGCGTTCAAACCAACTGCTGAGCGCCCGTTTGTTTTGGGTCTGCCAACCGGTGGTACACCGATGGAAGCTTACAAACACTTGGTCGCGATGCATAAAGCCGGCGAAGTCAGCTTCAAAAATGTTGTTACGTTCAACATGGATGAGTATGTCGGCTTGCCGCAAGAGCACCCGGAAAGCTACTACACCTTTATGCACACTAACTTCTTCGATCATGTTGATATCCCTGCCGAAAACATTAACTTGTTGAATGGTAACGCGCCGGATATCGATGAAGAGTGCCGTCGTTACGAAGCGAAAATTAAGTCTTACGGCAAAATCAACCTGTTTATGGGTGGTGTCGGCGTTGACGGCCATATCGCCTTTAATGAACCCGCCTCCTCTCTGGCTTCCCGCACCCGTATCAAAACCCTGACGCAAGAAACCCGCATCGCTAACTCACGCTTCTTTGGTGGTGATGCAAATCTCGTGCCTAAATATGCACTTACAGTGGGTGTGGGTACATTGCTGGATGCGGAAGAGGTGATGATTCTGGTAACCGGCCACGGTAAAGCTCAAGCGCTACAAGCCGCTGTTGAAGGTAGCATTAACCACATGTGGACCATCAGTTGCCTGCAACTGCATGCCAAGGCCATCATGGTGTGTGACGAACCTTCCACTATGGAATTGAAAGTTAAGACTGTAAAATACTTCCATGAATTGGAAGCTGAAAACATCAAAGATCTTTAATCGTTATCAGGGGGCTAAGATGTACGCTTTAACTCACGGCCGTATTTATACCAGCCATGAAGTATTGGATAATCATGCTGTAGTCGTGGCTGATGGATTGATCGAACGTATCTGTCCTGTCGATGAACTTCCGGCTGGTATTGAGATACGTGATTTGGGTGGTGCCATTCTGGCCCCCGGTTTTATTGATGTTCAGTTGAATGGTTGCGGCGGCGTGCAATTCAATGACTCTCTTGAGGCCATCTCAGAAGAGACGCTGGATATCATGCAGCGCGCTAATGAAAAATCAGGTTGCACCAGCTTCCTGCCAACACTGATTACTTGCAGTGATGAATTTATGAAGCACGGCGTTGATGTCATGCGCTCATACCTGCAAAAAAACCAGCATCAAGCACTGGGCCTGCATCTGGAAGGGCCGTATCTTAACCCGTTGAAGAAAGGCACCCACAATCCGGCGTTTATCCGTAAACCTAGCGCCGAAATGATTGATTATCTCTGTGCCAATGCTGATGTGATTACCAAACTCACTCTGGCACCAGAAATGGTTGATGCAAAATATATTCAACAGCTAACAGAAGCGGGCATTTTAGTTTCTGCGGGTCACTCAAATGCCACCTATAAACAGGCCCGTAAAGGGTTCGCCGCCGGTATCCGCTTTGCGACGCACCTTTATAACGCAATGCCGTACATTACGGGGCGTGAGCCAGGTTTGATCGGGGCAATTTTTGATACGCCTGAGGTTTATACTGGCGTTATCGCGGATGGTCTGCATGTTGATTGGGCCAATATCCGTAGCGCAAAACAGCTGAAAGGTGACAAGCTGGTTCTGGTCACCGATGCCACCGCGCCGGCAGGAGCTGAAATTGATCAATTTATTTTTGCTGGTAAAACAATATACTATCGCGATGGCTTATGTGTGGATGAGAATGGCACACTAAGCGGTTCGGCACTGACGATGATCGAAGCGGTTCGAAATAGTGTTGAGCATGTTGGCATCGCGCTAGATGAAACATTGCGCATGGCGACACTTTATGCGGCCCGCGCCATTGGCGTGGATAAGCAGTTAGGGAGTATTGAAGTCGGCAAAGTAGCCAACCTGACTGCCTTTACCCGCGATTATAAAATCACTAAAACCATCGTTAACGGTAACGAGGTTTTAAAATAAGCGAGTAATTTTATTGATGAGCACCGGCGGACAGTCACAAATTGGTAATGTGGATCTTGTGAAGCAACTCAATGGTGCCGTAGTTTATCGGCTTATTGATCAGCAAGGCCCGATTTCGCGCATTCAGATTGCCGATCTCAGCCAGCTAGCCCCCGCCAGTGTCACCAAAATTACCCGCCAACTGTTGGAGCGCGGGCTGATCAAAGAGGTCGATCAGCAAGCCTCCACCGGTGGTCGTCGCGCTATATCCATCGTCACAGAAAACCGTCAGTTCCATACCATTGCCGTCCGTCTTGGCCGCCATGATGCCACCATTACCCTGTTTGACATGAGCGGCAAGTCACTGGGTGAAGAGCACTATTCGTTGCCCGAACGCACGCAAGAAACACTGGAACATGCACTGTTCAATATCATCAGCCAGTTTATTGAAGCTTATCAGCGCAAATTACGTGAACTGATCGCCATTGCCGTCATCCTCCCTGGGCTAGTCGAGCCAAGCAAAGGCATCGTGCGCTATATGCCCCATATCAGTGTCAGCAACTGGCCGTTAGTCGAAAATCTGCAAAAACGGTTCAATGTCACCAGCTTTGTGGGTCATGACATTCGCAGCCTGGCACTGGCCGAGCACTATTTTGGTGCAACCCGCGACTGCGAAGACTCCATATTGGTTCGCCTGCACCGAGGAACCGGAGCTGGGATTATCGTCAACAGCCAGATCTTCTTAGGCAGCAACGGCAACGTGGGGGAGATCGGCCATATCCAGATAGACCCCCTGGGTGAGCGCTGTTATTGCGGCAACTTTGGTTGTCTGGAAACCGTCGCCTCCAATGCGGCAATTGAAAACCGTGTGCGTCACCTGCTCACACAGGGCTATCCAAGCAAGTTAACACTGGATGATTGTCATATTGGTGCTATTTGCAAAGCGGCTAATCGGGGTGATTTACTGGCCAGTGAAGTGATTGAGCATGTGGGTCGCTATCTGGGCAAAGCCATCTCTATCGCCATCAACCTATTTAATCCGCAAAAAGTCGTGATTGCTGGTGAAATCATCGAAGCCGACAAAATTCTGCTTCCTGCCATTCAGGGCTGTATTAACACGCAAGTGCTGAAAAACTTCCGCCACAATCTACCGATAGTCACCTCGCAACTTGACCATCAATCCGCAATCGGTGCTTTTGCTCTGGCGAAGCGCGCCATGTTGAATGGTGTCTTGTTGCAGCGCTTGTTAGAAAACTAACCCGCTGATAAGGAAGTTGCATGGTCGATCCCCTAATCGGCCATGTTATAGTGACTCATTACCGCGCTAAAAGAGTAAGTTAAACAATGACAATTAAAAGCGTTATATGTGATATCGATGGTGTGTTGCTGCATGACAATAAAGCGATAGCCGGGGCCAATGATTTTTTGGCTCGCGTACAAAATGCCGGAATGCCACTAGTTATCCTAACCAACTACCCATCACAAACCGCACAAGACCTGGCTAACCGTTTTATCACCGCAGGGCTTGATGTGCCGGAAAGTGCGTTTTACACCTCAGCCATGGCCACTGCTGATTTCCTGCGCCGTCAGGATGGTAAAAAAGCCTATGTCGTTGGCGAAGGCGCATTAGTTCACGAATTGTATAAAGCGGGCTTTACCATCACGGACATCAATCCAGATTTTGTGATTGTCGGTGAAACTCGCTCTTATAACTGGGATATGATGCATAAAGCCGCCTATTTTGTCGCCAATGGCGCACGCTTTATTGCCACCAACCCAGATAGCCACGGCCACGGCTTCGCGCCAGCCTGTGGTGCGCTCTGCGCCCCGATTGAGAAGATCTCTGGTCGCAAGCCATTTTATGTTGGTAAACCTAGCCCGTGGATCATCCGCGCCGCACTGAATAAAATGCAAGCGCATTCAGAAAGCACCGTTATTGTGGGTGATAACTTGCGCACTGATATTCTGGCGGGTTTCCAGGCGGGTCTTGAGACGATTTTAGTCCTGTCAGGTGTTTCAACCTTGCCAGATATCGAAGCCATGCCATTCCGCCCGAGTTACGTTTACCCTTCTGTTGCCGAAATCGATATTATCTAATCCCTGCTGGCGGCGATAGCCGCCACGCCCTTTTGCCTCTCACTCCCTTTTTTAGTGCAATGCACCAAAGTTTCTTGCCATTCCTCCCTGTTTTAGCGCATTTTCTTTGTATACACCGCCGCCGTGCCAGCTATTGCGCTAAAACAGTAGCAGAGTAAATTGGCGTGTTTTTTGCATCTATTTAGGACATACAGCTTAATATTATTCGGATGACTGCATCGTCATGGGGCATAGCTTGCATCAATCACAAGCAACTGTGCGCACAACAGTTCCAGCGATGAACGACTCAAATTCAACATCATCACCGCCAAAGCAGAGAAGTTAGGGAGATTATTATGTGTTCTATTTTCGGGGTCCTCGACCTTAAAACCGACCCCATTGAACTGCGCAAAAAAGCGCTGGAAATGTCTCGTTTAATGCGCCACCGTGGACCGGACTGGTCTGGTGTGTGGGCAAATGATAAAGCAATTCTCGCTCACGAACGTCTATCCATTGTTGACGTTAATACCGGCGCCCAACCTCTGCTTAATGAGGCGCGCACCCATATTCTGGCGGTCAACGGTGAGATCTATAACCATCAGGCATTGCGTCAGCAATATGGTGACCGATACGCATTCCAAACTGGCTCAGACTGTGAAGTTATTTTGGCGCTGTATCAGGAGAAAGGGCCTGAATTCCTTGATGATCTGCAAGGTATGTTCGCTTTCGTCTTATACGATACCGAAAAAGACGCTTACCTGATTGGCCGTGACCATCTGGGGATTATCCCGCTATATATGGGCCACGACGAACACGGCAACATGTATGTCGCCTCTGAAATGAAAGCACTGGTTCCAGTTTGCCGCACCATCAAAGAGTTCCCGGCGGGCAGCTATCTGTGGAGCCAGGATGGCGAAATCCGCGAATATTATCATCGCGACTGGTTTGATTTCGATAACGTAAAAAATAATGTTACCGATAAAGTACAACTGGCTAACGCATTAGAGGACGCGGTAAAAAGTCACCTGATGTCTGACGTCCCTTATGGCGTGCTGCTATCTGGTGGCTTGGACTCCTCCGTTATCTCGGCTATCACCAAAAAATTTGCTGCCCGTCGAGTCGAAGATGATGAACGCAGTGAAGCCTGGTGGCCACAACTGCACTCTTTCGCCGTGGGTTTGATTGGCTCACCGGATTTGCGTGCAGCGAAAGAAGTCGCTAACCACTTAGGCACTGTGCACCATGAAATTCATTTCACCGTGCAAGAAGGTCTGGATGCAATTCGTGATGTGATTTATCACATTGAAACCTATGACGTCACCACGATCCGCGCCTCGACACCAATGTATCTGATGTCCCGTAAAATCAAGGCGATGGGCATTAAAATGGTGCTGTCTGGCGAAGGTTCTGACGAAGTATTTGGTGGTTACCTCTATTTCCACAAAGCGCCAAACGCCAAAGAGTTGCATGAAGAGACCGTGCGTAAGTTGCTGGCCCTGCATATGTTTGACTGCGCCCGCGCCAATAAAGCGATGTCCGCCTGGGGCGTTGAAGCCCGAGTGCCCTTCCTGGATAAGAACTTCCTCGATGTTGCGATGCGTATCAACCCGCAGGACAAAATGTGCGGCAATGGCAAAATGGAAAAACATGTCCTGCGTGAATGTTTCGAATCCTATTTGCCACACAGCGTTGCATGGCGTCAGAAAGAGCAATTCTCCGATGGCGTGGGGTATAGCTGGATTGACACATTAAAAGAGAAAGCCGCTGAGCAAGTCACTGATCAACAGATGGAAACTGCTCACTTCCGTTTCCCGTACAACACGCCATCGTCAAAAGAGGGTTATCTGTATCGCGAAATTTTTGAAGAGCTGTTCCCGCTGCCAAGTGCGGCTGAGTGTGTTCCTGGCGGCCCGTCAGTGGCGTGTTCATCAGCTAAAGCTATCGAATGGGATGAATCATTCAAAAATATGGATGACCCATCAGGTCGCGCGGTAGGTGTCCATCAGGACGCTTATAAATAACTGAATTAAATTACGGATAATCAATCTATCCGTCTCAACATTACTGCTAGCAAGGTCGCCTTTGGCGGCCTGAGGTTATTGACAAAGTGCTGGTTGCGGAGAGAACAGCTAGATCGTAAAGACGCCGTAAATCCTTCCCTGGAGGCTCGAGCCGCGCCATCCCTGGCGCGGACGCTTTACTCGTCTACCCGTCCTCTCCATTCCAGATCGCGTCATCGGGGTTTGTCAGCAGTCTGAGGTCGCCTTTGGCGGCCTTGTTTTTTTATGTGGGATAAACCGTCTGCGGTCAAATACTCAGAATCTCGCCAATGACCCCTTTTGCTGGCAAATTCAATAATTAATTACCATTTTCGTTCATTTAATCACCAGACTGTTCACAAGCCAAACAAACGAACCCTTTCAGCCCTTTTTCGGGAAAAAATTAGTTGACGCAATTCGGCCATATACGCATAATGCGCCCCGCAACGCCGATGAAGGTAATGCGAAAAAAGATGGCTACGTAGCTCAGCTGGTTAGAGCACAGCACTCATAATGCTGGGGTCACAGGTTCGATTCCCGTCGTAGCCACCATCTTTTTGCGGGAGTGGCGAAATTGGTAGACGCACTAGATTTAGGTTCTAGCGCCGCAAGGTGTGCGAGTTCAAGTCTCGCCTCCCGCACCATTATTCGTTCATCGGTTTGTCACAGCGGATGGGATATCGCCAAGCGGTAAGGCACCAGGTTTTGATCCTGGCATTCCCAGGTTCGAATCCTGGTATCCCAGCCATCTCTTTTGATGGTGAGTTGTAGACAGCAAGGTTGTGGTGTAACAAAAAGATTTGTATTTCAGTTGGGATATCGCCAAGCGGTAAGGCACCAGGTTTTGATCCTGGCATTCCCAGGTTCGAATCCTGGTATCCCAGCCATACAATTTCTTAAGAATAAAGATTTTAGGATGGCTACGTAGCTCAGCTGGTTAGAGCACAGCACTCATAATGCTGGGGTCACAGGTTCGATTCCCGTCGTAGCCACCATCTTTTGGGGTATCGCCAAGCGGTAAGGCACTGGATTCTGATTCCAGCATTCCGAGGTTCGAATCCTCGTACCCCAGCCAAATTTAGAAAAGCTCGCTTCGGCGGGCTTTTTGCGTTTTAGATTTCCCCCCTTATCCTTGCGGTATAACTGAGCCGGGCCATAGAGCAGTGACCCGCCCCCCGTAATCTTGCGCTCAACGTCAAAAGAGAGAACCAAAATTATTAGGTTGCAGACAAGCCTCAACGACGCTATCCCAAGCGGTGAGCGGTGAAACTTTAACAACCGAAATCAGTCGCCCTACAACCCCAATGCATACTTCAATGCATGTTCCTTCAGTTTGCCCGCGCGTTGAGCCGCCATCAGCGCTAAATTACGTACAAACTTCACTGGCGGTAGATCATTGCTAAAGGCGGTGTAAAACAGATCCATACCACTTTGCATAATCAGATTATCGGTACGTCGGCGGCGCTGGTAACGCAGTAATACCTGTTCACTATGCCAAGGTTCCGCCACTTCACGGGCCTGATTCAACACATTAAGCAGCGCATCAACATCTCGATACCCCAGATTAACCCCCTGCCCGGCTAGCGGATTGATGGTATGGGCGGCATCTCCTAGCAAGGCTAACCCCGGCTGTACATAGTGCTGCGCATGACGACGAACCAGCGGGAAAGAGCCAGCGGCGATCGCCTTAACAGCCCCCAAGCGGGATGGGAAGGCTGCCGCTATCTCCTGATTCAATTGCACCATCGGCATCGCCTGAAGCTGGCGAATACGTTGTGGGCTGTCATACCAGACCAACGATCCCCAGCGATCAAACAGCGGCAGGAAAGCACGAGGGCCAGAGGGGGAGAACTGCTGCCAGGTGGTCTCTTGCTGAGGGGTATCGGTCTCTACCGTAATCAGCATACAGGAGTGGCGATATTGCCAACCACTGGTGCCAATACCCACTAAACGGCGCACCAGAGAGTTGGCACCATCAGCGCCTATCACTAAATGGCCCTGTATCTCTTGCTGTGCATCTAACGTGATTTTCCAGTAGTCATCTACTCTGACCATAGTTTGCAGCCGTGACGGGCACAGCAACGTCAAATTGTGGCACTCTGCCATCTGTTGCCACAGTGCTAACTGCAAAACTCGGTTTTCAACCATAAAACCCAGTTCAGGTAACGAGAGTGATGCTGCATCAAAGATAACTTGCGAGCCAGGCTGCTCCCAGGTCTCCAGCCGACGATAGGGGGCATAGCGCATCTGTTGCACCCTTGACCAGACTCCGAGCTGCTTGAGCAATGCCACCGAGGTACAACCAATGGCGGAAACCCGTAAATCCGGCACGCTATTGGCATCAAACGGAGCCGGTGCCTCATGCTCCAATAGCGCCACTGACCAGCCAGTTTGTGCCAGCCCTAACGCCGCAGCTGCACCTACCATGCCGCCACCGACGACCACAACATCATAATTTGGTTGCGATTTATTCATTTTAGTTGTGCTTTAAAAGTTAAAATCGTACTTGCATAGGCAAGTATTCTGTTTGTCATGAGTGTACCGGATTTTTCACCCTGCATCAGAATAAGTAAGCCGTTATGCGGTGGTCATCGCACCGGCAAATGACTACAATATCCTTTAACGACTGAGCCTTTATGCTAACCACGACTCAATTGCGGGGCACCACTCTCGCTTGCAGACACTGCACAAAATGCCACGCGATGTGATTTTTATGATGAATAATCTAATGACTAAAAAACTGCACATCAAAACCTGGGGCTGCCAGATGAATGAGTATGATTCATCTAAAATGGCTGATTTGCTGGCCAGCACCCATGGTTACCTCTTAACAGAGACTCCCGAAGAGGCCGATTTACTGCTGCTGAATACCTGCTCAATTCGCGAAAAAGCCCAAGAGAAGGTCTTCAGTCTGCTGGGGCACTGGAAATTACTAAAAGAGAAAAATCCCGAACTGATCATTGGTGTTGGCGGTTGTGTAGCGTCACAGGAGGGGGAGCATCTGCGCCAGCGCGCGCCCTGCGTCGATATTATTTTCGGGCCACAAACCCTGCATCGCCTGCCAGAGATGATTAACCACGTCCAGGGTAGCCACAGCTCAGTGGTGGATATCAGCTTCCCTGAAATTGAAAAATTTGACCGCCTGCCAGAGCCTCGCGCCGAAGGCCCGACCGCCTTTGTCTCTATCATGGAGGGCTGTAATAAGTACTGCACTTTCTGCGTGGTGCCATACACCCGTGGCGAGGAGGTCAGCCGCCCAAGTGACGATATTCTTTTTGAAATCGCGCAGTTAGCAGCTCAGGGTGTGCGGGAAGTCAATCTGCTCGGCCAGAATGTGAATGCCTATCGTGGCGCCACCTATGATGGTGATATCTGTAGTTTTGCCGAGCTATTACGCCTGGTTGCTGCCATAGACGGCATTGATCGCGTGCGCTTTACCACCAGCCACCCGATTGAATTTACTGACGATATCATTGATGTTTACCGTGATACCCCAGAGCTAGTGAGCTTCCTGCATCTGCCCGTACAGAGTGGTTCTGACCGTATTTTGACCATGATGAAACGCGCCCATACTGCGCTGGAGTACAAAGCTATCATCCGCAAACTGCGTCAGGCGCGACCCGGCATCCAAATTAGTTCTGATTTTATTATCGGTTTCCCCGGTGAAACTCAGCAAGATTTTGAGCAAACCATGAAACTGGTGGCGGATATCCGTTTTGATACCAGTTACAGCTTTATTTACTCTTCGCGCCCCGGTACACCAGCGGCAGATCTGCCAGATGATGTGTCGGAAGAGGAGAAAAAACAGCGGCTACATATTCTGCAACAGCGCATCACTCAACAGGCGATGGAGATCAGCCGCGAGATGATTGGCACTGTGCAGCGCATTCTGGTGGAAGGCCCCTCCCGTAAAAATGCCATGGAGCTGGCCGGTCGCACTGAAAATAATCGGGTGGTGAATTTTGAGGGGACACCGAGCATGATCGGTCAATTCGTTGATGTAGAAATTATTGACGTTTATGCCAGCTCACTGCGCGGTATCTTGCGGCGTACCGAACAGCAGATGGATCTGCGAGTTCATGAGTCACCGCAATCGGTTATTGCACGCACACGCAAAGAGAATGAGATTGGCGTGGTGCAGTATCAACCCTGATAGTGAACGCCCTGATCCCCAATTATGCGAGTTAACTCGCATCAGTAGGCGCTGCATTGTCAGTGCCTATTTTATTTTGGTGTGAGGCTGCGCAGATTCAGACTTTTTAAGTTGCACCACCCAGCAACCGCTATTTGAATAGGCACGGAAAGCCGCAAACTTGCGTCTGCGTCGTGTACCATGAATAATTCCCAAATGACATGTATGATTGACGTTATATCGATAAATGATATACCCAGAGGAACGCAGTGACTCAGAGAAACAGTTTGCACGTAGTGACACAAGAGATCTTGCTGGAACCCGCCGATAATCAGCGCCTGCTGAGTTTATGCGGCCCTTTTGATGACAACATTAAGCAGTTGGAGCGCCGATTAGGGATCGAAATTAATCGGCGTGATAATCGCTTTAAGTTAGTCGGTAAGAGTATCTGCGTGGTTGCCGCGGCAGATATCCTGCGCCATCTGTATGTTGATACCGCCCCGATTCGGGGGGTTATCCCAGATATCTCGCCAGAAGGTATCCACCTCGCGGTGAAAGAGAGCCGCGTGCTGGAGCAAACCGCCGAAAGTGTGCCGGATTACGGCAAGGCGGTGAATATCCGCACTAAACGTGGGATGGTCAAACCGCGCACACCCAATCAGGCGCAGTACATTGCCAATATTCTCGATCACGATATCACCTTCGGCATTGGCCCAGCCGGTACCGGCAAAACCTATCTGGCGGTTGCCGCAGCGGTCGATGCACTGGAGCGCCAGAATGTGCGGCGTATCTTGCTGACCCGACCGGCAGTTGAAGCGGGCGAAAAGCTGGGCTTCTTACCCGGTGACCTGAGCCAGAAAGTGGACCCTTATCTGCGCCCACTGTATGACGCCCTGTTTGAAATGCTGGGCTTCGAGCGGGTTGAGAAATTGATTGAACGTAACGTAATTGAAGTCGCGCCGCTGGCCTATATGCGGGGTCGTACTCTGAATGATGCATTCATCATTTTAGATGAGAGCCAGAACACCACCATCGAACAGATGAAAATGTTCCTGACCCGTATGGGCTTCAACTCCAAAGCGGTGATTACTGGTGATATCACGCAAACTGACTTACCGCGCCACCAGAAATCGGGCTTAAGCCACGCCATTGAGGTGCTGTCTGGGGTAGAAGAGCTGAGCTTTAACTTCTTCCATAGCGAAGATGTGGTGCGCCACCCAGTGGTCGCACAAGTGGTTATCGCCTATGAAGCCTGGGAAGCTGCGGAACAAAAACGCAAAGATGCCATTGCCGAACAACGTAAGCGGGAAAATCATACCCCGTCTGAGCAGGAGGCTCCGTGAGCCAAGTGATACTCGATTTACAAATTGCCTGCGCCAATAGCCAGGGTTTACCCACAGAAGCCGATTTTCAGCAGTGGCTGGAAGCCGTGCTACCTCAGTTTCAAGAGGTCTCGGAAGTCACCATCCGCCTGGTGGATGAAGCAGAAAGTCATCAGTTGAATCTGACCTATCGTGGCAAAGATAAATCGACCAATGTGCTCTCTTTTCCGTTTGAGGCCCCGCCTGAAATTGAACTGCCACTATTGGGTGATTTAATCATCTGTCGTCAGGTTGTTGAGCAAGAAGCTGTCGAACAAGAGAAAGCACTATTTGCTCATTGGGCGCATATGGTTGTTCACGGCAGTCTCCATCTGCTAGGGTATGACCACATCGTTGACGATGAAGCAGAAGAGATGGAGTCGATTGAGACTGAAATCATGCAGAGCCTGGGTTACCCAGATCCCTATATTTCAGAGAAAGAGTCCGACTAAACCGTCAGCCGCGTGAATTTACCGCGGCTGAAATGATGATCACTTAATATGGGTAAACTTAACTAAAACGCCATGAGCGACGACCACTCACAAAACAATGATAGCCCCAGTCCCAAGAAAGGGTTCTTTACTCTTATCCTTAACCAGTTATTCCACGGTGAACCTAAAAACCGCGGCGATCTGGTAGAGCTTATCCGTGATTCTGAACAGAACGATCTGATCGATCCCGATACCCGAGACATGCTGGAAGGCGTGATGGATATCGCCGAACAGCGCGTACGGGACATCATGATCCCCCGTTCTCAGATGGTCACATTAAAGCGTAATCAAACGCTGGATGAGTGTCTGGATGTGATTATTGAATCTGCTCACTCCCGCTTTCCAGTGATCAGCGAAGACAAAGATCACATCGAAGGTATCCTGATGGCCAAGGACCTGCTGCCGTTTATGCGCACAGATTCTGAGCCATTCAGCATTGATAAAGTCTTACGGCCGGCGATTGTGGTGCCAGAGAGTAAGCGCGTCGATCGGATGCTGAAGGAGTTCCGTTCTCAACGCTATCACATGGCCATTGTCATTGATGAGTTTGGTGGCGTTTCAGGGCTGGTGACCATTGAAGATATTCTTGAGCTGATCGTAGGCGAAATAGAAGATGAGTATGACGATGAAGAGGACAGAGATGTCCGTCAACTCAGCCGGCACACCTATACGATCCGTGCGCTGACCCAAATTGAAGATTTCAATGAAGTGTTTAACACCCATTTCAGTGACGATGAAGTGGACACTATCGGTGGTTTGGTCATGCAAGCGTTTGGCCACTTACCTTCCCGAGGTGAAACCATTGAAATTGAAGGTTACTTATTTAAAGTTGCCATGGCGGATAGCCGACGTATCATTCAGGTTCACGTAAAAATCCCGGATGATGCTCCGCAACCCAAACTGGAAGAATAAATCCTCGATGCCTATTGCTTCATACCTTCAACGCCAGTGGGTTCGCGCCCTACTGGCGCTATTTTTTGGCGCCTGCGGTACGCTGGCCTATTCGCCATTCGATCACTGGCCGGCGGCTATCGTTTCGCTATTTGGCTTACTCAGCCTGACACTGAATCGCAGCACCAAACAAGCCGCACTTATTGGTTTTTGTTGGGGGATGGGGCAGTTCGGCACCGGTATTAACTGGGTGTATGTCAGTATTGCCGAATTTGGCGGTATGCCGACGGCAATCAATATCTTCCTGGTGGTACTACTCGCCGCATATCTGTCGCTCTACACCATGCTATTTGCCGGAGTATTAGCGCGCATCTGCCCAAAAGCGACCTGGTGGCGGTTAGCCATTGCCGCACCGGTAGTGTGGCAACTGACTGAGTTCCTGCGCGGCTGGGTGTTGACCGGCTTCCCGTGGCTACAATTTGGTTATAGCCAGATTAATGGCCCACTACAGGGGATCGCGCCGATTCTCGGTGTTGATGGCATCACATTTATGTTGATGGCAATCAGCGGGTTACTGGTCTATGCCGGCTATCAACGCCGTGTCACTGCTGCGCTGATTGCGCTGGCGCTGCTGTTGCTGCCATGGCCGCTGCGCCAGTTGCACTGGTTCACACCAGAGCCTGAACGCGCGGTTAATATTGCGATGGTGCAGGGTAATATTGCTCAGTCAATGAAATGGGACCCCAAAGTCCTGCTGACCACGCTACAAATTTATCTGGATGAAACCCGCCCGTTTATGGGGAAAGCCCCCATTATCATCTGGCCGGAGTCGGCCATTCCCGATATTGAAACCGATCAAGCCCCCTTCTTGACCATGGTCGATAGCTTGATGCGGGCAAATCACAGCAGCCTGATTACCGGGATTGTTGATGCTCAACGTCGTCCAGAGGGCACGGGTTACCACTTCTTCAACAGTATCATTGTGTTGGGGGGTAAAGAGCCATACCAATATCCAACCCGCAATCGTTATAGCAAACACCACCTGGTTCCCTTTGGTGAGTTTGTGCCGCTGGAGTCCCTGCTGCGCCCATTGGCCCCATTCTTTGATTTACCGATGTCATCATTTAGCCGTGGGGGTTACGTACAACCACAGCTCAATGTCGCCGGATTTAACCTAACGGCCGCCATCTGCTATGAAATCGTGCTGGGCCAGCAAGTAAGGGATAACTTTAACCCTGATACCAACTTCCTGCTGACTATCTCAAATGATGCATGGTTCGGTCACTCTATTGGCCCCTGGCAGCATTTCCAGATGGCACGTATGCGGGCGCTAGAATTGGGCCGCCCTTTGCTGCGCAGCACTAACAATGGTATTACTGCGGCAGTAGGCCCCAGTGGTGAAGTGCTGGCGCAGCTGCCGCAATTCACTCAGCAGGTGCTTGAAGTGAAAGTCACGCCCACGACAGGTATCACACCTTACGCCCGTTTTGGCTCATGGCCGCTGTGGATCATCACACTGGTTCTTGGGGGATTAACCCTCTATCGTGCGCTGCGCTGCCGCGCTGACAAGAAGTGCCAGGCTGATAAAAAATAGCGCCTCGTGCGGGCATGTCATCAACATGCCCGTAGCCTCACTTTTGCTCCCCCACTGTCGGTATTGCGAATCGTTATCACGGCTGTTATCTTGCCGTCTGGTACAAATAATTAGCATGATTTGCAATTTGAGAGCCTTATGTCACTGAATCCTGAATTTATCCTCACCACCGAAGCGCAATTAAATGAGCATTACGCCGCTCCTAATAAAAATGTACTGAAAAAACAAATAGATCACATTGATGATTACGCCAAAAAGCTGATCGCCGCTGCGCCTTTTGCCGTGTTGGGTACACTGGGTGCCAATGGGATAGACTGCTCGCCAAAAGGCGGGGAGCCGGGCTTTATCCATGTACAGGACAGCAAAACCTTGATGCTGCCAGACCGTGCGGGGAATAACCGCCTGGATGGTATCCGCAATCTGCTGCATAACCCGTTTATCGGCATTTTGTTCCTGATCCCAGGCTGGACGGAAGGTTTTCGGGTGAATGGCCGCGCAAAAATTTCGGTTGATCCGGCGCTTTGTGAGCGCTTTAGCCAAAACGGCCACCCTGCCCGCACTGTCTTAGTGATTGATGTGGATGAGGTATTTATCCATTGTGGCCGCGCAATCACCTTTGCCGACTTGTGGAATCCTGAAAAACATGTGGGGAAAGAAGATATTCCAACGGCATTAGAGGTATTTAAGGCCCATCTGGCACTCAATAATCATCAGTTAAGCTGACCCACAATAAGCAGTCGCCACCTGGGCACTGACTCATTAGCCTTCCTCCGATTTATCGCCGATAGCCCTCAATAAGCAGGGCTTTATCCTGCTGGTATCCCTGCGACTGGCACAGACCTTGCATTGTTTCTAATCATAATGTGTTAACTATCGGCAAATACCGGTCAACCATTTAGCTATTGTAGGGTATTGCCGCAGTAGGCACACAAAGGTTAGTTTCGAATGAAGGATCGCGGTTTTTCGCCCGCACATTTATAGGGCGCATTACGCACCACTACAGTGCATGGATGTTTTGTTGCCTCTATTTGGTGCGATTTGCGTCTCAAAAAACAAACATTTATTCATCATTTGCATAACAATTTGCTATTTTTTAAAGATAATCTGATACAAGTAACAGCGAAAATCGCGTGTTGGCCAACAAAACATCGGTGGTTGTACCACCAAAACGAAACAAACCGATTTTTCGCCTAATAACATTTAGCTGCACACCGTTTTTTGTACGATATTTTTGTATGACATTGTTTTTAAACACAACATTAAGCAATAAAACAACAGCAAAGGAGTTGGACCATGCATATGCGTAAATTGGCGTTAGCGCTACTGTTAGCTGGGATGGCAAGTGGCGTAGCCCAAGCAGAAGAAGCGGCAGCACAACCCGCAGCGAAAGCGGAAGCCTCCGTCGATACTCTGAAGAAGATTAAAGACAGTGGCGTTATCGTGGTGGGTCATCGTGAGTCTTCCGTTCCCTTCTCTTATTATGATAATCAGCAGAAAGTGGTGGGTTATGCACAAGATTATTCTGATCTGATCGTTGATGCCGTTAAGAAAAAACTTAACGCGCCTGATTTGCAGGTAAAACTGATTCCGATCACGTCACAAAACCGTATTCCACTACTGCAAAACGGCACCTTTGATTTCGAGTGTGGTTCTACCACCAATAACCTGGAACGTCAGCAGCAAGCTTCGTTCTCTAATACCATTTTTGTTGTCGGCACCCGTTTGCTGACCAAAAAAGGTTCTGAAGTTAAAGATTTCAAAGACTTGGCAGGTAAAACTGTCGTGGTCACGTCCGGAACCACATCTGAAGTTCTGCTGAATAAGTTGAATGAAAAAGACAACATGAATATGCGTATCATCAGCGCCAAAGACCACGGTGACTCTTTCCGCACATTGGAGAGTGGTCGCGCAGTCGCCTTTATGATGGATGATGCATTGTTAGCTGGTGAACGTGCCAAAGCGAAGAAACCAGACCAATGGGATATCGTCGGCACCGCGCAGTCTCAGGAAGCTTACGGCTGTATGTTGCGGAAAAATGACCCCGCGTTCAAAGCACTGTTGGATGAAACCATCGCCACCGCACAAACTTCGGGTGTAGCGGAGAAGTCATTTGACCGCTGGTTCAAAAATCCAATTCCACCTAAAAATCTTAACCTGAATTTCTCACTGTCTGATGAAATGAAGGCGCTGTTCAAAGCACCTAACGATAAAGCATTGAACTAACAATAATAATCAGGGCGGGCACTGCCTGCCCTACTGATTGATGATGGACCGATTGGGATACAGGATGCGGGGTGGCCGTTCCCCACTCCGCATTTTTTTGTTCACCCTCGGGAGGCCGCAACGCATTGAATCATCAGTCATCAGGATGGCTTATCCATCCTCTTAAGGGAGTTCGTTATGTCAATAGACTGGAACTGGGGCATTTTCTTGCAAGCTGCCCCTTTCGGCAATACCACCTATCTCGGCTGGATTTGGTCCGGCTTTCAAGTCACCATCGCGTTGTCACTGTGCGCATGGGTGATCGCCTTTTTCATCGGCTCGCTGTTTGGCATTTTAAGAACTGTACCCAATCGAATTCTGTCAGGAATAGGCACCTGTTACGTTGAACTATTTCGTAACGTCCCCTTGATTGTACAATTCTTTACCTGGTATCTGGTGGTCCCGGAGCTGTTGCCAGTTGACATCGGCATGTGGTTTAAAAGTGAGCTGGACCCCAATATACAGTTCTTCCTCTCTTCCGTGATTTGCCTTGGCTTATTTACTGCCGCACGGGTTTGCGAACAGGTACGGGCAGGGATCCAATCACTGCCTCGGGGGCAGAAAGCGGCCGGTCTGGCAATGGGGTTAACCCTGCCACAGACTTATCGTTATGTTTTATTGCCTAATGCTTACCGGGTGATTATTCCCCCGATGACCTCAGAAATGGTTAATCTGGTTAAAAACTCAGCGATCGCCTCAACAATCGGTCTGGTGGATATGGCGGCACAAGCGGGTAAATTGCTGGATTATTCAGCTCACGCTTATGAGTCCTTCACCGCCATCACTCTTGGTTATGTGCTGATCAACGCCGTGATCATGCTGGTGATGCGATTAGTTGAGAAGAAAGTGCAGTTACCCGGCAATCTGGGGAGTAAATAATGTACGAATTTGATTGGAGTTCTATCGGCCCCAGCATTCCTTACCTACTGCAAGGCTTGGTTGTTACCGCCAAGATAACCCTGACCGCTATCGTATTTGGGATTATCTGGGGGACAGTTCTGGCGGTAATGCGCCTGTCACCGATTAAAGCCATCAGCTGGTTTGCCACCGTCTATGTCAACGTGTTCCGCTCTATTCCGCTGGTGATGGTGCTACTGTGGTTCTATCTGGTGGTCCCGAGCTTATTACAAAATGTGCTGGGCTTATCACCAAAAACTGATATTCGGTTAATCTCCGCCATGGTAGCCTTTTCGCTGTTTGAAGCGGCCTATTACTCAGAAATTATCCGTGCGGGTATCCAAAGTATCTCCCGTGGGCAATCTTCTGCCGCTCTGGCGTTGGGCATGACACAAGGCCAGTCGATGAGATTGGTTATCCTGCCCCAAGCTTTCCGCGCCATGGTGCCGCTGCTGTTAACTCAGGGAATAGTGTTATTTCAGGATACATCACTGGTGTATGTCCTTAGCCTGGCCGATTTCTTCCGCACCGCCACCAATATTGGCGAGCGGGACGGGACTCGGGTCGAAATGGTGCTGTTTGCCGGTTTGGTTTATTTCGTTATCAGTATTGCCGCATCGATGCTGGTTAACTATTTGAAGAAAAGGACTGTTTGATGATTTCCCTGAAAAATGTTTCTAAGTGGTACGGCCACTTTCAGGTGCTGTCTGACTGCACCACCGAAGTTAAAAAAGGTGAGGTCGTGGTGGTCTGCGGCCCTTCTGGCTCAGGTAAATCAACCTTAATTAAAACCGTGAACGGGCTGGAACCTATTCAAAAAGGCAGCATTACGGTTAATGGTATTGGTGTGAATGATAAAGGGACCAATTTGGCGCAGTTGCGTTCCAAAGTGGGCATGGTGTTCCAACATTTCGAACTCTTCCCACACTTGTCGATCATTGAAAATCTGACACTGGCGCAAATCAAAGTGTTGGGCCGCGATAAAGCCGCAGCCCGTGAAAAGGGCCTGAAACTGTTAGAGCGTGTCGGCCTGACTACCCACGCCGACAAATTCCCTTCTCAGCTATCGGGTGGCCAGCAGCAACGTGTGGCGATTGCGCGCGCACTCTGTATGGACCCCATTGCAATGCTATTTGACGAACCGACTTCAGCCCTTGATCCAGAAATGATCAATGAAGTGCTGGATGTGATGGTCAAACTGGCACTGGAAGGGATGACCATGATGGTGGTGACCCACGAGATGGGCTTTGCCCGTAAAGTGGCTAACCGGGTTATCTTTATGGATGAGGGGAAGATCGTCGAAGACAGCAACAAAGATGATTTCTTTAACAACCCAAAATCTGATCGCGCCAAAGACTTCCTGGCAAAAATTCTGCATTAATTGCTGTACTGCCCCTCCTCAACTGAGAGAGGGGCAGATCCTACTTCGCAGGGCTAAGGCTGGAATGGTCGGCGATTGAATTGGTCATGACCACATTTTGGGCAGAGCGGCAGCACTTCTGGGGTATAGAAGGCCAGGTGGTGATGGCACTTTTCACAGACCAAATTCCCTAGCCCGACCACCTCACCGCTGTGATAAACCCCATGGTGGCTGACATCTTTAAACACTTCACGCCACTCTAGCTGAGTTTTATCGGTGATATCAGCCAACTCCTGCCATAAACTCTCTTTAATGACCCGCATAAAGACGCTGTCACTGAATTCATCCTTGCTCTCTTCATAGCTACGTGCAAACTCCTCCAGATCACGGCGCACCGCCTGAATTATCTGCTCAACTTCACTGCGGGTTAACTCTTCAACGGCATCCAGCCGCTGTTCAGCGCTGTCCACCAGCTTATCGATATCACGTTCACCATTTTTCAAGCGTTCAGTCAGTGATGTCACTAACTCGCGATAATATTGAGCTACCTTGTTCATATTGTCTCCTCGATCCACGGGTGTGATAAAGCACAGTTGTGATAAAGCAAAGTTGTGATGAAACAAAACAGTCAGCAGGCGAACTCCCTACAGCTGGTGACTCTCTGACTTTTGGGTTTCAAGCCTGTTACTTAGATAATAAAGTTAACGTTAATAATTTTAGTCGTAAATGACTAAGGTCACTGTACCCGCAGGTTGTTTCTCCCCCACTTTGGTGATTTCTGCCATCCACTACGCAGAAAAAACCGCCTGTAGGGTGCTGAGTGTTGTTGCCGCTGCCGCTTATCGGCTATGCTATGCGGATCTCTCTTTATGATATGAAACAGATGATGCTACAGGCGTAGCTGTTTTTCACTATAGGACCACTGGCCGCCATGCAAGAGCAATACCGCCCAGAAGATATCGAAACGCAAGTACAACTTCACTGGCAAGAGAAGCAGACGTTTAAAGTCACTGAAGACGCTAGCAAAGAAAAATATTACTGCCTATCTATGCTGCCGTACCCTTCAGGGCGTCTACATATGGGCCACGTTCGTAACTACACCATTGGTGATGTTATCTCCCGCTACCAACGTATGCTGGGCAAGAACGTGTTACAACCGATTGGCTGGGATGCATTTGGCCTGCCTGCGGAAGGCGCTGCGGTAAAAAACAACACCGCGCCGGCCCCCTGGACTTACGACAATATTGAATACATGAAGAACCAGTTGAAACTACTGGGCTTCGGCTACGACTGGGATCGTGAAATTGCCACCTGTAAACCTGACTACTACCGTTGGGAACAGTGGTTCTTCACCAAGTTGTACGAAAAAGGCATGGTCTACAAAAAGACCTCGGCGGTTAACTGGTGTCCACACGATCTGACCGTGCTGGCTAACGAGCAAGTGATCGACGGTTGCTGCTGGCGTTGTGATACCAAAGTTGAACGTAAAGAGATCCCACAGTGGTTTATCAAAATCACCGATTACGCTGATCAGTTGCTTAATGATCTGGACACGCTGGAAAGCTGGCCTGAGCAGGTGAAAACCATGCAACGCAACTGGATTGGCCGCTCCGAAGGCGTTGATATCGTTTTTGAGGTGCTGGATAGCGAAGAGAAACTCTCCGTTTATACCACCCGTCCAGATACCTTTATGGGCGTAACCTATCTGGCGGTTGCTGCCGGCCACCCTCTGTCACTGCAAGCGGCTGAAACCAACCCTGCACTGGCCGATTTTGTTGCTGAATGCCGTAACACCAAGGTTGCCGAAGCTGAAATGGCTACCATGGAGAAAAAAGGCATGGCGACCGGTCTCTACGCCATCCACCCGCTGACTGGCGAGAAACTGGCTATCTGGGCTGCTAACTTTGTCTTGATGGATTACGGCACTGGCGCAGTCATGTCCGTTCCAGGCCACGATGCCCGTGACTGGGAGTTCGCCACCAAATACCACCTGCCAATCAAAGCGGTTATTTTGGCCGCAGACGGCAGCGAACCAGATGTCACCAAAGAGGCCCTGACCGAAAAAGGCACCCTGTTCAATTCTGGCGAGTTTGATGGCCTGAATTATGAAGATGGCTTTAATGCTATTGCCGACAAACTGGTCGCACTCGGTGTTGGCCAGCGCAAAGTCAATTACCGCCTGCGTGACTGGGGTGTCTCCCGTCAGCGCTATTGGGGTGCCCCAATCCCAATGGTGACACTGGAAGACGGCACTGTGGTGCCCACACCAGAAGATCAACTGCCGGTTATTCTGCCAGAAGATGTGGTGATGGACGGTATCTCCAGCCCAATCAAAGCTGACCCTGAGTGGGCTAAAACCACCGTCAACGGCATGCCGGGCCTACGTGAAACCGATACCTTCGATACCTTTATGGAGTCATCCTGGTACTACGCACGCTACACCTGCCCACAATTTGATGAAGGTATGCTCGACCCCGCCGCCGCTAACTACTGGCTGCCGGTCGATCAGTATGTCGGTGGTATTGAACATGCCATCATGCACCTGATGTACTTCCGTTTCTTCCACAAATTGCTGCGTGATGCAGGTCTGGTGGATTCCGACGAGCCAGCCAAGCGCCTGCTGTGTCAGGGCATGGTATTGGCTGATGCCTTCTACTACACCGGCACTAGCGGTGAACGTATTTGGGTTTCGCCTGTGGATGCTGTCGTCGAGCGTGATGATAAAGGCCGCATTATTAAAGCGACCGATGCTGAAGGCCATGAACTGGTGTATGCCGGCATGAGCAAAATGTCGAAATCGAAAAATAACGGTATAGACCCGCAGGTTATGGTAGAGAAATACGGTGCGGATACCGTACGCCTGTTTATGATGTTTGCATCCCCGGCAGAAATGACGTTGGAGTGGCAAGAGTCTGGCGTTGAGGGAGCAAACCGCTTCCTGAAACGTGTCTGGCGTCTGGTCTTTGATCACACCGCAAAAGGCGCAACTGCCCCGTTGGATATTGCCAACCTGACGAATGAGCAAAAATCCCTGCGTCGTGACCTGCACAAGACGATTGCCAAGGTCACCGATGACGTGGGTCGCCGCCAAACCTTCAATACCGCCATCGCAGCGGTAATGGAGTTGATGAACAAGTTGGGCCGCGCCCCTCAAGAAACGGAGCAAGACCGCGCTCTGCTGCAAGAAGCATTACTGGCAGTGGTGCGTATGCTTTATCCATTTACCCCTCACGTCTGCTTCACTTTGTGGCAAGCGCTGGGTGGCGAAGGTGATATTGATACCGCACCATGGCCAATCGCCGATGAACAAGCGATGATCGAAGACTCTAAATTAGTTGTCGTACAGGTTAATGGTAAAGTGCGTGGCAGAATTACAGTGCCTGCCGATGCCACTGAAGAACAAGTTCGCGAACGTGCTGGTCAAGAGCACTTGGTGGCTAAATACCTGGATGGAGTTACTGTGCGTAAAGTCATCTATGTCCCTGGCAAACTGCTTAACCTGGTTGTGGGTTAAGACAAGGAGGAGTTGTGCGACATCCTATTCTGACGCTGTTGCTGGGGTTGGCGGTGCTGGTCACCGCTGGCTGTGGCTTTAATCTGCGTGGCACCACTCAGGTGCCGCCTGAACTGCAAAAATTACTACTGGAAAGTGCTGACCCTTATGGCCCGCTAACCCGTGCAGTGCGTCAACAATTGCGTTTAAGCAACGTCACCATTGTTGATGACCCAATGCGCAAAGACCTACCGGCCTTGCGGATTATTGGCTCATCCGAAAATCAGGATACCGTGTCAATATTCCGCAACGGTGTAACGGCTGAGTATCAGTTAGTGTTGCATGTGCAGGCGCAGGTATTAATACCGGGCCATGATATCTACCCACTGCGGGTCAATATCTTCCGCACCTTCTTCGATAACCCGTTGACTGCACTTGCAAAAGATGCAGAAGCTGAGGTTCTTCGCCAAGAGATGCGTGTTCAGGCAGCCCAGCAGTTAGTGCGGCAGCTCCTAACCGTGCATGCTGCGGAGATCAAAAATGGGCAGGAAAATGGCGATAAATCGGTTAGCGGCAACAACGCAACCAGCGCCACTAAAATGGCCCCGGTCAAAGAGATCAATATTGGCAAACCCGCAGCCAGTAACTCCGCCCAATGATCCGAGTCTACCCTGAACAACTTGTCGCGCAGCTCCATGAGGGGCTGCGCACAAGCTATCTGCTATGTGGCAATGAGCCGCTACTGTTGCAGGAGAGTCAGGACCATATTCGTCGGGTGGCAGCACAACATGATTTCACCGAACATTTCAGCTTTACGCTAGATGCCCATACTGAATGGGAGAGTATCTTTAGCCTCTGTCAGGCACTGAGCCTATTTGCCAGCCGCCAGACACTGCTATTGAGTTTTCCTGATAGTGGGTTGACGGCACCGATGAATGAGCAATTGGTCAAATTAGCCGGGCTATTGCACCCTGATATTTTGCTGATTTTGCGGGCAAATAAGCTCACCAAAGCACAAGAAAATAGTGCCTGGTTTAAGGCACTCAGCACCAACGGCGTTTTGGTTAGTTGCCAAACCCCCGAACAGGCACAGCTGCCACGCTGGGTCAGCACGCGAGCCAAGAGCCTGAATCTCGACATTGATGATGCCGCCATTCAACTGCTGTGTTACTGCTACGAAGGCAATCTGCTGGCGCTATCGCAAGCACTGGAACGCCTCTCATTACTCTACCCCGATGGCAAATTGACACTGCCAAAAGTAGAACAAGCGGTCAATGATGCCGCGCATTTTACGCCGTATCACTGGCTGGATGCCTTATTGGCCGGTAAAAGCAAACGCGCCTGGCATATCCTGCAACAGTTACAGCAAGAAGATAGCGAACCCATTATTTTGCTGCGCACTCTACAGCGTGAATTATTGCAGTTGTTAACACTGAAACGGCGTATGGATCAGGTGCCGCTACGCGCCTTGTTTGATCAATTCAAAGTGTGGCAGAACCGCCGCCCAATGATGACTCAGGCACTGCAACGTCTCTCCATGCAGCAACTGCAACAAGCCGTTCATTTGCTGACACAAATGGAAATTCGCCTGAAACAGGATTATGGTCAATCAATCTGGCCTGAGTTAGAAACGCTATCTATGCTGATGTGTGGCAAAATTTTACCTGAGAGCTTTTTTAATGCCCAATAACTCCCCGACTCGCACCCTACATGCCCTGTTCGGCGGTACTTTTGATCCAATTCATTATGGCCATTTGAAGCCAGTTGAAGCTTTGGCGCAACAAGTGGGCCTGCAACACATTATTTTACTGCCTAATCATGTGCCGCCTCATCGCCCTCAACCTGAGGCCAATGCACAGCAACGGCTGAAAATGGTTGAGTTGGCGATTGCCGATAATCCGCTGTTTAGCGTTGATTCACGAGAGTTATTACGTGACACGCCATCATTCACCATCGATACACTTGAATCTCTGCGTAAAGAACGTGGTGCTGAAGTGCCGTTAGCGTTTATCATTGGGCAGGATTCATTATTGTCACTGCATAAGTGGCATCGCTGGGAATCACTGTTAGATGTGTGCCATCTGTTGGTCTGTGCCCGCCCTGGTTATGCCCAAACACTGGAAACACCAGCGTTGCAGCAGTGGCTCGACGAACACCGGGTCTTTGATCCACTCGCGTTGAGCCTGCGGCCACAGGGGGCAATCTATTTGGCAGATACACCACTGTTGGACATTTCTGCAACTGATATTCGCCACCGACGTCATCATGGTGAAAGTTGCGATGACCTGCTACCACGTGCTGTGCAGCGATATATTGAATTACAAGGTTTGTATCGCGGCTGAGGGTTTATATCGCGACGCATTGACCCATGTTATACTCCGCCGCTAAATTTCAGGTATTCACTGAAAAACCGATACATTATAACTGTTCATACCGGTAACTGTTCGCGGAATCTCCCGCAAAACAGTACCTAAGAACATTATATATCCAAAGAACTTGGCGTTGCAGGTAGGCAGCAAGCGCACGCATCCCGATGAGCTTACATTAGTAAGTGATTCGGGTGAGTTAGTGTAGCTAACAACCCTGCAACTTCAAGGACGAAGGGTATAGACAGAAAACACCCGAGGGGGAACCTTTGCAAGGTAAAGCGCTCCAAGAATTTGTTATCGACAAGCTCGATGATTTGAAAGGCCAGGACATTATTGCTCTGGATGTTCAAGGTAAGTCCAGTATCACTGATTGCATGATCATCTGCACCGGTACCTCGACCCGCCATGTTATGGCTCTGGCAGATAATCTGGTACAAGAGTCCCGTGTTGCAGGCATGATCCCACTGGGCGTTGAAGGTCAGGGTGTCTCTGACTGGGTTGTGGTTGATCTGGGCGAAGTGATTGTCCATGTGATGCAAGAAGAGAGCCGCCGTCTGTATGAACTGGAAAAACTCTGGAGCTAAGCGGTGAAACTGCAACTGGTAGCCGTCGGCACTAAAATGCCTGACTGGGTGCAGACAGGTTTTACCGATTACCTGCGCCGCTTTCCCAAAGATATGCCCTTAGAGTTGGTAGAGATACCGGCAGGTAAGCGGGGCAAAAATGCCGATATCAAACGCATTTTGGAAAAAGAGGGCGAGCTAATGCTGGCGGCGGTTGGCAAAAACAACCGCATTGTCACGCTGGATATCCCAGGCACTCCCTGGGAGACCCCGCAATTAGCTCAGCAATTAGAGCGCTGGAAGCAGGATGGCCGTGATGTCAGTCTGTTGATTGGCGGGCCTGAGGGGTTAGCCCCGGCCTGTAAAGCTGCCGCCGAGCAGAGCTGGTCGCTCTCAGTGCTAACGCTACCCCATCCTTTAGTGCGTGTATTAGTGGCCGAGAGCCTCTATCGCGCCTGGAGTATTACGACCAATCACCCCTATCACCGGGAATAAGCGGGCGATGAACCTGAGTAAAATGATGGCATTGAGTAAAGTGCGAGTTTTAGGACAAATGCTGGTTTTGGGCAATATGAAGTAGCTGCGGGATGAAAAAAGAACCTAACTCTTTTCGCGACTATTCGGCTGAGTCAGCCCTGTTTGTCCGCCGCGCCTTAGTGGCTTTTCTCGGTATCCTGCTGCTAAGTGGGGTATTGGTCGCAAACATGTACAATTTGCAGATAGTGCGTTTCGAAGACTATCGCACCCGCTCCAATGAAAACCGCATCAAGCTAGTACCTATCGCCCCCAGCCGTGGCATGATATTTGACCGTAACGGCACCCCACTGGCAATGAACCGGACCATTTATCAATTAGAATTGATGCCGGAAAAAATCGAAGACCTCCCCGCCACGCTCAATGCACTACGCCCGATAGTGGATCTGACGGATGAGGATATCGCTAACTTTGAAAAAGAGCGTAAGCGCTCACGTCGCTTTACCTCCATTGCGGTTAAAACACCGCTGACTGAGGTTCAGGTTGCCCGTTTCGCCGTTAACCAATTCCGCTTCCCCGGTATTGAAGTCAAAGGCTATCAGCGCCGCTTCTACCCATACGGCTCTGCCCTGACTCACGTTATCGGTTATGTTTCCAAGATCAACGATAAAGATGTCGAACGGTTGGATAAAGAGGGCATTCTTGCTAACTATGCCGCCACCCACGATATCGGCAAGCTCGGTATTGAGCGCTATTATGAATCCGTATTGCACGGTAAAACCGGCTATGAAGAAGTTGAAGTCAATAACCGTGGCCGGGTGATTCGCCAGTTGCATGAGCAGCCGCCGCAGGCCGGCAAAGATATCTATCTGACCCTCGACTTACACCTGCAAACCTATATTGAACAATTGCTTAGCGGTAGCCGTGCGGCAGTCGTGGTTACTGACCCCCGCACAGGCGGCATATTGGCTTTGGTGTCGAATCCAAGTTATGACCCGAATCTATTTGTCGATGGCATCACCAACAAAGATTATCAGGGGCTACTGAATGATCCCAATCGCCCACTAATTAACCGCGCGACCCAAGGTGTCTACCCGCCGGCGTCGACGGTAAAACCTTATATCGCTGTGTCTGCACTGAGTGCGAATGTCATCACCAAAAATACCAGCCTGTTCGATCCCGGCTGGTGGCAACTACCCGGTTCGGAAAAACGTTTCCGCGACTGGAAAAAGTGGGGCCACGGCCGATTGAATGTCACCAAGGCACTGGAGGAGTCGGCGGATACCTTCTTCTATCAGGTGGCTTATGACATGGGGATTGACCGTTTGTCCGCCTGGATGACCAAGTTCGGTTACGGTGAATATACTGGTATTGATCTATCCGAAGAGCGGGCGGGTCTGATGCCAACTCGTGAATGGAAACAAAAACGCCATAAAAAACCTTGGTATCAAGGGGATACTATCCCAGTAGGTATCGGTCAGGGTTATTGGACAGCCACACCCATTCAGATGGCAAAAGCATTAATGACACTGATTAATGATGGGGCGGTTAAAACCCCACATCTGCTGCAAAGCACCCGAGTTGATGGTGTATTAGTGCCCTATAAACAAGAAGATACCACGCAAATTGGCGATATTCACTCCGGCTATTGGGAGATCGCCAAAGATGGCATGTATGGTGTTGCTAACCGCCCCAACGGGACGGGTCGTAAATTCTTTGAAGGCACGCCCTATAAGGCTGCGGCAAAATCAGGGACAGCACAGGTTTACAGTTATGAAACCTATAATGCGCACAAAGTCGCGGAGCACTTACGTGACCACAAATTGATGGTTGCCTTTGCCCCTTACGACAACCCTACGGTCTCTGTCGCCATGATTCTGGAAAATGGCGGTGCAGGGCCGGCGGTAGGCACCATTACTCGCCAAATCCTCGACCACATTTTGTTAGGTGATAACAATACTGAATTACCGGATGCGGCCCCTCTTCCTCCGGGTGTAGAAGCAGATTAGCTGAAGTGGATTAAGGTAACTCATGACTGATAATCAACAAAAAGGCTCTTTGTGGTACAAAATGCACATTGACCTGCCGTTTCTGCTTTGCGTCCTGGCGCTGCTGGCTTATAGCGCCTTCGTGATGTGGAGCGCAAGCGGGCAGGACATGGGCATGATGGAGCGCAAGGTGGGCCAAATTGCCATGGGTCTGGTTGTCATGCTAGTGATGGCGCAGATACCGCCACGCGTCTATGAAAGCTGGGCGCCCTATCTCTATTTCGTTTGCGTGATTTTACTGGTCTTGGTTGATGCTTTTGGTCAGATCAGTAAAGGGGCTCAGCGCTGGTTGGATTTGGGCTTTATCCGCTTCCAACCCTCTGAAATTGCTAAAATTGCAGTGCCGTTGATGGTTGCTCGGTTTATGAACCGTGATGTCTGCCCTCCTTCACTGAAAAATACCGGTATCGCGTTAATTTTAATCTTTATGCCGACCTTACTGGTGGCCGCTCAACCTGACCTTGGCACATCAATCCTGATTGCGGCTTCGGGTCTATTTGTCTTGTTCCTTTCGGGGATGAGCTGGCGCTTAATCGCCATTGCTGCCGTCCTGGTCGCTGGGTTTATTCCTATTTTGTGGTTCTTCCTGATGCATGGTTATCAGCGAGATCGCGTGATGATGCTACTGGACCCGGAAAGTGATCCGCTCGGTGCGGGTTATCATATTATTCAATCTAAAATTGCGATTGGTTCAGGCGGATTATCGGGCAAAGGCTGGTTACACGGCACTCAGTCGCAATTGGAATTCCTACCGGAACGCCATACCGACTTTATCTTTGCCGTATTGGCAGAGGAGTTGGGATTAATTGGCTTCTTGGTGCTTTTAGCACTTTATCTGTGTCTGATCATGCGCGGTCTGGTGATTGCCGCCCATGCACAAACCACCTTTGGCCGTGTTATGGTCGGGGGATTAATGCTGATACTCTTTGTTTATGTGTTTGTTAACATAGGTATGGTCAGTGGAATTTTACCTGTGGTTGGCGTACCTTTGCCTTTGGTCAGCTACGGAGGCTCGGCGCTGATAGTTCTGATGGCCGGGTTTGGTATCGTGATGTCGATACATACTCATCGAAAAATGTTATCTAAGAATTTATAGAGGTGAGCAATGCGTAAGGAATGGCTTTGGATCGGCATCGCAGGTGTGCTGTTATCAGCATGTACCAGTCAGCCCCCGGCACCCCAGCAACAGGTGCAACAGACGTACAACGGCCCGGTAGTCGAGATCGGCGGTGCTGAGCCGCGCTACGAGCCTTTCAATCCTAATTTCAATCAGGATTATAAGGTTAATGGTCACTCCTACAGCATCATCAAAGATCCGCAAAACTTCTCTCAGACCGGCCTTGCTGCCTGGTATGGTGAAGAAGCTAACGGCAACACCACGGCGACGGGTGAAACCTTTGATCCCAATGCCTTAACCGCCGCCCACCCGACACTGCCGATCCCAAGTTATGTGCGGGTAACCAACATCAGCAATGGTCGCCAGATTGTGGTGCGCGTGAATGACCGTGGCCCATACACCCCAGGGCGGGTGATTGACTTATCCAAAGCGGCTGCCGATCGCCTGAATATCTCCAATAACACCAAAGTGAAGATTGATTTTATCAATGTTGCACCCGATGGTTCGCTCTCAGGCCCCGGGATGGTTGGCACCACTATCGCCAAGCAAAGTTATGCATTGCCAAGCCGCCCGGATTTAGGCTCCAGCGGAATGGGGACTCCAATACAGCAGGATGCGCCCGCAGTCAGTGCACCGGTGCGCCCTATCGATAATAGTAGTTTGTCTGGCGCTGACGCCACGCAGCCAGTCGCGCCACAAAGTAGCGGCTTCCTACGTGCATCGACCCCAGTCCCCGTTGGCGTGCTGGAAGGATCAGAACCCGCCGCGACTGCACCATCAGCGATGAGCGAGGCATCCGTCAGCCCACCGGTTGTTGCCAACCCAGGCCCCGTGACGTCATCAGTAGCCGCAGCATCAACTGCCACGGCAACATCAGGCGGTTATGTGGTTCAGGTCGGTGCATTGAGCGATGCTCAGCGGGCGCAAACCTGGCAGCAAAGCTTAAGCCAACGTTTCGGCGTGCCGGGCAAAGTAGCAACCAATGGCAGTGTGCATCGTGTCCAACTGGGGCCATTTAGCAGCCGTCAACAGGCGGTTGAACTGCAACAGCGCCTGTCGAGCGAAGCACAGCAGCAATCATTTGTGGTTGCTGCACCTTAAATCTACATACCTTGTAGCAATTTAAGGCTTATCTCATTAAAAAAACCGTAACCGACTGTACAAACAGGATGTTACGGTTGAAAGTATAAACGCCACATTGATGTACCCCAAACTGATTAGCATTGCTGCAAGGCAGCAAAAGAGCGAATCCCAATGAGCTGACTCAAGTCAGTGATTCGGATAAGTGAGAGCGGCTAACACAGCTGCAACGCCAATTGAACAGGGTATGTTATAGTGTGGCACGTTCTTAACTTACTCCCACGGATGTTGTTGTCCTGATCATGAAATATGTAACTACTTCTCGCATTATCAAGAGCCTGGCGCTCGGCACTGTTATTGTTATGAGCGCAGCTTCTGCTGCAAACGCTGATGACGTCAATCTGAAAACCATGATCCCCGGCGTGCCACAGATCGACGCGGAAGCCTATATTCTGATTGATTACAACTCCGGCAAAGTATTGGCAGAAATGAATGCTGATGCCCGTCGCAACCCGGCCAGTTTGACCAAAATGATGACCAGCTATGTTATTGGTCAGGCAATCAAAGCCGGTAAAATCGGGCCGGAAGATATGGTTACCGTGGGTAAAGATGCCTGGGCGACGGGTAATCCGGAGTTCCAAGGCTCCTCGTTGATGTTCCTGAAACCCGGCGACCGCGTCCCGGTTTCTAAACTGACCCGGGGTATCAACCTGCAATCGGGTAACGATGCCTGTGTTGCTATGGCCGATTATGTCGCCGGTAGCCAGGACTCATTCGTTAACCTGATGAATAACTACGTTAACGCGCTGGGTTTGAAAAATACCCAGTTCAAAACCGTGCACGGCTTAGATGCCGAGGGTCAATATAGCTCTGCGCGCGATATGGCGCTGATTGGGCAAGCACTGATTCGTGATGTGCCGGATGAGTATGCTATCTACAAAGAGAAAGAGTTCACCTTCAACAATATCCGCCAGATGAACCGTAACGGTCTACTGTGGGATACCAGTTTGAATGTTGATGGCATCAAAACCGGTCATACCGCCTCTGCTGGCTATAATTTGGTGGCCTCAGCCACTGATGGGCAGATGCGGTTGATCTCAGCAGTACTGGGTGGTCGCACCTATAAAGGCCGCGAAACCGAGAGTAAAAAACTGCTAACCTGGGGCTTCCGTTTCTTCGAAACTGTGGCACCGCTGAAAGTGGGTAAAGAGTTTGCTTCAGAACCCGTCTGGTTCGGTGACAGTGATCGCGTGCAGTTGGGTGTTGATAAAGACGTTTACCTGACCATCCCACGTGGCCGCATGAAAGATCTGAAAGCCAGCTATGTGCTGAATACACCTGAAATTCATGCTCCATTGGCGAAAAATCAGGTTGTTGGGATGATTAACTTCCAGTTGGATGGCAAAACCATCGACCAGCGCCCACTGGTAGTAATGAACGAAGTGAAAGAGGGCGGGATCTTTAGCCGCATGGTGGATTACATCAAACTGATGTTCCACCGCTGGTTCGGCTAATCGGTTGGCGCTTGAAAGCCAGAAAATCGCCCCCACATTATAAATAATATAAAACTCCCGCTCCGGCGGGAGTTATAATTTTATAGTCGAATGCTCTTTATCATTCGGCGACACAACCCAGGAGCGCACATGAAAACTAAACTGCACGAACTGCTTGAGTTCCCTTGTTCTTTTACCTACAAGGTAATGGGCATTGCTGAACCTCAGTTGGTTAACCAGGTGGTTGAAGTGGTACAGCGCCATGCTCCGGGTGACTACTCCCCGCAGGTAAAACCGAGCAGCAAAGGCAACTATCACTCCGTCTCCATCACCATCACCGCCACCCATATTGAGCAGGTGGAGACACTGTACGAAGAGTTAGGTAAGCTTGAACTGGTGCGGATGGTGCTGTAACCGGTACATTTGGTGACAGGGAAAATATCCAATCTACTCAGATAATGGCCCGGACGGGTGAATCCCACTCCGGGTCCTATTTTTTTAAATGCCAAAATAGTAGCCCCACACAACTGGGCTGGTATACTGACGCCACCATTTCTGTAACCAGATGATGACTCGCTTGCAACAACACAAGATCATTTTACGTCAATTGGGGTTGCAACCCTACCCCCCCGTATCCCAAGCTATGCATGACTTCACTGAGTTTCGCACTGATGCTACGCCGGATGAAATCTGGCTGGTGGAGCATCAACCCGTCTTTACTCAGGGCCAGGCAGGAAAAGCTGAACATGTTCTGATGCCCGGCGATATTCCGGTTATCCAAAGTGACAGGGGCGGTCAAGTCACCTACCACGGCCCCGGGCAGCAGGTGATGTATATCATGATTGACCTCAAACGCGCCAAAATGGGCGTGCGGCAGTTAGTGACGGCTATTGAGAATACGGTGATACAGACACTGACCTCTTTTGGCATTGATTCACAAGCCCGCCCGGATGCACCCGGCGTCTATGTTGGTCAGCAAAAGATATGCTCACTGGGGCTACGTATCCGCAGAGGCTGCTCGTTTCACGGTCTGGCACTGAATATTGCCATGGATCTGCAACCCTTCCAGCGCATTAACCCCTGTGGCTATGCGGGCATGCAGATGACTCAAGTTAGTGCATTGCAAGCGGGTACAACCGTGGCTGATATCCAGCCGGTATTAGTGCGCCAATTCACCCATCAGCTAGGTTACCCCGACGCCGAACTGCAACCCTGGTCATTAAGTGATTATCTCTCCCCTGATGCACTGTAAGTTACCCAGTTGCCCGACGACGTCGAGTAAGAAGAATAAATGGGGGCGGAATGGGGTGGCCAGTTTTAGTTGACCGCGACAGATGATATAATTTTTATACAATTTTCAAATATTTTTTAACGATCGCCGCATCACGTTGAATTCAATAAAAAATCTCAAATTGAGAGATTCAGAACTGGAACCTGCACGATTATGAGTAAACCGATTCAGATGGAACGCGGCGTAAAATACCGTGACGCAGATAAAATGGCGTTAATCCCGATTAAAACCGTGGTTACCGAACGTCAGGAGCTGCTGCGTAAACCCGAATGGATGAAAATCAAACTCCCTGCCGACTCCAGCCGTATTCAGGGCATTAAGGCCGCAATGCGCAAAAACGGTCTGCACTCGGTTTGCGAAGAAGCCTCCTGCCCTAACTTGTCTGAGTGCTTCAACCACGGTACCGCGACCTTTATGATCCTCGGCGCTATCTGTACTCGCCGTTGCCCATTCTGCGACGTGGCACATGGCCGCCCAGTTGCCCCGGATGCCAATGAGCCGGAAAAACTGGGTCAGACCATTCAAGATATGGGCTTGCGCTATGTCGTTATCACCTCGGTTGACCGTGATGACCTGCGTGATGGCGGTGCTCAGCATTTTGCTGATTGTATCTCCGCTATTCGTGCCAAGAATCCCACCATTAAGATTGAAACGCTGGTGCCTGATTTCCGTGGCCGTATGGATCGCGCATTAGAGATTTTGACGGCGACACCACCCGATGTGTTTAACCACAATCTGGAAAACGTGCCACGGGTCTATCGCCAAGTGCGCCCCGGTGCTAACTACGAGTGGTCGCTCAAATTATTGGAACGCTTTAAAGAAGCGCATCCTGATATTCCAACCAAGTCTGGTTTGATGGTCGGTTTGGGTGAAACCAATGCCGAAATCGTTGAAGTGATGCGGGATTTACGCCGTCACGGGGTAACCATGTTGACACTAGGCCAATATTTACAACCTAGCCGTCACCACTTGCCGGTACAACGTTATGTCAGCCCGGCTGAGTTTGACGAAATGAAGGCGGAAGCCATGGCGATGGGCTTTACCCATGCGGCTTGTGGCCCGTTTGTTCGCTCTTCTTACCACGCTGACCTGCAAGCAAAAGGGTTAGAGGTCAAATAAGCTGGGGCCTGAACATCCATTCAGGCCCTGCATCACTGAAATAACTTATTACACCTTATGCCGCAGACACAAAAAACGGATTTCCATTGGAGATCCGTTTTTTGTTATCAGGAATAATATTATTGCCGATAACAATCTAATTAAGATGAGTGTTCTTTCGTATTAGCCACAATATTGGCTAAACCCAATGCAACAATCACTCTTTATGTTCGATCGGCGGTGTCGCTTTAGTTTCTGTTGCCGCTTTGGACTCAGCAGTCGCACTTGCTGCTGGCGCATCATCATTACCCATGGCTTTTTTGAAGCCCTTCAAAGCTGCGCCCAAATCCGCACCCAGTGTGCGTAATTTGCTAGTGCCAAACAACAACACAATCAATATACCAACGACCAACAATTTGGTAATGCTGATACCTTCCATATATGCCTTCTTGATGAGAGTTCAGTTCATTAAATCATGAGCTATTTACGAATAAATTTCCGATTAAAACAACAGTAATATGTAACAGATTTCGTTAGTGAACTATGATTTACTCAAGAGTCTATTCTCACTCATTTTGACTCATTCCGGATGAGACATTGCCGTTAACATCCCCCCAAAGCAAAAAACGAGGGAACCGCCAATTGCCTTATTCAAGTAGAATAAATACCCGGCGATCGGGATTAAGTTTTGCTAAAAGGACCTATTTACCTCGAGCATTTGGCTTAGGCATTGGCATGTTATGTGTTAGCTCGGTACTCTACACTCAGAATGCGCCACTCTGGTTATGGATAGTGCTCGCACTCAACGGATTAGTCTGGCCACACATCGCATTCCTGCTGGCCTCGCGCTCTGAAGAGCCGTTTGAGCAAGAAATACTCAACATGAAAATAGACTCAGCCCTAGGTGGAGTCTGGGTGGCAATCATGTCGTTCAATGCCCTGCCATCGGTGGTTATTTTATCAATGATGAGTATGAATAATATTGCTTCAGGCGGCAAAAACGTCTTTTGCAAAGGGCTGGCATTACAAATTGCCTGTAGCTTATTGACCGCGTGGATATTTAATTTACCCTTTAAACCAGAAACCTCACCGCTTCAGGTTTATGCTTGCCTGCCAATGATAGTCGTCTACCCCTCCCTACTTGGATTAGTGACCTATCGAACCGCAAAACGTCTGGCCGAAAATAGGGAAGAGTTATTACGCATCAGCGTCAGAGATGGATTGACTGGATTATATAACCGCAGACACTGGGAGCATCAGTTACATAATCAATTTGACAGTTGTCGACGTTATCAGCATGGTGCCACACTGATTTTGCTTGATATTGATAATTTCAAATCTATTAATGACACCTTTGGTCATGCCGTCGGTGACGATGCCATTACGGTTCTTGCCGAAGAGCTATTACTGGGGCTACGGGCCATCGACATTGTCGGCCGCTATGGTGGCGATGAGTTTGGCGCGATTTTGCCAAATACCACGGCGGAGCAAACACGGGAAGTGTTAACTCGAATTCAGGAAAAGTTAGCCAATTTAGTTTTTGAGCAAGCACCCTCCCTGCAACTCAGAGTCAGCGCTGGCATTGCTGATTACAGGCATGACATGATTAACTATCAACAATGGTTAAAAGCCGCCGATTCCGCACTCTACCTGGCAAAAGATAATGGCCGCAATCGCATTGAGTTAGCGAGCTAATAAGTTGCAGGCGATAAAAAGCCCCTGCACCACAGGTGTTCATCAAGAAAGGTGTTTATGTTTAATACGTTACTGGCAGTATTTATTGGTGGTGGTGTGGGCAGCGTAGCCCGTTGGTTGGTCAGCATGAAGCTCAACAATCTATCACCTAATATCCCGCTAGGGACACTGGTTGTAAACCTGATTGGGGCCTTTATTATTGGTCTGGCATTGGCGCTTTTTACCCGCCTTACTGATATTGATCCTATATGGAAGTTACTGATTACTACCGGTTTTTGTGGCGGGCTAACAACATTTTCCACCTTCTCTGTCGAAGTGGTCTATTTGATTCAGGATGGCAAACTAGCTTGGGCCGCAGGTAGTATCTTACTAAATCTGGCAGGTTCACTTGCCATGACCATGCTGGCCTTTCTGCTGGTCAATCACTTCGCAGGGCAGTAATACCAAGAGCGACACCGTCTTAATGTTTTCTTAATCTACAAACCCGATAATCATTGGGTAGAGAACAGTTAACCGATGGTGGTGGCTGAAGTGTTGGATCTTGCTATGTTTGGATTACCTAAGACGCGGGTTGAGTGGTTAACAGTGATTTTTTGCCTGTCTATCACCGTGATTTTCCTAAAAATATATCTCTTTTAGCTAACACCACTTCCATCGCTATATCAGTGCCACACATAAAAAACCCGCCTATTGAGGCGGGTTTTAAGAGATATGGGCTACTTAGATAGCGATAACATTAGCAGCAGATGGCCCTTTGGCACCGTTCGTGATTTCAAATTCTACACGCTGGCCTTCAGCAAGAGTTTTGAAACCGTTGCTAGCGATGGCTGAGAAATGAACGAAAACGTCCTTGCTGCCATCTTCTGGGGTAATGAAGCCGAAACCTTTGGACTCATTGAACCACTTAACGCTACCTTTAATCTTAGACATCAAACTTACCTTTACGTGGATGTTGGACACAAAATGTGTGTCAGATACAGTACAGCAATAGAACCGATTCTTGTCCACAGCAGAGATCACAAAAAAGAGATAAAAAGAGAAAACCCCACCTTTTCAGTCGCATTTTCAGCACAGAAATCCGCATTTTTTCTATTTTCAGCTCACCTTCACTGGGCCTAAAAACCCGCCAGACTGTATCTGAAAGCTATTCCCCTGTATTATACTTACCCATTGGATACGCTAATATGAGATGCATGATGAACGGTAGAATAACAACTTTTTTTGAAGATAAAGGTTTTGGTTTTATCACCGATGAGAACGGAGATAACCGTTATTTTCACGTTATTAAAGTTGCTAATCCCGAGATGATCAAAAAAGGGGCTGAGGTCACTTTTGAGCCAACAACCAATACCAAAGGGTTGTCCGCATTTGCAGTGAAAGTGGCTATTGAGAGTAAATATATATTCATTGCCAACGAGAGAATCAAACTCACCAGCATTAAGTCATTCAACACTTTCACTAAAGAAGTTCCTGCACAGGCTGAAGTCGACAAGGCCAATACCGTCCTCTCAGTGAATTTACTGATGAATAAAATCCGGCCGCAAGAAGAAGATATTGCAGAAAAAACAGTACCACTGAAAATGCTGTCGATAACCACATTCCAAAATGTAACTTATACATTTTCAGAACATGAAGTCGACATTGATAGTACGGTTGCTAAGTTGAAGTGTATTTGATACTGACTATTTTCTACTGAGATTGTTTGGTATCCGCACCGATAACTGGCCCCAAATAGCTTTGGGGCCATCCGAGTACCCCCGGAGTTTTAATGCTGGCATCCCTGCCGGCTATAATAACAACATCCCTTAGATATTCTCTGGTGTTGACGGGAAAAGTAACAAAAAAATTCAGTCCATTTTTCATATTAACTATTTGAACATAAACATTTTAATTAACTCAACGTCTGTACGTGCACCCAATTTTTTCATCGCTGAGCGTTTTTGCCCACTTACTGTTTTCTCACTCTTTTTCAGAATTCTGGCGATATCACCACCGGAGAAACCTTCATTAAATAGCTTCAGCACGATATTTTCATTAGGTGTCAAATACTGACGTTCTGATGACGCCAGGCTTAATACATTAGTATTTTTGCGCTCGGTTAAGTTTTCTTTAAGCCCACGAAGCTTGCGTTTGAATACCGTTGAAATTTTATTGGTTACGGCTTCGAGTGAATCTTCCCTGAAGATCATCGTTACGTTACTGAATCGTGGAATTCCCTGTAGAAAACTATTTAATCTCGCATCGCAAATCAAAAAGACATCCGCTTCTGATGGCGATCTGTCCAAGCTTTTTAGCGCATCGAAAAAGCTGAATTCATCGACACCAATAAAAATTATATCCGCTGAATAGAATGACTTCCGATAGAATTTAATCTCTTTCTTAAAGCCTAACGATGTGAATATTTTTTTTACGATAGTTACCATACCCAGTGTTTGATATTTATCGTTATCAACTATCATACAGCTTATCATATTGGCCACACCCGCTAGTGCCTAAGCACCCCATAAATCATTAACTCAGACCTGGTTATAATGAAATAAATATCATTAAAAATTATAAAGATAACCCAGGACACACCTCTGTTTCCTCAGTAAACCATAGAGAGATTCGCAGATATATAGGATGTCAACACCGGAAGATGTAGGAAATGTCTTTTTCTATAGAAAATATTTCTTAGCTGTTTACTTATGATAAATTTTACTGAGCGTGACAGCTTTCAGATTGTATGCAAAAATATAGAAAAATTAGTAGTCTGAATAGGAAAAGCCTGATGAAAACCATATCCCCTATGACGCTGCTTTCTCATTTAACCTTATTGTAAGTCAAACTACTTTATGAGAAACGTCGGTTTACATGCCCTAAAAACCTTAAGCTGCTTTTCTGCTGTAACCTTCTATTCCGCCAGTAAAACCTGCACTGAACAGTGTTTTTTAGGTGGTGAAGTGATGAGTGTTTTGTACTTTCTATCGATCATCGCAACCCCTCTTTTTTTCATGATTATTGGGTATATCGACTCTAATGATCAAATAGATCAAAAAGATATCTTCAGAAAGTTAAAATCAATCATAACTATTATTATCTTCTGGAACGTTCTCTTCTACTTTATCAATGAGGATGGATTCAAACGGGGCTATTTCCTGCAAAGTTGGCTTTTATTCAGCATTGCCATTATCTACCTGATTAATCCGATAATCTCTAAAGTCTTAAAAAGCAACAGAACAGCAATAATTACCCTCTCCTGTTTGGTCATCTTCTCTGTCTCTATCGACCTTATTAGCACATTCACCGAGAGACCATACCTGATTGATTTTCCACAATACTTTAGATTATGGACGTGGATTTTCTATTATATGGCCGGTAGATTTTTGTGCTCAAGGATATGTCAGAAAATAACAAAACTACCAAGAATACGTTTCATTGCTAAAATACTGTTAATCCCGACAGCTATTTCGATGTATTATTATGAAAGCTTTATGTCGATACATGTATACAAAACAGTGAATGCAGGCTATTTCCTCGATAACTTACACGTTTTAATTCTAAGTTTATGCTTATTTGTCATATTTGATAACTTTAACACTAAGCATGAGTGGATAAAGAAAGCCTTAGCCTATATCAGCCCTTCAATGATTGGGGTCTATATACTACATGATGGGATTTTTTACTTTATTTCCAGCGCATATAATTTATCAGATGTGACACTGAGATTTACACTTCTGTTATCCGTATTTGCCGCGTCGGTACTATTATCACGACTCCTATTACTCAATAAGTACACATCGCGATTCATCTCATTTTGATTGATATGGCCTAAATAGCCTCTGCTCTAAACGGAGGCTATCACTTTTCAGTAAGCAGGCGATCCTATCAATTTACTTACTTATTGAATCTGAATCAGGGTTAGCGTATTACCAAATACCGCACCCGTATCGATATAGAGTTGATTTTTAAACAGTAACGGTTTTACCAATGGTGTATGACCGAATATAAATTTATCCGCTCCTTTAATGGCCTCACTCTCTCCCTTCATAGCAGCATTAAGGCGCTTACGGTTCCATACCACTAAATGCTCACTGATGGGTTTACCATACACATATTCATCTGAGGGGTAATCAGCATGGGCGATAATATACTTGCCGCGCTCAGTTGTAATTTCGATCACCAAGGGTAACTGCTCAGCCCGCTTAATTAGCCCTTCAACCTGAGATTTTTTACTGTCATCGAGTAAGAAAAACCAGCGGCCTCCATTCGCCATCCAGGTATCAACCTCGCCACCTGCCAGCATATCAATCGCCATTTGCTCATGATTGCCACGAACAGCACGAAACCAATGAGCATTAATTAGCTCATAACATTCAATATTCTGTGGACCGCGATCCGCTAAATCCCCGACAGAAACCAGTAAATCAGCAGAGCGCTCAAACTGCACACGATCCAAAGCATCCATCAGCTTTTTATAGCAACCATGAATATCACCAACAACAAAGATACGCCGGTATTCGCTGCCATCTATTTTATGGTACATAACAGGCCCCACAGTAAGTGCATTGCCTGTATTAACTTTAGTTGATTTGAGTGTTATTTGAGCAAAAAACAAGCAAGTAACAGAGGACCCGTGTTTTTACAATAAGATAAGCCGCCCTCAGGCGGCTTATTTAAGGTTGATGGACTACAAAGGCCGATAAATATCTCTGTAGTGAGCCAATCTTTCTCGGAAGAACTCAAGTTCATCGGACGAAAGTTTCGCCTCAATTTTATCAATCCTAATTTTCTTCTTTTGGTTTTCCATAAAAGCAATCGTGGATGCCACAAAGTCCAGACTGGTATGGCAATATGCGGAAACAATTTTCTCTAGTGCTGACATTACACACCTCCACACTACCCAGCACACAGTAAAGAATTAACACAAATAATTATATTTAAACCGTGAACAAGATCAATCTTAGAAGCTAAGTTCCGCTAAAGGAAGCCATACTATCGACGCAATAGTCGATTGAAAATACCAACTGAATCTGACTATTTTAAGTGAGTCGATGTTTTCTAACTCATTTTCCGCTATCTTCTTGGGCTATGATGAATACCAACAACTGATAATGAGAACAGTGTGAAACTGAGAAAAACAACCCTAATTATGATAGCGCTGGCGCTGGCGGTTTTCGCTTACACCTATTTTACCGGAGCTTAAGGCGGCCAAACTCATGCTAAAAGTGATTGCCCAAGATTTTATAAAACTGGAACATATTGATGATGTTATGCCGCTCTACCAAGAGTTAGTCGCATGTACAAAACTTGAACCACTCTGTGTATCCTACGATCTATTTATTGACCATAAAGATCCTGGCCACTTTATTTTTATTGAAGAGTGGCCAGATCAAGCCGCTCTGGATATACATTGCGCCACCGCGCATTTCAGACAATTAGTGCCAGAGATCAATCAATATCAGCGAAAAGAGTGTGAAGTTACTCTTATGCACTCTTTTGATTAGAATTTAAGAACAACTCATCATCACTCCACGAGTTGTTCTTCTTCATGATATTGATTTTGCCACATGGCTGAGTATCGGCCATTTTTCAGCAGCAGCGCCTCATGACGCCCACGCTCAACAATCGAACCCGCTTCCAGCACAATAATTTCATCAGCATCAATGATGGTTGATAAACGGTGGGCAATAACCAGCGTGGTGTGATCACGGCTGACCTCCCGCAAATGGGCCTGAATTTCACGTTCAGTCTGGGTATCCAACGCACTGGTAGCTTCATCGAAAACCAATATCGCCGGATTTTTGAGAATAGTGCGGGCAATCGCTACCCGTTGTTTTTCACCGCCGGATAATTTAAGCCCCCGCTCGCCAACTCGGGTGTCATAGCCATCTGGCAAGCTACTGATAAAATTGTGAATATGTGCCAGTTTTGCGGCCCGCTCTATCTCTGAAAAACTGGCTGATGTTCTGCCATAAGCAATGTTATAACGCAGCGTGTCATTAAATAGCACGGTATCTTGAGGCACGATACCAATCGCCTTGCGCAGGCTGGCCTGAGTGACATTGCGGATATCTTGCCCGTCAATAAGCACCGCGCCATCAGTCACATCGTAAAAACGGAACAGCAAACGGGAGAGTGTTGACTTGCCCGCCCCTGAAGCCCCCACAACCGCCACCGTTTTGCCCGGAGGAATGGTAAAACTCACGTTATTCAAAATAGGTCTACGCGGATCATAACCAAAACTGACTGAGTCAAAGCGCACTTCACCTTGGGTCAACTGCAATGTCGCGGCATCCGGCTTATCGGTAATCTCTTGCTCAACCATCAACAAATTGAGCATATTCTCCATATCAATCAATGCCTGCCTGATCTCAGAGTAAATAAAACCAAAGAAATTAAGCGGCTGATATAACTGTAAAAGGTAGGCATTGACCAAGACAAAATCACCGATAGTCATTCGACCTTGGGTGATACCTTTCGCTGCCATCGCCATCATGACCACTAATCCTACTGAGATAATGGCCGTTTGCCCGAGACTTAATGCAGTAAAACTGAATTGATTTTTTATTGCCGCATGTTCATACAGCTGCCGCGACTTATTGAAACGTTCGGCTTCAAACTCTTCATTGCCAAAATATTTTACGGTTTCATAATTGAGTAAACTGTCGATAGATTTAGTGTTGGCATCCGCATTGGCCTGATTAAGTTCGCGCCGAAAGCGGGTTCGCCAACTGACAGCCATCACCGTAAATAGGATATAACAGGCGACCGTGACCAAAATGGCGAGTGCAAACCAGCCATCTAATAGATGCCACATGATCAAAGAGACCAGTGTTATCTCAAATAAAATAGGGAATATGGAGAACAGCAGACGTGAAAGTACCGTAGCAACCGCTTGTGTTCCGCGCTCGATCGACAAAGATAAACCACCCGTTTGTCGGTCAAGATGAAAGCGCAAACTTAGCTCATGTAACTGTTTAAATACCCGCAATCCAAGTAGCCGAGTCGCATTCTGGCTGATATGAATAAACATCACGTTGCGCAGCTCTTCAAATAAAGAGGCGCTAATTCTCGCGATCCCGTAGGCGATAATAAGGCTGATCGGAATAGCCAACATTCTGGCGCTTTCACTGCTTAATGTGTCGATCATCGCCTTGTAGGCCAGTGGCACCAGTGTTGTGCTGACCTTAGAAACCACCATAAATATGATGGCGGCCATCAGGTAGTAGCGGAGGTTGCGGTTATTCTTTGGCCACAGATAGGGCAGCAGGAACTTGAGTAAGCGGGAGCGATCCATATTTATATCTTTGTCATCTCAGGTGAAACAGCTGTAATTGTTTTTTTACATTCTGCCACGTATCAATGTAATGGCCTAATTGGGCTATACAGTTTTTTTGACCAAGATGAGCAATTCTCTTCGATATCCAAAAAATGTGATCGGCGTAACATTCCTCTTATCGAAAGCAACCCGCTTTCACTTATACAAACCGAAGAGAACATATTATGAAAACAACTATCGCAGCACTGACCCTGATCGCAGCAATCTTGGCACCAACAGTTTCAATGGCCAATATCGGTGACCATGACAGCTATCAAGGCACCTTCTCTATTAGCCAAGGCCAAACCACCGGCACAGCTGATCAAACCGCTAAAAACTAATTAGCTATATAGTCCCAAAGCGGCTAAAAATGAGGCACCAAAAGTCCCACGCAGATTGAGTGGGACTTTTATTATTCACCTATTATTCGTCGAAGAACCAATAGCCCTGATTAATCAGTTCGGTTAACTCAGCAATAAAAGCTGAATTCTGTAGCGCCCCACCCAACTCTTTTTTACCTATATGGGTGTAACGGCACAGTGCATCGGCGGCTTTAGGATCGGAGGTTTCCAGCCGTTCGCTATTGATGAAAAAACTGTCGCCAACTTGCAGAACCCGCAACCCACTCAGACGGGTCAAGACTTCACCGCCCATCAGTGCATCGACAATCTCCTCCTGCTGGAAAGGTGGCTCGGCTGGTGCAATATCCAGCTCATGGCGTGGCGTGGTGGCAAAGCGGCCAAACCACTGTTTGAAATCTTCCGGCTGATTAATCGTATCGACCATCATGCCGCGCAGGCGCTCAAGTTCATACTCTTCAACCCTCCCCGGATGTTCCCGACAGGTTAAATCAGGATCACTGTAATGTTCACCACCGAGATCATTTTCCAGCGCATAGTCAGCGAAACTGCTGATTAAGTCTCGGCCATTTGGCCCACGAAAGCCGACCGAGTAGTTGAACGCCGTTTCATGGGTGAAACCATCGTGTGGGAAGCCCGGTGGAATATATAAAATGTCACCCGGTTCGAGATCTTCATCAATAATCGGCGTGAATGGCTCAACATGCAGCAGCGCCGGGTGCGGGCAAAACTGTTTTAGCGGCAGCTTATCACCAACACGCCAACGGCGGCGGCCCATCCCCTGAATGATGAATACATCATACTGATCAATGTGTGGCCCAACACCACCACCTGGAACAGAAAAAGAGATCATCAGGTCATCTAAGCGCCAATCCGGCAGCACGCGAAATGGGCGCACAAGTTCAGCGGAGGGGGCATGCCAGTGGTTAACCGCCTGAGCCAGCAGTGACCAGCCGGTTTCACCCAAATTATCAAAATGCTCAAATGGCCCATTACTCGCCTGCCACTGACCATTGGTATGACTGACCAGACGGCTATCTACTTCTGCTTCCATTGCCAGCCCCGCCAGCTCATCCGGCGTAATAGGATCGACAAAGTTCGGAAATGCATTTTTTAATACTACAGGTTGTTTTTGCCAATATTTTTCTAAAAATTCGGGCCAGTTAAGATTCAGTTGATAAGCCATGCTTCAGTCCAGTGAGAAAAAACGGGTCTGATTATAAAGTGGCTCCCCCCTGACCGCCTTGTCATGGGTCAAGACAGTGCTTTAGCTAAGTAAAAATCTCGCTGGGTGTAGCGGCATATGAGGCTGTCAACATGGTAATAAGTGAACAACATTTTGTCAGAAATGGGACTTAATGCCACCAATCTGACACTTTTGAAAAATGCAGTTGAAAATTAGGGGGAGTAAACAGAGGGTAACTTATTGATTCTAAATGGTACGCCCTACAGGAGTAAAATTAAACTCTCAATATATTGTTAAATAAAGATATTAACCAAGTTCAATTTTAAAGATACCCCCAACGATACCCCCAAATAATTTTCCTTCCCCAAACCTGTACGAAGAAACTACCAAGAATCGTGAAAGACAATATTTGCTATCAAAATGATTTCATATCATCGCACTTCACTTTGCTGGTTATTATTTGACCGCCAATTTAACAGTTGATTATGGATTCATAATCACAAATAAAATTTCTCTATATATAACCAGAAAGTGGTCGGTTCGGTAGGTTCAGTCGGTTCACAGACGCATTTATTTGATATATAAGATAAATTAATTTTAAATTGAACCGACCCACGGTAGGTTCATCTACCAAGAAAGTCGGTTCAGTATCCATCTCCATATGTATAAATCTCTGGAGAGAATAAAAATAAAATTATAAAACATAATGTTATCAACTTACTTTGGAAATTTCATGCTATGGCGCTAACTAAAGGTTTTCATTTCATAATAGGCTGGGCAATTAAGCACATTGATGTAGGTGCTAACTCATAGGATCAGTGTTGAATCGTCTGTATAGGTCAAAGCACTGATGAGCTGTTCTGAGCTGATACTTTTCAGTAACGGGAAATTTATCAGCTTAAAACCGTTACTGAAGCAGATATCACACGTCTTGTTCTCAGTATCGAGCACTATTTCTTTAAATGTTTTGAAAATAAAACGTCTGCACTTCTCTCGGTCCTCTTTTAAGGTTAAATCCAGCGTTGTTACATCCTCACTAACGGCCAGCCTCTGCTTATTCTTAACTGCACGTATCGTGGCCTCATTACTTTTGAATTCTTTATGCAGTACCTTTACCTTTTCAGCCAAAGCAGTCACTTCAGGTGCTATTTGTAATGCCTCAATCAGCTTATCAATACTTTTAAGAACCTCAATATTTCTGTCCTGGAGCGAACGGGTCGATTCTCTACTGGTTGAATTAGTCTGGAATTTGTCAGCATGGATAACAACTGTAGTTATCAGGTTTACATCTGCAATATCACGCCTAATCGATGGAGTATTACAGCGATGTAACCGGCGCATGGGGCATACATAATACCCCATCCCTTTGCCATCTATGGAATTGAGAATGATACTGTGACCGCATGCTTTGCACTTCATCACCGAACGGAAGAGATTAATTAGATAGGGGTTATCAGTGTGCTTATCTTTGCCAAAGGGCGGTTTCCTGAACTCTCTGACTGCGTAGAAAGTTGTATCGGAAATGACTCGGGGAAAATAGCCCGGTATTTCTTGTATTCCATTGGCTATCGTACGGTATGACGGGACATTTATTCCAATAAGGGCTTTATTTACCAATAGCTTTTCAATTGTAGAAGGATTCCAGACGCCAATTTCTCCCGTTAGCGTTATCACCTTTTTGTCATTCAGGATTTTAACTATTCCATTGAGAGATTGCCCTTTTAATCGTAGCCGAAATATCTCTTTAATCGTCCTGGCATGTTCAGGTATCAGCTCGAAACTATCTCCGCTTTGGCTCACCTTCAACCAGCGCGGGCAACTTCTGGTGATTATTTTGCCCGAGGCCTCTGCTTCCTCCCTTTTCTTCTTCCATGCCGACTTCATCCGGCGTGATTTAATTTCACTTTCTTCATTGGCTCGTTGCGCAATTAGAATGGCTTTTATCAGTGAGTAAGGGTCGTCCAAAGAATCTTTAGTGTAATGAGTATGGTCGCTAAGGGTAACAACATCGATACCGGCCTTTAATATGCTTTTAAGTCGTTCCGTTGCTTCGCCTATTTTTTCACGAGACAGCCGGTCTAGGCTTTCTACCAGCAGAACCGTGCCATATTCAATATAACCGCCCTCTACAGCCACCATAAAGTCAGAGAATGCCCCTCGCGTGGCGTGTGTTCCATGGTAAGCACTGATACCCAAATCTTTATACGTCAACTCGTCCAACAAGTAATCGGGGTTAGCCTCAAGCCATTCCGTCACTAGCCTATTTTGCCTTTTTAAAGAATCCCCATACTGTTGAACAGACGAAGAGAACCGGAGGTATGCGATTGCTTTTTTCATGGATATAACCAACGTAATAATGAAGACAGATACTGGCATACCGAAATTTAGCAGAAAGTGAACCCTGTCAAATCTTCTTCATGACGAAAAATTCAGCATTATTGATTTAAAAATAAGGTTGATGAAGAGATTTTGCAGGATACGTGGGAAAGTGCTGATGATTGGTTTCAGGCTTAAACCTACCTTACCAGGCCGGTGACCTACCGGCCACTCCTTCCCTGATAAATCCCCAGTATTTGTGTTGCAACCTATTCGGTCTATGATGCTAAAGGAAAATTAAGGCTCAATGTCCGGCGTCTCCGTTTGCTCTGCTAATCCACTGCTAACCCATAGCTCAGGGAGGAGAGATGAAAGAGTATGTAATTCCTATCATTTTGATTGTGGCAGCCATCATAGGCCTTCTATATAGTTACCATGTGTCAGAATGGTTCGCGACTTCAGTCAATGAGGCATTTTCGGTTGTAGCTTAGGCTAACCCACTGCTAGCCCATAGAGGGGCGGGTAAACAAATACAGCGAATCTGGCAAAGACCGGAGCGCATTAAGATTTCCAAGGGAGCAAGGCCGATCTCGGTCTAATTACATTAGGAATCATATAGATATGTCTACTTTTCCGCATAACGGATCGCAGGGTAATTTGGTGCTTACTCCAACTGTAGAAGTTATTGCTGATGGTATACCTATGGGGGTTTTGAGTGATGGGACACCATACTTAACTCTATACGGCCTAGCTAAATTATGTGGTATTGATGAAGCCCCACTGCGTATGTTCACCTCAAATTGGGATGCAGAAAAGAATAAACCAAGGGGGCAAAAAGTAGCAGCATACCTAGCTGAGAAGGGTTATTTTAATGTTGACCGGCTCTATACAAGGGTTATCAACAGTTCAAACGTGGAAACTCACGCCTACCCTGATTATGTATGCATGGCCATAATGAGATACTATGCAATGGATGCTACTAACTTTGATAGGTCCGTAGCTGTTGGTAATTTCGTCCGCCTGGCGGAGTACACGCTTAAGCGTATGATTTATGAAAAAGCCAATTATAACCCCAACGCATCCGTAGATATTTCTTTCGATAATTATCGAGCCAGAATAAAACTAAATGATCAAATACCATCTTCCCATTTTGCCGTGTTCAGAGAAATAGCCGATGTCGCAATGAACTTAATTGGTGGCGGCTTCCCTATGGATGACACTACTTCTTTAGATGGAAGCGTAGGAAACTACTGGGGCCGCTATTGGTCGGCAAACAACCTTTCAGCCACATACGGCGAAAGGATACAGCATCCACATACTTACCCTGATAACTACAGGCAGTCAGCAGCCAATAAGCATATAACTGCTTGGATATACCCTATTGAATCCTTAGGTATATTCAGAAAGTGGCTACATGATAACTATGCTATGGAAAAACTCCCAAGGTACCTTGAAACCAAAAATATCAGCAATGCTGTTGCCCTACTAGATTCGTTGAAAAGACCAGAAATACCACATAAGCATTAATATATCTTTAATCACCCGGCCCCGCTGCCGGTTTTTTTGCGCCTGTAATCTGACGATGGAATAATTTCAGGAATATTTTGTTGTCGGTTTTGGTGTTCCGATCCCCACACGGGCACCACCTGACCACCACCGTAACTAATTGATAATACCGTAAAGATATGCGAATTATTCCTCATGCCCCCCCCCAGTAGGGTGCCATCCCGATCCCCCTGCGGTTGACAGAGCAGCACCATAATGTAAAACCGGTTGACACGACAATGCTAACTTCTCACCAATCACCGCAACTATGTGCTTCTAATTAATTTGATGTCCATCACAGTTAATATGGTTTCACAGGGTTATCTTAACCATGCGAAATCAAATTCACCTTGAAAAAAATGCAACACCAGATATTCCCGCCACGATTCATTATTCTCGCTGTCATCAATGAACGTGGCGGCTTTTTTTGCCTGTAATCTGGTAACTACCCTTTCATCTTCTTAATTGCCACCTCTAGGTACACTGGGCCAAAACCGCCCTCTTCTGCCACCTTATCCTGCATCTGCTCCAGGGCGCCAATTATCAACTCTTTTGATATTGGATGACCTAACTCATCTAGTCCAATTACTGCACGCCCAATCACCATGCAAACGCCTTCAAAGACCTTTAACTTCTCGTCGCTAACACCTTTCATATCTACCTCTATATAAACTTCAATCAACTTAGCACGCCTAGTACGAAGCCTTGTAACCTGCGTCCATAATATCACTCTATTTTCAGAACATTCGGAACTTAAATCATTAGGAGTAGCCAGATAAAGCCAAGTATTATTGAAACAATATTGTAACAATCAGGGGATAAAGAAATGGATGCGACGTTGCTTTCAAGGATGCGGTCAGGTGGAAGGATTACAAGCTGGTCAGAAACGATGGTGAACCTGGAGGCCCATAAGCTAATTAATATCGCGAACACGCTGTCCGCTTCCCACCTTAGTGATAGTCTGACCCGGATAAATTTTATCCAGGAAATAAAGGAAGTTGTTGAGCAACAGTTCGCTGCCGCGCGGCGTGCTACATCGGACGAAGAGTGTATGGTTTGCATACAAAGTCTGAGAGCGGAGACGGAAAGCCTTCAGGCACAGGACCAGATGTTGCGGCTGAAAACCGCGAAACTTTACGCCAAAGTGGAGTTCGTCCGGGAAAATAACAAAATTGTTGGATACATCATCACAGCGGTGAACGTTGTACTATCAGGTTTATCGATGGTTGGCGGTGCAGTGTTTTTCGCGTCTATGACTCCACTTGGTATGTTGGCAGGTGCAACTCTATTTCTGGACGGAGTAAACGGTTTAACCAAAGAGGTAAACCATCATTTTTTTGGTAAAAAAGACTCTGAGGGAATGTTAGCTGACGGTGCTATGAACGCTGCTGAATTCATGGGGTTCAAAAAAGAAACAGGCCTTGCTGTTTACAATAGCGCGAGTTTGGGCGCAAATGTGTATGGAATTTTCGGTCTGCTTAGAAAATCTGGTTCATGGCGGCTTTTTCACTATCTCCCACAGGATTATTACCGCAAAGTTGACATGATGAGCAGACCAAAGTTAACAATGAAAATTGTAGGTTATGGTCTAAAGGCAAAGGTTATTTTCGATTTACTAAGTACCGATGAAGCCGTCCGTTAATGATTTTTTTTGAAAATCCATGATTTGTATGAGAGCACTGGCGGTTGGAGGATCCAAATGATTACCAGCCCAGCCAGTAGCGCTATTCCCATTGATATTATGCCATCCAAAGAAGCCATAAAAAGCGTAAGGATGAAAGTAATGATTACCCCGACAGTCAACATCAACGCAGCTTGAAAGCGTTTTGATAAGTCACTGATGACCATACTTAAAGTGAGTTCATCTTTGATTATATATTTTCTGAGTTTTTGCAGGTCTGCGGATGTAAACCCTGCCTGCAAAAGCTCAGCTTCATTGATACTCATATATATGTTCCCTCATAATCTAACAAAAGCGTTAGTCCAGTCGAATTATTACAATATTAGCTTAATGCCCAATGACGGGTACACTAAAAATAGTTATGTATTTGTGAATATTGAACAGAACACTTATTTTTAGTTACAAATACATTAATATTCTATCAACCTTACCTTATACATTATCGATATCTTTATGCTGTGCAGCCTACCAGAAAAACAGGGCACAATTTTTCGCATGGGAAAAATTTAGCCTTTCTGCATCCCTTTCTCATTTCCAGCTTCAATTTCAAGCGCTGCTTGCTTAGGTGTAGTGACCTGCATTTGAAATCGGCCCGACCTGCATTTACCCAGATCAGACTCACATTCGCAGATTACCAACCCACAATATCTGCAATTGAAATTGGTCTGTCGGTTCGTTCCACAAAACAACGTTTTATGGACAATTTATAAACCAACAAGCTCCATTGATGGGCATTGGCGCAGCGAGTCCAATAACTCATACCAGAAATCAAAGACCATAAACTTTGATGATCACTGAGTTTATGGAGTTGTCGCTGGTTGCAGCTAATGTGGGTTCGCCTGAATGGAATGCAGGTCGAAGCCCTCAATTGCAGGTTCATTTGCAGTTAATCTGGGTTTGTCACCCCGAATAGATGCAGATAATTCGGGTCGAAAAACGCGATAAATACAGGTGTAAGGATTTATAAACGCGGGTTATTACAGTTAGGGAGTTATACCCGTAGACTGACTGAATAGGCCGGGCAATTAAGCCCGGCTTTTGTTTACACTTTAGGCGCTACAGGCCATTCAATATCTGGCGCTTTTGATGTATCGATGCGGTTCAGTAAAACGCGGTAAGTTTTCCAAGCCGTAAGCTGCTCTTTATCGTCATCCGTTGCCATGCCGGTATCTACCGCATCTTGTAACGGTGCAATTTTCGCTGCGGCTGCATTCAATAATCGGGTTTTCTTTTCTTCCGCTTCCTGCACTGCTGCGGCCTTTTGCAAGACTTTATCCGTTACCCATTTCGCGCCGTTCCATTTGTCGTAATAGGTTTGCGGAGCCAGCAACGTCAATATGTCCGGCAACTCGCCAATAAAGCTGATTTCTTCTGGTTGACCGGTTTCAGTGCTGTATGCAGTCTTGCCGCGCAAGTCGTCAACTATTTCCCATGCATTGCCAGTATCGTTTCGACGCACGGCCTTATCTGGCTTTGTGGGTAATACGGGCGAATCGGCATAACCATTGGCGGGCAAGCTAACACCAAGGGGGAGATACTCATTATTGACGCCGATAAACTCTTGCGATTGGGTGTCTGCACTATAAACGGCAATCCAGCCAGCACGAATAGCGAGACCATTTGCTCCAATCTGCGCAGTTGGGATATCTAGTGAATATTTAGTCATTATATGGCTCTCACGATGTAGTTGAATGCAATGTTTCTCATACGTGTTTCTGCTGCTGTTCGTGAAACACGGCTAGCATCAAAGGTAATACCGCCAATATTACCGGCTGTTGTCACCTGATTGCCTAGCGCGTTATACACTTCCATTGGGCCAAATGCGCCAGTTGTTACAACCCCTGCAACTTGTTTACTGCCACCCATGTAGAAGTTGCCAGTGATGTTTTGCAATGCGTCAAGCTGCTGTGACAGCAACGCTCGTCCTGCGTCTACTCCTCGCCCATCGTCCCAGCCTCTAATGGCATTCCCGCGCATATCGGGGAGTACACCTGATGGATATTTAAGGGCTAACTTTGGGTAGGTAACGGTGCTAAATGCAGCACCGTTACACTTCAAATACCCGACCGGGACACTAGGCAGGGGGTAAGGAATTGGGATGCCAATCAGTTCACGTTCAGCTAGGTAAGCGTAAAGATTGCCGCCCCACAACGTACCTTGGATATTACCGTCCACTATCAATGCTGCACTGCCTTCTACACGCTCTTCACCCGCATAAACAGCACCTTTAGATATAATCCGCCCGCCTCTTACATCACCAACAATATCGCAGCGGCCATCTGCGGCAATGTTGGTTTTTGCAATGAGACTGCCTTGTACGGTAATGTTTCCTTGTGCGCCAAGGTTGCCTGCTAATTGAACATTGGCGTCGGTGGTATTAATAAATGGCAAGGTAATATCTTTGGTACCATCAAAATCTACACCACCTATTTTTCTCGCTGTGGCCAGTTTTGTGGCGGATGCTGCTGTGCCATCGATTGGCAATGAAGCATCAAGCGCGGCCTTGACAGCTTTCGGTGTAGCCGCTAACGATTCGTTGGTGCTGCTAGTCGAGTTGCTTAATTGAACAATACCTTTTTGGGTTAATGAGGCATCTTTAAGATCTGGGATTCCCTCACTAACGAGCTTTTGTATCGATAATAGAACTTGATCAAAAGCATCACTATCAGCTTCAATTTCGGCTGCTGCTAAAATACTCATTAATTCGCGTTGAATGGTATTAAACCACTCTGCCGGTAGTATTGTCGGTGGTACGCCACCAGCAACATTACCATCAGTAAACTCGCCATTATTGTCGGCGCGCGTATTAGGGATATCGCCAATTTTTTGCATAAGAAACCCTCGCCAGTTAAGGCGCATAAAAATAAATAGAGAGTGATTAACTAGCTAATGTAGCCAAATTTAAGAATGGTATGGGATGGATTTAACACTGTTAACCGACATTCAAGCTGTTTGTTTCCCCACGAACGCAGTGGATCACTGCAATAAGTTAAACCGCATTGGGCATAATTGATCGTGGTCTCCGGCGCGGTGATCAGCCATGTAAACGGCCACTCTTCACCGTTTATGGCGTCACCGCAAACCGACATCCCGGCACATGCCTGCCGATATTGGGTGATTGAAATGGTATAACCCAGCGCCTCAGCAACCCGGATAAAATAAGCCGCCGATTGCCCGCCGATGCCAAACAGTTTGGAGACTACGGCCCGCTGGCGCTGGATAATGCTGTCTATCTCACCTATCGCGCATAAATCAGGTAACCCAAGAGTCGCTTCCCACTCGGGTAACATGGCGGTCGCTGTTGAGGGGAAAGCGGCATCGAGCAGATCTCGGGCATCCTCATCACTGCGCTGGTAAGACCGTGCCAATGCCCGTAATGTGCTGGTTTGAACCCCGTCTGATATTTTGGGCCAAACTAAGCCCCCCGGCATCAGCGATTGAATGGCGGCGGTATATTCATTAACAGAATATCGACTCATAGGTAGGTCACCGCGCCCCGGAGAGGTAATTGTCCGGTTTCAAGCTGGATGTTAGTCGTTGGGGAGTCGAGAATAAAACCACTGGTGCCTGTCACATCACCGATGGCCAGCAACAGTGACGACAGTAGAATTTTACCGCCCGGTTCACCCTCAGTAAAAAAGACTTCATCAATCGCTGTATTGATTGCCGTGGTGGTTTCGCTATCTGCCGTAGAGATGCCGCTAATAACAAAATTCACGGGGGCCGCCACCGGCGCACAGACATAGATGATGGCAATAATGGGCTGTAAGGGGTAAATGTGGTCGGCTACCCGCCCCTGATCACCGGTCGCTTTTACCGCACCCCACTCTTCAAGCTGAGATACGCCGTCAGTCCCGACCGGAAAGCCGCCTGAATCATTGCCATCACACATGATATAAATACCGACTGTGCCCACCCCCTGCAAGCGGCGCTTCACCCAACAACGAGTCACCCCCGGCACGGCCAAAGCCCAGCCGCGATAATCGGTATCGTTGCCACCTTGGGGAGTGTTTTGATAAGCCAGTAACATACGAGAACGAAAAGCATCTTCTGATTCAATATCAGCGCCGCCAGATATCTTAACTGTGGCTGTGGCCACCGACATAACCCCATCAATGGCCACATCCAGTGTCAAAGATGTCCCTGCATCGGCATTCCCGGCAATACCGCCCCCCGTGGTATCATCCAATACGCTTGGCAGAACCGCCGTGATTGACCCGGTGGCGGAACCACCCGCGCCCAGCGTGACCTCATGATCGAGGCGATATTGATAACCATCGGCCCGATTTAACAGGCTCCCAGCGGTAATCACACGGCCTGTAGTGCCACTAAATTCGACGATAGGAGAGGTGGCGGGGTTGGCTGGCTTGCGAAACACATCTTTCAACGCGGCCCACGCGGCAAGATATTCGTCAGTGGCATTATAAGGCGTGGATTGCAGCGCGATATAATCCAGATAACCATAATGTAAGTGCGCCATTCCGGCATCTGCATCACTGATCACACCGATATTGGAAAAACGCAGTAAGTTACCGCCGGTCTTGAGTTCTGATTGAATATAAGACAGGTTGCGCTGGCGCAGTTCGCTTAATGTGGGGCGATTAAATGGCATATATTAGGTCTCCCATACCCATGAAAATTTAACAGACGCCTGTGTTTGCGCGGGTTGTTGATAGCTGATGATGAGATTCAATCGGTTGGGGTACATTATCTGGGCATTGGTGCTGATTGCCGTCACCACACCATCATCAAGCAACCAAACCAAGGCTTCATTGGCATAGTCTTCAGCCTTTAGCGCTACCTTGGTGGTGAGCTTTTCGCGGCGCAGCAACCACAGACGGGAACCGATCGGGTACTGTGATCCGGTATCACCCCACCACCCGCGCCGATCGTCGCCGTCAATAGCGTCATCAGAACGGGCCAACCGGTCCGTGAACAGGCTAATTAAAATGGCAGTCTCTAAATCATCACCATCCAACAACCCACCGCCGCCGGTTTGCCAGTCGCCCAGCAATTTGTCAGGTTCCCAGACTGTTTTGATATCTGTTGTCATTCAACCACCTTCCCCGTCACTTCACTGGTTAATGTCGCGCTACCGCCCTGCACATTTTTCAGTTGGTGATTGTGGGTGTTATAGGCTTCGCGTAGGGTTTTCAGCGTGGTGCCATTGCTGCCAGCGTTATCGACAATATCGCCGCTGACCTCCAGTAACGGGGTATTTAGGCGCACTTTTACCGAGGCATTAACCGTCACCTCAGTGGCATTGTTGACCGTGACCGGCTGTCCATTGGCTTCAATAATAATCCCTGTTTCAGTTAACTTAACGTATTGCCCCCATTGCGAATAAATAACCGTTTCACCCGTATTGAGTCCGGTATGACGAAAAGACTGATGATTTGAGCCAATAATGACTGCGCTTGACCTGTCACCACCGAGGAACCCAATAACCACATCGGTGTTAGCGGGTAACCCTGACGAAAAACCAAACTCAGCCAATCTCGGCGTATCATCACGGACTTCAAGCGGGGTTTGATATTGAACGGTTTGAACGGTGCCGCCATCATTGCTGGCTGTGACCCGTCCTATCCCGAGTATCATTTTTATCTGGCGATATAGTTGGGATAGCTGCCCTGATTCGCTCATCGTGGGTTCAACTCCATAAGGTTTGAATAGAACTGATAAGGCTGAACGGTAAAGGCTTCAGGCGGCATCAGCACCATTTGAGCTGAGGTGCCATGGTCGTCTTTGAGATAGGTCACCTCCGATAACAGCCAGAGTTCATCCTTTAAGCCAAAGATAGGCAAATCAATCGGGATCAGGGTGTTGGGTTCCCATAACTTCCCGTCTTTATCGCGCCAGCTATCGACCGTTACCAGCAGCTCTTTAGAGCGCCCATAGCGGCGGTTCATTTCCCAGTCGATGCACTGCTGGGCCAGTTTTAGCGCTTTCATCGTGCTTTCAACAATGATAATACGGTTGCGATAACGCATTTTGGCCGCTTCAGGATCGCGACTGCGGGCTAACGTCACCGCGCCATATCCGGCGTCCTGTACCTGCTCCTGAAGTTGGCTCACCGACATCGATACACCAATGTAGTCAGAAAAGCGCTGATCCATACCGGAGTTATACGCGGCGTCTTCGATATTGATACCCTGCGCGACACCGCTGGCCGCTTTGCGCGTCCCCACCCGAGTCAGATAGAGGTTCCCATCGGGCAGGTCGTAATAGAGCAGCGCCGCCCAGCGGGTAATGCGGTCGATGATTTCCTGCGAGGATTCACCCCAGTTCAATGTAAATTGGGGGACAATATCCAAGTCGGTCACATCAGTCGTCACCGTAATGCTGTAGGGCTGCGCCAATCGTTGGGCTATCTGTAGCGCTGTTGATTGGCTGATCACATTGTTTGGCCACTCAGCGGAGCAATCAACCAAGTCTTGGCACTTGCTCCGCCCCGTCGCCCTCACTTCGCGGCGATTACGGCTGATCATCGGTGCCCAGCGGTCGATATACCCGGTCAGCACCATATCATCACCCAAATTAACCACGCAGGGGTCGCCGGGGTTGACCCACTGCTGGTTATCACTGCCCGGATAAAGGTCCATCAATGACAGGCTGAAATCGCTGGGTAACCGCTCTATGCTGCGAGTGACACGGATATTGTCCCAGCCCGTGATCAGCTTATTGCCAATACGTAGCGTCAAGTCATCACTCATGAATTCAGCGCCTTAAATCGAAGGGGCATGAATGCCGGATGAACAGGCACCGCCATTTTCACCAGTGCATCACCCCGGCGGGCATCCTGATAGAGCCGGTTGGCCAGATTTAGCGCGGGCAGTGAGCGGTTAAAATTGACTATCTCAACGCGAGACAGGTTGGCGCCCGTCTGCTGTAACAGCGTGACGATGGACTCACGTAACGTAATTAATGACTGATACACCTCATCATTGCCTGTATCAGCCGCTGAAAGCGCGGCACCGTCTACCACATCACAGACCCGCGTCAATATATCGACTGCATCGTCATAGCTTTCCGGTTGATATTGCGACGCGGCAAACACCATCGCGCCCGCACACAACACAATAATGAGCTGATAACTGGCGGCGGCGGTATTGCTGTCGCCGGGATTGGGTCGAAAAGTGTCGTCATTGATTGCCGTTAATTCTTGCATCATGCGGATTAAATCAAGGGTACTGGCTCCGCTGGCCAAGATGGCATTCACGACAGCCAGAACCGCATTGGCATGTGCTGCTACCGTTGCGGCCTCGGTCAAGGCATCGGTAGCAGCCGCGAGTGATGCCCGCCCCTCGACTGAAACAGCCATTCGTTGGTCCACCAGCGCGGACAGGTCCGTTGTGTCACTCTGCGTGCTGACGGACGCCGTGGCCCCTGACACGCTCCCCCCAACCGTACCGTGATTAAAGCGGCCATAACGATCACGTCCGAGGGTTGAACGGAGGACATTCCCGAGATTTGTTGCCTCACTGGTGGTTGAGTTCACCATGTTGACCCAGAATGCGGCGGTACTTTTTAGCGTTCTGATGGTTTGAGTCACTGAACGGATCTCGCCTTTGACCGTGGCAATAAAGGTGGCGACGGACTTGGAGGCCAGACCAAACCATGATGACTGAATCGACGAAACCGCATCTGCGGAGCTGGTAACAGAAAATACCCGTAAACCCGACTCAATAATGGTCAGCGTAAATTCAAAAACCCGTCCTGACTCCGCCCCTTCATTCAGGCGAAGACCGCTTTCGGGAATACTGACAGTCATTTCGCCCAGCGTTGGGTGTACTAATGTCCCTGCATCGGGCATTTCACAGGCCGCGATCAATGAATCGCGCTGGGTCATAACATCGGGCGCGTTATAAAGGCCGCTACTCTGAATAAGAAAACCACGGATGGTCAGGCGGCGAGTCGCGCGGCCCAGATCCTCAATCCATGCAGTATCGCGATAAGGGTATTCATGAATGGCCTGCCGGCGACCGAAAACACCTTCCGCACTGATAACCGCAAAGGGAACCCCACGGAAAGAGGCGGGGTGAAGATGTTCTGACCACTGCCAGCTATCGCCCCCAGTACCCAATAAATCAGAAAGTGCATTGCTGATCAGTGACATTTCCACCCCCTGAAAATAAAAAACCCCGCCAGAAGCGAGGTTGATGGTTGTTCGTTATTACGCCGGGTAACTCATTGATGTTGATATTTTCGCCCCCTTTGGCGCGGTTATTTTCTGACGTTCTCCTGTTTTATCCGTGATCAGCGTAATTTCAATTTCTGACTTATCGCCACCCATATCTTGGGTGATATCATTAATGTCCCGGCTACTATTATTGGGTGGTGTCAAAATTGATGATGATGGATTGCCTGTGATATTTTCTTTTGAGGGGTCAGGCTCTTTAGGCGATAGAGATCGCCTCTGCGACAGCAAAATATTAGGATTACGTAATCCTTTCCAGCGGTCATCATTAATCGACGTGTTAATACCACTATCAATATCTTCAGGGCTATAAGGCTGATAGCCATTTTCATGTCCAATGATGGCCGTAACCAATTTTTTCAATACTTCAGGTGAGTGAAGATCTAACCGCTCATACGGGTTTGCCCCTGTCGCACCTGAAACCGCATTAATATAACCCTGCGTATTATTTTCTGTGTTTGGCGCGTAAGTATGCAAAATACCGGATAGTGTATTGTTTCCTCTATCACCATAGAGTTGCAGTTGCCGAGAAAGAGCTGCGATCCCCTCCTGAGGATTAGCAAACGTGGAGAACCCCCCATTTTTACCTGTAGCGTTAGGCGCTACTCTTAAATTGCCCGGATTATTATTTCTGACACCTAACGCATCCTGTCCTGATTTTGAGGTTGAAGCCGCTGATGGTGTTAACGGATAAGGCGTATTTTCAGGGGCTGCTAGCTTTTGTTTTTCTTGCTCATCTTTAGGGCCATAATGCTGTTCATACTTCTTCCGATAACCCTCAGTCATTATTCCGTAATCTGACCCAACCTTATCCCACTCGTTCAGATTTTTATAAAACTCGGGGTCGTTATAACCACGGCGTAACTGCTCCGCTTCTTTCCCCCTGTTTAGCCCTAAAAAATGCGCAACTGAAATACTGTCTATACCATTAGTGACGACATCGGTGACACCTTCTATCCCGTCTTTAACTGAACCATCTGACAGGATCGCACTATAAAACTTATTCTGGCCGCGCTGTTTTAATCCATCCCATGCAGCGCTCACCTCGGCTATGTTACGGTCTAATTCGGTGAGTTGCTGATTCAATGCCGGATCTACCGTTAAGCCGAGTGTATCTGATTTTGTCAGTAGCTCTTTGTACCTGACACCCTCTCGCATTAATGTCAAAAAATTGGCATCCAGCCCTAAAGCATCCGCCAATGTTTTTTGAGTCTGCGGGGATAATTTAGGGAATATCTTGGCGACGTTGTCCAGCGTCTTGTATACATCTGCTGTGCCATCTTTGAGGCGTTCAATGACAATCCCGTTCTGAGCCAGCAATGCCTGTGTGGTGTCATTTCGTGCCCACAGGGGATCGTTGAACGTCTTGTATAACCCCTCAACAGATTGACGGGCGGCGGCGCTATCCACCCCCAATATCTGCATCGCACCGCTGACACGGCTAAACTCATCAACGGACATCCCGGCATTTTTTGCCGCAACATCAAGCGAATAGGCTGAATCAGCGGCGGCGCTTAACCCCTGAGCCGCTTTGAAACCGATATAACCCACCGCGCCAAGCGCCCCAAAGCTGAGTGCCTTACTGCCAATTTCCCCCACCATTTTCAGCGGTGGCACCAAATCACCCACAAACTGAACACCTTCGCGGGCAAACTGTCCCATGCCCTTTAACCGCGTGTTCAGGTCGTCAATACCCTCAACCGATTCTTGTCCGCCCAACTTAAGTCCGTCACGGGTTTTATCCAGATCAGGAATAAGGTTTTTAACCGCCTCTTCGATACGCTGAATGGAGGCTGAGGCTTGATCTGTCGCGGTCAGTTCAAAATCAAATGCATTACCCATTTTTGCCTGCCTTAACCTTGTTAATTCTGACCGCCTGCTGATACCACCACTGCAATCGGCTATAGGTCAGGGACCATGCATCTGCTGGCCCCCACCCATAGTAATAGGTCACATCTGCTAGCTCATTACCCCACTCTCCGGCGGCGGGGAGTAGGCTAAAAAACTCATCATGTAGACCTCACAGGCTTTATAGTCGGTGAACGCCATTTTTTTGATGGCTTCACGCGGCACATTCGACACCAGAGAAATGAGCAATCCCATCGCGCTGAGTGAGCCAGACTTGGCTTGTTCGTCATAGAACTGCTGAACCTGAATCAATATCGGTTCACTGAGTTCGATGGCCTCATAGGTGGTTTTAGTCGCGTCGTGGCTGATGGCTTTAACGAGGGGGACTGTTTTAGTGCGTTCCAGTTCAGACATCTTAGTTCTCCGTTACCGAGACCGAGCCACCTTCCCAGCGCATATCAGCGGTGGCCTCGGTGCTGTCCACTTCCTGGGTATTTACCGACCACATACCACTGCCGATAATCGTTTTGCCATTGGCCAGTTCACAGACAATATTGACATTGGTTTGATCGTTAAAATCACTGATTGACGTGCCGCCACTGTCGCGGATTTGGCAGGAGATAAACGGCGCGTTAAAGGTCTCTTTATAACCATGCACCCCATCCATGCCGGTCAGGGTTTCACGTTTGAATTTTGAGGGGCTGTATTTGAATTGCCCCGCCACCATAATAGTCAGACCGTCAACGGTGACATAAGCTGTCCCGGCGAGGCGATTGGATGTATCACCCATGATAATGAATCCTTATGCTAATGCCTGAAGGCGGAATTGGTTAAGAACGGCGAAGATGCGCAACTGATTGATCAGGACACCCGTCCACAGCACATCAACGCGGTTCGGGTTACTGGCGCTTTTTTCGACCTTCAATCCCTTGGCAAACCCTTTGGCATCCTGCACATAGCCGTTAAATTCCAACGTCTGGTACTGGGCAATCAATTCAGCGCGGATCACGTTCGGGGTGATAATCGCCGAGCCGGGGGCAAAACGGGTGCCATCGGCCGCCAGCTTCATACGGGCGAATTTCGACGTTACCTGAGTACGCAGGAATCGAGTGACAAACATCAGCAGGAATAAGGTCTCAATTTGCAAATAGCTGTCATCTTCCGCGCCATATTTGTTCTTTTGGTAGGTGGTGATGATGTTTTCTACCTGTACCGTACCATCGTCGGCAGTAGTGACCGTCGATATCCCGCTGTGCAGCAGGTTATTACGCTCGATCAGGGTAAAGCGGCTGGCCAGCGGCGGGGCCAGTACGCCACTGATTGCCAAGGTTTGCAGCGGGCGGCCGGGGTCGTTACGCAGACTTTGCGCAATAGCGCCAACATAAGCCGCTGACCAGATATAGCTTGGTGTTGGCGAGCCATTCACCCCCAACAGAGAAGCATGCTGATCATTACGCAATTCGCCTGCGGCTGTCAGTTGGCCATAAGTACCGGCTTGAGCAGCGAAGCTATGGCCGTATAATTGCTCTGCATAGCTCCAGCGACCGGTACTGTCTGACAGAAACTCTTTGATTTTATTCAACGAAGCCGTATCCGTGTACGGATTGATAATGAAATCAAAGGTCCGATCCTGCAAATTAGCCAGGGCATCATCCAGTTCAGGTGCGCCCGCGCCGCCAGCCATTGGCGTAAATGTCAGTACCAGGCTATCTGGCGTTGTTTCGCCACCGGCGCTACCCAAATAGTTCAGCCGTAAATCAATGGTGTTGCCGTGTGCGCCTTTATTTTTCGCGGACAACACCACAACGGCACCTTCTGATACCATTTCTCCGGTATGGACAACCGTGACCGGCAATTCAGGCCGACCCTCAATGGCACTGGCCAGTGCCGCTGCAACGGTATTGATATCATCAGTTGCCACTACCGCGACCTGCACACGGATCCCGCCGATATAGAGCGAAATAACGCCCGTTGCTGACGCCGGGGTGGTGACGGTGATTTTGCCAATGGCGGCAACCATAGACTCCGCATCACTCAACGGCAAAATGTAGATCTCTCCGGCGGTATCATTCGCCAAATATGCCGCCATCTGACCATGCAACATGGAGCCTGCGCCACACTGCCCCGCCACGGTGGCCACTGAGGAGACCAGCACCGGCACATCAGCAGGCAGCGTACTGGAATCCAGCATCTGACCGATGATTAGCGTGCGCTGCGTCGTTGTCGCCGTGTTCGCCTGTGAGTTATCAAATTCAGCAAAGAAAAGCGGCGTCCGAAGGTTGCTCGGAATATTTGTAAAGGGAATAGTCATTATTTAGTTTTCTCCGCCTTGGTGGTTTCAGGCGCGGGTTTAACCTCTTTAGGCTGTTCGCGCACCACATCACCGTCGTTTAAGCGACGACGCCAAAATGAATTATCGGGAACCTCGGTGCCGGATTCAGGCAAAAAGGTGCCCTTCACCGGGTCACGTACAGTGCGACCGGCTACGGGTTTAACGATCATGGGGTTTACTCCGAGAGTTTTATGGAGACCAGCGGTTCGGTGGTGCCATCAGGCATGGCTATGGTGATATCAATGCCATTGAGCGGGTCAGCCACCATGGGGTAGAAATCTTCCGGCCCTTGGTAATACTCAATATCCAACTCCATCAGTAACTGTGCCATATGCCCTTCACCGCCGGAGTCCAGATCGACGGTTGAGCGGACGCGGGCAAACTGCTGTATCTGGCGAGTGAGGTCGTAACTGTTTATCACTGCACGTTCAATTTGTTCTCGCAGCCGCTCGAGCGCCAGATAGGCTTTGTTCGCGCCGTCATCCAGATGTTCACCGTCAAGCTCCTGCAACCGGCCAGTAATGCGCACGGTGGTGATGGTGTTGAATTGCGGGGCATTGCGGCCTAATGACTGTTTTTCCTCGATGAGGGTCTGCACCAAGATAACCGGATACATCTCCTCGGTCGTTGGCCAGTCACGCGGGGAGTAGACGCGGTTTCCCGCATCTGTGTTCCCGATAATGGCATCAATAACCAGCTGTCTGACTTGCGCTGTATTCATGATCTTGTCCGATTAAGAATGAGTTTACTGCCGCCATGGCTGTCTGGCTGAACATCCGCCACAACAAACAAGGTATTGACCGGTTCATTAGCCACCATGCCAATAAATACCCGGTCCCCCTGTTTGGGTGGAGAACGAAACTCACTGTCTCTTACCCCTAAAACGGGATTAGTGGTGTTAATGGTGCTGCCATCATCCAGCGTATCGATGGAGGTGTAGGCCCGATCAAAGATGCCGCTGATGGTATAAGCTGGCTTATCACCAGCGGGCCGGTAATCAACCGGGTCACCAAATACCGCCTGTAGAGGTGCCAGAAGATGCTGATCCCAGTTGATACCCATCAGCTACCCCGATTTATCTTCACGCCATCATCGACAGTGATTGAGGGGCCAGAAATGCGCACTTCCTGTTGCCGTAACGCTTTCACATCAGCGACCACTCCCAAATCAATCAACCGACTGGCGTCACTATGTGGCAGAAATAAACGGCTGTTCTCCGCATAAGTTTCCCCGCTATGGCGCAGGGTCTGGCCCTTTACCACCACAAGTTCCATTTCGTCAGAGTCATCAGCAGGACCGTCACTCCCCAGCTCACTCTCTGTGGTGTTTTCCTGAGTCTCAGACTCACCAGAAATCGTGTTCTGATCATCTGATATTTCAGGTGTTTTAGTCTGTTCCTCACTCGTTGATGTCTCTTTTTGCACCTCAGGATCAGGCTGTGTTTCGTTATTATCCGTCACAACAGTCTGTTCCTGCGGGGTGTCAGCGGCGAACTCGGGCGGCAAGCCGCCCAGTTCGTTGATGCTGGCTTGCTGCTTGCTCGATGTTTTTGCCATATCACACCACCGTTGCACAGAGGGAGGCATTCACCCGGCTTGGAATAACCAGCGGAGCGGATTGCATCATCAAATAACGCTGTGCGGGGTCAGGCATAACCCATGATTTAGGTGCAAACGCCAAAGGCCCATAATTAAACGCGGGGTCAAGAATGACACCAAAGGCGCGGGTCCCCATTAGCTCAGCACCTGACATCAATACGGCACCATTAGGGATCATTGGCTTTTCAATGCCATCAATCGGGTCAACAAACCAGTCGTTATACAACCACAAATCAAAGTTGCCCCAGCGACCTTTATAGACTGCGCCTTTATTGATTCGTGGCCCCGCATCGACCTGATTACCAAACGGACTCAATGCTGGGAATGTGATGGCATTGTCTTTAATGGTGGTATCGAGACGGAACGCTTTCCATGAGGAGGTGGTAAATACCAAATCCGTGGCCACCGCCCCGGACTCTTTCAACATCAGTGTTTGCCAGTCTTCAATATCATCTGACGGTCGGGTATTGGTCGTGCCGGCGGGAACAGATAAAGGCCATTTATCTGACCCACTCAGTGTAATGGTCAGAGAACTTGAGCGGCCGAAGTCAATCTCAGCCGTTTCAAAGCCCTCACCCACGACCATAATTTTTGCTTTGGTCAGGGCACTGGCCGCCATCCATTCCAAACGACGGTTGATCATGTCAATTTGATCTTCCATTTCAAATTGAATATTGAGCATCTCACGTTCAGTGGCGGTGAACTCGCCGCCAATACGCTCGCCCATTTGGCGGCGAATCGGTTTGCGCAGGTCTGGAACCCGGACATCTTTGATGTACGCGGGCTTAAAGGTGTTGGTCTGATATTTACGGCTTTCAACCAAAAGGCCGGCGACTAACGGGGAGACAAAAGGGGCCAAGCGGCGCTTCCCGATGTCCACATCAATTGAAACCTCTTCAGTCTCATAGGTCACGATGTTGGGAAAGAAGCGATCCAGTAACCAGTTTTGGCTAGTTTTTAGGTTAGGAACAACCTGAACCAGCGCGTTGGTATCAAAAATATTCATGGAGTATCTCTTTTAATTTGCTGGCAGCCAGAGCCACCAGACAAAGATTGAAGACGAGCAAACCCCTGCCAGATGAATGGCATTGGGTGCAAATCAGAAAGTGAGGTTTTAAACGGGTGCCTGGATACTGTCTTGTAGGAAGATTGAATACGAACGCAGTGCCGTTTTTAATTCAGCCAACGTCCATAAAGCATCGTGAATGATCACGTTCTGATTAAACTGACCCATCAGATAAATGCCCCCGCGCTGGGCGGTAGTGGTTGTATCCACATTATCGACGAGAATAGCGACCGGCACTTCACTGCCGTCATCCGCATCTTTTACTGACTTGGTGTATTCGCCTGATGCTGTAATTTTGCCCATCACGGTGCCACGCAAATGGATTTCAGCTGCCTGAGCAATAACAGCGGTATCCGTGACCAGTTGCAGTGTCCCGGCAATTAACTGGTCGGGCACATACAGAGATGAGCGCATACCCGGCTGGAAGGAATTTTGTCCGAAGTTATCCATTATTTTTTACCCTTTGCTGAGTCATAGAGGCTGGTCATCTTATTGACCAGTGACGCGCCTTTTGATGCACCTGCGGTATCTTGTCCGGGCTGTGTATTGCCGAGGGCCTGCATCCGCTCATCCAAAGAACGTTTACGGGGCGCGGTGGCAGATGCCGGTGCAGTAGCGGCAGTGGAGGCAAGCACCCGGATCACGGCGGCGGAACTCATCCCCGAATTTAGCGCCAGAGAAACTGCTAAATCTCCGCGCCCGGTAGCATGTTTACTGCCAAAGATACGCGCACAGCGCTGGCGCTCGGCACTGCGACCTTTTTTGACGTTGCGGTCATCGGTATCCTCATCACCGTCATCGTCATTTCCCTCATCCACGTCAGCATCATCGCTGTCGTCTTCGGCATCAGGGTCTTTATTGTCCTGATCATCAGGGTTATCGTTTGAGTCGTCATCGTTCTCTTCGGCATTAGGGTCTTGTTCATCCTCTTCAGCCTGACGTCCCTTGGCTTTTTTGGACTCTTTATTATCGTCCTCTGTCTCTTCTGACGCCTTGGCCCCACGGCCAAACAGATGAGCAAAACCTTGAATTTTCTTACCCATTATTTTCTCCAACCAGTTTTAATAAATCGCGGAATGCGACATCAGGCGATGCCACTTGATCAGCCAGCCCCAGTTGCACACCATCAGCCGCTAAGAAACATGCGGCCTCGGTGTCCCTGATAGTTCTTTCAGCTATCCCGCGATTGCGGGAAACGGTACTCACGAACAAGCGGCCCATCTCGTCAACATCGGACTGAATGGCCTTTTTTGCCTCCTCGCTTAATGCCTCGTAGGGATTTGATTCAGCTTTTCTGCTGCCAAAGGTGATTATCGTGACCTGTACCCCATCGCTTTTGATGCGTTGCGACCAGTCAACATGCATCACGATGACGCCAATTGAACCAACCCCACCAGTACGCGGGACTATAATCCGATCCGCTGCACTGGCCAGCGCATAAGCAGCCGAATAAGCATTTTCGGACAGGATTGACCAAATGGGTTTAGCGCCTCGGGCAGCATAAATTTCATCGACCAAATCAAAACAACCGGCGACTTCACCGCCCGGTGAATCGATATCAAAACAAATGCCCTTAACCGCATCATCATTCATTGCTGTCAAAAAGCTGGCCCGAATACCGTCATATCCTGTCATACCGCTATAAGGTCGAAGGGTACCTAACTTTTGCACCAACGTGCCCTGAATCGGAATGACCGCCACGCCCTCGATAACGTCATAGCCACAATCACGCCCCTTGCGTGAAAAGAAATCATCCTCTTCGTCGGCCCAATCGGCATTAGACTGAATGCGCGTCAGACCGAACCGGTCAGTCAATGCCGCCATAACGACTTCAGCCTTGTGCGGATGAAGTGCCAGCGGGGTGTTAAAGAGCCGCTGGGCTAAATGTGGAAGATTCACTGTGCCTCCGGTTTTTGTTGTTGATCAGGTGCAAAGGTGTCAGCTTGCAGCCATGTAGGAATAGGCAACCCACGCTCAATGTATGCCTCACGTTCTCGCTGGCGCTGATCCAGCAGTTCTTCCCAGTCTTCGCCCACGTTCTCAGCAGCTTCCATTTCGAGAGTAGACAATCCAGCTTCCATCCCGAGAATGGCCCCTTTCTTCTCAGCCACGGGATCAACCCAGCCCCGCCCTGGCCCCATCCACTGAGCACGGCAATAGGCCGCTTTCGCTGTGAGAAAATCAGGTGCGCCATCAGGCAAGGGAACCTCACCTAAATCATGCAATTCTTCGATAAAACACGACAATATTGGCTGGGCGAAACCTGTAGCAAAATCATCGCGCCGGCGGGTCAGGGTTTTCCAAGCTTCCAACATGGCGGAACGGGCTGAGCTGTAGTTAACATCTGACCAGTCTTGTGTCAGTTGCTGGGTAGAAATTCCCAATGATGCGGCGATGTTACGTAACGCCGCGCTTTCAAAAGCAACAAAGTTACTGGTTGGTCGAACCGCGTTAAGGGTGGTCATCTCCTCACCGGGTGCCAGTATCGGAATACGTGCGCCACCCTGTAGTGACAGGCGTTTTTCATCGTGATACTCACGGCGCATGTCTTGATAACGGTTAACTTCCTCACCCGTATCAAGGGCTTCCGCCACTAAACTCGGGTCATAAGGTGATGTGATAAAGGCGGCAAAAATGGAGTTCAGGATTGACGACTGCAACTCAACCTCATCGTACTTAATCAGCATTTTAAGACGCTGAACGATGGGGGTGAAAATACTGATACCCCGATGCTGGGAGGCCCGGTCACTATCAAAATCATGGATGACGATTGGGCGGCCCCAGTCAGTTTCACGCAGGATACGCTCCCAGGTCATGGTTTCTTTACCGCTCCACCAGTCGCCCATGTGAGCTTTTCGGATGTGATAAGCAATAGGCACCCCATCCTCATCAATCTCTACCCCACCACGAATATTCGGCATGTCGAAATTTTGCTGAGGGTTGCTTAATCTATCCGGGTCAATTATCTGCATGGTCGTGGCATACTGCGCACGCCCATAGCCAAGACGGTCAGGTCGATATTGCATAACGCAGAGCGCATCACCGTCAGTCAGTTTGTGGCGAAAACCAAGCCGTAGTAGTTGGGCGACTGTTTTCTTCCTTTCCACATCACAATACCGGTTCGGATCATTCGCCCACGTTCGCCAGCCTGATTCAATGGCCCGTCCATATTCATCAGCCCATTTCGCGTCAAATTTAGGGTTCCCGGTCATCAGTGCCAAAGTCCGGTAATCAACCTTGGCAAGCGGCCGGAAAGACGCACCAACAGCATTATCCAAAATGCGGGTAACGCTGCCCGATGCCCAACCATCGTTACGTACCATGTCGCGAACGCGGGCAACAACCTGATCGCGGGAGGTATTGATTTCGTTATCCGGTGACCACAAGGACGGCTGCCAATTGGCCATAGAATCACTGAATGAATCAGCAGCGTCATACGGAACCCCTCGGGAACCACTCAACATTGATGCCCTTGATTTGGATGGCGGTAAGGGGCTACCGTCAGGACCTAAAATCCTTACTGGGTTTTTCATCAGTAACGAAACCTTATCGCCCTGCGTGGACGCTTAACGATGCCTAGCTGAGCCTGAAGAAGCTGAATTAACCCCATGAGTGTCCCAATATCTGTTTGCTGATAGGTAACTGATCGGGTGCCATCCCCTTGCGCATAGGAGAACGAAACGCCCTTCGCGCCGGACGATAATTCGATATAGGCTTGCTGCGCTCGGTTTAATGCCTCTTCTAATTGGGCGCGACTCATCGCACCGGCCAGTAGGCTAGTGTTTGCATTGAACATAGATATCCTTACGCCAGCCTTCTGGCTCTACTTTTGGGTGTAGTGGGTTGTGACTCTGGAATAATGACGCCCGGAAAACGCAAGTTGGGCTTGTCTTCTGTAACGTCCGAAGGAGGCAGTAATTTTTCAGGATGACTTAAAAGGCTGTCAGCATATTGGTTAAGATTTAATCCAAAATGCAGCAACCCTTTCAATGCTGCATAGCTGTATACCCGGCAATCTAATGCCTCATTTGCGCGCCCAGGCAATAATTCCCAAACACGATAACGTTGCCCGCCCGCCGTTTTAACAACGGAGCGCTCTGCAAGTAATTGGCTAAAATAGTGTAAATCACGCTCCACTGGGTAGTGCATATACCCAGCAGAAGGGATGCCAGCCGCCGGTTGCTCCATGTGAAGGCGGGAACGAATGGCGTCTTTTGCAGCATTAACACCCAGTATAATGGGCTTGAATTGAGACTTTGACCGAGAAGATGGTCGCTTTGTTGGCCAGATGGGTGAACGCTTACCGCCTCTTGCCGACTCGCCTTTTATCGCCCATATCCGCCGTCCAATGCGCTCTTTGGAAAACTCATACACTTTCTGTGTATGATGCCCGCCGGAGTCGTGACAGGCAGCCATAATCGTAAAACCTCGCCCGTCCGCTCTCCGCCATGTCTGCTTCAGGTAAGCATCAAGCCGCCGCCAGGGTTCGTCAGTTTCTAAATCCCCCTCAATAACGTCATAAGCGATAGACCAGCTTTCTTCATTCCGGCCCCAGCCCACCACCTCAATCTCAAGTCGTCCGTCTTGTGTATCGATACCGGCGGTGACGACGGCAACACCATCAGGGACTTCAGCGGAATAAACCTCACAACGTTCTGCTAAGCTTTTTTCACTGAGCGCCTTTTCACCGCGATCTTCATAGGGTTCACCCAAGACAAGGTTAATAAATGTCTGGCGCATCAAAGGGTCGTCTTTTACCCGCAACCACTCGGCAACCAGATACTTCCATGCAGCGTTAGGGAAGAGACTGTATCCCGCCCAAATATGAAAACCCGCATGCCCTTTAAAGGGCATAGTTGCCTGCCACCTTCCCGCTTTCACCATTCCGGCTTTATCGTTGTGATGGATCACACAACCGTTATGGCGGCAAACATAATAGGCGGTATCGGGTAATCCATTACCGTCAGAGTCTTTATCCCACTTAATTCCGTAAGGCGTTGTTGGCCCACCCCATTCCAGCGTTTGAAACTCACCACAGTGAGGGCATGGAACATAATATTTACGCTGATCACTTTCAGCATAAGCCTTCTCAATGCGGCTAATTCCTTTAACCGTCGGGGTTGAGCCTAATATTATTTTTCTATTCCAGAATGTCTCTGAACGCTTGGTACCCAATGCTATCTGGTCACCATCAACACCGGCCCCCGCTATCGGATACCCATCAACTTCATCAAAAGCAATGATTCGACAAGTTATACGACGGAAGCCACCAGGACTGTTTGCCCCTACCAGCGTTAAATTAGAACCATTGAGAAATTGCTTTTTAAGGATGGTCTGGTTACTGCTCTTGGCTTTCGGATCACCGGATATCTCAGCGAGAACAGGGGTATCTCTGAGCATGGGAGAAATTTCAGTCTTACTGTAATCCTCCGCATCTTCAACGCGGGGTTGCACAACTAAAATGGGTGAAGGGTCATGTACCAGGTAATAGCCGATAACATGATCCAAAATCTTGGTGTAACCCACTCGGGCAGATTTCATGACGGACACCTGAGTAACCAGTGGGTCAGTTACTGCATCCATAATGCCATCCTGATAAGCAAAAGAGCGAAATCGTCCAGTCTGTGCACTGGTCTCTTTTGACAATACCGCATGCTTATTGGCCCACTCACTCAATGATAGAGGTTCAGGGGGTTTTACGTTCTTGCGTCGTTGATGCAGTTCCGTGGAGAAGTTTTGCCAAGCGGCAGGGTCAACTGCTCTCTCCGTTGTTATTGTTATCAAGGCTTAGCTCCTCCATTGCCTCGTAAACCACTTCTTGCAGTGCTTCAACAAACTCCGCATCGTTAGTGGTTGAGGCCAGCACCCGCAAGCGGGGACCATGTTCGGGAGCGATGGCAATCAGGCGGGTACGCATACGTGAATATTCGCTACCTACCGCCTCAATCATCTCTTTGTAAGGAAGTACCTGACCTGATTTAATGTCATATTCCAACCGAGTGAGCAGCGCCAGAAAGTTTTCTTTCATTTCTCTGGCTTCATCGATTGTCATCTCGACGCCGCTTTCAGCAATCATTTTCTTCACAACGTCTGCGGGAGAATCCACCGGATCTTTATCAGGTCTGTTACCTGATCTGTTACCTTTGGCTCTGTTACCCGTCTTGTTACCTGCTTTGTTACCCTGCGTGTTACCTGCAACTTTTTTCTCTGGTCGGGTAACAGTTTTCCGAAAGCGCTCAATGTTGGCATTTGATGCCTCGACATCAATGTCATCACCCGCTAAAACCAGCCACCCACGCGCCTTCCACGCCGTAACCGTCTTTCGACTGACATTGTGAAGTTTGGCAAAATCTGACTGGTTCATGTGTTACCTCAGTTGTTACCTGTTACCCAAATTTCAAAAGTTGAAAGCTAGACGCAGAACGGGGCGCGCAATGTCCCGTGTAATAAATGTTGCCAGGAGGGACCCATTTTTTTTATTGATACTGATTATCAACTGAACGGGCCGAACTATGATGACAGAACTCCCCATAAGACTGCTGGCAAAACGAGTCGTATGCCTTGGCTGCATCATCAACGCTCATGAAGCTACCTAATCGGTATTTCTTCCCATCCATCTGCGCCTGAGCAATCCAACGATTACCTTGCTTATAGACACCCTTTGCGCCTGAGGTATTAGCTTTAGTGATGCCAACATTCCTTTTGTTTTCTGCTCGAGTAGCAACGCGAAGATTGCTAATGCGATTATCTACCTTTACCTCATTCACATGGTCAATCTGACTATTGGCTTGCTCACCTGTCATATAGAGCCATGCAAGGCGATGCCCCTTATAGCGGCGACCATCAATTTGTATTTCTACATAGCCGGTTGTCATATTGGTGCGCCCAGCTACTGAGCCAGCTACAGCCCTAAAGCTACGATAGACCAGCCACATAAATGCACCTGTATCAGGATCATAGTGAAGTAGCTCTTTCAGTCTTTCTTGGGTTAGCTCTTTCATGTATCACCTGTAATTTAGGCAATAAAAAACCCCGCATAGGCGAGGCATGTTAGTTATACAATGGTTGAGTAGTTTGTTATTTAGCCGTCTTCAACGCCTGCTCGATTGCCAGACTTAATGCTCCAGGCATCAAAGCCTGTGCCATTGTATTCGCTCGGTCGAAGTATCCAAGCGTTGGTTTAACTGCCAATGCGTCACCAAACTGAATCAGCAGCTTAGGTGCTCTTTGTTTCTCTCTGGCGCGATGAACTCCATTAGGAGAGCGTTTTTGACGCTTCTTAACCTTTTTGCTCTTCTTCCCTTTCTTACGCTGGAAGAAACCACTAACGCCATTCACCTCTCCCACAAAGACATTTTCCTTAGCCTTGAGCTGCTGCGTTTTATTACGGGCTAAGTTCCCAAACTTATTCAACTTAATGTTCTTGGGGTTAAGCAGCGCCTGACCATTGAGCTTGTGCTGACCGCCGAACTCGAACGGTTCGAGATAGCTGGCAGCAATATCACGCACGAATACTTTGGCCTGTAATCGGTCTTTACGAGCACCAAACGAGCCAACAGAACTCACGGTAAAAGGGGTCGGATTATCCAGATTGCGCTGCATACCCACCTTCTGAGCGGCTGCAATCTGGCGAGCAACACTTGTTAGTGCCTGAGCAGCAGCAAAAGGGAGCTGCTTTTTAATCTGCTGGAGCTGATTAGATAAATCCTTAAGAGTTGCCATGATCTATCCCTAAATAGAAAAGCCACCAGCATTAACCCCCACAGCGAGCCGGAGTTAACGAGGTGACTTTGGTTTGCGCATTATCGATGGCACTCATGAAAGTACCATCTGTAATGCCAGTTAAGCCCTATTGCGAAGTTGGGCCATTCTTATAGTGGTGTTGATCACAAAAAATGAAGCGAGCAGTTGGTTATGTGAATAATAGCCATAAACAGCCTTTATATTTGTATGTATTAATCTACGATTTAATTGTGTTGGTATGCAGTTGCCAATCACAAGCAACTTTCTTCTTGATATACTTATCCCGCCCGACTGCGGGATTTTTTTGCGCCAGCAAGACAGCCAATTACCTCTTTAGGGGGCGCAGTCTGGTTATCTGTGGACTGCGACAACCCTGCGCTATTGATGTTTATGCGCTTTGAATCTTTATCGCTTCTCTCGCCACATGCCTTGTAGCTCTAAAAAGTAGAGAGGAAGCAGCGAAGAAAATTGAAGTAACGATCCACCCGATGTATGCCATGCAGGAAATGACAGCAACGAACCGTACCCAGCCCATTACCTTTTTAAACTTTGATTTATCTGATGGTTTAAATAGCCGTCCCAGATAATCCACCAGCGTTTGTTTCTGTTCGCCAGTAACAGCATCGATGGCAATAATGATCCCAAGGCTAATAGCTATGAAGATCAGCGAGAGTAGTATTAACAACCATGTATAAGCTTGAGCAATATTCAGTAAGCCGCTTTCTGGTTGCCATAGTCCGTAACCCAGCAGCAGCAGCAGCAGAAATGTAGTGTCGATTAAATTAATAACTATCTTAGATTTCAATTTTGAATCCCTACTGTGATTGAGCACTGTTAATTATTCGGCGGTCGTCAGTGACAACCTTTTGTAGCGCAGTGAGTTTCTCGACTAGCTTGTCGGCTCGTTCAGCGATTGAAATAAGAACCCCGACATCTGTGTCTGAAAATCCGCAGTCTCTGACTGCATCAGTGAGCTGTCCACTGGCGGGAGTAACGGGCATATCCCCAACTGAAGCGGAGAGACACTCGAAACGCTTTTGCAGCTTGATATTGCCAGCGCGGTAAGCAGCAATAGTGCCTTTTGCTTTGTTCTCAGCATCGACTACCCCTTGTTGATATGCCTTTAATTCGGCTGACTGGGCAGCCTGAAGTTGAGCCTCTTTATCGGTGGCGCTCTTTCTGGCGGCTATTTCTGCCGTTAGGTCTGATTTATCGCGCTTAGTCCACTTGAGAGACCATTCCGAATCTTTACTATCGCTGCCCCACCAGTACCCACCACCGACTAAAACTGAAATCGTCAGTGCGACGGCTATCAATCTCAATAGAGTTTCTTTCATGTGGGTATCTCAATGTGAGGCGCATCCAAGAACTTCGCTGGCTTGTCATTCGGGTTATCCGTCCAGGTGATACCGAAACGCAGCTTCACACCCAACTCTTTACCAGCGCGGTGCATGGCATCCAATACCGGCAACCAACATTTATAATCATTCCAGTCAGCACCAGTGGGGAGCAGATCAACCGCATTGCCGGAGATATGACGGCTATTCATGGTCTGGCTCTTACCAGTGGCCACCAGCTCTTTTTGCCGTTCTACCGTGCGGACACCTTCGATAACACCGAAATCAACCGTTGATAGTTCAAGAGCGCGGCGAACGACTTTCACCAGGCTAGCGTTAACGCCTTTCAAATTGCTTTCACTGCGCTGGCTAAATTTATTGTTTTGCATCTGATACCCCGACCTTGCGCTTAACAAGCCTGAAAGCGATTTCACGAATGGCTGACAGTCCAACCATCCCAATCATGCAACTGACGAATATTTCTATCTTTCCCGCAGCTACTTCAGCTAAAGCGCCGTTCAGCCACGGAATGGAATCTATGAGTCGTATAATCAAGGGGGCAACTATTGGACCGAGGTTCACCCCGACAAGACCACAAACCAGCCCCTCTCCAATCCCCTCTCTTAATCGACCACCACCCCATACCACGCGCCTAAATGCGACGATAAAGCCAACAAGGAAACCGTTAATTGGCGTCGAGTGCAGGGAGTAAAATGCAAATAACGCTCCCAGCCACCCTGGGTCTTTTTCTGGCATTCTCATAACCACCTCCCCATATGGGGAATTATCTTCCCGGCGTTGGTCGGGTTCGTATGCTGTTGTGTAGGAAATAGCCCTGCCGCCGTGATCCATTCAGACACGGAGTTTGTTTGAGGGTGATTGGCGCTGGCGGCGAGGCTAAATAAAAAAGGCCACCAAATTGGCAGCCTTAAAATTGGTTATGCGTGGAGTTACTTAACGCATAAGAGAAATAGGTTAACGCATTCGGCTGGGTACTGTTTCACAACGATTGGATTAACAATCCAGTACCCATGCGAATGTAGTCTCGCTATCGGTTAATTCTACATACGGGATAATCACACATGTAAAAAAGCCCCGCGATATGCGAGGTTTATAATACGAAAAGAATGTGGACTTATTTATTAGTTAACATATTTTTCTGCCCAAGATCTATGTACTGGGGTCATGCCTGAAAAATTTTGAACCTGCTTGGCTCTTGAAGAGGTAACATGAAAAAAACGCCAACACGCAGAGATCATTTCTCCCCACGACAACCCTGTATAAGGATAGTGCAAATCGCCAACATCGGACTCCAAGTACCATGCATGGAAACCCTCAGAAGGGGAGCAATCTGTAATATTTATTATTAGGGAGTTAAGGAGGGGATAATTATTGTCTATACAGAACTTCCCAACAGCTCCAGCATATTCCCCGACCATGTTATGGCTTAGCCCAAAAGCATTTTCCAACTCATTGTATGGAACGACTCTTTTATCTTGTGCGACTTGCGATAGGTGGCGCAAAAAATAGTCAAAAGTAGTAGGGTTTATAGCAAACATAATCAATCTCCGAAAGAAGGTATGTACTTGAATGAAGGCATAAAGCAGCTTCGATAGACAGCATAACACTTCATTCAGTAAACCTAATGATTGGGGTCAAGTAAATGCTATAAACAGTGGGCGTCTAATCTAAGACTTTAACCAACCTACCAGTATAAACTTGCCAACCTCAGGATCTAATAACGTTTTTTTGATCTGAAACATAATGTTAAAACTAGTCTTTTTGATTGTGTAAGCTACGTGACAAAGTAACCACTCTTAACACAATAATAGGTAAAATTCGTTACGAATAGCTTTTTATGCAATTTTTTCTATTTCAAATTTATGTGTCCACTCATCCATTTCTAACTTGGCCCCTGCCATCAGCAGACAAGCATCAACAAACGTCTCGGCCATCATGAGTTTTAATCTAATCTTTCCTTCAGAACATTTCTGTTTCCGAGCAATTGCAGATTTTGATATCCCTTTTTTGTAGTGCTGCTCTATCAGTTCATAATCTTCATCTCTTCCCGCTTTCTTCAGTCGGCCTACAGCGGCATCCACCAGCAGACCGTCATTATCACAGCACGACAATCGTGATTTTGTGGTACTGGATAACAGACCTTTGAATCCGGCTGCAATGGGGGAGTAACCAACGCCACTATCTTCATTTGCTGCCCAACCACCCCAGCGTTCTAATACCAATTGAATATCACGCATATTATGGATACCCCTCTGAATCTCTGAACGTTACCCAATAAAAAAGCGAGCCGTATTTAATATACGACTCACTATTTATATTGATTAGCTATGTATATATATTACCATAACTCGTAACGAGAAAAGACATAATAACACCAACATCAGCCACAATAGCAGCACGTTAGGCGATGTAAATGTCATTATTTAATTATCCGTCAACGCATCCCCTATATGCACCCCTATCAAATTCAGATATACCGCATCATTATCTGAGCCTGAAAAACTCTGATGTCGCTCACTTTGTAAATACCATTTCAACACATCAAGTGCTTCTCGTTGATGGCGAGGGCGGATGATTTCAAGCTTCTTATCAAGATAGGTTTCACGGTCTGATATAGGGCCGTCGCAATCATAACCATATCCACCTGGGTCCATTTCTTTGCAAGCAGCATTACGCACCGTATATAACCATTGCCAATACTGAAATTCTCTTACAACATCAGACAGTGTGTGAGGCTCTGGTAAAACCCCAGCGAAACCCTTTGACGCTTGCGCTCGCAGGTCCCATACCTCAGTAACTCGCTTACCCTCAATACATCCCTTCTTTTTTTCCTTAGGTGTCCAGCCAAAATCATTATCATAAATATCACCACAGACCATCTCCATGAGTTGTTCAGCTTTGGTAGGTTCCAATGCAGCTTCATAGCTGCCAAATGTCCCCCTGACCTCTGCTGCACGAGTAAATTGGGTTCTGGCCCTGTCGATATAATGCTGCGGGTCGCCCATCATCATTGTGGAAAAGCTGGCAGTCCATCCCGCACCATTCGCTTCCAAATAACGAGTGTAATTATCACGAGCATCTTTAGGGGATATAGTCAGCTTGTGCAAGGCTTCCTCTGCCGCCGCAATGTGTCCCGGTTCGCCGGTATTAATAACCTCCAACACCCACAAATAGGCATCAGTCTGCCTGTCTCCCGTAATACGCCGCTGCACGGGTAACGGCTTTGGCACAATAAGTGCTGTGCTGTATTGCTTCTCTGGTATCGTAAACATCGCTGTATGCTCGAGATTATCTGCAAATAATCCAGACCGCTTACAGGCGCTTTTGACCGTGCTCAGGTTTAGATTAGTCATGTCAGCTATCCGTTTATAGCCGATGCCTGACTGTTTAAGCCGAAAGACTTCAGCACGTAATTCTTTGGTCATTCTCATAATGTGCATACCCCGTATTCTTTTACTCTCTGTCAAGGCATTGGTGTCATACCCGCCAGAGAGAATGATTAATCCGATTCAGGTCAGTTCAAATGAAAGGAAATTAATTACTCCTCCAAATCATCTGGCATCATGAGCACCACAAAACGGGGTTGCTTACCGTCAATTCTGAGCGTTTTCTTGGTTATCCCCTTGTTCGGTTTATCCAACATACCGGCATCCGCTAAAACCTGAGCAAAAGCCACCGCATTAGCTCCTACAGCTATCTCGTCGCGAAACACTGACGGGAAAGTATGGAATACCAATGTATCGAGTCCCTGCTTTTTCTCCCGATATCCCGCCAAATCCTTTATTGGTAAGTCTCGTGGATCCGTTTCAGGGTGGGGTAAATAACGGCTATAACCGAAGCGTTGCAAGAAAGATTCAGCCTGTTCCGCCCATGCTTTTGATTCTCGGTTACCCATACCAAAATCATTAACCCATGCATTAAAACCATGTTGTAAAGCGTCACGGCTCTCCTGCTCAATCCAGCCTGTAAGGTGCTTAGAAAGGAGCAAGGCAGCTTCCAGTATCGCGAACCGCGACGCCACACGGCGCACCTGCTCACTGGCTTCATCGGGCAATAACGCTATCCATCGACGTTCCGCATCCCTGACAGCTTGCGCTGCTGCCTCTTTCTGGCTGGCTAAGCACTTAATCCATGCCCGCCCCACAGCACCATAGTGGTCTTTACAGGCGTCTCGCATAGCATCTGCATGAGCTTTACCGTCTTTATAGCCGTGGTATTCAGTGGCCTTGGAAATCGGTACATTTAATAGCCGCACCAGTTGACCGGCATTTACTTTGCCTCCATCAGCTCGGATATAACTCTCAAGGTCGATTTCACCGGTACTGAATGCCATTGCTCGCCAGCGTTTCACATCCCGATTACCGCCCTCCTTGGCCCCCTGAATTTTGCCAACCCCGTTAAATAAAGCATAAGCGGCATCAGCTACGGCGCGTTTATTGCTGCCTTGCCCTATCTCATCCAGTGGCATAAAACCGTCATTATGCGCCGCTGCTTCATTTACCAAGCCCAATGCTGTTGAGTACCACGTCAGTTTCAGCGCTTCGGGTTCACCATAAACAGTGGTAGCCGCATTACCTGTCGTGGTTTTACCTGCGGAGGAACCACCGAATAAATGAACACCAAAACCATCCGCACCAGCCAAACCAATCAGCGGAGCAGCAAAGGCACAGGCAATACCCAACATCATGGAGGGATTACCCTGAGCAAGTTTGGCTACGTTACTGCGCCAGCTCTCAGGGGTCCCTTTGGTGGTGTAGCCTTTTGCGGCTGATGAGCGACCATTAAAGAGTACCGGGGTTGCAGGTGCGCCAATCACCGAACCATCCGGCATGATGTATGCCCCACACTGCCAGCCAGTAGCATTGGCAACTGTCCAAAGCTGCCGCTCTCCACTGCGTTGCAGGTAGTCAGCCAGTATTGCCCGTAATCCACTTTTGGCTGTGATAGATAAACCACCAGCCCGCAGCCGCGACCAGCCTTCCCGCTCGCCAATGTCACGCATGGGTAAAGCTTCTGAGCGTTCAGTCTTGTTACCCTCCGGCGTCCAGGAGAGGATCAGATACCGCTCGTTATCGTCTTCACCTATCCCCGCAACGGATATCGGGTCACTCAGCCAGCTTTCTCTTTCCGTAATATTGCCGTTACTTTTATCCAGTTTGGGTTCAACCCAATACATGCCACCTTTACGCTCATCGACATAGGGACGTCTGACATCCTGAGGCTCCGCTACCGGAGCCTCCTCTTCAAGTAAGCTATTTTGTTGATAAAGGGAATCTGCGAATGCAGCAATACTCGCATCCAGCCCATACTGCTGACGGTAATCATCCCAGTCGGCTTTATAGTCTGTTGGTGGTAAGGCAACCCAGCCATTCACCGCGGTAGCCGCTTTCTCAGCTGATTCTTTCCCGACATTCTTTTCACCGGGTTTAAGGTCGTTATCAGCAGCGATGATAATTTTCGCATCAGGCCAACGTTCCCGGCTGGCTTTCGCTATATGGATCAGGTTCCCTTCATCAATAGCGGCCAGCACAACCCCATCACTCAGTAACGAAATTGTAACGCCGGTTGCGTTACCCTCTGCAATTAACACCGTTACAACTGGCTCATCATTCAGTGTTGATGGAAGTCTCACAGGAATAAATGAACCTTTTTTAATGGTTCCAGATATCAGACGTTTGGTGCCATCAGGCTTAATCACCTGCGCACCCGTTACTACGCCCTCCATTGTTTGCAGTACCAGCAGCAAAGAACCGTCACTCAATAGGGCTTGAGGGGAGCTTGGAAGCCCCTTATTAAGTAGGTACTGAGATTCGCCAGGTACCGTTTTCGCCACCAGCTCCGCAACCTTATCCGCTATCGGGATACCGGGTTGTACCGGCTGTTTTACATATTTAGCAGGCACCGTCGCAGACACTCGCGAGTCGGGATCCATTCCCAGTGCGTCTGCTACCATGACCGCCGCCTCAGTGGAGGTGCATTGCTTAACTTTCTGTACCAACTCAAGCCCATCACCGGCACCACACTGATTACAGAAATGGGTCCCACGTCCATCCTGATCATCAAATCGGAATCTGTCTTTGCCACCACATGCCGGACAAGCAGAATGGTCGCGAGGTCGTTCCGGTACATCAATACCGAGATAACCAAGAATATCGCGCCAACGGTTGGTAGCCTGAGCCGTAACTTCACGGATCATGTCGATGGATGGCTTCATGCTGCACCGTCCTGACTGAATACCAGCCCATGCTGGTTATCATGAGGATTAGCCAAAGTCTCTACGACCGTAGCCTTCATGACTTCCGTCATTGTCTCGACGCCGTGCGGTGTCAATTTACTGTTATCTTTACTCAGCATCTGAGTGTAGGTTTCCACAAGGATCCGAGAACCGTCATCACGCCCGAATTCCTGAAAACAAAGCACTTCCAGAGAATGTATTAGGCAATTACAAATTGCTGCCTCAGTTAAATTTTCCAGAACAACAACCTTTCTAGAATTAATAATGACATTGGCAATGGATTCGCCTCTATTTCGTTTCTGACAATAAGCGATAAATGCCACTGCAATATGTTTACGATTTAATTCGATTGAATGATTCAGGTTCGTCATAAATATATCCTTTCCTTTCATCAGGCCGAGCGAGTCCCCAGCCTGATGGCTGTTATTTTTAGATGTTGGAATGCTAACTAATTAAATACAGGGCATTTAGCTGCTGGCTATATCAAGGCGCTCCATTTTGTCCGGCCTCCCGTTCAAGCAAATGAACCGCAACTGGCCCAGCGAGATCCAATGCAAGGCTTAATAATTCCTTTTCGTCAGTAGTATCTAATTCAATATTAGATTCAAACATCAACAGCAAGAGAGCATTTAATTGACCAGCCTTATGCGTAGCAATATCCAGAGGTACTGATTCATTGGCTTTCATGGTTATGCTCTCCCGATAAAGGTAAATTCAGCGACGAACCGTGCCAGTGGCATAATGCAGGGCGATGAATATCCGTCACGGCTAAAAGTAACGCGATTAAAGGCAACGATATCGATAGTGACCAATGAACCATGACTGTCTTTGTAACGATCATTTGGCAGCGGTTCGCGCATAATTCACCCCCTCGATATTTTTCGCCGCTTTTTCAGCGCGTTCCTGGGCGATCCAAAGAAGTTCGTAACCCGTGTCGTTACCGTCCTCACTACCAATCATCATTGAACTGACTTTTAAAATCGAAGCGATTTCATTAAGAAGGTCAGATACTTCACAGGGAGCTAATTTAGCCATGAGTCACCCCCATAACATCGGACAGATTGACGTTATGCACTGCCAGCCATGCTTCGCGAGGCCATGATTTTACTGAACCATACTGAGGGTCAGGCACCATCTCAGGTTTAAAGCCATTCTCAAGACACCATTTACGCAGCGGATGCCATGCAAACCTCAGGTGAGTCACGTTCTCTACCGCTTTCACCGTGGCATGCTTTTTACTTTCCCCCAGCCGTTCTTCCAGTACACGACATTTGCGAGTCGCGGCACTTAGTTTGCCGAGGGCGCTGGCTTCACGTTTACGGCTAATCTGACCTTTGGTACGTACAGCTTTATCAGCGCGTTGCTTTTCAGCTAAACGGCCTTGCTCGGAGTCGATAGCCAGTTGAAGAATTTCCAGGCGACTGAGGTCGGGAATTGTTGCAGTTGCAGGTGCTGGCAATGCATCACGTCGAGAAAAATAAAACTCAGTGAGGTCATTGAAGTAGTCCCACGCCTGATCCGTTTCTAACATCTTCGCGTGATTGGCAGCACCGCGCTCAGTCCAGAGCATAAGTGAGCGAGTTTTTGGTGAGATTTGCAGTTCGCTTAAAACTAGTCGCAAATTGTTGAGTTCAGTACCAACCACTTTGAAGAAGTGCTTACCCTCAATAAAGCGGGATTTATTTTCATGGTGGTTTTGCTGAATACGGATCACCGTTGTGCCATACCCGGCCGCCAGTTGCTCAGTGGTTGCTACACGCTGCCCACGATACTCAATAATCTGTAAATTTTTGGCCGCTACCGGAGCCAGTTCAGTTTTTTTAGACATTGCACACCCCCTGCTCATTTTTCGCATCATGCTCTTCAAACCGTACGATGTTATGTACCGCCTCAGCCCACCAATACACCTGCAATCGTTGCTGCTCGTTCTCAATCAGAGGAATAACAACCGTCAACAAATGAAGCAAACCTGCTTTGACGCGTAATAAGCGAGTGCGGGATACATTCTCGCTGGTGTCAGGGATTGGCTTACCACGGCTGCCCATCAGTTCAGCAATCAGGGCTTGAGTTTCTTTGTATGAAGGTGGGTAGATATCATCCTCATCAAGGAGCTGCATGATGCTGGTGATCTGAACGTTGCTTAACCGGCGCTCTGTAGCCCCCAAGAGAACAGTGGCAGATGCTTTATCAAGGCTTTCAGCTTCACCACACCATGACAGTTTGAGAGCACCACCAGCAGCGTCTAATACGCTAAATTCAACACGGTATTTTTTAAGCATTGTATACCCCCTGTGCAGGAATGCGGCCAGCAAAGGAAAGTACGAACTGACCAGACAGAGAGCGGCGGGCATCTTGTTCAGAATGGGCAGTGACTGATTCACGGTGCGGCGTTGCGTTCAGGTCAGAACGGCACACAGCGAGAAAGAGATACTGAAATTTAGGGCGAGTTTGGGTACTATGTTGTAATGCCATAGTGTAAGCCTCATTTACATTGTGGTTAGACGCCTCAGAAGTGTTCCCGCACTCTGGGGCGTTGCTATTTTCACACCATGATGAAGGTAAGGTGTAAGACACAATATAGTTACAAGGTGTCTTACACGTCAAGTCTTTAAATAGAATATTTACCGTGTATACTGTCTTACACCAAAATACATGGGAGCAGCATATGGCGACGGGTTCAAAAAATGCAAAGTCACAATCCTTAACAGCTCGCATACCACATGAAATAATTGAAGGTATGGAGTTAGTAAAAGAAAAAGGCGAAAGTACTGGGCAGTTCATCACAGCGTCAATGTTAGGTGAGATCAAACGCCGCCAGCGCAAGAAGTCCAAATCAGAACCATCTGAGTAACCCAGAAGGGTAGCATTCACAGTGCTACCCTTTTCTTTGCTTTTAACCTGCTGATTCTCATAGATACATCCAGTTAGGATGGTTAGCGAACCTGAGTAACGGTAATGTTCAGCCGAACCCGAATACTGTTCGTGTTTGGTTAAACTCGGTGAGTTGCCGTTTTTGAGCAGTGTTTGCTGAGCCAAATATTTGGCTGAGCGGTAATCTCCATTATATTCTGGAGATTGGTATAGATTGCTTGCACCAGGTACTACGGAAGTTTCGTAGTTTAAATTTTGAGCGTCAGTATTACTGACTTTCAACTGATCCGAAATCACCGAGATAGCTATAATCTGAGACATAATTACTGTATCCCCAGCTTGCCACCGCCAATAAACTCAAAAGGGATTTGCCCTATCTCATCAACCAATTTCTGGGCTTTCTGAAGTACAGGTAAATCATCTTGGCGCTTGCGTAAACGCCTACCAGCATCAGAGGAGTCTTCATTGGACGTTTTCCAAGCCGTAGCAACAATGTTCTGCATCTGCTGGAGCGTCAGGCGAGTATCAGCGACCAATCCCCCTGACTCTTTGTCCATTAAATCCAAAGCCCAACGCCTCAAATCCTTGGCAACAGGAGTTTCAGCCAGCAATCCAAGTAAGTGCAAACCCCGAAGAGAGAAAATACGTATTTTCGTCTTAAGATTATTGCAACCCATTGTTTTCCCCGAGGTCACTGTTGTAATGACCTCGGTCATACTGGCGGTAAACTCATCTGAGTTGCTGTTGTATAAGTTGGTAACTGATTTCGCATTGGCATAGCCAAGCAACTTAGCCGACTCTTTAGCTGTTACCCAAATCTTCCCATCACCATGATCAAAAGGAATTACAGTTTGATTTTTAAACTTCAGCACAACGGAATTAGAGGTAGTGCTAAATTCAGAGTGAGTTTGGCCGCTGCCAATTAAGGCATTTAATTTTTTCATGTTGAATTATCCTTCGTTAAATCGTTTGGTATCTGTAGCGACGGAAATCAAATATTGGATTAAACCGAATGCAAGTACACCCAAGTAATGCACACCCTATGTGCTTAATTAGGCGACCTCCTTGCGGGATTCAGCAATGCGTTGGTTTATCCACTCGTCAATTTCGCTTTCAACGAAGGCAATGGAGCGGGTACCGATTTTAATGGAGGAAGGGAAGCGATTCTGGCTGATAAGGCGGTAAAGCCATGCCTTACTGTAACCAGTGCGGCGTTGGACTTCTGATAGGCGGATAAGTGCTTGTGGTGCTTGTGGCATGTTGCCCCCTGTTTCTGTGTAGCGTCATTGATAGATACTAGTAGATGACAGAGGGGATTCTCTCCTCATACTTTAAATCAATAAAGGGAGGTAAAATAATTATTTTCTTACCGGAAGTTTTTTCCATTTTTTTTATTCCGGTAGTTATTTTGGCATTTTATCTTCCGCAATAAGCTTCCTCATGAGATCATCAAGGCAATCTCCCTCAATAATTTCTTGAAGAAGAGGCATTGCGGTTTTTCTTATTTTTTCCGTGGTATCTATATCATACTCATCAAAATATAATGCGTCTCCATACTGTTTAAGCGTAGGTTCTTGATGAAAAAAGGAACACAATATTTTCATATCAAAATATGCCAATATCCTTAGCTTTCCCCACCGCTTAATCAGCGAAGGTTTAAAACTATTCTTTCTATTAATACTAACAACGCTCTGTTTAAAAGCATTGCCATGTAATTCACGTGCATTCCCTAGCCAATTTTTAAATCTTTCAATCAAAATTTCATCTGGCACATTTAAATCAACCTCAGCCCATATTGTATTCTTGGCTAATTCATGATTTTGCCAACCATACCCTTTTGGAATACTTAATATTTTTTTTATATCTTCTGAACTTTGATTGCCTTGTAAAATTCGGCAAATGACTTTGTTGTGATCTTCATTATCCATTCCCCCAAAAAAATATCCGTTGTACCTATTAGCAAAAATGATGCTAGGCATATCAACGGCCCTTATAGAGTCTTTAGTCCACCACCCTCTAGCGTACTTTAAGTCATTTTGAACAATGCTAATGGCATCTCCATAGAAAACTTTCTCCAAAAAAAATGAAGTATCTAATAACTCGCTACTTATTTGACTAAGTTTTTCATTCTCAAACTCTTTTTCTGAATTGGGATTATCATCAACATCATCCTGTTGAAAATCTAATAAATAATCCTCGTATGTTTCCTGTGCAATACTATTTGCATACTCAATTGAATAAAGTATGTCTATTCTTTTTTTGAACGCAATATAAAATTGTATAGCATGAAAGTCATTCGTAAGCTCATCATACTTCTTTACATCTATTGTTTTTAAAACATCTTTTACCCCAAAGTCGAATTGTCTAATATAATTAAAAAAATCTAAGCTTTCATCTATATCTTTGCAAACATACTCTATTTCTGAATCTAACTCTTTTGCATCTCTGAGACTTGGTTTCATCACGCCACCTCAAGCCCTCATTAATCTGGGAACTATGCCAGCCAGTAGAGGTGTACTGGTTTTTTGGGATCAGCCTAGGCATAGCCTTATTCTCTTGAGGTCTACTATAAATCACCACTGTATATTCGTCCAGCATCTACCCCCACCAATGTACGACATCACTTCACATTTTCACATCAAACTGTGGTGAACAATTTCGGCTTATCGATCACAGATTTAGGATGATTTAGCTGAGAGAAAGCCAGTTTTGCGGGAGATAACGCGATTAGGGTCGGTTCAAACGACCTAAAGTCGGTTCAGGGTCGGTTCAAAAAATGAATTAATTAACCTATAAATCAACAAACTAAAATATTGAACCGACTGAACCTACTGAACCGACCCTTTTTTATTCCTCACGGAAGAATTTTATCCAAAACTAATCTTTCGACTGACGTTCCAGGCTATCCATATAGTCGGCATACCACTGAAGCATTTCCCTGCGACCATCAAGATACTGGGCATGATTGTAGGTACCACGAATGCTGTTTTTATCCACGTGGGCCAACTGTGTTTCTATCCACGCAGTATTAAACCCCTGCTCGTGCAAAATGGTACTCATAGTGTGACGGAAACCGTGACCAGTGGCCTTGCCATGATAACCAATACGCTTTATAACCTGATTAATACTGGCTTCGCTCATTGGCTTTAAGCTGTCATTACGACCGGGGAATACCAGTTTAAATCGCCCAGTAATCTCATGTAATTGACGCAGTAATGCCAAAACTTGCTCTGATAAGGGAACCAAGTGAGGACGACGCATTTTCATTCTGGCGGTGGGAACTTCCCAGACGGCTTTGTCCAAGTCAAATTCTAGCCACTCAGCGGCCCGTAGTTCAGTTGTACGAACACCAGTAAGCATAAGTAGCCGTGTTGCTATTCGAGTGACTGTACTGCCGCTATAGGCATTGAGAGCGTTAAGGTATGCGGGAAGCTCGTTCGCTAAGAGGTGGGGGTAATGCGTGTGCTTCTGAACCGCCAGAGCGCCAGCTAGTTCACTTGCTGGATTGTTCTCTGCCCTGCCGGTTACGATTGCATAACGAAAAGTTTGGCTGCATGCCTGGCGGATTTTACGCATTTTATCGAGGACGCCACGCTTTTCTAACTTACGTAGGGTTTCGAGAATTTCTAGAGGCTTGATTTCGGCAATTGGACGTTTACCAACGTAAGGGAATATGTCTTTTTCGAACGACTCCATTAAATCATCAGCATAACCTTTAGACCAATTGGGCCTTTTGTAGGCATGCCATTCTCTGGCTAGAGCTTCGAACGTGTTATCAATGCTGACTTTTCTGGTTTGTTTTTCTACTTTTTTTTCTTCACCTGGGTCGCCGCCCACTGCAAGTATACGCTTTGCCTCATCTCTTTTTGCTCTGGCTTCAGCAAGAGTGATATCAGGATAGACCCCAAATGCTAGCAATTTTTCTTTACCGGCGATCCGATACTTCAGCCGCCAACAACGTGAACCAGTAGTTTTTACTAACAAAAATAATCCACCTCCATCAGATAGCTTATAGGGCTTCTCTTTTGGCTTTGCAGTATCGACCTGTCGGGCGTTCAGTTTCATGTGGGGGTATCTCACTTCATTGAACCTAGACATACCCCCAATAGTACCCCCACTTTGTTGTTGATTGCAGTGGATGTAGGTAGACGTTGGGATGCTAGGAATTGTCAGAGAGGCTGATTATATAAGGGATTAGTAGACTTAGATAGACGTTAGAAGAGGTATAGATGGTACGCCCTACAGGATTCGAACCTGTGACCTACGGCTTAGAAGGCCGTTGCTCTATCCAACTGAGCTAAGGGCGCATTTGATATTCACCGCAGCATAGAACGCTGTGGGTAGTCAGTTGCGGGTTGGATTATACGGGCAGTCGCTTTCGAGTCAATGGGTTTTCACCTTACCGTTTATCAACTGGCTATTTAATCGTTAATTAATCGTTATTATGCGCCTGACAGCGCGGCCCGCTTCTGACAAAATAGACATATTCCCGCTTTTTTAATTGATGGACCCCTCCACTGATGTCAGCAAAAATTATTGATGGTAAAACGATTGCGCAGCAGGTAAGAAACGAAGTTGCTGCGTTAGTACAGAAACGTCTGGCTGCGGGTAAGCGCGCTCCGGGTCTTGCCGTGGTATTGGTCGGCGAGAATCCAGCGTCACAAATTTACGTCGCCAGTAAACGTAAGGCATGTGAAGAGGTCGGTTTTATCTCTCGCTCCTATGACCTCCCGAAGAGCACCACTGAAGCTGAACTGTTGGCATTGATTGATTCATTGAATGACGACAATGAGATAGATGGAATACTGGTACAACTGCCACTACCTGCCGGCATTGATAATGTCAAAGTGCTGGAGCGCATCCATCCTGATAAAGATGTCGATGGCTTCCATCCATACAACGTCGGCCGTCTGTGCCAACGTGCGCCGAAACTGCGCCCTTGCACCCCGCGCGGTATCGTTACACTGCTGGAACGCTATGAGATCCCGACTTATGGCCTGAACGCCGTCGTGGTTGGCGCATCTAATATTGTTGGCCGTCCAATGAGTCTGGAGCTACTGCTGGCGGGTTGCACCACCACGGTAACGCATCGCTTCACCAAGAATCTGCGTCAGCATGTCGAAAATGCTGAGTTATTGGTAGTTGCCGTGGGTAAACCCGGTTTTATTCCCGGTGAGTGGATAAAACCGGGTGCTATCGTGATTGATGTCGGCATTAACCGCCTGGAAAGTGGTAAAGTAGTCGGTGATGTAGAATTTGATGTCGCCGTTGAACGTGCGGGTTGGATTACACCGGTTCCCGGTGGCGTTGGGCCAATGACCGTTGCGACACTGATACAAAATACCTTGCAAGCCTGCGAGGAATATCACGACATCAACGAAAATTGATTGAAAGGACAGTAATGGACATTTTTCATTTGGAAAAACACCCGCACGTCGAGCTGTGTGATTTATTAAAATTACAAGGCTGGAACGATAGCGGCGCCTCAGCAAAAGCCGCGATTGCCGATGGTCAGGTAAAAGTCGACGGAAGTGTCGAAACACGCAAGCGCTGCAAAATCCTTGCTGACCAGATTGTTGAGTTTCAAGGTATGAAAGTGCAGGTTAAAGCCTAACAACCTCGGCAGTGGCGAGCTCAAGCTCGCTAACGCCAAAGATTCAGGCAAAAAAAATGCGGTTGCTGACCAGAGCCAGAACCGCAATATTTTTAGTTTTATCACGCTAAGCAATCCCCCTGCCCGGCGCGACAAAACAGTATGTTATTTACGACGCCATGTCGTGCCTTGAGGGCCATCTTCCAACACAATCCCCAGCTCATTCAATTGATCACGAGCAGAATCAGCCAGCGCCCAATCTTTGCTACTGCGGGCATCGTTGCGTTGCTTAATTAGCGCTTCAATTTTCGCAACCTCATCGCCGTCAGTCTGTGCACCACTTTGCAAAAACAGCTCAGGATCTTGTTCCAGTAAGCCCAGCACATGAGCCAGTTTACGCAGCTCTGCCGCTAACCCATTCGCCGCAGCGATATCTTCCGTTTTTAAGCGATTCACTTCACGGGCGATATCAAACAACACTGAGTAAGCCTCTGGGGTATTGAAATCATCATCCATTGCTGCGCGAAAACGCGCTTCAAACTCAGCACCACCAGCAGAGGCTGCATTCGCGTCAGTGCCACGCAGCGCGGTATATAAACGCTCCAGCGAAGCGCGCGCCTGTTTGAGGTTCTCTTCGCTGTAGTTAAGTTGGCTGCGATAGTGCCCGGACATCAGGAAGTAGCGCACGGTTTCAGCATCGTAATACGCCAGCACGTCGCGGATAGTGAAGAAGTTATTCAGCGATTTCGACATTTTTTCTTTGTCGATCATCACCATACCGGAGTGCATCCAGTAGTTCACATAAGGGCCATCATGGGCGCAGGTAGATTGTGCAATCTCATTTTCGTGGTGCGGGAACATCAAATCAGAACCGCCACCGTGGATATCGAAGTGCGCACCTAGCTGTTTGCTGTTCATTGCTGAACACTCAATATGCCAGCCAGGACGGCCCGCCCCCCAAGGTGATTCCCAGCTTGGCTCCCCCGGTTTAGACATTTTCCACAGCACAAAATCCATCGGATTGCGTTTAACATCCGCCACTTCAACTCGCGCCCCCGCCTGTAACTGATCCAAGTCTTGGCGCGACAACAGCCCATAATCTGGATCACTGTCCACGGCAAACATCACATCACCATTTGATGCCACATAGGCGTGATCGCGGGCGATTAGGCGCTCGACCAGCTCAATTATCTCCGGGATATGGTGAGTCGCACGCGGCTCTAAATCGGGGCGTTCGAGGTTCAATGCATCGAAATCTTTATGCATTTCTGCCAGCATCCGCGTGGTCAGTTGCTCGCAGGTTTCACTATTTTCAATCGCACGTTTGATAATTTTATCGTCAACGTCAGTAACATTACGCACATACGTCAGCGAGTAACCTAAATAACGCAAATAACGCGCAACAACGTCGAACGCAACGAAAGTACGCCCATGCCCAATGTGACACAGGTCATAAATGGTGATCCCGCATACATACATACCAATTTTACCGGCATGGATAGGCTTGAATTCCTCTTTTTGGCGACTCAGTGTATTAAAAATCTTTAGCATCGGGACATTCCGTGGTGTTGTTTTTTTGCGGTATGCAGGGTTGATACTCAAAGTCATTGAGGTTGCAGCTAAGCTGCAAGCAAATACTCCTTCAGCTTCAATGACCAAGGGTATAACAGGATATCATCAGATTATGCGGTAAATCAGCCCGTGATTCAGCACTTTTTCGCCCATATTGGCCGTGTTGCGACTGCTGACTCAATCTCAGAGATATGATATAAGAGCCGTCTAAAGGGTTACGACTCATTTGTGAACACACTTATTACACTAGCAGGAATATTATTATGGTCACGTTTCATACTAATCACGGCGATATCGTCGTCAACACCTTCGCGGATAAAGCGCCGGTTACCGTTGAGAACTTCCTGAACTACTGCCGTAAAGGTTTCTATGATAACACTATTTTCCACCGTGTTATTGATGGTTTCATGATTCAGGGCGGTGGTTTCGAGCCGGGCATGAATCAAAAAGAGACTGATGCACCTATCAAGAACGAAGCCAATAATGGTCTGAAAAACACCCGTGGCACACTGGCAATGGCGCGAACTAACGATCCACACTCTGCCACTGCTCAGTTCTTTATTAACGTTGCAGACAACGACTTCCTGAACTTCCGTTCAGAGCGCCCAGATGGCTGGGGCTACTGTGTATTTGCTGAAGTTACCGAGGGTTTGGACGTGGTTGAGAAGATCAAAAACGTCGCAACAGGTCGCAGCGGTATGCATCAGGATGTGCCAAAAGAAGACGTCATCATTAAAAGCGTTACTGTAAGCGAGTAATAGCGACTTAATGAGCACGCTTTTTATTGCAGATTTGCATCTTAGCGCTCAGGAGCCGGCAATCACTGCCGGTTTCCTGCATTTTATACAGCGTGATGCTATTCATGCTGATGCTTTATATATCCTGGGCGATTTATTCGAGTCCTGGATTGGCGATGATGACCCCGAGCCACTGTATCGGCAAGTTGCCGCTGCATTAAAATCACTCCAGCAACAGGGCGTACCCTGCTACTTTATTCACGGCAACCGCGATTTTCTACTCGGTAAACGCTTTGCGGCTGAAAGCGGCATGACGTTACTCGCGGAAGAGAAAGTCGTCGAACTGTATGGCCGCAGAATAGTGATTTTGCATGGTGATACTTTATGTACCGATGATGCCGACTATCAGCATTTTCGGCGCAGAGTTCACAACCCCCTGATTCAAAAACTCTTCCTATGGCTGCCACTGCGCTTTCGTTTACGGATTGCCGCTTATATGCGCAACCAAAGCCAACAGAACAATAGCGGAAAGTCGCAACTCATCATGGATGTGAATCCACAAGCTGTCATTGATACATTTCAGCGGAATCAGGTCAGTTGGATGATTCATGGCCACACTCATCGCCCCGCAGTTCATAATGTAGCACTGCCCGCAGCAACAGCGCATCGGGTGGTTTTGGGTGCCTGGCATGTTGAAGGTTCGATGGTAAAAGTCACGGCTGAAAGTGTTGAGTTGATTAAATTCCCGTTTTGACCGCCTGATGCTCAATAACCACGGCGCTATTTATCATTAGCGCACCACTAAAAAACCGCAAAATCCCACTAAAAGCCGCGACGCAACCGTTTTCCTCGCCTTTGGCTCATGATATGCTCTACGCCCTCATCGCCAGCCACGATACCTAACTTCGTTCTGGCCGACGCTTGCGCAATCACAGGAGCCTTACCCTCATGGGAGCCAACCTCGATTCGGCTTATGCAGCCGGGGTTAAAATCGCTATCGTAATGGGGTCCAAAAGTGACTGGGCCACCATGCAGTTCGCCGCCGACGTGCTCACCACGCTCAATGTTCCGTTTCATGTCGAAGTGGTCTCTGCACACAGAACCCCCGATAAACTGTTCAGTTTTGCCGAACAAGCGGATGCCAATGGCTTACATGTCATTATTGCGGGCGCCGGCGGGGCAGCTCACCTACCGGGGATGATCGCGGCCAAAACACTGGTGCCGGTTTTAGGTGTTCCGGTACAAAGTGCGGCGTTAAGTGGCGTCGATAGCCTCTATTCCATTGTGCAGATGCCGCGTGGTATTCCGGTGGGGACACTGGCTATTGGTAAAGCGGGCGCGGCGAATGCTGCATTGCTCGCCGCTCAAATATTAGCGCTGCATGACGCTGAATTAGCTGGCCGTCTGGCTAATTGGCGTCAAAGCCAAACGGACGAAGTGTTGGAAAACCCCGATCCGAGGGATGAAGCATGAAGCCGGTTTGCGTATTAGGTAATGGTCAGTTAGGGCGCATGTTGCGCCAGGCGGGTGAGCCGTTAGGCATTGCCGTTTATCCGGTGGGGTTAGATGCCGAACCAGAAGCGGTGCCTTATCAGCACAGTGTGATCACCGCTGAGATTGAGCGCTGGCCGGAAACCGCCTTAACTCGCGAACTGGCAACACATACCGCCTTTGTTAACCGCGATATTTTCCCGCGTCTGGCTGACCGCCTGACACAAAAACAGCTGCTTGATAGCCTGAATCTGGCCACTGCCCCTTGGCAACTATTGGCTAGTGCCAGCGAGTGGCCGCAGGTTTTCGCCTCACTGGGCGAACTTGCCATCGTGAAACGCCGGGTCGGCGGCTACGATGGTCGTGGTCAGTGGCGTTTGCGCGCGGGTGAGCAAGATACCTTACCCGCCGATGCTTACGGCGAGTGCATTGTCGAGCAGGGCATTAACTTCTCCGGCGAAGTTTCGCTGGTCGGCGCTCGCAGCCATCACGGCAAATCAGTTTTTTATCCGCTGACCCACAATTTGCATGAAGATGGCATCTTGCGCATCAGCGTGGCACTGCCTCAGCCGAATAGCCGCTTACAGCAACAAGCGGAACAGATGCTCGCGGCCATTATGGATGAGCTGAATTATGTTGGGGTGATGGCGATGGAGTGCTTTATGGTCGGCGACAGTTTGCTGATCAATGAGTTAGCACCACGGGTGCATAACAGTGGTCACTGGACCCAAAATGGTGCCTCCATCAGCCAGTTCGAGCTGCATCTGCGCGCCATTTTGGATTTGCCGCTGCCCAAGCCGGTGGTAAATACCCCATCGGCGATGGTCAATCTGATTGGCACGGCGGTAAACACCCAATGGCTGTCGCTGCCATTGGTGCACCTGCACTGGTACGAAAAAGAGGTGCGTGAAGGCCGCAAAGTGGGTCATTTGAATTTGAATGATCCCGATGGCGCAGCATTAAGTGCCGCGCTGGCCGAGCTGGCCCCGTTGCTGCCCGCAGAGTACCAAAACGCCCTGCGTTGGGCGCAGGCGAAGCTGTAAATTATTCGCAGGAAACTAATAACTCGCGGGCAACTCATGCTGCCCGCGAATAAAATCTACCCCTCATAGTTGCGAAATAGAGCCCGCCCCTGTAACAACCGCGCACCAAGCCAACCGCCACAGAGTGATAACAGCAGCGCTGCCGCCAGCGGCAATAGCCACCACATGACCCAATTAGGCTGCCACGGGAAGTCAAAGACTAACCGCTGTAACGCCCAGAGCGCGGCTTCCGCACCAATAGCTGCCGCCAGACCAGCCACCAGCCCCAATAGCGCGAACTCCCACCACAAGGTGCCGCGCAGTAAGCGTTTACTTGCGCCCAGTGTGCGATAGACCACCAGCTCCTGACGGCGCTGGCGCATCCCTACCTGTACCTGTGCCAGCAGCAGCAAAGTGCCACAAATAATGACCAACACCACCATCACTTCCAGCGCGCGACTGACCTGCTGTAACACCTGCCCGACCTGTTTTAGCATCGCGCCAATATCCAGCAAGCTAAGTGTCGGGAACTGGCGATTCAGTTGCGTCAGTGCTTCCCCATCCCCCTGATAGCGGAAGCTGGTCAGCCAGGTTTGTGGCTGCTTATCCAGCGCACCCGGCGGGAAAATAAAGTAGAAATTAGGCCGCAAACTCTCCCAGTCCACCTGGCGAATACTGCTCACAGTGGCCTCAAATGATTGCGTATCGCCACTAAATGTCAGCTTATCGCCGATTTTAATGCCCAGTCGTTCGGCGATCCCCTGCTCCATCGACACTTCATCTGCCTTTGGTGGCCACTGACCGGCGGTCAAAATATTGTGCGCCGGTAAATCTTGCTGCCAGGTCAGATTCAATTCGCGGTTAACCGCTTCACCGCCGGGATCATCTTCATGCACCCGCTCAGTGGCCAGTTGCTGGTTAATTTCACTCAATCGCACCCGAACAATCGGATAAAAGGTCGCAGGGGTGATCTGATGCTGCGCCAGAAATTCGGTCACCTGCGGCACCTGTTGCGGTGTCATATTCAGCAAAAAGTAGTTTGGACTATCTGGCGGCAGTTGCTGCTGCCAGCGATCCAGCAGATCGCCGCGCAGCACTAACAGCAACGCCAACAGCATGAAGGATAACGAAAATGCCGCCAATTGAGTCAGCGTCATCCATGGCTGGCGGAGCAAGCGGTTGATGGCTAACCGCAATGACAAACGGGTGACGGTGAGGCGGCGCAACAGTAACAAACCGCCCCAACCTATCACCCCGAGCAGTAACGCCAAGACCACCATACCACCGAGAATAGCCCACAGCAGGGAGTTGCCCCCCATCAGTAGCGCCAACAGCCCTACCACGATAACCATCATCACCGGGATAAAGTAGCGCAGCGGCCAGACATTGGCGGAGACATCGCGGCGTAAGACCCGCAATGGCTGGGTCGCCAGCAGTTGTCGATAGGGGCGAATACCCACCAGCAACGAAATCAATACCAGTGATCCCATTGACCATACCCATGGCCATGCACCCGCAGCGGGTAGTGCCGCCGGTAATACCGGTGACAATAAGCGCACGAGAATGCCCTCGAACAGCAGGCCAATCAGGCTGCCACACAGGCCCGCCAGCACCAGCACTGCTAGCCACTGACCAATAATCAGCCGCCGTAGCGCACGGCGTCCGGCCCCTAAGGTTTTCAGCACCGCAACCAAGTCATAGCGGCTGCGGCAGTAGTGCCCCATCGCCACCGCCACCGCGGCAATCGAGAGCAATAGCGTCAAGAGCGCCGATAACAGCAAGAATTGCTGCGCCCGTTGCAGGGATTTCCCCAATGCGCCACCGGACTCTTGCAGGCCATACCAGCGCTGCTCCGGCTTCAATTGCGGGGTGAGCCAGTCGCTGAATTGCGCCACCGCCTGCGGTGAGCCAGCAAACATGTAGCGATAGGTCAGGCGGCTGCCCGGCTGTATCGCGCCTGTTTTCTCCACATCAGTCAGATTGATCAAAATACGCGGCGAGGTTTGGAACGGATTAAATCCAGAATCCGGCTCCTGAATCACTTCGCCGACAATTTTTAGCGAGGTATCCCCCACCTCTAATCTGTCACCGACCTTCACCCCGAGCAGCGATAAAAGCCTTGGCGCCACCAGCACCGTGCCCGGTTCAAGTCGCGCGCCGGCCGGCTGAGTCTCGAGCTTGCCATACAGCGGATAAGCCAAATCGGTGGCTTTGACATCCGCCAACTGTGGACGATCACCGGCAAAAGTCATGGTCATAAAGGAGAGCTGGCGACTGACAGTCAGCCCCTGCTGTTTCGCCTCCAGCAACCAGCCCTCAGGCACAGGGTGCGCGGCACTCAGCACCCGATCACCCGCCAGAAAATCGCGGCTCTGCTGACTCAGCCCCTTCTCCATGCGGTCACTGATGGTGCCTAACGCCAGCACACAGGCCACCGCCAGCGTTAATGCCAGCCAGACAATTAACAGTGAGGGTGAGCGCCACTCACGCCAAAACCAGCGCCAAATCATGCTTCCTCCCACAATTTGCCGTCCTGTAAACGCAGCCGGCGCTGGCAACGACCCGCCAGTTGCACATCGTGGGTGACCAGAATTAACGTGGTGCCGTAGTCGCGATTAAGGGAAAATAACAAATCGGCGATGCGGTCACCGGTATGGCGATCGAGGTTACCGGTAGGCTCATCGGCAAATAGCACTTTAGGCCGCCCACTGAAAGCGCGGGCTAGCGCCACCCGCTGCTGCTCGCCGCCAGAAAGCTGGGCCGGAAGATGATGAAGGCGCTGATCCAACCCCACCAGCTTTAACAGCTCGATCGCATGTGCTTTACTTTCGCGCTCGCTCTCTCCCCGCAGTAGGGCTGGGAGTTGGACATTTTCCAATGTATTGAGTGTCGGTACTAACATAAATGATTGAAACACAAAGCCGATATGCTCTGCCCGCAGTTGCGCGCGCCCCTCTTCATCCATCGCCGTCAAAGAGTGACCAAGTAAGCTCACCTCGCCACTGCTACCGTCATCCAGACCCGCCAGTATGCCCAGTAACGTGGATTTACCTGAACCTGACTCGCCAATCAGTGCAATTGTCTGAGCGGGTTTGACAACTAGCTCAACTCCGGTAAGGATGGAGAGCTGTTGCTCACCCTGACCGACGTGCTTATTAAGATGATGAACTTCAAGAACGTTTTCCGCTGGCATCTTCCCTTCCTATTGCTATTGGGATTATTCAGTTTGCGTGCCGCCGCAACCGATACACTGTTGATTCTCGGCGACAGTTTGAGCGCCGGTTACCGCTTGCCCATTGCCGAGGCCTGGCCTACACGGCTGGATAAAACATGGCAGAACAACTCCTCATTGCCAAAGGTAGTAAACGCCAGTATTAGTGGCGATACTGCCGCCCAAGGTTTGGCCCGCCTGCCTGCGCTGCTCAAGCAACATCAGCCGCGCTGGGTGCTGATTGAACTGGGCGCCAATGATGGGCTGCGTGGTTTTCCAACGCAGGATATTCAACGGGATCTGACACAAATTATCAATCTGGTAAAGGAGTCAAAAGCCGAACCTTTATTGATGCAAATCCGTATTCCGCCTAACTATGGTCGCCGCTATACTGATGCCTTCACCGCTATCTATCCACAACTGGCACAGCAATTTGGCATTCCGCTGGTTCCTTTCTTTATGGAACAAGTTGCCGTAAAGCCCGAGTGGATGCAGGATGATGGTTTACACCCTAACGCCGAGGCTCAGCCGTTCATCGCTGATTGGATGGCACAGCAACTCAAGCCGTTAGTGACTAATAAGCAGTAATAATGCTTTAGTTAACCACTTGTTCAAGCAAATAGATTCACTCACTAGGTAAAGTTATGCAAAAAGCAGTATTAATTACCGGTTGTTCCAGTGGCATTGGTCTGGTGGCGGCGCAAGAGTTGAAAAACCGAGGCTACCGCGTACTGGCGGCCTGCCGTAAACCCGATGATGTGGCAAAGATGACACAGTTGGGGCTGGAAGGTATTGAGCTGGATTTGGATGACAGTGCCAGTGTCGAGCGCGCGGCAGCGCAAGTTATCGCACTGACAGGCGGGCGCTTGTATGGTCTGTTTAACAACGGCGGTTTTGGTTTATATGGCCCGCTGCAAACTATCTCCCGCCAGCAGTTGGAGCAGCAATTCTCCACCAATCTGTTCGGCACTCACCAACTAACACAATTACTGTTACCGGCCATGTTACCCCATGGCGAAGGGCGCATTATTCAAACCAGCTCGGTGATGGGGTTGGTTTCGACCGCTGGCCGTGGTGCTTACGCGGCCAGCAAATATGCGCTAGAGGCCTGGTCTGACGCGCTGCGCATGGAGCTGCACGACAGCGGGATTTATGTCAGCCTGATCGAACCCGGCCCTATCAGCACCCATTTCACGCAAAATGTGAATCAAGCCGAAGCCAATAAGCCAGTCAATAATCCCGGTATCGCGAAGCGGTTTACGCTGCCACCAGAAGCTATATTGCCGAAATTGCGCCACGCGCTGGAGAGTCCGCGCCCGCAATTGCGCTATCCGGTCACCCTGGTCGCCCATGCACTGACGATACTGCGCCGCATCTTGCCAGGGCGGATGTTAGATAAAGTCCTGCGTGGTAACTCTTGATACGTGGTAATTATTGATAAAAGTGATGAGGGTTGAAGCAACATAACTTGCCCCAATTAACTGCTATACCCTAAATAATTCGAGTTGCAGGAAGGCGGCAACTGAGTGAGTCCCGATGAGTTGACCCCAGTTAATGATTCGGGTGACAAATCTGTCGGAAATAGATTTGAACGCTGCTCGCAGCGGCCTCGTAGAGGCGAGGCCCAAGGATGGGCCGAGTAACGAGCGCAGCCAACGCACATGCAGCTTGCAGTATGACGGGTATAAAACGGATGAGAGAAATATTTTATGCTAGCACCTACTACGATCGATATTACTGAAACAAACCTACACCAGACCTTAGAACAATCCATGGCCGTGCCCGTGCTGTTCTATTTTTGGTCAGAACGCAGTCAGCACTGCCTGCAATTGACCCCGGTACTGGACAAACTGGCCGCAGAGTATGCGGGGCAATTTATTCTGGCCCGTGTAGATTGTGACGCGCAGCAGATGGTGGCCTCACAGTTTGGCCTGCGCTCCATTCCGGCAGTGTATCTGTTTAAAGATGGTCAACCGGTTGATGGTTTCCAAGGGCCGCAGCCAGAGGAGGTTATCCGCGAACTGCTACAGCGGGTGCTGCCAAAACCGGAAGAGCTGAAAGTCACTGAAGCCACGCAATTAATCAGCGAAGGCAAAGTGCAGAAAGCCCTGCCGTTGCTGAAAGAGGCCTGGGCATTAAGTGGGCAAAACAGTGAAATTGGCCTGCAACTGGCTGAAGTACAAATCCAGTTGAACCGCAGTGAAGATGCCGAAGCGGTGTTGGCAACCATTCCGCTGCAAGACCGTGATACCCGCTATCAAGGGCTGATTGCTCAAATCGAGTTGCTGAAACAGGCGGCCGACACCCCAGAGATCCAGCAGCTACAGCAACAGCTGGCAGAGCAGCCGGATAATGTGGAGTTGGCGGTTCAATTGGCATTGCAGCTGCATCAGGTCGGCCGCAATGAAGAGGCACTGGAGCTGTTGCTCGGTCATCTGAAAAAAGATTTGGCCGCTGCTAACGGCACGGCGCGTAAGACATTAATGGATATTTTGGCCGCATTAGGAACCGGTGATGCACTGGCCGCCAAATATCGCCGTCAACTCTACTCATTGCTGTACTGACCGCGAGAGTTAATCGCCACAATCTTTTTGGCGATCCCCTTATTTGCTCCTGCGCGGGGTCATCCCGCGCTGTTTTACTCTGCTCCAGTCGAGTTTTCTCTCATTTACACGCTTTTACCTGCCTTTAGTTAGGCATTTAGCGACCCGTCACGTAATATTAAGATACAAATATCATTGCTGACAGGAAGTTAAATATGTTTACGGTCATCCCTGTTCTTATCGTTGTCGCCCTGATTGTGGTGTTCTCTTCAATCAAAATTGTCCCGCAAGGTTTCCAGTGGACTGTCGAACGTTTTGGCCGCTATACCAAAACGCTGATGCCAGGCCTGAATATCGTTGTGCCATTTATGGATCGTATTGGTCGCAAAATCAATATGATGGAACAGGTGCTAGACATTCCATCCCAGGAGATCATCTCCCGCGATAACGCCAATGTGGCGATCGATGCGGTCTGCTTTATCCAGGTTATTGACCCGGTGAAAGCCGCTTATGAAGTCAGCAATTTGGAATCGGCCATCATCAACCTGACCATGACCAACTTCCGTACCGTTTTAGGCTCCATGGAGCTGGATGAAATGTTGTCCCAACGCGACAACATTAATGGCCGCCTGTTGCATATCGTTGATGAAGCTACCAACCCATGGGGCATCAAAGTCACCCGTATTGAAGTCCGTGACGTGCGCCCACCTGCTGAATTGATCTCTGCGATGAATGCGCAGATGAAAGCAGAACGTACTAAACGTGCCGATATTCTGGAAGCCGAAGGGGTTCGTCAGGCCGCAATTCTGCGTGCTGAAGGTGAGAAGCAATCACAGATCCTGAAAGCCGAGGGTGAGCGTCAATCTGCATTCTTGCAGGCGGAAGCCCGTGAACGTGGCGCTGAAGCTGAAGCTCAAGCCACCAGAATGGTTTCTGAAGCCATCGCTGCCGGTGATATTCAAGCCATCAACTACTTTGTGGCGCAGAAATATACCGACGCACTGCAACACATTGGTTCTGCCAATAACAGCAAAGTGATCATGATGCCGCTGGAGGCCAGCAGCCTGATGGGTGCTATCGGTGGTATTGCAGAACTGATTGGTGAGAGTAAAAACAGCCGGGGTAAATAACCATGCTGGAGGAAATTGCAGCGAATCCAAGCTGGTTTTGGCTATCACTCGGCGGGCTATTACTCGCCGCTGAGATGCTAGGTGCCAGTGGTTATATGCTGTGGAGCGGTGTTGCCGCCGTGGTGGTGGGTGCTTTGGTCTGGCTATTTCCCTTTAGCTGGGAGATGCAAGGTGTGCTGTTTGCCATCCTGACGGTGGTCGCCGCATTCCTGTGGTGGTATTGGTTAAGTAAACGCACCAAACCGCAACCGGCGATGCTCAACCAACGTAATCATCAATTGCTGGGGACGCGAGCCACCCTGACCGAACCGACGATTGATGGCTATGGCCGCATGAAAGTCGGCGACAGCAGTTGGCGTATTTATTGCGCTAATGAGCTGAGTGTTGGCACTGAAGTTGAAGTGATATTAGTGGAAGGCAATACCTTGCATGTGCGGGCTGTTCATCACTAGTTATTGATATAAAGGCGTATTTATCTCAATACGCCTTTAGCTATATTCCATACCCACTGTTTTATTCCACATCCACAATTTTCCATCCCAACAGTATCCCCCCTAATAATATTCCCCCCATCAACCCACTTTCTGCTGATCAGCCATGTGGCAACATCCCGCCAGATTATTGATAATCGGGCAATCAGCGCCATCATCCCCCGGACACTCATCCGCCAGGGCCAACAACCGCAAGCGCATCTGATTGAGATCATTAATATGTTGCTCAATTTCCGCTACTTTTAGCAAAGTTGCGGCTTTTACATCTGCGCTGTGTCTGGCCGGGTTATGGAACAGTGCCAACAACTCGCGACACTCATCCAATGTGAAGCCCACCTGCCGCGCCTGACGCAATAGTGTTAGCTCTTCAATATGTTTGGCGCTGTAGCTGCGGTAACCGTTATCGGTACGGATGGGTGCGGTCACCAGTTTTTTTTCTTCGTAAAAACGTATGGCTTTGCTGGTTAAACCCGTTTTTTTTGCGACATCACTAATGTTCATACTCCCCCTTGACCTTCCCCTTGCTGGAAGGTTTAACCTCCATAATTAGTGAAAATGACGTTGTCAGTCAAGCGGAATAAAAGCTGTACAGCCCTGAGTTACCGATTAGTTGATTATTGCGCAGGCTGCAATATACGACCAGGAATACCGACTAAACTTATGCCGACGAAATTAACGGATAAGTTGCTACTCGATAAGGAGTTAATTATGTTGCAAACCACAGTGCTGGCCTTAAACGGGCTCTCCTGTATGAGTTGTGCCAAACGCGTGAAAACGGCGTTAGAGAGCCGCGAGGATGTTCATCATGCAGAAGTGAATGTTCACTATGCCAAAGTGACCGGTGAAGCCGAGACTAAGGTGTTGATTGATGCGGTTCAACAAGCGGGTTATCAAGCGCAAGTTGCTCAAACACCTGATGTTGAGTTGCAGCTCTCTGGTTTGAGTTGTGGTCACTGCACCGAAACCACCCGCAAAGCACTGGAAGCGGTTCCCGGTGTGATTGCCGCAGACGTCACCCTCGAGAGCGCCAAAGTCTACGGTAAGGTTGAGGCACAAACGCTGATTGACGCGGTGGAACAGGCGGGCTATCACGCCACACTGCCTGGGGCGCAATCCCCAAAAACTGAGCCGCTGACTCACTCAGCCCCATCTCAGCCGGAATATCAGGCAGCGGCCTCTTCACCTATCCAAGCAGTAACAACTATTCCGGCAACCACCGCTACTCCAGCGGCAAGCAGCACTCCGGCCACAAATGATGCTAACAAAACAGAGATAACCCCAGCCGCCCCAGTGACAGATAGCGATAGCGTGCAGTTATTGCTTAGCGGGATGAGTTGCGCCAGCTGTGTATCCAAAGTACAACACGCGCTAGAAAATGTTGATGGGGTCGAGGTGGCGCGGGTCAATCTGGCCGAGCGCAGCGCATTGGTGACCGGAACCCCGAGTCATGACGCCTTAATTGCTGCGGTCAAGGGCGCCGGTTATGACGCCGAGATCATTGAGGATGAAACGGAGCGACGCGAGCGCCAGCAGCAGATGTCGCACGCCAGTATGAAGCGCTTCCAGTGGCAAGCAGCACTTGGCCTGCTATTGGGTATCCCATTGATGGGATGGGGGTTATTTGGCGGCAGCATGACGCTGACACCAGAAACCCAGACGCCATGGCTGATTGTCGGGGTCATTACCTTGTTGGTGATGATATTGGCGGGCGGCCATTTTTATCGTAATGCATGGGTTAGCCTGAAAAACGGCAGCGCCACTATGGATACCCTGGTGGCGTTAGGGACGGGGGCGGCGTGGCTCTACTCCATCACGGTCAATATCTGGCCAGATGTTTTCCCGATGGAAGCTCGCCACCTCTATTATGAAGCCAGTGCCATGATCATCGGCTTGATTAACCTCGGCCATGCCATGGAACAGCGGGCCAGACAGCGCTCATCCAATGCGCTAGAGCGGCTATTAGATCTGACGCCACCGACCGCGCGGGTTGTGACGGATCAGGGTGAGAGAGTGATCCCACTCGCGGATGTCCAACTGGGGATGACCTTACGCCTGACCACCGGTGACCGCGTGCCAGTTGATGGCGAGATAGTGCAGGGGGAGGTGTGGATGGATGAGGCCATGCTGACCGGTGAACCTATCCCGCAACAAAAATCAGCCGGTGATGAGGTGCACGCCGGGACTCAAGTACAGGATGGTTCGGTGCTGTTCCGCGCCAATGCCATTGGCAGCCAAACCACCCTGGCGCGCATCATCAAACTGGTCCGTCAGGCGCAAAGCAGCAAACCAGAAATCGGTAAGTTGGCGGATAGGATCTCGGCGGTGTTTGTGCCGACCGTGGTCGCGATTGCCCTGTTTGCGGGGCTGATCTGGTACTTCTTCGGCCCGCAGCCGCAGTTGGTCTACACCTTGGTGGTCGCCACTACCGTGCTGATTATCGCCTGTCCTTGCGCACTGGGGCTGGCAACACCGATGTCGATTATCTCTGGCGTCGGTCGCGCTGCCGAATTTGGTGTCCTGGTGCGTGATGCTGATGCATTACAGCAGGCCAGCAACCTCGATACCTTGGTGTTTGATAAAACCGGCACCCTGACGGAAGGGCATCCGCAAGTGGTGGCTATCCACACCTTCAACGGCGTGAGCGAACAGCAAGCGCTGGCGTGGGCGGCAGCACTGGAGGCTGGCTCCAATCACCCGCTGGCCCGGGCCATTTTGCAGCGTGCAGAAGGGGTGACACTGGCGACGGTTAACCAGTTCCGCACCTTGCGCGGTTTGGGGGTCAGTGGTGAAGTTGACGGTACTCCGCTGTTACTGGGGAACAACCGCCTGCTGGAAGAGCAGCACATTGATACCCATGAGTTGCAATCACTGATGCAGCAACAAGCTGAAAGTGGCGCGACTCCGGTCATCCTGACCGCTAATGGCAAACCGGCGGCACTGCTCTCTATTCGCGATCCACTGCGCAGTGACAGTGTCAGCGCCCTGCAACGACTGCATAAACTGGGATACAACCTGGTGATGTTAACCGGTGACAACCCAATTACTGCCAATGCTATCGCCAAAGAAGCCGGTATTGATCAGGTCATCGCCGGTGTCCTGCCCGATGGTAAAGCGCAAGCTATCAAGCAGTTACAAGCGGCTGGCCATAAAGTGGCGATGATAGGTGACGGCATCAATGATGCGCCCGCACTGGCGCAAGCCGATGTCGGCATTGCCATGGGGGGCGGCAGTGATATTGCGATTGAAACCGCCGCTATCACCCTGATGCGCCACAGTCTGCATGGGGTTGCCGATGCGGTGGAGCTTTCCAAAGCCACATTGCGCAATATGAAACAAAATCTACTGGGGGCATTTTTCTACAACGCGCTGGGAATTCCGATTGCCGCGGGTATCTTGTTCCCGTTCACCGGAACCTTGCTCAGCCCAGTGGTAGCAGGCGCGGCGATGGCATTATCATCTATCACCGTGGTCAGTAACGCTAACCGATTACTGCGCTACAAACCCAAACAGTAATCTTGCCCAAGAACCTATGGCGCACAACACTTTCTTGTGCGCCATTTAGCGTTTAGCATGTTAGGAAATGCTGATAAGGGAATAACATGGGCCAATTATTACGCCGCATAGCAACACTCCTCGGGATTAACGCGCCGACGACTTACACCTACCCCGCGCTGGATATCACCTTACCCGGTGAGCGCCACTTCCATATGGTCGGTAGTATCCATATGGGAACCGATGGCATGTTCCCCCTCCCCCATGAATTGCTGAATAAGTTGAATCAGGCCGATGCACTCATTGTCGAAGCGGATATCACCGAAGCTGCCCCCTCTTTTGCTCAGGCCCCTCTAACTGAACCCTTAGTCGATAGATTGTCTGAGGAGCACTATCAACAGCTGTTGCAGCGCTGCGAAGAGCTGGACAATGACCCGCTGTCGATGGCTTTTCTGCCCGCATGGCAAGTGGCCTTGATGCTGCAAGCTCGCCAGGCCCAACGACTAGGGTTGCGGGGCGAATATGGCATCGATTATCAATTGTTGAGAGCGGCCGCCGCGCAGGAGAAAAAGATTATTGAGCTGGAAGGCGCGCAGATGCAGCTCGATCTGTTGGCGACACTACCTGACAACGGCCTCTCTTTACTGCTTGATACCCTAACTCATTGGCACACCAATGCCCGCCTACTGCAAACCATGATTGGCTGGTGGCTGGAACATCATCCGACCACGGATCTGACAACGCTAGCCCCCACCTTTAGCCAAAACCTCTATGAGGTGCTGATGATTCAGCGCAACAAGCATTGGCAACAACAGCTAGAACAGTTACCCCCCGGGCGCTATGTGGTAGCCGTCGGCGCGTTGCATTTATATGGCGAAGGGAATTTACCGGAATTATTGAAACCGGCTATCAGTCATCAACAATAGCTGTAATCAATAACAATCATAAAAAAATGGCCGATATCACTATCGGCCAGTCAAAGAGGAATTTTCATTATTTTAGTTATTTAGCGCCCACACTCCTTGCGGATAATATGAGCAGCAGGTATAGGGTAGCAACCTGACGATTAGATTAGCAACTGACATTCATCGCCCTCGCGAAACTAATCATCATGATGCTGATTTCATTAGGTTAAATTTAACCCCATTTGCACTAATTGGGTGTAGGATAATTCACCTGAATAAATTTTCATTTTTAACTGGACGTTTATTATGACACCTGCGGTCATTTTGCTGGAAAAACAAAAAGTTCCTTTCACATTACACCCTTATCATCACGACGCGGCTGAAACCAATTTTGGTGATGAGGCGGTTAAAAAGCTGGGGCTTAATGCTGATCAGGTTTATAAAACACTGCTGGTCGCGCTAAATGGTGATGCCAAAAATCTGGCGGTGGCCGTCACACCAGTGGCGACTCAACTTGATCTGAAGAGGGTTGCGCGGGCATTGGGGGCCAAAAAAGCGGAGATGGCCGACCCACAATTGGCGCAGCGAACCACCGGATATTTAGTCGGCGGCATCAGTCCACTCGGGCAGAAAAAGCGCTTACCCACGGTGATTGATACACTGGCACAACAGTTCCCGACGATATTTGTCTCTGGCGGTAAACGTGGTCTGGATATTGAATTAGCGGCTGCGGATTTATGCCGATTATTGCAAGGCACATTTGCCGATATCGCAAAGCGGGACTAATTGATTCAGTTATTGAATCAGCCAAGGCAGGGCGCGGGTTATATGATTAAAATAGACCGGGCAATTAACCCGGCCAATATCTGAGGTAGCAGCGCCCACAGGCCATATTGACTTCAGCACACTCTCGGCAATACCTTGAAGCTATATCTATCACACAGGATAATACTTCCCATGGCTAGAGAGACCCCCTTTAAACCCATCGCCATAGCTTCCCTCTTTATGATTGCACTTACCCCGTCATTATACGCCTCAGCGGCGAGTTTTGACTGTAAGCAGGCTGCTTCTGTAGATGAAAAAACTATTTGTGCAGATCGTACGCTGAGCGAAAAGGATGTTCAAATGACCACAACATATAATTTGCTCAAAGGGCTGTTATTAATGGGCGCTCGCGGTGCCTTGCAGGATGAACAGGGCAAGTGGCTCAAAAAGCGGCAGCAGTGCGGCACAAACTCTACTTGCCTGTCGCAATTATATGACCAACGCATTGGCACTCTTATGGACGAATATAACAAAACGGCCCGAGCCATTAATACCGATTAGCAGCACTCTTGACGCCCAGTACCTCCCGGTTACACGTTGTAGACTCATTTCACGACAGAGGTAAGATCTGATGCGTCAATTATCAATCGGTGTACTGCTGGTGTCGATGCTGAGCTTTGGGGCCATGAACGTAATGGCGGCACCAACAACAGAAATTTTGTCATCATCGTCTGTCATTGCACCCACGGTTAAAGCAAAAAAAGCAGATATTCCGGCAGAAAAAAATACCCTGGAACAAAAAGTGAAAAAAACAGGCAAGAATAAAGCCAAAAAGAGAGCTATTCAGAATGCCGAGAAGTCAGTGCTACGTTCATTACGTAAGTAACCTTATACCCACCGGCGCAGGGGATATTATTAGCCCCTGTCGCCGCTACCTCTCTTCCTTACAAGTGAGACTAAAAAATGAACAAGTTAGCCATAAGCACTTTACTAGGTATGTTGCTGGGATTGGGTGGAGTAACGACGCAAGCCAGCGCAGATACATCGACAGCAATTACGCCACCTATCGCACGCGGCCCTGGCCCGGTTATCAACCCTGAAAACTCACAATACATTGAAGAGAAAAATGCCGCAGCGAAGGTAAAGGATAAGGTTAAACCGACCAATCACCACGGCAAGAAGCATCATAAGAAAAAACGGTAATCAGCCATTCTCAATACTATTACAGCTACTTATAAACAATCTCGCCTTTCGGCTGATATTGACTGGCATCCAGCGGAGAGTGCTTTTCAATATACTGTTTCAGCACTTCTGCATCGATAAAACCGGTATTGACGTAACCCGGCAGCGTATCAATTTTCGGATAGCCATCACCACCTAACGCATTGAAATTCAAGGTCGCCAGGCGATAAGTTTTATTCGGATCTAGCGGCTGACCTTTTATTTTTACATCGCTGACACCATTGCCATCGGCAACCAGACTCACATTAGCGAATTGCGCATAAGCACCTGAATCGACTTTCTTATTAGCGACCACCGCCAGATATTTCTCAACCTCACTACCTTTCATATCTGCGTAAACCAGCGTATTGCCAAATGGCTGAACCTTGAGCACATCTTTATAGGTGATATCACCGGCGTCAATTGAGTCACGGATACCGCCGCCACTCATTACAGCAAAGTCAGCGCCCGCTCTTTCCATTTGCGCAGCCAATAAAACACGCGCCAAATTGGTCTGCTCGAAGCGCACTTTACTGCGGTCGCCCTCAAGCTTGCCATTCACGCTGCCCACTTTGACATCCAGTTGCGCCTTACCCTGCTCTTCAAATGGCGTCAGCAGTTTCAACATTGATGGGTCTTCGGCAATCTCTTGCGTATAAAAGACCCGCTCGCTGGTGCCATCCGCCTTCTCAACTTTTTTCTTTAAATTGATCGGGATTAGCTGATAGCTCACCAGCTTCAGTTCGCCGTTACGGAATTTGAAATCAGCCCGACCAACGTATTTACCCCACTCATGGGCCTGAACAATCCAGGTTCCATTCTGCCGATCCGGCGCACAAGGGGTGCCGGGAACATAATCAGCTTGCTTATGGTTCTCGCTCGCCATACAGACGGGGTCCTGTGAGTGACCACCCACTATCATATCCAAATAGCCTGCCGGTAAGCTGCGGGCCATCTCGACATCACCCGGCGCATTAGATCCATGCTTGCCGTCATCATAATGCCCCATGTGGGTCGCGGCGATAATGATGTCAGGCTTTTCCGTTTTCCGCAGTTGCTCGACCACTTGCTTCGCTTCTGCCGCTGGCTGCCGGAACTCAATATCAGTGAAATACTCGGGATTACCGATCTTAGCAGTATCGTCGGTGGTTAAACCCATCACCGCAATTTTTACCCCTTGTTTATCAAACAGGGCGTAGGGCTTAAATAGCCGCTGTTGAGTGCTTTTCTGGTAGATATTGGCAGACAAGAGTGGGAAAGCAGCCCACTTCTCCTGCTGACGCAGCACACTCAGCGGGTTATCAAATTCATGGTTACCGATAGCCATCGCATCATAACCGACCAATGTCATGCCGCGGAAATCAGGTTCTGCATCTTGTAAATCAGACTCTGGAACACCGGTATTAATATCTCCGCCGGAGAGCAATAACAGGCTCCCTCCTGCTGCGGCAACTTGTTTGCGGATGCTATCTACCACTGTTTTTTGTGCCGCCAGACCATACTCGCCGTGATCGTTTTGCCAGAAGTGTCCATGGTGGTCATTGGTGTGCAGTATGGTGATATCGTAAGTTTTATCTTTTTCCCAGGCAGCAGCCCATCCCGGTGCAAACGCCAGCGACACAGCCAAGGCACATGCTGTGGTCGGTAATGAAAAACCCATGGCAAATCTCCATATTATCGTTAAAGCCAGCTCGATAAATGCCAGCTTAATCAGTGAAAATGGTGTAATGCATAGCAATAGCACGATAAATCAAGGTCATACTGTGATACGCCTCGTATTGTCATGTGGTAACGCACTGATACATTTCAGAACTTTGGAATATATATCAAATTGTGTCATATGTAGTAAAAATCATTCGATCTGCATAATATGTCTTCATTACCAATACACTATTAACAGTGAAATTATTAGGCGAATACTCACTATGACCGATCGTTCTGAGACCGTGCTTCCCCCAGCCGTTAATGCATCTGTAAAACGTACATCCTTCTCAATTCTGGGGGCGATTAGCGTATCTCACTTACTCAACGATATGATCCAGTCGTTGATTCTGGCGATCTATCCTCTATTGCAAGCCGAGTTTTCACTGAATTTTGCTCAGATAGGGCTAATCACACTGACTTACCAGCTTACGGCTTCATTATTGCAACCACTGATTGGCCTGTATACCGATAAGCATCCGCAACCTTACTCCCTGCCAATTGGCATGGGGTTCACATTGTCGGGCATATTGTTGCTCGCAGTGGCCACCACCTTCCCGGTGGTTTTACTGGCCGCCGCGCTGGTTGGCACAGGTTCATCGGTGTTCCATCCGGAGTCATCACGGGTCGCCCGCATGGCATCCGGTGGCCGTCATGGCATGGCTCAGTCGGTATTTCAGGTCGGTGGTAACTTTGGCAGCGCACTCGGCCCTTTACTGGCAGCAATCTTGATTGCACCTTATGGCAAGGGCAATGTCGGCTGGTTTTCACTCGCGGCACTGCTGGCGATTGTCGTGCTATTGCAGGTCAGTAAGTGGTATCAGCAGCAACAAAGATCCACACATGGGAAAGCCATAAAAATCTCATCGGCCAAAATGCTGCCAAAAAAGACAGTTATTAAGACCTTAGCTATCTTGATGGTGCTGATATTTTCTAAATACTTCTACTTGACCAGCATCAGCAGCTATTACACCTTCTATTTGATGCATAAGTTCGGTGTTTCGGTACAAAATGCGCAAATACACTTATTTGTATTCCTGTTCGCAGTCGCCGCTGGCACCATTATTGGCGGCCCTCTAGGAGATCGAATAGGGCGAAAATATGTTATTTGGGGCTCTATATTGGGTGTAGCACCCTTTACCCTTATTTTACCCTACGCTTCTTTGTACTGGATGGGCATTTTAACCGTGATCATCGGTGTCATCCTCGCCTCAGCCTTCTCGGCGATCCTGGTCTATGCACAAGAGCTGATTCCGGGGAAAGTGGGGATGGTATCTGGGTTATTCTTCGGTTTTGCTTTTGGTATGGGGGGTTTAGGTGCGGCAGTACTAGGGTATGTTGCTGATTTGACCAGTATTGAATTGGTTTATCAAATATGTGCATTCTTACCATTACTCGGGATATTCACTGCCTTACTGCCCAATATAGAAGATAAGTAATAGTAATAACCCTATAATCCCGACTGAGATATCTGTTTCAGCCGGGAGAGTTGCATATGCCATCATAGCAAAATCAGCAAATCCACCACAAATAACCACTTCAAACAATTTCCATGCCAAAGCTGCCTTTTATCGATAAAAAATGAATTTTTATCGCGCATTGATCGCATAAATGAAATAAACTAATGCTATTGCTGTGAAATGCTTACTGCCCTGGATCTGCCCAATAGATTGCAAAATGCAAGAAGGCGGCAAACAGGGGCCGGGTCACGAACACAGCCAACATACCCGCAACTTGAAAGATAGCGGGTATCACTAGAAGGAGTCTGGATGCACCACTCAACACCCTTAATCACCACGATCGTCGGAGGCCTTGTTCTCGCCTTCCTCTTGGGCACACTGGCTCACCGCCTGCGCATCTCACCACTAGTGGGATACCTTGCCGCAGGGGTGCTTGCCGGGCCATTCACGCCAGGTTTTGTTGCTGATACATCATTAGCACCCGAACTGGCTGAGATTGGTGTTATTTTGTTGATGTTTGGTGTCGGACTTCACTTCTCGCTTAAAGACCTCCTCGCGGTAAAATCGATCGCCATACCGGGAGCCATTGCGCAAATTGCCGTCGCGACCTTATTAGGGATGGGGCTATCTCACTTATTAGGCTGGGATTTGATGACAGGATTTGTCTTCGGTCTTTGTCTGTCAACCGCCAGTACCGTGGTATTACTGCGGGCATTGGAAGAGCGGCAACTGATTGATAGCCAACGAGGACAAATTGCCATTGGCTGGCTAATTGTTGAAGATTTGGCGATGGTGCTGACATTGGTGCTACTGCCCGCCTTTGCTGGCGTTATGGGTAACGAAACCACCAGTTTGAGCCAATTATTCACTGAGTTAGCTATTACCATCGGTAAAGTGATCGCATTCATCACATTAATGATTGTCGTCGGTCGTCGATTAGTACCATGGATACTGGCTAAAACCGCCAGTACTGGCTCGCGTGAACTATTTACACTGGCAGTACTGGTGTTAGCGCTCGGCATTGCTTACGGGGCTGTTGGGCTGTTTGATGTATCCTTCGCCCTCGGTGCATTCTTCGCCGGAATGGTATTGAATGAATCTGAGCTAAGCCATCGCGCGGCACAAGATACCTTACCACTGCGTGACGCCTTCGCGGTGCTGTTTTTCGTGTCAGTGGGTATGCTATTCGACCCAATGATCTTGCTACATGAGCCGCTAGCCGTGCTGGCGTCATTAGCTATTATCATCTTCGGTAAATCATTGATAGCTTTTGCATTAGTACGGATGTTTGGTCACTCAAAACGCACCGCACTTACCATTTCCGTCAGTCTGGCACAAATCGGGGAGTTCGCCTTTATTCTGGCAGGACTGGGGATCTCACTTGGCTTAATGTCTGACCATGGTCGTAATTTGGTACTGGCGGGGGCAATTCTCTCCATTATGCTCAACCCGCTACTGTTCACCCTGTTGGATCGCTATTTAGCCAAAAACGAAACTATGGAAGATCTGATTCTGGAAGAGGCGGTCGAAGAGGAGAAACAGATCCCTGTCGACTTGTGCAACCATGCATTATTGGTGGGTTATGGCCGGGTCGGGAGCTTATTAGGGGCAAAACTTCATGCCGAAGGAGTCCCATTGGTCGTCATCGAAAATTCTCGGCCAAGAGTGGAAGCGCTGCGTGAACAAGGTATTAATGCCGTATTAGGTAATGCTGCAAGCGCCGATATTATGTCGTTGGCGCGTCTGGATTGCGCGCGTTGGTTATTACTCACTATCCCAAATGGCTACGAAGCCGGTGAAATTGTTGCATCAGCCAGAATTAAGCGGCCCGACCTCGAGATAATTGCGCGCGCCCATTATGATGATGAAGTGGTTTATATCTCAGACCGTGGTGCGAATCAGGTTGTTATGGGGGAACGCGAAGTGGCTAACAGTATGCTGAATATGCTGAAAATAGACCGGCTTACAGAAGAAGATAAGCGTCCAGTTTGCCCCATCTAAATCTATTTCGATCATTCAGTGCGCGATAAAAATAAGCAGGGCCAGCAAATTTGCCGGCCCTGCTTTTATCTCTATTACTTCTACGGCTAATTAGCGCTCCCAGTAGGACTCTTCCAAACTATCTTCCCGCTCAGGTAAACCGCGAGTTAAACGCGGTGAATGCTGATTCAGTACCTGATAACTGACCCGGTTTGCGTATTTACACACTTGTGCCAATGAAGAATAACTGAGATAGCTACGGACATGTTTACTGGAGTTAGGAACATTATTACGGTGATAGCCATTGGCGGCAATATCATGTAGCACAGCAGATAGTGCGCCGTCCCCTGCCCCATTAGTATTCATTATTTTCTCAGGCCCGCCCATATAAGGCGCGATATGAGAATAAATACGCAATGGATTATCACAATACTCTTTGCGCATCGCCCGACTGAATTCGTACAGATTAAACTCTGCAATCGCACCAGGTAATAACGGATGTTGAGTCTGGCGCTTATTCGCCTCTTCGGTATAGCCCGCCATATAAAGCCCATTAGGGCCTGCGGTACACAGCACTAAATCAACCCAGTTCAGTGCCATATCAGAGGCCATCAAGGGATCATTTAGCCCTGTCAGCTCATAAGCCTCATCTTCATTCATTGCTAAAATAGAAACATGATCGCTAAGAAAATCACGCCACCACTGCGGATTATCTGCAATGACATATTTAGTGCCTAGCGTCATCACCACCGGAACATTATGTCTCTTCGCATAACTGATGGCCTGCATAGTGGCATCTGGCATCGGCTCACCCGATTTACAACGCACCAGATAAGCGGTGAGTACCAAAGCCGATGCCCCAGCAATCACCTCTTCAGGAATACTCGCTGGGCGTAGTTGATTCATTTGGCCGGGGCTAATCGCAAATGTCCGCTCACCATTATCAGTAATCAAAGTAAAACAGCGACCAATAGCACCATCAACCGCCTGCAAATAGTTAAGATCAGTCCGACTGGAGGTATTACACAGATAGCGATAGGCATAGCTACCAATCTTGATATTACTGCACATGGTGCCCAATAGAATGGAGCGGTCATCAGCTAACACTGAATAGTTGTGTAATGTATTACCGATAGTTCCGCCCGCAAACTCATGAGTAATTAACCCATTAAGTGTTAGCTCCTGATAAAGGCGCTCAGCAACATCATCCTCAATGACCAATGAGTGCCCCTGGCTAAGACCATAACGGGTGATAAAATCCTCATCGACCTTCGCTTCAATATCGACCAGCGTCTGATCAATGCCAACGATATAAGAGGTACTCACCTCATTTTCAGCCTGCGCCGGTTGCAATAATGGATCACGGGCATTAACAGGAAAATAGTGCTTAGATTTGCGCTTACCAGGAAATTTCATGGTCTTAGGTTACAAATATAGAAATGGGAAGATACAGAATTTTAGCACATTTAGGGAGGAGGAACAGGGAGGGATAAACCGAGCTATCAGGCTGCCAGCTCAAAATAGCAAATGACTAGATAAATTATGGTTATTAAAAAAGGCAGCAGACTTATTGTTCTACTGCCTTTTATCATTAATCTAATAAAAGTTACTCTTTCGGTAAGTTAACTAATGTATTTTGACGTTCACGCACATAATGGCGAACCAAGACAAAACCAATAGAACCGACCAAACCAACAAACCCAAATAGAATAATAATCAGAAGTCGTTTCTTAGCATCTTGCTGCACAGGATCTGATGGCTGCTGTATATAACTAAATGACTGGATATCAATAACGGCTGGTTGCAATGCATTAATTTTATCAAGATAAAGTTTTTTATTTAATAAATCAGCATTAACAGTAGTAAGGTCGGTTATAGATTTTTCAATTTCTAACTGACGATTCAAGGCATCATAGCCCAATGATATTGGGTAGTTATCATTATCTGCAGAAGTACCAAATGCATTACTAGCCGGTCTCTGCAAACCTGCGGCCTTAGCTATTGAAACAGCATATTCTAGTCGCTGAACTCTGACTTTCTGCTCGTTTTTTGCTTTTTGCAAAGCTAATTCATACTCCTCGGCAGCTATCTTCTTCGTTGTTTCTATCACTAACTTAATTTGACGATTAACATCATTATTAACTTGCTCGTTAACATAAGTAATGTAGCCAGATAACGTATCTTTCATGCCTGAATCAATGTTAGAGCTGTAATTGAGGACATAGTTATTCCTGTTCTCAAAATAACCATTAGCATTTTTATCAGTAACTAATCTTACAACCGCGACACTTCCTGTAGGCTTAATCTTTAAACTATCAAAGTAATTATTAAATAGATCCCGAGAGGAATAGTATCTCCTGAACTCTTCAAAAAAATCATCTTGATGTATATTGGCATCAACATTTAGTAGCGACAGTGAAGCATTTATAGAGTCGATAGATTGAAATTGGCGATCAGACATAAGAGTAACTGTGGCAGAGCTTACCCAATTTTTGGGGGTGAGTAATATGATGCCAATGCCAAAACAAACAAATATAAAGATAACGAAAGCAACTAACTTATATGATTTTACAATAATAGATACTAGTTCTATTAGATCTATCTCATCTTTAGTCGAAGATAAGTTACATTGCTCAAAGGAAGATAATTTCTTATTATCTAGAGATCTGCCAATCATCAATTTTTATCCATTTCTATTAAAGTAATAACTCATTAATTACTAAGGAAAAACCATTAATTATAACCATTTGGATTCATCTCTTGCCATCTCCAGGCATCCATAAGCATGTCAGATAAATTCCTTTTTGCTTTCCAGCTCAATTCTACATTCGCAAGTTCGGCACTTGCCCAGCACTCAGCTATATCACCAGGTCTACGAGAGACAATTTCAAATGGAATCGTCACCCCTGTAACACGCTCGAATTCTCTAATAATCTGCAAAACAGAATAACCTATACCAGTACCCAGATTATATACATGGAATCCAGAAGCCAAGCTATTTAAAGTGCTAAGGTGCCCTTCAGCTAAATCCATAACATGAATATAATCCCTTACACCAGAACCATCTGGTGTATCGTAGTCATTACCATACACGAGTAATTTTGATAATTTACCAATAGCGACTTGGGTAATAAATGGCAATAGGTTATTTGGTTTTCCATTCGGGTCTTCACCAATCAAACCTGAAGAATGAGCACCTACTGGATTAAAATACCGCAGCGCTGTTATCGAAAACGTAGGATGAGCTAAAGAGAAATCTTTTAGTATTTGCTCTACCATCACTTTTGAAGTGCCATATGGATTAGTCGTTCCACCAATTCGAGCATTTTCAGTCAATGGAACGAACTCAGGTTCGCCATATACTGTCGCTGAAGAGCTAAATATTAATTTCTTAACATTAGCAGCAAGCATTTCTTTAAGTAAGATAATAGAGCCTGTAACATTGTTTTGATAATACTCAATAGGTTTCTCAACAGACTCGCCTACCGATTTCAAACCCGCAAAATGGATCACTGAGTCAATTTTATGATTTAAAAAAATATACTTAAGGCAAGATTTATCAAGTACATCACCTTGATAAATCTTAGGTTCTTTACCACAAATTTTTGATACTCTAACTAAGGACTCTGGTGAAGAGTTAGCTAGATTATCAAGAATAACAACATCTCTTCCTTGTTCTAACAATGTGAGTACTGTATGGGAACCTATATAGCCTGAACCACCAGTGACTAAAATAGTCATTTCTCACCCTCGATTAATAAATTAGCACATTAAGTTCATTATAAATAGCTTAGTGCAGATTGCTTTAGTCCTATTAATTACCAAAAACAATCTTGTTGTATTCTTCTTTTTTATTATTAATATCGAATTTGTTTTTTCTATTTTTTGCAATCGAATAAAATTGTTCATAATTAGTAAAGATACTTTCTAATGCTGCAGATAGATTCGTTTCCGAATTAGCAATAAGCAAGCCATTCCCATCAATAACTTCGTTACAGCCACCAACATCACTTAATATAAGAGGCACTCCAGCTGTTGCTGCCTCTAATGCAGACATGGGCAAACCTTCACTGTCAGATGTTAGGACAAAAACATCATATTGATTAAACGCGTTAAAATTCTCTATCTCACCTAAAAAACTTATATTATTGTAATCAGCATACTTATTGAGTAAGGAGTCAGTATACTCTCCAGCTCCAACAACATCCAATTTATATTCCGGGTTATCAGCAACAACCTTACAAATCAATTCAGGTCTTTTAGGGTGAGTTAATCTACCTAAAAATAATATTTTATTTTCGCATCCCCGATCATCACGAGGTGATAAGGGTGTAATAGAATTTAGTGATGTCACTATCTTACATTTCTTTATTCCAATATCATTAATGGCTTTTATTTCATCACTTTTTGACACACACCATATTACATCGGATAAATGTGATAATATACGTTCAACATAACAAAATATAGATTTTAAAAACTTGCCATTATATAAACAAGACCAACCATGAGAAACATAAATACATCTAAATTTCATGAAAATACGAGTAAGCCGACTATATAATCCTGCATTAGCGGAACTAGCAACAACAATATTGATATTGTTTTCTTTTAGTACTTTATACATTAGATATATAGCTTTAACACTAGTCATACTTCTTAATTGAGGGATGATTACAATTTTATCACACGAAATAGATTCAGTTAACCAGCCATGTTCAGATGTTATTAATATTACCTTACAATCATTCCGAAACAGTCTCACTTGTTCCGCAACCCAACTTTGGGCTCCACCAATTTCAGACTTAGTTATTACAAATGCAACATTGTGCATTTCCACCTCTCAAACAGAATACAAATTTAATGATTAAGTCCAGAAAAAAAATAAATTATTTTTTATTCATAAACTCTTGTGAAATTGTTTTCACAACTGCATCTTTCAGAGAATAAGGAGCTGAGAAATTATAATTATTAATATTGTTAGAACTAAATTGGGTTTTTGCGCAAAACTTTTTAATTCGAATGCTACTTATTGGTAACTCTTTGCCACTAACTTTAGCCAAAATATCAAAAGCATAACCTGCGCATACCCCAATAAAATATGGCAGCCTAATTATTTTACTCTTTTTCCCAAGGCAATTATAAATGACAGTAGATAATTCATTCATTGTAAAATCGGGCTTATCTACATAATTTATTAAGTGATACCCAGCAGAAAACGAAAGAGTAAGTTCTAAAAAAGCAGCTATATTTTCGACGTAAGCCATCGACTTTTCATTTTCGCCACTACCGATCATCAAAAATTTTCCTGATGCGATCTGCTTAAATAAGTTGTAAACATTACCTCTATTACCAATCCCAAAAACAACGGTAGGGCGAATAGTAACTAATTTTTTATCTGAGTAGGAATTAAACCATGCATCATAGATCTTTTCAGCTTCTAACTTGGATTTTCCATAATGATTAAAAGGAGCATATTCTCCACTTTCATCGGTCTCTTTTTCCACAAAGCCATATACAGCAACGGAAGATGTAAAAACAATATTTTTTATACCAAGAAATTCCGCTGCCTTACAAATATTTTCAGCCCCATCAACATTGACTTTATAATAAAGGTCAATGGGTCTAACATTATCTTTATGTTCAGCGGCTAAGTTGATGATCAAATCATGTCCATCTAATACCTTAATTAGAGTATCATATTCTGTAACATCACAATATTGCCACTTATCTGGATACTTATCACTCTTAACCTTATCGAGAATTGTGAATTCGACATTTTTATTATTGAGTAATTCAGCCAAATTTGTGCCAATAAAACCTGACCCGCCAACTATTGCAATATTCATAAAATACTCACATGTTATTAATCTATCAAAATATGGGATTTAGTTACTTATTAGAAAGAAGAAGTACATAATAAATTAGAGATACTCATCTCATATAACATTTAGCTTTCGACTCATTGATACAAGCAAGCACCAATAGAGGATAGAAATATATTAATGGAGTTATATTTTGCTTATACCTTATTGCTGCGCCGGGATTAAAAACACCAAATGGATAATGAATCATTAATACAATTATCACAGCAGGGATAAATGCTATATAGAAATACTTTCTATACAATACATTTATTTCCGTAACCTTATAAAACCTATAAAATATATAGATCATTAGCGCCAAGCTAATAATCCCTTCAATAAAGAAAGGAGCATAAACAATTCTATTTAATGTTTCATAAAGTGTCGGTCCAATAATAGAGACCCAAAAACCCCACGCTATATTATAAAAATAATCTGCAACTCCCCCCCATTGTATATAATATCGATTAGCATATGCTGTATCAGACGATAAGAAGTAATTCTTAATTATAACCAACACTGCTAAAAATTTTTCGCTCCACAAATCAGCAGTTACTGCCAGTATCAATGCCAATATGATAGACATTATTGCTAATAATAAAATATAAAACCATTTTGAAAAATTCGCAAACTTAACATTACTTAATATAATAATACTGCTCGCGAGGTAAGCATATGCAATACCATAATGAGGTCGGAGTAGAATGCCAAAAAAGACACCCACCAAAAGATAGATTATTCTATTTTTTCTACCAAACTGTATGTTCACAATCCATTTTACAAAAAAAAGCAACCCAGCTATCGCTATAATTTCCTTACCTGCCACACTGGTCCAAATTTGAAAACTTGGAAGAAGAAAACATATATATAATAGCTTTTTATCTATAAAATTAAGAAGATCTTTGAATACAAAATAAAATGAAAACCCAAATATTATAGATATAAAAATATTTACTAGGAGCTTACTTGAAATTAAGCATCGTAAAAGTGAAAAAATATTATCTACAAGTTGAGTTCTATCTAAAAAATTATTTAAATCCATTGTTGCATTTAAATATCTTTCAGAGTCAGCTAAATGCGAAAAATGATTATAGACAAAAACTGCAAATAGTGTAAAAAGAATCTTTACTATAATTACTAAAATAAGTTCTTTTTTATATATCATATTACTCTCAGCGTACACTGACTTAAATCATCAAAAATAATACTCATATACAGTTCATTGCAATTATATATTGATTATTATGATTTCGTATCAATCGCCTTGATTATAAAAATGGTTGAAGTTATAAATAAAACTCAAATTTTCTTTTTTGAAGAAAATCATATATAGGTTTACCATATATTTTTTTACATATAACATTAACCATAAATAAGTATGATCGTGGAGATTTTATCATTATTTTCAAAAGAAAAGCTCTTGTCTTTTGCAAGGTATTACCATATCTAATATAGATACTCATAACTCTTCCTGCATAAGCATCCACTTTATCAGCACACTCCGGATCGATTATTTTGTTGAATGCCAATTGAGCAATTAAAAACTCAGGAATAGATAACCCTTCCATAACTGTATGAATGGACCGTTTTCTTAATCTAGCATTTGATAATACATCAGGCAAAAAAAGCAAATTAAAAGAAGATGATTGCAACCAGCAATCCATGCGATCAGGTTTTTGCCATTCAACAATACTTTCGCCTGATAATAAAATATGACAATTATTTTCTAAAGCGCAATAGACGGGAGCTAAATGTGGTGCATTAACAAAACATCCCCAATATGTGAATTTTAGAAAAGGTCGAAAAGCTTTCATGTTGAATACATTATTTGAAATAAGCAAATGGTTACTAAAATTTTTTCCAATTGAATTTAAGTATTCATCAAAAGACCTACATACAGAATCAACTCGCTTAGTTTTTAAAAGCTCAGATGAGAAATTTATAAAATCAACATCCCCCTCACCAATATATTTTTTTATTATACTTAGCGCATTTGGTTTTACACAATCATCATCGCTCAGTAGCCACATCCAATCATTCTCTACCAACTCAAAGCACTTTGCTATATTAGCGTTTGCACCAATATTTTCTTTATTCTGATGGAAGTATATTCTTGGCTCATTTTTGAAAAAGTTGATAATTTCAACATCAAAGTTTTCAGTAGCATTATCAGAAATAAATAATGTGTCTATTTTACTCATTTGTGGTAATAACTCAAAGATACGACTTTTTAGTTTTTCTATCCTATTATAGGTAGGGATAACAATTGTTATACTAATGTCTGATTTAGAATTCATTTCATAATGCCTATCTACACTGACTAGTAAATTTAAAATTATTATTTTAGGTAGGTTAATATATTGTCATTTACAATCGTAAACTACTTCAAGTAAAATTTTATTGTCCTTTTAAATCCAGAAATTACGTCATATTTCAGCCTCCATCCAAGAGATCGTAATTTAGTTGTATCTGGAACAATACGATTTATTTTGCTTAAAATATAGTTGTTGTCATTATTTGAGATTATAACTCTTGAATTATTATTACTTGATAATTTGTTCACCAAAAAAGCCAAATCACGAATATTCATTTCACATCTTTCGTTTCCAACATTATATGCTTGTCCTATATGACCACAAAGCAAAACTTTGAAAATAGCATGAACTGTATCAGATAGATAACAAAAAGCACGTATGGCTGAACCATCACTTTTCATATCTATATTTTTCCCCTGAACAGCACAGCTTACAAAATCAGCAAAGACTCGACCATCATTTAGAACCATCCCCGGCCCATATGTATGAAATATTCTTACAATTTTGCATGGAACAGAATATTACTCCCCCCATGAAATACACATTGTCTCGCCCATTCTCTTGCTTTCAGCATAACAAGCACGTAACTCACTGCAATCTAGTGAGCCAAAATCATTTTCTAAGACATATTGAATATCTTTACTTAGATTTCCATAAACTTCAGCGCTACTAAAAAAATACTCCCTCAATGCTTTGGATATTACGTCGAGCAAACTCAAGTATATTATAAGTTCCTTTTGTATTTGCTAAAAGAGTTCCTACAGGGTCTGTCTTATAGTATTTTTAGCTGGCTTGGCTAGCCGCATGCATAATGTAGTTAACTGTAGTATCTATTTTAATTTCTTATGTAACATCTTGGCAGATGAAGTTTAACCAACCAGTATTTAAAAGATGACTAAACCTCTTTTTAGCTTTTATTTAATTTCTGGCTAATGCATACACTTTAATGTTTAGATCATGGTTTTTATTTAATACGGCAATAGTTTCAACCATATAAGCAGGAATAAAGCCGCTTGCTCCTGTAATTAATATAACTTTGTTTTTTAATGTCATCAAATCTTGGCATGAGCTAATGATATTATTTACATCCTGAGAAATTATTTCTTTATTTATTATTGTCTATCATGTCACTAATTCTATCTATATATAAATGCCGCAATACACATTCCTGAAATATACTCATCAGTATACGGCACACCTAATCTCTAACACATATAAAGGCAAAAGAAGATACTATACCTATCTAATTACCTTTAATCACACCATGATTGTAATACTTACGGAATAATAAATAGCACCATGGTAATGATACGAAAATCATTATAGAACCATAGCTTGCAATAGTAGCAAATGAACTAATTTGCGAAAATATATAAATAAGTGGAAGCGCTATAAAACCAGTTGATAATGAATTCCATATCATAGGTTCTTCCTTATGACACCTCATATAAGCCGCCATTGAAAATATTGCATGATTAGCCAGAGAAATAGTAAATAGCAATACTATAACTTCAATGCTGGCAACTCTGCTCACTATATCGATACTATATGTTTTCAGTAAAAGAACGAAAATCAAGAATGAAATAGAAATCAAAAAATTCAATATTCCTGATTTCATTATTAAGGATATAAATAATTTATTCAATTCTATCTTTTTATTTTCTGCGATCAATCTAGCCATTGTTGGACTTTTGGCTGTAACCCAACTCATTGATAGAGATAACATTGCACTAAATATTGCCAATGTTAAACCTATTCTTCCTGCCTCAATTGCACCTTGATGTGCAAATAGCATTGGATTAAATAATTGAAAAATGAAATAGCCACTTAACCAGCTTAAAGCGATTCTCCATTGGAAGGGAAAAATTTCTTTATACCAAGATATCTTTTCATTAAAAATAAAATTGCCAGAACCGGGTCTAAATAATAACCTGCCATATTTCTTTAATATTAGAATTGTCGAGAATAGCGCCGCGGCTCCCGTAATAGCGGGTATAGCTATAAGTCCTAACTTACATATAAGTAATATTGAAAGAACGGAATAGCCAACTATCGATTGTATTAACCTTATCGTAGCTACTTGACCAACAAAGCCCATTCCTTCCAATACAGCTAAAAATGGACTAATAAAGAGATTTATCGAGGAAAAGAAAACTAGCAGTGCCCAGCCAGGTAACCAATCATGAACAGCCAAGCTCCCATTATGTTTAAAGAAATAAAATCCTGCAAAAAAAACGGCCACAAAGAAAGCCAATGAAATAACTGTATACCATCTCTTTAATAATGAGATAAGTGAGTAAATGCGACTGATGCTATTACTATTTCCTTCAAGGCTTCCACTATTATTAATAGTGACATGAGCCATTTCATGGCCGATAAACTGGACAACTACATAATTAAATCCGAGTTCAAAAAACACCTGCATCGCAATTAAGCTTGCAAAGGTAAAAAAATAGCCTTGTTCAGGTGCCGTCAGATAAAGTGGAATTAATACTATTAATATACCACCGGCAGCAATAGTCCATAATCTAAGTAATAAAGTAACTCCAACATGGTAATCAATTGAAGTTTTTTCTGATATTTTAGATGCTAGGGTTTGACTATTTTTCATATTATTTAAAATAAAATCACTTTTATAAATTCATTTAAGGATAACAATTGCGCACATTAGATAAATATTAGAACAACCATCGGCTTTGTTGAATAAATCGAACTTTTACTGAGTTAAAGGATCAGATCACGCATCATCCGGCAACACTGGTCGTCCCATGACAAAGCAGAAGTTTAAAGTCACTAACTGGCGCAACTACAACAAGGCCCTCATCAACCGCGGCTCCGTCACTTTCTGGCTTGATGACGAGGCTATTCAGGCCTGGTATGAGCCCGCCACACACACATCGCGGGGACGGCCTCAGCACTATTCTGATCTCGCCATCACCACTGTCCTGGTCGTTAAACGTGTATTCCGCCTGACCCTGCGAGCCGCACAGGGCTTTATTGATTCCATTTTTGCCATGATGGATGTTCCTCTTCGCTGTCCGGATTACACCGGTGTCAGCAAGCGGGCAAAGTCGGTTAATGTCAGTTTTAAAACGCCCACCCGGGGTGAAATTGCGCATCTGGTTATCGACACCACCGGCTTAAAAGTCTTCGGTGAGGGGGAGTGGAAAGTCAAAAAGCACGGCAAAGAGCGCCGTCGTATCTGGCGAAAACTGCATCTGGCTGTTGATGCGAGTACGCATGAAGTCATCTGCGCGGACCTGTCGCTGAACAACGTCACGGACGCTGAAGCTTTCCCGGGACTTATCCGGCAGACCCACCGAAAAATCAGGTCAGCGGCGGCGGACGGAGCTTACGATACACGGCGATGTCATGACGAACTACGTCGCAAGAAAATCAGCGCGCTCATTCCTCCCCAGAAGGGAGCTGGCTACTGGTCAGGTGAGTATGCAGACCGTAATCGTGCTGTTGCGAATCAACGGCTGAGCGGGAGCAATGCACGGTGGAAATGGACAACAGATTACAACCGTCGGTCGATAGCGGAAACGGCGATGTACAGTATAAAGCAGTTGTTCGGTGGTTCGCTGACGTTGCGTGACTACGATGGTCAGGTTGCAGAGGCTTTGGCCATGGTGCGTGCGCTGAACAAAATGACGAAGGCAGGCATGCCAGAAAGCGTGCGTATTATCTGACAACTGCAACCGGCTACGAAGATGCTTGCCCAAAATCTGATTTATTCAACAAAGCCTGTTGGTGGTAAACGCAGCGTTAAAATAGCAATATCACTGCCAATAAGTTCAATATTATCGAGTTTGCATGGATAGGTTTTTTTCGTTATATGACTTAACTCTGGATAATATTTCACATTGATTTCTATATCGCTTTTAGGCTTTGAGCAGCAGGTCAGAATTACTCTATTAGCCATATCTTCACTTGTTAGTGAAGTATTTTCACCCTGCTCTATTTCACCTGAAATTAATGCTGCCTTACAAGAACCACTGCTGCCATCTTTACAGCTATATTCAATATTAACATTATTCCCTAAAGCTGAATCTAAGATCGTTGTAGCTTCGTCAGCATCAAAAATGATCCCTGATGGCTGTAGTTTTATATTGAAAGACATATTTTAAGCCTAGCTAAATTAGATTTCATGGAAAAGTAATAATATGTTATAAGCGAATCAATTCGAACTAAAGGACTGCAAATTAGCAATTGTTAAATATCAATAGGTTATGATGATTATTCACGCTAAAAACCATGCTACCGCCCTTGGCTTACAGTAGCCAATGCACTGATGTATAACACAGACTTGTAACACTGCACATAACCTGCATTGATGTGACCTACTGGCTTGACCAAAAGGGGGGTAAATGCACTACCACACTTTCAGCTAAGCTGAAAATATAACTTATGACTATTATATATGGGCTAATTTTCTTACATATAACTCATCATTACAAGAGAAACGTTAAGCATATCATTTTTAGATGTTTCACAATGCATAGATAATTACCATTATAAAAACATAGAAATGTCGTTTCAGTATTATCTGTTTGGAAGAATAAAAAGCATTCACCTCATATTATTCAATGAGAACAATGCTAATTTAGCCATAATTATTTACCTAATATGAATAGAGCCATTCTGTGGCTATTGCCCAATGACACTACAAACACTCTCTAACTAACTGTTCTAACAGGTCTATATGCCCTACATCGTCATTTAGCGCTGGGATATATTCGAACTTCTTGCCACCCGCATGTAAGAAAATTTCTCGGTTTTGCTCTTTAATCTCCTCTAAGGTTTCCAGACAATCAGCAGAGAAGCCAGGGCAAATGACTTGAATATGTTCAACCCCCTGAGCAGGTAGGCTTTTTAATGTCTCGTCAGTATAAGGAGTGAGCCAAGGTTCACGGCCAAATCGGGATTGATATGTCATCATGACCTGTTCTGGCGGTAGTGTTAGTTCTGCCCGTAACGCGCGGCTGGTATCTTCACAGCGGATCGGATAATCATCACCTAATTGGTTATAGCGCTTAGGAATACCATGAAAAGAAAGCACTAATCGGTCAGGTTTACCATGTTGGGCAAAAGCATGCTCGACGCTCTGTTTTAGCGCAGAGATATAAGCAGGATGCTCAGCATAATCACGGATAAAAGAGATTGATGGTAAGCGGCGATACCCTTTTAAAATCCGGGCAACAGCATCCCAAACCGCAGCACTGGTTGAGCAGGAGTATTGCGGATAAAGCGGCAATACCACCAACTTTGTTACCCCTTGTGCTAATAGTTTATCAATAGCATCTGGCAGATTTGGTGAGCCGTAGCTCATCCCTAACTCGACGGGAATATCTGGCATACGCGCCGCCAGCGCTTGCTGTTGCCGCCGGCTGTAGACCAACAAAGGCGAGCCATCTTCCATCCACACTGATTGATAGAGTTTAGCCACTCGAGGCGAACGAATCGGCAAAATAACACCGCGTAATAAAGGCCACCAAAGCAGTGGTGATGTATCAACCACCCTGCGGTCACTCAGGAACTCAGCCAGATAGCGTTTGACCGCTTGCGACGTAGGCGCATCTGGAGTCCCCAGATTAACCATCAGTACACCGAGCTTACTTTGCATCATCCACAAGTCCTTTGTTTGGCTTTTACGTGTATTATTCGAGCTAATTATTAAGCTTCCAACGAAATCCGTAAAATACGAAAGGCGACCTCAGGTCGCCTTCGCTATCTTACCATTCAGAACTAACCGAGAATAGTCGCCAGTTCAGCACTGACTTCTGTTACTTTACGGGTTCCGTCCAGTTTATAGTAATGCGTATTACCCGCATCAGCCTCTTTGCGGTAGTAAGAGACCAATGGTGCAGTTTGTTGATGATACTCAATCAGACGTTTACGTACGGTGGCTTCCTGATCATCTTTCCGAATGGTCAGTTCATCACCAGTCACATCATCTTTGTCTTCAACTTTAGGTGGGTTGAATTTAACGTGGTAAACACGACCTGAAGCAGCATGTACCCGACGGCCAACGATGCGTTCGACAATCAGCTCATCTGGAACATCAAATTCCAGTACATAATCAACCTTGATGCCCGCTTCTTTCATAGCATCAGCTTGAGGAATGGTACGCGGGAACCCGTCTAACAGGAAACCGTCACGACAATCGTCCTGTGTGATGCGCTCTTTTACCAATGCGATAACCAGCTCATCGGTGACCAGCTTGCCGGCATCCATAATTTCTTTCGCTTTCAGACCTAACTCAGAACCTGCTTTTACAGCGGCGCGCAACATGTCACCTGTAGAGATTTGCGGAATACCGTATTTCTCCATGATGAATTGAGCCTGAGTACCCTTACCAGCGCCCGGAGCGCCCAGCAGAATGATACGCATTGCGTAAATCCCCTTGCTATGTAGTTTTTCTATGTGTTTTTACTTAAATAAAGCGAAAATGCGGAAAACGAACAACCATACCATTTTCAGGGGGGTTGGCTCAAGGCGTGCGAGGTTGGTTAGCGAGATTGGATTCGCGGGGCTACAGCAAAACTTAAGTTTAACTTGCTGAAATTAAATAAAAAAAACGCCTCTGATACATTGTATACCAGAGGCGTTCTATTACTTAATTAAGCCGTTAATAACTGATTCATTCTGCGAATAAACTGGTTAGGGTCATCTAGTGTTCCCCGCTCAGCTAATAGCGCTTGATCCAGTAATAACTCTACCCATTCAGCAAATTGGGCGTCGTCCGTCACATCAGCAGCTCGTTTTACCAAACCATGCTCTGGGTTCAGTTCGAAGATGTACTTCACTTCAGGTGCCTGCTGGCCCGCAGCTGCAAATAACTTCGCCATCTGCGTGCTCATCTCATCGGCATCTGTCGTGACAATCGCCGGTGTATCCGTCAGACGATGTGTCAGGCGGACATCTTTCACTCGCTCACCTAGCAGGGTTTTAACGCGTTCGATAAATGGTGCCAGTGCTTTGTCAGCTTCTTGCTGCTCTGGGCGCTCTTCATCTGCCAGTTTATCTAGCGAATCATCCGCTTTACTGACCGACTGGAAGATTTTACCTTCAAACTCAGTCAGGTAGCTCATCATCCACTCATCAATACGATCGGATAACAGTAAAACTTCAATGCCTTTTTTGCGGAACAGTTCCAAATGTGGGCTATTCTTCGCCGCCGCGTAGCTGTCAGCAGTGATGTAATAGATCTTCTCCTGCCCTTCGGTCATGCGGCTGACATACTCCTCCAATGAGACGGTCTGTGCTGAGCTGTCACTGTGTGTTGAAGCAAAGCGCAGTAATTTAGCGATGGTCTCTTTATTGCTGCCGTCTTCAGCCGGCCCCTCTTTCAGCGCCATGCCAAACTGCTGCCAGAACTGCTGATATTTCTCAGCATCGTCTTTGGCCAGTTTTTCCAGCATTTGCAGCACACGTTTGGTCAACGCACTGCGCAGATTTTGAGTCACACGGCTGTCTTGCAGAATCTCGCGAGAGACGTTGAGCGGCAGGTCATTAGAGTCTATTAAGCCGCGAACAAATCGCAGGTAGTTCGGCATGAACTGTTCTGCGTCATCCATGATAAATACGCGCTGAACGTAAAGTTTCAAGCCATGCTTGTGGTCACGATTCCACATATCCCAAGGTGCCTGCGCCGGGATATACAGCAGGCTAGTGTACTCCTGCTTACCTTCAACGCGGTTGTGGCTCCAGATTAATGGATCGGTAAAATCATGGGCGATATGTTTGTAAAATGCTTTGTATTCGTCGTCGGTGATATCTGCTTTATTGCAGGTCCACAATGCCTGAGCTTTATTGATTTTCTCCCAGGTAATGGTGCCGTCTTCTTCATTTTTACTTTGCACTTCAACCGGCAACGCAATGTGATCTGAGTATTTACTGATAACCGAGCGCAGACGCCAATCATCAAGATATTCGTCTTCACCTTCGCGCAGGTGCAGGGTAATTTCAGTACCACGATCTTCTTTGGTGATATCAGCAATGGTGTAATCACCCTCGCCTGCTGATTCCCAGAACACGCCAGCATCCGCTGGGGCACCGGCAGCACGGGTGCGTACCGTGACTTTATCGGCCACGATGAAGGCGGAATAGAAGCCGACACCAAACTGACCAATCAGTTGGCTATCTTTGGCTTGATCTGAACCAATAGATTCAAGAAATGCTTTGGTCCCTGACTTCGCGATAGTACCAAGATTATCGATCACTTCTTCACGGCCCATACCGATGCCGTTATCACTTAGGGTCAAAGTACGTTTTTCTTTATCAAAAGATAGACGTACACGCAGCTCGCCGTCGCCTTCAAACAATTCAGGATTAGACAGCGCGCGAAAACGCAATTTATCTGCCGCATCAGAGGCATTGGAGATCAGCTCGCGCAAGAAAATTTCTTTATTAGAATAGAGCGAGTGAATCATCAAATGAAGAAGTTGCTTTACTTCAGACTGGAATCCACGGGTTTCTTGACCTTTCATACTCATTAATTACCTCAATCCAAATTACCGATAGGTACAAAATTGAACAATGAGAATTAGATGGGGCCGACAGGAGAAGGATTCAAGTCTCAACGCAGAAAAAACAGAGGATGAGGGGCGATAAGTTAATGATCACGAATAAAATTATTCAGATGTTAATCAATAGCAAACCCATCGCCCACATGATGATATGGGTTTAATACTTAATGGGATGACGCCCGGCTAACGAATGAGATAGGGTCGTACCATCAACCATTTCCAGCTCCCCCCCCACAGGTACGCCATGTGCAATACGGCTGGCTAATACCCCATATTGACCACACATCTGACCAATATAGTTGGCAGTGGCATCCCCCTCAACTGTCGGGTTGGTTGCCAGAATAACCTCAGTAATGGTTTCAGATTCAAGCCGTTTTTCGAGCAAATCTAAACCAATATCACCAGGGCCAATACCATCCATCGGGGATAAATGCCCCATCAGTACAAAATAGCGCCCGCCAAACTGGCCGGTTTGCTCAATTGCATGGATATCCGCAGGGCTTTCGACCACACAGATTTGGCCATTTTGCTGACGGCGGGGATTGGCGCAAATGGTGCAACGCTCTTGCTCGGTAAATGTACGGCAATCAGCACAGTGGCCGATTTCGGACATCGCTCGGGTCAATGATTGTGCCAGGCGCATCCCACCGCTACGATCACGTTGTAGCAGTTGGAATGCCATCCGTTGCGCTGATTTCGGGCCAACACCCGGCAAGCAGCGCAACGCCTCCATTAATGATTCAAGGAGTGGACTGGTTTGCATCAGAACGGCATCTTAAAGCCTGGTGGCAGCTGCATACCACTGGATACAGAGGCCATTTTCTCTTTTTGCGTTTCATCGATACGGCGAGCAGCATCGTTCAATGCGGCAGCAATCAAGTCTTCCAGCATCTCTTTATCATCTTCAACCAACAGGCTTGGGTCGATTTCAACCCGGCGGCAGTTATGCGCCCCATTAATGGTCACTTTTACCAAGCCCGCGCCAGATTCACCGGTAACTTCTAATTTGGCGACTTCTTCCTGCATCTGCTGCATTTTTTCCTGCATCTGCTGGGCTTGTTTCATTAAATTGCCAATACCGCCTTTACCAAACATAGTCATCTCTCATCGCAAGGGGCCGCGTCAGTGCACCATGCACTTATCGCAGCGGTTAAACTGGCCGGATACTCTCTTCATCCAGTTCGGCGTCGAAGAAACGACGCAGTGTCTGAATATTATTATCCGCAATAATTGACTGACGCGCTTGCGCCAGTTTCTCTTCATAAATGGCCTGCCGCCACTCCAACGGGGTAAGCTCCGCTGGATTATCATCTTCGACAACGCTAAGTGTAACAGCGTTACCTTGTAATTCACTCAGTGCCTCCGCCAACGCCTTTTGCGCCGATGGCGAATTTAAGTGGCGCTGAGCAGAACGCAGGTGAAGGCAAATATTACCTGGTTCTATTTCTTCTTTAAATGCATTCAGCGCAAGCTGCTGCACCAATTTAGGAATTTGTAGCTTATCTATCTCAGCCGCCCAGAGGTCTCGCGCCATCGCCTCTTCGGCTAATTTCGCCGAAAGCTCTGGCGTTTTTTCATGTTCCAGCGCCGAACGCATCGCTTTCGGTGTGGCTATAGGCTCAACTGAGACTTCAGGCTGATTCTGTGCAGTCCAGCGGTAAGCTTCTTTCTTCGCCGGTCTCTTCTCTTCCGTTGATTTGGCGGCCAGGCGCTGCTGGCTGCGCTCAGTCACTGAAGCTAAGCGCTCAAGTGCTGAGTTTGCCGGCCGCGCTTTTCCTGGCGCTGCCGGTTCACTCTTTTTTGCGGTGGTCGTCCCCGACTGTCGCAGTAACTGCGTTCGCGCTTGAAGAAGTTGCGCGGTAGAGTCGGGTAACTGAGCACTCACTGGCGCGGCAGCCCCGAGTGGCGGGGCATCTTGCTGCGGTTCAGCTTGAACAGTTTGCCTATGTTGATCGCGCTGAAGGGCTGGCGTACTGTTATCCATGGCGGCCATCGGCGTCGTGGCGGGCATGATCTGGGGTTCAGCGATGACTGCTTTAGGGTGAAAAGCCAGCGCCCGCAATAGGGTCATTTCAACCCCCATGCGGCGATCCGGTGCGTAGGCCAGCTCTTTGCGGCCCACCAGCAGGGTTTGATAATAGAGCTGAATATCCGCAGGCGGTAATGTACGGGCCAGTTCGCGTAAACGTGGTTCGATCGTCGCGTAATGATTATCCAGCATAGAGGGTAGCAACTGCACCATCGCAATGCGGTGCAGTAAACTTAAGGTTTCAACCAGTAAGTTTTCCCAATCGACACCACGTGATGCTCCTTGCTCTACCTGCGCCATCACCCGCGCACCATCGGCACTGACCAAAGCTTCAATTATCGCCAGTGGTTGCTCATCATCCAGCGTGCCAAGCATTTGACTGACAGTAGCTGTCGTAATGCTCCCATCACCCATCGCAATGGCTTGATCCGTCAGACTAAGGGCATCACGCATACTGCCATCGGCAGCCCGCGCCAGTAATTGTAGTGCGCGTGCATCACTGCTGATTTGCTCGACCTGCAAGATCTTTTCGAGCAGTGCACGGATAACTTCAACATCGATCACTTTGAGGTGGAATTGCAGACAGCGGGAGAGGATAGTCACCGGCAACTTCTGCGGATCCGTGGTCGCTAGCAGGAATTTCACATGTGCTGGCGGCTCCTCAAGGGTTTTTAGCAGCGCATTAAAACTGTGGCGCGACAACATGTGCACTTCATCGATCAAGTAGACCTTGAAGCGGCCACGGGCTGGGGCATATTGCACATTATCCAGCAGCTCTCGGGTATCTTCTACTTTCGTCCGCGAGGCGGCATCTATCTCAATCAGATCAACAAAACGGCCCTGTTCGATCTCGAGGCAGTTAGCGCAAGTGCCGCACGGCGTGGCGGTAATACCCGTTTCGCAATTAAGGCCCTTGGCTAATAGCCGAGCGATAGAGGTCTTGCCAACACCACGGGTGCCGGAGAACAGATAGGCGTGATGAATGCGCCCTAACGAAAGGCTATTGGCTAGCGCCGTCAGAACATGCTGCTGACCAACGACGTCTGCAAAGGTTTGGGGGCGCCACTTACGGGCAAGGGCCTGATAGCTCATTAATACCGGAGAAGTTGGATAATCTAGAGGGCCATGCTAACACAGCCTCGCCACTCACGGCGAGGCTGATATTTTCAGTACAATCAATGGCCACTGAAGGAGACCAGACTGTAGCATGTAATCCCTTGCTGAGTGAGACGAGCTTCGCCACCCAGTTCAGGCAAATCAATGACAAACGCCGCGTCAGTCACTTCACCACCCAGACGACGAATCAATTTAACCGTCGCTTCAATCGTCCCGCCGGTAGCCAGCAAATCATCAATCACCAAGACCTTATCGTCTGGCTGAATACTGTCGGTGTGGATCTCGAGTTTGTCGGTGCCATATTCCAACTCATAACTTTCGCTGATGGTTTCACGTGGTAACTTGCCCGGCTTGCGCACAGGGACGAAGCCAACACCCAGAGCCAAAGCCACTGGCGCACCAAACAAAAAGCCGCGGGCCTCGGTACCCACTACTTTGGTCACGCCTTTATCCAGATAGCGCTCAACCAGCATTTCAATGCTAGAGGCATAGGCTAATGGATCTTCCAGCAAGCTGGTCACATCACGGAACAGTATTCCCGCTTTTGGATAATCGGGGATGGTTTTAATACTGTCTTTAATATATTTAAGCTGTTGTGCTGTATTCGGTGCAGTAGCGGTCATAATTTGTGCCTGATAAAACTGCTGTACATACTAAAGCGCGGCCAACCAATGCGAATGTCGCATCAGCGGAGTAACTTATTCTATCTAGCGATGATGCCCCGATAGTGCAAGTTACCGCATCCTTAACCCTAAGGACGTAACGAGGACTCCCCCCGCGCACGAAAACGCTCAAATCTATGCAAACTGATACTAAATTGCAACTAGTGTGAACTACTCAGCGCTTATTTTGTTGCGATAGGTCAATAACTGGCATTCGTAACATAAAGGTCAGCAATACCGTTAATATGATGAGCAATAAGCCCCTAACCCACCAAATTTTCACCCACCAAAGTGAGAGGGCAAAAGTGAGCACGGTGACCAAAATAGCTTTCCACTTAACACCTTGCGGCAATGCACCATGCTGCTGCCAGGTACGGATGTAACTACCAAACCATGAGCGATAGAGTAACCAGTGATGAAAACGGGGGGAGGATCGCGCAAAACACCACGCAGCCAGTAGCAGAAATGGTGTAGTGGGTAGCAGAGGAAGCACCACACCCAGGGTTGCCAATACCACCGCCAGCCACCCTAATATTATTAATAGCCAACGAGACATACACTCCCTTTACTTACACTATAGTGCTCATCAAATGGCTTATCATTAACCCATGCACTAGCTATCATCAACAGATATTCTTACCATTATTAGCCCAGTATCTGTATACCCCACTTATTTAACCGCCCTCTTGCTTGTAACTACAACCATTCGAAGGCAAGCTGGCGGGAAAATGTCCAGGAGCTGCGCCATGAGTACAGAAAAATTATTGCAGGTGCTTGAAAGCCAAATTGAAGCATTGTCGACTCAGGTTGGCCCTCAAGCTAATACTCCCTCCCAACAGGCCCGCTTTGATCTGAATCTATTTGCTAATCATGGTAACCGTTTTCGCGACTATCTACAGGAAGTGCGCAAAAACATGGCGCAGTTGAAACAAGTGGTTGCCGAGAATCGTCCCCAGCAAGTCGCCTTTCTGGCTGAGAAATTGGTCGCACAGATCTCAGCGCTACAAAGAGAGTTGGCCACTCAAAAACTAAGGAGATCTAATCCTGAACCGCGGGATAGTAAATTGGACCCTTATCATAAGTTGGCTGAGCATCAAGATTATGAGCGGCGTATACTGGCCATGATTCAGGATAGAGAGAGTCAACTGGGCCGACAAAGTCTGCTCTCTGAGCAGCAAAAGATACAAAAGGAGCTGGCAGCACTGGAGGGTCGTTTAATGCGTTGCCGACAAGCGCTGATCAAAATAGAGCGCAGTATTGAGAAAAAAGAGAACGGTTTTTGAATATTTGTCACATTTTTTGAATCGTCAGGGTTCCGACAGCCAATAGTTTTCTATAATGTTTTTATACCACCGCCGCTCCAGGTGCAGGTGTGTTGGCTCTGCTCAATCCCCCGAACAACTTACTGATGTAAGCTCATTGGGATCCCCCAGTTGCCGCCTTTCTGCATCTTGGAACCTTTTGGCGAATGGATTGAATCAAGTCAGGTGGAAGTTTGCAGTGAAGCAACCTATTACTCGGCTTTCCTCATTAAACTGAAAACCAAGTGTTGGTCACATTATGTCAGTTGAAAAAGCCTCACCAGAACTGCAACTGGCAGTAGATCTTATCTATCTGCTAGAGTGCAATGAAATCGCGCCAGAAACAGCACTGAAGGCGCTAGAGATAGTACAGCTGGATTACCAGCGTAAGCTCCGCCGCCAAACCTCAGATTGAAATCTATAGGGTATAAATAATTTACCCTATAGATAATCCTGAGTTATTACCTATCCCCAATTTGCTAAATGGCCTCAAGCGAGCGGCTTATTGATATCGGGTAAGTCAGGCTTCGTATCTCCCAGATCAGATTGCGCAGCAGGTAAGCCTTTGGTTTCAAGCGGGCGGTTCACCTCCTGAAGTTGAGTACCATCCGGTTTATGCAAGTACACTTCCAACTGGTTAAAGGCGATATTAATGTCATTCTCGCGACATAATTTATCAATCGCCCTATTCAATTCATCCACTGTATAGCTACGGTCCCGCAGTTCACGGACATACAAACGCAACTCGTGATCAAGGGTACTGGCACCAAAATCCAGGAAGAATACCTGTGGTTCAGGATCACTCATTACCCGTGGGTTCTCATGAGCAGCTTGTAACAGCACCTCTTTCACTTTTGCTAAATCAGAGCCGTACGCGACGCCAACTTTAATAATAATGCGGGTGATCGTATCTGACAGTGACCAGTTGATCAGCCGCTCAGTGACGAACGCCTTGTTCGGAATAATCACTTCCTTGCGGTCAAAATCGGTAATTGTTGTTGCACGAATCCGTATTTTGCTGACATTACCCGAGAAGGTGCCAATAGTGATGGTATCGCCGATACGTACGGGGCGTTCGAACAGAATAATCAAGCCGGAGACGAAGTTGGCAAAGATCTCCTGCAAACCAAACCCCAGACCAACCGAGAGCGCCGCCACCAGCCATTGCAATTTATCCCACGAAACCCCAAGTGAACTTAGGGCGGTTATCCCACCAATGGCGGTAATCAGGTAGGTCAGGATGGTGGTGATGGCGTAAGAGGTGCCTTGGCGTAGTTGTAGCCGCGACAGCACCACCACTTCAAGCAAACCGGGGAGGTTGCGCGTCAGAATATAGGAGACGACCAGTGCCATTAAGGCCACCAGCATATTCCCCAATGTCACCGCCTGCGTCACGCTCGCACCCGCGACTGTTGTGCTGTAATGCCACAAAGAGATACTGTCCAGATAGGAGATAACCGTGATCAGGTCAGCCCAGATCCAGTAGAAGCAGGTGGCGAAAATCAGGAACAGTGCCATGGTGGTCAAACGCAATGACTGTTGGTTAATTTGATCCAGTGCCAGCGGTGGCTCCTCGACTGGCTCCCCGCCTTCAGCCCCCTCTTTCACCAAACTTTGCCGCCGTGCAATCGCCCGACGATAAGCCAGACGCCGCGCCGCGACCCCTAAGCCACGAATCGCCGTCAGATAAACAATGTTCCACAGGAATAGTAAGTACAGGCTGTCAATCCAGCGCCCCGCCAGTTGTAGCGTCGTATAGAAATAGCCAGCAACCATTAATCCAATCAATATGATAGGGGTTACAGCCACTGCGGTAACAATCACTAATCGTACCGCATGGGAGTCTTTCTCCCGCCAGCTATCCCGGCAGAATGGAAAGACAAATAGCGCCAGCAGGGCCAACGCTATCACTATAACAACCTGCCCAATGACATCATCGACCAGCCGAAGTGGGCTTTTCTGCCCCAATGCAGACCAGAAGATGACCGGTAATAAAGCCGCCCCCAAGCGCACCATTTGCCGGCGATAATGTGCACATCTATCGGCCGAGATCATAAAGTGCCGCTCAGTGATCCCCCCCGGAGATAACATGCGATAAGTCAGGTCGAATATCAGCCAGAACAGTGCCAGATGTTGGAAGAAGCTCCAAAATAACTCACTGAGATTAAACTCTGAACGCAGGCACCAGTAGCCGATACCTAAGATAATTAAGCTACCCGGTAACACTTTCAGCAAGGTAAGCATGATGGCATTGGGTGTGTGCATTTGGCTATCGTGCTTTAATTGCCCGACATCGGCGGCAAGCCTATCCAGATGTTTATTAATGATTTTATAGCGTGATCGGATCACCCCCGCCACAATCAGAATAGGTATCAGAAATACCAGTGATTTGATCAGACCAGCCACCACATCCCCCAGAGACAGGGTAAAGTGGAAATTGCTCAGTTCAGCTTTAAGCGCTCCCGGTAAGGCTTTCAGCCAAGACCAATCCATCGGTTTGTTGCTACTAACCCAAAAAATCTGCTGTGTCAGGGTATGTTGTAATGACTCATTGACGCTGAGTAGCTGCTGTTGGTTGATTTGCAGATTAATGGCCAGTGTCAGTTGGTTACCCAACTGCTTATTCAATTGGTCTAACAGTTCACGGCGAATATCAACAATTTGCCCGAGAGCATCTTCCACATCAGGGCTAATCTTCTCTTTGCTATCGCTCATCAGGGTTTGGATATAGTCATCCCCCTGGAATAGCTGGTCACGCTGCTGATTAATTTCAAATTGCTCGAGCCGCAAGTCAGCAATACGTGACGTCATATTGGTAATTAAGCCGGACGCCGGTAAATTGAGTTGCTGCTGGTAGAGAATACGCGAAAGCAGCAGGCTGCCACGTAATACGGTGATTTGCTCTTTTAAATTACGCTCAGATTGCAGGGCGCGGTCTAGCCAATTTTTAACCCTGATATTCTGTTGTACCAGCGTGTTGCCCTCTTTCGTAGCATTAATCAGCCGCTGACTCAGCTCTTTATTAATCGCCAGTTCACGGCTGACTAACGGGTCATTTTGGATGTCCGCTGCATCATTGGGTGCTTGCGCCTCTTTGGCTGTTTTCTCTGAGAGAATTAACCGCTTACCGCTGACCACCTCTTGCAATATCTGGACATAACGCTCCAGTTGGTTAATGTGCGCAGTGGTATAATCCCGCTGTTTTTGCAGCAAATCTTGCAAAGTGGTATTGGCTTCCAGACTTTTACGCTGCAAATCCAGTTGTGCATTTAGCATCACCTGCTCGGTCAATAACTCTTGCTGTTGGCTTGGGCGCAGAATGTCTTGATTTGGCGATAATCCATTGAGTTGATTGCGAATTTGCATTAAACGCATCGACGCGTTATACATCGCACTCTGCACCCGTTCCGGCTGTGTTTGCAGAGAGATAAGTTGGCTGTTATAGGCCGAGAGGTCTTCCTGCGCGGTTTGCAGATCATCCAAGGTTTCATTCAGGCGCGACTCTAACTGGCGCAATGAGTAGTTAGCCAGTGACTCACGGGTCAAGGTATCTGCTGAGCTATCTTTCAGCGAATCCAGTGCTTCAGTTGCCTGGCGTAGCTTCGTCGGCGCCTGCGCCAATTGCTGCTTAAGCTGATTAGCTTCCTGCTTGGTACGCTCAATCGTATCAAGGTATTCCAATGTTTTAGTCAGGTCTTGCTGTGCGAGTTTTTCCGCAGGTGACAATATTTTTTGTTTTGATAAGGCATCTAGCTGGCTCATCACCTCACTGCGGGTTGGTACATCAATGTTGATACTTGATGCCAGAGTGAGTGGCGATAACAGCAATGAAATTATAAGCAGAATAATCATTGTCTGGAGGCGCAAGAGAAATACAGCTGATGCCATCATGGGTAACGAGAGTGGTATGGAATATTGCTTGCGAAATCTGCTGTTCATATTTGAACTTCATTCAACAGAGAGGCTGAAATCCTATCACGTTCAGTCTCGGGTCATAATAAGAAAAGTCTTTCAGCCCGTGAATAGCTGCAATTATGCGGGCAGTTACGCATTTGTTATTGATTAGGATGTAACCGCCAGCAATGTACATTGATGAGCAGGACGTAATCCTCCTGTCATTTAGAATGTCAGCACTTTCTCGGCAGCCAAAGTCCACTGCGCCAGCTCTATCAAGGTACCAATTTCCACACCATCGACCAGTGTTAATCCACTGACACCACGGGCATCTGCGCAGGTTTTGCATAATTTAACCGGGACATTTTGTGCCGTGAGAATTTCCAGCATCTGCTGCAAATTATAACCTTCACGAGGCTGTTGCCCGTGAATACCGACAATAACTGCATCCGACATCAAGAATAGGCGTAAATCGAGATCGGTTTGTTGCTCTTTCAACGTGATGGATAAGCGCAGTGCATTAAATAATGACTCATGGCCATAAGCGGCACCATTGGCAATCACAACCAGTGAACTCATAACGCACTCCTCATATAAGCCGCTCCAGATAATCCTATACCTTGCTATTAGTCTCTTTACGCAATGAAAGGCTGTGGGCTAGCATATCTAAATAGGCATCGATTAATATCGGCGCCTCTTGTTTTATATCAAAACTTTCTGGCATAAAGAGCCAGTTTTCCATCAAACCTGTAATATAAGCTCTCATGATAATCGCAGCGCGACAAGTATCTAGATTGGCGGGCAATTGATGCGCATCAATACAACCTTGCAAAACGGCCTCAATTCGCTCATAACTAGCTAAATCAAGAACTTTACGTGCATCATGGAGTGAGGACATCTCACCGACAAACTCACATTTATGGAAGACAATTTCCATCAATGCGCGGCGTCGACAATCCTCACGAGTGGAAACAAGAACATAGATAAGTATTTCTCGTAAGATTCGGAGTGGATTATCAGGATATTTTATCTGATACTCTGATTCGAGCTGATCAATTTTAGACTCTGATAACTCCCAAATTTCGTTAAACAGGTCTACCTTATTCTTGAAGTGCCAGTAAATTGCGCCACGGGTGACACCTGCGGCGGCAGCAATATCTGTAAGCGAGGTGCCGGAAACGCCATGCGCAGAAAACTCCCGCACTGCGGCATCTAGAATTTGTTGCCGGGTCTCTTCGGCTTGCTGTTTGGTTTTTCGTGCCATAGCGTTGTTTTTTCGAGGGGGTGCGATTTACATACATTCACGAATGTATGTACCATAGCACGCACATATAATTTACGCAGCAATGGGTTTTAAAGCTTGTGATCCATTGAATTAAATTAAAAATCGGACACTTGAGGTTTATCTATGAGCAAAAACAGAGGGGTAATGCCTCTGGCTGCAATTCTGGTTCTTTCAGGCAGCTTAGTACTTATAGGATGTAATGATAAAGATGCGGCGCAAGCCCATGCTCAGCAGGCACCTGAAGTCGGCATTGTGACATTGAAAGCGGCACCACTGAATATCACAACCGAACTACCGGGCCGCACGTCCGCATTCCGTGTTGCAGAAGTTCGCCCGCAAGTTAGCGGGATTATTCTAAAACGTAACTATGTTGAAGGCAGTGACGTCACCGCCGGAACATCACTTTATCAAATTGACCCAGCCACTTATCAGGCCGCGTATGACAGCGCAAAAGGTGATTTAGCCAAAGCACAAGCTGCCGCTGAAATTGCACGCCTGACGGTGAATCGTTACAAACCATTACTGGGTACTAACTACATCAGTAAGCAAGAGTATGACCAGGCGGTATCTAGCGCTATGCAAGCTAATGCGACGGTTCTTGCCGCAAAAGCCGCGGTAGAAACTGCGCGTATTAATCTGGCATATACTCAAGTGACCTCGCCAATCAGTGGTCGTACCGGTAAATCTTCAGTGACTGAAGGTGCGCTAGTGACTAGTGGTCAGGCAACAGCACTGACCACGGTTCAGCAGCTTGATCCTATGTATGTCGATGTAACCCAATCAAGCGATGAGTTTTTGCGTCTGAAAAAAGAGCTGGCTGATGGCACGCTCAAGCAGGAAGATGGTAAAGCCAAGGTTCGTTTGTTACTGGAAAACGGTAGTGAGTACGCTGAAACCGGTACGCTGGAGTTCTCCGGTGTCACCGTGGATGAGACCACAGGTTCGATTACAATTCGTGCCATCTTCCCGAACCCGAATGAAGCCTTGCTGCCGGGGATGTTTGTCCGCGCCCGTTTGGATGAAGGTGTTAGACCTGATGCACTGTTAGTGCCTCAACAGGGTGTGACACGTAATCCGCGTGGCGAAGCAACAGCGATGGTCGTCGGTGCTGATGACAAAGTTGAATTGCGTACACTGGTTGCTAACCAGGCCATTGGTGATAAGTGGTTGGTTACTGAAGGGTTGAAAGCAGGTGATCGTCTTATTGTTTCCGGCTTGCAGAAAATCAGACCGGGCGTACAGGTAAAAGTGCAGGAAGTCACCACTCCAGCACCAAAAGCAGCCCCAGCTGATACAGCGAAGAAGTCTTAAAAGGAGCCGGTAATTCATGGCTAAGTTCTTTATAGATCGCCCTATTTTCGCCTGGGTTATCGCCATCATTCTGATGTTGGCCGGTGCACTTGCGATAATGAAATTACCTGTTGCGCAATATCCGACCATTGCGCCTCCGGCAATTACAATCTCCGCCAACTATCCTGGCGCCGATGCGACTACTGTTCAGAATACAGTGACGCAGGTTATCGAACAGAACATGAACGGTATCGACAACCTGCTATATATGTCTTCCAGCAGTGACTCCTCCGGTAACGTTCAGTTGACGTTGACCTTTAACTCAGGCACTGACCCGGATATCGCTCAGGTTCAGGTCCAGAACAAACTGCAATTAGCCATGCCATTACTGCCGCAAGAAGTGCAGCAGCAAGGTGTGAGCGTTGAAAAGTCCAGTAGTAGCTTCCTGATGGTTGCCGGCTTTATTTCTGAAGACGGCACCATGCAACAGGAAGATATTGCTGACTATGTGGGTTCTAACGTTAAAGATCCAATCAGCCGTACCGCCGGTGTGGGTGATGTTCAGCTATTTGGTTCCCAATACGCGATGCGTATCTGGATGGACCCGCACAAACTGAATAACTATAACCTGACACCGGTTGATGTTATCAACGCGATCAAAGTACAAAACAATCAGGTTGCAGCCGGCCAGTTGGGTGGGACTCCTCCCGTACCTGGTCAAGAACTGAACTCATCAATCATTGCGCAGACTCGTTTGACCAATGCTGAAGAGTTCAGCCAGATCTTGCTGAAAGTGAATACCGATGGTTCGCAGGTGCGCTTAAAAGATGTGGCTATCGTCCAACTCGGCGCTGAAAGCTATAACATCATTGCCCGTTATAACGGCAAACCAGCGGCGGGTATCGGTATCAAGCTGGCGACAGGGGCTAACGCCCTAGATACTTCTGCTGCGGTAAAAGCTGAGCTGGCAAAATTGCAGCCGTTCTTCCCGGCCGGATTGAAAGTCGTTTATCCGTATGACACCACCCCGTTTGTTAAAATCTCTATTAACGAAGTGGTTAAAACACTGGTAGAAGCCATTATTCTGGTGTTCCTGGTTATGTATCTGTTCCTGCAAAACTTCCGTGCAACGTTGATCCCAACGATTGCAGTACCGGTGGTATTGCTGGGTACATTTGCCATTCTCTCCGCCTTTGGCTATTCGATAAACACCCTAACGATGTTCGGGATGGTGTTGGCGATAGGGCTATTGGTGGATGACGCCATCGTGGTCGTCGAGAACGTCGAACGAGTGATGCAAGAGGAGGGGCTACCGCCGAAAGAGGCCACCAAAAAATCCATGGAGCAAATCCAGGGTGCATTGGTGGGGATCGCGATGGTTCTGTCGGCGGTATTTATCCCGATGGCCTTCTTCGGCGGGGCAACGGGTGCAATCTATCGTCAGTTCTCCATCACTATCGTTTCAGCAATGGTGCTCTCGGTGTTGGTGGCATTGATTCTGACGCCAGCATTGTGCGCAACGATGCTAAAACCTATCGCCAAAGGCGAGCATGGGCCAAAAACCGGTTTCTTCGGTTGGTTTAACCGCATGTTCGAGAAAAGCACCCACCACTATACCGACAGCGTTGCCAATATCTTACGCAGCACTGGCCGTTATCTGGTGATCTATCTGGTGATTGTGATTGGGATGGGCGTGCTGTTCCTGCGCTTACCTACATCATTCTTGCCAGAAGAGGATCAGGGCGTGTTCCTGACCATGGTGCAGATGCCTGCCGGTGCGACGCAAGAACGTACTCAGAAAGTGTTAAATCAGGTCACTGACTACTACCTGGACAAAGAAAAAGACGTCGTTAACTCAGTATTTACCGTTAACGGCTTCGGTTTCAGTGGTCAGGGTCAGAACACCGGTTTGGCATTCGTTAGTCTGAAAAACTGGGATGAGCGCCCGGGCGAGCAAAATAAAGTGCCAGCAATTGTGGCCCGTGCATCTGCCGCTTTCTCACAAATTAAAGACGGTTTGGTATTCGCCTTTAACTTGCCAGCGATTGTGGAGCTGGGTACAGCAACCGGCTTCGACTTCCAGTTGATTGACCAGGGTAACGTGGGGCATCAGAAATTAACTGAAGCCCGTAACGAACTGCTCGGCATGGCGGCGCAACATCCGGATATGCTGGTCGGTATGCGCCCTAACGGCCTGGAAGATACACCTCAGTTCAAAGTGGAAGTTGATCAGGAAAAAGCACAGGCCCTTGGCGTAGCGATTTCTGATATCAATACCACCCTTGGCTCCGCTATGGGCGGCAGCTATGTAAACGACTTTATCGACCGTGGTCGCGTGAAGAAAGTTTACGTACAGGCTGACGCACCATTCCGTATGTTACCGGGTGATATTGATAAGTGGTATGTCCGCAACAGCGCCGGTCAAATGGTCTCATTTGCCACCTTCTCTAGCGCGAAATGGGAATATGGCTCACCACGGCTTGAACGTTACAACGGCTTACCCTCTATGGAAATTTTGGGTCAGGCAGCTCCGGGTAAGAGTACCGGTGAAGCGATGGACCTGATGCAGGAACTGGCGGGTAAATTACCCAGCGGCATTGGTTATGACTGGACGGGGATGTCCTATCAGGAACGTTTGTCGGGTAACCAAGCTCCAGCACTGTACGCCATCTCACTGATTGTGGTCTTCTTGTGTCTGGCGGCGTTGTATGAAAGCTGGTCAATTCCATTCTCAGTAATGTTGGTGGTGCCACTGGGTGTGGTTGGTGCGTTACTGGCAGCCTCACTGCGCGGCCTGAATAACGACGTTTACTTCCAGGTCGGCTTGTTGACCACCATTGGGCTATCGGCCAAGAACGCCATCTTGATTGTTGAGTTCGCCAAGGACTTGATGGACAAAGAGGGTAAAGGCTTGGTGGAGTCAACGTTGGAAGCCGTGCGTATGCGTCTGCGCCCAATTTTGATGACCTCGCTGGCCTTTATCCTTGGGGTTCTGCCACTGGTTATCAGTAGTGGTGCCGGTTCTGGTGCACAGAATGCGGTAGGTACGGGTGTTATGGGTGGGATGATCACCGCCACCGTACTGGCTATCTTCTTCGTTCCGGTATTCTTCGTGGTGGTGCGCCGCCGCTTTAGCCGGAAAAGTGAAGATATAGAGCACGCACATGCCGTTGAGCATAAGGCGAAGTAAACCTTATAGCAGCAGATGATGTGATATTTAAAGGCCGTACTCAGCGGCCTTTTTCTTTGTCGCCCGCCCGCCCCCTCTCTTAGAGAGCCAGCAGAAAACAGCGCTTTATTACCAAGGTAAAGCCATCGATTCGGCCAATATGATTATATTGTGATCAATATACCAAATAGCCCACTGCGCATTTGCAGCGCAACAATAAGTTACTATTATATAAATATTCATAAAAATGAAGATAAGTAAAAAATCGGATAGTGATAAATGGAAACGAGATTAAAAATTCTTTATGACGCACAGGTTATTGATTCATCGGTTTATATTGGGATGATCAAGGTTCTAGAACGTCTGGAGCAACATTGGAAATTATCTCTACGTCACCCTCAGGGAGAGATGCTAATCACTCACATGGCAAATGCCTTGATGCGGGCGAGTCAGGGAGAAGTGATCCCGGCTATCGCCGATGAAATATTAAAAGAAGTTGAAGCAACTGCTGTTTCTGCCGATATTAGGATAATTAACAACGATTTACTTTCTCTGTTTGCTTTCGAGGTCCCTGATCACGAAATAGGCTATTTATTAGCGAACCTATATGGTCTGTATCTTGCTCAACAAACGGAATATTGATCGCATTTATATAAGTTAAATATTCAAAAAAATGAAAATTATGTAGTGATTTAAGGATCTAAAATGCTACTAAAAGCGTTACAAAAACAGAATCCAGCATTGATGGAAGCCGCTCTTTTACTGTGGCAGCAAGGGGCGATAAGACCTGACAGCTACGTTATTGATGTTGATCAGGTCAGAAAAAATGCAGGTTTATTACTGGAAACTGCCGCTCGCCATGGCATGACACTTTATCTCATGAGCAAACAGTTTGGTCGCAACCCGATGCTATGCAAGTTGCTGCTAGAGTGCGGCTATCAAGGCATTGTGGCGGTGGATTTCAAAGAAGCGCGCCAGCTCTATCAGCATAATCTACCGGTCGCCCACGTGGGTCATCTGGTGCAAATCCCCAGTGGGATGGTGGAAGAGGTGGTCTCTCACCGACCAGAGGTCATCACGGTTTACAGCATCGCCAAGGCCCGCGAAATTGCCAAAGCCGCCGTGCGTCAGGGCACAGAACAGGCATTGCTGCTGAAGGTTTGGCACCCCAATGATCTTATCTACCCAGGGCAAGAAGCCGGATTCGCACTGGATGAACTGCCCGCAGTGATCAATGAAATAAAAACCTTGGGCGGTGTCCGTTTAGTGGGCGTGACACACTTCCCTTGCATGCTTTTTGATAGTGAGAAAGGAGAGACACTGCCTAGCCCGAACCTGAAAACGTTGATTGAAGCAAAGGGCATCCTTGAGCGAGAAGGCATTCACGTGGAGCAGATCAATGGCCCTTCCGCAACCTGTGTTGAAAGCATCCCGCTACTGGCTCGCTATGGCGTAACCCATGCAGAACCGGGGCACTCATTGACCGGCACTATGCCATCCAATCAACAGGGTGAGCAACCTGAACATGTCGCCATGCTCTATCTGACTGAGATCTCCCATAACCATCAAGGCAGAAGCTATTGCTACGGTGGCGGATACTATCGGCGCGGCCATTTGAGTCACGCGCTAGTGCATGATCAGCAGTGGCATTTGAGCAAGGTTCTGAACCCAGCAGCTGACAGCATCGACTACACCCTCAGTCTCACTGAACCCTTCGCCGTCGGCTGTCCGGTGGTGATGTGTTTTCGTACTCAAATTTTCGTCACCCGCAGTGATGTGGCGCTGGTCGCCGGGATTCATTCAGGCCAACCTAGATTGCTCGGAATTTATGATAGTCAGGGTAGTACCATTCCAAGGTCCACCGGACAGGAGGGGTTATGAGTAAGTTTATCGTACTGGTCATCGATAGCTTTGGCGTCGGTGCTATGCCTGATGTTGCTGAGGTTCGCCCACAGGATATCGCCGCTAATACCTGCGCCCATATTTTGCAAACCTACCCAGATATGCGTTTGCCACATCTGGAGAAGTTGGGATTGATTAATGCGCTGCATATCGGCTCGCCGGATTTCAACGAGAGCATAATGCAAGAGCGCGCGCAGGCCAGTTTTGGCGTCGCCCTATTACAGCATGAAGGCGGCGACACATTTATGGGCCATCAGGAGATCATGGGCACCCTGCCCCGCTCGCCATTATCCATGCCTTTTTCCACCGTAAAATCGCGTGTAGCTGATGCATTGCGCCAACAGGGCTATCAGGTTGAACAGCGCAGTGCGCCTGAGGATAGCGGCCACCTGCAACTCCTCTGGGTCAATAACGCGGTGGCCATTGGTGATAATCTTGAAGCAGACTTAGGCCAAGTCTTTAATATTTGTGCTAATTTAAGTGCCGTCGATTTTGAGTTGGTTGAGAAAATTGGCCGGATAGTTCGCAGTTGTGTCGCCGTGAACCGCGTGATTGCTTATGGCGGGCAATTAGTGGATAGCCATAAAATCATCAGCGCGGCTGAAGTCAAGCAACAGCAATACATTGGGATTAATAGCCCAAAATCAGGCGTTTACGACAGTGGTTTCCAGGTTATTCATCTGGGCTATGGTGTCGATGCAGCAGTGCAGGTTCCTCACCAGCTTGAGCAAGTTAATGTCCCAACAGTATTAGTCGGCAAAGTCGCCGATATCGTGGCTAACCCCACAGGGCGAAACTATCAGCAATTAGTTGATTCTCAAACCATTTTGGATATCACACTGGCAGAAGTACAACGCGCAGGCAGTGCTTTTATCTGCACCAATATTCAGGAAACTGACCTCGCGGGCCACGGGCAAGATGTAGAACGCTATGCTGAACGCCTGGAATTGGTCGATAACATGTTAGGCAAAATTATGGCGGCCATGGCAACAGGTGATTGCCTGGTCATCATGGCTGACCACGGTAATGATCCGACGATCGGCCACAGTAAACACACGCGGGAACAGGTGCCCCTGCTGGTTTACCACGCAGGGATGACAGATACGCAGCCGCAAGCCGTCCATCTTGGTATCCGCGAAACGATGTCTGATGTCGGCGCTACGGTTTGTGAATTCTTTGCTGCCCCTGCACCACAAAACGGCCACTCCTTCTGGCAGCAACTCATCAATGCCAGTAAATAATGGAATATATTCTGGCCATGCAAAAACATTAAAAATGGAAAAACAGAGATTGCTTAAAATAGCGATTGGCAGGTTTTTTTCATTCGGATCTTGAAACAGGAAAATGAAAAGCGCATAATTATTGTTATAGTATAACATAACAATTGGAGCTTCTATGAAACCTGCCATTCATCCCAACTATCGGACCGTGGTTTTCCACGATACCAGTGCAGATACCTATTTTACTGTAGGTTCAACCATTGCCACCGCACGCACAATTGAACGTGATGGTCAGACCTACCCTTATGTCACGTTGGATATCTCTTCAGCTTCACATCCGTACTACACCGGTAAACAGAAAGAGTTCTCCAAAGAGGGGAGCACCGCCCGTTTCCAACAGCGCTTTGGCCGTTTCTTGACCAAAAAAGCCAGCTAATTCTGAGAGTTAATCATGCAAGTATTGAGTTCATTACGTTCAGCGAAAAATCGTCATCCGGATTGCAAAATCGTCCGGCGCCGTGGTCGGGTATATGTGATTTGTAAAAGTAATCCGCGTTTTAAAGCGGTTCAAGGTGGAACCCATAAGAAGCGCTAAGGATGAGAGTTCGGCGTCACCTGTAGTAAAAGCCCTGTTGCTGCCCAACGGGGCTTTTTTTTTGCTGACGATCAACCTGTCATAAAGGGATTACTGGCTCAACCCCCGCTAACAATCGGAGGTTGAGCGCTTTTTACGACACCTATTTCATACTGCCCACCAGGGTATCAACATTGTGTTTGAAAGCTTCAGCATAGGTCGCGGCCGGGCCGCCAGCGGGAGACAATGCTTCAGGGTAGAGCTCTCCCCCCGCTTTAGCACCACTGGCTGCGGCAATCTGTTTGACCAAACGCGGGTCCGTCTGATTCTCAATAAAATAGGTTTTTATTTTCTCTTGCTTGATTTGATTAATCAACGCCGCCACACCGCTGGCACTGGCTTCAGACTCGGTTGAAAAACCCACTGGCGACAAGAAGTTAACCCCATACTCCTGGCTAAAATAGCCGAAAGCATCATGACTGGTCAGAACTTTGCGCTGATCTGCGGGGATCGCGGCAAACTGCGCTTTTGCATCGGCATCCAGTTTTTCCAATTGCTGGATATACTCCCCGCCGCGCTTGCGGAAATAATCTGCATCTTCCGGGTCTGCGACAATCAATGCATTCATTACGTTATTAGCATATTTAATGCCATTCGCCATACTGTTCCATGCATGGGGATCAGTCACCCTCTTACCCTCGTCATCCATTTTACGGCTATCAACTCCGGTAGAGGCAATGACCACCTGCCCTTTATAACCAGAGGCGCTAATTAGCCGCTCCAACCACCCTTCCAGCCCTAATCCACTGACAAACACCACATCCGCCTTGGACAACTGTTTGCTATTTTTCGGCGTGGGTTCGAAACCATGGGGATCACCATTCGGCCCAACTAAGGTAATCACATTGACATGCTCACCGCCCACCTGCTGAACGATGTCACCTAAAATAGAAAAACTGGCAACAGCTTCAATAGTTTTTGCCATTGCTAATGGGCTTGACAGTAGGGCAGCCACCGCCAAACTAATCGATAAACGCTTCATATAACTCTCCTTTATTAACAGTTACTGCTTAACGGCGCACGGTAACCAAAACCCCACCGCGCGTTCCAAATAAGATAGATAAAAAGAAAATCAGGCTGGCGCTAAGTACAATTGCCGGGCCGGCAGGTAACGAGGCGTAATAGGACCACAGCAAGCCAACGAGGCTGGCAACCATACCGATCACCATGGCGATACCCAGGGTATGGGGTAAGTTTTTGGCCCAAAAACGGGCACTGGCGGCTGGTAACATCATCAGTCCGACCGACATCAGTGTGCCGAGGATCTGAAAACCCGCCACCAGATTGAGCACCACTAACGACAAAAATAGCGCGTGAACCACCATCAACCAGCGGCCCATGCTGACCCGCAGAAAGAGAGGATCGAAAGACTCAACCACTAGTGCGCGGTAAATAGCCGCTAACGCCAACATCGAGCATGTGGTGATAACACCCACCATGGTCATGGCGTTGGTATCAACTGCCAAAATAGAGCCGAATAACACATGGAGCAGGTCCATACTAGAACCTCGCAGTGAGACTAATGTCACCCCTAGCGCCAGCGAGCCTAGATAGAAACCGGCAAAACTGGCATCCTCTTTTAATAGTGTTCGACGGCTGACCCAGCCCGACATCACAGCAACGGCCAATCCGGCAATAAAACCCCCCACCCCCATCGCAACCAGTGACATCCCCGAAATCAAATAGCCTATCGCCGCCCCCGGCAATACCGCGTGAGACAGTGCATCACCCACTAAACTCATTCGCCGTAATAATAAAAAAACGCCTAAAGGGGCTGAACTGAGCGAGAGCGCCAGACAAGCCACCAGTGCACGCCGCATAAAGCCAAAATCGACAAAAGGATCAATCAGTAAATGGATCAAGGTCATAGGTTGATCATCCTCAGCAGTTCGGGCTGTTGCGGCGCGCAGGAGAGTGCGCAAGAAGCACTGTGTGAGCGATGCAATTCGGCTAAAACCTGCTCCGAATGCTGCCAGCAATACCCTTGGGAGGTTAACCACAATGCATCGGGGAAGTGCTCAGCCACCATCGACATATCGTGCAAAACCGCAATAATGGTTCGGCCCTGATGATGTAACTGATGGAGAACATCGAGGAGCAACTGCACTGTTTGGTTGTCGATGCCGGTAAAAGGCTCATCAAGCAAAATCAGCGGTGCTTGCTGCACCCAAAGGCGAGCAAACAATACTCTTTGTAACTGACCACCGGAAAGCTCCCCCACCGGCTGGTGCGCCATACCCTGCATACCGACTATATTAAGTGCCTGTTTTATTCGTTGGCGTGATTGATTATTCATCCCACCAAGTAACCCACTTTGCGGCCAGCATCCCATCGCGACCACATCCTGAACCGCGATCGGAAACTGTTTATCTAACTCGGTTTGTTGGGGAAGATAGGCCATTTGCGGCGCTCGCCCACCGACGAAGGTTAATTGCCCAGTAACAACCGGCTGCAAACCCGCCAGTGTTTTAAGCAACGTGGATTTTCCTGCCCCATTTGCGCCAATAATGGCAGTGAGGGAGCCGGCGGAAAAACAGCCGTCAATGGGCGGTGTCAGTGGATTTCGGTCATATCCGATTTCAATTTTTCTCAAATTTATCATGGCAGTACATTCGCCCAATAAATCGCGCACCACAACAATAGGCAGAGTAAGGCGACGGCGCCGATGCGCTGTAATGAGGAGAGTGAGAACAGCGACCAGACGGGAAAAGGATTCAGCCGGGCAAGGAAAGAGTGTTTATTCATATCAGAGAAAGACAGATGATTTTATGTTATATTATAACATCACATATCATCAGTGAATTCAAGAAAACATCGCTGGCTTATCAGTATCAAAAGTAACAACTGTTAACCCCATGATCCAAATAGCATAGGCCAGCCGACGGAATTGGCCCTCTACTGATAGAAAAACAGGCGGTATCTGCATCATTAGTTACAGTAAATTAAACTTTCCTTACTGATACCTGACTGGTGAACGTGGGCTGGGATTTGGTACTCTGGTAGCAGAATAGGTCGTTAGCACTCTCAACACGATAAATAACACAATAGAACAAAAGTAATGTAGCGACCCTCCTCTTGATCAAACCCGTAGAACACTCTAGATTAATAGAGTGTTGCTAACTTAATCGTGCTTAATAAGCCTAAATATGAGAAATCCTCGTCAGGGTGGTTATTTTATTGCAAAATTGCGTTATTGAAACTTTATGGCCTAAATAACCTCACGAGGTGTTAACTAACCCTATTGGTTGAAAAATCGCATTAGATGCGAATTTTTTCATTCAAATCATGGAAATAGTTGCAGAAATACAGTACATCGCATTTTTTGCGACAATGATCATACAATAATGAATTAATGTTACCACCATAAGCGGACAATTAATGAACAATGAAATAGCTGGCGACTTCACTTCAGGCTGTTACCCGATTTCATTGCTGAAGCGGGTTATCAACAATAATATTCGTGAAATTGAAGGAAGTTTAGTTTCCGGCTTAATGTATTATTCGGAAAATGCCAGATACACAGCTGGTTCATTAGAAATTCTTGATATTTCTCATTTGCAAGACAACCATTATTCAATGAGTTACTGCTACCAGTGGCATATTTTTAACCCTTGTTTGGACATCCATACTGAAGAGTCCCTAACAAATGCTGTAACATTTATTGTACATCCGGAAAAAATCATTTTTGATATCATTAACAATGATCGGCCGTCCACCGCTGACGAATTGTAAGATTAAGTAATAAAGTTGCGCGGTGAACGAAGAAATGATTTATATTCATAGCAAGGCAAGCTTATTTAGGTTAACGATAAGCGTCTGCGCTTATATGATTATCAATCTACTCACATTGTGTTATCAACACCGAATTAAGACTTTACGGAGGGGATGATATGGATGAGTACTCGCCTAAGCGGCATGATATTGCCCAGTTGAAGTTTCTCTGTGAGAGTTTGTATGATGAAGGCATTGCTACGCTTGGTGATAGCCACCATGGGTGGGTCAATGACCCCACAGCAGCTGTAAATCTACAACTTAATGATTTGATCGAGCATATAGCTTCATTTGTGATGAGTTTTAAAATAAAATACCCGGATGACGGCGACCTGTCAGAGTTAGTGGAAGAATATTTAGACGATACATATACTCTGTTTAGTAGTTACGGGATCAATGATCCTGAATTGCGTCGCTGGCAAAAAACCAAAGAGCGGTTATTCAGACTTTTCTCAGGAGAATACATCTGTACCCTGATGAAAACTTAAGGGATAGTTTCCCTATATTAATTTGTATATCGAGAAGAAAAATCACCATGACAAAAACTGACTACCTGATGCGTTTAAGAAAGTGTACGACTATTGATACGCTAGAACGTGTAATTGAAAAGAATAAGTACGAACTTTCCGACGATGAGTTGGAATTATTTTACTCAGCGGCTGATCATCGTCTGGCGGAACTCACAATGAATAAGCTTTATGATAAAATTCCACCTACAGTTTGGCAGCATGTGAAATAGTCCGCTTAACGCTGGTTAAGACACAACAACGTTGAGCCGATAAACACTATCGGCTTCAATGGGCTAGGCGATTTTTACGTTTGTTAATTTGAGATAAATTTCTTAGATAAAACGACGGTATTGAAGGTTAACTTTAATCCCGCGCTATTGCGTACCCGCGCTTAGGTGAAATCCTGTGACTTATCAGGATGCTGTAAAAATATTTAAGTAAAAATGATTCAGCGCTCTATTTATTAAAATTTTGTCTGACCGCTAATAGTTTCAAGACATTATTAATCATATGTCATATTGAATGCATAAATAGAAAGTTCAAACCAATGGGGAATGAGAAGAATCTTATTCTTCTGTTCAATACTCAGCCTGTTCTGCAATGTCTGACGAATAGGATGGGAAGATTTAAAGTAGATAGCTATCAGGGGGGAAGAGACTTCAGATAAGCAGACAAACTCAACAAGATAAAACATCTATACATCAGAAGTGGTGGAGGCCCTGCCAGCTACATCCCGGCACACACCTCGCCTGCTACGGCTGCTTCCTTCCGGATCTGACCGAGTTCACAAGTTAGTGTTGCGGGAGAACCAACAGGACCTCCATTGACGTTAACGGCCCCTTGTACTCTGGAGCGGTGGGCATTATCGACCATGCCCAGCCAAATAGCAAGGTAACACCAGCTAACCGGTGGTTTATTGCGCACTCACACTCAGGTAAGTGCTTAATCTATTCTCTTCAAGCAAAAAAATAGTCGACGATATTATTTATATCGTGCGACGCTATCCTCTATCCAAATAATAGAGCCGCAAGAGGATGCAGTGACATCATCAGAAACCTCCCCCAAAAATCAGGATAAATCTACGACGGCGGAATATCAGGATGAGCATGATAGCCCACCGATAATGGACAGTTTTCGTCAGCGGGTATTCCAGGTTGTGGCCGCCATCCCCTACGGGCAGGTCACCACTTATGGTGATATTGCGCGGTTAATTGGTTCCCCACGGGCGGCACGGCAAGTTGGTGGTGTTCTAAAGCGTTTACCGCAGGGGTCTGCATTGCCTTGGCATCGGGTTATTAATCGCCACGGTGAAATATCATTAATTGGTGATAATTATCTGAGGCAGAAAAAGGCATTATTGGCCGAGGGCATTCAAATTGATATCACGGGCAGAATTGATTTACAGCAATATCGTTGGCAGTACCGTTAATCTCAGCGCCACAGCATAGTGGTTATACTGCGGCGCTTCGATGGCTACGGTGTGGTCGTAGCGCCTGATATTGTTGCAGCGCCTGAGGTTGTCGCCGGTGCAGTTTCTATGGCAACGGAGGTTACAGGTACTAGCAGCAAATTAGCCTGAGTCCCGGCTCCACGGTTTATCACCTCCTGAATGGTATCAGTGATAAACATTAACTGACCATTATGGGTGATCGCCGCACTCACAATGATGCGCGCGTTTGGCTGGATATCTGATGGGTTAAACGGCAGGGTAAAGGTAAATGGTGCCTGTTTGCCCTCAGTGCGAACCGCTTTCTGAGCAATGACTCGTGATGGTGCATCAGCCAGTGAGGCATCCGACAGCGTTACCGTAACCACGGAATCGGGTGGTAATGCAATGCGCTCGCGGATGTTAACTGTCCCTTGTACCGCAGGCTGCGCAATAGGTGCTGCTGCGGTTGTCACCCCTGCAGGGGCAGGAACTGGCACATCAGCGCCTTGGTGAGCACACCCAGCCAGACTGACCACTAACGCTGCCCCACCCGCTACCCGCCAAAATTTCATTGATTGCCAAGGTTTCATAGGTCGCACTCCTTCTTATTATTAAGATGCTGACTATTCATAGAATAGGCACGTGTTTAATAAGTGGCTTCAACCACCTAGCACGCTAATTATAGCACAATCTGCTGAGCCTTTCCGTTTGCCCTAAGATTCAGCCATTTATCAGACTATTCCTTAAAAGATGATCATTAGCACAACCGGGATCACAGCAATATATTGACGCCCCCCCAACAGATTCAGCACACTGTAACTGAACTCAACCATCAAGGGCCACAACATGAGCCAGCCATTAGCAAAACTGCTCGATCTACTCCATCTGGAAAAAATTGAAGAAGGGATCTTTCGTGGCCAAAGTGAAGATCTGGGCTTGCGCCAGGTGTTTGGCGGGCAGGTCGTCGGTCAGGCTATCTATGCTGCAAAACAAACCGTCCCCATGGATCGGATTGTCCACTCATTCCACAGCTATTTTTTGCGCCCGGGGGATAGCAGTAAGCCGATTATCTATGATGTCGAAACACTACGTGATGGCACCAGTTTCAGTGCCCGCCGGATCAGTGCTATTCAGAATGGTAAACCTATCTTCTACATGACGGCGTCGTTTCAGAGTCAGGAGGAGGGGTTTGAGCACCAAAACAGCATGCCGGAGGTCCCCTCGCCGGATGGTTTGATGTCAGAGAGTGACATTGCCCGTCAGTTTGCACATTTGATCCCCGAAAAAGTGCGGGAAAAGTTTATTGGCAACCAGCCAATTGAGATGCGCCCGGTGAAATTCCACAACCCGCTGCAAGGTTCGGTCGAAGAGCCAAATCGTTATGTCTGGTTCCGCGCCAATGGCGAAATGCCGGATGACTTGCGGGTTCACCAATATTTGCTGGGTTATGCTTCTGACTTCAATTTCCTGCCAACCGCCTTGCAGCCGCACGGAATTGGCTTCCTTGAGCCGGGAGTGCAGATTGCCACAATAGACCATTCAATGTGGTTCCACCGGCCATTCCGTCTGGATGACTGGTTGCTGTATGCCGTAGAAAGCACCTCAGCTTCCGGAGCGCGGGGTTTTGTTCGCGGGCAGATCTACAACCAACAGGGCGTGCTGGTTGCCTCTACCGTGCAGGAAGGTGTGATCCGTTTGCATCGCTGATACCGCCGCAAAGCGACTTCGATACCCAAAATAAAACAGGGGCGATAGTGAAATCGCCCCTGCTGCTTATCATCATTATTATTAGTTTTCTAACATCTCAGCCTATTTTGAGCCACTGAACTTCTTGCTAAGCTAACTTATTGGTTGTAAGCATTTTCGCCGTGACTGTTAACATCCAGACCTTCGCGTTCTTGCTCTTCTGGTACCCGCAGACCGACAACCAGGTCAGCAATTTTGAAGGCAACGAAGGCAACAACACCAGACCAGACCAAACACACACCGACACTAAACAGCTGTACGCCAACCTGATGGCCCATGGTGACGCCAGCCGCGTAACCGGTGCCCCCCAGTGAAGCAGAGGTGAAGACGCCCGTCAGGATACAACCGATAATCCCGCACACACCGTGAACGCCGAACACGTCGCAAGTATCATCCACTCGCAGCCATTTCTTCAGCAGTACCACCCCCCACAGACCAGCAACGCCGCCCACCAGACCGATAATCAATGCGCCCCCCACCCCTACAGTACCTGCCGCTGGTGTGATCGCAACCAGACCGGCGATACAACCGGAGCATGCACCCAGTAAGGAGGGTTTGCCGCGTAAAATCCACTCAGCAAAGACCCAAGAGAGAATGGCACCTGCTGTTGCGACGACGGTGTTCAAGAAGGCAAGTGCGGCAATTTCGTTAGCGGCACTGGCTGAACCCGCGTTGAAACCAAACCAGCCGATATAGAGAATTGCAGTACCGGTAAACACCATCGGTAAGTTGTGTGGTTTGAAAGCTTCTTTGCCAAAGCCAGCACGTTTACCCAGTAAGTAAGCACCTACTAAGCCGGCGATAGCGGCGTTAATGTGCACCACTGTACCACCGGCAAAGTCCAGCGCACCGTCCATTGCCAGGAAGCCGCCGCCCCATACCATATGTGCCATTGGCAGGTAGGAGAAGGTGAACCACAGCACAGCGAAGATTAATACCGCAGAGAAACGAATACGTTCGGCGAATGAACCCACCACCAGTGCGACCGTGATACAGGCGAATGAAGCCTGGAACACCACATGGATGTATTGGTAGAAGGTGCCGCTCAAGCTGGTCAGGCCGATACCTTTCAGCATCGCCATATCGAAGCTGCCGAAGAAGGCATTGCCGGTACTGAAAGCCAGGCTATAACCGTAGAGGATCCAGAGTACGCAGATCAGCGCGAAGGTCACGGTGACCTGGGTCATCATTGATAATACGTTTTTGGAACGCAGCAGGCCGCCGTAGAACAGGGCAATACCGGGCACAGTCATAAACAGCACCAAGGCGGTGCAAATCATCATAAAAGCATTATCAGCTTTGTCAGCTACAGCTGGTACAGCAGCCATTGCCAAAGAGGGCAGCATCGCTACCGAACTTAGGCCCAACACGGATAAAAGTTTTTTCATCATCAACCCATCCCTATTCACTAAATTTGAGCCTGCAAATTACAGTGCTGCTTCGTCGGTTTCGCCGGTACGGATGCGAATAACACGTTGCAATTCAGCAACGAAAATTTTGCCATCACCAATTTTGCCGGTATAGGCGGCCTTACTGATCACATCAATCACTTCATCTAATTGATCATCGGCAATCGCGATATCAATTTTCACTTTAGGTAAGAAATTGACGCTATATTCAGCTCCACGATAGAGTTCGGCGTGTCCTTTCTGGCGACCAAATCCTTTTACTTCGGTTACGGTCAGCCCCTGAATACCCACAGAGGACAAGGCTTCACGCACATCCTCCAGCTTAAATGGTTTGATCACCACGGTAACCAGCTTCATATTTGCCCCTTCTCGAACTAAGTCGAATTTAAGTCTCCACGAGACACCTGTCTGCCACAAAAGAAACAAAGCAAAGGCTATGCCATAAATAAAGATAGCTGAAAATTAGTGTGAAAATGACCAACAGAGGGTCGTTGAGAGAATCAAGCCCCTGCTGACAGGGCTACACCGCGAGTATTGAGTATTTTTTGTGCACCAAATTAGTGCGATGCGCGTCACAAAAGTGCACCATCGCATTGATGGGCTATTGCGTTGCAAGATTATGGTGCGGGATGTCCGCTCTCTTGCAAACTGTCGCGGTACTGAGGGGGTATATTTGGTGGGTGATGGGGCTAGGAAGCGGCACAGGGCGTGATGCGAGGCCGCCAGGCCCCGCAGATTATCCCTTAATTAACCGCAGTTTCTACCTGGTCAATAGCCGCTAAATCTTCGCTGACCAGTTGCAACTGGTACATTTGATAATAGCGCCCATGGGCCGCAAGCAGCTCTTGATGCTTACCTTGTTCAACTGCCACACCACGGTGCAGCACCAAAATGGTATCAGCATCGACAATGGTTGAGAGGCGGTGAGCAATCACGACCAAAGTGGTATTTTTGCGGATAAGCTGCAATGCCCGCTGAATCGACTGCTCAGTGCCAGAGTCAATATTGGCGGTCGCTTCATCCAAAATCAGAATTTGCGGCGCTTGTACCAATACCCGCGCCATCGCCAGCAGCTGTTTCTGCCCGACTGACAAGGTATTGCCCTGCTCCCCGAGCATACTGTGCAGCCCATCAGGCAGCCCATGGACTAATGGCGCAAGTTGCACCGTCTCCAGCGCTTGCCAAACTTGCTGCTCACTAATATCACGGCCTAAGGTCACATTGGCGAAGAAAGAGTCGGCCAACACCACCGGATCTTGTTGCACCATGGCAACCCCCTGGCGCAAGGTCTGGTGAGATAACCCAGAGAGTGGTCGGCCATCAAGCAGAATCTCCCCTTGCTGCACCGGGTAGTAACCCATCAACAGATTAGCCAGCGTACTCTTGCCACTGCCGGTATGCCCGACCAAAGCAATAAATCCACGCGACGGCACATCAAGAGAGATATTTTGCAGTACCATTTTATCGTGACGATAAGCAAAGCTGACATTCCTCACCTGAATATGGCCACTGGTCAGCGGACGGTCATCGGTGCCATAGCCCTGCTGAGCGCGATCCATCAGATCGAAAATACGCTCCCCAGCCACCACCGCTTGTTGCAGGATAGATTGCTGAGATGTCAGCTCAATCAACGGCTCATTTAAGCGCCCCAGATAGTTAATAAATGCATACAGCACCCCCACCCCGACGGAACCTTCTGGGCTGAAACCGAACAGCAACAACAAACCGCATAGCACCATGGCAGAGAACAGACTCAGCAGCGGGCGTAAAAGAAACCCCTCCAGGCGCAAAGTTTGCATCCGCGCCATATAATGCGCGCGACTGGCTGACTCCATCCGCTCGCCGAAGCGCGCTTGCTGGCGAAACTGCTGAATAACACCCATGCCATTAATCACTTCATTAAAGCCGTCGTTGATGTCAGCCAGATAGGCCCGAACCCGCCGCACCACGGGGGTGCTATAGCGCTGATAAATCGCCATCACTACCAATACCGCAGGGAAAATGCAGATTGAAATCAGCGCCATGCGCCAATCCAGACTGAACATCGCCACCAGCATTGCGCCGATTAACGCGGCACTTTTTAGCACTGTAGAGACCACCATCACATATAAATCTTTGATAACTTCAGTGTCATTAGTTACGCGGGAAATCAATTGCCCCACCGGCTGGGTATCAAAAGCACTGAGCGGTTGGCGCAAAGCCGCATCCATCACTTCAATGCGCAACCGCTGAACCACGCCGACTGCAGCACGATTAAACAGCAGCGCCTGAAAATAGTGCAAGGTCGCAGCCAGCAGTTGCAGCAACAGATATGCCAATGCCAGCCCACTCACCAAACCGAGCGGCAAGGTGCCTTTCGCCACCACGTGGTCAATAAAATAGCTGATCAACAGTGGGCCACTGACTTCAGCGGCAGCGGCAACCCAGAGCATCAAGACCGCCAGCCCTAATGGTTTTCGATACGGCGAACCATAGGAGAGCAGCCGTTTTAGTGTTGGCCAAAGTTGCTGAGGTTTACTCATCGGTTTTGGCCTCCGGCTCACCATCATCTAATGCCGCTTCCAGTTGTTGATAGCGGTACATCTCGCGATACCAACCCGATTGATTGACCAATAAATTATGTGTACCACGCTGCATCACACCGCCATGTTGCATCACCAGAATTTCACTGGCCTCCGTCAAAGCGGAGAGCCGATGGGCGCTAATAATCACGGTGCGATGTTCGCCCCAAAGGCGCAGATTTTTTAAGATTTCATGTTCGGTCTGACCATCAACCGCAGAGAGTGCATCATCAAGAATCAGAATTTCAGTCTCCAGAAGCAGCGCTCGGGCAATGGAAATGCGCTGTTTCTGCCCGCCTGATAACATCACGCCGCGCTCGCCCACTTCAGTGTCATACCCTTGAGGAAGGCGCAAAATATCCTCATGGACACTGGCTAAACGCGCGGCCCGCTCAATTTGTTCTTGAGTGGCATCAGGTTTACCTAACGCAATATTGCCCGCCACGGTGTCAGAGAAGAGGAATGGCGTCTGACTGACTACGGATAAGCGCCCGCGCCAGTCATGCAAACGAATATCCGACAGCGCATGTCCCTGATAACTAATAGCGCCATCATCAATATCAAATTGCCGCTGAATTAATGCCAGCAAGGTGCTTTTACCGGACCCCGTCGGCCCACATAGCCCCAACATCTGCCCCGGAGCCAACTTCAGCGCGACATCATGTAATGCGGGCTGTTCAGCCCCCGGATAATAGAAATGCCGAATGTTTACCGCTAATGTGCCACGCCCGTTAGATAATTCGATCTCACCATCTTTTACCACCGGCGCCTCTTCCAACAAACTACGGATACGGCTATAGGCCGCGCTGCCGCGTTCGACAATATTGAACATCCACGCCAACGCCAACATCGGCCAGATCATTAACCCCAGATACATCACAAAACTGGTCAACTGCCCTAAGGTAATGCTGTGGTTAACCACCATCCAGCTACCACCGCCGATGGCTAATAAATTAGCGATGCCGATAGCAATATAAATGGTCGGATCAAAACGGGCATCAATGCGCGCAACATACATGTTCTTCGCGCCCGCTTCGGCGGCAACCTGCGCAAATTGCTGTGATTGATTATCTTCCAGACCAAAAGCTTTAATCATGCGGATGCTGGTCAAACTCTCTTGCGCCTGATTATTGAGGCTAGAAAATGCGCCCTGCGCCGATTTAAAGCGCTGGTGCAGTTGGTCGCCATAATATTTGATCACTATCGCCATCACCGGCATGGGTAGCAGCGACAACAATGTCAATTGCCAGCTGATTTGGGTGCTCATCACAATCAATACCACACAGCCCATCACCAGCGAATCCACCAGCGTCAACACCCCCTCACCGGCGGCAAAAACCACGCGATCGACATCATTCGTGGCGCGTGCCATTAAGTCGCCGGTGCGGTGACGTAAATAGAAGCCGGGGGCCTGGCGGCTGAGTTGGCGATAGAAGTTCGATCGTAACTCCACCGCCAATTGGTAGGATGCGCCGAAGAGTAGCACGCGCCAGACATAGCGCAGTAGATAGACCACGATTGCCGTCACCAGCATCACCCCGATCCACATCAGTAGCCTGTCGGTCGACATCTGTTTGGTACTGATGCCATCCACAATTACCCCAACCAGCTTTGGTGGCAACAATTGCAAGATAGCAATAATGATCAGCAGCAACACCGCGCCTACATAGCGACGCCACTCTCGGCGGAAATACCAGCCTAATTGTGCAAACAATCTCACGCAGTCTTATTCCATGGTCTGACACCGAATAGCATCGGTATTCTTCTTGCTATACGCAATCAATGAGGGAGTAGGATACCATCGTTAAAATGACTTTTTATTCAAAAATTTTTTACTCAGGGATCGGCAACATAGTGGTGTATTTGATCTTTTCCATCGCAAAACTCGATGTCACATCAATCAGTCCCGGCACGCCATTCACCATGCGTTTGTAAAAATTGTCGTAACTTTTCATATCGGCAACCTCTACTTGCATCAGATAGTCATATTCACCCGCCATCCGATAGAACGCCAGCACCTCAGGCATTTTCTGGATGAACTCGACGAATGCCTGATACCAATCGCTATTATGCTGCTGCGTCTTAATCAGCACAAATGCCGTCAGCCCTAAGCCCAACTTTTCACTGTCCAGCAACGCCACTCGCCCACGGATAAAACCCTCATCCTCGAGGCGCTTTAGGCGTTTCCAACATGGCGTGGAGGTCAAATTGACGGCCTCAGCCAAGACTTGCAGTGATTGAGTGCAATCTTTTTGCAACATACAGAGCAGCTTGCGGTCTGTTTTATCTAGCATAGCCATTATCCATGGAATAGTTTTCTATCATTTGGCGATAAAGAAGGAAAAATGGCAACGTTTTTTTCTTTGATAACCGATAATATAACAATCATTAAATTGCTATTTATATCGCAGGCTGCCAAATGACCAACACTTGGGTAAAAAATGCTATCAGTGAAATAGAAGCTGATTTTCAACGCTCCGCTGATACTCACCTGATCCGCCTAAATCTACCTGCTTTTCCCGGCATTTATCTCTATTTGAAAGATGAGAGCACCCATCCTACCGGTAGCTTAAAGCACCGCCTGGCCCGCTCATTGTTCCTCTATGGCCTATGTAATGGCTGGATCACCGAAGGCACCACGATAATTGAGGCCTCTTCCGGCAGCACGGCGGTATCTGAAGCCTATTTTGCTCGCCTGATTGGCTTGCCATTTATTGCCGTCATGCCAAGTTGCACCGCTCGACGAAAAGTTGAGCAAATTGCCTTCTACGGTGGTCGCTGTCATTTTGTCGACCACGCAGGGCAAATCTATGCTGCATCGGAGCAGTTGGCCCGTGAGTTGAATGGCCACTATATGGATCAGTTCACTTTTGCGGAGCGAGCAACCGACTGGCGCGGCAATAATAACATTGCCGACAGTATCTTCCGCCAGATGGCCCGCGAACCCTTCCCTGTCCCGGACTACATTGTGATGAGCGCCGGCACCGGCGGCACTTCCGCCACGTTAGGCCGCTATATCCGCTATCAAGGGCATGATACCCAACTAATGGTTGTCGATCCGGAAAACTCGGTATTTTATGACTGCTTCTGCAACCGTGATCGCACAGTCACCGGCAGTTGTGGTAGCCGCATTGAAGGGATAGGCCGCCCACGGGCTGAACCTTCATTTATTCCTGAGGTAATTGACAGCATGTTGCGTGTACCGGATGCCGCCAGTGTGGCAACCATCCATTGGCTGGAGGGCATTCTGGGGCGCAAAGTGGGGGCATCAACGGGGACTAACGTCTGGGGAGCATTACAATTAGCCAAACAGATGCGCGAGCAGGGAAAAACCGGCGCGATTGTGACGTTACTCTGTGACAGCGGTGAGCGCTATCTTGATACCTACTACGACACCCAGTGGGTGAGCACTAACATTGGTGATTTAACCCCATTTCGCAATGAGCTAAATAATCTGTAGTTTGCCGATCAAGGGGGCTTGCAACAGCCCCCTTTGAGAAGAAAAAAACCGGATGGTTATCCGGCTGGCTAATAGCCATACCCAAAGTCATTGATGTTGTAGCATCAGAACTCGGGGTATAAACCTCAGAATTCGGGGGAATAGGTGAGGTGTGGTGAACTTAGCCAATGGTGCAAATAGTGCGCGACGCCTTGCTGCTCGCAGCGACCAATAATCTGTAAATGGGGTAATTCTTGCTTCAATTGCGGTAGTGCATTTCCCATCACCAAGCCGCGCCCCACCCGTGACAGCATCTCTTTATCATTCATTGCATCACCAAATGCCATACAATCTGCCAGGGTCAAATCAAGATGATGGCTTAATCGTTCCAACGCCGCCCCTTTATTACAGCCACGAGGGAGCACTTCAAGACATTCGGCGGCGGAGAAACAGAAGTCAGCTTTGCCGCCCATCTGTTGTTCTAGCTGAGTTTTAAGCTCGGTTAACTCTTGGTGTGAGGCAATAAAACAGATCTTGTGATTACCGGTCAGCGGCAATGCATCCAACGCCGTGAGTTGGAACTGGAATCCACTGGTTTTATGGGCGGTTAATAGCGCGGCGTCATTGCAATCGGTAAACCAACCCTCATCGCGGAATAAGTGGATACTGGCATTTGTCTGCCAAGGGGTGCGCAGCACAAACTCCACCAGCTCAGCAGGTAAATCCATGCCATATAACGGGGCTCCATCCAGATCCGCTACCCGCGTACCATTACCGGTAATCAAGTAACCGTTAATTCCTGAATGAGAAAGAATCCCTTTCATATCAATATAGTGTCGCCCGGTAGCGAAGGTCAGAATCACCCCACTCTCGACTAACTGATGCAAGGCATTCAATGTCGCACCACCAATATTATGGTCGCGCATCAGTAAGGTTCCATCCATATCAAAAGCGGCTAAACGGTACATTCAAAACCTCACTGAGAATAAAACTGGTGGTATGGATAAAATTATGGCGTATTATTTACTGAACTAATAGTGAACAAATAATTTAAACTATTCCGGATTTAATTGTGCGCATAATTCACCGGCTCACCCAATATCAACGGTTGTATCAAAAATTTGGCGATCAAGCCGCTGCCACTACAGTTGGTGAACTGGCAGGCTTGCTATTTTGCAGCGAACGACATGCCCGCACTCTGATCCAGCAGCTACAGTCGAATGAGTGGCTCAGTTGGCATTCACAGGTTGGCCGAGGAAAACGTGCGCAGCTGCAATGTCTGAAAAGCCCCGATGCACTGCGGGCAACCTACCTGAAAATGTTCCTTGAGCAAGGTGATCATCAGGCCGCCCTTGCCTTGGCCCAGCTTGAACCGGAACGTCTACAAACTTTACTAAACCCTCATATGGGGGGGCAGTGGCAAGCAGATAGCCCAATCCTGCGTATTCCTTATTACCGTGAGCTTGAACCCCTAAATCCGATGATCGTCACTGGTCGGGCAGAGCAACATCTGGTTTATACTTTGCACGCAGGACTGACCCGCTTTAACACTGGTGACCCGCAGCCAAAACCGGATCTGGCCCATCACTGGCAAGTCAGTGATGACGGCTTAACCTGGCAATTTTTCTTACGCAGCCAATTGCGTTGGCATAATGGCGAGCACATTCGCGGAGAACAATTATTGCAAACACTGGCGCTGCTGCGGAACAATCGACGTAGCCAAGCCAGTTTTACCAATATTTCAGCGATCACCCTCCCCCATGCTTTATGCTTAAAATTCACCCTTTCCAAACCTGATTATTGGCTGGCACATCGGTTAGCAGATTTACCCTGCCGACTGTTTCATCCAGACGATCCATTGTTGGGGGCTGGCCCATTTAAGTTGGCGACTTTCGACCAGCATCTGGTGCGGCTGGAGCAACATGAGTTTTATCATTTGCAACACCCTTATCTGGAGATCATCGAATACTGGATAACGCCAAGTCTGGTGGGGCAATCGACTGAAGGTGGTTGCCAGCATCCAGTACGTATCACCATCGGTCAGGAAGAGGATTTTCCGTTGGCCCGCCCAGTCCAGCGCAGCATGAGTCTCGGTTTTTGTTATCTGGCGATCAACCGACACCTCAGTAACATAACACCGCAGCAAACAGCCAAATTACTGATGCTCGTGCAAACTTCCGGTATTTTAGAAGAGCTGTCAGTGCGTCGCGGAGTGATAACCCCCAGCCATGAAATGCTGCCAGGTTGGCCGATTCCGCAGTTTACGTCTGATGATAATCCACCACTACCCACACATCTGATACTGACTTACCAACCACCGATGGAACTTAAGAGTGTCGCCGAACAGTTAAAAACAGTATTGGCGGCACAGGGTTGCACATTAGAGATCCGAGCCAGCCACGATAAGCGGTGGCAAGGCACTCACCAAATTGAAAGCGCAGATCTATTATTAGCTGATCATCTGGTTGGTGAATCTCCCGAAGCCACAATGGAGAGCTGGCTCAGACTTGATCCACTGTGGCGCGGTATTCTCTCTCCTGAGCAATTAATTCAGCAGCAAGAAACACTGACAGATATTCAGCAAATTGAACTAGCACCAGAACGCTTTCGCCAATTACAGGCATATTACAATGATCTGATGCTGTCCGGACTGATTCTGCCGTTATTCAACTACCAATATCAGGTCAATGCCCCACCACGAATTAATGGTGTGACATTGACTGCTTATGGCTGGTTCGACTTCAGCCAGGCATGGTTGCCCCCTGCGACAAATTGATCACTAACTACAATCTGGTCACTAACTACAATCTGATCACTAATTACAATCAGATCACCAACTACAGTCTATAGCGCCAACTATAGACTGACCACCAAACACGGGTTGCTACCTTTTAGTGCGCGAACTGAGTACCATACGGCCAGTTCTTAATTCTTGCTGTGGGTTTGCTCTTTCAAAACCACAGCCGTACGAGGTCAGAGTATGAGACGTGCCGTAGTTGTTTTTAGTGGTGGACAAGACTCCACGACCTGCTTAATTCAAGCATTACAGCAATATGATGAAGTCCACTGTATTACGTTCGATTATGGGCAACGCCACCGCGCAGAGATAGAGGTTGCTCACGAGCTTGCCACGCAACTTGGTGCTAAGGCACATAAAGTATTGGATGTTGGTATGCTCAACGAATTAGCCGTCAGCAGCCTGACCCGAGACAGCATCCCTGTGCCGACTTATAATGAAGAAGATACTGATGCAGTTCCCAGCACCTTTGTTCCTGGCCGTAATATTCTCTTCCTAACACTGGCCGCTATCTATGCTTATCAAGTGCAAGCACAGGCGGTGATCACCGGTGTCTGCGAGACCGACTTCTCCGGCTACCCTGATTGTCGTGATGAGTTCGTTAAGGCACTTAATCACGCTATCGATTTAGGTATTGGCCGAGATATCGCTTTCATCACCCCGCTGATGTGGCTGGATAAAGCCGAAACATGGGCATTGGCGGATTATTATCAGCAACTCGATCGTGTCCGTAACGATACCCTCACCTGTTATAACGGAATTCAGGGCGATGGCTGCGGCGAGTGTGCCGCCTGCCACTTGCGCGCTAAAGGACTGGCGTTCTATCTAGCCAATAAGCCCAATGTGTTATTGAGCCTGAAACAAAAAACCGGGCTGGTTTGACTATCTCATCGTCCTGCAACTACTTGCACTGATCACTACCGCGCCCTAAGTTATAGCCTCGCTCTATGGGAGCGAGGAGTCTATCTCTATCAGCAGTAGTTCAATCTCCCACTCATAGACCTCGGTTGACAAATTCTTGCAACTTTTCACGCAATTCCCCCTCAATCGGCAACGCCTTCTGGCTACGCAGGTCAATACAGACAAAGGTCAATTCAGCATCCGCGACAGGAATAGAGTCTGGCTCCAGCGAAACCACCTGTTTCATCACACCGCTTTTACCGTTTAGTCTTAACAGTTGGCTATCAATCCGCAACAGATCACCCAATACTGCTGGCCGACGGTAGCTGATATTGATATTAACCACGATAAAAGCAATTTGGTGCTCTGCCATCCATTGAGCTGCCGGCTCTCCATCCAGCCATTCCCAGCGCGCTTCTTCGAGAAACTCTAAATAGCGGGCATTATTAACGTGTTGAAAAACATCAATATGGAAACCCCTGACTTTAATATGTGTATGCATGACGGCGAGCTTCTCCAAACAGTGATAAAAGTTATAGGGTAACTAACACAACTGGTATGACCTCAATGCAAGATTAGCAGAGGAAAATAAACTTATAGCGTGCTTACAATATAATCTGGACCAACATCACAGTTTTCCCTGACAGCTGCGGCTTACATTATGAGAAGTTGGCAGCTATTTGTGCAGCGAAAGGGTCAGGCAAATACTCACCAGCACTTACCCGCCCCCTGAGTCTACTCGCTACAAACTCAGTTATTCGCTACAACTTCGTTTACTCGCGACAAGCCAAGTCTACATTTTAAGTTTGCGGCTGTTGCGCTCCAAGAACGAGGGGCCAATACCGGGAACTTCAAGCAGTTGCTCCGTATCAGTGAAAGGACCAAACTGCTCACGATAAGCAATAATGGCTTCCGCCTTCTTCTTACCAATTCCGCTTAGCTGCTGTGCCAGTTGCTCCGCATTAGCACTATTAATATTGACCTGGCCCGGTAGGTTATCCGATGGATTGCCCGCAGATACTGTGGTACTAGCCTGCCCGCTCCTCTTCTCAGCCGCTTTGGTCAGCGTATTGTTCGCTTTTACCGGACTATGCTTCGCGGCATCACCAGACTGATTGAGCGCCTTATCCTGAGGGGCGCTGGTGGAGCTAGCCGGTGCGGCGTAAGCTATCTGTGGGATATTAATACCGACCAACAATGCCGCTATAACGAACAATTTTCCTATAAATTTCATGCTGTATCCTCCTTGTGTTTGACAGCATGGCTACCTTGCCGCAACCGCTTGTTAATCGCAAAGGGCAGATTTCAGATATGCGAAAGGTCGCCAAAGCGACCTTTCGTTGTTACATCGAGTTGCAAATGAATGCGAGAACTATTGCAGTTATTACTGCGGCTGCTGTTGCTCCGCAGGCCCCATCTTGATGGTGGCCTGTTTGTGTAGGTTCGCCATCAATGCATCAAAGGTCACACCGCTAGACCCTTCCTGCATTTTAGCAATGAAGGTTTTCATTTCGCCTTCCGGTAATTTACCCGCAGTCACCGACAACAGTTCAATCAGTACGATATTGTCCTGACGATCCTGAGACAAGCCATAGACTGGCTGATCTTTTTGCGGATGAGGCAATGTAAAGATCGTCTGCACTAATTGGTCATCATCTGGCGCTCGTGACAAGGTTTTCTTCTCGCCAAAGCTGATACCAGCGGCTTTCATGGCCTCTTCGCCTTTGCCTTGTTTCAGCGCAGTGAGGATCTTCTCACCATCAACACGTGCCAGCTGTTCTGCTTTCTGACGTTTCACTAGTTCAGCGACCTGATCACGAACTTGCTCGAATGGTTCAATGCCTTCAGGTTTATGGCCATCGATACGGATAACGAAAGCACGGTCACCATCAACAGTGATGACATCTGAGTTACTACCCGGTGCGCCATTCTCACCTATCAAGCCACCGTCAAAGATAGCCTGCGCCACTGGTTTGAAATTCACTTCGGCAGGTATTGAATCACGGGTAAACCAATCTGTGTGCTTAGCTTTAGCGCCAGCGGCCTCTTCAGCTGAAGCCAGAGATTCGTTATCGCTGGTTGCTGCTTCACTCACTTTTTGCTGCAACGCGTAATAGGCATCAACAGCTTTTTCCTGCTTAACCTGTTTCGCCAGCGCGTCATGCACTTCTGACAGCGGCTTAACCTGTTCTGGCTTAATGTCGTTTAAGCGAACAATCAGATAACCAACAGAGGATTTAACCACGTCAGATAACTGACCTTTTTCGCTCAACTTCGCTTGTTTCAGCTCATCAGCCGTTGTCTCTGGTTCCAACCATCCCAGATCTCCCCCATTTTTGCGGGAGATGATATCGGTAGATTTCTCTTTTGCCATCGCGGCAAAATCAGCACCTTTTTTCAACTCCTCCAGTGCTGCTTTGGCTTCAGCTTCATTCTTAAATTGAATAACACTGTAGTTACGGCGTTCTGGTTGGGTATAGCTGCTTTTATGCTGATCGTAATACGCGGCGATATCTTCTTCAGTGACAGTAATTTTGTCCTGCATCGCTGCGGCATCCATCGCAATGAAACTGATTTTCATCTGTTCCGGTGCAATGAAGCTATTTTTGTTCTGGTCGTAATAGGCTTTCAGCTCTTCATCAGTGACTTTCTGCTGCGCCTGAAGTGCTTTGAGATCAATCGTTGCCAGACGAACTTCACGTTGCTGCAAAATCAGCTCTGACATTGCCTGTGCTTCGATAGGCAGTACAAAGCCAGTATCCCCAAAGGCTTGTAGCAACTGTTGATTGATGAGTTGCTGACGCTGTAATTGCGCGAATTGATCGGGGGTGTAGCCCATCCGGTTAACCAGTTCGAGATATTTATTATTATCGAACTTATTATCGGTCTGGAAATAAGGTGCCTGACGAATGGCATCTTTGACTTGTTCATCGCTGGCAGTCAGGCCCAGTTTTTGGGCGTATTGGTCAAGTAACATGTTGTTGACCAACTGACCGAGAACCTGCTGGCGCAGTTGCTGCATGTAGCCTTCGTTCGCGGCCAGCGCGGAGAACTGTTCACCTAGTTGCTGCTGCAAGCGGCCACGCTCACTCTGTACAGCCTGTTCTAACTGAGCACGACTAATCTCTTGGCCATTAACTTTGGCTGCAAAGTCGTTGGAACCACCAATCAGATAGCTGCCAACCCCGGTCAGGATAAAGGACAACATGATCAGGGCCAGAAGGATTTTGAGCACGACGTTATTAGCAGCCGCGCGTAAATTGTCCATCATAATGTGACAATACTCCGCTGTAATATGGATTAAAACTGTTGCGCAGGTCTAAATAAACCCAGCATTCCTTGCGACAGCCATTCGTGCTGCTGCGCGTTAAAACTGCTACCTAAACGAAAAAAAGCGCATCAGTAACGATGCGCCTTGTATCTTACCTTACCATCTCAACTGCGTCAGGTTATTGTTTAACACAAACAATATACACCCGTCATATTTGCAGCAGCAGAGATGCTAGCAGCCACTCCAAATGCTTTGGGTAAATACACAGGTGAGAGTTGACGCGGCAATTAGTTTACAGCGTCTTTCAGACCTTTACCGGCGCGGAAGCCTGGTACTTTAGCCGCTGGAATACTGATTTCTTTGCCTGTCTGAGGGTTACGGCCAGTACGTGCAGAACGCTCACGGACTGCAAAAGTACCAAAACCAACCAGAGCTACGTCATCACCTTCTTTCAAAGATTCAGTAACAGAAGCAATAATTGCATCTAATGCGCGCCCAGCGGCCGCTTTAGAAATATCAGCACCAGCGGCAATTTTGTCGATCAGTTGTGACTTATTCACTCTTTCATCCCCTTTAGAATTCTATCGTCGCGCCGAAAATCCCTACGGACAACACGACAGCGCAGCTGTTATATCAATCCTGCCCGACCTTAGCAAGCAACCCAAAGGCTCAAACTTTTACCGGACAGCCGAACTAACTTAGCGGCACAAAAAATAGCTGGCAAGTAGCATTTCACTTACCAGCATCAGTTTTATCAATACTTCTTGCGATACGTCACTATTTTGACGCTACCGGCTGTGCCCCGAAGGCAGGATTTTGCAAAGCAATGGCTAAAACATCATCAATTCGTTTAACCGGATGAATTTCCAGATCAGCAATTACGTTGTCAGGAATCTCTTCCAAATCACGTTTGTTCTCTTCTGGAATTAGCACCACTTTGATCCCACCACGGTGAGCGGCCAGTAATTTCTCTTTCAAACCACCGATTGGCAAGACTAAGCCACGTAAAGTGATTTCACCGGTCATTGCCACATCGGCACGTACCGGGTTGCCGGTCAGGCAAGAGACCAGTGCGGTACACATTGCAATACCTGCGCTCGGACCATCTTTCGGCGTCGCGCCTTCAGGCACATGTACGTGGATATCACGTTTTTCGTAGAAATCAGGATTGATACCTAATTTATCCGCACGTGCGCGCACCACAGTCAATGCCGCCTGAATCGACTCTTGCATCACTTCACCCAGAGAACCGGTGTAAGTCAGCTTACCTTTACCTGGAACGCATGCGGTTTCAATGGTTAGCAAATCGCCGCCAACTTCAGTCCACGCGAGGCCAGTCACTTGGCCAACACGGTTTTCAGTATCAGCACGACCATAATCGACTTTCTGCACACCAAGGAAATCTTTCAGATTGTCGCCAGTGATCTCAATATGCTTAACCGTTTTATCCATAAGCAGATTTTTTACTGCTTTGCGGCACAGTTTGGAGATTTCGCGCTCCAGACTACGTACCCCAGCTTCGCGGGTGTAATAACGGATAATGCTCATGATGGCGCTGTCATCGATGGTCAACTCGCCCTTCTTAATGGCGTTGCGCTCAAATTGTTTCGGCAACAGATGCTGCTTGGCAATATTGAGTTTCTCATCTTCGGTATAACCGGACAGGCGAATCACCTCCATACGATCCAGCAAAGGTGCTGGGATATTCATGGAGTTAGAGGTCGCAACAAACATGACATCTGACAGATCGTAATCCACTTCCAGGTAGTGATCGTTAAATGCCACGTTCTGTTCTGGATCTAACACTTCCAGCAGTGCGGAGGCCGGATCGCCGCGCATATCGGAGGCCATCTTATCGATCTCATCCAACAGGAAGAGTGGGTTTTTCACTCCAACTTTTGCCATCTTCTGGATCAATTTACCCGGCATAGAGCCAATATAGGTACGGCGGTGACCACGGATTTCAGCTTCATCACGTACCCCACCCAATGCCATACGCACATACTGACGACCTGTCGCACGGGCAATAGATTGCCCCAGAGAGGTTTTACCCACCCCAGGAGGCCCTACCAGACAGAGGATTGGCCCCTTAATTTTGCTGACTCGGCTCTGTACTGCGAGGTATTCCAAAATACGATCTTTAACTCGTTCCAGGCCGTAGTGATCGGTATCCAGAACTTCCTGCGCTTTGACCAAATCTTTTTTAACTTTGCTGCGGCTGTTCCACGGAACCTGCAACATCCAATCGATGTAACCACGAACCACAGTAGCTTCCGCCGACATCGGCGACATCATTTTCAGTTTTTGCAGCTCGGCTTCGGTTTTTTCGCGCGCATCTTTCGGCATTTTGGCCGCTTCAATTTTACGCTTTAGCGCTTCATGCTCGTCAGGCGTATCGTCCATCTCGCCCAGCTCTTTCTGAATGGCTTTCATTTGCTCGTTCAGATAGTACTCGCGCTGGCTCTTTTCCATCTGCCGTTTGACGCGGTTACGAATCCGCTTTTCGACCTGTAACAGATCGATTTCTGATTCCATCATCGCCATCAGATATTCCAGACGTTCGGTCACATCGAACATTTCCAGAACCGCTTGCTTATCATTTAATTTCAACGGCATATGTGCCGCGATAGTATCAGCAAGACGTGCCGCATCATCAATACTGTGCAACGAGGCCAGTACTTCCGGTGGGATTTTTTTGTTCAGTTTGATATAGCCTTCAAACTGATTAATGGCTGTGCGAACTAATACTTCTTGTTCACGATCATCCATCACAGGTGATTCAAGGTATTCCGCCTGGGCAGCAAAATGCTCACCACTATCTGAAAGCGTTGTGATACGCGCACGCTGTAACCCTTCGACCAGCACTTTAACCGTGCCATCAGGCAATTTCAGCATTTGCAAAATCGAAGCTACGGTGCCGACTGAAAACAGATCATTGATACCAGGCTCATCCGTCGAGGCTTCTTTCTGCGCAACCAGCATGATTTTCTTATCATGGTCCATTGCAGCTTCCAGGCACCGAATCGACTTTTCCCGGCCAACAAACAGTGGGATCACCATATGCGGATAAACCACCACATCGCGCAGAGGCAATACAGGGATTTCTATGCGTTCGGAACGCTCAGGGTTCATAGAGCTCTCTCTTAGTTTAGCTTCCGCCAGATTACTGGAAATCTCGTGAAACACGAACCATCACGAGTTTCATTAAATAGGTAATTGAGTATATGGGGACGAATGTCTTACATTCAACGATAACAATGCGAGGAAAAAGAAATGGGGGATAAAATCCCCCATTGTCATACTAACCATCTGGATTATTTGGCTAATTATTCGCCAGAAGCTTGTGCTTCCGGTTGACCGTAAATCAGCATTGGAGCAGATTGGCCAGCGATAACTGACTCATCTACCACCACTTTCTCCACACTGTCCATTGACGGTAAATCGTACATCGTATCCAGCAAAGCGCCTTCTACGATAGAACGCAGGCCACGAGCACCTGTTTTACGTGCCATCGCTTTCTTGGCAATCGCAGTTAACGCCTCATCACGGAACTCAAGCTCCACACCTTCCAGATTGAACAACGCCTGATACTGTTTAGTCAGCGCGTTTTTAGGTTCTTTCAAGATTTGAATCAGTGCGTCTTCGCTCAATTCGCTCAGGGTAGCAACCACTGGCAGACGGCCGATAAATTCAGGGATTAAACCGAATTTAATCAAGTCTTCTGGCTCAGCCTGGCTTAATAACTCACCTTCTGTTGCCTTCTCTGACTTGCCTTTTACCGTCGCGCCGAAACCAATGCCAGTTCCTGTGTTAATACGCTGCCCAATCACTTTGTCCAAACCGGCAAAAGCACCGCCACAGATAAACAGAATTTTAGAGGTATCAACCTGCAAAAACTCCTGTTGTGGGTGCTTGCGACCACCTTGTGGCGGCACGGCTGCAATTGTCCCTTCAATCAATTTCAACAGGGCCTGTTGCACACCTTCGCCCGAAACATCACGGGTGATCGACGGGTTATCAGACTTACGTGAAATTTTATCAATTTCATCGATATAGACGATCCCACGTTGCGCTTTTTGAACGTCGTAATCACATTTCTGCAATAGCTTCTGAATGATGTTTTCTACATCTTCGCCCACATAACCCGCTTCAGTCAGCGTGGTCGCATCGGCCATGGTAAATGGCACATCCAGGAAGCGAGCCAATGTCTCCGCCAGCAGGGTCTTACCGCTACCCGTCGGGCCGATCAGCAAAATATTACTTTTACCCAGCTCGATGCCATTACTGGTATCGCCGTTGCGTAAACGCTTGTAGTGGTTATACACCGCAACAGCCAGCACTTTTTTCGCCGGTTCCTGCCCGATGACATAATCATCAAGGTGACGACGAATCTCGTGAGGAGTGGGCAGCGAACTGCGCTCCCGGTGCGGGGCAACTTCTTTGATCTCTTCGCGAATAATGTCGTTACACAAATCGACACATTCATCGCAGATATACACTGACGGCCCGGCTATTAGCTTACGCACTTCATGCTGGCTTTTGCCGCAGAAAGAGCAATACAGCAACTTTCCAGAACCGTCTTTGCGCTTATCTGTCATCAGTAAACCTCTTTTTCAGTATCTGCCACCCCCTAAATCACGGTGGCAGGGAGACTATTCTCGCTATTTCTGGACACCACGTTAGCCTGCAACGGGTAGCCGATATAATGGGTAGTGTACAAACAATACGCAACTGAACGGGTTCGACGCCACAATTGGCTCTATTGCATACACTACTTGTTCTATTTACATACAATTATAGTATATCGGCTCACAGAAATAAGTCGTTAGTCACGACGGGTGAACACGGAATCAACTAATCCATATCCTACAGCCTCTTCAGCTGACAAGAAACGGTCGCGCTCAGTGTCTCTCTCTATTTCTTCAAGAGATTTTCCCGTGTGAAGCGCCATCAGTTCATTCATGCGCGATTTCACTTTTAAAATCTCTCTTGCATGAATTTCAATATCTGTGGCCTGGCCCTGGAAACCGCCCAACGGTTGGTGAATCATTACCCGTGAATTCGGCAAGCAGAAACGTTTACCTTTAGCGCCCGCCGTCAACAGGAATGCACCCATTGAACACGCCTGGCCCATACAGATAGTGCTGACATCAGGCTTAATGAATTGCATGGTGTCATAAATTGACATCCCGGCCGTAATGACCCCACCTGGTGAGTTGATGTACAGGAAGATGTCTTTTTCTGGATTCTCTGCTTCCAGAAACAGCATCTGTGCCGTAATCAGGTTGGCCATATGGTCTTCAACCTGGCCGGTCAGGAAAATAATGCGCTCTTTTAGCAGACGGGAGAAGATATCGTAAGAACGCTCTCCACGTGAAGTCTGCTCAACCACCATTGGCACCAGAGCCATGTTAGGTGCAAATTGATCTCGTTCGCCACTGTATGACATTACCGTCTCCTAATAGAATTTACTTTGGCGCCATTCATAACCGATTCTACTTGAGATAAGTAATGATGACTATGTTCATGCATCAAGGTGCGTGCAAACAGTCTGGTTATCCAGACACATTCGACAGCGGTAATCAGCCAGTGTTTCATCAACATCTTATGAACGTTTGCTAAGTAAATTGGGGGACTAATCTTCTTTTTCAAGCCCCCTCTCACATTTTTTAGCCTAACAACCGCTCGCTATCCCTGCCAAAATCCCGGCGCCTAATTGATTTTAAGTACATATTTCACTTTTCAAATATAGCGCAGATTACAGAGAAAGATGCCAGATTAATCATACTATTGAGTGATTGTTGTTACCAAAAGAAAAAGCCCGTGGCCATGGGCTACGGGCTTTTTCAATCAAAATACTGGATATGCCCTTTCCAATCTCTTGGAAAATGGGTTATATCCAGTTTGATGCGCTAAAAAACATTACGCAGTCGTGGTCTGATTCATCAGTTCACTAAAGGTAGTTGGTTTTTCAGTTACTTTGGCTTTAGCCAGCAGAGTTTCTACCGCTTGTTCTTCCAGAGCAACGCTACGCATATTGTTCATCAGCTCTTTATTTTTGCTGTAGAACTCAATAACTTCTTGTGGATCTTCGTACGCAGAAGCCATCTCTTCGATCAATTCTTTAACGCGGCTTTCATCAGCTTTCAGCTCGTGCTGGCTGATAACTTCGCCCAGCAGCAAACCAACAACGACGCGACGCTTAGCTTGCTCTTCGAACAGTTCACGTGGCAATTCAGCAGCTTGCTTCTCGTTGCCACCGAAACGCTGTGCCGCCTGACGGCGCAGAACATCAATTTCGCCTTCAACCAGTGCAGCAGGAACGTCGATTTCGTTAGCGCTAACCAGACCGTCGATGGCCTGCGTTTTAACACGGTTACGTACTGCGCCTTTCAGCTCACGTTCCATGTTTTTACGCACTTCAGCACGCAGACCGGCAACTGAACCATCAGCAACGCCGAAACGTTTGATGAACTCTTCAGTCAATTCTGGCAGCTCACGCACTTCAACTTTCTTCAACACGATGTCAAATTTAGCTGATTTACCTTTCAGGTTTTCTGCGTGGTAATCTTCTGGGAAGTTTACGTCGATGGTGAACTCTTCACCGGCTTTATGGCCGATAACACCCTCTTCGAAGCCTGGGATCATGCGGCCCTGCCCCATTGCCAGTACGAAATCAGACGCTTTTCCGCCTTCAAACTCTTCACCGTCGATAGAACCGGTGAAATCCAGAGTTGCGCGATCTTCAGCAGTTGCTGCAGCGTCAGTTTCTTTCCAGGTTGCTTGTTGCTTACGCAGAGTTTCCAGCATGGTATCAACGTCAGCGTCGTTTACTTCAACAACTGGCTTTTCTACTTCAATGCTTTCCAGATCTTTCAGCTCAACTTCTGGGTACACTTCAAACTCAACAGAATAAGTAAAATCTTCACCCTGCTTGTATTCACCCGGCACATAGTTTGGTGCGCCAGCTGGGTTGATTTTTTCTTTAATGATCGCGTCAACGAAATTGCGTTGCATCAGGTCGCCCAGAACATCCTGGCGAACAGATGCGCCGTAGCGTTGTTCAACGATGTTCATCGGCACATGGCCTTTACGGAAACCGTCGATACGAACACTTTTAGCGGCTTTCACTAATTCACTTTTTACTGCTTTCTCAATGCTGTCAGCAGCAACAGTAATTGTTACACGGCGGCCAAGGCCTTGAGTGGTTTCAACAGAAACTTGCATCTTGTTACCTCAAAAAAATCACAGTGCTCGGTCAACTCCAGAAGCTGCAAACGAAGCAGCACCATTTACCCTTTCAGGAATGATGCGAACTCTGAAAACACCCTCTAAGAACCGGGACGGCCGCATTAAACAGAACCGAGTATCCCAGATGTCAGAAGCGTCCCGAAACCATTCCGGAAAAATAAGACGCGACATTATAGCGGCGCACAGGGTATGAGTCGAGGAAAGCAAGCGAATGTTGTCGCGGTAAAATTCACGCGTGAATCGTTCCCTCGGCTAAAACTCCTGCGGCGCACTAGTAAAACGATGGTGTCGCCTATACAGAAAAACAAGCGGCCCAGAGGCCGCTTGCGAAATTCTCATCTACTAATACCCTAAATCAGGCCAGAATTACTACTGTTATCCAGCCTGTTTTTGATTAGAGCCGCAGTTTACGCTAATGTCCCAGCTCCGCGACAAGATGGTGAATCCGGTACAGTGTCTTGTAATCCAGCCCACTCTTTTAATGTATAAGTGTGCAAAGCCAGCGCATGAACGCTGCCCGCCAGCTCATCAGCCAACGCACCATAAATCGCACGATGGCGGCTCAGAAAGCGCTGATCTTGAAATTTATTGCTGACGATCACAATTTTAAAGTGACTTTCAGAACCGGCTGGAACATTGTGGCGGTAACTTTCATTTATTACCTCCAGATGATCCGGTTCGAATGCCATTTTTAGTTTTTCTTCAATTTGTTCTCGAATCAAAATCATCATATTCTCCTTACTGCAAGGGCAGAAAACTGCCGACTCTCTTATGCAATCTTAGTTGATTTTCGCTGTTTTATAACATTTCAGATACAAAATAGCCCGCAGATCTCCCTTTAATTGGCTCAAGGTATGGGGCGAATCTGATAGTCCGGTAACAAGGTGACTTGTAAGGTCTTTATGTAAACTTGCGGGTCATTTGGGGAAAAATCGTCTTTTTTGATGAAAATCTCTACATCGGGATCTTCCACCCGTCAATCCCGGTGCTATGATGTCGCGACTGCAAACTCGCAAAATAACATGGCTGCTACCCCGCTCTGATTATTAAAGAATTCCATAACTATTGAGATAAAGTGAACATGCTAAAGAAAATTCTTTTCCCGCTGTTGGCTATTTTTATCCTGGCAGGTTGTGCTGCCAGCAACAACACCTTGAATGTCACGCCAAAAGTGGTATTGCCACCACAAGATCCTACCCTGATGGGGATTACTATCAGCATTAATGGTGCTGATCAGCGCCAAGATGCGGCACTGGCTAAAGTCAATCGCGATGGCCAATTGGTCGTGTTGACCCCATCCCGTGACCTGCGTTTCTTGTTACAAGAAGTGCTGGAAAAACAGATGACAGCTCGCGGTTATATGATTGGTACTGGTGCCCCAGTGGACTTACAAATCGTTGTAAACCAACTATTTGCTGATGTTCAGGAGGGTAATCTGCGCTATAACATCACCACCAAAGCGGATATTTCTATCACTGCAACCGCGAAAAATGGCAATAAGCAGGTTAAAAACTACCGTGCCAGTTACAACGTTCAGGGCGCATTTACTGCGACTAACGAAAAAATCACTGATGCCGTTAATACCGTGTTAAGCGATGTGATTGCAGATATGGCGCAAGACACCAGTGTCAGTAGCTTTATCAAACAAAATGCTCGCTAATCTTCCGTTTGCTTAACATCATTATTACTGCTTAACAGAATGCTCCGCCCTGAACATCGGGGGGAGCATGTAGGTCTCACATGTCCAATCGCTATTCAAACCTTTTTACCCAACGTAATTCGCTTATTCTTCTGTTGTTGGGGTTTGCTTCGGGCCTCCCTTTAGCCCTTACTGGTGGTACTCTGCAAGCATGGATGACGGTTGAAAACGTCGATCTGAAAACCATTGGTATTTTCTCCCTGGTTGGCCAGGCTTACGTCTTTAAGTTCCTCTGGTCCCCATTAATGGACCGCTATACCCCTTCATTTCTTGGCCGCCGACGTGGCTGGTTGTTAATTAGCCAACTATTACTCATCGTTGCTATTATCGCCATGGGCTTTATGGAGCCGGCTAAGCATTTATGGTGGCTGGCGGCTATCGCGGTATTGGTCGCATTCTGTTCTGCATCGCAAGATATTGTTTTTGATGCTTATAAGACCGACTTACTCACAGCCGAAGAGCGCGGTACCGGGGCGGCAGTCTCAGTGCTGGGCTACCGTCTGGCGATGTTGGTCTCTGGCGGGCTGGCACTGTGGATAGCCGATCGCTACCTTGGCTGGCAATCCACTTATTGGTTAATGGCTGGATTGATGTTAATTGGGGTATTCGCCACCCTATTTGCCCCAGAGCCTGACATCCGCATTGCACCACCGAAAACATTGGAAGAGGCGATTGTTGCCCCATTACGTGATTTTTTTGGCCGCAACAATGCGTGGCTGATTCTGTTACTGATCGTGTTATACAAAATGGGTGATGCTTTTGCCGCTAGCCTGAGCACCACCTTCTTAATCCGTGGCGTCGGGTTCGACGCTGGTGAAGTGGGGCTGGTCAATAAAACATTAGGATTGATTGCCACCATTATTGGTGCGCTCTATGGCGGCATTTTGATGCAGCGGTTGAGTTTATTCCGGGCATTGATGATTTTCGGTATTTTACAAGCGATTTCCAATGTGGGTTACTGGCTGTTATCCATTACTGACAAGAATATATTCTCCATGGGCAGCGCTATATTTCTGGAGAATCTCTGCGGGGGTATGGGTACTGCGGCGTTTGTCGCACTGTTAATGACCCTCTGTAACAAGTCTTTCTCCGCCACGCAATTTGCCTTGTTATCTGCACTATCCGCAGTCGGTCGCGTTTATGTCGGCCCGATTGCGGGTTGGTTTGTCGAAACACACGGTTGGCCGTTGTTCTACCTATTTTCCATTGCTGCAGCCATTCCCGGCTTATTACTGCTTTATATCTGCCGTCACACGCTGGAACATACCCAGAAAACCGATGAATTTATGCCCCGAACCGCATTTAAAACCGCTTACCGTTGGGCATTACGCTTCTTAACTATTGGCTGTGTTTTGTTAGCCGCATGGCTGATCTTGCTGATAAGCAACTCACTAAACTGGACCGCAGCACCACAAATAGCCGATACCTTGCTACTGCGCGGCATCCAACTCAGCGTGGTCGGTATGGTTCTGGGGGGGTTATTGGATTATCTGGCACTCAGGCGGGAAAAACTAGCGTAATCATCTGAGTTAACACTCAAAGGCCGGCACTAATGCCGGCCTTTTTGTATTTATTAGCTAAAGAAATTATTCCGCCCCATAAACAATTTTGAAACCACCCCGCAAAATTAGTGAATCAAGTCACATATATCAGTAACAGTTGCAAAATATTTTTCCAAAAGCGAGATCTACATCACCCTGCGGGCTTTATCCTTTTGTGCGGTAAGACTATGATGTGCGCACTTTTTGTTAAGGACTGTGTCCTTTTGTTTCTCCTGACATCTTTCAACTACACAGAGGCATTTATGCGTAAAACTCTTATCGGCGCTATCGCGCTGGCCACGGTCACTTTGGCTCCCGCCGCACAAGCTGAATACCAGTGGGGCTTCGGTAACATCAGCATGAACTATCTTGACTGGACCCGAAGTACTACGCATAAATCAGGTAACTCCTCGCATAAAGACGACTTTGCTTATATCGAGTTGGAAGGTGGTGCAGGTTATAGCTGGGGCGAGATCTACGGCTTCTTCGATTTAGAAAATCCGTTCAATTCCAAAACGGCGCAACCGGGTGACAACCAACGTTACACTTTCAAAACCACCGGTCGCTACTATCTGGGTGACACCGGCTTCAATCTGTATGGTCACATTTATGGCACCTACTCGCTGCCAAGCGCTGAAGGCAACGATTACAGTAACTTCCACGAAGTGAACACGCTGTATGGTATCGGCTATAACGCAACAGTGGCTGGCGTGTGGATGAAACCTTTCGTGGCACTGCACTATGTTGACCAGACCTATTACTCAGGTAATAACGGTTATGTTGTGGGCTGGGTTGCAGGTTATGACTTTACCGCGTTTGATGAGAAATTTAGCATCACCAACTGGAACGAACTGGAATTCAACCGTGCAGAGCGCTATGCCGCAGGCAACGGTGGCCGTAATGGGGTTAACGGTGCCATCGCACTTTGGTGGACACCGATTAAACAATTTACCACCGGTATTCAGTACCGTTACGCGTATAACAAGTTGGGTGAAGACTTTTTACAAGACGGTATTATTTACTCAATTAAATATAATTTCTAACTAAATGATTCCGGGGTGCCTATTTATGTCACCTCGGAATATAATTTAATTTACTTTTACATCACATATTTTTCACACAAAATAAGCTTACATACGAATTAAAAATCAGTACTTCCCTTGAATAAAGCCCTAATTACCGTTGTTTTTCCTTAACATCCTGGCCTTGCTACTAAGCCATCTCGCCAACATATTGTTGCCATTAGTAAATTGTCACGCCAGTCAACATCTGTGACCCCCTTAACATAAAGTGTCAACAAGCCGCTGACACAATCTTAAGCATGTTTACAGTCCTGCAACCTTCCCGTAAAATGCCCGCACACATGAAACGACAATAGAGCCCTTTTGTAATTGAGGTCGTTAGATGAGACTTAAGAAATACATTAAAAATATGGGTATGTTGTCTTTATTTGCAGCCACGGTAATGCTTAGTGGTTGCGATATGGTATTGATGAATCCCAAAGGCGCAATCGGAGTCGAACAAAAAACACTGATACTTACTGCTATCGGTTTAATGTTGATCGTCGTGGTTCCGGTTATTTTTATGGCGTTCGCTTTTGCATGGAAGTATCGCGCATCCAACAAAAGTGCGACCTACACCCCAAACTGGTCCCATTCCAACAAAATTGAGCTTGTTGTATGGGCTGTTCCAATCATTATCATCGCTATTTTGGCGACGATAACCTGGAAAACCTCTCACGAACTTGACCCGTTCAAACCGCTTGAAGTGGCAGGCAAAGAGCCTATTACCATTGAAGTGGTTTCCCTTGACTGGAAATGGCTGTTTATCTATCCAGAACAAGGTATTGCTACAGTAAATGAACTAGCTTTCCCTACTGATGTTCCGGTGAACTTTAAAATCACCTCTAACTCAGTAATGAACTCGTTCTTTATCCCTCAGTTAGGCGGGCAGATCTATGCGATGGCCGGGATGCAAACCAAGCTGCATCTGATTGCCAACGAAGCCGGTAAATACAATGGTATTTCCAGCAGCTTCAGCGGTAAGGGCTTCTCTGGTATGAAATTCACTGCGATTGCAACACCAACGCAGGAAGAGTTCAACCAGTGGGTCGCACAGGTGAAAAAATCGCCGAACACCCTAAATACCACTGACGATTTCAATAAACTGGCTGAACCGAGTGAAAATAATCCGGTTGAGTATTTCTCCAGTGTTAAACCGGAGCTGTTTAAAGGGATTATTGGCAAATTTATGGGCGATATGAACATGCACCAGAAAGGCGATGATACCCATAAAGGTATGGATATGAGCCAGGGCATGGATATGGGCGAACACGCCGCTCACGCCGGAGCCGAGGAATAAAACGATGTTGGGAAAATTAACACTTGATGCGGTTCCGCTACACGAACCAATCATTATGGTTACCGTTGCTGCAATCGTTCTAGGCGGACTGGCACTTGTCGCCCTCCTGACCTATTTCGGCAAATGGAAGTGGTTATGGAGCGAATGGCTGACCTCTGTTGACCATAAAAAAATCGGTATCATGTACATTTTGGTCGCCATGGTCATGCTTTTGCGTGGTTTTGCCGACGCCATCATGATGCGTAGCCAGCAAGCACTCGCTTCTGCTGGCGAGGCTGGGTTCCTACCGCCTCACCACTATGATCAAATCTTCACCGCTCATGGCGTCATCATGATTTTCTTCATGGCGATGCCTTTTGTGGTGGGCTTAATGAACGTGGTTGTACCGCTACAAATCGGTGCTCGTGACGTTGCCTTCCCGTTCCTGAACTCACTGAGCTTCTGGTTCTTCGTCGTCGGGGTGGTGTTAATCAACATCTCTCTGGGGGTCGGTGAATTCGCGCAAACTGGCTGGCTGGCCTATCCGCCGCTGTCCGGTAAAGAGTACAACCCAGGTGTCGGGGTCGATTACTGGATCTGGAGTCTACAGATTTCCGGTTTGGGCACCTTGCTGACCGGTGTTAACTTCTTCGCCACTATCTTGAAGATGCGCGCACCTGGCATGTCAATGATGAAGATGCCGGTCTTCACATGGGCGGCACTTTGTACCAACATTTTAATTATCGTCTCTTTCCCGATTCTGACAGTCACCGTCGCGTTACTGACCCTGGATCGTTACCTTGGCACCCATTTCTTTACCAATGATATGGGTGGCAACATGATGATGTACATCAACCTGATCTGGGCCTGGGGCCATCCGGAAGTGTACATTCTGGTCCTGCCAGTATTCGGCGTGTTCTCCGAAGTGACTGCGACCTTCTCAAGAAAACGGCTGTTTGGTTACACCTCACTCGTTTGGGCAACCATCGCGATTACCGTCCTGTCGTTTATCGTTTGGCTACACCACTTCTTTACCATGGGGTCCGGTGCCAACGTTAACGCCTTCTTCGGTATTGCCACGATGATCATTTCCATCCCGACAGGGGTGAAGATATTCAACTGGTTGTTCACCATGTACCAAGGCCGAATTCAGCTTAACTCCGCAATGCTGTGGACTGTTGGTTTCATTATCACCTTCTCTATCGGTGGCATGACCGGTGTTCTGCTGGCCGTTCCGGGGGCAAACTTTGTTCTGCATAACAGCCTGTTCCTGATTGCACACTTCCACAACGTGATTATTGGTGGTGTGGTATTCGGTTGCTTCGCTGGCCTGACCTACTGGTGGCCTAAGTCCTTCGGCTTTACGCTGAATGAGAAATGGGGCATCCGTGCATTCTGGTTCTGGATCATCGGCTTCTTCGTTGCCTTTATGCCGCTGTACGTACTGGGCTTTATGGGTATGACCCGCCGTTTGAGCCAAGATATCAATCCAGAATTCCACCCGATGTTAATGGTGGCCGCTGGCGGTGCAGCACTGATTGCATGCGGTATCTTGTGTCAGGTTATTCAGGTCTTCGTCAGTATCCGTGATCGCGAACAGAATCGTGATCTGACTGGTGACCCATGGGGTGGCCGTACGCTGGAGTGGTCTACCTCCTCTCCACCGCCGTTCTATAACTTCGCTGTTGTGCCTGTCGTGACTGATCGTGACGAATTCTGGGACATGAAAGAGAAAGGTGAAGCTTATAAACGCCCGGCGAAATACGAAGAGATCCACATGCCGAGAAACACCGGTGCAGGTGTGATTATTGCTGGCTTCAGCTTGATCTTCGGCTTTGCCATGATCTGGTATATCTGGTGGCTGGCCATTGTTGGCTTCGTCGGCATGATTGTGACCTGGATTGTGAAAAGCTTCGACGAGGATGTTGATTACTATGTGCCGGTTGCAGAAGTTGAGCGCATTGAAGATCTTCATCATGAACAAATCAGCAAAGCAGGCGTGAATCATGTCAACTGAAACTCTGACTAACCATAACGTCGCCCATGTAGAGCATGGGCATCACGATGCAGGAGCCACCAAAGTATTCGGCTTCTGGATCTACCTGATGAGCGACTGTATTTTGTTTGCGACTCTGTTCGCAACCTATGCAGTGTTGGTAAACGGGACCGCTGGCGGTCCTTCAGGCAAGGATATCTTCGACTTGAACTTTGTTCTGGTCGAAACCTTCCTGTTGCTGTTCAGTAGCATTACTTACGGCGTCGCTATGCTGGGCATGAATAAAGGCAATAAAAACCAGGTGAATACCTGGTTGGGTCTGACATTCCTGTTCGGTCTGGGCTTTGTGGCAATGGAAATCTATGAATTCCATCACCTGATTGCTGAAGGCTACGGCCCGGATCGCAGTGCGTTCCTGTCCAGCTTCTTCGCGCTGGTTGCCACCCACGGTATTCACGTTACCGCTGGCTTGGTTTGGATCATCATTATGATGATTCAAGTAGCAAAACGCGGCCTGAATGAAATGAACCGAACCCGCCTGATGTGTCTGAGCTTGTTCTGGCACTTCCTGGATGTGGTTTGGATCTGCGTATTCACCGTTGTCTATCTGTTAGGAGCCATGTAATGAGTCATCCAACATCGAGTCACCCAACAACGACTCACGGTGGAGCCAGCCACGGTAGCTTGAAGTCATACCTTATTGGCTTCATTCTGTCGGTCATTCTGACAGTGATTCCATTTGCGATGGTGATGAGCGGTACTGCCTCTCATACCACTATTCTGGCCACAGTGGTCGGTTTAGCCGTTGTGCAGATTATCGTACATTTAGTGTACTTCCTGCACATGAATGGATCGTCCGAAGAGCGTTGGAATCTGGTGGCGTTCCTGTTCACCGCTATGATTATTGCAATCGTTGTTGTGGGCTCACTCTGGATTATGTACAACCTCAACATCAATATGATGGTTGACTGAAGAGCTGCATGTGATGATTAAGCAATACCTGCAAGTAACTAAACCAGGAATTATCTTCGGCAATTTAATTTCTGTCGTTGGGGGATTTCTCCTCGCTTCCAAAGGCGTGATTGATTACCCCCTTTTTCTCGCCACCTTGTTCGGTGTCTCGCTAGTTGTTGCCTCCGGGTGCGTGTTTAACAACTATATCGACCGTGATATCGACCGTATCATGGAGAGAACGAAGAATCGTGTCCTGGTAAAAGGGCTTATCGATCCGAAAGTGAGCCTGATTTATGCTTCAGTGCTGGGTATTGCTGGCATGCTGTTGCTCTATGTCGCCGCCAATCTATTGGCGATGCTGCTGGCAGTCATTGGTTTCGTTATCTATGTGGGGGTTTATAGCCTCTACATGAAGCGCAAATCAGTCTACGGCACCTTGATTGGCAGTTTGTCAGGTGCTGCACCACCGGTGATTGGTTACTGTGCCGTGACTGGGCAGTTCGATATGGGGGCATTAATACTGCTGCTGATCTTCAGCTTGTGGCAAATGCCTCACTCTTATGCCATCGCGATTTTCCGCTTTAAGGATTATCAGGCTGCCAACATTCCAGTACTGCCGGTCATAAAAGGAATATCGGTCACCAAAAACCATATTACCCTTTATATTCTGGCATTTATGGTAGCGACCCTGATGCTGACACTGAGTGGTTACGCCGGTTATAAATACCTGGTTGTCGCTGCGGCGGTGAGTGTCTGGTGGTTGGGCATGGCCTTGCGCGGTTACAAAGCGACCAATGACATCGTATGGGCGAGAAAACTATTTGTCTTCTCCATCATTGCCATTACGTCATTGAGCGTCATGATGTCGGTTGATTTCAATGTTCCCTCCTCGGCAGGGTTACTGACTTACGTCGGGTAACATCAAGCCGATGCTGATATAGAGAGTGGCTGGCGGGCAAATACCCGTCGGCCACTTTTTTCTGCCCTGCCCTGCTTTCCTTCACTTCACTTTTGGTCTCACGCGCGCTTATAACAGTTAGAGCTATTTATTTCATAGACTGTTCTTATTCGAGTCATTCAGCCGCGAGTTTTGCCTAAAATATAGCCTGTAATACATTCTAAGCATCAATAGATTTACCCACCGGCCCTAACATCATTACAATGGCGCAGAATATTTTTTTGAGGTGGTAATGAACGATAATAAAATGACCCCACTAGAGCTGCGGGCTACCTGGGGGTTGGGGACAGTATTCTCACTGCGCATGCTAGGCATGTTTATGGTTTTGCCGGTACTCACCACCTACGGCATGGCACTTTCTGGTGCCAGTGAAGCACTAATTGGCATTGCGATTGGTATTTACGGTTTGGCTCAAGCCATTTTTCAGATCCCGTTCGGGCTGGTTTCCGATCGTATTGGTCGTAAACCACTCATCGTCGGTGGCTTGCTAATATTTGCCTTAGGCAGTGTCATTGCCGCACTAAGTGATTCTATTTGGGGCATTATTCTTGGTCGCGCATTACAGGGTTCCGGGGCAATTGCGGCGGCAGTGATGGCATTGCTATCAGATCTGACCCGTGAGCAAAATCGCACAAAAGCCATGGCGTTTATCGGTGTCAGTTTTGGTGTCACCTTTGCTATCGCGATGGTACTCGGCCCCATCGTCACCCACGCTTTTGGCCTGCAAGCCCTGTTCTGGGCAATTGCCATACTGGCGCTGTTAGGCATTGTCATTACCTTAGCCGTAGTACCGGACCCCGATAGCCATGTGCTTAATCGTGAATCCAGCATCGTAAAAGGCAGCGTGAGCAAAGTGCTCAACAATAGTCGGCTGCTTAAACTTAATTTTGGCATCATGTGCCTGCATATTTTGTTGATGTCGAGCTTTGTGGCATTACCGCAGATTATGGCTAGTGCAGGATTAGCGCCAGCTCAGCACTGGATTGTCTATCTGGTCACCATGTTGGTTTCATTCGCCGCCGTGGTTCCGTTCATTATTTATGCTGAAGTCAAACGCCGGATGAAGCAGGTCTTTATGGGCTGTGTGGCAGTGTTGTTTGCCGCAGAAGTAGTGCTGTGGTCAGCTGGGCAACAGTTGTGGATGATCATTGCTGGCGTGCAGTTATTTTTCATTGCTTTCAATGTGATGGAGGCAATACTGCCATCATTAATCAGCAAAGAGTCTCCCGCCGGTTATAAAGGTACAGCAATGGGGATTTACTCCACCAGCCAATTTATTGGCGTCGCCATCGGCGGTAGTTTGGGTGGTGTGATATTTGGTATGGGAGGGGCAAGTATGGTGTTTGCCGCGGGTGCAGTTATCGCACTACTATGGTTTGCGGTCAGCGCCACCATGCAAGAACCACCTTATGTCAGTAGCCTGCGAATCACATTGTCAGAGTTGGCGGTGAAAGAGTCGGCATTGGAAGAGCGCATCAAGGCTCAGCCCGGCGTAACCGAAGCTGTAGTGGTGACAGCGGAGCGCAGCGCCTACGTCAAAGTGGATACCAAAAAAACCAATCGCAGTCAGCTTGAGCAGTTAGTCAACGCAATATAAGCCTAAATCAGGTACAAAACTTTTGTACCTGATTTGATTAATAACAGATCCCGCGAGATATCAGTCGCGGAAGTTATTGAACTGAAATGGTTGGCCCAGATCAGCGCCGCGAATCAGTGCCATTACACCCTGTAAATCATCACGCGCTTTGCCGGTTACCCGAACTTGCTCGCCCTGAATCTGTGCCTGAACCTTCAGCTTGCTATCTTTAATCAGCTTAACCAGCTTCTTGGCCTGCACACTTTCAATCCCTTGTTTCAGCTTGGCTTCCACACTGTAGGTTTTACCACTGCGATCCATCTCTTCCGGGATCTCCAGTGCCGCACCTTCAATCCCACGCTTGGTCAGTTGAGCACGTAAAATATCCAGCAGTTGTTCAACCTGAAAATCAGATTCGCTGACCACTTTGATGCTTTCGTTCTTCTCATTTAACTCAAAACTCGCCGGAACATTACGAAAATCCCAACGGTTTGCCAGATCACGGGTGGCGTTTTCAACGGCGTTACGCACTTCCTGCATATCGATTTCAGATACAATGTCGAAAGATGGCATATCCCCTCCTCCTGATAGATGAATGGTGAGCATAATAACCGCTTTATCCCCCACAGACAAAGCCAAGCCGCTGACAATTGCTCAACTAACCCGCAGTTATCGCCAACCCTGCGTTTAATGGCTAAAAAGTCTATAATCAAAGCATAACATGCAGAAAGAAGAAGTAAGTTTTCCGCTCAGACCAAGGAGGCCTCAATGAAAATTACTGTGCTTGGTTGCGGAGCTTTAGGGCAATTATGGCTATCAGCGCTCTACCAGCAAGGCCATGATGTACAAGGCTGGCTTCGTGTGCCGCAGCCCTTTTGTTCGGTCAATGTCATCATGCTAAACGGCGAGGCATTCAACCAAAACCTGCCGACTAACGATCCCGAGCATTTGTCGAAAAGTGAACTGCTGCTAGTCTGCTTAAAGGCGTGGCAGGTCTCCAGTGCAGTGACCGCGTTGCTATCTAAGCTTAACCCTAAATGCCATATTTTACTGTTACATAACGGCATGGGAACACAGGAGGAGCTACCTCGGGATGAGCATATTTTCCTGCACGGTGTGACCACCCATGCTGCGCGTCGGGACGGCAACACGATTGTCCATGTCGCCAGCGGCATTACCCATATCGGCCCGCTGTCGCCAGTGACGATGGAGATAACTCATCTGGCCGATCTCCTGCATCAGGCACTGCCGGATGTCGCCTGGCATAACGATATTTCATCTGCCTGTTGGCAAAAACTGGCGGTAAATTGCGTGATTAATCCGCTGACCGGCCTATATAACTGCCGCAATGGTGATTTGCAGCGCTACCCTGAGCTTATCGAACGTTTGTGCGCCGAGGTTGCCAGCGTGATGGAGATGGAGGGCTATCATACTTCAACAGATAGCCTGCTCAGTTATGTTAACAATGTCATCCAAAGCACGGCTGATAACACCTCTTCGCTGTTGCAGGATTTACGCTGCCAGCGACACACCGAGATAGATTACATCACCGGCTATTTACTGCGCCGTGCGCGTAGTCATGGCATGACACTGCCAGAAAATACCCGGCTATATGACTTAATTAAACGTAAGGAAAATGAGTATGAGCGTATCGGCTCTGGTTTGCCTGGCTCCTGGTAGCGAAGAGACCGAGGCAGTCACCACGATTGATGTTCTGGTGCGCGCAGGTATTGAGGTCACGACAGCGAGTGTTGCCAGTGATGGCGCATTAGAGATAGTCTGTTCGCGCGGCGTGCGGTTACTGGCCGATACGCGCTTAGTGGATGTGGCCGATCAGAAGTTTGATGTAGTGGTGCTCCCCGGTGGTATCAAAGGTGCCGAGTGCTTTCGCGATAGTCCGCTGCTAGTCGCCACTGTGCGCCAAACCCACAATGAGGGCCGCCTGGTCGCGGCAATTTGCGCCGCCCCCGCACTGGTTCTTGAGCATCATAATTTGTTTCCCGTCGGCAATATGACCGGATACCCGGCGCTGAAAGATAAAATCAGTGCCACCAAATGGATGGATCAGCGCGTGGTCTATGATCGGCGAGTGAACTTAGTTACCAGCCAAGGGCCAGGAACCGCCATCGATTTCGCGTTGAAAATTGTATTCCTACTACTAGGGCGAGAAAAAGCCGCAGAGATTGCCTGGCAGTTGATTCTACCGCCGGGGATTTATAATTATCGGGAATAGCATTAGATGGGTAAGTTGGAGAGTGAAGGGTTGACGGCGGCTACTGCGCAAGCCCAGAGTGGCAAAGCGCAGTAGCCATTAAAAATAATAATCTAAGGACGGTACACTTTCACATTGGTATACCCCTGCTCACACAGATAAAGTGCCTGCAAACGGCTCATCACTCCGCGATCACAATACAGCAGGTAAGTCTTGCTCTGATCCAGATCGGCGAACTGCGAGCTTAACTTATAGAATGGCAGCGATTTTACCGTCACCTGATCCAGTTTAAGCGGCTTCTCTTCCTGCTCATCCGGCGCGCGGATATCCAGCAGCACATCACTCTCCGCCAGCTCGGCAACGGTTTCAACTTCCACCAGTTGCTCACGGCTCTGCTCTGCAATTTCACGGATATCGACGTTTTTAGCTTCACTAACCACCCGATCCAGGATGGAGAAATCAAAGTGAGACTCCTCCTCCTCAATCTTCGCCTTAACCGCTTTCACCGTCGGGCTTTTTGAGATCACACCACAATATTCCGGCATGGTTTTAGCGAAATCTTCAGTGCCGATTTTCCGCGCCAGATTGATGATGTGCTCTTTATCATGAGAGATCAGTGGGCGCAAAATCAGGGTATCCGAGGCATTATCAATTAAGCGCAAGTTGGTGAGTGTCTGGCTGGAGACCTGCCCCAGCGCTTCACCGGTAACCAGGGCCTGAACGCCATAACGTTCTGCAACCTGCGACGCCGCTCGCACCATCATGCGTTTTAGCACCACGCCCATCTGACCATCTTCAACTTTTTCGAGAATTTCGCCCACGACCGGTTCAAAATCAATGGCGACAAAACGTACCCGATGGGAGCTACCGAAACGGTTCCACAGGTAATGCGCCACTTGCTTAACCCCAATTTCGTGGGCTGAACCGCCGAGATTAAAGAAGCAGTAGTGCACGCGGCAACCACGGCGCATCAGCATGTAGCTGGAGACACCTGAGTCAAAACCGCCTGAAATTAAAGATAAAACATCTTCCTGCGTGCCAATCGGGAAACCACCCAGACCTTCGTGACGCGCCTTGATCAACGTCAGTTTGTCCTGATCAACTTCCAGATGCACGGTGACCTGTGGGTTCGTCAGTTTGACTTTGGCACTGTCAATATGCTGATTTAGGCCACCACCAACATATCGCTCAACATCGCCAGAGGTAAATTCATGCTTACCACGACGTTTTACCCGCACACAGAATGTTTTTCCGACCAGCGTCTCACGATAAGCCGCCAGCGTCTGCTCGAAAATATTGTGCATATCGGTGTAGCTGCGATCTTCTACTTCGAGGATATGGTGAATCCCCGGTACGCGAGTCAGCGCATCACAAATCTGCGGGCCAAGGTTGTCATCTTTGGTGCGGATTTCAATATGATCCCAATGACGGACAACCGCAAGGCTGTCATCCTCAAGGTTTTTCAGTACGTTGCGGATGTTAGTGGTGAGAATTTTGATGAAGCGCAATCGCACCGATTGACTCTTGATGGTGATTTCTGGGAATAATTTAATGATAAACTTCATGGCGGTTTTTAGTTGTCTGGTTATGGAGTGATGGCGTTGCTATTGGCAGCAACAGTCAATAGACGTTAGCAAAAACATGCAAGCCGTGGAGTATATCACTATATGATGGCCCGCTGCGTACTAAAAACCAGACTTAAACGCCACGATTTCCCCCGCATTATCCGCTAGAATAGCCGGTAATAAGTTTTTCACCTGAAAGTGGTTCTCAGCAAGCAGGAAACGTGACGGGCCATCAAGGTTACGTTTCATAAAAATAGTGAGTCGAATAACAACTATGCCGAAAAAAGCCGCATCACCCGAAACCAAAGCAGCCAGTTTTGAAACATCGCTCAGCGAACTGGAACAGATTGTGACTCGCCTGGAGTCCGGTGAACTCCCGCTAGAAGAGGCGCTAAATGAGTTTGAGCGGGGCGTGCAGTTGGCGCGTCTTGGGCAGCAGACCTTATTACAAGCCGAGCAGCGCGTGCAGGTTCTTCTGAGCGACGATGTTGATGCGCCATTAGTCCCTTTCACGCCAGATGCTGAGTAAGTCTAATGTCTAACGCCCACTCATCCACCGATTTTAGCCAGCAACTTGCCGCACACCAGCAACGAGTGAATCAGGCGCTACTGGACTTTATCGCCCCTCTGCCCTTTGGTAAGAGCGATTTGGTCGAAGCTATGCGTTATGGTGCCGTGTTAGGCGGCAAGCGGCTGCGCCCCTATTTGGTGTATGCCACAGGTCAAATGTTTGGCCTGTCGCTGACCGCTTTAGATGCCCCTGCGGCAGCAATTGAATGTATCCATGCTTATTCATTGATTCACGATGATTTACCGGCGATGGATAACGATGATTTACGCCGTGGGCAGCCCACTTGCCATATTAAATTCGGTGAAGCTAACGCCATTCTGGCAGGTGATGCGCTGCAAACGCTGGCCTTCGCCATTTTGGCCGAAGCAGAGATGCCTGATGTGGCAGATAAAGATCGTCTGGCAATGGTGGCTGAATTAGCCCATGCCAGCGGTGTTGCAGGGATGTGTGGTGGTCAGGCGCTGGATCTGGAAGCCGAAGCCCGCCAGATCTCACTGGCCGAGCTGGAACAGATTCATCGTCATAAAACCGGGGCATTGATCCGCGCGGCAGTGCGCCTCGGAGCATTGGCAGCCGGTGCTCGTGGGCGTGCAGCATTGCCGTTACTTGATCGTTACGCCGAGGCGATCGGCCTGGCCTTCCAGGTGCAGGACGATATTTTAGACGTTATTGGTGATACAGCTACAATTGGTAAACGTCAGGGATCAGATCAGCAACTTGGGAAAAGCACCTATCCCGCACTTCTGGGGTTAGATTGCGCTAAAGCTAAAGCTATGGATCTGTATCAGGAAGCGCTCAGCGCCCTGAATGCCCTTTCAGCACAATCCTATAACATAGCGCCCTTGCAAGCATTAGCCTGCTTTATTATTGAGCGCGATAACTAGAATTATATTGGTCGTTAATAGACGCCTGATATGCCCAAAGCAGTTAGAGTTGCAGGTAGATAGCCAGCAAATAACCCTGCAACTTCAAGGGCCAAGGGTATATAACCACTTTTGATATGAGCATCGAATGAGCCTTGATATAGCCAAATACCCGACATTGGCACTTGCGGAGAATCCTGAAGAGCTGCGCATGTTGCCAAAAGATAGCCTGCCGAAGTTATGTGATGAGCTACGGCAGTATTTGCTCGCGTCTGTTAGCCGCTCCAGTGGGCATTTTGCTTCTGGATTGGGCGTGGTTGAGCTAACTGTCGCGTTACATTACGTCTACAACACACCTTTTGATCACCTGGTGTGGGACGTCGGCCATCAGGCTTATCCACATAAAATATTGACCGGCCGCCGTGAACAAATTGGTACTATTCGCCAGAAAGATGGTTTACATCCATTCCCTTGGCGCGGCGAGAGTGAATATGATGTACTTTCTGTCGGCCACTCCTCCACCTCAATCAGCGCGGGTTTGGGGATGGCAGTTGCCGCTGAGCGGGAAGGTAAAGGGCGTCGCACCGTGTGTGTCATTGGTGATGGGGCGATTACTGCCGGTATGGCTTTCGAAGCCATGAACCATGCTGGTGATATTCACTCAGATATGCTGGTTATCCTTAACGATAATGAAATGTCTATCTCCGAAAATGTGGGTGGACTAAATAATCATTTAGCTCAGCTATTATCGGGGAAACTCTATGCCAGCCTGCGCGAAGGCGGCAAAAAGGCGTTTTCTGGTTTACCGCCAATTAAAGATCTGCTGAAACGTACCGAAGAGCACCTGAAGGGCATGGTGGTACCGAGTACCCTATTTGAAGAGTTAGGTTTTAATTATATTGGCCCAGTCGATGGTCACGATGTGCAGGCACTGACGCAGACGCTAAAAAATATGCGCGATCTGAAAGGCCCGCAACTCCTTCATATCATGACCAAAAAAGGCAAAGGCTACGCACCGGCGGAGAAAGACCCTATCGGCTGGCACGCGGTGCCAAAATTTGATCCCGCCTCAGGTACTTTACCGAAGAGTCAGGGCGTACTACCGACCTATTCCAAAATATTTGGTGAGTGGTTATGTGAAACCGCCGCCAAAGATAGCCAACTGATGGCGGTGACCCCGGCAATGCGCGAAGGCTCAGGGATGGTGCGCTTCTCCCGCGAATATCCGCAGCAATATTTTGATGTGGCCATAGCCGAGCAACACGCTGTTACCTTTGCAGCAGGTCTGGCAATTGGTGGCTATAAACCGATCGTTGCCATCTATTCGACTTTCCTGCAACGGGCCTATGATCAATTAATTCATGATGTTGCCATCCAGAATCTGCCGGTTCTGTTTGCGATTGACCGTGGCGGCCTGGTGGGTGCAGATGGTCAAACCCATCAAGGTGCGTTTGATCTCTCATTCATGCGTTGCATTCCAAATATGGTCATCATGACCCCAAGTGATGAGAACCAGTGCCGTCAAATGCTGCACACCGGCTATCACCATAATGGGCCTGCGGCAGTGCGCTACCCACGAGGTAATGGGACAGGTGCACTACTCGAGCCATTAGAGATCATGCCTATTGGTAAAGGGATAGTGCGCCGCGAAGGTGAAAAAGTTGCCATTCTGTGCTTCGGCACTTTACTGGCACAGGCGCAACAAGTGGCCGATAAGCTGAATGCCACACTGGTTGACATGCGTTTCGTGAAGCCATTGGATGAAGAATTGGTACGAGAGATGGCAGCCAGCCATGAGTTCTTGGTCACCGTGGAAGAGAACGCCATCATGGGTGGAGCTGGTAGTGGCGTTAATGAACTGTTGATGGCGAAACGGCAGTTAGTACCGGTGCTGAATATCGGCTTACCCGATTATTTCGTTCCACAAGGTGAGCAAGATGAGATGCGGGCTGAATTTGGTTTAGATGCCGCAGGTATACAGCGCCAGATTGAAGCCTGGCTGGCGTAATAATATATCAGGCATAACCACTCGGTTATGCCTGAACACTAATAGCGATTTAATAGAATAGATCTATTGGCCAGTAATGGCCGATGACAAAGATAATCGCGGCGGCAATCACCCCAGCAATAATGTCATCAATCATTATCCCCATCCCGCCGTGAACATTACGATCAAACCAGCGAATAGGCCAGGGCTTCCAAATATCAAAAATGCGGAAAACGACAAAACCGGCGACGACCCATTGCCAATCATTTACTGGCAACGCCATCAAGGTAATCCACATTCCGACAAACTCATCCCAGACAATGCTGCCGTGGTCATGAACTTTCATATCTTTCGCGGTGCGATGGCAAATATAAACGCCAATGCAGATACTGAACATCACCACCAAGGAGTAAAGCTGCCAGGGTAGCTGAATCAATAACAGCCAGAATGGGATAGCCGCAATAGAACCCATGGTGCCCGGTGCCCACGGCGATAAGCCACTACCAAAACCGGTGGCCAATAAGTGCCAGGGATTAGCTAACCGCAAGCGCCCTTTGGCTTCATCCATGGGATTTACCCGTTGAGAAGTGATCAAAACCATGGAAATCCAGATCAACCACTTTTCCTTCGCGGAAGAATTTAACCCCCTCCGTCTGTGGCCCAATCTGACCAATGCAAGTATAGCTTGCGCCGGTATTACTGAGGGCAACATCCAATGCACCACGGTTTATTTCTGGCACCGTAAAGCACAGCTCATAATCCTCGCCACCACTCAATGCCCAGCGCAGCGCCTGCTCGGCATCAACTTGATTTTTCAGCGCATCAGAATATGGCAAGTGATCCAATTCAATGCGCGCACCGCAATGACTGGCTTTTAGGATATGTTGCAGATCAGAGATCAATCCATCAGAAATATCGATAGCGGAGCTGGCAAGTGAGCGCAGCGCCTGGCCCTGCAACACGCGAGGTTGTGGCCGTAAATGGCGGTGGATTAATGCCGCTCGGTCAGCTTCATCATCAACACGCAGCTCATTTTGTAAAATAGCCAAACCCGCAGCACTGTCACCCAAAGTGCCGGTAACATAAATCCAGTCGCCGATCCGCGCGCCAGCACGGGTCAATGCCCGCCCTTCTGGTATCAGACCTTGGATAGTTAGCGTCAGACTCAATGGCCCACGGGTGGTATCACCACCAATCAATTGCATACCGTAATAATTAAGCTGATCAAATAAGCTGTCACTGAAGGATTGCAACCAATCTTCATTGACATTAGGTAGGGTCAAAGCAAGAGATAGCCAAGCAGGATCGGCCCCCATAGCCGCTAAATCGCTCAGGTTTACCGCTAAAGATTTGTAACCCAGATCGGCGGGATCGATATCCGCCAGGAAGTGAACGCCAGACACCAGTGTATCTGTACTGATGGCTAACAGCTGTTTCTCTGCCACTGTAAGAAGTGCGCAGTCGTCTCCAATACCCAGCTCTACATCCCGGCGATTACTTCTGAACCGGTCAAAGTAGCGGGCAATGAGGTCAAATTCGCCACATGCCATAATACAATTCCAGAAATGTTAACCGATATATGATTAAGGCCAGTAGCCGGCCTTAATCACACCGGTAGATTATTTTTTCTTACGTACTGTCGGAGCTAGCTTATCCAGCACTCCGTTGACAAACTTATGGCTATCTTCCGCGCCGAAAGTTTTGGCGAGTTCAATAGCTTCATTGATCGCTACTTTATAAGGGACATCTTCACGTTTGCTCAATTCAAACAGCGCAATACGCAGAACCGCTCTTTCAACCTGACCTAATTCTTCGAGCTGGCGAGAAAGCACGGGTGCCATTAACGCATCCAGAGATGCGGCGTTAACAGCAACCCCGGAGAGCAATTCACGAAAATAGGCGATGTCGACATCTTTGACATCCTGCTCCGACAGGAACTGTAATTCAACATCAGCGATGTCGTTTTTAGACAACTGCCAAGAGTAAAGCGCTTGAACAGCGCACTCACGAGCGCGGCGACGAGCAGCAGGTTTCACGGAATTCCCCTTAACTTAACTAAATTCAGCCTTTAATAGCTTTGATTACATTAATCATTTCAAGCGCGGTCAGGGCAGCTTCTGCACCTTTATTACCTGCTTTAGTACCCGCACGCTCAATGGCTTGCTCAATACTCTCTGTGGTCAGCACACCGAAAGCCACTGGAATATCACTGTTCATGGCGACATTCGCTAAGCCAGAACTCGCTTCACCAGCAACATACTCAAAGTGCGCCGTGCCCCCACGGATCACGGTACCCAGTCCAATTACCGCATCGTAACGATTGGTTTTTGCTAGTACATTAGCGACCAACGGCAGCTCATAAGCCCCTGGCACCCAAACAACAGTAATATTGTCATCGGATACCTGACCAACCCGCTTCAGGGCATCGATTGCACCTTCCAGCAAGCTGTTGTTGATAAAGTTGTTAAAACGCGCAATTGCAATCGCCACGCGGGCATTAGGAGTAGCAACAACACCTTCGATAACGTTCATAGCTTTCCTCAATATGGGTTCATACCCCGCAGGGGGGCGGATTCTATCATATTCTTTCACGCCCCGCCCCTGCGCATTTGCAAAACGCGGGCAAGTCGGTGATTAGCAGAGGGAATCACTGCCAGATAAATTAATTAATACTTCGGTTTCAAGCGCAAGCGGAGATCTGGCCCCACCGGTCGTACATCACTGAATACAAACTCGGGCGCTTGCAACAAACTTGTTAATCCAGCCAGTTCGCATAATCCACGGGCATCACTGCCTAATAGTTTTGGCGCGATATACAAAATTAACTCATCAACTACGCCGGCCTGTAGCAGTGCGCCTGCCAGCTGTGGCCCCGCCTCAACCCAAACTGAGTTAATCTGCCGCTTGCCCAGTTGCATCATCAACAACACTAAATCCACACCATTGCCATGACGAGGTAGCAAGAGTTGCTCTACATTCGCCGGCCACAGCTGCTCATCAGCCTCAACACGGGCCAACCAGCATGGGCCATCTTGCTGTATCACTTTATGTTGTGGCGTCACGCGGTTATGGCTATCAAGTATAATTCGGATCGGCTGGCGCAACCTGGCTTGCGGATACCAGCCCTGAGTTTCGCTATCTAACTCATCCCAGCGCACAGTGAGTGAAGGATCATCCGCCAAGACAGTGGCACTGGTACTTAGAATCGCCGCACTTTCAGCCCGAAAACGCTGCACATCTTGCCGCGCCTGCGGCGAGGTAATCCACTGACTTTCCCCCGACGCCATCGCGGTTCGCCCATCCAGGGATGCGGCCATTTTTAATTGCAGATAGGGGAACCCCGTGCGCATTCGTTTTAGGAAACCAAGATTAACCGCCTCAGCCTCCGCCAACATTAAGCCATGATCGACGGCGATACCCGCTTGCTTCAATTTATATAACCCGCGCCCAGCAACCTGCGGATTGGGGTCTTGCATGGCCGCGACAACTCGAATGACCCCCGCAGCAATCAAGGCATCAGCACAGGGCGGTGTACGTCCATGGTGGCTACATGGCTCGAGGGTGACATAGGCGGTGGCACCGCGCGCTTTCTCACCGGCCATGCGCAAAGCATGCACTTCAGCATGTGGCTCTCCGGCTCGCAAGTGATAGCCCTCACCGACAATCTCACCATCGCGAACCAGCACACAGCCGACATTAGGGTTAGGTGGCGTGGTAAAGCGCCCCATTCGCGCCAATTCGAAGGCGCGCGCCATATATAATTCATCGGGCTGCATGGCTTTCCTTATTGTTGATGTAGGGCAGCTTTAGCTTACTGTGAATACGCTGCAATGAAAGAGAGGGGTAACGCGCTGATTAATCCTGCAAACGGGCAATTTCTTCGCCGAACTCGCGGATATCTTCAAAGCTGCGATAGACCGAGGCAAAGCGGATATAAGCCACTTTATCCAGGCGTTTCAGCGCCTCCATCACCAGATTACCGACCATTTTGGTGGGTACTTCACGTTCACCCGTGGCGCGTAACTGGGATTTGATATGACTTATCGCGGTTTCAACGTCATCAGAGCTAACCGGCCGCTTTTCTAATGCTTTCAGCATACCACGGCGCAATTTATCTTCATTAAAGGGTTCACGTACATCATCACTTTTAATCACGCGCGGCAGTACCAACTCCGCGACTTCAAACGTGGTAAAACGCTCATTACAATCTAAACACTGGCGGCGACGGCGCACTTGCGAACCATCGCTCACCAGACGGGAGTCAATGACTTTAGTATCCACAGCGGCACAAAACGGGCAATGCATAGCGCTTCCTGATAAGTGAACTTAAACTTAGCAGCAGTTTACCGCGAACTGCCGCGACAACAAAGGCCAGAAGCGGCAGTTTATCTTGATCAACTATGACGAAAGCTTCGGTTCATCGGATTTAGACTCAAAGGGCTTCAACCATTCTTTTTGCAGTTCTAACCAAACTTTACGATCTGGAGATAACACATTGAGAGGGTCAAAAGGATATTGGGCTGGAGTGCCCTTAATTAATATCTGAGTAACTAATCCGTAGAGCCACTTTGCTGTCATCAGATCTTCATAGCCTGGTTTATGACTTAAATCAGTTATTAGCTCCTTCAAATTTATTATGCTTCCCACGAATTGCATTTTTTCACTTTCTCTTTTTTTAAATAAGTCAGGAAATAGAAAAGAAGCAATAACATTAACAACCCGAGTCCAGATATTGTTTTCTTTATAGGATAAGTTTTCTAGCATAGCGCTTATCATTTTCGCTGCATCACGAACACCCTCGCTTTTAATAGATTCTAAATCATTATGGAATTTTGGCAGTTCTTCCATATTCAAATACATATCTTTGATATAACGTTCCTTCAGTTTTTTCAACTGTACAACATGCTCATTAAGCTCAGTTAAACAACTCGAGTTTATATCTTTATTCTTCAAAAAATCATGTTCCATTTTTATTTTATCTGAACCTGAGAATATTTTACGTTCAAATACTACACTACTAACTTCGACTAAACCGCGGGATATACTATATCGATGTTCTAACTCTCTTAAATTGTTATTGATACATTCTATTTCTTCTTTTACTTCTTTCTTTTCTTGTAACTCTTTATTTATCTTTCCATCATGATCCTTTCTATCATTCTGTTTTTTTATTTGACTATCTTTGCATCTAACTTCTTCATTAACTTTATATAAAGGTGTAATTTCCACGACATCTTTTTGGTCAACGAATTGATACCGTCCCTTGTCATTATTTTCCAATATATAATTTTTATTAAGTTGCGAATCTTGTTCTTTTTTTATATTTGAAATGAACATATTACATCTGTTTGTACCTTTACTTTTCTCTAGATACTCATTTAAATTATTTATAACATCTTTCAGTGCCGTTGCATTTGTATTTATTTTTATTAGATTACTTATTTTTGAATTTGCATCATATTTTATCCCAGCGAAAGCTGTCACTATGTCTAGCTTTATTTTTTCCAGCGTAATGTCATAGCTATCAACATTATCATTTTGTTCACCATTAACAATTACAACTTGAGTATTACTCATAAGATTTGAAATAGATACCATTACTACCCCCTTAAACTTCAATGTAAATATTAATATATAAAACACTCATATTACCCCCTAAACAATCGGTTAAAATTGAGTGATTAGATATTAAATAAAGGGATATTCTCATAAAAAAAACAACTTAATAACTTACTATCCTTATTACTTTCATATGGTAAATTAAAATAAAAAATACATTCACACAGAAAATAATTAAAAAATCTATTTTAATAAAAATAATAAAAGGAAATTATGTAAGATAATGGATAATCATTTTTACTGCGGGGAAATGACAGAAAAATCGCTAATACACAAAAAAAAACCTGACACCGATGTTACCAGTATCAGGGTTTTAGTCTTGTATTCTACCGCTTACAAGCTATTACGGCAGGATTGAAGGCTGATCAGCACCCTCTTTCTCAACTTTTTGCTGCAACATATGCTCACGTTTCATACCTAGTTTCAACGCCAGCGCGGACGCAACGTAGATGGATGAAACTGTACCGATGGACACACCGATCAGCATCGTCAGTGAGAAGCCTTGCAGCATCGCACCACCGAAGATAAACAGCATCAATACCACCATCAGCGTAGTCCCAGAAGTCATAAGGGTACGGCTTAGGGTTTGGGTCAAAGACACGTTCATGATTTCGTAAGGTGTGCCGCGACGAATTTTGCGGAAGTTTTCACGAATACGGTCAGAGACCACAATGCTGTCGTTAAGTGAGTAACCAATAACTGACATCAATGAAGCGACGATAGTTAGGTCAATCTCGATATGGAATAACGACAAGATCCCCATGGTAATAATCACGTCATGGGCCAGAGCGATAACCGCCCCTAGCGCCAAACGCCATTCAAAACGGAAACCGACATAAACCAGAATACACAGCAACGCCACTAATAACGCCATACCACCGGCCTGGGCTAAATCACTCCCCACACTTGGGCCGACGAATTCGATACGTTTTACCGATGCATTCTTATCAACTGACTCATTGATAACGGATATGACTTTGTTACCCAGCTCCTGCCCGGCAGTCCCGGTTGCAGGTGGCATACGTACCATCACATCACGAGTGCTACCAAAGTTTTGCAGAATTGGCGACTCAAAACCCGCCTTTTCTAGTGTGTCGCGCAGTTGGTCCAGATCAGCAGGTTTTTCCAGGTTAATTTCAATCACCGTACCACCAGTGAAATCAAGACCCCAGTTGAACCCTTTGGTGGACATCACCGCAATCGATGCAACCAACAGCAGCAACGAGATGCCGAAAGCAACGTTATCCCAGCGCATAAAGTCATAGACTCTACGGCCATAGTTCAGTTGTTCAACAGTATAATCCTGTGCCACAACGTACTCCTCAAATAGACAGCTTGTTAATGCGCTTGCCGCCGTAAAGCAGGTTGACGATGGCACGAGTACCGACTATTGCGGTGAACATTGACGTGATAACACCAATGGCCGTTGTAATAGCAAAGCCTTTAATCGAACCAGTACCTACAGCGTAAAGAATAATTGCTGTGATAAGCGTCGTTACGTTCGCATCAACGATACTTGAGAAGGCACCTTTGTACCCTTCATGAATCGCTTGCTGGATCGTCCGCCCGTTTCGGTACTCTTCTTTTATTCGCTCGTTAATCAGTACGTTAGCATCAACTGCTACCGCCAGCGTCAATACGATCCCGGCAATACCCGGCATGGTTAATGTCGCCCCCGGCAGCAGGGACATCACACCCACGATCAACACCAAGTTAGCCAACAGTGCCGTACTGGCAATCACACCAAATTTACGGTAGTAGATCACCATAAATAGAATAGAGACCGCCAAGCCCCACAAGCAGGCTTCCAGACCTTGGGTGATGTTTTGTGAACCCAACGTTGGCCCGATAGTCCGCTCTTCCACGATTTGGATTGGGGCAATCAACGCACCCGCACGCAGTAATAGGGAGAGCTGACGAGCTTCAGCCGGATTATCAATGCCAGTAATGCGGAAACTGTTACCTAGGCGCGATTGAATGGTCGCAACGTTGATAACTTCTTCCTGCTTAACCAGAATCGCGCGGCCATTAGCATCTTTTTTACCGCTGTCTTTATATTCTACGAATAAAGTCGCCATCGGCTTGCCGATATTGTCTTTGGTAAAATTAGACATCAAAGAACCACCGGCACTGTCGAGCGAAATATTAACCTGAGCCTGGTTATATTCGTCGGTGCTGGAGGTTGAATCGGTAATATGGTCACCGGTCAGGATCACGCGTTTGTACAAGACAACCGGGCGGCCTTCACGGGTATTTTTGACCTCTGAATCGCCCGGCACACGGCCGGTGGCGGCCACAGAGGCATCAACATTGCTGTTTACCAGACGGAATTCCAGCGTTGCCGTCGCACCAAGAATCTCTTTGGCACGTGCAGTGTCTTGGATACCCGGTAACTCAACCACAATACGATCTGAACCCTGGCGCTGAACCAACGGCTCGGCTACACCTAGTTGGTTAACCCGGTTACGCAGGATCGTAATGTTTTGCTGAACCGCATATTCGCGCGCTTCTCGCAGACGGTCATCGGTCATCACAGCTTTTAACGTATTGCTGCCATTAGAACCAATCACCAGATCTCGGTGGCGAGAAGAGAGGTAGCTGATAGCGTCATCGCGGGTTTTATCGTCGCGAAAACGCACTTCAACACCATAGTTATCGAGTTTACGCACTGTCGCATACGGGATATTTTTCTCACGCAGATCAGTGCGCAGGGTATCCATCGTTTGCTCTTGCAGTTTGCCAAGCGCAGTGTCCATGTCCACTTCCATCAGGAAGTGCACACCACCACGCAGGTCAAGACCCAGCTTCATCGGCTCAGCACCCAGCCTGGCAAGCCAGGAAGGCGTTGCCGGCGCCAGGTTTAGCGCGATAACGTATTTATCCCCCATCGCAGCAACAAGCGCCTCACGGGCACGCAGCTGGACGTCAGGATCTTTAAAGCGAGCCAGGATTGTACCATTTTCCAGTGCAATAGACTTGCTCGCTATGTTCTCTTTTTCTAAAACGTCACGGACTTGGACCAGCGTTGTTTCACTGGCGGCGATTCCTCGCGCACCAGTGATTTGAACAGCCGGATCCTCACCATAAAGGTTGGGAAGTGCATATAGCAGACCGACGAAGATCACGACGATCAGCATCAGATACTTCCACAAAGGATAACGGTTTAACACGGCAATTCCCTTCGGGAAAATCAAAAATTACAGAGCCTTCATTGTACCTTTCGGTAAAACGGCAGCAACGAAGTCACGTTTGATCATCACTTCAGTGGTGTCGTTCAGTGCGATGACAATATAACCTGTTTCCGCAACCTTAGTCACACGACCGAGTAAACCACCAGTGGTCAATACTTCATCACCCTTGCCGATAGAATCCATCAGTTTTTTGTGTTCTTTGGCACGTTTTTGCTGTGGACGCAGGATCATGAAGTAAAAAATCAGACCAAATACCACCAGCATAATCACCAGGGAGTACGGGCTGCTCTGAGCCGGAGCCCCAGCGGATGCGACAGCATCGGAAATGAAAAGACTCATTAAAATTCCCTCATTGTTATCAATATCAGTAGTGTGAAATCAGTGCGATAAAATCAGTAACGGTTAATCGTAACTGTTCAATCTATAAAATACCCGCCATCTTTCAAACCGCAGATGTTTTAGCTACTTTCGTTTGCTACCTTCCTGCGCTCGAACTCTTTTGGGTATGTAAAGATGGTAATTTTAGAATCAAACGTTTAATGGTGGAACAGGTTTCCCTATCCGACCATAGAAATCTTCGACGAAGCTCTCTAATTTACCCTCTTCAATAGCCTGACGTAAACCCGCCATTAAGCGCTGGTAATAACGTAGGTTATGAATCGTGTTCAGGCGCGCACCCAGTATTTCGTTGCAACGGTCAAGATGATGCAAGTAGGCGCGGCTATAATTGCGACAAGTGTAGCAATCACAGTGTTCATCTAGCGTTGCAGTATCACTCTTATGCTTGGCGTTACGGATTTTTACCACACCGTCAGTCACGAACAGATGACCATTACGCGCATTACGCGTTGGCATCACACAGTCAAACATGTCGATACCGCGACGTACGCCTTCAACCAGATCCTCTGGTTTCCCCACGCCCATCAGGTAACGTGGTTTATCCGCAGGGATCTGCGGGCAGACATGCTCTAAAATGCGATGCATATCCTCTTTTGGCTCACCTACCGCCAAGCCGCCCACAGCGTAACCATCAAAACCGATATCTACCAGCCCTTTTACCGACACATCACGTAAATCTTCGTAAACACCCCCCTGAATAATACCAAACAGTGCATTTTTATTGTTCAGTTCATCAAAGCGTTGGCGACTACGAGCAGCCCAACGTAAGGACATCTCCATTGAGCGCTTGGCATAATCCCAGTCCGCGGGATAGGGAGTACACTCGTCGAAAATCATCACGATATCGGAGCCGAGATCGTTCTGAATTTCCATCGATTTTTCTGGGCTGAGGAACACTTTATCGCCGTTGATTGGGTTTTGGAACGTCACCCCTTCTTCTTTGATTTTGCGCATCGCGCCAAGGCTGAACACCTGAAAACCACCTGAGTCGGTTAGAATCGGGCCGTGCCACTGCATGAAATCATGTAAATCGCCATGCAGTTTCATGATTTCCTGACCCGGGCGCAGCCAGAGGTGGAAAGTGTTACCCAGTAAGATCTGCGCACCACTCTCTTTGACCTCTTCCGGTGTCATCCCTTTTACTGTGCCATAGGTGCCAACTGGCATAAATGCAGGAGTCTCTACTACACCGCGTTCAAATATTAGGCGACCACGACGTGCGCGACCGTCAGTTTTCTGTAATTCGTACTTCACATAACCTCCAGCATCAGAGATACAGTCTGATGCGTGATTAAAAGGAGCGCATCATAACAACTGTCTAGCCCGCTACACAAGCCAGCCAGCTTAAGTAGCACTTATCGTTATATGCGTTATTTTGCAATTTTGTGTCATGTCTTTGGCACAAATCTGACACACCCACTTCCACATCCCATCTCTATCCAGCAATTATATACTTCTATCTCACCAAAGATGATCAACTGCCGCTCAGGTGCTAAACTCCACACCATTAAAAATTACGGATCTTTATGAATTCTATGGGAACGCCACTCTGCATTGATCTTGATGGCACATTAGTTAGAACTGATACGCTCGTTGAGTCATTCTTTCTACTGATTAAGAAAAATCCATTCTATGCATTCCTGTGCGTGTTGTGGCTGCTTCGTGGCAAAGCTTCGCTTAAAAACGAGATAGCTAAGCGTGTAACAATGAATGCATCATCACTGCCTTATAACGAAAGTTTACTCGCTATGCTTCATAATGAGCATAGAAATGGCAGGGAAATATGGCTGTGTACTGCTGCAAATGAGAAGATTGCGCAATCAGTATCAGACCATCTTGGTATCTTCTCGAAAGTAATTGCGAGTAATGACACTAAAAATGTCTCATCTTCAGTTAAAGCAGATGAAATTTTATCTCATACCGATTCGTTTGATTATGCTGGTAACTCATCTGACGATATTAAGGTGTGGGATAAGTCAATTGGCGCTATTGTTGTTGACCTGCCAAAGAAATTAATGAATAAAGTATCAGTTCCAATTTTGTATCAATTTGATAGTGATAAAAAAACTATAAAAGCATGGCTAAAGGAAATAAGAATTCATCAGTGGGCAAAAAACATACTGATTTTTATTCCAATATTGGCTGCGCATGAGATAAGTAAAACATCACTACTATTAGATGCAATGCTTGCTTTCATTGCATTTGGGTTCTGTGCATCAAGCGTTTATCTACTTAATGACCTCGTAGACTTAGAAGCAGATAGAGAGCATAAAACAAAGAGAAACAGACCACTGGCGTCAGGGGCAATACCATTAATACATGGAATTATTGCTGCTGTTATATTGTTCATATTAGCCATAATAATCACATTATATCTCCCAATCCAGTTCGCCTTTGCATTGGCTTCATATTACGTTATCACTCTGGCATACTCTTTTTCCCTTAAAAGCAAGGTTGTCATTGATGTCGCAACATTGGCAATTTTGTACTCAATGCGCCTTGTCGCAGGGGCGGCAGCAACGGGAATTATGTTGTCAAACTGGCTTATTTCTTTTTCAATGTTTATTTTCTTCAGCTTGGCTATCGTGAAAAGAGTTGTCGAACTTAAATCATCTGAGTCTAATGCTAAGATAAAAGGTCGTGGATATTATCCAGCCGACATGCCTCTATTATTAGCGTCGGGGATATCTTCAGGGTACATCTCAATCCTTGTCTTTGTTCTATATATAGATAGCTCAGCAGGCTTGCAGAACTACAACAACCCTGATGTTTTATATTTCATAGCGCCAATTCTTTTCGTTTGGCTTACCCGCGTGTGGTTGCTTACGTGGCGCGGTGACATGCATGATGATCCTGTAGCATTTGCAATAAAAGACAGGACTAGTCAATTAATGGGGTTCGTAATGGCAGTATTAATGATTTTAGCTGCGGGGGTTTAATGATTCAGTTTGGATATGTTTGCCTATTCTTCAGTGCGTTGTGTAGCGCCATCGCCAGCATTCTGCTGAAGTATCCAGATAGGCTTGGGATATTGGCTATTTCTACAAACCCCATACTGATAAAACTACCCGCCATAATTTTTTATGGCGCTGGATTTGTTCTTTACAGTCTTGGATTGAAAGATATCGATGTTTCAAAGGCATATCCTGTGATGGTTTCATTTGCCATTTTACAGGTATTAGCGTTTGGTTTGTTTTTCGGTGAATCAATAACGATAAAAATGATTATTGGCACCGCATTTGTGATTGTTGGAATACTATTAATAAGTGCTAAATAGGATGGCGTACATGATTAGGTCAATTGGTTTGAAAATATTATTCTTTGTTGCATCATTTTTCGCTTTATATCACGTTGCAACAGATCCAACTCCACCAATTCGGGGTGATGGCAGAGAATATATTTTGATGAGCCAGTCACTACTAAATCACGGCACATCAAACCTAGAGCAGCAAGATGCTAGAGATGTTGTAGATTCATTCAAGTCAAAATCACAGTCATTTAATGACCCGGTATTGAACTGTGATGCGCACAATGATTGTGGTGTTTCTATCTTTATCGAACGCGCCTACTTTCCAAATAATAACGGTAAATTATTTTCATACCACTTCTCATTCTATCCTCTAGTAAATGTCCCAGCGCTAATTATTACTAAGTTAATTTCAGAATCACCAACAACTGCGTTTTATTTAACAAACACTTTATTCTTTATAATAGCCATTTATTTTGTACTCTTTTTCATTAAAGAGAGGTTGCTATATAAAACTATTATAATCTTCCTTTTTGCATCTCAGACAACAATATCTTATCTAAAATGGCCGCATCCAGAAGCAATAACCATTTCAATGATTGTGATTGCATTGTGTGTGTTTAAGAGGAAAATGTTTTATGCGTCTTCTCTTATCTTTGCATTTGCCTCGCTTCAATATCAGCCGCTTGGGATAATAGCTGCATTACTATTTTTGTATGCCTTTATATCAGGACTCAAACAGCTAGATATTCGCTCAATTAAAGGGCTTATAGAAAACAAAAAATTCGCAGTTAAAACTGTAATTTATGCCTTAATTTCTGGATTTGTCGTTTTAACTCCATCTCTATTCTATTTGTATAATTTCTCATCGCCAAACCTCATAGCATCTATCGGTGGAGCGAGATCTGAACTAGTGTCATTTTCAAGATTTATTTCAATGTATTATGATTTAAATCAGGGGGCCATACTTCTCTATCCTATAGTATTAATTTTTTCACCAATCATCCTTATAATATCAATAATAAAAATAAAAGAAGAACATTCAAGAAATATCATTATTTTTACGCTTATTTCAGTAATTTCTGCAATACCTTGTTTGACAACAGTAAATTGGAATTCAGGCGCTGAAAACGTGATGAGGTATGCGTTTTGGGTTTCATCCCCTCTGATATTTTCTTTCACAGAATTTGTCTTCAACATAAAAAGTAAGATCACAAAATCTGTAGTATTGATAATTACGTTCGCGAGTCAGATTACGTTCATTACGATGCAAAATAACGGTAAGTTTTTTTCCATAAATCACGTCTCTCCGTCCTATGTTGGTCTTGCATTCTATAATCATTATCCTTCACTGTATAACCCAGAAGCTGAGATATACGTTGAAAGATCGCTGAATACAGAGCTTTCACTTGTTGGTGTGCTGAATGGTAATAGCTATCCGGGATATGTAAAAAGAGGCAATCTGAGAAAATTAATAGCGCCAGCGAATATGGATCTGGCTCTATTAAATCCATGCCCCTCCGTGACACCTTCAATTACTGACACATCTGATGGCTATGTTTACTATAACTACCCATTAGGATGCAAAGTGGCAGATGAGACAAAGACTGCCGTAGTAATGTTCTCACCTAAATAATTAAACAGGAGCCATAACAGGAGATAGTTGACGCCATGTCACACCGCCTAAAGCGCCTTCACACATAAGGGTGATTGAACTTGAACCCGGCATGGATAGGCTGGCTGCCGTTAATCTCAGATTACCGCTATTAGATAGTGTTATTGCCACATTGGTAGTTAACGTCACCCTGTGTCCATGGTATGTTCCATTAATATTAGATATGGTTGCTGTACCAGTGATAAAGAATGCTTCTTGGCTGGGGCTAATTGTTATTGTGGGAGCTGCGGCTACAGAGAAACGTGGATTTGTCTCCGCAACGTTAACCGAGCAGGCGTTGAAAGAGTTCTTACCTATAACATGTAAAGAGCCATTAGCTTGTATGCCATTTAATACATTAGTAATAGTGCAGTCATCAATAATAACTTGACCTGAGGTAGCTACAGTACGGATACCATTGATAGTAACGGTTGGCCCTCTACCTGTAACGGTGGTTGATATAACAGTGCCACTCCCTACTACAAACGCTACGCCGTTAAGAGTGCAGTCTCGAGCACCAAAGTTAACTAGATGCACTTTATCGTTGTTATTAGCTAAGTTGATATAACATCCGTGCTCGAAGTGAACCGCATGATTTGAATCCATCAGTATGTCATTACAGGATTGAATATCATAACCAGTAGTGCCTAATACATAAGGTGCATCTGCTTGGCTCAACCCCTCTATACTGTTACCTACGACTGTTGCTGTAGGAACCAATTCCAGTCGCATACCGCCAGAAAAGCCAAAACTAAAGTTATTAGTTAACTTAGGCCATGAACTATTCTTAATGAGATATGCAGCACCGGCCCTATAATTCTGATTGGTGGCATCAAACGCTGTTACAGGATTTAACGAGTTAATTGTACCAAAGGGCCAACCATGGCAATTACTAATACGTGAAATGTCAAAACTATTAACTATCTCAATACCTGCAATACCATCAAACTTGACATTATCAATGGTATGCCGGCCCACGCCGAAGCTAGTAAGAATCTTGGCAAATCCTACAATCAACATGTCCTTAACTGTAATATCATCACGAAGAACTGTGATGGCTGTCCCGGCATACGAAGCAGCGTTAGGCTCTGGCCCTACCATAGTAGAACGGTGGATGATTAGGTTTTGTAATAAGCTGCCACCCTCCATTTTGATTGTAGCTGCAGGTGAAAGCTTAATGCGACTACCGCTAGTAATGAAATTACTCACCACTGTTCCTACTACAGGAGGAGCACCGTTAATCTGTCCAACCAGCCCTACGCCTGCCGGTAGAGTTACATCACCTGCAATCAATAGCGCCGAATTACTAGGGATAAGAAGATTGCCGCCTTTAGTGATGGGAGATCTAGCAGCTAAGGAATTAAGAGCCGCCTGTAAACCTGCTGTGTCATCTGTAACTCCATCACCAACACAGAAATCTAATACGCTAATAACTTCTTGATTCTTATTATGCTGGGTTCTTGAGATAGACCCCGTTAAAGGCTGTTTAACGCCGACAAGCTCATCACCCTTCCCATCCTCATAACTACCCAACATATCTACCGTCACAGCCCCACCCTGAGAGTCAAGGTATTGTCGGAACTGATCTGGGTCGTACTTCAAAACATTAGGGAAATAGAATTGCTGAACATTAAGCGCGTCGTAAACGGCCAGTGAATGGCCCTGAACAGTCACAAACTTAGCTATTTGACCATTGTATACAGGGAAGCCACCGGCGTTTATAAGAAGGGGTTGTTCTACAGGAACAAGGCTTCCGTCTTCATTTTCAAGATAAACTTGAATCTGGTTTGATGGGATAGTTGGATCGGTGTCGATAAGCCCGATATAAATTCGACCGCCAAATACTGCGGCAAATTTGCGCGGCATGGTGAACAACTGAGATGGCATTGAGACGACAACATTAGGTATGATGTCAGGCATTTGGTTTACTCCAGGCGTGCGTAATCCCCACAGTGGTTAAACTGCGTGGCTCGGATTTCAGGTAATAAAAAACCCGCCGAAGCGGGTGTGTCTATTCGTTTATACCGCTAAGAGTTGCCACAATTCCAGCCCTTAACATTCTCTCAAATTCAGTATTTCCAACAGCTTCTTTTATTGCTTTAACGGCTACCTTATTGCTTAAAAAACGCTTTTCGGCTGCTTGTAATGCCGCTTGCGAACCGCCCTGCTTTACCGCTATTGCAGCTTGTTGTATTGCTTTTTCAATCGCAAACCTTCCGCTTCGTGACGTCGCCAGTTTTTCTATTGCCCCCTTAGCCACTGAACCAGCAATGGCACCCACTGCGCCGCCCACAAAGCCACCTCCAGTTGCACCAACAATGGCCCCTGACGTTGAGTTACCTATTGAATTAAGTACGACCTGTGCCGCTTTTGGTAGGCCACGGTCAAGTTGTTCAAGAACGTTTTTAGTTCTCCCGGTATGCTCTACAAATGCTTGTGGTGCTGATGCCGCCTTTGCTAGGTCACCATACGCTTTGGCAATTCTGGAAAGGTCAGGCGAGTATCGACCAATTGCTTTCAAGTTTTGGCCTGATAGCAGGTTGGCAATGTTCTTCATCCCTGCGGCATCTGATTTTCCACCTCTAACCCCGTGAGAAATAGCATCGTCGAGTATCGATGCTACGGCGTTTACTCTCTCGCTAGACGGCAGAGAACCAATCATCTTATGGAAGTCACCAACCCCTGCTTTGCTGGAGTTTTGAAGCGATACGCTCGCCTTCTGGATTAGTGAGTCGCTGGCTAAATCACGCCCGAATACACCCTCAGCCTCTTTCTGTGCGGTGATCCTGGCTTTTGATAGGTCATTAGCTTTAGTCCAGTCGTCAAGAAAGCCACCTTTCTGCGACATAGCTTTCATATCGTCAGTGATTGCGCTCCTTATTTGCCCGGCAACCCTTGCGGCGTTGGCTTCACCACCCCTTATTGCTTTCTGCTCAATATCAGCAAATTTACCTCTCCATGATTTCATCCCATCAAAGGTAACTCCTCGGCCTGAATCTATACCGATAAGCTTCTTCATGTCTGATGTTATATTTGCGCCGCCAGCGCGAATCTCAGATTGAATTGTTGCCCTTGCGTTCGCCATTCGTCCGAATGTATCCGGCATAGTTGAACGAACCTCATCCCAAGCGCTCCTTTCTGCGACCCGCATATCTTCAAGGTTATCTATGATGCGCCGCTTAATTGATGAGCTTTTTTCTGATGCGGTTCCAGCCTCCGCGCCGAAATCAGCCATGCTTTTATTGAAGCGGTCTTTTATCGTGTCGAAAGCTTTCTGGTGGGCAATCTGTACATCACCCGGCGTTGAGGCAAGAGAACCTTCTGCCTGGGTGATCCCTTGGCTTCCTGACCGCATACCGGGAGTCAGGGCATTAATATCAACTCCAGTTACTTTGGCGGCATCTGCTACATCACCAGTGATATTGGATGCCTGCCGCGCTATTTCATCTCTTCCCAATTTGCTTTTGGCTAGCTGTGACACCTCTTCGCTGTTGGTTATCGGCTTTAATATTGCATCTTTAACGGTACCCGCGCCGCCGTTGATTAACTTACCTGCACTAGATAAAACACCATGTAACCCCAAGTTTAACGCTGCATTTTTAGCTGCGTTCTCTGCAAAGTCACCTTTCTGGTTTGCGGTTTCTGCCAGAGAGCCAATTGCCATATTGCCAGCAACTCCAGCGCCGGGAACCAAATAACCTCCGATAGTCTCGCCTATCTGTGCATACTCATCAGTTGGCCTATCAACCGGCCTGTAAACTGGGTCGAGAACATCACCAATCCCGATCGCGCTAGCCCCTGCGTTAATCAGGTTGGCACCGCCTTGTAGGATATCGAATGGAATATTTGCAAGGCCGCGCCCAGCTTGCTCCACGTTATCCATGAATGACGGTGACTGCTGCTGTGCTGATTGTTGCTGAGGCTGGGCGATGTTTCTAGGATATGCAGTATAGAACGCTTGCTTTACCTGCTCCGCTTGTTCTCCCGCTTGAGGGGCGACAACCTCGTTAAAGTATTGCTCCTGCGCGGCGGCCTGCTGATCTGGCGGTAGCTGCTGGTATTGCGGAGATGCGATTACATCTTTCCATGGTTTTGCCATTACTCACCCCATAAAGTGGAGAAGCCACCACCTTGTTGCTCAGGGGTGGGTACGGATTGAGCTTGCTGCATTGGAACGCCAAACGTTTTCTGAGCGTTAGCCAGTTTCCCGCGTAATTGGCCCTCAATTCTATCCAGAGATTTGCTGAACTCTTTTTCACTCATCTTCGGATCAAGTGCACCGACCGCATCAGTCAGCTTTTTCCCTTCAGCATCGGATAAAGCTCCCATGCCTTTCATTGACTGAACCATTGGCAAGAATGTTTGCGCTTTGAAGGTATCCAGTTTTGCCTCAAAGTTTGCGGCGTCACCGCCTGGTCGTGTTGGTAGCATTGATGACATACCAACGGCGCTTTTAAGTCCGGGAGCCTCTTTCAGCTCTTTGATGGTATCCAGTGCTGTATTAAAGGTGTCGTAGGTTTGCTGAGCGGTTTGTTGCTTAGCTAGCTTCGCATCCTCTACTTTTTGTTGATTCGCCACTTGCTGCTGTCGTAAGCCATCAAGTTTCACCTGATTAGTTTCCCGCGAAATCTGGCGATCGAGCGCTTTATCTTGAAGCTCTGCGTGCTTTATGTCTCGGTCGAGAGATGAGTTTTGCGCACTAATATTCTGCCCGCGCAATGTGATGTCCTGCCCACGAGACTGTAACCCCTCGCTAGCCTGATTACTGCGAACTGTTTCCGTCAGCTTATCTCTGTCAATCTGCCGCCCGGCAGCCTTGTCTTGAAGGTCGAAATACTTTTCTGGCCCAAGAGCTGATAGGCCAAGGTGATCGGCGAATTCACCAAACCCTTGCGGATTCTGCTGATACATAGTTGCAACATCGCCTGGATTAATTCCCACACGCGCTAAATCACCTGCGCTAGACTTCAACCACTCGCCCATAGCTTCGGGGCTTTGTGCGGCTAGTCTGGCAGTAGATGCAAGATTTCCTATCGTGTTGCGCTGGTCCTCGTCGATAAAACCCATACCATTACGCACAGCTTCAAATTGATCAGGATATTGAGCTGCTATATTCCTCATTGCCCCTCTGTCACCAGAAGCGTAAGCGCCCGCATAAGCCTGCTGGAATTCTTTCTGACGCTCCTGCTGTTGGCCTTGTTGGTACTGCTGCTTTAAACTAGCTAGACCTTGTAACGACTGGAGTCCAATATTGTTCCCTCCAGAGCGAGTAAATTCGTTATTATCGCGAATCAAAGAAAGCGCGGCGTTAACGTCACTACCTTGGGGGGCATTAGAATTATTTGTACCGATACCAGCAAGCAACCCACCAGAATTACCCTGGTCCCATGTAGCCATTAGAATAACCCCCCAAGTAAACCTAATCCCCCGCCAATTGCTGCCCCCCACGGGCCGCCAATAGCCATGCCTGCCGAAGCACCACCAAGAGCGCCTGTTAACCCAGTCTGCATACTTGACGGCTTGTTAGCATTTGCAGCGGATAGCGATGCCTGTTGCTGATAAATGGAACCCATGTTATTAGCATAGGATTGCCCAGCATTAGCCTGACCCTGCAAAGCTCCAAGCCCAATATTTGCTAAGTTCTGGGCATTATTCATCTGACCACCAAGCCAGTTTTGCCCCAGTTGCGGAGCGATAGTCGCTAGACCATTACTTGTTGCAGTAGACCCAAGTCCACCAGTCGCTTCAGCACCTGCTAGCTGTTGATATCGTGCTTGATCTGCCAGTCCTTTGTATTGGCCTGAGTTGTAATAGCCTTGCAGCGCTGAGTTCTGACCTTCAAGTGTTGAAAGCCCCTGAAGCTGATTAACGTATTGCTGTGCCATTGGCGTAAATGGGGCAAGGTTATTCATCACAGTTTGCCATTGCTGGCGCTGTAAATCAGTTTGCCTATTTATAGCATCAGCCTGTGCTCCAGCTCCGTTATCGCCACCACCACCTTTGCAGTAAACGGCGCGGTCACGAACCTTGCTCATTAGTTGAAAAATTAACATTGAAGAAAATCCTCATATTGGGTTCGCTTAAGCTGGTATAGCGTCACGCCAACCGGCTTGCCGTTACTAATGTATGCATCGTCCAGATGACCGATACGCTCAGCCCCGAGCAGTCTGATAAGCGCTCGTCCATATTTCGTTGAGTCGGGAACCATCGTTACTGAGTTTGTGAAGGGGGAGTTTTCAAGTAACCAGCGGCAAAATAACCTGTGGCCATCAAGGGCGTATTTCCCCCGAAATCCGGGGTCATATATTGCGTGGCACTCAACGACGCTATGCCAGAAAGTTCTAACCTCATGCACGCCTACCAGAAGAAGCCCCTCATATATTCCGAGATACAAAGCATCTGGCTTAATGAGGTATTCACTGCCGTGATCGACAATGTTTCCTGTGATATCTGGGTTATTTAGGAATGCACGAAGCCGCCCCAAGTCGGGGATTGTTCGTAATTCCATGAGGGGTTCTCTAAATTAGTTGATTTGACCGTGAGTGCGCATCGCATCTTCAAGCGCTTTAATGCGCTGTCTAGCGGCAATTAATCCATTAGCCAGCGCTGTAATTTCAGCTTGTGAGTATGTAGTGCCAGTGGGGAATGCAAGGTTGGCGTTGAATGCAGATTTAAGAGCGGTACCGGTAGATGCCATCCATCCGGTTTCACGCGGCCCAATAACTTTAAGCCCCGCCACTTTGTAGGAAACCAATGCATTCACTGAATCGGACGATTGTATTTTGTCAGTCGTTGGAGTGGCTATCGTTCCAACAATTAGCGAACCACCACCGGACTGAATTACTTGATTAACTGCTGCTGACTTAGATAGATAATCACCCTCGATCGTAGTAACTCTTGCATCCAGAGCTGTTACCGCTCCCTCCACAGTCGTTACGCGGGTAGTTAAAGTAGCGACATTCACTTGGATTGACGTTATTGCCGCCTCAGCATCAATCACCCTTACCGTCAGACCGAAAATAGCTAGCGCATTAGCGGTGATCCTTGTTTCGTGGTTTTCCAGTGTGACATTCTGCTGGTCATTCTGCTGCTGTGCATCATAAGCCCCCTGACTTGCCTCATTCGCTTTTCCAGCCACATTACTTAAGTCAGTATTCTGCTGTATGACGTAGAGGAAATATGCCTGAGAAAAGTTTGAAGGAAGGATAGAGGCATCAATGCGGGTGTTAGATATGGTGACCGGGGTGTTTAAGTCTGAGTCTGCCATTATTCTATCCTTACACTACAGTCTGATAGCGTCACTGGAGAGCTTGTTATCACTCTTATCTTGAAACCAATGTTCTTGCGAATTCTACCTACTCGCCGCCACAGGACGCGCTTATCATATTTAAATGGAGCGTTAGCAGATATCAATTGCTCTCGCCCGTAGTTTGACCCGTCTGTTGTTGCTGAGATAAACAACCGCTCTGCAAACTGAGATACACCTGTAGCCGACTCAAGCTCAAAATCGAACACTCTGGCGTTGTCGGCTTTGAACATTGGAGTGTAGAGAAGGTGTTCTGACTGCGCGTTATATTGGCTGGATAGATCAAACTTCAACGACCCTGTAACTGGTTCCAACTTATCACCGACAGTTATCTGATTACCTTCAAATATGAAATCAATACCTCGGTAAACATCATCAGAAAACCCTGTTTTCAGGATGCACCACTGAGGGCCATTCTTGCTTGCTGATGCGTCGTAACACAATACATGGCGCGGAAGATGAACTATTAATAACTCATGAGCATCAAAACGGAGCGCCTCCATAACACCAGTCGATAATTCATCAGCGGTATATTCGCGAAGTATTTTCTCAACCGATGCCGAGGCAATGGCAACCGCCTGACCTGAACTCACCATATAGATTGATGGGGCACCAGTTGCCTGATGACTAACAAATGCTAGGGTATCTGCAAATATTGCTTTGCAATACGTTCCGGCAATCCCCTTTTGAACCATTAGTGACGGTTGAGCAACGTAGATAGCAGACGATGAATCAGTTGATCCGGTAAGTGAAAAATATTCAATCGTTGACGTGCCAAGCATCACTACAAAATCACGCCATACCGCACAGCCTTGGATGCCGTCAGGCTGGGACTCAGCAGCATAGAAAGGACGGAATCGGTCAGGATGTGATTCATCTTCTAAATCTGTGACACCAAAAGTTCCAGTACCATCTTTTACCCAAATATACCGACCTCTCAACCGGCAAATATCACGAACACTCCCAATGTCATATTGGGCAAAGTCCCCGTCAGGCCAGTTGCTGAGTGTTTTGACTGTCTCATCATAACGATAGAGCGTCATCGCACCGTTGGCGGCTACCGCCTGACTTGTTGCACTGAATGCCATACTGACCCGCCCAGAACCAGAGACATTCCCAATTGAAGTATTGCCGCGGTAAATATTATCGCCTAAAACGCGATAGGCGGCGTTTTGTGATGCATTAAATTGAGCATTACGCGATACACCAGCAACATCAGAACGTTTGTCTATGCCGGGGAATGAGCGCAGATAACCAGCAGCATTCAATACTTCTTTTGACGTCGCCAGCATGTTCACCGGCAGTAAGTCAACGTAGTCAGCATTGCGGAAGTCTTTGCCCAGCCCTTTAGCTAGAGGGAGTTGTGTCGTCGGCATTATCTTCTTCCTTGTTATGGAAAAAATGGACGCCTATCCAGTTTGGGTACCGGTTGCCAGAACCAATAGGAACGCGGTTTCGATAGCGTAGTTTTGATGTGCGTTGCTTGAACATCGATTTGATTAATGTTTCCTTGCCAAAGCGCGCCTTTGTTACAAGAGATGGTGAGCCTTCGATCGCGTAGTCAGGAAGGATACGCAGAGCAAGATTTAGGATGACTGCATTCAGCGCGTAGGCAGGCAACCCATGAGGATCTTCCGGTGCAACTTCCACCCCGTCATCACTGAAGATATACCCAACATCGATACCTAGATCAGTAGTGATTAACCACTCTGCCATCATCATCTCTAAGTCAAGCAACCCATCAGCTACGGATTGTGGCTCCACATCAGTTAGCGTTGCATCAGAAGCAATCGTTCCTTTTCGCAACGCGTTATTTACCAGATCACCTTTAGTCGTTAGGTTCATCAGTTGCCGCCTTTTTGCGGGTTTTCTTTGGGGTATCAGGCTCAGGCTCAGGCTCAGGCTCAGGCTCAGCAGATGATTTTAACAACTCATCCGGGTGTGCAACCCATCCAGCATCTAGATACTCACCAACTTCATCAGCGCTGATGATCTCAAAGTCATAACCAATGCCTTTCCATTTTTTAGTGTCGCCATGGCGAAATACCATCTGTGTCATGTTCTACTCCAAATAAAAAAGGGGCCGAAGCCCCTATTTGTTATGCCTGATTAGCCAGGCCAACGCCGATTGCTTCAGGTCGTACAGCACATGCTGCATACCACAGAGCAATACGACACTTACCGGTTAACGTGCTGATATCACCCTGGTAAGCAACAACCCCATTCAAGCCAACGCTCGGGACACTGAAGCTCTGGGTTTTCATGCCGGAGAACAACTCATGGTTGATTGGAATAGGCTGGGATACTAGGCGGATAGAGTCATCGGCCCAGAACACGTTAGTCGCCGTGGTGGTGGTGTTCAGAATGTTCACCGTCATTGCGTTGGCAAGCGTGGTGTTCACGTTTGCATAAGCTTTCTGCTCTGGGGTCAGAGTCACATCACTCAATGCGATAGGCTTAGGTGAAATGGTCACGTTCGCACCATTCACAGCAACAACGGTAAACGTTGCATCGTGAGTCAGTACGTTTTTTGCCATCTGCGCCAAGAACTTAACGCCAGTGAATGAAATCTTATCGCCACGTTTCAGACCAGTGCCAGCGCTTAGCACAACAACAGCAGTACGGTTATCCACGTTCTCACGGTTACCGTCTGCGTCAGCTGTCCATGCCAGCGGTTTGAATGACTGAGCACCGGAAACTGTCAGGCCGGTAGCTGTGGAAGCGGTTAGGGTTGGCAGCTTTGGTGAACGAAGAACATCATTGAAGCCAGCGACCTGTTTCTGAATAGTGCCTGATTTATAGGCATCTTCAGGGATGCGACCAAAGAAGTCTTTGCTCGCCAGATCATGGCCTGCACCTTTGTAATCTTTCGGGTTGAAGAAGTAGCTCAGTCCAGCGCTACGGTTCAGCTCTCGAGAGAATACCAATTCTTCAGCATCTGCAACAAAGTCCCAGCCAGTGGTGCCGGTGCCAATTGCGTCAGAACTGGTAACAACCAGAGAACCCATATCAACAGCTTGCTGGGCAATTGCTGTCTCTACGTTATTCGCTAATTTCTTACCTGATGCCTGAATACGACGGCGCAGGGATCGCTCATCACGCAGATCATCAGCACGAAGCGAGAAGAAGTCGTTATCTGGCACGCCAAGGTTACACTTAACAGACAGTTCCAGAATACCTGTCGCCTGCCCTGTCAAATCCCAACCGGTCTGAGTGGGTGCTTCTTGTTCCAGCGGCATCCATACAGTGTTTTGAGAGCGCTGCATGTCATTGCCTGGTGGTTGATATTTCTCAACGCGCTGAGCCATCGGCGTGAGGTTTTCCACGGTTTCGATAATTTCATCAACCATGTACGTGATTACTTGACCTTCATTAAGAGCCATTATTTGATTCCTTTAAGCTGTGATTTTAGCTTGCGGTAAAGTTCCGTATTGCCCGCTGATGCGGCCTTATCGATTTGCTTTTGCAATGCATCGACGTTAGCCGCCGTGACTGATCCTTTTATTCCGGTATCAGCCTCTGGAGCGTCGGAGCGTTGTTTACCGCGTGGCTTGAGAGTTAAACGTTCTGATAGTCGAGTGAGCTCAATCAGCGCTTGCTGCCCGTTCATTGCCAAAAGTTGGCGCACTTTCTCTGGGTTAGCACCCAGGTGATAAGCCATGGCAGCGGATTTCTCAGGGAATAGCACCATGATGTCAGCCGCCACTTGAGGTGGGACCAAGCTCATGAACGCGTCTTCTTTATCCTGATAATCAGGAAGGTTTAGTTTCTCCGCTGTGTCGTAGTGCTTACGGGCAGCCTCGGCGTATTGCGCTGATTGCTGGGTGTACTCCTGAATCTTGCGGCCTTGCTCAGCTACGCCATTACTGCGAGCATCCATAGCCTTAACTTGCCAATCACTATTGGCGGCGCTGAATGCTGCAAGTGCGCGAGACTGGTCATAGTCGTACTTCGCCAGCGCTTCATCTGACAGGAAGTCATTAACGTCTGGCTGTTTTGGTAGATCAGGAGTAACCCGCAGGTTCTCCGGCACCTCGCCGCGCTTAACGGCTTCCATCTGCTGCTCAAGCTCGCGTTGACGCTTGCGCTCTAGGCGTTTAGCTGCAAATTGCGCGTTAGTTGCCGGGTCTTGTTTTGGTTTCTCATCGTCTTTCAGGACAATCTCGAAGCCATCTTCTTGCCCTTCGCCATCGATGGCATTATCGATTGGCAAGCCTTCAGCGGATGCCGCCGCTTTAACGCCGGGCAGGAGTTGTTCTTCAGAAGCCTGAATTTCGTTGGTATCGTACATGTTTAGCTCTCTCTTATTGAGGAATCTCGGCTGCTCTGCCGGAAGGTTGATTTGCTTGCTGCATGATCTTGGTTAAATCCATGCGGCGGGTGTGTGTTTGGCTTGCTCCCTTAAGAAGCAACTCAACATCAGCTCTGGCGTTATCAGTCTGCTTCTGTTGGAATTGGCCTAATAGCTCCAGCATTGATCTAACCTCCTTCTGCTTATCGAGATCTACCGATGCAAGTATCTCGGCAATCTTGGCATTGGAGAGTTGAATGTCTGCTTGCGCTTTCATTGCATCAACTTGAATGCGTTGCTCGTCATTCATAGCTTTCTGCAGGTCTGCTTGGCCAGTTAACAATGCGCCCTGGGCGAGCTTATCTTCCGGACTTGGTTCTTTCGGTTGCTGCTGAGCCTCTGCAACCATCTGCTCCTCTTCAGGGGTTTCAGGTTTCTTGAGTCCCATCATTACGAGTTTCTTGTTAGCGTACTCGCGCATCATCTCAACACCTTTGCCATCCAGCAGAGTGAAGTATTGAAGCAGCAACATTTGATACTCTGGAGTACCTGGCTGAACCTTGCCCATCAGGTCAAGAATTTCTGCCCGGTTCTGACTCTTCATGCTTTGGAATGACGGGCCAGTGTCGGTGTAAGTTTCGTAGCGCCCACGAACATCATTAAGCGTCACCACTTGCCCTGTTTGATAATCGACAACCTGATTGAGGACTTCGACATCCTTCTCGGTGCCATCTGGCATGGTCATCATAACCTGGCGTGGAACGTCATAGATGTCGTTGACCATTGAGGCGTAAATCTCACCGTCACGTCTCATCGCTGTTGATAAGTTGTCAAGGAAGACATAAGTCTCCATGTCTGAGCGTGCGTTGAGTTGATTGATTGTGTCGAATGCCACTTGGCTACCAGCGGCCTCGGTATCCACACCAAGACTGGCCACCTCTTTGACTGCTGCGGTAGCGGCCTCAAGCATGTAGGCGTTAGCCTGTGGTACTTCTGGGTTATCTATGTAGCCAATTGGTTGAACTGGCAAATCCCCGCTACTCTCATCAGTGCGGTTCATCAGGTAATACGGATACTCATCTTCTGAGTTGTACATGTGCTCATAGCCAGCGATCTGCTCAGCCCAGAATATTGGTTTCTTGCGTGGGGATCGGGCAACTATGTCAGCGTTGAAGCTCATAATCATGTTGCGTAAGCGTTGACCATCTTTAGCTAGGCGCACAACACCCTCATAAACTTCTTTATCACCGACAAATGACCATTCGCCGAATACCGGAACAACAGGAAGGTGCTGACCGGCGATATCAATCGGGCCTTTCAGCATTGCTGAGTTAGTAACCAGATACTTATACACTCGGCGACGCGTTATCTTCTTCTCGCCAACCTTGATGTAACCAGCTTCTGCTAGGTCATCAATAACGTCTTTGATGTCGCGCTTGTAATAGCTGACCATCTGCCCGGTAACAGGCTGCTCATAGATGAACACCCGTTCTTTCTCTTCCTTTACTTCGTAGTGCTCACCGACATAAACGACATCTTTGTTTGTCCAGGTGAACACCCAATCAGTGTCGGGGTTTTGAAAGTCTGGGTAGTTTTCCGGGTCAATCCCTTCCTCTTCAGCGAATGCCTCCCACCCCTCAATGCTCATTGCGTTAATTAGCGTAACGTGGTGGGCGTCGGACTTGTCCATCATCTTGCTGTTGCAGTCCCATATCACATGGGTACATGCCTCATGAATCGGAACGCGGCGGATCACCTGGTTATTACTGGTCGGGTCTTGATCTTCGTAGTCGGTAACCAGCCGCCACGCTGCGACACCACACTCAAGCTGCTCACGTACTGCTACGTTAACGGCAATCTTTGCTGAGTTGTGACGCATGTCAGTACGATACATGCCCATGAGAATGTCAGCGGCATCAGGGTCGGCTCCATCCTTTGGCTTATACATCACTTCAATTGGGTTCTGGCGCATCTCTGCAACCAGCTTACGAACCACCGGGCGAACAATGTCGAACTGTCCGCGATACTGTAGGGTTGTGTAATTAGATAACCAGTCATCCCATTGCGATACACGACTAAAGAATAAATCGTTAGCCGCTTCAGTCCGCGCCTCATCGCTTGCCGTCCAATCCCGATCAAATGAGGTCAGGATCGCCAGCAATTTATTATCATCGGCCATCATCTGCCTCTTCGTTGAATTGGTTTAATCGGTGCGGGGAGTTTTTTCTCTTTAGGTTTTTTAATGTCGCGCATCATCTTGGCGAAACGGCGCATCATGTATCCGTAGCGGACAGCAGAAAGAATGTCGTCATTCAGCTTAACTATCTTCCCGTTATCGTCTCGGTGATAAAGTCGGAACTCTTCGAAGAATGGCTCACATGTATTGAACACTTTGAATCTTCCTTCAAGCATCATGTCCCTTATTTCAACTATGCCTGGCTCAACAGCATTGCCGCCATCGGGCCATGTCGCATGGTCTTTCAGCATCATGAATCCAGCGTCGGCATACTGTTCTTTTAACTGTTCGCCGCCGCCCTTCTCATGTTGATTGCCGTCATGAGGCCATGCTGTGGGGATCTTCTGGTTCCATGCTTTAACTGCGCTCCATGCTTCAGTCGCCGTCTTCTCTTTCTGCTTCCAAGTTCTGGAAACGTAAATGACATCCTCGTCTTTATCCCACCACAGTTGCACCTGTGCTTGTGGGTGATCCCACCCAAAGTCACAGGCATTGATAACATAGAAGTGGTCAGGGCATTCGAACGGCTGGCACTTGATAGTTTCTTCAGGTATCTGGAAGATGCGCCCACTACCCATTGTTGGGATACCGCGAGATCGAGCGTCGCGCTCATGCTCTGGGTAAGAGGCAATGATTTGCTCTTTCTGACTATCAGTGTAGTGGTCGGCATCGTAGATTGTCATTGTGACAACCTTTTGTGCCTTGCTTGGGTTTTTAAGAAACTTGGTTACAACGTCAGACATACCCATTAAAGGGGTGAACGTCAGTAGTGAGAACTGCCCATATTTATTGGTACGAGTTAACCCTTCACTATAAATACTGTACGGAGGTTCCTCATCGAACCAGACGCCATGAATGGTATCACCCTGCCAACGAGCACGGCCTTGCGAGTATGGTTTGAAGTAGCAGATAGAAACGCCATCAACCACGCCATCAGCTGTGTGATGCTGAATCAGAAGGTGATCAACAAGGTTCGGAAAGAATGGTGATTTCTTCCAGCTAATGATGTCTTCTTTAGGGATTGACCCGTAACCTGGCTCGTCGTTTTCTTCAATACGGCCACAAAGAATACGCTGTGTAGTTTTGGTTACGGTTTCGTTAGTCTCACCACCAACCCAGAACACAACTGGCTCGTTGAATCGCTTACCTTCCCACTTGCCACCATAAGCACCATCATCAGGGTATCCAGTTGTGCCTGGATAACGCCCAGTTAGATGGAATGCCACCTCAGCGCCGCCAGTGTATGACTTGCCAAGCTGGTTACCTGCCATGAAGCAGCGCTCTGGATACTCGCCGCCAGAATCAATGAATTCGCGTTGTTTTCCATATGGTTTGAAGTCGTAAAGTTGATGGGTATTGCGGTAGTGGTTCTCTTCCTCAAGAAGCTCAAGCAATTCTATTTGCTCGTCTTCTGTCAACTCATCAAGAATCGTATCCATTTCCACGGTTGAATAACTCCTTGATGCGAGAGCGGCGCTTATCGCGATCTCCCTTATCAGGTGTCACGTCTTCAACTTGCGACTGCTCTTTGAGGCCCAAGTCACGGGCGATGATGTTTGCGTTAAGAAGGTCGGCTGCTGCCCCGGAGAACTTCTGGTCGTAGATGACTTTCTCGGCTCGCGTAGTGATCACCGATAAATCTTCACGAACCCGGAATGTCTGCCATGTGCTATCGGCGATATCGAGGAACAAGCAAAGCCCCGTTAAGGTCATGGCTCGCATTTTTGCAATCGGCTCTTGCGTTACTGCTCCCTGATAGGCGAATGCTTTCATCTCCCATAATGGGTTAGCTTCCACCCATTCGAAATATTCACAACAGGCCGCCCAGAGAGCATCAGCCGATTCAAACTTCGGGTTGCGCCCATGACTACTGCGGGCCTCCCAGAATCGGTTACCCTTTGGTGCTGCCATCTCTCTATCCTCGTTAACTCATTATCCAGCCCACTCAGTGAATAGGCTGTGTAATTGGTTATGCAGTAACACCGGAAGCCTTCACAGCAGCCAGCAATGCGTTGTACTTAGCCGATAACGTGGCGAAGTCGTTCTTGATGGCAGTGATAGCTGCGTTAGTAGATGTCAGTGATGCGGCCGTGGCGTCAGTTGTTGCCGCGGTAGCGGCCGGAACTGCTGCTACAGTGTTACCGCCTGATGTGCCACCAGATGAGTCAGTGATGGCAACAATAGCTGTTTGCTGCAGTACGCCACCGCGATCGGTTGATGTCGGTACCTTGTTACCGGCCATTGCTGTAGTTACGGTTGTGCCAATCACTGGTGCAAACGTAGAAGGCTTTCCGGTGATGTCTGCCCAGGCCGCCCCGGTGCCATTTTTGGTGTACACTGCTTCAAACGCTGACTTGCTCATGTAGAACATCGGGCCACCGGTACGACTCACTAGGTAACCTGTAGCCACCGGCCGGTATTGCTGCATGAAATCGTCGGTAACAGTCACTACCGGGAAGCTGTTCGTTGGTTTGATTTCACCGTAACCGGTATCCAACTGCTTAACCGAGGTGATATCAATGGCATTAACAATCTCATTGTTGCCCGTATAAGCTGGCCAGTTGTTATTCATGATTACCTCAATTGAATTTAGTCGAATAGTGATAGCGCCTCTTGGCACTCTTTGATTGCTTTCTCTGTTCTGGATACAAGACCAGATTCATTCGCAGCGAGTGCGTATTGGTCTTTAAATAACTCTTGTTTAAGCGGATCATCTTTAATGAAGTCGATAGCTTTCTGGGCCGCCGCGGTGTCTTTCATTACCAGCCGGAGAATTTCTAATCGACTGGCTTGTATTGGTGTAAGTCCGGTTATTTGTTCAGACATAATTGTCTCCGTTGGTTGGCATTATCACAGGCACTCGTAAATGCCTGCTGTAATGTCAGCGACAGCTAGATCTTGGTATGAACGTGTGTTGATGAATGCTACTTAAACCTCTCACCAGCGCTGATTTGTAATGCCAAGTGCTAACCGTTGCTCCGCATTCATTCATTACATAAGCCGTGTCATGGCTATCTGATGTTTCGCCTTCATTCAAAGTGAGTTTGTCGCTCTCACCTTTCTGGTCAGTGAAATAGATTGTGTTCTCGTTGCGCTTGAACTCTGGATCTGCAATCTCTTTCAGAATTTCATTGCCGGTATGACTCACTATTTTCAATGTCAGCATTCTTCTATTCCTTCTTCTGGTTTAGTTTTTGTTCGCAGCTTTGCCACGTCTTCACAGAGTTGCTACACCACTTACGGCTTACCCGTCAGCAAGATAGGCCCAGTGAAACAGGCGATCACCTCCATCGAGAGAAGCTATCTATTCCTTGTCGGGGGAATTCTACTTAGCCAGGCACACGTTATTGATATACGCCTGCAAGCCGTTTATTTGGCTGGTTGCAATTCCGATGCGCTCTCTGAGACTGATATAATCCCGCTCAGCGGACTCAGTAAGTCTGGCGCTGGCATCATCAGGGACGCTGGCGGGGCCGGTGGTTTTGGACACTGGCTTTGTGCAAATGGCGTTGAGCTGCAACCGCTTAGTGCCAGAAGCGATATCAGCACGAAGGCGCTCGTTTTCAGATTTGGCATCTGCTAGTTCCTTGGTGTATTTGATATCAATAGCGGCTACTGCTTGTCGCTGGGCTTCGATTAGCTGAATGTCTTTTTTCTGCTGATTGGCTACTGCGGTTATTTCTGCCACATCACGCTGAAGGACGGTTACTTTCCCCTGGTAATAGGTCACACCGAATAGCAGTGCCACAACCACAGCAATGAGTATTGCCGTTACCCGATTCATGCCGGATAGTCTTTAGATGGCAGTTGGAAGTGAGGCCCGTCTTTCAGTGTCTTCCAGTTACCGCCCCACTCGATAGGAACGCCAACCTCTTTCGCAGCCTGTTTGAATGCCCCTGCTATCTGCTCGTAGTATTTCCACTCCCACGATCCACTCGCTGTTGGGTATGCAAACACGTCGATAGCGTGACCGGTAATATGGCGGCTATTCATGGTCTGGCTGGCACCCTTGGCTACCAGCTCTTTTTGTCGCTCTACAGTTCGAAGCCCCTCAGTTACGCCGAAATCAACAGGCGATAACTCCAGCGCACGGCGAACGACTTTCACCAATGCCGGGTTAACGCCTTTTAAGTTATTTTCACTGCGCTGGCTAAATTTATTGGTTTGCATTGCCTGCCCCTGTCTTGTTGCCAACGATGCGCTTAAGCACCGAACCGATATAGTCAGTGCCGAGGTAACCGATAAATACGCTCGATACCATTGCCCAACCTTGGTCGATACTGAGCAGCACAAAGATGTCTTTTAGGAACCAAGCAATGATTGAGCACATCGCAGCATCAAGCATTCGTTGTGTCCGCCCGCCGCCCGCATACCAGCCGCGCAGCAAAGCCATAATCGCAGCAACCAAGGCACTCAGTAATTCACCTCTGTGCTCTGCTACCCACGTCACTATCAGCGTCCATACATCTGGGGAGTTGTGCATTTTCATATCCTGCCTCCCCATTGGGGAAATTAATCCCGGCGTATGTCGGGTTCGTATGCTGTTGTGTAGGGAATAGCCCTGCCGCCGTGATCCATTCAGACACGGAGTTTGCTTGAGGGTGATTGGCGCTGACGGCGGGCTAAATAAAAAAGGCCACCAAATTGGCAGCCTTAAAAGTTGGTATGTGGAACTGAGGGTATTAGCCTCGTACGTTTCGTCCTGTAACTTTTCAGAGTTCCACATTCGGCTGGATGCTGCCCAGAGGCACCTCCGTTTAAATTGCACGCGTCTAACGTGACACGACAGCACCCATGCGAATGTAGAAAGCAAAAAGCCCCGGCGATTAACCGAGGCTTCTTTGTTTTGGTGACTTAACTACATCACCGCTCTTCGCCTTTGACGTCCGAGCTTAACCGAAATACTACACGTTGATTGCCCATCCACCTTAGCAATTAGTGCTATTTTTCTATTTAATGGCAATTAATTAGAAATTCATTCTCCATTTCACGTTTAAATGCATAAAACATTTCTACTTCCAGTATTTCTTCGCACCACTCAACGCGGTTTCTGGCCTCCTTGTCACTGCACCCAGTAAGGCGAACTAACTCACGCTTCAATATTTGCGGGTACTTGCGATCACAATATCGTTTAATAGCGTATGCCCTCATTGGACTGGCTTTATTCAGTGCTTTACACATGACCTTTTCAACAAAAGCGGCATCATCTGATTCTTTGGCGAGAGCGATGATGTTGCTTGCTGAGGTTTCAGGTAGTGCTAATTCCCGCGAACGACGATAAAGCTCATCACCTCGTAAGCCATCTTCATGCAGCATTTTCACAATCCTGATTATTTGATCTGACCTATCAGCGCTCCATGCGGTTCTAACCATTAGCCGTCCAATTACGTTTTGACCGCCATCCAGTTCGTGTGAGTCATCCCCACCTAAATGTCGCCCCCAAAGCATCAAAAGGTATTTTGTCCAAACTTGCTGCCCTGGCGTGATAACTCTTCTGGATATCTTCCATGTTCTGAGTAATTGGGTTTTGTCTTTGTACTGAGGGAGCGTGTGGAATGGGTCTGTGTATTTCATGCTTTACTCCAGTTCAGTAATGGATATTGATAAACGTCCACCCTTTTCAATCGGCTGCCGCCTAACTCTGAAATCATCTATCTGCTCGTCGTCCCGCATAAATTCCGCATGCACCAGCGAATCAAAGACGGCCTTTTGCCGGTTGTCTAAGTCACGGCGGCGGCGGTCTGGTACGTGTGCTGATATTGATATTTTGAGTCGTGCGGAGGTGTTGATGTCGAGGTTGAGCTGTTTGATGGTATCGATTACTGCTTGCCGGTATTTGGTGCCTTTCTCGCTGATGTAGTGCCTTCCCCTTGAGTGTCGCCAGTAGGTGTTAACACTGGGCGGCCAGGGTAGGTCTATGTGATATTCGGTCATATCTTCACCTTATTCTCCGACAGTAGAATTGCCTGTGTTCTTACCATTCCCTCCAGGTGAGCCAGGTGCGCACTCTCTATGTCCATGATGTGCGTACGCCGGTCTATTTCGTCATGGCACGCAGAACAGCACCATGCGCCGAAAAGGTCAGGCGGTTTGATTCCGGTACCGCATATCCCCGACAGCCGGTAGTGGGCCAGCACTACGGTTTCGTTATTCCCGTTACAGATGCCCGGCAACCTAACTTGGCACTCGCGGCCTCTAGCCTCTTTGCGTAAATTAGCCACGGATAATCCTCCACCAGATGTATGAGAGTAGGCCTGCCGGAATAAGGGAAACCCCCAGCGCAGTAACTGCAATAATTTCAATCACCATCATCTTCCTCCAGCATTTCTATTGAAGCGTTTTCCTGATCACACTTATCACACGAATAAACTTCATCGGGCTTTAGCGTTGCGCGGCAGAACGCGCAGACGGATCGCTGTAGTTCAAGCATTCTTTCTACTCCTGAGTCTTAGCCAGCGTTTAGCTAATAACGGATAGATGGCGTCATATGTGGGTATTTCGCTGGCAGGGATTTGTTTGGTTGGCTTGGTTCGGTGGGATACTTTGAATTTGAGATTATCTAGTGCGATTTGCGTGCTGCTTCTTTGCGCCATTAGACTTCTCCACATGGAGTGAGCTTGCGGCCTGACTATCCATTGGCCTCCACAGATACATTCCGCACCTTGGGCAGAGATAGTGAATTCCATTATGCCGATGGCTTACGTGCTGGAAGTTATGCCCAGTAAAAATGCAGCGAATAGTTGTGAGAATTGAAAATTGGTTTCTCATGCTGCCACCCTCCCCTTGTCACCGAACTCAATGACCAGCATCTCAGTGATATTCGCCGCTAACTCATCAAATCCCACGGCGCTGACCGGTTCTTTTGTGATTCCACCGTTAGCCAGTAGTTCTATCGTTCTCTCAAACATTGGCTTTGTTTCACTTTTTGGCAAAGAGAAGTAAAACGATTGTCCGGGGCGAACTTTCTCTGCAACTAAGTGACCTTCAGAAGCTAACTTCCTGATGCGAAGCATTGACTGGGAGCTACCCAACCCCAATTTAAGAACGTTTTCTCGATAAGCGGTGCATATTTGCGTCGCATAACGCTGCGACCACTCATCTGTACTACCCAGCCCACGCCGATTCCCGAAATAGTTATTTGTCGCGAAGTATGGAAGTTTCTTTGCTGTCTCATGGAATATGCTTGTTAGGATTTCTTGGTCTGTAATTTTCATGTCCGACCTTAGAAGTAGCTATAAAGTTGGTTGATAATGTTCTGGTCAGTCGTGCGCCCGAACAGGTGTTTTATTGCGGCGTTAACCATTGCGTTGTAACAGCGTTCGAACTCGTCAGGCTCCATGTTCGCGTAAGCCAAGCTCTTTGCCCTCACCTTCGTTTCGCCTTTGATGGTTGTCACGACGTCAAAAAATCCAGCCAGAATAGTCAGGTTATTCCTGAATTCTTTTTTCTGGGTATATTCGTCTGTGAATTCATAACCGGCGCTCTCTGCTGCCCAGTGAGCAAAGCAGAAGTTGAAGAAGGCGAACATCTTTCGATGGAATGCGGGGTTTCGAGTTAGCTTAATGTCGGCGGTGTACATCTCGCCGTTTTTGAACTTGGTTAACCTGGGTAAGTCATGATCGAACGCTGGAACAAAAACGCCACCGGCATTCTTGACCATATCGATTTGCATTGGTCACTTCCGAAACATCATGATGGTTAAACCGTTTTTGGTTGCTACCTTCATCGTGTCATTCTCAGTTAATTCACCCAGATTGAAGGCGTCGTACAGCTCGTTAATGGCCTTCTGCTTTCGCTCTTCTTTCTTGCGCTTATCCCATTGCTTCCAGATGATTCTTGCTAGCCACTCGCCTGTTTTAAACATGATGAACAGGTAACCCGCAAAGGCTAAACCAACATTTAGGTAATCGGTCATAATGGCTTCTCCGTCGAGAGCAGGTTAATCCTCTTTGAAATCCTCATCATGTCGCTCATCACTCGGTGATTATCTCGGCAAGAATAAACGTTGTTTCTGTAGCAAGCGGACAGAATATCCTCTGTCGCACCATATTTTTTGATTGCGGAAGTGAATGTCCACCTCCCCCTCAAGTACCACCAGATTGTGCTCATAGTGGCTGCTCCGGTGCGGCGGGTAGTGGCATCCAGTGGGTAGCATATTCGTCTTGGAATCTTCCATCATGGAATATTGTGACGTCCACGCCAGCGTTAGAATGAGTTAGATAATATTCATCATCTTGTCTAGGAATCTGGTCACTGCACTTAATCCAACCTTCCGGTATCTCCGGAGAGTTCAACTGTGGGGTGGAAGATAGTGCCTTTCGCAAATCTTTTACCGGGACTGAATTACGATTAATAGGAACCAATTGTTCGGGGTAATTGTCGAGAACAGATAAAAACTCATTCACCGCATCAGCTAATTCATTAGGCTCAGCCCTCTTTGCAGCTAACGCGATTCGGGCTAGCTCCATTTGCTCGCTTCGAGTTAGTCCGTTCTCTAGTGGCTGACGAATAAATTCTTCAAGTCTCTCTACAGTGAAACTATTTAATTCTTTCATTGTTTATCTCCCAGCGCGCGCTCTATCGCTGCGACCCATTCATCGTCAGTAATACAAGAATTTCCCATCCATTTAGTTATTCCCCCATGGAAATACGGAGAACCACGAAGAATTAATTGCTTATGATTACTGTAACTTCTCAGCCCTTCGATTCTGACCATGCAATCACTACCTCTTCTCGGCCCTCTAATTCTTATTGCACAATCAGAATTTCTGGAGTCGACCAGAATCACATGACCGTGAGGGGCAGGAATAATCCAGGAGTCGGAACCGAAAACTACAAAGTGCTTTGTCTTACGCCGACCTTTAAATATTCGCTGAGGGATGATGCTGCCTTTTTTAAAGAACTCCGCGCGCGCTTTAAGATCTGAAATTGTCAAGTTACTCATTCACTCTCTCCCTTGATTCGAATACCGGCAGTGCGGAGGACAGCGGAACAGTCATCAATTGCGGCGTTATATCCGGCATTTTGATAATAATCTTCTGCTTGATATTCCGGCAGTTCTAACAAAATACTCTCACGACTGGCTTGCCAAGCTAGCCAAAATACTGTGTGATAATCATCAACATAGTTTTCACCGCATCGTTCTAAGCGACCAGTAATAGATATGGATGGAAGTCTATTTGCCCACGTCTCAAAATCTTCCCGCGATTTAGTTATGTCCATCATGATTTCCTTCCATCAGCATCAGATAAATAATCATCGCAGCACGAAGAGGTTTTCTATCAGTGATGCTCATGCCATTTTCGTGGTACGCCATCCATTGGGTTTTTCCATGAGGGATGATTGCGATTCGGTATTTGTTAATTAAGCGGAAAGAGTCTTCTGGGCGCTGAACTGGCATGTGACATGAATAGTTATAAGGCATATTTTTGAATTCAATGGCTGCCGCCGTTTCGTTTCTAGGGTGAGGAATAACTGTCTCTTTCGGGAGAGCGTAAGCTGTCACCAAAAGATTTAATTCCATGTCGCTGAGTTTTTTTGTAATCCATCATGATTTCCTCGAATTGATTTACAGCAGCACTTCTGCGTCACTGTCACGCTCATGTGATGCTAAATAGATATCCCACTCGCTGTAGTAAATTCCGTTGTATGTCACACCACACGAAAACTCATCTTGAATAAAATCGTCATAGATGGCTTGGAAGGTGTTTTCAGGTAACTTGCTTAGGAATTTAATGCGGAGGGCTTGCTCGTGGCGCTCTTGCTGCTCTATCTGATGTTTTATGAATTGACCTAAGGCGTTCATGCAGCCCTCTTCGATTCGTATGTGGCATACCACCAACCGTCATTTCCGTTTGTTAATGGCATGACTTTTTTTCCGCCAATCCCATCTAAAATTTCCTGATAGGCCGCCTTTGGGATTGAGAAGCTAGTCCCATCTCTCAGCTTTTTAGATAACCCTTCACCAACCCTTAACCTAAACGTTTTTGACTCGAAGCATATTTCAGCCTCAACAGAATCAAATTCACCTGCGACAGCACGGTTTACTTGGCACATACCTGTATCACGGACGGTCAGTTTAGGCTCGGCTAGCGGCCTTGATATTTCAGCCATAGATACAAAAGCCATTATGCAGCCCCTTTCAGTTCAAGCAGCGGCACGCCGCGACGTATCAGCTTGCATTGTTCAATATTGCCAATCAGAAACGGCTTTGGCTTTTTCTGGAATCCAGCCACCATGTTTTGAGCGTCATCCATCCCGATAAGCACCGGTAGATATTCGCTGGGGCCAATAAGCAATGCTGACCGGTACCGCTTTTCAAACTCTTTGGCACGGAACGGCGCTTCGTCTTCAAGCATCCCAGCAAAATCTATCCATCCGCCCATTTCGGTAATCACCGAGTGAATAAGCGGATCATCGAACACAACGCTGTCTCTGCGCCCATAACTGCAAACAGCTTTGTAGGCTTTCGACCACGCCAGTAGCGCCCTTCCGTCTTTACTGCCCTCGATATGCCGGATCAGGTCCGCTGGTTTCGGGAAGAATTGCCCGTTATCAGTGTCCCGTGTATGCCCCTGAAATGCCTTTTGAACTTCTGCATTTTCATAAATCTTCAGAGCATTCCAGTAAATCCCAACCATCACTTCGGAAATCTCACGCCCGTAAATCTCGCCAATCGCCGCCATGGACTGCGCAAACTTAGGCTTTTCTGTATCGTTCATCAGAATGGTGCTCCTGCGTCCTCGCTGCTTCCCACCCAGTTCTGTAGGTTCTGGATGTTTCTGGCAGTGACTGCTGAGTATTTGCCATCGGCGATAGCCTTGGCGTGTTCATTGCCTGACAAGTCACGAAGTCTCTCCACCTGAGCAGCGTCACGCAGGATAGTTTCGATTCCGTCATATCGTTTGTTTCCGGGGTTCTTGCCCATCAACCAAGAGTCATTCAGAGCGCCAGATATGGCTAAGAGCAAATCATCAACTGGGTAGCCTTCTGCCAGTCGAGCGCCAATCCGCTTTCTGCGTTTGTCATCCAGCTTGGAGGTTGGGTGGTTGTGGGTTTCTTTCCAGAACTCAAAAACGGTTTTAACACTATCGTCCCCCTTGGGGGATTTAGGGGGTTTAAGATCTTTATGTTTATTTGTCTTTGGAAGAATGTCTTTGGTGTTCCCTGTTTTCGGGGATACCTCTCCCTGAATTTGGGGATGGTTATCCCTGTTTTCAGGGATGGTTTGAATGGCCTTTTTGCTATCCCCGTTTTCAGGGATGGTTACCGTGATTGTTACTGCTTCAACCTCTCCACTCGGTTCGAATGCCAAAATGCATTTAGGACAATTTGGCTTCGTGTAAGCCCACTGGTTGAGATTGGTGTTAATACCCATGTAACGGGTCTGACCTATACGTCTAAGGCTTATGATGCGTCGGTTAGCGATTGATAGAACCGCCTCGGATACATGCTTTACTGTCAGATTAGTTTTGTCCGCTATCAGGCTGTTAGTTATCCGATCCTCTTTTTTCGACCATCCGTATGTAAGCCGGATGATTGCATTAAGAACGCGGAACTCACGACCAGATAACTCGACCTGACAAACAGCATCCTGTATCTGATTAGCCAAGCGCAGATAACCATTTTCGAGGTCTGCCACATGACCTCCCGATTGATCTGTTTGGATTTGCTTGCGTTGGAAGTCAACGCGCCTAACGACATTACTCATTTGGCCTCCATGCGCTCAAACTCAATTACCCATACCCATGGGTTAGCCTGCCAGCTCTCACCCTCTTTCTGTCCGTAGATTGAGTCCCAAAGTTCTGCAAATGCTTCACCCGCACTTTCATAGCCTTCATCGTCACCGCCAACAAAGAAAAATCTGTCTGCAGTGATTTCTACGTGACCACCACCCTCGTAACGGGTTTCAATAATTACTTCTTTGGCGGTGATTCCTTCAGCCATAGCATCCTGCTCACTGATATCCTGCAACCGCTCAACACGAACGCCAGTGATCATGAGGTTGATACGTGATGCCCAGCGCGGCATGTGGATGGATGGCGTCCATTTGATGGTTTCGCCCCAACCCTCTTCCAAGTCTTCCGTCTTGTGAGTTGCTCGGTAAGCTAACGTTGATTCAGTGCATAGCCCGGCAGCGAATGTCTCGCGCACCCATAACCGATCGCCGGGCTTACCGAGTGGGCATGAAACATCTATAAATCCAGCCTGAAATGCTGCGTTAACCTGCTGGCTAAGGTTAAATCCATCTTGCCAAGCACCAAGCTCTCGCAATCTCCGCTCGGTAACTTGAGGCTGAACCTTCATAATCCGGCGCGTCTGTGTCTTGCGACCACTGAGAATGGCGTTGACCATTTCGGAATTGAAAAGTATTGGCTTCTCGTTCATAATTACTCCTGTGAATTGATCCAGTTAAAAGTTCATAGTGAATTGCTCTGAAGCCTCTGTTCGCGCAGGGGCTTTTTGCTTTTGCGGGTTAATCAATAACCGCATCATTCGAAGTGTCGTTGCTATCTCCCTTGCTTCATTCCCTGCTATTGCCAGGATGTTTTCAGGCTTCTCAATCTCAGCAAACTCCAGCAGCCGGCAGAACTTGCTTAACATGCTGTCCTTGCCTGATATCCAGCGGCTTATCTGGCACCGGTCAACACCTACGTGCTTAGCGGCTTCCAGTTGGCCCTTGCTGCTGATGCCATTCATAACCTGTACTTCCAATTCAATTGCGTTAGTGCGTTTCTGTGCACGTTCCATTGCGTACTCTTCCCTTGTTAGATGTTGTTACGTGACAAAGCTGTGAGCTTGTCACTTTGGTAGTGTTATTTTTGCGCACCATTGACAGTCAACCTTGACCACGCCGGGCACCCGACCGTATACCGGGTCGTTCGGTTACTCAGTTGTTTGTTAAGCTGCCTTGGTTGCAGCTTGCATGTATCTTTGCGGGTAAAGAATTTGCATCTCAGTAATCATTCCGTCGTAAAAACGAGATAATTTTTCAGCCATCTCCAGAGAGGTAACTTGGGTGCCACGCTCAATTCGACTGAGATTTCCAACATCACACTGAACAGCCAGGGCTACTTCTGCGATTGTCAGTTTTTTCTCTACACGCATTTTCCTAAGAGGTGTATGCATATTACGCTCCTTTTAATTGCGCTATACGCATATTACTACGCAAATTTGATTTGCGCAATGCGCTTTGCGTGACGCGCTAATTGGTGAAAGAATTAGGTTATGGAAAACGATAAAAAACCCAAAGTCGACCCTACGGTTGGTCGTAACATTCGACACTTGCGGCTTAAAGCAGGTATGAACCTTTCCGAATTGGCTACTGAAATAGGTAGTGACGTCGGCAATATCTCTCGCCTTGAAAGAGGCTTGCAGGGATATAGCGACGAGATGATTAGAAAGATCGCCGATTTCCTAAAGCATCCAGTTTCTGATTTATTCAATCCTGATTTACCGTTCAAAAATGTTTCTGTTAACTCAGAAATTCAACCTGCCAGACTAAAAACGGTGGTGTGGGAGGATAGCGATCAGGATTCGGAGGAATTCGTGGAAATACCGCTACTAGACATTGATTTTTCAGCCGGTGATGGCTGTTATGAAATAGTAGAAAAAGAAGAGTTCGCTTTGGTTTTCCGCAGATATTACCTGCATAAGCTTGGAATTTCAGCAGCAGCCGCCAGACTGGTAAGGGTTTCTGGGAATAGCATGGAACCTAAATTATCAGATGGGGATGTGGTTGGTATTAATACTGACGACACCAGAATCAGAGATGGAAAGGCTTATGGAATAAGGCATGGGGATTTATTAAGAGTTAAATACCTAATTGACCAGCCGGATGGCGGCGTCGTGATTCGCTCGATGAATAGAGATGAATTCAAGGATGAGATTCTGACGAGAGAAGAAAAAAACCAACAGTTAACTATTTTAGGTAGGGTTTTCTGGTCGTCTTCCACCTGGTAATAAACACCACATCATCATAAACCGGCCTTGAGCCGGTTTTTTTGTGTCAAAAATCCATCATTTCCCCCTTCACGCATAAATTATAAAAAAATAATTATCCTTTAAAGTCATTAATTTGCGCAATTTGCGTGATTTATTAGTTATTATGCGCTTGACGCATTTGCGTAATGCGCATAAATTAAGTCCATCAACACGGCAGGACGCCAACTAAGCAACACGCACCGAAGTGAGCGATGTAATCACTTCCGGCCCCGAGAGGGATCGACCGCTAAGTGTTCTTTAAAGGAGAAGTGAATTTATACCCTGTCGCTGTCAGTTCGAGGCGGCAGTAATAAGTTCTCTAAACGAGAGGTGAGTATGAAGAATGAAATTCGCTGTCCGGTGTGTGGGTTGAACTTCAATCCAAGGATACCGCTTATGCACATCGAGAAGCACCACAAGGGCGCGAAAGATTGCGACCTAGCAAAGATAAGGGATGCTCGTCGAAAATGTTTCACGGAGCCTACAGCAAAGAAGTCTGGCGGTAAGACCTGCTTACCACAGGTAGCTAAGTTTGCAGCAGGCTTCCGTAAGTCAGAATCACTAACAGCGAGGTAGGTATGAAATTTCGCGTTTGGCATATCCCACAAGTACCAATGAAGCCGTTTCAGGTTGAAGTGGCAAGTGTCGAAGAGGGCGTACGTATGATGAATGCGCTGGCTGACTACGACCTTTTTCAATACGAGAACAACATCAAGCCGGACTACTGCAACATGAACGGCCTGCAAATGTGGGATGAAAGCCTTACTGAAGAAGACATGGCTGGCATGGAACTTACAGACAAGTGGGTTGACTGGTACAGCGATGAATATGAAGACCCTCGCGAGTATGTCGAGTCTCAGAATCGTACTGATAATTTAGAAGCCCACCACATAGTTAAGGGGTAAGAGAATGAGTCGACGGCTTGAAATATTGAAAGGGTCGCTGATAAAGAAAGAGACGCTGTTCGATGAAAAGCTTCAGCATCACTTCGATACTGTTGCCCAAGCCAACGGGCAGCCCCTCAATGACAAGCGCAATGGTCGGTCAACACTTGCTAAGTGGGATAAGCAAAGCGACTCGCTGAGAACGTTAGACAGCAGCATCAAAAAGACCAAAGAGGCCATCGAGCGCGAAGAGATAAAAATTGCGGTGGTTGAATCTGTAAAGCTTCCGAGCTACATCGAATCCGCTATCAACGATGGTTTGATAACTCAGTGGCGAAAGTTCCCGCGCTTCTTCTTCGTAACCGGCGTCTCTGGCGGTCGAATAGTTTTAGATGAAGAGACCGGCATGATTTCTCATCGATATTTAAACAGGGTAACAAAAGAAGAATATCCGATTTTTAGGGATGTTTTTAACAAACTAAACAGGCTGTCAAAAAGCTAAATCAGGTCACTTAGGTGGCCTTTTTTATTGGCTGGCAAATGAGGAATGAATGATGGTGGAAAAGTTAAAGCGGGATGGAAATGTGGCAGTTTTATATTCGCCGGGCTTTGGTGCTGGCTGGTCAACATGGAATGAGAATAATGATGAAGCGTTAATATTTTCTGTTGAATTGGTGAAAGCAGTTCTTGGCGAGATTGATAAAACACCTATTCAGGTGGCTAACGAACTTTTCCCTGAGGCTTATGACGGTGGAGTTGAACAGTTAAAAGTTGAATGGATACCTGAAGGATTAATGTTTGAAATTGAAGAGTACGACGGCTCAGAAAGCATTAACTATAAAGACCGTGGGGGCTGGGTAATAGCTTAGCTAAACCATCAAACCCCAGTGACCTTACCCCTGCCACTTAACCGGTGGCAGCAATAAGACCACTAGATGAGGTGATGCATGGAAATCGAGATTACTGTAACGCAGCGTGAGCTTGATAATTATTTTGACGGAGAAGTTAACGACCTTAAGCAGCGTGTTGTTGATGATTTAGATGAGGCCCGAGATTACCCCGGCTTCAATGTCACTGTTAATTTAATTCCTGAAGCAATGATTAAGGCGAGAGGGTGAGATATGAAGCACTACTACATGGTTTTGGATTCGAGAGCGCAAGTTGATAGCGATAGCGCTGTTGTTCTTGAGTGCCTTGGTAATCATCGTCCATCAATGAAAAGCTTGAGTAAAGACTGGGGGCAGCAAGGCGCTGTGCTCGTGAAATATAACCAATCTGGCAATGAGTTAACGAACGAAGAAATAGTCGCCGTTATACCTTAACCCTCCCCACCCCCACCAATCCCCAGAGGATATGCCAATGGAGACTGTAAGCGCGGTTGAATTCAGTATGTTCATCGCAGAATATAAAAGGCCAATAAATATTGATTGCTGCCAGATGGGGGCAACACCAATATTTAATTATCATGACAAAACACTAGGAAGATTGTCATATAACCAGCGCATCGCTTCGATGAAAAAAATTTATGACCATAAATATCAAGATACTGGTGAATTTGAATATCGTATCAATACGGAAGTAAAAGCTCTTTACTCTAAAACTGGATCACCAGTAAAGATTAAAACCGTTGAAATTATAGCCATGAATGGCTCGTTAATTTTAATGAAAAGAGTATCAGGAAAACTTGAAGCAAGAAAAGTAGCAGCAGAATACAACGCCAAAACTTACAACTTCTAAGAAAACCAAATAATCAATCCCCAGAGTAAATAACTGACAACTGTCGGTGTTTTGCTGTGGGACAAACACAAGGAAATGAGCATGAGTGATGAAAAAAAGGAACTGGCGCTCGTCACCTTGCCAGCCGAAAAAGTAGATTTGGAAGTTGCATTACTGAATGACAAGTTCATCGATGAGTTGATTGATAACGTTCGTAAGACTGCGGGTTCAGTGGTTGGTGACCTGAAGACAACAAAAGGTCGCGGCGTTTACATCACGATGGCTGACCAGGTACGCAAATCGAAAACAGCATTTGAGGTTCGCGCTAAAGAGTTGGTTGCTGAACTAAAAGCGCGCCCTGCCCTGATAGACGCCAATCGCAAAAAGTTTCGTGATGAGATGGATAAAATTGCAGTTGAAATAAGAAAACCAGTCACTGAATACGAGGCTGAACAGGAACGGCTAAAACAGGTAGAAGAAGCCAAGAAGAAAGCTGAGCAGTTGGCGGCAGAAATTGAAGTGGCCCATGAGATGGCCCTGCTGATGAATGACGCTTTCGACCGTGATGCCAAAGCGAAAGCTGATGAAGTTGAACGCTTACAGAAAGAGCGTGACGACCGGATTGCAGCAGAGGCTGCCGCCAAGGTTAAGCGGGATGCTGACCTAGCGGCACAACAAGAGCGTGAGGCATCAGCGCGGCGCGAGGCTGAGTTGAAGTTTCAGGCAGAACAAGCAGAGCGTGACCGCATTGCATTGGTTCTTAAGGCTGAGCAAGACAAGAAAGATGCAATCGCCAAGGCTGAGCGCGAGAAGCAGGAAGCTATCGCAGCCGAGCAACTTAAAGCACAGGAAACCGCTGACCGTATCCAACGTGAAGCCAAGCAGAAAGAAGATGCTCGGTTAGCTGAAGAGAAGCGTGTTGCTGATGAAGCGGCAAGAAAAGCGGCAGACAAAGCCCACCAAGCCGAAGTTAACAATGCAGCCATTGCCGTACTAACCAAAGCCGGAATTGACACTGAGTGCGCCAAGGCGTGCGTTATCGCCATCATCAAGAATCAAGTTGCCCAATCGTTTTTAAACCAGCAACCACCTATCCAAATTAACTACTAATCAAAAGGTATCCCTATGCAATACGCCATTGCAGGGTATCCCGCATCGGGATGCTCTGAGACTTTGCTCGACCGTATATTCCGCAACGCTAAGAACGCAGCTAAGCGGCTTATTGAGATATTAAACCAGAGAGGTGAGCCATGAGTTACTCGATAAGACTTCTTCAGGCGCTAGCTCGCGAATCTGTTCGTTTGCACGATACCCAATTGTGGGATGTGGCTTGCGGACTCGCAAACGCAGAGAGGGCATCGCAATGACAGAGGGTCAATTCAAAGAGCTGATCATAACAAGACGTGAGTCGTTGAAGAGTATGGATACTCTGGCCTTTGTTAAAAATGAATTGGAGTGCGGTCGTGTGTCGGCTGAGCAACTGGCAATCATTGCACTGGACGCAATGGGGATTAAAGGCGAATTGGTTGAGCAAGTAAGGGAATCGGCAGCCAAAAAGCGTAAATCATTTATGGAGGTGATTTGTGGGTACCGCAACATTAATCCTTGGTGAATCTGGTACAGGGAAGTCTACCAGCTTGCGCAATCTAAACCCTGATGATTGCCTGCTTATTCAAGTCGTAAGGAAGCGGCTACCGTTCAAATCAACCAACTGGCAGCCATGGGATGGCGTGAAAAAAACAGGGAGTGTTGTTGCGACGCATGATTGGTCGCTGATTAAGGCTGTCATTAATGGCGCGACAAAATACGGGAAGAAAATAGTCATCATTGATGACTTCCAGTATGTGATGTGCACCGAGTTCATGGAGACAGTGAACGACAAGGGATTTGATAAGTTCGCAAAAATGGGACTTCACATGTGGGAAATAATCAAAGCGGCACAGGACGCGCCGGATGACCTGAGAATTTACTTCATGGCCCACACCGAGGAAACAAACCTTGGTCGAGTAAAAATGAAAACCATCGGCAAGATGCTGGATGAAAAAGTAACGGTCGAGGGAATGTTTACCATCGTTCTGAGAACCACTGTTCACGATGGGCAATACTTTTTCACCACTCAAAACAACGGTTACGACACCGTTAAGTCACCGATGGGCCTCTTCGAAACCAACGAAATTGAAAATGACCTTCTGACTGTAGATCGGGATATTTGCGATTACTACGGCATCAATAATGTTCACCAAATTAAAGGAAACGCAGCATGAGCAATGTAACTTTCGTCTATGACCAGGATTCAGGTTTATCAGCAGGATTAAGCGGTTTCATCAATGAGTCTGGGGCTTATATCTTCACCATCTCAGAAGCTAAATATGTGATCAGTTCTGGCGGTGCTAAATCAATTGAGTTCTCCGTGGAAACTGATGATGGGCGCAAGGCCAACTATCTGAATGTTTACACCGTCAAGAAAGACGGAAGCCCCAATACGCATGGCGTAAACATGATAAATGCCATGATGGGCTGCTCTGGCGTTAAGCAACTCACCATCATTAAAAATGAGGCTGGTGTTGATGTGGCCCCTGAGTTTGTAGGCCGCAAGTTGGGTCTGGTACTGCAAAAAACTCTGAAAACAAAAGACGATGGCCGTGAGACTTATAACTTTGATATTCGCATCCCATTTCTGGCACAAAGCCAAAGAACGCTGCAAGAGCATGTAACTAACGCCCCTGCCGAAACAATAGCGAAGATGCTCACCACCCTGAAGGACAAGGATGAGCGTAAGCAAGCAAGCGGTACTCCAACTCACTCAGGAAATTATCAGGGTGATGATCAATTCTTTGCCGAAGACCCGCGCTTCTAACTGATAATCAGGTAACCACCATGCAGCCAGAACAAATACTGGCCTGCCTCCGCTCCCATCCAGATGCATATATAACCTCATTCCACCGGTCAATTGGCAGCGTGGGGCATGGTCGCTTGTCTGGTGGCGCAACTGGCGGGTGTACGTTGAATTATAAAGACTCATTCTACAAAGGCTTGGGTGAGGGGTTCGAGACGGTATCAATACACATCGGCCTAACGTATGTGAGAAACATGCGCCACCTGCTCACGGAAGAGCAATGGGAAGTTAAAGGGATATCAGCAAAAGGGACGATATACCGGCTCAAGCCAGAGTTTATGCCAGCCAACCCTACCCCGCTCTGCTCAACTCAGGAAGAGTTGTTAGCGCGGCGGCAAGAATGCCTGCGGCTGCTTTCGGCAGCCTAATCCCCCACCCCATTACCGGCAGTCAATCTGCTGAGGAAATAGTTATGTCTGAAAATACTGATTATGAAGCGTTAAAAGCTGAGCGCGATTCAGCACTCAATACTTGTTCACTGATTACTGAAGCTCTGGGTATTACCGGCGCGGTAGCAGGTGAAACTATTGCCAGGGTGCAACAGTTGGTTGGCGAGAATGCGGCGCTTACCGATAAAGCCGCCAGTGAGTTATCCAACGCTTGGTTGTTGCATCGCACCGTGATGGGTACGCAAGCGGCTCTTTTCTGCATTACTCAAGGCAATTTAAGTCAAGCAAGGGAATGGCTTGAGGGTACTACTGACGAGGCTCAGTTGGAAATTCCAGACGGAATGGAGGTGAATGGCTTGCAAGGCTGGTTTGATGAAAACATGGCTGGTCATATAACTCACGCCCAAGCATTAGAAATAATCAAAGCTGAAATGAGCGCCACCACTCAGGCTCTTAACGAGACAAAGGCTCAGGGTGTTGATGAATTGGCGGAAGCATTTAAATCGTGGGCAGATGACAGTGATGGTGATTACGAGGCCGAACGGCATTGGGCTGTAGCTAGCAAAGAAGCATTGAGTTTCGCCGCCAGCCTGAGGGGTGAACAGAATGCCTGATAAAATCCAATATATCTGCCGAACTGAGGGGTGGGTATTCCCTGATAATGCAGAAGATATTGACCCAGCATATAGCAGTGATGGTGGTTACGAGTTTTTAGCCGGGATCGCCGCCGAAGATTTCTGGGAGCGCTTCGATGGCTGGGAATCAAACTGGCCACTCAGCTTTGAGATTTTCATTGATGGGGTTAGCGTTGGGCATTTCTCTGTAGATATGGAACAACAACCTACATTTTCAGCGACAAAAATTGCAGGAGTAGCAGTTGATGAATAAAACCATCCTCGACATGTGCTGCGGCTCCCGTATGTTCTGGTTTGACCGTGCCGATCCGCGCGCTGTATTCGTCGATATTCGTGTCGAGAGCCACATCCTATGTGATGGACGGAAACTGGAGATAGCACCAGACCTGGTTGCTGATTTTCGCCAGTTGCCATTTGCGGATAATACTTTCCAGATCGTCGTATTCGACCCGCCTCACCTTACCCATTGTGGGCCAGAGGGTTGGCAGGGTAAGAAATACGGCATCCTCAGTAAGTCATGGAAAGACGACCTGAACAAAGGCTTTGCTGAGGCGTTCCGCGTACTTCGGGCCGGTGGGGTGCTGATATTCAAATGGAATGAAGTACACATCCCTACCCGAGACATTATCAAGCTGTCGCCAGTACCGCCCATATTTGGGCACCCATCAGGTAAACGGGCCAATACCAACTGGGTATGCTTTCAAAAACCAGGTGAAGATTTGATAGCTCAACTGGCAGCAGCAGAAGCACAGATAAAAGATATGAAAGAGGTTCTGTACGGGATTCATAACACAGCTATCGACCCCTGCGGTTCACGAGCTGGAATAGCAATTGCTGCAAAGCGAGCAGTACAGGGAGATGCGTATGCCGAGTAAAAATAAGCGGGAATATCCAACGGAGATAACTGACGAGCAACTCCGGTACCTGATTACCGCCTTCGAAAATAATATGGCGGAGTTTTACCCGGTTGGTCGCGAGGCAGAGATAGCACGACAACTGCTATCACTGCGTGAGCAACTTGCAGAGTTGAAAGCGTTGCCGCCTGTGGCGTGGCGGCACGATACGGATGTTGTTTCCAACAGATTGATAACGGTTAGCGAGGTGAACATGCAGTCATGGATTGATAAGGGCTATGACGTAACGCCGCTATTCACAGCATCCAAGCCAGCGGAGGATAAATGCTAATCGGCTTTGTTCTTCTCGTCAGCTCCTGCGGCTTTGATGCCTGTGATGCCCTACCCGTTACCGAAGATATCTACCCTACCCAATCTGAATGCCAAGCCGTATCAACGCTGATTAAAGAGCGCAGGCCCGACGCAGTGCTCATGTGCAGCGAAGTGTATCGCTAACTCGTTTTAACCCCACCACGGAACGACAGAAACGGATTTCACTATCTGGAGTGTCCCTATGGCTATTTCAATGCTCCCAGTCGAGCGTAAGTTCCCGCTGCCCGCTGAATTGACGGGCCGAATCAATGACCTCATTCAAGAATATAACGGTGAAATAGGCGTCAGCGAGGTGCTTGGCGTGCTGGAAATCGTCAAGTTTGGATTGCTGAACCAGCAAACAAATGAGGTGGCGTAATGTGCGATGAAATTGACAAGGCCCAAGAGCTTGAATCTCTGAATGTAGAAATCGGTATCGCTAACCGCAAGCCAACAATGACATTTACCGGCCGGTGCCACTTCTCAGAATGTCGCCAGCCGATTGCCCGCGGCTTGTTCTGTGATGCTGGGTGCCGCGATGACTATGAGATTGATGAGTGCAGGAAGAGGAGTGCGGCATGAGTGAACAAAAATCAAATGTAGATGCCGATCTGGATGAACTGGAGAAGCTACTCGGCAGTCAGGCGCTGGCATGTGCCGTCATTAACGCCGGATTCAGAAAGGTTCGTACTGGCCCGGTAGTGTTGCTGCCTGCTTACATCGCCCAAGCCACACCCTACTCCTACTCCCAAGGCTGGGGCGATGCGCTCGACGAGGTGATTCTGGCTATCCGCGACGCAGGACTTCCAGAGGCGATTATAGGAAGGGCAACATGAGTGATTATGGTGGTAGCCACACGCCGGACAACCTGAAAGATTTATGGATGACCCCGCTAGATATCTTCACGGCGCTGGATTTAGAGTTTGGTTTTTACCTTGATGCCTCCGCCAGTCACCAAAGTGCGTTATGCGCTCGCTATCTGACCGAACGGGATGATGCCCTCAATAGTGAATGGATAAGCTGCGGGGCTATCTGGTGTAACCCTCCGTACTCAGACATAACGCCATGGGTAATAAAGGCAGCGGCGCAATGCGTCGCGCAGCGGCAATCGGTAGTGATGCTTGTTCCTGCCGACTCATCTGTCGGTTGGTTTAGCCAGGCACTGCAATCGGTCGATGAAGTGCGATTCATTACTGATGGCCGGATATCGTTTCTACGCTCTGACACTAGCAAGCCAATTAACGGCAATAACAAAGGTTCACTGTTATTTATTTGGCGGCCATTCATTAAACCTCGCTGCATGTTCACCACGGTTAAGCGGGATGAGCTAAAAGCGATCGGACAGGAAATATTAACCGGGAGTAAAGCAGCATGAAGAGAAAAATATCAGACGGTACCTGGTTCTGGATATATCTCATCGGGTACACAGTAGCAGCAACGCTCTATATCGTTAGTAATGCGGGGTGACTTGTGACCCCTGAAGAGAGACAGAACGCCCTCCAGTCGGCTGAAAGAAACTGTAACAACGAAATTAAAACCACCCTCGCCGCTCTGCCGGCTAACACAAACAAAGACTCCATCACCCGCCCTATCATCCTGCGCCATTACGAAAAGCTAAAGCCACTTGGCTACAAGCTGGCTTGGCTTCTTTTCGCCATCGGCGTGCTGAATGGTCAGTTTAAGTGGAATCGGTGATGGGGTTACCAAGGAGGCTCCAATGCAAGAGGTAGAGACTTTCCTTAAAGTGAAGGAGTACGCCGCGATCATAAGGGTTTCTGCTGGGACAATTTACAGGAATCCTGTCAAATTTCACATGTTCAAAGTTGGTGGTCGCTGGAGGGCTGATGCTGACAGCCTTAATAAATTTAAATTTGAACAACAGGCCGCAAATGACAACAATGTCTATCGGCTGGCTGTTGTAGGCGGTAAGGAGAAGAAGAGATGCCGATCTACAAAAGAGGTAAAACGTACTGGCTCGATGTCTCAGCGCCAGACGGCACGAGAATTAGACGCTCTGCTGGTACCGATGAAAAAACAAAAGCTCAACAGCTCCATGACAAAATAAAGCATGAATTGTGGGCTGTAGAAAATCTGGATAAAAGACCAGAGAGATTATTTGAGGATCTTGTGCTGATTGCTTTGCGCGATGCTGAAGGGCAGTCCAGCTTCACCAATAAGCAGATATATGCCCGTTACTGGCTTAATATCTTTGGCGGCAGGATCATCTCGTCAATTACAGGTGAGGAGATAACGGACAATCTCCCCACTCACAACTTGCCAACCAGGAAGCGCCTCGCTAACGCAACGAAAAATCGATATAGGTCATTTATCATGCGAGGTTTTTCACTGGCAGATAAAAGTGGATGGCTGAATCGGCGACCTTACTCTCAATCATTAAGAGAGCCAAAGGTGCGTATACGCTGGATTGAAAAGAGCGAGGCTAAGTCGCTGATCGACAATCTTCGTTATGATTGGATGAAGCATGTCTGTTCATTCGCGTTACTGACTGGGGCAAGACTGGGGGAAATTCTTTCATTGAAATGGAAGGATGTGGATCTAGGTCGGCGGGTGGCGATTATCACAGCGGATAACGCAAAGTCAGGTAGGGCCAGACCATTGCCGCTTAATGATGATGCCGTTTCTATCATGAGGAAAATACCTTGCGACAATGAGTTCGTGTTTTCTTCTGACGGCGATCGGGAGGGATATATCAACAGGACCGATTTTGATCGGGCGATGTCACTGTCTGGTATTGAAGATTTCAGATTTCATGACCTGCGGCACACATGGGCAAGTTGGCACGTTCAGAGCGGAACGCCGATTATGGTATTGAAGGAATTAGGCGGTTGGGAGACGCTTGAAATGGTAAATAAGTATGCCCACTTGAGTGGTGAGCATTTGAGCAAATTTAGTGGCATTGTCACATTTCTGGCACACGACGCCGGAATTGATAATAACACCACCAGAATTTCTCTTGTAAGTTGATGTAGTAAAAGGAAATTGTAGCGCACCCTCTATTTACTAATCAGTCATAGCATCAGAGATACAGTCTGATGTTGTTTTAGCCTGATCACGCACTATATATCTGAAAACATATAGCTATGTGACCTGAAATTTACGGGTGAACCGTCTCTTGCGGTGCCCGTGGATTACGGCTGATGAACATTGCATCGCCATAACTGAAAAAGCGGTATTGCTCTGCCACCGCCTGCTGATAAGCATTCATGGTATTTTTATAACCTGCGAAGGCAGAAACCAGCATTATCAATGTTGATTCAGGTAGATGGAAATTGGTAACTAAAGCATCCACAACCTGGTATTCATATCCCGGATAAATAAAGATACGAGTATCACCAAAGAAGGGAGCAATCAGGCCGTTCTCCGTCGCTTTGGCGGCACTTTCCAATGAACGTACTGAGGTAGTGCCGACAGCGACCACGCGCTTGCCACGGGCTTTACAGGCCAGAACAGCATCGACTACCTGTTGGGGTACTTCTGCATATTCGGAATGCATAATATGCTCTTCGATGGTGTCAACCCGTACTGGTTGGAAGGTCCCAGCGCCGACATGCAAGGTCACGAAGGCCATCTCAATGCCTTTTTCCCGCAATGCCGCCAGCATCGGCTCATCAAAATGTAGCCCGGCGGTTGGAGCAGCAACCGCCCCTGGACGCTCGCTGTATACCGTTTGGTACAGTTCGCGATCAGCATCTTCATCAGGGCGATCAATATAAGGGGGTAAAGGCATATGGCCGACTGCATTCAGGATGGTGAAAACATCTCGTTCATCGTCAAACCGCAACTCAAACAGCGTGTCATGCCTTGCCAGCATGGTGGCTCGGATACTCTCATCATCACCTAATAGCAGCTCAGTACCGGGTTTAGGTGATTTTGATGCTTTAACATGGGCCAGAACGCGATGATCATCCAAAACACGTTCGACCAGCACTTCAAGCTTACCGCCACTGGCTTTACGGCCAAATAGGCGAGCCGGAATAACCCGGGTATTGTTGAATACCAGCAGATCACCTGGCTCTAATTTATCCAGCAAATCAGTGAAAATGCCGTGAGTTAAGGTTCCCGTCGGGCCATCCAGTGACAATAAGCGGCAACCGCTACGCTGGGACTGGGGGTAATGGGCAATCAGAGATTCCGGTAGCTCAAAAGAAAAATCGGCAACACGCATGGCTTTCCACTTCATATCAGGACAGACCCGAACCAACAGAGATGATGGGCAGGTATACAAAAACAGGCCGCTAGTCTAGAGCCCTCAGGAGCAGGCTGCAAGAAATAAGGATAATTGGCGACCATTTGAATTATACTCAGGACATGAACTTCCTCGCCCATCTTCATCTCGCCACGCTGGCTGACAGCTCTTTACTCGGCAATCTGCTGGCAGATTTTGTCCGTGGTAATCCACAGGGTGAATATGCCCCTGATATTGTAGCGGGCATCATGATGCATCGTCGCGTTGATGTGATGACGGATACCTTGTCATTAGTTAAAGAAGCGCGAACCTATTTCAGTGCCGATTATCGTCGGGTTGCCCCTATTACTCTAGATGTGCTGTGGGACCACTTTCTCGCCCGTCATTGGGATAAACTGGTACCTGACTGCCCGCTGCCTGATTTTATCCAACATGCGCAAAACCAGATTTTGCCCCATTTGCAGCAGACTCCCGTGCGCTTTCAGAACCTGAACGCCTATTTGTGGCCAGAGCGTTGGCTGGAACGTTATGCTGAACTACCCTTTATTGCTGATGTGTTACAGGGTATGGCTAACCGGCGGCCCAAACTGGCAGCGCTTGCAGGCTCTTTTCACGATATAGAGCAACACTATCAGCCGCTGGAGCAGCTGTTTTTGGCATTTTATCCCGCCATGATGTTACAGGCGAAATGTCAGCAGATTTAGCCAAAAGCCCATTTTTTCTGCGTGGTTATTGACACTAAGCCACTTGCGCTTTTTGGTAAAATGGGTATCTTAGCAAGACTACGAAACTAAAATCGTTATAACGATAGGTAAAAACTATCACAGCGATTGGTATTTATCCCTTTATTCATTGCACTTAAATACCTATGCTGTGCCGATACTTTTAAGACAACTGGTTAATCCATCCCTATTAACAGGAGTAATTTATGGTTCTGGTAACTCGTCAAGCCCCTGATTTTACAGCAGCTGCTGTTCTTGGTAGCGGCGAAATCGTTGAAAACTTCAACCTGAAAAAACACCTGAACGGCCGCCCTGCCGTCCTGTTCTTCTGGCCAATGGACTTCACTTTCGTTTGTCCTTCAGAGTTGATCGCTTTCGACCACCGTTACGAAGAATTCCAGAAACGTGGCGTTGAAGTTGTTGGTGTCTCTTTCGACTCCGAGTTTGTTCACAACGCATGGCGTAAAACCCCAGTGGATAACGGCGGTATTGGTGAAGTTAAGTACCCAATGGTTGCTGATATCAAACGTGAAATTCAGAAAGCCTACGGCATTGAGCACCCAGATGCAGGTGTTGCACTGCGTGGCTCTTTCCTCATCGACAAAAACGGCGTGGTTCGCCACCAAGTGGTTAACGACCTGCCACTGGGCCGTAACATCGATGAAATGCTGCGTATGGTTGACGCACTGCAATTCCACGAAGAGCACGGCGATGTTTGCCCTGCACAGTGGGAAAAAGGTAAAGCAGGTATGGGCGCATCTCCAGATGGCGTGGCTAAATATCTGTCTGAAAATGCCTCTAAACTGTAATAATCGTTTAGGCTAGCCCTGCTTCGCTCAGGGGATATCAAACCAGTCAGCTCATGCTGGCTGGTTTTTTTATGCCAAAGCTGCTTAGCTTTAACATGCAAAAAGCTAAATGGTTGCTTGAAAACTGCTACCTGACAACGAAAGGCGGGGATTGCTCCCCGCCTGGTCGCCTTACCGTTCAGATTCGTAAGCTAAAATGGCCGCAACCTCTTTGTTTCCATCTTTTAGGCGTAATTCACATAGTGATTTATGCGTTATTAATGTAAATGCCAACACTGTTATACAAACAATTAGCAGGCAGTAAACAAACGTATTTTGTGGCATATTCAGCCTCCTTGCCTTGCCTTTCGGCGGGTAAAAGGCTACCGTAATGTTGTCGTGCATTAGGGAGCCTCGTGTTGATTAACGTCAGTACGGGGCTTTTTCCTATCTGCTTTATGGCAACATCTGCTCTATTTCAAAGCAACTCTCTATCTGATTCGAACAATGCCCAAAGCAGACAGCTTCAAGCACCCGCCGCAGAGTCTATATAATAATCATTCCTATTCCCAGCTGTTCTATCTTATTCATATCCCTTTATTTTCAATCAGTTGCTTTCTCTTAATTTAATCCCAACCGAACAATACACCACCTATTAGCGTGACAATAACTCATCACTCCGCCCTCCGTAGCCAATTAATTAGCCACTATAAATATTAATTCTGCTATTAATTATTACTGGCGTGTGTTTTGCACATTCCATAAGCAGCGATTTTAAGCTGCCAGACAAAAATGACCGGGTAATCCCTGGCGGGCAGGAAATAACAGGAGTCAGAATGTTTTTGAAAAAATGGAATAAACCCTTGGCTGTTTTGGCTTTACTGGTGAGTGGCACGCTACATGCGGCTTCAACACCAGCAGTAGAAGCAAAAAATGGCATGGTTGTGACTTCCCAATATCTGGCTTCACAGGTAGGGACTGATATTTTAAAAATGGGTGGAAATGCAATTGATGCCGCGGTTGCCGTGGGGTATGCGCAAGCGGTGGTGAATCCGTGCTGCGGTAATATCGGCGGTGGCGGCTTTATGACCATTCACCTTGCTGATGGAACCGATACATTTATCAATTTCCGTGAAACCGCGCCAGCCGCTGCCAGTGCTGATATGTATTTGGATAAAGAGGGAAAAGTGACCAAAGATGCCAGTTTGTATGGCTATCTGGCTGCGGGGGTTCCCGGCACGGTTTTGGGGATGGACAGCGCACAAAAGAGATACGGCAAACTGACCCGCCAGCAAGTTATGGCACCGGCAATCAAGCTGGCTCGCGAAGGCTTTGTATTGACCCGCGCCGACACTGACATTCTGGATACCACCGTCAAACGCTTTCGTCAGGACCCAGAATCGGCACGTATTTTCCTACGTAAAGATGGTGAAGCCCTGCAACCGGGCGATCGTCTGATTCAGACAGATCTGGCGGATACATTGAGCGCAATCTCACAGCGGGGAACAGATGCATTTTATCAGGGCAAAATCCCCCAGGCAGTAGAAGCTGCAGCGAAAAAAGGTGGCGGGATCCTAACGGCGGCTGATTTTGCCAACTATAAAATCACGGAAACTGCACCCATTACCTGTAGTTATCGTGGTTATAAATTTGTCTCCTCCCCTCCACCTAGCTCCGGTGGTGTGACGTTATGTGAAACATTGAATGTGCTTGAGGGCTATGACCTGAAAAGTATGGGCTTTAACTCCGCCGCTTACATTCATACGCTGACAGAAGCGATGCGTCATGCCTATATGGACCGCAATACCTTCCTCGGCGACCCGGAGTTTGTTAAAAACCCAATTGACCGCCTGCTAAGTAAAAGTTATGCCGCTGATATTCGCAAGCAGATTATCGCCAACCAAGCGACTCCATCTGTAGAAGTTCAGCCGGGTATGCAGCCACATGAAAAACCGGAAACGACCCACTACTCCATCGTCGATCATGAGGGTAACGCCGTCTCAACCACCTACACGGTAAATGGTCGCTTTGGTGCCGTGGTCATTGCACCCGGCACCGGCTTCTTCCTCAATGATGAGATGGATGATTTTACGGTGAAAGTGGGCGAACAAAATATGTACGGCCTGGTTCAGGGAGCCACTAATGCCATCGCCCCCGGTAAGCGCCCACTATCATCCATGAGCCCGACACTGGTGACTAAGGATGGTAAGACGTTTATGGTATTAGGTTCACCGGGTGGTTCGCGGATCATCACTATTACCTTACAAACTGCATTGAATGTGATTGATCACGGTATGGCCCCGCAAGAGGCGGTGGATGCCCCGCGCATTCATCACCAATGGTTACCCGACGAAGTTTATTACGAGCAGCGCGGGGTCTCGGCAGACACTCTTAATCTACTGAAAAATATGGGATATAAGATGGTTGAACAGAATCCGTGGGGCGCTACTGAGCTGATTCTCGTCGGCCTGGCTGGCGTTGAGGGTGTCAGCCCTGCCAACTCGGGGAATGACTCTGCCGTCTCCGGTAAAGTGCGCGAAGGCTATCTCTACGGCGCCAACGATGTTCGCCGCCCTGCGGGTGCAGCTATTGGTTACTGACTGTGACTGACAGCTATTGGTGGCTAACCAGCATCTGCGACTGATGCATTGACGTGTAAAACATCCCCCATCAACGCATCGATGGGGGAAATTACTCACTGATTTACATCACAACCACATCTATCACCACGGCAATGTATGTCCTTGATAATCAATGAAACCGTGACCTCCTTTGCCAGCAGCGTGTTCAATTTGGTCAACAACCCCTTTGACACTGGTCGCTATCGTCAGTGGTGCCGCATCCCCGCCCATATCCGTTTTTACCCAACCGGGATGAATAGATAGCACGGTCAGTGTTGGGTCTGCTACCTCAGCCACCAGATTGCGGGTCATCATATTTAGTGCCGCTTTACTGGCGGAATACAGCGCCTTATGGCCGGAAGCATTGTGACCAAGGCTGCCTAACTGCGAAGACATAAAGGCCAGTACGCTATGGGGTGGATTGCGTTGCGCCAGCAGATGCTGAGCAATGCGGATGGGGGAAATAGCATTGGTTTGGAACAGCTCGAGAATCTCTTCGGGTTTTGCATCCACAGCTGATTGATGCTCTGGCCCCGAAATGCCCGCATTAACAAATATCAGATCAAACTTCTGGCCCTGTACCTGTTGCAGGAACTGCTTAATACTTTCTGGCTGATTAATATCTAATGTTAACCAATGGGCGGCATGCGCACCGGTATCTTTCGCCGCGCCGCGTGTCGTCGCCGTCACTGACCAGCCACGGCGATTAAGCTCATCAACTAACCCCAGCCCTAAGCCCCGCGATGCACCAATAATCAATGCCTGTCTTTTAGTTGTGCCCATATCATTTTCCCTTTGGTGAGTTTACCGACCAACTGTTTACACCCGTCTTATACATAGTATCTCACCCAAAGAAAAAGCGGCATTTAGCCGCTGGAATATCTTCTACTGCGCACTAAATACTAAGTTAGCACTCACTATAGCGCTCAACTAGGACTGACCTCGCCACAAAGTGACACTTTCACCTAACAATTGCAGATTGACGCCAGCCTCAGTAACATCCAGTTCGGATAACCCTTCCAGACGCTGCCACTCAGCCACATTCAGCAACGGTGAGGTGGGCAACATTATATTTATGTCGTGATTACGTTGAATTGCCACCATCACACGCTCGCGCTGGTCGCTGCGGATAAATACCAGAGAATCATCACTGGCGTGAATCACCTGACAACCACCGCGGCGCAGCGCTCTACTTTTGTGGCGGAGGGCCGCCATTCGTTGACAGAGTTTCAGCAGTTCACCGTCCCACCGGGACTCATCCCATGGGAAGGGTTTACGGCAGAATGGGTCATTGCCGCCATCTAAACCGATCTCATCACCATAAAATAAGCAAGGTACGCCAATCCAGCTAAACAGCCACACCAGCGCCATTTGCATTCGGGCCTTATCACCATTGAGCAGCGTGATAAAACGAGCGGTATCATGGCTATCCAACTGATTAAATAAGCGCAACTGATGGCTATGAGGCAATCCGGCACGATACTCATCCATCCAGTAGGCACAATCCTCGGCTTTAAGTTTTATCGGATGATAAGCCACATCAATACCCGCCAGGAAGCCGCGTACCGGCAAGGCAAATCCCATGTAATTCATTGCCGCATCTTCCACGCCAGCATGTAACCAATTGCGCGCGTCGCCAAAGTGTTCGCCCAGAATATAGGCTTGCGGGTTCTCCTCTTTCGCGGCCTGATAGATACCAGCCAAATGCGGTAAATTCCCGCAGGCTCCACCCTCCTCCCCGAGCATATGCACCACATCTAACCGCCAGCCATCAATGCTGTAAGGGGGCCGTAACCAATAACGCACCACACTATCATCACCGCGATAAATTTGATTCACCACGCCGTCATTCGCGAAGTTTAGTTTCGGCAAACTGGCATTGCCTTTCCAGTCCAGCGCCCGCCCGTCGGGGAAGAAATTAAACCAGCCACGATAGGGCGAATCCGGATGATGGCAAGCGCCGTTTGTACCTTGCTGATGGCGATCAAACCAATGATGGGAGTCACCGGTGTGGTTAAACACCCCATCGAGCACCAATTTTATTCCCGCCTCTCGGGTTGCCGCGCGCAGTTGCAGAAAAGCAGGCTCTCCGCCGAGGTAGGGATCAACCTGATAATAATCTTGCGTATCGTATTTATGCACACTGGGTGCAGTAAAAATCGGGTTTAGATACAGCGCAGTTACACCAAGCTGTTGCAAATAAGGGAGTTTTTGGGTGATACCCGCCAGATCGCCACCATAGAATGTCGAGGCGGCATTCACATCATCCAGCGGCTGCTGCCACTCACGGCGGGAGACGGGATGACCCGCAGCATGGTGGGTATAACTGCCATCCTGCACGCCATGCTCACCCTGACTACTGGCAAAACGATCGGGGAATATTTGATAGAAAACTTGGTCAGCCACCCAATCAGGGCCGCTATCAGGCAGATCAATGGCAAACTGCGCCAATTGCGCCGGGGGAACCACTGAAAATCCTAACGGGCCGAACCACTGTTGGTCGTCACGCCACAGCAGTTTGAAACAGTAGCGCCGGGTAGGCTGGCCAACATCTAGTGGTAAGGTCGCGCGATAACACCAGAAACCATCACGTTGCTGCCCCTTCATCGTGAGCAACCACTCTTCATTATCTGGTTCGCAGCGTAAGAAAACCTGTGTGGGCAGGTTTTCACCTTGCAGCCATAGCGTGATGTGTAATGCGTCGCCCCGCTGACGAACAAACGGCGGGACCGGTAGATGCCAACCACTCAGCATAAAATTCTCCTGCTTTAACCAAAACGATTGCTGTTAAGGCTATCTGGTGCAGACATTAACGCCGCGACACATTCACCTGTAATAGACACATTCACCTGTTAAATGTAACCGGTATAAACAATGCCACGTTATGGAGGGCTTACCCTCATCTATCCGCATAAATATCGGGGATGAGGTCGGGGGCGGAGAGACTTATTGAGTTACAGAGTGATGAAATTGCAGGCTTAACACTATTACATTGAGCAAAAAAAAGCGGGAGATAAAATCTCCCTCAGACCGTTGACAAACCCCAATGACTCGAGCTTGAACGGCGAGGACAGACAGAAGAGTAAAGCGTCCGCGCCAGGGATGGCGCGGCTCGAGCCTACAGGGAAGTATTTACGGCGTCTTTACGATCTGCCTGTTCTCTCCGTCGCAGGTACTTTGTCAGCAACCTCAGGGAGATAAAATCTCCCTGTTTGATATGCAGTTCAACTCAGCATTATTCCGCTTGTTTCGCCGGCTCTATCTGTTTTTTCTGATGGTTGACCTTGAAGTAATACCCCACCAGCAACAGCGCTATCCACACTAGCCCGACATACAGTGAGACTCGAGTCGTTGGGAACCAACCAATCAGGCCGATGATAAACACCAGGAAAATGATAGCCAGAACTGATGTAAAGGTGCCACCACGTAGTGGGAAATCCAGTGCCTTAATTTGCTCTTTGCTCAGCGAGCGGCGGAAACCAATCTGAGAGAACAGGATCATAATCCACACCCAAACTGTCGCAAAGGTCGCGAGTGAAGCGATCACCAGGAACACATTTTCCGGCATGATGTAATTGAGGTAAACCGCCGTCAGCATGGCCCCCATCATCACCAACACCGTAACCCACGGCACACCGCGTTTAGAGATCGCCGCAAAAGCTTTGGGTGCATGGCCCTGCTCTGCCATCCCGTTCAACATGCGCCCAACACCAAACACATCACTGTTAATAGCAGATAACGAGGCGGTGATAACCACAAAGTTCAAAATACCCGCAGCAACAGTAATCCCCATATGCTGGAAGGTCAGTACAAACGGGCTGCCATTGGTGCCAACTTGATTCCACGGGTAAATTGACATAATGACAAACAGCGTACCGACATAGAACACCAGAATACGCCACGGCACGGAGTTAATAGCTTTCGGAATGGAGCTTTTCGGGTTCTCAGCTTCACCTGCAGTAATACCAATAATCTCAATACCACCGTAAGCAAACATCACCAGCTGCAATGATAGGATCATGCCAACAAAACCATTACTAAAGAAGCCGCCGTTGGTCCATAAATTATGGATACCGGTTGGCTGCCCACCATTGCCAATACCCCAAATGATGATACCGATACCGGCCAAGATCATGATAATAATGGTGGCAACTTTGAAGAATGAAAACCAAAACTCCAGCTCGCCAAAGACCTTAACGCTCATCATATTGACCGCGCCAATGATCAGAACCACACTTAGCACCCATACCCAGTGATCTACCTGCGGGAACCAGACCCCCATATAGATACCAAAAGCGGTCACATCGGCAATCGCCACAATCAGAATCTCAAAACAGTAGGTCCAGCCGGTGATATAGCCGGCCATCGGCCCCAGATAATCTTGTGCATAGCGCGAGAACGAGCTGGCCTGCGGGTTATTCACTGACATTTCGCCCAAGGCGCGCATGATGATAAATGCCACCACGCCACCAATCAGGTATGCCAATAATACGCTTGGCCCCGCCATTCTTATTGCATCAGCCGAACCATAGAATAAGCCTGTACCTATTGCTGACCCCAATGCCATAAAGCGGATATGGCGTGTCGTTAGGCCGCGTTTTAGCTTATTTTTGACTGGTAATTCCATGAATAAAGTCCCGTCTTTTTTCAGCAAAAAGCCACGGGGGTGAGCCGTGGCTAAAAAAATTCTATCGCTGTGCAGTTATTGCTTGGCAGCAACTTCCTGACGACAGCAGAGGCGATCGTACAACCCTACGACAACGAATACCAGCAGCGAAGGTGATAACCATGCCAGACCCTGTGCCGCCAGCGGCAGATGCTGCGTCCATTCGGGCAAGAAGTGCGCAAAGGTGGAAGCTTTCACCGCATCAAGGATACCGAACAGTAAGCTGACCAACATGACCGGAGCGACGATGCGTGAGGCGTGATGCCACCAGCGTAGAGTGAAGCTCATCAGTACCAGCACGATACATGGCGGATAAATTGCCGTCAGAACCGGAATAGAGATCTGAATCAGATGGCTCAACCCCAGATTCGACACCATCATCGAGAAGATACCGAGAATAAACACCAGTGCCCGGTAAGATAACGGCAAGTATTGAGCAAAGAATTCAGCACAGGCGCAGGTCAGGCCCACGGCTGTAACCATACAGGCGATGAATATCAATGCAGCCAGGAATACGCTTCCCAACCCACCAAAGGTGTGCTGCACATAAGCATGTAACACCACCGCTCCATTTTGGGCATCCGGCACCAAAGCGCCACTGCTAGAACCCAGCTTAAACAAGCTCAGGTAGACCAACGTCAAACCGACACCGGCAATCAATCCAGCCCAGATGGTATAGCGCGTCAGCAGCTGTGAGGAAACCACACCACGTGAACGGGCTGCATTGACGATAACGATACCAAAGACCAAGGCCCCCAAGGTATCCATGGTCAAATAGCCATTAACAAAACCGGAGGAGAACGGAACTTGCTGATAGGCATCCGTGGCGGGAATCAATGGGCCTGCGGGCCAAATCAGTGCAGCAATACCTAGAATAGCCAGCGCTAAAATCTTCAGTGGCGCTAGAATATGCCCGACCGTATCCAGTAAGCGGCCCGGATATAGCGAAATTCCGATAACTAGCGCGAAATAAACCACGCTATAGATAAACAGTGGCAATGGGCCATCTCCAGTCAAAGGGGCAATACCCACTTCGAACGAGACGGTTGCAGTACGGGGGGTAGCAAACAGTGGGCCGACCGCCAGATAGCAAACAGTTGCCAGTACCAGACCGGCACCGCGGCCAATCGGGGTACTCAGAGCATCAATACCACCACCGACACGCGCCAGCGCGATAACTGTAATTACCGGTAACCCAACCGCGGTAATCAGAAAGCCGAGTGCTGCCATCCAAACATGTTCACCCGATTGTAAACCTACCATCGGCGGGAAGATGATATTGCCGGCCCCGACGAATAGAGCAAAGGTCATAAAACCTAATGCCATAATATCTTTAGACGATAAACGATGACTCATAGTGATGTGCGTTGCCTAGTTAAAATGATCAAAAGAAAAAGTCCTAAGCTGTGGCCTTCCCTACGTGATCGAAACAATACAAAGCTCTGATAAACGCAAACTCCGGCGGTTAATAAGCAATCTATTTCGTCAGTATGCAGTATTTTTGAAGTTATTTGCAGGTGGAATAGGCTAACAACGGCGGTAAGTAGACAGTTTATAGCGGGGAAAGGCAAGTGAGGATCATAAAAGCAGAGTCATCATCCAGATAATTTCACCAAACCAGTTAATCGTGCCAGATTTAGAGAAATATGCACCACAAGATTTGTATCATTTATATCCAATAGTTAACAATTTATGGTCACTCTTACCCTGCTCCCTCTACTCATCGGTTGAAAATATCACCGGTTACCCGAGAGTTTTATTCGCAGGAAACAGCGCCCGATGGTATGGGCGAAAAGTGATATTGAAAGCAGACTAGCCAGCAAAGCCCAATGCTTTTCGGGTATGAGTCAATACATCAGGAGGTAGAGGCAGATAGCCATCATGGGTAGCTTGTTTTTGCCCTTCTGGCGATAAAACTCGTTCAAGGAGTGCCGCAGTCAGCGGTTCCAACGGCTGGCCCGGTGCCTTATTGATATAAATATAGAGATAGCGCGACAAGGGATAGCGACCATCTTTAACATTTTCAGGTGTCGGCAAGACAAAATCCTGCCCAGTAGTCGCCAGAGCCAATGGCTTAACGCCACTGTTACGAAAACCAATACTGGCATAGCCAATGCCATTTAATGACCCCGCCACTGCTTGCACCACGGAGGCTGAACCAGGCAACTCATTGACATTATTCATAAAGTCACCATCACACAGCACTCGATGCTTAAAGTAGCCATAGGTTCCTGAGGCTGAATTTCGGCTATACCGCTGCAAAGCGCGATTCGCCCAGTCACCTGTTAACCCCAATTCACCAAAGCGCTGAATCGGGCGAGGTGCTCCGCAGCGGCGATTTTGCGAGAAAATGGCATCAAGCTGAGATAAAGTCAGTTTATTCAGTGGGTTGTCCTGATGAACAAAAACCACCAATGCATCGACGGCCACTGGGACCGCCAGCGGCGGATAGCCATAACGCTGGATAAATGCGCTAACTTCACCAGCTTTCATTGGCCGACTCATAGGACCGAGCTGAGCGGCCCCAGCTGCCAACGCGGCAGGCGCAGTGGACGATCCTGCGGCCTGTATCTGCAAATTAACACCGGGATAGTGCTGATTGAAATCATCAGCCCACAAGGAGATCAAGTTGGCTAAGGTATCAGAACCGACACTGGAAAGATTACCTGACAAGGTATCAGCTGTTGAAACGGGCAGTGATGAGTGCCCGGCCGTCATCGGTGATAGCTCCACCTGTTGCGCAAGAACACCACAGCTAACCCCTAGCATGGCAGTGAACAGCGCCCATTTCCCCCATCTCATCAGCTTAGTATCCATGCAGTGTTAGGATTTGACTGCATTTTCGGCTAAAACTGCGGGAACAATCAACCGGTTCGGCAAGGTAAATATAAATCGCGTGCCCAGACCAATTTCACTCATCACCTCTAAACGTGCATCGTGGTGGCTCAATGCATGCTTCACAATCGCCAGCCCCAGCCCACTACCGCCCGTTTGCCGTGAGCGCGCTTTATCCACCCGATAGAAACGCTCGGTCAGCCGTGGCACATGTTCCGGGCCAATTCCCGGCCCATTGTCGCTGACCTGAAAGTGTGCGCCTTGTGGCGTTTGCTGCCAACACACCTCAATTTTGGTGCCCTCAGGGGTGTGATTAACCGCGTTATAGACCAGATTCGAGACAGCACTGCGCAGTTGATCTTCGTTGCCAAACACCTTTAACTGCTCATTCACCCGAAAAGTGATCTCGTGACGGCCATTACTCAATGCCTGTACCTCATGCTGCAATACTTTTAGCATCAACGGAATATCCACTCGCTCATTCATATCCACATTAGGTGCAGCTTCAATACGTGATAGCGTCAATAGCTGTTTAACCAGCCCATCCATGCGCTTGGTCTGCTCCTGCATCGTCCCGAGTGCTTTGTCCCGCAATGGCCCGGCTAACTCCTGGTCATGCATCATTTCCAAATAGCCCTGCAATACTGTCAGGGGGGTGCGCAGTTCATGGCTGACATTCGCAAAGAAGTTACGCCTCGCCCCTTCCAACTGACGCATTTGGGTCACATCACGGGCGACCATCAGTAATTGCCCTTCTGAATAAGGCATCACGCGAAACTCAACGTAATAGCCATTATTCAATTGCAGGGTCAGTGGGCGGGAAAAGAGTTGCTGTTGCAGATATTGGCTGAACTCTGGATAGCGCAATAAGTTAAGAATATGCTGACCATTATCCTCCGGCCAACGAAACCCAAGCAGTTGCTGAGCCAGGCCGTTACACCAGAAGATATTGCCATCAATGGTGGTGATAACCACCGCATCCGGCAGTGATTCGGCACCACTACGAAAGCGCTTGATGAGTAGTGCCAACTCGCGCCGACGCCGACGATTTCTCAGTTGCATCTGGTATAAGCCGTAAAATAGCGGCTCCCAGCTCCAACGGCCAGCAGGCGGGGTCATGCTGCGGTCTAACCACAGCCAGTGAGATAACTTAAGTTGGTTATAGAAGTTCCAGACTAGCGCCGCGAGCACGGATATCAGCAATAACCAAGGGAGATACCCGATAAAAGCACCCAGCAGTAATGCCGGCAAACAAAAAAGGGCCAGCTCTAAAGCCAGCGTTTTCCACGATAAACGTTCTAACACAACGAATTCTCCGGCACTGAAAACTCAGTAGCGCGTTGAGAAACGGTATCCAGTTCCCCGGACAGTTTGTACCATGCGGTCATGACCATCAACTTCAAGCGCCTTGCGTAGTCGACGAATATGCACGTCAACCGTCCGATCTTCTACATAAACGTTAGTGCCCCAGACATAATTAAGCAACTGCTCACGACTGTAAACACGCTCAGGATGGGTCATAAAGAAGTGCAGTAGTTTAAACTCGGTCGGCCCCATATCCAGAGCTTGCTCGTTAGCCATCACCCGATGTGAGGAGGGGTCAAGGCTTAGCCCTTGCATTTCAATCACTTCCTCCACCGCCATTGGCGATATCCGCCGCATAACCGCCTTGATGCGCGCCACCAGCTCTTTCGGCGAAAAAGGCTTGGTAATATAGTCATCAGCACCCACTTCCAAACCGCGGACTCTATCTTCTTCTTCGCCACGGGCTGTCAACATCATCACCGGAATATCTCTGGTCAATGCTTCGCGCTTCATATGTTTAATAAATTGGATACCCGAGCCACCCGGCAGCATCCAGTCCAGCAGCACTAAATCAGGGAAAGGCTCCGACAAACGAGTGACTGCGCTGTCATAATCTTCGGCTTCTAATGGTTGGTAACCATTCTGTTCCAACACAAAGCACACCATCTCACGGATTGGCGCTTCATCTTCCACCACCAGTATGCGTCTTGCCATCATCAACCCTGCCAGTAAGTTAGTGGTCACTATTTGATTTCGGGAGCCATTATGCGTCAGTTTTGTGACATTTTTATGAAAAACATCGCGCTTCTACCCGCAATAAGCATAGTGATAAATTTTACAGTAATTGCAAAATGCAGCAGCCAAGTTTGCGAGACGTCTCGGAGATTTACTTCAAGCGACTGTTTTAGCCGCGACATCCTGCGGTCAGCGTTTATAATCAGCGCCACTCTCTTTGACTGATAACCTGCCGTGCGGGAGATTTATGCGCATTATCCATACCTCTGATTGGCATTTAGGCCAACACTTCTTCACCAAAAGCCGGGCTGCCGAACACCAGGCATTTCTGCACTGGCTCATTAGGCAGATTGAAGAAAATCAGGTAGATGCGCTGATTGTCGCTGGTGATATCTTTGATACCGGCTCCCCACCTAGTTATGCCCGCGAGCTCTATAACCGCTTCGTGGTGGAGCTACAGCCCACGGGCTGCCAGTTGGTTGTTCTAGGGGGGAATCACGATTCAGTCTCGACACTGAATGAATCACGTGACTTGCTTTCCTATTTGAATACCACGGTGATCTCTTGTGCCAGTCGCAATCTCGAACAACAAATTATTACGCTGAAAAACCATCAGCAACAACCTGCGGCCTTACTCTGTGCAATTCCCTTCTTACGACCACGGGACTTGGTGAGCAGTCAAGCCGGCGAATCTGGCGAGCAAAAACAGCTGGCACTGCAAGAAGCCATTGCTGCCCACTATCAGGCGTTATATCAGCGGGCCATTGAACTGCGCACCGAACTGGGTTTGCCGCTACCTATTATTGCCACCGGGCATCTCACCACCATGGGTGTCACCACCTCAGACTCGGTTCGTGATATCTACATCGGCACACTGGATGCGTTCCCCGCTCAAGCATTTCCACCAGCAGATTACATTGCGTTGGGCCATATTCACCGGGCTCAGCAAGTGGCTAAAACCGAGCATATCCGTTACAGCGGCTCCCCCATTGCCCTGAGTTTTGATGAATTGAGCAAAGAGAAAAGTGTCTATCTGGTGGAGTTTGCCCAACAGACCCTGGCATCAGTGACCCCGCTATTCATACCGCAATTTCAGCCGATGCAGCTCATTAAAGGGGATTTGCAGCAAATAGAGCAGCAGTTGGCTAAATTTGTTGATCATCAGGGCTTACCGGTCTGGCTGGATATCGAAGTTGCCACCAAAGACTATCTCACTGATATTCAACGGCGGATTCAGGCCCTGACCGCAGATCTACCCGTTGAGGTCGTGCTATTACGTCGCAGTAAAGAGCAGCGTAACAACAGCATTGAGCGGCAAGAGAAAGAGACACTCAATGAGTTGAGTGTCGCCGATGTATTTGAACGTAGGCTCGCACAGGAGGCAGATTTAGCCGAACCACGCCAGCAGCGGATGCGCCAAATGTTCAGTCAGGTGGTGGAAGAGATCACGCAAGGTAAAGATGCCGCAGAGGAGCAACCGATATGAGAATTTTAAGCCTGCGGCTAAAAAACATTAACTCTCTGCAAGGGGAGTGGAAGATAGATTTCACTGCTGAGCCGTTTGCCAGCAACGGCTTATTCGCCATCACCGGCCCCACCGGGGCGGGGAAAACCACACTATTAGATGCGATTTGCCTTGCGCTGTACCACCAAACACCGCGCCTGAATGTCACGCCCAGCCAAAATGAGCTAATGACACGCCATACCGCAGAATCACTGGCCGAAGTTGAATTTGAGGTGAAAGACACCCGCTATCGCGCATTTTGGAGTCAACGTCGCGCAAAAAACAGCCCCGAAGGGAATCTGCAAGCGCCTAAAGTTGAACTGGCGTTATGTGAAAGCGGCAAGATTCTGGCCGATAAAGTGCGTGATAAACTCGATAGGGTTGCTGAGATAACCGGCCTGGATTTTGGCCGCTTTACCAAATCTATGATGCTGTCACAGGGGCAATTTGCCGCATTTCTCAATGCCGACGCCAATGACCGCGCGGAGCTATTGGAAGAGCTAACGGGCACCGACATCTATGGGCGTCTATCAGAGCATGTATTCGAACAGCATAAGCAGGCCAAAACCGATCTGGATACCTTGCACCAACGGGCAACCGGTATTGAACTGCTAAATGAAGAACAACGATCAACCCTATCGCAGCAGATAGATTTGCTCGATCAACAAGAGAGACAGCTCACCGCAGATCAGTTAGTCAATCAACACCAAATAACCTGGCTAACCCATTGGCAACAGCAGCAAAAGAGCGCCTTGGAATATCAGCAGCAACAAAAACTGATTGAGCAAACTCTCCAGCAAGCTCAGCCGGAGCTGCAACGGCTAGCCAGAAGTGAGCCCGCTGAAAAGTTGCGCCCCTTGCTGCGGGAACGCTCACGTAGCCAACAAGATTTGCAACAAATACAACTACGTATCACCACACTGACTCAACAACAGCAGCAACTTCAGACGCAACTGACACCACTGGCTCAAGCATTAGAGCAAGCCAATTTGGCTCGCCAACAGCAGGCAGCAAAGTTGCATGAGCAAGAAGCAGTGATCGAACAAAAAGTCGTCCCGCTGGATAACACTATTGCACAGCAGCGGCACACCTTGGCGCAACTTGCTACGCAATTGCAGCAGCTACAGGGTAAGCAACAACAAGAGAGACAGCAGCTTGAGCTCAATGAGCAGCAGCAACTAAAAAACCATCAGCGCCTACAACAATTGGCGGAATATGCACACCTGCATACCCACCATCAACACTGGGAGAAAAACCTCCCTTTATGGCGTGAACAGTTCCGCCAACGGCAAATACTGCAACAACAGTCAATTGAAAGTAAACAGCAGCTACAGCAACAGGTCACATTGCTGAACACGTTACAGCAACAAATCAACACGCTGAATGAGCAAGACAAGCAACAACAAGCAGTATTGATACAAGCCAGTTCGCAGACGGGTAGCATCCAGCAGCAATTATCAGTGCTTGAGCAACAACAACCTTCAGCACAACTACGCCAACAATGGGGCGAACTCCAGCAACAACGAACCACACGGCAACAATTAGCGGCATTATCGCCTTTGGCGCAACAAGTTCAGTCACTAATCGATAAACAACAGCAGCAACTCGCTAGCCAGCAGCAACAGTTAAAACTGCTTGAACAGCAGTTGGCAGAAAAACGTCAGTTATATAAACAGCAAAAACAGCATCTGACAGATCTGGAAAGCTTGTGGGAGCGCGAAAAACAGATCGCCGGATTAGAGGCGGAAAGGGCCAAACTACAATCTGGAGAAGCCTGCCCACTATGTGGGGCGCTAGATCATCCCGCCGTTACTGCGTATCAGGCGGTAAAACCCTCAGAAACGGCTAAACGCGTTGAAGAACTTCGCCTTCAAGTCGAGCAACTCTTCACCGCCGGAACCGAATTGCGCACTCAGGTAGAAAGTGTGCAGCAACAACAGCAGCGTGTGGAGCAAGAGTTACAGCACCATCGCCAACAACTGGCTGAATATCAACAGCGCTGGCAAACATTGGCACAACCATTGGCACTGACTTTTGCCTTGAATGAGCCTGCAGCTTTAGTGACCTGGCTAGAACAGCAGGAACAGTTAGAGCAAAAATGCCAGCTAAAACTGGCCGAGCATGAGCGTTTAAATCAACAATATCAGCAAGCTAAGGATGTTCTGGCTCAAGCTGAACAGCAGCAGCAAAAACATCTGCAACAGTTGGCATTAATCACGCAGCGTCAACATGATACCCAGCAATCTCACCAGAAGTTATTAGCACAGCATCAGCGCCAGCAGGATGAGTTAGCACTGATGCATCAGTGCTTGCATAATGCGCTGGCTGAATTATCGCTCTCAATACCTGAAGCTGACCAGCAATCGAGTTGGCTGGTACTGCGGGAAGAGGAGAGCCAACGCTGGCAGCAGTATCAACAAGAGCAACAACAACGGGTGCTGGAGCAAAAAGCACTGGAGACGCGGATTGAAGATGAGCGCCGCCATTTACAAGCAGGCGTAGATCAATTAACTGAGCTGACTCAGCAGCATCAACAAACTGAGGCCCTGCTACAACAATATCAGCAGCAGCGCGATGCCCTGTTTGGCAACCGCACTGTTAGCGAAGCGCGCCAGTTGTTACGCCTACAGCAGCAGCAGGTGGATCTGGCACAGCAAAACGCAGCGGAAGCTCTACAACTAACGCAATCCCAGCTCAACCGGTTATCCGGTGAGTTGGCGGGATTAGAGCAGCAATATCAACATAATCAGCAGCGTGCGGCGGCAGCTCAAGCTGAGTTACAGCAGGCGTTGGAGATAAGCGCGTTCGAAGATGAAGCGGCCCTGACGGCCGCGTTGCTGAGCGAAGAAGAGAGACAACGTCTGCAGCAATTGCAACAGCAATTGAGTGAGCGGCAACAACAAATCCATATTCGCCAGCAGCAAATCAACGAAGCGCTGGAACAACATTTGCAACAGTGCCCGTCGGGCGTCGATCAGATGTCTGAATTGGCGATATTGCAGCAACAGTCGGATCAACTCTCGGCACAGCTAAAAGCCAACACACTACGCCAAGGTGAGCTGCGCAATCAGCTAGACAGTGACGCTGCTCGTCGTAATAACCAACATGCCCTGTTTGAACAAATTGAACGTAGCCAGCAGCAATATGATGACTGGAGCTATCTCAATCACTTAATTGGCTCCAAAGAGGGTGATAAATTCCGCAAATTTGCCCAAGGGCTGACACTCGATCATCTGGTCTATTTGGCAAATAACCAACTCAGCCGCTTACATGGCCGCTATCTGTTGCAGCGCAAAACCAGTGATGCACTGGAGTTACAAGTGGTGGATACATGGCAAGCTGATGCCATACGCGATACTCGCACACTATCTGGAGGCGAAAGTTTTCTGGTTAGTCTGGCGCTGGCACTGGCACTGTCGGATCTGGTCAGTCATAAAACCAGCATTGACTCACTATTTCTCGATGAAGGCTTCGGCACGCTGGATGCAGAGACGCTGGATACCGCACTGGATGCACTTGATAGCCTGAATGCATCAGGTAAAACCATCGGGATCATCAGCCACATTGAGGCCATGAAAGAGAGGATTCCGGTGCAAATAAAAGTGAAGAAAGTCAACGGACTGGGTGTAAGCCGTCTAGATAATATTTTCCGGGTTAATCAAACTGAGCAGACCCCCAATGACTGACTCAGGCCGTCATTTGGATAAGCAAGCGAGCAAATCCCGATGAGCTTACTCAGGTAAGTGATTCGGGTGAGTGAGTGCCGCGCTAGCGTCAAGGGCGAAGGGCGTGCCCAAAGCCATTGGCGTTAGCGCCAGGCAGCAAGCGAGCAAGTCCCGATGAGCTTACTCAAGTAAGTGATTCGGGTGAGTGAGTGCCGCTAACACCGCGGTAGCGTCAAGGGCGAAGGGCAGTTGGCCATAACCAAGCAGCGCCACGCACCCCACTCGAATCACCATGCACCGCCTTACGAATTGGGGTTTCACACTCACCACCAAAGACCCATGGGCTGATTAACGCAGGTAATGTTTTATAGAGGCGTTCAACATTACTCATTCCTCCACCTAAAACCACCACATCTGGGTCAAATAGGTTAATGACCTGAGCTAATGACTTGGCAAAACGTTGCTCATAATTGCTCATGGCCTGCTCTGCTACTGCATCCCCCTGTTCAGCCAACGTAATGATCTCATGGCCTTTAAGTGGTTTTCCACTCAGGCGAAAGTAATCAGTGGCAAAACCGGTGCCAGAGACAAATGTCTCGATACACCCTTTTTTGCCGCAATAACAAGCAACTTCCTGCTGATATTGCCGCTCTTCGTCATCCTGCCACGGCAAGGGATTATGGCCCCACTCACCGGCAATGCCATTACCACCGGCATGAACTCGCCCATCGATAGCAATACCTGACCCACAGCCAGTACCGATAATGACAGCAAATACCAGATGCTTCCCTGCGCCGGCGCCATCGGTTGCCTCGGAAACCGCCAAACAGTTTGCATCATTTGCCAGACGTACTGGGCGAGAGAGGAGATCTGACAGATCTTTATCGACAAACTGACCATTCAGCCATACCGAATTAGCATTTTTTACCTTGCCGGTAAAAGGGGAGAGTGTCCCCGGAATACCCACGCCGACACTGCCCCGCTCCCCCGTCGCCTGTTCAGCATCAGCGACTAAAGCAGTAATCGCTTGCAATGTTTTTTGATAATCATGGCGTGGGGTATCAACCCGCTTACGGAAAAGTTCCAGCCCATCATTGCTCAATGCAATGACCTCTATTTTGGTGCCACCCAGATCGATACCAATGCGCATAGCGCTCCACCTCATTGACGGAATTATTCGTTGTATTATGAGCAATAAATATGCCCCAATATGACCAGGCAATAACGATAATAGAAATCCTATCTTTTCAGTGTGGACAATAGGTCGCGGTGACACAATCTTTGTTATCCGTAATTTTGCATTAGGTCGTGTTTAAATCCCATCGGGCTAAAATTGCATTTAGAAAATGATTGGCTGGCGCTCTTTTTTCTTATTCTTTGCTAGGGGTCAAGGCATCAATTCGTTATCATGCCGCCCTGCGTTTGATTAACTCGCGCGCTCCAGGCGCGCCCGAGCCAGGGATAACACTATGCTGTGGTTTAAGAATTTAATGGTTTACCGTTTGAGCCGGGAAGTCTCGCTATCTGCGGATGAAATGGAGAAACAGTTAAGCGCCCTTAGTTTCACCCCCTGTGGTAGCCAGGATATGGCAAAAACCGGCTGGGTCTCACCGATGGGTTCACACAGCGATGCCTTAACCCATACGGTTAATGGCCAGATCGTGATTTGTGCGCGAAAAGAAGAGAAAATCTTGCCATCTCCGGTGATTAAGCAGGAGTTACAATCCAAAATTGAGCGTCTGGAAGGTGAACAACATCGCAAACTGAAAAAAACTGAAAAAGACTCATTAAAAGATGAAGTTCTGCACAGTTTATTACCACGAGCATTCAGTCGATTTAACCAAACCTTCCTGTGGATTGATACGGTCAATGACCTAATTATGGTCGATGCGGCCAGTGCGAAGCGGGCTGAAGACACTTTAGCATTGCTGCGAAAAAGTCTGGGTTCCTTGCCGGTAGTGCCGCTGACATTGGAAAATCCAATTGAGCTGACACTAACTGAGTGGGTGCGCAGTAAAGAATTACCTGCTGGTTTTACACTGATGGATGAAGCTGAGCTAAAAGCTATTCTGGAGGATGGCGGCGTGATCCGCTGTAAGAAACAGGATCTGTTCAGCGATGAAATCGCGGTGCATATTGAAGCTGGCAAGTTAGTAACTAAGTTGGCACTGGATTGGCAAGAGCGTGTTCAGTTGGTGCTATCCGATGATGGATCACTGAAACGCCTGAAATTCTCTGACACCTTGCGTGAACAGAATGATGATATTGACCGGGAAGATTTTGCCCAACGTTTCGATGCCGATTTTATTCTGATGACCAGTGAACTGGCTGCTTTGATTAAAAATCTGATTGAAGCTTTGGGTGGTGAGGCTCAGCACTAATACTGCTGTAACTCAACTCAAAAAGTATTGCCCTCTCTGGTATGGAGAGGGCTGAAACATTCGCTAAATTAAAAGTAAATTAGCTCAAATATTTGCACAGATACGATGATGCTTCAGCAACTTGCAGGTTAAATTCACTCTCCCCCGGGATATAGAAGGTTTCACCCGGCTTGAAAATTTCCCAACCTGACGAACCTGGAATCAAGACTTTTAAGCTGCCAGTAATGACCGTCATCTCTTCCGGTTTAGCTGTACTGAAGGTGTACTCACCCTTCTCCATCACCCCAACGCTAGCTGGCCCAATGCTGTCACTGTCAAAACCAATAGATTTCACTTTCCCGGTAAAATACTCATTAAATTTCAGCATAGTTTTGCACCCGCGTCTTAATCAGAATTGAGCTTTCATATTAGAGTCACTCTAAACGCTCTGTCACTGATTATTATGGCGAAATGGGATCATTACCGAATTCACAACCAAGGTTGCGGAAAAAACGCACAAATTGGTGCTGGAATTTACTGTTTACCCCAGGGGAAAGTGGCTATTTAGCTAAAACAGAGCAGTCGAAAATGGTTTACAACATAAATGGTGAGTCTATTTTAGCAAAAGAGAGTGGCCTCAGAGATTTCGTAAGATATATAACGCCAGCGAGGTTTCAAAGAGCACAATCAATATTGACCAGAACGCAGGCATAAAATTGGTGTGTTGATGGATAAATAATTTGAGGGTTTTCATCGGCCCGCCTTGATTGGCCTTGCCTTAAATGGCATTAATCAGCGTAAATGATTTACGTCGAAATGATTACATAGGTGATGATTGTACGCTTCGTATAATTATCAAACAATCAGATGGACTAATTATTCATATTACAAATTGATCTAACGCCCCGAACTACTTCACTGTTTCATCCGCTAAAATCTGCAAAATATGCCCGACAACCTCTTGCAGTGGTTGAGTTGCATCCAGCACATGATGGGCAACCTCCTGATAGAGTGCTTCCCTACTGGCTAATACATCCAGTATTTCCTCAACGATCGGTTTGCCGGTGAGGCTTGGTCGTTGAGCATCTTCTGGATCTTCGGTTAAACGCTCCGCCAACACATTAGCAGAGGCACGTAGATAGATGACCAACCCGTGATTACGCATAAATGTCCGATTTTTAGGGGTCAACACCGCGCCACCACCAGTAGCAACCACCGTTTTAGGGGCTGTGACGGTTTGCAGGGCCATACTTTCTCGCAAACGAAAGCCATCCCAACCCTCGCGAGCGACGACTTCGGCAACACTCAACTGTAAAGTTTGTTGCATAAACAGGTCTGTATCAATAAAGCGATATCCTAGCGCCTCTGCCAGCGCCTTCCCTACCGTTGTCTTACCTGCACCACGCGCACCAACCATGAAGATAGTTTGTGTCATTACTTAAAAGTCCTTTCATATCAACTTCTGAGGATAAATTCTCGTCATCAAAAAACTGGCCGCTATTGTTAACCGACTAAATTAGATTAACACTCAGCTATATGCTGTAGATGCGAATCATACCGATAATTGAGGGTAGTGCAAACTTTACAAATCCGTAAAACTAACGATACACAGATTACAAATGATATTTTAGTACACCTGATAGGAATCATTAATCCCTACCAGGTGATTAACATAATCAGAAATCGATACTGGCACGTAAAACAAACTGCCGAGGCTCACCAACAGCAATCCGCAAATTGCCACCACTTGAAGGGTAATAGGTTTTATCAAACAGGTTTTTCACATTTAGCTGCCATTTCACCCGATAATGATTAATCGGTAATGAGTATGAAACAAAAGCATCAACTACAGTGTAATCATCTAAAATAAAACGATTTGCTGCGTCACCCGCCCGCGACCCAATATAGCGCGCACCCGCACCAATACCAATGTTGACGCTTAAGTATTTCCATATTTTGACGAACTCCAATAAATCCCTGAGAAAGGTAGCGGTAAAAATTGTTTATAGAGCTGTTGGAATGTTTGCTGTGGGCAGATATCAGCAAATAAATCGGGATAGAACGCTTTGGCAAACATCTCAACTGCCACAACGTGATAAGGGCTGAGGTAAAAGTTATGCCAAATACTGTAGGCATGGCCCTGAGTCACGGCACGAAGATGGGAAAGGATAGGTTGGTCTGACAACACTTGTTGGAAGCTGTGCTGTGCCAGCTCAGCATTCACTAGCGGCCCCAGTTTTAAGTGAGAAAAGCGTTTACCAGTCAGTCCGGCCATACCGGTAGCAATATAGATATCTGGATTGGCTTGCAGCACAGTTTCCGGATTCAGTTCTCCATACAGGGTATTAATATGGGAGGCTGCAATATTGTCGCCACCAGCAAAAGCAATCAGGTCACCGAGATTGCCTTTAGAGGCCGTGGTACAGCAACTTTCACGTCGCCCTAGATGCAAATGCAGCATAACCGTCGGTTTTCGCCCTTGATACTGGGTCAGCCTCTGTTGGATAACATGCATATGTTGCTGATAAAAAATGATAAATCTCTCGGCGCGCCCTTGACGATTAAGCACCTCACCTAACAACTTAATACTGGGGATCGTTTGATTTAACAGATCGATCCTCAGATCTACAAAGATCACAGGAATACCGGCTTTGGTTAAACGAACCAATGTTCCGTCATCGCCCTCTCCCCCTCCAAGCCGCGACAAAATAACCAGGTCGGGTTGTAATAGGATCAGGCTCTCAACATTTATCTGGCGAATGTTGCCACTTTTAATTATTGGGATTTGAGCAATTTCAGGAAATTTTTGTGTATAAAGTTGCCAGCTTTGCGCATCGTAACGTTCCAGGTCAGCGGGCCAGGCAATTACTCGTTGCGCAGGATTTCCTGGCTCCAATAACGCCAGTGTATAGAGCATCCGGCTTTCACCCACAATAATACGCTGTGGATTATCAGGTATTTCCACCTGACGGCCTAGAATATCGATAACACTCTTTGCCTGCCCGTTAAGGGCCACACTTAGCAGACAAAAAACTAAAATAGCCTGAAAATAGCGCATACGGGTCACATAACCAGAAAAATGGATGCGTATGGTAATCATTATTATTTCGGTGTTTCAAATGGAATGCGGTTTTCGTTTAGATAAAAGAGAGGAACCGCTAAAAGCCCTCTTTGGTCCTATTTTTTAAGTCATTAGCGGTGCTTTCGCCTGATGATTCTCTGAGAAATCAGAGATCATGGTGCAGGGAATATCAGAGGCTGTAAATTGGGGGTTCTAACGAGGCTGGCAAATGTAAACTATTGCAGGAGGGAAATTACGCACTACCCGTATCTTTTTCCATGTGAAGTAGCGGGATAGCAAAGGCTCGGAAAGCTGGCTGTATTGGAACAAAACCAACATCCCATTGCTTGCGCGTAAGCGCTGCTGAGTCTGTTGCAATATTCTGATGCTGATCTTGGTTGGGATCGAGAGCAGTGGTAGGCAACAAAATACCACATCATAATTTTGATCTAACTGTTCGGCCGAGCGAGCAACAACCTGCAAACGCGGGTCGTTTATCTGATGTAATGCGTGCACAAAGTGGGGCAGAATTTCGTAAGCCTGTAAGTGAGAGTCTGCTGACATATGTGACAAGATCCGCTTTGTTAGCACACCATCAGCGGCACCTAGTTCAGCAATATTAAGATGTTGCTTCCAATCCACCTGATTCAACATCGCCTGACATAACCAAGGCGAAGAAGGAGCCAACGTGCCAACCGTACGTGGTGAGGCAATAAAGCGCTGTAAATAGGAAAATTGACTTTTAAAATTACGCCGAACGGTGTTTAACATAGCCTCTCCTCGCTGCCCCAGATACATCACAATAACACCTTATATTCCTTAAGTTATCATTAAGATTGCTCTAATAATTAATTATTTTTAGTCGGCAAATAGAAAATGCCATGAGGAAAAATAGAGATGATCATGAAATGAGTAAGCCCAAATTAACAATAACTCGCCATTGTTAACTTGGGCTTACTCGTAGCAGAGAGCACGATGGTGATTGCAATACCGAACGCATCTCTAACTATTTCATTAATTATCACTTATTGTGAATAATTAATGATAAATTTCAGCACTGGCGCTGTAATTGCTGGAGTCACCTGGATTGCTCATGCCAATGACCCGATAGTGACTAGCACCATCTGCGGTTGCTTTCTCATTTAATGCTGACTCCACATCCATCGGTGAACCGCTGACATTAGAAATAGAAATAACCCCCATACTCTGCAACTTCGTCGCTTGTTCCGGACTCACTTCTTGCGCAGCCATAGTGGCGAATGAAGCGGTGGCAATAAGTGCGGCTGCGATAATAGGTAATAGTTTCATAAAATTCTCCAACAGGCGGGTTGTATGTAACGTCTTTGTGAGAATAATTATGAGCGCTCCACTGCAAGGAGACGTAATGCTCTGTAAAGAACATCAATCATTGTGTGGGGAATAAGGAGGAAATAAAATATTTTATGTCACTGGAGACAAGAAAATAGATAATCAAGGACAGACGCCGATATATTTGGCCGCTGCCCAAGTTTATACTTTATAGATTATCAAGATGCAGGAAGGCGACAAATCAGTGATTCGGGTAGGCAAACGCAGCCAATACACCGGCAACTTGAAAGATGGTGGCGATTAGTTGAGCTTTGCAACAATATTCGTCAGATTTTTTTCTGCTGCTGCCTGGCTAACCACTTGTAGCATCTGTGCGGAAAGATCATATGAAACAACAGACTTCACCACGCCCGCCGCTGCGAAACTAGCGTGTCCAGCCCCACATCCAAGATCGAGTAAATGAGCATGACCATCGGGTTGCAGTAGCATTACCAGGCGCTGTAAATCTTTACCCTGAGCATGAACCGCACTCGTCAAATAGGCATTAGCCTGATCGCCGAACTGCCTTTCAACTACATCTGTATGGCTATTTTGTGTTATCATTACATCCCCGCTGATGGTTTAACTCACTGATTTAATTTATCTATCATATTTCCTGTAAAGCGTTAATATACTTTTCTCAAACTAAATCCACTATAGTGGGTGAATTGCAGCATCACAATAGCGCGGGAGATATTATGGTTACGCTTAGAGCAATGCTGGCTGAGGAGCTTGGCGACTATAGGAATATATTTATTACCGAGTATGCGCATGATTTAGTGTCTAATAGTGATTATAGCGCGGAGAAAGCTTTGGCTTATGCAACGCATAGCTTTGATAACTATTTGCCGGAAGGTGTTAATAGCCCAAGTGATCATCTTTTTTGCATCGAAAATAGAGATAATATCAGCGGTGAGGAACAGCTGGTGGGTTATTTATGGTACGGATTAGGCAAAGAGGATAGTGCAGCCTTTATTAAGGATTTCTACGTACTACCACCGTGTCAACGTCAGGGTTATGGCTCGGCGTGCTTAGCGGCATTAGAAAAACAATTAATTGCTCAGGGTGTATTTGAGATAAAACTGCGGGTAGCGGCTGATAATCCACAAGCGAAAAGATTGTATGAGAAAATGGCATTTGCCGTGACCGGATTTAATATGTCTAAATCGCTGGCAAGGAAATAGTCGCGGTAAGTACATACTATCACTGATGGTGGGCAGTAATAATCTGTTGGTGCTGACATAGCTGCAAACGAAAGAAAATAGCGATCTGAAAACCGGATAAACAGCTTATCAGGCTCGATAAAACTATTATCTGGCATTAAAGCGCTTTGTCTTCATCCATCTGTTGCAACTGATTTCGATAAGATTTCACTTTTTGGCGCTTCTTCATCCAGATAGAGAATGATACGACAAAAATGCTACCAGCCAGAGTTAATACGCCCAGCTCATGCTGATAAAACAGCATAATAACAAAATAGACAGCAGAAATTATTGCTACCCATTTAGCCGAATGACCAATCGAGTTTTTCTCATCAGTCAAACGGCGGATACTCTCTTCTTCGCTGATCCCCATGCTTAATCCTCCTTAATAACCAGCTTATAATATTGGGCCAGTCGCATGATAATTCAACATATTTTTCAATTTTTATTTTATTCCGTTGAGATAGCGCTGATTGACTATCTCGATTGTGTTCATATCAGTGTGAAATTCCTCAATTAGATACCATCCTGAAATTTTCGTGCCTTGGCAGTTTGCTGCTTTTCCAGTTCAAAAATGGCGCGTTGCAGCCCTTTTTCTTGAATTGGGCTTAAGTGAGGGAATTTAAAACTCAGGCGCTGCATCGTGAGTGTTTCGCCTTTGTTATTTACAACCTTTTTATCAATGGCTCGGATAAATTGCAGGTCTAATTTAAAAATACCAAAACCGCATAAATCAACCGAGACATCACGCAAAATGCCACATCCTTGCAGCGGGAACTCACTGCCTTTCACTGCATATAGACCCATTCCACCCAAGGAGATATCTGCCAGTGTATAGGAGAATTTACTACCATCAGCGAATTTTCCTGAGCAGTAATAAGCAGGCCACTGAGGAATATTGACGCGAAAATATTCCCGTCGTTGAATGAAGTAAAGTTGCTCAGGAAGGGCGGTGCTAAAAGCCGGCAGTGATAAATACTTTATTTCTCTCAATGGACTACAGGTAAATTCGACTTTTGCACCGGTAGGTTCCGCAATGATGGTGATTTGATTCGCAGCCAAGGCTGAAATGTTTTCATGCTCTACGCTGCCAAAATCAAAAATAAACTGATTTGTCTCGGGTACCACATCCAGAATACGGCTAATAAATTGCCCGCGCGCATGGGTCACCATCACGGCGGTATCGTTCTTCTTTAAGTCCCGAAGAATTGCACAGATCGCTAATTTATTCGTTTTAACAAAATTCTCTTTAGACGTTTCGCTCACCTGCCATTCTCCATCTTTAATTTATCGCCCTGGCTACCCAGATTATTAAAAGCCTATAAGTATCAAGACGGTTATCGGCAGATATCGCAATGACTTTAGCGGTTATTTTTGTATTTTCGGCGGGGAGTCAGGGGAGTTAAAAATAAAGCGACATCGGCGGGAGCCAAATATCGCTTTAATCTGCAAACAACAATTTGCGGTCAATCAGCTGCGAACTAAATCGTCGCCGTAGCCAATCCACTTATAGGTTGTCAATGCATCCAGCCCCATAGGGCCACGGGCATGGAGTTTTTGCGTGCTGACGGCAACCTCGGCCCCTAAACCAAATTGACCGCCATCAGTGAAGCGCGTGCTGGCATTGACATAGACCGCTGATGAATCTACCGCGCGGACAAAATGTTCAGCGCTGCTGAGGGAGCGCGTCAAAATGGCATCGGAATGGCTGGTGCCATGTTTGCGGATATGATTAATGGCAGCATCAATATCAGCCACAATATCCACATTCAGATCCAGTGAGAGCCACTCATCATCGTAATCTGCGGCTTCCACCGCCACCACTTTGGCCTTAGCTTCCACCAGATACGGCATGGCCTGCGAGCTGGCATGCAGTGTCACACCAAAAGCATGCATTCTGGCACTCAATATGGGCAGGAAGCTTGCAGCGATGGCCTGATGAACCAGCAGAGTTTCCAGTGAGTTACAGGCACTTGGCCGCTGAACTTTTGCATTTTCAATGACCAATAGCGCCTTCTCAACATCGGCGCTTTCATCGACAAAAGTATGGCAAACGCCAATTCCGCCAGTAATTACCGGAATGGTCGATTGCTCACGGCACAGTTTATGTAGACCAGCGCCACCACGTGGAATCAACATATCAACATAGCGATCCATGCGCAGTAACTCATTCACCAACTCGCGATCCGGACTTTCAATCGCCTGCACTGCGGCTGCGGGTAAACCGCACTGCTCCAGCGCCTGTTGGATCACTTTCACTGTCGCCTGATTGGTGTGATGAGTCTCTTTCCCACCGCGCAAAATTACCGCATTACCGGTCTTTAGGCATAAGCTGGCCACATCAATGGTGACATTCGGACGGGCTTCATAAATGACACCAATCACCCCCAGTGGTACACGGCGGCGTTCGAGCTTCAAGCCGCTGTCGAGCAGGCTACCATCAATCACGCGGCCCACAGGGTCATTTAGGCGGCATACCTGCCGCACATCATTCGCAATGGCGGCTAATCGGGCGGGTGATAATAGCAGCCGATCGAGTAGCGCTTCACTCATGCCACTGTCACGGGCGGCTTTCATATCTTGTTCATTAGCCTGCAAAATGGCCTGACTTTCAGACTCCAGCAGGTTAGCGATGACCGCAAGTGCCTGATTCTTTTTGGCCGTGCTTAGTAGCGCCAATTGCCAGGAGGCCTGTTTAGCGGCCTTTCCCATCTGTTCCAGCATACTCATGCTTGCTCCTTAACTGACAATCATATCGTCACGGTGAACAGCCACCGGGCCATATTCATATCCGAGGATTTCACTAATTTGTTGCGAGTGGTGCCCCGCTAACAGGCGCAAGGCGTCACTGTTATAACGTGATACGCCGTGGGCCAAATCTCGCCCACTGAGGTTGCGGATACGGATCACCTCACCACGGGAGAAGTTCCCTTTAACGCTGCGAATACCTTTCGGCAGCAGCGAGCTTCCCCGCTCCATAATGGCAGAGACCGCCCCATCGTCGACGGTGATCTCACCGGCAGGTGGCGCACCAAAAATCCAGCGCTTGCGGTTTTCCAGCGGTGTTTCCAGCGCGTGGAAGCGCGTGCCGACGGGGGTGCCGTCAACCACATCGGCAATAACCCCCACCTGGCTCCCTGCGGCAATCACCACATCAATACCCGCGCGACACGCGACATCGGCAGCTTGCAGTTTTGTCGCCATACCACCAGTGCCGAGACCAGAGACGCTATCACCGGCAATTTCACGTAAGGCATCATCAATACCATGCACTTCGCGAATCAGTTCTGCTGCGGGGTTATTTCGGGGATCGGCGGTGTACAAGCCCGCTTGATCGGTCAGTAACAGCAACTTATCCGCACCGGCCAGAATGGCTGCCAATGCGGAGAGATTATCGTTGTCGCCCACTTTAATTTCAGCGGTAGCAACGGCGTCATTCTCATTGATGACCGGAACAATGCGGTTATCCAGCAGGGCGTTCATCGTGTCGCGCGCATTTAAAAAGCGCTCACGATCTTCTAAATCAGCCCGGGTCAACAGCATCTGACCCACATGGATACCATAGATAGAAAATAGCTGTTCCCAGAGCTGAATCAGCCGGCTTTGCCCGACTGCGGCCAACAGTTGCTTTGAGGCAATAGTGGCGGGTAATTCTGGGTAACCCAGGTGTTCACGCCCGGCGGCAATCGCCCCGGAGGTGACAATAACAATACGATGACCTTTGGCGTGTTGCTGGGCGCACTGGCGCACCAACTCAACAATATGGGCACGGTTAAGACGACGGGAACCGCCAGTCAGCACACTTGTCCCCAATTTCACAACCAATGTCTGGCTGCCACTCATAATTTTTCTGCCGTTGGGATAATTAAAAAAAGAGATGATAGATAAAACGTTGTAACAGGCGCGGAGCATTATGCCAACAGGCATGAGAATATATTCCCCCTTTTATTGTGCAAAAGGGGGGCGCTCTTCTTATTTAGCGATTAACAGCGCAATTCTTACGCCGACAGCTTAACGGGCTGTTCGCTAAAATCTTGCGCGGGCACCAATCTCATTTCAATAGAGGTCAGCATTTCGGCCAGGCGCTTGTGAAAACCGCGTAATGTGGTCTCCAGCTTCTCCTGTACTTCAGGATCTTTAATGTTTTCTGCTTTCCAGCTGCCCTCTTTATTAAACAGGCCAAACTGGTAAACATAGGTAAAATGGTCCGCCGCAGGCTCCAGCTCTATCCACCACCCCCAGAACTCACGCTTCTCTGGAGCAAGCTTCACATTGACGCAAACAGCTAAACAGTCAAAGAAAAAACGGTCATTCTGGCACTGCCCTTCACGTAGGTATGGCCCCAAAGCAGCAAAACGTTTCATAAGCTTGCTTTTAGGATGAGCACTGGTTGACGTCATTCTTAAATCTCCTTATGTAGACGCACCTTTTTAGCAAATTGTTAAAAATTAGCAACTCATTAACGCATTTTATCTTCTAACCATTGGCTGGTTTGCAATAATGCACGATGGAAATTGTCATACAGCGGCGTAGATGATATAGCCAATAATTTGCCGTCCGAGGATGAAGAGCAAATAAGTTTCGACTCCTCTTTCGGGCTGAAGGGATCATTTTCCCAGAAACCGGCCAGCATTGGCGTTTGACAGCGCCTCCCCAATAATCCCTGTGTTTTCAATGAGTAGCGGTTCATTTCTGTTTTCAGTGTTTCATCAGATGCATCTGCCATGCCCAAGCGACTGGCCATCACATCCATATACATGTCCGGCACTTTGCGCTGGCTATCACTATTGCACAACAGATGATGAACAATCGGCCCAAGACATGCCACCGCGCGTACCCGCTGAGGTTCCAGATAACCTAAGCGCACCGCCACATTGGCCCCAAAACGTAAGCCGAAAACAGTGACCCGCTGGTGATCAACCCAGGGAATATTCGGCAATGCATGCAGCACTTGTTGATGCAGATAGCTAGTGTCCTGAGTTAATTTCCAGCGTGATGATGCCCCGACGGATGGCATGTCGATGGTCAGCATCGCTATCCCTTTGGGCGCCAAATAGTCGCGGAACAGGCGGTGATAATCACTTTGCAAGGTATCCAGCCCGCCACATATCAGCACCGTCGGAAATGGCGCACTGCCGACGGTTGGCATATGCAGGAAGCCGGAAAGGGTGCCACCATCGGAAATAGCGAAATCAAGTTTTTTCAGTGTGTAGGGCAGATGCTCAGCGGCGGCTTCATATGCGCGGTTAGACAGCACTTCGACCTGCTCGGCCAGCTCATCACCTTTCAGGTGCGGGTAACTGGCGATGCTGTAGAGATTGGCCGCATTTAACCAATATTGACCCGCACTCATCGGCTCAGCTTCTTCCATCGCTTTTTGCTGCCACTGCATCGCTTGATGGGCCCATTCATAAATCCAGTTGCCGTTACGATAGCCGACCACAGTATCCAGCAGTTCGTTGTCGCTATGTTCCGCTTTTGAGCAGGCAATGCGCGATAAAACCTCTTCTATCTCAAGGGGATCGACACCACGCCAAGTCCACATCAGGCGGTTGATCATTCGATACCAATGGCTAGCGGTGTCACCATCCAATGCCGAATGAACACTCATGGCCTGGTTGCAATGGGCATGCCGGACTAAAGTCGAGGTTTCAGGGTGCTTAAATTTGGGTTTGAACAGAATTTCAGAAAGGTTGGCTTGTGCCATGGTAACAATAGCCTCCATAAGCCGTGAATCAGGCCCGGTAAGGGCTGCTCAGATGGAGTCAAGTGTACTCATACTGCGAGGAAAATGGAACGCCCGGTCAATACCGAGCGCTTAAAGTTGGCTAAATTACTTGCCGCTTAAGGGGGCAACAAAAGTCACCGCCATATCCCACGGCTGTTCAATCCATGTATCCTGCGGGATATCAACCACATAATCATCGACTAATGGGCGGCCCGCCGGTTTGGCGAAGATAGTGACAAAATGTGCTTTCGGATACATATCGCGAATGGCTTTCGCAGTGCCACCAGTATCAACCAAATCATCAATCACGATAAAGCCTTCACCATCGCCTTCAGCGCGTTTTAAGACTTTAAGATCACGTTGATTATCATGGTCATAGCTAGAAATGCACACGGTGTCTACATAACGAATACCCAGCTCACGCGCCAGAATACCAGCCGGTACTAATCCACCACGGCTCACCGCGATGATACCTTTCCATTGCTCGGCTGGCAGTAAACGCTGTGCCAGTTTGCGGGCGTGAATTTGCAACATATCCCAGGTAACGACGTATTTTTCGCTCATAAAATGTAATCCCAGCCAGTATAAGAAGTGGCTTGCCATGTATCAGAAGGGGAAAAAAGGTTGCGCGAGATTATAGTGAGCCAGCCGGATAAAAACCAGCAATTATCTGGCTAATTAATCGGATCGGATAAGGTAATTGTGCAGCGATACGCGCGTAATGCCAATTAAAGTGATATTCTCAAACTATCTCGCCATCTTGATGGCGGTTTGTCATTACCCCTAAAATCTTTAGTCATCAACCCAATAGCATCTCTGACATCTCCATTGCGAGGCTGCCGATATGAGAATGCTATTACAGGAGACTTACAGTGTCTGAACTGTCTCAACTTTCGCCTCAGCCGTTGTGGGATATTTTTGCAAAAATCTGCTCGATCCCACACCCGTCTTACCATGAAGAAGCGCTAGCACAGCACATTATGACGTGGGCCAAAGAAAAAGGTCTGCACGCCGAACGTGATCAAGTCGGTAATATCCTGCTGCGTAAGCCTGCTACCAAAGGGATGGAGAACCGTAAGCCCGTGGCACTGCAAGCCCATCTGGATATGGTTCCGCAGAAGAATAATGATACGGTACATGACTTCACTAAAGACCCAATCCAGCCTTATATCGATGGTGAATGGGTTAAAGCCCGTGGTACCACATTAGGGGCAGATAATGGCATTGGTATGGCCTCCGCGCTGGCGGTGTTGTCTGACGACAGTGTCGAGCATGGCCCACTGGAAGTGCTGCTGACCATGACCGAAGAGGCCGGTATGGACGGCGCATTTGGCCTGCAACCTAACTGGTTGAAAGCGGATATTCTGATTAACACCGATTCCGAGCAGGAGGGTGAAATCTATATGGGTTGCGCTGGTGGTATTGATTTCATCACTACTTTGGCGCTAAAACGTGAAGCTATCCCCGCCGGTTACCAAACCTTAAAACTGACCTTAAAGGGTCTGAAAGGGGGTCACTCTGGGGCCGATATCCATTTAGGTTTAGGCAATGCCAACAAGCTGCTGGCCCGCTTCCTGTTTGAACAGGCAAAAGATTTAGATCTGCGGGTATTGGATCTGAATGGCGGTACATTGCGTAATGCAATCCCACGCGAAGGCTCTGTGACGCTAGCCATCGCCGCAGATAAAATCGATCAGTTGAAAAGTTTGAGTCAAGACTATCTGGCGACGTTGAAAAACGAATTGGCCGCAGTGGAAAAAAATCTGACTGTGCTGCTAGAGCCTGTTACTACCGATGCGCAAGCCCTGACGAAAGATACCCAACAGCGTTTGGTGGCATTGTTAAATGCGACCCCAAACGGGGTGATTCGTATGAGCGATGCGGTTAAAGGCGTGGTAGAAACCTCACTGAATGTGGGGGTGGTGACCATGAATGAGAGTGAAGCAGAGATCATTTGCCTGATTCGTTCTCTGATCGACAGTGGCAAAGATTACGTGGTGAGTATGCTGACGGCAATTGGTCAATTGGCGGGGGCTAAAACCTCACCAAAAGGCGGCTACCCTGGCTGGCAGCCAGACCCTAACTCACCGGTAATGGCGTTGGTGCGGGAAACCTACCAGAAGTTATTCAACAAAACGCCAAATATCATGGTGATCCATGCCGGTCTGGAGTGTGGTTTGTTCAAAAAACCTTACCCAGAGATGGATATGGTGTCGATTGGGCCAACCATGACCGGCCCGCATTCGCCGGATGAACAAGTTCACATCGAGAGTGTGGGTCAATATTGGCAGTTGCTGACTGCGCTGCTAAAAGCGATTCCAGAACGTGCGTAAATAGGTTTAGCTAATCTATTGATACGATAACGGCGGGCCTGAGGGGTCTGCCGTTTTTTTATGCCGCGCTATTCCCAGCTAAGCAGCAGTTGCCGTTCGAGTTGTGGGTCGAGTAGAGTGACATGTAACCCCACCAAGCGCACTCCCCGCCCTGCACGCCGCTCGTTCCAGGCGGTTCGCGCCACTTGTAGCAAATCGGCTTTATTCAGTTGTGGCCAGACATGTTCCTGCGTCGTTTGCTGAAAATCATGAAATTTTAGCTTAACCCCTTGCCGAGCAATATGTAGGTCTGGCCTCACCTTGCGTAAGCGCGTTTCCAACTCAATATATAGCTGCTCAATCAATGACTCACAGCTCTCCCAATCATGAATATCTTCTGCCAAAGTTCTTTCGACACCCACTGATTTACGTAAGCGATCCGGTGATACATCTCGCTCATCAATACCGTGGCTGCGCTCCCACAGCACATGACCAAACTTACCAAAACGCTTTAATAATTCAGCTTGCGGATAGTTTTGTACATCACTACAGGTGACCAACCCCACTTCTTGTAAACGTTTAGCGGTCACTTTCCCGACACCAGGAATTTTGCTCAGCGGCAGATCATGCAAGAAGGGCAAGATCTGATCTGGCGTGATCACATATTGCCCATTGGGCTTATTTAAGTCAGATGCGATCTTAGCCAGAAACTTTATGGGGGCAATGCCAGCCGAGGCGGTTAGATTCAGTTCATCAGCAATCGACTGGCGAATTTCTTGTGCAATTAAGGTGGCGGAACCGCTGCACGCAAGGCAATCAGACACATCCAGATAGGCTTCATCCAAGGATAGCGGTTCAATTAATGGGGTATAGCGGGCAAAAATCTCACGAATATGCAGTGACGCTTCTTTATATGCCGCCATTCGGCCAGGAATAACTTTAAGCTGCGGGCACAGTTTCAGTGCCATTGCCGTTGGCATAGCACTGCGGACGCCATAACGCCTGGCCGGGTAATTGGCAGTGCTGATAACGCCACGCCGATCCCGACTACCACCAATCGCGATGGGGATATCGCGCAGACCAGGATCGTCGCGCATTTCCACTGCCGCGAAGAAGCAATCCATATCCACATGAATAATTTTTCGCATGTTATCTCCCCAAACAAACCACTGTATAAGAATACAGTTAAATGGGAAAAACTCAAGATTATCCTAATCCACAGCACCTCCCTAATCCTTCAGTTGAAAAGCGGTAGTAATTGTCCTAATCAAAATGCTAACCAATTTCTCATATAACAGAATTGAATTCTGTTATTAAGGTTTTTAAGTGTTTTGTTATTTATTTTTATAAAAAAACCATTAAATTCGACAAGGTCGAAAAATGTTAGTTATATGATTAACATTCATCTCAGAAAGATTCATTATTAACTAATGGATGGAAACTAAATATCATGCGAAATTATATAATGGCTACTTTACTATTATCCTCTGGTTTTGCAGTAAATGCTCAATCCCTTACATCATCTGCATTACCCCCGACACCACAAATAATTGCTCATCGTGGGGGAACGGCGGATGCGCCGGAAAATACGCTGCCAGCAATCAAAAAAGCGTTAGATAATGGTGCAGATGCAATTTGGATCACTCTGCAACTGTCAAAAGATAATATTCCCGTATTGTATCGCCCCTCTGACCTTAAAGAGTTAACCAACAAGTCGGGAAAAGTATCTGCATATACCGCACAGCAACTTGCACAAGTTGACGCCAATGTTGCTTATGATAAAAAACATAATATTACGCCTAAACCAGACGTTCACATTGGTATTCCCACACTTGATGAGGTATTAAAGCAGTTTCCTACTACGACATTTTATCTCGACATCAAATCTCCAGATGCAAATCCGGCAACCTTCGCCAAAGCATTGCAAAAAACACTTGAAGCGACGACTAAAGGTGAGGAAAACCGCCTATCTCGCACCCGAGTCTACTCCACCGATGACACTTATTTAGCCGCGCTGGATGCCGTGAATAAGGCAAGTGATCCATCACATCAGGTAAAACGTTTCGAAAGCCGCGACCTTACGCGGACTCAGTTAGCCAATATCACCATGGATCATAAGTGCAATTTACCCACAGATAATAAAGAGCGGTGGTATGGATTAGAATTACACCGAAATGTTGAGGTCGTGGAGAAATATACCCTAGGTGAAGGGCGTTCTAACGCTGTATTAAGCTGGGATAAAGAAGCGGTTGATTGTTTCCGGAAAAATACTAACGCACATATTATATTCTTCGGTATTAATACGCCTGAAGATTATATGAAAGCAAAAGAATTAGGCGCGGACGGTGTTATGGTCGATTCGCCAGCTATGTTTAAAAAAATTGTCAGTGATGACAAGTAATTAGATATCCATTTAACTTAATTTAAATGATAAAACCCCAGCCAACAGATAGCTGGCTGGGGCTTTGTCGTCTCTACTTATTTATCGTATCGGCTCTATTTTTATCTATCTGAGCACAGGCTATAAAATACGATATTGATCCAGCGCCTTCTGGCGAGCAGCCTCTTTCGCCAAACGTTTCTTACGCGCATCACAAGGTTCAGGGCAATCACATACTTTTTCCATCCCCAACGCCCCAATGCCGCCGCAACTGCCCTGTAAAGTTTTACGTTTTACGATATAGCCTAGCGACATCCCAGCGATAACCAATAGGAAAAAGACAAAGGACGCGATAAAAACAGTCAACATATCCCCTCCGATTAAGGCCGTTTTTGTCGATAAGGCTGGAATGCATCGGAATAGCGCTCCTCAAAGCCCTCATCGGTTTTGACTATCATAAGCACCGGAATACCCAGTAAATTAGCTAATGCCATTCCCCGTTCTGGCCCAAGGACATCTAAGCCAGTCGATAGCCCATCAGCGGTCATACAGCTCGGGTCTAAAACGGTAATCGAGACTAACCGATGATTGATTGGTCGGCCGGTATCGGGATCAATAGTATGAGAATAGCGTACACCATTCTGCTCAAAATAATTTCGATAATCCCCGGAAGTGGCAATTGCCATACGCCCAGGTTCGATAATCTCTTGAGCACTTTGTGCCAGACCAGACACAGGTTTTTCAATAGCAATGCGCCATGGTTTGCTTTCACCATTGTTACCACGGGTCCGCACTTCGCCACCGATATCAACCATATAATTGGTGATATTATTAGCTTCCAGATATTCAGCAACTACATCGACCCCATAGCCTTTAGCAATAGAGGAGAGATCGACATACAACTCAGGGATCCGTTTGACTAAAGCGCCATTTTCTACAGCCAGTTTATCAATGCCGACCCATGCCCGTCGTTTAGCAATTTCAGCTTCGGTAGGCACCACATCAGGCCGCCCTTCTGGGCCGAAGCCCCATAAGTTCACCAATGGCCCGACAGTCACATCCAACGCGCCATCCGTCAGGCGGTTAATTCGGATAGCCTCCCGTACAACTTTCGCCGTCGCATCTGAAACCGGGAAAGGTGTATTCACCTCTCGACTTTTGTTGAAACGACTCAATTCAGAGTTAGGTCGATAAGTCGACATCTGATCATTAACGGCTTCCAGCTCGCGGTCAATCTCCTGCTGGAGCTTCTCTGGGCTGGGTGTAGATGAGTCACTCACATACTTAATTGAGTATGAGGTTCCCATGGTTTTACCTTCGAGATTAATTTGCTCAGGGCCACATCCCGTAAGCAGAAAAACCCCTGCAACCGCCATTAGCCAATGTATTAACTGTTTTTGCACAATATCCTCAATAGCTGTATCCCCTTCGTACTTGAAGCTGGATGGTGAAAAATTAGCCACCAAAATCATCAAGCATAATATTATCGTCTTCCACGCCGAGATCTTTCAGCATCTTGATGACTGCTGCATTCATCATTGGCGGACCACACATATAGAATTCGCAATCTTCTGGTGCGGGATGGTTTTTAAGATAATTTTCCAATAAAACGTTATGAATGAACCCGGTATATCCCGTCCAGTTATCCTCTGGTTGTGGGTCCGAGAGCGCTACATGCCAACGGAAATTATCATTCTCGGCCTGTAACTGGTCAAAATCCTCTTCATAGAACATTTCACGCCGTGAACGGGCACCATACCAAAAGCTGATTTTGCGCTTCGAATGCAGCCGCTTGAGCTGATCAAAGATATGCGAGCGCATCGGTGCCATACCCGCACCACCGCCAATAAAGACCATCTCTGCGTCAGTATCTTTAGCGAAAAACTCACCAAATGGCCCAGAAATAACCACTTTATCACCGGGTTTCAGTGACCAGATATACGAGGACATTATCCCCGGCGGGGCATCAGGTTGTGAAGGGGGGGGCGCAGCAATACGCACGTTAAGCATGATAATACCGCGCTCTTCCGGATAGTTCGCCATGGAGTAAGCACGTACGGTCTGCTCAGTGGCAACGGACTCATATCGGAACAAATTGAATTTATCCCAGTCGCCGCGATACTCCTCTGGCACATCAAAATCAGCGTATTTGACGGTATGTGGCTCAGCCTCTATTTGAATAAAACCACCCGCGCGGAACGGGACTACCTCACCATCAGGTATTTTCAGCTTTAGCTCTTTGATAAATGTGGCTTTGTTATCATTGGAGATAACTTCGCACTCCCATTTTTTCACACCAAAGATCTCTTCCGGCAATTCAATTTTCAGATTCTGCTTCACGCTAACCTGACATGCCAACCGACACCCCTCTTTAGCTTCGCGCTTTGAGATATGAGAAAGCTCTGTTGGCAGAATATCCCCGCCGCCCTCTTTAATCTTTACACGGCACTGCCCACAAGAACCACCACCGCCGCAAGCTGAAGAGACGAAAATACCGTGGCTGGACAGCATATTGAGCAGCTTATCTCCCGCCGGGCCAACAAAACTTTTTTCCGCATCGTCATTGATATCGACGGTAATATCGCCGGTATTAACCAATTTTGATTTGGCAAATAAAATCATTACCGTCAACGCCAGCACGATGAGGGTAAACATCACTACGCCCAGAATTATTTCCATGAATTATTCCTGCTTTTATAGGCTCACACCGGCGAAAGACATAAACCCCAATGCCATCAATCCAGTCGTGATAAAGGTGATCCCTAACCCCTGTAAACCCGCAGGCACATTGGCATATTTCATTTTTTCTCGAATACCCGCTAACGCGACAATCGCCAACATCCAACCGAGACCGGATCCAAAACCATAGACAATCGATTCAGGGAAGTTGTAATCACGTTGCGCCATAAAGGAGACGCCACCGAAGATGGCACAGTTGACAGTAATTAGGGGCAAGAAGATCCCCAGCGCGTTGTACAAAGCTGGGAAATAACGATCGAGGATCATCTCCAGCACCTGCACAATGGCGGCGATAACACCAATAAAAGTGATGAAATTCAGGAAGCTGAGATCAACACCCTCTACCAATGCGCCATCCCGCAACACCAAGTTATAAACCAGATTGTTCGCCGGTACTGAGATACCCAAAACCACCGTGACCGCAATACCAAGGCCAAAAGCAGTGGATACTTTCTTGGAAACGGCCAGGAAAGTACACATCCCCAAGAAGAATGCTAAAGCCATATTTTCCACAAACACTGCGCGGACAAACAGACTGATGTAATGTTCCATCGTCAATTACTCCTTCTCAATCTGCGCAGGTTTCAGGGTCCGCAGACCCCAAATCAGCAAACCAATGATAAAGAATGCGCTAGGAGCTAGTAGGAACAATCCATTTGGCTGATACCACCCACCGTTCTGAACAGTTTCAAGCACCGTCACACCAAATAGTTTGCCGGAGCCAATCAGTTCGCGGACAAAGCCCACCAGCACTAACACCACGCCATAACCCAAACCGTTACCGATGCCATCCATAAAGCTTTCAATCGGTGGGGATTTCATCGCGTAGGCCTCAGCACGCCCCATCACAATGCAGTTGGTGATTATCAGGCCGACAAATACCGACAGCTGTTTGGATATCTCATAGGCATAGGCGCGTAGGATCTGATCCACCACAATAACCAACGAGGCAATAATTACCATCTGAACAATGATACGCACACTGTTTGGAATGTGATTGCGAATCAATGAGATGAAGAAACTGGAGAAGGCTGTCACCAAGGTCACCGCCAGTGTCATCACTAAGGCAGTTTCCAACTTGGTTGTCACCGCCAGCGCTGAACAAACCCCAAGGATCTGTAACGCAATGGGGTTGTTATCAAATAGCGGCCCGAATAAGACCCGCTTAATCTCTTTGGTATCAGCCATTTTTTAACGCTCCTTCGCGCACTTTTTTCAGGAACGGGCCAAAGCCGTTTTCACCGAGCCAAAAATCGAAGCTGTTTTGTACCCCGTTAGAGGTCAGCGTCGCCCCTGATAAACCATCTATCGCATGGGGATCATTAGCTGGCGCACGCCCTTTAACGATACGGATAGCGGGTTGCCCCTGATCGTCAAATAGCCGCTTGCCAATCCACTGGTTACGCCAGTTTTGGTTTTCAATCTCACCGCCCAGCCCCGGTGTCTCACCATGATCGTAATAGGTAATACCGCGAACTGTTTTGCCGTCACTATCAATGGCCACAAAAGCATACATCATTGACCAGAGACCAGAACCATAGACCGGCAGGACAATCTTATTGATCTGCCCGTTTTCACCGCGCACCAAATAGATTTCAACCACGTTAGCTCGACGACGGATACCGGCGATATCTTGTGCCGCAGTCAGTGCAACACTCATTTGGTTATCTCGCAGCGCCTGAGTACGGTCAAATGTAGCGGGATCTTGTTTGATAAATTCGCCGCTTTGTAAATCCAGCAGACGCGGTTCAATGCGTTTAGCAAACTCACGCTGCACTTCTTCCGCCGGCATTCTCGGTTGCAGTAAACCGGTCACCGCCAGAATATTGCGCTGCTTATCCAGCAAGCGCTGCTCTTGCTGCTTAGCTTTCAAACCAACAGCCGCCCCCGCAACAATCACGGAACAGACCAAACACAGCACGATGACCACCAGCAACGTTTTGCCGATACTGTCATTATTTCTTGGTTTATCACTCGCCACGGGCTCTCCTCCGCTTGATATTGGCCTGAACAACCACATAGTCGAACAGTGGCGCAAACAGGTTGGCAAACAGGATAGCCAGCATCATTCCCTCCGGATAAGCCGGATTGATCACGCGGATTAAGACACACATGGCACCAATCAAACCGCCATACCACCACTTACCGGTATTGGTAAAGGAGGCCGAGACCGGATCGGTCGCCATAAAGACCATGCCGAAAGCAAAGCCACCAAGGACCAGATGCCAATACCATGGCATAGCAAATAGCGGGTTGGTGGTAGAGCCTATCCAGTTAAATAAGCACGCGGTCGCAATCATGCCAATCATCACACCAGCCACAATCTGCCAGGAGGCCACGCGGGCAAACAGAATAATGGCCCCGCCAATTAGAATCATCAGCGTAGAGACTTCACCAATAGAGCCGGGAATATTACCGAGGAAGGCATCCATCCAAGTGATAGGTTGCTGGGTCACTGTGTTGAGCAAGCTGTGGCTGCCGTTAACACTCCATTGTGACAATGGGGTGGCACCGGAAAAACCATCCGCAGCCGTCCACACCAGGTCACCAGATATCTGTGCAGGATAAGCAAAGAACAGGAAAGCACGCCCAGCCAAAGCGGGGTTGAGGAAGTTGCGCCCCGTGCCACCGAAGATCTCTTTGCCGATAACCACGCCGAAGGAGATCCCCAGCGCCGCCTGCCAAAGTGGCAGTGTCGGGGGCACAATCAGGGAGAATAAGATTGAGGTAACGAAGAAGCCTTCGTTGATCTCATGTTTGCGAACAATGGAAAAAACCACTTCCCAGAAACCGCCCACCAAAAACACTACCGCATAAATTGGCAGGAAATAGGCGGCACCCAGCGCCATTTTACTTATCCAGCCAGCATCGGGAGCAAAGGAGACCCCGAGCATCTGTGCCAGTTGGTAATGCCAGTCACTGGCAATAATCTGTTGTAGCTCCGCGCCACTGTAGAGTTGGTTCAGCGCCGGGATCGCCTGAGCGCCGACGTTGTACATCCCCCAGAACATGGTCGGGAAGACCGCCAGCCAGACCAGAATCATCATCCGTTTCAGATCGATGGCATCTCGCACATGAGAAGCACCCGGTGTGACTTTGCCCTGAGTATAGAAAATGGTGGCAGCAGCTTCATACAGCGGATAGTACTTTTCTAATTTGCCACCCGCTTCAAAGTGGTGCTCTATCTTCTCGAGAAAACTTTTCAGGCCCATAGGTTATCCTTCCTGCTCAATCTTGGTCAGTATGTCGCGCAGTACCGGACCGTATTCGTACTTCCCGGGGCAGACAAATGTGCATAAGGCCAGATCTTCTTCATCCAGTTCCAGACAACCTAGCGCCTGTGCGCTATCGGTATCACCAGATAGCAGGTCACGCAGCAGATGGGTCGCCAAAATATCCAGTGGCATTACCCGCTCATAGTTACCAATTGGCACCATGGCGCGCTCTCCGCCCTGCATATTGGTGGAGAAGGCAAACAATTTGTGTTTGAAGAAATGGCCCAGTGTCGTGCGAGTAATAGAGTATTTATCGCGACCTGGCATCACCCAACCGAATAGCTCTTTTTCTCGCCCTTCGCGGATAACCGACACTTGCTGATGGAAACGCCCGAGATAGCCATGGGTGGCGGAGAAAGCAGTACCACTGAGGACTGAGCCAGAAATAATGCGGTTGTCATCCTCTTTCAGCCTATCGGCTGTCAATTCAGATAAACTGGCCCCCAAACAGGTGCGCAGTAAAACAGGTTGATTCACTTGCGGGCCAGCTAATGCGACGATGCGGTCACTGCACAACTCTCCACGGGTAAACAGTTTACCGATAGCAATGACATCCTGATAACCCACATGCCAAACTGTTTTGCGCGCGCTGACGGGTTCAAGGAAGTGAATGTGTGTGCCAACCAGACCTGCGGGATGCGGGCCGGAGAACTCATTATAAGTGACCTGGGCGTTCGGATGAGTGGTAATCACCGGCCCCGGCGCATGACAAACATGCACTTTACCTTCAGTTAAGCGCGTAAGCACGGTTAAGCCATGCTTAAAAGCGTCAGGTTCAGTGGCGATAATCACCTGCGGATCGGCCGCTAGCGGCTGGGTATCCATCGCACTGACGAAGATAGCCCGTGGGCGACTGCCAGGCACGGGTGTTTTGCTGAAAGGACGAGTTCGCAATGCTGTCCATAAACCAGAAGCCAGCAAAGAGTTTTGTACTTGTTCATTACTCAATTGATTGAGGGAGGCCTCAGCGTAAGGCTCGAAAGGAATTTGCTCATCCCCTTCAACTTCAATCACCACAGATTGCAGTACACGACGCTCACCCCGGTTGATGGCGCTGACCTTGCCGCTGGCCGGTGCGGTATACATCACACCCGGATTTTTTTTGTCTTCAAACAGAACCTGACCTTTCTTAACCCAATCGCCTTCTTGCACCAACATTGAGGGGCGCATGCCCACATACTCCTCACCGAGCAGCGCGACATGACGAATAGCAGGGCCATCTTCTATCACCTGCAAAGGTGCACCAGCGATGGGGAGGTCGAGTCCTTTCTTTATTTTAATCATAAGGTTGGACAACTTTATTAGTGATATCAAATGCTGTACTTGAACCCAGAGTGTACAGCCACAAAAAGGGAAGATACTTTCACGACTCATTTAAACGGCGGCTTAATGCCGAGTCAATTGGACAAACATGAATGCTTACTGAAAGAATCTCTGAAAATAAGCGCTATATCCTCTCACGTGAATGTCACTGATGAAATAGCCATTCGGCGAGCGGAATTAGCAGTGGTCGATTTTAGCATTTACAACTGGCACTGTCTGACAAATGCAGTGACCTGAGTCAAGCAAACACAAATAATTTCCAGTTAAATTCTCAATACACTCGGTAAAATCGTTTCATCAACTCAACTTTACCGAATTGGTACTTATTTTATACAAAACATATATTGCTAAAAAAGCTCCGACTGATAATCTGCGCCTATAAATCAAAAGATGCAGTGGCATAATTTACATAATATAAGTAGGAATAATAAATGAGCAAAATCGCGCCGTTGTTTGCGACGATAATGTTTGCGGTAATAATTTGTTTGCCTGCGGTATCCTTCACCAGCTCAGCCAGTGAGCCGGTGGCAGTGTCCAAAGAGCTAAAACAGCAATTACTCGGGTCATCGGTCTATATTCAGATCTTCAAAGAAGAACGTACTCTGGAATTATATGCCCGATTACAAGGCGAGTATCGGCTGGTACAAAGCTATCGTATCTGTGAATTCTCAGGGGGGCTTGGCCCGAAACGCCGTGAGGGTGATTTCAAAAGTCCGGAAGGGTTTTACAGTATTGATATGCGCCATTTAAAACCCGACAGTAAATTTTATCGGGCAATCAATATTGGCTTCCCAAATGATTATGACAAGTCACAGGGCTATTCAGGGAAATATCTGATGATCCATGGCGCTTGCAAATCAATCGGCTGTTATGCAATGACCGATGCCTATATGGACGAGATATTTAACTACGTGCAAACAGCATTTATCTTTGGTCAGGAAAAGGTCGATATCAGTATTTACCCGTTCCGCATGACTGAGCAAAACATGCAGCGCCATCGTAACTCTTCGGATTACAATTTCTGGCGTCAATTACAGCCGGGATATGCCTACTTTGCCAAGAACCGGATGCCGCCTGCGGTTTCCGTGATCAACGGGCAGTATGTACTGAGCCGCCCACCGATCTCCAGCGCTCCTGCATCGCAGTACGCCCTGACCAAATCAAATTTGCTCACCAAAACAGAACAATGAAAACTCACCTGGTGCAATTTTGTGCCAGGTTTCATTGACGGTCAGTGGTTGAGTGGCGATCACCGTGACCACATCGTTAGGTGTGGTCTGCTGCTGAAAATCGATCTCCACATCTTGATCCAGCAACGTTGCTTTACCGAAAGGCGCACGGCGGGTTATCCAGTATAAATTCGTCGAACAGAACGCCATCACAAAACGCCCATCCGAGAGCAACATATTAAACACCCCTTTGGCGCGTAATTGCTCACATAACGTGGCGATATAGCGGAATACCGCAGGCCAATTGCTGGGGGTGCGAGGGTAGCGTTTCGCCAATTGATTCAGCAACCAGCAGAAAGCGTATTCGCTATCAGTCTGGCCAATGGGCCGAAAAGTGCCAGTATCTAACTGACGATACCCTTTGAGCTGACCATTGTGGGCGTAAGTCCAGTTCCGCCCCCACATTTCGCGGGTAAATGGGTGGGTATTTTCTAACGCCACTTCACCACGATTTGCCTGACGAATATGCGAAACCACTGCGCAGGATTTGATCGGATAATCTTGTACCAGGCGGGCAATCGGTGAATTAAAGCTAGGTTTGGGATCTTTAAACGTGCGGCAGCCATTACCTTCATAGAAGGTGATGCCCCAACCATCTTTATGTGGGCCAGTCCCTCCGCCCCGTTGCACCAGGCCGGTAAAGCTAAAGCAAATATCCGTGGGAACATTTGCGCTCATCCCGAGCAATTCGCACATAACCAACCTCCCGCGTATACCCTTCATTCTTGGTGTTGCAGCGGTGTTAGCTGCGCTTTGGACTCACCCAACCGCGATATCTTTGATAAATATTTGAGGTGAACAATGCCATTAGCCTCGCCGTTGATCACCTCGACATATCAGGCTGTTACCATCTCTTTTTCAATTAACTGAATCAAGATATGAATCGCTTTGATATGAATTTCCTGAATACGATCGGCATAACCGAAATGGGGAACACGAATTTCAATATCCGCAGTACCGGCCATTTTACCGCCATCTTTGCCTGTCAGGGTGATGACCTTCATGCCTTTGGCTCGAGCAGCCTCAATCGCTTTAATGATATTACCTGAATTACCTGACGTGGAAATGCCCAGCAAAACATCCCCTTCGCGGCCTACGGCTTCAACATAGCGAGAAAAAACATAGTCATAGCCAAAATCATTGCTGACGCAAGAGAGATGGCTGACATCTGAAATTGCAATCGCCGGATAACCAGGGCGATTTTCGCGATAGCGACCGGTCAACTCTTCGGCAAAATGCATGGCATCACAATGGGAGCCACCATTACCGCATGACAACACTTTGCCACCCGCCTTAAAAGAGTCAGCCAATAGGACGGCTGCGCGCTGAATGGCATCAATATTCGCATCATCTTTCAGAAAATTTGCCAGCGTATCTGCTGCTTCGTTCAATTCACTGCGGATTAAATCGTGGTACATGGGAGCCTCTTTATAGTCCTATGGCATCAATATCTTCCTGCATCAGTGTACCGGATTGCATAAACAGCGAGAAGCACTGTAATGAATTAGGCGTAAGAGTTTTCGCAAGGATTGCGAACAATTTGTGAGGTAAGTTGTAAATAACATGTAATGGTATTGATAAAAATAATGAGATGAACTAAAACAAATGTATCACTCAACAGGTCAGACCTCCTACATCTCAGGAGCTTTATCATGATGGTTCTTAGCGTTGTTGCCTTGCTGGTTCTTATTGGTGTGCTGTTCTATCACCGGGTGAACCTCTATCTCAGTAGTTTGATTCTGGTGGTTTACACTGCCGCAATGGGTGCGTCGCAGTTATGGTCATACTGGGCATTATTGCCACTGGTGATTGTTTTACTGCCCCTGCTACTCACGCCACTGCGCCAGTCGCTGTTTTCTGCCCCTGCGTTGCGCATGTTTCGTAAAGTCATGCCAGCCATGTCACGTACCGAAAAAGAGGCGATAGATGCCGGTACGACTTGGTGGGAAGGCGATCTGTTCCAAGGTCAGCCCGACTGGAAAAAACTGCATAACTACCCAAAACCGCAGTTAACCGCAGAAGAGCAAGCTTTTATCGATGGGCCAGTTGAAGAGGCCTGTCGTCTGGCGAACGATTTCCAGATTACCCATGAACTGGCTGACTTGCCGCCAGAACTGTGGGCCTATCTGAAAGAGAATCGCTTCTTTGCGATGATCATTAAGAAAGAGTATGGCGGGCTTGAGTTCTCAGCCTATGCTCAGGCCCGTGTGCTGCAAAAGCTCTCTGGCGTATCAGGCATCCTGGCTATCACCGTAGGGGTGCCTAACTCTCTCGGCCCCGGAGAATTACTGCAACATTATGGTACTGAAGAGCAAAAAAACCACTATCTGCCCGGTTTGGCCCGAGGCGACGAGATCCCTTGTTTCGCCCTGACCAGTCCGGAAGCCGGTTCTGATGCCGGAGCCATCCCTGATACTGGCACCGTCTGCATGGGTGAATGGCAAGGTAAACAGGTGCTGGGTATGCGCCTGACCTGGAACAAACGCTATATCACCCTCGCGCCTATCGCCACGGTGCTCGGTTTGGCATTTAAATTATCTGACCCGGAACATCTGTTGGGCGAAACCGTTGATTTGGGGATTACCTGTGCTCTGATCCCAACCAATACCCCCGGGGTAGAGATTGGTCACCGTCACTTCCCGCTGAACGTGCCGTTCCAAAATGGCCCGACGCGCGGTAACGATATCTTTGTGCCGATTGATTACATTATCGGCGGGCCAAAAATGGCCGGGCAAGGCTGGCGGATGCTGGTGGAGTGTCTGTCGGTCGGGCGCGGCATTACTCTACCGTCCAACGCCACCGGCAGCTTGAAAAGTGTGGCCATGGGCATTGGTGCTTACGCCTATATTCGCCGCCAGTTCAAAATTTCCATCGGTAAAATGGAGGGAATTGAAGAGCCATTGGCGCGTATTGCGGGTAACGCCTATGTGATGGACGCCGCAGCGACACTGGTCACCAGCGGCATCATGCTGGGTGAGAAACCGGCGGTGTTATCAGCCATTGTTAAGTATCACTGTACCCACCGTGGTCAACGCGCCGTGATGGATGCGATGGATATCGCCGGCGGTAAAGGCATCTGTCTGGGGCCGACCAACTTTATCGCGCGCAGTTATCAGGGTGCCCCTATCGGTATCACCGTTGAGGGGGCGAATATCCTGACTCGCAGCATGATTATCTTCGGTCAGGGGGCGATTCGTTGCCATCCATTTGTGCTTGATGAGATGGCGGCGGCGCAATCCAACGATGTCGCCGCTTTCGATAAAGCTCTGTTTGGCCATTTGGGTCATGTCGGCAGTGCTAAGGTGCGCAGTTTCTGGCTCGGCCTGACCAATGGCCGTACCAGCGCCGCCCCGGTGAAAGACAGCACTCGTCGCTATTACCAACAAATGAACCGCCTGAGCGCCAACCTGGCACTGCTGTCTGATGTCTCGATGGGCGTGTTGGGTGGCAGCCTGAAACGTCGCGAGCGTATTTCTGCCCGTTTGGGGGATATTCTCAGCCAACTCTATCTGGCATCGGCCACACTGAAACGCTATGAAGATGAAGGCCGCCAGAAAGAGGATTTGCCGCTGGTGCATTGGGGGGTTCAGGATGCGCTGAATCAAGCGGAGCAAGCGCTGGACGATTTGCTGCGCAACTTCCCAAATGGGGTGATTGCTGGGTTAATGCGGTTGGTGGTCTTCCCATTGGGCCGCGTGCATCAGGCGCCATCCGACAAACTGGATCACCAGATTGCGCAATTGCTGCAAGTGCCATCAGCCACCCGTAGCCGTATTGGTCGTGGTCAATACCTGACGCCGAGCGAGTTTAATCCGGTCGGTCTGCTGGAAGCCGCATTGCAGGATGTGATTGCCGCAGAGCCTATTCATAAGCGCCTGAGTAAAGATGCGGGCAGGAGCCTGCCATTTACTCGCCTGGATGTGCTGGCGAAACAGGCACTGGCGGAAGGGAAAATCAGTGCTGAGGAGGCGGCTATTCTGACCAAGGCGGAAGATAGCCGTCTGCGCTCAATTAATGTCGACGAATTTGAAGCCGATGAGTTGGCGGCCAAACCCGCGGTAAAGCAGCTAGCGAAACCACGGCACACTGAAGCGGCGTAATAGATTTACCTTAATTGATCTCTGTGTCTACTCAAGCCCCCAACTTATCACTGGGGGCTTTTTTGATCGCCCTCTCCTTGCTACGGCGCTCATCAAGTAAACCACGGACGATCAACCCAAACTGCTCAGGTTTACCGGTAAACAGCACATTATCGGGCTGAATCTGTAACAGTTGGCGGCGCAAGCTATGACGCCACTGGCTATCAGTAATCAGCCGCACGGCAACCGCGATATAGTCGGCCACATGATGAGTGATCAGTGCTTCAGCCAATCCCAAACGGCGGAATAGCCCCTCATCTATATGCTCATGAACTTCAGCCCCACTTAAACAAACGCCCGGTAGCCCCTGCCGCACAGTATCGACGATGCCATTGGTATTGCCGAAGGGGAATGGGTTGATAAATAGGTCGCACTGATTAATCACCTGCAAATAGTCCAGATACGCCAAATGCTCATAAACTCTGGCTTGCGGGAGGATGTGATTAACGGCCTGCTCCATCACGCGATGGCTGATACCCCAACAGAAACCCACCAGAAAATGAAACACCACCGGTATTGAGGCTCGCTGGGCTATCTCTGCACAAGTGGCTAAAAAGCGAGGGTTAATTTTCATAGCGGAGGCACAAACAGCAATATGTACCGCTGGACGCTCTGTGAAATGCTGAATAGGTTCAGGTTGACTGATATTGGCCGGCGGCACATAGGGCAGACAATCTTTGGGCAGCGGGACCACTTTTTCGGAGAAACAGGCCACATCACCCAAATAATCCTCCTCCACTAGGACCGCATCAATATAGTCAGAATGGGTCGTCGCAGGGTGGCCCAACGCCATCACCTGTAAGGGGGCTAGCCGTAAATTGGTCAACGCGACAGTGAGCGGGAACATCCCGACACTGGGGAAGTAGATAACATCCGGCTGCAACTGTTTTGCTAATGCAGCAATCGCCTCCACTGCCCCTACCCGGCTAACCTCGGTGAAATCATCAAAAACCTGCTGGGTGATAGCATCCGTGGCCTCAACGATGGTGACACCATGGGTAGAGAACTGCGTGCGGGCAGCACGTAAGGTGCTGGAGTGGGTACGATAGATAGAATGACCACTGTTAAACCATTCTAAAATAACCAGCATCAATGGTTTGTCCCGTGAGGGTGGCGTTAAATCACTATCCGATAGACCATGGTGAAGCAGCGCGTGACGTAAATGAAAATTGATGCTGCGTTTTATGCGGTGTTTTTCTGCCCTATCCGCATAGCTGCAATGCATATAAACATCGTGCAGAATACGTTCAGGTAAGTGTTCAAGACTCTCCAGCGTTAAGAGTTTTTCAGGTAACCAACCCAGTAAAAACTCACGTTTTGCGTGCCCTTGCGCACTGGGTAAAATCCGGGGGGATAATAGCGCCAGAAACAACGCCGCCGCAGCCTGCGGATTGAATTGCCACAATATATCCGGCTGAAGAGGCACACCCGACTCAGGCAGATACATCAGACAAAATTTCAGAAAATTATTCTGCTCGAACCGCAGAGGATGCGCACACCCCTCCCCCGCCTGATTAAGATTGGTAATGACATGATCCGCGTGACCAAACGGCGAGGCAGCAAAAATCAATGCAATCCAGCGGTGAAAATTAATGAGCTGCAAGAAGCCCTTTTCTGATAGCACAAATCCGGGATCAGAAAATAGCGTTCCAATGGCTGCCGCCAAACGACTACAATAATGCTCCTGCTGCGCTAACGACTGTTTATTCAGGGAAAAAACATCCCAACGGCCATAGTGGCTATCTAATTGTTCCAGCATTAGAATCAGTCGTCGCCCCGCATCTTCATAGCGTCGGGTACAAACTAAAAACTCAAAATAGGACAATGAGAATAACGTTGGCTCATCAACCGCAACTGTTTTCTCCACCATTGACAACTCTCCCTGGCAATTTGATCTTTCCGCCCATATGAAACTAATGAGTGGCCCATCAAAATCATCGGCTTTAATGGCATATTGCTATTTTGGCCCTTTGGTTGAGGCGATTGGTTTCCTGCGGCCCAATACATGCTCGTCACAAGGCTGCTGCCCAGTAGAAACATGGCTGGGAATACAGACCGCGATAGTGATATTTTCGGCAATATTTTGTTCAGATTCGGTAACTACCGGGGGAGGGAGTGGTTGCTCCTCGAGAGAGCTGAGGATCTGTTGCCGCCTAATCAGTAGCGGGCCAGATAGCACACTGTCCTGAGATGCTATTTTCTCGATACTGCTGCGGTTACTCTCACTGCCGCCGTCAGTGATAGGCGCAGATAAGGCTCTGCTGCCAATACTGTTTTTATCGACCGCTTTACCATTAATTGTCACATTCTCTCCGATAAGCTCCGGTGACGTAATCTGTACCGATGATTTGTCTGAGTTGGTGTTCCCACCAAGAGCAATGTCATCTATCAGCGCAAACTCATTGAGGAAAATACCGTGATTACTCCCTGAGGTGCCATTGATCACGCCACCACTGATCGGGCCATTAATATGTACCCCATGACCATTATTAGACGCATACCCCTCAATGGTCGTATTACCTTTATTCACTAATGGGTTAGTGATTTCTACACCATGCCCATCAATGGCACTGCCCGCCAGCGAGGTGTTATCCAGCGTGTTATTGCCATCCAACTTCACCCCGCTGCCGTTGCTGCCGGTGGCGTTGCCGCTAATTGCCAGCAAGTCATCCGCCCCGCCACCGGTGAGAACCGCATTATTACCAATATCCACCCCCGTGCCGTCAGTGGTCTCCCCCTGCACCGCACTACCATTGCTACCGGTGAGATTGGCGGTAATCGCCACCCCGCTGCCACTGGTGCTGCTACCGCTGAGGGTGGCGTTATCCAGTGCGGTGTCGCCATCTATTTTGATGCCGCGGCCACTGTCGGAAGTGCCGTTGACCGTGCCGCCAGTGAGAGCGCCGTGCAGTTCCACCCCATCGCCGTTGGAAGAGTTACCATCAACCGTGGTGTTGCCTTGGTTGGTGAGCGGGCCATCAATATCCACGCCAATGCCATTGGTGGCACTGCCCGCCAGCGAGGTGTTATCGAGGTAGTTATTGCCATCCAGCTGCACCCCACTGCTGTTATTACCCATGGCATTGCCGATCACCGCCAGCGGGTCATCCTCATCGCCGCCCGTGACTGCCACATCCCTGGCCACATACACCCCAATTCCGTCGCTGGTCTCCCCCAGCACCGCACTGCCATTGCTACCGGTGAGATTGGCGGTAATCGCCACCCCGCTACCATCGGCGCTGCTGCCGTTGAGGGTGGCGTTATCCAGTGCGGTGTCGCCATCGATTTTGATGCCACGGCCACCGTCGGAAGTGCCATTGACCGTGCCGCCAGTGAGAGCGCCGTGCAGTTCCACCCCATCGCCGTTGGAAGAGTTGCCATCAACCGTGGTGTTGCCTTGGTTGGTCAGCGGGCCATCAATATCCACGCCAATGCCATTGGTGGCACTGCCCGCCAGCGAGGTGTTATCCAGTGTGTTATTGCCATCCAGCTGCACCCCACTGCCATAGCTGCCGGTGGCATTGCCGGTCACCGCCAGCAGATCATCCGCCCCGCCACCGGTGAGAGTGACATCAATATCAATGTGCACCCCCGTGCCATTGACCACACTCCCCTGCACCGCGCTGCCATTGCTGCCAGTTAAATTGGCAGTAACCTCTACCCCCTTGCCATCCGTGCTATTGCCTATTAGCGCCGTGTTGTTAAGTAGAGTGTTATCAGTGATTTTCACCCCAGTCCCACTGGCTGAGAGACCATTGATACGGCTATTGTCAAGCGAACCATTAAGTTGTACACCAACGCCGCTGGCGGAAGTGCCGTTAATAACACTGTCGCTAAGTGGAGCATTAACCAGTACACCGATACCAGCCCCGGAAGCCGTGCCCTTTAACTCCGCACTTCCACTATGAGTAAATGGACCTACGATATCCAGGGCGATACCATCAACCGCCGAGCCATTTAAGCTGGTATTACTTAAGTCATTATTACCATAAAGTTTTATCCCAGTGCCGGTTCCTGTTGTCGCCACGCCTTGCAACATCAATAAATCTGCCTCACTGGTGCCCGTGACGTTTAAATTCTCAGCAATATCAATGCCATAACCTGAACCATCAACAGTTCCATTAATTATACTGTGGTTTACACCATGTATATCACTGGCTATCTCTACCCCATTACTGTTGGTACTACTGCCATTGAGTGCGGCATTATTCAAGACAGTATTGGTGGCAATACTGGACCCCGGCAGTGAATCAATTTTCACGCCACTGCCATTAATTGACTTTCCTGTTAGTGCCGTATCTATAATTGTTGCATTGCCGCTGATGTGCAGACCTACAGCCTCGGTTGAACTCCCAGTCACATTAATACGGTTAATTTGATGTTCTGCGCTAAAAAAGTGAACTCCAGTACCGTCGATACTGGTTCCTTCAATAGTCACGGGGCCTGTACTATTATTTACCACCCCGGAAAGAGAGACCCCACTGCCAAAAGTAGTGCGGCCTTGAATTAACGTATCACCATCACCATTTAATATCAGTGTATTATTACTGGTTGGGAAGCTAACGCCCGTGCCACTGGTTGAGCGCCCCTCCATTATTAAAGAACCATTATTATTAATAGTTAATCCATTGGGGGTTGAATAGGATATACCATTTCCGCCTGCGGTACTTTGTGCACCTTTATTTTCACCGACTAATGATAACTGACTGCTTTTAGCAATATTAAGGGTATTGGTACCATGAAAAGCAATGCCATTGCGCGTTGATCCAGTACCATCAGTCTCACCTTTAAAAGCAACATTCCCTCCAATAGACAAGCTGCTATTTGCTCTAAACATAACACCTGCACCCTGGGTGGTATTAAGTGCTTTGCCGGTCAATGAGCCATTGCTGGCAATTATGTGGCTATTACCACCAATACTTAATGCTGAACCTGTTGAAGATAATAAAGCGGACTCTGTTTTTGCATAAACGCTGGCATTACCCTTCGCAGCATTTAAATAAAAGTTAGACAAATAGGTATGCCCGCCCCCCGAAGAGGCACCATTAATATTAATATTATTATCTATTGATGTCAGACTGATATTTTCTAAATACACCGCCGTTCCTTGAGTACTTCCTGTGTTACTATTCCGTCCTATAACAGTAACATTCCCCTGTGCAATAAGGTTATTACGCGAAACATCAGAGGCCCCCTCGATAATAACCCCATCACTTGAGCTAACTGATGTCCCATTCAATACAATATCTTTTTTGGCATTTAACGTTGAGTTCGGATTAATAACGATCCCTTGATGACTTGAGGTCGCATTAATATTAACATCACCTACTGCCGCAGTAATATTAGCATCGCGAATTAAAAGCCCGTCATTGCCGTTAGTGGCAGAGGTGAAGCCAACTGCATCTGCAGTAATATTTGTGTTGGCTAACCCTATACTTTTTGACCCACTATTCTCGGCGGTAAAGTTTCCACCTTTCGTTTCAACATTAACATACGCAATACCAATCCCGCCCCCTGACGAGTTTCCATAATCACTGGCGATTATTGATATATCTTTTCCAGCAGTGATATTCATTCGATTAGATGGCGTTCCATTGATTGTTATTGCCTCCACAGAGGCTTTAGCGCTTTTGGCTACTAATAATATATTCTGACCAGCCTCAATTCCGCCATTACCTTTAAAATACAATGCTTTATTGGCAGGAGCGCTCAAATCACTCTTAATATCACCTTTAGCAGTAAGAAATGTATTGGTCATCACTAGCGCATTATTATCACTGATGTTGCCGCTAAGTGAAATATTGTTGGCACTGATACTGACATTAGTGATAGGACTGCCTTTTACACCACTGATGCTTAAATTAAAGTCTCCTCCCTGAGCCTGGATATTGGCATAATCTGCAGCAATTGTATTGCCGATCTCTTTTCCTGTATTAACCGCCACCATTGATATATGACCACCGGCAGTAATATTGACATACTCACTACTGGAGTTACCCCTTATTTTTATTGCATCTGCCCCCGTAAACATAGAATTACTGGTTTTTGCTGTCAGATTGATATTGCCACTGGCATTGATATTACTGTCGCCTAATATAAAGACCCCTTTATTGTTAGTGGTAACATTCGCACTGATATCACCGGAGGTTGCAGTGATATTGCTATTTTTGAGTAAAAACCCATCAGCGCCTGTGATATTGGCTTCAAATTTAATGCCTTTCCCACTAACTTGTGAACCATCGAGCCTAAGTCCATCCAAGCCAGTAGTAATAATATCACCCGTTATATCAAATAAAATAGTGCCAGACTTGGAGGAAATATTTGAAGTAATGATATCCACACCACCTATTGCACGACCATTCACTTGGAATATAATATCTTTATCACTAGTAATAGTTGCATTAGAGAGTGTTCCCATCCACGAAGTTTTAGAATTAGACTTAAAATCAAACTCCATATTATCGGCGGCCGTCAGGGTTGAACCGCCAGAGATATCAATGCCCCGCCACCCTTGGCCATTAGCATTACTACTTTCACCGGTAACATCTATTTTCCCTGCTGCAAAAATAGTAGCACCATTACTGATATTGACACCAACCTGAGATGCCACCCCAGTATTCCCCTCAAGGGTTAGGTTACCGACCTCATATCGCCCCCCCAAAATAGAGATACGCGCCATGTGATTTTTATCAGCATGTTTTGCCAACAAGTCTCCGCCATTCAATAAGACATGGCTATTATTTAAGGTGATAATCGAGTCTACTGTTGAATTACCTGACAATAAGTTGAGATTTAACCTCCCCATATTTGAAGTGATATTATTATCAACTTCAATATTACCATCAGCATACAGTGTCAATGTGCTATCGGTACCAGCGGTTTTATTAATATCAGCACTTAACGTAATATTGCACCAGCGACAACTCAGTAAACTGCTATTACTGGTAGTAATAGTTACATTGGTGCCAGTATTAAGCTGAGAATTGATACTGGTATTTAATATCTGGGCAACATTAGTGGTCGGGACGAAAATCTGTGTATTAGTGACATATCCGGCAGGAATATCCCCCACCTGCATTGATGAACCACTTTCAGTGCCATTGCCGACAATGGTCACCTCCGCCGGATCGAGTAACCAACTGCCCCGACTGCCATTAATAGCGCTGGCGTCAACCTGACCAAAGGCTTGTAAATTACGTCGGCTGGAGGTTTCGACCCGACCACCATCACCTGATTGTGACCCACCGCGAGCATTAATATCGCCATAAAAACCGCTGTAATATTCTGACCATAACACGGTAGTGCCGCCAGGCCCCTTAATGGTGGCAGCAACATCTATGCTCGCACCTTTATCCATGACGACTGAACGGGCCTTTTTTATCCGATCATTTTTTCCCTGCCAATCCCCGCCAACCAACACTTTCCCACCCCCCTCAGTGCCATGGGCAGCAATCTTGCTACCGGCAACCAGGTGAATGTTTTCACCTTGCAAAATAACACTCCCGCCACGACCCTGCGAGCTACTGACATCCATCAGCCCCTGCTGCTTCACCACCCCCTCACTGCCACCATCAAGATAAATGGTGCCATTTTTTTCAGACAAGCCGCGAGCCTGTAGAATACCGGTATGGTCAATTACGTTATCCATTACCATCTCTCTGCCACGGGCGGTCAGTTGAATAACCCCACCATCAGCTTGAATCAGCCCGCCGTTGCGTAGCAAAGTGCTAACCTGCTCACCCTGAATTTGCACACCAAGCAAGTTCCCGCGATCCAGATTAAGCGTAACGCGACTGCCACTGGCTAATACCACTCTCCCCTGCGGGGTATTAATAACAGCTGAAGAGTGATTATCAACGCGCTGTCCCACCAGTGCGATATAGCCTCCCTCGGTAGTGTGTAAATTGGCCTGATTAATCACCTGACCTTCATCTCTTCGGCTGGTCAGCGTATAACATCCATTAATAAAATCTTGATTAGACATCGATTTAGTACTGGCGACTAACCCACCAACATCAACTTGTGCACCTTTACCAAATAGAATGCCATTTGGATTAAGTAAAAAGACCTGACCATTTGCTTTTAAGTTGCCATATATTTGTGATGCATCACGCCCTAGCACTCGATTTAGTGCAATGCTCTGCTGTCCCGGCTGGTTATAAATAACACTACTCCCTGCTGCAATATCAAAACTGCCCCAGTTGATCGCCAATTTATCGCTTTGCTGGACTACGGTAAGAGTGGCGTTATTCACCTCTATTCCACCCTGACCGAGAACAATTTGTCCGTTAACCGGTAATGAGGGATGAGCTAGCACCCATAAAGGCAATGTCCCGAGTGCTAATCCAGTCATGATCGGCAGGCAACTTAATATTCCGGATCTGGCACCCATATTTTTAATTGATCGCCCGCCTGTAGACGAAAATGATTTGCCATAGGCGCGGCTAAATTCCCCGACAGCAACCAGACATCCCAACCGATGACAAAAAACAAGTTTGTATAATTTACTGTTCATTATTCACGTCCATTAAATCTGACAAAAATGCCGATAAGCGCTAAAACATCTTGTAAGCGCTAAGCCAGAATTGGTGATTATCCGGAGGACTCGTTGCAGCCTGACCCGTTCGCTGTGCCCAGGTTAGGTTTAAGGAGTAATCTGCCGGGCGGGCAAGAGTAATATAGGAACCAAAACCAGATAGATTGATGTTATTTTTAGGAATACCCTCGATAGGCTGGCGATAATAAGAGCCCCACCCTTGATCAAAAAATGCCGCAAATGTGACTTGATTATCGGTCCCTGCCCATAAAGGAAGCGGGGGCTGCCAGCGCACGCGTAATTCAGTCGTAAAAAGCGTCCCTTTATCCACGGCCCCCTCACCAATACCATAGGCACGAACAGCCAGTGGCCCTCCCAGTAATAGCTTTTGGGAACTATCAAGATTCTTACTGGCCATTTGTCCGGTAAATTGGTTGAAGAATGAAAAATAAGCGCCAAAACCTTGATCATGACCAACACGATAATTAAAGCGGGCAAAAGTACCGCTAATTCCGGTAAGAGAATTTATACTTTGGCTAAATTCATCATCCAGCGAGAGATGCCCTGCCGTGCCGAGTAAATAGAAATCACTCACTCCCTGGGGTAACGCGCTAAATGAGCCATTAATATCAAACGCACTTGCATTAATATTACGTTTTTGCTCCGGAATAAGAATAAGTGAATCACGCATTCTGGCCTGATAATAACCGGCATTCGCATTAATACGGGCAGCAGATGTTCGTATCCACGGATGGAGCAAGTTAATACCCCAGGTATTAGAGTGTCCACGGGCATCCAATATCTCAAAAGGCCCCTTCAACGTATAATCCAGATAGCTATAATTTAGTGCTGCACGGGTTCCATAAGTATTAATAGGAAAGTTATAATCCAACAAACCATTAAAAACATCAGCGGAGCTGGATAAAATCAAGTCAGTCCGTAGTTGGTCACCCCAGCCAATCAGATTATTGAGTGCACCTCCCGCTAATAACCGATTGTGACCAGAATAATCATTGCCCTGATTATCAATACCAAAATATCCATTTGCTAATTGGCCTGGCATAATATCGGCATAAATTCGTGTGGTTCCCGACTGAGTTCCTGGTTTTAATGAGAGAGAAGCATCAACCCCAGGTATCTCATTTAAAATAAGCGCGGTACGCTCCAGGCGGGATAATTCTGCCGGAGATGCAGCACAATCTTTTTCACCGAAGAGTCCCATCTCTTGACTACAACTATTACTTTTAATCACAGCTGTTGCAAATTGCGTATTCAATCGACTCTGATTATTTACCTCTGGGTTATCTAATCTGCCTGAAATAATGCGGACTAAAATGGTTCCATCACGAACAGTTTGTGGCGGCAATATTGCCTGGGCCGCTACCCACCCTTTTTGGCGATAAAAACGCGTTATTGCCAATGTCATATTCTGCAAATCAGAAAAACTTAATAGTCGGCCTAACCAGGGGCTGACGATAGCCTGTAGATCCTTAAGGCTAGAGTTCATTAACCGTATTTCGCCCTCAAACCTAATCTCGCGCAGCATGAACTGACCTGACGCAATAGGGCTATCTAATGGAAGGGGTGGCGTTAATGGCGGTAACTGTATTTCCGCTTCATGTGGTGCAACTTGCGGTTCGACTGTCGTTTGTCTAATTTCATTTCCGATTGCCCCCGAATTCGGTACGTTGATTATTTTAGGTGCGGCAACTAGTGGTGAGATAATAAAAATTGAGAAGCAAAAAAAAACAACAATAAACAAAATAGTATTGAGGTTGAGCTTTACCTGACTTAATGATCTCTCTGTAAAGTGAAAATATCGCATAAAATAAGCCCATTTAAAATAAGAATAGCACCAGATAAAATAATACTACTCACAATTATTTAGCACTGGCCCAAAGTATTAATTATTTTTTAATTAGCAAACACATTAAGCAACATATTTAAGCCATAGAAATAAAGTCAATTTAATCATGATGAATTATTACAAAAACATGACTTTTACCTTGCTACTTAAGACTAATTGGCTAGGCTTATTTATCACAAATATTTATTTGAGTTAAATATACAACTATTAATATGGAAAAATAATAAGTTCTAATTTTAAATGAAAAATGAAAAATATTTTTATATATTATTAACTGATTAATCATATAACACATTGAAAAAACTAAGATATAAAATAGATGTTAGGCCATGTCTATAATTTGCCTAGTGAACTTGATATGCAAATAAGTTATTAAAAAAAATAAATAGGGGGAAATAATATTAAAAAACAAAATTATTGTTTTTATAAATAAGGAGGAGGCTATATTAGCTTTAATTTAAGCAGTCGCAATATAAAACCCCGCATTATTATGCAGGGTATTTATATTATAATGAAGATGCTGAAATATTACTCAGGAAAATATTTTAATTATCCATTCTGCCTAATGCGAGCAATAAAATCATCAATGCTACCAATGTGTGGTGCAGCCAATATCAAGGTAGATCCCAGACTCAGCGCATGGCGTTGGCATGCTCTGCGCATCTCATCATCAGCAATGCTATCCAGATCTGCCACATGGGCCAAACCGATGGTGCGCCTGATTAATTCACTGCCGCAATACCCCACCGCATCTTGCCATACCTGCTGTAGAAACTGCTGTGCATACCCTTGTATCGCCAGTGCTGAGTCCTGGGTTTTCTCCTCACTTAACGCCACAAAACGGTGAGCGAAGGTTTGCCAAATCAAATGGATATCCTTCAGGCGCTGCTCACGCCCCGCCGCCGCATCCCGCGGGCCTGCTAATCCGGGTAATCCGCAGTAATTGAGCAGTAAATTCCCCAGCGCAGTGCCGATATCAAACCCGATAGGGCCATAGAAACCAAATTCAGCATCAATGGTTTTTAGGCGGCCATCAGCAACGAAAATGGAACCGCTGTGAATATCACCATGCAGCAACGCCTCAGCCTTGCTAAGGAAACGATGTTTGAGCGACGCCACCGCCAATTTAAGCGCACTATCCTGCCGCAGCGCCAGCACCTCAGGTAAAAGTGCGGGGTCGAAATTATTGCGCTCATGGTCTATATAGGGATCGGTAAAGAAGAGATCTTCGGTGATTTGGCATAGCTCAGGGTTGGTATAGCGGCTCACTGCCGCCTTTTTGGCTTGCGCCGACTGATAAAAATCTGAGGTATGGAAGAGGGTTTGCGCCAGATACTCGCCCAGTTGCGAAGCCGCCTGCGGGTAATATTTTCCCTGAATCAGTTCACTACGCCAGATTTCGTGGTCGGATAGATCTTCCTGCACCATGACCGCCAGTTCCGCATCGTGATGCAGCACATTAACCGTGTGTTGTGGGCAAAATTGGCGGTGTGTCAGCAGGGTTTCGGCTTCAATGCGGGCGCGATCCAAGGTTAGGGGCCAGGACTCACCGACACAGCGCACATAGGGCAATGCCTGCTTGACAATCACCCGACTGACGCCCGCGGCATCACGGATTTTAAACACCAGATTGAGGTTACCATCCCCAATTTCATCTGCTGTGACCAAAGTCAGTGGATCAGCCACTTGACCAAATTGGCGAGCATATTCAACGGCATTCGCAGCAGTAAAGGTATAGTAGCGCGACATCTTTAACCTCTTGTTCTATCCTGATTCTGATCCACTCACCGCCAACCATTTGCTGAGCCGTGAAATTATTCTTTAGTTAGGCGTAACAATATTTACCCAAATTTATTGGTGGTACAGCTAGGCAGCAAACGAATGAATCCCGCTGAGCTGACTCGAGTCAGTGATTCGGATGAGTGAGAGCGGCTAACAACGCTGTAACTGCAAAAAAGAAGGGTATAGACGTCTATACATCCGTATGGCATGTTGGCAGAATAAGAACCCAGATGCAATAACGCAACATGGATTTAACTGATAATGCAGATGCTTAACAAGCTTGATTTACAGACAACCAGCTTAAGAATTGTTGATAACCAACTTTGGATACTTGACCAGCAAGCACTGCCCCAACGTCAGGAGTGGCTGTCAGCCGATACCCTAGAGTTGCTGATTGAGCATATTCAGACGCTGCGCGTCCGTGGCGCCCCCCTGATTGGCCTCTCCGCCAGCCTATTGCTAGCCTTGCTGGCAGAGCGCGGCTTATCGCAAGCGCAACTTGAACAGGCGTTGATTGCACTGCGGGAGTCGCGCCCGACCGCCGTTAATTTGATGAATAATCTGGCGCGGATGCAACAGGCGCTATTACAACCAAATTGGGTCGAGGCCATGACCCACGAGGCATTGCGTCTGGTGGATGAAGACCGCGAATTGTGTGAGCGCATTGCTCAGAATGGCGCGACATTGGTTAAATCGGGCAGCAACCTGCTCACCCACTGTAACACTGGCGGGCTAGCAACTGCGGGCATCGGCACCGCTATTGGCGTATTACTGCGCGCACATCAGCAAGGCAATATTCGTCAGGTATGGGTTGATGAAACCCGGCCTTTATTGCAAGGCGGGCGCTTAACCGCCTGGGAGTTGGGTGAGCTGGGCATTCCATATCAATTAATTTGTGATTCGATGGCCGCTAGCCTGATGGCTCAGGGCAAAGTGGATGCAGTTTGGGTGGGTGCGGATCGCATTGCCGCCAATGGTGATGTGGCGAATAAAATTGGCACCTACAGTCTGGCGGTATTGGCTCACTACCACCGCATCCCTTTCTATGTGGCCGCCCCCCACACCACCCATGATCCCGCCTGTCCTAATGGCGCGGCGATCCCCATTGAGCAACGTGCTGCCAGTGAGGTGATGGGCGTTACGGGGAGTTTTGGCAGTTGCCAATGGGCTCCAGAGAGTGCCCCGGTGTACAACCCCGCATTTGATGTCACTCCGGCGGCATTAATCAGTGGTTGGGTACTAGACAGCGGCGTTATCACGCCAGAACAAGTGGCCGCAGGCTTTTTCCAGCCTCAGCGCTAACTAGCCGCTGCTCTCTGGTTGATAAGAGAGTAACGGCAAAATCCGGGGCGATTAAATAGGTTTTATCTCTTTATGCTAAATGGGGATAAGCATCGGCTATTTTATCGCCAGTAAAATGTGCCACCCAACCTTCTGGATTATCAAATAGCCGAATCGCGGTGAAATTCGGCGCTGACCCCATATCAAACCAGTGGCGAGTATCCGCTGGCACTGACAGCAAATCACTCTTTTCACATAAAATTTGGTAAATTTTGCCATCGAGATGCAAGCAAAATAGCCCGCAGCCCTCAACGAAGAAACGCACTTCATCTTCGCCGTGGGTATGCTCGGACAAAAACTTCTCGCGCAACAGTTGGCGCTGCGCATTGTCGGGCCGCATGCTGATCACATCCCAGCTCTGATAGCCCTTTTCCGCCACCAGCCGGTCAATTTCATGCTGATAAGCCGCGATCACGGCCTCAGGCTGCGGGTTCTCACCCAGCTCACGATCCGCCTGCCAGCGCTCAAAGCGCACACCAATCGCCGCCAGTTGCTGCTGAATTTCATCCGCATCACGGCTCTGCCACAGTGGCTGGTCGGGCTGTTGATCACTGAAAATCGTTAATCCGCTCATGCTGTCATATCCTCTGCTCGCGATTTAAAGTCGTTAAATCAATCTGATCGAAACGGTTTACTTGGGGGTGATGGCTCTCGCTATCGGGGAGGTCACGAATTAACTGGCAGGTGTGCCAGCCCGCCAGTTGTGCCGCATCCAGCTCCTGACGAATATCGGACAAGAACAGCAAAGCTTGCGGCGCGATAGCTAACTGACTGGCGATATTCTGATAAGAGCCGATCTCACGCTTGGCCCCGACATGGGTATCAAAATAGCCACTAAACAGTGGGCGTAAATCCCCCGCATCACTGTAACCAAACAGCAATTTCTGCGCCGCGACCGAGCCGGAGGAGTAGACATACAGCCCCACGCCCTGCTGTTGCCAATCAGCCAATTGCTGAGCGACCTCCGGGTAGAGATGGCCGCGAAAATCCCCTTGCAGATAACCGGTGCGCCAGATGATGCCCTGAATGGTTTTCAGCGCGGTAGACTTGCGATCTTCATCCATAAAACCGTGTAAGGCGACAGCCAGTGTTTCAATATCAGCCTCCGGCTGCGCCAATTCGCGGCGTAAATCCGCCAGCGCCGCAGCAATATCTACATCCTGCTGATGCTCAAGCAAAAAGGGTGTCAGCCGTTGGCGGGCATAGGGGAACAGCACTTGATGGACAAAACGGATGTCAGTGGTAGTACCTTCAATATCGGTCACAATCGCCTGAATCATTTGGCCTCCACTTTTTGCACGTTAACTTCTAGCAGCCGACGTTGCAGTTCACACTGGAACAGAAACTCCAGCCCTTCTAAATGGCGGCGAGCCTCAGCCACACTCGCCCCCCAGCAATAGAGGCCATGGCCACGGACCAAAAAACCATATTGCAGCGGGCGGTTGTCTGCCAGCGCTGCAACTCGTTGCGCCAGAGCGGGAATATCCTGGTCGTTATCAAAAATCGGGATCACTACGCTATCCAAGTGGCTGCGCTGGCCCGATAACGATTTTTGCATTTCGTAGCCTTGTAACACTAATTCATTGCTGCGCTCAACCCGTGATAGCACCGTGGCATTCACCGAGTGAGTATGTAGCACAGCATTGATTTCAGGATACAGGCGATAAAGCAAGGTATGTAGGCCGGTCTCCGCCGAGGGGGTGCGACCACTGGGAACATGGTTGTTCGCGGTTGCCACCAGCAAAAAATCGTCGGCGGTCAGGCTACCTTTATCTTTACCCGACTCCGTCACCAAACATTGAGCTAAATCCAGCCGCAGGGACATATTACCGCCAGTCGCCGGGCACCAGCCCTTTTCACCGATCCAGTGGCAAGCGGCTAACAGCGCGCCAAGTTGTACATTTTCTGTCATTGCATATCCCTGTTTTGATGTTGGTGTGCCGTGCTATGTTGCCACGGCAATCAGCCCGACGATAATGCTAAGCACATTTTTATCTATGCTTAGCAAATTACATCATTTAGCCGTTTATACATCTAAGCGTCTTGATTGCCAAATCTTAACATCGTGCTATATTTACGGCAACATACAGCTGACAGCAACATGCCGCATCAGGAGTCGTCCCTGCCATGAGTAACTTATCTCTTATTCCAGACAGTAAATTGCCGGCGCAAAGCACCACAATTTTCACGCAAATGAGTGCCTTGGCGCAAAAATATCAGGCGATTAACTTGTCGCAGGGGTTCCCTGATTTTGATGGCCCAGACTACCTAAAACAGCGATTGGCCTATCATGTCAACCAGGGTGCTAACCAATATGCCCCCATGACCGGCGTGGCACCGCTACGCAGTGCTATCGCTGAAAAAACGGCTCACCTCTATGGCTGGCGGCCCGATGCTGACAGCGAAGTCACCATTACCACCGGTGCCAGCGAAGCGCTATTTGCCGCCATTACCGCGTTGGTTCGCCCCGGCGATGAAGTTATCTGCTTTGATCCGAGCTATGACAGCTATGCGCCAGTGGTGAAACTGGCGGGCGGCATCCTCAAGCGCATTGCGCTCAAGCCTCCGGCATTTGCCATTGATTGGGCGGAGTTTGCTGATCTGATTTCTGAACGCACGCGACTGGTTATCGTCAATACACCGCATAACCCGTCGGCGACCGTATGGCGCGCCGCCGATTTTGAGCAGTTGTGGCAAGTGATTGCACAGCGCAATATTTATGTGCTGAGCGATGAAGTGTACGAGCACATCTGCTTTAGCGCCTCGGGCCATGCCAGTGTCCTGGCGCATCCGCAATTGCGCCAGCGGGCGATCGCCGTTTCATCATTCGGTAAAACCTTCCATATGACCGGTTGGAAGGTGGGCTATTGCGTCGCCCCCGCCGCCATCAGTGCTGAAGTGCGCAAAATTCACCAATACCTGACCTTCTCAGTTTGTACACCAGTGCAGCTTGCGCTGGCCGATATGCTGAATGCCGAGCCTGAGCACTGGCAACAACTGCCCGAGTTCTACCGCGCCCGCCGTGACCGCTTTATCAGCGCCCTGTCCAGCAGCCGCCTGAAGATCTTACCAAGTGAGGGCACCTACTTCCTGTTGGCCGATTACAGCGCGATTTCAGATCTCAATGATGTTGAATTCTGCATATGGCTAACTGAACAGGTGGGTGTGGCCGCGATCCCCTTATCGGTATTCTGCGAAGCCCCCTTCCCCCACAAACTGATCCGGCTGTGCTTCGCCAAACAGGAGGCGACGCTGGACGCCGCAGCGGAGCGATTATGTCAACTTTAAAACTGACGCTGCTGCAACAGCCACTGGTATGGCTGGATGCGCAGGCGAATCTGCGACACTTTGAGCTGCTGCTAGCGCCACTGCACCAGCGCGATGTGATTGTGCTACCAGAGATGTTTACCAGCGGTTTTGCCATGAATGCGGCTGACAGTGCGCTGCCGGAGAGCGAAATCGTCGCCTGGCTAGCTCACTGGGCCAGCCAAACCGAGGCGTTGATCGGCGGTAGTGTAGCGCTGAAAATAGCTGGCGGTGCCGTTAACCGTTTCTTGCTGGTCGAGCCGAGTGGCAGGGTTCATCACTACGATAAGCGCCATCTATTTCGCATGGCCGGTGAACACCACTATTATCAGGCGGGCACCGAACGCAAAGTGGTGGAGTGGCGCGGCTGGCGAATTCTGCCGCAAATCTGTTATGACCTGCGCTTTCCGGTGTGGGCGCGCAATCAGCAAGATTATGATTTAGCGCTCTATGTGGCGAACTGGCCAGCCGCCCGCACCAAACAGTGGCAAACCTTGCTGGCGGCCCGGGCGATAGAAAATCAGGCTTACGTCGCGGGCTGTAATCGCGTCGGCGATGATGACAACGGCCATCACTATCAGGGCGGCAGTGTGATTCTGGATATGCAGGGCGAGGCGCTGGCAGAGGCAGAATCGGAACAAGCTGCACAATTAGATGCTGAATTGTCTTTGGAGGCCTTGCAAGCCTATCGCGAGGCATTCCCCGCCTGGCGCGATAGCGACAAATTTTTACTGCGGTAATTTTTTACTGCGGCAGTGATTAGCCCCGGCCCCATCAGCAGCCGCGCCGGTGGGTTAATCTGGCTGAACAATGAAATCTGTTGCTCTGAACGCAGCGGCGTTTCTGACATAAAAATCGGCCGCAAATCATCCCACTCATCAGCAACAACAATATCTCACTCCGCAACAATATCTCACTCCACAACAATACGAAATGTGCTATCTCGAAATGAAATGACTCAAATAGCAATTATCCCTTGGTTTATCATTCTTAATTATCTAATACTGTTCGCCTTCTCAATTTAAGAATAATTCCTCATGACACAAAAAACCGAAAACGCCGGTTTAAGCCCCGCATTGATAGTGCTGATGTCGGTCGCCACCGGACTGGCGGTTGCCAGCAACTATTATGCCCAGCCACTGCTGGAAACCATTGCGCAAGCCTTTAATCTCTCGGTCAATCAGGCGGGGTTTATCGTCACGGCAGCCCAGCTCGGTTACGCCGTCGGGTTAATGTTCCTGGTTCCACTAGGGGATATGTTTGAACGCCGTGGACTGATTGTCGGTATGACCCTGCTGGCGGCAGGTGGCATGTTGATTACCGCGATGTCACAAAATCTCACCATGATGATTGTCGGCACCGCCCTCACCGGCCTGTTCTCAGTGGTGGCGCAACTACTGGTGCCGTTGGCGGCGACACTGGCAGCACCGGAAAAACGTGGCAAAGTGGTCGGCATTATCATGAGCGGCCTGTTGCTAGGGATTTTGCTGGCACGAACGGTGGCGGGCGCGTTGGCCTCAATTGGCGGCTGGCGCACCATCTATTGGGTCGCCAGCGCCCTGATGTTTATCATGGCATTGGTGTTGTGGCGCTACCTGCCGCGCTATAAGCAACACTCCGGTTTGAATTACGGCCAGTTGCTCGGTTCCATTTTCTCCTTATTTATCCGTACTCCAGTTCTGCGCACCCGTGCGCTACTCGGCGCATTGTCATTTGCCAACTTTAGTGTGTTGTGGACCTCAATGGCCTTCCTGTTGGCCGCACCACCATTCGGTTATTCCGAGGCGACTATTGGGCTATTTGGTTTGGTGGGCGCGGCTGGCGCATTGATGGCCACCAGAGCCGGACAGTTAGCCGATAAGGGAAAAGCTCGCATCACCACCAGCGTCGGTTTGGGATTACTGCTGCTGTCGTGGATACCGATCGCCTTGGGACAACACTCTATCATCGCGCTGATTATCGGGATTGTGGTGCTGGATTTGGCGGTGCAAGGGGTGCATGTTACCAACCAAAGCGTGATCTATCGTATGATGCCGGAAGCTAGAAATCGGTTAACTGCGGGCTATATGACCACCTACTTTATTGGTGGGGCCTTGGGTTCGCTGATCTCCGCCGCAGCCTATCAACACGCGGGCTGGTATGGGGTGGCCACCGCCGGTTTGGTGCTGTGTATCTTGAATATCACCACTTGGTTGGCCGGCAAACGATTTGATCCGCCCGCTGATCAACGGGTCGAGTGATTACGGTTAGTTAGTTAGCTAACTAATAATCAATAGAGATATAAATTTGGGTTATAGGGTATTAAGACAATTCCCACTCTGTTAATGTTACATAACATGTTTTTTTACTCTGTGATCCAATAGTTATGCCAAGCCAAATCACCGATGCCCCGCCGGCGACTCAGCCGGCCGCCACCTTTATCGAAGGGATTACCGATAGCCTGCCCATCGTTATCGGCTATCTGCCCGTGGCATTCGCTTTTGGCCTCAGTTCGGTAAAACTTGGCTTTACCCCGTGGGAAGCTATTTTCTTTTCTTGCATCATATATGCCGGAGCCAGCCAATTTGTTATCACTGCGCTATTGAGCGCCGGAATGTCATTGTGGGTTTCAGCACTGACCGTGATGGCAATGGATATTCGCCATATCTTGTATGGCCCCGCACTTAAGCACCGTATTTTGAGCAAACTCTCCGGCAAAAAGAGCGCCCTGTGGGCCTTCGGCCTGACCGATGAAGTCTTTGCTGCCGCCACCACCAAACTGATGAAAGAGCAACGGCGCTGGAGCGAAAATTGGATGCTCGGCATCGCCTTTACCTCTTGGCTCTCTTGGGTGGCGGGAACCGCTATCGGGGCGATGTTTGGCAATGGCCCGCTGGAGAATTTCCCGGCAATTGAAGCTTCGCTCTCCTTTATGTTACCGGCGCTGTTCCTCAGTTTTCTGCTGGCCTCATTTAAGCGCCAATACAGTTTGACTGTGATCGCCTCTCTAAGTGGCGCATTACTGGGCGTATTGCTGTTCTCAATTCCGGTCGCCATTTTGGCTGGCATTGGCGGCGGCTGTCTGGCCGCCCTGCTTCAACCCGCCCCCGCAGCGGTCAGCGAACAACCCGAGAGTAGCCAACAGGAGTCAGCACCATGAATATGGATGTTCTGATCATTGGGTTAGTGGTGGGGACGGTAAACTATCTATTTCGTTATTTGCCTCTGCGCTTAGGGCCAGCGCGCAAACCAGCGGGCTTGCAGCGGGGGAGAGTTTCACTGCTGCTCGACAGCATCGGCATCGCCTCTATTTGCGCCTTGTTAGTGGTCTCCAGTACCCCGGAAATCATGCATAACCCGCAAAAGTTAGTGCCCACTCTTATTGGTTTTTTAGTGATCTGCGGATGCTTTTATAAAACCAACAGTATTATCTTCGCCACCTTACTTGGCGCTCTCAGCTACGGTCTGACATTCAAGCTACTCATGATTTTGGTGTAACCATTTGCCTGAATTGTGAGCTGAAACACAATACCCTTACAATTAGTGGCACTAATTACTAACAAATAGTGACTGAATAACACTAATTGCTAAATTTTTATCGAATTATACCGTTTACATTATTAGTAACTATCGTTACTGTACCATTTGAAATTAATGAGGCTCCTTATAATGGAAAGTTCATTTAGTCCCATAGAACAGATGCTTAATTTTCGTGCCAAACGCCAGAAAGATTTCCCTTATCAGGAGATCCTACTGACGCGATTGTGTATGCATATGCACAGTAAATTACTCGAAAACCGCAACAAAATGCTAAAAGCGCAAGGGATTAACGAAACCCTATTTATGGCGCTAATTACGCTGGATGCGCAGGAAAGTCGCAGTATCCAACCGTCAGAATTAAGTGCGGCACTGGGATCTTCACGGACCAATGCAACGCGCATCGCTGACGAACTGGAGAAAAAAGGCTGGATTGAGCGCCGCGAAAGTCAAAATGATCGTCGTTGCTTGCACTTGCATCTGACCGAGGCGGGCGTTGAATTTCTCAATCAACTGCTGCCCCCACAACATAAGTGTCTGCATTTTCTTTGGTCAACACTCGACGCTGACGAGCAGCAACAACTGGAAACGCTGACGCGCAAGTTACTGTCCCGTTTAGATCAAATGGAAATACCGGAACAGTAACTCCAACGTTTCATCCAGATAGCCAGGTAAATAACTATGTCATCCCCACATAGCTGGAGACTCACGCCCTTGTTCGCCATCTCTTTTACTGGCTGCTGGCGACGTTCAAGCCCCTGTCAGGGATAGTTCACAAAATAAAACAATATAAATTAAGTTTTTCCCTATAGATTTCAATGCGCTATAAGGCGACTTGAGAGATGACGGGTATAAGGCTTGGAGAACACCATGAGTACGAACGCGGAAAACCAAACCCCGCCACAACCGCAGAATAAAAAGATGCAACGTAAACGCGTGCTACTCTCACTGACGGTGATTTTTATCATTATTGGCGTGGCCTATCTGATCTACTGGTTCCTGGTGCTGCGTCATCACCAACAGACTGATAATGCTTATGTTTCAGGCAATCAGGTGCAGATCATGTCGCAAGTGTCTGGCAGCGTGGTCAGTGTCAACTTTGAAAATACTGACCTGGTCAAAAGCGGCGATGTACTGGTCGCCCTGGACCCAACAGATGCCGAACAAGCCTATGAGCAGGCAAAAACCGCGCTGGCCAACAGCGTGCGTCAAACCCACCAGCTCATCATTAATAGCAAACAGTATCAGGCCAATATTGCCCTGAAAAAAACCGAGCTGAGCAAAGCACAAAATGATCTGAGCCGCCGTGTGGTATTGGGTTCTGTTAATGCGATTGGCCGTGAAGAGCTGCAACATGCGCGCGATGCGGTAGATGCAGCACAAGCATCGCTGGATGTGGCGATTCAACAATACAACGCCAATCAAGCGCTGGTGCTAAATACGCCGCTGGAAAAACAACCGGCGATCGAGCAGTCGGCCGCCAAGCTACGTGATGCCTGGCTTGCGTTACAACGCACCAAGGTTGTCAGCCCAATCACCGGCTATGTTTCACGCCGAAGTGTGCAGGTGGGTGCCAAGATTGCTAATGGTGCGCCATTGATGGCGGTGATCCCCGCAAATCAGATGTGGATTGATGCCAACTTTAAAGAGACCCAGTTAGCCAATATGCGCATCGGCCAATCCGCGACTGTGGTGACCGATTTCTACGGCGATGATGTGGTTTATCAGGGGAAAGTGGTCGGTCTGGATATGGGAACCGGTAGCGCCTTCTCCCTGTTACCGGCGCAGAATGCCACCGGTAACTGGATCAAAGTGGTTCAGCGTCTGCCGGTTCGTATCTCACTGGATGAGCAGCAACTGGCTGAGCACCCGCTGCGTATTGGCCTATCTACCACTGTGAGAGTGGACACCGCCAATCCCGATGGTCAAGTGTTAGCGCAAATCGTGCGTAAAGATCCTGCCTTTGTCACCCATGCGTTGTCACTGAATTTAGCGCCAGTGAATCAAATGATTAGCGACATTATTCATGCGAATGCAGGTTAATGTGCATGCAAACGCAGGTTAAGTGCGGAGGCCGCTGTGGCACAAAAACCGCTTGAAGGCGCCCAACTTGCCTGGATGACGGTTGCGCTATCATTAGCGACCTTTATGCAGGTGCTGGACTCCACCATTGCTAACGTGGCGATCCCGACGATTGCAGGTGATCTTGGCTCGTCCAACTCGCAAGGCACTTGGGTGATTACCTCTTTTGGGGTGGCAAATGCTATCTCAATCCCCATTACCGGCTGGTTAGCCAAGCGCATCGGTGAAGTGCGCTTGTTCCTCTGGGCGACGGGATTGTTTGCATTGGCCTCATGGCTGTGCGGTATCTCAAACAGTCTAGGGATGCTTATCTTCTTCCGGGTGATCCAGGGCCTGGTTGCCGGGCCATTGATCCCGCTATCACAAAGTTTGCTGCTAAATAACTACCCGCCAGCGAAGCGAAGTATGGCCCTGGCATTGTGGTCAATGACGATTGTCGTGGCCCCGATATTTGGGCCGATCCTCGGCGGTTATATCAGCGACAACTATCATTGGGGCTGGATCTTCTTTATCAACATCCCGATCGGGTTGGTGGTAATTTTGATGGCGGGCAGTACCCTGAAAGGGCGAGAGACCAAAACCGAAATCAAACCCATCGATACCGTGGGGCTGGTGTTATTGGTGGTCGGCATCGGTGCCTTGCAAATCATGCTTGACCAGGGCAAGGAGCTGGATTGGTTTAACTCAACCGAGATTATCGTGCTGACGGTCATCGCGGTAATTGCCATTACCTTCCTGATCGTTTGGGAGCTAACTGATGACCATCCGGTGATCGATTTATCACTATTCAAATCGAGAAACTTTACCATTGGGTGCCTGTGTATCAGCCTCGCCTATATGTTGTACTTCGGCGCCATTGTCTTGCTGCCGCAGCTACTACAGGAGGTCTATGGCTACACTGCCACATGGGCCGGTTTGGCCTCCGCCCCGGTCGGGATATTGCCGGTGTTGCTGTCGCCGATTATTGGCCGTTTCTCCCATCGAATTGATATGCGGCAGCTAGTGACATTCAGCTTCATTATGTATGCAGTTTGTTTCTACTGGCGGGCATATACATTCGAACCGGGGATGGATTTTGGTGCGTCGGCGTGGCCACAGTTTGTGCAAGGCTTTGCCATTGCTTGCTTCTTTATGCCACTGACCGCCATTACCCTCTCCGGCTTGCCGCCAGAGCGCATGGCAGCGGCATCCAGCTTATCTAACTTCCTGCGAACCTTGGCGGGGTCGATTGGTACCTCAATCACCACCACCCTGTGGACGCAAAGAGAGTCGATGCACCATTCGCAGCTAACGGAGTTTGTTAACCCGTTCAATCCCAATGCGACGCAGAGTTATCAGGAGCTGGAGAAGCTGGGGATGAGTCAGCAGCAAGCCTCGGCTTATCTGGCGCGAGAGATAACCAATCAGGGGCTGATTATCTCAGCAAACGAGATCTTCTGGCTCTCTGCAGGGGTGTTCCTGCTACTGCTGGCGCTGGTTTGGTTCGCAAGACCACCATTCACCTCCGGTGGCAGTGGTGGCGGCGCGCACTAGTGGCGTAAACGCAGACTGACAAAAAGGGGCGCTGAAGATTAATTTCAGCGCCCCTTTTTTATGAACAAAGTGCTAGTGGCGGAGAGAACAAACAGATCGTAAAGCCGCCGTAGATCCATCCCTGGCGCGAACACTTTACTCTTCTGCCTGTCATCACCGTTCCTGCGGCGTCAAGGGCGCAGGGTATTAGTTAGCGCTATTTTGACGCCACCACTCTGCTAACAGAATCCCGGTGGCAACCGACACGTTGAGACTCTCAACCCGCCCGGTACCGCCGATAGAGACACTCATATCGCCCTGCTGCCATGCACTGTCGGTCAGACCATCACTCTCCTGACCTAATACCAACACCATTTTAGCTGGCAGTTCAGCTTTCGACAGAGTGACACCTTTATGGCTGGAGGTGGTGACTATGGTGTAACCCGCTTTACGGAAGGTATCCAGCACCGAGAGGAAATCATCAGCATTGATTGCCTTGATGTGCTCTGCACCGCCTTCCGCAGTACGCACCGCTGCACCAGACTCCAGCATCGCCGGGTCTTGTAACAGCACGCCGTTGATACCGAAATGTGCGCAGGTACGCATAATACCGCCCAGATTATGTGGATTACCCACATCTTCCAGCGCCAGCACACAATCTTTCGCCTGAGTCTGCTGTTGCAGATAGGTTTCTGCATCCAGCCCCTGACGCTTTTTAATCAGGAAACAAACGCCGCCATGGTGTTCAGTACCAGACGCCTTCGCCAGCTCATCTTCCTCAACCACATGGTAAGCCTTGCGGTTAGCCGCCATCCATTTCAGCGCTTCGCGGAAACGTGGGGTGACTGACTGCACAAACCATGCGCGGACGATCGCATCAGGACGGCTTTCGAACAGCGCCTTACAGGCGTTTTCGCCATAAACACGAGTCTCTTCAGCCCGCTGACGGCGCAACTGCGCAGGGTCAACATGGCTTTTACCGCTGATACCGCCGTGATCAAACTCTGGCTCTTCCGATGGTGCACGGGAGACGGTTTTCCACGGTGAATCGTAAGGGCCGCTACTTTCAGAACGTGCCGGACGGCTAGGACGATCACGGTCATTACGGCCTGAATCATTACGACGTGAGTCACTATTACGCGGTGAGCTGCCCCGACCAGCATTATCACCCGGACGACCTTTTGCGGCCGGACGCGGATTTTTATTACGGTTATTGCTGTTACGGTCGTCGCTGCTTTCGTCACTGCGGACGTACATCACTTTAACTTTGCCGTTTTTGCCACTAAATGAATCGTTCATTGTCTTCTCCACCAACGCGCAGGGCGCGAAGATTACCTGATGTCCGCCCGGTTAGCCATAAGCAAGCGCTAAAAGCTACCAACTATCGTATTCATCGAATAAACCTTTTTGGCACCGCCTCTATTTATACCCATAATAGATAACAACAACGAAACAATTCAGCGCCCCTTGGCTGTCTGGTTTCTTTTATCTACTCAGAGACAAAATAAAGGCTAATGTATGAATACGGTATGCACAGCTTGTATGGCGACTAATCGCCTGCCGGAAGAACGTATTGATGACGGCGCTAAATGTGGGCGCTGCGGCCACTCTTTATTTGATGGCGAAGTGATTAACGCCACCGCCGAAACACTGGATAAACTGCTGCAAGATGACCTAGCCATCGTTATCGACTTCTGGGCACCTTGGTGTGGCCCTTGCCGCAGCTTTGCGCCGATCTTTGAAGCAGTCGCTGCAGAGCGCGCCGGAAAAGTCCGCTTCGTGAAAGTCAACACTGAAGCAGAGCCTGCGCTCAGCACCCGTTTCCGTATTCGCAGCATTCCGACTATTATGCTGTATCGGAACGGGAAAATGGTCGACATGCTCAACGGTGCAGTACCGAAAGTGCCGTTTGATAATTGGTTGGATGAACAATTAGCAGCAGAGCCGGTCGCCCGCTAAGTTAGTTTAACCCATTTATCGCCGCTCGGGGCGGCTCAGTTCGACGTCCCGATAAAAACCACGCCCTGACACTTTTCTGCCGGGGCGTGGTTTTATTGTATAACTCATGGGGAGGCTTGATTAGAATAGCGCTATTTCTTAGGAGTCCGTCGTGACTGAATCATCAACCACCGACCATGAATTGCTGGCAGATATCGTTGTGCCAGCAGTCATTACGACGGAAAATGCCGTACTGCGTTTACGGCAACGGCGCTTAGCCGCCTCCACCCGTGCTTATCGCGCCCGAGGTTGCCGCGCAATTCGTTGCCAGAGCTGCCTGTTAACAGAGCGATTTTGCTTGTGTGACACCATCAAACCACAATCGGCGAGTAGTCGCTTCTGCCTAATTATGTTTGATACTGAGCCGCTAAAGCCGAGTAATACCGGCCGCCTGATTGCCGATATTCTCCCTAATACCCAAGCTTTCCTTTGGGCGCGTACTGAAGTTGACCCTGCATTGCTAGCCGCCATCCGTGATCCAGCACGTCAGCCGTATGTGGTCTTTCCAGAGAAATATGCCGAACCGCCACGGCAGGTACTCAATCAATTACCCATCAACGATAAGCCACCGCTATTTATTTTGCTGGATGGCACCTGGACCGAAGCAAAAAAAATGTTTCGCAAAAGCCCCTACCTCGCCGATTTACCTCTGCTGTCGCTGAATGTTACAACGGCTTCCGATTATCTTTTGCGCGAAGCACCGCGACCGGAACAGCACTGTACTGTCGAGGTCGCCGCGGCGCTGCTCCAGCAAGCGGGCGATATGCAAGCGGCGGAGGGGCTAACCGCCCATTTCCACTACTTCCGCCAGCAGTATTTAGCCGGAAAACCTCATCATCCAGTGGGGCGAGTCACAGCAAGCCCCGAAAAAATCGCATAAAATCATTCAAGCGGCCTTTGGCTTATCCCTAATAGATTTCAGGGTGCAGGAAGGCGGTCAATCAGTGATCCGGGTAATAAATCTGCCAGGAGCCGATTTGAATGCGGCTTACAGCGGCCTGCTAGAGGCGAGACCCATGAATGGGCTGAGTAACGAATGCAGCCAACACAGCTGCAACTTGAAAGATGACGGGGATAAATAATGAGTCAACGTGGATTAGAAGCCCTACTACGCCCGAAATCTATTGCGGTGATTGGCGCTTCTGAAAAACCTGAGCGCGCCGGTTTCCTGATGATGCGTAATTTGCTGGATGGTGGCTTCAGTGGCCCTGTTCTGCCGGTCACCCCGACTCATAAAGCCGTTTGTGGTGTGCTGGCTTACGCGGATATCGCCAGCCTGCCGATCACGCCGGATCTGGCTATCCTCTGCACTCATGATCGCCGTAATCTGACGTTACTCGAAGACTTAGGCGTTCGTGGCTGTAAGGCGGTGATTATTCTCTCTGCCGCGACGGAACAATTTGCAGAACTCAAAGCCTGCGCCCATCGTCATCATATGCGGCTGCTTGGCCCCAACAGCCTCGGCTTACTCGCCCCCTGGCAAGGGTTGAATGCCAGCTTCTCGCCGGTGCCGATTAAAAAAGGGCGACTGGCGTTTATCTCCCAGTCGGCGGCGGTAGCAAATACCATTCTGGACTGGGCGCAGCAGCGGGAAGTGGGCTTCTCATACTTTATTGCGCTGGGTGATAGCTTGGATATTGATGTCGATGACTTGCTCGATTTCCTCGCCAGAGACGGTAAAACCAGCGCCATCATGCTGTATATCGAACATATTAGCGATGCACGCCGCTTTTTATCCGCATCGCGTAGTGCTTCACGTAATAAACCGATTCTGGTGGTCAAAAGTGGCCGCAGCCAACGCGCACAGCAGTTACTGAATGGTCAACAAGGGTTGGATGCTGCTTATGATGCTGCGATTCAGCGCGCGGGTCTGTTGCGGGTGCAAGATACCCACGAGCTGTTCTCCGCCGTCGAAACCTTGAGCCACATGCACCCACTGCGAGGTGAGCGCTTACTCATTGTCAGTAACGGGGCCGCACCTGCGGCCATGGCACTGGATGAGCTGATCAGCCGTAATGGCAAGCTAGCTACACTGTCTGATACGACGCAATCCGCCCTGAGTGCAGCGCTACCCTCTTTTATTTCCTTACGCAACCCAATAGACCTGCGAGATGACGCCAGCGCTGAGCGCTATTTAGCGGCGGTTAAACCCTTATTAGACAGCACCGACTATGATGCGTTGCTGCTGATTCACTCACCGAGCGCCGCCGCACCGGGCAGTAAAACGGCCGAACTATTGATCTCCGCCATTCGTCAGCATCCACGAGGTAAACGCATCACCCTGTTAACTAACTGGTGCGGAGAGTATTCATCGCAAGATGCCCGCCGTCTGTTCACTGAAGCAGGGATACCCACCTACCGCACACCGGAAGGGGCCATTACCGCCTTTATGCATATGGTGGAGTATCGCCGTAACCAGAAACAGTTGAAAGAGACCCCCGCACTGCCACTGGATCTCACCGCCAATACCGCGCATGTGCATCAATTGATCCGTCAGGCGCTGGCTGAAGGTACTACCCAGCTCGACACCCATGAAGTGCAGCCGATACTGGAAGCTTATGGCCTGAGTATGCTGCCGACCTGGATTGCCAGCGATAGCGTCGAAGCGGTGCATATCGCCGAACGCCTGGGCTATCCGGTCGCCATTAAACTGCGCTCACCTGATATTCCGCACAAATCTGAAGTTCAGGGGGTGATGCTCTACCTGCGCACCGCGATTGAAGTACAGCGGGCCGCAGACGATATTCTTGATCGAGTCAAGCGCACCTATCCGCAAGCCCGCATCCACGGTTTGCTGGTGCAAAGCATGGCGAACCGCGCCGGAGCGCAGGAGCTGCGAATTGCGGTAGAGCAGGATGCCATTTTCGGTCCGCTGATTATGTTGGGCGAAGGTGGCATCGAGTGGCATCATGAAACACAGGCCGCAGTAGCGCTGCCGCCACTCAATATGGCACTGGCCCGCTATCTGATCATACAAGCAGTCAAAGGCGGGAAAATCCGCAGCCGTGGATCACTGCAACCTCTGGATATTCCAGGATTAAGCCGCCTGCTGGTGCAAGTTTCCAACTTGATTCTCGATTGCCCCGAGATCACCCGCTTAGATATTCACCCGGTGCTTGCTTCTGGCAGTGAGTTTACTCTGCTGGATGTTTCAATGCAGTTGGCACCGGTCAGCGGCGATCCACAGGCGCGCTTAGCTATTCGTCCCTACCCCCACGAGCTAGAAGAAACTGTGGTGCTAAAAGATGGCTCTCAATGCCTATTCCGCCCAATCTTGCCGGAAGATGAACCGCTACTAAAACTGTTTATTGATCAGGTCACTAAAGAAGATCTCTACTATCGCTACTTCAGCGAAATCAATGAATTCAGCCACGATGATTTGGCGAATATGACGCAAATTGACTATGATCGGGAAATGGCTTTTGTTGCTGTGCGCCAGAGTACGACGGGGCCGGAAATCATCGGCGTGACACGAGCGCTGTCAGATCCGGATAATATCGATGCTGAGTTTGCCGTACTGGTGCGTTCAGACCTCAAAGGGCTAGGGCTGGGGCGGGAGTTGCTAGAAAAGATGATTCAATATACCCGCAGCCATGGATTAACACGACTAACGGCGATCACCATGCCCAACAACCGTGGCATGATCGGTTTGGCTAAAAAGCTCGGTTTTAGTATTGATGTACAGATGGAAGATGGGATCGTTAATCTGGAACTGACACTGTGATTTCAGTTACATGAATCGCCGTGATATACGCCACAACCCCAAACGATTAGGCCATTAACCGGCAAAACTTGCGCACAATCCGGAAAAGTAGTGGTATTATCGCCGACTCTATGGATTAGTGTTTTTTTGCATATGGCGGTTTTGCCATTAAATAACAAGAGAAGAAGCGCACTGTGATGTTGTCAAAATTCAAACGTAGTAAACATCAACAACACCTTGCACAACTGCCCAAACTCCCCCAGCCAGTTGATGATGTCCAAACGCTTTATTGCCCCAAGGTTTTCCGCTCCACTCTCTTGGAATTGATAGGTCAGGCGACCAAACGTATCTATCTGGTGGCACTTTACCTTGAGCAGGATGATGCGGGCCGTGACGTGATGAACGCCCTCTATCAAGCCAAACAGCAGCGTCCAGGGCTGGAAATCTGTGTGCTGGTAGACTGGCACCGCGCTCAACGTGGTCGTATCGGGGCCGCCGCAGTCAATACTAATGCTGATTGGTATTGTGAAATGGCCGCACAGCATCCCAATGTCTGCGTGCCAATTTATGGTGTTCCGGTCAATACCCGCGAAGCCCTTGGCGTACTGCATCTGAAAGGTTTTATCATTGATGACACCGTGATTTACAGTGGTGCTAGCATCAATGATGTCTATCTCCATCAAAACGATAAATATCGTTATGATCGCTATCAGCTCATCACTAATTCATCACTAGCCGATATCATGGTTGATTACGTGAAACAGCGGGTACTGAGTGCCGGTGCCGTTCAACGCCTTGATCGTACAGATAGGCCAACTAATCCTGAAATCAAAAATGAAACACGCCAGTTCCGCTCATCACTGCGCGATATCGGATATCAATTTCCAGCGCAAGCTGGTAACGATGAATTGGCAGTCACACCGCTGGTTGGATTAGGCAAAAAAAGTCAGCTAAACAAAACGATTCATCATCTAATGGCTTCCGCTGATGAGCGCCTGACGATTTGTACGCCATACTTTAATTTGCCCGCACTGTTAGTTCGTAACATCATCTATTTGCTGCGGGAAGGTAAACAAGTTGAGATTATTGTCGGCGACAAAACGGCAAATGACTTTTATATCCCAGAAGATCAACCGTTTAAAATTATCGGCGCATTACCCTACTTATATGAAATTAACTTGCGCCGTTTTCTCAGTCGCTTACAGCGCTTTGTTGATAACGGACAACTCATTGTTCGTTTGTGGAAAGATGGCGACAATACCTATCATCTAAAAGGGATGTGGGTCGATAATAACTGGCAATTGATTACCGGTAATAATCTGAATCCACGTGCATGGCGTTTAGATCTGGAAAATGCCATTTTGATCCACGATCCTAAGCATGAGATGCATGAGCAACGTACTAAAGAGTTAGATTGCATTCGTACCCATACCAAAGTGGTCTCACACTACCTTGAGTTAGAGAATATTCAGCAGTATCCCGTCAAAGTACGTAAACTGATCCGCCGTTTACGTAGAATTCGTATCGACCGCCTAATTAGCCGCATACTCTAAATCTGAAATATAAAACTCGGCTTATATGTCGAGTTGATGAGATGGCCCCCTGTGAGCAATAAGCTGGCAGGGTGTTTTTTAGGGGAGTGACACTCAGCGGTATCAATCTTGTTAAGCCCCTTTCACTTTCGTTTTCAACAGAAATTTGGCAACCCATTGTTGTAACAGAAATTTCCCCTTATGTAATTCACTCAGAACCTTCCTGCCCCAGCCAGAACTTGATACAAGAGTATAAAACTAATCAATTATCCTCACTGATATCCAAAACCACTGATGCGGTTGAAGATCAGATATCCACAAGAACGATCCCTTCCACCGTTCCAAAAACACAGTTCTTTTTCAGCGGCTGGTATACGACAGCTTACAGTTCAGTGAGCATAGAAAATCCGGGAGGATCTGAGTAATAAGTTGTTAGTTACTGATTTAGATGAGCTTATGGATGATTGAATGAGTGGTTGAGTGGTTGAGTGAATGGTCACTTTTAATTTATTCGATGGCAATGATAAAAGATGATTATTTTTCCATTTATATAATGCAAAAAACCCCTGAATCATTGATTCAGGGGTTTTGCAATAAGTGGCGGAACGGACGGGGCTCGAACCCGCGACCCCCTGCGTGACAGGCAGGTATTCTAACCAACTGAACTACCGCTCCACCGATTCTTTTACGTGTATCTTCCCGATACTTACCCCTTACAGGGCCAGCGCTCCGCGCTGTGCAAAACCGCTTCTGGCGATTTTGTCAGTTACCAGATGTCACTCTGATAACTCGTGTTTGATGCCTGGCAGTGTCCTACTCTCGCATGGGGAGACCCCACACTACCATCGGCGCTACGGCGTTTCACTTCTGAGTTCGGCATGGGATCAGGTGGGACCACCGCGCTATGGCCGCCAGGCAAATTCTGTTTTAACTCACCCGCTTCACAATAATATATCGTGCAGCCAGTCAGTCCAATCTCGGAACTTCGCTGAAAATCTCTCTCTCAAACCACCAAAACACCTTTGGTGTTGTAAGGTTAAGCCTCACGGATCATTAGTACTGGTTAGCTCAATGCATCGCTGCACTTACACACCCAGCCTATCAACGTCATAGTCTTTAACGTTCCTTCAGGGGGCTTAAAGCCCCAGGGAAGACTCATCTCGAGGCAAGTTTCCCGCTTAGATGCTTTCAGCGGTTATCTCTTCCGAATTTAGCTACCGGGCAATGCCATTGGCATGACAACCCGAACACCAGTGATTCGTCCACTCCGGTCCTCTCGTACTAGGAGCAGCCCCTCTCAATCTTCCAACGCCCACGGCAGATAGGGACCGAACTGTCTCACGACGTTCTAAACCCAGCTCGCGTACCACTTTAAATGGCGAACAGCCATACCCTTGGGACCTACTTCAGCCCCAGGATGTGATGAGCCGACATCGAGGTGCCAAACACCGCCGTCGATATGAACTCTTGGGCGGTATCAGCCTGTTATCCCCGGAGTACCTTTTATCCGTTGAGCGATGGCCCTTCCATTCAGAACCACCGGATCACTAAGACCTACTTTCGTACCTGCTCGAGCCGTCACTCTCGCAGTCAAGCTAGCTTATGCCTTTGCACTAACCTCACGATGTCCGACCGTGATTAGCTAACCTTCGTGCTCCTCCGTTACTCTTTGGGAGGAGACCGCCCCAGTCAAACTACCCACCAGACACTGTCCTCACCCCAGATTATGGGGCCGAGTTAGAACATCAAACATTAAAGGGTGGTATTTCAAGGTTGGCTCCATGCAGACTGGCGTCCACACTTCAATGCCTCCCACCTATCCTACACATCAAGGCTCAATGTTCAGTGTCAAGCTATAGTAAAGGTTCACGGGGTCTTTCCGTCTTGCCGCGGGTACACTGCATCTTCACAGCGAGTTCAATTTCACTGAGTCTCGGGTGGAGACAGCCTGGCCATCATTACGCCATTCGTGCAGGTCGGAACTTACCCGACAAGGAATTTCGCTACCTTAGGACCGTTATAGTTACGGCCGCCGTTTACTGGGGCTTCGATCAAGAGCTTCGCCTTGCGGCTGACCCCATCAATTAACCTTCCAGCACCGGGCAGGCGTCACACCGTATACGTCCACTTTCGTGTTTGCACAGTGCTGTGTTTTTATTAAACAGTTGCAGCCAGCTGGTATCTGCGACTGGCTTCAGCTCCGAGAGCAAGTCTCTTCACCTAGCGCCAGCGTGCCTTCTCCCGAAGTTACGGCACCATTTTGCCTAGTTCCTTCACCCGAGTTCTCTCAAGCGCCTGAGTATTCTCTACCTGACCACCTGTGTCGGTTTGGGGTACGATTTAATGTTACCTGATGCTTAGAGGCTTTTCCTGGAAGCTTGGCATCAACTACTTCACCACCGTAGTGGCTCGTCATCACACCTCAGCGTTGATAAGCAACCGGATTTACCTGGTCACTCCGCCTACATGCTTAAACCGGGACAACCGTCGCCCGGCTAGCCTAGCCTTCTCCGTCCCCCCTTCGCAGTAACACCAAGTACAGGAATATTAACCTGTTTCCCATCGACTACGCTTTTCAGCCTCGCCTTAGGGGTCGACTCACCCTGCCCCGATTAACGTTGGACAGGAACCCTTGGTCTTCCGGCGTGCGGGTTTTTCACCCGCATTATCGTTACTTATGTCAGCATTCGCACTTCTGATACCTCCAGCAACCCTCACAGGTCACCTTCAACGGCTTACAGAACGCTCCCCTACCCAACAACACCTAAGTGTCGCTGCCGCAGCTTCGGTGCATGGTTTAGCCCCGTTACATCTTCCGCGCAGGCCGACTCGACCAGTGAGCTATTACGCTTTCTTTAAATGATGGCTGCTTCTAAGCCAACATCCTGGCTGTCTGTGCCTTCCCACATCGTTTCCCACTTAACCATGACTTTGGGACCTTAGCTGGCGGTCTGGGTTGTTTCCCTCTTCACGACGGACGTTAGCACCCGCCGTGTGTCTCCCGTGATAACATTCTTCGGTATTCGGAGTTTGCATCGGTTTGGTAAGTCGGGATGACCCCCTAGCCGAAACAGTGCTCTACCCCCGAAGATGAGTTCACGAGGCGCTACCTAAATAGCTTTCGGGGAGAACCAGCTATCTCCCGGTTTGATTGGCCTTTCACCCCCAGCCACAAGTCATCCGCTAATTTTTCAACATTAGTCGGTTCGGTCCTCCAGTTAGTGTTACCCAACCTTCAACCTGCCCATGGCTAGATCACCGGGTTTCGGGTCTATACCTTGCAACTAGACGCCCAGTTAAGACTCGGTTTCCCTACGGCTCCCCTATTCGGTTAACCTTGCTACAAAATATAAGTCGCTGACCCATTATACAAAAGGTACGCAGTCACACCACGAAGGTGCTCCCACTGCTTGTACGTACACGGTTTCAGGTTCTATTTCACTCCCCTCGCCGGGGTTCTTTTCGCCTTTCCCTCACGGTACTGGTTCACTATCGGTCAGTCAGGAGTATTTAGCCTTGGAGGATGGTCCCCCCATATTCAGACAGGATGTCACGTGTCCCGCCCTACTCATCGAGTTCACAGAATATGCATTTTTGTGTACGGGACTATCACCCTGTACCGTGCGACTTTCCAGACGCTTCCACTAACACATAAACTGATTCAGACTCTGGGCTCTTCCCCGTTCGCTCGCCGCTACTGGGGGAATCTCGGTTGATTTCTTTTCCTCGGGGTACTTAGATGTTTCAGTTCCCCCGGTTCGCCTTGCATGGCTATGTATTCACCATGCAATAGTGCAACGAATTGCACTGGGTTTCCCCATTCGGGTATCGTCGGTTGTAACGCTTCATATCAGCTTACCGACGCTTTTCGCAGATTAGCACGCCCTTCATCGCCTCTGACTGCCTAGGCATCCACCGTGTACGCTTAGTCGCTTAACCTCACAACCCGAAGGTGTCTTTGCAGACCCTTTGCGTTGCGATTATTTGAGAGACTCTAATACAGGCTACTCTTTATCTCAGTCACTCTACGGAGAGATAAGTTTCAGCTGTATTGTTTCAATTTTCAGCTTGTTCCAGATTGTTAAAGAGCAATATTTCACAACACACTGTGTCTTGCGACCGCAGTACGTTTTGAAATAGTTTTTTATATGGTGGAGCTAAGCGGGATCGAACCGCTGACCTCCTGCGTGCAAGGCAGGCGCTCTCCCAGCTGAGCTATAGCCCCATATAAAAAGCAAATCACCTTATTGCTGCAACTCAACAGGGAATGGTGAGTTGGTGGGTCTGAGTGGACTTGAACCACCGACCTCACCCTTATCAGGGGTGCGCTCTAACCACCTGAGCTACAGACCCAACAAGGTACTAAAGCCCGGCTAATCTCTCAGCCCGGCCTTATTTGCTCGTTACTTTCTATCAGACAATCTGTGTGGGCACTGCGCAATGCGTATCGTGAGGTAAGGAGGTGATCCAACCGCAGGTTCCCCTACGGTTACCTTGTTACGACTTCACCCCAGTCATGAATCACAAAGTGGTAAGCGCCCTCCCGAAGGTTAAGCTACCTACTTCTTTTGCAACCCACTCCCATGGTGTGACGGGCGGTGTGTACAAGGCCCGGGAACGTATTCACCGTAGCATTCTGATCTACGATTACTAGCGATTCCGACTTCATGGAGTCGAGTTGCAGACTCCAATCCGGACTACGACAGACTTTATGTGGTCCGCTTGCTCTCGCGAGTTCGCTTCACTTTGTATCTGCCATTGTAGCACGTGTGTAGCCCTACTCGTAAGGGCCATGATGACTTGACGTCATCCCCACCTTCCTCCGGTTTGTCACCGGCAGTCTCCCTTGAGTTCCCACCATTACGTGCTGGCAACAAAGGATAAGGGTTGCGCTCGTTGCGGGACTTAACCCAACATTTCACAACACGAGCTGACGACAGCCATGCAGCACCTGTCTCACAGTTCCCGAAGGCACCGAAGCATCTCTGCTAAGTTCTGTGGATGTCAAGAGTAGGTAAGGTTCTTCGCGTTGCATCGAATTAAACCACATGCTCCACCGCTTGTGCGGGCCCCCGTCAATTCATTTGAGTTTTAACCTTGCGGCCGTACTCCCCAGGCGGTCGACTTAACGCGTTAGCTCCGGAAGCCACGCCTCAAGGGCACAACCTCCAAGTCGACATCGTTTACAGCGTGGACTACCAGGGTATCTAATCCTGTTTGCTCCCCACGCTTTCGCACCTGAGCGTCAGTCTTTGTCCAGGGGGCCGCCTTCGCCACCGGTATTCCTCCAGATCTCTACGCATTTCACCGCTACACCTGGAATTCTACCCCCCTCTACAAGACTCTAGCTTGCCAGTTTCAAATGCAGTTCCCACGTTAAGCGCGGGGATTTCACATCTGACTTAACAAACCGCCTGCGTGCGCTTTACGCCCAGTAATTCCGATTAACGCTTGCACCCTCCGTATTACCGCGGCTGCTGGCACGGAGTTAGCCGGTGCTTCTTCTGCGAGTAACGTCAATCAATCGTGCTATTAACACGACTGCCTTCCTCCTCGCTGAAAGTGCTTTACAACCCGAAGGCCTTCTTCACACACGCGGCATGGCTGCATCAGGCTTGCGCCCATTGTGCAATATTCCCCACTGCTGCCTCCCGTAGGAGTCTGGACCGTGTCTCAGTTCCAGTGTGGCTGGTCATCCTCTCAGACCAGCTAGGGATCGTCGCCTAGGTGAGCCATTACCCCACCTACTAGCTAATCCCATCTGGGTTCATCCGATGGCGTGAGGCCCGAAGGTCCCCCACTTTGCTCTTACGAGGTCATGCGGTATTAGCTACCGTTTCCAGTAGTTATCCCCCTCCATCAGGCAGATCCCCAGACATTACTCACCCGTCCGCCGCTCGCCGGCGAAGTAGTAAACTACTTCCCGCTGCCGCTCGACTTGCATGTGTTAGGCCTGCCGCCAGCGTTCAATCTGAGCCATGATCAAACTCTTCAATTTAAGATTTGTTTGATTTGCTACCGAAGTAGCGATGCTCAAAGATTACTTTCTGCAAATATGCATTCGAACCGAAGTTCAAATGTGTACTGCTTTGGTCACTCTTCAAGACTTTGATATTGCTTCTGTCTGCCAAAACAGGCTTCGATATCGTCTTGCGAGTGCCCACACAGATTGTCTGATAAATTGTTAAAGAGCGTTCGTTACCCGTTGGCCTTTCAGCGAATCTTACGGTAACGCGGGAGGAAGATAATACGCTTTCCCGCTGAAGAGTCAAGGTGTTATTTGATTTCTTTCGAACTCAAACGCGTTCTTTTCTCTTCCTGACCCGGCGAAGTTTGTTTCGTTGTTCCCGGTCAGTGGAGGCGCATTATAGGGAGTTCCTGACAGGCTGCAACCCCTAATTTGAAAAAACTTTTCAACCGCTCATTAATGCGGCAAAAATACCAAATACGGTGAAAAAGGAAACAAAAGGGGGCGATTTCTCGCCCCCTCAAAGGATTAGCTATTACTGTTTGGCAACGATATGCCCATTTTCTACATCCAGAGTCACAGGTACTCCCGGTATTAATTTGCCGGAAAGTATCTGTTGTGACAGTGGGTTCTCGATCTCCTGCTGGATAGCACGTTTCAATGGACGTGCACCATAGACAGGGTCAAAACCAGCTTCGCCCAAGAACTCCAACGCAGGCTGAGTAATTGTGACTTGGTAGCCACGCTCTTCCAGACGTTTGTACAACCGCTCCAGTTGGATGCTGGCAATTGAAGCCAAGTGCGCCCGACCCAATGGATGGAAGACCACAACCTCATCTATACGGTTAATGAATTCAGGGCGGAAGTGATGGCTAACAACTTCCATCACCATATTTTTCATTTCGGCATAACTTCTTTCACCGAAACGCTCCTGAATCAGATCTGAACCCAGGTTAGAGGTCATAATGACGACAGTGTTACGGAAATCGACCGTTCTACCCTGCCCGTCAGTCAAGCGCCCATCATCCAACACCTGCAAGAGTATGTTGAAGACATCCGGATGCGCTTTTTCCACCTCATCCAGCAGAATCACAGAATAAGGGCGACGGCGTACAGCTTCCGTCAGGTAGCCACCTTCTTCATAGCCAACGTAGCCCGGAGGCGCACCCACCAACCGAGATACGGAGTGTTTTTCCATAAACTCGGACATATCAATACGCACCATGGCATCGTCGCTGTCGAACAAGAAGGTTGCCAGCGCTTTACACAGTTCGGTTTTACCCACCCCGGTTGGCCCTAAGAATAAGAAGGAGCCAATTGGGCGGTTTGGATCTGACAACCCAGCGCGACTACGGCGGATAGCATTGGATACTGCTTCAACCGCTTCATCCTGCCCTATTACCCGCTTATGGAGATCTTGTTCCATGCGCAGCAGCTTATCTCGCTCACTTTCCAACATGCGAGCTACCGGGATACCAGTCCAGCGAGCCAGCACATCCGCAATCTCTACCTCAGTGACGCGGTTACGCAGCAGCTTCATGGTTTTCCCTTCCAGCGCAGTTGCCGCTGCCAGCTGTTTTTCCAGCTCAGGAATTTTACCGTACTGGAGTTCTGACATTCGCGCTAAGTCACCCACACGACGCGCCTGCTCTAAGGTGATCTTGGCTTGTTCCAGCTCAGTTTTAATATTCTGAGTCCCGGTGAGCGAGGCTTTTTCAGCTTTCCACTCCTCTTCCAGCTCAGAGTATTCACGCTCTTTCTGCTCTAATTCGGTATTGAGCATCTCCAGCCGTTTTTTACTGGCATCATCAGACTCTTTCTTCAGCGCCTGTTGCTCCAACTTCAACTGGATAATCCGGCGTTCCAATCTGTCCAAAGATTCTGGTTTTGAATCCATCTGCATACGAATGCTGGAACCCGCTTCATCGATAAGGTCGATGGCCTTATCCGGTAATTGACGATCCGCAATATAGCGGTGCGACAGTGTTGCCGCTGCAACAATGGCCGGATCAGTTATCTGCACATGGTGATGCAGCTCGTAGCGCTCTTTCAACCCACGCAAAATGGCAATGGTGTCTTCTACGCTCGGCTCTGCAACGTAAACTTTCTGGAAGCGCCGCTCCAGCGCCGCATCCTTCTCTATATACTGACGATACTCATCAAGTGTTGTTGCACCCACGCAATGCAATTCACCACGCGCTAATGCAGGTTTCAGCATATTACCGGCATCCATTGCCCCGTCGCCTTTACCGGCACCGACCATGGTATGCAATTCATCAATGAACAAGATCACACTGCCTTCTTGTTTTGATAAATCGTTCAATACGCCTTTCAAGCGCTCTTCAAACTCACCACGATATTTAGCACCCGCAATCAGTGCGCCCATATCTAATGAGAGCACACGTTTATGTTTCAAGCCTTCAGGCACTTCGCCATTCACGATACGTTGCGCCAAACCTTCCACAATGGCCGTTTTACCGACACCAGGCTCACCAATTAGCACCGGATTATTTTTGGTACGGCGCTGTAACACCTGAATAGTACGGCGAATCTCTTCATCACGGCCAATGACCGGGTCGAGCTTGCCTTGCTCCGCGCGCTCAGTCAGGTCGATAGTGAATTTTTTCAATGCCTGGCGCTGGTCTTCAGCCCCTTGGTCATCGACTTTGTCACCACCACGCATATTTTCAATTGCCTTATCTATATTGTCAGTTGTTGCACCCGCGGCCTTTAACATGTCAGTTAAGGTGCCGCGATCCTCAAGCGCTGCCAGAACGAACAGCTCTGAAGAGATAAATTTATCTGAGCGCTTTTGCGCTAATTTGTCACAAAGATTGAGTACCCGGACCAGCTCATTTGATGGTTGAACATCACCGCCGGTGCCCTCAACTTGTGGAAGACGACCTAACGCTTGCTCAATCTCGCTACGCAAAGTGGCGACATTAATACCCGCCGAGGTCAACAATGGGCGAACCGTTCCCCCATCCTGATTGAGCAGTGCGCTCATCAAATGTATTGGTTCAATGAATTGATTGTCGCGCCCAAGTGCTAAAGACTGGGCATCGGCGAGGGCAAGCTGGAATTTACTGGTAAGACGATCCAGACGCATAACACCTCCAATATTGGTCAAAATTGCTACTGGAGATTAGATGAGGTCATCCCTCAAATTTTCAAGGTTATTTTGACACTATATTTAAAGTAATACGTTATGCGTCAGCGGATCGTCCTAATTCAATAGGTTATATCAGCCAGACTAAACTTGCCATACGTCCGGTGATCCCATCGCGCCGATAAGAGAAAAATTGCTGTTTTTCACTCACAGTACAGCGATCGCCGCCATAAATAGCATGAATACCCGCAGCCTGTAGCCGCAAGCGAGCCAATAAATAGATATCCGCAAGATATTTGGAGCCGGAGGGGGTAAAGGCAGTCGTGGATTGAACATCAAGGGCGCTAAACGCCTGTTTGACATCTTCTCCCACTTCAAACTGTTGTGGGCCAATCGCCGGGCCTAACCAGGCCATAATAGAGGAGGGGGCCGCCTTGAACTGCGCCAGAGTCTGTTCAAGGACGCCAGCACATAGGCCACGCCAACCCGCATGGGCGGCGGCAACTTCATCACCTGCTAATGAGCAAAACAGCACGGGTAGGCAATCGGCAGTCATCACTGCACAAACTTGCCCGGCGACACGGCTATAGACCGCATCGGCCCGCACATCAGAGATTGCCTTGCCCTCCAGATGCAAGACACGAGTACCGTGTACCTGATCTAGCCAGATAGGTATTTGCGGTAAGCCCGCCTGTTCCACCAAACGTTGGCGATTGGCGACTACACTGGCAGTGATATCGCCCACATGAGTGCCAAGGTTTAATGAATCATAAGGCGAGACGCTGATACCGCCATGACGAGTCGTGCTGCATGCCTTGACACCAGCAGGTATCGGCCAGTCGGGGAGTATCAGCTTGCTCATTACCAATCCATCTGGTCTTTGAATTCCAGAGTATCGGCCTTCAGCGCATTAATGAGCTCAACCATATCTTCTGGTAATGCTGCATGCCATTCCATTTGAATGCCACTGATGGGGTGATACAAACGCAGCATGGTTGCATGCAGTGCCTGGCGATCAAAACCGCGTAAAATCGTGATAAAGGAGTCAGAAGCCCCTCTTGGCGGACGCGGGCGGCCACCATAAAGCTGATCACCCACCAGCGGATGGTTAATATGCGACATATGCACACGGATCTGATGCGTACGACCCGTCTCTAAACGCAGGCGCAGACGAGTATGGGCACGGAAATGCTCCATAATGCGGTAGTGAGTGGTTGCCGGTTTGCCCATTGGGTGCACGGCCATATGGGTACGTTTAGTGGAGTGACGAGAAATCGGTTCGTCTACACGGCCACCCGCAGTCATATTGCCGATAGCGACGGCTTCATATTCACGTGTGATTTCACGCGCTTGCAGTGCTTCGACCAAACGAGTTTGTGCCGGAACCGTTTTCGCGACCACCATCAAGCCAGTGGTATCTTTATCCAGACGATGTACGATACCTGCTCGAGGCACATCAACGATTTCTGGATAATAATAGAGCAACGCATTCAGGACAGTACCATCTGGATTACCTGCGCCGGGATGTACCACCAAACCGCGGGGTTTATTAATAACCAAAATATCGCTATCTTCGTAGACGATATCCAGTGGGATTTCTTGAGGCGCCCAGCGAGCATCTTCCTCAATTTGCGCGTCAATTGTGACGAGCTCACCACCCAACACTTTTTCTTTAGGCTTGTTAATTGTTTTACCGTCGACTGTGACCCTGTCTTCCAAAATCCACTCTTTTATGCGAGATCTTGAATAATCAGGGAACAATTCGGCCAAAGCCTGATCTAACCGTTGACCGAGTTGTGATTCGGCCACCGTTGCGCTGAGTTGTACTTGTTGTGCCATATGCAGCTTCTTGTTCGTTAACGTTGGGTTTTGACGGCGATGCCGTTTAATATAATGTGCTATTGTATCTAGATCTTTGTCGGGAGCTTAACGGACAGTCTCCCGGAATAACACTTCGAGGATAATCAAAACGTCATGACGCGTATGAAATATCTGGTGGCTGCCGCCACGTTGAGCCTGGTGCTGACCGGTTGCTCCAGTAACAAGGACGTGGTTCCCGATAACCCGCCTTCTGAGCTCTATGCTACCGCTCAGCAAAAACTGCAGGACGGTAACTTTAAGGGAGCAATTACGCAACTAGAAGCGTTAGATAACCGCTATCCTTTCGGGCCTTACTCCCAACAGGTTCAGCTTGATTTGATTTATGCCTATTATAAATCAGCTGATCTGCCGTTGGCACAAGCCTCAATTGATCGCTTTATGCGCCTTAATCCCACACATCCTAACATCGATTACGTATTATATATGCGTGGTTTGACTGACATGGCTCTGGATGACAGCGCATTGCAAGGCTTCTTCGGGATTGATCGTTCAGATCGCGATCCGCAACATGCTAAGGCCGCATTCCGCGATTTTAGCCAGTTGATTCAAAGCTATCCGAACAGCCAATATGCAACGGATGCGCAAAAGCGCCTGATGTTCCTGAAAGATCGTCTGGCCAAGCATGAACTGGCCGTGGCGCAATATTACACTAAACGAGGCGCCTACGTCGCGGTAGTTAACCGTGTTGAACAGATGTTGAGAGATTATCCTGATACTAAAGCAACCCGCGATGCGTTGCCATTGATGGAAAATGCTTACAAACAGCTGCAACTGAATGCTCAAGCAGACAAAGTTGCCAAGATAATTGCGGCGAATCCAGCCTGATATTATCTGAACCACTAAAATACCAAACGGCAGCCTAGGCTGCCGTTTTCAATTCTGCCTTTTATGAGCACAAACTCAGGAGTTTGGTGGCTTCAGACTATTGCACTGACATTGTATTTAAGATAGAAAAATAACGCTGTTTTTAACTATGCGTAGACAATATAACTTATCGATAATGCGGCATTACAATCAATGATTCAAGCCCTCATCCCCTATTCCTGAGGTTAAATCACAGTTCCCATGACCTTTGCAAAAAGTGACAAAAAAAAGTGATCTTGATCATCCATTTTACGAAAAACCGAGGTATGCTGAAGTTATCCAAGACGGAGCAGACAGAGAGGTAAGTCATATGACAGTCAACATTACCAGTAAGCAAATGGATATCACCCCAGCAATTCGCAAGCATGTTGAAGACCGTCTCACCAAACTGGATAAATGGCAGGCCCAGTTGATAAACCCACATATTGTACTGTCCAAAGATCCGCAGGGATTTGTTGCCGATGCAACTATCAGTACGCCGATGGGCCCCTTGGTTGCCAGTGCCAAACATGACGATATGTATGCTGCAATTAACGAACTAATCACCAAACTAGAGCGTCAATTAAATAAAGTTCAACACAAAGGTGAAGCTCGTCGCGCAGCAAGCAGTGTTAAAGAGACCAATCTGGAGCCAGTAGATGTAGAGGAAGAAGAGTCCGAGCAGCAGCAATAGCCGGGTAAATCCATCTCATTTCGGATCTAACGCGCTTTCGGGCGCGTTTTTTATTGACAGCAATTCAGGCGCGTGGTTAGTTTAGGGGTGAGTGACTTTTACCCGTAACTTTATCCGTACAAAAAAAAAAGGCCACAGTAACGATGATCAATAAAGTGTTTTTCTTCGCATTCTTTTTTACCTTCCCCTGATTGGGAGGCGTTTCGTCGTGTGATAAAGAATGCGAAGACGAACAATAAAGCCTCCCCAGCGGGAGGTTTTTTTTATGCATAAATACCCGTCATACTTCAAGTTGCATGTGCGTTGACCATCCTCCTGCAACTCGAATTATTTAGGGTGTAATCATTCAGAATGATAATTAAGGCAGATCCCTATGAGCGATAATCCGTTACTGGTGCTACGTGAGCGCATCAGCGCACTAGACTTAAAACTACTGGCATTACTGGCAGAGCGGCGTGAATTAGCGGTGGATGTTGCTAAGGCAAAGCAACTTCATCATCGTCCGATTCGCGATAAAGAACGTGAACGTGACTTGCTGGAAGCGCTAGTTGCAGCGGCTAAACCGTATGACCTTGATGGATTCTATGTCACACGTCTGTTCCAACTGATTATCGAAGACTCTGTACTGACGCAGCAGGCGCTGTTACAGCATCAGCTTAATCAAACCACGCTACACTCTGCCCGCATCGCCTTCCTCGGCCCAAAAGGTTCCTATTCACACCTTGCCGCTCGCCAATATGCCGCCCGTCATTTTGAGCAGTTGATTGAGTGTGGTTGCCAGAAATTCCAGGATATCTTTACTCAGGTAGAAACTGGGCAAGCTGATTACGCCGTGTTACCAATAGAGAATACCAGTTCCGGTTCGATTAATGATGTGTATGATTTGCTGCAACACACCAGTTTGTCTATTGTCGGCGAAATCACCAATCCGATTGACCATTGCGTCTTGGTAGCAACCGAGACTGACCTGAATCGAATTGAAACGGTGTACAGCCACCCACAGCCTTTCCAGCAATGTAGCCAATTCATTAATCGCTTCCCCCACTGGAAAATCGAGTATTGCGAAAGTACCGCTGCGGCAATGGAAAAAGTCGCGCAAATGAACTCACCGACAGCTGCTGCATTAGGCAGTGAGGCCGGTGGTGCACTGTATAATTTACAGGTGCTGGAACATAATCTGGCCAATCAGCAGCAAAACATTACCCGCTTCATCGTCCTTGCCCGCAAAGCCATTGAGGTCTCTGAACAGATCCCCGCCAAAACCACCTTAATTATGGCTACAGGCCAGCAGTCTGGGGCATTGGTTGAAGCACTCTTAGTGCTGAGAGATCAAGGTATCATCATGACGAAGCTCGAATCCCGACCCATTAATGGTAATCCGTGGGAGGAGATGTTTTATATTGATGTGCAGGCGAATTTACGTGCTGAAGCGATGCAAAAGGCATTGGCAAATCTGACGCCCATTACCCGCTCATTAAAAGTATTAGGCTGCTACCCTAGCGAAAATGTGGTGCCAGTTAACCCAAGCTAAAATGCAAAAAAGTCATCCCAATGCTTGGGATGACTTTTTAATCACGCCAGACGAATGGCTGACTCAGATTACTGGCGGTTATCGTTGGCCTGACGCAGTAGTGAACGGCTCTCGACCAAGAAGCGCTCCGCATAATCACCAAACCAATGCTCAACTTTCTGGAAGCTTTGGACAAAGGCTTTTTTATCACTCTGCTCCAGCAGTGTAATCGCCTCGCCGAAACGTTTGTAGTAACGCTTAATCAGCGCCAAATTATCTTCTGATGACATAATAATATCGGCGTAAAGCTGCGGGTCCTGCGCGAACAGCCGCCCTACCATCGCCAGCTCCAGGCGGTAAATCGGCGAAGAGAGCGCCAGCAATTGCTCCAATTGCACATTTTCCTCAGCCAGATGCAAGCCATATGCGAAGGTCGCAAAGTGACGCAATGCCTGAATAAATGCCATGTTCTGGTCATGCTCGACGGCACTTGTCCGGTGTAATCTCGCGCCCCAAACTTGCAACTGCTCCAGCAACCACTGGTAGGCTTGTGGATCACGGCCATCGCAGTAGACTACAACTTGCTTCGCCAGACTACCGACATCAGGGCCAAACATGGGATGCAGGCCAACAACCGGCCCATCATGAACGGCCAACATCGCTTGCAGTGGCCTACTCTTCACTGACGCCAGATCCAACAAAATGCAATCTGACGGCAATTTAGGCAACCGACCAATAACCTCTTCCGTGATATGGATTGGCACACTGACAATTACCATCCCAGCATCCGCCAGAATAGATTCAGCCTGCGGCCACTCATCTTGTTCCAGCGTTTTCACCTGATAACCCGACAGATTCAGCATCCGCGTAAATAAGCGCCCCATCTGCCCCTGCCCGCCAATGATGACCACAGGGCGCAAGTTCGGACACAAGGTTTTGAAACCTTTGTCATTTTCGCTGGTATAAGACTCTCGCATTATCCGACGCAGTACGTCTTCAATCAAATCCGGCGGTACACCTAAAGCCTCGGCTTCTTGTCGACGTGAGGCCAGCATCAAAGCTTCACGATCTGGAACATAAATAGGCAAGCCATAACGACTTTTAACTTCACCTACTTCGGCCACCAAATGCAGGCGTTTAGCCAGCAAATCCAACAGTGCTTTATCGACTTCATCAATTTGATCGCGCAACGCGGTCAGTTCAGCCACCATACTTACTTTTCCTCTACAGTCCGGGCCGCCAGCGCTGAACGTAACTCCTCATGCATGCTACGTAACAGGGTCTCAGTGCTTTCCCAGTTAATGCAGGCATCGGTCACTGAAACACCGTAGCGCATATCGGCACGCGGTTGCTCAGATGATTGATTACCTTCGTGGATGTTACTTTCCAGCATTACACCCGTGATAGAGCGATTGCCAGCCTTGATCTGTTCAACCACAGATTCAGCGACGGCAACCTGGCGGCGGTAGTCTTTATTCGAATTACCATGGCTGCAATCTATCATTAAGGATGGAATGAGTCCCGCATCCTGCATCTGTTTTTCACACTGAGCGACATCTTGGGCGCTGTAGTTAGGGGTTTTACCGCCACGTAAAATCACATGGCCGTGCGGATTACCCTGAGTTTGCAGTAAGCAAACCTGACCCGATTGGTTAATCCCCATAAAGCGATGTGGCATGGCCGCAGCACGCATTGCATTGATTGCCGTACCTAAGCTGCCATCGGTTCCATTTTTGAACCCGACCGGCATGGACAAACCTGAAGCCATTTCACGGTGAGTTTGTGATTCTGTGGTGCGAGCACCAATAGCTGACCAGCTGAATAGGTCACCCAAGTATTGTGGGCTGTTAGGATCCAATGCTTCAGTTGCCAGTGGCAGCCCCATGCCGACTAAATCGAGTAGTAATCGACGAGCAATATGTAACCCAGTTTCCACATCGAATGACCCATCCATTGCCGGATCATTGATAAGCCCCTTCCAGCCGACTGTGGTTCTCGGTTTTTCAAAATAGACGCGCATAACGATATACAGGCTATCACTTAGTTCGGCAGAGAGTTTTTTCAAATTACGCGCATAATCCAGAGCAGCATCCACATCGTGGATCGAACATGGGCCACACACGACTAATAAGCGAGGGTCTCGCCCCTGAACAATATCAGCAATGGTTTTGCGTGCGCTGGCAATCGCATACTGATCATTGTCGCTCAAAGGAAACTGATTTTTCAGTTCTTCCGGGGTTATCAGTATTTGTTCAGCACTGATATGGACATTATTGAGCGCATCTTTTTGCATGATCATATTCTTTACCTGTCTCTATTTAGCGGATGTCGTTTAAGCGTGTTTATCGTTTGAGGGCTTCACAATACCATGCCGTGTAAAGTTTTCAATCCATATGTGTAAATAAATAATTACCACTAACTTTACAGGCACATTTCAGTTGGAGTTTTGCGGTGAGTCGCAGTTTCTACAGATGGTCCTAACCTCCCTTTGAGGTCATGATAAGATGCGGGAAATTTGTGGAGGCTGTATGTTAAGAGTCATCATCGTCGACGATGAACAACCCGCGCGCGAAGATTTACGCGAAAGATTGAGTGAAGAACAAGATATTGAGATCGTCGCCGAATGCAGTAACGCATTGGAAGCCATCCCCGCTATCCAGCGCCTGCAACCTGATGTGCTGTTTCTCGACATCCAGATGCCTAGAATTAATGGGCTGGAACTGGCCTCAATGCTAAACCCAGAAAGTATGCCACATATCGTTTTCGTCACGGCTTACGATGAATACGCCATCCGTGCTTTTGAAGAGCACGCCTTTGACTATCTGCTAAAACCGCTCGACCATCAACGGCTAGCAAAAACGCTGATTCGCTTAAGACGCGGCACCAGTGTAAATAATAATTTACATAAAATCACCGAGTCCATGCTGCGGCATATCCCCTGCTCCGGCCACAACCGCATTTTTTTACTGAAAATCGAAGAAGTAGAATATCTCAGTTCCGAGCTTAGCGGGGTGCATGTCGTCGGGACAATACAGTCTGGCTATACCCAGTTATCACTCAAAACATTGGAAGAAAAAACTCCGTTTATCCGCTGCCATCGACAATATATGGTGAATACCGAACAGTTAGGGGAAATTCAGCTTATGGATAATGGTTCAGCTGAAGTTATTACCCGCAGCGGTAAGCATATCCCTGTGAGTCGCCGTTACTTGAAATCTCTAAAAGAGAAATTGGGAATTAGCTGAATCAGCTTCTCCCCCAAATAGCTAAAACAGAAATAGCCAAATCAATAGACGTTTTCTGGGGATTAATTCATCAATTGAAAAACAATATCAATACAATTTTTTTACAATCAATCCCTATATTCTATTTCCCACTTCCAATACCACTTTAATTAATTAGAAAAGTCTGAGCTGATATAAAAATAGAGACAGATCTCAGATTTATTTAATTACATAACTAAACAATGCTCCCTTGATATTAGCCAAGTTTTAATCAATGCGATCTGTGCTTTGATAGAGAAAATCAAGTAAGAGCCATGCTCATTGCTTAAAACCAGCGAATACATAACCGAATTTTATTCATGTTGGAAGCAAGGTAATATTATGATAACACTACAATTTATAATTATAATTCTATGCCTATTAGCCGGTACACGCTACGGAGGGATGGGGCTGGGGTTAATAAGTGGTATTGGCTTATTTATTTTGACCTTTATCTTTGGCCTCGAACCCGGTAAACCACCCGTTGATGTTATGCTGACAATATTAGCCGTAATTGGCTGTGCGTCTGTATTACAAACTGCCGGTGGATTAAATGTCATGATGCAATTTGCTGAGCGATTATTACGTCGACACCCTCAGCATATTACGCTACTGGCTCCATTCACAACCTGGTCATTAACCTTTTTATGTGGTACTGGGCATGTTGTTTATACCATGTTCCCTATTATTTCAGATATCGCGATTAAAAAAGGAATTCGCCCCGAACGACCAATGGCAGTGGCATCTGTCGCGTCACAAATGGCGATTACTGCATCTCCAGTTTCAGTAGCTGTAGTTTCCTTGGTATCAATTATTGGTGCCAATCACGGTATTGGTCATGCGTATAGCATATTGGAAATTCTGGCTGTTTCAGTCCCAGCCTCTTTAGTTGGGGTGCTGATGGCAGCATTATGGAGCCTGCGCCGCGGTAAAGATCTGGATAAAGATCCTGATTTCCAAGAAAAAATCAAAGATCCAGAGCAACGCTCCTTTATCTATGGCTCAACAGATACATTATTAAATCAAGTTTTTCCGAAACAAGCTTACTGGTCTACCTGGATATTCTTCGCCGCTATTATCATCGTGGTATTACTCGGTGCCTTTGCTGACCTGCGCCCTGCTTTTGAGGTTAAAGGTAAGATGCAATCGCTGTCGATGAATCTGGTTATTCAGATGATGATGCTAATTGCCGGTGCAGTTATTCTTATTGGCTGTAAAGTTAAACCTAGTGATATCTCTAACGGCGCCGTATTCAAAGCCGGCATGGTCGCTATCTTCTCAGTATTCGGCGTTGCCTGGATGAGTGATACCTTCTTCCAAGCCCATATGGGCGATTTGAAATTGGTATTGGAAGATGTCGTGAAAAGTCAGCCATGGACATATGCCATTGTTCTATTCTTGGTCTCTAAATTAGTTAACAGTCAGGCAGCTGCATTGGCGGCCATCGCACCAATGGGCTTACAGCTCGGTGTTGATCCGAAAATGCTGATTGCATTCTTCCCGGCAGCTTATGGTTATTTTGTTCTGCCAACCTATCCAAGTGACCTGGCTTGTATCGGTTTTGACCGTTCCGGTACAACTAAGATTGGTAAATTCATTATTAACCATAGCTTTATCATTCCGGGGCTTATCGGTGTCATCTGCTCTTGTATCACCGGTTACCTGTTGGTGACGACTTTTATGTAATCGCAAGATGAAGCTGTCATGGATGACTTGCAGGGAGACCAGATTATATTTCTGGTCTCTCTATTTATGACGCGCCAACATTTTAATCTGCCGACAAAAGCCTCTTTTTTATTAGCTTTTAAGAATGAACTCTTCGCTAAAACCCTCTTATTATAATTAATTATTCAATCCGAAATATCTTCTGAATAAGTTAGATCACAACTGCTACAATGCGAGCCGCATCACAATCATCATTTTTTTCACCATGGACCTATTATGTTTTCTTTGCGTCATACCAGGGCGTTGCCGTTTCAAATCAGCACACTCGCTTTATCCCTAGTCAGCCTTTCAGTTCTTGCTGATGCCACTGTTTTTACTGCCTTAGACGATCCAGCCACAGCCAAAAAGAGCTTCGATGGTACAGTCGAGGCCGGTTATACCGCCCAGTCAGGTAATACGACCAACTCAACATTGACCGCTAACTCAACGTTAACTTGGTTCCAACCCAATACTGCTTACAGTTTGTGGGGTGCTGCACGCAATACCAGTGCTAATGATCAACGCTCCTCCGAACGTTATCAGTTAGGCGGGCGTACTCGTTATAATCTGACTGATCGTAACTATCTGTTTGGACAAGCTAGTTGGTTGAATGACCGTTACAACGGTTTTGATTCGCGCTCGGTATTAACCACGGGTTATGGTCGCCAGATTATGACCACGCCGTTGCATAACTTGCGGGTGGAGTTTGGTCCTGGTGTTCGCCATGATGAATTTTATGGCGGTGGCCGTGCGACAAAAGCATTGGCTTATGGCGGTGCAAACTATACTTATCAGTTAACGGATAATACCGTATTCAGTGAAGGGGTCTCTGCATTAGCGAACGAGGAAACTACGCTGAACTCAGAAACTGCGTTAAATGTCGCCATCAATAAAAGCTTCGCGCTGCGTTTAGCCTATGTTGTGACCTATAACACCAAACCACCTGCCAGTGCGCCAAAAAACACGGATACGACAACGTCAGTCACTCTGGTTTATGGCCTGTAACTATTCATAAGTCTCTTTAGCGTGGTGAGATGCCACGCTACTTCCCTTCGATCTCGTTCTTCTCCCCAACACTGGCCTTCTTAGCTGAAATCTCTATCGCCATTTTGTAGCCACAAAAAAAGGGGCTAGCCCATGGCTAACCCCTTCATAACTATTAACTTTTGGATGCAGCGCTAGCTGTATCTTAGTTAAGACGCTCTTTAATACGAGCAGACTTACCAGTACGCTCACGCAGATAGTACAGTTTCGCTTGACGAACGGCACCACGACGTTTCACAGTAATGCTGTCGATTACTGGGGAGTGAGTTTGGAATACACGCTCAACACCTTCGCCGTTGGAAATTTTACGAACGGTGAACGCAGAATGCAGACCGCGGTTACGAATAGCGATAACCACGCCCTCGAATGCCTGCAGACGCTTTTTAGCACCTTCAACAACCCATACCTTAACTTCCACGGAATCACCCGGACGGAATGCAGGTACGTCCTGTTTCATCTGCTCTTGTTCGATTTGCTTGATAATATTGCTCATAATAAGTCTCTTACCCTAGGTAAACTGATATATCAGGATCATTGACACGTAGTGCAATGTTCCTTCATAGTTCTGTTGCTCAGGGCTTATGTTCCCGTTGGAACTCAGCCAGCAACACCATTTGCTCGTCAGTCAGAGCTAGGCTTTCTAGAAGTTCAGGTCTTCTAAGCCAGGTACGGCCCAGCGACTGCTTTAAGCGCCAGCGACGAATCTCGGCATGGTTACCCGACAGTAATACTGGCGGAACCTCCATCCCTTCTAACACCTCAGGACGAGTGTAGTGTGGGCAATCCAGCAACCCATCAGCAAAAGAATCTTCCTCAGCTGAAGCCTGATGACCCAGCACTCCCGGGATAAAGCGGGATACTGAGTCGATCAACGTCATTGCCGGCAGCTCGCCACCGCTGAGAACGTAATCACCAATTGACCACTCTTCATCAATTTCGGTTTTAATTACGCGCTCATCAACTCCTTCGTACCGACCACAAACCAGAATCATTTTCGGGTTCATAGCCAGTTCGCAAACACCCTGTTGGTCCAGTTTGCGCCCTTGAGGTGACAGATAGATCACCTTTGCTCCCTCGCCTGCCGCTGCTTTTGCTGCATGAATGGCTTCCCTTAACGGTTGCACCATCATCAACATTCCCGGGCCACCGCCGTATGGGCGATCATCCACGGTACGATGCCGATCGTAGGTAAAGTCACGAGGACTCCAACACTGCACGCTCAGCAGGCCATTTTTTACTGCCCGGCCAGTTACCCCGTAATCGGTTATTGCGCGGAACATCTCTGGAAACAGGCTAATAACACCGATCCACATTGTTTTGTTCCACTCACTTTTGCCGTTTAATTCGGAGGTCAAAAACCAGGATCCCAATCTACTTCAACACGTTGAGCAGTGAGATCGACACTCTTGATAACCTGCCCATGAAGAAACGGGACCAACCGCTCCTTCATACCGAATGCATCTTTCAGGTTTGCTTTCACTACCATCACATCGTTAGAGCCGGTTTCCATCATATCGATGATTTTACCCAGTTCGTAACCCGTGGTTGTTACTACCTGACAGCCCATAAGGTCTTTCCAGTAGTAATCATCCTCTTCCAGTGTGGGTAGCTGCTTAGAATCTACGATAATTTCGCAATTAGTCAGTAAATTAGCGGCATCCCGATCATCAACACCTTTAACTTTGATGATCAGATCCTGACTGTGGCGCTTCCAGTCTTCCAACTCGACATGCTGCCACTTACCGGCCTGCTGGATAAACCACGGCTGGTAATCGAAAATGCTTTCGGCGTTCTCGGTGGATGAAAATACTCTGAGCCAACCGCGAATGCCGTAAGTCGAACCCATTTTACCGAGAACAATCGGCTGGTCGGGAACGACTGGATTGAGTTGCTTGCTCATAATAACCACCACCGCGACAGATTAAGCTGCTTTCTTAGCGTCTTTGATCAGCGCAGATACGCGATCAGAAACGGTAGCACCCAGGCCGATCCAATGTTCGATACGGTCCAGGTCTAAACGCAGAGCTTCAGCCTGACCAGATGCGATCGGGTTAAAGAAGCCTACACGTTCGATGAAACGACCGTCACGAGCATTACGGCTGTCGGTCACTACTACTTGATAAAACGGACGCTTTTTAGCGCCGCCACGAGCCAAACGAATTGTTACCATAACATCCTCTTTAGTTAATAAAACAACTGGACCCCATCGGGGAACGGGGTCCAGTTGCAATATAAAAAGCCCGAAAATTTTACTCATTTTGGCGCAAAAAGCAATCTAAAGCGTAGATTCCTGTGCGCTAGTTTTGGAATGAGTGCAATTTCCTTCGTTTACCGCCGTTTTCAGCGGGAAATCTTTACTCATCTCACACTGGCGACCCCCGCAGCGTGAAATGACGTTTAGCGGCCTGGGAAACCCGGTGGCATCATGCCTTTCATGCCACGCATCATCTTGGCCAACCCGCCATTTTTCATTTTCTTCATCATGCGCTGCATTTCATCGAACTGCTTAAGTAAGCGGTTAACGTCCTGCACTTGCACGCCAGAACCGGTAGCAATGCGGCGCTTACGTGAGCCTTTGATGATTTCTGGTTTAGCACGCTCTTTCAGCGTCATCGAGTTGATGATCGCCTCCATGCGCACGGTCACTTTGTCATCCATTTGCGACTTCACGTTTTCTGGCAACTGACCAGCACCCGGCATTTTGCTTAGCATGCTAGCCATGCCGCCCATGTTACGCATCTGCTTGAGCTGATCGAGGAAATCATTTAGATCGAAACCGTCGCCTTTTTTCAGCTTGGTTGCCAGCTTTTCCGCCTGCGCGCGGTCAACTTTGCTCTCAATGTCTTCAATCAGGGAGAGAACGTCGCCCATCCCCAGAATACGTGAGGCTACGCGATCTGGGTGGAACGGCTCAAGCGCTTCGGTTTTCTCACCGACACCGAGGAATTTAATCGGTTTACCGGTGATATGGCGGATAGACAACGCAGCACCGCCACGAGCATCACCATCAACTTTGGTCAGTACCACACCCGTGAGAGGTAGTGCTTCGTTAAAGGCTTTTGCCGTATTCGCGGCATCCTGACCGGTCATGGCATCGACGACAAACAGTGTTTCGACCGGATTGATCGCCCCATGAATCTGTTTGATCTCATCCATCATCGCTTCATCGACGTGTAGACGACCAGCGGTATCGACAATCAGAACATCATAAAACTTGAGCTTCGCCTGTTGCAGAGCGCGATTAACGATATCAATCGGTTTTTCTTGCACATCAGACGGGAAGAAATCAATGCTAACCTGTTGTGCCAGCGTTTCTAGCTGTTTGATCGCCGCAGGGCGATAAACGTCGGCAGAGACTACCAGCACTTTTTTCTTATGTTTTTCTTTAAGGAACTTACCCAGCTTGGCCACACTGGTGGTTTTACCCGCACCTTGCAGGCCAGCCATTAACACCACTGCTGGCGGTTGCGCGGCCAAGTTCAGTTCGTTATTGACCTCGCCCATCGCGGCAATAAGTTCATTTTTAACTATTTTGACGAACTCCTGCCCTGGCGTGAGGCTTTTATTCACCTCATGCCCGACAGCGCGCTCTTTAACCCGGTTGATAAAGTCACGAACAACCGGCAGAGCAACGTCAGCTTCCAATAACGCCATGCGAACTTCACGCAGCGTCTCTTTAATATTTTCTTCGGTCAGCCGGCCACGGCCGCTGATATTGCGCAGTGTGCGCGACAATCGATCAGTTAAGTTCTCAAACATTGTCTCATACTCAACGTGGAAACAGGCCGCTCTGGCGACACAATGGGGGGATTATAACACGAAGCGTAAACGATCTCTGCCTTCACGTCGGAGAACGGTTGGAGCGAGACGCGCTCAACGCTATACTGGCAATCTAATTCACTTAGCCGATGCTTATATAACGCTATGCCCGTGTTCTCCATTTTGGCTTTGATCGCTTATTCGCTCAGCCTGGGCTTGATTGTCCCAAGCTTGGTGCAAAAAAATAGTGCTTACCGGCGGTTAGCGCTGATTTCTGCCGTCGTAGCGCTAGTGTGCCACGCTATTGCGCTGAAGCATCAGATATTTGACGTTGGTGGTGGCCAAAACCTCACTTTATTGAATATCGGCTCTATCGTCGGGCTGATGATCTGTACAATTATGACTATCGTCGCCTCACAGGGGCGAGGCTGGTTCCTACTGCCTATCGTCTATAGTTTTGCCATGATCAATCTGGCCCTTGCCAGCTTGCTGCCCGGCGAATTTATTACCCATTTAGAAGCCAGCCCGGCAATATTCGTTCACATTGGGCTGGCGCTTTTTGCTTACGCGACACTGATCATCGCGGCACTCTATGCGCTACAGCTAGCTTGGCTCGACTATCAGCTAAAGAATAAGAAAGTGACCTTTAATGCCGATATGCCGCCATTAATGAGCATTGAGCGCAAAATGTTCCATATCACTCAAATTGGCGTGGTATTGCTCACACTGACCCTGTGCACTGGTTTGCTTTATATGGACAATATATTTAGCAAAGAAAATGTCCATAAAGCGGTGTTATCGATCATGGCCTGGTTTGTCTATATTGTCTTATTGTGGGGCCATTACCATGAAGGCTGGCGCGGGCGCAGAGTGATTTGGTTCAGTTTTGCTGGCGCATTTCTGCTTACACTGGCTTATTTTGGTAGCCGGCTGGTTCAGGAAATCATGGTTCCTTAGTCATTCCTCAGCCATTCGCACATGGCCCTGTTGAACTAACAGGGTCCTTATCGCAATAAGGAATACTGCGTTGGATCATGTATCAACTAGCACGCTGATCATTATTCTGGTCATTATGATCGTGGTTTCGGCTTATTTTTCAGCTTCCGAAACCGGTATGATGACACTTAATCGCTATCGTCTACGCCATTTGTCCAAGCAAGGAAATCGCGCCGCACGCCGGGTTGAGAAGCTGCTACGTCGCCCCGACCGATTAATAAGTTTGGTCCTGATTGGCAATAATCTGGTGAATATTCTGGCTTCAGCACTTGCGACTATCGTCGGTATCCGGTTATACGGAAATGCAGGGGTCGCCATTGCAACTGGGGTGCTTACCTTTGTGGTGCTGATTTTTGCTGAAGTGATGCCGAAAACTATCGCGGCCCTTTATCCTGAACGTGTTGCGTTCCCCAGTAGTGTGTTGCTGGCTCCTTTGCAGAAAATCATGCTACCTCTGGTATGGTTGCTCAATACTATCACTCGTGGGTTGATGCGCATGTGCGGTATACGTGGGAATGTGCACCGCAGTGATGCAGTCAGCAAAGATGAATTGCGCAGTATTGTGAATGAATCCCAATCACAAATTTCCCGCCGTAATCAAGATATGTTGATATCCGTGCTGGATCTGGAAAAGGTCACGGTCGACGATATCATGGTGCCGCGCAATGAGGTGGTAGGCATTGATATCAATGATGATTGGAAGTCAATCATGCGCCAGCTCACCCACTCTCCCCATGGTCGTATCGTGTTGTATCGCCAGTCATTAGATGATGCTATTGGCATGTTGCGGGTGCGGGAAGCCTATCGACTCATGACTGAAAAGAGAGAGTTTAATAAAGAGAATCTGCTACGTGCAGCCGATGAAATCTACTTTATCCCCGAGGGAACACCGCTGAATGTGCAACTAGTGAAATTCCAGCGGAATAAAGAGAAAGTCGGGATGATTGTCGATGAATATGGCGATATCCAAGGGTTGGTGACGGTTGAAGATATTTTGGAAGAGATTGTTGGCGACTTCACCACCTCAATGTCCCCTACGCTCGCCGAAGAGGTCAATCCGCAAAGTGATGGTTCAGTACTAATTGATGGCAGCGCCAGTGTCCGTGAACTCAACAAAGCCTTTAATTGGTCACTACCGGTCGATGCCCGCACGATTAATGGCATGCTACTGGAAGCACTGGAAGAGATTCCGCAGGTAGATGCTCAAGTCCGTGTCGGTCATTATTTGATTGATGTGCTGGATGTGCAAGAAAATATGATTAAGCGGGTACGTGTGAAGCCGATCATAGCTCAGGATCATTCATCGCTATAAAGAACTGTTGAAAACGTGCAGCGCAGATGACCCAGTAAAAAATAGAAAAGACGCCTTTTTAGCGTCTTTTGAGGTTATTGACAAAGTGCCGATTGCGGAGAGAACAGGTAGAACGTAAAGACGCCGTAAATCCCTCCCTGGAGGCCCGAGCCGCGCCATCGGGTTTGTCAGTAGTCTGAAAAACAAATAGATAGAATCTGCACGCTAGATATGCAACTCAGTCAGTTTCTCTTTCGGCAATGCCAGCTCTTCGTTGTGGTTGATACGTACACCACGGTCAATAATGCCTTTGGCAATTTCCTGTGCTTCTTCCAACGAGTGCATATGATAAGTCCCGCACTGGTATTCATTCAGCTCAGGAATTTTCCGTTGATCAGTGACCTTCAACACATCGGCCATTGCCGCTTGCCAGGCATCGGCTACTCGTTGCTCATCAGGCGTACCAATTAGACTCATATAGAAACCAGTACGGCATCCCATAGGGGAGATATCGATGATTTCAACACCGTTACCATTGAGGTGGTTACGCATGAAACCCGCAAACAGGTGTTCTAACGTATGAATCCCGCGCTCTGGCATCACTTCTTTGTTCGGCACACAGAAGCGTAAATCAAATACAGTTATCTCGTCGCCATGAGGGGTTTTCATCGTCTTAGCAACACGTACTGCCGGGGCTTTCATAATGGTATGATCTACAGTAAAGCTATCCAGTAATGGCATTTAGTTACCTCCTCATAAAAAAAGTCATTTTTATTCGATCTTTTTTCGCAACCTGTGAAACTTTTTTCTATCCCACGCGTCTTAATATGTGAAAGACGCGCATTTGTTATCATCATCCCTGTTTTACCAGAGATGTTAATTTGGCCACAGAAGTTATGTGGCCTTTTCTTTTTACTGCCCGCCGTGAAGCAACAAGTACTCTTCAAAGCTTAGCTTATCTTTGAGTTCCAGCTCACGTTGGCGCTGCCATGACGCCTCGCCCTCTGCGGCCAACTGCTCTTCTGTCAGCAACTCCAATGGCTCACTTTGCAGCATTGTCCTGTAGCGCTCAGCTAACTCAAGACCGACACCACCAATACCACCTTCTTTCATCGCTTGCAAAATACGCGCGGAGAATGTCAGGCTCGGGTCATCAAACGAGGCGACTAATTCGTCACAAACCTGTTGATACTCCGTGCTCTCTTTGCCATCTAATACTTCTGCAACGCGGCGTAAGTCTGCAAACAGATCTTTGCCCACCTTCTCTAGCGGCTCACGGGTATCGTTACATCCCATACCGATGGTTTGCCCAGGTTTACGCCCTTCCAAAATGACCCGATTCCAGTTCTTACGGGTACACAGCAATTCGTCACTGCTCATTTCAGGCGCATCCGCCAGCACACACCAAATCAGGAACAGATCGAGGAAACGCGCCTGAACCGCATCAACACCAATTGGTGAGAATGGGTTAATGTCCAGCGAACGCACTTCGATATATTCAATACCGCCACGCAATAAAGCATCAGAAGGTGATTCACCGGCACGGGTAACCCGTTTAGGTCGGATCGGCGCATAGAGCTCATTTTCAATCTGCAACACATTGGTATTCAGTTGCAGGTGACGATCACCCTCTTTAAGCCCCAGAGCCGCATACTCTTCTGATGGCGTTTGAATCGCCCGCTTCAGCCCAGCAACATAGGTGTTTAGATCATTAAACGTAATGCCCAAGTTGCTTTGCGATTTATTGGTATACCCCAGATCACTCAAGCGCAATGAGGTGGCATAAGGTAAATAGCACATCCCTTTATCGTTGCGTTCAAATGGCAATGCGGTCTCACGCCCTTGCAGGAATGATGAGCAAATCGCCGGAGATGCCCCAAACAGGTAAGGAATAACCCAACCAAAGCGATAGTAGTTGCGAATCAGGCGGAAATAGCCCGCTGAAATCTCTTCTTTACCACTTTTTTCATCGGTGACACCTGCCCATGCCTGCCAGAACTCCAGCGGCAAAGAGAAGTTATAGTGCACACCTGAAATAGTTTGCATCAACGCACCATAACGGTTTTTTAAGCCCTCACGGTAAAGTGTTTTGAAGCGACCAATATTAGAAGAGCCATATTTAGCCAGTTCAATATCCTGCTCAGCCCCGATAAAGCAAGGCATGCTGAGTGGCCACATGCGCTCGTCACCCAATTTACGTGCGGTATAACGGTGGATATCACGTAAAAACGTCAGTAGATGGTCAATATCACCATCTACTGGCGTAATGAACTCCAGCAATGCCTCAGCAAAATCAGTGGTAATCCATTGATGTGTTAGTGCTGCACCCAATGATTCTGGATGACCCGTCGAGGCTAATTGGCCATCGGCAGTCACTCTCAATGTTTCCCGCTCGATACCGCGACGGATCCCTTTCAGGGCTTTAGGGTGCGCTTCCAACCAAGTCAGCGCGTGTGATACATCCGGGATCAAATCGACCTCCCGCTCTTGAAAACCATAACTCGTCAGCATACTGAAACTGCATAGATGTGACTACGTAAGTTTGTCACACGTTTTACTGCCACCAGGCAACTCCTTGCAGCGTAATCACCGTTAACACGATATAACGCAATGCTTTTCCCAGACACAGAAAAAAAGCGACAAGACCCCAGGGCATACGCAACCAGCCTGCCAACACACACATCAAATCGCCCACTATCGGTAGCCAGCTCAACAACAAAGCTGCCGGGCCAAAACGTTGAAGCCAGCCGAGTGCTGTACTCATCCCACGCTGTGGCTTTAACTCCGGTAATAAACGCCCTATAACAACATTTGTTAGCCCCCCCAAAGTATTTCCGACGGTGGCAGACAACACCAGCATCATGGCGGGCGCACTGCCTGCCATTAATAGGGTGACTAACAGAATTTCAGAATTTCCGGGTAAGAGCGTCGCGCTGAGAAAACTACTCCCAAACAATGAAGCTATGGCTAGCGTACTACTCACAGTAGACGCACATCAACTATTGCCATATTCGCCCTTTTCGCGGCCTCGACACCAAAGTCTGCATCTTCAAAGACCACGCATTGATCTGCACGCACGCCGAGTAACTCTGCACAACGCAAGAATGTCTCAGGCTCTGGTTTATGTTTGGCGACATCATCAGCACCAACAATTACATCGAAATAGCCTCGTAGGCCCAGATGCCGTAAAAGCATCTCAGCCATAGCGTGCTCGCTTCCAGTGCCGACAGCCATAGGTTTACGCCCATGGTAGGCTTTAACCACCTCTATGAGCGGCAGAGGCTTCACATTATCCAGCAGCATCGTTTTCACCAGCGCGGTTTTCTCCGCAGCCAGTAAATGAGGATCCAGATCCGATTGGTGATTAGCGATGATTACGCGGGCAATTTGCCAGGTAGGCGAACCATTCAAAGCGACCATGGCTTGCTCGTCAAAATGCATCCCGTAAGGTGTGAGCACCTGACGCCATGCCTGACGATGGGTGGACTCTGTGTCCAGGATGGTGCCATCCATATCAAAGATCAGGCCATCATAATGATCGTACATCGTGACCCCACGACCAGGCAGAAAATGAAAAGCTACTTTATCGCAAACTAACTAAATTGTCGCTGACTGTATAATTACATGAATTTAATAAAGAAAAAGTAGTTTCCATCAAGATAAGCTCGCATTTACCATCAGGGAAACAGGTGAGTTTGGCCGTTAAAGTAAGAGAGGAGAGTTAAAAGATTTCAAGCGGTTGAATGGCGCAAAGCCAAAAAGCAGAAAACCCCGCCATAGCGAGGTTTCTTAATATGGTGCACCCAGGAAGATGACTCGGCTTCGCCTCGCCCTGCGGGCCGTTGCTAAAGCAACGTTGTCTCGCTACGCTCGGCTCGAACTTCCGACCGCTCGCTTCTTTGGTTATCCGAAGCTCAAAAGCAGAAAACCCCGCCATAGCGAGGTTTCTTAATATGGTGCACCCAGGAAGATGACTCGGCTTTGCCTCGCCCTGCGGGCCGTTGCTAAAGCAACGTTGTCTCGCTACGCTCGGCTCGAACTTCCGACCGCTCGCTTCTGTGGTTATCCGAAGCTCAAAAGCAGAAAACCCCGCCATAGCGAGGTTTCTTAATATGGTGCACCCAGGAAGATTCGAACTTCCGACCGCTCGGTTCGTAGCCGAGTACTCTATCCAGCTGAGCTATGGGTGCGATTTTGTATTTCTAATTTTACGGAGGCGTTTCAACAAGTGAAACTTAACAACAAGATGTATGACCTAGAAGATGGTGCACCCAGGAAGATTCGAACTTCCGACCGCTCGGTTCGTAGCCGAGTACTCTATCCAGCTGAGCTATGGGTGCAATTAATTCTTTGACACTACCTGATGTTCATTTGACTATTTCACCATACTGCAAAATATGGTGCACCCAGGAAGATTCGAACTTCCGACCGCTCGGTTCGTAGCCGAGTACTCTATCCAGCTGAGCTATGGGTGCATAGTAAATGGCGGTGAGGGAGGGATTCGAACCCTCGATACAGCTTTTGACCGTATACTCCCTTAGCAGGGGAGCGCCTTCAGCCTCTCGGCCACCTCACCATACGCTTCTTTCGAATTGTGCCTAACTTGCTTTTGAAGAAGCTCATCGGCACTGCGTGGCGCACATATTACTTTCCCGCACTTATAAGTCAAACAATTTTTCCCAACTCACGTTCATTTGCACAATTCACACGCAACATGACTAGTTTGACGTCGAAAAGAGTGTTTTATCAACAGGCAAGATAGTGCTTATTGATACGCAATTTGCATCGGGACAAAAAAGAAATTATTCCGATAGCTCGTTAAATAGGCCGAAAACAGGGGTGAGGACTGAGGAGAAAACGCAAAAAGGAAATAAGGTGGCATAACAAGGGGGAATAAACAGCAGTAGCGCCTCGTTTGACACGAGACGCTGCTTCAAAATCAGTAAGTCGTCGGTTGAGACTTTTCTGCTTGGATGCGCTGGTAGATTTCTTCACGGTGAACAGAAACCTCTTTCGGAGCATTTACACCAATTCGAACCTGGTTGCCTTTAACTCCTAATACAGTAACCGTAACCTCATCGCCAATCATGAGTGTTTCACCAACTCGACGAGTCAGAATAAGCATTCTTTGCTCCTTGAAAAATTAAAAGAGTCGGGTCTCTCAGTTTCCCCGCCATTATCCATCATACACCGTGAAAACGTAAGCCATCACATTCACATAAAATGTAAGTAGCTTGGTCGAGTCTTTAACTAATACCTAAAACAAGTTTAGCTGAAGCAAACAACTTTGCGTTTAACTTTGTTATCGAACTATGACAGGAAAATTGAAAAACGCCATATCCAACACAGAGATATGGCGTATTGATTTAATAGATATTACTTGTTTATAGCCGGGATGCTACCCATGCCTCTACGCTTGCTAATGCCGATGGCAATGCCTGCACATCAGTACCGCCTGCTTGAGCCATATCAGGGCGTCCGCCGCCTTTACCGCCTACCTGTTGGGCAATATCAGCGATTAGCTCACCCGCTTTTACTTTGCCCGTAAGATCTTTGGTTACGCCAACAATCAGGCTGACCTTATCATCTGCTGTCGTTGCCAGCACAATAATAGCCGAACCCAGTTGATTCTTAAGATCATCAACCATGGTACGCAGCATCTTTGGCTCTACATTGTCCAACTGGCTAACTAAAAGTTTCACGCCATTGACCAGTTTTGCACTGGATGACAAAGAGGCACTCTCCTGGGCTGCCTGCTGATCTTTTAGCTGCTGGAGTTCACGTTCAAGCATTTTACTGCGATCGAGCACCGCACGAACTTTATCTGCCAGATTATGGGTATCAGCCTTCACCAGATGAGCAACATCCTGAAGCAAGTCACTTTGCTGATGCAACAGCGCTATTGCGCCCTCGCCTGTCACAGCTTCAATACGGCGAATACCCGCAGCAGTGCCTGACTCTGACAATATGCGGAACAAGCCAATATCACCAGTACGACTAGCGTGGATACCACCACAGAGTTCGGTTGAGAAATCACCCATGCTCAAAACGCGCACTTGGTCATCATATTTCTCGCCAAACAGAGCCATGGCACCTTTTTCTTTCGCTGCATCCAGTTCCATCACTTCAGTCTGGATTGGTAAGTTACGGCGAATCTGCTCGTTAACTAAATCTTCTACTAAGCGAATTTGCTCTGGCTTCATTGCTTCAAAATGCGAGAAATCGAAACGCAGATATTTATCATTCACCAAGGAGCCTTTCTGCGCCACATGCTCGCCCAACGTTTTACGCAATGCAGCATGCAGTAAATGAGTTGCAGAGTGGTTCAGACGAATACGGTCACGTCGTGTGGCATCAACCTGAGCATCAATACTGTGGTTAACCCGTAACGTGCCATGAGTTAATTTCCCCAGATGCCCGATAGCCTGACCATATTTCTGAGTATCAGCGACAACAAAAGTTGCTGTCGCATTTTTCAGCTCACCGGTATCACCAACCTGCCCGCCAGATTCACCGTAGAATGGCGTTTGATTCAGTACGACAACTGCTTCTTCACCTGCATGAATTTCATCAACGGCCTGGCCATTACGGAATAGCGCGGTAACCGTTGCTTGCTGATGAACATGGTCATAACCAGAGAATTGGCTCGCACTATCAACACGGATCAGGCTGTTATAGTCTGCACCAAAGCCACTGGATTCACGAGCACGGCGGCGCTGAGCTTCCATTGCTTGCTCAAAACCAGCTTCATCTACTTTAAGATTGCGCTCACGGCAAACATCCGCGGTTAAATCAACCGGGAAGCCGTAGGTGTCATACAAACGGAAGGCGGTTTCCCCGTCGAGAGTGTCACCAGTCAGTTTGTTGAGCTCCTCATCCAGCAGTGCTAAACCGCGCTCTAATGTCCGTGCAAACTGCTCTTCTTCGGTTTTCAGAACTTGCTCAACCATGGCCTGTTGTTGTTTCAATTCATCAGCGGCGGAGCCCATTACGGCGATCAGCGGAGCAACCAATTTATAGAAGAAGGTATCTTTAGCACCCAACATATTGCCATGACGAATTGCACGGCGAATGATACGGCGTAAAACATAGCCACGGTTTTCATTTGATGGAATCACACCATCAGAGATAAGGAAGGCACAAGAGCGGATATGGTCAGCAATAACACGTAGTGACTTACTTGAAAAATCAGTAGCGCCGGTGACATCTGCCACCGCAGTAATCAAATCGCGGAACAGGTCAATCTCGTAGTTAGAGTTAACGTGCTGCAATACCGCTGCAATACGCTCAAGCCCCATACCGGTATCAACTGACGGCTTAGGCAGTGGCAACATTGTGCCATCAGACTGTCGGTTAAACTGCATGAAGACGATATTCCAGATCTCAATATAGCGGTCGCCGTCTTCTTCTGCCGAGCCTGGAGGCCCCCCCCAGATATGATCACCATGATCAAAGAAAATCTCTGTGCACGGGCCACAAGGGCCGGTATCACCCATTTGCCAGAAGTTATCTGAGGCAAAGGCACCGCCTTTATTATCACCAATACGGATGATACGTTCATGAGGAATACCAACGTCGTTAGCCCAGATCTCATAGGCTTCGTCGTCAGTCTCATAAACAGTTACCCAAAGCTTTTCTTTCGGTAAATTGAACCACTGTTCGCCGGTTAATAGTTCCCATGCGAAGCTGATAGCGTCATGTTTGAAGTAATCACCAAAGCTGAAGTTACCCAACATTTCAAAGAAGGTATGATGACGTGCGGTGTAGCCTACATTTTCAAGGTCATTATGCTTACCACCCGCCCGCACGCAGCGCTGAGAGGTCGTCGCACGGGAATAAGCCCGCTTATCTAAACCTAAGAATACGTCCTTAAACTGGTTCATCCCGGCATTGGTAAACAGCAGCGTAGGGTCGTTATTAGGGACCAAAGAGCTGCTTGATACAACCTGATGTCCCTTGCTATGGAAGAAATCGAGAAACGCTTGGCGAATCTCAGCGGTGCTCTTACTCATAATTGTCCCGGAAACAAGCTAAAAGAATAGTCCGTGAGCATATCGCATACCTATAACTGGTAACACACTGGGTAAGCTCACGAGCAAAAAGTGGGAATAAGATAAATTTTCTTCGAGGGGAAGTAAAATCCCGTGTGCATTCATTCGGAAAAATCATTGTAAATCGACTGAATTTCTTCTTGGAAGAAGCCACGATAGAGGAGATAACGCTGAACTTTGGCCTTTTCCTTCCATTCAACAGGCAAAATTTCACTAAATTTACGCTGTGCAATCTCTTTTGCGAGGATACACCAGTCGATTTCACTGATTTCGAATGCCGCTTGAATTATCTCTTTATCGACACCTTTTTGCATCAATTCTGAGCGGATACGTTGTGCACCATATCCTTTGCGACTGCGGCTATTTATATAGCTGGTAGCAAACCGAGAATCGTCCAGCCAATCATGTTGGTAGCAATACTCAATTACCTGATCGATAACTTTTGGATCGATATCGTCAGTGATTTTGTCACACTCACTATTAGTGCGTTTTCCCCAATTTCCTTTGGCTGAAAATGGCTGTGCCGCAAGTTTCCGACGCAATTCAGATTCGCTATGATCACGTTGGGAGAGCAGTCTCATGGCGCGACTTAGCAGGTCATTCATATATCCTTCTTACTTGAAGTGACAACTGTGTTAGCAGCTCTCGCTCACTCGAATTACTGACTGATGTCTGCTCATCGGGATTCATTCTCGCGTGTGCCGCATCTCCAATAACGTTGGGTATGGGTATAAGTGGAGGACTGTATACCAACCGCTATCTATTAAAATGGCCCACTCTCAGGGCCATTTGCTAACTAATTAACGTGCTAACACTATTGACGGTTAAACCTACGAATTAAAACTCTTCGCTGGTTTCATCAGTTTCATCGGCAACGGTTGCGGTGACTACAGGTTGTTCACCATTGCCGCCATTGAGCAGCATTTCACGCAGTTTTTTATCCAACTCAGCAGCAACGGCTGGGTTTTCTTTTAAGTAGTTGCTGGCATTCGCTTTACCCTGACCAATCTTGTCACCGTTATAGCTATACCATGCGCCAGCTTTCTCGATCAGTTTGTGTTTAACACCCAAATCAACCAGTTCGCCGTTAATGTTGATGCCTTCGCCGTACAGAATCTGGAACTCAGCTTGCTTAAATGGCGCGGCAATTTTGTTTTTCACGACTTTAACGCGAGTCTCGCTACCAACAACCACGTCACCATCTTTTACTGCACCAATACGGCGGATATCCAAACGTACAGACGCGTAAAATTTAAGCGCATTACCACCGGTGGTGGTTTCAGGGTTACCGAACATCACGCCGATTTTCATACGAATCTGGTTAATGAAGATCAGTAAGGTATTGGCGTTTTTCAGGTTACCAGCCAGTTTACGCATGGCCTGGCTCATCATACGAGCCGCGAGGCCCATATGAGAGTCACCAATTTCGCCTTCAATTTCGGCTTTTGGTGTCAATGCTGCCACGGAGTCAACAATGATTACGTCAACAGCACCGGAGCGGGTTAACGCGTCACAGATTTCCAGCGCTTGTTCGCCCGTATCTGGCTGAGAACACAGCAAGTTATCAATATCTACGCCTAATTTCTTGGCATAAATTGGATCAAGCGCATGCTCTGCATCGATAAATGCGCAGGTCTTGCCTTCACGCTGTGCGGCGGCAATAACCTGTAATGTTAGTGTTGTTTTACCTGATGATTCAGGGCCATAAATCTCAACAATACGCCCCATTGGCAGGCCACCAGCCCCCAATGCGATATCAAGAGAAAGTGAACCGGTAGAGATGGTTTCAACATCCATTGAGCGGTCTTCGCCAAGACGCATGATAGAGCCTTTGCCGAACTGTTTTTCAATTTGGCCCAGTGCTGCTGCTAACGCCTTTTGTTTATTCTCATCAATAGCCATTTTTACTCCCTCTCTGGTATGCCGGGGTTACCCCTACCATCACCACTGAATGTTGTTTTGTACAGGAAATTAACGCTAATTATACTGTACAATCATACAGTATCAAGCCTATTTTTACAGAAAATCATCGAATAGTGTTTGTAGTGCGAAAACAGCCGCTTGCAGCCTCACGGTGTCACGGTCACCGGAGAAAAGCTGCTTGTACGCCACGACTCGCCCTTCGCGCGCCGCAAAAGCGAACCACACAGTTCCAACCGGCTTATCCGCACTACCACCATCGGGCCCTGCAATACCGCTGATAGCGACCGCAAAGTCGGCGTTGGCCGCGCTCAGTGCCCCAAGCGCCATCTCTCGCACCACGGCCTCACTTACCGCACCATAATTTGCCAATGTGGTTTCGTCGACACCCAGTAAATCATGTTTTGCCGCATTGCTGTATGTCACGAAACCACGGTCAAAGTACGCGGAACTGCCTGCGATATCTGTCAGTGCTTTGGCAACCCAGCCACCAGTACAGGATTCAGCACAAGTCACCCAGGCAGCACGCGCTTTCAATTTATTACCGACCGCAATACTGAGCTGACGTAATTGTTTCTCGCTCATTGTTGCCCCCACAGTCATTAACTCTTCGCCGCCGATAGTAGCACTTCTTTGGCTCGAATCGACAACAGCTGTCAGTTATGCGAAACAGTTCGCAGGGTGAAATGAAAAAAAGCACTTTCCCGTACAAAGCTTTACCTCAGAGACTCAGCTGTTAGTATCGAAACAAAGAGATTCAGTTGGCGGCATCTGTGGTGCCGGTCATTTTTCCGGGATGATGAACAAAGGACGTGACAGTGAAAAAAATTCTTAACGCCTTCTTCCCGCTTTATAGCGCAACCGTTTTGATGTTACTTGGCTCTGGTTTACTGACCACCTATATCTCGCTGCGTTTGACCGCCATCCATGTATCAGGGGCATTAATTGGGGCAATCATTGCTGCCAACTATATTGGTTTGGTTATCGGCGGCAAGGTCGGTCACTTCCTGATTGCCCGCGTAGGGCATATTCGCGCTTATGTGGCTTGTGCCGGTATTATCACCGCCGCCGTGTTAAGTCATGGACTGACTGAATACATCCCCGCCTGGGTGGTTTTGCGCTTGATTATCGGCCTCTGCATGATGTGCCAGTTCATGGTTCTGGAAAGTTGGCTGAATGATCAGGCAGAGTCTAATCAGCGCGGCACTGTGTTTGGTTTTTATATGGCTGCGACCTATGCCGGTATGGCGCTAGGTCAAGTGGTGCTAATGTTCCAACCTGAGCTAGGTTTGAGCACCCTAATGATTATCGCGCTATTTTTTGCCCTCTGCCTGGTCCCTGTAGCACTAACCACACGCAGTAACGCCCAGCAGATGTCTCCGGCCCCTATGGAGCTAAAATTCTTTATCCACTCGATCCCCAAGATACTGGCATCAACCTTGGTCATTGGCATGATTGTCGGTTCGTTTTATGGGTTAGCGCCGGTCTATGCCAGCCTGCAATCGCTATCAACGCAACAGACCGGGCTGTTTATGGCACTCTCTATTTTTGCCGGTTTAGTGGCACAACTGCCACTCAGTTGGTTGTCAGATCGCTATAACCGTACGCTATTGATCAGAATTAACGCATTATTACTGGCATTAACGGCCCTACCTCTGGCATTGGTACCCCATATTTCGTTCCATTTATTACTAAGTCTGGGCTTTATCGTCAGTATGTTGCAGTTTACCCTTTATCCACTAGTGGTTGCGTTAGCAAATGATCTGATTGCCCCCGAGCGACGAGTGTCACTGGCTGCCTGTTTACTGATGTCATTCGGTGTTGGTGCCAGTATCGGGCCACTTGCCGTGGGTGCGCTGATTGCGCCACTGGGTGGCAATATTCTGTATGCGTTCTTCTCGCTCTGTGGTCTGGGTTTGATAGCACTCAGCAGAACCGTTAAGCAGGATCAAGACGAATTCGTTAATGATGCACCGCTGCCACATATGGCGATACCCGATAGTCTGGTGAGTTCGCCGCTATCTCCTGCGTTAAACCCCAGTTTTGATGAGCAGATGATTCACGACATCATGCCACCGCCCGATCAACCCGAAGTCGCCACTGCGCATAAAGAGCAGGAACCTGAACCATAATGCGGATAACGGTAATCACCACTATCCACTATTGGTCGGTGTAGAGCCTTAATGGCTATAAATACAAAAAAACGTGAGAATTCGGTACTGCTTGTTATTTATTCGGCTTTGAATAAAAATACCAACTCAGGTATTTAGCGGGATGGAACCATGTCGAGACAAGATGAACAACGGTTGTTGGTGAAAATAGCCACGCTGTATTACACCGAGGGCATGAAGCAATCTGAGATTGCTGACAGCCTGCATTTGTCTCAGTCATTCGTGTCCCGTGCGATAACCCGTTGCGTCAAGGAGGGGGTGGTTAAAATCAGCGTTATCCAGCCCGCCAATATGTTTATTGGTATCGAATCACAGATTCAAAAACACTATGGTATCGACCAGGCCATAGTGGTTGACGTTGCAGATGACGCCAATCCAGCCCAGTTAAAGCAGGCTATCGGCTCTGCTGCTGCTCACTATATGCAAACCAGTATTCGCCCAAATGATATGGTCGGTATCTCCTCATGGAGCAGCACTATCCGCGCGATGGTGGACAATCTCCATCCGCTGAACATCAAAACCAGCGGTGTTATTCAGCTGTTGGGTGGGGTCGGCCCCAACGGCAACGTGCAGGCCACATTGTTAACCCAAGCTTTGGCAAATATTTTGAATTGTCCGGCCTACTTGTTGCCAGCACAGAGTATTGAGCGATCCACTGAAGATCGTGCCCGTTTGATATCCAGCGGCGAAGTCGCCGACGTAGTGAATAAATTTGCTGAAGTTGATTTGGCATTAGTGGGGATTGGTGATTTGGAGCCATCGCAATTATTGAAAAACTCCGGCAACTATTACCATGAAGAGATGCTGAAGTTGCTGGCGGAACGTGGTGCCGTAGGCGATCTGTGTCTGCACTATTTTGATGCCGCCGGAAACGCCGTACTCAGTGATGAAGAAGATCCGGTAATTGGCATGTCACTGCCACAATTACGTGCTTGCCCACGGGTAGTGGCACTGGCGGGTGGCGTCGGAAAAAGTGCCGCTATTCGTGGTGCACTGACCGGTAACTATATTGATGTCTTGATTACTGACCGTTTAACCGCTGAGAGACTCCTGTAATGACCTCAATAGCCGCACCCTCTCGGGTGCGGAATGACTCAAACTTCGCATGTTCGCGGCTTGAAGTACCTCTATTTCCCATGCCAATAGCAATCAACACCCAGATATTTACTGAATGCTTCTTGCAGCACTTGAGCTGTGGCTGAATGGTTCATCGCCACATGGTGTTCGAAACCGTTGTTGCAGATATGCGTGAGTAAGCTTTCCAGTTGTGGAACCTCCACCACCGCGCGGCAGCCAACGGTATCCAACTCATCACTGACAGAGCGGCCTTCTCCCACATACGCCCGCACTTGCCCAGTAAAATCATCGGAAGAGAGGCGAAAATAGGTTAATGGCCCAGACTTCATGCGGCCATGAACGGCACCACATGTATTCTCACAGCCAACGGTTGTCCCGATAATATCTGCGGTACCCATGGTTGAGCTTTCCAGACTTTCGCTCGCAAAGTTGCCACAATGGAACAGCACGCATTTATCGCGTTCAGCGCCAAAGTTGTTATTCCAGTCGGCAATAGATGCTGGTGACAGCGAACAGCTGGCCAGCGCGTACATCGATAGCGCCCCCATTACATCCACTTCACAGGCGCTTGGCATCAGTTGCCCCGACATCACACTCATAATGGAGCAGACGTTGATCCCCAAATTCTGTTGCAGCGAGGTCCAGCACTGCATGGCGGTGGTATCAATATCATTGGCGATGATCCATTCGCTGATAACCACAAACAGCTTCGCCATTTTATGCAGCTTATCTTGCGGGATAGCGCTGGTGTCGCCATTGGCTTTTAATAACGCCAGTTTTTCACCCACGCGGATATCATTATCACTGAGGTTAGCGACGCGGAAGAACACCTCAGATAAATCGAGGGTTTCAACCGTAATCCCCAAATTCTCTAATAATTTTTCACTGTAGCGCACAGTATTAAAGTTAGTCGGGCGAGCACCGATAGCCCCCACACGCACCCGTTTCATGGCGTGAACCACGCGGCACAACTGCACAAATTGCTCTACGTCATGGCTAAATATTTCGCTGTTCAGGCTGCACACATGCTGTCTGGTCAAAGTGAATGGAATGCCGTATTGACGCAGGTTATTACATAGCGAGATTTTACCGCAGAAACTGTCACGACGGGTCGCCAGCCCCATTTTGTCCAGCGCATCTTCTTCGGCCTGCACCAGTACCGGCACTTTCAGGCCCGACAGGCGGATAGCATCGGAGACACTTTTTTCATCGCCAAAGTTGGGCAGAATAACCACTACACCGTGGATCTCTTCGCTGTGTTTACGGAACAACTCGGCACACACTTTGGCATCACGCCAATTCTCTACCCCACCCAGGGGCGTTTGCTCTTCATTGAGCATAATGATGTTGATGCCCAATCTATCGAACAGCGCCTGTGCATCACGGCGCGCGTCGGCGACCAGATAGCTTGGGAAGAAACCCCGGTTGCCGATAATCACCGCGAAAGTTAACTTACGAGGTATTGCTGACATATGCTTACTCCTAGTGTGGGTTATTTCGGCTGAAAACGCGCACGCGCGATGGCCGTTTGCCAGAGGCGATAGTTATCTTGCATCTCCGCACTTTGAGCGCGCGGTTCGATGTACTCCACTTCACGGGGTAGCGCCGCGAGTTGCTGGCTATCCTGCCACCAGCCAAGGGTTTTCCCGCCTAAATAAGCCGCCCCCAACGCCGACACTTCTGCGGTGTGATTGCGGATCAAAGTGCGTTGCAACAAGTCAGCTTGAAATTGCATCAGCCAGTGATTGCTGGTCGCGCCACCATCCACCCGTAGCTGTTCAAGGCGATGATTACCCGCCCGTTCCATGGCAAAAAAGACATCCGCGATTTGGTAAGCGATCGACTCCAATCCTGCGCGAGCCAGTACTGCCGGTGTCGTCGCATCGGTCAAACCACAAAATAGCCCCCGCGCCTGACTGTCCCAATAAGGTGCACCTAACCCGGAAAGTGCGGGGACGAAATAGACCCCCTGGTTACCTGGTTGGCTCTGCGCCATTTCGGTCAGGCGAGCTAAATCAGTGATGCCCAACATGCGTGAAACCCACGCCACACCTGAGCCGGTATGGGTGATATTGCCTTCGAGGGCGTAACGTAATTCGCCGTCATGCCAGGCAATAGTGGTGCTCAAGCCATTGCTCTGTGTCACGGCCTGTTTCACGGTAGTCATTAGAGAGGAGCCAGTGCCGTAGGTGGCTTTGATTTCACCGGCGCGGTCACCGCCCTGCCCATAGAGCGCGGCATGTGAATCACCAATTTGCGCCACAATTGGCACACCCGGTGACAAGCCGATAATACCGGTATTGCCAGTGTGTCCGTGGATAGCCGCCGAGGGTAAGACCGCCGGTAGGCAGAGGCTAGGGATACCAAATAGCGCCAACAGATCAGGGTCCCACTGCCCCGAATGGATATTAAACAGCTGAGTGCGCGCCGCATTGGAGAAATCGGTAGAGAAGCTTTGACCGCCAGTGAGTTGCCAGGTTAACCAACAATCAATAGTGCCGACACACAACTTGCCGTGAGCCGCCCGTTCAACGCCCCGTGGGATCTGCGCTAACAGACCGTGGACTTTAGCCGCGGGGAACAGGGGATCAATCTGCAATCCGGTGCGCTCTGCAATCATGGCCGCTTCCGGCAACTGACTCAGGGTCTGGCAGAAAGTCTCAGAACGCCGGCACTGCCAACTAACCACTTGCGTCAGTGGGTTGCCGGTTGCTCGTTCCCAAATCAGCACCGATTCGCGCTGGTTGCTGATAGCAATACCCGCAACGCGCGCGCCAACCAATTGACTCAGGCAGCCTTCAATCGCCAGAGAAACCGCCTGCCAGATTGCTAGCGGATCTTGCTCCGCCCAGCCGGGCTTTGGGTGCTCCAGCTGTAATGGCTGCGAGGACTTAGCCAGAATCTGTCCTGCCATATCCACCGCAATAGCTTTAGCATTGGTGGTGCCTTCATCAATAGCCAAAATAATCGGCGTCGACACCGCCGACCTGCTCGGCGTTAGCATAGTTACTCTCCTCGGCAAAACCGCAGCGCACGAGCCACAATGCCTGCCGTATCAAAGCCATGATAGGCACGCATCTCTGCTCTATCGGCAGCAATCGCATAACCGCCATCGGGAATACCGAGTCTAACCAGCGGAATAGCACAACCCGCTTCAGCCAGCACTTCAGCCACCAGACTGCCCACACCGCCATTAATATTGTGTTCTTCGATGGTAATCACCCGCTGGCTGTTTTTGAGGATGGTTAACAGTTGTTGAGTATCACACGGACGAATCGAAGAAACATTGACCACCGCAGCAGAAACCTGGTTATCCGCCAACACTGCCGCGGCACTAACAGCCTCATGCACTGTAGAACCCATTGCTACCAGAGCAATATCCTGCCCTTGCTGTAAAACATCAATCTGGCCGGGGATAAATTGGTAGTGCTCATCATGTAGTTGCGGTAAAGATTTACCATCGAGACGGATATAGACCGGCCCTTGATGGGCCAGGGCATAATCGATTATCTGGCGGCACTCTTCTGGGTCTGAGGGCGCATAGATTTCGATATTGCCAAAGCCGCGCAAGATAGAAATGTCGTCGATACAGTGGTGGGTACTGGCCAGCGGCCCATAACTGGCACCTGAATTGAGGCCAAACAGTTTTACATTGCTGTTGTTGTAGCAAACATCAATTTTGAGCTGTTCGTTGGAGCGCGAAATCAGGAATGGCGCGGCATTACAGGTCACCGCTACTTTGCCGCCCATGGATAGACCCACCGCCGTGCCGACCATCGCCTGCTCGGCAATACCGACATTCACCACCCGATCAGGAAAGCGGGTCATAAATGGCCCGATTTTGGCCGTCGAGGTGGAGTCTGCCACTACTGGCACCAGATCCACGCCGTTATCCACCGCGTTAATAAACTGCTCAACCATCACTGAAGCCAAATGTTCTGCGTTACTCATCATTTAATTCCTCCAGTGCCAGATCAATTTCAGCACCTTTTGGCACCCGGTGGTGCCACTCCACACGCCCTTGAATAAAGGAGATCCCGGCCCCTTTTTCGGTGTTAGCAATCACCACATTGGGTTTGCCGTTTTGTTGCAGCCCCTCCAGGGTTTCCACCACCGATTGCATATCATTGCCACGACATTCAGTGACTTGTAGGCCAAATGCCTGCCACTTATCCGCCAACGGATCAGTGTTCATGATTGATTTAGTGGTTCCTGCCAGCTGGAGCTTATTTTTATCGTTGATGATTATCAGGTTATCTAGTTGGTAGTGAGCAGCCACTAGCGCGGCCTCCCAGTTGCTCCCCTCCGCCAGTTCACCATCACCAGTCAAAACAAAGACCCGACGTTTGCTGTTGGCACGTTTTGCCGCCAGCGCAATCCCCACCGCGACCGGCAGGCCATGGCCCAAAGCACCGGTATTTAGCTCAATACCCGGCGTTTTATGTTTTACCGGATGGCCCGGTAGATGGGAGTTCGCATGTTGATAGGTCGCCAACCAAGCTTCGGGAAAATAGCCGGCCTCGGCCAGGCAGCAGTAATAACCGCCCACCGCGTGGCCTTTAGATTGCACGTAGATATCGCGCTCAGGATCAGTGGTGCGATCTGGTGCGCAATTAAGGAGGCGAAAATAGAGTGCGGTCAGAATCTCTACCTGCGAAAGATCAGCACCGGTATGCCCCCCTGCCGGGCTATTCGCATTAAGCAGGACTATCCGGCGGCGGATAGCACGCGCCTTTTTCACCAACTCATCGACTGACAATGAATACGGATTCATGACATTACCTCTCTTTAATTTTTATCCGCCAATGAATTTTTACTCATTACCGAATATTTATTCCTGATAGTGCTAAAAAATAGCTCTCATCAAGCCTGTCCGGAAAACGCCCTCCGGCATGACATCTTCACTGTTCTGTGGCCCACAGGTCGATATCGCCCGTCGGCCGGTGATAGGTGCTGCTATCTATTGACGCTAGATTTTTGCGAGACTATCGCCGCTTTGTGCTGCATCCGGTTTTGCATTTGGTCGATAATGACCGCCACAATAATCACGATACCTTTGATGACCATTTGCCAGAATTCACTGACCCCCATCATCACCAGCCCGTCGGCCAAAATACCGATAACAAATGCGCCAATTAATGTCCCGAGAATGGTGCCCCGGCCCCCGGCCAGAGAAGTTCCGCCCAATACCACCGCGGCGATGGCATTCATCTCAAAGCCACTGCCATTCGCTGGATGGCTCGCCACCAGTTGAGCAGAGACGATGATCCCGGCAATGGCAGCGCAGAAACCAGAGATGGTGTAGACCCAGACTTTGACCTGCCGAACTTTGACGCCGGAGAGCTCTGCGGCCCGCTCGTTATCACCAATGGCGTAAACATGGCGGCCAAAAGGCAGGCGACGTGCCACATAAGCAATCACTAACGCCAGAATAAACATAATCCAGATGGCAATCGGCAACCCCAGTAGCGTGCCGGAACCCAGTAGGTCAAAGCCGGTATTCCCCAGTTGCGGATTCCCTTGTAAACCTGGGAAGGTTTCGCCGCCGGAAATCAACATCGCCGCACCGCGTACCACATACATGGTGCCGAGGGTGCAGATAAAGGGCGCGACGTTATAGCGGGTGATGATCCAGCCATTGAGCGCGCCTATCAGTGCACCAATAACCAATACCACCGGAACCACAACCCAAACACTGGGGAAGATGGCAATACCAAACATCGGTAAAACAATACCTTGGGTGATCATCCAGCCAGCAATCATGCCGCACAGGCCCAAAGTTGCACCGATAGAGAGGTCGATACCGGCGGTGATAATGACAAAGGTGATGCCCAAGGCGAGGAAGGCATTGATTGCAATGTGCTTCACCATAATGATCAAGCTACCGGTCGCCAAAAATCCCGGAACCATCACGGAGAAGAAACCCAGAATCAGGAACAGGGCAATAAAGGTGCGCATCTTGAGCAGAAGCAGCAGCATATTTTCCCGTGACCAAGACGCGCCACCGGGCTGGTGACTCGCCAACGCAGTGCCAGTTGTTGCTTTCATCATTCAAACCCTTGTGCGCTTGCCGTAACCAATGCCGACTCATTGGCCGACTGACGAGAAACATTCGCGGTCAGTTTGCCGTTCGACATCACCAGAATGCGGTCAGATACCGCCATGATCTCTTTCAGATCTGAGGTGGAAAACAGAATGCAGATCCCCTGCTCAGAGAGTTTCACCATCATTTCAAACACATCTGCTTTTGCGCCGACATCAATACCCCGTGTCGGCTCATCCAGCAGCAAAATGTTCGGACTGGTAAGTAATGAGCGCCCAATCACCACTTTTTGCTGATTGCCACCACTGAGTGCCTGAATCTCCACCTGCGGCGAAGAGACTTTGATCGACAGATCACCAATCACCGTCGCCACCACCTGCGCTTCACTCTCCTGCCAGATAGCAAAACGATGTTTTAGCCGACGCCATAAGCTGGAGATAGTCAGATTATTCGCCACCGATGACACCGGGAAAATACCGGTTTTTTTACGATCTTCCGGTACTAAACTCATGCCCAAGCGGATGCGTTCTGCGGTAGAGGTTTTGCTGCTAATCGCCGTGCCATTGAGCCGGATGGTGCCGAGATAGTTCTGTTGTGTGCCCAACAGGCACTCAAACAGTTCGGTGCGCCCCGCCCCCATCAACCCGTAAATGCCGACAATCTCCCCCGCCCGCACTTGCAGTGAGACTTGATTTACCACGGTGTTACCGGATTCATTGATTAAAGTGACATTATCGACTTCCATCATTGGCGCGCCGAAAGTCCGGTCCGGATGGAGGAAACTGGATACCGGGTCGCTGCCTAGCATTTCACGCACAATCCACGGCACATCAATCTCTTTGACCGCCGCTTCGGCTTGAAAACGACCATCACGTAAAATGGTGATGTAGTCGCCAATCGCCATCAACTCCTCCAGCCGATGGGAGATGTAGACGATAGAGACCCCCTGCCGCGTCAGCTCGCGAATCACCCGGAACAGAATATCGACTTCAGTTTTACTCAGTGCCGAGGTCGGCTCATCCAGAATCAAGATATCCGCCTGCTCAGCCAGCGCCTTGGCAATCTCAATCAATTGCTGCTGGCCCACTTTCAGGTTGGAAACCATCTCTTTCGGCGAGATGGCCTGATCCAGACGCACCATCAACTGTTCTGCGATCAACTCCTGTGCAGCCTGATTAATCGGTTTCAAACCTTGCTGGATCTCACGCCCCAGAAAGATGTTCTCCGCGACGTTGAGATTCTCCGACAAATTCAGCTCCTGATGCACCATGCCGATACCCAGCGCTGCTGCCTCGCGGGTATTGGCAATGGTCACCGACTGCCCGTTCAGGTAGATCTGCCCTGACGTTTGCTGCTGTACTCCAGCCAGAATCTTCATCAGTGTCGATTTACCCGCACCATTTTCACCGATGATCACATTCACTTTGCCGCGATACACGTTATAACTGACGGCATCTAGCGCCAATGTGCCGGGAAAACGCATCGAAATGTCCTCAGCACGCATGACGATGTCAGGTCTGTGGTCCATTAGTGGCTCTCCTTATTTAAGCTGAGCGGCACCGCATTACTGAGACCGGTAGCGGTGAGTGTCACCGCCGCCAAGACTTCGACTTGCTGCCCCACCCAACTGGCGTCGGGTTTTGCCACATCCTGTAAAGCACGTTTACTGAGCGCCTTAGAGAGCTGGGCGTATTGCACCTGATTTTTAAAATCTTCGAAGCGGATAAAAGTTGATGCATCACGAATAGCATTGCCCTTGACGATTGGCCCCAATTGCAGCACTTGCTCATCGCCATCGACCGCCAACTTAATCGCCCCCTCCCGCCCTTCGGTGTCTAGCGCCACCACTTTGCCGCTGAAGCGGACAAAATGACTTTGGCTATTTTTCCCTATTGCTGGCTGACTTTGCTGCTGTTTCACTTGCTGCCAACTGAGTGCATTGCTGTTGGCAAACGGCATCACTTTACTCACCCAAATGGTGGCGGCGACTTTGTCCGATGGTTGGTTATAGTCACTGACTACCGCATTGGGATCGACCGGCAGAATAGGTTTGCCGTTCTCATCTAAATCCACCACGGTGCAAGCCACCAGCAGCGCACTTATCACCAACAAACCGCCTGCTTTCGCTAGAGCACTGAACCACATACTGCCTCCTGTCAGGAGGGGCTGTTACGCCCCTCATTGCCTTTTAATCGCGCGTTTTAGCAAACCCGCTCAAAGGGTTACTCTTTCAGCGCAAAGACATTCAGGTTTTTGGCATTGTTTTCATCAATCAATACGCAGTCCATCAGCTGTTTTTCTTCCTGACCGGTAGAACCGGTTTTCAGGTATTTATCCGCCTGAACCACCGCCATCTGGGCCTGTGCCCAACCTGGCTGAAGCACGGTGGCTTTGATATTGCCTTTGTTGATGATGGAGTCGCGAACATAGTCGCTGCCGTCAAATCCAACCACGATGACATCCTTGCGGCCTGCGGCTTTTAATGCAGCTTCAGCGCCTAATGCCATGGTGTCGTTACCGGAGATAACCCCAGTGATATCTGGGTTAGCCTGCAAAATGGACTCCATACGGTTGAAAGCTTCAGTCTGGCTCCAGTTTGCAGTCTGTTGGGCGACCATCTTCATGTCGCTATGTTCATCGATCACGTCGTGATAGCCCTGTGAACGGACGTGGGCGTTGGTATCAGATTCACGCCCCAACAACTCAACATATTTGCCTTTGCCACCCATCAAGGTGACAAATTTCTCTGCGCCCAGCTGTGCGCCCTGGTAGTTATTGGAGACTATTTGTGAAACGGCAATCCCGGTTTCATTGATTTCACGATCAATCAGGAAGGTCGGAATACCAGCGGCTTTAGCTTTTTTCAATGGCCCGATAGTGGCATCAGAGCCGGCGTTATCCAGAATGATCGCCTTGGCTTTACGGGCGATGGCGGTCTCCAGCAGTTGGTTCTGTTTGTTCACATCGTCATCATGAGAGGCCACCAGGACGGTGTATCCCAACTCCGTCGCTTTGGCTTTAGCACCTTCTGCCTCGGCTTTAAAAAAGGGGTTGTCGTGAGAGGGGGTGATGATGGCGATCAGGCCATTACTGGCGGCACCAGCAACACCTGCCATGGAGATCAATGCTGCGGTAAGACAGGATTTCAGTAGGGTATTTTTCATTATTTTTCTCCGCATTGAATATATATTCACTATTAAATTTATATTCAATCTAATAATACAAACCCCTCTCGGCTTGTCCAATATGAGAGCAAGGAAAGTAGAAGCCGGTCACAAATTGGTCGATTGTCGGTAGGGATAGGTTGGAGAAAAATCGTTTTTTTAGCCGGTAGCCACAGTAAAAGCGTATTGATTATCCCAACAAACGGTATAAAATTTTATACATGCATCAAGGAGTGATGAATGAGTAGAAAAGTAATAGATTGGCGTGGCAGTGCACTTGAAGATTTGAAGGCTTTTCCGGAAAGTACGCGTGCAGTGGCAGGAAAGCAGCTAAGGAATATCCAATATGGCCTAGAGCCTAACGATTTCAAACCAATTAACAATTGGGGTGCAGGCGTCATTGAGATACGATTGGATGATAATTCAAGAGCTTTTCGTGTCGTGTATGTCGCTAAATTTGAAGAAAAAATTTACGTCTTACATAGTTTTCAAAAGAAATCACAAAGTACCAGTCTGAGAGACGTCAACATTATTAAAGCGCGTTACAAAGAAATTATTCATGAGCGGAGGACAAAAGATGAGAGATAAAATTGACACAGCATCACGTCACATTACAACCGCTGAAGACAATATTTTTGCTGATTTAGGTTTCTCAGATATTGAGGCAACTCAGTTGTTGGCTGAATCAAATGCAGAAATTGAACAGGCTTTAGCAATGAAAAAAACACTGATGACGTCAATTGCCAGTTGGATCAAATCAGAAGGAATACGGCAAGTAGACGCGGCCACATTATTGCATGTGTCGCGTCCAAGAGTTTCCGATGTGGTTAATCAAAAAACTGAGAAATTCACCCTTGATTCATTGATAAGCATGGCCGGACGTATTGGTAAAAAAGTCACGCTAGTTATCAAATAGCTCAATCTTTTAATTCAGCGATATAACTCAACCACAGTCGATGTTACCTGTAATTCATCTTGCCAATGGGTCAGTGTGAGGGTCGTCAGCTCAGCCAGCCCCTGATAAAACGGGTGGTTGGCATCGGCTTGTAGTAAGGCCAGATAGCGATAACTCCAGGGGAGCAAGTGCTCTGCCAATAGAACAGGTAAATCCGTCGGTTGATGCTCAGCCAGCCAGGCGGCCATCATCAGCAATAAACCAATATGATCCTCCGGCTCTTGCTGTGCCAAGGTCACCTCCACCTGCTGTTGCGCCATCCAGCCACGCAGTTTTAGCGTCGAGTCGCCAAACAGCACATTTTCTTTATCCCGATAGACCGACCCCCATGGCGGCGCGGGCAGTGCATAGGGGCCGATAAATAGGCGCTGCCAAGCCTCTTCCCGCGTCTCTTCCGGCTGATGTTGCGCCAATAGTGCAGCAATGGGCATGAGCTGCGCTTCAAGGCCATAAGGCCACTCCGCGCCCCACGCACCGCAGCTCAGTTGCGCCACCATATCACTGCACGCCGGACTGTCCGGCGCATAATAAAACAGCGCACCCAACACCTGTCCCGTCAGCGCAATCCGTTGATAAATAGAATCTATTTCAACCATCCCTCAGCCTCCCACCGCCATACCCACCGTCATATACAGCCCGTAAAACACCCCGCGCCCAATCAATTCACCAGCAATAATGAGCAGCATGGCAAATATCAGGCCGAGCATCATCGGCGTGCGGCCTCGGATCAGCGGACAGATCCAGCACCCCAACCCCAGTACCAATAGCACCAAGCGCCAGACCATCAGTGTGCCGTAATGGGGGATGAGGTAGGCTGCCTGCTGAACTGAGCTGTAGAGAGTCGACAAACTCGCCGCCTGCATGATGACACTGGCCACACTGACAATCAGCGCCAGGAGAGTGATCATCGGCAGTTGTAGCATCATGCGCCCATTAATATCAGCCAGTTGCAGCAGCAGATAGCCCAACAGCGGCCCACCAATCAGCGCGGTCAAGACAAAGCCCAGCGGGGTGTAGAGGTTGTCCCAAGTCGGCACCGTATCAATGGCATAGACTCGACACATGGCATAAACAAATACCACGCCCAAGACCATTGCCACCGTCAACCATATTTTGCCAAGCATAGCGGGCATTTTGCCCCAGACCGCCAACAGCCAGTAAAAGCCAGCCACCGCAAAGAAGGCTGAACCCGCGGCAATCTCATTGCTCAGCGCCGACTCACCAACCTGACTGAGTGAATTGAATGCCCGCATTGGCGAACCTAAATGCAGTGTCGAGGCGATAAAGGCCAGTGCCATCAGTAGCCACAGCACCAACATGCTGCGGTGCAGCCGCTGCTGCTGCCCGCGACTCAAATCGCCAAATATTAGTGCCAGACCGAGCACTATAAAGCCCCCGACCACACACTGCCCCAGAACTGTAAAGAGCATCAGTGGCCATTCATGCCATCCCGTACCCATGTTATACCTCCTTCGGATTTGCCAGATGACCGGTGGTATCTCTGACCGGGCGGCTGTTGGCATTCGGTTTCACGACAATATTGGGCAGCGTGAAATGGGCGGCGGGCAGTGGCGCGACCTCAGCCAACTCGCCATACTTCTCACGCAGTTCATCGATCGGCGCCATATCCAGCGCTCGCAGTGGGCAGGAGTCGACACAAATCGGCTTTTTACCGGCGGCGACGCGCTCGTAGCAGCCGTCACACTTGGTCATATGCCCTTTTGTTTCGTCATACTGCGGCGCGCCGTAAGGGCAAGCCATATGGCAGTAGCGGCAACCGATACAAATGTCTTCGTTCACCACCACAAAACCATCATCCCGCTTATGCATAGCACCACTCGGGCAGACCTTGGTACAGGCCGGATCACTACAGTGGTTACAGGCGATGGAGAGATAGTAAGCGAACACATTCTGATGCCATGCGCCATTATCCTGCTGCCAATCACCACCGGCATACTCGTAGATGCGGCGAAAGCTGACGTCAGTGGATAAGTTTTTGAAATCCTTACAAGCCAGCTCGCAAGTTTTGCACCCAGTGCAACGGCTGGAGTCGATGTAAAAACCATATTGCGTCATCTGTTAGCTCCTTATGCCTTGCTGACTTGAACGAGGTTGGTGTGGGAGGGGTTCCCTTTCGCCAATGGAGAAGGGCGCTGCGTGGTCAAGACGTTGATACTGCCCGCCCGATCAATGCGCTTCTCATCCGGGCTATACCACGCCCCCTCACCCAGTGCGACCACCCCCGGCATCATACGTGGCGTCACTTTGGCATTGATTTGCACTTCACCACGCCCATTAAAGATCCGCACCATATCGCCGTTTTTGATCTCGCGCTCTCCGGCATCTATCGGGTTAATCCACATCTCCTGGCGGCAGGAGGCTTTCAGCACATCAACATTGCCGTAAGTGGAGTGAGTTCTGGCTTTGTAGTGGAAGCCCGTGAGCTGCAACGGGTATTGCTGATTAAGCGGGTCGTCAAAGCTCTCAAAACCGGCGGCATAGACCGGCAGTGGATCGATAACGTCATCGGGTTGCAGCTCCCAAGTGGCGGCAATCTGTGCCAACGCAGCGGAATAGATCTCAATTTTGCCCGAGGGAGTGGTGAGTGGATTGGCCACAGGATCAGCGCGGAAAGCTTGGTAAGCCACATGGTGACCCGCCGGATCGCGCTTTTTAAAGATGCCCTGTTCGCGGAACGTCTCGAAAGAGGGCAGCTCAGGGATCACTTGCTGCGACTGCTGGTAGAGGTGACGTAACCACCCCTCCTGTGTGCGCCCTTCGGTAAATTGCGCCTCGACCCCCATGCGTTTTGCCAGTTCACTGGTCATTTCATAGATGTTTTTACACTCAAAGCGCGGTTTGATCACCTGATCAGCAAAAATCACATACGCCATGTTGCCACTGGAGGCATCGAGGCAGAAATCCATCTGCTCGGAGGCGGTGCAATCGGGCAAGATAATATCGGCGTACTTAGCCGACGAGGTCATGTGGTTATCGATTACCACAATCATTTCGCATTTCTTATCATCTTGCAGAATGTCATGGGTGCGGTTGATTTCAGCATGCTGATTAATCAGGCAGTTACTGGCGTAGTTCCAGATAAACTTAATTGGCACATCCAGCTTATCTTTGCCCCGCACACCATCACGGGTGGCGGTCATCTCCGGGCCACGCTCAATGGCATCTGTCCACAAGAACATGGAAATACTGGTTTTGACGGGATTTTCCAAGGTGGGCATCCGCACAAACGGCAAACCATAAGAGCCTTCACGCGCGCCGGAGTTGCCGCCATTAATGCCCACATTACCGGTCAGGATAGCTAGCATCGCAATGGCGCGGCTGCTGTTTTCGCCGTTGGCATGGCGCTGCGGCCCCCATCCCTGCGCGATATAAGCCGGTTTGACCGAACCTATTTCGCGCCCCAACTTAATGATTTTTGCAGCTGGAATGCCGGTGATGGCGGCCGCCCACTGCGGGGTTTTGGCGGTTTTATCGGCCCCCTGCCCCAAAATATAGGCTTTATAATGGCTATTTTTGGGCGTACTTTCCGGCAGGGTTTTCTCGTCATAACCGACGCAGTATTGGTCGAGGAACGGTTGATCGACCAGATTTTCGCTGATCATCACATGGGCCAGCGCAGAGGCGAGTGCGGCATCAGTGCCCGGTCGCAGTGGGATCCACTCATCCTCACGGCCCGCAGCGGTATCAGTATAACGGGGGTCAATCACAATCATCTTGGCATTGGATTTTTCCCGCGCCTGCTCCAGATAATAGGTGACACCACCGCCACTCATTCGTGTCTCACCGGGGTTGTTGCCAAACAGCACCACCAGCTTGCTGTTTTCGATATCTGACGGGCTGTTGCCATCAGCCCAGCCACCATAGGTGTAGTTCAAACCGGCGGCAATCTGCGCGGTGCTGTAGTCACCATAATGATTGAGGTAGCCGCCACAGCAATTCATCAGCCGCGCAATAAGGGTTGAACCCGGCGGCCAGGAGCGGGTCATGGTGCCGCCCAGTGTCCCTGTGCCGTAATTCAGATAAATAGCTTCGTTACCATAATCTTTGATGATGTGTTGTAGGCTGGCGGCGAGAGTGTCATACGCCTCCTCCCACGAAATCCGCTTGAATTTACCCTCTCCGCGCGCACCAATGCGCTTCATCGGGTACTTCAGGCGGTCTGGGTTATAGACCCGTCGGCGCATCGAGCGGCCACGTAAACAGGCTCGCACCTGATGCAGCCCATCAAAATCATCATCACCGGTGTTATCGGTTTCGACATATTTTATTTCGCCATCCACCACATGCATACGCAGCGGGCAGCGACTGCCGCAGTTAACCGTGCAGGCACTCCAGACAACTTTGCCATCGTCAGCAGTGGCGGGGTTAATGGCAGATTGAACAGCCTGAGCGGTACGGGAAAAGGGTAGCGAAAATGCCCCTGTTGCCACGGCAAGGCCGCCGACCAGTGTGGTTTTGACCAGTTTGCGGCGCGTGACTTCTGCCGTTAACAGTCGGGATTCGTTGGTCTCTTTCATAAGATTCCCACTTGGTTGCATTCCAGAAAAGGGAGGACACCCGCAATGGGTGAAATCCGATTAATTCAAAAAAATGAGTAATTCCGCGGGAGGGGAAGAGAGATCAGAAGCGGCACCTGAGTGCCACTACAGCAATTGTTATAATTAGGATAATAAATAGACCGCCCCCGCCAGTATGACCCTACCCTTTTTGGGTAGTGCGGGAGTTGTTTGGTATCAATAAAGCAATGAGGATTACCCCCTCCTCACGGCTTTATGATGAATTTGTGATGGATAACCGTTCTAATCAGCACGCTTGATGATACAGCGCCATAATCTCATCAACTGAGGCTTCACGCGGATTTCCCCCGGTACAGACATCAGCAAATGCAGCGGCGGCCAGTGCCGGAATATCATCGGCCTGCATCCCTACGGCACTCAAGGAGGCTGGAATGCCAATATCACGATTCAATGCAATTACCGCCTGAATAGTTTGTTCCCGCACCTGTTCCAGCGGCGAATTCAACGCATTATCGACCCCCATCGCCATAGCGATTTGGCGGAAACGTTCCCCGGTATAAGCGGCGTTATAGCGCATGATATAGGGTAATAAAATGGCATTGGCGACACCATGGGGCATGTTATAAAACGCCCCCAAAGGGTGCGCCATCCCATGCACCAACCCTAGCCCCACATTCGAAAATCCCATGCCGGCAATATACTGCCCCAGTGCCATATCTTCGGTTGCGGCCGCATCTCCTTGCACCGAGGCACGCAATGAGCGACTGATGACCTCAATGGCTTTAAGATGCAGGGCATCGGTTAGCTCCCACGCCCCTTTCGTCAGGTAGCCCTCGATCGCGTGGGTCAAGGCATCCACGCCAGTGGCCGCTTTAAGGGCGGCTGGCATACTGTCCATCATATCGGCATCAATAAACGCCACCGCCGGAATGGCATGGGGATCGACACAAACAAATTTGCGCCGCCGCTCTTCGTCGGTAATCACATAGTTAATGGTGACCTCTGCCGCAGTACCGGCGGTGGTTGGGATAGCCAGAATCGGCACACTAGAATTGTGGGTGTCGGCCACCCCTTCCAGACTGCGCACATCAGCAAATTCAGGGTTATTAATGATGATACCGATGGCTTTGCAGGTATCTTGCGGTGAACCACCGCCTAGGGCTATCAGGTAATCCGCCCCACTTTGGCGAAAGGCGGCAACCCCTTGCTGCACCATGTTGATGGTGGGATTGGGTTTGACGGCATCAAAAACCGTAAAATCCAGGCCAGCCTGCTCCAACCGATTGATTAGGCGAGTCGCGACGCCACATTCGAGTAGCATTTTATCCGTCACCACCAGCGCTTTTTGATAGCCACGCCGCTCAACTTCATCGGCCAGTGCTGCCAGTGAACCACGACCAAACCACGACATCTCATTTAAAATCATTCTGTTCATGATGACTCCTCGGTGTTTTTAACCGCCACTAATTTTTACCCAAAAACGCCTCTTTTGGCCTCAAAGCTACTCTTCGACGCGCAAACCGTAGGTTTTGAATTTTTCCAAAACCACACTGATCTCCTCTTTGGATAACACCGGAACCTCATCGACAATCGGCAAGATAGCCAACAGCAGTGTTGCCAACACCTCTACCTCATGGGCCAGCCACAGCGCTTTAGCCAGACTCTCCTCACAGGCAATTAAACCGTGGTGTTGCAGTAGTGTCGCCTTACGATGTTTCATCGCCACCGCGACATGCTCCGACAGCGCTTTGGTGCCAAAAGTGGCGTATGGGGCGCAAGGAATATCATCACCACCCGCGGCAGCAATCATGTAGTGAATCGCCGGAATTGGGCGGTTAAGAATTGAAACCGCCGTGCAATGGACAGAGTGGTTATGGACCACTGCATTCGCATCTGGCCGGGTCTGATAGACCGCCTGATGAAAACGCCACTCGCTGGAGGGAACTTTGCCCGCTTCATGGTGACCGCTAGCATCGATATAAACGATGTGCGACTCGGTCAGTTTGTCGTAAGCAATACCGGATGGTGTAATCAGAAATCCATCCTGATAGCGCACACTAACATTGCCGGCCGTCCCCTGATTTAAGCCCAAGCGAGTCATTTCCAGGCAAGTATTGATAATATCGCGCGCCAGTGCTTCTCTCTTCATTTGTTCCTCTCTTAGGATACGAATACCTAAATATAAAATTAATTGAATAATAGATACGAGCTAATGAACATTACGATGGTTAATATGAGATATATCATTCGCTCATTTAATTAATCTTAAAAATAAATCATATAAAAATGTGAGCCATGTCATGACTATTTATGACTTAACTGGCATTTCGTGATTATCTTTTTTTATAAAATGTCCGTTTGGAAAAACAATATAATTAAACGGTCAAGGCGCTGCTGATTGGTTAAATAAGCAGTTAGCCTTCAAGAATTGACCGTTTGTGATGAAAATAGAAAAATCGGTCATTGCAGTTGTGTATTTGAAACACAATTCATTTCAAACGGTCATGAAATGCTTTTATTTAAAGTGACTATCATCACAAAATATCAGCATTGAGTTATCAATGTGATTCAGCTCATACTTTTTAGAATCTTTTACCTTATAAATAACGGAACTTATCGCAATGAGGATATTTTAAATTTGTCACTCTGCGACTCATATCAGTCATGGGAAACAAAAATATCATTCATTAAGTAAAAGATTTTCGCCGATTATTACGTTTCATTGAATAGTTAAAAACAGTTAAAAATAGCTAAATAAGTGCAACTTCATCCGACGAGGGCACCATGGGAAACATACTCATACAAACAGATAGCACCAAAATTTCCGCCTCGATAAGTAACGAGTCGGCTAATAAAAAAAGATATCTGATTCCTTTTGCATTGCTGTGCTCACTGTTCTTCCTTTGGGCAGTAGCAAATAACTTGAATGATATTTTATTACCGCAGTTTCAACAGGCATTTACCTTAACCAATTTTCAAGCCGGATTGATTCAGTCATCCTTCTATTTTGGCTACTTTTTGATCCCCATCCCCGCAGGGATCTTGATGAAAAAATTCAGCTATAAAGCGGGGATCATTACTGGATTGCTGTTCTACGCCTTTGGTGCTGCTTTGTTTTGGCCTGCCGCTGAAACAATGAATTACACCTTGTTTTTAATCGGCTTATTTATTATCGCCGCAGGTTTAGGTTGCCTTGAAACTGCCGCCAACCCCTTTGTTACTGTATTGGGGCCGGAGGAGACCGGGCATTTCCGTATCAATCTGGCACAGACCTTTAACTCCTTCGGTGCCATTATTGCCGTGGTGTTCGGACAAAGTTTAATACTCTCCAATGTTCCCCATCAGACACAGGAAGTATTAGATAAATTGTCGGCCGAGGATTTAAATAGCTACCACCATAGCCTGGTAAAAGCGGTTCAATTGCCCTATTTGATTATTGTGGCGGTGGTCATTTTTGTTGCGCTATTAATTCTTATCACCCGCTTCCCAACAATAAAAAGTGAGTCTGACGATACACATAATGGATCATTCTTCTCTTCATTGCCGCGCTTATTAAAAATAACTCATTGGCGTTGGGCTGTATTAGCACAGTTCTGTTATGTCGGCGCTCAAACTGCATGTTGGAGTTATTTAATTCGCTATGCTATTGAAGAGTTGCCGAATATCACCCCTGGCTATGCAGCTAATTATCTCACCGCGACCATGGTCTGTTTCTTTATTGGTAGATTCAGCGGCACCTGGTTAATTACCCGCTTTGCGCCAGAGAAAGTATTAGCAGCATATGCATTTATTTCGATGCTGTTATGTATTGTCTCCGCCGCGTTTGGTGGCCATATCGGATTATTAGCACTCACGTTATGCAGTATGTTTATGTCAATACAATATCCGACCATATTCTCTTTAGGGATTAAGAACCTAAATCAAGACACAAAATATGGTGCGTCTATTATTGTAATGACCATTGTCGGTGGCGGTATTGTCACCCCTATTATGGGTCTGGTCAGTGATGCTGCGGGGAATATACCGACAGCTGAACTTATTCCAGCACTCTGCTTCGCCATTATCTTTATTTTCGCCAAATTCAAAACTACGCCGGTGAATTAACTCCATCGGCGAATGATAAATCAAATTTCGCTAAAGAACACAAGGATCAATGATGAAAACAACAATTAAGTTACCAAAAATTGGCATTCGCCCGGTTATTGATGGACGCAGAATGGGTGTCCGTGAATCACTGGAAGAGCAAACCATGAAAATGGCCCGCGCCACTGCGGAATTTCTGCAAGAAGTGGTGCGTCACCCTTGCGGTACGCCAGTTGAATGTGTGATTGCCGACACCTGTATTGCCGGAATGGCCGAGTCTGCCGCCTGTGACGATAAATTCAGCGCCCAAAATATCGGGCTGACCATCACCGTGACACCTTGCTGGTGCTACGGCAGTGAAACTATCGATATGGATCCGTTCCGCCCGAAAGCCATTTGGGGCTTCAATGGTACTGAGCGCCCCGGCGCGGTTTATCTGGCGGCGGCACTGGCGGCACACAATCAGAAAGGGTTGCCTGCTTTCTCCATTTATGGTCATGACGTACAAGATGCCAATGACACCCGCATCCCCGCCGACGTACAGGAAAAACTGCTGCGATTTACCCGCGCAGGTTTGGCGGTTGCCAGCTTAAAAGGCAAAAGTTATCTCTCCCTTGGCGGGGTGTCGATGGGGATTGCCGGTTCTATCGTTGACCACAACTTCTTTGAGTCTTGGTTAGGGATGAAAGTCCAGGCGGTTGATATGACCGAACTGCGTCGGCGCATTGATCACAAAATCTATGATGAGCAAGAGTTGGAACTGGCACTGTCATGGGCGGACAACAACTTCAAATATGGGCCGGATAAAAATGCCGAACAGTATCGCCGTTCAGCAGAGAGTAGCCGTGCGGTGCTGCGCGAAAGTTTGCAAATGGCGCTCTGTATTCGCGACATGATGCAGGGCAACCCAACACTGGCAGCTAAAGGTTTTGGTGAGGAGGCGCTGGGCTATAACGCCATTGCCGCCGGTTTCCAGGGTCAACGCCACTGGACAGATCAATACCCCAATGGCGATACCGCCGAAGCCTTGCTCAATAGCTCATTTGACTGGAATGGGGTGCGCGAGCCAATGGTTATCGCCACCGAAAATGACAGTCTGAACGGCGTGGCGATGCTATTTGGCCATACCCTCACGGGCACCGCGCAGATCTTTGCCGACGTCCGCACTTACTGGTCACCCGAGGCGGTGCAACGGGTCACTGGTCATCAACTGGAGGGGGTTGCTGAACACGGCATTATCCACCTGATTAACTCAGGTTCAGCCGCACTGGATGGCACTTGCCGCCAAAATGATGCCCAAGGTAAACCGACGATTAAGCCGCACTGGCAAATCAGTCAGCAAGAGGCCGATGCTTGTCTGGCGGCCACCGAATGGTGCCCGGCGATCCATGAATATTTCCGTGGCGGCGGCTTCTCCTCCCGTTTCCTGACCCGTGGCGGTGTGCCATTTACCATGAGCCGCATCAACCTGATTAAAGGTGTCGGGCCAGTGTTGCAAATTGCCGAAGGCTGGAGTGTTGAGTTGCCAAAATCAGTTCATGACACCCTGGATAAGCGCACCGACTCAAGCTGGCCAACCACTTGGTTTGCGCCGCGTCTGACCGGTAAAGGGCCATTTAACGATGTCTATTCAGTGATGGCAAATTGGGGCGCGAACCACGGAGTGCTGACTATCGGCCACGTGGGTGCGGACTTAATTACACTGGCATCAATGCTGCGTATTCCGGTCTGTATGCACAATGTGGAAGAGGAGAGTGTTTACCGGCCAACGGCTTGGGGCGCACACGGTATGGATATCGAAGGGCAGGATTACCGCGCTTGTCAGAATTACGGCCCGTTATACAAAAAACAGTGAGTCGCGATTTTTGAATGACGTTAGCTGACCTGACTCAGGTGGGGGACGCGCCTCACCTGAGTCAAATAACAATCCTTGCTGTTAGCAGGAGTATTTATGAAGCGCGATGTGGTCATTGTTTTGGATTGTGGCGCAACCAATATTCGGGCGATTGCCGTTGATCCCCATGGGGTGGTGGTCGCTAAAGCGGTGCTACCTAACCAGAGTTTGCCCGACCCGGCCAATCCGCAATGGCAGTTATGGCCGCTGGAGGGCATATTGCACAGTTTCGCCCAGTGTTGCCGCCAATTATTGCCACAGATTCAGCAGGATAAGATCCATGCTGTCACGGTGACGACCTTCGGCGTAGATGGCGCACTGGTGGATGCCAAAGGCAATATGCTCTACCCGATTATCAGCTGGAAGTGCCCGCGCACAGTGGCGGTGATGGAGGATATCGCCCGCTATATCTCGGCTGAAAAATTGCAGCAGATATCCGGCATTGGTCAGTTCAGTTTCAACACGCTGTACAAGCTGATCTGGCTACAAGAGAACCGGCCCGATTTAGTTGAGCAGGCCCATGCCTGGCTCTTTATTTCCTCGTTGATCAACCAGCGCCTCACCGGAGAATTTACCACCGACCGCACCATGGCGGGCACCAGCCAACTGCTGGATGTGAAACGTGAACAATTCAGCAGCGCAATTTTACAAAAAATAGGTATTCACGCCGATCTCTTCCCAGCGATGGTCGCTGCCGGTGAAATCATCGGCCCGCTACTGCCGGGCAGCGCCGCCGAACTGGGGCTACCACCAGGTATACCGGTCATCTCAGCCGGTCACGACACTCAGTTCGCCCTATTTGGTTCCGGTGCCGAGCTAGATCAACCGGTGCTGTCATCTGGCACCTGGGAGATTCTAATGGTGCGTACGCCGCAAGTGAACACCGCCCTACTACCCCAGTTTGCGGGTTCCACCTGTGAACTGGACAGCTGTCCACAGCTCTTTAACCCCGGTTTGCAGTGGCTGGCATCAGGTGTCCTGGAGTGGGTTCGGCAGCTGTATTGGCATGATGCCGCCTGTGCCGATGTTTACCAGCAGATGATTGCCGAAGCCAAGATGATAGCTCCGGGGGCTGACGGCGTGCGCATGGATTGTAACTTGCTGGGCAACAGCCGCCACCCTCTATCCGGCGGCTGGCAAGGGGTATCACTGTCGAGTGGGCGTGGGCATTTTTATCGTTCCGCACTTGAAGGACTGGCCTGGCAATTGAAAAACAATCTGGCCGTGCTGGAGAAAATTGGTGAGTTCCGCACTCGTGAGTTGCTGCTGGTCGGCGGGGGTAGCCGCAATACATTGTGGAATCAGATCAAAGCTGACGTACTCAACTTGCCAGTGAAAGTGATTGATGAAGCCGAAACAACAGTGTTGGGTGCGGCACTGTTTGCCTGGTGCGCGGCCGGTTACTACGCCAGTGCTGAAGAGGCGCGGGCGCAGGTCAACTATCGTTACCAATATTATCAGCCGGGTGACCAACAACCGCTCTATCAGGCATTGACCACCAGCACCGCCCTAATAGCCGAAACTATGCCATTTGAAACTATGTCATTGTAAACTATGCCTTTGAAAGGAGAGTGTCATGCTTAAAACCATCTCGCCGTTGCTGTCGCCACAACTGCTAAAAACCTTGGCTGAAATGGGACACGGTGATGAGATTATCTTCTCAGACGCCCATTTTCCGGCCCATACCTTGGGTAGAAATGGCGGGCCGCAGGTGATTCGTGCTGATGGGTTATCCGTCAGTGCACTGCTGGAAGCCACCATTCCACTGTTTGAACTGGACAGTTACGCACCACCACTGGTGATGATGGCCGCCGTTGATGGCGACACACTGGATGCCTCGGTTGAGAGACGCTATTTACGCGCCCTGTTTGGCACTCAAAAGGCGTTACCCGTAGAGCGCATTGAGCGCTTTGCGTTTTACCAACGTGCTCAGCAAGCATTTGCGATCGTTATCACAGGAGAGACCGCCAAGTACGGCAATATTCTGCTAAAGAAGGGGGTAACGCCTGTTTTTTAATCGAGTGATCACGTAACCTCACCCCTTTAGCCATCTATTTCATGTTGGTACTCTTTGGTATGAAATAGATGGCTTTGCTGACGGAGAGGATCATGAAAGCGTCTCGTCACCAGGAAATTCTGCAACACCTCAAACAGCAAGAGACATTGACGACCGCCGATCTGGCCCGCTTGCTGGCGGTCAGTCAGGAAACAATTCGCCGTGATCTGAATGAGTTACAGGCTCAGGGCTTGATCATCCGTCAGCATGGGCGCGCAAAAAGCATCAAGCGAGCAACCAAAGATAGCGGCGACCCCTTCACCACTCGGCTGAAAAGCCACCTCTCCAGCAAAGCCAGCATTGCCGACCATGCACTGTCACTGATTGAAAGCGGGATGGTGATTGCGCTGGATGCCAGCTCCACCTGCTGGTATTTAGCCAAAAAGCTGCCAGATATTGATATCACGGTGTTTACCAACAGCGTGCGGATTTGTCAGGAGTTGGCGAAACATCAGAATATCGAATTGATAAGTGCGGGCGGCCACTTACAGCGCAAATATGCCTGCTACGTGAATCCAGCGCTCTTTTCGCTGCTGAAAACCATCGAGATTGATCTGTTTATCTTCTCCTGTGAGGGCATGGATACTGATGGCATTTTGTGGGACTCAAACCCCTTTAACGCCGAATTCAAAACCATGCTACTTAAGCGCGCCACACAATCCATTTTATTGATTGATAAAAGTAAAATGTGCCGGACTGGGGAAGTGAAAATCGGCTCGCTGGAGGATGTGGAACAAGTTATCTCGAATGTGGATGCCGAGTAACTCACCGCAACTTGTGCTGCATTGAGGGCTGATTGCAGCGATATATCATGGCGGTCAGCCAGTTTCCCACTGTGATGCTGTCAGAGCCATCGATAAGTGCGGAAAATGAGATCCACCCTTTATAAAGAGGGTGGAGCCATCGCGTCACCATCACAATCTATAGTAGGATCATGACCAAAGTCATAGTTAAAAATATATCGGCTTGGTTCTGCTAACGATTGTTTCTGTTATCGAACGCTTTCGCTAACTGATGTTGAATGTGAGAAAAATATGTCAAACAAACCGTTCCACTATCAGGATCCCTTCCCGCTAACGGAAGATGATACTGAGTATTACCTTGTCAGTAATAATCACGTCTCGGTTGCACAGTTTGAAGGCCACGACATGCTGAAAGTCGAGCCAGAAGCCCTGACCCTCCTCGCCCAACATGCTTTCCACGACGCCTCCTTCTTACTTCGCCCCGCTCACCAAAAACAGGTCGCCGCAATTTTGGATGACCCAGAGGCTAGCGAAAACGATAAATACGTAGCCCTACAATTCCTGCGCAACTCCGAAATCTCCGCCAAAGGGATTTTGCCGACCTGTCAGGATACCGGCACTGCGATTATCGTGGGGAAAAAAGGCCAGCGCGTCTGGACTGGCGGCAATGATGCCGAAGCGCTATCTCGTGGCGTGTATAACACCTTTATCGAAGATAACCTGCGCTACTCACAAAACGCAGCGCTGGATATGTATAAGGAAGTGAACACCGGCACCAACCTGCCAGCACAGATCGACCTCTACAGCACCGAAGGGGAGGATTATAAGTTCCTGTTCGTCACCAAAGGCGGCGGTTCGGCGAACAAAACCTATCTGTATCAGGAGACCAAGGCACTGCTCTCACCGGGCAAGTTGAAAGAGTATCTGGTTGAGAAAATGCGCACCTTGGGTACTGCGGCTTGCCCGCCCTACCATATCGCCTTTGTTATCGGCGGCACCTCCGCTGAAAGCACCCTCAAAACTGTCAAACTGGCCTCAACCAAATATTATGATGGCCTGCCGACGGAAGGGAATGAGCATGGGCAAGCTTTCCGTGATATCGCGCTGGAGCAGGAGCTGCTGGAAGCCGCCCAAGAGTTGGGGCTGGGTGCGCAATTTGGCGGCAAATACTTTGCTCATGACGTGCGCGTAGTGCGCCTCCCTCGCCACGGTGCATCCTGCCCTGTCGGGATGGGGGTCTCTTGCTCTGCCGACCGTAATATCAAAGGCAAAATTAACCGCAAGGGCATCTGGCTGGAAAAACTGGAGCAAAATCCGGGGAAATATATCCCAGAACATCTGCGCCAGAGCAACGAAGGTAAAGTAGTTAAAATCGACCTTAACCGCCCGATGCCAGAAATATTAAAAGAGCTGTCGCAGTATCCGGTCTCAACCCGCCTGTCACTGAGCGGCACTATTATTGTTGGCCGTGACATTGCCCATGCCAAATTAAAAGAGCGGCTGGATAATGGCGAAGACTTGCCGCAATACATTAAAGATCATCCGATCTACTACGCAGGCCCGGCGAAAACACCGGAAGGTTATGCTTCGGGATCACTCGGGCCAACCACCGCGGGCCGCATGGACTCTTACGTCGACCTGCTGCAATCCCACGGTGGCAGCATGATCATGCTGGCAAAAGGTAACCGCAGCCAACAGGTCACCGACGCCTGCCATAAACATGGCGGCTTCTATCTGGGCAGTATCGGCGGCCCTGCGGCGGTATTGGCGCAAAATAGTATTAAGAGTCTGGAATGTGTGGAATATCCGGAACTGGGTATGGAAGCCATCTGGAAGATTGAAGTGGAAGATTTCCCCGCCTTTATTTTAGTTGATGATAAAGGTAATGACTTCTTCCAGCAGATTCAGGCATCAAGATGTAATCGCTGCGGTTAAGATTACTATTCAGCCCCAGTGGTTTCACTGGGGCTGAATAAATCACCCAGGGCAGTTATTTCAGATAAAAATTTGAATATTTTTTAAGCACCCTACTGGTTGACGAGTCCTGATATAGGTTGACACATTTCAGCCTTAAAACGCCTGATGAACTTCATCGGGTGTTTTGTATTTTAACGACAGATGCGGCCGCCGTTGACTCATCCGTGGTTGCATCATTCTCTACTGCACTCAGCAACACAGCCAACAGCCCGGGGAAACGGGCATCAATATCCTCACGCCGCAGTGATAATAAACTCTCACGTCCGCAGGGCCGCTGCCAGATAACGCCACTTTCACGCAACACACGCCAATGATGGGTCAGGGTTGATTTAGATAGCCCCTGCACCAAGGTGCCACAAGCATGTTCGCCCCCGGCGGCTAGCCGACGAACCACCGCTAACCGCAGCGGATTACCTAAAGCCGTCAGCACATTTTCCAAACGGATCTGCTCACGCTCAGGGTGATTTGCAATCATAGTGTTCCTATTGATAAACGACAGCCTTGGGCAAATATCCCCCACATGGTCTGATTTGGCCACATCGACTGGCCCTTAGCCGGCGGCAATATAGCCTATACTTCATCTCGACCCTACTCATAATTCTAGTGTCATGCTGAAATCCTCTCCAACCCTGACTTATCGCCATTATTGCACACTTTCAGAACAAATAATTAAATTGTACGTGTATATTAGTACAATGAGACTATACTGATCGCGATCATGTGATCATCAAGGATCACCTGGCACATAACCACACAACTTCCCGGCAGAGCATCAAACCGCCCGCCCCGAAATTGCCATTATCTACTAAGGACTTCATATGGCACGTAAAACTCCTATCGAGCGCTATCGCAACATCGGTATCTCAGCCCACATCGACGCCGGTAAAACCACCACCACTGAGCGTATTTTGTTCTACACCGGCGTTAGTCATAAGCTGGGTGAAGTGCATGATGGCGGCGCAACTACCGACTGGATGGCTCAGGAGCAGGAACGTGGCATTACCATTACATCGGCTGCCGTGACCTGCTTCTGGCAAGGGATGGACCATACCTTGCCGGAGCACCGCATTAATATTATCGACACCCCTGGGCATGTGGATTTCACCATTGAGGTGGAGCGCTCCATGCGGGTACTCGACGGTGCAGTCATGGTGTATGACGCGGTCGGCGGCGTACAACCGCAATCAGAAACCGTCTGGCGTCAGGCCAATAAATACCGGGTGCCGCGTCTGGCGTTCGTCAACAAGATGGATCGTCCCGGTGCTGATTTCTTCCGCGTGCGCCAGATGATGATTGATCGCCTGAAAGCCAATCCGGTGCCGATCGTAATCCCGATCGGCAGTGAAGATCACTTCACCGGCGTGGTGGATCTGCGGCTGATGCGCGCCATTATCTGGGATGAAGCTTCGCAAGGCATGACCTTCAGCTATGAGCCAATTCCAGAAAACTTGCTGGCGACCGCCAATGAGTGGCGCGAGAAGATGGTTGCTGAAGCGGCTGAAGCCTCTGAGGCGCTGATGACAGAGTATCTGGAGAGCGGCGATCTGACCGTGGATGAGATAACCCTGGGTCTGCGAATCCGTACTATTGCCGGTGAAATCCAGCCGATGATGTGTGGCAGCGCCTTTAAAAACAAAGGGGTGCAGCGCATGTTAGATGCCGTGGTTGAACTGATGCCATCACCAGTGGATATTCCACCGGTCAGTGGCACCGATGAAGATGGCAACGAAGTGAGCCGTCAGGCCGATGATAATGAGAAATTCTCGGCGCTGGCGTTCAAACTGATGACCGACCCCTATGTCGGCCAGCTGACTTTCGTGCGCGTCTACTCTGGTGTACTGCGCAAAGGCGACAGCGTTTACAACCCAATTCGCGGCAAGAAAGAGCGTATTGGTCGTATCGTCCAGATGCATGCCAATACCCGGATCGAGGTGGACGAAATACGTGCCGGTGATATCGCCGCCTGTGTCGGTTTGAAGGATGTTACCACCGGTGAAACCCTGTGTGACCCAGATGCGGTGATTACACTGGTGCGCATGGAGTTCCCTGAGCCGGTGATTTCGCAGGCGATTGAGCCGAAGACCAAAGCGGATCAGGAGAAGATGGGGATCGCGCTGCAACGGCTGGCCTCGGAAGATCCGTCGTTCCGCATTCGTACTGACGAAGAGTCCGGCCAGACCATTATCTCCGGTATGGGTGAGTTACATCTGGAGATCATTGTCGACCGCATGAAACGCGAGTTTGGGGTGGAAGCCAATATCGGTAAGCCGCAGGTGACCTATCGTGAGACAGTGCGCAAAACCGTGACCGATGTGGAGGGTAAATTTGTTCGCCAATCCGGTGGTAAAGGGCAATATGGTCATGTGGTCTTTACCCTTGAGCCACAGCCGGCGGGCAGCGGCTTTGCCTTTGTCGATGCCACCAAAGGCGGCGTGGTTCCCCGTGAGTTTATCGGCGCAGTAGAAAAAGGGGTGATCGAAGCCACCAATACCGGGGTTTTAGCCGGTTATCCGGTGGTAGATGTGAAAGTGACCCTAACATTCGGCTCCTATCACGAGGTCGATTCATCTGAGCTGGCGTTCAAAATGGCGGCGATCTTTGGCTTCAAAGAGGCGGTCAAACGAGCATCACCAGTGATTCTGGAGCCGATTATGAGCGTCGAGGTGGAAACACCGGAAGAGTACGCCGGTAACGTGATGGGTGATCTCTCTTCACGCCGTGGCATGGTACAGGGCATGGAGGAGATGATTGGCAGCGGGAAGATTATCCGCGCAGAAGTGCCGTTATCCGAAATGTTCGGTTACTCCACCGTATTGCGCTCAATGTCACAAGGCCGTGCAACCTACACCATGGAGTTCAAGCACTACGCCGAAGCACCACGCAATGTTGCCGATGCCATTATTGCGGCACGAGGCAATAGGGGCTAAACCAGGCCCCTATAGATTTCGTGGTGCAGGAAGGCGGCAACTGAGGGCATCCCGATGAGCTGACACCCGTCAGTGATTCGGGTAACCGAGGGCAGTCAACACACCTGCAACCTGAAAGATGACCATCGAATTAGGCAATCCCCTATAGATTTCGTGGTGCAGGAAGGCGGCAACTGAGGACATCCCGATGAGCTGACACCCGTCAGTGATTCGGGTAACCGAGGGCAGCCAACACACCTGTAACCTGAAAGATGACCATCGAATTAGGCAATCCCCTATAGATTTCGTGGTGCAGGAAGGCTGCAACTGAGGGCATCCCGATGAGCTGACACCCGTCAGTGATTCGGGTAACCGAGGGCAGCCAACACACCTGTAACCTGAAAGATGACCATCGAATTAGGCAATCCCCTATAGATTTCGTGGTGCAGGAAGGCTGCAACTGAGGGCATCCCGATGAGCTGACACCCGTCAGTGATTCGGGTAACCGAGGGCAGCCAACACACCTGTAACCTGAAAGATGACCATCGAATTAGGCAATCCCCTATAGATTTCGTGGTGCAGGAAGGCGGCAACTGAGGACATCCCGATGAGCTGACACCCGTCAGTGATTCGGGTAACCGAGGGCAGCCAACACACCTGCAACGTGAAAGATGACGGGGATTTTAGAAGGTGACGGGCGTATTCACCCACAACACCCTCGCGGCGGTCTCACCGATATTGCGGTAACCGTGGGGGACATTACTGGGGAAATAAAATGAATCGCCCACACTGAGAGTATAGGTCTCCTCGCCGAGATAGAGTGCTATCTCCCCCTCCAGGACATAGCCCATCTCCTCACCATGGTGCTCTATTTGCCCATCACTGGCGACACCTGCCTCGATGATGTGAATGTTTCCCTGTAGCAACCCACCTTTGTGGTGATGAGTCAGATTCTCCAGTGCAATACCGCCGCGCTTATTTCGGTGGACAAAGTGCTTACGAATGCGCTGCTCTGGCTTCAATACCGGCGAATCTGCCACCCAGCTCTCTGCCATCAGATCTGAAATATTGGTTTCCAGTGCGCTCGCCAGCCGATGCAACATGGCAAGGGAGGGCGATGCGACCTCATTTTCCAGTTTGGAGAGCAAACTCTCTGAGCAGCCGACTTTCTGCGCCAACTGTTTTAGCGTGATCTCTTGCGCCAAACGAGCATGGCGTAAACGCATCCCTAAATCAGATAAAACAAAACCGCCGTTATCGCCGTTTTTTTTCATAAGTTGATATCTGCTGCTGAAAGAGGCTCAAACGCCCGGCGTATCCATGCCGGGCAACATTATCGATATCTGTACCTGCGCAAGCAGAGTGGCCGATTATTCGGTCACACTAAAATGCACATCCTGCGGGTTACAACCATTGATTGGCACAATGTCTTGCGGGCAAGCAGACATAACCACAATACAATCTAGCTCGGCGCGGATCTCGACGTAATCCCCAGCTTTGCTCACGGTCGGTAACCAAGAGATCGTGTAATCCGGATTAACGGGGATATTCATCCACAGATTCAAGGGCTGCGGCACTTCGCGCGCCCGTAAACCGATAGCATTTAGCGCCAGACGCATATTATCGGCACAACTGTCGTGGTATTCAGTGATCCCCATATTGCTATAGCGATAAAGGTCGCAAGCGGCAATCAGAGTATCGTGCACACCCGGCGAAGTATCGGTGAGTAATGTCCCAATGGTACGACGCTGATTGGTCACCAGCGCATCTCCCGGCTGTGGAATGATTTTATCAATAAATGCGCGCGTATGTTCCATTGATGAGAACTCACTCAGATCGGCGCTATTGAAGAGCCAAGTGTCACACACCTGACTTCCGGGAGTATTGGTAATGCGAATAACCTGCCCTTTATTTAGTTTCACCGCCCGCCCACAGCGGGCAGGCACGGTATACACCTCACCAATGACCGGTGTACCGTCGGCAGAGATCGGGGAAGATAACGTGGCATTGGTGCCCAGCGCGCTACCATTGTCTTTTTCACAGCAAGCAGGATAAGTGTGGGTGCTCATGGGAGACTCCTATGGGTTGATTGGCCAGTTCTGTCAGGCAACAGGCTAATGCCTTCGCGCCAAGATACAGATACTGAGGGTCGGTATATTCAGCCGGGTTATGGCTGATGCCGTTATGGCTAGGAACGAAAAACATACTGGTGGGGCAATGAGTGGCCAGATGCATCGCATCATGGAATGCACCGGAGGTTAGGGTCGCGGTATCTATCTGTAGCGCCTGCGCACAAGCATATTGTTGAGTCAGCAGTTGGGCATTGAAGGCCACCGGCTGATGGCTGAAAACAGACTCAACCACCACATTGTCAGCGGCAACCTGCTGCATCCAGCCATCAAACTGCGCCAATACCGCAGGATCAGCATGACGAAAATCCAGAGTAAAGGTGGCACGACCGGCAATCGTATTGATGGCATTTGGCTCCACCTCCCAGCGCCCAAAGGTCAGTCGTAATTGATCTGCCGGCAGTGTCGCGGCCTGTTTTTCCAACTGATCGACTATTTGGCGCGCCAGTGACATGGCATCTTGGCGATCGGCCATCGGGGTAGTCCCTGCATGGGCTGATTGCCCCAGGCAGCTCACCTGATACCAGCGCACTCCCTGAATCCCTTGTACCACCGCTAAGGGTTGATTGGCCTGCTCCAGCACCGGCCCCTGCTCAATATGCAGCTCAACAAAAGCCGCCATCGGCACCGTGGCGCGTCGCGGGAGATGTGGAAAACGTTGATGACAGTCCGCTAGCGCTTGCCGGAGCGTAACCCCTTGGGCGTCCTGATTATTCAGGTAATCTGACAGCCGCTGCGGCTGCACAAAGGCGCTCGATCCCATCGCACCGGGGGAAAAACGGCTCCCCTCTTCATTCATCCAAATAGCCACTTCAATCGGGCGCAGTGTGGTGACCTCCGCCTGAACCAATGCGCTCAGGCACTCCATCCCTGCAATCACGCCATAACAGCCATCAAGGTTGCCACCACATGGCTGCGTATCAATATGACTGCCGGTGACCACTGGTGGTAAATCTTCGCGACCCGCGCGGCGAATAAACAGATTTGCGCAGTCGTCGGTCATCACTTCACAGCCCAATGCAAAAGCCCAATCTATCAACCAGGCCCTGGCATCCAACTCCTCGGTGGATAGTGCCTGCCGGTTCACTCCGCCGTTCGCCAGTGCGCCAAATTCGGCCAGTTGCGCCAATCGCGTCATCAAGCGCTGCTGGTTGATGTGACCGGCAAGCTGTAAGCCTGCGGAATTAAGCATGGCCAACCTCCGTTTCATCCAGTTGCAGTGGGCGCTTAAACCACGGAGCCAGAAATGCTTGCAGACGGGGGGTTTGTGGTTGACGGAACATCGTGGCAGGCGCACCACTCTCCACAATGGTGCCATCGGCCATAAACACCACGCGGGAGGAGATTTTGGCTGCAAATGACATTTCATGTGTCACCATCACCATGGTCATCCCGTTGTTTGCCAAAGTTTTGATCACATCGAGCACCTCTTCGACGCGCTCAGGATCAAGCGCGGAGGTAGGTTCGTCCAGCAGCAGTAATTCCGGCTCAAGGGCCAATGCTCGGGCGATCCCCACTCGCTGTTGCTGTCCACCGGACAGACGTGATGGGCGGGCCTGTGCTTTGTCTGACATCCCGACCTGCGCCAGTGCAGCGGCCGCTTTTTGGCGCGCTTGCTCCCGTGGTAGTTTTTTGCCTAGCATCAACGGCGCGCAGACATTTTCCAGCACCGTCATATGGGGCCACAGGTTAAATTGCTGGAACACCATGGCCAGCGGGCGGCGCACCTCGGCAATTAATGCCGCACTGTCGCGGTGCTTCAGCTCGCGCCCCGCGCTGCTATAGCCCAGCAACTGCCCCTTGATCAAAATCTCCCCTGCGTCATAGGCTTCGAGAAAATTCATGCAGCGTAACGCGGTGGTTTTTCCTGAACCGGAAGGGCCGATCAAGGTGACAATCTCGCCGGCATTGACTGTCAAATTCACTCCCGTCAGTACCCGATTGGCGGCGAACGATTTGCCCACATTACGTAATTCAATGATAGGTCCAGTACTCATCATGTTATCCCTCCACGGCCTGACGGCTAAGTAAGCGCACACTGACACTGATGCCTTGCGCCAACAGCCAATAACTGAGGATCAACAAGGTATAGGGCACAATGTAGGTATAGGTATTCGCGACTATTTGCCCGGTGGTCATGGTCAGCTCAGGCACGGTGATAATGGAGGCCACCGCGCTCTCTTTGATGGTTAAAATAAATTGGTTACCTAATAGCGGCAGACTAAAACGCAGGGCTTGCGGTGTCTGAATGTGCCAAAAACTCTTCCAGGCTGAAATATCATGCACTTGCGCTGCTTCCAACTGCCCCTGCCCAATGCTTTTCCATGCCGTGCGGAAGATTTCACCAAAATAGGCCGAGCTGTAGATGGCCAGTGATAGCACCGTGGCTTCGACCGCCGTTAATGTCACGCCAATGGCGGGCAAGCCAAAATAGAACAGCGCCAGCTGTGCCAGATAGGGGGTGCCACGGATAATCCACACATAGGTGCGCCACGGCCAATAGAGCCAAAGGTGGTGGCGACAGAGGGCTTGCAATATAAATCCCGCACATGCCCCGATGATCGCCGCACTCATGCTGATACCCAGTGTGACACCTAATGCGCGAGCAAAATCAGGCAGATAAAGGAAGAGATCGTTCATCGGGTCTCCTTATGCCAGCGCCGTTCAACATAGCTGCCTAGCAGGGCCAGCAAGCTGGTCAGCACCAGATACATCAACGCAATCGCCACATAGACCTCTAAAGGCCGGTAAGTTGCTGATGCCAGTTGCTGCCCTACTCGCATCAAATCGGTAATCGCGATCACCGACACCACCGCCGAAGCTTTGATGACATCAATCAGCTCTGAAATCAGTGATGGCAGGGTCAACCGCAGCACTTGTGGGATCTGGATATACCACAGTGTCTGGCGCGGACTTAGCCCGCACATTGCCGCCGCCTCTAGCTGCCCCGGCGGGATAGCGGCAAAACCGCTGCGCAGGATCTGCGACTGATAGGCTGCCGTATTGAGTGTTAGTGCCAATACGGCAGCCAGATAACCGGGTAGTGACACCCCCAGTTCACCCGGCAGGTAGAAGCACAACAGCACTTGTGCCAAAACCGGGGTGCCACGGAATAAGCTGATGTAGACCTGGGCGAATCCTCTGCCAAATCGTGAGCGGCCGCTTTCCATCAGGTAAATCACCACACCGATAAAAAAACCGGCCACAATGGCGACGACACACAGCGAGGCGGTAGTCAGCGCGCCGTCTATCAACATCGGCAGCCAAGCCGTCAGCCGCTGGAAAAAGTCCGCCATAATCTCTCCTCTTACAGGCTGGGGGCTGGCATCTGATCAGCGGGAACATCCATCACGAAGCCAAACCATTTTTGCTGTAACGCTTTCATTGTGCCGTCACGATTGGCCTCGCTGATGCCATCACTGAACAGTTTGACTAAGGTGGCGCTGTCGTCGCCCTTACGCCCGACCCAGCCAAAATAGGTAGTTGGCCCCAACATCGGTTTCAGCGTGGTGAAAATACCCGGGCGAGTTTTGATTAATGGGCCAAGGTTCGCCAACGATTGGGCAACACCATCCAGGCGCTTGTTGGCCAAATCGGCATAAGCTTCATCGAAGGAGACGTACTGCTTGATCTCTTTGAGGCCCGGCTTGCCGCTGGCTTTCAGTTTTTCGTTAAACTCTTGCAGCACCTGAAGCTGACCAGAACCGGCTTGTGAACCGACAATTTTGCCACTCAGATCCTCTAACGTACTGATCGAGCTGTCATTATCACGTTTGAGCAACGCCACAGTAGATTCGGCAATGGGTACGGTAAAGGCGAAGTGATCCATCCGCTGCTTGTTCACTGTCACGGCGGTCACGACGAAATCGAATTTTTTGGCATCCAGACCCGGCAAGATGCCCTGGAAAGGTAAATCAAGCTGTTTGACCGCCACACCCGGCAGGCTTTTATTCAAAATATGGTTCATTAAATCAACGTCATAGCCTACTATCTTGCCATTTTCTACCGACTCGAACGGCGCATAACGCGCTTCTGTAGCAATGGTCATCGTCTTATCGGTTTTAATGCGATCCAGCAAATCTGCGCTATGAGCAGTAGCAGAGAATACGCTGGCAGCACACAGCATTGCCCAGCACAGAGGTATCGCCTGTTTACGTCGTGTCATGATTGCCGCCCTATTTAAAGTGGTGTGAAGTGTATTCAAGTGACTTGAATATAATGACATAAGCATGAACTATGCCATCCACAAAAAAGTGCGCGGTAAAATGAAATCAGGGCGTATAACATCATGTAATAAAAGTGATATTTTTTCGCTTTCACTTAACTGCGGAAATAGCTAAAACGGAAAAGTGGCAGATAACGTCAGCCAAGGTGATGACTCATTGCACAGTTAGCGCACAGTAAAAGTGCAAAATTGCGCTCTTTCTGTGCATCGCGATAACATGGCGGAGTTGGAGAATTGGAGAGTTGGAGAATTGGAGAATTGGAGCGGAAGTTGGCGCTTCCGATCAGAAGCGCCAATGTGGGTTACGACATTTCAGCGGCTTTCTGCGCCAAATCACGGCTGTATTGGCGGCTGGCGTCTACCAGCATATGGGTATAGGCGGTTTTTTCGCAGTCAGTGGTTAAATCTGCGGTGTTCAGGGTTTCCAGAATTCGGCCATGTTGCATCACCGCCACCCGATGGCAAAGGTGGGCAATAACCCCTAAATCATGGGTCACCATCAGATAGGTCAGCTTCTCCCGCTGTTGCAGTTCAGCCAGCAGATTCAGAATTTCGGCCTGTACCGACACATCCAGCGCCGAGGTGGGTTCATCAAGCAGCAGGACGCGCGGCTCCAGAATTAACGCCCGTGCAATGGCAACGCGCTGGCGCTGACCGCCGGAGAGTTGATGTGGATAGCGCTGGCGAAATAGGCTGTTGAGGCCCACCTTCTCCAACATAGTGTCAATCCGCTGCTCGCGGTCACCAATACCGTGGATCATCAGCGGCTCAGACAGAATGTATTCGATGGTATGACGCGGGTGCAGCGAGCCATAGGGGTCTTGGAACACCATCTGGACATGGCGGCAGCGATCACGTTCAATCCGGTGCGCCAGGGGAATTTGGTTGAGGGTTAACTGCCCCGTCCAGTGGTTAAATAGCCCCGCCAGACATTTTAGCACCGTGGTTTTACCGGAACCGGATTCGCCCACCAAACCAAAAATCTCGCCATTTTTTACTGCCAGATTGACATCAAATAGCACCTGATTCTGCTGGCTACCCTCGCCAAAGATCAGGTTAAGATTATTGATTTCAATCATCGCGTTTGCAGACATAGCAGGCTCCTTAACCATTCATCCAAGCGGGATCGCGCACCATCACGGGCAAACGATCACGGCGGTTATTCAGATCAGGCAGCGCATTGAGCAAGCCACGGGTGTAGGGGTGCTGCGCATGGTCAAGATCACAAGCGGCAATAGACTCCACCACCCGTCCGGCATACATCACCAGTACCCGATCACAGAAGCTGCGTACCAGATTGATATCGTGGCTGATAAAAATAAGCCCCAGCCCGCGTTCTTGCACCAAATCATCCAGCATCGCCAGCACCTGCAACCGCACCGAGACATCCAGTGCCGAGGTTGGCTCATCGGCGATCACCATCTCCGGGCCGGTAATCAGCATCATCGCTATCATGATGCGCTGCCCCTGACCGCCAGAGACTTCGTGCGGATAGAGGTTATACACCCGCAGCGGTTGGCGGATGCGCACCACTTCGAACATCGATAGCACCCGATCTCGCGCCTCTTGACGTGAAACTTTATGGTGCGCCAGATAAGCCTCCGCCACCTGATCGCCGACACACACCACCGGATTCAATGAGTATTTGGGATCTTGCATAATCATCGACATCCGCTTGCCGCGCACCTCGCGCATTTTGGTTTCGTTGGCGCGCAGTAGATCCACTTCAGCAAAGCGCAAGATATTGGCATCAATCCGCGCACTGCCGGGATGTAGCTTGAGCAGCGCCCTGCCGACCGTTGATTTACCTGAGCCGGACTCACCGACAATCGCCAGCTTCTCTTTGCCGAGGGCAAAGGAGACACCGCGCACCGCGTCGGTGACCTGTTTACCATTGACGAAACTGACCCGCAGGTCGTCCACTTCCAGCAAGGGCACTGATTTATTCTGTTCTGGGATCGAGAATGTCACGTAGGCCATCTCCTAGGAAGTTAAACGCCAGACTGTTCAGCAGAATCGCCAAACCCGGGATGGTCACTAACCACCAGCACTCCATCATGTAGCGGCGACCACTGGAGATCATCGCCCCCCACTCAGGATCTGGCGGCTGAGCACCTAAACCGAGGAAGCCCAACCCTGCGGCGGTCAAAATAATACCGGCCATATTCATGGTGATACGGATGATCACCGACGGTAGACACAGTGGCACAATATGGCGCAACAGGATCCGCAGCGGCGATGCCCCCTGCAATTTCACCGCAGAGACGAAATCGGCATTGCGCAAAGAGAGGGTCTCAGCCCTTGCCAGACGGGCAATCGGCGGCCATGCCGTTAAGGTAATCGCGATCACCACATGCTCCAGGCCGGGGCCTAAAGCGGCGACAAAAGCCAGTGCCAACACCAAGCTGGGGAAGGAGATGAAAATATCGGTAATGCGCATCAGGATGCTGTCGACTTTACCGCCGAAATAGCCCGCCACCACGCCAAGTAATAGCCCAATTGGCCCGACGGTCACTGACACCAACGCCACGATATATAAGGTGGTGCGAGCACCATAAATCAGCCGACTGTATTGATCGCGGCCAAACTCATCGGTGCCAAACCAGTGTTGGCTACCGGGTGCCTGCAAAGCATTGCCGAGATCCTGCACCAGCGGATCATGGGTTGCCAGCCAGGGGGCAAAAAATGCCACCACCAGTAGCAAGCCGATGATCGAGACGCCGATGGCGGTCAGCGGATTTTTCATTAAGGTGCGCATAAAGTTCAGCACCCGCCGGAGTCCGCGCCTCCAGCCCTGATTGTTGTGCTCAGAGCGGGTGACAGTGTTATCCGGTTCAGAGGAAAGCATCATTGATTCGTCCTCGGGTCAAAGATCTGATACAGCATGTCAGAGAGTAAATTCAGTGAAACGAAGATCAGGCCAACCAGCAACACGCACCCCATCACCGCATTCATATCGCCGAGCAGTAAACTGCCGGTCAGATAGGAGCCAAAACCGGGCCACGAGAAGACGGTTTCGATCAGTACCGCGCCTTCCAATAGTGAGCCGTAGGCCAGTGCGACCACCGTCAGCAGCTGCACCAGAATATTGCGGAATGCATGGCCCCACAGCACCTGAAACTCAGATAACCCCTTCACTTTGGCCGTGATAATGTACTCCTGCGACAGCTGCGCCAGCATAAAACTGCGGGTCATGCGGCTGATATAGGCCAGCGAGTGGAAGCCGAGAATGGTAGCAGGCAGCACCAGATGATTGAGTGCGCTGCGGAACACTTCCCACTCCCCCGCCAGCGCCGAGTCAATCAGCAGCAAGCCGGTACGACGATCCACCAGACCGTCATAAGCCATATCGACCCGCCCGGCACCGCCCACCCAATTTAACCAAGCATAAAACACCAGCAGCCCCATCATGCCGACCCAGAAGATCGGCGTGGAGTAGCCCGCCAGACTAATAAAGCGCACCACATAGTCAGCAAATTTGCCGCGTCGCGCCGCAGCCATCACCCCCAGCGGAATCCCCAGACCGGCACCGACCAGAATCGCCATGGTCGCAAGTTCGATGGTGGCAGGGAAGACGCGGATGATGTCATCCACCACCGGCCGACCGGTCAGCAAGGCATTGCCGAGGTCACCGTGGATCAGCGAGTTAAAATAGATAAAAAATTGCGTCCAAAGTGGCTTATCCAGCCCCAATTGCAGGTAAACCTGCTGATAGGTGCTTTGATCCGCATCCTGACCAACAATTGCCAATACCGGGTCAATTGGCATCACCCGACCAATGATAAAAGTCAGAATCAATAAGCCAAATAAGGTCACCACCACTTGTAAAATGCGCTTTGATAAGCGCCGCGCGATGCCATGGGGGGCCAACCAGTCTGAAACCTTCATGCTATCCTCCCGAAACGGGCAAGGCACACAACACCCTGCCCCTTAGGTTGCGTGCAGTGAGTTAGCGCTGCTTGTACACCTGTAGCAGGCGGGTCGTGGTTGATGGGTGCGGCACATAATCCATCACGTCTTTGCGCACCACCACGGAATCAACCATTTGTGAGATGGGTAAAATGGCAGGATATAGCGCGTCGTAGCGCTCCTGAACTTCAATGTACATTTGCTTTTGTGTGGCCGGATCTTTCTCGATTAATGCATTATCAATCAGGTCGTTAAGTTGCTTATCATAGAAAGAGGTGCGCCAGCCTTGGAAGTTGGTCAGCTTGGCGGCATCACTGTTATCCGGGTTATAGGCAATTGAGCGCAAGCTAGAGTGAGGATGCGGGTCAACGCCACCACCACCACGGCCGACCAGCATGTCGAATTGACGATCACGCATCGCGCCATAGACCTGATTACCAGTGCCGGTCAAAATTTTGGCCTGAATCCCCGCCTGTGCCAGTGTGGATTGCACGGAAGTCGCCACATTGATAAAGGGTGGATCAGAGAGTACGCGCAGTGTGGTGGTGAAACCCTCTGGATAGCCCGCTTCGGCTAACAGCGCCTTGGCTTTCGCGACATCCAATTTATAGCCAGGATCCGGCAGTGTGACATCCATCCCTTTCTGAATGGGGCGCTGATGGAAAATCCCATACCCCGGCATTATCGTGCTATTAATACCATCATAATCAATTAGATAACGTACCGCCTCGCGCACTTTAGGATTAGCGAAGTGCGGCTCCTTCAGACTCATGGCCACATAGTAAATGGTGCCGCGCTGGACCTCATCGACCTTGATTGCAGGGTTACTTTTCAGCGCGTTGATATCCGGCACCGACATGCCACTGGCAATATCAATATCACCTTTTTCGATCATTAACCGCAGCGCCTGTGACTCCGTCATATGGCGGAATATCGCCCGTTTTATCTTGGCATCACCCTGCCAGTAGTTCTCTACCCGACTCATGCGCAAGACATCTTTCGCCTGCCAGACATCAAGCTTAAAGGGGCCGGAACCCGCTTCGTTGGTGGTCAGCCAGCCATTGCCCCAGTCGCCGTTTTTCTCATGTTGCATTACGGTGGCACGATCCAGAATCGAACCACTACCTAAGGTGCCCAGTGAATAGATCACCAGTTTCGGGTCAGTGGGTTTAGGCAGCTCCACTTCCACTGTTAAAGGATCTTTGGCGCGAATCAGTTGTTCCACGTTATCGGCAGTGAAACCGTAGGATTTCCAGGTGGTGGCTTGTGCCAGATTGAGGTGCATCAGGCGATTCATCGACCAGGCAAAATCGGCTGCCGTCACCGGGTTGCCGGAGTGGAACTTCATGCCATCCCGCAGGGTAAAGGTGATTAACTGACCATCATCACTGATGCTCCACGCCGTCGCCGCACCGGGCAGCACTTTACTCGGCGTGTGTGGGTCCAACTCCACCAGTGAGTCATACAGGTTCACAATGATAGAAACCGCATCATTGCCAGTCATAGCTGCCGGATCAAGAGACAGTAGGTTATTCATATTCATGCCAACAATCAGTTGGTCATCGGGTGTTTTAGCCACACTGACGCCAGCCGATGTCAGGGTGACCAGCAGGGTAAGGAGGAGTGTTCTAACTATTATTATCGCGTTCATGGACCATCTCCGGTAAGAAAAGGCTAGATCTGAATGCTTATTTTTATAGTCGATACAACGGGTTATTATGACCCAAAGACATTAGTGTGCCGGTGAGCTACCGGGTTAAAGGTTATTGCGCACTCAGGGTATGGGCCTTGATATAGTCGAAATTGATATCCTCACCCAGGCCAGGGCGTGTTGGCAGTGAGACATAACCTTCACTGTCCATTGGGTCGATGATGCTATTGAGGTAAGCGGCTGGCTCGTCGTAATCGAGGAACGGATGCAGTAGCCCGCGCTCATACCAGCGGCAGTTACGGATAGCCCCGACCACCGCCAAATTAGGCGCGCCGTTACCGTGGATTTCGCAATCCATGCCGAAAGATTCCGCCAAATGCGCCACTTTCAAGCAAGGGGTAATGCCGCCCACGCCCTGAACACCGGCACGTAAAATATCGCAGGCGCCAGCCTTCACCCAATCAGCACGGCTAAAGTATTTACCCGCCAGACTTTCAGGCCCAATAATGTCAATCTGTAGGTTCTCCCTTAACCAGCAATAAGAGGCCATGCTCTGCTCCTCCATCGGCTCTTCAAACCAGCTGAAATTCAGCTTTTGTAGCTCACGGCCAATATAGAGTGCGTCGCTGCGGCTGTACCAGTGGTAGCCATCGAGCATCAGAGCAATATCCGGCCCAACCGCTTCGCGCACTGCGGCACAGGCACGGACGTCCATTTGTGGACTCGGCGCAAAGGAGACCGGCGGCATCCAGGTATGCAGCTTAATCCCCTTGTACCCTCTGGCGACCAGCTGCTCGGCAAAGCGCGCATACTCATCGGGTGTCGACAAGCCATCGGCCAACTCGTCACCACACATGGTGCTGCCGTAGGCCAACACTTTATCGCGATAGCCGCCGAGTAACTTATAAACGGGCTGGCCCAGCTTGCGCCCTAACAGATCCCAGATAGCTTGCTCGGCAATCGCCAGCGCCCGATCGGTTAGTTGATTGGCGCTGCCCCGCTGCCAGTGTACTAAATCATTCCATAGCCGCTCGCGGTCAAAGGGGTTCTGCCCAATCAGCACTTTTTTAAAAAAGCTATTGATGATGTGCGGGCGAATAACTTCTGGCGGAGCAAAGGCGTAGCCACAATCGCCTTCATCGGTGGTCAAGGTCAGCATCGCCATTTTGGCCTGCGACTCCTCACCGGGATGCGAGTGCCCGGCAGTATCAGAAACACGCCGGGTGGGATAAGAAAAAACGGTTACATCTACTGAGATTATTTTCACCTGATTACCTGCCTTTAAAGTTCATCTCGTTTTCAATCGAAACTGGGGTCGCTTCGCGACTTAGGCTGCTAACAAACCTATTTTATAGCTCGGTGACTCGCGGGGTGACTGCACCGATGGGCGCTCCGACGGCTTACGCCGTTACGACCCATTCGGCACATTTCCCCGCTGACCAACCTGGTCAATGGTCTGGGTCTATTCGCGACTGTTTTCTGACTAAATGGCCTTCATCCCTTGGCGCGAGAAACAGCAATCCCTTATTTTTAATAATGATTTAATCACCTAAAATATTAGAACGGCAGATCTTTTTAAGTGGAATATCATTTCACTTACTCAGTATTGAAGATAACCATCAAATAGTCATTAGGAAATTCGCTGCAAAAGTAGCAATAAAGGCGAGGTTTTTTAGGCAAATGCCCAGTTTGTTGTGAGCAGTATCACGATGAGATCGAGGGAGGGTGTCATACATCACAAAACAGGGCATAACCCTAGGGTTCAGCCTTGCTTTTTAAATGAGTGGCGAGCCAACCTGGCTAACCATTGCCCGCGAAGGGTTAGCCAGGATCTATTGACGCCAAACTTAAGCCGTTAACCCGCCATCCAGCACCAGTGTCTGGCCAGTCATGTAGCGGCTATCATCGCCAATCATAAAGGCGCTAGCGCGGGCGACTTCCTGCACCTCACCCAAGCGCCGTAACGGTATCTGTTTCCGCAGCCCTTTTAAGGCATCGGCAGGCATCGCGCGTGTCATGTCGCTGTCGATGATCCCCGGCAGTAGGCAGTTAACCCGAATACCAAAACGCCCCATCTCCAGCGCCAGCGAGCGGCCAAGGCCAATCATCGCCGCTTTACTGGCACCATAGGCGCTCTGCCCGATATTGCCTTTGATGGCAGTGACTGAAGAGATCAGCAGCACCGCACCCTCGCCCTGCATCATCATCTGCGGCAATAGATGCTTATTCCAGTAGAAGACCGCGTTCAGATTGGTGTCCAGCACATTGCGCCAGTTATCACCATTTTGCTGAATGTGTAAGCTGTCACCGGTAATGCCAGCATTATGAATTACCGCACCGGGCGGGCCATATTTCGCCAACAGCTGCGGGGCCAAGTGGTCAACATCCGCCTCGTGACTACCATCACAACGGTAACTGGTCACCGAGCCGGGTAGCCCTGCACAGCTTGCTATCACCTCGCAGCTCTGCTGCTCACCGCTACGCCAGGTAAAAACCACATCCCACTCTTTAGCCAGCTCTTCGACCAATGCGCGGCCAATGCCACGGCTGCCGCCGGTAATCAATACCCACTTCCTGCTCATTATATTATCTCTTCTGCTCAGCTAATTTCTGGCAAAGCTCGCCTAAAGTCATGTCTGGGTTTTCCATAAACATCTCGGCATTTAGCGTGGCCCCGAATTCGCGCTTTGCCAAAACCATCAATTCGACGTAATCCAGGCTGTCGAGTTTCAGTTGATGCAGCGACATCTCAGGTGATAGCGCTGACATTTCCAGATCTTTGGCGTCACACAACATTTCGCAAACGGTGTCATAAACGTGTTGATAATTTTCCATGGTCAAATCCTTATTGAGTTCGCGGCTAGCGGCCACGTTTTTAATGTTACGGCGGTGGTGATTAAAGGCCCGGCGTCTGACCGGGCCTGAATAGCCGCGCGCAATACCCAGCCATCCTCGGCGTTACCGACGATTAATGTCGGTTCGATGCTGTATTGCAGCGCACTACGGACAAATAGATGCGGGTTGGTGCGCAGTAAATCCGCACTGAAATGCACGTCATGATGTGTCTGGATGACCGGCACATGCTCGAAAATATCAATCAAGGTGTCCGCCTGAATCCCCGGCAACACTGCTTTCGCGGTCGCTAAGGTTTCAGGGGCGGCCACTAACAGCTTAAACAGCAGCGCGTCGAAAAATCCCCAACACTCTGCGGGTTCTGCCGCATTGCCAGGGAATTGCTGACTGAACTGATGCACTTTTTCAGCCGATAGCGAACTCCATTGGTCACTTTTCATCTGTTTCAGCGCAGGCCCGCTGCGCAATTTGCTGTTGAAGCAACTTTCGCCAGTGCCAATATCCAGCAAATTGCCACTAACCTGTCCCACCGCCTCACTGAGTTGCAGCTGATAGGCGGTGTGGCACTGCACTGGCTGGCGCAAGCGCACGTTAAACCGCAGGAAATCCGCCTGAGGCATAGCGAGTAATAGCGCCGCACTGAGCTGATATTTAATATCCAGCATCGCGCGCATACCGTGCACAGTCAGTTGCTGTAGACCAAGGTGCTGCGCATGTTGCAGATCAAAATGGATCGGGTTGTAATCGCCGGAAAACTTAGCCCAGCGTTCAGCATCACTGAGGGTGTAGTTAAAGATCATGCTCAATCCAGCCCGATAACCAATGCCGCGTTCGCCCCACCAAAGCCGAAGCTGAGATTTAGCGTATTACGCAAGGCTTTTGGCCGATGTCCTTCGCTGATGTAGTCCAGATCGCACTGCGGATCGGCATTTTTCAGGTTACAGGTCGCCGGCATAATCTGATGCTTCAGCGCTTGCAGGCAGATGATCGATTCAAAGCTGCCAGCCGCTGCAATCAAATGGCCGGAGTAGGATTTAGTGCTGGAAAGTGGCGTGGTATAAGCCGCGTCACCAAACGCCTGCTTGATAGATTGAGTTTCATTCAGGTCGTTAAGCTGAGTCGAGGTGCCGTGCAGGTTAACGTAATCGATCTCTTCGGCGCTCAAACCCGCCTGCTGTAAGGCGTGACGAATGGTTTTCACCCGTGCCACCCGGTCTTCTGCTGGTGCAGTAAAGTCAAAGGCATCGGAGTAGTTACCGTAGCCTTTGATCTCGCCGAGGATAGTCGCGCCGCGTGCCATCGCCCCTTCGCGCTCTTCAAGGCACAAGACTGCCGCCCCCTCTGAGAGTACAAAACCGTTGCGATCCAGACTAAACGGGCAGCTGGCTTTGGTCACATCCTGTTGCTCGCGCGCCAGTGCACCCAGAATATCGATATTCCACACCGCCGCATCGCTGCGCAGTGATTCACCCGCCCCGGCTAGCATCATTGATGCGCGGCCGCTGCGGATAATTTCAAATGCATCACCAATGGCAATAGTTCCGGTGGCACAAGCGGCGATCGGTGAGTTCTGATAACCCCGTAGTCCCCAGTACAAACTACAGGCGGCAGTACCGGCATTCGGCATCGACAGGAAGCAGCCGAAAGGTGTGCCCAGCCCGGTTTCCAGATAGCCTTCGTAGTTATCATGGGTCTCATCTTGTCCCGCCCAGCCGCTGCCGATGATGGTGCCGCAATCTAGCAAATCATAATAGGCCTCTGGTGACTGTTCGCCGAACGCCATACCCATGGCTTCACGTGCGGCCGCCAGTGCCAGTCGGGCATAGCGCGGTAGGCGGCGGCGAATGGCCGCAGGAACCGATTTCAGATTGGGTTCAGCGTCAAGCAAGCCAAAAAAGCGCGACTTGATGCCTTGCTCAGATTTATCGTAATAGCGGTAGCCCAATTGGTAATCCATAATGGCATCCCAACTCTGCTGTGCGGTCATGCCCATCGGGGTCACGCTGCCGTAACCGGTCACGACAACACGGCGCTGTGTATCTCTCTTCGTCATGGTTTGGTTCCTTTACTGTCCTTATCAACTCCGCTGCTAACCACACCGCCGCCGAGGGCTAACCACAATTTCATAGTGGCATTCAGGTAGTTATATTGCAGTTCGAGCAAACTGGTTTCACTGGTCAGCAGGGCGTCCTGCGCGTCCAGTAAGGTCTGAAATGAGATGGCCCCCGCCTGATACTGACTGTTGGTCAGGCTCAATCGGCGTTGGCTGAGTTGCAGGTTCTGCCACTGATTCTGTTTCTGTTTCTGGTAGCTCAGCCGCTGCATCATCGCGTCATCCACATCTTTGAGCGCGCTATAAACTTTGCGGCGAAAATCGACAGCAGCCAATTGCACCTCCAGTTTTGACTGGTCGATGGTGAGCTGCACACTATTCCACTGTAAGAATGGCAACGCGCCGCTGGCACTTAGGGTGCGGCTCGGGTTACTAAACCATTGTGAAAACACCGCACTACCGGCATCCAATGTGGCCCCCAGCGAGAGTGTCGGGTAGAAGTTCAATTTAGCCACATCCGATCCGGCCAATGCGGCACGCAAGCGCCACTCGGCGGCCTGTACATCGGGTCGCAGGGCAATCACCTGTAGTGGCAAACTTTCCGCTATCGGCACCTGCTGCTGTAGATCCAATGAGTGACGTTCTGCCTGACGATAATCAGGCGCACGGTTAAACAGCAGCGCCATAGCATTACGCGCCGCTTCCCGCTGCTGTTCGAGATTTTGGTACTGGTTTTGGCGATCCAACAACGTCTGCTGCGCCTGCAACAGCTCGATCTCACTGGCATCACCTGCTGCCAGCCGTGATTGCACCATGTTTAGGGTATCCTGCGAGATAGCCAGTGCCGCCTGTTGATAGCCCAATTGCTGATTGAATTTGGCAATCTGCCAGTAGAGATCCGCAGTAGTACCAATGAGCGAGAGCGCCGTTTCCTGGCGATCCTGTTCGGTGGCATTCACCAGCCACGCTGATTGCTCGCGGGCGCGGGCCAGTTTGCCCCACAGATCCAGCTCGTAGCTCAACCCCAGCGAGGTGCTATAGCTCTCTCGTGGCTGAGTATTTTCATTCAGCGCGCGGGTATTACTGCCCGCACCGCTCAGCGTGACATTGGGGGTCATATTGGTATTGGTCAGCCCCGCAGTTAGCCGCGCCTGCTGCAATTTCAGCCCTGCGGCGGCCAGATCGTTGTTGCTGAGCAACATGCGGTTGATGCTTTCCGATAGCTGTGGATCGTCGAAATTCTCCCACCAGTGCACACTGTGATTCAGATAACCGCCGCCACTCTCCTTAACCCGCCACTCGTCGGGTACTGACAACATCGGCCGCTGATAATCACTTTTCAGCAGGGAGCCGCAACCGGTGAGCAGCAGTGCCATAAGCCCGGCATTAATCAATCTATTCATTCTCTAGCCAACGCCTCGGTCGGGTGCAAACGAGCGGCATTGCGTGCTGGGAAAAAGCCGAATCCCAGCCCGATAAGCGCAGAAAAACTGCACGCCAGCGCCAACGGCTGCCAAGTGAAAATCATGGTGAATGTCTGCGTCACCCACGAGAAAACCACCCCAGCCAGCGCCGAGCCAGCAATGCCAATCAAACCGCCAAGGGTGCAGATCACCACCGCTTCAATCAGGAATTGGAGCATGATGTCACTTTGGCGCGCACCCACTGACAGGCGAATCCCTATTTCGTGGGTGCGCTCGGTTACCGACACCAGCATGATGTTCATCACGCCAACCCCCCCGACCAGCAGTGAAATAGCGGCGATTGCCGTGATCAGCAGTGTCATCGAATCAGAGGTTTTCTGGATGGCTTTGCTCATTTCATCATTGCTCAGAATAAAAAAGTCACGCTGACGGTGGGCCTGATCCAGCAACACCTCAACTTCGCGCTGTGCTGCATTGAGTTCGAAACCGTCACGCACCCGCAGGGTGATCGACTCCAATGGCATCTCACCAGAGATGCGCTCCGTCAGCGAGGTATAGGGCATCCACGCGCTCAGTAATCCACCAAACTGCATACCTGAACGTTTGGCCACCCCCATCACCCGCAACGGAATACCATCGAGCTGCACAATCTCACCAATCGGGTTTTCCCCACCAGCAAACAGGGTGTCACTCAGTTCAGGTTGCAGCACCACGACCGGCTCACGGGCGCTGACATGGCCTGGGTCAAAACCCTCGCCGTTAATAAAGTTCAGCCCTTCCACCTGAAAATAGCCGCTGCTGACCCCAGCAAGATTGATCATCACTTTTTTATCGCCCCGCACCGCAGTCACCATTTTGCTGACCACCGGCGACAAGCTATCGACATAAGGTTGCTGGCTGAGCAATGCCACATCCGCTGGCGTGAGGGAGCGTTCCAGGTCAGGGCGTGGTTTATCCCAGCCCAATCCGGGGCGAATATCCAGCGTACTGGTGCCAAGTTGACTGATTTCGCTAAGGATCTCTTGTCGTGCCCCCTCCCCTACAGCCATGGAGGAGACCACTGACGAAATGCCGATAATGATGCCCAGCATCGATAAAAAGGCACGAATGCGGTGCCCAAGCAGTGAGCGCCAGGCCATTTTGATAGCCTCTCTGACACTCAACCACCAGTGTGGGCGGCCAGTGGCAACAGTGGCGGGTAACGCCGCATGAGCCACCGCGCTTTCGGCGACGTCGTTATGAGCGTCGGCGATGATCTCACCGTCGCTTATCTCGATAATGCGCTGCGCCTGATTGGCGATATTGCGGTCGTGGGTCACGATAATAATGGTGTGGCCGGACTGATGCAGGCCGTGGAGTATCCCCATCAGCTCCTGCCCGCTGGCACTGTCCAGCGCACCGGTCGGTTCATCCGCCAGAATAATTCCCGCGCCATTCATCAAAGCGCGAGCAATACTGACCCGCTGCTGTTGCCCCCCTGAGAGCTGTGCCGGTTTATGCAACAGGTGCTGGCCCAGCCCCAAGCGGCGCAGCAAGTAGGCGGCACGTTCCTGGCGCTCGGCGGCAGTCATGGCGGTATAGAGTGCCGGAATGACCACATTTTCGCTGGCCGTTAAGTAGGGCATCAGGTGGTAGCGCTGAAAAATAAAACCGATGTACTGGCTTCTTAATTGCGCCAGTTGTTCACTGTTGGCTTCGCGCGTTGGGATGTTATGAATCGACATCTCGCCCTGCGTCGGCTTATCCAGACAGCCGATGATATTCATCAGCGTCGATTTACCGGAACCAGAAGCGCCGATGATCGCCACCATTTCACCGCGCTGAATCGACAGAGAAATGTTCTTCAGCACCGCGACAGAGTGCGCGCCAGAAGTAAAATGGCGATAAATGCCCTTGAGCTGGATCAGCGGCCCCACGCCCGCCTGAGCAGGGTTATGGCTCATGGGTCGCTCCCGATGGCGCACCCATCAGCACCACCTGATCACCCTGAGCTAACCCCTCTTTCACTTCAGCATATTGACCATTGCGCAGGCCAAGGGATACCCAGCGAGTCGCTATCTGTTTGCCGTTAACCACCTGCACTCGATAGCGCTTATTCGGCTGCTGTTCACCCAGCGCGGAGAGTGGCACCCGCAACACACTCTTCGCCTGCGCGGTGATAATAAACACCTGTGCCGTCATTGAGGTACGCAACAGCCGCTCGTGGTTGGCGATATTAAATATGCCAGTGTAATAGATAGCCGAGGGCCGCTGGTTGGGCTGCTGTCCGGCGCTATCTTCGCGCAAACTCTCCGCTGACGCTTCCTGAATAGCATCCATTTGGCTTTCATAACGGCGCTCAGGATCGGCTACCACATAGAACCATAACGGCTGCCCGACACTAACTTTAAGAATATCGGTTTCGGAAATGCGGGTATGTACCGTCATGGTATCGACATTCGCCAGTACCAGAATGGTGGGTGCACTTTGTGAGGAGACAATGGTTTGCCCCTCTTTGGTGACGATGCCCAGCACTTCGCCATCAATGGGTGCCATAATGCGCGTAAAGGCCAGATTGGCTTTGGCGGTTTCCATCGCCATTTGGCTCTGCACAATCAAGGCTTCATTAACGCGTAACTGCGCCACTTGGCTATCATATTGCGCCTGCGCTTTTTCCAGGGTGCTTTGCATACCTGAACCCTCTTTTATCAAGGTCTGCTGGCGGCGAAGCTCCAGTAAATATTGGCGTAACAGTGCCTGCGCGGCCTGTTTCTGCGCCTGTGCACTCTCTAATTCAGCTCCGGTTTTACGTAATTCGTTCTGCTGTAACGTGGGGTCGATCTCAGCCAGCAACTGGCCTCGGGTCACGCGGTCGCCCTGCTTGACATAAAGTTTGGTCAACTGCCCGTTGACTTGCGCACCAACATTGACTTGCAATGAGGGTTTTAAGCTGCCGGTTGCCATGACATTTCTTTCAATATCACCGCGACCAATGGTTTCAGTTAATGGTGGTGCGACCTGCTGGCTATCCGATAACCACAGCGCAACCCCAGCGCCCACCACCAACAGCAGCACAATCAGCAGGATCAGTGCTAAGCGCCCTGTTTTGCTCGTCATATTGATGCGCATCAGTTAACCGCCGCTGGGGTGAGGTGGTTTGAGGTCACCGATTGAGAGAAACGCACCAGTTGGCCGTCGTGCAAGCGGAAAACCCGATCAAACATCGGCAGTACACTGTCACTGTGGGTTACGGTTATCAGTGTTTTCTGGTATTCGCGGCAGTGAGCCAATAGGGTCTGCATCACCTGATGGGCGGTCTCTTCATCCAGATTGGCGGTGGGTTCATCCAGCACCAAAACCGAACAATCGCTGTACATCGCGCGGGCCAGTAATAACCGCTGGCGCTGCCCTAAAGAGAGCGCGGCGTGACTTTCACGCACCAGTGCACTAAGGCCGCCCGGTAATCTATCGATGACCGAGGTTAATTGCAGCCCTTGCAGTGAGCACTCAATACGTTGGCGCTTATCCGCATCTAACTGACCATCAAACAGGGTGATATTTTGTAATACCGAGGCGTTGAACAGGATGTCCTCCTGACTTTGCAGGAAGAACAGTGCGTGGGCCTGCTGAAAATCAACCGCTTCGCCATCGACCAACACCTGCCCTTGCTGTGGTGGCATCAATCCCGCCATCACTTTCAGCAAGGTGCTCTTCCCGGCACCGGACTCACCGATGATCGCCACACTCTCTCCACGGGTCAGTGACAGTGACAAATCGCGCAATACTGGCTGGCTGGCGTCGTAGGCAAAACGGATATGCTGGTAATCCAACTGGCGGGTAAACGCCGGGATCGCCGGAGGAATCGACGAGCTGTTTTCAGGCGGCGTTGATTGCCCCGCCGGGAACAGATCACGGGCGCGGATATCAATCACATGTAATTGGTTTTTCTGCAAAATCGCATAGAAAATCTTGGTGATATATGAGGTGAAAATTTCGCGCACAAAACTGTAGGCAAAAAACTCGCCCAAGCTGAGGGTGCCCTGCTTCAACATCGGTAGAGCCAGCAGCATAAAGAACACCATTTCGAGGCTGCCGATCAGTTGATAGAGGCTGTTTTTGACCTGATCGTAGATTTTTTTCTTCTGTAGTGCGCTGAACAGTGACAGCGCCAGACCGGCAAACACCCCTTGCCGTTGGCTGGCTAAACCGGCAGATTTAATGGTGGAGAAGCCCTGAATGGTTTCTAAAATGAAATCACTTTGCTCAGCACCTTTGACCTGCAACTGCTGGGTGTAATAGCGGTCACGGTAGATGGCCCAAATACTGATAAGCCCCATCAACATCACGCCAACCGCAGAGACCATCGCCAGCAACGGGCTCATATAGCACATCACTACTAATGCAATGGCGCCGATAATCCAGTCGGTGCGCAGGCCATTATCCAACTCAATTTTTTGGGTAGCGGCCATTTGCCAGTTCGAGAAGCGGCTGAAGATATCGCCCGGTGCCCGCTTATCAAAGAAGTTGAGTGAATGGCTGAGCAGACGGGCGAAACCCGCGACGCTATTGAGCACCACGAACTGCTTGATGTAGCGCTCGGTGATGTACCGCACACAGAAAGCGAGTGAGGTGGAGACCACAAAGGCCAGCAGAAAATAGAAGTAGGGGAACTCTTTATCACCCGCAGAGGAGAACACATCATTGATAGCGCTGCTGACCATGGTCGGCATGATAAATAGCGTCAGGGAGATCAAAAACGCCAGCGTCATCAGCCAGTAGATACCACGAACACTCGCGGTCTCTTTTAGGCTCATGCAGTCGAGTGCACTAAGTCGCTTGCTGTGCTCCATCTTCTTCACCGCTTCAGGCGAGGCTGGAGTTTCGGGGTCCAGCACCAGTGCATAGCCGCTGATTTCTGCTTTTAGGGCATCCATCGGCAGTAGCTGCTGCCCGATCGCCGGATTCATCACGCAGACATAGTTACCTTTACGGTAAGCGAGCAGCACATAGTGGCTCGCACCGTAGTGCAAAATGGCCGGCAGCGGAATAGCTGACAGCTCTTGATGCTCAAACACCACCGGATAAGCGGGTATCGCCAGCTCAGACAAAATAGTGCACAGCGTGGCCAGTGAGGTGCCATGCTGTGAGGCAGGATAGCGCTCCCGCAAGCTTTCCAACGGTGCATTGATGCCCTGCGTCTGTGCCAGCATCGAGATACAGGCCAAGCCGCATTCATTGGTTTCGCTTTGAAAAACTTGCGTCGGGATTATCTTTTCCATTTTCTACTATTCTTGATGAGTGACATTATTCATTAATAAAAAATAACGAATGCGAGTGCCATAACAGCCAATCCTGTGGATGCTGCTTCATTGACGTTTCGATCAATTCGGGTAATCTCTTTTTGACTTCCCGTGCGCTAAGCGCAGGGTAAATATGGATTTTTATCCCTTTGTCGTAATACAGGTAATAAAAAACCACCTGTGCCGACAGTGCTCTGGCAATGCGAATAATGCCACTGTGCAAATTGGCGGCTCGGTTAAACAGCTGGCAGGGCATTTTGGCGGTTTCTGCCATCTGGTTATTGATGGTGTAATCCGGCGTAATATCCGGAAAAACCATGATATTTCGCTTATGCTCAGCCGCTTCCATAATGGCGTCCATCAGGTTACCGGCAATCGCCCGACTATCAGCATGAATGGAGCAATAAGAGATATTCACCCCACCCATTTGCCGCGCCTGCTCTTCATAAACCTCAGCGCTAGCCGAGACCACAACTGTCGCCTGCCCCGGATAAGCCCCGGCGCCCACCATGCCGGCGAGCACATCCGAAACCATGTGCAGTGGTGCCAAAACAACCGGTGAACCGGCGGCGTGCAGTGCGCTGACCTGACAGTCCAACTGCTGGGTACAGGCAGCCAACTGCGCTAAAATCCGCCGATTCTGCCCATAGGTTGCCGCCAACTCCAACACCTGACGCCGCTGTGCGGTGCGAATAAAATGGTGCGCCGACGGGCTTTTCTGACCGGCCAATAAGCATTGGCTATTGGCCGCCGCCACATGGGCCAGATTCTTCTGCCGCCGTGACACCAAACCGAAAGCCCGGCGCAGAGCACCGAGCATCAGTAGAAAGCGATAATCACCGTGCCGTAATAGCCAGATAGCCAGTTGGGCCTGCCTGCGGGTGAATGCTTGCCCGCTAAAAGCCAGCTTATCCAGCTGGTTTCTCCAGGCAAAATACCCCCATACGGCTAGCAGTCTCATTATTTCTCCAGCGCCTTATCGTGCTCGAGCAATGACAAGAGGTGATCCGAGAATGCCGGGAACTCACGATCCTGCAACGCTATCCATTTTTTGCCGACAATAAAGGTCGGGGTGGCGTCAATTTTGTAGTGCGCCGTCACTGCCGTCATATAAGCGATTAGCGCTTTGGCTTCCGCAGACTGGCTAGCTTGCTGATATTTGCCGACATCAATGCCATTAGCTTTTAACCAGTTCTCGAGTTGACTGTTATCGCTGAAATCGATGTTATCTTCGAGTACCGCTTTGTAAGCACTTTGCCGATGCTGCGACTCAATGCCCATCACAGATAATGTGGCGAACATTGGCGCGAAACGCCCCAGCCCCGTGGTTTTATCACTGCTGATATGTAGGCGAATAAAGCGGCTGCCCTCTGGCATACGTTTTTCTAATTGGGCGACGTTCTCTTCATTAATGGCGCAGTAATGGCAGCCATAGGAGAAGATTTCAATAATTGTTTTATCGTCTTTGATTGGGCTGTTTGCAACTTCACTTTCGCTGACAGAAAACAGCGTTTCCTGGGTATCTTGATTAAGCACGAAATAGTGAAAATAGGCTGTTGTTATCAATGAAGAAATAAGGATAACCAACAGTGTGTAACCGATAAAAAATCCCTTATTTCTAAATATACTGTTTTTTGTCGACATATCGTTTTTTATAGACATAAAGGTGTATTCACATTCAAGGTTCAGGTAAAGACATAAACAAGTGTTAAATCATATTTATGTCGGCTTAAATTCGTGTTTCTTAACATTCAGTTAATGCGAAAATTCTTGAATCTGAAAATCAATTACGCATTAATAAAAAATAAAGCAGGCAAGCACAGTCATTCGCCCTGCACTTGCCAGAGGCATCGTTAAATATCAATAGAAATTAACGAAGACTTAAAGCCACATCTTATTTGCAGTTAGCAACATTAGAAGGTGCAACTGTACGGCTAACAACTTTACCGTGTTTGTCAGTACAAGTCGTGATTGCCTGACAAGTTAAAGTGGTGCTACCAGTCAACCACTCAAAAGTATCTTTACAAGTAGTCCCAGTACCGCCAACGATTGTATTGGCATCAGCCAGGTTCATTTTTTTCATGAGTTTTTCCTTAAAGAAAAAATAAAAAATTACAGCCTATTATTTAATAGCCCATTGAAGTATGCGTTTTTAGCTATAGATTTAAATCTTAATAACCAACCACCAAAACACAGTGGATTTATACTATATAAACGCAATGAATTACAACTCAAAAATAACATTTATTCATTTTAAAATAACACACAAATAAATGCCGAGCGGGTTCGCTATTATATTTAAATAACAGTTAAACACCTCGATTTATGAAACTTAAAATAGCGCATTTGAAACGCTATTTTATCTTCATAATAATCACGCACTCAGATTAAGAGTGCATATAATTCTATATTTAGAGGTATGACATAATCACCACTCCACTTCCGCTAAATGTGCCCGCGTCAGGTAATGCTGGCGCATGAAGTGTTGATTCAATCAGGAAAGGGGTGTTTCCCACCGCAGCGGTTACCGTGACACCGCTGGACAGGTCTTGCCCCGACACTTTCAATGTCGAGGTCAAATTCCCATTTTGTCCAAGATTGATACTTTTGCCACCCACCAGTGTCAATATCACTGATGTTCTGGCGGTGCAGTTGATAATCAATGGCTCAGTTTTTATTGCACCATCAACAGATTGCTGATTAAGCGAACCATGGTTGATATAGACATCACCGGTGACTTCACAGGTCTCAGGTGTTGGTGGAACCGCGCCGCAGTAGGAGCCGGGAATGACTCTACCGGTGAGATTTCCATCATTGGATCCCTGCCAATACATCACACCAAAGCAGCTGCCAGCAGCACGTAATGGATCAGGTGTCACGGTGCCCCAACTTCCTGATACTCCATTTTTAGCCACAAAAGCTGCTCTCATCATCTCCGCAGTCGCCCCCTGCGAAACAATAACCCGGGTCAGGGCATTGGATGGGTTACCACATATTTCAGCATTCGCCGCCGTCGAGTAGTGACATATCGCCACAGAACAAGATGCAGCCGTACAAAGTACCCCCTGCATCTCCTCAGTCGGCCAGGCGAATGTCCCCTGATATTGGGTTCCCACTCTTGTTTGGGTAGAAACCCAGGCACTGGCCTGGCTATAGAGCGGCAATAAGAACAGCACGCAAGCTATTAGCCAGCAATATCCAGTATTCGATCGCATATTAGGCTGTTCCATTTATTTAAGTTCCATTGTCCTATCAGCATTCGTGCTGTTGATAATAAATTTCAGCGGCAACAACTTGGCGTTGGAATAACATCAGGCGGGAGAACTCACCGCTCAATAGTATTGCAAGCTAAATGTAGCAACTGCATTAAACTCACCGCGCTTAATCGTGCGCTGGGTAATGGCATCTGGCTCACCCTGAACATAAGCTTTCAGAGTAATAATATTGCTATCCGCGTTTAGTGAAATATCTTCACTGGCCTGGTCTAGAGGTAGGGGTCTACCCGCCAATGTTTCGATACCAATACCTATTCCCATATCAGCATCAGTAACCGACAATAACCCCGGTAATTTAAGATTATTGTTACCGGTAAACATTATCTTGGCGGCATTACCCAAACTAATATCACAATCGACCAGATGAATTTGAAATTGCTTACCTAAAGTACGTTGATTCGAATACAGATATTTATCGACCACCGTGCCAAAATTCAACGCAATAGCTTCGTCACCAGGGCGTATTGTGCAAGGCTCCGCGACTAATGCACCGTGAAAACGCATATTATCAGCGGCCCATGTTGGCATCGCCCAGACAATATTCAGCATCAGAATGCTGAATATAATTCGTTCAGGGCGCATCAACAGATTAAAATTAGCCATCATGTGATCCTATTGATAATCCACTAATAGTGTGGCGGTGGCGGCAAAGGCCCCTTCAGTTAATGTCGCACCCGGTGCCTGGACCGGTACTGCCTGAAGTACCGGCGGGTTATTTTTGTCATATGGAACACGTGTATTCAGTGTAAAAGCGGTGCCATTTTTCAGTATTCGAATACCCAGATCCGAGGTATCAGTTTGGATCGCGGCAGGATCAAATGTGGTCACAGAACCGCTAATAATCGTCAGACCCAATTCCGAACCACCGGCCGGCGTATCACAGGTGACGGTGTAGGGCACATTCTGGGTATAATTGATGCCATTAATTTTGTTCACCCCCAGATTTTCCCCGAAAGGCACATCAATGGTGTTGCCACCACTAATAATGCAAGGTGGGGGATTAATTAATGTGCCCGAGAACGTCATATTCTCGGCAAATGCCAGCGAGCCACTCAGAACCAAAACCACCGCAGCAGAAACGCGCGATATCAATACGCTGTTTTTCATTATTGATACTCCACAACCATGGTGGCTGCTGCGGTAAAAAGACCGGTTGCCAGCGCAGCACTTGTTTGTTTTATCGGTACAGCCTGCAACACAGGGATTGTCGGATAGGTAAAGTTGAATGTGCTATTGAGCGGTAATGCTTGCCCACTGCGCATCAACTTGATCCCTAAACCCGTGTTACTCGTTCTTAAATAGCTGGCGTCGAGCGCAGCGCCATCACCTTTGATGCTCATTTTCATGGCATTGGATGCTGCCGCAGTACAGTTCAGGCTATAGCTTATTGGCTTCATGTAATTAGCGCCGTCGATACGCGAAGTCAGTAGGTCATCACCAAAATCGACGGTGATCATACTGTTGCTGTTAATCACACAAGGCGGCGCAGCAAAAATATTGACCGTGACATTGACTGCCGCAACTTTATTCAGCGCCCATGCAGAGCTGCTTAACAGTGTCGTCGCGCCGATGAAGGTCATCATGACCATCGGGACCAGCCGACTAGCTATGTAGCGACCAACCGGGCCGCGACAAACAGAGCGGCGATAAACAACACTCATCCCATATTCCTTTTTCATCGTTCAGTCTGACATCCGCGCTGTCGTCTCATCTGCTCAACTAAAGCCATACCGAGATAAACAGCTATTTAACGCTTTCAACCACTGAGCAGGTGCTGCCAGTACAACCAAAGATCATTTTTGGTCGGCCACCGAAATCATTGACATAAGTCAGTACCGGTTTGCTGCCCAATGCGCCTGCGCTGACATCTAACATGCCCTGTGATTTTGGTGCGATCATCAGCGGCTTGAAGCCCGCAGCTGTTTTGCCATTTTTGCTCTCACTGGCATCAACCAGCGTGATGTAATACGGCGTCGGGTTATTCACCTGGTAGCGATCGCCCTGTCGAGTCAGCTGTACTTTTTCTTGCCACGGTGTCGCCATGTCGGCCTTTTGTGGCACGATGCTGACTGGGCGGTAAAACAGCTTGATGCGGGTTTGCAGCGCAATCTGCAAGGTATTGGCTTTTTCCGAGCGCGGTGGAATTTCACGCAAGTTAAAGTAGTAGAGCGTTTCGCGGTCTTGCGCCAACTGGCTCACCGCCGGTAACGTCTGTATTTTTAACTGGCTGAGCGCACCCGGCTCCACACGCTGAACCGGTGGAACCACCGTCAGCGGGGAGTTAATCTTGTTCCCCTGCTCATCTTCAATCCATCCCTGCGCCAGATAAGGTAATTGCTTATTCTGGTTGCTGATGTTCAGGCTGATCGACTTATCGCCGCCATTGAGGATCACCCGGGTTCTGTCCAGTGCAATCGCTGCTGTCGCCTGTTGGGCCATCAATGCCGTCACCAAAAGGGTGGCGATGCGCAGTTTGTTATTCAATTTCATTACCTTTTCCTTCGAATTAATCATGTCAGAACCTAGTGGCGCCGATCGTTTTCTATTCTCTAAACGAGCTGTTATCCGCAGGTCCATTGCTAAACCTTTCTACTGTGATACCGGGGGTTTATCCCCTTCCGTTATCGGCTGACAAGGCAACAGTAGATTCGTCAGTACTGCTGGAGTCAGTATCTTCGGAAGTGTCACGCTACATTGCGCCTTCCCATTCCAGTGCACTGACATGGTTTCACCGGCTTTGATCCCACTGAGATAAGTAGAACCATCGTCATTAACTATGCCGGTCTCTTGCTGATTTTCATTTAATACCGTGGCACCGAATGGCGGTGCTGAACCATCAGCCATGCGCAGCATGGCCATCGCTTTCTCACCAGCAATCACATTAAAGCGGCGATAACCGATAGCGCCTTCAGTCAGTGTGACTTGTGCTACCGTGCCTCGGGCTTCCACGTTATCCGACAAGTTATCGATATCAATACTCGCTCGGTTGCGGTGATAACTGTTCACATCACTGACGATGGCTTTACCAAAGCGGTTGGTACGTACAGTTGAGCCATAGCCCTGAACCGGAACATCCTCCACACCTTGAGTATCAAGTAGCAGTCGCGTGCCGCCCATGACATTTGCCCGATGCAGTGCCGCACCTTCAGCCGTGACGGTAGCGCCCCCCTGAATACCTAAACCGACGGAGGAGTACTGCCCTGCCTGATAGCTGGCGTTGGCGTTAATATCTGCGCTATTGCCAATATGGTTATAGTTACCACTCACCAACGCGCCGCTACGTGCTACACCGGTATTAATCTGGTAGTTGTTGTGAGCATCCGGACGATTGGCGTATCCGACTCGATGCGTATTTTCACCACTACTGACTGACGCGCTATAACTCAAGGTTGCGTTGTTGCCAAATGGCATAGATAAGGACAAGTACATGCCGTCATCATTGCTGTCGTTATACCGGTTACGGAAAGCAGACAGTGACAGACTGACATTCTTGAATTTACCCACGTCAAAATAGCGAGCTAATGAGAGGTTATAGCGGTCATTCGCCGAACGATCCCAATAGGTCTGATGGCTATAGTTCAGATAAGCACTTAACCCCAGATCACGGAACTGCTGGTTGAAGCTGATGGTATACATCTCTTTATTGCCGCCAACTCTGTCGCCGCGATATCGCGCATCGAGATACTCGGTCATGCTCATAAAGTTACGTTCAGAGAAGCGGTAGCCGGCAAACGTCACCTGGCTGCCCGTTTCCTGGAAGTTTTTCGAATAGTTGACTCGGTAAGAGCCACCACTCAAGGTGCCTTGATCCGGCAAGTTGGCCCACGATTGAGTCATATCAACCGATACAGCACCAAACTCCATCAGATCACGCCCCACCCCCATGGATGCGGCTTGATATTCATTTTCACCGCTGATCCCACCACCAAACAGTGACCAACCGTTATTGATCCCCCAAGAGAACTCCCCGGTGGCAAATGCTGGCCCTTCAGCCCGATGCCCAATATTCGAGGGCTTACCGGCGGCAACTCTATAGCGCACCATGCCGGGGCGAGTCAGGTAAGGAATACTGGCGGTATTGACCTGGAATTGCTGGACTTGGCCATCAAGCTCCTCCACCCGCACATCCAACGCCCCAGAAACAAAACTGTTCAGGTTCTGAATACGGAATGGGCCAGCGGCGACCAACGTTTCACTCAACACACGTCCTTGTTGACTGACAATGACCCGCGCATTGGTACGAGCAACACCCATAATTTCAGGTGCATAACCGCGTAAGTTCGGCGGTAACATGTTGTCATCAGTGACCAGACTGGCACCGCTAAAGCGGAAGCTGTCAAAAATCCCTGAGTTGAGAAAATCCTCACCCAGCGTCAACTTGGCACCCAAACTCGGTATCGCACGGTAGGCGTAATAACGACTCCAATCCCATTGGCGTTCAGTGGGTGAACCGGAAGCCTGCTCGATACGCGTCTGCCAATCAGCACGGAACCGCCAGGCACCAACGTTGGCCCCAGTAGTACCGTTACCGCTCAAACTGTTGTTATTGGTATTATTCGTCTGCTGACGGTTCAATTGCCCCAACAGGTTATAGTCGAAAAGCACCCCAGGAATCCCCTCCTCCCAACGAGAAGGCGGGTCCCAATCTGGCTCGCTATACTCCAACCAAGCTTGCGGCACACTCAGGTAGAGTGATGAGGTCGCCAGATCACCTTGCACAGTCAAACCGGGCAAGCTGCTGATATCCAGACACTCGCCATTGCGCCACCAGGTCAGCTTATGGAGGTTCTCTTCTTTCAGCGCCAGCAACTCAACCAACTCGGGTGATAAACACGCCTCACTAATTTTTGGATCTTTCTCAGAGGCGTAGAACACCACAGGCTGCTCGTTGAGCTCCTGCTTATTCATATGAACTAATAAGTTATAACTCCCAGGCATGATATAACCACGCTGGGAGAATTGGCTCAGATCGATATTGGCGCGATCCTTGGTATCCAACACATCGGTATTAAACTGAATATCATCGCTGGCTGACACGCCATAGGCATTGCCACTTAACGCAACTGCAATCAAAATGCGTAATAAACCGCTACGGGCAATACCGTGGGTGATGGAACGAGCGGATACCATGGGATATGTCACCTTACTCATTGAAATCAGTAATAATCCAATTTGAAACGAACACTGGAGTAATAGTTTCCAGCACGCAGCATCTTGCCATTGCCCACTAACCGCAGGGCATAATTGAGTCTCATATCATCAGTAGGGATAATATTAATTTCCGGTGACGGCACACCTGGAGTAGAAGCATTGCCTTTATCATCAATGATTTGCATTGCAACTCCCTCGGCTTCACCGTAAACCGCGAAATTATTGCCATCCGCCGCACCATCAAATGACACCGTAAAATGCTGCCGATTAGACTTATCGGGATCCGCATGAACTAACGTGCAATCCAGTAAGCGAATCGCAAACGGGTGCTCATTCCCCACGCCATTCTCAACCAACTGACCAATCGGCATAATCGCCATATCGATGGTCTGCTCCAGACTTCCTGGGTCTATCGCGCAAGATGTGTCAGTAATACTTCCTTCCATACTCACGTAGCCCAAATCTGTCTTCATGGGATCAGCCATTGCAGAAACACTAATCAATGACGCCATTAGTAAGGAGGGAGGCACTAGCAAAAAAAATGACCTGGACATAAATCACCTAGCTCATCCAACACGTATCTTTCTCAAGATAAAAAGACATGCGGATAAATCCGCATGTCCAATTAAAAAAGGGGTGCTTATTGGTAAGCCAACATGAAGTTAGCTACGCTTGAGAAGCTACCTGGTTTGATGGCGTCAGAAGCAGTGCTGCCCTGCAGGTAAGCAGAGAAAGCCAAGGTGTTGTTGCCAGTGATCAGAGTCTGTTCAGCAGTTGCATCACCCAGAGTAACAACAGAGCCAGTACCATCAACGATGGCAATGCCAGCGCCTTCAGCCAGACCAACGATACCCAGCAGGCCAGGGACTGCAGCTGATTCTGCACCGCTAAAAGTAGTGGTTACTGTTTTCAGAGTAGTGGTATCGCAGTTTTCCAGTTTGATGTCGAAATCATGGGAAGAAGAACGACCACCATTCTGCAGAGCTACGTTAGAGATCTGACCCATTTCAACAGTCTGAGAATCAGAACCTGCTGCGATTGAGCATGGCGCATCAATGATAGAACCATTGAAAGTCACAGTACCTTGACCTTGATCTGCTGCGTTAGCTACAGAAGCAAAACCTAATACCAAAGCTGCTGCCAAGATCGTTTTATTCAGTTTCATTACGTAATTCCTTTATACACAATTTAAGTTTTGCAAGTTCACCTACCTTAATAGACTCAAGGTAAATACCGCATCGAAGTAGTTGAAACATAAGAACTCATACATCTTATTTTCGTTAAAATACGAAGAAATAAGTCGCAGACAACAGAGAGCTATAGATTCAACATGCAGACATTGAAAGACGCCTGCATTTAAAAAAAACCTTTAAATAACGTTTAAGACCTTTTTGTTCGACGCAGATAATACAAATATAGATGCTCACTTCATAGGTAATTAATTCAAAAAATCAAAATTCAGAGTGTTTAACTTAATTAATTACACTTACCAATTAATCTCGATAAGATTGATCGATAAACACCACACCTTCGATACTTACCACTATCAAAAATGACATGTCGACACATTAGATCGCTAAAAGTCATTTTTTCGAAATTAACGATTGCTTATTCCATAAGTCAAATTATAATCGACATTAAATCCTCAAGACCTTAATTCCAAAAGCAGAAAAAGCTTAGCGTCGATAAAACCCAGACTTAATAACAGCTTAAAACTCAAAAAAACACTTGGATCTAAAGCCATGAAAATCACCACAACACATTGAAATACATGAATAAAAAATAGCAAAATCAAAACTTTATTTTATTGAAGAATAAAGGTGGATTGTTTTCTTATACATTTGAGAATGGTATTTATTTGGTGCTAAAATCCGGATTAATTATTAATTTTCGCACTCTGATTTATGGCCGTTAAATAAAAATTACAAAAACAATATAAAATAAATAAGACGATACCTTAATGCCTGTAAGAACTATCCTTTAAATTTGTAGGAAAATACCTACCCGCACGTAGGAAATATAAATAAAGAATAGAGAATGTAAGAAATAAAAAACAAGACATCCTTAATAAAGATATTGCATGAGGAAAAATCAATGAAACCTAAGAATCAACGTAAAGAAGAAGTCATGGAAATCTTGGCAGAAACATGTCATGTATTGAAAGAACAATTTAATGAGTCTGTACCACCCGTGGATAGTTGGCCAAAAACCCGAGAGTTGGCTGATAAAGCACAATTAGATATTTATACCGCAAGATTGGTATTAATGAAGTTGGTTGATGAGAACAGAGCCAAGATGTCAGAAACAAAAGTGCTGAATTCATTACGCTGGTTTATTGCTCAGCCCGCAGAAAAATAGAGACGCCCGCCCTAACGGGTATAGTGGCTGAGTGCGCTGATAAAACGTGAACCAATCATCGTGTCATGTTTTGTTCGATATAAAAGTAACCTGTTGATAGATAATGAAACTCTGCTTACCCAAACCAATAAAAAATGCCCTCCCAGCGAAAGGGAGTCACCCTATTGTTATCGCGATCATCGCCATAACCTTTATTGCCATGATGCACTATGAGATCAATAGAGGCGGTGCCGGGCTTCATCTCCCCACCAACATTGTCATTTGGGCCATGATGGCGCTACTGACGATGGCACTCTATTGGCCACGCCAAGAAGCGGGCCATGCCCTGAACTCTCCGGGCTATCTGTGGCTACTATCCGGGGCGCTGATGATGAGTATTCCTGGACTATTTCCCGCCTCCTTGCAGCACCCAGGGGCTTGGTTACCGCGCATTTTGGGTTTGTGGGGCGGGATAATAGTGCTGTTTGGGCTATTTCGCCTGAAGCTGAACACAGGTGCGCGACAAGTGTGGTTGATGCTCATCCTCTTGTCCGCTTGGGGGCAGGCCATGCTGGCCCTACTGCAATTATTTGTTTTTACATCCAATAACTGGATGGAGTTCGATATTGCACAGCGCCCTTATGGCATCTTTCAGCAAACTAACGTGCTGGCCAGTTATCTGGCAACGGGTTATGCCATCGCCGCCTATCTGTTTATGGTCTCGGGCAGCCGAGCCGTACGCGGTGTCAGCACACTGAGCCTACTGGTTTTCCCTGGCTTATTGATGCTACTGCAATCGCGGATCGGCTGGGTCGGTGGAGTCTCAACCTTACTCTTGCTTTCGCTCTATTACTGGCGTCAGCGGCAAATCGCCTGGCTGTGGTTATCGAGCCTGATAAGCATACTGGCTGCTCTTTATCTATTAAGCCAATTGAGTGAGAACTTGCTGCTCGCCAAAGAAGCCAGTAACCGCGAGCGCGGGTTAATCCTCAAATATACCTGGCACATGATACAGCAGCACCCCTGGCTAGGCTGGGGTTACGGTAGCTTTGAGTCTGCTTTTGCACAAACACTGGCGCAAGCCGGGCAAGTTCCGCATCACTTTATTTTCCCTTCTCACCCCCATAATGAAGTGCTGTATGGCTGGGTTGAGGGTGGCATCGTGACACTGATAGGAGTGTTGCTACTCGCTATCGGCTATGTAAAACCACTGTTGATGCAGCCCAAAGCGGTGTTCCCGTTGTGGGTGCTCACTTTGCCGATCGCGTTGCATCTGATGACCGAGCTGCCTCTTTATCAATCCGCCGCCCACTGGCTGGTGCTTATTCTACTTGGCCGATTGATGATCCCGGAAAACATGTTGGTGGCAGCCACTACGCCCCTCGTGCGATGGCAGCGTGGGCTGCACTACATCGTCATTTTATCCGCACTATGTACTCTGCTATTTATGATGACGGGCTACAAAACTGGCCGGGTGCTAACAGTGGCCGAAAGAGATGGGCTAGTTGATATGCGGCCATTAAATACGCTGACAAATCCCTACATTCAATGGGAAAGGTATGAGTACAACCGCCATATCAATCTGTTACTGCAATTTAACCAGCACCAAGATCCTATGTTGCTGACGCAGTTTAGTGCATGGGCAGAACAGTACATTCAGCTACACAATGATCCGAATGTTTATCTAAGTCTCATCATGATTAACCAGTATCAGAACAATGTTGCTCAAGCCAATCGCCTGTACCAAACGGCAAAAACTCTATTCCCCGGCAACCCCGCTTTTAAATAACATTTTGAAAAATATTACGTTAGAATTTTATAGCCTCTAAATTTAGGGGCTGAACTGCATCATTGCGAGGGTTCTCGAATTTTTACCTATGTCAGTTTTCAGGCCACTGGGCTAGTATGTTGACTGGAAAAAGGACTTAACTAGAAAACATAAAACGCATGAATAATCCTGATAAACTCGATAGCCACACCCCAATGATGCAGCAGTACCTTCGACTCAAAGCCCAGCATCCGGACATACTGCTGTTCTACCGGATGGGGGATTTTTATGAGCTGTTTTACAGTGATGCGAAGCGCGCCTCACAACTGCTGGATATCTCATTGACTAAACGGGGTGCTTCCGCCGGTGAGCCGATTCCCATGGCCGGTGTCCCCTATCATTCGATTGAGCCATATCTGGCGAAACTGGTTCAGTTAGGTGAATCAGCGGCTATCTGTGAGCAAATCGGTGACCCGGCAACCAGTAAAGGGCCGGTTGAGCGTAAAGTCGTGCGGATAGTGACGCCGGGAACAGTCAGTGATGAGGCTTTACTCCAAGAGCGGCAGGATAATCTGCTGGCGGCTATTTGGCAGGATGCCCGTGGATTTGGCTATGCGACCCTGGATATCAGCTCTGGCCGCTTCCGGGTTGCAGAACCTGACGATATTGAAACCATGGCCGCCGAGCTGCAACGCACCAATCCCGCCGAGCTGTTGTATCCAGAGAACTTCGAGCAGATGTCGCTGATTGAGCAGCGCCATGGCTTACGCCGCCGCCCATTGTGGGAGTTTGAGCTGGAAACCGCTAAACAGCAGCTTAATCTGCAATTCGGCACACGCGACTTAATCGGTTTTGGTGTTGAGCAAGCCCATCAGGCATTACGTGCCGCGGGCTGCCTGCTGCAATATGTCAAAGATACCCAGCGCACCTCCTTGCCCCATATCCGTGGTTTAACCATGGAGCGTCAGCAAGATGGCATTGTTATGGATGCCGCCACCCGCCGTAATCTCGAACTGACCCTTAATTTATCCGGCGGGACAGAGAATACGCTGGCGGCAATTCTTGATTGCAGTGTGACCGCCATGGGTAGCCGAATGCTGAAACGCTGGCTCCATATGCCCGTGCGCGATATCAAGGTGCTAACGGATCGCCAGCAAGCCATTGGCGGCCTACAAGATATTACCGCTGAGCTGCAAACCCCGCTGCGCCAGGTGGGTGATTTAGAACGTATTTTAGCACGTCTGGCACTGCGCACCGCCCGTCCACGAGATCTGGCCCGTATGCGTCATGCTTTTCAGCAATTACCGGAGATCCATCGTTTACTGCAACCGGTCGATGTTCCCCATGTACAAAACCTGCTATCACAAGTCGGCCAATTTGATCAGTTACTCGACTTACTGGAGCGGGCCATTGTTGAAACGCCGCCAGTATTGGTGCGCGATGGTGGCGTTATTGCACCGGGCTACAATGCCGAGCTGGATGAGTGGCGAGCATTGGCCGATGGCGCGACCGACTATCTGGATCGGCTGGAAATTCGCGAACGTGAGAAGTTGGGTCTGGATACGCTAAAAGTGGGCTTCAATGGTGTCCATGGCTACTACATTCAGGTGAGTCGCGGTCAGAGCCATCTGGTTCCCATTCATTATGTCCGCAGACAAACGCTGAAGAATGCTGAGCGCTACATTATTCCTGAGCTGAAAGAGTATGAAAACAAAGTTCTGACCTCTAAAGGCAAAGCGCTGGCGATTGAAAAAGGGTTATACGAAGAGATTTTCGATCTGCTATTGCCACATCTGTCCGAATTGCAAACCAGCGCCAATGCGCTGGCTGAGCTGGATGTGCTGTCGAATCTGGCGGAAAGAGCAGAAACACTCAACTACAGTTGCCCGACCCTGAGTGATAAACCGGGGATCAAAATTATCGGTGGCCGCCATCCGGTGGTTGAGCAAGTGTTGAGCGAGCCCTTTATCTCTAACCCGCTAACGCTATCACCACAACGGCGTATGCTGATCATTACTGGCCCGAATATGGGGGGTAAAAGCACCTATATGCGCCAAACAGCACTGATTGTGCTGCTGGCCCACATGGGGAGTTATGTACCTGCGGATCAGGCCACTATTGGCCCGATTGATCGCATCTTTACCCGCGTTGGTGCGGCGGACGATCTGGCATCAGGCCGCTCTACCTTCATGGTGGAAATGACAGAAACAGCCAATATCCTGCATAACGCCACCGAGCAAAGTTTGGTGTTAATGGATGAAATTGGGCGCGGCACATCAACTTATGATGGCTTATCACTGGCCTGGGCCTGCGCTGAAAATCTGGCTAGCCGCATTAAAGCAATGACGCTGTTTGCCACCCATTACTTTGAGCTAACTACCCTGCCGGAAAAAATGGAGGGCGTGGTAAACGTACACCTTGATGCATTGGAGCATGGGGAAACTATCGCTTTTATGCACAGTGTACAAGATGGCGCAGCCAGTAAAAGTTATGGTTTGGCGGTTGCAGCACTGGCCGGTGTGCCGCGAGATGTGATCAAGCGGGCACGTCAGAAGTTGAAAGAGCTGGAGTCGCTCTCCAATAGTGCCGCGGCGAGCAAAATTGATGGTTCGCAACTAACACTGCTCAATGAAGAGACGCCACCCGCCGTTGAAGCATTAGAAGCACTAGACCCTGATTCGCTGTCACCTCGTCAGGCACTGGAGTGGATTTACCGCCTGAAAAGCATGGTATAGCGCCCATAAAAAAACGGTGAACATCAGTTCACCGTTTTTGTGTTTTATCGGAATAACGCTCTATACCCTAAAGACAATCTGAAGTATGACGGGTATCTCTATTCGCGAAACAGCGCCTCAATACTTAAACCTTGAGTTTGCAGAATTTCCCGCAGACGGCGCAAGCCTTCAACCTGAATCTGGCGGACACGTTCGCGTGTCAAACCAATCTCCCGGCCAACGTCTTCTAACGTTGCGGCTTCGTATCCTAACAGACCAAAACGACGGGCCAATACTTCGCGCTGTTTTGCATTCAATTCAAACAGCCATTTGACGATACTTTGTTTCATATCATCATCTTGCGTTGTATCTTCTGGACCGTTTTCATTCTCGTCAGAGAGAATATCCAACAAGGCTTTCTCTGAGTCGCCGCCTAAAGGCGTATCAACAGAAGTGATACGTTCGTTGAGGCGTAACATACGGCTCACGTCATCGACCGGCTTGTCGAGTTGCTCAGCAATCTCTTCAGCGCTCGGTTCATGATCCAATTTATGAGAAAGTTCTCGGGCGGTACGCAAATAAACGTTTAATTCTTTAACGATATGGATAGGTAAACGTATGGTTCGGGTTTGATTCATAATTGCCCGTTCAATCGTTTGACGAATCCACCATGTAGCATAAGTGGAGAAACGAAAACCGCGTTCAGGATCAAACTTTTCCACCGCCCGGATCAGGCCGAGGTTACCCTCCTCAATCAGATCCAGCAGCGCTAAGCCGCGATTGCTGTAACGACGAGCGATTTTCACCACCAACCGCAAGTTACTTTCAATCATACGCCGACGTGAAGGCACATCTCCGCGCAATGCACGCCGGGCAAAATAAACCTCCTCTTCTGCGGTCAGCAGTGGCGAATAACCAATCTCACCAAGGTAGAGCTGTGTTGCATCCAGCACGCGCTGGGTAACGCCTTGCGCCAACAGCTCATCTTCCGCTAACTCGCTTTCAGTAGGTTCATCTTCTACTGATGCTTTTTCATCGAAAATTTCAGTTTCCGTACTGTTTTCATCAAAATCAGCATCTTCATGCAACTCGTTAACTTTCAGCGTATTTTGGCTCATATGCTGCTCCTACCCGTGAATCCGGCGAGCAGAATACAGCGTATTCTGCCCAATCTATCGCTGCGGAAGGTAACGCAGCGGGTTTACGGATTTCCCCTTGTAACGAATTTCAAAGTGCAATCTTACTGAACTGGTTCCGGTGCTACCCATGGTGGCTATTTTTTGACCCGCCTTCACTTCTTCTTGTTCCCGGACCAGCATTGTATCGTTGTGAGCGTAGGCGCTCAGGTAATCATCATTGTGTTTGATGATGATTAGATTACCGTAACCACGCAGTGCGTTCCCAGCATACACAACCCGCCCATTTGCTGTAGCGAAGATTGGTTGCCCACGAGAACCGGCGATATCAATCCCTTTATTGCCCCCTTCGGAAGCAGAGAAGCTATCGATCGTTTTACCCTCAGTTGGCCATTTCCAGCTACTAACTGGACCCCCATTGCTGGTTGGATCACTGATGGGACTGCTTGGCGCAGTAACAGGTGCGGTTGTCGCGGCAACTGCCCCTGACGCTGGTAACATTTTACCAACATTCTGTTTACCCGAGTTTCCAGAATACGCGCTAGTTGGTTGAGAATCAACCGTTGTAGTTGTGTTCTGAATATTTGACGGCGGTTTTGCTATTCCGCCTGATGTGGCATCAGTTGCAGCTAACATTCCACCGCCAGAGCTATTACCCAACTGAATGGATTGCCCCACATTTAGGCTATATGGCTCAGCAATATTATTTTTTGCCGCCAGATCACGGAAGTCATTTCCCGTTATCCAGGCGATATAAAACAGCGTGTCGCCACGCTTAACGGTATAGGTATCACCGCTGTAACTTCCTTTGGGGATAGTGCCATAACTGCGGTTATAAACGATGCGCTCACCCGAACTGTTGGTGTCCGAGCCATTTAGCATAGTACCTGAACGATCACCACCGACACTGCTGATTGGCGCAGAGGTTGTATTATCATTGCTACAACCTACCAACCATAAACTCATAACCGTACATGCCGCGATTCGGCGTAATGTAATCATTGGGCTTCCCGTGCTCATGCTTCCCCCATGACAGCAATAATAAGCGATGTATCAAATACAGAAGCGCGCATGCTATCAATACCACGCCTGCCATACCATAAAATTTATGTTACTGATTTTTTTGCCGATCTTTTACGTAAACCTACACGTCTCGGATGAGATAAAAGATTTAGGGCTGAATTAAAAAGATTGAGTTCAGGCCAATTCCCCTTTGACCAAGGGGACAAAGCGGACAGCTTCCACCGTTTCAATCTGAAATTCATTGTGACGGCGCTGCACACATTTCAATGTTTGAGCTAGCTCTCCGACCGGCAGAACCAATATCCCACCATCATCTAACTGCTCAAGTAATGCCTGCGGGATCTCTGGTGGTGCCGCTGTCACAATGATCGCATCAAATGGCCCGCGTGATGCCCAGCCTAGCCAGCCATCACCATGGCGGGTAGAGACATTATGCAGATCCAGCTGTTTCAGGCGGCGTTTTGCCTGCCACTGTAACCCTTTGATTCGTTCAACTGAGCAAACATGTTCGACTAAATGCGCCAGAATTGCGGTCTGATAACCCGAACCGGTGCCAATCTCCAATACCCGCGAGGTCGGCGTCAATTGCAACAATTCGGTCATTCGCGCCACCATATAAGGCTGGGAAATAGTTTGACCCGAACCTATTGGTAGAGCTGTATTCTCATACGCTTTATGCGCCAAAGCTTCATCAACAAAACGCTCGCGCGGCACCGCTTCAATCGCCTGTAACAAGCGATCGTCCTGAATACCTTGCTGACGTAACTGCATCAACAATGTTTGCATGCGTTTATTTACCATTCCCCGTCAACCTCATGAATGCTGGCTAACCAGTTTTCAACTACGTCTTGCGCCCCATAGGCGGTTAAATCAACCTGAAGTGGCGTGATAGAGACATAACCTTGCTCAATTGCCGCAAAATCTGTGTCCGGTGCCACATCAAATTTCTCACCCGGAGGGCCAATCCAGTAGAGATCTTGCCCTCGCGGGTCTTGTTGACAAAATACCTGCTCCGCTGGATGGCGGCTACCACAACGTGTTACCCGGATACCTTTAATCTCAGATAAGGGTAAATCAGGTACATTAATATTCAGTATTTTGCCGGTACGCAATGGAATATGTTGTAACGTGCGCAATATGCGGCAAGTGATCGCCGCCGCCGTCTCATAATGCTGATGCCCATTAAGTGAGATAGCCAAGGCAGGAAACCCCAAATGCCGCCCCTCCATCGCGGCCGCGACCGTCCCGGAATAGATAACATCATCACCGAGATTTGCGCCGGCATTGATACCGGAAACCACAATGTCGGGCCGAGGGCGCATTAATGCATTCACCCCCAGATAGACACAATCGGTTGGCGTACCTTGCTGAACCGCAATATCACCATTGGATAATGTGGTGATGCGCAGTGCGCTATCCAGCGTTAATGCATTGGAAGAGCCACTGCGATTACGATCAGGAGCCACGATTTGTACCTGCGCGAATGTCCGCAATGCGCTGGCGAGCGTTTGGATGCCCGGCGCAGAGATACCATCGTCGTTACTCAGCAATATCCGCAGCATCAGCATTATCCTGATTCATGATTTCGCGCACCACACTGGTGGCAAAGCTGCCGGCGGGTAACCAGAAACGGAGTTCGAGGGTCACATCATCCCACCAGCTCCACGCCATGTTCTGCGGTTGCAGCAGGATTGCCCGACGTGCGCCCTCGACACCTTCGCGCTTTACCAGCGCCAGTAATTCGCTCTGCTCCGCCAAACAGGCCAGTTCGAAAGCCAGTGCCTCGCCCTGAGTGCCCAGCTCACCCTCCCCTGGCAACGGGGCGGTGATATTCAATTCGCCTGCATCGACGCGCTGCTGTAGCGCGGTCAATTCATCAATGGCGGCAACAAACCAACTGCCGCGACCGGAAAGCTGCAATGCATCGCCCTCCAGCACTGTCGTGGCCTGCTGTTGTGCCAAACGGATGCTGCTAATCAGATTGAACATTGCGCTACGACTGGCTGACAGATAAAAGCTACGCTTACTGCGCTCTTTGACCCGGATTTGGTTGTTCGCCCACAAACGCGCCTGCACCAGATTATTGCCACCACGGCCAAACCGCTGGCTGCCAAAATAGTTCGGCACGCCATGCTCCGCAATTTGCTGCAACCGCTGCTCGACATCCTGATTATCGGTAATGTGGCGCAATACCAGGGTAAAAGCGTTGCCCTTCAGTGAACCAATGCGCAGTTTTCTTTTTTGGCGCACCGACTCCAGTACTTCGCACCCTTCCAGTTCAAAGGTGGAGAGATCCGGGGCCTCTTTACCCGGCAGGTGCAGACAGAACCACTGTTCGGTAACGGCGTGGCGATCTTTCAAGCCGGCGTAGCTCACCAGGCGGGGATGTATCTTGGCAAAACGCGACAGATAGTCAGCGACAAATTGAGTATTACAACCGTTTTTGCGGATACGAACCAACAGATGCTCGCCTTCGCCATCTGGCTCAAAACCCAAATCCTCGATCACTACAAAATCTTCCGGATTAGCTTTTAGAATGCCACTCGCTTTGGGTTTGCCGTGCAGCCAGGTGAGATTTTCCATGTCCATGTTTTATGCCTTAACCAGCAGAGCTACCGCTTCACAAGCAATACCTTCGCCACGCCCCGTGAAACCAAGCTGTTCCGTGGTGGTAGCTTTGACGTTGATATCATCCATATGACATTGTAGGTCTTCCGCCAAATGAACGCGCATCTGCGGGATATGGGGGGCCATTTTAGGCGCTTGGGCAATAATGGTAATGTCCAGATTCCCCAACTTATACCCTTTAGCCAGAATACGGCGGTAAGCTTCGCGCAGTAAACCACGGCTATCGGCCCCTTTAAATGCCGGATCAGTGTCGGGAAATAACTTGCCGATATCACCTAAAGCAGCAGCGCCTAACAAGGCATCGGTGGCCGCGTGCAGTGCCACATCACCATCGGAGTGTGCCACCAGCCCCTTTTCGTAGGGGATGCGTACACCGCCAATAATCAGGGGGCCACTGCCATTCTCACCAAATTTATGAACATCGAAACCGTGACCGATCCGCATTAGTGCTTCTCCATATGATGTAACCGGGTTAAGTAAAACTCTGCCAGCGCCAGATCCTCTGGACGCGTCACTTTGATATTGTCCGAACGGCCAGAAACTAATATCGGATGATAGCCGCAGTGCTCTAATGCAGAAGCTTCATCGGTGACCACCGCCCCCTCTTTCAAGGCGCGGGATAGACACAATTTTAATAACTCAAGCGGAAAAAGTTGAGGTGTCAAAGCATGCCACAGTGCTTGACGATCAACAGTGTGGGCAATGGCTTGAACCCCTGCCTCACTGCGTTTCATGGTGTCACGCACGGGTGCTGCCAGAATACCGCCCACTTTGCTATGCCCAATAATCGACAGCAATTGATCAAGATCGTCACGGTGCAAGCAAGGGCGCGCCGCATCATGGACCAAAACCCACTCCGCCTGCCCGGCACATTGTAAACCAGCCATCACCGAGTCGGCCCGCTGTTCACCCCCGTGAACAATATGAATGCGGGGGTCCTGCGCGATAGGTAACTTGGTAAATTGCGTGTCCTGCGGATGTATGACGACGATAATCTGCTGAATTTGCGGGTGATCAAGCAAAGAAAAAATTGCGTGCTCAATGATTGTCTTACCGCCCGCAGTTAAATACTGTTTAGGGCAATCAGCCTGCATACGGCTGCCAATACCCGCAGCCGGTATTACAGCAATGACTTCAGGAAGGGAAACTGCAAAATTACTCATTATTATTGCGCGTTATTTTGCGTCGAAGGGGTACTCGCATTGCGTCTGGATTGGTCAGGAACCAGACGATAGAAACTTTCGCCGGGTTTAATCATACCCAGTTCGTTACGTGCGCGCTCTTCGATCGCCTCTTGACCACCGTTTAAATCATCAATTTCAGCAAATAGCTGGTCGTTCCGGGCTTTAAGTTTGCCGTTGTTGGTCTCTTGAAGAGCCACGTCATCCTTAACCCGAACAAAATCATGAACACCATTCTTGCCCAACCACAGTGAATACTGGAGCCAGCCAAGTAAAATCAGCAAAAGAAGTGTAAGTTTTCCCATTCCCGCCCCCCGAAAACTGCCTAATCATCCCACAACTTTTCGTCGGACTCCACTCTGTGACGGAAATAGGCCATAACACCCAGATTAAGGGCGATTTCCAGCCCAATAACAGCACTACTTTTCGCGAATTTCACTTAATAAATGTGATTGACCTTATTTTAGCCGAATCCTCGCATAACAAATGAGCAACATACGTACTTTTGTTTGTGGTTATACGCGGCAAATCAAGAGTAATAAAAAGAGAAATAAGCCACCAAATGGATTAATGCGCAGGTTAATACCTTTTATCTCCAATAAATGGGATTTTTCTAAGTTAGAACGAAAACACACAAAGAAATAAGGATATTTTCTGTTCACTATATTAAACAAATGTTCTACTATTTTACTCAATCCGACAGGATAATTCTGAATTTTAGGTGTTCGGTAAACACTGTCAAAGAGGCCGACTCTTCTTTTGCCGGGGGCAAAACCCATGGAAAAACAAACAATTCCGCCAGATAATGAATTGTTAACTGAAATTGCAGTGTCTTATTACCAAGATGAAATGACGCAGGAAGAGATTGCACATAAGTTTGGTATTTCAAGGATCAAGGTCGGGCGGCTGCTTAAGCGGGCAAAAGCCGAGGGCATTGTTGAGATTACAGTACGTTATCATCCGGTGTTTAGCACCCGCCTCGAACAGCAGTTGATTGAGCATTTTGGCCTGAAACGGGCATTGATCGCGCTGGATTATCAAGATGAAGATGAGCAGCGGCGTCAGGTTGCCTCGCTGGTTTCCGGCTATCTGGCAACAAATTTAAAAGACAACACGGTATTAGCGGTTGGACAGGGGCGTAATATCGCCGCCATCGCCGATCACGTTAGCATCGTGCCGGAAAGGCAGTGTAAGTTCATCTGCGGCATTGGCGGAACACATCGCCCCGGTGATGCAATTAATGCCGACCATATCAGCCGTCGGCTAGCCAAAAAATTTGGTGGTTCCAGCGAAACCCTTTACGCCCCCGCGTATGTGGAAAATCGTGCGTTAAAAGAAGCTTTTATGCAAAATGGCACCATCAAAGAGACCCTCGATCGCGCCAGAAAAGCGGATATCGCCCTGGTCGGTATTGGTGATATGAATGAAAACAGCTATATGGTGAAACTGGGCTGGTTCACGCCGCAGGAGATTGTTGATGCCAGTATGCATCAAGGTGTGACCGGTGAGATCGCCGGATACGATTTCTTTGACGCCCAGGGCCTGCCGGCGAATACCGTTATGAACGATCGGGTTATCGGCATCAGTACTCAAGAGTTGCGCCAGATACCTTGCGTGATAGCTATCGCCTCCGAAAGCACCAAAGCATTGGCTATTTTGGGTGCTTTGCGCACCGGTGCGATTGATATTATTGCCACCAGCGCATCAAATGCGCGGACAATTTTGAAGATGATCCAGCAACAACCTTAAGCTGGCTTTTACTGCTGGCGACAATACGGCGGTCAGCGTCCCGGCTAACCGCCGCCTAGCGGTTGACTAGACCAAACGCTGCTCTACCGAATCAGCCAATTGACTCAATATTAAGCAACATGATGTTGCCCCCGCGTCTAAAACACCGCGAGAACGCTCACCCAAACGGCTGGCCCGGCCAATTCTGGCGACTAAATCAATGGTGGAGTCGCGCCCTGCATGGGCCGCATTTTTCATCAGGTGGAGTGACTCAACGAAGGACTTATTCTGCTGTTGCGCCAGTTCGAATGCTTCGACCGTGGGGATCAGCGTATCCATAATGCATTTATCACCCACACCGGCATCGCTAATATCCTGTAAGCTGGAAAGTCCGCCTCTCAACATGGTGCCAAATGCCGTGGCATCAATGTTATCGCAGTTGCGGATACTATCCGCCATGCCCATAAAAATGCTGCCATAAAGCGGCCCCATCGAACCACCAATTCCCTCCATCAGGGAGTCAGACAGTACATCCAGCGCCTCGGATACCGTCAGATCTTTACCTTTGATACTGTCGGCACAAATATTGAATCCTTTCGCCATATTGATGCCGTGGTCGCCATCGCCAATCGCGCCGTCGATCTCACTGAGATAGTCGCGATTGGCGATAATAGTCTCCACCAACTCCTCAACAATCGGCGTACCATCTTGGTTACAAAATACGCTCATCATCCCTTACTCCACCTGCGTTAAGCCTAATGAATGAGTCGGCACATCAATTAGCGCCTTTAATTCATCATCCAATTTCATCAATGTCAGCGTGACACCCATCATGTCCAGCGAGGTAAAATAGTTACCAATATAGGTGCGGTATATATTTATCCCTTTATTTTTCAATAAGCTGACAACTTCAGCATAATAAATATACAGTTCAAGGGTCGGCGTGGCCCCCAAACCGGAGATCAAAATCGCCACATCATCACCATCGACAAAAGGCACATCATCCACCACGATATCCACCATGGTTTGAGCAATCTGAGCCGCAGATTGTAATGGCTCCACCCGAATCCCCGGCTCGCCATGATGACCAATACCCACTTCCATCATGCCATCTTCAATATGGAAGTTAGGTTTACCTACCGCCGGAATGGTGCAAGAGGTTAAACCCACCCCCACCGAGCGGCAGTTATCTATGGCTTTTTGCGCCACATCAATGACGGCATCTAACTCATAGTGTTGAGCCGCAGCCGCAGCGCCCACCTTCCACATGAAAATTTCACCGGCCACCCCACGACGTTTCTCTTTTTCTGTCGCAGGCGCGGAGGCCACATCATCATTGGCGACGACAGTTCTGACTTTGATGCCCAGCGCTTGCGCTTTTTTGACCGCCATTTTGACGTTCATATTGTCACCGGCATAGTTGCCATACAGACAAGCAACACCAGCCCCTCCGTCAGCCGCTTTAATGGCGGCTAAAAATGCGCCAGCCGCCGGTGAGGAGAAAATCTCCCCGATAGCGACTGCATCCAGCATATTTTTACCAATGTAACCTAAAAATGCCGGCTCATGGCCAGAGCCGCCCCCAGTCACCACACCGACCTTTCCTTTATAGGGGGCCTCGGGGTGCTTCAACACTTTCTCATGATCCGTTTTAGCGAAAAAATGTGGGTAAGCCGCCAGATACCCCTTGATGGCATCCTCAACAACGTGGTCGGGATCGTTAATAATTCGGTTCATGACAATCTCCTCGCAACAGAAAATAGATAGCGGACTACTGGATGGTATAGCCGCCATCAATCACCAAATTTGCCCCGGTGATCATGTTAGCAGCGTCACTGGACAGGAATAGCGCGCAGGCAGCGACCTCGACCGGGTAAGCAAAACGACGAGCGGGAATTTTCAGTTTCATCTCTTCCGCCACCTCTCCTGACCATGCCTTTTTGCCCAATTCAGTTAATACCACGGTGGGTGAGATCGCATTAACTTGTATCCCGAGCGGCCCCCACTCGAGCGCCAGCACTTTCGTCATGCCGATCACCCCGGCTTTACTGGTGCAATAGGCCAAGTGATTGGGTAGCGCCACGATCCCCGCTTGCGATGCCAAATTAACGATCTTGCCATAGCCCTGGGCAATAAAATGCTGCCCCACTTCCTGGCTCATGAGGAAAACCCCTTTCAGATTGACATTAATTGTCCGGTCCCAATCTTGCTCCGTGGTCTTTTCCGCCGGATTCAGCGCCACAATTCCGGCACAGTTGACTAAAATATCCAGTCGGTTAAAGGTATTGATCGCCTCGGCTACCGCTATTTTGACCGATTCGCTATCACTGACATCACAAAACAGTCCGCTCGCGCTATCGGCATTTAGCTGCTTTGCCACCTCAGTGACGCTATCATTACAGTCAATCAAGATAACTTTCGCCCCCTTAGCCAAAAATAGCTCGGCAATGGCGTAGCCAATTCCTGCTGCGCCGCCGGTAATGGCGGCAACTTTACCTTGCAGAGAAAAATCAACATTGAATCTGTTGTATTCAACTTTCATGTTTTAACTCCCTTTCAATGGCTCTCTGGTTATCACGGCTGATCTGCTAGTAATGTGCTGAGTTACAATGTTTTGTTCACCCTGTAGATCTGCTCGTGCTCCTCCAGTTGCTCATCAGGGCTGTCTGCTGGCAAGGTGACAAACCTCATCAAGATGGCGGCAACCAGGTATAGCCCTGAGAAGAGCCAAATAATGCCTTCGATACCTAAAGGAGCAATAAAGAGAGTGACGATCAGTGGCCCGACGAAGGCACAAAGTCCGGCCCCCAGGTTCAGCACTGACATGGCTGCACCTTTATCATTGGGCGCAAGACTTGGCATAATGGCTGACAGGGGAACAAATCCGGCGAAGCATGCGCCCAGCGCCCCGGCGGCCAGCATTGTGTAGCTGTAGCCTTCAACGCCAAAATTCGTTGGGATGTAATAGAGCAGCAGGATAGAGATGGCGCTGCCCACACAGCCAAACCACATCACGGTATTCGTCCAGCCCCACCGGTCACTGATCACACCGGACAATAAATTGAAGACAATATTGACCGTCCACATAAAGGCATAGATAGACAACCACTGGTCACGGGTAAAACCAATCTCATCTTGCAGATAGGTCGGCAGGAAAACGATCATGCCGAAAGCAAACGACAGGTTGATGGTGCGCACAAGGCCACCCAGCCCGATTTTGTAATTCTCAAAGGCGATCGACACCCCTTTGAACAGATAAGTGAAGGTTTTAGGTGGCGCATCCGTTGGCGCAGTAATTTTGCTCTCTTTGCTCAACATCAGGCCAATCACCGCCCCGATCAAAACAAACACAATTCCGCTCCACAGCGTGTGGATCTCCCCTAATATCGGCAGCGCAATACTGGCGTAGAACACCCCGAGGACACTTAGCCCGCCGGTAAACACAAACCAGAAAATACCCACCGCCGACCCCAATTTGGCTCTAGGGGCTTCATAGGCAATCCAAACTAAAAAGCCGTATGAGAACAAGGGGTAGCCGAGTCCGCGTAGCGCATAGGTCGGGATCATAATTGACAAGTTATTGCTGGGTAAGCCGAGTGATAAGAACAGTACAGAACCTATCAGGAAAATCACGACACCGGCCGCCATCACCTTTTTAGCGGTAAACATTTCAGCTAATACACCGGACAGCCATGCGGCAATCGCCACGGCAAAGCCGTACACACTGAACATCAGGCCGGACTCTTCAACCGTCAAACCGCGACGAATTATGAAATCAGATAGCCAACTTTGCTCCAGTCCCTCCCCGGCCATAAATATCAGTACACCGATATAACCTAATAATATTTTCTTAGGCAGCCCTATCTTTTTAATCAACATGTTTAACATGGTGCATCACCTGTGATTTGGAAATAATGCGCTGATTACTGGATATTGGGATTGAGGACGACTTTAAGAGAGCCGATGCCTTTGGTGACCATCTCAAAGCCTTCGGCAAATCTCTCCAGCGGTAGGATATGCGTCACCACGCCATCGGTTGGCAGGTCACCGTTACAGATGCCCTTGATGACCAGCGGATAGCAATAAGGCCCCAGATGTGATCCCAACACATCCAGCTCTTTGCGGTCACTGATGATGCTCCAGTCAACCGTCACTGGCTCTTTGAAGACCGAGAACTCCACAAAAGTACCCAACTTGCGTAGTAGCGTTAGTCCCTGCTCTACCGCCTTTTGCGCGCCAGTGGCCTCAATGTAGATATCGCAGCCATAGCCGTCGGTCATCTCTTTAATAATAGAGATCACGTCATCTTTACTGGGGTTAAGCACTAAATCGGCACCAAACTTCTTCGCCAGTGCCAAGCGATCATCGGACAAATCCAAAACAATCAGCTTGCCGGGGCCTGATTTTTTGATAGCCCCCACCATGCCTAGCCCTAATGTCCCTGCGCCAGCCAGCACCACAACATCGCCGAGTTTGATATTGGCGCGCTGCACAGCATGGAAAGAGCACGCGTATGGCTCGATCAGAATTGCTTTTTCCAAGGGAAGATCGTCAGGAACGCGGTAATTAATTGCCTCTTTGGTGAATTTCATATATTCAGCCATTGCGCCATTAACGTTGTGCTGAAAACCGTAGAGATCGTGTTTTTCACACATCCAATACTGCCCACGATTACAGAACCGACACTCCCAACAAGGAACGATCTGTTCCGAGGTCACCCGATCGCCTAACTCAAACCCCTCAACTTCAGCCCCAAGACCCACCACGTGGCCGATAAACTCATGACCGGGGATCATCGGTGCTTTGATATAGGCGGGTTGCGTCTTATCACCCCAAAAACTGGGCGCGCCGCCAAAAGCTTTTGTATCACCAGCACAGATACCGCAGGCTTCAACCTTAACTAAAATCTCTTTCGCATCAATTGTCGGTACCGAAACTATCTCAAGCCGATAATCCCCTGGCCCATAGGCAACAACTGCACGCATATTTTTAGGAATATTTTCCAGCATCTGAGCATCTTTAGAACATTCGTTATACATAATTGACTCCTTCGACAATTCTTCTTTGTCATAAATTTAAGTTCGCCATAACACGAGATGAACATAAGATCTTTAAATGTACTATTGAACAGTACGATTAAGCACCAGATTTACGCTATTAAAAAATACTCAGGCTGTGAGGGAGATCATAAATAAAAGTAAAATGGTAATAGCCTCTATTTTAGTGGGAGATTAGTAGGCTAAGAGAAAGGCGACAGGAGATCCAAACGACATCAAGATTTGCTTAAAATGAACATAAGTTTATTGACTGATCAAATGAAAGGAGTAAATATAATAAACATATGAACACATTAATAACTTTTGTTAATGACATTATGTTGTGTTCTTGAGGCCGAAATGCCCAGTAATCAGCTCGCTAATAATGTGTGGCGGCAATAAAAGTGGTTAATCGGATTACCGTTCAATTTGTTAAGGGGTGAAATATGTTATCTATTGCCATCGGCTGTGATGATGCGGCTATTGATATGAAAAATCAGATTCTTGCCTTTCTGCAAAACAAAAACATAACTGTTGTCGATTACAGTTGCGACCAACAACGCGAACCCACCATCTACCCCGATATCGCCGTTCAGGTTGCTCAAGCCATTAAGGATGGCAAGCATGAACGCGGAATTTTGATCTGTGGAACCGGCATTGGAATGAGCATCACGGCCAATAAAGTGCTGGGCATTCGTGCCGCACAGTGCCATGACCCCTTCTCAGCCCAGCGGGCCAGAAAAAGCAATAATGCACAGATCATCTGTCTGGGGGCGCGGGTGATTGGTGTTGAGTTAGCCAAAACCTTGGTCGATACCTGGCTTGAGTGTGATTTCGATGGCGGCAGCTCAACTGAAAAAGTGGAACGCATCAGCTATTACGAGCAGCGACAAAATCTCTGAGAAATGCCGCTGCCATTCATCAAGCTGGCGGCAACAGGGAAGGAATACGATAACGATAGTGGAAAATCATTGCGGGCTGTTAGCGTATTACACCTTAGTAGCCCGCGGATTCAGCGCTCACCAGCCAGTGAGAAATGAGAACAGCATCCAGAATAAGCACAATACTGCAATCCCGGCGCCCCCGATGGTTACCAGCAGATTACCGCGCGATAACACACTGAGTACAATGCCAATTAACACTGAAACCGGCATCAGCGCCAAGAAAAACGGCCAGGTGTACAGCAGAAAGAAGACGGTATTGGGGCCGTAGACAAAGAAGGGGATCGCAAACGCCAGCCAATAAAAAACAAAACCAGTGACGCCACCGAGAAAGGAGTATGAAGGTTCATCCCGCTCCCGCTGTTCGTCGATCATCATTTGGGTGACATTCTGCATAGAAATCCTGTAGGTACAATTTACCGGCACGTTCTGAGGACGTTTTGCCAGTTTAGTCATTACATCCTAAGCCATTGACGTTACAGGTCGGCAGCAAGCAACAGTCCCGAGACGCTAACTTAAGTCAGTGACTCGGGTGAGTGTAGCGAGCGAACAACCCAGTAACGGCAGGGGTGAAGGATATACGTTTAGGATTTGATAATAGCGCGACCACGCAGTACGTCTAACAATTGTTCAATCAAATTTGTTACTAATTGTTCACCCTGCAAATGAATATCTGCGTGCTCAGGTGATTCGTAAATAGAGTCGATGCCGGTGAAGTTTTTCAGCTCGCCAGCACGGGCTTTTTTGTATAAACCTTTAGGATCGCGAGCCTCACAAATCGCCAACGGCGTATCAACAAAAACCTCGATAAACTGGCCTGACGCCAACATATCTCGCACCATTTGCCGCTCGGCACGATGAGGCGAAATAAATGCCGTCAGCACCACCAAACCGGCGTCCACCATCAGTTTAGCCACTTCGCCGACCCGCCTGATATTCTCGCGCCGATCATCATCCGAGAAACCCAAGTCACGGCACAAGCCATGGCGCACATTGTCACCATCCAGCAAGTAAGTGCTAACACCACGGGCGAACAGCGCCTGTTCCAGCGCGCCGGCCACCGTGGATTTTCCTGAGCCGGACAACCCGGTAAACCAGAGCACTACGCCCTGATGCCCATGCTGCTGCTCACGATCCTGCCGAGTCACCGCATGGGGGTGCCAGACGATATTCTCATCGGCTGGCGTCACTTGATCGACCGGCACGCTATTTCCCCCCCAACAGATCGCGCGCACCCCAATGTGGGAAGTGGCGACGAACCAGCGCATTCAGCTCCAGCTCAAAGGCACTGAAGGCGGTGCTTTCCTGATAAACCGACGCCACTGTTTCACGAATTAAGCCCGCGCCGACCGTGACATTACTCAGCCGATCAATAAAGATCATGCCGCCGGTATCGCGATTGCGTTGATAGCTGTCCAGCACCAGCGGCTCATCGAACGCCAGTTCAACTAAGCCGATGCCATTGAGCGGCAGACTCTCCACCACCCGCTGAGTTAGCGAATTGATCTCGACCTGATATTGGATATTTTCAACCCGTGCACGGCTCTTTTTACCCGCCACTTTGATGTCATAACTTTGCCCAACCACCAGCGGTTGCTCCGCCATCCAGACAATATCCACCAGCGCATTCTGCGCAGCTTTTAGGGTTTCACCGGCATCTACCAGTAAGTCTCCACGGCTGATATCGACTTCATCGGTCAGCACCAGCGTGATGGCTTCACCGGGGACGGCCTGGGCCAAATCGCCATCAAAAGTGACGATACGTGCCACCGTCGACTCCACACCAGAGGGCAGCACTTTCACTTTTTGCCCAACCCGCACAATGCCCGCCGACAAGGTGCCGGCATAGCCACGGAAATCCAGATTGGGCCGATTAACGTACTGCACCGGGAAACGCAATGGCTGTTGGCGGCTGGAGTTCACCACATCGACACTCTCCAGCACTTCAAGTAGCGTCGGGCCGGAATACCACTTCATTCTCTCGCCAGGTGAGGCCACATTGTCGCCATCTAGCGCCGAGAGCGGGACAAACTTAATATCCAGATCTGTCGGCAACTGCTCGGCAAAACTCAGGTAATCCTCTTTAAATTGCTCGAAGACACTCTCCTGATAATCCACCAGATCCATCTTGTTCACCGCCACCACCAGATGGCGAATACCCAGTAAGGTGGCAATAAAGCTGTGGCGACGGGTTTGATCCAGCACCCCTTTGCGGGCATCAATCAATAAAATCGCCAGATCACAAGTCGAGGCCCCGGTGGCCATATTGCGGGTGTACTGCTCATGCCCCGGAGTGTCCGCAATGATAAATTTGCGCTGTTCAGTTGAGAAGTAACGATAAGCTACATCAATAGTAATGCCCTGCTCGCGCTCGGCCTGTAAACCATCCACCAGTAGCGCCAGATCCAGTTTTTCGCCCTGCGTACCAATGCGCTTGCTATCAGTATGCAGCGTAGTTAGCTGATCTTCGTAGATTTGGCGGGTATCGTGCAGTAAACGCCCAATCAGGGTGCTTTTGCCGTCGTCGACACTGCCGCAGGTCAAAAAGCGCAGCATGGTCTTATGCTGCTGTGCATGCAGGTAAGCTTCGACCCCGCCCTCGTTGGCGATTTGCTCGGCAATAGAGCTGCTTTGTAAAATCATCGACCTGTTTTCTGCCGCTGATTTTTCAGGCGCTGATTGTTGGGCTGCAACAGGTTGATGTTGTAATTTGGTGTTCATCGGGCGCTCCTCAGAAATATCCCTGACGCTTTTTAAGCTCCATGGAGCCGGATTGATCGCGGTCGATCATTCGACCCTGGCGTTCACTGGTGGTCGAGATAAGCATCTCTTCGATGATGGCGGGCAAGGTTTCTGCCTCAGACTCCACCGCACCGGTAAGTGGCCAGCAACCCAATGTGCGAAAACGCACCATCTTCTGAGTAATGACCTCACCCGGCTGTAAATCGATGCGATCATCATCCACCATCAGCAACATACCATCACGTTCCAGCACTGGCCGTGGCTTCGCCAGATAGAGCGGCACAATGTCGATTTTTTCCAGGAAGATATATTGCCAGATATCCAGCTCAGTCCAGTTGGAGAGCGGGAAGACGCGGATACTTTCGCCTTTGTTAATCTGGCCGTTGTAGTTGTGCCACAACTCAGGGCGCTGATTTTTCGGGTCCCAGCGGTGGAAGCGGTCACGGAAAGAGTAAATTCGCTCTTTAGCACGTGATTTCTCTTCGTCACGCCGCGCACCACCGAAAGCCGCATCAAAACCATATTTGTTCAGTGCCTGTTTGAGGCCCTCGGTTTTCATGATATCGGTATGTTTGGCACTGCCATGGACAAACGGGTTGATACCCATCGCCACCCCTTCCGGATTGCGATGAACTAGTAATTCACAGCCAAAAGCTTTGGCTGTGCGGTCACGGAATTGGTACATTTCGCGAAATTTCCAACCAGTATCCACATGCAGTAGCGGGAAGGGCAAGTTACCGGGGAAGAATGCCTTGCGCGCCAGATGCAGCATCACAGAGGAGTCTTTGCCGATGGAGTAGAGCATCACCGGGTTACCGAATTCGGCGGCCACTTCACGGATGATATGGATGCTCTCCGCCTCCAATTGCCGCAAATGAGTGAGTCGTTTTTCGTCCATAACAGATCCTTTATGCCAAATTCACGACTGACGGGCTGATGGCCTGTTCAGTCTGTCGTTGTTGCCCAAACCAGGCGATTTGGTGATGCAAATCCACCACTTCACCGATAACCAGCAGTGCCGGAGTGGGGGCCTGATGCGCTAATGACTCTAGCTGTGCCAATGTGCCGATGCGAACTTGTTGGTCTGCGCGGGTGCCCCGACTGATGACCGCCACTGGCGTGGTGCTCGCGCGGCCATGAGTGATTAACTGCTGGCTGATCTCAGCCGCTTTCACCGTGCCCATGTAAATCGCCAGGGTCTGACGACCACGGGCCAGTGCTTGCCAATCCAACTCATCGCCATCACTACGGCAATGGCCGGTAATAAAAGTCACGCTCTGTGCATGGTCACGGTGAGTCAGGGGAATACCGGCGTAGGCTGTCGCCCCAGCCGCCGCCGTCACCCCCGGCACCACCTGAAACGCAATACCCGCACGCGCCACCACTTGTAACTCTTCGCCACCACGGCCAAAAATAAAGGGGTCGCCCCCTTTCAGCCGCACCACCCGCTTCCCTTGCTGCGCGAGGGTGACCAGCAATTGATTGGTCTCCTCCTGCGCCACTGAGTGCGCGCCCGCCCGCTTGCCAACACAAATTCGTTCAGCATCACGGCGAACCAAATCTAAAACCTCTGGGCTGACTAAATGGTCATACAGCACCACATCAGCCTGCTGAATAACTTGCAGACCGCGTAAGGTCAGCAAACCGGGATCACCGGGGCCGGCTCCCACCAAGGCAACCTCACCGAGGGTACTGCCCTGCCCCTCAAGCGACTGTTGCAGCTCCTCCTCCGCCTGCGCAAATTGACCACGGCTGATCAAGCTGGCAAAACGACCACTAAAGGCGTTCTCCCAAAAGCGGCGTCGTGCGCCCATCGAGTTAATCTGCTGCTTAACGCGACTGCGCCAGCGCCCGGCAACTGCCGCCATCTCAGCCAAACTGGCCGGTAACAGTGCCTCCAGTTTCTCGCGCAATATCCGCGCCAACACTGGGGCCTGACCGGCAGAGGAGATAGCCACTACCAAGGGGGAGCGGTCGACAATCGATGGGAAGATAAATGAGCAGAGAGGTTGATCATCTACCACGTTAGCCAAAATATGCCGTTGATCCGCAGCGGCGAAAATAGCGGCATTCAGTGCGGCATCATTAGTGGCCGCAATCACCAGGAACACCTCATCCAACTGTTCGGGCAAGAAAGCCTTTGCCTGCCAGTGAATGCGCTCATCCTGATGCTGTTTTTCGAGTTCAGATGAGAGCGTCTGAGCCACTACCCGCACTTGAGCACCTGCGCGGTGCAGCAATTCAATTTTTCGCGCAGCAACTTCACCGCCGCCAACCACCAGTACTGGGCGCTGTTTTAAGTCGGCAAAAAGAGGTAGATAATCCACAACGGCCTTCGATTACATGATAAAGCGTAGGGTGACTATAGGTGGGGGGCCTGACCTTATGAAATGACGAAAAGTAATTACAAGTTCCATAATGATATATAGCCACAATAGTATAGCTCACAGCTATGTTCGGCCGTTTTCACGGGAGCTATTTTCGGGCCTATCTTTCTGCAATTTAAGAATCATACAAATTGTTAATTTGTGCAGACAGTTTCATACTAAGCGTCGTGTTATCCATGCCAGCAGGCATGCCCCAGACTATAACAAGGATATTTCGGTATGTTTTCCCGCCGTCGCCTAAAGTGGGCACTATTCACCCTCTGTTTCAGTGCCGCGCTGCCATTGCAGGCCGCCACGACTCAAGCCGCTGGCAACATTGCTGAGCAGCAAACTCGCCACATTAGCACCTACTTCCCCGGCCGAATGGCGGGTAGCCCGGCTGAATTACTGGCAGCCGAGTATATCAATCATCGCTTTCAGCAGATGGGCTACCAAAGCAATATGCGCGGTTTTAATACCCGCTATCTCTATACCAGCAAAAATGGCAAGCAGAGCTGGCGGACACTGAGTGCAACTTCAGTGATTGCGGCGCGCAGCGCAACAGCCACGAACAGTGATGCGGCCAGTAAAGCGGATGAACAGCAGCAGATAGTGATCATGGCGCACTTTGATACTTACACGCCGCAAAGTGATGCCGATTTAGATAAAAACCTTGGTGGCCTGACACTGCAAGGTGTCGATGATAATGCCGCCGGGGTAGGTGTCATGCTGGAACTGGCCGAGCGCCTGAAAACAGTGCCGCTGCGCTATGATTTGCGTTTTGTCGCCCTCAGCGCGGAGGAAATTGGAGCGCAAGGCACCGAGAACTATCTGCAACGGATGAGTAAAACAGAGAGGGCCAACACCTTGTTGGTGATCAATCTGGATAACCTAATTACTGGCGACCGCCTCTATTTTAATGCCAGCAACCAGCCCTCGGCCATTGCCGCCAAAGAGCAGGCACTGAAGCTGGCACGCCGTTATGGCATTACCGCAGCGACCATTAAAAATCAGGTCAACGCCCCGTGTCGGGTAGATAAATCTCTGTTCGCGACTGCCGGATTGCCGCTGCTATCCGTCGAAGCCAGCAACTACAGCTTGGGTAACAAAGATGGCTGCCAGCAACGCGCCATCAGCAGCCACTTCCCACAAGGCAGCACTCGTCACCAGAGTCAGTTGGATAACTTAAATTATCTGGATAAATTCTTGCCGGGCCGAATCACTAAACGCACCCATGACACGGTAAAAATATTGCTCCCGCTGATAGAAGAGTTAGCTGGCGCGAAGCAGTAATTTTAGCGCTACGCGCGCTGGCGATAAGGATCGCCGCCAGTTTTTGGCGAAGCTGGCTCGAGCGAATTTCTAGCTAATTTTGATACTGGTTCATCGCGACACGGGTTCATCATGACAAAAAGTAAGGGCGGACTCTGCGCCCTGAGGTTATTGACAAAGTGCTGGTTGCGGAGAGAACAGCTAGATCGTAAAGACGCCGTAAATCCATCCCTGGAGGCTCGAGCCGCGCCATCCCTGGCGCGGACGCTTTACTCTTCTACCCGTCCTCTCCGTTCCAGATCGCGTCATCGGGGTTTGTCAGCAGTCTGAGAGCGCACTCTGCGCCCCTTATTATCACTAATCAGCCACATCAGCCCTCATGCAGGCCGCACTCACGTTTTAGGCCAAAGAAGCGGGTCTCTTCCTCACTCATACCGGGTTCCCATTTACGCGTTGTATGGGTATCACCGACAGATAGATAGCCCTGCTCCCACAGCGGATGATAGCTCAACCCATTTTGCGTCAAATAGTGATAAATCTGGCGGTTATCCCAGTCAATGATCGGCAACAGCTTAAATACGCCGCGCTGGATAGCCAAAACAGGTAGCTGCGCACGACTACCCGATTGCTCGCGGCGTAAACCAGCAAACCACGTTTGCGCGCCCAAGGTCTCTAGCGCCCGATTCATAGGCTCTACTTTGTTCAGATCATTGTAGCGCTCAATGCCCTCAACCCCCTGCTCCCACAACTTACCGTACCGTGCTTCCTGCCATGCGGGGCTTTGCGGGGCGCGGAATACCTGCAAGTTAAGTTGCAGTTGCTCGGTCAACGTATCAATAAACTGATAGGTTTCTGGGAACAGATAGCCGGTATCCGTCAGAATGACCGGAATATCAGGGCGCTGACGGGTCACCAGATGCAAACAGACTGCCGCCTGAATCCCAAAGCTGGAAGAGAGCACAAACTCACCGGGCAGATTTTCCAGCGCCCAGCTCACGCGCTCTTGAGCGGTTAAATGCTCAAGTTTGCCATTAATCATGGCTAATGCCGCCGCTTGTTCCGCTTTCGGTAGCGCATTAAGTTCGCTTAAATTCATTTGGCTCACACCGCCTCCAGCACTTCATAAAAGTCACGGGCTGAATCAATCACTGGCGCAATAACACCTGCGCGAATAACAAAGTCACCAAAGCCTTCATCGGTATGGCGCTCTTTGGCCCAACGCCCGACCAGTTGATCAGTGATAGCCAATATCTCATCTTCAGTAATGTTTTCGCGGTACATCCGTGGGATGCGCGTGCCCTCACGGTTGCCGCCCAGATGCAGGTTATAACGGCCAATCGCTTTCCCCACCAGCCCCATTTCAGCCAATAAAGCGCGGCCACAGCCGTTCGGACAGCCCGTTACGCGCATCACAATATGTTCATCGGGCAGACCGTGCTGCTGCAAAATGCCTTCAATGCGGGTGACAAATTCCGGCAAGAAACGCTCGGCTTCCGCCATTGCCAGCGGGCAGGTTGGGAATGAAACGCACGCCATGGAGTTTTCACGCTGCGAACTAACAGTGTCGTCCATCAAGCCATGTTCGCGCGCCAAAGCTTCAATGCGCGATTTATCTTTTTCCGGCACGCCCGCCACAATCAAGTTCTGATTAGCCGTCAGACGGAAATCGCCCTGATGGATTTTAGCAATCTCGGCGACGCCGGTTTTCAGGCTGCGGTCGGGGTAATCCAACAGACGCCCATTCTCAATAAATAGGGTCAGATGCCATTTTTTATCAATACCTTTTACCCAACCGATACGATCACCACGACCAGTAAACTGGTAGGGTTTGATGGCAGCAAAACTCACCCCGGCGCGTTTTTCAACTTCAGCTTTGAATGTCTCAACACCAACGCGCTCAAGGGTATATTTGGTTTTGGCATTTTTACGATCGGTGCGGTTACCCCAATCACGTTGAGTCGTGACCACCGCTTCAGCGATCGCCAGAGTGTGTTGCAGTGGGATATAACCGAATTCACTGGCCTTACGTGGATAAGTATTCTTATCACCATGAGCAATGGATAACCCGCCGCCCACCAGCACGTTAAAGCCCACTAATTTGCCTTTTTCCGCCACTGCAACAAAGTTGAGGTCGTTAGCATGGAGATCGACATCATTTTGCGGCGGAATAACGACTGTGGTTTTAAATTTACGCGGCAAATAGGTCGCACCGAGAATCGGCTCTTCATCCGTGGTGGCAACTTTTTCCGCATCCAGCCAAATTTCGGCATAAGCACGGGTTCGTGGCAGCAGATGTTCAGAGATCTTTTTCGCCCATTCATAGGCCTCTTGATGCAGCACCGACTCAACCGGGTTCGACGTACAGAGCACATTACGGTTGACATCATTTGCCGTCGCCAGCGCATCTAGCCCCAATTGATTCAGCAACTGGTGGGCCGGTTTTACATTGCCCTTCAAAATGCCATGGAACTGAAAGGTCTGGCGGTTGGTGATACGGATGCTGCCGTATAAGGTGTTATCCGCCGCGAATTTATCAATACCCAGCCACTGCTGCGGGGTAATAATCCCACCCGGTAAGCGGCAACGCAGCATCATGGCGTGGCGAGGTTCCAGCTTCTGCTCAGCACGTTCTGCGCGGATATCGCGGTCATCTTGCTGATACATACCGTGGAAGCGGATCAGCAGGAAATTATCGCCGTTGAAACCACCGGTCAGCCCCTCATTCAGATCTTTGGCGATGGTTCCGCGCAGGAAATTGCTTTCCGACTTCATCCGTTCGCCATCGGAGAGTTTTCCGGTCACGACCAGTGGCCCTGGGTGTTTTTCATTCATCAGTACACATCCCGCTGATAACGGCGCGCCAGGCGCAGCTCACTTAAATATTCATCAGCCTGCTCGGTATCCATTGCACCGTGCTCAGCCACCACGTCCAGTAAAACTTGCTCGACATCTTTTGCCATGCGGTTTGCATCGCCACAGACGTAAATGTGGGCGCCTTGTTGGATCCAGCTCCACAGCTCTGCGCCCTGTTCGCGCAGTTTGTCTTGTACGTATATTTTATCAGCCTGATCACGGGACCAGGCTAGATCAATGCGGGTCAGCAAGCCCTGTTTGACGTAGCGCTGCCATTCAACCTGATAGAGGAAGTCTTCGGTGAAGTGCGGGTTGCCGAACAGTAGCCAGTTCTTACCACTGGCACCAATAGCCTCACGCTGTTGCATAAAGGCGCGGAATGGGGCGATACCAGTGCCCGGCCCAATCATTATCACCGGCGTTTCTGGGTTAGCTGGTAAACGGAAGTTATCGTTATGTTCAATGAAGATGCGGATGTCGTCATCTACCTCCAGCCGATCAGCCAGATAACCTGAAGCGCCACCCGCGCGTGGTCGGCCATCAATGTCATAACGCACCACGCCCACAGTGATATGAACTTCAGTTTCGGTTTCTGCCTGCGAGGAGGCGATGGAGTAGAGGCGCGGTGTCAGCGGGCGCAGTAGCGCTACCAGTTGATCGGCATTCAAGTCCGATGGAGCCTGACGCACCATATCAACAATTGGCGTGTTTTTCGCATAGTGTTGCAGCGCCGGTTTATCTGCCAGCAAAGCAATCAGGGTTTGATCACGCGAGAGCGCCGCGTATTTATCGACGATCACAGTGGTGTTTTGTGTCAGTTCAAGATGGCTACGCAGCGCTTGTACCAGCGGCATGTTCTGCCCATCAATGCCAACTGGCTCATCACCTTTGAGCCACAATAGCGCCAGCAGCTCATCGACCAGTGCCGGGTCATTATCAAACCAGACCCCCAGCGCATCACCCGGCTGGTAACGCAGCCCTGAGTCACCTAAATCAATTTCAATGTGGCGCACATCTTTTTCTGAGTGGCGGCCAGTCACTTTTTGCTGAACGGATAACTGCGCCGTCAGTGGCGCGGTTTTGCTGTAGGGGCTGGAGGTAATCTCATCAACAGCGCCACTTGGTGTTGCCGCAACTACCGCCGTCGATTGGGCCGGAACTCTGGCCTGCAATGCCGCAACCACCTGCTGACGCCACTGCAGCGCTGACTCCTGATACTCCACATCCGCATCGACGCGATCCAATAGCCGCTCAGCCCCCAACTCGGCCAGTTTGCTATCAAAATCTTTGCCCGCCTGACAGAAATGCTCATATGACGTGTCCCCGAGACCAAATACCGCAAACGCGGTTTCTGGCAATTTCGGGGCTTTTTTAGAGCAGAGGAATTTGTGCAATGCGACGGCTTCTTCCGCAGGCTCGCCTTCCCCCTGAGTGGAGGCCACCACCACCAACAGGCGCTCTTGCGCAATTTGTTTAAACTTGTAATCGCCCGCATTGACCAGATTGACGCTAAGCTTAGCGGCCAAAAGGTCATCACGTAACTGTTCCGCTAAGCGCCTTGCATTGCCGGTCTGAGAGGCCGAAATTAGGGTTACTGTCACCGCCGGAGGGGTTACCGCCGCAGGAGCCGCAACCACGCCAGGCTGCTGATCCACCCTGCCCCAGAAGTAGCCGGACAACCATGCCATTTGGGTTGGAGATAGCTCACCAACTGCCGCTTGTATGCGGGTCAACTGATCCGGCGATAGCGGAAGTACAGAGGTAGGGGGGGCCTGAGTCGTCATTGCAGTACGAATTCCTTTATGCTTGAGCCAGTGTCAGTCGATTATTTTGGGCAAAAAATCTTTATGTTTGTAAGGTTAACCATCTCGATAATAACAATTAAAGAAGCGATGGAAATAATAAATAACTAAAACGACTAAGCAGTTTTTCAGGTAATCAATACGAGTTAAAGTGTTCAACTTATTGGGGAAATTCCCAACAGCGGATATCAACCCCTGGGTTTGCTATCTCTGCATATAAATCAGTAGGCTACGTCATGATTACCACGGCGCGCTGGAGTAAATTGACGGCGCAATGACGGGCTTTCATAGCCAGCATCGGTGCTTTCCGGTACTATGCGGCGGTTTTTTGAGTCAATTAAGGTCAGAATGATGAGCACCACCCTATTTAAAGATTTTCAGTTTGAAGCCGCTCACCGGCTGCCCCATGTTGCAGCAGGGCACAAATGTGGCCGTTTGCATGGTCACTCATTTATGGTTCGTATCGAGGTGACTGGTGAAGTTGATGCTCACTCCGGTTGGGTGATGGATTTTGCTGATCTAAAAGCGGCATTTAACCCTATTTGGGAACGTTTGGATCACCACTATCTGAACGATATTCCTGGCCTGGAAAACCCAACCAGCGAAGTGTTGGCGTGCTGGATTTGGCAACAGCTGAAACCGCAACTACCTGAGTTAAGTGCCGTGATGGTGAAAGAGACCTGCTCTGCGGGCTGTGTTTATCGCGGTTAAATCATTCGTCAGGGCGCTGCCACGCCCTGCACCTTAAGCTATGTTTAGGTATTTATGCGTCTGCATGGAGAGCCGCCAGTTCCTGGCGATACAGGTTTCAATGCAGAGTTTGGTTGCATCATCTTTCTGACTGATGGGCTGCAACGCAATTATCCGTTTTTTATCATCATGTAGAGTAGCCAATAACACCTCCAGCGCTTCGATATCCCGTAAGCGCCCCACCGGATGCTTAATTTCATCTGCGCGCTGCAATGCTTGCGGCAATATTTTCAAGCCACCGCGCATCTTCACTTTCGGCGAAACAGTGACCCAAGTGGCTGCTGAGCACTGCACCTCGTGCGTGCCGCTGGTTTCAATCTGGCAGCTGTAACCGGCTTGCTCCAATACAGATGTTAGCGGTAGCAGATCGTAGATAGCCGGCTCCCCGCCGGTTATCACCACATGGCGAGCGGTATATCCTTGCTGAGAAAAGATAGCCAATAGCTGCTGTTCGCTGGCAGAACCCCAGGCATCACTTTCAGCGGTTTTCACCATAATGCGCTGCATATCGACTTCCCGATCTGCCTCTTTTTCCCAGGTATGCTTGGTGTCGCACCAACTACAGCCTACCGGGCAACCCTGCAAGCGCACAAAAATCGCCGGAACGCCGGTGAAGTAACCCTCGCCCTGCAAGGTCTGGAACATCTCATTAATCGGGTACAGCATCAGTATCTCTATATCGTGATTAGGCCAATGGGCAATTATTGCAGATTCCCTCGCCTTCACCAAACCGGCAGCCCCCAGAGTGCCAGTTTGTTTGTATCAGAGCGTTACTCAATAACACCGCAGGCCATGCGAGCACCGCCACCACCCAGTGGCATTGGATGGTCAGCATAGTTATCACCACCGGCATGGATCATCAGCGCATGTTGTTTCAGCTCGGATAACGATTTCAGGCGCGGAGCCAAGAGCTGATAGGTGGCGGTGCCATCAGCATTGACCACTAGCCCCGGTAAATCCCCCAGATGCCCTTTATCATTATAAGGGCCAAGGTGAGTGTCGGTTTTTTGCGGGTCAAGGTGGCCACCAGCGGCAAGGGCAGGCACGGCTTTACCCTCTTTCTGGCCCGGTGCACAACTTGGCTTTTCATGCAGATGGAACCCATGGATACCTGCTGCCAGCCCAGTCAGATTGGGGGTAAACAATAAACCATAAGCGGTTTCTGTTACTGTAACAGTACCCAGCACCTTGCCATTACCTTCGGGCAGAGATTCATTCATGGTCACGGTAACGCTGGCAGCCAGCAAGCTACCGGAGAACAGCATCGCCGGTAACAGTAAGTATTTCAATTTCATCAGTTATCTTCCTTTATGCATGATTATCGAGTCATTCGGGTGATTAATAAGGATAACTGTTGATGAATTATCTGCACGATAGCAGTGTTATAGATGTGAGTCAGATGAGGGTTATTTGCCAGATTCAGATGAATCTGGCAAAGGGCAATCAATGACAACAAAAAGTAGAGTGCAGTCATGACTGACTTTTAACGTCTGTCAGAGCGTTGCTCCGTGGCCTAGCACAATAGCTTTGAATAAAGAAGAAGGTATGGCGGTTGTTTCCTGGTTTAATCGCTTCTCAAAAGCAAAAGATAATAACTCATCACGAAATTCCGGCATTGCCGCTGTCGCGTCACTAAGAATAGCGCTATCAACTGCATGGCCACTATCTAGATAAGTATCGCCAAACATTTCCTTATTTAAGTCATCCATTTCTTTCTGTAACTTTGCCGTTTTTTCATTATAGTCAAATTTGATCTCATCTATTGTTAACTTGCCAAGAGTAACATCAATAAATTCTTTTTCAGTAATAGGGGTTTTACCTAAATCAATAAATATACTTTTTATTACCTCATGACTATCCACAGACTTAATCGCGGCGAAAAGAATATGATTCTCTATATTTTTCTCCTTAGCCGAAATTAACAGATCGTCAGTCAATTTATGAGCAGATAATACAATCAATGATGCTAGATTTCCTATGTGCACCATTCCGCGGCTAGAAGATGAATTAATCAGTTTGCTGTGTTCAGGATATTTATTTATGTAATAAGATTGTTCATTCACATAAGAACCCATCTCCTTCGGTTGAAGGAGATCCTTTATTACTTCCCTTACTTCCTTTTTATACCGTATAATTTCTTTATAAAAAAGATAGGTTTCTATATCCTTAACGCCACACTTCACCATTTTAATGAAATCAAGCACATCAAAATTAGAAATTTTCTTAGCAACATACTCCAGCGAGTGGTCGTCAACCTTCAGTTTCTCAAGTATGTATAATGCTGCCACATCGGTTTTGCCATAAACACCATAGCGATGCATTAGTTTAGCGACTTTATCGCTTACCTTATCAGACTTAACCGAGCTAAAGTCAGCTCTGTGTGCCCCATCAATATAAATCCCTTCACTAATTAACTTAATATCTTCAGCTATCTCTGTGGATAAAGAACTAGAATTGTATTCATTTTCAAAATGATAATCCATTATATACTCCAATTAGTTTTTATTAACACTAGCATACTTACTAATTGATACTATATAAAATTAAATTATATGCCTAATGATATTATCTTTATAATACTTATTTTTATAACAATAAGAATATAACATTATTATTGAGAAAGAATAAAAAATACACCTAAATTATAGTTAACAATCGGATAGCTATATTAATGATAATATTAAGACTATAAGTCTATGGTTATCTCCACTTTGGCAACACTGATTATATTTCATCTTGGTTTTGCCTAAACAGACAATCTTCAGATAACACATTGAAGTTGATAGTGGATTAACTGCCAACTCTGCTGTTTTTTTAGATGATGCCCCAAAATAAAACACCCTGTCAGCTTATCGCTCACAGGGTGGGGGTGATCATCTCATTAACCCACCGAAGTGGATTTTTCAATCAACTTTTCAGAAGATAAGGCGCAGTAAGATTACTGACCTTTCACTTCTTTCAGACCGTTGAATGGTGCGCGGTCGCCCAGCGCCTCTTCAATACGGATCAGTTGGTTGTATTTAGCAACACGGTCAGAACGGCTCATAGAACCGGTTTTGATTTGGCCTGCTGCAGTACCTACTGCCAGATCGGCAATGGTAGCATCTTCGGTTTCGCCTGAACGGTGAGAGATAACCGCGGTGTAACCTGCATCTTTCGCCATCTTGATAGCAGCCAGAGTTTCGGTCAAAGAACCGATCTGGTTGAATTTAATCAGGATAGAGTTAGCAACACCTTTCTCGATACCTTCTTTCAGGATCTTGGTGTTGGTTACAAACAGATCATCACCAACCAGCTGGATTTTGTCACCCAGAACTTCGGTCTGGTATTTGAAGCCAGCCCAGTCAGATTCGTCCAGGCCATCTTCGATAGAGACGATTGGGTACTGTTTAGTCAGATCTTCCAGGAAGTGAGTGAACTCTTCAGAAGTGAAGGCTTTGTTGCCTTCGCCGGCCAGAACATATTTGCCGTCTTTGTAGAATTCAGACGCCGCACAGTCCATCGCCAGAGTCACATCTTTGCCTAACTCGTAGCCAGCTTGTTTTACCGCTTCAGCGATAACAGCCAGTGCTTCAGCGTTAGAACCCAAGTTTGGTGCATAACCGCCTTCGTCGCCGACTGCAGTGCTCATGCCTTTGGATTTCAAAACCTTAGCCAAAGTATGGAACACTTCAGAACCGATGCGAACAGCTTCTTTCAGAGTTTTAGCGCCGACTGGCTGAATCATAAACTCTTGAATATCAACGTTGTTATCAGCATGTTCGCCGCCGTTGATGATGTTCATCATAGGCAGTGGCATAGAGAACTTACCTGGGGTGCCGTTCAATTCAGCAATGTGCTCGTACAAAGGCATGCCTTTAGACGCTGCTGCTGCTTTCGCTGCTGCCAGAGAAACAGCCAGGATGGCGTTAGCACCAAACTGGGATTTGTTCTCAGTACCGTCCAAATCGATCATAATTTTATCGATGTTAGCCTGGTCTTTGGCATCTTTACCCAAAACTGCCTGAGCAATTGGACCATTTACTGCGGCAACGGCTTTCAGAACGCCTTTGCCCAGGAAACGGGATTTGTCACCGTCACGCAGTTCCAGTGCTTCACGGGAACCAGTAGAAGCACCTGATGGTGCCGCAGCCAAACCAACAAAACCGCCTTCCAGATGAACTTCGGCTTCTACAGTTGGGTTACCACGGGAGTCGATGATTTCGCGACCGATGACTTTAACGATTTTGGACATTAGATTTTCCTCAGTACAAGTTAAACTAAAACTCCAGACAGAGGGGGCGACATCGCTGCCGCCCCTTCTACCAAATATTTTATTTCACCTGGCGCTTCTGATAATCACCAGCCGCTTTCACAAAGCCGGCGAACAACGGGTGACCATCACGTGGCGTCGAAGTAAATTCTGGATGGAACTGACAAGCCACAAACCATGGATGGTTTGGCAACTCGATAATTTCCACCAGTTTGTTATCCGCAGAACGCCCGGCAACACGCAACCCGGCAGCTTCAATCTGCTTCAACAGCATATTGTTGACTTCATAACGATGACGGTGGCGCTCAACGATGGTAGGTTCGCCATACATCTGACGTACCAAGCTACCTTCAGTCAGGTTGCAAGGTTGCCCACCTACACGCATAGTACCGCCCAAATCGCTCTCTTCCGAACGCACTTCAACGTTGCCGTTTTCATCACGCCATTCGGTGATTAATGCAACCACCGGATACTTACAGTCTGGCACAAATTCTGTGGAGTTCGCGTTTTCCATTCCCACAACATTGCGGGCAAACTCCATCAGTGCAACTTGCATCCCCAGGCAGATGCCCAGGTAAGGAATATTGTGTTCACGGGCATAGCGTGCCGCCAGAACCTTGCCTTCCACACCACGGTAGCCGAAACCACCAGGAATAAGGATAGCATCCAGCCCTTTCAGCATCTCTTCGCCGCGTGTCTCAACATCCTGCGAATCAATCAGCTTGATGTTCACCGTCAGGCGATTTTTCAACCCACCGTGCTTCAGGGCTTCAATTACAGACTTATAGGCATCCGGCAGTTCTACGTATTTACCAATCATCCCGATGGTCACTTCGCCACCTGGATTTGATTCTTCGTATAATACCTGTTCCCACTCAGCGAGATTTGCTTCAGGACAAGTTAAGCTGAATCGTTTACAAATATAATCGTCAAGGCCCTGTGATTTCAATAGCCCTGGGATTTTATAAATGGAATCAACGTCTTTTAGGGAGATAACCGCTTTTTCTGGCACATTACAGAACAGCGCGATTTTGGCACGTTCATTAGCAGGAACTGCGCGATCAGAACGGCAAATCAGCACATCTGGCTGAATACCAATTGAAAGTAGCTCTTTTACCGAATGTTGCGTTGGCTTGGTTTTCACTTCACCAGCCGCAGCCAGATAAGGAACCAATGTCAGGTGCATGTAAAGCGTGTGCTCGCGGCCAACATCAACCGCCATCTGACGAATAGCTTCCAGGAATGGCAGGGATTCGATATCACCTACGGTGCCGCCAATCTCAACCAATACCACATCGTGGCCTTCGCCGCCTTCGATGATGCGCTCTTTGATGGCATTGGTGATATGAGGAATAACCTGAATAGTTGCACCCAGATAGTCGCCACGACGCTCTTTACGCAGGACTTCAGAATAGATGCGCCCCGTAGTGAAGTTATTACGACGGGTCATTTTGGTGCGAATAAAGCGCTCATAGTGCCCTAAGTCCAGATCGGTCTCAGCACCATCTTCGGTGACAAAAACTTCCCCGTGTTGTGTCGGGCTCATGGTGCCCGGATCCACGTTGATATACGGGTCCAGTTTCATGATGGTAACGTTGAGGCCACGGGCTTCAAGTATAGCCGCCAGAGAGGCTGCGGCAATGCCTTTACCCAGAGAGGATACGACCCCGCCGGTCACAAAAATATAATTAGTTGTCATGCTGAACCTGAGAGTTTAGGTTTAAAGACGATGGAAGTACCAGGACGGGAAAGTAGTATACCGGAACCTTGGTTTCGCTACAAATGATCTCCACGACCATGGCGGTTTTCGCTGCCAAAACCGCGCGGAACATCGTCTTACTATCCGTTATAATTCAATATATTAACGTAATTAAAATTCAACAACCATCCGTAAAATGAATTAAAACACCTTACATTTCAGTTTCTTGCTTTTTAACTTGCTGCCAGGCGGCTTCCATCTCAGCGAGTGTGGCACTCTCCATGGTACGACCTGATGCTGTAACTATTTGTTCTACCTGACGAAAACGCCGCTCAAACTTACGATTAGCCGCCTGTAGAGCATTTTCCGCTTTATGACCTAAATGGCGGGATAAATTCACCGTGGCAAACAACAAATCACCGATCTCTTCGCCCAACTTATCCTCATCGACCACCGCTTGACGCGCCTCGAACATCACCTCATCAATCTCTTCGTAGACTTTATCCAGCACTGGCCCCAGCGTATCCCAATCAAAGCCCACCGACGCACAGCGTTTCTGGATTTTATGGGCTTTCATCAATGCGGGCAGTGCATCAGGGATATCATCCAAAGCCGAATACAGTGCCTTTTCGGCCCGCTCCTCCGCTTTACGGGACTCCCAACCTGCCAGCGCGGCTTCACTGCCAATAGTCGCCTCAGCGGCGTGCTGAGCTTCATTGGGGAACACATGCGGATGGCGGCGCACCAGCTTATCACTGATGGCGTGACACACATCATCAAACGCAAACCGCCCCTGCTCCTGCCCCATTTGCGCATAAAACACCACCTGAAACAGCAGATCACCCAATTCGTCGCGAAGATCGTCGAAATCCTTGCGCTGAATCGCATCAAGCACTTCATAAGTCTCTTCCAACGTGTAGGGCGCAATAGTGTCAAAAGTCTGCTTACGATCCCACGGACAGCCGTGCTCAGGGTCACGCAAGGTGCGCATAATATCCAACAAACGTTGCAGAGCTAAGGCGGTGGAGTTGGGAGTCGAAATTTGGGTCATGACGATTTATCACTTTTGTTATTTGCACAATATCAGCGGAAAGGATAGGCAGAAGAGTAAAGTGTCCGCACCACGGATGGCGCGGCACCAGCCCCCAGGGGTGGGTTTACGGCGTCTTTACGATCTGCCTAATTCTCTCCGCAGCAGATACATTTTTTATCAATATGCCAAAGCGCAGTAGCCGCTTATACCCTTCGCCCTTGAAGCCGCAGGGTTGTTAGCTGCGCTCACTCACCCGAATCACTTACCTGAGTAAGTTCATCGGGATTTGTTTGCTTGCCGCCTAGCTGCAACCCCAATGGCTTTGGGTATAGATAGTTTTAATTGCCGTGCAGCCGACGGGCATCTATCACATCCGGCAACTGATTCAACTTCGCCAATACCCGCCCCAACACCTGCAAGTTATAGATCTCGATATCCATATCAATAGTTGCCATCATCTTTTTGGTATCACTACGGCTAGCAACACCCAGCACGTTGACTTTTTCATTCGCCAAAATGGTGGTGATATCGCGCAACAATCCACTGCGATCGTTGGCGCTTACTCGCACCACCAGCGAATAGCCGCTGGAGTAGCTTTCACCCCAGACGGCATCAACAATCCGCTCTGGCGCATGAGATTGCAATTCAGCCAACTGCTCGCAATCGGCGCGGTGGATTGATATCCCCCGCCCCTGGGTGATAAAGCCAATAATTTCATCACCGGGGATCGGCTGGCAACAGCGAGCAATGTGGTGCATCAGATTGCCGACACCCTCGACCACAATACGCCCACTGTCTTTGCTGGCATTGCGCGGCGGTTGCTGCGTTTTATTCTTCAGGTGGCGTAATGCTTCTAAATCAGCCTCTTCCGCCGTCGGCTTGTTCAGTTTCCCCTGCAGGAAGTTCACCATCTGATTCAGACGGATATCACCACCACCAATGGCCGCCAACACTTCATCCATAGAATTCATGTTATAGCGCGGCACCAGTAGCTTCTCAGCCTCTTTCAGGCTGATATCCATATGCTCCAGCTCGTCATCCAACATCTGCCGACCAGCAAGAATATTCTTGTCTCTATCTTGTTTTCGGAACCAGTTATGTATCTTGGATCGCCCACGGCTGGTGGTGACGTAACCGAGGTTAGGGTTCAGCCAGTCGCGACTTGGATTCGGCTGTTTCTGAGTGATGATTTCAATCTGATCACCCATCTGCAACTGATAGGTAAAGGGCACAATGCGCCCACTGATTTTTGCACCAATACAGCGATGGCCCACATCACTGTGGATATGATAAGCAAAGTCCAGTGGCGTAGAACCGGCTGGAAGATCAATAACATCGCCTTTCGGGGTAAACACATATACCCGATCGTCAAATACCTGACTGCGCACTTCATCCAGCATCTCGCCGGAATCAGCCATCTCTTCCTGCCAGGCAATCAGTTTGCGTAACCAGGCAATGCGCCCTTCATAACCAGAGCGGCCTGCGACCACGGCCCCCTCTTTGTACTTCCAGTGCGCAGCAACCCCCAGCTCGGCATCTTCATGCATCTGGCGGGTACGAATCTGAATTTCCAGAGTTTTTCCGCGCGGGCCTAATACCACGGTATGGATCGACTGATAACCATTGGGTTTAGGGTTAGCGACATAATCATCAAATTCATCCGGTAAATGACGAAAATGGGTATGCACAATCCCCAGCGCGGCGTAGCAATCCTGCAAGCGCTCCACCACCACCCGCACAGCGCGCACATCAAATAGCTCATCAAAAGCGAGCGATTTTTTCTGCATTTTGCGCCAGATACTGTAGATATGCTTGGGGCGACCATAAATCTCAGCTTTGATACCTTCATCCGCCATCGCTTTGTGCAATGAAGCAACGAAGTCATCAATGAATTGCTCACGATCGATACGTCGTTCGTGGAGTAATTTGGCAATTTGCTTATATTCGTCGGGGTGCAGATAACGGAAACAGAAGTCTTCCAGCTCCCATTTTATCTGGCCGATCCCGAGGCGGTTAGCCAGCGGCGCATAGATATTGGAGCACTCTTTGGCGGCCAAAACACGAATCTCTTCTGGCGCATCTTTCACTTCGCGCAGATGGGCGATGCGTTCTGCCAGTTTGATCACCACGCAGCGGAAATCTTCCACCATCGCCAGTAGCATACGGCGCACGTTATCCACTTGCTCGGAGCTCATGGAGTCATTGTGGGTGGCTTTCAACTGACGAATGGCGTCCATATCGCGCACACCGTGCACCAGATAGGTGATGCCTTTGCCAAATTGCTCGGTCAGTGTGGCTTCATCCACCACATTGGCATCCGCTAGCGGGAACAGCAGCGCCGCGCGCATACTGTCATTATCCATGCTTAGGGTGGAAAGAATTTCAACCATTTCAAGGCCGCGCCACAGCAGCAACGAGGCGTCGGGATGGTTTTGCGTCTGCTGCTCACAGTAACGCCAGGTTTCGGCTAATCGCTCACATGACTGCGGATTGGGAAGCCCCAAACTGGCGATCCAATCGTCGAGAGCAAACTCGCCCGCTGGATTCAAATGTGCACTTCGTACCGCAACCATAACTTCTCCCTACTTTGCGACCCCTGACGCCTGCATGAACAGCGCCATAGATTCAAGATGCCCGGTGTGGGGGAACATATCCAACATTCGCACCTGAGCAAGACGGTAACCGGCGGCTAACAACACCTGACTATCCCGTGCCAGCGTAGTGGGATTACACGAAACATACACCACCCGCTTTGGCGCCAGTTTAACTATATGTGACATAACCCCAGCAGCGCCAGCGCGTGCCGGGTCTAATAATACTTTGTCGAATCCTTGAACCGCCCACGGCTGGCAACTGATATCGGATTCCAGATTTTCATGAAAAAATGACACGTTAGGCAATGCATTATTCCGCGCATTATACTGCCCATTCGCCACCAGCGCCGCAACTCCTTCCACTCCGACAACTTCCCGCGCGCGCTTTGCCAGCGGCAAGGTGAAATTACCCATGCCGCAGAACAGATCCAGCACCCGCTCCTGTGGCTGTACATCAAGCCAGGCGATAGCCTGAGCCACCATTTTCTGGTTGACAACATCATTGACCTGAATAAAATCTCGCGGGTGAAATGCTAAACGTAGACCATCAATCTGGTAATAGGGTTCCTCACCAATGAGTTTTTCCAGATTCTCGCCATCACCAGCCAGATAAAACGTCACCTGCTCACGTTTAGCAAAATCAATTAGCGCGGTGCGATCTACCTGTTTAAGGGTATCAAGGTGACGTAAAACCAGCAACGGCCCATTGTCGGCCAACACCAACTCCACATGCCCTAGCCGCTGCACCGCCTGTAAGGCGGATAGACACTGATAAAGCGGTTGCAACAGGCGCTCCAACTCCGGCCGCAGAACTGGGCAGTGCTTCACGCTGACCAAATCGTGAGACTCGGTTTGGCGAAATCCCATCTGTAATCGATGCTGTTTTGGCTGATAGAGCAGCCCCAACCTCGCCCGCCGCCGATAGCCATACTCAGGCCCGCAGATAACCGGCTCTAACTTAGGGCAGAGACCTGTTGCGTGCGCTATCAACCGCGAGAGCGAATCGGCTTTGCTCGTTTGTTGCAGTTGGCTACAGGCGTGTTGCTGCTGACAGCCTCCACAAATTCCAAAGTGAGGGCAAGGAGGCGCGACCCTTTCGCTGCATTGGTTCAGCAAACGTTTAATTTTGCCACGGCCATACTGGCGTTTTTGCTCAACCAGCTCAATTTCAGCTTGCTCTCCCGGTAAAGCGCCAGGGATAAAAATAGCTTTACCTTGATGGCGCGCAACGCCCTGACCAAAAGGGTCGAGGGAGTTTACGGTCACAGTTATCGTTTGTCGGGTCGTCACACGTCGGTTTGCAGAGTAGAATTGCGCCATAATGATTGATCGAGCGTCAGTTTTATAAGCTGCCAATTCTCCCACATTGGAATACCATGACCAAATACAGTCTTCGCGCGCGCATGATGATTTTAATCCTGGCCCCCACGCTGCTTCTTGGGCTGTTACTCAGCACTTCCTTTATGGTCAATCGCTATAATGAGCTGCAAAACCAAATAGTTAACGCTGGCACTAACATTATTGAACCGCTGGCGGTTGCCAGTGAGTACGGAATGACCTTCCGTAACCGCGATACCGTCCGACAGTTGATAAATCTCTTTCATCGTCGTCACTCAAATATTGTTCGGTCAATTTCGGTTTTCGACGCAGATAACCATCTTTTTGTCACATCTAACTATAATTACAACTCCTCACAATTAAGGTTACCCAAAGGCGAACCCATCCCCCGTTCGCTGATGCTCTCCTATCGCGGCGACTCTCTGGTCATGCGTATGCCCATTGTCTCCGAATCTAATTTATCCAGTGATCGGGAGTCAGATTCAGATATCACCAGTCGGCCACTGGGCTATATCGCCATCGATCTGGATCTGCAATCCGTGCGTTTGCAGCAATATAAAGAGATCTTTATTTCGACCCTACTGTTGCTGTTCTGCATGTGTGTAGCGATTTTGTTTGCTTATCGTCTAATGCGTGATGTCACCGGCCCGATCCGCAACATGGTGAATGCCGTCGACCGGATCCGCCGTGGGCAGTTAGATAGCCGCGTCGAAGGGCATATGCTCGGTGAGCTGAATATTTTGAAAAATGGTATCAATTCGATGGCGATGTCGTTGGCGGCCTATCACGAAGAGATGCAGCAAAATATCGATCAAGCCACATCCGATTTGCGTGAAACCCTGGAGCAGATGGAGATACAAAACGTCGAGCTTGGGTTGGCGAATAAGCGCGCTCAGGAAGCGGCTCGCATTAAATCTGAGTTTCTGGCGAACATGTCCCACGAGCTGCGAACTCCGCTAAACGGCGTGATTGGCTTTACCCGGCAAACACTGAAAACATCACTGACTCCGACGCAAACCGACTATTTACAAACAATCCAACGCTCGGCCAATAATTTGTTATGCATCATTAATGACGTGCTGGACTTCTCCAAACTGGAAGCCGAAAAACTGATTTTGGAACATATCCCCTTCTCGCTCCGTAGCACACTGGATGAAGTGATTATCCTGCTGGCGCACACAGCTCATGAGAAGGGGCTGGAACTGACACTGCATATTAACAATGATGTCCCGGAGCAGGTGGTCGGGGATGCGATGCGTTTGCAGCAAATTGTCACAAACTTGCTCGGTAATGCGATTAAATTCACCGAACAGGGCAATATCGATATTCTGGTTACCGCGCAAGTACTAACGGCGCAGAGAGTGACCCTAGTGGTTGAGATTCAGGATACAGGCATCGGAATTTCTGAATCGCAGCAGGCCCAACTATTCCAGGCGTTTCGTCAAGCGGATGCCAGTATCTCACGCCGCCATGGCGGCACCGGGCTTGGACTGGTGATTACCGAACGATTGGTCAAAGAGATGGGGGGCGATATCAGCTTCCTCAGCCAGGTGGATCGCGGCTCAACCTTCAAATTCCACCTCACTCTGGATCTCAATGAAACGCTCTCTTATCGCCAACCGGATATGTCATATTTAGAGGGGAAAACGCTGGCCTATATTGAGCGCAACGCCTCTGCCGCCAGGGCCGCACTTGATATTCTCAGCATCACGCCGTTGCAGATAACCCATAGCCCGACATTAGCGCAATTGCCAGTGCAACATTATGATTTTCTGCTGGTCGGCGTACCCATTCCGTTCCGTAATAACATGGCTGTTCATCAGGATAAACTGGTGGCGGCGATGAAGATCTCCGAGCGGGTTATTCTGGCGCTGCCAAGCCAATCACAGGTGGAGGCCGAGCAGCTTAAACAGCTGGGCGCAAAAGCATGTCTCATCAAGCCATTATCATCTAATCGTTTGATTCCTTTATTTTTATCTGAAGAGCCGCTTGAGGTATCACTGGTTGAAGAGCAAGCAGAGAAACCGCTTAAATTACCGTTTAAAGTGATGGCAGTTGACGATAATCCGGCTAATCTGAAATTGATTGGCACCCTGCTGGAAGAGCAAGTTGCAGAAACCGTGCTCTGCGACAGCGGGGCGAAAGCCATTGCCTATGCCCGCGAAAACACCTTGGATATCATTTTAATGGATATTCAAATGCCAGAAATTGACGGCATCCGCGCCAGTGAAATCATTCATCAGATGTCCCATCATCTGGACACTCCGATCATTGCCGTCACCGCTCATGCGGTCAGGGGGCAGCAAGAGCAGTTATTAAAATTGGGTATGGCTGATTATCTGGCAAAACCTATTGATGAAGCCCGATTGATACAAGCGCTCTCCCGTTATAAGCACGATAGCTCGTCACCACTCGAGATGAAGGATGATATCCGGCCAATCGTGCCGCTTGCATATGCAGGAGCAATAGATTGGCCATTGGCTATCAGGCAGGCAGCAAATAAAGAGGATCTCGCCAAAGATCTACTCACCATGCTGTTAGCGTTTATGCCGCAGGTAACAGATCGTGTGCAGGCGATTCTGGCAGGAACAGATGATGACGATATCCTGAATCTGATTCACAAATTCCACGGCAGCTGTGCATGTAGCGGTGTACCACGGCTAAAACAGCTGTGCATGACAATCGAACAGCAATTGCGTCAGCAAACTGATTTGCAGGATTTGCAACCTGAATGGTTTGAATTGTTAGATGAGATAGAGAATGTCCGCTATGCCGCTAAAAGCTACTTAGGGGCGGCGTAGCACTCATCCGAACCGCAGAAATAAAAAGGGCACAGCGATAAATCCCTGTGCCCTTTTTGACGCTATTTATTGGATGCTTAGCGCCACATAAATATCGGTTACTGCATCAACAAATAGAGAGAAGTATCACCACGCTGAATGTTCAATGCCAATACCGATGGTTTGGTATCGAGGATTTTCCGCAACTCACCTAGATTCTGGACCGGTTGCTGGTTAATCCCAATGATGATATCGCCTTTTTTCAGACCGATACGTGCAGCTGCACTCCCCGCTTTCACGTTATCGACTTTCACGCCTTTCTTACCATTCACATCAGAGTTGCTCAGTTCAGCACCTTCAATGCCGGTATAGATATTGCCTGAATCAACCTGTGCCTGGCTGCTCTGCTCCAATGTTACTTCCACATTGACAGGTTTGCCGTCACGCAGCAGACCTAAGGTCATTTTGCTACCCACTGGCAGAGTACCAATTTCGGCACGGAAGCCGGCGAAGCTATTGATTGGTTTACCATTCATGCTAACAATTACATCACCAGCTTTGATCCCGGCTTTTGCCGCAGCAGATTTCGGCACGACCTGGCTGATAAAGGCCCCTTTCTGCGCATCAACATTCATCGCTTTTGCTAGCTCAGAGTTCAGCTCAGCACCCATGATACCCAGCTCACCGCGTTTCACCTGACCAAACTCAACCATCTGAGATGTCAGGTTTTTCACCATGTTGCTCGGAATGGCAAAACCAATCCCAATGTTGCCGCCGTCTGGTGCCAAAATAGCGGTATTGATCCCGATCAGCTCACCGCTCAGGTTGATCAAAGCCCCCCCAGAGTTACCACGGTTAATCGCCGCATCAGTCTGGATAAAGTTTTCGTAGTTTTCCACGTTCAGACCGCTACGGCCCAAGGCAGAGACAATACCAGAGGTGACGGTTTCGCCCAGACCATATGGGTTACCGATAGCAACGGTATAGTCGCCTACGCGCAGTTGATCAGAATCTGCCATTTTAATTGCGGTCAGATTTTTAAAATCTTTCAGCTGCAATAACGCAATATCAGTACGTGGATCTTTACCAATCACTTTCGCTTCATAGCTGCGGCCATCGCTCAACTTGACATTGATTTTGGTCGCATTATCCACCACGTGGTTATTGGTAACGACGTAACCTTTAGCCGCATCAATAATTACACCCGAACCCAGTGCACGGAACTCCTGCTTGCTTGGCACAGCGCCTTTACCGCCTTGCCCCCCCTGACACATCGGAGAACCCTGGAACGGAGAACCGTCCTGGCAGAATGGTGAATCATCACCAAAGAACTGCTGGAACTGTGGTGGTATACCACCAGCAGCTGCATTGCTTACCTGGGTGCTGCCTTCCACATTGATACTGACCACGGAAGGCATGACTTTCTCTAGCATTGGCGCCAGGCTAGGGAGCAGCTGGCTGCTAGAAGGCGCCGTTTCTGCCGAAATGGCAGAAGAAACCGGCCCCATGACTAAACCGATGCTCAATGCCAATGCACTTAACACTAAAGTTGTTTTCTTCATCTATTTTGTTTCTCGCTATACAATTAATAATGATTCAATAAATGGTGAGTCGCAGACTAATGCCGTCTTGCATAGTAAGATTAAATATGGGGGATGAAGTTCACAGACCCAAGAATCAGAATAGTAAAAAATATTGTCCGTCTTTACAAAACTACAGTTAATTAAACGGACAATTAAATTTGCCTGCATACTATTCCGCAGCCATTAAGCGCCGATATTCATCATAAGCATAAAGATCAGTCATGCCACTGATATAATCCTGAATTAAACGAGCACGATAATAATATTCATATATCTCATATTGTTCAGGCGGTAATTTACGTAACCGCTCCACGGATTCAGCATAAGCCAACCGGTGCTTAGTTGATAATTTATGGAATAATCGGGTTTCAATGAGATACTGACGGTGGTTATCTTCTGTGACTAATGCCGTAAATGCCGTTTGCGGCATAGCTAATAGCGGACTATAAATATCGAGCAACCCACTAATAACTCTATACCCTTGTAATTCAAGCTGTTCTACTTCAGGATGATTAAATACGTGCTTTACAGCTACCTTTTTAAAAATTTGCAGTAATTTACATGCAGCACTGGAATCTTCTAATAATGCCTGATTAAAGGAACCGGAAAATACTGCGGGTAGATTCTCAATAAAACGCTGTGCGGCATGTGGAACTAATTTCCCTACCGTATTGACTCGTAAATACATAAAAAATTGATCTTCGGTACTTCGCCGACCTTGTTCGCGTCCTAATTGCCGAAATGCCCCACCCACCACTTTATCAAACAGATCACCATGGGTAACATCGCCCCACTCCTTCACCATATGATCATAAAGTTGCTCGACGCTGAAAATATTTTTTTCCACTGCGTCTTCTAAATCGGCAATACAATAAGAGATATCATCGGCAGCTTCCATAATATAGGTCAGCGGAAAACGGTCAAACTCTCCCATATTGAGTTCACGGCGCAAATCTTTAACATAGTTCTCTTCGGCAAGATAAAAACCGGGTTTTTTCATCAAATAGTTATGGGAAGGTGGAATATCGCCTGACCAATAAGCCGGTTTGGTATATTTAAGGATACAGCCCACCTGAGCATAGGTCAGATTCAGTTTTAATAAGCTGTAAACCAGCCGTATCGCTTGTGCGTTACCTTCGAACTGACTCAAATCATGGCGAATTTTGCTGCGCAGCACATTAAGTTCTGCTTCCCCTTCCCGCAGCCTCAATGCATTTACCTGACAATGATCCTTGCCCCGTGGCTCGATCCCTCCTCCATTTGGATCCATCTGCTTGGTAAACCAGTTATTGATTGCTGACTCACCAAAATGACCAAAGGGCGGATTGCCGATGTCATGCATCAGACAGGCCATTTCCACAATACTTTCAAAGGGATCAAGCAACTTATCCAGCCCATAAGTCGTGATTTTCTTATCCTGCTTAAAGCGATTAAGGACTTCTTTGGCAATATAGCGGCCCACCTGCTGGACTTCTAGTGAGTGAGTTAAGCGGCTGCGTACCGCGGCATTACGCTCCAGCGGAAACACCTGGGTTTTTTGTTGTAAACGCCGAATAGCGGCAGAGTTTACAATACGCCCACGATCGCTTTCAAATACCCGGGTAATCTCATATTCATCTTCCGCCGAACTAGATTTACCAAATGGCCGCTGAAAACTGATTTTCTGCTTAAAGTCGATCCCAGACATATTTCCCCCTGATATTTCAATACAAACAGTGATACCCACTCTTGCTCGTAGAAGCAATTGATAACGTATGAACTGCGGCACATTACGCATTATCTTTGCTTAGCTACCCGAAGATCTCACTTAGCTGATAAACTGTATGCCGATAATTACAGATGAATTCACTCGTTAAAATCAGCAGGTATCCCTATGAAAGTTGGCATTATTGGTGCAATGGAAGAAGAAGTGACGCTGCTGCGTGACAAAATTGAAAATCGCCAAACCTTATCCCGGGCGGGTTGCGAAATTTATAGCGGCCAACTCAATGGCGTGGATGTCGCATTACTGAAGTCAGGTATTGGCAAGGTAGCAGCCGCAATGGGTAGCACCTTGCTGCTAGAACATTTCCAACCTGATATCGTGATCAACACTGGTTCGGCGGGTGGCCTGGCTTCCAGCCTGAAAGTGGGCGATATCGTGGTCTCGACTGAGGTTCGCTACCACGATGCCGATGTCACTGCCTTTGGCTATGAACCGGGCCAGATGGCCGGTTGCCCAGCCGCTTTCGTTGCTGATGCCAGCCTGATTGCGCTGGCGGAAAGTTGCATCAAGCAATTGAATTTAAACGCAGTACGCGGCCTGATTTGCAGCGGAGATGCATTTATTAATGGTGCCGCCCCTCTGGAGCGTATTCGCACCACCTTCCCGACCGTAGCCGCAGTTGAAATGGAAGCCGCAGCAATCGGCCATGTTTGTCATCTGTTCAAGACGCCATTCGTTGTCGTACGCGCTATTTCAGATGTCGCAGATCAAGAGTCTCACCTGAGCTTTGATGAATTCCTGGTTGTCGCCGCTAAACAGTCGACACTGATGATCGAAGCCATGTTAACCACGCTGGCTCAACGCGGTTAATGGGGCAGTTCAGTATTGCCCCCCTGGCGCGAGCTGCAATAACCTTGCCCCGAGCAATTATCCTATTATTGCTCGGGCTGTTTGCCCTTAGCCTGTTCTCCTTGCAGGCACTGGCAGCAGAGCGGATTATCAGTCTGTCGCCCAGCACGACTGAGCTGGCCTATGCCGCTGGATTGGGGGATAAGCTGGTTGCTGTAAGTGCTTACTCCGATTATCCCGAAGCGGCAAAGAAACTGGAACATGTGGCATCGTGGCAAGGGGTAAATGTCGAGCGTATTCTGGCACTCAAGCCCAGTTTGATCCTCGCCTGGCGTGGCGGAAATCCACAACGCCCACTGGATCAACTGGCCTCTTTTGGCATTCCGATCTTCTATTCTGATCCGGTAAATATTGACCAAATAGCCGGTGATCTGGATAAGTTGGCACAGTACAGCCCTCATCCTGAGCAGGCCCATCGAGCCGCTGAGCAGTTGCGTCAGCAAGTCACGGAGTTACGCCACCACTATGCCCGTCAAACCCCATTACGTACTTTTCTGCAATTTGGGACACAGCCCTTATTTACCAGTTCCGGGCATACATTACAGAGCGAGATAGTTTCCCTCTGTGGTGGAGAGAATATTTTTGCGGGCAGCCGGGTTCCCTGGCCGCAGGTGAGCCGCGAACAAGTGATGATCCGCCAGCCACAAGTTATTGTGGTGAGTGGTGATAAGTCTCAGGCAGAGAGCATCAGCGCCTTTTGGCGGCCTCAGCTTGCTGTACCGGTGATAACCCTCAATGAGGACTGGTTTAATCGCGCTGGCCCACGTATTCTGCTGGCCGCTAAGCAGCTGTGCCAACAAATGGCCAGTCTTCCATCCCCTGTGGCGGAGTCACATTAATGCTGGTTTATTGGCTGGATATTTTAGGTACTGCGGTATTTGCTATCTCTGGTGTATTGCTGGCGGGGAAGTTGCGCATGGACCCGTTTGGCGTGTTGGTTTTGGGGGTGGTGACGGCTGTCGGGGGCGGCACAATACGTGATATGGCATTAGCCAATGGCCCGGTATTTTGGGTAAAAGATCCCACCGATTTAGTGGTCGCGATGGTAACCTGTCTGGCAACTATTTTGCTGGTACGTCAGCCGAGGCGAACACCAAAATGGATCCTGCCAGTGCTTGATGCCATTGGTTTGGCGGTGTTTGTCGGTATTGGCGTCAATAAAGCCTTTGCTGCAGGTGCCAGCCCACTGGTAGCTATCTGCATGGGTGTCATCACCGGTGTCGGCGGCGGGATTATCCGCGATGTATTAGCCCGTGAGATCCCGATGATCCTGCGGACTGAAATCTACGCCACCGCCTGCATCATTGGCGGCATTGTCCATGCCACAGCGTTCTATACTTTTGGCATGCCATTACAGCAAGCAATGATGCTGGGGATGGTGATAACACTCGGTATCCGCCTTGCCGCCATCCGCTGGCGCTTAAAACTGCCAACATTTGAAATTGAGCATTAATAGCGGCCCTCGCAAGATTCCCTGTGCAATAAAGCGTATTTTTTGTACTATGCGCTGGTTTTTTAGGTTCAGCGCCGAACTTTTAGACTTTCACCCAGTCTATTAGCTCTCTTTATGATCCTATCAATCAAGATAGAGCATTTGTGTTGATGTGATTCAAATCTTCAAGTTTTTATATAATTAGCCGATATCTATCTATAGTTATTGCTTTTGCAGCTAGGCAGCAAACGAATAAATCCCAATGAGCTGACACTAGTCAGTGATTTGGGTGAGTGAGAGCAGCTAACAACGCTGCGGCGTCAAGTAAGAAGGATATCCCCATTTGGCAGGCTAAATGGGACACCGACAGGTTAACTGCAGTTAAAATCATGAAAGCTATTTTTCTTATGTTTTGGCTGGTATTTTTTGCCAGTTCGTCGCTAGCTCAGGGGCTTAGCGGCACAATAGATATACGCCTGACTATCGTGTCATCTTGCCAGGTGAAATCATCGAATCAGAATGTAGATACCACCCATGATTCAAAAGCGAATTACCCAGCAATACAATGTCATAAAGGAGGTGGATTGGTTACAGAACCTAAAATCAGCCATACCTTTATTGCTCCTGATGGCATGCTGCTTAGTAAAAACAGCACTCGTCAGATGGCGCAGTTGATTACTGTTGAGTGGTAAGGTGCAGATGTAAAAAAACCGCAGCTCACACAACGTTGCGGTTTTTTTTATCGAAATTTTGATGGTAGCTTTATTTCCAACGTAGAGATAAAACGATTACCCAAAGTCATTGGCGTTTCAGCAAGGGGGACGGGTAATTTAAATACTGAAGGAAGAACCGCATCCACAGGTACTCTTCGCATTCGGGTTAGTCACGACAAAGCGCGAACCTTCTAGCCCTTCGGTGTAATCCACTGCACCGCCGACCAGATATTGCAGACTCATTGGATCAACTACCAGCTCAACGCCTTGTTTTTCAATGGTCATATCACCATCATTGATCTGATCATCAAAGGTAAAGCCATACTGGAACCCGCTGCATCCGCCACCGGTAATGTAAACCCGCAGCTTCAGATTTGGATTTTCCTCATCAGAAATCAGCAGCTTAACTTTTTTAGCTGCTGCCTCGGTAAACTGTAGGGGCAGTACTGTTTCGTCGCTCATACTCATCACTCCCAACCGATATTCGAGTTGCAGGTTACTACAATGGCAGCCTGATCTATGCATCAATTATCCAATACCTGAGTAGTTCATTCAAGTATTGCTGACTAATGTTATATATTACTTACCTGTTTGAGCATGACTTTCAACCACCGGTTGTTGCTGTGCTGCCGCAGATGCTGCTTGTTCTTGTCTCTCTAAAGTGCGGGCCAAAATAGCTGAATACAAGGGCTTACCCCCCATAAACTGGGCAATTAATGTCGCCCCCAGACAGGTAACAATCATCGGCAAAATAAGTTGATAATTATCGGTCATTTCCAACACCAATACCAACCCAGTCAATGGTGCGCGTACTGAAGCGGCAAACAGTGCGCCCATCCCGGCGATAGCGAAGGTTCCAGCCTCAATACCATATTCTGGGAAAAAGTGTGCACAAGATAGGCCAAAAGCGGTGCCCAGTATGGTCCCCAGAGCCAACATCGGGGCAAATATTCCGCCCGGTGCACCCGAACCAAAGCACAGCAAGGTAGTAATAACTCGGGCAACAAAGATGAAGATCAACATACCAATGCTGAAGTTGCCGGCCAGCGCGATAGGAATTAATGTAAAGCCGCCGCCCACCGCCTCGCCATGAATCAATGCCAGCAGGCCGCACATCCCCCCCAATAAACCACCGATCAACACCAGCTTGCGCCAATCGCCACCGTGGAAGCGCATAAACAGATCCTGCGTGCGAAATATCAGGGCGTTGAACATTACGCCCACCGCACCAAAAATAGTGCCGAGCAGGAGGTAAAGCCATAGGGTATTCAGCGGGACATCACCAAGTTTACCCACCTCAATAATCGCGCGCTCGCCATTAAAATAGCGATAGACAATGGTTGAGGTAATTACCCCGACAAATACCGCTTTGATTGAGACCAGACTGTAGCGGAACTGCGAGCGCATCTCTTCAATGACGAACAAAATCCCCGCTAACGGGGCATTAAAGGCGGCAGAAAGACCCGCTGCTGCACCCGTCGCCAATAATGAGTGCCGTGCTTCAGGGCTGCGCAGACGGAAAATATCGACAATCATGCGCCCACTGTTACCCCCCATCTGCACCATCGGCCCCTCACGGCCTAACACCATGCCCGCCCCTAATGTCCCAAGGCCGCCAATAAACTTAACGGGGATGACCCGCCACCAGCGCACCGGGCGCATCTCCTCCATCGCGCCTTCGATCTCGGGGATCCCCGAACCACCGGCCTCAGGAGCAAAACGACGCACGAGAAAATAGCCCAGCATCGCCAATAGCGCCGACATAATAAATGCCAGTGGCCATACCAAAATGGCAGAATCTGCCACCTTCGCCAGCGTCGCTAATCTTTGTTGTTGAATCCAATCGACACCGCGGTCAAAGGCGACCCCCAGTAACCCCGTCACGACCCCGACAACACCCGCCATAATAAGAATGATCAGTGGGGTTTTATCACGGTTAACCAGAGCATGGATAAAGCGCCCACGCTTGAGTTTAGTCTCGCCTTCGGAAGAGATATTTTGCGTTGAATCAGTCATGGTTTGTATGATTTTCAGCCAAATGATAAGTAGTACAAATAAACAGTAGCCTAAGTCTAGTCTAGCTACCCATGATGCGCTTGGTTAAACGCCGATGAAATGATCTGCCTCAGTAAGGCTATTTGAATGGTATCGAGTTGGATTTGCGGCACGCTGCGCAAGCTAGCGGTTAAATATGCCCAATCATTTGATAACCGCTGCCAGTTCTTTAGAATGGGCAGCATTATTCTATTGCTAAGGCGGATGTTATTAGCGTCGATGTCATCAATACTAATATCGCCAACCCCAATTCAGGAGCCAGTTTATGAGTAAGTCCGAAAATCTGTATGCCCAGGCAAAACAGTTAATCCCAGGCGGGGTTAACTCCCCGGTGCGTGCATTCACTGGGGTTGGTGGCGTCCCACTATTTATTGAGCGTGCTGATGGCGCCTACTTGTTTGATGTAGATGGTAAAGCTTACATTGACTATGTCGGCTCTTGGGGGCCAATGGTGTTGGGCCATAACCATCCGGCGATCCGTCAGGCGGTAATTGAAGCTGTCGAGCGCGGTTTGAGCTTTGGTGCGCCAACAGAGATGGAAGTGAAAATGGCTAAGTTGGTCACCGACTTAGTGCCAACCATGGATATGGTGCGCATGGTCAACTCAGGCACCGAGGCGACCATGAGTGCTATTCGTCTGGCTCGTGGCTTCACCGGTCGCGATAAAATTATCAAGTTTGAAGGCTGCTATCACGGCCACGCGGACTGCCTGCTGGTCAAAGCCGGTTCCGGGGCGCTAACACTCGGCCAACCCAACTCGCCGGGCGTACCCGCTGATTTCGCTAAACACACGCTGACCTGCACTTATAACGATCTGGCCACAGTGCGCGAAGCTTTCGAGCAATATCCGCAAGAGATCGCCTGTATTATCGTCGAACCCGTCGCCGGTAACATGAACTGCGTGCCACCACTGCCAGAGTTCCTGCCGGGCCTGCGCGCACTGTGTGACGAATTTGGTGCGCTGTTGATTATTGATGAGGTGATGACCGGTTTTCGTGTGGCATTAGCCGGGGCGCAAGATTATTACGATGTCATCCCTGACCTGACCTGTCTGGGTAAAATCATCGGTGGCGGTATGCCAGTCGGTGCTTTCGGCGGTCGCCGCGATGTGATGGATGCACTGGCACCAACAGGCCCGGTTTATCAGGCTGGTACACTGTCCGGTAACCCCATCGCAATGGCCGCAGGTTTTGCCTGTCTGACAGAAGTTGCGCAGGTGGGTATCCATGAGACCCTGACTGAACTGACCGACTCGCTGGCGACAGGCCTGCTACATGCCGCTAAAGCAGAGAATATTCCGCTGGTGGTTAACCACGTCGGCGGCATGTTTGGCATCTTCTTTACCGATGCACAAACCGTGACCTGCTATCAGGATGTCATGAATTGCGATGTTGAGCGCTTCAAGCGCTTCTTCCATCTGATGTTGGAAGAGGGCGTTTATCTGGCGCCTTCTGCTTTTGAAGCAGGTTTTATGTCAGTGGCGCATAGCAAGGAAGATATCCAGAAGAGTGTGGATGCTGCACGTCGCTGCTTTGCTCAGCTTTAATATCAGTGAATTGACTAACCACCGCCTAATATTAGGCGGTGGTTAACAAGTTAAATTAAATGAAATTAAAGAAATTTAATATTTACGAGGAAATTCAAGTGGCTTATTTAATCAAAATCAACGTACTCAGGGTTACTAATTAGTTCCGACAGTCGATGCGATTAAATATTACCGCCACTACCATTCCAACTTGGCCCCATGGGAATAACAGGCATTTTAACTTCAACAGGACAATGGTTTGTCATGTTATTTATTACGGGCTGAACGGTGTCAGTAAGCATCCCTAAATAACCAAAAAACAGATCAGAATTGAGTATGACCCCAAGACCGACGACCAGTAGACTATAGGCTAGCACAACTTTAGCTATTCCTTTGTTATCAACAGAGTATAGGGCTGACTTAGAGTATGGGAGTGACTTACTTTCCTCACAGTTTAGTTCAGTCATATTATTTCCCTCTAATATAATTGTTACTAACGGCTAAGATGACCAGATAAAAAAAGTATTTATATCAAATATAAATAGTCATAAAAGAGTAGTAATCAACCACAAAACAACAGGCTAATAGCTGATGAAAATTTATCTGGCGTTTGACATTACCATAGAATACTTGATGTACAATATATTTATTTCAGCATTCAAGCTAAACCGCATTAGAAAATAATTAGCACTCTTATTTTTAATATGTGATTTTTGTTTTTCTTTATTTCAAATATAACCATTAGCTATAGAGTGATATTACCTGCTCATTTACTATTTTATAGCGCATATTATTGGAATATGCCCATGGATGTCTCTGACATCAGCCCCAGTTATCCTTAACTGAAGCTGATGACGGTGCAAATAAGTCTTTACCGCTCCTGTTTGCGTAATAAGTAAACAAAATAGGGGGCGCCAATAAAGGTTGCCAGCAATCCGGCAGGGATCTGGTTCGGGAACAGCAGCATCCGCCCGCACCAATCGGCAAATACCATCAATAAGCCGCCCAAGATAGCGGCAATAAACAGCTGCGGGATAGCACGTCGGAAGCCCAACATGCGGGCCATATGAGGCGCCATCAGCCCGACAAAGCTCAATGGCCCTACTGTCAGCGTAGCCGCCGCTGTCATGGTCGCCGCCAAGAGCAAAATAGCTAACCGGCTAGGTGCCAGCGCGATACCTAAGGCTCTGGCCGTCACACTGCCCAAAGGCAGAATCATTAGCCAACGGCGGCACAGAGGTGCCAGTGCAATCAACAACAAGGCAATTAAGCCAGTACTCAATGCTTGCGAGCTATCAACAGCATAGGTGGAGCCGGAAATCCACGCCAGCAAGCCGTGCATGCGCGGGTCACCACTGGCCAACAACATGGTGATTACCGTGGTAAAGGCGGTACTCAGCGCAATCCCCGCCAATAACATTCTGCTGGGGGAGAAGCCGCCCCGCCCGGCCACCACCAGTATCATCAATAAGGTTGTGGCCGCGCCCAAACTCCCCGCAGGTAGCAGCCATGCCAGCGCATTACCTGGCACGATAAACATCATAATCACGACACCGAAAGAGGCACCGGAGCTGATACCCAATACTTCTGGGCTAGCCATCGGGTTACCCGTCAGTTTTTGAATCAGTGTCCCTGCCACTGCCAGCATCATACCCGCCGCCAGCGCCGCTAACACCCGTGGCCAGCGCCAGTGCAGTAGAGCCTGAAGCTCATCACCACTAATCCAGTTCCAGCCTTGGCTATCGCGACCAAACATCAGCGCTACCGTCAATCCAGCCAGCAGCAGCAGTAAACCGGCGCTGATCCATAACCCCAAACGCTGTCGTTCGGCAGGAACATTGTCGCCAAAATCCATCGACGGCGCGGTGGCACTGTGCAAACGAGGTAGCAGCCATAATAGCAGTGGCGCACCAATCAGCGCCGTCGCCGCACCGGTTGGGATCTCCCGCCAAACTTGCGCCAACCAGACAATGCCTTGGTCAGTCACCCACAGCAGCAATGCACCCAATAGTGGTGCCAATATCAGGCGTTGTGATAATCGCCGCGCCCCCAGAATTTTTGCCAGCAGAGGAGCAAATAAACCGATAAATCCAATCACACCCACCGCATTAACCAACATTGCGCTGAATAGGATTGCCAGCCCCAGCGCACTCAGGCGCGCCAGAGATAGCCCTAACCCCAAATTACGGGCGACGCCATCATCCAGCCCGAGCAGAGTTAATGGGCGGATCAGTAACGCCGCTAAGAGCGCGGTAATCAGCAAACGTGGCAGGAGAAACTGTACCGTGCTCCAGTCCTGCTGGTTCAAGGCCCCACTGCTCCACAAGAACAGCCCTTGCAGCTGGTCATAATTAAATAGCGCCAGTAAGTTACTGACTGCGCTACAGTAAAGGCCGAGAACCAGCCCTGCCAAAATCAGGGTGACAGGTGACATTCGTTTGCCCCATGCCACACCAAAGACCAGCAGACCAATAGTGATACCACCGGCCATTGCTGCCAGTTGGCGGGTCAATTCACCGCCGGGTAGCATCCACAATGTGGCGATAGTCAGGCCGAGCTGAGCACCTGCGGCCACCCCTAATGTCGCCGGTTCAGCCAGTGGATTGCGCAGAACTTGCTGGAACAACACCCCCACCAACCCTAACCCGGCCCCAGTCAATAGCGCCACGGCCAAACGAGGTAACTGGCTGTAATGGAATAACATTTGATGCACATCATCAGGGTCGGGCTGCCAGAGTGCTTCACCCCAAAGTGATGCCGGTAATAACTGGCTGAGGTTATGCAGTGTCAACGCGATGGCAATGAGCAGCAGCAAGCCCAGTAATCCCGCGGGCAGCAGCCAGCTTTTACGCAGTGTTTTTGCCATCATGAGGCTTTACCCCACACCGGCTCTAAAAGACGCACAAAACGCATGGCGGACAGCGTCGAGCCGTAGAACCACACCGGCGGCAATATACGTAATTGATTTTGGCGGACAAAGGAGAACGACTGCCACAATGGGGTGCGGGCAACCTGCTGTAAAATCTCGCTATTTCCATGGCTAAAGCAGATGGCTTGCCCCGGTTTTATCGTCGCCAAACGCTCAATACCGACCACCGTGCTGCCCCAGAGATTAGTCTCTCCCTGCCAGGCATTTTTAATGTTCAATTCATTCAAAACATCCTGAAACAGGCTGCCTTGACCGACCACCAGTGCATGGCGGGTGTCCAATAGGGAAAACATCAATAGTGATGCCTTGCTGGTATCAGTAAAGCGCTGGCGGGCGGCCTGCATAAAGTGGGTAAAATCGGCGATATGTTGCTCCGCAGCGGCCTCTAGTCCCAAACGCTCGCCCAGGGCACGCAATGAGTTCTTACCCACCGCCAGCGGCGAGCTGCCCTCTTCATTGAAGGCGAAACTCATGGAAGGGGCGATAGGCGCGAGCATCTCCGGTGAGGGGCCAAAACCTTGCGACATCAGGATCAACGACGGTGCCATTTGTTGAAGTAACTCCAGATTAGGCTCAGTGCGCTGACCAATATCAATGACACTGGCGGGCAGTTCTGGCTCCTCAACCCATAGCCGGTAATTATGGGTGTCTGCTACGCCATAGGGCGTAACCCCTAATGCGAGCAGTAACTCGGTGGGCAGCCACTCCAGTGCAACGACACGCCGACTATCCGCTTTAGGCGGATTCACCGCCCATCCGGGTAATGAACACAGTAATGGCGATAGGGCCAATGCGGTGAGTAGCCTGCGCCGAGTGAGATCTGGGGCGGATAAATGGGGCTGTTCCATGGAGAGATATGTTTTCATTAATAGACGAAACTTACCGGCGCGCCACCGGCCGGATGCGGCAATATTCCCATTGGGATACCGTAAATTTGTTCCAGTACCGCGCCCTGCATCAGGCTGTTAGCCGGGCCTTGCGCGATCATCTCCCCACCACGCAATGCCACTAAATGGTCACAGTAACGGGCCGCCATATTAATATCGTGCAGTACCGCAATCACCGTCAGGCCACGTTCACGGCTGAGGCGCTGAATCAGCCCCAGCACTTCAACCTGATGCGCAATATCCAGTGCCGAGGTTGGTTCATCGAGCAGCAGGCAGCGGCTGTTTTGGGCCACCATCATCGCTAACCAGGCACGTTGGCGCTCACCACCGGATAAGCTATCGACTAACCGATTCGCCAGCGGTTTTAAGTCCACCAGCGCAATCGCCTCTTCCACTTGTTGGCGGTCTTCCTGACGAAAACGGCCTAATGCGCCGTGCCACGGATAGCGGCCAATAGCGACCAATTCGCGCACCGTCATCCCCTCTGCTGCGGGTAACTGTTGCGGCAAATACGCCACTTCACGGGCAAAGGCTTTGCTCTCCCACAGGGACAATGGCACATCATTAAGCAGCACTTCGCCACTCGATGGCGGTTGATGGCGACCCAGCATTTTTAATAGCGTTGATTTGCCGGAACCGTTATGACCAATAAGCCCGCAGACTCTCCCTTCGGGAAACGTCAGTGACAGTGGCTGCAATAAAGTCCGCCCTGGAACTGAAAAACTCAGTTCACGGAGTGTGAAAATGCTGGATTGGCTTGCCTGTTGGTCCAAGATAGTGCCCTGCTTTGCGCGATTAAGTATCAAGCGAGAAGATGAATCTAAACGATAATAGTTATCAAAGTGAAATAATTATCAAAGCGAGTAGTTTATGCGTAACCCACAGCGGACTGCAAGCGCTAAGCCAGCCGATTGAGCCGGACGCAAGGCAAAAAAAAGACCCTTCGAAACCGAAGGGTCTTGGTGAGCAGGGTTACAACTTACTGACCGAACATATCTTTGATCCAACCGGCGACACCGTCACCATCGGCTTTCGGCTGTTCAGTCGGTGCGGCGGCCTGACACAGCCCTTGCGGGTTCTCGGTCCACACCGGAATCGAGCGCATACCGCCAGCATCACCGCAGACAAAATTGCCTGCCGAATCAATGTTCATCTGGCTAATCCCTTCCGGTGGCTGCAATACCAGCGGCAGCGGTGTTTGGTTCTCCAGATAGCGGCGATACAAGGTCAATGCGCCGTTGGCACCGGTCAATTTAGCGGGGCCGTTATTGTCGCGACCGACCCAGGCAATCGCCACTTCCTTGCCATCAATACCGGCAAACCAGCTATCACGCAGGTCGTTGGTAGTACCGGTTTTAGCCGCCAGATTGTATTTAGAGAATTTCACTGACAGCGAACGGGATGTCCCACGGGCAACCCCTTGTTGCATGGCGTAAAGTGTCAGATAGGCGGCCTGTGCCGGCACCATGCGCTCCGCCTGCGGGAAGCTCTGATACAGCACGGTGCCATCTTCAGCAATCACCGAGCGCACCGCTGATAACGGCGCTCGATTCCCGCCACTGGCGATAGTCTGGTACTCCTGCGCCACCTCAACTGGCGTCAAATCGATAGCCCCCAGCAACATAGCCGGAACCGGGTTGATCACCGCTTTCGGGATACCCAGACGTTGCAACATGGCGGTAATTTGATCCAGCCCAACTGACATACCCAGATTCACTGTGGGTACGTTTAGCGAGTTCGCCAGCCCATCAATCAACATCACCTGACCACGGAACTGGCGGTCATAGTTTTTCGGCTGCCACAATGAACCATTGGGTAGCTTGATCGACAGCGGTTGATCCGCAAGCCAGGTATTGAGGCGGTATTTATCCGGCTCACTCAGGGCGGTCAGATAGGTCGGCGGCTTGGCGAGTGACCCCACCAGACGGCGGGCCTGCATCGCGCGGTTAAAACCAGCAAATTGCGGCTGCGCGCCACCCACCATGGCGCGAACTTCACCACTGAAGCGATCTACAATCACCATCGCCGCTTCCAAATCATCCAAATGACGCGCGGCCCTCAGGGCCGGAATGCCGTCTTCAATGGCTTTCTCTGCCGCATCCTGTGAAACCGGGTCTAGCGTGGTGAAAATCTTCACGCCAGACAGATCATTAATCTTGTCACCCAGTTTTTGTTGCAGCTCCTGACGCACCATCTGCATAAAAGCAGGCTGAGGGGTGATAACCCCGCCTTTCGGCTGGACCCCCAATGGGCGAGCGCTGAGCATGGTGTAAAGCTCGGCGTCGATCACCCCCTGATTCTGTAACAAGCGCAGCACCAGATTGCGGCGTTCAAGTGCCAGCGTCGGGTTGCGCCACGGGTTATACAGCGAGGCCCCTTTTACCATCCCCACCAGCATCGCTTGCTGATCGAGGCTCAGTTCATTCACCGGACGCCCGAAGTAATAGAGGCTCGCCAGCGGGAAGCCGCGGATCTGATCACTGCCACTCTGGCCGAGATAAACTTCATTCAGATAGAGTTCCAGAATCCGGTCTTTGCTATAGCGGTAGTCCACCAACAGCGCCATATAAGCTTCGTTGGCTTTACGCCACAATGAGCGCTCGTTGGTCAGAAACAGGTTTTTGACCAACTGCTGCGTCAGCGTGCTGCCGCCCTGCACTGCCTTTCCGGCGGTCAGGTTAGCCAACATGGCGCGGCCAATGGAGTAAGGGCTGATGCCGTCATGCTCATAGAAATGGCGATCTTCTGTTGCCAGTAAAGTATCCACCAGCAAATCAGGGAAACCGGCACGTGGCACAAACAGGCGCTGCTCACCATTCGGCGATTGCAGCATGGTGATCAACTTAGGATCGAGGCGCAAGAAGCCGAAATCGCGTTGACTATCCAGGTTTTGGATCTGCGCCAGGCGATCGTCTTTAAACACTAAGCGCGCACGAATTTGGCCCTCTTTCGCATCGGGGAAATCAAATGGACGGCGCAAGATATCAATGCTGTCGCCCTGCACGGTGAACTCGCCCGGTCGGGTCATGCGGGTGACTTGACGGTATTGCATCCCCTCAAGCAAATCGACCATCTCTTTTTTGCTGTAGGACATGCCCGGTTCGAGGTTAACCATGCGGCCATATACGGCAGCGGGCAGTTGCCACACTTTGCCATCAATACGGCTGCGGATTTGCGAATCAAGGTAGACCCCGTAAATGGCTAACACCACCGCGCCGACCAAGAACAGTTTGATAAATAGGCCAAGCCAGCGGCGTTTTTTGCGGGGCGGACGTGATGCTACCTTTCTTGGCATCGGTTCTTCCTCGTCGTCATAGTCATCATCATCGTGATCTTCATCATCTAAATAGTCATCTTCTTCGTATTCATCTTCATCACGCCGCCGGCGCAGTGGCCGTTTCGGTGCGGCTTTGGGTAGGGCTTTCTTGCCCTTGCGCCCGATTGGCTCGCGATCATCCCCAGACATGTCTTTCTCTCCACGCGCATTGGCGATTATTGCGGCTTAATGTGTTCCCCAATCCAGCGAATAGAAAGGGGAAACATCTGAAATTATTGGCTCTTAGCCATGGGATATTATCTATCCTGATACTTCTTGGTTCTGCGGGTCGGGCGGGTATTGGCGGGATCATCCGGCCAAACATGCTTGGGATAGCGCCCTTTCATCTCTTTTTGTACTTCACGATACGCGCCCTGCCAGAAAGCGGCCAAATCACCGGTAATCTGTAAAGGTCGATGGGCCGGAGAGAGCAGTTCAAGCACCACGGCCACCCGCCCACTGGCGAGCATTGGGCTGTGTTGCTCACCAAAAACCTCCTGCAAACGCACCGCCAGCACCGGAGGCCGGTCAACATAATAGCGGATTGGTAAACGGCTGCCAGTGGGCACAGTGTAATGAGTTGGTAGCTCAGTATCCAGCCGTTGACGTAGCTGCCAGTTCAACAGGCGAGTTAATGCCTCCACGATATTCACTTGCCGCAACCCACGGAGATCGCGCACGCCGGATAATGATGGCTGTAACCATAGCTCAAGCTTAGCCAATAGCTGGTCGTCATCGACAGCAGGCCACTGCTCTTGCGGTAACCAGCGGCTGGCACATTGCAATCGCGTGCGGAGCTGTTCAGCATTTTCATCCCAATTCAGCACCTGTAGCCCCTGCTCGCGCACCCAGTTCAGGAGTGCCGATTGCAGTGCCTCGTCACTCGGTTTCGCCAATGGCTGCGCTCGTAGGGTCAGTCGCCCGATTTGCCAGCGCCGCCAGGCCCGCAGCGTCCCTTTGCCCTCATCCCACTCCACAACCGTGCGCTCCTCCACCAGCCGTGGTAACTGCTTCGCCAATTTTTCGATATCAATGGGCAGTGCCAGTAAAATGCGCGCATCCGGCCCGCTGTTGCTTTGTAGCAAGCTGGCAGCCACCAGCCAGGGCGAACGTGACAGCGCTTCATCTTGCGCCATTGCCGCCCCCATACCATTCGCCAGCAGGTAGCGACCATCTTGTCCGCGCTGCTGCGCAATGCGATCGGGGTAAGCCAGCGCCAATAGTGAGTCGGCGATATCACTGTCAACAGCACCCACGCGCCCGTTGACTCGTTGTGTCAGTTGCCTTGCTCGCCGCTGCCAGTGGGGCTGCGGGCGACTAAGCCAGTGATGCAGATCAATCTGGCCGCTGCGGGGCGGCTCTTCCAAAATCGCCGCCAGCAGTGCGGCGGTTGCCAGCGCATCTGGGCTATGCTCGGCGGCAAAACAGAGCATTGCGGCCAGACGCGGCTCGCAGCCCAGGCTGGCCATGGCGCGCCCGGTGCTCGTCAGGTGGCCGGAGACATCGATAGCCCCTAGCCGCCGCAATAACTCGCGCGCGGCAGCCAATGCCGACGATGGCGGTTGATCAAGCCAAGTCAGCTGCGCCGCGTCCTGACATCCCCAGTTCAGCAGCTCCAGCCACAAGCTACATAAATCACTGTTCAGGATCTCCGGTTCGCTGTATTCCGCCGCCCTTTCGGCCTGCTCTTTGGCAAACAGGTGCCAGCAGATCCCTGGTGCCAACCGCCCAGCTCGCCCCGCCCGCTGAACCATTGAGGCCTGACTGATGCGCTGAGTCACCAGTCGCGTCAGACCGTTTTTGACATCAAAGCGCGCTACCCGTTCCAATCCGCTATCGACCACCAGCCGAATGCCTTCAATCGTCAGGCTGGTTTCGGCAATATTGGTTGCCAACACCACTTTACGCCGCCCAGCAGGCGCGGGTTGAATCGCTCTTTGCTGCTCATTTAGCGGCAGCGCACCATACAGCGGGCAGAGATCCGTGTCGCTGGCGACCTCGCCATGCAAGCGCTCCAGCACCCGATGGATCTCGCCGACACCCGGTAAAAACAGCAGTAAAGAGCCAGATTGCTCATTCAGCAAGCGCTTCACCCGATTGGCGACGCCATCCTCCAGCCGCTCATGGCTCGATAACGGCTGGTAGCTGCGCTCGACAGGGAAGCTGCGCCCTGCGGAAACAATGGCGGGCGCGGCGGGCAGCAGCGCACAAAGGCGCTGATTATCCAGCGTCGCGGACATAATCAGCAGCTTCAAATCATCACGTAGCCCCTGCTGCACATCCAGCAACAGTGCCAGCGCCAAATCAGCCTGCAAGCTGCGCTCATGGAACTCATCAAGGATCACCAGGGAGACACCAGTTAGCTCGGCGTCTTGTTGCAACATGCGCGTCAGGATACCCTCGGTCACCACTTCCAGACGGGTATGCGGCCCGCTTTTACTTTCGGCCCGCATTCGATAACCCACAGTCTGCCCCGGCTGTTCGCCCAGCTGCTGCGCCAGACGGTAGGCTACATTTTTTGCCGCCAGCCGCCGGGGTTCTAGCATGATAATACGGCCCGATAACCCGCCATACTTCAGGATTTGTAGTGGTAACCAGGTCGATTTCCCCGCGCCAGTGGGGGCATGGAGCAGGATTTGCGGTGAGCTTTGCAACGCGGACAATATCTCGCTGAGCACTTCACCTACCGGCAAAACGGCCCTCGCAGCATCACTTTCTCTCTGACTCACCACCACATTCTTCCCCATGCTCTCTACTTTCATCATCAGCCATTGTAACATCATGGCCGTATAGCGTATTTAGCCGAGTGATTATGCCAACCTGATGATTAATACCGTAGATAAAACTATTGTTAATAAAACACGCGAAAATAAGCGCCTGTTCTTTGCGCTGGCGCTGCCTAATGCCCTTCAGCAAAACATTGTGCAGTGGCGAGCGGATAACTTCTCACCAGAGGCCGGCCGCCCCATTGCCGCCGCTAACCTCCACCTGACACTGGCGTTCCTCGGTGAGGTCAGTGCCGCCAAAGCGCAAATATTACAGCAACAAGCGGGTCGCATCAGTCAGTTGGGCTTTAACGTGGCATTGGATGATATCGGCCACTGGCCGGGTTCCGGGGTGATATGGCTCGGCTGCAAGAATCCGCCCCGTAGCCTATTGCAGTTGGCGCAATTGCTGCGTTCACAGGCCGCACGCAGCGGATGCTACCAAACGCCGCTCCCCTTTCATCCCCATGTCACCTTGCTGCGTGGCGCGGTACATCCGGTCGCCCTGCCGGCTAAAACCCATAATGAAAGCTTCCGAGTGAACCATTTTTCATTGTACGAATCCGTTTTCGCGCGCGGACGTACCCGTTATAACATGGTACAAAGCTGGCCGTTGGTGGGCAGTGAACGGAGATCTGATGCCGATTAATCCCCTGCTGTTATTCACCCCACGGTTACAACCAGCCACACTTATCCAGCGGTATAAGCGCTTTTTAGCTGATATTGTGACGCCCGCCGGAGAATCATTAACCATTCATTGCGCTAATACCGGAGCGATGACCGGTTGTGCCACGCCAGGGGATACGGTTTGGTATTCAACCTCGGATAATCCGAAACGTAAGTATCCCCACAGCTGGGAGCTGACTCATACCCAAAGTGGTGATTGGATCTGCATAAATACGATGCGTGCCAATGAGTTAGCTAGTATCGCGATAGATAATAATCAGATTATTGAATTATCTGGTTACACTTCTGTCAAACGAGAGGTTAAGTATGGGGATGAGAACAGCCGTATAGACTTGTTATTGCAGGCAGAAAATAGGTCTAACTGCTATATTGAAGTCAAGTCGGTCACCTTATTACAGCAACAGTGTGGGTATTTCCCGGATGCTGTTACCCTGCGGGGTCAAAAGCATCTCAGGGAGCTACAAAGCATGGTTGCCGAGGGTCATCGGGCGGTACTTTTTTTTGCCGTATTGCATACGGGTATCAGACAAGTCGCTGCAGCCCGACACATTGACAGTCGCTATGCAGAATTGCTGGCCCAGGCTCAGCAAGCAGGAGTGGAAGTTATTTGCTACGGTTTTCAACTATCGCCTGACGGTATCGTGCTGGATGTGCGTTTACCGTTATTACTGGACGAAACGCGGTAACCAAAAACGCTGAATAAAGAAGCAATTATTGGATATTGTGGTGCGCCAAATACGCCTTCCTTCACACCATTGTCAAGCAGGCGACAGGAATAATTGCCAACCTACCTCCCTTCTGTTATTTATAGCGGCCTGATTTTTCCCCGTCTTGGGGATTTCGATAGTGCGTATGAATGTAGGAGAAGCATCATGCAAGAAGGGCAAAAACGTAAAACCTCGTCCTTGAGCATTCTCGCCATCGCTGGGGTAGAGCCGTACCAAGAGAAGCCCGGCGAAGAGTATATGAATGCCGCCCAGTTGTTGCACTTCAAGCTGATCCTTGAAGCATGGCGCAACCAACTCAGGGATGAAGTAGACCGTACTGTATCGCACATGCAAGACGAAGCTGCTAACTTCCCAGATCCGGTGGACCGTGCCGCGCAGGAAGAGGAGTTTAGTCTTGAACTTCGTAACCGCGACCGCGAGCGTAAATTGATTAAAAAGATCGAGAAAACGCTGAAGAAAGTCGAGGATGACGATTTCGGTTTCTGCGAGTCTTGTGGCGTAGAGATCGGCATTCGCCGTCTGGAAGCACGGCCAACTGCAGATTTGTGCATTGACTGTAAAACCCTGGCCGAAATCCGCGAAAAGCAGATGGCAGGCTAACACAGCAATAACCTGTAACACGGTGCCAGAGTCACCTCCGGCACCGTATTTATCAGGCTGGACTCCCTTTCCCTTTTTATGTCCGAAGATACCCATATTCAGCCGTCTGATTCTCAGCAATCCGATCATAAGCAGAATCAGTATGTTGGCCGTTTTGCGCCCTCTCCATCCGGCGATTTACATTTCGGTTCACTCATTGCCGCACTCGGCAGTTACCTGCAAGCTCGCGCTCAAGGTGGGAATTGGCTGGTTCGCATTGAAGATATTGATCCCCCCCGTGAAATCCCTGGTGCTGCCGCGCGTATTTTGGCCACATTGGACCACTATGGCCTCCATTGGGATGGCTCCGTCATCTACCAATCACAGCGCCATGAAGCCTACCGCGCCACCTTAGCGTGGTTAGAGCAACAAGGGCTGAGCTACTACTGCACCTGCACTCGCAGCAGAATTCAACAAATCGGCGGCTTCTATGACGGCTATTGCCGTGAACGTCATTTGCCAGCCAAAGGCGCGGCCATCCGTTTGCGACAGACTCAGCCGGTTTATGCCTTTTATGATAAATTACTCGGTGAGTTGCATGCTGAACCAGCGCTGGCGAAAGAAGATTTTATTATTCGCCGCCGAGATGGCCTGTTCGCCTATAATCTGGCAGTGGTGGTTGATGATGCATTTCAGGGGGTAACCGAAGTGGTGCGCGGGGCAGATTTGATTGAACCAACCGTGCGCCAGATAGCTCTCTACCAACAGTTACAGCAACCGGTTCCCGGCTATTTGCACCTGCCACTGGCGCTGAATCATGAGGGTAATAAGTTATCCAAACAAAACCATGCACCACCACTGCCGGACGGTGATCCGCGCCCAGTTTTGGTCGATGCACTGAAGTTTTTGCGTCAGCCACTGCCCGAATGCTGGCAAGATCTTGATTTACCGTTATTATTACGTTTTGCAGTCGAAAACTGGACGTTGGCAGCCATTCCTGCTTCAGGGGCCAACAACGCCGCTTCAGGAGGCGATAACTGCCACTGAAAACACAACGGCATTCTCAAAGGAAGCACGGTGAGCTATGATTAGCCGCTGTTTTTCTGTAGTTCTGTTATTTATTAGCCACTATCGAGGTGTACCATTTTTACCCGAGTAGCCAATTTCTGCCGTAAGGTACTGATTCGCGATGATAAATCAGCTCGCGATAGCAAAGCTGTCCGTGACGATACGGCCCGTGATAGCAGTACCCGTAAAGATAAAGTGCCCGGTGAAGATAACGTGGCCCGCAAAGAGAAAAGGCCTGCCAGAACAAATACTGGCCGCAAGAATCATGCGGTGCCTGCTTCGGAACAGAGTCCGATGACGATTATTCCGCGAGATCAGCACAATATTTCCCGTAGGGAGATCAGCGATAATGCGCTGAAGGTGCTCTATCGCCTGAATAAATCAGGCTATGAAGCCTATTTGGTCGGCGGCGGTGTTCGCGACTTACTGCTGGGCAAAAAACCAAAAGATTTTGATATCACCACTAGCGCAACCCCTGAGCAGGTGCGGAAATTATTCCGGAACTGCCGTCTGGTGGGTCGCCGCTTCCGTCTGGCCCACGTGATGTTTGGCCCGGAAATCATTGAAGTCGCCACGTTCCGTGGTCACCACGAACAACAGCAAGCGGAAGATAGTGACAAAAACTCTTCCCAGCAGGCGCTAAATGGCATGCTGCTGCGTGACAACATTTTCGGCACCATCGAAGATGACGCCCAACGCCGCGACTTCACCATTAACAGCCTCTATTACGGCATTTCAGATTTTGCGCTACGTGATTACACCGGCGGCTTACGTGATCTGAAAGAGGGCATTATCCGTCTGATTGGTGATCCTGAAACCCGCTACCGTGAAGACCCGGTGCGGATGCTACGCGCGGTACGTTTTGCCGCGAAACTGGATATGACGATTAGCCCGGAAACCGCAGAGCCGATCCCGCGTCTGGCGTCATTGCTGCGCGAGATCCCCCCTGCCCGTCTGTTTGAAGAGTCACTCAAACTGCTGCAATCGGGTTATGGCTATAAAACCTACTTAAAACTGTGTGAATACCAGCTGTTCCAGCCACTATTCCCGCTGATTGCCCGTAACTTTACTGAACAGCATGACTCGCCGATGGAGCGCATTCTGGTTCAGGTGCTGAAAAATACTGATCATCGTCTACATAATGACCAACGGGTCAACCCCGCGTTCTTATTTGCAGCTATGCTTTGGTATCCGCTGATCGAACATGCGCAAAAACTGACGCAAGAGAGCGGGCTGGCCTATTACGACGCTTTCGCGCTAGCAATGAACGACGTGTTGGATGAAGAGTGCCGTTCGCTGGCAATTCCAAAGCGCATTACCTCGTTGGTGCGGGATATCTGGTTGCTGCAATTGCGTCTGTCGCGCCGTCAGGGTAAACGTGCGCACAAGTTGATGGAGCATCCGAAATTCCGCGCCGCTTACGATCTACTGGCGCTACGTGCGGAAGTGGAAAACAACCATGAGTTACAGCGTTTGACCCAGTGGTGGAGTGAATTCCAGGAGGCGACGCCGCTACAGCAGAAAAATATGCTGAATACGCTAGGGGCTGATCCGGCACCGCGTCGCTCTCGTCCTCGCCGCCCACGGAAACCTTTACCACGCAAAGAAGGGGCATAATTCGCACCATGATCCGGGTCTATATCGCGCTGGGAAGTAATCAGGCCATGCCACTACAGCAGGTTAAAACCGCACTGGAAGCGCTAGAGCATCTGCCGCGCACCCGGTTAGTGGCCTGTTCACCTTTTTATCGTACCAAGCCCTTAGGCCCACAGGATCAACCGGATTTCCTCAATGCCGTGGTGGCACTGGATACCTCGCTACCACCGGAGCAACTGCTGGATCACACCCAAGCCATTGAGCGCAATCAGGGGCGGGTGAGGAAAGAGCAGCGCTGGGGGCCACGAACTCTGGATCTGGATATTATGCTGTATGGCGATCAAGTGATAAAAACTGATCGCCTGACGGTGCCGCACTATGGGCTGAAAGAGCGTGAATTTATGCTCTACCCGCTGGCCGATATCGCGCCTGAGCTGATTTTCCCCGATGGCGAAGCCTTATCAGCGCGCCTGACATTGGTGGATAAAAATGGTCTGGTCCCTTGGTGACCTGCGCTAAACCGTGATAATCGGCCACAAGTCATATTCCTATCTGATATCTCCTTTCCATTTTAACCCCCTATTTCAGGAGAAAGCGCGATGAAAGCCACCACCATAAGCCAGTTACGCCAATGGAAACAAGATAAGCGTAAGTTCGCCACACTGACTGCCTATGATGCCAGTTTTGCCCAGTTATTCGCCGAGCAAGGTATTGAGGTGCTGCTGGTGGGTGATTCGCTCGGTATGACGTTACAAGGGTTCGATTCAACTCTGCCCGTTACCGTCGCGGATGTGGCCTACCATACCCGTGCCGTGCGCCGTGGTGCGCCTCATTGCCTGTTATTGGCTGATATGCCGTTTATGAGTTATGCCACACCGGAGCAAACGTTCACTAACGCCGCAGAGCTGATGCGCGCTGGGGCCAATATGGTCAAACTGGAAGGCGGTAGCTGGTTATGCGATACCGTTCGCATGTTGGCAGAGCGCGCAGTTCCGGTTTGTGGGCACTTGGGGCTAACGCCGCAATCAGTCAATATTTTTGGTGGTTACAAAGTGCAAGGGCGAGAAGAGGTCGCGGCAAATCAGCTAATTAAAGATGCATTGGCCCTTGAAGATGCCGGTGCGCAATTATTGGTATTGGAGTGTGTGCCAGTAGAGTTGGCGCAGCGGGTGACCGAGGGGCTAACTATTCCGGTGATTGGTATTGGTGCGGGGAATGTCACCGACGGTCAGATTCTGGTTATGCATGATGCACTGGGCATTACTGGCGGCCATACCCCAAAATTCAGCAAAAACTTCTTAGCACAAAGCGCAGGTGACATTCGCGCCGCCATTAAGCTGTATATTCAAGAAGTTGAAAGTGCTCTCTACCCTGCTGAAGAGCACACATTCCAATAAACTTTTACTGCTTAAATATTGCTATTACACCCTATTTATACCCGAATAGATTTCGAGATGCAGGAAGGCGGCAAGCAAGAGAATCCCGATGAGCTTACATTAGTAATGTGATTCGGGTGAACGAGTGCAGACAACACACCTGCAACTTGAAAGATGACGGGTATACCGGAGGAAATAATGCTGATAATCGAAACCCTACCACTGCTGCGCCAGCAGATCCGCCGCTGGCGTCAAGAGGGCAAGCGCGTGGCACTGGTGCCCACCATGGGCAACCTGCACCAAGGGCATATGACCTTGGTGGAAGATGCCAAAACCCGCGCTGATGTGGTGGTAGTGACTATTTTTGTCAATCCGCTGCAATTTGAGCGCCCCGATGATTTGGCCCACTACCCGCGCACCTTGCAGGAAGATTGCGAGAAGTTGACCCGCCACGGCGTTGATTTGGTATTCGCCCCCGCAGCCGATGATATTTATCCCGCAGGGCTGGAAAGCCAGACCTATGTTGAGGTTCCGGCGCTGTCGACTATTTTGGAAGGGGCCAGCCGCCCCGGTCATTTCCGTGGTGTATCAACCATCGTGAGCAAATTGTTCAATTTGGTGCAGCCAGATGTGGCCTGTTTTGGCGAAAAAGATTATCAGCAGTTAGCGCTGATCCGCAAAATGGTGGCGGATATGGGCTATGACATCAATATTGTTGGCGTCCCGATTGTTCGCGCTAAAGATGGCCTGGCACTAAGCTCCCGCAATGGATATTTGACGGCTGAAGAGCGCAAAATTGCGCCGCAGCTCAATAAGATAATGCAGGCGCTGGCCAAGAAGCTGAGCGCAGGTGAACGGCAGATTGATGATTTGCTGTTTGACGCCGCGGAGCAGTTACGCAGCGCCGGTTTTACGCCGGATGAGCTATTTATCCGCGATGCCAACACCTTACAACCACTGACCGTAGAGAGCAAACACGCGGTAATTCTGATGGCAGCCTGGCTAGGCAAAGCACGGCTGATCGATAATCAGCAGGTTGATTTACGCGATTAACTATATGTGGTGAATATTTGTTAGTGCGGTGAGGATTGGTTAGCGCGGTAAATATTGGTAGAGCGCTGATTTCACCGCATCGTCATAGACAAGTGATATAAAATCAGCAAAACTGAGCGCTTCTCTCGGGATCAGTTGATGATGGAATCTGGTACCAGGCTTAATCGGGATCAAAGGTAAGAGTTATGATACGTACTATGTTGCAAGGCAAACTGCATCGGGTCAAAGTCACTCAAGCTGATTTGCACTATGAAGGTTCCTGCGCTATTGATCAGGATTTTCTGGAAGCCGCAGGTATTCTGGAATATGAAGCCATTGATATTTATAACGTTGATAATGGTCAGCGTTTCTCTACTTATGCGATCGCCGCCGAGCGCGGTTCACGGATTATCTCCGTGAATGGTGCTGCTGCGCGCTGCGCCTGTGTCGGTGATAAACTGATTATCTGCTCTTATGTGCAGATGTCTGATGCTGATGCCCGCCTGCACCACCCGAAAGTGGCCTATTTTGAAGGTGAGAATCAGTTGCAGCGCAAAGCTAAGGCCGTGCCGGTTCAGGTCGCCTAAACCCCCTTCGCTCACCAGCCGAATGACTGACTTTATAAGATAAAAAATGGCGCCTCGTTAGAGCGCCATTTTTCATATCACCATCATACTAACAAGCCGCTAATCAGACTCCATCACCGCAGGGGCAGGGGCAACCTGACCGGGTTCATTGGCAATGCGCTCTGCCATGGTCGGGATTGAATCAGTGCGCAAAATATAGAGCCGCTTTAGGGTAAATGGATTATCGCCCGGTTTTACCTTGCCCTGCATGGTGGTGACCGCTAAATGGAAACCTGCATTTTTTGCCGCATCAATGGCGGTTTGGTTAAACCCGCCAAAGGGGTATGACAGAAAAATCACATGGGGATTAAACTGAGATAGCGCCCGGCGTGAGTGTTCAAAATCAAAAACAATATTGTGATAAGAACGACTCAATAAAATGGGGTTACGCTTATTATCAGTTCGATGTAAAAAATGCGTATGAGACTGAATATCAAATACATCCTGAATCTCTTTTAGTTCAGCAATACTCATAAACTGTAATGAGTCAGGATTCCATTTCTGCGGGTGGCGTTTAATGCGCGATGAAATAATAAACGCCGTGGCACGGAAACCATTCTCTTTCAAAATCGGATAAGCATAGCGATGAACTGATTTAAGACCATCGTCAAATGTCAGCACCACGACTTTTGCCGGTAGGTTAATCTTGTTATTAATATAACCTTCAAGCTGATAGAGCGAAATGGTGTCGTAACCAGTCTGCTTGAGATAGGTCATCTGGTTGCTGAAAGCCGCATCAGAGGTGGTGGTTGAGGTATTCAGAAAACGTTTATTTTCTTCATTTTTCAACATGTGGTGATAGGTCAGAATCGGAATGCCGTTATCTATTTCAGCATCGACACTGCTGACATATCCCAAGCGATCGCCAATATTGACCTGATACCAGGTATTACCTAAACGATCTTTCAGCTTACCCACAATCGGGTAGCGCAGGTTATCTACCAGGGTCGCAAATTGCTCACTGTCGACATTTGCCGCGAGATAAACCGCCGTTTCCCGCTTGATCAGAATATTTTGATTCGGCAGCGGTTTATTCAAATCACCCAGAATATCGTTGGTTTTTCGTGCCTTATTGATATCGCGTAAATCGCCTTTATCAATAAAGCCAATGCCGTTACCAAATTTAAATTCGTAGTACTCTGCCGCCGCAGGCGAAACCTGAATAAGTTGGTCTTCTTTTATCTCACCGACGGGAATGACGCGCTCGCCGACCAGCGAATATATTTCGCTATCACGCTGCGCAACCATATATTTAGGTACAAGTACCGATTCATCAGGCAAGAGATCTGCATGGGTCGCCGGTATCATTACCGACATGACAACACCGAGTAGCATCCCAATAGCTATTCTGTTTTTATACCACATTATCGTTCTACTTATGCGCATTCGGCGCTGAATTGAAAAGGGGAAAATCTGGTGCGCCAGCATAGCACGAGACACTTAGAGTTGAGAAAGGCGATATTAGACGGGGACATTATTTATTACGATTAAATTCCAGCATTAACAACAATTAACTCACTATTTATTTACGAGCCACACCAAAACTATATTGGCGTTACAGCAAGTGAAGGTAGCCAACACTGCTGCAACGCCAAGGCCAAGGCCGAAGGTGATTAGGTGCGCAGGCCGCGACCACGCTCAATCAGATACCAAGCCCAAGCATAAAATATCGCAATAAACACCACCAGCACACCAATGGTAAACACCAGCGGCACATCGGTAATGCCGAGGAATCCATAACGAAAACCACTGATCATATATACGATAGGGTTAAGCTTCGATACCGCTAGCCAGAAAGGCGGCAAGAGGGATAGCGAGTAAAATACCCCCCCTAGGTAGGTCAATGGCGTCAACACAAAAGTGGGCACCAAACTGATATCGTCAAATGTTTTGGCAAATACCGCATTCAACAATCCACCGAGAGAAAAGACTATCGCCGTCAGCATTAATGTCAGCGCAATCATTGACCAGGAGTGGACATGCAGTGGCACAAAGAACAGTGAGATTATCGTGACCAGAATACCGACACAGATCCCACGTGCCACCCCGCCACCGACATAACCGATAATCACGATATGGGTTGGCACTGGCGCCACCAGCAGCTCTTCAATGCTACGCTGAAATTTTGCGCCAAAAAAGGAGGCCGCCACGTTGGCATAGGAGTTCGTGATCACCGCCATCATGATCAAGCCGGGCACGATAAACTGCATATAATCAAAACCGCCCATATCACCAATTCGGGAACCAATCAGATTGCCGAAAATAACGAAATAGAGCGACATGGTAATCACCGGTGGCACCAATGTTTGGATCCAGATACGGGCAAAACGCGTGATCTCTTTGATCCAAATACTCTGTAATGCTACCCAATACAGGCGGGTCATGCTTTCTCTCCCCCGTTGCCATTAACCAAGGTGACAAATAGCTCTTCCAGACGGTTAGCCTTGTTGCGCATACTTTGTACCTGAATTCCCTGTGCGTTTAGTTGGCTGAATAGACCATTCAGCCCCTGCTCACGTTTAACATCGACTTCCAGCGTTGAGGTATCCGTCAGACGATAGCTATAGCCTTCCAGCTTAGGAAGTGGGCTCTTAATCGCCAGATCAAAAATAAAGGTTTCGGATTCAAGTTTACCAAGCAACTGTTTCATCGTGGTATTTTCCACCAGCTCACCATTCTGGATAATGCCGATATTGCGGCATAGCATCTCAGCTTCTTCCAGATAGTGGGTGGTCAGAATGATGGTTGTCCCCTGTGCATTCAGCTCTTTCAGGAAGCCCCACATAGAGCGGCGTAGCTCAATATCCACCCCTGCGGTAGGTTCATCAAGGATCAGCAATTTAGGTTCGTGCATCAAGGCGCGAGCAATCATCAAACGGCGCTTCATCCCGCCCGACAGACGAATAGCACGCTCATTACGTTTGCCCCAAAGATCCAACTGGCTAAGATATTTTTCAGCACGTTGCAGGGCTTCGCGCCGTGTCACACCGTAATATCCCGCTTGGGTTACCACAATCTGCAATACCGTTTCAAAGGGATTGAAGTTAAATTCCTGCGGCACTAACCCGAGCTGACGTTTGGCATTCACGATATCTTGATCGATGTCGTAGCCAAAGACCGTCACCTTGCCCGATGTTTTGTTCACCAATGAACTGATAATGCCGATGGTGGTGGATTTACCTGCACCATTAGGCCCAAGAAGAGCATAAAAATCGCCTGCCTCTACGCGCAGATCAATGCCACGCAGTGCCTGAACGCCACCTGCATAGGTTTTGGTCAGTTGCGTTATTTCCAGTGCATATGTCATAAGTAAAAAAGAACCTTATTCAATGGGTATCTCGGCGTCGCAGCACATAATGGCTTGCTTAACCCACCTTCGTCGAGGCGGATCACAGCTGGCAGAGGGGAACCAAACAGACACCGAGAAGATGTTACGCAGATAAAATTGCGCAATCACAGGAACCACAGTTCCGATTTCAAAATCCTAATCCTTGCCGTATATTATCCTATCGCAATCCGTTCATTACAGGCTATTTACATTCATGAAAGAAATAGAAAAGCTCATCGCGAATAATCGGACATGGTCAAACACCATCAGTAAAGACAATCCTGATTTTTTTGAGCACCTGGCGCAAGCCCAGAAACCCCGTTTCCTGTGGATTGGCTGTTCCGATAGTCGCGTCCCAGCCGAGCAGCTTACCGGCTTGAAATCCGGCGAATTATTTGTTCACCGTAACGTTGCCAATCTGGTTATCCATACCGATTTGAACTGTCTGTCCGTGGTTCAATACGCCATCGATGTTCTGCAAGTAGAACATATCATTATTTGTGGTCACCTTGGCTGTGGTGGTGTTGAAGCCGCCATCAAAGGCGAGGAGATGGGGCTGATTGACAACTGGTTACTGCACATCCGCGACCTTTGGTATAAGCACAGCTCGCTGCTAGGTGAACTGCCGCAAGAGGAGCGCAGCAATGTGTTGTGCCAAATCAATGTGGTAGAGCAGGTGTACAACCTGGGTCATTCTACCATTGTTCGCTCGGCGTGGAAGCGCGGGCAGAAAGCCATGATCCACGGCTGGGTATATGGTATTGAAGATGGCTTGCTACGTGATTTAGAAGTGTCCGCCACCAGTCTGGGCAGCCTTGAAATGGTGTACCGTAAAGCCATGGCCGAGTTGTTACAGCAAAATAACAAAGAAGACTAATTAGTCTATGGGAGGGTACGTTTATACGCGCCCTCTCCCATCAATAAATTCCGCTAGATTTGTTGCCTAAATTCGCAGTAGCCGATTACTCGTCCAACATCACCACTTTACCCACATACGGCAAATGTCGGTATCTTTGCGCATAATCGATACCATAACCCACCACAAACTCATCGGGGATGGCGAAACCAACCCACTCAACCGGAACTTGTACTTCGCGGCGCTCTGGTTTGTCCAACAAGGTGCAGATAGCCAATGATTTCGGGCCGCGCAGTTGCAGAATCTCACGGACTTTACTCAACGTGTTACCGGAGTCGATGATATCTTCAACAATCAGCACATCTTTGCCACGGATATCTTCATCCAGATCTTTCAGGATTTTCACATCGCGGGTGGTGCTCATGCCGTTGCCATAGCTTGAGGCCGTCATAAAATCGACTTCATGAGAAACATCTATGGCACGACATAAATCAGCCATAAACATAAATGAACCACGGAGTAACCCAACCAACACCATTTCACTGCCGCTATCGCGATAGTGTTCAGAGATTTGGCGGCCTAACTCGGCAATTCGGGTTTTTACTTCCTGTTCGGAAATCATGACTTCTACGGTGTGTTTCATAGGTATTAACGTCGCTTTTTTACGTTGGATGCCGGAAGAAAGCCGCTGAGTTTACCATAGCCCGTGTCAGGTTGCGACGGGCTGACCCACCGACAAACGGAGCATCCCCGGCAACCTTACCGGGGATTAACTCAAGCACTGACAGTAAAGCCCATCATCATGCCGGTGTCCTCATGTTCCAGCAGGTGGCAATGCGCCATATAAGGCATACTGGCTGGTGCCAGATGATTAAAGCGCACTAAAATTTCACTGCGCGCCCCTTCCACCCTCACAGTATCTTTCCAGCCACGGCGATGCTCTGCTGGCGGCTTACCATTTTCTGTCAAAATACGGAACTGCGTGCCATGGACATGGAATGGATGCAGCATCATGTCGCCTTCACCGGAAATCGTCCACTTCTCGTATTTGCTCTGTTTGGCATCAAACGCCGCTTCACTCATTGAGAATGTTTTGCCGTTAATCATATTGGCATGACTGAAATCAAAGGCGGGGGCGGCTTTCATCGCGCCATGATCCATGCCTTTCATATTCCCGTGATCCATACCCGCCATGTTGCCATTATCCATCATAGTGCCGTGATCCATGCTCATACCAGCCATCGCCTGCATACCATAGCGGCTCATCAGCGCCTGCATACCCAGCATATCCAGTTTAGGGTCCATCATCAGTTGGAACCAACGCTCCTGCAAACCGCTAACATCGGCGAGCGCAGGCACCACCACCAGCGAATCCGGCAGCACCTTGCTCCCTGCCGTCAGTGAAGGCTGAATACGTAATACCGGCAGCGGCTTATCAAAGGGCGCTAACGTCATGCCCATCTGTTTCACCGGTAGGGTGACCAGATCAAAGGCCTTGCCATCCGAGGTATCCACCAACACTTCGAAACGCTCCCCCATAAGAATTGGCAACTCTTTTACCGCCACCGGCTCCGCCAGTAGCCCGCCATCACTGCCAATGACATACATGGGGCGGCCATCACTCAGTGCCAGATTTAGTGAGCGGGCGTTGCAACCATTGAGTAGCCTTAATCGCACCCAACCGCGCGGGGTAATTTGTTGCGGATAATGTGCGCCATTGGTGAACATGCGGTCACCAAACCAGCCAACAGCGGCGGTCATGACATCCAGCTGATAGTCAATCTGGCCATCTTTTCCCAGTAATTTATCCTGCAAAATCACCGGAATATCATCAACACCCCACTGTTTCGGCAGTGGCAGTTTTTCACTATCACTATCATCAATCAGTACCAAACCGCCTAACCCCATCGCCACCTGATGGCCGGTTTTACCATGGGTATGAGGGTGGAACCAGCAGGTAGCCGCCGGTTGTTCGACGGTAAATGTGATCTGACGTTTTGCACCGGGCTGAATCAGCGCCTGCGGGCCACCATCCATTTCGCCGGGGATCTCCAGACCGTGCCAATGCACCGTCGTCGCCTCCGGTAGGGAGTTGGTGACATTGATGGTGACCGGCTTGCCCCGTGATAAACGAATGGCTGGCCCCAGTAAATTGCCATTGTAGCCCCAAGTTTGGGTAGCAGCAGATGGCAGCCAAGCCATAGTGCCGGTCTGAATATTCAGATTAATGTTGCCAGTGGCGTCCGGCTGGAGCAGTGGCGGGATAGGCAGTGGTGAAAAATCTGCGGCCCAGGCCGCGCGGCTCCATAAAGGCAGTGAAGTGGCGGCTCCAAGAGCTGCCGTTAATTTGATAAAATCACGGCGATGCATGGTCGTCTCCATTCGTGATAGCCGATAAATACTGATGAAAAGTCAGCAGTTATCGCGGGTGAGTGCCTAAGTGGCAAAAAAACAGCATTATGCGCGAGCATAAACCCTCCCCTAACAGGAAGGTCAAGGTGCAATCAATCACTCTGTGAATCATCCCCAATGTAATATTGTTTACATTGTGGCATCACAGTGTGATAACGTCTGTTAACAATGAACAAGCCTGTTTCCGCTATGAAAAGAACAACGTTAGTTATGCTGCTGCTTACTCTGTGCGGATTCTCATCTGCCAGCTCTGCATTAAGTGAATCTGAAGCAGAAGATCTCGCGGATCTGACTGCGGTATTCGTCTATCTAAAAAATGATTGTGGGTACAACGATTTACCCAATAATGAAATCAAGCGGGCAATCGTCTATTTTGCCCAACAAAATCGCTGGGACCTGCGTAACTACAATAGTTTTAATATGAAAGCGTTAGGTGAAGATAGCTATCGAGACCTACGTGGTATTGCCATCCCCATTCCAACCAAATGTAAGTCTCTGGCCCGTGACTCTTTAAGTTTATTGGCCTACGCTAACTAGCGATCCCACCTTTATCCTTTCAGTCTGGAATTCCGCCGTGCAACCTCAGGCAGAGTTGGCTATGATGTTGCCCCCCATTTTTCATGGCTGTTACTGCGAAGGAGAAGCCCCGAACATGTCACAGAAAGAACTATGGTATGAAACATTACATGCCAACTTCGGCCAGTACTTTTCAGTAGAGAATGTCCTGTACCGCGAAAAAACCGAGCATCAGGATCTGGTGATTTTTGAGAACCCCGTGCTGGGTCGGGTCATGGCCTTAGATGGCGTGGTGCAAACCACCGAGCGTGATGAATTTATCTATCACGAAATGATGACTCACGTCCCTATACTGGCCCACGGTCAGGCGAAGAGCGTGCTGATCATCGGTGGTGGTGACGGTGCAATGCTGCGTGAAGTCAGCCGCCATAAAAATATCGACCAAATTACCATGGTCGAAATTGACGCGGGTGTGGTGGCGTTCTGCCGCCAATATCTACCGAATCACAGTGCTGGTGCCTATGATGATCCCCGCTTCACATTGGTGATTGATGATGGTGTTAACTTCGTCAATCAAACCACGGAAAAATTTGATGTCATCATCTCTGACTGCACCGACCCCATCGGCCCAGGAGAAAGCCTGTTCACCTCTGCTTTCTACCAAGGGTGCGCCGGTAGCCTGAACGACGGTGGTATTTTTGTCGCGCAAAACGGCGTTTGCTTCCTGCAACAAGATGAAGCGGTCGACAGCCACAATAAGCTTAGCCACTATTTTAGCGATGTCAGTTTTTATCAGGCCGCCATTCCAACCTATTACGGTGGCATTATGACGTTCGCTTGGGCGACTCAAAATCCCTCGCTGCGTCAGTTAGATCAGGCCACACTGCAACAACGTTTTGCCGATGCGGGCCTAACTTGCCGTTACTATAACCCAGCCATTCATGTCGGCAGCTTCGCACTGCCACAATATCTGTTGAATGCCTTAACGGCCCGTGTTGATAATCCATAAGGAGCGGAACCAAATTGTCCAAGCTTAAACTACATGGCTTCAACAACCTGACGAAAAGCCTGAGTTTTTGTATTTACGATATTTGTTATGCCAAAACCGCAGACGACCGCGACGGCTATATCGCCTACATTGACGAACAGTACAACGCCAACCGCCTGACCGAGATCTTGAGTGAAACCTGCTCAATCATTGGTGCCAATATATTGAATATTGCGCGTCAGGATTACGATCCGCAGGGTGCCAGTGTCACCATTTTAGTCAGCGAAGAGCCGGTCGATCCTCGTGATGTCGATACCTCAGAGCACCCCGGCCCGCTGCCAAATGCGGTGGTTGCGCATTTGGACAAGAGCCATATCTGCGTCCATACCTACCCAGAAAGTCACCCTGAAGCGGGGCTATGCACTTTCCGTGCCGATATCGAAGTCTCGACCTGCGGGGTAATTTCACCGCTAAAAGCCCTGAATTACCTGATCCATCAGTTGGAGTCCGACATCGTCACCATGGATTATCGGGTGCGCGGATTTACCCGTGATATCAACGGGGTTAAACACTTTATTGATCATAAAATTAACTCGATTCAGAACTTTATGTCAGATGATATGAAGTCGCTTTATCACATGATGGATGTGAATGTTTATCAGGAAAATATCTTCCATACCAAGATGATGCTGAAAGATTTCGATTTGAAGCATTACCTGTTTAATGCCAAGCCAGAAGAGCTGAGTGCGGAAGAGCGAGAACGTATTACCCGCCTGTTATACAAAGAAATGCAGGAAATCTACTATGGCCGCAACATGCCAGAAGTGTAATAAGTTGCGGGTAATATCAGACTTTAAAATCCGGTTCTTAGCCGCATTGCCGATCAGTTAACTGATCGGCAAGATTACGTGATCGTTAGTTGGCCTGATGCTCGGATTTAACCTGCCACTGCTGCGAGAATATGATGATATCAGTGCGATAACATCACCGGATAAGAGTTCTGTTCTCTAGCAAGAAGTACACATAATAAAAATCCCAGCACGCTGGCTGGGATCTATATTAGCGCAACCAAAATGGTGGATCATCAGGACCAAGAGCATCATATTTATCTAATGACCGATGTTGATCATCTAAATATAAGGGCATGTCTGTAATCACTACTTTTAATGGCTCATATTGATAGCCAGGATAGGATTTAAATTCTTCGAACATAACTTCTGCAGACTCAATACATTCGAAGAATGCACTAAAGTAATGTGAAAAAACATCAGCAAGTGTCAACAGTTCAGGATTTAGCTTACTGCTTTCATTATCCACTTGATTAATCTTACCCCCTTCAACAAATGAGCTTGGCAGTTCTGCGAATAGCTGCCTTACTTGCATCATCTGATCCTTGGCAGCCAATACTTCTCCCTTCCTTAGATAACGCTTGTAAAATCTATCGGTTAAAAGGTGCCAGTTTTGTTTTGGATATTTCCACTCAGTAAAAAATTTCAAACACTCAAAAAACAATGCAACATCATTAACTGTACCTAGCTCGACTGTAAGAGCTCCTCCGCTAAATCCTATGTGTCTCATTCTGCCTTAAACCTTACCGATGAAATGGATATTGCACCGTTTGATTTTTCAACGATACCTCGTCTGATTTCAGCTTGTTGTTTAGCGGTCACAACTTGTCCCCTAACATCAATAACAACTTCTTGTCTCATCCCTGAGGGAAGGTTCTTTTTCCTTTCAATTGCTTGCGTAACAACATTATTAATCAAACCATTTTTGTTTGTGGCAATGTTATAATTTTTCACTTCGATACTGCAAACATTGCCATAGCACCAATCTGGACGAACACTGCCTTTAGTGCCATAAGGAACTTCCTGACCATCTTTGAAAGAGACTTGCTCACGCCATCCATCCCCCAAATCTTTCCCTATATCAACTTCTGACTGCCTGTGGTCAGGCCGCCATACTGGGATAACTTCATCGATTTCAGCTAGTGATTTTCCTGGCCCCGCAAACTTCTCTATCTGCCTGCTGGCAACGCGTACACCGCTTTTCGCTAACCCGCCAATACCCACAGCGTAGCCGCCAAACTCAAACAGCAGTTTACCCGCTTCAACACCCGAGGCATAGGCGCCACGGGTTCCGGCCCGCTGATAATTCGCCATTATTGCCGATTAAATTAGCGCCCTCAGCATGCAACTGAGACCCCACACTGGTTAGTAATGCCGTGGCCAGATTATCTTTAAAGCTGCCACCATTAATGGCGGTGTTCAGGCTGGAACTGATAATCGACTGACCGGCCACCCGCTGGGCGACCTTGCTCCAGTCACCCTGGCTCAGACGCGGTAATTTGGCGGCATTGACACCGTCGGCAGCTTTTTCCCACCCCATCAGCCCATCAAATCCACTCAGCGCCCCGCCAATCGCCATTGAGGTGACCAGTGATTTAACTGATGACTGACTCCCCAACTCTTTGAACTTATTGGATAAATCCCCCTAATGCGCTACCAGCAATGAATCCGATGGGTAAACTGAAATGTTGGGATTTGACTGTTGATAATGCCAAGCTTCAAAATCCCGGTTTTTAGCCGGGATGTTTGATTAAGAGAGTTGAGCAAGTAACGTATTGACTTTATTTATATCTTCCGGATGGAGTTGAAGATACTTTTCACAGGCTAATCTGACATATTCGAAACAGACGTCTTCACTTACAATAACTGTATCGTCTTCTTCCGGTGGATAGCCATAAGCAAACTCAACACCATCAAAGTGTTCTTCCTCATAATAGCTATCCATATTGGGGAAATTACAGTAGGCACCATCACAGCTAAAGCCAACTCTCTTCACCATGCTACTTACTGCATCCAAAAAAGTATCATCATTATACATCCTGTCAAAATAACCTTTTATAACCCAATATGGTTCTGATTCGTTATATGGTTGCCCAAAGAGTTCTTTCATTAACGCCTCCATTTTATTTGGGATGAAAATTTCGAACAGTACCCGTTTCTCGATCTATATATATTCTAAAAGTAACGCCGCCAGCAGTACTGTCATACTGCCTTAACCCTTTAGATATAGCATCTTTATATCCATGGCTTGATGCTTGTTGACCAAGCTCTAGTATTTTTTGATCAGAGAAAATTTTTGGGTCATAAATTGTCTTAGGGTATTCAGTCGATTTATATCCAATTATATTTCCAGCCCGATCATATGCAGGTATTTGGTATTTAACTTGAGTAATACCATTGATCCCACTTGGTGTACTACTCACAATTTTCACATCATTTTGGATTACCGCAGAATAAAACTCATCTGCATTATGAGCCCCTTTAATGCCTGTTTTTTGTGTAAACCCGTCAAACTTAGCTAGATGAACCTTCTGATTGATATTAAAGCTAATTCCTGTCGGATAAGTTGAAACTACTTGCCCAGCCTTACCCCTAACTGTTCCCGCCAAAGATATCGACAACCCAAGGGCTTCTATTGTCCCTTTAGACCAGCCTGTGATATTACTGGCATTTTCAACCCACTGATTTTTGGCGAAAAGCTGACTATCAGAAAGCTTATCTGTCTCAGTGTAGGTAAATAATTGTATCTGTTCAACACCAGTAAAAGCAGGGTAATGGCCAAAACGTTGTTTTTCTTTTTGTATCCAATAGCGGGTTAAAATACCCTCTTCTTCTGCCGTATCAGGATACCTCGCCATTAACGTCTCAGCCCGTGCTCGCTCAGCAGAATTTAATGACTCTTGTGCAGTACAATTGACTTGTCTACAGGATGCAGCCAGAAAGCGCTCTTGTTTAACATGGTTACCTTGCGCCAGCTCGTTAACAGCCTTGACTTCCGCCAGATGTAATTGGCGGTTAAACCGCTCGACCAATTCGGCAGCATTCGCACCACTGTAGGCTCCCTCTGCTCTTCCGGTGACTAACGCCCCGGCAACAGCGCCCGCGATACGGCTGAGTTGCGCTTGCCGCTCCTGCCACTCCTGTGGGCCGATGATATCAGTGCGATAACATCACCGGATAAGAGTTCTGTTCTCTAGCAAGAAGTACACATAATAAAAATCCCAGCACGCTGGCTGGGATCTATATTAGCGCAACCAAAATGGTGGATCATCAGGACCAAGAGCATCATATTGCTCAAGAGGACGGTTTTTGTCTTCTATAAACCAAGGCAATTCAGTAATCACTATTTTTACTGGTTGATAAATTTTGAATATATCCAAAAATGATTCAGCAGACTCTTTAGCCTCATAAAAATGATGAAAATAGTCTACAAATACAAGATTTAATGTGGGTTGATTAATATCTAGTTTAGTTAATTCAAAATCGACTCCCATCATTATCCAGTTAGCTGTATTACTTGGAATTTTACAAAATAAAGACTCAACAGTAGACATAAGATCCATGGCGGGAATAAGCTCGCTTTCTCTCAGATAACGACGATAAAGACGGTCTGTTAATAAGCTAAAATCATAATCAGTTTGAATATTCTTTCCGTAGAGAGCTATGCACTGAAAAAAAACAATCATATCAGCAGCAGGACCATGCTCATAAACTGTATGTCCACCATGAAAGCCTACATTCTTCATTTCGTTTTAAACCCTATATCTGTTGGACTGATGATCTTATTAGATTTCTGGACAATACCTTGAATGATCATGTTTTTTTGATTTTCCGTTACATTTTGTCCGCGAATATCAATAACAACTTCTTGTCTCATCCCTATGGGAAGGTTCTTTTTCCTTTCAATTGCTTGCGTAACAACATTATTAATCAAACCATTTTTGTTTGTGGCAATGTTATAATTTTTCACTTCGATACTGCAAACATTGCCATAGCACCAATCTGGACGAACACTGCCTTTAGTGCCATAAGCAACTTCCTGACCATCTTTGAAAGAGACTTGCTCACGCCATCCATCCCCCAAATCTTTCCCTATATCAACTTCTGACTGCCTGTGGTCAGGGCGCCATACTGGGGTAACTTCATCGATTTCAGCTAGTGATTTTCCTGGCCCCGCAAACTTCTCTATCTGCCCGCTGGCAAAGCGCACGCCCCCTTTAGCTAACCCGCCAATACCCACAGCGTAGCCGCCAAACTCAAACAGCAGTTTACCCGCTTCAACACCCGAGGCATAGGCGCCACGGGTTCCGGCTCGCTGATAATTCGCCTCCATGCTATTAATCCGCGCCAGCCACTCTTGCTTGACACTCTGCGCCACCGTGCCAATAACATCATCGCTGCTAATCAGCGCTCTCAGTGCTGCTATAGCTTGCCGTGGCTCTTTTAGCACCCCGAGTAATTCAACACTGCTGTCGTATAGCCCTTCTGGAACACTGGCGACAATCCCGGCGGCAAAAGCGCCATCCTGGGTCGCGCTGGTCAACCCCCAGTCAATAAAGACTCTCCCCTTATCTGCCAGTGTTGCCGCAGCCGCCATTTCGGCTTCCATCAGTTTTTGTTGATGGTGGCTAAGGTAGTTGTAGCGGAAGGTGGTTTCGGCGGCATTGGCACCACTGTACGCGCCTTCTGCTTTGCCGGTAAAGACCGCCCCAACCACGCCACCGAAGAAGCGGGTTAACTGGGCCTGACGCTCGGATTTAGCCTGCCACTGCTGCGGGCCGATGATATTCTCGCCCATCACCACTCCGGCCAGCTCCGCGGCCAGTGCGCCTGCCGCGGCACCTTTCGCATTACCACCACCGATTTCAGCGGCGATCCCGGCCATAATGGCATGGCTGATCGCTTTGCCGGGTGCGCCCAAAACTGCGCCGTTATTACCAATCAAATTGGCCCCTTCGGCATGTAACTGCCCGCCGAGATTGGCGAGGAGCGCGAGGGTCAGATTATCTTTAAAACTACCCCCGTTGATGCCGGTATTGAGGCTGGAACTGAGCAGAGATTGACCTGCGACTCGCTGGGCAACTTTGCTCCAGTCGCCGTCACTCAAGCGCGGTAATTTGGCAGCACTCGCCCCCTCGGCGGCAGCCTCCCAGCCCATCAGCACATCAAATCCACTCAATGCGCCCCCAATTGCCATTGAGGTGACCAATGATTTTACTGAGGATTTGCTGCCCAGATCTTTGAAGGTTTTCGAGATATCCCCTTGATTATCCACCAGAGAGACCGCCGCCTGCGATGCCAGTGCGGAGATCCCCCCAGTCACTGCGCCGCCCGCGACACCGCCGCCCACCGCACTATTGGCGGTGGCGACCAGCCCCGACCCAGCAGTGGCGACAGCCACGCCAATGCCTATTACTGCAGCCACCACCGGGTTCAGGCGCTCGCTTTGGTGATCCCAACTGTGATAGGCATCCATCACTTTTTGCCACTGCACATCATCCCGCAGATGCAGGTCTTTTAACCATTCATTACCGGGGATCACTGCCAGTGCGTTAATCGCCGCCTGAATAGATTGGCTATTTTTTGCCTTCACATCGGCACTGATACCCTGCGCGGCATTGACCGTTAATTCACCGCCGGTATGAATCGTCGGCAACACCCACTTGCCCTGCTGATAGCCGCTATCGGTCTGCTAATTATTAGCTAAATCTAATGCAATGAGTAGGTCTAACTTAGCTGACTTACTTTTTATCAATTTTGAGTAATATGAAACTGGAATTTCTTCAATATCACTTATCTTTGAATCAAATTTTGATATTTCAAACTCTATAACAATACATCCATTAACAAGGATACGGTAAATATCTTCCCCCTGCTCTGGCGTATACGCTAATAGATATGCAGATTTAACTGGAGAAAATTTTTTATTAAGGAAGTTAACTATAATCTTATTTTTCTTTATAAATATTTCGGATTGCTGTAACTCCTCTCTCCGAAAAAACTCGGTTCTTGACCCGATAAGTCTCATTGAATTCTCCCTGGCGTAGCTGTGATTAAATTACCATGCTTATCAGTTAAGACAGTCATAATTGAGGTTGATGCCCCCCCACTAAATTTATCAAAACCAATTGGCTTACCTACATCAATAACTCTTTCATATCTAGGACTATCATTGCTTGAAATCGTACGGATAATTGGTGTTTGAACACTATTTTTATCTTGCAAGATAGTCCTTAGTTCTTGTTGGCTTATACTAAATTGGCTGGCATTTGTTTTACCTGAAAAATGACGTTCAACAACATGCTCCCAACCAGCGCGCTTGTCTCCCTTCATAAGATTAATACGCGACTGAGTAATACCATAAGTATTTGGGGCAACTTTTGTTATCCCCCTCTTTTGTCCCCTAACTGTTCCCGCCAAAGATATCGACAACCCAAGGGCTTCTATTGTCCCTTTAGACCAGCCTGTGATATTACTGGCATTTTCAACCCACTGATTTTTGGCGAAAAGCTGACTATCAGAAAGCTTATCTGTCTCAGTGTAGGTAAATAATTGTATCTGTTCAACACCAGTAAAAGCAGGGTAATGGCCAAAACGTTGTTTTTCTTTTTGTATCCAATAGCGGGTTAAAATACCCTCTTCTTCTGCCGTATCAGGATACCTCGCCATTAACGTCTCAGCCCGTGCTCGCTCAGCAGAATTTAATGACTCTTGTGCAGTACAATTGACTTGTCTACAGGATGCAGCCAGAAAGCGCTCTTGTTTAACATGGTTACCTTGCGCCAGCTCGTTAACAGCCTTGACTTCCGCCAGATGTAATTGGCGGTTAAACCGCTCGACCAATTCGGCAGCATTCGCACCACTGTAGGCTCCCTCTGCTCTTCCGGTGACTAACGCCCCGGCAACAGCGCCCGCGATACGGCTGAGTTGCGCTTGCCGCTCCTGCCACTCCTGTGGGCCGATGATATTATCACCCATCACCACTCCGGCCAGCTCAGCTGCCAGTGCGCCTGCCGCGGCACCTTTGGCACTGCCGCCGCCGATTTCAGCGGCGATCCCGGCCATAATGGCATGGCTGATCGCTTTGCCGGGTGCGCCCAAAACTGCGCCGTTATTACCAATCAAATTGGCCCCTTCGGCATGTAACTGCCCGCCGAGATTGGCGAGGAGCGCGAGGGTCAGATTATCTTTAAAACTACCCCCGTTGATGCCGGTATTGAGGCTGGAACTGAGCAGAGATTGACCTGCGACTCGCTGGGCAACTTTGCTCCAGTCGCCGTCACTCAAGCGCGGTAATTTGGCAGCACTCGCCCCCTCGGCGGCAGCCTCCCAGCCCATCAGCACATCAAATCCACTCAATGCGCCCCCAATTGCCATTGAGGTGACCAATGATTTTACTGAGGATTTGCTGCCCAGATCTTTGAAGGTTTTCGAGATATCCCCTTGATTATCCACCAGAGAGACCGCCGCCTGCGATGCCAGTGCGGAGATCCCCCCAGTCACTGCGCCGCCCGCGACACCGCCGCCCACCGCACTATTGGCGGTGGCGACCAGCCCCGACCCAGCAGTGGCGACAGCCACGCCAATGCCTATTACTGCAGCCACCACCGGGTTCAGGCGCTCGCTTTGGTGATCCCAACTGTGATAGGCATCCATCACTTTTTGCCACTGCACATCATCCCGCAGATGCAGGTCTTTTAACCATTCATTACCGGGGATCACTGCCAGTGCGTTAATCGCCGCCTGAATAGATTGGCTATTTTTTGCCTTCACATCGGCACTGATACCCTGCGCGGCATTGACCGTTAATTCACCGCCGGTATGAATCGTCGGCAACACCCACTTGCCCTGCTGATAGCCGCTATCGGTCTGCTTGATGTAAAAACCCTTTGCCAGCGTGGTTTTTTGTTCAAACGCGCTATCTTTAACCGCCTCGAAAATCACTTTGCCGTGGGTGCTGGTGAGTTTGGCATTCTGCCCCGCCGCGATTTTACTGGCCTGATAGGTGCTGTCATCGCGGCTTAACAGACTGATATCACCGCCAGCAGTGAATTCTGTGACTTTATTGATGCTGGAGTGGCTGACATTATGGTGCGACTTTTTCCGCCCATACCATCTGCGGGTGGTCCAGCGCTCTTCGGCATGGCTGGTCTCTTCCATTGCCTGAGCAAATAAGTAGCCCCCTTCAGCGGCGATATCCATCAGGCTTTTAGCGGCCAGTTGGGTGGCCTGAAACAGAATACTGCCGTTTGAAATCAGTGTCAGCACACCGCCGCTGTTCAGTTGCGTCGGTTGCTGGAGCTTTCGATAGCTGAAATTATCGCCGCCGCCATGATGCTCTTCGTTGAGCAGTGACTCAAAGCGCATATTGCCGCCCGACGTGAGGGTCATGTCACCGCCAGAAAAGAGTTCTGCGCCGTAGCCAAGGAGCTGGCTATTGGCTGCTGCGCTAAGGTTTTCCCCCGCCTGTACGCGGGTGACCATCTGGCGATCCTGACGTGGCGTCACCGCCGGATAAGGTAAGGCGGGCAGTTGGATATTCTGACCTGCCAGCAAGGTGATATTCTTATCCGCCGTGATAGTGCTGGCTTGAGCCAAAATATCGCGGCCAGCATTGATTAAGATATTGCCGTTGGCATTAATCTGAGCATTCAGTTCAGGTATATGTGAAACGGAGAAAGCCAAGGAAATATCATCATGTGGGTAGAATATACTATCTATTGTCTTGTGTTTCTCTGATAGTAATGTAGCCATCCACGGGATATTGCGTGGTGACAGATTAATGTCGCGGGCAGCATGAAGATTAACATCTTGCCCCGCATCCAGAGTGACGCCTCGCAGCGACAGGTTATTGCCGGCATTAAAAGTCATATTTCCGTGACTTTTTAACTGGCCGGGCAAAGAGAATAATTTATTAAACAGCTCTATATTTTCTGCTCGGGTAAAAATCTTACTTAAAAGAGCTAATGTTATCAGGCTATCAGTGTGAACTATATTGACATCCTGATTGGCCAACAGGCTAATATTACGGGCGGGATGCAGTAAGGTATCCGTTAGATTAATATTTTTACCGGCAATCGCGGTAAAATCACCGCGGGCATTAATCTGGCTAATGACCCGCTGGTAATCAGGTTGAAAATAGTGCGGGATATCATCTATCGGCTTGAACTCAATATGACCTTGTCGACTAGATACCAAAATATCTCGCCCGGCAACCTCACTGTTTATCACATTAATATCATTAAGTGCGGTAAGAGAGATATCTCTACCTCGCAGCGTGCTGCTATTTAAATCAATCGTATCCTCAGCAATAAAGGTGAGATCACCCCGTGCATGTATCAGGTCATTACTGATGATGCGATTACCATGTAGCAGGATATTATTACCGTGCAAGATAGGTTGTGTCTGTTGTTTTAACCAAAAGCTGATATCAGAGTCTTCTTCGTTTTTCGGCCAACCCGCATCTAAATGGATCTGGTTATTAAAATCCAGCACGACATTCCCCTGAGCAGTGATAGCTGCAGGATATTTCTCAGCTTCAGTCCATACGGTATACCATTCATGCTCCATGGCCCTATCTCGATTATGCATGCCTCCTTGCACCTCATAATCAATAAACTCATCCTTTATCCAACTGCTGTGGCTGCTATTTAAGAAGTTATCTCCAGTAAGGAAGATATCTTTGTCTGCACCGATATTGCTTACTTTATTGGCTAACTGGCTGGCATTAATATACAGGTTCCCTCCTGAATAGAGGGTGGCAGCGGGTGCCTCGGCAGTGACTTGATACAGGCTTTTCTCGGTATTAACTTTATATAAGCTCCATTGTGCTAATTTATGAATAACTCTAAAGTCTGTCGTGCCAAACCATTTTCTCGGGAAGTCATAGGGGAGTTGATCTTCAGACAAGTTGACTGTTTTTATGACTGGGTGATAACGATAATCCTCATTGTCATAAACGTTAGCACTGGTCGAATCGGGCGTTAATCCCTCCCAATCTGCATTAAAGATCTGGCGAGTATTCTCCAGTTTATCCGTGCGAATAATTAAATCACCAGTACCGGTTTTGATGCTGCCGGACTTATTTTCAACTAGTGCATTTTTATTCCCTTCAGCATCTTTTTGTATCCACATCTGGTTATTAGCATACAGTTTCGCCGATGATCCGGTATTACGCACCTGATCACTGAACAACCGCATATCACGATCGGCTTTCACCTGACCAAAATTATTAAGTTCAGCATTCGCTAAGGTAATATCGCGCCCACTGTGTAATGTACTGCCCACTGTGACAGTGGTATTTTGGCCGATAACATTGAGATCTTTTTTGGCCGTGACATTGCCGAAAGTAATATTACCGGCTGCATCAAGTGAAATATTCCCCTGATGGCTGGTGATATTTTTAGCATTGAGATCAGCCCCTTTTTCCGTCGCAACCAACCGGATACGGTTGGCGTACATGCCGCCAAGCTCTTTGGTATCCAGCGCCAGTACCGGTGCCGCTTCGCCTGGTTGCGCGGACTGAATATGACCATTTTGGTAGTCAACCTGATTAACACCCAAAATTATATCAAGGTGACTGGCGTGGGCTTCACCTTCAAGGGTTAGGGTACGGCTAATAAATTGGGTATAATCATAGGATTGACCATTGAATCCTTTCTCACCCACGGTAATAGCGCCGCCCGCAACATTCAGCCGTTCCAGTTCACCCTGCGAGTTAAAAATAGGAGTCCCGGTGGTTAAAGTAACGCCGCTGGCATTAATAAAACTGCAGCCATCACAGGTCAAACCATTGGGATTGGCAATGAGCAGATCAGCTTTCTGACCAAAGATCTCCAGCTTGCCGGCCAGAGTTGATGGATCGTTGCTGACGACCTCATTGATAATTAATTTCGCACTGTTGCCATTAAATTTGTGATTGGCCGCCAACTTACCTGCCAACACTGATTGACCTGCCTCGGTGGCGTTATTCAATACCCCACCATAGGCGTTAATACTGAAGTCGCGATAGCGGTTATGGGAGATCCCATTTGCATTAGGCGCATTAATATTAACTATCTGTGCCCTGTTGTAAACATCAGCCAATAGCTTATCCAGTGAGGTGCTACCACCGCTTAATATAATGTGGCGGGCATTAATAAAACTGCAGCCATCACAGGTCAAACCATTAGGATTGGCAATGAGCAGATCAGCTTTTTGACCAAAGATCTCCAGCTTGCCGGCCAGATTTGAGGGCTTGCTGCTGACGACCTCATTGATAATTAATTTCGCACTGTTGCCATTAAATTTGGGATTAGCGGCTAACTCCCCGGCTAGCACTGATTGCCCCGCCTCGGTGGCGTTATTCAATACCCCACCAGAGGCGTTAATACTAAAGTCGTCATAGAGGTTATGGGAGATCCCATTCGCATTGGGCGCATGGATATTCACCACTGGTGGGATCTCTTGTTGCTGAGCAGCAATGGCCGGGTGAAGCGGCTCTAGTGCGGTAAGATAAATCAGTAGCCAGCTGGCTATACGTCTAGATCGACAAGCAAATTCTTCCATAAAATTACCTTCCTGGTGTGGTACAGGGTTAGCAGCAAACTTGCTATCTGACAGTTAAACGACAAGTTAGCCAGAGAACATCTCACTTATTAACCTACGCAATTTAGGGGGAAAATCTTATGGTGGTTTGGCTGATTTTCTGTTTCAACTGCTTATTATTTCGACTAATTATCATTAGCATCCCACCAAAAAATATTGGTCACTCGCTAGAGTGAGCAGAGCAAAAGGGATAACTTGCTAATAATTGATCTCTGGCTATTCCCATCATCCTGATTGACGATGTATAAGAAGATCCTATTTTTCGTCTGACGTTGCACAAGGAAGCTGCCCCGCCCATGAACCGCCTCCCTACCCTGTATGGCATTATTGCGATTTTACTTTGGAGCATGAGTGTCGCTTTGACGCGCGGGCTAGCTGAAACACTGGGGCCATTTGGCGCCGGTGCCGCCATTTACACTGTCAGTGGGGTTTTGGTGTGGTTGGTGGCGGGTAAGCCGACTTTGCGCGGGCAACATCCCGCGTATCTGTATGGCTGTGGTGCGCTGTTTGTGATCTATATGGTGGCGTTCGCGCTGGCGATTGGCATGGCCAATGATCGTCAGCAGACACTGGAGATTGGCCTGATCAACTATTTGTGGCCCAGTTTGACGCTACTGTTGGCGGTGCCGCTACTCAAACTTCGCGCGCGTTGGTGGCTCTGGCTGGGGGCCGCCCTGGCGCTATTCGGCGTTATCTGGGTGGTCAGTGGTGGAGATGGGCTGGATATTAAAACCGTTAGCGCCAATGTCAGTAGTAACCCACTGGCCTATAGTCTGGCGCTGATCGCCGCATTTACCTGGGCGGCTTACTCCAATTTGGTGCGGCTGTATAGCCGAGGGCCGGGGGCGCTGCCGCTGTTTTTACTCGCCTGCGCGCTCTGTTTGTGGTTGATGTTCTTTATGCTGACACCCGGCAAGTTGCATTTTACTCAGCGTGCCACTTTTGAGCTGCTGCTGATGGGGGCAAACACTGCGCTGGCCTATGTGTGCTGGGATATCGCCATGAAGAGAGGCAACGCCACACTGGTCGCTGCCCTCTCTTACTTCACACCACTATTATCGATACTGATTGCCAGCTTGTGGCTCAATACCCTGCCGTCGGCCGCATTCTGGCCGGGGGTTGCCATGGTGGTAGTCGGTTCGCTGCTATGCTGGTCTGCCAGCCGCACGGCTATTTCGACATGATGAAGTCGCGATAACCCTTCAAGACCAGGAGAAAATCCTCTAAGCCGCACAGGCAAAGACTCTCCTCATCGTAGTAATTCATCCCCTCCTCCATCTCATCGCCGTCGAGATCCAGCTGATTGGCCCGCACCATCACCTCTTCGCCATCCAGCCACAAGGTGTATTCATGACCAGTCAGTTGCCACTGGCGTTCACTGCCTTTCACTTCAATGGCAGCAGCTTCGATTTGATCCAGTTTTGCCAAATCGCCTTTGATCTCTTCATTGAGCCAGTGGCCAATCACTTCATGCCCCATGGAGAATCTAACCAGCACTTGCCCGGTTAAATCACGCAAGAATTCATAGTCCATAGCACGCCCTCCTGATGTTAATACCCCCAAAATTATTGAGACGCCAGCACCGCCATGGCCTCAAGTAAGAAGGGCATATTATTAGTTTAAACCTTATTAGCAGCCTCACTTGGCGCAAGTTCGCAAAGCCGGTAAATAGCGGCAGAATTTCAATCGAACGTGGTTTTTAAAATAGAAACGGGAGGCCAATGGCCCCCCGTTTGTTTAGCTGGTGCGAAATATAGCGGCTTACACCGCGGTTTGGAAGATCACGCCGTCAGCTTTTTCCGTGTATTGGCTCAACTGATCAAAGTTCAGATAGCGATAGGTATCCTCAGCGGTCTTATCAACCTGAGCCATATACGTTTGATATTCATCCGGTGTCGGCAGACGCCCAAGCAGCGAGGCTATCGCGGCCAGTTCAGCCGAGGCCAGGTAAACATTCGCCCCGGTTCCCAAGCGGTTCGGGAAGTTACGAGTTGAGGTAGAAACCACAGTCGCGCCGTCAGCTACCCGCGCCTGGTTGCCCATGCACAGTGAACAGCCGGGGATCTCAATGCGCGCCCCACTGTTACCAAAGATGCTGTAGTAGCCCTCTTCCGTCAGTTGCGCGGCATCCATTTTAGTCGGCGGTGCAACCCATAAGCGGGTTGGCAGTTGACCTTTATGTTGCCCCAGCAACTTGCCCGCAGCACGGAAGTGACCAATGTTGGTCATGCAAGAGCCGATAAAGACTTCATCGATTTTGCTGTTGGCCACATCAGATAACAGGCGGGCATCATCGGGATCGTTTGGCGCACACAGAATCGGTTGGGTGATATCAGCCAGATCGATCTCGATCACTGCGGCGTACTCTGCATCGGCATCACCTTCCAGCAGATTCGGGTTCGCCAACCAACTCTCCATGCCATTGATGCGGCGCTCCAGCGTGCGGCGGTCGCCGTAGCCTTCAGCAATCATCCACTTCAGCAGCACCACGTTGGATTGCAGATATTCTGTAATCGGCGCTTTATCCAGCTTGATAGTACAACCCGCCGCAGAGCGTTCCGCAGAGGCGTCAGCCAGTTCGAATGCTTGCTCTACTTTCAGCTCTGGCAGACCTTCGATCTCCAGAATTCGGCCAGAGAAGATATTCTTCTTGCCCTGCTTCTCAACCGTCAGCAGCCCTTCCTGAATGGCGTAGTAAGGGATAGCATGGACCAGATCACGCAAAGTGATACCCGGTTGCATTTGGCCTTTAAAGCGCACCAGCACCGACTCAGGCATGTCTAGAGGCATCACGCCTGTTGCGGCCGCAAATGCCACCAGACCAGAACCCGCAGGGAAGGAGATACCAATCGGGAAACGAGTATGGGAGTCACCGCCAGTACCAACAGTATCCGGCAACAGCATACGGTTCAGCCATGAGTGGATAATGCCATCACCCGGGCGCAGCGAGACACCGCCACGGTTCATAATGAAGTCAGGCAGTGTGTGGTGGGTGGTCACGTCAACCGGCTTAGGATAAGCCGCCGTATGACAGAATGACTGCATCACCAAATCAGCCGAGAAGCCCAGACACGCCAAGTCTTTCAGCTCGTCACGGGTCATCGGGCCGGTGGTATCTTGTGAACCGACCGAGGTCATTTTAGGTTCGCAGTATTCACCCGGGCGCACGCCAGTCACGCCGCAAGCGCGACCGACCATTTTCTGCGCCAATGAGAAGCCTTTGTTGCTTTTGGCAACCGGCTTCGCCACACGGAACACTTCGCTCACGGGCAGACCCAGTGATTCGCGGGCTTTGGTGGTCAAGCCACGACCAACGATCAGCGGAATACGCCCACCGGCACGGACTTCATCCAGCAGCACATCAGTTTTCAGCTCAAAAGTGGCTAAGATCTCACCGGTATCATGGCGACGAACTTCGCCCAGATATGGGAAGATATCAATCACGTCGCCCATGTTCAGATTGGCAACATCCACTTCGATTGGCAGTGCGCCGGCATCTTCCATGGTATTAAAGAAGATAGGGGCAATTTTGCTGCCCAGTACCACACCACCGCCGCGCTTATTCGGCACGTAAGGGATGTCGTCACCCATAAACCACAGCACGGAGTTAGTGGCGGATTTACGGGAAGAACCAGTACCGACCACATCACCGACGTAAGCCAGTGGGAAGCCTATTTTGTTCAGCTCTTCGATCTGCTTGATCGGGCCAACGCTACCCGGTTTATCTGGATGAATGCCTTCGCGGGCATTTTTCAGCATCGCCAGCGCATGTAGCGGAATATCCGGGCGTGACCAGGCATCAGGGGCCGGAGATAAGTCATCAGTGTTGGTCTCACCGGTCACTTTAAACACGGTAACAGTGATTTTCTCTGCCAGTGCAGGGCGAGAGAGATACCATTCGGCATCAGCCCAGGATTGCATCACTTTCTTGGCGTGCGGATTGCCAGCTTTGGCTTTCTCTTCCACGTCGTAGAAGTTATCAAACATCAGCAAGGTGTGAGATAGCGCTTTACCGGCAATGGGAGCCAGCTTTTCATTATCTAACGCATCAATCAGTGGGTGAATATTATAACCGCCTTGCATGGTGCCAAGCAGTTCAATCGCTTTTTCAGCATTAATCAGGGGGGAGTGGGCATCGCCTTTGGCGATGGCAGCCAGAAAGCCCGCTTTAACGTAGGCTGCTTCATCAACACCGGGTGGTACGCGGTTAATCAGCAGGTCTAGCAGGAACTCTTCTTCGCCCGCAGGCGGATTTTTTAATGATTCAACCAGCGCGGCCATTTGTGATGCATCTAATGGCTTGGGGACGATACCCTCAGCAGCACGCTCGGCTACGTGCTTACGGTATTCTTCTAGCACGACTCTCTCCTCGCTCTTATTGTCATTTATTTTGCCAGGCTATCTGTTGCCACCAGCCATCATCACTGAGGCAGTAGGTATAAGGTAAGACGCCTAGTTTCGCTCAGCCAGCATATCAGTATTTGAACTCAGTGTTAATTCGTTCACATAAAAGCAACATTAAATTTTTGCTGAATCGTTGTGCGCAGAGCATTCACCTGAGCTATTGATAACCGCTCTCAGTTAGCCCCTTGCGGTAGAGCAATATCCGCAAAAACCGCCCTCGCATTTATCCCACAATCAATGAATGGATACCATCTCTCTCTGAGCATCTCGTGCTTTTGGTATGACTTTTAGGGCGAGGAGTGACGAATGGAAAATATTGTGGTGCAAAATGAGGCAGAAACAGCCGATAACGACTGTTTCTCAGACTGCTGACAAACCCCGATGACGCGATCTGGAACGGAGAGGACGGGTAGAAGAGTAAAGCGTCCGCGCCAGGGATGGCGCGGATCAAGCCTCCAGGGACGGACAGACGGCGTCTTTACGATCTAGCTGTTCTCTCCGCAACCGGCACTTTGTCAATAACCTCTGTTTCTGTTATTGAAGCGGTATGGGGTATTAGAACTGGGTATTCAAGCTAACAAAGAATGTCCGCCCCGGTTCATTGTAGGTTGCGGCCCCTGCCCCGGCGATACCCGCGACACTCTGGGCATTACCCGCACGGAACTGGCGTTTATCGAACAGGTTTTCAATACCGGTGGTCACGCTGACATTTTTGGTCACAGTGTAGCTACCACTCAAACCAAAGATGGCGTATGGGCTGACTTCATTAAGTGCTGTTCCGGTGACGGGCAGCCCCTGATAATCATATTTCTTCGGTTTTTGGCGGCCATACCAGGTCACAGTTGAGAGCAGCGATAGATCCTCTGTTGCCTGCCAGCTCAGTGAGCTATTCAGGGTAAACTCCGGGGTGATCGATAAGTAATCGCCAGTGGTTTTGTTCTTCGATTCGAGCATATAGGTCAGATTGCTGCTCCATTGCACCGTTTCGCTCACTGGCACGGTCAGGTTACCTTCCAACCCTTCAACCAACGCCTTAGGCACATTTTCCCACTGGAAAATATCGGAGTTAGCATAAGTACCAGTCCCGCCACTGGCGGTGCCCAAAGAGACCAGACCCGGTTCAATTTTATTGCGATAGTCATTACGGAAGTAAGTGACACCGGCAATAATGCCGTCATTGTTATGGAACTCAAATCCAATCTCTTTGTTGACGCTGGTTTCCGCTGAGAGTGAATCATTCCCCATCAGATAGCAGCTACCGCCACCACCATAGCAGCCCTGACCACGGCTATATAACAAGTAGTTAGGGTTAGTTTGATACAGGTTTGGTGCTTTATAGGAGCGGGCAATCCCCATTTTCATGGTGAAGTAATCACCCAGTTCCTGGGACAGGTTCAGCCCTGGGCTCCAGTTACTACCTGCGGTGCTGTGATGATCAAAACGCAGCGCTGGGGTGAGCATCGTGGTATCAGTCAACTCGATATTATCTTCCACAAACAGCGAGGCTATCTGCGCAGAACTGCGGGTATTGCGCCCGGTTCCGGTCAGGCCGCTGACACTGCCGCCCTCAGTGGTGGTTTGGGTATTGGAGCTAGGATCATTCATTTTCTGATCATTCCACTCCGCCCCCACCGTCAGCACCTGATTGACACCCAATTCGAATGGCAGGTTAACTTCAGAGTGAGCAAGATAGTTCTCAAGTTTAATGGTTTTGAAATTATTATTGGAGAATATACCTTCCGTTCCGCCAGCCAGCCCCTCATTAATTCGTGAGTTACGTGTCTCCTCATACTGAACATAAGAGGTTGAGCTAACGCCATTATCCCAAAAACCACGATGGGTTACCGCGAAATTCTCGCGGTACATGCGGTTAGTTTCAGCGCCGTATAAACTGCGAACAATGGCGTTACTGTTGGTATTTTGGGTATCACCGGCGTAGATGTTCCCCTGGCGGCTATAACCCGCCTCGAACTCCAGTGATTGGCCTTTGGCGAAGTCCCAGCGCAATAACCCATTGATATCTTTATTGCGCACCCCTTCACGGCCCGCCGGTAAGGTGCCAACCTGATTGCCTGTTCGCGCCGATTCATGGCCCTGGTTGATATTCCAGTCATCCGCATCGGTTTTATTGTAGCCGCCGTATAAACGGAAGCTGAGGGTGTCACTTAATGGCCCCATCAGGCTGAAGTCGGTACGACGAGTCGCCCCCTCTTCACTGTGCTGCGGCACATTCATGTAGGCGTTCCAGCTACCATGTAGCTCTTTATCTGGCTGTTTAGTGATGATATTCACCACGCCACCGGCAGCACCGTTGCCGTAGCGTGCTGCTGACGGCCCACGTAACACTTCGATTTTCTCGACCATATTTGCAGGAACCCAGTTGGTATCACCACGGGTATCACGTTCGCCACGCCAGCCATAACGTACCGCATTTCGGCTTGAAACCGGCCGACCATCAACCATAATCAGGGTGTTTTCCGGCCCCATGCCACGAATATCAATCTGGCGGTTGTTCCCGCGTTGACCGCTGGCAGAGTTACCGGAGAGATTCACACCGGGCATGGTGCGGATAATTTCGGACAGATCATTCGCCGGAGGGCGCTTGCGGATATCTTCTGCGGTGATAGTTGAGGCACCCAGAGCCTGGCGAACTTGCTGCTGCGCGGTAACCACCAGTGTATCGCCAGTGGTAGCCCTATTTTCAGCGGCAGTGGTTTCCTGTGGTTGGGTCGTCGTGGTGTCAGAGGCGGCTTGACTGGCCGCCCAGAGCGGTGTTGAGAGACAGATGCTGATCAGACTCGCTAAGGTCGTCAGAGAGCGCCGTTGCCATTTTACGTTCATTAAACTTTCCCCGATGCAAAAGCCCACAGCAAATGTCAGCAGAGGAAAATCTCTACCAATCTATTCATAGGGCAACAAAAACGAACAAGATTGATAATTATTTTCATTATCAATTCATACTGCTAATTGTTACATTTGCCACCAAAGAAAAGGTTTGCTTAAACGGCAAAGCTGTTTGTTGTAGAGTCAATGTTGCCATCAGGTCAATCGAGTCATAACCTCAATGTCAGTGGAGAGCCATCATGTCGGCGGTGAAGAAAAACAAGTTACGCAATGTCTCTCCCTCATCTAAACCAATTTATCGTGACCAAATTGTGCAGCAATCCAATTTGGTCGCCAGCGACTACCAGTTGAGCGGTACGAAGTCACTGCCCACTGACCCGGTGCTATTTGGTGATTTTCAGGTATTGCGCCTCAATCCACATCTGATTTTACATACCGCGAACGTCACCAATCTCTACGATATCAAGACACAAAACCAGCTCAATCCGGCACTAAAATTGGCGATTGTGGTCAATGGCAGCGCCCATATCTCTTTTGGTGGTAAGCAACTGCATTTGCAGGAAAAAGGCGATGCATCACTGGTTTCACTCACCGAAAGCACCCTCTTTACCCGCCACGGCAAAAATAATAGCCATGAGCGCACGCTAACACTGACCTTTGACCGCGAGTGGCTGTATGGCGATTTACTGCCGCAAGATGGCGCATGGGATACGCTGTACAACTTTACGCAGCAGCATCTGGCGATTCATTTATGGCAACCATCAGTGCAGGCTCGAGCCATCGCCCAGCAAATTGCCAGTGCTCCCCCTTACACCACACCGCTGGCGCGTATGCGCTGTGAAACCCAATGCATCGGGTTGATTATTGAAGCTTTTAGCTCACTGGAGCAACAAGCCCAGCAACAGAATAAAGTGGTGTTACGCGGGTTAAATCGGATTCAGCAAGTCCGCGACTGGCTGGAGAGTGGTGAGGCTGATCATCTATCAATGAGCCAGTTAGCTCAATCGATTAATATGAGCCCCAGCACCTTGCAGCGGCGCTTTCGTGAGAGTTATCAGGTCACGGTGTTTGAGTATCTACGCCATTGCCGCTTAAAACGCGCCATGCTGGCATTAAAAAAAGAGGGGGTCAGTATTGACCAGGCGGCGACTATTGCGGGATACACCAGCCCGGCCAATTTTGCCACGGCGCTGCGTCGCACATTTAATATCTCCCCCAGTCAGTTACGGGCGGGACACTATCTTGACCTATAAAAGCGCCTAACTGATAACTTTTAAGCAAAAAAACGGCCCCTACCAAGGAGCCGCTTCAACTTTTTACCGCAACAAATTTTCACATCGGCAAACTTCTACAGTGGAAAATTCTGCTTTTGCAAAAAGAACTTATCTCTTTTTCGCTTTCGGGTTAGGCAGGTCGGTAATGCTACCTTCGTAGATTTCCGCCGCCAGACCAACAGACTCATGCAGTGTTGGGTGAGCATGGATGGTCAGCGCGATATCTTCCGCATCACAACCCATCTCAATTGCCAGACCAATTTCACCTAACAGCTCGCCGCCGTTAGTCCCGACAATGGCACCACCAATGATACGGTGAGTCTCTTTGTCGAAGATCAGTTTGGTCATGCCGTCGGCACAATCAGAAGCGATAGCACGGCCCGATGCCGCCCACGGGAAGGTGGAGGTTTCGTAGCTGATGCCTTTCTCTTTTGCTTCTTTCTCAGTCAAACCAACCCATGCGACTTCTGGTTCAGTGTAGGCAATAGATGGGATCACTTTCGGGTCGAAGTAATGTTTCATGCCAGCGATAACTTCCGCGGCAACATGGCCCTCGTGAACACCTTTATGTGCCAGCATTGGCTGACCCACGATGTCACCGATAGCAAAGATGTGTGGCACGTTACTACGCAGTTGCTTATCCACGTGGATAAAGCCACGTTCATCAACTTCAACGCCAGCTTGACCGGCATCCAGCAACTTACCATTAGGTACACGGCCAATAGCCACCAGCACCGCATCATAACGTTGTGGTTCTGCCGGCGCTTTTTTACCTTCCATCGTGACGTAGATACCATCTTCTTTGGCTTCTACCGCCGTCACTTTGGTTTCCAGCATCAGGTTGAACTGCTTGCTGATACGTTTGGTGAAGACTTTCACCACGTCTTTATCAGCCGCTGGGATAACCTGGTCGGCCATTTCGACGACGTCAATTTTAGAGCCGAGCGCGTGGTAAACGGTGCCCATTTCCAGACCGATGATACCGCCGCCCATCACCAACAGACGTTCAGGAACTGTTTTCAGTGCCAGTGCGTCGGTTGAGTCCCAAACACGTGGGTCTTCATGAGGAATGAATGGCAGTTGGATTGGACGAGAACCCGCAGCGATAATGGCGTTATCGAAGGTGATAGTCGTTGGGCCATTTTCGCCTTCAACCACTAAGGTGTTTGCACCCGTAAATTTACCAAAACCGTTAACCACTTTGACTTTACGGCCTTTAGCCATACCTGCCAAACCACCGGTTAACTGATTGATAACTTTCTCTTTCCAAACACGTACTTTATCAATGTCAGTTTTAGGCTCGCCAAAAACGATACCGTGCTCAGCCAGTGCTTTGGCCTCTTCGATCACTTTAGCGACGTGCAACAACGCCTTGGAAGGGATACAACCCACATTCAGGCAAACACCACCGAGCGTGGAGTAGCGCTCAACCAGAATGGTTTCTAAACCTAAATCCGCGCAACGAAAAGCAGCAGAGTACCCTGCTGGACCTGCCCCAAGTACCACGACCTGAGTTTTAATTTCAGTACTCATCATGACCTCTTAATTGTTTGTCCGGCGGGTCTGACGCCGTTCATCCACCGGGATACTGACACGCGGCAGTTTACAGAATTGTTAATAATCTGAAAAGCTGCATCACGTGACGAGTGTCTCAACAACCTTATCGACTTATGTAAAAACAAGGCCGGCGCAAAGCCGGCCTTACCGATTACATCACCAGACGGCGAATATCGGCCATAATGGTCGCGATATAGGCTGCGAAGCGAGCACCTGCTGCGCCATCGATCACACGGTGGTCGAAGGAGAGAGACAGAGGCAACATCAGACGCGGAGCAAACTCTTTACCATTCCAAACCGGTTTCATGGATGATTTTGACACACCCAAGATAGCCACTTCTGGCGCATTAACGATTGGCGTAAACGCCGTACCGCCGATACCGCCCAGGCTGGAGATAGTGAAACAGCCGCCTTGCATATCAGATGCTGTCAGTTTGCCATCACGCGCTTTCTTCGAAATAACAGTTAGCTCGCGAGACAACTCGACAATACCTTTTTTGTTCACGTCACGGAATACCGGAACAACCAAGCCGTTAGGGGTATCAACCGCCACGCCAATATTGATGTATTTCTTCAGGGTCAGCTTTTGACCATCTTCGGAAATGGAGCTGTTAAAGCGCGGGAACTCTTCCAATGCCTTAGCAGCCGCCTTCATCAGGAACACCAGCGGGGTGATTTTCAGATCTTGTCTTTTCTTCTCAGCTTCGATGTTCTGTTGCTTACGGAAGGCTTCAACTTCAGTGATATCCGCTTCATCGAACTGTGTCACATGTGGGATCATGACCCAGTTACGGCTCAGGTTCGCACCAGAGATTTTCTGGATACGGCCCAATTCGACCTCTTCGATTTCACCAAACTTGCTGAAATCGACTTTCGGCCAAGGCAACATACCAGGCAAGCCGCCGCCGGAGACTGCCGGAGCAGATTCAGCGCGTTTCACCGCATCTTTCACGTAAGCCTGAACGTCTTCGCGCAGGATACGGCCTTTACGACCACTGCCTTTGACTTTCGCCAGGTTGACGCCGAACTCACGGGCCAGGCGACGGATAACCGGAGTGGCATGCACGTAAGCATCATTCTCGGTAAATTCGCCTTTGCTCGCGGCGGGAGCAGTTGGAGCTGCTGCTGGAGCCGCCGCTGGTGCTGCAACCGATGCCGCTGCTTGCGGTGCTGGAGCCGCAGTTGCCGCAGGTGCTGCGCCTTCCACTTCGAATACCATGATAGGAGAGCCGGTTTTCACTTTGTCGCCGGTGCTGATTTTGATCTCTTTCACGATACCGGCGAAAGGTGCAGGCACTTCCATCGAAGCTTTATCGCCTTCAACGGTGATCAGGGATTGTTCAGCTTCAACTTTATCGCCGACTTTCACCATCACTTCAGTCACTTCAACTTCGTCGTCACCGATATCGGGCACTTCAACGTTCTTAGCCGCTGATGCCGCAGGCGCTGCTGCCGGAGCAGGTGCCGCCGCAGGTTCTTCTGCTTTAGCAGGAGCCGCAGCGGCCCCTGTTGCTTCGAAGATCATCATCAGTTTGCCGGTAGCAACAGTGTCGCCAACCGCAATTTTGATCTCTTTAACCACACCCGCCTGCGGTGATGGGACTTCCATAGAAGCTTTGTCACCTTCAACAGTGATCAGCGATTGTTCCGCTTCAACGGTATCGCCAACTTTCACCATGATTTCGGTGACTTCAACTTCATCCGCACCGATGTCCGGTACATTGATTTCGATAGACATTATTCTTTACCTCTTATGCCAGACGCGGGTTAACTTTATCGGCGTCGATACCAAACTTAGTAATTGCTTGTGCAACTACGCTGGTGTCGATGTCACCACGTTTAGCCAATTCACCCAGCGCGGCAACCACAACGTAAGAAGCATCAACTTCAAAGTGGTGACGCAGATTCTCACGGCTGTCAGAGCGGCCGAAACCATCGGTACCCAGAACACGGAACTCGCTGGCAGGAATAAAGTTACGAATTTGTTCAGCGAACAGCTTCATGTAATCGGTAGAAGCAACGGCTGGAGCATCGTTCATCACCTGAGCCACGTAAGGAACACGTGGAGTTTCTGATGGGTGCAGCATGTTCCAACGCTCACAATCCTGACCGTCACGGGCCAGTTCAGTGAATGAAGTTACGCTGTAAACGTCAGAACCTACGCCGTAGTCGTTAGCCAGAATCTGCGCGGCTTCACGAACGTGGCGCAAAATGGCACCAGAACTCATCAGCTGCACTTTGCCTTTGCTACCTGCAACAGTTTCCAGTTTGTAGATACCTTTACGGATACCCTCTTCTGCGCCCTGCGGCATGGCTGGCATGTGGTAGTTTTCGTTCAGCGTGGTCAGGTAGTAATAAACGTTTTCCTGCGCTTCACCGTACATACGCTCCAGACCGTCATGCATGATGACTGCCACTTCGTAAGCATAAGCGGGATCGTAAGAGATGCAGTTCGGGATAGTCAGCGACTGAATATGGCTGTGACCATCTTCGTGTTGCAGACCTTCGCCGTTCAGAGTGGTACGACCTGAAGTACCGCCGACCAGGAAGCCACGCGCCTGTTGGTCACCTGCCGCCCAGCACAGATCGCCAATACGTTGGAAACCGAACATGGAGTAGTAGATGTAGAACGGGATCATTGGCAGATCGTTGGTGCTGTATGAAGTCGCAGCCGCCAGCCATGAAGAGGCCGCACCCAGTTCGTTGATCCCCTCTTGCAGGATCTGGCCTTTTTCGTCCTCTTTGTAGTAAGCAACCTGTTCACGGTCTTGCGGGGTGTACTGCTGACCATTCGGGCTGTAAATACCAATCTGACGGAACAGACCTTCCATACCGAAGGTACGGGCTTCATCGGCGATGATTGGAACGATGCGATCTTTGATCGACTTGTTCTTCAGCATCACGTTCAGCACGCGCACGAAGGCGATAGTGGTAGAGATCTCTTTATTCTGCTCTTCCAGCAAGGAGCTGAAATCTGACAATGCAGGGATTTCCAGCTTCTCGGTGAACTTAGGCATACGGGTTGGCACATAGCCTTCCAGCGCCTGACGACGTTCGTGCAGATATTTGTACTCTTCTGACTCTTTATCGAAAGTGATGTAGGGCAGTTTTTCGATATCAGCATCAGCCACTGGCACATTGAAACGATCGCGGAAGTGGTGAACCCCTTCCATGTTCATTTTCTTCACCTGATGGGCAATATTTTTGCCTTCAGCGGTTTCGCCCATGCCGTAACCTTTAATGGTGTGGGCCAGGATAACCGTTGGTTTGCCAGTGGTATCTTGTGCTTTTTTCAGTGCCGCAAAGACTTTCTTAGGATCATGACCGCCACGGTTCAGAGACCAGATCTCGTCGTCGCTCATGTCTTTCACTAATGCAGCAGTTTCTGGGAAACGGCCAAAGAAGTGTTCGCGCACATAAGCGCCGTCTTTGGATTTGAAGGTCTGGTAGTCACCATCCAGGGTTTCGTTCATCAGTTGGATCAGTTTACCGCTGGTATCTTTACGCAGCAGCTCATCCCAACGACCACCCCAAATCACTTTCAGAACTTGCCAGCCAGCACCGCTGAAGATGCCTTCCAGCTCATTAATGATTTTGCCGTTACCGGTAACTGGGCCATCAAGGCGCTGCAAGTTACAGTTGATAACGAAGACCAGGTTATCCAGTTTTTCACGGGTGGCGATGGTGATCGCACCTTTGGATTCTGGCTCATCCATCTCGCCGTCGCCCAAGAAGGCGTACACGGTCTGTGCTGAAGTGTCTTTCAGACCACGGTGAGAGAGATATTTCAGGAACTTAGCTTGATAGATGGCACTGATCGGGCCAAGACCCATTGATACTGTCGGGAACTGCCAGAATTCAGGCATCAGTTTCGGGTGCGGGTAAGAAGAGAGACCTTTACCGTGAACTTCCTGACGGAAGTTGTTCATCTGATCTTCAGTCAAGCGGCCTTCAAGGAAAGCACGAGCATAGACGCCCGGAGAGATGTGACCTTGGAAGTAAACCAGATCGCCGCCATCTTTTTGGGTACGAGCGCGGAAGAAGTGGTTGAAGCAAACCTCGTAGAAGGTCGCGGAAGATTGGAAGGATGCCATGTGGCCGCCCAAATCCAGATCTTTCTTCGACGCGCGCAACACCGTCATCACGGCATTCCAACGGATAGCAGAGCGAATACTACGCTCCAACTCCAGGTTGCCAGGGTAAGCCGGTTCGTCTTCTACTGGGATCGTGTTGATGTAATCACGGCTGGCTGAACCTGCTGCAACACTCACACCACCTTTACGGGCTTCGCCCAAAACCTGATCAATCAGATACTGAGCACGCTCAACACCCTCTTCACGGATAACCGATTCAATCGCCTGTAACCAGTCGCGAGTTTCGATCGGATCCACGTCATTATTTAAACGTTCTGACATGGTGGTATTCCTTATCTGTTTCTAATGGTTTATTTGGAGCCTATCTTCCTGTGCTTTAACCCCAGGCTAAAGCACGTGCCCTGGTGAAAACACCGGAAGATAGGCCCATCAGTTTAGTTGCCGCTAATGATTCTCAAATGAGAATCCAAAACGAATTATTGAGGTTTTGCAGAGGCGCAACCTAAATGAATCGTTTCTAGTCCTTGCGCTGTTGGAGCCGACGCAAAGATCGCTCACGGCGACTGTGCTCCCGACTAAGATCCAACAGAATTTCCTCAATAAACGCCAAGTGACGGTGTGAAGCTTCGCGGGCTTTCTCTGGCTCGCGTGCCACAATCGCCTCAAAAATCCCGGCGCGGTGACTGCTCACCGTTGCCAGCATTTCGCGGCGCGAGTAAAGCAATTCGAAGTTTTGTTTAACATTTTGTTCGAGCATCGGCCCCATGCAGCGCAACAAATGCAGTAAAACCACATTATGTGCCGCCTCTGTGACAGCCACTTGATACTGCATAACAGCATCGGCCTCAGCATCTAAATCACCGCTGTCTTGGGCTTGCTGAATAACAGTATGGCACTCACGGATACGTTGCAGGTCTTCATCAGTACCGCGCAGGGCTGCGTAATAGGCAGCAACACCTTCGAGGGCATGACGGGTTTCTAATAGATCGAATTGTGATTCGGGATGGTCGGCCAGCAGTTCAGCCAACGGATCGCTAAAGCTTTGCCACAGATTGGTTTGCACGAAAGTACCACCACCCTGACGGCGCAGCAGCAGACCTTTAGCTTCCAGACGCTGGATTGCTTCTCGCAACGAAGGTCGGGAAACATCAAATTGCTTCGCCAACTCACGCTCTGGCGGTAATTTCTCCCCCGGGCGTAGCGTCCCTTCCAAAATCAGGTACTCAAGCTGTTGCTCAATGACATCTGATAATTTGGGCTGACGGATTTTGTTGTAGGCCATATTTTATGAGTCGCGCTGTAAGCCGTATTGAGTGAATCGTCTCTGCAAATAGCGCGGAGTCAATTGGTAATACCAATTCAAAAAACGTGACGATAAAGTAACAAAGTATTCACCACCTGTCCATACGGACCTTGACCAAAATCATGAAACCCAGCACATTTTAACAACTCCACTAATAAAGTGACGCAAAGTGATAACGCACCGTTGGTAATACCATTACCTGACATCAATGAGTTTTAACTTTTATGAAACGGGTATTTAGGCAAGCTGAAGCGTTATAGTTATTTTATTTATGAGTTTATATTCTTAAGTTATGAATAAGCATTCAATCAATACACAGGAAAATGTGTCCTTCTCTTTTCTCTGACCTGGACACAGGTTTGACCATGGTAGAAATGGCCAACTGATGAGTTTTCGTACTAAAACTACCCATTACTGCTTTTTCGCCAAACAACAGCTTGATCAGGCATCACAATTTTATTTGCATTTTTGACCAAATATTCACCGGTTAAAATAAAAAGCAGGTGCAATAATTCCCGCCTACCACTATTCTCTGTTAAACGGTAGCCAAACAAGAAAACTCCATGCAAAGCCACCGTAAACAAAACAATACAGATAATGTAATCAAAATATTACGCATAGCATAAGGCTCGGGTTTGCCGGCTAAAAGTGACAACGACAGAGGATGCAATAATGAGTGTTCAGCAGGAAGGTGCGGAGCTAAAGCGGGGGCTTAAAAACCGCCACATTCAGCTAATTGCCTTAGGTGGCGCAATTGGTACTGGACTATTTCTGGGTATCGCGCAAACCATAAAAATGGCGGGGCCTTCAGTTTTACTGGGGTATGCAATCGGCGGTTTTATCGCGTTTCTGATTATGCGCCAGTTAGGTGAAATGGTGGTTGAGGAGCCGGTCGCCGGTTCGTTCAGCCACTTTGCGTATAAATATTGGGGTAATTTCGCCGGTTTTGCTTCCGGTTGGAACTACTGGGTGCTGTACGTGTTAGTGGCAATGGCCGAACTGACTGCGGTCGGTATCTACGTGCAATACTGGTGGCCGGAGATCCCAACCTGGGTCTCTGCCGCGGTCTTCTTTCTTGCCATCAATGCCATCAATCTGGCAAACGTCAAAGTCTATGGTGAGATGGAGTTCTGGTTCGCCATTATTAAAGTGGTCGCCATCATCGCCATGATTCTGTTCGGTGGATGGCTATTACTGAGCGGGCAAGGCGGCCCGGAAGCCACAGTGACCAACTTGTGGGCGCAAGGGGGATTCTTCCCCAATGGCATCATGGGCTTGGTGATGGCCATGGCGGTTATTATGTTCTCCTTCGGTGGCCTTGAATTAGTGGGCATTACCGCCGCAGAAGCTGAAAACCCAGCTAAAAGCATCCCGAAAGCCACCAATCAGGTTATCTACCGTATCCTATTGTTCTATATCGGTTCTTTGGCTATTTTGCTCTCTCTCTACCCGTGGGGCAAAGTGGTCGAAGGCGGCAGCCCGTTTGTGCTGATCTTCCATGCATTGAACAGTAATGTGGTCGCCACGGTATTGAATATTGTGGTACTGACGGCGGCACTGTCGGTCTACAACAGTTGTGTTTACTGCAACAGCCGCATGTTGTTCGGCCTGGCAAAACAGGGCAATGGCCCGAAAATACTGTTGAAAGTCGATGGTCGCGGTGTACCGGTAATTGCCATCGCCGTCTCAGCATTTGCCACCGCCTTCTGTGTGCTGATTAACTACTTAATACCGGGCCGTGCTTTTGAATTATTGATGGCACTGGTGGTCTCCGCACTGGTCATCAACTGGGCGATGATTAGCCTCGCACATCTTAAATTCCGTGCGGCTAAAAACCGTCAGGGCGTCATTCCGCAGTTCAAAGCATTCTGGTATCCGTTCAGCAACTACCTGTGCTTACTCTTCCTGAGTGGCATTCTGGTCATCATGTATTTGACACCAGGCATTCAGATTTCCGTGCTATTGATTCCAGCGTGGTTACTGCTACTGGCGGTCAGTTACGTCCTGAAAAATCGGGGTCAGCGGGTAACAGCTTAGTAGCAGAAAGTCACTGATTATCCTCAGAATCTGACGATAACACCTCTAACGGGCCAGCCTCCAGTGCTGGCCCGTTCATTCATTTTTAATCGGATTGCCGTAAGCATCAGCAATTATGGTATTGAGAGTAATGCTATCTATGTCTTGCCGCCGACTCTCGCTATCACTTTAGCCACTTCTGTTTTGGTACTCGCCGACTCAATACAGGTTTCTCCATTAGCATCAGTCGTGGTGCTACCTTGAACAGAAGCTACACTAAGCAATGTATTTTCTTTATTAGTAAGAAAAATAAGAATAATTCACAACAGAAAACCATATCAAAAGGGCTGATCACTCATGACCAGCCCTGCTCGCTAAACCAAGGCTCCATATATCGTCAGCAAAGCCACTACTACAATCATCGCCAGCGTCACTTTTCGTGCCAATGAGACAGCCGCTCTTGGCGTCTGCACGGGATCTAAGTGGGGCTCCCGAGCCAGAGAATACTGCGCAAGCCTAGTCAGCACTTGGTATTGCTGAGAGTGGAAATCACCCAGCGAAGCAAACCAGGCAGGTAATGCTCTTTCGCCATGGCCCAACAATGCATAGGCAGCACCCACTAATCGCACGGGTATCCAATCCAGCCAATGTAGAATGCGATCAATCCCCGATTGAGAGCGCTGTAAAGGGGTATGATGCCGCGCCAGCCAAGTTTGGTAGCCACGTAACATCGCGTAACCCGCTAACGCCACAGGACCATAGTTAACACAGGCTACAAACCAGAAAATCGGGGCCAAATAATAGCGGAAATTTATCCACAAAAGTGCATTTTGCAAGGATTGCAATCTGGCTTTCTCACCACTCTCCACGGGTAAACCATGGATTAGCGCTAACTCCTCGGCCATTTTATCTGTGGCATGTACATCACCTTGCCGCGCAGCTTTTAAGTACGCACGATAATGTTTACGAATGCCACCTGCACCAATACATAGCAGGCAAATCAATATCCAGATAAGTAACGCAGGGAAACCGAACAACATATTTTGCACTAACTGTAAAATCAGCCATACCAGCACCATCCACACTGCGGCCAGCAAAATAGTTTGTACTAACGAAAAGTGGCGTAAACGGGCAAATACAACTTCAAGACGGTGATCTAACTGCCAATGTTCGCCCAGTTTAAATAAGCGCTCCCACGCCAGCACCAGCAACAACGTAAACAGTGTCATTAGCTCTTACTCTCCCTTTACATTTAACCACCCTAAGCAGGGCATATGCCTCCCGGCATTCATAAACAACAATATCAGTTGAGGCAGTAAAACAATGCCCCCTTGACACTCAACCCTTGGCTAATATTCAGTTACCAACATCACTATTATGGTGATAACTTTGCTAAACCCTGCTGGTACATGGCCCAATCAAACGCAGGGCCTGGGTCTGTTTTACGTTCTGGCGCAATATCACTGTGGCCAGTCACCCGATCAGCAGTGATCGGATAATGAGCAAATAGCAGCGCACTTATCTTATGTAGGCTGTGATATTGTGCGGGCGTAAACGGTAGCACATCCGTCCCTTCCAGCTCGATTCCAATAGAAAAATCGTTACACCGCTCACGCCCGGCAAAAGTTGATACTCCGGCGTGCCACGCACGTTTATCAAACGGAACATATTGGATAACTTCACCATCACGGCGAATCAGGCAATGGGCCGAAACTCGCAGGTGAACAATATCAACAAAATAGGGATGTTCATCGGCATTAAGTGTGCCAGTAAATAGTTGATCGATATACGGGCCACCAAATTCACCGGGAGGCAAACTGATATTGTGAATCACCAGCAGCGAAGGCGCTTCACCTTCTGGGCGCTGATCAAAGTGGGGAGAGACAACCCGTTTAACCCCTGAAATCCAGCCATTTTCTAACTGCCAGTCACTTTCTAACTGCATAGCTTACCTAAGCCCCCGAATAGTACACTTCTGCCAGCTCTTTTATGGCACTTCGACCAGCAACAGAGTAGCATGTTTGGACCACTATCCATCCGCCATTTCGGAGTTTTCTATGCCGACCCGCAGCTATAACGCTGACAGCCGCCGTGCCGAGCTATTGGAACGAATTCAACGTGATATCCCTTCAACTGTCGCTCAAGCTTTGAGTGAAGATCTCGGTGGTGAGGTCAATGCAGACCGCGATCTCACTGCACAATTACTCCCAGCAGATAGACAGGCTAGCGCCACAGTCATTACTCGCGAGCCGGGTATTTTTTGTGGCCAGCGCTGGTTGAATGAAGTGTTCATTCAACTTGGTGCTCAAGTATCAGTTGAGTGGCTCGTTAATGATGGCGACAAGCTAACGGCGAATCAGACGCTTTGTCATCTGGCAGGCCCTGCCCGTATCTTGCTCACTGGTGAACGCACCGCACTCAACTTCCTGCAAACGTTATCGGGTGTCGCGACTGAAGTAAGCCGCTATGTGGCGGTACTCTCAGGATTGCATACACAGCTACTTGATACCCGAAAAACATTGCCGGGCCTACGTACTGCTTTGAAGTATGCCGTTCTCTGTGGCGGCGGCAATAACCACCGACTCGGTTTGTCTGATGCTTTTCTTATTAAAGAAAACCACATTATTGCCGCTGGTTCGATCAAAGAAGCAGTGGCGAAGGCGTTTTGGATACATTCCGATGTCCCTGTCGAGGTTGAAGTTGAATCCCTTGATGAGCTGCAACAAGCACTAGAAGCCGGTGCAGATATCATTATGTTAGATAATTTTACCATTCCAATGATGCGTGATGCCGTTCAGATACGTGATGAGCTCGCCAAAACTCAGGAAAGCGCGCAACTGGAAGTTTCCGGCAACGTGACGCTGGAAACACTACGGAGCTATGCCGAAACAGGCATTGACTTCATTTCAGTCGGCGCCTTAACCAAACACATTACGGCCCTAGACCTTTCTATGCGTTTCCAGTAAATCCTACCCCCGTAGAGGCGAGGCCCAAGGATGGGCCGAATAACGAATACGCCAGCACACCTACAAAGTGGAACAACAAAGGTATATCAAATTATTTTCGCAGGTTCACCGCTATTAACAGACGCTAATTCTGTTTTGCGAACGCCGCCGAAGTTATCTGTGAATCCATTGCAACAACCTAAATATCCGACAGTAAGCTTCGCAAATCGATGTAATGCCCCTTTTCTCCTGAATTGAAAATCTGCACTCTTGCCTCGTTTTCTCAAACACATGGAGAGTGGTAAATGGCTAATCAACATCAACATCAACAAGGTTTTACATTAATTGAATTGATGGTAGTGATCGCGATAATCGCAGTTCTCAGCGGTATTGGTATCCCTTCCTATCAACGTTACCTCCAAAAAGCAGCGCTCACCGATATGTTACAGAGTATCGTCCCCTACAAGATGGCAGTAGAACTTTGCGCACTAGAACATACCAAGCTTGATGGCTGCAATGCGGGTAATAACGGAATACCCACAGGGCAGTCCTCGCGTTATGTCAATGCAACAGCCATTGATAAAGGTGTGATTACACTTACAGGTCAACAGACACTCGCCGATCTGACTCTAGTCATGTCACCAACAATAAGTAGCAGTGGAAATATAGTCTGGTCGAGAACCTGTACCACAACAAATGTCAGCCTTGCTGATAGTTGTAAAAACACATTCCAGTTCAAGGATGGGGCTAAAATCAAATGACTAAATATATGACATCCTCACGAGAGGTAATCAGTGACGAATTGCACGCACTCTGTCGCCGTCATAGAGCAATCGCTCTAAGACTCGATGGAAAGAACCTCTTCATCGCTTCATCTGGCCCAGTAAATGATGAGTTATTAACTGCACTGCGTTTTACTTGTGGCCGAAAAATCAGAGTGGAGTATTGGCCGGAAGCTAAGATTGAGCAATCGTTGAATCTGGCTCCATCCAGCAAAGAACAACGAAGCAAGGGAATCGACTCCACGACTCACAATCAAAGTACATCCCAACAAATAGGCGAGCGGCAGGGAGCCAGCTCATCAAACTTGTCATTACAGGACCAGAATGAAACCTTGCTTGATAAAGAAAGTGATATACCCGTGACCCAATTTATCACGCAAACACTCAGGCTAGCGATTCAAAAGCGCGCATCAGACATCCATTTTGAACCTTATCAACATCGCTATCGTATCCGTTTAAGAATTGATGGTGTATTACATGAATCCCCACCCCCCACGCCTGAGTTAGCCAGTCGAATCAGCAGCTATCTGAAGGTGATGGCGAAATTGAATATCGCAGAAAAACGGCTGCCGCAAGATGGTCAGTTAAGTCTGCAACTAAATGGCACTCGCTACTCAATGAGGATAGCGACCCTTCCTGTGCAGTATGGTGAAAAAGTGGTGCTGCGTATCCTTAATATGCAGCAGCAGTCGACATTGGAAAATCTCGGGTTACCAAAAGTCGGCGTCCAACAATTAACGCGAGCTTTATCAGCTCCACAAGGTCTGATACTGGTAACCGGACCTACTGGCAGTGGCAAGACCGTGACACTGTATTGCAGCTTAGGGCACCTTAATCAGCCGCAAAGAAACATCTGTAGCGTTGAAGATCCCACCGAGATCCAGCTTGATGGTATAAATCAAACCCAGACCAATAGTAAGATTGGGCTGGATTTCTCTCAGGTATTACGTGCGATGCTACGTCAGGATCCGGATGTGGTTATGCTCGGTGAGATTCGTGACAATGAAACCGCAGAAATAGCCGTTAAAGCAGCGCTGACAGGGCATCTGGTGCTCTCAACACTGCATACCAATTCAACGGCGGAGACACTGATACGCCTGACTCAAATGGGAATAGAGCGTCACCTCATTGCCTCGAGCCTGAGCTTAGTCATCGCCCAGCGCCTCGTCCGTAAGCTCTGCATACACTGCCGACAAGTATCTCCTCACCTTTTTCAGCCCCCAGCAGAGACACATACCGCCCCATTACAACACTATCAAGCTCGGGGCTGCGAGCACTGCTGTGCGGGTTATTATGGCCGAACCGGAGTTTACGAGATGTTAAATATCACTCCGCAAATACAACAAGCCTTACTCAATAATGTCAGCCCTCGTGAACTTACACAAATTGCGCGGGAGCAGGGCCAAAAAACATTACTCTCCGCAGGTCTGGTGTTGGTCGAACGTGGAGTCACGACTCTCGAGGAAATTAACCGTGTTGTGGGGCTCTTAGTTGAAGTTGATGCTGAGGTAACATCGTGAACCAGCAGCGCTTATTTTATTGGAGAGCAATTGGAACTTCTGGCCAATTACAAACAGGCGCGCTACTGGCGACAGAGAGAAACATTGTCTACGAATATATGTTTCGTCATGGATTGCAACCTCTGGGGATTAAAAGCGGTAAGCGGCTATCTGTAAGCTATTGGCGAGGAGAGCGTTTGGTTACTGTTACTCGCCAGTTAGCTACGCTACTACAAGCGGGTTTGCCTCTAGTCAATAGCTTGCAGTTATTAGCAAAAGAGATGGATGCTCTTCCATGGCGATGCTTATTACAGGAAATCAGCCAACAAGTTTCACAGGGCCAATCATTATCCGAAGCAATGACACATTACCCACGTATTTTTCCGCGATTATATCCCCCAGTAATTGCTATGGGGGAGTTAACCGGGAATCTTGAGCAGTGCTGTATTCAGTTGGTCGAGCATCAGGAACGGCAACAAAAATTACAAAAAAAAGTGATCAAAGCACTAAAGTATCCCGTGTTTGTCTGCATTATCGCGTTAGTTGTCAGTGTGTTAATGTTGGTAATGGTGCTACCTGAATTTGCACAGATCTATCAATCATTTGATACGCCACTGCCCACGCTTACTGCCTCGCTTCTTTGGATGTCAACACGCCTTACAGATTATGGGCTAGGTATCGCCGTCATACTGATATCACTCAGCACCGGATATTTTTATGCACGACAACATAAGGCCCGCTGGCAAATATGGGAGCAAAAAATTTTATTACGTATTCCATTAGTTTCGGCATTAGTTCGTGGCAGTTGCCTTAGCCAAATTTTTCAAACATTGGCTATCACTCAACATGCAGGATTACCACTAACAGCAGGATTAGATGCAGCACTTCTTTCCGCCAGTAACGAGACCTATCGGCAAGCACTACAACATATTCAAAAGCAGATAAATCAAGGTTCCCCTCTATATACCGCTCTTGATCAATACCATTTATTTCCCCCACTGTGCCAACAACTGGTGCGAGTAGGCGAGGAGTCAGGCGCTCTGGATGTACTGCTAGATAAGCTGGCAGATTGGCATCAGCAACAAACACAAGATTTGGCTGATAATCTCACTCAAATGTTGGAGCCACTTTTGATGTTGATTATTGGCGGTATTGTTGGTGTTTTGGTGATAGCAATGTATTTACCGATCTTCCAGTTAGGGGATGTCATTGGGTAGATAGGGGAAAGCTCGCTGGCACTGTGATAGGAGAAAATATGACTAGTCCTACTATAGGTTGATACTTTTCAGCCTTATAACGCCCGATGAAGCTCATCGGGCATTTTGTATTTCGCGACAGATATGGCCGGCGTGTGTGGTAGATTTCTACCAACTCCCTGACCATCTTTCTTTATCGCGTCCTGAAATAAGTTGTCACTCTGAAATGAATAAGCTTCAGATATTCATTGACCACCGCATCCAGAAAGACATTATCACCGGAAGTTTGGGATTAATTACTGCCAAATACGCGGTTTTCTTGCTCTGCTACACGAATAAACGTAGTGCGTTTAGTTAGCTCTTTTAAGTGTGAAGCACCGACGTAAGTACAGGCTGAACGCAGGCCGCCCATGATGTCACGTACTGTGTTATCAACCGAGCCACGCAATGGCAATTTAACAGTTTTGCCTTCTGCTGCACGATACTCAGCAACACCACCTACATGGCGTTTCATAGCAGATTCAGAGCTCATACCATAGAACAGCATGAACTTCTCGCCATTCTCTTCAACGACACGACCTTCACACTCATCATGTCCAGCTAGCATGCCACCCAACATCACAAAGTCAGCACCGCCGCCGAACGCTTTAGCTACATCACCCGGTACGGAACAACCGCCATCACTGACAATCTGTCCACCCAGACCATGCGCCGCATCAGCACACTCGATAACAGCGGATAGCTGTGGATAGCCAACCCCAGTTTTCACTCGTGTAGTACAAACTGAACCTGGCCCAATACCAACTTTAACAATATCAGCACCAGAGAGGATCAGCTCCTCTACCATCTCGCCGGTGACCACATTACCCGCACAGATCACTTTATCCGGGCAAGCTTCACGGGCTCTTTGCAAGAAAGCGACAAAATGTTCTGAGTAGCCGTTAGCCACATCGATACAGATGAATTTTAAGGCGGGTGATAACGCCAAAATTTGTTTCATTTTGTCGAAATCAGCAGAAGAGGTGCCGGTGGAGACCATAACATGGCGCAGTACTGATTCAGGGACACGTTTCACAAACTCGCCCCACTGCTCAACAGTGTAGTGCTTATGAACTGCGGTAAGAACATCGAATGAGGCCAAGACTTCAGCCATGCGGAAGGTGCCAACGGTATCCATGTTAGCGGCGATGATAGGTACACCGGACCAATTCCAACCTGAGTGTTTGAAGGTAAACTGGCGCTCCAGCTCCACTTCAGAGCGACTTTTCAGTGTTGAACGTTTAGGGCGGATTAATACATCTTTGAAACCTAACTTCAAACCTTCTTCAATACGCATGGCTTATTATTCCTGGTTAGTGGCGATAGATCGCAAAATTGATCGGGCGTAAATCACGCCATCCCAGTGAAGCTATCATACGCATGAATAATTCTTCGGCAAGACTGCGAATTCACCTTTATTTACGCTACAATCCCACAAATTACCTGAAGAGTCGCAACCATGTGTCCGGTGATATACCTACTTCACGTATTTCTCCACGCAGTTCAAATAGAATGCACTCCTTGCTATGCCTGATCGCTTGCTTTCAGATACAATTCGGCCACTCACTAACAGCATGTAAGGTTAGGCAATGACCTATATTGTGGCCCTCACCGGCGGAATTGGCAGCGGTAAAAGCACCGTAGCAAATACATTCGCTAATTTTGGTGTGCCCCTTATTGATGCTGATATCATCGCCCGCCAAATCGTTGAGCCGGGAACGCCAGCGTTAGCAGCTATTGCTTCCCACTATGGCAAAACCATTTTACAAGCTGATGGCACATTGAATCGTGCAGCATTACGCGAAAAAATTTTCAGTGAGCCGCAGGAAAAAGCATGGTTAAATTCATTATTGCATCCGCTAATTCAGCAAGAAACTCAGCGCCAATTTGCCGAGATAGATACACCATACATACTTTGGGTTGTCCCGCTACTGGTTGAAAATGGTTTACACCACCGAGCGAATCGTGTGTTAGTGGTAGATGTTACACCTGAAATACAACTTGCTCGAACGATGGCAAGAGATGGTATTACCCGCCAACAGGCAGAACATATTTTAGCATCACAGGCTTCGCGACAGCAGCGGCTGGCCTGTGCTGATGACATTATTGACAATAGCGGCGATCCATTAATTATCGCCCCGCAAGTTGCTTCATTACACCAGCAGTACTTAAAATTAGCAGCAGCGGCCCAACAGGATCTACATCAATGAGTGACCTCACCTCAACAATACTATTTGAACACCCGCTCAATGAAAAGATGCGGACCTGGCTGAGAATGGAGTTTTTACTACAACAATTAGTAAGTCAGTGTTCATTAGATAATATCGCCAGTGCGTTAACATTTTTCCGCACTGCATCTGATTTAATTGATGTTCTTGAGCGCGGTGAAGTGCGTACTGATTTGCTCAAAGAGCTTGAGCGCCAACAACAGAAATTGCAGCAATGGAGTGATATGCCCGGCGTTGATATGTCGTTAATGGATACCCTGCGCAGTCAGCTAAAAAGCCGGGCATCGGTATTGATGTCAGCACCACGTATTGGGCAAGCATTAAAAGAAGACCGCTTAATCAGTGTTGTTCGCCAGCGGTTAAGTATTCCCGGCGGTTGCTGTAGTTTTGATTTACCCACTTTACACACTTGGTTGCACCAACCGCAGGAACAGCGGAATCAGCACATTGATAAATTGCTAGCAAGTTTAGCTCCACTCAATCAGTCGCTGACCCTCATTTTAGACTTAATCCGCCAGTCTGGCCCATTACGCCCACAAATCAGCTTGAATGGCTTCTTCCAAGATAACGCCGAAGGTGCAGATCTGCTCCGATTACGTCTGCCGCTAGATCCCCAGCTATACCCGCAAATTTCTGGCCATAAAACACGATATGCCATTCGCTTCTTACCACTCGACAGTGAAAATGGTACTGTGCCAGCTCGTTTATCGTTTGAATTAGCCTGCTGCTGATTTAGTTATAATGATACCCAATGGATTCCAAGGGTTGGAAGGTGGCAAATTCATTCACCTGTGACTTGAAAGATAGAGGGTAGAGAAAGATTTTGAGGAGAGAACATGGAACCCGAAGTCATCGAGGTTAACTGCCCAACTTGTGGGAAAATCGTAGTTTGGGGTGAACAAAGCCCGTACCGCCCTTTCTGCTGCAAACGTTGCCAGCTTATTGACTTAGGTGAGTGGGCGGACGAAGAAAAACGTATTTCCAGTAGTGGCGAGTTATCTGACAGTGACGAATGGAGCGAGGAAGAGCCTCCTAAGCACTGATGCTCATACCAAAATGGAGCAAACTACCTTGCTCCATTTCAGTTATAACGCGGTACTATGCAGTGAGTAGTTCGATGATTGCTGCATTCGCGGGTGGAAACTCTTCAGCCAACAACTCAGATTGTCTCACCCAGCGCATCGGTTGCCCTTCGCGACCAAAAGGTTCGCCATCCCACGCTTCGACCATATAAAAAGTTAATGTCACAATACGATCAGTAAAAGTATGCTCTAGCACTTTGAGTAGCGTCGCCTTCTGCACCACAATTCCGGTCTCTTCCAACAGTTCACGTTTTAAGGCCAGTTCCGGCGTTTCACCCTGTTCAATCTTCCCGCCAGGGAACTCCCAAAAACCCGCCATATGGGAGTCAGCAGCGCGCTGGGTAATAAAAATCTCTTGCTGGGCGTTGCGAATAATCCCTACCGCAATATGCAAATGTTTCAATTCTTTTCTCCTCATCAGAGAGCTGACTCATGTGGCCCTCTGTTTACTTGTCCTAAGGCAGCTCGACAAAAAACAAAATAAAAGGGCGGTGTTTAGCCGCCCTTATTGTCAGTGACACCGTGGCCTAAATATTACTGTAGGCTACCATGGCACTGTTTGTATTTTTTGCCTGAGCCACATGGACACGGATCGTTACGACCCACTTTGCGCTCAAGGTTGGCGGCAACATTGATCTCTTCCTGTGACATCAATGCGCTGTTGTCAGACTGGTGGCTCAGTTGTTGCTGTTTAGCCAAACGCTCAGCTTCTTCACGACGTTGTACTTCCAGCGCTTCTACCTCTTCAGGCATCCGCACCTGTACTTTGCTCAGCACGCTAATCACTTCATATTTCAGTGATTCTAGCATGGCGGCAAACATAGCGAAGGATTCGCGCTTATATTCTTGCTTAGGATCTTTTTGCGCATAACCACGTAAATGGATACCTTGACGCAGGTAGTCCATCGCAGCCAAATGCTCTTTCCACAAGGAATCGAGCGTTTGCAGCATCACGCCTTTTTCGAAGTTGCGCATCATTTCAACGCCAACAACCTCCTCTTTGCGGTGATAAACTTCGATCGCCTGTTGAAGAATGCGCTCACGTAATGTCTCTTCATGCAGTTGCGGCTCATCTTCCAGCCATTTTGCAATCGGCATATCAAGATCGAAATCATTTTTCAGGCGCAGCTCTAACCCTTCAACATCCCACATCTCTTCTAGTGACTGGGTTGGAATGTAGCCATCAATAACCGTTTTAAAGACATCTTCACGGATACTGTTGATGGTTTCGCTGACGTCGGACACATCTAACAGCTCGTTACGCTGGCTGTAGATAGCGCGACGCTGGTCACTGGCAACATCATCATATTCCAGTAATTGCTTACGAATATCGAAGTTACGGCTTTCAACTTTACGCTGTGCGTTAGCAATGGCCTTGGTTACCCATGGATGCTCAATGGCTTCGCCCGGTTTCATACCCAGTTTACGCATCATGCCAGACACACGGTCGGAGGCAAAAATACGCATCAATGCATCTTCCATAGACAGGTAGAAGCGTGAAGAACCCGCATCACCCTGACGACCCGCACGACCACGCAACTGGTTATCGATACGGCGTGACTCATGACGCTCAGTACCAATAATGTGCAAACCACCGGAGGCCAGAACCGCATCATGACGAATCTGCCATGCAGCTTTGATGGCAGCGATTTGCTCTTCAGTTGGATCTTCGAGCAAGGCAATCTCACTCTGCCAGCTGCCACCTAACACGATGTCAGTACCACGGCCGGCCATGTTGGTTGCGATAGTAACCGCCCCCGGTTGACCCGCTTGGGAAACGATATCCGCCTCCATGGCGTGGAATTTGGCGTTCAGAACTTTGTGTTCAATACCCGCTTTAGTTAACTCAGCGGATACCACTTCAGATTTCTCAATCGAGATGGTCCCGACCAATACAGGCTGACCATTGGCGGTACGTTCACGGATATCTTCAATGATCGCGCCGATTTTTTCCTGCTCGGTCATATAGACCAAATCAGCCAAATCCTTACGAATCATTGGACGGTTAGTAGGTACAACAATGGTATCCAGCTTGTAGATTGAGCTAAATTCAAATGCTTCGGTATCTGCTGTACCGGTCATACCGGCCAATTTTTCGTACAGGCGGAAGTAATTCTGGAAGGTGATGGAAGCCAGCGTCTGGTTCTCGTTCTGGATTTCCACGCCCTCTTTGGCTTCAATAGCCTGATGCAGGCCATCGGACCAGCGACGCCCTTGCATGGTACGACCGGTGTGTTCGTCAACGATGATAACTTCGCCGTCTTTCACAATGTAATCGACATCGCGGGTAAACAATACATGCGCGCGCAGCGCTGCCGTGACGTGGTGCATCAACATGATGTTAGTTGGAGAATAGAGTGACTCTCCCTCTTCCATAATGCCCGCTTCTACCAACATTTGCTCAATCAGAATCAAACCACGTTCTGTCAGGTGAACCTGACGTGATTTTTCGTCCACTGAGAAGTGGCCTTCACCCTGGAAGGTATCTGAGTCCTCTTTTTCCTGACGAATCAGTTTTGGAATCAGTTTGTTAACCCGAATATACATCTCGGAGCTATCTTCGGCTGGGCCAGAGATAATCAGCGGAGTACGGGCTTCATCGATCAAGATGGAGTCAACCTCATCTACCAGCGCATAATGCAGCTTACGCTGTACACGCTCTTCAGGGCTGAATGCCATGTTATCGCGCAGATAGTCAAAACCGTATTCGTTGTTCGTACCGTAAGTGATGTCAGCAGCATAAGCCGCACGCTTGGCCGGTGCCGTCATATTCGGCAGGTTGATACCAACACTCAGACCAAGGAACTCGAACAATGGACGGTTATTTTCGGCGTCACGTTGAGCCAAATAGTCGTTGACAGTAACCACATGAACACCACGGCCACTTAACGCATTGAGGTAAGCGGGCAGCGTTGCCGTCAGAGTTTTACCTTCACCAGTACGCATTTCGGCGATGCAACGCTCATTCAGTACCATACCGCCGAGCAATTGTACGTCGAAGTGACGCATACCAAACACACGCTTACTGGCCTCGCGCACCACAGCAAACGCCTCAGGAATCAAGGTTTCCAGCACCGCACCTTTTGCCAGGCGCTCACGAAACTCGTCTGTTTTGGCGCGTAATTCAGCATCAGTCAGTTTTTCAACTTCAGGCTCCATGCGGTTGATTAGCTCAACCACTTTGCGCATGCGGCGCAGGGTACGATCGTTACGGCTGCCAAAAACTTTGGTTAATAATTTAATTAGCATGATTCTTAATATCTCTTACAAGACCACCAAACCGACGGTCAAAGGTTACATAAAATGGGGGTAGAAAAAGGGAATAATTAGCTGAAATTGGCAGGCCCGGCGCGGATGCCTTGCACTTGTGCAAGCCAAAGCCCAGGTTTGTGTAACGAAAGAACAGGCCGTTTAACCTGCTCGGTATAACGAATGATCGCGGGTGGCTTAAACTCGTGCGTCAGGAGGGCGTTCAGTGTATCCAGCAACGCAAGCTGCTGAATTTGTGATGGTTCTATCTGTTCGACCTCTGTAACTTCCTGCACTCGGGCATAAGCCGCTTGGGGTGCCAACGCAAATGAGAGGTGACGAATAACCGTCCGCAGTGCATGCTGCTGCCAATAGTCTACGCTGATTGAAGGACGGCGATGTATATCATGCAACAATGCTAAACTGTTAAAGTTTGTCGCAGCATGATTCTGACGGCTTTGGCTTGACGATGTATTAGGTATCGCGGTTTGATCTGGCACGCCAGACAGATTTGAAGGCACGCCAAGACTCGCCGCGACCATCCCCAATAAGAGATGCGGCCAGAAATAACGTCTACCAAATTGTCGCCAACGATTTAGAATACCGATCACGAGTTTAAAATCCGCCGGAGCCTTGTCAATGCGTGAAAACCGCCCACAATTATTAGATGTTCTGTTCGATGATGCGGTTGCAGCAGAAAATGGACCGCTACATAACGTACAACAACGCGCGACTGCACTGTTAAAACTTAACCGTGCGGTAAAAGGATTGCTCCCTTCACAATTACAGCCGTGGTGCCGTGTTGCTAACTATCGACAGAGTATTTTAGTGCTAGAAACCGCGAATGCCAGCTGGTTAATGCGCTTACGCTATGAGCAACCCGCTTTACTTTCTGCACTACGAGCGCAAATTCTACCATCATTGTCTTCAATCGACATCAGGATTAATCCATCGTTAATGGCTAAGGGTCATAACATGACGCAAGATGCCGCAAAATCGTCGGAAAATCCTGGGAAATCTCCGCCATTACGCCACTTAAGTTTGGAAAGTGCTAAGGAATTAAGAGGATTAGCGAGCCGTAGCCCTGAGAAACTGAGGACAATATTGGAACGATTAGCTGCGTTGGCCGGAGAGAGTGCCAACGCAACCAAAAGTGATGGTGATAAATAGCCTTAGTAAGCTAATACCGTAGACGGTGCTTTGAATGCCAATGGCATTTCGGCTTCGTCTTGGAACGTCACAAATTCCCAAGCTTCTTGCTTAGCTAACACAGCCTGCAATAGCTTGTTATTTAACGCATGACCTGATTTGTACGCAGTAAATGCGCCAATAATATTATGGCCACACATAAACAGGTCGCCAATCGCGTCCAGCATTTTGTGACGAACAAACTCATCTTCGAAGCGCAGGCCATCTTCATTTAATACGCGGTAATCATCAACCACGATGGCACAATCGAAACTACCGCCCAGGCACAAACCACGGGACTGTAGATACTCGATATCACGCATGAAACCAAAAGTACGTGCTCGACTGATTTGGCGGACGAATGAATCGGCCGAGAAATCCAGACGGTAACGTTGAGTACTTGAGTCAATCGCCGGGTGATTAAAATCAATGGTGAAATCTAAACGGAATCCATTGAATGGAGACAATTCAGCCCATTTATCACCGTCTTCAACCCGCACTGTCTCTTTTAGACGCAGGAATTTCTTCGCAGAGTTTAACTCTTCGATGCCAGCATCTAACAGCAAGTACACGAATGGACTGGCACTACCGTCCATAATCGGTACTTCGGGAGCGTTAACTTCAATAATAATGTTATCAATCCCTAACCCTGCCAAAGCAGCGTTGAGATGCTCAACAGTAGAAATACGCACGTCATGCTCATTGACCAGGCAAGTACAGAGCATGGTATCACGCACGGATTTTGCATCTGCCGGGAAATCAACCGGTGGATTCAAGTCAGTGCGACGATAGATGACCCCGGTATTAGCCGGCGCGGGTCGCATTGTCAGCGTGACTTTTTTACCGGTGTGCAAACCGACGCCAGTCGCCTGAACAATACGTTTTAAAGTCCTTTGTTTGATCATCGTTTTATCTCGCAATGTTATCCATCCTACCGACCTAGCTTATAACAAGATCGGCGGGACAGTTTAGCACAAAGAGCGGAGATTCCAATATTTTCGGAAATTAGTCGGCTTGCTTGCGCAAAAATGCCGGAATATCCAAATAATCGGGCTCTTTATTGGTTTGAGCAGTTGGGTCATTGACCACTTTAGCCGCAGGTTTAACTTCCTGAGGTAGAGGTGACATGCCATGCTGCTGGTAACGATGGTCCATCACAGGCTGAGTCTGCTTGTTGGTAACCAACGTGATTTCAGGACGTTTGTCCATGCCGATACCGGTCGCCACCACAGTGACACGCAATTCATCGTTCATTTCTGGGTCCAACGATGTACCGATAACCACGGTCGCATTGTCGGACGCAAATGCACGAATGGTGTTACCCACAGTTTCGAACTCATCTAAACGCAAATCAAAACCAGCGGTGATGTTGACCAACACGCCACGAGCACCAGATAGGTCGATATCTTCCAGTAACGGGCTGGAGATCGCCATTTCTGCAGCTTCTTCCGCACGATCTTCACCGCAAGCCACACCGGAGCCCATCATGGCATAACCCATTTCGGACATCACTGTGCGCACGTCAGCAAAGTCGACGTTCATCAGACCAGGGCGGGTGATAAGCTCAGCGATACCCTGAACAGCGCCTTTCAGTACGTCGTTAGCCGCACCGAATGCATCCAGTAAAGAGATGCCACGACCCAGAACTTTCAGCAACTTATCGTTCGGGATAGTGATCAGTGAGTCCACATGTTTGGACAACTCAGCAATACCTTGCTCAGCGAACGCCATGCGTTTTTTGCCTTCAAAATTGAAAGGCTTAGTCACCACGGCAACTGTCAAAATACCCAGTTCTTTTGCCACTTCGGCCACAACAGGGGCAGCACCAGTACCAGTACCACCGCCCATACCTGCCGCGATAAAGACCATGTCCGCGCCTTCAAGGGCAGCACGCAGAGCTTCACGGTCCTCTTCGGCTGAATTGCGGCCCACTTCTGGGTTCGCGCCAGCACCGAGACCTTTGGTAATACCGCTACCAATCTGGATGGTTTGGCCAACAGCCGTCTTACGTAGCGCCTGAGCGTCTGTATTAACGGCGAAGAATTCAACACCTTCGATGCGCTCGCGCACCATGTGTTCGACGGCATTACCACCGCCACCACCGACGCCGATGACTTTAATCACCGCGTCATTGGTTAGTTCCATAGGTTCAAACATAGTTTCTCTCCGTTTTGTGCCTGTCGCTTCGAGATCAAAAAATATGTTCAGCTTGATCTCTTTGTTGAAACATTAAAACTCTTTTCTCAGCCAGCTATTGATACGTTTAAACCAATTGCCCACTGAGGCACGTTTTTCTACTTCTGACTCACCACTGAGATGAGACTCTTTACCATAATGCAATAATCCAACAGCAGTGGAGTAATAAGGTTCCTGTGCATAATCCGTCAGCCCGGTGATATTGAGCGGTTGACCGATGCGAACCTGGGCATGGAACACCCGCTGTGCGCATTCAGCCAGACCATCAATTTGTGCCGCGCCGCCAGTCAGCACGATACCGGCTGCCAGATGGTGCTTCACGCCTTGCTGACGCAGTTGCTCCTGCAATTGTAAAATCTCGTCGTTAACTAAATTCAGCAACTCGGTGTAGCGTGGTTCTATAACCTCAGCGAGCGTCTGTCTTTGCAGACTACGAGGAGGGCGTCCGCCAACACTTGGCACTTCTACACTTTCATCCTTGCTGACTATCGACCCGAGCGCACAGCCGTGCCGAACTTTAATCGCTTCCGCATCTGTTGGCGGTGTACCGAAGGCATAAGCTATGTCGCTGGTGACCACGTTCCCGGCGTAAGGGATAACTTTGGTGTGCCGTAATGCGCCACCGGTATAAACCGCCATATCCATGGTGCCACCGCCGATGTCGACCACACAGACACCCAGCTCACGTTCATCTTCCGTCAATACAGCATAACTTGCTGCCAAACCGGCGAAAATAAGTTGGTCCACTTTAAGGCCACAACGTTCCACCGCTTTGACGATATTTTTTGCCATATCGTTATGGCAGGTAATCAGGTGCACTTTGGCCTGCATCCGCACGCCAGAAAGACCAACAGGATTTTTGATGCCCTCCTGATAATCGATGGCATACTCCTGCGGAATAACGTGCAGGATACGATGCTCATCACGCACACGTACCGACTTCGCGGTATGCACTACGTTCTCTACATCTTCCTGAGTTACTTCTTCTTCTGAAATAGGAACCATCCCTATTTCATTCTGACAACTGATATGTTTGCCCGATAACGCCAAATAGACAGATGAAATTTGGCAATCTGCCATTAACTCAGCCTGATCGATAGCGCGCTGAACGCATTTCACTACCGATTCAAGGTCGTTAACCCCACCCTTATCCATGCCACGGGATGGGCAGCTGCCTACCCCAATAATATTGACCATGCCATCGGGCAGAACTTCCCCTACCAATGCGGAGACCTTTGCCGTTCCGATCTCAAGACCTACTACCAGTTTTCTGTCCGTCGACTTGATCATTGTTGTTTTGCCTGTGCCTGATTCTGTTGCGGATTACTGTTCTGCTGGCCATTTATGGGTGGCTCACCACCCTGACTGCCGATGAATACCGGAGCCCAACCTATTGCCGCCCCTGTCTCATAGCGCAAATCTACATAACTGACGCGTTTATCTGGCTGCTGTTGCAACAACGGGTATAACTCGATGAAACGTTGTAAACGCCCCATCCGGTCATCCCGACCCAGCTCCAGCCGAACATCATTATCTAAGGCCAACTGCCAAGAATGCCGGGCGCTCATTGCCGCCATTTTTAGCTGATACTTGCTGGCCGCTAACACCTTGCTCATTGCCCGATAGCCTTCCAGAACATCCTGTTCACTGCCTTCCGGGCCATACAGTAGTGGCAATTGCTGTTTACCAATGCGCTCAGAGGGCACACTGAATGACCGCCCCTGCTCATCAACCATATGCAAATCATTCCAGCGGGCAAAGGGCACATACTCCACCAGATGGATTTTCAGCTCATCCGGCCACTGTTTACGCACACTGGCCTGCTGAATCCAAGGTAACCGCTCAATCTGTTGCTGGATGATGTTCACATCCTGCGTCATAAAGGTACCCGGTGCGCCCAATGCCAGAATCGCCTGGCGAATATCATCATTGGTGGTGTAATGGCGCTCACCGGTCACCACCAGTTTCGACAGCGGCAGTCGGCTGGCATCCTTCATCCAACCCACTACTACCCAACCGCCCCAGAGTATGGTCCCAAGCACCATCAGCAGGAAAACCATACCCGCCAATTGGCCTCCGTTACTGCGCCGGGCTGCGGTGTTTTCCGCCGCACGTTCACGCGCATTGAGGGCAGCTTGCGACATCTCAGTCAGCCAACGTCAGAATTCGGGCCACTAACTGGGAGAAACTCAACCCATGTTGGCGGGCCGCCATCGGCACTAAACTGTGGCTGGTCATACCCGGTGAAGTATTCACTTCAAGCAGGTAGAAATTGCCGTCGCTATCTTGCATGACATCAACACGCCCCCAACCGCTGCAACCCAGCGCCTGATAAGCCCGCAATGCCAATGCGGCTAATTGCTGCTCCAACTCAGTGCTCAGGCCACTTGGGCAGAAGTACTGTGTCTCATCTGACAAATATTTGGCTTCATAGTCATAAAACACGCCCGGTACTTGAATACGGATCGACGGTAAAACGTCATCACCAAGGATCCCAACGGTAAATTCCGGGCCGCTCAACCATTTCTCAATCAGCACATCAGTGTCATGGCGGAACGCCTCAACCAGCGCGCCCTGTAGCTCATTGGCGTGATCCACCTTGCTCATGCCGACACTGGAGCCCTCATGGCTGGGCTTCACGATTAATGGCAGGCCAAGCTTAGCGACACGTGCCGCCAACTCCTCTGACGAAAGTGTTTCAAACTGTTGACGATTCAGCGCTACATAAGGCGAAATCGGTAAATCCAGAGCCTGCCACACTAATTTAGTGCGCAATTTATCCATGGTTAGAGCGGAGGCCATCACGCCGCTGCCGGTATAAGGCAGGCCAAGAAACTCCAAAACCCCTTGCAAGGTGCCATCTTCGCCACCACGGCCATGTAAGGCGATAAACACCTTATCAAAGCCCTGCGCTTTAAGCTGAGTTACCGGGAACTCTTTAGTATCAATGCCATGGGCGTCGATACCGGCTTCTCGCAGGCCCGCTAAAACGGCCTGACCGGATAGCAATGACACTTCACGTTCGGCAGAGGTCCCCCCCAGCAGTACCGCAACTTTCTCAGCCATGATGTTCCTCGTTTTTTATCTGTGGCTGCAATTTAAGCTCAGCCAATTTACGGGCAATTTTACCAATGTTACCTGCGCCCTGAACCAGAATCAGATCATCGCTATTCAGCACTTGCGCCAACACTTCTGGTACGGTTTCACTGTCTGAAACCAAAATCGGGTCTAACTTGCCACGGTTACGGATGGTGCGGCATAACGAGCGGCTATCAGCGCCAGGGATCGGCGTTTCACCCGCGGCATACACATCCAACATCAGCAAAACATCAACTTGCGATAGCACATTAGCGAAATCGTCATACAGGTCGCGGGTGCGGGTATAACGATGCGGCTGGAAAACCATCACAATGCGTTTATCCGGCCAACCAGCTCGTGCCGCTTTAACTGTGGCATCCACTTCCGTTGGGTGGTGGCCGTAATCATCCACCAGCATCACGCTGCCCTCTTTGCCGTTGACCGGTGCCAGTGGGAAGTTGCCAAGGAAATCAAAACGACGCCCCGTCCCCTGGAATCCTGCCAATGCGCGCAAGATGTCATCGTCTTCAATGCCCTCTTCCGTCGCCACCGCAACCGCCGCTGCGGCATTCAGCGCATTGTGACGCCCCGGTGCATTCAAGGTCACCGTCATCAATGGCTTATCCAAGCGCTTGAGTGTGAAGTGCCCCTGTGGGCCTTCCTGACGATAACTGGCGATCTGCACATCGGCATCATCACTGAAGCCATAAGTGGTGATATGGCGGCCAACACGTGGCAACAACTCGCGCACCACGGGATCATCGATACACATCACGGCACGGCCATAGAATGGCAAATTGTGCAAAAAGTTAATAAATGTCTGTTTTAAGTTCTCGAAGTCGCCCTGGTAGGTATCCATGTGGTCAGCTTCGATATTGGTGACAATCGCCACCATCGGTTGCAAATGCAGGAAGGATGCATCGCTTTCATCCGCTTCTGCTATCAGATAACGACTAGAGCCTAAACGCGCGTGCGTACCCGCCGCTTTAACCAGTCCACCATTCACAAACGTTGGATCTAAACCCGCTTCGGCATAAATGCTGGAAACCATGGCTGTGGTGGTGGTTTTACCGTGGGTGCCAGCAACGGCAATCCCATGGCGATAACGCATCAGTTCAGCCAACATTTCTGCGCGGCGGATCACCGGAATACGCGCCTCGCGAGCCGCGACAATCTCGGGGTTATCCGCAGAAATTGCCGTTGAAACCACCACCACACTGGCATCCCGCACATTCTCTGGGCGGTGATGAAAATAGATCTGCGCGCCCAATGAAGCCAAATGCTGAGTTACCGGGTTGGGTGCCAAATCTGAACCGCTAATCTGATAACCTTCGTTTGCCAACACTTCAGCGATACCACCCATACCGGCACCACCGATGCCAATAAAGTGAATGTGCCGGACGCGACGCATCTCGGGCACGATAGTACGTAGTTTCGCCAGTTGCTGTGTATTCACGTTTCTCTTCACTTTTTTGTTTGTTACACATCCATGACCAGCATTCGCTGCCAGCCATTCATTATCTCAATCTATTTCACTTACTGGCAGCGACCACTTCAGCCGCCACGCGCTCTGTCGCGTCAGGGATAGCCACGGCTCTTGCCCGCTCAGCCATCGTCAATAAAGTCGTGCGATCCCACTCAGCGAGTAGGCCGCTAACCGCTTGCGCAGTAAATTGCGGCTGCTCGATAATTTTGGCCGCCCCTGCTTTTTCCAGCGGCAAGGCATTCCAGTACTGCTGCCGATCTTTATGCTGAAATGGCACAAAAATCGCCGGTAACCCTGCGGCAGCCACTTCGCTGACGGTCAGTGCACCTGAGCGGCAAACCACCACATCAGCCCAGGCATAGGCGGCAGCCATGTCATCGATAAACTCGACAACTTGATGCTTATCGCCCTGCCCTGCTTGCTGGTAAGCCTGCAGTACGTCGGGCAGTGCGCCTTTACCCACCTGATGCCAAACAGTGACCTGTTCACCCAGTGTCGCGGCAACCTGCGGCATGGTTTGATTCAGTACCCGTGCGCCCTGACTGCCACCGATAACCAATACGCGAATCGGCCCCTCGCGGCCCGCCAAGCGCTCTGCTGGCAATGGTAATGCCAACACATCGGTGCGAACCGGATTACCTACCACATCTGCATCGGGGAATGCGCCCGGAAATGCCTGCAAAACTCGCTTCGCAATTCGCGCCAGCCAGCGGTTGGTCAACCCCGCAATGCCGTTTTGCTCATGTAGTACCACCGGGATACCACACAGCCAGGCGGCCAAACCACCGGGGCCGGAAACATACCCCCCCATACCCAGCACCACATCAGGCTGATAATCACGCATGATTTTCTTCGCCTGACGCACCGCACGATAAATTCGCACCGGTGCCGTCAATTGAGCCATCAGCCCCTTGCCGCGCAAACCAGAAATCTGGATAAAATCGATCTCAATTCCATGTTGGGGTACCAATGACGCTTCCATTCGGTCTGCGGTGCCTAACCAACGCACCTGCCAGCCTTGCGCCATCAGATGATGTGCCACGGCCAAACCGGGGAAGACATGCCCCCCAGTACCACCGGCCATCACCATTAAACGCTTGGTCTTGCCACTCATCGGGCACTCCTTACAAACGCCTGGGCTTTTGCCAAACGTGTTTCAAAATCAATACGTAACAACAGCACTATCGCGGTTGACATAATAATCAGGCTCGAACCACCGTAACTGATCAGTGGCAATGTCAAACCTTTGGTCGGCAACATCCCAGCCGCAGCCCCAACGTTAACCAGTGCCTGAAAACTAAACCAGACGCCAATCGAACAGGCCAAAAAGCCAGAAAATCGCTGATCTATCTCTAATGCGCGACGCCCAATGGACATAGCACGAAAAGCGACGAAGAATACCATTAACAATGCAAGAACCACACCGAAATACCCGAGTTCTTCACCTAAAATCGAGAAAATGAAGTCGGTATGCGCTTCCGGTAAATACTCCAGTTTCTGCACTGAATTCCCCAGGCCCTGCCCCCAGAACTCACCGCGCCCAAAAGCCATCAGCGACTGGGTTAACTGATACCCGCTGCCGAACGGATCAGCCCACGGATTCCAGAACGAGGTAACACGGCGCATACGGTAGGGTTCGGCAACAATCAGCAGACAAACCGCAAAGACACCGGAACCGATAATTGCCAGAAACTGCCACATTTTGGCTCCAGCCAAAAATAGCATCGCCAGTGTGGTAACAAACAGCACCACCACGGTGCCTAAATCGGGCTGCGCCAGCAGTAACACCGCCAGAATGACCATCACACCCATCGGTTTACAGAAGCCCCAAAAGTTGCTGCGGACCTCCTCAACCTTACGTACCAAATAGCTCGCCAGATAACAAAAGAGCGACAGCTTGGATAACTCTGCCGGCTGAATACGTAGCGGCCCCAAAGCAATCCAGCGTGATGCCCCGTTGACCGAGCTACCCACAACCAACACCACCAGCAGCATTACCAGCGAAATCAATAACATAACATTGCTGTAGCGCTGCCAGACCGCCATCGGGATGCGCAACGTCACCAGTGACAGACCGAACGCTAGCGCCAAATAGAGCGCGTCACGTTTAGCGAACAGGAATGGGTCACTGGCCAGACGCTGACCAATCGGCATTGAAGCCGATGTCACCATCACAAAACCGATAATCGCCAAACCGAATGTCAGCCACAGCAAGGTTCTGTCGTAAAGCACCATACTGGTGGTGTCGCTCTCCCGCGATCCCATCACAAAATGCTTTAGGGTATTAAACAGCCCTAGCCCCGGCATGCGCATCAGCCCAACTCCTCTGCCAAACGAGCAAACTCATCACCACGTTGCTCGAAGCTGCGGAATTGGTCCAGACTGGCGCAAGCGGGTGACAACAACACCATGTCACCCGGTGCCAGGCTCTTCGACAGCAGTACCATTGCCTGCTCCATTGTCTCGGTCAGTTGCGAGACCTCAGGGCGCAGTTCAGCCAGTTCTTCACCATCACGGCCAAAGCAGTAAATTTTGATGTGGTCGCCCTGCAAAAAGCGCGTCAAGCCAGAGAAATCAGCGGATTTACCATCGCCGCCCAGCAATAAATGCAAGGTGCCATCCACCTGTAAGCCATCTAACGCCGCTTCAGTGCTGCCCACATTGGTGGCTTTCGAATCATTAATCCAGCGCACGCCATTGTGCTCAAACACCAGTTGGAAGCGGTGCGGCAGACCGGTAAATGTCGTCAATGCTGTCAAGCTAGATGAGCGCGGGATACCCACAGCATCAGCCAGCGCCAACGCCGCCAGCGCATTGGTGTAGTTATGACGCCCGGTGAGTTTCATCTCACGGGTATTCAACACTTTCTCACCCCGTACTCGCAGCCAAATTTCGCCCTGCTGCTTGTTGAGGTGGTAATCACCTACATCGACCCCAAAGCTGATACAGCGGCTATCAGCACCACGCACGGGCATCGTCAGCGCGTCATCGGCATTCACGACACAAACTTTAGCGTTTTCATACACCCGCAGTTTAGCTGCGCGATACTGCTGCAAACCGAACGGATAACGATCAGTGTGATCCTCCGTCACGTTCAGTATGGTGGCCGCACTGGCCCGCAAGCTCGAGGTGGTTTCCAACTGGAAGCTGGACAGCTCTAGCACCACCAATTGGTTCTCTTGTTTCAACAGCGTGAGGGCCGGAACGCCGATGTTGCCACCGACGCCAACCTGCCAACCCGCCGCTTTTGCCATCTCGCCTACCAACGTGGTCACAGTGCTTTTGCCATTAGAGCCAGTAATCGCTACCACCGGTGCTTGATTCTCACGGCAGAACAGTTCGATATCACCGACAATTTCAACGCCCGCATCAGCGGCATCACTTAACGCCGGATGCGCCAGTGCAATACCGGGGCTGGCGACAATCAAATCCGCCTCTAGCAGCCACTGCGCATTCAAATCACCCACATGGCGCTCGATATTTTCGGGTAATTTATCCAGCCCAGTAGGGTTGATTCGGGTATCCATCACACGCGGCGTCACACCGCGCGCCATAAAGAAATCAACGCAGGAGAGGCCGGTTAGCCCCAGCCCGATAATGACCACTTTTTTACCCTGATAATCAACCATAATTACCGTACCTTCAGCGTCGCCAGGCCAATCAGCACCAGCATCAGCGAAATAATCCAGAAGCGCACGATCACCCGTGGTTCCGGCCAGCCTTTAAGTTCGTAATGGTGATGAATCGGCGCCATGCGGAAAATGCGCTGTCCACGTAACTTAAAGGACCCTACCTGCAAGATGACCGACAGTGTTTCAACCACAAACACGCCGCCCATAATCACTAATAAGAACTCTTGGCGCAGTAATACGGCGATAGTGCCGAGTGCGCCGCCCAGTGCCAACGAGCCGACGTCCCCCATAAAGACCTGAGCCGGATAGGTGTTAAACCAGAGGAAACCCAGCCCTGCGCCGACAATGGCGGTACAAACAATCACTAGTTCACCCGCGTGGCGCAGATAAGGAATATGCAGGTAGGCCGCAAAATTCACGTTACCGGTCGCCCAGGCAACCAGTGCAAAGCCGCCCGCCACGAAAACGGTCGGCATAATTGCCAGGCCATCCAGTCCATCAGTCAGGTTGACCGCGTTGCTGGTGCCGACAATCACGAAGTACGCCAGCAAGATATAGAGCAGGCCCAGCTGCGGCATGATGTCTTTGAAGAAGGGCACCACCAACTCGGTAGCTGGGGTATCTTTGCCGATGCTATACATCGCAAATGCCGCTGCCAGTGCAATTATCGACTGCCAGAAGTACTTCCAGCGGGCAATCAAGCCCTTGGTGTCTTTACGTACCACTTTACGATAATCGTCAATGAAACCGACGATGCCATAACCCACCAAAATGAATAGCACACACCAGACATAGGGGTTGGATGGGTAAGCCCACATCAGAACCGAAATAGTAATGGAGAACAGAATCATCAGGCCGCCCATGGTCGGCGTGCCGCGTTTACTGAAATGTGACTCTGGCCCATCGTTACGCACCACCTGACCAATCTGCAACTTCTGCAAATAAGCAATCAGGTGCGGCCCCATCCACAATGAGATCACTAATGCAGTCAACAGACTGACGATGGCTCGGAACGTCAAATAGGAAAAGACGTTAAAACCCGAGTAAAATTTCACTAAATATTCAGCCAACCAAACTAACATGATGCCTTCTCCTGTAACGCACGCACGACATTTTCCATGGCGGCGCTACGTGAACCTTTAATTAAAACTGTGATAACCGGATGTTCGCTCAGCAGTTCGCTAACGCGGGCTGCCAATGCGCTCTTATCCTGAAAATGTTCGCCGTTACCGCTAGCGTCGCTGAGTGTCTGACTTAACGTGCCAACACTCAGCACTTTATCGATACCCGCCTGTTTCGCGGCTTCACCGACCTGACGATGGCAATCAATCGCGGTATCGCCCAACTCACCCATATCGCCAACCACCATGACACGGTAGCCCGGCATTTCAGCCAGCACCTGCGCCGCTGCGGTCATGGAACCCACATTGGCGTTGTAAGTGTCATCCAGCAGCAACTTGCCAGCGGCGAGTTGAATGGGGAATAGCCGCCCCGGTACGGCCTGTAACTGCATCAGCCCCTGACGAACCGCCGCTAAATCAGCGCCAACCGACATAGCTAGTGCCGCAGCGGCTAGCCCATTGGCGATGTTATGTCGCCCCGGCAGTGGCAGCTCAATGGCGACAGTGCCAAATGGCGAGTGCAGAGTGAAATGCGTCGCCTGCGGGGTGATTTGCACGTCAGTGGCATAAAAATCGATATCTTCTGCTGCCTGAGGAGCAAAACGCCAGACCCGCTTGTTATGCAGAGTTTCCTGCCAGTGAGGCCAGTCGTTGCTGTCAGCATTAATAATTGCGGTGCCGTTAGCTGGCAATCCAGCAAAAATCTCGCCTTTGGCTTGCGCCACGCCGGCCAGAGAGCCAAAACCTTCCAGATGCGCGGCGGCTAAATTGTTAACCAAGGCGCTTTCCGGGCGGCTTAAATCCGTGGTGTAGGCAATTTCACCCACATGGTTAGCACCCAATTCAATAACCGCAAAATCATATTCTGGCGTCAAACGCAGCAGAGTCAGCGGCACTCCGATATCATTATTAAAGTTGCCGGCGGTATACAGCACCTTGCCGCATTGGCGCAAAATCGCAGCCGTCATCTCTTTGACTGAGGTTTTACCTGATGAGCCGGTTAAGGCCACCACGCGAGCAGGCACCTGCTGGCGAACCCAGGCCGCAAACTGCCCCAGCGCCAGACGAGTGTCTTTAACCACTAATTGTGGTGCCCCCACCAGTAAGCGTTTACTTACCAGCAAAGCGCCAGCACCAGCGGTAACAGCATCTTCTGCGAAATCATGCCCATCAAAACGCTCGCCTTTCAGCGCCACAAACAGACAGCCAGCCGTGACCTTACGGGTATCAATGGTCACTTCGGTGATCTCGAGGTTATTGCCACCTTTATCAGTGGCAATAAGCTCGGCGTTAAGCAGCTCGGACAAGAAATGCAGCGAGACTTTAATCATGCCACCACCCCCAACAGACGCGCGACAGTGACGCGGTCGGAGTAATCCAGTCGGCGATTGCCAACCAATTGATAATCTTCGTGCCCTTTGCCCGCGATCAGAACAACGTCGTCCTCTTTGGCTTGCATAATGGCACTGGTTACCGCTTCAGCACGACCATGGATCGCCAGCGCATGTCCGGCATCCAGTAAGCCGCTGAGGATATCGGCTACAATTGCCTGCGGCTCTTCGCTACGTGGGTTATCGTCCGTAACGACGACACGGTCAGCTAGCTGTTCCGCGATGCCGCCCATAAGTGGGCGCTTACCTTTGTCACGATCACCACCGCAACCAAACACACACCACAACTGCCCTTTACAATGTAAACGGGCTGCTGCCAGCGCTTTTTCCAGCGCATCCGGCGTATGGGCATAATCCACCACGACCGTAGGTTTACCCGGCGCGTTAAATACTTCCATCCGCCCGCAAACAGGTTGCAGATGAGGGGCAGCGGCTAAAAGCTGTGCTAATGGGTAGCCCAACGAGAGCAGCGTTGACAGTGCTACCAGCAAGTTACTGACGTTAAATGCCCCCATCAGGCGGCTCTCTATCTGGCCTTCACCCCAACTGGAGTCAAAGGTGATATTCGCGCCATTATCGTGATACTCCACCTGACTGGCGGATAACCACGGGCCTTTCCAGCCCGCAGGGAGATGACCTTCCATGCTGACGGCGACAGCTTGTGGCAACTGGCTTAGCCAGCGGCGGCCGACTTCGTCATCAGCATTGATAATTTTGTGTTCGGATTGATGGGTGGAGAACAGCAACCATTTTGCCGCCTCGTAACTCGCCATATTGCCGTGGTAATCCAGGTGATCGCGGCTCAAGTTAGTGAACACTGCGGCGGCAAACGGCAATGCGGCGACGCGATTTTGAATCAAACCGTGGGAAGAGACCTCCATCGCCGCAAAAGTGGCCCCTTGATCGACCAGATTGCGCAGTAAATGTTGGATATCAACCGCTGAGCCAGTGGTGTTTTCCGTCGGAATCACCTGCCCTAATAAACCATTGCCGACGGTCCCCATCACCGCACTGGTTTCGCCCAGCGCCTGGCTCCATTGCGCCAATAATTGGCTAGTGGTGGTTTTGCCGTTAGTCCCGGTCACGCCGACCAAACGGAGTGCCGCGCCCGGTTGATGGTAAAACTGCCCCGCCAGCGTGGATAAGTGCTGATTCAAATTACGCAAATAAATAACAGGAACGCCATGTATCTCTGCAACACTGGCATCCGGTGCCACACCATCGGCTTCGGCCACAATTGCCGCCACACCTTGTGCGATGGCTTGTGGGATATAGCGACGCCCGTCCGTCTGGTGGCCAACAATGGCAACAAACAGATCCCCGGCAGCGGCAACACGGCTGTCTAATGTCATTTCCCGTAGCGCACGCTCCGGGAGGTCTAGCCCCCAAGGAGCGAGTAAATCGCGCAAGTTACGATCTGCCACCTGAACCCTCTTTTGTATTAATCACTAATTCGCTTTTATCACCAGTGGGTAACGCATCGGGTTCAATGTTCATGGTGCGCAATACGCCCCCCATGATGGCACCAAACACCGGTGCAGAAACCGCACCACCGTAATATTTCCCTGCCTGCGGGTCATTGATGACCACAACCAGAGCAAATCGAGGGTTACTCGCGGGCGCAACGCCTGCGGTGTAAGCGAGGTATCGGTCCATATATTTGCCATCCGGGCCAACTTTCTTGGCGGTACCGGTTTTAATGGCAATACGGTAGCCTTTGATGGCCGCTTTGGTGCCCCCGCCGCCGGGCAGTGCCACACTCTCCATCATATGAACCACGGTGCGTACCAGCGGTTCAGGGAAAATGCGCTCACCAGCTACTGGCGGGTCAACTTTGGTGATCGACAGCGGGCGATAGATCCCCATGCTGCCGATGGTTGCATAGACTCGCGCTAGTTGTAACGGTGTTACCATTAGCCCGTAGCCGAAAGAGAAGGTGGCCCTCTCTATGTCAGACCACCGTTGTTTTTTAGGATATAAGCCACTGCTCTCTCCGACCAACCCCAAATTGGTCGCTTTCCCAAACCCAAACCGTGAGTAAGTATCTACTAACGCTGAGGATGGCATCGCTAACGCCAGTTTAGAAACACCGACGTTACTCGACTTCTGCAAGATCCCGGTCACGGATAGCTCTGCGTAACGGGCCACGTCTTTAATCTGGTGACCGTTAACAAAGTACGGCAAGGTGTTCAGCACGCTGTTCTCTTTCACTACGCCGTGCTGCAATGCCGTCATGACTACCATTGGCTTAACTGTCGAGCCGGGTTCAAAAATATCGGTTATTGCCCGGTTACGCATGGCATCTTTTGGCGTACCGGTCAGGTTATTCGGGTTGTAGGACGGGCTGTTCGCCATCGCCAGCACTTCGCCGGTATTCACATCCACCAACACCGCCGTACCTGATTCTGCTTTGTTGAATGCCACCGCATTGTTCAGTTCACGATACACCAGCGCCTGCAAGCGCTCATCAACACTCAACACCAGATTATGTGCCGCCTGACTATCAACAGAGGAGATATCCTCAATGACGCGCCCATAGCGGTCTTTGCGCACCGTACGCTCGCCGGGCTGCCCAGTGAGCCAGCGGTCAAAACTTTTCTCTACGCCTTCAATGCCTTGGCTATCAATATTGGTTACGCCAATAATGTGTGCCATCACCTGGCCTGCTGGATAGTAGCGGCGGGACTCTTGGCGCAAATAGATGCCGGGTAATTTCAGCTTGTGGATATAGTCGCCAATGGCGGGGTTAACCTGACGGGCCAAATAGACAAAGCGCCCTTTTGGATTGGCATTTATTCGCGTTGCCAATTGATCTAGCGGGATTTCCAGTGCATCAGACAGCGCTTTCCAGCGCGTATCCAGCGTAATGCCGCCGCGCTCGGTAAGCTCTTTCGGGTCGGCCCAAACTGCATTAACCGGTACGCTAACTGCCAATGGACGGCCTGAACGGTCGCTGATCATGCCACGAGCTGTTGGCACTGCTTGTACCCGCAGCGAGCGCATATCGCCCTCGCGCACCAGTTTGTCAGGGTTGATCACTTGCAGATAGGCAGTGCGCAGCAGCAATCCGATCAATGCCAATAAAATACAGCCGCACAGCAACGCAAAACGCCAGCTAATAAAGCTGGCTTGTTCTTCTTGGCGCTTTAACTTCCCGGGGCGCGCTGCTTTCATGCGTTACCTTGGCAACGTAGAGTCATGGTGGCGACTAATTCCTTTATTATTAGAAAAACCTATTGCTGAACCACAATATTTTCTTGTGATGGATCAACATGTTGCATCTTCAGCTTGTCAGTTGCGATACTTTCAACACGGCTGTGGTCACCCAATGCGTTCTCTTCCAGAATCAGGTTGCGCCACTCGATATCCAGCGCATCCCGCTCCAGCACCAACTGCTCACGCTCAGCGGTTAACAAGCGCGTGCGGTGGGCGGTGGTCACAACAAAAATGGCAGACACCAACACCGCGACCAGTAAAATCAACGGGATTTTCGCATTGCGGAGTAAGTCCCCGCCGATGACCCCAACTAAACCGTGGCGTTCGTTGCCTATCACTCTTTAATCCTCTCAGCAAAGCGTAATACTGAGCTACGTGCTCGTGGGTTTTCAGCCACTTCAGCATCCGCTGGCATCATCTTGCCAATGGATTTCATCGTGCGCCCACCCATGCTGCGTAACTGCGCTTCCGTCAATGGCAATCCCGCCGGAACCTGTGGCCCACGGCTGCGTTGACGGATAAAGTTCTTCACAATGCGGTCTTCAAGGGAGTGGAAGCTAATCACTGACAAACGGCCTTCGTCTGCCAGCACTTCATGAGCGCCATCCAGTGCGCGCTCAATTTCTTCTAACTCACTGTTGATATAGATGCGGATAGCCTGGAAACTGCGGGTCGCCGGGTGTTTATGCTTCTCGCGGAATGGGCTGGCGTTAGCAATCAAATCAGCCAGCTCTTTGGTGCGTGTCATCGGCTGCGTAAGATTACGCTCAACAATGGCCTTGGCCAGACGCTTGGCGAAGCGCTCTTCACCAAAGGTTTTTAGCACCCAAGCGATATCATCGGCGCTGGCTTTCATCAACCATTCGGCGGCAGATAACCCACGGGTAGGATCCATCCGCATATCCAGCGGCCCGTCACGCATGAACGAGAAACCGCGTTCAGGATCATCCAATTGCGGGGATGACACACCGAGATCCAGCAAAATACCGTCAATGCGGCCAACTAAATCCAATTCCCGCACATAATGCGCCAATTCAGAAAAAGGACCGTGTACGATAGAGAAACGCGGATCAGTAATAGATTTTGCTGCTTCAATTGCTTGTGGATCACGATCGATCGCTATCAAGCGCCCTTCTGGCCCAAGTTGGGACAAAATCAGACGCGAATGACCACCACGGCCAAAAGTTCCGTCAATATAGATGCCGTTATCGCGGATGTTCAGGCCATTTACGGCTTCATCCAGCAATACGCTGGTGTGCTTGTAGTTGTTATCTACAATTTTTTTGTTATCTACCATGCTTATAGCGATAAGTCCTGTAGCCGCTCAGACAGTGGTTCCTGAGTCGACTGTTCTGCGTCGATGTCATCCTTGACTTGTTGATACCAGGTCTGTTCATCCCACAGCTCAAACTTGTTGAACTGCCCAACCAGCATCACTTCTTTATTCAGCCCGGCGTGCTGACGCAATGTTCCTGCAATCAGTAAACGCCCAGCACCGTCCATCTGACATTCACTGGCATGTCCTAACAGCAAACGTTGAACCCGACGCTCAGCCGGGTTCATGCTCGACAGACGAGATAATTTTTGTTCAATGATTTCCCATTCAGGGAGTGGATAAAGCAACAGGCATGGTTGGTGAAGGTCTATGGTACAGACCATCTGGCCCTGCGACTCCTCATTCAGCAAATCCCGATAACGGGTAGGTACGGCGAGCCGCCCTTTGCTGTCGAGGTTAACCATCGTTGCCCCACGAAACATGACTGAGTTACCCCTTCATGACCCAATTCGCCACTTTACCCCACAAATCCCCACATTAAAGAGTTTACGGATGGTATGAAAACCTTGTCAAGCCAGAGCCGAGGCGCTTTGACAATATTTATGGGCCGTTTTTGAGATATATCTCGTAGAAGGGGCTATTTTAGTGCTTGAAATAGAAATTAACGTCATGATTAACGGGCTATTTTTCCGCCAGTAATTCCTGCAACTTAAATAAATAATTAATTGTCGATTAATTGTTTCATTATTTCCTTCTGCAAGGAATGTCTCATTTTCAGTATGAAAAACGTACGGTCTAAAATTCAACTGTCTGAGTAGAAAACCCGCGTCTGCTGGCTTCACTAAGGAAAAACAGCGGAAATCGGTGACAAAATCCACGACAAAACAATAATACCCTTGAAAACAACAAGTGTTATCGGCGCTGCATTTTACTTCAATTAAGCCGCAAGGATTAATCTATTTTGAAATAAATTATTGGTACATATTTTGGGGCAGCGCTGAAATATGAATGTCTTCAGACAGATAAATCTTAAATTAGGGAAATACCGCAAAATAGTTTTTTTCTCATCGATTCTTTTAAATTTGACTTAGATTGCATTCGTTTTCCTCGCCACCAAAGCGAAATCATAACATTTTGTTTTTAAACAAAAAATAGATACCCACCATTTTAAAAACCACCGAAAGCCCTATTCCTCACAGTAGAAAGTATAAAAATCAGGCAAATGTTAAAAATAAAAATTTTAAGCTGGTTATATTACCACCAATAGCACTGTAAACTGCAACAAAAGCATAATAGCAACACAATCAGCTAATATTTAAATGATGAGCAATACATAAATCCTGCTATTAATCTCATTGATTAGCGTTTTAGCAGATTTTTACCCCAAGTAGGGAGTTAATGACAATGTTTTCAACTGGGTCCCGTCTGCGTAGTGCCGCAGCCGATACTTTCGCACTCGTGGTGTATTGTTTTGTCATCGGCATGATAATTGAAATAGTGATCTCGGGGATGACCTTCCAACAGTCGCTCTCTTCCCGTCTGGTCTCAATACCGGTCAATATCCTTATCGCCTGGCCTTATGGTGTGTATCGCGATGCTTTTATCCGCTTCGCATATCGTCATGTGGGGGAGCATGTTTGGGCAAGAAATCTGGCAGACCTACTGGCATACGTCAGTTTCCAGTCACCGGTCTATGCGCTGATTTTGTGGTCGGTAGGGGCTGATTTAGAGCAAATCACCACAGCAGTCACCAGTAATGCCTTGGTTTCTATGGCGATGGGTGTGGCGTATGGCTACTTTTTGGAGTATTGCCGGAGGTTGTTCCGTGTTGCAGGCTACGTCTAATATACCCGTCATCTTTCAAGTTGCAGGTGTGTTGGTTACGCTCGTTACTCGGTCCATCCATGGACCTCGCCTCTGCGAGGCCGCGGGCAAGCGGCGTTCAAATCTGCTCCCGACAAATTTCTCTCTTGCTTGCCGCTTTCCTGCATCTTGAAATCTATTGGGTATAAATGGGATGGATTACGCAAGCACAATCAGGGCGCATTCGGCACCCTGATTCATAATAAAAGGCTATTTACGGCTCAAACTGCCGCGGCGGAACAAGTTACGACGGATGCGCGTTAAACCCGGCTTCGGCTTATGCGGCTCATCTAAGCTGGCTAATACCAATTCCAATACACGTTCGGCCACATCTCGGTGGCGCTGTGCGACCGCCAATACCGGACATTCTAGGAAATCGAGCAGTTCGTTATCACCAAAAGTAGCGATCGCCAGATTGCTGGGTAAGCGCCCACTCTGCTTTAAGGTGACATCCATAACGCCCTGTAGCAGCTGGAATGAGGTGGTAAACAGCGCCTGTGGCATCGGGTGGGTCTTTAGCCACTCGGCAAACAGCACTCCGGCGGCTTCGCGTTCATAGCTGTTGGCGTAGAGGTAATCGACCTTACGGGGATCATCCTTCCACGCTTCACGAAAACCCATCTCTCGCAGAAAGCTGACCGACAGCTCAGGTAACGCGCCGAGATACAGTACCGATTCCGCTGGGAAAGTCCGTAGCTCTTGCGCCAACATCAATGCATCTTCTTGATCCGCACCCACCACACTGATGAAATGTTCGCGGTCCAAGGCTCGATCAAGGGCGATGATCGGCAACGGGTCATTGGCCCAGCGCTGATAGAAAGGGTGCTCTGGCGGCAAAGCCGTTGAAACGATAATGGCGTCAACCTGACGCTGCAACAGATGCTCAATGCAACGCATTTCATTATCGGGCTGATCCTCAGAACAGGCGATCAACAATTGGTAGCCACGCTGGCGAGCCTGACGCTCCAAATAGTTTGCGATACGGGTGTAGCTGGTATTCTCCAGATCCGGGATCACCAGACCAATCGAACGGGTTCTGCCCGCGCGCAATCCTGCCGCAACGGCATTTGGGTGATAGTTATGTTCCCTGACCACAGCCATAACTTTATCTACTGTTTTATCGCTGACCCGGTACTGTTTCGCTTTGCCATTAATGACATAACTGGCGGTTGTGCGCGAAACGCCCGCAAGACGCGCGATTTCATCCAGTTTCACATTGACCCCTTATAAACCCAATAAAGTAATGAAAGGCATGATGTCTGCCAGAGCGGAGTATCTCAGAATTTCTCAATCCGTCGATCTACAGTAGCATTACAGCTAAACCATGAGATATAGACATAATTTAACTACGGATATTTCGCTATATAGATCTAACCGCAGAACTCACTATTGAGCAACCGCTTTAACCGCCATATAACACTACCTTGGTTAAATAATAAGAAAAAAAAAGCCCAGCATCTCTGCTGAGCCTGATAATGAGTATTAATCACTTTGGTTAACGCATTATCTTATCGCCACGGGAGACACCGACAATACCGGAGCGGGCAACTTCAACAATTTCGGCCACTTCCCGCACAGCATTTAAGAATGCATCCAGTTTATCGCTCGTCCCGGCAAGCTGGACGGTATAGAGCGTGGCAGTCACATCAACAATCTGCCCACGGAAAATTTCAGCGCAACGCTTCACTTCTTCACGCCCGTAACCGCTGGCCTGCAACTTCACCAACATGATTTCGCGCTCAACATGTGAGCCGGAAACCAACTCACTGACTCGCAAGACGTCCACCAGCTTATGCAGCTGTTTTTCGATCTGCTCCAGAACCTTGGCATCGCCCACGGTTTGGATGGTCATTCGAGACAGCGTTGGATCGTCGGTCGGCGCAACAGTCAAACTCTCAATGTTATAACCGCGCTGAGAAAACAGGCCCACAACCCGTGATAAAGCACCTGATTCGTTTTCCAGCAGAACTGATAAAATCCGGCGGCGCATAATTATGTCCTCTCCGTTTTGCTAAGCCACATTTCGTCCATGCCACCACCGCGAATCTGCATCGGGTAAACATGTTCCGTTTCATCAACAGTCACATCCACAAACACCAGGCGATTCGTCTCGGATAATTGTGACAAGGCATCGGCCAGCTTACTTTCCAACTCATCCGGCGTGCGGATTGCAATACCGATGTGCCCATAAGCTTCAGCCAATTTGACGAAATCAGGCAGTGAATCCATATAAGACTGTGAATGACGGCCTGAATAGATCATATCCTGCCACTGCTTCACCATGCCGAGATAGCGGTTATTCAGGTTCAGTACCAGCACCGGCAGGTTATATTGCAGTGCAGTAGATAACTCCTGAATATTCATTTGGATACTGCCATCACCGGTGACACACACCACGGTTTCATCCGGTAGCGCCAGTTTAACCCCAAGGGCCGCCGGTAACCCGAAGCCCATGGTGCCTAAGCCACCTGAATTGATCCAATGGCGTGGTTTATCAAATGGATAGTAAAGTGCGGCGAACATCTGATGTTGGCCCACATCTGAGGTGACGTAAGCATCACCTTTAGTCAAACGGTGCAGTGTTTCAATAACGGCTTGTGGCTTGATCTTGCCGCTCTCTTTGTTGTAGCCCAGACAGTTGCGCGCGCGCCACTGTTCAATGGATTGCCACCAGTCACGCAAACTATCAAAATCTTGTGCACTATCAATCTGAGGCAGTAGCTCCAGCATTTGTACCAAAACTTGTTTGGCATCACCGACAATCGGAATATCTGCATTGACAGTTTTCGAGATTGACGTCGGATCGATATCAATGTGTACCACACTGGCATCCGGGCAGTATTTAGCCAGGTTATTGGTGGTGCGGTCATCAAAGCGCACGCCAATGGCAAAAATCAGGTCTGTATTGTGCATGGCCATATTGGCCTCAAACGTCCCGTGCATCCCCAACATGCCAACACTTTGGCGATGCGTGCCAGGGAAGCTACCCAGCCCCATTAGCGAGCTGGTGACCGGAAGATTCAACTTCTCAGCAAACGCCAATAGCTCTTCGTGGCAGGCTGAATTTATCGCCCCACCACCGACATACATAATAGGTCTTTTGGCCGCGAGAATGGTTTGCAGCGCACGCTTAATCTGACCACGATGGCCCTGCACTGTCGGATTATATGAGCGCAAGCTAACTTGTTCTGGGTAGGCGTAAGGCATTTTGACCGCTGGCCCTACAATATCTTTTGGCAGATCAATAACTACTGGACCTGGGCGGCCTGTCGAAGCCAGATAAAATGCCTTTTTCAGTACAGTGGGAATATCTTCCGTGCGTTTAACAAGGAAGCTATGTTTAACCACTGGGCGGGAGATCCCCACCATGTCGCACTCCTGGAAAGCGTCGTAGCCAATCAACGAGCTAGGCACCTGACCAGAAAGCACCACCATTGGCACGGAATCCATATAGGCCGTGGCAATACCGGTAATTGCATTGGTCGCGCCGGGGCCGGAAGTGACCAGCACTACGCCGACTTCGCCGGTTGCCCGCGCATAACCATCGGCCATGTGTACCGCACCTTGTTCGTGGCGCACCAGCACGTGATCGATGCCTCCGACCGTGTGCAGGGCATCGTAGATATCAAGTACGGCCCCGCCGGGATAACCGAACACATGCTTAACGCCCTGATCGATTAACGATCGGACAACCATCTCGGCTCCTGACAACATCTCCATGGGTTTTGCCTCCAGGCTTAGTTTGCTCATCGGATAACGGGAAGTCATTTCCACGGGTTCCTGTAGGAAAGGCACAACGCCCCTTATTCCTATTCTTAGTTTGTTATAGTTAGGGTAACTAACTTATTAACATAACGTCAGAATTTCTGGCAGGCAAACAGCAATTATCTGCCCTAAAGACAATTCCGTTAGTCACATACTGGATTTACTCCAGTTACAAAAACAAAACACTACCAGAGTAGCCGCAACCTTGGTTTTTACATCGCATTAGCAGGTAATTATAGAACTTAATCAGGCTAATGATTTTTACATGCTGGATGCAGCAAAATGATAGGCACTACACAGAAATGGGTAGAGAAAGAGGGGTGTTGCAGGTAAAAACAGCGATAGCCAGCATCAATATTAAAGATGCCCACTATCGCCGTGAGAAGATGGATTATCAATCACGGTACATGGAGTCAATCTCATTCTGATAACGCTGGAGAATGATTTTACGCCGCAATTTCATGGTAGGTGTCAGCTCACCGGTTTCCATGGTGAATGCCTGCGGTAATAGCGTAAAGCGCTTAACCTGCTCGAACAGCGCCAGCTCTTTTTGCATATCTTTCAGCCGTTGTTCAAACAAACTGACAATATGGCTATGGCGTAATAGCTCTAACCTATCGTGATACTTCAGATTTATCGAACGCGCATACTCTTCCAGTGATTCAAAACAGGGAACAATCAGCGCCGACACAAACTTACGCGTATCCGCAATAATCGCTATCTGCTCGATAAAACGGTCCTGACCGAGGGTGCCCTCAATCATTTGTGGCGCAATGTACTTCCCACCCGAGGTTTTCATCAGATCTTTGAGGCGCTCGGTGATGAATAGATTACCTTTAGCATCCAATGCACCGGCGTCACCGGTTTTGAGCCAGCCATCTTCGGTGAAAGATTCTGCGGTCTCCTGCGGCTTATTAAAATAGCCGCGCATGACAATCGGGCCACGGACTTGAATCTCATTTTCAACCCCTAAACGGACATCAATCCCCGGCAGTGGCTTGCCGATAGAGCCGAAGCAGAAATTTCTCTCTTCCCAGCAAGAGACTGTAGCGCAGGTCTCGGTCATGCCGTAACCGTACTTAATATTGATGCCGATAGCTTGGAAAAACAGAATAATATTGTCATCCAACCGCGCACCCGCCGCCGGTAAAAAGCGCACTTTTCCGCCCAATAAGCCCCGTAACTTACTCAATACCAAGCGATCTGCCAGCTTATACATCAGCCCGGATAGCAGTGATGCTGTTTGCCCAGATTGCAGATTTTGGAATTTGCGTTCGCCACAGCCGACAGCCCAACGAAACAGCATCCGGCGGTGCCATTTTGCCAACGCGACTTTATCATTGATGGCACTGAACACTTTTTCGTAGAAGCGGGGAACTGCGCACATGACAGTAGGTTTTACCGCCTGCATTGCCGGGCGCACCCAATCCGTATCACTGATATAGACGTTTTGCGCGCCGGTATGCATCACATAGAAGCTCCAGGCCCGCTCAAACACGTGAGATAACGGCAGGAAACTAAGGGAAACATCATCAACTGTCAGAGTTAAGCGCTGATCGTGTAGGTAGAGTTGAGCCGCCATATTACGGTAGTCCAGCATCACACCTTTAGGTTCACCCGTAGTACCAGAGGTATAGATCAGCGTGAACAAGTCATCCAGGTCGCAACTATCTATACGTGTAGTCAATAGATGCTGCTGTACGGCATCGGGCTGCTGCTCAAAATCAGTCAAATGCTGGGCGTATTCACAACCACGTAAATCGACAGCAGGATCTAATACGATAATCTGAGCCAACTGAGGACACATTGGCTTTAGCGTGATAGCCACATCAAATTGCGGTTGCCCACCGACAAATAAAATACGCACATCGGCATCATTGAGCACGTAAGCGGCCTGATTCGTCGTATTGGTGGCATACAAGGGAACACTCACGCCGCGCAATTGTAAAATAGCCAAATCCGCCAACGACCAAGCCATACTATTATTAGAAAAAATCCCAATGCGCTCTTGAATTGCTGCATCCAAAGAGAGCAGTGCAGTAGAGATCTGAGTGACGTGTTGGTCAACCTGACGCCAGGTTAGCTGTTTTTCGCCTTCTGGCGACCATTCACGAAAGGCTATCTGATCAGCACGACCGCTGATTTGCTGGCGCAAACGGCGCACAAGGTGGTATTGCTCTAGTGTATGGTTCATAACATCGCCGCTCGCTGATCAATCATTCATTAAAGTGTACCGCAACTTTTCGCCTGTTGGCATTCAGCTTACATGTGTTCACTTTTTTTTCGCGCAGTCTACCCGCTCTAGAGGTTATGGCAAATAAAATTCAGCGCAGAAATGTGAGCTAAAATGGACTTTGATGAAAAATAGAGCGGTTAGGGCTGGCGACTGGGGATTTAGCAGAACAGTTATCTGTTACTGAAGGGGGTGACAAAAGAGGGAAGAAAGCAATATTCGATTCAATCTTACCCCTGCCTGCTACTGAGCTTAATATAATTTCAGCAGCAGGGCTTAACGGAAATGATTACAATGGGGTACTAAGTTGGCCGAGTAATTCCTTCATCCATTGATGGCCTTTATCTCTATCAGTAGATTCATGCCATGTAAGATAACATGGCCGACTGACATTCTCTCTCCAGGGTAAAGAGAGCAGTTTTAAATTAAGGGATTCACTGTATTTCTGAACAAGCCATCGAGGAGCAATGGCTACAAAGGAAGTTTGAGACACAATATTAAGCACGCTATTCATATCCGTGCTTTCATAAGCAATGCTCTGGGCACTGACTATTGATTCATAATAAAAATCACTAAAAGAACCCACTTTATCTAATGACACTACGGCGTGTGGTTCGGAAATGAGTTGCTCTTGGCTAATTGAATTATCAATCCGTGGATGACTTTTAGACACAGCCAGTACCGATTCATCATTAAATAATGATATATCGTGAAAGTCAGGGCGTTCAAACTTAGTATAACCGATAACAAATTCTGTTTCTTGATAACGTAATTGGTGCTCAATATTCTCATTAAGATTAGATCTGATAATGAGTTGAACATTGGGTGCCAATTGCTTAACGCGCTCTATTATTTGAGCCGTCAGCCTAATATCTAAAGGGCTACAAATAGATAAATTAAATACTCGCCCACTATTTTTCGCTTCAAAACCGGCACCCGGCAACTCATTTTGTACGAGTTGCAGCGCCTGCCTTACTGGCCCAAAAAGCTGGCGTGCTCTGGCGGTAGGCTGAATACCACGGCCATAACGAACAAACAATTCGTCATTAAACATCACTTTTAAACGGGCTACCGCGTTACTCACTGCGGGCTGGGACATACCCAGCGCTTGGGCTGCCCGTGTTACATTATGCATTTGCATTACTGCATCAAAAACAGTTAATAAATTGAGATCGACACTTCTTAAGTGAACTTCGCTACACTCTTTTTTAGTTGCTTGACTATCGGTGATTAAATTGTATTCAGACATGCTTAACTCCACTAAGCTTTATGCAGATGGCATGATTAATAAAAGAGCTCCGCTGATATTTATCACTATCTCAAAATATCTTTGATTTCTTACTATTAATGACGCCAATATTCTCATCATTACCGTTATAAGATAAAATGAGTCTCATCCTTGTATAAATGAAACGATATGAATTGCCTCCATGTATTTTCCGCTGATAATGCCCATAGATAAATACGTGAATAAGCCATCCACATAAAGTATCCCATATAGTATTTAAGACTAATTCATCTTAGAAATACAAACCTACTCTATCATATGCATCAATAATAAAAGCAATAGCATGATCACATCACAAAATGGGATGGTTGACAACTATGCCATTAACAAATAATAAATTCATCAATGAAAACTTATTAGTTATTAATTATAGTCGCGAATATGTTTAATCATGGATTGAATTTCATAAAACTTAATTATGACTTTACTCCATAGTCATAACACTTTAAACAAATAAATAATCCCATTCATTAAATCAATCAATATTTATATTCACAAAACATATAAGTGAAAGATAATAAGGTTTGCTGTGAATTTACTCTATTAGTGAGCAATAAATTACTCTCACTATTTTACGCTACTCTTATAAACTCTAAATATAACCTTCAGAACAAGGATTAACCCCTGATAAACAAGCGGCAATGTCTTTAGAAATCTGAAAAGCACAATAACCTATATTGTTATAGTTATGCCAAACAAACAAAAAGACACAATAGAAAATATCAGCTTAATCATCCTAAAAAATGACTTATAAGGTTTTTTGTTCCAAAATAAGGAATTCAAAGCCATCGGAACCAGTTGAAGAGACTACTTAAAACAAATATTGACATAACCATAGAATTAACGTATCAATTTAGGTAACGCAATATCATTAACCAATGAGAAACTGAAAAAATAATGTTCTACTCAACCCGCCTACTAAGCCTACTACTAAACGCATCTCACTTGCGCGGTATGTTGGTGGACGGAAATCAGAACTGATTCAGTCATCAAGATTAACAAGCCCGCGCAAATGCGCGGGTTTTTTTTTACCCGCAAAGCGCAAATGTAAACACGACAAGGAATACCCACCATGAGCCAACAGGTCATTATTTTTGATACAACATTGCGCGACGGTGAACAAGCGTTGCAAGCCAGTCTGAGTGTTAAAGAGAAGCTGCAAATCGCGCTGGCACTGGAAAGAATGGGTGTCGATATAATGGAAGTCGGCTTCCCGGTCTCCTCTCCTGGCGATTTTGAGTCAGTACGTACTATCGCGCAGCAAGTGAAAAACAGCCGGGTTTGCGCCCTGGCGCGTTGCGTAGATAAAGATATTGATGTCGCGGCCGAAGCCTTGCGTATCGCCGAAGCTTTCCGCATCCACGTATTCTTAGCCACCTCCACCTTGCATATCGAATCCAAGTTAAAGCGCTCATTTGATGATGTGTTGGCGATGGCGGTGCACTCGGTGAAACGTGCCCGCAACTATACCGACGACGTAGAGTTCTCCTGTGAAGATGCGGGGCGCACCCCAATAGATAACTTGTGTCGTGTTGTTGAAGCCGCAATTACGGCGGGTGCCACAACCATCAATATTCCGGATACCGTCGGTTACACCACCCCTTATCAGTTCGGCGGGATCATCACCGACTTGTATGAGCGCGTACCTAACATTGATAAAGCGATTATCTCAGTGCATTGCCACGATGATTTGGGGATGTCAGTGGCCAACTCCATCACCGCAGTGCAAGCGGGGGCGCGTCAGGTTGAGGGCACCATCAACGGCTTGGGCGAACGGGCGGGTAACTGCTCACTGGAAGAGGTGATCATGGCCATTAAGGTGCGCCATCAGATGTTGGGGGTGCATACCAATATCAATCATCAGGAAATTTACCGTACCAGCCAGTTGGTCAGCAAAATATGCAACATGCCTATTCCTGGTAACAAAGCCATTGTCGGCAGCAATGCTTTCGCCCACTCCTCCGGTATTCATCAGGATGGTGTGCTGAAAAACCGCGAAAACTACGAAATCATGACCCCTGAATCTATCGGCCTGAAAGAAGTGCAGTTGAACCTGACCTCTCGCTCTGGCCGTGCGGCGGTGAAACACCGTATGGAAGAGATGGGTTATCAGGATAAAGATTACAATTTGGACTCCTTGTACGATGCTTTCCTGAAACTGGCAGATAAAAAAGGCCAAGTCTTTGACTATGATTTGGAAGCCTTAGCCTTCATTAATAAGCAGCAGGAAGAGCCTGAATATTACCGTTTGGACTATTTCAGCGTCCAATCTGGCTCCAGTGTAATGGCGACTGCCTCCGTGAAATTGGTGTGTGGCGAAGAGATAAAATCCGAAGCCGCCACCGGTAACGGCCCCGTTGATGCGGTGTATCAGGCCATCAATCGTATTACCGACTATCCAATCGAGCTGGTGAAATATCAGTTGTCTGCCAAAGGTCAGGGTAAAGATGCACTGGGTCAGGTTGATATCGTGGTTGATCACCAAGGCCGCCGCTTCCATGGCGTGGGTTTGGCAACTGACATTGTTGAGTCATCCGCTAAGGCATTGGTTCACGTATTAAATAACATCTGGCGCGCTCATCAAGTAGAGATCGAGAAGCAGCGCTTGCAACAAAATAATCAGGAAATGGTGTGAACATGACGAAGACTTATCATATTGCCGTTTTACCCGGAGACGGTATTGGCCCTGAAGTAATGGCTCAGGCAAGTAAAGTGTTGGATGCGGTGCGCCAGCGCTTTGGTATCAAGATTTCAACCAGCGTTTATGATGTGGGTGGTGCGGCCATTGACCGCCACGGTAGCCCATTGCCACCAGCAACCGTCAGCGGTTGCGAGCAGGCAGACGCGATTTTATTCGGCTCAGTGGGCGGCCCCAAGTGGGAACATTTGCCACCGGCGGAACAACCGGAGCGCGGTGCCTTACTGCCATTGCGCAAACACTTTAAATTATTCAGTAACTTGCGCCCTGCGCGTTTATATCAGGGATTGGAAGATTTCTGCCCGCTGCGCAGTGATATTGCCGCCAGAGGCTTCGACATTCTGTGTGTGCGTGAATTAACCGGCGGTATCTATTTCGGTCAACCCAAAGGCCGTGAGGGCCAAGGCCAGTATGAACGTGCATTTGATACCGAAGTGTATCACCGCTTCGAAATTGAACGTATTGCCCGCATCGCCTTTGAATCTGCCCGCAAGCGCCGTGGCAAAGTGACATCCATTGATAAAGCCAATGTGTTGCAAAGTTCTATTTTGTGGCGAGAAGTGGTCAATACCATTGCGGCGGACTACCCGGATGTCGCGTTGTCCCATATGTATATTGATAACGCCACCATGCAGTTAATCAAGGACCCATCCCAGTTTGACGTGTTGCTGTGCTCTAACTTATTTGGCGATATTTTGTCTGACGAGTGCGCCATGATCACCGGCTCAATGGGCATGTTGCCATCCGCCAGCTTGAACGAACAAGGTTTTGGCTTATATGAACCCGCAGGTGGTTCGGCACCGGATATCGCCGGTAAAAATATCGCCAACCCCATCGCCCAGATCTTGTCATTAACCCTGCTGTTGCGCTTTAGCTTAGGCAAAGATGACGCCGCAGATGCCATTGAGCGCGCCATCAATCAGGCATTGGAACAGGGCTATCGCACTGCGGATTTAGCCGGTGATGGCAAAGCCATTGGCACCAACCAAATGGGCGATATCATCGCTAAATTCGTGGCGGAGGGGGTTTAACATGAGCAAAACCTTATATCAAAAACTGTACGATGCACACATCGTTCACGAAGCGCCCAATGAAACACCATTGCTCTATATCGATCGCCACTTAGTGCATGAAGTGACCTCACCGCAAGCTTTTGATGGCCTGCGAGCTATGGGGCGCCCGGTACGTCAGCCGGGTAAAACCTTTGCCACTATGGACCACAACGTCTCAACCCAGACCAAAGATATCAATGCCAGCGGTGAAATGGCGCGCATTCAGATGCAAGAGTTGATTAAGAACTGTGCTGAGTTCGGCGTCTCCTTATATGACCTGAATCACCCGTTTCAGGGCATCGTACATGTGATTGGCCCTGAGCAGGGCATGACCTTACCGGGCATGACCATTGTGTGTGGCGACTCTCATACCGCCACCCATGGCGCATTTGGCTCATTGGCCTTTGGGATCGGCACCTCAGAAGTTGAGCATGTGCTGGCGACCCAAACCCTGAAACAGGGCCGTGCCAAGACCATGAAAATTGAAGTCAATGGTGAGGTTGGCGCGGGGATCACCGCCAAAGATATCGTGTTGGCGATTATCGGCAAAACCGGCAGCGCGGGCGGTACAGGCCATGTGGTGGAGTTCTGCGGCAGCGCGATTGAAGCGCTGAGCATGGAGGGCCGCATGACATTGTGCAACATGGCTATCGAAATGGGCGCAAAAGCTGGGTTAGTGGCACCGGATGACACCACCTTCAACTATCTGAAAGGGCGTCAGTTTGCCCCGACTGGCGAACTGTGGGAGCAAGGCGTGGCTTACTGGCGCACCTTGAAATCTGATGCGGAGGCCAAATTCGATACCATCGTCACCTTAGCGGCAGAGGATATCGCACCACAAGTCACCTGGGGCACCAATCCGGGCCAGGTGATTGCGGTGAACCAAATCATTCCGGCACCGGACTCCTTCAGTGATCCGGTTGAGCGCGCCTCGGCAGAAAAAGCCTTGGCTTATATGGATTTGCGCCCTGGCATCAAGTTGACCGACGTGGCGATTGATAAAGTCTTTATCGGCTCTTGCACCAACTCGCGCATTGAGGATTTACGTGCCGCCGCCGCCGTCGCGCAAGGGCGTAAAGTCGCCAGCGGTGTACAGGCTATCGTGGTTCCTGGCTCCGGCCCGGTGAAAGCTCAGGCAGAAGCTGAGGGGCTGGATAAGATCTTTATCGAAGCCGGTTTCGAGTGGCGCTTACCCGGCTGCTCAATGTGTCTGGCGATGAACAATGACCGCCTGGAGCCAGGTGAGCGCTGCGCCTCCACCAGCAACCGTAACTTTGAAGGCCGTCAGGGCCGTGGTGGCCGCACCCATTTGGTTAGCCCGGCGATGGCCGCCGCCGCCGCCGTCAGTGGTCACTTTGCTGATGTCCGCGACTTAACCGCCGCTACCCACTAACCGGAGACTCCACCATGGCTAAATTTACTCAACACATTGGTTTGGTTGTACCCTTGGATGCGGCGAACGTCGATACCGACGCGATTATCCCAAAACAGTTTTTGCAGAAAGTCACTCGCACTGGTTTTGGTCAACACCTGTTTAACGACTGGCGTTTTCTCGACGATGCGGGCAAAGTGCCGAACCCTGAATTTGTACTGAACCAGCCCCGCTATCAAGGCGCGACCATTTTGTTGGCCCGCGAGAACTTCGGTTGTGGTTCATCGCGCGAACATGCGCCCTGGGCACTGACAGACTTCGGTTTCCATGTGGTGATTGCTCCGAGCTTTGCCGATATCTTTTACGGCAACTCATTTAACAACCAACTGTTACCGGTCACATTAAGCGAAGCCGATATTGATACGTTATTCCAGTTAGTTAAGAGCAATGAAGGCATTCAATTTGTTGTCGATCTGGAAGCGCAAACCGTAAATGCAGGTGGCAAAAGTTATGCTTTCGAAATCGATAGCTTCCGTCGCCACTGCATGATTAACGGCTTGGACAGTATTGGCCTGACCTTGCAGCACGAAAGTAATATTTCCGCATACGAAAAACAACAGCCAGAATTTCTGCGGTAATTATTTTTATAAGTGAGCAATACCAGCGCCCTACGGGGCGCTACAGGCTGCTGAAAAAACCCGATGACGCGATCTGGAACGGAGAGGACGGGTAGAAGAGTAAAGCGTCCGCGCCAGGGATGGCGCGGCTCGAGCCTCCAGGGAAGGATTTACGGCGTCTTTACGATCTAGCTGTTCTCTCCGCAACCGGCACTTTGTCAATAACCTCCAGCGCCCTACGGGGCGCTAAGCTTCCCGCACCCGTGCGCAAATAATCAGCGCCAGAATGGAGAGCACCATCGCCATCACATATACCGAATCATGTCCCCAGGTTTCGGTCAATCCCCCTTGCAGCACCCCCGCTAAAATCACCCCGGTTGAAATACTGTTAGTAAACAGCGTGGTAGCGGCCCCCGCCCTGCCCGGCATTAAATCCTGGAAATAGAGCATACCGATACCCGCGACGATCCCGATAAAAATGGCATTGAAAATCTGTAGCAACATCAACGCGGTTTTGAATTTAAACAGCACCAATCCGGTATAGAACAGCACGCCAGCCAGCACGGCAAATAGCATGATTTTGCGCTTGCCAAAGTACCGAACCGAATAGCCCGCCAGCAGCATGATGGGGATCTCAAGCCCGGCGGCAGTGCCCATCAACAAACCCGCTAAGCGCTCAGGCAGACCCAGGCTTGCGGTGATATACAGTGGCATATCAATGATATACATGGTGTTGCAAGTCCACATCAGCATTGAGGCAATAAACAGCAGCAACACGTTTTTATCGGCAAACAAGCTGCCCTGCACCACCACTGGCGCATCCACCACCGGCTCTGCGCGCGGCACTGACGGCAGAATAAACCACACTACTAACGCACTCAGCACAAAGATACCAGCGGCAATACTGAACATCAGGGTAAAACCATAATTCAGTGCCAGCATAAACGACAGCGGTGGCCCAATAACCCACGCCAATGAGAGCTGCGCACGCATAATAGAGCTGAACATCACCACTTCACGCGCCGAACTGTCGGCATATTCACGCGCGAGGGCAAATATCTGCGGCATGGCGGTGTTGGCGACCGACGCCAGCAACACACCCGCGGTGATTAATGTCAGATAATCACGGTTAAAGGCGAATAGCAGGCAGTTGCCCACCGCCATCAGATAACAGACCATGATGAGTTTGCGGCGATCACCACGTGAATCGGAGCGTTTTGCCAGAATAAAGCTGACAGTAATCCCGGCAATGGCATTCACGGTATAAAACAGACCAACCCAGAGTGGGCGAACTTTCACTTCGGTGCTTAAAAACAGGCTTAATGTCGGAGCCTGTAACGCGCCAGCGATACCAGAAAGAAAGGCCACCACAAAGAAAGCGAGAAAAACCGGGTTGATACGACGGGAAAAGGTGAGTGCAGATTTCATTCCAGGCTCCAGCGCCAGAAATAGCGATTTATCTCTATGCTACAGAAGCTCTTATATAAAGCAGCATAATTTTAATGGTAAAAATCATTTTTCTGATAACTAATTTGCGGCTAACAACGCCACAGCTTCAAGTGCCAAATATAATAAAAAAAGCCAGCGGGTAGTTAACCTGCTGGCTGGTGAAACACACCATTACTCAGAAATTTTTGATACTCAATACATTTGCTACTCAATACAGCAGCAGGACTCACTTCACTCAACTGACATCATCTAGCACAATCAATCACAGGGTATGCTCGGTGCGGGCGATAATATCGTCCTGCGCATCTGGCGACAGTGCGGTGAAAAAAGCTGAGTAGCCCGCCACCCTGACCACCAAATCGCGGTAACGATCTGGATGCTGCTTGGCATCCACTAATGTCTCGCGGGAGACAATGTTGTACTGCACGTGCCAGCCCAGATACTCCTCAAAGAAAGTACGCAACATCATCATTAATTTTTCACGATCGCGAGGGTTATCCAACGTGGACGGATTCAGCTTTTGATTCAGCAACACCCCGCCCAGAATCGAGGCGGTGGGGAGTTTTGACAATGAATTAAACACCGCCGTTGGCCCCAGATGGTCAGTGCCAGAGGCCGGACTTGCCCCTTCCGCCAGTGGGCTGTGCGCCTTGCGTCCATCCGGTGTTGCCATGGTCGCTGCACCAAATGGCACGTTGGCAGAGATGGATGATGTGCCGGCATAATAGGTGCCACCAATAGGCCCGCGACCAAAACGGGTATTGTGATACTGCTTCAGCTCATCAATGTAGGTCTGATAAGCCCGCACCAGCAGTTGGTCAACATCATCAACGTCATTGCCATATTTCGGGGCTGAATTAATCAGATGCTGGCGCAGTTGCTCGCCGTTTAGACCGGCGAAGTCATTGGTGAGCGCCGTTGCCAGCTGTTGCTGGCCGATAAGTTGTTGTTCGAACACCAGTTTACGTACCGCGGCCAGACTGTTGCCCAGATTGGCGATACCCACTTGCAGACCAGAAACCCAGTCGTAACGGGCGCCCCCCTGCTTGATGCTTTTACCGCGCTCAATACAGTCATCCACCAGCGCCGAGCAGACAATATCGTGGGCGTTCTCTTCCAGCACGGTATCCACCACACACTCGATTTCGATGGATTTACGGGTGTAGTAGCGGATCTGCTGATCCCACTGCGCCATCACTTGGGCGAAATCAGTAAAGTTGCCTTGCGACAGCCCCTGCTCTTGCGGCAAGAACACCTGGCCTGATGTGGCATCGCGCCCCTGTTCCAGCGCCGCCAACATCACGCGAGCAAAGTTGATAAAACTCATGCCAGTACAGCGATAGCCCCACTTGCCGCCGACCGCAGTCTCAATACAGCCAATCGCTGCATAGTCGTAGGCATCCTGCGGCTCCACGCCCAGCTTGATAAATTCAGGAATAACGATTTCGTCATTATTAAAGGCCGGCATCCCAAAACCGCAGCGAATGACCTGCACACAGGCATCGAGGAAATCGTCACTGATCCCCGCATGGTAGCGGACACTGAGGTTTGGCTGGGTTGATTTTAAGCGCCCGCACGACTCCAGCACCGCATAAGAGAGCGGGTTAACGGCATCAATGGCCCTACCCTGCACCAGTTTTTGTCCACCAATAGTGACGTTTTGATAGAGTGGGCTACCCGCCGACGCCTTAGAGTGCGAACCGGAACGGATTTTATTCACTTCCAGTAATTTCAGCCAGCAGCTATGCAGCATCTCAATCGCTTGCTCGCGACTCAGGCTATTTTCCAGCTCCACATCGCGGCGATACCATGGGTAGAGATACTGGTCGAGGCGACCAAAGGAGACCGAGTGACCATTGGATTCAATTTGCAAAATTAGCTGAATGAAGTAGCACAGCTGCAAAGCTTGCCAGAAGCTCTGCGGCGGTTGATGAGCAATCAGCGCGCAGTTTTCAGCAATAGCCAGCAGTTCAGCACGCCGCCAATCGCGCGTCTCGACCTCCACCATTTGCTGCGCCACAGCCCCATAGCGCTCAATATGTTCACTCAGCGCCACCAGCGAGATATCAATCGCTTTCAGAAATTGCTCTTTGTGCAAATCACTCCAGTCGGTCAGTTGCAGACGCGCGCGGCGACTGGCGACTTTGGTGCGTAGACCATCCAAGCCCTTCTCCAGCAGCAGCGGGAAGTTAACCGCCAGATGGGCATCACCGGAGGTCATATTGCCTTCCGCCTTGATGATACCGGTCGCCAGTAGCGCTTTTTGTTCGTCGGTAAACATACCGTAGCAGCGATCCTGCACGGTTTGACCGCGCCACCATGGGCACAACTGATGCAATACCGCTTTGTCTGCTTCACTGACCGAAAAGCCCGCCCCAGGGCGATCAGCCAGCTGGTCAATTTCACTTTCAATCCAACCGACGGTGTATTCAGGGAAAATCGGTGCCGCTCGCAGTTGGCTGGCCTGATTACCGATAATCAGCTCATCGTTTTTGATCCAAACAGTGCGCTGCTGTAGATGGTGAGCCAGCGCCAGCGCACGGCGAACTGGCAAGGGTTTATCCTGATGCTGCTGATAACCCTCGGTATAATGCAGCGCCCGCTCGGTACAGACCGGTGGTTTAACAATGTGGATCAGTGCGTTTTTATGCTGTTTTGTCCGTTCGCTTAAGGTTACCAAATCGAGTGTGGTCATTGCGTCATCCTCTTAAAATTGCGGTCAGGCCCTTGTCACGGGCATAACTTTCCGCGAAGGCCAGCAGGTCAGGAGCATCCAAAGGGCTATTGGCGGCCAGATAGGCTTCACCCAGCAACGAATATTTATTGATGCCCAGCGTGTGGTAAGGCAAAAAATGGATCTCTTTCACCCCAATCTCATCAGCAGCAAAATCGACAATTCCTTTCACCGAGTCACAATCTGCATTGAAGTCGGGGATCAGCGGCACCCGCACCGTAATAGCGGTGCCTGCCGCGGCTAACTTGCAAAAGTTATCCATCACCCGCCTGGCCGAACCGCCAGTCCACTGCTGAAAACGGCGCTCATCGGTATGCTTGAGATCCGCCAGCATCAAATCAAGCCATGGCAAAGCCGGGGCGATATAGCGCCACGGGGTGTGTAAGCAAGATTCAACCGCGGTATGAATGCCCAGTTGATGGCAGCGCTGCAATAGTTCAGCAGCAACCTCCGGCTGCATAAAAGGCTCGCCGCCTGATAGGGTCACCCCGCCGCCGCTGCGCCGATAAAACGGCATGTCACGCAGCAAGGTTTCCATCGTCGCCTCAAGATCAATCGGGCGGCCACACACCGTCAGCGCACCACTGGGGCAACGAATGGTCAGCGCCTGAATATCCTCTACCGCCAATAATTGACGCTGAATAACCAGTTGATCATCAATACGTTGGATCGCCTGCGGGCAGCTCTGCTGGCACAAATCACAGCCAGATAGGCACAGGCGCGGGTCAAATAACACTTCAGGTTTAGGTGAACGACTCTCCGGGTTTTGGCACCAGCGGCAGCTCAGCGAGCAACCTTTGAGGAATACCACACTACGAATGCCAGGGCCGTCATGAGTGGAATAGCGCTGCACATTAAAAATCATCTTATTCCCCCATTAGCAGTGACTGCATCAGCATCGCGGTGATAACCCGCTTTCCATGGCAACCAGTATCTGGGTAATATAAGGAAAGAAAAATTGATGAAATTTGCCGTGGAGTTCCTCTTTTATGTCCGCCTCACGTTTGCAACAGCAATTTATTCGCCTCTGGCAACGGTTTAATGGTCAGCCAACGGAAACCACCTTACAGGAGCTGGCCGAGGTGCTCTGCTGCTCACGTCGCCATGTCCGATCCTTGCTGGGCAGTATGCAGCATGAGGGCTGGCTGAGTTGGCAAGCGGAAGCGGGGCGTGGTAAGCGCTCACAATTGACCTTCCTCTACTCCGGGCTGGCACTGCAACAGCAGCGGGCCGACGAGTTGCTGGAGCAGGACAATATTGATCAGCTGGTGCAGTTGGTGGGGGATAAAAAAGCGGTACGCCAAATGCTGCTATCCCAGTTGGGGCGCAGTTTCCGTCAGGGAAAACATATTTTGCGCGTGCTCTATTATCGCCCGCTCCCCAATCTACTCCCGGGCACCGCCCTGCGCCGCTCAGAAACCCACATGGTTCGGCAGATTTTTAATGGCCTGACGCGAATAAATGAGGAAAATGGGGAACTCGAGCCAGATTTGTCTCACCACTGGCAAGCCATCAGCCCACTGCATTGGCGCTTTTATTTACGCCCCGCCATCCATTTCCATCATGGCCGTGAACTGGCAATGGAGGATGTCATCACCAGCCTGACCCGTCTGATCCCACAACCGCTGTTCTCGCATATCACGGCGGTGCGCTCGCCGACCCCCTATGTCATTGATGTGCATCTCAACAGCCCGGATCACTGGTTACCCTGGCTGTTGGGCAGTGTACACGCCATGATTTTGCCGCAGGAGTGGGAAAGTCAGCCCGACTTCCCGCGCCACCCTATCGGCACTGGCCCCTATTCAGTGATCCGCAATCATCGTAGCCAATTGAAAATTCAGGCGTTTGATAACTATTTTGGGTTCCGCGCATTGATTGATGAGGTGAATATCTGGGTACTACCGGAGCTGTCCGAGGAGCTGGTCTACTCCGGTGTGCAACTACAAGCGGATGACACCAGTAAAAATGAGCTGGAGAGTCGGTTGGAGGAGGGCTGCTACTTTTTACTGTTTGATCAGCGCTCCCGCCAAACCAGTCATCCCGAGATCCGCCGCTGGCTCTGTAGGCTTCTCACCCCTGTCGCCCTACTCAGCCATGCAGACCCCTTTTATCAGCGCTACTGGTCACCGGCTTACGGCATGTTGCCGCGCTGGCACCACAACCGGCTAACCACACTGGAACCCAAGCCGGAGGGGTTGAGCGAACTGACGCTCACCTTTTACAGCGAGCACTCCGAGTTTGATGCCATCAGCCAGACACTGACCACCCTGCTGGCCGCCCATGGCGTCAAGCTGGTGATTCAGGCGGTGGATTATGTCAGTTGGTATCAAGGCGACGCGCAGAGCGATATCTGGCTCGGCAGCGCCAACTTCTACCTGCCGCTGGAGTTCTCTCTATTTGCCACCCTGTATGAGCTACCGCTGCTGCAACACTGCCTCGACGATGAGCTGCATCACGACGTGGGATCATGGCGCAATAATAGCCTGCCGATGGCGGACTGGAGCCAACGATTAGTCAGCCAAAATCAATTCCACCCGCTGTTCCATCACTGGCTAGAATTATATGGGCAGCACAGTATGCGCGGCGTGCGCATGAACACCCTCGGCTGGTTTGACTTCAAATCAGCCTGGTTTACCCCACCTGAGGTATAAACGCCCTTTCACCCGCCCGAATTAATCACTACAATAGCGCCGTCTCAACGGGGTGCTAACTGGCAGTAAAACCGCCAGTTAGCTGAGAGCAAACCCGTCGAACCTGATCCGGTTAACACCGGCGGAGGGATTTGAGAAAAATAACGTCTTATCATCATGATAGTGACGTTATTGACCGCCTCAGATACCTTTGCCACCTTTATTCTTAAGGAGTGCAAAGTGTTTAAACGTATAATTCCCTGCTTGTTTTTGCTGTCTGCTGCCGCTGTTGCTGCCGATAAACCCACCCTGACGGTTTACACCTATGACTCCTTTGCTGCCGACTGGGGGCCAGGGCCGGCGATTAAAAAAGCCTTTGAAGCCGAATGTGATTGTCAGCTTAAATTTGTGGCGCTGGAAGATGGAGTTTCACTGCTGAATCGCCTGCGGATGGAGGGTAAAAACAGCCAGGCCGATGTTATTTTAGGCTTAGATAACAATCTGGTACAGGCGGCGGAGCAAACCGGCTTATTCGCGCCAAGTCAGGTGGATACCAGCACGCTGACACTGCCTGAGCCGTGGCAGAACAGAACCTTTGTCCCTTACGACTACGGCTACTTTGCCTTTGTGTATGACAAAAACAAACTGAAAAACCCACCGAAGAGCCTGCAAGAGTTGGTCAGCAGCAAAGCGCCGTGGAAGGTTATCTACCAAGATCCCCGCACCAGTACACCGGGCCTTGGCTTAATGCTGTGGATGCAAAAAGTGTATGGCGATAAAGCCCCGCAGGCGTGGCAAGAGCTGGCGAAAAAAACCGTCACGGTCACCAAAGGCTGGAGCGAAGCTTACGGTCTGTTCCTGAAAGGGGAAGGGGATCTGGTGCTGAGCTACACCACTTCGCCGGCTTACCATCTGATTGAAGAGCAGAAAAGCAACTACGCCGCCGCCGATTTCAGCGAAGGCCACTACCTGCAAGTGGAAGTCGCGGGTCAAGTGGCGTCCAGCAAACAGCCGGAGCTGGCACAGCGCTTTATGAAATTTATCGTCACCCCCGCCTTCCAAAACCATATTCCCACCGGCAACTGGATGTATCCGGTGATCAAAATGGATCTTCCGGCAGGGTTTGAAACGCTAACTGTGCCGCAAAAAGCATTGCAGTTTGATGCCAAAGAGGTAGCCGATAACCGTGGTAAATGGATTCAGGCATGGCAATCCGCCGTCAGCCGCTAATCCCGCCATGGTTGTGGCCGGGGCTGCTTGCCGCCGCGCTGATAGTCGGTGTCGCCTTATTGGCGTTCACCGCTATTTGGCGACATGCACCCGCGGCAGAGTGGCAAAATCTCTGGCATGACAGCTATCTGTGGCATGTGATCCGCTTTACCTTCTGGCAGGCGTTTCTCTCCGCGCTGCTGTCGGTGACACCCGCCATTTTTCTAGCCCGCGCCCTCTATCGCCGCCGCTTTCCAGGCCGTCAACTGATGCTACGTTTATGCGCCATGACACTGGTGCTGCCGGTGTTGGTGGCCCTGTTCGGTATCCTGACGGTCTATGGCCGCCAGGGCTGGCTGGCGGGGCTGTTTAGCTGGCTGGGGATGGATTACCGCTTCTCGCCCTATGGTTTACAAGGCATTTTGCTGGCGCATATCTTCTTTAATATGCCGCTGGCGACCCGCTTATTGCTGCAATCACTGGAGAGCATCGCCGTAGAGCAGCGCCAGCTGGCCGCGCAGTTGGGTATGAATGGCTGGCAGCATTTCCGCTGGGTCGAGTGGCCCTATCTGCGCCGCCAAATTCTGCCCACTGCCGCGCTGATTTTTATGCTCTGTTTTGCCAGCTTCGCCACCGTGCTGTCACTGGGCGGCGGGCCACAAGCTACCACCATCGAGTTAGCGATTTATCAGGCGCTTAGTTACGATTATGATCTCGGGCGCGCCGCACTATTGGCGCTAATCCAACTGGGCTGCTGCTTGGGGTTGGTGGTGCTAAGCCAGCGGCTGAACTCGGTACTGGCGGTGGGAAACACTCACGGACAGATATGGCGCAACCCGCAAGATAGCTATTGGTCGTGCATCAGCGACACTCTGCTGATTGGTGCGGCTTTGCTATTGATGGTTCCTCCTTTGCTCGCGGTCGTCATTGATGGCAGCAATCAAACGATACTCACCGTGTTGCAGCAACCCCCGCTCTGGCAAGCCTTCTTTACCTCATTGACCATCGCCATTGGGGCCGGATTACTCTGTGTCACCCTGACCATGATGCTGCTGTGGAGCAGCCGTGAGCTGAAACTGCGTCAGCAGATGGCCTACGGGCAAGCGCTGGAAGTGAGCGGCATGGTGATTCTGGCGATGCCGGGTATCGTGCTGGCGACCGGCTTCTTTTTACTGCTAAACGACACCTTGGGCTTGCCACAATCCCCTTACGCGCTGGTGATCCTGACCAATGCGCTGATGGCGGTGCCCTATGCCTTGAAAGTGCTGGATAACCCGATGCGCGATCTGGCCGAGCGCTATACGCCGCTCTGCTTATCGCTGGATATTCGCGGCTGGCACCGGTTGCGCCATATTGAGCTAAGCGCCCTAAAGCGCCCATTGGCGCAAGCGCTGGCCTTTGCCAGTGTGCTCTCCATCGGCGATTTTGGCGTGGTGGCGCTATTTGGTAATGAGCACTTCCGCACCTTGCCATTTTATCTCTATCAGCAGATAGGCTCTTACCGCAGTAACGATGGCGCAGTGACCGCCCTGCTGCTGCTGCTGCTCTGTTTCCTGCTATTTACTCTGATTGAACGACTGCCGAGCCGCCATGCTAAAACTTGAGAAAATAACCTATCTGTACGACCACTTACCGATGCGCTTTGATTTGCGCATTCAGCCCGGTGAGCGGGTGGCGATCCTTGGCCCGAGTGGCGCGGGTAAAAGCACCCTGCTGAGTCTGATTGCCGGTTTCTTAGCGCCGGCCAGTGGCCGTATGTTGCTGAATAATCAGGATCACACCACCACAGTACCCGCCCAAAGGCCGGTATCGATGCTCTTTCAGGAGAATAATCTGTTCTCACACCTCAATGTGGAGCAGAACATCGGGCTGGGGCTGCATCCGGGGCTGAAACTCAATCAACAGCAAAAACAGTTACTCAGCCAGATTGCCCAGCAAGTGGGATTGGAGTCGTGCCTCGACCGCCTGCCCGCGCAGCTCTCCGGTGGTCAACGCCAGCGGGCAGCACTCGCGCGCTGTCTGGTGCGCAGTCAGCCAATCCTACTGTTGGATGAGCCATTTTCTGCGCTGGACCCCGCATTACGTAATGAAATGCTGCAATTGGTCGATCAGGTGTGCCGCCAGCGCCAACTGACGCTACTGATGGTGTCACACAATCTTGATGATGCCGCGCGTATCGCCGACCGCACCTTACTCGTGGTTGATGGCCGCATTTACTATGACGGCCAGACTCAAGCACTGGTCAGCGGCAGTGCGCCAGAAGCTAGCGTGCTAGGCATCCCGTTATCCGCCCAAGACTTTCCATAACAGATGGCGATAAATCGGCATCATCGGCTGCATATGCAGCCAGACAAAACTGGCGATCGCGAGTGCAATCGCCAGCAGCGTCATCCAGCGCAGTCGGGCAAGGGGCAGCCACTTGCTGAGGCGATCTGGACTACGTTTATCAAAACGCCACCAGCGCCATAATAACCCGCACGCCAACCAAATCAGCAGCACCACCGCCACTAACAGACACTTAAACATAAAGCTATTGGCGCTCGGTGGGATATCAATGGCAACACCGGCCAGGATGCCAGGGAAGAAGTAGACCGGCGGCCAGGTGAGGCAACCAATCACATTGGGTAGCGCGAATTTTGCCGGCGGCAAATTCAGCATCCCCGCCACCATTGGCACGATAGGGCGTGCCGGGCCGATAAAGCGCCCCAGCAGAACCGTGGCCATGCTGTGGTTGTGCAGTGCATGTTCGGTTTTCGCCAGCATCGATTTATGTTTTTTCAGGAAAGACCAGCGGTGCAGCGGCGCTTTGAAACGGCGACCAATAAAGTACGAAAGCCAATCCCCCGTCAGACAACCGACTGTAGCTGCGGCCCAGGCCCAATAAAAATCCATCTCCCCGCTGCCAATCAGCGCCCCCACAGTGGTCATCATGATAGTGCCGGGCAGTAGCATCCCCACCAGCGCTAAAGATTCGAGAAAAGTCACGAACATGACGACAAATAGCGCGAAAGCCAGTGATTGTGTCAGCAAATGTAATATGTAGGCTTCCATAAATTTGTCCGTTGGTTAACAACCCTGTTTCAGGCGCGGGGGATTGTCCGGCTCCCCGTCAAATGAGTCAATGGGGAATCATCATTGAAATAGACAATCACTGTATAAATACCCATACTAAGGGAGCTTAAGCCCCAGGCGTTATTGTTGCAGCCAGTTTGGATGCGGACAGCGCGCAGAAACCGGAGCGTACACAGAGTACGTGAGGATTTCGAGCACTGCCCAAATTCAAAATGGCAAATAAAATAGCCTGTACATAATTTAAATAGTTTCTCTTACTAAAGGTAGCAGTGTGGGGCACACCCGTCAGGGCTTCCTGCTCACACGCCACTGGCGTGACACGCAGGCAGGCACCGAAGTTGAATTCTGGCTCGCCACCGATGAAGGGCCGCAGCACGTTAGACTGCCGCCTCAGCCATCGGTCGCCTTTATCCCGGCCGAACAACGGCAACGGGTTGAAACCCTGCTGCGTGATGAACGCCGTTGGCAACTGCGCCCCCTTGAGCTAACCGACTTCCATCACCGCCCAGTTCTGGGGCTGTATTGCACCCAGCATCGCCAGTTAATCCGCCTGGAAAAACTGCTCAGGGAGAGTGGCGTGAATGTTTATGAAGGTGACATTCGCCCGCCCGAACGTTTTCTGATGGAGCGCTTTATTACCGCGCCAGTCTGGTTCAGCGGGGATGAGAACGGCAACGGCCCACTACTCAACACCCAAATGAAACCGGCGGATAACTATCGACCCGCGCTAAAACTGCTGTCATTGGATATCGAAACCAGCGAACACGGCGAGCTTTATTGCATTGGTTTAGAAGGTTGCGGTCAGCGGCAGGTTTACATGCTGGGGCCGCCCAATGGCGACGATGCCGAGAGTGCCGCACTGGATTTCAATCTGGAATATGTCGCCAGCCGCCCGCTGTTGCTGGAGAAGCTGAACCAGTGGCTGGAGCGGTATGATCCCGATGCCATAATTGGTTGGAATCTGGTGCAGTTTGATCTGCGCGTGCTACAAAAACACGCAGATCGCTATCAGATCCCGCTGCGCTTTGGCCGTGGCGGTAGCCTGCTGGAGTGGCGCGAGCACGGCTTTAAGCAGGGGCATTTTTTTGCCTCGGCGGCCGGACGGCTGATTATTGATGGCATCGAGGCGCTGAAATCGGCGACCTGGAACTTCCCCTCCTTCAGTCTGGAGTCTGTCTCGCAAACCTTGCTGGGCGAGGGGAAAGCCAGTGATAACCCCTATCAACGCATGGATGAGATCAATCATCGCTTCGCCAATGATAAGCCAGCACTGGCCCGCTATAATCTGAAAGATTGTGAGCTGGTGACGCGGATTTTTGCCAAAACCGAGCTGCTGAGTTTCTTGCTTGAGCGCGCAACTGTCACTGGGTTGGCGGCGGATCGCAGCGGCGGTTCAGTGGCGGCCTTTACCCACCTCTATCTGCCACGGATGCACCGTATCGGCTATGTGGCCCCCAATTTAGGTGAGCTACCAGAAGAGCACAGCCCCGGCGGCTTTGTGATGGACTCCCGGCCCGGTTTGTATGACTCGGTGCTGGTGCTCGACTATAAAAGCCTCTATCCCTCGATTATCCGCACCTTTCTCATTGATCCGGTCGGATTAGTCGCGGGTATGCAGCAGCCGGATGATGAGCACTCGGTGCCGGGTTTTCGCGGGGCCTGGTTCTCCCGCGAGAAACACTGCCTGCCGGCGATTGTCAACCAGATCTGGCAGGGGAGAGAGGCGGCAAAACGTCAGCAAAACAAGCCGTTATCGCAAGCATTAAAGATAATTATGAACGCTTTTTATGGCGTACTTGGCTCCAGCGGTTGCCGCTTCTTCGATCCAAGATTGGCCTCCTCGATCACCCTGCGCGGCCATGAGATCATGCGCCAAACCCGCGAATTGATTGAAGCACAGGGCTATCAGGTGATTTATGGCGATACCGACTCAACATTTGTCTGGCTGAAAAATGCCCATAGCGAAGCGCAGGCAGCGCGCATCGGCAAAGAGCTGGTTCAGCACGTCAATCAATGGTGGCAAAACCATATCCGGCAAACCTTTAATTTGCCCTGCGCACTGGAACTGGAGTTTGAAACCCACTATCGGCGCTTTTTGATGCCCACCATCCGTGGCGCGGAGCAAGGGAGCAAAAAACGCTATGCCGGGCTGATATCAACACCCACCGGCGATCAGATGGTGTACAAGGGGCTGGAGACAGTTCGCACCGATTGGACCCCGCTGGCACAGCAATTCCAGCGCGAGTTGTACTTGCTAATTTTCCAGCAGCAGCCCTATCAGGACTATGTGCGCGATTATGTGGCGCGCACCCTCAATGGTGAGCTGGATGAGCAGTTGATCTACCGCAAACGCCTGCGTCGGCGGCTCGACGACTATCAGCGCAATGTGCCACCACATGCCAGAGCTGCCCGTCTGGCGGATGAGTTTAACCGCAAGCAGGGCCGCCCACTGCAATATCAAAATGGTGGCTGGATAAGCTACGTCATGACCACTGCTGGCCCCGAGCCACTGGAGACCCGCCAATCCCCCATCGATTACGATCACTACCTGACCCGCCAGCTACAACCGGTAGCTGACGCTATACTTCCGTTCATGCATGATGACTTCACCACACTGATAACCGGACAAATGGGGCTATTTTAATCGTAATTCAGCTGTTTTACAGGTGACGCAGCGCTCGCCTTCCATTACCATAGCGCCCTTGCCAAAATTCGCATCAACGCACTGACAAACACTTTTCTACTCATAACTGTCCAACAAAAAAATCGAGCCGATAATTTATGCCTTTTACACTTGGTCAACGCTGGATCAGCGATACAGAAAGCGAACTTGGATTGGGTACCGTCGTTGCCATCGACGTACGCATGATCACCTTACTGTTCCCCGCAACCGGTGAAAACCGCCTTTACGCCAGAAATGACTCGCCTATCACTCGTGTCATGTTCAATCCAGGCGACACCATCACTCACCACGAAGGCTGGCAGCTGAAAGTGGAAGAGGTGACGCACGAAAACGGGCTGATTACCTATATCGGCACCCGTCTGGATACAGACGAGAACGGCGTCTCGATGCGTGAAGTGCTGCTCGATAGCAAACTAACTTTTAGCAAACCACAAGATCGGTTGTTTGCCGGTCAAATCGACCGCATGGATCGTTTTGCCCTGCGTTTTCGCGCCCGTAAGTATCAAAGTGAGCAGTTCCGCTTGCCATGGAGCGGCCTGCGTGGCGTTCGTGCCAGCCTGATCCCACACCAACTACATATCGCTTATGAAGTGGGGCAGCGCCATGCACCGCGCGTATTGCTGGCCGATGAAGTCGGCTTGGGTAAAACCATCGAAGCGGGGATGATTATCAACCAGCAACTGCTGGCAGGCCGTGCTGAGCGTGTACTGATTGTAGTACCAGAAAGCCTGCAACATCAGTGGTTAGTTGAGATGCTGCGCCGCTTTAATCTGCGCTTCTCGCTATTTGATGACAGCCGCTACTCCGAAGCCTTGCAAGACAGCACCAATCCGTTTGAAACCGAACAAATGGTGATCTGCTCCCTGGATTTTGTGCGCCGTAATAAGCAGCGTTTGGAGCAGTTGGCAGACGCCGCTTGGGATCTACTGGTGGTGGATGAAGCGCACCATCTGGCGTGGAGCGAAGAGGCGCCGAGCCGCGAATATCAGGTTATTGAACAGTTGGCTGAAAATATCCCCGGCGTCTTACTGTTGACCGCAACACCAGAGCAATTGGGCCAGCAGAGCCACTTTGCTCGCTTGCGTTTGCTCGATCCTGATCGCTTCCATGACTACGAAGAGTTCATCAATGAGCAGCAGAAATATCGCCCGATTGCCGATGCCGTGACACTGCTGCTAGGTGGCGAGCGCTTAGCCGACGATAAGCTGAATTTGTTGGGTGAACTCATTGCTGAGCAAGATATTGAACCACTGCTGAAAGCCGCTAATAGCCAAAGTGAAGATAGCGAAGCCGCCCGTAAAGAGTTGGTGACCATGCTGATGGACAGACATGGCACCAGCCGGATCTTGTTCCGTAACACCCGTAATGGGGTGAAGGGCTTCCCGCATCGCGTCTTGCATCAAATTAAGCTGCCGTTACCGACTCAGTACCAAACGGCGATTAAAGTGTCGGGCATCATGGGCGCCAAAAAAACATTGGAAGCGCGCGCCAAAGATATGCTTTATCCGGAGCAAATCTATCAGGAGTTTGAAGGCGAAAATGCCACCTGGTGGAACTTCGATCCTCGGGTTGAGTGGCTGCTCAACTATCTGATTGCTAATCGTGGCGAAAAAGTGCTGGTTATCTGCGCGCAAGCCGCCACAGCATTGCAGCTCGAACAAGTGCTGCGTGAGCGCGAAGCTATCCGCGCCGCCGTGTTCCATGAAGGTTTATCGCTGATTGAACGCGACCGTGCCGCCGCCTACTTTGCCTCTGAAGAGGATGGCGCACAGGTATTACTCTGCTCTGAAATCGGTTCGGAAGGGCGTAACTTCCAGTTCGCCTGCCAGTTGGTGATGTTTGACCTGCCGTTCAACCCAGATTTGCTGGAACAGCGTATTGGCCGTCTGGACCGTATCGGCCAGAACCGCGAAATCCAAATCATGGTGCCCTATTTGGAAAATACCGCCCAAGCGGTGCTGGTACGCTGGTATCACGAAGGTTTGGATGCTTTCGAGCACACCTGCCCAACCGGCCGCACCATCTATGATACCGGCTATCAAACACTGATTGGTTATCTGGCGACCCCCAATGAGCAGGAAGGGCTGGATGAGTTTATCCACACCTGCCGCCAGCAGCATGAAGAGCTGAAACTTCAGTTGGAACAAGGCCGTGACCGTCTATTGGAGATGCACTCCAATGGCGGCGAACATGGGCAGGAGCTGGCGCAGATTATTGCGGATCAAGATAATGACGTGAATTTAGTCAGTTTCGCCCTTAACTTGTTCGATATTGTTGGGATCAACCAAGAAGATCGTAGCGATAACCTGATCGTACTGACACCATCTGACCACATGTTGGTGCCGGACTTCCCTGGTTTGCCGCAAGATGGCTGCACTGTCACCTTTGATCGCGAACAGGCACTGTCGCGGGAAGATGCCCAATTTGTCAGTTGGGAACATCCGATCATCCGCAATGGTTTGGATCTGATCCTGTCTGGCGACACGGGCAGTTGCGCAGTTTCTTTGTTGAAAAACAAAGCATTGCCTGTTGGCACCTTGCTCGCTGAATTGGTCTATGTGGTCGAAGCGCAAGCGCCAAAACATCTGCAATTGACCCGTTTCTTGCCACCGACTCCGGTGCGGATGCTGATGGATCGTAACGGCACCAATCTGGCGGCACAGGTTGAATTTGAAACCTTTAACCGCCAGTTGAATGCGGTTAATCGTCATACCTCCAGCAAGTTGGTCAATGCGGTGCAGCAAGAGGTTCACACCATGTTGCAGCAGGCAGAGGCGCTAGTTGCAGAGCAAGCGCAGCTGTTGATTGATGCCGCTAAGCACGAAGCTGATGATAAGTTGAGTGCGGAACTGGCGCGTTTGGAAGCCCTAAAAGCGGTTAACCCAAATATTCGTGATGATGAGCTGGAAGCATTGGAACATAACCGTAAATTGGTACTGGAAAGTCTAAATCAAGCGGGCTGGCGTTTAGATGCTATCCGCCTGGTGGTGGTCACTCACCAGTAATCTCAAAGAGGAAAACTGAGACTGGATGCTCGGTTTTCCTTCTGCGGGGCTTTGCGCAGCGGAGCCACGCTCATGACTTTCAGCTCATATTTTTGGAATAAAAATGGAACCCTATAATCCTCCACGCGACCCCTGGCTGCATATTCTGTATCAAGATCAGCATATTATGGTGGTCAATAAACCGAGCGGGTTGCTCTCTGTACCCGGCCGCGCGCCAGAGCACAAAGACAGTGTCATGACCCGTATTCAGGCCGATTATCCGACTGCGGAATCTGTTCATCGGCTGGATATGGCAACCAGTGGTGTGATTATTGTGGCGTTGACCAAAGCTGCTGAGCGCGAGCTTAAGCGCCAGTTTCGTGAGCGCGAACCGAAAAAAACGTATATCGCGCGGGTATGGGGCCATCTGGCACAAGATGAGGGCCTGATTGACCTACCTTTAATCTGCGACTGGCCCAATCGGCCAAAACAGAAAGTCTGCTATGAGACCGGTAAATCCGCCCAAACTGAGTATCAGGTGCTTTCACGGGATGCGGATGGCAGTACCCGGGTGAAATTGTCACCAATCACTGGTCGCTCACATCAGTTACGGGTTCATATGCTGGCAATGGGTCATCCGATCCTCGGCGATGGCTTCTACGCCCATCCTGAAGCCAAAGCGATGGCACCCCGGTTGCAGTTACATGCGCAGGAATTATGTATTACTCATCCAGAGTTTAGCACCCTGATGCATTTTAAGTGTGAAGCAGGATTTTGATAGTAATTAGTTTGCATGATAGTTTTTGAATTGTGCTGGCATCTTTTAAATATGATGTTAAGTATTAGAAAAAAATATATTTAAGAATATAAAACAACAATGAAATAGTAAGCTAAGTAATAATATTCCATCAATCACAAATGAAATGAAGGAATATTATTATGGCTGTCGTAACACCCCGCACCGAAACTTCTGATAAACCAATCATTCCTCAAGGGAAGAAGATCAGAAGTCATATGCATAGATTTGATCAAAATAGTGTAGCGGCATTATCAGGATATTCGGTCAGCATGAGTACCCCCACACAAAACTGGCATCCAAAAAGAAACACCACTTCGGCTAAAATAAAAAAAGAAAATACCAAAGCTCTTGAGTCTCAGTACATAACGATCCAGTCGAAAAATGAAATAGATAAAAAAGATAACGCCATTACTTTTTATTTACCCAAAGAACAAGGCAATTACCGTGCAGAGATCTCAAACTTCAGTCCCATTAATGTCGCAGCAAAATCAATATACTCATTTGATTTCAAAGCAACACATCTCCCAAACGATCTTATTCTCTTTCAGGTAAGAGAGTTGGGGGGGAGCATGAAAAAATTGGGAGGCGACCGTCCTCCATTCTCTTTACATATCAAACAAGATGGCACATTAGTCGCGGCAATAGCCACTGTTAATCAAAATTCAGACTCCATCGGGCCTGATGCCAAAACTTATCAGAATGAAAATATATGGTTGAAGCAAATTGAATTAGCCAAATATCATCATCTCACTATCGAGATGGTCATGCATCGAGATACCCCCTCAATTAAAATATCTATTGGCGATGAGAAAATATATCAACGTGACACACCTTTTGGGGCGGCAGATTCAAAAACGTTTTATAGTAAACTTGGCGCTTATGTTCCACAGCAGGAAAATGAAGCAGGAATAAGTGACTCAAAGGTCAGTTTTGACAATATCAAAGAAGCACATTACCTATATACCCCCCCTGGTATTACGGAGAAAAAAATAACTCCCTCCTTACCTTCAGCGTCAAAAAACATAAGCTTATTACCCGATGCGATAACAACCTTCGATACTGTTTCGCATAATATGACAAATGTAGATCTACCCAGTATTGGCAGACATATGCTAACTCTCGGCATGGCCGTAATAACACCTTTTCTTATTTTTTAATGCACCTTAAAATAAGAAGCGAAAGATGCCTGATAACAGGCATCTTATAAAACCAGCCAAGCTTATTTAAATCCCTTCTCGCGCTTAATTAAGTCATAGGCGGCTTGAATTTCTTGGGCTTTTTGCTTCGCCATCTCCATCATTTCTGGCGGCAAACCTTTCGCCACCAACTTATCCGGATGATGCTCCCCCATTAGCTTGCGGTAAGCACGTTTGATGACCACGCTGTCGTCACTGCTACTCACCCCCAGCACCTTGCAGGCATCCTCCAGTGTTGGGCCATTCGACGCTTGCTGGTAACCACCTTGAGAGTATCCTCCCTGCTGGCCCTGCCATCCGCCGTGACCACCAAACTGGCGACCACCTTCAATCATGCTCAGGAATTGATCAAATTGACCACGGGAGATCCCCAGCTCTTCAGCGATGACATACAGCACCTGCCGCTCATTGGGATGCAACGAACCATCGGCAAATGCGGCCTGCAACTGAATTTCCAGAAACATCCGAATTAAGTCAAAGCGACCAAAGCAGACACCGCGCAACTCCTGCAATCTTTCACGCAGCGGGAATCCACTCTCTTTCCCCTCACGAAATGCTTGCTGTGCCGCTGCCCGGGCCTCGCCATGCAATTGCATTCTATCCATCAATTGGCTGGCAAGCTGAATATCAACCTCCGTCACCCGCCCTTTGGCCTTGGTTAAGTGCCCCATCACCTGAAAAGTGGCGCGGAAAAAAATTAATTGTCGTGTTTGTTGATCGGCAAAATAGCCGCGGCGCTTCGTGCTTCGCACCCTGTCTACCATATGGCCGACAAGCAACCCCAGTACCACACCCCAGAAACCAGTACCTGACATTAAGCCCAATACCAGACCGAGCAGTTTTCCCCAATACTGCATATACTCCTCAATTCATCATGCCGTCAGTCAAAATTTGCATTATCATACTCGGCATTCAGCTCAGCGCCTAACAGCGAGACGTGTAAGCGGCCGGATTTAACACTAGCGCAACTGTGATGAGTAATATAGTCTCAGACCGTTTGCCGGCATGATGCCCCCCGATGACGGAACACCAAAACCGCGTATGAAAAAAAGATTCCCAACACTGCTGGCCACATTGATATGGACGGCACTATATAGCCAGCAATCGCTGGCTGACCTCGCTGAGCAATGTATGCTCGGTGTACCTACCTATGACCAACCATTGGTCACAGGCGATCCGAATCAGCTACCGGTCCGCATTAATGCGGCTAAAACCGAAGCCAACTACCCGGATAACGCACTGTTCACTGGCAATGTTATTGTCCAGCAAGGTAATCGCACGTTAACCGCTAATCAGGTTGAGCTGACGCAAGTACAAAAAACCGGTGAAGCTATCCCGGTGCGTACGGTCACCGCCACTGGCGACGTGAATTATGACGATCCGCAAATCAAGCTAAAAGGCCCCAAAGGCTGGTCAAACCTGAATACCAAAGACACTGATATGGATAAAGGTAAATATCAGATGGTCGGTCGACAGGGGCGTGGTGATGCAGATTTGATGAAATTACGGGGTCAGAATCGCTACACCATTCTGGAAAATGGTACTTTTACCTCCTGTCTGCCGGGTGATAATAGCTGGAGCGTCGTGGGTTCCGAAGTCATACACGACCGTGAGGAAGAAGTAGCGGAAATCTGGAATGCCCGCTTTAAAATTGGCAAGGTGCCGGTGTTCTACAGCCCGTATATGCAATTGCCGATCGGTGATAAGCGTCGCTCAGGTTTCCTGATCCCTAATGCTAAATACACCAGTAACAACGGCATCGAGTTTATGCTGCCGTACTACTGGAATATTGCGCCAAACTTTGATGCAACCATTACCCCGCACTATATGGAGCGCCGTGGGTTGCAGTGGCAGAATGAGTTCCGCTACCTGCTGGCACCTGGTTCAGGCACCATGGCGTTAGACTGGCTGCCAAGTGATCGTTTATACCACGGGCAAGATGGCAAAGAGCAAGACCCTACCCGCTGGTTATACTACTGGGGCCATTCCGGTGTAATGGATAAAGTCTGGCGTTTCAACGTCAACTACACGCGTGTGAGTGATCCCAATTACTTCACCGATTTAACGTCGCAATATGGCTCGACCACTGATGGCTATGCCACGCAAATATTCAGCGCAGGCTATGCCGACCAGAACTGGAATGCCACCCTGGCCTCAAAACAGTTCCAGGTGTTTAGTGATGCCGGTAATAGCAATGCTTACCGTGCCCAGCCGCAGCTGGATATGAATTACTACAAAAATGACATTGGTCCATTTGACTTGCATGTCTACGGGCAGGCCGCCAAATTCACTAGCGTTAATCTGAATAATCCGGAAGCCAGTCGTTTCCACATTGAGCCATCGGTTAACCTGCCACTGTCCAACAGTTGGGGGAGTTTGAATACCGAAGCCAAATTACTGGCGACTCATTACCAGCAGGATACCCCGACTGGTTTTGCCAACTACTATTCCAGCGTGAATAAGGGTGAAACAGCCCCAGATCTAAAAGACTCAGTTAACCGGGTGATGCCGCAATTTAAAGTTGATGGCAAAGTGGTATTTGACCGACCAATGGATTGGAGTGAAGGATTCACCCAAACGCTAGAACCGCGCGTACAATATCTCTATGTTCCCTACCGGGATCAGGATGATATCTATATTTACGACACCACGTTGATGCAGTCGGACTACTCTGGCCTGTTCCGTGACCGTACCTATAGTGGCCTCGACCGCATTGCGTCGGCGAATCAGGTATCTACCGGTTTAACCACCCGCATATATGATGATGCACTGGTTGAACGATTTAATGCTTCTGTGGGTCAAATCTATTACTTCAGCCGTTCGCGTACCGGTAATAGCGAAACTATTGATAACAGTGATGATACCGGTAGCCTTGTTTGGGCTGGCGATACATTCTGGCGAATCAGTGATCAGTTTGGCCTGAAAGGTGGTGCGCAGTATGATACCCGTTTAGGGAATTTGACCCTGGGTAACGCGGTAATGGAGTATAGGAAAGACTCGGAGCGTATGATTCAATTGAATTATCGCTATGCTAGCCCAGAATATATTCAGGCCGCTGTCTCTAACGTGACCAGCCCAGGTTACCAACAGGGTATATCTCAGGTTGGTGCCACCGCCAGTTGGCCAATTGCCGACCGCTGGGCGTTGGTAGGATCGTATTACTACGATACTAAAGCTAATCAGCCCGCCAGCCAGCTCGTTGGCGTACAATACAACACCTGCTGTTGGGCAGTAAACTTGGGTTATGAGCGTAAAATCACCGGCTGGAACTCACAAACTGAAGCCAGTAAATATGATAACAGAGTCAGTTTTAACATCGAATTACGTGGTCTGAGTAGCGACCATAACCTGGGGACTGCACAAATGCTGCGCTCAGGTATTCTGCCTTATCAAAGTGCATTCTGATACTGTGTAACACACTGAATACAGTGAATTTTAACCCGCTAAAGCGGATTACATAAATGGAAAAGGTATGAAGAACTGGAGAACGCTTATTCTCGGATTGGTTGTCTGTGCCAATACCGCGTTCGCAGCACCACAAGAAGTTGATAAAGTTGCCGCAGTGGTCGATAACGGCGTTGTTCTGCAAAGTGATGTCGATGGTCTGTTGCAATCAGTAAAACTGAATGCACAGCAGGCCGGGCAGCAGGTTCCGGATGATGCAACCTTGCGCCATCAGATTCTTGAGCGCCTGATTATGGATAGTATCCAGTTGCAGATGGCCAAGAAAATGGGCATTACCGTCAGTGACGAAGCACTGGATAAAGCTATCGCGGATATTGCAGCACAAAACCGCATGACACCTGCCCAGATGCGCAGCCGCTTAGCGGCCGATGGCTTGAATTACGACACTTACCGTGAACAGATCCGTAAAGAGATGTTGACTTCAGAAGTGCGTAACAACGAAGTGCGCCGCCGGATAACTATCCTGCCGCAGGAAGTTGAATCATTGGCCAAACAGATTGGTAACCAGACCAGTGGTGATGCCGAGCTCAACCTCAGCCATATTCTGATCCCGCTGCCAGAGAATCCCTCTCAGCAGCAAGTTGATCAGGCAGAAGAGTTAGCGAACAAACTGGTGTCCGATATTAAAGGCGGCGCTGATTTTGGTAAATTGGCTATCGCCAACTCCGCTGACTCTCAAGCGCTGAAAGGCGGCCAGATGGGTTGGGGGAAATTGCAGGAGCTGCCTTCACTGTTTGCTGAAAAACTGCAATCTGCAAATAAAGGTGATGTGGTTGGCCCTATCCGTTCCGGTGTTGGGTTCCATATCCTGAAGGTGAATGATATCCGTGGTGCAGATAAAACGGTTTCGGTGACTGAAGTTCACGCACGCCACATCTTGCTCAAACCGTCACCGGTAATGACTGACGATCAGGCGCGCGCTAAGTTAGCGGCGGCGGCGGCTGACATTAAAAGCGGGAAAACGACCTTCGCCAATATTGCCAAAGAGATCTCTCAGGACCCAGGTTCTGCGGTGCAAGGGGGTGATCTCGGTTGGGCATCACCAGACATTTATGACCCTGCGTTCCGTGATGCTTTGATGAAGCTGCAAAAAGGCGAAATCAGCGCACCAGTTCACTCCTCTTTCGGCTGGCACTTAATTCAGGTTGTTGATACCCGCCAGGTCGACAAAACTGATGCTGCACAGAAAGATCGTGCCTACCGTATGCTCTTTAGCCGTAAATTCGCTGAAGAAGCACAAACCTGGATGCAAGAGCAGCGTGCTGCTGCTTACGTAAAAATTCTTGATGGTAGTAATGCACAACCACAATAAACGCATTGTCATTACCCCCGGCGAGCCTGCCGGGGTTGGGCCGGATTTAGTCGTCGCCCTAGCTCAACAGGATTGGCCTGTTGAGCTAGTGGTATGCGCTGATCCGGCCTTGCTACTGACACGTGCTGGCCAGCTAAATCTGCCTTTGCAGCTACGTGAGTATCAGCCAGATCAGCCTGCATCAGCACAGCAAGCAGGCTCCCTCACTATTTTCCCCGTGAAAACAGCGGCTGAGGTGACACCAGGCCAGCTTGATGTCAATAATAGCCACTATGTTGTGGAAACCTTGGCGAAAGCTTGTGATGGCGCGATAAGCGGCGAATTTGCCGCATTGGTGACAGGCCCAGTACAAAAAAGCATTATCAATGATGCCGGTATCCCTTTTATCGGGCATACCGAGTTCTTTGCTGATCGTAGCCACTGTCCACGGGTGGTGATGATGCTAGCAACAGAAGAGCTACGAGTTGCTCTGGCAACCACCCATCTGCCGTTGTTGGCAGTGCCGGGGGCCATCACTCAGGCTAGCTTGCATGAAGTGATCACCATTCTTGATGGTGACCTGAAAACCAAATTTGGCATTCAGCAGCCACAGATTTATGTCTGTGGGCTTAATCCTCATGCGGGTGAAGGTGGCCATATGGGCCATGAAGAGATCGATACCATTATTCCTGCGCTGAATGCATTACGTCAGCAGGGGATAAACCTTATCGGCCCTCTTCCCGCAGATACCCTATTCCAGCCCAAATATCTGCAACACGCCGATGCAGTACTCGCGATGTATCATGATCAGGGGCTACCGGTGCTGAAATATCAAGGATTTGGCCGCGCAGTCAATATCACTCTTGGTTTGCCTTTTATCCGCACCTCAGTGGATCACGGTACCGCTTTAGAACTCGCCGCAAGCGGATCTGCCGATGTCGGCAGCTTCATTACGGCATTAAACTTAGCCATTAAAATGATAAATAACAGCAATGAATAATAGAGTCCACCAAGGGCATTTTGCCCGCAAACGCTTTGGACAAAACTTTTTAAACGATCAGTTTGTCATCGACAGTATTGTCTCTGCTATCCACCCCGTTCCCGGTGAAGCGGTAGTTGAGATCGGCCCCGGTTTAGGTGCATTAACCGAGCCAGTCGCAGCACGAATGGATCGCATGACGGTTATTGAGCTGGATCGTGACTTAGCCGCTCGACTGGCTAGCCATCCTCAGTTAAAAGACAAACTCACCATCCATCAACAAGACGCGATGAAGGTCAATTTCGCTGAATTGGCGGAGCTTGCAGGGCAGCCATTGCGGGTGTTTGGTAACTTGCCATACAACATCTCCACCCCGCTGATGTTCCATCTTTTCAGCTATACTAATGCTATTCGTGACATGCATTTCATGTTACAAAAAGAGGTCGTTAACCGCTTGGTTGCCGGGCCTAACAGTAAAGCTTATGGCCGTTTGACCGTAATGGCGCAATACTATTGCAACGTTATCCCCGTGTTGGAAGTACCGCCAACTGCATTTACCCCGGCCCCGAAAGTTGATTCGGCTGTGGTGCGCTTGATTCCACATGTGAACATGCCAAACCCGGTGGGTGATGTGCGTATGCTTACCCGCATTACCACGCAAGCATTCAACCAACGCAGAAAAACAGTGCGTAACAGCTTAGGTGATCTATTCACTGCAGAGCAGTTAATCGAATTAGGTATTGACCCAATATTGCGGGCAGAGAACATTTCGGTAGCGCAGTACTGCAAGCTGGCGAACTGGCTTTCAGCCCAATCGACACCGCAAGAATAAGCAGGAGCAGATCATGATTGAACAGCCTCGCGTTTGTGTACAGGTGCAAAGTATCTATGTGGAAACCCAATCGATACCTGATGAAGAACGTTTCGTCTTTGCCTATACCGTGACAATTCGTAATTTAGGCCGTTCAAATGTGCAACTGATGGGCCGCTATTGGTTAATCACCAATAGTAATGGCCGGCAGACTGAAGTTCAGGGTGAAGGGGTTATCGGCGAACAGCCGCTGATCCTGCCAGGTAATGAGTTTCAATATACCAGCGGCGCTGTTTTAGAGACCCCGCTGGGTACCATGGAAGGGCACTATGAGATGGTTGACCACCTGGGTCAGGCTTTCCGTACTGCGATTCCGGTGTTCCGCTTAGCGATCCCTACCCTGATCCATTAATTCTGACCTCAACTATGTCTACTTATCTTATTGGCGATGTGCATGGCTGTCTTGATGAGTTGCTTGCGCTATTGGCGCAGGTAAACTTCGATCCGCAGCAGGATAGATTGTGGCTAACCGGTGATTTAGTCGCCCGTGGCCCAGCTTCACTTGATGTTTTACGCTATGTTCGCTCATTAGGCCCGGCGGTTCGTATGGTTCTGGGTAACCATGATCTGCATTTACTGGCCGTCTTTGCAGGCATCAGCCGCAATAAACCTAAAGATCGTATCACACCGCTGCTAGAAGCACCTGATGCTGACGAATTGATTAATTGGCTACGTCGCCAACCGGTTTTGCAGGTTGATGACGAGTTAAAATTAATCATGGCCCACGCGGGGATCACCCCACAATGGGATATAGAAACCGCCAAGATGTGCGCCCGTGAAGTCGAATCAGTATTAAGCAGTGACAGCTACCCGCTATTCCTTGATGCAATGTACGGAGATATGCCGAACAACTGGTCACCCGAATTGACCGGGCTGGGGCGCTTGCGCTTTAGCACCAATGCACTGACCCGTATGCGTTTCTGCTTCCCTAATGGGCAGTTGGATATGATTTGCAAAGATACGCCAGATAATGCCCCAGCCCCACTTAAACCTTGGTTCGAACTACCAAGGCTTGTCGATCCTGAATATTCGATTATTTTTGGTCACTGGGCATCACTGGAAGGTAAAGGTATTCCGGAAGGTATTTATGGGCTGGATACGGGCTGCTGCTGGGGTGGCGACTTAACCATGCTCCGTTGGGAGGATAAACGCTATTTCACTCAACATGCATTTAAAGTTGCAGCCGAAACCAGTGGCGTTGATGACTCTGCCGCTGCATCAGAAGATCCACCAAACTACTTATAAAGTGGTGAGGGAGTAAAGCGTCCGCGCCAGGAATGGCGCGGGTCAAGCCTCTGGGGATATTTTTTCAAAGGGCAGACGGCATCTTTACAATCTACCTGTTCTCTCCGCAAGCGGCGCTTTGTCAATAACCTCAAAGCCCATTTTAGCTTTTCTGCAAAATCTAAATAGGGGCAATAGCCTTTAGCGACGTTCCAGAATCTCGAAGCAATAGCTGTGAGAGTTGGCTTCGTCCGCATCATGAAACTCGCTGAATGTGCTTTCCCACTCATCTGGTTCATAGTCAGGGAAATGGGTATCACCACCAACTTCAGCATCAATATGGGTTAGATACATGCGATTGGCACGGTCTAAAAATTGGTTATAGACTCGCCCCCCCCCCATGACCATCACCTCTTGCGCATCACCAGCGAAAGAGAGCGCCTCATCAATAGAGGTTGCCCAGGTCACACGGTCATCAGTGCCCGGTTGACTACTGATAACAATATTCAAGCGCCCCGGTAGAGGGCGACCAATGGATTCGAAAGTTTTACGGCCCATAATAACCGGCTTATTGAGCGTGTTACGTTTGAACCACGCTAAATCCGCAGGTAAGTGCCATGGCATGGCGTTTTCCATACCGATAACGCGATCCGCTGCCAGTGCAGCGATCAGGCTGATAATCATTGTTAAACCCTGTATGTAGGCTACAAGAGCCAGTACCGAAAAATTGCTCACACTATACGTAAAGCCGAAACCAGCGTCGATAGCGATAAGCAGGCTAATCACACATATAAGACAGCTCTTAGCCCGATACCAAAACAGAGAACAAAAAAAGCCTTATACACCAGGACGTTTGCGATATAGCCATAATCCCGGCAAAGATAAACCAATCGACAACGCACCAACAATAAATGATGCCTTCAAGAAATTAGTCACCATAGTGGACATCAATGCCTCGGTGTAACCCATATGCGAAATCTCCACCACTGATATCATCGCGGTATAAGCAGAGATTCCGGGGAACATTGGGATCACAGCAGCAACAGTGAAAACTTTGGGGTGCGCCAGTAGCCAGCGCGACCAATTAATCCCGATCACCCCAATCATAATCGAGGCCAATAACGAAGCCAGTTCGATATTCATGCCAAAATGAACCATCAACATGCGCGAACCGTGACCTATTGCCCCCAGTAGTGCGCAATAGCGCAATGCACGCACCGGCACATTAAACACCATCGCAAAACCCAATGCCGGAATGGCGGCCAACACCATATCTTGCAGTAACGCCCAGAGTAAACTCACGACCACCCCCGCAATCCCCAAAGCGCCATAGCAAATATCACCCCAATACAGGTGGATAGAGTAAGCAAACTGGCCATCGCCCAACGTGCTAACCCAGTATTAACATGCCCTTTGAACATATCCGCGACAGCATTAATCAGCGGGAAACCGGGTACCAAGAGCAATACACTGGCGGCCATCGCCACACTGGATGCCTCATGGAAAAAGGGTAGCCGCATCAATAAGCCAGATGCCGATGTCGCGACAAATGCTGTGATGCAGAAATTGATCAGCGGATTCATATGGCGAGCCGTCAGGCTTTGACGCACAAACATCGCCAACCCACTGGCAATAAAGGCGATGGAAAATGCATCCCAACCGCCGCCATTGAGTTTACTAAAGCAGCCACAAGACAGTGCGACCATCACAACCACCAGCCAGCGCGGATAACGCAGCGGTTTGATATTCTCAAAACGCTTATCTACCCCCTTCGCATCCAGCAGATGATGCTCCACCAAAATGACAATATGCTGAACCTCAGTGACCACCTGCATATTGATACCGCGGTCAGCATTTTTACGGGTAGAGGTCAGGCAATTACCCTGACTGATGGTGGTCAAAACAACCGCATTGGCTGAGATGGAGCTTTCGACACTGTCCATTCCCAGTGCGATACCCAAACGGGCAGATAGCTGCTCAACCAGCATACTTTCTGCGCCATGTTGCAACAGTAGCAGAGCGCATTTGATGCACAATCGTGTAATCTCCCGCTGCTGCTGATGCGGCACTTCACTGCTTATTACATTCTCCAGGCTCATATTTGTGCATCACTATCCGTCAAAAGAGTAAAAACCCGTCAAAAGAGCAAAAGATGAGTGCTCAATATCATCACTACCGACAATCAAACCATCACAGATAACTAATAAGGATAATGCAAGGAGAGTCCAGTGGCGCTATTATCGCCAGAACGCACCACTCTGACTGGGTAATCCTTATGCTTGAAACTTCATTATTCGTCGCAACTATTGCTACCTTAGGGATGCTCTCCCCCGGCCCCGATTTTTTTCTGGTCATTAAAAACGCCGCCCGCTATCGCCGCCCTGCAGCCATGATGACCGCACTCGGCGTCATTTTGGGTGTAGCCACACATATGTCTTACTGCGTGGCGGGTCTGGCCGTGGTTATCACCACCACCCCCTGGCTATTCAATCTGCTGAAATATGCCGGTGCCTGCTATTTGATTTGGATTGGTATCCAAGCCCTGCTGTCGCGGGGAGAGAGCAAGCTCAGTATTGATAACGCAGCATACTCTCCCATCACGCTGAAAGCCGCATTCTTGCAGGGATACCTTTGCAACTTATTGAATCCCAAAGCAACACTGTTCTTCCTCGCCGTTTTCACTCAAATATTGCAGATAGACTCCGGCGTGGGTGAAAAACTATGGTACGCCTCAATCATCTGGGTACTGGCCGTGATCTGGTGGCCTCTGCTGGTGATTCTGATTCAAAGTGCGCCAGTGCGCCGTGGTTTGGCAAAAGCACAAAAAGTGGTCGATAAGCTACTGGGTGGGCTATTAATCGGTTTGGGTATCAAAGTCGCTTTAAGCTAGTTAAACCGGCTGTGAGCCACCGGGCTATAAGCTACTCCCCATAACCCGCATGAATATTGATCTTCACCAATGTTGTTTATGAACAATACTATCGTTTATGAATAATACTTTTGCGCATAAGAAACACTGTATCTGCAAGTAAAAAGCGCGATCTTATAAATAATAAGCATAAAAAAGGGCGATGTTTCCATCGCCCCCAGACTGCTGACAAACCTCGACGACTCGATCTCAGGTGGTGAGGACAGGCAGAAAAGTAAAGCGTCCGCGCCAGGGATGGCGCGGCTCGAGCCATCAGGGACGATTTTACGGCGTCTTTACGATCTGCCTGTTTTCACCGCTACGAGCACTTTGTCAATAACCTCAGGGCGATGTTTCCATCGCCCCCTTTCTGACAACCAAAATTAGCCTTTCATATTCTTAATCTTGGCGTGCATCTCTTGCACTGAAATCACTTGTTCGGTTGGGTCTGCATTTAAGGCCATTGCCGTTGCGAAGCCGCCATTCAAGGTGGTGTCGTAGTGCACCTTATATTGCAAAGCGCTGCGGCGGATCAGTTTGGAATCTTCAATCGCCTGACGCCCTGCCGTTGTATTCACGATATAGGTGTACTCGCCATTCTTAATACGGTCCTGAATGTGTGGACGGCCTTCATGCACCTTGTTGACCAAGCGCGGATTGATCCCTGCTTCGCCCAGCACCACCGCAGTACCGTGAGTCGCATCCAGTTCAAAGCCCTGTTTCAGCAGTTTCGCCGCCAGATCAACCACCCGATGCTTATCACCCTCACGAACCGATAACAGCGCCCGACCACTCTTTTTCATGCCTGATTGACTGCCCAGCATCGCTTTAGAGAAAGCTTCTGCGAAGGTACGGCCAACCCCCATGACTTCACCGGTAGAGCGCATTTCTGGCCCTAAAATCGGGTCAACACCAGGGAATTTATTAAACGGCAATACCACCTCTTTTACCGAGTAATAAGGCGGAATAATCTCTTCGGTAATACCTTGCTCAGCTAGTGACTGCCCCACCATCACGCGCGCGGCAATTTTTGCCAGTGGCATACCGGTCGCTTTAGAGACGAATGGTACGGTACGGGCCGCTCGTGGGTTAACTTCAATCAGGTAAACTTCATTGTTCTTGACCGCAAACTGCACGTTCATCAGGCCACGAACACACAACTCGAAGGCCAGTTTTTCTACTTGCTGGCGCATCACATCCTGAATCTCTTTGCTCAGGGTGTAGGCAGGCAATGAGCAGGCTGAGTCACCGGAGTGAACCCCAGCTTGCTCGATATGTTCCATAATGCCGCCGATGAGCACGCGCTCGCCGTCGCAAATGGCATCTACATCCACCTCAACCGCATCATCAAGGAAGCGGTCCAACAGCACCGGCGCATCGTTCGAGACACTCACCGCATTTTGGAAGTAACGGCGCAGGTCGACTTCGTCATACACGATCTCCATTGCGCGCCCACCCAAGACATAGGATGGGCGAACCACCAGCGGATAACCCAGACCGGTCGCTTTCTCTACGGCCTGTTCAATCGTGGCAACCGTGGCGTTCGCTGGCTGTTTCAGGCCCAGACGATTAACCGCCTGTTGGAAACGTTCACGGTCTTCAGCGCGGTCGATAGCATCCGGGCTAGTCCCAATCACTGGCACACCAGCCGCTTCCAATTCACGGGCCAATTTCAATGGCGTCTGGCCACCATACTGCACGATAACGCCCTGCGGCTTCTCGATACGCACGATTTCCAGCACATCTTCCAGCGTAACTGACTCGAAGTAGAGGCGATCAGAGGTGTCGTAGTCGGTTGATACTGTTTCTGGGTTACAGTTCACCATGATGGTTTCGTAACCATCTTCACGCAGCGCCAATGAGGCGTGCACGCAGCAATAGTCGAACTCAATCCCTTGGCCGATACGGTTCGGCCCGCCCCCCAGCACCATCACTTTCGGACGATCACTGGTTGGGTTGGATTCGCACTCTTCCTCGTAGGTCGAGTACATGTAGGCAGTATCGGTAGAGAACTCCGCCGCACAGGTGTCTACTCGCTTGTAGACCGGATGCAGACCATGCTTGTAGCGCAGTTTACGCACTTCGCTCTCCGCCGCGCCGACCAATTTCGCCAGACGAGCATCGGCAAAACCTTTGCGTTTCAACTGGCGCATAAACTCGGCATTCAGGCCATTAATGCCGCACTCCGCCACATTCTCTTCCAGGCGAACCAGCTCTTCAATCTGCACCAGGAACCAGCGATCAACGTTGGTCAGATTGAAAACGCCATCAACCGACATCCCAGCACGGAAGGCATCGGCGATGTACCAAATACGATCAGAACCCGCCTCTTTCAATTCACGACGAATTTTGGTCAGCGCTTCGGGGTCATCCAGACTCACTTTCGGATCAAAACCTGTTGCACCCACCTCCAAACCGCGCAGCGCTTTTTGCAGTGACTCCTGCAACGTGCGGCCAATAGCCATGACTTCACCGACAGATTTCATCTGCGTAGTCAGACGGTCATTAGCACCGGCAAACTTTTCGAAGTTAAAGCGAGGGATCTTGGTCACAACGTAGTCAATGGATGGCTCGAAGGAGGCAGGGGTACGACCGCCAGTGATGTCATTCATCAACTCATCCAGCGTATAACCCACCGCCAGTTTGGCGGCAATCTTGGCAATCGGGAAGCCCGTTGCTTTAGAGGCCAGCGCGGAGGAGCGGGAGACACGTGGATTCATTTCAATCACAATCAAACGGCCATTTTTCGGGTTAACCGAGAACTGCACGTTAGAACCACCGGTTTCTACGCCGATTTCACGCAGTACTGCCATCGAGGCATTACGCATGATTTGATACTCTTTATCGGTCAGTGTTTGGGCAGGGGCGACAGTGATGGAGTCACCGGTATGGATACCCATGGCATCGAAGTTTTCGATGGCGCAGACGATGATACAGTTGTCGTTTTTATCGCGAACAACTTCCATCTCATACTCTTTCCAGCCAATCAGTGACTCATCGATCAGCAACTCTTTAGTTGGCGACAAATCCAGGCCGCGCTCACAAATTTCTTCAAACTCTTCGCGGTTATAAGCAATACCGCCACCCGTGCCACCCATGGTAAAAGAGGGGCGGATGATGCAAGGGAAGCCCACATCTGCCGCGACGGCCAGCGCTTCTTCCATATTATGGGCAATACCTGAGCGGGCGGTATCCAGACCAATTTTCTTCATCGCGATATCAAAGCGACGGCGGTCTTCTGCTTTATCAATGGCATCGGCGGTGGCTCCAATCATGGTGACGCCAAATTCAGCCAGCACACCTTGGCGCTCCAGTTCCAGCGCACAGTTCAGTGCGGTTTGCCCCCCCATGGTTGGCAAAACGGCGTCTGGGCGCTCTTTTTCGATGATCTTACGCACCACTTCCCAGTGGATCGGCTCGATATAGGTCGCATCGGCCATCTCAGGGTCGGTCATGATGGTCGCGGGGTTTGAGTTCACCAGAATGACGCGGTAACCCTCTTCACGCAGCGCTTTACAAGCCTGAGCGCCGGAGTAGTCAAACTCACAAGCCTGGCCGATAACGATAGGGCCTGCGCCCAGAATCAGGATGCTTTTTATATCTGTACGTTTTGGCATGGTAATCGCTCCTGATTAATTATGGGTATGGCTAGCGGCGGTGGCGCGATAAGCTTCAATCAGCTCAATAAAGTGATCAAACAACGGGGCGGCATCATGTGGCCCTGGGCTGGCTTCTGGGTGACCCTGGAAGCTGAAGGCTGCTTTATCGGTGCGGTGAATCCCTTGCAGAGAACCATCAAATAGCGAAACGTGCGTCTTACGCAGGTTGGATGGCAATGTGCTTTCATCTACTGCGAAACCATGGTTCTGTGCAGTAATCATCACGCAATCTGCATCCAAATCTTTCACTGGATGGTTGCCACCGTGGTGACCAAACTTCATTTTTACCGTTTTTGCACCACTGGCCAGTGCCAATAATTGGTGACCTAAGCAGATACCAAACACCGGGATATCGGTTTCCAGGAAGCGCTTAATCGCCGCGATCGCATAGTCGCATGGCTCTGGGTCCCCTGGGCCGTTGGACAAGAAAATGCCATCTGGATTCAGCTTCAGAACCTCTGAAGCCGGGGTTTGCGCCGGAACCACCGTCAGGCGGCAACCGCGATCGACCAGCATACGCAGGATATTGCGTTTCACACCGTAATCGTAAGCCACGACGTGGAAGGGCAAATCTTCTGGCTGCTGCGCTGCAGGCAGATCATCTTCCAGTGTCCAACTGCCTTGCAGCCACTTATAGCTATCCTTGGTGGTCACTTCTTTCGCCAAATCCATCCCTTTCAAACCGGGGAAGGCTTTCGCTTTTTCCAACGCCAAAGCGGCATCAGATAAGTCACCCACAATAATGCAGCCGTTTTGCGCACCTTTCTCACGCAGCAACCGGGTCAGCTTGCGGGTATCGATATCAGCAATCGCCACAATGTTGTGACGTTTGAGATACTCAGCTAAGCCTTCTTCACTGCGGTAGTTGCTGGCGATCAATGGCAGGTCACGAATAACAAGACCTTGGGCGTGTACTGCGGAGGATTCTTCATCGGAGGCATTAGTGCCGACATTGCCGATATGAGGATAAGTAAGAGTAACGATCTGGCGGGAGTAGGAAGGATCAGTGAGGATTTCTTGATAACCGGTCATCGACGTATTGAAGACCACTTCCCCCACTGCCGTACCCTCTGCCCCGATGGCCCGACCGTGAAATTGGGTTCCGTCTTCGAGAACCAATAGCGCTGACTTAATCAAAACACCCTCCAAGGAATAAACAGTCACATTATTTGCATATTAATTCACATCTAGCGATCTAAATCAATGCAAAAACCGCCCTCAAAGCTAATTTTTGGCAAATTGGGCGCATTTTAATGATGAGTGATGCTCTTGTCTAGCCAAAATGCCACTTTTTCTCTATTTTTTGCCGTTCTTATCAAAAATAGTGGGTTATAGCGACAAAAACAGATGCTAACTTAACATAGTAAACGGTTGCGAGGGTAAGTGACTGGAAAATATCCTTCTGGGGAGATAAAAATCAGTACCAGTGCCTAATGAGAGGATAAAAAGATAGGAAATCAGATGAAAACATGAAAAAACAGAGATTACATAATGAATAAATGACAAAACACTCTATTTAATTAGAAAACAAAAAAGGACAATAAAATATTGCCCTATTATCAAATGATTATGATAAAAACAACCACATCACTGGCTGTGCTTTACACCTTTAAAGTTGATTCAAATTCAGTACATCTCGCATATCAAACTGACCATTATCACGCTCAGACACCCAAATGGCAGACTTAACTGCACCATTGGCAAATGTCATGCGGCTGGTTGCTTTATGTGTGATTTCAACCCGCTCGCCAATGTCAGCAAACATCGCGGTATGTTCACCAACGATATCGCCAGCCCGCACCGTCGCAAAGCCTATCGTGCCGGGTTTACGCTCACCGGTATGACCTTCACGACTATAGACTGCATGATCTTTTAGTGACCAGCCCAATGAATCGGCAATAGCTTCGCCCATGGCAAGAGCCGTCCCTGAAGGCGCATCAACTTTGTGTCTGTGGTGCGCTTCAATAATCTCGATATCGGTGTAGTCGCCCATCACTTTTGCTGCTTTTTCGAGCAACTTGAGCACTACATTCACCCCAACACTGAAGTTGGCCGCGAAGACAATGCCAATATCAGCTGCCGCTGCACTGATGGCCGCCTTACCTGCATCATCAAAGCCAGTTGTGCCGATAACCATCGCTTTGCGGTGCTGACGGCAAATGGCTAAATGTACCAGCGTACCTTCTGGGCGAGTAAAATCGATCAACACATCAAAATGATCAATTACACTTAATAAATCATCACTTACAGCAATACCTAGCAAGCCTGTTCCGGCCAACTCACCAGCGTCACTGCCGACCAAAGTGGAACCGACGCGCTCAACTGCTGCCCCCAACACAACGCCATCTGTCTGGGTAATTGCCTGAATAAGTTGCCGGCCCATACGGCCACCCGCGCCGACAACAGCGATACGAATAGTTGAATTGGTCATGATTGCTCCTAATGTTGTGTCATCTACCCTGACAAGAGTTCAGATTAGCCGCCCGCTATGGACTCTGCCAGTCTATTTAATCTGTATTAGAAAAAAATGATATACGTTCACTTTTATCAGCAATACCACTTAGCGGCTTAAATAGCGCCAATTGATCTCACTTCAGCAGCGCCCAACTCATCTGGCCTCAATGCCATAGCGCTTAGTCTGCCATTTTGGTGTTATTCCGCATATTCATTCAGTTAAGGCGCAATATATTCCATCGCTCACGATTATGGGTTCTGCTGGATCTACCTTGCCACCATAATAAAAATGCCGTTTTGCCGATAAAAAAAGCAGCCACTGAGGGCTGCTGATATCACTTAACGAATACATGCTGAGAAATTAAAAGTGAGGTTAATCGATCTGTTTAATATCAACACGTAATTCTTTGGGAACTTCGAAGACAATACTCTCTTCGCGGCCACTAAGTTCAATGGAGCCGCCGGCGCCGAGTGCTTGCAGGCGAGCAATCACTTGCTGTACCAGTATATCCGGGGCCGAGGCACCTGCCGTGACACCAATCCGCGCCGCTCCCAGCAACCATGACTCTTGGATATCAACCGCAGAGTCAATCAGGTAGGCCGGTTTCCCCATGCGCTGTGCCAGTTCGGCTAAACGGTTGGAGTTAGATGAGTTTTTCGAGCCAACCACCAGCACCAGATCGGCATCATTCGCCAAATTCCGCACCGCTTCTTGCCGGTTGGTAGTGGCGTAGCAGATATCATCTTTACGCGGGCCAACAATCTTCGGAAAACGTTTATGTAAGGCATCGATAACCGCAGAGGTGTCGTCGACAGACAAGGTCGTCTGTGTCATAAAGCACAGATTATTCTCGTCTTTTACATTCAGCCCCCAGACATCATCCGGTGACTCAACCAGATACATCCCCCCTTTCGGGTTACTGTATTGCCCCATCGTCCCTTCGACTTCTGGATGACCTGCGTGGCCTATCAGGATAGCTTCTTTACCTTTACGACTGGCGCGCGCAACCTCCATGTGCACCTTAGTCACCAACGGGCAGGTCGCATCAAACAGCATCGTCAACTTACGCTCACGGGCTTCTGCGCGAACGGCCTGCGAAACGCCATGGGCCGAGAAAATCAGAATGGAGCCATCGGGCACCTCAGAGATCTCTTCGATAAAGATAGCCCCGCGCTCACGCAGGCTATCAACCACATAGCGGTTATGGACCACTTCATGCCGCACATAAATTGGCGCGCCATACATCTCGATAGCACGCTCAACAATACTGATAGCCCGATCAACGCCTGCGCAAAAGCCGCGTGGATTAGCCAGCAATATCTGCATGGATAGCCTCCTGTTGGGGGTCAATCTCCAGCACTTCAATTTCAAAGCTGACGACATGCCCTGCCAACGGGTGATTAAAATCAACAGTAATGGACTCTTCTGCCACCTCTCGCACCACACCTGGCATTTCACTGCCATCGCGAGCGGTAAACAGCATGATGGTACCAGCATCTGGCACCCCGGTTAGCGCAAAGTCACGCTGAGTAAAATACTGAACCAGATCAGGACTTTCTAAGCCAAACGCATCTTCAGGTTGTAAAGTGAAAGTGTGCTTAGCACCCACTTTCAAACCAATCAGCTGCTGCTCTAGCGCGTCAGAAAGACTATCATCACCTAAACGAAACAGCGCAGGCTTCCCGTGAATATGGGTTGATTCAGCCGTGGAGCCATCTTCCAGCTTCAGAGTAAAGTGCACCAGTACAGCACTGCTGTCTTGTACCTGATAGCCTTGTACAACTTCGGACATATCACTCACCTTTATCAATCGCCGTTTTATCAGCCGGACTCAAGAAGCCTTCAAATATCACCAACGCAGCACCAATGCAGATCGCGACATCAGCTAGATTGAACGTCGGGAAATGCCAGTTATTGACGTAAAAATCGATGAAGTCGTTCACTGCGCCATGCACTAAGCGGTCAAATAAGTTGCCGAGTGCACCACCGATAATTAATGCGTATGCACAGTTTATCAGGCGTTGTTTTGCTGTTGAGCGATACATCATCACCATCAATATAACTGAGATGCCGATGGCTATCCCAGCAAAGAACCAGCGCTGCCAGCCACTTTTGTCCGCCAGGAAGCTAAATGCCGCGCCATAATTCTGTGCGTAAGTCATATTGAAAAAAGGAATCAGTGGCATAGATTCATACAGCGCAAAGTGGGTCATGACCCACTGTTTGCTGCCAAGATCCAAAATCACCACCAGCACCGCCAGCCATAGCCAGCGCAATCCGGTCGAACAAATTGGCTTACTCATTAGGCAAATTTACGCTCTTCACCGTCACCGGCAACGTTAGTGACACAGCGGCCGCACAGCTCAGCATGTTCCGCTACCAAACCGACGTCTTGAGTGTAGTGCCAGCAACGTGGGCACTTCTCACCGTCAGCTTTATTAAAGGTAATTTTCAGCCCTGCAATCAGTTCACTTTGCAGCGCATCATCACCTGCTTCGGCATAATCTGCGACTTTCGCAGCAGAGGTCAGTAACACAAAGCGCAATTCGTCCTGCAAACTGTTCAAACGTGCAGCCAATTCAGACTCTGCGTATAGGGTCACTGCGGCTTCCAGAGAACCGCCGATACGTTTATCGCTACGGGCTTGCTCTAAGACTTTGTTCACTTCGCCACGGACTTTCAACAGCTCGGCCCAGAAAGTATCGTTCATGCTCTCGTCGCCCGCCAATCCGAACAGCCCGTCATACCACTCTTCAGTGAAGACGTATTGCGGACGTTCCCCTGGCAGTTGATTCCAGATCTCATCTGCAGTGAAGGACATGATTGGTGCCATCCAGCGAACCAATGCTTCGGCGATATGGAATAGCGCAGTCTGGCAGCTACGGCGGGCAACGCTGTCGCCTTTCGCGGTGTACTGGCGGTCTTTGATGATATCCAGATAGAAGGAGCCCATCTCAACCGAACAGAACTGCATCAATCGCTGTACCACCAAGTGGAAATCATAATTTTCATATGCTGCCATGATCTCGGCTTGAGCGGCTTGAGCACGGCCCACGGCCCAGCGATCTACCACCACCATCTCTTCGAGTTTCACCTGATGCTGCGCTGGATCAAAACCATTCAGGTTAGCCAGCAAGAAGCGTGCGGTGTTACGGATACGGCGATAGGAGTCAGCGGAACGTTTCAGAATTTCGTCAGAAACAGCGATTTCGCCGGTATAGTCAGTCGATGCCACCCACAAGCGCAGAATGTCGCCACCCAGTTTGTTCATCACATCTTGCGGGCTGATGGTGTTGCCGATGGATTTGGACATTTTACGGCCCTGACCATCAACGGTGAAGCCGTGAGTCAGCACCTGACGATAAGGCGCTTTGCCCTTCATCGCGGTTGCAATCATCAGTGACGACATAAACCAACCACGGTGCTGGTCAGAACCCTCCAGATACATATCTGGGCTATGACCACCAAACTCTGGGCGCACGTCAACCACCGAAGAGTGAGTTGAACCTGAGTCAAACCAGACGTCTAGCGTGTCTGGCACTTTGGTGTAATCGGCAGCATCGGCACCTAAAATCTCAGCAGGATCCAGATCCCACCATGCTTGAATACCGTCTTGCTCAACACGTTTGGCCACTTCTTCCATCAGCTCAGTGCTGCGCGGGTGAAGTGCTTCGGTCTCTTTGTGCACAAACAGAGACATCGGCACGCCCCAAGTACGCTGGCGCGAAATACACCAATCTGGGCGATTAGCCACCATGGTTTCGATACGCGCCTGACCCCAATCTGGGATCCACTGCACACCTTTGATCTCTTCCAGTGACTGCTTACGCAAACCTTTCTGATCCATGCTGATAAACCATTGTGGCGTAGCACGGAAGATAATTGGCGTTTTGTGACGCCAGCAGCATGGGTAGCTGTGGACCAGTTTTTCAACTTTCAGCAGTGCGCCTTTCTCGCGCAGCAGCTCAACGATCACATCGTTGGCTTTAAACACAAACAGACCATCTAGCGTTGGATAAGTCCCCGCCAAATAGCAGCCGTTCGGGCCAACCGGATTCGCCACTTCCAAACCATATTTTTGACCGATAACAAAGTCATCTGGGCCATGGCCTGGGGCCGTGTGCACCGCGCCAGTACCGGCATCCAGTGTTACGTGATCGCCTAAAATCGCCGGGACGTCAAAGCCCATAAACGGATGGTTAAAGCGCAGCAGTTCGAGATCAGCGCCTTTGCAGCTTCCCAACACCGCCCATTCAGCGATACCGGCGCGCTTCATAACACTCTCAACCAGATCTTCCGCCAGAATCAGGCATTCGCCGTCAACCTGCACCAGTTGATAGATGTACTCAGCATTCAGCGAAATTGCACGGTTGGCGGGCAGGGTCCATGGCGTGGTAGTCCAGATAACCAGTGAAATTGGGCCGTTGACCTGAGTTGCGCCAAATTTTGCACTCACGGCGGCAGCATCGACGGCATTAAAACGCACATCAATAGAAGGTGAGGTTTTGTCGTAATATTCAACTTCAGCTTCAGCCAATGAGGAGCCGCAATCAGTACACCAATGTACCGGCTTCGCGCCTTTGTGCAGGTGGCCGTTATCAATGATTTTGCTTAACGCACGAATGATATTGGCTTCGGTTTTGAAATCCATCGTCAAATAGGGATGGTCCCAATCGCCCAATACGCCCAGGCGGATAAAGTCCGCTTTCTGGCCTTCAACCTGTTCAGCCGCATATTTGCGGCAGGCAGCACGGAACTCCGCGGCACTAACTTTCTCGCCCGGCTTACCAATTAGCTGCTCAACTTTTAACTCGATCGGCAGACCGTGGCAGTCCCAACCTGGGATATAAGGTGAGTCGTAGCCAGCCATTCCTTTCGATTTAACAATAATATCTTTGAGAATTTTGTTAACAGAGTGACCAATGTGAATGTTGCCGTTCGCATAAGGAGGGCCGTCGTGCAAAATAAAGGTCTTTTTACCTTTCTTGGCCGTACGAACAATCCCATACAGATCCTGCTCATACCAACGTTTCAGCATGTCAGGTTCACGCTTAGCCAGATCGCCGCGCATCGGGAACCCTGTTTCAGGTAAATTCAGGGTATTCTTGTAGTCACTCATTAGATTCTCGGTTCCGTTTCGGCTAGAAATATTAAACCGGTGTCTTTAGCCCGAAAAATGTTCGGGCCGTCACCACATCATTGGCGATTTGCTGCTTCAGGGCATCGAGCGAAGCAAAACGCTGTTCATTGCGCAGTTTTGCGCGGAGCACCACATCAATATGACGCCCATAAAGATCCATTGTGACATCAAGCAGATGAACCTCTAGCTGCTGGCGAACACCGGCAACAGTAGGCCGGGTGCCAATATTGGCAACACCGGGCAATGGCTCTGGACCCAAGCCATAAACATCAACCGCATACACTCCTTTTACCGGAGCGACTAAACGTTTTAACGGCAAATTCGCCGTGGGGAAGCCAATCGTCCGCCCCAGTTCATCACCGTGAACCACACGGCCAGAAATACTGTACGGGTGACCAAGTAACACCTCAGCCTGCACCAGATCGTCATCATGAAGCGCCTGACGAATCGCGGTGCTGCTAATGCGCAACCCGCTGTCACAGAAGCTGTCAGTGCTGATGACATCAAAGCCAAATTCAGCCCCCGCCTGTTGTAACAGTTGAAAATCCCCCTGACGCTCTGCGCCAAAGCGGAAATCATCGCCAACCGTTAAAAACTTAACACCCAACTTCTCTACCAGCAACTGAGCAACGAAAGCTTGCGCAGTATTCGCTGCAAAACGCGGATCAAATTTAACGCACAATAAGTAGTCAACACCCGCTTCGGCCAGATATCGAGCTTTATCACGCAAGCGCGTCAGCCGTGCTGGTGCTTTGTCCGCTGCAAACAATTCCAGTGGTTGCGGTTCAAATATCATGACCATAACGGGCAGCCCTAAACGCTGACCTTCGCGCTTTAACTGCTCCAATAGGGCTTGATGTCCGCGATGGACACCATCAAAGTTACCGATAGTTAGCACGCAACCATGGTGGCGTGCCCGGATATTATGTATACCGCGAATTAGCTCCATAGCTGGCTCAAAACAGTGGAAATCGCCGGATTATACCTTGTACAGCGGTTAAGGTTAACCCGCGATTGGCACCTTTAATCGAAAGTCATACCATTTTGCCAATATTATGCAGGTAAAATCCCTTTTACTGACTTTATCCTGTAGAATACGCTCGCCGTTGAATACAGAAGCAGGCTGAGATTTTTACAAGAACCACCGTCGAATCCCTTCGAGGCAGTGAACTGTGGAATTTTCTTTCGAAAGACTGTATTCCACAGCGCGAAGCTGGTAAAATCCCGCTCCATCACAACGTAGCAAGTGCCGCCCGTACAAACGGCGCTTATTTGCACAAATCCATTGACAAACGAAGGCTAAAAGGGCATATTCCTCGGCCTTTGAATTGTCCTCAATAGAATATATTTGGGAGTTGGACCTTGGCTAATATCAAATCAGCTAAGAAACGCGCCGTACAGTCTGAGAAACGCCGCAAGCATAACGCTAGCCGTCGCTCAATGGTGCGTACCTTCATTAAGAAGGTGTATGCGGCAATTGCAGCTGGCGATAAAGACGCAGCGCAAAAAGCATTTAATGAAATGCAACCAATCGTGGATCGTCAGTCCTGTAAAGGTCTGATCCACAAAAACAAAGCAGCACGTCATAAGTCAAACTTAGTCGCGCAAATCAACGCAATGCAGTAATGCATTATGTTGGTTGCTTAGTAAAAAGACCGGCCTAGGCCGGTTTTTTTATGTCCATCGTTTGGCTATCATCCCACTGTTTCACTACCTCACCGCCAGCAGAACAATAGTGCCATCACCAAATAGCGCATATTTTAGCCACTCAATCACCAAAACCATTCATTAGCCGGTAAAAAGGGCTGAAAAATCTTTATTACATACCCGCTGTACTGCTGGATGTTGGATCATCCGTTCAGCAAAAATGACGTAATACTCTTCCTGCACATTATCCAGTCGGCCAATTTCAACAATTTGATCATCTTTGGCATAAGTATCAGCAGCGTAAATTGTGGGTGCGACAAAAATGGCATTGTTATAGATAGCAAAAGCGTTCATCAGCGCTGCATCATCAAACTCCCCCAAAATTTCTACTTGTAGCCCTTTGCTGTTAATCCAGTTCAGTAATTTGCGCCCAAGCATGGAACGGCGCCCGGGGATCAACAGCGGTTTCTGTTGCAAACAGGCTGGGAAAGATAAATCTGGGATAGGTTGACGGCAATAAAAACTTACACTGCATTCACCAAGTTTGACCGAGAACAGCCCCTCTTGCTGGCTAGAATCTACCGGGCAATCTGACAGAATCATATCCAGCTTATGCTGGCTTAACTGCTCGAGCAGCATCTCATGGGTTGATTCGAAACAGCGCAGATGAATTTTTTCATTATCAACTACCGCCGTTTCCAGCACCTGGCTCACCAGGCGTTTGGATAAAGCATCGGCAACACCCACGTCGAAGAGCAGATTGGACTCTTTGCGATAGTTAACAATATCCAGCATTTCATGGCTGAGCATGAACATTTTATCGGCATAGCGGAAGACCAATTGCCCCAACTCCGACGGCACTAAGCCTCGCCCCTGGCGCTTAAACAGTTTACCGCCCAGCCGCTCTTCCAAGGCTTTAATTTGGCCGGTAATGGTTTGTGGCGTCAGGAATAACGCGCCAGCCGCTCCCACAACGGAGCCCTCCTTGCAGACCTGCCAAAAATAGTAAAGATGATTGAAATTGATATGTGACACTCGCATGTTGTTATCTCCTTAACATATCGCGAAGCCAGGTATGGCCCCATGCACGATAAAACACTCCCTGTTTTAGACTTCACAGACTGTGAGCCAGGAATTCCATCAAGTAAAACTGCTGATGCCTTTGTCTGACATCGGCAATACCAATACATTGGGTAGCTATTACATTGGACTTTTTAGCTGCTTTTTTTATTTGCCGGAAGCACCAGGCGCAACAAGCTGTAACCCACAATCGCTGCAGCGGTCGAACCTAGCAATATCCCCAGTTTGGAATAGGTGGTCAGAGCAAGATCCGCGCCTTCAAACGCCAGTGAAGCAATAAATATCGACATTGTAAAGCCGATACCACAGAGCACTGAAACGGCGAAAATCTGCTTAAAGTTTATCGCATCGGGCAGTTTAGCAATCCCTAACTTAACCGCGAGCCAACTAAAGATGAAAATCCCCAGTGGCTTACCAATAAACAGACCACTCGCGATCCCTAAGGGCAGTAACGATGTCAGCCCGGAGAGAGAGACCCCCTGTAGCGAAACCCCTGCATTGGCAAAAGCAAATAGTGGCAGAATCAAATAAGCCACCCACGGGTGCAAACCATGTTCCAGCGATTCAGAAGGTGAATGCTTATTTTTGGTATGCAGCGGGATCATAAAGCCAACAATGACTCCAGCTAAGGTTGCATGTACGCCTGACTTAAGAATGCAGACCCACAGCACCAACCCCACCAGCAAATAGGCAGAAGTTTTCCCAACCCCACGCCAGTTCATGTAGCCCAGTAGCGCAATGGCCGCAGCGGCGATCCCCAAGGCTTGCACCGAAACCTCATGGGTATAAAACAGCGCAATAATAATGATGACACCCAGATCATCAATAATTGCCAGTGCCAATAAAAACACTTTCAGACTGGTCGGTACGCGGTTCCCCAAAAGCGCCATGACACCAAGGGCAAAGGCGATATCCGTTGCGGCCGGAATTGCCCAGCCTTGGCGAGTGACTTCATCCGCCCCATTAAACAGTAAATAGATCAGGGCAGGTGCCAACATGCCGCCCAAGGCCGCAATCGCCGGAAAAACCGCTTTATCACGGCCGGCCAATGAACCTTCCATCAGCTCGCGCTTAACTTCCAAGCCAACAACAAGAAAGAATACCGCCATTAAGCCATCGTTAATCCACAACAATAGCGGCTTACTGATATCCAGCGACGCAATTTTTACTGATACCGGCACATCAAGAAATGATTGATAAATCCCTTGAAGCTGGGTATTAGCCATAAATAGGGCCACGATGGCGGCAAAGATTAGAATCAGGCCACCCGCAGCCTCTTGGCGCAAAAATTGACGAATCATGTTTGTCACAATGAATACTCCCTACATCGGACAGAAAAACCAGCCTGAGTGGCTGGCAAATAATCTATAAATTCTAGGCTAATTATTAGCTCGTAAAAAGTCGTTTTTATAGCAAAGATTACTCGGAATTACCGACCTGTTTGCCATATCAATCACATTAATTTGCGACTAAAGCGCAAAGTATCTGCTGATATATGTTCGCGATAGAGATAAAATCTATGGTTCGGGGTGTCACAAAACGCATGGATGGGCGTAACGTACTGCGGCAACACATCATGACAAATAACTTAAATGAATCGATTTCAGCATCAAATCAGCCATAAAGCGCAATGCCGACCAACTAAGGAGCTTTGGGCTTATCCTTAATTGATCGGCATTGTGCTGTTGGTGGCTTAAGCTGCATAACTCACAGGCTAAGCTATTTATTAACGGGTTAAATCATCAAAGAATTTTTTCACGCCATCGAGGAAGCTTTTAGAGCGGGGGCTATTTTTCTCACCCGCAGCGCCGACAAAACTCTCCTCCAGTTCGCGCAGTAGCTGTTTCTGCTTTTCGCTCAGATGGACTGGTGTTTCAACCACGACGCGGCATAACAAATCACCTTGACTCCCGCCACGAACGGATTTAACACCTTTGCCACGCATACGGAACAGCTTGCCAGTCTGGGTTTCCGCAGGCACTTTCAGCTTAACGCGACCATCTAGCGTTGGAACTTCAATCTCGCCACCCAAGGCTGCCATTGCAAAGTTAATTGGCACTTCACAATACAGATTGTTGCCTTCGCGCTCGAAGATTGGGTGCGCTTTGACCTGCACCTGAACATATAAATCGCCTGCTGGTGCACCGTGCTCACCCGCTTCACCTTCGCCCGTTAAGCGAATGCGGTCACCGGTATCAACACCAGCCGGGATCTTGACCGACAGCGTTTTTGATTTCTCAACGCGACCATGCCCATGACACTTGTTGCACGGATCTTTAATGATTTGGCCATTACCATGACAAGTAGGACATGCCTGCTGTACGGTAAAGAACCCTTGGCGCATATGCACCTGACCCGCACCACGGCAAGTCGAACAGGTGACCGGAGAGCTTCCCGGTTTAGCACCGCTACCATGGCAAACGTCACACTCATTTAGCGTTGGGATGCGGATCTCTTTAGTTACACCGCGTACCGCTTCTTCCAGTGTCAGATCCATGTTGTAGCGCAGATCCGAACCACGGGATGCACGCTGACGCCGCCCACCACCAAATATATCGCCGAAAACATCACCAAAGATATCGCTAAAATCAGCACCGCCACCACCACCGAAACCGCCGCCGCCCATGCCACCTTGTTCGAAAGCGGCATGACCATACTGATCATATGCTGCGCGTTTTTGTGGGTCGGTCAAAATTTCGTAGGCTTCTTTAACTTCCTTAAAGTTTTCGCCGGTATCGTTCTCGTCCTGATTACGGTCCGGATGATACTTTACTGCCAGGCGTTTATAGGCCTTTTTGATTTCACGTTCATCGGCGTTCTTTTGAACACCCAGAACCTCGTAATAATCTCTCTTCGCCATTCTCTTATTTTCCTACCCTTAACATGCGTGCACGGGCGTAGAGTTTCCTCGACGCCCGTGCTGGTTTCCAGCAACAGTAAGGCCTACCACTGCTGTGCCCGCTTAAGGGCGATTATTTTTTGTCTTTCACTTCTTCGAATTCGGCGTCTACAACGTCGTCTTCTTTCTTGGCACTGGTATCGCCGCCAGCATCACCGCCTGCGGCAGCTTGTTGCTGCTGAGCCATCTCCAGCAATTTGCCAGAAACCTGCACCAGAGCCTGAGTTTTTGCTTCAATTTCAGCTTTGTCTTCACTTTTCAGAGCCGCTTCCAGCGCTTTCAAAGCATCTTCAATGGTTGTTTTGTCTTCTGCTGGCAGTTTATCACCGGCTTCTTCCAACTGTTTACGTGTACCGTGAATCAGATGGTCAGCCTGGTTGCGGGTCTGTACCAGCTCTTCAAACTTACGGTCAGCTTCGGCGTTAGCTTCCGCATCCCGTACCATTTTCTGGATCTCTTCCTCATTCAGACCAGAAGATGCTTTGATGGTGATCTTCTGCTCGCGACCGGTATTTTTGTCTTTCGCAGACACATGTAAAATACCATCGGCGTCGATATCGAAGGTCACTTCGATTTGCGCCATACCACGCGGTGCCGCCTGAATACCATCCAGATTGAACTGACCCAGAGATTTGTTATCCTGAGCACGTTTACGTTCACCCTGTAGCACATGGATGGTTACCGCAGACTGGTTATCTTCTGCAGTAGAGAACACCTGGCTGTGCTTAGTTGGGATGGTGGTGTTTTTGGTAATAAGCGGTGTCATGACACCACCCATAGTTTCAATACCCAGTGACAGTGGAGTCACGTCCAACAACAGAACGTCTTTCACTTCACCAGACAGAACACCACCCTGCACTGCCGCACCAATCGCTACAGCTTCATCTGGGTTCACGTCTTTACGTGGTTCTTTACCGAAGAAATCAGCTACTTTCTTCTGAACCATTGGCATACGAGTCTGACCACCCACCAGGATAACATCCTGAATATCGGAAACAGACAAGCCAGCATCCTGCAGAGCCACTTTCAGTGGTTCAATAGAACGGTTGACCAGATCTTCTACCAGTGACTCCAATTTAGCGCGGGTCACTTTGATGTTCATATGTTTTGGACCGCTACCATCAGCCGTGATGTACGGCAGGTTGACGTCGGTCTGTTGAGCTGAAGATAGCTCAATTTTTGCTTTTTCAGCGGCTTCTTTCAGGCGCTGCATTGCCAGTGGATCAGTACGCAGATCCATACCTTGGTCTTTCTTGAATTCATCAACCAAATAGTTGATCAAGCGGCTATCGAAGTCTTCACCCCCCAAATGGGTATCACCGTTGGTTGCCAGAACTTCGAAGGTTTTTTCGCCATCAACGTCATCGATTTCGATAATAGAGATATCGAAAGTACCACCACCGAGGTCATAAACCGCGATAGTGCGGTTACCCATCTCTTTGTCCAGACCGTAGGCCAGAGCCGCAGCAGTCGGTTCGTTGATGATACGTTTTACTTCCAGACCTGCGATACGGCCCGCATCTTTCGTTGCCTGACGCTGAGCATCGTTGAAGTACGCCGGTACAGTGATAACAGCTTCAGTGACTGGTTCGCCCAGAAAATCTTCAGCTGTTTTCTTCATTTTTTTCAGCACTTCAGCAGAGATCTGCGGTGGTGCAACTTTCTGGCCTTTAACTTCAATCCAGGCATCACCATTGTCAGCTGCCACGATTTTGTACGGCATGATATCTTTATCGCGCTGTGCTTCTTCATCCTGGAAACGACGGCCAATCAAACGTTTGATAGCAAACAGTGTATTTTGTGGGTTAGTGATAGCCTGACGTTTAGCAGGTTGACCAACCAGAATTTCACCATCTTGGGTATAAGCGATGATAGAAGGTGTAGTACGGTCGCCTTCGCTGTTCTCCAGCACACGCGCTTTTGTACCATCCATAATAGCTACACAAGAGTTGGTAGTACCCAAGTCGATACCAATAATTTTACCCATCTAAAACGCCTCCACTAAAAAGTCATATTCGGTCAAGTTACTAATCTATATGTGGGCGGATTGCTTATTTTCAACTGCCCGTATTTTCTTAATCAATGTTTTCACGCCCAACGTTCTGTTGATGCATGTCTCCGCTGATCCACGATTAGCTCCTGCGGTTGGGAATAAGATGGGGCCAGGAAACGCAGCATCAAGGGGGGAGATGAAAAAAAATTACTTTTTATCACCCTCGAGATCATTGTTTCCTACCGCGCGGATCATTATGATGCCGCGCGCACTGACGGAATAGGCCACTTTTTGGTCATTCAGGCGCTTTATATTTATTTAAATAATTATACCAAATTTGCAGAGGACTTATGAACACCACCAAGTTGGCGAATCCTGGCCCATTAGGCCTAATGGGCTTTGGGATGACTACCGTCTTGCTTAACCTGCACAACGCAGGCTTCTTTCCCCTGACCTCTGTCATTCTGAGTATGGGGATTTTTTACGGCGGTCTGGCACAAATTTTGGCCGGTTTGTTGGAGTACAAAAAGGGGAATACCTTTGCCGCAACCGCCTTTACCTCATATGGCGCATTCTGGCTGAGTCTGGTTGGCTTACTGATGTTGCCTAAAATGGGTCTGGCGGAGGCAACTGATGCACAATTCCTCGGCGTTTATTTAGGTCTGTGGGGCATCTTTACACTATTTATGTTCTTCGGCACCTTACCTGCTAACCGCGCCTTGCAGTTTGTTTTCGGCAGTCTGACACTGCTATTTGCGCTACTGGCCGTGGGCAATTTCACCGGTAACCATTCATTGCTGGTCTTTGCTGGCTTCGAAGGGATTATTTGCGGTGCCAGTGCAATTTATCTGGCCATGGCTGAAGTGCTGAACGAACAATATGGTCGTACTGTGCTGCCAATTGGCGAACCAAGCCAAAGTTTACAGCTGCAACCTGTGGCTTAATTTCCGCATAAACTAAAATTTATATTTAGTAACACTGAATGTTAGAGAGTATCTAATATTCAGTGTGTTTTACTGCTCATCATTAAATCCCCTCTTAACGCTATAATTATATATTATTTAATAGAACTATTTTTTTAATATATACCACCACAAAAGAGACAGCATAATATTATCACTAAGAATGATTGAAAAATAGATAAGGTGAATTTCTCGACATATCATATAATCCCCAAGCCTAGATAATAATAAGTCAACTCTAATTAACGAAGTTAAGGGGATACTTATGAAAACAGCAACTAAATGGTTAGTTAGCATTATATTGGCACTATCAAAACCGGGCTACTCAAATAATGATAGCGTCTGTTTCTATATGGAAGACGACTATCAAGGTGAGAGCACTTGTTTACACTCTGGTCAAGAAATAGATTTATATCTTGAGTATAAAAAATCATTCCATTCAGCCTACCCTTCACCTTTTATTGATAATGATAGTATAAGATCAATAAAGATCCCATCAGGAATGATGGCTAAAATATATAAAAATGATAACTTCAACCCCATTTTTTTTTCAGTAACAGAAAGCATTAGCGCTAAGGAATTAAGTGCAATAGGGATGGATAATCAGATAAGCAGTATGAAAGTATTAAAAAATGAAAAACTCAACTGTAATCAAAATTGTCTTATATTAGATGCATACGAAATAAAAATACCTGAATCATTCGGTCAGCACTGGTATGACAAACGATTAATTAACAAGCAAATTCTACTCGTTTTTAAAAATAAGACTCTAATGCAGGGTGATGGCTATAGTATTAACTTAATCAATGGGCCAAACATTAACGTAACTGAAAAAGGTATTGTTTTTTCTGATCTTTATATGCTTAATGAATTTATTTTTGAATATCAAGAATATTCGGATGAACTTGCTTTTATTATACAACCAAGTAATGGCATAGTACAATTTCAATATATTAAGACATTAAAAGAGCAGTTGGTTTATATATCACCTATTATCTCATTTAAGTGGCAAGAACCTGCTGGTATAGAGCCAAGAATAATTATCGAGAATTATAACTATAATAGTAACAGCCCGTTGATATTAGATAGATCTATACTGACTGCCGACACTGGTGAGCAACATTGGGAAAAAAGGGATTTATCTGAAACAAGTAAAATAATATGTTCATTCACTCCATTCCTCAATATCTATAACTATATTACTCAAGGTTCATGTCAACAACTTGATCAAATCATCTTCAGTTCCGAAGAGTATTTTCGTAGTAATACAAAAGAGAAAACATTGCATATTGCCGGAGATAGTCGACCACTCAAGAAAAATTTATCAACAAAAGAAATATCAAAAGAGAGAGGTGATAATGGACCCACTGAAAATTATATGATGCTAAGTTACATCGATAGCACAAATCATCATCAATCATTGAGTCTACCCGCTGCAGCAAAAACCTGTATGACTTCGATCTATTTACTAATGAACCCACGTTCATCCCGCCAAATAAGGCCCCCTTGTATTGATTGGACGCTAGAGATCATGACTGATTTTACTCTGTTATTTGGCAACGATCTACGAACCTGGAATTCCGAGTATTTTAGCAAAATCATAAACTCAATTATAAAAACAGGGAGTACAGGTGCGGTAGTAGAAGATGCAGAAATAGAACAACGATTCAGTAAAGCGATAAGAGACAAACTCGCAGATAGAAGTACCGGGAATGCCCTTAGTGATATAAAGACTGCATTTGATTATGCTCAATTAAGTTATTTGGCCTTTGGCTTCTATTACTCAACCGATGATATGCCAGTCCATGTAGAACAGCTACCTCTGGGTGTTTATGAGTTGCTGCTAGAAACATATGTATACAAACCAACAACGCCTATGGTTATTCAACATGGTGAGTTAGTCGCACAACCTGAGTCAAATTTTGAAATAGAAATAATAACTACCCCCACAGCTGAAGAAGCAGAGAAATTATCCGATGCTGAAATTGAAAATAATCGAGCTTTGCGGGATGAACTTACCAAAACTATTGAACAATGGGGCCAACGATATCAAGGTACTCATGTTGTTGATCTCGATGCTGATTCCGATGCAACTGTAGCATTAAGCAAGACCCTTCATGCCGGACATATTGTCACTGGGATTATTCACCGCAGATTGATCATTAAGCGTCCTGGTGAAATTTATGTTGTCGTCAAATATCGGGGAGAGATTATCGCCATTGTTCTGGCCGATTGTTTCAATGATAGAAAACAAGTCGAACTGGTTGCCTCTGCAACACAACCGGAGTATGTGTTAACACCACATAGTGAAGGAACCGTAAGAGGGGCGGGAACCGCCGCCGTAAACGAATTAGCGCGATATTTACAGCAGCGCGGGGCCAGCACACTATTTTCTGAAGTCATTTCCCAACCCTCAGCTCGCGTCAAACAAAAGGTCGGGTTTAACTTTAAATCAGAATTCTAACTGACTTAGCTGAAAAAATAGCCCATAAATTTATCACGCATTATGGGCTATTCTTCAAACTGAGTTGGCTTTAATTGATGAGGAGTGGGTCAGCTCATCACCTTCTTGGCCATATTGATTTTCACTTCACTGTTAATATCATTACGTAGATAAACTCCTAACAACAAGCCTACCAGCGAGAGCAGCAGCATATAATATGCTGGCGCCATAGGGGTTACCTTCATTAATAGGGTCACTAAAATAGGTGTCAGGCCGCCAAATATGGCGTAAGCCACATTATAAGAGAATGAAATACCAGTGAAGCGAACCTCTGCCGGGAAAGCGCGCACCATCACATAGGGTACCGCCCCAACAATTCCGACACAGAAACCCGCCATCATATAATGGGTAAACAGTTGAGTCGGATCAGTCAAATTGGTGTGGTAGAACGACCATGTCGATAGCGCTAACATCAAGCTGCCGACAATAAAGGTTTTACTGGCACCGAAACGATCAATAGCCAGGCCTGCAATCACGCAGCCACAAACTAGCGCAACAATTGCTAAACTGTTCGCCTGCAGTGCCAGCGCGGGTAATACACCAAACTGTTTCTGTAAATAAGTTGGCGTCATCAGGATAACCACCACAATACCGGCAGAAAGTAGCCAGGTGAGCAGCATCGAAACGACCACCTCTTTTTTGTAATTGACCACCACAGATTTCAGTGGCAACTCTTCAGCCAAGGCTTTACGTGCCTGCATCTCTTTAAAGATAGGTGTCTCTTGTAACCAGCGGCGCAGATACATGGCGAACAGACCAAAAATCCCACCCAGGAAGAACGGCACACGCCAGCCGCCATCCAGAATAGCCTGATGACTCAACGAGGTATTCATTGCCGTTGCAACCAGCGACCCCAGCAAAATCCCCGCCGTTAAACCAGCAGTTAAGGTGCCACAGGCAATCCCAATACGTCGGCGTGGCACATGTTCAGCCACAAAGACCCATGCCCCGGGGACTTCACCACCAATCGCCGCACCTTGCAACACGCGCATAAGGAGCAGTAGCAGTGGTGCCGCGATGCCGATAGAGGCGTAAGTCGGCAGCATACCGATCGCCAGCGTTGGCAGTGCCATCAATAGAATACTGAGGGTAAACATCTTCTTACGGCCAACCAAGTCGCCAAAATGCGCCATGATGATGCCGCCCAGCGGACGAGCCAGATAACCGGCGGCAAAAATACCGAATGTCTGCACCTGACGCAGCCATTCAGGCATATCCGTCGGGAAGAAGAGGTCACCAATTACCGCGGCAAAAAAGACAAAAATAATAAAATCATAAAATTCTAACGCCCCGCCTAATGCAGCCAGTGTCAGCGTTTTATAATCTTGCTTATTTAATCGACGATTATGATGCTGCTGCGGGCCAGCATCATGTTGGGAAAAGTCGCTTTGAGATGAGTTGTGTTCTTGAGACATATGACACCGTAGTAAACCAGAGTTGGGGAAGAAAAATATTTTCATCTTTTTGTAAAGTAAACATGACTATACCGTACAAAATTCCCCACACTCGTATAATGACATCTAATGCTGTAGAAACTTTCAATTTAGCTTTTTATTTCAATTATGGCACTCTTAGGACGAAAAGCTGCTACTACTGCGCTGTTCGTTTCGATATAAGGCCCGTCCAGTAATTGAATGCAATAAGGTACGCTGGCAAAAATACCGGCGACCATAACGTTAGATTGCGCATCTTTCACCCCTTCCAGCGTCTCTTTAATCGATTTAGGCTGCCCCGGTAAGTTGATGATCAGTGCTTGCTTGCGGATAACCCCTACCTGACGGGATAAAATAGCGGTAGGAACAAAATGGAGGCTGATTTGACGCATTTGCTCGCCAAAACCTGGCATCTGCCGATCGGCGATAGCCAGAGTGGCATCAGGGGTAACATCGCGCCTTGCCGGGCCAGTTCCACCGGTGGTCAACACCAAATGGCAGCCCATTTCATCGACCAACTCACACAATGTTTGTTCAATCAGTGTTTGCTCATCAGGAATAAGGCGCGTTTCTATTTCAAAGGGGGTGGTTAACGCACTTGCCAGCCACTCTTCCAGCGCCGGAATGCCTTTATCCTGATAAACCCCGCTCGACGCCCGATCAGAGACAGAGACTAAACCTATACGTAATGTATTCATGCGATTACCTCAACGAAATGCCTTTATCTGATCAAATGATAACATACCCAAAGTGATTGCAGTGGCGGCCCGGGCAGTAAACCTCTCCAGTGCAGAGGCAGTAGAAAAACAAAAAAGGCGGCTTACGCCACCTTTTCGTCAAATCTCGCGTGATCTGCTCAGATTACAGCAGGTCTGAGATCATTTTCTCAAGTTTGCCCTGATCGATAGCAAACTTACGAATACCGTCAGCCAGTTTATCAATCGCCATTGGGTCCTGATTGTGCTGCCAGTAGAATTCAGCTTCAGTCAGCGGTGTAGGTTTCGGCTGAACTTCACCGGTGTAAGAGAGTTTACGCTCGACTGGACCTTCGCTTTCTGCCAGCTCTTTCAGCAGCGATGGGGCGATAGTCAAGCGGTCACAACCGGCCAATTCAATGATTTCACCCAGATTACGGAAGCTTGCGCCCATCACTACAGTCTTATAACCATGTTTTTTGTAATACTGGTAGATCTCAGTCACTGAAACCACACCTGGATCTTCGTTTGGTGCGAACTCTTTTTTGTCGCCATTGGCTTTGTACCAGTCAAGAATACGACCAACAAACGGAGAGATCAGGAACACACCCGCTTCAGCACAAGCACGTGCCTGAGCAAAGGAGAACAGCAGGGTCAGGTTGCAGTTGATACCCTCTTTTTCCAGCTGTTCTGCGGCACGGATACCCTGCCAGGTAGAGGCCAGCTTGATCAGGATGCGGTCATTGCTGATGCCCGCTTCGTTATACAATTTGATCAGGCGTTTAGCTTTTGCCACGCTAGCAACAGTGTCATAGGAGAGACGCGCATCAACTTCGGTAGAAATACGCCCAGGGATCAGTTTCAGAATTTCCAAACCAATATTGACGGCCAGTTTGTCCGTTGCATCGACAATCTGCTGAGCATGATCGCTACTTTGTTCACGCGCCCAAGCAATGGCTTCATCGATCAGTTTGCGATATTCAGGAATTTGAGCGGCATTCAGAATAAGGGATGGGTTGGTGGTTGCATCTTGCGGCTGATACAGCTTCATTGCCGCGATATCCCCAGTATCTGCGACTACAGTGGTGATTTGACGTAGGGAAGTAAGTTTATCGGTCATGTTGTCGTTTCTCGTCGTTTGTGCATGAACTTTTGGCATTTCGCAGCCCTGCCTTGTTCTGATAATAACATGCGTAAGCCTCGGTGCAAGGCAGTTAAACTGATTAAAAAAAGCGCAACCTTGCGCTCTCCGCTTCGCAACCGTTTACGCCTTTCAAAACAGCTGGAAATCATCTGATTAATAGCAAATTTGTCCATTATTGTGGGGCTGAGACGATTTAGCTAAGCTATATATCCTTTGGAAACTATACCCCCGATAAAGAAAGCAGCCTACCTATCTTAGCAATCGCCCAATCTTCTTTTTGCTGACGCGCGCTTTTTGCTACAGTGTGCTATCTGGATTAACAGGATGCCGTGATGCTTATTATTATCTCCCCAGCCAAAACCCTTGATTATCAAAGTCCATTAGCGACCAACAAGTTCACTCAACCTGAAATGTTGGATAAATCACAAGCGCTTATCGAAATCTGCCGCGAGTTGACGCCAGCTCAAATCAGCAGCCTGATGGGGATTAGCGACAAACTGGCGGGCTTAAATGCGGCTCGCTTTAGCGAATGGCAACCTGATTTCACGCCAGAAAATGCCCGTCAGGCCATTTTGGCCTTCAAAGGTGATGTCTACACTGGGATGCAGGCACAGACTTTTAGCGATGCCGATTTTGATTTCGCCCAACAGCATCTACGCATGCTCTCGGGCCTATACGGCGTGCTACGCCCGTTGGATTTGATGCAGCCCTACCGGCTGGAAATGGGCATTAAGTTGGCGAATCTACAGGGCAAAGATCTCTATACATTTTGGGGTGATCAGATAACCGAAAAACTGAATCAGGCGCTGGCGCAGCAAGGAGATAACGTGCTGATTAATCTGGCTTCTGATGAGTATTTTAAGGCCGTGAAAACGGCCAAAATAGCCGGTTCACTGATTAAGCCGGTATTTTTAGATGAGAAAAACGGTAAATACAAAATCATCAGTTTCTACGCCAAGAAAGCCCGTGGCTTGATGAGCCGTTTTATTATCCAGAACAGATTAACCAAACCTGAACAACTGGTTGATTTTAATCTGGAAGGTTATGAGTTTGATGCCGGGCTGTCGGCGAAAAACGAACTGGTATTTAAGCGGGCTGAACAGCACTGAAATTGAAAGGGCCATTAGAAAACTGAACTGGCCCTTTCACCTTGATGCTAACAACAGATTACTTTGGCAAGGCCATTAAAAACGCCCGCATTGTCGCAAAATCTGCTGGTAAATCATGGGATAGCAATGGTAATTGCGCCCGTATCGCCAGTGGTTTTGGCAAGGGTAGCTCTTGGCCCAAAATGGCTTCCACGCTCTCTTTGAATTTCGCCGGGTGTGCCGTACCAATGAACAGCCCGAACTCACCATCTTGCAACTGATCACGCAATACACGGTAAGCAATAGCGGCGTGAGGCTCTGAAATGTAACCCAGCTTCGCCAGCTCGCGCAGGGTCTCTTTTGTCACCTCATCACTCACTGCACCGTGGCCCAAATCCTTCAACTGCCAGACCTTACGGCGATATAGCTCCTCTACACGCGGCCAGTTATTCGGCTGGCTGACATCCATGGCATTCGATAAGGTCGCAACCGTGGATTTTGGCTGCCACTGGCCGTTGACCAAGAAACGCGGCACGGTGTCATTGGCATTGGTTGCCGCGATAAAGCGCTTCACCGGTAAACCTAAGGATTTAGCCAGCAAACCTGCGGTCAAATCACCAAAGTTGCCGCTTGGCACAGAGATAACCAGTTGATTACGCGCTTCTTGTGGCAGTTGGGCCACTGCTTCAAAGTAGTAGCAAATCTGCGCCAGTAAGCGGCTGATATTGATTGAGTTCGCCGAGTTAAGACTCAGTTCCTGCTTTAATTCTTCATCATCAAAGGCTTGCTTGACCAGCGCCTGGCAGGCATCAAAATCGCCATCAATCGCCACGGTGTGGATGTTGCCCCCCAGCGTACAGAACAATTTCTCTTGCAGTGGGCTGATTTTTCCGCGTGGATAGAGGATAACCACACGCACATTTTTCAAGCCGTAGAAAGCATGGGCCACCGCCGCACCAGTATCACCGGAGGTCGCCGTTAAGATGGTCACCGGCTGGTCACCAGCGACTTCAGCCAGCATTTGCGCCATAAAACGAGCGCCGAAATCTTTAAACGCCAAAGTCGGGCCGTGGAACAGCTCCAGTGTGGCGATATCATTCTCAACTTGCGCTATCGGTGCCGGAAACTCAAAAGCGGCCTGGACGCGTTTGGTTAACACCTCAGGGGCAATTTCGCTGCCAATAAATGCAGACAAAATACGGCTGCTGCGCGTCACAAAGTCCAGATCCAGCAGTTGGTCTATCTCTGTAACGTTAAATTCGGGCAACTCCAGCGGGAAAAAAAGCCCCTGCTGCTTACCCAGGCCCTGCTTGATCGCTTGCGAGAAGCTGACCTGCTCGTTGTGATCTTTAAGGTTATACAGTTTCATGCGTTATCCCAGTAGTCGTGCGCCTGCGGTATCCAGACGGCAAATATGAACAAAACCTTCGTCGTTTTGCAGGTAGTGATTTTGTAGCCAGCTCGCCATGCGCTGCGCGGTTTCAGTGTCGTTGCAGACAGCAAACAGTGTCGGGCCGGAGCCAGAAATGCCACAGGCCAGTGCGCCGATATCCTGTGCCGCTTGTCGTGCAGCCGCAAAGCCTGGCAGCAATTGGGTGCGGTAAGGCTCGGCAATCACATCTTTCATCATTTTGGCGGCTAAATCTGGCTGCTGCGTGTGGCAGGCATGAATGAATCCCGCCAGGTTGCGCCCATGTGCGATGCAATCCTGGCGGCGATACTGTGCCGGCAAAATGGCGCGTGCCTCAGCTGTTGAGACTTTAATACCCGGATAGGCCATCACCCACAGCCAGTCGTCAAAACCGGGGACGCCCTGACTGATGTAGCCCTCCTGCTCAAGAATTAGCTGCATCCCACCCAAATAGCAGGGCGCGACATTATCAAAATGGACACTTCCAGAGACGCGCCCTTCCAGCTCACCCATCAGCCCCAGCAGCGTCACCTCATCCAGCGGCTTGCCACAGAACTCGTTCATTGCCATCAAACCGGCCACCACCGAGCAAGCACTGGAACCCAGCCCTGAACCAATCGGCATGTTCTTTTCCAGCACCATCGCCACCGGAATCGTTTTGCCGATCGCCTGACAAAAACGCTCCCAACATTGATAAACGATATTCTCTTTCGGGTCATTAGGTAATTTACTAACAAAGCGACCTTCATTGCGCAGGCTGAAACGATCAGCCGCCGTCACACTGACGCAATCGCCAAGTAGGGTGCCATCTATCGGTGTCACTGCCGCGCCCAACACATCAAAGCCGACGCTGACATTGCCAATCGATGCCGGAGCATAGATTTTAACCATATTTAAACTCCCAACTTCCATGATAATGTGCGTAAAAGATCGGCAAACACCCCTGCGGCAGTCACATCATTACCTGCGCCATAACCGCGTAATACCAACGGAATCGGCTGATAATAGCGGGTATAGAACGCCAGCGCGTTTTCACCACTCTTCACTTTATACAGTGGATCGTTACCATCAACCGCATCCATCCGCACTTTACAACGCCCCTCTTCAATGACCCCGACATAGCGCAGTACTTTCCCCTGCTCTGCGGCATTCGCCACCAGACGGGTAAATTCTGCATCCAATGATGGCAAACGTGCCAGGAAGCTCGCTACATCACCAGAGGCATCAAAACTTGCAGGTAGCACAGGCTCAACCTCGATATCTGCCAGTTCAAGTTTGTACCCCGCTTCACGGGCCAAAATCAACAACTTGCGGGCAACATCCATTCCAGACAGGTCATCCCGTGGATCTGGCTCGGTATACCCCATCGCCTTGGCCTGCAAGGTGGCCTCTGATAGTGTCATCCCTTCGTCCAGCTTGCCGAAGATAAAGGAGAGCGAACCTGACAGGATGCCAGAGAAGCGCATCAGTTCGTCACCGGCATTGAGCAAATTCTGTAAGTTTTCGATCACCGGCAGACCCGCGCCGACATTGGTGTCATACAAGAACTTACGGCATGATTTTGCCGCCGCCGCGCGCATCTGGCGGTAGTAGTTCATTGATGAGGTGTTGGCTTTCTTATTTGGCGTGACCACATGGAAACCATCTGCCAGGAAATCAGCATATTGATCCGCCACCGCCTGGCTAGAGGTACAGTCAACAATCACCGGATTGAGCAAATGATACTCTTTCACCAAGCGAATCAGGCGGCTCAGGTTAAATGGCTCCTGCACTTCAGCCAATTCGTGACGCCAGTTATCCAGCGCAATACCATGCACATTGGTCAACATGGCTTTGGAGTTGGCGATACCGCAAACGCGCAGATCAATGTGGCGCTGTTTCAGCCATGGCTGCTGGCGATAGATTTGCTCAATCAATGCCCCGCCCACGCCACCGACACCAATCACGAACACTTCAATCACTTGATCAGTGTTAAACAGCATTTGATGGCAGACACGCACGCCGGTGGTCACCGCATCATTACTGACCACCACCGAAATAGAGCGCTCGGACGAACCTTGGGCGATGGCGATAATATTGATGTTGGCACGGGCCAGTGCCGAGAAGAAGCGGGCTGAGATCCCACGCAGGGTGCGCATACCGTCGCCGACGACAGAGATGATAGCCAGATGCTCCATCACATCTAGCGGCTCCAGCACGCCATCTTTAAGCTCTAGATAAAACTCCTCCTCCAGTGCCTTACGGGCGCGCAGAAGCTCCCCTTGTGGCACACAGAAGCTGATGCTGTATTCGGAGGAGGACTGAGTGATCAGCACCACAGAGATACCACTGCGCGACATCACGGCAAAGACGCGGGCAGCCATACCGACCATCCCTTTCATTCCCGGCCCTGAAACATTGATCATCGCCATGTTATTCAGGTTGGTGATGCCTTTTACCGGGAAACCGTCGTCACTGCTCTCGCCGCCAATCAGTGTGCCGGGAGCTTGCGGGTTAGCGGTGTTTTTTATCAGGCAAGGGATCTGGAACTGGGCGATGGGGGCGATAGTGCGGGGGTGAAGAACTGAAGCGCCAAAGTAAGATAGCTCCATCGCCTCCTGATATGACATCGATTTCAATAAGCGCGCATCAGGGACAACACGGGGATCGCAAGTATAAACCCCATCAACATCAGTCCAGATTTCACAACAGTCCGCGCGCAAACAGGCGGCCAACACGGCGGCTGAGTAGTCGGAACCATTACGCCCCAGCACCACTAACTCACCTTTGTCATTACCGGCAGTGAAACCTGCCATCAGAATGATGTGATCGGCAGGAATATTGCTGGAGCCAATACGGCGAGTCGATTCAGTGATATCCACCGTGGATTCGAGATAGTGGCCTTGAGCTAGCAGTTTCTCGACCGGATTAATCACGCTGACTTGATAACCTTTCGCTTGGAATAGCGCTTCCATAATAGCAATGGAGAGTTTTTCGCCACGGCAAATGATAGCCGCATTGATGCTGTCCGGGCACTGTCCCAGCAAGGAGATACCATGTAAAACGTGCTTGAGTTGCGCAAACTCATGGGCGACCAAGGCTTTCAAACGCTCATAGTCAAAGCCCGGTTGGGCATCGGCTAATCCGCGTAAAAGCTCGGAAAAAATCCGCTCGGCATCACTGATGTTTGGCGAGATATCTTGCCCGGCGACCATTTTGTCGATCATCGCGACCAGATGGTTGGTAATTTTAGCGGGGGCGGATAATACCGTAGCCACTTGTCCCTGACGCACATTACTTTCAATGATATCGGCAACACGCATAAAGCGTTCTGCATTTGCTACTGATGTCCCGCCAAATTTCAGCACTCGCATTTCTGGTTCTCTCCCGCTTTCGCGCTTTTTTATCGCAAACTTTTTTGCAAAGATTTGATTGAAAAAAAAAGCCCGCACTGTCTAGGTGCGGGCTTTTTTCTGTTGTTTCCTGTACGCGTCAGCCCGCCCCGTAACCAGTGGTTTCGGTGGTGGTAATAATCGTTGTAGTCAGGCTGATGTATCGCATGTCGTCTGTCTGTCTCATAAATGAAGCTCTCCCTATATTGGTTAAAGCAATCGCCCGATGAAGTCAAATTTTTTCATCTAATGCCGCTAATTAACTCATTACTCAATCAGGGTTAATCCTCTAAACCTACAGGGGTTATCTGGCAATACAATTAAAAATAATGGTTAACAGCCAGATAATAAAACTGAAATATTAACTTTAATCCATATAATTAACTTTAACGTTTTTTTTCAACTTAATGATAGAACCCCCTGACAGGCCATTGATACCAGCTCTATGATAAAAACCGCTTAAAGCAACGAAATAGTCATTTTCTGACTCGCTATTCAGACTAGCTTTCTAAAAAGTAGCAAAAAATGCCTCTTGCCCTTGTTGCTTTACATTTGGCTAACATTGGCGATAATTCTTCTTATGCTTTTGTGCGAAATAGCGCACTGGCAAGAAAAACCGCTTCATTGCCGCCATGGCGGAAGAATATTGATTTTAAACAATAAAAATCAACAGATTAGAAAAGTGTTTTTTTTGTTACGTCTGACAATCAATTTTTAATATTAATAACACTGAATCGAACACATATTTTAGCCCACCATCACTTAAGCTGGTATTCTTGTAAGTCTTTTTCACAAAAGTGTTAACGTGCTACAATTGAATTTGATATATGTCAACAAAGCGTAGTTTTGTTGGGTGGTAGATTCGGCTTACACTGTTATATTGCTGTTAATAGGGTTAGGATATGCGCCGCTTTTGTCACCTTTGGGGCTGTAGGGAGTAACACCCCGACCAAGCTAGTGATGTTGTTGACGTTGATGGAAAGTGCATCAAGAACGCGTTTACGTACTTTAGTCATGTGATGAACGGGATGACGAGTAACAAGTCAATAAAAATCCTAATATAACAAAGACTTCTGTACTTCCTATTTCTATTTTGTTGGCAATTTTAGGTAGCAAACATGCAGACCCCGCACATTCTGATCGTAGAAGATGAGATAGTTACTCGTAACACCCTGAAGAGCATTTTCGAGGCGGAAGGCTATGTTGTTCATGAAGCCAATGATGGCGCAGAAATGCACCACATTCTGTCTGAGAATGATATTAACTTAGTTATCATGGACATCAATCTGCCGGGCAAAAATGGCCTGCTGCTGGCACGGGAACTTCGTGAACAAGCCAGTGTTGCCCTGATGTTCCTGACAGGTCGTGATAACGAAGTAGATAAGATCCTTGGCCTGGAAATTGGCGCTGATGATTACATCACCAAACCTTTCAATCCGCGTGAATTAACTATTCGGGCACGCAACCTGCTGTCGCGTACCATGAATCTGGGCAGCGTCGGCGAAGAGCGCCGTTTGGTTGAGAGCTATAAATTTAATGGCTGGGAGCTGGATATCAATAGCCGCTCACTGATAAGCCCTGCGGGCGAGCACTATAAGCTGCCACGCAGTGAGTTCCGCGCCATGCTGCACTTCTGCGAAAACCCGGGCAAAATTCAATCCCGTGGTGAATTGCTGAAGAAAATGACCGGTCGTGAGCTGAAACCGCATGACCGTACAGTTGACGTGACTATCCGCCGTATTCGTAAGCATTTCGAATCCACACCGGACACGCCTGAAATCATCGCCACTATCCATGGTGAAGGTTATCGTTTTTGTGGTGATCTGGAAGAGTAATCTTTCGCGAACACACAAAGATAAAAAGGCCAGCTTAGATGCTGGCTTTTTTATCTCTTTATTCTGTTAAATTAGACGGTTGCCACGGCATAATCGGCACGGCACTGATGGCATTTTTCGGTGAACCATCAACCACGCGATCCGAATAGGTCAGATAGATTAGCGCATTGCGTTTTTGATCGTAGAAACGCACCACCTGTAACTTTTTAAATACCAGTGAAGTACGCTTCTGGAAAACCACTGTACCGTCAGATTTCTTATTCTGAATCTTGTCACTTAGCTCTATCGGCCCCACTTGCTGGCAAGAGATTGCTGCGTCAGACGTATCTTCCGCCAACCCTAACCCGCCTTTGATACCGCCGGTTTTTGCCCGGCTGATATAACAAGTTACATTTTTAACATCAGGGTCATCGAAGGCTTCAACCACGATTTTATGATCCGGCCCCAGCAGCTTAAATACCGTATCGACTGAACCAATCTCCTCCGCATGGGCGCTAATTGCCCCCAAAGAAAGTAAACAACCAAGCAATATCCAACTTTTTTTCATACACTTACTCCATTCCGTTGAATAAAGTTATTCAACGCTAACTATTTTTAGCAAAAATAAAATATCCGCTAAAAAACCATTTTATAGATCTTAGATGCTTTTTTAACACATAACGATAGGAAATTCTTAAGCAGTCGGGAACATAAAAAGTTGCTACTATGCGCCAGAGTTATTATTTCCATACTATTAACACCCTAAATTTAGGCCGCTTTACGAGGAAGATCTATGGATCAAGCCAGTATCATTCGTGATTTGCTCAGCTGGCTAGAAAGTCATTTAGACCAGCCTTTAGCACTGGACAATGTCGCTGCTAAAGCAGGCTATTCAAAATGGCATTTGCAGCGAATGTTCAAGGATGTCACCGGGAGTGCTATCGGTGCTTATATTCGTGCAAGAAGGCTATCTAAAGCCGCTGTCGCGTTACGACTCACCAGCCGCCCTATTTTGGATATTGCTCTGCAATATCGCTTTGATTCGCAGCAAACCTTTACCCGCGCCTTTAAAAAACAGTTTGCGCAAACACCGGCGCTATACCGTCGGGCGGAGGATTGGCATTCAGCGGGAATATGTCCGCCGATCCGGTTAGGTGCCTATGCTCTGCCTGAACCTGAATTCATCACCTTACCTGAGCAACATCTGGTCGGTTTAACCCAGAGCTACTCCTGTACCCTTGAGCAGATATCGACCTATCGCACTGAATTGCGGAGCCATTTCTGGCAACAGTATCTGGGGGAAGCCGATCAACTGCCGCCGGTACTCTATGGCTTGCATCACTCCCGACCGAATCAGGAGAAAGATGATGAGCAAGAGATTTTCTACACCACGGCCATTGAACCACAGCATGTGCCGGGTAACGTGCAGGAGGGGCAAGCGGTTATCTTGCAGGGTGGCGAATATGTGCTGTTTAGCTACGAGGGGCCGCTGGACGGTTTACAGAACTTCATCCTGACACTCTATGGCACCAGCTTGCCGCAGTTAGGATTAACCCGTAGACGTGGCTATGATATCGAACGATTCTTCCCGCAGGGGAGGCCAAAAGATCAGCCTCCGACCTCGCTGAAATGTGAATATCTCATCCCTATCCGGCGTTAACGCTGTAGCTCATCAAGTGCTGGCATATCCAAGTGAGCGGTATCGCCAGCACTTTCAATCACCCACCCCGAAGCCAGCCAAGGGCTCTCCTGATAATCAACACGCGACAGCGAACAGTTGCGCAAACGTAGACGCCGTTCGGCATGTGCGGGTAAACCAAGCAACGTACTCAGCAAGCACCCCAGCGCCATACCATGGCTGACTAACAGCGGCTTGCTGCCAGCAGGTAACTCAAGGCAGCTATCTAGCGCCGCACGCATACGCTGCCCCAGCTCTGTCATCGACTCCCCTTCAGGGATACGACCACCTTCAGTGCCATTGACCATCTGCTTACGCCACTGCTCCTCTTCTGGTGTTAAGCTCTCAATCGGACGTGTTTCCAGCACCCCCATATCCAGCTCGCGCAAACGGGGATCTGTCACCATTTTTAGCCCGCAAGCATCGGCGATAATTTTTGCCGTCTGCTGCGTACGCCCAAGATCACTGGCGATAATATGTGTGATCCCTTGGCTGCGAACCCGTTGTGCAACCAAGTACGCCTGACGTATACCGTTGTCGGTTAGCGGGCTGTCTGACTGGCCTTGAATACGGCGTTCCGCGTTCCAAATGGTTTCGCCATGACGCACGAGATATACCTGTAACATGTCTTTTTTCCGTTATACTGCGTGAAATAACCCTGCGACTTCATATGCGAAGGGTATAGGTTCTTAAATATATCGAGACTTATTATGTACCATGTTGTTGCCGCAACTACCAACCCTGCAAAGATTAAGGCTATCAGCCTCGCCTTCGATGACGTTTATGGCGCTGACAGTTACCGCATTGAAGGTGTCAATGTTGATAGTGGTGTCCCCCTGCAGCCTATCGGCAGTATTGAGACACGCACCGGTGCCAGACAACGAGTGACTCATGCGCGTCGGCTTCGCCCTGAGGCTGATTTTTGGGTCGGGATTGAAGCCGGTATCGAAGATAATATGACCTTTGCATGGATGGTTATTGAGCACTTACAATCACGGGGAGAGTCGCGTTCTGCCAGTTTGATGCTGCCCGATATTATATTGCAAGGAGTTCGCCAAGGCCGTGAGCTAGGCGACGAAATGGCAGTTTTAACCGGGATAGCGAATGTTAAGCAGAAAGGCGGGGCCATCGGCATTTTCACCGACGGCAAGTTGACTCGTACCAGTGTTTATCATCAAGCGTTATTGTTGGCGCTAGTGCCATTTCATAATGAAATTTATCAACAGTCAGCCCAGAGCTAAATCGCCGCGAAAGAAGCTACTTTTTATCTGCCAGTAATTGGGCCTCGAGCCAGCTTTTAAGCCGTGGTGGCGCAGCCTTCAGGCTATTGGAACCCCGGGTGATGGTGGCGATACCGGCACCCAACTGATTTTTCAGTTCACGCTGACTCAACTCACCACGCATTAACTCCTCAATGATACGGACACGGGTGCCCAGCGCGGTGCGCTCATCGGGTGTCAACATCAATTGTAACAACGGCAAATGGAGATCTTGCGCAATCGCATTTTGCAGCAGTGCAACAAAGCTCAGCCAGTGCTGATTATCTTCAGTCGACAGATTCGGATCGGTCAATCGTAGTTTTGTCATAATAAGTACCCAAGGGAGAGCTGTCATACTATTTAACTAGTACAACAGCTTATCATAACCTCAGATATAGCCAAAGAACTTGGCGCTACAGGTAGGCCGGCAACTCATTGAGTCCCGAATCACTGACTCCAATACATGATTCGGGTGCTGCAGCGCCGCTAACACCGCCGTAGCGCCAAGGATAACGAAAATCCTCAAAGTCATTGGTGTTGCGGCAAGGCAGCAAGCGAGCAAATCCCGATGAGCTGACATCAGTCAGTGATTCGGGTGCTGCAGCGCCGCTAACACCGCCGTAGCGCCAAGGATAACGAAAATCCTCAAAGTCATTGGTGTTGCGGCAAGGCAGCAAGCGAGCAAATCCCGATGAGCTGACATCAGTCAGTGATTCGGGTGCTGCAGCGCCGCTAACACCGCCGTAGCGCCAAGGACGAAGAGGATCAGTAGCGCCGCTGCCACTCGGCATCACTCAACACCTTCGTTGGGCGATTCATAAAGTGGCGATAAAAAGCATCATACGCCAACACATTTTTCACATAGCCACGGGTTTCGGAGAAGGGAATACTCTCGATAAATGCCACTGCATCAACCTGTCCGGCACTGTTGCCTAGCCAGGTATTGACCCGTGATGGACCCGCATTATAGGCCGCACTGGATAGAATGCGGTTGCGCCCGAACTGTTGATAGACCTCTTCCAGATAGCTGGTACCAATCTCAATATTCTTGACAGGATCGAGCAACTGGCTGCTATTCACATAGCCACTGATATTATTCAGTTTTACCGTGTGTTCTGCGGTGCGCGGCATCACCTGCATCAGCCCAGTTGCGCCGACCGGTGATTGTGCTTTCGGGTTCCAGGCACTCTCCTGACGCGCAATCGCCATGGCATAGCTTGGGGTGATCCCTTTGCCGTCTGTCGCCTGACGGAACTCCGCCGGCCATGCCAGTGGGAAGCGCTCTTCCAGATGATCCCACAGCTTGGCGACGATGGTCGCCTGTACACTGAGATCGGCCCACTTCTGGTTAAACGCGTAGCGGGCCAGTGCTTCCTGTTCAGGTTTACTGCGGCTAGCGACCAAATAGCTCCACTCGTTGCGGGCCAGATTATCCATATTCCAGTACATCAACTCGCGCACTCGGGCGATTTCTGGCCGCTGTGCCAGCGAGGCATCGGGTTTGGTGGCAATCTCGACATTAATCGGATAAGGAACCCCCAGTTTCTGGGCCGCCACCATCGGATAGAAGCCACGCTCTTGCATCAGGCCGCGTAAAATAGCTTCGCCCTCGGCTCTCTTGCCCTGCTCCAATAACAGTGATGCGCGCCAGTAACGCCACTCATCTTTATTTTGTGCCTCTGCTGGCAAGCGCGCTAACCAAGCGGCTAAGCCCTGGCGATCGCCACTGCCCAGAGACATGCGGATTCGGCGCTCGAGCAAGGGGGTGGAGTGGCTACGTAATGTCACCTGATCTCGCCATTTGGCTTGATCGTAAGTTGCATCCGCGCCCATTAAACGCCAGGCAACGGCCTCTTCCAGCTCCAGCTTCTCGCTGTCACTCATTTTCTGTAGCCGCGCTAATGTTGGGATCATCGCGCGGGCATTCTCTACGTCCTGACGGGCCAAACGGGTAAATGCAATCAGGGTCGCTGAGCGGGTAAAGTCCGTCGGCCCGACCGTACGGGCGAAGCTTTCAACACTGGCAGGGTCGCTTTGCAGTTTCGCCAGTGCTGTGCCCATGGTCTGGTAATCTGCCGGCAGCTGTTTGAGCAGATAGCTGACCAAACTGGCATTGCCCTCTTTCAGCGCCAGCTTCATCCGCGCCAGTGTCGCCAAGGGTGTTTGATGCCCGGCTTGTTGCCAGACACTGAATAATTTATCGCAGCTAGCGGGGAGTGCCTGACCATTAAGCCAGATTTCACTTGCCCCATCCCAAGCAGCTTGCTGTTCGCCTGTCGCCCATTTGGCATAGTAATAGTTACAGCGGGCGGCAACCGGTTTCGGCGCGGTTGGGCTGAAGGTCAATAACCCGCGCCAATCCTCTCGGCGGGCCAGCTCATTAACAAAGCGGGATGGGAGCGAACTTGCAGGCGGCAATGTTGGGTTACGGCTCAGGAAATCATTAACTTGCGCCGCGCTCACTTGGCTCAAATCTTGTGCTAACTGGCGGTATTCCAGATATGGGTACAGCGGATAGTCACGTAACGTGGGCATTAGCTGCGCCACGGTATCCATCTGATTGCTGTCCCAGGCCAGTTTAACTTGCTGATAGCGTTGTCGTTGGGCATCAAGGGAGTCAGCGGATGCCGCTGCTGAAATCGTCACCAGACACACGCCAATCGCCAGATATCGCCACTTTTCCATACTCACTGTTTCCTCACTGGTTGTTGGCTACTGCATTTCACTTACCGCAACCTCTTGAGTAGCATATGACGAGCAAAGTCATAATTAGTTCCGGCAGCGGGATATACTAACCAAGAGTTTCACTTGATAGCCAGTGATTACACACACTAATGGATTTGTAGGATTAATCTTTTTGAGTGATGATTAAAATCGGCAAGAGTCTTCTATGCTTTGTTGAGGATATTTTGTGCCTTGAAAAAAAGAAACCACAGAATGAAAAATCATATATTTAGTTATAATTCAATAGATTAAAACCAACCCGCTGCCAAATATTTCGTATTTATTATCTCAGATCAAGGCACTGTTTTCATAAAAATCTACTATCCTTGCTTAATATCACTATGCTGTTGTAAATATTTCATTTATATCCAAAGTCATTGACATTGCTAACCTCCGGCAGGGCCGAAGATGAATGGTAATATCTTTGCGGCAAATAAATGAAAGCAGATTGATAGATTGTAGATTTATTCATTTTTAAGAAGGTTCTTTCAATGCAAAACTCATCAGACCATAAATCCGCCTCCCCGCCCCCAGAGGGAAAGGCCTGGTATCAACTTACTACGGAAGAATCTTTGCAGCACTTAAGTAGCCGCGAAGAAGGATTAAGCCAAAAAGAGGCCGAAGAGCGCCTTAAACAGTATGGCCCCAATGCTCTACCGGCTAAAAAAAGTAAGCACCCCCTGCTACAGTTCTTAGCCCATTTTAATGATGTCCTGATCTACATTTTGCTTGCCGCCGCCTTAGTTAAGGGCCTGATGGGTCACTCCGTTGACACCATTATTATCCTTTGCGTGGCAGTCATTAATGCCTTAATTGGTTATGTTCAGGAAAATAAAGCTGAAAAGTCACTGAAAAGCATACAAAACATGCTCTCCAGTAAAGCTGTGGTCATCCGTGATGGCAGCGCACAAACCATTGACGCTCAAAATCTTGTACCGGGTGATATTGTTACGCTGAAACCAGGGGACAAAATCCCTGCCGACCTGCGATTGCTCGAAGCCCATAATCTTCAGATTGAAGAAGCTATCCTGACCGGTGAATCGACCGTGGTGGAGAAGCAGACTGGGGTGATTGAGGACGAATCTGTTATTGGCGATCGCAAAAATCTGCTGTTCTCAGGCACCACTATCAGCGCCGGTACGGCAAAAGGCGTGGTCATTGCCAGTGGCGGCAATACCGAGCTGGGCCATATCAACCAAATGATGTCAGCGGTTGAATCGATTCGCACACCATTACTGCAACAGATGGACCGCTTGGGCAAAGCCATTTTCATCCTGATTTTAGTGATGATGGCATTTTTGTTCGTCTTCGCCTTTATTCTACGGGATCTGCCGGTCAATGAACTGCTGCTGGCGCTGATAAGCCTGGCCGTCGCCTCAGTACCGGAAGGGTTACCGGCGATTATTTCGATCATCCTCTCCCTGGGTGTGCAAGCGATGGCGCGCAACCGCGCGATTATCCGCAAGCTGCCAACGGTAGAGACTTTGGGTGCCATGACAGTCGTCTGTTCCGATAAAACCGGCACATTGACGATGAACGAAATGACCGTTAAAGCGGTGATTTTGGCTGACAACTGCTATCGCGTCACCGGTGAAAGCTACGAGCCGGTCGGCAATATCTACCCAGAGGGCAGCGAGCAGCAAGCCTCACTGGCGGGGCCGTTAAAAACATTTATCACTGCGGTGAATTTGTGTAATGACAGCCAGATTCAAAAGAACGATCAAGGCCACTGGACCATTGTCGGCGGGCCAACCGAAGGCGCATTAAAAGTATTGGCTGCCAAATCGGGGATCGAGCTGGGTCAAGTTGCGCAGCACGGTAAAATTCCTTTCGATTCGGCTTATAAATATATGGCCACCAGCCATCAGGTTGAGTCGGAAAACTGCATCTTCCTGACCGGTGCGCCTGACGTGCTGTTCACTTTCTGCCAGCAAGAGCTGACGGACCAGGGTGTGGTGCCATTCCGCCGTGATTACTGGGATGCCCAGATGACGCGCTATACCCAGCAGGGTTTGCGTATGTTGGCTGCGGCCTACCGCCCAACAGAGCAGACCATCAGCGAGTTAGGCCACAGCGACATCCAGCAAGGGATGGTATTTGTCGGTATTGCCGGCATGATGGACCCACCGCGCCCTGAAGCTATCGACGCCATTGCCACCTGCCAACAGGCCGGTATTCGCGTGAAAATGATCACTGGCGACCATCAGGAAACCGCCATGGCGATTGGTGCCATGTTGGGGATAGGTAATGGGAAAGACTCCATTACTGGCGGCCAGCTGGAGCATATGGACGATAAGGCGCTGGCGGAAGCGGCCGTCCGTTATGATATCTTCGCCCGAACCAGCCCGGAACATAAGTTACGTCTGGTCAAAGCCTTGCAGGAGAAAGGCGAAATCGTCGGCATGACCGGCGACGGTGTTAACGATGCGCCGGCGCTGAAACAGGCCGATGTGGGTATCGCCATGGGCATCAAGGGCACCGAAGTGACAAAAGAGGCCGCCGATATGGTGCTCTCTGATGACAACTTTGCCACCATTGCCCATGCGGTTGAAGAGGGTCGTCGTGTCTACGATAACCTGAAAAAAACCATTCTGTTTGTGTTGCCGACCAACCTGGCGCAAGGGCTGTTAATCATCTTTGCTATCCTGGTGGGTGCGGTGATTCCGCTGACGCCACTGCAAATCCTCTGGATAAACATGGCGACCTCCACCACGCTCTCATTCGGTTTGGCCTTTGAGCCGGCAGAGCGCGGCATTATGCGCCGTAACCCACGTGATCCATCAAAACACGTGTTAGACGGCCACGCTATCTGGCGCATCGCGTTTGTCGGCACCTTGATTGCCTGTAGTGCTTTTGCCCTGGAAGCCTATATGGAGCCGCGCGGCTACAGCACCGAATTTATCCGCACCGTGCTGATGCAGACCTTGGTCACCGCACAGTGGATTTACATGTTTAACTGCCGCGTGATGGATCGCTTCCCACTGAACAAAGAACTCTTTGTCAACAAGGGGTTGTGGTTAGTCTCTGGTGTCCTGATTCTGTTGCAGTTAGCTATTATCTACCTGCCGTTTATGAATACCGCGTTCGGTACCGAGCCATTACCGGCTTACTATTGGGGCGTAACATTGCTGGTCTCTATCGCTATCTTTATCATCGTAGAGATCGAAAAATGGATCATCGGGCGCTTCAAAGGCGCTTCAAGCGTGGTCTGATTTTCAGCAACAATCATCAAGCCCGGCTAATCAGTCGGGCTTTTTTATAAATTCGAGATATTATTTAAGATAAATCTTATATTGCCGATACCACGACTATTATTGCATCAATTAAATCTTATAATGGTATCGCGGCTTACTATTTGTCTGCTGCCATTAGCGTGTCAACCGTGTCGCCCTACAGGAAGCGCAAAAATGAATATCGTCACTTGCGCAATTAACGGCGTCAGTAGTGATAAACACTATCATCCGCTTAAACTGATTACGCCACAGCGTATCTGGCGGGCATGTGCCTCTGTTTTATTCCTTATTTCGCTCCTGTTCACCGCGTTGCCCTTAAGGGCCGCGAATACTCTTAGCCCCGAACTCCTGCATGAACGCAATGATGCCGCCGCCAAAATGGTGCTGGGCATTATCAGCTATGCGCGTTGGCCAACACCGCCTGCGGTGATTCGCTTATGTATCGTGGCTCAAACTGATTACGCTGAAGCGCTATTCAATCCAGCATTGATGCAAACCGCCCATCCGATCAAAACGGCGCGCTACCCACAGCCCGACGCTTCGGTTGCCGCCAGCTGTGATGTGGTTTATCTAGGGCGTGTCACAGTACAGAAGCGGCAGGAACTGGCGGCACTCCTCTCGGGGCACTCGGTGCTTACCATCAGTGAAGATTATGACGAATGTACGCTGGGCAGTGCATTTTGTCTGCTATTGGAAGATAAGCAGGCCTCTTTCAAAGTCAATATGGATGCATTAGCACGCGGTGGGGTTCGAGTTCACCCCAGCGTGTTGCAACTTGCCCGTAAAAAGGCTGACGCATTATGAGTTCAATAAAGAATAAGTCTGCCAGTCAGACCCAACATCACCATGATGCAGCCAGACTCCCCACGCTGGGTCGTGTACTGGGGCGGATTCACTTAACGGTGGCACTGGTTTCCGTGGCCACGGCAGGTATCTTCCTCACTCTGGCGGCACTGTTCGCCCTGCGGGTTTATGCTGACCATAATCTGCATTTAATTGCCCGTTCGATAAGCTATACCACTGAAGCTGCGGTGGTATTTGGTGACAATGTGGCCGCTAACGAATCTCTGTCGCTGATTGCCGCCAATGAAGAGGTGGCCGAAGCAAAAATTCTGGATGTGAATGGTCGCGAGGTGGCGAGCTGGACACTGCCTGATGATGGCCCCATACACTATATGGAGCAAAGTGTTGCCCGCTGGGCGCTACCTCAACCGGTGGTGCTGCCGATGGTTCATTCCGGAAATGAGATTGGCACGATAGTGATTGTCGGCCATGGCGGCAGCTTGCTGCGTTTTCTGCTGCAAGGGCTAGCAGGCTTACTGGCCTGTCTGCTGCTCAGTACTTTGGTCGCGTTAGTTCTGTCACGGCGTATGCTCTTTGGTATCATCGGTTCACTGAACCAAATTACCAAAGTGGCCCATAATGTCAGCCGCAACCGCAGCTTTGGTCAGCGAGTCCCGTCGGCCAAAATTGCCGAGCTAAATGAGTTAAGTAATGACTTCAATGGCTTGCTGGAAGAGCTGGAAGTTTGGCAAAAACATCTGACGCAAGAGAATGACTTCCTCGCCCATCGGGCGGCACACGATAGCCTGACCGGCCTGGCAAACCGTGCCTTTTTTGAAGGCCGCTTAAGCCGCACACTCAATGATTGCAAGTCAGACCAACACGCTGCCGTTCTTTTCCTGGATGGCGATCGTTTTAAAGAGATCAACGATAGCTATGGTCATGCGGCAGGTGATGTGGTGCTGACCACCATCGCTGACCGTATTCGTGCCCTGCTACGTGAAACCGATTTAGTCGCCCGCTTGGGTGGGGATGAGTTTGCCGTGTTACTGGCACCTATCCACGAAACAGATGATGTGCTGATTATTGCTAACAATATCATTGAAAGCATGAGTCAACCCATCATTCTGGCGGATGGGATTGAAATTACCACCTCGCTGAGTATTGGCATTGCGATTTATCCTGATCATGCACAAACACCCGAAGAGCTGCTACAGCGGGCAGATGAGGCGATGTATCACGCCAAGAAAAACTTCCAGTCCAGTGGCGGAAGAGCTATTGCTCAGCCATCGGATATTACTCTCACAGAAAGCTTAGGGTAGGTGACATGCAGGGATTGAAAAATAGGGATCTGATCAGCCGTATCTGGCTTAGTTTTTTTGCTATCTGCTTATTGGTACTGGCGGGCTGCCAGACCAAACCAGCAGGGCTGAGTGCTGAGCAAATTGCCGCATTACAAGAGCAGGGGTTCAAGTTAACAGATAACGGCTGGGAGTTTGGTCTGGCCAATAAAGTGCTGTTTGACAGTGATGTCAGAAAGTTAAATCCGTCAGGTGTGCAAACAGTACAAAATATTGGTAAAGCATTAACGGCCGTAGGCATCACCCATTTGCGGGTTGATGGTCATACCGACGCTATGGGCGAAGATAGCTATAATCAGCAGCTCTCCTACCAACGGGCGGCGGCGGTCGCGGATACCCTGACAACCATCGGCATTCTAAGAAAGAATATTGATGTTCGTGGTCGTGGCAAGCTCGAACCCGTCGCCGATAACCGCACCGCCAAAGGGCGGGCGGAAAACCGCCGTGTCGCGATGATAGTCACCGCGCCATAACCCTTTTTTGTTTTCCGGTTTACGTTGGTAAACCGGTTTCTGCATTTATCCCGCGAAATCTGTCGACACAGCTCGACTATCCACTTTGGATACTGGTTCGTAGAATCCAAACGGGCTACACTCCGCATCAGAGATCACTACTAATAGAGAGGCAGACGCAACGTGGCTCAATACGTCTATTCCATGCATCGTGTCGGCAAAGTCGTTCCGCCGAAACGGCATATTTTGAAAAACATCTCCCTGAGTTTCTTCCCTGGGGCCAAAATTGGTGTACTGGGCTTGAATGGCTCCGGTAAATCGACCCTATTGCGCATTATGGCTGGCATCGATACCGATATTGAAGGTGAAGCTCGCCCACAACCTGGCATCAAAATTGGTTACTTACCGCAGGAGCCTAAGTTAAATCTTGAGCAAACGGTACGTGAATCAGTTGAAGAAGCGGTTAGTGAAGTCAAACGTGCACTGACCCGTTTGGATGAAGTTTATGCGCTATATGCCGAGCCTGATGCTGATTTCGATAAACTCGCTAAAGAGCAAGGTGAGCTAGAAGCCATTATCCAAGCCCAGGATGGCCATAATCTGGATAACCAGTTAGAACGTGCTGCTGATGCACTGCGTCTGCCACCTTGGGATGCCAAGATTGCCAACCTGTCTGGTGGTGAACGCCGACGTGTCGCCATCTGTCGCCTGTTGTTGGAAAAACCAGACATGCTGCTGCTGGACGAACCGACCAACCACTTGGATGCAGAGTCCGTGGCATGGCTTGAGCGCTTCCTGCACGATTATGAAGGTACGGTGGTCGCTATCACCCATGACCGTTACTTCCTCGATAATGTGGCGGGTTGGATTCTGGAGCTGGACCGTGGCGAAGGTATTCCATGGGAAGGCAACTACTCCTCATGGCTGGAGCAGAAAGATGCCCGCCTGGCGCTGGAAGCCTCTTCTGAAGCTGCACGTCGCAAATCCATTGAGAAAGAGCTGGAGTGGGTTCGTCAGAATCCAAAAGGCCGTCAGGCGAAAGGTAAAGCACGTCTGGCTCGCTTTGAAGAACTGAACAGTGTCGAGTATCAAAAACGTAACGAAACCAGCGAGTTATTCATTCCACCAGGCCCACGGTTAGGCGACAAAGTGCTGGAAGTTGAGCATTTGAGCAAATCTTACGGTGACCGCCTGTTAATTGACGATCTGACCTTTGCGCTGCCGAAAGGCGCGATAGTGGGGATAATCGGGCCGAACGGCGCGGGTAAATCAACACTATTCCGCATGTTATCGGGTCAGGAACAGCCGGACTCCGGCACCATTTCACTGGGTGATACCGTGCAGTTGGCCTCGGTTGATCAGTTCCGCGACAACATGGATGACAGCAAAACCGTCTGGGAAGAGGTGTCTGGTGGTCAGGACATCATGAAGATCGGCAACTTTGAAATTCCAAGCCGCGCTTACGTCGGCCGCTTTAACTTTAAAGGGATTGATCAAGGTAAGCGTGTCGGTGAGCTGTCCGGTGGTGAGCGTGGCCGTATTCATTTGGCTAAGCTGCTACAGGTTGGCGGCAACATGCTGCTGCTCGATGAACCGACCAACGATCTGGATATCGAAACCCTGCGCGCACTAGAGAATGCCTTGCTGGAGTTCCCAGGCTGCGCGATGGTTATCTCCCATGACCGCTGGTTCCTTGACCGCATTGCCACTCACATCATCGATTATCAAGATGAGGGTAAAGTGCAATTCTTCGAAGGTAACTTTACTGAATACGAAGAGTGGAAAAAACGCACTCTAGGTGCCGAAGCACTGGAACCCCACCGTATTAAGTATAAGAAAATGGTTAAGTAATCATTAACCTGATTTATTGAGACAAACGGCCTGCCATTGCAGGCCGTTTTATTCTGGAAACCTAACTCGGTAGCGGGTACTCCGCCCTTCCCCCGGCAACTTTTCAATACATTCCCGTTCCAATAACTCTGCGAGATGGCGGGTTGCTGTCGCTTTACTGACCTTGGCGACTTTTTGATATTGAGACGCACTGATACCTAAAGCAAAACCGTTTTCACCGCCATCTAACAGGCGATTAAGCACTTTTATCTGCTCACCCCTCAACCCGCAGTTATTGTGCTTTAACCAGAAGCGATTCTTGGCCAATGTAGAGCGAACTCCTTCAGATGCTTGATTCAAGCTCTGTTCCAGAGTGGCGATAAACCATAGTAACCAAGGTGTGATATCCAGACGTCCACGTTGGCATTGCTCCAAAATAGCGTAATACCCATCGCGGTTCTCAAGGATGGCGACTGACATGGTGTAAAGATGAATACTTTGGCTATCCGCTTGTGATAATGCCATGTCGGTCAGTGCCCTAGTAATACGACCATTACCATCCTCGAAGGGATGCAAGGTGACGAACCAGAAATGTGCTATTGCGGCTCGTAAAAGTGGATCAACCGCGTTATCAATGCGAGATACATTAAACCAATCGATAAACTGTTTTAGTTCCGCAGACAGAACATCGCGAGGTGGTGCTTCAAAATGAACCTTTTCCTTGCCCATTCGGCCTGAAACGACCTGCATCGGCTCCCCCCCTCGCAATTGACCGCTCTTAATAGGATTCAGCATCCATGAATTATGGGGAAACAGCCATTCGTGCCATTGATACAATCGTTCAAGCGTTAAATCCGCATTACATTCATGAATGGCGTCGAGCATGATGTCAGCCAAACCATCAGAACGATCAGATGTCGGGTCACTCTCTGTCAAAGTCATCCCAAGCTTTTTTGCCAGCGATGAACGCACCGAGCGGACATTAAGTTGCTCATTTTCTATTTTTGATGACGCGACAATATTCGCCAAAAGCACATCTAAGGTTTTTAAGGCGCTTTCAGCCGAGGTATTTCCCCTATTTTCACCAAGGAGTTGGCCGAGCTTAAACCGGGTGTTGCGGAGCTGGGGCTGAATAAGCGCCTCATCCCAGTAAAAATGGGGCCACTTCTCATGCTGCCACACCCATAGGTTTTCGTGCATCGTTATCTCCAGAGTTGAGAGTGAGCCGATTAGTCGCCATATTCGGCTCATTTTTTGAGCCGAATAAGCAGTATATTCGGCTCATCAAGACATTGCCAGCCCTTGCATGTAATCCTCAAATACCGGATGACCCATCACCACATCAATAAAGCAGCTCAGCGCGGGTGAGTTTAATTTGCGGCTTGGATAGACCAAATAGAGCTCATTGCCCTCGGCTTGCCATTGGGGCAACACTTCAATTAGCTGGCGGCTCGCCACCACGTCACGGCTTAAAAATGCGGGGAGTAGCGTGATCCCGCCACCTGCGAGGGCGCATTCGCGGGCATACAGCAGATTATCCGTGACATGCTGCACTGGCACTTGCCAGCGATAAAACTCACCTTCACGGCGCAGGATTAGCGCCTGCCAGGCGCGATGGGCAATACAGTGGTGCATCGCCAATTGGCTGGGATGAGACAAGGGTGGATGCTGTGCCAAATAGTCTGGCGCAGCCAACAGGTAGCGTGGTGCATAGCCCAATCTGCGGCCAATCAGTGACGAGTCCTGTGGCTTCCCGGTGCGCAGCGCCACATCAAAGCCCTCCTCCACCAGATCCACCATGGTATCCGACACCAACACCTCCAGCAGCACATCCGGATATTGCCGCTGAAAATCGGTCGCCAGCCGCGCCAGCAAGGTGGCACCTAATCCTGCCGGCGTTGAAATACGCAAGCGCCCACTGGGGTTATCTTTCAGCCGTTGCAGTGCCAGATCTGCGCGCTCAGCCGCGTGTAACATCTCTTGGCAATGCACCAAATAGCGCTCACCGGCAAAGGTCAGATTCAACTGACGGGTAGTGCGGTTGATCAGCCGAATCCCTAGACCTTGCTCTAACTGACTGATGCGCTTACTGACACTCGACTTCGGTAAACCGGCCATTTCAGCCGCGCGGGTAAAGCTGCCACACTCTGCGACTCGCGCGAACAGCGCCATATCCTGCAGTTGCTTAAACATGATTGTTTACCTCAGACGAACACTGCGTTAGTGATTGTCCATCTTATCACTGCCATCAGATAGGTCTAGACTCCATCAATACGCTAAACAGGAAGATAAAAATGACGATGAAAGCTATTGCCGTGAACCCACAACAACCCGCTGATTTTATTGAAATCGCGCTAGATCTGCTTACCCCCGGCCCCTTTGATCTGCTGGTTGAAGTCAAAGCGGCATCCATCAATCCGGTTGATACCAAAGTGCATAGCAGCTTGCAGAAAAACGGCCTGCAGCAGCCACGAATTCTGGGTTGGGATGCAGCCGGAGTGGTAGTCAGTGTCGGCGAGAAGGTCAGCGATTTTCGTGCTGGCGATGAGGTTTGGTATGCCGGTGATATCACCCGCCCCGGCAGCAATGCCAATCAGCAATTGGTCGATGCCCGCATTGCGGCCCATAAACCCCGCACTCTCAACTGGGCGCAGGCCGCCGCGCTACCATTGACCGCCATCACCGCCTGGGAAGCACTGTTCGAGCACCTGAACATCCAACATGCCAGTGCCGAGCAAAACTTGCTGATCATCGGTGGCGCGGGCGGTGTCGGCTCACTGGCTATTCCATTGGCCGCATTGCGCAGTCCGGTAACCGTGATTGCGACCGCATCACGGCCAGAATCAGCCGCCTGGTGCCGTGAACGGGGGGCAGATTTGACGGTAGATTACCGTGACCTGAAAGCGCAGTTAGCAAAAGAAGGTATCGATAAAGTAGATTATATTCTCTGCCTGAATGACACTGACGGCCACTGGCCCGCTATCAGCGAACTTATCGCGCCACTGGGGCAGATCTGCACCATTGTTGAGAATGAAAAACCCTTGGATCAGAATCAGTTAAAGCTAAAAAGTGCGGCCTTGCATTGGGAGTTTATGTTCACCCGCAGCATGTACTCTACGCCAGATATCGCCCAACAAGGGGAGATTTTACAGCAGGTGAGCCAGCTCGTGGATGAGGGCAAACTGCAAGGAACCCTGAGCGAAACACTGCACGGTCTGACGGTAGAAAACCTGCATACTGCCCATGCACAAGTGGCAAGCGGGCATATGCAGGGCAAGATAGTGATTGCTTACTAAGGTTACTCTTCCCGCGCTTCAGCCAGTACTGAAGGGCGGGCAAGACGTTGCAGGTCGGCGGCCAGGAGCTGCTGAACCAACTCGACACAGCGTAGGAAACGCGCGTCATAATCTGCCGATTCAACATGCACATATTCAATATTATTGCTGCGCAACATCTGCTCCAGCAAATGCTGAAAAGCTTTGCGGTCACGATCACTGCCAAGGCTACGCAGCCCATCGGCGACCCATGGCGTGTTGTTCTCCAGCAAGATAACCAGATCAAAGCGGTATTCATCAATCAGCGCCTGCACAAAGGGGTGCTCGCGCCCCTCATATTTTTTGCAGAATGCCTGGGTGGTGACAAAATCGGTGTCGATAAAGGCCACTTTATTAGCATATTTCACCGCAAAATCCACGTACTGCGCTTGCCCTAGTGCAATCTTGTCATAATCGGAATATTGCAGCGCCATCTCATCGCCGCCAAGATGAGAGAAAACATAGTCGCGGCCATACTCCCATGCACTGGTGGTATTGAAGATATTGGCTAACTTATTGACCAAAGTAGATTTTCCGCTGGATTCGCCCCCCAATATCGCCACGGTACGAACAAAAAAGGGCTTCACCTCTGTCGGAATGTAGTCCCAGTAGCGGAAAGGATCGCGGCGGATTTGGCGGCCACTGATGTTCATAAATGAGCGCTGTGGATCAATCAGGATGGTTTCGATACCTAACTGCTCGCGGTAACGTGGCGCATCCTGACTTTCGCTGGAGTAAATAAAACTGGGGACGATACTCTTTTCAGCCATGAATTTTTTGACGCCACGGCTCCAGACATCCCAACCATGGGGATAAGGTTCAATGCCATGCTCATCAAATGAGTGAATATGGATATTTTTCTGATATTTAAAGGTTTGTAGCAACCAGCGCAGGCGGTCACTGACCGTGGGCTGCTGTGACATCGAACTGTTTTCGAACAGCTCGCGATCACGGGGTTCATCGTGACACAAAATGACATGCAACTCGTCGACCTGGCTACAGGCGCGCTGGATTAAAAAGATATGACCGGTGTGGAGCGGGTAAAATTTACCAAACACCACACCCACTTTTTTCTCGCGGCGTGGGAACTCCAACTCCAGAAAACGGTGTAAAGCTTCCAGCTTTTGCGCACTGGGGCTTTTGATTTTGTCATTGAGTAGCTGGCTTAAATACCCCTTGGTCATGCCGCTGGCTTCAGCCACCTGCTGTAAGGTACAGCCTTTCTGCTTAATTGCTGTTTTGAGATAGTCGAACTGCAGCATGCCGCCTCCTTGTTTAGTGCGCTAAACAAAAATAACACAGTATGCTGCGAGATTCGTACTACTAAATGCGCGGTTACAAATCTTCCAAAACGGCCAAAGCATCAGCCAGTTTCTTCACGCCGAAAACCTGCATATTGGGCAGCGGTTTCTTCGGCATATTAGCGTAAGGCACAATAGCGCGCTTAAAGCCGTGTTTAGCGGCTTCGGAAATACGCTCCTGACCACTGGGCACCGGCCGGATTTCACCCGCCAGCCCCACTTCACCGAACACCACCAGATCTTGTGGCAGCGGGCGGTCACGCAGGCTAGAAACCAGCGACATCAGCAGCGCTAGATCGGCGCTGGTTTCCGTCACTTTCACGCCACCGACCACATTGACGAACACGTCCTGATCCGACATCTGCAAACCGCCATGACGATGCAACACCGCCAGTAAGATCGCCAGCCGGTTCTGTTCCAGCCCGACCGCTACCCTGCGGGGGTTAGACATCATGGAGTGATCCACCAGCGCCTGGATCTCGACCAGCAGCGGGCGTGTCCCTTCCCACACCACCATCACTGAACTGCCCGCCGTCACTTCATCCCCTCGGCTAAGGAAGATAGCCGAGGGGTTACTGACCTCCCGCAGACCTTGCTCGGTCATGGCGAATACACCTAGCTCATTGACGGCGCCAAAGCGGTTTTTGTGGCTGCGCAGTGTACGAAACCGTGAGTCACCGTCGCCATCGAGCATCACTGAGCAGTCGATGCAGTGTTCCAGCACTTTTGGCCCTGCCAGCGAGCCATCTTTGGTGACATGGCCGACCATCACAATGGCGACACCACGCGTTTTAGCGAAGCGCGTCAGATAGGCGGCGGTTTCGCGCACTTGCGCCACACTGCCCGGCGACGATTGGATATCCGCCATGTGCATCACCTGAATGGAGTCGATCACCATCAGCCGTGGCTGCTCTTGCTCGGCAATCAGGCAGATCTGCTCAATACTGGTCTCTGATAGCATATTCAATCCCGCGGTGGGCAAACCCAAGCGGTGGGCGCGCATCGCAACCTGTTGCAGCGACTCTTCGCCGGTGACATACAGGGTTTTCATATTTTCGGATAATTTGCAGAGCGTTTGCAGCAACAGGGTACTTTTCCCCGCCCCCGGATTGCCACCAATCAGAATGGCACTGCCCGGCACCACCCCACCACCCAGCACCCGGTCAAACTCAAGAAAACCCGTTGAGAAGCGCGGTAGCTCGTCCAGGCTGATATCCGATAGTTTCTGTACCCGGCTAACCCCCGTATCACCGGCATAGCCGCCAAAACGTTCAGTTCGTGACGACGAGGAGGAGACCGCCGCCAACCGCACCTCAGTAATGGTATTCCAGGCATTACACGCGCTGCACTGCCCCTGCCAGCGCGGATAATCCGCCCCGCACTCATTACAGACAAATGCCCTTTTTGGCGCTTTAGCCACGATTCACCTCAATCAAATAATAAAACATCCCCAAAATCATTGGCGTTGCAGCCTGTGAACTCATCCCTTTGGTCAGTGATTCGAGTAACCAGCGCCGCTAACAACACTGTAGTGCAGGACGAAAGGGATTAGCGCTCCTCGTGCTTTAGGCTACCGGTTAGAATGCAGAGCACACTGATCAAATCACCGTGACGGATAGCCACTTTCGCTTTCGCATAAACCTTTGGTTTAGCATGGAAAGCCAGCCCCAGACCGGCGGCTTGCATCATTTTCAGGTCATTAGCACCGTCGCCTATCGCCACCGTTTGCGCCACTGGAATATTCAACTTTTCGGCTAGTTTGAGCAGGGTGTCAGCTTTATATTGCGCATCGACAATCGGCCCCAGAACTTTGCCCGTCAGCTTGCCATCTTTGATCTCAAGCTCGTTGGCGGCAACATGCACCAGCCGCAATTTGTCGCGCAGATACTCGGCATAATAGGTAAAACCGCCGGAGGCAATCGCCACATGCCAATCCAGCGCCTGAAGCTTGCGCACCAGACTGCTCAGCCCCGGCATAAGTGGCAGCTCGTCGCGTACCTGTTTTAGGATATTGGCATCGGCCCCTTTCAGGGTAGCCACGCGTTGACGTAGGCTGGCGGTGAAATCCAGCTCACCTTGCATGGCGCGCTCAGTGACAGCGGCCACCTCCTCACCCACACCGGCTAGCTTGGCAATTTCATCGATACATTCAATTTGGATGGCTGTGGAGTCCATATCCATCACCAGCAGACCTGGGGTGCGTAAATGTGGAATGGCCCCCAATGGCGCGACATCAAGACCACTCTCATCAGCCAGCGTTTTAATCCGTGGCGTCAAGCTGCCCGCGAGACGGATAACCTGATAATCCTCCACGCACCAGGCGGAAACAATCACCATTGCCGCACCCAGTTGGCGTTGAAAATCGGTAATGCGCTTTTTATCCAGTTTCCTGCCGTACAACAGCCAACCTGTGTGACCAGCACGATAATCCAGCGGCATAACTTCATCGCCACTGAGTGAAAGTGGCAAACCCGGCCATTGGTAGATCTCCGCGGGAAGATCACAATAGGTCAGACTATTAGACATGAATAACTCCTGTAGAGAACGGGGTAAAGGCAAGACAAAACAGCGCATCAAGCTATCCTATCGCCCTTGCTTCTGGCAACATATACCCTAAATAATTCGAGTTGCGGGAAGGTGGCAACTGAGCAAATCCCCAAGAGCTTACCTTAGTAAGTGACTGGGGTGAACGAGGGCCGTCAACACACCTGCAACTTGAAGGATGACGGGTATAAAGTCACCGAATTCGGCAAGGAACCTGCATGGCCAAGGCTAAATTAAAATTCCGACTGCACCGGACCGCCATTGTACTGATTTGCCTGGCATTGTTAGTCTTGCTAATGCAAGGTGCATCCTATTTCAGCCTCAGTCATCAACTGGCACGTTCAGAACAAGTTGAAGAGCTGGCGAAAACATTGGCGAAACAGGTCGCCTTCAGTCTGTCGCCCATCATGGACAGTGGTGATGACGATATCGATAGCCAGAAGGTCGATGCCATCCTCCAGCAACTGACGCAATCAAGCCGCATTCTGGATGCCAGTGTCTATCAGATTGACGGTACACTCGTGGCCGCCGCCGGTGAGAACGTAAAAGTCCGTGATCGGCTAGCTTTAGATGGTAAACGCCCCGGTAGCTATTTCAACCACCAGATTGTTGAGCTTATCCCCGGCAAAAGCGGGCCAAGTGGATTTCTGCGTATGACGCTGGACACCCATGTGCTGGCGACCGAATCCAAGCAGGTGGATAATACCACCAATTTACTGCGCCTGATGATATTGGTCGCGCTGGCCGTGGGCATTATTCTGGCACGTACCCTGTTACAAGGCCGCCGCAGCCGCTGGCAGCAATCGCCCTATCTGCTAACCGCCAATACGCCGGTGAAAGAGGATGAAAGTGAAGATGACGCGCCGGAGTCAGATAAAAAACCTGATGAAAAGTAGTGCCGCGAACAAAGCGGTGACAACAAGAGCGAACAGATTATGCCATGCGCTCAATGACAGGGGTCAGTGAAGCTATCTTTTCCTGCATCTGACTAGCTATCACTTTAAAGCCGGTACTGATAGCTGAGTGTGCCCCCACTTTTTGCCAGAATTGCAGTGCTAACTCTTGCGCTAGCAACCAATGCTCCCGGCTTATATCAATAGATAACGTTATATCGGGTGCTGTATGTCGCATATTCCCCGTATTTGACGGAGCAAAAGCCATTGGCAGCATGTCGTAAATAGGGGCAAGAGATAAAGGCCTATTTTCGGGATGCAAGAATGATAAATTTCCATGATGCATGTCTGTATTCGCAATCAATATCCCGAAAGCCCAGATTAAGTGCACTTGCTCAAGTTGTGCGGAGCTCAGTAAGCCTTTTGCCGCCAGTTCGCGACAAACTTTTGGCCAACTGGCCACTGGCATACCAACAAATTCAGCATTCACGGCTTCCAAAGACACCATACCAACGCGGCCACGCGCCCCATATCGGTCAAAGCGCTCAACCTCAAGGAAAATTTGCCGATCCTGATTTTGCAAGATATGGGTGGCGGCTGCCGGGTAGCCGGCGCCCTTTAATGTGTTCAGCGCCAGAGACTCGGCAATGAGCAGGTCCGCCCAGCGTTGTGAGTTAGGGTTATCCTGTGTGGCGGTAAATTTAACAATAACATACGCCGGTGGTTGTTCTGAGTATCCGGCATAACAGGTAAATTTGGGTTGTTCCCCCCCCGCAGAAGACCCCACCATTTCACCGGCAAGTGCCATTTGGGACAATTCAGTGTAACGAGCTAACTTATTCGCTGGCTCAATCGGTATTGCATCAGGGGCCGCTAGCCAATTTTGATAGCTTTGCTCTCCAATCAATAGATTGCCATTCATATCATCCGCCTGACGGGACAGCGCAAGTAAAATATGATCTTCACTCCACAAGCGGATATCATCCGTAAGCTGCAACTTAGTTGCGACTGACTTTCCCCAAATTCGCCCAAGAAATCCCTGAGGGCGCATATCGGTCAAATACCAAGGCAAGCTATCAAATTGCTGCCAACTATCTAATTCCAATTGATGCACACAGCACATCTCGACTGGATGGATAAGATATAGTGTTGCGAAATGAGCAGCATGGCCTCGCTCGTCAATACGATACAGGGGAAATCGCCCCTCTTCTGTGCAATCTCCGGCAATAGGACGCCGTAAGGCATACTGTGTTGCTCTGCCTTTGCCTATTTTCAGCACCTTGTCTTTTAACCCGTTTAAGTGTCGTGAAACAGTGGGCTGACTGATCGCCATGGTATGAGCCAAATAGGACGCCGTTGCTGGCCCTTGACGTAATAGCGCTTCCAGAGAGAGCATATGAATAGATTCTTGAATAGAAAGATGAATAGAAGATTGAATGGATTTATAGCGTTAATTAGCTGATGTGTAAATAAGTTTATTTTTCACAATGATTTTTATGAATAGATTCAGCAGCAGAATAGCCTGCTGCTGAATAGAAAACGCAGTACGAGTGTTAAGCTTTGTCGCCCAACAACACGGATTCCAATGCAATCTCAATCATGTCATTGAACGTGGTCTGGCGTTCGGCGGCGGTGGTTTGCTCGCCGGTACGGATATGGTCAGACACGGTACAGATAGTCAGGGCTTTCGCGCCGAATTCAGCAGCGACACCATAGATACCTGCGGCTTCCATCTCCACACCCAGAATGCCGTATTTTTCCATAACATCAAACATTTGCGGATCTGGCGTGTAGAACAGATCAGCAGAGAAGATGTTGCCCACACGGACATCAATACCTTTCGCTTTGGCAGCATCAACGGCATTGCGGGTCATTTCGAAATCAGCAATCGCCGCGTAGTCGTGATCTTTAAAGCGCAGACGGTTTACTTTGGAATCGGTGCAAGCCCCCATACCGATAACCACATCGCGCAGCTTAACATCAGCCCGTACTGCGCCGCATGAACCCACACGGATAATCTTCTTCACGCCAAAATCGGTGATCAACTCTTTTGCATAAATGGAGCAGGATGGAATGCCCATACCGTGGCCCATCACCGAGATTTTGCGGCCTTTATAAGTGCCGGTGAAGCCCAACATGCCACGCACGTCATTCACTTGCTTCACATCTTGCAGGAAGGTTTCGGCGATAAACTTCGCACGCAGCGGATCCCCTGGCATCAGTACAACGTCAGCGAAATCACCCATTTCAGCATTAATATGTGGCGTTGCCATAATCACTTTCCTTAAAAATCAGATAATTAAATTTTGTATTACCAAACCGTTTTCAAATTTTAACTACTTTGTGCAGTTCGGAAAAACTTTGGTATCACGAGCGTAGATGAGCACAGGCAGTTTGGGTGCGGCCAGCGCGCAAAAACCGGAGCGTACACGAAGTACGTGAGGATTTTTAGCTCTGCCCAATCCCAAAATGACACGCTCAGCTTAGCTTCATGCCCTAAAGCATACTCTTACCGTAATCCATTGGGGATAGGTTGAAATACTTCGCCACCGTCTGCCCAATATCAGCAAAGGTCTCACGATGCCCCAACGATCCCGGCTTCACTTTTGGGCCATAAACCAACACCGGAATATGCTCACGGGTATGGTCGGTGCCTGGCCAGGTTGGGTCACAGCCGTGGTCAGCGGTCAGGATCATAATGTCATCTTCTTTCACCAGCGCCAGCAATTCTGGCAGGCGGCGGTCAAACAGTTCCAGTGCCGCGGCATAGCCAGCAACATCACGGCGATGGCCGTATGAAGAGTCAAAATCAACAAAGTTGGTGAACACGATGGTGTTATCACCCGCTTTTTTCATCTCTTCAATGGTGGCGTCAAACAGCGCGTCCAGACCCGTGGCTTTCACTTTTTGCGTGATGCCCACATGGGCGTAGATATCGGCGATTTTACCAATAGAAACCACTTCCCCGCCCTTCTCATCCACCAGTTTTTTCAGCATGGTCGGTGCTGGCGGTTCAACGGCTAAATCATGGCGGTTGCCGGTGCGCTGGAAGTTACCCGGCTTATCACCAATGAATGGACGTGCAATCACGCGGCCAATATTGTAGCCGCCCTCGGTCAGCTCTTCACGGGCAATTTCGCACAGCTCATACAGGCGATCCAGACCAAATGTCTCTTCATGGCAGGCAATCTGGAACACCGAGTCAGCTGAGGTGTAGAAAATCGGCTTGCCGGTTTTCATATGCTCTTCGCCCAGTTGGTCGAGGATAACCGTGCCGCTTGAGTGGCAGTTACCCAGATAGCCCGGCAAGTTGGCGCGTTTGACTAACTTATCCAGCAACTCCTGCGGGAAGCTATTTTCTACATCGCTGAAGTAGCCCCAGTCGAATAAGACCGGCACACCGGCAATTTCCCAGTGGCCTGATGGCGTATCTTTACCGGAGGATAACTCACTGGCATAACCATAAGCGCCAATGATATCAGCATCTTTATCCAGCCCTACCGGGAATTTACCGGTCGACTCTTCCGCCGCTTTACCCAGCCCTAAACGGCTCAGGTTCGGCAGCGTCAATGGGCCGCTACGACCCACGTTAGCTTCACCACGGGCGCAGGCTTCAGCGATGTGGCCCAGTGTATCCGCCCCTTGGTCACCAAATTTGTTAGCATCTGCGCTCGCGCCGATACCAAACGAGTCTAAAACCATAATAAATGTACGTTTCATTATTCTCTCCTGCAAAGATTCACCCGCCTGGCGGGGATCATCAAAATGGGGCGATTATTCCGTGATACGGCGATAGATAACGGGCGTCTCTTCCGCTGCTTTGTCACCCAGTGTAATGGCCGTGCGCACGGCATCTGCCGCCTGCTGCCAATCATCTTCGTTATTGGCATGAATCACGGCTAATGGCAGTTGACCATCAACATGAGTACCCAAACGGGCCATATCGGTTAAACCAACACTGTAATCAATAGCATCTGTGGCGCGACGACGACCACCACCGAGGGCTACCACGGCCATACCTAATGCACGTGTATCCATGGCAGTGATAATCCCCGACCGCTCAGCAAAGACCGGCTTACTCAACATGGCAACTGGCAAGTAACTGTCATAGCGCTCAACGAAATCACTTGGGCCTTTTTGCGCCGCCACCATACGACCAAAGAGTTCCGCCGCTTTGCCGTTATCCAGCACCGCTTGCAGCTTGGCTCTGGCATCGGCATCATCTTGGGCCAGGCCGCCGGACAGCAGCATCTCCACACACAGCGCCATGGTCACCTCCAGCAGGCGCGGGTTGCGATACTCGCCAGTCAGGAAACGCACCGCTTCGCGCACTTCAACGCCATTACCCGCGCTGGAGGCCAAGACCTGATTCATGTCAGTCAGTAGCGCCGTGGTTTTGCAACCAGCACCATTCGCGACGCCGACAATCGCCTGCGCCAAATCAGAGGATAGCTGATACGTTGGCATAAATGCACCAGAGCCGACTTTAACGTCCATCACTAACGCATCCAACCCTTCCGCCAGTTTCTTAGCCAGAATAGAGGCGGTAATTAGCGGAATAGAGTCCACTGTCGCGGTGATATCACGGGTGGCATAAAAGCGCTTATCCGCCGGTGCCAGCGAGCTGGTTTGGCCGATAATTGCCACGCCGACATCCTGAATGATTTTGCGAAATGCAGTGTCATCGGGGAAAATATCAAAACCGGGAATGGCTTCCAGTTTATCCAGTGTGCCACCGGTATGCCCCAAACCACGGCCTGAAATCATCGGCACATAACCACCACAGGCGGCGACCATTGGGCCAAGCATCAGTGATGTTACATCGCCTACACCGCCCGTGGAGTGTTTATCCACAATTGGGCCATTGAGATTCAGGCTCTTCCAGTTCAGTACCGTGCCTGAATCACGCATCGCCATGGTGAGCGCCACACGTTCAGGCATGCTCATATCATGGAAATAAATGGTCATCGCCAAAGCAGCAATCTGCCCTTCGGAAACCACATTGTCGCGAATACCATTGATAAAGAAGCGAATTTCTTCTTCGCTTAGTGGCTGACCGTCGCGTTTTTTACGAATAATTTCTTGTGCGAGAAACAAGGCATCCCCCTGTTTATGGAATGAAAGCCGCACTGCGAGCAAATTGGCCCGCAGTGCATCTGCTAAATTCAGTTATTGGCTAAATTCAAATCGGCGCAGACAGTTAATAGCCGCTGCTTTTGCTATCGCTCTGATGACCCAGAGTTGTTAATAAGCTGGCTAACAGACTGGACGCCCCAAAGCGGAAGTGGCGAGCATCTGCCCAGCCTTCACCCATCAATTGATCGGCCAGTTGTAGGAACTGCGCGGCATCTTCAGCGGTGCGTACACCGCCCGCTGGCTTGAAGCCCACGGTTTTACCCACCCCCAAATCGCGGATGGTGCGCATCATGATGCCCGCACTCTCCAATGTGGCATTCACCGGCACTTTACCGGTGGAGGTTTTGATAAAGTCAGCGCCTGCTTTGATGGCAATTTCAGAGGCCTGGCGAATCAAATGCTCTTGCTTTAACTCCCCTGTTTCGATAATGACTTTCAGCAATACATTTGCGGCAGCGCAAGCTTCTTTGCACTGTTTCACTAATTCGAAACCGACCTTATCATTACCCGCCATTAAGGCGCGGTAAGGGAACACCACATCAACTTCATTAGCACCGTAAGCAATGGCAGCACGGGTTTCGGCCAGAGCAATGGCAATATCGTCATTGCCATGTGGGAAGTTAGTCACAGTCGCAATGCGAATTTCAGGTGTACCTTGCTCGCGCAATGTTTTACGCGCAATAGGAATAAAGCGAGGATAAATACAGATTGCTGCCGTATTACCGGCAGGGCTTTTTGCCTGACGACACAACGCGATAACTTTATCATCAGTGTCGTCGTCATTCAGGGTGGTTAAATCCATCAAACTCAGCGCGCGTTTGGCATAATCATGCAGATTCGCGCAGGCGGTTAATTCGGTCATAAAACTCTCCAACACTATTTCAGCCCCGGCACCTTGCCAGAACTGAGCATTTATTTATGAGTGAACCAGAGAGTGTATTGATATCTCTGGCTTTGAACTCAAGACGTTGGCGAGCGGACTTGGTTCCTTGAAGAAAGCCCCATGGGTAATCCCCTAGGTTGCAATTGAGATCCTTCTCACCGCAATACTCTTCTTACTGGAAGTTGCCGCAATATTCGCAGCTCTCACTCAGAAAAGTTAATCATGCTATTTGAACACGTTATCAACACCTGAGGTGTGTTCAATTTCACACTAATCAATAGTAATTTGTAACGCGCCAATATTATATGTGATTGGAATCACAAAATAACCTGATTTATGGCTTACCAACACTATTATGCCCACTAGCATCAAGAATAGCTTATGGGCAGAAATAGGGTTAGCTAGCCTAATTACAGGGCCAGGAAGAAGCCGGCGATGGTAGCACTCATCAAATTCGACAGTGTCCCTGCGGCAACCGCTTTCAGACCAAATCGCGCGATATCATGGCGGCGATTCGGGGCCATGCTGCCCAACCCACCGAGTAAGATGGCGACCGATGACAAGTTAGCAAAACCACAGAGCGCGAAGGAGATAATCGCTTTCGTGTGATCAGAAAGCACCTGCAAGCCTGCCGCTTTAACTAACTCTTCCGCCTGTAGATATTGACCGAAATTCATAAATGCCACGAATTCGTTGACGATGATTTTCTGGCCAATAAAGGAGCCAGCAACCATTGCTTCACTCCACGGCACACCAATCAGGTAAGCGATTGGGGAGAATACCCAGCCCAGAATCAGCTCCAGCGAGAGTTGCGGGTAGTCGAACCAGCCACCAATTCCGCCCAAAATACCATTTAGCAATGCAATCAATGCAATGAAAGCCAGCAACATTGCGCCGACATTCAGCGCCAGTTGTAGACCAGAGGCAGCACCGGAAGCCGCAGCGTCAATCACGTTAGCTGGTCGGTCATCTTCAGCAATCAGGGTGGTGGCATCGACGGTATCGCGGGTTTTTTCAGTTTCTGGCACCATCAATTTAGCAAAGAGCAGCCCGCCCGGAGCCGCCATAAAGGAGGCGGCGATCAGATATTCCAACGGCACCCCCATCTGCGCGTAACCGGCCAAAACTGAACCGGCGACCGAGGCTAAACCACCACACATCACAGCAAACAGTTCTGATTGAGTCATGGTGGCAATATATGGCCGCACGACCAGCGGGGCTTCCGTTTGCCCAACAAAAATGTTGGCGGTCGCGGAGAGGGATTCGGTACGTGAGGTGCCGAGCAGCTTTTGTAAGCCGCCGCCTAACACCTTAATCACAATTTGCATAATGCCGAGATAATACAAAACCGCGATCAATGATGAGAAGAAGACAATAACCGGCAATACTCGCAGGGCGAAGATAAAACCGCCACCGCCAAAGACTTCAAACATTTTGTCGGAAACCAAACCGCCAAACATAAATGAAATACCGCTATTACCGTAAGCGATAACGTTCGCCACACCTTCAGACATCCCGCCCAGGATACGACGTCCAATCGGCACATATAACACTAGTGCCCCGACGCCCACCTGAATAATAAATGCCCCCACCACAGTGCGGATATTAATCGCCCTAAAATTACTGGAAAGAAGCACGGCTATTAATATCAGAACTGCCATCCCGACCAAGCTCATAAGCATGTAAGATCATCCTGTTAATGATTTGTATGAAAATAATATGGGCGGGATTATACCGACAAGCGCGCGCTATCAAACAATCTCTGTCACAAATAAACACAACTCAGAGCAACTGTTTGATATTTATTGTGATGATGGTCACAGAAAAATCACAATAGAAGAAATGGCACGCTAATTATTAGTTAGCTTTTCATGTGCAATCGAGGGACGGGGTTATCGCGAAAGCTTATCAGCAGAGGGTAAGCGAAATAAGCGCTGACTATTCGCCAGCAGATGGGTGGCTATCTCTTGCGGCGCTTCTGAGCGCAATTCACACAAGGCCGCGAACACATGGGCAGCACGCTCGGGTCGATTGGGTTGACCTTGGAAACCGGCCAATGGCATGTCCGGCGCATCAGTTTCCAGTAACAGAGCCGAGAGCGGTAATGCCGCCATAACCTTGCGGGTTTTCTGCGCCCGCTCATAGGTGATGGTTCCCCCAACGCCAATGTAATAACCCAAACGAATGAATGCCTGCGCTTGCGCTAAGCTGCCAGCAAAACCATGCACCACACCAGTGCGCGGCAATGCAGCTTTGCGCAATGCGGCAGCCAGTTGATCATGGGAGCGGCGGGAGTGCAAAATAACCGGGAGATCGTGCTGTTTAGCCAGCTTAAGCTGAGCCTGTAATAGCGCTAATTGTCGTAGAAACTGCGGCTCATCCATATAGAGATCCAGACCAATCTCCCCCACCGCCACCAGTTTTTCCGGTTTATTCGCCAAATAAGAGGCCAGCGCCGCTAAATCTGCCTCCTGATGCTCAGCAATATAGAGCGGGTGCATACCCAGTGCGGCAAACAGCGGCGGATAGCGCTCAGCCAAAGCTAAAATGCGGGGGAAGTAAGCCACACTCACAGCAGGGATAATCAGTTGCCTGACATTCGCCTGCGCAGCGCTCGCTAAGCTGGCAACCTCCTCACCGCTGAATGGTGGAAAGTCAAAGTGACAGTGGGTGTCAACAAAATAGGGGGGATCAATAAATGAGGGCGTCGGCCCCGCTATCAGTGTCATTAGGCCGTATCACCTTTGTTTTTTGCCGCGCTCGGAGGCGAAATAATCTCGCCCGCCAACAGCTTACTTTTGCTTTTATTGTGCGTGGTGGTCGGCACAATTAGCCCGCTGTCTGCCACGGTCATCTGAGGTGGAATATGTTGATTTGCCACGGCAACTGAATCGACGGGAGTGATGATATCTGGCGTTTGAATGATATCAAATGAAGAATCATCGCTATCAATCAACTCAGCCATATCATCTAGCTGGTTAATATCTTGTGGCTGGATCATACGGCGGGAGAGAGGGATCGCAGTTTTCTCGCCCCCCATTTCAGCTTGATACTGCCGGTCACGGGGCAAGAGCCAGTGCCCAACAGTGGCCAGGAAATAGCGGCCACAGCGGCGGCCCAAATGGTAATCTTGATTCAGTGCCGCCACACGGCTCCCCAGTGCATTACTGGCGAGGGGTTTGGGCGGGAAAATCTCGAAAATCCGCAGGTCACCCGGCGGCTTTTCAATGAATTGCTGAATGCGATGATAGCTCTGTTCATGCTGTTGCATGATCCGCACCAGCTGCTGCAAACTGCTCTCACTCAGCAGGTGCTCCATCCGCTTCATCCATTGCGGGGTACAGTAAGCCTGCGAAGGAACAGTACGGATAACCACGATAGTATCCGCGCCACGGCGATAGGCCTCTTCAACCGGAATTGCATCACTGATGCCGCCATCCTGATAACTTATCCCATCCAAATCAACGCCTTGACGATAAAAACCGGGAATGGCACTGGAGGCTTTAAGCGCCGGTAGCCAGCTTTCACGGGTGGGAGCGATATAGGTTGGCTCGAAATCATCACTACGGCAGGCGCACATTAAGAATTCGCGCCCATTAATCAGGTGCTGTTCGGCGTGATCGAGTGCCAGCGGCAGTTGCTGTGAAGTGATATCCACCAGCCAATCGAGATCAATTAAGTGCCCACCACGGACAAAACGTAATGGATTGAAGAAATTAGCGGTTGTGGTGTAACGGGTAATGACGCGACGGGCATAGCCGGGTTGGCCGCAAATAAAAGCGGAGAGGTTTTGTGCGCCAGCGGATGTGCCGATCATCAGATCAAAAGGGTTAAAGCGGGCGCGCTGGAACTCATCCAGCACACCGGCTGTAAAAATTCCCCGCTGCCCGCCCCCCTCACACACCAACGCCATTTTACCGGGTTGATATGGTTTATAGGCGAGTGGCTCAATATTTCCGAGCGTGATAGGTATTCTGTATCCCACCATCCATCCTTAATTCGGCTACAACAGGTGTCGAGGATACCCCTTCTTCACCTTTGCTGTAACCCTCTCGCCATACTAAAGGCGCTTACGTCCTGTAAACAAACTGATGAGAAATAGCACAATACCGACGACGAAGACGACTTTCGCCGCCCAGGCTGCAGTGCCCGCCAGCCCACCAAAACCTAATGCCGCAGCGATTAATGCAATAATCAGAAATATGATGCCCCAGCGAAACATAAGCTTCTCCTTACCGTTTTAATTAATATTCCGTGGGCTAATCAATAACCCACGAAACACCCGTCAGTCGGATAACAATTAAGGCTTGATGCTCAGATCATTTTTGACACTTTTCACGCCATCTACCGCTTTGGCGATACTTTCAGCACGTTCGGACTGAGCTTTATTCTCAACAGTACCGGACAACTGCACCACACCCTCGGTGGTTTCAACTTTTATTTTACGTGACGGGACAATGTCATCAGCCAGTAATTTGGCCTTGATGGAGCTGGTTGTCGCAGCATCGCCAGCATATTCACTAACCGATTGTGTTTTCTGATCTTTCACATGCAGCTTATCGCTAACGGATTTTACACCTTCAACGTTTGCGGCAATTTCAACGGCAGTTTCAGCTTCTGCCTGAGAAGTAACGAAGCCACTCAGCGTCACGACGCCATGGTTGGTTTCAACTGAAATATCAGTACTTTTGAGGGATTTCTCCTCCAGCAACGCGCTTTTCACTTTTGCCGTTGCTGCGCTATCCCCCATGTAATTATCCACTTTCTTCATGGAGCTATCGATTTTGGCACCGGTCCTGTCCACAGCGTTGGAGGCTTTATTGAGCATAGTGTCTTCGGCCAGCACACTACCGCTGATAAGCGCAGTACCTAAAACAACAGCCATCACTGAACGGGCAAATTTTGTGTTTTTCATCGATTTCTTCCTTTTATTGTTTTGAACCCCAAACTGGCTATAACGCCCCAATTTGCGGATTCTTATGCCACCGCAGAGGGGTAGCCATTTGATGAATACTTTACGATTACTACAGGTTAGTCGCCCCAAAGTAAATGCGACTCAATCCTGTGCGTAGTTATAAAGATAGAGCATTTGAGGAGAAATAGAGTCGGAATCGGCCTAAAGGCAGATTTTTATGATTAAGTCAGAGTTATCTTAGGGATGAGTTCATGAGGGAGTTTAATGAATCGGGGTACGCTGTACCCCGATAGCGTGCGGCTTGCGGCGGGATTAATGCTCGCGAGTTTTACGGAAACGGACTTCTGGGTAACGCTCTTGCGTAATATTAAGATTGACCATGGTTGGCGCGATATAGCTCAAATTATCACCACCATCCAATGCCAGGTTAACTTCATTCTTACGTTTAAACTCTTCGAATTTCTTCACGTCGTCACACTCAACCCAACGGGCAGTTGAGACGTTAACGGATTCATATACCGCTTCCACGTTATATTCGCTTTTCAGCCGTGATGAGACCACTTCAAACTGCAGAATACCGACCGCGCCGACAATCAAATCGTTGTTGGTCAATGGGCGGAACACCTGCACCGCGCCCTCTTCTGACAGCTGAACCAAACCTTTCAGTAGCTGCTTTTGCTTCAATGGGTCGCGCAGACGAATGCGGCGGAACAGTTCAGGGGCGAAGTTCGGAATACCGGTGAACTTCATATCTTCACCTTGGGTGAAGGTATCGCCGATTTGAATCGTGCCATGGTTATGCAGGCCGATAATGTCGCCAGCATAGGCTTCTTCAATATGCGAGCGGTCACCGGCCATAAAGGTCAGCGCATCGGAAATCACCACATCTTTCTTGGTGCGCACCTGACGCAGTTTCATGCCTTTCTCGTAACGGCCTGAAACTACACGCATAAAAGCAACGCGGTCACGGTGTTTCGGGTCCATATTGGCCTGAATCTTGAATACAAAACCGGTGAATTTCTCTTCAGCCGCAACCACGACCCGTGTGTCGGTTTTACGTGGCATCGGGGCTGGCGCCCACTCCACCAAACCATCCAGCATATGGTCGACACCAAAGTTACCCAGCGCAGTACCAAAGAAGACCGGCGTTAAGTCCCCCGACAGGAAAGCTTCATGATCAAACTCATGGGAAGCGCCCTGCACCAGCTCCAGCTCCTGACGGAACTGCCTGGCGATATCTTCGCCCACCGCAACATCCAGATCCGGGTTATTTAGCCCTTTAATAGTGCGCACTTCCTGAATGGTGTGGCCTTTGCCGGTCTGATACAGGTAAGTTTCATTTTTATAGAGGTGGTAAACCCCTTTAAACGACTTACCACAGCTAATCGGCCAGGTGATTGGCGCACAAGCAATTTTCAGCTCACGCTCCACTTCATCCAGCACTTCCATCGGATCACGGATCTCGCGGTCCAATTTGTTCATAAAGGTCAGGATCGGCGTATCACGCAGACGAGTGACCTCCATCAGTTTGCGCGTGCGGTCTTCAACCCCTTTAGCCGCATCGATCACCATCAAGCAGCAGTCGACCGCGGTCAGAGTACGATAAGTATCTTCAGAGAAGTCTTCATGCCCTGGGGTGTCGAGCAAGTTAACCAGGCAACCGCCGTACGGGAACTGCATCACCGAGGTGGTGATGGAGATACCGCGCTGCTTTTCCATCTCCATCCAGTCAGATTTGGCATGATGACTTGAGCCACGGCCTTTTACCGTACCGGCGGTCTGGATTGCGTGTCCAAACAGCAACACTTTTTCGGTAATGGTAGTTTTACCGGCATCGGGGTGGGAAATGATGGCGAAAGTACGTCGTTTCGCCACTTCCAGTGCATATTCACTTGGAGACATAGTTTGAAATTTCTACTTTTAGGCCGCCCTGCTCTGGGCCGCACATCCTATTGATGTGCCAGTCAGGCAAAGCAAGGCATTGAATTATGGCGCTATACCCCGCTTATTTGACGTTGCTGCCTATTCAGCGGCAACACCCGTCACTTGGGGTATAAGTGGTTATAGCGCGGTATTTTCCCTGATTTATGCGAGATAGACAATTTATTCAAGACAAACCAGCGGTTATTCAAGACAAACCATCGGCAAAAACAGTGCTATCCCATGGGTAACGCCATCATAATGGCATCTTCACGCCCATCAGCACTCGGGTAGTAGTTGCGGCGCACCGAGACCTCGTTAAAACCGAGACTCTCATACAGGGCAATAGCGCCGGCGTTTGAGGCCCGAACTTCAAGCCAGAGTGTGACAATACCCCGTGTTTCCAACTGGGTAATCAGGTGTTCAAGCAGCAGGCGTCCATAGCCCTGACGCTGATACTGTGGATCAATGGCGATATTAAACAGCGTTGCTTCATCCAATACGATTTGGGTAATGGCGAAACCAACCATGTTCTGGTCGACACTCAACTTAAAATTGAGGTAGCGCTCACCCTGATTGCTGGCTAAGGTTTTTTCCGTCCACGGGAAAGCGTGGCTGGCTTGCTCAATTTGGTACGCTGTGGCCAGATCGGCTGGCGTCAGGATAGAAATCTGCTTCATGGTGACAAATCTGCTGCCAAAGTGCGCGCTTCGCGCTCGCGTCTTGATAAAGGCCGGCCAATGCCGGGCTGTGTAACTGTGCACCCGCGACCGCTAGTGGTTCACTGATGCCCAGCCGCCAACTGTTGCACTGCGTATCCGCTGGTAACATGGCTACCTGATCCGGTGTCAGCCCATAGGCCTGACGAGGAGTAAGCCCTAAGCTGCGCAATACATCGCACAACAGCGGATCATCATCTTCAGGGAGCGTATCTGCCACGATCAGCAGGCGGGTATCTTCGGGTAAGCGCACTGCAATTTCACCCTGCAAGACCGCTGGGCGGCGCAATGTCCACTGCGTAATGCCAAGCTGTTGTAACAGCAAGTCTCGTCTCGATGCCATGCCATTTCCTGTCAGAGCGACCCCTATTTCGACGCTATGCTAGCAAACCCATCGAACATGCGCCAACAAACCTCTACTTATCAGGCTCAGCGGATGGCATATTGGTGATAAATATAGTTAGCTAATCAGTTTCAGATCCGCTTTACGTAGGCGCTTTTGCTCCTGATAGAAATTTTCATGGGAACTGAGGCTCAAAAGATACAATTCAATTTTCTGCTCGATCCAACTGTAGCCCAGCAGCGTCAGTTGATTATTGAGCTGAAACTTATGCACCCGAAGATAGCTCAGGTCACCTTTCTTTAATTCACCTATTTCTGGGCTGGTAATAATGAGCTCAATGTGATCTTCAACCACAATAAGTTGTTGTTCAGAGAGCCTACTCAGCGCTTTTGCGAAGCGGCTACTTTCATAAACATCAATCTTCCGACCGCTTGGTTCTTCTGACATAACGTGACACCTTCTTATTCTCGATTTCGCTCTTCGCCAGTAAGGTTTCCAGAATAAAGCTGTAGGGCAGATCAGGGTTATCCTCAGCGATACGACCAATTTTTGCCCAGTGCTCGATCTGCTTTGGCACGCTGCGACTTGATGCTTCGGCGTGAATTTTAACGTCAGTGACAAAATCCTCATCCAGACGAATACTGATTGCCATAGTTTTACTCCTTTTTGCGCAATTTTTAACGTGCGTAGCTGCACTTTTTGTCGTGTAAAACGCACTCTTTAATGTACAGATTACACACTCCGCAATAATGTGGCACAAGAGCGCAAAATGCAACAATTTGTCGCGATAGCATCACCTCTATTTTGTCTAAAAAATACAAAAATAGAGGTTGAGCCAACAAACCTCTATAATCCCCGATTATATTATTGAGGAGCCAAAGACTGATGTCAGCATTAACCCCAGCCAGTGAAGTGATACTGCGCCATAGTGATGAATTTATAGCCCGCCACGTGTTGTTTGCCGGTGACTTGCAAGATGCGCTGCCAGCGCAGTTTGATGCCGCCGGGGTACGGGTTCACTCCAATCAATATCACCACTGGCAATTACTGAGCAATACGCTGGAAGAGAGTGTGCAATTCGGGCTTTTGGCGACACCTGAAATCGTCGCGACCTGCGACACGCTGGTCTATTACTGGCCAAAAAGCAAACAAGAAGCCCAATTCCAATTGGCGAATCTGCTCTCCTTATTGCCGGTCGGCACCGATATTTTTGTGGTGGGTGAAAACCGCAGCGGCGTGCGCAGCGCAGAAGAGATGCTCGCTGATTTCGCACAGTTGACCAAGATAGACAGTGCTCGCCGTTGTGGCTTGTACCATGGCCGCCTGGATAAACAGCCAGAATTTGATGCCGATGACTGGTGGGAGAGTTATCAGGTGGGCGATGTGACAGTGAAAACCTTGCCGGGTGTGTTCAGCCGTGATTCGCTGGATTCAGGCAGCCATCTGTTGCTCTCCACATTCAGCGAGCCATTTAAAGGTAGCGTGCTGGATGTCGGTTGTGGTGCCGGTGTCCTGGCCTCGGTTTTGGCGCAACAATCGCCAAAAATCAAATGGACCCTGAGTGATGTCTCTGCGGCAGCTATCAAAGCCAGCCGGGCGACACTGGCGGCGAATAATATTGATGCGCAAGTGATTGCCAGCAATGTCTATTCCGACATCAAAGGCCGTTTCGAGATGATTATTTCGAACCCACCTTTCCATGATGGGATTCAAACTAGCCTAACAGCGGCTGAAATGCTGATCCGTGGTGCGACCGCGCATCTGCATGTCGGCGGTAAATTGCGTATCGTGGCGAACTCCTTCTTGCCTTATCCTGCCCTGCTGGATGCCGCATTTGGCAGCCATGAAGTACTGGCGCAGAATGGCCGTTTTAAAGTGTATCAGGCAACCGTCGGGCGCGCGCCACGAGACGCTAAGAAAAAACGTTAAGATCAGGCGTTAAGATGGGCCATCCCTTCCGCGCCGTAGCGTTCACCTGCTGCGGCATGGAACGGGAACACCGCATCCAGCGCTGCCAACTCTTGCGGGCTGAGTACCACCTCTAATGCCGCCAAATTCTCTTCCAAATAGCTGCGACGTTTGGTGCCAGGGATCGGCACAATGTGTTTCCCCTGCGCCAATACCCACGCCAATGCCAGTTGCGACGGTTTAACCCCTTTATCTTGCGCCATTTTTATCACGCTATCGGCCAGCGCCAGATTCAGTGCAAAATTATCGCCCTGAAAACGCGGGTTATGGCGGCGAAAGTCATCGGCAGCCAAATCGTCTGGGCTACGAATCGCGCCAGTCAAGAAACCGCGCCCTAGTGGGCTATAGGCGACAAACCCAACACCTAATCGTTCGCAGGTCGCCAACACAGAACTCTCTGCATCTCGCGTCCACAGTGAGTATTCACTCTGCACCGCAGTAATCGGATGCACCTGATGGGCTATCTCCAGGGTAGCCGCCGAAACCTCGCTCAGACCGATATAACGGATTTTACCCGCGGTGACCAGATCAGCCAGCGTGCCAATCACCTCTTCAACTGGCACTGTGGGATCACCACGATGCTGGTAATAGAGGTCAATCACCTCGACACCCAGCCGCTTCAAGCTGCCATCGACCGACTGACGAATGTAGTCAGGGCGGCTGCTGACGCCACGTACCGCCGGATTTGCCGGATCACGTACAATACCAAATTTGGTGGCTAAAAAGACTTGATCTCGCTTGCCCTTAATCGCCCGACCCACCAACTCTTCATTGGTAAAGGGGCCATACATATCTGCGGTATCGAGCATCGTCACCCCCAGCTCCAGCGCCCGATGGAGGGTTGCAATGGACTCGTTGTGGTCTTGATTGGTGGAGTAAAAATCACTCATTCCCATGCAGCCAAGGCCCAGTGCCGAGACTTGCGGACCATTCAAACCTAATTGACGTTGTTGCATTGTGATACTCCCCATTAGTGATGTCGGAAGAAAGTGTGGTTGTTTCGTGAGGAAAGATAAATAATGCAAACTGCTCACCACTGTTCAAAAAACACCAACAATAGGCGGATGTAATCATGGATCAAATTCAAGCCATGCGGATTTTTGTCCGTATTGTTGAGTTGGGCAGTTTCAGCCGTGCGGCAGAAAAACTGCAATTGCCACGTGCGACGGTCAGCCACACCTTAAAACGGCTGGAGCAGCGGCTAGGTGTGCGTTTACTGGTGCGCACCACCCGCCAGGTGAATATCACCGCCGAAGGCACGCTCTACTACCAGCGCTGCCTGCAATTACTGTCGGCGTTTGAAGAAGCGGACTCACTCTTTAGCCACCAACGGCTGCAGCCCGAGGGGAAAGTGCGCATCGATATGCCCCACTCGCTGGCCCGCAATGTCGTGATCCCGGCACTCAGTGACTTTTATCAGCGCTATCCCCATATCACACTCATTCTTGGCGCCAATGACAGCACTATTGATCTGATGCGCGAAGGGGTGGATTGCGTGTTGCGCGCCTGGTTGCCCCACGACGAACAATTAGCCGTGCGCAATATTGGCCAGCAACCACAGATTACCTGCGCATCACCGGCTTATCTGGCGAAATATGGCGTGCCAACATCACTGGACAATTTGGCGGGGCATCAAGCGGTGGGCTATTTTTCACAGCTGACTCACCGTGATTATCCTTTGGAATTTACTTATCAAGGGCGGGTTGAAACGCGGGAGTTGCCCAGTATTTTGAGTGTTAATGGCGCGGATGCCTATATTGCCGCAGGGGTGGCGGGCTTGGGGTTAATTCAAGCGCCAACCCAGGGTATCCAGAGTCAATTAGCGCAAGGGCAGCTGATTGAGGTGTTACCCCACAGCCCGCCGCCCGCCATGCCGCTGTTTATTATGTTTCCACCAGGGCGATTTCTCGCCCCCAGAGTCAGAGTGCTGATTGACTGGCTGATCGCGCTATTTGCCCATTACCCGCCACCGCCGAGCGGGGTGCGGTGAAAGATGTTGTTCAGCAGATAAAACGAAAAATACCTCAAAAATCAAATCAATTGAACAACATATGATGCTTTTTACAGCAAACGTCCCGCTTAGGGGAAATAAGTATTGACCTGAACGTGAAAATCTCTAGAATTCGCCTCCGTGGTTGCATCAAAAAGTCATGTTTCCGGTACGCGATGGTGGCGGAATTGGTAGACGCGCTAGCTTCAGGTGTTAGTGTTCTTACGGACGTGAGGGTTCAAGTCCCTCCCTTCGCACCAAACATTATTTTTATACAACCAGCAGTACAGATTTATATTGCACAGCACATGCGATGGTGGCGGAATTGGTAGACGCGCTAGCTTCAGGTGTTAGTGTTCTTACGGACGTGAGGGTTCAAGTCCCTCCCTTCGCACCAAGCTGGTGATATAAATCTAAAAAATATCATGCTACGCAAATTAGCTGATAAGCAGTAAGAGATCATTTGGGCGATGGTGGCGGAATTGGTAGACGCGCTAGCTTCAGGTGTTAGTGTTCTTACGGACGTGAGGGTTCAAGTCCCTCCCTTCGCACCACAATGATTTCAATCTTCTTCCGCTTCATATCTCCGCCAATTGTTATCTGTTTGTTCTCCCCTTACTTTTTCTTTTATTCAAAAAAATAGCTCGCGGATGCCACTGTGCATCAATACTGCAACCATCCCCCCCAACAACGCCAAACAAGATGGTAGCAACAGAAAATGCCGCAGCCGAGTGTGATATAGCATACTAATGGTTGCCAGCATCGCGAGTACTATCACTATTCGCAACTGACCGACGGTGATATCGGCCCACTCCAGCAGCGGCAGCAACGCAAAAGGGAGCAGTATTCCCCAACCACTGGACATGCCACGGCTCAATAATCCACCAATCCCCCACGAACGGTAAGCGGCTAATCTGGCTGAAATCATAGTAACGCCCCACCCAAGTGATAATGATAACTAATATCATATATCACTCTTTGCCAGTCTGCATCATGAAGTTGCCATGGGCTAGCACGATGCTGGCATCAGCGAAGAAACATCATGATGACAGGTGGAAACAAAAATGGTAATTTTACTTAAGAAAATTCCTAAAACGATATTAAACGCTTCAAACAAAAATAATTACTTAGAAAAACTATTTATCGTGATGCCTGAATAATATGGCTTCATGAGGATATTGTTTATTTGTCTACTGACAGCACGACATTATGCAGAGTGAATTGAATATGAATAGCCACTCCTACGATCAGCTTCTGAAAAGTAAGCATCGGCTCTCTTTACTGCTTTTTCTATTTCTTAATGCGTCGTCAGCTATTTTTAGTATGATATTACCGTCACCAAAAACACCTGCGGTGACATTGCCGATTGTTATGATCGCAGTTATCAGCCTAGGTTCCGCCGCTTATTTAATTTTTATTTCGAGGAAATATGCGGATAAACTGAATTTATTTTCAATCATCATGGGCGTGTTATGGGCCTGGCAAATCATTCTAAAATACGAATATCTAGGCACTAATGAAAATAACTACTTATTGCTTAGCCTGTTTACCATTTTCTTTATCAGCACCATTGCGCTGTCTGATAACTTTATCGCTTTTTGCCTGCACACTGCGCCAGCTGCATTAACCGTTATTTTCCTGGATGATTTTCAAAATATCTTCCGCATAACATTCACTCTTATGCTGCCTCTGATTGGCTTCTCTTTGCATCATTTAATGTCGCGGCGCAGCGATGATTTTACCCGAAAACTAGTCGCACATCTTTATAATGAAAGAGAAAAATTCAGTGATTTAAGCATGATAGATCCCTTAACCAGTTTGTATAATCGCCGTGGTCTGGAGAACAAACTTGAGACACTGCTGGCACAGTCTCCAGGTAATCATTATGTGTTACTGCTCGATATCGACCATTTTAAGGCCTATAACGATAACTATGGACACACCATGGGCGATCAAGCGCTGGTGCGGGTTGCTGCGGCGATCCGTGATGCCGTGCGTTCACGGGATATCGTAGTGCGTTATGGTGGCGAGGAGTTTTTGGTTTTACTGACACATGTGAGTGAAGAGTATGCCAGCCAATTGGCTGAGCGGGTGCGCCAGAGGGTGTTAGGTCTTGATATCCCACATGTTTTCAATCATAAAGTATCAACAACCGTAACACTGAGCGCGGGTATATCCCCGCTGCAAGCCTACGATTTGGCATCCTCACTCAAAGCAGCAGATGAGGCGCTCTATCGGGCTAAAAAAGATGGTCGCAATAAGGTCGCTTTTGCTGGAGAAAAATTGTCAAATGTGGAGTCTTCACCCTGATAAAATGGTAGAGCACAGCACTCGACTATTATTTTCTCAGCCCGTGGTTGAGCTTAATACTGCGCTATTATTTTTCACTCTCTTTATGTTATTAAGCCGTGCCATCCCATATACAAAAATAAATTATTGGCTCATCCTTTGGTAGAAAACATCTATTTAAGCGAATCATTCCAATCTCCAAATGCACATAATGAGTTCTTGAATGATGGCGAATCTATTAATCCCACACCAATACCACCCTACCACCCAGATAATGCCCCTACTCCTTCCGGGTCAGGAGTTGAATAAAATTCATCCTCTGGAATAGAGTGCAATAATGATTATCATTTAAATAAAGGCGCGATAGTTCAGGAAAAGAGAGCACAGCAGGCGGGGAAAAGCATAAGCCCGACAAATGATTAACATGCCGGACTTAGCCAGACGGCCGACAATATCTGTCACCACAATTGGTGCGGCCAAAATAGAGAATGATGCCGTTAGCGTTAAAAATTGAGCGACGAATAGTAGCAAGCTGCTGATAGTAGACCGGGCATGAAATGTCCTTGGATAAAGTTGAACGCTCATGATAATCCATATCTTTTCATAAATTGAATCATTGTCTTCAGTGTCGCGATTAATTATTTTTTCATGCTGCTATCTGCGGTTTCCTACCCTAAATGATTATTTTGTTGCTTTGCTAAACCGATTCTTCTACTTTTAGCAGCAAATAGGATGGAAGAGAATAGGGGTTTATCATGGAAAACACCATTTGGGTTTTGGGCGATGCGGTAATTGATTTAGTCCCAGAAAATTCAAATAGTTACCTTAAGTGCCCTGGTGGGGCACCCGCAAATGTGGCCGTCGGCATTGCCAGATTAGGCGGCAAAAGCGCTTTTATTGGCCGAGTGGGGCAAGACAGCTTTGGTCGCTTTATGCAGCAGGTATTGCAGCAAGAGAGTGTCGATACCCGTGCCATGATTTTGGATCCAGCGCACCATACTTCAACAGTGGTGGTGGATTTGGATCAACACGGCGAGCGTACCTTTACATTCATGGTGACACCGAGCGCGGATTTATTTCTCCAAGTCGCTGATTTACCTGAATTCAAGCCTAATCAGTGGCTACATTTGTGCTCTATTGCTTTGAGCCAGGAACCCAGCCGCAGCACAGCATTTGAGGCTATGCGGCGCATGAAAGCTGATGGTGGATGGGTCAGTTTTGATCCCAATATTCGTGCCGATATTTGGCGCGCACCACAAGAGTTACTCCCCTGCCTGCAACAGGCATTGCAGCTGGCCGATGTGGTCAAATTATCGCTGGAAGAGCTGAACTTTATCTGCCCACAGCCAGATATCGCCACAGCCATGGCGCAGGTGATGGCTGACTACACCTGCAAATTGCTGCTGGTGACTCTAGGGGCTGAGGGCGTTTGGGTGCATAACCGCCGTGGCCTGAAAAAATATCCCAGCCACAAAATTACCCCGATAGATACCACCGGCGCGGGGGATGCTTTTGTGGCTGGGCTGCTCGCCGCTTTGGCACAACACCCAGATTGGCACTGGAGCCAAGATCTCACGGCGGCGATAGAGAAGGCGCAAGCCTGTGGTGCGTTAGCCACCAGCGCCAAAGGGGCCATGACCGCCCTGCCTGATGCGCAACAACTGGCGCAATTTCTACAACGGAATAACTAACTGCTTCGCGACATCCGGATACTCCTGGCCCCGGTATCCGGTCTCCTTACTCATTTGACACGTTTTTTTGCTAAACACCCCAGCACAGCAATCTCGCCAGACGCCTATTGCTTGCTCTCTCGATTCCCGCCCCCTCTGCCATATCACTCAATTTGCAGCGCAGATCACAATAGCTGAACCGGGTTAGCAAAATATTTTGCTAATCCACGAGGATCCTCCTTATGTTAGCCATGAAAAACCGGTTTAGCTGTTTAGCATAAATACAATCAATCACATACCGAGTGATATAAAAATGATGATGAAACCAAGCTATCTTGCTGTATCAATAGGACTTATCCTTTCCTGTGCAGCGATTACCGCCTCAGCCGCCCCAAAGAGTGATATCGAAGCGCGCCTCAATGCATTAGAGCAGCGATTGCAGCAAGCAGAGCAACGGGCGAAAAATGCAGAAACTCGCGCCGAACTGGCAGAAAAACAAGCACAAAAATTGGAAGTTCGCACACTTCAAGCAGAAGAAAATAGTGCTCAGGTCGCAAAACGTACCGAGAAATTAGAGAGCAAAACATCCAGTGACAATGGTTTTGAGTTCCATGGTTATGCCCGTTCCGGGCTGCTGATGAACTCATCTGGTACTGGCACCCAAGGTGGCCCATATGTTTCACCGGCCGGTAGCACTGGCGGCGCGATTGGCCGTTTAGGCAATGAGCCAGATACCTATGTTGAGGTGAATCTGGAGAAAAAACAGAAACTTGATAACGGGGCGACCACCCGCTACAAAGTGATGCTGGCCGATGGTCAACGCAGCTATAACGACTGGACCGCCGACAGCAGTGACCTCAATGTGCGTCAGGCGTTTGTTGAGCTGGGCACCCTGCCGACCTTCAATGGTATTTTCAAAGAGAGTACCTTGTGGGCCGGTAAACGTTTCGATCGCGATAATTTCGATATCCACTGGCTGGATTCCGACGTGGTATTCCTCGCCGGTACTGGTGGCGGCATTTATGACATCAAGTGGAGCGAGAGTCTGAAGAGCAATTTCTCGTTATATGGCCGCAATTATGGCGAGATTGAGAATGTTAATAGCGATATTCAGAGCTACATTTTCACCGCTAATAACTATTTCTCTATCAATAATGACAGCGACCGCTTCCAGTGGATGGTGAGTGGCTTGCGGGCCAAAGATAATGAGGCGCGCGAAAATCGTGGTGAAATCGTCAATACCCATGCGGCGGATAAAGGTATCCATAGCATGTTGGCTTACCATGGCGACAGCTTCTATGGGCTGCGCGCTGGGACATCAAAAACCGCGCTGTTATATGGGCATGGCTTAGGGGCTGAAGTTAAATCTATTGGTGCCGATGGTAATTTGACCCATGGCGCAGAGACCTGGCGTTTAGCCACCTATGGGACTACCGCACTGAGCAAGGATTGGAGTCTGGCTCCCGTCCTCATGGCGCAGCAGAGTCAAGATCGTTATGTTGATGGTGATAAATATCAGTGGGTTACCTTTAATGCCCGTCTGATTCAGGAGATCACTGAGAACTTTGCGCTGGCCTATGAGGGCAGCTATCAGTACATGAATCTGGAGCCGCAAGGCTACAAGGATTACCACAAAGTGAGCGGGGGCTTCTATAAGCTGACCTTTGCTCCGACCTTTAAAGCGGGTGATATCAGTAACTTCTTCAGCCGCCCGGAAATACGCCTCTTCGCCACCTACATGGATTGGAGCCAAGATCTGGATAATTACGCCAAGGATGATGCTTTCGGTAAAAATGATTTTGCTGCCGGCGGTCAATGGAACTTTGGTATCCAAATGGAAACCTGGTTCTGATCCTCCCCCGCTGTGACAGGGGATAGGCCGCCACAGCGGGAAACTTATTTGACAACAATCCGCCTACGACAGGTAGAAAGCGGAATGAATATGCGAGGGATATAATGAATATTAATGAGACCGTAAAGGCTCTGCTCCCGTTGCTTGGCGGTAAAGAGAATATTGTCAGTGCTGCGCACTGTGCTACTCGCCTGCGTTTGGTGCTGGCAGATGACTCACTGGTGCAGAAATCGGCGGTGGAAAAACTCGATGGCGTTAAAGGCTGCTTCAGTAATGCCGGGCAATTGCAGGTCATTTTCGGTACTGGGCTGGTCAATAAAGTCTATGCCGAGTTTATCCAAGTCGCGGGGATCAACGAATCCAGTAAATCAGAAGCCGCCGATGCCGCGGCCCGCAAACTGAATCCATTCCAGCGCATTGCGCGTTTGTTATCCAACATTTTTGTCCCAATCATCCCCGCAATTGTCGCCTCTGGTCTGCTAATGGGCCTACTCGGCATGGTGAAAACCTATGGCTGGGCTGATGCCAATAGCGCACTCTTTATCATGCTGGATATGTTCAGCTCCGCCGCGTTTATTATTTTGCCGATTTTGATTGGTTTCACCGCGGCTAAAGAGTTTGGCGGTAACCCCTATTTGGGGGCGACGTTAGGCGGCATTCTAACGCATCCGGCGCTGACCAATGCCTGGGGCGTTGCAGGTGGTTTCCATACTATGAATTTCTTTGGTATGGAGGTGGCGATGATTGGCTATCAGGGCACGGTGTTCCCGGTGCTACTGGCCGTGTGGTTTATGAGCCTACTGGAAAAGCGCCTGCGCAAAGTGATCCCAGATGCGCTGGATTTGATCCTCACGCCATTCCTGACGGTCATTATTACCGGTTTTGTCGCGCTGCTGTTTATCGGCCCTGCCGGACGCGTACTGGGTGATGGGATCTCGCTGGTGCTCAGCACCCTGATTACCCATGCCGGTTGGCTAGCCGGATTGCTGTTTGGCGGGCTATATTCAGTGATTGTGATAACCGGTATCCACCATAGTTTCCATGCTATCGAAGCGGGCTTGTTGGGTAATCCCAATATCGGCGTTAACTTCCTGCTGCCGATTTGGTCAATGGCGAACGTCGCACAAGGGGGAGCCTGCTTGGCGGTTTACTTTAAAACCCGTGATGCCAAAATTAAGGCCATTGCTATTCCATCCGCTTTTTCTGCCATGTTGGGGATTACCGAAGCGGCAATTTTCGGGATTAACCTGCGCTTTATCAAACCCTTCCTGGCGGCACTGGCCGGCGGTGCTTTAGGTGGTGCATGGGTGGTGGCCAACCATGTCAATATGAGTGCGGTGGGCTTAACCGGTATTCCCGGCATCGCCATCGTGCAGGGCAACTCAATCATTAACTATCTGATTGGATTGGTGATTGCCTTTGGTGCGGCATTTATTATTTCTCTGCTACTTAAATACAAAACGGACAGCGAATAATGCAAGAAGCCAGTTTACTCAAACAGCTTACGCTGGCAGTGATGCGCGGTCAGTGTCGCGCATCGCAAGACCCGCACCGCCCCGGCTGGCATCTGGCCCCCAGTGTCGGATTGCTGAATGATCCCAATGGATTCATTTATCACGCTGGTTATTATCATCTGTTCTATCAGTGGAATCCATTAGATTGCCGCCACGGCAACAAGTTTTGGGGCCACTGGCGCAGCCCTGATCTGGTTCATTGGGAGCATCAACCGGTGGCGTTAGTTCCTAGTGAGGAGTACGAAAGTCACGGCTGCTACTCTGGCTCGGCAGTGATCGTTGATGACCTTATCACCCTAATTTACACCGGTAATGTGAAGTATCCCGATGGCTCCCGCACCGCTTTCCAATGTCTGGCGCAGGAGAATGCACAGGGCGAATTCGACAAACTGGGGCCAGTGCTCCCGCTACCTGCGGGCTATACCGGCCATGTGCGCGATCCAAAAGTGTGGCAGCACAACGGCCAGTGGTACATGGTTCTGGGCGCGCAGGATAAGCAACTGCAAGGTAAAGTCCTGCTGTGGCGCTCCGCTGATCTGCATGAATGGCAAAATTTGGGTGAGATCGCCGGTTCCGGGCTGGGTGGTTTGGGGCCATTCGGCTATATGTGGGAGTGCCCAGACCTGTTCACCTTGGGGGCGCAGGATATCTTGATGTTCTGCCCGCAAGGGATACCCGCCGAAGCTGAACGTTATCGTAATACCTTCCAGGCGGGCTATTTGCTGGGCAAATTGGATTATGCCAATGCTGTGCTTGGCCATCAGGATTTCCGTGAAATGGATGCTGGTTTTGAATTCTACGCGCCACAGACCACACTGGCCGCAGATGGTCGCCGCCTGCTTTTCGGCTGGATGGGGATGCCTGATGAAGATGAGCTGTTCCAGCCGACTACCGCTTATGGCTGGATTCATATCATGACCTGCCCGCGCGAGTTGAGTTTGAACGGCGATAAATTGATTCAGCAGCCCGCGCGCGAATTAACGGCCCTACGCGGCGAGCATCACCAGTGGCAAGGCCGCGCGCAGGATGCACCGGCACTGCCTATCAGTAGCGCTGAGATCATCGTCGACATCAGTGCGCCATTTGTCCTCGAATTGGGCAATGCCCTGATGCTGACCTGGGATGGTGAACGCATCACCCTGAGCCGCCATAATCTGCGCAGCGGATTGCCAGAGTTCCGCTACTGGCGCGGTCAGTTGCAGCAGTTACAGCTGCTTTGCGATCGTTGCAGCATCGAGATCTTTATCAATCAGGGGGAGGCGGTCATGACCTCATGCTACTTCCCGACAGAAGAACCGATGGCTATCTTCAACGGAAATGCCGAACTGTGTCTGCGGCACTGGTTGTTGTCTTCGCCCATGTTAGAATGAGTTATCTTTCAAGGCGACAGATTCACTCAGTGAAAAACGATAACCTGTTAAAAAACAAGAAACGCATCACCATCAATGATATTGCCAAGCTGGCGGGTGTGTCGAAATCGACCACCAGTCTGGTGCTCAATGGGCGCAGCAAGGAGTATCGTGTTTCGGATGAGACGCGGGATCGTATCATTGCCCTCGCCAGTGAGCATCACTACCAGCCGAGCTTCCATGCCCGTTCGCTGCGGTCAACCCGCAGCCACACCATCGGGCTGGTGGTGCCAGAGATGACCAACCACGGCTTTGCTCTGATCTCCCGTGAATTGGAGATGCTCTGCCGCGAGGCCGGTTTACAGCTGCTGATCGCCTGTAGCGATGAGAATCCCGCTCAGGAGATGATGGCGGTGAACAGTCTGGTACAACGTCAAGTGGATGGCCTGATTGTCGCCTCTAGCCAGCTTAATGATAGCGAATACCAAAAGATCAATGCCCGCCTGCCGGTGGTGCAGATGGATCGATTGATTGGTGAGTCGGATTTGCCGCTAGTGATCACCGACTCAGTGGCCTCCACGAGCGCATTGGTTGAAAATGTGGCTCGCCAACATCCTGATGAATTTTACTTTCTTGGCGGCCAGCCACGTATCTCGCCGACCCGCGATCGTTTAGCCGGTTTTCAGCAAGGGCTGCAACACGCCGGGGTCGAATGCCGAGCGGAGTGGATACTCAGCGGTCATTATCTGCCCAGTTCTGGCTATGAGATGATAGCCCAGCTCTGCGCGCAATTAGGTCGCCCACCCAAAGCGGTATTTACTGCGGCCTGTGGTCTGCTGGAAGGGGTGCTGCGCTATCTCAATCAGCATCAACTCATGGACAGCGATATTCATCTTTGCAGCTTTGACGATCACTATCTGTTCGACTGTCTGCCGTTGAAAATAGACACCATCGCCCAGGACTGCCAAGGGCTGGCGCGCCATAGCTTTGAAATGATCACCGCCTTAATTGCCGAAACACCACTGGCGCAAAATCAGCTGATTCTGCCGGGCCAGATCCATTGGCGGCATCCGGGTTCTAAGGCGCTGAATGAGCCACACTGAGCCGGTTGATACACCGGCACTGATTGGCTCCTGGCAGCGCTGCCAAAAACTGATGCAAACCGAGCAATGGCGGGCGCCTCACCGTGCGGCCGGGGCCACCTTTCAATCAATTTGTCAGCGCAAAAATGACTTATTAGTGTTAGGTCAGGCCGCACTGGAAGATGCTTATGAGTACATGGAGTCACGCCACTGTGTACTATTCATTCTCGATGAAAGTGGCTGCACCCTGTGGCAATGCGGCCATCCGCAGACCCTAAATCAGTTAAAAGAGTTGGGCATTGATTGTGGCAGCTATTGGACTGAAGGATTAATCGGCACCAATGCACCCGCACTGGCAATAGCTGAAGGGCATCCGATTCAAGTCAGTGGGCAGCAACATTTTAAGCAAGCACTGCACCCGTGGCGTTTTTGTGCCACTCCGGTGTATGACAACAGCGGCCGCCAACGCGCGGTCATTGTTTTGGGGAGCTTGCTGGCCGATAACGCCGCCAGTGATCTACCGCTCACATTGGCGATCGCCCGCGAAATTGGCAATTATCTCCATGCCGACACCTTACTGGCAGAGACCAACCGCCATCTGAATGAGCTAAATGCCCTGCTAGATGGGGTTGAGGATGGGGTCATGGCATGGGATCAGCGCGGTTACCTGCTCTATCTCAACCACCGCGCTGCCGCGATTTTGCAGCTTGATGAAACCAGCAGTCTCGGCAAACCGGTCACAGATCTGCTTACCCTCCCCGCCCTGCTGACCCAGGCTATTTTGCAGCGTCACCCCCTCAGCCATGTGGAGGTGACCTTTGAAAATCAGCAGCAGTTTATTCCGGCGCTGTTGACCCTCAAGCCCATTCCTGATGGCGATCGCTGCGGCTATATTGCCTTGTTGCACCCACAAGAATTGCTGCGGCGCATGGTTTCCAGCCAATTAGGGCGGGCCAGTTATACGTTTGATCATATGCCAGTCGCGTCGCTGGAAATGCGCCGTTTAGTGCGCTATGGCAAGCAGGCCGCCAAAGGCCATCACCCGATTTTACTGCACGGAGAGGAGGGGGTGGGCAAACAGCAGTTGGGGCAGGCGATTCATAATGCCAGCAATCAAGCCGAAGGCCCTTATATCGTGCTGAATTGTCAGGCATTGCCGCAAAATTTAATGGCGCGCGAGTTTCTCGGCAGTGATGCCAGTGAAGGTGAGTCCGGCCAGCCCAGCAAGTTTGAACTGGCGAATAGCGGCACTCTGTATCTGGAGCAAGTCGAGTATCTGTCGCCCGAAATGCAGTCCGCACTGCTACAAATCGTCAAAACCGGCATGGTGATGCGGATCAACTCCAATCGTGTTATCCCGGTAGATGTCCGAATTATTACCGCCACTGGCGCAGACCTGCCACTACTGGTCAAGCAAGGCCGCTTTCGCCGCCAGCTATTTTACACCCTGCAGGCTTTTGAGTTACATATTCCCCCCCTGCGCCAGCGCCAACAGGATATTCCACTGCTAGTCCAGCATACGCTGGCGAGCCTTGGGCAGCATTTCCACTGCCAATATCAGCCTGATGACAGTGTCATCCGCCAGCTCTGCCAATACCCATGGCCGGGCAATGATCAAGAACTGAAAAGTGTGGTTGAGCGGGCAGCCATGGCCTGTCACAACAACCGAATTAATCTCAATGACTTGCCGGAGCACTTACTGGGGGAAAAACTGGTATTGGAACCCGATATGCCACAACCTCAGCCAGTATTATCACTGCAAGAATTAGAAAGACAGGCCATTATTCGTGCCGCGCTGGTATGCCAAGGTCAACTCAATGAAATGGCGAGTTTATTAGGCATAAGCCGCACCACATTATGGCGAAAAATTAAACTCCATCAGATAGATATCCAGCAATTTAAGGGGAGTGAGTCGCCCTCAGCTAAATAACCCCACCTCCTCTGCCGGAGAAAATCATCGGCAAAATAGATCATCTCACTTTCTAATCTTGCTTATTTTTATCATGCAGTTAACCTCTGTTATAAATAGAACCAGCATCATCAAATAAAATATCATCTGCCAAACATAATTATCTTAATATTCTAAAAAATATACAATTATAAATACTTGCTGAAAAGAGATCTTTGAGATATAAACAATATAAATAAAAAACAGTCCAAACATATAAGCAAAGACATATAATTTAATACATTCTATTTTAGTGGATTACATTTACCAATCTAGAATATAAATAACACCCTATTTAACTAGGATATGCTTGCCATGGACTTAAAATATAAAATAATTAAATTCAACACAAATGAATTTGAAATAAATATAGATTCAATCAAGCAAGAGATGCCATTCAAATTATTAACCTGGGATGTAAATGATATAAAAATATCTCAATTAAAACTATTAATAGACCTACACTTTGATGATAAAGCAATCATTTTACAAGAGGCACAGCACTACCTTGATGATGAATTAGCACCGAAAAACATTCAAAACTTAATATCAATGCTAACAGATGAAGCGAAAAATATTTTTTACGCCTATAAGCCCTTTAGAAAAAGGAGCATAAGCCGATTTATTGCTGAGTATATTAATGAACGATGGGTGGTAAATAATATTGAATTACCCGAATTAGTCGGTTTCACTCAACGAGCTGATCATCCCTTAGATCTAAGGCAATTAATCCGTAAATTCCCCCCCATGGCACTGGCAACCCGTCGCTCCCCCACATTAAAAGCACTAATTAAAAATTTCGTGGAGATTTTGTGTGAATGTGAACCTCATAAAAAACCAACAAAAATTGAAGTTACCTGTCATCAAATATCTTTACAGATTGATGACTCAACACCTTCAGTTTGCAATTCCCCTGAAGGTTTACATCAGGATGGAAGCGACTATATCGTATCAGCATTAGTTATTGATAAATACAATATTGAGGGCGGCACAAGTCAACTCTACTGTGCTGAAAAACAGGAATTTATTAAGTCACATACATTAGAACCGGGTGAAGGTTTATTCCATATTGATAATAACTCGACGATTTGGCACAAAGTCACGCCGATAACGCTAAAAGAACCCTCAATGAAAATAGGTTACCGAAACATACTCGGTTTTGATTTCAACTGTATATAGTGAATATAACATTATTCGAAATTAAATTAATGAATATTGAAAGTCAGCAAAAAAAGAAAAGCATAATATTATCACTCCTATTTTTTATTCATGGGGCGGTATACGCCAGCTTAGTACCTTGGCTGCCTGAAATAAAAGAGCGTTTTGAGCTAAGTAACTCTATGGTTGGGATCATGGTTTCAGCAATTCCAGCAGGTTCGATTACTTTTGGTTTGCTCTCTAACAGATTTATAAACTTCATTGGCTTATATTGGGCGACAAATATAACTTTTTTATTTCTCATAATTTGTATATCAATAGTCCCTTTTTCATCATCATGGTATGGCATAATTCTAACACTTTTTTTATTTGGTATTTCTGACTCTTGGGGAGATACCTGCATCAATGTGCAGGCTATTAATGTACAAAAATCATCAGGTCAGAGCCTCATTAATCGGTTTCATGGTGTCGGCAGTATTGGCACAATTTGGGGAGGAGTCATCGCCGTAACTGCTATTGGTGTTGGCCTTTCAATGGCACAATTTAGCCTGACCATATTTTGTATAAATTTAACCATGCTAACGACTTACATTATATTTTTTCGAGGCGTAAAACCACAAGGTGAAGTTTTTAGTCAAGGAAGTCATAAGCAAAAAATAAGTTATTCAGAGAACCAACTATATGTTATTGCATTAATTTTACTTGTATTCACATGTGGTATAGAGGAAACAGCCAGTATCTGGGGTGCAATCTACATGAAGGAGTATTATGAGGCCTCTCCGGCTATTTCCGGCTTGCCCTATTTAGGTTGTCAAATATGCATGGCTATTGGTCGTATCTTTGGTGACTATTTCACCAACAAGTTCGGTAAGATGAACACATTAAAGTGTGGCGTTATCATCGCTGCATTAGGTGTAATAACTGTAGTAACTATTTATTCATCCCCTTTCACAATATTAGGTTTCTCATTAATAGGATTGGGAATTTCAGTTGTCTTTCCATTAGTTATTTCATTTATTGGCCAACTGCCTAATATCAATGCCACTAACGGGATCACCTTTGCCACCTGGACATCAAGGATTGGTCTACTGATTACCCCGCCAATACTCGGTATATTGGCGGACATAACATCATTAAGATTCGCATTAATTGCTATATTTATTGGCTGCTTATTTATTTTGCTATTAATTAATATCTTATCCAGGAAATTAATTGAATTAGACAGTTAACCTTAGGAGATAGATAATGAAGAAAATGAAGTGGGCGGTTATATCAGGAGATGGGCTTCCGACCAGTGGGCTACTAACCATATTTAGGAATGTAGCAGAAATTGCGATGAGAAATAATATTATCATTAATGAAATACCCGCGGATTTAGGGTTTTCCTGGCGGCCAGACAAAAAATGCTTTTTCCCTGCTGGCAGTGAAAGATCTCATTATCCAACATGGATGAAAGTGAGTTATATCCATCAATATTCAACCTGTAATAATACTTATGGCGATGGTTTTTCTCGTATCAGAAGTAAAATTGCAAAATATGAGTCATTAACAACTACAGAAATTAACGATGTTAAGCAGGAGATGGCTTCAATTTCTGAAGTCTATGAAGATTACTTTATTAATTGGTTTGAAAATAATGCGGTTGATTGGGTGTTCTGCTTAAATATAACACTTTCTGATGCTGCCCCTGTTAGCCTTGCGCTCCATAACGCCGCAAAAAAGTATTGGGATAGAAAAGATAACGGCGGTATTATTTTCTGGGATCATGACCTCTTCAATAGTTATGCCATTTATGAAAATGAAGAGAGATTATACCCGAAAGAGCCAAATCCATTGACACCAATACCACAAAATAATGCTTATACTAAATGGATAGTCGCCTCTGAAGCACTGGCAAATGAGTGTAGTTGCTACCCAACAAATATTAAGCCAGATGTCATCCCAAACATATTACCAACGATTGAGCTATCTGGCCTCAAAGAAGAACATATCGCGTTTTTAAGCCAACATAATATATTGGCAGGTTCAACTATTATTATAGTCCCTGTTCGAGTATTTAGAGTTAAAGGGATCGAAATATCAATAAGTGTATTTAGTGAACTAATTAATATTTATCAAGAGAAAAAACTATGTACCCCAAAGTTACTGATATTCGGCAATGTGAATGAAGATCCTGAGTATGCATCAGAGTTAATAGCACAGGTAGAGCACCTCAATCTAGAGGATGATATTATCTTCTTAGATGAAGTCCCATTGCAAACTTATAAAGACAGCGATAATAAGTGGTATTTAGATGAAATAGACTTACTGACAATTTGCCATGCTTTGTCTGGGGCGGTTTTATTTACCCCTAATGTAGAAAATGTCGAAAGCGTCGGTTTAGGCCCGGCTCTTGCAGCTATTGCCGAACTCCCCTGCGCAGTAACCCACTATTCTGCTTTCACCGAGTTCTATGGGGCTGGATATCAACATATAAAAGTGATGCCAAATCACCCAAAGGATGCCGCACAACAGTTGTGCGAGTGGATGCACCAGCATGCAACTGGAGAAGAGAAGATTAAAAAATTATTAGCCAACAATCAGCAGCTTGTTCAAGAAAAATTCCCTCAAGCCCCCTGGGAAAGATTTATACATCAATTGCAGTAAGGTTATGTCGCTAAATTAACAATGATATCTCCCGGAAACTCGGACTATTAAAGGACAAACAATGAATATTATAGATAGCCATACTCTCAATAATGAAAATGACCTCTCCTCTGAGATAAACGTTTTAATCCTGGGTGCCGGGATGTCAGGTTTAGAATTGGCCAAGCACTTAAATCTTCGATCAGTTAAAAACATTGTTGTTATTGACGTAGGGCCAACAGGTGATTGTCGCCATATAAATGTCGGTGACGAATATCAGTATGCTGATGAGTTTTGGAAAAATGAGGAGTCAGATAAGTATGCTTTCCGGCCCTGGCGATCATTAAGTGAACCCCATTTCTCAAAAGGGAGCTGTCTACGTCGAAGAGTCGGCGGCCGATCACTTTACTGGCATGGCGTAATTCTTCCCATTGAAGCCGATGCCCTTAAATTTTGGCCAACACAAATTGTCAGTGACCTCACTGAAGCCTGGTTAGATGGCCCACCACTTTATACTCAGGTACAGTCTGAAATATTGGCATGGGCAGAAAAGAGTCATAATGCTGATGACTCATTCAAATTTGCTAATTTTGAATTTGAAATCACGCCTCAAGCCATCCGTAATATGGGTTCATCAGACCGCTGGGAAGCCTACTCACCATTATCCTATTGGACCGAAGCGGGGCCATCAGACACTCTTCCGCCCATTATTTCTGGCTATGAAGCTATCGCGATTATGATTAAAAATGGGTACTGCATTGGAGCAAAATTACGCAATATTGAGTCAAACGAAATACATCACGTATTAGCAGATAAGTGTGTTCTCGCCTTAGGCACTATTGAGAATTCACGTTTAGCCGCGCAGGCACTTTATGACTCAGGACATTTGATAGAGAAGAAAATGACCGGCCTTGTTGACCATATTGTACAAGGATTTAATGTGACACTCGAGTATCACGCCGTGCCTATTATGATCAGGGCATTAATTGAAAAGCATCCGGATACTATCTTTTTTAGTCGCAGTCTGTCCGGTGAACGATTTAATCTGTTCTTTACACTTAGCCAATCAAGCTTTGGGGTTGAATTAGAAGTATGGGCTATGGGCGAACAGATTCCATCGATTGATGGGTTTATTAAGGTTGAGAGTGATTATGACGTTATTCCATTATCAATTTCATGTCATTTAACCAATGAGGACAATATATTAATCCATAAAGAACAAGATGAATTAAATATATTTTGGCATGAAATATGCCAACAAATAAAGATACCATTTGCACCGCTAGATTTTGACGGCGGTTTTAGTGTCCATGCCAGAACCATGGGTGATGTCTATTATGAGTTTCACTCGCCATCAAGAAACGTTAACTATAATGTCCCTGCAACATGGATAAGCCCGCTGGGAACAGAAAATCATGAAAGCAGCACCCTTCCTCTTGGGGGAATACTGAATGAAAAGCATAAATTCAATAATATAAATAACTTATATGCTATCGGCCCGAGTACATTCCCACGTCCCGGCGCAGCTAATCCTTCGTTAACCACACTCGCCCTATCTCGTCGACTCGCCTATATTTTAGATTAATGCGATAATAAATAAGGGTATTAATTATGTGCAAACCCATTTATATTCTCGGCACCGCCTTATCTCATGATGGCTCAACCTGCTTAATGAAAGATGGAGAGATTATCGTTGCCATTGAGAAAGAGAGGTTATCCAGAGTTAAACATGATGGCTTTAATGATAATAAAACTATCCAATACTGTTTAGAGGCTGAGGGTATTGAATATCATGACCTCTCACTGATAGTAGAGCAAAACTGTTACAATCCATTATTTAGTGAACAATTAGCAGAACGAAAAAATAGAGTTTTACCCGCAATGGTTCCTATTGTGACCATTTCTCATCATTTGGCACATGCTTATAGTGCGGTAGGCACATCACCTTTTGATGATATGGGTGTGGTAGTTATTGATGGGCATGGTGGTAGTTTAGATAACTGTAATGACATTGTTGAAAATATTGACAGCATAAACAACATTCATATTAATAATCGTTACCGCTACTGGGAGATCTGTAGCTACTACGTTTATCAAGATGGCAAAATGAAACCCATATTCAAAGACTTCTCTCGCTGGGTTAATCGAAAAAAACGCAGAGATTACCCCGTCTCAACCTGGGAAATAGAGAACTCTATTGGTGAGTTCTATGAAGGGATCGCGCTGTATATTTTTGGTGAGTTGGATTGTGCCGGTAAATTGATGGGGTTAGCCCCTTATGGCAGGCCCCATATTATTGATTGGGAACCCTTCTTTTTCGACGCTGGCAAAGTTGTACTGCGTAATGATTGGTGGGTGAATATAGATCCACTGCTCAATACCAGCCCAACTCATTTTAAGGATAATTTCCAATACTATTCAGATCTAGCTTATTGGGCGCAATCTAAGCTTGAGGAGGCGCTATTTTATCTATTTGATTATTACTATCATCTTCATCCGATGAAGCACTTTGCTTATGCCGGTGGTGTCGCCTTAAATGCCACAGCAAATGAGAAACTGATTAATGGATGTGATTTTGAGGATCTCTATATTCAACCGGCGGCGGGTGACAATGGGTTATCTATCGGTTGTTGCTATTATGGTTGGTTAGAGGTACTGAAAAAAGAGCGAGTCAGACACTCAGGTTCCACCTATTTTGGTAAAGTCTATGGCGATATAATCGTCGCACAAGAACTTGAGAAACATGCAGAGAGTATCGAGTACCATTATTATGATGATATTGAAACTATTGCAGCGAAGTCTATTGCTGCAGGTGATGTTATTGCCTGGTTTCAGGGCGCGTCTGAATTTGGGCCACGTGCCTTAGGCAATAGAAGTATTTTGGCCGATCCCCGAAACTCAAATATGAGAGATCATATTAATGCTAATGTGAAGTACCGAGAGGATTTTCGACCTTTTGCACCGGCGGTTTTACACGAAAAAATGCATGACTATTTCGAGTTGAATCATGATAGTGACTACATGTTATTTATTGCCTATGTGAAAGCACAGTACCAATTTGATTTACCCTCAATTGTCCATGTCGATGGCAGTGCCCGGGTGCAGACAGTAAAAAAGGAGATTAATAAGAAATTCCATAAATTGATAACGTCATTTTTTGCAGAGACTAGAATACCTATCCTACTGAATACTTCGTTGAATACGAAAGGAATGCCCATTGTTGAGACGCCCAGCGATGCCATTAACTTATTTTTAAGTTGTGGTTTAGATTTATTGTTTATTGATAATTACAAGATATCCAAGAAAAAAACCAATTTAATAGCGCAAGGAAGGTCGAACTATTAATCATATGCCGATAAAAATGAGGTTTTTATGTCGAGAAATAAGCTATCGGAGAATGAAACCAAAAAACTGAAAATTGGCATTATTCATTTAGCCACTGAAGGTATTCAACTGTTCGTGGGGGGCGTAGGATCGTATATTCGAGGGCAGATTCAAGCATTGCCCGCTGTTATTGATCTGTTGGCTGATAATAATATCACTCTGGAACCTCATTTTATTGAGATTGCCTGTAGCAAATATCATATTTTCTTTGATAACAATTGTCGCACCCACTATGTAAATAAAATCCACACTATGGGGGGCACTTTTTCTACTGTACCCAATATGACTCAAGGGAAAGGCGTGGGGTGCTCATGGCCCTATGGTGATACTTTTCTTGGTAATTTACAGAACTGGCAAACATCCTCTGCCGCAGGGGCAGCAAAAATTATAGATATCAGTGCAAATTATGATATCACTTTGGCTTTCTGCCATGAGCTTCCCTTCTCATTTACCCCATTAATTGCGCGTCTACATGCGGCGATGGAAGAGATTAATTTAAAGATTATCTATATCTCTCATGGCACCGCATTTAATCATGAAATGCCATTGCCGAATCCTGAACGTCTGATGGCAGAATCATTCCCCATCCACTGGGCCAAGATCGATACTAATATCAAACTCGGTCATATCAGCCAGTTTATGGCGGGCCATTTAATGACACAATTCGGCGCTGATCCACACTCATTTATTCCAGTACCGGCTGGGATAAATATCAATGACCCCTGGTTTCGGCTACGCAGTGATCAGGAAATAAGCCACATACTGTCACAACATGAGATCCCGCTAGCACGCCCATTAGCGATAACTCTCGGGAGAGGGGTGCATTACAAGCGCCATGATTTATTACTCAAAGCGAGTTGTTATCTGGGTAATGACATTCATCCGGTGATTGTCAGTGATCCTGTTTTACCCGAATTATTGGCATTAGCCAGCCAACTTAGGATACAGCCCTCAATAATAAATTCGTTTGATCGAGAACTTATGGCGTGCCTTATTCAATGGCGCAACACCCGTGTTTGCGTGCTTTCGGCCGAAAATGAGCCAAATGGTTTAATTCCAATGGAGTCGCGCTGGCTAGCCAGAGAGCAGGGGGCGTTATTAGTTGTTGCCGACTCCGGGGGGTTAAGTGAGCAAGTCGAACATGGTATTGATGGATTCCGACATATTGCCGGAGATGCAGAAAATCTGGCGGAGGTGATACATCATATTTACCAATTATCTGAAGTTGAAATAGATAATATTCGGCGGGCGGGCGCAACACGAATAAAAACACGACACCAATGGGAAAACCAAATTTTGGCACCGCTGGCATGTCTCATTCCTCAAATAGCAGCCCTTGATTGATTCCGGGCTGCCTATTGAACTGACTATTTCGAGCTCACGGACTATTGGAGTTTCAATATCCCAACTGCGGTATCTAATAAAGCGGTTTGCCCATTACGACTCGCCTCAAGGCAACCCACAGCACCGACTAGCATTGGAATATCCAACTCTTTCGCCAAAATAGCGCTATGAGACATAATATGCCCTTTGCTTAAACAGATGCCTTTTACCTGCCCGTGATGCAGCCCAATCATCTGGGATGGCAGCAACTCCTCGGCTAATAGTATAATTTCACCCTCAACTGAAAGTGGAACCGGTGGTAATCCCGTCAGGTGGCCCAGTGTGCGATGCAGAATATCGCGGATATCCAGTTCGCGGACACGCAAATATTCATCATCCAGTGCCAGATAATCTGCCACCATCGCCATCAATTCATCCTGCAATGCCGATTCCGCGCAGATAAGCTGATTCGCTATACGTGCATCCAGCGCTTGATGCAAATCATCATCGTCAATCAACATCCCGTGAGCATTGAAAATCGCCGCTGCCTCAGTGCTTATCTGCTGTTCTGCCTGCTGCATCAATTGCTGCAAATCTTCCATTGTTTGCGCTAACGCTTGATGTAGACGCTGCTGTTCATGAGCAATCTGCTCAGCATTAATAGTGCGCGGCATAAATACAGGGAGCGCGGGCAGCCACTGTAGCAGTGGTGCGCTAATTGCTCGGCGAGGAACCATTACGCCAGTGAATCCACTGGCGCTGGTTGTGGTCACCGACTCACCAAAGTGCTGTTGAGCCAGCTGCATAAAAGCATCCAGCGCCTCACCAGCCTGCTGACCACTGGCGAGCAGACGGATGGTATCGCCCTTGCGCACTTGCAAAATAGCCAGTTGATTCAGGCTACGTGGATTGACACACTGCCCATTTTTCTCCAGCAGTAAATCAGCGGCGAAGGGGGCCAGCACTTCGACCAATTTAGCCGCAGGCCGCACATGCAAACCATTGGGGTTGCGCACCACCCAACTGACACTCTGGGCATCGGGCGCTGATTTGGCCACCGCGCTACTGACAGGTTCCGCGACATTTTCCCCTAACTGAGCGGCCTTAGCTGCCAGCGCCCCCATGGCTTCAGCGCGAACATCGGCCAATGAAGCGCCGGATGATGCTGCCACCACTGCGGCCAGTGTCCCTTCTACCAGTGGCGCGGCGCAGAGTTCCACGTGCTGCGCGATATCGGGGGCCAGTAGCTCAAGTGCGGTTTCTGCACTGAGCAAAGCGCTGCCTAAATCCATCAATACCAGTACACCCGATGGGGTATAAACTGATTCAATGGCCTCCATCACTTTAATGGCATCCGTGCCAATCGGATGATCCAGGTCGTCTACACCGGCGGCAACCGCTAGCTGGCAGCCCCCTTGTGTCATTTGCTGTGCCAGTTCGGCCACACCCTGAGCCAGCAGCGCGCTATGAGAAACTACAACGAGATTGACCATCTCTCCTCCTGATAAAGGTGTTGGTTGCGCCAGATTAATGGCTGGCAACCTGCCATAGCGCCTGCATCATCAGCATGGCTGATGTTGCCCCTGGGTCTTGATGACCAATGCTGCGCTCGCCAAGATAGCTGGCGCGCCCCTTGCGGGCCTGCATCGTGATAGTCCCGGCCAGTGCTTGTTGAGCGCGATCAACAGTTTGCTGCAAAGCATCCACCAGCGGCACCCCCTGCTGATTTGCCTGCTCAAGTTGCGCGACCACCGCCCACCAAACATCACACATGGTTTTATCACCCGGCTCAGCTTTACCGCGCATCACCACCCCTTCAACACCATCTTTGAACATCTGACACACGGCTGCCAGATCCAGACTCTGCTTAGCATTGGTGCTTTGCGCGGCGCGGATAAAGAAGGTGCCAAACAGTGGGCCACTCGCCCCTCCGACACTTGAAAGCAGGGTCATGCCGGTATTTTTCAGGATAAAACCAATATCTTTATCGGCAAAAGAGGGTAACTTTTCGACCACTTTATTAAACCCACGATTCATATTCAGGCCGTGGTCGCCGTCGCCGATTTCGGTATCCAACTGCGTCAGAAAATCGCGCTGTTCACTGAAAACCTCAGCACAAAGCTGTAACCAACTGACAATTTGTTGTTTGGTGAGTCCCATGGTTTTCTCCAGGCACATTGTTGTTTTATAAGTGATTTTCACATAAAGGAATGCTGATTATACCCAATGGATTTCAAAGTGCAGCCAACACACCTGCAATTTGCAAGATGATGGGTATCAAGTACGAAGGGCAGGCGTATTCACCGGCGCATCCCACAACGACAACAACTCATCATCCACTTTCAGTAGCGTGATCGACATCCCCTGCATATCCAGTGAGGTACAGTAAGAACCAATCAGCTTGCGTTCAATGGTCAAACCAAAATCGGCGCAGCAGGCGGCCAACCGATGCCAAACACCATAAAGCTCTGATAGCGGAGTGGCACCCAAATTATTCACCAGCACAATCACCCGATCGCCTTTTGCTAGTGGCTGCTTACTTTGGCGCGTCTCGCACCAGTCACCGGCTTGTCTATCCCAATGGCGTAAAGTGCGCTGATAGCTACCGTGCTCAATCAGGGTCTGGAACATGGCATCAACAGTGTCATTTAGAGAGGTAAATGGCCGCCGTTCAATTCCTGGTTCACCATGAATACCCACACCAAACTCCATCTCGTTTTCAGCCAGAGTAAATGATGGCTTACCCGCAGCTGGCACGGTACAAGCGCCCAGCGCGATGCCGATAGAGTGACCCTGATTATTAATTTTCTGGCCGAGCGCGGCACACTCATCCAGTGAGTCACCACGAACCGCCGCTGCACCCAGTAATTTCTCAATAATGACAGTATTCGCCACCCCACGCCGCCCGGCGGTATAGAGGCTATCTTTAACTGCCACATCATCGTCAATCACTAATGTTGCGACCGCCGTACCATCGGCATGCAACAATTCTGCGGCCGTTTCAAAATTAAGAATGTCGCCAGTATAATTCTTAATCAACATCAGCACACCCTGCCCGCCATCAATGGCTTGGCCGCACTCATACATTTGATCAGGGGTTGGCGAGGTAAAAATTTCGCCGGGGCAGGCACCATCCAACATGCCTTCGCCGATAAAACCACAGTGCATCGGTTCGTGACCACTACCACCACCAGACATCAGGGCAACTTTACCCATCACCGGAGCATCTGCTCGAGTAATAAAAAGCGGCTCCTGATGCAATTTCAGCTCAGGATGGGCTTCAACCAGCCCCTGAATTTGTTCCTGTAACACACTCTCTACGCTGTTAATTAATTTTTTCATTTTTTACTCCGCGAACGGGAATGGCTGGAGAACAGAGCTGCCGATGATGAGGGGCACCGGCAAACTCGGTCAGTTAGCTTGTCTATCTATCAATGGGCCTGCCGAACCCTTTAGTTAAGAAACGCCTGTCCTAAACTGTCAGCCACGATGATGGCGGCATAAACACTGTCTGGAGTCACGGCAAACGGCATGTTGTGGATGGTCTCACCTTCCGCACAACTTGCCTGTGCCACAGCTTGGATTTTGCGCTCAATATCTTGTGTGACCCCCATTTCTGCCAATGTAATTGGCAGACCCAGTTGCTGGCAGAATGAGAGCACAGTTTCGATCTCTTCCATGCTGCTGTTTTGTAGCACGAGCTGTGTCAGCGTACCGAAGGCGACTTTCTCACCGTGGTAGAGGTGGTGGCACTCTTCCAACACCGTGAAGCCGTTGTGGATAGCGTGAGCCGCTGCCAGGCCACTACTTTCAAAACCAATACCACTCAGATAAGTATTGGCTTCAATGATGCGTTCTACCGCCTCAGTGACGACACCCGCTTCTACCGCCAATTTGGCTTTATAGCCTTCTGCCAGCAGAGTTTCGTAACATAAGCGAGCCAGCGTGACGGCCGCCAAAGTGGACGCGCCCCCCGCCATGCTGATGGCTTTGGCATCAAAACAAGCTTGCGCTTCAAAGTAAGTGGAGAGTGCATCACCCATCCCTGAGATCAGCAAGCGCACCGGTGCTTTGGCGATAATAGCTGAATCCATCAGCACGATATCTGGGTTTTTCGGGTATATCAGGTACTCAGCAAACTCGCCCTGTTCGGTATAAATCACTGACAAAGCACTGGTCGGTGCATCGGTAGAGGCAATGGTCGGCACCACAATAACCGGGATGTGCTGATAGTGAGCAATTGCTTTAGCCGTATCGAGAGTTTTCCCACCACCAATACCAATCACCCCATTACAGTGGTGTTTTTTCAGCTCAACCGTCAGGCGTTCGATTTCCTGACGAGAGCATTCGCCGTTAAAGCGGCTAAAGTGATTTTCCAGCTCACTGCCATGCAGGCTGGAACTGACTGTATCCGCCGTCAACTTCATGACAAAATCATCAGCGATGATAAAATAGTTATTAGCCAACAACTTAGCAAACGCACCAATGGACTGTAGCGCATTGGCACCTTGGATATATTTAGACGGAGATTGAATGACTTTCAGCATATCTTGCTCCTGTAGCGTAAGAGTTAAGGCAATAATGAATGATTTTTAGACTAATTAATGAAACTGTCATTACTATAAGCGCAAAAAATAGGCTGAGAATCATTGGTGAAAACGTTCCATTATGGAACATAGTTGCATGAGTTAAGTTTCATATTGGAACGCGAGGAGTCGTGCACAGGGGCAGGAAGAGAAGTGGCGCACAGAATTATAAATGTGCTCATTGCAGGATAGTATCGTGGCTATCGACCATAAAAAAAACTGCCCGATAAAAGGGCAGCTTTTTAAGACTCTCACGCGATGTTAGCGGTTATTCACTCACTGGCTCATCATGGGTTTTTTCTTTAGGCTCTGGGTTCATGGAGCTATAAATCACTGGCAGCACCAGCAATGTCAGCACCGTTGCGAAGCCCAGACCAAACATAATTACCACCGCCATACTTTGGAAGAAAGCATCACTAAGCAGCGGTGCCAGCCCCAGTACTGTGGTAAATGCGGTCAGCATGATAGGTCGCAGACGGGCGGTAGAAGCATCGATAATGGCCTCGCGTAGCGGTTTTTCCTGCCGCTGTAAGCCAATCTCTTCCACCAGCACAATGCCGTTACGTATCAACATTCCGCTCAGACTGAGCAGCCCCAGCAGGGCCATAAAGCCAAACGGGATACCGGTGAGCAAGAAGCCAAAGGTCACACCGATTAATGCCAACGGGACAGTCAGCCAGATAGCCAGCGCGTTACGCACTGAGCTGAACATCAAGACTGTCACCACAAACATAATCAGGAATGCGATCGGTAAACTGATAAAAATACCCCGTTGTGCTTCTTTGGTACTTTCGTAGTCACCGCCCCATTCGAGCTCATAGCCGCGTGGCAGTTGAATTGCGTCAACACCTGGTTTGATGCGCTGCAGCAGCTCGGAGGAGGTTTCGTCCCCCTGTTGAGTCGGGTCGGTCTGAACCGTCAGTGTGCGCTTACGATCCAGGCGCATAATTAGCGGATCTTCCCACTCAGTTTCAAAACTGGTGACCACGTTGTCGATCGGGATAAAAGCTTGTCGCGCCTGACTCCACACCATCACATCGTTGAGCCGTTCAGCATTGAGCCGCTCTGAGTCTGGTGTGCGCAGGACAATCGGCATCAAGCGGGTGCCATCACGGTATAACCCGACCGGAAGACCGCCAAAACTCATGCGCAACGTACCATCAACTTCACGTTTATCCACGCCCAACTCGCGACCCAAATAGTCGGAGAATTGTGGCCGGATCATTTTGCTACGATCTTGCCAATCATGCCTTGCCCCATCGGCCATCGGATCAGCAATGATCGCTTTCTCCGCTTGGGCTGCCAATGTCCGCAGCACATCGGGATCTGGCCCAATAAAGCGGGCTTCGATAGAGCTATTGTTTGACGGCCCGAACATGATGCGCTTGATCTGCGCGTCAACCTGCGGGTACTCGTCATGCATGTAGGATTCGATTTCACTTACCAAGCCCGGGATTTGGTCCAGCTGTTCGGCACGGACCATCACCTGCGCGTAGTTCGGATAGTGGCGCTGGGCGTTGTAGGTCAGCATAAAGCGCATCGCACCCTGACCAATGGTCGCCATGGTGTCCTCAACGCCTTTCTGCTGTTTGATGTATTGCTCAACTTTCGCCGCAACGTCTTCGGTATAGCCGATATCTGTGCCGTATGGCAGCCAGATATCCACGAAGAAGATTGGCGTGTTCGATGGCGGGAAGAAGCTTTGGCGAACATTACCAAAACCGACCACCGAGGCCACCAACAGTGCCGCCAGCAGCAGCAAGGTGATACTGCGATGTTGCAGTAATTTATTCAGGATGATGCGGTAGTAGCGGAATAACCAGCCATCATAAGGCTGCCTGGCGGGTTTATCAGCCTCCTCTTGCGCCGGTTTTTGGCCCTGAAATGCCCATTTGGAGAAGACTGGCGTGAGTGTCAGCGCGGTAATCCAGCTCAACATCAGCGAGATCAGCAGCACTTGGAATAGTGATTTACAATATTCGCCGGTCGCATCATTGGACAGGCCAATAGGTGCAAAGGCGAGAATCGCGATGACTGTCGCCCCAAGCAGCGGCATCATTGAGCGCTTCACCACATTGCCGATGGCCGTCGAGAGGCTTTCACCTCGCTGGCGGCCAACCACCACGCCCTCCACCACCACAATGGCGTTATCCACCAACATACTTAGCGCGATAATCAATGCCCCGAGCGACACCCGCTGTAGCTCGATATTGAATAGCCACATAATAAGCAAGGTGCCGAGTACGTTAAGTGCCAGCGAGATGGCTATCACCACGCCGCTGCGTACCCCCATGAAAATCAGCAGGGTGACAACAACAATCAACAGCGCCAGTAGGAAGTTAAGGATAAAGCCGTTAACCGCCCCTTCCACTTCATGAGATTGGTCGTAGAACACGTTGATATGCATACCTGACGGGCGCTCACCTTCGAGCTGTGCCAGTCGGGCTTTGATGGCATTACCCACATTGACTACGTTGACATTTGGAGCAAATGAGATCCCCAAGGCCAGCGCGGGCTTACCATTAGCACGATAGATATTGGTTGGCGAATGACCAAAGCCCTGCGTTACTGTCGCGATATCGCGCAGATAGACACTTTTTGGGCTGCCCGGCTGGCTGACTAATAGATTTCCCAGCTCTTGTACGCTTTGGAATTCACCAGTCGGATGCAAACGTATCGACTCACTACCTACCTGTAGCTGACCGGCATCGGACACCACGTTTTGGCGGGCGAGTAAATCGGATAGCTGTTGTGGCGTGATACCGGCAGCCGTCATCTGAGCGCGGGAGATCTCCACCTGCACCTCTTCCGGCAGAATCCCCACGATGCCCACTTTACCGACCCCCGGCACCAGTACCAGTTCACGGCGCAGCTGTTCGGCAAAATTGCGCAGATCCTGATTACTGTAGCCATCACCGGTTAGCGAGAAGAAGAAGCCGTAGACATCGCCAAAGTCATCGTTGACCATGGGCGCACTGGCCCCCGGTGGTAAGCGCACACTGTTATCGTTGATTTTACGCCGCAATTCATCCCAGATTTGCGGTAACTCATTCGCGCCGTATTGTGCGCGAATATTGATGGTGATTTGCGATAAGCCAGCACTGGAAATCGACGTCACATCATCGACATAGGATAGCTCCTGAATGGCATTCTCCAGCGGCAGCGTGACCTCTTCCTCAACTTGTTGCGCCGAGGCACCATCATAGCGGGTGACAACCACCGCCGTTTTGATGGTAAAAGCCGGATCTTCCAGCCTACCTATATTGAGATAGGCAATAACACCGCCAATACCCAGCAACAGAATCGTTAGCCAGATACGGGTGTTATTACTGATAAAATTATCAAGAACTTTCATCAGAGACCTCGCTCACGAACCCAGGCCCGGACCACTTGATTTGGCCGAAGCTCACCGGTGCCTGCAGAGACGATCTGTTCGCCATCCGCCAGACCGGAGGTCACTTGAATGCCGTTCTCGGTCAACTGGCCCACCTGCACTTTGCGCTCTTCAACGTGCATCTGACCATCATCACTCTTGATGACCCATACGCGCGCATCATTTAATTGGGCGCTGTCAGGGTTAAATACCGCCTCCACAGGCACCACAATGGTCGGATGGTCAGTGCCAGACAGAGTGCCGGAGTTGATTCTGACCCGACCACTAATCCCAGAAAGCAGCGGCATATCCGCTGGGCGCTTCATGGTCAGAGTGACCTGGAAGGTCTGCGAGGCTGAGCTGGTGGTGGTGGTATGCTCTTTATATTCAGCAATAAATTCGCGCCCTGGCATATGGTTGAGTAATACCGTTGGCTTATAGTTGCGATTGCTGATGTCCAGCGTGGTAAACAGGCGCTCCGGCACACTGAACACCACATCTAAGGTATCCAGCGCACTCAATGTCGCCACCGCCTGACCTGGGGCCATGACCTGATGGTTACGCGCACTCACATTGGCGATAATGCCATCAAATGGTGCGGTGATGGTCGCATCACTCAGCTCTTTTTGCGCAATTTCCAGACCCGCACGGGCAGACTCCATCTCAGCGCGACGAACATCTAATTCGGCACGAGAGACCGCACGCTGGCCTTGTAAGGTATTGAAACGGTTGAATTGATCACGCGCCAGATTAAAGGTCGATTGGCGATCGCGAACACGTAAGTTGAGATCAGTGTCGTTCAGTTTGGCGATAACCTGGCCTCTCTTCACCTGCTCACCTTCACGTACCAGCAGCTGTTGCAGCTGCCCACTGCGTTTAAAGGAGAGCTGAGTTTCATCGCCAGCTTGTAACCGCGCGGGAAAATAGCGCGTCCCATTTTGACCGCTATCTTCGACGATAAATATTTTTACCGGACGTACACTCTCTACGACTTCAGGGGGAGTTCGGTCGCAGGCCGCGAGTAGAAACGTTACTAGCAGAGTGACTACTGTTTTTATCTTCACTATAAGATCTCATTGAGTCGGATTTTAAAAATTATCGCAGATTGATTATTCACACTTTTTTATCTGTTTTTTGCGCCACTTTTTCCTGTGACATACGGCGCACTAGCGCTCTTATCAGTGTGATTAATAATCCCCCGGTAAACATTCCTAAAAAGTAGATCAGCACAATTAGCACCGGAATGGGTAGTGTTATTTGCGCGTAAAGTAAAGATAAGTTCACTGAGCCGCTATTTTGGAAGGCAAACAGGGTAGTCAGAGTCACTATCAGCAAAAAACACCCGCCATAAAGGTATTTCAATCGGTAATACTTTTCATCTCAGCCCATCACTTTTCAACATTAAAACGCCGATAGCAAAATAGCGCTACACGCTACTCACTATCGGCGATTTTTTTAAGAGCACCGAGCTAATCAACCCAATTAATGCCCAAAGCCATTGGCGTTGCAGCTAGCCCGATGCAACACAATGGGATAAAAGCATTAGTAATCAACGGTATCCCGGATGATTGGGCAGGTCATGCAGTGACCGCCTCCACGTCCACGGCCCAATTCACTACCCACAATCTCAATCACTTCCACCCCCTCTTTACGTAGCTGAGTGTTGGTTTTGGTGTTGCGGTCATAAGCCAATACCACACCAGGAGAGAGCGCGACCATGTTATTGCCGCTGTCCCACTGCTGACGTTCGGTGTCGTAATCGTTACCTTCCGTCTCAACCACACGCAGTTTTTTCAGGTTCAATGCGCCGGCAACCGCTTCAACAAAGGTGCCTTTATCGCGGCTTAACTTAATGCCGGTCGGGCCATTGTCTGGGCGCAGTGAGAAGGTTTGAATCTGATTAACAATCGCCGGATACAAGGTCACCACATCGCGATCGCAGAAAGTGAACACGGTATCCAGGTGCATGGCGGCACGCAGTTTAGGCATGGCGGCAATCATCACGCGCTCCACCTGCCCTTCGCTATTTTTAAACAGCGATTGTGCCAATTGGGTGATAGCCTGATGAGAGGTGCGCTCACTCATGCCAATTAATACCGTTTTGTTGCCGATTGGCATCACATCGCCGCCTTCCAATGTGGCGGAGCCATGATGCTGTGTCGGGTCACCCCACCAAACTTTCACATTGGCGTCGCCAAAGTCAGGGTGGAATTTATAGATTGCGGTGGTCAGGATGGTCTCTTCATGACGCGCTGGCCAATACAGCGGATTCAAGGTGACGCCGCCATAGATCCAGCAGGTAGTATCACGGGTGTAGAGTGTGTTTGGCAGCGGCGGCAACAGGTATTCAGTGATGCCAACCGCTTCGCGAATCAGCTTAAGTTCCTCTTTGTCGCATTTGCCGTCATTATGCAGCTCTGTGGTCGATAACCCACCAATCAACACTTCAGCTAATACACGCGGCTCCAAACTCTCCAGATAGCTGCGGGTTTCATGCAAAATGCCTAGTGAGACTTCATTGGGCACAATTTGCTGATCCAGAATCCATTTTTTCGCTGCCGGAATAGCCACCGTTTCGGCCAGCAGATTGTGCATCTCGACCACATCGACACCACGTTCGCGCATTTTGGTCATAAAATCGAAGTGGTCGCGCTTGGCTCTCTCTACCCACAACACATCATCAAATAATAATTCATCACAATTACTGGGGGTCAGGCGGTTATGGGCGCGACCGGGGGCGCATACCATCACTTTATGCAACTGGCCGACTTCAGAGTGAACGCCAAACTTGGTCTTGGCGTGAGTTTTCTTAGCTTTATCTGACATAAGAACTCCAATAAATTATATAGTGATAATTCCGGTGGCGATGCTATATATCGCAGCGACCGCAGCAACAATCAGAACAATAAACAGTACTCTTTCGTAGCTATTAAAGGCTTTTTGCTGCTGCTCACGTTTGGCAATCAGATACAAAATGGTGCCTGGACCATAAATAATGGCCGACAGCAGCAAGTACTTCATGCCACCTGCGTAAATCATCAGTGCAGAGTAGAGAGTCGCAATGAGGGCAAAAATTAAATCTTTTCTGTGACCAACTTTGTTGGTTTCGTAAGTCTCACCCGTCCATGCCAGTTTTAACCCGTAAGCCCCGACCAACAAATAAGGGATCAGGGTTAATGAACTGGTTAACTCCAACGCCAATTGGAAAGCATAATCCGTAAACAGTGTCAGAATTAAGAACACTTGAATAAAGATATTGGTCAGCCAAACGGCTGCGGAAGGTACTGCATTGCTGTTTTCTGTCCCGAAGACTTTTGGCATACTTTTACTCTTAGCCGCTGAGAACAGCACTTCTGCTGCCAGCAGTGACCAGGATAAATAAGCCCCCAACACCGAGATAATCAGACCAATACTGATGAAAATTGCGCCCCAGCGGCCGACAATAGCTTCCAGTACCCCCGCCATGGATGGCTGACGTAGCGCCGCCAGATCTGGGCGCAACAGCACACCGTAAGAGAGCATGGTGATCAGTACCAACAGACACAGCACACCAATGAAACCCAAAACGGTTGCAATACCCACATGGCTGCGTTCTTTGGCATAACGTGAATAGACGCTCGCCCCTTCGATGCCCAGGAAGACAAAGACGGTAACCAACATGGTGCTACGCACTTGGGAGAATAGAGACTCAGGTTCAGCAACTGGCGGCATAACCGCAGCAGCATGACCAACATAGCCATAATCATTCAGGTGGGATAGATCCACACTTTTGACCACATCAGGTGCGCCCCAGAAGTTCAGTGCGAACACATCGCCCTTAAAGGCAAAAATCAATACAATGACGAAAATGAATATAGGAATTATTTTTGCGAAGGTGGCAATGGTATTAATGGCCGCCGCTTCTTTAACACCCCGCAATATCAGGATATGGAATCCCCATAAAATAACTGAGGCAACTAATACAGCTGGAATGGTATTGCCATCACCAAATATCGGGAAGAATGCCCCTAGCGTTGATTTGATAAGAACGAAATAAGAGACGTTACCAATACAGGTCCCCGCCCAAAAACCTAATGCCGAGGCAAAACCAAGATAATCCCCAAAGCCCTCTTTGGCATAAATGAATACACCAGAATCAAGATTAGGTTTACGCTGCGCTAATGTTTGAAAAACAAAAGCCAGCATTAACATACCACCACCGGCTATACACCACGCAATAAGTGCGCCAAACCCACCCGTAGCTCGTCCAAATGTCGCCGGTAATGAAAATATACCTGCCCCGATCATTGACCCAACCACTAATGAGGTTAGGGCCGGTAAAGATAATTTATTCGCAGATGAATTGGCCATGATGATCTCAGTGACGTTGGATAAATTAAGTTAAATGTAAGTTCTGTTTATCCCACAAACAGATTAGCCCGGACCCACTTATCAATATAAATACATAGTGATCATAGCTTCCTTTAAAACTATTGCATCAATGTCGGAAAAGTAGACCAAGGCTTTCAATATGTAAATGTTTGCAAAAATTATTACATACATCAAAATTTCTTAATAGTGATCCACATCATCTTTTTACCTATTCAAAAAACCACTCATCAGCTTAATTCACTGTATTAACGCCACACCACTAGCATAGATATCTGTTTCCCCTATCTGCTATTTGAGATATTTCTTGCATGTCCGTTTATTCAACAGCACAAGAGGAGAAATAAGTGTGCATGTTATCTTGCTCTCTATAGAGGGCTGGTCTAATCTTAATGCTCTACTATTGATTGAAAAATAAAAATATCATTTATTTTCAATGAATTAATGAAAATTCAGCTATATTGAAAATATAAAATAGCCTTATATTAAAACTCTCTACTCGCTCACGTTTTCGCCCCTCCATTAGCTCTTTTTTTGAGCGCCATAATCAGATAATTACAGTGTTGACACACCCTATTTTGATTTTTATCAAATAGGACAACAGGCCATTTTTATATCTTTCTCACCTGACTGCTCTGGTGAAAAAAATCAATTAAGCCTGCATGAAAGTAATCACTATTTTCATTTCATTTAGACTTCATTTATGTTTCATCGGCGATTGTCACTCAAATTTTAACAATTGCTCTCTACCGCTATCCTGATGAAAACACTAAGAATACAAGGCTATCAACACACCATCATTCAGCACTTTTCGTTTTAAAAAGCAAAACGTAAAGAAAATATGTCGATTTAGTGTGAACTTACATCTCATTCAATACCCCCTAGCTCAAATATACCTATTGTTAGTTTTGTTAAAGTTATCTCTCTCATTTTAGGGGCGTCTTATCATGAACTAATCTTTGATAACGTTAGATCTGCAGTAGAAAAAATATAACCGTACAACGAAAAACGGCTCCCATTGGGAGCCGTTACTTAGCATATTATATTCGCGAGAGGTGTGCGCTATTCGGTCAGCCGCTTATCCGATACCTGTTGCGTACCCGCAACGGAATAACCCGCCAGAATCGCCACGAAGATCATAAACAGGTGACCCTCTGATGAATCCAACAGGAATGAGTTGAAGAAGTTGCATGCCATATAGCTGGTTAATACCGCCAGTAGCACATTGCGCAACAGTGGTGTTTGTTGCCAAATCACGCGATAACAACAGACAATCCACGCTAGGAAGATCAGTAAACCAACCACACCTGAATGAACCGTTTCGATCAAATATTCATTGTGCGGATTATTAACTGAATAACCGTTTTCTGGGTTGCCATAATAAAATCCGCCCGCACCGTGGCCTAAGATAGGGGCTTCTTTAAACAAACGGCTGGCTTCAATCGCAAACGCAAAGCGCTGCCCCATTGAGGAGCTACATGCCTCATAGGCATCACTTGATGAAGCGGCGACACACACTCTTATTTCATTGACGCCCTGTACGATACGGTCAGTGGCTTTATTGGGGATGAATACCAAAGCCGCGAAAGCGACGATGCCGAGCAGCACTAAGGTTAACCGCTGACGATTGCCCAGTGAGAAGAATAGCCACACACCCAAGCCCACCACCAGCGCCACATAACCGGTTCTGCCCAGAACTAAGAACAGGATGCTGTAACTGGCAGCCACTACCAGCAGACCGTAACCCCAGCGTTTCCAACCCTGGCTCTTAAACGCCAGAGCTAACCAGAGCAACGCCGCCAGTGCCATAAAGAAGTTTTGGGTAATTTGCAGCTTAAAGATGGTTGGATTGGTTGGATCTACGTTGCCCAACGGAATATGTAACACCCCGACCATCAGTGTTCCGACCAATATCACCGCATTAGCGACCAAAAACCCGATACAAAACAGTTTGATCAACCGAGGCTGGTGCACAAAGAACAGCGCCAATGGCAATACATAGAGAAGTTTTTTATATTTCTCCACCATATCAGGGCCATAGCTGTTGTTTTGATACAGCAATGATAGCGCTAGCAGTGCAAACATCACGGCCGGCAGATAGACCAGCGGGCTGGTTAGGAATGACTTAATTTCAAGTGATTTTCTATTGATAATCAGAGAGATAATAATCAGCACCAATGAAATATTCATCAATTGATTATTAGTTGCTATACCAATACCCAACAGTAATGCAGCGACACTACACAGCATCTCACTGCGACGATTGACCGGATTTGCCGGCGATAAAGTTGTCATAATTCTCTCAGCTCAGGCTGGTTGGGGGAAACAAAACGGCTGATACATTAATTTCCTTTGGCAATTCGCCAGGAATCCACTGCATCTATCACCTCATTAACTGGAATGGCGTTCAGATAACGGTCGGTGGTGTCGGTATCTATCTCATTAGGCTGTGGCAAAGTGCGGTAGTGTCCGGCCCACAACAGGGTGTGCGGAGCCTGCCACGGATGCCATTGGTTAAGGTTGCTGGGGCCAAATAGCACCACAGCCGGCGTTTGTAAGGCGGCGGCCATATGCATTGCTACTGAATCGACACCAATGAATAGCTTCGCGTTATCAATCAATACTGCCAGTTCTGGCAGCGCTAAGAGGCCAGATAGATTGATGACACGCTCTGGTTGCGCACATCCTGCAATGATTTCAGCGATATAGTCCAGCTCAGCCTGATCTTTACCGCCAGTTAACAATACCGTTTCACCTTGCTCAGTGAGATGGTTTATCAGTTGACTGAATGACTCACTGGCCCAAGTTTTGAATTTCCAGCGGGCAGAAGGTTGAATCAAGATGTAATCGTTGATATTGCGCTGTTGGCACAGCTGTTTTACCCGCTCAATATCCTGTGGGCCATATGCCATAGTGACATCAGTAATGATATCAGTTAGTTGCAGTGGCGCGAGGATATCGAGATTATTGAGCACCGTATGCCGTTCTGCGGCATGGGGGATGTCAACCAGGGTGGAGTGGCAGTAGCGCCATAGCCAGGTGTCCCGTTTCGGGTAATGAAAACCAATACTGAAACCCGGTTTGAGTAAGCGGCAATAGGCGGCGGCACGCCATTGATCAGATAAGTTGAGGATCAGATCATAATGGTCTGCTTTCAATGCGCTAAATAGGGCTTTTTCGCCGCTAATTTGTGCGGTGAAGCCCGCATGTTTGAGGCCACGATCGACAATAAACGCATGATTGACGGTGCTGTTCTCCCGTAGCATCTCTTGCGTGCCGCCATACAGTAGCACATCAATTTTTGCCTGTGGGTAGTTGGCTTTTAGTGTGCTCAGGAGCGGCGTCGTTAAGAGAACATCGCCGAAATGGCGTAACTTTATGACCAAAATGCGCTGAATATTGCCTTTCTCCCGCAATATTTCCGGCAAGTGATGTGGCCCTTGCTGAGCAATAGGCGTGGGTTGCCCGGCAGTTGATTCTGTCTTGTTTGATGTATTCATCATCGAATGCGCCATCATCGGCAACGAAAGGGGGTAATAATGCTATATCAGCCGTTTACTGCATGGCAATCGTTTATTTAATTCCCGGCGCTTTCCAAAGCGATGTCGTCAACCCGCTGTCCACCAGTGTCAACTGATCGGTATACACCGCTTGCCAATTGGTTTTTGCCGCCTGATAGAGCGCTTGATGCTCAGTGTTTGGCGTATACTCCCGCTCCCAGCGCACCAGCCGCTCACCGGTAGTATCCAGCGTCTCATAAAGCCCGACACCCACGCCCGCGGCGATGGCGCAGCCCAAGGCGGTGGCCTCTTTAACCACTGGCACACGAACCGGAATTCCCGTCACATCAGCCAAAATCTGGCTCCACAGTTTGCCTTTGGAACCGCCACCCGCAAAGACCAGCGAGGAGGCTTTGACCCCAGAGAATTCGGCAATTTGCGCTAAATTGCAGGCCGAGACGATGGCGGCATTCTCCTCCAATGCACGAAATAAGGTGGCTTTGTTACACTTTTCAGGGTCGAGGGAGAGATTTATAAAGGAGGGGGCGGCGTGATACCAGGATTTAAAGCGCATCACATCAGAGAAAATCGGCATCACGCCGTAAGCGCCTGCCGGCACCCGTGCCGCCATATCCTCCAGTAAGCTATAGGTATCAATACCCAGCCGCTGCGCCAGTAACTTCTCTTCCGCGCAAAATGCATCGCGGAACCAACGCATGGTCAGGCCGGTAAAGAAGCTGATGGATTCCGCTTGCACCATGCCGGGAATGACATGGGGGTTAATCCGCGTATTCATATTGGGATCGGTAATCGGCTGCGGCAAGTTGACCACCTGCTGCCAAAAAGTGCCGCCCAGTACCGCCGTCTGCCCCGGTTTCACAACCCCCAAGCCTAAACAGCCAAGCTGTACGTCGCCGCCCCCCATCACCACCGGTGTGCCGACCAACAAACCACACTCTGCGGCGGCTTGCGCCGTGACATGGCCGAGCAAGGTGCCCGTCTCTTTGACCGGCGAGAGAATATCGGCACGTAACCCCGCCATCTCCAGCAGGTTGGGTTGCCAGTTGCGGGTGACTAAATCCAACATGCCAGTCGTGCCGGCATTGGAGGGGTCGACCGCCAGTTCGCCACTGAGCATATTGGCCAGCCAGTCGCTAATCATGGTCAGTGTCCCCGCCTGACGATAGATATCCGGGCGGTAGTGCGCCAACCACAATAGCCTCGGCATCGCGCTCAGTGCCAGCGTTTGGCCAGAGCACTGATACACCTCGAACTCAAAGCCGTTATCGTGCAGCTCTTTCAGCTCGCTAACTTCACGGCTGGCACGCGCATCCACATTGGCACAGGCCCAGATAGGTTTGCCGCTGCGGTCATAGAGCACAATGCCCTCGCGCATTGAGCAAGCCGCCACGGCGCGGATAGCACTGGCGGGCAACCCCGCCAGATGCAGTGCCTGACGGATGCACTGACAAGTGAGCTTCCAGTTGGTGGTTAAATCAAACTCCATCGACCCTGGGACATCGGGCACCGGCAGATGCAGCCACTCAGCCTGTCCGGCGGCAATCTGATTGCCATTAAGGTCAAATATCACAGCCCGAACACTGCCAGTACCGGCATCCAGTGCCATCAGGTAGTCAGTCGATGAGAGTTGATTCATTATTCGATCCTCTGCTTCGATTAGTTTTTATATAAATTCGTGAATAAATCTATCCTCTACTGCCATAAAAAAATCTGCTGAAAATAACTGAAAACCATGGGTGTTATTGCTACAGCCACATTAGGTGCGCACCGCGTAAACTGCAGCTGGTGAGTAAAATAGCCAATCAAATCAATTTAATCATAGCCCGCGCGGTCAGCTCATCAGTCACCAGGGCATTCACATACCTCCCTTTCAACGCGGCCACTATCGCTTCTGACTTCTCAACCCCACCTGCGACGCCAATGACTGTCGGAATGTTGGTCAGATCCGCCAGTGAAATACCAATCAACTCTTGGTGAATCTGCATATCGGCGGCCAGTGCACCATCCGCCTGCATAAAGTAGCCGAGGATATCGCCGACCGCGCCTTTGCGGCTGAACATGAGCTGCTCGCCTTCACTGATATAACCGGAGCGCAAAATGGTGGCTTCCCGTTGCTGATTCACCGAGCCAATACCAACCACCGCGACATCTGCGGCACAGGCCGCCAGCATCACATCACGGACACTGTTCTCCTGTCGGAAAGTGTCGGCAACCTTGGCGCTGGAGGCGCGCAGTGGCGCTGGAATAATGCTGACCTGACAAGCCGCATCCAACTGACCAATTCCGGTCATATAAGAGCCAACACCGCCCGAGAGTGTCACCAGCCGAACCTGCTGCGAGGCAATAAAACCACTCAAATGCTGCAACGCGCACATGGTGGTTTCACCAAAACCCACCGCCAAAAGTTGCTGCGGTTGAATCAGCGCCATCAATAAATGTGCAGCACCAATCCCCAATCGACTACTGATACTAAGATCAGCCAGCGAAGGCAGGATGCGGATATGCTTGAGGCCAAAATGCTGTTGCAGCTGGTTTTCCAGTTCCAGACACCCTTCATAGCGTGAATTAATCTGTACCCGGATGACCCCTGACTGACGGCCTTTCTCCAGCAATCTGGAGACCTTCAATCGGGTCAGCCCCAGCAGTTCGCCAATATCCCCTTGTGTTAAGCCATCGTGATAATAAAACCACGCAATGCGAGCGAGCAGTTCCTCTTCACTCATGCTATTACCCGGATATTTGTATTCATCATTGGACGACATGGGTTTTTCTTTTACGGCAACTAGCGGTTTCTCTTTCATCATTGCTCTTTGGGTATCTCGACGCAAAAACGGCGTCATCAATGTTAAATATTCATTGATAACTACGCTAACAGCTTAGCCAATACATTTGAACATATTTTCATTTAAATTTTTTTATTCACAAAAATGTGATCTTGATTACGCCACAAATGGGAATATGCAGCTATCTTTTTTGAACACTTTTAATTTTAAATTATTTTTGTTCACATCGGGAGCTACTGATGCCGCACACCGTCACCCCCTCGCCACCCCTGCTCCAGGTACGTGGTATCAGCAAGCAGTTTTCCGGCGTCGTGGTATTGAAAAGTATCGACTTTACCCTGCAACCGGGTCAGGTTCATGCTCTGCTGGGGGGGAATGGCGCGGGTAAATCGACCCTGATGAAGATCATCGCCGGGGTGCTTCCGCCCGATAGCGGCACCATTGAGATCAATGGGCAGCCCTGCTTGAATCTTACCCCCGCTAAAGCCCATCAATTGGGTATTTATCTGGTGCCGCAGGAACCGATGCTGTTTGCCAATCTGTCAGTACAGGAGAACATTCTGTTCCGCTTGCCTAAGCATCAGGCCGACAAAAAGAAGATGGCGCGGCTACTCAAAGATTTGGGTTGCCATTTAGATCTGTCGGTTCGTGCCGGTTCGCTGGATGTGGCCGATCAGCAGTTAGTTGAGATCATGCGCGGCTTGATGCGTGACTCACTAATTTTGATTCTTGATGAGCCAACCGCCTCACTAACACCCGCAGAAACCCACCGTTTATTTAGCCAAATCAAAATGTTATTGCAGCAAGGCGTCGGGGTGGTGTTTATCTCCCATAAACTACCGGAAATTCGTCAACTCGCGGATTGGGTCAGTGTGATGCGCGATGGCGGCATTGCCCTGAGCGGCGCCACCGAGGATTTCTCAACCGACACCATTATTCAGGCGATTACACCGCAAGCCAAAAATAGCGAATTATCCGCAACCCAGAAGCTCTGGCTGGAGCTGCCCGGTAACCGCCGCTCTCAAGCCCGCACGCAATCTAATCAACCGGTGATTCAGGTGACCGACCTGAGCGGCGAAGGTTTTGCCCACCTCTCTTTTGAGGTCCATGCCGGTGAAATTCTTGGGCTGGCGGGGGTGGTTGGCGCGGGTAGAACCGAGCTGGCCGAAACCCTGTATGGCCTGCGCCCTGCCAGCGGCGGCACTGTCCGGCTGGAGGATATCGATATCACCACAATGAAAACCGTCAACCGCTTAGCGGCAGGTCTGGTCTATCTGCCGGAAGACCGCCAGGCCTCCGGCCTCTATCTGGATGCGCCACTCAGCTGGAATGTCTGCTCGCTGACCCAAGGCAGTCAAGGAGTGTGGACTCATCCGGCGCAGGAGGCGGCTATTTTGGAGCGCTATCGCCGTGCACTGAACATTAAATTCAGTCATCTGGAGCAGCCGGTGCGCACTCTGTCCGGCGGTAACCAGCAAAAGCTGCTGATTGCCAAATGTCTGGAGGCCAACCCATTGCTACTGATTATTGATGAGCCGACCCGTGGCGTTGATGTCGCCGCCCGCAGTGATATCTATCAATTGATCCGCAGTATTGCGGCGCAACATGTGGCGATCATTTTTATCTCCTCTGATCTGGAGGAGGTGGTGCAGATGGTGGATCGCGTTTTGGTCATGCATCAGGGGGAAGTCAGTGGCGAACTCAATGGTCAGGCAATGAATGTCGATACCATTATGCATCTGGCTTTTGGTGAACAAACGGCCTTAGGTGAACCTCATGCCAGCGCCCATCCATCGACCCAAAATGAGGGCGCATCATGTTGAAATTTATTCAGAATAATCGTGAAGGCACCGCGCTGCTGGCGATCTTGGCCCTGTTTGTCCTGCTCGGCGTGATCGACAGCAATTACTTCAGTATGCAAACCTTCACCATGATCTTCAGCAGTGCGCAGATCCTGATCCTACTGGCGATCGGCGCAACACTGGTGATGTTGACCCGCAATATTGATGTCTCCGTCGGCTCCATTACTGGGCTATGTGCGGTGACAGTCGGCATGGCGCTCAATGCCGGATTCGGGCTGGCGCTCTCCTGCCTGTTCGCCCTACTGGTCGGCATGGTGGCGGGCTGCTTCAACGGCATTCTGGTCACCTGGCTACGCATTCCGGCGATTGTCGCCACACTGGGGACACTGGGGTTATATCGCGGCCTGATGCTATTGCTGACAGGGGGCAAATGGATCGAAGGATTACCGGCGGATCTGAAAAGTTTATCAACGCCAATACTGTTTTCAGTCTCGCCCATTGGCTGGCTGATTATGTTGCTGATCCTCACCATGGCTGGGTTGCTGGGCAAAACCGCCTTTGGTCGCAGCTTCTACGCCACTGGCGATAACTTGCAGGGCGCGCGCCAACTGGGTGTCCGCACCGACAGCATTCGCATTTTTGCCTTCTCAATGAATGGCGTGATGGCGGCACTGGCGGGGATCGTTTTTGCCTCACAAATTGGTTTTATCCCCAACCAGACCGGCAGCGGGCTGGAGATGAAAGCCATTGCGGCCTGCGTACTCGGCGGGATCAGCCTGCTCGGCGGCACCGGTACTATCATTGGTGCCATTCTCGGGGCTTATCTGTTGACCCAAATCGATAGTGTGCTCGTGCTGCTGCGCCTACCCGCGTGGTGGAATGATTTTATCGCCGGTTTGGTGCTGCTGGGGGTGCTGGTGTTCGATGGCCGCCTGCGCTGCGCCGTTGAACGCAATATCCGCCAGCAGAAATATGCCCGTTTCACTGCCCGACCGTCACTCACCAATAAAAAAGTCGCCTCCAACCCAGCAAAAGCGGCCAGCAGCAAGACGGCGAATGGCAAATCATTCAACAGGAAAGGAGTAGCACGATGAATCTTTATCGACGTTACGGATGGGAGCTGGCGCTGGCCGCTTTGTTGGTGCTGGAGATCCTGCTGTTTGGCCTCTCGAATTCGCGCATGTTGGATATCAATGTGCTGCTGTTCAGCACCAGTGATTTTATCTGCATCGGCATCGTCGCCCTGCCGTTGACCATGGTGATCGTCAGTGGCGGCATCGATATCTCATTTGGCTCCACTATCGGATTGTGCGCCATATTCCTTGGTGTGATGTTTCAAGCGGGCGTGCCAATGAGTGTGGCGATCCCACTGACCCTGATCGTCGGCGCATTATGCGGCTTGATTAATGCCGGATTGATCCTCTACACCGGCGTCAATCCGCTGGTTATCACCCTTGGCACCATGTATCTGTTCGGCGGCAGCGCCCTGCTACTGTCGGGGATCTCCGGTGCCACCGGCTACGAGGGTATTGGCGGCTTCCCAACGGCCTTTACGGATTTTGCCAACCAAACCCTGTTCGGCCTGCCCATCCCGCTGGTGATCTTTATGCTGTGCGTGCTGCTGTTCTGGCTGTTGATGCACCGCACCCACAGTGGCCGTAATGTTTTTCTGATTGGGCAAAACAGTCGCGTCGCCCGCTACAGCGCCCTGCCCGTCGCCCGCACCTTATGCCTGCTCTATGCCCTGACTGGCATGGCCTCCGCCATTGCTGCCGTTTTGCTGGTCTCCTACTTCGGCTCTGCGCGCTCTGATTTGGGGGCATCATTCCTGATGCCCGCCATCACTGCGGTGGTGTTGGGCGGGGCCAATATCTACGGCGGTTCCGGTTCGATTCTCGGCACAGCACTGGCGGTATTGCTGGTGGGTTATTTGCAGCAGGGGCTGCAAATGATCGGCACCCCCAACCAGATATCCAGTGCGCTATCCGGCGCGCTGCTGATTTTAGTGGTGGTCGGGCGCTCCATCAGCCTGCACCGACATTTGATTCAAGAGTGGTTACAACGCCGTCGCAGTAGAAATACCCTGAGTTAATGCCTGTTTTTCTTTTATAGCGAAATGCCAACACCTCAGTACCTCAAGACCTGGATGCGGAGATAACAATGAAAACACTAAGATTAAAAAAACTGGCACTGGTTTGTGCCCTCGGATTTGCCTGTATCACCGTCAGCTCTATAAATGCTGCACAAGCTGCGGAGCGCATCGCATTTATCCCGAAATTGGTCGGGGTCGGCTTCTTCACCAGTGGCGGTAAAGGGGCCGTCGATGCCGGCAAAGAGTTGGGCGTGGATGTCACCTACGATGGCCCGACAGAGCCGAGTGTTTCCGGTCAGGTTCAACTGATCAATAACTTCGTCAATCAGGGCTATAACGCCATTGTGGTTTCCGCCGTCTCGCCAGATGGGCTATGCCCGGCGTTAAAACGCGCCATGCAGCGGGGAGTCAAAATCCTCACCTGGGACTCTGACACCAAACCAGAGTGCCGCTCGGTTTATATCAACCAGGGCACCCCGAATCAACTGGGTTCGATGCTGGTCGATATGGCGGCAAATCAGGTGAAAAAAGAGAGAGCCAAAGTGGCATTCTTCTACTCCAGCCCGACGGTGACCGACCAGAACCAGTGGGTCAATGAAGCGAAGAAAAAAATCCAGCAGGAGCACCCCGGCTGGGAGATAGTCACCACTCAGTTTGGCTATAACGATGCTACTAAATCGCTGCAAACCGCCGAGGGCATCTTGAAAGCCTATGGCGATCTGGATGCAATTATCGCGCCGGATGCCAACGCCCTGCCCGCAGCGGCACAAGCCGCAGAAAACCTAAAACGCGACAATGTGGCGATTGTCGGTTTCAGTACCCCAAATGTGATGCGCCCCTATGTTGAACGCGGCACGGTGAAGGAGTTTGGCCTGTGGGATGTGGTTAACCAAGGCAAAATCTCGGTTTATGTCGCCAATGAAATGCTGAAAAAAGGCGATTTGAACGTCGGCGATAAGCTGGATATCCCCAATATTGGCGTGGTTGAAGTGGCACCAAACAGTGTGCAGGGCTATGACCATGAAGCGAAAGGCAGCGGCATCGTGTTGCTGCCACAGCGGGTCATTTTCACCAAAGAGAACATCGACAAATACGATTTCTAGTCTCAGCGGCCCGCCCCTGCGGCGGGCTAATACCCATAGTAATTGGAGTGATGACAGATGGCTGATTTAGACGATATCAAAGATGGTAAAGATTTCGGTATTGGCGTCCCGCAGCACAATCCTGCGTTTACGCTGAAAGGTTCCGGCTCACTGGATTGGGGGATGCAGTCGCGTCTGGCGCGGATTTTCAATCCAAAAACCAATCGCACAGTGATGCTGGCATTTGACCACGGCTATTTTCAGGGGCCGACCACCGGTCTGGAGCGCATTGATATCAATATTGCCCCCCTATTTGAGTACGCCGATGTCTTAATGTGCACCCGTGGCATTCTGCGCAGTGTGGTTCCCGCTGCCGCCAATCGCCCGGTGGTGCTGCGCGCGTCCGGTGCCAACTCAATCCTGACGGATCTATCCAACGAGGCCGTGGCCGTCGCGATGGAAGATGCTTTGCGGCTCAACGCCTGTGCCGTGGCCGCGCAGGTTTATATCGGCACCGAACATGAGCATCAATCGATTAAAAATATCATTCAATTGGTCGACCAAGGGATGCGCTACGGCATGCCAACCATGGCGGTGACGGGGGTCGGCAAAGATATGGTTCGCGATCAGCGCTACTTCTCGCTGGCGACACGGATCGCCGCCGAAATGGGCGCGCAGGTGATCAAAACCTACTATGTCGACAGTGGTTTTGAACGCATTGCCGCCGGTTGCCCGGTGCCTATCGTGATTGCTGGTGGGAAAAAACTGCCGGAACATGAGGCGCTGGAGATGTGCTATCAAGCTATTGATCAGGGCGCATCTGGCGTGGACATGGGCCGCAATATCTTCCAGTCCGAAGCACCAATTGCCATGCTAAAAGCGGTTCATGCCGTGGTGCATAACAATGAGAGTGCAGAAGCGGCTTATCAGCTGTTCCTACACGAAAAAGGTTGAGCGGTGACAAGGAGGAAAGTATGCACGTTACTCTCGTCGAAATTAATGTGAAAGATGACAAAGTTGACCAATTTATTGAGGTTTTTCGCGCCAATCACCTCGGTTCTATCCGTGAGGCGGGCAATTTACGTTTTGATGTGTTGAGGGATGAGACCCTGCCGACCCGCTTTTACATCTATGAAGCCTACATTGACGAAGAGGCGGTAACAGCCCATAAAAAGACCCCCCATTACCTCGCGTGTGTCGAGCAACTGGAGGGGTTGATGACTGGCCCACGCAAAAAAACCGTCTTTATCGGCCTGATGCCTTAGCCGACATGGGCAGCCGATACACTATCGCTGCCCATTCTGTTTCCCCAATTCCTCGCTCGCAATATTCCCTCAGCCCCAGGATTCAGGCACATTATCTGCGCTCTGTTTTTTTAATCACCCAGCCGGATGAAGCAGAGAGTCGTCACTCCAATGAGAGCCGCAAGATAAATTGATAGGCGCGATATCAGACAACACCTATCAGTAAAATGTATACAGTGCGGTATTCTTAGCGCTGAAGATAATGATTGGCAGCCTTTCTGGCCATATCGCGCCTCATCTGCTGTGATCCACACCATAAAACAGGAGTTTCTATGCACACCACTCATCGCTTGATCTTGGCCCTGGCTTGCTCCACCACACTACTGACGGGTGCGGCGAGCGCGAACAGCTTATTGGATTCAGTTAAAAGTGCCGCAGACCAGTACAGTAAATCAGGCGATAGCTCATCTTCATTGTCGTCGCTGACTGGCTTACTCAATGGGGGCGATAAAGGTTTGAGTGCTAGCACCATGACCAATGCTGCGGGTATCTTGCAATATTGCGTCCAAAATAATGTGCTGTCAGCCAATGGCACCACCGCAGTTAAAGACCAATTGATGAGTAAATTGGGGATCACCAGCACCGAAAATGCCAAGAGCCAAGATTACCAAGAGGGTTTAGGTGGTTTACTGAAAACCGGCGAAGGTAAAAGCCTGAACCTAAATGACCTAGGCAGCGAACAAATAACCGAAAAAATCAAAACTAAAGCCTGCGATCTGGTGCTAAAACAGGGTCAGTCATTCTTGTTGAAATAGTGACAATACGCAGCTTGGGGCTGCGTTCTTTATTTAAATATTTAATCTAAGAAAATATTCTGGCGATGATAAGCCATCTGCCCCTCATCAGGGAAAAATTGAACAGGTAGCCGCAGTTTCCGCCCTTCATATTTAGCAAAATTGTCTTCACTAATACTACTTTTAAGCTTTTTGATTTGTGTGGAGAGCACCATTTCAAAATGTTCGTTAAAGGTAATTAATCCCTGATCAAAAGCTCGGTCATGCAAGCTGGAAAGACATAAGCCATTACTGGGGTTAAGACGATGCTCTGTACCATGACTCCAAGGGCGAATATGGCTGGCAACTAATAACGCCGGCTCTTCCAGCTCGGTAATACAGCAGCGATTTTGATAGACCTGCAAAACATTTTTACGGAACAGTTGCTGACCGACCCGAGCTTTAATAATGGTGGTTTTTTCTTTCCCACTAAAATCTTTAACACCGCTATCAAATAATTGGGTGACAGGTTTTTCAAGTTGACTCATTGCCTGCTGGCATTGCTGCTCAAAGACCCCAGCATTTTCATTCATTTCCAGCCATAAGGCGCGATCAGCATTTGAGGCCCCGCTTAATCCCTTGCGCCCCGAGTCGAGAATAAAAGGGTCCAGACTGGCGAAATTAACCAATTTCATGGCTAAAGCCGAAGGTGTCCGGCCAATCAATGCAGCGTAATGGATAATATCGGGATTTCGGGAATGTAATTTGCCGAAGGGAATTTGGCTATATAGTGTAAATGCAACTAACAGTTGATCCCGCGTCCAGTGGTTTACAGCCATGGCACTAACATCCAAAATTAATGAACTATTTTATTGAATGCGTTAACTATGCCAGGTGCAAAGGGAAATGGGTATGGTTGTAAATTGATTTACTCGAGATTTCCTAACACATCCTCGACCTTAAGCCCCAATAACCTCGCTATATGCACAAATTCGACGACATCCAAGCGCCTTTCGCCATTTTCTACTTTCGCAACAAAGGATTGGGGGCGACCAAGCGCGGTGGCGAGACTCTCTTGAGTGATACCTTTAGCAATACGCTGCTTGCGTAACGCTTTGATAACCGATTGATATTCATCTGAATAAATAGAAACCATCTGTCCAATTCCTTTTAGAACGTTGGAATTGAATATCTGTCACCACCCTAATAATCCCAAAATAGGATAATTAGGCCAACACATCACAGGGATGGATAAAAATTAACTGTTATCAATACCTTACTCTATAACCAATTCATCATAAAATGGGGTGTCGTTCAGCCTCAGGCCGTAGCAGTGTTCGAGCAGATACGTTAATAGTTGCTGCTAGATTTCCATGGATGACAGATGCGAAGGCCGGAATCGTCAATATAATACAACCTACTGATATCAATATTATTTATTTTTAACACTAAGAGTTTGTACCCGCACTTGTACCCACAAACAAAAATCCGTACAAACATCAGACAGCGCAAGTAGGTACAGAGCCATATCAGTACAACACCGTTATGGCTAATTGTACGAAAGAGAATAACACGGTTTTAAATCAATATTTTCCCATCAGGGAAACGCAGATCAGAACTTTGCAAACTGTCACCAATGAAAAATGGCACAACCCATAAACGCAGCGGGTTTTCCTTTTGATGGCTGAATTCATATGGATAAGGTAACGGCTGACTAAAACCCTCATGCGAAGGATAAATCAGCAGCATATCCCCTATCCCCTCCTGATAGTTCACACCGTAAGCTAGCATCTGGTAGAGGTCAGCCTGCGATTGTTCGAGTGTCGCCTTTCCGCTCTCCACCATTTTCCATTTAACATCACAAATCATCGCCTGATCCCCATTCTCCCCACGAGGTCGTAGATGGATATCGGGTCTAAGCTTAAATACTCCTTTGCCATTGAGACGAACCAAGGTGTGTGAATCCACCTGTGCCTTCACATGCCAGTTATCGTTATAACGATGACGCATCCATGCAGTCACAAAAGATTCAAACACAGCTTCCATTGGGAAAAGCAGTGAAATTGCGTTAGCGTCGCCCTGCATGCAGTGGGGCGACTGCCCCATCAAAATCAGCCGCGCCCACGCCAAGGCAAGTTCATAGTGACGCATATGTCGGTCAAGACGTACCTGGTCGAAGGCGATGCGAACATCACCGACAGGCGTAATGTCGTCAAAGTGCACCTGCAAAGAGTTAACTTGTAGTAGTAGCTGTGGGTTGCTGATCTGACGGCGAATTTTATCGATGGCGGTTTTCAGTATCCGGTTCTCCGGACGTTCAGAGCTATAATCGTCAAACTCCACCTGAAAGCGATCCCGACGCACACAGTTTTTACTTATTTGAGCTGAGACCCGTAACTTCCCTTTCATCCAAGGCAGATTGTCCTGCTGGCGTAAATAGTCACGCTTTAGACCCTGGCGCACAATCTGCTGTACGCTATCGATAAACTGCTGAATAAAAACATCCATCAGCGGCATCTTCGAGGTTCGAACTCTGGATGCTGAAGTGGCTATATGGCGAAATGATTTTAGCGTGCGTAGCATCATCAAAAGCTGCTGACGTGCAATATCAATGTTCTCATCACGCCGCCCCGTTTTTGGCAACACTTCAATAAACGCATTACCCGGAAGAGAGATAACACCAGCATAGTTTTTTACCTGCAGCGTTTTTACGCCCCCCCGACTTCCAAGGGTGAGCAGACGGTGAGTGTTATCCGCGTCATCTTTCAGGCAACGTTGCTCAAGCCACTCAAACAGCTGCGGAGGCAGCGAGACCGCATTATTTATGCGGCCACTGTCTTTGTCGCTAATCAGGTGCCCATATTCGAAGACGGTAAAGTCCTTACGAGACTTCATTCCCCACTCACCGGGTTACCTTTATGTGGCGCATAAATTTGTTGCCAGGCGAGCGGGTTATCCCAAACCTTGTCGTCCTCAGGGGCTAGATGGAAACTGGCACCTATATCATGCAGATCTTCAGTTCCGTTATTGCCAAAAAGATCGGCAAACTGTTTCTGGTCTTTCACCTCGCACACGAACTGTAGCTGCGGGTTTCCGCTTTTCTGATTGTCGCCCAACACCATACGAATTTTTTGCCAGTCGTTGTAGAAGTACTCCTCCAACAGAGGCAGCACCTTGTTTCGCATGATCCGCTTGAGCCTTTCAAATGCCAGGTCTTCGTCCTCTTTTACCTGAACTACTGGGATGAAAAAGGCATGGCCTAGTGTATGTTCTCTGTCGTACAGCACCTCAATGCGGTCATTCAAGGTCTGCAGTAGACGTGGCAGATCAATACCTTTGACAACAGTTTCTTTTAGAACGGTGATATCCGGCAGCATCGCTTCAAACTCGAATCGGCGACGCAGGGCGGTATCCAGTGCGGTGAGCGAACGGTCAGCAGTGTTCATGGTGCCGATTAAATAGAGATTATTCGGTACGCTGAACGAACTGGAAGAGTAAGGCAGAATCACGCTAAGCGCCTCCGGTTCCCCGGCACGTTTAGAGGTTTCTATCAGGGTGATCAGTTCGCCGAAGATTTTGGAGATGTTGCCACGGTTAATCTCGTCAATAATCAGAACGTAGTTTTGCCGTTTTTCAGATACAGATTCCTGTGGGTTGGAAGGCAAACCTTCCTGTTTAATGAGGTAATTAAGGATACTACGTACATATGAAGGATTGTGTACCTTTGCCTGAGGGTTTTGGTAAACCAGACTGATATTCTTGAGGTAAGCATTGTAACCCTGCCCTAAATCCTCTTTTTTCGATTGCGACGGGAAGATACCAAAGGTGGTCTGGCTCTTGTAAGCCAGTTGGAAGGCTTTGCCCTGCAGCGTTTCAAGGGTAATGCTTCCACTTTCAGATAAACGTTCTTGTAGGCGGGCAAGCGCCTCGTCAAGCTTCTGCTGAACACCGGCGTGACCAAAAGCAGCATCTTCACAAATTTGCTTAAAAATGCCCGCTTTGACTTCATAGCGTACATTGCCATCATCGGTGGTTTCTGCTCTTAGCCCTTCGATAAACTCTTCATAGCCAAAACTCTGATGGAAGGTGATAAAGCGCACCCGCTTTTCAGCAATCAGGCGGTCATAAACCTTTTTCAGCTCACGGCGTTTTTCGTTCTCTTCTTTGCCTTCCTGCAGCGAGTAGGCTGCTGGTTCGCAGGCGCGTACGGCTAGCTCGATGGTACAGTAAGTTTTACCGGTACCTGGAGGTCCGTAGAGGATAGTATTTTTTGGCAGTTGCGGAGTGGTAACCTCCTCGTCTTGCTCATCCTCTGGCAAGGCAGTCTCACTACCGATTAACCCAATATCATTCTTCTTCTGAATCACCTGCGTGTAGAGATGCCAGAGCGACATATTCAGTTCGATAGGATCGATATCATCGCCCAATGCTCGATGCAACACTTTCTTGAGATCAAGGTTGCGAGCGAACCACTCCTGATCCTCAGAAAGGTCAAGTTGAAAATGGTTATTGCAATAGTTATAACTGCTGAAAAAATTGCTGACATTCACAACGTTGGTAATTTTCGACGGGTAGAGCGCGGCAAAGGCACGATGGCAAAGTGCCCAATATACTTTGTTTAATATCCCATCTGTTTTAAGTTTAACAAGGCGCTCAATCACCCGATCGTAGTTCTCCTGCGTACACTCATCTGCCATCTGACGGGTGAGAACGAGCAGCTGTTTTTGCGCCGTTTCGAATTCAAACTGGGACATACCGCCCTGCCTGAGGCTGGAGATACCATTGCTACGTTCGTACCAAATCTGCCGAATTGTATCCGCAGAGAAGTTGGGTTTTTCGGCTTGGACCTGTTCTACGAGCTGACGATAGTGTTTGCCCCAGTCGGGGCTGTATTGATTATTTTTTGCGATATGAGAACGAAAGAAAGAGGCTAACGCAGAGGAATCCTGAACCATCACATACTCCGTGTGTAGGGCGATTAAAAAATGAGATATCTGTATCTTATCGGATTAATCTCAATTACGTCACTGCCGGTTCAGGGGGGCAGCAAGAAATTCAGTTAAATGTGATTTAGACCAAATTCAGTAAGTTACTTCCCAACCAACTCAATTCGGTATCTGAAGGCGTCAAAATTCACTGTAACTACTGCTCCAGTATCCCCAAATAGTGCTTCTCAATAATATTCTATCAGCTCTGGGGCTTAAACATCAGTTGGCCCACCGCCTTCTGAAAGTAACAAAGACAGTTCCTGATACACCGCGATATAGACATAACCGTGACTGCCCAGCGTATCCGCTTCACAGACAAATTCTCCATGCCGAACCGTAATGCCTTGCTGGCGGCGTGGATCCAGCGCCCCGGACAGCAGTTGCGATTCCAGTTTGGTTATCAGCGCGGGAAACGCTGCATCAAGAGCCTGAGTGGCTTCAAGGGAAAAGGTGCCGACAATGTGGGCTCTGTCGCTCAGAAAATGCAGATGCGTTCCCTCCTGAACTAGTCTGGCTCCCAACCGCGGCGTAATATCACGTTTCAGGCCCCATGTTGGGGAAGTAGTCATGTGGTTATTCATGTTAACGGTCTCTGTGGAATAGGATTGAGGGATTCGGTTGGGTACAGCAAGGTGGGCGGGAAATGAGCACGCCACAGACCCGCAGCCTGGCGAGCCCGCACGATATCGCCTTTGCTTAACATCGGGTCTTGCGCCAGTGCGCTGAACCCGGCACGACCAATTCGCACTAATACATATTTATCAACCAATGCATTAATGGTATCGCCCACTGAAATCCCTTGTTCTATCTGCTGTGCAATCACCTGTTCATCGTGATAGGGCGTATCGTTGAGGCTCAGGCCGTAGTGGTGATCCAGCAGGAAAGCGAGCAGTTGTTGATAAATAGCAGGCACGGGTAATGCACCCGCTGTTGTGGGGTTTGGTTTCATGGGGATGTTCTCCATGTGGATAATTTGGGATTAAGTCAGGAAGATGCTAAGGGTTACCAAATCGTTTGGTTGAATGGAACATCACCTTATATCAATCGATTAATGCAAAAATGGCATGACTTTCTGGATGATGCAGCGCGTAAGCACGCAACCGATAGAAGTGTTCCGTCATAAGCTCATTTTCAGTACGGCAGGCATGGTGGCTGTAGGTCATCAGGCAGGCGATGATCCCCGCAGCTTCACGACTGACGGTGGCCCCGTTGCCATTGAGTGCGTTAAACAACGCGTAGTCTTGCTCCGTACCCGGCACCATAAATGCGCCGCCGCCGCTGAGCGTATAGTAATCCCAGAAGTCGCCGCGATAGTCATCACACAATCGATCCAGCCAACCAAACACCTGTGGTTCAATCAAAATCCATTGCGGTATCTCACCAAAATGGTCTGGCCAGAAGTGAATGCGCTGAGAGTCGGTAACCGGCGTGGCGGTTAGTGTATCCATCTGAGTTGTCGTTGGGATATTCATGAGTAATGTCCTTCTTTAATAAAGATAAATAGCAAAACAGCCCTCCGGGAATACCGGGGAGCCTGTTTATTTAATGGGTTAAGAATTTGATTCAATATTTAAAGTCGTGAGTGAAGATAGGACGCGGGGAGAGGCAGGACCTCTTAGATTAAAAACCCGTTATCGTCGGGATAACGGGCGGTGGTTTTCCCTGAATATTGGCATAACGCCTGTCCCTGACTGCTGTTTTGAATACATTTTGCTGACAGGTAACCCTATCAATTTTATCGATGGGTAAAGAGAAAAGATAATGGGTTGTGCAGATCAATAACACGAAACCGATCGTTGAAATCGATCGTCACTGGAGGTGTGAAGCAGCATCAGAGCACGGCCTGCTTAAGCTGTTCAGCCATGACCCACAGTGCCCGATTGAGTTTGATGTCACCATCGATACCACTGATAGCACGGGTCCGGGCACGTTTTCCTCCAGTGCTCTTACCCGATAACCCGCCTTTGGTCAGATTCTCCTGCACACGCTGAAATGTTGTCCAGAGGTCATCTTTCTTATCTTCCCAACGACGAGGCATCAGGATTTGCGACTCTGTGACCGGATGGTGCTCCTCACCGTAACGATAGGTCAGTGCGGCGTGGGCCAGTGCATGTTGGTGCTCCGCAGATAGCGTCAATGCCTGCATGCTTTCACGACTTTCTTCTATCTGGTCAAATATCCCCAACACTTCGTAGGCCCCTTCAATCACCTTTTCCACCACATCCCCTTTATGCGGTACACGAATTTCGCCAAAACTCTGACCACAAACCAGGCCGTTGCTACAAATTTCCCGAAACATACCCGGCAGCATTTGATAGCTGCTGGAGCCATCATGGCTGTTGAGCAGAACAATCTCCTGCACTTCTCTCTGCGTGATTTGCCCTGTTCGACGTAACCGCACCATATGCTTGGTATGCTCACGTTTATCCAGGTCTCGTACCCGGGTCTGGCAGGCAAAGAACGGCACAAATCCTTCTTCGCGCAATTTATCCAGCAAGGTAATAGTGGGAATATAGCTATAGCGGGCGCTGCGGGAGGCATGCTTGTCTTCGCCAAATACACTGGGGACATAGTAGGCCAGTTCATCATGGGTCAAGGGGCGGTCGCGGCGAACAGAGTTCACCCGGCCAAAGCGGGAGGCTAAACGGGTCATGATTCATTCCTTAACAAAAAGTGGGCATAAAAAAGCCACCCCGAAGGATGGCCCTGATTGAGTGGCAAGATTGTTTACGGTGTCACGGGGGGCAAAACCGGTTGGGCAATGTGTTCCTTATCAGGCAACGCTGCGGGCTCTTCAGCCCGGCTTCTTTCATCCCGATAAAGCTGCAGTTTCACCAGAAGCGGTGTCTTACGCGACTGCAGGTAGCTCAAACACCATTCCCGCTTCACCACCATTCTCACCGGTGCGGGTAAAAGCTCATAGGCTTTGGTGAAGACAGATTCAACAAAAATATCGTCGTTTAATTTATCTTCAGCGATATTCAACAGCCCATTGATAACGATATTTTCAAGCAACGGTTTATATTTTGATAAGCGAGAAACCGACGGTTCAACAGGGCTGCCCAGTTCAGGCTCTTCAACTGTTTCAATTGGTATATCGACAGGAGACGTCTTTCGGGCAAAGCTTAATTTATCTTTCAGCCTGCCGAGTTTCCCTTTGGTATTTTCAGGCATATGACACTTATCCTCCTGGCCAGCAGGTCGGGTGTTCAGGCCAATATGGCGAGTTTTTTGACAATCCGGATTAGGTGTAACGTCGTGAGCGCTGCCCCCATACTTTTGATTGTTATAGAGTCGCTGCGCATTAAAGTGATCCCTGTAACGACCAACACAACAGGCCAGGTAACATCCGGCATTTCAGGTTTGCAGGTGTCTTTCGGCATAAAGAGTTCCTTTCTATATACTGCTCTGCGGATTGAGGCATTGTTTCCAGGAGATCCCCTTTAACAGTTCAGATAAGCCATGACTGGAAAAACTCCCGTATTCATGACCCATTTGTAATACAACGATTTTACTGCTGGGTGGAAGGTTGCTGAGTGATTCAAAGAATGTCTGGTCCGGGCTAAATTCATCTGATCCGACCTTCAGGGTCAGTTGTGACATAGGACCTGAAGACGTCCAGTGACCTTCTGTTCCGTATCGGACTGCAAAATCACCATTTTCACCACAGGCCAGTTCAAGCTGTTTACCCGATTCATTTTCTGTCGTGAATATTATTGAGCTTTCATTGCGGGCCATTTTCCAGGCACTACTTTGTGTCGATGTGGTGGAAGGCTGATTATTAGTGGGATCCTCAATGTCCACGGCATCAAAATTATCGCCACCTTTAAAACGAATTAAAGTCGTATCGCGATAGGTCAGCTTGACAGGCCATTGCACTCGCCAGCCAGTACCTGCTTCCGCATAATCAATTTCATAAGATCTGATACCCTCGCGATCCATACCTTTCCCTGTAACCACTTCAATCACTGAGCCACATTGAGGAGGAGATTGCTTATATTTGTTGATGATTGCGCAGCCATTGGCTTTCAGGTCGGCAACGACTTTGCTCACAATTGCCGGATCAGTTTCCTTTGGTGCCGGTCCGGGAAGAGCTTGTGGTTTTGGCGGATGTACTGGAACGAAATTAACAGAATCATCCCGCACAGTGGGATCGTCGTTCTGCAGAGTCAGATAGACAGGGCAATCATTGTCACCCACACGGCAAGACTTGGCTATTGCACTGCGCAACGGCCACCCGTTGAAGCCAATGTATTCGGCACCCACTTCATCCTTGCACCAGGTTCTTTCCATTGTGATATGACGGCTAGCGTGTGGGACCGTGACAGTGGACATCAGGCAAGTCACTGCTTTTACAGGTTGATCGTCGTCACGTACCGTCGATTTCTGGATACTCTCAGGGACAAAAGATGCAATTCCGACCGAGTCATATCCTTCTTTCTGCAAATTACTCATGTTCAGGGCATCCTGCATATTACCAGGACGAACCTTGCCAATAGCGCTGACCATCTTATTATTTAAACGCTTTAAATTGTCACCGCCTTTATCATTGAGAAAAAAGGTATAGCGTTCAGGATGAATTTCCCCATAGACATCCAGCGCTGAAGATACGGCGGGAATAAGCAACGTTACGCTGCTGAGTGATAACATAATGAATCTACGCATGAGATTTCCTTTCAATTAATTAATGGCTGGTGCAATCCTGCCAGGTGATGTCCTGCAGAGCCTCTTTCAGGCCCTGAGCACTGAAGGGGGCTGATTCCCCGCTCTGACGCGAGGAGAAAGTGATATTGTCTTTTGCACTGCTGTATTTGAGTGCGGAAAAGGCTGAACTGTTCAGGCTGTACGCCTTCTTGCCTATTAGCAATTGGACATCATTAAGGCCTTCGCTATTGACACGGTAATGTCCTTTTGTATCTTCATAAGTCACTGCCAATTGGCTATCACTGCAACGCAGCGTCAGGGTTTCTCCTGCTTTATTATTCGTGTTCAACGCAAACTCCATGACATCGATATTGCCGTACCATTTCCCCCACTGCTGCTCCCCGACGACGGCTTGTGTCGTTGCGCTAAAGAGCGTCATCCCTGCAAGTAGCAGTCTTGCACGTATAGTTTTAGTCATTGAGTCTCCTTAAAACCCCGTTTAATGGGAGCATGTTGTCGATAGGCTCGATGGCCTAATGTAATGAAAATCAGAGTATTCTTTTGATAGATACAGAGAATGCTTCTGTGCAATCGTATTCATTTTTCGGGAGATGGGATAATCGTTAGTGCAGATCAATAAGCTGAAACCGATCGTCATAACCTATCGATAATGCCGATCGTTTTGCAATAATTGATAGTTTATATCTATTTATTGGGGTGGGTTCGATCGGTATGGCAGATCGATGAATGACAATCACGTCCATTAATTCACATCGGTGTGACTTCATGTAAGTGATATAGGAACGAAATAATCTGGGCTAAGTACAGCAAATTATTCACAGGGTCAGTTTCATCGATGATTACTTTTCACGCTTATTCTGTTGTTCGTATTCATTGCAGATCAGCCACTCTAGGACTTCGGAAACACGTATTCCCCTTTTAGTTGCAATTGCATCTAGTTTATTTCTTGTGTCAGAACGGAGAGTGGTTGTAATAATTTTTTTCTCCACCATGCTGCTTCGATAACGCTTCTGAGACATCGTTTTATTCATTTTCAATAAAAGCAATTCTTTGAATTCTGAACTATCACCCCAAGTATCTAAGACACCATAAATAGAAAGGTATTTTTCATGATCACTCATTGGAGAAAGTCTTCCTGCTGATGTGTTGATGTAACTCCATCCACACTTCTCAGTTCTTTCTTTTAACTTCTCACTGAGGTATTGCCATGCCCACTGACACAGTTCCTCATTTTTCTTATCAAGTTTTTTAAAATATGATGGTTCGTTACTCTTTCTAATCCAAGTTGCCTTCGACATTTCCAATGAATTTATTTTTGAACTAGGACTCATTTCAATTCTGTCATAAAAATTCCTTATCGCATCAAGTCGATTTTGATGTGAGAACGGATTTTCAGATAAATATAATGATTCATATATAGGTCTGTTATTTTTCTCTTTGTCAGGGAATCCATTCCTGATAAATATCCACATGTACATACATGCGCGATCTGAGTTTTCCAGCCATTCAAAATCCTTATCAGATATAGAAACCATTGCACGTGCATGCTGTATCATTTTATCTATGAAAGCATCATTTGAAATTATAGAACCATCAGACAACCTAATGCCATCACATTTTTCCAGTGTGCTGTTTATTATGTATGTATATTCACTGGTGGACTCTCTTGCAGGATATGAAATATAGAATCCGTGAACTCGAATGTAATAAATACAATACCTATAGATACGAATGGAAAGATTTTTGTCTTTTTCTTTTAACATAATTATCACTTTTTGGTTTTTTTTGTGAGCTTATCTCCAGATTATAACACGACATAAAAGTGATGCACTACTGTTGATGACTGACTTTAACACGTGGTTCTCATGAATCACTCACGATGACTACATGTAGGTTTTTATTTCTGATTATCTTGTCAACCCCTTTCAGAAATGGTATCAAATGCACTTTTAGAGCAAAACAGTTATACGAGACATGCTTTGCCTCAATTTTCAGATGGTATCTGTATATGTGCAGAGAAACTGAAAGACTCCAGCGATTAATATAGTTCTGGGGAATGTAGAAAATTAAAATTATACATATACGAACTATGACAGGAAAGGATGCCACACGGGTGTCCTCTTGATACATTCCCGAAGACTTTCATGAGCATGATTGATATTCACCATGACCAGGTGATCGACATGGTATCCATTGTCCGTTTTACAGGTATGACTGATAAATGGATTTATAAATTGACCTAGAAAGAGGAGTTTCCCAAGCCAATTAAACTGGGTTGTAGTTATCGCTGGCTTGAAAGTTAAATAATAGAGTGGGTTAATGATAAAGTGATGAGTTCACGTAATAAAGAGCATAAGGATTAAGTTAAGGTTATTGGCGCTTAGCGCTTTATTAATCTTAATTTGGGTTAATTAGTGTTATTGGTTTAAGAGTCTATCTATTAACACCTACATTCAAACCCATATCCATACCTATTCACAACCTTATTGACAAGCACTCCATTACTCCAATGTATAAGCTATTACATCATGATGTGTGTTTATGAAAGATGTTTGAAAATTAACTTAATCACCTATCAGTATTTATTTCCTGATAACTATCAGGAATACGTTTTACTTAACATAATCACACAATGACATGAGTTAAAAACCCAAAAGAGGATTTATCATGTCAAATGTCAACACAAACTATGCGCTGAACCCGGTATTGTTATCTCATCTATTTTCACATGCAGAAGCATTGAGAGGGACGTACTCCAGACTCCTTACGTTCAGAATGGATTTCTTTTATCTCAAAGGAACCCCTTTATTTGAGCAAAGAATAAATGACTGGTCTTGTCGGGATATGTATATGCTGGCTGAGCGGCTTATCGATACCAGTAATATTGTGGGTTACAGTTGGGTAATGGAACGAACAGCGCAGCACGGTATTCATTTTCATGCCATGTTTTATCTGAATGGTCATCTGCATCAGAAGTATTATCCGACGGCACAGGATGCATTACAGCTCTGGTCATGTCTGACTCAGGGTCAAGGGTATGCGCATATCTGTGACCCTGGTAATAATAATTATCCGGTTAATGGTCAGGGTAAATTCAATTACCACCATGAGCAGCGTTTTAATGAGCTGTATTACACATTAAGTTATCTGGCGAAAGAAGAACAGAAAGAAGGGTTGTATTGTTATGGCCTGAGTGATGTCCCAGAGCCTGATGGCAGAGGAAGACCAAGAAAAGAGATGTAATAGTTATTCATGTCGAATATCAATGCCAGCAGCTCTACAGTGTCCCACAAGGTTACTTGCTGGCATTTGTCATTTAATGCCGGAGTTCATCATGTCTGAATTTGTATTTGCACCACACGCCATCACGCGCCACGGAGAATGGGTTACACCCTTAACCGCAGCGCAGGAAGATTACGATATTCTGTTTTGTGAATATTGTAGATTGAAAATTGGCGTTGTCATTGACCCCTTAACGAAGGTGATAAGTTTTATCCATGCACCCGGTAGCTTAGAAAATGTAAAGCGGCTGGTTAGCTGTCGCTTCAGTTCTGCAAATGACCGCCAGAAATCTAAGACCGGTGAAAATGACCAACAAACCGAGTGGGGGATAATCAAACCCCGTCGACTTCCCTGTAATACCCTCAAACGACGCTGGAAATGCTGCTTGTGCACTCATCACTGGCACGGGCCCAAACAGTGCCCCGAGTGCCAAGATTGGCTGTACGCGCTACCTGCGTGATGAGAGTTTGCCTTCAGACAGTTCTGTCATAGCGGCCAGTCACCGCGTTCACTTATCCCGTCATTCTTAACATCACTGCACCACTGCACCAGATACGGACGTATCTGGCCGACCTTTACGACCCGGATCCACAGGTGGGTCATTCTGGTGCAGTGCCCTGCAGCACACAATGCTGGCGTACTTTCTGGGAAGCCTCTTGCCATGGCGGATACGCGGGAAAGGCCTGACAGAGCAGCATCATCACGCGTCCCGCCAGCCCGCCGAAGCAGGTCAGGTATTTTTATACATATGAACCCTATCCTCTGAGGAGAAACGACGTCTACCCATTCCACAGCGTCGGCCTTCTCCCGCCATTAACCACTCAGAGGGAGAGATAGAATGAACACCGCACACACCAGCCAGTTCTCAGTCGAAGACCCACTTATCGATATGACCTTTATCACCACGTTTACCGGGATGACCGATAAGTGGTTTTACAAACTGATTAAAGACGGGGACTTTCCAAAACCAATAAAACTGGGCCGCAGCTCTCGCTGGTTCAAAAGCGAAGTGGAAACCTGGATGCAGCAGCGTATCGCCCAGTCCCGCCAATAACACCTTATTTAGCAATTAATCGACACCAACCTCCTCCACAATTTCTGCCTACTGCTCGTATCGGTATCTGCCCTCAAGGGATGGATGAGCCATGCCTGTAGTCCGGCGAAAAGGAGTCATACCGTGTACGCAAAATCATTTATCGCCATCAACACCACCGGTCGATTAACGTCAGCACGCTCAGCGTTATCAGCATTCAATCATCAATATGAGTGTCATCTGTGTGGCTGCCCAATGGTGCTCCATGATGCTGGAACAGTCAGGGCCTCTTGGTTTGAGCATATCGAGCAGTCTGTATCAACACGCCGTCGCAATGACTACCCTTACCTCAGTCCTGAACAGGAAGAAATCGACAGGGTCAGAGCATTACGCAGGTTAGTCCCTGAGGCTAAACCGTTGGTTCAAAAAGCAGACTGGCACTGTACGAAATGCAAGGCTCACTACCATGGGGAGAAATACTGTAAACCCTGCCAGACAGGTATTCACAGTGTCAACACATCCCCGCTCGGCTTTTAAGACCCGATCTTCCCACCGCAATTCACCAACAGCGGAACACTGCGCGGTGGTAACGGTAATGTCCGTATCGATGCCGCTGGTATCACACAAAATGATACTGCCAGGCTGGAGGCTGCCACCCCCTTTGATAAAATGCGAGAACTGGCATTATCTGTTTCGCCCCTTTCAATCACCAGCAAGGGAGTGGCCGGACGTATATCTTGCGGTAAAGATCTTATCATTACCGCTCAAAGGCTCGATAACCTGGCCAACAATAACCAGCATACCTATACGCATTCCAGCATTGGTGACGTTCACTACCTGGATCATGCGAAACGAACAGCATTGCAGAAGGCCATTACCTACCTGACCAAGGCCTGACTCATTAGTGTGTCTGACACTATCTGGAAATGCCCGCACATTTGGATGCGGGGAATGCCTTGTGCAATCAGAGACTAAACGCGGCAGACACCGCCAGCCACCCCCGTAAATTTTTACTCCAAAGCGCATCTTCACTGAAGTGGAAGAATAAAGTATTTCACTTCTTGATTTATCCATAATTTTTATGTGAAAATCATGAAGTAATTAACTCAAAGGGTTCCATCTATGAACGTGCCACAATGCAGGACCTTTTCTCAGCAGGATTCCCAGACTTGCTTGGCGAAAATGGGGATTGATGAACAGGACATTATCGATGCCCTAACCGCGGCTCTTTACGAGAGGCGTCGCACAACGAAACTACACCCTGTGATTGATGGTGGTTTTCGATTTTGGAGTGAATTGGTCGCATCGCTGCGTAGCCTATTGATTTCCAAAGATTGCGGATGGACAATGGTACGTCAAAATCGCATGGAGCTAGTATCCAACCCAACGCATGGTATCAATCTGATCATCACATCAGGGGATAAAGATACAGGACTAGCTGATGGATGGCCGAAGACTAAAAATGCGAAAGGAGAAGCGACGATGAGTATCGTGAGCAGTAACTCCGATACGATTGAAATGTTCCCGTCAGAACATCCTATGCACTCAACCGATGGCCTAGCTCTGATTCCAGTTTCTTCTGCTGACAGCACTAAAACATATATCGTGCTTTACTACTATGATGCGGGCAAGCAAGAAATCCGCTGTGAGATTTCTTTCCCTGTAGGCATGAAGGTGGTGAATGGTTTCGCGAAAGTCAATTACTGGAGCGAGAGGTTAATTATCAGTCCTCTACCGTTTGATGGTGCAGACATCTTCCCAGAAGAAGATTTCACGGATGATGTTTCTATTTCTATTGAAATGAAATGAATACAAACGATAAAGAAAGCAGGCGTCTGTTTAATCCCTCCAGACTTAAGCTGGCACGAATCAGGAGAAAATTGACGCTGAAAGAGCTTGCCGAAGCGACAGGGTTGTCTTCACGTATCGTCATCGAGTATGAAAAAGAATATTGCCTGTATGAACCCACTCCAGCTACGGTAATTGCTTACTCAAAAGCATTGAATTATCCAGAGTCATTTTTCTTCGGCGATGATCTTGAGAATATAGATCCATCTACAGTGTCATTCCGATCTCTACGAAGAACAAAAGCTGCCGATCAGCATGCAGCAATTGGTGCAGGAGGGCTCGGTGTTATTGTCGCGAACTATTTTGATGCCAGATTCAATTTGCCTGTTCCCAGCCTTCCTGACATGAGAGGCACCACTCCAGAGGCTGCTGCTGAGGCGCTGAGGGAAGAGTGGCATCTTGGGAAGAAAAGTGTTCCTAACATGGTCCATCTCCTGGAAAAAAATGGCGTTAAAGTATTTTTCTTGTCAGAGAACACTGCTGATATTGATGCATTTTCATTCTGGAAAGACAGCATCCCTTATATTTTCCTGAACACAAAAAAAACAGGTGAAAGAAGTCGTTTTGATGCGGCTCACGAACTAGGACATTTGGTCATGCATCGGCATGGTGTGTTGCAAGGAGCTGACATCGAGAAAGAGGCGGATGCATTTGCTTCCGCATTCCTTATGCCAAAAGAGAACGTGCTGGCAGTCAAAATGGTTGTTCCCACGTTAGATAAGATTATTCAGCTTAAATCGAACTGGCTCGTCTCAGCTATCGCGCTTATCGTTCGTATGCGGAACTTGGGCGGATTATCTGAGTGGCAGTATAACAGTCTGATGAGAGATGCCTCTACCAAAGGTTACCGTTATGGGGAACCTGGTGGAATCGAAAGGGAAAGATCACTGATCATTGATAGAGTTTTATCAATGCTTCAGGCTGAAGGTGTGACATTGCCAGTGATTGCCAAAAAACTAAATATTCCGCTGGATGAGCTATCTAGCTTGTTATTCGGCGTTGCGGCTGTCGGTGGTGGCGGGCATTCTTCACCTGCTGCGAAACCAGCCCTTAAACTTGTATAACCTTCCTAAGATAAGCGTCAAACTCGAACCGGCTGTCGAAATTTACGATGCTCATCGATAATACCCACTTGCTTCAACCACAGGTATCGAGACCTGAGCCCGCTTAAAACGGGCTCAGGCTGCTGACGAACCCCACTTTTGTGTGGTTCTGTCTTTCTAGCGACCGAAGGTCGCATTCGCGATATTTTTCCCCGGCCAGTCACTCAGATTTTTTAGCAACGCCCTCAACATGTTTCCGCATCCTGCTGCGTTGTTTTGAACGGAATATGTCATTAATAAACAATACAATAGCGTCAACAGCGCCATCTTCTTGGTGTTTTGCACCGTCGCCGCCAACAAGCACTGCATTAGTACTTTCATCAAGGGGAACGTTGGCACAGCCGCGCCACTTGACTCGCGCGACGCCGTCTGCAATAAGATCTCAGAATTTCACGGGTGCAGACTATATCCACCCCCCAAGCTGTAACCCCAATATTGGGGCACTTTATGACGAATCGGGGGCGGCGAACACGACGTCGTACCCGAGCGCCATTGGTTTCACATTGCCGTCCAGTTTTGGTGCTGTATTCGTTGGAGCCCTATCGCAATATGCCATGGAAATTTACGCCACAAATGATGCACGTGACTAATTATGCTGACCATAGTCATAGCTTCTCCCGTGCATGCCGACTACAATCATTACTTGATTTTTGCGGGCAGCATTCCGGATTTTTGATGACAAATACCATGATAAAAAATGATAAACGCTGGATTGGCGATCTGCTGGGCGGTCCGCTGATGGTTAGAGAGAGCCGGACTATTGCTGAGTTACTGCTTTCTGAACCAGACGAAATGACCTGGCAGCAGCAAATAATCGATGAAAACATCCTTCAGGCATCCTCCATAAGTACTGCGAATCGATACGCCAGAACAATAAAACTTCGGCTTATGACACTGGACCGCGAATGCTGGCAATTGATTGTCAATGGTAGTGAAAGTGAACGTCTGCAAATGCTGTTAGTCGCCTTGATGATTCAGTCTCCCATTGTCGCGGAATTTGTCGCTGATGTGGTGAACCCGGCACGTCAGCAGTTTAAAGAAAAACTCGGCGTAAATTGCTGGAATGAATTTGTGGACGAGAATCTGCGTTTGCATCCAGAACTAACGACTTTCTCTGACTCATCTATCAAAAAAATGGGCAACAACCTGATTAAGGCCCTGGCAGAAGCCGGGTACCTGGACACTCCACGCCGTCGCAATCTTCAAACTATTTTCTTGCTACCTGATGTCGCTGCGGCGTTGCATCGTTTAAACAAAGCCGAACTACTGATAATCCTGGAGGGCAACGCGTGAATGACCCAATCCTTGATTACCGTTTAAAGCAGTTAGAAGAGCGTATCGGCGATGACCGTTTTTTAAAAAACCAGGGCTCCGGCAATGAGATTGGCTTCTGGATTTTTGATTATCCGGCACAGCAGGAGCTACAGGTACGTGAGTACCTGGCGTTTCTTTTTAAGAAACTAGAAAAAAAATACACATTCACCCAGTTGAATATTTTTCAGGTCATCATCGACATGCTGGAGGAACGTAAGCTATTCGAGCGTATCTGTCAGCGTGAACCTGAACTTGGGCTGGAAACATTGAAAAAGCATCTGGCAGCGCCGCTCAGCCAGAAAAAAATCGCTGAATATATTGCCCGTACGGTAGATCTTCCCGCCCAGCAATTTGTCATTCTGACTGGGCTCGGCAACGCCTGGCCGTTGGTGCGCGGGCATGAGCTAATGAGTGCTTTACAGGATGTAATGGGTTTTACGCCACTTCTGATGTTTTACCCTGGCAATTACAGTGGATATGACCTGTCTCCGTTAGCTGGCATTAACTCCCGTAACTATTATCGAGCCTTCAGACTGGTACCCGAAACCGGTCCTGCGGCGACTTTGAACCCTCGTTAAAAGACGACAGCAATGAATATTGAACAGATTTTCGAAAAACCGCTAAAACGTAATATTAACGGCGTGGTTAAAGCCGAGCAGACCGATGACGAAAGCGCCTGGGTTGAACTGGATGAGTATGTCATCACCCGAGAACTGGATGGCCACCTACGCCAGTTTTTCGAGGTGTACGCCCCCGCCACAGGCCCCGGTAGGTTGCAACTTGCCGATAAGATGGGTGTTTGGGTTTCCGGCTTCTTTGGCTCCGGTAAATCTCACTTCATTAAAATCCTTTCTTATTTGTTGGCGAACCGCGAGGTCAGCCACAATGGCGTAACACGCAATGCGCTCTCTTTCTTTGAAGAGAAAATCGACGATGCACTGTTATTGGCCGATATTCGCAAAGCGGTTCAACACCCGACCGATGTGGTGCTGTTCAATATTGATTCGCGCGCAAACGTTGAAGATGGCGTTGATGCGATCCTCAAAGTTTTCCTGAAAGTCTTTAACGAGCTTGCTGGTTATTGCGGAGACTTCCCGCACATTGCGCATCTGGAACGCGAGCTCGATAAACGCGGTCAGTTTGATACGTTTAAAGCAGCCTTTGCCGACATTACCGGCTCTCACTGGGAAGATGAACGCGATGTCTATCTGATGATCAACGATCAGATGGCGCAAGCATTAAGCATTGCTACAGGGCAGAGTGAGGAGTCCTCTCGCCAGTGGATCGAACAACTGGATAAGAACTTCCCGCTGGATATTAAGAACTTCTGTACGTGGGTGAAGGAGTGGCTCGACATCCAGGGCAACCGTAACATTCTGTTTATGGTCGATGAGGTTGGTCAGTTCATTGGTAAAGATGCCCAGATGATGCTGAAGCTGCAAACTATCACCGAAAACCTGGGCGTTATTTGCGGTGGTCGCGCATGGGTGATTGTTACTTCCCAAGCTGACATTAATGCCGCCATTGGCGGTATGAGCAGTCGCGACGGTCAGGACTTTTCCAAAATTCAGGGGCGTTTCTCCACACGCTTACAGCTCTCCAGTTCCAATACTTCAGAAGTTATCCAGAAACGACTATTGGTCAAAACCGACGCGGCAAAACCGGCGCTGGAAGCCGTCTGGCAGGAAAAAGGCGACATTCTGCGTAACCAGTTGGCGTTCGACACAACAACCACAGCCACGCTGCGTGCTTACACCAACAGCAAAGAATTCGTTGATAACTATCCGTTTGTGCCATGGCACTACCAGATCCTACAAAAAGTCTTTGAATCGATCCGTACCAAAGGGGCTGCGGGTAAGCAGCTGGCAATGGGGGAACGCTCTCTGCTGGATGCCTTCCAGTCAGCAGCTGTGCAAATATCTGCCGATGGACTGGACAGCCTGGTCCCGTTCTGGCGTTTCTATTCCGCGATTGAAAGTTTCCTGGAACCTGCGGTCAGCCGCACCATTATTCAGGCCTGTCAGTCTTCATCGCTGACGGAATTTGACGGCAAGCTGTTAAAGACGCTGTTCCTTATCCGTTACGTCGATGTGTTGAAAAGTACCCTGGATAATCTGGTCACGCTTTCCATTGATCGTATTGATACCGACAAAGTTGAGCTACGCCGTCAAATTGAATCCAGCCTCAATCGCCTACAGGCAGAAATGCTGATCTCGCGTATTGATGACAAATTCGTTTTCCTCACCAATGAAGAAAAAGAGATCGAAAACGAAATCCGCAATATCGACATTGAGTTCACCACCATCAATAAACAACTCTCGACTATCATTTTTGACGAGATCCTGAAAAGCAAAAAGTACCGTTATCCGGCGAACAAGCAGGATTTTGATATCAGTCGTTTCTGTAATGGTCACCCGCTGGATGGTGCAAACCTTAACGATCTGGTGGTGAAGGTTCTCACGCCATTGGATTCGAACTACGAAAGCTATAGAAGTGCACATTCCAACAGCCTGCTGATGACTGACAGTAAAGACTGCATTCTGATTTGCCTGCCTGATGAAGCCCGAACCTGGCAAGACCTGACCATGTATGCGCAGACCAAATCTTTCCTCAGCAAACAAAGTGGGCAGCGCCCGGAGCAAGCAACGCTGTTGGCCGAAAAGGGCCGTGAAAATGGCATGCGCGAAAAAACACTCAAAACGCAGATTGAAGCCCTTTTGGCGCAGGCCGATGTCTGGGCGTTGGGGGAACGGCTGGATAAAAAATCCTCCTCGCCGTCGACGATTGTTGATGCCGCCTGCAGCTATGTGATCGAAAACAGTTTCTCCAAACTGAAAATGTTGCGTCTCAGTACCGGGGATGTGAACCGTGAAACCCATGCTTTGCTGACGGTAGAAAATGATACGCAGCTTGATTTGGGAGAAATGGAAGAGTCTAACCCGGAGGCGATGCGTGAAGTGGATAACTGGATCAGCATGAGTATTGATACTCACAAGCCAGTGTATCTGCGAGACATTCTCACCACCTTTGGCCGCCGTCCGTTTGGCTGGCCGGAAGATGAAGTCAAACTGCTGGTGGCTCGCCTGGCGCGTAGCGGTAAATACAGCTTCACTCTGCAAGGCAGCGAAATCGCACTCAAGCAAGCGTGGGATGCGTTTAATAATTCACGTCGCTACAGCGATTTGCGTCTGCATAAAGTTCGTCGCCATGACGAAGCACAGTTAACCAAAGCCGCGCAGTTGATGGCCGAGATTGCTGGGGAACCCTTCAACGAGCGTGAAGAGCAGCCGCTGGTATCCCACATTCGCGAATTGTTTGGCCGTTGGAAGAGCGAGCTGACTGTCTTTAAAACGCGTGCCGAAAGTGGACAAAATCCAGGCCGTAAAGAGATTGAAGAAGGTCTGGTCTTATTGAACGGGATTCTCAGTGAGAAAGAAGAGTACGCCGTTATTGAAAAAGTTACCACAGCGGCTGGCGACCTCAAAGATTTCGCTGAAGACTGGGACGATCTGGTCAGCTTCTACAAGAACCAGTATGCCACCTGGCAACGTCTGAGTGGCTCGTTGAACGGCAGTTTTAAAGCTAACCGTAATGCGCTGGAAAAAGACGAAACCGCCCAAAATACACTTCGGGAACTGGAAGCTATCTACGGAAAACCGCGACCTTACGGTGAACTGCATCGTATTATCCCGCTGATTGAAACTGTTGAGTCTGTTAACAAGCGTCTGGTGGAGGAATACCGCAACCATGCGCTTATGCAGATTACCAACCACATTGAAGATCTGAAGCAGAGCATGCAGGAGATGCACGTTCCTACTGATTTGCAGCATACGCTCTTGCATCCAATGCAGCAGTCACGCAAAAAAGTGGAACAAAACGGTCTAATCCCGCAAATTATGGACGAACAGTCTGAGGTACGTGCGCTTTTGCTTAAAGCGAACGAGCGCCTGAACGCATGGGTTGAAGAGCAGCGTAAAAAAGAACCAAAACCTGAGCCAAAACCAGGTGGCGTAGTGCCCCCTCCGGTTCCTCAACCGAAGTTGAAAAAAACCATCTACGTCAACACGCGTAAAACCATGGAACGAGCAGCGGGTGTCACAACGCTGGATAACGCCGAACAGGTCGACAAAGCGCTGGAACAATTACGTAAAACTCTAATGGATGCCATTAACGCAGGCGAACGCGTCCAGCTTCAGTAATTTCCCCATTTCAGGGCAGGCGCTGTCTGCCCTTTTCAGGATTTCACATGAATACGTCAAACATCAAAAAATATGCCCCGGTGGCACGTAAACAGTTCCGCGATGCAGTTATGCAAAAGCTGACCACGCTGGGCATTGAGGCCGATAAAAAAGGCAATCTACAAATTTCGCAGGCGACAGATCTCGGCGACAGCGTGCGTTTCGGCCAGTTTACGCTGGATAAGTCGCTGGTATCACGTCGCGAACGTCTGGTTAAACGAGCAGAAAAACAGGGTTACGAGGTGCTGGTAGAGCACATCGCTTACACCTGGTTTAACCGCTTCTGTGCCATCCGTTATATGGAGCTACATGGTTATCTGGATCACGGCTTCCGTATGCTGTCTCACCCGACGCTGGAAGGTGGTTTTGAGGTGCTGGATCATGTACCGGAAGTGGCGGATTCTCTGGGGTTGGACAAATCGCGCCTGGTGGAAATGAAGCTTGCTGGCGATCGTGACGAAGAGCTGTATCGTGAACTGCTGCTTGCGCAATGCCATACCCTTCAGGGCGCGATGCCCTTCCTGTTCGAAGCCGTCAACGATGATATCGAGCTGGTGCTGCCGGATAACCTGACCCGTACCGACTCCATTCTGCGTGGGCTGGTAGACACCATTCCTGAAGAAGACTGGGCGCAGGTCGAAGTGATCGGCTGGCTGTATCAGTTCTACATCTCAGAGAAGAAAGATGACGTGATCGGCAAGGTGGTAAAGAGCGAAGACATTCCTGCCGCTACCCAGCTGTTTACCCCGAACTGGATTGTGCAGTATCTGGTGCAGAATTCTGTGGGTCGACAGTGGCTGCAAACCTACCCGGACTCCAGCCTGAAAGGCAAAATGCCGTACTACATTGAGCCAGTAGAACAGACGCCAGAAGTTCAGGCACAGCTGGCAGCAATCACCCCATCCAGCATTGAACCAGAAAGTATCAAGGTGCTGGACCCAGCCTGCGGCTCCGGGCATATCCTGACCGAAGCCTATAACGTTCTGAAGGCGATTTACGAAGAGCGAAGCTACCGCACCCGTGATATTCCGCAGCTGATTCTGGAAAACAATATCTTTGGTTTAGATATCGATGACCGTGCAGCCCAGCTTTCTGGCTTTGCGATGCTGATGCTGGCACGTCAGGATGACCGTCGCATTCTGGCCCGTAGCGTGCGTCTGAATATTGTCTCCTTGCAGGAAAGTAAGCTGGATATCGCTGAGCTGTGGACCAAGCTGAACTTCCACCAGCAGGTACAGCGCGGCAGCATCGGCGACATGTTTGCTGAAAGGACGGCACTGGCCAATACTGACAGCGTAGAATATAAGCTGTTGATGCGTACGCTAGCACTGTTCACCAGTGCAAAAACGCTGGGGTCGCTGATTCAGGTACCTCATGAAGATGAAGCGCCGCTGAAGACATTCCTGGATGGGCTGTATCGTCTGGCTGTCGAAGGTGATATTCAGCAGAAAGAGGCAGCGGCGGAGCTAATCCCGTATATCCAGCAGGCGTGGATACTTGCGCAGCGCTATGATGCAGTTGTGGCGAACCCGCCGTATATGGGTGGGAAGGGAATGAACGGTGAATTGAAAGAGTTCGTTAAAAAACAGTTCCCCGACAGCAAATCAGATTTGTTTGCGATGTTTATGCAACATGCATTTTCTCTGTTAAAAGAAAATGGATTTAACGCGCAAGTGAATATGCAGTCGTGGATGTTCCTATCGAGCTATGAAGCGCTTCGTGGGTGGTTGTTGGATAATAAAACCTTTATTACGATGGCACATTTGGGGGCGCGGGCGTTTGGGCAAATTTCTGGTGAAGTTGTTCAAACTACGGCATGGGTGATAAAAAATATTCATACAGAGAACTACCAACCTGTATTTTTCCGATTAATTGACGGTGGCGAAGAACAAAAGAAAAATGCTTTGCTTGGGCGGGAAAATCGTTTTGATAATACTGAACAGAATGACTTCAAAAAAATCCCGGGCGCACCAATTGCTTATTGGGTAGATGAATCATGGAGATCCTCTTTCAAAAAGTATGAAAGCGTTGAGTCAAATTTTAAACCTAGAAAAGGTATTGATACCGGCGATAACGAGAAATTTCTGCGTGGATGGCATGAGGTTAGCTTCGATAAAATTGGGTTTAATATGCTATCAGAAGAGCTTTCTGAACGTTCTGGGTTAAAATGGTTTCCGTACAATAAAGGTGGAGAGTTTAGGAAATGGTACGGAAATTTTTACTATGTCATCAATTGGGAAAACAGTGGGCACGCGGTAAAAAACCATACTGATAAAAATGGAAAAATAAAAAGTAATATCAGGAATAAAGGTTTCTTTTTTAAGGCTGGAATCACTTGGACTGATATCAGTTCATCATATTTTGGCGTGAGAATTCTTCCTCAAGGATTTATTTGCGACAATAGTGGCTCTGCTTGCTACGGTAACGAGAATAAATACCCGCCATTTTTGGCAATGCTGGCATCAAAACCAACTTTCAATTTGCTTAAAATACTTAATCCTACATTGCACTTTCAAGCGGGCAATATTTCATCGCTCCCTGTGTGGGGGATTGAGAATAAAGATGTGATAAGAAATGCATCTAAAGCAATAAGTATTTCAAAGAATGATTGGGATGCTTACGAGACGTCTTGGGATTTTCAACGTAACAATTTAGTCGGAATAGGAAGGTTAGAAGATATTTATTCTTATGTAAGGAATGAACACTGCGATTGTGTAAATGAATTAAAAATAATTGAAGAATTTAATAATCGACATTTTATAGCCGAACTGGGGGTTGCATCAGCAATGGTCCCAGAAGTTGAGATAGATAGTGTGACTTTAAAATCAAACATATACCATAGATATGGCATTGGTATTAGTAAGAATGAAGGTGAAATCAGGCTCCGTTCTGATAGTTTTGCCGAGTTGCTATCTTACACAATAGGTTGCATGGTGGGCCGTTACTCCCTCGATCGCGAAGGCCTGGTCTACGCCCACGAAGGCAACAAAGGTTTTGCCGAGTTAGTCGCTGAAGGTGCTTACAAAACCTTCCCTGCCGATGAAGATGGCATCCTGCCACTTATGGATTCCGACTGGTTCGACGATGATGTCACCGCCCGCGTTAAAGAGTTTGTCCGCACTGTCTGGGGTGAAGAGCATCTGCAGGAAAACCTCGATTTCATCGCCGAAAGCCTCTGTTTATACGCTATTAAACCGAAAAAAGGCGAATCGTCACTGGATACCATCCGTCGCTATCTTTCCACGCAGTTCTGGAAAGATCATATGAAGATGTACAAGAAACGCCCGATTTACTGGCTGTTTAGCTCCGGTAAAGAGAAAGCCTTTGAATGCCTGGTGTACCTGCACCGCTATAATGACGCCACCCTGTCGCGTATGCGTACCGAATACGTAGTTCCGCTGCTGGCACGCTACCAAGGTAATATCGATCTGGTTAGCGATCAGCTTAAAAGTGCCGAATCTGGCGCAGCTACCACCCGCCTGAAAAAAGAACTGGATGGACTGAGCAAAAAATTCAACGAGCTGCGTAACTTCGATGACCGCTTGCGCCACTATGCTGATAGACGTATCACTATTGATCTGGATGACGGCGTTAAGGTTAACTACGGCAAATTTGGCGATCTGCTGGCGGATGTGAAGGCTATTACCGGTAGCGCACCTGAGGAAATCTGATGAAAATAGCGGCGATTTATACGCAGAGTGTCGGCCCATTGGGCGATGCAGAAATTAGCTTCAAAAACGACTGGACGGAAGAGGTGGAGGAGAATGTACTCCTCACCGGCCCGAACGGCTGTGGTAAATCGACGCTGCTTCGTGGTATTGCCATGCTTTGGGATGCCCTGGGATTTTGGCTGGATCGTGAAAAACCGTTACCCGCTACCCACAATGCTAAAAAATGGCTCCAGCGCTGGGAAACCTTTGCTGTCGTCATAGATGGATTAGAGTGTTCACATTTTTCTCCCGCCAGTTTTGGGTTGTTCTATGGTGATGAACGTGCTCTTGAAAGAATCATCAAATCCAGCCCAGGGGTTTATTGGGTTGGTGAAACACATTCCGACAGGAAAAAACATGCCTTTTTCGCCCAAAGCGCATACTCAAATGAATCCCTGCAAGAATATCTCAAGTTGTTACGAGTCACGCGTGCCCAGGTTGTGCTGGGGATGCTGAGTTCTGGTATGGATTTATCCATCCCGAACGTTGTTTACTTGGATGCAGAAGAGCGTCGCTGGATTATACCGAGACGAAATATTTCCGATCTAGTACAAGACGACTTAAATCAACGCTGGCTGGCAACCTATACCCCAACTTCGGACTGGAAAGGGCAGCTTGAGGCATCGCTGTTCAATATGAAAGCCACCCTACCCAATCTGTACCCTGAAATGATGAAAAATCTGAATCAGTTTTTCTCAGGGAAGGTCATTGAAGAGGACATTCATCCAGGGCAGCGCCAGCAGGTCAGGCTGGCTAACGGCGATACTCATACGCTGGATGAACTGAGTTCCGGTGAGCATCAAGTTTTGATCATGCTATTCATGGTGCAGCGCTGGCTTCAACCTGGCGGTGTTGTATTGATCGACGAACCGGATCTGCATCTTCATCCTTCCTTGGTTTCGCCACTGCTTGCGACACTGGAAAACATTATCCAGGAAAAACGTGGTCAGCTCATTTTAACTTCCCACGCTACTGATGTTTGGCAACGCTACGAAAGTTTAGGACTCCGTTATCCTCTTTCAGTTGAAAAGGGTGATGAGCAATGAAGGAGTTTGAGTGGCATATCAAGACCATACTTGAAACAAAGATCACCGAAGGAAAAAGAGCGTTAATCGTTGAAGGAAAAACGGACGAGCTTGTTTTTACTCAGTTCTTAAAAAAGGTTGATTCCCAGTGGGAAACGAGATGGGTTCTTGCTGAAGTTGGCGGTAAACGTAACGTTGTTGACATCCTTGCAGCGCAGCCTATGTGGCTGGGTATTGTTGATAGAGATGAGTGGGATAATGCTCAACTTAGCCAGAGGCAGCAGCAACTTCCTAATCTGTTAGTTTTGCCAAGGTTCTGTATTGAAAACTATGTTGTTGTCCCGAGCGAACTTTGGCATTGCTTGCCGCAGAAGCAAAAAGCAAAGCTTCCAGATGAACGAGAAGCAGCAATCCTGTCTATTGCTACGCCAATTACTGAGAATCTTGAGCGCTGGGTTCAGTTTGGCGCTCTGTGGGCAATTATTAACCCACTCTGGGATGAACTGCGGTTACTTGGTTTCAACCGCGACCTTCTCGACCCTGAGCTGGTTGTGGATGAGCAGGGTTTTCGGGCACAGTGCACTAGCTGGCATAGTCATCTTGAGCCTCAGGGACTATGGGAGAGATATCAGGATAAACTTACTGAAATTCAGGCACAGCCAGTTGATGAACAACTACGCACCATTATTCATGGCAAAAAATTTTTTAAAGCGGTTGTAACCCCAGCTTTCAGGCAATTATTTGCAATTCAGAGCGCCATTTCTGTAGAGGATTTATTCCGGAAAATGCTAGTACCCGCTGATTTGAACTTTATCTGGCAACGCATGAATTTAGCCCTAGAAGATAATTAATTATGCAATTTAAAGAACTGGAATCAGGGCTTCGTCAGAAGTTTACCGACAATCGCATCGTCTTCTGGCACGACCCGGAACAACGCTTCATCGACTCGCTCAATGAGCTGGATCTCGACGACGTCTCGCTGCTGGATATGCGCGGCGTTTCTGTGCTCGCCACAAAAAAAAGAATCGAAATCGACGAGCCAACACAGAAATTTTTACTCTATTTCACCAGTGACGTTCCTGCTCGTGAGCAAGACTGGCTGCTGGATATTCGCCTTTATAGCACCGAATTCCACGCTGACTATGCCTCTATCACCCTGAACTCATTGGGCATCCCACAGCTAGGGTTGCGTGAGCATGTTCAGCTTCGCAAAGCCTTCTTTACCGTCAAACGTACCCAGTTGCTCAAAGGCTGGGTCACCGAACGCGAAACAGAAAAATCCCTCGATAAGAAGATGCTAGCGGTAGTTGCCGGAGCCAGCACCTTTGAAACCAAAGAAATCCTGTTTGCTCTGATCCAGCAATTTGTTGCCGCAAGTCAGCAGGATGATAGTGCTCTGGAAAATACTTTCGCCGTGCTGAAAAAGCTGGAGCTGGATAAGGTCCTCTGGGAAGTCCTTAGTCTTGAACTGGGTTACCAGGCAGAAGTGCCGACGCTAGAAAACCTGTTGCTGAAACTATTCTGTACCGATCTTTGGGCACAAGGTGATGACGATCATCGCGAGTGGTTGAGTAAAAATGTGCTGACTACTGCCGCAGGTCGTGCGTCTGCTCTGGCCTTTATGGGGGCGTGGCGGAACGATCGTCGTTATAAAGCGGAATACGATTATTGTGCAGCCGATCTCCAGCAGACACTACAGCCGAAAGAGCATTACAACCACAGCTCGCCGTATGCGCTGGCAAAATGTGACACTTTCGAAGCTATCGAGCAATTGATTATCCGTGGCCTAGTTACTCAACTACAGGAAGAAAGCACGACCCTGGACAGGGACGCGTTTAAAGCGCTGGTGTCAGAGCGTAGTGCGAAATACTGGAGTCAGACCCGCCCGGAATACCTTGCCATTTGGAATGCATTACGCCAGGCTGAGCGCCTGCTGAATCTGCGTAATCATTATACTGATGGGTTTAATTTCCCCGATACCAGCGCGTTCTGGAAAGCCTACTGCAACGAAATTTATCGTTTCGATCAAACCTACCGCCTGTTCAATGAATATGCCGCCCCGGTGCATAGCAAGGGGGCGATGATCCTCCATGAACTGGATAAATTCATCGAGGAGTTGTACAGCAACTGGTATCTGGCAGAGCTGAGCCGTGGCTGGAACAAACTACTGGAAACGGAAAATCGCATGCAGACTTGGCAAATTAGCGATGTACCGTTGCAGCGTAATTTCTACAAAGATAATGTGAAACGCCAGTTTGACACTTCGCAGGTGAAACGTGTTTTTGTCGTGATTTCAGATGCATTGCGCTACGAAGTAGCAGAAGAACTGGGTCGACACATCAATCATGAGAAGCACTTCAGTGCCGAACTGCGCTCCCAGACGGGAGTGTTGCCGAGCTACACGCAGCTAGGTATGGCGGCATTGTTACCTCATGAGTCGTTGAGTTATCTGCCTGACAATTCCGGCGTGGTGTATGCCGATGGGATGTCTACCTCAGGGTTTGAAAAACGCGCCGCTATCCTAGCGAAGGTAAATGGTGTTGCGCTGAAAGCGAAGGATCTGCAGAACGCCAACAACCAGGAAGTGAACGATCAAATCCGCAACGCCTCAGTGGTGTATATCTGGCACGACACTATTGATGCTATCGGTGATAAGGCGGCAACGGAAGACAAAACCTTTGAAGCCTGTAGAAGTGCGATCACGGAGTTGAAAGATCTGGTCTCACGCCTGCGAAATCGATTTAACGCCAGCCGAATTTTTGTCACTGCCGATCATGGGTTCCTGTTCCAACAACAGGCGCTGGTGGAGCAAGATAAAACGAAGCTGGAGAGTAAAGCCGTAAATGCGATTGAAGCGAATAAGCGATTCATTATTGGGCATCAACTGCCTGAAAGTGAGTTTTGCTGGCACGGCAAACTGGCAGATACCGCAGGCGCAAGCGATGAGAGTGAATTCCTGTTACCCAAAGGGGTACAGCGTTTCCACTTTGTAGGTGGTGCGCGTTTCGTTCATGGCGGTGCCATGTTGCAGGAAGTGTGTGTTCCCGTCTTGAAGATTCGCGCGCTTGAGAAAAAAGCAGCCGAGAAACAACCACAGCGCCAGCCAGTGTCAGTTGTTGCACGGGACCACGTAATAAAACTGGTTAACAGTATTGATAAAATCGGCTTTATCCAGACGACGGCGGTGGACGACCTCAATGAACCGCGCACGCTGAATATCTTTATCGTTGATGAAAATAATCAGGTTGTCTCCGGCATGGAAACGGTTTGCTTCGATAGCGACAATGACGATATGGGTAAACGCACCCGCGATGTGACCATGAAACTCATGGGTACGGCATTCAATCGTAAAAACAAGTATGTTCTGATCCTGGAGAATGCGGACAGCGCAACAGAGTATGGCCGCTACCCAATTACGATCGATCTGGCCTTCCAGGATGACTTCTTTTAAGTGAGGCGTTATGCAACAGCAGGATAACTCGGCTAATAACATGGAAATGGCCTCTGCATTGGCTCAGGACCTGGATTCATTATTGAATCAGCACTTTCGCGGTCGCGTCGTGCGTAAGGACCTGACTAAACAACTTAAAGAAGGGGCTAATGTTCCGGTCTATGTACTGGAATATTTGCTCGGTATGTACTGTGCATCCGATGATGATGAAGTAATTGAGCAGGGCTTACAGTCCGTTAAACGCATTCTCTCTGATAACTACGTTCGTCCCGATGAAGCGGAAAAAATAAAATCTCTGATCCGTGAACGTGGTTCGTACAAAATCATCGACAAAGTCACCGTAAAGTTGAATCAAAAGAAAGATGTTTACGAAGCTCAGTTATCGAACCTGGGCATTAAGGATGCCTTGGTGTCATCTCAGATGGTTAAAGATAACGAGAAGCTACTGATGGGCGGTATCTGGTGCATGATCACCGTGAACTATTTCTATGAGGAAGGACAGAGAACGTCTCCTTTCTCGTTGATGACGCTGAAACCTATCCAGATGCCGAATATGGATATGGACGAGGTGTTTGAGGCTCGGAAACAGTTTAGCCGTGACCAGTGGATTGATTTGCTACTGCGTTCTGTGGGAATGGAGCCAGCCAATATTGAGCAACGTACAAAATGGCACTTAATTGCTCGCATGATCCCATTCGTGGAAAACAATTATAACGTTTGTGAGCTGGGGCCACGAGGTACCGGTAAAAGTCATGTTTATAAAGAGTGTTCACCTAATTCGCTGTTGGTATCCGGTGGGCAAACCACCGTGGCTAACCTGTTCTACAACATGGCCAGCCGCCAGATTGGTTTAGTCGGCATGTGGGACGTGGTGGCGTTTGATGAAGTGGCGGGAATTACTTTCAAAGACAAAGACGGCGTGCAAATCATGAAGGATTACATGGCGTCAGGATCATTCTCTCGCGGACGTGACTCCATTGAAGGAAAAGCCTCCATGGTATTTGTCGGCAACATCAATCAGAGCGTGGATACGCTTGTGAAAACTAGCCATTTACTCGCACCGTTCCCGGATGCGATGATCGATACTGCATTTTTTGATCGCTTCCACGCCTATATTCCAGGATGGGAAATTCCCAAAATGCGCCCGGAATTTTTCACCAACCGCTACGGTTTGATCACTGATTATCTTGCCGAGTACATGCGTGAAATGCGTAAGCGTAGCTTCTCAGACGCGATTGATAAATTCTTCAAGCTGGGAAACAACCTCAACCAACGTGATGTGATTGCTGTACGCCGCACTGTATCTGGCCTGTTAAAGCTAATGCATCCCTATGGGGCCTACGATAAAGAAGATGTACGTGCTTGCCTGAGCTATGCGATGGAAGTACGTCGCCGCGTGAAAGAACAGCTGAAAAAACTCGGTGGTCTTGAGTTCTTTGATGTGAACTTTAGTTATATCGATAACGAAAGCCTGGAAGAGTTTTTCGTCAGTGTGCTAGAACAAGGCGGAAGTGAACTGATACCTGTGGGGACGCCCAAACCTGGAGTAGTACATTTGGTAACCCAAGCAGATTCAGGAATGACTGGCCTCTACCGGTTTGAGACCCAGATGATGGCCGGTAATGGCAAACATGCTGTTTCAGGTTTGGGATCAAATACTGCGGCGAAGGAAGCTGTTCGTGTTGGTTTCGACTATTTTAAAGGAAACTTGAGCCGAATTAGCGCTGCAGCGAAATTCTCTGAACATGAATATCATCTTCATGTGGTAGAACTACACAATACAGGCCCAAGTACAACAACCAGTCTTGCATCGTTGATTGCCTTCTGCTCTATGTTGCTGGCAAAGCCCGTACAGGAACAGATGGTTGTCCTGGGCAGTATGACTCTGGGTGGGGTGATTAAGCCAGTACAAGATCTAGCTGCATGTCTGCAGGTGGCATTCGACAGCGGAGCCAAACGAGTGTTGCTACCAATGGCATCAGCTATGGATATCCCAACAGTGCCGACTGAATTGTTTACCAAATTCCAGGTGAGTTTTTATGCTGATCCGGTGGATGCAGTGTATAAAGCGCTTGGTGTAAATTGATCTGACGGAAACTAAGCATCCAGGAATAAATGGTTTGTCACGCTACTACACCTTTACCTACTAGTGCTTCCTTCCTGGAGATGAATTGGCAGTTAACTGTATTACGAGGAATAGCCCGCGTTGAAAAAACAAGGCATAAGAGGTAAATGCCTTGTTTTTACTATTGCGTCATATCGCTTTCAATTTACCAAAATCAAACGGACTAATCCCCTTTTCCCGATTCGCATCCAGATAATCTGCCCACCACTGGATCATCAGTCTGCGTTCATCTAAGTGCTCGGCCTTATGAATATAAGCCGCACGCACAGAGTTGCGCTCCTGATGGCTCATCTGCCGTTCTACTGCATCCCTCGACCACAATCCAGACTCAATCAATGAACTACAAGCCATGGTTCTGAAACCGTGGCCACAGACTTCAACCTTCGTGTCATATCCCATAACCCGCAGGGCTTTGTTTACCGTATTCTCACTCATGGGCTTACGTGGGTCGTGATCACCGATAAAAATCAGCTCACGGTTTCCACTCATGCTTTTGATCTTTTCCAGAATGGCGAGCGCCTGGCGGGATAAGGGGACAAGATGAGGAGTACGCATTTTTGAACCCCGGTGCGAATGCTTAACACCTTCCAGTGGTTCACGTTCTCCGGGAATGGTCCACATGGCGGTTTCAAAATCCACTTCTGACCAACGGGCAAAGCGTAATTCACTGGAGCGGATAAAGACCAATAAAGTCAATTCTACCGCTAGCCGAGTGAGTGGCCTGCCACTGTAGTAGTCGATGCGATGAAGCAACTCTGAAACGCGGTTTAACTCAAGTGCAGCACGGTGCTTTCTTTTACCAGTAGCAACGGCACCAGCCATCTCCTGCGCGGGGTTATAATCAATTAAACCGCTTTGTACTGCATAGCGCATTATTGCTGTGGTTCGTTGTTGCAGGCGGGAAGCCACCTCAAGACGCCCAGACATCTCTACGGCTTTGATTGGAGGCAAAAGATCACGGGTTCCGAGATCTGCAATATTCCGTTTGCCTATGGCTTGAAAGAGATTGTCCTCTAAGCTTTTGAGCACTCGAGCACTGTGAGCTTCTGACCATTGACGATTACTGGCATGCCACTCTCTGGCTACCACTTCAAAAGTTATCGCTTCTTGCTCCTGCTCTACCTTAACGGCTTTCTTGCTCTCACTTGGGTCCACACCGTTAGCTAACAGCTTACGAGCTTCGTCACGCCGTGCCCTGGCATCAGCCAGTGATATTTCAGGGTACTTCCCCAACGCCAACATCTTTTCTTTACCGCCAAAGCGATAGCGTAGCCGCCAGTATTTCGAGCCGTTAGGGTGAACCAGTAACACCATGCCTTCGCCGTCGGTAAGTTTATAGGCTTTTGCTTCAGGCTTGGCTGTACGAACCTTCACATCACTCAGAGCCATGTTGAGTATCCTTTCAAGGGTTCTGCGTGGGTACAAACATTATCGAACCGGGATATACCCGCAATTGTACCCACATCAGTAAGTTGATGTAGATTGAATCAGGTTGACTTATGTTGAGTGAAAAAGCGAGAAGAGCCTTGCGGGGACTGGATTTTAGACATAAAAAAAGACGTCCGTAGACGTCTCTTTACATACTAATGGTGCCGAAGGCCGGAATCGAACCGGCATGCCTCGCGGCGGTTGATTTTGAATCAACTGCGTCTACCGATTTCGCCACTTCGGCACTGAAGTAGTATGCGGAGAACGAGGTGAATTATACCTACCAATGATCCGCATGCAACTGTTATCCAATCAAGTTTAGTCTAAGTGTTGAAAAAACCGCCATCAACGCCGTTTTAGCAGCAAATAAACACTGATTAGGAGGAAAAGTATACTCGGCAACAGCGCGCCAATCACTGGAGGGATGTTGTAAACCAAACTCAGTGGACCAAATATCTGATCCAGTACGTAGAAAACAAAGCCAAAGAAGATGCCGGTGACAACCCGAACACCCATCGGCACACTGCGTAATGGACCAAAAATAAATGACAGCGCCATCAACATCATCACCGCCACCGAGAATGGCGCAAATATCTTGCCCCACATGTTCAGTTCGTAGCGACTTGATTCCTGGCCACTTTGCCTCAAGTATTTGCTGTAGTCATGCAACCCGCGGATGGAGAGTGAATCTGGATTCATGGCAACCACGCCCAGCTTCTCGGGTGTCAGGTTAGTTTTCCACTCACCGGTTAACGTCTGCGAGCCAGTCACCTGAGTCGGGTTGGTTAAATCAGATTCATCAACCTGCGATAACCGCCACAGATTGTCTTCATAAGTGGCTGTCGCCGCGTAACGAACCGACAACAGGCGGTCTTGTTTATCAAAGTGATAAATATTGACGCCAGTCAGCTCTTTGTCGCCCGATACCCGCTGAATATAGATAAAATCAGAGCCATCTTTTGCCCACAAACCAGACTGCGTCGATAGCAATGAACCACCGTACATCTGCTGTGCACGGAAGTTGCGCGCCATCTGCTCGCCTTGCGGCGCCACCCATTCGCCGATTGCCATGGTCAGCAACACCAGCGGAATGGCGGTTTTCATCACCGAAGCAGCGATTTGCATGCGGGTGAACCCCGACGCCTGCATAACCACCAACTCACTGCGGGTCGCCAATGTACCAAGGCCCAGCAAGGCACCTAACAGCGCTGCCATCGGGAAAAATATCTCAATATCCTTGGGGACACTGAGCAAGGTGTACATGCCGGCGGATGCCGCCGAGTAGTCGCCCTGCCCGACTTTTCGCAACTGATCGACAAATTTGATGATGCCAGACAACGATACCAGCATGAATAATGTCATCAGGATGGTATTGAGGATAGTCCGTCCGATATAACGGTCTAATACACCAAACATCAGGCAGCACCTCTCAATCGAGCACGTAACTTACGAGCCGGCAGGCCATCCCACAGGTTCAATATCACCGCAATAGCCAGATAAACACCATTCACGGTCCACATCCAGAGAAGCGGGTCCAGCTTGCCGTTACCTGCATTTGAGCGCAGGGAGCTTTGCAACAGGAAGAAAATCAAATACAGCAACATCGCCGGCAGCATACTGAGGACGCGGCCCTGACGCGGGTTGACCACACTCAGCGGCACCACTAACAGCGCCATGATAACCACCGACACAATCAGTGTCAGCCGCCAGTGAAACTCCGCGCGGGCGTCCGCTTCATTCGAGCGCCACAGCTGTTTCATGGTCATCTGCTCAGCCACATTGCTGTTTTGCTGCACTTCCTGATGCCCAATAATGGCCTGATAGTCGACAAAATCGGTGATGCGGAAATCGCGCAGCAGTGCGGTGCCCTCATAGCGAGTGCCTTTATTCAGGATAACCACTTGCGAGCCGTCAGGCCGCTCGGTCATATGGCCGCTATCGGCCACCACCACGGAGGGGCGCTGATTACCGTTTGGCCGCAATTGTGCCAAAAACACCCGGTTGAACTCTTTGCCCGTGACATTGCCGATAAATAAGGCTGAATTACCATCGGTTGAGGATTTAAACTGCCCGCCCGCTAATGCGGCGAGACTGGGGTTAGCCCTGGCGTCATTCAGCACTTCGTCTTGATGTTTGGACGACCAGGGGCCAAGCCAGATTGTATTGACCGCCGCCAGCGCAGAAGTGCCCAGCGCCAGAATCAGTGCCGCCAGAATCAGGGATTTTTTGCCCATGCCGCAGGCATGCATCACGGTGATTTCACTCTCCGTATACAATTTGCCTAACGTCATCAACAAGCCAAGGAATAGGCTTAATGGCAAGATAAGTTGTGCCATTTCCGGCACACCGAGCCCCAAAAGGGATAAAACCAGATTTGTTGGGATTTCACCGTCAACCGCAGCGCCTAATATCCGTACTAACTTCTGGCTAAAGAAGATTAATAGCAGGATGAACAGAATCGCAATTTGGCTCTTAAGTGTTTCCCGTACCAGATATCTAATGATGATCACGCTAATACGCCTGTGAAAACTTGTCTTTTTGCAGGAAAATCGATAGTTTCATCGTTAATCCGCCATTTATTCTCATCATATGGCAACCTTCACAACTAAAATAGTATTACAGCATCTAGCGTTTAGGTGTCCTATAGGAACATGCTTATAGTCGCCAAAACAAAACAACTTATACCGTTAAGGTTAACACACGTCGTTAACACAACGGAGCAGAGATCGTTGCGGAGCGCTATATTCTAGCGATAGCGTCCGCCTTTGTCTTTAAGATTCAGGAGAGTGCATGGAGTTCAGTGTAAAGAGCGGCAGCCCGGAAAAACAGCGCAGTGCCTGTATTGTAGTCGGCGTTTTCGAACCTCGTCGTCTATCTCCCATTGCCGAACAACTCGACAAAATTAGTGATGGCTACATCAGCGCTTTATTGCGCCGTGGTGAACTTGAAGGCAAAGTCGGGCAGACGCTGTTACTGCACCATGTGCCGAATATTCTCTCCGAGCGCATCTTGTTAATTGGCTGTGGCAAAGAGCGCGAGCTTGATGAGCGCCAGTACAAGCAAGTGATCCAGAAGACCATCAATACCCTTAATGACACCGGCTCAATGGAAGCGGTCTGCTTCTTGACTGAGCTGCATGTAAAAGGCCGCAATACTTACTGGAAGGTGCGTCAGGCGGTAGAAACCGCCAAAGAGACGCTTTACACCTTCGATCAGCTTAAAAGCAATAAAACCGAGCCTCGCCGCCCGCTGCGTAAAATGGTGTTCAACGTGCCAACTCGCCGCGAATTAACTAGCGGTGAGCGCGCAATCCAGCACGGTCTGGCGGTGGCATCCGGTATCAAAGCCGCCAAAGACTTGGGCAATATGCCGCCAAATATCTGTAATGCCGCCTATTTGGCGTCGCAGGCGCGTCAACTGGCCGATGCATTCAGCACCAATATCGTCACTCGCGTGATTGGCGAGCAGCAGATGAAAGAGCTGGGTATGCACTCTTATCTGGCGGTTGGTCATGGTTCGCAGAACGAATCATTGATGTCGGTGATAGAATATAAGGGTAATCCGAACCCTGACGCTAAGCCAATTGTGCTAGTGGGCAAAGGGCTGACCTTCGATTCCGGTGGTATCTCCATCAAGCCTGCCGAAGGCATGGACGAGATGAAATATGATATGTGCGGTGCGGCAACGGTTTATGGCGTGATGCGCGTGGTGGCTGAACTGCAACTGCCATTGAACGTGATCGGCGTGCTAGCGGGCTGTGAAAACATGCCGGGTGGTCGCGCTTATCGTCCGGGTGATATCCTGACTACCATGTCCGGCCAAACTGTTGAAGTGCTGAATACCGATGCGGAAGGCCGCCTGGTGCTGTGTGATGCGCTGACCTATGTGGAGCGTTTCGAGCCAGAGCTGGTGATTGATATCGCGACTCTGACCGGCGCGTGCGTTGTGGCGTTAGGCCACCACATCACCGGTTTGATGTCGAACCACAACCCATTGGCGCATGAGCTGATTGGGGCATCAGAGCAAGCCGGTGACCGTGCATGGCGCTTGCCGTTAGGTGATGAGTACGCCGAACAGTTAGACTCCAATTTTGCTGATATGGCAAATATTGGTGGCCGTGCCGGTGGGGCGATTACTGCGGGCTGCTTCTTGTCACGCTTTACCCGTAAATATAGCTGGGCGCACTTGGATATCGCGGGCACTGCATGGCGTTCAGGCAAGAACAAAGGCGCAACAGGCCGCCCGGTCGCGTTGTTGTCTCAGTTCCTGCTTAACCGTGCAGGGTTAAACGGCGACGATTAATCGTTTGATATACATTACGTTACTTCAAGGGCACACTTTCGTGCCCTTTTACGTCGTAGAGAACTTATGAAAAACGCCACTTTTTATCTGCTCGAACACGACACGCCCGCCGGTGAGCTGCGCGCTCATGAAGCATTGGCCTGCGAGATTGCCGCTGCTCGTTGGCGGACGGGCAAACGGGTGTTGATCGCCTGTGAGAGTGAAGAGCAGGCCCAGCGGCTAGATGAAGCCCTGTGGCAACGCGCACCTGACCAGTTTGTACCGCACAATCTGGCCGGTGAAGGGCCAAAATATGGCGCACCGGTTGAATTAGCCTGGCCTGAACGGCGTGGGAACTCCCCCCGTGACCTGCTTATTAGCCTGCTACCCGAGTTCGCAGGTTTTGCCACCGCTTTCCATGAAGTGGTAGACTTCGTTCCTTACGAAGAAAATTTGAAACAGTTGGCGCGCGACCGATATAAGTCTTATCGCAGCGTCGGCTTCCACTTGACCACGGCAACGCCGCCAACTAATTGAAATAAAAAGAAAATGGAAAACACACCTTCTAGCATCGACAAAACTGAGCCGTCCCTCGATAAAACCTACAGCCCGCAAGAAATTGAGCAGCCGCTGTATGAACACTGGGAAAAACAGGGTTATTTCAAGCCGAACGGCGATACCAGCAAAGAGAGCTACTGCATCATGATCCCGCCGCCGAATGTAACCGGCAGCCTGCACATGGGCCATGCTTTCCAGCAGACCATCATGGACACCTTAATTCGCTACCAGCGTATGCAGGGGAAAAACACCCTGTGGCAAGCGGGTACTGACCACGCCGGTATCGCTACCCAAATGGTGGTTGAGCGCAAAATTGCCGCCGAAGAGGGCAAAACCCGCCACGATTACGGCCGTGAAGCCTTTATCGATAAAATCTGGCAGTGGAAAGATGAATCAGGCGGCACTATCACCCGCCAGATGCGCCGTTTGGGTAACTCCGTGGATTGGGAACGTGAACGTTTCACCATGGACGATGGCCTCTCCAACGCGGTTAAAGAAGTGTTTGTCCGTCTGCACAAAGAGGATCTGATTTACCGTGGCAAACGCCTGGTAAACTGGGACCCGAAATTGCGCACTGCCATCTCTGATCTGGAAGTGGAAAACCGCGAATCCAAAGGCTCGATGTGGCATCTGCGTTATCCGCTGGCCGATGGGGCCAAAACCGCTGAAGGCAAAGATTATCTGGTCGTGGCAACCACGCGTCCGGAAACTGTGCTGGGCGATACCGGTGTTGCCGTCAATCCAGAAGATCCGCGCTATAAAGATCTGATCGGGAAAGAAGTGATCCTGCCACTGGTTGGCCGCCGCATTCCGATCCTCGGTGACGAACACGCGGATATGGAAAAAGGCACCGGCTGCGTGAAAATCACGCCAGCCCACGACTTTAATGACTATGAAGTGGGCAAGCGCCACGCCCTGCCGATGATCAACATTCTGACCTTCGACGGTGATATCCGCGCAGAAGCGGAAGTGTTTGATACCAATGGCGAAGCGACCGATACATGCAGCGGCGCAATTCCAGAGCAGTTCCAAGGTCTTGAGCGCTTTGCGGCCCGTAAAGCGGTGGTCGCTGAATTCGATAAGCTCGGCCTGCTGGAAGAGGTTAAGCCGCACGACCTGACAGTGCCTTATGGTGACCGTGGTGGCGTGGTCATTGAGCCAATGCTGACCGACCAGTGGTATGTCCGCACAGCCCCGCTGGCGAAAGTCGCCATTGAAGCGGTGGAAAACGGCGAGATTCAGTTCGTACCTAAGCAGTACGAAAACATGTATTACTCATGGATGCGCGACATTCAGGACTGGTGTATCTCCCGTCAGTTGTGGTGGGGTCACCGAATCCCAGCCTGGTATGACGAGCAGGGTAAAGTGTATGTCGGTCGCGATGAAGCTGAAGTGCGCCGCGAAAACAACCTCGGCCCTGAAATTGCCTTACGCCAGGACGAAGACGTGCTGGATACCTGGTTCTCATCTGGTCTGTGGACCTTCTCCACACTGGGCTGGCCTGAGCAGACCGAAGCACTGAAAACCTTCCACCCCACCAGTGTGGTGGTCAGTGGCTTTGACATTATTTTCTTCTGGATTGCCCGCATGATCATGATGACCATGCACTTTATGAAAGATGAAAATGGTAAACCGCAGGTGCCGTTTAAAACCGTGTACATGACCGGCCTGATCCGCGATGACGAAGGGCAGAAAATGTCCAAATCGAAAGGTAACGTCATCGATCCACTGGATATGGTTGACGGCATTTCGCTGGAAGAGTTGCTGGAGAAACGTACCGGCAATATGATGCAGCCGCAGCTGGCAGAGAAAATCCGCAAGCGCACTGAGAAGCAGTTCCCGAATGGCATTGAGCCACACGGCACTGATGCCCTGCGCTTCACTCTGGCAGCACTGGCCTCCACTGGCCGTGATATCAACTGGGACATGAAGCGCCTGGAAGGGTATCGCAACTTCTGTAACAAGCTGTGGAACGCCAGCCGTTTCGTGCTGATGAACACCGAAGGGCAAGATTGCGGGCAGAATGGCGGCGAAATGGTGCTGTCACTGGCTGACCGCTGGATTCTGGCTGAATTCAATCAGACCATCAAAGCCTATCGCGAAGCGATGGACACCTACCGCTTCGATCTGGCGGCCGGTATTCTGTACGAATTCACCTGGAACCAGTTCTGTGACTGGTATCTGGAGCTGACTAAGCCGGTGATGAACAGCGGTTCTGAAGCTGAGCTGCGTGGGACTCGCCATACGCTGATTGAGGTATTGGAAGCGCTGCTACGTCTGGCACACCCCATCATTCCTTACATCACTGAAACCATCTGGCAGCGGGTTAAGAGCCTGAAAGGCATTACCGCAGACACCATTATGTTGCAGCCTTTCCCTGAATATGACGCCAGCCAGGTTGATGAAAAAGCGCTGAGTGATTTGGAATGGATCAAGCAGACCATCATTGCTGTACGTAATATCCGCGCAGAAATGAATATCGCCCCAGGTAAACCACTGGACGTCATGCTGCGTGGCGCTAGTGCTGAAGCTCAGCGCCGGGTCCTGGAAAACCAGAGCTTCATCCAGTCGCTGGCTCGCTTATCCTCCCTCACTCTGTTAGCTGACGGAGATAAAGGCCCAGTCTCAGTGACCAAATTGGTTGAAGGTGCAGAAGTGCTGATCCCAATGGCGGGTTTGATCGATAAAGCCACTGAGTTGGATCGTCTGGCGAAAGAAGTGGCGAAGCTGGAAGCAGAAATTGAGCGTATCGAAGGCAAATTGAGTAACGAAGGTTTTGTCGCACGTGCGCCAGAAGCCGTGGTTGCCAAAGAGCGCGAGAGAATGACCGCCTGTGCTGAAGCCAAACAGAAGTTAATTGAGCAGCAAGCGACTATCGCCGCACTGTAAATTAATCTGACATGAAGTAAGTACTCACTGGGGGCCATGATAATCTGGCTCCCAGTTTTTTTACCATTGCATTAATTCAGTGTTAAATGGTATTACAGATTATAACTAAGATATTACCTTTGGGTTTATAGAGCATGACCACAGCTACATCTATCCACCTGCTGGTGCGCCCCATCCTCGCCGCAGACAATCTCGCTATCGCCAATGTTATCCGCGACGTCTCGGCTGAATTTGGCCTAAGCGCAGATAAAGGCTATACCGTGTCTGATCCGAATCTGGATCACTTATATGAGCTGTATAGCCAGCCGCGCAGTGCTTACTGGGTGGTTGAAGTGGACGGCAATATTGCCGGTGGTGGTGGTATCGCCCCCTTGTCGGGTGGTGACACCGATCTGTGTGAATTGCAGAAAATGTACTTTCTGCCACTATTGCGCGGTAAAGGTTTGGCAAAGCAATTGGCATTGCAGGCGCTAGAGTTTGCCCGCCAGCAGGGCTTTGGTCGCTGCTATCTGGAAACCACCGCCAGCCTGACCAGCGCAGTAGGTTTATATGAAAAATTAGGTTTTGAGCATATTGATGGGCCGATGGGCAACACCGGTCATGTGGATTGCGAAGTGACGATGCTGAAAACATTGTGATTATTCAGGGCGCATTAAGCGCCCTGAAACTATTGGCTAACACCCCTGCGGCTGCCAGGAAAAAAAATTTCCCAAAGCCATTGGAGTCGCAGGTAGGCAGCAAGCAAACGCATCCCGATGAGCTTACTCAAGTAAGTGATTCGGGTAAGTGCGTGCAGCTAACACCCCTGCGGCTTCTAGGGCGAAGGGAAATTAGTGACGCTTACCGTCGTCATCCTCATCCACCAACTCTTCATCATCGAACTCACCCTCTTCATCATCTTCTGCGTCGGGATCTTCGTAGTAGGTGCCCCAGCCGTCGTAATTTACGCCGCATTTTTCAGCTAATGCGATTAACTGTTCAACCTGCGCATCAATAATTTCAGCATTCAGAGCAACTTCGCTGATCACGTCACAGCACATCACCATAGAGCCATCTTCCACTTCCAGCTCTTCAGCATCTGTCACTTCATAACCCAGTTTGAATGCTTCAACAGCGGCTTTTTCCAGCACTTCGAACTTTTCAGAAGAGAGGTGGTGTTCAATCGTGTACAGCGCATCGGGATCACTACCATCGTCCAGCAGTTCTTCAATGATCAGGCGGGTCTCGTCACGTTGTTCGTCCAGCATTTCGCGGTTTGCCATGCCTTTATCCTCAGTCAATGGGCTTAATATGGCGCTATTTTCCCACACCCACGCGGTTGCCTCCACTATAAACGAGAAAGATTTATTGATGGGGGTTGTAATTGAATATTTATACGTATAAATTGAATTTAAATTCAATTAGACTATTCAGGATGCAAGCTATGAGCACTATGAGTCAGTTCTACAATCGTCACTTTCTAAGGTTACTGGATTTTACCCCCACTGAAATTACAGCCCTGCTGGATTTGGCGGCTGAGTTAAAGCAAGCCAAGAAATCCGGCTGTGAGCAGCAAAAACTGGTAGGTAAGAATATCGCGCTCATCTTCGAAAAAGAGTCGACCCGTACTCGATGCTCTTTCGAAGTTGCCGCATATGATCAAGGTGCGCGCGTGACTTACCTCGGCCCAGGGGGAAGTCAGATTGGGCATAAAGAGTCAATTAAGGATACCGCCCGTGTATTAGGCCGCATGTATGACGGTATCCAGTATCGTGGTCATGGCCAGCAAGTGGTTGAAACATTGGCTGAATATGCGGGAGTTCCGGTGTGGAATGGCCTGACCAATGAATTCCACCCGACTCAATTACTGGCGGATTTATTGACTATGCAGGAGCACCTGCCGGGTAAGCCATTGAGTGAAATGAAATTTGCCTATCTCGGTGATGCGCGCAACAACATGGGTAACACCATGTTAGAAGCCGCCGCACTGGTGGGGATGGATTTACGTCTGGTCGCGCCAAAAGCGTGCTGGCCGGAGGCCCAACTGGTGGCGGATTGTCAGGCGCAGGCGCAAAAAACTGGCGGTAAAATCACACTGACAGAAGATATTGCCGAAGGCGTGAAGGGCGCTGATTTCCTGTATACCGATGTTTGGGTCTCAATGGGGGAACCCAAAGAGGTCTGGCACGAGCGGGTTGCACTGCTGAAACCCTATCAGGTCAATATGAGTGTGGTGAAGCTGACCGGTAACCCACAGGTCAAGTTCCTGCACTGCCTACCTGCATTCCATGATGATCAAACCACTCTGGGTAAGCAGATGGCAGAGCAGTACAACTTGCCAGGCGGAATGGAAGTTACCGATGAGGTGTTTGAATCCGCGCACAGCATCGTGTTTGATCAGGCAGAAAACCGCCTGCATACCATCAAAGCAGTGATGGTCGCCACATTGGGTCAACACTAAACATAACAGGGTCGGCTATCTGAAGTATCGGCTTTTGATTATTTTTACACCTAATCAATAAGCGTTATTGGCGCAGGCAGATTGAGTGCGGACAGCGCGCAGCCAACGGAGCATACACGGAGTATGTGACGGCGGCGAGCACTGCCCGAAGCTCAAGCTGGCAAGCAAAATAGCCTATTTCACCGCCATCTTCACGACGGCTTTGCGCACATTCGCTGGCTCACCGACGGCACACAATGGCTTATGCACTTCTCCGGGATAGAACACCACAAAATCACCGGTTTGCATAATAAACTGCTTTTCATCGACACCCGCCGGTAAAAAAGCAATATCTTTGTCCGCCAACCAGTCGGTATCTGGCTTACCGGCTGGTTGATTACTGAAGGTCATCCCCTCAACGCCTGCCAAAACAATCTGAATATCCAGATACCTGGCATGATATTCCGCTCGGCGATTTTCCAGATAGTCAGTGCTGTCATTGGAAATCAGCACGAACAGATTATTGCCATCAATATCATGCTTACCCAAAGGGGTTTCTGCGGTGATATGGCTTTTCACATATTCGATGGCCTCTTTCAATTGCGTAGGCAGATAGGGCAACAACTCCAAATGATGAATATTTCCGGTAATCATGGCTTTCCCTTTCGTGAAGATAAAATGAAATAACGTTCCATTATAACCAATTCACCGTTCATGGCGTGGGAAGATTTCGCGATAAATAAGGGTTTTTATTGTTAGCCCGAAATCGCCTCATAATCATTACTTTTCCGCAATACTTTCTTATCACTTATTGTTATAACAAATAACTGTTGAGACTTTGACCACAGACAGCAAAGCCACTATCGTGAGAAACTGCGATGAAATAGTCGAAAAAACAATAATTTCCTCGTGATGTTAACCGGCGCTACTTACTATCAATGCAAGCAGCATTGATGGTCGAATCCATGTCAGGGAGTCTCAATGAAAGCTAAAATTCTGTCATTAATGGTTTTGACAGCACTATCTGGTAGCGTACTGGCAGCAACGCCAGCAGATACGCTGGTGGTTGTACAATCCCTGGATGATATCGTCAGCCTGGATCCAGCAGAAAGTAATGAACTCTCTAGCATTCAGACTGTGCCAAGTCTCTATCAGCGCCTGATACAAGCCGATCGTGATAATCCGGCGCAAATTGTGCCAGTCTTGGCTGAGAGTTGGCAAGGCGATGCCGCCGCCAAAACACTAACCGTGAAGTTGCGCCCAGACGCCCTGTTTGCATCCGGTAACCCAGTGCAAGCCGATGACGTGATTTACTCTTTCACCCGCGCAATCAAGATGAACCGTTCACCGGCCTTTATTCTTAACGTTCTGGGCTGGGACGCGAGCAACATCGATCAACATCTGAAAAAGATCGACAAAAATACCGTGCAACTGAGCTGGAGTGCAGATGTCAGCCCGGCGGTTGCCCTGAATATCTTATCAACGCCGATCGCCTCGATTGTTGATAAAAAAGCGGTCACCGCCAATGTAAAAGAGAATGACTACGGCAATGCTTGGTTGAAAATGCATTCAGCTGGCAGTGGCCCGTTCAAAATGCGGGTTTATCAGCCGCATCAGGCTATCGTGTTGGATGCCAACCCAACATCGCCGGGTAACAAGCCGCTGATTAAAAATATTATTATCAAAAACGTGCCAGACCCAAGCGCTCGCCGCCTGCTGATTCAGCAAGGTGATGCCGATATCGCCCGCGAATTAGGGCCAGACCAGACTGCCGCGTTGAAAACACAAGCGGGCGTCCAAGTGGTTGAGATCCCCTCGGCGGAGCAAAACTATTTGGTGTTTAACACCGCTAACCCAGCCAACCCGCTGCTGAAAAAACCAGAATTCTGGCAGGCCGCACGCTATCTGGTTGATTATCAGGGCATTACCAAAGACCTGCTGAAAGGCCAATATTTTGTGCATCAAAGCTTCCTGCCTGTCGGTTTACCGGGTGCGCTGGAAAGCAATCCGTTTACCTTTGATCCGGCTAAGGCCAAAGAAATTCTGACCAAAGCGGGCATTAAGGATGCAACCCTAACCCTGGACGTTGAGAACAAACCACCGTTTATCACCATCGCCCAATCGTTACAGGCAAGTTTCGCCCAAGGTGGCGTGAAGTTGGTGCTACTGCCAGCCGCAGGCAGTCAAGTCTATGGTCGAGTGCGCGCCAAGCAGCATCAGTCCGCTATCCGCTTGTGGATCCCGGATTACTTCGATGCGCACTCCAATGCCAGCGCCTTTGCCTATAATGATGGTAAGAGCAGCACTGTTGCCGGTTTAAACGGCTGGGTTATTCCTGAGCTGAATAAGCAGACACTGGCAGCCGTGGCAGAAGCCGATCCGGCGAAGCGCACTGCGCTCTATACCCAGTTGCAACAAGAGCTACAACAGAACTCGCCTTACATCTTTATTGATCAAGCCAAAGCGCAAGTTGTGCTGCGAGACAATGTTAAGGGCTATCAACAGGGCCTGAATGCAGATATGGTCTATTATGACCGTGTCAGTAAATAGGGTATTACCTTACTTTGGGTAGAGCCTCGCTGACTTATCAATAAAGTTTTTATGAAATATAAGTAGGTTGATAGTCGATGTCTGTCGCACTAAATCAAACGCCGGGAACCCAATCCCGGCGTCGTCTTTGGGGGTTTCTACAGGGATTATTGACCCTGGCCCTAACCCTATTCGGTCTACTGGTGATCACCTTTTTCCTGTCGGCTATGTCGCCAGTGGATCGGGTGTTACAAATTGTCGGCGACCACGCCAGTGAGGCCACTTATCAGCAGGTCAAGCACCAGCTCGGGCTGGATCAACCATTAGCGGTGCAGTTCTGGCACTATCTGGTGCGGCTGGCCCATGGTGATTTGGGACTTGCCAGTGCCAGTGGTCAGCCGGTATTGCAGGACTTGCTCACCGTCTTCCCCGCGACACTGGAGCTGGCGACCTTATCGCTGATCATTGGTGCCACACTCGGCGTTATTCTCGGTTTATTGTGTGCTCGTTGGGCGGGTAGCAAGCTGGATGCCGCAATTCGCTTTGTCACCTTGCTAGGTAACTCGGTGCCTATCTTCTGGCTTGGCTTGCTGATGCTATTGCTGTTTTATGCGCGCCTGCAATGGAGCCCCGGCCCCGGTCGCCTCGATGACATTTATCAATATACCGTGGAAGCAAAAACCGGTTTTGCCCTGATCGACAGCTGGCGCTCTGGTGATGCCGGAGCTTTTGGCAATGCCATCGCCCACTTGATTCTGCCGGTTGCCCTGCTCTCTTACTATGCGCTAGCCAGTATCACCCGTCTGACCCGTTCGGCCTGCCTAAGCGAACTGAATAAAGAGTACATTACGCTGGCGAGGGCCAAAGGTGCCGGTGAAATGCGCATTCTGCTGATGCACGTGCTGCCAAATATCCGGGGCACCCTGCTCACGGTGATTGCGCTGGCCTATACCAGTATGCTGGAGGGGGCGGTGTTAACCGAAACTGTCTTTGCCTGGCCGGGGATTGGTCGCTACCTCACCAGCGCCCTGTTTGCCGGCGATACCACCGCCATAATGGGCGGAACACTGCTACTCGGTATGTGCTTTATTGTGATTAACAATGTAACGGATCTGCTGGTCCGCTTGCTGGACCCGAGAACGCGCTGATATGTCGATAACACTTATATGTCTATAACCACCGTCTGCTACACGCTAAAGCGTTCCCCCTCCACCAGCATTGGGCTGTTGATTCTCTCCTTGCTGGTGATAATTGCGATTTTCGCCCCGTGGATCGCCCCACAAGATCCTAACTGGCAAAACGCTGCCGATCGGCTGCTACCGCCCGGTGCCGCAGGTCATTGGCTGGGAACTGACAGCTATGGTCGCGATATGCTGTCGCGCCTGATTTATGGCACTCGCCCCACTCTCGGCTTGGTGCTGTTGGTCACGGTGATCACGCTGCCGCTAGGATTGCTGGTTGGGGTGCTTTCCGGCTATTACGGCGGCTGGCTCGAACGTGTTCTGATGCGTGTCACTGATGTGGTGATGTCGATGCCACGGCTGATTTTAGCCTTTGCTTTTGTCGCAATGCTCGGCCCCGGATTGATTAACGGTGCATTGGCGTTGGCGCTGACCACCTGGCCTGCCTATGCCCGTCAGGCGCGCGCCGAGATCCAATTATTACGCCAAAGCGACTATCTGGCGGCGGCTGAAATGATGGGCATCAAGGGGCTGCGTCTGCTTTGGGGCCACATTTTACCTATGTGCCTCCCCTCAGCGGTGGTGCGACTGGCGCTGGATCTGGCCGGAATTATCCTGGCAGCCGCAGGGCTAGGTTTCCTCGGTTTAGGCGCTCGCCCGCCGATGTCGGAATGGGGATCGATGGTCGCTGACGGTATGCAGGTTATCTTCGATCAATGGTGGATTGCCGCCATTCCGGGCTGCGCTATCTTGCTCAGCAGCATGGCGTTTAATCTGTTAGGCGATGGCCTGCGCGATATTTTGGACCCTCACCATGACTGATAAAATTTTCGCCGTAGAGAATTTGTGTGTCGATTTTCAGCAGCAGCGGGTGGTGGATAACATCTCCTTCCAGCTTGGTCACGAGCGCGTCGCATTAGTGGGCGAATCTGGCTCCGGCAAATCCATTACTGCCAGAGCGTTGATGGGATTAGTCCGCTCACCGGGAAAAGTCAGCGCCCAAAAGCTGAGCTATTACTCGGATAATACCGATGACCAAGGGGAGCCAGGCCAGGTTATTGAGCACGATTTATTGCAGCTGAAGCCTAAGCAGTGGGGGGCGCTACGTGGCAAAGAGGTCGCTATGGTGCTGCAAGATCCCCGCTATGCGCTAAATCCAGTGCGCACTGTGGGCAAACAGATTGCAGAGTCTCTGCTGCTACACAATGCACTGTCCGGTGCTGACACCCATGAGCGAGTGTTAAATGCGCTGGCGTCAGTTGGCTTAAATGAGAGCGCCTACCACCAATACCCCGGCCAGCTTTCCGGCGGTATGGGGCAGCGGGCGATGTTAGCCATCGCGTTGGTGAATAACCCGCGAGTATTAATTGCTGACGAACCAACATCAGCGTTGGATGCCAAACTGCGTAACCAGATCCTTGAGTTGATCGTCGAGCAGACCGAGCAGCGCAATATGAGCTTGCTGCTGATTAGCCATGATCTGCCGTTGGTATCAGAGCATTGCCACCGCGTGTTGGTGATGTATCAGGGGAAACTGGTGGATCAGGGGCTGGCAGCCGAGTTGCCGCACTCAACTCACCCTTATACCCACACCTTATGGGCTTGCCGCCCGAGCGCCAGCACCTATGGCAGTGAACTGCCGGTATTGGATCGCAGCGCCGATTTCTCTGGAGGCTCCCGTGGCACTGATTGAAGTCAATAACTTACGGGTCAGTTTCGCCCAGAAGAGTCAGGTGAAAACCGCAGTTGAGTCGGTCAGCTTTGCGGTTGAAGAGGGGGAAACTTTTAGCCTGATCGGCGCATCCGGCTGTGGTAAATCCACCGTGTTGCGCACACTGGCCGGCTTACAACGGGAGTGGCAAGGCGAGATAACCTTACTGGGTAAGCCATTACGGCCGGGGCAGCGTTTCACCGGCCAACTGCGTAAAGATGTGCAGATGGTGTTTCAAGACCCTTATGCTTCACTGCACCCGCAACATAATATTCAGCGCACGCTGGGTGAGCCGTTAAAAATTCACGGCGAGAAGAGTATTCAGCAGCGGATTGATCAAGCCTTAGCGCAAGTGGGCCTGCCCGCTTCTGCGGCGCTACGTTATCCCCATCAATTCTCTGGTGGCCAGCGCCAGCGTATTGCTATCGCCCGCGCCCTGCTGCTGCGACCAAAACTGCTGCTGCTAGATGAACCCACCTCGGCATTAGATATGTCGGTTCAGGCCGAGATACTTAACCTGCTCAATCAGTTAAAACGCGAGCACGGCATGACCTATTTGCTGGTGAGCCACGACAGCGACGTGGTGGCACATATGTCCGAGCGCGCAGCCATGATGGAGAGTGGCCGGATAGTGAGAACCTTCTCACGCCGCGATCTAGAACTGGCGGAACATTTTATGGGGTAATTTTGGATGGGGCTGATTAGGTTTTTAAGCTAAACATCGGCCCCATAAAAAACGCCTGCCTCCCCCCGCTGAACAGCAAATAACCCTAACGTCAATTTCCTTGCTCTACGTCAATTTAGTTTATCGCCACCTATATATAGTGGTTGTGGCAACATAGACACCTATATGTAGTAGTTATCCACAAAAGCATCCACACCCCCTCGCAGCCCTTATGTGCTGCGGGTCGCCTTGTGGATAACCCTACGCGGCAGGATACAGGAGCGACATTGTGAAAACAGTAGTGATTAAACGGGACGGTTGTCAGGTGCCTTTTGATGAGGTGCGTATCAAGGAAGCCGTCGAGCGCGCAGCTTTAGCTGTTGGCGTTGTAGACGCAGATTATTGCGCAACTGTTGCCCGGGTGGTCGCTCAGACGATGGAAAACCAGCCGAAGGTTGATATCCGCGATATCCAAAATGCGGTCGAAAACCAACTGATGGCCGGTCAATACAAGCAGTTAGCCCGAGCTTATATCGAGTATCGCCATGACAGGGATATCTCGCGGGAACTGCGTGGTCGCCTGAATCAGGAAATCCGGGGTTTGGTAGAGCAGAGCAACAAAGCACTGCTGAACGAAAATGCGAATAAAGACAGCAAAGTTATCCCGACGCAGCGCGATTTGCTGGCCGGTATTGTCGCCAAGCACTACGCCAAACAGCATATCTTGCCGCGTGATGTGGTACTGGCCCATGAGCGCGGTGAGATCCACTATCACGATCTGGATTACGCGCCATTCTTCCCAATGTTCAACTGCATGTTGATTGATCTCGATGGCATGCTGACACAGGGCTTTAAAATGGGTAACGCGGAGATTGAGCCGCCGAAATCCATCTCAACCGCCACCGCTGTCACGGCACAAATTATCGCGCAGGTCGCCAGCCATATCTATGGCGGCACAACCATAAACCGCATCGATGAAATTCTGGCCCCGTTCGTCACTGAAAGCTTTAATAAGCATAAATCTGTGGCGCAAGAGTGGCAGATCCCTGATGCCGCCGGTTATGCCATGTCGCGCACTGAGAAAGAGTGTTACGACGCCTTCCAGTCGCTGGAATATGAAGTGAACACCCTGCACACCGCCAATGGTCAGACGCCATTTGTCACCTTCGGTTTCGGGCTGGGCACCAGTTGGCAGTCGCGCATGATCCAGCAGGCTATTTTGCGTAACCGCATTGCTGGCTTGGGCAAAAATCGTAAAACTGCCGTCTTCCCGAAACTGGTATTCGCTATCCGTGACGGCCTGAATCACAAATTTGGCGATCCTAACTACGATATCAAACAGTTAGCGCTGGAGTGCGCCACCAAACGCATGTATCCCGATATTCTGAATTATGACCAGGTGGTGAAAGTCACTGGCTCCTTTAAAACGCCAATGGGCTGCCGCAGCTTCCTCGGTGTTTATGAAGAAGAGGGCAAACAGATCCACGATGGCCGTAACAATCTGGGGGTCATCAGCCTTAACCTGCCGCGCATCGCGCTGGAAGCTAAAGGCGATGAAGAGAAATTCTGGCATTTGCTGGATGAGCGCCTGCTGTTAGCCAAGAAAGCGCTAATGACCCGCATTGCCCGTCTGGAAGGGATCAAAGCACGAGTCGCGCCTATTTTGTATATGGAGGGGGCGTGCGGCGTGCGCTTACAGGCGGACGACAATATCTCTGAAATCTTTAAAAATGGCCGCGCATCCATCTCACTGGGCTTTATCGGGATTCATGAAACCGTTAATGCGCTGTTTGGCCATCAAACTCATCTCTTTGATGATGAAAAGTTACGTGAAAAAGCCGTGGCGATCGTCGAGCGCATGAGACAAGCCACGGATAACTGGAAAGAGGAGACCGGTTACGCCTTCAGTCTGTACAGCACGCCAAGTGAAAATCTGTGCGACCGCTTCTGTCGCCTTGATACCGCTGAGTTTGGCGTGGTCGATGGTGTGACAGACAAAGGTTACTACACCAATAGCTTCCATCTGGATGTCGAGAAGAGAGTGAACCCCTACGACAAGCTCGACTTCGAAGCGCCTTACCCGCCATTGGCTAACGGCGGTTTCATCTGTTATGGCGAATACCCTAACTTGCAGCATAACCTGCGGGCGCTGGAAGATGTGTGGGACTACAGCTACAGCCGAGTCCCCTACTACGGCACCAACACGCCGATTGATGAGTGCTACGAATGTGGCTTTACTGGCGAGTTCTCCTGCACCAGCAAAGGTTTTACCTGCCCGAAATGCGGCAATCACGAGCCATCGAAAGTGTCGGTCACCCGCCGGGTGTGCGGCTATCTGGGTAGCCCCGATGCGCGGCCATTCAACGCCGGTAAGCAAGAAGAGGTGAAACGCCGGGTGAAACATTTGGCTAATGGGCAGTTGGGCTGACTGAGATAAAGGGGCGGTTTGCCACCGCCCATGCATGGAGTTAATACCATCAATTACCATCAATACTACCCGGTCGATGTCATTAATGGCCCCGGCACTCGCTGCACGCTGTTCGTCTCCGGCTGCGTGCACGAATGTGTCGGCTGCTATAACAAAAGTACCTGGCGGCTTAATTCGGGTAAGCCGTTTACCTCAGCAATGGAGGATAGGATCATCGCAGATCTGAATGACTCCCGCATTTCGCGCCAGGGGCTATCCCTCTCTGGCGGCGATCCACTGCATCCGCAAAATTTGTCCGCTATCCTGCAACTGGTAAAGCGAGTGCGTGACGAGTGCGACGGCAAAGATATCTGGGTCTGGACCGGTTATACACTCGCCGAGCTGACAGACGATCAACAGCAAGTGGTTGATTTAATTAACGTGCTGGTCGACGGTAAATTCGTGCAGGATCTGAAAGATCCCTCACTTATCTGGCGCGGCAGCGGCAATCAGGTGATTCACCACCTACGTTAGATAGTCTGACCTATCTATAAACCATTAAATTAATTCGCAAAGTTATAGGTTAAAGTCGCATTAAAGCGCCAGTCACGGCGCGAACTATCACTGGGCAGGTCGCCAATCGGCCTCGCCCCTTCCAGTGATAGCGAATAGTGTTTGTTGTCACCTAAAGTCACGCCCACCGCGTAAGAAGCCAGTTTTTGTGCGCGGAATATTGGCGAGTTGTACCAGGTATGGGCACTATCCACCACCACATAGGGCTGGATTGATTTCAGCCAGACGCCGTTTTCCCGAGTGTGCATATAGCGCATTTCAACCTGCCCACCGTAGCCATAATCCCCTGTAGCCTCGCTATCTGGATAACCACGACCAAACCGCAGCCCGCCAAAGGTGACATGCTCGGCTTGCGGCAAATCATTGTCAGACCAATCACCTTCTGCTGCTGCACTTAAGCGCCATTTTTCATCTATCAGATAAGCACCATCACCGGTCAGTTTCCAGCGGGTGAAGTCTAAATCACCCCAAGGAACTGAGCTGGATGCCAGACCGCCATTGATACCTTTGCGCACACTCGCACGGGTACTCCAATAGGCTTGCGTATATTCACGGTAACCCGTCAGCGCCAATTCAGCCGCTGGATAACGCATCCGCTGATTATTATCTGCCAAATCGACCAATAAGTTATTTTGGCTATTTAGTCGGGCGCGTTGTTTCAGGGTATAACTTTTCTCCAGATAGTCGAGGCCACCACTGACCATCCATTGGCGCTTGCGGGTTAATTCCAGCGGATAGCTCAATACTACACCGCCGATATATTGTCTCTGCTCAGTGCGGCCAGCTAATGTAATATCCTGCGGATAGAAGGTCAGTAAATCCGTATAATCTTTCGGGTCCTGCTTATAATAACTGCCACGCGTTTGCAGCAATAATCCATTACTGCCTAAATATTGCTGATAGTTTACGCCTAGGTATTGATCTCTATTTTTATTATTGAGCGGCAATAGTGTCGCGATACCAAATTGCTCGGCATAGGGCGTAAAACCACTTAAGGTCGCATTAAGCACCCCACTGTATACCCCTTTGCGGCTATCCAGTGCGGAACTGATATTCCAGTTACGCGGATGATCCGCTTTAATATCCAGTAATGTCGCGCCATAAATATTGTCCGGATCTTTCGCCGTGGCGATCACTTTGGTGTCCGGTGTGCGGCTCATCAAAATATTGTAGCGCTCAAAAGTATCCTGTGTCAGTGGCTTCTCTGCCATGATGTGCTGAGCGAGTTTAGTCAGCCAGCGGCCAATCATCGCGTTGTCACTTTGAATTCGGGTATTCGCAATATAGCCCTCAACCAATCCTATTTTTAATGTGCCATTGGCGAAATTATCAGAGGGCAAATAAGCATAAGAGAGCACATAGCCCTCTTGCTGATACCGCTGAGTAATAGATTGCGTCGCCACCAGCAGACTCTTTAATGGGACTTTTTTGCCAATATAGGCATTAAATGGCTCGCTCAGCAGTTTAATGTCATAACGGGTGCCGCCGATAAATTGAATATGTTGCACATCAATTAATGTATCGAGTGTCAATTTAGGGCCGGGTGCAGCAGTTGAAATAGCGGGTGGAGCTGTTCGTGCTGGTTGTGGCTTGGTGATATCACGAGATATTCTGGATGGGTTATTCTGATCGATTAACATCGGCACAGTATTAGCCAATGCACTGTATTGCCATCCCAAAAACAATAATAGCCACACTCTATTATTCATAGAATATTTCCTTATGCGCACATAAAATTATAATCTTAATGGCCTATTGTTATTATCTTTAAATAAGATGCTCCCCACAGAGATGAGGGGAGCAAATCTTGCTATTCACTAATTGGATTTCGGTTTCAACAATCCGCCCACACCGCCGAGCAAACTCCCACTCGCGCTGGCATTCGCAGATCCCCCAGCGCTCAGCCCACCGGTTACCCCACCCACGCTACTATTCACTCCAGCCAATAAGCCATTGGAGCCACTGGTGGAGGTCGGTGATGCCACCAAGCCACCCGCACTCGAAACCGCCTGTCCAGTGCCTTGCAGCACTTGGCCCACCCCGGCTAAAGCAGGTGCATTGGTGCCTAGTTGTGTGCCAGAGCTAGAGACCGTTCCACCCACCGAAGTTAATAAGTTGTTCACTGGCGCACCAATACCGGTGGTGGCGCCCACTGATTGAGTCACGTCTTGTACCTGACCCACCACCGGTGTCACTATCCCGGTCGCCGCCGTCGTCAGCTTGCTGGTGGTGCCGGTTTGCAGATCTTGCGCCAATCCATTGCCGATAGCGCTGACTGTTCCGCCAGTTTTATCGACCAATCCACCCGCAGTACCGGTCACGCCCGCCAGTGGCGTATTGGTGCCGATAGCTGAAACTGTACCGCCTAATCCTGAAACACCGGTACCCACATCAGCCACCGCTTTCGGTACACTGGCCGCTGTCGTGCCTAAAGCATTAGGATTATTTCCCAATTGACCCACACCGGTCTGTAATCCAGTCCCGACCTCACTGACCGCATTGCCTGCACTGTCAACCACGGTGACCAGACCTGAGCCGACCACCGGCAAGCTACCAATCGGGGTTTGGCTGACCACATCACTAACGGTATTGCCAACGCCATCCACCGCTGTGCCTACACCACTGACGACATTGCCGGTCGCAGAGTTACTGCTGGTCGTTCCGCCGCCAGCCCCGCCATCCATGCCTCCGTCCGTCCCTGACCCCCCGGTGGTTTGGCCCGAATTATTCTTCGCCGCATTGTGAGAACCGCCGCCACTGCCGCTACAGGCGGCAAGGGAGCACGCAAGCAATATTGCCAAACTTATCTTGCTCAGATGGCTGATATTATTAGGGTGCATAGTATAACCCCTCAGAGAGAACGCCATAGCGGCGTGGATTAACTATAAGAGACACTTATGTTTCTCTCAAGTTGCACTAATGTTTATTTTTTGTTTAATCAGATAAATTATCGAATGAAGATGTATCAGATTGATAATGCGATAAATCTTTTTCATATAAACAGCGCATTTTTATCACACCAAAAGTTCACCGTTCCGCCATCTCAGCTTAACCCTACTGTCATGAAAAAAAGCCAGCATAGCGGTGAGTTCACTTACCGGTTATCGCCATGACAATCACCCCACTGCCTGTCTGTTTGACTCTTTCTGCTGCTTCAGTTTGTCTGGCCGTCAGTGGTGATTGTGCTGAGAGAGGATATATCTGCCATGCACTTATCTAGACCACCGACCAGTTTCCCTACCCGCTATCAACAGATTGCGGCCCAGTTAGAACAAGAGCTTCGCGGCAACTATCGCTGTGGCGATTACCTGCCTCCCGAGCAGCAACTGGCTGATCATTATCAGGTTAATCGCCATACTCTGCGCCGTGCCGTCGACCAATTGGTTGAGCGCGGCTGGCTGCAACGCCGTCAGGGTATCGGTATTCTGGTATTGATGCGCCCATATGACTATCCGCTGCATGCCAACGCGCGCTTTAGCCAAAACCTGCTGGATCAGGGTAGTGACCCCACCAGTGAGCGCTTACTAGCGGTCTTACGCCCTTGTGTCGAGCATGTCGCCAAAGCACTCTCGCTGGAAGAGGGCGCACAAGTGATCCACTTACGCACCTTGCGGCGGGTCAATGGCGTGCCCGTCTGTGTGATCGATCACTATCTGCCAGACCTCACTTGGTGGCCCGCGCTGCAACAGTTCAACTCCGGCTCGCTACATCAATTCATCAGCCAGCACCTGCAACAACCACTAAGCCGCAGCCAGACACGTATCAGCGCCCGTCGCGCACAGGCCAAAGAGAGCCGCTTGCTGGAGATTGCCACCCATGCGCCCTTGCTGTGTGTGCGCACCTTAAATATCTGTGTTGCTAGCCAACAGGTGGCGGAATACTCCGTCAGTCTGACCCGCGCAGACATGATTGAACTGACCATGGAGCACTGAATGGAAAGCACCTCAACCACCCGGCAGCGCTGGATGTCAGTGCTGGCACACAGCCAACCGGCTGAGCTTCTCGCCCACTGGCAGCCGCTGAATCTCTCTCCCATGTATCAAGTGATCCGTGCGCCAGAGATTGGCTTAAACCAATTGCAGGCCAGAATGGGGGCCACTGGCCGCCGCTTTATTCTCGGCGATATGACCATGACCCGCGCGGTCATCATGTTGAATGGCACTCCCGATATTTATGGCTACAGCTACATTGCCGGGCGCAACAAATCCCATGCCGAACTTTGTGCGCTGCTGGATGCCTTGCTGCAACTCTCTACCCTCAACAGAGATCCATCCACCGCCCACGGCAAGCCGGCCGGGCTGAATGAGTTGCTGCTGAGCACGGTGATTTACCCACTGGCAGCGGCGCAACAAGAGCGCCGACAGCTTCGCGCCCGCGCTATTGCCGCCAGCAAAGTGGATTTTTTCACCTTAGTGCGAGGTGAAGATTGATGCGCATATTCAGCCATTTTGACCATCCGGTTGACGATGCTCAGCACACTTTTCGCCGCCTTCTCAAGGCGTTGAGCGAACCTGGAGTGTTAGTCGCGCTGCCCCCGCTCTCCGGTTGGCAGCCACTGAATCCCGCCACCACCAGTCTGCTACTGACACTGGCGGATCAGGAGACCCCGCTCTATCTGGACGCCGCGCTAAGCAGTGCTGAGGTGCAACACAATCTGCGCTTCCATACCGGTGCGCCGCTGACGGCAAGCAGTGCTACGTCCAGTTTTGCGCTATTTGGCGAGGCGGTCACGGCGGAGCAATTGGCCGCCTGTTCCGCGGGTGATGAACTCTCGCCAGAAGACGCCACCACAGTGGTGATTCAAACCGGCAGCTTGCACCACGGCATAGCATTACGTCTGCGCGGGCCGGGCATTGAACACAGCCGCATGGTCGCACCGCAACTGCCCGCTGCCGTGCTGAATTATCTGCTTAATCGCCCCGCCGCCTTCCCTGCGGGTATCGATTTTCTGTTTACCTGTGGTGAGAGCCTGATGGCGATCCCACGAACCACCCATGTGGAGGTGTGCTGATGTACGTTGCAGTCAAAGGGGGCGAAAAAGCCATTGCGGCAGCCCATCAATTGCTGGAACACCAGCGGCGCGGCGACACCCAGATCCCGGCGATCGATTGCGAGCAGATCGAGCAACAGCTGGGGCTGGCAGTCGATCGGGTGATGACCGAAGGGGGCATCTATGATCGCGAACTGGCCGCCCTGGCGATTAAGCAGGCCAGCGGCGATCTGGTTGAAGCCATCTTCTTGCTACGCGCCTATCGCACCACCTTGCCACGTCTCGCGATAAGCCTGCCACTGGCGACTGAGAACATGCGGCTGGAGCGACGCATTTCCGCCATTTACAAAGACCTACCCGGCGGGCAGGTGCTCGGCCCGACCTACGATTACACCCATCGGCTGCTGGATTTTACTCTGCTGGCCTCCGGTGATGCCCCTACTCCCCCCCGTGGCCGCGAAGCAGCGCCGGATGATTTACTGCCGGATAACTGCGCCCATGTATTTGATTTACTGGCGCAAGAGCAGTTAGCACATCCGGAGCAAGATGACGGCACACCGCCGGAGGATATCACTCGTCACCCGCCAGTTTACCCCTGCGGTCGTTCGGCGCGGCTGCAACAATTGGTGCGGGGCGACGAAGGTTTTCTGCTGGCGCTGGGCTACTCCACTCAGCGCGGTTATGGTCGCACCCACCCGTTTGCCGCCGAAATACGTACCGGTGACCTGACCATCTCCATCCAGCCGGAAGAGCTGGGATTTGCTATCGATATCGGCGAGATCCTGCTGACCGAGTGTGAAATGGTCAATGGCTTTGTCGATCCGGCGGCAGAACCGCCGCACTTTACCCGTGGTTACGGGTTGGTCTTTGGTCGCGGCGAACGTAAGGCGATGTCGATGGCGCTGATGGATCGCGCCCTGCAAAGCCGCGAATATGACGAAAAAGTCACCAGTCCGGCGCAGGATGAGGAGTTCGTGCTCGCCCACGCCGATAACGTCGAGGCCGCTGGTTTTGTCTCCCACCTCAAGCTGCCCCATTACGTCGATTTTCAAGCTGAGCTGGAGCTGCTAAAGCGCCTGCGCCGTGAGCACTTCTCCTCTGCTGAACCCACCCAAACACAGGAGCCGCACCATGACTGAGGTTCTCACCGGTTACAATCTGGGTTATCTGGATGAGCAGACCAAGCGGACATTGCGCCGCGCGCTGCTAAAAGCGGTGGCGATCCCCGGTTATCAGGTGCCGTTTGCCGGGCGGGAGATGCCGATGCCTTATGGCTGGGGTACTGGCGGCATTCAACTGACCGCCTGCTTAATTGGCCGCTCGGACGTGCTGAAAGTGATTGATCAGGGGGCGGATGACACCACCAATGCGGTGTCGATCCGCCGCTTCTTCCAGCGGGTCAGCGGTGTGGCAACCACGGAAAAAACCACCGACGCCACACTGATCCAGACTCGCCACCGCATTCCAGAAACGCCGCTCACCGCAGATCAGATCCTGATCTACCAAGTGCCGATCCCTGAGCCGCTGCGCTTTATCGAACCACGGGAGAGCGAAACCCGCAAAATGCATGCGCTGGAGGAGTACGGCGTGATGCAGGTGAAGTTGTACGAAGATATTGCCCGCTACGGCCATATCGCCACCACCTACGCCTATCCGGTGAAAGTGAATGATCGCTACGTCATGGACCCCTCGCCGATCCCGAAATTTGATAATCCCAAAATGCATATGATGCCCGCCCTGCAACTGTTCGGCGCGGGTCGCGAGAAGCGCCTGTATGCCCTGCCGCCATTTACCAAGGTGGAGAGTCTGGATTTCGACGATCACCCCTTCACCGTGCAGCAGTGGGGTCACCCCTGCGCCCTGTGTGGATCACGTCACAGTTATCTCGATGAGGTGGTGATAGACGATCAGGGCAGCCGGATGTTTGTTTGCTCGGATACTGATTTCTGCCAGCAGCAACTGGCGCAGATAGCCGCACAAGATAGCCTGACCCACGAGGTAAACACCCGATGATCTCTGCACCCTCAGTTTCCGCCCCCCATCCGCTGTTATCGGTGGAGAATCTCACCCATCTGTATGCGCCGGGTAAGGGATTCAGCGACGTCTCTTTCCAGCTCTATCCCGGCGAAGTTTTGGGGATCGTCGGTGAGTCTGGCTCGGGGAAAACCACACTGCTGAAATCCATTTCAGCGCGGCTGGCCCCGCAGCAGGGGCAGATTATTTACCGCCCTGACGCCCAGCAACCGGTTGATTTATATCAGATGGCCGAGAGTCAGCGCCGCCGTTTACTGCGCACCGAATGGGGCGTGGTGCATCAGCACCCGCTAGAGGGTTTACGGCCACAAGTCTCGGCAGGCGGCAATATCGGCGAGCGCTTAATGGCTATCGGCCAGCGCCATTACGGCGAGATTCGCCAACAGGCAGGCCGCTGGCTGGAGGATGTCGAGATCCCCTTATCCCGTCTGGATGATCTCCCCACCACCTTCTCCGGCGGTATGCAACAGCGGCTACAAATTGCCCGTAATTTGGTGACCCATCCGAAACTGGTGTTTATGGATGAACCCACTGGCGGGCTGGACGTCTCGGTACAGGCGCGGCTGCTGGATTTACTGCGCAATCTGGTGGTAGAGATGCAGCTCGCCGTGGTGATTGTCACCCATGACCTCGGCGTCGCCCGCCTACTGGCGCACCGCCTGTTGGTGATGAAAGAGGGCCTGGTTATCGAAAGCGGCCTCACCGACCGGGTACTGGACGACCCCCACCACCCCTATACCCAGCTACTCGTCTCATCAGTGCTGCAAAACTGATCCAACTGATTTTCTTGGCTTTTGATTTTTGATTTTGACCTTGATTTTGACCTTAAAGCGCAATCGGAAATATTACCGACCAAGATTGCAGACCGAATGAGCCGCATGGACGCGGCGAAAGGGGCTGTCGAGCTGGGAGCGAGTCAGCCCCGATTCGAACAGTCGGCAAGCGAAACAATCACCGGATCTAAACAACAGCACACAAAAAAACAACCACGAGAACTCACCATGAATCAGCTACAACTCAAAGTCGAAAATCTCAGTAAAACCTTCGTGCTGCACCAGCAGCACGGGATTCGTCTGCCGGTACTGCATCACACCGCCCTTGAGGTCAACAGTGGCGAATGTGTGGTGTTGCACGGCCACTCAGGCAGCGGCAAATCTACTCTGCTACGCTCTTTATATGCCAACTATCTCCCTGACAGCGGCCATATTTGGGTCAAACATCAGGGGGAGTGGCTGGATATGGTGGCAGCCGAGGCACGGCAGATCATGGCAGTGCGCCGTCATACCCTGGGTTGGGTCAGCCAGTTCTTGCGGGTGATCCCCAGGATCAGCGCTTTGAATCTGGTGATGCAACCGCTGCTGGAGTTGGGCGTCGATCGCCCGACCTGCCAACAGCGGGCGCAAGATCTGCTCACGCGCCTGAATGTCCCACCACGGCTGTGGGATCTGGCGCCCTCGACCTTTTCCGGTGGGGAGCAGCAGCGGGTCAATATCGCCCGTGGCTTTATCGTGGATTACCCCATTTTGCTGTTAGATGAGCCAACAGCATCACTGGACAGCAGCAACAGCGCCGCCGTGGTGAGCCTGATTGATGAGGCCAAGCGACGAGGTGCCGCCATTGTTGGGATTTTTCATGATGAAAACGTGCGCAATCATGTCAGTGACCGCTTACTGATCATGACGCCGCCCCCCTCTCATATCAGCACGGAGATCCCAGCATGATCCTCAATAACGTCAATCTCATTCTGGAAGATCAGGTGGTCAGCGGATCACTGGAAATTAAAAATGGTGAGATCAGCAGTTACAGTGATCGCCCGACTCAACTTTCAGCGGCGATAGATGGACAAAATGGCTGGCTACTGCCGGGGTTGATCGAGCTGCATACCGATAATTTGGACAAATTTTTCACCCCACGGCCCAATGTCGATTGGCCCGCCCATTCGGCGATGAGCAGTCATGACTCGCTGATGATCTCCTGCGGGATCACCACGGTGCTGGATGCCGTCGCCGTCGGTGATGTACGCGACGGCGGCCATCGGCTGGATAACCTGCAAAAAATGATTAATGCGGTGGTGGAGAGTCAGCGGGCGGGGCTAAACCGTGCTGAACACCGAATTCATTTGCGCTGTGAATTACCCCATGAGAGCACCCTGCCGCTGTTTGAAGAGTTGATGTTGCAGCCGGAGCTATCATTGGTGTCGCTGATGGATCACTCACCGGGCCAGCGCCAGTTCGCCTCTCGGGCAAAATATCGTGAATATTATCAGGGAAAATATCACCTTAGCGATCAGCAAATGGCTGAATTCGAAGAGGAGCAAGTCACACTGTCGGCACGTTGGTCCACGCCAAACCGAACCGCCATTGCGGCGCGGTGTCGTCAGTTGGGCATCCCGCTCGCCAGCCATGATGATGCAACCGCCGAGCATGTGGCGGAATCTCAGGCGCTGGGCACGGTAATTGCCGAGTTCCCGACCACCGAGGCGGCCGCCAGCGCCTCCCATCAGCAGGGCCTGCAAGTCTTGATGGGCGCGCCGAATATTGTCCGTGGCGGTTCCCACTCCGGTAATGTCGCCGCGCACCAACTGGCCGCACTGGGCGTATTGGATATCTTATCCTCTGATTATTACCCGGCCAGCTTGCTGGATGCGGCATTTCGCATCGCGCAGGATACGAGTAATGACTTTAACTTGCCGCAAGCAGTTAATTTGGTGACCCGCAACCCCGCCCGCGCACTGGGGCTGGAAGATCGTGGCGTGATTGCCGAGGGGAAACGGGCTGATTTGCTTCTGGCACGTGAGCACCATGGCTCGCAGGGGAGGCATATTTATGTGCAAAACGTCTGGCGTCAGGGGATACAGGTGTTCTGATGGCGCGCTTAATCTATCTAATGGGCGCATCTGGCGCAGGAAAGGATTGTCTGTTGTCGGCGCTGCGGGCGGCAAAACCGGCAAATATTATCGTCGCTCACCGCTATATCACCCGCGAGGCCCATGCTGGCGCGGAAAATCATATCGCGCTGAGTGAACAAGAGTTTCTCCAGCGGGTAGAGCAGGGATTGTTCGCCCTGCATTGGCAGGCGCATCAATACCGCTATGGGGTGGGTATTGAGATCGATCTCTGGTTGCAGCACGGGCTGGATGTGATGGTCAATGGCTCCCGAGCTTATTTACCTGAGGTTGAGCGGCGCTATCCCGGTCAACTGCTACCACTGTGTCTGACCGTCTCACCCGCCACTCTGGCGCAACGATTGCAGCAGCGCGGGCGAGAAAACAGTGAGCAAATTAGTGAGCGCTTACAACGGGCGCAGCACTATCAGCAGCAGTTGCCGGTTAACTGCTTGCGGCTTTGCAATGATGGCGAACTGCACCATACCCTACGGCAGTTGCAACAATTGCTGGCCACTCATCCCACCACAGATAACGACATTGGAGGTCAAAAATGGAGCTGACATTGTTAGGCACGGGCTGCGCCCAACAGGTGCCCGTCTTTGGTTGCAACTGCGTGATTTGCGTCAACGCCAGAGCGCAACCCGCATTGGGCCGTAAAGCTTGCAGTGCCATGGTGCGCTATCAGGGGGAAACCAGCTTAATTGATGCGGGATTGCCGACTCTGAATCAGCAGTTTGCTGCGGGGGAAATTCAGCGTTTTTTGCTTACACATTACCACATGGATCACGTTCAGGGGCTATTTCCATTACGTTGGGGGTGCGGAAATTCGATCCCAGTCTATGGGCCGCCAGATCCAGACGGCTGTGATGACCTGTATAAACACCCCGGAATACTGGCCTTTCAGCCGCCATTACAGCCATTTCATGGGGTTCGATTCGGTCAACTGCGGGTGACTCCGGTGCCGCTAAATCACTCCAAAATCACCTTCGGCTACTTGCTGCAAAGTCACAATCGCACCATTGCTTATCTGACCGACACCATCGGGCTACCCGCCGACAGCGCACTATTTCTTGCCAGTAAAAACATTGATTTACTGGTGATGGATTGCAGCCATCCGCCACAGATCCCGCCGCCACGCAATCACAATGACGTGACCATGGCACTGGCGGTCGCTGACCTATTGCGGCCAACCGCAATGCTATTGACCCACATCAGCCACCAGCTTGATCGGTGGTTACTCGATAACCCACTCCCCACCGGGGTCGCCGTCGCCCATGATAATCAGACGATTCTCCTGCCATGATTAACCTTGCATTTGGGCGGATGATAATATGGTCACACCTGCGTGTGGTGGCGCGAAAGCCTGATCCAGCATGGCCTGCGCCACATCTTTACCCTTAATCAGCCGCCACTTATCTGGCAATAGCGCAAACAACGGCGCGCTGATACTCTCCATCAACCGTGGTGTGGCGCGCTGACCCGCCAGCATGGAGGGTCGGGCAAAGGTGAGTTGTGGCCAGCCCTGAAGCTGCAAATCCCGCTCGGCTTCACCTTTGGTACGATTATAAAACAGCCATGAGCTGGCATTGGCCCCCATTGCACTGACCAGCAGGAGATGCCGTGCACCCAAGCGCAGACCGGTTTCACCCGCCGTCAGCACCAGTCGATAATCCACCTGACGAAACGCCGCCTGACTGCCCGCTTGCTTGCGGGTGGTGCCCAGACAGCAAAACACCAGATCCACCGGTTCAGCCAGTGTTTTTAGCAGTTCGCCGATATTCTCGCCCTGCGGATTGATCAGCTTATTCATGGCAGGCAATGGCTTGCGGCTGGGTGCAATGATAGATGTCACTCTGGCATCCAAACGTAGCAGGCGCAGCAATTCGCCCCCCACCAAACCACTTGCCCCCAGTAATAATACCTTCGCCATCTGACCTCCCAATAAAAGCGCTAGCGCCTCCCAACCACTGGAGGCAATCACCGAAATCAATTCTTAGGGATAATACATACCAGAAATACTATGACACCACACCGAAAAACAGCCAGTTATCATCAAAATGGATGAAACTATGCCCAAAATCATTGGTGTTACCGCCAGGCAGCAAGCTAACCCCCGGCAACTTCAAGGGCGAAGGGCGTGCCAGTAGAGTTTTTTGCCAAAACCTAGGGTGTTATTGGTCATTTTGATTTCCAGCAGATTCAACTGCCAAATAGGGGCAGAGGCGACCTTCGCCACAGGGAAACGGCGGCAATAACGCTGGCGGGCACTCTGTTCGGCAGCGCCACTTAACTCAGCAATTTCACCGCGATATTGAATGCCTTTGATGAGGGCAACAGTGCGTGGCTGGGTGGCGATAGTCCCGACAACCTGTGGGTTAACTTGCATCAGTTCACCATGACGGGTCTGTTTTTCGGTCATGAGATAAAGCGCCATCTGCACATCATCAAAGAGGTAAAAACAGTTGGCGCACCACATATCCATACCGCTGCCAGCGCACAGTGTCAGCACATGCTGCTGGCGTAAGAAGCGGATAATTATCGACAAATCATCAGGCGAGTTCACGGCACTCATTAGTCACAACACCTTCCGGCTTAATAATAGCCTTGAGTGTACATCAACTTTGCCACAGCAGACGATCACGGGATGTCAGGGTTTCTGTTGGGAAAGTCGCGAGCACCGCCTGATAGCGCTTGGCATCTTTCGGGTAACCCCGTGCCGCCTGCAACAGCAGCCGCAATGCGCTGTCATAATCGATGCCGCGCAAGTCACGGTAAGGCCACAGTTCAGGTTCTGCAATAAATGGCAGTAGATAATCTATCCCCTGCTGCACATTACGGCCATCTTGCACCCGCTCCCAACGTTCAATCTCGACATGTTCACCATAGCGGCACAGCAGCAGATGCGCCTCTAAATTGAATAGGGAGTAGTGGAACGGCACAGTGCGCTCCAGTTCCATCCACTGCTTACCATCTTGGGCTATCTGCGCCGCCAGGCGCTGAGTTATACCTTGCTGGATAATGGTGGAAACCAACCCACGATCGCCGTAAAACATCGCATTGACTGCACGCTGCACGTCATACCAAGTGCCGTGGTTGTTATGCCAGACATACTCGGAATGGCCCACTTCACTGTGGAACATCCAGTGGTTAAAGTCGCGGAACCACTGCTGCAATACCGCCGTATCTTCGGTATCCAATAGTTTGGCGGGCAAGATCAAACCAATAGTATCAATGACCATCCACATCAGCCGAGTATCAATCAACCCGGTCCCACGACCAGAGACAATACCGGGGATCGCCTGACCATAATTAAGGTGCGGATTCATTCGGGTTTTGGCATCTAAAAACCAGCAACGGATCTGTTCTGCCGCCACCTGTGCATAGCGGCTGTTACCCGTGAAATAGTAAGCTAATCCGAGGGTTAGGCAGTGATCGCACATCCGCACAATGCGCTGTGTATCAGTATCATCATTCTGGCTTTGCGGATTGGTATGGCCGTCTCGGCGTACATAGGGCAACCCGTTGGGCTTGCGTGGATTCGGCCACCAGTAAGTGCCAAAACTGTAGTAATCGTGGATATCACCACTGACCGGTAGCAAGGTTTTGTGCGTGACACTCTCCGGCTGCTGGTCACGCAAGGCATCAGCTTCACTTAATAACCGACGTAATGCCGGTTGCAGAGGCGAAAAAGGTTGCTGTAATACCGCTTTTGCCTTAATCAGGCAGTTTATATCCAGCGTGTACAATTTCATTGGTGTTACAGACGTTTTTATTGGCGTCATGGGCATTACTTCCTTTATGCGGCCTGACAGGCAACCCGCACGCCAGTGGCGGCATCAAAAATGTGGATACCGGCAAGTTTAGGTTGCAGGTAGACCGTTTCCCCTTCATTGACCGCCAGACGCTGTTTAAATACCGAGGTAAAGCGGCCACCGCCAGTGCGGCAAAATAGCTGCATATCCGAGCCAGTATTTTCAATGGCGGTAATGGTGGCTTTCAGCGCGCTGGCGCTGTGAGTGGCATCTACCACATTGACCTGCTCCGGACGAATGGCGTACACCACACTCTGCCCGTCGGTCACTTGCAACCCGACAGGCAGTGTCAGCATGGAACTATCCTCCAATCGCAGTAGGAACTCACCGCCCTGCTGCACCACCGTGCCTTTCAACTGATTGATCTCCGGCGATCCGATAAACCCGGCGACAAATAGATTCGCGGGTCGATCATAGAGATCGAGCGGTGAACCAACTTGCTCAATCCGACCTTCACGCAGCACCACAATCATCTGCCCCATGGTCATGGCTTCTATCTGATCATGGGTGACATACACGGAGGTGGTTTTCAGCCGTTGATGCAACTCGCGGATCTCACCGCGCACCTGAGTACGTAATTTAGCATCCAGGTTAGACAAAGGTTCATCGAATAAGAATACTTGCGGATTTCGCACGATGGCGCGCCCCATGGCAACCCGCTGGCGCTGCCCGCCTGACAGATCTTTTGGCAGGCGCTCCAGCAAAGCCTGTAAGCCCAATAGCTCCGCGGTAGACTCAACTTTTTTGCTGATCTCCGCTTTGGACATTTTGGCCATTTTCAGCGCAAAGCCCATGTTTTCGCGCACCGTCATCTGCGGATAGAGGGCATAGCTTTGGAACACCATGGCGATGTCGCGCATCTTGGGTTCAACGTCAGTGACATCAATATCATTGATGCCGACCGTGCCGCCTGAGATCTCCTCCAGCCCGGCAATCATGCGCAGTAGGGTGGATTTTCCGCAGCCGCTCGGGCCGACCAGCACACAGAACTCACCGTCAGGGATCTCCAGCGATACATCGCGGATCACATGGGTGTCACCGTAAGATTTACAGACATTTTTAAGTACAACCGATCCCATTTTGTTTCTCCCTAGCCTTTAACCGCGCCAGACATGATCCCGCGATTGAAATGTTTTTGCAGACCCAGATACACGATGATGCTCGGCAACATCGCCAACAGGGTGATGGCAATAAAGATGTTTGGTGTGATGCTCTCGTCAGTACGTAGTGTGCCGAGGATCACCGGAATGGTATTCAGACTGTCCTGATTCACCACAATCAGTGGCAACAGGTATTGGTCCCAAATCATGATGAAGCCGAACGTCACGACAGTACCCAGTGCAGGCTTAACCAGCGGCAGGATCACATGGAAGAAGATTTGCCATTCACTAGCACCATCAATACGCGCCGCCTCCTCTAGCTCTTTCGGGATAGCCGCCATAAACTCGGTCAGAACAAAAATAGAAAAGGCCCAGCCCACCACCGGCAAAATCATGCCCAGATAGCTGTTGTAGAGCGAAGTGTCGATCACCGGCAGCTGCCAGTTGATGATCATATACAGTGGGATGGCGATCACCTCTTCCGGCAGCATCATGGTCGACAGAATGACCAGGCTGGTCAGAGAGACTCCGACAAACTTTTTACGTGCCAGCGCATAGGCCGCCAGCGCACTGACGGATACCTGCAACACCGTGCCAAAGAACACCACGATGATCGAGTTCAGCAGATATTGCCAGACGCCGATATCCATCCAGGCGAAGATAAAGTTATCCCATGAGAACTGATTGGGCCATGCCAGCAGCTCACCGGGTTTCACCGGTGCACCACTGAATGCGGTCGCCATAATGCCCCAGTACGGACCAACAAAAACCATCAGCAACAGACCATAAATTATCCAGCGGCCGATACTGTTCCAACTTTTACTTTTCATTACCACTCTCCGGCTCGGGTTAGTAACGGGCGATGCGCTTTTTCAAGGTGAGATGACAAATCGTCAAGACCACAGTGAAGGCGAATAACAGGAAGGAGACCGCTGACGCATAACCATAGTCAAACTGCTCAAAGCCCAGTTTGTAGATATGGGTCATGATCATTTCCGTCGCATTAGACGGGCCGCCGCCAGTGGTGGCATACACTTCGGCAAACACGCGGAAACCACGAATAAATGACAGCATCAACACCACAGAAAGTGCGGGGATCATGCCCGGTAAGGTCACATAGCGCAGGCGGTTCCACCAGTTGGCGCCGTCTACATTCGACGCGTCATATAGATCACGGCTAATCCCTACCAGTCCGGCGATAAAGATCACCATGTTGTAAGGTACTGCTTTCCAGATATGCAGCAGCATCACCGTCCATAGCGCTTGATCGGTATCCGCCAGAAACCCCTGAGCTTCAATGCTAAACCACGACAGAATGTGGTTCACCACGCCATTACTAGTCGGGTTAAATAGAATTCGCCACATTTCGGCGACGATCGCCGCACTGGTCACCGCCGGCAGGAAAATCGCGGTACGAATAAAGCGCAGATGCCGTGCCGGCCCCTCTAGCAACATTGCCAAAAAGAAGGCGATAAAAGCGGCCACCACCATGGTGACCACCACATATAACAGGGTATTGAAGACCGCAGAGTGCAGCGCTTCATCACCAAAGGCACGGGAAAAGTTGGCAAACCCGACCCACTCATTTGGCTGGTTAAAGTTAACCTTGTAGAAGCTCATCACCAACCCTTGCAGCATTGGGATGAATTTAAACCAGGTGAAGATGACCAGTGCCGGAGCCAGAAACAGCCACGGAACCAGATTACGTTTTAGTCGGGGATTCAGCGTTATCATGATTAACTCACTGCCCTAAGACATTCTGTTTAGCCAGCTCATCATTGACCTTCTGATTCACGGCTTTTAATTCAGCGGCGATATCACCATCACAATTGGCTAAGATGCGGTTGAAACCTTCAGCAGTCACCTGACGAATTGGCGTCCAGTTAGGCACTTGTGGAATATAGCGGCCATGTTCGGCGTACAGATCAGCAAACATTGCCCAGCGCGGATCGTTATAAACCGCTTTGGTATCCACCTGTTTGTTAATCGATAAACGCACTACCGGCATATTATTACTGCCCATACCCATGCCGATTTGCTGCCCTTCTGGTGAGATCATGAACTCAATAAATTTCTGTGCAGCCTCTTTTTTCTGGCTACTTTTCATCATAAACACCGTGGTGCCTTCAGCCAGCGTCGCTTGCCCCTTCGGCCCTGTTGGTGGTGGGATCACCTCAAAAGCCTCTTTACCGGGATCTTTATCAAATAGAGCAATGTGATAAGGGCCGGAGAAGAACATGCCACTTTGACCGGAACGGAATGAAGGTATGGCATCAGCAGTGGTGGCATTGATAGCCCCCGGCTGTACTGTTTTGTCGCACACCATGCCACGCATGAAACTCAGGGTTTCAGTGGCAGCAGGTTCATCCAATGCGGCTTTAAATTTGCCCTCACCTGCTGGGCGAATGAAGTCACCACCAGCTTGCCACAGATATGAGCTGATAAACCAACTGGCATAGCCGCGTGTGGTTGAACCCGGCAGAATAAAGCCGTAAGTGTCATTTTTGCCGTTGCCATCCGGGTCATTAAAGGTAAAGGCTTTTGCCAGCGTGGCGATCTCTTGCCAATTTTTCGGCTGTGCTAAGCCCAACTTTTCCCGCCAGTCTTTGCGCATGAATAGAGCAAAGGTTTGAGCTGAGGTCGGCACACCATAATATTTACCATCAATATATTGGGCACTCTTCCAAGCGGTATCGAAGATATCTTCCCCACCAATAATATTTTTGGGTTCAATGGGTTCAACAATACCCAGTTGGACAAACTGCCCAATGGCCACCGCATCATTGAAAATCAGGTCCGGCAGCGCATTACCCGCTGCAGCTCGTGCCAAACGCTGCTCAAAATCAGTTGTCGCATTGAAATATTCAATTTTGATGCCGGTTTTCTTCTCAAAAGTTTCAGCTTCTGTTTTATAAATATTCTTGGAATCATTACTGGCGCGTATCCATACCTGTAATGTTTCTGCGGCGTGGAGAGATGGAACTCCCGTGGCTAAATAAGTTAACAACAGCAAAGATTTTATTTTTACGTTTGACGTTATCATTTTTTTCTTCATCTCAGCGTCCTCGTTGAAATCTATTTTTTATAGATTTACCCAGAAAGTTAAATAGCAGAATAAAATCATGAAACACTCGACAACATTAGAACCCAGAGCAAAGCAAAAAACTACACCATAAAAAACAAAACTTAATTCCATTTTAAAATTTCTGCTTGAGATCACACTTGAAAAATGATTAAAAAATAGATAAATAAATTTTTTTAATTAAAAACAATAAGTTAAAATCTTCACTTTAAAAATAAAAAAATAATGCAATGGTTGAAATTAACTCAAAAATATCTAAAACAGAGATTTAATTTGATGGTGCTCACAGTTTAAGTTATTTATTTATAGAGAATTTACAATGTAGACTTGGATCACAAAAAACCAGAAACTTTACCCTAGAATTCAAATCCATCCGAAATAGAACCGCATTATTTTTATAAAAATGCTGGCTATACATTTCATAACCTTTTTATTAATGGGTGTAATTTTATTTACATAAAAACAGAGAAATAGATAGAAATAACTTTGTAACTTTTGTTTTTAATAAAATAAACCATCAAAAATAAGGAAAGTAGTGATGAACATGCTGGGGAAAAAAAACCTATTACTGGCTATTCTCATGGGATCTTCACCCTTTATTTATGCCGCTGAGAGTCATCCACTATTATTGAGAATGGATGATATAAATTATAGCGTTACCCAAGTTAAGCAAAACAACCCTTTGTATGAAAAATCTTATAAAAATCTGATAGCTAAGGCTGACAAAGCGCTGGGAAAACCACTGTACTCGGTGATGGATAAAAACTTATTAGCCGCCAGTGGTGATAAGCACGACTATTACAGCTTCCCGCCTTATTGGTGGCCAGACCCAAGTAAGAAAGATGGCATGCCTTATTTGCGTAAAGACGGGGAAACAAATCCGGATGCCAATAGTGATGCAACTGATAAAAAACGCATGAACAGCTTCAGTGACGATGTCTATTATCTGGCGTTAGCTTATAGCTTTACTGGCAAGCCCGAGTATGCCGAAAAAGCGCGGGATCAATTGGTCAATTGGTTCGTCAATCCAGATACCCGAATGAACCCAAATCTGCAATATGCCCAAGCCATTCCCGGTATCAATGAAGGTCGCGGCATTGGCTTAATCGATAGTCGGGCGCTGGTAGATGTCATAGACGCAGTGGAATTGATAAGGCCTGCGAATGTACTTAAGGATGCCGATTATCAGACAATCAAAGACTGGTATCACGATTTTTATCAATGGATGACTACTAGCCAAAACGGGTTCGAAGAAGATAATTGGCACAATAATCACGGCACCTATTTTGATATGCAGGCCGCCTCCTTTGCCCTGTTTAGCGAGCAAAAAGCCACAGCGCAAAAGCGTCTGGAGATCACCCAGCTGCGCCGGATCCCATCACATTTTGATATGCAGGGTCGCCAAAATGCTGAGTTGGAGCGCACTCGTCCGTGGCACTACAGTAATTTTCATCTGGAAGCCTACAACAAACTGGGTCGGCTGGGTGAGGTCGCTGGCAAAGATATCTGGGACTTCACTCTCGACGAACATAGCCTCAAAAAAGGCTATCAATACGTCGCGGGCTTTATCAATACCGACCAAGCCTGGCCATATAAAGATCTGGATGGTATTCAGGATAAAAAAGCACTGGTAAACATGATCACCGCCGCCCGTGCCTACCCAACAGACCCTGATTTCCAACAGAAAGCGCAATATCTGATTGCCAAATATCCGGATGCTGTCGAAATCCTGCTCTACCCGATAACACAGCCCCTGATCGCAAAAAAATAAGCATTGTCGAGGACACACCAGCTATGAAGCAGTTTACGGATCGGCAGATGGTTAAAATCCGCCAGCGGGTCATGCAGCAGCCGGAGATTATCACCACGCTGATTGCGGGTAATCAGGTTGTCTTGAACTCAGAAACCCTGGTTCCTGCCACCGGTATCGCCACCTGGAACCACTACTATTATTGCCCCGATCACGGTGTGCAGTTGGAGTGGGAGCGCTATTCACCCACCCAGCACCGTTGCCCGGTAGACACTCATCTATTTAGTGGCGAACCCTATGATGGCGCCTGGTGGCGGGCGCTTAACGGCCTGAATGCCAAAGCCTGCAATCAGCTCGGCTTGTTGTGGCAACTGACCGGTGAGATAGGCTACTTCAATAAAGTGCGGGATATTTTGATCGATTATGCCCACTACTATCCTGACTATGAAGTGCACGGCGGTATTCCGTACAACGGGCCGGGCAAAGCCAATGCACAGACACTGTGTGAAGCTAATTGCCTACTCGATTTTACGCTGGGATATGATTTTATTGCCGATGCCCTCAGTCAGGATCAACGGGACTGCATTGCCGGGCGGTTATTGCGGGAGGGCGCGGATTTTCTAATGCAACACCGTACCCGCCAGTTACATAACCATGAAGTTAAAATCAACAGTGCCATCGCCATTATCGGTTTGATCCTCGACGATGAGCACTACATTGAGTCTGCGGTTAATGCGGATTATGGTCTGCGCTATCAGTTAGAGCACGGGCTATTCAGTGAAGGAATGTGGTTTGAAGGCTCGGTACATTACCACTTTTATGCGCTGCAAGGCTTCTGGTCATTCGAAAAACTGGCCGCAGGCAGTCGCTATAGCCTGTTGACCCTCCCCTATTACCGCGACATGCTGAGTTTCCCGCTCAAACTGTTGATGCCAGATGGCACATTCCCCCGAATAAATGATTGTACCGCCGGACAGGAGCAACTCAGCCATACACATTTATATGAATTTGCTTTCAATATTTATGGCAATGATGAGTATGCCGCTGCCCTGCACCATATTTATCGCCAACAACCCCGTTTAAATCTGGATGCGCTGCTGTATGGCGTTGACGAGTTACCACAACAGATCATGGATGTGATCCCAACGGATACACTCCATGCACCGGACTGCGGATTAACCATCTTACGCCAGCCACAAGCAGGTCGGGCATTGCTGGTAAAACACACTCCCTACGGTGGTGAACATGATCACTATGATCGACTGAACTTAATTTTGTTTGAGCAAGGGCGAGAGATCTTGCCCGATTTAGGTACAACTGGCTATGGTGCACAATTGCATTATGGTTACTACAAAAACAGTTCCACCCACAATACGCTCAGTATCAATCAGAAAAATCAGCCTCCAGCGGTGCCCATTATTCATAACTGGCATCAATCGGCGGCTTTCAGTTGGCTGGATACCGAGGTGGATTGGGGTCAAAAAGCACCAGAGCTGGACAGTCACACCCGTATACAATGGGATAGTGCAGCTTACCGTGATGTAAAATTCCGCCGCCGTATTTTGTGGCTGGATGACGCCATCATCGATCTCAGCAGCATTATCAATCCACATCAACAACAGTGGGACTGGGTACTGCATCTCGATGGCATGGCAACAGAGCAACTGGGTGAACCCACAACTTTTAGTGACCACGGGCCAATGCAATACTTACATCAGGTTACCGCTCGCCCCCTGAATGGAGTGCTCCAGTGCCATTATCAGACTGTGGCTCGTCCACTCTCACTTTGGTTGGCCGCCGACGCCCTGCTTTTCCAAGGGTTAGCACCGGCAAATCCATCCGTGCGCGATATCAGCTATCTGATTTTGCGTAACAGTCAGCCGGAGGCGCAAGTGGCCTGTGTATTTGATTTGAATAACCACGACCCGTTATTGCAGGTCCGGGTAGAGAATGATGGCGAGATATTCTCCCTCGAATTAACCCGCCAACAACAGATCATACAAGTAAAAATTCCCTTTACCGGCAATAACCTACCGCTATTCAGTTAACCTTATCCAGACTGGGGCAGCCACTGCCCCATTTCCCCGTACTTATCGCTAATGAGAGTAGCATTCCCAGCATATCCTCCCTAAGAACAGGGTTTATGGCGAGAAAGTGCCTAATAACGTGATTTAGCTAACATTTACTGCATAAGATGATTATGCATTTATATGCAAAATTTGCGTATAACATGAAGGTGTAACAAATAATTATGGATTAACAAATAAAATACAAAATATATTAAGAACCCGCTCTCATTGCCCATGTTGAATAATAATAAGCCCGCCAATGTATCCTTCGTGTTAAATATAATCCTACTGTTTTGCATAACATACAGTACAGTTTTGAATAAAAACCGTTTAAAACGAATAAAATCGATTATTTATTCATTTTTTAGTCAAGGTGTGTTTTAAAATAGAATAAAAACATGACGTGAGTCACAGAATGAATAAGTGTTATGACTAAAATAGCCGGCATCAGCTCGTTTTTCGAAAATCTTACTTAAAACGAAAACCTTGTTTAAAACCAAAATTTGTTTAAAAAAACAGAGATCTTACGCAAATGGAAAATAACAACAAGAAAATGGCGCATATAAGGCGGACAACGCATTTAATGATGCCGGCACACCGTAGTTATTTTAGTTTTTCCTATTTCCATTTTAGATAATCCCCCTCTTGCGATGGCATCCGTTTTTATTGGATAGTCATTGTCTATGCACAATATTTGACAGAGACGAAAAGTGATTTTTTTGAACTTTGCGTTATGTTAACTATTGTCTGCGTTCTTCAAAGATGCTAATACTCGGTTTTAATCTTATTGCTATCAGCACTGGTAACGCTATTACCCGGCCGATATCAACCCAGTGTTAATTATCTTTCAGCAGAAACATAGCTATCCCGTAAAAAATTAAATGTCACCTTTGTCATTAATGCTAAATGACATGAGGATCACTGCGCCTGAAATTCAGATGCCGTGTTTCGCAGAAAAGAGATAAAGCAGAAAAAATATCAATGAACATTATTTCATTGATACGGCCTGCTATATATCGAATTTATTAAGCGACTAAATCCAATTTGCAAAAATGTTGGACGGGTTTATATACCCTAAATAAAATAAAAGAGAATCCATAATGAAAAAACTAAATATTGCGGCAAGTACTTCAGCTATACCCTGCTTTGAATCTCAGCGCGAAGTAGTAGATGTCTTACATACAGATTTTACCGATATTGCGGCGGTTGTACTGTCAGTCCAAGACATTAATAATGGTGTCATTGATAGCATTCATGCATTAGGACTTGAGATCCCGATTTTTGCGGCAGTTTGCTGTGAAGAAGAGCTTAACACCGACGTATTACCCTCATTAAATGGGGTATTTGAGCTCTGCGGTGACAACACTGATTTTTATGGTAAACAACTGGAATCAGCGGCAGAAAAATATGAAAAAGAGCTGCTGCCGCCATTCTTCAGTACATTAAAAAAATATGTTGAAATGGGGAACTCTACCTTTGCTTGCCCAGGGCATCAGGGTGGTCAATTCTTCCGTAAACATCCAGCGGGCCGCCAATTCTTTGACTTCTACGGCGAAACTATTTTCCGCTCTGACATGTGTAATGCTGACGTCAAATTAGGTGATTTACTTATTCACGAAGGTGCACCATGTGATGCACAAAAACATGCGGCGAAAGTCTTTAATGCCGATAAAACTTATTTCGTCCTGAACGGGACATCCGCCTCAAATAAAGTGGCGACCAATGCGCTGCTGGCCCGTGGCGACCTGGTGCTGTTTGACCGTAATAACCATAAATCCAACCACCATGGCGCACTGATTCAAGCAGGTGCAACTCCGGTATATCTGGAAACTGCCCGTAACCCGTTTGGCTTTATCGGTGGGATTGATGCCCACTGTTTTGAAGAGAAATACCTGCGCGAACAGATACGTAGCGTCGCACCTGAGCGCGCTAACGAAGCACGTCCATTCCGCCTGGCCATTATCCAACTGGGTACCTATGACGGCACCATTTATAATGCCCGCCAGGTGGTGGATAAAATCGGTCACCTTTGCGACTATATTCTGTTTGACTCTGCTTGGGTGGGCTACGAACAATTTATTCCAATGATGAAGGATTGTTCACCATTATTACTTGAACTGAATGAGAACGACCCCGGTATTATCGTTACCCAGTCAGTCCATAAACAACAAGCGGGTTTCTCACAAACTTCGCAGATTCATAAGAAAGACAAACATATTAAAGGTCAGGATCGCTACTGCAACCATAAACGCTTTAATAACGCCTTTATGCTGCACGCCTCCACCAGCCCATTCTATCCACTGTTTGCAGCATTAGATGTCAACGCAAAAATGCATGAAGGCAAAAGTGGTCAACGTATGTGGCTGGATTGCGTTAAGACCGGTATTGAAGCGCGTAAAATGATCTTAAATACCTGTAACATGATTAAGCCGTTTGTTCCGGTCGAAGTTGATGGCAAACCTTGGCAGCAATATGACACCGAGGCCATGGCACAAGATTTGCGTTTCTTTAACTTTATTCCTGGCGAAAAATGGCATGCATTTGAAGGTTATGAAGAGTCACAATATTTTGTCGACCCATGCAAACTGCTATTAACCACGCCAGGGATTGATACCAATACTGGTGAATATACGGCATCTGGTATTCCAGCCACTATTTTGGCTAATTTCTTACGCGAAAATGGTATCGTGCCAGAAAAATGTGATTTGAATTCAATTCTATTCTTATTAACGCCAGCAGAAGATTTGGCAAAAATGCAACATTTGGTCGCGCAAATTGCCCGATTTGAACGTTTCATTGAAGAAGATGCCATGTTAAGCGATGTATTACCAACCGTGTATCGTAATAATGAAACTCGCTACAAAGGTTATACCATTGGTAAATTGTGCCAGGAGATGCATGATCTTTATGTTAGCTACGATGTTAAGCAGTTACAAAAAGAGATGTTCCGTAAACAGTATTTCCCTAAAGTTATGATGAATCCGCAGGATGCGAATATTGAATTCGTCCGTGGTCATGCTGAATTAGTGCCATTGTGTAAAGCGGAAGGTCGAATTGCCGCTGAAGGCGCACTTCCTTACCCACCGGGAGTATTGTGTGTAGTCCCTGGTGAAGTTTGGGGTGGCGCAGCTCAACGTTATTTCCTGGCATTAGAAGAGAGTATTAATTTACTGCCTGGTTTTGCACCTGAATTACAAGGCGTTTATTTGCAAGTCGATGAAGATGGATGGAACCGTGCATACGGCTACATGATGAAATAATAATAAAATAATTTTTATTTTTACAACACCAATACTAGCTTTCGCTCAATCTGCGGGAATAGCTTATTCCCGCAGTCTCTGAAATTAAAAAAGAGATAATAAAAATGAGTAAAACAAATAATAAGATGGGAGTCGTACAGCTGACTATTCTGACCGCCGTCAATATGATGGGGTCTGGCATAATTATGCTGCCAACCAAACTCGCCGAAGTTGGGACGATCTCTATCGTCTCATGGTTAGTCACAGCAGTAGGTTCTATGGCGCTGGCCTATGCCTTCGCCCAATGCGGGATGTTTAGTCGTAAATCAGGTGGGATGGGGGGTTACGCAGAGTATGCCTTCGGTAAGTCTGGCAACTTTATGGCTAACTATACCTATGGTGCTTCGCTGCTGATTGCCAATATCGCCATTGCCATTTCAGCCGTGGGTTATGGTACTGAATTACTGGGCGCGACGCTGACCCCGCTGGGTATCTGTATCGCGACCATCGGTGTTCTGTGGCTGGCAACCGTGGCCAACTTTGGGGGCGCACGTATTACCGGCCAAATCAGTAGTGTGACTATCTGGGGGGTGATTATCCCAGTGGTGGGTATCTCAATTGTTGGCTGGTTCTGGTTTAGCGGCTCTGCCTATATGGCGGCGTGGAATCCACATGGCGTGCCAACCTTCGAGGCTGTAGGCTCATCTATCTCAATGACACTGTGGGCTTTCTTAGGTTTGGAATCTGCCTGCGCGAATACCGATGCCGTAGAAAACCCTGAACGTAACGTTCCGATCGCCGTATTGGGTGGGACTTTAGGTGCAGCGGTTATCTATATCATCTCAACCAACGTCATTGCCGGTATTGTGCCGAATATGGATCTGGCTAACTCTACCGCGCCCTTTGGTCTGGCGTTCGCCTATATGTTCACCCCGGCAGTCGGTAAAATCATCATGGCATTGATGATTATGTCCTGCGTCGGCTCACTGCTCGGCTGGCAGTTCACCATCGCTCAGGTGTTCAAATCCTCTGCTGATGAAGGTTTCTTCCCGAAAATCTTCTCTAAAGTCAGTAAAGCAGATGCGCCGGTCAAAGGGATGCTGACCATTGTTATCATCCAGAGTGTACTGTCGCTGATGACCATTAGCCCGTCGCTGAACAAGCAGTTCAACGTGCTGGTGAATCTGGCGGTAGTGACTAATATCATCCCTTATATTCTGTCGATGGCAGCACTGGTGATTATTCAGAAAACCGCTAATGTCCCACCGGCGAAGGCCCGTAAAGCAAATATCATTGCCTTTATCGGCGCGATGTACAGCTTCTATGCGCTCTATAGCTCAGGTCAGGAAGCCATGACTTGGGGGGCGATTGTGACCTTCCTCGGCTGGACACTATACGGTTTGGTTTCACCACGTTTTGAATTTGCAGCAAAGACTAAATAATCGGTAAAGAACCGGTAGTCAGTAAAAAGAGAGTCATCAGTACGCTGATTTAGCAGGATCAGGTGCCAGCAGATAAAAAAATCAGGATACGGCCCGCAATTCCGGTAATAATGTTCCAAACCGCTACCCCCGGACTGGAATAAGATGATGACGGATAGCCTTTGGTATCTCTATCTGCTGCGCACCGCCTCCGGTATGCTCTATACCGGTATTACCACCGATGTAGTACGCCGGTTGGCACAGCATCAGAGTGGAAAAGGGGCAAAAGCGTTGCGAGGGAAAGGTGAGTTAACACTGGTATTTCATTGTGAAGCAGGGGATCGTTCGACAGCATTGAAGCTGGAATATCGGGTGAAACAGCTCAGTAAACCGCAAAAAGAGAAGCTGGTGATTAACCAGCCTCTTTCACTGCTCGCCATGCTTAGCGATAAAACCGTTAGCGGTTAGAACCGACTGAACGGAGCAGAAAACACCACTTCGCCATCAGCATCAGTCAGGGCATCTTCCGCCAAAGCATAAACCTGAAAAGCCTCTTCGGTGCCAGGCCAGCGACAACTCAATTGGTGACGGGCCGCCGGAACAAAACCGAAGCGCTGATAGTAGGCCGGATCACCCAATACCACGACCGCGGCATAACCAAACTCATTGAGCGAATCTAGCCCCTCATACACCAGTTTTTCAGCCAAACCTTGCCGACGCAGACTCTCATCCACCGCCAGTGGTGCCAGCGCGACCCATTGACGGTCTTCACCACCAACTTCGACCGGGCTGAATGCGGCATAGCCGACTACACCGCCTTCGTCATCAGTCGCGACAATCCCCAGCGTTAGTAAGCCATCTTCGCGCAGTTGCTGCACCAATTCAGCTTCGTCATTACTCTCAAATGAGTGGCGTAATAGCGCGTCTATTCCCGGTGCATCCACCGGAATTTCTACTCTGATCAACATGATGCTAATGTGCGGGAAGCACTTGCCACACCCTCTTGCTGACCCGCTTCAATAAACTCTGCCAGCTGTTGCAGACCCACTCGCAGCAAGGTTGGCATGGACTCCAATTCAATGGCATCCATCAGATTCTTCACATACAAGCCCAATTCGGTATCCCCTTCAATTCGTAACCGGCGCTGAAAAAATAACGTATCCGGATCTTCTTTACGGGCAGCAATCAAAATCAGATCGTTGGCATCACCACTAAAGCTAACATCCGCTTCAGCCTGTTGGCTCACCACCAGCCTACCGTTTTCTACCGTCATAAACCATTGCAACGCGAGATCACGTACTTCAATTTTTAACCAGCGGGATGCCAAAAACTCCAGATCTCCGTCTAACAATGCCTGGCGGAATTGCCACCCCAGCACTTGCTCTATGACCTGCCGCTGTAAGGCAAATGGTGTTAACTTTAGCGGCCCCCGCAACAGCGCAGGCCCTTGACGCACAAGACGTGCTCGTAGTTCTCCCAACACAGGCTGGACTCCTTATTTGGTGATATCCCCTCCGCCTGAAGCCGCAGGGGATTAGCTTGCTGCCTACCTGCAACGCCAATGACTTTGGGTTTAGATCTCGATAATTACGTCTATATTGCCACATTGGCAAAACCGGAAAGCGCGTTAAATCAATAAAATTTGCATCAGAACTGGGCTAAATATCAGAAGAATGCCACCAATGCGAAAGAAGCTGCCTTATATCAAGGTCAGTTCAAAGTAGGTTAACTAAAATCGCCACTCGATAAAATACCAATATCATCTTCGGATGGGGAAAATTCTATGGAGCTGCTTTGTCCTGCCGGCAATTTACCCGCATTGAAAGCTGCAATCGATAATGGTGCCGACGCGGTGTATATCGGCTTGAAAGATGATACTAATGCCCGCCATTTTGCCGGCCTTAATTTCACCGATAAAAAGCTACAGGAAGCTGTTAATTACGTTCATAGCCGTAAACGCAAATTGCATATCGCCATCAACACCTTCGCCCATCCCGACGGCTACTCCCGTTGGCAACGGGCGGTGGATATGGCGGCGCAACTTGGAGCTGATGCCCTGATTCTGGCGGATCTCGCCATGCTGGAGTATGCCGCCGAACGTTATCCCGAAGTGGAGCGCCATGTCTCGGTGCAAGCCTCAGCGACTAACGATGAGGCCATCCGCTTTTATCAGCGCCATTTCGATGTGGCACGGGTGGTTCTACCGCGCGTACTCTCAATGCATCAGGTGAAACAGCTGTCACGTACCAGCCCGGTCCCGTTGGAAGTTTTCGCCTTTGGTAGTCTGTGCATTATGGCTGAAGGCCGCTGTTATCTCTCATCCTATCTGACCGGTGAATCCCCCAATACCGTGGGCGCTTGTTCACCCGCGCGCTTTGTCCGTTGGCAGCAGACCCCGCAAGGGATGGAGTCACGCCTCAATGAGGTGCTGATCGACCGCTATGACGACAATGAAAACGCCGGCTATCCCACATTGTGCAAGGGGCGCTATCTGGTAGATGGCCAGCGCTACCACGCCCTGGAGGAGCCGACCAGCCTGAATACCCTTGAGCTGTTGCCGGAACTATTTGCCGCGAATATCGCCTCAGTAAAAATTGAGGGCCGCCAACGCAGCCCGGCTTATGTCAGTCAGGTTGCCAAAGTCTGGCGACAGGCGATTGACCGCTATCAGGCCAATCCGGCGCAATTTGCCGCCAAAGCAGAGTGGATGGAACAACTGGGCGCAATGTCCGAAGGAACCCAGACCACACTGGGTGCTTATCATCGCAAGTGGCAGTAGCCGGAGGAAATATGAAGTATGCCTTAGGCGCAGTGCTCTATTACTGGCCAAAAACAGATATTGAAACCTTCTATCACGCAGCAACCAATAGCAGTGCCGACATTATTTATCTCGGTGAGAATGTCTGCACCAAGCGCCGTGAAATGAGAGTCGGCGACTGGCTGGCCTTAGCCAAAGAGGTCGCCGCCAGCGGCAAGCAGGTGGTGATTTCCACACTGGCGCTGTTGCAGGCCCCGTCCGAACTGAATGAGTTGAAGCGCTATGTGGAGAACGGCGAGTTTTTGCTAGAAGCGAATGATTTAGGTGCGGTGAATATGGCGGCGGAACGCGGCCTGCCTTTTGTCGCGGGTCACGCCCTGAACTGCTATAACGCCTATACTCTGCGAATTTTACATCGTCAGGGCATGATGCGCTGGTGTATGCCAGTGGAGCTTTCCCGCGACTGGCTGAGTAATGTTTTACAGCAGTGCGAAGAGTTGGGTTTTCGCCATCAGTTTGAGGTGGAAGTGCTGAGTTACGGCCATCTGCCGCTGGCGTATTCTGCCCGCTGCTTTACCGCCCGTTCAGAAGATCGCGCCAAAGATGAGTGCGAAACCTGCTGCATTAAGTATCCACAAGGGCGCAAGGTGTTGTCGCAGGAGCAGCAGCAGGTCTTCATCCTCAACGGCATTCAGACGCAAAGCGGTTACTGCTATAACCTCGGTAATGATCTGAACTCGATGCAGGGGTTGGTGGATATCGTCCGTCTTTCGCCGCAAGGTATTGAGACACTGGAAGTTATCGATCAATTCCGCGCCAACGAGCAGGGTTTGGCCCCGCTGGCACTGACAGATAAAGCGGATTGCAACGGCTATTGGCGGCGACTCGCCGGACTAGAATTGGTCTCCTGAATATTATTGGGGGAGCATAACTACTCTCCCAACAATTCAGGCTAGTGATTTATCCCCCTCCCTCGCCGCATTTATTCCCCTTCAGAGAATCGCCCTTTAGTTTATGCTCTTATCTGCATACCACGCGTTTACACATAAACGCACTCGCCCTTCAAGCGACTCGACATAAGGTTAAGATGGACGATTCTATGATTGATAATAATGTTTCTATCACAGATAAAAATACAATCCCCCTATCGGTGCTCGATTTATCACCAATAGCTCAAGGTAAAACCCCACGGGATGCTTTCCATGCTTCATTGGATTTAGCGCAACATGCCGAAAACTGGGGATATCACCGTTACTGGCTCGCCGAACACCACAACATGACCGGTATTGCCAGTACCGCGACCTCGGTCCTGATTGGCTATATTGCCGGTGGCACCAACACAATCCGCGTAGGCTCTGGTGGTGTCATGCTACCTAACCATTCGCCGCTGGTGATTGCCGAGCAGTTTGGTACCCTCGCCTCCCTCTACCCTGATCGTATTGATCTCGGTCTTGGCCGTGCGCCCGGCAGTGATCAGCGCACCATGATGGCGCTGCGCCGCCATCTGTCAGCTGAGGTTGATAACTTCCCATCGGATGTACGTGAACTGCAAAGTTACTTTGCAAAAGTGCAGCCAGGACAGGCAGTGCAAGCGGTACCGGGTCAGGGCTTACATGTGCCGCTGTGGCTGCTGGGTTCAAGCCTGTACAGTGCGCAACTCGCCGCAGCCATGGGCCTGCCGTTTGCCTTCGCCTCACACTTCGCACCAGATATGCTGTTCCAGGCGCTCTCGTTGTATCGGGAAAACTTTAAGCCATCAGCACAGTGGCCAAAACCTTACGCCATTGTCTGCGTCAATGTGGTGGCCGCGGATACAGAACGTGATGCGCGTTTCCTGTTTACCTCGATGCAGCAGCAGTTTGTCAGTCTGCGCCGTGGCACACCGGGTCAGCTACCACCGCCAGTGGAAAATATGGAGAAGATCTGCTCACCAGCAGAACAGTTTGGCGTCGATCAGGCGCTGCGCTTATCCATCATTGGCGATAAAAGCAAAGTACGCCATGGGCTACAGTCACTGTTGCGGGAAACGCAGGCCGATGAGTTGATGATCAATGGTCAGATTTTTGATCATCAGGCACGATTGCACTCCTTTAAGATAGTCGCGAGTTTGCAGCAAGATTTACAGTCGATTGGCCGCTTGTAACACGCACTCTGACGAAGAGTCGCAGACATAAAAAAACCAGCCCGGAGGCTGGTTTTTCACGTTTAATCATCTGGGATGACTAAGACTTATGCATCACCGAAACGACGACGCGCTGGCGCTGCTGCTGGTGCAGCGGCATCATCACGACGTGGTGCAGCTGAACGCTGACCATCACGGCTACCACGACGTTCGCCACCACCATTACCGGCTGGAGCACGGTCGCTGCCGAATGAACGACGAGGAGGAGCACCTGCGCCATCACGACGTTCGCCACCGGCTGAACGAGGACCGCCACGGCGCTCACCACCATTACCGCCAGCTGGACGCTCACGACGTTCGTGTGGCTGCGCATCACCCAACAGCTGCATGTTCAGCGGCTTGTTTAGGATACGAGTGCGGGTGAAGTGAGATAACATTTCGCCCGGCATACCTTTTGGCAGCTCGATAGTTGAGTGAGAAGCAAACAGCTTGATGTTACCGATATAACGGCTGCTGATATCACCTTCGTTAGCGATAGCGCCAACGATATGACGAACTTCAACACCATCATCACGGCCCACTTCAATGCGGTACAGCTCCATCTCACCAACATCACGACGTTCGCGACGTGCTGGACGCTCGCCACCATCACGGCTGTCAGCGCGAGGCTCACGGCGGCTATCACCACGGTCACGGCCGCGATCATTACCACGGTCATTGCCACGGTCATCACGGGAATTGAATTCACGTTGCGGACGACGCGGTGCTTCTGGTGGCAGAATCAGAGGACGTTCGCCCTGTGCCATCTTCAGCAGTGCAGCAGCCAGTGTTTCGAGATCAAACTCTTCTTCTGGTTGCAGCTTAGCCAGCAATGCGCGGTAGAGATCCAAATCACTGCTTTCCAGCTGTTGGCCGACTTTAGCAGCAAACTGTGCTAAACGACGTTCGCCCAGCAATTCTGCGTTTGGCAACTGAACTTCTGGAATGGTCAGCTTCATGGTGCGTTCAATGTTCTGCAACAGGCGACGTTCACGGTTCTCAACGAACAGCAACGCACGACCAGCACGACCAGCACGACCAGTACGGCCGATACGGTGAACGTAAGACTCTGAATCCATAGGGATATCATAGTTTACAACCAAGCTGATACGCTCAACGTCCAAGCCACGAGCAGCAACGTCAGTTGCGATCAGAATATCCAGACGGCCATCTTTCAGGCGATCCAGTGTCTGCTCACGTAAAGACTGGTTCATATCGCCGTTCAGTGCAGCACTGCTATAACCACTGCGCTCCAGGGCTTCTGCAACTTCCAACGTCGCGTTTTTGGTACGCACGAAGATGATAGCGGCGTCGAAATCTTCAGATTCCAAGAAACGAACCAAAGCTTCTTTTTTGTTGTAACCGCCACCCACTCTCCAGAAACTCTGGCTGATGTCAGGACGGGTAGTCACGCTAGACTGAATGCGCACTTCCTGTGGATCTTTCATGAAGCGGCGGGTAATGCGACGAATGGCTTCTGGCATGGTAGCAGAGAACAGCGCGGTCTGATGTTCAGCCGGGATCTGCGCCATGATAGTTTCAACGTCTTCGATAAAGCCCATGCGCAGCATTTCATCTGCTTCATCCAACACTAAACCGCTCAGGTTGGACAAGTTAAGGGTGCCGCGTTTCAGGTGATCTAACAGACGACCTGGGGTACCAACAACAATTTGTGGCCCTTGGCGCAAAGCGCGTAATTGAACGTCATAACGCTGGCCGCCGTACAGGGCCACTACGTTGACGCCATTAATATCTTTAGAGAAGCTGGACAGTGCTTCAGCGACCTGAATAGCCAACTCACGGGTTGGTGCTAATACCAGAACCTGTGGTGCTTTCAGCTCAGCTTTAATATTGTGTAACAGCGGCAGACCAAACGCGGCTGTTTTGCCACTGCCTGTTTGCGCCATGCCGAGAACATCACGGCCGTTTAACAGGTGTGGGATACATTCTAACTGGATTGGCGATGGTTTTTCATAACCAAGGCTAGTTAGAGCGGAAAGAATAGGAGCGGACAGCCCCAGATCAGCAAAAGAGGTTTCAAGCTCAGTAGTCATGTACACGTGCCTCATTAATAATGGCAGCCAGTCTACATAACTCGTCGAGAAAATTTTCAGTCATTTTCATTGAAAAGTGTGAACCGGCTCAAATTAGATTATAAAACGAACAAAAAGGCCATCACCTGCTAGGGTGATTAACATTGGTAAAAACCAAGGTATCTCAGGCTGATAGTTGTTCGTCAGCTATTGCTGGTCCGATTCCGATAGGTCGTCTTGTTCTTGGCCCAAAAGCGCCAATTCCAACAATGCATAGCGGTGCTCAACAAAGTTATGAACGTTGTTAGCTACCGTCAGTTTGAACAGCGCCGAAGCGGTGTTCTTGTCCCCCAGACTTAGGTAATGTTTACCTAAATAGAAGTCAGTTTCACTGAGATGCTCAGCGAGCGAAGTGTTATCCGTTGCATCTGCCTTGAGCCTTTCCATCAGCGCTTTTTCGCTGATCGTGCCCAGGTAGAATTCGACAATATTCCATCCCCATTGCCCTCTGTCCGATTTCTCATAGCGCTGTTGTAACGCTACTGCCGCTGCCTTGGGATCGATTTCTCTTTCCACCAGATACAGCCACAACGAACGGAAGGGATCATTTGGATCGTCTTGATAAAACGCCTGCAGATCATCCTGCGCCAACGGGAGTCGACCGCCATAATAGAGAGCGATACCCCGGTTTAAACGCGCGTAATTGTAAGTTGGATCAAGCTCTAGTACAGAATCAAACGCTTCATAGGCAGCATCAAAATTGCCTGCCTGCGTTAAATAAATGCCCAGATAGTTAAAAACTTCTGGCATATCAGGACGAATAGCTAACGCTTGCGAAAAATCATTTCGCGCTAGTGCCCGTAGCCCGAGGCTATCATACAGCACTCCGCGCTCATATAAAAGCTGTGCGCGCTCATCATCCGTAAGTGCCCGACTTGCAAGGATTTGTTCCATGCGCGCCAGAATCACTTCCTGCTGCAACGTCGGTTGCAACGGGATAGCCAACACCTCGTCTTTACGCCAATCATGGTTGCTGCATCCTGCCAGCATGAGTGCTGTCGCAACGTAACACCAGCGCAAGAAAGGCTTCATTTCCTACTCCCGAAGACAAACATTGGATAAATATCCTTTCATCCATTTGTTTAACACAAGAGCATCCTGCCCTCGAGATAACATAGCCCCTCACTCATCAGTCAGGGGCTATGGAATGCTTTATTACTCTGCTGCTTCTGGTGCCGGAGCTTCTGCGTCAGGAGTAGTGGCTTCTTTGATGCTCAGGCGGATACGGCCCTGACGATCAACTTCCATTACTTTAACTGGCACTTCTTGGCCCATCTGCAGGTAGTCTGTCACTTTCTCTACGCGCTTATCAGCGATTTGAGAAATATGAACCAGACCTTCTTTACCGCCGCCGATTGCCACAAACGCACCGAAATCAACGATACGGGTCACTTTACCCGCATAGATACGGTTCACTTCGATTTCAGCAGTAATCTCTTCGATGCGACGAATAGCGTGTTTTGCTTTGTCGCCGTCGGTTGCTGCAATCTTAATGGTACCATCATCTTCGATTTCGATCGTGGTGCCCGTTTCATCAGTCAACGCACGAATCACAGAACCACCTTTACCGATCACATCCTTGATTTTCTCAGGATTGATTTTCATGGTGTAGATACGTGGAGCGAACTCAGAGATATCACCACGAGGTGTGCTGATAGCCTGTTCCATAACACCCAGAATGTGCAGACGCGCACCCTTGGCCTGGTTCAGAGCCACCTGCATGATTTCGCGGGTGATGCCTTCAATTTTAATGTCCATTTGCAATGCGGTGATACCGTCACGGCTACCGGCCACTTTAAAGTCCATGTCACCCAGGTGATCTTCGTCACCCAGAATGTCAGACAGAACGACAAAGTTTTCGTTTTCTTTAACCAGACCCATCGCGATACCCGCAACAGCGGCTTTAATTGGCACGCCTGCATCCATCAGGGCCAAAGAAGCACCACAAACAGAAGCCATTGAGGAAGAACCGTTAGATTCGGTGATTTCAGAAACCACACGAACAGTATAAGGGAACTCGCTCGGGCTTGGCATAACTGCCAACACACCACGTTTCGCCAGACGGCCATGGCCAATCTCACGACGTTTCGGTGAGCCAACCATACCGGTTTCACCAACGCAATATGGAGGGAAATTATAGTGTAGCAGGAATGAGTCAGTACGCTCACCCATCAGCTCATCAATATTTTGCGCGTCACGTGCAGTACCCAGTGTTGCAGTAACCAGTGCCTGAGTTTCACCACGGGTGAACAACGCAGAACCATGGGTACGTGGCAATACGCCAGTACGCACATCCAGACCACGGATCATGTCTTTTTCGCGGCCATCGATACGCGGCTCGCCACGTAATACGCGGCTACGAACAACGTTTTTCTCAACATCGCCCAGAATGTCCTGAATTTCAGACGCATTCAAAGATTCGTCTTGTGCCAGCAACGCTTCAGTCACATCAGCTTTGATAGCATCAACTTGAGTGTAACGCTCTTGTTTCTCAGTGATGCGATATGCGTCACCCAGACGAGCTTCAGCCAGCTCAGCAACGCGCGCGTGCAGCGCTTCGTTAACTGGCTCAGCATGCCAATCCCACTTAGGTTTACCGGCTTCGGCAACCAGAGCGTTGATATTTTCAATCACAACTTGTTGTTGTTCGTGGCCGAAGACCACCGCGCCCAACATTTGATCTTCAGACAGAATGTCTGCTTCAGATTCAACCATCAATACTGCGCCCGCAGTACCGGCAACAACCAAGTCCAGACGGCTCTCTTTCAGTTCGTCAGTCGTTGGGTTCAGCACATACTGGTCGTTGATGAAACCAACGCGAGCAGCACCGATTGGGCCGTTGAATGGAATGCCTGACAGGCTCAGCGCAGCTGATGCACCAATCAGTGCCACGATGTCTGGGTTAATCTGTGGGTTAACAGAAACCACGGTCGCAATCACCTGAACTTCGTTCAGGAAGCTGTCTGGGAACAGTGGGCGAATCGGACGGTCAATCAGACGTGAAGTCAGTGTTTCGCCTTCACTTGGGCGGCCTTCACGACGGAAGAAGCTGCCTGGGATACGGCCAGCAGCGTAAGTACGCTCCTGATAGTTAACAGTCAGCGGGAAGAAGCTCTGACCTGGTTTAGCTTTCTTTTGGCCAACAACAGTCACAAATACTGCGGTGTCGTCCATGCTTACCATGACAGCAGCTGTTGCCTGGCGAGCCATCATGCCCGTTTCGATGGTTACGGTATGTTGGCCGTACTGGAATTTACGAATAATCGGAGTCAGCAAAATAGTATCCTTATACTATGCGGTGCCGGATCGTATTGACGATCTCATCCACCTATCACTATTACCTTCACACTGCATCCTCGCGACTAATGACAATCCTTAACCCGCATTGAGTTAAAGTCTCTCATTAGCCGCGCGAACCTCTGCACCGGAAGATCCTATTTTTAAAATTTACTCTTCTTACTTGAAGCGGAAGCGGTGTTAGCTGCCACTTTGAGTAATAAACAACAACAATATACTAACGTATTTTATCATTGCTTCTTAGAAAAAAGGGGCCTATTGGCCCCTTTTTCCCGAAACTCGCAGACTTAGCGACGCAGACCCAGACGTTCGATCAGGGAAGCATAACGCGCTACATCTTCACGCTTCAGGTAGTCCAGCAGCTTACGACGCGTGGATACCATACGCAGCAGACCACGACGGCTATGGTGATCTTTTTTGTGCTCGGAGAAGTGACCTTGCAAATGGTTAATTTGAGCAGTCAACAGAGCAACCTGAACTTCGCTTGAACCGGTGTCATTTTCACCGCGACCGAAGTCAGCAACAATTTTAGCTTTCGCTTCAACACTTAGAGACATGATACAACTCCAAATATATAGATAAATTAAGACAGGCGCCGATCTCTAATTCAGCAACCCAATATGTAAGCCGCACTATTCTACTCTTTGAACCGCGGGATCGCAAGAAAGGCCGCTAGGCCCTACTCGGCGTACTCCACAACCAAACGTTTCGGTGCAACCCGACCATCCTCTGCGATGGTGCCGATGCCAATAAAGCTATGCTCTTCGCCTTCAGTAATACGAACCATTCCTTCATCCGGTGCGCCAGATACATGCACCGGCTGCCCCTGCTTAACATAGGCAGCTACTGCGGGTAACAGATTGACTTCAGGAAAGTTTAATACCGCACTGTCCATCGGGAGCAGTAGTAGATCCAGTTCTGGATTTGGCGAGCGCTCATCTACCTGCGCCGCTTCAACCATCGCTTTCAGCTGTTCTAAAGTCACCATGCGGTCACTTGGATAGGTAGCCACTTGCAACCGACGCAGATAACTCACATGCGCACCGCAACCTAACAATTCACCCAAGTCATCAATGATGGTGCGAATATAAGTGCCTTTGGAACAGTGGATTTCCAGCTCAAGAAAGTTGCCTTCCCAGCGGATAAAGAGCAACTCGTACACTGTGATACTGCGGGCTTCACGCTCGACTTCAATCCCCTGGCGGGCATATTCATACAGCGGTTTACCTTGGTGCTTTAGCGCAGAATACATCGACGGAATTTGCTGGCTATCACCACGAAAACTCTCCAGAGCAGCATCCATCTGAGCCTGAGTCACCTTGACCTCCCGCTCGCTGATTAATGCGCCTTCAGCATCCGAAGTATCAGTACGTTGCCCTAAGCGAGCAACGACGCGGTAGCGTTTATCTGAATCCAGCAAAAATTGGGAAAACTTAGTCGCTTCTCCCAGGCATATAGGCAGCATACCGCTCGCCAGTGGATCAAGCGCCCCTGTATGCCCTGCGCGGTTAGCGCTAAAGAGGCGTTTTACTTTTTGTAAAACGTCATTAGAGGAGAGGCCCAGCGGCTTATCCAATAACAGAATGCCGTTAATGTCACGGCCGCGACGACGTGGACGACCCATTACTTCTCCTCGTCGCTACCTGGATTAACCTGACGTTCTACATCATTTTTGATGACGTTAGTCACCAGGTTAGACATCCGCATCCCTTCAATCAAAGAGTTATCATAAGCGAAAGTCAGTTCTGGCACGATACGCAGACGCATCGCTTTACCCAGCAAAGTGCGGATATAACCGGAGGCATCTTGTAGTGCTTTAATGCCATTTTTTACCGTATCCGGATCTGCGTTATCGGTTAATACGTTCAAAAAGGTCACAAAAACTTTAGCGTAAGCCAAATCACGGGACAGCTCGATGCCTGATACGGTAGCCATGCCAACACGCGGGTCTTTGATTTCACGCTGTAAGATGAGTGCGATCTCTTTCTGCATTTCCTGCGAAACACGCTGAGAACGGCTGAATTCTTTTGCCATTTGGATTCTCCAGACAAGTTGGGGGGCCAAGGCCCCCCAACTGGATATAAGCAGATCTGAGGCGATTAATCGATAGTACGTTTGATTTCGATAATTTCGAAGACTTCGATTACATCACCAGTACGGACGTCGTTGTAGTTCTTAACGCCGATACCACACTCCATGCCGTTACGGACTTCGTTAACGTCATCTTTGAAGCGGCGCAGAGATTCCAGCTCACCTTCATAGATAACCACGTTGTCACGCAGAACACGAATTGGATTATTACGCTTAATCACACCTTCAGTAACCATACAACCTGCAATGGCGCCAAATTTCGGTGATTTAAACACATCACGTACTTCAGCCAAGCCAATGATTTGCTGTTTGTACTCAGGCGCCAACATACCACTCATCGCCTGCTTAACTTCGTCGATCAAGCTATAGATTACTGAGTAGTAACGCAGATCCAGACCTTCGGTTTCTACCACACGACGCGCTGAAGCATCAGCACGAACGTTAAAGCCAAGGATGATCGCGCCAGAAGCAGCAGCCAGTGTTGCATCAGTTTCGGTGATACCACCAACGCCTGAACCCACAATGCGGACTTTCACTTCATCGGTAGACAGTTTTTCCAGTGAATCGCAGATAGCTTCACAAGAACCCTGAACGTCAGACTTGATGACAATGTTCAGTTCAGAAACTTCGCCTTCGGTCATGTTAGCAAACATGTTTTCCAGCTTGGATTTCTGCTGACGAGCCAGCTTAACTTCACGGAATTTGCCCTGACGATACAGTGCAACTTCACGGGCTTTTTTCTCGTCACGAACAACGGTAACTTCATCACCGGCAGCAGGAACACTGGACAGACCCAGAATTTCAACCGGAATAGATGGACCAGCAGACGTGATATCACGGCCTAACTCGTCACGCATCGCACGCACACGGCCATACTCAAAGCCACACAGTACGATATCACCTTTGTTCAAGGTTCCTTGCTGAACCAGCACGGTAGCGACAGGGCCACGGCCTTTATCCAAGAAGGATTCGATAACAACACCACTTGCCATGCCAGTACGAACTGCTTTCAGTTCCAGTACTTCAGCTTGCAGCAGGATGGCGTTCAGCAACTCATCAATACCGATACCGGCTTTCGCAGATACGTTGATGAACTGGGAATCACCGCCCCACTCTTCAGGCTGGATACCGTACTGAGACAGCTCGGTTTTAACGCGATCTGGATCAGCTTCTGGCTTATCGATTTTGTTCACTGCAACCACAACCGGCACGTTCGCCGCTTTGGCATGCTGAATAGCTTCGATAGTCTGTGGCATCACGCCATCATCAGCAGCAACAACCAGTACCACGATGTCTGTTGCCTGAGCACCACGGGCACGCATTGAAGTAAACGCGGCGTGTCCTGGGGTATCCAGGAAGGTGATCATGCCGTTTTCAGTTTCAACGTGATAAGCACCGATATGCTGAGTAATGCCGCCAGCTTCACCTGACGCCACTTTCGTGGAGCGGATGTAGTCCAGCAGAGAGGTTTTACCGTGGTCAACGTGACCCATAATGGTCACAACGGGTGCACGGTGCTCAGCAGCAGCTTCAGCGCCAGTATCACGGTCACTCATCAGCGCTTCTTCCAGTTCGTTTTCACGACGCAGGATGACTTTGTGGCCCATCTCTTCAGCAACCATCTGTGCTGTTTCTTGGTCGATAACCTGGTTAATGGTTGCCATTGCGCCCAGTTTCATCATTGCTTTGATGACCTGAGAGCCTTTAACCGCCATTTTGTTCGCCAATTCAGCGACAGTTACCGTCTCGCCAATGACTACATCGCGGTTAACCGCAACAACAGGCTTGTTGAAGCTCTGCTGCAATGTGCTTGGTTTACGTTTGCCTTTACGGCCAACAGCACGTGCTTCTTCGCGATCAGCTTTAGACTCAGAGAGTTTATTGCCTTTCTTCTGCTTGGTTGCCTTTCCACCACGAGTGCGGCTACGGCGATCACCTTCAACTTTGGCGTCGTTTTCATCTTCCGCGGCGCGTGCATGTTGTGAAGTGGTGACATGGTAGTCAGCAGATTCGGTTTGTTCTGCCACAGGTTCTGGCCATTTACCTTCGTTTTCGGCTGCCATCTTACGGGCTTCCTCAGCAACGCGTTTAGCGTCTTCCTCGACCTTACGGCGTGTCTCTTCTTCTACTGAGCGTTTCAGCTCGGCAGCTTCAGCTTCACGGCGTGCTTTATCAGTCTGAGCTGGCTTGGTTTTTTCGTCGGTTTGTTGATTCGTCACTTTTTCTTTTTCCGCTGCTTGGCGTTTAGCTTTTTCAGCGGCCTCACGTTTGGCTTGTTCTTCGGCCGCACGTTTAGCTTTTTCTTCAGCGATTTTCTGCGCTGCTGCTTCCGCTTCACGTTGTGCCTGCTCTTCCGCTTCACGCTGTGCCTGCTCTTCCGCTTTCGCTTGTTCAGCTTCCGGCGTATTTACATAAGTGCGTTTCTTGCGGACCTCGATTTGCACCGATTTACTTTTTCCGCCGGTGCTCGGAATATTCAAGGTGCTACGCGTTTTGCGTTGCAACGTGAGTTTATTAGGCGCGCTACCGTGTTCACGGTTTAAGTGCGCCAGCAATGTTTCTTTTTCTTGCTGGGTAACTGAGTCTACTTCAGATTTGTTGATCCCTGCATCAGCAAATTGCTGTACCAGGCGATCAACTGGTGTCTGAATCTCAGCGGCCAGTGATTTTACGGTTACATCTGTCATGCTGTTCCTTCCTGCTACAGTTTATTACGCGTTATCGCCAAACCAACAGATATTACGTGCGGCCATAATCAGCTCGCCGGCCTGCTCATCGCTAAGCCCTTCAATATCTGCCAGATCGTCGATACCCTGCTCGGCAAGATCTTCCAGCGTACACACACCGCGCGCAGCCAATTTGAATGCCATGCTACGTTCCAGACCCGCTAGGTTCAGCAGGTCATCAGCGGGTTTTTGGTCGCCAAGACTCTCTTCTTGTGCCAGGGCCAGCGTGGTCAATGCAGCTTTGGCGCGATCACGCAGCGCTTCAACCGTATCTTCGTCAAGACCATCGATTTCCAGAAGTTCTTTCATCGGCACGTAAGCCAACTCTTCCAGAGAAGAGAAACCTTCCTCTACCAATACAGTGGCAAAGTCCTCATCGATATCAAGATATTTGGTGAAGGTATCAATAGCGGCATGAGCCTCGGCCTGATGCTTCGCCTGAAGATCGTCCGCCGTCATTACGTTCAGTTCCCAGCCACTCAATTGTGCTGCTAAACGTACGTTCTGACCGTTACGGCCAATTGCCTGTGCCAGATTACTGGCTTCAACGGCAACATCCATCGTGTGTCTGTCTTCATCAACCACAATAGACGCAACATCAGCTGGCGCCATGGCGTTAATAACAAACTGGGCTGGATTATCATCCCACAATACAATATCAATGCGCTCGCCACCAAGTTCGCTGGAAACAGCCTGAACACGGGCACCACGCATCCCGACGCAAGCACCGACTGGGTCGATACGTTTGTCGTTGGTTTTGACCGCAATTTTAGCACGCGAACCCGGATCACGGGCAGCTGCTTTAATTTCGATCAATTCTTCGCCGATTTCCGGTACTTCAATACGGAACAGTTCAATCAGCATTTCAGGACGTGAACGGCTGACAAACAGCTGCGCACCGCGAGCTTCTGGGCGCACATCATACAGAACGCCACGGATACGGTCGCCTGGACGGAAGTTTTCACGCGGTAGCATGTCTTCACGACCAATAACAGCTTCAGCGTTGTTGCCCAGGTCCAGCGCAATACTGTCACGGTTAACTTTTTTCACTATACCAGTGACAATTTCGCCCAAATACTGGCGGAACTGCTCAACAACCATGGCCCGCTCAGCTTCACGCACTTTTTGTACGATAACTTGTTTGGCCGTTTGAGTCGTAATGCGGTCAAAAGTAACAGATTCAATCTGGTCTTCGACATAATCACCCAACTGGAGCGAAGGGTCTTCATATTGAGCGGCTTCTAACGTGATTTCACGTGTTGGCATCGTGACTTCATTAACAGCGACCCAACGGCGGAAAGTGTCAAAATCACCGGTTTTACGGTCGATACTGACGCGAACTTCAATTTCTTGTTCGTATTTTTTCTTGGTCGCTGTCGCTAGAGCTGTTTCCAACGCCTCAAAAATCTTCTCGCGCGGAAGGGATTTCTCATTGGAAACTGCTTCTACAACAGCCAGAATCTCTTTGTTCATCCTAGTTGCCTCATCCAAACTTTAAAAGTGGGGTACCAGATTCGCTTTCTGGATGTTGCTCAGTGCGAACACTTCATCTTTTCCATCCACAGTAACAGTGATCATTTCACCATCAACCGCTTTGATAATGCCCTGCCATTTACGGCGGTTCTGCATTGCCATACGCAAAACCAGAGTGACTTCTTCACCGAGGTAACGAGTATAGTGTTCAGCGGTGAACATGGGACGATCAAGGCCCGGAGAGGAAACTTCTAAGTTGTAAGCTACCGTAATTGGATCTTCTACGTCCAATACAGCGCTGACCTGGTGGCTGACATCAGCACAAGCATCAACAGTGATTCCGTCGTCACTATCAATATAGATTCGTAGCGTCGATTGGCGCCCCCGGATGAACTCGATGCCGACTAATTCGTAGCCTAAGGCCTCAACCGGTGCTGAAATTATCTCTGTTAACTTTTGTTCTAATGTGGACAAGCCCACCCCCAAGACATAAAAAAAGGGCCTAATAGCCCAGTGATTCTGCTGTCAAATAACAAAAAACCCCGAAATTCGGGGCTTTATGCAACTGGACCCTGTTTGCCGCAAAGCGGCTTCGGTACAACTTTCTGACAAGTATTTTTTTCAAATTGAAATCGAAAGTATCTGAGGTCTACCGAATACAACATTTGAAAAAAACACTTTAGGAAAGTGGTTGCGGGGGCCGGATTTGAACCGACGACCTTCGGGTTATGAGCCCGACGAGCTACCAGGCTGCTCCACCCCGCGTCCGAAAACGTGGCAAATATTACGTTGATCAAGACAAAAAAGCAAGTTATCTGACTTATTTGGTACCGAGGACGGGACTTGAACCCGTAAGCCCAATCGGGCACTACCACCTCAAGGTAGCGTGTCTACCAATTCCACCACCCCGGCACTGATTTAAATGGTTGTTTTTACTGTGTAAGTCGTTGCAACCATCTTAAAACTCTCTTTTTGTCTTTTACTACTGACTGCTTTTAAAACATTATTTCGGGATATCACTACTCGGCGTTACTGGCGCTGCCGGAGCTGTAGTCTGCTCAGTTTTTGCTGGCTGACCCAGGTTTTCCCACTCGCTGCCTTTATGGCCCTGGTTGGTGCTCATATTGCCCAAAATTAAGCTAATGACGAAGAACAGCGCCGCCAATACAGCCGTCATACGGGTCATAAAGTTACCGGAACCATTCGAACCGAACAGAGTTGCAGATGCACCTGCTCCGAATGAGGCTCCCATATCCGCGCCTTTACCTTGCTGCAACATGATCAGAGCAACTAGCCCAATCGAAATCAGCAAGAAAAATACCAGAAGAGCTTCGTACATAGTTGTACCTGTATCCTTGCGGGGTCACCGCATGCTAAATGCTTCTCACCCATCAGCGGGGACTTATTCACCCACTTAAGCGGGTGTGAATACTAACCAAAGCGTCTGATACACGCAAGGGCAATTTCATTACACCGTTCTATTTGCAGAAAAAAGCGCCAACTCATCCAACCTCGGCGCATTTTTCAGGGGAAGTGGCCCCTCCCTCACAAATTTGATTAACCTGCTGCCTTTACTGCATCAGCAATTCGGTTAGCCATTTCGGCAATCAGTGACTCTTCTGCATCACCTTCAACCATGACTCGGATTAGTGGCTCGGTCCCTGATTTGCGCAGCAGCACCCGGCCACGATCACCCAGTTCTTTTTCAACTTGGCGAGTAACTTCTTCAACGCTATCTGATTTTAGTGGATTATGCTCACCAGAGAAGCGCACATTCACCAAGATTTGCGGTAATAACTTCATGCCACTGCACAGATCATGCAGACTCATATGGTTGCGTACCATCGCGGTGAGCACTTGCAAACCTGCCACAATACCGTCACCCGTAGTCGTTTTATCCAATAAGATCACATGGCCTGAGTTTTCAGCACCAATGCGCCAGCCTTTTTCCTGCATCGCTTCCAATACATAGCGGTCACCCACTTTGGCACGAACAAAAGGAATACCTAGCTCTTTCAGCGCCAGTTGCAGGCCCATATTGCTCATCAGCGTGCCAACAGCACCACCTTTAAGCTGCCCTTGGCGTAAACCTTCACGGGCAATGATATAAAGAATTTGGTCGCCATCGACTTTGTTACCCAAGTGATCGACCATCATCAACCGGTCACCGTCACCGTCAAATGCCAGACCAACATGTGCGCCTTCGGCAAGTACCCGCTCTTGTAGCAAGCGGACATCCGTGGCACCACACTCTTCATTGATATTCATCCCATCCGGCTCACAGCCGATGGTGATCACTGTTGCGCCGAGTTCACGCAAGACACTTGGCGCGATATGGTAAGTTGCCCCATTAGCGCAATCGACCACAATTTTCAGCTCATTCAAACTGAGTTCACTCGGGAATGTTCCCTTACAAAACTCGATGTAACGGCCAGCAGCATCAACAATACGATTTGCTTTACCCAATTCAGCGGATTCTACGCAGGTTAATGGTTTTTCCATCTCTGCTTCAATCGCCTCTTCAACATCATCAGGCAGTTTGGTGCCATCAATTGAGAAGAATTTGATGCCATTGTCATAGAAGGGGTTGTGGGACGCTGAAATGACGATCCCCGCCTCAGCACGGAAGGTTCGGGTCAGATAAGCAACAGCCGGGGTTGGCATCGGGCCAGTGAATGATGCTGATAGCCCAGCGGCTGCCAGACCAGCTTCGAGCGCTGACTCCAGCATATAACCTGAAATACGCGTATCTTTACCGATAATAATCTTACGAGAACCATGTCGCGCCAGTACCTTACCGGCAGCCCAGCCGAGCTTTAATACAAAATCAGGCGTAATCGGACTCTCACCCACTTTGCCGCGAATGCCATCTGTACCAAAGTATTTACGGTCGCTCATAATTTATCTCTATCCCTTCGCTGAAAGTGTTGCCTCGACGATACGCATCGCCTCGACGGTTTCTTTGACATCATGCACTCTGACAATCTGCGCGCCTTGCATTGCTGCAATGACAGCGCAAGCGACACTGCCGATAACCCGCTGTTGTGGCGGAACATTTAGTAGCTGACCAACCATCGTTTTTCGCGACATCCCCACCAATAGTGGCAATTCAAAATGGTGAAGTTCGGCCAAACGTGCCAAGAGCTGGTAATTATGCGCCAGATTTTTACCGAAACCGAAGCCTGGGTCGAGTAACAATTTGTTTTTTGCGATACCGGCCGCAACACAACGTTCAATATGATGCTTAAAGAACTGGCTTATATCGGCCAGTAGGTCGTCGTAATGAGGTGATTGCTGCATACTTTGCGGTTGCCCTTGCATATGCATTAGGCATACTGGCAACTCACTCTGGGCGGCCGCTTCAAGTGCGCCAGGTTCTTGCAATGAACGAATATCATTGATCAAGTGGGCACCAGCACGAGCCGATTCTGCGATTACCGCCGCTTTCGATGTATCAACAGAGAGCCAAACATCAAAGCGGTTTGCCAGCGCTTCGACGACAGGTACCACCCGATCAAGCTCTTCTTGCTCGCTGACTTCCAAAGCACCAGGGCGCGTGGATTCACCACCAATATCAATCAGAGTAGCACCTGCGGATAACATCAGTTGAGCATGTTGCAATGCTTTATCGAGATTGTTGTGATGTCCACCATCCGAAAATGAATCTGGAGTGACATTCAAAATACCCATCACTTGTGGGTGAGAGAGATCCAAAACCCGGCCTCTGGCAGTTAAATGCATGTGTTCACGCCTTAAAAGTGGCAATTCACTTTGATGCTATATCAATAAAAAAAGAGAAATCGATAGAAGAAAAAGAAAAACCCCGAGCAAGCCCGAGGTTTATATTAATCACAACGCTTTTAGATGCCAACTGTTGACTTACTTATCACCCAACTGCTCTGGCATGCTATTTGTGTTGCCTGGCGTTGTGTTGCCTGGCGTTGTATTGCCCGAGCTTGGCGTACGTGGTTCTTCAACCGCCGTAGGTGCCTTTGGCGTACTGTCATTGTCAGATGATTTAGCTTTGCTCGCATCATCCCAACCGGCTGGCGGTCGAACTTCTTTGCGATTCATCAAGTCATCAATCTGCGGCGCATCAATCGTTTCATACTTCATCAGCGCATCTTTCATGGAGTGTAAAACATCCATGTTTTCTAACAGCAATTTACGTGCACGCTGATAGTTACGCTCGATGAGCAATTTAACTTCCTGATCGATAATACGCGCTGTTTCATCGGACATATGTTTGGCTTTTGCGACGGAACGACCGAGGAATACTTCCCCCTCTTCTTCAGCATACAGCAATGGCCCCAACTTCTCGGAGAAGCCCCACTGTGTCACCATGTTACGCGCGATAGACGTAGCAACCTTGATATCATTTGATGCACCGGTAGAGACTTTTTCCGGGCCATAAATGATCTCTTCAGCAAGACGACCACCATACAAGGTAGAGATCTGGCTTTCCAGTTTCTGACGGCTAGCACTGATCGCATCACCTTCTGGTAAGAAGAAGGTCACACCCAGCGCACGACCACGTGGAATGATCGTCACTTTATGTACTGGGTCATGCTCAGGCACCAGGCGACCAATGATCGCGTGCCCTGCTTCATGGTATGCCGTAGATTCTTTCTGTGCTTCTGTCATTACCATGGAGCGACGTTCCGCACCCATCATAATTTTGTCTTTCGCTTTCTCAAACTCAACCATTGAAACGACGCGTTTGTTACCGCGAGCGGCAAACAGTGCGGCTTCATTGACCAGGTTCGCCAGGTCAGCACCAGAGAAACCTGGTGTACCACGAGCTATCACGGAAGCATCAATATCAGTATCTAATGGCACACGGCGCATATGGACTTTCAGAATCTGTTCACGACCACGGACATCCGGTAAACCAACCACAACCTGACGGTCAAAACGACCTGGGCGCAGCAAAGCTGGGTCAAGAACGTCTGGACGGTTAGTTGCTGCAATGACAATGATGCCTTCGTTACCTTCAAAGCCATCCATCTCGACCAGCATTTGGTTCAGGGTTTGTTCACGTTCGTCATGACCACCACCCAATCCAGCGCCACGCTGACGGCCTACCGCATCAATTTCATCAATAAAGATGATACAAGGCGCGGCTTTCTTAGCCTGCTCAAACATGTCACGGACACGGGATGCACCCACACCAACAAACATTTCTACAAAGTCAGAACCGGAGATGGTGAAGAATGGCACTTTGGCTTCACCTGCAATGGCTTTCGCCAACAAGGTTTTACCTGTCCCTGGAGGACCGACCATTAACACGCCTTTCGGAATCTTACCGCCCAGCTTCTGGAAACGGCTTGGTTCGCGCAAATATTCAACCAATTCACTGACTTCTTCTTTTGCTTCGTCACAACCAGCAACATCAGCAAAAGAGGTTTTTATCTGATCTTCGGTCAGCATTCTGGCCTTGCTCTTGCCAAAGGACATTGCCCCTTTGCCGCCGCCGCCCTGCATTTGACGCATAAAGAAGATCCAGACCCCAATCAACAACAGCATTGGGAACCAAGAAATAAAGATAGATGCCAGCAAGCTCGGCTCTTCCGGCGGCTCACCAACAACTTTCACATTTTTAGTCAATAAGGTATCTAACAGCTTTGGATCGTTGACCGGAATGAAAGTCGTATATTTGCTGTTATCTTTTTTACTGACGTTGATTTCACGTCCATTGATACGTGCTTCACGAACCTGTTCTTGGGTTACGTCGGACATGAAAGTAGAGTAATCCACTCTACGGCCATTCGATTCGCTGGGTCCAAAGCTCTGGAATACAGACATCAGTACGACTGCAATAACTAACCAGAGAATTAGGTTTTTCGCCATGTCACTCAAGGGATTAACCTCATATTACAACTGTGTTAACAAACAGCGTTAGGGTACTACAGTTTCCGCCCTGTCGCTACAATGTACACTTCACGCGATCGCGCACGAGAAGCGTCTGGCTTACGAATCTTAACTTTCGTAAACAGGGAGCGAATTTCCCGTAGGTATTCATCAAAGCCATCTCCCTGAAACACCTTCACCAGGAAACTTCCGCCTGGTGCAAGTACATCTCGACACATTTCCAAAGCTAATTCAACCAGATACATTGATTTAGGTATATCGACTGCCGGAGTACCACTCATATTCGGGGCCATATCAGACATGACCACCTGAACTTTTTTATCCCCAACGCGCTCAAGTAAAGCTTTCAGAACCAGTTCATCACGAAAATCGCCCTGAAGGAAATCGACACCAACAATAGGATCCATTGGTAGAAGATCACATGCAATGATCCGCCCTTTACCCCCGATCTGGGTTACAACATATTGGGACCAGCCACCAGGTGCCGCGCCTAAATCGACAACGGTCATACCGGGCTTAAAAAGTTTATCGTTCTGTTGTATTTCATCAAGTTTAAACCAGGCGCGAGAGCGTAGCCCCTTTTTCTGCGCCTGAATGACGTATTTATCGCTAAAGTGTTCTTGCAACCAGCGACTGGAGCTACCCGAACGCTTTTTATTAGACATCTATTTTTCCAACTATCTTAATTAAGAGTCCGCGCATCTATTGCTTAGCTCGCGTAAACTCCCCATCGACGTAGACCGATTTGGTGATACACATGAGATGGCGGTAGAATGAACCGTTTTCAATCCCAACTTAAGCAAAAAAGACGATGAATCTGAATAACAAACAAAAACAGCACCTGAAAAGCTTGGCCCATCCGTTAAAACCAGTAGTGATGCTGGGCAATAACGGATTAACCGAAGGTGTGCTGGCTGAAATCGAACAAACGCTGGAACATCATGAACTTATTAAGGTGAAGATCACTGCTGAAGAGCGTGAAACCAAAGCCCTAATTGCTGATGCCATCGTGCGTGAAACCGGTGCCGTTAACGTCCAAATCATCGGTAATATTTTAGTGCTTTATCGCCCAGCGAAAGAGCGCAAAATTATTTTACCGCGTTAAGTGACGCTTGTTTTAGAGAAAAGGTGCCATGCACTTTGTTCTGATAAAAGGCCGCATGCGGCCTTTTACTTTTCTTTACAACTTCATTTTTGAGAAATAATGCGAAATATCTGCTCAGATGAACAAGTATTACACATAATCCACGCTAAGAATTTCATATTCTACTTCGCCGCCTGGAGTTCGAATAACAACGACGTCATCGACTTCTTTACCAATCAGGCCACGAGCGATAGGTGAGTTAACTGAAATAAGATTTTGCTTAAAATCAGCTTCATCATCACCCACAATCCGATACTGCTGCTCCTCTTCGATATCCACATTTAAGACACGAACCGTGGCACCAAAAATAACGCGCCCATTATTTGGCATTTTAGTGATATCAATCACCTGCGCATTGGAGAGCTTTGCTTCAATTTCTTGAATACGGCCTTCACAGAACCCTTGCTGTTCGCGGGCTGCGTGATATTCCGCATTTTCTTTCAAATCGCCATGCTCACGGGCAGTGGCAATATCAGAAATAATTTTAGGGCGACGAACGCCTTTTAAAAAATCCAGTTCTTCACGCAGTTTATCTGCGCCACGTACCGTCATCGGAATCTGTTTCATCTTTTAAATACCTCTAAATCTATCCTGTTCAAAAACCGTCATCCTAACGTCATCGAATGAAAATATGGTTAGCTTGATATCCTACTCATCTCCTGGTGATCAACAAAAATAATCACTCCTGGAGCAAAAAACCCAAGTCAGGATCAATTTTGCATTTTGATATGCATTTTAACGTAGAGTTCCTTTAGGGTCATCGTTTACTTTCGCCCTCGTTGCACCGTAGTATGGCAACACATTATCCAGCAGTTATACCGAAATTATGCATTTTTCACGAATTGTCAGTGGATTGGCCTGTGCTATTGCGCTCAATATCAGCATATCTAACGCCAATGCGGCTCAGGTCGAAAATTACACACAGTATCTGCCTGATGGGGCAAATCTTGCACTAATCGTACAAAAAATCGGGGCGACCAGCCCGGCAATAGACTATCACGCTCAGCAGATGGCGTTACCCGCCAGTACACAAAAAGTACTGACAGCCCTGGCTGCGTTATTACAGCTCGGCCCAGACTTTCGCTTCGTGACCACGTTAGAAAGCCATGGCACGATAACTGATGGTGTATTGCGGGGTAACTTAATTGCCCGTTTTGATGGTGACCCCACGTTAACACGCCAACAGTTGCGAAATATGGTTGCCACCTTAAGAAAAGCGGGTGTTAAGCAAGTTGCCGGTGACTTAATTATTGATACCTCCGTTTTTGCCAGCCATGACAAAGCACCTGGTTGGCCATGGAACGATATGACGCAATGCTTTAGTGCGCCTCCTGCTGCGGCCATCGTCGATCGTAACTGCTTTTCGGTCTCTCTTTACAGCGCGCCGAACCCAGGTGACATGGCGTTTATTCGGGTCGCCTCCTACTATCCGGTGCAGATGTTCAGTGAAGTCCGCACCTTAGCCAAAGGCTCGCCTGATGCACAATATTGTGAATTAGACGTCGTTCCTGGCGAGTTAAACCGCTTCACACTCACCGGTTGCCTAACTCAGCGCAGTGAACCGCTGCCACTGGCCTTCGCCGTGCAAAATGGGGCCAGCTATGCCGGGGCTATTTTGAAAGACGAGCTGAAAAAGGGTGATATCCAGGTTGATGGCAGCCTGCGCCGTCAGACAACACCGAGTCCGGCAGGAAATGTGTTGGCACAAACCCAATCAGCGCCGCTGCATGATTTACTAAAAATCATGCTAAAAAAATCGGACAATATGATTGCCGATACTGTTTTCAGAACAATTGGTCATCAGCGTTTTGGGGTGCCAGGCACGTGGCGTGCGGGTGCTGATGCAGTGCGGCAGGTTTTACGTCAGAAAGCGGGGGTGGATCTGGGCAACAGCATTGTTGTGGATGGATCTGGCTTATCACGCCATAATTTGATTTCACCAGCAACTATGATGCAGGCTTTGCAATATATTGCTCAGCATGATCAAGAGCTTAACTTTATTTCAATGCTGCCACTTTCCGGCTATGACGGCACGTTACGCTATCGTGGCGGGCTACATGAAGCGGGCGTTGACGGCAAAGTGTCGGCGAAAACGGGTGCACTGCAAGGCGTGTACAATTTAGCCGGATTTATCACCACGGCCAGTGGGCAACGCATGGCATTTGTACAATTTTTGTCCGGCTACGCGGTCCCACCAGAAGATCAAAAAAATCGTCGGGCGCCATTGGTCCGCTTCGAAAGCCGCCTGTATAAAGATATTTATCAGAATAACTGAGAACCATGAAACTACTGATTGTTGAGGATGATGAACTGCTGCAACGAGGCATCGCAATGGCACTGACCAGCGAGGGCTACGCCTGTGACTGTGCCGGTACGGCAGCAGAAGCGCAGGGTTTGTTACAAAGCAGTCAGTACAGCATGGTCATTCTCGATCTCGGCTTGCCGGATCAGGATGGTGCTGTATTGCTACGCCAATGGCGTCGTCAACATGTCACTCTGCCAGTGCTGATACTCACGGCCCGTGATGCGCTCGAAGACAGGGTTGACGGGCTGGATGCGGGTGCGGACGATTACCTAATCAAGCCATTCGCGCTCGCTGAGTTACTGGCCCGTGTTCGCGCGCTGATTCGCCGCTACCAAGGGCAGAGTGATAATTTGGTGCAACAAGATGACCTGAGCCTCAACTTATCCACCCAGCAAGTGTGGTTGCAGGATCAGCCGCTGGAGATCACCCCCAAAGAGTTTGCGATCCTCTCGCGCTTAATCATGCGAGCTGGCCAAACCGTCAATCGTGAATTGTTGCAGCAGGATCTCTACACCTGGAATGATGATCTCGGCTCCAACACACTAGAAGTGCATATCCATAATCTGCGCCGTAAATTAGGTAAAGATCGTATCCGCACCATCCGTGGTGTTGGCTATCGCCTGGAAACACCATCATGATCAGTATGCGCCGCCGCCTAATCTTAATGCTGGCGCTAATATTGCTGGTTACTCAGTTGATCAGTGCATTCTGGCTATGGCATGAAAGTCAGGAGCAAATAAGCTTTCTGGTTGATGAGACCCTGAGCGCCAAAGTGCGTAATGAGCGGGTTGACAAAGAGATAGCGGAAGCTGTTGCTTCACTGCTTGCCCCCTCGCTCATCATGATGACCATCACCTTATTGCTCTCTTTTTGGGCAATCAGTTGGATTATCCGCCCACTCGATCAGTTGCAGCAAAAATTGGCAGAGCGTTCGGCTGATAATCTCACACCTGTGGTTGTTAACAGTGATATGCAAGAAATTGTCTCTGTAACCTCGACACTGAACCAGTTGTTATCCCGCCTGGCGAATACCATTCAACAGGAGCGCCTGTTTACCGCAGATGCTGCACATGAGCTGCGCACACCCCTTGCCGGGATCCGCCTGCACCTTGAGTTGATGGAGCAACAGGGGATCACGGAAAGTAAGTCGCTCATTAACCGTATCGACTTGTTAATGCATACCATCGAACAATTACTGATGTTGTCCAGAGCGGGGCAGAATTTTGCCAGCGGCCTGTATCAAACACTGGATTGGGTTGAAAATGTGGTGAAACCGCTGCAAGAGGAGTTGGAGGAGATGTGTGCGCTTCGCCAACAAACCATCATGTGGGAACTTCCCCCTCGCGCCCAAACAGAGGGTGACGCCACTTTGCTGCGTTTGATGCTGCGTAATCTGGTTGAGAACGCACATCGCTATAGCCCGGTAGCTAGCCAAATTTGGGTCAAACTCTCCGCTGAAACTCAGGGCGCACTGTTACAAGTCATCGATGAGGGGCCAGGAATAAAGCAAGAACAAGCCGGTGAGCTGACCCAAGCTTTCCGTCGCATGGATCAGCGCTACGGAGGCAGTGGTTTAGGATTGAATATCGTGATCCGCACAGTTCAGTTACACCAAGGTAGGCTAACACTGGAAAACCGCACTGACCGTTCCGGGTTAAAAGCGCAATGCTGGATACCTGCAACCACCCATAGCAAGGTGTTGCCTAAATTTAGCTGATATCAGCTCAAGCAAAAGGGCCACCACAAAATGGCAGCCCTTGTTCGAATCATGCGGTATTACCGAGTCTTCATGGGGGGAAATTAGCGTTCGTAGATGAACTCTACGCCGTCGTCGTCTTCTTCATCCCAATCATCATCGTCTTCTTCTGCTTTCGCTTCTGCTTCCACTTCAGCCAGTTGTTCACGGTGATAATCATCCCACATGAATTCAACTTTTTCTGGCGCGCTTTCAGCAATAGCCATCTCTTTTGGCTGTGAATTAATGAAGTTCATTACATCCCAGCACAGCGCATTCACGTTTTCGCGATTCGCAGCAGAGATCATATAATACTTACCTTCCCATCCCAGAGCTTCTACAATAGCTTTAGCGCGGGTTTCAGCCTCTTCTGGGTCTACCAGGTCAATCTTATTGAAAACGAGCCAGCGTGGCTTCTCAGCGAGATTTTCACTGTATTGCTGCAACTCATTGATAATAATTTTGGCATTTTGGACCGGATCAGACTCATCAATCGGCGCCAAATCCACTAAATGCAACAGCACGCGGCAACGTTCCAAATGTTTCAGGAAGCGAATACCCAGGCCAGCACCTTCTGAAGCGCCTTCAATCAAACCAGGAATATCGGCAACCACAAAGCTCTGCTCGTAATCCATACGCACCACACCCAGGCTTGGGATCAGGGTAGTAAATGGATAGTCAGCAACTTTTGGCTTAGCGGCAGAAACTGCGCGGATAAAGGTAGATTTACCGGCATTAGGTAGCCCCAGCATCCCCACATCAGCCAATAGCAACAGCTCTAACGTCAGATCACGGGTCTCGCCTTCAGTACCCATGGTTTTCTGGCGCGGGGCACGGTTAACTGAGGATTTGAAACGGGCATTACCTAATCCGTGAAACCCCCCTTTTGCGACCATCAGGCGCTGACCATGGCGGGTCATATCACCCACAATCTCACCGGTTCCCTGATCCAGTATGCGTGTACCGACAGGGACTTTAATGGTGATATCTTTACCTCGTTTACCAGTACAGTCACGGCTCTGACCATTCTGCCCACGTTCAGCACGGAAAGATTTCACAAAATGGTAATCAATCAGTGTGTTGAGGTTTTCATCAGCCAACAGATAAATATCGCCACCGTCGCCACCGTCGCCACCATCAGGGCCACCATTCGGGATATATTTTTCACGGCGGAAGCTAACACAACCGTTACCACCGTCACCGGCTACAACCAAAATTGTAGCTTCATCTACAAACTTCATTTACTTTCTCCGTAAAAAACCAATAGATTTTATCTACTTGTTTTACATTAACTTTATCGGTTCTTTTCGGCGTATTTTCTAGCTCTCGTGATACACCAAGCGTATACAGCATATCGTAAAAACACGAACGCACCAGAACCGGCACGAACAAGGGCGCGTATTATACTCGCTTCTATAGGAAATTTCATCTGTATTAAAAATAGACAATCAACCCGAAAAAAGCACCCTCTTGGCTAAGATGGCAGCTGACAGTTTATCGATACCTCGACAAACAGAGCACACCGAACGGCTATTTTGGCGGTATCACCAGGCTTATTTCTGCCCGACGTGGCCACCAACGATGCCCAATGGCAGAGAACATAGCGCCAGCCACCACGACAAATGCCCCCACATATCCCACCAGGTTGAGGGATGGTGCGACGAAATTATCGGGCCAAATCAGCGCCAATAAAATTGAAAAAAACAAGGTAAACAACGGTGTTAATGTGACCAGCGCACTCACCTGCGCGGCCTGCCAGCGGGCCATGGCTTCAGCTAAAGCACCATAACCGACCAGAGTATTAACCCCACAAAACAGTAAACAGGCGAACTGCCACCCATTGAGCTGAAAAATAACGGCTGGTTTTGCCATTGGGAACAGTGCAAGTGCGCACAAAACGTAGAGCAATAATAATATCTGTTGCGATGCCATACGTCTTAATAACACTTTCTGGGCGACACCATAACTGACCCAGACCGCTGCTGCACAGACGCCCAATACTACGCCAAGCGTGTAATCAGTCAGGCGGGTAAATATTTCATGCAGACTGGTATTAAAAAATAGCAGCAGACCACAAATCAGCATACCCGCGCCAATGACCTGAGTGACGCGCATCCGCTCTTTTAAAATCAGCACACTGGCAATCATCATCCCTACCGGTGAGAGTTGCCCAATAACCTGAGATGTCGTCGGACTAAGGTATTGTAATGATGAGCTGAAGAAGATGAAGTTCCCCAGCAGGCCACAGGTCGCAACGATCAGTAATAGCAGCCAGCGAGGTTGGCGAAAAAGTTTAAGGGAAGGCAATTGACGACGCGAAGCCAGAATGATCCCCAAGCCGATAGCCGCCATGGTAAAGCGATACCAGACAATGGTAAAAGGCTCCATAACCTCAAGCACTTGCTTCATTGCAATCGGCAGCGCACCCCAGAATACGGCAGTGGTTAATGCCAGAAAAATACCTAAACCAGCCTGCTGTTTCGTATCCATTTTTTACCGGGTGGGAGAAACCAGAAATGTAAAAAGCCCCGCAACAAAATTGCAGGGCTTATATCTATTTACAAGACGCGAAAGACTTATTCAGCTTCGATGCTGATAAACTTACGGTTTTTCGGGCCTTTAATTTCGAACTTGACTTTACCGTCAGACAAAGCAAACAGAGTATGGTCTTTACCGCAACCTACGTTGGTGCCTGGGTGGAATTTAGTTCCACGCTGACGAACGATGATGCTGCCTGCCAATACTGCTTCGCCGCCAAAACGTTTTACGCCAAGACGTTTACTTTCGGAGTCACGACCGTTACGGGTCGAGCCACCAGCCTTTTTATGTGCCATTTGTCCGCTCTCCTAAATCTTAAGCGCTGATGCCGGTGATTTTAACATCAGTGAACCACTGACGATGACCTTGCTGCTTACGGTAGTGCTTACGACGACGGAATTTAACAATCTTAATCTTCTCGCCACGACCGTGAGCTACCACTTCAGCTTTGATCTTGCCACCATCGACTAAAGGAGCGCCGATATTGATTTCTTCACCGTTAGCAATCATCAGAACTTGGTCAAACTCAACAGTTTCACCAGTTGCGATGTCCAGCTTTTCCAGGCGAATGGTCTGACCTTCGCTTACCCGGTGTTGTTTACCACCACTTTGGAAAACCGCGTACATATAAAACTCCGCTTTCCGCACACTCCACTTTTGTAGTCCAGAGCGCACTATAAATATTCACAATAGGGCGCGAATTCTACGCAAAAACGTAGTGAATGACAAGTATATAATCAGCACAAGAGAAGAAAAAAAGCACAGTTTCTTACATCTCGTTTATTTGCTGGATTTTTCAAGTACAATCATGGTCTCAGGGAACGTCATGTAATAATGTGGGCGGTAATCTCATCGCAGTTAAAGAGAAAAACAGCTGAATATAACAATGAACCTAGAAAAGATTATCGAGTTAACCGCGCCAGATATGGCGGCAGTAAACACAACAATTCTCGAGCAATTGAACTCTGATGTTGTCCTTATCAATCAATTGGGCCATTACATCATCAGTGGCGGTGGAAAACGAATCCGCCCCATGATCGCCGTGCTGGTCGCTCGAGCTTTACACTATCAGGGCAGTAAGCATATCACTGTCGCAGCATTGATTGAATTTATCCACACGGCAACACTGCTACATGATGATGTGGTTGATGAGTCCGATATGCGCCGTGGCAAGGCCACAGCAAATGCGGCATTTGGTAATGCTGCCAGCGTATTGGTGGGCGACTATATCTATACTCGCTCATTCCAGATGATGACGAGCCTAGAGTCTCTGCGTGTTCTTACATTGATGTCAGAAGCGACGAATGTCATTGCTGAAGGTGAAGTGTTGCAGTTAATGAACTGTAATAACCCTGATATCACTGAAGAAAACTATATGCAGGTCATTTACAGCAAAACAGCCCGTTTGTTTGAAGCCGCCTCACAATCAGCGGCTGTATTAGCGGATGCCAGTGAAGAGCAGGAGTTGGCATTGCAGAATTATGGCCGCTATCTGGGGACCGCTTTCCAGTTGATTGATGATCTGCTCGATTACAGCTCTGATGGCACCACCTTGGGTAAAAATACCGGTGATGACCTGAACGAAGGTAAGCCGACACTCCCATTGCTACATGCGATGCGTAATGGCACTCCAGAGCAAGAAACAATGATTCGCCAAGCCATTGAACAGGGTAGTGGCCGCCATCTACTCGAGCCTGTGTTGGTCGCAATGCAGCAGTGTGGCTCACTGGACTACACTCGTCAGCGCGCCGAAGAAGAGGCAGATAAAGCCATTGCCGCATTACAGATCCTGCCAGAAAGTGAATATCGGCTAGCACTAGAAGGGCTGGCACATATTGCCGTACAGCGCGCATTTTAAGAAACTATATAGAAACTCGGGACGTTACTGCCCGAGTTTCTTTTTACTCCCGCACTGACACCTTTTTTTTCTCAAACCAAGCGTTTCATTAACGCCCCAATCCCTTCACGCAGCAAAAATGCGATGACCTGTGCACGTTCAGCTTCAGTGAGTTGATAATAGGCTTCTATCCATATGTTCACTGGGTCTTGCCGTACCGGCGTATATTGCGCTGGCTCCTCCCTGAGTTGTAATGAGTTCAGTATCGTACTGGGTAAACTTTCAATATGATATTCCACCGCCTTTCCCTGAACACCACGACGGCGACGCTGCTCCCATCCCTCACGTTTAGCCATGAGGTTTACTCCTTGTGGTGATGACGGTAACCCCTCAAGACCTGCCAATTCCTTAGCGGCAAACCACTCTTTTTTCATGGCGTTGCTTCCTAATATGCGTTGTGACACAAAAAAGGAATATTTAGAAAACATTTAAAATTTTTGGGAAAATAAATGATATGATCTTTCTAAATGGTCACTTTGTGTTCACGTTCCGATTAACAATGTACCGTTATTTATATCACTAACGCGTCAGCTGCTTAGAAAAAAAAAGGATTAAAGATGATTTTAAGGAAATCTGATTGGCACCCAGCCGACATCATTGCTGCACTACGTAAAGAAGGTACAACTCTGGCCGCACTTTCTCGCAAAGCGGGATTAAGTTCATCCACACTTGCCAATGCATTGACTCGCCCCTGGCCAAAGGGGGAGTGGTTGATTGCAGAATGTCTGAATATTCATCCTTCAGAAATCTGGCCAACACGCTATTTTGATTCTAAAACAGGAGCCCTTCTCGACCGAAAAGTGCGGATACGGCAAGTCATAAAAAAACCGCCGATGAGTTGCTTCGGCGGTTGATAATGTCATTTTAAGGGTAGAGCTACCCCTACTTTTACATATTGCTATCTATACCCAGAGTCAGTGGCGTTGCGATGAGGTGGTAAACAAACAAAACTCCAATCAGCTAGCTCAAATTAGTGAGTCGATGAACGGGGATTGTTTGCACCTCTAGCAACGCCATGTAAAAAGGTATATTAGTTATTGACGAACTTTTCGCCCAACTCGATATCTTGGTGCAATACATCAAGCATACTTTCCAGCGCCTGTTGCTCAAAAGCACTCAGTTTCCCGATGTCTTTACGTTCTGCAACGCCGTTTTTACCCAATAGGATTGGTTGCGCAAAGAAGCGAGCATACTTGCCATCACCTTCAACGTAAGAGCATTCAACCACATTGCTTTCGCCTTGCAGAGCACGAACCAGAGAAAGGCCAAATCGTGCCGCAGCCTGCCCCATAGAGAGTGTCGCTGACCCACCACCAGCTTTTGCTTCAACAACTTCAGTCCCCGCGTTCTGAATACGCTTAGTCAGAGAGGCAACTTCCTGCTCTGTAAAGCTAACGCCTGGAATTTGTGACAACAATGGCAGAATAGTAACCCCAGAGTGACCACCAATAACGGGCACTTCGATATCCTGAGGCTGCTTACCTTTTAATTCAGCAACGAAGGTGTTAGAGCGAATGGTATCCAGTGTCGTAATACCAAATAATTTGTTTTTGTCGTAAACACCGGCTTTTTTCAGTACTTCTGCGGCGATCGCAACCGTCGTGTTAACTGGGTTGGTAATGATGCCAATTAAAGCGTTAGGGCAAGTACGCGCAATTTGCTCAACCAGATTACGAACGATACCGGCATTAACATTGAACAGATCTGAACGATCCATGCCTGGTTTACGAGCAACACCAGCAGAAATCAGAACAATATCGGCCCCTTGCAGTGCTGGGGTAGCATCTTCGCCGCTGAAGCCTTTGATCTTAACAGCGGTCGGGATATGGCTCAGATCAACCGCAACACCAGGGGTTACTGGCGCGATATCATATAAAGAGAGATCTGAACCTGAAGGAAGCTGGGTCTTGAGAAGAAGAGCGAGGGCCTGGCCGATACCACCAGCGGCACCGAGAACTGCAACTTTCATCCTATACTCCTTATTATATTTAATTTAAATTTGCCGTGAATTCATCTAGTTACGCACCTTAATTTATTGTAATTTTAAACACAATCTATTAACAGTCAGATTGAGATATCACGCATCAAAAAGGCGCATAGAGCTTATGTATTTTAGATTAAATCGCTTATTCGTTAATGATATAGCGCACATTATTCTAAAATTTACTGGAGTATTCATGACAGGTTAATCCGCGGTTACATTACACCCTTCTGCAACATCAAAACAACATCATTTTAATAACATTTTGATTACTTAAACTAAATCTCAATAAGTGCTGATTTAGCATAATCGTAACAGTATGATGATGTTAAAATTTCGCCATTCCTTGATATCAATGCTTTTATCACCAAAACTCCAGAGTCATGTTGAATAAAAATTCATTTATATGCATAATAATCCTATTCACTGTTGACTACTCAGGGCATAACAAATGCGTAATCCCGCAAAACAAGAAGATCTTATCAAGGCGTTCAAAGCGTTATTGAAAGAAGAGAAATTCAGTTCTCAAGGTGAGATCGTTTTGGCCTTGCAGGAAGAAGGTTTTGAAAATATTAACCAATCCAAAGTTTCGCGCATGTTGACCAAGTTCGGCGCAGTCAGGACGCGTAATGCAAAAATGGAGATGGTTTACTGCTTACCCGCCGAGTTAGGCGTACCAACAACTAGCAGCCCGCTAAAAAATCTGGTGCTAGATGTTGATTATAATGATTCAGTGGTTGTGATTAATACCAGCCCAGGTGCAGCCCAGTTGATCGCCCGCCTGCTGGACTCATTAGGCAAGGCTGAAGGTATTCTGGGGAGTATTGCCGGTGATGATACTATCTTCACCACACCAGCCAGGGGTTTTACTGTTAAACAGCTGCATGAAGCCATCCTCGGGCTATTCGAGCAAGAGCTTTAATACCACTCTTTACTGTCTGATGTGTATAAATGCGGCCATAGGTGCCGCATTGTTGCTATTTAACGCCTACGGCCCCTAACTACCCATCCTAACTCCCCACAGCTAAATAGGGTATTTCACTGCTTAATCATTTTAAAACCACAAAATAGCACTGTTTTCTCTCTCTCTATGGTCAAACTCACCACATCCATTCGCACTTTTAGTCAAAAGCACTTATCCGTTTGAAAATATTAGCTTTTAACTAAACCCTGCTGTTTTTTAGCCATTTTTTATTCCTTTTCGTTCTTAAAAAGTAGTAACCACCGATAAAGTGACGTTAAATATTATTAGTGCGCTATTAATATTCTCAGTTACTAGATGTATACTCATTTTCGTGACGTAAATCACACTTCCTTCGAAGTGATAAAAGAATAAATAGAGGCAATAACATGAATATTAAAACTACTATCGCAACCATGAGCGTTCTATCTGCACTGTCATTTGGTGTATTTGCAGCTGATTCTATCAATGATTCTCAAGCCGCTAACATGCAACCAATTGGCACCATTACCGTCAGTGGCCTTAATGGCGCACCTTCTGATATCCGTCAGGCACTGTCTGATAAAGCAGATGCAATGGGCGCGAAAGCTTATAAAATCATCGAAGTGCGTGAAGAAAATAACTGGCACGCTACGGCTAAAGCTTACAAATAAAAGTATGTGCTAAGAATGAAAGTATATGCCCCGTTCGAGGGGCATACTTTCGAGTTTGATGGTTTATTCAATCGGTTGAAAATAGAGAGAAAATTAATTTTAAACCGACTGAATAGAGTATTAATTGAACCGGTTAGCCCACTGAGCACCGCAGCAGAATAATCCCTTGTCGTCTATCCGACGAACCCTTTACCCCCGCTATACGGGGGCTTTTTTATCCTGCCTAATCCTGAGACTCAGCTTCTAACTCTGCTTTTTTACTCAGTGAACTCAATAACTTGTCATGAATACCACCAAAGCCGCCGTTACTCATCACCAAGATGTGATCACCGGGTTGGGCTGTTTTCACAATCATATCAACTAATGTATCGATATCAGCACTCCAATGCGCCGGCTGAATACAGGCTTCCGCCACTTCCACCACTTGCCAAGGAATATGCTGCGGTTGGAACAGGAACACTTCATCCGCACGACCCAATGAAGGTGCCAACTCATTCTTGCATAACCCCAATTTCATGGTGTTAGAGCGCGGCTCTAAAACAGCCAAAATCCGTGCGGTGCCACCGACTTTACTGCGCAGTGCCGCCAAAGTAGCGAGTATGGCGGTTGGATGATGAGCAAAATCATCATAAACCATGACACCATGGGCTTCGCCGCGTAACTCCAAGCGGCGGCGGGCATTAATAAAATCACCCAGAACCCGACAAGCATCTGCTGGCAAGACCCCCACATGACGGGCGGCGGCGATGGCCATCAGGCCGTTATGCATATTGTGTTCACCCACCAGTGACCAACTGACCTCGCCCACTAACTCATTGTCGAGAAACACTTCATAAACACTGGCATCGGTCGAAACTTTACGTGCAAACCAACTGCCCGTTTCACCCACCAACTCTTGCTCACTCCAGCACCCCATCGCCATCACTTGCTTCAGATGATTATCATTATCTGGCACGATGATTTTGCCTTTACCGGGAACTAAACGCACCAGATGGTGGAATTGCTTCTGAATCGCCTTAAGATCGTCAAATATATCAGCATGATCAAACTCAAGATTATTCATCACCAGCGTTCTTGGGCTGTAGTGAACAAATTTAGAGCGCTTATCAAAGAAGGCGCAATCATATTCATCGGCTTCAATAACAAAGAATGGGCTGTTGCCTAAACGGGCTGAGACATCGAAATTGCCCGGTACGCCGCCAATCACAAAACCTGGCTCATAGCCACAGGCTTCCAGTATCCAGGTAACCATTCCCGCCGTGGTGGTTTTGCCATGAGTGCCGGCTATCGCCAATACCCAGCGCTCTGGCAACACATGGTCATGCAGCCATTGCGGCCCGGAAACATAAGGAATTCCTTGCTCTAACACGGCCTCAACACAAGGGTTACCACGGGTCATGGCATTACCGATGATCACCAAATCCGGTGCGGGATTCAGTTGAGCCGGAGAGTATCCCTGAATCAAGTCAATTCCTTGATTCTCCAGCAGTGTGCTCATCGGTGGATACACGTTAGCATCCGCTCCCGTCACTTCGTGACCTAATGAACGAGCAAGCATTGCCAGACCGCCCATAAAAGTGCCGCAGATACCTAATATGTGAATGCGCATAAATTTTCCGTATTAATAAGCTTCGAGTTTGCAGCTATTCTACCGCTCAGAATCAAAGAGAAGAAATGGAATTGCCTATGAATCATTCTTATCTTTGGGCTACACTGCTGCCATCAGGTGAGTTGTTCGTTAATAAATCGATATTTAACCGTAGATCCAGGGATTGAGTCATGAAAACGTTAGGCGAATTCATCGTTGAGAAACAGCTAGACTTCTCTCACGCCACCGGCGAATTAACTGCATTACTTTCAGCAATCAAACTCGGCGCAAAGATTATTCATCGTGATATCAACAAAGCAGGTTTAGTTGATATTTTAGGTGCCAGCGGTGTTTCCAATATTCAGGGCGAAGACCAGATGAAACTGGATCTGTTTGCCAATGAAAAATTGAAAGCGGCGCTAAAAGCACGCGGTGAAGTTGCCGGTATCGCCTCTGAAGAAGAAGATGACATTGTTATCTTTGACGGCGGGCGGGCAGAAAATGCCAAATATGTGGTTCTGATGGATCCGCTGGATGGATCATCAAATATTGACGTGAATGTATCCGTCGGTACTATTTTCTCTATCTATCGTCGCATCACCCCATTTGGCACACCCATTACTGAAGCTGACTTCTTGCAACCTGGCACCAAGCAGGTGGCGGCAGGTTATGTGGTCTACGGCTCTTCAACCATGTTGGTGTATACCACCGGTTATGGCGTTCATACTTTCACTTATGATCCGTCGCTAGGGGTTTTCTGTTTATCCGGCGAAAAAGTGCGTTATCCCGCAACCGGTTGCATGTACTCCATCAACGAAGGGAACTACATTAAATTCCCACTAGGTGTGAAGAAATACATCAAGTATTGCCAGGAGCAGGATGAGGCCACCCAGCGCCCATACACTTCACGCTATATTGGCTCACTGGTTGCCGATTTCCATCGTAACTTGTTGAAAGGCGGCATCTATATTTATCCAAGTACCGCCAGCCATCCACAAGGGAAACTGCGTTTGTTGTACGAATGCAACCCAATGGCGTTCCTGGCGGAACAAGCCGGTGGTAAAGCAACCGATGGGGTTAACCGCATTCTGGATATCGTGCCGGAGAAACTGCATCAGCGCGCGCCGTTCTTCGTGGGAACCAAATCCATGGTTGAAGATGCGGAAGGCTTTATTGCCAAATTCCCGGATGAAGAAGCCAAGTAATTAGCCGTTGGCGATAGAGAGCAGCGGCCCCTAAGCCGCTGTTTTTTTTATGCTTCAAGCGCCAGCTTATCCCCATGCAATTTAAATACCGCCATGCTGGCTGATAATGCATCTGCTTGCTCTTCTAATGAGCGCGTTGCGGCCGCAGCTTGTTCAACCAATGTCGCATTCTGCTGAGCAACCTGATCCATTTGCGCAATAGCCACATTTACTTGCTCAATCCCACTACTCTGCTCATAACTTGCAGCTGATATTTCACGCATCAATGCCGTCACCCGACTGACTTCACTGGCGATCTCATGCATGGTTTTACCCGCAGACTCCGCCATGTCCGCGCCTTCCCGCACTCTATTTTGTGACTCAACAATCAGATCTTTGATCTCTTTAGCTGATTGCGCACTGCGCTGGGCCAAATTACGGACTTCGCCGGCGACCACAGCAAAACCACGCCCCTGCTCACCTGCTCTGGCGGCTTCGACCGCAGCATTCAGCGCCAGAATATTGGTCTGAAATGCAATGCCGTCAATCACAGCAATGATGTCGGAAATACGTCTTGAACTGGAGGTAATCGCCTGCATCTTATCGACCACATGGCTGACGGCCTCACTGCCTTTATTGGCAATGTCCGATACACTCATCGCCAAACGATTCGCCTGATCAGAGTTTTCAGCATTCATTTTTACCGTCGAGGTCAACTGCTCCATGCTGGCCGCCGTTTGCTCCAGTGAAGATGCCGACTCTTCAGTGCGTTCCGCCAAATGTGTGTTACCCGCCGCCAACTCCCGCGAACCAATACCTATCTGTCCACCAACATCGCGAACATTGCTCACTGACTCCACCAGCGATTGCTGCATGACCTGTAGCGCTTTGGCTAGCCGCGCCAGTTCTGTATTGCCCTCACTGTTGATATTGTGGGTCAAATCACCAGAAGCTATAAATTCCAACTGATGAATTGATTGCTCCAGGGGCTGCAAAATAATGTATTTAAGTGCAAACCATGCCAGCACTGCGGAGATCAAAGTGATCACACCCGCGGCGACAATGATCGCCAACTTGATTTTGGCGGCACTGTTAGCTTGATCAATTTGCAGTTGGCCGGCATCCAGTGCATAGCGGCGAAAAGTCGCAACATCACTATTAAAAGCATTGCTGATATCAGTGATACTCTTTTCCAGCACCTCGTAATACTCGTCTGCATAACCCGCCTTGATGGCGGCCAGCATAGGTAATACGCCTTTATCAACATAATTTTTATAGCTTTTTTGAATGTTAGTCGCCAGCTCCTGTCCGTCTCCCCGCTCAGATACCGCGCTAACAAAACGTGCCATCTCTTTTTGCGATAATGCCAGTGAGCCTTCTGCCTGCTTTGCAGTTTGTAACGACTCATCAATCAAACCAATTTCTAGTTGATGGATCGCCAGTGCTGCTTCAGTTCTGGCGCTCAATGTGGCAGTGAAGCTATTCGACAAAGAGCCTAATTCCTCCCCCTGAATTTGATTGATGATTTGCAATGAGCGTGAGCTTTCCTGAATTGAATTAATTCCGATCACGCTGACAACTAATAGAATCAACGACATAAGGCATAACTGGGCAATCAGCCCACTCTTAATGGTAATCTTTTTTAACATCGGTTTTTTTCCGGTTGTGTGCAAATGGTTAAGATTACAAAGCGTTAGCAGTACAGCGGACTCTCTTATTGTTTGATTAAGTTATCGGCTATACGTGGAGCGGCTTGAACTATCACCGGAAAAACAGCTTAAAATAGATGCATTTAGCTAATGACGGGATTTTATCTCAGTGAAATGGCCCTGATTCAGGCAATCTCACCGTGGTATAGCAGTGAAAAGGGCGGGAATTCACATAAGACTTGGCTATAATAGCCAGCACTCCATTTCTGGTTTGATAAAAGGAAACCGACATGAGCTTGAACGACGTACCCGCAGGTAAAGACCTGCCAGAAGATATTTATGTGGTGATCGAAATCCCTGCTAACGCTGACCCGATCAAATATGAGATCGATAAAGAGAGTGGCTCTCTGTTCGTAGACCGTTTCATGTCTACCGCCATGTTCTACCCATGCAACTACGGCTACATCAACAACACCTTGTCATTAGATGGGGACCCGGTTGATGTGCTGGTGCCAACACCTTATCCGCTGCAGCCTGGTGCCGTTATTCGTTGCCGCCCAGTTGGCGTGTTGAAAATGACTGATGAAGCAGGTGAAGATGCCAAGTTGGTGGCTGTTCCGCACAGCAAACTGACCAAAGAGTACGATCACGTTAAAGACGTGCAAGACCTGCCAGAACTGCTGAAAGCGCAGATTAAGCACTTCTTTGAGCATTACAAAGATCTGGAAACTGGCAAGTGGGTAAAAGTTGACGGTTGGGAAGATGCCGCAGCTGCTAAAGCCGAGATCTTGTCTTCTTTCGAGCGTGCGAAGAAGTAACTCTTTGTTTAGCCGAAAAAAAACACCGCTCATCTGGGCGGTGCTTTTTTATGTCAAACCCGTATTGGCTACATCCCAAGGTTACGGCTTATCACTCTCTTCATGGCGTTTGAGCCAATCGCCACTGTAGATGCGTGGCACCCCTTCGATCGGTAAACGATAAAGATATATCCACGCACTGCCATATGGCGTCTGAATCAATTCGCGCCGATAATCTTTGGTATTACTTTTAAGCTCATCTAACTCATTCATAATCGACGAGTTAATGCGATAAACTTCACAATGCACAGTGCCGTCTCCGGGGATAACCGCCGGATAGTGACCTAAATTGTACATTTCATAGCCCTCGAGATCATGTTCGCCCAGCAACTGAGCGTCCGTCATCCAATGACTATTACCTTGTTTGCGTCGTAAACTACCGTAGACAATAATTCGCATTGTTAGAACTCAAACTGATAAAGCACATCTAATGCCTGATCAATACCAGACACCGCTTCCAGATACAACCTTGGCATCAACCGATAACGTAATGTTAACGTTGCCAGCGAGTCAAATATACCCACACCATATTTTATTTGCAGGTCCTTGGTGACATAGCCGCTCACAACCACTTGCGAGCTATCGCCGACCCCCTGAGTATCCAGTGCCAGGTTGCTGACACCAAATGCCTCGCCGATTTTACCCACAAGTTTACCACTTTGTGCAACCCCCATGCCGACCAGCATTGAGGTCATCAGGCCGCTGTCGGCCCCTGAATTACCCAGCCCCTGCCCGCGTAATAGGTAAGATAGCGCCTCTTGCTGTGACATCGCGGGATCTGAGAATATCTCCAGCCGTGGCGAGTCCGCCATCCCTGTCACCCGTACGCCAGCGGTGACACCGTTAGCGGTCGCATCAGGATTTCGTATGGCTTCAATATTAAGCAACGGCTGATCCGGCGGGCCGGAGAATAGCAATACCCCTTTATTGACAATCAAATCCTGCCCATAAGCCCGGAAGCTACCGGATGGGATATTAATTTGCCCGTTCAAACCTAACCCGCGCTGATCTTGAACCATTTTCAAATCGCCCTGCAAGCGGGCTTTCAGGCCAAAGGCATTCAGGCGAACATCATTACCGACCCGAATCACCAGATTGCTGTTGATAGGAATACTGGTCGAGCGGGGCGAAATTGGCTGCAGATCGTTATTGAGCATCACTTCATCTGATGAGACACCGACCGCCGTTTCAGGCACTTCCTGCACCGTGATACGCGCCCACGGGATATCCACCGAACCATTAAGAGTAAACAGCTGCGGCGTGGCTTCAAAAACAATATCTGGCGAGACATCTATCCGCACCATCGGTGGGATAGTGACACGCAACTTGTTGCCTTTTGCCGCGATTCGGGCGCGCCAGGCATTGATATCACGCCAATCGGCATCGCCGGAGAGATTGAGCTGCCCCTGAGAAGTGCGAATCAAGCCATCCAACGTTGAGGTCATGCCGTCGAAGTTCATCACCAGCCGCCCTTCGGTAATATCAAATGGCATCCAACTGCCATCGACATCCACATTATCCAGTGCTAACCGACCGAAAACTAATGGGTTTTTGGCACTTCCCCCCAGACGGAGATTGGCATTGAGTAGGCCAGCGGCTTTTTCACCATCACTGAGAATCGGATTAATCATTGCCAGCGAGATATTACTGATAGCAATGTTACCGGATAAATTACGCCGCCCTTCCGGGTCTGTGACCTGCACCTGCCCTGAGAACTGACCATTATTCACCAGCTTGATAAGCCAGTCGGCCCGCACCTGCCCATTGGCCAACCCGCCATTTAGATTCAGCGTTTCAAATGCGATGGGTAGCGGATTACCCTGCACCACTTGCTGCACTTTGACGCCGTTACCACTGAGTGATACCCGCACATCTGGCAGGCTGCCACCCGCTTTCCAACTGACATCAGCCCGCCCAGTGAACACCCCGCTCATGGTGGTATCCGGGCCGAGGAAAGGTTTTATCATGGCTAAATCAAAGCGATTAAGCACCACACTCGCCTGCCCGCTAGGGCCAGCTTCGATAGCCCTTGGGACACAAAGCTCCGCATTCGGATTAAGCCAGCAATGCGGCCCGATAGTGACCCGCTGTAGAGTATTTTGGTAATCCAGGGCGATGGCACGACTTAAACGCCATTCACCTACCGGTGTATCGAAGCGCGTATTGTTGAGGCTACCGCGCCAGCGCTCTTGTTGACGGTCAAAGCTGCCCTCCAAGGCCAGTTGACCGGACACCGGCTCACCCTGCATATTCAGCCGCAACTGATGCTGCTTTTCACTGCCACGGGCATCCAGCGTCAATAGGCTGACCACTAAATCGGCTTGCTTGAGCTGCTCAACCCTGATGGCGAGCTGACCCTGAATTTGATCTGTCGAGCGGACGTCCCCCTCAACCCTCACTCGATTGATGCTCAACTCTTGCCATTGCAGGCGGTTGGCGGTGAGATCCGCCAGCAGTTGCGGCGCTTTAAGGTTGCCGCGTAATCTCAACGTCCCTTTCACCACACCGGCCAATCCAGGCAGCGCCCCGTCCAGCTGTGGCGCATCAATATTGGCATCAAGCTGCCATTGATCGTTAAGATCACCTCTCACATCCAGCTTATTACGGCCCAATGCCAGATTGATGCCCGGAATATGCCACTGACCCGCCGCATTCCCCGTCAATGAACCACGAGCCGTCACCCGGTTTTGTTTCACATTACCGTCCAGCGTCAGCTCCGGCACCTGTAACTGCCAGCTACCGCCGTGGATACTGCCGCGCGTCACAATCTTGCCACTCAGTTTTGCTGGCCACTCCGGCCACTGTTTCGCGGTGTTAATGCCCGACAGGGTCAATACCGAGTTCCAACTCACCGCCTTGCTCCACTCCACCACACCGGTCAGGTCAGTGTTACCTTGCAGCGCCGCCAGACGTAAACGTGTCAGATTGAATTGCTCGATATTTCCTTTGCCATCGAACGTCAATACCGCAGGCGGTAAGTCGCTGCCTTTCAATTCAGCGCGAATCGAAAGTGCGTAATCCGTCGCCTGTCCGTTGAGGCGCATTCTGAGATTATCGATTTGATACTCAGATTCCCCCGCCAGCGGCCAGCGCAGTTGCTTGCTTTGCAGCGTTAGCGCCAATGGCAAACCCACCTGCGCCAGTGAGGCCTCGGCATCCAATTGCGCACTCACCGGGCCAGATAAATTCAGCGCCACCTTGAGTTGCTCGCGTAATGCGCCGCCGAGGGTCAGCTTCACTTTCTCGCCTTTCAGCGGCTCCACGTTCAATGTGCTGTTGACCACCATACTCAGCGGCCACTTATCCGCCAGCGTCGCCTCACCTTGGGCTGATAGCCCGCCCTGTGGCGACTTAATCTCCAGTGTATCCAGTGTGATGCGCTGATCCTGAGTGCTGGCTTGCAACAAAAGACTACTGATCAGCACATCGGTATCACCCGTCAGCCTAAGCTGCTGCCCGCTGATCGATTTAATCTGCAAATCCAGTGGCAACCGGAAGTCCGGCAGCTCTGATAATAACGGTTTGGCAAATAAGGCTTTTAAACTTTCACCGAGCGGGGTCTCCGGCGCGGTAGGGGCAGGGGGGGCCGCTTGCTGCTCAACCGCTTCTTTCACCGCAATGGCGGTTTCAACCGCCGGTTTGGCGGCATCAGGGACGATGGCGGGCACCGTTTTCGGCAATGCAATCAATAACCCACTGATTTTAGTTGGCATTAAGTTGAGCGCCCGCTGCTGCCAGTGCGCGCCAGTGCGGAATTCATCCAACGAAATCGCGGTGTCATCAATGGCGACTTTGACATTATTCAGCGACAACATGCGCAAAGTGATGGGATACGGGGTACTCAGCTCACCCATCGGCTCAGTGCTAGCCGGTGTTTCTGCCGCAGGAGGCAGGGCTTTGGTATCGACCACCACATCTACATTTTGCGCGGTCAGGGCATTGACGCATAGCTCGCTACGCTTGAGGCAAGATAGCTGCAATGAGAGATGAAATTGGCCCGCTTGCACGGTGACACCCGGCATTTGGTACTGAACACCTTTTAGGGTGAGATCACGCCAGCCGCCGCTGACACTGGCAATATCCAGGCCCGGCACCCAACGCGCAGCGCTGTTAATCAGCAAATGCAAACCACTGGTGGTGCCAAGCAGACCCGCCAGCGCCCCCACCAACAGCAGGATAATGAGCAAAAATGCGATGCTAAGTCTCTTTATCCACCTCATAGTTCAGGCCCCAAACCGATGTAAAATTGCACGCCATGTGCGGTGTTGTCACCAATAGGTTTGGCGATATCCAGCTTGATCGGGCCGACCGGAGAGGCCCAACGTACCCCCACCCCGGCACCGGTTTTGAAATCACTCTTGCGAATGTCATTAACGGCTTCACCTGAATCGACGAATACCGCGCCCCACCAGCGGCCCGTCACGTTATATTGATATTCGAGTGTACCGGTGGCCAATTTAGAGGCACCGGTCAGCTTGCCTTCACTGTCGCGTGGTGAGATATCTCGGAATTTATAGCCACGAATACTGCGGTCACCCCCAGCGAAGAAGCGCAGTGAAGGGGGCACACGGTCAAAATTATTGGTTTCGATCCAGCCCAAATTACCGCGCACCACAAAGCGGTTTTTCTCGCCCAGGGTACGAATCCAGACGTTTTGCGCCTGGAATATGCCGAAATCGACATCTGACCCCCATGTGGTATCAGACCAGTCAATGGAATAATTTTGGCTATCCCCCCAGACTGGCATCGCCCCGCCCCGCTGGCGGGTACGGCTAATACTCACCCCCGGATAGAGCAGCATGGTGGTGTCGGTGACACTACCTTGGGTAAAGTGATCCAGACTCCAACGCAGGTTAACCGAGCGCTTCCAACCACTGGAGAGATCCCAGAATCGAGCCACGTTCAGCGTGGTGGTATCAGAGTTGGTGTCATTGAGGTCAGTGCGCTTAAACCCGCCCTGTAGCAGGTAATACTGTTCCAGCGGACTCTTCATCAGCGGAATACGATAGCTGAAATCCAGTGTCTGCTCAGGGGCGGAGAGCGTGGTACTGGTGGTCAGACTGTGCCCGTAGGAGTTCATCCATGGTTTGCGCCAACTGCCGGTTAGGCGCGGCCCCACATCAGTCGCATAGCCGCCCCCCAGTTCGATCGTATTTTCTGTTCGCGGGGTGACAACCGCATCAAGTGGCAGGATTTTGGTTTTTCGCGCATCACGGAAATCAGGTGAGACCACCACAGAGTTAAACCAGTTAGTCGCCGCCAGACGGCGGTTTAGCTCGGCTAGCTCATCAGAGGTGTAGTATTCACCCTCATGAAAAGGCACTAAATTTTGCAGGAAATCCTCGCGAATCTGCGATCCCTGAAAGACAACTTTGCCAAAGCGGTAGCGCTCTCCGCTGTCGAAATCGATATCCCAGAATGCTTTGCGCAGCTCGGCTGCAACACCCAACTGGCTTTTGATCATATTGGCGTCGAAGTAACCACGGCGCAGTGCCAGACCGGTCAGCGAACTTTTGAAATTATCAAAATCACCATGATTGAGGACTGAGCCTATTTTTGGGGTATCGCGGCGCACCAGCGCCAAATAGTCGGGATCTGTTTTCGCCCCGCCTTGCAGGACGATATCAACACCAGCAATCAATACCGGTTCGCCGGGAACCACTTTGGCAATCAAAACAGAACGAGCAGGCGCTGGGCGCTCTTGCAAATCAAAGGTGATAGTGGGGTCGTAATAGCCTAAAGCGCGCAGCCCCTGACGAATAGCCTCATCCACCCGCGAGCGGAAACGGCCATCAGCGGTGACTTCATCAGTCCCAATTGTGGATAAACGTGCCCTGACGTTTCTCTCTAAATCCCCGCTAAGACCTTCAACCTGCAACCGCACATTGGCAGCATAGGCGAGAGGTGTGGCGAGCAATACGCACAAAAAACACAAGATTGGGTATCGTGGCACGCGCGCTCCTAATTAATTTTATTCCCTTTATGTTTCAGGTTATCGGTGGCCGGCGCCTTCCCGCATATTGAAACCTATTGGGTATACATTCCTGTAAAAAACCATCTCACGGACGTTTCGTCACTGACACAATCATCCCGCACTTAAAGTCCGATTTAAACGCGTTATGCCTAAAATTCCACTTTAAACCGCTACATTATCGCAGGATGGCTCTTATTGTGTGCAAACTCGTAGTCAGATACAACTGTCTATCGCCATTCACTGTAAACATCTTGTTAGTAATTTACTGTAAACTTAGGATTCACTGTACACACAGGAGGCTATTTTGGTGCAAAATTTTGATAAATCTGCCGTCATTGATGCGGCAAATGCTTTGCCGGGACGACTGACGCCAATGCCGGTCGCAACTCTCCATGTGGTGAATGGTCACTCAATGACCCATATCCCTGAGGGGATGGAAGTGGCCATCTTCGCCATGGGCTGCTTCTGGGGTGTCGAACGCCTGTTTTGGCAACAATCGGGCATCTATAGCACCGCAGCCGGTTACAGCGGTGGCTATACACCAAACCCGACCTACCATGAGGTTTGCAGCGGCCGTACCGCCCATGCCGAGGTGGTTCGTGTGGTCTTTGATCCTGCCATCGTCAGCTATAAACAGCTATTGCAGATCTTCTGGGAAAATCACGATCCGGCTCAGGGAATGCGCCAGGGGGGTGATATCGGCACACAATATCGTTCAGCGATTTACGTTTTGACTCCTGAGCAGGAAGCACAAGCTAACGAGAGCAAAACCCAGTTCCAGCAAGCGATGGCGCAAGCCGGTGACCATCGGGCGATTACCAGTGAGATTGCCGTTGCCCTACCGTTTTACTATGCCGAGGATGACCATCAGCAATATTTGTACAAGAATCCACATGGCTATTGTGGGCTGGGTGGCATTGGTGTTTGTATGCCGCCCAATTTGTAGGGCTAGCGGCGCTCTTATCGCTGCTGCTATACTCTTTTCGGGCTGTTCACTCAGCCCGAAAGCGGTTTTCTACCGCTATCTTGAATTCAGCATTGAACCAATTGAATTAACCCAATTAAACAGTATGGCCCTTCCTTACGATCGCCGGCGCATCGTCGGTACGACACGGATAGATTATGTTAAACAGTATTTTACTGATTCTTTTTTTAATTGCGGTGAGCGCCTTTTTCTCGTTATCAGAAATTTCATTGGCCGCTTCACGCAAAATTAAGTTAAAACTTCTGGCCGACGATGGCGATATCAACGCCGCGCGGGTTCTTAAATTGCAGGAGACGCCGGGGATTTTCTTCACCGTGGTGCAAATTGGCCTGAACGCCGTTGCCATCCTCGGGGGTATCGTCGGTGATGCGGCGTTCTCGCCCTCTTTCAGAGTGGTGTTTGAACGCTTTATGTCACCTGAGCTTGCCGACCAGGTCAGTTTTATTTGCTCATTCGTTCTGGTCACCAGCTTATTTATTCTGTTTGCCGACTTAACTCCGAAACGCATCGGGATGATTTCGCCTGAAGCGGTTGCCGTTCGGATCGTCAACCCGATGCGCTTCTGTTTGATGATTTGTCGCCCATTAGTCTGGTTCTTCAATGGGATGGCGAATCTGATCTTCCGTCTATTTAAGCTACCAATGGTTCGCAATGATGACATCACCTCGGATGATATCTATGCCGTGGTAGAGGCTGGTGCATTGGCCGGCGTGTTACGCAAACAAGAGCACGAGCTGATTGAAAACGTTTTCGAGTTAGAGTCTCGCACAGTACCCTCCTCCATGACCTCGCGCGAAAGTGTGATCTATTTTGATCTGCGGGAGAGCGAAGACAGCATAAAAGAGAAGATTTCCACCCATCCACACTCAAAATTCCTGGTCTGCGATGGGCATATCGATCAGGTAGTGGGCTATGTTGACTCCAAAGACTTGCTGAACCGAGTATTGGGTAACCAGAGTCTGGTACTGAGTAGTGGAGTGCAAATTCGCTCAGCACTGATTGTCCCAGACACCCTGACACTCTCTGAGGCGCTTGAGAGCTTTAAAACTGCCGGTGAAGATTTTGCCGTTATTCTCAACGAATATGCATTGGTGGTTGGGATAATTACCCTGAATGACGTGATGACCACGCTGATGGGCGATTTGGTAGGGCAAGGGCAGGAAGAACAGATTGTCGCCCGTGATGAAAGCTCATGGTTGATTGAGGGGGGCACCCCAATTGAAGATGTCATGCGCGTACTGCATATTGATGAGTTCCCCCAATCGGGTAATTATGAAACCATCGGCGGCTTTATGATGTATATGCTGCGCAAAATTCCAAAGCGCACTGATTTCGTCAAGTATGCTGGTTACAAATTTGAAGTGGTGGATATCGATAGCTACAAAATCGATCAGTTACTGGTGACCAAACTCAGTGACCTACCCGCACCTATACTACCAAAAGCCCCGCACGAAAGTAGTGATGCGTAAATCTATTGCTTGAGTGAGTTACCCGGTAAAACATTAGCGGCCCCAATATAGGGGCCGCAATTAATTTTGTTCAGAGTAGTGTCATACCCAAAGTCATTGGAGTTACAGCTAGACAGCACCTGTGCTGCTAACAACGCTGCCACTTCAATTAAGTGGGTGTCAGCCCATTTCAGACTGCAAACGCATCACTTGCCGATTCACTTCCGACATCACTTCAAAGTGGCGCTTATCCCTAACTTTCGGGATTAAAATCTTACCTTTATCGAACTCAAAAGCCCCCATATCCTTGATGTACAGACGGCCACGGAATAACGTTTTAACATACATCGCGACTTTTGCCGGATTGTAACGTGGGAAGATCCTCATTGTTTTACTTTCCTCCATAACACCAATACACACCCTCTGGCGCATTAGCGACCAAGATCACAGGTAGCGTAAGATAATTGCAGAGTAATAGACCTAGAGTATGGGCTTAAGTTCCCCCATATTCAGTCATTGATGCTGGGTTTACATAAAATTACAGTACCAGATGGATAAAATTAGACTTATTAACAGAATAACCATCTAGTTACTGGTGGAAATAATTTTTTTCAACTGACAGGACAGACCACTGATCAGCACCTATGATTGGAAAACTTACCTGTAGCCTGCATTCAGGGATAAGTCGAGTCTACCCATAAGATCCCCAAGGACATTACATGATAAAAAATAGCCTGCTGATACTGTCGCTACTATTCACACCGCTACTGGTCAGCGCCCATTCCATTCAAAACAACCAACGTGTACCACCGGTTGGTGTCAGCGATAAAGGTGAACTGAATTACGATAAAGCTACTGATCAGTTTAGCTATAAAAACTGGAATAGCTCGCAACTGCCCGGCAAAGTGCGAGTCATCCAGCATATTGCTGGGCGAACCTCAGCAAAAGAGCTGAATGCGCCCTTAGTGGAGGCCATCAAGCACGCTAATCTGCCACACGAACATTACCAAACGACGACGATCGTCAATACTGATGACGCCATTATTGGCACCGCCATGTTTGTGCGTAATAGCATTGAAAGCAATAAACGCGAATTCCCTTGGTCGCAGTTTGTGGTCGACAGCAACGGCAATGTCAAAAAGGCATGGGCCTTAGCGGATAAAGGCTCCACCATCGTGGTGCTGGATCAGCAAGGGAATGTGAATTTTGTCAAAGATGGCGCACTGACACCAGAAGAGGTGCAGCAGGTCATCGACCACCTGCACCAGTTGGTTAAGCAATAGATTAGAATAGCGACACTCTAAAGCCGGGGTTCAGGAATGATTCACGTGGGATATAAGAAAGCGGTTTACCCTGCCAATCGTGAACCTGTGCTCCGGCAGCAAGGGCAATGGCATGTCCCGCCGCGGTGTCCCACACATTCGTTGGCCCAAAGCGAGGATAGAGCTGGGCCCTCCCTTCTGCCACCAAACAAAACTTGAGTGACGAACCGACCGATACTGTCTGATGTTCGCCCAGTTGCGCCAGATAATCCTCCAGTTCAGCATCGCTGTGGGAGCGACTCACGACCACCAGCGGCGGCAGTGCATCACGCACCTGAATCTGCATACGCCGCCCACCCTCCTCTTTCCAGGCCTGACCATTTTCGGCACTGTACATCACCTCAGTCACCGGGGTGTACACCACGCCCAGTACCGGCTCACCCTTATCAATCAATGCGATATTGACGGTAAACTCGCCATTGCGATTCAGAAACTCTTTGGTGCCATCCAGCGGATCAACCAGCCAATAGCGCTGCCAATGCTGACGCACCTCCCAAGCCGGCGGGTCCTCTTCAGACAACAGCGGAATGTCAGGGGTCAATGTGGCTAATCCGGCTTTGATAATCTGGTGAGCCGCGAGATCAGCCGCAGTCACCGGTGAATCATCTTTTTTATGGGCCACATCAAGGGGCTTATCACCCTGATAGACCGCCATAATCGCCACGCCTGCTTCGCGGGCTAACTGGCAAATTTGCTCTAACATCATCCACCCCTTGGTATTGAATATTGATAGTCAGAATACACGTTATCGATAGTGGCTCCTGGAACTGTTCACTGGTCTTATATTCATTTTAGAACGTAAAGCATGAATCATCTCAAGACTTATCCCCCCCCCCTGCAGACTAATAATATTCCTGCTAAATAGCCATATTTGCCAGAAAACTGCTTATAAAATCAGTGGCATTAACCTGCTACAACTGTGAACTTCTGCGCGGTATCCGCTGCTACTTTCTGCCAAACTTCACACTTTGCTTTAGCAATTATTTAAAGTTACATGTTCTTTTGCGATACACGTCTAATAGTTCTTAATGGAGAAAGCCATGTTCAAGCGTCCCCTGACGTTATCCCTGCTTGCCAGCCTGATTGCTGTTGCCACATCCGTGTCGGTGACCAGCGCACAGGCCGCCACTGTTGACTTGCGCGTTCTGGAAACCACCGACCTGCACAGCAACATGATGGATTTCGATTACTACAAAGATAAACCTACCGAGAAGTTCGGCCTGGTGCGCACCGCAAGTCTGATTGAAGCGGCTCGCCAGCAGGCGACCAACAGTGTACTGGTGGATAATGGTGATCTTATTCAGGGCAGCCCACTTGGCGACTATATGGCTGCTAAGGGATTGAAGGCGGGTGAGATTCATCCCGTTTATAAGGCGATGAATACACTGGATTATGCGGTGGGTAACATCGGTAATCACGAGTTTAACTACGGTTTGGACTACCTGAAAAAATCACTGGCGGGTGCCAAATTCCCCTATGTGAATGCCAACGTGATTGATGTTAAGAGTGGTAAACCGCTATTCCAGCCCTATTTGATTGTCGACACGCCAGTGAAAGATCGCGAGGGAAAAACCCATAACCTGCGCATCGGCTATATTGGTTTTGTGCCTCCGCAAGTAATGATTTGGGACAAAGCGAACCTCAGCGGCAAAGTTACCGTCAACGATATCACCGAAACCGCTAAAAAATGGGTGCCGGAGATGCGCAAGCAAGGGGCGGATTTAGTGGTGGCGATCCCGCATTCTGGCCTCTCCAGTGACCCCTATAAAACCATGGCGGAAAACTCGGTTTATTACCTCAGCCAGGTGCCGGGCATTGACGCCATCATGTTCGGCCATGCCCACGCCATCTTCCCAAGCAAAGATTTTGCCGCCATTAAAGGTGCGGATATCGCGCAAGGCACATTAAACGGTATTCCGGCGGTGATGCCGGGCCAGTGGGGTGATCATCTAGGGGTCGTCGATTTTGTACTGAATAACGACCAAGGCCAGTGGCAGGTGACTCAGGCTAAAGCGGAAGCTCGCCCTATTTACGATAAAACCGCGCAAAAATCGCTGGCGGCAGAAAATGCGGATCTGGTGAAAGTGCTGGCGGCAGACCATCAGGGGACGCGGGATTTTGTTAGCCAGCCGATCGGCAAAGCATCAGACAATATGTACAGCTATCTGGCGCTGATTCAGGACGATCCAACAGTTCAAATCGTGAATAATGCCCAGCGTGCCTATACCGAACACTTTATCCAGGGCGACCCTGATTTGGCCGGACTGCCAGTGCTCTCTGCCGCTGCGCCGTTTAAAGCCGGTGGCCGCAAAAATGATCCCGCCAGTTTTGTCGAAGTGGAAAAAGGGGAGTTGACCTTCCGCAATGCCGCCGATCTCTACCTTTACCCAAATACGCTGGTGGTGGTGAAAGCCAGTGGTGCCGAGGTGAAACAGTGGCTGGAGTGCTCTGCGGCGCAATTTAATCAAATTGATGTGAACAGCCGTCAGCCGCAACCGCTGATCAATTGGGATGGTTTTCGCACCTATAATTTCGATGTCATTGATGGTGTTAAATATGAGATAGATGTTAGCCAGCCGGCACGCTATGACGGCGAATGCGTGCTGATTAATGATAAAGCCGAGCGTATTAAACAACTGACATTTAATGGTAAACCTATCGATCCAAAGGCCACATTCCTGATCGCCACCAATAATTACCGTGCTTACAGCGGTAAGTTTGCCGGAACAGGTGATAGCCATATTGCTTTCGCGTCACCGGATGAAAACCGGGCCGTGCTATCTGCCTATATCAGCGCTGAAACCAAAAAACATGGGCAGGTGACCCCACAAGCTGATAACAACTGGCGTCTGGCAACGCTGGAGAGCAAACAGCCACTGGATATCCGCTTTGAAACCTCACCAAGCACCAAAGCCGCTGAGTTTATTAAGCAAAAAGCGCAGTATCCGATGACAGCACAGGGCCATGATGAGATTGGTTTTGAAGTTTATCGACTCGATTTACAGCATAAATAATCTCTGACCACAGCGCTCTAGCGGGTGCTGTGGTTACCTGCATACCTCTTTATGGTTATATCGCAATCTATAACATGTATTTATTATACATCTTATAGATATTTAATTACTCAATGAGGTGTCATTATGGATTACCGCAATCAATCTCTGGGTGCGCTGGCTATCGCCATTCCACGGGCTACAAAGCTATTTCGTCATTATCAACTCGATTTCTGTTGTGGAGGTAAGCAAACACTATTACGCGCAGCGAATAAGTTAGAGTTGGATATTGATGAGCTGGAAGCACAGTTGAGTGCATTACAAGCTGAGCCGCAATCAGCTGAAGATTGGCAACAGCAGCCGCTGACAAACCTCATTGATTTCATTATCAGCCGCTACCATAACCGCCATCGCGAGCAGTTGCCGGAATTGATTCTGATGGCGGAGAAAGTTGAACGGGTACATGGCGAAAAGCCGGCATGTCCACGTGGGTTAGCAGCAGAACTCACCGCCATTTTAGAAGAGCTGACCCAGCATATGTACAAAGAGGAGCAGATCCTGTTCCCGATGATCCAGCGGGGTATGGGTTCTCAGGCGGGCGGCCCGATATTTGTGATGGAAGCTGAACACGATGCGGTTGGGCTACAGTTGGAAGTGGTAAAACAGCTGACGCAAAATGTGACCCCACCAGATGGCGCCTGCAATACCTGGCGTGCGCTCTACACAGGCATCAATGAATTTATGACTGATCTGATGGAACATATTCATCTGGAAAATAATTTGCTGTTCCCGCGTGCACTCAAGGGGGAATAATTTAGCGGGCATTGATTATCACAGCTAATAAACAGCCAAAGGGCGACATCACGTCGCCCTTTGTCATAACACTGCATCTGGAAAAGATAAGAATTACAGGATTTCCAGCAGCTCTACTTCAAACATCAATGCGCTAAATGGTGGGATAGTTGCACCCGCGCCACGCTCGCCATAGGCCAGATTGTGGGGGATGTATAACTTCCATTTAGCGCCAACAGGCATCATGGACAGCGCTTCGATCCAACCAGGGATAACGCCACTGACCGGAAACTCTGCTGGCTGACCGCGCTCAACCGAGCTATCAAATACCGTACCATCAACCAAACGGCCAGTGTAGTGCACACGAACACGGTCCTGACGAGATGGGATCGGGCCGTCGCCTGCCTGCAACACCGAGAACTGCAAGCCAGATTCAGTGGTGGTGACGTCATCACGCTTGGCATTCTCTTCCAAAAAGGTTTTCCCCTCTTCGACCAATGCTTGCTGGCGCTCAACACGTACTTTATCAGCCTTTTCATGTACTTCTTGTAATGCGCGATGTATCACATCAACAGGGACAGTCGGTGTATTCCCCTCCATCGCGTCACGCAAACCTGCCAGTAGTGCTTCTGGCAATAAACCTTCCAGCCCGGACTCTTGCAATTGCTGCCCGATTTGTAAACCAATCCCGTAGCTCGCTTGCGCTTCAACGCTATCAAAAGAAGGGGTTGTCATGGATTTTCCTTTAGTCGCTTATTCATGTCGAAGCCGCAAGCATAACAGCAGCAGGGGAGCGCGGTAAAATCTTGCGTTGTGAATGATGACTTTTGTCGAAGAAACAGAAACAATGGCAGCAGGCTAACGGGAAATACCCCTTTTAGGTATTATAATCTCCTGCCTTTTGCCATCAAGCAGTTAGCAACGCGGCAATTTCAGGTAGGAAGGGTATATACTTAGAAGACTATAGGATTCACCGCCATATTATTATTTATGTCGTTTTACGCCGTTGAAGAGAGGTCAGCATGGGCAGAATCGCGCCCAGGAGAAGGAAGAGTAATCGGATTTATCAGCCATTGCTGCACACCTGGTTGACGATCAGGCAGAAGATCCTACCGGATCCTAAAGTGGCCGATGACCAAAGTCTGATGTCCGAAGTGAGTGCATCCGAACAGACCGCCCCTGCTGAGGATATTGCCGCTACGGAAAATAGTGTCACCCCTGAAGCCGTGGCAACAGCCACCCCGGAAACCGGCATCAAAGGGCTACTGCTAAAAATCTGGCATTTGCCGGACAGTTTTCGGTGGATGGAGCCATTACCGCTCTTCCACCGTCGCTGGATAATCATCGTCACCGCTGTGTTGCTGCTGGCACTGCTGTGGCCGGTATCACGCGATAATACCGACCGCTCCTTCCCCATTAGCGCACCGTCCACTGACGTGCCACTACAGGCCCAATTACAGGATAATCTTGATGCTCCGCCACCCCCAACGGTGGCTCCTCCCGTGACGCCTAATACATTGCAAGGAGAGTGGCAGAGTTATCAGATTCAATCAGGGAAAACATTGGCGCAGCTATTCCGTGACAATAATCTGCCGGTCAATGAGGTCTTTGCGATGGCGCAGGTTGAGGGCAGTGATAAACCACTGAGCAACCTGAAAGCGGGGCAAGAGGTCAAAATCATGCTGGATGCACAAGGCGTGGTCGCCGCACTGGCCATTGAAACCACTGCGAATACCGAAGTGCTATTTACTCGGCAGAGTGATGGCAGCTATCGCCGTGACCGTTAACCACCGCCCTAACTTCTAGCTCACCCCCTATTTTCTTTGATATTGCCACTTTGTCTCTCCCGAATTAGGTTGTTTTCTGGATGGTTAACCCCATCCATGACCAGATAGCCATATTCATAAATAAAGGGAGTGATTATGATATGAAATATAATTTAGCTTTTGTATTACTACTTACGCCGTTTAGCCTATTCGCCACCCAGCATTGCCCAGCGATTGATACCATCACACAGGTAGGGGCAGCTTATACCGCTAAAACTGCGGAGGGTGGAGAATGGATTGGCCTCTTGCAAGGCACCCTTCCCGCGCAAAGTGCTATTAAAGATTTCAGCGAAGCGCTATTGATTCTCGATAGTGATAGAGATAAAGGTAGCCTCATTGATCAGGGGAATTTTCAAAAGTGTACCTATAACCTGGAGACCGAGGGTAAGCAGATAGACATGTACTACGATAACAAGACCTGGTTGGTATCCATCAGTGGAAAACCTCACTGGAAGTACCAACAATCCCCTCTCCTTGAAATCTACCTCTGTTCAGATGTGGCTGCTGAAGAGTGTAAATTTGATATTTTACCGCAGGAATCGACCTCCTGACACCTCAGCGAGAGCCTCATTAACAGTGAGTTTCCTATTGACCAAAAAGCAAAACGCCAGCACGAGGCTGGCGTTTTAGCAGGTTAACAGCAGCGAAACTTACGCTTCTGCAACCACGATCACGTTCAGTTTTGCGAACACGTCGCTGTGTACCTGGAAGTGAACTTCATGCTCACCAGTAGTACGCAGAACGCCATTCGGCAGACGAACTTCGCTCTTGGTCACGGCAACGCCAGCTGCAGTTACAGCATCAGCGATGTCACGAGTACCGATAGAGCCGAACAGTTTGCCTTCATCGCCAGATTTAGAAGCGATAGTGACACTGCCCAGTTCGTTAATTTTGGTTGCGCGAGCTTCAGCTGCAGCCAGAACGTCAGCCAATTTGGCTTCCAATTCTGCACGGCGTGCTTCAAAGAACTCGACGTTTTTCTTAGTTGCCGGAACAGCTTTACCTTGTGGAACCAGGAAGTTACGAGCGTAGCCCGCTTTAACGTTCACTTGGTCACCCAGGCTGCCCAGGTTTGCTACTTTATCAAGCAGAATAACTTGCATTACCTTATCCTCTCAAAGTCGTTAATGGACAGTGGCCGATTACTGATGACGATCAGTGTACGGCAACAAAGACAGGTAGCGAGCGCGCTTGATACAACGAGCGAGCTGACGCTGGAATTTTGCACGAGTACCGGTAATACGGCTCGGGACAATTTTACCACTTTCAGTGATATAGTTTTTCAGCGTAGCGATATCTTTATAATCAATCTCTACAACGCCTTCCGCGGTGAAACGGCAGAACTTGCGACGACGGAAATAACGTGCCATTAGGCTAGTCTCCAGAATCTATAAATTCAATCTGCTCGGCATGCAGAACCAGTTTGTTTAGCCCATTGCGGCCTTGATGGCAGCTAATGAAGCCTTCAACGGTTAACTGACTGCCGACCGTTATACTGTGAGTTAATGCTTGTGACGTTTGCCCGCTAACAACGATGGGCATTCTGCACCATGTTTGTCGGCTAAATCCGGCTTCCTGCTGTGTTGATCTATGCTCAAGCACAAATTGGCAGTGCGGGATACCAGAAGGACTTACTTTTCGAACCGGGGTCTTGCACACAGTGCCAGAGAGTACCAGACGATTAGTGGTCACCACGGCAATTACTCTTCAGAATCCCCAGCTTCGGAATCATCATTGGCTTCTGACGCGAAGTCGTGACGCTCACGGCGTTCGTCTTTCGCTTTAACCATTGGTGATGCTTCAGTTACCGCGTGTTTAACGCGCATAACCATGCTACGGATAACGGCGTCGTTGAAGCGGAAGTTTGTTTCCAGCTCATCGATCGCTTCCTGCGGGGCTTCAACGTTCAGCAGAACGTAGTGAGCTTTGTGCAGTTTATTGATCGGGTAAGCCAGTTGACGGCGGCCCCAGTCTTCCAGACGGTGGATCGTACCAGCAGCATTAGTGATAGTTGCACTATAGCGCTCGATCATGCCCGGAACCTGTTCGCTTTGGTCAGGATGGACCATAAAAACGATTTCGTAATGACGCATCGATTATTGCTCCTTACGGATTATTCAGCCTCCTGATAGGGTCAACCGCGGCCCATGGAGGCAAGGAACGTGTTTGTGTGCGGCTGAAAAATGACGCGTAACTATACTTGCGGGCCGCTGGAAACTCAAGGACTGACGGGGATTTATTCTTATTCTGACCATTACGCAGTAAAAATCGCACTTTTTGTTCATTAATTAACCAATGGTTATCGATCCATTAGTCTGCTAAATCTTTCAATAAAATCATTAGCTCAACATGATTATTGTTCACTTTTTTTGACCAAGTGAATCAATCTTGATGTATTTTTAAATTAACAAAAGCGACTAGAATTATTTACATCCACCGCATAACAAGCGGCGAAGCAAACTGAAAGTTATTCAAAGTAAGTAAATAAGATATTGGAGTCACCTATGAAACCTATCCTAGCCATCGCAGCCACACTGAGTTTACTACTCTCCGCCAACACCTTTGCCGCCACAGAGATCAGCCGTCAGGAAGCCATGCAGCAGCAACGTGTCAGCATTGGCGAAATTTCCCTTAACCACAATGTGGTTTCCCCGGATGATGCCGTGGCGCAAATCAGCAAAATGGCTGACGAACGCGGCGCAACCGCCTATCACATCACTCAGATGCATGAGCCAGGTAGCAACAGCTCCATTCGGGTAAATGCAGAGATTTATCGTTAGACCCAGCCGTAAAAATACAACACCAGAGAATACGACAACCAACAACCAACAACCAACAACCAACAACCAACAACCAACAACCAACAACCAACAACCAACAACCAAGAATAGCCCGTTATATGCCCTTCCCCCCGGTTAGCCGGGGGGCTTTTATCCCCTTGATTCTTGACCACTCATACCGTTTTATAAATTTTCTGCGAAGAATTTCACTCCGGCAGTGAGTGCTGTCGGGGTAATTTTATGGCCAATCCCCGCTTCTGTCAGATAGGTCAGATGCTGATCCCCCCCGCAGGCCCTCAGCGCCTGCACTAACCGCTCACTCTCCGCGGCGGGCACCACATCATCCGCTTCTCCATGCCAAACCAATAATGGCCGCCCGGCAATGACGTCCAACTGATGAGTGAGATCATAATCTGCCAGCGGTGCTAAACGGCGCTCAAATACCGCAGGGCTGACCCCTTGTCCCGCCTCCAGCGGAGGAAACAGGCTGTGCGCCAGTGAGTTGAAGTAGCCTGACCCCATAAAGTCTGCGGCGACACTCACCCACGGATAGCGGGCAAAAGCCCCCAATGTCGTCATTCCCCCCATTGATGCGCCCGCCACACCGATACGATCGCCATCAATCAATCCAGCCTGCTGATAATGCTGCTTAAGTGCTGGCAGCTCATCAATATTTGATTTTAGAATCTCCCAGAAGTGGGATAGGCGCTGGGTTTCATTGCCGTTAAAGCGCGCACCGTGCATATCTGCATCAGGTGCTATCGTGCGAAACCCAGCTTGCGCGAAGGCATAGGCGAAATAGGAGTAGACCTCTTTTGACGAGGTGTAGCCATGATAGAAGAAAATGGTCGGTAGCGGTTGCTGGCGCTGACCCGCAGGGGCAGAATGTATCACCTCAATACCATTAATGTTTTCCAGCGACATCTCAATCATGGCGGCAATCCTATATTTATCAGGCCGAGTATTTATCGGTGCAATGTAAGCTCGAAAAACAGGCTTATACTAGATAAATGCAGTGTGCCTAAATAAGGTTATAAAGTCTTAAATCAATTTCTTTCAAGATATTACCCTTTATACGCGGCGCGGTACTTAAATCAGTAGCGAAGAGGTAAAGATGACAATAAAACATGCGGTGGTGTTCTTACTGATCACTTTGGGGCTATCGGCTTGCAGTGCTTTGCATGTCACGCCAGCTCCTCCACCGGCGATTCAGCCTTACGCACAAGAAATCACCCGCGCCCAGAGCCTCAACTTGCAAAAAGTGGGGACTGTCTCAGCTCAGGTATTTGGCAGCCCAATGGATGTAGAGGCAGAAATTAAGCGTAGGGCTAACGCCAGCGGCGCGCCCTACTATTTGATTATCATGATGTCAGACAGTATTTACCCCGGCACTTGGTATGCTAACGCCCTGTTGTACAAATAAATGTTATATCGATAGCCCCGTTGCACGGCTCAATAGCGGCGCACAAATGGCCTCGGGTAACATATATTGGTCACGATGGTCGAGTGTCATGCGGCACCAGGCATCAGCCAGTGGTGGCGAGGCAAAACGCAGTAATTGTGCGGCGCAACACAGATCAAAGAGTTGCTGAGTGAGCGCTCGCCCCTGCTCCTCCTTGGGCGTTTTAAGCCGCTGCTGCAACTGTCGCCATGCGCGATCAAACAAGCGGTTCTGCCCGCGCACTGGGTAGAACTCTTGCTGTAGCATGTCGATTGCGGCGGGCAGTTTGCGCAATGTCCGCAGCACATCCAGGCACATAATGTTGCCGGAGCCTTCCCAAATGCTGTTGACCGGCATTTCACGATACAGCCGTGGCAGTTCACTCTGCTCGCAATAGCCGATCCCACCCAGCACCTCCATCGCCTCGGCGACAAAGGCGCTGCCCTGCCCACAAATGCGATATTTCGCCGCCGGGGTGAGCAGCCGACTGAATATCTGCTCATGAGCCTCATGGGGCTTTTCCCATGCCCGCGCTAAGCGCATCAGCAGTGCAGTATGCCCCTCAAGACGCAATGCCATGCGGCTCAGCACCTGCCGCATTAAGGGTTGCTCAACCAGTGCCTTACCGAAAGCTTGCCGCTGCCAGGCATGATACAGCGCGACCGAGAAGGCACGGCGCATCAGGCCATGACTACCCAGCGCACAATCAAAGCGGGTATACCCGCCCATTTTCAGAATTTGCCGAATGCCGTCACCCTCATCCCCCAAGAGCCAGGCGGTGGCATGATCAAATTCAACTTCACTACTGGCATTGGAGCGGTTGCCAAGCTTATCTTTCAGCCGCTCTAATCGAATGGCGTTATAGGTGCCGTCGGGCAATATTTTAGGCAGGAAGAAGCAGGATAATCCCCCCTCCGCCTGTGCCAACACCAGGTGCGCATCACTTTGCGGCACGGAGAAAAACCACTTGTGCCCGACCAGACGATAGGCCTCACCATGGCCGCGCGCTTCCAGCGGCTCGGCGCGAGTGGTATTGCTGAGCACATCAGACCCCCCCTGTTTTTCGGTCATGCCCATGCCAATCAATAAGCCCCGTTTCTGGCTACCGACGACCTGATGAGGGTCATAGCGATCTGAGAGCAGTGGCGGCAACCAGTTGTGAAATAAGGGTGGGAGAGATTGTTGTAACAGCGGAATGGCACCAAATGTCATGGTAATTGGGCATAGTGATCCTGCCTCCACCTGTGCATGCAGGATAAAACGTGCCGCACGCGCCACAAAGGAACCAATACGGGCATCCTCTTGCCAGGGCAGATTATGCACCCGGTGCTTGATCAGCTCCTGCATCAACACATACCACGCAGGGTGGAATCTCACCTGATCCAAGCGCTGGCCAGCGGCGTCGTAACGTAATAATTCAGGCGGATTACTGTTTGCCAGTCGCCCTAACTCCAGTGACTCCTGCGAGCCAAGTTGTAGCCCAATCAGAGAGAGATCCTCTCTATCCCAACCCGCGTGCTCCCGCATTACAGCTTCCCGCAATGCCATATCAGATAGAAATAAATTGCTGTTTGATAATGGTTCAGGCTGATTGAAAACCAAGTGAGTCTGCCACTCCATACCTTCCTCCATTTAGGTGCTATGCCCTTCGTATTTGGCGCAACAGGGGGATTAGCGACCTGTGATGCCAGTAACTTTAGGTATGAATGTATAATCGGCATTCATAAATCAGGGTTAAGTATGGTGTAGGCGGGGGTTTTTGCTGACAGACTCATCACAAACAGGGATCAAACACCGATATATCACTGATAATTTAGATGAATCTCCAGCTTAAAAAATAAAAAAGCCAACATCGGTGAATGTTGGCTGAGGGTATTGACAAAGTACCGGTTGCGGAGGGAATAGGTAGATCGTAAAGACGCCGTAAATCCTTCCCTGGAGGCTCGAGCCGCGCCATCCCTGGCGCGGACGCTTTACTCTTCTACCCACCCCTCCGTTCCAGATCGCGCCATCGGGGTTTGTCAGCAGTCTGAACCAACATCGGTGAATGTTGGCTTTTTGCCAAAACGTGAAGAGCGAAGAGTTAAGCTTTCAGCGCTCTCTGGCGCACGGCTTCAAATAAGCAGACTCCCGTGGCAACCGACACGTTTAGCGAAGAAACAGTCCCCGCCATCGGAATGCTGATCAGCTCATCACAGTGTTCACGAGTTAAACGGCGCATACCTTCGCCTTCAGCTCCCATCACCAGCGCCATCGGGCCAGTCATCTTGCTCTGATACAGAGTGTGGTCCGCTTCACCCGCCGTGCCGACAATCCATACATTGTGCTCTTGCAGCACTCGCAGGGTACGCGCCAGATTCGTCACTTTAATCAATGGCACATTTTCCGCCGCGCCGCTGGCCACTTTTTTGGCGATGGCATTGAGCTGTGCGGAGCGATCCCGTGGCACAATAACCGCATGGACACCGGCGGCATCCGCGCTACGTAAGCAAGCGCCCAAATTATGTGGATCAGTGACACCATCCAGCACCAGCAGAAAAGGCATCTCCACACTTTTTAGCAAGGCCGGTAGATCATTTTCCTGATACTGACGCCCTTCACGTACCCGCGCCACGATCCCCTGATGCACCCCGCCCTCAACCTGCGCGTCCAGCCATTGGCGGTTGGCAACCTGAATCACTAAACCGGCAGCTTCCAGCTCCGCGATCAATGGCTGTAGGCGACGATCGTCACGACCTTTCAGAATAAAAACTTCCAGGAAACGTTGTGGGTCGTTGTCTAGCAGGGCTTTGACGGCGTGAATGCCGTAAATAATTTCGCTCATGATGCTCTTTTACATGTGTTGGCAGACAAGATAATTTGCCTGCCAATGATTAAATTAATGCGGGTGACCGAAGCCACCCGGCAACAGTGGCCATTACTGATCGCTACTGGTTTTCTTCTTTGCGCGCTTAGCCTTGGTGGCGGCGGCAATTTTTTTCGTTTTAGCGGAGGCTCTTTTCGCTTTCGCTTTGGCTTTTTTCTCAGCGATCGCTTTGTCGTCCAAAGTTGCAGCGGCATCTACCGGACGGAAAGCACTATCTGGCTCGAAATTCACGGGCTTTTTAGCGCGACGAGGCCGTTTTTGCCCAGCCGCCGCCGGGGCGTGATCCCCCGTTGGTGCACGATCACGACGCGGCGCACCGGATGAACTGCCACGACCGCCACGATTTGAGGAGGTATCGCGCATACTACGTTGACCATCGGCTCTCTTCGCCTTATCACGGGCGGTTTTGCCCTCACCACGCGGCTTACGCGCACTGGAAACCAGAGCAAAATCAATTTTGCGCTCATCCATATGCACCGCTTCCACGCGAATTTCCACGGTATCACCCAAGCGGTAAACCATACCGGAGGATTCACCGATCAACCGTTGGCCGATATTGTCATAACGATAGTAGTCATTGTCGAGACTGGAAACATGCACCAAACCATCAATAAACAGATCGTCGAGGCGCACAAAGAAGCCAAAGCCGGTGACACTGGCGATAATACCGGTGAACTCTTTGCCCACCTGATCCTGCATGAAGTCGCACTTCAGCCAGTCTGCTACATTGCGGGTGGCTTCATCCGCGCGGCGTTCAGTCATTGAGCAGTGTTCGCCCAATTGCAGCATCTCTTCGTACTCACTGTGCCAGCCACCGGTCGGTGTCCAGCGCTCTTTCACATTGCCTTGCTCTTTGGCCAGTTGGTACTTGATAGCCCGATGCATCGCCAAATCAGGATAGCGACGAATTGGTGAGGTGAAGTGACCATAGGAGGCCAGCGCCAGGCCAAAGTGACCGCGGTTTTCCGGATCGTAAATCGCTTGTTTCATCGAGCGCAGCAACATGGTTTGCAGCATCTCATGATCCGGACGATCAGCGACTTCATCCATCAGCACCGCATAGTCTTTCGGCTCAGGTTTCAGGCCACCACCGAGTGTCAGACCCAGCTCATTGAGCACGCTACGCAGCGCTGAGATATGGTCGTCACTTGGGCGGTCATGCACACGGAACAGGGCCGGCTCGTTATGTTTTTCCACAAAACGCGCGGCGGCGATATTCGCCGAAATCATGCACTCTTCAATCAGTTTATGCGCGTCATTACGCACGGTCGACTCGATGCGTTCAATGCGTCGGTCGGCGTTGAAAATAAACTTGGCTTCTTCGGTTTCGAACGCAATACCGCCACGTTCGGCACGGGCCTGATCCATCGCCTTGTACATGGTATGCAGTTCTAACAGGTGCGGCACCAGCGGCTTATATTGCTCACGCAGTGACTCTTCACCATCAATAATGCGCCACACTTTGGTATAGGTCAGACGCGCATGGGAGCTCATTACCGCTTCGTAGAACTTATAAGACGAAAGCTTACCCTGTGAGGAGATGGTCATCTCGCACACCATACACAGGCGATCGACCTGCGGATTCAGAGAGCAAAGGCCGTTTGACAGCACTTCCGGCAGCATTGGAACCACTTGCGACGGGAAGTAGACTGAGTTACCACGGCTACGGGCTTCATCATCCAGTGCTGTGCGTGGGCGCACATAGTAGCTGACATCCGCAATAGCAACCCATAAACGCCAGCCGCCGCCACGTTTTTTCTCGCAATACACGGCGTCATCAAAGTCACGGGCATCTTCGCCATCAATGGTGACCAATGGCAGGTTGCGTAAATCCACCCGCCCTTTTTTCGCCTCTTCCGGCACTTGTTCTTTCAGGTCTGCGACCTGTTTTTCCACCTGAGGCGGCCAAGTGTGCGGGATCTCATGGGTGCGCAGCGCGATATCCACCGCCATGCTGGTGCCCATGTTCTCGCCAAGAACTTCAACAATCTTACCTACTGCTTTGGTACGACGAGTTGGGCGTTGGGTCAACTCGACCACCACCATATAGCCCATGCGTGCGCCGTTGATAGCCTCTGGCGGGATCAGAATATCGAAACTCAAACGACCATCATCAGGTACAACAAAGCCCGTGCCCGCATCGGTAAAGTAGCGACCAACGATTTGGCTGGTTTTCGGCACCAGTACCCGCACGATACGCGCTTCACGGCGGCCTTTGCGATCAGCGCCAACGGCTTGGGCCAATACCACATCGCCATGAATTGCGGTTTTCATCTGCTCCGCAGAGAGATAGAGATCGTCTTTGCTGCCTTCAACCCGTAAAAAACCGAAACCATCACGGTGACCAATAACAGTGCCGCGTAATAAATCCAGGCGCTCCGGCAAGGCGTAGCACTGGCGACGGGTGAAGATTAACTGCCCATCACGCTCCATCGCGCGCAGGCGGCGACGCAGAGCCTCTAAAGCCTCTTCGCCGCTGAGATTAAGTTCGTTGGCCAGCTCTTCACGGCTGGCAGGTGTTTCGCGCTTTGCGAGATGAGCCAAAATGAATTCCCGGCTAGGGATTGGTGACTCATATTTCTCTGCTTCTCGTTCCAAGAATGGATCTTGTGACATTGCGGCTCCTCCGTTGTCAGCAGCAGGTTGTATCCCCTTTAGACTTAAAGTTGCAGGGGGTTGGCTGCACCTTGCAAATTTATTGGGCATACACATGTTTTATTATAAAAACTATTCAACAAGTAATAGCTTATAGAGCGGGGTATTATCTTGGACCATGTCAGCCAAAGTATAGTTATCCAGCTCGTTAAGGAAACTCTGTACCGCCTGATTAAGCACTTGTTTCAGACGGCAAGCGGGTGTTATGTGGCAAAAATCGCTACTGCAATTTACCAAAGAGAGTGGCTCAAGCTGGCGCACAACATCACCAATTCGAATCTGTTCGGCAGGTTTTCCCAACCGTATTCCACCGTTTTTACCCCGCACCGCCGTTACCAACCCGACACGGCTCAACTGATTGATTATTTTAACCATATGATTGCGAGACACGCCATAGACCTCAGTTACCTGAGTAATGTTAGTCATTTGGCCTTCAGGTAGCGAGGCCATATAAGTAAGCGCCCGCAAACCATAATCAGTAAAACTTGTTAACTGCACGTATACCCCTGAGTATCAGTTTACCCGGCTTAAACCCATCTAAGATGACACATTGTTGATCGGTCATAAGTGTGATTCTAGGTGCTATTTAGAAAACTTATACTTTGGATGATAAACCAGCCATAAAGCTTGCGACTAATCATTTAGGTGACGGGTGGTTTTTTTGATGTAAAACGGCATATTGGAGGCAATTTCAGCATAGATTTTATACCCAAACTCATTGGTGTTGCCGGCAAGCAGCAAATGCAAGAGGGGGATAAACAATAAAGCCGGACGCAAGCCCGGCTATTACTTCAAACACGCACATCTGAATGCTGATTTTTGGCGATAAGCCAATTAATCATAAATTATGCATCAAATGGGTCGCGCAAGATCATGGTTTCGTCACGATCAGGCCCGGTAGAGATGATATCAACCGGAACGCCTGTCAGCGCTTCTACACGTGCGATGTAGTTTAGGGCTGCCTGTGGCAACTTGCTGTGTTCTTTCACACCAAAGGTGGTTTCTGACCAGCCTGGCATGGTTTCATAGATTGGCTCAATACCTTCCCAGCCTTCAGCTGCCAGCGGGGTCGTATCCACTTCGCGGCCATCTGGCATGCGGTAGCCAACACAGAGCTTCACTTCTTTCAGGCCATCCAGCACGTCCAGTTTGGTCATGCAGAAGCCAGACAAGGAGTTGATCTGCACAGCACGGCGCACAGCAACGATATCCAACCAGCCAGTACGACGACTACGACCCGTGGTCGCGCCATATTCGTTACCTTGCTTACGCAGGAATTCGCCTGTTTCGTCGTTCAGCTCAGTCGGGAATGGACCTGCACCGACACGAGTAGAGTAAGCTTTAACGATACCCAGCACATAATCAACATAACGTGGACCCAGGCCAGAACCTGTCGCTACGCCACCAGCAGTGGTGTTAGATGAGGTCACGTACGGATAAGTACCGTGGTCGATGTCCAGCAAGGTGCCTTGTGCGCCTTCGAACATCATGAAATCGCCACGCTTGCGGGCACTATCTAGCAATTCAGAGACGTCAACGACCATGGCGGTCAGAATATCGGCGATAGCCAATACATCATCCAGCACAGTTTGGTAGTCTACCGCGTCTACTTTGTAGTAATGCACCAACTGGAAGTTGTGGTAATCCACAATTTCTTTCAGCTTGATAGCGAAGGTCTCTTTGTTGAACAAATCACCTACACGCAGGCCGCGGCGGGCAACTTTATCTTCATAGGCGGGGCCGATACCACGACCGGTAGTACCGATAGCTTTTGCACCACGTGCTTTTTCACGCGCATTATCCAGAGCCACATGATAAGGCAGGATTAATGGGCATGCTTCGGAGAGTAACAGTCGCTCACGTACAGGCACACCGCGCGCTTCAAGTTCTGTCATCTCTTTCATTAAAGCGTCAGGCGCCAGTACTACACCGTTGCCGATGATGCTGGTTACGTTTTCACGCAGAATACCTGAGGGAATTAAATGAAGAACGGTTTTCTCACCGTTGATAACCAAAGTATGGCCAGCGTTGTGACCACCTTGATAGCGCACAACATATTTAGCCCGTTCAGTCAGCAGGTCAACGACCTTGCCCTTACCTTCGTCACCCCATTGGGTGCCCAGTACGACGACGTTCTTACCCATCTCAAAAATCACCAGGTTGCTTAAAAAAGGATTCTAACATCTCATACCGCGGCTTTCAGTACTTTTTAACACATAACTGAACAATTTTTGTGCTTACATTTAGCCACCCATGCGGCTACGCAACATGTAGTAGATAACAACGCCCGCAACCACTAATCCTCCACCAAAACGGCGTAAAGTGGCATCAGGTAATTGAGTCATCACCTGGATCATTTTGCGCCATGCTTTCGGATAAAGCATCGGGCCTAGTCCTTCCAGCACCAAAACCAGCGCCAATGCTAACAAAATGGTTGAATTCATCATCTGTCTCAAAAGATAAAAATGGCTCAAATAGAAAAGGCCCGCGTGAACGGGCCTTACTGTTTCGGTCAAAACGCGCTGTAACGACAGCCGTTATGGACGTTTACTGGAGTTATCCGGGGATCTCATGTAGCGGAAGAAATCACTGTCCGGGCTAAGCACCATCACATCATTGCCGCTGTTGAAGCTGTTTTCATACGCGCGCAAGCTACGGATGAAGGCATAGAAGTCTGGATCTTTGCTGAATGCATCAGCAAACAGACGAGCCGCTTCTGCATCACCGCCGCCGCGAGTAATACGCGCCTGACGTTCTGCTTCTGCCAGCGTACGGGTCACTTCATAGTCAGCTGTTGCACGCAACTTCTCGGCTTCTTCCTGACCTTGTGAACGGTGACGACGGGCTACCGCCTCACGTTCAGCACGCATACGCTGGAAGATTGCATCAGAGACTTCAGCCGGTAAGTTGATTTGCTTGATTCGCACGTCAACCACTTCGATACCCAGTGCCGCCATACTGTTCGGGTTAACCGCTGGCTGTTTGCCACGGGTTTCCTGTTCAACACGGGCCGCAGCCGAAGCAATCGCATCATCCGCTTCAGTGGTGACAGCTTCATCATCAACACTACCGGTATTCAGCGCATCACGCACATCTGAAGTCAGACGACCGCGTGAGTCAGTTACGATGTCGCGGACATTCAGGCGACCAATTTCAGAACGCAAACGGTCACTGAATTTACGTTTCAACAGCACTTCAGCCTGAGACACATCACCACCACCGGTGGCCAGATAGTAACGGCTGAAATCACTGATACGCCATTTCAGGTAGGAGTCAACAATCAGGTCTTTCTTTTCGTTAGTCACGAAACGGTCAGCCTGGTTATCCATGGTCTGAATACGAGCATCCAACGTCTTCACTGTTTCGATAAATGGTATCTTGAAGTGCAGGCCCGGTGCATACACCAGCGGCTTGTTATCACTATCACGCAATACCTTACCAAAGCGCAGCACGATCCCGCGCTGACCTTCTTGCACCACAAACAGCGAAGCGTAGAGTGCGACTAACACCACAACGACGATAAGTAAAATAGACTTACGCATTGGTTATTCTCTCCCTACGCGAGTGGAAGTATCACGCTGAGCATTCGCTCGGCGCTGATCCATGATAGAGCCACTGGTTGAGCTTGAATTACTTGCACCAGACTCTTGGCTGCTATTAGCAGAGGAAGGCGGATTCAAACGAAGCAGGCTGGTGTCTTTGTTGCCATCCGCTTTATCTGCGCCTTGACCGCGCAGCATTTGATCCAATGGCAGCACCATCAGACTGTTGCCTTTATCATTAGCCAGCACTTTGCGAGTTTTGCCCAGAACCTTCTCCATGGTTTCTATATATAGACGCTCACGGGTAATTTCTGGTGCAGCCTTATACTCAGGCAGCAACTTGGCAAAACCAGCTACCTCACCTTGCGCTTCCAACACCTTACGTGCGGCATAAGCACGAGCATCTTCTAACAGACGCTGCGCCTGACCATTAGCACGTGGCTGGACTTCGTTGGTGTAGGCCTCCGCTTCACGAATATATTGCTGTTCGTTTTCACGGGCGGCAATTGCATCATCAAATGCCGCTTTAACTTCTTCCGGCGGACGTGCAGCCTGGAAGTTAACGTCCAGCAGCGTTATACCCATGTTGTACGGACGAATAGTCTCTTCCAGTACACGCTGAGTATCGCTACGAACAATGGTACGGCCTTCGGTGAGAATTTTGTCCATGGTGTATTTACCAATAACACCACGCACTGCGCTGTCTGTTGCCTGACGCAGACTATCATCCGGATTCGTCACGCTAAACAGATAAGCGGCCGGGTCAGTCACGCGATACTGTACGTTCATCTCGATGCGAACCACGTTCTCATCGGAGGTCAGCATGACGCCAGAAGCGGCCAATTCACGTACTGACTCAACGTTAACTGGGGTCACTTCATCGATAAAGGTCGGTTTCCAGTTCAAACCAGGCTGCACGATGTGGCTTAATTTACCCAAGCGAGTCACAACACCGCGCTCGGCTTCTTTAATTGTATAGAAACCACTGGCCGCCCAGATAACCACAACCGCAACTACCGCGATACCCACAATACGGCCACTGAAACCGGGGCCTTGTGTCGCGCCGTTGTTGCCATTACCGCTTCCGCCACCTTTGCCACCGAGACTACTCAGTTTTTTGCTCAGTTTACGGAAGATATCATCCAGATCAGGCGGCCCTTGGTCACGGCCACCTTTATTATTGTTATTTCCGCCAGAGTTGCCGCCATTATTATTGCTGCTCCCCCACGGATCGCGGTCCTGTCCGTTATTACCGGGCTGATTCCACGCCATGTTTTAGCTCCATTCTTCTATGATTGGTTTTCTTCAGGCCAAGAGCACATGCCAAAGACGCTGGCTCTTAATTTCACAAGAAAGATCTGATAATCAATGAGTTTGAATATAACTGATCAATTCTTGTTCTTGTTTACAGAGACGACGCCAATCCACGATAGGCATTCTTACCACCATACCGACGTTCCCGTCCTCATCTATCCACTCTTTTTCAATTGCCTGAAGCTGGTAAAAACGGCTACGTAGACGACCTGCCTGAGGCGGCAAACGCAATTCATAGTGTGCGATCTCACCTGAAAGGCGCTCCGTCAACGCTTGAAAGAGCAACGGGATCCCTGCGCCGGTTTGAGCTGAAAGCCAAACTCTGACTGGCAGATTGTCTTCGTTGCGATCAATTCGCGGGACAAAATCATCCAACAAATCAATTTTATTCATTACTAATAATGTAGGTATTTCATCGGCCTCTATTTCTGCCAAAACAGCATCGACGGCGGCCATATTCTCAGTTACCCGAGGATCTGCTGCATCGATAATGTGTAACAGTAATGAAGCCTGCCGCGTTTCTTGTAATGTCGCTTTAAAAGCAGCAACCAGATCGTGCGGCAGATGCCGGATAAAACCTACCGTATCCGCCAATACTGTATCACCCACATCAGCCACATTAATACGGCGTAATGTTGGATCCAGCGTGGCAAATAGTTGGTCAGCCGCATAAACATCAGCTGCCGTAATTTTGTTAAACAGGCTGGATTTACCGGCGTTGGTATATCCCACCAAGGATACTGTCGGAATATCAGCACGGGTACGCGCACGCCGCCCTTGCTCACGCTGCTTGGCCACACGCTCTAAACGACTTAAAATCAAAGTGATACGGTCGCGTAATAGACGGCGGTCAGTCTCCAACTGGGTTTCACCTGGCCCTCTTAGGCCAATCCCCCCCTTTTGACGCTCAAGATGCGTCCAGCCACGAACCAAACGGGTCGCGATATGACGCAATTGCGCTAACTCGACCTGTAATTTACCTTCGTGGGTACGGGCCCGTTGGGCAAAAATATCTAAAATTAGTCCAGTACGATCAATGACTCGACACTCACACAATCGCTCAAGATTTCGCTCTTGCGCTGCGGATAGAGCATGATCAAACAGGACAACAGACGCGCCACTGGCTTTCACCGCGTCAGCAATTTCTACGGCCTTTCCTTCGCCAACAAAGTACTTAGGGTGTGGTGCTTTGCGACTACCTGTCACAATTTGCAAAGCCTCTACGCCCGCAGAAGATACCAACGCTTCGAATTCACGCAGATCTTCTGAGTTTTTGTCTTGCGAGAAATAGATATGGACCAGTACGGCCTGCTCACCGGCTTCATAGCGGTCAAACAAACGTGCAACCTCTCAAACGGATCAAAACCGCTAGTGCGGAGAACATAAGCCCGAATCCGTTGCTTATGTTCTCCGTCATGGTCGACCAACAATGCGCTTTATTCAGCGTCATCGCTATCCTGCTGCGGCTGTTGCGGCGCAGACGGATTACTACCATGATAATTATTGGTGCTACCACTCGGACTATTGCTGTGATGCGAAACCGGGCGGGAAGGCACTACAGTAGAGATGGCATGTTTATAAACCATCTGGCTGACTGTGTTTTTTAACAGAATGACAAACTGATCAAAAGACTCAACTTGGCCCTGCAGTTTAATGCCATTCACTAAATAAATAGAAACCGGAACACGTTCACGACGCAATGCGTTCAGGAACGGATCTTGCAAAGATTGCCCCTTAGCCATTCTATGTTTTCCTTATTTGCTTGTTGTTTTTAACTAAGAACCTATCGGCTCAAAAATAAACTGCGTAAAAAAAATCCGCGCGTTGAGTACTAATCAATTGTACACAATCATTCAACCTATGCACTAACAACCTGTATTACAGAGTCTAAAGCCTCTCCCGGCTTATCACTGTCGAGCCACTGAACTGAACTCCAGCCCCGCAACCAGGTTATTTGGCGCTTTGCCAGTTGACGTGTCGCACAAACTCCGCGGTAAACCATTTCGTTGTAATCAATCTCACCGGACAGATAAGACCACATCTGCCGGTATCCCACACAACGAATGGCAGGCAAATCCGTATGCAAGTCACCGCGGTCAAAAAGCGCCCTAGCCTCTGCTTCAAACCCTGCCTCCAACATCTGATGAAAACGTAATTCAATCCGCTGGTGCAGAAGCTCCCGGCTAACAGGCGCAATCGCAAATTGGTGAACCCGATAAGGTAAGGATTCACCCGAAATTTTAGTCAGTTCCGTTAAAGTTTTACCTGAAATAAAAAAAACTTCCAGTGCTCTAGAGAGCCGTTGGGGATCATTAGGATGAATTCGCGCCGCCGAGACAGGATCGATATCAGCCAATTGCTGGTGCAATGCTTCCCAACCTAGTTCCGCGGCCTGCTCTTCAATACGCTGGCGTATTTGCGGATCAGCAGAGGGTAACGGCGATAACCCCTCCAATAGCGCTTTAAAGTACAACATCGTCCCCCCCACCAGCAGCGGAATTCGCCCGGCGGCGGTAATGTCGGCCATCTCTTGGAGTGCATCTTTACGGAAATCAGCGGCTGAGTAGGATTCGGCCGGGTCACGGATATCAATCAGGCGATGTGGCGCTAACGCCAGCTCTTCGGCACTGGGCTTAGCCGTGCCGATATCCATGCCACGATAGATCAGGGCAGAGTCGACGCTGATTAACTCCACAGGTAGCCGCTGTCTCAGCGCAATTGAGAGCGCTGTTTTACCTGAAGCGGTAGGCCCCATAACAAAGATTGCCGGTGGACGGTCTCTATTTTCAATATCATTCATGAGTCAGGGTTGCCAATGCAGCCTTTATATCAATAGGTTGTAATAGCCCGGCAGGGGGTGATTGCACCAACTGCGGACAAAGACGCTCAACGTCCGTCAATAACTGTATCGCTTGAGACACATTCCATACCTCATGTTCACTGCCAAGGTGGCGGGCAAGCCATGTGGCCAAAGCATCTGGCGATATCTCTTCATGCTGCGACAGATAGCCTAACAGTTCCGGTATCAGTTTTTGTAAATTTTGTTGGCGTAATGGTAAAGATACTGCACGTAAGGTCGCTCTTCCCTGTTCGACAGCCAGCTCTATCCCCATCGTCACCAACAACGCCTGATGGCGCTGACAGGCAGCGGCCTCAATTTTATCTAATGTCAGTTTTAATGGGATGAGTAACGGCTGAGGGCGCAGCCCCTCAGGGGGCGGATTCAACTGAGCTTGTTTTAGCCAACGTTCGGCCACCTTCAGTGCCAATAATGCTACCCCTTGCTTATATTCAATCAGAGCATAGCAAGGTGGCAATACCGTTAACACCCGACCAAAACTGTAATGATCGCCCTGAAGAGGGGCGTCAGCGGAGGTTTGGCGTGGTAGTGGTGGTAACGGTGGCGCAACTGCCGGTGTGCGCGGCTCTGCTGGATGAGTCACCGCAGCCGGTTGCACCAGTTGCCGATATAACTCACCTTGCTGTTTTTGGTAAGGCTGGCCGGCGCTATAACCCGGGGCCGCCTGTTCACGTACCGGTGATACCCGTTCAGGGGGCGCTCTTCGCTCTGCTGGATGGGCTTGCGTCGGTTCCGGTTGCGCATATTTATTCACCCCTGCCGCCACGCGGTTTTCTGGCTGCCAACGTGGTGCTTCTATCTCTTCGCCATCGTCATTGACGTTCAAAATTGGGGTCGCGGTTTGTTGTAAAACCGTCGTCACGGCTTGATAGATAAAGTCATGCACCAGACGCGCCTGATGGAAGCGCACCTCATGTTTAGCCGGATGCACGTTGACATCCACCTGATGGGGGTCAATATCCAGATACAAAACATAAGCTGGCTGCTGGTCGTCCTTGAGTAAATCCTGATAGGCCTGACGGATAGCATGGTTGATCAGCCGGTCGCGCATCATGCGGTTGTTTACGTAACAATACTGCATTTCACCTAGGGTGCGGCTCGCCGCTGGGTCCGCCACCCAACCACGGATGGTTAAATCACCATGCTGCCAAGAGACTGCCAGTGCATGCTGCAAAAACGCCGGGCCACAGATACTCGCCAGGCGGCGCTCATGGTGCGAAGGATCAGTGGCCGCGCGGTACTGGCGCATTAATTTACCGTTATGACTCAAATTGATAGCCACATCAAAGCGCGCCAACGCAATGCGCCGCACCACTTCATCAATGTGACCAAACTCGGTTTTTTCGGTGCGCATAAATTTGCGGCGGGCGGGCGTATTGTAAAACAGATCCAACACTTCAAGGGTGCTACCCACCGGATGCGCGGCAGGTTTGATGGTCACCGCCATATCGCGACCCTCTGCGTAAGCCTGCCAGGCTTCATTTTGCTCGGCAGTCCGTGACGTCAGAATTAGGCGGGAGACTGAGCTAATGCTGGCCAGTGCTTCACCGCGAAAGCCCATACTGAGGATGGCCTCCAGATCCTCCAGCGAGCTTATTTTACTGGTGGCATGGCGCGCCAATGCAAGCGCCAAGTCCTCTTTGTTAATCCCACAGCCGTTATCACGGATGCGAATGAGTTTCACCCCACCGCGCTCAATATCAATATCAATCCGCGTCGCCCCCGCATCCAGACTGTTCTCTACCAACTCTTTCACTACCGATGCAGGCCGCTCTACCACTTCACCTGCGGCAATTTGGTTAGCGAGCTGTGGAGGTAGAATCTGAATCGGCATAGCAGTTCCTTTCGCTTATGACTGTGGGATCGTGAGGGTCTGCCCAAGTTGGACGTTGCCTGACTTTATCTTATTCGCCCGCTCAATCTCGCTCATCGACACACCGTATCGGGCGGCAATGGCGGACAGCGTATCGCCACGTTTTACCTGATGCTTAACCGGCTGACTTTTACTCGGCTTCGCTTTAGCTGACGCGGTGGCTTTTGGCGTGACTGCCACTACCGCACTGCCAGAGGCGGGAACTTTCAACCGCTGCCCGACCCAGACCACATCATTTTTCAGCGTATTACTCTGCCGCAACAGCGCCATACTGACACCATATTGACTGGCAATGCCGGATAAAGTTTCGCCACGCTGCACTTTATGGATCTGGCTTTTACCCGTCGCAACCGGTTTAGCGGCAGATACCCTGCCGCTTTGCGCATTACTGATGACGGGATCCGGCTGATTAACACTTGAGCGTTGTGAAGATGAATCAACCGCCGCTGTTTCTATTAGCGGACGGTTTTCGACCTTTGGGTCGGCTTGTAGCGGATGCGCGAGGAAATAACTACGCAAGCCTTTATAAATGGCTTGCGCAATCTTCTCCTGATACGCGCTACTGCCAAGCAGCCGCTCCTCCGTGCTATTACTGATAAAGCCGGTTTCCACTAACAACGACGGAATATCCGGTGAACGTAGCACCCCAAGACTTGCATGCTCAGGGCGACTTTTATGAATATCGCCAATGGTTTGCAGCTCGCGCAGCACTTTGGTGGCGACGTCATACCCCACCCGCTGGGAGTGCCCAAATTGCAGATCCAGCACCGCTTGACTCAAATAGGGGTCAGATGCGGTATTGGCTAACACATCACCTGCGCCACCCAGCAGCTCGGACTGTTTCTCATGCTGCTCTAGCCAGCTCCCCATCTCACTGTTGGCGCGACGGTTAGAGAGCACCCAGACCGAAGCCCCGGTGGCACTGCGGTTAGGTGCTGCATCGGCATGGATGGAAACCAGCACGTTAGCGCTCTGTTTCCGCGCCACGTCAGAGCGGCCCATCACCGAAATAAAGTAGTCGCCATTGCGGGTCAAAACCGGTTTAAACATCGGGTCGCTGTTAAGCAGCGCTTCCAGCCGGCGGGAGATGGCAATAGTGACATTTTTCTCTTTCAGACCATTTTGCCCAATAGCGCCGGGGTCCTGCCCCCCGTGCCCCGCATCAATAGCCACCACCACACGATCACTGCTTGCGACACGGGCGGTTTTAATTGGGCGGGCAGTATTCGTGGTTGTGCTTTCGCTGCTCACCACCACCGTCGGCTTATTATTAAACGGATTTTTCGCCACTGAAGTGGTGTTGGAATTAGTTATCCGTGGAGGGGGAGTCGAATTCGTCGCCTGTGACGTCAATCGCCCCGCATTAGGGCTAGGTGTATTGGTCTGGCTCAAGACCTGCGGCTGACGTGTGGGGGCGCTATCCGTGGCCGTCATGGTGATGACAACCGTGTAATTATTGCCCGACTGCTGAGTAACGGCGCGAGTTTTCACTTTTTGCGTCAGTTCCAGTACCAGGCGGGTGCTTTGCTCATCTTTCGGGGTACTGGATCGAATCCTTTTCAGCAGATTCTGCCCACTAAACTCAAGCGGTAAGCCGGAAAGATTGCCGCTTTGGCGGACATCCAACACCACACGTTCTGGCCCGCTTAAAGAGAAAAAGGCGTAGATCGGTTTGCCATCAAAACTGAGCGTAACCCTGCTCTCAGTTGGGCCATTATTGACCTTAATATCTGTTAGTTTCATCGCGAATGCTGAAGGCAGGGTCAATAACCCCAGCACAACTAGCACTGCCGCGGCCAATGCGCGTTTCCCGCGGTTAAGCCGCGACCGGCTAATAAATTTTGTTAAGCCATGCATCATTATCAAATTATCCTTGCACAGCAGCTAAACGGCGCAATACATCCGCACCCGCATCAGAAATCGCTATCAGACGAGCTTCACGCCCCTCGTCCTGATAAGCCAAATGCAGCTCAACATCCGCCTGAGGCAGGAACCCAGCCCCTTGCTGCGGCCACTCCACCAGACAAATTGCCTGTTTATCGAAATAGTCGCGAATCCCCATAAACTCCAGCTCTTCAGGGTCAGCCAGACGATAGAGATCAAAATGGTAAACGGGCCTTGGAGTCAGCGCATAAGGTTCAACTAAGGTATAAGTGGGGCTTTTAACATGCCCAAGGTGGCCAAGGGCCTGAAGGAAGCCACGGCTAAAAGTCGTTTTTCCGGCTCCCAGATCGCCGAAGAGATAAATAACGCTGGCACCATTGAAGGCATGGGCCAAAGTGGCCCCTAATGCAACGGTCGCTGCCTCATCAGGCAAAGGTAAAACGAGTTCTTTCATTCTGTGATATCTATCTTGCTAACTCAGGATTAACGTACTTCGGAATAACTGACAGCAAATCTGTGGCCAGTAAACCCCGGGTGCCTTGAACTTCAGCCAGTTTGTCTGCGGCAACGCCATGCACAACACAACCCGCGCAGGCAGCATCATACAGCACCAGCTTTTGTGCTATCAAACTACCAATAATGCCGGACAGAATATCCCCCATACCACCGGAGGCCATACCCGCATTACCAACATCAGCAATCGCCATCTCGCCCTGTTCACTGGCAATCAGAGTACCAGCCCCTTTCAATACCACCACACCACCATATTGTTTAACGATGTTACGGGCGGAAAGTAAGCGGTCACTCTCAATATCAGCGATGCGGCAACCAAGCAGACGGGCAGCTTCCCCAGGATGAGGGGTCAATACCCGATTCTGACGCTTCAGCGGATTTAATGCCAGTAAGTTGAGCGCATCTGCGTCCCATAATGTTGGTTTATCACTTTGTTGCAATAAATTCAGCGCATTCTTGCCCCAGTCAGATTGCCCCAACCCCGGCCCGACGACCAACACATCGGCCCAGCGAATACTTTGCTTGAGGGCTTCATCGGTTAATTCCTGCACCATCAGCTCAGGGCGAGCGGCCAGAATCGGCGCCACATGTTCAATGTGAGTGAGTACTCGCACTAGCCCAGCACCGCTACGCAGGGCAGCTTCACCCGCCATCCGAATCGCGCCTCCCAGGCCTTTATCACCACCGACCAATAACAGTCGCCCATGCTCCCCTTTATGGGCGCAGGGGCGGCGCGGTTTGAGCCATTGCGGCAGATGCTCAGCGGTCAAACGCTCAATTTGCACCGGTTGCGCGGCGAGCCATTGCGCCAATCCCAAATCATTGCAGTGTAAATGCCCCACCCAATCACGGGCCTGCCCGGTGAGCAAGCCGGGTTTTAGCGCAACAAAGGTCAGGGTGTGGTCCGCACGAATGACTGAACCGGGGGCGGCGCCGCTATCGGCGCTGAGTCCTGAAGGAATATCCAAGGCAATCTTCGCCGCCCGATGGCGGTTTGCGGTATCAATAAGAGTCGCATAAACGCCTTGCGGCGCAGCGCGTAGGCCAATGCCCAACAGACCATCGATAATCAAATCGATATGTGGCGGCCATGATGCATCAGGAGGGTTAATAACACCCCCTGCCGCTAGCCACTGGGATTGTGCCTGATGCGCCTCGGCGGGCAGTGGACGATTGCCCGGACAGGCGATGAGTGTCACATTCAAACCCGCCGCTAATGCGCGGCTAGCCACAATATAACCATCGCCGCCGTTATTACCATGACCACATAAAATTAGCCAATGACGTGCGGCTGGGTACTGTTTACGCGCCAGTTGAAACGCCGCATCACCGGCTCTGACCATCAGATCAAATAGGCTCAGGGAGAGGTGTGCGGCGGCGATAGCCTCATTCTGACGCACCCAGTCCGCAGAAAAAACAGAGTGTGGTAAACTAACCCCGATTTGTTTCTTACTATGGTCCGTCATGGCACACCCCCTCGATTTGAATCAACTAGCCCAACATATCAAGCAATGGGGGCAATCGCTAGGTTTCCAGCAAGTTGGTATTTGCGATACTGATTTGTCTGCGGAAGAGCCGCGTTTGCAGGCATGGCTTGATAAACAATATCATGGCGAAATGGCTTGGATGGCCCGCCATGGAATGTTGCGCGCCCGGCCTCATGAGCTATTGCCAGGGACATTACGGGTGATCAGCGTGCGAATGAATTATCTGCCTGCCAAGGCGGCATTTGCCAGCACATTGAAAGATTCATCGTTAGGTTATGTGAGCCGTTACGCATTAGGCCGTGACTACCATAAATTATTGCGCCAACGGCTAAAAAAATTGGGTGACCAGATCCAGAGCTATTGCCTTGAGCAGCAAGCGATAAATTTCCGTCCGTTTGTCGATTCCGCTCCGATAATGGAGCGCTCACTGGCAGCCAAAGCGGGGATTGGCTGGGTTGGTAAGCACTCACTAATTTTAAATCGTGATGCTGGCTCCTGGTTCTTCCTCGGCGAGTTGCTAATTGATCTGCCGCTACCCGTCGATAAGCCGCAAGAAGAGCAATGTGGCCGCTGTGTCGCCTGCATGACTACCTGCCCGACAGGGGCTATCGTTGCTCCCTACACCGTTGATGCGCGCCGCTGTATCTCTTATCTGACCATTGAGTTGGAAGGGGCGATACCTGAAGAGTTTCGTCCACTGATGGGCAATCGTATTTATGGCTGTGATGATTGCCAGTTGATCTGCCCTTGGAACCGCTTCTCCCAATTAACTGATGAAGAAGATTTTAGCCCGCGTGCCGTGCTGCATACGCCAAAGTTACTGGATTTATTTGCCTGGAATGAAGAGAAATTTTTGCGGGTAACGGAAGGTTCTGCCATCCGGCGTATTGGTCACTTGCGCTGGTTACGTAATATAGCGGTCGCGCTGGGGAATGCGCCCTATCTCGACACTATTGTGTTGGCACTGGAGGCGCGCCGAGGTATACACCCGATGCTAGATGAACATATTGATTGGGCAATATCACAACAATTGAAAAAACGGTCTACACTGATTGTGGATCTTCAATTACCACAGAAAAAACGGCTGGTGAGGGCCATTGAAAAAGGCCTGCCACGCGACGCCTGATCCCCCTTAATAACCTGAAACTAAGTACGGTTAGGTATTGCTGTTTTTTTATTATTTCTGTAATAAATAAGCTCGGACTTTTCCTGTGCATAAAAATAAAAACACCTTGGCAATCAAGCGCAAAAAAAAGCACAAGTGATCGGCATAACGTTTTCATATAAAAATATGTTCAGCTAAATCAAATAGATAGAAAACAGGAAATAGAATCGCTTAAATTATAAGCTGGATATAAAAAGAACAGAAATTGTGGATAACTCTGTTGAAGAAGTTAATACATTGTGTGTAGAGCACGGTGCAGCGCATGACATGGCTGTGGATAATTAATTTAAGATTGAATAAAAATTTTGGAGCGGGAAACGAGACTCGAACTCGCGACCCCGACCTTGGCAAGGTCGTGCTCTACCAACTGAGCTATTCCCGCATTGAGATGCTTTTGCACCCTGCTGTTATGACAGCATTTGACATTTACTTTAAGAAAAACGGCACTAAGAGAGAGAAAAATTTGGAGCGGGAAACGAGACTCGAACTCGCGACCCCGACCTTGGCAAGGTCGTGCTCTACCAACTGAGCTATTCCCGCATCACTTTTATTTCTTTCTACTGCACTGCTTCTCTGTTACTACCCATTTCTTCATTACTGAAAGAAATTGGAGCGGGAAACGAGACTCGAACTCGCGACCCCGACCTTGGCAAGGTCGTGCTCTACCAACTGAGCTATTCCCGCTCGGGATACTATATTTTCGATACTGAATCTGTCTGCGCAGGCTTGCGAATTCTTCATCGGTACGGGGTGCGCATTATACGAGAAATCCGTTTTGCCGCAAGCCCCTGAAAGCAAAAAAATCATTTTTTAGTTTAAGTGCTGATTAAAACAGCAATGTGATGTTTTTACCAGCACCGGTTAATTAAGATTGGATAAAGTGCTCGCGATAGTAGGCCAGTTCTGCCACCGACTCACGAATGTCATCCAGTGCTTGATGGGTGTTCTGCTTCTTAAAACCAGCCAGAATTTCAGGTTTCCAGCGGCGCGCCAACTCTTTTAACGTGCTGACATCCAGATAGCGGTAATGGAAATAGGCTTCAAGCTCCGGCATGTAGCGGAACAGGAAGCGGCGGTCTTGACCCACGCTGTTGCCACAAATCGGTGAAACACCTGCCGGTACCCACTGCTTCAGGAATTCAATGGTTTGCAGCTCAGCATCATGGTCACTGAATGGGCTGGCTTTAACCCGCTCAACCAAACCACTGCCAGTGTGAGTACGTACATTCCACTCATCCATTAGCCCAAGCTGCCCATCCGTTTGATGAACCGCCAGCACCGGGCCTTCTGCCAAGATATTAAGATTAGCATCGGTGACCAGGGTTGCGATCTCGATGATCCGATCTCGTTCAGGATCAAGGCCAGTCATTTCCAGATCAATCCAGATCAAATTATTTTGGTTCTCTGCCATTTTATTTCCTGCCTGTTAACGGGTGAGTCGACCGAACAAAGGGTTAATTGATAAAATTATGTGTATCATAGCCCTTTTGGTCGCAACCAGCGATATATGCGAAATCAAGTGAGGCACAGTGAGTAAGAATAAACTGTCCAAAGGTCAACAACGCCGTGTGCAGGCGAACCATCAGCGCCGACTACGCACTGATAGAAAACCTGAGTTAGATGACTCTCAGCTTGGCGATGCGCAAGAAGGTATCGTAATCAGCCGTTTCGGTCAGCATGCCGATGTTGAAGCCGCCGATGGCGTTCAGCACCGTTGTAATATCCGCCGCACCATCAAGTCACTAGTGACCGGTGACCGTGTGGTCTGGCGCCCCGGTCTGCAAGCGCAGGAAGGTGTGCGGGTTAAAGGTATTGTCGAAGCCGTGCATGAACGGACCTCGGTTCTGACGCGCCCTGATCTTTATGATGGCGTGAAACCGATCGCCGCCAATATCAACCAGATCGTGATCGTATCGGCGATCTTACCTGAACTTTCCCTTAATATTATCGATCGCTATCTGGTGGCCTGCGAAACACTGGATGTCGAGCCATTAATCGTGCTGAATAAGATCGATTTACTGGATGCCGATGGGCGTAAATTCGTTGATGGCATGATGGATATTTACCGTCGCATTGGCTACAACGTGCTCGAAGTCTCTAGCCAAACCCGTGAAGGGATGGAGGCCTTTGAGCAGGCCCTGGCTGGGCGCATCAGTATCTTTGCCGGTCAGTCTGGTGTGGGTAAATCCAGCCTGTTAAATGCCCTGTTGCCACCAACGGATAACGAAATTTTGGTGAATACCGTTTCGGATAACTCCGGTCTGGGCCAGCACACCACTACCGCTGCTCGCTTATATCATTTCCAGCATGGCGGCGATGTGATTGATTCACCGGGGGTGCGTGAATTTGGCCTCTGGCATCTAGCTCCGGAACAAATCACCCAAGGATTTGTCGAATTCCGTGATTACCTCGGTCATTGCAAATTCCGTGATTGCAGCCATACCAATGATCCTGGCTGTGCGCTGCGTGAAGCGGTGGAACAAGGCAAAATTGCCGAAGAGCGCTTTGATAATTATCATCGGATTCTGGAAAGTATGGAGCAGGCGAAACCTCGCAAGACATCAGATAGCGACGAGAAATGATGTTTTAATCGCGGGTCTCCCCTGTAGTACCGATAACCCAAAATAATTGGTGTTGCTGCTAACAGTGCGGCAACACCAAGTAAAAGCGTACTTATCTAATGAGGTCGACGTGCTAGACAGTATCAAAATCAGATTACAATATTTGCTCCCAAAACAGGGCCTGACCCGTTTGGCTGGCTGGGGTGCCGATAAACAGGGCGGCGGGTTGACTCAACTGGTGATCAAAGCCTTTGCCCGTTACTACAAAGTTAATATGAAAGAAGCGCAGGACCCTGAATTCTCCGCTTATCGCAGCTTTAACGAATTCTTTGTTCGCCCGCTACGGGTAGGTGTGCGCCCAATAGTGGCGGAAGATAACCTCTTGGCCCAACCGGCTGATGGCGCAATCAGCCAGTTAGGCGCGATTCGTGATGGGCAAATTCTGCAGGCCAAGGGCCACAACTACAGTCTGGAAGCTCTGTTGGCAGGTAACTATATGCTGGCCGCTGAGTTCCGCAATGGCCAGTTTGTGACCACCTATCTGGCCCCGAGTGACTACCATCGCGTACATATGCCGTGTGACGGTGTGTTACGTGAAATGATTTATGTGCCAGGCGACCTGTTCTCGGTCAATCCATTGACCGCAGCGAATGTGCCGAATCTGTTTGCCCGTAATGAGCGCGTGATCTGTATCTTTGATACTGATTTTGGCCCAATGGCGCAAATTTTGGTCGGTGCCACTATTGTTGGCAGCATAGAGACCGTCTGGGCTGGCACCATTACCCCACCTCGCGAGGGTGTTATCCGCCGCTGGACATACCCTCAAACAGGCACTGAGGGCGCGGTCGTACTGGAGAAAGGGCAAGAGATGGGCCGCTTTAAGTTAGGTTCTACGGTGATTAATCTGTTCGCTGAAGGCAAAGTGTACTTAGCGCCACAGTTAAACAGCGGCGCTATCACCCGCATGGGTGAAGTGTTGGCCGAAGCCGTCCCTACCACTCCGCCGTGCTAGTTTTCTGCTGACGACGTAACTGATGCTGATGTTAAGGAACCCTTACGTGCGCCCAATAATTTCTCGGCTTTTTGCCAAGCTCGTGTCCTTCAGTAAATTCATGATTTCTGGTGTATTACTGTCATTTATCATGTTGCTCTCCCTGCCGCTTCATGCGGTAACCCAGCCCAATGAAGATCAGCTCCGGCAAGAGCTAAAGCAGGCTGAAGCGAATAAAGGGATGGCTAATCAGGCAGAAATTATCCAGGCGCTGCAAGGGGCCTTAAGCTGGCTGGCGGATGCCAAAGAGTCTGACATCCGTGCCCAGCAGTATCAAAAAGCGATTGATGACTTCCCCAAACTGACCCGCGAGTTACGCCAGGAACTGGCGCAGGAGGGCAATAAGCCCCTGCCTGTACCCAGCAACTTATCCACCTCCGAGCTAGAACAACAAGTGCTGCAAATCAGCAGCCAGTTACTGGAGTTGAACCGTCTGTCGCAGCAAGAGCAGGATCGTGCGCGCGAGATTAGCGAGTCTCTCAACCAACTGCCGCAACAGCAATCAGAAGCACGGCGCATTCTGGCCGAAATCAGCACGCGCCTTCAGGCGCAAAGTAACCCAGCAAACCCTGCCGCACAGGCGCAACTGGCGTTACTGCAGGCAGAAGCCGTGGCGCGGAAAGCGAAAGCCAATGAGTTAGAGCTTTCTCAGCTTTCAGCCAATAATCGGCAGGAGCTGTCACGGCTGCGGGCTGAGTTGTACAAAAAGCGCCAAGAGCGGGTGGATACCCAGCTTCAGGCTTTACGTAATACGTTGAATAATCAGCGTCAACAGGCAGCAGAACAGGCGCTGGAGCGCACCGAACTGCTGGCTGAGCAAGGCGGTGATTTGCCTGAATCCATTATCCAGCAGTTGCAGATAAACCGTGAGTTGTCTCAAGCACTGAATCAGCAAGCGCAGCGCATTGACCTTATCTCTTCGCAGCAACGCCAGGCGGTATCTCAGACGCAGCAAGTCCGGCAGGCACTCAGCACCATTCGTGAGCAAGCCCAGTGGTTGGGCGTTTCAACCGCATTGGGCGAAGCATTACGTGCGCAGGTCGCCAGATTACCTGATGTACCAAAATCGCAGCAGTTGGATCGTGATATGGCACAACTGCGGGTTCAGCGTCTGCAATATGAAGATATGCTGGATAAGTTACAGCAGCAAAATACCAAGTTAAAACAAGATGATGGCACACCACTAACCACCGAACAGCAGCGCATTCTGGATGCCCAGTGGCGCACCCAGCATGAATTGCTCAACTCTCTGCTCTCTGGCTATGACTCGCAGATTCTTGAGCTTACCAAGCTGAAAGTGGCGAACAGTCAGTTGGTGGATGCGCTAAGTGAAGTGCGCGAGGCTACGCACCGTTATCTGTTCTGGGTCGCGGATGTCAGTCCGATATCACTCTCATATCCAATTAACGTCGCCCATGACCTGACCCGCCTACTGTCACTGGATACCCTTTCACAGTTGAGCGGCGCATTTGTCATGATGATGACCAGCCAAGAAACATTGCTGCCGATTATTGCCGCCCTACTGTTTGTCTGTTTCAGTATCAGTTCACGCCGCCATTACCATGCCTTCCTTGAGCGCGCCAGTAGCCGAGTGGGTAAAGTCACGCAAGACCACTTCTCTCTGACATTACGTACCGTATTTTGGTCGATTCTGGTGGCCCTACCGCTGCCTGTTTTATGGGCGGCCCTCGGTTATGGGCTGCAAAATGCGTGGTCCTACCCAATGGCGATCGCCATTGGTAATGCTGTCACTGCCACCGTGCCAGTGCTGTGGGTGTTTATGATCAGTGCCGCATTTGCCCATCCTCATGGCCTGTTTATCACCCATTTCCGCTGGTCACCGACACAAGTCGGGCGGGCAATGCGCTTCTATCGCATGTCGGTATGGTTGATTATTCCATTGATGATGGCCCTGATCACTTTTGAGAATTATAACGACCGTGAATTCGCCGGCACCCTCGGCCGATTATGTTTTATCTTGCTGTGTATCGCCTTGAGCCTGGTAACCAACAGCCTGAAACGGGCGGGTATCCCGCTCTATCTGGATAAAAAAGGGTCAGGCGAAAACATTGTTAACTCAGCGCTGTGGGGGCTGTTGCTGTCCGCGCCATTGATTGCCGCACTGGCATCAGCACTCGGTTATCTCACCACCTCACAAGCGCTACTGGCGCGTTTAGAGACCTCGGTCGCCATCTGGTTCTTCCTATTGGTGGTTTACCATATTATCCGCCGTTGGATGCTAATTCAGCGCCGCCGCATTGCCTTTGACCGCGCGAAACAGCGGCGAGCCGATATTTTGGCGCAGCGCGCCCGTGGCGAAGACGACACGCCGCACAATAACAGCACCGAGGGTTCCATTGATGTCGAAGAGCCGGTCATTGATCTGGATGTGATCAGCGCCCAGTCACTGCGGCTGGTGCGATCAATCCTCACCATGATCGCCCTGGTTTCCGTGATTGCCCTATGGTCTGAGATTCACTCCGCGTTTGGTTTTTTGGAAAACATTCGCCTGTGGGATGTTTCATCCACCATTAACGGTATTGAGTCAGTGCAGGCGATCACCATGGGATCACTGCTGATCGCCATTTTGGTGATGATTGTCACCACTCAGTTGGTGCGCAATCTACCCGCCCTGCTGGAACTGGCGCTATTGCAGCATTTGGATCTGACGCCGGGGACGGGCTATGCCATCTCCACCATCACCAAATATTTGCTGATCCTGTTTGGCGGGTTACTCGGTTTCTCAATGCTGGGGATCGAGTGGGCGAAATTCCAATGGCTGGTTGCCGCTCTGGGTTTGGGGTTGGGCTTCGGTTTGCAGGAGATTTTCGCCAACTTCGTCTCTGGCCTGATCATTTTGTTCGAAAAACCGATCCGTATCGGCGATACCGTGACTATCCGTGATCTCACCGGGAGCGTGACCAAAATCAATACCCGCGCCACCACCATCTCTGACTGGGACCGCAAAGAGATCATAGTGCCGAATAAGGCGTTTATTACTGAACAATTTATTAACTGGTCACTGTCAGATTCGATTACCCGTGTGGTACTGACAGTGCCCGCACCAGCTGAAACCAGCAGTGAGGAGGTGACAGAAGTGTTACTGACCGCTGCGCGCCGCTGTACGCTGGTATTGGATAACCCACCACCGGAGGTCTATTTGGTTGATCTCCAGCAGGGGATTCAGATTTTCGAACTGCGAATTTACGCCGCCGAAATGGGCCACCGGATGCCGCTGCGCCATGAGATCCACCAGCTGATTCTGGCCGGTTATCGCGAGCACGGCATTACCCTGCCATTCCCACCATTCCAGGCGCGTCTGGAAACACTGGGACGTGGGCGTGTGGTTTCGTCAAATCGAACTCGCACACCGGGTAGTTTGTAAGATCACTGAGTGAGTAAGAAACAAAAATGCCCTGATCTGTGAAGGATCAGGGCATTTCTTTTAATACCACAGCGGCGCCAAGGACGAGGGGTAACTAGGCTATATTGACCGGGAACGCAATCACATCACTCAACCTTTCCGCATTCAACGCCAGCATCACCAAACGATCAACCCCTAGCGCCACGCCAGAACAATCCGGCAAGCCGTGCTTCAGAGCGGCAATTAGATTCATATCGATTGGGTTCTGCGGCAAACCGCGTTTAGCACGGCTGCGATTATCTTGCTCAAAACGTTGCAGCTGCTCATCACCATCTGTCAGCTCATGAAATCCATTCGCCAGCTCAATGCCTTTGAAGTAAACCTCAAAACGCTCGGCTACACGGTGATCTTCTGTGCTGATCACGGCGAGGGAAGCCTGCGATGCTGGGAAATGGTAAACGAAAGCGGGCTTATCACGGCCAATATGTGGCTCGACCCCGACAGTAAACAGCAGTTGCAGCAGCGTATCGCGATCCTCTTCGGTATCGGCGATATTGCCTAAATCCAATTTTGCTGCCGCTTCACGTAATTGCGCTTTATCTGCCGAGAGTGGGTCAATGCCGAGATGGCGCAGGAAAGCTTGCTGATAAGAGAGGGTTTCCGCGCTATTGCAATCCAGAATTTGCTGCAACAGGTCATCAACCTCATTCATTAAGCGATACATATCATAATGTGGGCGATACCATTCGAGCATGGTGAATTCAGGATTGTGATGACGGCCAGCTTCTTCATTGCGGAAACTGCGGCCCAACTGATAGATAGAGCCACTACCCGCCGCCAGCAGGCGCTTCATGTGGTATTCCGGACTGGTCATCATGTACAGCGTCACACCATCGGCAGCGCCCGGGCCAACAAACCGGGTTTGGAATGGGACTAAATGGACGTCCGTCACTGTCGCTTGGCTCATGGTCGGCGTTTCAACTTCTAATACGCCACGATCGGCAAAAAAGCGCCGGATCTCTGCCATTATTGCTGCGCGCTTCAACAAATTGGCGATAGGTGCACTCGGCTGCCAGCTTGCCGTTTCGCTCATGGTGGTTAACTCCGAAATCAAACAGAGGATGCAGTCTACTCGCATCTACTCCCTCAGACAAATCTCTCCCCCCTCCCGGTGCTTTCGCCGATGAATTCAGCATTTCACTCTGCAAAAAACTTATATACCCAGCAGATCCTGTTTGGGATCACGTTTTTGTTAGTAATGCCCTTGAGACGGTTCAAATAAAACAAAACAATCGATCACGTCAAATTTCTACTACTTAGCATTGGGTATAATTATTCCCATACAAAAAGTAAGAAATAGCTATTCTTAATACCATGATTCTCTTATCGGCTAATAAGTTAGCACGGTAATAATATAAAAAAATTATTAAGAATAGGGATTCACTTTATATACCCAAAATCGCGGGAGTTGCAGCTAACATCGCTGTGCCGCCAACGGCGAGGGGTATAGGATTTTCACTTGAACAATGGAGAAGCGCAGTGCAAACCTTTAACGCCGATCTTGCCATTATCGGGGCCGGGGGAGCTGGTTTACGTGCAGCAATAGCCGCAGCGGAAGCCAACCCTCAGCTGAAGATTGCTCTGATCTCGAAAGTATACCCGATGCGTAGCCATACTGTGGCTGCGGAAGGGGGATCAGCCGCCGTCACGCAGGACCACGATACCTTTGACTATCATTTCCACGACACCGTAGCCGGTGGTGACTGGTTATGCGAACAAGATGTTGTTGACCATTTTGTCCACAGCTGCCCGGAAGAGATGGCGCAGTTAGAAATCTGGGGCTGCCCGTGGAGCCGCAAACCTGATGGCTCAGTTAACGTTCGCCGCTTTGGTGGGATGAAAATTGAACGTACTTGGTTCGCCGCTGATAAAACCGGCTTCCACATGCTGCATACCCTGTTCCAAACCTCGTTGAAATACCCGCAAATTCAGCGTTTTGATGAACATTTCGTTCTGGATATTCTGGTCGATGATGGTCAAGCGCGTGGCGTTGTTGCCATGAATATGATGGAGGGCACCCGCGTGCAAATCCGGGCGAACGCCGTGGTCATGGCCACCGGCGGCGCAGGTCGGGTTTATCGTTATAACACCAACGGCGGTATTGTTACTGGTGATGGTATGGGGATGGCATTCCACCACGGCGTTCCGCTGCGGGATATGGAATTTGTGCAATATCACCCTACCGGCCTGCCGGGTTCTGGCATCCTGATGACCGAAGGTTGTCGTGGTGAAGGCGGTATTCTGGTTAATAAAGATGGTTACCGCTATTTGCAGGATTACGGCATGGGGCCTGAAACCCCGCTTGGCGAGCCAAAAAACAAATACATGGAATTAGGCCCCCGCGATAAAGTTTCGCAAGCCTTCTGGCATGAGTGGCGGGCGGGCCGCACTATCGCCACACCACGTGGTGATGTGGTCTATCTGGACTTGCGCCATCTGGGTGAGAAAAAACTGCTTGAGCGCTTGCCATTCATCTGCGAACTGGCGAAAGCCTATGTCGGCGTCGATCCGGTAAAAGAACCTATCCCAGTGCGCCCAACCGCGCATTACACCATGGGGGGTATCGAAACCAACCAACAGTGCGAAACTCGCATCAAGGGGCTGTTTGCCGTCGGCGAATGCTCTTCTGTTGGCCTGCACGGTGCTAACCGCTTAGGCTCCAACTCACTGGCTGAATTAGTGGTCTTTGGCCGTGTGGCGGGCGAGCAAGCGGCACTGCGCGCCATGGAAACTGGCCCGGCAAATGGTAGCGCGCTGGATGCCCAGACCCGTGACGTCGAAACCCGCCTGAGCAACCTGATGAAACAGGAAGGGACGGAAAATTGGTCCAAAATCCGCGATGAAATGGGGCTGTCGATGGAAGAGGGTTGCGGCATTTACCGCACACCGGAACTGATGCAGAAAACCGTGGATAAGCTGGCCGAGCTGAAAGAGCGCTTCAAACGGGTGAAAATCACTGATAACTCCAGTGTTTTCAACACAGATCTGCTGTACACCATTGAGCTAGGTTATGGCTTAGATGTGGCTGAATGTATGGCTCACTCAGCACTGAACCGTAGAGAGTCCCGTGGCGCACATCAGCGTCTGGATGAAGGCTGCACCGAGCGCGATGACGTTAATTTCCTCAAGCATACTCTGGCCTTCCATACCCCAGGCGGCGCACCACGCCTTGAATACAGCGACGTGAAAATCACCAAGCTGGCACCGGCAAAACGTGTTTATGGTGGTGAAGCCACAGCACAAGATGCGAAAGATGCAAAAGATTTGAAGGATAAGGAGCAGGCGAATGACTGATATGAAAGTCCTGAAAATGGAGGTCATGCGCTACAACCCAGAACGTGATAGCGAACCTCACTTCGAAACCTTTGAAGTACCTTACGATGAGCAAACTTCTCTGCTGGATGCGTTGGGCTATATCAAAGATAATCTGGCACCGGATCTCTCTTATCGCTGGTCTTGCCGGATGGCGATTTGCGGCTCGTGCGGCATGATGGTCAATAAAGTGCCGAAACTGGCCTGTAAAACCTTCTTGCGCGAATATACCGCCGGGATGAAGGTCGAGGCTCTGGGCAACTTCCCAATTGAGCGCGATTTAGTGGTTGATATGACTCACTTTATCGAAAGCCTGGAAGCCATCAAACCTTACATCATCGGCAACGAGCGCAAACCGAAAGATGGCCCGAATAAGCAGACTCCTGCTCAGATGGCGAAATACCATCAGTTCTCTGGCTGTATCAACTGTGGACTCTGTTATGCCGCTTGCCCGCAGTTTGGCTTAAATCCAGAATTTATCGGCCCGGCAGCTATCACGCTGGCTCACCGTTACAATCTGGATAACCGTGACCACGGCAAGAAAGAGCGTATGCCTCAGCTTAACGGTAAAAATGGTGTCTGGAGCTGTACCTTCGTCGGTTACTGTTCTGAAGTTTGTCCGAAACACGTAGATCCGGCGGCTGCTATCCAGCAAGGCAAGGTCGAGAGTGCCAAAGACTTCATGATAGCCATGCTGAAACCACAGTAAGGGAGGGGAGACAAGAATGATGACTAAACGTAAAGCTTATGTCCGCACCATGGCCCCCAACTGGTGGCAAAAACTTGGTTTCTATCGTTTTTATATGTTGCGTGAAGGGACATCGGTGCCGACAGTCTGGTTCAGTGTTTTGATGATTTACGGCGTATTCGCGTTGAAAAGTGGCCCCGCTGGGTGGGAAGGTTTTGTCGGCTTCCTGCAAAACCCATTGGTGCTACTGATTAATATCATTACGTTATTGGCCGCAGTGTTACATACCAAAACCTGGTTTGAACTGGCACCGAAAGCCGCCAATATTATCGTGAATAGCGAAAAAATGGGTCCAGAGCCAGTTATCAAGGCGCTGTGGGTTGTGACGGTCGTGGCTACCGCGATTATTTTAGCCGTTGCCTTACTCTAACCCGGAGGAAAACAAGATGAATCAAGTTCCTAAGCGCTCCGATGAACCTATCTTCTGGGGCCTATTTGGTGCCGGCGGTATGTGGAGTGCCATCATTGCACCTGCGGTTATTCTGTTGGTCGCTATTCTGCTGCCACTGGGTGCCTTTCCAGGTGATGCACTAAGCTATGAGCGCATTCTGGCGTTCTGTCAGAGCTTTATTGGCCGGATATTCCTGCTGCTAATGATTATTCTGCCACTTTGGTGCGGTTTACACCGTATTCATCACGCCATGCATGATTTGAGGATCCACGTCCCTGCGGGGAAATGGGTGTTCTATGGCTTAGCCGCCATTCTGAGTGTGGTTGCCATCATTGGTGTCCTGACACTGTAATCACTGACGCTCCATCAACGGCCTGCACCTCTGCGGGCCGTTTTTTTTTGCTATCCTGCCAATAACTCAGATTCATCCATTTGCTTCCTCCATAGATGATAGTTATTCTCAATGACAAGCTACCGCCTGAAAATGAGGAATACCAATGCGCCTGTGGTCAAAATTATCTGTATTGATGGCAACCCTGCTCTCTGTTGCTTGCAGTGTCACGCCGCCAAAAGACGTAAAAATCGTCGATAACTTCCAATTACCTCGCTATCTCGGCACATGGTATGAGATTGCTCGACTGGATCACTCTTTTGAACGCGGGCTAGACCATGTCACCGCCAATTACTCGCTCCGTGACGATGGTGGCGTAAAAGTGATTAATCGAGGCTATAACGCAAATAAGCAGCAATGGCAGGAGAGTGTAGGGAAAGCCTATTTTATTGGCTCCCCACAACAAGCCTCACTTAAGGTCTCATTCTTCGGGCCTTTCTATGGCGGCTACAATGTCATTGATTTAGATGATGAATATCAGCATGCCTTAATTGCTGGCCCGAACCGAGATTATCTGTGGATTTTATCCCGTACGCCGACCATTGATAGCCAAACACGCGATCGTCTGGTCGCCGTAGCAAAGAATTATGGCTTCCCGGTAGAGGATTTGATCTGGGTTAAGCAGACGCCAACTTCAACCCAATAATCCCCGCCAAAATCAGCCCCAAACTAAACACGCGTGCCAGGCTGGCGGACTCCCCTAACAGCACAATGCCTAAGATAGCTGTACCTACCGCACCGATACCGGTCCAGACCGCATACGCGGTGCCAGCCGGTAGCGTCTTCATTGCATAGGCCAACAGAAAAACACTCGCCGCCATCGCCACAATGGTGATAACACTGGGTGCCAGCCGCGTAAAACCATGGGAATACTTCAGGCCGATGGCCCAGATAACCTCTAATAAACCTGCAATAACCAGAATAATCCAAGCCATGGTAACCACCTCGCTTAGGCGGGGTCGTCCCCGGAAAACAGATGCGTGCTCAGGTCGTCCCGAACAGCCGAAAGAATAGAGGGATAAATTACCACCATCAATAATAAGCGGCAATATATTCAGCATGGGCATGGGAGATGCGGGGAGTCATTTGTGGCAAAAAATTCGGCGGGAAACACCGCCGATGACAGTATAAAAACCGCTTATTCAGCGCTACGCTCAATCGCGCTACCCGCACTTTGAACATCTTTACCCACACCCTTCGTGGTGTTACAGGCACTCAATGAAGAGATAATCAACAATGAGAAAATAATCGCGATGCTTTTCTTTACCATTATGAAAGTTCCTTATAGAGCTCTAGACATATTCGCTTTATAAGCATAGTCATAAAAACAGCATTGCGCTTTTCTCAGGCTTAAGCTACAGCAAAACCGAGTAATGCCAATCAACTCAGCTCAGATAGCAGAAAACCGCGTTTAAGCGGTTTTCTTTAATTCTCAGCACCGCTTATTTATTAAGCTTACTTAACGCGAGAAACATATTCGCCAGAGCGGGTATCAACTTTGATGATTTCGCCAACCTGTACGAATAATGGCACTTTGACCACTGCACCTGTGCTCAGTGTCGCAGGTTTACCACCGGTACCGGCAGTATCACCTTTCAGACCTGGGTCAGTGTCAACGATTTCGAGTTCAACAAAGTTTGGTGGAGTGACGGCGATAGGCAGGCCATTCCACAGAGTTACGATACATTCAGCCTGATCAACCAGCCATTTGCCGTTATCACCAATCGCTTTTGCATCAGCTTGCAGCTGTTCGTAAGTCTCGTTATTCATGAAGTGCCAGAACTCACCATCATTGTACAGGTAAGTCAGGTTCAGGTCGTTAACGTCAGCGCCTTCCAGTGAATCTGTTGATTTGAAGGTCTTTTCAACACGCCCGCCAGTCAACAGACGGCGCATCTTAACACGTGCAAAAGCCTGGCCTTTGCCTGGTTTTACGAACTCGCTGGACTCAACCGAATAAGGCTCGCCCTCGAACATGATTTTAAGACCGGGACGAAAATCGTTGCTATAATAACTGGCCATGATGGTCCTCAAGAAACTGGTAGTAAGCCTAAAAAATGGCAAGTATTGTAACCCGAAACATGCCAATTAGAGAAGATTGGTTGCAACAACTCGCCGATGTAATTACCGATCCGGACGAATTGCTAAGAATTCTGTTCTTAAATGAGCACCCTAACCTGCAACAAGGCAGTGCGGCACGTCGTTTATTCCCGCTTAGAGTACCACGGGCGTTTGTCGCACGTATGCAGCCAGGTGATCCATTCGACCCTTTATTACTTCAGGTGCTCACCGCCCGTGAAGAGTTTATCGCGGCCCCCGGTTTTACCAACGATCCGCTTGATGAACAGCGCAGTGTCGTGCCCGGCTTGTTGCATAAGTATCGCAACCGCGCGCTATTACTGGTCAAAGGCGGTTGTGCCGTCAATTGCCGCTACTGTTTCCGCCGCCATTTCCCTTATCAGGATAACCAAGGCAATAAAGCCAATTGGCATCAGGCGCTGGATTATATCCGCCAACATCCTGAGCTGGATGAGATCATCTTTTCGGGCGGCGACCCATTGATGGCTAAAGACAGTGAGTTGAGCTGGTTATTGGATGAACTAGAAAGCATCAGCCACATCAAACGGTTGCGAATCCACACACGTTTGCCGGTCGTGATCCCTGCCCGAATTACTGCGGCTCTGTGCCAGCGGTTGAGTGATTCACGATTGCAGGTGTTGATGGTCACACATATAAACCATGCCAATGAAATCGATCAGCCCTTGCGAGACAGTATGGCACAACTGAAACAGGCGGGTGTCACGCTATTAAACCAGAGCGTGCTGCTGCGCGGCGTCAATAATGATGCAGAGGTACTGGCAACATTGAGTAATGCTTTGTTTGATGCAGGGATTTTGCCTTACTACATTCACGTCCTAGATAAAGTGCAAGGTGCTGCTCACTTTATGGTCGATGATGATGAGGCGCGACAATTAATGAAAGGCTTGCTCAGCCGCGTATCCGGTTATTTGGTCCCACGTCTGGCACGAGAGATCGGCGGGCAACCCAGTAAAACACCACTGGACCTGCGATTAATGCAGAGTGAGTAACCAAACAATAAAGGGATGCCATGGCATCCCTTGTTTCAACTCGTACCTCAGCTTATCAAGGGCACTTATAAACTTCGCCAACCATTTTGCTGTCTAGTGGCGCAAAGCTTGATAAGAAGGTTTCGCTCGGGCTGGTCGCACCATAAATCACGTTACCCCCCATGGCAGCTGCTTTATTACGCAAGTCATTTGCTGCACCGCGCATAGAGCTGCTTTCACCGCCGCCACCTGATAACCAGTTGCTCTGAACCCCAGTCACCTGACCGACCAACTGACATTCACTACCCGGTTTGGTATCGGAGAACTTCACTTGCTCGCCTGCCGAACTCAATTGGTTAGTGGAGCTACAACCTGCCAGCAACAGCGCTGCTGAAAGACCAAGTAACACTTTAATCCGCATTTTTTTCTCCATTCTAAGTTGAGAATCACGCTAAAGATTACCAGAAAGCACCGCCGCCGCTTAGGCATCCGTTGCCGAAATTATCCAGATACCCAATATCGAGACTGATAGCCAATAGTTTACACATTAAATTAGCGCAGAAGCTAAAAAAAGTCCTGTCATCATCTCACCGAATGAAATAAAACCGCTTTTAGGGCGTTAGATTGCAAAAATTTGAATCAGAAAAGACCGAGTATGATGCTCTATTGGGACGGGGTTATGACAGGTTTGGAAATAGCAGGTTTAGTCATCATAAATAAAATAAAAGCGAGCAGGTTACCCCACTCGCTTTTATCAACAGCTTTACCTTCGGTTGCCATTATCTAAACGGTAACCGAAAGATTGGGAGCATTACATCATGCCGCCCATGCCGCCCATACCACCCATGCCGCCAGCGCCCATATCACCGCCTTTGTCATCACGTGGCAGGTCAGTGATCATGCACTCGGTGGTGATCATCAGGCCAGCAATAGAGGCTGCGTACTGCAGAGCAGAACGAGTCACTTTAGTTGGATCCAAGATACCCATCGCGATCATGTCGCCGTACTCTTCGCTGTATGCGTTGTAACCGTAGCTACCTGAACCCGCTTTAACGTTGTTCGCGATAACTGAGGCTTCTTCACCGGCGTTAACCACGATCTGACGCAGTGGAGATTCCATCGCGCGCAGAGCAACTTTGATACCTACGTTCTGGTCTTCGTTGTCGCCTTTCAGGCCAGAAGCAGTGATAGCAGATGCCGCACGAATCAGTGCAACACCACCACCAGCAACAACGCCCTCTTCTACTGCGGCGCGGGTTGCGTGCAGAGCATCTTCAACACGTGCTTTCTTCTCTTTCATTTCAACTTCAGTTGCGGCGCCCACTTTGATAACGGCAACGCCGCCAGCCAGTTTAGCAACACGCTCTTGCAGTTTTTCTTTGTCGTAGTCAGAAGTCGCATCTTCAATTTGCTGACGGATCTGAGTAACACGGCCCTGAATTGCAGCTTCGTCGCCTACGCCATCAATGATAATGGTAGTGTCTTTGTTGATAACAATACGTTTTGCCTGACCCAGATCTTCCAGAGTGGTTTTTTCCAGTTCCAGACCGATCTCTTCAGAGATAACAGTACCGCCAGTCAGAGTTGCGATGTCTTGCAGCATAGCTTTACGACGATCGCCGAAACCAGGTGCTTTAACAGCAGCCACTTTCACGATACCGCGCATGGTGTTAACAACCAGAGTCGCCAACGCTTCGCCTTCAACGTCTTCTGCAATGATCAGCAGTGGTTTACCCGCTTTCGCTACTGCTTCCAGTACTGGCAGCATTTCACGGATATTAGAGATTTTCTTGTCAGCCAACAGGATGAATGGGCTTTCAAGTTCAATCGAACCCGTTTCTGGTTTATTGATGAAGTAAGGAGACAGGTAGCCACGGTCGAACTGCATACCTTCTACAACGTCCAGTTCATCTTGCAGACCAGAACCCTCTTCAACGGTGATAACGCCTTCTTTACCTACTTTTTCCATCGCCTGTGCAATCAGCTCACCCACGGTTGAGTCAGAGTTCGCAGAGATGGTGCCTACCTGAGCGATAGCTTTAGAATCAGAGCAAGGTACAGACAGTTTTTTCAGTTCTTCAACCGCAGCGATAACTGCTTTGTCGATACCGCGCTTCAGGTCCATTGGGTTCATGCCGGCCGCAACTGCTTTCAGACCTTCAGTGATAATGGATTGAGCCAATACAGTTGCAGTAGTGGTACCGTCACCCGCCGCGTCATTCGCTTTAGAGGCAACTTCTTTAACCATCTGTGCGCCCATGTTCTCGAACTTGTCTTCCAGTTCGATCTCACGTGCAACTGATACACCGTCTTTGGTGATAGTTGGAGAGCCGAAAGACTTATCCAGAACTACGTTACGGCCTTTCGGGCCTAGGGTCACTTTCACTGCATCAGCAAGGATGTTTACGCCGCGTAGCATTTTGATGCGTGCGTCGTTACCGAATTTTACGTCTTTAGCTGCCATTGGTATTTCCCTTAACTCGTTCAGTTCAGAAGATTAGAGAGCGTGATTACGCTTCAACAATTGCCAGAATGTCGCTTTCGGACATGATCAACACTTCTTCATGGTCGATCTTCTCTGACTTCACGCCATAACCATCGTTGAAAATAACGATGTCGCCTACTTTCACATCCAGCGGCTTGATCTCACCGTTATCCAGGATGCGACCATTGCCGACTGCCAGAACTTCACCACGGGTAGATTTACCCGCTGCAGTGCCAGTCAGAACGATGCCGCCAGCAGATTTGGATTCAACTTCTTTGCGCTTGACGATAACGCGGTCATGCAATGGACGAATTTTCATTGATAGCTCTCCTATGAGAAGGTCCGTATCAGATTTAGGATTAATATCGGTCTGCCTTCATAACCGATACCGTGGCTTTCTAAATGGGGGCGATCTCTTATCGCTTCAAGGGAGAGGACAAAAAAAAATTCATTTTTTCTCGCCTGAAAGTGGGTTGTTTTATCCACTTCATCACCCTTACCCAAAGAAAAACCTGTCATTGACATTATAAACTTATGATTAATAAACAAGCCATTAGCAAGGAACTACTGCTTACCTATCATCTTTAAAACGATTATCTGTAGATTTATCATCCTCATCCGGACGGTGCTCTACAGTGTAGCGATCATCGGCTTTACGCTGAAACTCGCCGTCAAAGGTATTTCCGCCCCCCATTGGGCCGCTGCCTGTACCAAAACCGCCGCCACGATAAATGTTCAGATGTGGCATCAACTTTAGCGTCAACGATTTTTGAATCGGTGGTAACAGTAGCAGCAAGCCGAGGAAGTCGGTGAAGAAGCCGGGGATCAGTAACAAGAAGCCAGCTAAAATCAGCGAAACACTCTTAACCATTTCTGCTGCGGGGCTTTCACCGGCAGCCAGTTTTTGCTGCATCTGCATAAAGGTTTTGATCCCTTGGTTGCGCACCAGAGATATCCCCACGCAGGAGCTAAGGATCACTAGCAGCAGGGTCACTAAGACACCCAGCACAGCTGCGACCTTGATAAATATCGATATTTCTATGTATGCCAATAAAAATATCAGCGCTAACGGTAACCAACGCACCGCGTTCTCCTTATTCCAATCATTCAGTACCCCTCATCAGGTAACCCTGCCTGACAGATACCATGAAAACCTTAACCCAACTGGTGCTGACTCGCCCTTATTTCCCCTTAGTTACGGATTTAGGCGTCAGCTCCCCCTTCAATCTGGGTTGACCTCAATGAAGTGGTGGTGGTTGACAAGCTTTTCAAGCTGAGGAGATACTTTTATTACTAATTAGTCTAACTGTGAGTGAAATCACAGATATCAGATCATCTCAATTAATTACGACCATATAGTGATCCTAGTTCAAGGCTTTTTATTATTAGGCAGCATATGATCCTGTCAGCAATAAGATGAATGGTTAATCTTTCCGCATGAAAGGTGCAACACGGCATCATATTGCGTCCACGGCGGTATAATTTAGTTAACAAATACAAAACAAGACAGCACATTAGAGAAGGTTCTCATGTCAAATAACATTCGTATTGAAGAAGACCTGTTAGGTACACGAGAAGTCCCCGCAGAGGCTTACTACGGTGTTCATACCCTGCGTGCGATTGAAAACTTCTATATCAGTAACAGCAAAATCAGTGATGTTCCAGAATTTGTTCGCGGCATGGTTATGGTTAAAAAAGCGGCGGCAATGGCGAACAAAGAGCTGCACACTATCCCTCGTAAGATTGCTGACATTATTATTCAGGCATGTGACGAAGTTCTGGATAAAGGGAAGTGTATGGATCAGTTCCCGGTAGACGTGTTCCAAGGCGGCGCCGGTACCTCTTTAAACATGAATACCAACGAAGTTCTGGCCAATATTGGTCTGGAACTGATGGGTCACCAGAAGGGGGAGTATCAATACCTTAACCCTAACGACCATCTGAACAAATGTCAGTCCACCAACGATGCCTACCCAACCGGCTTCCGCATTGCGGTCTACGCCTCCATTATGAAGTTGATCGACGCTATCAATGAATTAGGCGAAGGTTTCGGTAGAAAATCCAAAGAATTCGAGAAAATTCTGAAAATGGGGCGCACCCAGTTACAGGATGCTGTACCAATGACGCTGGGTCAGGAGTTCCGTGCTTTCCAGGTGCTGCTGAACGAAGAGACTAAAAACCTGCAACGCACTGCAGAGTTGCTACTGGAAGTTAACCTAGGTGCTACCGCTATCGGTACTGCGCTAAATACACCAGAGGGTTACTCCGAACTGGCAATCAAAAAACTTTCTGAAATCAGTGGCTTGCCATGTATTCCAGCAGAGGATTTGATTGAAGCGACCTCCGACTGCGGTGCTTATGTGATGGTGCATAGCGCCCTGAAACGTCTGGCCGTTAAGATGTCAAAAATCTGTAATGACTTACGTCTGCTGTCATCAGGTCCACGTACTGGTTTGAATGAGATCAACCTGCCAGAGTTGCAGGCCGGCTCTTCAATCATGCCAGCTAAAGTGAATCCAGTGATTCCAGAAGTGGTTAACCAGGTCTGTTTTAAGGTGATCGGTAACGACACTTGCATTACTATGGCGGCCGAAGCAGGTCAGCTCCAGTTGAACGTCATGGAGCCAGTGATTGGCCAGGCAATGTTTGAGTCCATCCATATCCTGACAAATGCTTGTTACAACCTGTTGGAAAAATGCATTAACGGCATTACTGCCAACAAAGAGGTTTGCGAGCGTTACGTCTTTAACTCCATCGGTATCGTCACCTATCTCAACCCATTCATTGGCCACCATAACGGTGACATTGTGGGCAAAATCTGTGCGGAAACCGGTAAAAATGTACGGGAAGTGGTTCTGGAACGCGGCTTATTAACTGAAGCCGAGCTGGACGACATTTTCTCTGTTGAGAATCTGATGCACCCGGCCTATAAAGCGAAACGTTATACCGATGAAAATGAACAATAAAATAATCATCCGGTAGCCCGATAAGGCACGCATGCTCCTCTGGACAGCGTGCCTTTTTACTTTCTGGCAAACACAATTTTTTAACTTTAATTTTTCATTTGGATCAAGGAGTAAACACTATGATAGCCGTAGAATTAGTCATCGTTCTGCTGGCCATTTTTTTAGGGGCCAGGTTAGGTGGTATCGGTATCGGCTTTGCGGGTGGGATTGGTGTTCTGGTATTGGCGATTATTGGCGTCAAACCCGGCAGCATTCCCTTTGACGTTATTTCAATCATTATGGCGGTTATTGCTGCAATCTCTGCAATGCAGGTCGCAGGCGGCATGGACTATCTGGTGCAGCAAACTGAAAAGTTACTGCGCAAGAACCCAAAACACATCACTATCCTTGCACCGGTGGTCACCTATTTTCTGACCATCTTTGCAGGGACAGGTAACATCTCTCTATCCGCTCTACCGGTGATTGCAGAAGTGGCGAAAGAACAAGGCATCAAACCTTGCCGTCCACTCTCTACCGCCGTAGTTTCCGCGCAAATCGCCATCACCGCATCACCAATTTCTGCGGCAGTGGTCTATATGTCTTCAGTCATGGAAGGCCACGGCGTCAGCTACTTACATCTGCTGATGATCGTCATTCCATCCACCCTGTGTGCCGTGCTGGTGATGTCACTTATCATCTCCTTATGCTTTAACTCCAAACTGTCAGATGACCCTGTCTATCTGAAACGTTTGGAAGAGGGCTTGGTGACGCTACGTGGCGATACAGTAAAAGTGATCAAACCACGGGCTAAAACCTCTGTGCTGCTGTTCCTGGCGGGCGTATTGTGTGTTGTGGCTTATGCCATCATCAACAGTCCAAGTGTCGGTCTGGTGGCAACACCGCTGATGAACACCACCAATGCTATCCTGATCATCATGCTGAGTGTGGCGACCATCACCACGCTGATCTGCTCGGTTGATACCGATTCAATCCTGAACTCCAGTACTTTCAAAGCCGGTATGAGTGCCTGTATCTGTATTCTGGGTGTAGCCTGGTTGGGTGATACCTTTGTGCAGCACAATCTGGAGTGGATTAAAGAGACTGCGGGTAGCTTGATTCAAGCTCACTCATGGTTGCTGGCGGTTATCTTCTTCTTCTGTTCAGCACTGCTTTACTCCCAGGCGGCAACTGCCAAGGCATTGATGCCAATGGCAATGGCGCTGAACGTTTCACCACTGGCAGCCATTGCATCTTTCGCTGCGGTTTCTGGTCTGTTCATTCTACCGACCTACCCAACACTGGTCGCCGCAGTACAAATGGATGACACCGGCACCACCCGCATTGGTCGCTTCGTGTTTAACCATCCGTTCTTCATCCCAGGCACCATCGGGGTAGCACTGGCCGTCTGTTTCGGCTTCGTGATGGGCGGTTTGGTTCTGTAATTTGTCAACTATCAATGGGGCGCGTCATGCGCCCTGTTTTCTCCGCCCTATCCCATCGTGACATAAATCATCTTCTGACCAGCCCCTGCTCGCGCTATAGTGTTCACTTCTTCATCTAAGTCACACAACCCACGAGGTTAAGATGTCTGATTGTGATGCAATTATTTGTGATGCAATTGTGGTATTGTGCACCGCCCCTGATGAAGCCAGCGCACAAGATTTAGCCGCGCAGGTTCTGGGTGAAAAACTGGCCGCCTGTGCGACATTGTTGCCAGGTGCGACCTCGATTTACTACTGGGAAGGCAAGCTCCAGCAAGAGTATGAAGTCCAGCTATTGTTCAAAAGCAATGTGGCTCATCAACATGCACTTCTCAGTTTTATCAAACAGCATCACCCCTACCAAACGCCGGAACTGCTGGTGTTACCGGTACGGGACGGAGATAAAGATTACCTGTCATGGCTCAACGCTTCCTTACTCTGATTCTGCTGCTGTGCAGCATTTTACTCGCGCCGCACAGCGCACAGGCTTCACTGTTTGGTGAAAATGCCGCTTTCGGCCAAAAAAGCAGCCAGAGCCGATTTATTCCGGTAGATCAAGCATTTGCCTTTGATTTTCGCCAGCAGGGCGACCAACTCACACTGAGTTGGCAGATTCACCCCGACTACTATCTGTATCGCCAGCAAATTAAAATTGTGCCGCAAAACGCCACTCTTGGCGCTTTCGCCCTGCCGGAAGGCATCGCGCATCATGATGAATTCTATGGTGAAGTGGCGATTTTCAAGCAGCAGTTAACACTGAAAATCCCCATTACACAGGCGGGTGATGGCGCGAGCGTTAGCGTAACCTATCAGGGCTGCGCCGAAGCAGGCTTCTGCTATCCGCCGGAAACACGAGTCGTGCCGCTGGCAGCGGTGCTCGCCGGAGCAACCCCTGCACCCGCGACTGCAGCCACTGCCCCTGCTACAAATGATGTGGCTCCGGCACCGGCTGAACTGCCCTTCTCGCCATTGTGGGCGCTGTTGATTGGTATCGGCATCGCCTTTACCCCCTGCGTGTTACCGATGTATCCCCTGATTTCAGCCATCATTCTTGGCCGTGAGAAGCCCCACAGTCAGCGGCGGATATTGCTGTTGGCGGTGATCTATGTGCAAGGGATGGCGCTGACCTACACCTTGCTCGGCTTGGTAGTCGCCGCGGCAGGGTTACAGTTTCAAGCCGCGCTACAGCACCCCTATGTGTTGATTGGGTTATCGGCGCTGTTCGTGCTGCTGGCGTTATCAATGTTTGGCCTCTATTCGCTGCAACTGCCCTCGTCACTGCAAACCCGCCTGGTACAGTGGAGCAGCAGCCAACGCGGCGGTTCACTGGCGGGTGTTTTTGCAATGGGCGCGCTGGCGGGCCTGATCTGCTCACCATGCACTACCGCCCCGCTTAGCGCCATCCTGCTGTATATCGCACAAAGCGGGAATATGCTGGCCGGTGGCGGCACGCTCTATTTGTATGCATTGGGGATGGGTATTCCGCTGGTGATTGTGACACTGTTCGGCAACAAGCTGATCCCCCGCAGCGGCCCGTGGATGCAGTATGTCAAAGAAGCTTTCGGTTTCGTGATTCTGGCACTGCCGGTCTTCTTACTCGAAAGGGTGCTGGGGGATGTTTGGGGCTTGCGCTTATGGAGCCTACTGGCCGTCGCCTTCTTCGGCTGGGCCTTTGTCCTTAGCCTGAAAGCGCACTCTGGTTGGGCGCGTGCTTGCCAGCTATTGCTGCTGGCAGCGCTGCTAATCGCCGCCCGTCCGCTACAGGATTGGGCCTTTAACGACCACAGATCGCCAAATGAGATTACCCATTTAGCGTTTAAGCCCGTCGCCAACTTACCGCAGTTGCAAGCCGCACTGGCCCAGGCACAGGGCAAGCCGGTGATGCTGGATCTGTACGCCGACTGGTGCGTCGCCTGCAAAGAGTTTGAAAAATATACCTTCAGTGATGAACAGGTACAGCGCCAGTTAGCCGATACCCTGCTAATTCAAGCCGATGTGACGGCTAACAGCGCCGAACATGCGGCGATGTTGAAAAAACTGAATGTGTTGGGCCTCCCGACCATCCTGTTTTTCGATGCACAGGGGAACGAGGTGACTGCTGCCAGAGTGACCGGCTTTATGGATGCTGCTGAGTTCTTGCAGCATTTAAAAGACCAGCGGCAGTAACTTCATTCGGCTTAGAGCTACAAAACATTAAGGTAATAAGCGATGCTCTCGGCCGCTTTGCGCCCCTCAGCAATCGCGGTCACCATCAGGTCAGCGCCGCGCACGATATCACCACCGGCGAAGATCTTGGGATTGCTGGTTTGATAGGGGTAACCGGAGATGGTCGGTGCCACCACTCGCCCCTGTTTATCCAGCACGACATTGTGTTCGGCCAACCACGACATACGATGCGGGCTGAAACCAAATGCCATAACCACCGCATCGGCAGGCACGATATGTTCAGAACCGGCGATTGGCTGGGCTTGCCGCCGCCCTTTGGCATCAGCCTGCCCCATTTCGGTTCGCACCATTTTGATGCCCGTCACCTGCCCCTGATCATCCACTTCAATCCGTTGCGGCTGGAGATTGAACATAAATTCAGCCCCCTCCTCGCGCGCATTTTTGACCTCCCGTTTGGAGCCGGGCATGCTCTTTTCATCGCGACGATAGGCACAAATGACATGAGCAGCTCGATGGCGCAGCGAGGTGCGCACACAATCCATCGCCGTATCGCCGCCACCTAACACCACCACCCGCTGGTTCTCCATACTGACATAAGGGTGAGCGCTGCTGGCGGAATAGCCCATCAGATGTTGGGTATTACCAATCAGAAATGGCAATGCATCGTAAACCCCTGAAGCATCTTCGTTTTCCAATCCAGAGCGCATCGAATGGTAGGTGCCGACGCCAAGGAAAAGCGCATCAAAATCACTGAGCAGACTCTCCATGGTGATATCGCGGCCAATTTCGGTATTCAGGCAAAACTCGACGCCCATCTCGCTGAAAATCTCGCGTCGACGGCTCATCACCCCTTTTTCCAATTTGAACGCCGGGATACCAAAGGTCAGTAAGCCGCCAATTTCGGGATAGCGATCAAACACCACTGGCGTGATGCCATTGCGCACCAGAATATCCGCGCAGCCTAAGCCCGCCGGCCCGGCACCAATAATCGCCACCCGCTTACCTGTCGGTTTAACCTGCGACATATCGGGCCGCCAGCCTGTTGCCAGTGCGCTCTCCGTGATATGCCGCTCAATCTGGCCAATGGTGACCGCCCCGTCGTGATCATTCAGTGTGCAGGCCTGCTCACACAGGCGATCTTGCGGGCATACGCGGCCACAAATCTCCGGCAAACTACTGGTTTGATGGGATAACTCTGCCGCTTCGTGAATCCGCCCCTGATGGGCCAAGGCGATCCATTTTGGAATCGCATTATGCAGCGGGCAACTCCACTGGCAGATAGTTTTATCGCCACAATTCAGGCAGCGCTCAGCTTGCTCATTGATCTGACCGTCGGTGAACGGCAGATAGATTTCAGCAAAGCTGCTTTTGCGCTCCGCCAGGGGGATCTTTTTCGGCTCCTGCCGTGGGGTGCGTGGCCGCTGCAACAAGTTGACTGGGGCGACATCGCGGATATTTTTGCTTAGCGGGCTGAAAGTGTGAGTCACAGCGGCAGAAGTGGCGCTGCTAAACAGGCGGCCATTGTGCTCATTCAGTGCCGCGCGCTGATGTTTTAGCCGCTGTTGGTTCAGCAGATAGTGCTGATCGACCAGTGTCAGCGCCTGAGTGGGGCACGTTTTGATGCAGGCTGGGCCATCCGGCTGGTCAACACAGAGGTCGCATTTCTGCGCTTCTGTGCGCAAATAAGCATCGGCCAGACGATGGCTGGCAGGCTGGACAGTCTCAGTCACCACCATCATCATGCCAAATGGACAGGCGATGATGCAGGTTTTACAGCCAATACATTTTTCCTGAATAACCTGAACGCTGTTATTTATCTCAACAATGGCCCCATTGGGGCAAGTGCTGGCACAGGGGGCATCTTCACAGTGATGACAAAAGACCGCCGTCGCACTGACTCTGTTATTAAAGAGTTGCTGGCCTTTAAATACCTTAAGCCGTGGTGTGAAGTATTCCGGCTTCTCGGGGAATTTGCCCTCATGATGCGCCACCACACAAGCAACTTCACAACTCCGACAACCAATACAGCTTTCGGCGTCAGCAACAATAAATGGATTCATCTTATTTCTTCCCAGAAGTCATGCCATTGCTGGATAAATAGTTATTATTTGCAACAACTCGTCACAACTCTATCAATTCATTAACCATACAAACATAGTGGCTATGATATTGTGTTATTACAATTAATTTTTAATGCAAAAGAATCGTGCTATTGCCGATATTTTTGTCTAATTAACCGGGCAAATGCACAGAGTGAAAAAGTATTAAATTGGGGAGAAAAACATTCAAACAGGGAATTAACCCACTAACCCACCATTATAAAGAGAATTGATTGGCTTAATGCGAATTGATAAATTAATTATTCTCTTAATCACCCACGCTTAAATAGCGATCCAGATCACATTAATTTCAGAATTCAACGGCATTTTATTTAAATCAAGATTAATTGTGATGTTAACCCCATTGAGCTGTACAGCCACACAACAATTAAATAATTTACCCGCATTTTTTTGGGCCGATGCACAATGCGATTGATTGCCATTATCCATATAATGTCTACAGCGCTAACGAAGACATTTTTGCGAGTTAAATTTTGCAGTTATATAACACCAAATAAAAAATAGGTTATTGCATCTTATTCATAACGAATTTAAATGCGGCAACCTTAAAAATGATTTATAGAGGGTATAAAAATGAGTCTGGAAGCCGCTGTACCTGAAAAACGGACCCACGTCCGATATATAATATTATTAATTATCTTTATTGTGACTGCAATTAACTATGCTGACCGGGCAACATTATCGATTGCGGGCACTGAAGTGGCAAAAGAGCTACAATTAGATGCAGTTGCCATGGGGTATATTTTCTCTGCATTCGGTTGGGCTTACCTATTGATGCAAATACCCGGTGGCTGGCTGCTAGACCGCTACGGCTCCAAACGGGTCTACACCTACAGTTTATTCTTCTGGTCACTCTTCACCTTTACGCAAGGCTTTGTTGACATGTTCCCGATAGCCTATGCTGCTATCTCCATGTTTATCATGCGCTTTATGTTGGGTTTTTCTGAGGCTCCCTCCTTCCCGGCTAATGCCAGAATTGTTGCGGCCTGGTTCCCGACGAAAGAGAGGGGCACCGCATCAGCAATATTTAACTCCGCACAATACTTCTCGCTGGCGATATTCTCTCCACTGCTAGGTTATTTAACCTTTGCCTGGGGCTGGCAGCATGTATTTACCGTCATGGGTGGGTTAGGTTTTGTATTAACCATTGCTTGGGTTAAGTTTATTCATAACCCAACCGATCACCCTGATATGTCTGCTTCTGAGCTTGAATACATAAAACAAGGCGGTGCCGTTGTTGATATGGATCACAAAAAGCCAGATGGCCATAAGAGTGGCCCTAAATTAGATTACATGAAACAACTGTTATCTAGTCGTATGATGTTGGGCGTATTCTTTGGGCAATACTTCATTAATACTATCACCTGGTTCTTCCTGACGTGGTTCCCTATTTATCTGGTGCAAGATAAAGGGATGTCTATTCTAAAAGTGGGGATGGTTGCATCAATTCCCGCCTTATGTGGATTTGCCGGTGGTGTATTAGGCGGCGTATTCTCAGACTCACTGATTAAACGCGGCCATTCACTGACTTTTGCACGTAAAGTGCCGATCGTATTAGGCATGTTATTGGCATCAAGTATTATTCTGTGTAACTACGTCGACAGCGATTTCGTGGTTGTGGCATTGATGGCATTAGCCTTCTTCGGTAAAGGTTTCGGGGCCTTAGGTTGGCCGGTGATTGCCGATACCGCACCTAAAGAGATTGTCGGCCTGTGTGGGGGGATGTTTAACGTATTTGGTAATGTTGCTTCCATCGTCACACCTTTGGTTATCGGCTACTTGGTTAAAGAGTTACACTCCTTTAATGCAGCATTAATCTTTGTGGGTTGCTCTGCCATTATGGCGATGTTCTGTTACTTATTTATTGTCGGTGATATCAAACGGCTAGAATTGAAAACATCTTGATGGAATAAAAATAAGAAAAATGCGGCATTTAGAATAGTAACAGTTATGTTATCGAGATAAATATTATAAGGATAATATTATGAGCATTGGTCATAGTCCTGTAGACACCCCGCTTTATATTAAAGTACAGGACGCGGATAACGTTGCCATTGTGGTGAATAACCATGGGCTTTGTGCTGGCACCCGGTTTAAATGTGGTCTCGAACTGATTGAGCATGTCCCGCAGGGCCATAAAGTCGCCTTGGTTGATATCCCTAAAGGTGGGGCGATTATTCGCTATGCTGAGGTGATTGGTTTGGCAGTGCGTGATATTGCCCGTGGTGGCTGGATAGATGAATCACTGGTCGAGTTACCCGCCGCACCGGCGCTGGAAAGCTTGCCCCTTGCCACCGCCGTCCCCGCGCCGCTGCCGCCACTGGAAGGTTATACCTTCGAGGGCTACCGCAATGCAGACGGCAGTGTCGGCACCAAAAACCTGCTCGCCATTACCACCAGCGTACATTGCGTGGCGGGCGTAGTGGACTATGTAGTCAATATTATTGAGCGCACACTACTGCCGAAATACCCGAATGTCGACGGCGTGGTGGCGCTAAATCACCTCTATGGCTGTGGCGTGGCAATCAATGCACCGGCGGCCGTGGTGCCAATTCGTACCATTCACAATCTGGCACTCAACCCCAATTTTGGCGGCGAAGTGATGGTGGTGGGCCTGGGCTGTGAAAAACTGCAACCTGAGCGCCTATTGGAAGGGACGCCGGATGTGCAGGTTATCTCACTGGATGAGAGTAATATTGTGCGCCTACAGGATGAGAAACACGTTGGCTTCCGCTCCATGGTTGATGACATCCTGCAACTGGCTGAAAAGCACCTGCAACGCCTGAACCTGCGCCAGCGCGAAACCTGCCCGGCCTCTGATCTAGTGGTAGGTATGCAGTGTGGCGGCAGCGATGCTTTTTCCGGTGTGACCGCTAACCCTGCGGTGGGCTACGCCTCTGACTTGCTGGTGCGCTGCGGGGCAACCGTCATGTTCTCGGAAGTGACCGAAGTCCGCGATGCCATCCACTTGCTAACACCACGCGCCGTTAACAAAGAGGTGGGTAGAAGGCTGCTCGAAGAGATGAAATGGTACGACGACTATCTCGAAACCGGTAAAACTGACCGCAGCGCCAACCCTTCGCCGGGTAACAAAAAGGGCGGGCTGGCTAACGTGGTTGAAAAAGCATTGGGTTCAATTGCCAAATCGGGCAGCAGCGCCATTGCGGAAGTGCTCTCGCCGGGCCAACGCCCAACTCAACGTGGATTGATCTTTGCTGCCACACCCGCCAGTGATTTCGTCTGCGGCACACAACAACTGGCGTCTGGCATTACTGTGCAGGTGTTTACCACCGGGCGCGGCACACCATATGGTTTAGCCGCGGTGCCGGTGATCAAAATGGCAACACGCACCGATCTGGCCAATCGCTGGCATGATTTGATGGATATTGATGCCGGAACCATTGCTACCGGTGATGCAACAATCGAAGAGGTCGGTCAGCAATTATTTGAATTAATTCTGGATATTGCCAGCGACCGCAAACGCACCTGGTCAGATCAATGGGGGCTGCGCAATGCCTTGGCGGTGTTTAACCCAGCGCCTGTGACCTAACACTTTCCGCATCGCCAGCTGGCCGGGTCACTCATCCGGCCATTTTTTTCCCCCATTTTGCCGCTCTTCACGCCACTACTCTTGCTCACCCAACTGCAAGGCCACATACAGCAATAGGCGATCGTCGAAATTCGCCAAATCCAGCCCCGTCAGCTCCGAAATACGATTCAGCCGATACTCCAGGGTGTTGCGGTGAATAAACAGCGCTTTTGCCGTGGCAGTGGGTTGCACGTTGTGGCGAAACCAGCAGGCCAGGGTGCGGCGCAGCAGGCCATTACTGTCCATGGCCCGCAATTTGGCTAACGGCAGGGCCAACTCATTGGCTTGCCAGCCGCCGCGCAAACTGTCTAGCAGAACTGGCAACACCAGATCCTGATAGTAGTAGCTGCGCTGCTCCGGCAGCCGCTGTTTACCCACCGCCATTGTGGTGCGGGCGGTGCGGTATGAGCGGGCAATGCTGCCGGGGCCGGTAAAGAAGTTCCCTAATGAGAGCCGCACCCGCAGGCGACCTCGTTCCGTCATGCGAGAGAGCAACGACTCCATCCGCCGCCGGTGGTCGATGGCATCCCAGCGGCCATGGCTGTTCAGCGCCGGTTTCAGCACCACCATTTCGGTCAGGGACACAATCGCAATCAGGTTGTTGCGCTCCGGCGTCGTCAGTAGCGTTTGTAGCTCCTGCAGTTCTGACATTGCGCTATCGACACTCAACTGGCCGCTGTCCACATCCACCACCGCCACCACGCGCGGCTCATTAATATCGACCCCCAGGCGCTGCGCCCATTCAATCAGCGCGGGTGATATCTCTTCAGTACGAATTAGGTTGAGTACCAGCTCTTCACGCAGGCGGCTATCTTGCGCCAGCAAATGCACTAATCGCGCCTGCTCCATCATCATCTCTGCGGCCATACACACCAGTTCGCCATATTGGCGCAATTGGCCCGGATTGCCGGTCAAACCAATCACGCCGACTATCTCACCCTCGAGGCGCAGCGGCAGGTTGATCCCCGGCCTGACGCCATGTAGTTGGCGGGCAACAGCGTCATCAATATCGACGATCCGACCATGAGAGAGCGACAATAGCGCCCCTTCATGCAGCTCACCGAGGCGCTCTTCATCGCCGCTGCCAATGATTCTCCCTTTACCATCCATCACATTAATATTGGTATCAATGATCTTCATGGTACGGGTAACTATCTCCTGGGCTAGCCGGGGATCAAGATTATATACACTCATAAGAGGGCCTCAGTTTGGGCTGATGCATTAGCATATGAGGTCTGATGGGGGATTACATTGGACAAATGCCCAACTTGCATCACAAAGAGAGAGAGTTGCGGTGAGGGTCACAAAAATGGCGAATGCAGGTGAGGTGTTGTGGGAAAATGTTGAGCTATCCGGCGGTCAGGGCCAATCGATCGTCAGCCCTGCTCGACAGAAAATTAGTCTTTGCCCGCTGCCATGCCAATCGCCAGTGTCGCGGCAATGTTCCGCGCGGCCCTGAACACATTATCAGCGGCACTATCCAGCGCCTGCTCTAGGGTGCAAATAGTGTAGATCACACTAAATACCGCATCCAGGCCATGCTCGTACACCACATCGACATCGTCGGTCAGACTACCGGCAATACCAATCACCGGTTTGTTATAGCGCTTGGCAACTCTGGCGACCCCAACGGGCACCTTGCCGTGAATGGTTTGGCTGTCGATACGCCCCTCGCCGGTAATCACAAAAGTTGCGTCGCGAACCAGCGCGTCCAGACCTAGGGCATCCGTCACAATATCGATGCCAGGACTCAAGCTCGCCCCACAAAATGCGAGCAGCCCCGCACCTAACCCACCCGCAGCCCCCGCCCCTTCGACCTGATCAACGTCAATATCCAAATAACGTTTAATCACACCGGCGTAGTGCAACAGCCCCTCATCCAACGAGATGATCATGTCAGCTGTCGCGCCTTTCTGTGGCCCAAAAACAGCCGAGGCCCCTTCACTGCCCGTCAGCGGATTGGTGACATCACAGGCAACATCGATTTGACACTGCTGAATCCGCGGGTCGAGGGCAGTAGTATCAATCACATCCAGTTCAGCCAGTTTTTCACCCCCAAAACCTAGCTGTTGGCCCTGCTTATTCAGCAGCTTAACCCCAAGCGCCTGCACCATACCTGCGCCGCCATCATTGGTGGCACTGCCACCGATACCGATGATGATATGTTTCACCCCCTGATTCAGCGCATGAAGAATCAGTTCACCCGTGCCATAGGAGGTGGTTTTCAGTGGATTGCGCTGCGCCAGTGGCACCAGCTCTAGCCCGCTGGCGGCAGCCATTTCAATAAATGCGCACTGCTCATCACCGGAGATACCATAAAAAGCATCGACGTTATCACCTAACGGGCCGGTCACATCAACCTTGATAATCCTACCGGCCGTCGCCGCGACCATGGCTTCAACCGTGCCTTCGCCACCATCAGCAACTGGCAACTTGATATATTGCGCGTCAGGAAACTGGGTGCGAAAACCCGCTTCAATCTGCACCGCAACCTCTAGCGCGGATAAACTTTCTTTATAAGAGTCCGGGGCGATGACTATTTTCATAAATGATTCAATCTCATGAGCTATCCGACGTCACGCAGGCTCAGACTTTATCAACCAGCCGTTTTGGACTTCGGGATGCTTATCAGTATAGCTTTGCTACCCAATAGCCGGCACCGCAAGTGCCGGCACCACTGATTAACGTGTCACTTCAACTTTGGCCAATTTCTCGTAATAACAGGCCAGCGCACTGTGGTCGGCGTTGCCCAACCCATCCGCTTTCAATGCCTGCATCATCTCCATGACCGCCGCCGTCAATGGCAATTGCGCACCTACACCGTGAGAGGTGTCGAGGGCATTTGCCAGATCTTTGATATGCAAATCAATACGAAAACCCGGTTTGAAGTTGCGATCCATCACCATCGGCGCTTTGGCTTCCAGTACAGTGCTGCCCGCCAACCCACCGCGAATCGCCTGGAAGACCAGATCGGGATTCACCCCCGCCTTGGTCGCCAAGACCAGCGCTTCAGACATTGCCGCGATATTCAGCGCCACCACCACTTGATTCGCCAGTTTGGTCACATTACCGGCACCAATATCACCGGTATGCACCACTGAGCCGCCCATCGCTTTCATGATATCGAAGCAGTTGTCGAACACCGCTTTATCGCCACCGACCATCACTGACAAGGTGCCATCAATGGCTTTAGGTTCGCCACCACTAACCGGCGCATCTAACATGGCCACCTGTTTTACTGCCAGTGCTTCGCTAATTTCACGGCTGACCAAAGGGGCAATCGAACTCATATCAATCAACACAGCACCCGGTCTGGCACCTTCAATCACGCCGTTCTCACCCAAGACGACCTCTTTCACATGGGGTGAGTTAGGTAGCATGGTGATGATAATGTCACACTCTGCCGCCAGCGCTTTTGGCGTCGCCGCCGCAGTTGCCCCTGCACTAAGCAGCTCATCCAGTGCCGCAGCATTCCGATCAAGGACAATTAATGAGTAGCCTGCTTTCAGCAGATTTTTACTCATTGGCTTTCCCATAATTCCTAAACCAATAAAGCCGATTTTCATTTATTACTCCTCAATTTAAGTCGCAAGGCCGTCAATACGGCAGCGCTGAATGTTTAAAACAGACCCAACACTATTTTTTAAATTTGTCGCACAGCGCCTGAGTTGCACTGCGGAAGATACCCAAATCACTGCCGACCGCCACAAAGGTTGCCCCCCACTCCAGATAACGGCGGGCATCGGCATCAACTGGCGCCAGAATGCCGCTCGGTTTGCCCTGCGCTTTTGCGCGGTCAAAAATATGGCGAATCACTTTTTGTACTTCGGGATGGTTGGGTTGCCCCAAATAGCCCAGCGCAGCTGAGAGATCCCCCGGCCCGACAAATATGCCATCCACCCCCTCGACAGCGGCGATAGCATCCAGATTGTCGACCCCTAGCTGACTTTCGATTTGCACCAGCACGGTAATGTTGTCGTTGATGGTGGCGAAGTAGTCCGGCACGGTGCCGTAATTATTGCCACGGTGAGAGACGGAAACGCCACGTATGCCCGCTGGCGGATAGCGGGTTGAAGCCACCGCACGAGCAGCCTCCTCTTCACTCTCAACGAAAGGAATCAGGAAGTTGTAGAAACCGATATCCAATAACCGCTTGATAATAATCGGTTCATTGCAGGGTGCGCGCACCACGGGGGCACTGTTGCTGCCTTTCAGCGCCATAAGCTGCGGAATAAATGTCGTGACATCGTTCGGGGCATGTTCACCGTCCAATACCAACCAGTCGAAACCCGCCAGACCCAGCACTTCAGCTGAAATATGATTTGCCAGCGCACTCCAACAGCCGATAAGGGTTTGCCCCTGCTGTAGGTTGCGGCGGAACTGATTAGGATAATTTGGGAGACTCATTTTCGATCCTTATGATAGAACGCCCGGTCTGAACGAAGGCTCGATGCAGGACGTTATGCAATTCAGGTTGCCAGCGCACATGGCAAGCATTTTGTTGCTTAATCTTGCGCCTGTTTCTGTACGATTCGATATCGCTACAATTCACGATAATCATTATAGAAACCACGTTCCAATAAACCATCGGGCAAAAGAACAGGAATAATAAGTTATTAGTGAATGGTTATAGGCAGATGCACAATATAATGCGGACTGCTTCACAGACTATGGCGTGCTGAAAATGGCATCACATTTAGAGTGCTAGCAATAAGCCACGAAAGAGTTAGCCAAATCACGCCACAGTAGTGATAAGGTACGGAGTCAGCAGGTAGAGAGAGCTACCCCAGGTTGAGTGGCCTATCGTGTTGAACCCGTTGCGCGATAAACTACATTGCGCAATAGAGTGCGGTAAACCACACTTGCCAGAGACAAAGTGGAGGAGAGCAACGTGCAACGTGAACAAGTATTAAGCAGTGCGCTCAATCTGTTAGAGCAACAAGGACTGGCAAATACCACTCTGGAGATGCTGGCAAAAGAGGTCTCGCTCGAAATCAGTGACCTGACCCGTTTTTGGCCCGATCGCGAGGCATTACTGTATGACTGCCTGCGCTACCATGGCCAGCAGATAGATACCTGGCGGCGTCAGTTGCAGTTAGACGAAACCTTATCGCCGAAGCAAAAGCTCTTGGCGCGCTACCAAACGCTCAGTGAACAAGTGCAAAATCAGCGCTACCCCGGCTGCCTGTTTATTGCGGCGTGCAGTTTCTATCCCAATGACGAACATCCGATCCACCAGTTGGCAGAACAACAAAAGCAAGCATCATTGCACTATACACAAGAGCTATTGCGCGAGATGGATGCCGATGATGCGAGCATGGTCGCACAACAGATGGAGCTGATTCTGGAAGGTTGCCTAAGCAAGCTGCTAGTTAAGCGCCAGCTACAGGATGTTGAAGTTGCTAAACAGTTGGCGGAAGATGTATTGGATGTCGCGCAATGCCGTAAAAATGGTGCACTGAGCTAGCGGCTCAAAACAGAATTTGATGGCAATCTAGGTGGATTTCATCAATTCTTGTCTGAAAAGAGAGCGATCAGCACAGTTTTAACGGTTTTAAGCTATAAATTCGTTGACGATCAGCGGCCAATACGGTTTAATGCGCCCCGTTGCCCGGATAGCTCAGTCGGTAGAGCAGGGGATTGAAAATCCCCGTGTCCTTGGTTCGATTCCGAGTCCGGGCACCATATTTAAAGAAACCAGCTTAACAGCTGGTTTTTTGCTTTCTGACGTTTGACTCTCCATCGAACGCCGTTCGATTATTCGCCCTGCCAGCAGGACTCACCCCTTCGGGGCCGTCGCAAGCGACGTTCAACACCGCTCGCGGGTTGTCCGAGTCCGGGCACCATATTTAAAGAAACCAGCTTAACAGCTGGTTTTTTGCTTTCTGACGTTTGACTCTCCATCGAACGCCGTTCGATTATTCGCCCTGCCAGCAGGACTCACCCCTTCGGGATTCTGGCTCCATTTCGCATCAAGATTATCTCCCTACCGTATATGCCAAAGCTCATTTAGTCGTATAGTGCCGTAGTATATAACGAGCTATTCAAAGGCTAATGCTGACTGTAAGATGATAACCTGCCGAAAAAATGATAATCCGCTTTATCCGACGTCGTGCTAAACACAATTTGCGATATTGACCTATATTTAGGGTATTACAGTGGATTAATCAGAATATAATCATAAAGCTATAGAACTATTATTGCTTGTATGAGATTTTTACCGAGAAAATCCACAACATAGTCTAATGCCGGATTTATTTTAAACGTCTTGTATCAAAACTGGTGCGTACTGATGAATAAATATGATGATATTAAGCAGTTTAAAGATAGAATAGACATGCAAGACATTAATTATAAAGAAATATCTGAAGGTGAAGCTAAAAAAAGTGGATCTACATGGGCATTAATAAAACAGATGTCATCGCAAGAGAGTAATTCACTGCTAGAAAATGGTCGGACGACACAGCCGACACCTCAACCTATTTCAGCCGCTGAGTTTGCCGAGCCTGACGCGTTAAAAAAAATGAGTGGAACGCGGCAGATAAATAGTGATTTTTTACAGAATCCCAGAACAGTAGCGCGACCTGCCATAATAGAGTCGCTTTTCCCTGCGCCACCTACGCCGACAACACCCGCGCCGGAGTCACATTCAGAGCATTCAACAGTCACATCGCCTCTTGCTGAACTCAAACCAACCACACAAATTTTATCCTCATCATTTGATAAGTTAGATTCAGGTAATAAGACTGAATTTAAACATATTTTCTCGCCAAAGGGGCCTCAATCGCACCAGGTTATTTTTGCCAAGTCCTCACGAGATATTCCTTTACAATCTCTGTTAGAGAGCATCGCCTTATGCCGTTAGTTTGTATATGTTCACCGAAAGGTGGTGTAGGTAAAACAACTTTTGCAGCCAATTTGGCACATTCACTGGCTCGTAGTGGCAGTAAAGTCTTAGTAATTGATTTTGATGTACAAAATGCTCTACGTTTACATTTTGGTGTGCCGTTATCCGATGAACGTGGTTATGTCTCTGAATCAGACCATGCATCTGACTGGAGTCAATTTATTCTTAAGGCGGGTACTAATACCTTTGTGTTGCCTTATGGTGATGTTGACGAAGATAAACGGCTGGCATTTGAACACAAATTAATTTCTGATCCGCATTTTTTACAGCGCGGGCTACATTCAGTTCTGAATTACCCCGGATTAGTGGTCATTGCAGATTTTCCACCCGGCCCAAGTCCGGCATTAAAAACGATGCAGGGAATTGCCGATATGCATTTGGTTGTGATGCTGGCAGATACCGCATCCTTATCACTATTACCTCAAGTCGAGAAAGGTAAGCTCACTGGTGCACCTCTGGACAACAAATTGGGCACCTATTTCGTGGTCAACCAAAGTGATAATCGTCGCCAAATTAGCCAGGATGTCTCGCAATTCTTCGAGCAACGCTTAGGCGATCAATTGTTAGGGATGATTCACCGGGATGAGTGCGTCCCGGAGGCCAATGCCTCCCAGCGCTCCATTATTGATTTCAGTCCCGTATCAGCGGCAGCATTTGATATTGAGCTCATAAGCAAAAAAGTTGCCGCTATTTTGGGAATAAAAATCGGTGGGGGTGATGTTTACTCGACACCTAAACATGATTTATACAATTAGTGGCTGAATTCAATATGAAGAAAATTCATTTTTATCTTCTGTTATTACTGTTATTCCCGGTAGCTATATTGGTTATCGTCACACCGATGGACAGTAACAAGCAGTATATATTCGGGTTATTCAGCATTGCTATGTTCTTTTTGCTTGGATTAAGCAAAAACAGAAAAGCGACAATCGTGATGACTGTATTGTCATTTTTAATGTCATCTCGATATATCTATTGGCGCACGACTGAAACACTTCATTTTGGTTCAGTGACTGAAACCATATTGGGTATTCTGCTTTACACGGCTGAACTTTATATTTGGGTGATCCTCTCACTTAGCTATTTGCAAACAATCTGGCCGCTGAAAAGATCTATCGAACCCCTTCCCGAAGATACAAGTTTATGGCCAACTGTTGATGTTTACATCCCAACGTATAATGAAAGTCTCGATGTGGTTCGAGATACCATACTGGCAGCTCAATGCATTGATTATCCAAAAGAAAAATTAAAAATATATGTATTGGATGACGGGAAGCGCACTGAGTTTGCTGTATTTGCTGCAGATGTGGGGGTCGGTTATATCACCCGTAATGATAACCTCCATGCCAAAGCAGGTAACCTTAACCATGCAATGAAAATTACCCACGGTGAACTAATCTGTGTTTTCGATTGCGACCATGTTGCTACTCGAGGCTTTTTGCAAGCAACGGTAGGCAGTTTCCTCGCTGATAAGCGTTTAGCGCTAATACAAACCCCACATTACTTTTATTCCCCCGACCCGTTTGAGCGTAATTTATCGACTGGGCGTAATATTCCTAACGAGGGCGCACTATTTTATGGCCCAATTCAACAAGGGAATGATAACTGGAATGCCGCATTTTTCTGTGGTTCATGCGCAGTTATTCGCCGCAGTGCCTTGGATGAAATAGGTGGTTTCGCCGTAGAAACGGTGACTGAAGATTCACATACCGCCTTGAAATTACAACGTTTGGGCTGGAACTCTGCCTTTATTGCTATCCCATTAGCCGCGGGTCTAGCCACGGAGCGTTTAGCATTACATGTCATCCAGCGAACTCGCTGGGCGCGTGGTATGACACAAATTTTCCGGATTGATAATCCCCTACTCGGCCGTGGGCTATCTCTCCCTCAGAGATTGTGCTACCTCAACGCCATGATCTATTACCAATTTGGTTTACCACGGGTCATATTCTTACTTGCCCCATTGGGCTACCTCCTCTTTAACCAGAGTATTATTGCGTCTTCAGCAGAATTGATATTCGCTTATGTTCTGCCCCACTTAATTATGTCTCTTGCCATTAATTCACGAAGTAACGGCCGTTTCCGCTACTCCTTCTGGGGAGAGGTTTATGAGACAGTGATGGCATTCCATTTGGTTATTCCAACCATTGTTACAATGATTTCACCCAAACGTGGCAAATTTAATGTTACCGATAAAGGTGATCTACTCGATAAGAGCTTTTTCGACTTTAATATTGTCCGCCCGCATATTATTGCAGTAGTTCTGATGTTTCTTGGTATTGTATGGGGCTTAATCAGGGTAGCAATGCCCGATTATTTTGGCGTTAATCCGAATGTAATCGCCCTCAACGTGGCTTGGGCCACTTTCAGCGTCATCATTTTACTGGCCGCTATTTCTGTCGCGAGAGAAACACGTCAAACCCGTAAAACGATCCGTATTGATGTTCAAGTGCCGGCCATTATTCATTATGACAACGGAATATCACTGCGGACTCACACCCTAGACCTTTCAATGGGTGGCGTTCGCCTGGCCGTGAGTGAAGATAATTACCCGACTGAAGGTATTGAAGAGGTGGAGTTATTATTACACCGAGGTGCCGTCAGCCTACCAGTTAAGCTTATTGATGTTGAACCTGATGCTGTCCGTTTAATGTTTGGTGAGATCCCATTAGATAAGCGCCGCGAACTGGTTCGTATTGTACTGGCACGGGCTGATGCATGGATTACTGAGCCTCATCCTCAAGACCGGCCATTACACTCACTGGGTACTATTATCCGCTGTGCGTTCGAACTCTTTTATTTGCCTTGGAAAGAGCGCCGTGCCAAGAAGAAAAACCTTGTTCTGCTGAAAAAAGGAAATGAGGCATGAAGGTGATATTGCGCAAACTATTGCCAGCCGTTTGGTTTGCCACTGTGATGGCTTCTTGTTCTCTGATTCTGATTCTTATTCCTGTCAGTGGATTTGCTGTCGACACTTATTTAGGGGCGGGACAAGAACCACAAACCACAGAAGCGGCCACTGAGGGCGATTTCCCTTTATTACCTCGGCCACAAAGTGATAGCCAAGCTTCAGGGGATATGGTGCCTCCATCAGATAATTATCCTGCGGCAGTCAGTGCGCCGGAAAATCGCCCATTACCCACAGCGCCGATAGCGCTAAATAGTGATAATAGCACTCTGGTAACACGCCCGGTTTCATATAATGCCATCGTTAATACCACTATTACGGTGAAAGATATGGGGCAACCCAACGGGCTGCTATTAAGTGGTGGTCAGTTGCAATCCGGTATTGTTTTCACTTTGCCAAATGACTTGGTTATTACTAACGCCAAGTTATCGCTAGCACTTAAAATATCGCCAGAATTAGCGAGCAAAAATTACAGTTTACAGTTGATGCTGAACGGCCAGCCTTTAGGCGCTATACCACTGAATCAATCGAGTGATAAAAGCGCGATATATCAAGTTGATGTTCCTGCTGCGATGGTGGTTGCTACTAATAATCTGAGCATGAGCATTACCGGAGACAACAGCGCGTTACAGTGTGAAACCGATCAACTGAATAAGTTCTGGGTGAGTATTTTACCGACCTCAAGTATTCATTTAGAAGGTCAGCAACTCAATCTCGGTAAGAATCTGGGGATATTACCACGGCCATTCTTTGACATCATGCAGATGAAAGAGACCAAAGTGGTCATGGCATTCCCGGCCAATATCCGTGCTGATGTGATTGCCGCAGCGGCAGGTGTTGCATCCTGGTTTGGTTATCAAGCCAATTACCGTGATATTGATTTCCCAGTGCAATTTGATTCACTACCCGAGGGAAATGGGATCATATTTGGTCAGCCGGGCGAGCATATCGGGGATTTTGTTTTGCCGCAAAGTAGTGGCCCTAGTCTGCAATTAATTGATAACCCACAGAATCCAGTGGCTAAATTACTATTAGTTATTGGCCGCAATAATGAAGAGTTGCGTCAGGCGGTATGGCGTTTAACTTCAACTACACTGCCGCAGGATGTCAGTAGCCTGGATATTAAGCCGCAATCTATTGCGAAAAGTTTAGCCTATGACGCACCCCGTTGGATTAATACCGAACACCCGGTATTACTTAAATCATTAGTGCCAAGCCTCGACGACCTAACAGCCAATGGCATTTACCATGACGGTATTCGTGTGGGTTTCCGAGCGGCACCCGACCTATTTATGTGGGATGGCGAAACTATTCCGATTCATATCGGCTACCGCTTCCCCATTGAAAATTGGATTGATGAGAATACCTCCCAGCTCAACGTGTCAATTAACAATACATTCTTGTATAACTTGCCAGTAAATAAGAAAGGGCTGGTTGAAGCCTTGTGGCGAACGCTAGGCGGTGACACCCGTCAGGAGAGCTATACCTTACGTTTATCCCCTTATTTGATTTATGGTGATAACCAATTAGAGTTCTATTTCGCGATTAACCCAAAAGCGGGAACACCGTGTAATCTATTAAATAACAACAATATCAAGAGCCGAATTGAACCAGATTCTTATATCGATTTGAGTCACACTTATCACTTTACCTTGTTGCCGAATCTCTCTTATTTTGTCGGCGCGTCGTTCCCTTTCACCCGCTTGGCTGATTTCTCGCAAACCTTGATTATATTGCCGGAAAAACCAAGTAAAACAGAGGTGCGTACTTTACTTGATTTGGCGGCCCGCGCGGGTAATTCAACCGGTAAACCGATTATACATGTCAACGTAAAACTGGGCGTGCCGGGTAATGCACAAAATGACCCACTCTTCACTGATAACGATATTTTGGTGGTTTCAGTGTTAGAACACGCTAATTTCGCTCAGACACTATTAACCGGGACATCATTCAGCCTGGATAATGGAGTGCTGTCAGTGAAAGAGCCGTCGGCCGTGGAAAAGGCGATTGATTACCTCACTGGTTTTTGGTTCCGCCAGCAAGTTGAAGCAGACCGCTACCTCTCCTCCACCGATAATTGGCGTGGCTTCCTGAGTTTCCGCTCCACCTGGAATCCACAGAAAGTCGTGGTATTAGCAACCGCCACTGGTGATGACCAATTAGCCAATATTCACGGTGATTTGAAATCATCAACCGTCAATGCCGGAGTCCGTGGTGATTTAGCAATTATTACCAATGAAAATGGCGTGCGCAGTTTTAGCGTCGGGGAGCAATTCCCACGGGGTGAATTACCCTGGTATCAAATGATTGTTTGGTATGCCAGCCAACATATTGTGATTCTGGCACTACTCGCCCTACTGACCTCAGTCATTATTGGTTTGAGTATGTTTGCCCTATTAAAACGCCGTGCAGCATTGCGCTTAGGTAAAGATCCTGAAAAATGATAATACAACTGTTGATGGCATGGCCTTATTATTGCGAGCAGGGGGCGATATGAAGTCAAGTAAACTAAAGTCACCCATGATTAATGCCCTGCTCCTTTCAGGGATGATCGGATTTGCTGCACTTCCTGCTTTAGTTCAAGCGGCGGAGAATACACCGGCGATAAAAGCGCTGTTAGATCAGGCCGCCTACTGGCATGAGAAAGCGCATAATGATCTGGCGGCAAATGCGCTGCAAAAGATCCTGATGGTCGACCCTAATAACGTTGATGCGCTCTATTTGATGTCACTTTACGCCGCTGAAAAAGGGGATAAAGATGAAGCACTCGAATGGCGTAATAAATTGACCGCAGCATCCCCGCAAGATCCACGTTTGCAGTCATTGGATAATGCCAAAGTCATGCAGTCTATTTCGCCGAGCCAATTGGCGGCTGCACGCCAGTTTGCCAGCCAAGGCAATATTCCCAAGGCCCTTGAGAGCTATCAGAATTTATTTAACGGTAATAAGCCGTTAGATAACTTGGCCGTAGAATATTATTTAACCATGGCAGGTGATGCCGCCACCTTACCAATGGCTATCTCGGGATTACAGCAGCGGGTCGCACAACTCCCCAATGATACTGCTGCACGGATAGCACTGGGTAAGGCACTGACCTACCAACAAGCAACACGTCGTGATGGTATTGCCATGCTCAATAGCATGGCTGCAAATAATCGTGATGCTGATGCTGCATTGCGTCAGGCGCTGCTATGGATAACACCACAGCCCGCTGATGAGGGGGTGTATCAAGCTTATCAACAGCGCCATCCTGATGATCAGGTTGTCACTGATTATTATAAGAAAAATATCGGTGGGGCAGCTAAAGGCCAAGGTTACAGCGAGCTTAATAGCGGCGATTTAGCCAGCGCGAAAAGTCAGTTTGAATCAGTACTGGCGATCAACCCAAATGATGGTGATGCATTAGCGGGCTTAGGGTTTATTGCTTTACGCAGTGGTGATTTCGCCAATGCTGAAAATTATCTGACTCAGGCGGCTAAACAAGGGGGGGCGAACAGTGCGCAACTGGCCGCCCAAGCACAGGATGCCCATTTCTACGGCGAGCTAGATAAGGCCAAGAAAGCCCTCGCTAGCGGAAATATTGATAACGCGCTGGCCTTGAGCGCCCCACTCTCCCAAGCCACTGGCGATAAAGGCACCGCAGTGGCGCTATTTCGCGCCGATCTGTTGCGCCGTAAAGGTGATTTAAGCGCGGCTGAACAAGCGTATCGCAATCTGTTGGCGCAACAACCGCAAAACAATGATGCAAAACTGGGTTTGTATTATGTGTTGCAACAACAAAAACATGATGCAGAAGCGCAGCAAGTCCTGCAAACGGTGCCGAATAATCTAAGACCTGCCGCTGCACCGGCGAGAGTTAATGTTGAGCCGATCCGCCGTGAAGCGGCGTTAGCGTTACAGCGCAATGATCCGCAGGCCGCATTAAATCTGCTGCAACAAGCACTGGCGAAACAACCATCCAATATCTGGCTGCGCCTAGATATGGCGAGGATCCTGCAACAACAGGGCAATGCCGCTCAAGCGCAAAGTCTGATGGCGGAAGCCTCAGCGCCGGGTGCGCCGGCAGATAATTTGTATGCCGCAGCACTGTTTGCGGCCGAAAATAGGGATTGGGCCACCAGTCATGCCCTATTGAATCAGATCCCAGCCGCGCGCCAGACCAAAGAGATCCATGCACTGAGTGAGCGCGTAGAATTTAATCAAAAAATGGCCAGTGCAGAAGCTTATCTGGCAAATGGTGATTCAGCGAGTGCTGCCGCCATTTTGCGTGGCTTGGCGCAAAATCCACCATCGGCCCCTGCTGATGTCGGCAATCTGGCTAAGGATTTGATGGCTGCCGGTGACAGCACCACGGCGGTGAGTTTAGTCCGCAAAAATATCAGTGGCGGTATTCAGGGCAAAGCGGGCGACTATGCGGCACAGATTGGGGTGCTGACACAATCGGGTCTGACGCAGGAGGCGGAAGCCTTGCTGAGCAACCCGGCGATTCAGAGCAGCAGTTCACCAATTGAAATCAGCCGATTGCGAATGGGAAGTGCCATTAATCAGGCTGATGAATTACGAGAGCAGGGCCAATATGCTGCGGCCTATGACAAGTTGATTGTGGCGCTGCAAAGTGATCCGCAAAATATTGATCTGATGCTGGCAATGGGTCGTCTTTATCAATCCGGTAAAATGAATGATGAAGCGGGCAGAGTCTATGCTTATTTATTAAAACGTGACCCTACGAATGAAGGTGCACGAGTTGGTGCGGTAAACGTGGCACTGGCAAAGGGTGATGTACAGAGCGCCCGCCAATTAATGCTAGGTATGCGTGGGCCGAGAACACCGGAGCGGTTATTACTGGCAGCCAGAGTTGCTGAAGCGGAAGGGGATCACGAGCAAGCACTGGCCCTATTGCGTTCAGCCAAAGGAAAAATGATTGGGCTGGCGGGGGCGGACAGTGTCACTGGAGCCAATATTGCTGGCTTACAATTAACCGATAATCCCTTTATTAATCAAACCACTCGCACCCAGGCGCGCACCGGTTCCATTTATGGCGCGGTACTGCCGTGGCAAAATGCCGCTGGCGATGGCGTCGTTGCCGGTGGGGTCAATAATCTCGCCACCACCGCCAATGGGGCGCAAAACGGCACGCTGAAGCAAGTCGATCAGATGCTCGACAGTTTGCAGGATAAAACCGCCAGTTGGGCACAGGCCAATATCAGTATCCGCAGCCGTGATGGTGAATCGGGCCTGAGCCAATTGACCGAAGCTAAAGCGCCGCTGACCTTTGCCGGCGTGCCCTTTGATACCTCGCGCCTGAGCTTTACCGTTACACCCACCTCACTCAATGCCGGTTCCACCTCCGGCACCGGTAGCAACCGCTTCGGTACTGGGGCATTGCAGCAGGGGTTGGAAGTGAAAAACGCGACTGAGGCATCGGCGCTTGCGGCGGCGGCATCGGGCAAAGTGTTGGCAGATGCTACTGCGGCCTTAAGACCGCTCCAGACTATAAGAGAAGATGCTTGTAGGACTTCGACGACAGCACAGGGTTGTCTTGATGCTATCGATAATGAAAATGCTGGCATTCTTGCAAGACAATTGGCTGAGAATAATAGAACCACCGCCCAGACCTTTAGCCCAAATGACTTCACCGCAGACTCTCCGGGTTCCCAGCAGGAGTCTGGTGTTGAATTGGCACTGGCGCTGGCCGGTGAAGATTATAAGGCCGATATCGGCACCACCCCATTGGGGCAAGATATGAGCTCCCTGATCGGTGGCTTGCAGTGGGCACCTAAACTGGGGCAATTTGCTAAATTAGCCATGACCGCCGAACGCCGTCCAGTAACCGACAGTTTGCTCTCTTATGTCGGTGCAACAGATAGAATTAGCGGTAAACAGTGGGGGGCGGTGACCAAAAATGGCGGCGGCTTAAACCTAAGTTATGATGATGGCGATGCTGGCCTTTATGCTGGCGTCAATTATTACAACTATTTGGGTGATAATGTTCCGAGCAACGGCTCAATAACGTCATCAGTAGGCGCTTATATTCGCCCTTATCGTTATGATGACCGCGAATTAAAAGCGGGCGTGAATATCAGCTATATGAATTTCTCCAAAAACCTCAGCTACTTCAGCTTTGGGCAAGGGGGTTATTTCAGCCCGCAAGATTATGTCAGTGTCTCCTTCCCCGTGGAGTATAGCCAGCATTATGGTAACTGGAATTATAAATTGGGTGGTGCTGTAGGTTATCAATCTTATTCTCAGGATGAGAGTAAATACTTCCCAAATAATCCAGAGCTGCAAGCACAACTTGAGCAATATGTTCGTGACGGTTATAGCACCGAGTCCCATTATGCGGCACAAAGCAAAAATGGTATTGGGTATAACTTTAAAGCAGATGGCAGCTATAACTTACAGAAAAATATGCAGATCGGCGGTCAGGTTGGCTACGATACTTTTGGCGACTACTCTGAAACCACTGCGTTAGTCTATTTTAGATACTTGTTGGATGGGAAATAATCATGCAAGAGAATAACTATCTTTCAGAACAACAGGATTATTACCGCCAGCGCCAGCATCAATCAGGGTGGCAAAATGTGGTACAAGTCCTATTCTTAGGCATTCAGGCCAATGCTGAAAATGCAGATGCCAGAGCTTTTCTTCACAGCATGGGGGCTAAACTGGCGCAGCAACAGCCATTGCCCCTCAGCCAGACTGTGGGCGAACTTGAAGATAACATTAATCACCTATGGGCCAGCTACCACTGGGGATTTGTGCATATTGATGCCAATGAACAAGAGATAAGATTAACTCACTGTGCCTGGCCAGACACGGATAATAGTGGCGAAAAGAGACAGTGGAAAATAGCCTTTGCCACATTTTTAGCCGGTATTTATAGCGAGTGGCTGAGTCAACAAGGAGGACACCCTGAAGTTAATGCCCAGTGGCTCGATAATGAGATCGAAGGCCCGCTGGTCTTCCGTTACAAGAGTGGTATTTAAGGAAAATCATGCTAATCAAGAGAACAACGAGGCTTGTTTTTACCATCGGTGTCTTATTCGGCCTGCTATTTTCGGCAGCGGTACAGGCACAGGACCCCGGTTGGGAGCAATTCAAAAGTCGTTTTCTTAAATCCGATGGCCGCATTGTAGATAGCGGGAACCACGATGTTAGCCATACCGAAGGGCAAGGTTTTGGTATGCTGCTTGCCGTATTTAATGATGATAAGCCTACATTTGATGAATTATTGGGTTGGACAAATAGGACACTCTATAATGAGGATACCGGGTTATTCTCATGGCGATATGAGCCGAACGCGAAAGTAAAAGTGGCGGATAAAAATAATGCGACGGACGGCGATCTCCTTATTGCCTGGGCGCTATTGTTGGCCGGAGATAAATGGAAAAATAACGACTATATTGCTCAATCTAATCAGATTCAGAGTGCGATTATTAAACATACGGTTATTAGTTTTGCTGGCTACCATATTATGTTACCGGGCGCGAATAGTTTTAATCATACCAGTTATGTTGTCGTGAACCCCTCTTATTATATATTTCCGGCCTGGCAAGCATTCTATCAATATAGTCACTTAAAAATATGGCAAGATCTAAATAATGACGCAATAAAGCAACTATCGGCAATGAAACTTGGGAAAGTTAATCTCCCAACCGATTGGGTCGCATTACAATCTGACGGCAGTTTTGCCCCCGCTAATGGCTGGCCTGCCCGTTTTAGTTTTGATGCCATACGTATTCCACTCTATCTCAGTTGGGGGGAAAATAATAACAGTGCCTTGGCACCTTTTATCCGCTATTGGCAAGGGTTCGCACGGCTGACAACACCCGCCTGGGTGAATGTTGTGACCGGTGCCACCGCCGAGTATCCGCTCACACCAGGTATGCTCGCAATTCGTGATCTGACATTCGGTAATCTGGGTCAATTGACCACCACACTACTGCCAGAGGAGGACTATTACTCATCTTGCTTGCGCCTACTCTCTTGGTGGGCAGCAAAACAGCAGTAAGCGAATAGATTTTTATTGGTAACGCCGATGCCGTGGCGTGACAGCCAGCAGCTCCCGGCAGAATCGCTCCAGGATAGCTGGCAATCACTGTTACAAAAGAGACTTCCCCGCAATAAGCGCCTGTTATATTTACACATTCCCTTCTGCGCCACTCACTGCACCTTCTGCGGCTTCTATCAGAACCCGCTGCAACCCGAGAGTACTGCACGCTATACCGATTACCTGCTGCGTGAACTGAGCATGGAGGCGAACAGCCCGCTGCTGCAAAGCGAGGCCCATGGTCTGGTAATCCGCGCGGACGTCGCACTCCACCTGAGCCAGATGGCTGAGGACACCGCCACATATCATCAGATCTATGCTCTAGTGGAGCCTGGATTAGTGCGTAAATTAAAAATCAATTAACAATAAATATTTCTTGATGTAACATCCACCAATGATTGATAATAATTATCATACTGATACTGATTATCATTACCCTGCTGGTTATATGGACAAACAGTTGAATAAAACGCCAATGCTGAATGACGAAGCTGCTGTCGAGCATCCGACGGCAAGTAAGCCCCTGTCCGTCACCAGCGAGCAACTGCTGGGGGAGCATGGAGTGGCCTTTATCGTCCATCAGGGTGAAAGCTACCAACTGCGCCAGACCAAAGCAGGGAAACTGATACTGACAAAATAATTCGTACACATTATCCAAAGTCACGGACGTGACAGCAAAGCAGCAAGTGCCGCTAACAGCGCTGTAACGTCAAGGATGGAGGGTATAATGCAAGCCACCCAGATGAGTCAATCAAGGCAGCCAGCATCTATCTATTTGTTTTTGCATATAAAATTTTGCATAAAAAATACGGAGAATTGCCGACATGCCTCGTTCCACTTCCGACCGTTTCCGCTGGTCCCCCCTCAGTTTGGCAATCGCTTGCACCCTGCCTTTTGCTGCTCAAGCCGCTGAGACAACAACAGCGCAAACTGCTGACACCACCACAGCTCAAACCACCGCCGCTAAAACCAGTAGCAAAAAGCACAGCACCGACACCATGGTGGTGACAGCAACCGGTAACGAACGTAGCAGTTTTGAAGCACCGATGATGGTGACAGTGATTGAAGGCAACACGCCAACCAGCGAAACTGCCACCAGCGCTGCGGATATGCTGCACAATATTCCAGGGCTGACGGTCACCGGCAGTGGGCGCGTTAATGGTCAGGATGTCACACTGCGCGGCTACGGCAAAAATGGCGTACTGACACTGGTCGATGGCATTCGTCAGGGCACGGATACCGGCCACCTGAACTCCACCTTCCTCGATCCAGCGCTGGTTAAACGCGTTGAAGTGGTACGTGGCCCATCCGCTCTGCTGTACGGCAGTGGTGCATTGGGTGGGGTAATAGCCTATGAGACCATCGATGCCGCTGATCTGCTACTCCCCGGCCAAAACAGCGGTTACCGCGTTTACAGCTCCGCCGCCACCGGCGATCACAGCTTTGGTCTGGGTGCCAGTGCCTATGGCCGCACCGATGATGTCGACGGCATTCTCTCCTTCGGGAGTCGCGATATCGGCAATATCCGTCAGAGCGACGGCTTTAATGCTCCCAATGATGAAACCATCAGCAATGTGATGGCAAAAGGCACCTGGCGCATTGACCAGATTCAATCGTTAAGCGCTAACCTGCGCTACTACAACAACAGCGCACTTGAGCCAAAAAACCCGCAAACCAGCGCAGCATCTAGCAGCAATGTCATGACAGATCGTTCAACGATTCAACGTGATGTCCAACTCAAATACAACATTCAGCCACTGGATCAAGAGTGGCTAAATGCCACGGCGCAAGTTTACTACTCCGAAGTGGAGATCAATGCACGGCCACGAGGCTCAGCAGAAGAGGGTCGCGAACAGACCACCAAAGGCGGGAAGCTGGAAAACCGCACCCGTCTCTTCACCGACAGTTTTGCGTCACACCTGCTGACTTACGGTACTGAGGCCTATAAACAGGAGCAGACACCAAGTGGGGCAACCGAAAGCTTCCCGCAGGCAGATATTCGCTTCAGCTCCGGCTGGCTGCAAGATGAGATAACTCTGCGCGACCTGCCGGTCTCTATTTTGGCGGGTACTCGTTATGACAACTATAAAGGCAGCAGCGAAGGTTACGCCGATGTTGAAGCCGATAAGTGGTCATCACGTGGCGCAATCAGCATTACGCCAACCGACTGGTTAATGCTGTTCGGCTCCTATGCGCAGGCGTTCCGTGCTCCGACCATGGGCGAGATGTACAACGACTCAAAACACTTCTCGATGAATATCATGGGTAACACCCTGACTAACTATTGGGTCCCCAATCCGAACCTGAAACCAGAAACCAACGAAACACAAGAGTACGGTTTTGGCCTGCGCTTTAACGACCTGTTGATGGCCGAGGATGACCTGCAATTCAAAGCCAGCTACTTCGATACCAATGCTAAAGACTATATCGATACCGGTGTCACCATGGACTTTGGGTTCGGGCCGGGTGGTCTGTATTGCAAAACCTGCTCAACCTACTCAACCAATATTGATCGGGCAAAAATCTGGGGTTGGGATGCCACCATGAGCTACCAAACTCAGTGGGTTAACTTGGGTCTGGCCTATAACCGCACCCGTGGTAAAAACCAAAATACCAATGAATGGCTGGACTCCATTAATCCAGATACCGTCACCGGCACTATCGACGTTCCTGTGGCTAGCAGTGGTTTCGCTGTGGGCTGGATTGGGACATTTGCTGATCGCTCTAGCCGAGTTTCCAGCACTGGCTCCCCGCAAGCCGGTTATGGCGTCAATGATTTCTATGTCAGCTATAAAGGCCAGGAGCAGTTGAAAGGCGTGACCACCACCGTGATGCTAGGTAACGCCTTTGACAAAGAGTATTACGCACCACAAGGCGTGCCACAGGATGGCCGCAATGCAAAACTTTTCGTGAGCTATCAGTGGTAACTCATTGGAATAAAAAATAGTCTTAAAATTAACCCGGCACACCCAAAAATAGTATTGCCGGGTTATGATTTAGAATCGTCACCTGCATATAAAAAATCAATAGAATGAGGAACTTATAATGAGCACATCAATATACGAGCAATACTTACAAGCCAAAGCAGATAACCCAGGCAAGTACGCACGCGATTTAGCCACGCTGATGGATATTTCTGAGGCTGAACTGACCCACAGCCGTGTCGGACACGATGCCAAGCGTTTACAGGCAGATGCCCGCACACTGCTGGCGGCATTGGAAGCGGTCGGTGAAGTCAAAGCCATCACCCGCAACACCTATGCCGTGCATGAGCAAATGGGCCGTTACGAGAACCAGCATCTGAATGGTCATGCCGGTTTGATCCTCAATCCACGTGATTTGGATCTGCGTCTGTTCCTCAATCAGTGGGCTAGCGTATTCACCCTGACAGAAGAGACCCGTCACGGTGTCCGCCACAGTATTCAGTTCTTCGACCATCAAGGCGATGCGTTACACAAAGTGTATGTCACTGAACAAACCGACATGCCAGCATGGGAAGCACTACTGGCGAAATTCGTCAGCGCTGAAAACCCAGCACTGCAGCTAGAACCTCTCAGCCCCGCTGAAGTCACCGCACCTACCGCCGATGATGCCACGGTAGATGCCGAATGGCGCGCCATGACCGACGTGCACCAGTTCTTCCAGTTGCTCAAACGCAATAACCTGACCCGTCAGCAAGCATTCCGCGCCGTAGGTGATGATCTCGCTTACCGCGTTGACAACAGCTCACTGACACAACTGCTCAATATTGCCCTGCAAGATCAGAACGAAATCATGATTTTTGTCGGCAACCGTGGCTGCGTACAAATCTTCACTGGTGTGATTGAGAAAGTCACCCCACATCAAGAGTGGATTAATGTGTTCAACAAGCGGTTTACACTGCATCTGATTGAAACCGCCATTGCTGAAAGCTGGATCACCCGTAAGCCAACCAAAGATGGTTTTGTCACCAGTTTAGAGCTGTTTGCCGAAGATGGCACCCAACTCGCTCAGCTTTATGGTCAACGCACTGAAGGGCAACCAGAGCAAAATCAATGGCGTGAGCAGATTGCTCTTCTGATCAATAAGGATATTGCCGCATGAGACTAAGGCTACTGTCACTCCCTTTCATTCTGTCGCTGAGCGCCTGTATTCTGCCGCTAAATACGTTAGCTGCAAATTCGTCGGCTGCGAATACGTCGGCCGCAGAACGTATTGTCACCATTGGTGGTGATGTAACAGAGATAGCCTACGCACTGGGTGCCGGTGGCGAGATTGTGGCCCGTGACAGTACCAGTCTACAACCGCAGGCAGTGCAGAAGCTGCCTGATGTCGGTTACATGCGAATGCTCAATGCCGAAGGCATTCTGGCGATGAAGCCAACCATGCTGCTGGTCAGCGAACTGGCGCAGCCCTCACTGGCGCTGAAACAGGTTGCTGATAGTGGTGTGAAGGTGGTCACCATACCGGGAAAAACGACGCCAGAAAGTGTGACGACGAAGATTAGCGCGGTCGCGGCGGCACTTCATCAGTCAGAGCAAGGGCAACAACTGATTAAAGACTATCAGCAACGGTTAGCCACAGTGAGCAGCACGCCACTGCCGGTCAAAGTGCTGTTTGTCATGAGCCACGGGGGGCTAACCCCAATGGCCGCGGGTCAAAATACCGCCGCAGATGCCATGATCCGTGCTGCCGGTGGCAGTAACGCGATGCAGGGCTTCAGTCGTTATCGTCCACTATCTCAGGAAGGTGTTATCGCCAGTGCACCCGACTTATTACTGATCACCAGTGATGGTGTAAGAGCCTTGGGAGGTAGTGAGGGGATCTGGAAATTACCCGGTATGGCACTGACGCCAGCCGGTAAGCATAAGCGGTTGTTGGTCGTTGATGACATGGCGCTACTCGGTTTTGGTCTGGAAACACCACAAGTGCTGGCGCAACTGCGCAAGGGCATGGAACAAGCACAATGAATGGTCGTGTCCATCCGCGCCTGATGCTAAGCATCTTGCTGATGATCCTGATTATCCTAGCTCTCGGCTCGGCCAATATGGGGGCATTAACCCTCTCGTTTCGCACCCTGTGGCATGCTTCATTAGATGATGCTATGTGGCATATCTGGCTAAATATTCGCCTGCCTCGTGTGCTGTTAGCCGTGGTCGTTGGCTGCGCACTGGCCGTCTCCGGCGCTATCATGCAAGGGCTATTTCGTAACCCGCTGGCTGACCCCGGATTATTGGGTATCAGCAGCGGTGCCGCCCTGTGTGTCGGGCTGATTATCATTATGCCATTCAGCTTGCCACCGCTACTGGCACTTTATAGCCATATGGTAGGGGCTTTTATCGGCAGTTTGGCCATCTCGGCTATTATCTTCACCCTCAGCCGTTGGGGCCATGGCAACTTATCCCGTTTGCTGCTAGCCGGTATCGCCATCAACGCCTTGTGCGGTGCCGCCGTTGGCGTGTTGACCTATATCAGTGATGATCAGCAATTACGCCAGTTTTCACTCTGGAGCATGGGCAGTTTGGGTCAGGCACAGTGGTCAACCCTGATGGTGGCGGCATCACTGATCCTACCCGCTTGCTTGCTGGGCTTAATGCAAGCGCGGCAACTGAATCTGTTACAGCTCGGGGATGAAGAGGCGCACTATCTCGGAGTCAATGTGCGGCAAGCCAAACTGCGTTTACTACTACTCAGCGCTATTCTCATTGGTGCAGCGGTGGCAGTCAGCGGGGTTATCGGTTTTATCGGGCTGGTGGTGCCACATCTGATCCGTATGCGTATCGGGGCTGACCACCGTTGGCTACTGCCCGGTGCCGCACTGGGTGGGGCTTGCTTGTTACTAACTGCCGATACCCTGGCACGAACTCTGGTCGCTCCGGCTGAAATGCCCGTCGGCTTGATCACCAGCCTGCTGGGTGGCCCCTATTTTCTATGGCTGATTTTACGTCAGCGGGAGCAACGTAGTGGTTGATATAACTGGGGCTAATATGATGGAGGTCAATTTAGCTAGTGCGCCTATCGCTAAGGCTGATATGACAAGGGCACCGGCTGCTTTATTGGAGGCGAACCACCTCTCCTACCATGTGCAGGGGCAGCGGCTGATTAATGAGGTCTCGCTGCAAATTGCCAGCGGTGAAATGGTGGCGATTATCGGGCCAAATGGCGCGGGTAAATCTACCCTGCTGCGGTTGTTGACTGGCTATCTGGCCCCCTCTGGCGGTGAGTGTCAGTTACTCGGCAAGAACCTGAATAGCTGGCAGCCACAGGCATTGGCCCGTACCCGTGCGGTGATGCGCCAATACAGTGATCTGGCGTTTCCCTTTAGTGTCAGCGAAGTGATTCAGATGGGCCGCGCACCTTATGGCAAGGCGCAAAACCGTCAGGCGCTGCAAGAAGTTATGGCGCAAACGGACTGTCTGACACTGGCTCAACGTGATTACCGCGCACTCTCTGGCGGCGAGCAGCAACGGGTACAATTGGCTCGCGTGCTGGCACAGTTATGGCAACCAGAACCCTCACCGCGCTGGCTGTTTCTGGATGAACCGACATCCGCATTGGATCTGTATCATCAGCAGCACACACTGCGCTTGCTACGCCAACTGACCAATCAGGAGCCGCTGGCAGTCTGCTGTGTGCTCCACGATCTGAATCTGGCGGCGTTATACGCTGATCGCATTCTGTTGTTGGCGCAGGGTGAATTGGTGGCCTGTGGCACACCAGAGGAGGTGCTCAATGCCGAAACACTGACCCGCTGGTATCAGGCAGATTTGGGGATTTCACGCCATCCAGAAACTGCCTTGCCGCAAATTTATCTGCGCCAATAAATTGCCTTGCATCCCAAATTGAGACCAGCTTATCGCTGGTTTTGCTTTTCCGCTCCCTTAGGCTCACCCGCTGCCAGCAATTCATAAATCGCCTTACCTACTTTTTGCACCGCCCGCTCAATTTCTGCGGTCATTGGCTTGCTGTAGCTAAGCCGCAAGCAATTGCGATACTTCCCCGACGCGGAACTGATCGATCCAGCCGCCACCTGCACTCCCAGCGGCAATAAGCCACGATTAAGGCGCAGGCTATCAAATCCGTGAGGCAGTTCAACCCATAACATAAAGCTACCTTCTGGCCGGCTTAGGCAGGTACTCGGCGGGAAATACTTCATCACCCAGCCGATCATAATGTCGCGATTACGCTGATATTGGCGGCGCATCCGGCGCAAGTGCTGCATGTAATGCCCTTGCTTGATGAACTCTGCCATCGCCAGTTGCGGTAACGTGGCCACTCGTCCGGCAGAAATGTATTTCATATGCAGTGCTTTATCTAAATAGCGCCCCGGTGCAATCCAGCCAATACGTAAACCGGGTGCCACGGTCTTGGAGAAAGAGCTACACAGCAATACCCGCCCGTCGTCGTCAAATGAGGCGATGGTCGGTGGACGCGGATATTGATATGCCAGTGCGCCATACACATCATCTTCAATAATCGCGATGTCGTAGCGCTGGGCTAAAGTCAGCAGGGCTTTTTTGCGCTCATCTGGCATATTATAGCCCAGCGGATTATTGCAGGTCGGCGTCAGTTGAACCGCCTTAATCGGCCATTGATCCAGCGCCATCTCCAAAGCTTCCAGACTGATCCCCGAGATCGGATCGGTTGGGATCTCAATCACCTTCATACCCATCCCTTTCAGGGTTTGCATCGCGCCGTGAAAACAGGGGGAATCCACGGCAACAATATCGCCGGGCTGACAAACCGACCCCAATGCCACCGCCAGCGCCCCATGGCACCCTGAAGTAATGATGATGTTCTCCGCCGATTGATGATTGCCGCTGTCCAACATCAGCCGAGCAATCTGCTCACGTAAAACCGGGGAACCATAAATATTGTCATATTCCAGCACCTCCTCACTCTGATGGAGGCTAATACGGCTAAGTAAGCGGCTGAGTATTTTTAGCCCCGGGGCGGAGATATCAGGCGAACCCACCCCAAGATGGATGACACTCTCTTGATCGCCTCGAGTCAGAAACGCCAGCGTATTCTCCCACTGAGATATCTCTACTGGCCGCTGTGCATGGCTGCATATTGCGGGCAACGAAGGTAAATTTGAGCTGCAACGCACGAAGTAACCCGACTTTGCTCGCGCCTCGATCAGCAGGCACTCCTCCAGTTGCCGATAAGCCTGCTGCACAGTACTGATGCTGACGCCATGCTCGTCACTCAACACTCTGACCGAGGGGAGGCGCTCCCCGGCGATATACAGCCCTTCTTTAATTCGTTGACTCAGAATATCAGCCAGTTGTTGGTAACGTGTCATCGAAATCACCTGATAAATTATTGCACCAGTACAGATGGCCTAAATTTACGCCGTTCAGATCATATATCTCATATCTGTATGGAAATAATAGTCCAAAATTGCATCTGTAATGTTTTTTGCCAAAGCCTCATGCTAATGGCTCACCTAGTGACGGGGAGTCAATAATGAATAATATAATTGAAGATCAAATAGATGAGTGCTGCTCGTCAGCTATGCGGGCAACAAAAAACCGCCACAATATTGTTATTCAGTTATGGCTGAAAACATACAGATACCTATATCAATGGAATGAACGGCGCAAAACAGCCAATACAATGGCGCGCTTGAGTTCAGACCAATTAAGGGATATCGGCTTGACGCGGGAAGATATCAAGCGGGATTACAGCCGTCCATTTTGGCGCTGAGGAGAGATGGTTGGCATCAGGCTGAATGGGCTGGCCCCGACGCAATACCCGTGTCGAGGCCAGCCCTATTTTTTATCAGAAATCGTAACCCACTGTTGCCAATACAGAACGTTCAGCACCCCAGTAGCAATATGAGGTGTTATAGCACGCGGCGATATATTTCTTATCTGCGATATTATTTACATTCAATTGAATAAATGCGCCTTTCAGCGAGGCCGCCCAGGTGCCAAGATCCGCACGAACAGAGGCATCACCCAGAGTATAGGAAGGCACCCGCAAGGTATTGGCATCATCAGCCCACTGTTTGCCAATGTAACGGATACCTGCACCGACATTAATGCCATACCCCGCTTCATATTGCGCCCACAGCGACGCCATATTTGATGGCGCTAACACTGGCGTATTGCCATCATTACCATCAATGGCATCTTTGAATTTAACTCGGTTATAGGTATAGCCGGCGATCACACTTAAGCGATCGCTAATCTGGCTTCTGGCTTCCAGCTCCAGCCCCTGCGAATTCACTTTACCGGCGGGCACATAATAGGTGGCCGGCACGGCGCGGTTCGCCACATCATTTTGTGTCAGATCATATAGAGCGGCGGAGTAAAGTGACGTGCTGCCCGGCGGCTGGTATTTGATACCCACTTCATACTGCTCGCTGGTCATCGGTTTCAGTAATTTTTGCTGCGCATCCGGGAATAGACTTGGCGTGATGGCCTGGCTGTAACTGACATATGGCGAGATGCCGCTATCAAAGCTATAGAGCAAGGCGGCGCGCCCGCTGGCGTGATTATCGGTGCGCTCATCACTGCTATTCGCTGTTTTATCACTATTTTCTGTTTTCATTCGGTCGTAGCGACCAGATAAATTCAGGTGCCAATTATCTAGCGTCATCTCATCTTGCAGATAAACCCCGCTCTGCTCATAGCGGCGGTTTAGGTAAGAGGTGTTGATGCCGGGAGTGGTCAGCAGATAGTCGCGATACAGCGTGCTACCGCCAGACACGCCAGTGTAAGGATTCAGGGTGGTGGCATAGGCACTGTCGCTGCGCAGATTGTTGCTGAACTTCTGGAAGTCAAAGCCCAGCATCACCTTATGGCCAACGGCGGCGGTGGCAAAATCCGCTTCCAGTTGGTTATCCACGGCAAAGGCATTAAGTGAGGAGTCCTCACCGGAGTAATAACGATTCATTAATGTGCGATCGCTATTCCAACCGCCTTGATACACCTGCTCCAGTTGGGTATTGGAGTGGGTGTAGCTGGCATTCTGGCGGAATGACCAGACATCATCGAATTTATGTGAGAATTCAGAACTATAAATTTGCTGCCAGCGCTTAAATACATTGCGGTCACTTTCGCCATCAAAGAAGCCACGACTCAACTTTTGCCCATAGATGCTGCCATCCGCCGGTACTGAGCTGTGGGAACCACCGGAGGGATCTTTTTGCAAATTAGCCCGCAGTAGCAGCGAGGTATTTTCATCCGGTTGCCATAGCAGTGACGGCGCGATCGCATAGCGCTCTTCGCGCTGATGGTCATACATGGTGTCACTGTTGCGAGTAATCCCTGTGAGGCGAAATGCCCAATGCTCAGATATCGCATCGGTATAATCAAAGGCCGCAGATTGTGTATTGTTATTGCCGCCGGTCAGACGGAAATGGCCTTCAGAGGTAAATTGCAGGCGCTTGGATGTCATCATCACCACACCGCCGGGGATGCTCTGACCATATAGCGCCGAAGAGGGGCCTTTGATCACATCAATGCGCTCAAGGAACCAAGGATCCACCTGCAACACATTATAGCTGCCGCCATCACTGAGCAGGCGCAGACCATCGAGGAAAGTATTGTTCACATCCCCGCCGTGAAAACCGCGCAGGGCAATGGTGTCATAGCGGGTCGCGCCACCGGAGAAGTTAGTAAAAACGCCCGGCGTATAATTCAGTGCCTGGTTAACTGTGGCGACATTTTGATCGTCCATCTGCTGGCGGGTAATCACTGAAACCGCCTGTGCCGTCAGAATTAACGGCTGGTCGGTTTTCGTTGCCCCTTTGGTAGTTTTGGCGGTGTAACCCAAGGTGGGTAAATCGGCCGCGTGGCCCGCTTTAGCGGTCACTTCTATCGTATCGTCGGCAACCGACGCTAATGGAATAAATATCGCCAATGAACACAAAACAGCAGAACGCTTGATGATGAAAGCCGAGAGCATCGTTATCTTCCCCAGATAATTAAGCAGATAAAATAGAGGGTTATTAATTAGCTTCCATTGCTATTTCCGCATCGCAAATACCCTTGCTTGCGCGCCACATATTGTGGGGTCCATCAGTGCAGCGGACAATCTATTAAATAGAATCGATAATTACAATGAGAATTATTATCTTTATCATTTGATTTGAGTGCGTAATTATCAGAGTAAGATTATTCAGGAATAGGTGGTGTATGCCACAATGGCCGCCAGACCCTGGGTCTACACTAAATTCTTGGGATAATCGTGGCACTCACTTTCAGGCTAACCGGTTTTATGAAAAAGATTGGGTACGTTGTTTCGCGTCAATACTCTGCGCTGATCTGTCTGCTGCTGGTGCTGGTTTTTACCTCTACAGCCGGAGTAGCCTTTGCCGCCACAGCCGCAGATGCCACATCTGACAGCAGTGAAGAGCCGGCTAAACCGGCGGTGTCGGTGCAGCTAATTAGCTTGCAAAAACAGCTCGATAAACTGAAACAGAGCATCTCTGTCAGCGCCTCCGACAATCAGCTCAGTGTGCTAAATGAAACCGCATTAGCGCTGGTTCGTGATGCCGATATACTGCTCGCCGATCTGAAACCCAAGCGGGAACAACTGCAAGCGCAACTGGATGTGTTAGGCCCGCCCCCAGTTGCCGGTGCATTAGCAGAGACCCCAGTGGTGGCCCAACAGCGGCGGGTACTGAATACTCGGAAAGTCCAGTTAGAGGGGCAGAATGATCAGGCTCAGGCGATTAAAACTAATGCCGAGAACCTGGCCACCCAGATTACCTCGTTACGGCGTACCGCCCTAAAATCACAAATCGCCCTAAATTCCGGCAGCATTCTGGGGGCCAATTTCTGGGCGCCGATTGTCAATCCGAATAGCGATGATGACCAACGCTTAAAAGATTTTATGCAAGAACTTGGCGATGCCTGGAGTGCTGCGTGGGAACCCGAATGGCGGCTTGGTACCTCAATGTACCTGCTGCTGACACTGCTGATCGGCGTATTTGGTTTTAAATCCCTTGATCTCCTGACCGCCTGGTTCTGTACCAAATGCCTGCCGCAAGGCCCGCTACGCCGCAGTTTTATGGCGTCGGCTACCACCTTATCGACCGTGCTGATTACGGTGACGATGGCACAATGCATTACGCAGGCCTTTACCCGCACGCCGGATGTATCACAGGTAGTGATGGATTTTTCGCTGGCTTTTGTTCAGTTGATGTTCTTCTCGGCATTAGTCGCGGGTCTGGGGCGAGCATTTTTATCCAACCAGCGCCCCTCATGGCGTTTACCCGCCATTGCCGATGAAGTTGCCGTCTCACTGAAGCTGTTCCCGCCGCTCTTAGCCAGCTGCATCATGATTTTTGGCGCGATTGATCAGATGAATAACATGATCAATATCAGCGTCTCCGGGGCTATTTTTGGCAATGGCATCTCGGCTCTGTTAATGGCACTCACTGCGGCGATTATTCCGTTACGGGCCAATCGGGTGCGCCGTAATCTGATTATCAATGGCGAAAAACCGGAAGCTTACTCCACCTTAGCGGGGCTGATTCATTTCGCCATTGGTATTACGGCTATCGCCATATTATTGTCACTGTTGGTCGGTTATATCGCGCTCGCAAAATTCTTAAGCTACAAACTGGTGTGGAGTTGTCTGGTTCTTGCCTGCTTATATTTATTAGTCCACCTGTTCGTTGATTCAGCGGAAAGTCTCTTTTCCCCCACCAGCAGCGCCGGTAAAGCCATTAAGCAATCACTGAATATTGATGATCGCCATTTAGCGCAAGCCGCGACATTATTATCCGCCACCAGCAAAGTGCTCCTGATATTGCTGGCGATCATCGCCCTGCTCAACGGCACCTTTGGCTCTACCACCCCGATTTCATTGCTGCAAAAAGCCATGGAGTTGTTAAGCGGCGAAGGGTTGGAAAAATTAAATATTGTTCCCACCAACTTACTAAATGCCGCTATTTGTCTGCTTGTCGGGCTATATATCTTAAAAGCGGCACGCCGCTGGCTAAATAATGATTTCCTGCCCAAAACCCAGATGGATAACGGCATAAAAACCTCAGCGGTCACGCTATTCAGTAATATTGGCTACGTGCTGGTGATTCTGCTGACATTATCGGTGCTCGGCATCCAATGGAATAAGTTAGCCTGGATTGTTAGTGCGCTATCGGTAGGTATCGGTTTTGGTTTGCAGGAGATCGTGAAGAACTTTATTTCCGGGATTATTTTGCTGACTGAGCGGCCGGTTAAGGTGGGGGATTTGATCAGTATCAGTGGGGTGGAGGGTGATATTCGCCGTATCAATGTTCGCGCTACTGAAATCCAGCTCAGTGACCGCTCGACGGTTATCGTGCCCAACTCCCAATTGATTTCGCAAAATGTGCGCAATGCCACCATGGCCAATGCCCAAGGGGTGGTGACCATCGCGCTGACCTTCCCGCTGGATTTGGATGTGGAACTGGCGCAGGCGTTGCTGATAGAAGCCTACGAAGAGCACGAATCAATACTCACGACACCGGCACCCTCGGTGAAATTTAGCCAATTAAGCCCTGACGGCATTGTGCTCAGTGTGACGGGTCTGGTGCCGAGTCCACGGATGGTGAGTGATACAAAAAGTGCCTTATTATTCAGTATATTAACCCGATTGCGGGCGGCGGGCGTCTCGCTGGCGGTCGCGACCAATAGAGCCGCAGCGACGGCGAACTAGCGGTTAGTAAATGCTATTTCTCCAGTGCTACCGTTAGCAGGGTAACAGCGCAGCATCACCCGATGTTGCGCTGAGCCTCATTGACAAAATCAACCATCAATAAGTTAAGCTCTGTGCACAAGGGCTTTTCTGCATCGTTCTCTTTCACCAGCGCCTGATAGCGTTGCTGACTCTGCTCTTCAAGCAATTTATAAGCGGGTACGCTGATGTCCCAATGGCGGGAAACCGCCAGATTCAGCGCTGTTTTTACCAGCACCTCCTCATCAGGTACTTCCATCCGCTGACAATTTTTCTGTAGATAATGCGCCCCGGCAACCAATGCTGATAATTGTTTGATTTGCTGCTGAGCGGTAGGTCGAATCGTTTTATTCACTGGCTGCTGGCAAGCCACTAATAGTACCAAAGGCAAGAGCCAGGGTAATTTACATATAACAGATAACATTGATTAACTCGTTAGCAATAAAAGTAGGACATTTTAAGTCAAGGGGAAAATTCAATACATTCTTATACCCTTATTAGCGAGGGTGAAACATATCCATTTTTCGGAATACTCCACTCCCTTATTATTAAGGCCACTTTAAAAACCTTAAGATGTCCCGCCTCTTCTATAGATGAACGTTATGGGTTTTAACTGCTCCCATGGTGGAGAAAGTTAGGTTTTCGCCGGACTCAAACTAAAGACTTTCGGATTACGCCCCAACCATTGCGCAGCTAGCTCATTGATCTGCTGGAGAGTGACCGCCTTCAACTGCGACTCCTCTTGTGCCAACAGCGCAAAGTTGCCGTCATCACTGGCGACCTGTGCCAGCGCATCAGTCCAATAGCTGGCACTGGTACGGCTGGCGTCCTGCTCAATCCACCACGCTTTTTTCGCCTTCTCCAGCTCCGATGGCGTGACGCCCTCAGCGGCGATTTGCTGCAAAACTTTTTGCGCCATCTGCGCCATCTCCTGCGCCCTTTCAGGGGCTGACGTGAAGTTGAGTCGCGCCAGATAGTAAGGCTGCGGCAGTTTTGCCAGCAGTTGTGAGAAGCCCAAAGTATAGATGCCGCTGGCCTGCTCGCGCATGGCATAACGTAGCCGCAAGGTGACGACTTTATCCAACAGCTGCAGCGCCAACTGATTCGGCTGCGACCATTGCGCCTCGGCCGAGAACTGCATACTGACCATGGTTTTCGGGCTGCTCGCCAGCGGATAGTCGTGGCTCATCGCCTGATTCAGCGGCTTGATCGCCAAATCGCGCCAGTGCAAGCGCTGCTCACTGCGTGGCAGGCCGCCCAACCACTTCTCTACCAGCGGCTGAAGGCGTTTCTCATCCAGCGCACCACTAAGTGTCACCGTCATATCCTGCGTGGTAGCAAACAGCTGGCGGTGGCGCTGTTCAAGCCCTGTCACCGTAAAATCACGCCACGGCCCCGTCGCCGTGACCAGCAGCCGTTCGCCATGTTGATAGCCCACCTCGGTGATGCTATCGAGGAAGCGGCGCTCGACCGGCTGTTTCTCTATCCCTAACGCAAATGACTGTTTTTGCTGCGTAAGTTTATCTGCGGCAAACTGAGGGGCAGTGATTTTTAGGTAGAGCAGTTGCAGCAGCAGCTCCAGCTTGTCAGCCGGTGCCGAGCCGCGCAAACCATGGAACAACATCTCATCATAAGGCGCGATCGCCACCTCGGCTTGCTTGGCTAACTGCGCCAACTGGCGCGGGTTGTACTGGCCGTAACCACTCACTTCGGGTAGTCGCATCGCCCAGTTCACTTCGCCGATCTGCTTATCCTCCTCCAGTGAGCGCCCGCCGGGGATGCGCAGTGATAGCTGCACATCATCTTTTAGGCGGTTATTGGCTTTGATAATCACCCGAATGCCATTGCTCAAGCTCCAGAGCTGGGTATCAGGGATCGGCAAGGTCTGGCGCTGCACCACTTTACCGGCGGTCGGCGGCGTCACCGTCAGAGTGACAGGTTTCGGTTTCAGGGTGAATGCCCCCGGCGCACTCTGACGGATGCTGCTCCACATCGCCGCCAGCTGCTTTTTATCCACCTGCGATTGATCACTGTCAGGGCCAATCAGCGCCAAACGGGCCGTTCCTTTCTCCAGTAATTCAGCCACTTGCGCCTGAACATGTTGTGGGCCAATCGCCTCAAGCCAGCTTTGAGTCATCGCCAATTGCTGCTGTTTGTTGAGCATCGGCAGATCAAATTCAATGGCGGTGGTGAGATTATCCGCCAAATAATCATGCTGATAGCGGCTCTCTCCGGCGGCCTGCTGGCTCAGTTTCGTTAGAATTTGCTGACGCGCCGCCTTCAACTCGGCGTCACTCACCGGCGTGGTCGCCATCCGTTGCAGCTCGGTGAATAGCTGGCGCAGGGTGCCGTTATAGTCGTTGCCTTGTGGTCGGGCAATCATCAGGTGCTGAATGCGGCGGTTATCCAGCAGTGCGCCTTGTTGATTGATGCTCGCTATCGATAACAGATCGTTATCCACCAGCAATGATAGCCGCTGGTTAAAAATGGTCAGCCACAGGGTATCGAGCAGGTCGCGCCACTGCCCATTAGCACTGTTTAGCGGGACCGCCAGATCACGTTGGAGCGCGAGTTGAATAATGCGCGTCCCCTGTTCAGCATCAAATACCGTGCTGAGCAGTAAGCCCGATTGTGGGGTAAAACTCTGCCAGTGGGCATCATCGCGCGCGGGCTGTTGAGGGGCGGGCATCGCAAATAACCTGTTGATCTGCTGGCGCAAACTGTCCGCATCAAACCGCCCCACCACCACCAAGGCCATCCGTTGCGGCTGATACCATTGCTGATAATAGTTGACCGCCTCACTGACCGGCGCTTGCCGCACCACATCCAGCAAACCAATAGGATCACGTTCGCCATAGCGGCTGCCGTGATAACGCAAGCGCTCCAATGCCTGATTGATGCGGAACCCCACCCCCTGACGTAAGCGCCACTCCTCGACAATCACCTGCCGCTCTTTATCAAATGCCGTCGGTTCAAAACTGATACCCTGCGCCCAATCGGCTAAAATCCGCAGCCCCAAGGTGAGCTGTTTTTCATCGGCGTTCGGCAGTGACAGCTTATAGGTGGTGGCATTCAGACTGGTGACAGCATTGACATGGCTCCCCAGTGTAATCCCCTGTTTCTCCAGCGATTTAAAGCTGCTGGTGCCGGGGAAGTGTGTCGTGCCTTTGAAGGCCATATGCTCGACAAAATGCGCCAGTCCGCGCTGCTGTTCGCTCTCTTGTAGCGAGCCGCTGTTGACCAGCAGGCGCAACTCCACGCCGGGTTGGTCACGCGGCAGCAGGTATAACTGCAAGCCATTGTCCAGCGTGAGGTGCTGGAGATCAGCCCGCATCGGCAGTTTTTGCTCCTGCGTCGATGACGTCTCAGCCGCAGACGCGGGCAGACCCCACGCCAACATCACCCACGCCAACAACCGGCAAAGGGCGTGGATTCGTACTAATCGGTTAAGCATGCTGTAGCAACTCCTTGAATCGCATCGGATAAATCATCGAGGCGGTATTGATGGTCGGCGACCTCAGCCAGAAAAGTTTGGTGGCTCACCAGCAGCACTGCGCTGTCGGGCAGTTGTTGGCGCAGTAAACGCAATAGCTGGCAGGCGCTGGCGGCATCCAGTGCCGAGGTGGTTTCGTCCAGTAAAATCAGCCGTGGTTTATTCAGCAATAAGCGGGCAAACATCAGCCGCTGCTGCTCGCCGCCCGATAAGCGCTGCTGCCAGTCAGTGGAGAGGGCCAACTGGTAGTTCAGTTGCGGCAAACCGACCTGCGCCAGCGCCTGCTGGAGTTGTTCGGTGCTGAAATCACTGCGCTGCGCCGGATAGGCGAGCAGATCGTCCAGCCGCTCATGGGGCAGATAGAGGCGCTGGGGGAGCCAACTCACACTGTCACTACGCTGAATTCGGCCCTGATAATGGGGCCAGTGGCCGCTCAGGGTGCGCAGCAAGGTGGATTTGCCAATTCCCGAGCGCCCCTGAATCAGGGTCAGGCTGCCCGCGGCGGCAGTGATCCGAATATTGCTCAGTAGCAGCGCACCATCGGCGGTGTGCAGATCCAGTGTGGCCCGCAGTGGTAACTCCCCCTCCGGCGCACTCGCCACCGGGCTGGTCGGTTCGGCATCCAGCAGCACCACAAAGTTGTATAAGCGAGTCACCGTGGCCTGCCACGCGGCAATTTCTCGATAGGAGAAAATAAACCAGCCCAAGGCCCCCGCCACCTGCGCGAAGGATTGGCGGATCTGCATCAATCCGCCCAGCAGCAATTCACCCGCCAGAAACTTCGGCAGCGCAAAGAAAATCGGCGCCAGCGCACTGAGTTGCTGATAGCCGACAGTGAAGAATGAGAGGTTTTTTTCGTAGCGGATCAGTTGATACCAGTTCTCGGCCACAGCGCGGAAATGCTGCAACAGCGCCCCGCGCTCATGTTGCTCGCCCCGCTGTCCGGCGATGGCATCACTGGCTTCACGACGGGCAATCAGCCCGCTGCGGTAATCCGCCTCACGCCGCTGACGATCCATATTCAGCTGGCGCAGCGGATAACCAATCCAGTGCGTCAGGCCAATGCCAATCAGGGTGTAGAGGATGCAGACCCAGAACATATAGCCGGGCAACGTGAAACTGTGCTGAGCCAGCGAGAAGCTGATGCTGCCGGAGAGTTGCCATAAGATGGTGGCGAATGAAATCAGGGTGAGCAAGGAGTGCAGGAAGGTGATGAGCAAGCGCAGGCTGGACTCAATCAGCAGTCGGACATCTTCGGCAATGCGCTGGTCGGGGTTATCCGGCACCAGTGCATTGATTTTCAATGCATAATGCTGGCCTTTATGGGACAGCCAGCGCGCCAGAATATGCTCGGTCATGCCCGTCCGCCAGCGCATGATGAGCCGCTGTTTCAGGTAATCCGCAAACACCACCACCAGAATCAGGGCGCTGACCAGCAGGATAAAGTGTTGCAGCAAACGATACAGCGCCTGACTATTCAATTGCTGCAATGCATTGTAAAACTCGCCATTCCACTGGTTAAGTTGCACATTAAACCAAACCGAAGAGAGGCTCAGCGCCAGCACCACCAGCAGCAACAGCCAGGCCAGCAGTGCTGAACGAATGCCCCAAAACGGCCTGGCAAGATAATAGAATTGTCTCAGTGTTTTCATCAATAAATTACTTTCATAAATAAATTACTTTCATAAATAAATGGGCTTCATAAATAAGCTGGCGGCATGTGTTCCGCATCGTCAGAACAAAAAGTATCGGGCCGCCATCTGGGCAACCCGATGGTTTAGGTCACTGTTTTATCAATAGGTTAGAGGTCGTAACTCAGTTGCAGCCAGAATTGGCGGCCCGGATCATAGGAGTGCAGCACGCGGTCGCCATACACAAAGGTGTCGGCCACATTGCGTTTATTCAGCAGGTTATTCACCTCAACTGAGATCCCGACGCCATAAGCAAAATCGGGCTGCCAGGTCACTTTACTGTCCCAGATAAAGTTGCTGGCAAAGTGCGTTTTCTCATATTTCAGCATCTGCGTGCCGCTGTTGATGTCGGTGTAATACTCATTCTGATAGCGCACCGCCTGACTGCGCGAACTGCGCCATTGCCACAGGTTATAGAAAGTCAGGTTGTACTCTTGCCACTCACTGGTGAGTTCCAGATTGAGTCGCCATGGCGAGTTAAAGTTGGTCGATGGCAGGTCGGCGGCATTGATCACTTTGCCGTCGTACCACACTTTGTCGGAGTCCAGCTTGGTGTTCGGATCAAAGAAGGCATAGCCCTGATCTTTCGGGGTATTGCTCTTACTTTGCTGCCAGCTCAGTGAGCCAGTAAAGGCATGAGTGGTCGAGGCCAGCTCCCAAGGTTTGCTGTTGCTGACCGAGAGTGAAACGCTGTCGTTGCTGCTGCGCCCACCATTATCAAAGGTGCGGATACGGGCCTGGGCCGCACTATTGGGATTGCGGTATTTAGTGCGGCTGCGCACTTCGTCGTAACCTTCGCGGTGTACGTACTGCAAGCGCCAGACGCTCTGCATCACCTGCTGCTGAAGGGCGAAGCTCAGCTCATCGTTATAAGGGGTCGATAAGCTGTCGATGCCTTCAAAATCTTTCACCCCGTCCCACTCATTTTCTGCTGGGTCCAGCGAGCAGAAGTAGTAGCAGTGTTCCATGCCCGCATTTTGCGCTTCGTACAACGCGTAGGTCAGCATTGAGCGGCCATAATAGCGGTTGGCCCCGGCTATCAGCACGGTATCGCCAGTGCCAAACAGATCGAGGCTACTGCTTAGGCGCGGTGCGATATTGGTTTTCTGAACAAAATCATCGCGATCCAAACGTACGCCGGGGCGAACCGTCAGACGGCCATACTGCATACTGTCATCCAAAAACAGCGCGTAGTTGATGTAGCCCGCTTCATAGTTACCGGCGCGGAAACGGGTGATGTAACTGGCTTCGGTCAGTGACGCAACATCATCTGCTGACCCACTGAATTTGTAGCGGTAGTAGTCGCGATCACGGGTATAGCGGGCGTCAGTTTTGTTGAACTCAAAGCCAAGATTGGGTGAGTGTTGCAGACCCAATGCGGTGAACTCATTAAAGCGCAGCACCCCTTTCGCCGTGGCGCTGTTCTGGCGGGTGGTCAAATCCCCCTGCCCGCCATTGTTATAAAACTGCGGATTACGCCAATCGGTGACGTAATCTTCCAGGGTATAAAAATCTTTCACATCATTGGTGCGTTCGTCAGTCAGTTGCTGATAACCGGCGGTGAAGTCCAGACTGGCGATATCAAAACGGTGCTCCAACTGTAACGTGGTGCTCAAGCCGTTATGGTCATTGTCATAGCCGGAGTTAATCACGCTGCTGGAGAAGAGTGTGCTGGTGTAAGCCGAGTAGTTGGCGGAGAGATGGGCGCTAGTGCGCTCGTTGGCATCCCAGGAGAGCTTGGCAAAATAGTTATCCGACACCCGTTTCTGGCTACGATAGCCCGGCGTCGCGGAGACCACTTCCAGCTCATTATTCGGCCCTAACTGCAAGCCGTCGCCGCCGGAGGTGTAGCTTGGAATATCGGAGAGGCGCTGTGAGGCGGAGAATACGATGCCCATGTTGTCGGTGATGCCAGCTTCAAACCAGCCACCAAAACTTTGCTTATTGTACTTGGGCTGATAGCGCGCAGGGCGGCTGGTGTCGTTTTTCGCACTGTCGAACTGCATATCTGGATCAGTGAAAACCTTGTTCCACGCCGAGCGAGTTTCGCGGTAGTACAGATGCCCGCTGTTCTCGCCACGCCAGCGGCGGCTGGTCACATCCACAGTACCGCCGGTAAAACCGCCATACTCTACTGGAATGTTATTATCGAACACATTCATGCTATCAATCAGACGGCTGTCGATGTACATCCCCTGATCGCCACTGTCGACACGGGTAATGGTTTCGCCGTTGCCGTCGCTGGCGGGATCGATGTCATTATTGAAGCTGACGCCATCCAGTTTGTAGGCGTTTTGATAGCTCGACGAGCCATGAATCGAGATAGCGCCGGGTTTGATTTCGCCCTGCGTCAGACTGGTGTTGCCGCTATTGGAGAATTGAACCGCGGGGTTGGTGCGCAGTAGCTCGGTGATATTGCCGTTACCAGTCGGCCGCTGGCGGATCTCTTCGGAGGTGACCAGCTGCGGGGCTGACATCAGGTTATCTACGGCGGCACGACCAGCAGCCTCGCCCATAACCGAGGTGGTTGGCAGCACCATGCTGCCCCCATTGACACCTGCCGCCAGCATCGGGCGAATCACATACCCCTTGCCACTGGCAATCAGCTCCAGCCCACTGCCCGCCAGCAGTTGCTGCAAGGCGGCTTGCGGGCTGTAGTTGCCGCTTAAGGCTGGCGCACGCAGTTGACGCAACTCAGATTCATCAAAGATAACATGCAGTTGGCCCTGTTTGGCCACATTGGCAATGGCATTCGCCAATGGCTGAGCGGCCAGATTGAGCTGCAAATCCGCAGCCTTGACTCCCTGCGTGACCATTAGCGTTGCCAGCGCCAGAGCCGAGAGAACAGCTATCCCAGAATATTTATTCTTATTTTTTATCATCACGCTATTTCTTCCCTAAGAAATGTCAATGCCATGCCAATCAGCACCAGCATCAGGGAAGACGTGATAATGAGAATTATCCTCACCTATAAATTTAATTATTTTTTACTTTTTACTGCTTTTTATTTAAACCGCGTGAAATCAGCACGTTACCTTTAGCGTCATGAATCACATTCACGGCCAATAGCAGCGGTAGTGAGTCGAGGAACTCATCAGGGTGATGCAAATCCAGTGAACCGGATACCGGTAACTGCGCCAAACTGGCGTCAATAAGCTCAATGTTACCCGGCCGATACCGCCGCAATTCAGCGAGCAACTCACCCAAGGGGCGGTTACGGAACAGCAGTTGCCCGCTACGCCACTCACCAATCTCAGCGACCGGTAACTGACTGAGCAACAGGCGTTTTTTCTCTGGCAACAGTTGCGCACGATCACCGGCGTGTAGCATCACTGCCGCCATATTCGGCCTGCCAGTCATGGCGACAATACCTTGTTTGACGGCCACCGCCACTTCTCCCGCCTCAAAACGCACCTCAAATGCAGTACCCACCACCCTTACCTGACTCTCGCCGGCATACACCAAGAAGGGGCGGGTTTTGTTAGCGGCCACTTGCAGGTAGATTTCACCCTGATCCAGCCAGAGCTGGCGGTTCTCTTTCGCGTAGTGAACACGGATTTGTGAATGGCGATTCACATGGACTCGGGTGCCGTCCGACAGCACGATTTCGCGGCTATTATTGGCGGTTTGCAGCTGGATATCATTGGTCAGTAACAGCGGCAGTTGACTCATTGGCAACAGCAGGGCGAACAGGAAAAATAGCCCGGCGGCACAACTGCGCAGGGGCCGCCAACGGCTGGCGTGCTTTTTGGGTTGCGGGGCGCTGGCGGGGCGGGCAATCAATGCGCAATCACCCCACAGCTGCTGCATCTGGCGAAAAGCCTCGGCATGGGAGGGGGAGCTTTGCAGCCAGGTTTCCAGTTGCCTCTGCTCCTCATTGGTTAAGCGCCGCGCCTGGCTGCGGCTGAACCACAGCGCCGCCTGTTCATCGATTTCACGACTATCACTCATCATGTTGCCCACCCCCCTGTTCAGCAACGTGGCGCTTGCAATGCAGTAACGCGCCCGCGATATGTTTTTCAACCATACTGACAGAAATGCCCATTCTCTCCGCCACCTCAATCTGCGATAGGCCATCAAAGCGATGCATCAAAAAAGCCTCGCGACGGCGCGGACTTAGGCTGTTTAGCGCCTCTTCCAATCGGCTCAACCGCTGCTGCTGCTCCAGCACATGCTGCGGATCTGCGCCAGCCGGTGCCATCTCCGGCTCCGGTGACACCTCTTCATGGCTCTGCGCTAACACTCTGCGCTGCTTGCCCGCGGCTCGCCAATGATCAATCAACACGCGGTGGGCAATCTTAAAGAGAAATGCCCGCGAATGCTCCACTGGCGTCTCTTTCGCCCGCTTTAGCCACAACGCAAAAACATCTTGCGACAGATCCGTGGCGTCACTGGCATTATCCAGCCTTTTGCGAAAGAAGCTGACCAACTGACCATAAGTGCTCTGGTAAGCCAGACTCACTTTGTTTGATGGCGGTTTATCCATGAAGGCATCCGTTAGAGAGTACAGCCTCAGATTGTCGGCGTGCGGGCAGTCACGCAAAAACCTGTGGCATCAGGTACATCAATCCAGTGGCTCACATCTTGCTGGTGAAAAAGAGCAATAAAGAAAAAGAGCAATAAAACAGTGAGTAAAATATGAGGTGAATACCCAACGGCTTCACACTTCTAAGGCTGGCGGTTATAAGCGAAAACGTCGATCAAATGCAAATGATAATCACAATAACTATCAATATGATTATTGATTTGTATAATCTGTCGCTTATTATCTGCGGGGGAATAAATATCTCTGCGAGTAATTGTAAACACAAATAAGAAATTAAAACGTTATTAATCAATATAATAAACTTAACTCACTCATTACCTGCGGAGTCTGTAATGACATTATTTTGCCTGATGGCAGTCAGCGGCACTCTTATGCCGACAGTAGAAAATAGCCAGAATATTAAAATGGGGTTACCCCTTGGGCGGCCCAAAACACGTTGGAGTATCAGCTTATTACTGGGTATCGGCCTGCATATGCTCGCCGCCGCGTTTATGCTCGGTTGGATCACCAAAATGGCCCCACAGGGGGTGCTGCCCCCCGCAGTGATGATCGAATTGACACTCTATCAGCAGGCAAAATCTCTCCCTCTCGATGTGCCGCTCGGGCAACAGCAAAATATGGCAGCACCGGATGAGGCAGCGCCAGAGAAGCTGCCCGAAGAGTTACCCAAACTAACCGCCGCCCCCAATGGCACCCATGCCATCAAGCCGGAAAAGGTGGTGCCGAAGAGGAAAATAACCCCGGTCAAACCACGGACAGACACGCCGTTGCCAGTTGTAGCTGAAAAAGCCGCTCCGACCACCAGCGCCCCACTGTCGGGTGAGAGCCAGAAAAATGCCGCCACATTCTCCAGTGAAGCCTCCGCCGCCATAAGTGGCAAAGCCTCGTGGCAGAGTGATGTACTGGCGCATCTTGCACGCTATAAGCGATACCCACGCGAGGCATTGCGCTATCGTCTGGAAGGGATTAGCCAGATCCGCTTTGTGGTTGATCACCAAGGAAAAGTGTTAACCGCCGAGCTATTTTCCAGCTCGGGTGCCAAGATATTGGATCGCGAAGCCATGGTGCTGATTTCACGCGCCCAGCCTCTGCCCATCCCCCCTGTCGAATTATTAAAAAACGGGGTGATTGAGTTGATAGCGCCCATTGCTTATAACGTGAAGCATTGAGCTAACGTGCAACGTTGAGCGCTATACTCCGGTATTCAGCGCTGAATCAAATAGCGAATAGTCGGGCCGTCTTGCTGGATATCCAGCACGGTATAGCCGTAATTTCGCGCATCCAGCGGAATGTTATTGATGGATTGCGGGCAGTCGCTGATCACCTCCAGAATTTCACCCAGTTTCAGTTGTGGCATCGCTTCCAGCGTCGCCACCGCTGGATATGGGCAGGGTTCGCCCACCATATCCAAACGGTAATCGGGCACGATAGGTTTATCAGGTGAATGACTCATAGTGACTCCTTGACCGAAACAGAGGTGGCGACGTTTTGTTTGCGGGCATTCTGTTGACGGAAGAAACGTTTTTCCCACCACAGCATGGCGGCGAAAGCGGCGGCGAGCATCAGGTAAGTGAGCAGCAATCCGCCCACCGGGCCGAAGGTTTCCAGCAGGTTCACTTTGTCATAGTGGGTTGCCAGCGCAGGGGCGAAATCGTCCCAATAGTAGGCCAAAAGGGTCGCACCGATAATATTGCCCAGCCCCACCCACCAATAGTGAATCTGCCCTTCCACCGCGCGATACATCCAGCCGGTTTCGCACCCCCCTGCCAATACGATGCCAAAACCAAATAGCAGGCCACCAAGCACCGCATTCGGCCCGGCCCATAAGATCTTCGGTGCCACCCCCAGTTGGACATAACTGAAAATGCCGATGGCGCTCACTGCCATGCCCAAAATAATGGCCTTTGCCATATGGGTGCGGCCAGTGATCCACAGATCGCGAAACGCGGAAGTAAAGCAGATCTGCGCCCGCTCAATCAACAGCCCAAAACCGATGCCGCACAACATGGCAATGCCCAGTTTTGGGTGGCGGAATAACTCAATCAGTGACCAACTTAGCGCCAGAACAAATACCACCATGCCGAGGCGAAAACGGCGCGCCGCTCTGGCAGGATGCTGAGTCAGCGGCGAGGCTGCCGTCACTTTTTGTAATTTGACCGGGATACGAAACAGCGGCAACAGGGTGAATTTAGCACCAAAGTAGGAACCGACGGCGGTCGCCAGCGCAAAGAACCAGGCGTGGAGCGAAAACTGTGGAATACCGGTGAAGAAGGCCGCCAGATTGCACCCCATCGCCAAACGCGCACCAAAACCGGCAATAATGCCGCCAATCAGGGCCTGCGCAATGCGAATAGCGTGCTGGGGCTTTCGCAACTTCACGTTGTTGGCCCAGAGCGCGGCGGCGATACACCCAGCAAACATGCCGATGATCATCATGCCATCGATACGATCCAGTGGCGTCCCTGCCAATCCGATAACTTTAAAGTAACCCCACTCTTGTGGATGTGCACCAAACAGCTGCATCAGATGACCACCCCAGCGCGTGAACTCGCCAGTCACCGCCCAAAAAGTGCCGGTTAAACCAAAGTAATAGGTCGAGAGAACACCCGCGGCAATGACCGCCGGCAATGGTGCCCAAAAGCGCACCAGATATTGAGATTTAAACATCTGCCAGCTCACACTGACACCTCCACAATGGATGTTGTCAGCTGCGATATCAGGTTATCTGCAGCGACGGAATAATAGACCTAAATATAATAAGCCAATTACTTCGTCAATGAAGCATCATCGTGCGGTTATTTGGATGTTAATCAAAAGTTAACTCATTAAGCGCACCATAGTCGTGGTAATGCCGCGCTGATCAGGGGTCATCCTCCTGCTGCGGTTGATACTCCAACGCCAAAGCCATGCGTAGAAGGGCGGCTACCGGCTCAAAAAATTGCTCGGGGATGTTCTCGCCACAGGCCACGCCGTGATGCAGCGCCCGCGCCAGGGCAATATTTTCCACCACCGGGGTCCCTTGCTGCTCCGCCAGTTTGATAATCAAGGCCGCCCGCTCACCATGGCCCTTCTCAATCACCACCGGCAGCGGCGCATCCTCAGGGTGATAAAGCAGGCAGACGGCAAAATGGGTGGGGTTACGCACCACCGCCGTGGCGCGCTGGACATTTTTAGCAAAACTGCCACTTTGTACTTCCTGCTGCAACTGGCGGCGCTTCTGCTTAATGTGCGGATCGCCGTCACTCTCTTTATACTCCCGCTTGACCTCCTCGAGAGACATTTTCAGCTGTTTCATGGTGTTGTAGCGCTGAAAAGCATAATCCATCAAAGAGAAAACCATGTAACAAGCAATCAGCGCGCCCAATAGCCAACCCATCAATGTGGCGAATACGGGGATGGCACATTGGCTACCGCAGTAAGCCAGATAACCCAATGAGGCCGCATAGTGCATCAATAAATAGCCAAAAATCAGGGTGAGGACGCCCACTTTCAGCAGTGATTTGGTTAACTCAAACAGACTGCGCAGTGAAAAAAGCTGCTTGGCGTTATTGATGGGATTGATATGTTCGCCTTTAAACTCCACCGCTTTGGTCGCCATCAGCGGCCCGACCTGAGCAAAACCGGAGATAATCGTGATTAAAACCAGTGCGCCACCGAGTATCCCCATAATGTGGAGCAGCACCGCCAGACATTCGCTGCCAATATGGGCCAGCGCCATGGTCAGTGGCTGATGTAACTGCTCGATAGTGTCGCGAATAAGTACCTTGGCCTGTTCCACCAAGGTGTAACCGGTCAGCAGGAAATAGGTGACCAGCACCACCAACTGTAGGCCGGAGGTGATTTCAACACTCTTAATCACCTGCCCTTTTTCTCGCGCCTCTTTCAGGCGCTTTGCCGTCGGCTTTTCGTTCTTCTCGCCGCTCTCACCGCTCATCGGCGGCCTGACTTATCAGTGGGACCAATGTGCTTAATTTCTGCTCGGTGTGGTTAATGCCTACCAAGTAGTGATGTAGCGCGTAAGGGAGGCTAATGAGTAGCAGCAACAGTGCCAGCGCGCTCTTAATCGGCATCGCCAGGAAGAAAACATTCAATTGCTGCGCCGAACGATTGATTAACCCCAAGGATAAATCCGCCAACACCATCACCATCATCGCGGGTAGCGCAAAGCTCAGACACAGCTCATACATCAGTTGCCACTCACTTTGCAGAAATGGCAGCATGGCCGATGAGGGATGAATACCACTGCCTATCGGCAGAGTGTCATAGGAGCCATAGAGCGCGCCCAGCACCAGGTTAAATCCGCCGGAGATCAAAAACAGCACAGTTAATAGCTGGGTAAATAGCACACCAAAAATGGAGGACTCCATGCCCATGCTGGGGTTAAACAGGGTCGACATCGTCGCGCCGCGCAAGGTATCAATCAAAAAGCCCGCCATGTCGATGGCCCAGAAAGGTAAGGCGGCCACAAAGCCAATCATCACCCCAATCAGTAACTCAGTGCAGAGCAGCCCAAACCACGCGGTGAAACTCTCGTGAGTCATGAGTGATGGGCTAAAAAAGAGAGGGGTGATAGGCAGGGCGATGGCGAAAATCAAGGCATTGCGCAATAAAGCACTACCCAAGCTGCGGGCGGTAAAGAGTGGCAATATCAGCAACGTGCCATAGGGGCGCATCATGGCCAACCCCAGCGCCCCTAGCCAGTACACGAAATCATGCATATTAGGTTCGCATACTGGTGATTTGTAAAAAAGTCTGCTGGGTATAATTGAGCAGTGTCGACCCCATCCAGTGATAAGTAATCAGTAATGTGGCGGATACCGCCAGCAACTTAATCAAAAACTGTAAGGTCTGATCCTGAATTTGGGTGAGTGCCTGCAACAGACTGACAACTAACCCGACCACGGAGGCCACCACCACCACCGGCATCGACAGCAGGAGCACTATCCATAGCAACTGGGTCGCCAGATGAATAACAATGGCATTGCTCATTGCGACCGCCTCTGGAGGAGAGTCATAAGTAGGACCCCACCAACTGGCCCATCAGTAGCCCCCAACCATTAACGAGTATGAATATCAATAGCTTAAATGGCAGTGAAATGGTGATGGGTGACACCATCATCATGCCCATCGCCAGCAAAATATTGGAGACGATCAGATCGATCGCCACAAACGGCAGGTAGAGCAACAGGCCAATTTTGAAAGCTTCCGTCAGTTGGCTTAGGGTAAAGGCGGGCATTAATATCAGCAGTGAGCTAGGTTTTACGCTATCGCGCAAACGTTCTGGCCACTTGGTTTGGACGATATCGTTAAAGAAAGTGGCTTGCTCAGCATCAGTATTGCGCTGCAAAAAATCGCGGTATGGCCCCAGCGCATGCTTATCAATATGCTCGAGTAACGCGCCGATCTCATTGGGTAGCGGCTCCTCTTGAAGGCGGGCATGTACATCTAATCCCACCGGCGCCATGATAAATATGGTCAATACCAGTGCCAGACCGTAAATGGCGATATTGGGGGGGACTTGCTGCACCCCCAACGCATTGCGCAGCAATGAAAAGACGATGGATAACTTGAGAAACGACGTCCCCATCACCACCAGCAGGGGCAGCAGTGATAGAAAAAAAAGCAGCAGAATCAATTGAGAGGACGAGTTCAGTAACTCCATAGTCGGTTCCGCAACAGCTGGCCTGTTGAGTTAAAAATGAGTTCCCACAGTATTCTTATTGTCTATCCTCTCAGGAATCAGGTCATAACCTGAAAACACCGCTGTGGCGTCAAGGCCGCAGGGAGTACCCAAAGTCATTGGCGTTACAGCAAGGCAGCAAATGAACAAGTCCCGATGAGCTTACTCCAGTAAGTGATTCGGGCGCGTGAGTGCCGCTAACACCGCTGTGGCGTCAAGGCCGCAGGGAGTACCCAAAGTCATTGGCGTTACAGCAAGGCAGCAAGTGAACAAGTCCCGATGAGCTTACTCCAGTAAGTGATTCGGGCGCGTGAGTGCCGCTAACACCGCTGTGGCGTCAAGGCCGCAGGGAGTACCCAAAGTCATTGGCGTTACAGCAAGGCAGCAAGTGAACAAGTCCCGATGAGCTTACTCCAGTAAGTGATTCGGGCGCGTGAGTGCCGCTAACACCGCTGTGGCGTCAAGGCCGCAGGGAGTACCCAAAGTCATTGGCGTTACAGCAAGGCAGCAAGTGAACAAGTCCCGATGAGCTTACTCCAGTAAGTGATTCGGGCGCGTGAGTGCCGCTAACACCGCTGTGGCGTCAAGGCCGCAGGGTAAGGTGCCATTGATCGATCCTAACCACTAAATCCTCACCACACCGCAACAAACTCCCACTCCCGACCGGCTGTCCATTGAGGCGAATATTGACCTCCCCGTAGACGCTGGTCTGGCAATTTAGTGTTTGTCCGACGGCCAGTTGCTTGATCTCCCCTAGCGGCACTGCTATCCGCCCAATTTCCATTACCAGTGTTTGCGGTAAGTGATCGAGCACCAGGGGTTGCGGCTCCTTAGCTAGCGCGGCGGTATCGAGTGCTAGCAAGTGGTCAATATCGTCATTAATCTGCTGAATGGTCATTTGGTTCCCCTCCTCCAGCTTGATATAAATCTGCGGCGAGGCCATTTGCCATAACCAGCAGTTTCCTTGTTCTAACGCGGCGGCGGCGGTAACCCGCACTCCATCACCGGGTCTGAGTTGCTGCAATTGGCTCAGTGATAAGCGGCACCAGCCCACCAGCAAACTGGCCTGCCACTGCATCTCTTGCGCAGGGGCCTGCTCGCCCTGCCAATCAGATAAAGTGTCCGCCAATGCCGTCAGCGGCCAATCAAGCAGCACCGCACTCAGTGGCTCTCCCTCCAGCTCGAACGTCAGTGTCACCACCCATTGGCTTAACAGTGTCATTGGCTGTGGGAGTCGACTGTGGATCACCAGATCCGGCAGGGGGGTCAACAGCGGGTTGAGTGCCCAATTCGCCATGGCAACCACCAGCTCGCTCGCCAAAACCTGTGGATCGTCCGTCGCCAGTGACGAGGCCAGCCAGTTTTGCCAGCAGGGCCGAGAGAGCCAAATACCGCAGGCTTCACCGCTATAGTGCAGCGGCAGATAGACCCCCTCGCCCTCGGTCAGCATCAGGGTGGCCGTCACCCCAGCACTCTGTCGCCCGCGACCAATCACCGCGCTCAGTTGGCGCAACTCAGCCGTCAGACACGCCAGCATCAGTGACCTCCAGCAAGCAGGGGAAACCCAAGGTATGTAGTTGTCGCTGCCAGCGAGCCTGCATCCGTTGTAAACGTGTAATCAGGTCAGGATTGGTGTGGCTGAGCACAATGTTCAGGCCGTGGGTCGCCAGAGTGACACTGACCCGAGCGCCGGAGAGTGGCCCGCTGACAATGCCGTACTCTGCCTGCATCGGGTTACCGCCCCCCGCCGAGGCAATGGCTTCGGCCATCGTTTGCGAGGATCGCAATCGTGGTGGCAGATAGCCGGCAAACTGCTGCTGTTGCCGCTCACGGCCTAAACCTGGCGGTTCGCCGCTAAAGTGGCTTGCGCTGAGCAGTGATAGTGCGCCTTCAATATCGATTCGACTCATGGTTAATTAGCATCCCTAACTTCTCTTGTTCACGTTGATTACGCCGTAACAGCAGCTGTTGTGCTTCAATTGCGGCCAGTTGTTGCTGCCCCAGCGCGACCCACTCGCCAATCTGTTTTTGCCGCTGTCGCTCCGCCTGATACAACTCATGTTGCCGCTCTCGCTGGGCACTAGCTTGCGCGGGCAGTAAGTTGCCGCGCCACTGCGCCAGTTTTTGTAGCTGCTGACATAGCTGCTGGCGTTCGCGGCGACAATCCGCTAATTGCTGTTCCCGCTGCTGATAGGCCTGCCGCAGGTGGGCCAATTGCTGGCGCAATCGCCGCTCTTTGTGTTGCCGCAGCACTAGCAGGCGCTGCAACATCACTAACTGCGGATTTTTTAGCCCAGCGCCTGTGCGAGTTGCGCGAGTGTGTTGCTGAGGCTGACGGCGTCGGGATTGCACGATAGGCGGTTCTCCTGTTGCAAAAAGGCACAGATGGTGGGGTAGCGCGCGAGTGCCTCATCGGCCTGCGGGTCATCTCCGGCCTGATATTCACCTACCCGCACCAGCAGTTCGATCTCCTGATAGCAGGCTTGCATTTGACGCAGTTTTTGCGCCAGTGCCAAATGTTCGTCAGTGACAATTTGCGGCATGATGCGGCTGACACTGGCGGCAATATCAATCGCCGGATAGTGGCCCGCCCCGGCCAGTTTCCGCGAGAGCACAATGTGCCCATCCAATAGCGAGCGCACCTCATCAGCCACCGGCTCATTCATGTCATCCCCCTCCACCAGCACGGTGTAAAACGCGGTAATGCTGCCCTGTGCGCTATTGCCTGCCCGCTCCAAAAGCCGGGGTAACGCGGCAAAAACACTGGGGGGGAAACTGCCCGCGGCCGGTAGCTCTCCCGCCGCCAGACCAATCTCGCGGGCCGCGCGGGCATAGCGCGTTAGCGAATCTGCCATCAGTAGCACTTTTAGCCCGCGATCGCGGAAATATTCGGCGACTCGGGTGGCGGTATAGATACCTTTTAGTCGCTCCAGCGCCGGACGATCAGAGGTCGCCACCACCACTACCGTGCGGGCGCGCGCTTCGGGTGTCAGCACTTGATCCAGAAACTCCCGCACTTCGCGGCCGCGCTCACCAATCAGCGCCAGCACCATCACCTCCGCGCGGCTGCCAGCACAGAGCATGCTCAGCAAGGTGCTTTTCCCGACGCCTGCGGCGGCAAAAATGCCGATCCGCTGCCCTTCACCGCAGCTCAGAAGGCCATCCACCGCGCGGATCCCGGTAGTGAGTATCTGATCTATCGGCTGGCGAGCCAGCGGATCGGGCGGCGCGCTATCTAGCTCACACCAATGCCCGCGCAGTGGCGGGCCGCTATCGATCGGCACCCCCAAGCCATCCAGAATTCGCCCAAGCAAATCAGGCCCGGTACGGATACGATGGCTATGGCCAAGTGGGCGCACCCACTGCCCGCAGCGCAAGCCCGCAGGGGGGGCAAAAGGGGAGAGCAGCGCCGTTTGTTGCTCAATGGCGACCACTTCCGCTAGCATATCCGGCGCTTCGACCTGGCATAGCTCTCCTAACGCCACGCCGGGCAGATGGGCGCGGACCAGAGTCGGGCCGACATCCAGTATTGGCCCGCGATACACCATGCCATCTGGCGGGGAGAGTGCCAGCTGCAACTGTTGTTGTAACTGGGCGCTTAAATTTGCGATATCAGGTAGTTGCAGCAACTCCACCTCCTAGCCTCTCATCAAGCTCATCGCCAATAAGATCAATGGTATCCACCACCCTGATATTCATCTCATCCCCCAGTTCCTGCCAGGAGAGCACCGGCAGCGTGAAAATATCCCGCTCAACAATTTTGCGCAGAAAACGCCGTATATCGATGGAGGTCAGTAGCACCGCATCACTGTTTTCAGCAAAGGCGGCGGCTATTTTGCTGAGAATCAGTCGTGAGTGTTTATTGTCCAGCGCGGAGTAGGTGCCTGCTGAGGTCTGGCGAATCGACTCGCGGATCAGATTCTCTGCCCCCTCCCCCAGCCGCAATACCGGTAACCAGGCGCTGTTTTTACTGAAGCGGCCACACACATGGCGGCGCAGGGCGATGCGGACATATTCAGTCAGCATCACGTTGTCCTTCTCTTTCGGCGCCCACGCCACCAGCGCACCGAAAATAGTGCGCAAATCGCGGATCGACACATCCTCTTCCACCAGCCGTTGCAGTATTTCAGCCACTTTTCCCACCGGCATCTGGCGCTGTAACTCTTTGACTAATTCACTGTAGCGCCCCTCCATAGCATCCATCAGATAGCGGGTCTCCTGCACGCCGATAAACTCAGCCGTATGGCGCTCAAGCACCCGCGTCAGGCAGTAAAGGGTGCGCTGATTCCCTTGCGCGTAAGGGATACCCAGGGTGCTGGCGTGACTGCCCTGCTCGGCGGCCAGCCACTCAAAGCTGCCCATTTTCGCCCCCAACTTCTGGCTACGTGTGGCTAATTGACTGGTGGGCTGAACCAATAACAGTTCATCGGAGGGGAGGGTCAGGGTCAAAACCGACTCCTGATAGAGGCGGATCGATAAGGTATTTTCAGCCAATGTCGGATCACGACGGATCATCACCTCCGGCAGCGGTACGCCAAGGTGCTCAAACCAGCGCCAGCGCAAACCGTCAATATCTCGCCCCAGTTGGGGATAGTACAAATTGGGGGCGCAACAGAGTATTAGCGGTACTGCACCGGGGGTCATTTTATCAGTTGGTGCCGCCCCGCTCTCTTCGGCACTATCGGCCCCATGACCGCGCCGGGTGGCGTGATTTTTGCGATAGAGTAAGAATGCGGGGGCCGCCACCAGTAGCGCCAGTGTGATAAAAATCAGGAAGGGAAAACCGGGTAGCAGAGCAAAAACCGTCAGGATGCCCGCGGCTAGCCATAGGGCATCAGGTTGACGTCCCACCTGCACCGCCAAGTCTTTCGCCAAACTCTGCTTATGAGCGCCGGGGACGCGGGTCACAATAATCCCAGCGGTGATCGAGATCAGTAGTGACGGGATCTGGGCGCACAGGCCATCCCCCACGGAGAGCACCGCATAGGTGAGCATCGCCTGTTCCGCCGACATATTATGTTGCAGTACACCAATAGTGATGCCACCAAAGATATTCACCAGAATGACAATGATCCCGGCAATCGCATCTCCTTTGACGAACTTCATCGCCCCGTCCATAGCACCAAACAGGCGGCTCTCTTTTTGTACTCGCTCCCGCAACCGCCCCGCTTCGGCAGAGTCGATCACACCAGCGCGCATATCACCATCAATGCTCATCTGTTTGCCCGGCATACCATCAAGCGAGAAGCGGGCGCTGACCTCCGCCACCCGCTCAGAGCCTTTGGTGATCACGATAAACTGAACCACGGTGATGATGGTAAAGATGATCAATCCCACCGCCAGGTTACCGCCGACCACAAACTGACCAAATGCTTCGACGATTTGCCCGGCATCATGCTGTAACAGCACTAAGCGCGTGGTACTGATGGTCAGCGCCAGCCGGTACAGGGTGGTGATCAGTAACAGCGAGGGGAAGACCGAGAATTCGAGCGGGTCGCGCAGATAGATGGAGATCATTAGCAGAATAACCGAGAAGGCCAGATTTATGGCGATCAACACATCGACCATCACTGTCGGCAGTGGCAGGATCATCATAAAGATCGCCACCAGCAGCATCACCGCCAGAAAGATATCCTGCCGCGCAGTGATCATCATCAAACCGCGCTTCAGTGCGGACACCCTCATGGGCACTCTCCCGGCAGTTGGCGCAACAAGGCACACTGTTGGCGATAGAGTTGATACCAAAATTCGGCCCCCGTCTGTGGGGGCGGCGAGCAACTGACCATGATGCCCGTTTTCAACAAGTAGATGCGCTGTGGCACACCATTAAATCGCTCGAGCCGCCAGCACTGCTGAAGCCGCAGTAGGTCATCACTGTTATAGCGCCGATGTTGCAATCCGCAACTCAGCAGCAGGGCGGATGCTCGCCACTCAAGAAAAACCACCCGCTGTGCCAACTGCCACTGCATACGAGCGGTAATTACCGAACAGGGCAACTCCGCCATGCGGATAAATAGCTGGAGATTACGGGTAACAAATAGATCCATCTCCATAACCAGTGCCCCATTGAATCAGATGTCAGTAATTAGCTTAATTTTTTGATAAATAGAGTAATGATAGGATACGAAGCTCGCAGGTTTGCGGCTATCGGGCATTCGCCTGAAGTGTCTAATCAGATCTCCAGCAGTACCGCCAAAATTTGTGCTTGCTGCTCCTCATCATTGAAACACTCGACCGGCATCAGCTTGACCAGCTCATAAAACCGGCGAATAAATCCCCGCTGCAAGTTGGCATCCGGGCCAGTTATTATCGCCACCCGTGGCGCTAGCCAGCTATTAAATAGCCAGGGCTGCCCCACGACGGCCAGCACTTCACTGAGGATGGTATCCCCCGCAACCCCGCAGGCACTCCCCATGCGGCAGCAGTGATCCTCCAACCCAAGAAACATCAACAAGCGGCGTAATTGGTCGAGGGTAGCAGCCAGGCGCTCACCCTGTTTGGGCGGCGGCTGGCTGGCTAAATCAAAGGCCACGGCGCGCATCAAAACGCGGACGCGTTGTTGACGCTGCGGCCAGCGGCTGACTCGCGCGAACCACTCCGCGACCGACACTCCACTCTGATGAATACTCTGCTGAAACAGCTGCTTTAGCGCGCCCAGTGAGCGGCTGCCGGCGCTACCCAACTCCAGCAGACCAAATAGCTCGACCTCCCAGCCCTCACTCTCCAGTAGCGGCCCCAGTAATTGCGATAAACTGCGGCGGCGTAACGGATTGTCTTTGCAATTCGCCAGCAGGGTGGCGAGCAGTAAAATTTGCTGCCCTGCCGATAACCCCCCTTGCTGGAGTTTGCTGACCAGCAAGGCAATATCCAGATCCGGCGGAATGTTCTGCTGCAACAGGGTGTTGGCACTGTCGGATAGCTGAGCTATCAGCTTCACCAGTAACTGTTGACGGCGCTGATTACGCTCCTCGGCCTCAACCGATTTTTGATCTTTCAGCCGCGCCCCCAGACTCAGCCCGATCTCCTCCAGCGTCTCCTCTATGCTCTCACCCAACACCGCCTGGCGGATCTCAAGTAGCTCCTGGCCGGCTAGAGTCATCACCGAGTGAGCGGGGATGACTTCCCCCTGCAAGGTTCCATGTTCCAGCGAGTGCTCAGGAACCGTGGCCGGGGAGATATTATTCGCAGTGATCATGAGTCAGCTCCTGCTGGGGTGGTGGTGCTAGCTGTAGCCAAAGAAAAAGTTGCGCTAAGTGGCGGTGCAGCGAGAAGCTGATTTGCAGCAGAGGTGAGGCTAATTGCGCTTCATCCTCAGCCAGACACTCATCGCCAAGACAAGGTACTCGCCCCCCGAGCGCGACGGTTACTGCCGAAAGATGCTGCGGGTGCACCCGCAAAACCAGGGCATCCTCCTGCGCCAGTGCCTCCACTTGCGCCCCCAGATGCTGAATCAGCATCTGATCCACGGCTTGCTGACCGGCCCACGCGGTGAGCACCGAGGTGATCGCGGTTAAGATCTGCTGGCGAGCCTGAGTCACCAGCGAAGAGGTCAATTGGTCGGCGGTCACTAACCAACGGATATGCTGCGCCAACACATCAGCTTCGATCTGGCTGCGGGTCTGATCAATCAACTGCTCCGCCTGCTGCTCTGCCTGCGCCAACAGTTGCGCTTTCTCAGCGCTGGCTGCCTGTAGTATCTCCGCCGCCTGCCTGTGGGCGTCAGACAACATATCGCGACACTGCGTCATTTTCTGCAACTGCATAGCGGGAATAATCACGCCGGTCGGCAGTGGGTAATCGAACACCTCGACCCTGAGATGAAAAGGATTCACAGCAAACGCTCCAGTCGGGCTAACCAATGTTCAGCCGAGAGCAACAACGCCGCAGGCAATGAGAGCGCACGGGGCTGGGGCGGTAACTGAATAGAGATGGCCCGCCAGACCACTTCGTCATGACGAACCTGATGCGCGAGACGATGCCCAAAGCGCAATGCGACACTGGGCAGTTGCTGCCGGCTTAATCTGGCCGGAAGATGGCCGTGATAGCCCAGCCCCATCAGTTGCTGAATGTTTCTCTCATTCAGCAGCGGCAAAAGCCCCTCGCGGTAGTGGCGCAGGCGCAGATACTCATCACATTGTAAGTGCACCAACCCCAGCGCCAGACAGCGGGATGATAGCTGTTGATGCCCGGCCATTTGGTACTGCTGCTGCTGGCTCAGTGTGGCAGGCAATGGATGTTCGGGAAATTTTCGCTGCCGAATTAGCACGCGATTTAGGGCATTATCCAGCGCGTGACTGCGACCATAGTGGTAATGTTCTGCCTTGACACCCGCTTTTTCCAGCCATAAAGGGTGGGCAAATTTAGCCGGTTGCCAGGCTAACTGGTGTAGATGTCGGATATCAGTCGTGAACGGTAATATCATCGTTTTTTCCTCCATTAGCCACTTATCGGCGCAAATAGCGCACCAAACCGGCTGTCGACAACCCCACCAACAAAATCAGCAACGCACCTAAAACTATCTGCACTATTTCGCCATGACGGAGCAACCATTGCAGCCCCCTCCCCATGCCACTTTGCGCCGGCGGGGTGGCACTAAATCGATAATTAGCGGGCTGCATCACCACGCTAATCTGGGCGTAATCAATACCCGGCACTGCATCGCGGATCAGGTTCTTGATTTGCGGCTGATAAATCAACAAATTGACCTCAGGCGAATACTTGATAAACACTGAGGCGGCATGGGGAACACTGCTTTTTCCGTCGGTTGGTGCGGGCATGGCGATAGTCACATCAGCATGGATCACCCCATCCATATGGCTCAACATGCTCTCCAGTTGCTGCTCTTTCAAATAGACCATTTTGGCCTGCTCCTGGCCGGGTGAGGTCACCAGTTGATTCGAAGGAAACAACTCATCTACCGTGGTGAATTGCTGGCGAGGAAAACCATTTTGCCGCAACAGTTCAACCGCGTTAATAAACTGGTTCTTATCGACACTCAAACTGACCGCACCTCCTTTATCCGACTGTTTTTCGGCCTTAATTTGGTGCAGCATCAGCAACGCCAGCATCTGATTCGCTTCTCCCTCCGAAAGCCCGCTATACAGCTCCATACCACAGCCAGAGAGGGAGACCACAACCAGCCATGTCGCGACCATACGCCGCAGCTGTTTCATTGCATATTGACCAATTTATTGATGTTCTGCCCGACGACTCCGGCTACTTTAGCTGTTAAATCAACCGCTAATGTGGCGTGAGTCCATTGTGACTGCATCACCAGCAATTGATCAGGCGACAGCATGGGAGTCGTGGGTTCAGCTTGTTGCATCAACTGCGTAAATTTGGCTATTTGTTGGCTATTAGCGGGCGGCTGCAATGAGGTACTCAGTGTGGTCGCAGCCTGAATAGCATCAATTTCCATCCAATAATCTCCTGTTGATCAAAATGTTACGACTCGGCACTGTTGTCAGCACCCGTCACTTATTGCCCGTCGCCATACCTTGTTGCAGCAAAACTAGCATCGCCTGCGCCTCCTCTGACCGGGACGTTGCCAGTAATGCCAGTGCATCTTCCTGTTGATGCAGCCCAAATAGCAGCATCGCCTCACAGACTAGGTGCACCGAGGGATCGGGTATTAATTGAGGCAGGACATTCAGGATGTTGCGAGCCTCATCCAGCAAGCTGTGATTCACTCCAGCGAGGGCGGCTTCAACCACTAATTGACGGCAAGCTGCTGAAAGTAAAGTCATATTTTGGCAATGATTCCGCTGGTCATATCTTTAATCCCCTTCATCAAGGCGCTACTAAAATTGATGTAAGACGAATACTGCTGCATAGCAAATTGCATCTTCAACATATGTTCAGGATCAGAAGGGTTGCCCGAGGCCATCTGGCTTTGAAAATCCTGGCCTATCTTATTGATACTCTGCGTTAATTCATTAACTAGCGCGTTTATATCCATCCAATCCCCCTTACTCCATTAGTGAGCGCATATGGGATGGGCACTGCTGAAAACGGCGACGGAAACTATCAGAAAAATGGGCGTGATTGCTAAACCCACACTCCATGGCAATATCTGCCACCCGTAATCGTGTCGAGAGCAGCAGTTCGCAACCTTTTTTCAACCGTTGATCCAGTAACCACTGTTTGGCTGACATCCCGAACTTCTCGTAGAACAGAAAATTCAATTTACGGGTCGAAATCCCCAATTCATCGGCATAACGTGAAACTGTCCATGGGTTGAGGCGATTCTTCTCAAAGAACTCCAATAATTCGTTATTTGTCCCTACGATTGACTCTAATAATCGGGAGAAATAGACAGAATCCAAGCCTAAACAGTAAAGGTAAATAAACCTTAATGCGGTGGTGCGTTGTATATTAAGCAATTGCTCAGTCGCCCCAATAATATCGTGACTTACTGGCAATATTTTGTGGTGATCAGATATCTTACTGGGCAAACGGAACTTATTCGACGACACCATTTGGCTCGCGAGATCTTGATATATGGGTAAAAGATCAATGGAGTGACACAATATTGAGATAGAAGCACTTTGCGAAAAAGCAGATACCGTTGCCTGCTCATCAGCAACAACCAGATTTCCTGCAGATACAGTGTGGCACTCACCTTCATGGCGTAATATTCCCTCTTGCCTAAATAGAATGAATTGTATTGTTTTCATTATATTCCTTAGGATGTTGCTAGCCTTAAGATAAGATTGACAGATATTGAATTAATAGGTATCCGGTTTAGACCTTAACTCTTAACAAGCCCATTGCTACTGATTATTTTAGATAAAATAATTAACTTTACTATCCAGCGATAATAGTTAACTTCCCCTCCAATAAAGCTATTTGACGAACGACTTCCTTTTCATTCTCAATTAGCTTATCTAAGGCATTTTCTATTTCATCATTATTATGATCAATCCATGTGCTAAGTACTCCCGTAGCGGCCGTACTCAGCATAGATGACAATATGGGGGCATAATTCCTGGCGAGTAAACATACGTTACTATTAATCATCGGATGGATAACAAAACCGACGACACCTAACGCAACAAATAATCCCGTTTTAATCAAATACGAAGTGAGGCGGGCAATTTTTTTTGCATTTTCGGGCGATACCTGGGCATTTTTAGCTAAAATAAAAACGACCTGTTGTAGTGCGTCATTACCCATTGTCAGCTCCGGTTTACCTTTGCTGGCGCAATCCCAGTTATGATAAGCACAGGCTAAATTTGCAAGCGATGACACAAGATTCAGCCCTACCAGGACTAATATAGGGGCGGTGGCCCCCCCACTACAAACCGTCATCCCAACACTGACAGTAAATGCAATTAAGGAAACAGCCATCTCAATGACATTGATAAAAAATTGTTTTTTGGCCAGCTTAACTCTGGCACTGCATAATTCAGCTGAATCCTTTTCCTGAAGATCAATAAGATGATTAATTTCTATTTTTGATTCATTGGCAATTTCAAATTTATCGGGAGAGGAGAGAGTTGGCTTGGTACTATTATTTATATCCACCCTCTCTTCTGTTATTGTAGGTGGGGTAATACCTGATTTAGCGGGAAGACAAGGCTCCAAGTTCATATTTTGCTCCTTTAATATTAACCATAACGACTGAGAGTCTGCTTTATATTCTATTCAATAGTCGTAAAGCTTTTTCAGCGGTGGGAGCGTATTCCGGATTCAGATAACTCATTTCAATGGCAGTTTGTAGCGCTTCTCTGGCATCCGCCCCCTTTCCCAGGGCCTGCAAACAGATCGCCATCTGGTAAACAGGATCAGGGTCCGCCGCCGCCAATAGCAATGCACAAGTATAGGCGCTCAGTGCCAGTACATACTCCTGCTGCATTTGCAGTGCTCCCGCTAATGCCAGATGGAATCGTGGCTCTAACGGGCAGTGTAATGTGAGCCAGGAAAAATCTTCGATCGCCGCGATATAGTCATCCGCGAGCCAGGCCTGATAACCGCGCGTATATATCGCCCGCACCTCCGGTTGGCTAACGGGCTGTTGAGTCTCCATCATGTTTGGGTTAATAATACCCTGTTCTTTCAGCACACTATTTATTTGGCTACAGATAGCTTGTAAATCGCCAATACTGGCATCACCCATTTGACCTCCCATACTCTATTTCCTACTGCTGACATCAAATAGTAACCAATCATTACCCTCGATATTTTTACTGAATGCACCTTTCGCCCTTAAAACCTTAATTAACCGATGTCGGATGAGTTGCAGTGTTGGATTGGCGATATTATCAATCACTAACATTCTGATAATTGAAATTTCAGCGGTACATTTACCTAAACAATATAAGAAATTAAAGAGTTTTAAAAAATCACCGGGCAATTCATCTTTAGTTATAACCTCCAGATAACAAATAATAAGCTCGCTATACTCAATACGATAAACCACTCGATAACCATAAAGAGAAAACTCACTGCCTATCTTGATACCGCTATTTTCAAAGTAGGCAGTTTTAACCTCACAACCTTTATCGCGTAACGCGCGAGTAATAGCATCCATACATTATAACTTCATCGCCATGGCGATTTGATTAATGATATTGGTGATATCTTTACTGAACTCCTTCGAACTTTGTCGACTTTCACTCAGACTGTTTTGTAATTCACTGATGCTTTTGGCATAAGATTGTGAGTTACTGTTTTGTAGATCACCGGTCATGCGGGATATTTCGGCATCACGAGCTAAATTGCCCTCTGTAATTTTACAGCCGCCAGCACTTATCCCCCCCAAACCAGAACCGATGTGGCTAGTCAATTCACCGCACTTAACACTCGCGGCTCCACCGCCAAAACTGAAAATACCAGAAACTATATTACCAGCCCCACTGAATGTAGATGCGGCACACGAATCATCAATGGCTTCGCGCTTCTGACTCATTGAATTCACTTGCAGATCCCAACCTAACTCTTGCTGTTTTTGGTTATAGGCATTCAGTAAATCCCGCATTTTTTTAAACAATTCGAACATTTTAAAAATAACATCAGATAAGGAGGTGAGAACATCATCAATATTGCTCTCACGAAAACTCTTCCCATCAACCGATGGCATATTTTGCTCAAGTGATTTTATTTCATGACTGACTGAAATCCCCATCACTACCTCCATTAGATCAATGAACTGGCAATTTTTGTTTGTAACATCCCGTTCTGATGAATGTTATCGTTTAACTGACTCACTGTTTCTTGTGCATCATGAGAAATATCTTTTAACTGTGTCGTTTGTCGCTGCTTATTTTTTTCTACCCAATCATCCATAAATTGGGTGAACTCCTGATTAAGCAGTAACCGTTCAATCTCTTTTTGCAGATCTGCTTTTTGAATAGACAACTGCCCACTATTTATTTGATTGACGCCTTGAGTACATTTTTGAAGAATCAGTAATGGTGAAGTCGTGACATCTTTTATTATTTGTTTGACCATTTCTTTCATAATAGCTTTGGTACATTGCTGTTCAAACTCTTCTGCCGTCAGTATGATACCCTTCTTGATCACCCGCTCCACCAATGCTTTGGTGGCATCCCCCACCAACTTTTCTACACCTGCGTGAGTAAATGATTTGGTGATATTGCGCACCAGAGTCATTTCCGTTTCGATAGCCTGTTTCGCCGCAGCTGAAGCCATGTCACCGGCCTCAGCCATCTCAACCCCCCCCGCCTGCATGGCCACTTCAGTGCTAACTTGCTTGCTGACATCCTTAGCAAACTGTTCGACCAACTGCTCAACCTCTTCGCCAACACCTCGCTTAATCGCATCGAGTAGCACTTCACTGCTACCCGCTTTCAGCACATCGCCAGTGCCTTTGGTGACTACGCGGGCTGCATTGATAGCGCGACCAGCTTGAAGCAGATCAATTGCCATCGCAAAACATTCACAACCTAGCTGTATTTTTCCTGCAACATCAATTACTTCCTGGCATTTCTCTTTCGATGCCCCTAATAGCATCGCTGTTTCCGCCGCCGCTTTGACCAAACCGGCGGTGCCCGCCGCCAGATAGGCAGCACCAGAGGCCAATGCCACCGGATTACCGGTTAACACCCCTTCGGCAACCTTAATTGCGCCATAAATCACCTCAACTGCGCCAACAATCCAATCGCATACTGCATTGAAAATTCCGGCTTTTTTGGCTTTATCGGCCTGTTCGACAGCTTTATCAATCTGTTGTTGATAGTCGGCAACACGTTTATCACGCAGAAAAGTTTGCACATCTGCGGCGTGTTCCATCTGTTTGCCAATTGATTTACACAAATCGGAAAAAACGCCCAGATTCAAATTGCCCGCCATCGCAACAATCAGCTGCATATCGGTGCTCGCGAGTCGATCGAGGTATAATCGGTTCTCCCCCTCTTTTTTTGTAGCGGATTGTGGCAAAGCAACTAGTAAACGATCCAATGCGGCCTGGGCTTTTTGTTGCGTCACTTTGGCTGAGGTTATATTCGTCTCCATTGATGGCGGCAGCCCCGCGATTGCTCGCCAATCGGGCATAGTAGCCGGTGATATAGGTGTAGTTTTCCCTGTTATTGCTATGGCCCCATCAACCGTCGGAGCTGTTTTTAATGAAATAGGGTTAGTCATGTCGCACCTCCAGTAATAAAGCGGCCAAGCCTCGTTCAGCTTGTTGCTTTATATGCGCCAACTTTGGGTTGGTATGGCACCAATTTAATGCTGCTCGGAAAGCTTTTTCAGCATAAGCGGCATTACCACAGGCTAAATAGCACTCTCCTGCCGAGCAAGATGGGCGTGGATTATCTATCTGTATCTGTCCTGCACGGCTGAAACAATAAATTGCCTGATAAAAATCAGCGGTTTGTTGATAGCACAAACCTAATGTCATCCAATAAGCGAAATTCCAATGGTCAAACCGGACCAGCAAATTTAATAATCGCTTGGCACTGTCGAACTCCCCTCCCTGACAAAGCTGTACGGTATATTCATAGAGCAGCGCCAGATCTTGTGGGTCCATATTAGCCAGCATATGCAGCGAACCTCCACGCCGCATAAAATTAAGCACTGCATCACTTGGTTGAATATTCATTTCACACCGTCCTTAAGACTATTATCCCTATAACGGCACTCCTAATTAGCAGAAACTGCGGGCAATAGTCATCAGTAAATCTTTTAAGCCTGCTTGCAATGTGCTGATGTTATTAGCGCAAACGTTATAACTCTGCATCAATTTCTGTAATTGCAACTGATCTTGAGTCATGGTGTCGGTCGCACTGGTCTTCTCGTTATCTAATGCCGCTTTCACTGCCGCTAATTGCCCTTTATCCAATGATGGGCCATTCTTATTTAAATAATCATCGATACTCACACCACCAATTTTGATGCCATTTTCTCGCATAAATTTAATAACTGAATCAGGTAGTGGCTCTCGGGTTTTATCATCACCTTTCGAGGCTTTAGCAATCACTTCATCGACCTGATTAGCATTATCTTGTACGTCACGGGCATATTTTGAGCGGGCCTGCATCCCTTTAAAATCAGTCGAGGCAAGGTTACGAAGTACATCAAGAAATGAGTAGAGGACGTTAAAAGCCAGACTAAAAATATCGTCAGAATCATCATTACTGGCATAAGGAGAGGAGCTTTTTATGACGTCATCACCAGATGACTTGGCCGCATGAGTTGAAAGATATTTTGGGATAGATACTTGATTGATAGTTGACATATATACTCTCCAATCTTCAAAAAATAAATAGCAGAGGAGGGGATTATTAACTACAGGTTTTCACTTGAGTTGATATTTTTAAGTTGTGTCTCCAGCTGCTTAAATTGTATTGCCATTTGTGAAATACAGCCCGCCATTTTTGTTTTTTCCTGCGCCAATCCATTCGGAAAGGCAGCATCTAGGCGGTATAATATTTCCCGTGCGCTAATATCATTATTAGCCCGCTCTTTTAATAGCTCAATTTGCTGTTGGTAGTCTTTGAGTTTACCAAAATCAGAATATAACTTATTATATCTTCCTTGAAGATCAATTAGCATATACTGAATAGGATCATTTTCATTCATAGAACACTCCTTTATATATACATTAAGCCATGTATTTATTCTGGACTATCCATTTCCGTCTGTCTTTTAGATTTACATTATTATTTTAAAAAACAATCATGGAAACAAAATTTAATTATCATAACGAATAGACAATGTATCAATGATGATTTCAGCACTATCCAGCGCCAATTTTACATTATTAAGATATTTATAGTTATCCGGTGTTTGCTGTAGAGATAATTGATAGTCAATAATAAACTTTTCTTTTCTCAATAATTCTTTCTTTTGCTGAATATTTTTGGAGTGAAACTTAATATCATCTTCCAACTCAGTAATATGTTGCATTCGCTTACTCCCCTATTCTTAAAAACCCATTGGTATGTGGATTAATTGGTTAGCTTTTAACAGTGATATACCCTGCTCGCCGATAAAAATCACTTTATAACCATTTGCCAGCATCGTTCCTTGTTGCAAACGCAAGCCATTCGCCAGTTGCACAAAACCTGAATGGCGGTTTCCGCCATAACTGACAATCCCGGCAGGGAGTAGCTGCTCAGTTTGATCTGAAATGGGGATATTCTGATATCTCACCGCAAGGTAATCCGGTTGCTGCTGGGCCAGGGTTTCCAGCATATTCATCAATTGCTGCTGTTGATCAGGTGACAATACACCACTGATGATCACCTCGTTATTACTTTGTCTCATGCTGAGATAACCTAACAGCCCCAGCTTCTTTAAGCGCTCAACTAATAGCGAAATTTGTCCATCGTGAGTATTAACAACTTTCCAGCGCTTTAATCCTGCGACACTAGCCAACGCTTTCTGGACATCTAGCCATTGCGCCCCCATTTCAATCGAGCCATGGAGAATAATATCCCCAGATTTTTCGCCTATTTTAACCTCAACATCTTGGTAGCCGTACTGATGCAATACATCGTTGATACTGGTGATTAAGTGGTCATCACAAACTAACTGATTCTGAAAAACAATATGATTTAACACCAAGAAGTTCTGCAAATTAATAATCGCGGAAGAGGATGTACAGTGACCACTCAGCATCACGCTACCATCTGAGAGCCAACTTCCTTTTACACCCTGTAAAGCCGGTTTTTTTAACTGTTCAGAGAGTTGGGTCGGCATATCTGGGGTAAAATAAGCTTGCAGTTCTTTAGGTTGCTGCATAACCCAAAAGATCAATATGAGTAGCAGTGACAATAGGATTAATGTCACTACCGATAACAACAGCAATAAGTGCGCTCCTGCCCGAGGAGTAATTTTAACGCCACTTAAAACGTCATTTTCCTCGCCGAGGACCAATATCAATCCGGAGGTTTCGATCGCCTGTTTTAGCGGGAGTGCTTGCTGCAAATTATGTCGGAAACCATTAACCCACACCTCGCCAGCGACCTGCATCATTATTTGGTGTTCGCTGATGACCAACGTCAATATTTCTCCCTGCGGTAGGGGCAATAGCACATCACAGCCCTGCTCACCCAGTGTAAATTCCCCCTCAGGGAGTCTCAGTTCACGCCCTTTAAGTTCACCACTTAATAGACGGAGTTTATAGCTTACGGTCATATAACTCCCCCGTATTAACTGGCACCGCTTTAATCAAAAATAACCTAACAACGCTGTGAGATTGCTTATCCGTACTGCGGAATAATCCGCCTAATAACGGGATATCACCCAATAAAGGGATCTTATTTTGCGATTCAATTTGCTTGTCTTGAATAAAGCCACCCAAGAGTAAACTTTGCCCGACACGTAACGTGGCCTGGGTCGAGATATCTGAGTTTTGTATTTCTGGTAACGGCTCGCTATTGCTGATCGGTGCCTGTTGTTGCCCATCCTGAATATTCAGATTGAGCAGCACCTCTTTTTCACCGTCCGCATCAATCATTCTCGGCGTGACCCGCAATAGTGATCCTGATGTAATTGATTCAAGTTTGGCGACTTTGTCACCTTGTAGCTTGGTATAAAAGGTGACATTTTTATCTAAAACCGCTTGAATATTATTCAGGGTCACCACCGAAGGCTGTGATAAAACTCTGGCACGGGAGTTTTTTTGTAAGGCATTCAGGCGCACCATAAAGTTACTAGTATCACCAATAACAGTAGAGAATCCATCAGCACTATTTTTGCCCGTGCCACTACTCCCCGATCCACTATTAAATGAAATTCCTGCCCCGCCAATAGACGTAGACGCTGACCAGTCAATACCCAGTTGGCTGATATCCCCGGCATCAACATCAATAATGGTCACCGAGATCTCTATTTGAATTGGGCGCTGATCCAACTGTGCAATTAAGCTGCGGTAGATCGGCATATTGACCTGACGATCTCGAACAATAATGGCATTTTGCCGAGGATCTGCTGAGAAGAGTGGGGGGCTGATCGGCGAATTTGTTTGTCCTTTTCCACCCACCAGCGGCAAATTATTGGCCATCGTCATTTCCCGTAACACACTGACCAAGCCCGGTAATTTAACTTGTTGATCACGATACTGATAACTTGAGTCCGCCGCAGAGGCATATTTTAGTTGGAAGACGGACACCGTTTCTTTATTTTCATTTTGACTGCGAATTTGTGCAGAAAGCATTTTACTCAATGTGGTCACGCGCTCAATACAGATAGGAACCCCCGTCACTTCAATGGCACCAAGGCGAGAAACCGCTTTGACAACACAATTTTTAGCCGCCGGAACACCACTACTTTGTAGATATTTTATCAGCGTGCTGGTCGATAACCCATCGGGCGATATAAATTCCCGTCGAATGGACTGGGCTTTGTAAAAATAGAGAATGTCTCCGTCGTAGTACCAGGTAATGTTATACAACCCGGCTAGCTCAGACAGTATCTCCGCTGGAGTTTTATCACGGATTTTCCCACTAAAGTGTTCACTTATTTCCGGGCTAACCACTACCGGAATACCATAATTTATCCCTAAATCTTTTAGTAGGTCAGAAACGGCAATACTCCGGCTATAAATAAAGAAAGACTCACCTTGCCAAGGGATCTCTTGCCCCTGGGCCAGTGACGCGAACAAAAGTAATATTGAACCTGCCACTCTTTTCATAAATTCACCCTCATATTTTTCTTATCGGTTTCAATGAAACATCTGTTTTGGGTGAGTTAACTTTGGTAACCAAAGAGTTAAGATGCTGAATAATTGAATGAATTTGTTCTAACTTTATCGATAGCGCCTGATGTTTCTCATCAAGGGTGCCGCGTTCATCGAACGTATATCGGCCCCATAGCCACCAATAACCATCACTAAGCTGCAAGGCAAAGTCTTGCAGCTCCTCAAGAGATACCAACATAAGGGTGATATATCGAATAGTCGCATCAGATATCATTTTTCTGTCTATAAAAAAAACACCAATACAAATTGAGTGCTTATAATCCATTGTCTTAAATGGAATGCCTCTTAAGGTAAAGTGAATAATATTAATATCTGATAAGTTGATATCATTAATTAAAGGCTGCACTTTAAAAATTTCCAGCATCGACAATAACTCCTGCATTACTACAGTTCTATTATCCGCTGTATATCACTATTCGCCACAAGGCGAAAACCTGAATTTCATTTTTATAATTAAATGAATCCATAACGAGGAATGATGAATTCAGTGTAATTCTTGATATCAAATTTTGACTGTGGCGTACTAAAAAAAACAGTTAGGTGACTTTATGGGCAATTCATCATCATGGACAATTCATCATCACTCGTCACTCGATTGACACTCATATTGGGCATCACATTAATGGCCATTTGGTTAATCTCGATTTCGGCTACGGCATTTTTTTCATATGAGGATACACGTCAACGACTGGTGAATGAATTAACACATATGGCGTCATTACGTGCAGATTTAAGCAATTACCAATTTGAAGGGGCTGAACGTGATGCCGCATCGTTAATCAACCACCAGATAAGCTATCAGTCGATCTGGCGGCTCCCGATTCCCCACTTAGAGAGTGATACAGATAACAGCGTCCCTTTTAGCTCAGGGAACTGTAGTGTTATCCAATCCAGGCATAATTACCCCATCACTCAAGCTTACGGCAATTCCGGTCAAACCTATTATCTCGACAGTTTTACCATTAATAGCAAAAATGGAATCACCCTATTCCGACCACAATCTGTATCCATTAATTATTTGAGTCAGCGACGGAAGGAGTTGCTTCTACTGCCAATATTCCCGAGTCACGACAATATTTTCTGGGGTATGCCGACTTATTCTGCGCAAAATGGCTGGCATGTTTCTGTGGCCGCATGTGATCAAAAAGGCTCATTAGCCGGTTTTTCATTAAAACTAAATGAATTATTCACTGATAATCAACCAATAGGACAACGGGACATTAATATATGGCTGGATAAAAATGGCGAGTTATTACCAATATCCCAACAGAATATACCGTTAAGTCAATTACATGACATTGTTCGCCAGCTAAAAAATATTCAGTTACATGATGGCTGGCAGCAGACGTCAGATTATTTAGTCTTGAGAACGCAGTTAAAAGGCCCAGGTTGGCAACAATTAGTGATATATCCCAGAGTCGGTTTTGCCTGGGAAGCGGCCAAGCCCGCCTTACATCAACTGCCCTTTGCCTTCGCTATTTTACTGTTACTCACGCTAGTGCTTTCATTATTGCTGCGTTATTACCTGGCAATTCCCCTCTGGAACTTCGTTAATATTATGGCGGCCACGGGCCCAAAAACTATGGAGCCGCGTTTGCCCGTTAAGCGCATGGATGAGTTAGGACAAATTGCCTGTGCTTACAATCACTTACTAGATGCACTGAATGAGCAATACGACACACTGGAAATGAAAGTCAAGAAACGCACCCTGGCGCTGGCAAAATCAAAGCAGGCTGCCGAGCAAGCTAACCGCCGCAAGCGCATGCATCTGACCACTATTAGTCATGAAATTCGCACCCCCCTAAATGGGGCTTTAGGCGCGGTTGAATTATTGCAAAATACGACTCTAACCACTGAACAATATCAGTTGGCGGAGACAGCTCGCCAGTGTTCACAATCGCTATTGGCAATAATCAATAATCTCTTGGATTTCTCTCGCATTGAGTCGGGCCAAATGACATTGTCTCAGGAGAAAACGGCGCTATTACCTCTATTAGATCAGGCCATGCTGGCGGTTCATAGCCAAGTATTGAGTCAATCAGTGATTCTCTCTACTTATGTCAGCTCAGACGTCCCTCTATCACTTGAATTAGACAGCCAACGATTAAAACAGATTCTGATTAATTTATTGGGCAATGCCATTAAATTTACTCAACAGGGTCATATTAGTCTTAATATCGAACGTCAAGACAAACATCTCTGTTTCACTGTTGAAGATACTGGCTGTGGCATTGATATACAGCATCAGCAGGCGATATTCAGCCCCTTTGTCCAAACGTGTGACCATCGGCATGGCACTGGTTTAGGGCTAACAATTGCAGATAATCTGGCAAGAATGATGGGGGGGGAAATTACGCTGTTCAGTCAATTAGGTCAGGGTAGCCGTTTCACATTAAGTTTGCCGTATCAGGGGATAACCCCAGCCAAGCCTTTTAAAGGCGAATTATTCGCACCACCGTCATTACACCCGCAATTATCTGCCTGGGGTATTACCTGCTTACCAGAAAATAATGAGTCTATACTCTCGCCGTCGGGGCCATTTACTGATAAAGAGCTGAACTATCTACCAGGCCGCTTATATACCAAAGTAGAAAAGTACCTGAGCGACCAGAATTCTCCCGAATTATCTGTGCATGAGATACAGCAAAAACTTCCACTGCAACCTTGGCATATGTCTATATTGCTGGTCGATGATGCAGAAACGAATCGTGATATTACCGGTATGATGCTGCGGCAGTTGGGGCACCAAGTCACATTGGCCGAGAGTGGTGAGGTGGCACTGCATCTTGGTCAAACTCAACGTTTTGATCTGGTATTAATGGATATTCGTATGCCGGGTATGGATGGACTGACAACCACCCGCTGTTGGCGTGAGGATATAATTAATCGTGATAATCGCTGCATGATAACGGCACTGAGTGCCAATACTAACCCTGACGAAAAAATAAAGGCCTATCAAGCGGGGATGAACCACTATCTCTCTAAACCGATCACTATTTGTCAATTGGCAGAAGTGCTCGATCTGGCAGCACAATTTCAACTTGAGCGCGATATCACTCTCTCCCCCCACATCTCAATCCCCAGACCGTTATTAAATGTGGATGATGACTTACTTCGTCTGAAATTATTTCAGTCGCTAAAAGTGCTGGTGCAGCAGGCAAGCGAATCTCTCACTCATATTCCCAGTTTATCGCACATCATCCACACGCTAAAAGGCTGCGCCGGTCAAGCGGGGCTTATTGAATTACAAAATGCAGCCATTCAACTGGAAATAGCCATTGAAGCCAAGGAGACCATTACACAGCAAGATCTCACTCGCCTGGACGAGATAATTCATTCGTTATTAGCTTAGGAGTTCCTACGACTCCATTTCAATCATCAGGTAAAAGGAAGGACTTTATGAAAACGAAATTACTGATCGTCGACGATCATGAACTGATTATTAATGGGATTAAAAATATGCTCGCGGCTTATCCGCGCTATCATATTGTCGGTCAGGCGGAAAATGGGCTAGACGTCTATAATTTATGTCGTCAGGCTGAGCCAGATATGGCAATTATTGATTTAGGTCTACCCGGTATGGATGGTCTTGATGTAATTATTCAGCTTCTTCGCCGCTGGCCAACCATGAAGATTTTGGCACTAACAGCACGTCATGAGGAGCATTACGCCAGCAGAACATTAAGCAGTGGAGCGCTAGGTTATGTTTTAAAGAAAAGCTCGCAGCAGATTCTAATGGCTGCGATTCAAACAGTGTCAGCGGGGAAGCGCTATATTGATCCTGCGCTAAATAGCGAGTTGGTGAGTAAACTGTCGCAAGATACCGAGAACAACCAACCCATTCTCACGCCACGAGAACGGCAAATTCTAAAACTAATTACCGAAGGTGCCTGTAATCGTATTATTGCGGACCGACTTTCGATCAGCCAAAAAACAGTTGAGACTCATCGGCTTAATATGATGAAAAAACTGGATGTGCACAAAGTAGCCGAGCTTATTCATTGGTCATATCGTTTAGGATTAAATGTATAATTACGGCAACTTAACGAGTGCAATATAGATGGCAAAAAACAATTACCCCCTATCAGCATTACTCTGATAGGGGGGTTCGTTGCCGAGCAGCATCGTGCGAAACTTAATGAATCAATGATTCGTTAACTGATGCACGCCTGATATTAACCTTGGCTAACAGGTGTCTGCTTCGGTGCAAATAGCGCTTTTTCATATGCCTTGGCTTTCTTATGGTCAAACTGGTGTTCCCACTTGGCAATAACCAGTACCGCTAACGCATTACCCACCACGTTCAGCGCCGTTCGAGCCATATCCAAAATACGGTCCACACCGGCAATAAAGGCCAAACCTTCCAATGGGATCCCCACGCTGCCTAATGTTGCCAGTAAGACAACAAAAGATACGCCAGGGACACCGGCAATGCCTTTTGACGTCACCATTAAGGTCAGTACCAAAATAATTTCTTGCCCGATGGAGAGTTCAATACCATATAACTGGGCAATAAAGATGGCGGCAATACTTTGGTATAGCGTAGAACCATCGAGGTTAAATGAATAACCTGTCGGCACCACAAAACTGGTGATGGATTTAGGTGCGCCATAGGCTTCCATTTTCTCAATAATTCGCGGCAACACGGTTTCAGAGCTGGCGGTAGAATAGGCTAGAATCAGCTCATCTTTAAGAATGCGAATTAAGGTCCAAATACGCAATTTACACAATCTTGCCACGGTGCCCAGTACCACTAAAGCAAAGAAGAGAATGGCGGCGTAAACCAGAATAACCAACTTGGCAAGAGGAATGAGTGAGGCAAAACCAAAATTGGCTACAGTCACCGAGATCAAGCCAAATACCCCGATAGGCGCATAGCGCATTATCATGTGTGTGACTTTGAACATGCTTTCTGAAACAGCTTTAAAAACATTCAACAGTGGTTCTTTGGTCTCTTTTGGTAATGAAGATAGCCCTAAACCAAACAATACTGAGAAGAAAATAATCGGCAACATATCGCCTTTCGCCATGGAAGCAAAGACGTTCGCTGGGATCAGCGACAAAATAGTGCTCACCAGACTGTGACTACCACTTTGTACTTGTTCCGTGGTTTTTTCGTACTGAGAGATATCCACTACTGTCAGTGCCGACATATCAATGCCATGCCCCGGCTGGAACACATTCGCTAAGGTGATCCCGACAATAATAGCGACAGTCGTAATAACTTCAAAATAGATGATGGTTTTCAGGCCAATGCGCCCGAGTTTCTTTGCATCACCCACACCGGCAATCCCTACGATCAGGGTTGAAATAACAATGGGGACAACAATCATTTTAATTAAGCGGATAAATATATCGCCCGCCGGACTTAAAACGTTACTAACTAACCACTCTCTGGATTCAATTTGATTATGTAGAATCGCACCAACCAAAATACCTAATACCAACGCAATGAGTATTTGCCAGGCCAGACCTATTTTTACACTTTTCATACCCTAAAAATCCCTCAAAGCATGCCATGAAATGCAAGTTACCAAGCATTTCAAATGGAATACTTAATCATTAAATACGGGGCTATAGTTGATGGAGCTTATGGTACGACCTCCCGCCAGCCGTCCACGTTATAAATCAGTATCATTTTTGGGCACGCTTCTGCAAGCCTTGTTTACACCAAGCCGACATCGCGTCGAGATATAATATCAGCACAAAAAACGGCAAAAATGCAGTAAATAATTGTTATTAAAAAAGTAAAATAGCTTGATAGCAAATAATAGCTTGGTGCATCAGTATAAAAAACAAACTAAATTAAATAACAAGAAAAATCCTATTCATGTTCTATTTTTTGATGCATTGTGTTTCTTTCATGTTAAATTCAACTACCACAAGTTTCCGCTCATTTTAGATATTCTACAACTAGATCCCAGTTTTTTTTCAAAGCATAGACTGAAATTGATCTAAAATAGGAAAATATAAAAATGCATACCTATGCTATTCACTTATTTATTTTAATGCCTATATCTCTCTCTGGAATATATATCTCACTTTAATTACCATCCGATATTAAAATAGTATGATACTGCTATTGTAAATTTAATTTCTGTTTTTTGGTTAACCAGTTGCATTGAATTGCATTAATCACACTACGTTAGTGCTCGAGATGATACATGCGCTTAAATATCTCCCTTTCACAGCAAAAATGAGCTGATTAGCACATTTCTTTCCTTTATTGCATGGCCTCAAATTCCTTCTCCTATCATTAAGATATCGATTCACCACGCAGCACGTTAAGTAAGTCTCTAAATCAACATCCTTTATGCGTGATCTGTCGCCCAAAAAAGAAACAAAACGTTCCTTCGCACTATAATTAACCTTTGATTGACATATTATTAACAATCTCAAGGAGAACTATTATGAGCCAAATACATAAACACCCTATTCCAACTGCAATTGCAGCGCATGCCCTGATAAGCCCAGAACAATATCATCAATACTATCAACAATCAGTGCAGAACCCGGATCAATTCTGGGGTGAACATGGCAAGATTATTGATTGGATTAAGCCGTATACCACAGTAAAAAATACCTCCTTTGATCCCGGCCATGTGAGCATCCGCTGGTTCGAAGATGGTACGCTGAATCTTGCCGCCAACTGCCTTGACCGCCATTTAGCTGAACGTGGCGATCAAACCGCGATTATCTGGGAGGGTGATGACCCTAACCAGTCAAAAACCGTCACCTATAAGCAACTTCATCATGATGTCTGCCAGTTTGCCAATGTGCTGAAAAAACTGGGTATCAAAAAAGGTGATGTGGTTGCTATCTATATGCCTATGGTGCCAGAAGCCGCTGTTGCCATGCTGGCTTGCGCACGTATTGGTGCGGTTCACTCTGTTATTTTTGGTGGATTCTCACCAGATGCTGTTGCAGGCCGCATCATCGACTCTAACTCAAAATTGGTGATTACTGCCGACGAGGGCATCCGTGCTGGTCGCGCAATTCCACTGAAAAAAAATGTCGATGAGGCGCTGAAAAACCCAGCTATCACCAGTATCAAAAATGTGGTCGTATTCCAGCGCACCGGTAATGCCAGCTATTGGCAAGATGGGCGCGACTTGTGGTGGCATGACCTGATTAAAGAGGCCTCCGCCGACTGCCCAGCAGAGGAGATGAATGCGGAAGACCCGCTGTTTATCCTTTATACCTCCGGCTCCACGGGCAAACCGAAAGGGGTGTTACATACCACTGGCGGCTATCTGGTCTATGCCGCGCTGACCTTTAAGTATGTTTTCGATTACCACCCCGGCGATATCTACTGGTGTACCGCCGACGTCGGCTGGGTTACCGGCCACAGTTATCTGCTCTACGGCCCACTGGCTTGCGGTGCAATTACACTGATGTTTGAAGGTGTGCCGAACTATCCGGGCGTCAATCGCTTGGGTCAGGTTATCGATAAACATCAGGTTAATATTCTGTATACCGCCCCAACCGCGATCCGCGCCCTAATGGCCGAGGGTGATAAGGCCATCGAAGGAACCAAGCGCGATTCATTGCGCATCATGGGTTCGGTAGGTGAACCCATCAACCCAGAAGCTTGGGAGTGGTACTACAACAAGATCGGCAATAGCAAATGTCCGATTGTCGACACCTGGTGGCAAACGGAAACCGGCGGCTTCATGATAACCCCGCTACCGGGAGCGACTGAGTTGAAAGCCGGTTCTGCGACTCGCCCATTCTTTGGCGTACAACCCGCGATTGTCGACAATCTGGGCAATCCGCTGGAGGGGTCGGCAGAAGGTAATCTGGTCATTACTGACTCTTGGCCGGGTCAGGCCAGAACACTGTTTGGCGATCATGATCGTTTCGAACAAACCTACTTCTCCACCTTTAAAGGCATGTATTTCAGTGGTGATGGCGCCCGCCGTGACGAAGATGGCTACTACTGGATAACCGGCCGAGTCGATGATGTGTTGAACGTTTCAGGCCACCGCTTAGGTACTGCCGAGATTGAATCAGCCTTAGTCGCTCACCCCAAAATTGCCGAAGCAGCGGTTGTTGGGGTTCCGCACAGCATTAAAGGGCAGGCTATCTACGCCTACATCACATTGAATCATGGTGAAGAGCCAACACCAGAGCTCTATACCGAGGTTCGTAACTGGGTGCGCAAAGAGATTGGCCCGATCGCCACACCAGATATTCTGCACTGGACCGATTCGCTGCCAAAAACCCGCTCAGGCAAAATTATGCGTCGAATTCTGCGTAAAATTGCGGCGGGGGATACCAGCAACTTAGGGGATACCTCTACGCTGGCCGATCCGGGTGTTGTGGACAAATTACTGGAAGAAAAACAATCAATGCAAACACCGTCGTAAATTGTGCCGCCTGCGGGCGGCAACCTTAATTAATGCCTCAAAGGAGAAACTCTGATGAATGACAGCATTTATCAAGAGATTGAAAATAACCCGCGTTTCAAAGAGTTGGTGCAAAAGCGTGGTCGCTTTGCCTGGCTACTGTCGCTGATTACTTTGGCGCTGTATGTCGGCTTCATTTTCCTTATTGCTTTCGAACCACAATGGCTCGGCACCCCGCTCTACGACGGTTCCAGCATTACTCGCGGTATTCCCGTTGGTGTGGGGCTGATTGTTATTTCTTTTGTTCTTACCGGTATTTACGTAATTCGTGCTAATGGCGAGTTTGACCGTCTGACGGCAGAAATTCTTCGCGAGGTGAAGCAATGAAGATCCGCCATTGGTCTGCACTTTCCTTACTGGCTCTGCCTGCGCTGTCACAGGCAGATGCAATAACTGGCGAAGTTCATCGCCAACCGCTAAACATCCAGGCGATCGTGATGTTCCTTCTGTTTGTCGGCGCAACACTGTATATCACCTACTGGGCGTCAAAACGGACTCGCTCCCGACAGGATTATTACACCGCAGGCGGGCGGATTACCGGCTTCCAAAATGGCCTGGCGATCGCCGGTGATTTTATGTCGGCAGCATCCTTCCTCGGCATTTCTGCACTGGTTTATACCTCCGGCTACGATGGCTTAATTTACTCCATCGGGTTCTTAATCGGCTGGCCGATCATTCTGTTTTTAATCGCGGAACGTCTGCGTAATCTGGGGCGCTATACCTTTGCCGATGTGGCTTCCTATCGATTGAAGCAAAAGCCCATTCGAACCTTATCCGCCTGTGGTTCATTAGTGGTCGTTGCCCTGTATCTGATAGCCCAAATGGTGGGTGCAGGTAAATTGATCCAGCTGTTATTTGGCTTGAACTACTACGTCGCTGTGGTGCTGGTCGGTATCTTGATGGTGCTGTATGTACTGTTTGGTGGCATGTTGGCAACCACATGGGTGCAGATTATTAAGGCGGTCATGTTGCTGGCCGGTGCATCATTTATGGCCCTAATGGTCATGAAATCCGTTAATTTTAACTTCAATACGCTATTTAGCGAGGCTGTCAAAGTTCACCCTAAAGGCCTGGCAATCATGAGCCCAGGCGGGTTGGTCTCTGACCCCATATCAGCACTATCTCTTGGTCTGGCATTGATGTTTGGTACTGCGGGTTTACCCCACATTCTGATGCGCTTCTTTACGGTAAGTGATGCGAAAGAGGCACGTAAAAGTGTGTTCTACGCCACTGGTTTTATCGGCTACTTCTACATCTTGACCTTCATTATTGGGTTTGGCGCGATTCTATTAGTTGGCCCGAATCCCGCATTTAAAGATGCAGCAGGCGCACTGCTGGGTGGTAACAATATGGCGGCAGTCCATCTGGCTGATGCCGTTGGTGGTAGCTTCTTCTTAGGATTTATCTCAGCGGTTGCCTTTGCAACCATTCTCGCCGTCGTCGCCGGCCTGACATTAGCGGGTGCATCGGCGGTCTCCCATGACCTTTACGCTAGTGTGATTAAGAATGGTAAAGCGAATGAGCGCGATGAGCTGAAAGTCTCAAAAATTACGGTCGTGGTGTTAGGATTCGTGGCTATTGGTTTGGGGATTCTGTTTGAAAAACAGAACATTGCCTTCATGGTAGGTTTGGCATTCTCCATTGCAGCCAGCTGTAACTTCCCCATTATCTTCATCTCGATGTATTGGGAAAAACTGACCACCCGTGGTGCGATGATTGGCGGCTGGTTGGGGTTATTGACGGCGGTTATTCTGATGATTTTAGGCCCCACCATCTGGGTAACGATTCTGGGACATGCAAAACCAATCTATCCGTATGAATACCCTGCACTGTTCTCAATGATAGTGGCGTTCGTCGGCATCTGGTTCTTCTCCATCACCGATACTTCAGAAGCAGGTCAGCAAGAGCGCCTGCGCTTCAAAGCTCAGTTTGTCCGCTCACAAACGGGCTTGGGCGCATCACAAAGTAGCTCTCACTGATAAAGTTTTATCGCGACAAGGCCCCTCGGGGCCTAAGGTTATTGACAAAGTGCCGGTTGTGGAGAGAACAGCTAGATCGTAAAGACGCCGTAAATCCTTCCCTGGAGGCTCGAGCCGCTCCATCCCTGGCGCGGACGCTTTACTCTTCTACCCGCCCTCTCCGTTCCAGATCGCGTCATCGGGGGTTTGTCAGCACTCTGGGCCCCTCGGGGCCTTTTTTTATGGTTTTAACCAACGATCTAACCACGGAAAAACCACGTCTTGCTGCTCTTGATAAAATACATGTCCGAGATCCGGCCAACTGCGAGTGACCAGCCGCGACTCCGCATTTTGCGAACGCCAGATGGCATGCACTTTGCTGTAGGCCTGCTCGACTGCCGCTGACGGGAATAATTTATCTTTGCCACCATTAAAAAGTAGCATCGGCTTTGGCGCAGCTAAACTTGCAATATCAGGGAAATCCAACTTATTGGCGATACCGGGATGAAGCATGTAGAAAGCTGACTGCCCGCGCAGCACATTATTGCTCGGCGTCATCAGACCTTGATAGTTGCCAAACCAGGATACAGCTGCGGTTGCGGCCACCTTATCTGACAGTGCCGCCAGTTGCCATGCACGGTATGCTCCCATAGAAAAACCGAGCGCCCCAATACGTTGGCGATCAACTGACGGGAGTGTCGCCAGAAAATCAACAGTCCGCATATCTTCATAAGCCATATTGCCAGCTAATGAGCGGCCGAGATTAAAGAAATTGCTGGCTAAAGCCTGCTGCTGCTCATAGCTCATAGGGCCTCTATCACCCCAGCCAATAGCATCAATAGAGAGCACCACATAGCCACGTTTTGCCAACTCATCGCCGATAAACTTGCCGCTAAAGAATTTATCTGACCACGCCTGCGCCGAGGCCAGTTGTGCGCTATCCCCCCAAGGGCGGATCATTTTCTCTTTACCAATATCAAACTTAGAGCCGTGATCATGCAAAAGAACAATCGCCGGATGAGGGCCTTGCCGTTTAGGGGTTAATAGCAATCCCTGCACACGACTTTCGTCAGTGATATTAAATACTATTTTTTCAGCGACATAACTCCCACGATCTTGCTGATCTATCCTCTCTGCGGCGAACGCAATTGTTGAGTCAGGGGTAAGCAATGCTTGCCGGAAGATTTTTCGCGTATCACTTTTCCATAGCGCGAAATCTGTATATTTCCCAGCAAGCCATGAGCTTTGGTATGTCATCTGTTTTTTTAACTGCGGGTAAAAGACCGGAAGATTATTTTCGGTAATGGCTTCTTTTTGATGTGTCACTGAACTTGCCTGCACAGCTGTAACAGCAAGCATCGCAGATAGTGCGAGAGTGCGTACGAAGAGACCTGCATTCATTCAAACCTCACAATCAAAACATCATTCCAATTTAAGATTGAATGATTTTAAAGAAATAAAGGCTATTTTCTGTGGCGGGAACGATAGAAATGGGAGAAAACTAAAAAAGATTAATTCGGGGTAGATAATATTCGTCTCAACTTTAGGATCAGCCTCACCCCTCCGCGGCCAGCACAGGCGCTGTTCAAACTGCATTCGCAATTTGCTCAAGTCGCACTCAGTTAAAAACCATAAGCAAAAAAAGCCACTCATCAGTGGCAGGAGGTTATTGACAAAGTCGCCTGAGCGGAGAGAACGGTCAGATCGTAAAGACGCCGTAAAAACATCCCTGATGGCGCGGACGCTTTACTCTTCTGCCCATCCCCACTGTTATCGATCGAGTCATCGAGGTTTGTCAGCAGTCTGGCAGGTTTTTGTCTTTTTACACATAGCAAAAACCCCACGCTTTTGGCATGGGGTTTCGGCTTGATTTGATGCCTGGCAGTGTCCTACTCTCGCATGGGGAGACCCCACACTACCATCGGCGCTACGGCGTTTCACTTCTGAGTTCGGCATGGGATCAGGTGGGACCACCGCGCTATGGCCGCCAGGCAAATTCTGTTTTAACTCACCCGCTTCACAATAATATATCGTGCAGCCAGTCAGTCCAATCTCGGAACTTCGCTGAAAATCTCTCTCTCAAACCACCAAAACACCTTTGGTGTTGTAAGGTTAAGCCTCACGGATCATTAGTACTGGTTAGCTCAATGCATCGCTGCACTTACACACCCAGCCTATCAACGTCATAGTCTTTAACGTTCCTTCAGGGGGCTTAAAGCCCCAGGGAAGACTCATCTCGAGGCAAGTTTCCCGCTTAGATGCTTTCAGCGGTTATCTCTTCCGAATTTAGCTACCGGGCAATGCCATTGGCATGACAACCCGAACACCAGTGATTCGTCCACTCCGGTCCTCTCGTACTAGGAGCAGCCCCTCTCAATCTTCCAACGCCCACGGCAGATAGGGACCGAACTGTCTCACGACGTTCTAAACCCAGCTCGCGTACCACTTTAAATGGCGAACAGCCATACCCTTGGGACCTACTTCAGCCCCAGGATGTGATGAGCCGACATCGAGGTGCCAAACACCGCCGTCGATATGAACTCTTGGGCGGTATCAGCCTGTTATCCCCGGAGTACCTTTTATCCGTTGAGCGATGGCCCTTCCATTCAGAACCACCGGATCACTAAGACCTACTTTCGTACCTGCTCGAGCCGTCACTCTCGCAGTCAAGCTAGCTTATGCCTTTGCACTAACCTCACGATGTCCGACCGTGATTAGCTAACCTTCGTGCTCCTCCGTTACTCTTTGGGAGGAGACCGCCCCAGTCAAACTACCCACCAGACACTGTCCTCACCCCAGATTATGGGGCCGAGTTAGAACATCAAACATTAAAGGGTGGTATTTCAAGGTTGGCTCCATGCAGACTGGCGTCCACACTTCAATGCCTCCCACCTATCCTACACATCAAGGCTCAATGTTCAGTGTCAAGCTATAGTAAAGGTTCACGGGGTCTTTCCGTCTTGCCGCGGGTACACTGCATCTTCACAGCGAGTTCAATTTCACTGAGTCTCGGGTGGAGACAGCCTGGCCATCATTACGCCATTCGTGCAGGTCGGAACTTACCCGACAAGGAATTTCGCTACCTTAGGACCGTTATAGTTACGGCCGCCGTTTACTGGGGCTTCGATCAAGAGCTTCGCCTTGCGGCTGACCCCATCAATTAACCTTCCAGCACCGGGCAGGCGTCACACCGTATACGTCCACTTTCGTGTTTGCACAGTGCTGTGTTTTTATTAAACAGTTGCAGCCAGCTGGTATCTGCGACTGGCTTCAGCTCCGAGAGCAAGTCTCTTCACCTAGCGCCAGCGTGCCTTCTCCCGAAGTTACGGCACCATTTTGCCTAGTTCCTTCACCCGAGTTCTCTCAAGCGCCTGAGTATTCTCTACCTGACCACCTGTGTCGGTTTGGGGTACGATTTAATGTTACCTGATGCTTAGAGGCTTTTCCTGGAAGCTTGGCATCAACTACTTCACCACCGTAGTGGCTCGTCATCACACCTCAGCGTTGATAAGCAACCGGATTTACCTGGTCACTCCGCCTACATGCTTAAACCGGGACAACCGTCGCCCGGCTAGCCTAGCCTTCTCCGTCCCCCCTTCGCAGTAACACCAAGTACAGGAATATTAACCTGTTTCCCATCGACTACGCTTTTCAGCCTCGCCTTAGGGGTCGACTCACCCTGCCCCGATTAACGTTGGACAGGAACCCTTGGTCTTCCGGCGTGCGGGTTTTTCACCCGCATTATCGTTACTTATGTCAGCATTCGCACTTCTGATACCTCCAGCAACCCTCACAGGTCACCTTCAACGGCTTACAGAACGCTCCCCTACCCAACAACACCTAAGTGTCGCTGCCGCAGCTTCGGTGCATGGTTTAGCCCCGTTACATCTTCCGCGCAGGCCGACTCGACCAGTGAGCTATTACGCTTTCTTTAAATGATGGCTGCTTCTAAGCCAACATCCTGGCTGTCTGTGCCTTCCCACATCGTTTCCCACTTAACCATGACTTTGGGACCTTAGCTGGCGGTCTGGGTTGTTTCCCTCTTCACGACGGACGTTAGCACCCGCCGTGTGTCTCCCGTGATAACATTCTTCGGTATTCGGAGTTTGCATCGGTTTGGTAAGTCGGGATGACCCCCTAGCCGAAACAGTGCTCTACCCCCGAAGATGAGTTCACGAGGCGCTACCTAAATAGCTTTCGGGGAGAACCAGCTATCTCCCGGTTTGATTGGCCTTTCACCCCCAGCCACAAGTCATCCGCTAATTTTTCAACATTAGTCGGTTCGGTCCTCCAGTTAGTGTTACCCAACCTTCAACCTGCCCATGGCTAGATCACCGGGTTTCGGGTCTATACCTTGCAACTAGACGCCCAGTTAAGACTCGGTTTCCCTACGGCTCCCCTATTCGGTTAACCTTGCTACAAAATATAAGTCGCTGACCCATTATACAAAAGGTACGCAGTCACACCACGAAGGTGCTCCCACTGCTTGTACGTACACGGTTTCAGGTTCTATTTCACTCCCCTCGCCGGGGTTCTTTTCGCCTTTCCCTCACGGTACTGGTTCACTATCGGTCAGTCAGGAGTATTTAGCCTTGGAGGATGGTCCCCCCATATTCAGACAGGATGTCACGTGTCCCGCCCTACTCATCGAGTTCACAGAATATGCATTTTTGTGTACGGGACTATCACCCTGTACCGTGCGACTTTCCAGACGCTTCCACTAACACATAAACTGATTCAGACTCTGGGCTCTTCCCCGTTCGCTCGCCGCTACTGGGGGAATCTCGGTTGATTTCTTTTCCTCGGGGTACTTAGATGTTTCAGTTCCCCCGGTTCGCCTTGCATGGCTATGTATTCACCATGCAATAGTGCAACGAATTGCACTGGGTTTCCCCATTCGGGTATCGTCGGTTGTAACGCTTCATATCAGCTTACCGACGCTTTTCGCAGATTAGCACGCCCTTCATCGCCTCTGACTGCCTAGGCATCCACCGTGTACGCTTAGTCGCTTAACCTCACAACCCGAAGGTGTCTTTGCAGACCCTTTGCGTTGCGATTATTTGAGAGACTCTAATACAGGCTACTCTTTATCTCAGTCACTCTACGGAGAGATAAGTTTCAGCTGTATTGTTTCAATTTTCAGCTTGTTCCAGATTGTTAAAGAGCAATATTTCACAACACACTGTGTCTTGCGACCGCAGTACGTTTTGAAATAGTTTTTTATATGGTGGAGCTAAGCGGGATCGAACCGCTGACCTCCTGCGTGCAAGGCAGGCGCTCTCCCAGCTGAGCTATAGCCCCATATAAAAAGCAAATCACCTTATTGCTGCAACTCAACAGGGAATGGTGAGTTGGTGGGTCTGAGTGGACTTGAACCACCGACCTCACCCTTATCAGGGGTGCGCTCTAACCACCTGAGCTACAGACCCAACAAGGTACTAAAGCCCGGCTAATCTCTCAGCCCGGCCTTATTTGCTCGTTACTTTCTATCAGACAATCTGTGTGGACACTGCGCAATGCGTATCGTGAGGTAAGGAGGTGATCCAACCGCAGGTTCCCCTACGGTTACCTTGTTACGACTTCACCCCAGTCATGAATCACAAAGTGGTAAGCGCCCTCCCGAAGGTTAAGCTACCTACTTCTTTTGCAACCCACTCCCATGGTGTGACGGGCGGTGTGTACAAGGCCCGGGAACGTATTCACCGTAGCATTCTGATCTACGATTACTAGCGATTCCGACTTCATGGAGTCGAGTTGCAGACTCCAATCCGGACTACGACAGACTTTATGTGGTCCGCTTGCTCTCGCGAGTTCGCTTCACTTTGTATCTGCCATTGTAGCACGTGTGTAGCCCTACTCGTAAGGGCCATGATGACTTGACGTCATCCCCACCTTCCTCCGGTTTGTCACCGGCAGTCTCCCTTGAGTTCCCACCATTACGTGCTGGCAACAAAGGATAAGGGTTGCGCTCGTTGCGGGACTTAACCCAACATTTCACAACACGAGCTGACGACAGCCATGCAGCACCTGTCTCACAGTTCCCGAAGGCACCGAAGCATCTCTGCTAAGTTCTGTGGATGTCAAGAGTAGGTAAGGTTCTTCGCGTTGCATCGAATTAAACCACATGCTCCACCGCTTGTGCGGGCCCCCGTCAATTCATTTGAGTTTTAACCTTGCGGCCGTACTCCCCAGGCGGTCGACTTAACGCGTTAGCTCCGGAAGCCACGCCTCAAGGGCACAACCTCCAAGTCGACATCGTTTACAGCGTGGACTACCAGGGTATCTAATCCTGTTTGCTCCCCACGCTTTCGCACCTGAGCGTCAGTCTTTGTCCAGGGGGCCGCCTTCGCCACCGGTATTCCTCCAGATCTCTACGCATTTCACCGCTACACCTGGAATTCTACCCCCCTCTACAAGACTCTAGCTTGCCAGTTTCAAATGCAGTTCCCACGTTAAGCGCGGGGATTTCACATCTGACTTAACAAACCGCCTGCGTGCGCTTTACGCCCAGTAATTCCGATTAACGCTTGCACCCTCCGTATTACCGCGGCTGCTGGCACGGAGTTAGCCGGTGCTTCTTCTGCGAGTAACGTCAATCAATCGTGCTATTAACACGACTGCCTTCCTCCTCGCTGAAAGTGCTTTACAACCCGAAGGCCTTCTTCACACACGCGGCATGGCTGCATCAGGCTTGCGCCCATTGTGCAATATTCCCCACTGCTGCCTCCCGTAGGAGTCTGGACCGTGTCTCAGTTCCAGTGTGGCTGGTCATCCTCTCAGACCAGCTAGGGATCGTCGCCTAGGTGAGCCATTACCCCACCTACTAGCTAATCCCATCTGGGTTCATCCGATGGCGTGAGGCCCGAAGGTCCCCCACTTTGCTCTTACGAGGTCATGCGGTATTAGCTACCGTTTCCAGTAGTTATCCCCCTCCATCAGGCAGATCCCCAGACATTACTCACCCGTCCGCCGCTCGCCGGCGAAGTAGTAAACTACTTCCCGCTGCCGCTCGACTTGCATGTGTTAGGCCTGCCGCCAGCGTTCAATCTGAGCCATGATCAAACTCTTCAATTTAAGATTTGTTTGATTTGCTACCGAAGTAGCGATGCTCAAAGATTACTTTCTGCAAATATGCATTCGAACCGAAGTTCAAATGTGTACTGCTTTGGTCACTCTTCAAGACTTTGATATTGCTTCTGCCTGCCGAAACAGGCTTCGATATCGTCTTGCGAGTGCCCACACAGATTGTCTGATAAATTGTTAAAGAGCGTTCGTTACCCGTTGGCTTTTCAGCGAATCTTACGGTAACGCGGGAGGCAGATAATACGCTTTCCCGCTGAAGAGTCAAGGTGTTATTTGATTTCTTTCGAACTCAAACGCGTTCTTTTCTCTTCCTGACCCGGCGAAGTTTGTTTCGTTGTTCCCGGTCAGTGGAGGCGCATTATAGGGAGTTCCTGACAGGCTGCAACCCCTAATTTGAAAAAACTTTTCAACCGTGTTTTATTTCAACGATTTGCTGTGATAACCAGCGGTATTGCTATTTTTCGTACTGTAGTGCCGAGAAATCCTGAGTAAAACTGCTTACTTGTTGCCAATCGGTATATTCAACTTCTTTACTCGTATCGGTTTCTCCGCCTGTCATTCGCATAATCAGTTGAATCATCACCCGATCTATCCAGCGATAACGGGGATAACGCAGAGCACCCGCAAATACTGTACATAGCGTGGGCTGCCAAGGTGTACTCAGTAAGAACTTACGCACGTAAGCATTCGTTTGTGGAGAACGCTTTTCTGGCTTACGTGCAGTCAGATTTACCGCAAAGAAGGCACTCGGCATTTGATTTAACTGTTCGACGTGTTTGCTAACGAATTTACTCAATACCGGACTGAAATGCCCATAACGCACAGATGCGCCAATCATGACTTGTTGATATTGGTTTAAGTCGATTTGTCCAACCTGAGATAGGTCTTGTATTTCACAGGTCGCCGTTGCCGATAATTGCTTAGCTATATAAGAAGCGATTGCATGTGTTTGGCCATCTCGGCTAGAGAAGAGTATCAGTATGTTCATAGCAATATTCCTTATGCAAAATTACTCTCGCCAGAATGTTGGGGTGAAAAGAACCAGCAAGGTGAAGACTTCCAATCGGCCAAACAGCATAGTTATCACTAATATCCATTTAGCTGCCGGGTTCATAGAGGTGAAGTTATCAGCGACCACTCCCAAGCCTGGCCCGAGGTTATTTAGCGTTGCAGTGACGGCGGCGAAGGCTGAGAACTCATCAACACCAGTGGCGATGATCGCTAACATACTGATGATGAAAACCAGTGCATAAGCTGAGAAGAAGCCCCAAACCGCTTCCAGTATCCGTTCCGGCAATGCCCGCCGCCCCAGTTTGATGGTATAAACCGCATTCGGGTGAACCAGCCTTTTTAGTTCACGCGAACCTTGCAGGTAGAGCAACAGGATGCGGATAACTTTCAAACCGCCACCAGTCGACCCTGCACATCCACCGATAAAAGCAGAACATAATAAGAGTATTGGGAGGAACAGCGGCCACTTAGAAATACTGTCGGTCGTGAAGCCCGCCGTTGTCGCCATGGAGACCACCTGGAAGAATGCCTGATTTAAGGTTTCCATCCCCGACTTGTACACATTATGTTGCCAGAGTACCAAGGTACAAACGATAACCAGAGTCAATTGTACAAAGATAAACATACGGAATTCGGGATCGCGCCAATAAACCTTCAAGCTGCGGCCACTCAGAACCGCAAAGTGCAGACCAAAGTTACAACCAGAAATCAGCAAGAAAATGCCAATGATGGTGTTAATGGTGGGGCTGTTGAAATAGCCGATACTGGCATCATGGGTTGAGAAGCCACCAATGGCTATAGTAGAGAAGCTGTGAGAGATGGCATCAAACACTGACATCCCCGCACCCCATAGAGAAAGCGCACAGGCAATGGTCAGTAATACATAGATGAGCCAGAGTGTTTTAGCTGTTTCAGCGATTCGGGGCCGCATTTTATTATCTTTCAGCGGACCGGGCATTTCTGCACGGTAGAGCTGCATTCCCCCCACCCCCAAAATAGGCAGGATAGCCACCGCCAACACAATGATCCCCATACCACCGAGCCATTGCAGCATTTGCCGATAGAATAGAATGGCTTTGGGCAGTGAATCCAATCCCACCAAGGTGGTCGCACCGGTGGTCGTTAGCCCAGAGAATGATTCAAAAAATGCATCGGTGAGTGAAAGATTTGGCCGTTCTGAGAATAGGAAAGGTAATGCCCCCACGCTGCCCAGCACCGTCCAGAAAAGTACCACGATAAGAAAGCCCTCACGGGGCTTGAGCTCATGTTTCTGTTTTCGGTTAGGTAACCAGAGCAAAAGACCTATCGATAGGGCAACAAAAAAGGTTTCGCTGAAGGCTCGGCCAGCACCATCACGATAGATCAAGGCTACTAGTCCGGGGATAAACATAGTTCCGGAGAATAAGATGACCAGCAGACCAACAATACGGGTTATGGCACGAAAATGCATTCCGGCACGTTCCTTAGCAATTCACTTGGATGGGGATTATTGCGAAATGGGCGTCAATTGCAACGTACCACGACTGAGATCACGCAATTTATCCCCGACCTGACTGGCTTGAGTTGCTGGCAAAGAGAGATGAAGTGTTACGAGTTCGCGTATTCACTCCGTAAAGTCTGGCCTTCAACCTGCTGTAATAGCGTTTCAACCATGGCAAGCTGCGCGTAGTCACACTGTAAAGTATATTCTACCTGTGGGACTTTATATTTTACTTCAATCTGTTTTAACGCCTGTTGTACGCCGCTGCCGTAAGCCCTTACCAACCCGCCAGTTCCCAGTTTGATGCCGCCATAATAGCGGACAACCACCGCGGTTATCTCGCCAATATCACTGCCCATCAACTGGGCTAGAATAGGTTTACCCGCAGTACCCGATGGCTCACCATCATCGGAAAAACCTAATTGCTGTGAATCCGTCGGCGTGCCCGCAACAAAAGCCCAGCAATGATGCCGGGCGGTTGGGTGCTGCTGTTTAACCTGCTGAATGAAATCTTTCGCTTCATTCACCCCACAGGTATGCGCCAGTAAGGTGATAAAACGACTTTTTTTGATCTCTTCGCTGATTGATACCGACGCGGCAGGTATCAGATAAGGTTGCATCAGGCTAATTTCAGATCACGCGTCATATTCTCAACCCGCTTATCGTGAATAACAATATTGTCTTCTATACGTATACCACCATAAGGCTTCAGCGCATCAATACGTTCCCAATTGAAATGCTTACTGAACTCCCCGGTACGCCACGGTGCCAACAGTGACTCGATAAAGTACAGACCAGGTTCGATGGTCAGTACCATGCGGGGTTGCAGAATACGGGTACAACGCAGGTAAGGATACTTGGATGGCGCACTGAGGTGGGTGCCTTTATCATCCTGCATAAATCCAGCAGTATCATGCACTTGCAATCCAAGAGGATGCCCCAAGCCGTGTGGCAGGAATGGGCAGGTAATGCCTTGTTCGACCATCGCCTCTTCACTAATACCCGTGACTAGATTATGAGTGCGCAACAGCTTGGCAATGCGCCGATGCATTTGAACATGATAGTCGGTGTAGCGTTCACCACTTTTAATGGTTTTGATCAGCTCGAGCTGTTCGGTATTCAGGTCTTTGATTAATGCTGCAAAATCGCTGTCACTGTCTGCGGCATAAGTGCGGGTCAGGTCGGCAGCATAACCGTTATATTCAGCACCCGCATCCATGAGGAAGCTACGCATTTCTGCCGGAGGCTGATGTTGTAACGTGGTGTAGTGAAGTACTGCCGAGTGTTCATTCAGCGCAACGATATTATCGTAAGGTACATCAGTATCACGATGACCCGTCGCCATCAGATACGCCAGGTTGATATCAAACTCACTCATACCCGACTGGAAGGCTTCATGGGCTGCACGATGTCCAACAACTGCGGTCTTTTGCGCTTCACGCATACACGCCAGTTCATAATCCGTTTTATACGAACGGTAGAAATGAAGGTAATCCAGTACGGGTTGTGGATTGATATTTTCGGCACTGAATCCCAATGCCTGAGCGCGTTGTTGGGCATAGCCAATGTAGGCCACGCGTTCACGCTGCACAGGTAATTGCTGCGCGATGTCATCCGCATTGGTTAACGGCTGGATATCAATGGCCTTCGTCCAGAAGCTGTCCGGCAATGGCTCGACACAGTGCCAATAATCTACTGGCGAGTAAAACCATAACTTCGGTGTATTTACCCCATCGACCCATAACCAACAGTTTGGTACTTGAGTAACAGGCACCCAAGCTTTGAACTGTGCATTGGCTTTAAAAGGATAGTCACGATCATCGAGGAAAATTCGTTGCAATTCACCAGAATGAATCAGTAAAGCATCTAGCTGATGACGCTCCAGCACATCACGGGTGCGCTGTTGTAGGGTGGATAAATGTTCGTTATATAAAGAAGCCAGCGTTTCCATCACAGTACCCTTCGCTATTAGAACTTAATTTTTTAATCTTATCATAGTCACCGAGGCCATGTTTCGCCGACACTCATTCCATGACGTGATAACAACGATATCCAAAATAACTGACGTGGTAGCCCGCTCGCAAGCAGGCAATAAGCTCGTTTTTCCGCCCCTCGATACACCTCGAATAAAATTGATGAAAATCAGTTATCCCATCCGATTGACTGTGATCTTCACTGCAAAAAATCAATCTCTCATTTGCAATTCATTAACAAAATATCCACACTTCCTGAATATCTGGTCATACCAGATCACATGCGCTTATTCAGGAGATAGATATGCTCTACCAAAGCGAAACATTACAGCTTCACTGGCTAGAAAACGGCATTGCCGAGTTGGTGTTTGATGCACCGGGTTCAGTTAATAAGCTGGATACCAAAACCGTAGCCAATTTGGGTGAAGCCCTGGCTGTATTGGAAAAACAAAGCGAACTCAAAGGGTTGCTGCTTCGCTCTGCTAAAGCGGCCTTTATTGTCGGTGCTGATATCACCGAGTTTCTGTCTCTATTTAATGCCCCACCAGAAAAACTGCACCAATGGCTGGTTTTCGCAAATGATATTTTCAATCGTTTGGAAGACTTACCGGTGCCGACCATTTCTGCGATCAATGGATACGCATTGGGTGGCGGATGTGAATGTATTCTCGCTACAGATTTCCGTGTTGCCTCGCCGGAAACCCGAATTGGCCTGCCAGAAACCAAGCTGGGTATCATGCCCGGCTTTGGCGGTTCGGTGCGTTTACCTCGCTTATTAGGTGCGGACAGTGCACTGGAAATCATCGCCGCTGGCAAAGATATTATTGCCAAAGAGGCCTTAAAAGTTGGGCTGGTTGATGCAGTTGTCGCCGCCGAAAAACTGACGGAAGCTGCGTTGGTCATGCTGAAGCAGGCTATTGATGGCAAGCTCGACTGGCAAGCCGCGCGCCGCCCGAAACTGGAACCGCTGAAACTGAACCCAACGGAAGCCGCTATGTGCTTCACCATTGCCAAAGGTATGGTTATGCAAGTGGCTGGGAAACACTATCCAGCCCCACTGACCGCGGTAAAAACCATCGAAGCTGCGGCAAAATTTGGCCGCACCGAAGCGCTAAAGCTGGAAACCAATAGTTTTGTGCCATTGGCAGGTTCCAACGAAGCCCGTGCTTTGGTCGGTATTTTCCTAAACGATCAATATGTTAAAGGACAGGCGAAAAAACTGTCTAAAGGTGTCGATGCGCCAAAACAGGCCGCAGTATTAGGTGCCGGGATTATGGGCGGCGGAATTGCCTATCAGTCGGCATTGAAAGGTGTGCCAGTCATTATGAAGGATATTAATGACAAATCCCTGACCATTGGGATGAATGAGGCGGCTAAGCTACTGAACAAACAGCTGGAACGCAGCAAAATCGATGGCCTGAAAATGGCGAATATTTTGGCGACCATCCAGCCAACCTTGGATTACACCGGCATTGAACGCGCCCAACTCATCGTGGAAGCGGTGGTGGAGAATCCAAAAATTAAAGCCGCCGTTCTTGCTGAGCTTGAAGCGCTGATCGGCGAAGAGGCTGTTTTAGCCTCTAACACCTCTACGATCCCGATCGATCAATTGGCGAAATCCCTTCAGCGCCCAGAAAACTTCTGCGGTATGCACTTCTTTAACCCAGTTCATCGGATGCCGTTAGTTGAAATTATTCGTGGTGCGAAAACCTCAGATAAAACTATCGCTGCCGTAGTGGCATATGCCACGCAAATGGGTAAAACCCCAATTGTGGTTAATGATTGCCCAGGTTTCTTCGTTAACCGCGTATTGTTCCCGTATTTGGCTGGGTTTGGCATGTTAGTCAGAGACGGCGGCGACTTCCGCCAGATTGATAAAGTGATGGAAAAACAGTTCGGCTGGCCGATGGGTCCGGCTTATCTGTTAGATGTGGTGGGCATTGATACCGCGCACCATGCGCAAGCCGTGATGGCGGTAGGTTTCCCTGATCGGATGAATAAAGATTATCGCGATGCAGTGGACGTAATGTTCGATAACAAGCGTTTTGGTCAGAAGAACGGCCAAGGTTTCTACCGTTATACGCAGGATGCAAAGGGCAAACCGCGTAAAGAAAATGACGAGCAGGTGGATACCTTGTTGGCAGCCATCAGTCAGCCTGCACAGAAATTCAGCGATGAGGATATTATCGCCCGCACCATGATCCCAATGATCAATGAAGTGGTGCGCTGTCTGGAAGAGGGCATTATTGCCAGCCCGGCCGAAGGGGATATCGCGTTGGTTTATGGCCTTGGTTTCCCGCCATTCCACGGAGGTATCTTCCGTTATCTCGATACCCTCGGTAGCGCCAATTATGTCGAAATGGCCCAGCGTTACGCCCATCTTGGCGCGTTGTATCACGTCCCTGCGGGGCTGAGAGCCAAAGCTGAACATAACGAAAGCTATTATCCTGTGGCAGCAGCGCTGCTTGATGTTTCTACCAATCAACCGGCATGAGGTCTGAAAACATGGAAAATGTAGTCATTATTGATGCCGTCCGCACGCCAATGGGCCGCTCGAAAGGGGGCGCATTTCGCCAAGTGCGGGCTGAAGATCTCTCCGCTCACTTAATGCGAGAAGTGCTGAGCCGCAATCCAGGGCTGAATGCCGCAGAGATCGACGATATCTATTGGGGTTGTGTACAGCAAACGCTGGAGCAGGGTTTCAACATCGCCCGCAATGCCTCTTTGCTGGCAGAGATCCCGCACAGCGTACCGGCAGTCACCGTTAACCGCCTGTGTGGTTCATCAATGCAAGCGTTGCATGATGGTGCCAGGGCTATCATGGTGGGTGATGCACAAGTGAGTTTGATTGGTGGCGTGGAACATATGGGCCACGTCCCTATGAATCACGGCGTGGATTTCCATCCGGGTATGGGGCGTACTGTCGCGAAAGCTGCCGGTATGATGGGTTTGACCGCAGAAATGCTGGCAAAAATTCACAATATTAGCCGCCAATCACAAGATGAGTTTGCCGTCCGCTCTCATCAACGTGCCTATGCCGCAACTCAAGCTGGCCATTTCGCCAATGAGATTGTCGCCACCAATGGGCATGATGCCGATGGCATATTGAAACGTTTTGATTTTGATGAAGTTATTCGCCCTGAAACCCATCTGGCAGGTCTGGCTGCTCTGCGCCCTGCCTTTGATCCGGTAAATGGCACAGTGACGGCTGGTACCTCATCAGCACTTTCCGATGGCGCATCTGCCATGCTGATTATGAGCGAATCCCGAGCAAAATCATTAGGTTTAACGCCGCGCGCACGTATTCGCTCAATGGCGGTGGTGGGTTGTGATCCATCCATTATGGGTTATGGCCCAGTACCTGCAAGCCAACTGGCATTAAAACGTGCCGGGCTAAAGTTGGAAGATATTGGATTATTTGAATTAAATGAAGCATTTGCCGCTCAATCGCTGGCTTGTCTGAAGGGGTTGGGTTTGCTGGAGAGTATAGATGACAAAGTGAACCTCAATGGTGGAGCCATTGCATTAGGCCACCCATTGGGTTGCTCAGGGGCGCGTATTTCTACCACGTTGATCAATCTGATGGAGCGCCGTGACGTGCAATTCGGTCTGGCCACCATGTGCATCGGCTTAGGCCAGGGCATCGCGACCATCTTTGAGCGCGTTTAACTTCCGAACATATTTATCTGAAAAACATTAAGGGCCTGAATACAGGCCCTAATAACCGCTCTACCTGGTGTTTAGTTGCCGTTTTCCCGCCTGTCAGGGGCGGGTTTTTTTAACTGTTTTTTACTCAGATAAAGGCAAACGCATCACCAAAGATATGGGCTTCCTGCGCACCACGTTCAGCACAGAAACGCTCACGAGCAATCTTCGCCATCTCAAAACGGCCGGCGATATAGATATCTTGCTCAGCAAGAGAGCCGTAATCTTGCAGGACCGCACTCAGTACTGTTCCGGTTCGACCACGCCAGCCCTCTTCCGGCTGCTCCACGACAGGAATAACTTTCAACTGTGGGTACTGAATTGATAGCGCTTCCAGTTCACTTAGGTCATAGAGATGCACAGCTTCGCGCCCACCCCAATAGATAGACACTTCACGATCAGGCTGCTCTGCTAACGCGGCCAACAAAATTGAACGCGCATAGGAAAAACCGGTGCCGCCAGCAATCAGCACTAACGGACGGTGACTCCCCTCGCGGAACCATGCTTCACCATGCGGGATATCCACATCCAAGGTTTTCTCTTTTAAAATCCGGTCCATCACGGCCATGGCATACAGATTCAGTTCCGAAGCACCGATATGCAACTCAATGAAATCTTGCTGCAACGGCGTGGATGCCATAGAAAATGGTCGTTTATCACGCTCGTCCATGACTACCATCAAATACTGCCCAGCACGGAAAGAAAACGCAGATGCAGGCACCAATTGCACCCGGTACACCGTATCGGTAATGGCCTCTACGGAGGTTACTTTACAGCTTAAAGTTGTCATGCCTTCCCTCTGTCGGGTCATCAAATGCAAAACTAAGGACAAAATCTAACGCCGGTTAGCGTTTGGTCTCATTGTCACTGAAAATGGCGAGTTCGTCCCAAATAGCATCAACGCGAGCACGGACGTCTTCATTCATTTTAATTGGACGCCCCCATTCACGCGGGGTCTCAGCTGGCCATTTGTTGGTGGCATCCAGCCCCATTTTCGATCCTAAACCGGAAACCGGTGAGGCGAAATCCAAATAGTCTATTGGTGTATTTTCAATCAACACCGTATCGCGGGATGGGTCCATTCGAGTCGTAATCGCCCAAATGACATCATTCCAATCACGTGCATTAATATCATCATCACAAACAATAACAAATTTTGTATACATAAACTGGCGTAAAAATGACCATACGCCCATCATCACGCGTTTAGCATGGCCTGCATACTGTTTCTTGATAGTCACTACCGCCAGTCGGTATGAGCATCCTTCTGGCGGCAGATAGAAATCAACAATTTCTGGGAACTGTTTTTGCAAAATAGGAACAAACACCTCATTCAGCGCAACCCCCATCACCGCAGGTTCATCCGGCGGGCGGCCAGTATAGGTTGAATGATAAATCGCGTCTTTACGCTGAGTAATATGTGTGACGGTAAAGACAGGGAAACTGTCTATTTCATTATAATAACCGGTGTGATCGCCATAAGGACCTTCCGGAGCCATATCACCCTGCTCAATATATCCTTCCAATACAATTTCTGCACTTGCCGGAACTTCAAGTGAGTTGGAAATACACTTCACAACTTCCGTTTTATGCCCGCGTAATAGACCGGCAAAAGCATATTCAGACAGAGTGTCAGGAACTGGCGTGACTGCGGCCAAAATAGTCGCAGGATCTGCCCCCAGAGCAACAGCAACGGGGAAGCGTTCACCGGGATGTGCTTCGCACCACTCCTGGTAATCCAAAGCACCACCACGGTGGGATAACCAACGCATAATTAATTTGTTTTTGCCCAGCACTTGTTGGCGATAGATGCCCAGATTCTGGCGCTCTTTATGCGGGCCTCGAGTGACAGTCAGCCCCCAAGACACGAGAGGTGCAGCATCTTCTGGCCAGCAGTGCATAACAGGAATTCGGCTTAGATCGACATCATCACCCTGCCAGATTTGCTCCTGACACGGGGCCGAGCTTAAGCATTTCGTTGGCATATTCAATACCTGCTTAAATTTCGGCAGCTTATCGAATAGATCACGAAAACCTTTCGGTGGATCAGGTTCTTTCAGGAAAGCTAACAGCTTGCCTACATCTCGCAGTGCACTGACATCCTCTTGCCCCATCCCCATTGCCACGCGTTTGGCCGTACCAAACAGGTTGCACAGCACGGGCATGTCATATCCCTTCGGATTCTCAAAAAGCAGGGCAGGCCCACCGGCACGCAAGGTGCGATCGGCAATTTCTGTCATTTCCAAATAGGGGTCAATAGGCTGGCTAATACGTTTAAGTTCGCCCCTCTGTTCCAGCAACGAGAGGAAGTCACGTAAGTCACGGTATTTCATGCTGATCATTTCGGCGGCTAGGTGATGCGCCATTATAGGCTGTCTTTATAGTAGTTGCTGTCTTTTTGTTAAAAATGAGCACCACCTGACTCAAAAAATAGCCGACGGCAAGGTGCTACTAATTATCACCAATATAAGCATCATTATATCGATATAAGATAGATTAAACCTTTGTATAACAAACTATATATCCAAAGTGATGATTTCTTCCTCACTATATATATTCTCCCACTTTTGCTATGCTGCCAGATAGGATCACAAAGGCATGTGACATTATGAAACATTGGCATTTATTATATTGTAAACGTGGTCAACTTTTGCGTGCCAAAGAGCATTTAGAGCGGCAAGCAGTGAACTGTTGGACACCGTTAGTGATTATCGAAAAAATAGTTCGCGGGAAGCGTACTGAGGTGACGGAGCCTTTATTCCCCAACTATCTGTTTGTGGCGTTCGATGCAGAGGATATTCATACCACGACTATCAGTGCAACTCGCGGTGTAAGCCACTTTGTCCGTTTTGGTGCACAACCTGCGGTAATACCAGACATCGTTATTACCGAGATGCAGTCCCATACAACGGACAAAATCATTGCGCCAGAAGTACCTCTTCCTGGTGATATTGTGACGATTACTGAGGGTGTTTTTGCCGGATTACAGGCGATTTATACTGAACCTGATGGTGAAGCGCGGTCAATGCTGTTGCTGAATATGCTAAATAGCCAAGTGATACAGAGTCTGGAAAATCGCCAGTTCGAAAAGCAATAATATTGCTGTTTAGCATAATACAAACCATATTCCAGGTAGGCACATTTGTACCTACCTTCTTAATTTATACCAAATGAGTCATACCAGAGATATTAACGCTGCATTTGGTCGTCATGTAGCCATTGTGCTACCTGCTTCGCGAAATAGGTTAATACCCCATCTGCACCCGCACGTTTAAAGCATAATAGTGACTCCATCACAGTGGGCTTTTCTTGCAGCCAACCATTCTGAATTGCAGCCATGTGCATGGCATATTCACCCGAGACTTGATAGGCAAAGGTCGGCACGCCGAAAGTCTCTTTCACCCGACGCACCACATCCAGATAGGGCATTCCAGGTTTCACCATCACCATATCCGCCCCTTCCTGCAGATCCTGAGCTATCTCTTGCAAAGCTTCATCACTATTAGCCGGGTCCATTTGATAGTTTTTTTTATCGCCGCCTTTCAAATTACTGCTGGAGCCAATTGCATCGCGGAATGGGCCATAGTAACAAGAGGCATACTTTGCTGAATACGCCATGATTTGTGTATTTACCAAACCTTGTAGTTCCAACTGATCGCGAATAGCACCGATACGGCCATCCATCATATCGCTCGGAGCAATAATCTCAGCGCCAGCTTCAGCGTGTGACAATGCCTGACGGACTAAAATCTCTTTCGTAATATCATTAATGACATAGCCATCAGCATCAATCACACCATCTTGACCATGGGTTGTGTAGGGATCGAGAGCGACATCGGTAAGAATACCTAATTCTGGTACTGCGTCTTTAAGCGCGCGCACCGTGCGTTGTACCAGGCCATTCGGGTTATAAGCCTCTTCCGCGAGCAGTGATTTGGCACCGGACTCAATGACAGGAAATAACGATATGACCGGGACACCCAGCCTGGCAATTGCCTCAGCTTCTTTCACCAACAGATCGATCGTCATACGCGAGACGCCCGGCATAGATGAAACGGCCTGTTGCTGGTTAGATCCCTCCATGACAAACACCGGATAGATCAGATCATTAACTGTCAGCTGATTTTCAGCAACCAGGCGACGACTGAAATCATGACGGCGCACACGGCGCATACGGCGACCAGGAAAGGTGCCTGGGAATGCATAGCTCATATTGTTCTCCTAACTCAAACCAACCGGAAAATCCGGCGGGCGTTTTCATCAGTTTTCTGCCCTAGCCATTGAGGGTCTTCTTGTCGCCAGGCAGCAACCTGCTGGACGATATGGGGCAGAAAGCAGGGTTCATTGCGACGGGATGCAGGTTTAGGATGTATATCCCTTGGCAATAAATAGGGAGCATCTGTTTCTAGTAACAGCTGTTGCGCCGGAATGCGTGACAGCAGAGATCTCAGTTCAAGGCCACGGCGTTCATCGCAAACCCACCCGGTAATACCAATAGATAAGCCCAAGGCCAGACAGGAATCCAATTCATCAGCAGTGCCGGTAAAGCAATGCACAACGGCTGCGGGGATCTTGTCTAGCCAGGGCGAAAGTAGCGTAATGAAACGTTCGTGGGCATCACGGCAATGTAAAAATACCGGCATAGAAAGCTCGGCAGCCAGCGCCAATTGGGCGGTAAATGCAATTTCTTGCTCTATTGGGGTGGAGAAGTTGCGGTTAAAATCTAATCCACACTCACCAATAGCCACTACAGATACATTGGTGGCTAAAATTCTAATTTGCTGTTCAACATGGTTTTGCCAAGTGCTCGCTTGATGAGGATGAACACCAGCGGTTGACCAGCAATATTCCGGATTAGCGATAGCAAGATCAAGTGCGGCCTGACTTTCCTCAGCATCAGTACCCGTGATAAGTATACCGGTAACCCCGGCATCTTTTGCGCGAGCAACGACCTGCGAGTGATCTTTTGCAAATTGTGAACTTGTTAAATTCACGCCAATATCAAACATGAGCATTCCAAAATAGAAGCCGCCCAAAGGACGGCTTAAAATATCAAGGTATCTATTTAAGGCACTTTCGGATGATGGTCTATTTCGTCATCCTCTTCCTCAATATCTGAGCGACGTTGTTTACCGGTATAAAAACGGGCAAAGAATACACCGACTTCAAATAACAGATACATCGGAATTGCCAATAATGTCTGTGATAGCACATCTGGGGGCGTAAGAAGCATGCCGACAACAAAAGCGCCGACAAACACATAAGGGCGCTTTTTCTTCAATGCCTCAGGTGTTGTTACCCCTGTCCAGCACAAGAGAATTATCGCAATCGGGACTTCAAAAGAGATACCAAAGGCCATAAAAAGCGCCATAACAAAATCAAGATATGTAGTAATATCCGGCGCGAATAATACGTTTTCCGGCGCTGTTTTGGCGAAAAAACCAAAGGCTAACGGAAAAACAACAAAGTAAGCAAACGCCATACCTAGATAAAATAAGAAGCTGCTGGATATTAACAGTGGAACCATCAAGCGGCGTTCATGCTTATACAGCGCAGGGGCAATAAATGCCCAAACCTGATAAAGGATCATCGGTGCTGAGACAAATACCGAGACCATCATCGTCAATTTAATCGGGGTGAAGAAAGGCGATGCAACATTTGTTGCAATCATACTGGCACCCACAGGCATCTGTTTGATCAGCGGTGCCGATACCAGTTGATAAATATCATTGGCAAAAAAAACCAATACCAGAAAAACCACTAGAACAGTGATTATGCAATTCAATAGCCGCTTACGCAGTTCTATCAAATGCGTGATAAGGGGTTGGGTATCATCAACAGCCATGTTTACCGATCGCCGCCAGGTTGGTGAGTTCGAGGTTGGTCAGCGCTGAGTGAGTCAGTGCTATGGGAGTCAACTGTGGCAGTGTGTGCCTTGGCTACGGATGTTTTTGTAACAGGCACAGGCTCCCCACCAACAGAGGGGATGGGCTTAGTAAATTCCTCAACCTGAATAACAGGTTTCTCAACGCTATCAGGTGCAGTCTCCACAAGCTTAGTCTCTACCAGCGTGCTCGCATCACTCATCTCCGGCACTTGCGGTGACGCCGAAGCTTGAGTTGCTGACTCAGCCGGTGTAACTCCATCATGAATGGCTTCAGGCTCAGTCACCAATGGATTATGGATCGTATGTGGCGCTTCCGAGCTAGTGTCAGACTGATAAGAGCGTTTCAGCGCTTCAGCGGCCTCTTTGAGTTCATCCATTGAAGCTTTCAGCTCAGGTGTCAGATTTTGCAAGCCAGCCTGTTCTACTTTCTTTAAGCTATCTTGTAACTCTTGTACCTTAAGCTCTTGCGCCAATTCGTTTTGCACTGTTGCTGCAAGTGAACGCAATGTACGAATCCAGCCCGAGACAGTTCTGACAGCCACAGGTAACCGTTCCGGCCCAAGGACTACCAGACCGATGACAAGAACCAGCAGCAGTTCACTTACCCCAATGTCAAACACAGCTTATCCCTGCTCTTTGTCGTGACTCTTAGTTTCTTCAGCTTTGACTACCGGCTGCTGTTTTTCAGTAAGAGATTTTGCAAAATCAGCATCGTTGCTGGTTTTGTCAGCATTCGTTGGCGGGGTTTGTGGATCATCACCAATGGCCTTTTTAAAGCCTTTGATAGATGCACCCAGATCTGACCCTAAAGTCCGCAGTTTGTTGGTACCAAACAGCAGAACGACGATCACGGCAATGATTAATAACTGCCAAATGCTTATGCCACCCATTACATATACCTCTATTTACAGGGGTTATTCCACAGAAAACCATATTATACGTTATATAGCTTTTGTGAATACTAATCTAACTTACCGCACTTTGAACTAGCTCATAATCTGGCACTCTGAGCGATAGATATTTTAACGAGTACGTCTCCAACCAATAAACCAAGCTAATATGCCTACCGTAATGAATCCTATAGAGATTTCCATTTCACTGGCTAAGAATAAAATAGTACCGCTCACTAACAGTGTAGCGCCAACACCAAACAAATACCGTGACTGCCCCTGACGTTGTTGCTGGCCTTGTATCTGTATAGTGAGCTTATCCACACTTTGTTGTAATAATTTATGCTGTTGTAAGCTGTCGTAAACCAGTTCTGGCAATTCAGGAAATTTTTCAGCCCAGAACGGGGCCTTTTCTTTCAACGCACGGATCACGGCGGGCAGGCCGACTTGATCCCGTAGCCAACTTTCAAGGAAAGGTTTGGCCGTCGTCCAGAGATCGAGCTGAGGGTATAGCTGACGCCCTAACCCTTCGACATATAACAAAGTTTTTTGCAGCAACACGAGTTGTGGCTGCACTTCCATGTTAAAGCGGCGCGCAGTATTAAAGAGATTCAACAGCACATGCCCGAATGATATCTCTGCCAGTGGTTTTTCGAAAATAGGTTCGCAAACAGTACGAATAGCAAACTCAAAATCTTCTACATTAGTGTCACGGGGAACCCAACCAGAATCGACATGCAGTTCGGCAACCCGCCGGTAGTCGCGGTTAAAGAAAGCAATAAAGTTTTCAGCAAGATAGCGCTTATCCGCTTTGTTTAGCGAACCGACAATACCACAGTCAATACCAATATAAAGCGGATCATGGGGATGCTCATAGCTGACAAAAATATTCCCTGGATGCATATCTGCATGGAAAAAACTGTCGCGAAAAACCTGAGTGAAGAAGACCTGAACCCCGCGCTCAGCCAGCAGTTTCATATTTGTGCCTTGAGCTTCCAAAGCGGCAATATCAGATACTGGGATGCCATAAATCCGCTCCATCACCAAGACACTTTCCCGGCAATAGTCGGAATAGACTTCTGGAATGTAGAGCATGGGACTGTTTTCAAAATTACGGCGCAATTGAATGGCATTAGCTGCTTCACGCAGCAGGTTTAGCTCATCAAGCAGCGTTTTTTCGTATTCACGCACCACTTCTCGTGGACGCAGTCTACGTCCATCAGGTAGCAGTTTGGGAACCCAGCCCGCCAAACGGTACATCAAGCGCACATCTGCTTTGATAATCGGCAAAATATCAGGGCGAATAACTTTGAGCACCACTTCCTGACCGTTATGCTTTAAGCGCGCAGTGTGTACTTGAGCAATAGATGCTGAAGCTAGCGCTTGCTGGTCAAAGTCGTCAAACCATGTTTCTAAAGGTCCACCCATCGCTATTTCGATGTGCTTTCTTGCGAGTGCTCCATCAAATGGAGCAACCCTATCCTGTAACATCGCAAGTTGGTCGGCGATTGTCGGTGGGAAAAGATCACGGCGGGTGGACATCATCTGACCAAATTTGATCCAAACTGGCCCTAATTCTTGCAAGGCAAGGCGCAAACGCTCACCTAATGGCATCTCTTTATGCCGATTTGGCAGCCAGAAAAACAGATAACGACCAATACGCAGTGGTAGCGTCAAACGTATCTTCGGAATTAATTCATCCAGCCCGTAACTTAAAAAAACCCGAATAATGAGATACAGGCGCCGAAGTTCTCCTGGCGTCATTGTTTTGTCTCCATGGTTGCCAATCTGGCACTCAAAGCCTCAGTCTCTCGGGCTGTAGCGTCAACCTCTTCGTTAAACCACACTACTTCCAGTGGTGCCGGAGCCATTTTCCATTCTTCAGTGATAGCTTCAGCCAAATAGTGTTGTTGCTGTCGCAATTGCTCACGAAGAACATGGTGGCTCTTATGTACTACCTGCCCAATAGTTTCTGCCGCAATATCACCGATATAGGGTGCCAGCCATTCCGCGGGATCCCACTCGGCGAGATCCAAAAGAGCAACAATTTGTTGAACTACCTGAATGTCACCTTCGACGATCAGCTCACCACTGCGCATTAAAGGTGAAAGTTGCTGCCGGTCACGCAGTTTTGCCAACACAGCAACTTCCGTTTTTACTATGCAATCCGCATCACCATCCCATTGACTTAAAACATCCACCTGCCGTTCGCTGAATATGAGTAGCAAAGGGAAGTTAAGCTCGCGTAACTCGATACGCAAGACCTTCCCCACCAAACGTAAACGCGCAGTTTTCATGCTCTTATCGCGAAATAGCACACTATTTAATGATGTCTCTATAATGGCTGTTATGAGCGGCGACAGCAGTGTAGGCTTTAATGAAAATGGCTTAAATAACAGTGTTCTTAGCGGCATATCCATATTCCTGTTAAAACTTAAAACCCCGATGTAATGCAACAATGCCACCGGTTAAATTGGAATAAGTTACGTTCTCGAACCCAGCATCAATCATCATGCCTTTGAGTGTTTCTTGATCAGGGTGCATCCGAATAGATTCCGCCAAATAACGGTAACTTTCAGAATCCTGAGCTACAAGCTCACCAATTTTAGGCAAGATATGGAAGGAGTATGCATCATAGGCTTTGCTCAAAGGCTCCAGAAGTGGTTTGGAGAATTCAAGAACGAGCAAACGGCCACCGGGTTTTAAGACACGAAACATTGAGCGCAACGCTTTTTCTTTTTCGGTTACATTTCTCAAACCAAATGAAATAGTAATGCAATCAAAGTAGTTGTCAGGGAAAGGTAGCGCCTCGGCATTGGCTTGCACATAACTAACATTACCGACAATACCTTTGTCACGCAGCTTTTCACGGCCCATACGCAACATAGATTCATTGATATCAGCCAGAACCACTTCACCCTGCTCCCCCACCAAGCGAGAGAACTTAGCAGTCAAATCTCCAGTACCACCTGCCAGATCCAATACCCGCTGACCGCGACGGACACCGCTACAGTCAATGGTAAAACGCTTCCAAATACGATGAACGCCGAACGACATCAGGTCATTCATCAGATCGTATTTAGCTGCTACGGAATGAAAAACTTCTGCCACCATGCCTTCTTTTTTTTCTTTGGCTACGGTGCGGAAACCAAAATGAGTGGTTTCCTTCTCCTGATCTACCATTTTTTTATGCCTGCTTTTCAGTCAATCTTTCGAGGAAGTGTACCAGAACTCCGATGAAAGCCCCACCTCACCTGGTATTAAGGCCACTGCTTAACTGCAGTCTTCTCAACATCATACAGAAGAGGAACATGCAACTAACCCTGATACTTCAGCGGTGCAGGATCATCTATACCCATCTTACTGGGGTATGCCTCTGATTCCGCATCATCGGATAGTGCTAAATCGCCCTCTAGTTGATCTTCCATACTGGCTTTCTCTGCCAATGATGGACTAATAGGCCGCTTTACCTCGACCCCCAGAGCGCGAAAACCTTCAACTTGCCCTATCAGATTACCACGGCCTTGCGACAGTTTGTTCATTGCCTGACGATAACTTAGCTGCGCTTTATCGAGGCTTTGCCCCAATGACTCCATATCATCAACAAATAAACGTAATTTGTCATAGAGTTTGGCTGCTCTCTCAGCGATACGTTGTGCATTTTGGCTTTGATGCTCGTAGCGCCATAAATTAGTAATAGTCCGTAAAGCCACCAGCAATGTTGTTGGGCTAACCAACATAATGTTGTGCTGTAGCGCTTCACTGATCAATTCGGGTTGACGATCGATAGCCACCAAAAAAGCAGGTTCTACCGGGATAAACATCAATACATAATCAAGTGAACGTAAGCCAGGAAGCTGCTGATAATCCTTGCGGCCTAACATTTTGATATGAGAACGCAGCGACGATAAATGTTCATTCAACGCAACTTCGCGTTCAGCATCATCCTCACTATTAAAATAGCGTTCATAAGCCACCAGCGACATTTTAGCGTCAATAACAACATCTTTCCCCTGTGGCAAGCGGACGATCACATCTGGCTGCATACGGCTATTGCTATCAATTTTTACACTCACCTGAGTTTGATATTCATAGCCTTCACGCAGCCCCGATGCTTCCAGCACTTTAGCCAGAACCACTTCACCCCAGTTCCCCTGCGTTTTATTATCCCCTTTCAGGGCCTTGGTTAGGTTTAGCGCTTCTCGTGCCATTTGTGCATTGAGTTGTTGTAGGCTACGAATTTCGTGAGTCAAAGTATGCCGCTCTCGAGCTTCCTGCCCGAAGCTGTCCTGAACTTGGCGGCGGAAACCATCCAGTTGTTCCCGCAAGGGCAACAACAAGCGATCCAAACTCTGCTGATTTTGCTCATCTGCCCGCCGCCCTGTCTGTTCAAAAATACGGTTAGCTAGATTTTCGAATTGCGTAGTCAGCCGCTGCTCACTGTTAAGGAGTAAACGCTGCTTCTCTTCTGCGGTAAGACGCGTCTCTTCCAGGCGAATAGTCACTTCCCGTAGCTCCGCCTCTTGGGCGCTATTCACTTCTCGTTGAGCGCGCAGCTCTTGATTGAGTTGTTCACATTCACCACGCCAATGAGCCAACTGTTGTAGTTTTTCAGCATTACCCGCAAGTTGACTGTGCAAATTGCGCTGCTCCAACTCACCTTGCCGTAATTGCTGCTCATTGCGTTGCAAAGTAGACTGTAAATCTGCCGTATTCTGTTGGGCTTGCTGTAGCGCCTGCTCCAATAATCGCCGCTCAATATCTTGCTGTGCCTTATTACGCTGCTGATACAAGCTGGCAATCAACCACCCCATCAGCCCGCCAATAAGGCAGCCACCCAGCCCATAAAATAAACTGATATCCACGGTTATCTCCCCATTAACCTAATGTCAGTCAAGGTAAGGGGATACTGTATGGATGTCCAGAGTGTTTTTTCTATTACATTCTGTCTTGCGAAGCTGTGCGCATAAATAACAAGCAGATAAAAAAGCGCTCGCCATCTTGCGCAAAGTTAGGTTAAAACTGTCACCCGTTGACCGCCGACTGCCACTTGTGGACTTAATCTATCCAGCGAGAGAACCACTGAATACCGAATGCGCCCGGGGCCAAAATGCCAAAGGCCCAAATGAGGGCAGAAGTGATATTAGCCAATTGAAAATAGAATTTTGGCATGGCACAGATACCGGCAACCAAAGGAACGACTGCACGTAATGGGCCGAAGAAACGGCCGATAAAGGCACCAAAAAAGCCCCAACGCTCAAAGAATGCATGACCGCGCACGAGTAACTGGGGATTGCGAGAGAGTGGCCACATTTTGCCGACACGGTCTTTGTAATGGATACCAACCCAATATGAGACCCAGTCGCCAAAAAAAGCACCGGCGGCGGCGGCGGCCCAAATTGGCCAGAATGAGATACCACTTTCACCAATTAGCGCACCCAGTCCGAGCAAGATAACCGTTGCAGGCAGCAGTAAAGAAAGGAAGGCGAGGGACTCACCAAAAGCGAGAATAAAGACGATAGGCATGGCCCATGACTCATGTTCGCGAACAAAATCAATAATGATAGTAATGATGTCATTCAGGGTCACATGCGTTTTCCTATTGTTAAGAAAGTGGTCATTAGCATACTCAATGTATCGCTATTTTGGCTTAACAAATAATAAACGGCCGGAGGATCCCGACCGCTTATATAGATTAACGCGATGAATCAAGGGTATCAGGCGTTGGCAGTTACCACTTTATTACCAGCCATCTCGGCAGATCTGCGGATCCACAGTTCACGCCATTTTTTCAGTGCTGATATCAGGATAATAACGCCCAGTGTCATCATAATAATAGAGATAATACCGTTGAACAGATTGTAACCCTTCGCTGCTGAATTGAAGTACACGTGAGTGATCATCCAGTAGCCCGCATAGTTTACGGTGACAAACAGATAAGCGAGAGGAATCACACAGGTCAGCATATAGATACGTTTGGTTGCTAAACGCAGAATAATAGTGGCACCAATGATTAAACCAACAGAAGCCATTAACTGGTTGGATACACCGAATAGCGCCCAAACCGAATTGATGTCACCCGAGTTAAGGAGATAACCCCATAACGCACAAGCGATAACACTACATGCCAGGGTGCCAGGTAACCAGTCGGTGCGTTTTAGTGGTGCCCAGATGTCACCCAAGAAATCTTGCAGTAGGTAGCGAGCAACGCGGGTGCCTGAGTCAACGGCAGTTAGGATAAATACAGCTTCAAACATAACAACAAACTGGAAGAAGTAAGCAGCCATGCTGCTGAACCATGGCACACGAATAAAGATATCCGTCATGCCGACCGCTAAGGTTACAGCACCACCGGTGCGGCCATACAGGTCCAGACCAATTTCCTGGCTCAGTTGTGGCAGATTAACCACTTCCATACCCAGCAAACTCCATGCTTCAGCGGAAGAGTTAATGGCAAAGTAGTCAGCAGGATGCAGAGAGGTTGCCGCAATCAGAGCCATTACCCCAACCATACACTCGGCCAGCATCGCACCAAAGCCGACAGGTAAGATATCGCTCCATTTGTCGATCTGTTTTGGTGTTGTCCCTGAACCGATAAAGGCATGGAAACCAGAAATAGCACCACAGGCAATAGTAATCGAGATAAACGGCCAGACTGGACCTGCCAGCACTGGGCCACCACCATGGATAAATTGTGTTAATGCTGGGAATTGAATTTCGGGGTTAATAAATACAACACCAACAATCAGCGCACCGAATACACCGATCTTCATAAAACTAGAAAGATAACCGCGAGGGGTCAGTAACATCCAAACAGGTAAGGCGGTCGCAAAGAAAGCATACATTGGCAGAATAATGCTGACGGTATCGGCTTTCAGCATTAACCAATCGCCAAGCCAAGTGCCTTCAATGTATGGGCCAACAAATACGCACACCATGATAGCGGCGATACCGACATAAGAGGCCCCTTTCATGCTACCTGTCATGCGTTCCCATAAACCTACGCAGATAGCGATCGGGATTGTCATGAATACCGCGAAAGTACCCCAAGGGTTACGTTCCAAGGCATGTACCACAACCATTGATAACCCGGCCATGGTGATAGTGATAATGAACAGCATGGCAAGACCGGTGCACCAGCCAGCCACCGGACCAAGTTCTGATTTAGCGACTTCTGATAGGGATTTCCCTTGATGTTTCATTGACGCAAACAGAACCACAGTATCGTGAACAGCACCGCCAATAACACAACCAATCAGTAGCCACAGGAAACCGGGTAAATAACCATATTGGGCTGCCAGTACCGGGCCAACCAAGGGGCCAGCCGCAGCAATTGCTGCAAAGTGGCTACCAAAGTTCACCCATTTTTTAGTCGGAACGTAATCTTTACCATCTTCAAAGGTGTGGGAAGGTGTGACTTCACTGTCATCGACCCGCAGTACCTTACGAACAAAAAAGATACCGTATAAACGGTAGCAGATTGTCAGGATACACGCGGACGCGATAACAAAGGTAATCGCATGTTGCATGAGCATTCTCTCCAGGGAATTTGTCAGGCGTTAACATACGCCTGACGCCTAAGAGAAATATCAGCGATCTGGTTAAGCGGTAGTTTGTATCATTAAGCGGTTAAAAAGAGCCACTCAGTGGTGGCTCAGTACGAGATAAAAGCGGATGAATGGCGTGCAGGAAAAAAATCACTCTAAGAAGTAGGACTGTAACTTTTCACGCTCGATACTGCCTAGGCCAAATTCATGTTGCAACCAATGCTCACGGCTACCATATCGCTCTTGAATACTGCGCAACGCAGTTTGAATAAACTCTTCTTTGGCTGACAATACGAAAGCAAATTGTCCTAGCGCCTCATCGTTGAGTTTCAGTGACAACTCAGCCAGCATATGTTCACGGAAAGGCGTCAGTGTGGTTTCGGTCAACAGGTAATCTTCCAATACTGTTGATTCGTCGGCACCTAGCGCGAATAGCACCAGCGCAGAACCCACACCGGTGCGGTCTTTCCCGACAGCGCAATGCTGTACGACACTGGCAGCAGTATGTTCTGGCGAAGCGCAGTTTTGCAGCAAACCCGTCAGTTGCTTATAAGCCTGATTATTAAACGGTAATCGGTGATAAAGCTCTAACATAAAAGCACGGGCATCAAATGCCGCTAACGTCTCATTAGTTAGTTTTTCCAGATTGGCATTCACCTCGCTACTTAGCGGGTTGGCTGGAGTGTTGTGGTAACTGGCCCCTTGCCACACCACGTCGGGCTTGGCCTGAACTTCATCAGCATCACGATAATCAAGAATTTGAGCAATGGGGCCGCGACTGAGAACATCACAATCTTTGGCACTCAAGCGATCAAGTGAACCAGAGCGAAAGAGTAGGCCGCGCTTGATGCGCCGACCATCAGCGCCAAGGTTGCCACCGAGATCACGAAAGTTAATACCACCATCCAGTTGCAACAGGGAAGGATGAGAGAGCGCAGGTTTCGTCATGTTTTCCTCTTATTATTGTCCTTTATGTGAGCTACGACCTTACCAGATAACCGGATAAAATAAAAAACGGGCCAGTAAACTGACCCGTTCCAGACGGCTGACAAACCCTGATGACTCTATCTTGAGCGGTGAGGATAGGCAGAAGAGTCCAGCGCCGCGCCAGGGATGTACTGACGGCGTCTTGACGATCTGCCTGTTCTCTCCGTTGTAGCCACTTAGCCCATAAACGGAGAACTGTTACAGCAGGTGCCGTGCGGCTTCTACCACAATTTTCACCGCGTGGCTTTCGGTTGCTTTCATGGTTTCTTCGTTCGGGATCTCTTGCTGGGTGCGGTTTACAATCACCCCGGCGACCATACCAGCGCGCAGGCCCTGGCTGGCACACATGGTTAGCAAGGTTGCAGATTCCATTTCATAATTCATCACGCCCATAGATTGCCACTCTTCCATTGAACCTTTAAAACGGCGAACAACACGGCCAGAGAAAGTGTCGTAACGCTCTTGTCCTGGATAGAAAGTATCGGAGGAAGCGGTAACACCAATGTGGGTAGTTGCGCCCACTGATTTTGCGGCATTAACCAGTGCGGTTGTGCAGGCAAAGTCCGCCACTGCTGGGAACTCCATTGGGGCAAAGTGCAGGCTGGCACCATCTAACCGCACCGCCGCCGTGGTGACCAAAACATCACCAACATTAATATGTGACTGAATAGCACCAGTAGTACCAATACGTAGGAAAGTCCGAACACCGAGCTGCGCTAACTCTTCAACAGCAATCGACGTTGAAGGGCCACCAATACCGGTTGAGCAGACAATCACAGCTTTGCCGTCTAATTCAGCGCGCCATGAGGTAAATTCACGATGAGAAGCCAGATGTACTGGGTTATCCATCAATTTAGCGATTTTCTCAACACGTTGCGGATCACCCGGCACGATAGCCAGAGTTGCCCCTTGCAGATCATTTTTAGTCAGGCCCAGATGAAAAACGTCGGATTTAGCCATGTGTGAGACTCCTCTTTCATGAGAGATGTTGTAGGGGGTACAAAGAGATACTTTACTCAAAATCATCACATTATTTCGTGATGACAGTCACCTTGATAAAAGAAATGGTAATAGCCAATACATTATAATTGTGAACAAAATCACATATAGCATCAATTAAGGCTATTTATCATCCAAAAACAGCCAGTTGCAGTCGCCATTTTGTATGTGAATGACAATGATAGAACTCATTGATCAATGTCGTACCAATATCTTTTCAGTATTTGTCAGCCTGACTTATCAAATTCCCTTTATGTCACCACAAAGTCATTAATCACGACAAAACCTGACCTCATAAATCTCAAAGATTACCTATAGTTAAATTCGGTAGCGGATAACACAGTAGTAATAATTTAGTGACGGCAGTAATAGCTTATCGGGTAACTTTTCCTCATCTGCAAGGAGACCACAGTGAAAACTGATCTACTTATGACTCTCAGGCAGGCAGCAGGCGGCTTCACAGCTGCGGTATCACCATTAGCCTCGACGACCCGCCATACCGATCAACAGGGTATTCACTGCGGAGAAACCACCATTCCGTCTCAGGGTGATGAATTGCCGGCTTATATTGCCAAGCCCGCCCAGCACACTGGGCCATATCCTGTAGTGATTGTTGTGCAGGAGATTTTTGGTGTGCATGAGCATATACAGGATATCTGCCGCAGTTTGGCGAAGCAGGGATATCTGGCTATCGCACCGGAGCTATATTTTCGCCAAGGTGATGCCAAAGAGTATGATGATATCAATGCGTTAGTTAAAAATTTGGTTAGCAAAGTACCCGACCGCCAGGTCATGGTCGATCTTGATCACGCGGCACACTGGGCCTCTCGCCATGGTGGTGATACCAGCAAATTGGCGATTACAGGATTTTGCTGGGGTGGTCGCATTGCCTGGCTATATGCCGCCCATAATCCGCAGCTCAAAGCCGCCGTGGCCTGGTATGGCAAATTGGTGGGCGAAAAAACCTTACTGTTACCCAAATATCCGGTTGATGTTGCCATCGATCTCAGTGCGCCGGTACTGGGGCTGTATGGCGGCAAAGATGGCAGTATCACACCAGAGCACATTGACACTATGCGGCAGGCACTACGCGCCGCCAATGCTGATGCCGAAATCATTGTTTATCCAGAGGCAGGACACGCATTTAATGCCGACTATCGCCCCAGTTATCATGCAGACTCTGCGCTGGACGGCTGGCAGCGGATGCTCGATTGGTTTGCTCAGCACGGCGTGGCCGCCAATCCGGTAGCTGAAGAGGGCAAATAGCCACCATAAAAAAGGGCGCAATATGCCCCCACAGACTGCTGACAAAGTCGATTGAGGGGGAGATGTTCCGTTGGGGTCGTAGTCGCGTAAGCGACCGAAGCGCCCCGAGGGACAGTCGCCCCTTCACGCACCTGGCTTGATGCTGAGTTTGTCATTAACCTCAAGGGCGCAATATGCGCCCAAGTGTCACCACAGAGAGTTAATGGGTATCAATCAGATCTGCTCTTCACGCAAACGCTGTGCAGCCAGCACCATGTTGGCCAATGCCTGGCGGGTTTCCGGCCAGCCACGGGTTTTCAGACCGCAATCTGGGTTAACCCACAACCGTTCTGCTGGGATACGCTGAGCGGCTTTGCGCAGTAGCGCTTCAATCCACTCCACACTCGGCACATTCGGCGAGTGAATGTCATAAACGCCGGGGCCAATCTCATTGGGATAGGCGAAATCTTCGAATGATTCCAGCAACTCCATATCTGAGCGGGAAGTTTCGATGGTAATCACATCCGCATCCAGCGCAGCAATGGAATCCATAATGTCATTGAACTCGCAATAACACATATGGGTGTGAATTTGGGTATCGTTCTGCGCGACTGCTGCATTCAATTTAAAGGCATCGACTGCCCATTGCAGATAGGCTTGCCAATCGGCGCGGCGCAGCGGCAACCCTTCACGCAGTGCTGGCTCATCAATCTGGATGATACCAATACCTGCTTTTTCAAGATCTTCCACTTCATCACGCAGTGCCAGCGCAATTTGTTTGGCGATGGTTTCGCGGCTGACATCTTCCCGTGGGAATGACCAGCACAGAATGGTGACCGGCCCGGTCAACATGCCTTTTACCGGTTTATCCGTCAGCGACTGGGCATATTTCGCCCATTCAACTGTAATGGCTGCCGGGCGGCTGATGTCACCAATAATCACTGGCGGCTTGACACAGCGGGAGCCGTAGCTCTGCACCCAACCATTTTGGGTAAACACAAAACCATCCAGATGCTCACCGAAATACTCCACCATATCATTACGTTCAGCTTCACCATGTACCAGCACATCCAGACCCAAACGCTCCTGCTCCGTGATAGCTTGCTTGATATGCTCGCTGATACCGGTGCGGTAGTTTTTCCCATCCAAACGACCCTGTTTGAAGTCCAGGCGCAGGCCACGGATCTCGGTGGTTTGTGGGAATGAGCCGATAGTGGTGGTCGGCCAGGCGGGTAAGTTAAAGCGCTTACGCTGAGCTGTTGCACGGGCCTCATAAGGCAGTTGGCGCTCAATATCTTGGGCAGTGATTGCCGCCAGACGTTGTTCCACTTGCGCATTATGTACACGGCTGGAGGCACGGCGGGCGCGGATTGGCGCACTGTAAGCGGCCAGCTCCGCCCGCTTGGCTTCACTCGGTGCATTCAGCGCCTGAGTCAGTAATGACAGTTCAGCACATTTTTGCAGGGCGAAGGCGAACCAGCTTTTCACCTCGGCATCAAGGCGCGTCTCTTCACTTAAATCAATCGGGCTATGTAATAGGGAGCAAGAGCTGCCAAGCCATAACGGGCGGCTATTAATCAGTGGTTTCAGGCGTTCAAACCAATGACTGAGATCAGCACGCCAGACGTTACGGCCATTGATAACCCCCAGTGATAGCAGCCACTCTTTTGGCAGTTTTGCATTCAGAACCGCAATATCATCCTGGCCGGCAACCACATCCACATGCAGACCTTGCACCGGTAATGCCCGAATAGTGTCGAGATTATGGCCGATGCTGTCGAAATAGGTGGTCAGCAGCAATTTAACCTGGCCCTGCAATGCCTGATAAGCCGGTTGATAGGCATCCAGCCACTCTGGCGGAAGTTCCAGTACCAGTGCCGGCTCGTCAATCTGCACCCACTCAATGCCGCGCTTAGCCAGTTCAGCCAGAACTTGCTGATAAACCGGCAGAATATCTTTCAGCAATGAGAGGCGATCGAACTGCTCACCTTTCACTTTACCCAGCCACAGGTAAGTTACCGGGCCAAGCAGTACAGGTTTGATTTTGTGGCCCAAGGCCAGTGCTTCATCCACTTCATCCAGCAGTTGAGTCCAGCCCAGTTTGAACTGCTGGCCTTGCTGGAACTCCGGCACCATGTAGTGATAGTTGGTATTAAACCATTTGGTCATTTCTGCCGCAGCCGCGGGTGTGCCAGTGGGGGCGCGGCCACGACCAATGCGGAATAGGGTATCCAGATCAATCGAGCCATCGGCATTCTGATGGCGCTCTGGGACATTACCCAGCAGCAAACTGGTGGTCAATACATGGTCATACCAGGCAAAGTCACCCACGGGCACTAAATCAACGCCAGCTTGCTGCTGTTGTTGCCAATGACGGGCGCGCAATTCACGACCCACATTGAGCAATTCCTCTTGTGTCGAGTTGCCTGCCCAGTAACTTTCTTGTGCTTTTTTCAGTTCACGTTTCAGACCTACACGCGGAAAACCCAGTGTGTGATTTAAAATTGTCATCGTCATATTTCCCATTTAGCCATCCAGATGTTTACACATCCATAATCAGCAGGTACTGTATAATCCACAAGCGCAATTTGTTCACTGTCACTGTGAAGGACTCTCATGATCGAACTGAAACACTTACGCACCCTGCAAGCTTTGCGTAATACCGGCTCACTGGCGGCGGCGGCGACACAACTTCATCAGACCCAATCGGCCTTGTCCCATCAATTCAGCGATCTGGAACAACGTCTGGGCTTTCGTCTGTTTGTGCGTAAAAGTCAGCCGCTGCGCTTCACCACGCAGGGAGAGATCCTGTTACAGCTGGCAGAGCAAGTGCTGCCACAGATCAAACAGGCACTGCAAACCTGCAACGAGCCGCACCAAACCGCACTGCGTATCGCCATCGAGTGCCATAGCTGCATTCAATGGCTAACGCCAGCACTGGATAACTTCCACAAAAACTGGCCGCAAGTGGCGATGGATTTCCAATCTGGAGTGACCTTCGACCCGCAACCCGCCTTGCAGCAAGGGGAGCTGGATCTGGTGCTAACATCAGATATTTTGCCGCGCAGTGGTTTGCACTATTCGCCCATGTTTGATTTTGAGGTACGTCTGGTATTAGCGCCAGACCACCCATTAGCCAATAAAGCCCGCATTGAGCCGGAAGATTTAGCGCCAGAAGTGTTGATGATCTACCCGGTGCAGCGGCAGCGATTAGATATCTGGCGGCATTTTCTGCAACCGTCAGGGGTCACCCCAGTGCTGAAAAATGTCGATAACACCCTGCTGCTGATCCAGATGGTCTCCGCACGGATGGGGATCGCCGCACTCCCCCATTGGGTGGTGGAGAGTTTTGAACGTCAGGGGCTAATTACCACCAAAACATTGGGGGATGGCTTATGGAGCCGGTTATACGCTGCCGTCCGTGATGGAGAGCAGCGCCAACCGGTGACTGAGGCATTTATTCGTTCGGCCCGGCAGCACGCTTGCGATCATCTGCCATTTGTAAAGAGTGCGGAGCGACCCAACGCCGGTGTACCCATAGTGAGGCCATTATCACAGTTGCCCCAATGATAAAGCTGGGCCAATGGGGTTTTTCCTGCCAGATGGCCAGATTCACCAGTAACCCAGCCGGAACATGCACGTTATTCATGATACCTAAGGTGCCGGCATCGACCTGTGTCGCACCATAGTTCCACATGAAATAACCTAAGCCGGAAGCGCCAATGCCAAGCCACACCAGCACCCCCCATTGCAGTTCAGTGGTCGGTAGTTTTTGTGGATTGCCAAAAGCAAACCAGGCAAAGACCGCAACCAAAAAAGCACCGACATAGAACCATGAGAAGGCCACATGCTGCGGGATCGGGTGGAGTTCCATCAACCGCTTATACCCCACCTGCCCGATGGCAAAACAGAGATTTGCCGCCTGTACCAGCACCAATCCCCACCAAAAATGCTCACTCAGGTGGTCATAGCGAATGATAGCCGCCCCCACCACCGCCAATAGTGCACTGAGAGCATAGCCCCAACGCAGGCGCTGACGGCGCAGCAAATCATAAATTAAGGTGACATATAGCGGGGTCATCACGGTAAACAGCAAAAATTCCGGCACAGTCAGGTAGAGATAGGCGCGGAAGCTGAATAAGTACATGATACCTAATTGAATTGCGCCCACCACCATATACAGCAGGATCACTCGCCAACTAATATTGCGCCAACGCAGGAACGGCAAAAAGACCAGCGCAGCCAGCCCAACCCGCATCAACACGGAGAACCAGCTATCCACCTGCCCTGCCAGATATTCGCCAATCAGGCTAAAAGAGAATGCCCACAAAATGGTGGTAATGACCAGTAATGGCACGATAATTTGGCTCAATGAGGTGATAAAGTGCCATTGTAGCGGAAGTGAGGGAGCAGTTTTGGGCGAAGTGGGTTTACAATTGGTTAAAAATAAACCCACCGAGCTATCTAGCGCACTTTTACATCGCCGAGCTACATCCCGACCCCAATAATGGTCAAAATCAGGGGGGTGGTGACCGCGGCCAGCACCGTGGACATCACCAGACTGGCGGCAGCGGGGCCAGTTAGCACATTAAACTGGCGCGACATCAGATAGACATTCACACCTGTCGCCATTGATCCCAGCAATACCACCACCTGGGTTTCCAGCACTGGTAGATTCATCGCCCATGCCAGCGCCCAAATTACCATGGGTTGAACAATCAATTTGAGCAAGCAGATGGCGCTACTGATTTGCCAGCCTTCGGTGACTCGGTACTCCGCCAGCCCCATTCCCAGCACAATCAATGAGAGTGGTGGCGCGACTTGCCCCAGCATGGTAACCGGTTGGTCGATAAACTGCGGCAGTTGCAACCCCGTCAGGCTGAATAAGGTGCCGGAGATAATCCCGATAATCAATGGGTTGGTCAGCACACTACGCGCCGTTTTCACAAAACCCGCCATGGTCGGTGAACCATTGCGCGCCCACTCCACCGAAATTGTCACCAATGTCCACAAAATCAATCCGTTAAACACCAATACCAGCGCCACTGCCGGAATGGACTTCTCCCCCAGCATAATGGTGGCGATGGGCAGCCCTAACATCACGTTATTGGAGAAAATCCCGCCGAGAGCAAATACCGAGCCGGATACACCATCCAGATGAAATACCCGACTGGCGATAATTCGCCCGATAATAAACACCACCAGGCAGCTACCAAAAAAGGCGATCAACAGACGTGCATCTACCGCTGGGCGCTCGGAGAAGTCGCACATCATACGAAACAGCATGGCGGGCAGCGCGAGGGAGAAAACAAAGCGGGTCAGGCCATCAGTGATAGTGGATGGCCACTTACCGAATCGCACCAAGCAGTAGCCCAGTGCAAGCAGAACAAATAGCGGTGAAGACAAGACAATCTGGTGCCAGAGCGAAATAACAAAGGCGGGCATGGTTTACTTCCTGTCAGACCGGGCCAGGTCAGCCCGTAAATGTAAGAATGGCTGACCTGCTCTGTTCCTGTTCTGTTTATATCAAAGTCATTGGAGTTAGAGGTAGGCAACCAGCAAGCGAATCCCGATGAGCATACTCAAGTATGTGATTCTGGTGAGTGAGCGCAGCTAACACCCCTGTAGCTTCAAGGACGAGGATATATTAAATCTATACGGTCAGTACAGATACAATCAACGCCCCAATTTAACAACTCCTGCGCTCGGGTGGGCTGATTGACGGTATAGACCAAAATACGCAGCCCAGCGGCCTTGAGCTGCGCCACTCGCTCAGCGGTCAGTTGCTTGTGATTGATATGCAAAGAGACGCAATCCAGCTGCTGGGTCAATACCGGCCAATTATCATCCCATTTATCCAGCAATAGCCCACGAGGCAGCTCCGGTGCTGCTTGCTGCGCGGCGGCTAAAGCATCAAATGAGAATGACGACAACAGCGGCGGTATCGCCTGATCTTGCCACAGCTGACCCGCCGCCAGCGCGATAACTCGCCCGGTGACCACTTCCGCACCGCGGGTCGGCTTAATTTCGATATTCGCGGCCATGCCGTATTGCGCGCAGCGCGCAGCCACTTCTGACAGCAGTGGTAAGCGCTCACCCCGGAATTCCGGGCTATACCAGTCGCCCGCATCCAACTGAATCAGCTTCTCCCACGGCAAATCACCCGCAACACCCCAACCATTACTGGTCCGCTCCAGCGTGTCATCGTGCAGCAGAAATATCTGGCCGTCTTGCGATAACTTGGCGTCGAACTCAATCATTTTGTGACCATGACGCGCGCCGACCTCAATGGCCGCCAAAGTGTTTTCCGGTGCCAATGCACCACCGCCCCGATGGGCAACAATCGGAGGGTAAGGCCAATTTTTACTCATGATTCCATCCGTAGTCCGCTATCTGAATCAAAAAAGTGCAGCGCCGCAGGGGGCAGGGATAAGTACAGCACACTGCCCGCCGCCGGCATCTCTTCGTGGGATAAGCGGGCAATGATACTCTGCCCGCCCCACCGGCCATGCGCCAGATTGTCCGCCCCCAATAACTCCAGCGTTAACAGCGCCATCGGCACCCCCAGCGCTGAAGTTGTCTGCTGAATATGCTCCGGACGGATACCCAGGGTCAAGCGCCGATCGGCCCATTGTGGCCGAGGAGTTTCCAGCGGCAAGCGCACTCCATCAGATAAAATAAAGGCGCCGCCATCGGCACTGACACTTCCGGCAAACAGGTTCATGGCGGGTGAGCCGATAAAACTGGCGACAAACAGTGATGCGGGTCGCTGGTAAACTTCGCTTGGTGTGCCAATTTGCTCCGCCACCCCTTTGTTCATCACGATCACCCGCTGAGCGAGGGTCATCGCCTCCACCTGATCATGGGTCACGTACAAACTGGTGGTTTTCAGCCGACGATGCAGCTGTTGCAGCTCCAATCGCATCTGCACCCGCAACTTAGCATCCAGATTAGACAGCGGCTCATCAAACAAGAAAACCGCCGGTTCGCGCACGATGGCCCGCCCCATCGCCACCCGCTGCCGCTGACCGCCCGATAGCTCACGCGGTTTGCGTTTTAGTAGCGGCTCCAGCTCCAGAATGCGGGCCGCTTCATCAACGCGCTGACGGATCTGCTCTTTGCCAAAACCGCGGATTTTCAGGCCATAAGCCATATTGTCAAACACGCTCATATGGGGATAGAGCGCATAATTCTGAAACACCATGGCGATGCCGCGATCTTTCGGTTCCAGATCGGTAACCCGCTGATTATCGATATAAATATCGCCACTGGTGGTGCGCTCCAGCCCCGCTACCATGCGCAGCAGAGTCGATTTACCACAACCGGAGGGGCCAACCATCACGATGAATTCACCGTCGGCGACATCTAAATCAATCTGCTTAATCACCGGCGTGATGCCATCGTAAGATTTAGTTACTGCCTGAAGCTTTAAACTTGCCATATCAGATTACTTCTCACTGTCTACCAGGCCGCGAACAAACCAGCGCTGCATCAGAAGAACCACCACGACCGGTGGAATTAAGGTCAGAATCATCGCCGCCATCACCTGATTCCACTGGGTGGGTGCGCCCGAGCTGGAGATCATGCTGCGAATTCCCGCCACCGCCGTGCCCATGGAGGCATCGCTGATAATCAGGATTGGCCAGAGATATTGGTTCCAACCATAGATAAATGTGATAACAAACAGCGCGGCCAAATTGGTTTTTGACAGCGGCAGCACGATATCCCAGAAAAAGCGCATCGCCCCTGCGCCGTCGATGCGCGCGGCTTCCAATAGCTCATCCGGCAGGGTCATAAAAAACTGGCGGAAGAGGAAGGTGGCGGTGGCTGACGCCATCAGCGGCAGGGTCAGTCCGGTGTAGCTATCCAGCATATTCAGGTTTGCAATCACCTGAATTGTCGGGAAAATTCGCACTTCTACCGGCAGCATCAGTGTCAGAAAAATCAGCCAGAAGAACAGATTGCGCAGCGGGAAGCGGAAATAAACGATGGCGTAGGCCGAGAGCATCGACACCGTGATCTTGCCGACGGTAATTGCAAACGCCATCACAAAACTGTTCAGCAGCATCAGCCCGAAAGGTGCGCTGTTATTGCCCACCCCCGCGTGCCAAATGTGGCTAATATTCTGCCACAAATGCGGCCCAGGGATCAGGGTCATCGGCACCTGAAACACCTGAGTGTCATCTAGCGAGGCCGCCACAAAGGCCACATAGAGCGGGAACAGAATCAGTAGCACGCCAATTATCAGCATGATGTGACAAAAGATATCCAGCCCACGACGATTCTCAATCATTGGTAACGCACCTTACGCTCAACAAAGCGGAACTGGATAACCGTCAGGCCAATCACCAGCAACATCAGCACCACCGATTGGGCAGCAGAGCTGGATAAATCCAGTCCGGCAAAGCCTTCGCGATAGATTTTATAGATCAGTGTGGTTGTCGCCTGCATCGGGCCACCGCCAGTCGCCGCATCAATAACCGGGAAGGTATCGAAAAAGGCATAAACCAGATTCACCACTAGCAGGAAGAAACTGACCGGGGATATCAGCGGCAAGACCAAATTGAAGAAGCGGCGTACCGGCCCGGCACCGTCAATGGCGGCGGCCTCAACCAGTGAGCGCGGAATAGATTGCAAAGCCGCCAGGAAAAACAGGAAGTTATAACTGATTTGCTTCCAAACCGAGGCCAACACCACCAAAAACATCGCCTGCCCGCTATTTTGTGCATGATTCCAGTTGTAACCCAAGGCGGCAAGAAAGTGGGTTATCAAACCTAGCCCCGGATTGAACAGAAAGATCCACAAAACAGCAGCCACCGCAGGGGCGACGGCATAGGGCAGAATCATTAAGGTCTGATAGATACGGCTGCCGCGCACCACATAATCCACCATGGCGGCTAAAAATAGCGACACTATCAGGCCAATCCCCGCCACCAATGCACTGAAGATCAGCGTGGTGTAAAACGAGGCTAAATAGTATTCGTCCTGAAAGAGCTGAATAAAGTTGCTCAGCCCGACAAACTCGCTGGAGAGGCCGAAGGGGTCTAGCATTTGCACCGAATACCACAGGGCTTCGCCAGCAGGCCACAGGAAAAACACGGCCGTAATAGCCAGTTGCGGGAAGACCAACAGGTAAGGCAACCAACTACAGGAGAAACCGGGACGGGAGGATGACATAAAATTAACCGTTTATCTGACAGGTGCTCGTGTGACACAAACCATTTGCCGTGACAGGCACTGCCAGTTTGGGGGCGAAAACCGCGCCCAAACTGGCCAGTAGCGTCGCTGAATAACTCTATTTATTCGCCTGCTCGAAGCGGCGCAGCAACACATCACCCCGCTTCACTGCGCCATCCAATGCCTCTTGCGGGCTATTTTTACCGGTCCACACCCCCTCCAACTCCTCATCAACCACGGTGCGGATCTGCGGCATATTGCCCAGACGCAAACCCTTGGTATAAGGCAATGGCGGCTTATTCAACATTTGGCGCGTAGCAACATCAGCACCGGGGTTCTTCTCATAGAAGCCCTGCTGCTTGGTTAGCTCATAAGCGGCGGTGGTGATCGGCAGATAGCCGGTCTTCTGGTGCCATTCAGCCGCGATCTCCGGTTGAGCCAGATATTGCAGGAACTCAGCTACCCCCTGGTAGGTCTCTTTATCTTTACCATCCATCACCCACAAGCTGGCCCCACCAATAATGGCATTTTGTGGGGCATCTTTCGCATCGGCGTCGTAAGGCATCATGCCAACACCATAGTTAAATTTCGCGTATTGGCGGATATCGGCCAGTGAACCGGAAGAGGCGGTGGTGATGGCGCAATCGCCACTATAAAACTTGGCGGTCGACTCATCTTTGCGGCCAAAATAGGTGAAATCACCCTTTTTATTCATATCCGACAGCAGTTGAATATGCTTCACCTGCAATGGCTTATTGAACTCCAGCACCGCATCAGTACCATCAAAACCATTATTCCGGCTGGCGATCGGCTGACCATGCCAGGCGCTGAAGTTCTCGATTTGAATCCACCCCTGCCAACCGCTGGCATAGCCGCAGCTTGAACCCGCAGCCCGTAGCTTAGCGGTATCTGCCGCCAGCTCTTGCCAGGTTTTGGGCGGCTGATCCGGGTTCAGACCCGCTTTTTTGAAGGCATCTTTGTTGTAATACAGCACTGGGGTGGAGCTGTTAAATGGCTGGGATAGCAAATGACCTGTTTTGGCGTCGGTGTAATAACCGGCTACTGTCGGCACGAAAACAGATTCATCAAAATTAATATTGGCGTCTTTAAACACCTGGAATACTGGCTTGATCGCCTTACTGGCCATCATGGTCGCCGTGCCCACTTCATAAACCTGCAAAATGGCCGGCGCTTTACCGGAACGGAAAGCCGCAATCCCCGCCGCCAGACTCTGCTCGTAGTTGCCCTTATAGACAGGGACGATCTTATAATCGCTATGCGACTGGTTAAAGCGGTCAGCTAATGAATCCACCTCTTTACCTAACTCCCCCTCCATGGAGTGCCAAAAAGGAATCTCCGTTACCGCCATGGCATTGGCACTAAATACTAAAGTCAGCGCGATACAAATCGATGTTTTACTAATAGTATTATTAAACATAATCCGGCCCCTGAATAAATCTGTCTGACTCACCTCAATCAATTGCAGTGGATGAGCAATTTTGTTCGAAAGCAAACATGACACCACTTAGTGACAGAAATATAACTTTTACATGACATAAAAATGACAAGTCACTAATGGAAAAACAAAAATGACTTTTTAACGCTAGGATTAATTAAATAAACTTGTAATCTAAGTTAATAAAGAGTCAATTAACAAAATGCATTAGCACATTAGATTACTCATAGTGATAAATATAATTTTTATATATCTCAGCAGTTACTCAGATTAATTTTTTCTCCTTAATGCGACCTGTTAATTATTGAGCCACCTGATATGCCGTGATAGCATCACCTCGCCCTGATGGATGAATTATATTAATGCGATTCTATTAACGCCCAACCTATTATCGCTACTATATATATCCATCAAATAAGCATCATAGAGTATGATATTGCCTTCTCAGGTATCATCTGGAGCAAGGCTTCATTTAAACATTAAAGGACTATTAGGAATTTATGATGAAAAAGACCCTACTATCTATTATGACTATGGCAATATTGGCTAGCAGCACAGCGGCTTATTCAAACGCAGTAACCAAAGATATTATAGTTGAAGCAACAATCCCGGCGACATTAGATATGACTGATGCTCAGGGGAAGGCAATTAATATCACCCCTCTGAAAATGGTGCACGACCCCGATAACGGCGCTTACACAATAACTCAGCCAGTCAGGTTCAGAGGCAACGGTGACGGCTTGAAGGTTACTATGACCGAAGAACTCAAGCTAGAAGAAAAAATAACCAAAAAAGATTTTGGCAAGATTGACCTAAAACTGGGTACACACGATCTGAAGGTTGGCGAGGTTATTGACTTCGGAAATGACGATCTTAACAAAGATGTTAACTTAGTTATTTCGGGTAAAACACCAATTGATGCTGTGGGAGGAGATACATATAGTGGCACCCTTAAACTTACTTTAGAACCTAACTCTTAATTACCACCATGCTGTATATATTTATTTGATTAACAGATGCAGCTGGGAGACTTAGTTCTCGGCTGCATTTTTCACGCTATGAAAATTGAGTGATTACTACAATGAAATGGATATGGATTTTGCGCTTTGTTGTCATGGTAATGTTTGCTAGCAGCACAGTTGTTTACTCAGCGCCAGTGACCAAAGAGATTAAAGTTGAAGCAACAATTCCGTCAATATTAGAATTGGATATCGTGAGCCTGACAAAATCTGCACCGGGAGATGTCATTGTATTAGAATATGGAGATTATAATGGCCATGCGCCTCGTTTCATGAGCAGTGCCTTAAGTCTTAAAATAAGACATAATTCTGATGCTAAGCAGGGATATAATCTGAGTATCAACGACGACGCTGAATTGACAACGCTTACGAGGAGGGGATATAAAGGCTTTCCCATGGAGGTATCTATTAGTACAAATAACGGGGAGAAGCGTTTATTATCTGCCAATCCCGTAAAAATTAACAAAGTATCAATACTTCTACCAGGTAATGATGATGTAGTCCCTTTGTTAATACCGCTAAGGATTGAAGCTATACCAGGGTCTGTCCTTATAAAGGCGGGAGAGTTATACACTGGGATACTTACCTTTACCTTAGAACCATTGAGTTAATTATCCTTAAATGGCAGTAAAAAATATTGATAACACATCACTATCGACAACATAGACAAAAAATTTGGAATGAGTGTTACGCCCCTATCTGACACCAAAATATATAAAGGAACAATTAAGCTCGTTGTGGAGCCTATACTTTAGTTAAATTAAAAAAGCATTTAACCCTAAGCAAGACCATATTTTATAATAATTAATCGCGGAATGGAATCCAATGGCAAAGATACTAAAAGACAATCAGTTGATTTTATGTATTTTATTATTTCCTACATTTAATCCAGCGTGGGCAGAAGATATATCCATTGAGTACTTAGTCCCTGCAGGATTCTCTGCCGCTGAAGAAAATAATACACTGCAATTAATTGGCGTGTTAGATGGCAAAACCTTGCCTGGCCCGCTATTTTTTTCAGAAGATAAACAGCAATTAAGTTTTGACAAGCAAAAATATAGAAACAACAATGTTAGTGAACAATCAATTATATTGTTAGAACAGATCCTAGCTCAACTCCCCTATTTACAATGTCAAAATGGTTGTGACTATATTTTATCTGGCCATAATATCATGCTGGATAAAATTAATAATGTCATCACAATAAACAATAGCAACAACCGCTACTTGATGCCACCGACTACGTGGGGCCTGGTGCATAACCAATCTTTTGATCTGCGCATGACGGCCAAAAACTACCGAGCTATATCTGGTCGTGGTCAGGGCTATATTGGTTTGCCTTTGCAATCATATGGTTTTATAAATTGGTTTTATAACACCACACGTTCGAAGAGTAATTATCTGCAAAGGAACACCCCCCAGTACCAACACCAAACCCAGAAAGGAATTGATAGTTGGTATCTACAAAAGAACTTTCAGACACTCTATTTACGAACAGGCAGGCAAAATAGTCTAGATAACAGCGCCGGTAGCATTCACACCTTACTTAACCCGGCGTTAGACCAATTTATCACCTTGGGTAGCCAAAGCTATTTGGCTCTTGATAAGCCCTCTGCGGGTAGCCTGGTGTTATATGCCACTGCGGATGGGGATTTTGAGATTTACCGCGATAATCAACTTACTCGTCGTATTCCTGCACAACTGGGCCGCAATGAAATTAATTATAATCAACTGCCTGGCGGCTATTATAACGTTGAAATTCGCTTAGTAGATAATACTGGCCGCGTAATCAGCCAGGAAAGCCAAATCATCAGCAATATCAGTACTCAAACCAATAATGGTTGGTTTGTCACCATGGGAAAAGGGACGGTACGCAATAAAAATCCTAATAGAGATCACCCTTATAGAGCTCACCCTTATTTAGTGCAATTTGGCCGCAGTATGAATATAAAAAATCTACAAACAAATATTTCGCTGCTTAAAGATAATGCCCATCACTGGGCCGCTGAAGGGAATATATCGCGCCCATGGGGTTTCTCCGATCTGACGATTACCCCGACCCTTGGCATGATGTCTGGTGAAAAACATGGTGGTGGATATCTGCGCTTGAATGGCGGGAATACTATATTAGGCTATCTATCAGTAGCTCGATATCAAACACCAGATGTATCAATATATGCACCAAACTACGGCAGTACATCTGTATCTTACAGTCGTCGCTTTGGGCCAACTCAACTCAGTTACCAATTTAATCAATATGAACGCAGTAGACAGCACCGTATTCAGGGCAGTTGGGACTGGCGGCACCCACAATTTGGCCTAAACCTCTCCCTTGGCGTACAAAAAGGGGGCCTGTGGAACAGAACAAATAGCTATAGCTATCGCGATAATAACTATGGTGTTTTTCTCAATACTACACTCTCTTTCCAGCAGAGCAGCGCCAGCATAAACAGCGTCTATGCACAGCAACAGTTAACCACCAGTGCCAGTTACCAAAAAGAGTTCACCGATAACCATGGCACCAGCTCTTTGGGTATTAATGGCAGTACCAGTGGGAGTAACAATAGTATCGGCAGCTTTGCGCATCGTAGTGGAAGCCGTGGAGATATATCCGCCCGAGTAGGTATTGATAGCAAAATAGCCAATGGTGGGATCAGTTATAACGGTATGCTCGCCGTCAGCCCACAAGGGGTAGCTCTGGGGCGTAGTAGCTACAGCGGCTCGGCACTATTAATAGAAACGCCAGAATTATCAGATACGCCTTATAGCTTCCAGGCAGAAGGCCATCCAATAACGGGCGGCGGCCTCTATGCCATACCGATTCCCCGCTATCAGGATCGTTTCTTTATCTCTACTCATAATGACCGTAGTGATCTGGATATGCATATTCAGCTACCGGTCAATATTGTACGGGCGCACCCCGGGCAGGTCTTCTCCAGTAAAGCAGACATTAGTTTAAGCCTGCTTTACAACGGATTCCTCAAAGATCTCCGTGGGCAACCCGTCAGCGGAGTTATTCAGGAGACAGGTGATGCCGTCCACCCTAATGGGCTGTTCTCCATTAGTTCAAATACCATATTGAGAGAAATTACTGTCCAAAATGGCTCAATCCGTTATCGCTGCGATATGCGTCGGCAGCATGATCATATTTACCAGTGCCACTCGAATTAACATCAACAGGAATTATAATGAAACACAATAAGTTACTATCAGCCGCTTTTTTACTGTTGCTGCCAATTACTGCAACTTACGGGCAATTATCAGTCATTCCCGTCAAAACTACGGTTAATGCACTGGATCAACACCGCACGATACAAGTCTATAACAGCGGTGATAAGCCACTCTATTTAGATATCTCACTGCAACGGGTCGATAACCCAGGTATCAATCCAGAGAAAAAAACCCTGATTAGTGATATTCCTCAGCCTGAAATGATTTTTAACCCTAACCGAATTACATTAGGGCCGAAACAGAAGCGGGATATCAAGTTATTACCGCTAAAATCGCCAACGCAAGAAACACTCTATCGTCTATATATCGATCCGATAGTCGAGACCAAAGCCGTTGTGAACAAAGCCGATAAAAGTAAAATTCACGCGCCTATGACTATCAGTATTGGTTATGGGGTGCTGATTCACCATGTTCCACCTCTAGCGGCACAAACTCGCCATTGGCAGCATCAATGTATGCCCGACAACCGTTTGATGCTGAGTTCCACAGGTAGCGTCCACAGTAAGTTTGAACAACTCAAATCACCCAATGACTCCAAACTGGCTGACAGCCTGAATCTATACCCTGGCACGCCGATCACCTTGCCAGTCAAACAGCTTAGCGGGAAGGTAGATAATGAACCTTTTACTCTTAATTGCGGTTAGTTTGCTACCGCTCAGTGCATTTGGCGCCATTGATATTCAGCCACATGTGTTGGAGATGCGACAGGCCAATGCTGTGGTAAATGTTATCAATCGCAGCTCAATGACCGAATACATCACGGTCCAGCTATATCAAGTCAATAACCCCGGTGTATCACCCGAGCAAGAATCATTGACCGCAGTTGGGGAACAACTGCAGCCGTCACTGTTTGCCGTTCCAGCCAAACTGACTCTCGGCCCCAAGCAGAGCGGAAGAGTACTCCTGAAAGCGCTACAAGCGCCGGAGAAAGAGCAGGTCTATCGGTTATCAGTGGCCCCTGAAAAAAACCTGCGGGTTAAGGGCGGTCATGGGGCGGTATTAGGTGTGCAATTAAGTTATATGGGGTTGATCAGGCATTTGCCAGCATCATCGCAGCACCAGTGGGAGCACCGCTGTGTCAACGGGGGGATAGAGTTACAAAATATCGGTAATACCCGTCTGCGGTGGCACCAACTAATAGCCCAAGGCCAGGATATCAAAGATTTTAATCTCTATCCCGAGCAACGTCGGCAACTGGCAGCCAGAGATATACAGGGAATGATTGAGGATAAAACCTTTAGCTTGAGATGCACTGTCGATTAAAGACAAGGAGCGTTATGAAAATTATCACAATAGTCGCCATATCATTATTACTTCTCTGTCAGGTAGCTTCAGCGACAGCTCCGATTCCGCTAGGAAGTATTGATGTCAAATTAGATGTCACTGCACCAGAAAGAATTGAGATCGAAAATCCGACAGGCGGTGGTTGGTATAGCAACATTAAGCTGGAGAATACCCCAGAAAATCGGTCTCTTTTTCAGGCAGAAGTGCCAGTGAGGGTAAAACTTCGACAGGCAGAGAGTTTCACTATTTCGGTTAAGACGCCATTAATACTCACCCGCGAAACCAGTGCTGCACATTCAGTAGCATTGGCGTTCCTGCCAGCCGAGGTGAAGTGGGGCAGGGCTGGCCATCTACAGCCGTTAGCCGCTATTCCACAAAAATTTACTGTCGACAAAGGTACAACCAGCCAGAATAGTGCCGATTATCTATTACATATTTCGGCCCTGGCACCTGATGGGCAAGATACTGCTGGAAAATATCAAGGGCAGCTAACATTAATCTTCGAAATAAACAGCTGACAGTTATGGAGATATACCAAGTGAATATAATCAATAAACACTTATTTATGGGGCTATTGCTATTAATACTGTCTCCCGCCGTGATGGCAGCGCCTGAGTTCGTCAAAGACTATGCTAATTGCTCAATAAAACTATTAGATGATGACAGCGTAGAAGTCTCTTTTCGGGCAAATGTGGTAGATGATTTATCTGAAAAAACTGAGGATTCTGATGATCTGCACCCATTATTATCATTCCATCTTTATGATAAGGATGGTGATAAATTAAGTTCATATTATCCAGCCACTATCAGTAATTTATCTATTAATGGCAACGGCATAGTATCGCCCCTTCCCAATAATGAATGGGTACTTGACTCTAAAACTATTACTGGGACGGCATTCTATAATGTCTCATTTGTAGTTCCCTCTCATATTATTCGCTCTCTTGCCGCTGTAAGAGTCGGCGTAACTATTGGCCTTCTTGAATCTATTGATGACCATGCTCAATTACTTGTTGTTGATCCAAAGGGTGTTTCTTTTAACCCATTAGGCAATCAGTGCAAAGACTTTGATCCAAGTTCACCACCAGATGCGTTGAAAATTCCCCCTAAGTTTATTTTAAAATCAGCAACATGGGAATTAAAGCCCATTGATCTGGATACGTTGCTCGATAGGAAAGCTCGCGGCTTAGAGGCTCCACTGAAACATCCAGAGGCCAATCGCTTATGTATCAGCTACCGAGGGATGGGGATAAATGATGATGGTTATGTGATTAGCGTCGACAATACAAATGGGTTATCTGCAGACGGTCAACATTTTAAATTAATTGAAAAATCCGGCAATAACGTTATTAACTACAAGATATTTCTAGATGGCAATGACTATCAAGAGGACATCGTCGTTCTACCTGAGCAAGGAAATTGGGTTGAGTTAGCACGACACAAAAATGAGGCATGTTGGTCACCTAGAATTGAGGTTTATAGCACTGAAACTACTGATAAAGGTAGTTATAGCGACACACTGAATTTTACGATCACCCCTGAGGCATGATACTGATTAGCCCATTGATAATGTTATATTTTCACCATAAAAAGGCCCGTTACCGGGCCTTAAAAGAGAATCCTGCGTAATAGCTATGGCTGCTTAACCCCCCAGATAAGCTGAACGCACAGCTTCATTCGCCAGTAAAGCAGCCCCTGTATCTTCCAGAACAATACGCCCATTCTCCAGTACATAACCACGATCAGCCAATTTCAGCGCCTGATTCGCATTCTGCTCAACTAAGAAGATGGTCATTCCCTCTTCTCTTAGCTGTTGAATAGTATCAAATATTTGCAGGATAATAATCGGCGCCAGCCCCAGTGACGGCTCATCTAAAAGCAGTAACTTAGGTTGACTCATCAATGCACGGCCTATCGCCAGCATCTGCTGCTCACCACCGGACATCGTCCCTGCCCGCTGAATACGCCGCTCAAACAACCGTGGAAACAAGTCGTAAACGCGCTCAATGCGCTGCTGATATTGCTGGCGATCAGCAAAGAAGCCGCCCATCGCCAGATTCTCTTCAACCGTCATGCGCGAAAACACCCGGCGGCCTTCAGGTACAATCGCAATTGCCTCGCGCATAATGCGAGCCGTCTGCCAGTCAGTAATATCCTGCTCACCAAAAACGATGCTGCCTTCAGTGGCGCGCGGCTCGCCGCATAATGTTCCCAACAATGTCGTTTTACCCGCACCATTGGCCCCAATCAGCGTAACAATTTCGCCCTGTTGAATATGTAAACTAACCTGATGCAGCGCCTGAATTTTGCCGTAATGGGCTGAAACTTGATTAAATGACAACATGTTATGTTTATGCCTCGCCCGCTTTCCATTTACTCAACATAAGGTTACTCACCCAAATAGGCCCGAATCACATCCGGGTTATCACGGATTTCAGCGGGAGTGCCTTGTGCCAACGGCGTTCCCTGATTCACCACATAAATGCGGTCAGAGATACCCATCACCAGTTTCATATCATGCTCAATTAACAAAACTGAAACCTGATGCTGGCTTCGTAGCTCCATAATCAACTGATTCAGTTCATCAGTCTCTTTCGGGTTCAGACCTGCCGCAGGTTCGTCGAGCATCAATAGTTCGGGCCGGGTCACCATGCAGCGGGCAATTTCCAGACGCCGTTGCTGACCATAGGCTAAATTCCCTGCCTGTCGGTTTGCCAGCTCTAATAAGCCGACACGCTCCAGCCAGGTTGCGGCACGTTCCAGGGCATCAGCTTCTGCGCGACGAAAGCCCGGCGTCTTCAGCAAACCGGCAAAAACACCACTTTTAAGATGCTGATGTTGTGCCACCAGCAAGTTCTCTACGACAGTCATTTCGCGGAACAAACGCACGTGCTGGAAGGTACGAATCACGCCCATGCGGGCAATCATCTGGCCGGGTAGCCCTTCCAGATGGCGATCACGTAACTTAATGGTGCCGCCAGTTGGGCGGTAAAATCCAGTCAGGCAGTTAAAAATGGTGGTTTTTCCCGCCCCGTTAGGGCCAATCAGTGAGACAATCTCCCCCTGATTAAGGGTCAATCCCACATTGTTGACCGCCAGTAATCCACCAAAACGCATCGACAGCCCTTCAACGGCTAACAAAGGTTGCGTACTCATGCTTTCTCCCCCTGTTTAGCGTTGATTTCGGCTACTTTCAGCTTCAGTTGTGGCCGTTTCATTGGCAACAGGCCCTGCGGTCGCCAAATCATCATCAATACCATCAATGCCCCCAACAGCAACATGCTGTAGGCATTGAGATCACGCATTAACTCGCGCGAAACCACCAGTATTACCGCCGCCAGAATGACCGCGAACTGTGAACCCATCCCCCCTAAGACCACTATCGCCAGCACGAAAGCCGATTCAACAAAGGTAAAAGACTCTGGGCTGACAAAACCTTGTCGGGCAGCAAACAGCGTACCGGCAAAACCGGCAAAGGCCGCACTGATGGTAAACGCCGTTAGCTTGATTTTGGTTGGGCTAAGGCCCAGTGAACGGCAGGCAATTTCATCCTCGCGCAGCGCTTCCCATGCCCGGCCTAGCGGCATACGCAGCAATCGGTTAATCACAAACAGGGTCAAAATCACCAACAGCAGTGCCACCATATACAGGAAAATGATGCGATCGCTTGGGTCATATGTCAGGCCAAAGAAGTTATGGAAGGTATCCCAGCCGCCATCTTTTGCGGTGCGGCTAAACTCCAGACCAAACAGTGTCGGTTTAGGAATTTGGCTAATGCCATTCGGGCCACCAGTGATTTCGGTATTGTTGAGCAGCAAAATACGCACAATTTCACCGAAACCGAGTGTTACGATCGCCAGGTAATCCCCACGTAGGCGCAGGACGGGGAAGCCCAGCAAGAAACCGGAGAGCGCCGCGACAATCCCAGCCAGCGGCAAACTTTCCCAGAAGCCTAAACCGTAATAGTGATTCAACAGCGCGTAAGTGTATGCACCGATGGCATAAAACCCACCGTAGCCCAGCACCAGCAGGCCAGATAAGCCCACCACGACATTCAATCCCAGCCCCAGCATGACATAAATTAGCGTCAGGGTTGCAATATCAACTGAACCTCGGGAGACCAAAAACGGCCAGGCAATTGCGGCGATAATAATCGCGGTGGCGAATAATTTCTGCCGAGGCGTGGTGCCGTCAAAACTGGGCAGTACCCAGGCGGGGCCAGAGATTTTCTTGATGCCCTGTTGGATAACCGGGCGCACCAACTGGAAGAAAAACACCACGATACATGCCGCGCCAATCCACAGCCAGCGGACTTCCGAGGCACCTTGCACGATCAGTTTGGTGCCATCTAGCTGCAACTGTAGCCCCATAACAAACGAGGCGAGAACCAGCAGGACGAAACTGGAGATAATGGCGTTGACGAAGTTGAGCTGTTTCATACCTTTTCAACCTCCGGACGGCCTAATATCCCAGTCGGCATGACTAACAGCACCACAATCAGCAATGCGAATGAAACAGCATCTTTGTATTCGGTGCTGAGATAAGCAGAGGTCAGTGCTTCCGCAACCCCCAGAATCAAGCCGCCGATCATCGCGCCTGGAATACTGCCGATGCCGCCCAATACTGCCGCAGTGAATGCCTTCATGCCAGCCATAAAGCCGATGTATGGGTTGATCACGCCATAGAATTGGCCGAGCAATACGCCCGCAACTGCCGCCATCAATGCCCCGATCACGAAGGTCAGTGAGATGACTCGATCCGTATTAATGCCCAGCAGACTAGCCATTTTCAAATCTTCAGCACAGGCGCGGCACGCGCGGCCCATCCGGGAGTAGCGGATAAAGAGTGTCAGCGCCAACATGGCGAGGAAGGTGACTATCCAGATCGTCAGTTGCATGGTGCTGATAGTGGCGGCGAAACCATTGGTTTCAGCCAAGGTCCACTGGCCGGTCACCAAACTCGGTAGCGCCAGATCCCGGGAGCCTTGCGTTAGGCTGACGTAGTTTTGCAGGAAGATAGACATCCCAATTGCAGAAATCAGTGCAATCAAACGCTTAGAGCTACGAACCGGCTTATATGCCACCCGTTCGATACTCCAGCCATAAGCACTGGCGATCACAATTGAGACCAGGAAAGCACAGCCAATCAATAACCAGCTGGCATCAATCCCCATCATCATTAATGCGGCTATCACGATAAATGAGACGTAGCTGCTGATCATATACACTTCGCCATGAGCAAAGTTGATCATGCCAATAATGCCGTACACCATGGTGTAACCGATGGCGATCAGCGCATAGGTGCTGCCCAACGTCACGCCATTGAACATTTGTTGCAGAAAATACAGAAACTGCTCTGACATACCCTAACCCTTTGATTCACTTGCCTGGCTGCCCTAGCCAATTGCACCTAATCTACTGTGTGCAGAGAGGAAAATCCCCCCGAAACCTGGGGGGAATGCAACGGGTAAAAGGGGCCGGGTTGCTGCGGGAGCAACCCTACAACTTGATGTTTCTAATATTATTGTTATTTGACTGCGGTAGATGAGCCATCCGCGTGCCATTCAAAAATACCGAACTCAAACCCTTTCAAATCACCTTTATCATCCCAGCTCAATGGCCCCATCACTGTTTCGACCGGCTTGCCGGTTTTCAGATCTTTGACCAAATCAGCGGGTTCCTGGCTACCAGTGCGCTCCATCGCCGTAGTCAGCGATTGCAATGCGGCATAGGTGGTCCAGACGAATGGGCCAGTTGGGTCCAGCTTCTTCGCTTTCAGTGCATCAACGATAGGTTGGTTTGTCGGCACTTGATCATAACGTTTCGGTAATGTCACCAGCATACCTTCGGACGCATCACCGGCGATGTTGGACAGTGAGGAGTTACCCACGCCCTCTGGCCCCATGAAGCGGGCGGTCAGACCGGCTTGCTTAGCCTGACGCAGAATTTGCCCCATCTCCGGGTAGTAACCACCGAAGTAGACGAAATCGACATTCTCTTTCTTCAGACGAGCAACCAGAGTTGAGAAATCTTTATCACCGGCGGTCACCCCTTCAAACAGCACAGGTTCTGTACCCTGTTTTTTCAGGCTATCACGCACGGAACGCGCCAGACCTTCACCGTATTGCTGCTTATCGTGCACAACTGCGATACGTTTAGGTTTGATGGTCTCAAGAATATATTTAGCGGCAGTTGGGCCTTGATCAGAATCCAGACCCGTGGTGCGCATAATCATTTTATAACCACGGGTGGTTAGATCAGCATTTGTCGCGGCAGGGGTGATCATAATCACGCCTTCATCTTCATAAATGTCTGATGCAGGCTGAGTCGAAGAAGAGCAAAGATGACCAATAACGTAGCGGATACCGTCATTAATGACTTTGTTGGCAACAGCAACGGCTTGTTTCGGGTCGCAGGCATCATCGTATTCCACACCGACCAGTTTATCGCCTTTAATTCCACCTTTGGCATTGATATCAGCAATAGCCTGACGTGCACCGGTAAATTCCATGTCACCATATTGGGCTACCGGGCCGGACATCGCGCCAACAATGGCAACTTTAATGTCTTTCGCCAGTACAGAGTGGCTCATCGCCATCGCGATACACCCAGCCAGCAACACTTTACCTTTTGTTAATTTCATCCGCGAATTCCCCATCTGTCATTGTGAACGTGCTTGTTGTGTTGGTCTTAACGTTTTATCGTGCCGCTACGTTTTATTCATATGTAATAATGATTTAGTCTCAAAAGTGATGCTTTTTTCTAATAAGACTTTATTTTTCATGTTATTAAACAGGAGTTTTATGCTGTAAATCAACTCAGACAAGCAGAAACAAGCGGTGTAAACAGCATAAAATTAGGATTAAATTGAATGGGTTTTACTCAAATGATAGTGGGTTATGCTGGTTGCGTGACCATTTACTCAGTTAAAACTCGGAAAATGCAGTATCGAAAAAACATTTTCCCCCAAGCACGTACAGAAAAACTTACACAACGCTCTGGTCTGTGATCTAGTACAATAAACCACAGCATAATTCCCTTTACTTTTTTATGGTCTTTTGGCGATGAAACTGACTATTGAACGATTAACAGCTCTGACTCATCAAGATTTTATCGATTTAGCGAAGATTTGGCCTGAGCAGCAGCAAACCAGCTGGCAACAATGGATTATCGACGGTAATCCGCTCTTTGCTGCGCGCTTTAATGAGCGCCTGTTAGGTGCGGTGAAAGTTGTTGTGAATGGTCAAAATGCCAGGCTTCAGGATTTGTGTGTCAGAGAAGTGACGCGTCGGCGTGGCGTGGGGTTATATCTGATTGAAGAAACATTGCGTCAGCTGCCGGCCGTTCAGCACTGGGCGCTGGGTGATGAGCAGGTCACAGCCGAGAATCGCGCGGCCATAGCGGGTTTTATGCACGCCTGTGGTTTTAGTCGTAGCACGCAGGGCTGGCAGCGATAACTTGCAGCAATCATTAGAGGTGGAGTTATTAACGAAAAATGCCAGTGGCGGGGAGAACAGGCAGATCGTAAAGACGCCGTAAATCCATCCTTGGAGGCTCGAACCTCTCCGCCTTGGTGCGACATTTTACTCTTCCACCAGCCCTCACCGTTCCAGGTCGAATCATCGGGATTTGCCATCAGTTTGATGAGTAATTAACTCTGCGGCTTTGTACGATTTCAAACCAGGTTAACCAGATCAGCCTTGAGTGCCAGAAAAGCAAAAGGGCGATATTAATATCGCCCTTTCTGTGGTATCACAATCGCTGAATCGCCCTATCAGGCTTCAATTGCCATACGTAATTTTTTCATCGCATTTTTTTCAAGCTGCCGAACACGCTCAGCGGATACACCGTACTGATCGGCCAACTCCTGCAACGTAGACTTGTTGTCATCATCCAGCCAACGGGCACGGATAATATGCTGGCTCCGCTCGTCCAAACCTTCCAACGCATAAGCCAGTTTGTCTGCTGCGTGGTTATCCCAGTTATCCTCTTCAATGCCATCGGCAAAATCAGAAGTTTTATCCTGCAAATACAGGACTGGGGCCATAGATTGACCATCACGTGCTTCGTCATCTGGAGATGGATCGAAAGTCATATCCTGTGCGGACATACGTGATTCCATCTCGCGAACGTCTTTACTGGTCACACCCAGCTCTTTGGCAACCAACTCGACTTCATCCTGGTTAAACCAGCCCAGACGCTGCTTAGTTTTACGCAGATTAAAGAACAGCTTACGCTGAGCTTTAGTGGTCGCGACTTTAACAATCCGCCAGTTACGCAGAACATATTCGTGAATTTCTGCTTTGATCCAGTGTACCGCGAAGGAGACCAGACGCACCCCAACTTCAGGGTTGAAGCGGCGAACTGCTTTCATCAAGCCAATATTACCTTCTTGGATAAGGTCAGCCTGTGGCAAACCATACCCAGAATAATTACGGGCAACATGAGCGACAAAGCGCAGGTGAGACAGGATAAGCTGTTTAGCCGCTCCCAGATCGCCCTGGTAATGCAGCCGTTCAGCCAGCTCCCGTTCTTCCTCTGCTGTCAGCATTGGATAGGCGTTGGCAGCCCGAATATAGGCTTCCAGACTACCTTGGGGTACTAAGGCTAAAGTTTGCATTTCTTTGGTCATTCAAAACCCTCTCATTGCATTGGCTAGTAAGTGCAGATTTCTCTCAGCGCCGATATTTTAGCATCTGCTTAGACAGATTCAAGCGCTGGGCACCTTATCATTTCACTGTGCTTTTCGACCGAGTATTGCCAAAAAAGTTCATGCTGGATCACATTTTTTGCAGCGGATCGTAGTCAATAATTTGCAATACATAGCAGAAAACGTCGATGGAATTCACGGGTAAACAGCGCCTCTCTCCCTGCTTTAACTAAACACCGCAGGGAAAGAGTATAACAAACATTCTTTACTGCGGTGTAAATCGGCGTAAATGTTGCACCGTCGCCAGCCAGGCGGCGATCCAGCCAATCATGGCGGAGATCAAGACCAATAGCAGGCACTCATCCCAGCTTAGGCCATGCAGTGTAAAGCTGGTGCCGAACACCGTCGCTACCTGTGTAACCACTGATCCGAGCTTCCAAACCAGCGCTTCAGAGAGCAGCAGCGACAGAACCGCACCACCGAAGCCCAGCATCGCACCACCATTCAGGAACGGCCGTAGGATGAATCCATCAGTAGCACCAATCAGCTTCATGACATTGATAGTATCGCGACGGCTGAAAATGCTCAAACGCACACTGTTACCAATCACCAAGAACACGGCAACCACCATCAACACGCCAATTATGGCCGCCACCTGCCCAACCAAGCCCGTGAGAGCGGCCAGACGGGCAAACCAGCTGTCGTCCATGCGGACTTCAGCGACCCCCTCCACTTTACTGACGCGGTCTCGCAAGGTATCCAGTGTTCCAGAGCTTTGGAAATCCAACTTGGGTGTGATGATAGCAACAGCGGGCAGCGGGTTCTCTTCCAGCATATCCAGCGCACCACCAAAACCGGACCAGTTGCGAAACTCACCCATCGCTTCTTCCCGCGATAGATAATTGACCTTCTCGACGCCGGCTTCTGCTTTCAGTGTGGTGACCACATTTTCCGCCGCGTTATCATCCAGAGCTTTATCCAGATAAACTGTCAGTTGCGGGGTTGGATACCACTGGTCTGCCGCCTGACTGACGTTCTTCCACACGATATAGCAGACACTTGGCAGTGTCAGTGAGATAGCAATCACCATCACCGTTAAGAGAGTTGCCAGTGGTTGGCGCATCATATCGGCGATCGCATTGACCCACGAATAGCGCCACTGTTCACGCCAACCGCCTTTCAGCGCTCTGGTTTTAGCTTTCTGTGCACTATTCGCCATGGTGCGCTCCTGACATTCGCCCCTGACTTAGCGTCAGAATCGGGTAGCGCCGCCGGGCAATCAACGACGTATCGTGGGTTGCCATCAAGACGGTAACGCCCACACGGTTAAATTCTTCAAATAAGCGCAAAATACCTTCGGATAACGCGTCATCCAGATTACCGGTGGGCTCATCTGCCAGTAATACCGCGGGTTTGTTCACCACTGCTCGGGCAATGCCAACGCGCTGCTGTTCACCACCAGAAAGCTGAATCGGAAAGTTCTTCGCCTTATCCAGCAGCCCCACTTTATCTAGCGCCGCTGATACGCGCCGGCGAATATCTTCAGTGCTGGCACCGGCGATAATCAATGGCATGGCTACGTTGTCGTATACCGTCCTGTCCAGCAGCAGATGGTGATCTTGGAAGATCATGCCGATCTGGCGACGCAGGAATGGAACTTCGCGGTTTTTCAAGCGGCTGATATCGTGACCACCAAACCAAATATGGCCGGCACTGGGGCGCTCGATACCACAAATCAGTTTCAGCAGCGTACTTTTCCCTGCGCCAGAATGGCCGGTGAGAAACGCCATTTCCGCTGGTCGCAGATGAAAATCTACTCCTTGCAACGCCTGTCGTCCGCCTAGATAAGCTTTACTGACCTGTTCAAAGCGAATCATCCGTATTAATCCTCTCGGGCAAAAAGAGCCTCAATAAAATCGTCAGCCTTGAATGGCCGTAAATCTTCTATGCCTTCCCCAACACCGATATAACGGATTGGGATACCGAACTGATCTGCGATGGCGAAAATCACCCCGCCTTTGGCGGTACCATCCAGTTTAGTCAGAGTAATCCCGGTCAGACCCACGGCTTCATTAAAGAGTTTCGCCTGACTCACCGCATTTTGTCCGGTACTGGCATCTAACGTCAGCATAACCTCATGGGGGGCATCGCCGTCCAGTTTTTTCATCACCCGGACAATCTTCTTCAGCTCCTCCATCAGGTGGGCTTTATTTTGCAAACGCCCGGCAGTATCGGCCAGCAACACATCAATACCACGGGCTTTAGCCGCTTGAATGGCATCGAAAATCACCGAGGCGGAGTCCGCACCGGTATGTTGAGCCACCACGGCAATTTTGTTGCGTTCACCCCAAACTTGCAGCTGTTCTACCGCAGCTGCGCGGAAAGTATCACCCGCAGCCAGCATAACGGATTTACCCTCAGCCTGGAATTGACGCGCCAGTTTACCGATGGTAGTCGTTTTGCCCACGCCATTAACGCCAACCATTAAAATAACAAATGGGTTTTTACCACTAACATCCAGTGGTTTGTCTACTGTGGACAGAATTTCGGACATCTCCTCTTTGAGCTTGCTATATAACGCCTCCGCATCTTTTAGCTGCTTACGGCTAGCATGTTCAGTCAATGAGGTGATGATTTTGCGGGTGGTTTCAACACCAACATCGGCGATCAGGAGTTGTTCTTCTAACTCTTCAAACAGATCGTCGTCGATTTTTTTACCGCTGAACAGCCCCATAAAACCAGAACCGAGGTTCTGCTTGGTTTTGAGTAAGCTGCGTTTTAACCGCGCGAAGAAGCCCTCTTTGGTTGGCCGCTCTTGTTCTTGCGCCGCGACTGGAGCAGTGACCTCTTCAAGCACTTCTTCCGGTTCAATTTCGTCGTCAACGGCAGCATCTTCTGCAACGACCACCGTTTGCTCGAGAAGCTCGACCAATGGCTCTTCCACAATGGCTTGTGGTGCCGGTGTCTCGATAGCAATGCTCTCTTCCGTTATCGGCAGTTCTGGCGCACTGACAGTACCTTCATCCCATTCATCAGCACTGTTATCATCACTTTGAGATTGAGAGAAATGATGCTGTAAATACTCGGGTTCTGAAGATAAATTGAGCGGTTCGTCGACGACCTGAGCGGTAGGTTCAGCATCCACCTCTGGCAGAATTTCAGCGGCAGCTTCACTGATAGCAGCACTATCCCACTCACCTGGTGTTACCGCAGAGTGTTCAGCCGGTTGTTCATGCCCATCGGCATCAGCAGACTGACTTTCAGATATCACTTCAGATGCAACTTCAGCCTGTTTTTCGCTGCTAACTTGCTCTTCAGCTTGCTCAGCAACACCTTCTTTCTCAGTAGCCAATGGCTCTGCTGTTTGTTCTTCACTCTGACGGCCAAGACCCAGCCAGGAAAAAAATCCACGTTTTTTTTCTTTTGCCATTTTGGACTCTAATTACTTTGGGTTTGCATAAATAAGATAATAGTTCGCAAGTCTATCACTTTCCCCTGAACAGCAACACGCGCACAATGCTGCTTTCTAGTGTGAATTCAATCAACAAAAGTTTAACGTTTCCCCCTCGAGGGAGCTATAGGTAGAATAGACGCTAACTCTTTTATTCAGTGCTGCAATACTGGCCTATTTTCAAGTAAAGCGATCTATGGCAAAGCGACCAATAGCAAAAGAAAAACAAGCACCACAACAGTCCGCAGGGCAGATCCGGATTATTGGTGGCAAATGGCGAGGGCGTAAATTGCCGGTGCCAAATAGCCCTGGACTGCGCCCGACAACGGATCGGGTCAGGGAGACACTGTTTAACTGGCTGGCTCCCATGATTCAGGGCGTTCGCTGCCTGGATTGCTTTGCGGGTAGCGGAGCCTTAGGGCTGGAAGCACTATCCCGCCAAGCTGGCGAAGCCGTATTGCTGGAAGCCGATCGGCATGTCGCTAAACAACTGAGCAATAATTTGACTCTCTTGAGCGCCGATAATGGGCAAGTTGTGAATACCAACGCTTTACAGTGGTTAGCTCAACCGGGACAACCCTTTGATCTGGTATTCCTTGATCCTCCGTTCCGTAAAGGTTTGTTAGCTGAAACCATCAAGTTACTAGAGCAATTTAACTGGCTGACTGCCGATGCCTGGATTTATGTCGAAGCCGAAGCCGAGAGTGCCACCACCGACCTCCCTGCCAGTTGGCAGTTGCATCGCGAGAAGGTTGCCGGGCAGGTGGCCTATCGCCTCTATATTCGCCGTAAAATGGCGCACCAAGATGGTGAACCAGTTGAAGAACAGGAGCAACACCATGTGGATTAATCTCGGCCGATTATTGATGTTAGGAGTGTGGTTCTTCTTGCTGCTGAATCTGTTCCAACCGTTCCCTACACCTTTAAGATATTTTATTAATGTTGCCATGATATTTATGGTTTTGATGCATGGTCTGCAACTGGTCTTGCTCAAATCCACCCAACCAAAAGATCAACCGATCAGTGGCTTACAACAATTTAAGATTTTTGTCTTCGGGGTGTTTGAATTACTGGCCTGGCAAAAGAAACAGCCACCACTGCCTAAAAAATAGAGCTTCTGCCGCGAAGCTATTACCTAAGCTGCCATTTCTAAACGGTTATGGCGGCAACGGCTTATTTGGCCGCCGAATTGGAGGTAAAACCAATATAGCGGGTGCCTTGTAAACGCAATGTTCCCTGTGCGCCTTGCTCTATGCGGTTATACTCCTGCTGTGGCAATATCATTTTGATTTTACTGTTATTTTTCACTTCCATTCCACTAAAAAGTGGTTGGAAATAGACTTCATAGCGCTTTTCTTCGGCGACAATCTCTTCGCGCTGACGCGAGCGGCGATTAGGGGCCAAGACCTCCCGCTTTTCAGCAACTTCAACTTGCAAGCTGCGCACAGGCGCGCGGTCATTTTCTGCATCCTGCCGTTTTTTCTGCCAGTACTGACGAGTCGCCAGTACAACGATCAATACCACCACGGCAATCAATAATAACGGCGGTTTACTCATAAGGTTTGACCTTAAAATCACACCCAATAGCGGTAGTTGGGTTTATGACCCGATTTAGCTTTATGACCCAGTATTAAGGCTTATTGCCTGGTAAATAAGGGAAACTCATCACGTTATTGCCCAATTCAGAGATGCGGGCGCTACCCTTTTCTGTCACGGCATCAATGCGAATGACTGAATGCAGGGGAACATAGCTGCGGTTAACACCTGAAAACTCGGTCTTCAGCTTTTCTGTTGAGGGGTCGACCAGCAATGTTGATTGGCTATCAAAGACAAAATCAGCAATTTCAATAAATCCAAAGAGGTTACTAGGCCCTACCTCGCGGACATAGAGCTGATAATTCTTACCGTTATTTATAAACTGAATACGATAAAGTAACTGTTCATTGGTCATGACGTTATCTGCCTCTATCCCTTGATTTAGCGAAAGGAAATCGGCGTTAACATAACATGTGGGCCAAACAAGACCAAGAGCTGCGCCGGTTGATTCTGCCGCTAAATCAGATTATGCGCACTGCCGCGCATTTAGTGTTATAAAACATTCAAATCACTCTCGTGTCGCTATCACTCTGCTCCTCCATCCTTTACACTTATTCAGTGTATATACCCAAAGTTATTGGTGTTGCGCTTTTTTATTACAACCCAGGTATCTCGCTGAAACCTGCATAGAAAAAAGGATAAATAATGAGCTGGCCATTCCTTGCCGTATTCTTTTCTGGTTGGTTGTTTGTCGATGCTACTTATCGTGGCCCACGCTGGCAGCGTTGGGTATTCAAACCCGTTACTCTGTTGCTGTTACTCTTACTTGCCTGGCAAGCGCCAATTCTTGGCCCTATGGGGTATCTGATTGTATTAGGTTTGCTGGCAACCCTGGCTGCTGATGCCTTATTATTGCTACCCAGTGAGCGCTTACTTTATGCGCTAGGGGCATTTTTCCTCTCTCATTTGCTGTACACCGTCAGCTTTGCCAGCCAGATGACTTTCACGTTGTTTTGGCCGCTGCCTTTAGTTTTGATCATTGTCGGCGTGTTGCTGTTAGCCACTATCTGGACCAAGTTGGAAGAGATGCGCTGGCCCATTGTGGCATTCGTGGGCATGACTTTATTGATGGTATGGATGGCTGGTGAGCAATACTTTGCCCGCAGCACAGACCTGAGCTTCTCATTGCTGGCAGGGACGGTTTTATTGCTGATTTCACACAGTATTTGGCTGCTGAACCGCTATCGTTTCTCTTTCCGGGCTTCAGATGCCATCGTCGCGGGATGCTATTTTGTCGGGCACTTCCTGATTGTCAGATCGCTCTATTTGTAATTGAGTACATAAGTAATTGAGTAAATAAGTAGTGCAGCAACACATTATTTAGCTGATTGATGTGACTCATGGCTCCAGGGAGGGAGCTAAAACCTTAAGCGCAGGATGCGTTCCCCTTAGTCGTGTCCTTTCTGATATCAAAAAACCTTTTTAGCAATTATTCTCATTTGCCCTCTTGACTCTAGAGTTAACTCCAAGGTGTAGAGTGCCGTTATCTACCAAATCCTGTTTAGGGGTCACTACTATGCATTCACATTCTGAACATAAGCACTCAACTGAGACACAGGGCAGCTGTGGCTGTGGTCATTCTCATGCCAAAAAGCAGGCCGGTTGCAGCAGTCAACACACAACCAATACCAGCAATGACACGGTAAAATCAGTGAGTGAGCACTCACATAAGGATGGAGATTGCTGTAGTCAGATCCATGCAGATGAAGGTGATGACGAAAGCGACATACTTGCGGCAGCGATGCCTGCGGGGAGCCAGCGCTTTAGCTGGCAAATCAAAGGGATGGACTGCCCAAGCTGCGCTCGAAAAATTGAGAATGCCGTCAGTAGTCAGGTTGAAATTGAAAATGTAAAAGTGCTGTTTGCCACGGAAAAACTGGTGGTGGATGCCAGCACGGATATTCGTCTGCAAGTCCAGCAGGCGGTCAGGCAGGCTGGGTTCATCCTGATTGATACCCAATTATCTGCCGAAAATCAGGTTGAAGCGCCCGAATCACGCTTTCGTGAATACCTGCCAATAGCACTATTAACCCTATTGATGTTGATCAGTTGGGGAATCTCTCTATTCAGCACCGAACTGGCTGAGTTCGCCTTCGCCGCGACCACCATTGTTGGGCTGATTCCCGTGACAACCAAAGCCTGGAAGCTCATCCGCTCAGGTACACCTTTTGCCATTGAAACCTTGATGAGTGTCGCGGCAATCGGGGCGATGTTTATCGGCGCAACTGCTGAAGCGGCGATGGTATTGTTGCTGTTTATGATCGGCGAATTGCTGGAGTCCTATGCCGCAAATCGTGCCCGTCGTGGGGTGAAAGCGCTGATGGCGCTGGTGCCAGAAGAGGCGCTGTTATTGAAAAATGGTGAGCGTATCTCAGTTCCGGTCGCCAGTTTACGTCCCGGCGATATCATCGAAATTGCACCGGGAGGCCGCCTGCCCGCGGATGCCGAATTAATGACCCCGTTCGCCAGCTTTGATGAGAGCGCCCTCACCGGAGAGTCAATCCCTGTTGAGCGGCAGCAAGGCGAAAAAGTCGCGGCGGGATGCTTATCCGTCGATCGCGCCACCGAGATGCGGGTGATTTCAGAGCCGGGTAATAACGCCATTGACAGAATACTGCAACTTATTGAATTAGCAGAAGAACGTCGTGCCCCCATTGAGCGCTTTATTGACCGTTTCAGCCGTATTTATACCCCTGCGATTATGCTGCTCTCGGTGCTGGTGATGCTGGTGCCGCCGTTGGCTTTCGCCGAACCTTGGGAAAGTTGGATTTATCGCGGCCTGACATTGCTGCTAATTGGTTGTCCGTGCGCACTGGTGATCTCGACTCCAGCGGCCATTACCTCCGCACTGGCGGCGGCGACGCGACGCGGTGCACTAATCAAAGGCGGCGCGGCACTGGAACAACTTGGGCGCATTCAAACCGTGGCTTTCGACAAAACCGGCACACTGACCGAGGGTAAACCGAAAGTGACCGATGTTCTGCCGGTCGGTGGCGTAAGTGAAACCCGCCTGCTGGCTTTGGCAGCCGCAGTCGAAGCCGGATCGCACCATCCGCTGGCTGTCGCGATTATGCAGCGAGCACAACAAAACACCCCACTGCTGCCGCTGGCTGAGGGGCGTCGCGCGCTGGCAGGTATCGGCGTTGAGGGCAGCGTGAATGGGCTGGCGGTGCTTGTCAGTGCGCCCGGTAAGTTGCCCGCAGGGTTATTGACCGATGAGTGGCAAACGCAGCTCGATCAGTTGGAAAGCAGCGGCAAAACTGCCGTCGCCGTACTGGAGGATGAGAAGTTTATTGGCTTACTGGCGCTGCGCGACACACTGCGCACCGATGCTAAGCAAGCCATTGATTCACTGAAAAAATTGGGCATTCAGGGTGTAATGTTAACCGGCGATAACCCACGGGCGGCAGCGGCCATTGCCAGTGAGTTGGGAATTGATTACCGTGCCGGATTGTTGCCCGCAGATAAAGTGCAGGCGGTGATGGCGCTAAATGAAGCTCAGCCGACAGTGATGGTCGGAGACGGCATTAATGATGCGCCAGCAATGAAAGCGGCCAGTATTGGTATCGCCATGGGCAGTGGCACTGATGTGGCACTGGAGACAGCCGATGCTGCACTGACCCATAACCGGCTTACCGGGCTGGCAGAGATCATTCTGTTATCGCGGGCAGCGAATGCCAATATTCGCCAGAACATTACGATTTCGCTCGGGCTGAAAGGGATTTTCCTGGTGACCACGTTGCTGGGTTTAACCGGCTTGTGGCTGGCGGTATTAGCGGATTCAGGCGCCACCGCATTGGTGACGGCTAACGCATTGCGGTTATTGCGAAAAAGAGATGTTTAAGCGCTAAGACGAAAGGGGCAATTACTCCACCTTTGCCCCTTTCTGCACCAGATACCGATAGGGGGTCTGTTGGGTATCTTGGGCCAGCAACTGGTGATCCATAAAGCGGCAAAAGCCGGGGATATCACGGGTGGTGGCCGGGTCGTCAGCAATGATCAGCAGTGTTTGGCCATTTTCCATATGGCGAACCGTTTTACGTACCATCATCACCGGCTCTGGGCAGCGCAGGCCCAATGCATCAAGTGTTTTATCTGGATTAGCAAAAATATCGGTCATGACGGCTCTCTTGTGGGTCAGTATGCAGTTGCGCAACAGTATCGGAATTTATAAGCTGGCTGACGAAGCCGCATTCGTTTACGAAGTGGTGCTCGTTTACGAAGTGGCGCTCGTTTATGAAGTGGCATAGTTTACCCCGCCGATTTTTAGGTGCAAGTAGTGCTAACGTTTGCGTTAAAATTAACCATTGCATTCGTTGCGCAAACGGGTATCATGCCGCCGCGCCGTAAAATTACGGTACATTTTGTTTGGGTTCCCTCACCCCAGTAACCAAAAAGGTCACATTTATGTTTTCGTTTACTCCCCAACAGCGGATGACCGCGTTGGTATGGCTATCGCTATTCCATATCGTCATCATTACCTCCAGTAACTACCTGGTGCAATTGCCGATCGCTATCTTCGGTTTTCACACCACCTGGGGGGCCTTTACCTTTCCATTTATCTTCTTAGCCACCGACCTGACTGTGCGGATTTTTGGTGCCCCTTTGGCGCGCCGGATTATTCTGTCGGTGATGGTGCCTGCGCTGCTGATTTCATACCTGATTTCAGCGCTGTTTTATCAGGGAAGTTGGCAAGGGTTCCCAGCGCTAACCAGTTTTAATCTATTCGTGGCGCGTATCGCAGCCGCCAGTTTTATGGCCTATGTGCTTGGGCAAATTCTGGATGTTCAGGTGTTTAACCGCCTGCGTCAGCGCAGTGCCTGGTGGGTTGCCCCGACGGCAGCAATGTTCTTCGGTAATATCAGCGATACTATGGCGTTCTTCTTTATTGCGTTCTACCGCAGCACTGATCCGTTTATGGCGGCAAACTGGGTGGAGATAGCCCTGGTGGATTACAGCTTTAAGTTGCTGATCTGCATGTTGTTCTTCCTGCCAGCTTATGGCGTAATGCTTAATGTATTGCTGAAATATTTTGCCCGTAAGACCAACCAGCAACCATTGGCGACTGTCAGTTCTGCGACACATTAATGGCTATTCCGGCAGCCACACCCCTGTGGTTGCCCCTCGCTGACCAACAAGCGCTTATGGATTTCTCCTAAAACCGCCACCTCTTGGTTGCCCACAGAACAATAGGTTGCTTTTAGCGACTGAATAAGGTGCGATAGAGTGATTGATCATTAATAACTGATTAGTTATCGATGACGGTGAGTCATCGTATTTGACACGCGCTCAGCATTAATAAGGAACTCCCATGCATAAAATTACCAAGTTTCTCGCCGTCGGCCTGCTGGTTGTAGGACTCAGCGCCTGTGATAGCGGCAACGATAAAAATGTGGGTCAGGCGGTCAGCCTGCTGGAAGGTAAAGTCACGTTGAGTTTGCCCGCAGATTTATCGGACCAAAGTGGGAAAATGGGCAATCAAGCCAATAATATGTCTGTTTTCGCCAATAAAACCGGCGATAAAGCGGTGATCGTGATTTTAGGCGATAACACGAATGAAGCGCTGGAGGTGCTGACTGGCCGTTTAGCCGATCAACAGCGTGCACGCGATGCTAATTTACAAGTGGTGACGAATAAAGCGATCAAAATCGATGGGCAACCTTTCCAGCAGCTGGACAGCATTATTACCAGCGGCGGCCAGAAAGCTTACTCATCCGTGTTGATGGGGAGAGTCGATAACCATTTGATGACATTACAAATTACCCTGCCAGCTGAAAATCAGCAGCAAGCACAAGCTGAAGCTGAGTCCATCATCAGCACCTTGAAGTTGAAATAACCCTCCTCAACAGAGCGCAGTCAATCGCGCTCTGTCCCCATAGCCCTAGACTAAAGCTCGTGCCAGTAACGTAATTGGATGCTCACACTTCTTGCTCGTCGACATCTCAATCTGCCATTTGCAGGTTTCGCAGTCGGTGATCACCAGATCGACGCCACTCTCCTCAATTTGCTGGAATAGCGATGCGCCGATCCCTTGAGCTGTGGCGTAATTCTCTGATTTAAAACCATAAGTTCCAGCTATGCCGCAACATTGAGAATCCAGCACCACCAGCTCAATATTGGGAATGCGCTGCAATAAAGCCAAGGTATAGGCGGTCCAGCCCATTTTCTCCATGTGACATGGCGTGTGGTAGGCGATGCGCAGTGGCTTGTTTTTTGAGGAAAAAAGAGGTTTCAGCGGTAATTCTCGCCCCTGATCCAATAAACGGTAGAGGTAGCGAGTGGCCAATTCCACCCTGTCGCGCACGGGCGCAGTATCGACATCCAGCAAATGCGGATACTCATCACGTAACGTAAACGTACAGCTGGAGGAGGTGGCGACCACCGGAATATCCCGCCCAATTACCGCGTCAGTCAGTGATTCCAGATTGACCCGCGCCTGTTTCTTCGCCTGCTCAATAAAACCATTGGCGATCAGCGGTACACCGCAGCACTTCTCCCGCTTAAGCAGTTGCACGCCAATGTTCATCGCGTTGAATACGCTAACTAAATCTTTCCCCAGCTGCGGGTGGTTGTAGTTAACAAAACAGCCGTGGAAAAACGCGACCTGCTCCGCATATTGCTGCTGTTTCTCCGCCTGTTTGTGATACCAACGGCGAAAGGTGCCAAACGAATATTTTGGTAATTCACGGCGGTGGTCGATCTTCAGCGCTTTATCCAGCAAGCTCCGCACCGGTTTCAGACCCGTGACCGCATTAATAATGGGCGCGAATGGCGTCGAGAGTGTCCCCATGATATCGGTATGACTGAGGATCGCGTCGCGCAGTTTCGGTTTATGGCTACTGTAATTGGCTTTCGCGCGCTGGATGATGTCACCGATTTTGACATCCGACGGGCAGGCAACCTCGCAGCGTTTACAGTTGGTGCAATATTTCAATGCATCGTCATACAGCGCCGGATCCTTCAGGCGCAGGCGCTCACCATCCGGGCCAGCCTGCTTCGGCCCCGGATAGAGCGGGTTAACCTTCGCCACTGGGCAATAGGTGGTGCAAACCGTGCATTTAATGCAACTTTCAAAACTGTTATCTCGTGCCAAATGCTTATCCTGCGGTAGATCCTGAGAAAAAGTGCCGCTCTCTTTGTTCTGTGGCAACCCGGTCATAATGTCACCTCCATGGCGCTGACAATCTGCTCAGCGACGAACAGGGCGCTAGTCAGTGATACGCCCGCGCCACAGCCCTGTTGTAGCGGATCGTATCCCCCCAGTACCGCACCAATCACGTGCAGATTATCCAGTGCAACACCGCCACGCAGCGCCCGTAGCCGGTTGTCGGTGTTGACACCAAATTGCAGGTAAGGCTGCGGGGCAAACATATTGCTGCGGCTCCAGTCAGCCCGATTCGGCAGCGATAAGATATCCAGATCCAGTATCGGCTCATAAACATGCTCGAAGGTGGCGACCAGCCCATTGCTGAAGAAGCTGCCGCTGGCGAGCACCATTTGGGCCGCGCGCAACGGAATATCGCCATGGTTACGGCTATACAGCCCGGTAATCCGGTTACCCACCAGTTCGGCGCGCAGTACCGCGTCACCTGGCATGATAATGCCGCCCAATTGCTGAAAGCGCTGGCGCAGCGCCTGATGTAAGCGGATGCCGAGTAATGAAGGTGGCAGTGTCGGTAGCAGCTGAATCGGTTTGCCGACTGCCGTGCGCAGGGCCTCCAGCGGAGCGGACTCATCCAGCCCGATACAGGCTGGCAGTAAAATCATTTCCGCATCCGATGATAGGCGCGATAGCTCATCTGCCAGTGGTTGCCGATTCTCCGGCAGATCCAGCAAGCGGGCGATATTCACCGCACGGAATTCACTGGGGTTATCGCGCAAGCGGTCGAGTGCCGGTAAATGCAGATAATCCGCCGTGGCTTCAACGCCCTGCTCCTGTAAAGCGCTGGCGACCATCTGTGGCTGAAAATCGAGGAAGCCTTCAATGCCAATAACCGCGACATTTCGCCATGGCAGTGGCCCTTCCAGTGGCGCAACCGGAATATCCGCCGGGCTGAGCCAAGTGGGCCGGCAGCCACCTAATGGCGTCAAGCGCAGGTGATTTTTTGCCGCACTGCCCACCAGTGTCAGGCCGCAACGCTGTAATAGAGCTTCGGCTTGTGGCGCTAATTCACTCAATTCACCCACTGATCCGGCCTGGCGCATTTTGCTGTAGGGGTGCTCAGGGGCCAATTCAGCCAAAGCATCAATTGCCGCTAACGGCTGGCTGACCGCCCGCCCGTCAGGTAGTTTTGCCAATAGATCCAAAGAGCCGGAGGAGAAGTGCAGTGCATTTTGGCCGGCGCTGACAATCGCACAGTATTTGCCTTGCTCGGCCAGCCGTATCCCACAAGCCAGGCCAGCCAGCCCACCGCCGATGATAATGACATCAAATTTCATCGTGTTTCTCCTGAGCAGGGGCCACGGACGGGGTGTCATCCAACCCACACAATCCCTGATAGACCCAATGGGTAAACTCACTCTCCCGCAGCGCGTCGCCCCAAGCTATTGGGCGCACACCTTTCCAGCGCTCATTGAGAAATTGCACCAGTTGTTCGCGGGATTGTTGCGGCGTCGTCACTTTAAAGCGGCTGAGTAAACCGGCAGCCCGGCAGGCGCAGAGTTCGCCCTGACAGGTGCCCATGCCGACGCGGGTGCGGCGGCGTAAATCCAGCAGGTTGTTCACGGATAGTGACTCAACGGCATAGCGCACTTCACCGGCCGTGACCGCTTCACATTCGCAGACCAAGCTGTTATCGAGCCGATTCCCCGCCAACAGCTGTGTCGCGCGGTCGCCGTGGCGATAAACCGCAGAACCGCGAATGCTGGCAGGCAGCGAAATTACTTTGCTGAGGGTCTGTTCCGCCGACTGTTGTGAGCCGGGTAGCGGCTCCTTGGCGGTGGTGCAGCTCGCGGTCACCCCCAATTTTTCGCACACTTTATCAGTGGCCCACTCCGCCATCAGGCGGTAGGTCATCAGTTTACCGCCAGTGATGGTGATGAAACCTTCCAACCCATCACGGCTGGCATGATCTAGTAGCACGATGCCACGACTAACATTGCGCCCTGACGGGTCATCATCACTGGCCACCAGCGGTCTGACGCCGGCGTAAGCCCGTAGAATGCGGGTTTGCGCCAGTTGCGGCGAGAGTTTGGCCCCTTCGCGGATTAAGGTGTCCACCTCTTGTGCGGTGACCACCATATTGTCTATTTGGTCATATTCGATGTGGGTGGAGGTGGTGCCGATCAATGAGATGGTGTCGCCGGGAACCAAAATGTCCGCATCCGCCGGTTTACGGCAGCGGTTGATCACCATGTTATTGATCCGATGGCCGAGGATCAGTAGCGCACCTTTAGCAGGGAACATGCGAATACGAAGATCCGCGTATTCGGCAATGTGCTGCCCCCAGATCCCTGCGGCATTGACCACAATCTGCGCATGGATCTCATATTGGCGATGATTTTTATGATCGAAAACGCGCACGCCGCTCACACGGTCACCCTGGCGTAAAAGACCGATAACCTCATGATAAGTGAGCACATTCGCACCGTGCTCACGAGCATCCAGCATATTGGCGGCGGTTAAGCGAAAGGGATCAACAGTGCCATCTGGGACGCGAACGGCGGCAATCAATGCGGGGTTAGCGGCAGGTTCCAGTCGCAGGGCCTGTTTGGGATCAATGGCTTGCGCTTCGATCCCCGCCTCCTGACAGCGGGCAATAAATTGCTGCTGATACTCCAGAGAGTCTTCTGGCAGGGTAATAAACAGGCCATCTGTTTGCTCAATACAGTGGCGAGCAATACGTTTTAGGATCCGGTTTTCTTCAATACATTCACGGGCGGACTCGCCATCAGTCACCGCATAACGTGCGCCACTGTGTAGTAAGCCGTGGTTACGACCCGTCGCGCCGGTGGCAATGTCATGCCGCTCCAACAACGTACAAGCCAAACCCCGGCGGGCGCAGTCACGCGCGATCCCTGCGCCGGTGGCGCCGCCACCGATGATGATGACATCCGTTTCTGTGTAAGGAGAACTGTTCGTCATGAAAGACCCCGCATTATCAGACAGCCGCCTGGCGGCTAATTATGCGTCTATTGAGCCACACTCTTTATGGGTATTGTTTGATAAGGAACAAAAACGAACTAAAAACGAAACTATTATGGTGCTTTAAAACCATGATTGTGATCAAAGTCACAGGGAATTTCTCATTACTGGTTTCAAAATGTTAACCAATCGCTCAAAATTGCCCCTGCTTTCATATAAGTGTAACAAATGCGCCATCACTCACAGATAAACAGAGTGAATTTATCTAGCATGGCGTTCGTTATAGAACATAAACGAGAGCATGTACGCCGTTTAACCACCGGGTTGAAACACCGGGGTAAAAAACAACAAAAAAGCCATCGGAGGCACTCATGTTGAGTATTTTCAAGCCCGCGCCACATGTGGCACGGCTTCCCACAGACCAGGTCGATCCAACTTACCGCCGCTTACGCTGGCAAATATTCATGGGCATTTTCTTCGGTTATGCCGCCTACTATCTCGTGCGTAAAAACTTTACTTTGGCCATGCCGTATTTGATCGAACAGGGGTTCTCGCGCGGGGATCTAGGTTTCGCACTATCCGGTATTTCTATCGCCTATGGTTTCTCAAAATTCATCATGGGGTCGGTCTCTGACCGCTCGAATCCGCGGGTATTCCTCTCCGCCGGTTTGATTCTCTCCGCCGCCGTGATGCTGTTTATGGGCTTCGTGCCTTGGGCAACCTCCAGCATTGCCGTGATGTTTGTGCTGCTGTTCTTGTGCGGCTGGTTCCAGGGTATGGGTTGGCCGCCATGTGGCCGAACCATGGTGCACTGGTGGTCGAAGAAAGAGCGCGGCAGTATTGTGTCGGTCTGGAACTGCGCCCATAACGTGGGTGGTGGTTTGCCGCCATTGCTGTTCCTGCTAGGGATGGCGTGGTTTAACGACTGGAAAGCGGCACTCTATATGCCGGCGTTCGGTGCCATTTTGGTGGCATTGATTGTCTTTGGTCTGATGCGCGATACCCCTCAATCCGTGGGCTTGCCACCGATTGAAGAGTACAAAAACGACTATCCGGACGATTACAGTAAAGAAGCGGAAGAGGAGCTGACAGCTAAGCAGATCTTCATGCAGTACATCTTGCCCAACAAACTGTTGTGGTACATCGCGATTGCTAACGTTTTTGTCTATTTGCTGCGTTACGGCATCCTCGACTGGTCACCCACCTACCTGAAAGAAGTGAAGCACTTCGCGCTGGATAAATCGTCATGGGCATATTTCCTGTATGAATACGCTGGTATTCCAGGGACGCTGCTGTGCGGTTGGATGTCCGACAAAGTGTTTAAAGGCAATCGTGGTGCAACTGGCGTGTTCTTTATGACACTGGTGACTATCGCGACCATCATTTACTGGCTGAACCCGGTCGGTAATCCGGGCATCGATATGGCCTGTATGATCACCATCGGCTTCCTGATCTATGGCCCGGTGATGCTGATTGGTTTACATGCCCTTGAATTAGCACCGAAAAAAGCGGCAGGGACGGCGGCGGGCTTCACTGGCCTGTTCGGTTATCTGGGCGGTTCGGTCGCAGCAAGTGCCATCGTCGGCTACACCGTTGACTTCTTCGGTTGGGATGGCGGCTTTATGGTCATGATCGGCGGCAGCATTCTGGCCGTGGTGTTACTGATCGTCGTAATGTTTAGCGAGAAAAAGCATCACGAAGAGCTGGCGAGAAAGCAGGACCTATAAGTTCTGATAGTTCAGTGAGTTAAGATGATGACAGGCTGTGCCGTTATTTATGGATTAGATAGCGTCACGGCCTTTTTTTACCCCCTAGAACCTATACCCAATAGATTTCAAGATGGAGCACTATCAATGCAAACCCACATCAAAACCGTGTTGGCGAGTATTATTCTGGCATCTTCAATAGCAGGTCAGGTGCAAGCGGCGGAACCATTAGCCAAAGATAAATCAGCAGACAAAGTCGTTATCGCGCATCGGGGTGCCAGTGGCTATTTACCTGAGCACTCCCTGCCCGCTAAAGCCATGGCTTATGCGCAAGGCGCTGATTATCTTGAGCAAGATTTAGTGATGACCAAAGATAATGAGTTGGTGGTGCTGCATGACCATTATCTGGATCGGGTGACAGATGTCGCTGATCGTTTCCCTGATCGCGCACGCAAAGATGGCCGCTATTACGCCATTGATTTTACACTGCCGGAAATCAAGTCACTGAAATTTACCGAAGGTTTTGATATTGATAAGAATGGTAAAAAGGTGCAGAGCTATCCGGGCCGTTTCCCGATGGGCAAATCTGACTTCCGCGTGCACACCTTCCAGGAAGAGATTGAATTTGTTCAGGGGCTGAATCATTCGACCGGTAAGAACATCGGTATTTATCCTGAAATCAAAGCGCCGTGGTTCCATAAGCAGGAGGGCAAAGATATCTCCACCAAGGTGCTGGAAGTGTTGAAGCAGTATGGTTACACCAGCAAAGCCGATAATGTTTATCTGCAATGCTTTGATGCGAATGAGTTAAAGCGCATTAAAAATGAGCTGGAACCGAAGATGGGCATGAACCTGAAGCTGATTCAGTTGGTGGCCTATACCGATTGGAATGAGACCTACGAGCAGAAACCAGATGGCAAGTGGGTAAATTACAGCTACGACTGGATGTTCAAACCAGGCGCAATGAAGCAAGTGGCGCAGTATGCTGACGGTATCGGCCCTGACTACCATATGCTGGTTGTTGAAAGCTCCACGCCGAATAACATCAAGTTGACGGATATGGTCAAGGAAGCCCATGCCAATAACATGATGGTTCATCCGTTCACTATCCGGGCGGATAAACTGCCTAAATACGCCACTGACGTCAATCAGCTGTTCGACATTATCTACAACCAGGCGCAGGTTGATGGGGTGTTTACCGACTTCCCAGATAAGGGCGTGCAGTTCCTGCAAAAGCAGGGGCAGCATCAGTAAGTTAAAATAAGAAGTTAGGTTATTGAGTGACGGAGAGAACAAGCAGATCGTAAAGACGCCGTCAATCCATCCCTGGAGGCTCGAGCCGCGCCATCCTTGGCGCGGACGCTTTACTCTTCTGCCGGTTCTCACCGTTTCAGATCAAGTCATCGGGATTTTTCAGCCGTTACTTATCGGTGCCTAAAAACATCTTGCGCAGATAGTGTGGCACCGCATCATCCGCATTCGAACCAATCACTTCCAGATTCGGCAGCATATCTTTCAGGCGCTGGTGGGCATCCTGCATGATGCAACCTTTGCCCGACATAGAGAGCATCTCCAAATCATTCATGCCATCGCCAAACGCGATGCACTCTTTAAGTGAATAGCCGATGATTTTGGCGACTTGCTCGAGGGCGTGACCTTTAGATACACCGCCGCCCATCACTTCCAAACAGGTCGGGAAGGAGAAACTGACATTCACGCGATCACCCCAACGCGCATTGATAGCCTCTTCCAAAATCAATAACTTGTCATGATCTTCGCAAGTAAAGTAAACCTTGCACACCCCTTCGGTCGGCAGCAATGCCGGTTCAAACACCTGATAATTGAACACAGATTCGCGGAAAAACTCTTTCTGCGCTGGGCTTTCGCGGTTCATGTACCACTCATCATTCAGATAGACGTTAGTCAGAATATCGGGGTTGTGGTGTTCAATGTTGTACAGATCACGGGCAATATCCGCATCGAGGTTATGGGTGAAAATCAGCTCCCCCTCAGTGTTATGCACGCGGGCGCCGTTGGAGGTGATCATAAAGGCGCTGATCTCCAGACTGTCACGGATTTGCGCCACATCGATATGATGACGGCCAGTGGCAAACACAAAGTGCACATCACGCTGAGTTAGCAACTTTAGTGTCTCTTTGGCATAAGGCGTCAGAAGGTGATCTGGTGATAGCAGCGTGCCATCTAAATCGGAAGCAACGACATGATACATAACGGTATGTTCTAACCTCTGGTGGCGTCGGGGCCTTCATGGCCGACTGATGGTTGATGCTGCGCAAAAAAACGCAATATGGCGCTTAGCGCCTCGGCACGCAGTGTGTCCCGCTCGAACAGGATCTCATGGCGTGCACCTTGAATGACCTTAGGCTGCCCCCCTTCGCAAGGGTGCCCCGCCAGCGTCATTGCCTGAGAAAATGTGTTATGGGCCGGGTTATGTACCACCCGATCCTCACTGGCCTGTAACAACAGTACCGGCGTGGTAATTTTATCTGCTTGCGCGATAATTTGCTCACCCACCAGCAGACTTTCGCGGATCCAATGGTAAGTTGGCCCGCCGACCCGAATTTCAGGGGTGTCGGCGTATTGACGTAAATAGCGGCGATAGCGCTCGCGGCTGTGGGTCAGCATATTGACCAAATAGGGCAGTGGCCGCCACTGTCCAGTGCCAATCGCGTAATAATCCCGCAGCTTCTGATGCCGCTCGGCCCAATCAACAATCCGGTGCGCCAGCCAACCTGGCATCGGCAAGTGGATGCCAAACATTGGTGCGCATAAAGCCACAGCATCAAAGGTTGTCGGCTCTTGGGCCAGAAAACGCGTCAGAATCGCCCCCCCCATCGAGTGGGCGAGTGCAAAACGCTGCTGATAATGGCTATTGGCTATTTCGCGCTGCACCAGCTGCGCAAAATCCGCAATATAATCATCGAATTTGATCACATGACCGCGGTGATGATCAGCAAGCAACCGCCCTGAACGGCCCTGTCCGCGATGATCCAGCACGATGACATCGTAGCCCTGCTGGAACAGATCATAAGCGACTTCAGGATATTTGATGTAGCTTTCAATGCGGCCAGGCACCACTACCACCACGCGAGTATGTTGCGGCGCGCAAAAGCGGACATAGCGGATGGGGATGTTATCGACGCCGATAAACTCATCTTCATCTCGCTGTTGCCAGAAATCCAATAACGGCCCGTTCACAAAAGCAGCAAACTGCGCTTCGCGGTTGAGCCAATTGTGCATCTGATTATCTAACGGCATAGTATTTATCTGATGGCATAGTATTTATCTGACGGCATAGTGTGATTGATTGCATCCTTAAGCCGAGCGAAGCTACGATTATGTGAGCCATAGCACAACGATTAGCAATGGAGTATTGTGGCATAAAATGAGACGTTCAGGGAACTTTGCCGATGACCTTAGACTGGTGGTTAACCTATCTGCTGACAACACTTATCCTCAGTCTCTCCCCAGGATCGGGGGCCATTAACACCATGAGCACCACCATCAGTCATGGCACTCGCGGGGTTATCGCCTCGATTTGCGGCTTACAACTAGGGCTGGCCGTTCATATTGTATTGGTTGGCGTAGGACTTGGCGCACTCATTTCACAGTCGCTGCTAGCATTCGAAATATTAAAATGGCTCGGGGCGGCTTACTTAATCTGGCTAGGCATCCAGCAGTGGCGGGCGGCCGGTGCACTGGATTTACATGCGCTGGCCAACAGCATGCCACGGCGAAAACTGTTTAAGCGCGCGGTATTTGTTAACCTCACCAACCCGAAAAGCATTGTTTTTCTGGCCGCGTTGTTCCCGCAATTTGTGCTGCCACATCAACCGCAAGTAGCGCAATACCTGATTCTCGGCAGCACCAGCGTGATTGTCGATATCATTGTGATGATAGGTTACGCCACCCTCGCCACACGCATTGCAGGCTGGATTCGATCACCCCATCAAATGAAATTGCTGAACCGAATATTTGGTGGCTTATTTATGCTAATTGGCGCACTATTGGCGACCGCCAGAAAAGTGTAGTGCGGATATCAAAAAATGAGGCTCCAACCGGGATAAACCGTCGGTTGGAGTCTCACTCCACTCGCCAATAGGGTTAGCGGGACAAAATCAGGTGGATGCCGAATCCGGCGAACAAGACGCCCGCCAAACCATCAATCCATTTGGATAACCGCTGATAACCACGGCGCATCACTGGCAGGGCAAAGACGCAGGCCACCACACTGAACCACACGAAAGTTTCAGCCACGATCAGCACAAATAAGCCCCAACGCACACTGGCGCTCACATCATCGCCAACAAACAGTGAGAACACACTGCCGAAATAGACAACGGCTTTCGGGTTCGAGATATTGGTCAGGAAGCCCCGCAGGAAAGTGCGGCCACGGGCAGGTAACGCAACTTGCACCTCACCTTCTATCCCATGACGTTTGGCGCGGGCAGATTTCAATAATTGCCAGCCCATCCAGCACAGATACAGGCCGCCACCGACCATGATAACTTGGTGTAGCCACGCCATTTTCTGCAAAATCAGGTTCAACCCCATCAGTGCCACTCCCGCCCAGACAACAATGCCGAGGGAGATCCCGATCACCCCTTTCATCGCTTCACCACGTGAACGGCTGGCGGCGGTTTGTGAGACAAAAAAGAAGTCAGGCCCCGGGCTCATCAGCGCCACCAGGTGAACCAGTGCAACCGTCAGAAATAGCATTAGCATGAGAGTGTTCTCTTTACAGGGGAAACGGTATGTTAATCATCGTTGTTATCCACATGGTCGCGGATCATCGCCATAAAGGGCGCACCAAAGCGCTCGAGTTTGCGTTGCCCCACACCAGTGACACTCAACAGTTCGCTGGCAGTAATTGGCATCTGCTCCGCCATCTCCAGCAAGGTAGTATCGTTAAACACCACATAAGGCGGAATATTGCCTTCGTCGGCGATAGATTTGCGCAGTTTGCGCAGTTTGGCGAACAACTTGCGATCGTAATTGCCGCCATAGGATTTTTGATTGGCGCTGCTGCGCACTTTCAAACTTTGAATGCGCGGCACCGCCAGCTGTAACGGCAATTCAGCACGCAATACCGGGCGCGCGGCCTCGGTCAGTTGTAAGGCCGAGAACTGGGCAATATTCTGGCTCAATAGCCCCAGATGAACCAATTGGCGCAATACACTGACCCAGTGTTCGTGGCTCTGCTCGCGACCCAGACCATACACCGAGAGTTTATCATGACCAAACTCGCGGATGCGCTGGTTATTGGCCCCACGCAGCACTTCGACGATATAGCCCAGGCCAAAGCGCTGCCCAACACGATAAACACAGGAGAGGGCTTTTTGTGCATCAGCCAAGCCATCGTAACGTTTTGGCGGATCGAGACAGATATCGCAGTTGCCGCACGACTGCTGCTTGCCCTCACCAAAATAGTTGAGCAACACTAAACGACGGCAGGTTTGCGCTTCAGCAAACGCCCCCATGGCATTTAATTTATGCCGCTCGATATCTTGCTGCGCACCCGCTGGTTTCTCCTCCAGACAGCGGCGCAACCACGCCATGTCAGCCGGGTCATACAGCAGCACCGCTTCGGCGGGCAAACCATCACGCCCGGCACGCCCCGTCTCCTGATAGTAAGATTCGATGGTGCGCGGAATGTCAAAATGGACCACAAAGCGGACGTTGGGCTTATTAATCCCCATGCCGAAGGCCACGGTGGCGACCACCACCTGCAAGTCATCGCGCTGGAAAGCTTCCTGCACATGCGCCCGCCGTTCGTTATCCAGCCCCGCGTGGTAGGCGGCGACACTCAAACCACGGCTTTGCAGGCGTGCTGTGGTGTCCTCCACTTTGGCGCGGCTGTTGCAGTAAATAATGCCACTTTTGCCGCGCTGGTCTTGGACAAAACGCCACAATTGATCAAGCGGTTTGAACTTCTCCACCAAGGTGTAGCGGATATTCGGGCGGTCAAAGCTGCTGACCTGAATCAGTGGCTGATGCAGATTGAGTAAACGCACGATATCGCCCCGCGTGGCTTCATCAGCCGTGGCGGTCAGGGCAATTACCGGTAAATGAGGAAATCGTTGCTTGAGTTGCCCAAGGGCGCGGTATTCCGGGCGGAAGTCGTGGCCCCATTGGGAGATGCAGTGTGCTTCATCCACGGCTAACAGCGCAGGACGCCATTGATGCAGTTGGTCGAGGAAGCTCTCCATCACCAGCCGCTCTGGCGCGATATACAGCAGCTTAATCTGCCCACTGCGGCAGCCATCCATCACCGCCAATTGCTGTTCCCGCGTCTGTGACGAGTTTAAGCACCCCGCCCCTACGCCATAGGCCAGCAGTTGATCGACCTGGTCTTTCATCAGGGAAATTAAGGGGGATACCACCAGCGTCAATCCGTCGGTCACCAGTGCCGGAATCTGATAACACAAGGATTTACCACCGCCCGTTGGCATCACGACCAGACAGTCTTGCCCCTCTAGGGTGGCGTTGATAATTTCCTGTTGCCCGGGCCGGAACTGCTGATAGCCGAAAGTATCTCGCAATACTTGCACTGCCAGTAGTTCCCTATTCATCACTGCTGCGGTCGACACACTGTTCCCCAACTATGAGATCTGCACAGGCCGATTAACCGGCCTGTGGCTGAAACTGTTCTAACGCCGGATGACGTTAAAGGACATCGTTCAACATGATACCCACACCCACCCGTGTTTGCCTAAAGTTATAGTCGATCATTGACTCACCATAACCGCTGAACACTTGCGTGTAGAAGCGAACATGACTGGTGATAGGGTAGCTCCAGCCCATCTCTGCGCCACCGAAACCGGTATTCCAGTTATAGTGACCATCAATACTGAACACGCTGTCACCCAGGGCATAACCCACTTTCAGGCGATAATAACCCATGTATTTATTGATATCTGGGTTGTCATCTTTGACATCATTTTCCGGCAGACGATACCAAGGTTTCAGGTCAATTTCCAAATTACCGCGCTGTGCCATCACACGGGTGTAAACCCGATCCCAGCTACGTGAGGTGGGATCGGCTTTCCCGTTGGATTGGTGGTTATAACCAAACTCCACTTCACGGAAGGTCCAGCCCGCCAGTTCGTAATCTGTCGCCCAGGCCAGGAACAACTGCGGTTCATAGTTCGTTTCACGGAATGGCGAGGACTCATCACTATTCGACGCCTGCCACCAAGAACGCTGCGTATAGGATGCACCCAGTAATGAGTTATCGCCGAGAATACCGCGCCAGATAGGGAAACCTAAACTCAGCTGAAACTTAACTTCATCTCTCTTGGCATTTTCAGCCCAATTATAAGAGCTGATCGCATCCTTATTGATATCGCTGGTATAGGTATATAGCAGATAGTTCGTTTCATACGGATACAGCAGAAACGGGTTATCGTGATCCTGCAACATTGCCGCGATAATACTACCGCGCACCGCAGGCGCATCATGAATACTCTCAACCTTTGCTGGCTCCGCCTGTACCAAGGTTGGCACCAGTAATAACCCTATCAATACCCGCCAAAATCTACCCATTATCATCCCCCATCATCTTACGAATTATTTCTATTTATAATGAAAACAGCTCATTCTACACACAAATGTTACTCGGCATTATCATTGTTTCAGATTATGATTTAACGACTGGAAAACAACAAAATAGAAGCATAAAATAAACAATTCATTAACTCACAGTCTTATTACCCGTTGGTAATATCGAGAGAATAGAACGCAATGTCAGTAACACCACTAACGTTAGAAGATGCTCGCCGCATGATCGGCGAAGTTTTCGTGTATCACATGCCCTTTAATCGTGAGCTAGGGCTGAAATTAACCCGCTTCGAGCAAGATTACGCAGAAATCACATTCGATAACAGTGACAAACTGGTCGGCAATGTCGCGCAACGAATTCTGCACGGTGGGGTTATCGCCGCAGTACTGGATGTGGCCGCAGGATTAGTCTGTGTTGGTAACAGCCTGGTTCGTCATGAACCGCTGATCCAAGAACAACTGCAAATGAAACTCGCCAAAATGGGCACTATCGACCTGCGTGTCGACTATTTACGCCCCGGCCGTGGTGAGCATTTTATCGCCAGCAGCAGTATCTTGCGCAGTGGCAATAAGGTGTCTGTCGCCCGCGTCGAGCTGCATAATGACCAACAAATGCATATCGCCAGTGCAACCGCGACCTATCTGGTTGGCTGATTTGATCTTCAGCGGTGATGATTCGTAGCCTGAAGTTAAGTACACTCACCGCATCTCCTCTTTTGTTCTGAGTCACACCATGGATAAACAACGAACCCGTCAGGGCATTTTTTTTGCTCTGGCCGCCTATTTTATTTGGGGTATCGCCCCTGCTTATTTCAAGCTCATCCAACAGGTGCCGGCTGATGAAATTCTGACCCATCGGATTATCTGGTCATTTTTCTTTATGTTGATTCTGCTCACCGTCAGCCGCAATTGGCCACAAGTTCGCAGCGCCTGCCGAAATGGTAAGCGCCTGTTATTGCTGGCCGTGACCGCAGTATTGATCGCCAGTAACTGGCTCATCTTTATCTGGGCGGTAAACAATAGCCATATGCTGGAAGCCAGTTTGGGTTACTTTATCAATCCGCTGGTGAATGTGTTGTTTGGCATGATCTTTCTTGGCGAGCGCTTTCGTCGTATGCAGTGGGTGGCGGTATCATTGGCTTTTGCCGGCGTGTTGATTCAGTTGTGGCAGTTTGGTTCGCTGCCCATCATTGGGCTGAGTCTGGCGATTACCTTCGCTTTATATGGCCTGATACGCAAAAAGCTGGGGGTTGATGCCCAAACCGGTATGCTGGTTGAAACCCTGTGGCTATTGCCGATTGCGGCGGTCTATCTGTTCTTGATTGCCGATAGCCCCACCAGCCACATGAGCGCTAATGCCTGGTCGCTTAACCTGCTATTGGCTGCCGCCGGGGTGATTACCACTATCCCACTGCTGTTCTTCACGGCCGCCGCCTCGCGTTTAAAGCTGTCGACACTGGGCTTTTTCCAGTATCTCGGGCCGACCCTGATGTTTATTCTGGCGGTCACCTTCTATGGTGAGACGATTGGCCGCGATAAAATGGTGACCTTCATCTTTATCTGGGCCGCCCTGCTGCTGTTCACGCTGGATGCGCTCTATACCCAACATAAGAGACGTAACCTAAAAGAGGCCTGATATTGCTGCCACAAAGCAAAACGCCCACTGAGTGAGTCCGTGGGCGTTTTTTTATCGTGGCAGCAGTAGCGCAGTGTTATAACCAATTCTTGCGTTTGAAATAGAGATAGGGCGCTAAACCGGCAATAATCATCAATCCAATGGCCGCCGGATAGCCGAACGACCAGCGCAACTCTGGCATAAACTCAAAGTTCATCCCATAGCTGGATGCCACCAGTGTGGGCGGCAGAAAGACCACCGAGACCACCGAGAATATCTTGATAATGCGGTTCTGCTCGATATTGATAAAACCCATCGCCGCCTGCATCAGGAAGTTCACTTTCTGGAACAAGGATTCGTTGTGTGGCAGCAGGGATTCGATATCGCGCAGCACTTCTCGAGCTTGTTCCAACTGACCGCTAGGCAGCCGCGCCTTACGCACCAAGAAATTCAGCGCTCGCTGGGTATCCATCAGACAGAGTCGCACTTTCCAGCCAATATCTTCCTGTTCTGCCAAGGTCGAGAGCGCAGCATCATACTCATCCCCCTGCTGGCCCTCCATAATGACGCGGCTTAGCGCTTCCAGATCGCTGTAAATGTTTTCAATTTCATCAGCTAACTGCTCAATTTTGGTTTCGAACAGATCCAACAACAGCTCATAAGCATTGCCGTCAACCAGTGTCTGGTTACGGGCGCGCATACGATACAAACGGAAAGCCGGTAATTCACGCTCACGCAGGGTATAAAGGCGGCCATCACGGATGGTAAATGCCACGGTTGAGTTACCGGCGTGATCTTCCGCATCTTCATAATAAAAGAAGGAGTGAATATGCAAACCATCTTCATCTTCGAAGAAACGGGCAGATGCTTCGATGTCGTCCAGCTCAGGCCGGGTCGCCAGGCTCTGCCCTAACTCAGACTGGACGCGTTCCCGCTCGCCCTCTTCCGGCTCGACTAAGTCGACCCAAAGTGAGGTGGTCAGGTCATCTGATTCATCCAGCTCCAAACGGGATAAGCGATTGTTGCTTATTTTAAATGCGCTCAGCATGTGCCAAAACTCCCTTGCGGTGATGGATAGGGATAACGCATTGAAGCACAGAAACAGCTAAGTATTGAGAAATACTCTATGTTTCAGACCATAAGGAGATCTGACTCACAGCGACGGTTTAGCGGGGCCGCTGACAACCACGAAGGCTATCAGCAAATAGGAGGATAGCCTTAGAAGTTGCACCATATGAACAGGTTATTGAGCCAGCATCTACTGGGTGTGTCCAAGGCGAATGTCCTCATAAAGAATAGTGCGCGCATGTTACGCCGAGAAGAAAAAGACTGTCAACAGAGCGTTCAGAATTCTGTACTCAGTTCATTATGATAATGTGGGATTTTATGCATATCGACACTCATTCCAACACAATAGGATAGCCTCCACCCAAGAGCTACTGGCACAGCGGTAACAAAAATTTCATGCAGAGTGATGCGTAAAGCAGACGTGTTAAGGCTTAATGCCCGTAATGAGACTGAAATAGCCAGACGCAGGGATTATCTCAATATCACGGAACCCTGCACGGTACAGCAGCTGTTTTATCTCTGAAAAAGAGTACTGCTTACCTTGGCTCCAACTCAACATGGTGACATTAAATCCTGCAACCGCCAATGGCCCAGGAATATCACCATTAAAAAGTATTTCATGAATAATAATCCGCCCCCCATGAGGTAGGGCGTCGTAGCTTTTTTGGGTCAGAAATACATTTTTCTGCTCCGGCCAATCATGAAGTACATTGGAATAGAAATGAAGGTCAGCATCGGGATAAGGTCCAGACCACATATCGCCAATATGAATTGAGATGCTCTCTTCCAGACCATAGGATTTTATGAATCCTGCCGTAATACGCCCGACAGGGGCAAGGTCATAAATAGTGGCGCGCAGATGAGGCCAACGAGTCACCGCCCCCACTGAATGTATTCCCGAACCGCCGCCAATATCTAACATGCAGTGGTAATTAGCCAAATTCAGCTTATTCGGCCATACACTCGCCGCACCAATACTGATACCGTGCATAGCTTTCGTAAAAGCCTCCGCTTTTTCAGTGCTGTATATACTCTCTTCAAATAAGCTTTCCTTCTCCTCTTCTTGTATTTCAGACTTTCTCATCACGTTTTCTAAATTAGCCAGAGAGAAATTATCTCCAGTGCTATAAATCAGATCCCAATAGTATCCACAATAATTAGGACTTTCTTTAAGTAAAAACTCCTCGGTGACCTTTGTGAGCCTATAGCGCCCATCCTCAAACTCAACCAGTTCCAGCGCCAGTACAACCGCCATCACTACCTCAACAGATCTCAGTTCAATACCAATAAATGCGCAAATCTCGGATGGGCTTTTATTATCTTTCGCAATGTACTCAAAAATCCCGAAGTGATGGGCAAGGATTGCGGTCGGATATAAATATAAGCTGGTTGCTATATTGAATAGTTTTCTATCATCACATTGTGCTTGCTTAATCACTCTAATCATATAACCCCCACAGTAATAGTCGTCATATAAATTAACTTTCATGAAAAAATAGCGTGAATCAATATTCGAAAATAAATCCTGATGCTAAGCTTATTAATCCCAAACAAATTGCGGTTAAAACTATACGCATATCTCCTATGCAACCGCATTACTGTTTTTTAGTTAAATAATGATCAAAAAAAAAACCGAGGCCAGAATTGACCTCGGTTTTACGTATCCTGTAGCTTCATTTAGCCGATCATTTAGCCAAACTCACACACAGGCTTTCCCTTAAGTATTGGCAAGAATATCAACGTTTTATTTTTTTAAACTGTCTGGTCGTGTCCGTCAGTGCAATTTCTGTCGGTAACCGTTCCATCGAACTGGCACCGTAGAAACCGTCACATTGCGGGCAGTTATCCATAATATATTGGGCATCTTCAGGCGTAGAGATCGGCCCGCCGTGGCACAGCACAATCACATCTTCACGTACCGCTTTGGCGGCGGCCGCCCAGTCGTTAATCAAAGGCACACAGTCCGCCAGTTTCAGCGCCGTGTCTGCGCCAATATTGCCGCCGGTGGTCAGCCCCATGTGAGGAACAATAATATCGGCACCGGCTTGTGTCATGGCGACCGCGTCGGCAGCACTAAAGATATAAGGTGTTGTTAGCATATCTTTTTCGTGGGCCAGGCGGATCATCTCCACCTCCAAGCCATAGCCCATGCCGGTCTCTTCCAGATTGGCGCGGAAGTTACCATCAATTAAACCCACTGTTGGGAAGTTCTGTACACCAGAAAAGCCCAAGCTCTGCAAATGATCTAAAAAGTGGTCAAACTGGCAGAAGGGGTCGGTGCCATTAACACCGGCCAGTACTGGGGTGTTTTTCACTACGGGCAGCACTTCTTTCGCCATATCGACCACAATTTCGTTAGCATTACCGTATGCCAGCAACCCGGCCAGCGAACCACGACCTGCCATGCGATAGCGGCCTGAGTTGTAGATAACGATTAAATCAATCCCGCCAGCCTCTTCACATTTGGCTGACAACCCTGTCCCCGCACCGCCGCCAATAATGGGTTCACGGCGGGCAATCATTTCCCGGAATTTGGCCAAGATGGCCTGGCGTTGAAATTTTGGCATCTGCTTCTCCACTATAAATTGGCCCTAATGGGATCGGCTCTTCGCGATCTCGTGAAAGTTCTCTACCGCAGCTTGTGCAAACTGAGGGTCGTTAATGTTGAACGGATAATGGACCAGGCGGCGCTTATCGGTTTGAATCACGGTCTCTTCCAGCGTCTGGATAAAAGCGTTTAGTGCCTTTTCATCCCAGAATGGCTGGCCGGGGGCATCCAGCGCCGAAAATCCACCTTCCGGAATTAAAAAGCGCACTTCTCCCTGGCAACGATTTAGCTTCTCGCCAATCCAGCGTGCCAGTTGAATGTTCTCTTGCTCGGTGGTGCGCATCAGCGTGACTTGTGCGTTGTGCTTATAGAACAGCCGATCAGCATATTTAGCCGGAATAGTTGCCGGACTACCGAAGTTGACCATATCCAGCGCGCCACAGGAGCCGACGTAAGGAATATGGGAATGGGCAATAGCATCGAAGCGCTCTGGGCCACAGGCCAATACGCCATCAAATAGCAGATCACAAACTTCGGTGGTGGTCAGATCAAGCGCCCCTGCCAGCAAACCACTCTCAGCTAGTTTTTCCATCGCTTTGCCGCCGCTGCCAGTGGCGTGGAAGACCAGGCAGTCATACTCTGCGGATAATGCCGCGCTAACCGCTTGAATACAGGGGGTGGTTACACCGAACATGGTCAAACCCAGCGCTGGTTTGTCCTCTACCTGTAGCTCCTCTTTGGCGAAATAGACCGCACCCGCAATTTGGTGGGCCGCATTACTCAACACCCGCCGAGAGATACGATTTAGCCCAGCAATGTCGGTAACGGAATACATCATGGCAATATCGCTCGCGCCGATGTAACCAGACACATCACCAGAAGCCATAGTCGACACCATCAGTTTAGGAATACCGATAGGTAAACTCTGCATTGCTGGCGTGATTAGCGCCGTTCCACCGGAACCCCCCAAACCTAAGAGTGCGGCGACATCATCACGGCTCACCATAAATCGCTCAAATGCCACCGCCATTGCGCTAATCGCCCGCCCTCTGTCACCACAAAAAACCGCCTGACACCCTTCAGGATGGTAGCCCGCCACCAGATCCGCCGAGATATCCGCGCCGCTATCGCGCCTCCCTTCTCTGGTCGATAAATCAACCGTGACCGTCGTCAGTCCGGTTGCCTTAATCAATGCGCTGACATAGGCCAGCTCTTCACCTTTGGTATCTGTGGTCGTCGCGATAAAAATATGACGGGGCATCTGAACATCCTTCTATAAGGGCGGAATGTCACAAAATTTAAGCAGCTCACTTTTCTTATTGGGGGCTTATTTTTTTGCTTATAGCCGAACAATGAGGTGAGTTGGTTAAGATAGAATCATATTGAGACTAGAGTATCATTTTCGCAAAGTGCATGACTAAAATTTGAGACTGTAGTCTCAAAATTAATTTGCGCATGAAATGCTTTCATAGAGATTTGCGTGGATGGTTTGTTATAGTGGGCGCGAATACCCTCTGTAGACCCTGGAGTGACCGTGAATAATCAAGATAAGCAGGACAGCGCTCCTCCATCGTTAACCACCATCAAGGCGAGAACCCGACGGTTACTGATTGATACGGCCATGTCGATGTACGAGCAAGGGGCGTTTCCGTCGATAACTGAGGTGGCCAACGCCGCCCAGCTTTCTCGTGCAACGGCATACCGCTATTTCCCGACACAAAGTGCGTTAGTCTCCGCCATGGTTGATGAAAGTCTCGGCCCAATATTGGCATGGCAACCGACCCAGCCTGATGCAGGGCAGCGCATTGCCGAACTGCTCTCCTTTGCTTATCCACGGATGTTACAGCATGAGGGTGTGCTACGTGCCGCGCTGCATCTATCATTGCAGCAATGGGCTGATAACCGCAGCAATCCGAACAATAAAGAGAAGTTAGTCCGTGGCAACCGTAAGCGATTGTTAAAATTGGCGGTAGAGCCACTGGAGGGGAAACTGGCACCCGCAGCTCTGCAACGGGTGATCCATGCGTTTTCGCTAATTTATGGCTCAGAAGTGTTTATGGTGCTGAAGGATATTTGGCATCTGAATGATGCCGATATTCAGGATGTCACCCAATGGATGGGGAGAGCTATTTTATTGCAGGCCGAAACCGACGCCAAACAGGTAGCTCAGAATGAGAGCCGCTAACACCGCTGCGGCGTCAAGGGTACAGGGCTTACCCAACGTCATTGGCGTTGCAGCAAGGCAGCAAATGAACTCATCCCGATGAGCTTACATCAGTAAGTGATTCGGGTGGGTGAATGCCGCTAACACCGCTGCGGCGTCAAGGACACAGGGCTTACCCAACGTCATTGGCGTTGCAGCAAGGCAGCAAATGAACTCATCCCGATGAGCTTACATCAGTAAGTGATTCGGGTGGGTGAATGCCGCTAACACCGCTGCGGCGTCAAGGACACAGGGTAATTTATACCGCTTCTAACCGTGCATAAGCCGCGACTAGCCACTTAATGCCTTCACCTGGGAATGCCACTTGCAACCTGCTATGTTCGCCGCTACCTTCCAAATTAACGATGGTGCCTTCGCCAAATTTAGGGTGGCGCACGCGCTGGCCCAATGAAAATCCGCTATCATTCTCATTCATTGGCGTCCCCATGCTGCGGTGATTTACTGGGCGGGATACTGTCGCCCGCAGCCGCACCTCCTCGACACACTCCGGCGGCAGTTCACCAATAAAGCGGGAGGGGCGATGATTCACCTCTTTACCATACAATCGGCGGCTTTCGGCATAACACAGTGTCAGTTTTTGCATCGCACGAGTGACGCCAACATAGGCTAGCCGGCGCTCCTCCTCCAGACGCCCGCCCTCATCGAGTGACATCTGGCTTGGGAACATCCCCTCTTCCATGCCCACGATGAATACCTGCGGGAACTCCAAACCTTTGGCTGAATGGAGCGTCATTAGCTGCACCGCATCCTGATAGGCATCCGCTTGCCCCTCTCCCGCTTCCAAAGCCGCATGAGAGAGAAATGCCTGAAGTGGCATCAAGTCCTGATCTTCATCCTGATAACTGTACTGGCGGGTCGCGTTGACCAGCTCTTCAAGGTTTTCTACCCGCGCCTGACCTTTCTCGCCCTTCTCCTGCTCATACATCGACCACAAACCAGAGTCACGGATCACCCGGTCAGTTTGGACATGTAGCGGCATATCTGCGGTTTCATGGGCTAATGAGTCCACCAACTCGACAAAACGTTGCAGTGCAGAGGCCGCGCGGCCTGCCAGCACTTTTTCCTGCAACATGGAGCGGGTTGATTGCCACAAGGTTAACTGGCGATCACGGGCAGTCTGGCGCACCACATCTAGCGTGCGATCGCCGATACCACGGGTTGGCGTATTGACCACTCGTTCAAAAGCGGCATCGTCATTGCGATTAGAGACCAGACGCAGGTAGGCCAGTGCATCTTTGATCTCCTGACGCTCGAAGAAGCGCTGACCGCCATAGATGCGGTACGGCATCGCAGTCTGCAATAGAGCCTCTTCCAATACGCGCGATTGGGCGTTGCTGCGATACAAGATGGCGCAATCATTCAGCGCGCCGCCATTGTCCTGCCAGGCGCGAATGCGGTTCACCACAAAGCGGGCTTCATCCAGCTCGTTAAAGGCGCAATAGATCGAGATGGGTTCACCTTCGGCCCCTTCGGTCCAGAGGTTTTTCCCCATGCGACCATCATTGTGGGCAATCAGGGCGTTCGCCGCCGTCAAAATATTGCTGGTTGAGCGGTAATTTTGCTCCAGCCGGATAGTTTCGGCACCGGGGAAATCTTTCAGGAAACGCTGGATATTTTCGACCTGTGCCCCGCGCCAGCCATAAATTGACTGGTCATCGTCGCCGACAATCATCACATTCGCGCGGTCACCCGCCAGCAGGCGAATCCAGGCATATTGGATGTTGTTGGTATCCTGAAACTCATCTACCAGAATGTTGGTAAAGCGCTCGCGATAGTGATTAAGAATATGGGGTTTGTTGAGCCACAGCTCATGGGCGCGCAGCAATAGCTCGGCAAAATCCACCAGCCCCGCGCGGTCACAAGCCTCCTGATACGCCTGATAAATACGCAACCAGGTGGCCTCAACCGGATTACCGTAGCTTTCAATGTGTTGCGGACGTAACCCTTCATCTTTTTTGCCGTTGATGTACCACATAGCCTGACGTGGCGGCCACTGTTTTTCATCTAAATTCAACGCCTTAACCAGACGTTTTAATAAGCGCAGTTGGTCGTCGCTGTCCAGAATTTGAAAGTCTTGCGGCAGATTGGCATCCATATGGTGGGCGCGCAGCAATCGATGCGCCAGCCCGTGGAAAGTGCCGATCCACATCCCGCCCTGACTAGTGCCAATCAGATGCTCGATACGGTGGCGCATTTCTGCCGCCGCTTTATTGGTGAAGGTGACCGAGATAATCGAATAGGGCGAGGCGTTTTCTACTGATAGCAACCAGGCAATACGATGCACCAGCACCCTGGTTTTGCCACTGCCCGCACCGGCCAGTACCAACAGGTTGCAGCGTGGCGCAGCCACGGCTTCGCGTTGTTTTTCATTCAGGCTGTCGAGCAGATCAGAAACGTCCATAGGCACCGTTTATCGGATAAGGGAAGATGGTCAAATCACCGGTCATTCGGGTATTTTACCACCATTCCACTGTGAATTTATACAGAGTTATTGCAGGGGATTATAGCAATGCTGTCAGCGATGCCAACTGAGAAATCTCAATATGGGGTAATAATCGGCTATCACGGGCGGTCATCAGGCCTTGTTGCCGGTCATTGATCCAACACGCCTGCATACCACAACGCAGCGAACCTGCTACATCCGTGGTGAGATCATCACCCACATGCAAGATATGTTTCAGCGGGATATCCAGATGATTGGCCGCTTTATGGTACATATCACGGAACGGCTTGGCACGGCCATGAGGGCCGGAGCGCAGTACAAACTGAAAATAGTGGTCGAGGCCGCAAGCTTTAGGGTCAGCATTGCCGTTGGTGATCGCCACCAGCGGATAGTGCTCAGCCAGCGCGCTCAGCGTGTCATGAGTCTCTGCCGGCACATAAATGCGACTACGCCACAGGGCGAAGTTCTCCATGGCGGCATCGGCCCCACATTGCGCCTCTGATTTGCTCAGGCCATGGCGAATTAGGCCCAGCTCAATGGCATGCCAGCGCCACTGGGTCACATCGTGGTAGATATCCGGGTCTTGCGCCAGTAACTCACTGCGAAAACGCTGGAAATCCGCGGCCTGCAACTGCGCCAAATTAGGATGGTACTGCTGCAAAAAAGCCACTGACTCTTGTTCAGTGCGGGTAATTACCGGGCGATTGTCATACAGCGTGTCATCCAAGTCGAAGGTAATGGCGGAAATACGCTCAAGTGGACGATAAAAATGCATCAGGATTTGCCTCGTTTGGCCCGTGGATGAGCAGCATCATACACTGTCGCCAGATGTTGAAAGTCGAGATGGGTATAAATTTGTGTGGTGGTCAGATTGGCGTGGCCCAGAAGCTCTTGTACTGCGCGCAGATCGCCGCTGGATTCCAGCATGTGTGTGGCGAAGGAGTGGCGCAATTTATGTGGGTGGATGTGGCTACTGACCCCCTGCTTCACGCCCCATTCAGCAAAGCGTTTTTGCACATTGCGCGCCGAAATTCGCTTGCCGGTATTGGCTAAGAAGATAGCGTCATCTTGCGGCTCAAACAGTTCGCGCAGCGCCAGCCAGTGATGCAGCCATGTCACTGCCGTTTTGCCGATCGGCACTTTGCGCTCTTTGCTACCCTTACCCATCACCCAGACTTCACCGCTGGCTAAGTCGACGTGTTTGCAGTTCATGCCCACCAGCTCAGAGAGACGCAGACCGGCACCGTACATCACTTCCAGCATCGCGCGGTCGCGCACCGCCAGCGGGTCGTTGAGGTCGATATCCAGCAGTTTATCCACTTCATCGACATCAATATTTTTCGGCAGATGGCGGCCAGAGCGCGGCGTACTCACCCCCTTGGCGGGATTGGCCTGCATGACACCCTGGCTAACCAGCCAATTGAGGAAACTGCGCAACGCCGAAAGCCGCAATGCCAGGCTGGAGGCGTGCAAGCCCGCGCGTTTGCTGCGGGAAACCAGTGAGCGAACCTGCGCGGCATCCAGTGTTTGCCAGTGCGCCAGCCCCATCTGCTCGCCCATCTCCATCAGCGCCTGCAACTGGCGTCGATAGCTGGTGATGGTGAGCGAGCTGAGTTGGCGCTCAACTTTGAGGTAACGCAGAAAAGCCTCGACCTGTGGGGCAAGTGAGGCACTGAACTCGGTCATACCGGCTCGATCCAACGCGCCAGCAAGCTTGGCAATAGCGTGGATAACTGATTGAGCATCACAGTACCCATGCCTTGCTGGTAGTGCTGTGTGTCACGGCTGCTGAAGATAATCACGCCCAAATCCCCCTCTTTGCCCAGTAGTGAGAGCGCTACCGAACCGACTTGCTTCGCCTGAGGCAGTAACAGCAGCAGTTCCGGCCCATTCAAGCTGCCGAGATAGTGGTTATCACTACCTAGCCGCTGAATGCGTAGCGGCTCAAAGGCGTGGCGAGAGAGGCCTAAATGGGTGAAATCAGAGGGTGCACCAATATGCCAGCGGTCACTGAACAACCTGACATTGGCACCACTTAGCCCGAAATCTCTGGCCCAGCGCTGTAAGCGATTGAGCATATCTTGCAAGCTGCTGGCCGCCGTCAGATGAGTTTGCAGTTGCAGCAAGCGGTTGAACAGCACTTCGTTCAGGCCAGCTTGCTCCATCAGCAAGGTGATCTCCTCTTCCAACTGGCCAATCTGGTTACGCTGTCGCCCCAGTTGCCACTCCACCAGCGAGACACTGCCTCGAACCGGATGGGGAATATGCATCTGTTCAACCAGACGGGCATTGCGGATAAAGAAGTCGGGATTTTGCAATAAGTACTGCATGACAGTATCGTCGTCTAGCGCGATACCCTCTAACGCCTGCTCCTCATAACTTTTCATGTCACACCCGTCATACTTCAGTACCTGTTACATTATAGATGAATGAATCCGTCGTACACATGGGTTGCTGGCCCCGTCATATACAGCGGATGGCCTGGCCCTTTCCAACTGATAAGCAAACTACCGCCCGGCAGCTCCACCGTGACCTCTTCATCCAACAGATCTTGCTGGATACCGACGGCCACCGCAGCACAAGCGCCGCTGCCGCAGGCTTGAGTTTCACCGGCTCCGCGCTCATACACCCGCAGACGGATATTGTCACGGCTAACCACCTGCATGAAACCGATATTCGCCCGTTCAGGGAAGCGCTCATGGCTTTCTAATACTGGCCCCAGTAACGCAACATTGGCAACTGCAACATCATCAACTTGCAGCACACAGTGAGGGTTGCCCATCGACACCACGCCACATAATACCGTCTGTTCTGCCGCACGAAAAATATAGGTTTTCTCAGCTTTAGTCGCCCGGAAAGGGACGCTTTGCGGGTCAAAATTGGGTTCGCCCATATTCACGCAAACCTCTTCATCTTCCGTGACACTCAAGATCATGCGACCAGTCTGGGTGCTCACACTGATGTCGCGCTTGTTGGTCAAGCCCTTCAGCCGGACAAAACGGGCAAAACAGCGCGCACCATTGCCACACTGAGAGACTTCACTACCATCAGCATTAAAAATACGGTAGTGAAAATCCAGCTCAGGATCGTAAGGCGGTTCAACCACCAACATTTGATCAAAGCCCACGCCAGTGTGCCGGTCTGCTAATCGGCGGATTAATTCCGGCGAAAAGTAAACATTTTGGGTAACTGCATCGACAACCATAAAGTCGTTGCCAAGACCGTGCATTTTGGAGAACTGCATTTCATACTCCGCTGACTTTCATTTTTATTGCTGGATCAATTCGGTACTGGCTAAGCTTGATCCTGACACACTCTGGCGGCGATAGGGCTAATTACTGTGGCCCAGCGATCGTTTGGCTCTGCTTAGTGCCAGATAAGTCCTGCTGATTGCGTTCGGTCTTGCCACTATCGGGTTGCGTTGTTTCTGTTTTGGGTTTGTCTGACGGCGGAAAGTATAGCGGCCCTTTCAGGCCACAGCCGGAGAGTGCAAGCACCATCATCGCCACCAGCGGCCAACCTAGTTCTTTTTTCATTTCTAACGCCTGTAAATTGTTTTAGCGCATTAATGCCTGTGATTCATGCGCCCAAGGTCTCTATAATCGCAGGTGGATCATGAAAAGCAACAGGAATTGAATATGAACGATAGCGAGTTTCATCAGTTAGCCGATCAATTGATGCTTTGCATTGAAGAAACACTGGATAGTTTTAGCGGCGATAGTGATATCGATTATGAAACCAATGGCGGGGTGATGACCCTGACTTTCGAGAATGGCAGCAAGATTGTTATCAACCGCCAAGAGCCATTACATCAGGTCTGGCTGGCCACCAAAGCGGGGGGTTACCATTTTGATTACCGAGATGGGCACTGGTACTGCTCACGCAGCGGCGTAGAATTTTTCGCTAAATTATCTGAAGCCGCCACCACACAAGCGGGCGAAGATGTGAGTTTTGGTTAACTGCGGTTGGATCAATAAGGGACACGATTTTTTACGTGTCCCTTTTATTTGCTTATCAGATAGTGGTTTATCAGATAGTTGTTTATCAGCATGCTAATGCAGTTGGAATTGCTGCGGTGCTGGCAGGGTAGACTCTTTATCCGCAATATACAGATGCGATAACGTATTGCTGCGGAAAGGAATAACTTGCGTGCGGCCATCTAACTGCACAATTTGGTAGAACTGCGGCAAGTTGAAGTTGATAAAGCTGGAGCCGTAGGTAAAACGATCATGAGAAGAGGAGTAGAAACGGCTGACATCCCGCACCAGCTCCTCTTTGCTCCCTTCGCAATGGTGATAAACCTCAACGCGGTTTGACTCATCCAAAATGTAAATATTAAAGCCTTTCTCATCTGCGGTGCCTTCGAAGAAGAACTGAATAATCCCTTCACTGGCAAAACCGTCGACAACCGGCGGCAGATGAATTTGATCAGTTTCAACCTGAATCGATAACCCATGCAGTTTGTTATTGGAGATAGCCCCGTAGAATTCAACCGCGTTCTCCAGCTTCTGCACTGACACACTCAGGCGCTCGAAGAACAGCCCCCACGTCTGACCGGAAACCCGCACCGCTTTGAAGCGGCCCGGCTCTTGACGGGTGCTGGATAGGCGCAGCTCAATGCACTCCGAAACCAACTGCTGAATGCGGGTACGAATCAAGCCGCGTAAATGCTGGCTATAGCAGAACACATCCACCGACTCTGGCGGTGCCGCATCCTGATGCATCTTACCTAAAATCGTTTTCAGTGCTTCCAATACCGCCTGTTCGCCGCTGAAATGCAGGGTACGCACTTCGTTCCACGAGTTGCGGTACAGCAAATCGATACTGCCCACCAAACACTGCTGCTGCTCGCCAAAACTGAATACATCCAGTTTACGGAAATCAAAATGCACCACCTGATTGCGGAACGCGGCGGTCGGGTCATGCTCCAAATTGACGATAATCGCTAAGTGGCGGATCTCGCACGGGCTGTAGAGTGCCTTCGGCGTTGGCGCAGGTAGGCGCAGCGGGAAGTGGTGAGAGATATCCGTCACCAACTCTTGCAGTTTGGTGGTATTGCACAGATTGGCACTTTTTATATGTAGCCGGGTCTTGCTGGTCAACAGGCCGTTGAAATAGGCCCACGACACCAATTTGTTTAGGTAGCGGTTATACTCTAGCGGTTGATGGCTGACGATAGTGTCCATCGAGGGCGCTTGATTATACAAGTACCAGCCAGGGCGGTTCGCGCGACCCGCAGGGACATGAATAAAGGTCAGGTGCTCTTCCGAAAGATCCGGCGAAATTTGCGGGTTAACCAACGTCACTTTACCCGGCAAAGCTTCAAATGCCGCGTACAGTTTACGGGTCAATACCCCGATATCCTGCGGGCTAGCGCTGACACTCAGGTTGTTGCGGCGCGCAAAGCGAATCAAATTGCGATAACTCTGCATCATCGCATCTAACAGCTCATTATGCGCTTCACGTACCCGTTCAATCTTCCAGTTGGCGCGATTATCCAGCACCGCCAGACTCTCATCGCTCCAGCCCCACTCACTAACCAGTTGGCTAAGGATTTCACGCCGCCAGCCAACACTCGCCGGGGTGCGCGAGAGTTTCTCACACACTTTCAGATAGAAGCAGCGGCGCACCAAATTCAGCCGAGTGGTGTCATTGATTTGGGTCAGATAGCGGGTGACGCGATCGAGCATCATGCAGTAAGCATCAAGGCCGAAGGCCACAATTTCACCGGCATGTAGGCGCTGTTTGATCTCCATCGCCAATAATTGGGAATTAGGGTATTCCCAAGAGTAAGCTTCCAGCAGCAGGGTTTTTAGCACCGCTTTATATGGCGAATCGATACTTTTATACAGCTGCCACAAACTAGCACCGAAATACTCTTCCGCCGACAGGGTGCTTAAACCGCCCAGATCCAGCCACTCATTCGGCGTTAATACGCCCTGCGCATAGAGCGACAGCACGTAATCATCGTAATTATTCTCTTCTTCAACCGGAACCATATTCCACAGAATACGTTTCCCAGCCAGACGAACCGCGCTGCGGTAAAATTCATCTAGCAATAAAATATGTTGGGTCGAGCCGCAATCTTCGCCACCCAAACTGCCACTGGCATTGTGACGGAAGCGGTTTTCATCAATCAGGAAGAAGCTGACTTCAACACCCATTGATGCGGCCCATTTCTCTAGCAGGCTGCATTTTTGCTGTAGGCGATGGCGCTCGTCAGTATCGAGCCAAGCCTGATGACACACCCAGATATCCAGATCTGAGGTATGGCATTGCCCGATGGAGGAGGTGCTGCCCATGGAATAGACACCCGTAATCGGCAGTTCGCCGCCGACACTCTGCTCTAGAGGTGCGCCCGACTTAGCTTCAACCTCAGACAGATAATCCTGTTGTGTTTCATTAGGCGTGAAAATACAGACGCCATGGGGAACGTTACCATCAAGGTAACCCGGCATCAGTGGATGATGATGATGTAGTAGGGTCGGTAGCAGACTGTAAACCTTTTGGAAGGCTGGCCCCATGGCCGCCAAGGCGCGATCGACTCGTAATTGGTTGATCGCATCCAGTCGCTGTTTCAGTGTCTCGATGTAGAGGTACAAGACGTCTCGCCTGATTGTTCCGGTGCTTAGAAAGAAACCCGCGTTCCACATTCGTTTGTTGTTTATTTGAAGAATATTTAACGAATGATTGCTGGAAACGTGATCAATCTAACACCTTGCCGATTGACCGTAAAGAAAGTAAAGCTATCCCTACAATTATAACGTCACTTTCTGACTAAAATCATTCATCTTGCCATCGGGCAACAGACCAATAAATTTTAGCTAAAGCCGCTGACAACGCAGCAGTGGGCGGAAGGAGGGGATAAACCCCTTATCCAGCCACACATTTGTTACAATAGTTGCTTTCTTGTACTCTTACCCGCCTTGATCATGTGGCTACCGCACTGACACTACTCGTCGGTCAATGGTAGGATGGGCCGCAAAATATAAAACGGTAACAAGCAATGTTAGACAAAATTATTCGAATTGCCACGCGACAAAGCCCGCTCGCCTTATGGCAAGCACATTATGTTCAACATTTACTGCAAGCCAATCACCCCGGCCTGCATGTTGAGTTGGTCCCGATGGTCACTCGCGGGGATATCATTCTGGATACGCCACTAGCAAAAGTGGGCGGTAAAGGCTTATTCGTCAAAGAATTAGAGTTAGCATTACTGGATGGTCGGGCTGATATCGCCGTGCACTCAATGAAAGATGTGCCGATCGCTTTCCCTGACGGCTTGGGTCTGGTCACCATTTGCGAACGTGATGACCCACGTGATGCGTTCGTCTCATCGAGCTATGCCCATCTGGATGACCTACCGGCGGGTAGCATCGTCGGCACCTCCAGCTTGCGCCGCCAGTGTCAGCTACGCGAACGCCGCCCCGACCTGATTATCCGCGATCTGCGGGGTAACGTCGGCACCCGCCTCGCCAAGTTGGATAACGGCGATTACCATGCGATTATTCTGGCCGTTGCCGGCCTTAACCGCCTTGGGCTGGAAACCCGTATCCGCTATGCCATGCCAGTTGAAGAGTCGTTACCGGCGGTGGGTCAGGGCGCGGTGGGTATTGAGTGCCGCCTAGACGATGATTTTACCCGCCAACTGCTCGCACCACTCAATCATCGCGACACAGAATTACGCGTCTGTGCAGAACGGGCGATGAATACCCGTCTTGAAGGGGGCTGTCAGGTGCCGATTGGCAGCTATGCTGAATTGGAAGGCGACGTGCTGTGGCTTCGTGCCTTAGTGGGTGCGCCGGATGGCAGTGAGATCATTCGTGGTGAGCGCCGTGGCCCGGCTAACAATGCCGAGCAGATGGGGATTGAGCTGGCCGATGAGCTACTTTCACGTGGCGCGCGGGAGATATTGACCGCTGTTTATCAGGATAACCTACCGCGATGACCATTTTGGTGACCCGTCCCTCCCCCTCTGGGGAGCAGTTAGTCAGCCGCCTGCGTGCGCTGGGCCGGGTTGCCTATCATGCTCCCTTGATTGATTTCTCGCCCGGTGATGACCTGCCAAAACTGCCCGCCTTGCTGCAAAATATGCAGGCGGGTGATCTGGTTTTTGCGCTATCACAGAACGCCGTGCGCTACGCTAACCCGCTGTTAAAAAGAAATAACCTGTTATGGCCTGCGCAGTTATCCTATTATGCTATTGGTCGTGGCACCGCGCTGGCACTGCATACCGCCAGCCGGTTGCACGTCACCTTTCCGCCAATGGGTGAGACCAGCGAGATGCTGTTATTATTGCCTGATCTGCAAAAACTGAGCGGTAAAAAGGCGCTGTTATTGCGCGGTAATGGCGGGCGAGAGCTGCTAGGTGAGAGCCTTGCACAGCGAGGGGCGGAGGTGACTTTCTGCGAATGTTATCAACGTAGCCCGATCTTTTATGATGGCAGTGAGCAAAGTGCGCACTGGCAACGTGCTGGCGTCAATATTCTAGTGGTGACCAGCGGCGAAATGTTACAACAGATCTATACTTTAGTTCCTGATTACTATCGTTCTTCCTGGTTGCTACGCTGCCGCTTGGTGGTGGTGAGTGATCGTTTAGCTACCCTGGCCGCCCAAATGGGCTGGAGTGATATCCGGGTGGCAGAGAATGCTGATAATGACGCGCTGATCCGCGCGCTACAAGACCTAAAACATACCTGAAACCTGACTATGGGATGCCCAATATGACGGAACAAAATACCCCATCCGCACCAGTGGAAGAGACAACCACTGCGGTTGAGAGGCACCAACAGCCAGCACCTGAAAACCGCCGGGAAAAACGCACCGGGCCAATTCTGGGGGCTATTGCTATTGCATTGGCTATCGCGCTGGGTGCCGGGCTTTATTATTACGGACACCAGCAGGCCCAGTTACAGGATGCCGCGACTCTCTCGCTGCAAGAACAGCTGGCGGAACTAAAACAGAGCCAGTTGCAGGAAAAACAACAGTTTGAGTCATTGTTGCAGCAACAAGCTAAGGCGCTGGAAGCCGCTGATCGCCAACAGACCTCGCTGACTCGCCAACTCAATGAGTTGCAGGAAAAAGTCGCCACCATTTCAGGGAGTGACGCCAAAACCTGGCTACTGGCACAGGCTGATTTTCTGGTGAAAATGGCCGGCCGCAAACTGTGGAGCGATCAGGACGTCACCACCGCCGCCACATTATTGAAAAGCGCCGATGCCAGCCTCGCAGACATGAATGACCCTAGTCTGATAGATGTGCGCCGCGCCTTGACCGAGGATATCAGCACCCTTTCGGCGGTCAGCCAGGTGGACTTCGACGGCATCATCCTCAAATTAAATCAGCTGTCCAATCAGGTCGATAATCTGCGTCTGGCTGACAACAATATTGATGATTCGCCGATGGATGCCGATAGCGATGAGCTATCCAGTTCATTATCTGAATGGCGCCAGAATTTGACCAAAAGCTGGCACAGCTTTATGTCTGACTTTATGACTATTCGCCGCCGTGATAGCAGCGCCGAGCCACTGTTGGCGCCAAATCAGGACATTTATCTGCGTGAGAATATCCGCTCGCGCCTGTTGGTGGCGGCCCAAGCAGTGCCCCGCCATCAGGATGAAGTGTACAAACAGTCGCTCGAGACTATCTCCACCTGGGTTCGCGCCTATTTTGATGTGAACGACCCTAGTACCAAGGCTTTCCTGGATGAATTAGATAGCCTGAGTCAGCAGTCGATATCAATGGATGTGCCTGATCAATTGAAGAGCCAGCCAATGCTAGAGAAATTGATGCAAACTCGGGTTCGTAACTTACTGGCGCAAGCGCCAGCTGCCGCTCAGGGGGAATAAGTATGCTGCGAGTTTTACTGTTATTCCTCATTCTGACCGCCGGTATCGTCCTTGGCCCAATGTTGGCTGGCCATCAGGGCTATGTGTTGATCCAGACCGACAACTATAACGTTGAGACTAGCGTGACGGGTCTAGTCATCATGCTGGTGCTGGTTTTGGTCGCGTTCCTGATTGTGGAATGGATACTGCGCCGGATTTTCCGCACTGGCGCTCGCACCCGTGGCTGGTTTATGGGCCGTAAACGTACTCGCGCCCGTAAGCAAACCAAAGCTGCGCTGATCAAACTGGCTGAAGGTGATTTTAAGCAGGTGGAGAAGTTGCTAACCCGCAATGCCGATCACGCTGAGCAGCCGATGGTGAACTATTTGCTGGCGGCGGAAGCGGCCCAGCAGCGCGGCGATGAGTTCCGCACCAATCAATATCTGGAGCGGGCGGCAGAAGTGGCCGATACCGACCAACTGCCGGTGGATATCACCCGCGTGCGCATTCAGCTGGCACAGGGCCACGTTCATGCAGCGCGCCATGGTGTCGATCGTCTGCTGGATCAGGCACCGCGCCATCCGGAAGTCCTGCGCCTGGCGGAACAAGCTTACCTGCGCTCTGGCGCTTACAGCTCATTGCTGGAAATTTTACCGGCAATTGGCAAGGTTCAGCTTCATACGCCCGAGGAGATCGCCGCACTGGAGCAGCAAGCTTACATCGGCATGATGAATCAGTGCATGGCGGAAGAGGGTAGCGATGGCCTGAAACGTTGGTGGAAAGATCAGAGCCGCAAAGTTCGCAACGAGATCCCGCTGCAAGTGGCGTTAGCTGAGCATCTGATTGAGTGTGATGATCATGATGTTGCCCAGCAGATCATTCTGGATGGCTTGAAGCGCCAATATGATGAGCGCTTGGTGCTGTTGATCCCGCGTCTGAAGTCAGGTAATCCCGAGCCGCTGGAGAAATCATTGCGCCAGCAAATAAAACAACATGGCGCGACACCGTTGCTCAATAGCACTTTGGGCCAGCTTATGCTGAAACACGGTGAGTGGGAGAAAGCCAGAGAAGCTTTTGCCGCCGCGCTTGCTCAACGCCCAGACGGGTATGATTACGCATGGCTGGCGGATGCCTTAGATAAACTGCATCGCCCTGAGGATGCCGCACAAGCACGTCGTGAGGGGTTGCTATCGACCCTGCGGCAGAGTGGCGAACCACTTTAAACACTGTGAGTGCAGCGGAGAACGGGTAGATCATCAAGATGCCGTCGGCCCTTTGAAAAAAGCCATCTCTAGAGACTCGAGCCGCGCCATCCCTGGCGCGGACACTTGACTCTTCCACCCGTCCTCGCGCAGTCTGAAAGCTCTTACGGGAGCTTTGAGGTTAATGATAAAGCGGCTGATAGCTCAGTGAGTGAAGGGTTTACCGCACCTAGGGGCACTTCGGTGGCTCACGCCACTGCGACCCCAACGGCACGATTCCCCTTCATTTGACTTTGTCAGCAGTCTGAAAGCTCCTACGGGGGCTTTTTTGTTATCTATTTTGCCAAAAAAAAACGCTTGCCGTTTTCGGCAAGCGTCTAAAATTTTCAGGTCTACAGACAACATGTTGGCGCCTCACTCAACGTTATGCCCGGTATGTGATGAAGATATTCAACATCGTTTACATGGACAATAGGCACCCTAAAATCGGCTCTGCATCATCTCTGGGTTTATGAAGTGGCTATAAAGCCAAGCTGTCATAATAAGTGAGATGAGCATCTACTGGGTAGATATTGCAGTTAGCGTGCCAAAATGCGTAATCGGCAGCAATTTCACTCAATCGCCCGCAGATAACTTCCTAACAATATGATAAATAATAGATTTATTTTTATGTCCATTTGGCATGTCATGCCCTGCTCTGCCGAGGCTGATAGCGACACGCCCTAAGTGATCTGTCGCTACAAAACGACGCAATCGAGCATCATGATTTTTCTTTTTATTTATCAACATATTATATGTCTCCATTCAGAGACAATGCATTCGTCTTTTGTCGCGAAAAGCCAACACTTCTGATCTAAGAGGATAAATCACCGATCGAGGCCGGCTATCCGCCTAATTTGATCAAAGGGCAGCAACAAAGTTTCGGGCATAAAGAAAATGACAGTGAAGTGATAAAGCGCCATTGGCCGTGAACAAAACCGAGAGAGGATGAATGGCGACGAATAGAGATAACCAAGGGCGCGCTATTAGCGAGAGACAAAATAGAGACGAAAAAAAACCCCGCATTGCGGGGTTTCTTCTGAAATTGGTCGGCGAGAGAGGATTCGAACCTCCGACCCACTGGTCCCAAACCAGTTGCGCTACCAAGCTGCGCTACTCGCCGATTTCTTGCTTGTTACTCTACATGGTCTTGCGACCTATGTCCATGTAAATCTTAATAAAATCTACATGTTTGTGTGGTGCGAAGGGAGGGACTTGAACCCTCACGTCCGTAAGGACACTAACACCTGAAGCTAGCGCGTCTACCAATTCCGCCACCATCGCATGTTCCACAAAATTTGGGGTGGCTAATGGGGCTCGAACCCACGACAACTGGAATCACAATCCAGGGCTCTACCAACTGAGCTATAGCCACCATAACTTCTTACAGCTTACTTCGTACTCGTCGTACGCGGCAATCTTACCACCGCAGCTCTTGCACACAAAATTAATGGTGCGCCCGACAGGATTCGAACCTGAGACCTCTGCCTCCGGAGGGCAGCGCTCTATCCAGCTGAGCTACGGGCGCTTAGCGCCGTTGCGGGTGAGGATACTACGGTTTTAATAGTTGGCTGTCTAGTGCTTTTTTAGAAGAAATGGCCTGTTTGCTTACGCTTTGCTCAGTCTGCCACAAAAGTCAGCCATTGGTAGCCCTCACCTCACCTTGTTCGCTGGTTTTATAGGCGTTCCGTTTCGACCAGCATCGGTTTATGCATTCTCAGGCCGAAATAGCCTGCGGTTACTAATCCTAAGAAAATCGCCCCGGCTAATAGAGATAAACGTGTCTCTGGGTTAATCCCCATCCCCACCAGCACACAAATCAAAAAGGCGATTGTGAGGTAGTTGACGTAGGGGAACATGATCGATTTAAACGGATGCTGTTTCAATGCCTCTTTATGTAGCTGCCGGAAACGTAGCTGGCTCACCAGTACCACAAACCACGGCACCATACCCGGTAAGACGCTGGCACTGTATACGTACACAAATACCTGCTGCGGATTTGGAATGATGTAATTGAGGCTAGATCCCACCAGCAGACACAAAATCGTGACGGCAATGCAGTTAACCGGAACACCATTGGCGGAGAGTTTCGTCAGGCAAGCGGGTAACTGCCGGTTTTTTGCCAGGGCATACAACATGCGCCCGCCACTGTACATGCCGCTGTTACAGCCGGACAGCGCGGCGGTCAGCACCACGAAGTTGATAATCCCGGCGGCGGCGGTGATCCCTATCTTGGCGAAGGTCAGCACAAAGGGGCTACCTTCGGTGCCGATGCCGTTCCACGGGAAGATGGTGACAATGACAAATATCGCGCCGACATAGAAAATTAGAATGCGCCACAAGATATTATTGATGGCACGCTTTAAGGTGACTTGCGGGTTTCTGGCTTCGCCGGCGGTAATGCCGACCAATTCAACGCCCTGATAGGATGCCACCACAATACAGAGCGCGAACATGAATCCTTTCCAGCCGCCCGCAAAGAAGCCACCGTGAGCGGTCAGGTTATCAAAACCAATCGGCTGGCCGTGATTGCCAAAACCAAAGAAGATGACCCCTAGCCCCACCAGAATCATCACAATGATGGTGGTGACTTTGATCATCGCAAACCAGAACTCTAACTCGCCATATAATCTGACGGCCGCCAGATTAGCCAGTGCCACGATGGCGACCCCGGCGATAGCAGGCAACCATTGGGGTATTTCTGGGAACCAAAACTGAACGTAGACGCCAATGGCGGTAATTTCGGATATCCCCACCGCTATCCACATAAACCAGTAGCCCCAGGCGGTCAGATAGCCAAAATAGGGGCTGAGATATTTATGTGCGTATACGGCAAAGGAGCCAGCCACCGGCTCCAGATAGAGCATTTCGCCCATTGCGCGCATGATGAAGAACACAAATAAGCCGGCAATCATGTAAGCCAGCAATACCGACGGCCCGGCCCATTTCAATGTGCTGGCTGACCCCATAAACAGCCCGACACCAATAGTGCCACCTAGCGCTATCAACTCGATATGCCGAGCTTCCAGCCCACGGTGTAATCCTTTTTTCTCTTCGTTGTCTGCCATATTTCCCTCTGTAAACCAACTGGTGTGTGTCTGCTCCGGATCCCCGGTTGTTGTAGTTATAAAAAATAAAATACGCGACTGAATAAGGTATTCAGCCTAATTATTAATAACGACAGGTTAAAGACATAATGAAAAAACGCGTGACTGCAAAACTCTAACCGGGCCGTATCGTTTCGTATCTGCGGCAGATTAGCAAACAGGAAACTAAAACTTTATGGAATAAAAATAATTAAATTGGTTCCAGAATGGAATTACAGAGGAGTGGTATTAGCGGAGGAAATAAGTGGAATCGTTATCATAGCAGGGCCTTCGGTGGCCCTGCTTAGCTCAAAATATTACAAGCGGCCACTGTAATAGTAGCCCACAAACTTAAGCAGTTTGAATTGGCGACGAATGCGGCTGGGCTGTGCCAGTAGGCGATAAAGCCACTCCAGCCCCAGATTCTGCCAGATCTTCGGCGCACGTTTGACGTGACCCGTAAAGACATCGTAAGTCCCGCCAACGCCCATATAGAGCGCGTCAGGATAGAACTTACGGCAATCGCGCATAAACATCTCTTGCTTAGGTGACCCCATGGCAACCGTGACAATCGCCGCGCCACTGGCCGCAATACGGGCAAACAGTGCCTCACGCTGTTCTGGCGTGAAATAGCCATCCTGGCTCCCCACCAAATTCACACTCCACTGCGCACGCAACTTAGCTTCCGTTTCAGCCAGAATTTCCGGCTTGCCACCGACTAAAAAGACCGGCGTCCCTTGCTGGCCTGCGCGTTGCATCAAGGCTTCCCACAGATCCGCCCCTGCGACCCGCGAGAGCTGCGCCTGTGGGTATTTACGGCGAATAGCCCGCACCATGCTGATACCATCGGCATACAGGTATTCAGCCTCATTAATCAGTTCACGCAGTGCAGCGTCATCTTCGGCTTTCAGCAGTTTCTCTGCGTTCATGGCCACTAGCGTGCCGGTTTTTACCGGGCCACTGCTTAGCAGATGATCCAGTGTCTGAGCCATGTCACGAAAGCCCCAGATCTCGAAACCACGGACATTATATTTTGGAATGTCAGTTTCTTGGGTTGGAATAGCAGTATTCGGTTCCATTACAATCCTTACAGTTGATTGCCCGCTTCAGGCATGGACAGGCGCTTGGATCTGTTAACACGACGCTGAACCCGCTGCGTTATCAAACCCGCCGTATCGAACAACCAGTACAACAATTTTGCCAGTACCAGACAGGCACCAAAAATCACGCAGAAAAACACCACGCGCGAGACAAAGGAGTCTAACCCTTCGCGGGCCAAGACGATGATGTTAAATATCGCACCAAAACAGAAGCTTTGCAGAATGGCCGCTTTGTAGCGGTTTTTTTCCGCTTTACCCTGTTCGTACAGCCAGTCGAACCACTTAATGATTAACCCGACCACAATGGCACCCAGCGGGATAAACAGTACCCCGCCCATCACCACCAAAGAGCCGATCAGGGTGGGGGAGATTGCCAGCCCTGAGTGGTTATCCAGCACATCCCAGGTAAAGTAGTTGGCGGTATTTAGCACCAGGTCTGGGCGCTCCGGCCACAGGAGGCTGGGGATAAACACATAGAAATCACGGATTATCGGCGCTAAGCCCTGGAAATCTATTTTGTCGTAGTTCTGTAGCAGCAACCCGAGGTTTTCCCACGGCGAGAAGGTATCCCGTGTCAGGTAGAGGAAAGTGTAAAATGCCTCGGCCCCATTAACATCCAGCCCATAGCGTTTCAACGCCAGCCAGAACATTCCCACAATGCCAAAGACCCCCGCTGCCGCCAGCATCCACAGGGTTATCCAGCCGCGGACAATGCCGATAAACAGGAATAGTGAGAATGCGATAATAATGTTAGCCCGCGTCCCGCCGACGATAACATAGGTCAGGATGCCAAAGGCCACGGTGCTCGCAAGGAAGAAGAACCAGGCACGCATATCCTGTTTCAGGAAGTAGACCACCAGCATAGCTGGGATAAAGAAGTAGAAAAAGCGCTTCAACGCGACGCCCGAAACATCACTGGAGAAGATTTTACTGTAGGAGTCCAGCTTAAACAGCAGGAAACCATTCTGCATGAAGAAGATGCCCACGGTGCCGATGGCTACCAGCGCCAGCAGCATCCAGGTCAGATTGGTCTCCACCCGATTCATGGTGAAAATCGGGGTGCGCGGCTGAGTGCGCGGCTTGGTCAGCCGTGTTTTGTAGCTCACATAGTAAATGGCATAAAACGCCGTGGCGGAGAGCATGGCATATAGCAAGTACTCAACCGGCACGACTGCCACCCCAAATTGGAACACCAGCATACAGGTCAGCGGGAAGCCAAAATAGAAAGTGAGCAGGTAGAGCATGGAGAACAGCACGTTGAAGTTAAAGCGGACGCGCCGAAACTCCTGATACGTCAAGATCAGGATAAAAATGACCGCGATCAGGTAGACACCGAACAGACCGCCAAATTGCCCCAGTGTCATGGGTGTTCTCCTGCGGCCAGTGCCAGCGCTTGCTGCCAGCCCACAATGTAATTGGGGTTAAAGAACGCAATTGCGTGCTTATCCAGCCCGGCTAATTGGCGCTGTGCCTCGCGAATCAATGGCTCATCCAGTGAGTCGCCATAGAAAAGCACCGGAATATGCTGTTCGGCCAAATCTTGCCAGAAGGGGTTTTTACGGCTCAGGACAAAAGGCACGCCAAATTGCGTCAACAAACACAGGGTGCCAATGCCTTGCTGACGGTTGAAAATAAAGTAGCCCAAATCGCATTCGCGCAGGATATTCAGATAGTCATCAAAGGGGACCTGATCCGTCAGGATGCGCAGATTTTCTGCTGCGAACAGTGCCAGTCCCGCCTGCCTGACCTGCTCGATATACAGCTCATTATTCGCCGGATAACCCATTGGCAGAATCACTCTGGCATCCGGGCCAAACTGCTGATGAATCGCTTTCAGCGCTTCAATATGGCGGTTAGTGGTGTCACCGGAGTTCCCCACTAAAATTGTCATTGGCCCCGCCAATGGCTTCTCCACGTTGATAGCGGTTAATGCCGGATCCATGCGCGTCGGGAAGTAGAGTAGTGACGCAGGCACCCGAGGATGGCGCTGCTGGAAATAGATTAAGTCGCCACGGGTCGCAAAGACATGACCCACTCGCCCTTGAGCAAGGCGGCGCAGCAGGTAAAACAGACGAAATTTCCAGCTCTTGGCGTCTTCATATAAATCAGCGCCCCAGACATGCCAATAGACCTGCCGTGGTTTGATTTTGCCACTCAATAGCGCCAGCCACAGGGTGGCATTAAACTGACCGTGCCAGAAGAAGCGCGTGCTGCGATCCGCCTGTGCGCGGGCGATGACCGCCTCAGCCAAAGCTTTTTTATTTCCGTGCGTTTCAATATCCAACTGCGTGAATAGTGAAAAAGCTGCCGTCTCTTTTGCCGCCACCATAAAGTGCCGCACCTGCTCTGTGGGCGCGCGAGTTGCCAGCACATCATTAAAGAAGCGCAGCACAGTCAGATTATGGTGCGGGATATCAGATCCTAGTACATGAATCAGGGTTGTCATTTTTTTCTGCTGTAAAGAGTGTTTACGGTGATGAATGTCTACGATACATAATGAATACGCAGCTACAGAGCGCGAAATAGACAATATAAGTCGCCATATAGGCTTGTGCCGCGCCCAATGAGCCATTCATTGGGATTAACCAATGGGCAAACCCGGTCAACAGTAAGAACTGGCTCACTTCCGTCAAAATGTAAAAGCGCAGCGAGGCTTTGGCAATAACCAGATAGCCAAACACGTACGACCCCACTTTCAACACATCCCCCACCAGTTGCCAGGCAAAGAGGTCGCGCATCGCCGTGAACTGATGTGAGAACAACAGCCAGATAGCAAAGTCACGTAACAGCCAGACCAGTAGACTGGCGGTCGCCACTGCCGGTAAGACAAATTTCAGTGAGCGCAGAATCTCGCAGGAAATATCCGCTTTCGCTTTGAGTCGCGACAGTGTTGGCAGCAAATAGACGGTAAATGACGCCGTAATAAATTGTAGATAAGCATCGGAAATACTGCTCACCCCTTGCCAGATCCCCACTGCATCCCAGCCATATTGGTCAGCCAGCAAGTTTCGCATCATCACGTAGGCTACCGGCAAGGTCACTGAGGTAATCAGCGCCATGATAGTAAATTTGCCTAAATGGCTCGCTAACGCTTTATCCCAACTCAGCTTAAGATAGCTCAGCGGAATGGTTTTACGGCGAATCAACATGGCTGCCGCAGGGATAACCACCAGCGCAGGGACTAATGCCAAGCCCACTAATGCGCCGGGATAGCCGCCAATGCGAAAGCAAATATAGTACGCCAACACCCCAATCAGGCTGCCGCCAATCACCGCTAACGCATTGCCCATCGCATCGCGATAGCCTTTGAGGATCGCCAAAAACAGGTTGGCGTAGGCAATCCCCATCTGGATAAGTGCTACCGCGCGCACCACATTTTGGTAATCGCTATGACCAAATAACGCAATACTGACAGGTTTCGCTGCCAGCAGGAAAATCAGTGCCAGCAGCGTCGAGAACCCCAGCACAATGGCGGATGAGGTGCCCAGAACCGCACGTAGGCGTTCAGGTTGCTGATGATATTCAGCAACATATTTGGTAATTCCGTTAAAGATACCCGCGCCGGAGAGCACGCCTAATACCGTAATTAGCTGGCGGAAATTCCCCGCCTGCCCAACACCACTGGGGCCAAAGGTCACCGCCAGCAGTTTAACCACTAATAGCCCTACGCCAATCTTAATCAGCGTAGAGCCAGCAGTCCAAATCGATGCTTTTGCCAGAGACATATCAGGCGAAGTAACTCAGAACAGTATTAATGACCGTTTTCTGATTGATATCCGTCAGGTTATAGAAGATTGGCAGGCGAACCAGGCGCTCACTCTCTTGGGTGGTAAAGCGATCTTCACCCGCCATACGGCCAAACTCCTCACCCGCCGGACAGCCGTGCAGTGGGATGTAGTGGAAGACCGCCATAATTCCGGCTTCTTTTAGGAAGCTGATAAATTTAGAGCGATCGTCGATGTCGCGCAGTTTGATGTAAAACATGTGCGCATTTTGTTCCATATCGGCTGGGATCACCGGCAAATCAATGCGCCCCGCATCAGCCAGCGGCTTGAAAGCATGGTAATAGCTATGCCACAGCGCCAGACGGCGTTCGTTAATTTGTTGCGCCGCTTCCAATTGGCCCCACAGGTAAGCGGCCTGTAAATCAGACATCAAATAGCTGGAGCCAATATCACGCCAGGTATATTTGTCTACCTGACCACGGAAGAACTGGCTGCGGTTGGTGCCTTTTTCGCGGATAACTTCTGCACGATCAATCAGTGATGGATCATTGATCAGTGTCGCGCCGCCTTCACCGCCTGCGGTGTAGTTCTTGGTTTCATGGAAGCTGAAACAGCCAATATGTCCAATAGTGCCCAGCGCTTTGCCTTTGTAAGTCGACATCACACCTTGAGCGGCATCTTCGACCACAAACAGATTATGCTTTTTCGCCAGCGCCATAATGGTATCCATCTCGCAGGCAACACCCGCGTAATGCACTGGCACGATCACTTTAGTTTTATCGGTAATCGCCGCTTCAATCTTGGTTTCATCGATATTCATGGTATCTGGACGGATATCAACAAACACCATTTTCGCCCCACGCAGCACAAAGGCATTGGCGGTCGAAACGAAAGTGAAGCTTGGCATGATGATCTCATCGCCGGGCTTGATATCCAGCAATAAGGCGGCCATCTCCAGCGAGGCGGTGCAAGAAGGTGTCAGTAAAACTTTCGGGCAAGCAAAATGCTGCTCCATCCACTGCTGACAGCGGTGGGTAAATCCACCATCACCACATAATTTGCCACTGGCCATCGCGGCCTGCATATAACCCAGTTCAGTACCCACTACCGGTGGAGCGTTAAATGGAATCATTTTATCCCCTGCATAACCAATACGCGGTGCTCTCAATCGAAGCACCACTGCGAATATAAAGACGCAAAGCAGCAATATTGCTCATCTGCGTGGCCACCCGTAACCGCGGTAACCCGTGACTATGGCACCACTGCTTTGCCGCCAACATTAATGATGTGCCGATACCTTTACCCTGCGAATCAGGGAATACCCCTAACAGGCCGATACGTGCGCTGCCATCTTGCAGATCCCGTAACGTCACAAACCCCGCCGGCTGCCCTAACGAATTCATCACCAATAAGCATTGATGGTCGAAGGTGCCCAATACCGCCTTTTCAGCCCACAATGCATAAAACCGCCCGCTGTCTTGTGGGTCATACCAAGGTGCGCGAAAGCGGCTTAATGCAAAAGTGCTGGCGGCGACACTGCGCAACAGCGGAATATCCGCAGCAGTGGCGACCCTAGGTTTACCCTCTGCCTCAGATGAAGCATTTTCCGTGCCAATCCCAGTGTTGATATCCACGGCCAGTGACAGATCGACCTCCCCCTCAACTAATTTGAAGCCGAGTTGACCAAGGGAATCAATGAGATCAAGGCGATGGGTGGGCACTTTAGCTTGGGTAAGGGTATAAGCCTCCAACTCAGCCGGATTAAGTTGCGGGGCTGAGTCGGAAAAAATCAGTTTTGCACTGTGGCGCTGGAAAAATTCACTCTCCCAGGCCAGTGGCTCAATACTGGCGTGGACGGGCATGTAACAGATCCAACAAATATTTGCCGTAACCCGTTTTGGCTAGCGCGGTTGCTGCGCGTCTTACGCCGTCATCATCCAGCCAACCATTGCGCCATGAGATCTCCTCCAGACAGGCGATTTTGAAACCTTGCCGTTTTTCAACGGTTTGCACAAAGGTGCTGGCTTCAATCAAACTGTCATGGGTGCCGGTGTCCAACCAGGCGAAACCACGGCCTAGCAGCTCCACCGTTAGCTCACCGCGCTCCAGATACATCTGGTTGATGCTGGTAATTTCCAGCTCACCACGGGAGGAGGGCTTCACCTGCCTGGCGAAATCAACCACCTGATTATCATAGAAATATAGCCCAGTTACCGCCCAATTAGATTTTGGTTGGCTCGGCTTCTCTTCGATAGATAGAGCGCGGAAGTTGTCATCAAACTCCACCACACCAAAACGTTCTGGGTCCATAACCTGATAGCCGAACACTGTCGCTCCGTGCTCACGGGCCGCCACGGCTTTCAGTTTCGGGCTAAAGCCTTGACCAAAATAGATATTATCGCCCAGCACCAAGCAGCAAGGTTCATTACCGATAAACTCTTCGCCGATAATAAATGCCTGTGCCAACCCATCTGGGCTTGGTTGTGCGGCATAACTCAGATTAATACCAAACTCGTCGCCATTACCCAGCAAGCGCTGGAACGACGGCAGATCTTCTGGCGTAGAGATGATCAGGACATCACGGATACCGGCCAGCATCAGCACTGACAACGGATAATAGATCATCGGCTTATCATAAACCGGAAGCAGTTGCTTAGAGACGCCACGGGTGATGGGGTGCAATCGGGTGCCAGAGCCACCAGCGAGAATTATGCCTTTCATACGATCTCCTGAAACATACCATCTGCTGAAACCATCAGGCAGACGTTATACATAGGCAAAACATCATGCAAATGATTGAATGACGTCATCCCAATGATAAATAGACTCGAATTTACCCTAAGTCACCCAGGCGCTCACCGGCGTAGGAACCATCCTGAACACGACGCCACCAAGACTCATTGTTCAAATACCACAATACGGTTTTGCGGATACCACTTTCGAAGGTCTCCTGTGGCCGCCAGCCCAGCTCTCGCTCAATCTTACCTGCATCAATGGCATAGCGCATATCGTGGCCCGGCCTATCTTTGACGAAGGTTATCAAGTCACGGTAGTGAGCAATACCCGCAGGTTTTGCTGGCACCAGTTCATCCAGCAGTGCACAAATGGTCTCAACCACTTCAATATTTCTGCGTTCATTATGACCGCCGATATTGTAAGTTTCACCCACCACACCTTCTGTCACGACCTGATACAGCGCCCGCGCGTGGTCTTCGACATACAGCCAGTCACGGACTTGCGCGCCATTGCCATACACCGGTAGCGGTTTGCCTGCCAGCGCATTCAAAATCACCAGCGGGATCAATTTCTCAGGGAAATGATATGGGCCGTAGTTATTTGAACAGTTGGTCACCAGCGTCGGTAAACCATAGGTTCGTAACCAGGCGCGGACTAAATGGTCGCTGGATGCCTTAGATGCCGAATAGGGACTGCTTGGCGCATAGGGGGTAGTTTCGGTAAACAGATCGTCGGTGCCATGCAGATCGCCATACACTTCATCCGTTGAGATGTGGTGGAAACGAAATGCCAGTTTGGCCTCAGCACTGAGTTGCTGCCAGTAGTGACGCGCCGCCTCTAACAGGGTGTAAGTGCCCACCACGTTAGTTTCGATAAAGGCCGCCGGCCCATCAATGGAGCGGTCAACATGGCTTTCAGCCGCCAGATGCATCACTACATCCGGCTGATACTGGGCAAAAACGCGGTCTAACTCAGCGCGATCACAAATATCGACCTGCTCAAAGGCATAGCGCTCACTTTTTGCGACCACCGCCAGTGACTCCAGATTACCGGCGTAGGTGAGTTTATCCACCACCACCACGCTATCTGAAGTGCCATCGATAATATGTCTTACCACCGCAGAGCCGATAAAACCGGCCCCGCCTGTGACTAGAATACGTCTCAACGCCATACTCCTTTGGTGTCCACAATCCACGCTTGCTTCACATCTTCAGGTTTGATCGCCTTGAACTGGCTGTGATCAACTAACATCACCAGCACATCAGCCTGCTGCAATGCCGTGGCGGTATCTTTCAGGGTCACGTGGCCAACCAGTGATTTTGGCAGTTGCTCAACATTAGGTTCAACCACCAAGGTTTCGCCAGAGTGCCATTCAGCGATTAAATGGGCAATTTCAACCGCTGGGCTTTCGCGCAGATCGTCGATATTTGGCTTAAAGGCCAAACCAAAACAGGCAATTTTCACTTCAGACGCACGTTTGTCCGTCGCGGCCAGACAATCTGCAACAGCGGCTTTCACGCGGTCAACCACCCACAGCGGTTTGCCATCATTCACCAGACGTGCAGTGTGAATCAGGCGCGCCAACTCTGGATTCTGAGAAACGATAAACCATGGGTCAACCGCGATACAGTGACCACCAACGCCCGGGCCGGGTTGCAGGATATTGACGCGCGGATGACGATTCGCCAGACGAATCAGCTCCCACACATTGATGCCCTGCGCGTCACAAATCAGTGACAGCTCATTAGCAAAAGCGATGTTAACGTCGCGGAAGCTGTTTTCAGTCAGCTTGCACATTTCAGCGGTGCGGGAGTTGGTCACCACACATTCGCCTTCCAAAAAGATTTTGTACAACTCACTGGCGCGAGCTGAACATTTTGGCGTCATACCACCAATCACACGGTCGTTCTGAATCAGCTCAACCATCACCTGACCCGGCAACACGCGCTCCGGGCAGTAGGCAACATTAATGTCGGCCTCTTCACCGGCGTTTTGTGGGAAGCTCAAATCTGGGCGAGCTTCAGCCAGCCATTGGGCCATTTGTTCTGTAGCGCCCACTGGCGATGTGGATTCCAGAATGACCAGGTCACCCTTTTTCAGTACCGGTGCGATAGATTTAGCGGCAGATTCAACATAAACCATATCTGGGTCATGATCGCCTTTAAAAGGTGTCGGCACGGCAATAAGAAACGCATCTGCGGCCAGTGGCTTGGTCACCGCCTGAAGGTAGCCCCCTTCAACCGCAATTTTCACCACTTTGTCTAAATCGGGTTCGACAATATGGATCGCGCCGCGATTGATGGTTTCAACAGCATGGGCGTTGACATCAACACCAATCACTCTCTTCTTGCGCGAGGCGAAAGCCGCAGCGGTTGGCAGACCAATATACCCAAGACCGATAACAGAAATAGTTTCAAAACTCATAGCGTCACCTGATGATTCTTTAAAGCTTCAAGGATGCGTTGACAGGCATGCCCGTCACCGTAAGGATTATGTGCCCGGGTCATCTGATGATAGGCAGACTCATCAGTCAGCAAGCGGGTCACTGCATCGACTATCTTATTAATATTAGTGCCCACCAACAGAACCGTACCGGAATCTACAGCTTCCGGACGTTCGGTGGTATCCCGCATAACCAATACCGGCTTACCTAATGAAGGTGCCTCTTCCTGAATACCGCCAGAATCTGTCAAGATCAGGTAGGCATGATTCATCAGGTAAACGAATGGCAGGTAATCTTGCGGGTCGATCAGAATGATATTATCAATCCCTTTCAGGATGCGGTTGACCGGCTCACTGACGTTAGGGTTGAGATGCACCGGATAAACCACCTGCACTTCTGGGTGTTTACGGGCAATTTCCGCTAGCGCGCTGCAAATCCGCTCAAAACCACCACCAAAACTCTCGCGGCGATGACCTGTAACCAGAATCATCTTTTTACTGGTATCGAGGAATGGGTAACGTTGCGCCAGGCTGGCCCGTAGTTCTGGATTATTCATCACCCGATCACGGACCCAGAACAGCGCGTCGATCACTGTATTGCCGGTCACGAAAATGCGGCTCTCTGGTACCATTTCACGTAACAGATTTTGCCGCGAATTCTCCGTCGGCGCAAAATGGTACATGGCAAGGTGGCCCGTCAGTTGACGGTTGGCCTCTTCCGGCCACGGAGAGTAGAGATTTCCAGTGCGCAAACCCGCTTCGACATGGCCGACAGGAATGCGATGATAAAACGCAGCGAGACTGGTCGACAGTGTCGTGGTGGTATCACCATGAACTAAGATCACATCTGGCTTAAACTCAGCCAGCACCGGCTTTAAACCCTCCAAAATGCGGCAGGTTATTTCCGTCAATCCCTGTCCCGGCTTCATGATATTCAAATCATAGTCCGGCTGAATCTCGAATAAACGCAGCACCTGATCCAACATCTCACGATGCTGAGCCGTCACGCAAACTCGCGATTCAAAGGCTTCGTCCTGAGCCAAAGCATGCACCAGAGGAGCCATTTTAATGGCTTCAGGCCGGGTGCCAAAAACAGTCAACACTTTCACAGTGAATCTCTTTAAGGTCAGTTAGCCGCAGACAACGCCTGCAAGTTGGACGCACAATGCGCCCATTAACGATTTATACGCTTCTTACCTGACGTCGCAATATGACTTTTTTTGTCAGTCTGCGACGCCAATTTATTAGGGTCTAAACAACTTATTTAGCATCTAAGCCACTTATTTAGAATCTAAGCCACAGAGCCAATTACGGTTGTGTGCTGGTGCGACGAACCAATACCACACCGGCCCCGACCAATGCCCCAATCGCGCCCCACATAATCAGCAGGAACACACGGCGCGGACTATCACGAGTCACCGGATCTTCCGGGGTACGTAAGTAGCGGTAAGTTTGGAATGTTTTATCCAGTGTTGGCCCCACATTCAATGTGGCCAGCATGGCACGGTTCTGATCGTAATCAATATCAAAACTAGGGCCGGTCGCCTCTAATGTCTCCAGGCGAGCTTCGAGCATGGGCTTGCCTAACATAAACATTTTGGAGTCTGGCAACTGCTCAGCGGGGGTATCCGTTTGATTACGGTTAATCCCTTGCTGGCTGGCGACTTTCAATGCTTGTTTCACCGCAGCAACTTCACGATCAAACACCGCTTGTGCCACCGCCTCCTGCCGTTTGACTTGTGCTTTCATTGATTGAGTACGAACAGCCCATGCCCCCTCAATCTCGTCATTCAAATGGCGGGCCGCACGTTGGCTGGCAAAATCAATGTAACTGCGAAGTAATTTATTGGAATCTGTCGCGGTTTCTGCCGTTAGCTTAATGCTGTCGTTAAGCATTTTTTTATCATCACGGGGAGTGAAAACAATATTATTCACCAGCTCATCCAGTAATGCCGCGTCTGCTTTGGCATCACCTTCTAACCGCTGCTTGTAGTAATCACTTTGCAGCCAGAAGTCACGACGGGTGTCGTAGGCCGCTAACTGGGTGATAAACTCGCTGTAGGCCTCATCAGAAATCCCCGGCTGCTCACTGGCAACACCGCTATTAATCCGGGTATCCAGGTTACGCAAAAATTGCTGCTGAGAATAAAAACCGCCCAGATTATTGACTGTTGGTCTGTCAGTAATGGCCGTAGCACTCCACTGCTGTTTCACCAGATAGGAGACACCCACCGCAAGTGCAGCGAAAAGAATGGCCATACCGATAATCCACACCTTGCCACGCCAAAGCGTACGGCACAGGCTACGGATATCTAATTCGTTATCCACAGTAGGCTCATTATGGGTAGATCCTGTTTTATCCGACGACATAGATTCTGATTTCATCACTGCCTAAAAGCCTCTGATTAAGATTCATGCTTATTTTGCGATGCACGACGCATCCGGCGCTTCATACGCTTGATAAAACGCGCCACTCGCCATGCCCGTTTGATGCAGTAGCCGTACAACAGAAATGCAAGCAAGAATAATGCCAACATAACCCATTCAGGGATAAATGTTAGCCGTTCGCCGATTACACCTATCGCCGCTAATAGCGCCGCAGCCAGAGTGATTAAGACAAAAGCCTGCCGCGAGGTAAAACCCGCACGCATAATTAAGTGATGGATATGCTGACGGTCTGGGGAGAATGGGCTCATCCCTTTACGTAAGCGCCGATACATGATGGCTATCATATCCATCAATGGGATGGCGATAATCCATAATGCAGTAACCGGATTAATCGGGTGTGAGTTCCCTTGTGTCGTTTGCAGCAGCATCCAAATCGCCGTGAAACCAATCAAGGTGCTACCAGCATCGCCCATAAAGACTTTATAGCGACGCCCTAACAGCCCGAGGTTAAGCAAGATATATGGCAAGATCGCGGCAATCATGGCGAAACACCATAACGCCAATGCCATCTGTCCGCTTTGATAGAGCAAAATACCCATCGCGCCGAAAGAGACACAGGAGAGGCCGCCGAGCAAGCCATCGATGCCATCCACCATATTGAAAGCATTGATTGCCGCCCATACTGCGAACAGCGTCACGACATAGCCGAAAGGCCCTAATACCATCTCCCATGGGCCAAAAGTGTGCCCCAGGCTGCGTAAATAAAGCCCGCCGATCGCCATCATGGCAATGCCAACCAGTGCCTGAACAAAGGCTCGGATTTTTACGCTGATATCAAACCGATCATCTAGCGCGCCGATGAATACCAATAAGCCGGCGCAGCCAAGATATAAACGGAAATGGGGGATCTGCTGATTGGTGATCAGAAAAGTAAAGCAAATACCCGCAAACACAGATATTCCACCCACTAATGGGATTAACCCTTGGTGGCGTTTACGATAATTAGGTTTATCGACTAATCCAATTCTCTTGGCAACCTTGCGAGCAACAAATAAAAATGCCAGAGAAAACAGGAAGATAACAAATATTTCAGTACTCATAGTGAGTAAGTTCACGTTTAACCGCTCTCTGCAAATAGATACAACAGCTTAGCATGTAGGTTGGCGCAAACCATGCCTTAGCCACGCTTTCAGTTATTTCTGAATATGATGACAGCCTTGCTTGTTATTCCCAACTCTATTTTTGGTATTTTCTCGCTGGTAGTGAGAATAAATACCAAAATAACCGTTAGTTCGATCTTGCGATCGACTCAATGAATAGCAAACCCGAGTATCCTATATTCCAAAAGCAAAAAACGCCACGACTGAGCGTGGCGTTTTGACTAATTCCGATAAACTTACGAACGTCTCATATTATCGAAAAACTGATCGTTAGTTTTTGCTGTTGCCAGCTTGCTGATGAGGAACTCCATCGCATCGATTTCACCCATTGGATGAAGGATTCGGCGCAAGATCCACATTTTTTGCAGCTCTTCAGTGGTTGTCAACAGCTCTTCTTTACGTGTACCAGAGCGGTTGAAATCAATGGCTGGGAAGACACGTTTTTCCGCAATTTTGCGGGACAGGTGCAATTCCATGTTGCCGGTACCTTTGAACTCTTCATAGATAACTTCATCCATTTTAGAGCCGGTATCAACCAACGCGGTAGCAATGATGGTCAGGCTTCCGCCCTCTTCAACATTACGTGCAGCACCAAAGAAACGTTTTGGACGATGTAAGGCATTCGCGTCCACACCCCCGGTCAGTACTTTGCCTGAAGCAGGTACGACGGTGTTATAGGCGCGAGCTAAACGGGTAATGGAGTCCAGCAGAATGATAACGTCTTTTTTGTGCTCAACCAGACGTTTTGCTTTTTCAATTACCATTTCAGCGACTTGAACGTGACGGGATGCCGGTTCATCAAAGGTAGAAGCAATGACTTCGCCTTTAACCAGACGTTGCATCTCGGTCACTTCTTCCGGACGCTCGTCAATCAGCAATACCATCAATACGCAATCAGGGTGGTTGTAAGCGATGCTGGTCGCAATATTCTGCAACAGCATGGTTTTACCCGCTTTAGGCGGTGCCACAATCAGACCACGTTGACCGCGACCGATTGGCGATGCCAAATCCAGTACACGGGCAGTTAAATCCTCCGTCGAACCATTACCACGTTCCATGCGCAGACGAGAGTTGGCATGTAATGGGGTTAAGTTTTCGAACAGAATTTTGTTACGGGCGTTTTCCGGTTTGTCATAGTTAACTTCGTTAACTTTCAACAATGCAAAATAACGCTCACCCTCTTTAGGCGGACGAATCTTACCGGCAACGGTATCACCAGTACGGAGGTTGAAACGGCGAATTTGGCTTGGGGATACATAGATGTCGTCGGGACCGGCGAGGTAGGAGCTGTCTGCAGAGCGGAGGAAACCAAATCCATCCTGCAATATCTCCAACACACCGTCACCGAAGATATCTTCTCCACTTTTCGCGTGCTGCTTAAGAATAGAGAAAATAATATCTTGTTTACGCATCCGGGCCAGGTTTTCCAGCCCCATATTTTCGCCAAGTGTTATCAGATCAGAAACCGGCGTGTTCTTTAATTCGGTAAGATTCATAATGGTGGGTTCTTAAACTCGGGGTATGTCTCGAACTATGGTCGTGAATGGTATGGCAGCGTCATCCGTGCCTGTTTAATGGGCATTCAATCACCGGCCTTAGGCAAACTACGTAAGTCATCACTTACGCGAGATTTGCGCGACACTACGGTAAAAAGATTGAAGGTGCCTTCGACTGATTTTGTAAAGCCGTTAGACTGTCAAAAAACTGATTGAGTTCATAATCATTCTCAACACACATTATTTCGACATAGAGTAAAACTTTAGATTTAAACTTTTTAGATGCTACAGACTATTTATTAGATACTAAAGAATAAGCTAGATGCTACAAACCTGGACTCTGTACACAGGAATGTTTTATGCGCAGTAGAGTAAACTTAACACGCTTCTTTGCAGGCGTCTAGCGGTCAATGTGAGAAATCACCGCCACCACTAAACTCGCCGGAGTCCTTGACGCCACAGTGAGGTTAGCAGCGCTCAATCACCCGAATCACTGACCTGAGTCAGCTCATCGGGCTTTGTTCGTTTGCAGCCTTGCTACAGCGCCAATGACTTGGGTTGTACAGGCGGCTAATTACAGATTTGCATCCAAGAATGCTTTTAACTGGCCTTTAGACAATGCACCCACCTTGGTGGCAACCACTTCACCATCACGGAACAACAACAATGTTGGGATACCACGAATACCATATTTAGGTGCCGTGCCCTGATTGTCATCAATATTCAGTTTAGTGATGGTTAGTCTGCCTTCGTACTCTTCAGCAATTTCATCCAAAATCGGAGCAATCATCTTGCACGGACCACACCATTCAGCCCAGAAATCGACCAGAACCAGGCCGCTGGCTTTTAGCACGTCAGTGTCGAAGCTTTCGTCACTCAGGTGAATAATTTTATCGCTCATGTTCTACTCCAAAGGATTGTGTCTACCTCGTTGGTGTAGCATTAACCAACAATAGGATTGACTTTATTTCACCGGATACGCTTTCGTAAAGCAATAGTTAGCTGATATTCTACCACACTATGAGCAAAACACACTTGACCGAACAGAAGTTTTCCGACTTCGCCCTGCACCCGCTAGTTATTCAAGCCCTTGAAAATAAAGGATTTGAGTATTGCACGCCGATCCAGGCGCTAGCATTGCCACTCACTCTCTCCGGGCGTGATGTAGCGGGTCAGGCGCAAACAGGAACCGGCAAGACGCTGGCTTTCTTAGCGTCTACTTTCCATTATTTGCTTTCTAACCCCGCACAAGAGGGTCGCCAGACTAATCAACCACGCGCTTTGATTATGGCACCAACGCGTGAATTGGCTGTGCAAATTCACTCCGATGCAGAATCACTTTCCCAGATAACCGGGCTGAAATTAGGGCTGGCTTATGGTGGTGATGGCTACGACAAACAGCTTAAAGTGCTGGAGAGTGGCGTTGATATTCTGATCGGGACAACTGGCCGTTTAATCGATTACGCTAAACAAAATTATATTAACCTCGGGGCGATTCAGGTTGTGGTCTTGGATGAAGCGGATCGTATGTACGATTTGGGCTTTATCAAAGATATCCGCTGGCTGTTCCGCCGTATGCCTTCCGTTGATAAGCGTTTAAACATGCTGTTCTCTGCCACCCTCTCGTACCGTGTACGTGAATTGGCCTTCGAACAGATGAACAATGCAGAATATGTTGAAGTGGAACCGTTACAAAAAACGGGCCACCGCATTCAGGAAGAGCTGTTCTACCCTTCAAATGAAGAAAAAATGCGTCTGCTTCAGACGTTGATTGAAGAAGAGTGGCCAGACCGCTGCATTATTTTTGCCAATACCAAACATCGTTGCGAAGAGATCTGGGGCCATCTGGCTGCTGACGGCCATCGTGTCGGTTTGCTGACCGGTGATGTCGCTCAGAAAAAACGCCTGCGGATTTTGGAAGATTTCACCAAAGGTGATTTGGATATTCTGGTTGCGACTGACGTTGCCGCTCGTGGTCTACACATTCCACTGGTGACCCATGTCTTCAACTATGACCTGCCCGACGATTGCGAAGACTATGTTCACCGCATTGGTCGTACTGGTCGTGCTGGCGAAAGTGGTCACTCCATCAGCCTGGCATGTGAAGAGTACGCGTTAAACTTACCGGCTATCGAGACTTACACCGGTCATAGCATTCCGGTCAGCAAATATAATAGTGATGCGCTATTAACAGATTTGCCGGCGCCAAAACGTCTGGCCCGTACCCGTACTGGGAATGGCCCACGCCGTAACTCTGCCCCACGTCGTAGTGGTGCACCACGGAATAATAACCGTAAGCGACCGAGCTGATAAAACGATGCTAAGTTCCACCTCGCTTTATGCTGCCATCGATCTTGGCTCCAACAGTTTTCATATGTTGGTGGTACGTGAGGTGGCAGGGAGTATCCAGACACTGGCCCGCATCAAACGGAAAGTCCGTCTGGCGGCGGGTCTGGATAGCCAGAATCACTTATCACAAGACGCGATGGAACGCGGCTGGCAATGCTTGAAGCTCTTCTCCGAGCGTTTACAGGACATTCCTCGGGATCAGATCCGCGTGGTCGCCACGGCTACCCTGCGTCTGGCCACTAACGCTGAAGAGTTCCTGCAAACGGCAATCGAGATCCTCGGCTGCCCTATTCAGGTCATCAGCGGCGAGGAAGAAGCTCGGCTGATTTATCACGGGGTAGCACATACTACCGGTGGGCCAGAGCAGCGTCTGGTGGTCGATATTGGCGGTGGCAGCACAGAGCTGGTGACTGGCAATGGCGCACAAGCGAATGTTTTAGTTAGTTTATCAATGGGTTGCGTCACCTGGCTAGAGCGCTATTTCGGTGACCGCAATCTGGCAAAAGAGAATTTTGAACGCGCTGAACTGGCCGCACATGAGATGATCAAACCGGTCGCGGCGCGCTTTCGTGAGCATGGCTGGCAAATTTGTGTCGGTGCTTCGGGCACGGTACAGGCCCTGCAAGAGATCATGGTCGCCCAAGGCATGGATGAGCTGATCACCTTACCCAAATTGCAGCAACTCAAGCAAAGAGCCATTCAGTGCGGCAAATTGGAAGAGTTGGAGATCCCCGGCCTAACACTGGAGCGGGCGCTGGTTTTCCCCAGTGGATTATCTATCTTGATCGCGATATTCCAAGAGTTGGCGATTGAAAGTATGACGCTGGCGGGCGGCGCACTGCGCGAAGGGCTGGTCTACGGTATGCTTCATTTACCGGTGGAACAGGATATTCGCAGCCGCACCATCCGAAATTTGCAGCGCCGCTATATACTCGACACCGAGCAAGCCAAGCGGGTGAGCAAACTGGCCGATAACTTTTTGCTACAGGTAGAAAAAGAGTGGCATCTCGACCGCCGATGTCGGGAGTTATTGCAAAATACCTGTTTGATTCATGAAATTGGCCTTAGCGTCGATTTTAAGCGCGCTCCCCAACATGCGGCTTACCTGATTCGCAATCTGGATCTCCCCGGTTTTACCCCTGCGCAAAAGTTACTGCTCTCTGCGCTGCTACAAAATCAGTGTGATACCCTCGATTTAACCCTGTTGAATCAGCAAAATGCCTTGCCGGTAGATATGGCACAGCACCTGTGTCGTTTGCTGCGTCTGGCGATTATTTTTGCCAGCCGTCGGCGAGACGATACACTGCCTGCAATCAGATTGTCGGCCAAGGGTGAAGCACTCTATGTGCTGCTACCTCAGGGCTGGCTGCAACAGCACCCCTATCGAGCGGAAGCGCTGGAACAAGAGAGTCATTGGCAAAGCTATGTCCAGTGGCCTCTCTTCCTCGAAGAGTTTAACTAATTTTTTTGCTGTTGGGCGGCTGCAGTCGCCCCTCTCACTCTCTCCTCTCCCTAGCTCTTCTAAGTGACCTCTCCACAAAACCATCAGTTTGTGATCGCCTTCAGTTTAAAAAAGAAACATTGTGTGTATTTTTATAAAACAGCGTTTCTTTATGGTAAGGGATCACAATGCGATTACAGTTTCAACGCCCACATACCGCCGGTATGCTGGTGATGATGTCTAGTCTGATGGTCTGCGCCCCTCTGGCAATGGCCGCTAAATCAAGTCACCACGATGCTCCTCAGCAGCTGCAAGTACCCACTCTCGCTTATGACGAGAGCAGTATTGTGCTGGTATGGAAAGCCCCGGAAGAGACCGGGAAAATTGTGGATTATCAGATTTACTCTGCGGGCAAATTGCTGGGCAAAGCCAGTGATAACAATGATAAATTCTCCCCCGCCAAGCCCTATATCGACCACTTCTATGCTAACGATAAAGAGGATTTTCAGCATAAAATTGTGCTACAGAACTTCACTGTTGATGGCTTAAAACCCAATACTCGCTATCAGTTTACGGTCAAAGCCCAATACGCCGATGGATCGTTATCTGCCGCCAGCAACCCGATTAATGCAAAAACCAGTGTTAAGCCACAGATTGTGAATGTGCGCGACTTTGGTGCTATCGACGATGGCAAGACATTGAATACCAAGGCTATCCAGCAAGCCATTGATAGCTGTAAGCCGGGTTGTCGGGTCGAGATCCCTTCCGGCACTTACAAAAGCGGCGCACTGTGGCTGAAAAGTGATATGACCCTCAATCTGCAAGCTGGGGCAACACTGCTCGGTTCGGAAAATCCTGATGATTATCCCGCTGGCTACCGCCTCTACCCTTACTCCACGATTGAGCGCCCAGCATCACTGATCAATGCCATCGACCCCAATCACAGCAAGCCCGGCACTTTCCGCAATATCCGCATTACCGGTTCGGGGGTCATTGACGGCAATGGCTGGCAAAGAGCCAAAACCACTGAAATTACCGATGAGTTAGGCCGCCCACTACCGCAATATGTGGCAAGCAAAAACAGTAAAGTGCATGAAGATGGCATTCTGGCGAAGAATCAGGTTGAGAAGGCTGTTTCCGACGGTATGGATTTAAAAAATGCCTACGGTCAACGCCGCTCAAGCCTGATGACACTGCGCGGGGTAGAAAATGTCTATCTGGCGGGCTTCACCGTGCGTAACCCCGCTTTCCACGGCATTATGAATCTGGAAAACCACAATGTGGTGGCGAACGGCTTAATCCATCAAACCTATGATGCTAATAATGGGGATGGAATTGAGTTTGGTAATAGCCAGAATGTGATGGTGTTTAATAACTTTTTTGATACCGGTGATGATTGCATCAACTTTGCTGCCGGCACTGGGGAAAAAGCGCAACAACAAGAGCCAATGAAAGGTGCATGGCTATTCAACAACTACTTCCGGATGGGACACGGTGCCATTGTTACCGGCAGCCATACCGGTGCTTGGATTGAGGATATTCTGGCTGAGAATAATGTGATGTACCTGACTGACATCGGCCTGCGCGCTAAGAGCACTAGCACCATTGGTGGCGGTGCGCGTAATGTCACGTTCCGCAATAATGCGATGCGTGATTTGGCGAAACAAGTGATGGTGATGACATTGGATTATGCCGACAGCAATGCCAACATCGACTATCCACCGGCCAAGGTTCCGGCTCAATTCTATGATTTCACATTAAAAAATGTGACGGTGGATAACACCACCGGCAAGAGTGCGTCAATTGAGATCAAAGGGGATACAGCAAATCAAGCATGGCACCGTTTAGTGCACGTCAATAATGTACAGTTAAAACAGGTTGCCCCAACCGCCATTAGCGACTTACGTGACAGTGAATTTAACAAGGTTACCTTCACCGAGCTACGTGGTGAGACGCCATGGCATTTCAGCGAGGTGAAAAACGTCACTGTTGATGGCAAACAGGTGACTCCGTAATCAAGCAATAAATGGGCAGTACATCGCCCATTACTGTTTTTTGGCGTTAGCTAACTGAGCACGAATATTGGCCAGATGACTCTGGCCTTTTTGCATCCGCTCCTGTGGGCTAACCACCTGGCGCTCATTGTCCCACTTCAAATCATCCTGCGGTAACTCCATCAGGAAGCGGCTCGGTTCCGGGCGAATCAGCTCACCATACTGCCGCCGCTCTTTGCAGAGGGTAAAGAACAGCTCACGCTGAGCGCGGGTGATCCCCACATACGCTAACCGCCGCTCCTCATCAACATTATCTTCGTCGATGCTACTTTGGTGCGGCAACAACCCCTCCTCCATGCCCACTAAGAACACATAAGGGAATTCCAGCCCTTTGGAAGCATGCAGGGTCATTAATTGCACTTGATCCAGCTCGCCGTCACTCTCCCCCCGCTCCATCATGTCGCGTAGGGTAAAGCGCGTCACCACCTGTGTCAGCGACATCGGCTCATTCAGCTCAGACCCCTCCAACATTTCGGTCATCCAGCTGAAGAGTAGATTGACGTTCTTCATTCGCATTTCTGCGGCCTTCGGGCTAGGCGAGGTTTCGAACAGCCAGCTCTCGTAATCAATACCGTGGATCAGATCCCGCACTGCCGCCACCGGCTCGCGTTCAACTAGCCGGATAATAGCTTCCATCCAGTGGGTAAACCGCTGCAATGACTCCAGACCCCGACCTTTTAGATGCTCGCCCAACCCCAAATCGAAGCTGGCGCGAAATAGGCTTTTATCACGCACCTTTGCCCATTCACCCAGTTTTTGGATGGTCGCCGATCCTATCTCACGTTTTGGTGTATTGACGATGCGCATAAATGCGCTGTCATCATCCTGATTAGTCAATACTCGCAAGTACGCCAGCAGATCTTTGATCTCGGGTCGCGAGAAAAACGAATCACCACCGGAGATACGATAGGGGATGCGGTTTTGCATCAGCAGCTTTTCAAACAGCCGTGACTGATGGTTACCACGATACAAAATGGCATAGTCACTGTATTGCGTCTTTTTAACAAAATGATGGGCGATAAGCTCACCAACCACGCGCTCGGCCTCATGATCTTCATTATTGGCAGTGATGACTTTTAACTCGTCACCATACTCCAGCTCAGAAAAGAGCTTCTTTTCAAAAACGTGGGGGTTATTGGCGATCAGAATATTCGCCGCTTTTAGAATCCGGCCCGAGGAGCGGTAGTTCTGCTCCAGCTTAATCACCTGCAACTGCGGGAAATCTTCATTCAGCAGCACCAGATTTTGGGGTCGCGCCCCACGCCATGAGTAGATCGATTGGTCATCATCACCCACCACGGTAAAGCGCGCCCGACTGCCCACCAGCAATTTCACCATATGATATTGGCTAGTATTGGTATCTTGGTATTCATCTACTAATAGGTAACGCAGGCGATTTTGCCAACGCTCCCGCACTGCCAGATTATTTTGCAGCAGTAACGTCGGCAGGGAGATAAGATCATCAAAGTCCAGCACATTACAAGCTTTCAAATGGGCGTCATATAAGCCATAACAGTGAACAAACAACTTATCGCGCTCGGATCGCGCCTGTGCGGCAGCGGCGGCGGGATCAAGCAGATCATTCTTCCAGTTGGAGATCTGTGATATCAGTTGTTGCAGTAAGGTTTTATCGTCTTCCAGCCACTTGTGGGTCAGATCTTTCAATAATCCCAGTTGATCCTGCGCATCAAACAGCGAGAAGTTAGACTTCATCCCCAGTGCCGCATACTCTTTTTTGATGATTTCCAGCCCCAATGTATGAAAGGTCGCAATCATCAAACCACGGGACTCTTTGCGCCCCAGTGTCTGAGAGACACGCTCTTTCATCTCACGTGCAGCTTTATTGGTAAAGGTCACCGCGGCAATATGCTTTGGCTGATAACCGCACTGGCGGATCAGATGGGCTATCTTGTTGGTGATCACCCGGGTTTTACCCGATCCCGCACCGGCCAACACCAGGCAGGGTCCGGTGACAAATTCGACGGCTTGTTGTTGGCTGGGATTTAATCGCATGGGCGCAGGATCGCTCTTGGGTTATCAGGGGAAGAGGATTGTAGCAGAAAGCAGCCGTCGACCAAGAATCGCCTGTGCTTTTGAATTGTAAAACACGCGCCACAGTGGCCCCATCACCAGAAAAATAGGCTACACTGGCGCGCTTCTAGACCCTAATGAAGATAACCTTCGTTCAAATAACATTGTGGTGATTGTGACATGGCAAACAAAGCTTCTGCGCTACACATTCTGGTAGATGATGAAAAGCAGGCAAACGATATTCTGGCACAGTTGAATAACGGTGCAGATTTCCAAGAGTTGGCGAAAAAATTCTCCAACTGCCCATCAAAACGTAATGGCGGCGATCTGGGCGAGTTCAATAAAGGGGATATGGTCCCGGCATTCGATAAAGCGGTCTTCAGCTGCGAACTGCTGCAACCTTATGGCCCGGTAAAAACTCAGTTCGGTTATCACATTATTAAAGTGCTATATCGGAACTAAGTTAGAAGTGCGCCTCCTTAATCGGCGGCGCAAATAACACCTTGTCAGAAAAGTCACTAGCACAATGACTCATAATTAATAACATAATAATATTCCCACCTATAGTTTTCGCCTGTCATTTCTATACAAGATCTTTACCTAACTATATAAAACGACCGATGAATTAATATCTAAAATATTCTACATTAATGGACTAAAATCAGCCAAAAACAAACATTACCAACAAAAACAACAAGAAAGATCTTATAAACACACTATTTTTTATTCATAAAACTCATTTAAATACAATAAGTTAAATTAAATTCACCTCCAAATTCTTAATGGTAGGAATTTTCCCACATCAATTGGTTCTCTTGTCTTATTTGCAATAACCATCACCTTCTATATTATTGTCGTCATCAAGTAAGGGATGCAGCGGAAATATAAAACCTCTGAGTCACTTTAAATGAAAAACCCTTGTGGAAAGCTGACGAATATAATCGAATAACATTCGCCATATAGTCATTCACCACTTCATCTTTATTAAGTTAAGTTCTCATTCGCAATTAGATACTCATGAGAATCTGACTTACCTTAAATTATCGTATTGGAGTTTCAAATGAATAAGATTACTTTGGCTATGGCATTATTCGCAGCATCTACAACGGCTTCAATGGCAGCAAGCAATAATACAATTACTTTCCAAGGCGAAGTCACTGCACAAACTTGTTCAGTTACTGTAAATGGTCTTGAAGCTAACCCAATGGTTTTATTGCCGACAGTATCAAGTGCTGACCTAGATACCACAGGTAAAACCGCAGGTAAAACAACCTTTACTCTGGGTGTGTCTGGTTGTGCACCAGATTCTTCTGATGTTGATATCAAAACTGTTTTCGTTGGTAATCAAGTGACCACTTCTGGTAACTTAAAAAATACCGGCACAGCGGCAAATGTTGAGCTTCAATTATTGAAAGACACAACAACAACAACAACAGGTATTGATTTGAATAGTGGTTTGCCGCAAGAAGGTATTGTATTGAAAGCAAACCAGACATCAGCAGAGCATGATTTTGCGGTTCAGTACCTTGCTACTGGGCAAGCAGCACCGGGTTCTGTGATTGCATCTGTACAATATGCGGTTTCTTACCTGTAATATCTGTACTATCGGGTGGGTGACCCACCCGATAAATGCCTACAGAGGATATACCCATCATGTTTAATACACCTAGCTATCGTTATCTGTTCGCCACTTTATTAATGTTTATGGGTATCTCTTTTGCCAACGCCAGTGTCGTCATGGGCGGCAGCCGTATTATATATTCGGCGGGTGAAAAGGAGCACAGCGTACAATTAACCAATAATGACAACTTTCCTAATGCTGTTCAGGTTTGGTTAGACAGTGGTGACGCTACATCAACTCCTGAAACGGGCAAAGCGCCATTTCTCGTCACCCCTCCCTTCTTTCGTATTGAAGCCAATGCAGGCCAGACATTACGACTGAAATATACCGGCAGTGGTCTACCAACAAATAAAGAATCTGTATTTTATCTTAATTTTTTGCAGGTGCCGCCCGTCAATAAAGCAGAGAAAAACAATAAAATGTTAGTCCTGCTACGTAACCGTATTAAAGTATTTTATCGGCCGGAAGCTATTGTTGGTAAAGTTGATCAAGTTCCCAGTGCGCTGACATTCAGTGTCCGTCAACAAGGCAGTAATGTGGTTGTCACCGGAAAAAATCCAACCGGTTTCTTTGCCACTATTGCCAGCGGTGAAGTGGTTGGGAGCGGTAAAAACCTTAAAATGAAATCAGAGATGATCCCCCCCATGTCTCAGGTTGAATGGGTTATTCCAAATTCATCAGCGCCAGCTAATCCAGTTATTAATTTTCGACTAGTGAATGATTTCGGTGGACAAGATGCCGGTACTTATCGGATTTAATTGTCACATTCCGGCAAAGGAATATTTATGGGTTTCGCACGCGTCATTCTAAAAAAGAAATTTTCCGGCCGTAAGAAAGCATTAACGTTATGTATCAGTTTAATCCTACATGTTGATACTGTTTTAGCGCAAGAGGCGTCACAAGAGCTTGAATTTGATGAATCTCTCTTTTTAGGTACAAATTTTGCCTCAGGGTTGAATCAACTGAATAAAGAGAATTCTGTTACAGCGGGAACTTACGATGCTGTAGATGTCTTGATCAATAATAAGCAGTACAAACGCACCACCATTAAATTTATTAAGAGTGCTGACTCTTCAGAGGTTTACCCCTGCCTAAGTGATGAGTTCTTGACGGCCGCAGGTATTGAATTAGTCGGTAAAGATAGTGCAACACCCAAAGAAGCCAATACTGTAGCCACAGATTCATTAGCGGCGGATACTACAGCAGATGCCCCAGAAGACACCTCAGCAGGCCAATGTGTGCCACTCGCTGAGCGGGTCAAAGGAGCTTCTTTCCACTTTGATCAGGCCAAATTGCGCTTAGAACTCTCTATTCCACAAGCTTTATTGAAAAAGCAGCCGCGCGGTTATATCGAGCGGACAGAGTGGCAAGAGGGTGAAAAACTCGCCTTCGTTAACTACAGCACCAACTTTTATCGTAGCGAAACACAAGGTCAGCAGAATAATACCTCTGATTACGGGTTTATTGGCATCAAGGGTGGCTTGAACTTAGGATTGTGGCAACTGCGCCAGCAATCAAACGTGCGCTATTCCAGCAACACGAATAGCAGCGACACACAATGGAATAATATCCGCACTTATTTGCAGCGCCCTATTCCACAATTGGATAGTCAATTAACGCTGGGCGAAACCTTCACCGACAGTACATTATTCGGCACCATGTCATTTCGTGGCGCGAAAATGGCGACTGACCAACGTATGTGGCCAGAGTCGATGCGTGGCTTTGCGCCAGAAGTCCGTGGTGTTGCCAGTACCAATGCCCGCGTGGTTATTCGCCAGAATGGGCGGGAAATATATGAAACCAACGTTGCACCCGGCCCTTTTGTTATTAACGATTTATACAGCACCACCAGCCAGGGCGATCTTAATGTTGAGGTAATAGAGGCAAATGGTAGCCGCTCAACATTTACCGTGCCATTTAGCGCGGTGCCAGATTCAATGCGTCCTGGGGTGAGCCGTTATAATGCCGTTATCGGGGAGTCACGCGATTTCACTGATATCGATAATTATTTCACCGACTTTACCTATGAGCGCGGGCTGACCAATCAATTAACAGCGAATACCGGTGTGCGCTTAGCGCAAGATTATACGGCACTGCTCGTTGGCGGGGTTATTGGCACCTCGGTAGGCGCTTTTGGCCTGAATACCACCTATTCCCACGCCAAAGTTGAAGATGACCAAACACAGGATGGCTGGCGGATGCAGGCCACCTATAGCCAGACCTTTAGTGAAACCGGGACCTCATTCTCATTAGCGGGATATCGCTACTCCACCAAAGGATATCGCGATTTAAATGATGTTTTCGGCGTGCGTTCAGTGCAAAAAAATGGCGGGACTTGGGACTCATCCACCTATCAACAGCGCAGCCAATTTACCACTACGGTCAATCAGAGTTTAGGTAATTTTGGTCAGTTGTATGCCTCTGCCTCAACCAATGATTATTATAACGATACGCAGCGAGATACACAGTTACAGTTAGGCTATTCCAATAACTATCGTGATATTAGTTATAACGTGGCAATTAGCCGCCAGCGCAGTGTTTATACCTCGACACTGTATAACTGGGATACCGACGACACCAATCCAACCACCACGGCAACACGCTATGGCAATACCGAGAATATCGCGACCTTAACTGTCTCTATTCCGCTAAATATTGGCAGTAAAAATCAATATTTATCAATGTCTGCCAGCCGTAATCCAAAAAGCGGCAATAGTTATCAGACAGCACTTTCAGGTACGGCGGGTGAACGAAATGCCTTTAACTATTCCGTCAATGCCGGTTATGACGATAGCAATTTCGGCGGCAGCTCAAATACTTGGGGGGTGAATGTGCAGCAGCAGTTCCCTAATGCGACGGTTAATGGGAACTATTCTCGCGGTAATAACTACACCCAATATGGTGCAGGTGCTCGCGGTGCCGCAGTAATTCATAGCCAGGGTCTGACACTGGGGCCTTATTTGGGTGAGACATTTGGCTTAATTGAGGCAGAGGGTGCTCAAGGGGCCGCCGTGCGTAATGCGCAAGGGTCGAGAGTTGATAGTAACGGTTTTGCCCTGGTGCCTTCGTTAACACCTTATAATTACAATACGATCGGTTTAGATACCAAAGGCATTAACCGCAACACTGAACTGAAAGAGAATCAGGGCCGCGTCGTTCCTTATGCTGGGGCCGCAGTAAAAGTGAAATTTGAAACACTGACCGGTTATGCGGTGCTGATTCAGACTCAAACTGCCGGGGATGACGGGTTACCGCTAGGTGCCGATGTCTATAACAGCAAAGATGAACTGGTCGGTATGGTAGGTCAGGGCAATCAGATCTATGCACGGGTGCAAGACAAAAAGGGTTCACTCTTTGTTCGCTGGGGTGAAAACAGCAGCGACCAGTGCGAATTGCCTTATGCATTTGACTCTAAAGAGACTGAGCAAGATATTATTCATTTAACAGGCAGTTGCCGCCGTTAACGATGTGAGAAAAATAATGTTAAGACCAACAGCGCCATTAATATCTTACGAAGTTTCGCGGCCATCAACCGCTGCCTGTTATCGTCGCCCGCGCCTGCTGTCCGGGGTATTACTGCTAATAGGATTATGCAGTACCTCTGCGTGGTCAGCCTGTACCAAAATTACGGCACAAAACCAGCTAACTGCGGGTGATGGTACAGCCAGTTCCTGGGCTGGCTCAACGGATACCAACAATGGATCCCTCGGCTTACCGGGCATTATTGACCTCAGCACCAATGCTAACTTTCAGCCGGATGGCACCTTATTGGCGGCAGCAACCTCTAACTTTACCACTTTTGCCCTGAATACTGGCTATGACCCCGAGCGGGTGCTCTTCCGCTGTGCGGCGGCAGATGTTGATCAACTGTTCGAGATGTATGCAACTAACGGGGATAATGATTTTGCTGGCAAGAATGAAGATGGTGCTATTGCCGGCAATGTTCCCTCTGGTTTTGCCACCTATGTCCGCAATGTTGTTATCAGGCTTACCAATCTCTCCACTGGTGAGTATTACTCTCGCCTATGGAAAGGCCGCCGCTTAACCGACCTTGATACTGACAGCACTGGGCGTATTTTAGTCAAAGCCAAAAATTTCAGTAATCTGTATACCGAACTGTTTCGCGTTGATTATGTCCGCACCAGTACTAATAATGCAGCCTCTTATACCTATGCTTACACCCAACCGAATGCCTATATCGCCTTTAAAGGGCCAGGCATCACTGGCCCGGTTGAAGGAACTGACTCACTAACAAACTGGCCAGGTTGGTATGGCACCTGGCCGGCCTCCATTGGGTTGTACAACTATGTCACTTTCCGCCGAACCACGATCTGTGCAGTCACCCATTTTACCCCGACTGTGGTCTTACCCCGAATTTCGGTGGCAGAACTCAATACCGGGCATACCAGCGCCGCTGATTTTAATGTCGATTTTCAGTGTCAGACTGGCGTGACCTCAGGCGTGACGGCAGGTACGGTGGCAATGGGCTTTTTAGTGCCCGCCGCCAATGTCGCAAAAGCGCAAACATTGGGATTAATTAACGCCAGCGGGGGCGTCAGCCACTTAGTGTCGGATAATTATGGTGCAGCTGGTATGGCAAATGGGGTCGGCATCCGCATCTACCGTAACAATAACCCAATGAATCTACTATCAAAAGATGTCACCCAAACAGGTAATAGTGGTGGCTGGTATGGCATCTTCCAGGGCGCACAACAACAGACGGGTAGTGTGGCTGGAGGGAATAGCTACACTGAGAACTTTCGGGCTGAATTAAGCAAAATCAGCGGGCAAACTGTGACGGCGGGAGCAGTAAATGCACATGCGCAAGTGGTTATTCGTGTCCAATAATGTGCTTTTCAAAAGCATAAATAGCGGGATCAGCAGCTTGCTACTGTTGCTGATATTGGTCAGCAGTGCACCCACGATGGCGAGTGTGATTGCAGAAAGAACACGGGTTATCTTCAGCGAAGGGAGCACGGAAGAGTCACTGCAACTGGTGAACAGCAACAGCTATCCGGTGGCAGTGCAGGTTTGGGTGGATGATGGCAATTTGATGGCGACACCGGAGAAAGCAATTTCGCCGGTATTAGTGTTGCCGCCGATATTTCGGCTACAACCGCAGGCACAACGCAGTTTGCGATTAATTCTATCAGGTGCCAGTAAATTACCGATGGATAGAGAATCCGCATTTTGGCTCAACGTTTACGAAATTCCGCCTAAATCAACCACCAAAGTTGAGGATGAATCTTTCGTCACGCTAGCCCTGCGTATGCAGTACAAAGTATTTAATCGCCCTAAGGGCATACCCGCGCCGGGGGACACTCTAGCTAAAGCATTAACTTTTACTTTAGCGCGTAGTGGCGATACATCCCTGATTAAAGTGAATAACCCGACCCCCTATTTTGCGTCATTGGCCTCACTGAAATTAGGCTCGGCGGAAGCCTTACCAGATATGGTGGCCCCCTTCTCAACACTCGACTTTCCACTCAATCACTCGCCAACGGCTGGCAGCGCAACTCTCAATTTTGTCTTAATCGATGATTTGGGTAATAGTCAGGCCCTAAGCAGCAATCTAAAATAGAGAAAAAGAGTCGGGAGGGGGTTCAGAATATCGGACGATTATTACTTAATAATTGATCCTACCATTTTCGGCTCGCCATATATTGGTGAGCCAATCCTTAGAGATCATAACTTAAGTTAACCCCATTAATTTATGCTCTTTTTTTCGTCCATAAAGTCAATCACCTCATCCAATCGCCCTTTACAGATCTGTAGTTCTCGTTTTAATACCAAGGCGTAAATTCCGCCATCCCCCCAACTAACACCAGTAAATGCTGGTATTTCACAAGTTATTAATGCTGACTCTGGTGGAGATAATCGAATAACCTCGGCAACTTTTGGTGTCAGTGAATTACTCTTGCAAGAGGTTAATAATAGAGTCAGGCATGTGTTGAACAGCGCAAGGATCACCCATTGCTTCAGCCTGAAACTGCCTGACTTTCTCCTCATTTTCATTGCGAATCACCCTCTCACTCTCTAATTGACGGGTAATGGCTACGCGATTGGCACTATTATTTTCCTGATAAGCATCGATAATATGACCCAATGCAACGTTCATTGCCCGCTCTGTCGCTAACTCTTTTTCTCTTTTCTCTACCTGTTTAGAAAGGTTATGCCAATGAACAAACTGCATCAGAGAAAAGGCTACTAATACGGTTATAATCCCACCGACTATTTTATAAGGCATAGCACCCCTGTTATTTCATTAGTGATATATGGATAGTCATATTTGCACTCTCTCTGGCCATTCACTCCAGAACTTTAATTCAACCTTGATATTTTACCCGATGGGTTAATTTAAATAATATAACCGCCATAAAAGACGGTTGGCATGATGGTTTAGCGAGTTAACCTACTCTTTAACACCGCCATTGGGCCTCGGCTAGCATGGCCTGATACATGACTGCTTCATACCTCCAGATATCTCTGCACCATCGAAATTAATGTTAATACATTTCCAGTGAAATATTTGATTGCGCCAGACACCCGTCAATAAAACTCTCAGCGATTTGCAATTGACGCCGAATTTCCCGCTCATTACATTTTTTCAATCGGGCAATTGAAGCTTTAGATTGTCCATAAACGTAATAGCGAATAATAAGTTCCAGCTCTTTTTCTCTGGCTGAGCGCTTTAAATACCCAACGGCAACATCAATTGCCAAACCATCATTATCACTACAGGATTCAAGCTGTTTTTCTGCTGAGACTACTTCCTTAAATCCGCTGGCAATATGTGGGTAATCCAGACGATTATTATCTCTGGCCCACACACCCCAACGAGTGAGAATAGCGGGTATATTACTCATAACAACTCTCCTTGTTATATATAAATAATTTTGATTCAGTTTTAATATAAGCAGTAACAATACAAACAAAAAAACCTCGCTAATTAGCGAGGTCATTTGTTATAGCTCAATTATTTTTGACTACAGGAGTGAAAATAATAGGGTCTTCGCGATGGACTTAATCACAACTAACACCTTACAAGATTTTTTTCGGGCCGTGATAGCATTAATTACCTTGTCAGTTAATAAAACAGAAAGTGCATAACTGCCATAAAACAAATTAATAATTACTTCACTTATAAGTGCTTACACATACAGTCTATCTTAGTAAGATATCCCGCCATAAAAGACGAATTATATTATTTTTTAGTAAGCTAACTTACTCTTTAAAACCAGGCTTGCCATTCTCGGCTCGCCATTTTTTGATAACGCTTAGAATACCCTCAGGACTAGCCTCTGCCTCAGTCTCGGGATAAAAAAGAACCCCATTACCTTGTGGGTGTTCAGTAATCTTTACAAAATGACGAATAAGTTCGTCATGTTCATTTTCAGAAACCTCGACAGCAAGAATTTTATTTAAAAAATCTAAAAAATCAGATTCCGTATATTCAGTTATGCTATTTTTCAATTCCATTATTTACCTCCATTTTTTGAGTGAATACTAATGTGGTTTTTCGGTGTCACTATTCGTAGGTTGTCCACGTTGTAAACTGCTCTGCCATCTTTAATTGGAATAAAATGATGAAGTTCGAATTTCTCTCTCCCCACTACCTGCTCAATTGGTACTGGATACGGAGCATAACCATTCTTCATTCTATTCTGGTTCAGAGGTGAAAACTGCCCCGCTAGCTCAGGATCATGCCCAACGGCGGCCCAAAATGCCTCTCTGAATTTATCAAAACGACTAAACCATCTGCCACGTAATTGATCCGCAATCTGTGTGGGCTTTTAAGGTAAACATATAACCACTACATACGGAAACAAAAAAACCTCACTGCTTAGCGAGGTCATTTGTTATGGCTATAATTATTTTTGACTACAGGAGTGAAAATAACAGGGTCTTTGTGATGAGCTTAACCACAACTAACACCATACAAGATTTTTTCCGGGCCGTGATAGCATTAATTACCTTGTCAGTTAATAAAACAGAAAGTGCATAACTGCCATAAAACAAATTAATAATTACTTCACTTATAAGTGCTTATACATACAGTCTATCTTAGTAATATATCCCGCCATAAAAGACGGATTATATTATTATTTAGTAAGCTAACTTACTCTTTAAAACCAGACTTGCCATTCTCGGCTCGCCATTTTTTAATTTCCTCTACAAGTCCTTCAGGGGTATCCTCTTGATCAGAACTAGGATAAAAGATAATATCTGTACCCTTTGGGTGTTCTGATAAACGAATAAATTCGCGAACAGATTCATTAGCTTCAGTTTCAGTTTCGTAATCTGCGTTGCATATTTTCCGTGCGAATGCTAAAAACTCAGCCTCAGTATAATTTTCCAGCTTATTTTTCGTCTCCATTTTACCCCCTCCCTTTATTTGAATGAATCTCAATATGGTGCTTTACCGTTACTATCCGCAGATTATCTATATTGTACACAGCCCCACCATCTTTAATTGGAACAACATGATGAATTTCAAATTTCACTCTTCCCCCCAACTGTTCTTCAACTTGAGAATATTGTGCATAACCTCGCTTAAGAAATGCAATATTACGCAAATTAAACTGCCCCGCTAGCTCAGGATCATACCCAACGGCGACCCAAAATGCCTCTCTGAATTTATCAAAACGACTAAACCATCTGCCACGTAATTGATCCGCAATCTGTGCGGGCTTTTAAGGTAAACATATAACCACTGCATACGGAAATAAAAAAGCCTCACTGCTTAGCAAGGTCATTTGTTATGGCTATAATTATTTTTGACTACAGGAATGAAAATAATAGATTCTTCGCGATGGACTTAACCACAACTAACACCTTACACGTATTTTCTCGGGCCGTGATAGCATTAGTTACCTTGTCGGTTAATAAAACAGAAAATGCATAACCGCCATAGAACCAATTAATAATTACTTCACTTATAAGTGCTTATACATATAGTCTATCTTAGTAATATAACCCGCCATAAAAGACGGATTATATTATTGTTTAGCCCGCTAATTTACTCTTTAAATCCGGGTCTGCCATTCTCGGCTCGCCATTTTTTAATTTCCTCTACAAGTCCTTCAGGGGTATCCTCTTGATCAGAACTAGGATAAAAGATAATATCTGTACCCTTTGGGTGTTCTGATAAACGAATAAATTCGCGAACAGATTCATTAGCTTCAGTTTCAGTTTCGTAATCTGCGTTGCATATTTTCCGTGCGAATGCTAAAAACTCAGACTCAGTATAATTTTCCAGCTTATTTTTCGTCTCCATTTTACCCCCTCCCTTTATTTGAATGAATCTCAATATGGTGCTTTACCGTTACTATCCGCAGATTATCTATATTGTACACAGCCCCACCATCTTTAATTGGAACAACATGATGAATTTCAAATTTCACTCTTCCCCCCAACTGTTCTTCAACTTGAGAATATTGTGCATAACCTCGCTTAAGAAATGCAATATTACGCAAATTAAACTGCCCCGCTAGCTCAGGATCATGCCCAACGGCGACCCAAAATGCCTCTCTGAATTTATCAAAATTACTGAACCACCTGCCACGTAATTGATCCGCAATCTGTGCGGGCTTTTAAGGTAAACATATAACCACTACATACGGAAACAAAAAAACCTCACTGCTTAGCGAGGTCATTTGTTATAGCTAAATTATTTTTGACTACAGGAGTGAAAATAATAGACTCTTCGCGATGGACTTAACCACAACTAACACCTTACACGTATTTTCTCGGGCCGTGATAGCATTAATTACCTTGTCGGTTAATAAAATAGAAAGTGCATAACTGCCATAAAACAAATTAATAATTACTTCACTTATAAGTGCTTATACATATAGTCGATCTTAGTAATATAACCCGCCATAAAAGACGGGTTATATTATTGCTTAGCAAGCTAGTTTACTCTTTAAAACTAGGCTTGCCATTCTCGGCTCGCCATTTTTTTATAACGTTTAGAATACCCTCAGGACTAGCCTCTGCCTCAGTCTCGGGATAAAAAAGAACCCCATTACCTTGTGGATGTTCAGTAATCTTTACAAAATGACGAATAAGTTCGTCATGTTCATTTTCAGAAACCTCGACAGCAAGAATTTTATTTAAAAAATCTAAAAAATCAGATTCCGTATATTCAGTTATGCTATTTTTCAATTCCATTATTTACCTCCATTTTTTGAGTGAATACTAATGTGGTTTTTCGGTGTCACTATTCGTAGGTTGTCCACGTTGTAAACTGCTCCGCCATCTTTAATTGGAATAAAATGATGAAGTTCGAATTTCTCTCTCCCCACTACCTGCTCAATTGGTACTGGATACGGAGCATAACCATTCTTCATTCTATTCTGGTTCAGAGGTGAAAACTGCCCCGCTAGCTCAGGATCATGCCCAACGGCGCCCCAAAATGCCTCTCTGAATTTATCAAAACTACTAAACCGTCTGCCACGTAATTGATCCGCAATCTGCGCGGGGATCGGTGCGCCTAGCCCCTCTCCCGCCCCTGCCAGCCAAATACCCGTCACGGATTGCCCTCGTCCCGTCACGATACCCGGCTCCTCGCGCGGGCTTTTAAGGTAAACATATACCGGCTCCAGCCCCGAATCTGCCGGGAACCAGATGACGTAATCGTGGAAATCATGCTCTTCCAGCGCGGGCAGGGGGAAAACAGTATGGATGACTGCGTGCCGGATGACGGTTTCACCGGTATGCAGCGGGACTGCGGGCGCACTCTCCGGTTGTGGTAGCAGCGGACTGAGATCCGTTCCCGGCGGTGTTACTGGTGTAAACATAAAAGTGCGGGACGGTAAATTATCAGTGGTAAAAAAATAGGTGCCCTTAGCTGCATCATATTGTGCACCCACAAGTTTTACCCTGGCGGAAACACCGCCCACACCGGTTTTTACCGCATGAACCTCCATCAGGCCATCAGCGTCAGTGATTAACATTCGAATCGGGAGTTCAATATCCGCTTGCTTTGCTGACCAAACTCCATGTGATAACCACATGCTATGAAGGGGAATGGCGCCCGCTAAAAGTGGCCGAGCCAAATCCGGCAGTTGAGCTGAGCCATCCCCCTCTTTAAGGGCGTCGGAAGCAGCGGCAATAACAGCAGCAATCATCGGATCAGCTACCAAGTAGTTAGCCAGGCGAATAGTGCTTGCTAAAGGTGGACGATCCCAGCCTGCTGGTTTATCTGGGCCTTCCCCCTCTTTAAGAGAGTCGGAAGCAGCGGCAATAACAGCAGCAATCATCGGATCAGCTACCAAGTAGTTAGCCAGGCGAATAGTGCTTGCTAAAGGTGGGCGATCCCAGCCTGTTGGTTTATCTGAGCCTTCCCCCTCCTTTCGTGGGTTGAAAGCGGCGGCAACAGTCACAGCCATTGGATCTGCTACCGATGAGGTTGTAATGGCTCCGAGTCTTACCAGTGCCATTCGCAGTGAAGTACCTAATCCCTGTATAACTTCTTGCCCTAGCTCAATAGACCCCATTCCGGCGACGGCAAAACCAGGTGGGTAAAAACTCCACATCGAATAAGCGGGCAAAGAGTACGTATCCTGGCGAATGGCTTCCTGTTGTCTGGCCTCTGCTTTCTCCCGCTCCCTCATTAGCCGTGCATTTTCAACGCGCTGCCGTTCTGCTGCTGCTTCTGCTGCCAGCCGTGCACTTTCAACGCGCTGCTGTTCTGCTCTTTCAATATCGGCATTAACTTGTTGTTGCAGCACTAATAACGCTGCCTGCCTGGCCCTTAACTCCGCAATACCCTGATTTAAGGTATTCACCTCGCCTTGTTGGGTGCTCGCCACCGCCCTCAACCTGCGTATCTCGGGAATGTGCCTGAATGTCCTTCTGTTTTCAGGACTTAGAAGGTGAGTAAGGCGTTGCTGCACCTGAGTGACCTCCTGGTTCAGCAACATCAGGTTTTTTTCCAGCAGCAGAATATGTGCCGCGACTTCTGTCACCTGCTTGTCCGTTAGCGATTTTTTCAGCCCCATCTCTTCTGCAACCGAGTTGAACGGCTGGCCCTGTACCAGAGCACTTTCCGCCACCTCCCGCTCACTCCGCGCCATTTCATAAGCACGGCGCGCTTCCTCCCTAATCTCATGAGTACTGATGATTCGAATCATTGAGATATACAACGGATCAATATTTGTACCCTCGGGAAAGACGATGATGGCATCACGGGTATGGCGACCCGCAGAGGTAGCCACCTTCTTAACGGGCGCATTCTCAATAGGTATCGCGGCGGGTTTGCCAGCCACTGCCGGTGGTGTCTGATGAGCAGGCACCACATTATCAACCACATTGATGTGTATCGGCGTGACACCAGGAACCGGTGCGGTATAGAGATTCGGTGTCGCCGTTGGAACCGCTTTAACCACCGGAACACGTTGTATTACCGCGGGATTTTTGACTAATACTGCCTGTTGCACACCCGCTTCCGTCACATCACTGATGCGGACATTAACCGCAACATCCGCCACTGTCTGTAACGCCTCTTTCGGCATATCAGTGACTCTGTTGGCGGGCAGAACCGGGGTGGTAAAGTAATGGCCCATCGGGGGATCAGGGGCAATGGATGAGGGCATCATGCCCATGACTGCCACTCCGATGGGGCTGGTGCGCATCGCCCATGACCCTATGCGAGTGAGCTGAGTTTCGACAAATGCCGCCACCACCGAAAGCCGACTTAAGGTGATCCCCCAATTCCCATCAATTAATGTGATAACTGCGGGTACGCCCCCGACAGCCATATAAGCCTGCATATCTGGCCGTTGTGCCAGACTCGGTGTATTGCTGGTAGCCCCTGAATGATTATTACCGCCCTTATTTCCACCACGATTGCTGCGACCAAATTGGCTCGGGCTATAATGATGAATTTTGCCATAAGGCGTATTTGAGGTTCCCCAGCCACTGCCCCGATTTGAATTACTACTGCCTTGTCCGGCAGGCCCCCCTTTAATACCGCCGGTTGGGCCTCGGCTGCCGTGGCCCGTTACATTACTGTGTCCTTCACCCATAATTAATTTCCTTATTTAGAGTTGAGTTGAATGCTATAACTCACGAGACTATTTATTTATCTGCTCATTGATTGATTAATTAACTTATTTCACCTCCATTAATATTTTTAATATCAATAGCCACCACGCCCGGAAACAAAAAAACCTCGCTAATTAGCGAGGTCATTTGTTATGGCTATAATTATTTTTGACTACAGGAATGAAAATAGTAGGGTCTTCGTGATGGACTTAACCACGATTAACACCTTACAAGATTTTTTTCGGGCCGTGATAGCATTAATTTAATTATTTTTTCGCCACGCAATACACTCTATTTGAGACAAAAAAAACCGCCGCCATTAATCAATGGCAGCGGCTTGTTTCTACTAAAAATAATACTCATCATCCCTGGTGTGGCAGCTAGAGCTAAATAATTACGCTGTCACACTCAAGGGCTAAGCTATTTTAGCCAGCAACGGCGATACGTTTCATATCCGTCATATAGCCACGCAGTTTATGACCTACCGCTTCGATTGGGTGATTACGGATAGCTTCATTTGCATCACGCAGTTGGGCATTATCCACCGCCGTGCCAGCAACACTTTTACCCAAATCGCCCGCTTGCAGTGAATCCATAAATTTGCCTTTCAGCAGGGGAACTGCGGCGTTAGCGAACAGATAATTACCGTATTCTGCGGTATCAGAAATAACCACGTTCATTTCATACAGACGTTTACGGGCAATGGTATTCGCAATCAGTGGCAGTTCATGCAGGGATTCGTAATAAGCGGACTCTTCGATAATACCGGAATCAACCATAGTTTCGAATGCCAGCTCAACCCCAGCTTTTACCATGGCAATCATCAATACGCCGTGGTCGAAATACTCTTGCTCAGAGATTTTGCCTTCAAACTGTGGCGCATTCTCAAATGCCGTTCTGCCAGTCTCTTCACGCCAGCCCAGCAATTTAGCATCATCGTTAGCCCAGTCGGCCATCATGCCGCTAGAGAATTCACCAGAAATGATGTCATCCATATGTTTCTGGAACAGTGGTGCCATGATCTCTTTCAGTTGCTCAGACAGGGCATAAGCACGCAATTTTGCTGGGTTGGATAAACGATCCATCATCAGCGTGATGCCACCTTGCTTCAGCGCTTCGGTGATGGTTTCCCAGCCGAATTGAACCAATTTTTCAGCATATGCCGCGTCAGTACCTTCAGAAACCAGCTTGTCGAAGCACAGCAGTGAACCGGCCTGCAACATGCCACACAGAATAGTTTGCTCGCCCATCAAGTCAGATTTAACTTCAGCAACGAAAGAGGATTCCAATACCCCGGCACGATGGCCGCCGGTGGCTGCCGCCCACGCTTTAGCGATCGCCATGCCTTCGCCTTTCGGGTCGTTTTCTGGGTGAACGGCGATCAGTGTCGGCACCCCAAAACCGCGTTTGTACTCTTCGCGAACTTCAGTGCCAGGACATTTTGGCGCAACCATCACCACGGTGATGTCTTTACGCACCTGTTCACCCACTTCAACGATGTTGAAACCATGGGAGTAGCCCAGCGCTGCGCCATCTTTCATCAATGGCTGAACCGCCTGAACCACTGCGGAGTGCTGTTTGTCTGGTGTCAGGTTAACCACCAAATCTGCCTGTGGGATCAACTCTTCATAGCTACCCACTTTGAAGCCGTTTTCAGTCGCTTTGCGCCATGAAGCACGTTTTTCGGCAATGGCTTCTTTACGCAGAGCGTAAGCCACGTCCAGACCGGAGTCGCGCATGTTTAAGCCCTGGTTCAGCCCCTGTGCGCCACAGCCCACGATCACCACTTTTTTCCCTTTCAGGTAGCCAGCTTCATCGGCGAATTCGTCACGTGCCATAAAGCGACACTTACCTAATTGCGCCAACTGCTGGCGCAGGTTCAAGGTGTTGAAATAGTTAGCCATGGTATTACTCCGTTCAGATTCTGTTTTATGGGTGTAGGGGATAACCTTGGATTCACTATATGACAGGAAACACATTGCTGAAATTGATATATTAACAATGTGATATTGCAGATTCTGCAATACAGACTATTTCTGATGCAATACAATGGATATTCTCACCCAAGAGGCTGTCTGTGATGGATTTACGTGACCTAAAATTATTCCTACATTTGGCTGAAAGTCGCCATTTTGGCCGCACCGCCAAAGCCATGCACGTCAGTCCATCCACCCTTTCACGCCAGATCCAGCGGTTGGAAGAGACCATCGGCCAGCCACTTTTTTTACGTGATAATCGTACCGTACAACTGACCGATGCTGGCACCCAACTGAAATCCTTTGCGCAGCAGACCTTGCTGCAATATCAGCAATTGCGCCATGCCTTAGGCCAACACGGGCCATCACTGAGTGGCGAACTGCGGCTATTTTGCTCAGTCACCGCCGCTTATAGCCATCTGCCGCCGATTCTGGATCGCTTCCGTGCCCGCCATCCGCTGGTTGAAATCAAGCTCACCACCGGTGATGCTGCCGATGCGGTCGATAAGGTGCAGTCCAATGAAGCTGATTTGGGGATTGCGGGCCGCCCTGAAGTGCTGCCCAGCAGTGTGGCTTTTACCCAAATTGGGGAAATTCCGTTGGTGCTGATTGCCCCCGCCCTCCCTTGCGCGGTGCGCTCGCAGGTGTCGGTCGAACAGCCTGATTGGGCCACCATTCCCTTTATTTTACCGGAGCACGGCCCATCGCGAAAACGCATTGATTTATGGTTTCGCCGCCAACGAATCACTAACCCATTGATTTACGCTACGGTTTCCGGCCATGAAGCGATTGTGTCAATGGTTGCGTTAGGCTGTGGCGTGGCGCTGATCCCGTCAGTGGTGGTGGATAATAGCCCAGAACCGGTGCGCAACCGTATCTCCCTGCTGGATGATGTCTCACTGGTGGAGCCGTTTGAATTGGGGGTTTGCGTCACCAAAAAGCGGCTCAATGAGCCGCTAATTGACGCTTTTTGGCGACTACTGTGATGCTTAGTTCGCCCATGGCAGCCTGGCTAATAATTTATAGCGGGGCAACGAGCATACTCGAATTGATAGTTGGCATAAGAATCTTATCAGCAGGGGCCGCAACCCCCCTATTGGTGCCAAAACCATTCATCGCACTTATCAGTTGATCTGATTTCCCTCCAAATCTAGAGAATTGATTGAAGTTAGCAATCACTTTTCCGCTAGCATTATACTCACGTCTGGAATAGGAAGTTTCCTCTCCATCAGAATTAAATGTTTTAGATAATTCATTCAATACTTTTCCAGTCATGTCTTCTGTTGTTTTAATTTCTGATGCTACCTCTCCATTTTGGTATGTGCACTCAACGATAACTCGAGTATTATCGCTAACTGTTGTTACGCGACGAGAGCTGATTAATTCACCCTTATCACTGTACTTTGGATCATAGGATTCAAAGATATTTACATCGCTATTATTGTTAATTGTCGGCGCTAACTGTTCAGAAAGGGGATTATTAACGGCTTCTGGCAGTAATTCAATTGGCTCTACCTCTATTTTCTCTCCATAGGCATCATAGTTCTCTGTCACACTTGACGTTTGCTCACCATCAGTAGCAAATTTTTCAACTGTTTTTACACTGCCGATAGTATTACCTTGAGGGTCATACGAATATGTGGTTTCAGTTCTGTCCGTCAATTTACCGCTAGTTTTATCGAAATTCTGCCATATCTCAACTGCACTAATCATGATGTCATTAGCACCATAAAGATCTTTATTATGGGAATACATTTGACCATTTTGGCGTTTTATCTCTTCTTCAACCTTTGATATTAACTCACCAGAAGAATCAAACTCTTGACGTATAATCGTATTTTCACAACCATCAGCACTAGTTTCATCACGGTAAATTAGATTGCCTTTAGCATCAAACTCCTCTTCAATTTCCTTACTGAAGTTACCATCTTCTAATTCTTCTTTATTGTCATATATTTCTTTCTGTTGGCTAAGTACATTGCCATTATCATCAAATTTTTTGCTAATACTGGCGACTTCAATAATATCACCATGACTATCAAAGGTTAACTCCTCATAATAAACAGAGGCATTGCCATAACTAAATTTAGTCATCTCCACTCTGCTCGTTAATTCCCCCTCACCACTATAATGTTTTTCCGTACAACCAGTGATTTTGTAATCACGGTTAGTTTTATACTCTATTTCTTTAATTACTTTATTATTTTTATCATATTCCTCACTCAACAACACATTCCCATGAATATCAACACGCTGTACAACCTTACTCAGCAAGCGCTTACTGGAATCCAATATCTCTTCAACTTTTGAAATCATTCCCCCTAAATATTTGTACTTAATTTTTTTAGTCTTGGCAGATTTACCTTGTCCCATATTAAGACGCTCCTCGCACTCAATTAACTCACCAGCGGCGTTATAAGTTGTATCATGACGATTAATTATCCTCCCTTTTTCGTCACGACTGAAGTTTGTAATGACCTTTGAAGTTATTTCTCCTTTCTTATTACAAACTAACCGTTCACGCCAAATTAAATTTTTATCGTTATCATATTTATCTGTCAATTGATCTCCATTTTTATCTTTATACCTTTTACCAGCCTGCTTTTCTAAATTAATATTATTATCGTCAGTAGCGTGATGGTCATGGATATTTTTATTATTCATATGGATACCTATATTATTTATTAAATTTAAGTTATTTTTGAATATGTTTTGTCTAATGATGCAGTGAGTAAACTAATATCGCCATGTCATATAAACAAAGCGTAACTCATTGCAGTTAGATGCTAATGATTCTATCTATAAATATCTAATGACATGGGATACCATAAGGAAATAAACAAAATAATATGAAAAATAAGTAAAATAATAAATACACAGTTATTTCATTATATTTAGGTATCATTGATTGAGGAGTTAAGATGGGGTGAGTTGGTGAGATAAAAAACGGCTCACTGAGCCGTTAATTAACATCTTTGGATCTGAGGTTTATTGATAAGTCAGCAGCAAAGCTTTCAGGATGCCGCAGTCTCATTAAAATACGCCAGCAATTATTGTACCCACGAATGCAGCACCCGCCAAAGTTGTCACTGCCATGATATCGTTTGTCACTATATCGACACTACCGAGTGGGAAGCTGTGTATTGATTCAACCAATGAGAATTCTTTTCCTATTAAAGGATCAGTAACAGTATCATTGAGCATTCCGTCATCCACTTTATGGTGATCTATTGTTGTTCCATCAGCATCCAGTTTACTCTCTACGTTGCCCAATATATTTCCTGTGGCATCAAACTCCGTAAACTTGACCGTATAGCCAACAATATTATCGGCGCTGTATTCTGCTTCAACATAGATTTTGACGTTATTAATCCCTTCAGCATTCGCTGCTTCGGTAGAATATGAGTGGGAAGTACCATCGCTATTCTCTTGATAAGAACCAGAACATTGGTTAGCAGCGCTCTTATCTGTTATTATTTTTGCCACATCAGATAAAGTTTTTTCTAAATGATGCTGATTCACTTTAACAACCCCTCCCTCATTAGGTAGCGTTGAATTACTCTCAGGGTTAATACTTCCAGTTTGATTGTTTATCATAGACATAAATGACCTCTCTATATAATCAGTATTGCTGTTACTCGTACAGAGCACTGAAATAAATAACACAAAACCACCATTACTCAATAACCAGCAATGAAGTAAAATGAAATTAAGGTCATTAAGGTTTTGGGGCTATTTATTGGCGGGCGATTTATTAGATGTGATTTTTAATAATAACTGATATCAAGAAAATTAATATTTATTGCCTCTATTTTAATTATTTACTGCCTTCATTTTAATAAGGTGGATCGTGCCCCTATCTATCATTAGATAGGGGCACGATCCTGATGGCTTTGTTTAGCCGGCGAGGAAAAATTTAAATGCCGGGTTATTGGTTTCATCATGGCAGTCGTAGCCCAATGCGGCCAGGTGCTGCTCAAATTGCGGTTCAGATGCCGATAGCTCAAACCCCGCCAATACTCGGCCAAAATCGGTGCCGTGGCTGCGGTAGTGGAACAGTGAGATATTCCAGTGTGTGCCGAGTGTATGCAGGAATTTCAGCAAAGCCCCCGGTGATTCAGGGAATTCAAAACTGTACAGCCGCTCACGTAGCGGCTTGGATGGCCGGCCCCCCACCATATAGCGCACATGGAGCTTGGCCATCTCATCATCAGAGAGATCCACGACCTGATAGCCCTTATCCTGCAACTCGGACAAGATCTCAGCCCGCTCAGCATAGCCGCGGGTCAAACGGACCCCGACAAAAATGCAGGCATTATCCGCATCCGCATAACGGTAGTTAAACTCCGTCACCGAACGGCCCCCCAGCAACTCACAGAAACGCAAGAAACTGCCTTTTTGCTCTGGAATAGTGACCGCCAGCAAGGCTTCGCGCTGCTCACCTAGCTCACAACGTTCTGATACATAACGTAAACCGTGGAAGTTGACGTTCGCACCGGAGAGCACATGAGCCAGACGCTCGCCTTGAATATTGTGCTGCTGCACATATTTTTTCAGCCCCGCCAACGCCAGCGCGCCAGAAGGTTCGGCAATGGCGCGCACATCTTCAAAAATGTCTTTGACCGCAGCACAGATAGCATCACTGTCGACCGTGATCACCTCGTCCAGATACTCCTGGCACAGGCGGAAAGGCTCATCGCCAATGCGTTTCACCGCCACCCCTTCGGCAAACAGACCGACACGAGCCAGATCCACCGGCTGGCCCGCATCTAGCGCGGCACGTAAACAGGCTGAATCTTCCGCCTCAACCCCAATCACTTTAATCTGCGGCATCAGTTGCTTGATAAGCACCGCAACACCCGCCACCAGCCCGCCACCGCCGACCGGCACAAATATCCGGTCAAGATGCGCATCTTGCTGGAGCAACTCCATAGCCAGTGTTCCCTGCCCGGCAATCACCGCTGGGTGGTCAAAAGGGGGAATAAAGGTATAGCCCTGCTGTTGGGAGAGCGTGATAGCTTTGCCTTTGGCTTCATCGAAATTGGCACCAAACAGCAGCACCTCGCCACCAAAACCACGCACCGCATCAACTTTGATGTCAGCGGTGGCTACTGGCATCACAATCAGCGCCTTAATGCCTAGCTTACTGGCCGACAGAGCCACCCCCTGCGCATGATTACCCGCAGACGCGGTTATCACACCACAGGCTTTCTGCGCTTCTGTCAGACTCGCCAGCATCGCGTAAGCGCCACGCAGCTTAAAACTATGTACCGGCTGACGATCTTCACGTTTGACCAAAATGGTATTGCCCAAGCGGGAGGAGATCTTTTCCATCACTTGCAGCGGGGTGACTTGCGCCACCTCATACACCGGCGCACGAAGTATCGCACGCAGGTACTCTGCCCCACAGGGGGCAGCGGATAAGGGTTGTGATACCGCCATGGGGATTAGCCTCCCAGCTTACTTTTATCGCGCACCGCACCTTTGTCAGCGCTGGTTGCCAATAGGGCATAAGCGCGCAGTGCATAAGAAACCTGACGTTCGCGGGCTTTCGGTGACCATGCAGCAGCGCCACGGGCCTCTTCAGTTTCACGACGGGCAGCCAGTTCAGACTCACTCACATCCAATACGATGCCACGGTTCGGAATATCAATATTGATGAAATCGCCATTCTGCACCAAACCAATCAGGCCACCACTAGCCGCCTCTGGTGAGACGTGACCAATCGACAGACCTGAGGTGCCGCCCGAGAAGCGGCCATCCGTCAGCAAGGCGCAGCTCTTGCCCAAGCCCATAGATTTCAGGTAAGTGGTCGGGTAGAGCATCTCCTGCATCCCCGGCCCGCCTTTCGGCCCTTCGTAGCGAATCACCACCACATCACCGGCAACCACTTTGCCGCCGAGAATGGCTGCTACCGCATCATCCTGACTCTCATACACTTTGGCCGGGCCACGGAAGACCAGACTCTCTTTATCCACACCGGCGGTTTTAACAATGCTGCCGTTTTCGGCAATATTGCCGTACAACACCGCCAAACCACCATCTTGACTGTAGGCATGTTCACGAGTGCGGATACAGCCCTCTTCGCGGTCGGTATCCAGTGATGGGAAACGGCAATCCTGCGAGAAGGCTTTGGTGGTACGGATACCGGCCGGGCCGGCGGCATACATCTGCTTCACGCCCTCGTCTTGGGTCAGCATCACGTCATAGGCTGACAACGTTTGCGTCAAATTCAGCCCCAAGACGTTTTTCACTTCACGGTTCAGTAGGTTAGCGCGATCCAGCTCGCCTAAAATCCCCATCACCCCACCCGCACGGTGTACATCTTCCATATGGTATTTCTGGGTGCTCGGCGCAACTTTGCACAGATGGGGCACCTGGCGAGATAGACGGTCAATATCGCTAATATCGAAATCAACATCCCCCTCCTGCGCCGCAGCCAGTAAATGCAACACGGTATTGGTTGAGCCGCCCATGGCGATATCCAGCGTCATGGCGTTTTCAAATGCCGCTTTGTTGGCGATACTACGCGGCAAGGCGGTGACATCATCTTGCTCGTAATAACGTTTAGTCAGCTCAACGATATGCTTACCGGCATCCAGGAACAGCTGTTTACGGTCAGCGTGAGTTGCCAGCAGTGAGCCGTTACCCGGCAAGGCCAGGCCCAGCGCCTCATTCAGGCAGTTCATCGAGTTGGCGGTAAACATCCCGGAGCAGGAGCCGCAGGTTGGGCAAGCTGAGCGCTCAATCTGCTCACTGTCGGCATCGCTGACATTGGGGTTAGCGCCCTGAATCATGGCATCCACCAGATCCAGCTTGATAATTTGGTCTGACAGCTTGGTTTTCCCCGCCTCCATCGGCCCACCGGACACAAAGATCACCGGGATATTCAGCCGCAGAGAGGCCATCAGCATCCCTGGGGTAATTTTGTCGCAGTTAGAGATACAGACCATGGCATCTGCGCAGTGGGCATTAACCATGTACTCAACTGAGTCAGCGATCAATTCGCGCGAAGGCAGAGAGTAGAGCATGCCGCCGTGACCCATGGCGATCCCATCATCCACCGCAATGGTGTTGAACTCCTTCGCCACACCGCCAGAAGCTTCAATTTGCTCCGCGACCAGTTTACCTAAATCGCGCAAATGAACGTGGCCCGGGACAAACTGGGTAAATGAGTTAACCACGGCAATAATCGGTTTGCCGAAGTCATCATCGGTCATACCGGTAGCGCGCCACAGTGCGCGGGCGCCGGCCATATTACGGCCATGGGTGGTGGTATGGGAACGGTACTTAGGCATTGTCTCTTTACTCCGCGTTTTTTATTTTGCACATCAAGTCGGTGTTGCAAATGAAAAATGATTGTTAGGTGGCAAATGATTGTTAAGTGGTAAATGATTGTTATAGGGTAAATCACAGGCTGCATTGCAGGTGGCGAACGAACCACCTGCGGCTTTCTGCTACTGACGATTAATTATTTACTGGCGACTTATCTGCTACTGACTATTTAGATGATGACTCTGGGTAAACCTGATCCAACCAACCCCATTTGTCTTCGGTTTCGCCAGTGAATAGGCCGAAGAATGCTTGCTGGATTTTTGCCGTGATCGGGCCACGTTTACCAATACCGACCTGAATGCCATCAACACTGCGTACTGGCGTGATCTCTGCCGCCGTACCTGACATAAACACTTCATCCGCCAGATAGAGAGACTCACGTGACAACACTTGCTCACGCACTTCCAGCCCCATATCTTTCGCCAATTTGATAATGGCGTCGCGGGTGATACCCGGCAGTGCGGAAGAGGTAAATGGTGGCGTGAACAGGATGCCATCTTTCACTTCAAACAGGTTCTCACCGGCACCTTCAGATAGGAAACCGTGGATATCCAGTGCAATCCCTTCCTGATAGCCATGGCGGCGTGCTTCACTGCCCACCAGCAAGGAGGAGAGGTAGTTACCGCCAGCTTTTGCGGCCGTCGGGATGGTGTTAGGTGCAACACGGTTCCACGAGGAGACCATGGCATCAATGCCTTGCTCCAGCGCTTCCGGGCCAAGATATGCACCCCATGGGAATGCCGCGATAATCACATCCGTCTTATAGCCATCTGGCGGATTCACCCCCATGCCAACATCACCGATAAATACCAATGGGCGGATATAGGCGCTGGTCAAATTATTGGTACGCAGTGTCTCGCGGCAAGCTTCCATCAGCTCATCAACCGACTGAGAAACGGGCATACGGTAAATTTTGGCTGAGTCATGTAAACGCTGCATGTGTTCGCGGTGACGGAAAACCACTGGCCCTTTATGGGAGTCGTAGCAACGAACACCTTCGAAGACTGACGTGCCGTAGTGTAACGCGTGAGACATTACGTGAACTTTGGCCTCTGCCCACGGAACCATTTCACCGTTAAACCAAATAAAATCAGCTTTCTTCGTCATTCTTTTCTTTCCTTGTGGCGCATCAGGCGCGTATCTGTAATGAATTAGGTTGTAGGATCTCGACGCAGGCGACATCCATAAGCTTACTTAGCTGAGAAGACAGTAAATCGACAGGTCGCCCGCTGGCAACGGTCAATTCAATATTAATATTCTCAGCATTAATCATTGGTGACATATTCATAGCACAAACCTGAAAACCGCGGTGCCGCACAACCCGCAATACGCGCTCTAACATCTCAGGGCGGAAGCGGGCTTGAATAGAGAGTTGATGTTGCATCATGAGACTTTCTCCAGCATGGTTTCATTACCTGCGCCTGGCGGCACTAACGGCCAAACGTTTTCGAGTTCGTCGATAGAAACCTGGAGCAAATAAGGGCCTTCGCTGTTAAACAGCGCATCCAGTGCGGCTTCGACTTGGTCTTTTCGGGTGATACGTTGGCCGGGGATATTAAAAGCACTGGCCAGAGTGATGAAATCGGGGTTATCAGAGAGATTGGTTTCGCTATAACGTCCATCAAAAAACAGCTGCTGCCACTGCCGAACCATCCCCAACCGCTGGTTATCCAACAATACTATCTTCAGCGGCAACTGTTTTCGTTTTATGGTGCCCAACTCCTGAACATTCATCATAAACGAACCATCGCCGGAGACACAGATAACCATATCATCAGGGCGGGCCATCTGTGCGCCAACCGCCGCCGGAACGCCAAAGCCCATGGTGCCAAGGCCGCTGGAGGTGATGAAATTCTCAGGACGGGTAAAGTTCATATGTTGCGCCGTCCACATTTGATGCTGACCCACATCAGTGGTCACCACGGTTTCCGGCGCTTTACGCTCAGAGATCTGCTTTAGCAACAGCGGAGCATAAATGGCCTGCCCTGGGTGGTCATAACGCCAGCTATGTTGCTGTTTTAACGCCATCACCTCATCGCGCCACGGTTGGATATTCAGCGGCTGTTGTAAGGCGGGCAGTAACACCTTCAAATCGCCCTGCAATGCCACGTGAACCTGACGCAATTTACCCAGCTCAGCCGGATCGATATCCATATGAATAACTTTTGCTTTCGGGGCGAATGTATTCAATTTTCCAGTTACGCGGTCATCAAAACGGGCGCCAACTGCGATCAATAAATCACAATCCTGTACGGCAAAGTTCGCGGCTTTGGTGCCATGCATTCCCAGCATCCCCAGATAGCAAGGGTGCTCAGTATCCGGTGCGCCCAAGCCTTTCAGGGTCGCCACCGCAGGTATACCTGTGGCCTGAATAAAAGCACGCAGCGCAGGAACCGCCTGTGCCATACCGACGCCACCACCAACATACAGCATCGGCTTTTTCGCGGTCGCCAGCATATCCCAGGCTTGTTGCAGCTCAGCGGCAGAATCAACCAAGTGCTCTTCAACTGGCATCAAATGCGGGGTCAACTCACCCACGGCCAACTGAATATCTTTCGGAATATCAATTAAAACCGGGCCAGGGCGGCCACTGGTGGCGATGGCAAAAGCTTCAGCCATGATACCCGGCAGCGCATCCAGTGATTCAACGAGGAAACTGTGTTTTGTGCAGGCCAGTGATAAGCCCAGTACGTCAATCTCTTGAAAAGCATCGGTGCCGATGAGCGCAGAACCCACCTGACCGGTGATCGCGATAACCGGTACGGAGTCCAGCAACGCATCAGCCAAACCGGTGATCAGATTCGTGGCCCCAGGGCCGGAAGTGGCGATACACACCCCCACTTTGCCGGTTGCTCGGGCATAACCAATGGCGGCGATCGCCGCGCCCTGCTCATGGCGGCAGAGCAGATGCTCAACACCACCATCATACAGAGCGTCATACACTGGCATAATCGCACCACCCGGGTAGCCGAATACCGTATCAACACCCTGCGCACGCAACGCCTGAACCACCCACTGAGCACCATTCATAGTTATTTCCCCGAACTTTTGCGGGAGGCACAGGATTTTATTCTGTTGTGCATTTTATGTTCCTCGCGTCTTTAACGTGCCAATAAAAAAACCCCCGGACCTTTCGGTGCGGGGGTTCTCTTGAGATTAAGGCTTGATTTTTATGCCTTTCTTCGTCCAAGTGCAGCCCCGCACGGTGGGATAATAATCACCACCACGCTAATTAGGACTAGGTTAATCACTTGGACAATCGCTTTCATAATTAGGTTGTTCATCTATCTAGTGTCGAACGAATACCTACAGAGTTATCACAGTTATTGGTTATCTGACAATATTTATTTAAATTATTATTTTGTGAGTCCACACACGAAACGCCACAAACGTATTATTTATCAACCAGTAAAACCCACATTAGCATACTGGGCTTTTTTTGCGGGCCGAGCTGCAATTTTTAATTTTAGTGCAGCAGTTACAGCGAAATTTCTCGCGATATTTCGCAAACCCACCATTTTCCTGCGCACAGAAAAAATCCCCGAGGCACTATCTTGCTTGCAACAATTACAGCAAAGGAGTGCATTATGTCACTGGCAACCATTCACACTCGTGCCACGCTGGGCATTCAGGCTCCCAATGTCACGGTAGAAGTCCATATCAGCAATGGGCTACCGGGATTAGTCTTGGTCGGCTTACCAGAAACCACGGTAAAAGAGGCACGGGATAGGGTTCGAAGCGCATTAATCAACAGCGGTTTTAACTTTCCCGCGAAGCGGATCACTGTCAGTCTGGCACCGGCAGACTTACCAAAAGAGGGGGGTCGTTATGATCTGCCTATCGCATTAGCGATACTGGCGGCGTCAGAACAGATTCCTACAGATAAATTAGCGCACTATGAGTTCTTGGGTGAGCTCGCCCTGTCAGGAGCGCTAAGGCGGGTTAGCGGCGCAATTCCGGCAGCACTCGCCAGTCGTGAGGCCCAGCGACAGCTAATCCTCCCGACCGCCAATCATCTTGAGATAGGTTTGATCCCACAAGGTAACAGCTGGGTTGCTGAACACCTATTGGCGGTGTGTGGTTTTTTGCAGGGTGAAAACAGCCTCGCTCAGGGCCACCCCCTTGAGCTGGCCCCATCTTGGGATAACAACCTCGACCTGCAAGATATCATCGGCCAATCACAGGCTAAGCGCGCTTTGGAGATCGCCGCAGCTGGCGGCCATAACTTACTGCTGCTTGGGCCACCGGGAACCGGTAAAACTATGCTGGCCAATCGGCTGACCGGATTACTGCCGCCGCTCACCGATCAAGAAGCGCTGGAGGCTGCCGCCATCAACGGCCTGCTGCACAGTAACGAACTACCCGCCCAGTGGCGTCACCGCGCTTTTCGCGCCCCCCATCACAGCGCATCCATGGCGGCACTGATTGGTGGCGGCTCCATTCCCCGTCCGGGTGAGGTATCGCTGGCCCACAATGGGGTGCTGTTTCTGGATGAACTGCCAGAATTTGAGCGGCGGGTACTGGACTCACTACGTGAGCCGCTGGAGTCAGGCGAGATCATTATTTCCCGCGCAGCAGCCAAAGTATGTTTTCCCGCGAAAGTGCAACTGATAGCCGCGATGAATCCCAGCCCCAGCGGCCATTATCAGGGCATTCATAACCGAACGCCACCACAGCAAATTTTGCGCTATCTGGCAAAACTGTCTGGCCCGTTTCTGGATAGATTTGATCTCTCAATTGAAGTCCCATTGCTCCCCGCAGGTATGCTCGGGGCACAGAAAAATCAGGGGGAGAGTAGTGAAACGGTTAGGCTGCGAGTGTTACAGGCGAGGCAAAGGCAGCTAGATAGGGCTGGAAAGATAAATACCCAACTGAGCAGCCAAGAAGTTGCTGAACATTGCTATTTAGCACCGGAGAACGCCGCCTTTCTGGAACAGGTTCTGTTGACATTGGGGTTGTCGGTGCGCGCCTGGCACCATATTTTGAAAGTCGCACGTACCATCGCGGATCTGGCTCAGGAAAATAGCATCCAAAAAAGTCATCTTTCAGAAGCGCTAAGCTATCGTTGTATGGATCGATTGCTGTTGCAGCTACATAAGAGCCTAATGTGAATAGGGAGCAAAAGCCCCCTATTATTCATCACCGCACTTACACCCTGCGGCTTCGAAAACGGAGAGTATACCCAAAGTCATTGGAGTCGCAGGTAGGCAGCAAGCAAACAAATCCCGATGAGCTTACCCAAGTAAGTGATTCGGGTGCGTGAGCGCGGCTAACAACCCTGCGGCTTCGAAAACAGAGAGTATACCCAAAGTCATTGGAGTCGCAGGTAGGCAGCAAGCAAACAAATCCCGATGAGCTTACCCAAGTAAGTGATTCGGGTGCGTGAGCGCGGCTAACAACCCTGCGGCTTCGAAAACAGAGAGTATACCCAAAGTCATTGGAGTCGCAGGTAGGCAGCAAGCAAACAAATCCCGATGAGCTTACCCAAGTAAGTGATTCGGGTGCGTGAGCGCGGCTAACAACCCTGCGGCTTCAAGGACGAAGGGGATTAGTCGTCGCTATCAGTATAATCTTCCACCGCATCCATCTGCGGCTTACCGCCTGACAACGTATGGAAGCGTTTAGGACGACGAGTCCGGGTCACATATTTTGACCAGACTTTTTCCTCGGCACTGACCGGTTCACGTTCGCCGCGACAAACAGCCACAAACTGCTGTTCTTCTTCCGTTGCAGGCTCGCGCTTGCCAAGGTCGAGTTCGTTAAAAGCGTAACCATGGCGCTCTAGCAATTGCGCCTCTTTAATGGTGAAATCGCCGTGACGCGAGAACCCGCGAGGATAATGTTTATTATCAAAAAAACGATTGGTCGTGATGAAGCTATCCGCCATCTGACACGCTCCTAATTCTCTCATGGTCGTGCTGTTTATGGCGCGGAGTATTAGATAGGCTTGACAGCGTGTAAAACAAAACATTTAAATCTTAACGATAAAAAAAATTGGAGATAGGTGTGGATACTGAATTACTGAAAACCTTTTTGGAAGTCAGTAGAACTCGCCACTTTGGTCGCGCTGCTGAATCTTTGTACTTAACGCAGTCGGCGGTAAGTTTTCGTATCCGTCAGTTGGAAAATCAATTAGGTGCAAATTTATTCACTCGTCATCGCAATAATATTCGTCTAACACCGGCAGGTGAGCGGCTGGTTCCCTATGCTGAAACACTGATGAGCACCTGGCAACTGGCTAAAAAAGAGGTGGCACACTCGCTGCAACATACTGAATTGTCTATTGGTGCAACCGCGTCGCTTTGGGAGGCTTACCTCACCCCCTGGTTGCAACAATTGTACCAACAGCGAGGCTCATTGCGCCTTGAGGCACGTATTGCCCTTCGGCAATCGCTGGTGAAACAGCTGCACGAACGGCAACTGGATTTGCTGATGACCACCGAACCACCGAAAATGGACGAGTTAGCCAGCCAGCTGTTAGGGCATTTTTCGCTGCGACTTTTTTCGTCTATAGCCCCTGATTCGTCGAAAGAAAATGACGTCGAGAATGAGCATGAAAATGCAAATGAAGCGCCCTATATCAAACTTGAGTGGGGAGCTGATTTTCAGTTGCAAGAGAATCGACTACTCAACAGTGAGCAGTCGCCGGTATTAACCACCACCTCGGCCCATTTAACCCGGCAGCTATTGGAAACCACCGGGGGTTGCGCATTCTTGCCGGAACATTGGCAAAAAGAGTACCCTCAATTGGTACTTAATGCTGATATACCCGCAATCGTACGGCCACTGTATGCCGTTTGGTTGCAAAACAGTGACCAACAACCCTTGATCCGACAACTATTAAAAACCCCTATGAATAACGCCACCCAGAGCGCTATACCGGATTAAGTGGTGGTGACTTAGGGCGAGCTCGGCGATTCAAATAAAAGGCACTCATCATCTTCTGAATCGCAATAAAGCTAAATAGCAAGATTCCGATGACAATCTTGGTCCACCATGAGCTGAGCGTGCCATCGAAAGTGATGTAACTCTGTATCAGCCCCTGAATCAACACTCCAAACAGGGTGCCGAAGACAGTTCCGATCCCCCCGGTGAGTAATGTGCCGCCGATAACGACGGCAGCAATAGCATCTAACTCGACACCACTGGCCGCCAAGGCATAACCTGCGGAGGTGTAGAGCGAGAAAACAATGCCCGACAATGCGGCGAGGGTGCTCGATAACATATAGATTTTAATGGTGGTTTTTCTGACGGGAACGCCCATCAGCGCAGCGGAAACACTGTTCCCCCCTATCGCATAGACGTTATGACCAAAATGGGTACGGTGGGCCAGTAAGACCCCAAATACCACCACCATTAGCATGATAAAGGCGAGTAATGTAAATCGCCCCCCTCCGGGGACTTTCCAAGCATAGTTCGCCAGCGTGGCATAGATCGGGTGATTAATGGGAATAGACTCTTCAGACACGATAAAACTCATGCCTCGCACAAAGAACATCCCCGCCAAAGTGATGATGAATGCCGGAAGTTTCAGGGAGTCGATAATCCATCCCATCAATGCACCAAACATCGCCCCCATAAATAAGACTATGGCGAAGGCATATACCGGATGAATACCATAAGTCCCGATTAACTTTGCCAACAGCACGCCGGTAAAAGCAATGACTGAACCAACGGATAAATCGATCCCACCCGATAAAATAACGAAGGTCATACCCACGGCAACAATGCCCAGAAAGGCATTATCCGTCAGTAAATCACACCATACGCGGGTGGATGAAAAGCTGGGAAACTGGTTGAGACAAAAAGCATATCCCAGAATAAAAACGGCAATAGTAATCAGCAAAGGAATATTACGCTTTAACATTACTTTTGCCTCCGGAAGATATGGCTAAATGAGATCATTGGTGACTGCACCACCAAGACAGCTAAGACCACAATGGCTTTAAGCACTAAGTTAAATTCCGGCTGATAACCGGAGAGTAAGATCCCAGTATTCATCCCCTGAATAATCAAAGCGCCGATCACCGAGAGCAGAAGGTTAAAACGCCCCCCCATCAAGGATGCGCCACCAATAACCACCGCCAGAATTGCATCCAACTCCAGCCATAAACCAGCATTGTTCGCATCTGCACCACGGATATCTGCGGTCACGATAATGCCCGCAACGGCGGCACAGACACCACAGATCACATACACCGCAATGAGCACCAACCGAGTACTCACCCCCGCATTCCGCGCTGAACGTAAGTTAATGCCCACTGACTCAATAAATAGCCCCAGTGCTGTTTTGCGGGTCAATAACCACACAATAATCAGCATACTCAATGCGATGACCACGGACATCGGCAAGTACATCAACGTACTGCTGCCTAACTTCGCCAAACCACCACTATCAAAAGTAACAATTTGCCCTTCTGTAATCAGTTGGGCGATGCCGCGTCCGGCCACCATTAACATCAAGGTGGCAACAATGGGTTGAATTTGTAATACCGCCACCAAGAAGCCGTTCCATAATCCGCATAACGCGCCAACTGCCAGCGCGGCGGCTAATACGGTCGGTAAAGGATGCCCCGCACTGGTTAATGTCGCTGCTGTCGCCCCAGCAATCGCCATCACCGCCCCGACAGATAGATCTATGCCGCCAGTGGCAATCACTAATGTCATTCCCAGAGCCAATAAGGCAACAGGCGCGCCTCGATTCAAGATATCAATGACACTGCCAAACAGTCGCCCATCCTGAATGTGGATTGAGAAAAAGTGTGGAGCGACCAAACTATCAATTAATAAAATGACCGCCAGAGCGCCAAATTGAGTGGCACCTTTCGGTAAGACCCAGTTAACTTTGCGCGGTCGTTGCGGCATCGATAGGCTCCTATTTACCATGAGGTAACTCCTTATTACACCGCAATCGCCTGCATAATGGCAGGAACGGAAATCTCACTGTGCTCAAGCTGAGCAATATGCCGGCGGTCACGCAGCACAATGACGCGATCGGCATATCCCGCTAACTCTTCTAACTCGGATGAGATAATTAACAGTGCCAACCCTTCGTCACACAGCTTCTCAATCAGTCGAATAATCTCAGCATGTGCCCCTACATCAATTCCGCGTGTTGGCTCATCCAAAATTAAAAATCGCGGTTTTGTGGCGAGCCAACGGGCTAATAACACCTTTTGCTGATTTCCGCCGGAGAGATATTGAATTTGTTGCTCGGGGCCGGGGGTGCGAATACCCAACTGCTGAATGAACTCCTCAGCGATTTGAGTTTGTTCACGCATTGAGATGGGCCGCAACCAGCCCCGTTGGGCCTGTAATGCCAGGATAATATTTTCCCGAACCGTTGCCGCGCCGACAATGCCATCCGTTTTGCGATCTTCCGGACAATAGCCAAAACCAAATTTTGATGCTTTCCGGGGGGTTCTGATTTTGACCGGCTTGCCCTGAATTTTGGCTTCGCCGGTATCCGGTGTGGTGACACCGAAAATTAGCTGTGCGGTTTCGGTACGTCCTGAGCCTAATAACCCCGCCAGACCAACAATTTCACCAGGAGAAACCGATAAATCAAAACTTTCAACCACACCCCGTCGACCATAGTTTTTAAACTCAACCAATGGGTTACTTGCCGTAATATTATGTTCACCGCGTTTCAGTAATTGCTCATCAAAACTGTGGCCCAGCATCATCTGTACCAACTCAATGCGGGGAAGTTCTGCGGCAGTTTTCGTGCCGACGAGTTTGCCATTACGAAAAACGGTGATGCGATCACTGATCCGATAGACCTGATCGAGGAAATGGGTCACGAATACCATGCCGATGCCTTGGTCTCGTAACTGACGTAAAATATCCAGTAACATACTGACTTCTTTGGCGTCCAAACTGGCCGTCGGTTCATCCAAAATCAGAACTTTTGCTGAGAGATCAACGGCGCGGGCAATCGCGACAATTTGTTGTATCGCAATAGAAAAGTTCGCTAAAGGCTGCTGCACATCTAATGCTAAGCCATAACCGGTCAGTAGCTTCTCCGCCTGCCGGTTCATCGTCCGGTGATCAATCATTCCCCAGCGTAATGGCTCCCGGCCAATAAAGAGATTAGCCGCAACCGATATGTTGGGCAGTAAGTTAACTTCTTGATAAACAGTACCAATCCCCATTTTTTGAGCATCAGCCGTATCAATTGGACAAATAGCCTTACCGTCCAAATAGACCTCACCGGCGCTGCGCTTATAGACCCCAGTTAATGCTTTGATTAATGTCGATTTCCCTGCACCATTCTCCCCCAACAAGGCGACAACTTCACCGCGATGCAGAGAAAAATCGACAGAGTCCAATGCCTTAACACCCGGAAATTCAACCGACAAGCCGCGGACTTCTAGCAGTGTTTCCATCAGATGTACCTATGCTCAAAAACGACTCAGATATTGCCCAAATACAGGTGACGAAAGTAGGCGGAGCAAGCCCCGCCTTTGAATCAATAACCTAGGCTTTTCTTAGATTCATACTCCTGTTTGGCCGTGTCAGGCTGTAGCAGGCGAGATTCTGTCTGGATAAATTTAGGCGGTTGAGTCCCGTCTTTCTTCAGTGCGATTAATGCGTCGAAAGCCGGACCCGCCATATTTGGCGTTAACTCGACGGTAGCGTTTGCTTCGCCGCTACTCATTGCTTTAAAAATGTCAGGTACACCGTCGATAGAGACGATTTTGATTTCTGTACCGGGTTTCAGGCCCGCTTCTTTAATGGCTTGAATGGCACCAATCGCCATGTCATCGTTATGCGCATAAACAGCGCAGATATTCTTGCCGTTTTGCTCCGCCTTGATGAAGCTCTCCATCACTTCTTTACCCTTACTGCGCGTGAAATCCCCGGATTGAGAGCGGATAATTTTCACGTTAGGTGCTGAAGCTATCCCATCAGCGAAACCTTTTTTACGGTTAATGGCCACGCTAGAACCCACGGTGCCTTGCAGTTCAACGACATTACAAGGCTTGCCTGCCACATCCTTCAAGAGCCACTCACCCGCAACCTTACCTTCATAAACGCTATCTGAAGCTACGGCGGCTGTGTATAAAGAAGGGTCATTGACTTCAATCATACGGTCGAGCAGGAATACCGGGATTTTGGCCTCTTTCGCTTCCTGTAATACTGGTGTCCAACCCGTTGCAACCACTGGCGCAATAAAAATGGCATCAACACCCTGAGCGATAAAGGATCTCACTGCTTTTATTTGGTTTTCTTGTTTTTGTTGAGCATCCGCTATTTTTAATGTTATCCCGCGTTTTTCCGCTTCTTGTTTAGAAACCTTAGTTTCCGCAGAGCGCCAACCAGATTCTGAACCTATTTGAGAGAAACCCACGACTAACGGAGCCGCCTGGACTGCACTACACATTGCTGTTGTTACAGCTGCTGCTAACAGTAAACGCCTGTACATATTTATTCTCCTCACTTGCCATCGTCGGGCCGTTGATTCATTCCCATTCCGCAGAACAGTTCAGATAATCATTCAGGTTATTAACTGCCCTGAAGTTCGGCTAATTTGCAGATAATGTCGTTCGAAAAACAGATAATATTTTTTAAGGTGAGCTTCCCGATAGCTAAAATGTTAATTAGTTTTAGTACATTTTGTAAAAGTAATAATGAGCAACGTCACACCACAGAATAACAATCGTTTTGTACATAAATTCAGCCAAATAGGTATACATTGGGAACGTTACCTTCTTAAGTTTTGTGGTGGCTAAAGAAGAAATAGGATCAATAAGTGGAGCGCTCACACAGAGGCTATTTGCTGGATTAACCAAAACAATTGGGAGATATAAGACAAAAATAGAAGAGTAGCAGCCATTACAGCGCTGAAAAGAAGGAGTAAAAATAGTGTGGGAGTCATGACTCCCAGCCGAAACGACAATTTTAGTACCTACACAGAAATTAGTGTCATTAGCTAATTTCAACTGTTTGATTAAGCATCAGAAACAGGTGTGATTATGGACGAAAAATTGAAGGCTCATGTTTCTGTTCACTAATTTGGAGCAGCTGACAGGTGATGAATCGCTTTATAATCGAGCTGAATAACCCTTCAGCAGCTATCTAGTAAAACATGAAGTCATGACGATGACCAAATACCGTGCATAGGCTTTGATTTTTTGACATAAAAAAACCCCTCGCTTTCGCGAAGGGTTATTTATATGGCAGGGGCGGAGAGACTCGAACTCGCGACACCCGGTTTTGGAGACCGGTGCTCTACCAACTGAGCTACGCCCCTAAATTGCGCTTAACATTATGCCTGCTAACATAAGCAGGCATAATTTAAATAAGTGGCGGAACGGACGGGGCTCGAACCCGCGACCCCCTGCGTGACAGGCAGGTATTCTAACCAACTGAACTACCGCTCCACCGATTCTTTTACGTGTATCTTCCCGATACTTACCCCTTACAGGGCCAGCGCTCCGCGCTGTGCAAAACCGCTTCTGGCGATTTTGTCAGTTACCAGATGTCACTCTGATAACTCGTGTTTGATGCCTGGCAGTGTCCTACTCTCGCATGGGGAGACCCCACACTACCATCGGCGCTACGGCGTTTCACTTCTGAGTTCGGCATGGGATCAGGTGGGACCACCGCGCTATGGCCGCCAGGCAAATTCTGTTTTAACTCACCCGCTTCACAATAATATATCGTGCAGCCAGTCAGTCCAATCTCGGAACTTCGCTGAAAATCTCTCTCTCAAACCACCAAAACACCTTTGGTGTTGTAAGGTTAAGCCTCACGGATCATTAGTACTGGTTAGCTCAATGCATCGCTGCACTTACACACCCAGCCTATCAACGTCATAGTCTTTAACGTTCCTTCAGGGGGCTTAAAGCCCCAGGGAAGACTCATCTCGAGGCAAGTTTCCCGCTTAGATGCTTTCAGCGGTTATCTCTTCCGAATTTAGCTACCGGGCAATGCCATTGGCATGACAACCCGAACACCAGTGATTCGTCCACTCCGGTCCTCTCGTACTAGGAGCAGCCCCTCTCAATCTTCCAACGCCCACGGCAGATAGGGACCGAACTGTCTCACGACGTTCTAAACCCAGCTCGCGTACCACTTTAAATGGCGAACAGCCATACCCTTGGGACCTACTTCAGCCCCAGGATGTGATGAGCCGACATCGAGGTGCCAAACACCGCCGTCGATATGAACTCTTGGGCGGTATCAGCCTGTTATCCCCGGAGTACCTTTTATCCGTTGAGCGATGGCCCTTCCATTCAGAACCACCGGATCACTAAGACCTACTTTCGTACCTGCTCGAGCCGTCACTCTCGCAGTCAAGCTAGCTTATGCCTTTGCACTAACCTCACGATGTCCGACCGTGATTAGCTAACCTTCGTGCTCCTCCGTTACTCTTTGGGAGGAGACCGCCCCAGTCAAACTACCCACCAGACACTGTCCTCACCCCAGATTATGGGGCCGAGTTAGAACATCAAACATTAAAGGGTGGTATTTCAAGGTTGGCTCCATGCAGACTGGCGTCCACACTTCAATGCCTCCCACCTATCCTACACATCAAGGCTCAATGTTCAGTGTCAAGCTATAGTAAAGGTTCACGGGGTCTTTCCGTCTTGCCGCGGGTACACTGCATCTTCACAGCGAGTTCAATTTCACTGAGTCTCGGGTGGAGACAGCCTGGCCATCATTACGCCATTCGTGCAGGTCGGAACTTACCCGACAAGGAATTTCGCTACCTTAGGACCGTTATAGTTACGGCCGCCGTTTACTGGGGCTTCGATCAAGAGCTTCGCCTTGCGGCTGACCCCATCAATTAACCTTCCAGCACCGGGCAGGCGTCACACCGTATACGTCCACTTTCGTGTTTGCACAGTGCTGTGTTTTTATTAAACAGTTGCAGCCAGCTGGTATCTGCGACTGGCTTCAGCTCCGAGAGCAAGTCTCTTCACCTAGCGCCAGCGTGCCTTCTCCCGAAGTTACGGCACCATTTTGCCTAGTTCCTTCACCCGAGTTCTCTCAAGCGCCTGAGTATTCTCTACCTGACCACCTGTGTCGGTTTGGGGTACGATTTAATGTTACCTGATGCTTAGAGGCTTTTCCTGGAAGCTTGGCATCAACTACTTCACCACCGTAGTGGCTCGTCATCACACCTCAGCGTTGATAAGCAACCGGATTTACCTGGTCACTCCGCCTACATGCTTAAACCGGGACAACCGTCGCCCGGCTAGCCTAGCCTTCTCCGTCCCCCCTTCGCAGTAACACCAAGTACAGGAATATTAACCTGTTTCCCATCGACTACGCTTTTCAGCCTCGCCTTAGGGGTCGACTCACCCTGCCCCGATTAACGTTGGACAGGAACCCTTGGTCTTCCGGCGTGCGGGTTTTTCACCCGCATTATCGTTACTTATGTCAGCATTCGCACTTCTGATACCTCCAGCAACCCTCACAGGTCACCTTCAACGGCTTACAGAACGCTCCCCTACCCAACGAACGTATCCCTAAGCCAACTCGACTTTATTGGACGCATTGACGTCGCTGTGCTCCGTCAATCATTATCCACATCATCAAATTGTCTTGGGTGATACGTTCGCTGCCGCAGCTTCGGTGCATGGTTTAGCCCCGTTACATCTTCCGCGCAGGCCGACTCGACCAGTGAGCTATTACGCTTTCTTTAAATGATGGCTGCTTCTAAGCCAACATCCTGGCTGTCTGTGCCTTCCCACATCGTTTCCCACTTAACCATGACTTTGGGACCTTAGCTGGCGGTCTGGGTTGTTTCCCTCTTCACGACGGACGTTAGCACCCGCCGTGTGTCTCCCGTGATAACATTCTTCGGTATTCGGAGTTTGCATCGGTTTGGTAAGTCGGGATGACCCCCTAGCCGAAACAGTGCTCTACCCCCGAAGATGAGTCACGAGGCGCTACCTAAATAGCTTTCGGGGAGAACCAGCTATCTCCCGGTTTGATTGGCCTTTCACCCCCAGCCACAAGTCATCCGCTAATTTTTCAACATTAGTCGGTTCGGTCCTCCAGTTAGTGTTACCCAACCTTCAACCTGCCCATGGCTAGATCACCGGGTTTCGGGTCTATACCTTGCAACTAGACGCCCAGTTAAGACTCGGTTTCCCTACGGCTCCCCTATTCGGTTAACCTTGCTACAAAATATAAGTCGCTGACCCATTATACAAAAGGTACGCAGTCACACCACGAAGGTGCTCCCACTGCTTGTACGTACACGGTTTCAGGTTCTATTTCACTCCCCTCGCCGGGGTTCTTTTCGCCTTTCCCTCACGGTACTGGTTCACTATCGGTCAGTCAGGAGTATTTAGCCTTGGAGGATGGTCCCCCCATATTCAGACAGGATGTCACGTGTCCCGCCCTACTCATCGAGTTCACAGAATATGCATTTTTGTGTACGGGACTATCACCCTGTACCGTGCGACTTTCCAGACGCTTCCACTAACACATAAACTGATTCAGACTCTGGGCTCTTCCCCGTTCGCTCGCCGCTACTGGGGGAATCTCGGTTGATTTCTTTTCCTCGGGGTACTTAGATGTTTCAGTTCCCCCGGTTCGCCTTGCATGGCTATGTATTCACCATGCAATAGTGCAACGAATTGCACTGGGTTTCCCCATTCGGGTATCGTCGGTTGTAACGCTTCATATCAGCTTACCGACGCTTTTCGCAGATTAGCACGCCCTTCATCGCCTCTGACTGCCTAGGCATCCACCGTGTACGCTTAGTCGCTTAACCTCACAACCCGAAGGTGTCTTTGCAGACCCTTTGCGTTGCGATTATTTGAGAGACTCTAATACAGGCTACTCCTTATCTCAGTACATCTACGGAGAGATAAGTTTCAGCTGTATTGTTTCAATTTTCAGCTTGTTCCAGATTGTTAAAGAGCAATATCTTAAACACGACTCGTTAAAGTCATCTTTAAGTTATTTTTTAGTTCATAAAGAACCGGTTGATAATGTCTTTCACACATTATCGGATTGGCGTCCCCAAGGGGATTCGAACCCCTGTTACAGCCGTGAAAGGGCAGTGTCCTAGGCCTCTAGACGATGGGGACACGAAATTTGACTCTCGAAGCACTGCTTCGAGAATTTCGTGTAGAGGCGAGAATTTGCCTGCAAATCCGAGCGACTGATGCAGTCAACACTCGATTTTGCGGTGCGCGTCTCACCCATCTACAGCAGGTTACCTTGCTCATTACATTCATCAGACAATCTGTGTGGACACTGCGCAATGCGTATCGTGAGGTAAGGAGGTGATCCAACCGCAGGTTCCCCTACGGTTACCTTGTTACGACTTCACCCCAGTCATGAATCACAAAGTGGTAAGCGCCCTCCCGAAGGTTAAGCTACCTACTTCTTTTGCAACCCACTCCCATGGTGTGACGGGCGGTGTGTACAAGGCCCGGGAACGTATTCACCGTAGCATTCTGATCTACGATTACTAGCGATTCCGACTTCATGGAGTCGAGTTGCAGACTCCAATCCGGACTACGACAGACTTTATGTGGTCCGCTTGCTCTCGCGAGTTCGCTTCACTTTGTATCTGCCATTGTAGCACGTGTGTAGCCCTACTCGTAAGGGCCATGATGACTTGACGTCATCCCCACCTTCCTCCGGTTTGTCACCGGCAGTCTCCCTTGAGTTCCCACCATTACGTGCTGGCAACAAAGGATAAGGGTTGCGCTCGTTGCGGGACTTAACCCAACATTTCACAACACGAGCTGACGACAGCCATGCAGCACCTGTCTCACAGTTCCCGAAGGCACCGAAGCATCTCTGCTAAGTTCTGTGGATGTCAAGAGTAGGTAAGGTTCTTCGCGTTGCATCGAATTAAACCACATGCTCCACCGCTTGTGCGGGCCCCCGTCAATTCATTTGAGTTTTAACCTTGCGGCCGTACTCCCCAGGCGGTCGACTTAACGCGTTAGCTCCGGAAGCCACGCCTCAAGGGCACAACCTCCAAGTCGACATCGTTTACAGCGTGGACTACCAGGGTATCTAATCCTGTTTGCTCCCCACGCTTTCGCACCTGAGCGTCAGTCTTTGTCCAGGGGGCCGCCTTCGCCACCGGTATTCCTCCAGATCTCTACGCATTTCACCGCTACACCTGGAATTCTACCCCCCTCTACAAGACTCTAGCTTGCCAGTTTCAAATGCAGTTCCCACGTTAAGCGCGGGGATTTCACATCTGACTTAACAAACCGCCTGCGTGCGCTTTACGCCCAGTAATTCCGATTAACGCTTGCACCCTCCGTATTACCGCGGCTGCTGGCACGGAGTTAGCCGGTGCTTCTTCTGCGAGTAACGTCAATCAATCGTGCTATTAACACGACTGCCTTCCTCCTCGCTGAAAGTGCTTTACAACCCGAAGGCCTTCTTCACACACGCGGCATGGCTGCATCAGGCTTGCGCCCATTGTGCAATATTCCCCACTGCTGCCTCCCGTAGGAGTCTGGACCGTGTCTCAGTTCCAGTGTGGCTGGTCATCCTCTCAGACCAGCTAGGGATCGTCGCCTAGGTGAGCCATTACCCCACCTACTAGCTAATCCCATCTGGGTTCATCCGATGGCGTGAGGCCCGAAGGTCCCCCACTTTGCTCTTACGAGGTCATGCGGTATTAGCTACCGTTTCCAGTAGTTATCCCCCTCCATCAGGCAGATCCCCAGACATTACTCACCCGTCCGCCGCTCGCCGGCGAAGTAGTAAACTACTTCCCGCTGCCGCTCGACTTGCATGTGTTAGGCCTGCCGCCAGCGTTCAATCTGAGCCATGATCAAACTCTTCAATTTAAGATTTGTTTGATTTGCTACCGAAGTAGCGATGCTCAAAGATTACTTTCTGCAAATATGCATTCGAACCGAAGTTCAAATGTGTACTGCTTTGGTCACTCTTCAAGACTTTGATATTGCTTCTGCCTGCCGAAACAGGCTTCGATATCGTCTTGCGAGTGCCCACACAGATTGTCTGATAAATTGTTAAAGAGCGTTCGTTACCCGTTGGCCTTTCAGCGAATCTTACGGTAACGCGGGAGGCAGATAATACGCTTTCCCGCTGAAGAGTCAAGGTGTTATTTGATTTCTTTCGAACTCAAACGCGTTCTTTTCTCTTCCTGACCCGGCGAAGTTTGTTTCGTTGTTCCCGGTCAGTGGAGGCGCATTATAGGGAGTTCCTGACAGGCTGCAACCCCTAATTTGAAAAAACTTTTCAACCGCTGTTTCTTTGGTCAAAACGCCGTTAAATTGGTAGTTTTTGCAGCGTTTGGAAGCCATAACCCTGCAGAACGGGCAATAAAGCGTCAGTGTCCGTGTTCAGTGCCATGCAATACGCCATGTTCTCATCTTGAGAAGAGACCACATTTTCCTGAGAAGAGATCAGCCAGGCGGTTCGGCGAGCAATGGCAGCACCGGAATCGACCATACGTGTACCTTCCGGCAATACTTGTGCTAACTCTTCTGCTAATAGAGGGAAATGCGTGCAACCTAAGACGATGGTGTCTGGTGGTTCACGCATTGCCAGCCATGGATGAAGGATTTTCTTTAATGCTTCGACAGAAACGACGCCGCCATGCAGTTTGCTTTCTGCCAGTTCCACCAGCTCAGATGAACCCAATAGCTCAATTTTGCAATCAGTGGCAAAGCGCGCAATGAGATCCAGTGTATAAGAGGCATGAACGGTGCCGCGGGTCGCCAATAAGCCAACAACACCATTGCGGGTGAGCCGCACCGCAGGTTTGATAGCGGGTACTACACCAACCACGGGGAATGCGAAGCGCTCGCGTAGAGCAGGGAGGGAGACGGTGCTGGCGGTGTTACATGCAATAACCACAATCGCCAGTGGGTGGCGCTGCTGTACCGCGGTGACAATTTCCAAGACGCGTTCAACAATAAATTCACCGGACTTCTCCCCATAAGGGAAGGCAACATTGTCGAATGCATATATATAGTGGAGATCCGGCAGCAACTGCCGAATCTCTTGATAGACAGATAGCCCGCCAACACCTGAGTCAAAAATCAGCGCTGTCGGGCGAGGAGCAGTATTGACCTTAGAAGTTATAGCTTCCGGTGAGGTAATACTCTCGTCCAGCGGTTTTATAGCCATAAGCCGTTTCGTAATCTTTATCAAACAGGTTAGCAATTCTACCACGAACTGTTAGATGAGAAGTAACGGGATAAGCAATCGAAGCGTCTACTGTGCTGTAACTTGGTAATTCACGCTGAGTCGCACTATAAAGAGAGGTGTTATTGTCGTAGCGCTTGCCGTAATACTGGTATGACACATCCATATCAAAATTGAACATTGCCCAATCCAGTTGATACTTGGCCTGATGTTTAGAGCGGCGGGCTAGGACTTCGTTATTGAGATCATTACGCGGGTCAATATATTGCAATGTGACCTGGTGGGTGAAGATGCCTGTATCGAAGTTTCCGCTCCACTCCACGCCTTTTATCGTCGCGGAGTTAACATTGTAATATTGTCCAATATAGGTCACTGGATCTGAGTCGTAGTCGATCAGGTTTTCAATTTTGTTGTGATAAGCTGACAAACGCCAGTCAAGCGGCCCGGTCACCCCTTCTAACCCAGCTTCCCATTGGCGGGACTCTTCCGGCTTAAGGTTGCTGTTTGGCTCAATCCGAGGGCTAAAGCGCTGTGCGCCGTACTGTTGGCCCAACGACGGCGCCAGGAAGCCCGTTCCGTAAGATAAGGTCACGCGGTAATCAGGAACGAATTCCCAGCCCGCCGCAGTTTGCCATGTCTCATGCCAGCCAAATTGTTCATCTTTATCGGCACGGCCCGAGGCTTCTAGCGTCACGCTGTCAAATTTTTGCTGCCCGCTGAGGTATAAGCCGGTGTTATCCCGCTTATAACTGTCAGAAATCGTGGTGTTGGATGAGGTCAAACGCTGCTGCTGCCAGTCAAGCCCTGCGCTTAGGGTCGCACTTTCGAAGCTATAAGTGTTGCCCCATTGTAGATTTCGCTGTTCCATATCATCCAGCGTGGTCGCCACCCCATAGCGGCCATATTGGCTGCTGTAGTTGTAATCTTTATATTTCTGGTAGCTGGCAATTAATTGAGCAGAGTAAGCGCCCGCTGCATAACGCAGACCGGTATCATAAGTGTGGTTATATAACCGCTCTTTATCGCCACTGTATTCAGGGAGGTAAGGTGTGCTCCCGACATCGTAATCCGTGCTATTGGTATAGCCATAACCTCGGACAAAACCAGAGAACGCTTGGTTGAACTGATGATCCAGCCCTGCCCAGAAGTTTTTATTACGGAAGCCGTCTCGATCACTGTCTACCGAGTAATCTGAACCCGGTTTGATGTTGAAGCCGTTAGTGGTTTGATACCCCCCCGCTACCGTCGCCAATGTATCGCCAAAGCGCTGACGGACACTGCCATCATATTGCTGGTAGCCTTTAGAACCGACGCCAGCATTAATCTGTGCGCCTTCTTTATCTGATTGCGTAATCACGTTAATCACACCACCAATCGCACCTGAGCCATAGACCGCCGAGCGCGGCCCACGGATGTATTCAACTCGCTGCACTAAAGAGATCGGTATTTGATTGAAGTCGACACTGTTGATGATACCGGTACGCGCCAGAGGAATACCATCAACCAGTACCAGTACATGCCGGGCTTCGGTGCCGCGGATATACATAGAAGAGCCTTGCCCTAAACCACCAAATTGCGCGATATCCACACCCGGTAACCGGCGCATCACTTCATTGAGGCTTTTGGCCTGCCAGCGATCGATATCATCCCGCGTCACGACATCCGTGGGGGCCAATACAGTGGAGACTGGCTGTTTAAAACGGCTGGCAGTCACCACCATTTCGTCATTGTTACCGGTGGTGTTGTTACCCTGCGCCCAGCCAGAAAATGCCGTCACAGAGAGCGCTGTGAGCAGCGTATATTTTTTAATTGTCATAAAGCATCCAAACTCAATTGGTGGATGCCGCAGTGCCATGGCCGGTAGTACGCGACGACCACGAATATTGCGACGTAATACCGGCAGGTCTTCGGGCTTGGGATCTCTGAGAACAGAGCTGGCGATGACTTCCCATCCTGGTGGACAGTGTCTGTTGCAACCTTTCGCCGTGACTTCCCCTTACCGCTGCGCGTCAGCTCCGGATTTACACCGGATTCCCTTTTAACTCGTAGGTGTATAAGTACCGCATGAGGCCGGACCGCAATGTTACGATTAAGTAAAATGGATGTCTAGACTTCCATTCTTGGAACGAAGAATAAGCATAACAAAACTGGACATCAGGGCCACTTTCCCTACAATCCGCAGGAATAACCCTCTTTTTATGTCCAAACGAGAAGAAACATGACTCCCAACATCCTGCCGACTGACGGCTATGATCACCAATTGGCGGAAAAATCTGCCCGTCTTCAGGCAATGATGTTGCCGTTTCAGGCCCCCGCCCCGGAAATATTCCGTTCTCCTGCCGAGCATTACCGTATGCGGGCGGAGTTCCGCGTTTGGCACGATGATGACGACCTCTACCACATCATGTTTGACCAACAGACCAAGCAGCGTATTCGGGTCGAGCAGTTCCCGGTCGCCAGTCTGTTAATCAATCGTCTGATGAGCGCCCTGATGACCGCCATCCGGGCTGAGCCGATCTTGCGCCGTAAGCTATTTCAGATTGATTACTTATCGACTCTGAGCGGTAAGCTGATCGCCTCTTTACTGTATCACCGCCAATTAGATGAAGAGTGGCAGCAAAAAGCGCTGGAGTTGCGAGATCAACTGCGCGAGCAGGGTTTTGATCTGCAACTGATTGGGCGGGCTGCGAAAACCAAAATCATGTTGGATCATGACTATATCGATGAAGTGTTGCCAGTTGCGGGCCGTGAGATGATTTATCGTCAGGTTGAGAATAGCTTCACCCAGCCGAATGCTGCGGTGAACATTCATATGTTGGAGTGGGCGATCGATGTCACTCAACATGCAAGTGGGGATCTGCTGGAGCTGTACTGCGGTAATGGCAACTTCTCGTTGGCACTAGCACGTAATTTTGATCGGGTGCTGGCAACTGAGATAGCCAAACCCTCAGTGGCAGCGGCGCAATACAATATTGCAGCGAATAATATCGATAACGTGCAAATTATTCGTATGTCAGCGGAAGAGTTCACTCAGGCCATGCAAGGTGTCCGTGAGTTTACTCGCCTGAAAGGCATTGATTTGAAAAGCTATAACTGTGAGACAATTTTTGTCGATCCACCGCGTAGCGGGCTGGATGATGAAACCGTCAAATTGGTGCAGGCTTATCCGCGTATCCTCTATATCTCCTGTAACCCAGAGACGCTGTGCGCCAATTTGGAACAGTTGCAGCACACCCATAAAATCAGCCGCTTAGCGCTCTTCGATCAGTTCCCTTATACCCATCATATGGAGTGCGGGGTCTTGTTGGAGAAGCGGGACTAACGAATAACTGAATCCTAGATAAACAAAAGGGCAACGCTATGTTGCCCTGAAGTTATTGGCAGAGTGCCAGCGGCGGAGAGAACAGGCAGATCGTAAAGACGCCGCCCGAAAATTACTGCGGCTGCTGGTTATCGCTATTCTCTGACTCAAATTCCGTGTTCGCCTGCGCCGATTTACGCGCCTTTAGCTTAAACAAGATCCAGAACACCAGCGCCACACTGAGAATAGAGGGCACGAAGTTGGAGCCAATCGCCGGATGCTCGACCCGCACAATGGCGCTGTACACTAAAATACCCAGCAAGAAACAGGCCGCAGCCAGCACTGGCAACCCCTGCGGCATGGCAAAATTGAGGTAGCGCTGATGCAAGCAATACACCGCCAATATTAACGTCAGCAGCGGGAAGATTGAAAAAGGGACAAATGCGCTAAATAGTGTGCTGAATGAACCATTGATGGCCAAACCCGTGATCAATGCCAACAGCAGAGTGCCCGTTTCACGGCGAGGCTGTTTCTCCGGGTGAGATTGCTTTTCAAGGTAAGATTGTTTTTTTGGGGTAGATTGTTCCATCATTTTCCTTTCCTTATTAAGTGCGGGATACAGCGAGCTTCTCCTGCTCGCGACGATACCAATAATAAGCGCCTTTGGAGATCATCCGCAGTTGTAGCACCAAGCGTTCTTCTAACTGTCGCCGCTGTTCACTGTCCACGTCCAGCGCTTCTGCACCCGCACTGAAGACAATTGTGACCATGGCCTCAGCTTGAGCTTCGGTGAAGCTGCGCGGCATGTGATTTTCCAGTTCGAGATAATCGGCCAACTCGGCAATAAAATGCTGAATTTCACGCGCAACAGCGGCCCGGAAGGCTGCTGAGGTGCCCGAGCGCTCCCGCAGCAATAAGCGGAAGGCATTGGGATTATTGCCGATAAATTCCATAAATGTAGAAACTGACGTACGGATAACACTGCCGCCCTTGGCAATCCGCTGACGTGCCTGACGCATCAGTTGGCGTAACATCAGGCCGCTTTCATCGACCATTGTCAGACCAAGCTCGTCGACATCACGAAAATGCCGATAAAAAGAAGTCGGCGCGATGCCCGCTTCGCGAGAGACTTCCCGCAAACTCAAGCTAGCAAAACTCCGCTCAGCACTCAGTTGGCTGAACGCCGCTTCGATAAGGGAACGACGAGTCCGCTCTTTTTGTTGTGCTCTGACGCCCATAATCGTGCCCAAGGGATATCCAAATTCTCAATCTAAGACATATAGTCAGCAATATACCAAACTTTATAGTAACAACCGTTATACAAACGTATCATCCCAATACGGAATTACCGCTTTACAGCAACCATCACGGTGATTTACCCATTGTTGATTGGGTTATGCTTGGGATGATGTTAATATATCGTTGTAATTTTGTATAATAATAGGTCTCTCCTACATGCAACAGCACTTCCATTTTGATGCCATTGTTATTGGCTCGGGTCCTGGCGGTGAAGGTGCCGCTATGGGGTTGGTCAAGCAAGGCGCCCGCGTTGCCGTGATTGAACGGTACAATAATGTGGGTGGTGGATGTACCCATTGGGGCACTATCCCATCCAAAGCTTTACGCCACGCCGTTAGCCGTATTATAGAATTCAACCAAAACCCACTCTACAGCGACAATGCCCGAACCATCAGCTCCTCTTTCGCTGATATTTTAAACCATGCGGATCGCGTAATTAATCAGCAAACCCGCATGCGCCAAGGCTTTTACGATCGCAACCACTGCCAGATGTTCTCCGGCGATGCCAGCTTCATTGATGCCAATACTATCAATGTGCGTTATGCCGACGGCACCAGCGATACACTGCGCGCCGATAACATCGTCATTGCCACGGGTTCACGCCCTTATCGCCCAGCAAACGTTGATTTTACCCACGAACGCATTTACGACAGTGATACCATTTTGCAGCTCAGCCATGAGCCACAACACGTCATTATCTATGGTGCGGGGGTGATTGGCTGCGAATATGCATCGATCTTCCGTGGTTTGAGTGTCAAAGTGGATTTGATTAATACCCGCGACCGCCTGCTGGCTTTCCTCGATCAGGAGATGTCAGATGCCCTCTCGTACCACTTCTGGAATAACGGCGTGGTTATCCGCCACAACGAAGAGTTTGAGCAGATTGAGGGGACGGTTGATGGGGTTATCGTTCATTTGAAATCAGGCAAAAAAGTGAAGGCGGACTGCTTGTTGTACGCCAATGGCCGCACCGGGAATACCAGTGGGTTAGGGCTGGAAAAGATTGGTTTGGAAGCCGACAGCCGTGGCCTGCTGAAGGTCAACAGCATGTATCAGACCGCACTATCCCATGTGTACGCCGTCGGTGATGTCATTGGTTATCCGAGTTTGGCCTCCGCAGCTTATGATCAAGGGCGGATTGCGGCACAAGCGATGATCAAAGGTGAAGCCAATGTTCACTTGATCGAAGATATCCCAACCGGCATTTACACCATTCCAGAGATCAGCTCTGTGGGTAAAACCGAGCAAGAGTTGACCGCGATGAAAGTGCCTTACGAGGTCGGTCGGGCGCAGTTTAAGCACCTGGCGCGCGCACAGATTGTCGGGATGAATACCGGCAGCTTGAAAATCCTGTTCCATCGGGAAACCAAGCAGATCCTCGGCATTCATTGCTTTGGTGAACGCGCGGCTGAAATTATCCACATCGGGCAGGCTATCATGGAGCAAAAAGGCGAAGGTAATACCCTCGAATACTTCGTTAATACTACCTTCAACTACCCAACGATGGCCGAAGCTTATCGTGTGGCTGCCCTCAATGGGTTAAACCGCCTGTTCTAACTTTTCGCTTATCACGTCCTGGCTCATGCGCGGTTGCATGTGCTCACGTATCGCCTCGGCAAGTTGCTCATAGCGGCCACGCAATGGGGAGCCGGGGCGGTAGACCAAGGCAATGGTGCGCTTGGGTATCGGCTTGTAGCACTCCAGATAGCATACGCCGTCACGCTCTCTTTCATTCGGCACCGCCAGTGAAGGCAATAGCGTGATGCCGCTGCCTGCGGCGACCATATTGCGCAAGGTTTCTAAACTGGTAGCACGGAAATGTGTATCCTCTTCAGCGCCGGCCTGGAAGCAAAAACCCATCGCCTGATCACGTAAACAGTGACCATCTTCCAGCATCAGCAACTTCTCGCCAGCCAGTTCATGCATCTGCACTCGATCACGGCCTGCCCACGGATGATCGGCGTAAATCGCCAGTTGCATCGGTTCGTCAAACAGCGGGACTTCAATAAACGCTTCGCTCTCTTTAACCAGTGCCAAAATGGCACAATCGAGCTTGCCACTGTCCAACTGAGCTAGCAGGTTTTGGGTCTGCGCTTCATGCAGATACATTTCCAGTTTTGGGAATGTTTGATGCAGCGTAGGAATGATTTGCGGCAGCAGATAAGGCCCGACCGTAGGGATCAGCCCAATATGCAGCGGGCCAGACATACTCTCACCCTGCAAACTAGCCATCTCTTTCAGTACTTTAACTTCCCGTAGCACCGTTCTGGCCTGCTCCACCAGCAACAATCCAGCCTGCGTAAACAGGACTTTACGACTAGTGCGCTCTAACAGCATAACGCCCAGCTCATCTTCCAGTTTACGGATTTGACCGCTTAACGTGGGTTGGCTGACATGACAAGAGTCGGCAGCACGCCGAAAATGCCTGAATTCAGCCAGCGCCACCAGGTATTCTAGATCTCGAATATTCATCGATGCTCCGCTTTATGATAGTCATTGACGATAGATAAGATAGCAATCAGTGATTAGAACTATCAAGTGATAAAATGAATAATGTGTTCCAACGAAAAAAGAGCTAGAAAAATTCAAATCTTTTATTTTCCAATTAAGGAGTTACCGATGTTCGCTAGCCAAGAAGGTAAAAAAATCCCACAGGTGACTTTCCATACCCGTCAGGGCGACCAGTGGATTGATGTAACCACCGACGAGTTATTCAACAACAAAACCGTTATTGTATTTTCACTGCCGGGCGCATTTACCCCGACCTGCTCCTCCAGCCATCTGCCGCGTTATAACGAGCTGGCCGGCGTGTTTAAACAGCACGGTGTTGATAGCATTCTCTGTGTGTCCGTCAATGACACTTTCGTGATGAATGCCTGGAAAGCGGATCAGAGCGCTGAAAACATTACCTTTATTCCAGACGGCAACGGTGAATTCACCAAAGGCATGAATATGCTGGTTGAGAAAGCTGATCTGGGCTTCGGGCCGCGTTCATGGCGTTACTCCATGCTGGTACGTAACGGCGTGGTAGAGAAAATGTTTGTTGAGCCAAACAAGCCGGGCGACCCGTTTGAAGTCTCTGATGCCGACACCATGCTGAAATATCTGGCCCCTGATTTTAAAGTGCAGGAGTCTGTTTCTGTCTTTACCAAACCGGGCTGCCCATTCTGCGCCAAAGCAAAACAGATGCTGCAAGAGCGTGGCATTCAATACGAAGAGATCGTGCTGGGCAAAGACGCCACCACTGTTAGTCTGCGTGCCGTCACGGGCCGTGGGACTGTGCCGCAAGTCTTTATCGGCGGGCGACACATCGGTGGCAGTGATGATTTAGAGAATTACCTGTCTGCCTAATGACATCAATAAAAATGAAGATAAAGTGAAGTAATTTGGTAGGCTCCGGCCTACCCTTTTTTTCTGTTCTTGCTGTTTTTCCTGCTAGGAGTAGACATGAAAACCTTAAACGTTGATGTCGCCGTGATTGGCGGTGGCACTGCCGGGCTTGGCGCTTATCGCGCTGCCAAACTATCGACCCCAAGTGTGGTGATGATTGAAGGTGGCGAGTATGGCACCACCTGTGCACGCGTCGGTTGCATGCCATCCAAACTACTGATTGCAGCGGCTGACGCCGTGCATCACATTGAGCAAGCCCCCGGATTCGGTATTCATCCGCAAGGCGAAACTCTGATTAATGGTCGTGAAGTGATGGATCGTGTTAAACGTGAGCGCGACCGTTTTGTTGGCTTCGTTCTGGAAGGTGTCGATAACATTCCGGCGACGGATAAAATTCAGGGCTATGCTCGCTTTATTGATGATAATACTCTGCAAGTTGATGATCACACACGTATTGTCGCGCAACGTATCGTGATTGCCACCGGCTCGCGCCCCACCTGGCCTGCGGCCTGGAATGCATTAGGTGATCGGCTGATCATCAATGATGACGTGTTTAACTGGGATGATTTACCAAAATCAGTTGCCGTTTTTGGCCCCGGTGTTATCGGGCTGGAGTTGGGTCAGGCGCTGCACCGATTGGGTGTTCAGGTAAAAATGTTTGGCGTTGGCGGTGGTGTTGGCCCGCTGACTGACAGCATTGTGCGCAATTACGCCGCGAAAACGCTAGGTGAAGAGTTCTATCTCGATCCCGATGTAAAAGTTGAAGTGATGCAGCGAGAGGGGGATAAAGTCTTTATCCGCTATCTGGATAAAGCCGAAAAGCCCCAAGAGATAATGGTGGATTATGTATTAGCCGCCACGGGTCGCCGTCCTAATGTCGATAAGCTGGGTCTGGAAAACACCTCGCTACTGTTCGATGATCGCGGTGTGCCACTTGCTGACAAGCTGACGATGCAGACCAGTGTGCCACATATCTTTATCGCCGGTGATGCCAGTAACCAATTGCCACTACTGCATGAAGCAAGCGATCAGGCTCGTATTGCTGGCGTGAATGCCGGTGGCTTCCCAGAAGTGGTGCCTGGTTTACGTCGTAGCCCCATTTCGGTGGTGTTCTCTGATCCACAAATCGCGATGGTAGGCTCGACCTTCCGCGAATTGACACAAAAATTCAGTGCTTGCGGCTGTTTTGAAATCGGTGAAGTCTCTTTTGAAAACCAGGGCCGTTCGCGGGTGATGCTGAAAAACAAAGGTATTTTGCGGGTTTATGGCGAGCAAGGCACTGGCCGCTTCTTGGGTGCCGAGATGATGGGCCCCAGTGCCGAGCATATTGCTCATCTGTTGGCCTGGGCACATCAACAGCAAATGACCATTGATCAAATGCTAGATATGCCGTTTTATCATCCGGTAATTGAGGAGGGCTTACGTACTGCGCTGCGTGATTTGCAGTCTAAACTCAGACTGGGTGCCGATGAGGCCGAGCGCTGCCTGCGCTGCCCTGGCGAATAATATTGCTAGAGTGCCTTCACCGGAAATAGGGTGATATTGATCACCCCATGAAATTGTTTTGCCCGCGACCACGATTACCGTTTTTTATTTTTTAGATCAAAACCAATAGGTAGCTCCAATACTATTTGCCCATGTGATAGCAACTCTGTCGGGGGTTTGGGTAAGGGTTGGGCACGTTTGATCAGTGCCAGAGCTTCGCGATCTAAAATGGCAACCCCACTGCTTTTGATCAATTGAGACGAGAGTACATATCCCTCTCTATTCACCACAAAACGAATCATTGCGGTGCCCTGTTGGCGCTGCTTCCTGGCAATGGGGGGGTAACGTTTAAACCCCATCAGATGCCCTTGTAAGTGGCTTCTCCAATTCATTTTAATCTGCTGCACATGCAAAGAGTCACTGTTCGTCGCGGCTGCAATTTGCTTGCTCTCACCAGATAACGTGGTGCTGGTTGTCGCGGCAGGTGGCGATGGTTTGCTGCGATTCACCGCCGTCTCTTCAATAACAGGCTTACGTGGTTTGCTCACCTCTGGTTGTGGCCACTTTGCTTTCACTGGCTCTTTTTTAACCACTTCTCGCTCTTTTTCGACGACCAAAGATGCATTGGACTGTTCCGGGGCAGTTAGCAACTCACTCACTTGTTCTGGCTGACTTTCCGCGGGTTCAACTATCGGCTCGCTGAGATTCTGAGTCATACCCACTACCGGATTCTGCTCTACATTGGGGGTGAATTCTGGTTCGGCTGACAGCCCAAGCATCACCGCCATGGGATACTGGTATGGAGAGGTTACCGCCACTGCTGGCGTACTCAGCCACCAAAGCAAATATAGATGAACACAACTCGCAAATAGGGCACTTCCCAACCAAAGTAGAATGCGGCTGTTATCCTGCTGAATTTTCATCAATTAAATCACTATATTTCTTTATTTTTAATGAGTTATATAAAATAACTCATCACGACGATTACTCTTCGGCAAATGCGACATGCAAACGATCGGTTAGCGGCTTAAACAGATAATTGAGCAACGACCGCTCTCCGGTACGGATAAAAACATCCACCGACATACCCGGCCGGATTTTCAGCGGGGTTTGGTTGATATCAAACACGATAGTTAAGGGGTAATAAGGCTCTAAAGTCTGTGGATGCTGTATGCGATCAGCCCCGATGCGTAATACTGAGCCGTACAATCGTGGCGTTGTGCTTTGATTAAATGCAGAAAAATTAAGGTCAACCGGTAACCCCACCATAGCTTTATCAATCAAGGCCACAGGTAACTGGGCTTCAACGAGCAAGGGTTGCCCGCTGGGAACCAACTCCATCAATGTTTGCCCGGTGCTCACCACCCCACCCACGGTGTGTTGTGCCAGCGCAATAACCGAACCACTAACAGGGGCGGTAACACGGGTATTTTCCAACTCAAACTCTGCAACACTCAAACGCTGCGCCAGCTCTTGGGTAGCTTGCTGCGCTTTGGCTAATTGTTCGCGATTCTCACTTTGGTACTGTTCACGCCGCTGTGAAATATGCTGCTCAGTTTCATCAATCAGCTTATAAGCCTCCGTGATGTCGCTGGAGTCTTGCTCCACTCGGGTACGCAGTGAAATGGCTTGACGCTCCATATCCAACAACTGATTTTGGGCAACATGACCATTTTTTGCCAACGACTGTACGCCATGTAGTTGTTGTTGAAATAAGTCGAGCTGGTGCTGGTTATTATCGCGCAGCGCTTGCAAACCGCTCAGCCGACTCTGATGCCGCGTAATTTGTGCCGATAAACGTGCAATTTCGCTCCGTTGGGCCTGGCGGCGATGCTGAAAAAGCTGCCGCTGCAAAGCAATAATGCGCTCAACCAAATATTGCGCGGAGTCCTGAAGCAGCACTTCAGGGAAATCAATTTCAGGCCAGTCGTGTTGCTCGGCAATTAAGCGGGACTCCTGAGCCAGCGCGCTAAGATACTGATGCTGTAGATTATCCCGATGGCTACGTATCGCAGTATCATCCAGCGTGATAAGTAATTGGCCTTGCTCGACCTCATCCCCCTCGATGACATGTAATTGCTGAATACGTCCACCTTGTAACGGCTGGATCACTTTACGGTTTTCGGCAACGACAATCTGCCCCATAACAGCAATCCCTTTATCCAATGGTGCCAGTCCGGCCCAAAGCAAAAAACCGATGAAACCGCCGACAACCAATCCTCCTCCCAGACGAAGGTACTTCCCGCTATTGATTTGCAGTGGTGGCGGATTTTGCTGACCGCTGCCCACTGCCATAGACAGGTCACGACCTGTTTCAGGTAACATCAGTTATCTCCCATCCGTGGTATATCTCATTTAAGGTTATGATTTTGGTGATGCTGTGCGGGCAGGTGCAGCACCATATGACATGCCGCTGCCCCAACTCTTTTTACTGGTGAATGCTTTTACATCAGCATTAGCCGCAGGCTTATCCTTCGCGCTCTGTAAAACTGCCTGAGTACGATCAAACAGCTCCATCCGGCCATTATTGAGGAACAACAAATAGTCACTACCGGATAATAACTCTGGCTTATGGGTGATCATCACGATGGTGCTACCCTGCTGTTTTAACTGGGTAATACTATTTAGTAAGGCTTTTTCACCCTCTTTATCCAAACTGGCGTTAGGTTCATCCAGCACAATAAGTCGTGGCACGCCGTACATGGCGCGCGCCAAAGCAATACGCTGGCGCTGACCGCCGGATAGCCCTTCGCCATCATCTCCCAGTTGAGTGTCATAGCCTTGCGGCAGATGCAGGATGAGATCGTGTACATCGGCGAGCTGTGCAGCCGCGATCACTTTTTCGGTATCAATTTGACCAAAGCGCGAGATATTTTCAGCAATCGACCCACGAAACAGCTGAATATCTTGCGGCAGGTAACCAATAAACTCACCCAAACGGGTTTTATCCCATTGAGCAAGATTGACACTGTCTAAGCGAACCGAGCCGCTAAAGGCGGGTTTACATGCCACCAACAACTTTGCCAAGGTGGACTTGCCACTACCCGATGGCCCTAAAACACCGAGTACATCACCGGGTTGTAACTCAAAATTGATGGCCTGTAACACAGGTATATGGGTGCCGGGTTTGCATACCGTCAGTTGCATCACACTGAGCTTCCCGGTGGGGGGAGGGAGCAGCATACCTGTTTGTACCGGGGGATATTGAGCTAACAGATCTGTGAGACGCAGGTAGGAGAGCCGCGCATGGCTCCACTGTTTCCAGACCGCGATGAGTTGATCAATGGGACTTAATACGCGCCCGATTAAAATTGATCCCGCAATCATGACGCCGGCGGTAATTGCACTATCAATAACCAACAGTGCGCCTAGCCCTAGCATCATTGATTGCAGCGCCTGACGGCTAGATTTGGATAGGGCGGTGACCCGACTGCTCTTATCGCTGGCAATATTTTGTTGATAAAGGAAATGTGAATGCTGTTTTAGCCAGCGCCCACGTAAGCTCTCTAGCATCCCCATGGCTTCGATAGAGTCTGCATTACGCAAATTCGCATTCGCCTGCTGGGTAGCTTGTGACGTGATGGTGGATGCTGCTTTCAGTGCCTTTTTACACACTTTCTGGTTTAGCCAGGCGAGAAAGATCAGTACACAAGCCCCCGCAGTGGCTAATGCGCCGAGCCAGGGGTGGAGCAGAAATATCACCAGTAAGTAAAGTGGAAACCAGGGGGCATCAAAAAAAGCAAAGAGTGCATTGCCGGTAGCAAATTGGCGCAAAGCAGTCAGGTCATTTAATGCTTGGGCCGCCGGTGTTTTATGGCCTATAAGTTGCGAAGCAAAGGCGGCATTAAACACCCGTTGATTGAGTTGCATATCAATGCGTGTTCCCAGACGGATAACAACGGCACTGCGAATCCACTCTAATAAACCAATAAATACAAATATTCCGAGCACCAAAATAGTGAGCATCAATAATGTCATGGTATTATTTGAGGCAAGAACGCGATCATAAACTTGCAGCATATAAATTGCCGGCGCTAACATCAGTAAATTTATTACCGCAGTAAATAGTCCGATACCCCAAAGGCTTTTTTTGTGGCTAGCTAAAACAGAGAGAATGAGCGAGGAAGCCGACGAAAGGCTGGGGGTTTTGCAAGATTCCATGGCGTCCATTTCCATTAATGAAAGCAGTGCTGTTGTCAAAAAAGTCGCTGGTGACAGATTTGTATTTATCTATCTTATCCAGCCACAATACAAACTACCGCCAATATCAGTATGAGAAGTATGGCGGTGATATTACTCATCTAACCGGAGGGAAACTTTCTAACCACCAACTCAGGCAAATAATACGTCACTATTATCAGCCACACCCACAGCATCAACAGTGAGTGTATCGACGGTGATTTCACTGGTAGTTTCAAGCTGACTGGCAATAGCCATATCATTCAGTGGTATATTTATATCAATACCTTTAGCTTGGAGTATTTCGAGTAAAGGATCGGGGTTGCCTTGTACCAAACCGTCAATAACTTTATGAACCTCACCTTGTTGATTCTCAGCTATTGTTTTGGCAGCATCAAATTCACTGGTAATATTTAATCCGCTAAATTTCAATTCAAGTTTTTTAAGCTGTTGGCCTATACCATCAAGACTAGGGATCAAGCCTTCTCCCAGCATCAAACTATCTAGTTTTCCGTAAAAAATATTTTGCGGTGTTTTGGAGTACATTAACTCCCCACGGAAAATCATCATATCAGGATAGTTTTCAGCACTACAGCCAGTATCAATAGAAATAAAACCGCAGTCAACCTCACTATTAATATAAGAACCACACATCTTGGCCAATGCCTGTTTGGCGTGTGCCGTATCTTCAGTCTCTGCCTCTGCGTTTTTAATTATTGTTATCTCCTTTACATCGCCAACTTTCAGTTTTTGGCTATAAGTTGCCAGGGTAGCACTGCCTAATGGAGCATTAAATTGAATAGATACTGTCATAATAATTTCCTTTATAAATTGGAAAAAATTTATCATTAATGATGTTCTATAAGCAGCCGAAATAACTTAGTTATTTATTGAGATAAAACATGAACCACCGCCGCAACTAATATAACAGAGTACGACGGTGGTATTGTTTTATTTAATAAAAAGTTATTTTCGTATTGCTGATTTAAGCCGCCATTGACATGTCAGCAGCATCATCATATACACCCACAGTTTCAATGATTGGGGCATCAGCCGCCATTTCAGTGTCAGGGATCTGGGTGGCAATAGCCATATCTTTAAAGGCGGTATCCACATCAATACCTTTGGCTTTGAGGACTTCCAGCATTGGATCGGCATCGCCTCGCATTAAGCCATATACCGATTTATGCATGTCACTATCGCGATTTTCAGCCACTGGCTTGGTAGCATCAAATTCACCAGAAATATCCACATCGTTAAAGGCCACTTGCAGATCGTTGAGGTGTTTACCCACAGCGCCATCAGTATTAACCACTAAGTCCTTACCAAACTGTATGTTGGTTATCTGACCATGGAAAGTATGTGCCATAAAAGCATAGTTTAAATTACCTTCAACAATCATCCCCATATCAGTGTCGTGCGAACTTCCAATTGAGTATTGAGTACCACTAAAGATAGTGTCACCACCTGCAAACTGGCCTCGATCTTTTGTCTCCGCCTGATTCATATCACCAAAAGTCTCGGCCCAGTTGCTAAGATAAGAAGATACGGTATAGTCGGCAAACTCACTGTTATATTGAACTGTTACACTCATAATAATATCCTTTTAATTAATGATTGTTACTCCGAAATAATGGCTTATTAAGCCATTCACTCAATAGGTAAACAATATTATTCACCTAAAGAATTTATAATTCAGAACCTATATTCAAAGCCACCCTGAATAGTTCTTCCCCGATTGGGAGCAAAAGAGAGTGTGTCTCCATAACTAATCAAATAAGCTCGATTGGTTATATTTTCTATTGAAGTGCGCAACACTAAATTATTAGTTACCTGATAGCTGGCATACAAATCAAATATAGTATACTTAGGCCAGTCTGCCACAAAAGCAACATTTGGATACCCATGACTACCAAGCACTGATTTATCTTGATGACCTTTGTTATAACGGATAATAGTGCCAAGATCCAGTTTTTGATCAAATATTCTTCCGCCTAAAGTTAAACTCCCTCGGTCACCTGGCAAATAAGCCGAGGAACCAAATAACCCACTTGCCTTATAGCATTCAATAATATTATTAGCTCTGTTGTCATCAACAAAATAACGGTGTTTCTGCTTGGTTTTTTGTAGTTTCTCTACCCCACCTAACCAAGCTGTTTTTGAACAAACACTATTTTTACCAATCATTCTGGTATAATTTAAATTAGTATAAAAAAAACCAGCGTCATAGCTTAATTGATATTCCAGCCCGCGAAATTGCGTTTTCAATAAATTATTAATATAGGTTGCATGAGAGAAATCACCACCACCAAACTTTGGCTTCATCTTGGATAATTCCATGCTGGAATAATTTCTTACTCTAGTATTAAAATATGCCACCTTAGCAGCAAAGCGATCTTCATTAATAAACAGGCCTGTTTGTTGAATATTAACCCCCAGCTCCCAGGCTTTAGAGTGCTCTGACACCAACAACGGATTGGGTAATATCCGGCCATGGCCATGCGCGCTGCCCGTGGCCAACATTTCAGTCATTGCTGGTGGCCGCCAGGATTTACCATAAGTACCAAAAAACTCCAACCATGGCGTGCCGGGCTTGATACCGATAGCTGCCGTAGGTGACAGTTGCTGTTCACGGCGATCCACATCCCAACTCATTATTGTCGCTACACTTGATGAGCATCTTGTAAGCGGTCTTTCAGATTGCTCATCCCGTTTTGGGTCACAAGGTTTCTCAAGGGTATAGTGGTGACGAAAGCCTCGGGTATACATCCAGGTATTGCCCTGTAAACGGAATTGATCGTAACGCAGCCCCCCTTCCAGCCGAAACCAATCATCATAATCGTAATTAATTTGGGCAAAGGTACTGGTAATCGCGCGCTTGCCGGGTGGGGTAATCCGATTCACGAGGACCTGACCCGTTCGATTACGCTCTCGTTGGTAGTCATTGGTTGTGTTACCTCTGGAGCGATCACTAAACCACTCCAGGCCATATTTAATGCGCAATTGATGTTGATCGGCGGGGGTAAATAGGCTGGTATTTTGCAGTTGTAAACCCTGGGTGGTTAAACGGGTTTGCGTCCAATAGGCTTTGCGGAAAATAGCATCTGCATTGTGGGTATCAGTTTTATCATCAGTATCGACATAATAGACTTTTGCCGTTGCATCCAGCCAGCCGATATGTTCCGGCTTTAAGCTATAATCTAGCCCAATATTCTTATTCATCACATCCGATACGCTGCCGCTTAACCAGCCATATTTAAAAGCAGGACCTGATGTTAGTGACTGGCTCAAATCGATCTGGGTAAGCATACCTGCATTGGGGCTTTCTACTTGTGTTTGCAGGTAGCTGAATACCAGGCGCTGATCAGCGGATAAATTCCACCCTATTTTGGCCAACCGTGAATACATTTTATAGTGAGTAAAATCGACCTTATTACTTTTAATGTCATTGCTTAATTTGCGTTCTTTCTTTCCTCCCATGTGAAGTTCACCGATTTCCCCTTTATTCCCCGGCCAGTAATCTTTTAAGTTACGTTCACTAGCGGAAATTAACAGGTCACCATACTCATTACCCAGCGCCAACATTGCACTGCCAATAAATTGGGTGCCATTATCACCGGTTGTCGCGCGGACTTTACCGCCAATCTCTTTTCCTGGTTCGATAAAGTCACTGGCATTAATTGTATTAAAAGTGGCAATCCCCCCAATAACCCCCGCACCGCCAATACCACTACTGACCCCTTTCTCTATTGTTACATTATTAAGAATTTCTGGATCAATATACATAACGCCATTGCGCTGCCCATGGCTACTTTTCATAAAGTTCTGGCGCATACCATCAATATTCATATTGACGCGACCATAATCTTGCATACCACGGATATTCACCGATAGCCCTGGGTCTTGCTGGCTAAGGCTGGAGTAGACCCCCGGCGTTTGCTCTAAAATATCCGCCGCGTGACGTGCTGGGCGGTTATCCATTTGTTCACGGGATATTTCGCTGACCGAGCGGGCTTCATCATAGACCCAGTCACCCTCATGAGCATTACTCACTTCTTCTACTTTGAGCTTATCCAGCACCATCTCACTCTTACCAGAGGATGCCTCTGCGGCGGCCGCCTGAGTGGCTTCAGCTTTAATGGTTTCAGATTTGGCGCTTTCTGAATAACCTTGCGCCGTTAGTGCTAAGAATATACCTAGTGATATTTTACTCATCGGGCTTATTGTTGTTTTTCTCTGTAAAACTATATTATCCATTTATGAGTTTCCATCCTTATTAATACAAATAAAATACACATGCTAACTATTAGCTTAATGACACACGCGATAAATTTGGCAATAGATATTCGTGCCGAATAATAGAAATTATCGGATAATTAGTATGTTGTAGCTTTCTATAAAACCAATAAGTTATTTAACCCACCATAAATGCAGATTAAATTGACTAAAATAAATAGGCTTATTTTATTAGTGGATAAGGTAATATATCTGAGTTATCCCTTCAGTTATTAAAACTGATCTGAACCTCTCTAATTCCTTAATGCTAGTATAGGTTTTCCTATAGCGCCACCATTTGATAATGATTATCATAATCATTTGAGGGTATAAACTCAATGGCATTCAAAAATAAAAAATTATGTGGCTGAGAATATTGGCTTTATAGAAAGTTTAAATGATCTATAAATAAGTGTTGCTGTAACGTTTATTAATTTTTTCTGAATATAGCGGGTCAACTGAAGGCAAAAATACCATTTAGCTTCTACCATAAAAAATGGGCCACTATAAAAGTGACCCATTTCCGATATTAATACTCAGCGAACTAAAACAGGCGGGTTTTAGCCTCGGCAATAGCGGTAGCCACTTGCTGTGGTGAAACTCCACCTTTGGCGACACGCTTATCCAGGCAGGATTGCAGCGCCAGAATCGGGTACACATCGTCGCCAATCACTGCACTGAACTTCTGCAAGTCACTGAGTGATAATGCCTCTAATGCTTTGCCCTGACGAATCGCCTCAACCACCGCTTCGCCGACAATATGGTGCGCTTCGCGGAAAGGCACCCCCTTGGCGACCAAATAATCTGCTAATTCAGTGGCGTTGGCATAGCCCTGTTCAGCGGCTTCTTTGCAACGCGGGCGTTTTACCTGAATACCATCCAAGACCAGCGCGGCCATATGCAGGCAGTCGAGCCAGGTATCCAGCGCATCAAACAGCCCTTCTTTGTCTTCCTGCATATCTTTGTTATAAGCCAGAGGCAAGCCTTTGAGCGTCATCATCATCCCGGTCAATGCGCCCTGGACTCGGCCACACTTACCACGGATTAATTCTAATGCATCCGGGTTTTTCTTTTGTGGCATCAGAGAGGAGCCGGAGGTCACGCGATCAGATAAATCGACAAACGCCGCTTCGCCACTGTTGAAGAAGATGAGATCTTCTGCAAAACGCGACAGATGCACCATGCCGATGCTGGCATCGGAGAGTAGTTCCAGCACATGGTCACGGTCAGACACACTATCGAGACTGTTGCGGGTCGCAGAGGCAAAACCTAACCAGCCCGCCAGCTGTTCGCGGTCAATGGCATACGCCGTACCCGCCAATGCGCCACTGCCTAATGGGCTGACATCCAGGCGATTTAGGGTATCTTGCAGGCGGCTTTCATCACGAGCCAGCATTTCAACGTAGGCCAGACACCAGTGTGCGAAGGTCACCGGTTGGGCGCGTTGCAAGTGGGTATAACCCGGCATCACCGCATCCTGATTGGCTTCAGCGGTGATAACCAGTGCTTGCTGTAGCTGCTGCACCGCAGTTTTTAATTCAGTTATTTGGAATTTGCACCACAATTTTAGATCAGTCGCGACCTGATCATTACGGCTACGCCCAGTGTGCAATTTTTTGCCTAAATCGCCCACTTTATCAATCAGTTTGGTTTCTACCCAACTGTGAATATCTTCCGCATCACTGGCTAAAATGGCCTGTGGATCGGCCTGCACCTCTTCCAATAAAACAGAGAGTGCCTGCTCAAGTTGTTGCTGCTCGGCGGCTGTTAAGACACCAACCGTGACCAGTGCTTTCGACCAGGCAACAGAACCTATAATATCCTGCTCTGCCAGTCGGTAATCAAACCGCAGGGAGTCATTGAACTGCTTAAAACGCTGATCTGCTGCCTGACTAAACCGTCCGCCCCACAATGCCATAATCTTGCTTCCCTAAGTTCTGAAAAAATCGTTTTGATATAGAAATTTATAATAGCCTGTTACGCGAGAATACGTGTACCAATTGGCACGCCGTTAAACAGCGCTGGCAGTTGATCAGCATGACGCCAGCTGGCGATATCCACCGGGCGGCCCAGTGAACGCGCGGCATCCAGCGCAGCATTCACTTTGACAATCATGCCATCAGTAATAATGCCTTGAGCAATTAATTGCTCGGCTTTCTGTGCCGTCATTTCAGCAATTCGCTGGCCTTTGCCATCCAGAATGCCGCTCACATCAGACAGCAAAATCAGATCCGCCCCCAGTGTCGCCGCCAGGGCGGTTGCAGCCTGATCGGCATTCACATTCATCAGTTTGCCGTCTACGGTAATACCAATTGAGCTGATGATTGGCATGTAATCCGCTGCCAACAAGGTTTGCACCAAGGCCGGTGAGCCAGGCTGCGCTTTACCCACATGCCCCAGTTCGGCATCCAGCGGTGTAACCGAAACCGTATTGCCATCACCCAGACAGAGACCAACAGCATTTATCTGGTGTTTTACCGCCCAGGAGAGCAACGTTTTGTTGGCGGTGCCTGCCAATGCGCCAGTGATAATATCAATCTGGTCAGCCGGAGTAACACGCAGGCCGTTTTTCTTCACCACCGGCAGTGCCAGTTTTTTCATCAGCTCATCTACCAGACAGCCACCACCGTGCATAATCACAAGCGGGCGCTCATGCTTCTCACGATAGGTCACTAATGCAGTAAACAGGCGTTCCAGCGCTTCTTCGCTGTCTAGCAACACGCCACCTAATTTAATGACCAACGGGTTCATCATGTTTCGCCTCAATATAATTGGATAAAGTATCTGTTTCTGCCCACTCTGGCTCGGTTACCGCCCCCTGGTGACTCACAATAGGGACTGGGTTTCCACAAAGCCAAAACGGATATTCATGCATTGTACCGCCTGCGCCGCCGCGCCTTTCAGCAGGTTATCTTCTGTCGCGACAATGATTAAATGCTCGCCCTGCACCGAGAAACCAATATCACAGAAAGGCAGGCCGACCACAGCTTTTAGTGCCGGTACGCCTTGCTGATATAACCGCACCAGCGGTTTATCTTGATACGCATTGTGGTACGCCTCGGCGATATCTTCTGCCGTGACACCGACTTTCAGGCGGCAAGTGATGGTCGCCAAAATGCCGCGCGCGAAGTTCCCCAAGTGCGGGGTGAAAATCACCGGTGTACCGAGGTGAGCGACAATCTCAGGCTGATGACGATGGTTAAACAAGCCGTATGGCTGCAAGCTCACTTCGCAAAAACTGTTGCCAATGCTGGCTTTACGCCCTGCACCGCTGACGCCACTTACCGCGTTAATCACCGGCCATTGAGCTTCATTCAACAAACCGCCATCAACCAGCGGCTTTAGTGCCAATTGTGAAGCGGTTGGATAGCAGCCTGGGACGGCAATCAATTGCGCCTGTTTGATCTCTTCGGCCTGCCATTCAGCCAGCCCATATACCGCTTTGTCCAACCAATCAGCGTGCTGATGTTCAAAACCGTAATATTGAGTGTAAAACGCGGCGTCCTGAACCCGGTATGCACCAGAGAGATCAAACACCACGCAGCCCGCGGCTAAAAATTGCGGTGCCAAATCATGGCTGACTTCATGGGCGGTGGCGAGGAACACCACATCAACACCTTTTGCCGCCTGAGCCACATCCACCAAGGGTTGCAGCGGAAGATCAATGATGCCTTTCAGTTGCGGATGCAGCTCAGAAAGTAATTTTCCTGCATCTGCACTTTGCGCTGAAACCGCTAAAGCGGTTATGTTCATATGTGGGTGACGATTGAGGTAAGCCGTAAGCTCCGCTCCGGCATAGCCGCTGGCACCAACAATTAGCGTATTTAGCATGGGTTCAGTTCACCTTGCCCTTCTGACTTGAAGTGGCCGCAGGACTCGCTCGCCCGCAACCTGCCACATCAAGTACTTTGGGTATAAAATTTAATCGGGTATAAAGACATAAGTAGTCAAAACCGGCATTTGGGTGATCAGCAAGGTTTTACTGTTCCCCAGGTGATTGAGCATTGACATTTTCGTAAATTTAAGGGTCTTTTTAGGTTCCCTTACGCTTAAGCTTAATGTATTTTTATTCATAATTATTGCATGAATATTGATACTATCCTAACCAAAGGCTGTCAACAGTGAAGATGAAATTACCTCCATTTATTGAGCTGTATCGGGCATTAATCGCCACGCCATCGATCAGCGCGACCGATAGCGCCCTCGATCAAAGCAATGAGGCGTTAATCAACTTGCTGGCCGGATGGTTTGCTGATTTGGGTTTTCGTATCGAAATCCAACCAGTGCCCGATACACGCCACAAATTTAACCTGCTTGCCTCTATTGGTGAAAAAAGTAGCGGCGAAGGTAATGGCGGATTACTGCTCGCCGGTCATACCGATACCGTACCTTACGATGAGGGGCGTTGGACCCGTGATCCCTTCACGCTGACGGAGCACGACAACAAGTTATATGGTTTGGGCACTGCCGATATGAAAGGCTTTTTTGCCTTTATTCTGGATGCGGTACGTGATATCGATGCCAGCCAGCTGAGTAAACCGCTCTATATTCTGGCGACCGCCGATGAAGAGACCACCATGGCAGGCGCGCGCTACTTTGCCGCCTCCATCCAGTTGCGCCCTGACTTTGCCATTATTGGCGAACCAACCTCACTGCAACCGGTGCGGGCGCACAAAGGGCATATTTCCAGCGCCATCCGCATTACCGGCCAGTCCGGTCACTCCAGTGATCCAGCGCGTGGCGTCAATGCCATTGATTTGATGCATGAATCCATTACCGAGCTAATGAAGCTGCGCACCACCCTGCAAGAGCGTTATCACAATCCGGCGTTCACCATCCCTTATCCGACGATGAATTTCGGTCATATCAATGGTGGTGATGCAGCAAACCGTATCTGTGCTTGCTGTGAATTACATATGGATATCCGCCCGTTGCCGGGTCTGACATTAAGTGATCTGGATGAGTTGATGACCGAAGCGCTAGCGCCGGTAAGCCAACGCTGGCCGGGCCGCCTAAGCATTGATGAGCTGCATCTGCCGATTCCTGGCTATGAATGCCCAACAGATCACCATATGGTGGGGGTTATCGAAAAATTGTTGGGTGAGCGCACGGCGGTGGTGAACTACTGCACTGAAGCGCCATTTATCCAGCAAATTTGCCCAACATTAGTGCTGGGGCCAGGTTCCATCAATCAGGCCCACCAGCCGGATGAGTTTATTGATATGGCCTTTATCGAGCCAACTCGCGAGCTGATTGGCCAATTAGTTGACCATTTCTGCCAACAGAGATAACCACTATGGGGTAGGCGGATCAATATCGGTGATAAGCCAAACTGATAACCTAGCCTTGGTAATTAAATTTCAGAAATATCCCTAAAATTGATGTTTTTTTGCTGAAAATAGTGTCAATTGGGGTATGGAATTGAACGTGGCGAGTGGATTTGTCCATCTCTGCCTTTTGGATGAAACTAATTTACAAAAAGAAACCATAAAAGTTTATACCCAAAGTCATTGGCGTTGCAGGTAGGCAGCAAGTGAACGAATCCCGATGAGCTGACACTGGTCAGTGATTCGGGTGAGTAAACGTCGCTAACAACCCTGCGGCGTCAAGGGCGAAGGGGATATGGGTCAGGGGTCATATGAACGAACAATATTCCGCAATGCGAAGTAACGTCAGTATGCTCGGCAAACTACTCGGGGAGACCATCAAGGAAGCGCTCGGCGAGCACATTCTTGATCGGGTAGAAACCATCCGTAAATTATCTAAATCTTCGCGTGCTGGTAATGAGGCGAGCCGTCAGGAACTGCTGACGACGCTGCAAAATCTGTCCAACGACGAGTTACTGCCGGTAGCCCGTGCTTTTAGCCAATTCCTCAATTTGACCAATACGGCGGAGCAATATCACAGTATTTCGCCACACGGTGAAGCGGCAAGTAACCCGGAAGCCCTGGCCCAGCTATTCACCCGCTTGAAAGACAAGAAGCTGAGCGAAAAAGATATGCGCAGCGCGGTTGATGAGTTGTCTATTGAGCTGGTGTTGACCGCTCACCCAACCGAAATAACTCGCCGTACTTTGATCCATAAACTGGTGGAAGTGAATACCTGCCTGAGCCAGTTGGATCACAATGATTTAGCCGATTACGAACGCAACAAGATCATGCGTCGTTTGCGGCAGTTGGTTGCACAATCATGGCATACCGACGAAATTCGCAAAATTCGCCCCTCCCCAGTGGATGAAGCCAAATGGGGTTTTGCGGTGGTTGAAAACAGCCTATGGGAAGGTGTACCCGCTTTCTTGCGTGAATTTAACGAGCAGTTGCAGAACTCACTCGATTACCGTTTGCCGGTCGAAGCCGTGCCGATTCGCTTCACGTCATGGATGGGCGGCGACCGCGACGGTAACCCGAATGTGACCGCTGAAATCACCCGCCATGTGCTGCTGCTGAGCCGCTGGAAGGCCACCGATCTGTTCCTGCGTGATATCCAGGTGCTGGTGTCAGAGCTGTCAATGTCGGAGTGCACCCCAGAACTGCGTGAGCTGGCTGGTGGCGACGAGGTGCCGGAACCTTATCGCGAGCTGATGAAGCGCGTCCGTACTCAGTTGACCAATACCCAAACCTATCTGGAAAAACGCCTGAAAGGCGAGCGTGTCTTGCCGCCGACTGATTTGCTGGTCAGTAATGATCAACTGTGGGATCCACTCTACGCCTGCTATCAATCGCTGAAAGCCTGCGGCATGGAGATTATCGCTAACGGTCAATTGCTGGATACCCTGCGCCGTGTCCGCTGCTTTGGCGTGCCATTGGTGCGCATCGATGTGCGCCAGGAAAGCACCCGCCACACCGATGCCATTGCGGAGTTAACCCGCTATCTGGGCCTCGGCGATTATGAGAGCTGGTCTGAAGCTGACAAGCAAGCTTTCCTGATCCGCGAATTGAACTCTAAGCGCCCACTAGTCCCGCTGAAATGGGAACCGAGCGCCGACACCCAGGAAGTGCTGGAGACCTGTCGGGTGATTGCCGAAGCACCAGAAGGCTCAATCGCTGCCTATGTTATCTCCATGGCGAAAGTGCCATCAGATGTGTTGGCGGTACATTTGCTGCTGAAAGAAGCGGGTTGCCCGTTCACCCTGCCGGTGGCTCCGCTGTTCGAAACCCTTGATGACCTGAACAACGCTGACGACGTGATGACTCAGCTGTTGAACATCGACTGGTATCGCGGCCTGATCCAAGGCAAGCAGATGGTGATGATTGGCTATTCTGACTCGGCGAAAGATGCCGGTGTGATGGCGGCATCTTGGGCGCAATATCGTGCTCAGGATTCATTGATCAAAACCTGCGAGAAAGCGGGGATCTCACTGACGCTATTCCATGGCCGTGGCGGCTCTATCGGCCGCGGTGGTGCGCCCGCTCACGCCGCGCTACTCTCTCAGCCTCCGGGCAGCCTGAAAGGCGGCTTACGGGTGACTGAGCAAGGCGAGATGATCCGCTTTAAGTTTGGTCTGCCGGAAGTCACCATCAGCAGTCTGGCACTGTACGCCGGTGCAATTTTGGAAGCCAATCTGCTGCCACCGCCGGAACCGAAGAGTGAGTGGATTGAGGTGATGGATATTTTGTCGAACGCATCCTGCGATATGTATCGCGGCTATGTGCGCGAAAATCCAGAGTTCGTCCCTTACTTCCGCTCAGCCACGCCAGAGCTGGAATTAGGCAAGCTGCCATTGGGTTCACGCCCGGCCAAACGTCGCCCGAATGGCGGTGTTGAGAGCTTACGTGCAATACCATGGATCTTCGCCTGGACACAAAACCGTCTGATGCTGCCCGCCTGGCTGGGTGCCGGTGCCGGTTTACAGAAAGCGATTGATGCCGGTAAGCGCGATGCGCTCGCGACCATGTGCCGTGACTGGCCGTTCTTCTCAACCCGCATAGGTATGCTGGAGATGGTGTTCGCCAAAGCCGATTTGTGGTTGGCAGAGTATTACGATCAGCGCCTGGTGGATAAATCCTTGTGGCCGCTGGGTCAGCAACTACGCGATCAGTTGGAAGCGGACATTAAAGTGGTGTTGGCAATTGCCAACGATGATCACTTGATGGCTGATTTGCCGTGGATTGCGGAGTCTATCGCGTTACGTAACGTCTACACCGACCCGCTGAACGTTCTGCAAGCGGAGCTGTTGCATCGGTCGCGCCAGCAAGAGCACCCTGATGCCCGTGTTGAGCAGGCATTGATGGTGACCATCGCCGGTGTCGCGGCGGGGATGCGCAATACCGGCTAGTGTTAGCGGCCAGACTTTCATCTGTGAGTTCGATGGTTAGGTCAGTGGGCAGGTAATTGGTGCCCACCGACCGCCAATATCTGCCTCATCAATGCTTACCAATACTGCTCGCTGGTCATATGCCCCGGTTTACGGCGCAAGTGTTTACGCATATCACGTTGTTCTTTCAGCAATTGCTGGGTATCTCGCACCATTTGCGGGTTACCACACAGCATCACATGACTATCCTTCGCATCAATGTTTAAGCCAACCGCCGCTTCCAGTGAGCCATTTTCAATCAATGCTGGCACCCTGCCCGTCAACGAACCGGGAGATCGCTCGCGACTCACCACTGTCTGGATACGCAGCTTGCCGTTATAGCGCTGCTCCAGCTGTTGCATCAGTGGCAAGTAGCTGAGATCACGGGCAAAACGTGCCGCATGGACTAGCACCACATGCTTGAAACGCTCTAGATCGCGCCCCTCCTGCAAGATAGAGAGATAGGGGCCAATGGCGGTGCCGGTTGCCAACATCCATAAGGTATCGCAATCCGGTATCTCTTCTAGCACGAAGAAGCCCGCGGCCTGCTTGGTCACCATCACTTCGCCGCCCACCGCCAGTTGGTCCAGTCGTGGGCTGAGCTTTCCTTCCGGCACAGTGACCAGATAGAACTCCAGATTGTCGTCACTCGGTGCATTGACGTAAGAGTAGGCCCGCTGTACCCGCTCGCCATTAATATCTAATGCCAGCTTGGCAAATTGACCGGCGGTAAAGGGATCGACGGGCGCATTGACCCGAATACTGAACAGCGCGTCTGTCCAGTGCTCGACGTGAGTAATTTTGCCACTAACCCATTCAGCCATCGTTATGATTCCCATTAGAAGTAATGCCAAAAGCGCAGGGGATATTTTAGGGGATCTGGCTAAAAAGTATTATCGATTAAATGTTATCGCGCTGTTTTACTTAGCAGATTCACGCCACCACGGTGAATTTGGACACTTTAGTTTACGTGAGTGGTGGATTTATCTGCCAGTCGTCCATTTGGCAATATGTCGTGCTGACTCGCTAAAAAATTCAAATTTGTTAGCTTATGCGCCGATAGTGAGGTGTGCCGCCATAAACGGCACGTATTACGGCTAATTAACGCATTAAGATAATGAAAAAAATAGAGAATTTTCACCTGTTAGTCATGTTGATCCTGCTGGTTGCCGTGGGTCAGATGGCGCAAACGATCTATGTGCCGGTTATCGCGGATATCGCCCGTGATTTATCCGTGCGTACCGGTGTGGTACAGCGTGTCATGGCGGCCTATTTGCTGACCTATGGCTTCTCACAGCTGATTTATGGCCCCCTCTCCGACCGGATTGGCCGTCGCCCCGTGATTCTGGTGGGCATGATGATTTTTATGTTAGGCGCATTGGGGGCGTGGTTGGCCGGTAGTCTGACCATGCTGGTGGCCGCTAGCGCTTTGCAAGGCATGGGGACCGGTGTCGCAGGTGTGATGGCGCGAACCATGCCGCGCGACCTCTATTCCGGCACCGCCTTACGTTACGCCAACAGCATGTTAAACATGGGGATTTTGGTCAGCCCGCTGATGGCGCCAGTGATTGGTGGGGTGCTGGCGAGTCTGTTTGGCTGGCGCGCCTGCTACGCATTTCTGCTGCTTTTATGCGGCGGTGTCGCATTTTGTATGTTCCGCTGGCTGCCAGAAACCCGCCCGCAGCAAACCGAAAAACGGCGAATGTTAGCCAGCTTCCGCCTGTTGCTCTCTGATAGCGCCTTTAGCTGTTATCTGGTGATGCTGATTGGTGCATTGGCTGGGATTGCCGTCTTTGAGGCCAGCGCGGGCGTGTTGATGGGCGGCGTGCTTGGGCTGAGTGGCGTGACCGTCAGTATTCTATTCATCCTACCAATTCCAGCGGCATTTTTTGGCGCATGGTATGCCGGTCGCGACGGCAAAACCTTCCACAGTCTGATGTGGCATTCCGTTATCAGCTGCCTGTTGGCAGGGCTGATGATGTGGATCCCCGGCTGGTTTGGTGTAATGAATATCTGGACCTTAGTGATACCGGCGGCACTATTCTTCTTTGGGGCGGGGATGTTATTCCCACTGGCCACCACCGGCGCGATGGAGCCGTTCCCTTATCTGGCGGGAGCTGCGGGGGCCTTGGTCGGCGGGCTACAGAATGTGGGATCAGGGCTGGCGACGTGGCTGTCCGCCATGCTACCGCAAACGGGGCAGTTCAGTTTGGGGTTGCTGATGTTCGCCATGGCGATTCTGATTTTGCTCTGCTGGTGGCCGCTATCCCATCGGATGCAACCACAAGAGCATCGCGTTTAACCGATTGAAATACTGAGACAAAAACGGGTGCCGAATGCAGCACCCGTTTTTTCACTGAAAATTTATGAGCCGGATTACAGTAAGAATTCGTGCAATGACGGGTCTTTGCGATCCAGGAAATGGGTTGAGCGGATGCGGCGAATAGTGCGAGATTTACCACGGATCAACAGTGTTTCAGTGGTAGCCATATTCCCTTTGCGATAAATCCCCTCCAGCAGATCACCTTTGGTAATCCCGGTGGCGGAGAAAATGACGTTGTCATTGCGCGCCATGTCCCCCAGTAGCAGAACCTTACCCGCTTCGATACCCATGGATTTACAGCGCACCAGCTCTTGCTCACCGATTCGGCGATTGTCTTCGTTATCCCCCTTCACTTGATGACGCGGCAACAAACGGCCTTGCATATCACCATCCAATGCACGGATCACCGCAGCAGAAATCACCCCTTCAGGTGCACCGCCGATGCAGTACATCACATCCACTTCGCTTTCTGGCATACAGGTCAAAATGGAGGCTGCCACGTCGCCATCAGGAATGGCGAATACTTTGACGCCAAGTTGCTGCATTTCAGCGATGATGCCGTCATGACGCGGTTTGGCTAGCGTGATCACGGTTAAATCGACCAATGGCTTATTCAGCTTATTGGCCACATTGCGCAGGTTTTGTTCCAGTGACAGGTTAAGGTCGATAGCGCCTTTCGCGGCAGGGCCAACCACCAGCTTTTCCATATACATATCCGGCGCATGTAAAAATGTGCCTTTATCGCCGACGGCCAGCACCGCCAATGCATTGGCCTGCCCCATGGCGGTCATGCGCGTGCCCTCAATGGGGTCAACCGCGATATCAACAGCATCCCCTTGACCCGTACCGACATGTTCACCAATAAACAGCATCGGTGCTTCATCGATTTCGCCTTCACCGATAACAATCTGCCCATCAATATTGACCTGATTGAGCATAATGCGCATAGCCCGTACAGCAGCGCCGTCAGCAGCATTTTTATCGCCCCGACCCAGCCACTTATAACCTGCCAGCGCGGCAGCTTCGGTAACACGGGAGAACTCGATGGCTAATTCACGTTTCATGGTTAGACCTGTTGATTGCGAAATGGAGGAGTTGTGTATGGGCGGGAATTCTATCACCCTTCGCCCTTGAAGTCGTAGAGGGGTTAGTGGTGGCGCCGTGAGCGCATAAAAAAACGCGCTATCGGGGGGCGATAGCGCGTTGATAACAAAAACACGTTCAGCGTAAAACAGGCAGACTGTTACTCTTCGTGCTCTTCCCATGCCTGAGCACGGGCCACCGCTTTCTTCCAGCCTTTGTAGCGGAAATCACGCTCAGTGGTTTCAATCCCTGGGCGGAATTCGCGCTCAATCGTTGCCTTGCTCTTCACTTCATCCAGATCATTCCAGAAGCCCGTTGCCAGACCCGCCAGGAATGCCGCACCCAGCGCAGTACTTTCGCGCACTGCCGGGCGCTCAACACGTGTGCCCAGAATATCGGCCTGGAACTGCATCAGGAAGTTGTTCGCCACTGCGCCACCATCGACACGCAGTGATTTCAGGCGTGCGCCGGAATCCGCTTGCATCGCATCCAGTACATCGCGAGTTTGGTAAGCGATTGACTCAAGTGTTGCGCGGATAATGTGGTTACTGTTAACGCCACGGGTCAGACCGAAAATCGCACCACGGGCATACGGGTCCCAATAAGGGGCGCCCAAGCCAGTGAAAGCAGGCACCACATACACGCCGTTGCTGTCTTTCACTTTAGTCGCGAAGTATTCGGAGTCGGTGGCATCACTGATCAGTTTCAGCTCATCACGCAGCCATTGGATAGATGCGCCACCAATAAACACTGCGCCTTCCAGTGCATAGTTAACTTCACCACGTGGGCCACAGGCGATAGTGGTCAACAGGCCATGATTAGACTGAACCGCTTCTTCACCGGTGTTCATCAGCAGGAAGCAGCCAGTGCCGTAGGTGTTTTTCGCCATGCCTGGTTGCACACAAAGCTGGCCGAACAGAGCCGCTTGTTGATCACCGGCGATCCCAGCGATTGGGATACGCGTCCCGCCCTTACCACCAATGTTGGTTTGGCCGTAAACTTCGGAGGAGGGGCGAACTTCAGGCAGCATAGCGCGTGGAATGTTCAGCGCCGCCAGCATACGTTCATCCCACTCTTTGGTGCGGATATTAAACATCATGGTACGTGATGCGTTGGTGTAATCCGTAACGTGTACACGGCCCTGTGTCATGTTCCACACCAGCCAGGTATCCACGGTACCAAACAGCAGCTCGCCACGCTCAGCACGGTCACGCGCGCCCTCCACGTTATCGAGGATCCATTTCACTTTCGTGCCGGAGAAGTAAGGGTCAACCACCAAGCCGGTGTTGTGGCGGATGTACTCTTCCAGCCCCTCTTTTTTCAATTTTTCGCAGATATCGGCAGTACGGCGACATTGCCAAACAATGGCGTTATACACCGGTTTACCGGTCGCTTTATCCCAAACAATGGTGGTTTCACGTTGGTTGGTGATGCCGATACCGGCTATCTCATCAGAACTGATACCGGCTTTCGCCAGCACTTCAACCAGCGTGGAACTCTGGGTTGCCCAGATCTCCATGGGGTCATGCTCAACCCAACCCGCTTTCGGGTAAATTTGGGTGAATTCGCGCTGAGACACACTCACGATATTAGCATCATGATCCAGCACCACTGCTCTGGAGCTGGTGGTCCCTTGATCAAGCGCAACAATATATTTTTTTTGAGTCGTATTTTCAGTTGTCATAATAAGCTCACATTTTAAGTTGCCGTTTATAGCATTATCTATTATTTATGCTTTGCGTTCTGTGGCGGTGACCGTAGTTTCTTCTTCATCGATTGCACACACATCACATGGCAAGTGGCGGCCAATCAGCGCGCGATAACCAAATGCACCAAGCAATGCACCGACAATTGGCCCGAAGATTGGCACCAGGAAGTAAGGAATATCACGCCCGCCAGTGAAGGCAATTTCGCCCCAACCTGCCAGATAAGCGAAAGCTTTTGGACCAAAGTCACGTGCAGGGTTTAATGCGAAACCGGTCAATGGCCCCATTGATGCACCGATAACGGCTATCAGTATACCAATCAGCAGAGGAGCCAGTGGGCCACGTGGAATACCGTTACCATCGTCAGTCAGCGCCAAAATCAGGCACATCAGAATGGCGGTAATCACGGTTTCAACCAGGAAAGCCTGGAAAACAGAAATGTGCGGGTTTGGATAGGTGGAGAAGATACCCGCCAGATTTAGGCTCTCAGCGCTGCCGCGAACCATTTGATGGGTCTGTTCAAAATCGACGAACAGGTTGTAGTACAGGCCGTACACTAATGCGGCAGCGCAAAATGCGCCGGCAACCTGCGCCACAATGTAAGGGATAACTTTACGGCGATCAAAGCAGGCGAATAACCACAGTGCGATGGTTACTGCCGGATTAAGGTGTGCACCTGAGATTGCTGCTGTTAAATAGATGGCCATGGCAACACCCAGGCCCCAAATGATACTAATTTCCCATTGCCCGAAACTGGCGCCGGCCAACTTCAACGCAGCAACACAACCTACACCAAAAAAGATTAGCAGACCGGTACCGAGGAACTCTGCGATACACTGGCCCTTCAAGGTCGAACTAGCGGTTTGGCTCATAGTAGATGTCCTACAGACAGAGATTTATAGGGTATTTCTTATTTTTGCCCTTCGGACCGCGAAGGGAGTGATGTAAATTTATCGTTAACGAGCACAAACGAGAAATAGCGAAATCAAAATGTGTGTGGTGCGTCATAAAAATGAGCGATTTCGCGTTATTCATGGCTGTTAAGGGACTTTAAAAGTGTGATCAGACCAGTGGTTTTCTCCCTGCTTGTTAAGAGAATGTAGAGTTTTACAGGATAGCTCACCGCCGTCTTTCAGTTTTTACTGATTTATACTTATACGAAATTGCTACAGAGTGTGGTTTGTGCCCGTATGGCGCTAGACAGGGGGAGACTGGCTACATACAATCGGTTTATCAAGAGCATCGTTTTTATCAAGCTGCGTTGCCTTTATGAAGGAACGCGTTAGAACATAGCGCTTGTTACACTCGTTCGATGAATATATAGCGCGATAAGTATTCACAGCAGTTTCATCTACCGAGGGTTGCTTTAGTCGATACGGGTTATGTCGTGCATAGGGTAACTTCGGTGAAGAATGATGACTGCGACTAAAAGTTGTACGCCTTGCTACCAGAAGGGGACCGAAGAATGTCATTTGAAGTATTTGAGAAATTGGAAGTTAAAGTTCAGCAGGCGATTGATACCATCACTTTATTGCAGATGGAAATTGAAGAGCTGAAAGAGAAAAATAACACCCTGTCCCAAGAAGTTCAGGATGTAGCGGGTGGTCGTGAAGCCTTAGTGCGTGAAAATGAGCAACTAAAGCAAGAGCAGCACGTCTGGCAGGATCGTCTGCGGGCGCTGCTGGGAAAGATGGAAGAAGTCTGAGTACTGACTGGCTTGCACAAACTCTTCCTGCTTGAAGTGGCAGGAAAGCAAAAGGGCGATATCGATATCGCCCTTTTTTATGTTTTTCGCTGAGAGATACGTGGAGTGTTATTCAATATCCAAGGGTTCTTCTGACAGAATAATACCGGTGTTGTCAGCATACAAATGGTCACCGGAGAAGAAGGTTACACCGCCAAAGTTAACGCGGATATCACTCTCGCCAATACCTTCATCGGCGGCACCGACAGGGATAGCGGCCATGGCCTGAATACCGATATCCAACTCAGCCAGTTCATCAACCTGACGGACGGCACCGTAAACGACAATCCCTTCCCACTCGTTTCTCAACGCTAAATCAGCAAGTTCAGCATTGACTAATGCACGGCGCACCGAGCCACCGCCATCGACGACCAGGACACGGCCCAGACCATTCTCTTCAAGCAGGTCAAACAACAAGCCGTTATCTTCGAAACATTTTACAGTAGTAATCTTGCCACCAAATGAAGTACGTCCGCCAAAATTGGAGAACAGTGGTTCTACCACATTTACCTCTTCGTGATAGATATCGCAGAGATCGGAAGTATCATATTTCATAGGATTAACGTCTGGTTGCGGCTGGGATGCTAAGTATATCCCTTTCTGGCTACTGTTGGCAAAATCATCAATTGTTAAATTTATCCGAGCCGACCTTCGCGCCAGCCCGCTCGGACAAAGAGAGACACGGGATTAACTGAATACTAAGCCGACAGCAAACAGGATATTGGTCAGTAGTGCGGCTTTTACCATATGTTCGAGCATTGGCCTCATGCCCGCCGCCGTTGGCTCGCGCAGGACAAACAGAGCATGTTTAACCAGCAATGGAACGGCCAGAATAAAGATCCATCCCGCCCAGCTATGCAAATTCAGAGTGCTAAACAGCGCCAGGCAGAAGATCGCGGCGGCGATCAATAGAGCATGATAATAACGTGCGACAACCGGCCCTAATCGCACTGCGAGCGTATTTTTGCCATTCGCTCTGTCATTTTCGATATCGCGCAAATTATTGATATTTAGTACGGCGGTCGCCAGTAGACCACAGGCGGTGGCTGGCAGCATGACAATGCTATCAAAGTGCCCGGCCTGAAGGTAGTAAGTCCCGGCGACACTCAGCCAGCCGAAAAACACTAATACTGAAATATCGCCCAGCCCCATATAACCATAGGGTTTAGTACCCACGGTGTAGGTAATGGCAGCCACAATAGCCATCAGCCCGAGCAATAAGAAACCTAAAACGTCACTGGGCTTTTCACAAGCGATGGCGATGAGTGAGATACCGGAAATGACCGTCAGGGTTACGGTGATAATCAGTGCGGCCTTCATCTGATGGCGGGTAATCATCCCTTTCTGCATACCGCGTAACGGCCCGATACGCTCCTCGGTATCACTGCCTTTAATCGCATCGCCGTAATCATTGGCCAGATTGGACAGAATTTGCAGCAGGCCAGCAGTTAACAAGGCGAGTAAAGCGACGGCGGGTTTAAAACTATCGAGCCAGACAGCCAGTGCTGAGCCAGTGACGATAGAGGCAAAAGCCAGAGGTAGGGTTCGTGGCCGTAGGCTTTCCAGCCAAGCCTGAGTTTGGCTGCTATTGGTTGATAGGCTCATTTTTCGCTTCATTTTATAGGAGTCTGGTCCGCCCATATTGGCGCGTTAAAAAGATTCATGTCTGCCAAGAGTAATATCGTCAGAAATAATGTCATCAAAAACAAGAGTGGGAGGCGATGCCTCCCACTCGATATCTAACGGCGGACCATTTTATCCAGCATAGGGCTATAAAGCGAATTATAGGATAAAACGACTTAGATCTTCATCTGCGACCAGTTCATCCAGATGCTTACCGACATATGCAGCATCAATGGTGATGGATTGACCATGACTTTCGCTAGCGTCATAGGAGATATCCTCCATCAAACGCTCCAACACGGTATGCAAACGACGTGCGCCGATATTCTCGGTGCGTTCGTTAACCTGCCATGCCGCTTCAGCAATTTTGCGGATACCTTCGCGGGTAAACTCAACGGTCACACCCTCGGTCGCCATTAATGCTTTGTACTGCTCGGTTAACGAGGCACTCGGCTCAGTCAAAATGCGCTCGAAATCATCCGTGGTCAGCGCCTGCAATTCTACGCGGATTGGCAAGCGACCTTGCAATTCCGGGATAAGATCTGACGGGCTGGAGACCTGAAACGCACCGGAGGCAATAAACAGAATATGGTCAGTTTTTACCATGCCGTGCTTGGTTGAAACAGTACAACCTTCCACCAGTGGCAGCAAGTCACGCTGTACCCCTTCGCGGGACACATCGGGGCCTGACGTCTGGCCGCGCTTACAGATTTTATCGATTTCATCGATGAACACGATCCCGTGTTGCTCCACCGCATCAATTGCCTGCTGTTTCAGCTCTTCCGGGTTAACCAGCTTCGCGCCCTCTTCCTCAATCAGCAGTTTGAATGCGTCTTTGATTTTGATTTTGCGTGGTTTTTGTTTCTGACCAGCGATATTCTGGAACATCGATTGCAGCTGATTGGTCATCTCCTCCATGCCCGGAGGTGCCATAATTTCAACCCCCATCGGCGAGGCCGCCAGATCAATTTCAATCTCTTTGTCATCTAACTGACCTTCACGCAGTTTTTTGCGGAAAGCTTGGCGGGTTGCGGATGGCTCTTGAGTCTCATCCGGCTGGCCCCAGTTATTTTTGGCCGGAGGGATGAGCACGTCCAGAATGCGCTCTTCGGCTAACTCTTCCGCTCGATAGCGCATTTTCTCAATGGATTGATGACGAACCATTTTTACCGCCGCATCAGTCAGATCGCGGATAATCGAGTCCACTTCCTTACCAACATAGCCAACTTCGGTGAACTTGGTGGCTTCAACTTTAATGAACGGCGCATTGGCCAGTTTTGCCAGACGGCGGGCAATTTCAGTTTTACCTACACCGGTTGGGCCGATCATCAGAATATTTTTAGGGGTAACTTCGTGACGCAACTCTTCGTTGAGCTGCATACGACGCCAGCGGTTACGCAGGGCAATGGCCACTGCACGTTTGGCTTTATCTTGGCCGATAATGTAGCTATCAAGTTCGCTGACAATCTCACGTGGGGTCATTTCAGACATGTCACTCTATCCTTACGCTTTGTTCGTTAATAACGCCTGGTACGAATTACTCTGTAGGTTACAAATACCTAGTACGTTAATTCTTCAATAGTTTGGAAGCGGTTGGTATAGATACAGATATCCCCCGCAATGCTCAGTGATTTCTCAACAATATCCCGCGCACCTAATTCGGTATTATCTAGCAGCGCACGTGCCGCAGACTGGGCATAAGGCCCGCCGGAACCGATAGCAATCAGATCATCTTCAGGCTGAACAACATCGCCATTACCGGTAATGATGAGTGAGGCGGTTTCATCAGCAACAGCCAGCAGAGCCTCGAGCTTGCGTAGCATACGGTCTGTACGCCAGTCTTTGGCTAACTCAACCGCCGCTTTCGTCAGATGGCCCTGGTGCATCTCTAGTTTACGCTCAAACAGTTCAAACAGCGTAAAAGCATCAGCGGTTCCCCCCGCAAAACCCGCTATGACTTTATTGTTATAAAGACGGCGGACTTTTTTAGCATTACCTTTCATTACGGTATTGCCCAGGGTGACCTGGCCATCACCACCGATAACAACATGACCATTACGGCGAACACTTACAATTGTTGTCACGAGCGAACCCTCGTTGCAGACTGAATGGACCCCCATACTGTCTTTCAGAAAAACAGTATGGGGTATATTGAGATTATAAATGGGGGAGGATTACTACTTTTCAACCCCCTACAGCGAGGGGAATGCATCCTGATTGACCAGCATCTTTCAAACGCTGCAAGGTTTTATCCGCTACAGCTTTGGTGCTGTACGGGCCGAGCACCACACGATTCCAGCCACCGCCAGCGGTAATACGGCTTTCGATACCACCAAATGCCAATTGGGCGCGGATAGATTCAGCCTGATCAATGGCTTTGAATGAACCACATTGCACCATCCAACGTTGCGCTTTTTCTTTCTCTTTTTCCGGCTTCGGCGGTGTTACCGGTGCTACAGGCTGGGTACGCGGCGGTGTAGAGACCTGCGACGGTACTTGTGTCTGCGGTTGTACGCGACTTGCCGACGGTGCCGCCGCTGGCGATTGCACCGGCGTGGTCACTTGTCGCGGCTGTGTTAGTGGCGGCTGCATATTGGCCGGCGGCGGTGTGATAGTCACCGCAGAACGTGGCACCGATATCCCTTGGTTATAAGGCACCTCGGACAACTGTGTCGGCTGCTGGCGCATATCCGCCTGCATCTGCTCAAGCAATTGCCGCTGCTCATTTGTCAGTTGAGTCTGGGAATTAACTTCACCACCAGCAGAAGGCTCGGTGGGTGTCGGTACGCCAATCTGGCGATTCTCCAGCTCTTTAATGTAGCGCCAGCGCTCCTCCGGTTTCGGTGGTAACCCATTGCCCGTACGAGGGTCATGATTGGGCAGTAGCGGAAGCTCACCCGGCTTATTGTGGGTGATGAAATAGAGACCACCAATAAATACCACTAATAACGCGACGGCCAGCGCCACCACGGTTTTAGATATTGCTGGAGCACTGCGTTTTTTCCGGCTGGGGCTTTTGCGCCGCGCTCCTGAGCGCCCTCGGCTTACATAATCTCTCTGTGCCACTATCGTTTCGCTGCGTCGTAATGATGGGATAAGTCCGTCATGTTACTGAACCCCTGAATATTTGCCTAGCTTTTAGGCGCAGCAGTACTTTCCCTGATGATTAATTCGGTGTCTAACAAGCGGGAGCCACTTTGTACTGAATGCCCTTGTAACTGTTCGAGTAATAGTAACATGGCTTGCTGACCAATTTGATAACGAGGTTGCGCCACCGTGGTTAAAGGTGGGTAGCAATACTGTGACAGCTTCAGATTATCAAACCCAACCAATGAGACATCCTGCGGCACCTTTAGCCCCATTCTCTTCGCCTGCCACATGGCCCCTATCGCCATCACATCATTGTGACAAAATATTGCTGTGGGCGGGTTGGGCAGCGCCATCAGAGTGGCAAAGGTTTCAGCACCCGCTTCATAACTGAAGTCACCGCGCAAAATATAGTCACTATCGACCGCAATACCATTACGGCGTAGCGCTTGAATATAGCCCTGTAGCCGATAATGGCTCAGCGGCAATGTCTCTGGCCCCGCCACACAGGCAATGCGCTGGTGCCCCAATTCATGCAGATAGTTCACTGCTTCATAGGCAGCGGTTAGATTATCGATATGCACCGTTGGCAGTTCCAGCTCAGGTGAGAACTCGTTTGCCATCACCATTGGCGGCAGATTGCGCTGCTCTTCTTTGCTGGCATCAAACGGCAGATTAGAGCCTAACAGCAACATACCATCGATCTGCTTGGTGATAATTAAGTTAACGAAGGTGCGCTCTTGCTGAGTTTGTTGTGCGCAGTCGCCAATTAAGATCAGATAGTCTTGCTGGGCTGCCGCAAACTCAATGCCTTGGATAATGTCGGCAAAAAACGGATCGCTGATATCCGGTACGATAACCAGAATCGTGCGCGATTCGTTACGTTTAATGTTGCGAGATAAAGCGTGAGGAGAGTAGCCCACAGCCAGAACAGCTTGCTCCACCTTTTGTCGAGTCACTGCTGAAACCTTTTCTGGATTCATCAATGCGCGTGACACCGTCGCTGTTGAAACGCCCGCCATTCCAGCAACGTCTTTCATGGTGGCTACCGTGAACTCTTTCTTCTGTTCCAACGCCTTTCTCCTTGCTCTGGCTCCATGCCAGCACTAATTGCTTTGAGATATCCCGAGGCCAATGGCTCAGGATATTAACGAGTTGTCACACGTCAACCCTGGTTATCGGTTAGCCGCGCTCATATCCTTTCATGGCAGTGTGGTTTCGGTTAAATACAGACTTTGCGACATTCTATACAGATAGTGGGGGCAATTTGTTACCTAATTTGCATTAAAAGTGTGACATAAGTGGGGTTTTTCGAACTGGCTCGCAGAAAGCAGGGTAATCGATTGCTTAGAGATAGAGATCAAACCGCAAATCACCCATTTTCACCCCAAATAAAATGAAGAGTTTTTATTCCCCAAAATCATTGGCGTTGCAGCTAGGCAGCAAATGAGTGAATCCCGATGAGCTTACACCAGTAAGTGATTCGGGTGAGCGAGAGCAGCTAACAACGCTGCGGCGTCAAGGAAGAAAGGCATTACCTAAAATCATTGGCGTCGCAGCTAGGCAGCAAAGGAGTGAATCCCGATGAGCTTACATCAGTAAGTGATTCGGGTGAGCGAGAGCAGCTAACAACGCTGCGGCGTCAAGGAAGAAAGACATTACCTAAAGTCATTGGCGTTGCAGCTAGGCAGCAAAGGAGTGAATCCCGATGAGCTTACATCAGTAAGTGATTCGGGTGAACGAGAGCGGCTAACAACGCTGCGGCGTCAAGGACGAAAGGTAATTAGCTATCGATGGGATCGACGTCTAACGTCCACTTAACCTTCCGCGCTTGCGGCAATGTATTGATTAGTGGTTGAGAGGTTTTAATCAGCCGTTGCAGCAATTGCCTTGAGGGGTGCTGTAGCAAGAGTTGCCATCGGAAGCGCCCACCTCGTTTGGCTTGCAAGGCGGGTACTGGCCCCATGATCCAGAGGGCATCATCTTTGAGCGGACTGGCTTCCAATAAATTGCGCAATTGTTGCAGGAAAAGTGCTGACTGCTGATTATCGTGATCTTCGCTGCGCACGATGATATGGCTGGTATAGGGCGGTAAAAATACACTTTTACGCTCTGCCAGTGCCTGTTTGGCAAAAGCATCGTAGCCCTGTTGCAGCAGGATTTGTAACAGTGGGTGCTCAGGGTGATGGGTTTGTAAAAGGACTTCACCCTGCTTACCGGCACGCCCGGCGCGGCCTGACACCTGCGTATAGAGCTGGGCAAAGCGCTCCGCTGAGCGAAAATCGGCGGAGAATAGCGCACCATCGACATCTAACAATGCCACCAACGTGACATCAGGGAAGTGATGCCCTTTGGCCAACATTTGCGTGCCAATCAAAATACGCGCACCGCCCTGATGGACATCCGCCAGATGCTGCTCCAGCGAGCCTTTGCGGCTGGTGGTATCACGGTCAATTCGAGTGATTGGCGTGTCGGGGAACAGTGGGGCCAGCTCATTTTCCAGCTGTTCAGTGCCGACCCCCACCGAGACCAGATGCGTGGTTCCGCATTTCGGGCATTGCTGAGGCACTGGCCGCTGACTGTCACAATGGTGGCAACGCAACTGGCGGTGATTCTGATGCAGGGTGTAATAGTGGTCGCAGCGCTGACACTCGGCAATCCAGCCACACTCATGGCACAGTAACGCGGGTGCATACCCTCGGCGATTTAGAAACAAAATCACCTGATTATCTGCCGCCAAATGGGCCTTCATCCGTTTCAGCAGAGGCTGAGAAAGCCCCACTTTTAGCGGCAACCCTTTGAGATCAAGCAAGTGCTGCGCGGCGGGTTTGGCATTACCGGCTCGTTTGCTCAACGTTAGCTGGCGATATTTGCCCATTTGCACATTATGTAAGGTTTCCAGCGCGGGGGTGGCAGTGCCCATCACGATAGGAATACCCTCTTCACGGGCGCGGAATACTGCTAAATCTCGCGCGTGATAGCGCCAGCCCTCCTGCTGCTTATAGGAGCTGTCGTGCTCCTCATCAATAATAATGACCCCCAGACGGGAGAATGGGGTAAACAGCGCAGAGCGCGTACCAATGACAATCGCGGCTTCACCATTACGCGCCCGCAACCAGACCGACAGACGTTCACTGTCGTTTAAGCCAGAGTGTAACACCTCAACCGGTGCGCTAAACCGCTCACGAAAACGGGCGATAGTCTGCGGGGTCAAGCCAATCTCAGGCACCAACACCAGCGCCTGGCGGCCCTGCGCCAGAATATTTTCCAGCACACTCAGATAAACTTCCGTTTTACCGGAACCCGTCACCCCCGCCAGTAACCAAGCGGCAAACTGGGTATCTTCGCTGCGGATCGCGCCAACGGCGGTGGCCTGCTCGGTATTCAGCCGCAGGCGCTCACCCAGCACGGCAAAACCCTGGCGCCAATCGGTGGTCGCCACCTCTTGCGAACGCAGATCAATCAACCCCTTGCTGCGCAAGGCTTGCAGGGCGCTTTCGGTTAATGCCATTTCATTTATTTGGTGGCGATAGACCGGTTTTTGCAATAAAGCGGCAAGCGCCTGTTGCTGCTTTGGCGCACGTTTTAAGCTGTCCGGCGGTGTTGCGCGGCCCTGCTCGGTGGCAAACCATTGCCACAAAGGGGCCGATTGTGCCGGTTTTCCTTGCCGCAACAGAATAGGCAGGGCATGAAACAGCACTTCGCCGATGGGATAGTGGTAGTAGTCGGTTGCCCAGCAGAGAATGCGCCACAAGCTGGGCGGGAATAAGCTGCAGTCATCCAAAATGGCATCAACGGCTTTCAGTTGATCAAGGGGGAGTGCGCTGGTACCACTGATACCCACCACAATCCCGATGGCTTTGCGTTTACCAAACGGCACGCTGACGCGAGCACCCACCACCGGGCAGGCCATGGCGCGGTCTAATCGGTAATCAAAGGTACGGGCCAGCGGTACGGGTAAAGCCACTTGAACAACGGACATGTGTTGTCATCCTGAATAAAAAAATTGGCCTGAATAAAAAATGATTGAACAGTTTACACCGCATGCTTCACAATGTGCGGATTCGATTGCGCGGCTTTGGCAAATTCTGTATGATTCGCCGCCTTTGATATAATTCGATATCAAATCCTGTTAACAACCGTTGGTTACTTTATCAGCGATTGTTAGTTATCAATCGTGTGGTGTCTGGCGGAACAGGGCTGGATAGCGACACGGCCTAAATATAGAGGTTTCCATGAAACAAGGTATCCACCCTAAATACGATTTAGTTACTGCTTCTTGCTCTTGCGGTAACGTTATCAAGATCAACTCTACCGTTGGTCATGACCTGAATCTGGACGTGTGCGGCGAATGCCACCCGTTCTACACTGGCAAGCAGCGTGATGTTGCGACCGGTGGCCGTGTTGACCGCTTCAACAAGCGTTTCAGCGTGCCAGGTGCAGCTAAGAAGTAATGTCTGCCCGTCAGACGAAAAAGGCGCCTTAGGCGCCTTTTTTCATTTCTACTCCCCCATTCACATTCAGTGATGAACAGGGTCGTTGTGGGAAATCAATATTCCCAAGTATCGGGATCAACACCCAATTCACGCATTAAAATCTTCGCGGCTTCCGGGATTTCATCACTGCGCTCTTTACGCAGATCTTCGTCATTCGGCAGCGGCTGGCCAGTAAATGCATGCAAAAAAGCCTCACACAACAATTCACTGTTGGTGGCGTGGCGCAGGTTATTCACCTGACGGCGGGTCCGTTCATCGGTGAGGATTTTTAACACCTTCAGCGGAATGGATACCGTAATTTTTTTGACCTGTTCGCTTTTCTTGCCGTGTTCAGCGTAAGGGCTGACATACTCGCCGTTCCACTCAGCCATGGGACACCTTAAATTTATCGGAAAAATACTAAATTCTGAAAACGGGCCAATTATGCCCGATCTTCGCTGTTCTCACTAAATAAATGTCAGTTTTACTAGACTAACGTCACTCATTTAATCATTTTCGCCATTTATTAATAGCCGATACCTTTCTCTGCCATCTTTACGGGTAAACAAAACCTCACCGAAACCTGACTGACATCATTAAGATATCTAAAACCTCTATAATTTTAGCGGTTATTATTCCATTGCTCAATCTATACGCAAAGAAGTTTAGATGTCCAGATGTATTGACGTCCGTAATTTGTGCGTCTACTCTGGCGTAACATTTTCTCGATCCCGGCTGGTGGAAATCCATATGACGCGTAAACAGGCAACAATAGCAGTCCGTAGTGGGTTGAACGATGACGAGCAATACGGCTGCGTTGTCCCCCCGATTCACCTCTCCAGTACTTACAATTTTATCGATTTTAATCAGCCACGCGCACATGACTATTCACGTCGCGGTAACCCAACGCGCGATGTGGTGCAGCGGGCCTTGGCTGAACTGGAAGGGGGCGCTGGTGCTGTAATGACCAGCAGCGGGATGTCGGCGATTCATTTGGTTTGCACCACATTGCTAAAACCGGGCGATCTGCTGGTCGCGCCGCACGACTGTTATGGCGGCAGCTACCGTCTATTCGATAGCCTGAGCAAACGCGGGGCTTACCGCGTGCTGTTTGTTGATCAGGGTGATGAAGTGGCCCTGAGCCGCGCCCTGGCTGAAAAACCTAAGCTGGTATTGATTGAAACACCAAGCAATCCGCTACTGCGGGTGGTGGATATTGCCGCCATCTGCAAAGCCGCCCATGCCGTTGGCGCACTGACAGTTTGCGACAATACCTTCCTCAGCCCAGCCTTGCAGCAGCCGCTCGCTTTAGGCGCGGATCTGGTAGTTCACTCCTGTACCAAATATCTGAATGGTCACTCAGATGTGGTGGCCGGTGCGGTGATTGCCAAAGATCCTGAGCTGGCGGTCGAGCTGGCCTGGTGGGCAAATAATATTGGCGTCACTGGTGCGGCGTTTGATAGCTACCTGTTATTGCGCGGTTTGCGTACCTTGTCACCACGTATGGCCCAACAGCAACGTAATGCCGATGACATTGTTCGTTATTTACAGCAGCAGCCTTTGGTGAAAAAGCTGTATCATCCCTCTCTGCCACAACATCCCGGCCACGAAATTGCTTGCCGTCAGCAGTCAGGTTTTGGTGCGATGCTCAGTTTTGAGTTCGATGGTGATGAACAGGTGTTGCGTCGTTTCCTCTCTGCCCTTGAGCTGTTTACCTTGGCGGAGTCTTTGGGCGGCGTGGAGAGCCTGATCTCCCATGCAGCGACCATGACCCATGCCGGTATGGCGCCAGAAGCGCGCACTGCCGCCGGTATTACTGATAGCTTGTTGCGTATTTCCGTGGGTATTGAAGACAGCGAAGATTTGATTGCCGATTTGGAAAATGCCTTCCAGTTGGCGGGAACGAGGTAAGCATGAATGCAACAGCGGTAGCAGCGGCGGTCACTGGCCGTCAGCTGCACAAGTTTGGTGGTAGTAGCCTTGCGGACGTGAAGTGTTACCTACGGGTGGCCAATATTATGGCCAACTACAGTCACCCCGGCGATCTGATGGTGGTGTCTGCGGCAGGGAGTACCACAAACCAACTGATCAGTTGGTTGAAACTCAGCCAAAGCGATCGTCTTTCTGCCCATCAGGTACAGCAAAATCTGCGGCGTTATCAGCACGACCTGATCAGCGGTTTATTATCGCCAGAAATGGCTGAGCCACTAATTAGCGAGTTTATCCATGATTTGGAGCGACTGGCCGGTTTGCTGGATAACAAAATCGACGATGCGACTTATGCCGAAGTGGTTGGGCACGGCGAGATTTGGTCCGCCCGCCTGATGGCTGCGGTGCTAAACAAGCTGGATATGAAGGCCAGCTGGCTGGACGCGCGCAGTTTCCTGCGTGCTGAGCGGGCGGCACAACCTCAGATCGATGAAGGCCGCTCTTATCCGTTGTTGCAACAATTGATCGCGCAGCACCCGCATCAACGGTTAGTGGTGACCGGCTTTATCTCGCGCAATAACGCCGGCGAAACCGTGCTGTTAGGGCGTAACGGCAGTGACTATTCCGCGACACAAGTTGGTGCGCTGGCAGGTGTCGAACGGGTCACCATCTGGAGTGACGTTGCCGGGGTCTACAGCGCTGACCCGCGCAAAGTGAAAGATGCCTGTCTGCTGCCCCTGTTGCGGTTGGATGAGGCCAGTGAACTGGCCCGTTTGGCGGCACCGGTGTTGCACACCCGCACATTACAGCCGGTTTCAGGCAGTGATATCGATTTGCAACTGCGCTGTAGCTACCAGCCGGAACAAGGTTCCACCCGCATTGAGCGCGTATTGGCCTCAGGCTCGGGCGCCAAAATTGTCACCAGCCACGATGATGTCTGCCTGATCGAATTGCAGATTGCGGGCCATCATGACTTCTCACTGGCGCAAAAAGAGATCGATCTGCTGCTTAAACGCGCGCAAATCAAGCCGCTGGCGACCGGTATTCACCCGGATCGCAACTTGCTGCAACTTTGCTATACCTCCGAAGTGGTGAACAGTGCGCTCCGCGTGCTGGAAGATGCCACCCTGCCGGGGAGATTATCCCTGCGCGAAGGACTGGCGCTGGTGGCACTGGTCGGCGCGGGGGTGAGTAAGAACCCACTGCACAGCCATCGTTTCTATCAACAGCTGAAAGATCAACCGGTTGAGTTTATCTGGCAAGCGGAAGATGGTATCAGTCTGGTGGCGGTTCTGCGCCTTGGGCCGACAGAGCACCTGATTCAGGGTCTGCATCAGTCACTGTTCCGCGCGGAAAAACGTATCGGTTTAGTGCTGTTCGGCAAGGGCAATATCGGCGCGCGCTGGCTGGAGCTGTTTGCTCGCGAGCAAAAAAATATTTCAGCCCGCAGTGGTTTTGAATTCGTGCTGGCTGGGGTCGTGGATAGCCGCCGTAGCTTGCTGAGCTATGACGGGCTAGACGCCAGCCGGACATTGGCATTTTACGATGACGAAGCCATAGAGCAGGATGAAGAGTCGCTATTTTTATGGATGCGCGCGCATCCGTTTGACGATCTGGTGGTGCTGGATGTGACTGCCAGCCAGTCACTGGCAGAGCAATATTTGGATTTCGCCAGCTACGGTTTTCACGTCATCAGCGCTAACAAACTGGCAGGGGCCTCCAGCAGCAATAACTATCGCCAAATCCGCGATGCCTTCGCCAAAACAGGTCGCCATTGGCTGTATAACGCCACGGTCGGCGCGGGTTTGCCGGTTAATCACACGGTGCGTGACCTACGTGACAGCGGCGACAGCATTCTGGCAATTAGCGGTATTTTCTCCGGCACGCTCTCTTGGCTATTCCTGCAATTTGACGGCACTGTGCCCTTTACCGAGCTGGTGGATCAAGCCTGGCAACAAGGGTTGACCGAGCCGGACCCGCGAGTGGATCTCTCCGGTCAGGATGTGATGCGCAAATTGGTGATCCTGGCCCGTGAAGCGGGTTACGACATCGAACCGAATCAGGTGCGGGTAGAGTCGCTGGTGCCTGCCGGTGCCGATGTTGGCTCGGTGGATCAGTTCTTCGAGAACGGCGAGGCATTGAATCAGCAAATGGTTCAGCGCTTAGAAGCTGCGAATGAAATGGGTCTGGTGTTACGTTATGTGGCCCGCTTTGATGCCAATGGTAAAGCGCGGGTGGGGGTTGAAGCCGTGCGTGCTGACCATCCACTGGCCTCCCTGCTGCCGTGCGATAACGTCTTCGCCATTGAGAGCCGTTGGTATCGCGACAATCCGCTGGTGATCCGTGGCCCCGGCGCTGGTCGTGATGTCACTGCCGGTGCGATTCAATCTGATCTAAACCGCCTATCTCAACTGCTGTAATCTGCATTCACTCGCCTCTTCTACCCACCGTAGAAGAGGCGAAATCCGCGCCCCACCTCTGTTTTACTCGCAACATGAATTTTCCGCATCTGGCGTGTGAAGATTAATCATCGGCCTAAACTTATTTAAACGTTGACTCTTTAGCCAACTTCCGGCACCTTCTATTTAGCCATCTAAACGTATAGACGCTCATAAATGGGCAGCAACAGATAACATAAGTCGTTATAGCGACAACGGAGTGACAGGGTATGAGTTTTTTTCACGCAAACCAGCGGGAAGCGCTAAATCAAAGTCTGGCAGAGCTGCAAGGCCAAATTAATGTTTCTTTTGAGTTTTTCCCGCCGCGTACCAGCGAGATGGAGGAGACCCTGTGGAGCTCGATTGATCGCCTGAGCACCCTGAAACCAAAATTTGTTTCGGTGACTTATGGCGCTAACTCCGGCGAGCGCGATCGTACCCATAGCATCATCAAAGGAATTAAAGAGCGCACCGGCCTTGAAGCCGCGCCACATCTGACCTGCGTGGATGCATCTCCGACTCAGTTACGTGATATTGCAGCTGATTACTGGAGTAGTGGCATCCGCCATATCGTGGCCCTGCGCGGTGATTTACCGCCAGATAGCGGCAAGCCAGAGATGTATGCCTCTGATTTGGTGACCTTGCTGAAAGACGTGGGTGACTTTGATATCTCGGTGGCGGCTTATCCGGAAGTTCATCCCGAAGCAAAAAGCGCACAAGCTGACCTGATTAACCTGAAGCGCAAAATTGATGCCGGCGCTAACCGTGCTATTACGCAGTTCTTTTTTGATGTTGAGAGCTACCTGCGCTTTCGCGACCGCTGCGTAGCCACCGGTATTGACGTCGAAATCGTACCGGGCATCTTACCGGTTTCCAACTTTAAGCAGCTTCAGCGCTTCGCCACCATGACCAATGTGCGGGTGCCTAATTGGATGACCACCATCTTTGAAGGGCTGGATAACGACCCTGAGACGCGTAAAATGGTCGGTGCTTCAGTGGCGATGGACATGGTAAAAATCTTAAGCCGCGAAGGCGTGAAAGATTTCCATTTCTATACCCTGAACCGCGCTGAGTTGAGCTATGCGATTTGCCATACCTTGGGGGTTAGACCTTAGGCGTTATCAGAAGGCGTGAATATATTTAGCGAACAGATAACCGGCAAGGAGGGTTTAGCAGCTAACCCCTCCTTTGCCCCCACACATCTACCTATGCTTTGTCTGCCAAAAACTTCACCGGCACAGCGGGCGGGCCAAAACGGTTATCGCCGTCAGTTCCCAGAAACGCGCCGCAGTCGATAAACATCATGACAATAATTAGCGTGGGAATGAAGCGCCCGACCCCCCATTGCCAGATAGGGGCCAGCATCTGCCAATTACCCGCCATCAGCATCCAGGCCAGCACCACCAGAAACGCCCACCAGCCGGCTTTATTGCGGTCATGCAGCCGCTTAACTACCACCGCCGCTGTTGGCCACAGTAAAAAAACGATCGCAAAAGCGGCGGTCTGAATAGGTAGCCAATCCTGCCCGGCTAGCGTAAAAATCACCAGCATCGCCATGAGCCACAGGCCGATCCAGATCCAAAAATCCCGCCGCCCGATACGGCCTTTAAATGAAAAACACCACTGCTGTATTGTCATCGATGAACTGATCCACTGACCTGATTTAATAGTGCCAGAGTGTAACTCAACCACACTGCCAACCGACAAACTTTGCTACGAATTTTGACAATCACCCCTGATTACCGTTTTAATCCCCTCACACACTTCTAACGACGGCGTAAGTCATGAGAAAAGAAATTGCCGCAACACTAACCCTACTGCTGCTTATAGCTACGGTTAGCCGCGCTCATGCCGATCCCGCAGACGACAGTGGTCAGCCAACGGAAGAGGCACAACCGACTGCACCTTATCTGCTTTCTGGCGCACCAACCTTTGATTTAACTTTGGTTAAATTCCGTGAGAGTTATAACCACGCTAACCCGACACTGCCCATCAGTGAGTTTCACGCCATCACCGTCAAAGGCGATGCGCCACCACTGACGCGGGCGGCCAGCAAGATCAATGAAAATCTCTATGCTTCAACCGCGCTGGAGAGAGGCACTGGTAAGATTAAAACTTTACAAATCACCTACTTGCCGATTAAAGGGAGCGAGGAGAAAGCAGCCCGACTGGTGGCGGTCAATTACATGGCGGCCCTGATGCGGCAGTTTGAACCGACACTCACACTACAGCAGAGCATTGAGAACGTGCAGCAGTTGTTGACCAAAGGTAAAGGCTCCACTTTCTACACCCATCCTGTCGGCGCAATTCGCTATGTTGTGGCAGATAATGGCGAAAAGGGGCTTACCTTCGCTGTTGAACCGATTAAGCTGTCACTATCAGAAGCATAACTCGCCGCAATTAATGACGAAAAGCAAAGCCATTGTCACTAATCATCTCTATACTGTTGGACAGGTAAACTGCCTGTTGGGCAGTCATTATTATTGACCCTCGTGTCCCTTTGTTGGAGGAAGAAACATGCGTCATCCATTAGTTATGGGTAACTGGAAACTGAACGGTAGCACTCACATGGTTAACGAGCTTATCGCTGGCCTGCGTAAAGAATTGAGCACCGTTGACGGTTGCGGTGTTGCCATTGCGCCACCGGCTATCTATCTGAATCAGGCTAAACATGAGCTGTCAGGTAGCCGTATCACTCTGGGTGCACAGAATGTTGATGTGAATCTGTCCGGCGCATTTACTGGCGAAACCTCGGCAGAAATGCTGAAAGACGTGGGTGCCCAATACATCATCATCGGTCACTCTGAGCGCCGCACTTATCACAAAGAGAGTGATGAATTGATCGCCAAGAAATTCGGCGTGCTAAAAGAGACTGGCCTGATCCCAGTACTGTGCATCGGTGAATCTGAAGCAGAAAACGAAGCGGGTCAAACTGAAGCGGTTTGCGCTAAACAACTGGATGCGGTGCTGAACACCTTGGGCGTGAAAGCGTTCGAAGGCGCAGTTATCGCTTACGAACCAATCTGGGCGATCGGTACTGGCAAATCAGCCACTCCAGCACAAGCTCAAGCGGTTCACAAATTCATCCGTGACCATATTGCCAAGCTTGATAAGGCGGTTGCAGAACAAGTGATCATTCAGTACGGCGGCTCTGTTAACGACAAAAACGCAGCAGAACTGTTCACCCAGCCTGATATTGATGGTGCGCTGGTTGGCGGTGCTTCACTGAAAGCAGATGCCTTCGCGGTTATCGTGAAAGCAGCAGCAAAAGCTAAAAAAGCCTGATTCAGGTTTAAGTCGCTACTGATTAAGCCGGAGCAGATGCTTCGGCTTTTTTATGGCTAAATGCCAGCACGGTTCTATTCGTTAATAGAATACAATTTAATACTCAGTTCATCTTCAGCAACAGCATCAATAAAATTTTTTAGTTCACTGAGTAATTGTTCTTTCGACGCAGTTGAATCAGGTTCCATTTCCACAGACTTAAATATCTTTTTTTGCGCATCAATTAAGTAAATGCGATTACCGCTTTTAATAATATTACAGGCATGCCCATCAACCCCACTAAATTTTCGATACCAAGCCTTGGGCCGATTTATTGTAATAACGGCATTTAAGCTATCAGCTTTATTTATCGCCTCAGAAACTGAATTAATACTTGCTAAACACAGACCACTCGACGAGTTAATAGAAGCAAAGTTAGCAGGAGATGCCCCCCTCAGTTTAGGTTCAGCACGATGTAAGATCTTGTCTCTATATGATTCACCTACCGATGTCGCGCAAGATAAACAGTTGGTTTGACCAAAACCATGTATTTTTAGTACGTTACTTAAAAAAAAAGCAACTAGCCTTAACAATACAGGCGCTTTACCTTTGCGATTCACTTCAGCTAATAAGACGTTGAAGAATCCTTTAGGATCTGAAACATAATCCGGCAGAATTATTGTAGGATCAGCAGTGTTATTTATAATTTTTGGTGGTTTCTCGGCCAAGAAATCGGTTATATTTTTGGAATCACCTATAAGCTCATATGAGTCATCGCACTCCGTGCTACATAGCTGTTCGAAAGAGCTACTACTTGTTAATGACATATTAGGTTCTGAAACTGACTGAGGGGTTTCACTACTAGAAATGTTACTAATATTCATAATTTCGTCCTATATGCTATGCAGCCCTATTGGCTGATATAACTCGATAACCTATTCAGCATCGGTTGGCAAATTGGGGTGTGGGTATTTATAAAAAAGGAGGTAATTATGAAAATAAAAAGAGAATTGGAGCGATTAATAAAACAAAATGCCCGTAAGTATTAACTGACGGGCATTTTTATTCGCAACAGTGATCAGCGCACTATCTTAACGTTTACTGATCTCATCAAATACACCACCAGTGGCGAAATGTGTCTGTTGCGCTTTGGTCCAGCCACCGAAAACGTCATCAATAGTAAACAGCTTCAGTTGCGGGAACTCACTGGCAAATTTGGCCGCTACAGCCGGATCACGTGGGCGGTAGTAATTCTTAGCCGCGATAGTCTGGCCTTCTGGTGAATAGAGGTATTTCAAATAGGCATCAGCAATGTCGCGGGTGCCGCGCTTATCGACCACTTTATCCACCACCGATACCGTCGGCTCCGCCAGAATCGACACACTTGGCGTGATGATATCAAACTTATCTTTGCCCACCTCATTCACCGCCAGCAGAGCTTCGTTTTCCCAGGCAATCAGCACATCACCAATGCCGCGTTCAACAAAAGTATTGGTGGCACCACGTGCGCCAGAGTCCAGCACTTCCACATTCTTATACAGGGTTTTGACAAACTCCTGCGCCTTGGCTTGATCGTTATTGTTATGCTCTAACGCATAACCCCAGGCGGCCAGATAGTTCCAGCGCGCACCACCGGAGGTTTTTGGATTCGGGGTGATCACTGAGATACCCGGTTTTACCAGATCTGACCAATCATGAATCTGCTTAGGATTCCCTTTGCGCACCAAAAACACGATGGTTGAGGTGTAAGGTGCGGAGTTATCCGGCAGACGCTTGATCCAGTTTTTATCAATGCGACCACGCTCAGCAATAGCATCGACGTCATAAGCCAGTGCCAGTGTCACCACATCGGCTTCAATACCATTAATCACCGAGGTCGCCTGTTTACCAGAACCGCCATGGGATTGACGCACTGTCACCTTGTCGCCGGTTTGTTGTTCCCAATGTTTACTGAATGCCTGGTTATATTCCTGATAAAACTCACGTGTCGGATCATAAGACACATTCAGTAATTGAATATCTTTTGCCATGGCACCTGATGCCAACAACAGTAACGACAAACCTACACCCCATTTACGCATTGGCCCGCTCCCCAAAATGATTGTTATTAATCTAAATAATTGCTATCAACCTAAATGGTTTTAACTTAAATGCTAATCAACCCAATTGGTTGGCTTGATACAGAGCGTGCCAGAAACTATCCATCCAATTAAAGAATAAAAAACTTCTGATTATATCAATACGAAATATACAGTCCCTGAAATCGGGATAGGGGCTGATCTCACAACCAGCCTCCTCCCACACCACCGTACATACGGGTCCGTATACGGCGGTTCGGTTATGTTGATCGTCGCCTTCCTATAACTCTGGCAGGCCCAGTCTGACGAACAGGTTATTGGGAAGTGCTATGTTCAGCGCCGGGCTACAGCTCACCCGCCACTGTTTATGGCAACTTCCCACCGTCTGCGCCGAGAGGTCTTTGCTAACCCCGCGATTGTGCAGCTCTTTATAACGCTTGCCGCCCGTTTTCCACTGTTTCCAGAGGACACTCCGCAGCCTGCGCCTTATCCACCCGTTCAGCTCTCTTATCAGCGATGGCCACTCGTTCAGCCTGTAGTAGCTTTTCCAGCCCGTCATATATCGCTTTAACGGCTCGATTAGCTGCTCCAGGCTTCTGCCCGTGTTACGTCCCGTCAGTTCCCTTATCCGCGTTTTGAACCGCTTCACCGATCCCGGCGACACCACGCACCACACTTTCCTGCCCCTTATGAAGCTGTAACCCAGGAACTTACGCGACTCCGGATGCGCCACTGCGCTCTTTTTCGCATTCACCTTCAGCTTCAGTTTACGGCTCAGCCAGTGCGTCAGCCCCGCCATCACACGATTGCCTGCACGTTCGCTTTTCACATACACATTACAGTCGTCTGCATAACGGGCGAACTTCAGGCCGCGTTTCTCCAGTTCCTTATCGAAGTCATCCAGCAGCAGATTCGATAACAACGGCGACAGCGGGCCGCCCTGCGGCGTCCCTTCTGTCACCGGCCTTACCAGACCGGCTTCCATCACGCCTGCATTCAGGAACCTGCGGATAAGTGACAGCACCCGTTTATCCGACACCCGTTTCGCTATCCGGCTCATCAGTACATCGTGGTTCACCCGGTCGAAGAACTTCTCCAGATCGAGATCGACCACCCAGTGATACCCGGACCCAATATATTCATGAGCCTGTTTCACAGCCTGATGGGCAGAGCGCCCGGGGCGGAACCCGTAGCTGCTGTCGCTGAACGACGCATCCCACTGCATCTGCAACACCTGCATCATCGCCTGCTGGATAAAACGATCCACCACCGTCGGGATACCCAGCAGACGTTCGCCGCCGCAGGGTTTCGGGATGGTCACTCTTCTTACAGGGGATGGGCGATAGCTGCCGGACAGCAGTTGCGCTTTCAGTTCGGGCCAGTGGTGTTTCAGGTACTCCGGCAGTTCGCTTACGCTCATGCCGTCGGCTCCCGCCGCACCTTTATTGGCCTTCACTCTTTTCAGGGCTTGCCTGAGATTGACGGGTTCACAGATGGCTTCCATCAGCCACGCTGTTGACGACGGACTTTCTCTGGTCGTCGGTGCCTGCCCGGTTTCAGCCCCCCGGGAACCGGCGTCCGGGGCTTCACCCCTTCTTCGGGCTTCAGGGCCGCGATGCGTTTTCTGCTGCATGACCGTTCAGAACCTCCGCTGATACTCGTCACTCATTACCGTTCGGGCCTTCAGACGTCACGTCCTACTATGCCCTCTGCTGACTCCTGTCCACCGGTCAGCGCACCTTACGATGCACTCAGTTCTGAATACAGAACGCCGGACAGGCCTCCCGGGGTAAGCTCAGCCGCTTTCACCACACACCTGCCCAATCTACCACCCCGGCTCTTGATGGTTATGGCCTTCGCAATCACATGCTTGCTCCGCCAGTCGGGTAGGCCTTATATCGGGTTTCTGTCCGTCAGGTCATGGTTTTGCTCCACGCTTCCTTCAGACCCCGCCTCACGACGACGCCCTTGCGCTTCACTAGTCCTTCGCCACCATCAGGCTGGACAGGGGACTTTCACCCCCGAGCTGCTGAGCATGCCCGGCACACATGCAAAAAGCCCCCGCAAGCGGAGGCTCTGTGACCATGCAATAAACTGTTTTAGAACAGTTTTTTCGCAGTGTTGTACCAATCTTCTTTGAATTTACTTTTCTTGTTCTCTGGCGCGATACAAACGGAGATTAATTCATGCACCATTTTCTCGTTCTGTATACCGACGCAGAAGCCGCCTTGGGTGAAATCATGATCCTGCAACAGCAGATCAACCGCATAAGACCCCATACGGGAAGCCAGAATACGGTCATAAGCCACTGGCGCACCGCCGCGTTGGATATGACCCAACACCGTGCCACGAGTTTCACGGCCAGTCTCTTTCTCGATGTATTTAGCCAGCGAATCAATATCATCCAACTTTTCAGTAATCGCCACGATAGCGTGCTTCTTACCTTTCGCGATGCCCGCTTTGATTTCAGCCACTAAATCTTCACGTTTAAATTCAACTTCAGGGATAGCGATAAACTCGCAGCCCCCGGCAATAGCAGCGGCCAAGGTCAAATCACCGCAATAGCGGCCCATCACTTCAACGATAGAGATGCGCTGATGTGAGGAAGAGGTATCACGCAGGCGGTCAATCGCTTCAACCACAGTTTCCAGTGCGGTGAAGAAACCGATGGTGTAGTCAGTACCGGCCACATCGTTATCGATGGTGCCCGGTAAACCCACACAGTGAATACCACCCTCTTTGGTCAACAAATCTGCACCCGCATAAGAACCGTCACCGCCGATAACCACCAGGCCATCAATACCACGGTCTTCCATATTCTTAAGGGCAACTTTACGCACAGCTGGATCACGAAATTCAGGGAAACGCGCAGAACCGAGGAAAGTACCGCCACGGTTAATCATATCTGACACGCTATAGCGATCCAGTTTCCTCATGCGATTTTCATGCAAGCCAAGGTAGCCATCTTCAATACCATAAACTTCCAATCCTGCTGACAAAGCAGCACGAACCACCCCACGAATGGCTGCGTTCATACCTGGCGCATCACCGCCGCTTGTTAGTACACCGATTTTCTTGACCATGACTACCTCTGAACTTGTAGATGCGATTTTTTAAAATTCGTTGTCTGCTGATTTATGTCTTGCACAGGTGAAGAGTACAGAAAATCAGCTTTATGAGCTTAATATCGGATATTATAGCAAAAAGACCAAGCTGAATTGATTCAAGTCATGCCATTTGGCGGTATTTTCTTCATAACCGAACCATAATGTCACCACGGTTTACTTATCGTTAATTAAGCAATTATTAATTCAGTAATTATAGTTCCCAATGCGCATGACGCTCTTTCGGCACCACAGAGCAGGGATCTTGATGGATAAGGACATCAGCACCGGGAAAACGGTGTAGCAATGCACGCTCAACTTGCTCAGCTAAAAGATGCGCCTCCATCAACGGCACCCTATCTTCCATCTCGAGGTGCAGCTGAATAAAGCGTGTTGGCCCCGATTGACGGGTACGCAAATCATGAGCGCCAATCACACCCGGCCATGACATCACAATATCGATTATTTCCTGCCGCTCATTATCAGGCAAGGCACGATCCAGTAAGGATTGCACCGCTTCATAGCCCATACGCAGCGCACTATAGAGAATATAGCCCCCAATACCCAAGGCAAACAGAGCATCCGCGCGATGAAAACCATACCAACTTAATGCCAACGCAATAAGAATAGCACCATTCATCATGACGTCAGATTGATAGTGCAACATATCAGCGCGAATCGCCTGACTGTGGGTTTTTCGTACCACCCAACGCTGAAAAGTGACTAATATCAGTGTACTGAATAGTGCAATTAACGTTACCCAGATACCGACACCAAGATCTTGCAACGGCTCCGGTGAGGCTAAATGCTGGAAACCGGTCAGAAACAGGAATAGCGCCGAACCGGAAATGAACATGCTTTGCGCCAACGCCGCCAGTGATTCAGCTTTGCCATGACCAAAAGTATGTTCTTCATCAGCAGGTTGCAGTGAGTAGCGCACCACGAAAAGGTTTGTCAGCGAGGCCGCGAGATCTACCAGTGAGTCAACTAGCGCAGCCAACAGACTCACCGATCCGGTATGCCACCAAGCAAAGATTTTAATAATCAGTAAAATTGAGGCCAACACCGTCGCACTGAGCGCAGCAGCTTTAACCAGTCGCGCATATTGCGGGTCCATAACTCATTCCGAATAATATTCAGGGCTTATTAGTATATACCCTAAATAATTTGAGTTGCAGTCAGGTAACAAGCGAGCACTTCAGGTGGCGGGGGTGACACAAAAAAAAGCCCTCCATCATGGAGGGCGAAAGACAGGGATGGTGTCTATGGCAAGGAAAACAGGGTATTACTTGGTACTACTTACTTCTGGGCAGAAGAGGGTTGTGCTGCTGGCGCCTGCTGCATTTTCTCAATGCGCTGCTGGTGCTTTTGATTCAGGGCAGCTTTTTGCTCTGGTGTGAGCAAGTTGTACATTTGGTTACGAACTTTGGCCATTTCGACCTGGCGTTCAACCTGGTCTTTGGACATCTTCTCGGCTTGTGCTCTTACCGCGGCTTCGTCGAATTTATCGGCGGTAACCAGCTTGTGCATTGCTTCACGGTCAGCAACATCAAGGCGAGGTTGACCCTGGCGAGACTGGCGCATCAGGTCACGCATTTGCTGGCGCTGCTGCTCAGTCAGATTCACACCGTCAAACATGTTATGGTGGCCACGACCGTCTTTCTTATTCATCATCGCACCGTCACCGTGGCACCAGCCATCTGCGGCTTCGGTCTTATCAGCGGCGAAGGCGGCGTGAGAGCCGAGAACTAACATTGACGCCATGATTAACGTTGTTACTTTAGTTACTTTACGCATCATTTAACTCCTGGTTTCTATCTGCTAAGCGGTTTGCTGCTATGCGATTCATTGAGAAGCAGTCTATCGGCCCGGCTGCAAACATGCGTCAGTGGATGTAAAACTGGAGTCAGGGCATGTAAAGCTAAGTAAAGTCATGGAATACCGGTAATTGTTAACGTATTTTGCGTCAAGAGGAGAAATAAACATGCATAAGATCCTATTAGTTGATGATGACCGTGAATTGACGTCACTATTGAAAGAGTTGCTGGAAATGGAGGGCTTTAATGTTGTGGTTGCCTATGATGGCGAACAAGCATTGAACCTGCTGGACAGCTCTATCGACTTGTTATTACTTGATATTATGATGCCACGTAAGAACGGCATCGAAACACTGAAAGAGCTGCGTCAACATCACCAGACACCAGTGATTATGCTGACTGCCCGTGGCAGTGAATTGGATCGGGTGCTTGGCCTTGAGTTAGGCGCGGATGATTATCTGGCAAAACCCTTTAATGACCGCGAGCTGGTGGCACGTATTCGCGCCATCTTGCGCCGCTCTAACTGGAGCGAACAGCAGCAAAATGTCGATCAGGGTGCCCCGACACTGGAAGTTGATTGCCTGCAACTGAATCCAGGCCGTCAGGAGGCCAGCTTTGAAGGCCAATCGCTGGAACTCACCGGTACTGAATTTACCTTGCTCTACCTACTGGCCCAGCACCTCGGTCAGGTTGTCTCACGCGAGCATCTCAGCCAGGAAGTTCTAGGGAAGCGGTTGACGCCTTTTGACCGCGCCATTGATATGCACATTTCAAACTTGCGCCGTAAGTTGCCGGATCGCAAAGATGGGTTGCCGTGGTTTAAAACCCTACGTGGTCGCGGGTATCTGATGGTATCCGAAACATGATCAACAGTTTAACGACGCGAATTTTTGCTATTTTCTGGTTTACCTTAGCACTGGTATTGATGCTAGTGCTGATGGTACCAAAGCTTGATTCGCGTCAAATGACCACCTTGCTCGACAGCGAACAGCGTCAGGGAACGATGCTGGAGCAACATATTGAAGCTGAACTGGCCAGTGATCCTGCCAATGATCTGATGTGGTGGCGCAGGCTTTATCGCGCCATTGAGAAGTGGGCGCCGCCGGGTCAGCATTTGGTGTTGGTGACCACCGAGGGGCGAGTCATTGGTGCCCAGCGCCACGAAATGCAAATGGTGCGTAATTTTATCGGCCAGTCAGATAACTCAGATCAGCCGAAAAAGAAAAAATATGGCCGCGTCGAGATGGTCGGCCCCTTCTCTATCCGTGATGGGGAAGATAACTATCAGCTCTACCTGCTGCGTCCAGCCAGCAGCCCACAATCTGATTTTATCAATTTGATGTTTGACCGCCCGCTGCTGCTCTTGATTGCCACCATGCTGATCAGTTCGCCGTTGCTACTGTGGCTAGCCTGGAGCCTGGCGAAACCAGCGCGTAAGCTGAAAAATGCCGCCGACGATGTCGCGCGAGGTAACCTGAAGCAGCACCCTGAATTGGAATCCGGGCCGCAAGAATTTTTGGCAACCGGGGCCAGTTTCAATCAAATGATCAGTGCGCTTGATCGGATGGTGGTGGCCCAACAACGGCTCATTTCTGATATCTCCCATGAGCTACGCACCCCGCTAACCCGCTTGCAACTGGCCACTGCGCTGATGCGCCGCCGCCATGGTGAAGGGAAAGAGTTAGAGCGTATCGAAATGGAGGCGCAACGGTTAGATAGCATGATCAATGATTTACTGGTGCTATCTCGCAGTCAGCACAAAAACGAGCTACACCGCGAGCCGATTAAAGCCAATGATTTATGGTCTGACGTGCTGGAAGATGCGCAATTCGAGGCTGACCAAATGGGTAAGACGCTGGAGGTGACATCACCACCAGGGCCATGGACCCTATTTGGCAACCCAGCGGCCCTTGACAGTGCGCTAGAGAATATCGTGCGTAATGCGCTGCGCTATTCCCATCACCACATTGCGGTGGCATTCAGCTCGGATAATCATGGTGTCACTATCATTGTTGATGATGATGGGCCAGGGGTCAGCGCAGATGATCGTGAACAGATATTCCGGCCATTCTATCGCACTGATGAAGCCCGAGATCGCGAATCAGGCGGGACTGGCTTAGGGCTGGCGATAGTTGAAACCGCCGTCAATCAGCATCGCGGTTGGGTGCGGGCAGAGGACAGTCCATTAGGTGGCCTGCGGCTGATACTTTGGTTGCCGCTGCATCCTCTGAAAGCTTAACTGCCCTTCACATTTGAAGTGGCAACGCTGTGAGCTGCCACGCCAATGGCTTGAGCATAAACCTTGCTGCCCGATCATTTTAGATCGGGCAGATCACTGGCTATCACCACCGCGCCCTCTTTTGCCAGTAACTGTTTCTTACGTTCAACACCCCAACGATAACCTGATAATGCACCATCCTGGCGAATGACTCGGTGACAAGGAATAGCGACGGCCAACATATTGGCCGCGCAAGCACCCGCAACGGCACGCATGGCTTTGGGTGAACCAATCTTAGCGGCAATATCGGCATAACTGGCGGTTTCACCGACCGGAATCTCTCGCAGCGCCTGCCAAACCCGCTGCTGAAAAGCGGTACCCTGAATATCCAGCGGCAGATCAAGGCCGAACCTGGGCGCCTCAACCAACCCCACCACCTGTGCGAACCACTGCTCAAACTCGGCATCACCACCAATTAACTCCGCCTGCGGAAATTTATCCTGCAACTGCTGCACCAATGGTGCGGGTGAGTCACCTAATAAAATCGCGCAGATACCCAGCTCACTTTTCGCCATCAAAATCGCGCCAAGGGAGCTTTCACCAACGGCAAAGCGCAACGTAACATCACGTCCCCCCTGACGATAACGGGTCGGCGTCATCCCCAATAGCTGATTTGACTGCGCATAAAATCGACCATTAGCGTTATAACCAGCATCAAAAATAGCATCGGTCACTGAGCCTCCCCCGGCCAATTGAGTGCGGACACGGGCACTTCGCGTCGCATTGGCATACCCCTTGGGGGTCAGTCCGGTTATGGCCTTAAACAGCCGATGAAAATGAAAAGCGCTGAGATTTAGTTCAGCGGCCAGTTCAGCCAGCTTCAGCGGCACTTCCGCTTGCTCAATTAAGCGGCACGCCTGACTGATTTTCTCTGCATGCTGCAACGCCAGCGGTAACTGAGTCGGCTGACAACGTTTACAAGGCCGATAGCCCGCAAGCTCGGCGGCGTGATTATCAGCAAAGAATTCAATGTGTTCGGCTTTAGCCTGACGAGATGGGCAAGAGGGGCGACAATAGATACCGGTGGTTTTCACCGCATAAATGAACTGCCCATCGGCGGCTTTATCGCGAGTCACAATGGCGGCCCAGCGTGGGTCCTGCGCACTGCCGATCGATCCTTTAGCTGATGTCATGATACATCCCCCATGAGTACTGACTGTGGCGGCCAACATATAAAATAACCGCTATCGGCACTCTCCGCTCCTTGCTATTAAATTTTTGTTTTACGACACCGGCATTGGCAACCGCTGCACTGAGAGGGGGATTCTGATATCCTGCGCCCCTCATTATTGGGGGACATATGCTTAATATCGTTTTATTTGAACCCGAAATCCCGCCCAATACCGGTAATATCATCCGGTTATGTGCGAATACCGGCTGCCAACTTCATCTGATTAAACCTTTGGGTTTCACCTGGGATGACAAACGCTTACGCCGTGCGGGTCTTGATTATCATGAGTTTGCCAGTATCAAGCATCACCATGATTACCAAGCATTTTTGGATAGTGAAAAACTTGATGGCGCACAATCTGCCGGGGCAACACCCGCCCGCTTATTTGCCTTGACCACCAAAGGGACACCCGCCCACAGCGCCGTCAGCTATCAGGCTAATGATTACCTGCTGTTTGGCCCTGAAACCCGAGGTTTACCCGCTAGGGTTCTGGATGTGTTGCCCGCTCAGCAGAAAATCAGAATTCCGATGCAAGCCGATAGCCGCAGCATGAATCTGTCAAATGCCGTGTCAGTGGTGGTGTATGAGGCCTGGCGGCAGTTGGGTTATCCGGGTGCGTTACTGAAAGAGTAGTTGGGATTATTGACAAAGTGCCAGCAGCGGAGAGAACAGGCGGATCGTAAAGACGCCGTAAAATCACCCCTGATAGCTCGAGCCGCGCCGTCCATGGCGCGGACGCTTTACTCTTCCGTCTGTCCTCACCGTTTCTGATAGTCAGATACCGTCGCCGTACTCAAAACCATGCCCAGCCCCATTGAAATGCTGATCCATATCCAACGAAGGTTTATCGCTCTCTGGTTTACCCACGATACGCGCAGGCACGCCAGCGGCGGTGGTATGTGCGGGGACGGATTGTAACACCACTGACCCAGCGCCAATTTTGGCACCACGCCCGACTTCAATATTCCCCAGAATTTTCGCGCCAGCACCAATCATCACACCTTCGCGGATCTTTGGATGGCGGTCACCACTGGTTTTGCCGGTACCGCCGAGGGTAACGGATTGCAGGATGGAGACATCATTCTCAACGACGGCGGTTTCACCAATGACAATACCGGTGGCGTGGTCTAACATAATGCCACAACCAATGGTCGCCGCAGGGTGGATATCCACACCAAAAGCGACAGACACTTGATTTTGTAGATAAATTGCCAGCGCTTTACGATCTTTCGCCCACAGCCAATGCCCGATACGGTATGCCTGTAACGCGTGGAAGCCTTTAAGATACAGCAGCGGCGTGGAGTATTTATCAACAGCGGGGTCACGCAAGCGTACAGCCAAAATATCGCGAGCAGCGGAGACAATCATCTGTTCATCCGCGCGATAGGCATCCTCTACCACCTCACGAATGGCAATCGCAGGCATGATTGGATTAGCCAGTTTATTTGCCAGAATATAGCTCAGCGCACTGCCTAAATTTTCATGCTTCAATAATGTCGCGTGAAAAAAACTTGCCAGCATTGGTTCACACTCAGCCAGCGCTCTGGCTTCTGATTTAATGCTACTCCAGACCAGCTCTAACTCTTCTGACGACATTGCATACTCCTGCCCATAAACAGGTCACTTCGGGGAACGGCCGAAGCAACTGATACCCTAACTCCCTGAGGCCACAACCCCAGTGACGTTGGATATATCGTTATTATTTTATTTCAGCCCAGAACTTATTGCAGGCAAATAACCTCATTGGCTAAATGCCGCTTTTTTCATCTTTTTTGGTCCGCCCCAACAGAGTCAATGCCGCTTCACGGGCATTTTTGTGGCAATACAACACCTGATAAATCTGTTCGGTTATTGGCATCTCTACACCATGACGCTGTGCCAATGCCAGAACTTCCTTGGTGTTGCGGTAACCTTCAACCACTTGACCAATGCTGTCCTGTGCTTCTTGTACCCCTAATCCCTGACCCAGCATGATGCCAAATCGGCGGTTACGGGATTGGTTATCAGTGCAGGTTAGCACCAAATCACCTAATCCTGCCATGCCCATAAAGGTGGAGGGATCCGCGCCCAATGCAGAACCCAGACGGGTCATTTCAGCCAAGCCACGGGTGATCAGCGCAGTACGGGCATTCGCGCCAAAGCCAATGCCATCGGACATCCCCGCACCAATCGCAATCACGTTTTTAACCGCGCCCCCCAGCTGCACCCCGATAAAATCAGGATTGCTGTACACCCGGAAACTTTTGCCACAGTGCAACAGCTGTTGCAAATCTTCGCTGAACCTCGCATCGGTTGAGGCCAATGCGATCGCGGTCGGTAAGCCGGCGGCTAGCTCTTTGGCAAAGGTGGGGCCGGAGACAACAGCTAGCGGGATGCTCTCACCCAACACTTCCCGCGCGACATCTTGTAGCAAGCGCCCGGTTTCGGCCTCAAGCCCTTTGGTGGCCCAGACAATGCGTGCATCTTTGCGTAAATGCGGTTTCAACTGGTGCAACACCGCCCCAAAAACATGGCTCGGCACAACGACCAACACATCACGGCTGGCTGCCAGCGCACGTGCCAGATCCGTCTCCAGCAGCAAAGTATCAGGGAAAGGGACATCGGGCAGGAAAGCCTGGTTACAGCGGTCGTGTTGCAGCAGCTGAATGTGCTTAGGGTCATGACCCCATAACACAACTTGATGGCCATTACGCGCTAGCGTAATGGCTAATGCGGTGCCGTAAGATCCGGCACCGATGACAGTCATTGAAGCATGGGTGGTGTTCATCAGGCATCCTGACGTTGTTCTGCACCTTCGCCTTCAGCCTGCTGTTGCAGATAGTTCATGAACAGGGCATCAAAGTTAACCGGTGCCAGATTCAGCTGTGGGAAAGTACCGCGAGAAACCAGGCTGGTGATGCATTCGCGAGCATACGGGAACAGAATGTTCGGGCAGTATGCACCTAAGCAATGGGCCAGTTGGGTGCCGTCGATACCTGCGATGGAGAAGATACCGCCTTGCTGAACTTCACACAGGAATGCAGTTTCTTCGCCTAAAGAGGCAGTTACCGTAACACGCAGTACCACTTCATACACATCTTCAGCCAGCTGACTGGAAGCAGTATCAAGATCAAGTTTAACTTCTGGCTGCCAATCCTGCTGGAAAACCTGCGGAGCATTAGGTGCCTCGAAGGAGATATCCTTGGTGTAGATACGTTGGATCTGAAAAGCCATTTCGGTGTTGTTTTGCTCTGACATGTGTATAGATACCCTAAAGTTAGACGTCCTTATTAAACAGCACTGCCGCCGTGGGCTCTTTCAATTAATGACTGTGGCCCACTGACGAGTTAAAGCAGCGGGTCTAGCCCACCGCGCGCATCCAGGGCGTGTAAATCATCACAGCCACCGATATGCTGCCCATCAATAAATATCTGAGGCACCGTCGTCCGCCCGCTACGAGCAATCATCTCTTCACGTTTGGCCGGCTCATTATCAATTGCGATTTCATGGAAAGCGGCACCTTTACTGTTCAGCAGTGCCTTGGCACGGTGACAGAACGGGCAGGTTGCTTTGGTATAAATCTCAATCTTCGCCATGGATACACCTCAGTTAATTTTACAATTTATTGATATAGCAAAATTTGTATCGTAATTACTTGCCGCGCGCCAGTGGCAGATTCTCGCCACTCCAGCCGGAGATACCCTCTTTCAAGGTATAGACTCGTTCAAAACCGGCTTTATTCAGCAACTCAGCAGAAGCGCGGGAGGTGGTTCCTGTGGCACAAACTACAATAATAGGCTGTGCTTTGTGCTTTTCCAACTCAGCCAGGTTACCGTTTTTAATGTCGCTCGGAAGCAAATTAAGGGAACTGGCAATATGACCTTTGCGATAGTCATCACGTGTGCGGACATCAACCACAACCGCATCTTCTTTGTTAATCAGACGCGTCGCTTCACCACGGGTTATCTCTTTCACTTTGGAGAGAGAACTTTTGAAGGTGGTGAAAATTACGGCGACAAGTAACGCCACCCAGGCCAGACTCAAAACTGGATGCTGGCTAATGAATTGCATAATCTCTTGCAACATGGGGGTAAAAACTCCCGTTAGTTAGGGGATAATATTCAAGGCCACAGAGTATACCTGCGCGATGCGGCAAATACAGCCAATATGCAAGCGCTATTGCAGAAACTGCGAGCAGTCTCGGGAAGTTTTGTCGCCTAAATAGTGTTTTTTACGCAAAACCCCGCACCAATGTTGATCTCTTTGGGCTATTTTTAACCGGTTTTATAGTAAATTACCGCCTTTCAACATATATCCCCAATAGCTACATATATACCCAATAGAACAAGAAAGAGGTTATGCAATGTCGAGCACTAAAAAACCACTGGTTCTGACTATTCTGGATGGCTACGGTCACCGCGAAGAACAGCAGGATAATGCCATTCTGAATGCCAAAACGCCGGTTATGGACCGTTTATGGCAGCAACAACCTCACACATTGATCGCCGCCTCAGGTCTGGATGTCGGCCTGCCCGATGGTCAAATGGGTAACTCTGAAGTGGGTCACGTCAATCTGGGCGCTGGCCGTATTGTCTATCAGGACTTGACCCGCCTCGACAAAGAGATCAAAGAGGGTGACTTTTTCACCAACCAGACCCTGACCGCCGCCATTGATAAAGCGGTTAAAGCCGGTAAAGCGGTTCATATCATGGGTCTGCTCTCTGCTGGCGGCGTTCATAGCCACGAAGAGCACATTCGTGCCATGGTTGAGTTAGCCGCCAAACGCGGCGCGACCGCCATCTACCTACATGCTTTCCTCGATGGCCGTGACACCCCGCCGCGTAGTGCTGAGCCGTCGCTGAAACGATTCACTGAGCAGTTTGCAGCATTGGGTAAAGGCCGCATCGCGTCGATTATTGGTCGTTACTACGCCATGGACCGTGATAACCGCTGGGATCGTGTGCAGCTGGCCTACGATTTGATGACGCAAGCAAAAGGCGAATTCATCGCAGATAACGCCGTCGCTGGCCTGCAAGCCGCCTACGCCCGCAATGAAAATGATGAATTTGTTAAGCCGACCGTGATTCAAGCGGCAGGTGAAGCTGATGCCACCATGAATGATGGCGATGCATTAATCTTCATGAACTTCCGTGCTGACCGCGCCCGTCAAATTACCCGCGCCTTTGTTAATGCCGATTTCGACGGCTTCAAACGCGATAAAGTGGTTAACTTCGGCGATTTCGTCATGTTGACAGAGTATGCTGCGGACATCAAAGTCGCCTGCGCTTACCCACCAGCATCACTGGAGAATACCTTCGGTGAGTGGTTGATGAAGCATGACAAAACTCAGTTGCGCATTTCTGAAACTGAGAAATATGCTCACGTGACTTTCTTCTATAACGGCGGCGTTGAAGAGCCGTTTAAAGGTGAAGACCGCATTTTGATTAACTCGCCGAAAGTGGCGACTTATGACCTGCAACCTGAAATGAGTTCAGCAGAACTGACTGAAAAACTGGTCGCGGCTATCGGCAGCGGCAAATATGATGTGATCATTTGTAACTATCCAAATGGCGATATGGTCGGCCATACCGGCGATTATGATGCTGCGGTGAAAGCAGTAGAAACACTGGATAATTGCATTGAGCAAGTGGTTGCTGCGGTAAAAGCCGCTGACGGTCAATTGCTGATCACCGCTGACCACGGCAATGCTGAGCAGATGCGCGACCCGGCAACCGGCCAGGCGCACACTGCCCATACCAGCCTGCCGGTGCCACTAATTTATGTCGGCAATAAAGGGGTTAAAGCGGTTGAAGGCGGTAAACTCTCTGATATCGCGCCAACCATGCTGTCACTGATGGAAATGGAAATCCCGCAAGAGATGACTGGTAAGCCGCTGTTCATCGTGGAATAATCCTTCGTTATGAAGGAAAAAGCGACATTCACGATACCAATGGCCCCGGCCGACGTTATTACTGGCAGCAAAGAGTCAATTTCTCTGTTGCCAAATAAGTTTGTCCGTCGTCCGTGGTCAGCACTGTACGCCAGCGTTTTTTGCGCTGGCGTATTGCTATTGCCATTATCCGTCAGTGCTGCCGATGCCCCTGCGACCGCGAAAACAGCAGAGAACAAAAACCAGCTGAAAACACTGCAGCAGGATATCGCCGAGAAAGAAAAAAGTGTTCAGCAACAAAAACAGCAACGCAGTTCATTGCTGGATCAGCTGAAACAGCAGGAGAATACCATTGCCCAGGCCAGTCGTAGCCTGCGTGACACCCAAGGTACTCTGACCACACTAGACAAAGAGATCGCCAGTCTCACCGCTTCAATTGCCAAATTGCAAAGCCAACAATCTCAGCAACAAAATATACTGTCTAAACAACTTGATGCCGCCTTTAAGCAAGGCCAGCACAGTGGTTTACAGCTTATTTTAAGTGGTGAAGAGAGTCAGCGTAGTGAGCGTATTTTGGCCTATTTCAGTTATCTCAATGAAGCCCGACAAAAATCCATTGAGGAGCTGCAACAGACCCGCGCGGATCTCTCGGCTGAGAAAAAGACGCTAGAACAGAAGCAAAATCAGCAAAAATCACTGCTAGATGAACAAAAAAACCAGCAACAGAAGCTGGAGCAGGCGCGCACTGCACGCAAAAAAACCCTAACCTCACTGGAAGCTTCGCTGGAAAAAGATCAGCAGGGTCTGGCGGAGTTAAAACTGAACGAATCACGTTTGCGCGATCAGATAGCTAAAGCAGAGCGGGAAGCCAAAGCCCGTGCTGAGCGGGAAGCGAAAGAAGCCGCCCGCGTGCGTGAACAGGTGAAAGCCAAAGAGCAACAAGCCAAGAAAACCGGCTCGAGCTATAAGCCGAGTGAAAGTGAGCGCTCATTAATGGCACGAACCGGTGGTCTCGGTCGCCCAGGTGGTCAAGCTGTCTGGCCGGTACGAGGTAACGTGACCCATCGCTTCGGTGAATCCTTGCAAGGGGAACTTCGCTGGAAAGGTATGGTTATCTCCGCGCCAGAGGGCAGCGAAGTCAAAGCGATAGCAGATGGACGAGTGCTGCTGGCAGACTGGCTACAAGGCTATGGGCTGGTCGTGGTGGTCGAGCACGGCAAAGGGGATATGAGTCTATACGGCTACAACCAGAGTGCGCTGGTCAATGTCGGTGCTCAAGTGAAAGCCGGTCAGCCGATAGCACTTGTTGGCACCAGCGGCGGTCAGGGTGAGCCATCACTCTATTTCGAAATTCGCCGTCAGGGGCAAGCTGTTAACCCACAACCTTGGTTAGGAAGATAGAGAACAACGTTAGGGAGCACCACCTATTGCGCTATTTCAACGCACGCCTATTTATCATCGTCAGCACCCTCGTGATCGCCAACGCCGCACAGGCGGGCAAACTTTCAATCGTGATTGATGACTTTGGTTATCGCCCCCAGAATGAAAACAAGGTGTTGCAGATGCCGCTGCCTATTTCAGTCGCTATCCTGCCTAATGCCCCCTACGCCCGAGAGATGGCTGTCAAAGCCCATAATCAAGGGCGTGAAATTCTGATTCACCTGCCCATGGCCCCCCTGAGCAAGCAGCCATTGGAGCGCGATACATTGCAGCCATCAATGAGTAGCGAAGAGATCCAGCGCATCATCCGCCAGGCGGTGAGTAATGTCCCTTATGCGAAGGGGATGAATAACCATATGGGCAGCGCGATGACCTCCAGTTTGCCGGGTATGCAGAGAGTGATGCAGGCGCTGGAACACTATCAGCTCTATTTCCTCGACAGTGTGACCATCGGCAATAGTCAAGCCAGCAGAGCCGCCGAAGGCACTGGCGTCAAAGTGATTAAGCGCAAAGTCTTTCTGGATGACTCACAAAATGAAGCCGCGATCCGCCAGCAGTTTAACCGCGCAGTAGAACTGGCGCGCCGAAATGGCTCCGCCATTGCTATCGGGCATCCCCATCCCGCTACCATTAAAGTGCTGCAACAGATGTTGCCTCAGTTGCCGTCTGACATTGTATTGGTCAGACCTAGCGCACTGCTGAATGAACCGGTAAACAATAATAGTGGCAGTGGCACGGTCTCACCGGGCAAGTCAAAACCGCGCGAACCGGCGAAAAATGATCGCCTGAAAGCCATCAAGCAGTGCAGTGCGAAAGCCAGCTATGTGCCTGAGAAAATCTACGCCGGCAGGATGTTTAGCGTCATTGGCGAGAGCTTGATGCAAAGTCCGGCTGTAAGCTTTATTCAGCGCTATTTTACCTCGTCAGCACCCATCGCGCCGGTTGATGAACCAAAAGTAGATGCACCAAAAATAGATATTCCAAAAGTGGAGAAGCCAAAAACGGATAACCCGTAATTGGCTAATAAAAAACGGAGCTGTCATTATCTGACAGCCCCGTTTTTAACTCTGCGGCTGCAAGGCCGAAGGCTATTTTAGTCCCAGCTTAATACTACCTTGCCCGACTTACCTGAACGCATAGCATCAAAGCCCTCCTGGAACTCATCAATGGAGAAACGGTGAGTGATGATCGGAGTTAAATCCAGGCCGGATTGAATCAATGCCGCCATTTTGTACCAGGTTTCGAACATCTCGCGGCCATAAATCCCTTTGATAAACAGCCCCTTGAATATCACCTGATTCCAGTCGATCGACATATCAGAAGGCGGTATTCCCAGCATTGCAATACGCCCGCCGTGATTCATTGAGTTAAGTAATGAACGGAATGCAGGCGGCGCACCTGACATCTCCAGGCCCACATCAAAACCTTCTGTCATGCCCAGCTCTGCCATCACATCATTCAGGTTCTCTTTGCTGACGTTAACCGCGCGCGTTACCCCCATTTTGCGCGCCAAATCCAAGCGGTACTCATTCACGTCAGTGATAACGACATGGCGAGCGCCCACATGCTTACAGACAGCAGCAGCCATGATACCAATAGGGCCTGCGCCAGAAACCAATACATCTTCGCCCACTAAATCAAAGGATAAGGCGGTATGCACGGCATTGCCGAAGGGGTCAAAAATGGCGGCTAACTCATCGGAAATATTGTCTGGGATCTTGAACGCATTAAAGGCCGGGATAACCAGGAACTCAGCAAAAGAGCCGGGGCGATTCACGCCCACACCCACTGTATTGCGGCACAAATGGGTACGACCGCCACGACAGTTACGGCAATGTCCGCAGGTGATATGGCCTTCGCCAGACACCCGGTCACCAATATTAAAGCCTTTCACTTCCTGACCAATGGCGACCACTTCACCCACATACTCATGGCCGACCACCATAGGCACCGGGATGGTTTTTTGCGACCATTCATCCCAGTTATAGATATGCACATCAGTGCCACAGATAGCGGTTTTGCGAATTTTGATCATGATGTCGTTGTGGCCCAGCTCTGGCTGCGGCACATCGGTCATCCAAATACCCTCTTCTGCTTTTAGCTTGGACAGTGCTTTCATGACATTCCTTACGCAATAACGTTAAGTTGCTTACCAATACGCACAAAGGCTTCGATAGCCCGCTCGACCTGCTCTGTCGTGTGGTCTGCCGACATCTGGGTGCGGATGCGAGCCTGACCTTTTGGCACCACCGGATAGAAGAAACCGGTGACGTAAATACCCTCTTTCAGCAGCGCGTTGGCAAACTCTTGCGCCAATGTCGCGTCACCCAGCATCACTGGGATAATAGCGTGGTCAGCACCGGCCAAGGTGAAACCGGCGGCACTCATTTTCTCGCGGAATAAGCGGGCATTCGCCCATAGACGATCGCGCAGTTCAGCACCATCCTCCAATAGCGATAACACTTCAATTGAAGCTGCAACAATTGCTGGCGCTAATGAGTTTGAGAACAGATAGGGCCGCGAACGCTGGCGCAACCACTCAACCACCTCTTTACTACCAGCGGTGTAACCACCTGATGCTCCGCCCAGCGCCTTACCCAAAGTACCAGTGATAATATCAACGCGGCCCATCACTTCGCAGTATTCATGCGTACCACGGCCATTAGCACCGACAAAGCCCACCGCATGGGAGTCATCGACCATCACCAATGCCTGATATTCATCTGCCAAATCACAGACGCCTTTCAGATTGGCGATCACCCCGTCCATGGAGAACACGCCGTCAGTGGCGATCATAATATGGCGCGCGCCCTCCGCTTTAGCTTGTTTTAGCTGTGCTTCCAGCTCGCTCATGTCATTGTTGGCATAGCGGTAACGCTTGGCTTTACATAACCGCACTCCATCAATGATGGAAGCGTGATTCAGCGCATCAGAAATAATGGCATCTTCTGGCCCCAGTAAGGTTTCGAACAAACCACCATTGGCATCAAAGCAAGAGGAGTAGAGAATGGCATCTTCCATGCCGAGGAAACTGGCGAGCTTCTGTTCAAGCTGTTTGTGTGTGTCTTGAGTGCCGCAGATAAAGCGCACTGAGGCCATGCCAAAGCCATGAGTATCCATGCCTTTTTTCGCCGCCGCAATCAGTCGCGGGTGGTTTGCCAAGCCCAAATAGTTATTGGCGCAGAAATTAATTACGCGATTCCCATCAGCGACAGAAATATCGGCTTGCTGGGCAGAAGTGATGATCCGTTCATTTTTATACAACCCTTCAGCACGGGTAGTTTTGAGTTGTTGTTCTAGTTGCTGATAAAACGGGTTTCTCTCACGAGGCAGGGACATTGGGTTATCTCCAGAATGGGCAGTTTCGCCTGACATTTTACTGCCTGACGAGTGAACTGACGAGTAACCTTGTCTTATATTGCAAAAAATGCAGCACATATCACGGTGAACAATCCTAAAGCAGCATAGAAAACGAGAGATTAACCCCCTTCCGGCTGTGCGCTATCCGATGAAATGTTATGATAACGCCAACTAGCGTGTCGGGTATTGTGCCCGACCAGGCAAATTAACAAGGGTGAATCTGATGATTATCGTCACTGGTGGTGCCGGCTTCATTGGCAGCAATATTGTTAAGGCACTGAATAATATTGGTTATAAAGATATTCTGGTCGTAGATAACCTGAAAGACGGCACTAAATTCGTCAATCTGGTTGATCTGGATATCGCGGATTACATGGATAAAGAAGATTTTGTTGCCAGTATTGTTGCCGGTGACGATATGGGTGACATTGACGCGATTTTCCACGAAGGTGCCTGCTCTTCCACCACCGAGTGGGATGGCAAGTATATGATGGATAACAACTATCAGTATTCAAAAGATATCTTGCACTTCTGCCTGGATCGCGGCATTCCATTCTTATACGCCTCTTCTGCGGCTACTTACGGCGGGCGCACTGATAACTTCATCGAAGATCGTCAGTACGAACAACCACTTAATGTTTATGGTTACTCCAAATTCTTATTCGACCAGTATGTGCGTGAGATCTTGCCGCAAGCTGATTCGCAGATTTGTGGCTTCCGTTATTTCAACGTTTATGGCCCACGTGAAAGCCATAAAGGCAGCATGGCCAGCGTTGCTTTCCACCTGAATAACCAAATTAATGCAGGGGAAAATCCTAAGTTGTTCTCCGGCAGTGAAAATTTCAAACGCGATTTCATCTATGTGGGTGATGTGGCTGACGTGAATCTGTGGTTCTGGCAAAACGGTGTATCCGGTATTTTCAACTGCGGTACTGGTCGTGCTGAATCTTTCCAGGCTGTCGCCGATGCGGTGGTGGATTTCCATCAAAGCGGGCCTGTGGAGTACATTGAATTCCCAGAAAAACTGAAAGGCCGCTATCAGGCATACACGCAAGCTGATCTCACTCATTTGCGTGCTGCCGGTTATGACAAGCCGTTCAAAACCGTCGCTGAAGGCGTCAAAGAATATCTGGCGTGGCTCAATCGCCCGATCTAAATTACTTGCTGCAAGGAATTGATAAACGGTATGAAAATACTGGTCATCGGCCCTTCTTGGGTTGGCGATATGATGATGTCGCAAAGTCTTTACCGCACCCTGAAGGCCGAATATCCGGCAGCAGATATTGATGTGATGGCCCCCGCGTGGTGCCGTCCGCTTTTGGCCAGAATGCCGGAAGTACGTCACGCCATCCCAATGCCATTAGGGCATGGCGCTTTTGCTTTTGAGGAGCGCCGCCGCTTGGGGCTGGCTTTACGTGAAACAGGCTATGATCGCGCCTATGTTCTACCAAATTCGTTCAAATCTGCCCTAATACCTTACTTTTCAGGAATTAAGCAACGTATTGGCTGGCGTGGCGAGATGCGCTATTTCTTGCTCAATGATATGCGTATTCTGGATAAAGAGGCCTTCCCCATGATGGTCCAGCGCTATGTTGCGCTGGCCTATGATAAAGAACGCGTCCAGTCGGCTGCTGATTTGCCGCAACCTTTGCTCTGGCCGCAATTACAGGTTCGCGACCAAGAGATCGCCGAAATCACGGCGTCATTTAATCTAACCGATAACCGACCCATTATTGGGTTCTGCCCCGGTGCTGAGTTTGGCCCAGCAAAACGCTGGCCACACTATCACTACGCCGCGCTGGCGCAGAAACTAATTGATGCGGGCTATCAAGTCGTCTTATTGGGTTCAGCGAAAGACAACGAAGCTGGCGAGGAGATCCGCCACTCTCTGGGCGACGATTCGCGCGAATATTGCCTCAATCTGGCGGGCCAGACATCGCTGGAACAAGCCGTCGTGCTGATTGCAGCCTGTAGCGCAGTGGTTAGCAATGACTCCGGTTTAATGCATGTCGCCGCCGCATTAAATAAGCCATTGGTCGCCTTATATGGCCCAAGCAGCCCAGATTTCACCCCACCACTGTCTGATAAAGCCACCATCATTCGCCTGATTACCGGCTATCAAAAAGTGCGCAAAGGCGATAGTGCACAGGGCTATCATCAAAGTTTGATTGATATCCAGCCAGAGCAAGTGATGGATGCGCTTGAGAAGCAGCTCGCTGCGCAAAAATGTTCCACCAAAGAGGGTGATTAATGCACGTATTGATCGTTAAAACCTCTTCAATGGGCGACGTTTTACATGCATTACCTGCGCTGACAGACGCCATGCAGGCCATTGCGGGTATTCGCTTTGATTGGGTGGTCGAAGAGGGTTTCAGCCAGATCCCCTCCTGGCACCCGGCGGTGGATAATGTGATCCCAGTGGCGATTCGCCGTTGGCGCAAAAACTGGTTTGGTACTGACACTCGGCAGGAGCGCTGTGATTTTAAACGTGTTGTGCAGCAGCGCAGTTATGATTTGGTGATCGATGCGCAGGGGCTGATTAAAAGTGCTGCGCTAATTACCCGCATCGCCAAGGGCGTCAAGCATGGCCCGGATTGCAAAAGCGCTCGCGAGCCATTTGCCAGTTGGTTCTATAACTGCCGCCATGAGATTGACCCCAAGCAACATGCGGTGGAGCGCACACGCCAGTTATTTGCCAAAAGTCTGGGTTATGACCTGCCAGAAAGTTATGGCGATTACGCCATCGCGCCCCGATTTTTAAGCCAGTTACCCGCTGATGCCGGTCAGTATCTGGTTTTCCTGCATGCAACCACTCGCGACAGTAAGCACTGGCCCGAAAGTCACTGGCGGCAACTCATTGATCTGATTGCCCCCACGGGGCTAAAAATCAAATTACCTTGGGGCGCAGAGCATGAGTATCAGCGCGCTTTGCGGCTAGCGGAGCACTCTCCTCATGTTGAGGTATTGCCTAAACTCAGCCTCCAACAGGTGGCTGAAGTGCTGGCGGGCGCAAAAGCAGTGGTGTCCGTTGACACTGGCCTTAGCCATCTAACCGCCGCACTCAGTCGCCCCAATATTACGCTGTACGGCCCGACCGACCCTGGCTTAATTGGTGGCTATGGCGAAAATCAAATTGCCGTTATTTCTGAGCAAAAAAGTATGGATACTATTACTGCTGAAACCATTATGACGCGATTAGAAACATTGATTTCATAAGTAATAATTACTTATTTCCCATCACGTAAACACGCTTAAAATTTCACCAGTCACTATTTATTCTGTAATAACAATCGGCTCTGGTAATTATCAGAGCCGATTGTTATCAGCTTTATGATTGTTAAACATGGCTAATTGGTTATTTAACTCATTGAGAAAATAGAATCACTCACATATTACGAATAATCCCATCTAAATTTCTCTGCTCACGCATGAAGAACGAAATACAATCCCAATAACACTTAAATTTCATTAATCCACAGCAACTCACTGAGTTAACGCCTAATGTCAGGTAAAAAAACTGCCACTAAAATGAACTGACAGCACCTATCACCAAATTTTTAACCGCCCACAGGCATTAATGAAAACCATTCTCATTACTAAATCTATTAAATCAACTTTTGTCCATTCACTTACTGAAATTGTTAAAATTCTATATTCTTTTTATGAATGGCATGGCCCTATTCTGGCTATCAGCCTGGCCCAGCCGAAAAGAGCCTTTCTTGCACAAATATGGTATTATTATTAGTAATCCATATAAATGAAATTGATAGAATGTTGCTGCGTTTATATCAGGTACTGCTCTACCTTATTCAACCTTTGATTTGGCTACGGTTGCTGTTACGTAGCCGTAAAGCCCCCGCTTATCGCAAGCGCTGGGGAGAACGTTATGGTTTTTGTGCCGGTAAAGTTGTCGCTGGCGGCATCATGCTGCATTCAGTTTCAGTCGGTGAGACACTGGCCGCGATTCCGTTAGTCAGGGCATTACGTCATCGCTATCCATCATTACCCATTACCGTGACCACCATGACCCCCACTGGCTCCGAACGGGTCCAGTCTGCTTTTGGTAAAGACGTTCACCACGTCTATCTGCCTTATGATCTTCCCGGTTCGGTGAACCGCTTCTTAGATCAGGTCAATCCTAAGCTGGTCATTATTATGGAAACAGAGCTGTGGCCAAACCTGATCAATGCACTGCATCGCCGTAAAATACCGCTGGTGATTGCCAATGCACGTCTATCTGCTCGCTCTGCCGCTGGCTACAAAAAAATCGGCAGTTTTATCCGTAATATGCTGCAACGCATCACGCTAATCGCCGCACAAAATCAAGAAGATGGTGATCGTTTCATCGAGCTGGGCCTCAGACGCTCACAACTGACAGTAACCGGTAGCCTGAAATTTGATATTTCTGTCACCCCTGAATTAGCCGCCAGAGCGGTGACATTACGCCGCCAATGGGCAGCGCATCGCCCGGTATGGATTGCCACCAGTACCCATGATGGCGAAGAAGCCATTTTGCTGGAAGCTCACCGCCAATTATTGCAACACTTCCCAACATTGCTGCTGATTTTGGTGCCACGGCACCCTGAACGCTTCCCGAAAGCGGTCGAGCTGACACAGAAAGCAGGGCTGAGTTACACATTACGCAGCAAAGGCGAAATCCCCTCAACCAGTACGCAGGTCGTGATTGGCGATACCATGGGTGAGTTGATGCTGTTGTACGGCATTGCCGATCTGGCCTTTGTGGGCGGTAGTCTGGTTGAACGTGGTGGCCATAATCCGCTGGAGGCAGCGGCCCATGCAATACCGGTGCTGATGGGGCCACATACATTTAACTTTAAAGATATCTGTGCCAAGCTGGAACAGGCTGAGGGGCTGATCACCGTCACCGATACCTTATCGCTGGTGAAAGAGGTAACCATGCTGCTAACTGATGAAGATTGCCGCCTCTATTATGGCCGCCACGCGGTTGACGTGCTGCATGAAAATCAGGGCGCACTACAACGGCTATTACACTTGCTGGAGCCTTATCTACCGCAACGGAGCCACTAATGAGTGCAAAAAAACGCCTGTCAGTTGTGATGATTACCAAGAATGAAGCCTCACTGCTGGCAGATTGTTTGGCATCCATTAGCTGGGCTGATGAAATAGTCGTCTTAGATTCAGGCAGTGAAGATAACACCGTCGCACTGGCCCAGCAGTATGGCGCTAAAGTGCATAGCAACACGGAGTGGCCAGGTTATGGCAAACAGCGGCAATTAGCCCAACAATATGCCAGTGGCGATTATATTCTGATGCTGGATGCTGATGAACGTGTTACCCCTGAGCTAAAAGCCGCAATTGAGACCGTGCTATTGGCCCCCGAAGAGGGCGCTGTTTATAGCTGCGCACGGCGGAATCTGTTTTTAGGCCGCTTTATGCGCCATAGCGGCTGGTATCCGGATAGAGTCACCCGGTTATATCCGCACCACCAATTCCGTTACAACGACGATTTAGTTCATGAATCACTAGCCAGTGGCTATGCCAAAGTTATTCCGTTGGCGGGCGATTTGCTGCATCTAACTTGCCGCGACTTCTTTACTTTTCAACGTAAACAGCTCAATTACGCTGAAGCATGGGCGACTCAACGCTATCAACAAGGTAAAAGTTGCAGTTATTTTTCAATTCTTAGCCATACTCTTGGGGCATTCTGTAAGACATGGTTATTCCGTGCCGGTTTCCTCGATGGTCAACAGGGGTTCTTGCTCGCGGTGGTAAACGCACAATATACCTTTAATAAATATGCGGCCCTGTGGGCATTGAGCCATCAACATCAGAAAAGCGAGAATTCATGACCACTAAAGCCATCTATCCCGGGACGTTTGATCCAATGACTAATGGGCATTTGGACTTAGTGACACGGGCCTCCATGATGTTCAGCCATGTGATTCTGGCTATCGCCGACAGTTCCAGCAAAAAACCGATGTTTACCCTCGACGAACGGGTCGCATTGGCAAAGCAAGTGACTGCGCCACTTAAGAATGTTGAAGTGCTAGGGTTCAGTGAACTGATGGCGGAGTTTGCCAAAAAGAATAATGCGAATATTTTAGTGCGGGGATTACGTTCGGTCTCAGATTTCGAGTATGAGTGGCAACTGGCAAATATGAACCGCCACTTGATGCCAAAACTGGAGAGTGTATTTCTGATGCCATCAGAAAAATGGTCGTTTATCTCCTCTTCTCTGGTAAAGGAAGTGGCGCGCCACGGTGGTGATATTACCCCCTTCCTTCCAGCACCAGTAACTAAGGCGCTGCTGGCTAAACTGGCTTAACCATCGGCTCATTCAAAGCAATTAATTTTGGCAGTGGCGGCAAAAAAAGGTGCTACGCTGCCCATGTTTCGCGATTTCAATCAGTTGCCCACAGCGGCGGCATGGCTCTCCCGCCCGTCCATATACCTGCAACTCTTGCGCAAAGTAACCCGGTTTACCGTCTGACTGCAAAAAGTCGCGTAGTGTGGTACCACCCTGCTCGATGGAGTGCAATAACACCGCTTTTATCGTTGCAACCAGTAGCGAAATCTCAGCTTGCGTCAAGGAGCCAGCGGCACGATCAGGCAAAATACCGGCAGCAAACAGAGATTCACTGGCGTAGATATTGCCAACCCCAACGACCACTTTGTTATCCATCAACCACGGCTTAACCAATGTGCGTTTATTACGTGATTTATCAAACAAGTATTGAGGGTTAAATTCGTCGTTCAGCGGCTCTGGGCCTAAATGTGCCAGTACGTTACTGGTTTCAAGGTCTGTCGCCCATAACCAGGCCCCAAAGCGGCGTGGGTCGGTATAACGCAATATTTTGCCATTGCTGATCACCAAATCGACATGATCATGTTTTCCCGCTGCGGTCTCTTCAGGCAAAACGCGTAAGCTGCCCGACATCCCCAAATGCACAATAATCCAGCCGGTGGGGAGTTCTAGCAGTAAATACTTAGCCCGACGCCGAACACTCAGTACCGGCTGGTCGCTAAGTGCCAAAATTTCATCGGATACCGGCCAGCGCAAGCGGGCATTTCTGACCACCGCATATAAAATCGTCTGGCCGACAAGATAGGGTTCGATCCCGCGGCGGCTGGTTTCAACTTCTGGTAATTCAGGCATCAATCCTCCCTTCGTGGTATCTCACTGTACTTTATATAATAAAAAACCCGGCCGAGGCCGGGTTTTCTTAATCCACTAAAATTACTTAATTTTAGCTTCTTTGTAGATCACGTGTTGACGGACAACTGGATCGAATTTCTTCAGTTCCAATTTTTCCGGCTTAGTACGCTTGTTCTTCGTAGTGGTATAGAAGTGACCAGTACCAGCAGAAGAAACCAGCTTGATCTTCTCGCGAACACCTTTAGCCATGATTCAGTTCCTTAATACTTCTCACCGCGGGTACGAAGTTCGGCCAAGACCGTTTCAATACCCTTCTTATCAATAACACGCATACCTTTAGCAGATACACGCAGAGTTACAAAGCGCTTCTCGCCCTCAACCCAAAAACGGTGAGAGTGAAGGTTCGGCAGAAAACGGCGTTTGGTCGCGTTCATTGCGTGGGAACGGTTGTTACCGCTCACCGGGCGCTTGCCAGTAACTTGGCAGACTCGGGACATGTCTATTCTCCAAAAATCAAATCAGCTCGAGCTTCGTATAGGATTTGGCCGCCTCGTCAGGCTTTAGAGCCCATCTCAGCAAATTCACTGAGAAGACTCACTGTCATCAGGTCAGAAACCCCTGTCACCAGGTTATAAACCTGCTGAGATAGGCTCTTCACGCCAAACCCAAGATTCTCAAAGGTGGCGTAGTATACGCTCTGAAGCGTAAGTGCTCAAGTCCCGAACAGCTAAAGATCCTAAAAGGATCAATTATTATTTCACTAAAGCCATCCGCGTTCAGCAAATGAGACACATTCACCCCGACCGACTACCAAATGATCGAGTACCCGAATATCTAATAATGAACAGGCTTTTATCACCTGCTGCGTCATCAAACGGTCGGCTTGACTCGGTTCAGCTCGCCCCGAAGGGTGATTATGCGCCAGAATCAGCGCGGCGGCATTCGCCTTCAGCGCTTCACGCACAATTTCTCTCGGATGGACCTCAACGCTGCTGATGGTACCAGTAAACATCTCTTCATGGCGAATAACACGATGCTGATTATCCAAAAACATGACTAAAAAAATCTCACGCTCACGGTGAGAGAGAATATTTTGCAGAAAATGCTGTGTGACCTCGGGATTAAGCAGGACACTTTCTTGCATCAAATGCGATGAAAAACAGCGATTGGCCAGCTCCGCAATCGCCTGAATCTGACTGTATTTTGATGCGCCAATCCCCTTTTGGGCGCATAACGTCTGATAATCCGCAGACATCAGCCCATGCAGCGAGCCGAAGGTTTCAATCAAATATTCCGCCATCTTCATGACATGCATCCCCGGAATACCGGTGCGCAGAAAAAGAGCGAGCAATTCGGCATCTGATAGCACAGAGGCACCATATTTTAGTAATTTTTCTCTTGGGGCGCTCTGCCCATACCACTCATCCATCCCCTGGCTCCTGTAATCCCCAAACAGCGCGGACAGCATGACAGAAGGTTTTATGCTCTGCGACGCCATGATTAACAGCATGCGTAACGTCTCGCAAATTTGATGATTGATGGCATCAGGAGATGCCCTGATAGCTAATCTGCGCAGCTGTTATGCTAAAATATCGTCTCTTACAGCTTTCATTCGGACAATCATGATGACGGGACTCTCCGGCAAACATATTGTGCTCGGGATTAGTGGCGGTATCGCCGCCTACAAATCACCTGAGCTGGTACGCCGCTTACGTGATAGAGGCGCGGATGTGCGGGTGGTGATGACCGCTGCCGCCAAAGCGTTCATTACGCCACTCACACTGCAGGCAGTCTCGGGTTATCCCGTCTCTGATGATTTACTCGATCCTGCGGCAGAAGCTGCTATGGGCCATATTGAGCTAGGTAAATGGGCTGATTTAGTGATTATGGCTCCCGCTACTGCCGATTTGCTGGCCAGAGTCGCTGCGGGCATGGCAAATGACCTGCTGACCACGGTTTGCCTGGCAACTTCGGCACCTGTCGCGGCAGTACCCGCCATGAATCAACAGATGTACCGTGCCACCGCAACTCAAGCGAACTTACAGACCCTCGCTAACCGTGGAGTGCTATTGTGGGGGCCTGACAGTGGCAGTCAGGCTTGCGGTGATATCGGGCCAGGTAGAATGTTAGACCCGCTGGAAATCGTCGCTCTGGCACATGATCATTTTTCTGCAAAACAAGACCTGCAACATTTGAGTGTCATGATTACCGCAGGACCAACACGTGAAGCACTTGATCCAGTTCGCTTTATCAGCAACCAAAGTTCCGGCAAGATGGGATTCGCCATTGCGCAGGCAGCCGCCGCAAGAGGGGCGAAGGTGACGTTAGTTGCGGGGCCGGTAAATCTCCCAACGCCCGCAGGGGTTGACCGTATTGATGTTGTCAGTGCGCTTGAAATGCAGCAAGCCGTTCAGAATTTAGCCGCCCAGCAGAATATTTTTATTTCTTGTGCTGCGGTAGCAGATTACCGCGCTGAGCAAATTTCTGACGAGAAAATAAAAAAGCAGGGCGATGAAATTACCCTTAAGTTAGTGAAAAACCCAGACATTGTGGCTGGGGTAGCCTCAATGGCTAAAAATCGTCCATTTGTGGTTGGATTTGCTGCCGAAACCCAGAATGTGGAAGAATACGCGCGACAAAAACTAGCGCGAAAGAGTCTGGATCTTATTTGCGCTAATGATGTATCGCTCGCAGAGCATGGTTTTAACAGTGATACCAATGCCTTGCACCTTTTTTGGCCGGCTGGAGAGAAACGTTTACCGCTCAGCGATAAGCACCTCCTCAGTCAGCGTTTAATAGACGAGATTGTCAGCCGTTATGATGAAAAAAATCGACATTAAAATTCTGGACCCACGTGTTGGCAATGAATTTCCGCTACCAACCTATGCAACCGAAGGTTCTGCTGGGCTAGATTTACGTGCCTGTCTGGATGAATCAGTGAATTTACTGCCGGGTCAAACCACATTATTACCGACAGGTTTAGCAATACATATCGCCGATAACGCACTGGCGGCAGTGATTCTGCCTCGCTCTGGGTTAGGACATAAACACGGCGTAGTATTAGGTAATCTGGTTGGGTTGATTGATTCCGACTATCAGGGGCAGTTGATGGTGTCAGTCTGGAACCGTGGCCAGCAGCCTTTCACTATCGAACCCGGTGAGCGTATCGCCCAGATGGTGTTTGTTCCTGTTGTACAAGCAGAATTCAATCTGGTTGAAGATTTTGACCTGAGTGAACGTGGTACTGGTGGTTTTGGTCATTCTGGGCGCCAATAACCTACCCTAGACCTCAATACCGTAAAAAAGCTATCACATAAGCCGCCGGGGCTTGGTACCCAGTGCGGCCGGTATTGGGGTTTTTGTTATTAAGTCATTTTTAGCAAGGGTCTACTCGGACATGGCAGAAAAAGAAAATACCAAAAGGAATAGGCGCGAGGAAATTTTGCAGGCTTTAGCGCAGATGCTGGAATCTAGCGATGGTAGCCAACGCATAACTACCGCCAAACTCGCCGCCAATGTGGGGGTGTCTGAAGCCGCGCTTTATCGGCATTTCCCCAGTAAAACGAGGATGTTTGATAGCCTGATCGAGTTTATTGAAGATAGTTTGATGTCCCGCATAAATTTGATTCTGCAAGATGAGAAAGAGACGTTCAATCGCCTCCGCTTGATCCTGTTACTGGTATTAGGGTTCGCGGAGCGTAACCCAGGGCTAACCCGAATTATGACTGGACATGCACTGATGTTTGAACAAGATCGCCTGCAAGGCCGGATTAACCAGCTGTTTGAGCGTATTGAAGTCCAACTGCGTCAGGTTCTGCGCGAGAAAAAGCTGCGCGATGGGCAAGGTTTTATCCATGATGAGGCTCTGCTGGCAACACAGTTGCTAGCCTTTTGTGAAGGGATGCTGTCGCGCTTTGTTCGTTCTGAATTCCGCTATCGGCCAACACAAGAGTTTGATGCCCGCTGGCCGCTGATTGTCGCTCAGTTGCAGTAGCTCGGTTGCAGTCACTTTGTTGCGCTAGAGATTGTTCAAGATGGGGCCATGACTGGCCCCGTGAGGAAAAGCGCCGAGCAGATAGACCCTGGGAAGCCATTGCTCGGCACTTTTCCCAACAACGACCCCAGCACGGGCCGTCATTGGGACTATTTACGACCGTTCGGTTGCAGCTTTTCACCTACATTGAGCAAGAACAGCTCATTATCGCGGGTTGAAATCCGCGCTGAACCATCATCCATTCGGTAAGCTCCCTCAGTAAAGCCAGCACCATTCAGGAAAGGGGCAACGGCTTGTGGCTTATTGCGCAGTGAAGCTTCCAGCGCCAGTAAAGCGTAAGGCTCGATAGCATCGACATCGGCATATTGACGATCCGGAGAGGCCATAAAGAAGCCGTTGATGTAGCGGGTTTTAATAATGTTATCGCCGATTTTCTCTGCCAATAACCGGTAGTCAGCAACCTGACTGGCATTGTAGAGGTCCAGCAACGCAAACAGGGCATAGGGATCACTGTTGGTGGTATCCAGCTTAATTTTCATCGCCTTACCTGGAGCGGTGCCAATATCACCTAGCCCCTGATCACTGGCAATACCGCGTGCCACTTTCCACAATAACGGATCGTTATCAATGGCGTAGGCACGAGCATACGAGATCAGGAATTCGTTACCTGCTTTGTACGGCTTAATCACCGTGCCTTTTTTGCCGTAATATCCATCACGTGGCAGCGTGTAATTTGATAAGTCCTGTCCATTGGCAATCATCGGACGGAAAGTATTGTCCTGATCGTTATAAGCATATTTGGCGAACGCTTTTAGGCCATCTACCGTCCATTGCTGTAAATCCTGCCCTTGAGCACCCAAATCCTTACCCAGTTGCAACTGCATCAGCGCATTTTCAGAGTAAAGCGTGCTGGTACGCCCTTTGAGCATCATATTGCCCTCCAGCGCGCTGGGGCCAAACTCAGGCCCGAACTGGCGTTGTGCGCGGTCACCAAACTTGGAGTGCGTATCAGCATCATCCGTTGGCTCTTCGCGTTTCAGAGCTTGGGTAAACTGATAGACCCCCAGACCCGTTTTAGCATCACGGGGCAACACATATTGGTCTGCCAGACGCTTAGCCCACACCAATGCCCCTTGATCCTGCTGATGTTTGTAGAGCAGTGAAGCTGAATAGATCAGGTCATTACCCGCATTGAGGAAACTCAGCCCTTTGGTGGCAAAGAAAGGTGGCTGTTGCTCGAATTTACTCTCCCACAACTCCCCCATCTTCTTGCCATATTCACCGTGGCGGCTGGTTTCAAGAATGCGCCAGTCATAGACATGGGCGTTCCAGAAGCCACGAATAAAGCGGGCGGTGGCATCGCGGTCGACGCTGAACATTAGGTCATAGTAGGGATAGGCATTTTTCAGCTCATGCACCATCTCTTTTTCACTCGGCCCTTCGGGTTGCAGTGTTTTCAGATCAACAAAACGGTGACCGCCCCAGTAGAGTAAGCCACTTGGGTCTTGATAATTCTGGAAGTGGTAGCGGACGATATCTTCAGCACGCTGTTGATAGCGATTATCGCCACTCAACTGGCTCAGACCACTCATGACTCGCATCAGGTTTTGTTGCGCGGAGAAGTTTGATAACACGGCCCGACGGCCATCGGGGAAAATCCATTCCAACTGCTGTCCGGTACGGGGGTCAACACCATCTGCCAGTAACGGGCTGGGCTTATCACCGTGATAAGTATCCGACGCTTTGCTCAACACATTATCGACATACTGCTTTACCACCGTCAGGCGATCAGCATCTGCTGCTTGCCCGGCGGGTATATATAACGTCGCCAGCGCAGCCATACTCAAAAATAATGCTCTTTTTTTCATTACTTTTTTACCTGTCAAAAATCGTTATGGTGAGGTGTGACCCCAGAGATCAGAATCTGATGATTTCAGTGATAAATCAGAAGCTGTATTTTATCCCTACGCGATAACGAGTCTGGCGTTCGCTGGTATCTTTACTGCCAGAGACATTACCGACCGCCATATAAGGCGACCAACTCTTATCCCACTTGTAAGTTAATTTTAAGTCGTGAGTCCAGTCATAGCTCTCTTTATTCGCTAATATGACACCGGCTTTATTGGCTTTTTTATAGTCAATTTCATAATCTAATTGATAATCTTTGGCGAGTTTATAGCTGATAACACTCGTCAAATTATAACCATTTTCAGACGTGTCTTTTTTTGTATTAATATTGGCGCTGGTGCGTTTGTAATAAGGACGATAACGTAATGAAACAGAGAGATCGTCAATGATATTCGCCTTGCCGCGCAGGTAAGGGCGATAGCTGTTAGCTGTAGAACTTGAATCTAATGAGAATCCGGGTTCAATAGAGAATGTCTTATCAATTTTATAGACATAGCTGGCGACAACTTCAGTCCCATTACTGACTGTTTCGTTAAATGCTTTATCTTTATCTTGAGCGCCTTTCCACTTGCCCTCTAGCGATAATCCAAAGCCATTAGCGAAGCGGTGAGACATTAATAAACGGTCTTTATGGCTGTTGCCACTTTGGTCTTGCATTTCATGGCGATAGTCAATAGTCACGGCGATTGCACTAGTGCTGATAAGTGATGCTACTGCCAGAGATAATAATTTAATATTCATTACAGTCACCTTATTTTAATAAAAACATATCCATCTAAAAAACACAAAAATCAGTTATGGAACAGCATTCTATTTATTTTGATATAAAGTTCCGAGATCAATAGCTAATAGTCTGAAATTAGTCAACTCAATATCAATTTATGTGACAAGGTTCAAAGTAAATAGTTTTAGTCAATGTTTTATCACTGTGATTTTCTGTTATATCGCAGATGTAGCAAGGGATTGACGCTATTTTTGATGGGATTATTTTAGAGGTAAATATCCTTGACGCGGCAGGTAATAATATTGTAACCATCTTGAAATGAGGGAAATAGATTCCAGTCCAATATTTTCTTATCGGTATTATTATCAGTTTTAAGTACTTTTATATAATCGCTATTATTCTCTTTGTTTCTGTAGGAAATGGCTCAGTCAAAATATGTGTCACTCCCCGTGACAGCAGGTATTTTCACTTAAATATAAATATTATTTAATATAGGAAAGGATAATATTTTGGCATTTATCTGTTAGACGAAAAGACTGATATTTTTACATATTCCAGCGATTAATACTGAGTAGTTAACCGCAATAAGGATAGACCCGCCACGAATGCAGCTAACAACGCTGCTGCGTCAAGGCGAAAGTGGATACCCAAAGTCATTGGCGTGACAGCTAGGCAGCAAATGAGTAAGTCCCGATGAGCTGACTCAAATCAGTGATTCGGGCGCGCGAATGCAGCTAACAACGCTGCCGCGTCAAGGCGAAAGTGGATACCCAAAGTCATTGGCGTGACAGCTAGGCAGCAAATGAGTAAGTCCCGATGAGCTGACTCAAGTCAGTGATTCGGGCGCGCGAATGCAGCTAACAACGCTGCCGCGTCAAGGCGAAAGTGGATACCCAAAGTCATTGGCGTGACAGCTAGGCAGCAAATGAGTAAGTCCCGATGAGCTGACTCAAGTCAGTGATTCGGGCGCGCGAGTGCAGCTAACAACGCTGCTGCGTCAAGGCGAAAGTGGATACCCAAAGTCATTGGCGTGACAGCTAGGCAGCAAATGAGTAAGTCCCGATGAGCTGACTCAAGTCAGTGATTCGGGCGCGCGAGTGCAGCTAACAACGCTGCCGCGTCAAGGACGAAGGGTATAGCGGGCCTCAAACACCTCACGTGGTAACGGCTGCGAAAATAAAAAACCCTGCCCACACAGAATACCGTGCTTCAACAACCATTGGCGCTGCTCATCTGTTTCGACGCCTTCGGCCATCACTCGCAGCTTCAGCACCTCGGAGATGGTACTCACAATACGCGCCATGGCATCATCTTCTGGCAAGTGCTTCACAAAGCTCTTATCCAGCTTAATCATGTTGATCGGCAGACCTTTCAGGTGGTTGAGATATTGTAGGCTTGAATACCCCATACCAAAGTCATCCAAGGCGATGGATAAACCAAGCCCTTGCAATTCGCGCAGTAACCTCAGTGCTTCATCAAGATCCTGAATGCGGGCGGTCTCGGTTATTTCCAGCAACAGCTGGCGCGGATCTATCTGATACTGATTGATTAGGTTTTGCAGATGCGGCAGAAATTGGTCACTTTGTACCTGCAAGCCGGAGATGTTCACCGCCAGTGACAAAGTAATCCCTTGGGCCTTCCAGTCTGCCAGAATGCGGCACGACTCCTCCAACACCCAGTTACCCAGCGGCATCATCATGCCCCCCTCTTCCGCCCCGAGGACAAACTCGGAAGGGGAGCGATAGCTACCGTCCGGTTGACGCCAACGTAACAGCGCTTCAGCGCCGATAACCCGCTGATCTTGCATGTTCCATTGCGGCTGTAAGAAGAGGGTGAAATCGCGGTTTTCAATCGCCTGTAAGATGTCATTTTCGTGTGTCAGCCGCTTTTGTGTTTTCTCAATCAAATGCGGTTCAAACACGAAAATCTGGTTTCGCCCCTGATGGTGAGCGGCCATCATCGCCGTACTGGCATTGCGCATCAGGGATTCGGCGGTCTCATCTTGGGATTGGTATTCGGCAATCCCAATACTGGCACTGGGCCGCAGTTGGATATTGCCAAAAAGCAGTGGCTGGGTAATTTGCAGCATCACTTGTCGCGCCAGTTGCATGGCAGGGAAGGGGCGACTAATCCCTCGGGCCAGTACCGCAAATTCCGTTTTACTCAGTTGTGCCAACAAGCTGTTTTCATCGATACATTGCTCAAGGCGCTGCGCCATCGTCAGCAGCAGCTGGCGATGTTGTTCCTCACTCATCACGCCGGAAACCTCTTGCAAGGTTTCGATGCCAATCACCAACAGATGGAATTTTTCACTCCGCATACCGCCGTTAATTTCCTGTTCAAGCAACTGCTTAAACAGCACACGATTGGGCAGTTCAGTGACCGGGAAGCGGGTACTGATACGGCTCATATCCGAATAGGCTTCGGCCAATAACTGTTGGTTACGATTATAGTTGTGCACCAAGACCCCCAGCTCATCATCCTGATGGTGGGCCGGTAAGGTGAGTTGGTGATGCAGTACACCTTGCTGACCAATTTTCTCCAGCTCTTTAGCCATCGCCCGTAGCGGGTGAATAATCAGTCGATTAATACACCAGGCGATTGAGACCGAAAGCACTAATGCCAGTAACAGATAGGTCGAGAGCATGGCTGACAGCGCGCTGAGAATAAACTGGTACATCCGATATGAGTCAGCCTGCAACACTAAGTGCGCCAGTGGTTGCGGATTGGCGGAGACTCGCTCCAGCGCATACAGCGGTAGCGTTATCTCTACCGGCAGGGAAAAAATACGTTTAGCCCAGCGGGGAACAGGCCGCTCCGTGGGAAAATTGGCGTGCAACACCTGAATTTGGTTCGGCAAAATGACTTCAGCACGGCTGAGAATACCAATCGGCAACAGGCTATTGAGGATTTTTTTGGCTTGCGGGACATCAACACTTAATATTGCTTCGGACAGGGGTTGGCGAACCGAATAAGCGATGCTCTCCAACTGCCTGGCATAGTCATCCTTGCGCTGCTGCACAAAGTGGAATAACTGAAGGACGATAAAAATGCAGATAGTCACCAGTGCAACTACCGCAACTGCCGCCATCTGTTTTATCGTTAATGAACGCCTTACCCGCAAACTCGCTCTCCGCCAATGCCGACTGAATAAAAAAAGTGGTTGCCACATCATGGGGCTACCCGTCGATTCTGTCTGAGTATACTCGATCGCTTTCAGATTTTATCTGGTGATACTAAACCGGAGGGGAAGAATACCGTGGGTTTCAGTGTTTTCCTATCAGGATCACAACGTCAGAGTGCTATTTCTCACTCTGACGTTGTTTTTTCATGCAAATCAATATGGCGATGTTGCCGGATTAGCTAGCTTGCTCAGCTTCATCCTGATCAACTGCAAAACAGGCCACCATTTGGTCACCATACTGTTTTAGTTGCGGCTGCAACTGAGTGCAAGTACCAAAAGCTCGACGACAGCGCGCATTGAACGCACAGCCCGGTGGCGGGTTCATCGGGCTAGGTAACTCGCCCGTCAGCTTAATGCGCTCGCGGCGCATATCAGGATTCAGGCGCGGTGTTGCCGATAGCAATGCCTGCGTATAGGGGTGGCGTGGATTATTAAAAATGGCCTCTTTGCTACCCTTCTCAACACAACGCCCCAGATACATCACCATCACTTCATCAGCGATATGCTCAACTACAGACAGATCATGGGAGATAAAGACGTAAGACAGCCCCAACTCCTGCTGTAAATCCATCATCAGGTTCAATACCTGCGCCCGCACGGATACATCCAGCGCCGAAACAGGTTCATCAGCAATCACCACATCTGGATTCAGCATCAAGCCGCGTGCAATCGCGATGCGCTGGCGCTGACCACCGGAAAACATGTGGGGATAGCGATCATAGTGCTCGGTTTTCAGGCCGACCTTCGCCATCATCGCCAGTGTCTTCTCGCGGCGCTCTTTGCTGCTGAGTTTGGTATTGATTTGCAGCGGCTCTTCCAGTATCTGCCCCACTTTCTTGCGTGGGTTCAGTGAACCATAGGGGTTCTGGAATACAATCTGGATTTTCTGACGGCGCAGTTTTTCCGCACTTTCATCCGGCTTGAGCAAATCCTGCCCTTGGTAGTAAAGCTCGCCACCGGTTGGGATCTCAATCATGGTCAGTAAGCGGCCCAACGTGGATTTACCACAGCCCGACTCCCCGACCACCGCCAGGGTTTTGCCACGCTCTAAGGTGAATGACACCCCATCAAGTGCCTTAACCAGGCGCTCCGGCGCAAAGAGACCTTTTTTAACCGGATAGTATTTCTTCAGATCAATGGCCTGCAACAGTGGCTTGCCAGCTTGGGATTCTGGTTTCATTTCAGTTTTATTCTGGCTCATAGGGTCGGCCTCCCCGCATCATCGAGCGGTGTATGGCATTTAACCTGACGCCCCGCTGGCCCCAGCAATTCAGGCTCTTCACGGCGGCAACGATCATTGGCATACGGGCAGCGTGGGTTGAGTAGGCAGCCCTCTGGGCGGTCATACTTACCCGGCACCACACCCGGTAAGGAAGCCAAGCGCGCTTTATCCTGAGCAAACTCCGGTAAAGCGCGCAACAACGCCTGCGTGTATGGGTGGCGCGGTGCGCGGAAGATTTCCGATGATTTACCGGTTTCCACCACCTGGCCGGCATACATCACAATAATGTGGTGTGCCGCCTCGGCAACCAGTGCCAGATCATGGGTAATCAGCAACAGCGCCATATTTTCACGCTGCTGTAACTCCAGCAGCAGCTCAATAATTTGCGCCTGAATGGTCACGTCCAGCGCGGTTGTCGGCTCATCGGCAATCAGTAACTTGGGCCGACAGGCAATGGCCATGGCAATCATCACCCGCTGGCTCATCCCACCGGAGAGCTGATGCGGATAAACATCCAACCGCGAAGCGGGATCAGGAATACCCACCAGTGTGAGCAGATCCACCGCCCGCTGAAAACGGGTTTTACGGTTGCCGCCCTGATGCACCTTCAGCGCTTCCATAATCTGGAAACCGACGGTATAGCAGGGGTTAAGGCTGGTCATCGGGTCTTGGAAGATCATCGCAACTTCCGACCCCACCAACTGACGCCGCTCTTTTTCAGAAATCTTGGTCAGGTCGCGGCCGTTAAATTCCAGCTTATCGGCCATCACTTTGCCGGGGTAATCAATCAGCCCCATGATAGCCAGTGAGCTGACTGATTTACCGGAGCCAGATTCACCAACAATCCCAACCACCTGACCTTGCTCAATGCTGTAACTGATACGGTCTACGGCCTTGAACGGCGCACCTTCGTCACCGAAGTGCACCGACAATTTATCTACATTTAAAAGTGCCATCTCTCTACCTCTGTTACTGCTTGAGTTTGGGGTCGAGAGCATCACGCAGGCCGTCCCCCATCAGGTTAAACGCCAGAACCGTTAGCAGGATCGCCACACCGGGGAAGGTCACGACCCACCAGGCGCTTTGGGCGAACTGCAACACGTCAGAGAGCATAGTGCCCCATTCCGGTGTTGGTGGTTGCGCACCCATGCCGAGGAAGCCGAGAGCCGCCATATCCAGAATGGCGTTAGAGAAGCCGAGAGAGGCCTGCACAATTAATGGCGCGAGGCAGTTTGGCAAGATATTGATAAACATTTGGCGCATAGCCCCCGCACCGGCCACTCTTGAGGCCGTCACGTAGTCGCGGTTGACCTCAACCAGCACCGCTGCGCGCGTTAAGCGCACATAATGCGGTAGAGCGACAAAGGTGAGCGCCAACGAGGCATTCACAATCGAAGGCCCAAACACGGCTACCAGAACGAGCGCCAGTAACAAACTTGGCAGGGCCAGCATGATATCGACAACACGCATGATGATGGCATCAACGATGCCGCCAAAGTAACCGGCCAGTAAGCCGAAAACGACGCCCATCACCAGCGACAGCACCACTACCAGACAACCGACTAACAGCGAGAGTCGTGCGCCATACATCAAGCGGGACAAAACATCGCGGCCCACATCATCAGTGCCTAGCAGGAATTTCCAGCTGCCGCCCTCTTCCCAAACCGGCGGTTTCAATAGTGCGTCACGGAACTGCTCTGCTGGCCCGTGTGGGGCAAGCCAGGTGGCACCCGCGGCAATCACCAGCATAATAATGATATAAAACAGGCCAATCACGGCCCCTTTGTTGCGCTTGAAATAGTGCCAAAACTCCTGCAAGGGAGTCATTGGCTTCGGCGCACTTTTTACTGTCGACTCAGTAAGTTGAGACATTCTGCGCCCCTTATTTCTTGTGACGAATACGCGGGTTAACTACGCCATAGAGCACATCTACCAGCAAGTTAACTAAAATAATCATGATCGCGACCAGCAATACCCCGCCCTGTACTACCGGGTAGTCGCGGCGTTGCAGGGCATCCATCAACCAGCGGCCCAATCCCGGCCAGGAGAAGATGGTTTCCGTCAGAATCGCCCCAGCCAGCATGGTGCCGACCTGTAGGCCGATCACCGTCACCACCGGCAGCAAGGCATTGCGCAATGCATGAACCACAATTACGCGCATCCGGCTCAGGCCCTTGGCCCGGGCAGTGCGGATATAGTCCTCACCCAGCACTTCCAGCATGGAGGAGCGGGTCATGCGCACGATAACCGCCAGAGGGATAGTGCCCAGGACGATGGCCGGTAAAATCATATGCATCACCGCATCTTTGAAATCACCCGGCTCACCCCAGATTAGGGTGTCAATCAGCATAAAACCGGTGAGTGGCAGAGTGTCATCCAAGAACACCGTATCGCTGACGCGCCCAGAGACTGGGGTGAGGTTCCATTGCACCGAAACCAGCATGATCAGCATGATGCCCCACCAGAAGATAGGCATCGAGTAACCAGTGAGGGAGATCCCAACCGCAGTATGATCGAATATTGAGCCGCGTTTGACTGCCGCCAGCACCCCAACCGGTATCCCGACCGCGATAGCAAACAGCATCGCGCAGATCCCAAGTTCCAGCGTGGCTTTAAAGCGTGGGACAAACTCTTCCCAGACGGCAATACGGCTTTTTAGCGAGATGCCGAGGTCGCCATGTAATACGCCATTCACATAATGGAAGTATTGTTGGTAGAGAGGCTTGTCCAGCCCCATTTCCGCCATGATTTGAGCATGACGCTCGGCGGAGATACCGCGTTCCCCAGCCATGATGGTCACCGGGTCGCCCGGGATCATATGAACAAAAGCAAAGGTCAGCAAAGTAATGCCGATAAACGTTGGGATAACTAACCCCAAACGTCGGAGTATGAACTGCAACATATCCCGAACTCTCTGTGTAGAATGCCAGGCTGCTCGTGGGCAACCCAGCTTATTAAACCTTCCCAATAAGCTATTTACTTGCCATTTTGACCTAGGGCAGTGCTCACCACCGTCACGTACTGCGTGTACGCTCCGGTGCTTGCGCGCTGTCCATGCTCAAAATTTCTGCGACAATGACACTTATTGGGGAAGGTTATATGGCTCACATCTGTATCTGTCTTAACCTAAATGAAAAGACCGACGAGCGATCGCCCATCGGTCATCTGCAAGGTTAAAATTAATCCAGGGACACGTTCTCGAAATGGTGTTTACCCAACGGATCGACAACATAACCTTTCACTTCTTTACGCACTGGCTCGTACACGGTTGAGTGAGCAACAATCAGCGCTGGCGCTTGATCATGCATCACAACCTGAGCTTGTTTGTAAAGCGCGACACGTTTGTCATGGTCAGACTCAGCACGGGCTGGCTGGATCACCTCTTCAAATGGCTTATAACACCACTTGGAGTAGTTGGAACCTTGTTTTGCCGCATCACAGCTGAACAGGGTGGCGAAGAAGTTGTCTGGGTCCCCATTGTCCCCGGTCCAACCCATCATCACAGTTTCATGCTCGCCATCTTTAGCACGCTTGAGGTATTCGCCCCACTCGTAGGTCACAATCTTGGCTTTCACGCCCACTTTCGCCCAGTCAGACTGGATCATTTCAGCCATACGGCGCGCATTCGGGTTGTATGGACGTTGAACTGGCATTGCCCACAGGTCAATGGCGAAACCATCTGGCAGACCAGCTTCTTTCAGCAACTCTTTCGCTTTAGCAGGATCGTAAGCGTAATCTTTCACCTCATCGTTGTAGCCCCACATAGTGGGTGGGATCAGGTTCTTGGCCGCCTGGCCTGCACCCTGATAAACCGCATCGATAATGGCTTGTTTGTTAACCGCCATGGTCAACGCCTGGCGAACCTTAACGTTATCCAGTGGTTTTTTCTCAACGTTGAAGGAGAGGTAACCGACGTTCAGGCCCGGTTGCTCCATCAGGTTGATAGTTTTATCTTCTTTCATGCGAGCAATGTCAGCCGGGTTAGGGTACGGCATAACCTGACACTCATTTTTCTGCAATTTAGCGTAGCGAACTGACGCATCTGGCGTAATAGAGAAGACCAGACGATCAATTTTTGGTTTGGTGCCCCAGTAGCCATCAAAGGCTTTGTACAGGATGCGGGAGTCTTTTTGGTACTGCTGCAACTGGAACGGGCCGGTGCCGATTGGGTTCAAATCGACTTTTTCCGGTGTGCCGGCTTTCAGCATGTTGTTCGCATATTCAGCAGACAGAATTGACGCGAAGTCCATCGCCAGGTCAGCCAGGAATGGTGATTCCGGACGGGCCAGTTCGAAGCGAACAGTGTTGTCATCAACTTTAACGATATTGGTGATCAAATCACCCATCCCCATGCCCTGGAAGTACTCATAGCTGCCGCCAGAGACTTTATGGTACGGGTGTTTATCATCTTTCTGACGCATGAAGGAGTAGATCACATCATCAGCGTTGAAGTCGCGAGTCGGCTTAAACTCCTTGTTATCTTGCCACTTCACACCTTTGCGCAGATGGAAGGTGTAGCTCTTACCATCTTCACTGACTTCCCACTTCTCAGCCAGACCGGGTTCAATTTCGGTTGTACCGAGTTTGAATTCAACCAGACGGTTGTAGATAGGAACGGAACTTGCGTCATACGTCGTGCCCGAAGTAAATAGCTGCGGGTTGAAACCTTCCGGAGAACCCTCAGAACAATATACTAATGTTTTCGCTTGTACACTGGCCGCCACGGTCAGTGCAATTAGCCCAATACCGAATTTCAGTATCCCTGTTTTTCCCAAGGAAATCGTCATCGCTTGTGCTCCATTATGGTGATGTGTGTTGTGTGTACGGCCAGACCCTATAATTTTTTCGTCCGTGGTCTGTACCGTTTTGGCCCATTAGCCGCAGGGATGCGGGATTGAGATGTTGGATAAATATCATCGCAACAGCAATTTTGGACGCGTGGAATGACCCAAACTGCACTCGATTACTCCCCCTGAGGTTACCAATTTGGCAACACTTGGTGGCAACGTCAATACGGTTTGAAAGGATTTATCAGGACAATGCGAAACAGCATGCAAACATAAAAAAAACTTCTCGTTAACATTCTCAGCATGAAAATTTATGCTAGCAGCACTTTACCAGCGGGATTAACTGGGCAATTAAAATAAAGCAGTGGTAATACCCAGAGACAAACCGAAAAACTTTGTTGCTAAATGATGCTTATCCGTTCAGATTTTTTTATAATTTCGACAGAAAACAGGAGGAAATGCTGCTATGGCAGCCGATAAGTGACGCGAATCTTGTCACATACAGCCATAATCTTAAACATCTTGCGTGCTGTTAAAAAAGAGCCGTCCCGCACGGTAGCGCGACTCCGTTAACAATTAATACTGGCTCGACAAGAAGCGCACTACAACAGTGCCCCAAATCAGTGCCAGACTCCTGATCGCCCCTGCCAATCATCAAAAAAGATGATTTAAGCCGCCCAGTAAAATCGCGGTTCACCGCCGATAGCCCGGTAAATAATCTGGGAGTGCCGCTAAATCCACCACTAAGGCTTAATTACTTTACTTACCCCTAAGCCACCATTGATAATCCCTTTACCACTATTTAGCGTTTTATAGTATAGGTCTATTTGATCAAATACGCTGACGACTCTACCATGATGATTTTTAAAAGCGTTGGTATTGATCTTGATACTATCAGAGCTAATAACACCACCATTAATGTTATTTATATTCTTGGCTTTGATCTTAATATCTGCCGGGCCTGAGGTGCTTAGTGTTCTAATTTCACCATGGTTATTAAAAAATATGTTACTTGCCTCCATAGAAACATGGCCACTATTGGCATAAATTCTGCCTTCATGATTCCTAATCGCCCCTCCTTTTATTCTTATACCGAATTTTTCTTTGGGATCGTAATCTCTTCCCTGTCTTTCACTTTTTATCCGACCTTTACTATTATCTATTAACCCTGTACTTTTTAACTTTATTTTAGGACTTTCTATCTTCCCTGAGACATTACTAATAAAGGCGTCAGAATCTATGTTGACCACCTTATCAGCGATAATCTCTCCTTGATTACTGCTGCCACTTCTCTTCGCTATGATATGAATTTTATTGGCATACATTCCACCTAATTTACCGACGTCCATACCTATTTTATTTTCAGCATCATAGAATAACCCCGCCAGTGATATTAGCCATAATTTTTTACCGCCCTTAAAAGTTATCGCATTCTTTCCAATGATGGATAATAGATCGATCGTCTCTATTTTACCATCAACTTTCAGTGAGTCAGAAAACAAGTCCAAATAATTATCCACAGACTCATTATGTTGCAAACCCTCTCCTCCAATATATATATCGCCTTGATGAACATTGAAACCAGCAAACTTATCACCTTTAAATGCAGGAACCCCGGTTGTTAACGTAACATAATCTGTATTCACGAAACGACAACCGTTACAACTTATTCCCGCAGGATTGGCAATAACAAGATCAGCCGACTGTCCGGCAACGACCAAAAGAGTATCAAGCTGACTTTTATTCATTGAAGTTATTTCATTTAATATAACCACGGCCTCACCGTTGATTAAGTTTGAATTTCCATTCTCTTCTGATGGTAAAATATTATTAAATATTACTTTATCATAGCCATTACCTCTATTTGCATTAAACTTTACATACTTGTTATGTGATACTCCTTCTATATCTGGCGTTTGAATATTAATAATAGTCTTCTTTCCGCCCTGGCAATATGCATTTTGTATTTTACACATTTTCTTCTTTTCTATATGATAGAGCAAATCAGGTTGGTTATTTTTAGGCGCATTTTTATCAACAATGATCTCAGCATATGAAAAGATCGGTGCGTAAAATAAAAGGAGAACTCCATAGTATATTTTATGTAAATTCACACTTACTTCTCTCATTGAAAGTCCTTACTTAATTTATGTATAAGAATAGTAGCTGACAAGACAAATAACATCTCAAGCTAAAAATTAAGTGACCACAAATAAAAAGCTAATATTGCCAACTAATAGTGAAACCAGATACCAAAGAATCTGCGGAGAAACTGGCAGGCTTAATTAAAGGTATAGCAAAATAAAAATCATAACCAATCTGGTGATATTTTCCACGTAAACCACTTGCAGCACCTGCGAGAGAATGACCAGAAAATAGCGGCTTATTTATTTCAACGACTTGACCATAATCAATACCGGCATACAGTTGCAGACTGGCCACCGGACTATACCAGGCGACTTCATTTCTTAAGTACCAACCACCAGAATCAGCCAGTCCGCTCCCCTCATTAAACCCACGAACTGAACCTCGCCCACCAATTAAAAAATTATCCTGTATCGTGAGATTTGAGCGGGTGTATTGTTGACTGAAAATTGGTTGATAATGAAAACGTTGCTCACCCAGTTGAAACGGGATATCCAGTGAAGCATTGGTATTAATCAACCTGACTGTTGCCTCCCCATTAAGCCCTGGCGCTGGACGTGCACTAAACCAATTAGTACCTTGCTGATAGGTCACCCCTCCATTGAACGTCCCCCAATGGCCATAATATAAATATTGTAATCCTAGCTGCCAGTCTATGGTATTAAGTCGTTGAACGCCCAGTTCAATATCACCAAAAAAACGGTTAGTATTACGAATTAATACTCCTGTGTTAGCTACAGTCTTATAATTATAGCCTCGCATCACTAATCGTTGAATTTGCATATCCAGGGCCTGCCACCGTGTTTGGTATTTAAAGGCACTCTCTGCGAATAGCAAAGATTGATAGCGACTCCCCCGACTGCCAGTCATACTCAGCAACCAATTACCGTAAGGTACAGAATAGTGCAGAGAAAAGTAATTATGACCTTTATCATCGTAATGATCAAAGTCTCGACTGGCAGAGAAATAAGCCATATCGCTTAATGAGAATGGGTTATCAAGATATAGCGCTCCGCCTATGCGATAACGACCAAAAACATTATTCCCTGCATCATCTAAAAAAGCATTCGCACGAAAAAAACGAGATTGCTGGCGTCTAATAATAATATCACTGCTTAAATCGTCACGATTTATCGCCACATCCATAGTAGCGCTTACTGTTGGTAAACGCTGTAAATTATCCAGCCCCTGCTCAAGATGGCGCAAATTGAGTAAATCCCCCGATTTACTGGGAAAGATCGTATTTAATTGTGCATAACTATCATTGGTTGCTTCATATACAATATTATTAATCCGCCCCGGTATCAGCGTGATATATAAAGTTCCGCTATCAAGGCGCGGTTCCGGTATGACTAATGTTGAGGTGAGATAGCCATCAGCAATGAGCTGATTCATTAATTGGTTGGTTAAAATACCAATACCCTGCTCACCTAAACAGCGCCCATATGCATCCTGCGCTATTTTTTTTAGCTTCGTCCCATTAGGAAATTCATTCACCCCCGTTAATTCAATAGATTTAATAGCAAAACACCCCTCCTCAATAGGAAATAGGGCATCTGTTACCGGCTGATCTTGCCTGACTAAATTGGCCTTAATTTCAATTGAAAAAGCCAGCGCGACTATCGGTACAAAATAGAATATTACACATCTCATTACTCGATTATTTTTTATTATATTCATAATTGAAATAACCTTTATTATAGGAATAAGGACCTGTAACAACACGGGCCTTAAATAGTGAATTCCAGGCTATATTATTATTTTATTTAAGTGACATTTTGGTGATCCTATTCGTTTTAAAAAGCCACAAGTAGATTATTTTTCGAGAGATTAATCCTAACCAATAATTATCACTTCCCAAGACACATGCCGACAAGTTGCTATTATGCAGGTGATAAAGCGGTGACGATATTATAATTTTTATTCCGCAACGGGTTGAAAATAACGGGCAATAAAAACAAAAAAACCCTGACATTTCTGTCAGGGTTCTTAAATTTGGTCGGCGAGAGAGGATTCGAACCTCCGACCCACTGGTCCCAAACCAGTTGCGCTACCAAGCTGCGCTACTCGCCGAATTGGGGCGCATCTTACTGCTACGATCCTAGAGCGTCAATCACTTTTTAACACCCCGCTGGCGACTGTTGCTTATATCATCACCCGCGGTCAAAACAGCATCACTTCGAGCTTAAATCAAGCTTCCACAGGTTTTAGCTGCGGCGACTGCGCCCGCAGGAATGGCAGCAAGAAGAAAGCAGATAAGCAGGCGGCAACGGAAATCACCACAAAGAAGCCATTCCAGTGCCAAATCTCCATTACCCTGGCAATAGGGTAGCCAGATAAAGCCGCACCTAAGTATGCAAATAAGCCAACAAAGCCGGTGGCGGCACCTGCTGCGTCTTTATGTGAGCATTCTGCGGCAGCCATGCCAATCAGCATCTGCGGGCCAAAAATAAAGAAACCAATGGCGAAGAAACAGCCCGCCTGCAAAACATAACTGACCCCCGGCATAATCCACAACGACGCGACAGAGAGGAAAATACCAATGGCGAAAATCAGGTTCATTGGCCCACGATTACCGCGAAACCACTTATCAGAACCCCAGCCCGCCACCAGCGAGCCAATAAACCCGCCCACTTCAAATAATGAAATTGCTGAGTTGGCGGTCATCAATGAGTAACCTTTCTCTTGCGTTAAATAGAGGTTTCCCCAGTCATTAATTGCAGTACGAACGATATAAACCAGCACATAGGATACCGCCAGCAACCAGATATATTTATTGGTTAACACATAGCGCTTCACTATCTCTTTATTCGATAACCCCTGGCCCTCTGACTCCTGCACCAGCTCCATAGCATCATTGCGCCACTTACCGACACTCGGCAGCCCCATGGTGCTTGGCTTATCGCGCAAGCGCCAACACATCAGCAAACCAATCACTACACCAATAATACCGGGAATAATCATGCCGTAGCGCCAGCTAAAATGCAGAGAGATAAAACCGACTAACAGTGGGATTAATGCCCCGCCAAAATTATGGGATGTATTCCAGACGGCCCACCAACCACCGCGCTCTGAGCGTGAATACCAGCTGGTTAAAATTTTGGAACATGGCGGCCAACCCCAGCCCTGGAAGAACGCATTAAGGATCCACAGCGCACCAAATACCAAGAGTGACGAACTCATGCCAAACAGGATATTGATAATTCCGGTCATGACCAGCCCAATGCCCATAAAGTAGCGCGGGTTTGAGCGGTCACTTATCATGCCAGAGATAAATTTAGAGCAGCCATAGGTGATATAAAACAGTGTACCTAAGATCCCAACATCCGACATCGTGAGGCCCAGATCACTAAGCATGGCGGGCATGATGAAGGTGAAACTTTTGCGGGTAAAATAGAATGCAGCGTAGCCGATATACATCGTCCACATTAATTGAATGCGCCAATATTTATAAGAGGAATCAATTTGTGTTTGATTCGTTACTGGCGGTACGTTATCGCGGCTTTTGAGGAAAGACCACATGTTGAACCTCAGGATATTTTTACAAGTGCCATCATCATGATGCGCGCGCGCGCGAACCCCATCAGAGAAACTCCCGTCGCATCCGAGAATATTTCCTAGTTTTCATTAGCTGGCGATGAAACTGTGGGAAGGATCACATTTAAACAGGTGCCCTGATCGACACTCAGGCTAAAGCTGCCCCCCAGCGCACTCACTCGTGATTGCATACCACGTAGCCCATACCCCGGCGTTAAAGTGGCCAAATCGATACCTTTTCCATTATCACGAATCGTCAGATATATTTTCTGGTTATCCTGCCGTGCATTAATCTCAATCCGGCTGGCGGCTCCATGGCGATAGGCGTTGGTCACCCCCTCCTGACAGATGCGGTATAGCGTGATTTTCAGCGTCTCGTCTATCGGATGATCATCCAACTGCCAATTCAATACCCCCACGACGGATTGGTCTTGCGGGATCAGTTCACGCATCAATGCCGCAACTGCCGCCGATAACGGCAAGTTATTCAAGGCCGCTGGCCATAATTTAGCTAACACATCATGGACGCCATCATAGACCCGCAGTGCCAGTGTCTCTATCATCTCGGCGCTGGTCAGCGCTGGCGGCTCCGTGGTCAAGCGCCTGATAATACTGGCTTGAGTACGAATCACAGTCACGGTCTGCCCCACTTCATCATGCAGCTCTCGTGCTACATCACGGCGGGCGTGCTCTTCCGCCACCACTAATGCTTTCGCTAACTCACGATTTTCATTCAAGCGAACCTGCAGTTGTTGATTCAATTCTCGCTGGCGCTGAATGCCCGCCCCCAACAATAAGCCGATCAGACTCTGCGCAAGCAGTGACAGTAGCAGGTCACGATGGGAGTCCAATTGCGCCGGCGTGTTGATCAATAGCACAACACTATTTAGCAGTGTCGCCACCGCGCCCCCTTGCCAGCCATAGCGGTAAGACATAAAGACAATCGGGATCGCCAGGCAGAATGGCGCAAACAGGTGCAAATCCGTTTCGGTGACTTGATACTGCAACCAGATACTTAACGCAAATAGCAGCAGATACCACATGATATGCTGCAAACGCAGATTAATCGGTTTATGAATCAGCCCCGGCTCTAAGGGTAACCAGATCTGGCGTGCAAAATAGTGCCACAATAACAAGCAGGTAGGCGCGATAGTAAAGCCACCAACCAGCCCCAGCAATAGCGCCATTGCCCCCTGTTGACTCGCGATTTGCCACCCCAATGCCTGTATCAAGGCGGCAGCCAGGATCACCGCGCCTTGCATCAAAGGCCATTGCCATTCGCTGCTATTTTTCTGATGGCGTAATAACCAGGGGGAAGCAAAAACGGCCAATAAGGTGGTCGCCAGTAGGAAGGGGATCGCGTACCACAATAGATAGACATAACCAAACTGATCGGTTAATAGCCACCACAGTAGTGCGTCACCCAGCAGAATACCCGGCCAGTACTGACGTGGGCTTTGCAATAAAATGCCCATTCGCAGGCCAAAGGGGAAGAGCAGCAATGCCTGTAAGGGCCGATCAACCAGTTGAGTCCCGATTGACCATAAGCAGAAAGTTGCCGTGGTATAGATAAAAAACAGCGCGACTGACATGATCAAACGCTGCATCATAGGTTTAGAACCTGCTTCGCCAGCTCCACATTATTGCTGACACCCAACTTGGCAAATAGGTTAGCGCGATGCACATGGACGGTTTTAGGTGATAGGCCGAGCGACTCTGCAATTTCGCGTACTTCCATCCCCTGCGCCAGCAACACCGCCACTTCACGCTCACGGCGGGTCAAGGGATCGACGGCAATGCGCGCCAGTTGTTGAGCAATTTCCGGCATCAAATAGACACCGCCGCTACCCACGGCTCGGACGGCTGAAACCAGATCTTCCGGTTTACAACGTTTGGAGAGGAACCCGCGCGCGCCGCGCTCTAACGCCATCTCGACCAGCGCCGGGCTGTCATGCATCGACAGCATAATGACCCCAAGTCCTGACGGAAGATCCTGCAATAAATCTAAGCCACTCTCATCGGGCATGGAGATATCACAAATACAGATATTGGCTTGTAAACTCGGTAATCCAGCACGAGCCTGTTTTGCCGAGTTGAACTCCCCCACCACCTGAATATCCTCTTCCAGAGAGAGTAGCTGAGCAAACCCTGAGCGCACAATGTCATGATCATCAATAAAAACAACACGGTAAATCATCAAGAACTCCACCGGTGATGGTTTGAGTCTGTAGTATACCGCAAGCCTATTATGTCAAGGGAGATTGGCGTCAAAAATCGAGCCAGAACCAATTATGACCGTGCTAATTGATTATATTATCGGCTGAGAATGTCTGGCGGAAGTCTTGCACCAGTTATTTTGCTCATTAATTCCACCATCCGGGGAGGTATAACCTAAGCAGCCCAAAATAGAATCAAACAGTTCAACATGGCGGTGTGTTTTGCCTACCCGCTGCTCTGCTTGCAGTTGCTCAAAAGCAGCAAGGTGCTCAGGTTGTGACAAAAATTTGTCTGAAGCCCAAACCATCAATGGCACGCGGAATTGCTCCGGCGGGGCCATTTCTCGTGGAGTGCCGTGGAAGTGGGAGTTATCGTCAATGGACTCACCATGGTCAGCGGCATAGAACACCAATGCTTTCTTATCGCGCATTTGGTCAATCACATTGGCGATAAACGAATCGGTGTACAACACACTGTTATCAAAGGCATTTATCAGTTGTTGTTTGCTACAAAAGTCATCCACGCCCATACATTCTGGCTGATAGCGGGCATAGCTACGAGGGTATCGTTGGGAGTAAAGATAGTGTGAGCCTTTGGTATGCAGAATCACCAAATGCTTACCTTCGGGATAGCGCCCAAGTGACTCTTTCAACTCATCAACCAGCAGCATGTCATCTACCGGCTTATCATCATTACGTTTCTCTGAGGCAATCAATTCTCGGAACGAATAGTTATCAGTGTTCGCATTATTGTAGAACCACATCTCACTCTGCATGGCGAACAGCTCAGAAGTGAAACCCAATGATTTCATGACGGCGAACACATTTTGCTCTTTCAGAGTGCGCTGCGGATTATCTTCCGCGCCACCTTCGCGCACAAACATACAGCGCAGCGAGAGTTTGGTGGAGGTATCGCAGGATGTGCCACGGAAAGCGACCAGATTCTTCTCTTTACTTAAACGAGGAGTGGTATCACGTGCATAACCTAGCAGCCCCATATGATCCCAGCGGGTCGTCTCACCAATGATAAACACGACATAGGTTTCATCAATACCGGCGGGTGCGACATAAGTATGATGCTCAGCCGGGTTATACAGCGTAACCGCATCATACTTTTCGTTATATTGCGTATACGCATATAAACCCAATGCAGCCAACCAGTTAGAGGGCAAATAGGAGTGAGCAACCACCCCTCCATAGCTCGGTAAATCCACCGTTCTCAGTTGTTCATTGGTCGTCTGCACATTATCCAGATAACGAAGCGGTAGCCAGACCAACGCCACCGCCGCCATCATCAATAAACCAGGCCTAATGCGCTGACCGGGGGTCTTAAATTGCTCAAGCAGGGTGAGTCGTAGGGAGTTTTTCCAGATAAGTAGCAGCGGCAATGCACTGACCAGTACCATCCAGACCACAAAATGCAGCCCGATGACCTCTTTCGAAAGGTCGGTATCCGTGGTTAATACAGAAATCACAATGCCATAGCCAATCACCACATTGAAAAAAGTCATGTAGTAGCTGGCAGCAACAGAAATTAGCACCAATAAGCTCGCGACCACACGATAAAACCATCGGCCACCGAGTGATATCACCCGCATAACAAAAAAGGTAAAGAGGATGATCGCCATCACTTCGATAATAGCGGTCAATACTTTTATGCCTTGGATACCTTGGCTAAAGGAGTCAAAACGACGATAAAAGACAGAGATATTCAGGAAAATTCCAATATAAACAGCCAACAACAAAGAAATACTTTGCTGCGATAAAGATTTCACTCTGTCCATAAAACGCCAGGTCTCCAAAGATACTATTTGCGGCTTGAATCAATCAGACAGTGAACCTCGTTTCAGGTTCAGTATGATATCGATAAGCAGGCTATTGAATCTTAATGTGAGAATTATCTTAGCGGCTATTAGTGGACCAGTCCGCGAGCTAACGCAAACTCTATATAGACCATATTGGCTGATGTGCTCAAAAACAGCACAAAAGAGACTTAAGGGGAAAAGTAGAACGACACACAGCCCACAAGAGAGTTCCCATGGGCTTCTGAGGGGGCTTATTTGATATTTAACGTGACATCAATATTGCCACGAGTTGCATTGGAGTATGGGCAGACAACATGCGCCTTTTTCACTAAATCTTCGGCAACAGTGCGCTCAATCCCCGGCAAGCTGATATCCAGTTGAACTTCAATGCCAAAGCCGGTCGGAATGGCACCAATACCGACAGTACCCTCAATGCTGGCATCGTCAGGGATTTTGACCTTCTCTTTTGATGCAACGAATTTCAGTGCGCCAAGGAAGCAGGCCGAGTAACCCGCAGCAAACAGTTGCTCTGGATTAGTCACCGCACCACCCGCGCCGCCCATCTCTTTAGGCACACCTAATTTCACATCCAATACGCCATCAGAGGATGTTGCCCGGCCATCACGACCACCGGTGGCTTTAGCTTTAGCGCGGTACACGACTTTTTCGATAGACATAGTGCTTTCCTTTCAGGGTCAATAAATATGAAGACTAAGTACAACTTGAAAGTATGGCACTCATTATGAAAAAGCCCCCAATTTTGGAGGCTTCAAAGGCGATCTTACTGAGCGGGCGTCTCTATCTTGTCGTCTATCCGCTGCAACATATACGGATAGAACGGGTTGGACGAAATGCGCATCAATGAATCCAATCCGACCACCAGCACCGCACGCTCACCCCGCGCGGCAAAGGTCCCCAAACTGATACCGTATTGGTCACGCGGATCAGGGTAGCGACCATACAGTGAATCACTCATTGGGAATGGTAATGCAACGTGAGACAACGAGAAGATATCCGGCGGATAGATCAAACCAGTTGGCACTGAAGTCTCGTTGGTTTCACCTGCCAGTGTGGTTATCGCCAATGTCTCATTACTTTGTGGCGAAACATTGGTAATCACGGTTGCACTGTAATTACGTGGCGGCGGCGGCAATAAACGAGCCAGCGCGGTATAAGAAGATGTTCTCAGTAACGGGCCGAAGCTGGCTGCGCGGTTCAAATCAAACAGCACCACTTCGCTGCCATTTTTCGGCAGGTGATTGTAGAGTGCGGTTACAACAGCTCGGGTACTAACCGTTGAGTCCATTAATGACTGGAAAGTCAGAATTGGCGGCAACTCTTCCATCTTATTGTTTCTGGCATCACGCGCAATTTGCTGCTGCAAGACAGAAGTGAGCAAATAGGACTGACGCGCGGCATTGACCGGGAATGAGTTGTATTTGAAAGGATTAAACTCAGGCACTATCCCCAACCAAGCCGCTTTAGCAAAGGCGGGGAAGATAGCCGGCCAACCAGCAACACCGGCAAAACGCGCAAAGCTAGTCACACCAATCATTGGCGAGATCAATATCACCCGCGCAGGTTTCGCTAGTTTGGGGTCATCCATTGAGTCCAGTGTGTACTTCATTGCCAGCGCACCGCCATTGGAGAAGCCAACGACATGCAGGGGTAAATCTGGCCCACTAAGCGCTTTGGCCTCACGGACTGCCAGACGTGTTGCGGCTAACCAATCCTGCCATTCAACATCGGTCAGGGCTGCGGGTACAGATCCATGGGCTGGCAAACGGATACCAATGGCGACATAGCCCCGCTGACGATAATTTTCAGCAATATGGCGCAAGCTGTAAGGGGTATCGGTCAACCCATGCAGCAATACCACAGCACCTTTCGGCTGCCCATCAGGTTGCAGAATATAAGAACGATTCCAGTCGTTTTTAAAATGTGGCGGGTAGATCGAACTACCAGAATAATAGCGGTTTAGTGGAACCTGAGTTCTTGGTTCCAATTTTTCGGTAACGTTTATCCGAACTTCATCGAAAATGTTATTTTCAGTTTTTATGTAATCCGCCCAACTGGCTTTATCAATCTCAGCCGCGCGCATTTCATGGGGAACGAAAGTGTGCCAAAGCTCGAGCTTTGGGCCACGTTGTGTATCGTAAATACGTATTGCCAGTATGGTAACGGACATTACCACCAAGATAAGTATAATCCGTTTAATCCACCGCTTAATGGCTATGCCAAGCATGGGCCGTTACTCCGTAGGTCTATAATTTTTCACAATTGAGGTCAGTTTATCACCATCTGGCCACGCCGCTACTTTAAACGCAAAATATTCTCTTGGTATAGAGTGCGATATAAATAAATCAGCATGCCATTATTGCTGTCAAATGAATCTCAACAAATAGATTAATTATCCGATATCTCTTGATATCTCATGGTGGCATTAAATATGCCCGCGGAATTAAAAATATCTGTTTTAATCTTGCATCGGTGCAGTATCGAGCTAATCATGCTGCCACATAAAGTAATGACCTGGATGCTATTAGCGTTTTTGATATTAATCCCAGCACGGGAGTTAATTTGTGCAAGGTTAGCAGTTCACTCTTAACAACTTAAATTTGGCCGCTAGATTATCTACCAGCGGCCAATTATTATCCTAATTCCATTATGCTTCGGGGCTTTCTACCTGTGCCTGAAGGATATGCGATGGAGACTTACGCAACCAAATCCACCATGCAAGGGTCATCAAGATAATCCACGCCAAACCAACATACATGGCAATGCGGGTATCAGGGAAATACCCCAGAACCGCAATAATAAATGCCATAAAGATAATGGTCAGAATCGGTGCTAACGGCCAAAACGGCACAGGGAAGGCCAACCTGGCGACATTTTCTTTGCTCATTGAACGGCGCATCGCCACTTGCGATATCAGAATCATCAACCACACCCAAACCGTGGCGAAGGTCGCGATCGAGGCGATAATCAAAAACACATTTTTCGGAATCAGATAGTTCAGTACCACACCACATAACAGCGCAATTGCCATCACCAAAATAGTCATCCAAGGCACACCATTTCGTGTCAGGCGGCTAAAGCACTTAGGCGCCAGCCCTTCTTGTGCCATGCCATACATCATGCGGCCAGCCCCGTAAATATCACTGTTAATCGCCGAAATAGCGGCAGTGATCACCACCAGATTGAGAATATTGGCGGCAGAACTGATACCTAAACTGCTGAAAATCTCAACAAATGGACTGCCATTCTGCCCAATACTATTCCACGGATAGATCGCCATCAGGACAAATAGTGTCAAAACATAGAACAGCAGAATACGCACTGGCACGGTATTAATGGCGCGGGGTAATACTTTTTCTGGGTTCTTCGCCTCACTGGCCGTCACCCCAATAATTTCAATACCACCAAAAGCAAACATCACTACCGCAAATGAGGCAATCACCCCCGTGATACCATTTGGCATAAACCCTTGGTGAGACCATAAGTTACTGACGCCAGTACTCTCATGACCCGCGCCAAAACCAAACATCATAATGCCCAAACCTGCGGCAATCATGGCAATAATCGCCGTCACTTTTAGCAGAGATAACCAGAACTCCATCTCACCAAAGACTTTGACTGAACAGAGATTTAGCGCACCAATAAAGAAAATAATACTTAGCACCCAAACCCACTGCGGGGCATCAGGGAACCACAGCCCCATATAGATGCCGAACGCGGTGACATCAGCCAGCGCCACGATAATCATCTCAAAGGTATAGGTCCAACCGGTCAGAAAACCCGCCAATGGCCCAAGATAACGGCTGGCATAGTGCCCAAATGAACCGGCAACAGGATCATGCACCGCCATCTCACCCAGTGCGCGCATCACCATAAACACGGCAGCACCACCAATCAGGTAAGCGAGTAAAACGGCTGGCCCCGCCAGACGAATTGCCTCGGCAGAACCATAAAATAAGCCGGTACCAATGGCGGAACCTAACGCCATAAACCGAATATGTCGCGCACTGAGACCGCGTTTCAGCGTGGATGAATCATTCTTCATGGTACATTCTCGCAAAATTTGTGCCCTTTCAGGCAAGGGGTCAGAGAGGGTGATCCCGTTAACCGGGATCACCTATAGGCAAAATGATGACTGCTTTTTGTTTATTAGAGGCTGGGTAGAAGATGCGGTGGCATCAGTTCATTCATATGACGCTGTGCAATGAGCTGACTGGCAGCTTCAATATCGGGGGCAAAGAAACGATCTTTTTCGTAGTAGGCCACATGCTGACGCAATAGCTGACGTGCCGGCTCCAGCGCATCTGACGTTTTCAAGCCTTTACGCAAATCCAGTCCCTGACACGAGGCCAGCCACTCCACGGCCAAAATACCGCGTACGTTTTCGGCCATTTCCCACAAACGCTTACCTGCGCGGGGAGCCATAGAAACATGATCCTCCTGATTCGCCGAGGTAGGAATACTGTCGACGCTGGAAGGGAATGCCAGCCCTTTATTCTCACTGGTGAGAGCCGCAGCAGTGACCTGCGCAATCATAAAACCAGAGTTTACGCCGCCGTTCTCCACCAAAAATGGCGGTAACTGCGACATATGTTTATCCATAAGTAGCGAAATACGGCGCTCTGATAATGAACCCATTTCTGCCAGTGCCAATGCCAAATTATCTGCCGCCATCGCCACCGGTTCAGCATGGAAGTTACCACCAGATAACACATCGCCTTGCTCAGCAAAGACCAGTGGGTTATCCGATACCGCATTAGATTCAATAGCTAACACTTCAGCAGCCTGACGCATTTGAGTTAAACAAGCCCCCATCACCTGCGGCTGGCAACGCAGAGAGTACGGATCTTGTACTTTGTCACAATTACGGTGGGACTCTGATACTTCGCTACGGTCACCTAACAGATGGCGGTAAGTACTGGCAGCATCAATCTGCCCACGTTGGCCTCGTGCCGCATGGATACGGGCATCAAATGGGTTTCGGGAGCCTAATGCTGCTTCAACCGTCAAGCTGCCGAAGACAGAAGCCGCAGCATAGAGGTCTTCCGCCTCAAATAGGCCGCGCAGTGCATAAGCGGTAGAAACCTGAGTACCATTAAGCAGCGCCAGCCCCTCTTTTGCTGCTAGCGTGAGTGGCTGCAGACCCGCTTTGACCAGCGCGGTACGCGCATCCAGCCACTCCCCTTGATAACGAGCCTTACCTTCACCGAGTAACAGCAAGCTCATATGGGCCAACGGCGCCAGATCGCCAGAAGCACCTACAGAGCCTTTTAGCGGAATATGAGGGTAAACTTCGGCATTAACCAACGTTATCAGCGCCTGAATAATCTCCAGTCGAATGCCCGAAAAACCACGAGCCAAGCTGTTGATTTTCAACACCATAATCAGGCGCACAATAGCATCATCATTGGGTTCGCCAACACCCGCAGCGTGGGAAAGAACAATCGAGCGCTGTAGATTTTCCAGATCTTCCGTGGCAATACGAGTAGATGCCAATAGACCGAATCCAGTATTGATACCATAAGCGGTGCGCTTCTCTGCCAATATGGCTTGCACACAATCCACACTTTGTTGAATGGGTGCGTAAGCACTATCATCCAGCATGATATGTACCGGATGCTGGTAAATATACCGCAAATCAGCCAACGTCATCTGCCCTGGGCGCAGGGTCATTGTTTCCATTGTTGCTTTAATATTTGTTTTCATGAAGGTTTCCCCTGAGTCGCGGCAACCATTGGCAGATTCAACCCCTGCTCTTGTGCACATTGAATGGCGATATCATAGCCCGCATCGGCATGACGCATCACACCAGTAGCAGGATCATTATGCAGTACCCTAGCGATACGTTCGGCGGCTTCGTCGCTACCATCACAAACCACCACCATGCCAGAGTGCTGGGAGAAGCCCATCCCCACACCACCACCATGATGCAGCGACACCCAAGTGGCACCACTCGCAGTATTCAGCAATGCATTGAGCAGCGGCCAGTCAGAGACCGCATCAGAACCGTCTTGCATAGCTTCGGTTTCACGATTAGGACTGGAGACCGATCCGGAGTCGAGATGGTCGCGACCAATGACAATCGGAGCCGACAGTTCACCACTGCGTACCATTTCGTTAAAAGCTAAACCTAATTTAGCGCGCTGGCCTAGGCCGACCCAGCAAATACGCGCCGGCAGCCCCTGGAAGCTGATACGCTCGCGGGCCATATCCAACCAATGATGCAAATGTTCATCATCAGGGATGAGTTCTTTAACCTTCGCATCTGTTTTATAAATATCGTCGGCGTTACCAGAGAGCGCGACCCAGCGGAACGGACCAATACCACGGCAGAATAACGGCCGAATATAAGCGGGGACAAAACCAGGGAAATCAAAGGCGTGAGTCACACCCATATCCTGCGCCATCTGGCGAATATTATTACCGTAATCAAATGTTGGGATGCCCATATTGTGGAAGGCCAGCATCGCTTCAACATGTTCAGCCATCGAAGCCTTAGCGGCATTAACCACCAGCACTGGCTCACTTTGGGCGCGTTGACGATACTCTTCCCAGCTCCAGCCTCTCGGCAGATAACCATTCAACGGGTCATGGGCACTGGTTTGATCGGTTACCATATCCGGGCGAACACCACGGCGTACCAGTTCAGGTAAAATCTCAGCCGCATTACCGCACAAGGCGATAGAGACCGCTTCACCCGCAGCGGTATATTTTTTGATTCGCGCTAACGCATCATCCAGATCTGTAGCTTGCTCATCCACGTAACGGGTTTTCAGACGAAAATCGATACGGCTCTGCTGACACTCAATATTCAGGGAGCAGGCACCGGCTAAGGTTGCCGCCAGCGGTTGTGCGCCGCCCATGCCACCTAGCCCCGCGGTTAATACCCAGCGCCCTTTCAAGCTACCGCCAAAATGCTGCCGCCCCGCCTCGACGAAGGTTTCATAGGTGCCCTGTACAATGCCTTGACTACCGATATAGATCCAACTGCCCGCCGTCATTTGGCCATACATAGCCAACCCTTTGGCGTCCAGTTCATTAAAATGTTCCCAATTAGCCCAGTGAGGAACCAAATTTGAGTTGGCAATCAATACCCTAGGTGCATTACTGTGAGTTTTGAAGACGCCGACAGGTTTACCAGACTGAATCAGTAAGGTCTCATCATCATTTAGCTGCGTCAGGCTTGCTACAATTTGGTCGTAGCACTCCCAGTTACGAGCTGCGCGGCCAATACCACCGTAAACCACTAACTCTTTTGGATTCTCAGCTACTTCAGGATCAAGGTTGTTCATTAACATACGCAATGGGGCTTCGGTCAGCCAACTTTTGGCGGTAAGTTTTGTACCACGTGCGGCTCGAATCTCATTATCACGGAATCTGTTTTGGGCAGTCACGGCAATTTCCTTCAACCAGTTTTTCAGGTATCAACGACATTACTTCTATTGAGCATTTATTAACATATACTCGTATAGACAAGTACAATCAAGTTCAGGAAAAACTGCAATATTCCGCCAGCGGCACAAAAAATAATTACGTTAATAATCTTCAAAATTAATTAGTTACAGCCATCTCAATTCTGAACCAAGGTAGAGTAAAAGAATTTTCGACGTGTTTTTCTCTATAAAATCAGCATAAAATTGGTCTATTTTTGCGCACGGAGTCACATATAGTTCACACAAATTTTACATTACAACACGCTATATGCGCGATACCTCGCAGCTGATTTGAGTGCCCGATATCACTTGATCCATTATCTGACTCCTCATTTGGAATCAAAAAATGGATCTATTTTTGCAAATCAGTCAGAGATAAAAATCCGATCAACGATAAACACGACAAATCATGCCAAAATAATAAATAAAGGTGGGTACATATAGAGCAGGGATCATTTATAGATCTATAGATGGCAGGAGATATCCATACACCTAAAGCGGGTCGTCGGACGCGGAGATGGGTAAAGGTTTTCTCTAATAGTCGTTCCCAGAATGATAAAAGCCCCAACTGTGTTAGTCAGGGCTTTTAAGGTACTACAAATTTAAAATTAAACATTAATCAACTTAATAACGTGATACTTATCTTCGTACTGTTTATAACGATGTACATGTTTCTACAGGAATATTTTCGCTTATTACTAACTTCCCTCCAATATATTAACTGAATGGTAACAATTCCCGTTTATTCATTTTAGCTATGCTCATGATAAAACAAGCTAAATTAGTACATCCCCTCGCGATATATACTCTTTGTTACGTGGCTTTACTTTCGTCGCGATATCCTCGATCTCATACTTGTGTACACAAATCGCGAACATTACTATTAACAACAAAGCCTTAACTCATCGCGTTATCGTCCACAAAATGCGATTGTAAAGATCTACTGCGTAGCCTTAAAGCTTCATCACAACGATTAATTATAAAAAACCATTGTGAATCTCACATACAAAAATATTTCGTGACCTTTATCGCATTATTTAAACTTTACTACATGGACACCGGCTAAATAAAAAATTTACTACTAATTGCACCGGTGTTGAATTCCAATGTACTTGTTCTAGATGAGATGTCAATACTGTTTTTAAGAACATGGTTTTATTATCAGTACTACTTAAAAACCATCGCTTTTTATTAGCTTAAATTATGTTCTAAGTCATTATCTTAGCATCATAGCCTTCAGTAGCGCTGCCTAGAGTCGCGTCCACGTTAAGTTTTTCTATTCTGCGGTGGGGGGCTGAATAAACAGCACTACTATGGCCTGTTTTTCCGTGTTAGTGTATTTTGAATAAATAGAGGCTGTTGCTAATATTTTTCAATAATTTACCCTCCAGTAATCAATCTGGCCTGTAATAGACGAAAATAATACCAACGTAAAGATAATGCGATTGCCCTGAGCTACCACTTCCTTTAAAAGGAAATATGCTGATTACATCCCATTTTCATGCTTTAGTGATACTAACCGACTAAAACGTCACTTCTCTCGACATGCTCACTTAAACAAACTTTCACCTGCTATATTTTATTAATTTTAGGAATTAACTTAAATGAGCATAACAGCATAAAAAATATAGTGTTTTTTTATTTTTTTCATGCTTAACTTTCGCTCTATCTCAAAATCTGAGAGTAGAAAGAAAATTTAATATGATTATCGCTACTATCTAATATCAGCTATGAAGAAATTACACATATACTTTATCAGTTGAATGGTCACGATAGCGTCGTGCTATAGAGGTCAAGATAACCACAATGATAGAGCAAGCTAGGGATAGGACTGTTTTAACCACTGGCTAAGGTAACTAAAAGACACATAGATACTTATTGGGGGATCGCGCATGTTCGAAGACCAAGACACATCGATCCTCAATACCTATTTTGGTACTCATAGCCCTTTTTGGCGACTTGCTTTTGACAGCCAAGCTTTAGAGTTAGCTGCGATTAAAGGGACGACCAATATTGCGATTCCCCTTAATTCAGTTCAAACAATGAAAATCCGCAGCTTAACCGGAATTACTGCCAGCTTAGATGTAGAAATTGAGATTTATGGTCATCCACTCCATTTACACCTTGTCGGCCGAAAAATTAATAGCAAAGAGTGGGGAGGAACAGCCTCCGCCTATGCTGATACTGAATCTGTCGCTCGCGATTTAGTCATGGGACTCTCCTTTGCAGAGCAGGTCGTTTCCGAAGCGAATTCAGTTATCGTTATTCTCGATAAAGATGGCTACGTCCAACGTTTTAATCACCTCAGCGAAGAATATACCGGCAAAAAAGAGCAAGATGTTATTGGCAAAAATGTTTATGACTTATTTATGACAGCCAAAGAGGGGGCGTCATCGCGGAAAAATATTGAAGGCTTCTTCCAACGCGGCGCGTCTTATGAAGTTGAACGTTGGGTTAATACAGTAAAAGGGAAACGCCTCTTTTTATTCCGCAATAAATTTGTTCACAGCGGCAGTGGAAAAAATGAACGTTATCTCATCTGCTCTGGTACTGATATTACCAAAGAGCGGCGCGCCCAAGAGCGCCTCAGGATTTTAGCTAATACCGACATGATTACTGGCTTACCTAATCGCCATGCGATTCATGAACGGATTAATAGCGCGATCCAAACTCGCGGTGATACCTCGGTGGGTATTATTTACCTCGATCTCGATAACTTTAAAAAAGTGAATGACCATTACGGGCACATGTTTGGTGACCGGTTACTCAAAGATGTTTCGCTGGCTATTTTGAGTTGTTTAGAGGAAAACGAAATGCTGGCCCGGTTGGGCGGCGATGAGTTTATTGTGCTGGTCGAGAATTCCTGCCTGAATGAACTGGAGGCAACCACACAGCGTATTCTCAACCGCATGAAATTACCTTTTAGAGTGGGATTGATCGAGGTATATACCGGCTGCTCTATTGGCATTGCATTATGCCCTGAGCATGGCGATACATTGGAAAATATTATCCGCAGTGCGGACACGGCCATGTATACCGCGAAAGAACATGGCAAACGAACCTATTCAATCTTTTCGCAAGAGATGAATAAAAAAGTATCTGAATATGTTTGGCTAGATACTAATTTGCGCAAAGGTTTAGAACAGCATCAGCTGCAAGTGTTTTACCAACCAAAAATATCCACGCAAACCGGTAAAGTACATAGTGTCGAAGCATTAGTCCGATGGCTATCGCCTGAACGCGGCTTAATCGCGCCTCTAGAGTTTATCTCATATGCAGAAGAGTCTGGACTAATAGGGCCACTAGGTAAATGGGTTCTGCAAACGTCAATGCAGCAAGCAGTTGATTGGAAGAGTCGAGGAATTAATCTGCGGGTGGCAGTAAATGTCTCTGCCCGGCAATTAATTGACGAGGCGATCGTAACCAGTTTTATTGAATCTCTTGAAGCCAGCGATCTGGAGTCTAGCTTAGTTGATGTGGAACTCACCGAAAGTTGCTTAATAGATGACGAAGATGCCGCTATTAACATCATGAAGCAGTTGCGCCACTTAGGGGCTCAAGTTCATTTGGATGATTTCGGTACAGGCTACTCTTCCCTTTCTCAATTAGCACGTATCCCAATTGATGCCATTAAGCTGGACCAAAGCTTTGTGCGCGGCATTGATAATAATCCTATTTCACAATCTCTGGTTCGGGCCATTATCGTTGTTGCCGAAGCCCTTAAAATGCGGGTTATTGCCGAAGGGGTAGAGACGACAGGAGAAGAGGAGTTTTTGGACTCTATTGGCATTGATGAAAAACAGGGATTTCTTTACGCTAAACCAATGCCCGCAGATGAACTGGAGCATTGGCTGGTAACACAGCACCCTCACCTTTTACTGGATTAGGTGCCAAAAACTATATTGCTTTTGGCATTGTCGAAGTATGGCGATCTTGTAGCATAACCAAACGTTCAATATAGGCGATATCTTTTGGCTCAATAGAGAATGCAGAATCAACCCAATCCTCAGTAATATCCATTAGTTCAGAACGTGTTAATTGCAAAACACGCTGCCGGACCCTAATCATGGCTCTTATACCATTTAGCTTAGGTCTTATCGTATCTATAAAAGTGCGAGTCGCAAGATACGCATCGCCCGGTTGAAATAATTTATCCACTAACCCACGACTCTCATACCATTCAGCAGCATGGGGTTCGCCGGTCCAAATCAGCTGTTCAGCCACTCGCATTCCCGCTTTTCTCGCGACAAGCGAATAACCTCCCATGCCAGGGAATAGGTTAAAAGCAATTTCCGGAAAACCCATTCTGGCGGTTGTTTGTGCTAGAACAAAATGATGGGCCAGTGCGGCTTCAAATCCCCCCCCTAATGCACTGCCTTCAATCATTGCAATAGATATTGCGCCAGTATCAAACCCGCGAGAAGCTCCATGAACACAATCTACACAAGCGCGCGCATAGGCCATTAATGCTTCACGTTTACGACTGCGAATCATTTGTGCAAAAAAGCTTAAATCACCTCCCACATTAAACATATTGGGTACAACTGAGCCGGTCACCCAAAAATCAAAAGGTAATTTTGACTCTTTAGCGGCCTGTGCCAACGTCATAATATTTTCAATTAACTCTAAGTTAAAACAGGGACGCGGATGAGCACGCAACAACATCCACATGATATTGCGCTCCTCTTCATAATAGGCCGATATTTGAGATAAATGGCCGGCTTCGCTAAAAGGGCGGCAGCTAGGCAGATTAATCATATTCATATTCCATCCAATGAGTTAGTTGAACACCAAGAGTACTTTTGAGCCTGAGCCTCCTTGAGGAAGCGCTAAACATGTCGCAATCGCGACAATTTAAGCTGGCAGATAAATAGTGAGCCACTCAATGAATAAATGATGGAAAAGCAGTAAAATTTTCAGCTCTCGAAATTTTTGGGATACAGCTATGCGATGCGTAGAATATATATTTTCAGGAGGGTTGAATTTCAGATGAAAAAAATCTGTTATTGCAGATAAAATGCTAGCTGAATTTTATCCCTAACGGACTTATTATGTTGCAAATTCTGCATTTTCTTCTGGCGTTGATGACTATTGCAATACTGGCATTACTGGCTAGCCGTGACCGGAAAAGCATTAGACTGCGTTATATTTTTCAATTACTGATTATAGAGATCGCCCTCGCTTATTTCTTTTTACACTCAGAAAGTGGCTTGGGCGCGATCACGTATTTTGCTGGATTATTCGAAGTGTTGATGAAATTTGCCGCAGTCGGCACCAGCTTTGTTTTTGGCAACATGAATGAACAAGGGTTAGCCTTTATATTCTTGAATGTTCTTTGCCCAATCATTTTCGTTTCCGCATTGATTGGAATTTTGCAGCATTTTCGCATATTACCACTCATCATTCGGGTGGTCGGTACATTGCTGTCCAAAGTTAATGGGATGGGTAAACTAGAATCTTTTAATGCCGTGAGCACATTGATTCTAGGGCAGTCAGAGAATTTTATTGCCTACAAAGGAATTATTGCTGATATATCGCCGCGCAGAATGTACACCATGGCGGCGACAGCGATGTCGACAGTATCCATGTCAATTGTAAGTGCTTATATGACCATGCTCGAACCGAAATTTGTGGTGACGGCACTAATATTGAATATGTTTAGTACATTTATTGTTCTTTCTATTATTAACCCTTACCAAGCCATTGAAGAACCCGAATTAAAGCTCAACAAGCTTCATGAAGACCAAAGTTTTTTTGAAATGTTGGGAGAATATATCCTGGCTGGATTTAAAATCGCGATGATTATAGCTGCAATGTTAATCGGGTTTATTGCCATCATTTCTGCTATTAATGCTTTATTCAGTAGCTTATTCCAGATTAGCTTCCAAGGCGTGCTGGGATATCTATTTTATCCACTGGCGTTTCTGATTGGTATCCCTGCTCAAGATGCCTTGCAAGCTGGGAGTATTATGGCGACCAAACTGGTTGCTAATGAATTTGTTGCCATGATTGAGTTGAAAAAGGTTGCAGCTGAAATGTCTCCACGTGGCTTAGGTATTCTTTCTGTGTTTTTGGTCTCTTTTGCCAATTTTGCCTCTATTGGAATAGTGGCAGGTGCCATTAAGGGGCTTAATGAAAAACAGGGTAATGTGGTTTCACGCTTTGGGTTAAAGCTGGTATATGGTTCAACATTAGTCAGCTTACTTTCCGCTGCCGTTGCGGGGCTTATCCTGTAGCCGGATATAATAAATGGTGCTCTTGGTCTTTTACCTCCCATAAATTAGAGATAAAAGGCCAAGCATTCGCACGAGAGCTTCACTACCAGAGTTTCACTGTTAGAAATTTATCACTAAAAATCGACGCACACATTGGTATCAACACGCATCACAGACTCTTGCGCAAACTGCTGTTTATAGCGGGAGCGCAGAGCTTCAATGTCAGCATCTTTATCATTTTTATGGATAAGCACCAACGCCCTGCTACTCTCTTTGGCTACACGACCATCATTTCCTAACCACTGCCCTTTGGCATCAATGATGGTCAGGCCCTCTTTAAAGCGGCTAGTCACATCATTATCCACAAAAGAGTGCCATTCAGCTGTAGAAATAGCGGGGCCATGAGGGCGATTTAACCCGAAATAGAGTGTCGTTTGTGCCATCGGTTCACCTTTAATACAAGCCGGAGATGATACTTTCGCTGTTGCTGTGTCGCTGTGGACAGGGCGATCAACACAACCACTCAGTAATATGCCGGCAGCAATCATGCCGGTAAACAATACAGCCCGATAGTGGAACCGATTAATACACTTATCCATGAACAAATCTCACTGAAATAAAAGATAAAAACTAGCATCGGATAAGAAACTCTGCAATCAGGCCTGGTAATCATAAAATAGGCTCGCTAGCTCCCACGCAGAATCCATACCGCCATCGTTTACCATAGAAATATTCATGGTAAATAATTATATACATAGTATTTTATCTATATTTATTATGCAGATAATTAAAAAAACGATTAGATTAAATAATCATAAATGCATGACTTAGAAAATCTCAGTCGCAACAACCAAACTGTGTGATTACTCTGCAACCTTTGCAGCCCTTAAGAAATTTGACTCATTATGCTACTTAGCGTTCTTTATATTATTGGTATTACCGCCGAAGCCATGACAGGGGCGCTGGCTGCTGGCCGCCGTCAAATGGATATGTTTGGCGTCATTATCATTGCCTCTGCCACGGCAATCGGCGGTGGTTCGGTCAGAGATATGCTATTGGGTCATTATCCACTCGGTTGGGTTAAGCACCCTGAGTACATTGTGATTGTCGCTGTTGCTGCCATTGTGACAACTTGGATGGCGCCTTTAATGAAACACTTGCGCCACTTATTTCTCGTGCTTGATGCCATTGGGCTGATTGTTTTTTCCATTATTGGTGCACAAATTGCCCTTGATATGGGCCACAGCACAATTATTGCAGCTATTGCTGCGGTGATTACCGGTGTCTTTGGCGGTGTCCTACGCGACATGTTTTGTAACTGCATTCCATTGGTGTTTCAAAAAGAGATCTATGCCGGTATCTCCTTTGCTGCTGCTTGGATCTACATTGCCCTGCAATACACACCGCTGTCCCATAACTGGGTGATTATCATTACCCTTATCACTGGGCTAAGCGCCCGATTGTTGGCATTAAGATTCCACCTTGGTCTGCCCGTCTTCAAGTATGAGCATTCAGAGCACTAAGTCAGTGCCGCAAAAGCTTTACTGTTCGGGCCGGAACCCCACAATAGATTGTTTCGATAAGAAATCAGCCATCGTTTGCACCTCTGGGTGGTGTAAGAAATCATTAATCTGTTTCGCTCGTACCGGCCCAACACCCGTCATTAAGCGCCACTCAGCAATACTTTTTCGCTGTAAAGAGTGCCAGTGGCCATTACTGAATGTCACCAGTGGGAATCCCAATGCCTGTAACCACTGAGAAAATGGCTTCTGAGTTGTGCGTTGAAATTGTTGATAGATACTCTCTGCCCGATCACGACTTATCCCAGGAATATCAGCAATTTGATCTGGCGTTAGTGATAACCACCCGACCAGATCTTTGACAAGTCCATGGTGGATAAGCTCTCGCCAAAGCCCACCACTAATGTTGTGCATATTCAGCCCCTTCGGGCCACTGAGCCAGATCAAACGAGATAAGAATTGTGGCTCACACTCGTACGGCAAGTTACGAAAACAACTTAATTGATGAAATTTATCTCCATCTGGAGGGGTGAATTTATGGCGCTGGTTGACCCGCCAAACAACATTATTCAACCTTGGAATACTCTGTCCAGCCAGAGTAATGGTGACTTGATCTCCTGTGGTGATATCCCATTGTCGCCAACGCGCAATAGAACCAATATTCACTCGCCGAATCCATTTATCATCAATTTTTACCGGCGAAACCTGCAAAACCACAGTGATTTTACCAGTGCGACCAATCGTAAATTGTATATCTTTTATTTCTGCCATTTGCTGCTGTGGTGGGTATTTCCACGCCACAGACCACGGCCCCGGAACGGCCTGCCAATAGCGCCCGGCTGGCTCCTCTTCCTGACGGATAACAACACCATCAGTCACGAAAGGCAGAGGGGTTTGATGCCAGCGCTCCCGCCACCGGGCAACATCCTTGGCTGAAGTGACAGGCTTGCTGTATTGCGCGGTCAAAGGAAAGCCCATGTCCTGTAATCGCATGTTTTTTTCCACCATGCTTTTCGGCCCATCGGGCCATGCCCAAATAAAAATACCGAGTTGAGCCAGCAAAGGGGACGATGATTTTCTCATCAGCGCACCCGCGACTGAAGAGCGGGCATTAACACCGCCAAACTGGGCTTGTTTATGCCCTTCCATCTGTAGAAACAACTCCCCTTGCAGCGTTAGTAAAGGAGGGGCACCGGCAATATAGTGAGGAATGGCGGCAATAAAAGGAGCTTTATCGCTCCAGTTTTGACCCTTCCATCCATCTCCTCGGCTGAGCAGTTGCATCAGCTTTCCGTTCTGGTAAACCAGTGTCACTGCAACGCCATCAACTTTGGGTTGTACCCAGAGTTTTTCCCGCCGCAACATCCAGTTAGCTACTTCAGTTTCACTTTTCAGTTTTTTTAATCCGGTATGAGCAACAGGATGAGAAAACTTCCCGTGACCTGGTACTCCTTTATTTTCCGTGCTGTCAGGCTGACCACCACAGACCTGCCATCCCTGTAATTTAATCTGCAATTGATCGTAAATATCATCCTCAAGCAGGCTAACCCCCTGTTGATGATATGCCGCATCCCATTTATCCAACTGCTTTTTAAGGGAATTGACCTCAAGAGACACTCTTTCTGCTGACCACTCTGGGCAACCAGATACCGCACTGGTGTTCCAGCTCATAAAGCCAACCATCAGCAAGCTTAGTATTTGTATATTAGACATATTTACAGGCCCCTTTCCTTGGAGGTAAGCAGTAAACCCTGAAATGTCTTATCCGTCGAAGGCCAAAATTGTTAAATGCGCGGGCTGCCGAACAATACTTTTATATTTACTGTAACGAGTCGAAATTACGCTATCCTCCCCGCAAAATCAGAAAATCGGGCTGTTTATAGACAAAACATTCGGGTGAAATGCGTTGTAACGCTGCATGACGCGTAGCAGCCGTGTATACTGTGCGGAGATTCACACTTCTGCTTTCTATATATCAACCTAATCAACTGAAACGTCATCATGGTCCAAGGCACGCTATATATTGTTTCCGCGCCCAGTGGCGCAGGGAAATCAAGCCTGATTCAGGCTTTGTTAAAAACACAACCGTTGTACGACACGCAGGTTTCTATTTCTCATACCACGCGTGCTAAACGTCCGGGTGAGAATCACGGTGAGCATTACTTTTTTGTCGCTGAAGAAGAGTTTTGCCAGATGATTGATGACGACGCTTTTCTTGAGCATGCTAAGGTTTTTGAAAACTACTACGGCACCTCACGTTTGGCGATTGAGCAGGTTCTCGCAACCGGGGTTGATGTGTTTTTAGATATCGACTGGCAAGGTGCGCAACAAATTCGCGCAAAAATGCCAACCGCGCGCAGTATTTTTATTTTGCCTCCCTCTAAAGAAGAGCTGGATCGCCGCTTACGTGGCCGTGGGCAAGATAGCGAAGAGGTTATTGCAAAGCGTATGGCGCAAGCTGTCGCCGAGATGACCCATTACGCAGAGTATGATTATTTAATCGTAAATGATGATTTCAATCTGGCATTATCTGACCTGAAAACCATTATTCGCGCAGAACGACTGCGTTTAGGCCGCCAGAAACAGCGGCATGACGCTTTAATCAGCAAATTATTGGCAGACTGAACAGAGTTTCAGTATCATGCCCAGTCATTTCGTCACCTGTGGAGTAGCAGAATTATGGCACGCGTAACTGTTCAAGACGCTGTAGAGAAAATTGGTAACCGTTTTGACCTGGTGTTGGTCGCTGCTCGTCGGGCACGTCAAATCCAGTCCGGCGGCAAAGACGCACTGGTTCCAGAAGAGAACGATAAAGTTACTGTGATTGCGCTGCGCGAAATCGAAGAAGGTCTGATTACTAATCAGATTCTTGATGTTCGTGAACGCCAAGAGCAGCAAGAGCAGGAAGCCGCAGAGATCCAAGCGGTTACCGCGATTGCTGAAGGTCGTCGTTAATTAGACTGCGAGTCTGCCTTGTACCTGTTTGAAAGCCTGAATCTGCTGATTCAACGTTACCTGCCAGAGGAGCAGATTAAGCGCCTCAAACAGGCATATCTTGTTGCACGTGATGCTCACGAGGGTCAGACACGCTCCAGCGGTGAGCCTTATATCACTCACCCGGTTGCTGTGGCCTGTATTCTCGCGGAGATGCGGCTTGATTACGAAACCTTAATGGCGGCGTTATTACATGACGTCATTGAAGACACCCCTGCCACATATCAAGATATGGAGCAGTTGTTTGGGAAAAGCGTAGCCGAGCTGGTCGAGGGTGTTTCTAAACTCGATAAACTGAATTTTCGTGATAAGAAAGAAGCCCAGGCGGAAAACTTCCGCAAAATGATCATGGCGATGGTGCAGGATATCCGCGTCATTTTGATCAAACTGGCTGACCGCACACATAACATGCGAACGCTGGGTTCATTACGGCCAGATAAACGTCGCCGTATTGCCCGCGAAACCCTTGAAATATACAGCCCACTGGCCCATCGGCTGGGTATTCACCATTTAAAAACCGAGCTGGAAGAGCTGGGTTTTGAAGCGCTCTACCCGAATCGCTATCGCGTCATCAAAGAAGTGGTGAAAGCCGCGCGCGGTAACCGCAAAGAGATGATTCAGAAAATCCTGGCGGAGATAGAAGGGCGTCTGACTGATGCGGGAATTCCTTGCCGGGTCAGTGGTCGTGAAAAGCACCTCTATTCTATCTATTGCAAGATGAACCTGAAAGAGCAGCGCTTTCACTCCATCATGGATATCTATGCGTTCCGGGTTATCGTCAAAGAAGTCGATACTTGCTACCGCGTGCTGGGTCAGGCCCACAGCCTGTACAAACCGCGCCCTGGTCGAGTAAAAGACTATATTGCCATCCCTAAAGCCAACGGCTATCAATCACTGCATACCTCATTAATCGGCCCTCATGGAGTGCCGGTTGAGGTGCAAATCCGTACTGAAGATATGGATCAGATGGCCGAAATGGGGGTTGCTGCACACTGGGCTTATAAAGAGCAGGGTGAATCCGGTACTACCGCACAAATCCGCGCTCAGCGCTGGATGCAGAGCTTGCTGGAGTTACAGCAAAGTGCGGGTAGCTCATTTGAATTTATTGAAAGCGTGAAGTCTGATCTCTTCCCTGATGAGATTTATGTTTTCACCCCGGAAGGCCGCATTGTTGAGCTGCCTGCCGGTGCGACACCTGTCGACTTCGCCTATGCCGTGCATACCGATATCGGTCATGCCTGCGTCGGTGCCCGTGTTGACCGCCAGCCCTACCCGCTCTCTCAACCCCTAAGCAGTGGTCAAACGGTTGAGATCATTACCGCGCCGGGCGCACGGCCAAATGCCGCCTGGCTGAATTTTGTTGTCAGTTCAAAAGCGCGCGCCAAAATTCGTCAGTTACTGAAAAACCTGAAGCGCGATGAGTCGGTGAGCCTTGGCCGTCGATTACTGAATCATGCATTAGGCAATGGCCGTAAACTGGCTGATATTTCTGAAGAAAATATCAAACGTGAACTAGAGCGCATGAAGCTGGCGACGCTAGATGATTTGCTGGCTGAAATTGGTCTTGGCAATGCGATGAGTGTGGTGGTGGCTAAAAACCTGTTGGGTGACCCATCCACACTGGCGACCTCCGGCACCCGCAATCTGGCCATCAAAGGCGCAGATGGCGTATTGATCACTTTCGCTAAGTGCTGTCGCCCGATTCCAGGTGACCCCATTATTGCCCATATCAGTCCAGGTAAGGGGTTGGTCATCCATCACGAGTCTTGTCGTAACATCCGTGGCTACCAAAAAGAGCCTGAGAAGTTTATGGCGGTCGAGTGGGATCAAGAGACTGAGCAAGAGTTTATCGCTGAAATTAAAGTCGATATGTTCAACCAACAAGGTGCGCTGGCAAATCTCACGGCGGCAATTAATGCAGCCGAATCAAATATTCAGAGTCTGAATACCGAAGAGAAAGATGGTCGGGTATACAGCGCCTTTATTCGCCTAACTACCCGTGACCGGGTCCATCTGGCTAACATTATGCGTAAAATTCGTATCATGCCGGATGTGGTTAAAGTCAGCCGAAACCGTAATTAACGCCGATGAATCCTCAACGCTATGCGCGGATTTGTGAAATGCTTGCCACCAGACAGCCGGATCTGACGGTCTGTCTGGAGCAAGTGCATAAGCCCCATAATGTATCCGCAATCATTCGCACAGCTGATGCTGTCGGTATCCATCAAGTCCATGCCATTTGGCCCACCACCGAAATGTATACGCGGCTCTCTTCTGCTGCCGGCAGCAACAGCTGGGTACAGGTCAAAACGCACCCCCATATCACCGATGCCATTGCCCATTTGAAATCGCAGGGTATGCAAATACTGGCGACACATTTATCTGATAAGGCAGTAGATTTTCGCGAAATCGACTATACCCGCCCAACCTGTATCTTGATGGGGCAGGAGAAAACCGGTATCTCTGAAGAGGCATTGGCGCTAGCAGATCAAGACATCATTATTCCGATGATTGGCATGGTGCAATCTCTCAACGTTTCCGTCGCCTCCGCACTCATTTTATATGAAGCTCAACGGCAGCGGCAAAACGCGGGCATGTATCAGCGGGTGCTGAGTGTTCTGCCACCGGCTGAGCAACAGCGGCTTTTGTTTGAGGGCGGTTACCCAGTGTTAGCGCAAGTTGCCAAGCGAAAAGGGCTTCCTCAGCCCCATATTGATGAACAGGGCCAGATTATTGCTGATCCGCAATGGTGGTCTGCCATGCAATCCACGGAGTCTTAAATGAAAGGCCGCCTACTGGATGCCGTACCCCTAAGTACACTTTCCGGTGTTGGCGCAAGTCAGGCGGGGAAACTGGCTAAAATGGGTCTGGAAACCATTCAAGACCTGCTACTTCACCTCCCACTGCGTTATGAAGATCGCACTCAGCTGTACCGTATTGGCGATCTACAGCCCGGTCTTTCGGTGACTGTCGAAGGTGAAGTTCTGCGTTCCGATATCACTTTTGGCCGCCGCCGCATGATGACCTGCCAAATCAGCGACGGCAGTGGTGTTCTTACCCTGCGCTTTTTTAACTTCAATGCCGCGATGAAAAACAGCCTATCGCCGGGCAAGCATGTCATTGCCTATGGTGAAGCTAAACGGGGCAACAGTGGCCCGGAAATCATTCACCCTGAATATAGGGTGCATGGCGAGAATATTGGCGTTGAATTGCAGGAGTCGCTGACCCCAGTTTATCCCACCACGGAGGGCATTCGTCAGGCAACGCTACGCAAACTTATTGATCAGGCGCTGGCGATGCTGGATACCTGTGTTATTGCTGAATTATTGCCGATTGAACTCAGCCGCTCGCTCCTTAGCTTGCCGGAGGCCATTCATACTCTGCATCGCCCACCAGCGGATATTCAGCTGGCCGATTTAGAGAAGGGAAAACACCCCGCGCAGCGGCGGCTAATTATGGAAGAGCTACTGGCCCATAATCTCAGCATGTTGGCCGTCAGAGCTGGGGCGCAAAGTTATCGGGCACTGCCATTGTTGGTAGAAGATCAGCTTAAACAACGTTTTCTGGCCGCACTGCCGTTCACACCCACCCGCGCACAACAGCGGGTGGTGGCGGAAATTGAGCAAGATATGATGCACAATTTCCCGATGATGCGACTGATTCAAGGGGATGTTGGCTCAGGAAAAACCGTCGTTGCCGCGCTGGCAGCGCTGCGCGCCATTGCTCACGGCAAACAAGTTGCGTTGATGGCCCCTACTGAATTACTGGCAGAGCAACATGCCAATACCTTCCGCCAATGGCTGGAGCCGTTGGGTCTGGAGGTGGGTTGGCTGGCGGGGAAGCAAAAAGGCAAAGCGCGATTAGCGCAGCAAGCAGCTGTCGCCAGTGGTCAGGTTTCGATGGTTGTCGGCACGCACGCAATGTTTCAGGAGCAGGTGAAATTTTCTGGATTAGCGCTGGTTATTATTGATGAACAGCATCGTTTCGGTGTTCATCAGCGGCTCGCACTCTGGGAAAAGGGTGAGGAGCAAGGCTTTCACCCACATCAGCTGATTATGACCGCGACCCCTATTCCGCGCACCCTGGCGATGACCGCCTATGCGGATCTTGATACTTCGGTGATTGATGAGTTGCCTCCCGGTAGGACACCCGTCACGACTGTCGCCATCCCAGATACTCGCCGCAGTGATGTTATTTCGCGGGTTAAAAATGCCTGTCTGGAAGAGGGTCGTCAGGCCTACTGGGTCTGCACTCTGATTGAAGAGTCTGAGCTGCTGGAAGCGCAAGCCGCTGAGGTGACCTGTGAGGAGCTGAAAATTGCCCTGCCAGAGATTAAAGTCGGCCTCGTGCATGGGCGCATGAAAGGCCCAGAAAAACAGGCGGTTATGCTGGCATTTAAGCAGGGTGAGTTGCAGCTATTGGTCGCTACCACGGTCATTGAAGTTGGGGTGGATGTGCCGAATGCTAGCCTGATGATCATCGACAACCCAGAACGTTTGGGGCTAGCGCAATTACACCAGTTACGTGGCCGCGTCGGCCGTGGTGCTGTCGCGTCCCACTGTGTGTTGCTCTACAAAACGCCGCTCAGCAAAACCGCCCAGATGCGTTTGCAAGTGCTGCGCGACAGTAATGATGGTTTCGTTATTGCTCAGCGAGACTTAGAGATCCGTGGCCCCGGCGAGTTATTGGGTACACGGCAGACGGGGAGTGCTGAGTTTAAAGTGGCTGATTTACTGCGTGATCAGGCGATGATCCCAGAAGTACAGCGGGTCGCTCGCCATCTGCATCAGCAGTATCCCGAACACGCGCGGGCATTGATTGAGCGGTGGTTGCCGGAGCGGACGCGTTATACCAATGCATAATTCCGGGCAGACAAACTCCCCCCTTTAGACTGCTGACAAACCCCGATGGCTCGATCGGGAACGGTGAGGACAGACGGAAGAGTAAAGCGTCCGCGCCAGGGATGGCGCGGCTCGAGCCTCCAGGGATGGATTAACGGCGTCTTTACGATCTGCCTGTTGTCTCCACATTGTCATTAACCTCAGGGGCAGGCAAAGCTGCCCCCAAGCTCCCTATCCGATTGCCGCCGGGAAGATTGGCAGTAACAGATAGAGCTTAATCACAATCACATTGACGATATCAATAAAGAACGCGCCAACCATCGGCACTACCAGGAAGGCTAAATGCGATGGACCAAAGCGGTCAGTGATCGCCTGCATATTGGCAATCGCGGTCGGTGTCGCGCCTAAACCAAAACCACAATGCCCTGCCGCCAGTACTGCCGCATCATAGTTTCTCCCCATCACCCGATAAGTGACAAAGATAGCGTACAGTGCCATCGCCAATGCCTGCGCCGACAGAATCACCAACATCGGCAGAGCTAATGAGGCCAGTTCCCAGAGTTTGAGGCTCATCAACGCCATCGCCAAAAACAGTGACAAACTGACATTGCCCAGCACCGATACCGCGCGATCAAAAACTTTATAAAAACCTATCGTCGACAGTGTGTTACTGAGAATAACCCCGACAAATAGCACGCAGACGAATGTGGGCAGCTCAAACATCGTGCCCTCTAACAAGCTAGAGATCAGGCGACCTGCCATCAAGCAAATGGCAATCATGGCGATAGTTTCGACCAATACCAGCGAGGTAATCATACGGCCAGCTGAAGGTTTTTCGAAGGCGGAGGGCACCTCGCTATCCTCTGGTGTGCCATCTGGCGTAGAGGAGTGCTTAACCAGATAACGGGCAACCGGCCCGCCAATTAGCCCACCGAGCACCAAGCCGAAAGTCGCACAAGCCATGGCAACTTCAGTTGCATTTTCAAAGCCATAGCGCTCAACGAACACTTTACTCCACGCCGCACCCGTACCGTGTCCGCCCGATAGTGTAATGGAGCCGGCCAATAACCCCATCAAGGGGTCTAGCCCCATCAACTTAGCGAGGGCGACACCAATGGCGTTCTGCACCAGCAGCAAACCGACGACCACAAAGACAAATACACTCAGGGCCTTGCCGCCAGCACGTAGGCTCGCCAAATTGGCGTTCAGACCTATAGTTGCGAAGAATGCCAGCATCAGTGGATCTTTCAGCGACATATCAAAACTGATTTCCCAACCGAGGGTTTTTTGCATCAGCAGCATCATAAAAGCCACCAGCAAACCACCGGCGACCGGTTCAGGAATGGTGTATTTTTTCAGGAAAGAGACAGTTTGTACCAGTTTACGGCCTAACAATAAAACCAAACAGGCCGCGACTAGCGTGCCATAGGTATCGAGATGAAACATCTTGGTACTCCATGCGATTAAAATATCGAATAAAAATATGACGTTAAGCAGTTCCTTAATAAACGCCAAAACCGTTAAGGGGGGATTAGAAAAAAAAACACCGCTAATTACAAGTTTAGTCGTTAAAAATGTAGGGTAACGCCAGATATAAATATTTAAAAAAATGCGGCGCAACCGATTGCTTTTGTGAGGCGGATCATTAAAATGCCCTCTTTGCCGATCAGGGTATCCCACTCCATGTCTACGCAATCCGCCGAACTTGATACGCCGCAGCAAGTCACCACTCGCCCTAGCGAATTGATTTATCGTTTAGAAGACCGCCCGCCACTAGCACAAACACTGTTTGCCGCCTGCCAACATTTATTAGCGATGTTTGTCGCGGTGATTACCCCCGGCCTGCTGATTTGTCAGGCGCTCGGATTACCGGCGGAAGATACCCAACGCATTATCAGCATGTCCCTGTTCGCATCGGGGCTGGCATCGCTGCTACAAATTAAGACCTGGGGGCCGGTTGGCTCTGGCCTGTTATCGATTCAAGGCACCAGTTTTAACTTTGTTTCTCCACTGATCATGGGGGGGCTGGCGCTGAAAAATGGGGGCGCGGATATCCCAACCATGATGGCGGCACTGTTCGGCACCCTGATGGTGGCCTCTTGCACCGAAATTATCCTCTCCCGTTTCCTGCATCTGGCGCGCCGTATTATCACTCCGCTGGTCTCCGGTATTGTGGTGATGATTATCGGCCTGTCATTGATACAAGTTGGGCTGACATCTATTGGTGGCGGTTATGGCGCGATGAGCGATCATACATTCGGCGCACCAAAAAACCTGTTATTGGCGGGAGCCGTCCTGGTGGTCATTATTCTGCTGAACCGCCAGCGCAACCCCTATCTGCGCGTCGCCTCGTTAGTGATCGCTATGGCCGTGGGTTACCTGCTGGCCTGGTCGCTGGGTATGCTGTCGGAAAGCCGTCCGGTGGTAGACACTGCGCTTATCACCATTCCAACGCCGCTCTATTATGGGTTATCTTTTGACTGGAACTTGCTGGTGCCGCTGATGCTGATCTTTATGGTGACCTCGCTGGAAACCATCGGCGATATCACGGCCACCTCAGATGTTTCAGAGCAACCGGTTCATGGCCCACTGTATATGAAGCGCCTCAAGGGTGGCGTATTGGCGAATGGCTTGAACTCCATGCTGTCAGCCGTGTTCAACACCTTCCCTAACTCCTGCTTCGGCCAGAACAACGGGGTGATTCAATTGACCGGTGTTGCCAGCCGCTATGTCGGTTTTGTGGTGGCGCTGATGCTGATTGTGCTGGGCTTGTTCCCCGCCGTTGCTGGGTTTGTGCAGCATATCCCTGAGCCAGTGCTGGGTGGCGCAACCCTGGTGATGTTCGGCACCATTGCCGCCTCTGGTGTGCGCATCGTGTCGCGCGAGACCCTTAACCGCCGCGCCATTATGATTATGGCGCTGTCATTGGCGGTTGGTATGGGTGTGGCGCAACAGCCCTTGATCCTGCAATTTGCGCCTGACTGGATCAAAACCCTGCTCTCTTCCGGGATTGCGGCCGGTGGTATTACTGCCATCGTCCTTAACCTGCTCTTCCCACAAGAGAAATAATCCTCGCACGAACACGTCACTGAAATGGCCGGTGGTAAACGACACCGGCCATTTTTTATGCCTGGATAACGGATTGTCTATTGAGCTAATGGACGATTTGCGGCATAAACAGGGTTCCGTATACCGACAGGCGTGAATTGACCAGATGAAATTTCTCGGGAAAGTGCTGCTAACGTTATTACTGCTCTTGGTGCTATCCGTCGTGCTCTGCTACGTATTGCTCCAAACCAGTTGGGCCGCCGGATGGCTAAGCCGTTGGGTCAGTGATAACAGCGAATATCGCCTCTCTCTGGGGAAAATAGATCACTCATGGTCCACTCCTGGGCAAATCAGTGTTAAGGATGTCACGCTAGGACGCGCCAACCAGCCGCCTTTCCTTATCACCCAGCAGGGAATCATTGGCCTGAGCTGGCGACAACTGACGGAGCCTCGCCATCTTCTCAGTCTGAATTTGCAAAATGGCAGTTTGACCCTCAACAACAGCACATCACCATTACCTTTGCAGGCGGATACCTTGCAATTAACCAATATGGCGCTGAATACCACTATTGAACCAAAAAACTCAGCGGGCCAATGGAGAGTGACTGGCCAGCAAGTCACGGGTGGATTAGTGCCGTGGCGGCCCTTGGCGGGCAATAGTTTGGGCGAAAATGCCCAATTTCAGTTCAGTGCCGGTTCTTTAGCGGTCAATGGTATCGCGGCACAAAAACTCTATGTGCAGGGCTTGATACAGAAAAACGCACTGACGCTGAACACTTTCGGGGCCGATATCGCGCAGGGGGAATTAACCGGTAGTGCCAGCCAATCCGCCGATGGCAGTTGGATGGTTGATCGCCTGCGCCTGAGTAATATTCGCCTGCAAACCCCCACAACCGTTGATGATATTTGGCATACCTTCCTAAAACTGCCGCCAATTACACTCAAACGCTTTGACTTAATTGATGCGCGGGTCGAAGGGAATAACTGGGCATTTAATGATTTAGATCTGACGCTAAAAAATATCACCTTTAAGCAGGGCGATTGGCAAAGTGATGATGGTGAACTCTCCTTCAATGCGGGGGATATAATTAAAGGTAATATTCATCTGATTGACCCAATCGCCACATTTGCTTTATCTCCTACTGGCGTGGCAATTAATCAGTTCTCCACCCGCTGGCAGGATGGGCTGCTAAGAACACAGGGGCAGTGGGTGCGTGATACCCGCCGCTTGCAACTGAATGAGCTGACACTGGTGGCGCTGGTCTATACCCTCCCTGCCGATTGGAAGCAGCAATGGCAACAAACGCTGCCAAACTGGTTGTCTGAGGTCTACGTTGGCAAGCTAAGCGGCAGCCGTAACTTATTGATTGATATCAGCCCTGACTTCCCATTCCAAATTACGTCGCTGGATAGCGCGGGTACAGACTTGCTGCTGGCTAAAAACCATCAATGGGGTCTGTGGTCGGGGTCACTGATGTTGAATGCTGGTAACGCGACCTTCAATAAAAACGATGTTCGCCGGCCATCACTGGCGCTCAGTGCCAATGAACAACAGATCACCTTTAGTGATTTAAGCGCCTTCACCAAAGAGGGTTTACTGGAGGCCACCGCCAGCATTGATCAAACACCTGCCAGAACTTTTTCGCTGGGGCTAACTGGCCGTTCTGTTGAGTTGGATATTCTGCAAAACTGGGGCTGGCCAGCATTACCACTACAGGGGCTGGGTAACTTAAAGTTGCAGATAAAAGGTAGTTTGGCGGCTGATAGCGCGCTAAAACCAACTGTTACTGGCTCCCTACAGGCCACTGACAGCCACGGGCAGCAAGTTAATCAAGTCATGCAGCATGGCGAGGTGCATAGCGCAGCGGGTCAATAAGAGGGCTTGGGAGCGGCGACAGAGTACCGACTCCGTTCGCGTAAACTCGCCGATTACGTCAAAGTGCGGACGTAATCGGCAACTGCTGAGCTGACCACTATATTAATGAGAAAGAGCCAGAGGAATCAAAAAAGCTCTGTGGTACATAATTATTGATTTTATTCTCATAGCAATACTCAATGATCTGCCGCTTGCTAGTAACTCCGACTTTCTTATAGATTCCTTGGGTAATATTGCAGATAGTCCTGGGTGATAAAAATAGCTTTTTAGCAATCTCGGGGCTGGTATAAGCATGTAAAAGATAGAACAGCACTTCCCACTCTCTTTTGGTAAATAGTTCCGATGGTGGAGTAAATGTAAGTGATGTGGGGATTTTTACTTTAGTTAGGCGGGTTAGCATGGTATCAGTTACTGGTTTCGCATGGAGAATAACCCCCTGTGATACACCATCCTCATCAATTAATGGGTATTTATCGCAGAAATAAGGCGTACAATAAGAGTGTCCATCAAATAGTTGTATATCAACTGATGTACCACGCTCCTGTAATAACTCGACCCTACGGTCTTGTTTCTGGAATTCATCCTGAAACTCTGCCGCTGGTGTTGGAATTTCGCCATCTAACCGTCCTTCTACACAATAATTATCCGACAAACCCCACAGTTTATTGGTTCTTGCGTTAGCATAGATATATCTGGATTGATGATCCTTTATTGCCCAAGGATCATCACTGTGCTCCCAAAAGCGAATTAACATTTCCAGTGATTGAGATAATTTTTTCCCATTCATTTTATCCTCCTAAGCTGAATTAATCCTTACATTAATGGAAAAGAACCTGAAGACTCGAAGAAGCTCTGCGGAACATAATTATTAATTTTATTCTCATAGCAATACTCAATGATCTGCCGCTTGCTGGTAACTCCGGCTTTCTTATAGATGCTTTGGGTGATGTTGCAGATAGTCCTGGGTGATAAAAATAGCTTTTTAGCAATCTCCGGGCTGGTGTAAGCATGTAAAAGATAGAACAGCACCTCCCACTCTCTTTTGGTAAAAAAATCAGAAGGTGGGGTGAATACTAATGATGTGGGAATTTTTATTTTAGTTAGACAGGTTAACATGGTGTCAGTTACTTGTTTCCCATGAAAAATAACCCCTTGTGATACGCCATTTTTATCAATTAATGGATACTTATCGCAGAAATAAGGTTGAAAATAGGAGCGCCCATCGAATAAGTGTATCTCAACTGTTGTAATGCGATCCTGCAATAATTCCACCTGCCGATCATGTGCCTGCCACTCATCCTGAAACTCTGAAACGGGTGAAGGAAGCTCGCCATCTAATCGACCTTCCATAGTAAAACCAGCAGGCAAATTATATAATCTATGCAACCTAGGATTTGTATAAATGAATCTGGATTGATTATCCTTTACCCCCCAAGGTTCAGAACTGTGTTCCCAAAATCGAATTAACATCTCAAGTGAGTCAGTTAGCGATTTGTCCATTACGTCCCCCTCTTCATAACATGATAATTTTCCTTACATTAGTGAGAAAGATCCTGAGTGCTCAAAGAAGCTCTGCGGAACATAATTATTAATTTTATTCTCATAGCAATACTCAATGATCTGCCGCTTACTGGTAACTCCGACTTTCTTATAGATGCTTTGGGTGATATTACAGACTGTCCTGGGTGATAAAAATAGCTTTTTAGCAATCTCCGGACTGGTGTAAGCATGTAAAATATAGAACAACACCTCCCACTCTCTCTTGGTAAATAAATCTGATGGTGGAGTAAATATAAGTGATGTAGGTGCCTTAATTTTAGCTAAAAAGGTTAAATATATGTCGACCATAGGTCGGCCATGAAAAAAAGTGCCTTGAGATATCCCATTCTCATCAATTAATGGATATTTGTCACAGAAATAGGGCTTAAAATAGGGAAGCCCATCATGACAATGTATCTCAACTGATGTTATACGGTCTTGTAATAACTCTACCTGACGATCTTGATGCTGAAATTCATCCTGAAATGCTGATACAGATGAGGGCATTTCACCATCTAACCGCCCTTCGACATTGTATTTAGCGGGCAAATTTATTACTTTATTGAATCTGGGATTGGCATAAATAAACCTGGACTGATTATCCTTTATTGCCCAAGGTTCTGAGCTATGTTCCCAAAATTGAATTAACATCTCCAGTGATTGAGATAACTTTTTCCCATCCATTTTTATCCTCCTAAGCTGAATTCATCCTTACATTAATGGGAAAGATCCTGAGTACTCAAAGAAGCTCTGCGGAACATAATTACTAATTTTATTCTCATAGCAATACTCAATGATCTGCCGCTTACTGGTAACCCCTGCTTTATTATAGATACTTTGAGTGATATTGCAGATGGTGCTGGGTGATAAAAATAGTTTTTTAGCAATCTCATGGCTGGTGTAAGCATGTAAAATATAGAATAACACCTCCCACTCTCTCTTGGTAAATAAATCTGAGGGCGGGGTAAATGTCAGTGATGTGGGTGCCTTAATTTTACTTAGATGGCTTAATACTACATCTTGCACCGGTCTTACATGAAAGATAGTACCCTGAGCTATACCATCTTTATCAATTAATGGATATTTGTCACAAAAATTAGGCATTAAATAAGAAAGCCCATCCCATGCATGTATTTCAACAGTTGTAATACGGTCGTTTAGTAATTCTACTTGACGGTCATGTGCCTGGAATTCAAATTGGAAATCTGCAGTTGGTGAAGGGAGCTCGCCATCTAACCGACCTTCAAGACAATATTTATCAGGTAAATTTAATAATTTATGATGTCTGGCATTTGAATAAATGAATCTGGATTGATTATCCTTTACCCCCCAAGGTTCAGAACTGTGTTCCCAAAATCGAATTAACATCTCAAGTGAGTCAGTTAGCGATTTATCCATTATGCCCCCCCTTTTCATAACATGATAAATTTCCTTACATTAATGGGAAAGAACCTGAAGATTCAAAGAAACTCTGTGGGACATAATTATTAATTTTATTCTCATAGCAATACTCAATGATCTGCCGCTTACTGGTGACACCGACTTTCTTATAGATACTTTGGGTGATATTGCAGATAGTTCTGGGTGATAAAAACAGCTTTTTCGCGATCTCGGGGCTGGTATAAGCATGTAAAATATAGAACAATACTTCCCACTCTCTTTTGGTAAATAAGTCAGATGGTGGAGTAAATGTGAGTGACGTGGGGACTTTTATTTTAGTTAAGCGAGTTAACATTATATCGGTCGCGGGTCGACAATGAAAAATAACCCCTATGGATATGCCGCTCTCATCAATTAATGGGTATCTATCACAGAAATAGGGTGTAAAATAAGAGTGTCCATCATATAACTGTATATCAACTGATGTAGCTCGCTCCTGTAATAACTCGACCCGACGATCTTGCTTTTGAAATTCATCCTGAAACTCTGCTGATGGTGTTGGAATTTCCCCATCTAACCGCCCCTCCACACAATAATCATCCGATAAATGCCATAGTTTATTGACTCTAGGATTGGCATAGATATATCTGGATTGATTATCCTTTATTGCCCAAGGATCATCACTATGCTCCCAAAAACGGATTAATGATTCAGTGAATTGAGATACCTTCTTCTCCATTTAATTTACCTCCTTAAATTAAGCCACTCATTATTTTAAAGGAAAAGGTCCTGAGTATTCGAAGAAACTTCTAGGAACAAAATTATTTATTTTATTTTCATAACAATACTCAATAACCTGTCTATTATTGGCAACACCTGCTTTTTTATAAATGCTTTCACTAACATCACACACTTCACTTGGTGATAAGCTGAGTTTTCTAGCAATCTCTATGCTTGATAAGTTATGTAAAAGGTAAAATAGCACTTCCCACTCTCTTTTTGAAAATATCTCTAGCGGGGAGGTTAATACCAATGATGTGGGCATTTTTATTTTATTTAGCCGAGTAAGTATAATGTTATTCACAGGTCTGATATGGCAGATCACCCCTTGGGATATATCATTTTCGTCAATTAGTGGATATTTATCACAGAAATATGCCGTGTAACAAGAGCAACCATCAAGTAAGTGGATTTCAATTGATGTAATCCGATCCTGTAATTTTTCTGCCTGCCGATCTTGCCGTTCAAATTCAGCGGAAAACTCTGCTATTGGTGTCGGGAGTTCACTATCAAGTCGCCCTTCGACACAATATTCATCAGGTAGGTATAAGAACTGATTAAACCTAGGATTTGCATAAACATATCTTGAGCAATTATCTTTTACACTCCATGGCTCTGCACTTTGATCCCAAAATCTTATTAACATTTCAAGTGAGTCGAATAATTCTTTTTCCATTATATTTCTCCCTTTATGATTAACTGTATTTATACCAATGAGGGTATTTCATCATCTAACAGACCTTCTACATTATATTTAGCAGGTAAGTTAATGGCTTTGTTGGATCTGGGATTTGCATAAATAAACCTGGGTTGATTCTTTTTTACACGCCAAGGGTCACTACTATTCTCCCAAAATCGGATTAACATATTAAGAGACTGCTCTAATATTTCCCTCATGAGATACTCCTTTAACGTTTAGTTTTTTCTTATCCTTCTGATAATTTTATGTCCTCTATAATCGATAAATCGGCTGGGCCATATCTCTTGAGGTGATATACCAATGGCATTGGCAATAATCATTTCACCTTTTGGCCAAGGACGCATGAGCGCATTAGAGAGTGTGCAGGGGGATAGCCCATGTTCTCTTGATAACTCGGCAAGTGAACCTTTCTCTTTTCTGATTGCAGCTAAAATGTCTTGTTTATGCCAGTCTTTGTTCATTTTAATTCACTCCAAATAGTGCTAATGGAATTTAATTAATTACTTTTGTTTAATCTGTTATTAAATTATCAAATGATGGTTTTTAATTAATTCTAGATGTAAAATACTAAGCAGATAAATAATAACACCCTGTTCTGTCATCACATGATAATTAACAGCAGATTCGAAATCATTAAATATCTATTATCGGTTTTCGTCCAGTGCAATTCATACTCTAGTTACACTAAAAACTACTAAGCAGGAATATCAGATAATAAAATATCGCTTTTTAATGATATATATTTTTTAGCAATCCTATGACTGGAATGTTAATTATAGCGACTTTTAAGAAAGGCGAATTGAAACTTATAGCGTAATGATGGGATAGGGAAAAACATAGGTTGCGGGTGAACCGATAAGCAACCATGCGGGCGCTGTTTATCGGTTCACTATTTTACCATGCTTACTCACTCACTGATGGTTAACCATAAACCGGCAAACTCATAACCACTTTGTTGCTGAAATTCCGCTAACGTTGGATTGCCCCAGTCGTTATTACGAATGCCAGTGGCGGGGTCGTAATAAAGCCCGTCGGAACCACGGGCAAGCATATGAAGCGCTTGCGGGCCAGAGGCCACACAAATTAACTGAACTTGTCCGACGTTGGGATCGGTATAATCAGCATCCGTATGTACATTTTGCTGACCAACAACTGCCTCACAAGCGACCTGTTCATGAGGGTACAGCATACCTAAGGCAAATAAGCCCGCAGTAGTGATACTCACCGATGCCGTGCGGGTGAAATCCATGGCCACGGCGGCCATGGCTGCCGGAGAGTTATATCCCCCATTAGCAACATTTGCCCCACCATCAGGGTTTAGTATGCCCGTCAGGCCATAGATTTTGGTCTTAGCCGTAACAAAATCATCAACTTGGTAAATCACATTCGTGTTTTCCAGATAGGTGATAATGGTACTTTCCGGCCAGTCCGCAAAGGCAGCCAATGTGGCCGTTAGGGCATAGGCACCACACTCGTTACTAAAAGGTGGTTGAGTCAATTGGCCCACAGGATCAGCAAGTTGGCCTAGCAATAGATTGAGTGGAATGCTGGTTGTCAGATTAGGCATAGTGCCTCCTCATAAAAATGGGATAATAGAAATGAGTTGTCGTAAGAGGCACGGCGAGTTGATCAAGCTGCCGTGCAGATCTGCTTTTATCAAGCCGACGTTACCGTCCAGGTGCCTTGCGGGTTGTAGGTCACGTTAAACGCGGTAACCCCTTGAGTGGTATCGCATATTGCAGAACCGACTGACGAGGTGGAGAAATTAATCACCGTCCCCGGCTGGTAAGTCCCGGTTTGGACATAGAAGCTCAGCACCGGCTGGCAATCGATGTTTTTACTCGGTTCCGCATTGATAAAGCTCGATAAAACCGTGCCACCGCTCGCGCTTTGCACCGCTAACCCCGCATTCAATACTTCCGTAATCGGATTGAACGCGGGTGTGATAATGCGATAGGCGCCGGGCTGGACACCCTCGGTATAGCTAGCAGGTGATAGACCTAGGGAGGGATCAACGGAAAGTAATGTGGTGTTGGCCGTTTGCACTCCTGCGGTTGCCGAGGTTAAATCGACCGCCTGACTGGAGGTGATGAATCCCGAGTCTTGCCCGACACTCAAATTCGGTAGCTGAGTTTGTGCGCCAGCATAGAACTGCATTAAGCACTCAAAGGTCAGCACGGAACCGGAGTTCGCATAGGGCTGCAACACTTCCTGGTAGATACTGTTGGAGTAGACTTTAGCGCCACCGGTATAAATCGCCGGTTTTTGGAAGAAGAAGAAGTCCTGCGCTGTTGGGCTGTTATTGATTACGTTAATTGTATAGAGAGTACTCATATTGTGTTCCTTAATAGATAAGAGAGAAACATCATTAGGTAGTACATCTGATACTCTACCCACAGTAGAAATTGCAACCTGCGTGCCAACCAATTAACCAGTTGATTTATAACTATTAATTTAATTTTTGTGCGCTAAAAATTCACAAACATGGACGATTCCGTCCAGAGAAAAAAGAGCATTGGCCGAAAATGACCATCGGCGCTGATGCCGGCTCATTCCGGTTGAAGCCACTCAGCTAGTAGTTGAGTCGCTCGGCTAACAAAAGGGGGAGCCTCATGAGGATCGATGCTTTTCAGCATGTTGGACAGCAGGGTAATAGCTTCTGGTTTTCGCCGCGTTTGGGCTAATAAGTTGGCCAGTTCGTGAGTCGCAACCAGTTGGGCAGGAATAACCCCCAGTGTTTGTGCGGTCGCAATGGCACAACGAAAACCTTGTTCCGCACCAATAAGGTCATGCAGTGCTCCTCTGGCGCGGGCTTTAACAACCATTAATTCGCTGATATAGGCCCGCTCTTGGTGCTTGAAGGCGAGTTCCAGCGCCGATGAAATTAGGGCATCGCACTGTTGTGGTCGCCCAGATAGCAGTAATAATTCGCCACGTTTCCATGCTTGAAAAGAGTGAAATAGCTTGCCGCCCTGACAAAATAGGTCGGTTTCATCGCCATCAAGCATATGCTGCTCCGCCTGCGCATAATCATGCTGCATCAGTAGATGACAGCCTTTCAACAACTTCCCCAGACCCTGATAAAACGCAAAACCATATTGCTGCGTCACTGTTTCTAACCCGTGGGTCAATCGCCCCAAACTGTCACTCTCCTCGAATAGGCAGGCCAGCCATGCCGCCCCTCGCAGTGAGATAACACGATGAAAAGCAATAATATTTTCATCAGCGGCGCGTAATTCCAATTTTTTGGCGATCTCTCTGGCCCGCTTGAATTTGCCCAGTTGCAAGAGCGCCAGCCCCTCCAAGGTCAGCGCCATGCCGACTAAATCCAAACCCTGTTGATCACTATATTCGCAAGGCATACTCAGCAATTTGCTGCGCAATAAGCAGGTTAAAACTTCCTGATTATCCCCCAGCCAAAACAGGGTGCTGGCCAGTGCGATATGGGCTTCACGCCATATCTGCGCAGTTTTTTCTGTCTGCCCGCGTTGCAGTAACTCCTGAGCCAGGGTGCGAACCTGCGGCAAATCAAGGAGCATTAACTGTGCTGACCAGCGCCAGAAACATAGTTCGGCCAGCTCCGACTCATCGCCGGTTTTCTTACCCAGAGTGATCGCATCATTATGATATTTCAGGGCATCATGACTTAACCAACCATGCAATATTTGATAGCTGAGACTGAGTTGGCGATAGAGGTTGTAGTGAAGCTGCCGGACCTCCTCATCTAAAGTGATCCCCACCAGCAGTTGTAATCCTTTTTGCAGATCAGCAATAGCTTCGTGGTAGGCCGAGCACTGCATCAGCCGCATTCCCTCCTGCAAATGCTGTAGCGCTATGGGCCGCTTATCCATCCGGCCTTGAATGCGCCGCTCCACCGATTTGCGGCTGATACCCAGCAATTGGGCTGCTGCCGTTTTATTGCCCGTCGTCCGCTGGAGTGCTCGCTCAATCAACAGCTGTTCCACCACCACCAACTTATCGCCCCCCGGTAGTGCCAACATGGCGTCAGCCAGCAGATCCGATGACACTTTCACCTCAAGCTGCGCGGTTGGCATAAAGGTGTCCAGCACCTCGCGAGTAATTAAGTGGGTATCCGATAGTGCCGCTAATCTGTCGACTAAATTGCGCAACTCCCGCACATTGCCCGGCCAGGGGTACTGCTGTAGGTGCGACATCGCGTGGGCGTTGAAGACTAATCGGTGAGTTTGCAGTGAGGCGAAATGTTCAATTAAGGCGGGGATATCCTCCCTGCGCTGACTAAGGGCGGGAATATCCAGTGTGATGACCCCTAAGCGGTAGTAGAGATCCTCCCTGAAAACGCCGCTTTTGACTTGAGTCAGCAGGTTCCGGTGGGTCGCCGCCACCACTCGCCCCTTAAAATGGCGCACATCACTGCTGCCAATCGGACGAAATGTGCGGGTTTCTAATGCCCGCAGCAGCTTAGGTTGCACCGATAAGGGCATTTCACCGATTTCATCTAAAAATAGGGTGCCACTGCCGACCATTTCCAAATGCCCGCGCCGATCACCGGATGCCCCGGTAAATGCCCCTTTGACATGGCCAAATAGCTCCGCCTCAACCAAATGCTCAGGGATCGCGCCACAGTTAAGATCAATAAAGGGGGCCAAGGGATTCTTACTGCGCTGATGAACCAATTGGGCAATCACCTCTTTGCCGCACCCGGTGGGGCCGCAAATCAGTAAACTTTGTTGCGATGGCGCAACCCGCTCAACCAAACGTAAAAGCTGATTAAATGCCGGGGACGAACCAATAACATTAATTGATGAATTACCCTCAAATACTGGCATGACTCCCTCCTTGACACCAAGGATGGAGAAATAAGATCGAACCATCTGGAGGTGATTGCTGTGATTAGAGTATGGGGAAAGATGAGTGCTTCAGTGGTTTTTATTCAATAATATCAACAAAATTTAATGCATTGGCGTGTGCTCTGCACATCAAATAGGCGGTGTTCCCCCTGCCTGTTATGGCGAAAAAATCAGATCCATCAATATATAACTGTAAGTTATATATTTAATATTGCACATGTCTCGGCAAACAATTCGGTGAAATAGTGCGGGCGGTCACAGGAAAGCGGGGCGAATAAGGCGGTGAGGTAAAAAGCTGCCCGTTAATCTGCTATCAATTGGACGGGCGGCTTAAAGGTGATGTTTAGCGGACGGCGTCATCTCCGGCGGCAACAGGTAGCACCATATAAGTGCCTGAAAAGACAGAACCTACATCTTCATCGCCAAATAATTTGACGTCTAACTGCACTCTGGCGCGGCGGCCTCGGGCCAGACGATCCAGATCGCCACTTAATGAACTTAGTTCAGCAACCGCTCTTGGCCTGCCGGTCACCGGCGCACTGTAGCGAATATGTGCATCGACGAGAATGATGGTGCCGCCTAAATGACGTTCGCGCAACAATAACCAAATCAGCCCCCAGCCCGTCAGGGTCGCCAGCGAGAACAGACTACCCGCGAATAAGGTGTGGTGCGGGTTTTGGTTGCCCGCCTCCGGCATCGTGGTGACAAAACGCTGACCGGTATATTGGCTGATGCGCACCCCCATTTTTTCACTGAGCGGGATATGGTCGTACCAAGCTTGCTGCAACTGACCACACCAATCGGGGCGATGTAAAATGTCATCCATGGTGGCGACGGGTTTTATCATCAAAAAGTGGCGTACTGGTGTCGTTTGCGGCGCGGTTATCTCCCCCTGGCTGACAAAGCCCAGTTTGGCAAAGAAATCGACCGCATCTTCACGGGCGCTACAGACGACCCGCTTCACCCCCTCCTGACGCGCCACCGACTCTAAGGTCATCGCCACCAGTGTTCCTAGCCCCTTATCACGGACTGAGGGGGCAACGGCCAGAAAGCGAATAGCGGCCTCATTATCAGCATTGATATACAGCCGACCAATGGCGACGGGCTTGCCCTGCTCATCCACCACCATCTGGTGATGTGCCATAGCATCGTAGGCGTCTTTTTCTGAACCCACCGGTTGGTGCAGTGGCTTGCGTAACATCTCCCAACGGAATTGATAATAATCTTTGAGTTCTTGTTCTGTTATGGGCACACGCAAGTGGTACATAGGCACATTCTCTCTTTATAATTATCAATAAAATCTATGACATAACCCTCAATCCATGTCGTAAGCCCAAGCAATATCCTGCCCCTAGACTTGTAACCAGAAAGTCACTGGGCCATCGTTTACCAGACTGACTTTCATATCTGCTGCAAATAATCCCGTTTCAGTTTTTACACCACGCTCACGGCACTGAGCAACAAAATAGTGATATAAGCGTTCAGCTTCTGCGGGCGCTGCACCACGGGAAAAGCTCGGCCTCATGCCCTTTTGGGTGTCGGCAACCAGTGTAAATTGCGATACCACCAGCACGCTGCCGCCCGCTTGCTGAACATTGAGATTCATTTTGTCGTTTTCGTCGCCAAAAATTCGATACCCCAGCACCCGATCACATAAGCGCTGCGCTTTTTGCTCGGTATCCTCTTGTTCGACGCCGAGTAAAATCAGCAATCCGGGGCCTATCCCCCCGACAACCTTTCCGTCTACCACCACATTGGCGCTAAGCGCCCGTTGAATCAACGCAATCATAATGCTTCACATCTCCTTGCTCTGGCTCTCGTCCCCATTCGGCTTATGGCGCAGTGCTCGATACTCACCCAAGGTGACGGTAATTTCCGCCCCCAGTAGCACGATGCACCAGCTCCAGTAGACCCAGAGGAATAGGATTGGGATGACGGCCAGCACCCCATAAATCAACTGATAAGAGGGGAACAGCGTGATATACATCGTGAATCCTTTCTTACCTAGCTCAAATAGCAGTGCCGCGACCAATGCGCCGATCAGCGCGTCTCGGGCCGGTACTCGCACGGTGGGCACCACACTGTACAATAACCAAAATGAGACCCAGGAGATCAATAGCGGAAACACCCGCAATATCTCATCGATCATGCTGTCGACCTGAGCATTTGCCAGCCATTGCAGTGACAGCAGGTAGGAGCTTATCACCATGCTGGCCCCCACCAGAATCGGCCCCAGAGTCAGTACCATCCAGTAGACCGCAAATGAAAACACCAGTGAACGCGGGGTTTTGCTGCGCCAGATCTGGTTAAGCACACTGTCTACCGAGTAAATCAGCAGCAGCGCGGTCACAATCAAACCACAGGTGCCGACCACCGTCATGCGATTGGAGTTCGCGACAAACTGCTCAAGGTAGTTTTGGATGATGTCGCCGGTAGCGGGCATAAAATTGGAAAAGATGAAGGCTTTCAATTTGATGCTGATATCGGCAAACATCGGAAACGCCGCGAACAGGGCAAAAACCACCGTGATAAGTGGCACCAGCGAAAGTAATGATACATAGGCCAAATGGCCAGCTAGCATCGTTAACCCGTCTTTATCGATTCGGCTGTAAAGCATTCGCCCAAAAGTGACACAGGGTTTTAAGGGAGGAGCTACGCGAAAACGCAGAAATTTTGCCATGTTCGTCTCTCAGTCAACACGATCTGGCCCAGTTTGGGGCCAGCGTGACCACTAAGGCTAACCCATTAATGGTTGGAGCAAGAACTTATCAGGAAAAATAAGCAGGAATAACCGTTCGGTCGGTGACATGAATGGCAGTAATTCCTTCGATTCTAGCCGCGACAATATTCGCCTCGACATCATCGAAGAAGATAGCCTGTTCCGCTGGGGTACTTTCCGCGTTTAGCACATGTTGATAGATTCGGGCTTCCGGCTTGCGCATCCCCAGATCTTGAGAGAGATACATATGGTCGGCAGCGGCGGCCACTTCAGGGTAGTGTTGTGGCCAGTGATTACAGTGCAGGCGGTTCGTATTGGATAGCACCACCACTCGATGCCCCTCCTCGCGCAATTTATGCATAATCGCGATCACTTCAGGGCGCAACGCGACAAATACCGCCTGCCATCCTTCGGCGAACTGTTCAAAGCTAAGAGAGACGCCCATTTCATCACTAAGCTGGCGGGCAAACTCCTCATCGCTGATTTCTCCACGTTCATGCTGTTGGAATACCTCGCCCATCGTAAAGCGCTCGCTCAATGTCGCTAGCGGAATACTGCTTAATTTGCTCCAGACACCCAACACGCGTTTAAAGTCGATATCAACAATCACATTCCCTAGATCAAAGATATACAGCATAGCGCTCTCCCAATTAGATGGTGAGTTTCACTGTAACGGGAAAAGGTAAAACTGAACAGAGAGAGAAGGAAAAAGGCAGGGGTGAATCAGGAAAAATATTACTTTTGTAAGCAGCGGGAAGTATCCCCAAACACACTGGAGTTACGGCAAGGCAGCAAGTGAACGAAGCTAACACAGTAGCAGCTTCAAGGTCGAAGGGGATAAAGAACTCAGGGCGCTTTTCGCGCCCTAAGTATCAGCAGAACAAAGAAGAATTAACCTTCTTTAGGACCACGACCTGCACGCTTACGATCGTTTTCCGTCAAATGACGCTTACGGATACGGATTGATTGCGGGGTAACTTCAACCAATTCATCGTCATCGATGAATTCCAGAGCCTGTTCCAGTGTTTTCTTCAGGAAAGGAACCAGAGTGGTTGCTTCGTCAGTACCGGATGCACGCATGTTGGTCAATTGCTTACCGGTCAGGCAGTTTACAGTCAGGTCGTTAGAACGTGAGTGAATACCGATGATCTGGCCTTCATACACTTCTGTACCGTGACCGATGAACAGCTTGCCGCGGTCTTGCAGTTTGTACAATGCGAACGCTACAGCTTTACCCTGACCGTTAGAGATCAGCACGCCATTTTGACGTTGGCCGATTTCGCCCGGACGCACATCATCATAGTGACTGAATGTGGAGTAAAGCAGGCCAGTACCCGAAGTCATGGTCATGAATTCTGTACGGAAGCCAATCAGACCACGGCTTGGGATCATGTAATCCAGACGAATACGACCTTTGCCGTCTGGGATCATGTCCTTAACATCGCCTTTACGCTCACCCATGGCTTGCATCACTGCGCCCTGGTGCTGCTCTTCGATATCCAAAGTAACGCTTTCAAATGGTTCTTGATGGCGACCGTCGATAATACGGTTGATAACTTTAGGACGAGATACAGCCAGCTCGAAACCTTCGCGGCGCATGTTTTCGATCAGAACCGACAGGTGAAGTTCACCACGGCCTGATACGCGGAATGCGTCAGCATCTTCAGTTTCTTCAACACGCAGAGCAACGTTATGGATCAACTCTTTGTTCAGGCGGTCTAGGATCTGACGTGAAGTCACGTACTTGCCCTCTTTACCACAGAACGGAGAGGTGTTAACGCAGAAATACATGGTGACGGTCGGTTCATCAACAGACAGCGGCGGCAATGCTTCAACAGCATTCACGTCACAGATAGTGTCAGAGATGTTCAACTCGCCCAGACCCGTGATAGCAACGATGTCGCCCGCTTCAGCCAGTGTGGTTTCGATACGTTCCAGACCCATATGGCCCAGTACTTTACCGACTTTACCGTTGCGAGTTTTACCTTCGCTATCGATAACAGTGACTTGCTGGTTAGGTTTAACCACACCACGTTTGATACGGCCGATGCCGATAACACCAACGTAGTTGTTGTAGTCCAACTGGGAGATTTGCATCTGCAATGGACCGGTGCTGTCTACGTCTGGCGCAGGCACATGGTCAACGATTGCTTGATACAGCGGGGTCATGTCCGGCGCCATATCATTGTGGTCTTCGCCCGCAATACCCATCAATGCAGATGCATAGATGATAGGGAAGTCCAGTTGTTCGTCGGTTGCATCCAGGTTAACGAACAGGTCAAACACCTGATCCACAACCCAGTCAGGACGCGCGCCAGGACGGTCAACTTTGTTGATTACCACGATAGGTTTCAGACCATGAGCAAAGGCTTTTTTGGTCACGAAACGGGTCTGCGGCATCGGGCCATCCATTGCGTCGACGACCAGCAGCACAGAGTCAACCATAGACATTACACGCTCAACCTCACCACCGAAATCGGCGTGTCCTGGGGTATCCACGATGTTGATGCGGTAGTCTTTCCAGTTAATGGCGGTATTTTTCGCGAGGATGGTTATCCCACGCTCTTTCTCCAAATCGTTGGAGTCCATTACACGTTCAGTTGCTTCAGTACGTTCACCGAAAGTACCAGATTGTTGTAGCAACTTATCGACCAGGGTAGTTTTCCCATGGTCAACGTGCGCAATAATGGCGATGTTACGCAGATTCTCGATCACAGCTTTTTTGCCTCAGGCATTTAGAAATAGCGCGCTATTGTACACGTAATAAGCGAGGGACTAAACAAGATCACAAACTTCTCTTATAAACAACCTGACGGCGGTTAGTTTGTGATCCCTTTCACGGTGCAAAAATAGCCTCTCGACCCACTTTTGCACCAATATAGTGCTCAACGGCGCAAATGAAGCACCAGAATAGTGCAATATAGCTATCCTGGTGCATACTGAATATCAGCTGACCCCTATGATATGGCATAAACGGGGGGTTTGGAAAGTTGGCATAGATTTCGCAATGTATTTTAGCATGAATCGCCAGCTCTAATAACTGTACGAAATAAATAGTGACAAGTTTGCTGTTTTGAGTGACACCGAAGCACTATAAACCTCAGTAATACACGGTAATCGTTCCACGACGACGACTATGACAAATCCAGGAGATATAAGTATGTCCGCTGAACATGTTTTGACGATGCTGAATGAGCACGAAGTGAAATTTGTTGATTTGCGTTTCACCGATACCAAAGGTAAAGAACAGCACATCACTATTCCAGCTCACCAGGTCAACGCTGACTTTTTCGAAGAAGGCAAAATGTTTGATGGCTCCTCGATTGGTGGCTGGAAAGGCATTAACGAATCCGACATGGTACTGATGCCAGACGCCAGCACCGCTGTTATGGACCCGTTCTTCGAAGACTCCACACTGATTATCCGTTGTGACATCCTTGAGCCAGGCACCATGCAAGGTTATGACCGCGACCCACGCTCTATCTCTAAGCGGGCAGAAGATTTCCTGAAATCTTCTGGTATCGCCGATACCGTGCTGTTCGGGCCTGAACCAGAATTCTTCCTGTTCGACGACGTTCGTTTTGGTAGCAGCATCCGTGGTTCCCACGTATCTATCGATGATATCGAAGGCGCATGGAACTCCAGCACTAAATACGAAGGCGGCAACAAAGGCCACCGTCCAGCAGTGAAAGGCGGCTACTTCCCAGTGCCTCCTGTCGACTCTTCACAGGATCTGCGCTCTACCATGTGTTTGACCATGGAAGAGATGGGTCTGGTAGTTGAAGCGCATCACCATGAAGTGGCAACAGCAGGTCAGAACGAAGTGGCTACCCGCTTCAATACCATGACCAAGAAAGCTGACGAAATTCAGATCTACAAATACGTGGTGCACAACGTGGCACACGCATTTGGTAAAACCGCGACCTTTATGCCAAAACCTATGTTTGGCGATAACGGTTCAGGTATGCACTGCCATATGTCTTTGTCCAAGAACGGGACTAACCTGTTCGCTGGCGATAAATACGCTGGCCTGTCTGAAATGGCGCTGTTCTACATCGGCGGCATCATCAAACATGCTAAAGCTATCAATGCCTTAGCTAACCCGACTACCAACTCCTACAAGCGTTTGGTCCCAGGCTACGAAGCACCGGTCATGCTGGCATACTCTGCCCGTAACCGTTCAGCTTCTATCCGTATCCCAGTGGTTGCTAGCCCGAAAGCGCGTCGTATTGAAGCCCGCTTCCCTGATCCAGCGGCTAACCCGTACCTGTGCTTCGCCGCACTGCTGATGGCTGGCCTTGATGGCATCATCAACAAAATTCACCCAGGTGATGCGATGGACAAAAACCTGTATGACTTGCCACCGGAAGAAGAAGCAGAGATTCCAAAAGTAGCAGGTTCACTGGACGAAGCCATGATTGCACTGAGCGAAGACCGCGAGTTCCTGACCCGTGGTGGCGTGTTCACTGACGATGCTATTGATGCTTATATCGAGCTGCGTAAAGAGGAGATGGACCGCGTCCGTATGACTCCGCACCCAGTTGAGTTTGAACTGTATTACAGCGTTTAGTTTTAGTTTACCCAATAGATTTCAAGGTGTAGGAAGGCGGCAAACAAGAGAACCCCGATGAGCTTACACCAGTAAGTGATTCGGGTGAGCGAGAGCAGCCAACACACCTACAACTTGAAAGATGACGGGTTGTTGCCGTGGAAACTTTTGGCCCATCTTCGGATGGGCTTTTTTCTCCGCCGCTTAATTAGCTAATAAATTATACCCGAAGTAATTGAGTCCGCAGGTAGGTCGCGAATCTTGATAAAAAAGGTATTGATGCACCCCCAATGTGCAGGAGTCTGCGTAATGGCAACAGGCACGCTGCCCGATGCTGGGCAGATCCTCAATTCTCTCATTAATAGCATTCTGCTATTAGATGACTCTCTGGCGATTCATTATGCCAATCCCGCGGCGCAACAACTGCTGGCGCAAAGCTCCCGTAAACTTTTTGGTACACCACTACCCGAATTATTAGGCTATTTTTCCCTGAATATCACCTTGATGCGGGAAAGTCTGACGGCCGGGCAGGGTTTTACCGATAACGAAGTGACGTTAGTGGTTGATGGTCGCGCGCATATTTTGTCACTGACAGCACAAGCGCTGCCGGAGGGTTTTATCCTGCTGGAAATGGCACCAATGGATAATCAGCGCCGGTTAAGCCAAGAACAATTGCAGCATGCTCAACAAGTTGCCGCCCGTGATCTGGTGCGAGGGCTGGCTCACGAAATTAAAAACCCGCTGGGCGGTTTACGGGGGGCGGCGCAATTATTGTCAAAAGCACTGCCTGATCCGGCCTTGCTGGAGTACACCAAAGTGATCATCGAACAGGCTGACCGCTTGCGAAATTTGGTTGACCGCTTATTAGGCCCACAACGACCTGGCCAACATGTGACGCAAAGTATCCATCAGGTTGCTGAACGGGTCTGTCAGTTAGTCTCGCTGGAAAAGCCGGATAACGTGACGTTAATTCGCGACTATGATCCGAGTTTACCCGAGCTGGCCCATGATCCCGACCAAATTGAACAAGTGCTGCTCAATATCACCCGCAATGCATTACAAGCGCTAGGTAAAGCTGGCGGCACTATTACGTTGCGTACCCGAACCGCATTTCAGGTCACTCTCCATGGTATGCGCTACCGGTTAGCAGCGCGAATTGATATTGAAGATGACGGCCCCGGTATCCCCACGCAATTACAAGATACGGTGTTCTATCCGATGGTAAGTGGCCGCGAAGGTGGTACTGGCCTTGGCTTATCTATTGCCCGCAATCTTATCGATCAGCATTCGGGTAAAATTGAATTTAACAGTTGGCCGGGACACACCGAATTCTCGGTTTACCTGCCTATTCGCCAGTGAGGTTTCTATGCAACGAGGGATAGTCTGGATCGTCGATGACGATAGCTCCATCCGCTGGGTGCTTGAACGCGCACTGACTGGGGCAGGTCTAAACTGCGCAACATTCGATAGCGGTAATCAGGTGTTGGATGCATTGGCGACGCAAACCCCAGATGTGTTGTTATCAGATATTCGTATGCCCGGCATGGATGGATTAGCACTGCTGAAACAGATTAAGCAGCGCCATCCGATGCTCCCGGTCATCATAATGACGGCACACTCTGATTTAGATGCAGCGGTCAGTGCTTATCAGCAAGGGGCATTTGATTATCTGCCCAAGCCCTTTGATATCGATGAAGCTGTCGCGCTGGTTGAGCGCGCGATCAGCCATTATCAGGAGCAGCAACAACCGCCACGCAGTCAGCCGGCCAGCGGCCCAACCGCAGATATTATTGGCGAAGCCCCAGCGATGCAGGACGTTTTCCGCATCATTGGCCGCTTATCTCGCTCCTCGATCAGTGTGCTGATCAATGGTGAGTCGGGTACTGGTAAAGAGTTGGTGGCCCATGCACTGCACCGCCATAGCCCGCGCGCTAAAGCGCCCTTTATTGCGCTAAATATGGCGGCTATCCCGAAAGATTTGATTGAGTCGGAGCTGTTTGGCCATGAGAAAGGCGCGTTTACCGGTGCCAATCAGGTGCGCCAGGGCCGCTTTGAGCAAGCCGATGGCGGCACACTGTTTTTAGATGAAATTGGTGATATGCCGCTGGATGTACAAACTCGCCTGCTGCGCGTGCTGGCTGATGGTCAGTTCTATCGGGTCGGCGGCTATGCACCGGTCAAAGTGGATGTGCGCATTATTGCCGCAACCCACCAGAACCTGGAGCTGCGCGTTCAGGAGGGGAAGTTCCGCGAGGATCTATTTCATCGTCTGAACGTGATTCGAGTGCATTTACCGCCGCTGCGTGAGCGCCGTGAAGATATTCCGCGTCTGGCTCGCTACTTCTTGCAAGTGGCCGCCAAAGAGTTGGGGGTCGAAGCCAAGAACCTGCATCCTGATACAGAAGTGGCGCTCACTCGCCTGCCTTGGCAGGGTAACGTGCGCCAACTGGAGAACACCTGTCGCTGGCTCACCGTGATGGCGGCAGGGCAGGAGGTGCTGGTGCAGGATCTCCCTTCTGAGCTGTTTGAAACCAGCACGCCGGATGCGACAGGTCAGCGGACACCGGATAACTGGTCAACACTGCTGGCGCAATGGGCGGATCGGGCATTGCGTTCCGGCCATCAGGATCTGTTATCTGAAGCGCAGCCAGAGATGGAGCGGACACTGTTAACCACCGCCTTGCGCCACACCCAAGGCCACAAACAGGAAGCAGCACGCTTGCTGGGCTGGGGTCGCAATACCTTAACGCGCAAGCTGAAAGAGTTGGGAATGGAGTAGCGGGGCAACATAGTTCTGACCTGAAAGTCACCCTCATCGCTGAGGGTGACATCATCAGATCACGCGGGAGAACTGCTGTCTGCGCGCCTGTTTACGTAAATAGATATCGAAGCACATACAGATATTACGAATGAGTAAGCGCCCACGCGGCGTCACACGAATGCCCTTTTCATCCCGCTCCACCAGCCCATCTTGCTCAAAGGGGGCCAGCAGTTCAAAATCCTCGGCAAAATAATCCGCAAAATGAATCCCGTACTGTTGCTCAATCGGCTGATAATTGATTTGGAAATGACAAATCAGCGTTTTAATCACATCACGGCGCAGGCAATCATCGTCGGTCATTGTCAGACCACGCCACAGCGCATTGCCCCGCTGTTCCACGCAGGCATAGTAGGTTTTCAGATCTTTTTCGTTCTGCACATAGCTGTCACCCAACATGCTGATCGCCGAAACCCCTAAACCCAGTAGATCACTCTCGCCTTGGGTGGTATAGCCCTGGAAATTACGGTGTAGTGTCCCTTCCCGCTGCGCAACCGCTAACTCATCATCTGGGCGGGCGAAGTGATCCATGCCAATAAACTGATAACCGGATTCGGTTAGGAAACTGATGGTGTGCTGCAAAATATCCAGCCGTTGCTCGGCACTGGGCAAATCCGCATCTTTGATTTTGCGCTGCGCGGCAAACAGGCTCGGCAAGTGGGCGTAATTAAAGACGCTCAAACGGTCAGGATTTAGCTCAGCTACCCGTTTGAGGGTAAAAGCAAAGCTTTCCGGCGTCTGCTTGGGCAGACCATAAATCAGATCGATATTGGTGGAGTTAAAACCGAGGGCTTTCGCGCGCGCAATCAAGGCGAAGATAAAATCTTCATCTTGCTCACGATTAACCAGCCGTTGAACCTCTTTATTGAAATCCTGCACCCCCATGCTCAGACGGTTAAAGCCCTCCGCACGTAGGTGATCAAGCACATCCAGTTCAATTTCCCGTGGGTCTACTTCAATCGACTGCTCCGCATCGGGCAGGAAATCAAAGTTTTCACGCAGCAGATTCATCAGGTGGGTAATTTGCGTTTTATTCAGGTAGGTGGGGGTACCGCCGCCCCAGTGCATCTGGCTAACCTGACGCCCAGCGAACAGCGCCGCACGCTGACGGATCTCTTTTTCCAAGACCGCCAGATATTCATCAGCTTTATGCTGCTGGCGCGTCACCAGCTTATTGCAGCCGCAGAAGTAACAGAGCTTATGGCAAAACGGAATATGCACATACAGTGATAAAGGCCGCTGCGGGTAGCGCTGCACCGCCCGCTGAAAAGCAGCTTCATTATAACCTTCACTGAACTCAAGGGCGGTGGGGTACGAGGTGTAGCGCGGCCCTGAATAATTATATTTTTGAATCAGGGACAGATCCCAAACTATGGTGCTTTCAGATATCGCGTGCTCAGACATGTTCACTCCTTCCGATATTTGCGCCTACCGGGCCGGTTAGAGGGCAGATGTTTTCGTTGTCTGGCCGCAGTAGCGCTGCGCAACCGTGATCGCCGTTGCGACAGCCGCCATAGTTTACCCAATAACCACAATAGATAACACGTCAGTAGTAGGGCTATTATTGGGATGACCCACTGCATAACTTAAAATGCGTCTTTGGGATTACCGCCTTTCAGCAATTTCAGAATATCTTCCGGCTTCTCTTCTTTCTCTTCGTCATCTTCATCGTCGCCCAATTCAATACCCAACTGCTCCATCAGGGCATCAATGCGGTCTAATGTCAGATCAACGTAAGCCTGATCTTCTTTGCTCAATACTTCGTCGTTATCGAGCCTATCCAGCAATGCATCCAGACGCTCATCATTTTCCAGCTTGGAAAGCTCCTCTTCCGGTGTCAGACGTGGCTTAGCTTCAGCTTTAACCACCGGTTTAGTGGTTGGCTTGGCTTTAGCTTTGCTCTCAACCACCAGCGGCACAGGCACTTTACTGCCAAAACGCGGATCTTTCTCCTGCACTGGGGTCTGGCCCTTCTTATTGCTGCCCTCAACATTACTTCTCGCGCCGGAGCGGTTGCCGCTATGTTTTTTCTGACGTTTACGTTCGCGAGCTTCGATATCCAGCTCTACACGGGTCTTTTTAATGCGCTTTGGTGTTGCGGTGCCTTTTGGGGCTGCGCGTGGTGCTTTAGTTGGCTGCTTCATAACCTGTGCTCTTAAATGAGTATGGGATCGGATTAGTATATACCCGTCATCTTAAAATTTATTGGGTATAGGATTGGGCCGGAATCTAGCAGAAAGCGGACAAAGAAAAAAGGCGGCAGATTAACCTGTCGCCTTTTTTCGCACCTTCTGCGGAAGGATATCCTTACAGCGCACTCCCTGCACTTACATAACGTCCCGGTTTCTCCATCCTGCAATACGCCATCCCTACTGTCCCTTCAGCCCTGAAGGTGACTCACCCGGCACTCCGGCCTGTGTCCCTAAACATCCTTTTACCTGAGCTACATTATCATCCCTGGCTCATCGCATATCCATTACGTTCCTTAAGCATAGGCCACTCATCCTAAGTGATTTCGCTCCCTGCCAGCACATCCCGCGCTATGGGTAATACAAACAGTTATTTGTTTTTATTCAAAAAAACAATTATAAAAACAAATTAGCCGTTAATGATATTAGCTGACTTTAATGAAGTTTTTCTTAACAGTTGCTCAATGATAGGCTATTAATTTTCTCGACAATGACCGCCAACTCACAAAAATAGCAATTTCACGGGGAAAGTGCAGAAAAGAGCAGTGGAAGATAAACCCCCTTTTTTCGTCGTGATGCAGTTATAATCGCTCCATGTAAGCTATCTCTCACGGAGACGACAAATTTTGACTATCAGAAACTATAACTACCACATGACTCATTTCGTCATCAGTGCTCCGGATATCCGCCATCTGCCACGTGATGAAGGTATTGAGGTGGCATTTGCTGGCCGCTCAAATGCCGGTAAATCGAGCGCACTCAATACGTTAACCAACCAGAAAAGTCTGGCTAGAACCAGTAAAACCCCAGGCCGTACCCAGCTGATTAACTTGTTTGAAGTAGTCGATGGCGTGCGCTTGGTTGACTTGCCGGGCTATGGTTATGCCGAAGTTCCAGAAGAGATGAAACTCAAGTGGCAGCGCGCACTGGGCGAATATTTGCAAAAGCGTAACTGCCTGAAAGGATTGGTTGTGTTGATGGATATTCGCCATCCGCTGAAAGATTTGGATCAGCAGATGATTACCTGGGCAGTGGCCGTCGGCACGCCGGTACTATTATTACTGACCAAAGCAGATAAGTTGGCATCAGGCGCTCGCAAGGCCCAATTGAATATGGTGCGGGAAGCGATTATTCCCTTTATGGGCGATATTCAGGTTGAAGCTTTCTCATCATTGAAAAAGATTGGTGTCGATAAATTGCGGGAAAAACTGGATACCTGGTTCAGTGAGATCCCACCAGAAGTGATGATTGATGACGAGCATGATGATCAAGGTGAGTAATTAACCACCTACCGCAGCCCGTAAGGGCTGTTATCTCCCCTGAATACGCCCCGCTCAGACGACGAAAAGTGCCCATTTCGCTGGCAAAAGCCCAATAAAAAACGCCCCAGTCAACAAGTGACTGGGGCGGCTAATATATAGCCAAATCCGATTACGTGAAGTAAAAGGTCTGAAAGATAGAACATCTTACCTCTGTACCCTACGTCTGTAACTCTACATCATTTTTTCGCAGGGCAAAAGAATTTTTTGTTGTATAGTTACACAAATTGGCACGATTCAGCGCACCTATTCCCACCATAACCGGCACTAAATGTAGCTTAATTACATAAAGTGTTTTATTTATCGCCACTTACCCATACAACTAATGAGCTTGATCCCAGTTGTCGCCAACCCCCACGTCAACCTTCAGCGGCACCGCCAGTTGCATACTCTGTTCCATCAACTCACGGATTTTCTGTTCAGCGCTTTCCAATACACTCTCGTGCACTTCAAATACCAATTCATCGTGTACCTGCATGATAACCCGCACCAAAGGTTCAGACTCTTGCTGTAACCAGGCATCCACGGCAATCATCGCGCGTTTAATAATATCCGCAGCAGTGCCTTGCATGGGGGCGTTGATCGCTTCACGTTCAGCCGCCTTACGGCGGTTGGCATTACGCGAGTGAATATCAGGTAGATAGAGACGGCGGCCATCCAGTGTGGTGACGTAGCCCTGGTCAGCGGCTTGTTTGCGCGTGCGCTCCATATATTCCAGCACACCCGGATAGCGCTCAAAGTAGAGATCCATGTAACGCTGTGCCTCGCCACGAGGAATGTTCAGCTGCCGTGCCAGACCAAAGGCACTCATGCCATAAATCAGGCCAAAGTTAATTGCTTTGGCGCTACGGCGCTGTTCGGTTGTGACTTTTTCCAATGGCAAACCAAAGACTTCTGCCGCTGTAGCGCGATGAATATCTTTACCCGCCGCAAACGCAGCCAATAGCCCTTCATCCTGCGACAGATGCGCCATGATGCGTAGCTCAATCTGTGAGTAGTCGGCCGCCATGATGCGGTAACCTTTCGGCGCAATAAAAGCCTGACGTATACGACGCCCTTCTTCATTTCGCACCGGTATGTTTTGCAGGTTAGGATCACGGGAGGAGAGACGCCCGGTGGCCGTCACCGCCTGATGATAAGAGGTATGGACACGGCCCGAAACCGGGTTAATCATCAGCGGTAGCTTGTCGGTATAAGTACTTTTCAGTTTCGCCAAGCCGCGATATTCGAGGATCACTTTCGGTAGAGGATAATCCAGCGCCAACTCCGCCAGCACTTCTTCGTTAGTCGACGCCGCGCCGCCTGGCGTTTTTTTCAAGATAGGCAGTTTCTGTTTTTCATACAAAATCACCTGTAGCTGCTTAGGTGACGCCAGATTGAATGGCTCTTCCGCCAGTTCATGGGCCTGTTTTTCCAGCTCATCAAGGCGAATGGTCAGCTCTTTTGAGTGCGCAGCTAATATATTTTGGTCAATTAATACGCCGGTGCGCTCAATGCGGGACAAAATCGGCAGCAGTGGCATCTCAATCTCTTGGAATACCCGCTTCAGACCTTCACTCTCCTGCAACTTAGGCCACAGCACCAGATGCAGCTGTAGGGTGACGTCGGCATCTTCTGATGCATAAGGCCCCGCCTCCTCCAGCGCAATCTGATTGAATGTCAGCTGATTTTTGCCTTTACCGGCAATCTCTTCAAAGGTGATGGTTTTATGGTTGAGGTAACGCTCCGCCAAGCTATCCATATCATGACGACCAGCAACGCTGTTTAAAACATAAGATTCCAGCATGGTATCGAATGCGATACCGCGCAGCTCAATGCCATAACGCGCCAACATGCTTTGATCAAATTTGAGGTTTTGCCCCACTTTAAGGGCTTTTTCATCTTCCAGCAGCGGTTTTAGGGTCGCGAGAACCCAGTCACGATCAAGCTGCGCGGGAGCATCCAGATAATCATGTGCTAATGGCAGATAAGCCGCTTCACCCGGTGCGACCGCGAAAGAGAGGCCAATTAAGTTACTGCTAAGGGTATCAAGGCCGTCGGTTTCAGTATCAAACGCGAACACCTCCGACTTTTTAAGACGCTCGATCCAGTCGGCTAAGGATTTCTCATCCAAAATAGTCTGGTAGTTCTCTTGCGATAGCACGGCGGTGACTTCAGCCGCAGGAGCGGGTTCTGCTGCCACAAAGGCTTTATTACTGGTCTGCCCCGTTGGCCGCTCTTTTTTGCCATCCAGCCATTTGCCCGCTTCGACATCGGCTAACCAGCGCTTGAATTCATAGCGGCTGAATAATTGATGCAGCTGCTCATCATCCGGTGGTGAGACAGTTAGCTCGTCGCAAGTCACATCCAGTTCGACATCTGTTTTGATGGTGGCGAGCTTATAGGAGAGATAGGCGACATCCTTATTCTGCTCTAATTTGGCAGACATAGTTTTAGCGCCACGGAATGTTAGCGTGGGTATTTTATCCAAATTACTAAATAGCGAATCTAATCCACCCAAGCCTTGCAATAAAGCCTGCGCTGTCTTTTCACCAACACCGGGGACGCCAGGAATATTGTCTGATGAATCCCCCATCAGGGCCAGAAAATCAATAATCAGTTCAGGAGGAACGCCATATTTTTCACACACTTCCTGTGGCCCTAAAATAGCATTGTTCATTGTATTAATAAGAGTGATATTCGGCGTAACTAATTGCGCCATATCTTTATCACCGGTACTAATTAATACTGAATGACCTGCTTTTTCTGCTTCTTGCGCCAGAGTGCCAATAACATCATCCGCTTCTACCCCGGAAACAACCAATAAAGGCAATCCCATCGCCTTTACCATTTGATGGAGCGGTTCTATTTGCGACCGTAAATCATCGGGCATCGGTGGACGGTGGGACTTATATTCGGCGAACAACTCATCACGGAATGTTTTACCTTTAGCATCAAAAACGACCGCAACATGGCTGGGACGATATTGCAGCAACAGACTGCGCAACATGTTCAACACGCCATACATCGCGCCCGTTGGTTCACCACTGCCATTGGTCAACGGTGGGAAGGCATGGTATGCGCGATAGAGGTAAGAGGAACCGTCAACGAGGATCAATGGGTTTTCTGCAATCTGGGCCATAGAGTTTCTTCATCTTTATTCAGCAAGGTCTGACGCTAAGAATGCCATAGCTGGCGGCAAGAGACGAATCTTAGCGTCCATTCTTGTGCGAAAGAGAGCATTTTGCTCAGAGATCTTGAAGATCCTTTCTGTGGATAACTTTGTGAGTAAAAGCATGTGCAGATTATATTTATTTGTCATCTTTTACAGGATTAATAATTAAATTAAGTATAATCATGTAGTTATGATTGATGCCTTTCTATTTTACAGTCATTTTTATTTTATCTAAATTGTGGATATTACTTATTTAGTCTTGAGCTTAAGATAAATAAATTTCACTTATCGGTGTATTATCTCACGCCTTTTTTTATTAGCCTCAGCAAGCTTTTTGGCATTTTTACATCACGAATATCTATACTCAACCATCACAGAAATAGATAAATGGATTGAAAGTAACACCCTTAAAAATAGATAGTCGGTATTCAATCACGCAGCTATTACTTTAGATAATATGATGATTTTGCAGCAGAGAAAGAAATAGAATTGTGCGAAACGCAGTACAACACAGAGAAAAAAGTAAATGAGACGCTAACTAAAGCTAGCGCCTCTTTACGTATAATTACTTTTGGGTCAGCAGGAACTTAACAACATCCGCATACTGTTTGACATAGATATCCATTGAACTGGTATCCATACCATCGTTCTTAATCATATATTTGCCATTAACAAACATGGCTGGAACGCCGCGTAATTCTAAATCTTCAGCCGCTTTTTGCTGCTGAACAACCAATGACTTAACCACAAAGCTGTTTAATGCCGCATCGTAGTCTTCACCACTCACACCGGCTTTGATAAAGACATTACGAATGTCATCCGGGGTCTGAACAGTTTGGGTTTTCTGTACGCCTTCAAACATCAGTGGCGTGATCTTCTCTTCAACGCCCAACGCCATGGCAACAGCCCATGCTTGAGTCAATTGTTTACCCAATGGACCAAGGAACTCAACATGATAACGGGTCATTTTAGTCCCTTCTGGCAGTGCTTTTTTTACTGCCTGCGGAACATGGTAAATTTCTTCAAACTGATAACAGTGTGGGCAGTAGAAAGAGAAAAACTCTAAAACCTGAGGCTCACCCGTTACTGGTTTGTTTAACGTCTGGTACTGAGTACCGTCAGTAAATTGTGCGGCTGATGCACTGAATGCCATCACCATGCCAACGAGAGCTAACCAAACATTTTTCATACTATAACGATCTCCATTATCTTAACTTTAGTACATTGGCATCAGCTGCAAAGGCGGGGCCTGCAACAGCTTAACCTGCTCTGTAAATGATGCAGTCTGCTGTAACCAAAAATCAGACTCCGCCATCCACGGAAAACTTTTAGGGAATGCCGGGTCCTGCCAACGTCTGGCAACCCATGCAAGGTAATAAACCATCCGCATCGCGCGTAAAGGTTCAATCAATGCCAATTCACGCTGATCAAAATCAGCAAACTCGCCATAGGCTTCCAGTAAAATATCCAACTGGATCAACTGCTCACTTCGTTCACCATGTAATAGCATCCAGAGATCCTGAATAGCTGGGCCATTTCTGGCATCATCCAGGTCGACAAACATCGGCCCATCACGCCATAAAATATTACCTGGGTGGCAGTCGCCATGTAGCCGCAGTGGCTGCCAATCGGTGTGCCAATAGTGCTTAATTGTGCTGATCAATAGATCGGTCGCAGCCAGAAACTTATCTCGCTGTTTTGCTGGCACCAAACTACTGCTGGCCAACAACTGGCGCGGTTCTGTCAGATACTCTTCGATACCGATAGTTGAGCGGACAACAAAAAGTTTATCGCTACCCACCTGATGAATTCGCCCCAGAAAACGGCCAACCCACTCTAACTGATCAAGATTATCTATCTCATACTGGCGGCCACCGACACTTGGGAATACCGCAAAGAAAAACCCATTATGAGTATGCAAGGTGTGCCCATTAAGCTGCAATGGGGCAATCACCGGGATCTCCGACTCTGCTAAATCAAGCGAGAACTGATGTTCTTCGGTGATTTGTTCGCTGTTCCAGCGCTCAGGACGATAAAACTTCACCACGTAACGTTTACGATCTTCATCCATAAACTGATAAACGCGGTTTTCGTAACTGTTAAGCGCGGTTAATCCTGAATCCACCCGTAATCCTACCCCTTCAAGGGCATCCATAATTAGGTCAGGAGACAACGTCTGAAAATTAAAGGCAGAGCTGTTCATAACAACATTCAGTCTATATAAGTGACAGCGACGCGCTGAGAATAAGAAATAGTATCATCAAAGCCCTAATCTACGCAGATAAGGAGTATGACTAATCTTTAATGACGCCACGAGCGCGCAATATGGCAGTTTTAAAATCTTCTTCGAAATCTTTTTTCAGTCCTGGGATCACTTCTGTCGACGCCGAACCACGCATTTTCAGATGATAAATAAGAATATCGTCGGTTAGATCTGAAAACTCACCTTCAAAACCAGCTTCAGCGGCCAATTTTTGTAAAAACTGTACCAAATTTAAGTCAGGCTCTTGCTGCCAGGCCGGATGTAAAAGCTCAATCAATTCATTAACACGATGGCATTTCATAGCAAATCTACCTTATTCAAAAATATGCAGACAAAGTAGCAGGGATATTCACACAGGGAAAGAGAGCTTACTGTCAATAAAAGTAAATCCTGACCTCCTCTCCTATTTAAAGATACAATTCGTCAGTAAGTTGAATGTAGCGGAGTGATAGAAATGCAGCCCAATATAACAGGCGTTATTCTTGCAGGCGGTCGTTCTTCCCGAATGGGCGGAAACGATAAAGGACTGATTATTCTTCATGGCAAACCGCTGTTTCAATATGTGATTGAGCGATTAAAACCTCAGGTTCACCACATGCTAATTAATGCTAATCGTAATCAGGCGTTGTATCAAGAAAGTGGCATACCAGTCATCAGCGATATCATTCCTGGCTTTGTAGGGCCACTGGCAGGTATGCATGCAGGACTGAGTCATTCACCTACAGAATGGGTTGTTTTTGCTCCCTGCGATGTTCCGACACTGCCTATCAATTTGGTCTATCAGCTTTGGCACGGGAAAGGGCAAACACTGGCGGCTTATGCTCATGATGGTGAGCGAGCACACCCAACATTGGCCTTAATGCATGTCAGCTTGAAGCCACTGCTTGCTGAATTTCTGGCAAAAGGAGATCGTAAACTAATGATATTGATGGAGAGCATGAATGCTCAACCCGTAGTTTTCAGTGGGCAAGCCAACCCATTCAGCAACCTAAATACCCCCGCAGATTGTGACTTATGGGAACAAGAGAAAAGAGGGCCGTTATGAGCCAAAAGATACCGCCGCTATTAGGTATAGCCGCATACAGTGGCACAGGAAAAACTACGTTACTAAAAAGTCTAATCCCCTTACTGCAACAGCGCCAAATCCGAGTCGGCTTAATCAAACATACACATCACAATATGGAAATTGATACGCCAGGGAAGGATAGCTATGAATTACGTAAAGCCGGCGCTCATCAGACGCTGGTTGCGAGTGATTGCCGTTGGGCATTAATGACGGAAACACCAGAGTCGCCCCCTTTAGATCTTCACTACCTTGCCAGTCGGCTAGATGCCTCAACCATCGATCTCATCTTAGTTGAAGGTTTTAAACATGAACCGATCAGCAAAATCGCACTTTATAGAGAAGCTGTGGGTAAACCATTCACTGACTTGATTGATAAATATGTTATCGCTTTAGCGAGCGACAAACCGATAGTGAGTACCGTAGAGCAATTGGATATTAACCAGCCAGAAGAGATCGCAGATTTTATTTGCGATTGGTTAACGAGAATTGATAGGAAGTAAAACTGAATGGCGATTTTACCTAAACGCTAACAGGTTTATGCTCCACTCATATTTTATGCTAGATAATATTCGTCTCAACTTTAGGATGAGCCTCGCCCCTCCGCGGCCAGCACAGGCACTGTTCAAACTGCATTCGCAATTTGTCGTATCCCATGCTCGAGCCGCACCATCCCTGGCGCGGACGCTTTACTCTTCTGCCCATCCCCACTGTTATCGATCGAGTCATCGAGGTTTGTCAGCAGTCTGGCAGGTTTTTGTCTTTTTACACATAGCAAAAACCCCACGCTTTTGGCATGGGGTTTCGGCTTGATTTGATGCCTGGCAGTGTCCTACTCTCGCATGGGGAGACCCCACACTACCATCGGCGCTACGGCGTTTCACTTCTGAGTTCGGCATGGGATCAGGTGGGACCACCGCGCTATGGCCGCCAGGCAAATTCTGTTTTAACTCACCCGCTTCACAATAATATATCGTGCAGCCAGTCAGTCCAATCTCGGAACTTCGCTGAAAATCTCTCTCTCAAACCACCAAAACACCTTTGGTGTTGTAAGGTTAAGCCTCACGGATCATTAGTACTGGTTAGCTCAATGCATCGCTGCACTTACACACCCAGCCTATCAACGTCATAGTCTTTAACGTTCCTTCAGGGGGCTTAAAGCCCCAGGGAAGACTCATCTCGAGGCAAGTTTCCCGCTTAGATGCTTTCAGCGGTTATCTCTTCCGAATTTAGCTACCGGGCAATGCCATTGGCATGACAACCCGAACACCAGTGATTCGTCCACTCCGGTCCTCTCGTACTAGGAGCAGCCCCTCTCAATCTTCCAACGCCCACGGCAGATAGGGACCGAACTGTCTCACGACGTTCTAAACCCAGCTCGCGTACCACTTTAAATGGCGAACAGCCATACCCTTGGGACCTACTTCAGCCCCAGGATGTGATGAGCCGACATCGAGGTGCCAAACACCGCCGTCGATATGAACTCTTGGGCGGTATCAGCCTGTTATCCCCGGAGTACCTTTTATCCGTTGAGCGATGGCCCTTCCATTCAGAACCACCGGATCACTAAGACCTACTTTCGTACCTGCTCGAGCCGTCACTCTCGCAGTCAAGCTAGCTTATGCCTTTGCACTAACCTCACGATGTCCGACCGTGATTAGCTAACCTTCGTGCTCCTCCGTTACTCTTTGGGAGGAGACCGCCCCAGTCAAACTACCCACCAGACACTGTCCTCACCCCAGATTATGGGGCCGAGTTAGAACATCAAACATTAAAGGGTGGTATTTCAAGGTTGGCTCCATGCAGACTGGCGTCCACACTTCAATGCCTCCCACCTATCCTACACATCAAGGCTCAATGTTCAGTGTCAAGCTATAGTAAAGGTTCACGGGGTCTTTCCGTCTTGCCGCGGGTACACTGCATCTTCACAGCGAGTTCAATTTCACTGAGTCTCGGGTGGAGACAGCCTGGCCATCATTACGCCATTCGTGCAGGTCGGAACTTACCCGACAAGGAATTTCGCTACCTTAGGACCGTTATAGTTACGGCCGCCGTTTACTGGGGCTTCGATCAAGAGCTTCGCCTTGCGGCTGACCCCATCAATTAACCTTCCAGCACCGGGCAGGCGTCACACCGTATACGTCCACTTTCGTGTTTGCACAGTGCTGTGTTTTTATTAAACAGTTGCAGCCAGCTGGTATCTGCGACTGGCTTCAGCTCCGAGAGCAAGTCTCTTCACCTAGCGCCAGCGTGCCTTCTCCCGAAGTTACGGCACCATTTTGCCTAGTTCCTTCACCCGAGTTCTCTCAAGCGCCTGAGTATTCTCTACCTGACCACCTGTGTCGGTTTGGGGTACGATTTAATGTTACCTGATGCTTAGAGGCTTTTCCTGGAAGCTTGGCATCAACTACTTCACCACCGTAGTGGCTCGTCATCACACCTCAGCGTTGATAAGCAACCGGATTTACCTGGTCACTCCGCCTACATGCTTAAACCGGGACAACCGTCGCCCGGCTAGCCTAGCCTTCTCCGTCCCCCCTTCGCAGTAACACCAAGTACAGGAATATTAACCTGTTTCCCATCGACTACGCTTTTCAGCCTCGCCTTAGGGGTCGACTCACCCTGCCCCGATTAACGTTGGACAGGAACCCTTGGTCTTCCGGCGTGCGGGTTTTTCACCCGCATTATCGTTACTTATGTCAGCATTCGCACTTCTGATACCTCCAGCAACCCTCACAGGTCACCTTCAACGGCTTACAGAACGCTCCCCTACCCAACGAACGTATCCCTAAGCCAACTCGACTTTATTGGACGCATTGACGTCGCTGTGCTCCGTCAATCATTATCCACATCATCAAATTGTCTTGGGTGATACGTTCGCTGCCGCAGCTTCGGTGCATGGTTTAGCCCCGTTACATCTTCCGCGCAGGCCGACTCGACCAGTGAGCTATTACGCTTTCTTTAAATGATGGCTGCTTCTAAGCCAACATCCTGGCTGTCTGTGCCTTCCCACATCGTTTCCCACTTAACCATGACTTTGGGACCTTAGCTGGCGGTCTGGGTTGTTTCCCTCTTCACGACGGACGTTAGCACCCGCCGTGTGTCTCCCGTGATAACATTCTTCGGTATTCGGAGTTTGCATCGGTTTGGTAAGTCGGGATGACCCCCTAGCCGAAACAGTGCTCTACCCCCGAAGATGAGTCACGAGGCGCTACCTAAATAGCTTTCGGGGAGAACCAGCTATCTCCCGGTTTGATTGGCCTTTCACCCCCAGCCACAAGTCATCCGCTAATTTTTCAACATTAGTCGGTTCGGTCCTCCAGTTAGTGTTACCCAACCTTCAACCTGCCCATGGCTAGATCACCGGGTTTCGGGTCTATACCTTGCAACTAGACGCCCAGTTAAGACTCGGTTTCCCTACGGCTCCCCTATTCGGTTAACCTTGCTACAAAATATAAGTCGCTGACCCATTATACAAAAGGTACGCAGTCACACCACGAAGGTGCTCCCACTGCTTGTACGTACACGGTTTCAGGTTCTATTTCACTCCCCTCGCCGGGGTTCTTTTCGCCTTTCCCTCACGGTACTGGTTCACTATCGGTCAGTCAGGAGTATTTAGCCTTGGAGGATGGTCCCCCCATATTCAGACAGGATGTCACGTGTCCCGCCCTACTCATCGAGTTCACAGAATATGCATTTTTGTGTACGGGACTATCACCCTGTACCGTGCGACTTTCCAGACGCTTCCACTAACACATAAACTGATTCAGACTCTGGGCTCTTCCCCGTTCGCTCGCCGCTACTGGGGGAATCTCGGTTGATTTCTTTTCCTCGGGGTACTTAGATGTTTCAGTTCCCCCGGTTCGCCTTGCATGGCTATGTATTCACCATGCAATAGTGCAACGAATTGCACTGGGTTTCCCCATTCGGGTATCGTCGGTTGTAACGCTTCATATCAGCTTACCGACGCTTTTCGCAGATTAGCACGCCCTTCATCGCCTCTGACTGCCTAGGCATCCACCGTGTACGCTTAGTCGCTTAACCTCACAACCCGAAGGTGTCTTTGCAGACCCTTTGCGTTGCGATTATTTGAGAGACTCTAATACAGGCTACTCCTTATCTCAGTACATCTACGGAGAGATAAGTTTCAGCTGTATTGTTTCAATTTTCAGCTTGTTCCAGATTGTTAAAGAGCAATATCTTAAACACGACTCGTTAAAGTCATCTTTAAGTTATTTTTTAGTTCATAAAGAACCGGTTGATAATGTCTTTCACACATTATCGGATTGGCGTCCCCAAGGGGATTCGAACCCCTGTTACAGCCGTGAAAGGGCAGTGTCCTAGGCCTCTAGACGATGGGGACACGAAATTTGACTCTCGAAGCACTGCTTCGAGAATTTCGTGTAGAGGCGAGAATTTGCCTGCAAATCCGAGCGACTGATGCAGTCAACACTCGATTTTGCGGTGCGCGTCTCACCCATCTACAGCAGGTTACCTTGCTCATTACATTCATCAGACAATCTGTGTGGACACTGCGCAATGCGTATCGTGAGGTAAGGAGGTGATCCAACCGCAGGTTCCCCTACGGTTACCTTGTTACGACTTCACCCCAGTCATGAATCACAAAGTGGTAAGCGCCCTCCCGAAGGTTAAGCTACCTACTTCTTTTGCAACCCACTCCCATGGTGTGACGGGCGGTGTGTACAAGGCCCGGGAACGTATTCACCGTAGCATTCTGATCTACGATTACTAGCGATTCCGACTTCATGGAGTCGAGTTGCAGACTCCAATCCGGACTACGACAGACTTTATGTGGTCCGCTTGCTCTCGCGAGTTCGCTTCACTTTGTATCTGCCATTGTAGCACGTGTGTAGCCCTACTCGTAAGGGCCATGATGACTTGACGTCATCCCCACCTTCCTCCGGTTTGTCACCGGCAGTCTCCCTTGAGTTCCCACCATTACGTGCTGGCAACAAAGGATAAGGGTTGCGCTCGTTGCGGGACTTAACCCAACATTTCACAACACGAGCTGACGACAGCCATGCAGCACCTGTCTCACAGTTCCCGAAGGCACCGAAGCATCTCTGCTAAGTTCTGTGGATGTCAAGAGTAGGTAAGGTTCTTCGCGTTGCATCGAATTAAACCACATGCTCCACCGCTTGTGCGGGCCCCCGTCAATTCATTTGAGTTTTAACCTTGCGGCCGTACTCCCCAGGCGGTCGACTTAACGCGTTAGCTCCGGAAGCCACGCCTCAAGGGCACAACCTCCAAGTCGACATCGTTTACAGCGTGGACTACCAGGGTATCTAATCCTGTTTGCTCCCCACGCTTTCGCACCTGAGCGTCAGTCTTTGTCCAGGGGGCCGCCTTCGCCACCGGTATTCCTCCAGATCTCTACGCATTTCACCGCTACACCTGGAATTCTACCCCCCTCTACAAGACTCTAGCTTGCCAGTTTCAAATGCAGTTCCCACGTTAAGCGCGGGGATTTCACATCTGACTTAACAAACCGCCTGCGTGCGCTTTACGCCCAGTAATTCCGATTAACGCTTGCACCCTCCGTATTACCGCGGCTGCTGGCACGGAGTTAGCCGGTGCTTCTTCTGCGAGTAACGTCAATCAATCGTGCTATTAACACGACTGCCTTCCTCCTCGCTGAAAGTGCTTTACAACCCGAAGGCCTTCTTCACACACGCGGCATGGCTGCATCAGGCTTGCGCCCATTGTGCAATATTCCCCACTGCTGCCTCCCGTAGGAGTCTGGACCGTGTCTCAGTTCCAGTGTGGCTGGTCATCCTCTCAGACCAGCTAGGGATCGTCGCCTAGGTGAGCCATTACCCCACCTACTAGCTAATCCCATCTGGGTTCATCCGATGGCGTGAGGCCCGAAGGTCCCCCACTTTGCTCTTACGAGGTCATGCGGTATTAGCTACCGTTTCCAGTAGTTATCCCCCTCCATCAGGCAGATCCCCAGACATTACTCACCCGTCCGCCGCTCGCCGGCGAAGTAGTAAACTACTTCCCGCTGCCGCTCGACTTGCATGTGTTAGGCCTGCCGCCAGCGTTCAATCTGAGCCATGATCAAACTCTTCAATTTAAGATTTGTTTGATTTGCTACCGAAGTAGCGATGCTCAAAGATTACTTTCTGCAAATATGCATTCGAACCGAAGTTCAAATGTGTACTGCTTTGGTCACTCTTCAAGACTTTGATATTGCTTCTGCCTGCCGAAACAGGCTTCGATATCGTCTTGCGAGTGCCCACACAGATTGTCTGATAAATTGTTAAAGAGCGTTCGTTACCCGTTGGCCTTTCAGCGAATCTTACGGTAACGCGGGAGGCAGATAATACGCTTTCCCGCTGAAGAGTCAAGGTGTTATTTGATTTCTTTCGAACTCAAACGCGTTCTTTTCCCTTCCTGACCCGGCGAAGTTTGTTTCGTTGTTCCCGGTCAGTGGAGGCGCATTATAGGGAGTTCCTGACAGGCTGCAACCCCTAAATTGAAAAAACTTTTCAACCGTGTTTTTTTTCAGCAAATATGGGGTAATAGCCGGGTTTTTAAACAATTATTAAGCTAAACATTCAATCCCAGAGTGAATCTGTAGAGTAAAATAGAAAGATAAGAAGATAGATAGGACAAATCACCATGCAACTAAATACCCAACAACAGGCCGCCCAACGCAATCTTTCATATCTATTGGCCGAAAAAATTGGTCAGCGCATTCTCGCAGGTGAATATGTCGCCGGTAGCATACTGCCTGGCGAGATAGAGTTGGGTGAGCAATTTGGTGTTAGTCGTACTGCCGTTCGTGAGGCAGTGAAAATGCTCGCAGCAAAAGGGATGTTATTACCGCGCCCACGTATTGGCACTCGAGTTATGCCGCAAGCAAATTGGAACTACCTTGATCAGGAGTTACTGACATGGTGGATGAATCGAGAAAACTTTGATCAAGTGATGCAGCACTTCCTTATATTAAGGACATCACTCGAGCCTCAAGCTTGTGCCCTGGCGGCGGTGAATGCCAATGATAAGCAGCGGGTGCGGTTAGCCTCATTAATCGCAGAGATGCGCGAGCTATATGCTCACTTTAATCGTGAACGATGGATTGAGGTGGATGCTCAGTTTCATCAATTAATCTATGAAGCCAGCGGTAATCCATTTTTGACTTCGTTCGCCAATTTGTTTAGCTCGGTTTATCACAGCTATTTTCGCGCCATTACCGGCGATGAGGTGATTAAGCTGCAACAGCATCAGGATATTGTCGATGCGATTCTGGCAAATGATAGCCAAGGTGCTTTATTAGCCTGTCGGGTGTTATTAGCAGGGAAAGAGTAGCGGCGAGATGTTATTTATCTATATATAGATAGAGGGTACTCACACCCACTCAATTTAATCAGGACGGACAATGATAAAATCTGCGCGCAGCATGGCGGGTCTTCCTTGGATAGCCGCCATGGCTTTCTTTATGCAGGCTTTGGATGCCACCATACTGAATACGGCACTGCCATCAATCGCCGAAAGCCTCCATCGGTCGCCACTGACCATGCAATCCGCGATTATCAGCTATACCCTGACAGTCGCGATGCTGATTCCGGTAAGTGGTTGGCTAGCAGACCGTTTTGGCACCCGAAGAGTTTTCATTTTGGCGGTCTCTCTCTTTACGCTGGGGTCGTTGCTGTGTGCACTTTCAGGTTCACTGCCATTTCTGGTTGCCTCCCGCGTGATTCAAGGTGTCGGCGGGGCGATGATGATGCCCGTCGCCAGACTGGCGCTTATTCGAGCTTATCCGCGCAGTGAATTGTTGCCGGTATTAAATTTTGTCACCATTCCCGGATTAATTGGCCCTGTCATGGGGCCACTCTTGGGCGGACTACTGGTGACCTACGCCACCTGGCACTGGATTTTTATCCTTAATATACCTATCGGCATATTGGGCATTATCTACGCACGTAAATATATGCCCGACTTCACCATGCCCAAACGCGCCTTTGATTTTATCGGCTTTCTGCTATTTGGTAGCAGCTTAGTTTTGATATCCGTGAGTTTGGAAATCATGGGGCGGCCAGACATTGCCAATTATCTGCCCGCCGCGACACTGGTTGGTGGCTTATTGATGTTGCTCTTCTATATATTCCACGCCAAAGGCCATCCAAATCCATTAATTGGTTTGCCGCTATTTAAAACCCGCACATTCTCTGTTGGGATCGCCGGTAACGTGGCCTCACGGTTAGGCACCGGCTGTGTACCATTCTTAATGCCATTGATGTTGCAGGTTGGTTTTGGTTATTCCGCCATTATTGCCGGTTGCATGATGGCGCCGACTGCCATTGGTTCGATGATGGCAAAATCCGCCGTGACGCAGGTATTACGTTCATTGGGTTATCGCACAGTGTTAGTGGGCATTACCGCCATTATCGGCGTGCTGATAGCCTTGTTTGCACTGCAATCACCGGGGATGTCACCTTGGCTGATGATCTTGCCACTCTTTGTATTGGGTATGGCGATGTCAACTCAGTTCACCGCGATGAATACCATCACCTTGGCAGACTTGACCGATAACAATGCCAGCTCGGGTAACAGTGTTCTGGCCGTCACCCAACAGCTGGCGATCAGCTTTGGGGTAGCAATTAGCGCGGTGGTATTGCGGTTTTATGATGGGTTGTCGTTTGGTGGTGCTGTCGATCACTTCCACTACACCTTTATTACCATGGGCGTGGTGACACTACTTTCATCAATGGTATTCCTATTACTCAAACCCAAAGATGGCGACAATTTGATTCAGGGGCGCAATGTGAAAAAAGTCTCGCGCCCGGCAAAAAGTGAAGTTTAACGGATAGCGACCGACCCACGTTCAATTAGCTCGGGAGTGAGAACCAGCACTTGCGGTTCCGCTTCCGGGTTATTCAACCGATGAATCAGCGTATCAATTGCCAGTTCGCCAAGGTCATCTTTTGGCTGATGGATGGTCGTCAGTGGCGGTGTCATATATTGTGCAATTTCAATATCATCGTAACCAATCACCGCCATATCTTGCGGGATCGATAATCCAGCCTGATGTAACGCCTGATAAACCCCCACCGCCATGGCATCGTTGCTGGTAAAGACGGCATCGGGTGGCTCCGGCAGGGCAAGTAACTGCTTCATCGCCGCCAACCCACCACCAAATTCAAAATCACTGGCGACTTCATAACCCACAAGTACCGGTAAACCCGCGCGCGCCATGGCTTGGCGATACCCTTCCAAACGCTCTTTGGCCGGAGTTTTGTCTTGCGGACCCGCAATGCAGGCGATTCGGGTATATCCCCTGGCAATCAAATATGAGGTTGCCATTTCACCGCCAAATAGCGAGTTATCCTGAATCACATCGTTCACCCCTTCAAACGGGGCCCAGTCCATCATTATGATCGGCAATGAGGGGTAACAACGCAGAATATCCTGGGAGGGGCGGTGGCTTTCGGTGCACATCAGCAGCAAGCCATCGACACGCTTTTGCATCAAGGTTTCAATGCTACGGCTCATGCGATCAATATCGCCTTCGGTATTACACAGAATCAAACTATAACCGCGCTCATAGCAACTGCGCTCCACACCACGGACTACTTCGGCATAGAACGGGTTGCTACTGGCGGTGACCAGCATACCGATGGTGCGGGTTTGTTTGAGTTTCAAGCTGCGGGCTAGTGCGGAAGGGGCGTAGTTGAGCTGCGCGATTGCAGACTGCACTTTGTCGCGAATAGGGTCGCTAACAAAGCGGTTTTTATTAATTACATGCGAGACAGTTGAGGTTGATACGCCCGCTAAACGGGCGACATCTTTCATGGTGGCCAAAGTTATACCTGGCCTTGTAAGAAGCTATCGATCTCGGTACGCCATGGAATGGACGGTTGCGCGCCAGAGCGAGTCACGGCGATCGCGGCAGCGGCATGAGCAAAGCGCACGGCTAAGTCCATCGATTGACCTTCCAATAACGCTGTCAGTAATGCGCCATTAAATGTATCACCAGCAGCAATAGTATCCACTGCATCGACTTTGAACCCAGCAACCAATTTCCCCTTGCCCTGTTCACTGAGCCAGACACCACGGCTACCCAAGGTAATAATCACGGTAGCGATGCCTTTATCATGCAGAATTTGTGCTGCTTTCGCCGCATCATCATCCTGCTCAATATGAATACCCGTTAAGCGCTCAGCTTCGGTCTCATTTGGGGTGATCATATCCACCAGCGCTAACAGCTCGTCGGGGAGTTCACGGGCAGGCGCCGGATTGAGAATAACCTGAGTTTGATGCTGTTTTGCCAGTTTAGCGGCGGCAATCACGGTATCGAGCGGAGATTCCAGTTGCATCAGCAGTGCATCGGCAGCAATAACCTGCTGCTGATAGCGGCTAAGATATTCAGGTGTCACTGCCGAGTTGGCCCCAGCATTGATACCAATGACGTTTTCGCCCTCACCATTGACGAAAATCAGCGCTACACCGGTGGTCGTTCCCGCAACAGCCTCAATAGGGGCCGTATCAATATTATCGCTGGCTAACTGCCGGCGCACCCGTTCACCAATATCATCTTCACCCACACAGGCAATAAACGCGATTTTCGCCCCACTACGGCCAGCGGCAACAGCCTGATTAGCCCCTTTGCCACCGAAAGCAACCTTATACTGCTTCCCGATCACCGTTTCACCTGGACGCGGAAACTGCTCAATATTCAGAATATGGTCGGCATTGATGCTGCCCAAGACCACCAGCTTACCTGTTTCCATCGTATTTATTCCTTTGTCATTGAAGTTGCAGGGGGGTTAGCTAGGTTCACTCACCCGAGTCACTTACCTAAGTAAGCTCATCGGGATTAATGAGCCTCAAAGAGGCTCACCCTACGGGCTAGCATAAATGCTGTTCAAATCGGTTTTCACCGATTTGTCATTCACTTGCCGCCTACCTGCAACTCCAATTATCTTGGGTTTATTGAATGACAACTACTGATTGAATGACGATATTATTTAGTCACTAACTTCAGATCTACTGGGATAACGGCCTGGACTTTCTCGCCTTTCAATACTTTATCCGCAGTTTGGATGCCAATGACGCCAATTTGGTCCGGGCGTTGAGCGATGGTAGCACCCAGCTTGCCACTCTCAACCGCTTTGATACCATCGTCAGTGCCATCAAAACCGACCACTAACACATCCGTTTTGCCGGCAGTTTGCAAGGCGCGCAGCGCACCCAGCGCCATCTCATCATTCTGGGCAAACACTGCCTGTACAGTTGGATGAGCGGTCAGCAAGTTCTGCATGACGTTCAAGCCCTTGGTGCGGTCAAAGTCAGCAGGCTGGCTGGCCAGCAGCTGGAATTTGTTTTTTTCCATCGACTGTTTAAAGCCTTCGCCACGTTCACGAGCCGCCGAGGCCCCCGCAATCCCTTCCAGCTGAATAACTTTGGCATCACTACCCAATTTTTTAGCAATGAAGTCACCGGCCATTTTGCCGCCGAAACGGTTATCAGACGCGACGTGGCTAACCACGGTGCCGGCGTTAGCCAGACGGTCAAGGGTGATGACCGGAATCTTCGCCTGATTAGCCATTTTCACCGCATTACCCACCGCATCAGAGTCAGTTGGGTTAATCAGCAGCAATTTCGTGCCGCGAACCGTTAAGTCCTGCACGTTCGCCAGCTCTTTAGCCGGGTTATTTTGTGAATCCAATACCACCAGGTTGTAGCCCAGCTTATCAGCTTCTTTTTGCGCACCCTCTTTCATTGAAACAAAGAACGGGTTATTCAGCGTGGAAACGACCAAGGCGATAGTGTCTTTTGCCAGCGCGTTAGCACTCACAGTCGCGCTCAATGCAACAACAGAGATCAAGGTAGCCAGTTTCTTCATTTTCATGGTCACAATTCCTGTAGGGAGAGAGGTTATTTGCTGCTTTTGTTATCTACCAGTACCGCCAGCAGGATAACCACTGCTTTTACGATCATTTGGTAGTAAGAGGAGACACCCAGTAAATTCAAACCGTTATTTAAGAAGCCGAGGATTAACGCGCCGATCAGGGTGCCGACGATCCGCCCTTTCCCCCCGGCAAGACTGGTTCCGCCCAGAACTACTGCGGCTATTGCATCCAACTCATAGCCAGTACCGGCCGTCGGTTGTGCTGATGATAAGCGGGCCACTTCGATAATCCCCGCCAGGGCCGCTAACAATCCACACAGTGAATAAACAATAATTTTAACTTTATCGACGCTGATACCCGAGAGCCGTGTAGCTGACTCATTACCGCCCAAGGCATAGATATAGCGGCCCAAACGGGTGTGGTGCAGCATGTACCAGGCAGCAATAAAGACGATAGCCATCAACCAGATAGGAGTGGGTATACCTAGGGGACGACCAATACCGAACCAGCCAAAGGTATCTGCCACTTCAGTAAAACCGGTATTGACTGGGCTACCATTGGTGTAAACCATGGTTACACCGCGCAGTAACAGCATCATGACCAGCGTGGCGATAAATGCCTGCACTTTACCTTTGGCGACAATCACCCCGGTAATGCCGCCAATAAACGCCCCCAATACCAATGCAGCAGCCACCGCCACCATGGCATTCACTTCTAACCCCACAATTGAGGCCGCTACCGCGCCAGTCAGCGCCAGTAGTGATCCCACCGACAGATCAATGCCGGAAGTCAGGATAACCAGCGTCATCCCCACCGCCATAATGGCATTGACGGAGGTCTGCTGAAGAATATTGAACAGATTATTAAGGGTAAAAAAGTTTGGGCTTAGTGACGAAACCACAGCAATCAGCACCAGCAGCGCAATCAGTGATTTTTGTTCTAATAGCCACTCTTTACTGAACCAGCGTTTTGTCTGGATCGTCTGGGAACTCATATCTGATTACTCCTGCTCACTAAGCTTTTGCTTATCAAAAGATTGCTTGCCGACAGCAGCTGCCATCAACACTTCTTGGGTCGCCTGTTCAATCGAGAACTCGCCGCTTAGTTGGCCCTCATGCATCACGAGAATTCGGTCACTCATGCCGAGCACTTCCGGCATCTCTGAGGAGACCAGAATGATGCTCAGCCCTTCTTGCTTGAATTGGTTAATTAACTGGTAGATCTCTTTTTTAGCCCCGACATCTACCCCACGCGTAGGTTCATCAAGGATCAGCACTTTCGGACGGGTCATCAAGCCGCGCGCAATCGCCACTTTCTGTTGATTGCCGCCGGATAACAAACCAATCGGCTGCTCCATCGAAGGCGTTTTGATATTAAATAAGCGAATGAAATCCGCGACCGCCAGTTGTTCATCTGCGTGCTTGAGCGAACCGCCCGCGCGGCTGAAATAACGTAATGCCGTCAAAGACATATTCTCTTTCACTGACATGCCCAGCACTAAGCCATCTCGTTTACGGTCTTCAGAAATATAGACGATGCCATTTGCCAAACCATCCTGCGGTGAATGGGTTACCACTTCGCGACCATCCAGCATAATAAAACCAGACTTACGCGGCAGTGCACCGTAGATGATTTTCATCAGCTCAGTACGCCCTGCGCCCATTAAGCCCGCCACGCCGAGGATCTCACCGCGATATAGAGTAAAGCTGACACTCTTCACCCCAGGGCCGCATAGCTGTTTGACCTGTAAGCGCTTTTCGCCGCGAGGCAAATTCAGGCGCGGATATTGCTCTTCTAATTTGCGGCCAACCATCATCTCAATTAGTGAGTTTTCCGTCAGCTCGCTCACCGGTTTTTCCGCGATAAACTGCCCATCACGGAAGACGGTGACGTCATCGCAAATCTCAAAAATCTCTTTTAGCCGATGAGAGATATAAACGATGCCGCGACCTTCCGCTTTCAACTCGTTAATAACGTTAAATAAAGAGGCGGTTTCAGTATCGGTCAGGGCGTCGGTTGGCTCATCCATGATGATGACTTTGGATTCAAAACTCAGCACTTTGGCGATCTCCACCATCTGCTGATCACCAATGGAAAGCTCACCCACCAGCCGGTGGCTGCTGTAATGAATATTCAGGCGCGCCAGCAGTAAATCCGCTTCGGCATACATCTTTTTCCAATCGATGCCGCCAAAACGATTAACAAACTCACGTCCTAAAAAGATATTTTCTGCGATGGTTAACTGTGGGATCAGGTTAAGTTCCTGATGAATAATGCCAATGCCCGCTTCCTGAGATGCTTTGGGGCCATTAAACACCACTTCTTGCCCCATGAAATGTTGACTGCCGGCATCCTTACTGTAGATGCCGGTCAGCACTTTCATCATGGTCGATTTTCCGGCCCCATTTTCGCCAACCAGTGCCATCACCCTACCAGGATAGACACTGAGCGCCGCACCGGAGAGTGCTTTGACGCCGGGAAAGGCTTTATCAATCCCTTTCAGTTGCAGCAAAGGTTGCATAAATGCCTCAGAAGGTTACGCCGGAGCAGAGAATGATGTTAGCAAAGGGGGAACACTCCCCGCTACGAATCACTGCCCGGCTTTGTTTGGTCTGCTCTTTAAAAGCCTCGTGGCTGATATAGCGCAGAACAATTTGGTTTCCCTGGTGTTGCTCAAGTTGTGTTAACTGGGCGAGTAACGCTTCATGGAGTTGCGGATTATTTTTAACTATCTCCTCCGCAAGGTACGCACTCTCAACCTGCATCTCTTGTGTGACCACCTCAAGAACCTGGAGGAAACCAGGAACGCCTCGTGTCAGTGCCAGATCGATACGTGTGGTGGTTGCCGGTATTGGCAGCCCCGCATCACCTATCACAACCTGATCGGTATGACCCAGGCGGGAGATAACAGCGGAAATATCAGAATTCAGTAATGCGCCTTTTTTCATTTTCTACTCCAACAGCGAAACGTTTCGCTAATACTGAGTTTAGAAAAATAGCCGCAGAAGGCAAACCCAATTTGATGAAATTGTGATCGCCATCGAAACGTTTCGCTGAAAAAAGAGAAGTGGGAGTTATAGAGGTGAAAAAGGCCGTTATGATTAACGGCCTTTCAGGTTAAATCTCTACCTGCGTTCCAAGTTCAATGACCCGGTTAGGGGGGATTTCAAACTGATCTGCGGCGCGGAGCGCATTGCGGCTGAGGGCAATAAACAGCTTGCCGCGCAGGAACAGATACCATGGCCGCCTTGTCAGGATGAGCGACTCGTGGGACATAAAGAATGAGGTTTCCATCATCTGGCACGGTAAACCTTCCAGACCACAGCGGTGGAATACCTCCTCCACATTCGGCGTTTCGCGCCAACCATAACTCGCCACGACCCGCCAGAAGGTTGGCGAGAGCTGCTCGATGGTCACCCGCTTCACATTGTGGACGTAAGGGGCGTCCTCGGTTCGCAATGTCAGCAACACCACACGCTCATGTAACACTTTGTTGTGTTTGAGGTTATGTAGTAGTGCGAACGGAATCACATTCATCGCCCGCGACATATACACCGCCGTCCCGGTGACCCGCACTGGCGGTGATTTCTCCAATGACGCAATCATCGCTTCCAGTGAATTGCCATGTTCATGCATCCGGCGCAACAGACCGAAACGCTCGCTTTTCCAGGTGGTCATGATGATAAACATCACCAGACCCAGCGAGATAGGCAACCAACCGCCGGAGAACAACTTCAATGCGTTGGCTGAAAACATCGGAACATCAATTATCAGTAACACCACCAGCAGGCACCACACAAAGAGGCGGTTCCAGTGCCAGTTTTTCAGCGCCACAATGCAGAACAGAATGCTGGTTATCACCATGGTTCCGGTCACCGCAATACCATAAGCGGCCGCCAAATTACTGGAGCGCTCGAAGCCGACAATCACCAGAACCACCGCCAGATAGAGTGTCCAGTTAATGACTGGAATATAGATCTGGCCGGACTCCATTTCAGAGGTGTGGATGATGCGCATTGGCGGCAAGTAACCTAACCGCACCGCTTGTCGTGTCAGTGAGAAGACGCCAGAAATAACCGCCTGCGAGGCGATCACTGTTGCTAATGTCGCCAAAATTAGCAGTGGAATCAGCGCCCAGTCAGGGGCTAACAAGAAGAAGGGGTTTTTGATGGCTTCAGGGTTTTTCAGCAGTAGTGCCCCCTGCCCAAAATAGTTCAGCACTAATGAGGGTAACACCACGGTAAACCAGGCCAACCGGATAGGGAATTTACCAAAATGGCCCATATCAGCATACAGCGCTTCCACCCCAGTTATCGCCAGCACCACCGCACCAAGGGCATAAAACGATACCGCTTTATATTCCGTAAAGAAGCCGAACGCCCATTTGGGATTCAGCGCAGACAGAACTTCTGGATTCGCAATAATACTGCGTAGACCCAGCAGAGCGATGGTTAGAAACCACACCAGCATCACTGGGGCGAATAATTTACCAACACTGCCGGTGCCGTGTTTTTGAATCACAAACAGCAGGGTTAGCACTGCAATAGAGCAGGGGACGATATAGGGATCAAGCGCAGGTGCGGCGATTTCCAGCCCTTCGATGGCTGACATAACTGATATTGCCGGGGTGATGACCACCTCGCCATAAAAGAAGCTGCCGCCAATCAAACCAAGGATGACCAGTATTGAGGTGGCTCGGGAGGAGGTATTGCGCCCGGCCAAAGACATTAAGGTTAAAATGCCCCCTTCACCGGCGTTATCCGCGCGCATCACATAGGTCAGATATTTAACCGAGACTATCAGGATGAGCATCCAGAAAATCAGCGATAAAAAGCCAAACACCACATCCGGGCGGACATCAAAACCATAATGACCAGAAAAGCACTCTCTCAAGGTATAGAGCGGGCTGGTACCAATATCACCGTAAACCACCCCTATTGCTGCCAGGGTTACCGCCGATAAAGACTGTTTATGTTCTGTGCTCATAATTGATTTCTTTTTGCGAGAACATCCATAAGCTGATGCAGGTGTTAAAGAACCGCATTAGCCGACTCTGTATTCTTTATATGCCCATCAAAAGGCGCACAGTATGCACGATTTCAATGGATTGCCTACTCTTAAATAAGGCGACTAAAATAACCCAAAAGGGCCGGCCACAAATCACTGATGATATAAAAATTCTACTAATCAACGATCTATCTCATTAAGAAAAACACGCTATCCCACTAAGAAAAAGAGGATTTATTCCCTCTTATCAGGTAAAAATCAATCAACTAACGGAACATGTAGAGCAATTATGGCGCAATCATCACAATTAGCAGAAAGAATCTCCCGCTTGAGCAGTGCCCTTGAAAGTGGTCTGTATGAAAGACAGGAGGCTATCCGCTTGTGTTTGCTGGCAGCGCTCAGTGGTGAGAGTGTATTCCTGCTCGGCCCGCCGGGTATTGCTAAAAGCTTGATTGCTCGCCGCTTGAAATTTGCCTTCCGTAATGCCAGAGCATTTGAGTACCTGATGACCCGTTTTTCCACGCCAGAAGAGGTGTTTGGCCCGCTCTCCATTCAAGCATTGAAAGAGGAGGGGCGCTACCAGCGCATGACGGCCGGTTACCTGCCTGAAGCTGAAATCGTCTTTCTTGATGAGATCTGGAAAGCCGGCCCCGCCATCCTAAATACCCTGCTGACCGCCATTAATGAACGGCGTTTTCGTAATGGTGATCGGGAAGACAGTATCCCGATGCGCTTGTTAGTGACCGCCTCCAATGAACTACCGGATGCGGACAGCAGCCTGGAAGCACTGTATGACCGAATGCTGATCCGCCTCTGGCTGGATCGCGTGCAAGAGAAGCAAAACTTTCGCTCACTACTGCTCAGCCGCCAGGATGAAAATCATAATCCTGTGGCCGAAAATCTCAGCATCAGTGATGACGAGTTTTATCAGTGGCAGCCGTTAATTGATAAAATCGCCTTACCAGACCTCTGTTTTGAGCTTATTTTTCAGCTACGTCAACGGCTCAGTGCGCAAGAACAAGCGCCTTATGTCTCTGATCGTCGGTGGAAAAAGGCACTGCGCCTGCTGCAAGCCAGCGCCTTTTTCAGTGGTCGAAATGAAGTGACCCCCATTGACTTAATTTTACTGAAAGATTGCCTGTGGCATGATCTTAGCTCCCTGAAGCTGCTACAGCAGCAGCTTGAGCAGTTGTTAACTGAGCAGGGATATCAGCAGCAAAACTTATTAATGAAGCTACAGCATATTCAAGGCCAATGGTTGCAGCACCAGCAGCAACAGAGTGATCATCAGGCGCTAACCGTGACGAAACAAAGCGGTATGTTCAGCCGTAAACCACAATATGTACTGCCCGAAGCGCTAACCGATAGCACATTGACACTTTTGCTGCAAAAACCCCTTAACTTGCATGACATTCAGGTCAGTCATCTGCAAATAGAGAAAGATGCTCTTGCTCAATGGTTGAACAAAGGGGGCATATTGCGGGCAAAATTAAATGGGGTTGGTTATGCCCAATCCATTGATGCAGAAATTGATGAGCAGCTGCATATCACGGTGCTGGATGTCAGTCGCCAACCATCGATACTGTCACAGCCCGGTGCGGCGACCACCAGTGTGCCGCCAGAATTGCTGGTGGCGTTAACAGAACTGGAAAATAGCCTGACCGAGCAACGGCGATTATTCAGTCAGCATCAGCCCTGCTTGTTCACGCCATCCACCTGGTTGGCCAAAATAGAAGCCAGCCTATTGCAGGTTGCGGAGCAACTGAAGCAGCAACAACAAAAACTGCGCGGGCACTGATCGATGCTCAGCCTGGCAACACTAGATCTGCTGCTATCAATAAGTGAAAGCGAGCTTATTGAAGAGATGGTGGTGGGATTACTGGCATCACCGCAATTGGCGCTATTCTTTGAGAAATTCCCGCGCATTAAGCGGGCGTTAATGAAGGATATCCCCGGCTGGAAGCAAAACTTGCAACAGCGTATCCGTGAGGCAAAAGCGCCCCCAAGTCTGGCAAATGAGTTTGCTTTATACCAACAGAGCCAGTTGGAGAGTAGCCCGCTATTTTATGCCCACTTGCCGGATATCGTGGCACAGCTACAGCAGATGCATTCGCCCTTTGCGGCACAAGCAGACACATTGCTACAAAGCGCTGATTTAACGCGAAATCCCCAAACTGGCGATAGCCTGCAAACCCTATTTTTACAGCGCTGGCGTGTCAGTCTGACTCTACAAACCATCACCATTCACCACCAATTACTAGAGCAAGAGCGGGAGCAACTACTAGCTGAATTACAGCAGCGATTGGCGCTCAGCGGTGCATTGGAACCCATATTGGCAACCAATGACGGGGCTGCCGGCCGGCTTTGGGATATGAGTCATAGCCATTTACAGCGCGGTGATTATCAGTTGTTGCTGCAATATGGCGATTTTCTGCAACAACAGCCGGAATTGCAGCAATTAGCGGAGCAGTTGGGCCGTAGCCGCAGCGCCAAAGCACAGCCCACACCAGATGCCCGCTACGAGCCTTACACCCTGATGGTGCGCCAACCCGATACGGTGCCAGAAGAGGTCAGTGGTATTCATCAGAGCAATGATATTTTGCGATTACTGCCCACTGAGCTGGTGATGTTGGGGATGAGTGAATTGGAATTTGAGTTTTATCGCCGCTTACTGGAACGGCGCTTGCTCACCTACCGCTTGCAGGGTGATAACTGGCAGGAAAAAACCTTACAGCGGCCGGTTAGCCTTAAAAGCAACGACCAACAACCCCGTGGCCCTTTTATCATTTGCGTTGATACCTCAGGCTCCATGGGGGGATTTAATGAGCAGTGCGCCAAGGCATTTTGCCTGGCACTGCTACGTATTGCGCTGGCGGATAATCGCCGCTGCTACATCATGCTATTTGCCACAGAAATCATTCACTACGAGTTATCGTCAGCCAGTGGTATCGAGCAGGCAATTCGTTTTCTTAGTCAACATTTTAGTGGCGGTACTGATCTGGCCGCTTGCTTAGCCAGCACCCTTGGTAAAATGGAGGAGCGAGAGTGGCATGACGCTGATGCAGTGATCATTTCAGACTTCATTGCCCAACGCCTGCCTGACGAATTGATCCGCAAGATAAAAATCCAGCAACAGGCCCACCAGCATCGCTTCCATGCGGTGGCGATGTCTGCCTATGGCAAGCCCGGAATCATGCGTATTTTTGATCACATCTGGCGTTTTGATACCGGCTTAAAAAGCCGGTTAATGCGCCGCTGGAAGCGCTAATTCAGTAGGCCAGCACCAACGTTAATCGACAGTCCCAAAATCGTCATATTAAAAACGAAGGATAATACAGATTGTAATAATACAACGCGGCGGATATCTGACGTGCCGGTGGAAACATCTGCTGTTTGCGAAGCCACACCAATGGTGAATGAGAAATAAAGAAAATCCCAATAGGAAGGGGTAGTGATCTCTTTGGGGAAAAGCAGAGGGAGGATAGTCTCCGACTTATCCCGAGGCAGATAAAATAAGTGGGCATAATGCATGGTAAAAGCGGTCGGCAATAATAGCCACGATACTAATAGCGTCATCCCCGTCAGTATTAAGTGAAATGCCTTAGCTGAACCTGACAGCTGATTTGCCGTGCTCAATTCAAATAAAATCACCAGAATACTGGCCAAACACGCCATGCTGACAATACTCAATACCATACTGGCACTTTCATCCTGCACCTTGGCTATCTTGCTGATTTTCGCTGGATTAGTCCGTAGCAGTTGCAGCCATAAAAAGAGTAAATAGAGCCAGGCTGAGACATTCCAACTCACCATTAGACGCAGTAATAAGGTGTAATGCGTTGGCAGTAGGAAATAAGTGATAATCCCCGCACTAACGGAGAACAATAATCTTGGGCGGGCATGCAAATAGTGTCTAATAGGATGAATTAGGGCCATGACGTTAGCGACCTTGCATCTAGTGATATAAAAGAAACCATGAAATGAGGCATCTCATTATGCCACCTACAGCATAGAGTAAAAACGGGCTTACGTTAAAAACCCGCTATGGCTTATGCAGCGATAGCGGGTTGGGGAAATATATATACCCAAAATAAAGGGCATTGCCGGAGTATTAGAGTAAGCCAGCCACTCTCTCGCTAATCTCTGGCCCCCACACACCACATTGAACCTGACCAATATGTTGCTGTTGCAGCAGTAACATCACTAAGCGAGATTGGCCGATGCCACCCCCGATAGTTTGCGGCATTTCGCCATTCAGCAGTGATTGGTGCCACTCCAGTTTCAGACGATCTTCATCAGCAGTCAGAGCCAACTGACGTTTCAGCGCCTCGGCATCAACACGAATCCCCATGGATGAAATCTCAAAAGCGTCCTCCAGTACCGGGTTCCAGACAATAATGTCGCCATTCAGCCCGGTAAAACCTTCCGCGCACGGCGACGTCCAGTCATCATAATCCGGAGCACGCACATCGTGAGATTGACCATCAGCCAATTTACCACCGATACCTATCAGAAATACTGCACCCAGCTCTTTGGCGATAGCACGTTCGCGGCCTTTGGCATCTAAATCAGGGAAGCGAGAACGCAGGGTTTCGCTATGCACAAAGTGAATCTGTTCTGGCAAGAAAGGTTTGATGCCGAACTCGGCGCTAACAGTGGCTTCCGTCTCTTTTATCGCGGCATAAATTTTGTTAACGGTGGACTTCAGGTAAGCCAGGTTGCGTTCGCCATCGCTCATTACGCGCTCCCAGTCCCACTGATCGACATACACAGAGTGAATAGCACTCAGGCGATCTTCATCAGGGCGTAATGCTTTCATATGGGTGTACAGACCTTGATCAGCGCCAAAATCAAAGCGACCCAAGGTCTTACGTTTCCATTTAGCCAATGAATGTACAACCTCAAAAGTTGCATCTGGCAAGGTTTTCACTTTTACCTGAACCGCTTTTTCTGAACCAGAAAGGTTATCTTGGGTGCCATCACCCACACGGCTCAGAATCGGTGCCTGAACTTCAATCAGACCCAGTTGTTGTTCCAACTGGCGAGAAAAAAAGGATTTTACGAAGCTAATTTGTTGTTGTTTTTGGATAAATTGTTTTTTCATTGCCGTTATCTCAATTCGTTATTGTTTATTATGCTAATTAGGTTGTGCCGTTTGGCTTGTCATCGATTAAGCAACAGAATGGGCACTAAACTCAATATCCAATAACAAATATTGCCTTTTCACTTTTGATCATTCATTTTTATGGTGCTTTAATTAAATAATCGACAAAAAAAGGGGGCTAATATGGGTGAAATTTATCAAATCGATAATCTCGATCGCGGCATCCTAAACGCATTAATGGAAAATGCGCGCACACCTTACGCTGAATTGGCGAAAAACTTTGGTGTCAGCCCAGGCACCATACATGTGCGGGTGGAGAAAATGCGTCAGGCAGGAATCATCACAGCGGCTTGCGTTCACGTTAATCCAAAACAGCTGGGTTATGACGTGTGCTGTTTTATCGGCATTATCTTGAAAAGTGCGAAGGACTACCCGTCAGCGCTGAAAAAATTGGAAGGTTTAGAAGAAGTTGTCGAAGCCTATTACACGACAGGCCACTACAGCATCTTTATTAAGGTGATGTGTAAATCGATAGATGCGCTCCAACAAGTACTTATCAACAAGATCCAGACTATTGATGAGATCCAATCCACTGAGACACTAATCTCCCTGCAAAACCCCATCATGCGTACCATTGTGCCTTAAACCTTAAATAGCTATACCCACATTATCCACAGGTAGATCCCAGCTGATTCACAGCGTACAATACCAGTTCATTACTTCGGTTGGGTTCTTTATGGCTGACATTACCTTGATCAGTGGCAGTACGCTCGGCAGTGCTGAATACGTTGCTGAACATTTAGCTGAAAAATTAGAAGAAGCGGGTTTCACCACAGAAATGCTTCATGGTCCTGGATTAGACGAACTAACACTTGATGGCATGTGGTTAATCGTCACATCGACCCATGGCGCAGGCGATCTGCCGGATAATCTTCAACCATTATTAGAACAGATCGAAGAACAGAAGCCGGATCTCTCTCAGGTACGCTTTGGCGCTGTTGGTTTGGGTAGTTCTGAATATGACACTTTTTGCGGTGCCGTAAGACGGTTAGATCAGCAGTTGATCGTTCAGGGAGCAAAAAGGTTGGGTGACATTTTAGAAATTGACGTCATTCAACATGAAATTCCGGAGGATCCAGCAGAGGTTTGGGTTAAAAATTGGATTAATTTACTCTAATTTGCTTAAAGATCACGCGAACGAATGTGTATAAGTATGCTTAAAAGCAGGGTAAAACCAGTACATATCCACATAACAACCTTGTGCTCTCCAAGTGCCTGTGCATAACATGCCATTTAGATCCCAGCTTATACGCAATAGGATCACCGATCATTCACAGCAATCGATCTTCCTTAATCCTATGATCTATCATGTGAATAATCACTTATCCACAGAGGATCACGATCCTAATAAGAGATCTAATAAAGAGATCTTTAAATAAAAAGATCTTCTTTTAATTAAAGGCGATCCTAAGCTGCTTGGTCGATCGTCTAAACTTGAGTAGAATCCCCCACCCCAGGGCAAACACAGAAATTCGCATAACGGCGAGGTGCAGTACCATGTTTTATCCAGATCAATTTGACGTCATCATCATTGGTGGTGGCCATGCCGGCACGGAAGCTGCAATGGCAGCGGCACGCATGGGACGTCAGACCTTATTGCTGACGCACAACATCGACACACTGGGGCAGATGTCTTGTAACCCAGCGATTGGCGGTATCGGTAAGGGACATTTGGTCAAAGAGATCGATGCTCTGGGCGGCCTGATGGCGAAAGCAACCGACCTCGCCGGGATTCAGTTTAGGATACTAAACGCCAGCAAAGGCCCTGCGGTAAGAGCGACTCGTGCTCAAGCTGACCGCGTTCTGTATCGCCAAGCGGTGCGTACTGCACTTGAAAATCAGCCTAACTTGATGATCTTCCAACAACCGGTAGAAGATCTGATTGTTGAAAATGATCGCGTTGTCGGTGCGATTACGAAAATGGGTCTGAAATTTCGTGCTAAAGCGGTGGTTCTCACCGTCGGTACTTTCCTTGATGGCAAAATTCATATTGGGCTGGAAAACTACAGCGGTGGTCGAGCGGGTGATCCGCCGTCAATCTCATTATCACAGCGTCTACGAGAATTACCGTTACGAGTCAATCGCTTGAAGACCGGTACGCCACCGCGTATTGATGCACGAACAATCGATTTTAGCCAGTTAGCCCCTCAGTTGGGCGATACGCCAATTCCAGTATTTTCTTTCCTCGGTAATGCTGAACAGCACCCTGAGCAGATGGCGTGTCACATCACCTACACCAATGAAAAAACGCATGAAGTGATCCGTAATAATCTGGATCGTAGCCCAATGTATGCCGGGATCATTGAAGGGATCGGGCCACGTTACTGCCCATCGATCGAAGACAAAGTAATGCGTTTTGCCGATCGTAATTCACATCAGATTTTCCTTGAACCAGAAGGTTTGACCAGTAACGAGATCTACCCGAACGGCATTTCGACCAGTTTGCCTTTCGATGTTCAGATGCAAATTGTCCGCTCAATGAAAGGGCTGGAAAATGCACGTATCGTTCGACCTGGCTATGCCATTGAGTATGATTTCTTCGATCCACGTGATTTGAAACCGACACTGGAAAGCAAATATATCCATGGCCTGTTCTTTGCTGGGCAAATCAATGGGACTACCGGCTATGAAGAAGCAGCGGCTCAAGGGCTGCTTGCGGGGCTTAATGCGGGCCGTTTCGCTAACGATGAAGATGGATGGTCACCTCGTCGCGATGAAGCTTACCTTGGCGTGCTGGTGGACGATTTAAGCACCCTGGGAACAAAAGAACCCTATCGTATGTTTACCTCACGGGCTGAGTATCGCTTGATGCTACGTGAAGATAACGCTGATTTACGCCTGACTGAGATGGGACGCAAATTAGGGCTGGTTGATGATGAACGCTGGGCGCATTTCAGCAAAAAAATTGAGCAAATCGAAAAAGAACGTCAGCGTCTGCGTGATATCTTGGTACATCCTCTCTCCGAGAACGTATCTGAAATCAATGAGTTACTGAAAGCACCTTTGTCAAAAGAAGCTAACGGTGAAGAGTTGCTGCGCCGCCCTGAAATTGACTACCGCTTGTTGATGACATTGCCCTCTTTTGGCCCCGCATTAACTGATCCGCAAGCTGCGGATCAAGTTGAAATTCAGGTCAAATATGAAGGTTATATTGCCCGTCAGCAGGAAGAAATTGAAAAACAGCTACGCAATGAGAACACGCTATTGCCGGTGGATCTTGATTATCAACAAGTGTCTGGCTTGTCGAATGAAGTCATTGCTAAGCTGAATGATCATAAACCTAACTCTATCGGGCAAGCTTCACGCATTTCAGGAATTACCCCAGCGGCTATCTCTATTTTGTTAGTTTGGCTGAAAAAACAGGGGTTGTTACGCCGTAGTGCATAACAATCAATATCTGGCTGTACAGCGGAGAGTTAGCGGTACAGCCAGATTGTGCTCGATTTTCAGCGCACAACGAACGATTCAAACAGCTGCTAAGCTAGATTATCATTCCTCATATCGGCCCTTTACATACTGACTAAGCATTTTTTGGTCAGGGGAAATTGTTGTGTTAATAAAATTAAATTCTCTGCTCAACGCCGCAGACATTGAGTTACCCGATCAACAAAAATTACAACTGATAGGCTATGTGGAACTGCTGCATAAGTGGAACAAAGCCTATAATCTGACTTCTGTTCGTGACCCACAGCAAATGCTGGTCCGGCATATTCTGGACAGCATTGTGGTTAATCCGCACTTGCAAGGTCGTCGGTTTATCGATGTTGGCACCGGTCCAGGGCTTCCTGGTATACCACTAGCCATTGTGCGCCCTGATTCACACTTTACCTTGCTCGATAGTCTGGGTAAGCGCGTGCGCTTTCTCCGGCAGGTACAACACGAATTGGGGTTAAGTAATATTGAGCCGGTACAAAGCCGGGTTGAGGAGTTCGCCGCAAACCCCCCCTTTGATGGCGTAATAAGCCGTGCATTTGCATCACTACAAGATATGCTGTCTTGGTGTCACCATCTGCCAGCCAAACCTGAGGGGCGATTTTATGCGCTTAAAGGGGTAAGGCCCGATGATGAATTAGCGACACTGCCCGCAGGAATAACCCTTGAGTCAGTTGTGCGTTTGCAGGTGCCTGAATTGGAAGGTGAGCGCCATCTGGTCACTCTTAAGTCAAACTAACTTTGCTATTTATCAAAAAAATGTAATAAATCCTTAGTGGGTCACTGTAAATTTATCTGATTTATTGTTTTCAATGTTGATGGATAATTATTCTATCACTCTCGTTTGAATCAATAATATTTCACGTATTGTTTACAAAATCAGCAGTAACATGTGGCATGATTATATTCAAAACGGTCGAATAATAACGTTAGTCATTACTTTGCTCATAACGTGGATCTTTTTATGTATCCGAACTGTTATAAAAATATAATCTTAAATGTCAATGGGAAGTTTTACTAAGTAGATAAGTTGTTCGATAATGTTTTAATTTTAACATTATGATTTATTAAAGTTTTTAATGGCTCTTTTGGTTAAAGACAAAGTAAAGCTTTATGCGATATAACTCAGTTTGTTTTAAATTATGTGATCCGTTACACATTTTATTGATAATAACTGGAATCGTCAGACAAATTAATGAGAGATTTATTCCGAGGCTTTTCTTGTGAAAATAGCCGTAAATAATAAAATTTAAATAATTGTTCGCCTTTTCACTACTTATCGATTGAATTCGTTTGAGTGGCCCGTATAATTTGCTCGTTTTTTGCTGCTTGACTCAATGGGGTAAAAAGCAGTTTTATACCTCACTCAGCATACCCTTAGTGTGGTTCAGAGAGAACAAACGTCATGCCTGTGTCCCTTTACAGTGGGAAAATTGCACGAAAGTTGCTGTTATTGCAGTTAATGACTTTTGTTGTTCTCAGTGCTGCTTTTGGCTTTAAAAGCCTGGAATGGAGCGCTTCTGCTCTGGCAGGAGGGCTGGCAGCCTGGTTGCCCAGCGCCATGTTTATGTTGTTTGCTTGCCGCCATCAAGCAGACACTGCTGCTCCGGGTCGTGTTGCGTGGTCGTTTGCCATTGGCGAAGGGTTAAAAATTATCGTGACGATAATTTTGCTGATTGTGGCGTTAGGGCTGTTTAAAGCCGCGTTTGCTCCACTTGGCTTAACCTATTTAGCGGTGCTGATTGTGCAGATATTGGCACCGACCGTGATTAGCGGCTACCGTACTTAACAGTTATCGTATTTAACGGTTATCGCATTTAACTACAAAAGGGTAAGAGGCATCATGTCTGCATCAGGAGAAATCTCTACTCCAAGGGACTACATAGGACACCATCTGAATAACCTTCAGTTGGACCTGCGTACCTTTGAGTTGGTCAATCCCCACTCACCTGGCCCTGCAACGTTCTGGACGTTGAACATTGACTCTTTGTTCTTCTCTGTCGTGCTGGGGTTAGCTTTTCTGTTTGTATTCCGCAAAGTTGCGGCCGGTGCCACCAGTGGCGTGCCTGGTAAATTGCAAACAGCTGTTGAGCTAATTATCGGTTTTGTCGATAACAGCGTTCGGGATATGTACCACGGCAAAAGTAAAGTCATCGCACCATTAGCCCTGACGGTGTTTGTTTGGGTTCTATTGATGAACATGATGGACTTACTGCCAATCGATTTACTGCCTTACATCGGCGAGCATGTCTTTGGATTACCAGCACTTCGTGTGGTTCCTACTGCTGACGTGAGCATTACCTTGTCCATGGCATTGGGTGTATTCATCCTGATCCTGTTCTATAGCATTAAAATGAAAGGTGTAGGTGGCTTCGTAAAAGAATTAACGATGCAGCCGTTCAATCACCCGATATTTATTCCAGTTAACTTAATTCTGGAAGGTGTCAGCCTGCTGTCCAAACCGGTTTCACTCGGTCTGCGACTGTTCGGCAACATGTATGCGGGTGAGTTGATCTTCATCCTGATTGCTGGCCTGTTGCCGTGGTGGTCACAGTGGATGCTCAGTTTACCTTGGGCTATCTTCCACATACTGATTATTACGTTACAAGCCTTTATCTTCATGGTTCTGACGATTGTCTATCTGTCGATGGCGTCCGAAGAGCACTGATTTTCTTATAACACTACTGCGTTTTAACTGAAATAAACTGGAGACTGTCATGGAAAACCTGAATATGGATCTGCTGTACATGGCTGCCGCTATAATGATGGGTTTAGCGGCAATCGGTGCTGCGATCGGTATCGGCATCCTGGGTGGTAAATTTTTGGAAGGCGCTGCACGTCAGCCTGACCTGATTCCTCTGCTGCGTACACAGTTCTTTATCGTCATGGGCCTGGTTGACGCCATCCCTATGATCGCTGTTGGTCTGGGTCTGTACGTGATGTTTGCTGTCGCGTAAGTAGAGTTTTCTCTACTGTGAAACTACACCAAACTATTAACTTTGAAAGAGGCATTGTGCTGTGAATCTTAACGCAACAATCCTCGGCCAGGCCATCGCGTTTGTCCTGTTTGTCCTGTTTTGTATGAAGTACATATGGCCGCCAATTATGGCTGCCATCGAGAAGCGTCAAAAAGAAATTGCTGACGGTCTCTCTTCTGCAGAGCGTGCCAAAAAAGATTTGGACTTAGCGCAAGCCAATGCGACCGACCAACTGAAGAAAGCTAAAGTAGAAGCACAGGTGATCATTGAGCAGGCAAGTAAACGCAAAGCTCAGATCCTTGATGAAGCTAAAGCAGAAGCTGAACAGGAACGTAACAAAATCGTGGCGCAAGCGCAGGCAGAGATCGACGCCGAACGTAAGCGCGCTCGTGAAGAGTTGCGTAAGCAAGTCGCGATGTTGGCTATAGCTGGCGCCGAGAAGATCATCGAACGTTCCGTGGATGGAGCTGCTAACAGCGACATCGTTGATAAACTGGTCGCTGAACTGTAAGGAGGGAGGGGCTGATGTCTGAATTTGTAACTGTAGCTCGCCCCTACGCCAAAGCAGCTTTTGACTTTGCTGTTGAGCACCAGGCGGTCGAGCGTTGGCAGAATATGCTAGCGTTTACTGCCCAAGTGACTCGCAATGAACAAATCGCTGAATTGCTTTCCGGTGCAGTGGCACCAGAAACAATGTCTAAGACGTTTATTGCAGTCTGTGGTGATCAGCTCGATGAATCCGCACAGAACTTCATTCGAGTTATGGCGGAGAATGGCCGTTTACTGGTTCTTCCTGAGGTGTTGGAGCAGTTTATTCAACTGCGTGCCTCACTGGAGTCAACCGTCGACGTCGAAGTGAGCTCAGCGAGTCCACTGAATGACGAACAGCTGGCTAAAATTGCCGCTGCGATGGAAAAACGTCTGTCACGCAAAGTTAAGCTGAATTGCAAAATCGATAAGTCTGTAATGGCCGGCGTAGTAATACGTGCGGGCGATATGGTGATAGATGGCAGCGTTCGCGGTCGTCTAGAACGCCTGGCGGACGTCTTGCAGTCTTAAGGGGACTGGAGCATATGCAACTGAATTCCACCGAAATCAGCGAACTGATCAAGCAGCGCATTGCTCAGTTCAATGTAGTGAGCGAAGCTCACAATGAAGGTACTATTGTTTCCGTCAGTGACGGGATCATCCGTGTACACGGTCTGGCCGATGTCATGCAGGGCGAGATGATCGCACTGCCAGGCAACCGTTACGCAATCGCACTGAACTTGGAGCGTGACTCCGTAGGTGCTGTAGTTATGGGTCCGTACGCCGATCTTGCCGAAGGCATGAAGGTTAAATGTACGGGTCGTATCCTGGAAGTTCCAGTCGGTCGTGGCCTGTTGGGTCGCGTCGTCAACACTCTGGGTGAACCTATCGATGGTAAAGGTCCGGTAGAAAACGACGGCTTCTCAGCTGTTGAAGCTATCGCACCTGGCGTTATCGAACGTCAATCTGTTGATGAACCCGTTCAGACTGGCTATAAGTCAGTCGATGCCATGATCCCAATCGGTCGTGGTCAGCGTGAATTGATCATCGGTGACCGTCAGACAGGTAAAACTGCCCTGGCGATTGATGCGATCATCAACCAGCGCGATTCCGGCATCAAGTGTGTGTATGTTGCTATCGGCCAGAAAGCCTCTACTGTTTCTAACGTAGTGCGTAAACTGGAAGAGCATGGCGCATTGGCTAACACTATTGTGGTTGTCGCTACTGCCTCAGAATCTGCAGCATTACAATACCTGGCACCATACTCCGGTTGTGCCATGGGTGAATATTTCCGCGACCGCGGTGAAGATGCGTTGATTATTTATGATGACCTGTCCAAACAGGCTGTTGCATATCGTCAAATCTCCTTGCTGCTTCGTCGCCCACCAGGCCGTGAAGCTTATCCTGGCGACGTATTCTATCTTCACTCCCGTTTGCTGGAACGTGCTGCGCGTGTTAACGCTGACTACGTTGAAGCCTTTACCAAGGGTGAAGTGAAAGGTAAAACCGGTTCTTTGACCGCTCTGCCAATCATTGAAACTCAAGCAGGGGACGTTTCCGCGTTCGTTCCGACTAACGTAATTTCGATTACCGATGGTCAGATCTTCCTGGAATCCAGCCTGTTTAACGCCGGTATTCGTCCTGCGGTTAACCCAGGTATCTCCGTATCCCGTGTGGGTGGTGCAGCGCAAACCAAGATCATGAAAAAACTGTCCGGTGGTATCCGTACCGCACTGGCACAGTATCGTGAACTTGCTGCGTTCTCCCAGTTCGCATCCGATTTGGATGACGCAACACGTAAACAGCTGAGCCATGGTCAGAAAGTGACCGAGCTTCTGAAACAGAAACAGTATGCGCCGATGTCGGTTGCGCAACAGTCTCTGGTTCTGTTCGCTGCTGAACGTGGTTATCTGGGCGATATCGAGTTGGCGAAGGTAGGTAGCTTCGAAGCTGCGCTGTTGGCGTTTGCTGACCGTGAGCACGCCGAACTTCTGCAACAAATCAACCAAACTGGCGCGTATAACGATGAGATCGAGGCCAAGCTGAAAGGCATCCTTGATACATTTAAGGCAACCCAGTCCTGGTAACGCTATACGGCCCTGCTTTTCATTAGGAAAGCAGGCCGTCTGGCAATGAGGAGAAGCAGAAATGGCCGGCGCAAAAGAGATACGTTCTAAGATCGCTAGCGTGCAAAACACGCAAAAGATCACCAAAGCCATGGAGATGGTCGCCGCCTCCAAAATGCGTAAATCGCAAGAACGCATGGCGGCTAGCCGTCCTTATGCAGAAACAATGCGTAGTGTGATTGGTCACCTCGCGTTAGGTAATCTGGAATATAAGCATCCGTACCTGGAAGAGCGCGACGTTAAGCGTGTCGGGTATCTGGTGGTTTCTACAGACCGTGGCTTGTGCGGTGGTTTGAACATTAACCTGTTCAAAAAACTGTTGTCTGAGATGAAAGGTTGGTCTGAAAAAGGCGTTGAATGTGATTTAGCGCTGATCGGGTCAAAAGCGGCTTCTTTCTTTGGTTCCGTGGGCGGCAAGATTGTTGCTCAGGTGACTGGCATGGGGGATAACCCTTCTCTGTCAGAGCTTATCGGGCCGGTTAAAGTCATGCTGCAAGCCTATGATGAAGGTCGTCTGGATAAACTGTATATCGTGAATAACAAGTTTATCAATACGATGTCTCAGGAACCACGGATCATGCAGCTACTCCCTCTTCCGCAGGCGGAAGATGGTGAGCTGAAGAAGAAATCCTGGGATTACCTGTATGAACCCGATCCTAAAGCACTGCTGGATACCCTCCTGCGCCGCTATGTGGAATCGCAGGTTTATCAGGGCGTCGTTGAAAACCTGGCCAGCGAACAGGCCGCGCGAATGGTAGCGATGAAAGCCGCCACCGATAACGGCGGTAGTCTGATCAAAGAGCTGCAGTTGGTTTACAACAAGGCTCGTCAGGCCAGCATCACTCAGGAACTCACCGAGATCGTCGGGGGAGCCTCCGCGGTTTAACCAGGTTATTACCCTAAATAGTTCAGATTGCAGGAAGGCAGCCAATGCATCAGCAACTTGAAATATGACGGGTAAACGTATTACGTAGAGGATTCAAGATGGCTACTGGAAAGATTATCCAGGTAATCGGCGCCGTAGTGGACGTCGAATTCCCCCAAGACGCTGTACCAAAAGTGTACAACGCCCTTGAGGTTGAAGGCACAGCTCAGAAGCTGGTGCTGGAAGTTCAGCAACAGCTGGGCGGTGGTGTTGTTCGTTGTATCGCAATGGGCTCTTCCGATGGTCTGAGCCGCGGGTTGAAAGTCATCAACCTGGAACACCCAATTGAAGTGCCGGTGGGTAAATCAACTCTGGGCCGTATCATGAACGTATTGGGTGACCCAATCGACATGAAAGGTCCTATCGGTGAAGAAGAGCGTTGGGCAATCCACCGCGAAGCGCCTTCTTACGAAGAGCTTGCCAGCTCGCAAGATCTGTTAGAAACCGGTATCAAGGTAATGGATCTGATTTGTCCGTTCGCTAAGGGCGGTAAAGTCGGTCTGTTCGGTGGTGCGGGTGTGGGTAAAACCGTCAACATGATGGAGCTGATTCGTAACATTGCGATTGAGCACTCAGGTTATTCTGTATTTGCCGGTGTGGGTGAGCGTACTCGTGAGGGTAACGACTTCTACCACGAGATGACTGACTCCAACGTTCTGGACAAAGTATCCTTGGTTTATGGCCAGATGAATGAGCCACCAGGTAACCGTCTGCGCGTTGCACTGACCGGCTTGACCATGGCGGAGAAATTCCGTGATGAAGGTCGTGATGTACTGTTATTCATCGATAACATCTATCGTTATACCCTGGCCGGTACAGAGGTATCTGCACTGCTAGGTCGTATGCCATCAGCGGTAGGCTATCAGCCAACGCTGGCAGAAGAGATGGGTGTGTTGCAGGAACGTATCACTTCCACCAAGACGGGTTCAATCACCTCCGTACAGGCCGTTTACGTACCTGCGGATGACTTGACTGACCCATCACCAGCAACCACCTTTGCTCACTTGGATGCAACCGTCGTTCTGAGTCGTCAAATCGCCTCTTTGGGTATTTACCCAGCGGTTGACCCACTTGACTCCACCAGCCGTCAGCTCGATCCGCTGGTTGTTGGTCAGGAGCACTACGATGTAGCGCGTGGCGTGCAGTCTATTCTGCAACGTTACCAGGAGCTGAAAGATATTATCGCTATCTTGGGTATGGACGAGTTGTCAGAAGATGACAAACTGGTTGTATCCCGTGCGCGTAAAATCCAGCGCTTCCTGTCTCAACCGTTCTTCGTGGCAGAAGTCTTTACCGGTTCTCCGGGCAAGTTCGTGTCGCTGAAAGATACCATTCGTGGTTTCAAAGGCATCATGAACGGCGACTACGACCACCTGCCGGAACAGGCGTTCTACATGGTTGGCACCATTGAAGAAGCAGTGGAAAAAGCCAAGAAACTGTAACGCTGTTGACTGGAGGGTGACATGGCTGCAATGACTTACCATCTGGATGTTGTGAGCGCAGAGAAAAAGATGTTCTCTGGCGTGGTGCAAAAGATTCAGGTGACGGGTAGTGAAGGTGAACTGGGGATTTTCCCTGGCCATGCCCCACTGCTCACTGCCATTAAGCCTGGCATGATACGTATCGTTAAGCAGTTCGGTGAGGAAGAGTTTATCTATCTTTCTGGCGGCATCCTTGAGGTGCAACCGAGTGTTGTGATCGTATTGGCTGACACTGCTATTCGTGGGCAGGATCTGGACGAAGCTAAGGCGCTGGAATCTAAGCGCAAAGCAGAAGCCCATATCAATAACTCCCATGGTGATGTCGACTATGCTCAGGCATCCGCTGAATTGGCGAAAGCGATTGCGAAATTACGCGTAATCGAATTGACCAGGAAAGCGATGTAATTTTATATCATGTGGCTTTTTAGATTTTCCTTACGGATATCTGATCGGCAACGCACTGATTTATAAATTATTGTCTATAGAATGCCAGTCAGTAAGCTGATTGGCATTTTTTTATCCCCACTTTGCAGAGCCGCGACGAATCCCCCAACCTACTGTCTGAAGCTCGCCCCTCAATCACCTATTCTGTGCTTAATTAATCCTAAGCTAAACTAAAAGAGTTTCTTTCTGAAAACTTCTTATTTCTTGACGTAAAATAAGTGGTTAATAGCCTGAATGAGTGAATGTAATTTGACAAAAAGAGGGCAGAAAACGTCGCTGATCGCAGACACTTTTTGCCACATTTTTTCGTTACATGGTCAGTGGCTACAACCCTTTAATCATGCGGGTTGAGTCCATTTTTCGTTGAGAAATATGTAGTAATTATTTCGCCAAACAGGTTTACTTCCGTCTATTAAATTGGAGTTATCAGGTTGCTTATGTCTAACAGCTCAATGAGTGTAGTCATCCTTGCCGCAGGTAAGGGAACTCGCATGTATTCCGACCTTCCTAAGGTGTTACACCCATTGGCAGGTAAGCCGATGGTTCAGCATGTTATTGATGCGGCCATGAAGCTGGGCGCACAAAATGTCCATTTGGTATACGGACACGGTGGCGAGTTGCTGAAAAAGAGGCTGTCTGATCCCTCCTTGAACTGGGTATTGCAGGCGGAACAGCTTGGTACAGGGCATGCAATGCAGCAAGCCGCACCACATTTTTCTGATGATGAAGATGTGTTGATGCTATACGGCGATGTGCCGTTGATCTCTGTTGATACCCTGCAACGCCTGTTGGCCGCTAAGCCGCAAGGTGGCATTGGCTTGTTGACGGTGAAGCTGGATGACCCAAGTGGCTATGGCCGCATTGTGCGTGAAAATGGTGATGTGGTGGGGATCGTTGAGCATAAAGATGCCAGCGATGCACAGTGCGAGATCAATGAAATCAACACCGGAATATTGGTGGCGAACGGGCGTGACCTAAAACGTTGGTTATCGCGGTTAGATAATAACAATGCTCAGGGTGAGTTTTATATCACCGATATTATTGCTATGGCCCATGCTGATGGACAGAAGATTGCTACCGTCCATCCTACTCGTCTGAGTGAGGTTGAAGGTGTCAATAACCGCCTGCAATTGGCGACTCTTGAGCGGGTATTCCAGTGCGAACAAGCAGAAAAACTGTTGTTAGCGGGGGTTATGTTACTGGACCCTGCGCGCTTTGATTTGCGCGGAGAATTAACACATGGGCGCGATATCACTATCGACACCAATGTCATCATTGAAGGCCATGTGACTTTAGGTGATCGGGTTCGTATTGGGACTGGATGTGTGCTGAAAAATTGTGTTATTGGCGATGATTCAGAAATCAGCCCTTACACGGTTTTGGAGGACTCTCGTCTGGATGCCGGCTGTACTGTTGGCCCATTTGCCCGCTTGCGCCCAGGGGCTGAGTTAGCGGAAGGCGCACACGTCGGTAACTTTGTTGAAATCAAGAAAACCCGCTTGGGCAAAGGCTCGAAAGCGGGTCATCTCTCCTATTTAGGTGATGCTGAAATTGGTTCTGGCGTAAATATCGGCGCAGGGACCATAACTTGCAACTATGATGGAGCTAATAAGTTTAAAACGATTATTGGCGATAATGTCTTTGTTGGCTCTGATACTCAGCTGGTGGCTCCCGTCACTGTTGCTAATGGTGTCACCATCGCTGCGGGGACGACCGTGACCCGTGATATCGCTGAAGATGAGTTAGTCCTCAGCCGTGTTAAGCAGGTACATGTTCAGGGCTGGCAACGTCCGGTGAAGAAAAAATAACTATTTAAAACAGCCCCTTTAAGGTGAAGTCTTCTGCTTTGAAGGGGTGTTTTGCCCTGTATTTTTGGCCAATATATTCAAGCTGAGAATACAGAACAAAACATAATAATCCCCAACTCTACAGGCTCGGGGAACCCGGAAAATCCGGAAAATCAGGTCACTGACATCGACAAGGTTCTAACAGAACCTTACATAGGAATAAAACAGATGTGTGGAATAGTTGGCGCAGTAGCGCAACGTGATATCGCTGAGATTCTGATCGAAGGTTTACGTCGTCTTGAATACCGTGGCTATGACTCTGCGGGTTTAGCCGTGGTTGATGCTGAAGGTCACATGACCCGTTTACGTCGGGTGGGTAAAGTTCAGGCACTATCTGACGCGGCCGAAAATCAGGTACTGCATGGTGGTACTGGGATTGCACATACCCGCTGGGCTACCCATGGTGAGCCATCAGAAGCGAATGCGCACCCTCATGTTTCTGACTATATCTCCGTGGTTCACAACGGCATTATTGAAAACCACGAACCTTTACGTGAATTATTGATTGGCCGTGGTTATCGTTTCAGCTCTGAAACTGATACTGAAGTTATTGCTCACTTGGTACATTGGGAGCAAAAACAGGGTGGTTCGTTGCTGGAAGTCGTTAAGCGCGTCATCCCGCAATTACGTGGCGCTTACGGTGCTGTGGTGATGGATAGTCGTGATCCAAGCCGCCTGGTCGCTGCCCGCTCAGGTAGCCCATTGGTGATCGGTTGTGGCGTTGGCGAAAACTTTATCGCCTCAGATCAGCTGGCCCTGCTGCCAGTGACTCGCCGCTTTATCTTCCTGGAAGAGGGTGATGTGGTTGAGGTCACTCGTCGCAGCATTGAGATTTTTGATAAGCAGGGCAATGCGATTGAGCGCCCTGAAATCGAATCTCAAGTGCAATACGATGCCGGTGATAAAGGTGTGTACCGCCACTACATGCAGAAAGAGATTTATGAGCAGCCAATGGCGATTAAAAATACGCTGGAAGGCCGCTTAAATCATGGTGCGATTGATCTCTCTGAGCTTGGTCCAAAAGCTGATGCTCTGCTGGCTAATGTGCAGCATATTCAAATCATTGCCTGTGGGACTTCTTACAACTCCGGTATGGTTTCGCGTTATTGGTTCGAGTCATTGGCTGGTGTGCCTTGCGACGTGGAAATTGCGTCGGAATTCCGTTACCGCAAATCAGCTGTGCGCCCTAACAGCCTGTTGATCACTCTGTCTCAATCGGGTGAAACCGCCGATACATTGGCTGCTCTGCGCTTATCAAAAGAGTTGGGGTATTTAGGTTCATTAGCAATTTGTAACGTAGCCGGCTCCTCACTGGTGCGTGAATCAGATTTAGCGTTAATGACTAAAGCGGGTACTGAGATTGGCGTAGCCTCAACCAAAGCCTTCACCACTCAATTGACAGTTTTACTGATGCTGGTGGGTCGTATTGGTAAGCTGAAAGGCGCTGATGCCAGCCTGGAACAGAATATTGTTCATGCGCTACAGGCACTGCCTGCCCGTATTGAGCAAATGCTGTCTCTGGATAAAACCATTGAAGCGCTGGCTGAAGGTTTCTCCGATAAGCACAATGCATTGTTCCTTGGCCGTGGTGATCAATACCCGATCGCGATGGAAGGTGCATTGAAACTGAAAGAGATCTCCTATATTCATGCGGAAGCTTATGCGGCCGGTGAATTGAAACATGGGCCATTGGCATTGATTGATGCTGATATGCCGGTCATTGTGGTCGCACCAAACAATGAATTGTTGGAAAAACTGAAATCCAACATTGAGGAAGTGCGCGCACGTGGTGGCCTGCTGTATGTGTTTGCTGATCAAGATGCCGGTTTCACTGATAGCGAAGGGATGAAAATCATTCAGTTGCCTCACGTGGAAGAGATTATTGCCCCTATCTTCTACACTGTGCCGCTACAGCTATTGTCCTATCACGTCGCCTTAATTAAGGGCACTGATGTGGATCAGCCACGTAACCTGGCAAAATCAGTCACGGTTGAATAATTCGCGATAACTATTCCATAGGTGTTGTGGGATAACAAAAGAGTTATCGATCTTAAAACCCGGTATGTTGGTTAAAAAGCATACCGGGTTTTTTATGATTAATTTAAGTTGCCTGTCAGGCGACGATGAAAATCGCTGCTGCGCATATCCAGCCCTTCAATAGTTACCCTGGCCCCATGACGTTGATAGCGATACTCAATGCCATCCAAAGCGGCAACAGTAGAAGCATCCCAAATCTGCGCATGTGTGAGGTCAATAATGACTTTTTTAGGATCATGGGCATAATCGAAATGCTCGAACAGGTCGTTACTACTGGCAAAAAATAGTGGGCCGCGCACGGTATAGCGCACACTTTCTCCATCATCACTTATTGTCCGCTCGGCGTGGATCACATGGGCGATACGGCGGGCGAACAGCACCATGGCAACGATAACTCCAGCCAGTACCCCCAGCGCGAGGTTACTGGTCCATACTGTCACCACCACAGTGAGCACCATCACCCATGTTTCTGACCAGGGCATCCGTTTTAGGGTCGCCGGTTGTAGGCTGTGCCAGTTAACGGTTTTCACCGCGACCACCATCATGATACCTGCGAGCACCACCATCGGGATTTGTGCCAGCAGATTGCTCAGGCCAGTGACGAGCAGCAGTAAGACGATGGCTGCTGCGACAGTTGAAACGCGACTCCGGGCTTTGCCTAACTCAACATTGACAATGGTTTGACCAATCATCGCACAACCAGCAATGCCGCCATAAAAACCAGCAAGAATATTACCGACCCCGAGACCCCAGGACTCTCGACGCTTACTGGATGGCGTATCAGTGATGTCATCGACCAGTTTCGCCGTTAACAGTGACTCCATCAGCCCGACAAAGGCGATACTCAAGGCTGTAGGCCATATGATTTGTAGTGTTTGCCAGTTCAGCGGAACCAAAAGCTGAGTGAACCCCGGTAAACCGGGAGTCATCGGCCCCTCATCACCCACGTTAGGTAGTCGGTAACCCATCAACAAGGCAACAGCAGTGACGACCAGGATCGCGATAAGTGGCGAAGGGACTGTTTTGAGGATGCGCGGGAGTAGCAAAACAATGAGCAGGGTAATAATAAGCATCACCCATACCATTCCCGACTGCCCCCAGACGTGCGGCACCTGAGCAAAAAATATCAGGATGCCCAGCGCATTTACAAAACCAATCATCACCGAGCGGGGAATGTAGCGCATCATGCGAGACAGGCCGGTGATACCGAACAGGATTTGAATGACGCCTCCGATCACTACCGCTGGCAGAATGTATTCGACGCCATGTGCATGAACCATTGGGCCTATAACCAGTGCGACTGAACCGGCGGCGGCGGTGACCATTGCAGGGCGGCCACCCAAAATAGAGAGTGTCAGACATAATACAATCGACGCGACCAGACTCACTTTCGGATCGACACCGGCAATGACAGAGAATGAGATCACTTCAGGAATGAGTGCGAGCGCCGTCACAATCCCGGCCAAACACTCACGCGTCATTAATTTGGGTGATTTCAACACCTGCACTACGCGCAACACATCGTCAGACTCTTCGGCGCTAGTGAGGTTGTTATTGTTACTCATTATTTTTCAGTCTCTTATCATGATTTATCAGGTAAATCTTACCGAGTATTGGCAGGAGTTCTCAGCAGTTAAAACCTCGTAGTGTTGCCAAACTCGTAACACTATTTGCGACCATTATTCATAAAATAGCAAAATACGCATATTACTCGCATTTCGTTTCATTGCTGCTATCCCGCGTGGCGGCCATACTATTTTTCGTCGAATAACTTAATTATCGTGTTGGCTACTCAAACAGAGTTGGTATAAAAATAGATGCTAATCATTAGGTTACTTACATTTCTGTTGATTGTCATATAACTGAAATATTACGTACATTTTTCTGTCATTAAAGTGCCCTATTTTCCCTCCTGCACCATACTTAATCTGATGAAAACAATTTAGAGTTAATTCTAATATCCCATTAGGAGGGATTATGAAACTGATGCGTACCACCGTAGCCAGCATTGTGGCAGCGACTTTATCTATGACAACCCTGTCCGCGTTCGCTGCTGCAAGCCTGACAGGTGCAGGTGCGACATTCCCCGCGCCGGTGTATGCCAAGTGGGCAGATTCTTATCAGAAAGAAACAGGTAACAAAGTTAACTATCAGGGGATCGGCTCTTCCGGTGGTGTGAAACAGATTATCGCCAACACGGTTGATTTCGGTGCCTCTGATGCGCCATTAGCAGACGAAAAACTGGCTGCTGAAGGTTTGTTCCAATTCCCGACAGTGATTGGCGGTGTGGTACTGGCCGTGAATATCCCTGGCATTAAATCCGGTGAACTGACATTAGATGGTAAAACACTGGGTGATATCTATCTGGGCAATGTTAAAAAGTGGAATGACCCGGCAATCGTTAAATTGAACCCAGGTGTTAAATTACCTGATCAAAATATCGCGGTGGTTCGTCGTGCTGACGGTTCTGGCACCTCATTCGTTTTCACCAGCTATCTGGCGAAAGTGAATGCAGATTGGAAAGAGAAAGTGGGCGCAGGCTCTACAGTTAACTGGCCAACCGGTTTAGGTGGCAAAGGTAACGACGGTATCGCTGCTTTCGTTCAGCGTCTGCCGGGTGCCATTGGTTATGTGGAATACGCTTACGCCAAACAGAATAACCTGGCTTACACCAAACTGGTTTCTGCTGATGGAAAACCGGTTAGCCCGACTGAGCAGAGCTTTAGTGCAGCGGCTAAAGGTGTAGACTGGAGCAAAACCTTCGCTCAAGACTTAACCAATCAGAAAGGTGATGATGTATGGCCAATTACCTCAACAACCTTCATTTTGGTGCACAAAGTGCAGAAAAATGCAGCTAACGGCACTGAAGTTCTGAAGTTCTTTGATTGGGGTTATACGCACGGTGCTAAGCAAGCTAACGCGCTGGATTACGCCACACTGCCAGCCGAAGTTGTTGAGCAAGTCCGTGCTGCCTGGAAGACTCAGATTAAAGACAGTAACGGCAAACCAATCTTCTGATTGAAGTTAGTTTTCCCTGTAATAAGTTATTTATAAAATTACCTTATACCCAAAGTCATTGGAGTTGCAGGTAGGCGGCAATTGAGCTAATCCCGATGAGCTTACTGGTGTAAGTGATTCGGGTTAGTGAACGCAGCCAACACCCCTGCGGCTTCAAGTACGAAGGGGGTATAACACTCAGATGAGAAGAGAGTCTATGGCTGACAAGCCGACGATCAAAGCACCGAGTCGATACGGTGACATCATTTTCAGTGCGCTAGTTAAACTGGCTGCGCTGATTACCCTATTTCTGCTAGGCGGCATCATCATTTCACTGATTGTTGCCTCCTGGCCTAGCATCGAGAAGTTTGGTTGGGCCTTCCTGTGGACCAAAGAGTGGGATGCCCCGGCGGAACAGTTTGGTGCCTTAGTGCCAATTTATGGCACTGTGGTCACCTCGGTGATTGCCCTGATCATTGCAGTTCCGGTCAGTTTTGGTATCGCCTTGTTCTTAACTGAATTGGCCCCAAACTGGTTAAAACGCCCGCTCGGTATCGCAATCGAACTGTTAGCGGCGATCCCCAGTATTGTTTATGGCATGTGGGGCTTGTTTGTCTTCGCGCCCCTCTTTGCTCGCTATTTCCAGGAACCGGTCGGCAACGTAATGTCCGGCATCCCGATAGTGGGGGTACTGTTCTCTGGCCCCGCATTCGGGATCGGCATTCTGGCCGCGGGTGTCATCTTAGCCATCATGATTATTCCTTACATTGCCGCGGTGATGCGCGATGTGTTTGAACAAACGCCGGTGATGATGAAAGAGTCCGCTTACGGCATTGGCTGCACCACCTGGGAAGTTATCTGGCGCATTGTGCTGCCTTATACCAAAAACGGGGTTATTGGTGGCGTGATGTTGGGGCTGGGCCGTGCATTAGGGGAGACCATGGCGGTGACCTTTATTATCGGCAACACCTATCAGCTCGACAGTTTCTCACTGTTTATGCCCGGTAACAGCATTACCTCGGCGTTGGCGAATGAGTTTGCCGAAGCTGAATCTGGCCTGCACACCGCAGCATTGATGGAGTTGGGGCTGATCTTATTCGTCATTACCTTTATCGTGCTGGCTTTATCTAAGCTAATGATTCTGCGTCTGGCTAAGAAAGAGGGGCGTTAAGATGGCGACGATGGATATGCAAAGTGATGCGACGCTGATGGAAACCCGCCGTAAAAAGCAGGCATGGCGTCGTCAAAAGAACCGAATTGCCTTATTGCTTTCAATGGCGACGATGGCGTTTGGTCTGTTCTGGTTAGTGTGGATTCTGTTCTCGACGGTCACCAAAGGTATTGATGGAATGTCGCTGGCGCTGTTTACCGAGATGACACCACCACCCAATACCGCAGGCGGCGGTTTGGCGAATGCGATTGCCGGTAGTGGGTTGTTAATTCTATGGGCGACAGTGATTGGTACGCCACTGGGTATCATGGCGGGGATCTATCTGGCCGAATATGGGCGTAAATCCTGGCTGGCGGAGATCACCCGCTTTATCAATGACATTCTGTTATCAGCCCCCTCTATCGTGGTCGGCCTGTTTGTCTACACCATCGTGGTTGCCAAGATGGAGCACTTCTCCGGTTGGGCGGGGGTAATTGCACTGGCGCTATTACAAGTGCCGATTGTTATCCGCACCACCGAGAATATGTTGAAGCTGGTGCCGGACAGCCTGCGTGAAGCCGCTTATGCACTGGGAACACCGAAGTGGCGTATGATTTCGGCCATTACGCTGAAAGCCTCTATCTCCGGTATTTTGACCGGTATCTTATTGGCGGTGGCGCGTATTGCTGGCGAAACGGCACCTTTGCTGTTCACCTCGCTCTCCAACCAGTTCTGGAGTACCGATTTGACTCGGCCAATTGCTAACTTGCCGGTCACCATCTTTAAGTTTGCCATGAGTCCATTTGCCGAATGGCAACAACTGGCCTGGGCCGGGGTGCTGCTGATTACCCTGTGTGTACTGTTACTGAATATTCTGGCTCGCGTTGTTTTCGCTAAGAAAAAGTATTAATTGGCTGAGAGAACATCAGCTATTAGCAATAGAAAATACCGATTCGCCAATAAATTCCAAAATGCGGCTCCGGCGGCATTGGCTAAAAGAGAGAAGTCTTGATGAGTATGGCTACTGACAGCAACAACAGCAAAATTCAGGTTCGCGATCTGAACTTCTACTATGGCAAATTCCATGCGCTGAAGAATATCTCGCTGGATATTGCCAAAAACCAGGTCACAGCATTTATCGGCCCATCAGGTTGCGGTAAATCGACACTGCTGCGTACATTTAACAAAATGTATCAGTTGTATCCGGATCAGCGAGCTGAAGGCGACATCTTGCTGGATGGCCAGAATATCCTGACCGACAAACAAGATATTGCGTTGTTGCGGGCGAAAGTGGGCATGGTTTTCCAAAAACCGACGCCATTCCCCATGTCGATTTACGATAACATCGCTTTTGGTGTAAAACTGTTTGAAAACCTGTCTCGCGCGGATATGGATGAGCGGGTGCAATGGGCGCTAACCAAAGCGGCACTGTGGAATGAAACCAAAGATAAGCTGCACCAGAGCGGTTATAGTTTGTCCGGTGGACAGCAGCAGCGCCTCTGTATTGCGCGCGGTATCGCAATCCGCCCGGATGTGTTGCTGCTTGATGAGCCTTGCTCGGCGCTTGATCCAATCTCCACTGGCCGAATTGAAGAGCTGATCAGTGAATTGAAGTCTGATTACACGGTGGTGATTGTGACCCACAACATGCAACAGGCGGCCCGTTGCTCAGATCACACTGCATTTATGTATTTGGGTGAGTTAATTGAATTCAGTGATACCGATACACTGTTTACTGCGCCACAGCAGAAACAGACGGAAGATTATATTACCGGTCGCTATGGTTGATAGGCCTATCCCCGTCATACTTCAAGCTGCATGTGCGTTGGCTGCTTTCGTTCACCCCAGTCACTTACTTGAGTAAGTGACTGGGAATGCGCTCAATTGCCGCCTTCCTGCAACTCGAATTATTTAGGGTATACATCAATTTCTACTATTTATATGTACGGGAAGTATCATGGACAACCTGAATCTAAATAAACATATTTCCGGCCAGTTCAACGCAGAACTTGAGCATATCCGCACCCAGGTTTTAACTATGGGTGGGCTGGTGGAACAACAATTATCTGACGCTATCACCGCCATGCATAATCAGGACGGTGAGTTAGCCAAGCAGGTCATTGCTGGCGATAAAAAGGTCAATATGATGGAAGTAGCCATTGATGAAGCCTGTGTGCGCATCATTGCCAAACGTCAGCCAACCGCCAGTGATTTGCGGTTAGTGATGGCGATCATCAAGACTATTTCTGAGCTGGAGCGTATTGGTGATGTGGCGGATAAAATCTGCCGCACCGCATTGGAAAAATTCTCCCATCAGCATCAGCCTTTGTTGGTCAGCCTGGAGTCATTAGGTCGCCACACGGTGCAGATGTTGCATGATGTGCTGGATGCTTTCGCGCGCATGGATTTGGATGAGGCTATCCGGATTTATCGCGAAGATAGGAAGGTCGATCAGGAGTATGAGGGCATCGTGCGCCAATTGATGACCTATATGATGGAAGATCCGCGCACCATCCCCAGTGTGCTGACCGCGCTATTCTGCGCCCGCTCGATTGAGCGCATCGGCGACCGCTGCCAAAATATTTGTGAATTCATTTTCTACTTCGTCAAAGGGCATGATTTCCGCCACCTGGGCGGTGATGACTTAGAGAAACTGCTCTCCAATAAGAGTGAAAAATAATATATCCCCCAATCAGGCTGTGTATTGATACTTGATTGGGGGATGACTTTTACTAGACCAGAACACTTTAGTGAATATCATCCCGCCACTTGCATTATCCTCTAGGCTATTATCCAAAAACGTTAATTCCACATTGTTTTGTATTTGTTTATATTTCGCCATCAATTGATTGACATAATGCCATAGTCTTATGCTTATTTGTGTGGGTGTTGTTTTTGAGTGGATGTTTTTATGGAAATACAATTTCCGCTGCAATGGAAAACTATTTTCCGGGTTAAATTTAAAACTCAACTCAATTTCAGATCACATAAATTCATATCACTATTAATGCGTTTTTACACTGGGCGGGATAAGTGAACATGCGTCTGTATATACCAAAAAATGTGGCCCTTAGCCTGTTGTGGGTGCTATGGGGTGCAGCTTTAGTGGGTTATATGGTCTACAATTTATTTTTTTATCTTCTTCTTGCGCCTACTTTATTCCTCATTTTTATTCTGATAACTATTATGTTTAAAAAGAAAGAAAACAGTCATAACACGGTGTCTACAATGGTCAACTCTTCTCTACAATCCAATACACCACTATCTAACTCACCATCAGACTCAGTGAAGACCAACACGATTATCGCGGCGGGAACAAAAATAAAAGGAGATATTAATCTTGATGGTGATATTCAAATCTACGGTATGGTGAATGGGAATATTACGGTAAATGAAGGCACGATAAGGTTGATGCGCAGTGGCCAAATTGAAGGGAATTTAACGGCTCCCAACATGACGGTTGATGGGCGCATTGATGGTGTTTGTATTTCCGATCATCTGGAAATTTTAGAGAATGGCCGCTTAAACGGCATTGTAAAAGGCAGTAATTTCTCCATTAAAAAAGGCGGCATTTTTATTGGTCAGTCAGAGATTACGGAAGAGTCAGTTAGTCTGCCTCGAAAAGTCAAATCTGCAGTCATGGAGAGTCAGGAAAAACCCAAAGCAGCAGTGGCAATACCTGATGCCCCTGATGACAGTAAATAATTCTGCCTGATGACATTTTTCAAACATATGGTAATGACACGACTAGGTCGAAATGTGCGGCTACAATCGTGTCATTAGCCCATGAGAGCAGAATGAATATTCACTGTTTTTATATGGATAAATTGAAGTGGAGGTTTTATGGGCACCCCATCCTCCGGCGTTTCACTTACCATATATCCCGCTCTCTTTCCCAATATAATTAGTCTCATTCACTGAGATTAATTAGTTATAAATATATCGTTTTATATTATTTCCTGACCTAACGATGAGTTGCTAGCTTATGCATATCGCAACATCTCAATCATCTTAGGAGCTTTCAATGAAGCAATCTCTGACCACCAAAAAAAGCGCTCTGGCATTAACCTTGCTAGCTGGTCTGGCGACACTTTCTGCTGCAGCTCACGCCGATAAGTTAGATGACATCAAGCAAGCGGGTGTGGTGCGGATTGCCGTTTTTGATAGCAACCCCCCATTCGGCTATATCGATCCGCAGAGTAAAAAACTGGTGGGCTATGATGTGGATGTGGCGAACGCGATTGCCAAAGATTTAGGGGTAAAAGTGGAACTGCGGGCAACTAACCCGGCTAACCGTATTCCACTGCTGACCTCGAAGAAAGTCGATCTGATTGCGGCCAACTTCACCATCACTGATGAGCGCGCCAAGGAAGTTAACTTCAGCCTGCCCTATTTTGCCACCGGTCAGAAATTTATCGCCCATAAAGGGGTGCTGAAAACGCCGGAAGATATCCGCAAATTACGTATCGGCGCCGATAAAGGCACGGTGCAGGAGATCACTCTGCGTGAGCACTACCCCACAGCAAAAGTGATCTCTTATGATGATACACCACTGGCATTTACTGCCCTGCGTAATGGTAACGTTCAAGCCATCACTCAGGATGATGCAAAATTAGTGGGGCTGCTGGGTAACTTGCCTGCGGCCCAAAAAGCAGATTTTGAGATTTCACCCTTTAGTATCACCAAAGAGTATCAGGGCGTGGGTATTCCTAAGGGCGAAGAGCGCTTAACCGCAACAGTGAACGAAACACTGGTTAAACTGGAAAAAGAGGGCGAAGCGGCAAAAATTTATGACCGCTGGTTCGGGCCGGCAACCAATGCCGCTCAACCAAGAGGTGAGTTTAAATTTGCACCTTTAGATCAACAACCTAAAGCCTGATTTCGCGTGGAACACCAAGGCCCTGCATGATGATCATGCGGGGCTGTTTGCATTACAACGGGTATAGAGATATATGAATCTACATCATCTCACCGACTGGCTGCTAGCCCCGCAATATCTCGGCTGGCTGTGGAGCGGTTTCCTGCTTACCTTGTGGATCTCCGCCTGCACCGTGGTGGCCTCGACGCTATTGGGCTTTTTACTGGCAGCGGCCAGAGATAGCGAAAATAGAGCGCTACAGTGGTTTGCCATGGGGTACAGCACTCTATTTCGCAATACGCCGCTGTTGATCCAGCTGTTCTTTTGGTACTTTGCCGCCAGCCAACTCCTGCCCGCCAGTTGGATCCCCTGGCTGAACTCTTCCCATGAAATCACTCTGCTCGGGTTAACCCTGAACTGGCCCTCTTTTGAGTTTTTAGCCGGTTTTATCGGGCTGACCCTCTACTCCACGGCGTTTATTGCGGAGGAGCTGCGAGCCGGTATCAGCGGGGTGGCGAAAGGGCAAAAATATGCCGCCCATGCGCTGGGGCTAACGGGCTGGCAATCGATGCGCCATGTGGTGTTGCCACAGGCGTTGAAAATCGCGATGCCGCCATTGCTGGGCCAATATATGAATATTATTAAAAACTCCTCTTTGGCGATGGCGATTGGTGTGGCCGAACTCTCCTATGCATCCCGTCAGGTGGAAACCGAGACATTGCGGACGTTTCAGGCATTTGGCGTAGCAACGGTGCTGTATATCGCCATTATTGCGCTGATCGAGGCGTGGGGTATGTGGCGTCAACAACGAACTGCCACCAGAGGGCATTAAGATGGATTTTACGATTATTGCCGATAACTGGAGCTATCTGCTGTGGGGCACCTACCCGGATGGCCCGCTGGGTGGGGCGGCATTAACTGTGCTGATCAGCATCATGGCGGGGGTCGCTTCCGCTATTTTAGGCACTCTATTGGGGGTGGCGCTGGCGATGTCTCGTGGTGTCTGGGCGGGCATATTGGCGGCTGTTTTAGGTTTTTTCCGTGCTATTCCCGTGATTATGCTGATTTTTTGGACCTATTTCCTGCTGCCGATTGTGTTTGGCGTGGATATTCCCGAAATCACCACCGTGGTGTGTGCGCTGGCGTTGATTGCATCCGCCTATCTGGCTCACGCGGTGAAAGCCGGAATTGTGGCGATCGGTGCGGGTCAGTGGCAGGCGGGTCTGTCACTCGGCTTTAACCGCTGGCAAGTTTTAGGGTTTGTGGTGCTGCCGCAAGCCCTGCGCATGATGGTGCCATCATTTATTAATCAATGGATCTCATTGATTAAAGATACCTCGTTGGCTTATATCGTCGGGGTGAATGAGCTGACGTTTTTGGCGACTCAGGTCAATAATCGCAGCATGGTTTACCCGATGGAAGTGTTTCTGTTTGTGGCGCTGGTCTACTTTGTTCTCTGTCTGGCGCTGGATCTACTGGCGAATGGCCTTAACCGCCGTTTCAGCCCGCAACACGTCATTAAGCAGCAAAGCGCCATTAAAGGTGCATGGCGCTGGTGGCGAAATAAAGTGGCACTGCCAGTCACTAGTCGTGGGTGATACGCCAGCCTTTTTCACGCCATAAATCAGGTAGTTGCTGCATATCATCGAACATGGTGACTAGCGGGTGGTGGATCGGCTGATTGTGCGGATCGGCGCAGTAGTAAAAGACCGGAATACCTGCCGCGATCCCGGCGTGTGTTCCGGCAGCGGAGTCTTCCACCAGAATGCAGCGCTCAGCCGCGACCTGCATCTCTTTCGCTGCATGGTAAATCAGCGCCGGATCGGGCTTCCAGCGTTGAATGTCGTAGCCGCTATAGAGCCTATCTTCAAAGAAGGGGCGCAAGCCCGTCAGGCCAAGGGAGTGCTGCATCTTGCTCACCGGCCCGTTGGATACCACACAAACCGGCAGCGTAATTTGCTCTAGCAGCGCCTTTGCACCGGCGATCGGTTGCAATTGGGCATCAAATAAGCGGGCGACTTCTGCGCGATAGAGTTTTTCCAGTGTTTCAATCGGTTGGTTCAGGTCGTTCTCTTTGCTCACCAACGCGACGATCTCATTCAGTTTCACGCCTTTAAAGCGCTTAATCACCTGCTCCAGTGATAAGTGAATGTCGTAATGGGCAAACATCACCACATAAGCCTGGCAGCACAGCACTTCGCTATCCACCAGGGTGCCATCGCAATCGAACATTACGCAATCTATCTGGTTCACTCAATTTCCTTATTTTCGTATCTATATAATCGAGACTTACCCCCTACTTACTTTAATCATCCTGGCTCAGAATGCGATACATAATTACCCTGCTAGCAATATAACGAATATTAAACGAATAAAATTCAATGCGTTGAGTGATGAGGGTTAGCACCATGCAGATGTTGCGCAACAGAGGCGATAAAAAACAGACAAAAAAGAGTGTGATCCCGCTCTTAAGATTGGTTTTTTGTTATAGGATGTTCCCAACTATCACTCCCTTCTTGTGGAACGCCTTATGAGTAAACCAAACCTTGATACTGAGCAGGGGCTGCTCGAACGTGTTTTTAAGCTAAAGCAACACGGCACCACGGCACGCACTGAGCTGATCGCCGGTATCACCACCTTCCTGACCATGGTCTATATCGTGTTCGTTAACCCACAGATTTTAGGGGTTGCGGGGATGGATGTGCAGGCAGTATTCGTCACTACCTGCCTGATCGCCGCTTTTGGCAGCATCTTTATGGGCTTATTGGCGAACTTACCGGTAGCACTGGCACCGGCGATGGGGCTGAACGCTTTCTTCGCTTTTGTGGTGGTTGGCGCGATGGGCATTTCATGGCAGGTTGGCATGGGGGCGATTTTCTGGGGCGCAATCGGTTTCCTTTTGCTGACTATTTTCCGCATTCGCTATTGGATGATTGCCAACATCCCGCTGAGCCTGCGCGTGGGGATCACCAGTGGTATCGGCCTGTTTATTGCCATGATGGGGCTGAAAAATGCCGGTATCGTGGTTGCAAACCCAGATACATTGGTGACCGTGGGTAACCTGACCTCTCACAGCGTGCTACTGGGGGCGCTGGGCTTCTTTATTATCGCGATACTGGCATCACGCAATATCCATGCTGCGGTGCTGGTTTCTATCGTGGTGACCACCCTAATTGGCTGGGCGCTGGGTGATGTACACTACTCGGGTATTTTCTCCATGCCGCCAAGTGTGACCTCGGTGGTCGGGCAGGTTGACCTGGCTGGGGCGCTGAATGTTGGTATGGCGGGGATCATTTTCTCCTTCATGCTGGTTAACCTATTCGATTCATCCGGCACATTGATTGGCGTGACGGATAAAGCGGGCTTAACCGATGATAAAGGCAAGTTTCCGCGCATGAAACAAGCGCTGTACGTCGATAGTATCAGCTCTGTTGCCGGTGCTTTTATCGGCACTTCGTCAGTGACGGCCTATATTGAAAGCTCCTCCGGAGTTTCTGTCGGTGGTCGTACCGGCCTGACTGCCGTGGTGGTGGGTATCTTGTTCCTGCTGGTGATGTTTATTTCGCCACTGGCGGGTATGGTGCCCGCTTATGCTGCCGCCGGGGCGCTGATTTATGTGGGCGTATTGATGACCGCCAGCTTATCCCGCGTGAAGTGGGATGATCTGACCGAAGCGGTTCCGGCGTTTGTCACTGCCGTGATGATGCCTTTCAGCTTCTCAATTACCGAAGGTATCGCGCTGGGCTTTATCTCTTATTGCCTGATGAAGTTGGGTACTGGCCGCTGGCGTGAAATCAGCCCATGTGTGGTGGTGGTGGCGCTGCTATTTGTGCTGAAAATTGCTTTTGTTGACCACTGATTGCCAGTGATTGACCTCTGATCTTGCCAACGCCCCCCTTTCGACACGAGGGAGGGGGCGTCTTATCGATAATCTTAAGCTTTCAACTGAGCGCTGATTTGCTCCAGTGCCTTGCTGGCACATTGCGCATCCAGATGCCCACCCGGCGCACCGGCAACACCCACCGCACCCACCACTTCATCACCCGCTTTCACTGGCACTCCACCGCCTAACAGCAAGAAGCCCGGAATATCTTTCAGGTTATTGGCCGCCGGCGTTTTTTGGCTGTTCTCCATCACTTGCCCGCTTGGCGTTTTAGTTGAGAGCGCCGTAAAGGCTTTCTGTTCACTGGCTTTAACGGTATGTGGCCCAGCACTATCTGCGCGCAGCACGGTTTTGATGATACCGGCACGATCTACCACCGTGACTGCGACGTTATAGCCATCAGCCTGACAAACCGCAAGGGTACGGCTCGCCAAATCGGTCGCCAGCGCCAGAGAGATATTACGTTCAGTGTTGAGACCCGCAGCAGAGGCCTGTGTTATTAGGCCAATGAATAAGGCAGAGGTGAGGGCAATAGGCTTGATCATATAAAATCCTTATTGTTAGCGACGTGATTTCATCACAGTGCCATCATCCTACGGCGATAAGTGGTGAAAAAATATTCGGCTAACTACCCATTTTGCACCGTAGATCTACCTATCCCCTCATTCAGTTGTGGTCGACCTGCAACGGCCGGTGCTTTATGGATGCGCCTATTTTATCAATGGCGCGTAATACTGAATCAGCAGTGCTAACGAGCTAACCTCCAGTTTTGCAAAGATATTTGCGCGATGAGCCTCCACGGTTCGCGGCGAAAGAGACAAAATATGCGCAATTTGTTTACTGGTCTCCCCCTGAATAATCAGAACGACAACTTCTCGTTCACGGGGCGAGAGTTGGCTGAGCAACTGTTGATAGCCTGCCAACTGGCGATAAGTTGCTAGCGCCTGCTCATGCTGCTCTAGTGCCAGGCTGATGGTTTCAATCAGCACATCAGCATCAATGGGTTTGGTCAGGAACTCCAATGCACCGCCCCTAAAGGCGCGGCGGCACAATTCAATGTTACCGTGCCCCGTCATTATGATGACCGGTAGCGAGCTATCACGAGACTGAATGGCTTCCAATACCGCCATCCCACTTTTACCGGGCATTCTGATGTCAACCAGCACACAACTGGGTTGAGTGACCACCAAGGTGTCGAGAAAGATCTGGCCGTTGCTGAATGCTTTGACCTCCCAGCCCATGGTGGCGAGCAGCGCGGCGAGTGCGGCGCGGACCCCTGCATCGTCATCAATGAGATAAATCTGTTTGGTCATGCATCCTCCGTGCTGACGTTATGGGAAAAGTCAGGGTAAAGCAGGCGCCCCCCTGTTCGCTGTTTCCTGCTTTTATGTCGCCCCCCATTCGCTGCACCAATGTTTCGCACAGAGTCAGCCCCAATCCCAATCCACTTTCGCGGGTGGTGTAGAAGGGGGAAAACAGGTTGTCCAACTGCTGTTGGCTCAGCCCTGGGCCATTATCTTCGATTTGGATAACCCACTGTTTTGGCTGATGGTTAACTCGGAAATAGAGTGTCGGCGCGGGGGTATCTTGCAGCGCGTGAATTGCATTACTCAGCAAATTATGAAAAACCTGCTCCAGCCAGAGCGGATCACTCTGGAGTGGCGGTAAAGGGGCCGGGATGTCGCTACGCACTGTCAGGTTAGCGGCGCTAATCTCTTGCTTTAACAGTAAGTTAACCCGCCGCCAGACATCGGCCATCATCACCGGTTGTAAGTTGACCTGCCCACGACTAAGTAGTGTGCGTAGGCGGTCGAGCAGCGCGGCGATGCGCTTGATTTGCTCAACCGACGCGACTAGCAGTGGCGCGACTTTTTCGTCATGCGGTGGTAACAGTCGTAGCGCGGTCTGGTTATAGCTCAGGGTGGCGGTGAGTGGCTGATTCAACTCATGGGCGATACCGGTCGCAATCTCCCCCATAGCATTGAGTCGGGCCTGATCGGCGAATTTGGCCCGCTGTTCGGCGTGCAAGCGGTGCTGTGCCAACTGTTGCCAGCGGTGCCAACCATACAGGGCGGCGGCGGTGATCAGCGAAAGCAGCAGGGCGGTTAACCAAGGCAAATTGCGCCAAACGGGGGTGGCATGGCCGATTAAGGTGAATGATTGCGCCCCCTCTCCCAACGGCTTTTGCCACTGCCAGAAGCTTTCAGGCGCTGAATGGCCCAGTAGCGCGAGTTGATGCTGCTGATAGCGCAATACCAGGCTGTCAAAGTTAGCGGGCAAACCCACCACTTGCAGCAGTCGCTGGCCATTAACCTGCAAGACACTGCCGTTGTATGAGTTAGATAAACGGTAATCGCCGCCCAGAATTTGCAGGCTAAGCTGGCCGGCTTTTGATCTGTCAGCCGCTGTTTGGCTGATGGCCGCCAGTTGCGGTAAGTGGCGCTGTAGTTGCGTCAGTTGGCCCGGCTCTAGCGCCAAAAACAGAATCGCCTGCTGCTGGGCCAGTTGTTGGCTCAGTTCACGGTGAATGGTGCGGAAATCCGCCTCACGTTCAGCTTGCTGGGTGTTTAGCCCGTACCAACCCAGCCAAAGAGTGGATATCAGGGTCAGAGTCAACCAGACAGTGATTTTAATGGCCATCGGTCAGCAGCATCCGCAAAAAGAGAGTGGCAGGTGTGGGGGCAGAGCGGCTCCCCACTACCCGCAGGCTTATGGGGAGCAGAGATAAAAACTTACTTTTCGCGCACACGATCAATGTAAGTGGCAAAGGCAGCAAGCTGTTTTGTCAGGAAATCCAGTGTCCCTTGATCGGAAAGCTCTTTGGCTTGCTCATCCACTTTGCTTTGAATCACCCCGCCCATAAATTCAGGCTTATTCATCACCATTGCATCGAGGAAGACCAAAATTTGGCGCAGATGGTATTGGCAACGTGCACCGCCAATCGGCCCCATAGAGCTGGTTTGAATCGCCACGGGTTTGTTCGCCAGCGGCTGATTGGGTAAACGGGATAGCCAGTCGATCGCATTCTTCAAGCCGCCGGGGACGGAGTAGTTATATTCCGGCGTCACGATAATTACGCCATCCGCCTGACGGATTTGCTCCGCAATGGCCTGAACCGTGGTTGGGAAGCCATCTTCCTGTTGTACATCAGCATCATAAAGCGGAATATCGCGAATAGACGGCAGGGCTTCGATGGTGACACCCGCAGGTGCTAATTTAGGCAGCGCACGGGCGACCATGGCATTGTAAGAACCACTACGCAGGCTACCTAGCAGGGTAACGATTTTAAGGGGTTGCTGTGACATGACATACTCCCATTGAGTAAATGAGTAACACTGTTTCACCACCAGAGTAGGACAAACTTGCGCGATATCACAATGACTATCTACCGCTCCCCCCCTGAAAATTTCACTTAACTGTTTGTCATCCGCCGATTAATTACACTGAAATTGTGATCGACGGATAAAAACGGAAAAATCGTTTCAATCCGTTATCAAGTCTGCGCGCGGAGTGCCGTTAATAGATCTGGAGCTATCCAGCTCTCTGACATTGAGCGACACGATAATGCTAAAAACCACTCAAGCCCGATTCACCTTACTCGTTAGTGCGTTTTTCATTCTTTTGCTAATCATCACCCTAGTGGTGATTCAGCTTTTTATCACACCACAACTCAAACAATCGGAAAGCACTATTGTTGGCAATAGCGTTGACCAAATTGCGACGGCCATCACCGCGCAAATGAATAAAGTGGAAGCCCAGGCCCGCAGTATTACCCAGGCGGTTGCCATTATGGACAGCAGTACCATCGACTCACTATTACCGGGCTTGGTGGATCAATACGGCGACAGCAATGTATTCGGCGGCGGTATTTGGCCTCTGCCCAATAAACGTGAGCAAGGGGTGGCGAAATTCAGCACCTTTTTTGCCCGTAATGGGGAAAATAAGTTAACGGTTAACACTCATTGGAACTCGCCAGAATCGCAAAATTATTTTGAGCAGTCGTGGTACAAAGATGGCTTAAATGCGCCGAAAGGCTTCTGCGCCTGGGCTAAAGCCTATCAGGATGACGCCAGCCCGCAGCCGAGAACCAACTGTGCGATGGCGATTTATAAAGGCAACGAGGCATATGGCGTTTCAACCATTGACGTCACTTTAGGCTTCTTTAACCGCCTGGTTAAAGAGATGGAGCAGAAAGTGAACGGCACCATTCTGATTGTCGAAGCGGATGGTAAGATTGTGGGTAGCAGCGCCTTGGCTGACGGCAAAGCAGAGCTAAAAAATCTCTCTGATTTTGCCGCTAGTTTGCCGATGGCGGCCGAAACCCAGCGGTTGTTGCCACAAATGAGAGAGCAAAAATCGCTGGAAAGCGAATTTGATGTCGATGGCACCTCACACACCCTGTTTATCCGCCCGATCGCCAATAGCCCATGGTATTTGGTCACTGACTTGCCAACCAGCTTATTGGTCAAACAGAGCCACAGTATCCTGATGCATCTGGGGCTAGTACAGATTCCTATCATGCTGTTATTGCTGATTTTCCTGGTGTTCTCTATCCGCGTATTTATGAAGCGCTTAGCGAATTTGAAAGAGAATATCACCGCATTGTCTGCGGGCGGGGCCGACTTAACCCAGCGCTTGCCGGAAAGCAGCAGTCCGGAGTTCAATGCCATTAACCAGAGTTTCAATGCTTTTATCGACTATTTGCAGCAAATGATGCGCCAAGTCGGTGAGAGCAGTTTGGCTATTGCATCGGCATCACGTGAAATCGCCAGCGGTAATTTGGATTTGTCTGCCCGTACCGAAGATCAGGCCAGCTCAATTGAAGAGACGGCGGCTTCGATGGATGAGCTGACCAGTACCGTGAAGCAAAATGCGGATAACGCCAGCCATGCCAACCAATTGGCGATGGATGCTTCAGCCGTGGCGGTGAAGGGCAGTACGGTAGTGAAAAAAGTGGTGGATACCATGGGTTCCATCAATCATTCATCGAAGAAAATTGTCGATATTATCAGTGTGATTGACAGTATTGCCTTCCAAACCAATATATTGGCACTGAATGCGGCAGTGGAGGCCGCCAGAGCGGGTGAGCAGGGGCGTGGTTTTGCGGTGGTCGCATCGGAGGTGCGTAATTTAGCGCAACGTTCGGCAACTTCTGCCCGCGAGATTAAAAAGCTGATTGAAGATTCGGTGTCTGATATTGCGATTGGTACTGGCTTAGTGGCCGATGCGGGCACTACCATGGATGATCTGATGAGCGGTGTTTCCAATGTGGCGGCACTGATGAATGAGATTATGTCATCCAGCCAGGAGCAGAGTTTGGGTATCGAGCAGGTTAATTTGGCGATTAATCAGTTAGATAACGCAACTCAGCAAAATGCGGCGCTGGTGGAGCAAGTGGCGGCAGCAGCTCAAGCCATGCAGGATCAAACCTTGCAGCTAGAAAGTGTGATTAGCGGCTTTAAGGTTTAATTAAATACGGTATTTTTGCTGAAATTCTTAGTGACTCGATCTTAAGTGGTGAGGATAGGTAGAGGAGTAAAGCGTCCGCGCCAGGGATGGCGCGGCTCGAGCCATCAGGGAGGCGTGTTTTTAAAAAAGAAGTACGGCGTCTTTACGATCTACCTATTCTCTCCGCCGCAGGCACTTTGCGTATAAATCTAACTCTCTTTGGTTTACTCACGGCGAATTTTACTGGCAAATAAATTGCCCAGTGATTGGATTAACTGCACAGTAATAATTAATACAATGGCGGTGGTGATCGTCACAAAAGTATCAAAACGCTGATAACCATAAGTAATAGCTAAATCCCCGATCCCGCCGCCGCCCACAGTTCCCGCCATTGCCGTTGCACCAATTAAGCCAATGGTGGCGGTGGTCAGGGCCAATATTAACGATGACAAGGCTTCGGGTAACAGAAAATACCAAATCGCCTGCAAAGGGGTCGCGCCCATTGATTTTGCGGCCTCCAGAATACCGGGGTTCACATCCAGTAATGAGTTCTCTACCAGCCGGCCAATATAGGGCGCGATAAAAATAATCAGCGGCACAATCGCTCCCGGTGTCCCAATAGTGGTATTCACAATCAGGCGTGTTAGCGGAATAATCGCCACCATCAGAATAATAAAGGGCAGTGATCGGATGATATTGATCACGGGATTGAGAATATTATAAAAGGCACGGCTCTTAATTAATCCGCCCGGCCGAGTTACCACCAGTAAAATTCCCAGTGGTATACCAATAAGAGAACCGATCACCAATGAGATACTGACCATCACCAGTGTGTCGTGTAGCGCTTGAATAAATTGGTCTAGTGTAATGGCGGTTTCGATCATCAATTTATTTCCTGTATATCAATACCGGTTTCCGTCAGATAACTGACAGCACCATCAATGGTATGATTCTCGCCGGTTAATAACAGCACCATGTGGCCGAGGGTGGTGTCCTGTATCTCTGACATGTTGGCAAACAGAATATTAACGCCAATGTCATACTGCTTGATAAGCTGATTGATCACCGGCTGAGTGGCTATTGACCCCATAAAGGCTAATCGGAATTGGCGGCCTGCATGGCTGTTATTCAACAGCTTTTTCACACTCTCAGGTAAACTATCTTTTATTACGGTGCGGACGAAATTAAGGGTGGTGGGATGAGTTGGGTGACCAAACACCGTTAATACCGATCCTTGCTCAATAATTTGGCCGTTCTCCATCACTGCCACCTTATTGCATATTTTTTGAATCACTGACATTTCATGAGTAATCAGCAAAACCGTAATGTTGTATTGCTGGTTGATTTTCTTTAGCAATAATAAGATCTGGGCGGTTGTTTGTGGGTCCAGTGAGGATGTGGCCTCATCACATAATAGGATCGACGGATTGGTTGCCAGGGCGCGCGCAATACCCACCCGTTGCTTCTGGCCGCCCGATAATTCGTTAGGGAAGCTATGGCTTTTATCACCTAAGCCAACAAAATCTAACAGTTCAGCAACGCGTTCCTGAATGAATTTTTTGTTTTTCCCCAATAGAATGAGCGGCATAGCGACATTTTTAAAAACCGTTTTTGATTCCAGTAAATTAAAGTTTTGGAATATCATGCCAATATTTTTTTTCAGCAGCCGTAGCTGCTCATGACTAAAGTCATGCAGATTTTTACCATCAATAATGACATTACCTGATGTCGGGCTTTCCAGCGAATTGACCATCCGTAATAAGGTGCTTTTCCCTGCTCCGCTATAACCGATGATGCCAAATATATCGCCATCTGCGACGGTTAAACTGACATTATTCAATGCCTGTAGTTTGATACCTTGGCGTTCAAAGGTTTTAGAAATATGCTGAAGCTCAATCATCGGCTTATTCCATTAGTTCAGATAATCAGGCAGCATATAACCCGTATACTTTTCGTTTTCCAAAATGTATTTTTTGAATTCAGGTGAGTGATATCCGGCAATAATATCTTTAGCAAACTCAGCGTCCTTATTTTTACCAGCAACAGTAACCACATTAACAAATTGTGTAGTGGGTTTTTCAAGTTGCAGAGCTGAGGTGAGTTTTATTCCGTTAGAGACGGCAAAGTTACCTTGAATAGCACCAAAGTCGACATCAGGTAGCGCCCTGACTTGCTGGGCATTATCCATCTCTTTGATCACCAAGTGATACGGATTTTCCGCAATATCTTTCTGCGAGAAGGTCGCGGGATCAATTTTCTCTTTCAGCTTTATCCAGCCAATGGATTGCAGTAAGAGTGCCGCGCGGTACTCATTTGAGGGTTGGTTCGGGACTGAAATCCATGCGCCATCTTTGGGTTTATCCTCTTTTTGGTGCTTATTGGAATATAGCCCCATGGGTGGCGTTGGTACCTGAACAATACCCGTATTATCTATGCGCAGTCGGTCATTTATTGCTTGCAGATAAATCGGATGCTGCATGATATTGCCATCAATCTCACCAGTGCTGACCGCATTATTGACCTGAATGCCATCATTGAAATCTTTATATTCAATGCTGTAGCCTTTTTTTATCAGATAGGGGGCCACGCCCTTCTCAAATTGTTCTTTATAGGGGCCGGGGTTAAACCCTAACTTAATCAATCTCTGCTCCTCACTGTGAGCATTCAGCGAAGTTAAAATAATTAAGCTAAGGAGAGGTACTGCCACTGAAGGTATTCTCATCATCATTTCCCTGTGGAATAAATATTAATTCAGTATCTAAAGGAGAATTTATTCACAAGGTTGCAGGCGATTGCGCTATCCGTAAACGAAGAATATAGACTTAGCTTATCCATTATAAAGCTATAGCGGTATCAAGGAGAGTATAAGAGAGGGGGATATAAGATTATTATCAACCCGCTGCGCGGTCGTGTTGCAGCGCAGCGGGTTTTAGTGCGATAAACCTGAGTTTAGCCCTGAATCAGATTCGGGATTTTCACATCAGGATTAACATCGGCGTCATAGTCCACACCGTCGATCGAGAAACCGAACAGATTGAGGAATTCGGTTTTATAGCCAACAAAATCAGTTAGTTGATAGATGTTGTCATTGGTAACTTGATCCCACAACTGCTGCACCTGGCTTTGAACTTCAGGAGCCAGCTCTTTGTAGTCTGCGCGCAGACGGCCCTCTTGATCCATATGTGGCGCGTTGCCACACAGGCTATCTTTATACAGCGAGTAGACCTGCTCGATACAACCTTCGTGAGTGCCTTTCTCTTTCATCACTTTGAATAACAGTGACAAATAGAGTGGCATCATTGGAATGGCAGAGCTGGCTTGAGTCACAACCGCTTTCAGCACTGACACACGGGCATCACCGCCGCCGTGGGCTGCCAGGCTATCGCGGATAGCCAGTACCTTTTGGTCTAGATCCTTTTTGGCTGCGCCAATGGAGCCGTTCCAGTAGATATCATGGGTGATCTTCTCGCCCAGATAGGTGAAGGCGGTGGTTTGCGCACCTTCCGCCAGCACGCCGGCTTCCAACAGCGCATCAATCCACATCTGCCAGTCTTCGCCACCCATGACCGCAACCGTGTTGTCGATCTCTTCCTGGGTAGCTGGTTGCAGTACGGCTTCTTTGATCACTTCTTTGTCGGTATCAAGACCACGGAACTTAACTTCATGACCGATAGGTTTCAGTGTGGAGTTGAACACTTCACCGGTTTTTGGGTGAGTACGGCGTGGTGAGGCCAGGCTGTAGATCACCTGATCAACTTGACCTAAATCTTGTTTGATAGCATCAATGGTCAGCTGTTTAATCTGATCGGAGAAAGCATCACCATTGATACTCTTCGCGTACAGACCTTTTTGCTCGGCAAACTTATGGAATGCCGCGCTATTGTACCAACCAGAGGTTGCGGGTTTGCTCTCTTCGCCAGGGCGTTCGAAGAAAACACCCAAGGTATCGGCACCACAACCAAATGCTGCTGTGATGCGGGCTGCCAGCCCGTATCCAGTTGACGCACCAATCACTAATACTCGTTTTGGGCCATTAGCGATGGGGCCTGCTGCGGTGACATAGTCGATTTGCTTTTTGACGTTGGCTTCACAGCCCGCCGGGTGAGCAGTCACACAGATAAAGCCGCGTACACGTGGTTTTATAATCATGGATACCTCAAATTTAGGGATATAGTTAAGTGTTCGAGTCACTGGCAGTGCTGATTTTGCTCGCTCAAGCCGCTGCACAGTTCAGACACATAGAGCAAGATTATCAAAATTAGCGATAATCTGCTCCCGCGCTAGCGCATCACACTCATTTTCCAATACAAAAACTGGAGAAAATGCGCCCCAGTAAGTCATCCGAGCTAAATTCACCGGTAATTTCACTCAATGACTGTTGTGCTAACCGTAACTCTTCAGCCAGTAGTTCACCGGCGTAAGCGCTTACTAACTGTTCGTGGCCCTGCACCAAATGCCGTGCGGCTGTTTCCAGTGCCTGCAAATGGCGGCGGCGAGCCAGAAAACCGCCTTCGGTGTTGCTGGTAAAGCCCATACTCTGCTTCAAATGGTTGCGTAGCAGGTCAATGCCTTCGCCTGTTCGGGCGGATAAGCGAATTAGTGAGTGACCATTCACTTCTGTTAGCCCCAGCGTCTCACCGGTGATATCCGCTTTATTGCGCACCACAGTGATGGGGAGCGTCGAGGGCAAGCGCGCCATAAACTCCGGCCAAATCGCGGCGGGTTCAGTGGCATCCGTGGTGGTGCCATCAACCATAAACAGCACTCGGTCGGCTTGTTCTATCTCATTCCATGCCCGTTCGATGCCAATGCGCTCAACTTCGTCACTGGCTTCGCGTAAACCGGCGGTGTCGATGATATGCAGTGGCATCCCATTGATATGAATATGTTCCCGCAATACATCACGAGTGGTTCCTGCAATATCGGTGACAATCGCGGCTTCACGGCCTGCTAACGCATTGAGTAAGCTAGATTTACCGGCATTAGGGCGGCCTGCAATCACCACTTTCATCCCTTCGCGCAGCAGACTGCCTTGGCGGGCTTCAGTGCGCACCTGCTCCAGCTCGGCCATGACGCCGTTTAGCTGGCCTTCAATTTTGCCATCGGAAAGGAAGTCGATTTCCTCATCTGGGAAGTCAATGGCAGCCTCGACGTAGATTCGCAGGTGAGTAAGTGCTTCCACCAATTGATGGATGCGAACTGAAAACGCCCCCTGCAATGAGTTCACCGCCGAGCGCGCGGCTTGCTCTGAACTGGCATCAATCAAGTCAGCAATCGCCTCTGCTTGTGCCAAGTCCAGCTTGTCGTTGAGGAATGCGCGTTCAGAGAACTCACCCGGACGGGCAATGCGCAGCTCTGGCAGGGCCAGAATGCGTTTTAACAGCAGATCCAGTATCACGGGGCCGCCGTGACCTTGTAGTTCCAGCACGTCCTCGCCAGTGAAGGAGTTCGGGCCGGGGAAGTAGAGAGCAATACCTTGATCCAGCGTACTGCCATCGACATCTTTAAATGGCAGATAATCGGCATAACGTGGTTTGGGCAATTTGCCCAAAACCGCCTGCGCGACGGCGGCGGCAGCACGACCTGAAACACGTAAAATACCCACGCCACCACGGCCTGGCGGCGTTGCTTGTGCGACGATAGTATCAGTGGCGCTCATGGTAATTTCTCTCTTTAACTTATTGTTTTTGCACAAGCCTGAATCACGAAAATCAGGCTTGTGTAAAAAGAATAAGGCGGTCATATTGACCGCCTTGATACCCTGCTTACTTGAGGTTACAGCGTTTTGTTAGCTGTTTATCTACCTGGCCCATCCTTGGGCCTCTGCAACGCCAATTAATTTGGGTATCTATCTATTACGACTGTTTTTTCTTATCGCGGCTGTGTAAGCCACGTTTTTCCAGACCACGATAAATCAGCTGTTGCTGCAGGATGGTCACCAGGTTACTGACGATATAGTACAGTACCAGACCCGCCGGGAACCACAGGAAGAACACCGTGAAGATGACTGGCATGAAAGTCATGATCTTCTGCTGCATCGGGTCAGTCACGGTGGTCGGTGACATCTTCTGAATGAAGTACATGGTGATACCCATCAGAATTGGCAAGATGTAGTACGGGTCTTGTGCTGACAGGTCATGAATCCACAAGATGAACGGCGCGTGGCGCAATTCAACCGAGCTCATCAACATGTAGTACAACGCCAGGAAGATAGGCATCTGAATGACCAGCGGTAAGCAGCCACCCAGTGGATTAACCTTCTCAGCTTTGTACAGCGCCATCATCTCCTGACTCATGCGCTGCTTATCGTCGCCGATACGCTCACGCATGGCGGCCAGTTTAGGCTGCAGCAAACGCATTTTCGCCATCGAGGTGTATTGCGCCTTCGTCAGCGGGTACATGATACCGCGCACGATAAAGGTGATGACAATGATGGAGAAGCCCCAGTTACCGACAAAGCTGTGAATGAATTTCAGCAGTTTGAACAGTGGCTGAGAAATAAACCATAACCAACCATAATCAACCGTCAGATCCAGGTGTGGCGCGATGGCTGCCATTTTGTCCTGAATTTCCGGGCCAACCCACAAGGTGGCACCCAGTTGTTTCTGCTCACCCGGTTGAATGACGACGGGCATGCCTTTGAAGCCGATAGCAGCCAGACCGTTACCCAAATCAGCAGAGTAGAAGGTGTTGGTTTCGTTAGCCGCTGGAATCCACGCTGTGGCGAAATACTGCTGCAACATTGCAACCCAGCCACCTTTGGTGGTGATGTCTAAACTTTTGTCTTCGATATCACTAAAGCTGTATTTTTTATATTTAGTGTCATCAGAAGAGTAAGCGGCACCACGATAAGTATGCAGCGCAAAGTTATTGCTGCCAGTATCACGGTGTTTAGGCAAGTTGATGCTCTGCTTCAATTGGCCAAATAGCGTCAGTTCCAATGGGGCATCTGAGGCATTTTTAACGTGATAATCCACGCCAATGGCGTAGTCGTTACGTTTTAGCACAAAAGTTTTGGTGAAAACGGAGCCATCTTTGCCAGTGAAGGTCAATGGAATGCGCAGTTCATCCTGACCATCGGCTAAGACAAAGCTGGTCTGTGGCGCTTCAAATAGCGGGCGCTCACCGTTAGCTGGATTATCCGGGCCGCTTTTGCCTGTCAGACCGCTTTGCGCCTGATAAACGAAAGCTGGTGTGGTTTCCAGTAATTCGAAAGTTTTGTCTGAACCCAGAGCATCCGGGTAAGCCAGCAGGTTAGCCTGCTCGATGTCACCGCCACGGGTATTAATGGTCAGAGACAGCACATCAGTTTTTACAGTAATCAGTTGACCCTGACCACTGGCTGGCACGGCCTGACTTGCTTTATCACCGGTAGCAGTATTCGCAGTCTGTTGCGTGGTCTGGGCCGCTGGTTGTGGATTGTTATCCACTTGCCAGGCTTGCCAGATCATGAAAGACACGAACAGCAGAGCGATGAGTAGAAGATTGCGTTGCGAATCCATCGTTAGTGTTCTCTGTTATCGTCGGGTTTCGGCGGCACGGGATCATCGCCACCTGGGTTCAAAGGGTGGCATTTTAATACGCGTTTCAGTGTTAACCAACTGCCTTTTATCATGCCAAACCGGCGCAATGCCTCAATTCCGTAATGAGAGCATGTCGGATGGAAACGACAGCGCGGCCCCAGCAGCGGACTAATCACGAGCTGATAGCCCCTGATTAGCCCGATCAGGATGCGGGAGCCTGGCGACAGTGGCGACGCCATAATTTTTCCAAAGCTTCCGTCAACGCACGGTTATCGAGGTCAGCCACACCCTTTTTCACCAAAACGACAAAATCCATAGACGGCAACGTGTGCTGATGTAAACGGAAGCTTTCGCGGGTTAGGCGCTTTATCCGATTACGTTCGTGAGCACGTTTGACATGTTTTTTGGCGACGGTAAGACCGATGCGGGGATGCCCCAGCTCGTTCAGGCGGCCGAGGATGGTGATTTGCGGCGTGCCAGCCCGTAGTGGCTGCTGGAAGACGAAAGTGAAATGACTGGGAGTTAACAAACGTAACTCCCTAGGAAATGCTAGCTTAACCACTGAGATGGTTAGCTTTTATTACTTAGAAACAGTCAGACGAGAACGGCTTTTCGCACGACGGCGAGCCAGAACTAGACGACCATTTTTGGTGGCCATACGAGCACGGAAACCGTGGCTACGGTTGCGCTTCAATACGGACGGTTGGAAAGTGCGTTTCATAGCGATTTCTACCTAAACTTAAAATAATTACTGATTCAGTAAACGCGTTTGGCTGCTCGGAGTGAAGACACCGACGCCTCAATCGCAACATATAAAGAAGCGGGATTGTAATAATTGTACAGTCCTGAGTCAATTGACATTGCGCACGCCCGCACAGAAGTTTTCTGTATCGGGAGTTTACCAAGAGCCTGTCCGTGTTTACTGCTGGTCTCTTTTTGACCTGGGCCATCAAGATAACAGTCATCACACGTAGGGCTGAGGATTATACGGACTCCCGAATAAAGCGCAAGGATCGCTGTGAGATCCTTTGTGGAATAATGAGGATCAGTTGCCGGAAAAGGGGAAGGTGGAACCAGTATAATCTGAAATATTTCGCGATCGTTGACGATGAGGGGCACGAAAAGCTGTGCGCTGGGTTACACTCCCGGCAGAAGTTATGCCCTGTGGATAAAAAGGATCTAATCTGTGAGGAAGGGGAGGATCTATTGCTCCTTTTGCGCTATGATCCGCCATTCCGATCGCATCTACTACTCTGGGATCACTACTCCGGGATCGCGGGGAGATGTTAGTCGTAAAAACAACCGAAAAACGGTTCGCATGTCACCTTGGCTTGCTACAGGCCTATTGGCGTGTGTCAAAAACGATGAGTTGCAAAAATCCTGATTTCTTTCTTTTATTGATCTTGTTCGAGTGGAGTCCGCC